>NZ_VEWK01000001.1 GCF_006376675.1 Brucella pecoris
TGATAAAGCTATGATGAGCCGAAAATCCTCTCTTCTTAATTAAACCAGTTTTGTCTCAAAGGCCCTGATGTCGGACACCGTAATGAAGCCCCGCAGCGTTTTCACGATGTTGCCAAGCAGGAATGGGGAAACACGCCTGAAAGCGTTCGGGCCGAAGTGCATCGCAGCATTTCAGAGCTTGAGAACGGCCTGACCAAATACCGGCAGAGCCATGAGAAATATGAAGCCATTCGCGAATATGACGACATGGCTACGCAGTATGGCACAACGGTCAAGGATGCTCTGGCAAACTATACCGGTATCGAGCGCATGCTGCATCAGGACCCCTACGCGGCCCTTGAGCAGATCGTGGCGAATGTTGCAGCGCATAAGCGATGGACCAATCAGGACGGATCGCCGGTCACGTTCCGCGATCTGGCTGCGCATTACGTCAATATGCCTGCTGATCGTGTTGCATCCCGTCAGGATAGCGTCATTCGCCAGATGAGCGAGCAGATTGCGGCTTTGACCAACCGGTCAGCGGCTTTCGAGCAGTCGATGCAGGAAAACCGGCTGCGCGAAACACATGCGCTTATTCAGGAATTCGCCAAGGATCACCCCCGAGTGGGCGAACTGGCCGACGATATTGCGCTTCTCCTTGAGAGCAAGCGCGTTGCGACCCTGCATGAAGCTTACGAGCTCGCAGACCGCATGAACCCTTCTTCGACGCCTCTCACACAGGCAACGGAAACCCCAGCGGCTCAAACCCGCGCAGAACCAAGCCCAGCCAACCCGGCAGGGCAAAAATCCATATCAGGCGCACCAACGGCAGGCTCAGACCCTCGCACGGCAGGAAAGCCCTCAAACTCACCGCGTGAGGCGCTTCAAAAAGCGCTGCGCAAAGTCAAATAAAGGAAAAACCTACCATGGCTCCGGTTACACAAATCGACCATTACCGTCAGGTTCTTTCGATGGCTCTTGAGGACCGCTCGCAGGGCTATCAGGACCTCGTTTCGAACAGCAACGCATTCTTTGCCGTGCTCAAGCGCAAAGGCCTCTGGAAGCCGTATTCCGGCCCGCGCATCCGCGAACGCCTTCAAATCGATAAGATGGATGGCCAGTGGTACAACGGCTTTGATATCTTGGCGAACAAGCCCATTGAACTTTTCAATGATGCTTACTTCACGCCGAAGATGGCTGCTGTGCCGATCACCCTTTCCAGTGAGGAAATCCTGAATAACGAGGGTGAAAACCAGCTTCTCGATACGATGGAAAGCTATCTGGAGGTGGCTGAAGGCTCCATGACCGACATGATGGACGCCGCGCTGCATGGCGACGGCTCCGCGAATGGCGGCAAGGCGGTTACTGGCCTGAATGCGGCTATTCCGATCCTGCCGGATCAGGGCACGTATGGCGGTATCAACCGTGCAGAGGTCGCCAAGTGGCGTACCAGTGCGTTCGATGCCCAGACGGCATTCACTGATATCGGTACGCAAGTGGACAAGGATACCATTCGTCCTTTCCTCAATCGCATCATGACGCAGCGCTCTCGCGGCAAGCGCCATGCTGATCTGCTCCTCATGTCACCAGAGCATTACGAGGCATACGACGCCGCAACCACGGCTATCCAGCGTATTGCCAAGGAAGGCGGGCTTGCAAAGCTTGGCTTCTCGTCTCTGGAATATATCGGCGGCGGCAAGCGTGCTGAAATCGTCCTTGATGGTGGTATCGGCTCCAACATGCCAGCCAATACCACCTATGGACTTGATACCGATAGCATGCGCTTCCGGTACAACCCGAACCGCAACTTCGACAAGCTGTTTCCAGGTGACGGCCTTATGCCGATCAATCAGGACGCAATTGCGCAGTTCATCGGCTTCATGGGCGAGCTCACGAACAACAATCCGTTGTTCTCGTGGCGTCTGTTCGACAGCAACCCGGCAAACTAAGGGCGGTTCTCTCCGCCCTTTTTCTTTTCGAGAAAGGTCAAGGCAATGTCCTACCGGATTACTCCGACACTCGGCCCTGATGTCGAGCAGCATGCAACCAAATACTATTGGGATCTGAATTCGTCCGGAACGCCAAGCTATGCGCTTGGCACGAAGGTCGTGGGCTCCGATGGTCATGATTACATCCATGTAAAGGCGGGTGCTGACCTCGCTAAGGATGCCGAAGTGCAGATCAATGGAACAACCTTCGTCGCCACGGCTGGCGAGGGCGGTTTCACTGTTCCGGTCGCCGTCAAGAGCGGCGAAGCCTTCCACGCCAAGCGGTCGGCACTCTGATTACTGAGAGGGCGGGGAAACCCGCCCTTTTCATTTCCGATCTCTCAGACAGAAAGAACAGTCATGTCACTGAAAGAAACACCAGTTTTCAAGAGCATCGCGCAGCTTGATCCGGCAGCTTCAAAAAAGGCGGGCCGACCGATCTACAGCGATATCGAAGTTTGCGAGCTCCATTTCCCGGGCGACAAGCAGCACAAGCCGGTTTTCCCCGCGCACTCGTTCGCTGGATGGGGTGAAGATGAGTACGGCAATCAGCAGAAGCTCACCTATGCGCTGAAATACAATGACCAGTATCTGCGCTTCAAGGAAGGTCGCGCTCAGGTCGCTGACGGCACGCCACTTTCCGAACTGCCGTTCCTGACCGAAGCAAAGCGTATGGAACTGAAGGCGCTCAAAATCTACACCGCTGAACAGCTGGCGGGCCTTGATGGTCAGAACCTCAAGAACCTCGGCCACGGGGGCCGTGCTCTTAAGGATCAGGCTCAGGCGTTTATCGAAACAGCGACGAAAAGCGCCGGCTCGGTTGCTCTGGCTGAAGAAAACGCATTTCTCCGGCAGCAGATTGCCGAACTGAAGGCGGATCGCGCTGGAGTTGCAGCTGTAGAACCTGACGACACCACTGAACCCGAACAGGAAAAGCCAGCGCCCGACGACACAGAGGACGAAGAAGACATTTTCGACCTCATGCCGGATGAAGAACTGAAAGCCTACATTAAGGATAAGTCCGGCGAAGGTGTGCGCGGCACTCCGAAGCGCGAAACCCTGCTCGCCATGGCTCGCGAGCTCGATCTGGCCGACGAGGGTTAATCAATGACCGTCAAGGACGCGCTGACAAGCGCTGCATCCCGCATCATGGGTGTGCGCCCGACTGTCTTTTTTTCCTCAACCAAACCACTTGAGGGCGATCTGACAGAACTCGTTAATGCTGTGGCAAAGGATATTATTAAATCCCACGATTGGCGCGTCCTGACGAAACTATGCACGTTGACTGGTGACGGCACTAGTGAGGGCTATAGCCTTCCAACCGACTACGACAGAATGCAGAAAGGCTCTAGCCTGCGATCTGCAACCGCTCCCCTCTACGGTTATCAACCTTGTGTTGATCCCGATGAATGGCTGATGCTGCAAATGCCTTATGGCGTCTGTTCTCTTGGGCGCTGGATCACGTTCGGCGGACAGATCCATATCATGCCAAAGCCTTCCCTCGGGCAAGAGATTAAGTTTTTCTACCAAGGAAATCAGTTTGCAACTGATGAGAACGGCGTTCCAAAGGGAAGCTTTGAAAAGGATAACGATAGCTTCCTGCTGGATGAGGAACTGCTTACGCTCGGACTTGTTTGGCGCTATCGCCAGCAAAAGCGCATCGACTATACCGACGATCAGGCTTTGTTTGAAAAGCGCTTCAATGAACTCGCAGGCGAAGACAAGGGGGCGCGGGTTTTCGTAGAGGGCGGTTCGCGCAGGCGCGGTAATGCGTCATTGCCATATTGGGGTGAGCTCGGATGAGGTGGCCTCGTTCTCCGCGCAAGCCGCGCATGTCTCAGCCGAAGCGCTACACTTCCCCAATCGGCGGATGGGTGGCTAATAGAAACGTTGCCCAGGCTCAAGCACCGGGATTGCCGCAAGCTGCGGCTATTCTCGACAATTTCTTTCCCTATGCCAGCACCGTCATCATGCGGCGTGGGAGTGAATTGCATGCCACTCTTGGAGATGGATCGCAGTCCGTCCGGTCTCTTTTCAAATACGTGAGTGGAGGAAATCAGCGCCTATTTGGTGCAACAGACACTCAGGTTTTCGATATCACGCTTGTGCAAAGCCCTTACAGTTGGCGTATCGGCACCAGCACCGATGACGATATCAAAACCGATCAAAACGACCTTTTGGGAGAGCTTTCGACTAAAGGTCTGGATGTTCTAAACAATCAGAAGAATGGTGACTGGTCAGTCGTGCAGTTTGCTACCGCAGGCGGCGGCATATTCCTTCGCGGGGTAAATGGCGAAGATAAGCCATTCGTCTATGACGGGAATGCTTTTTCCTCCGATCCGGCGCTCACCATGCCAGCAACAGAAACCGTTGTGACACCTGAGGACATGTCTTTCGTCTGGGCTTACAAGAACCGCCTGTTCTTTGTTGAGGGCGATAGTCTGAATGCCTGGTATCTGCCGGTTGATCAAATCGGCGGTGAACTGAAGAAATTCCCGCTCGGTGGTATCTTCAACGAAGGCGGCTCGCTATTGTTTGGAGCCTTCTGGTCTCTTGACAGTGGCTCGTCTGGCGGACTTTCGGAACAATGCGTTTTTGTCAGCACAGAGGGCGAAGTTGCGGTCTTTCAAGGTGCTAACCCGAGCGATGCGAATGACTGGAGCAAGGTAGGCGTTTATCGGATCGGCAAGCCTCTGGGAAAGAATGCGTGTATCCGGGCGGGTGGTGACATCATTATCGCTACGACAACCGGCTTTGTGCCTTTGTCACAGGCTATTCAGCGTGACGTTGCCGCATTATCCCCTGCAACGGTCTCCTATCCAATTGAAGACGCATGGAATGAAGCATGTCTGCTTCGCGGTAATGCTGGATGGCATGCAATGCTCTGGGCTGAGCGCCAAATGGTAATTGTCACCCCGCCCCATTTGAACGGTTCATCCCCTGTCATGTTTGTTGCCAATGCATTGACGGGCAAGTGGTGCCGCTTCACCGGTTGGACTTCGAACTGCATGGAAGTGTTTCAAGGCCAGCTATATTTCGGCTCTTTGGAAGGTGAAGTCATCAAGGCGAATATTGGCGGGAGTGACAAGGGCAATACCTACACGGCGGCTTATCTGCCTCTTTTTGAGGACTATGGACAGCCTGCACTCATGAAGCTTGCAAAGCTTGTCCGGTTTACAATCCGGGCCTCCGCTCAACTCAACATGGAGGTTAAGCTGCACGCTGAATACGACAAGGAACTTCCACCTGCACCCAACTCTACTGCAGTCACATCTACTCAGGAATGGGGAACGGCCATCTGGGGTGCCAGCACATGGGGAGCGGCATCACAAGCCATCCTGAACAACGAATGGCAGGCGATAGGCGGCGGCGGATATGTCTTAGGACCATCTTGTCAGGTCACAAGCGGATATATCGTTCCGCTTGATGCTGAAATCATGAGCACCGATCTAACTTTCGAAATGACGGACGTGCCAGCATGATTGAAACTGCGCTTTTTGGCTGGCAGCCGGTACGCGGTTCACATTCAATAATTGGAGAATTTGTCTGCAAGATCGTTTTCGACGATCCCTATGCTCTCGATAAATACGCGGCCATGGGGTTCTTCGAAGACGGTGAGCTCATCGCGGGAGTTCTCTTTCACAACTGGCATCCGGAAAGCGGCGTCATGGAAATGACGGCGGGCTCAAGTTCGAAACGATGGCTTAACCGGCGCACACTTCAGCAGATCATGTCTCTCGTCTTTGACGGCTTTAAAAATCAGCTTGTCGTCATGCGGGTATCAGATCGCAATCAAAACATGATCCGTATCGCCAGAGCCTACGGATTTTCCGAGACCTTCATTCCCCGCCTTCGCGGTCGCGATGAGGGCGAGTTCATTTTCACTTTGACCGATGACGATTGGCGCAACGGTCGCTTTTTCAAAGCATCAATCGACAGGTAGATAAAATGGGCAAGAAACAGCCAGAGGCACCAGATCCGAAGGAAACAGCAAGCGCACAGGCAGCTGCCAACCGCTCGACTGCGATCACGCAGCAAGAGCTGAACATGGTGAACCAGAACAACCCATGGGGCAGCATCAGCTATGACCAGACCGGAACACGGAAGCATTTCGATGAAATGAGCGGCAAGTGGGTTGAAACTCCGACCTTTACCCAGACTACGACCCTCAGTCCTGAACAGCAGTCTATTTTCAATCAGACGCAGGCAGCGCAGGGAAATCTTGCTGGGATAGCCGTCGATCAGTCATCGAAAATCCGTGACCTGCTCAACAAGCCATTTGAGTTCAACAATCAGGATGCTGCCAATTGGGCCTATGACCTTGGGGCGCAGCGCCTTGATCCTCGTTTTGCACAGGACGAAGAAAAACTGCGCACTACGCTCAAAAACAAAGGCATTCAGGAAGGTTCTGACGCTTGGAACTCCGAAATGTCACGCATGACGCAGTCTAAGAACGATGCATACAACCAGCTTATGTTGAACGGGCGTCAGTCGGCTTTCAGCGAAGCATTAGCGCAGCGAAACCAGCCTCTAAACGAAATCATTGGACTGATGAGCGGTTCGCAAATCCAGAACCCTGCACAAATGTCAGGCGCAACACCACAATCAAGCGTCGGCGGCGTCGATTACACGGGTCTGGTCAACCAGAAGTATCAGGCCGACATGGCGAACTATCAATCGAAGATGGGTGGTTTGTTCGGGCTGGGTTCAGCCGCAATGGGAATGTTCAGCTTCTCTGACAAGCGTCTGAAAACCGATATCGAGCGTGTGGGTAAAACGGACGAAGGCACGCCAATTTATACCTATCGGTATAAGGACGGCGGCCCTACTCAGATGGGTGTCATGGCTCAGGACGTTGAGAAAAAGCAGCCAGAGGCGGTTGCTAAGCACCCGAGCGGCTTCCGCATGGTTGATTATGGAAAGGTGAGGTAATGATTTTTACCAATCCGCAGCCTTTCTCTCGACTGCGCGAGGCGCCACAGCCTCAACAGGTTATCGGCACCGTCGCCGCGCCAACTCAGCAGCCAATCCGTGACCCCATGCAAGGGTTTTCAATGATGGCAAACGAAGCAGTAAACAACACCACACAGGCCAGCAAGATCAAGCTCGCCAGCTTATTCGGTCTGGGTCCAAGGGGGCTATACTAATGGCTTTGCAGGATTTCTTTGTCTGGGGCGATGGCGGAACCAAAAAGACGCCTGAGCAGTTGGAACGCGAACGCAAGCTTGCACAGGCAATGATTGCATCCGGTGTTGATACATCGCCGGTGGGTCATTGGACACAAGGCGCTGCCCGTATGGCTAATGCACTTGTTGGCAATATTCGTAAGGGTCGAGCTGACGCATCTGAGAAAGCAGGAATAGAGGGCGCGGCAAAGAAATTTGCTAATCTCGACCTAGCAAGCTTGATGGGCGGTGCTGCATATCCTTCGGCTGTAGCAGCTGGATCATCGCCAACGAGCAGCAGCGCTACAGGTACCGCAGCATATTCTCCTAGCAACAACTCATACTCGCCCAATGGGAACGCTTTGCGCGACGGGATTATTGAGACTGCGCATGCGATTGGTGCCGATCCGGTGGATCTTGCAACGGCTATTTCTTATGAAACCGGTGGCACGTTTGATCCCCTTAAGAAGGGTCCGACAACACAGCATGGTCAGCACCGTGGATTGATCCAGTTTGGCGAACCGCAGGCGCAGAAATTCGGCGTTGACTGGAATAATCCGCTTGCTTCCCAGCTTGGCGCGAATGGTGCTGTGGCAAACTATTTCCGTGCATCCGGCTATAAGCCAGGTATGAGCGGCCTTGACCTTTATTCGACCATCAATGCGGGTTCCCCGGGCCGGTATTCTGCATCTGACGCAAACAATGGCGGCGCTCCCGGTGATGTGCGGGACAAATGGGAAAACCAGATGGCCGGGCATCGTCAGAAGGCGCTTGCTTTGCTCGGTGGCGGCACTGAAGCCATTGACCCGACCACGACAGCTGCAACACGCCCAAACACGCCACAGCAGGCCATTCAAGCGGTTTCTCCTAGCGTCGATCCTGACGGCCTGTTTGCTCCCGGTGCAGACGTGTCGCCCGCTGACCTTGCATTCGCACGTCAGGCGACCGGCCCAGAGGTTACGCCGTCTGCTGGTGCAACATTTGGCGGACCTGAACTGACCTATGATGGCAAAGGTATGCGTTATGTTGACGAAGGTGCGCAACGAGCCGGTAATCCGCCAATGCCTTACAATGGCGTAGGTGCGTCATTGAACAACACTTCGCCAGTGCAGAGTAACTTTAATGATCGGTGGAATGCGGGAGCGGTTGATCAGACGCCGACAGGAGCAATTGAAGCCATACAGGGCCAGCCGTCTGCGCAGCCATTGCAAAGCGGTCCGTCGCAAGAATTGCTGCGCCAGAATGATGCAATGTTCGGCGGTGCACTCGCACCAAATGGACAAGCCCCGCAACAGTCCGCGAATGTGTCGGGATACTTCCCTCCTGCGCCTCAGGCAAGCGTTCCCACGATGGGAAGTTTTGCTGCTACAGGAAATCAGCCTCAGCGAAGCGCCAACATGCAGCAACTTCTAGAGGCGGCTTCTGATCCTTGGCTCAACGACACGCAGCGCAGTGTGATCGGTATGGCAATCCGAAACCAGATGGACCAGAGCAAGGAAGCCAGAACAACGCAGGCGGCTCGGGATAACTGGCTCTTTCAGCAGCAGTACGAGGAACAGGCGCAGGCACGCGACCCGCTCCGACAAGCTCAAATTGCAAAGTTGAACCGTGAGACTGATAATCCTTCCGATAACTTCAAAGTCGTAGGCAACCAGCTTGTTCGGATCGGGAAGGACGGCGTTATCACTAATGCCACTCCTGCAGTAACCGCGACGGTTGGAAATGCGTCTGTAAATTTGGATAGCCTTCCACCAGTGTCGATGACTGAAACGGGTGTTCCCGATGCGAGCACCCAAGAAGCTTTCCTGAAACAGTTGCCATCGGCTCTTGCTGCTCAGGTGAAGGGTATTTCGGACGGGCGCATTGATATTGGTCGTGTCACATCACTGCGCGGTGGCGAACGTCAGGAGCTCGCTAAGCTTGTATCGCTCTATGATCCCACGTGGGACATGGCTCAGACTGGTGCGCGTGTTGCTACCAGAAAAGACTACGCCACCGGCGAGATGGCTAAAATGGCGTCTTCAACTAACCTCGCCATTCAACATATGGCGGGCATGGTTGAAGAACACGGGAAATTAAGCAACAGCAATTATCCGCTCTGGAATACCGTCAAGAATGCGGCTTCTACTCAGACCGGCGATGCAGCACAGCGCAGCTTTGAAACCTATCGTCTAGGCGTGGCTGACGAACTTGCAAAGGCTTTCAAAGGCGTTGGCGCCCTCAATCAGAAGGAAGTCGAAGAATGGCAGCATGCAATTAGCACATCCAGCTCGCCAGAACAGTTGAGAGGCGCGGTGGTTTCCGCCCTTCACATGCTAGCTGCACGTACAGATACTTACGATCAGCGGTATCGGAACGTGATGGGGCAGCAGGCTCCTATGTTCCTCACGCCAAGTTCTCTTTCTGCTCTGAAAAAGATGGGCATCGATCCTTCGGAGGTAGATCCTCGCTATAGTGCCGACACTTCCGATAAGGGAGCGACAAAGGGCTCCAACGGCGACGGTTCGATTGATGATTTGCTAAAAAAGTATGGTGGATGACATGGCATCAATTGATCAACTTGAGCGGGCATTGAGGAATGCTGATGCTGCTGGCGACACCAATGCAGCAAAGGCATTTGCCAATGAAATCCGCCGCATCAGATCGGAGCAAGCACCCACGAATGACGGGACAGTTGGCCCGACTTTGGCACGCGGTGGAACAGCATTGCCGGACCCTCGTAACGACGATGGTACCTATGGCAAACCTCCTGAAGGTATGGTTTTCAATCCAAAGACCGGCCAGATGGAAGACCTTGGCAGCCCCATCAATCTCAACATTCCCACCGGGCGCGCTGCTGCTATTGGTATAGGTGCTGGTCAAGGTGCTGGGTTCGGTTTGCTGGATGAGGCAACCGCAGCGCTGAGCGTGCCGTTTGGCGGTGATTACGACTATAATCTTGGCGTTATGCGAGAGGCTGAAAAGCGTGCGGCGTCTGATCATCCTGGCGCTTACTATAGTGGTATGATCGGCGGCGGCATTGGTACCGGTGTGGGGTTGGCTAAGGGCGGCGTATCTCTAACTGCCAACGCAATGAATGCGGGCAAGGGCCTAAACCGGGTTGCTGGAGCGTCCGCACTTGAAGGCGCTCTGCTCGGCGCTGCTCAGGGTTTCGGCAACGGAGAAGGTAATTTTGATGATCGAGCAGTGAGTGCTTTAAAGTCAGGAGGGTTAGGGTTAGCTTTAGGCGGAGCCGCACCATATGCAATCGCCGGTGTATCGGCAGCTTCTAAGCCAATCGTTGCTCCCCTGATGGCGCGTCTACGCCCTCAGAAGTATGCGGATGCGGCCTTGAATACCGCCCTTTCCCGCTCTGGAACGTCATCTGATCGGATTGCTAGGGCGTTGGATAGCGCTCGCGCTGACGGTCAGGACATGTTCAACGTGGCAGATGCCATGGGACATCAGGGGCGTAGAATGCTTTCGACCGTTGTGCGCACACCGAATGATGCGCGACAGGAAGTGTTCGAGCAGCTGGTTAGCCGCCAGACCGGTCAGGGTGACCGCTTGGTTAATGCGCTCTCGGAGGGCTTTGGAGCCGCAGACACGGCAGCTCAGCGCACAGCAGGCTTAACGGCGGCACGCGATACTCTTGCAGACGCTAATTATGCTGCTGCTCGGGCTAGCGCTGGTCCGGTAAATGTTTCGCCAGTTATCCAACATATTGATGACACCATTCGCCCGGGCGTTCAGCAGATTGTATCACCTGTTGATGATATCGCTGGCGACAGTATTGAGCGGGCGCTGACTGGATACCGCGCTCGCATGACAGACGACACGTCAAATCTGACGGACTTCAATCGAGTTCTTACACTCAAGAAGGACGTTAGTGATGCTGTTAAGGTCGCTGAGCGTGCAGGACAGGGAAATCGGGCTCGGGCATTGGGTCAGTTGAATAATCAACTCGATAGGGCGCTTGAACAAGCTTCCCCGGGATATCGGGCCGCAAATGACACGTTTAAAAGCCAGAGCAAAATTATTGATGCTGTCGAAACAGGCCAGAACGCTGCATCAGCTCGCATGCGGGCAATGGATAACATTGATACCTTTTCGGCAATGCATCCGGGAGAGCGTATAGCGTTCCGATCCGGTTATGCTGATCCTTGGATTGCACGTGTTGAAGCGGCTTCTTCATCCCCGACGACAAACAAAGCTCGAATGCTGATCACAGATAAAACGGCTAAGGAATTTCCAGCTTTCGCCGTTCCAAGTAAAGCCGATCAAATGGCTCGACGCATAGGCCGCGAACAAAAGATGTTTGCCACTGCAAACGAGGCTATGGGCGGATCGAAGACCGCTGACAATCTCGCTGATATGGCAGACATGGCGAATTTTGATCCGTCAATCTTTTCTGGCCTTATGCGTGGAAGCATTAAAGATACCGCTGTTGCGGCTTTCACGAAACTTCTCACAGAAGCCAAAGGAACTCCGAAGCCGGTAATTCAGAGATTGGCAAAAGTGCTTATGGAGACTGATCCCGTCGCTGCAAAAGCAGCTCTGGATGGTGCCGTAGCGCAAGGAAAAGCAACATCGGGACGCAGAGCCCTGATTAACGCCATTATCAACGCTGAAGGATCTATTGCTACACCGCGAGTGCTAGGACAGGAAAAGCGACCGCCGCTTGAACTGACGGTGCGGCCAAGCCATTAACGCTTGCCGCGCCAACTCTCCGGAATGCGGTTGCCGGTTTTATCAATGGCCCAGCCTGCTAACAGCGTACCGGTTCCGAGGCCCAGTGCTGCTGAATACCACTCGATCAGACCGTAATGCCAAAATCCGAACCAACCGACACAAACGACGATCCAGGCCAGCCACCAAGGAAAGCTGTCACGGTCTATCTTCGGTTCGTTCGGATCGTGGTCGATTTCGTGCATTTATGGACCGCAGGTTAAACTCAGGGTGACCGTTAGATTTTAGTGCAATACCCGCCAGTCATTGAAGGAGTATTACCGCCTGCATCTTCTCCGTCAACAAATCCGAAGGAATATGCAGCAAGAAATCGATTGTCTTTAACATTAAAGACGTAGTCCGTGAGCATAGAATTGCATCGTATCATTCCTCGCGGCCAAAGTTGCATTTCGTAATTACCATCTTGCACACAGGGGGCACCGTTCGAGCTTCCTGATGGCGTTACTGAAACCGATATCAGTTTATGGCCGTCCGCTTGAACGGCAGAGCGATCCGTCACCTTAAGTAAGAATTTGTCCCTTGGTACGAATTCAGTTGATCCCCATCGCTTCGCAGCTTCATCGAACCGTAAGCCGCCAGCAAACTCGGCGGCGCAGTAATAGCTCACAGACGTTGGCTCATCCGCCAAAGCCAAAGAAGCTAAAAAACAAAGAGATATTGTCGACAAAACACGCATGAAATCCCCCATTAGACAGGCTCAAACATGCCTCAACATTTCAGAAAAGGGAAGTCAGATGGATGCTTTGCACACTGATGATCGCTTCAATGCAGGTCGCGCATTCCGTAATGGAGCTCAGCATATATATCCGGGTTCTCACGAACTTCGATTAGAGGCGCTAATTCCGATGGAACGAAACCTTGCTCCAGAAGACTTTCTGGCACTTGCATCGTTTGAAAAAACTGGAGAACTGACGGCCCCGGTATCGGCTCGAACCCCGGCGCAAACCGAGGAGCTATTATGCGAAGTGGTCTTTGCGATTTGCCGTCAGATGCAACAATCCAGAGATCTGCTATCCATGCTCGGCCATCATATTCCAGCCAATCTACGAGCCGAAGCCCTTTGTCTGTTAGTACAGGGACATTCCCTTCAATCGTGATCAGCGTTGGCATTTATCCCTCCCTTTATCCCGAGGCCATCTGATCCGAGTCGCAATTTAAAGTCGAGATGCGCAAGCCGTCCAATTTGGGCGGCTTTTTTATTGGAGAAACGCATGCCATTCGATAGCAACGGCAAATACAGCCTGCCGCCGATTTACCAGGCGACTACAGGCGAAAAGGTGCTGGCCGAACAGCACAACATACCCTTCGAAGACGTTGCGCAGGCGCTTTCTCAGTGCTTGAAGCGTGATGGCTCGACACCTGCCATTCGTAACCTTTCAATGAGCGGCTTTCTCGTCACTGATCTGGGCGATGCGAAGAACCCCGGCGACGCTGTGAGCAAAAAGCTGCTCGATGCAGCCGTACCGATTGGTGAAGTGAAAACCTTCGCAGGCGATGCGCCACCACAAGGTTGGCTGCTCTGCTTCGGGCAATCAGTTTCACGAACCACCTATGCTGCACTGTTTGCAGCGATTGGCGTCAAATATGGTGCGGGCGATGGAGGTTCGACCTTTAGCCTACCAGATTTGCGCGGTCGTGTTCCGGTTGGTCGTGACGATATGGGCGGTCCAGCTGCGAACCGTATTACGCCCAGTGGTTCTGGGATTAACGGAAATGTTCTCGGATCAGCAGGGGGCGCACAAGGAATTGTGCTAACCGAGGCGCAAATTCCTGCGCATAGGCACGATGGCTCTGCCTTGGCGGCTGGACGCCACAAACACTCCCGGTTTTTTACAAAAGTTGGTGGCTCGAGCCTTGGCTTCGGTGTCGCCCATACCGGCAACAACGTGGATGGATATGTTGAGGGTGAAACGGGTGAAGCTCCTGACCATACGCACCCGATTCTCACCAACTACACAGGCGGTAGCGGAGCTCACCTGAATGTGCAGCCATCCATAATCATGAACTTTATCATCAGGACGGGCGTGTAATGGCTGATCTTCGTCTCAGAATTAATGAACTGCCGGAAGAACTCACCCCGGCTCCTATTGACAATATCGCAATTGATGGCCCATCGACGCGGCGCACATCTTTGCAAAATGCTGCAAACGCGGTACGCCCTTATTCGACTGAGGCACAGGCCCGCGAGGGCCTGAATAATGCATCTGCAATGACGCCTTTGAGCACTTCACAGGCCATCGAGACGCTTGGCGGGCAGCGCTTTGCAACCACTCAGCAGGGAAACAAGGCCGATACGGCAGTGCAGCCAACACGAGCAATTTCAGCCGGTGACGGTCTTACAGGCGGAGGCACGCTCGCGAACAATGTCACACTGGCTCTGAGTTCTACTTCGCTTGCTTCATTGGGACTGGCGAACACTGCAGTTCAACCCGCTAGGCAGATTATCGCCGGAACAGGGATCACGGGCGGAGGCACGCTCGCCGCTGATCGCACGCTTTCCCTTGATGCAATGACATTGGCAAGCCTAGGCAAAGCCGACAGTGCGGTACAGCCAGCACGTACAGTGTCAGCAGGTACGGGCTTATCGGGTGGTGGTGATTTATCCGCGAACCGATCTTTTGCGTTGAATGCTGCTTCAATTGCTTCTCTCGCGAAAGCTGACAGCGCCGTACAACCGACGCGCTCTGTCAACGCTGGCACTGGTCTTTCAGGCGGTGGCGATCTGTCGGCAAATCGCACGGTCTCTCTTTCAACTGCAACTCAAGCCTCATTGAGCAAAGCGGACACCGCAATTCAGGCACCGGGTGGATCATCCGGTCAGGTTCTTACAAAGAACAGCGCAACGGACGGTGATGTCGCTTGGCAAACGGTGGCAGGAGCGACAGCGGTATCATACGGGCCACAGTCCCTTACTGGTCCCCAGCAGGCTCAGGCCCGATCAAACATAAGCGCGTTTGGTATGGACGGCGGTACGCTTAACGGCGACGTTATTATTCGTAAGGATTTACCCGGAATACAGCTGTCGTCACCTTCTTACGCAAACGTCTATCGGCTATTCGCAAATGTATCTGACACGGTTGACGGCGGCGTACTTTTGAGACGCGTAGCTGGAAACGCGCCTATTGTTGACTTGGGATTGGGAGGCTTTGCCCTTGATGGTTACGGGCATATCCGTGCACGTGCAGGTTCCGTTGTCTACAGTGGCGCGGCTTTTCTCTCCAACGATGGCAACATAAACGGTAGCGTCTGGTCGCCTTGGGGGTCTTCGACTGCCTTTCAAGCTATATCTTTACGCATCGAAAGCAGAGCGCAAGCTTGGGCCATTCAAGAAGGAATAGCTCAAACTCAGACTTATCTCATGGGAACGACCTACCCTATTGGAACATATCTTTTCGGCATAAAATCAACAGCTGGAACAGTAAGCACATACGGTACGGTTGCAGGAACAGACGTTGATTTTTCAAACGCGGCTAGTGCCAAAGCTGGCGGTATCGGTGTTGGAACATGGATGGTTGTGGGGGCGGCAATGAGCGGCACTGTGGCCTCTTTGCTTAAAAGGGTTGGATAATGAAACTTCTTGATATTCAGAACGTGTCATGGGCTGATCGTGACAAGAAATTACTGCATGGCTCGGCAATCATAGAAGATATGTCGGAGACATGGCCTTTTGCTGTTTCAGACGGATACGATACGCCTTTAGGCCAAGAAATTTGGGACCGCGTTAATTCTGGCGAGTTTGGCCCAATTGGTGAGTTCATTGAACCTGTACGGGAACCCATGGTGACTGTTCTTCCCGCAGTAACCCTTTGGGAACGAATGACGGAAGCGGAAGCCGATCAGGTGGCAGAAGCAATGACTACGCAACCTTTTCGCACGCGAAAGATATTTGAAACGGCTGCAACATTTCGTTCAGATCACGAGCTTTGGCCGCTCCTGGAAGGCATGGCGAAGCAGCTATTCGGTGAAGCGAGAGCCGCCGAGCTTTTGGCTCCGTAAGCGAACACACCAACCTGACCAACAGCACCGCCCTTGAGGCGGTTTTTTTGTGTCCAGAGGAAGCACAATGAAAGCCAATTTCGCAAACTGTCTCGCCTTTACCCTCAAGTATGAGGGCGGATATTCCAGCAATCGAAAAGACCCGGGAAACTGGACTGGCGGCAAAGTCGGTGTAGGTACGCTAAAAGGTACGAAATACGGCATTGCAGCGCATTCGTATCCCAATCTTGATATCAAGAACCTTACGCTTGATGATGTGAAGCCGATCTACGAGAAAAACTACTGGCGACCGATCCAAGGCGACAGTTTGCCTCTCGGCGTCGATCTTGCCACGTTCGATAGCGGCGTCATGTCGGGGCCGGCGCGTGGCGCGAAATGGCTTCAGGCTGCACTCGGCGTCAAACAGGATGGTGTAGTCGGTGCGAACACCCTGGCGAAAGCTCGTGTGTCGGATGCCAGAGACATTGTGAAGAAGATTTGCGCCAAGCGCACCGGTTTTGTGCAGTCTCTCAAGACGTTCGTCACCTTCGGCAAAGGCTGGACATCGCGCATTGCGGCCTGTGAGGCTCAAGCGCTCAAAATGGTTGTTGCTACGGCATCAACAGCGGCAGCAGCGTCAACCGTCCTTAAATCCGAAGCAAAGGCAGCAGCAACCAAGGCAAAACAGCAGGCGACTGGCGCAGCAGCAACCGGCGCAAGCGGTACTGGCTCATATGCAGTTTCTGATCAGCTGGCACATTGGATCACAGCTGGCGTCGTTCTCGGTGCTGTTGCTCTGGTCGTTTATCTTGTCTGGCGCTCGCATGTGAACAAAACACGCGCTGACGCTTTCACCGCAGAGGCAGCAGCATGAGTAACGCAATCCTTGATACAATCCTATCCTCTGCCGTCCGTACTGGATCGGGCATTGTGAAAGATATCGTATCGGCTCAGCTCGGGCCGACGATTGGCGGCCTCGCTGGTACAGTCGTGGACACCATAGCTGAAAGCCTTGGCGTTGATCCTGTCGTCATTCCGACACTGCCAGCTGATCGGATCGACGCGGCTGTGATGGCCGCAGAAGATAATCCAGAAATTCTTCGTCTTTATGTCGAGCAGCAGCGCCTAACCAACGAGCTTTTCAAAGCTGAGATGGACAAGTCAGAAGCTCTTTGGACATGGGCATGGCGCCCGGCATGGATGTGGTTTCTCATGCTGGCTTGGTTTTATGCCTTGCTGGCTGCTCCCATCGTCAGCGGAATGACCGGCGTTGCCTTCTCGATCCCTGATCTTAGCGTGCTTGTCAGCCTAACGATCACATTTCTAGCGCTCTACATGGGCGGTCATACAGTGAAAGACATCTGGGGGAAGAAGTGACCGAACTTAAACAGGTTAACGGGGTGCGCCAGGTAGCAGGCGTTTGGCGGGAGTTCGGCTCTCTCATAAACACAACGCTCATCATTTTCGGCGCTCTAGCGATGATATGGAAAGGCGGTGGATATGCGGAAAAAATACAGACCGATATTCGCGCAAATGCTGCCGAAATAAGCCGCGTCGAGCGCGATCAGACAGCAAGATGGACTTCGCACGACGAGCTGCACAAAAACCGTCTTGCCGATGTGAAAGCGAATGACGCCAGATATGACGAACGCCTTAAAAGCGTAGAAAGCGATGTCCGCAAGTTGGCAGCGTCTAACGACAATCTGTCATATCGGATCGCCACAAACGAACAAGCGACACTCAACGCCAGTCAAGCGATCAAAGAATTTCAAGGAACTCTCGTTCAACTCGGCGGTGACATGCGTGTCGTGAAAGAGATTTTGCAGCGCATCGAAGCGGGGCAGAAGCGGGTTCCATAATTATTTCTCATTGCTCGTACTGAAGACAAATCAGAAAAATCAATGGAGGACAAATGACTGTGGAGATGTCAGCATCAATCTGGCATCTCCATTGCACACTCTGAGTGAGTTCAGTTTGGCTTGATAGCGTACATAAGCTCATTGTGAATGGAGATGATTTCTTTGGCTACATCATACATTTCTTCATCGCTCATGGTATTAAGTGTCGCTTGAAGTGTGCCTTGCCCTTCAAATTCTTCGGGCGCTGAGTTAACGCGAGTAAGCAGTTCCCTGTATCGCCTTCCTAATTCAGGATCTGTGAATTGCTCGGGGTCAACTGTAATCATGGACAAAAACGCTGTGAAAAGCCTTCTGTTCAGGCTTTCAGGCGATGCCAAGCAGTAGATCGCACTATTGAATTTTTCACGGTGATAGCTGTCAATCGACATTTTTGATGACCTACATGTTTAAACTATCTTTGCTTCCGCCACTCTGAGAAAGAAAATTGTGCAGCCTCTCCCGGTGTTGCGCTCTCGATGATTATCGAACGGACCTCCGCGCCAAGTCGAAGCCCGACATTGTTGGAGCTGAAGGCATCCATTAACACTTCGGGCTCCATCCAAAGTTGTCCACGACCAGTGTCGTTGTATTTATATTCGGCCTGACCCGCTTCTGAGCCGTCGATAATAATAACACATGTACCGCTTTTCATCCCGCACTCCCCATGTTGCACCAATGCTGGCAGGACACGACCGAGTCGTCAACCAGCCGCTATTCTTCACAAAGAAACAGGTGTCACGACCGGCTCAAACTATAGTGACACTATGGTGACACCGATAAGCCTGATTGATGATTGATGGCGCTAAGTGCTTGATTTTATGGTGCCGCTTAGCAGACTCGAACTGCTGACCCCATCATTACGAATGATGTGCTCTACCAACTGAGCTAAAGCGGCCCGGAACATTGCGTTCCAATTTCCCGAAGGAAGCCAACCATTTCCGGCTGGACGGTGCGCTGATAACCAAAAGCATGGAGGAAAGCAAGGCCCAAATCAAACAATATGTATGTTTGTTCAAAAGGTTTCACGCCAAGCTTGTCGCGAGAGCCTGACAGTGCGGAAGTGAGTCGGTTTTACGAGATGGAAGTTATGGTAATCTCGTTGGGCATATGAGCGCCGACACCGCGCCAGCCGTCGAAGCCGGCGCGGTGTCGTGGAAATCAGAGAATCAGGCGCCCGCGCAAAGGTGCTGGCGAGCCTCCTTGTATTCACGCTCGAGTCGGTCGATCAGTTGTCCGGCAGGAGCCACCTCGCGGATAGCGCCGATGCCCTGACCGCAGCCCCATATATCCTTCCAGGCCTTGGCGCCGTCCTGCTGCGCCTTGTCGAAGTCCATCTTGGAAGGATCAGCCTCCGGCAGGTTGTCCGGGTCGAGGCCCGAATTAGCGATGGACGGCTTCAGGTAGTTGCCTCCAATGCCCGTGAAATAGTTGGAGTAGACGATGTCGGATGAATTCGAGTCGACGATCATCTGTTTATAGGCATCTGTCGCACGTGCTTCTGTCGTGGCGATGAAGGGCGAGCCGATATAGGCAAGATCGGCGCCCATGGCCTGCGCCGCAAGGATGGAGCCACCGTTGGCGATGGCGCCGGAAAGCAGCAGGGGACCATCGAACCAGGAGCGGATTTCTTGTACGAGCGCGAAAGGCGATAGCGCGCCCGCATGGCCGCCCGCACCGGCAGCAACTGCGATGAGGCCGTCCGCACCCTTGCGGATTGCTGAATTGGCGTGGCGGTTGTTGATGACGTCGTGAAGGACGATGCCGCCATAGGAATGGATCGCGGCATTCACCTCCGGCACGGCGCCGAGCGAGGAGATGACGATCGGCACCTTGTACTTCACACAAAGGCCGAGATCGTGCTCAAGCCGCTTGTTGGAACGGTGCACGATCTGGTTGACCGCGAATGGCGCGGATGGCCGATCGGGATTGGCCTTGTCGTAAGCGGAAAGGCCTTCCGTAATCTCTGCCAGCCATTCATCAAGCTGCGCTTCGGGGCGGGCATTGAGTGCAGGAAAAGAACCGACGACACCTGCCTTGCACTGCGCCATCACCAGAGCCGGATGGGAAATGATGAATAGGGGAGCACCAACCACCGGGATGCGCAGTCTGCTTTTCAGAATATCCGGCAAGGCCATCTTCAACCGTCCTCCTTGATTGACGTTTGCGTAAACGTAATATTTCTAGCAGCTCTTTGTCCAACGGCAATATCAAAAGCGCGCGAGCCAGCCTGTCGATAGGGTCTGCCCCGCTGTCGTTGAAAACCTTGACACGGCGTCTCGAAAGCCAGCTGATTTGCATGTTTTGGAAGCATAGGCGCGCTGCTTCTGCCGAAAATGCCCATTGGGAGGGAATCGCCAGCACACTTCAGGATGTCTTGCTCACCCGCAATGGGTGCAGTTTGACCCTGTAAGGCTATACGGATGGGGGAAAACCGCATTCAGAGTTAATATTAGGTGTCTCCGACATGCTTATCAGCTAGTCAAAGCGGGTGATGAACAGGTAAATGCCTTGATTCAGACGTTAATTTCGCTGAGGCTTATGAAATCGTCTGTATCGGGGACCGCTTGCTCCTGTTGGGGGCATGACGAAATGGCGGGAAGAACGAACAAGGGAAGAGCAGCCTTTGGAAAGTATTGAGCGCGCGATCAGGAATGCATTTGCCAAGGCGGATGCGCATAATCCGGCGACCCGCCAGCGAATTTATGAATCTGCCTGGGGTGCGCATGAGCGCGCTCTTGCGACGAACACCGCGCTCAGCGATGCGCAAAAGGAAGAGCGTCGTCAGAAACTGAAGGATGCAATCTCTCGTATTGAACAGGAATTCAAGACAGGCAGCAGCACGGAAGATCGTCGCGAGCCGTCGCTCGGCGCTTCGTTCAGAGAAGACCCGGTTCTTGGCGGCAGGGCGGAAGAAGTATCGCCCGCACTCGATACCGGCGATGTCCGTTCTACCTCGCGGCAGAAGAAGCGCAGCAATGCCGATCTCGGCTACGAGGGCGGCGTCTCGCGCAAGGACCGCAGACAAAAGAAACGCCATTCGCCTTTCTACAGTTATGGCATTCCGGCGCTTGTGCTCGCGGTTGCCGTTTTCATCGGCTATTCGCTCTATAACAGCTTTATTGATCTGAGCCGTGGACCGGCGAACAACCCACTGCATAGCGATGGCAGTCTTGCGCCTTTGAAAGAAGGTGAGGAGCCTGGCGGGCTCAAATGGATCACGATCTTCCAGCCGTCCGAGGCAACGCGCATGTCTGTGAAAGGACGTGCGACAGTCGATATCAGGCAGGAAGGCACGCGCAGTTTCGCGCGCATTCAGTCTTCAGGGGCTGAGGATACGGTTACATTCGATGTCGGTGAAGGCATATTGAATCAGTTGGAAGGCAAGAAGGCGACCTTCGACATCGTGGCACGCGCCGACGATGGCAAGACGACCCAGATGTCAGTCAATTGTGATTTCGGCAGTCTTGGCGACTGCGGACGCAGGCGCTATGACGTGCGCGATTCCATTAGCGACTTCCTTTTTGACATGACTGTTCCGTCCGGTCAGAAGGCGGGTCGCGCGGGCACAATCACCGTCAACTCTGATCTCAGCGGTTCCGGCAAGCCGGTCAACATCTATGAGATCCGCGTTTCGACGGCGGCTGATTAAAGCGCATCCCGAAAAGTGTGAAACGCCTACGCAGGGAAATCAGTTCACTGGACTGATTTCTGATCCTGCTTCGATCAGATAAGATGCGCGTAAAAACAAAAGCTTAGAGCGCCTTTCGATCTGCTTCAATCAGATCGGCGCTCTCGTCAGGTCAGCAGCTTTTCCAACGTTTCAAGCCGATCCGCTTCGCGGGGCGGTTTGTCCCACCGAAGCCGCGAGAAACGCGGAAAGCGCATGGCGACACCTGATTTGTGGCGCGTGGACCGGTTGAGGCCTTCGAAAGCGACTTCTACCACAAGCCCATGATCGGGTTCGGCGCGGACAGACCGGACCGGCCCGAAGCGCTCGGTGGTATTTTCGCGCACAAACTTGTCCAGCAATTTCAGTTCTTCGTCCGTAAAGCCGAAATAGGCTTTGCCAACCGGAACGAGCACCGGCTCATCCTCCGGTCCCGTCCAGACGGCAAAGGTGAAGTCGGAATAATAGCTGGAGCGCTTGCCGTGCCCGCGCTGGGCATAGACGATCACAGCATCGACGGTGAAGGGATCGCGCTTCCACTTGAACCATGGCCCCTTGGGGCGGCCGGGCAGGTAGGCGCTGTCGTGGCGTTTCAGCATCACGCCTTCGATGACGGGATGGGGTGGATTGGAGCGAAACTCCGCCAGTTCCTGAAAGTCGCCAAAGGGCAGGACGGGTGAGAGATCAAAGCGGCGCGGATCGAGCCTACCGACGAAATCTTGCAGACGGGCGCGGCGTTCGGAAAAAGGCCGGGCGCGCAAATCGGCGCCGGTCTGCTGGTTCCCTTCCTGCAACAGATCATAGGCCCGCACGAAAGCCGGATAGTCGCGCAACTGCTTTACGCTGACGGTCTTGCGGTTCAGCCTTTGCTGGAGATCGGAAAAAGTGGCTGTTTCTATGCCAGTTTCGCCGTGATGACCGACGAGCAGTTCGCCGTCGATTGCGCCTTCGAAATCCATAGCTTCCAGAATATCCGGAAATGCACCGGAAATATCGTCACCGGTGCGTGAATAGAGGCGGCGCACGCCACCTTCCGAAACCGCCTGCACGCGAATGCCGTCCCATTTCCACTCTGCACTGTAGGCAGACGCATCGAGCGAGGAGAGGTCAGCTTCATCGAGGGCTGTTGCCAGCATGACCGGGCGGAAGGGTGCGGCTGCGGTGGCGGCAGGCTTTTCACCACGGCCTTCCAGCCAGGCGAAAAGCGCCTCATAGGGGGATAACTGGCCGTGCCAGAGTTCCTCGATTTCTATGATGTCGACGCCACCAAAATCAGCAAGTGCCTGTTTGGCCAGACGGGCTGAGACGCCTACGCGTAAACCACCGGTGACGAGCTTCAACAGTGCATAACGTTCAGAAATACCGAGCAGATCGAGCCATCCTGCCACGAGCATGGGGCCTTCGCGGCGTGAAGCATTTTGCAATTCGTGCACGACGATACCAAGCGGCAGATTTGCCCCCGGGGCGGTTTCGCTCGGGCCGGGCCAGATGAGCGAAATCGTTTCGGCAAGATCACCGACATAGTCGTAGGAATAGGCAAAGAGTGTCGGATCGGTCCGCTCGGCAATGAGCGCCCGCAGCATGGCCGGTTTCACACTTTGCAGTTCCAGATCGCGTGTGATTGCCGCGAGTGCCAGCCCACGGTCGGGATCTGGCGTGGTGCGGAAATAGTCGACAAGCAGCCGAAGCTTGCCGTTGCGCTGCGGTGTCAGAACCAGCCGGTCAAGAAGTTCGGCGAAAGCACGCATCAATCACCCTCATCTTCGTAGCCGACGAGATGGAGCGGCTTTGCCGATATGTTCTGCAGCTCGCACCAGCGAACGAGCGCTTCTTCGCGCCCATGGGTGACCCACACTTCGGCGGGTGCGATTTCCGTTATTGTCGCCGTCAGTTCATCCCAATCGCAATGGTCGGAAATAATGAGCGGCAGCTCCACGCCCTGTTGTTTGGCGCGCTGGCGGATGCGCATCCAGCCGGAGGCGAAAGCCGAAATGGGGTCGGGGAAACGCCGTGCCCAACGGTCGGAAAAAGCCGATGGCGGGCCGACGATGATCTTGCCTGCAAAATCTGGCTGTGCTTCGTCACGTTCCAGAGTGGCTGGTTCAAGGGGGCCGAGATCGATCCCTTGCGACTGGTAATAACCGCAGATCTTTTCCAGCGCACCATGAATGTAGATCGGTTCTGAATAGCCTGCATTGCGTATGAGTTTGATGACCCGCTGTGCCTTGCCCAGTGAATAGGCACCGACAAGGTGCGCGCGTTCAGGAAATTGCCGGATTGATTTGAGAAGCGTCGCGATCTCGTGTGACGCATCCGGGTGACGAAATACCGGCAGTGCAAAAGTTGCTTCGGTGATGAAGACATCACAGGCGACAGGTTCAAAAGGCGCGCAGGTCGGATCGGTCATGCGCTTGTAATCACCGGAAGCGACAATGCGGGTTCCGTCCTTCTCCACTGCGATCTGGGCAGAGCCGAGCACGTGGCCTGCGCCATGAAAACTCACCCGGACACCGTTGATCGTAAGGGTTTCACCGAGACTTATCGGTTGGGTCGTTTCCGCGAAATTTACACCGTAGCGCAACGCCATGATGTCGAGCGTTTCGGGCGTTGCCAGTACATGGGTGTGGCCCGAGCGGGCATGATCGGAGTGTCCATGGGTGATGAGCGCGCGTTCCACCGGGCGCACGGGGTCGATGTAGAAATCGCCGGGTGGGCAATAAAGACCTTTGGGAGAGGAACAGAGAAGCTGGTTGAAACGCATGGTTTCAAGATAGGTCATGAAGTTTGCGCCGAAAAGGGAGGGAGCCCCTTGCTACTGACAAAATGAGAACAAAAGTGAACAAATGCCTTGGCGACCCGCTTTGCTGCGATTAGATTGACGGCGTGACACTGAACCTGAAGCCCGCCGCCGCATCTGCCGCTTTCCCCTTGCCGGACCGTTTTCTCGAATGGTTTGCGGCCAAGGGCTGGTCGCCTCGCGCGCATCAGCTTGAGCTTCTGGCGCGTGCCGAACAAGGGCAATCCACGCTTCTGATTGCGCCGACCGGGGCTGGCAAGACGCTGGCCGGGTTTTTGCCAGCGCTGGTCGATCTGGAAAAGCGGCAAAGCAAAGCAATTCCAGGAAAAGTGGGAACCGATTTTCCGTCCGGAATTGCGTCAAAATCCAAAAGAGGTGTTCACACGCTTTATATCTCGCCGTTGAAGGCTCTGGCCGTCGATATTCATCGCAATCTGACGGTGCCGGTCGAGGAAATGGGTCTCGTCATCTCAATCGAGACCCGGACCGGCGATACGCCTGCGCACAAACGCCAGCGGCAGAAGCTGGCGCCGCCGGATATTCTGCTGACCACGCCAGAGCAGCTTGCGCTGTTGATCGCTTCCAAAGGCGCGGAACAGTTCTTCAAGGGTTTGCGCTACGTGGTGCTGGACGAATTGCACTCGCTGGTGATTTCCAAGCGCGGGCACCTCCTCGCGCTGGGGCTGGCGCGGCTGCGCCGCCTGCAACCGCAATTACAGACCATCGGCCTTTCCGCCACGGTGGCGGAGCCCGATGAACTGCGCCGCTGGTTGGTGGAACAGGACGGCACCGGGCCCATGGCCGGCCTTGTGACGGTCGATGGCGGTGCCAAGCCGGAAATCACCATTCTCGATTCCGATGAGCGGGTGCCATGGTCTGGCCATTCCTCGCGCTATGCGATTCCCGATATCTATGAGGCGATCCGCCAGCACCGCACGACGCTTCTGTTCGTCAATACGCGCAGTCAGGCGGAAATGCTGTTTCAGGAGCTCTGGCGGGTCAATGAAGACACGCTGCCGATTGCTCTGCATCATGGTTCGCTCGACGCAAGCCAGCGTCGCAAGGTAGAGCAAGCCATGGCTGCCAACACTTTACGGGCTGTGGTCGCGACCTCGACACTCGATCTCGGGATCGACTGGGGCGATGTCGATCTGGTCATTCACGTCGGCGCACCGAAGGGGGCGAGCCGCCTTGCGCAGCGCATCGGCCGCGCCAATCACCGCATGGACGAGCCAAGCCGGGCCATTCTCGTGCCCGCCAATCGCTTCGAGGTGATGGAGTGCCGTGCCGCACTCGACGCCAATTATCTGGGCGCGCAGGATACGCCACCCCTGATCGACGGGGCGCTGGATGTGCTGGCGCAACACGTGCTTGGCATGGCCTGTGCCGAGCCTTTCAACGCCGATCAGCTTTATCATGAGGTGCAGAGTGCTGCACCTTATTCGAACCTTCCGCGAGATACATTCGACCGCATTCTGGATTTCGTGGCGACCGGTGGCTACGCGCTCAAGACCTATGAGCGGTTTGCGAAAATTCGCAAGACCGTAGACGGCACGTGGCGGGTGTCCAATCCACGCATCGCGCAGCAATATCGGCTCAACATCGGCACGATTGTCGAGGCACCGGAATTAAACGTCCGGCTGACACGCGGCGGTAAGAAGGCCAGCGCTTATGGCGGACGTGTTCTTGGTCGCATCGAGGAATATTTCCTTGAGACGCTAACGGCTGGCGACACGTTCCTGTTTGCCGGAAAGGTACTGCGGTTCGAAGGCATTCGTGAGAACGAATGCATTGCCTCCAACGCCGCCGGGCAGGATGCCAAGATTCCTGTCTATGCAGGCGGCAAGTTTCCACTTTCCACCTATCTCGCCGCGCAGGTGCGGGCCATGCTCGCTGACCGCACACGCTGGCAGTTTTTGCCTGAACAGGTGCGGGAATGGCTGGAAGTGCAGCAGTGGAAATCCGTGCTGCCTGCAACGGACGAGCTGTTGATCGAAACCTTCCCGCGCGGCAATCGCTTCTACATGGTCGCCTATCCGTTTGAAGGCAGGCTGGCGCACCAGACGCTCGGCATGTTGCTGACACGTCGGCTGGAACGCATGGGCGCGCATCCGCTTGGCTTTGTCGCTACCGATTATTCGCTGGGTCTCTGGGGTCTCAAAGATATGGGCGCGCTGATCGGCACCGGAAAGCTCAGCCTCACACGGCTGTTCGACGAGGATATGCTGGGGGACGATCTCGAAGCCTGGCTTGATGAAAGCTACCTTTTGAAACGCACTTTCCGCAATTGCGCCGTGATTTCAGGGCTTATCGAGCGCCGTCATCCGGGACAGGAGAAAACAGGCCGTCAGGTTACGGTTTCCACCGATCTGATCTATGACGTGCTGCGGACCCACGAGCCGGACCACATATTGCTGCAGGCGACGCGCGCGGATGCCGCGACCGGGCTTCTGGACATCAAGCGCCTTGGCGACATGCTGGCGCGCGTGAAAGGTCATCTGCTGCACAAGCCCCTGGACAGAATTTCGCCGCTGGCGCTGCCTGTGATGCTCGAAATCGGACGTGAGCGTGTGGCAGGTGAGGGCGATGAAATGCTGCTTGAAGAGGCCGCAGACGACCTGATCAGAGAGGCGATGCAATGAAGACTGCAGTGTGGGGAAATGGAGAGGCTTACAGTCTGGCCCATGCACAAGTGCGTGGTGTCGCGGCTGTGTGCGATCCATCCGGCGCGCTGTTCCTGCCCGACCTGCATATGCTTATCGTTTCCGACCTGCATCTGGAAAAAGGCTCATCCTTTGCCCGACGTGGCCAGCTCATCCCGCCCTATGACACCGCAGCGACGCTCGACATGCTGGCGCTGGCAATCGCGCGCTATCAGCCGCGAACGGTCATCAGCCTCGGTGACAGTTTTCACGATGCGACGGCTAGCGAGCGCCTGCCGTCGCTTTATGCCATCCGTCTGAAATCGCTGATGGAGCATCGCGACTGGTTCTGGATCACCGGCAATCATGATCCGAATCGCCCGGCCGATCTGCCGGGCGATTGCGTGGAGGAACTGGCGGTCGGGCCGCTTGTTTTCAGGCATGAACCATCGCGCAAGGCCGGGCAGGGCGAGATTGCAGGCCACCTTCACCCGGCGGCCCGCATCGTGCGGCGTGGACGGTCGGTGCGTCGCCCTTGTTTTGTAAGCGACGGGGAAAGGCTCATCATGCCGGCTTTTGGAGCCTATACGGGTGCGCTGAATATTCTGGATCGCGCTTTTCGGGGCCTGTTCGCCGACGAGACCCTGCGCGCCTATATGCTCGGTCAGGGCAAGGTTTACCCGATTGCGCGCGGTGCACTTTATGGGGGTTAGAGCGGTTCCGGTTAAACGGAATCAGTAGAACCGGAACCGCTCTAACTGTCTGTTTTGGCGCGCATCTTATCCGAAAACCGTTTTACACTTTTCGGGATGCGCTCTAATCCCTCCGGAACAGAATGCGCCCGAACCAGCCGGTGAAAACGGCAAGGAAAACGGCAAACAGGCCATAAAGGAAGCTGTTCTGATGGGCGGCGTTGTAGATGCTCTGTTCAAAACCTGCCTTGACGATTTCCAGACTGGCATTGGCTTCACGCAGAAAAACACCGTTGCGAAACAGAAGCGCCCTGGCCTTGTGGCGTCCGACCGGAACATTGGCGGGCAGGTTCAATGTGGCGCGAAACAGGGTGCGGGAAATGAACTCCACGCCACCGATGCGCTGTGTATAGAGGCCCTGCCGGATTTTCATCTCGCGCAGTTCGTTGCCGAATGTCGGGATATTGCCTGACAGGCTGCCCGCATCTTCCGGGACGAGATAGAAGTTGCGCACGCCAACCGAAAGCTGCCGATAGATTTTCTCTTCGGTAATGTCCTGCAGATTGCGGGTGGAGGCCAGCGAATAGGAGAGTGGCACGCCAATAAAGGTTTGCGAATCCGCATTGACCCAGACACCGAGATAACGGTCCTTCTTGCGCACCACGAGGTCGCGCGAAGGGCCTTGCAGCACGACGATGATGTCGTAACGGCCCTGCCGCTGGATCATCGGGTCAGCATTGTCGAGCGCGCCAAATATGGTGAGATCGGTGCCGCCAAAATTCGATGTGATGGCGATGGTTTCGGTTGAGAGCCCGATTTCGATGGTTTCATCGGCGGGGTTCTGCAATTGCGGAACCGTGTTGCCGTTACCGCTGGAATCGACCTGCGCCGTGGCAGTTCCCGCCAACAGGAGCATGAACAATGCGGAGAACAGCGTAAGGCTCCGCATGTCAGATATCCGCAATCGAGATGGAAAACAGATTGTCGGGTCGTACAAACAGGCCAAAGGCGAGGCGCAGGCCAACGGCAAGCACCAGAAGCGCCAGCAGAAGGCGCAATTGTTCGCCGCGCAGCTTTTGTCCTGCGCGTGCGCCATATTGTGCGCCGATAACGCCGCCAACCATCAGTAGGAAAGCAAGCACGATGTCGATGGACTGGTTGGTCGTTGCCTGCAGGACGGTTGTGAATGCAGTGACAAAGGTGATCTGAAACAACGAGGTTCCCACGACCACATTGGTTGGAACATGAAGCAGATAGATGAGGGCCGGCACCATGATGAAGCCGCCGCCGACACCCATCACGGAGGAGAGAAGGCCGATGAAGAAGCCGATGCCGAGAACCGGAATGATGCTGACATAGATGGTGGATGCCCGGAACCGCATCTTGAATGGCAGACGATGTATCCACGTATGCTGGCCGGAGCGCCGCACGGCACCAGCCTGTCCCTTTTTTACGCGGCGCAATGCACGCACGCTTTCCACCAGCATCAATCCGCCGACAGTGCCGAGAAAAAAGACGTAGAGGATGGAAACGATCAGGTCCAACTGGCCGAGATCGCGCAGCCACGAGAATACGAAGATACCGACGAGGGAGCCCAATATGCCGCCCGCCACGAGAAACAGGCCCAGCTTGATATCGAGTGTTCGACGTTTGAAATGCGCCAGCGCCCCCGAAACCGACGAAGCGATAACCTGATTGGCGCCAGTGGCGACCGCGATTGCAGGTGGAATGTTATAAAAGATCAGAAGCGGCGTGATGAGAAAACCACCGCCAACGCCGAACAATCCGGACAGAAAACCCACGGCAGCGCCCATGCCGAGGAGAACCAGCATGTTCACCGATAATTCCGCAATGGGAAGGTAAATACCCAATTCCGAACCCGGCTTTCACGAACGCATGACATACACTTGCTTGCGGTTGCGCTTCTCCGCAAGATGTCTCACCCTACAAAAACATCTCCGGCAAAATTATGAAACGGTTCTGAGCGCGGAAATGCATGAAAACAAGTAGTTAGGCTTAACTCGAACTTTGAGTTTCAACCGGACCACTTCTCACAATGTCTTGCTCTGTCGCCGTCGCGGAGTCAAACGCCGATTGCCGATAAAGTCATATCGCGGAACTCTATTTGAGGAAAAATGCAGGGTGTTGTTTAAGAACAACAAAAAGAGCCGTGAAGAGTGTTGAAAGCAGTCGCTGCCTGTATAATCCTACAGAATATATAGGAAATACATGAGCGCAACTTGGCTGCGATGCACTGTTAATCAATCGGTCGCGTTTTGGCGGTTGCTGATGACGATATTGATATCTTCTTTCGGCGTAATGACGGAATGTCCCGACGATGGGTAGAACTGCGCACGAATTGAGATGTTGTCGGACATTTTACTGTCGGTCAGGCTGCCGTTTTTGATGACATAAAAATAGGGATTGGTCAGGTTCACACTGAAGTTTCCGGCAAAGCGGCTGCTGGATTTGAAGCCGAAGCAGTTCATGCTTTCGGCATAGTAATTGCCATTCATCACATTCCATTCCTCCATGGGGCTGGAACGCATCAAGCAGGTCTTCTTGCCATCGGGGGTGGTGAAGTTCGCGTTGAACGACACAGCAATGAATATATTCTTCAGCTCGAAACTGCCGGATAGAACCTTGAAAATGGATTTGTAGGGATGAATATCCTCCGCGGGGACAAGCTGCTTGTCGCCGGAGGAAATCTCAAAATCGATAGCATCCCCCTGGAAACCCTTGATATCCTTATCCAGCGCGAGGGGAATTTTCGCGATGATACCGTTTTCCATGTCGTTGTTTACGTGCAAGAGCATCGTTCATCCCCTCGTTGATAGGGCATAGATAATAAGGCTCAACGAGTCGATTCAACCTGTTACTTCTTTCAGACCTTTATGTTCGAAAAGCAAAAAGGGTGGCGTAGGCCACCCTTTTGGAAGTCTTTTAGTTTCAGTATTTTACTTGTTCTTCTCAAGCAGAAGCTGAACCAGTTTCTGGTCAACCTCGCCGGTAGGCGTCTGGCCATTTGCCTTCTGGAATGCAGCAATTGCGGTGCGGGTCTTGCCGCCCATCAGACCATCGGCTGAGCCAACGTCATAGCCGTTTTTCTGAAGAATGAGCTGGATGTTGCGAACCGCCTTCTTCATATCCACCGAGCCGGTGGTAAGCGGTTTGCTCTCGGCCCATGCATCCGGGACGTCAATGGAATTGGTCGCCTGATCGAGCGGTTTGGCCTTCCAGAGCTTGACCGTGTCCTGGGCGTGTTCGAGCTGTTCCGGCTTCAGGGCCTTGGCAATCTGGTCACGCTTGTCGGCGGCATCCTTGTCGCCAGCATTGGCGGCGAGCGAGAACCACTTGTAGCTCTCTTCCAGATTGGCTGGCATTCCCAGTCCCTTGGCAGCAAGGATGCCGAGGTTGAACTGGCTGTCCTTCACACCGAGTTCTGCAGCGTCGGTGAACCAGCGCACTGCGGAAGTATTGTCTGGGTTGCCATTGGCACCGGTTGCGAAAAGGACGGCAAGATTATGCATCGCGCTTGCGTTGCCCTGCTGCGCCGAGAGCTGATACCAGGTCTTGGCCTTGTCGAGGTCGCGGGGCATGCCAAGGCCCTTCTCATTGAAGTTGCCGAGGCGATATTGCGCCGGTGCGAAGCCCTGACTTGCGGAAATCTCGTACCATTTTGCCGCCTTGGCAAAGTCGGCGGCAACGCCGCGGCCTTCCATGTAGCGGTTACCGACTTCGAAGAGCGCCCGAGCGTCACCCTTGGCCGCAGCTTCGCGAAGTGCTGCCGGTCCAGCTTCTTCCGGTACAGGCGGAATAGCCGCCTGAGGCCGTGCAGCAGGTTCAGTCGATGCCGCCGTTTCAACGGATTTCACCGGACTGGCGACTGTTGCGGCAGGCTGTTCAACCTGTGTCGGGACTTCCACCGCTGCCTGTTGCTCATCTGCTGGTGCCGGGGTTTCTTCCTGCGCAACTTTCTCTGAGTGCGGCTCCGTAACCGGAGGCACTGTTGCGGGGGCGGATTGCTCGAGCGCAGGTGTCGTGTCTGATGCGATCTTCGCGGCGATTTCGTCGGCTGGTGTAGCCGGGTTATCGGTGACGGTTGTGTCGATTTGTGGTGGGACTGTATCGACTGCCGTGTCCACCGGTTCGTCGCGGTTGAGGAAGGCAGAGCCGATCTGCAGACCGGCCATAGCGATCATCACGGCGCCGATTGCCATCAGAATGGGTTTGCGCTGGCGCTGGATCATGTCGCCGACCGACGACTTCTTCTTGCCGGAGCGCTTGGTTGCGCCCTTCTGAAGCTGTTCGGCTTCGGCGGCGGCAAGCTGGGCGGCCCGCCGTGCCGCCGTTATGAAGTCCACCTTGCCGTTGGCGGCAAGTGCCGCATCGGCAGCATCTTCGCGCTGGCGGCGTTCTTCGCGCACCCGCTTCATGATCGAATTAAGATCTGGCATGCCTTCGCCTTTAGGGCGAGGAGATGGAGTTCTTTCAAGCTCAGGTTCTTCGCGCGTGATCGGCTCGATGGCAGCAAGATCGTTTTCGAAGGCTGGCGCGTCGAGTGTCGCATCAAATACGCTTGCTTCGAGCGTTTCGTCGTTCTTTCCAGCGGACGTATCGGCCCGACGACCGCGTATTGCCTTGGCAAAACCACCGAAAATCGATGACTTTCCAGCCATGTCGCCCGCCTGCATATTGACAGGACCGGCTTCGCTCTGAACGGTCGCGAATGCCGCTTCCGCAGCCGCCGCAGCCGGTGAACGCGGTGCCGATGGGCGCGGTGATCCAGCGTTGGGGCTGGTGAAGACCGGATTTTCGGTTTCCGGTGTGTCTGATTTACCCGCCACGTCCTGCTCAAGCCTGGCCAGACGGTCGACGATCTTGACGAGTGTGTCATGCACGGTCTCGAATGTCTTGCCGTTGCGCTCGTCGGAATTACGCGCAAGGGCTTCGAGCGATTTCATGTCGTCGGCGAGTTGCCGGGCGATCACGCTGTCACCATGCGAACCGTGCTGCAGAACCCGCGCGACCGCACTTTCGGCGGCTTCACGCGCAGCATCCAGCACAGTTTCGCGATTGGAGGCGATGGAACGTTCGATGGAATCGAGACGCGGCTTCAGCTCTGCGATTTCGGCGACGGGCTGCGCCAGATGATGCGCGATATTTGCAATCTGATCTTCAAGGCTGCGGATAGCCTTCATGTCCAGTCCCGGACCTTCATAGGTCGGCGCCTGAAGGAGACCCAGTGAAATCTGCTGTGAAAGATCGTCGAGGCGGCCTTCCAGCGTGTGGATCGCGCTGTTGTCGACATGCTGCGTGGCATATTGCGTGTCGAGACGCTCAGTCAGTTCCGCGAAGCGGCGGTCGATCTTGTCCAGAACGGCAGGATGCGGCTCTTCGGCTCTGCGCTCGGCGGCTTCGAGTTTTTCGCCGATGGCTTCAAGGCGTGCCTCAACAGCCTGATAGTCGGACTGGCTGAGATTCTCCATGACCTTGCCAACCTGATTGGCAAGCAGGTTGATCTGGTGTGCGAGCTGGTCGATGACGCCATCCGGTAGTGCCGAGCCGGTTGAAAGTCCGTCGATACGCGAGGAAAGTTCACCGAGCTTGCGATAGAGCGTGTCGGAATTCTGCTGTGTCGCCGAAGCGGCAAGCTGTTCTGCAAGTTCCGCCAGCCGGTTTTCAATGCGCTCGAGACGGCGCACGCCATCCTGATCCGGGCGCTGGGCGCGGCTTGTGGCGATGATGGCTCGACTGATTTCGTCCAGCCGTTCGTCTATTTGTTGCAGGCGGCTCTGTTCCAGCGACGATGCATGTTGCGGGCTGAGCGATTCCTCGATGGAGTTTGCAAGCTGGCCGATGCGGTCTTCGATCGCACTCAAGCGGTTCGACTGCGGCAAGGTGCCGATAGCGTCACGCACCTGCTCAAGCCGCGAGCCGATTGCATTCAATGCCGGATCGACGGTGTTGTGGCGCTGCTCGAACGCCTCGAAACGGGCGTCGAATCGGTCCCAGCGATTATTGAGGCGATGCAGCGTTTCTTCGCGGGCAAGGCTCTGGACCGTACGGTTGAGCTCTTCGAGCTGGCGGCGGAGGGCTTGAGCATTGGCCTCGCTGCTGCGGTCTGCGAGAAGGCGAACACTGTCGCTGATGCGTTCGAAGTCATCGCTCATCCGCTGCGAAAAGCCTTCTTCGCTCGCTGCGCGCTGAAGGCGGGTCATCTCGCGGCTGGCATGGCTGACCTCGGCGCTGGATGCATAATGTTGCTGCGGTTCTTCGTGGCTCGCGCGCATCCGACGCAGATTTTCGGCAATTTCGGCAAGGCCAGTCACAGTCTCGTCCGGATGGCGAACTGGCTGACGTTCCGAGCGCAGAATGTTGCGTACGTCTGGGGTGTCATCCTGTTCCAGATCCATCAGGCGCTTTTCGAGGCTTGCCAAAATCCGATTAAGTTCTTCCATGGCGGGCGAAGGCGCTCGGCGCTCGCGACGGGCATTCAATTCGTCAATAATGGATCGTGAACCTGACGCCAGATCTGGGTTTGCCATGAGAAATTCACTTTTTCCAATGATAGAGACCGCCGAGAGCAAATTTCACCAGCGCAACAAGCGAGAATTTGCTCTGCTTACATTTGTACAAACGTGGTAAATAACTCGTTAATTTATGTGACTAAGTGAGTGCTTTAGTGGGCGCGGAAAGCATCCCACGGTTGAACGGGCTGAATTCGGCGTATCAAAGCAGCCCGACATGGAAAGCGGATCTATCGAGCATGGAAGACGAGTGAATTGCGGCGGCGAGTGTAAATCGAAGCTGCGGCACTGACAGCAATGTCAATGTGAGCTGTCATCAACAGTGGTTCCATCGCGCAATCGTGCGGTGACCGGGCGTTTCCGGGGGCGGAAACAGGTAGAACATGAGTAAACAGACAAAGGCGCACAAGCTGGCTGCAGATGTAGCGGTTGCGGATCTGCTAACCGGCGCAAGCGGGCATGTGCAAAAGGAAAATCCGTCAGGTGGTCAACTATACCGGATTGGTGATTTGGCCGAGGAATTCGACCTGACGTTGCGGGCCTTGCGTTTCTACGAAGGCAAGGGATTGCTTAATCCGCGCCGTGCAGGCGTGACGCGGCTTTACGATTACAACGACCACACACGATTGCGTCTCATCCTGTTTGGACGTCGCATTGGCTTCACGCTGAGCGAGATGGGGCAGCTTATCAGCGTGTGGGAAAACGGTGCGGGCGACTCCGCCGAGATTGGGAAGCTGCGCAAGCGCTTCAAGGAAAAACTGGTCGAGCTTGAGAAGAAAAAGGACGAGGTTGACCGGTCCGTCGACGAGCTTCGGGCCATTCTGGCGCGGATGGGAAAAGCGCCACGCTGATTGCGGGCAATATGGCACAATTAAATGTGGCTGCCTTTGTCTGGATGATGGGACAGACAAGGGCAGCCTATTTATTCGTAATAAAAAATATAGTTAAAAATCAACGCATTCTAGAATGCAATCCAGACCTTGACGCCATACGGGGGAATGACGGAATGGCCTACCCTGTATCGGTATTATACAAGCCGTTTTTGCATTCTTCGTTTTACTCTGCAGGCTGTGCTTTGGTCTAATTCCCCAACACAGATATTGCTTGCAGAGCGAGAACGGGTTGCGCCTGGCAATATGAAAAAGTGTTAAAACCTTCTGTTCATTGAAAACAAGGTCATCTTACCTAAACTTAGATCGATCTTAAAATAGCAACTTGCTGGGTAAAATTCGTCAATCGTTATCGACTAATTTAGCTGTTTCTGAAAATTGAAATGTAATTTCCTGATAACTGATTTATCCGAAAGGCAATCTCCCGAAGTCCTGGTCCTAGGAGTTCTGAAAAATATGTATTAACTCGTGCCTCGCTGATTGCACTCCGGGGTGTCCTGGAACGATCCAGTTACTGTTCACAATTATTGCCGCCATCTTTTTAATTTGGGTATATTTGGGCATCTCCGAATGCGTGACCTCGGTCAATACAGGTCAAAGCAAGCTCTGTCTGCAAGGGGCGGAATGTTTCAGCCTGTCGCACGAAGTGTGCTGTCTGGCGGGAACTTCGACGCGGTAGTCAGGTTATCCCAGCCTTGCGACTTAACGCGAAAGTGAGGCTGAAAATGAAAAAAGCTCTTGTTCTGACCGCAGCGGCGTTTCTCGCCAGCTCCGGTTTTGCGCTCGCGCAGGATCGAGTGCTTATCGAAGTGCCTCAGGCAGCGCGCGACTATGTCATAGCAAATCCATCGGATCCTGTCGTTGTTGAGGGGGAAATCAGTGACGGTTACGTCCTTCCCGATGCGGTGGCGGTTCATCCGATCCCGGAAAATCCGGATTTCGGTTATATCTATGTCAATGGCGAGCCGGTGATTGTTTCCATGCAGAACCGTCAGGTCGTCTATTACGTCGATGAGCCGAATGCCGGCCCGCTCGTGCCGAGGGAAATCGTGACCTATATCGAAACCAACCCGGTTGACCCGGTCATGATTGAAGGAGATCTGGCGGAAGGTTCGGTCATCCCGGAAGATGTGCCGCTTGTGGCCGTTCCCGACCAGCCAACTTACTCCTACGTCTATGTGGAAGATCGCCCGGCTTTGATCGATACGCAGACCCGCCGTGTCGTTTGGGTCAAGTAAGCACGATAGAGGGGATCAAATAGGGCAGAGAAAGGCGGCAGAGTTGCCGCCTTTCTCACGTGTTACATGTGGTGCATCTGGGATGCCGGGCCGACATAGTCGGCATGGTCGTCACCGTTCAGATTACTTTGCCAATCGACGATAACCTTTTCGCCGGGCCGTACATTTGGATGATAGGGCGGATAGAGTTCGAAGCTCTGACCGTCGGCCAGGGTAATTACGTGGCTCGCCTGATCGTAAGACTTCAGTGTACCCATGGTGAAATCTTCCGCATGGGCGGCAAACGAAAACAGCGAAACACCTGCCGCAATGGCAGCCATAAGGTGGTACCGCATTTCAATCTTCTCCCGAATGGCGCAAACTGGATTGCGCTCCTCCGAAGGATCGTCAACTCGCATATTCATTCAACTATGCCGGGCCGATCCCATCTATTGAAGTAGCAATTAATTTGTCGGGTTCCATGGCAAAGCCGATCAACAGAATTCACGCCCGATCACAGCTCTGCGACTGGGATTCAAGGGCGAAAATCTCCATCTCTTCGTTACAGTAAAGCTGGAATTGAGGGCTCATGCTGACGAAATTGCCCAATAATTTTCGGTAAGCTTTGCTTTTATGCACCGTTGTTTCAACCATTCAAAAAGTTCTATGGTGAAATCGAATTGACGCTGAAAAATAAAATTGGTCTGCTACCCTTGTAGGCAGTGACATAAGGGTATATCTATTACAAATCGATTTTGTCATCGAACGACAAGGCGCGTATTGCGTCCTGACTTTTCTTTCAATTTCGTAAAATACGCAGCGAAATTTATTTCGTTATTCTTCAACCATGCGAATTGAAAGGAATTCTCTATGGCAAACGGAACAGTAAAATTCTTTAACGGCGGCAAAGGCTTCGGATTTATTCAGCCTGATGATGGTTCGCCAGATGTGTTTGTTCACATCTCTGCTGTTGAGCGTGCAGGTATGCATACGCTCAATGAAGGTCAGAAGGTGAGCTTCGAGCTGGTGGCTGATCGCCGTTCCGGCAAGAAGGCCGCTGATAATCTTCAGGCGCTGTAACTCGGCGTAAAGACATTGTCTCCGATCTTTGACCACGGATGTACTGGCATTGATTGTTGAGGCGATTGAAAGGTCGGGTTTCTCCCGGCCTTTTTTATTTTGGAGTGCATCCTGAAAGGTGTGAAACGGCTTTTCACCGGGAGTAGGTAGAATGCTCGAAGAAAAATCGGCGGGACTGACCAAGGATACGCTCTTCAAGAAACCGCTTTCGCGCATGGAGGCAAAGAGCGCCGTAACCGACCAGACGGCTAGAGCCATCCTTCAGCACGAAAAAGCTGTGGTGGATGCCAAGACCGAACGGTTGAAAGCTGCGCGCCTTGAGCGCGACAGGCGTGATCCGTAGCATACTCGGGCGCGACAGGCGCGATCCATAGAATGATCGTGCGTTCGTGCAAAATGAATGAATGGAGACCGGTCGCAGCGGCGCGATGAAACGATGGCGTTTTGTCGGTTAGTTCGCTGGACCATGAAAGGAGTTAATTTGCAAGTCGTTGTACGAGATAATAACGTCGATCAGGCGCTGCGTGTGCTCAAGAAGAAGATGCAGCGCGAGGGAATTCTGCGTGAATTGAAAGAACGCCGGGCTTATGAAAAGCCTTCGGAAAAGCGTGCGCGGGAGAAGGGCGAAGCCATTCGCCGTGCGCGCAAGGATGCGAAAAAGAGGGCTCAGCGCGAAGGCCTTCTGCCAAAGCCGAAGAAGAAGGTTGCTCCCACACGGTCGAGAACCCCGGTCGCTCCTGCAGCGACGACCTCTTCTGCTGCCTAGTGGATTGAATTTGACGTTTGATACCCGTCTGACATAGATCTCGTTTCAAACGTCAAGTTCGAAAAATCTACTAGAAATATAAATTTGCTAGTGGTCTTTTCGATTCCGACATTGGCGCGGCATCCATATCCGATGGATGCAAATGTCGGAATCGGGCCACTAGCCGGTTTTCCGAAAACTTCTAATCTGACACTTCAAGACAGGCCGCCGGAACGAAAGCGTTCCGGCGGTTTTTTGCTGGCACGGGCAGTCGTGACTAGCGCGCATCCCGAAAAGTGTGAAACAGTTTTCGGATCAGATGCGCGTCAAAACAAACAGTTGAGACGCGCCGATCTGATTCAATCTGATCGAGACACGCTCTAAAGCGCGTCGCGCTTTATCATATTCAAACGACACGCTTTAAGCTTTTGTTTTTACGTATGTCTTTATCCCAAAACCGGTTCCCACTTTGGGGAGGCATGCTTTAGCCGCGTCATACTCTGGGTCTGTTTCGCGCATGTTTCCTTATGCTCCAGATCTGGTCGATTGATGTAATTGCTGCCTTGGTTTGTCTTTTTTCAGCTTCTATCCATTGTTTTTATTATGTTTTTTCAATCACCTTCGGAAAGGTAAGGCCATTTCGCTTTGTTTGATTTGTCTCTTTTAAAGGGAAGATACAAAAAAAAGCCCGCTAAGCGGGCTTCGTAAGTTTCGGAATTGATTTTCTCACCGTCCCAAAGCGAAGGCTCCTCGCTTTTCAAGATCGGACAAATTGTAATAACTAGCCACGAATTTATTATCGTCGAAAAGTGGCGAGATGCCGATATCTGCCAATCGCTTCTTCATCCCAACTCGGTTCACACCGACCTTCTGACAGAAATCTACAAGAGAAATGAACTTGGATTTGAATTCTTGAAGCGAGTCTTCGTTAATCAATCGAGCCATTTTTGATGACCGCTTGTAATCCTTCTCCTTGATATAACCTCGCCTGAGAAGCTGCGATAGCGTGACATCCGATGTACCGAGTAAGTCGAGAGCCTGCTCGAAAGTTACGAAATTTTCTTGCATGTCAGACAGGCTCTGGAGTCGAACACGTTGAACTTCGAGCTTACTCACCCGTAGCCTTGTAAGCAGGCCGCCTTGGCCAGTAACGACACGAGCGTCTACAGAACCCTCGATAATCAGTTGGAGAATGTTTTCAAAAGCCATCGTAAAAGCGTGGGCGAGTTCCATTAGCGAACCCCACTCGTCTTCGTCATGTTCGACCGATTCCGCGTTTGCGAGCAACGCGGATTGAAAGCTGTCCAATTCCGCTTGAGGAATACGCAAATATCCCCTTTCGTTCTCTCGTTCTTCAACCTGGCCTACAAACCCGACTTTCACCAGCGTCCGGAACTGTTCTTCATCCACGCCGAGAATTTCTGCGGCAGCCGTAGATGTAAGGGTTTCGCGAGCGGCTTCTAAAATTGGACGGGCCCTCTCAGCATCAAAATAGATAGCCGAGTCATGCTGGTTGATGCGGTCGGTTAGTCCATGCGAGACAAGCAGGGTCTTAATGCGCTTTTTATGAATACCGAAGTCTGTGTGAGCAGAGTTCACGCAATAGACATAGCGGTGATCGACGGGATTGATAAAGGTCATGCCTGGACCAAATGGCATGTTCTTTTCGGCAATGTCTTGGAACAACGACACGAGAGGCGTGTATGCTGGCTTCAGCTTGTTGCGGCGAAGCCAATCGACAAGCTGACCGAAGAACTGCTCGACGAAACGAACCATCGGCCTTTTCTGCTCGATGGTTTCAATAATAATGCGCTCCAGTTCAGCCTGCCCTTCGCAGATAAGCCTAAATCCCCATTCACGCTGGTCCGTCGCCTCGTCCTGAAAGTGGGTGAGCTTATGAATCGCAATGAACTTTCCCATATAACCAGAAAGCTCAGCAACGATATGTGCGTCCAATGTGTCGACCAAATCGTCGGCTTCGGCGCGTTTGAAAATGCGGTCACGCAGAAACCTGTCCAGCATTGGAGCCGAGCTCCGCACATCATCGTGCGCCTGATCGCGGATTGTCTGGACATTTTGCTCGACGAACGTAGCAAAGTCGTCGCGCTGGTCAAAAGAGGTTACAAAGTGCTCGACCAACTTACGCCCATGCTTTGGACATCCTTCGATACCCCGACAGCTCCACCACGAGCGTGCATAAGGTCGCGAGATTGCCCGACCGATGCCTGTTTCCATGTCATTGAGAACGCAATGCGGACAGTAGCGAAGCATCTTTCCCGGACGCATTTCTTTATTGAAAATAGCGTGGCCAAGCTTCCAGTTGGAACCCGGATGTTGATGGACGATGCTTGCATTCGCTAAGCGTTCAATGGAAATCCCTGAAAGCTCCGAGATTTCCGCAAGCGCGTCATGATCTCCACGAACAATAGCTTCTCGGCTCGTGTGTGTGAAACCGAGCAATGATTGCAAGGAATCATAGCTATTCGCGCGCGCCAGGCGCGACACGAGGCTGATCGGACTTTCGTCTTCATGGAAGGGCAGGGTAACCGGCAATGTCATTTCTTGGTCCTTCCTTTTTTCTTGGGCTCGTTAGACGCAGACAGATCGGCGAGCACATGTTCAGGCGAGATTTCTGACCAACGTGCGGCTGAGAAGATATTGTGTTCGGGTAGGCAACCGCTCGATTCTTGATAGACGAATGCGAATGCACGATTTTCGAGCACCGTCCTGTCGTTTTTAACGGTCAGGATGCAAGCGGCACGGATAGTTTCAACAATCTTGCCTAGCCCGCCTTGAGCCGAGTGACACAGTCGTCCCACAAAGTCTGCTTCTCGCAGTTCATCCGCGATCTTCAGGCCACACATCTGTTCGGCAATTTTTGTCATGGCATCGTTGATGAATTGCTGATCATCAGTAGGGCTCTGCTCAACATAGCGGATGACCTTGCTACGGTTCGCGAGCTGGAGATCATTTGTCAGCAATTTGGCAAGATCCGGCACACCCGAAAAGATCGTATGCAAAGGCCAGTCAGGAATCTGCATAAGGCTCTTCAGCCCGTCCTGGACTTCGGTAATCACCTTCTGACTATCGTGACGAATGAGGTGTTGAGCCTCATCGACGTGCAGATAGAGAATACCTCTCGCTTTCAACTGAGTTTTCACAGCCGAAAACAGCTGGGTCTCAGTCTGCTTGGAGTTTGCTGGAAGCCCCATCGCAGACAACAGCGTGATCGCAAACCCCTTCATGGTTGATGAGCTTGATGCCTCGATACTGAGAAAAGGCGTGATGGTTTCGCCAAACTCATTTTCTCGCGGCTGAAACTCTGCGATGCGACCACAGTGGTGTTTCAATGAATGGGATTTGCCGCTCCCGGATTCACCAATTACAAATAATGCAGTCTGCCGAGAACCGCCGCCACCGTTCAGGTGATCATCAACGTTATCAACCATTCCTTGCAGCATATTGTGCAATTTTCTGTCGCGCGGACTTTCGAGATATGTGCTGTAGATATGTCTTTTGAGTTCTTTCAATTCGTCAGTGTTCATTGGTCCCGCCCTTCTTAAAATTCGTCGTAATAGCCGCTCCTTGAAACAGGAGGTTCTGTTTGAAGGTCGGTATCTGTATTGTTCGCCCTGGTTTCCAGCCGCTCGCTTTTCGCAGCCCGTTTTGCAGCTGCGATCTCCTTCTTCTGGACCGTTTGGTACTCGACAAAGGCCGATTCATCGGAGAGCTTCAGATCCCCTGGAAGAGAAGCGAGCGCTTCTAGTCCCTGCATCTGGTCATCCGGCTTTGCGATCCAACTGCCACACAATTCGGCTTCGAGCCTTGCCAGTGCATTGCTATCTAATGACCGCGCACCCAGCTTTGCCCTGATCATCGCGGCGTCACCGGAGGTCCGCAATTTATTGATCGCCCGGTACATAGCGGCGAGACCAGACTCGCTTTCCTTGGCATTAGCCAGACGAAGCTGCTGCCGTGCTACGATCCATTCCTCAAGCGAAACGTTATCGTCCAGTCCGATTTGGTTTTCGACTGAGAACCAGCCCTTATCCTTGCCTGCATAGACGGCAATGGAACGCAGATTCGCTGGATCGCACTTGATCTCAAAATCCGTCTGACCATGTTTCAGGCGAAGGCGCGTTAGCTCATCGTTCGAATAAGGAATGCCCATGAAAGACACGCCATAGGACGAAATCCGTCGCGAAACCTTCTCCCCAAAGATGTGAAGCATTTCTTCTTCGTCAGGCGCGACGTCGATTGGATATCGGGATGTCGCCTTCACCCAAGCATTGTGTGGTGTACCATCCGCGAGCCCTGCATGCTTCTTGTTGTGATAGATATCGCAGATCGCGTAGAGGAAGAACTTGATCAGCTCATCACTCTGCAGGCTTAGGCGTTCCTCCGGATTGTAGTCTCCTTTCTCGTGAATAGAACCGAAGGTTCGGCCATCAAAATGGTGGGCCACCATCGGACCAATGGTCTTGAAAAGCCGTTCGATAAATGGTCTGGCTTGTGGTTCACCCGCTGGTGGTCGGGTAAACGCAATGCGCGCATTCCTCAAAACTTCCTGCGTCCGCTGGCTGACGAACTCCTTGCCGTTATCGCAATAGATCTGGCGAGGACGAAGGCGTCCAATCCAGGGCGTTTCGCAACCCAACGCAGTGGAAATATGCGTTTTGTCGGACATGATCATTCTGATTGCTTCGACGGCATTGGCCGCATTCGGATTGGTGCTCGCCTTAAAAGCCAACACATAGCGAGTGGACACGTCGATGGCGGCAACGAACCAAATGCGAGTGCTTCCGATCTGATTACGATAGCTTTCTGGTAACAGGGACCACATCCCCGTTTCTACGAACAAGGACATCAATTCCACATTCCAGAAATCCATCTCGATCCGGTCACCCGGCACCTCGAAGTGGAAGCTCCGCTTTACGGAAGAAAGTCGTCTCTTGGCGTACGCCTCCCCATGTCGTCCAGCGACCTTCGCGTACTCATCAAAACCATCAATGATGCTCTCGAATTTTGTGCGCGAAACTTTTTTGATCTGAGAATCCGGTGATGAGTTCATCTCAAAAAGCTTGGCCAGATAATCCTGATAAACCTGTGCCTTCGATTTCTTCCTGTTATCCATGTACCGAAGAGCTTCGCTATGAGCGAATGCAATCGATTCCGGATCAGCGGAACGATAATAGATTCCAGGACCATGGTGACGTTGAACTAATCCGAGGACGTCGCCTCCGCATCCGTGGTACTTGGTGTAATCTCTCCAGAAAGTCTTGACCGATGGGGCGCGATAGAACGTGAGTTCCATCGGCCTGTCTGCGCGACTGGCGCTTGGGAGAAGGTTTGACTGGATCTCGGCGTGCCAAGTATTCAGAAGACGCTGGAGCTTCTCATTATTCCAACGTTTCCGCCCATATTCCGGGAATTCCGCGTCATAACGGTTGATCAGCTTTTCACGAACGAGAGCCAGCTTCTGAACCTTCTCAGGGAAATCAGAGAACTTTTTATCGCCGAAGATAATGCGTAGCTTCTGTTGCTCTGGTTCCTGATATCCATACCGAACCGAGGCGCGACCAGCAGAAATTTCATTATAGAGCTCCTGATGGCCGACAACGACTTCGTGGCTGTCGTCTTCCCTCTTGATGTGCCATCCCTCGTCGCCTCTGCAGACTGGAATCCAATGGGCGTTCTTATAGCTAAGCCTGTCGACCTTGCGCATGTTCACCAAAGAGCGCTGAAATGTGGCTGGCTGTGCAAAATAGCTGTTCATGTTAACCTCCTTTTTGAACGTAGCTGTATTGGTCGTCGTCTAGCGAACCACAGTCATCCAACTGAGTTCGTTGATCTGTCCCGGATTCACGGGCCTGATAATTTCGTGGTCGATAAGCGACCAAGCCGCAGTCCAGCGGCTTGAACGGCTCGTGCAGTTCTTGAACAATTGCCCAAACCGGAAGTGGCCCGGCCAATCCTTGATCGCTTTGACCAGCGCCAGATACTCGCTCTCATTGTAATGAGAACGGGCGCGTAGGATGTTCATGGCGTTCAAAAATGCATCGATGTTAGCCTCGACTTCGGTGAGAAGGCTTAGCTTGATGTCGGGGTGTAGAGCTTCAATCTCACCCAGTGTCCCGACGCATTCCATGCCTGCCTGTTGAATGCGGTCCAGCACATCTTGCATGGCCGCCTTTTTCTTGAACGGCTTAACTGCAATGGCCAGTTGCACTCCGCTTTTCAGCACCACGTAATAGTCAAAGATATGCTTTCGTCGGACGCCAAAAGCGTCGACGTAGCCCATTACCGGGTACTGTGAATGAAGTTCCTGAACGTCTCGTCGCGCCTGAATTAATGTCGAAACCCGGTGCTCAAGTTCACTTTCATGGAAGACAACTGTAACTTCATGAACGGTGGAACCACGAGCGGTTTTGGCATTCTTCTGCTGAGGTTCACGTGTTGCAAATCCAGGGCAGGGTTCTTTCCAAAACTTGATGGAAGAGCCGCCACTTTCGGATGAGGTTGCCTTATATTTCCAAGCCCCCGACCTTGGTCAGGCCGTGACAATCTTGGTCAATGAGCTGCTGCAGATCACGTGAAGCATCAGCTTCGGCGATGAAACCGAGACCAGCACGTTGAAGACTGACATTTCGAGATACTTGACGAGAAAAATTCATAGCTGTCCCCTGAAAGCTTCTGGTGGCCAGGATGGCCGAAAGTCTGTCAAATGGGGAACACAAGGATAAGCCGATGCAATTGCGCAACGGGTATTAAACCGACGCCAATACTAGGCCTTGCTTGTGCTCCACTGGGTAGTCGGTTTGCGTATCATGGTGATATTATCCTTTTGCTTGAGCGTTTAAGCTCAGGGCGCTGCATATGGCAGCATTTCAATTTGATTGCAATATCTAAATTTGAGTTAACCATATAATAATTTTATCGGCTCTATTGGGATGAGTATCAGACTTTTCGTTGTGAGGTGCACCTTAACGGTTCGGTATCAGCGATGGGAAACAACTTTTCCAATGGAGGTTATATGGCTGGTCGGATCATGGAAGCGGATGTATTCGGTACGCTGGTGCACGCTACCGCATACAACGGAGGACCTGCTCATTGTCCGTATTGCGGCATTCGCCTTGTTCATATGCCCCCTTATCAAAGGCACAATGCTGCGGTTGGCGCTTTCTACCGGCGTCGGGCGGGAGTTTCGCATGGCGTTTGCAAATACAATGAGAGCCAGCGAGTTAACCGCATCGTTCGATTTTCCACTGAATTCTCCAACCAGCAACCTATCGCGTTGGGTAATGACGGAAAGGCTAAATTTCTTCTGCAGGTAATCGGAGGAATCCTGCGATTAGAGAAATCTGGCTTACTCCCAGAAGCTGTACGTGACGCTGAAGGAAACGTAGTGATCAGTCCACAGAGAGTGAGATCGCAGTCGTTACGCACAGCGAAAGCCATTCTGGGGCTAGTTAGCAGAATTGAGAATACTGCGGAGCTTAGCGAATTGATCAATTTGGACCATAAAGGAAGGACAATTCCGTGGCGAGATTTCTATTTTCCATCTGACAGAAATCTGCGGCTTTATCGTCAGGCAAATAGAGGAATTGAATTTCCAATTGCGATGGAGATAACCGTCAAAAAAGTTTTTCCAAAGGAAAAAAAAGCGAACTATCTTATTAATTGTCATGGAGAACATATCGACGAAAATGGAAGTATGGTCTATTTCGCCCCCACGATCTGGGTAAGCGATCCGGTCCTAGCGGCGCTATTCGTAGAAAGCGGAACATACCTAATTTTTGCAGCGGTAAACAATATTTCGTCAAATGGGGCTTTCAGAAATTTAAATATAACAGTTAATTCTAGGCATCAAGTATGTCGCGTTCGAACAGAACACTGACCGGTGTAACTATCGGTTTAGAAATCATCGTGAACGATAAATTATTATCTATTAGTGACTCTAAGCCGCCGGGAAGATTAACGCCATAGTCAATATCTCCGTTATCAAAAACTCTTATTATATGAACATTCCTGTGATCTACATTTAAAATTTCGCCATCGGTAAGTTCAACTACTGCTCTATCGCAGTAGGTGCTTAATAGATTAACTTTTTCGGCGATCTGGGCAGCAAGATGTGCGTCCCTATAGGGACCAATATCGAAATAACACTCGAATTGTCCTTTTTTCCAACGTGTATCTATGCTATATGCTAAAAACATTACCAAAACCAATTTTTCTAATAGTAAATATTAATAAATGAAATTCCCATCGGCGGAAATGTGAAATTCATTTATTTATTGAATAATTAGATGTCAGAAGTTTAGTGATCCGATTTATTGCAGGATTGTAAAATCTATCTTTCAGGAAGTTTGTCATGGTTTTTGCATTTTACACTGACGTCGTCTCGACAAACCCCATGTAAATAAGAAGTGATATAACGTCGTAATTACTGAAGTCTGTCAATTGATCGTATTTCCTGGAATTTGACGCCATTCTCGTACAGATATGCAGCAAATACTTGGGCTGTATCGTGATTCAATTAGCAGGTTATTCTGCGGTTCAATAGATACCTATTCGCGCAGGAATATCCTTTTCAGTTGCCTTTCGTTGAGTGCCGAATAACGTTCAAGCTTCGCGGCAATTGCGGAAACGGCTTTTGCTTTTTTCTCGATGATGTCGACCGCTCTGTCAAACTGAGTTTGAAGGATTTCATTCACACGCTGTTCGAGGTGGGAATTTTGACGTAACAGGTTGTCGTCGCACAAATTCATTGTAGCTAATAAAGCTAGACCTTTGCCAAAGCCGAACGAGGCTTCCATTCGAATTGCAATTCGGGTCGCTTCTGCTAGATCAGAATGAGATCCGCCGCCGCTGCCATCACTGATCTCCCCAAACACAACCTTCTCGGCGGCTAACCCACCCAAAAGTGTGCAAATCTGAGCATCGTACGCGGTTCTGGTTGTGAGAATTCTATCTGCACGAATTTGCATCAATGTGCCACCAAGGTTGCGATCACTGTCTCGGAAGGTTCGCCTCAGATGAACCGAAACTGGTTTGATGCCTGTCACATCAAACAATTCATCTGCAACGACAGCGTGCCCGGCTTCGTGAATGGCTGTTCGACGGATGTCTTGAATACATACCGGGCGCGGAGAAGGAATATTGATGGCAAGGTCTGACGCACTTAGAGGGGCTTTCCTCGCTCGTGCACGGCTCCGTGCTTCTCGCACCAGTCGGGCAATGTCTGCACCAGACGCACCTTCAAGCCTAACCGCGATTTCAGAAATGTCTTCCCCTGGCAATGCGTCTCGCAAATGGTATTTGAGGATTTGCTCCCTTCCGACTGCATCGGGGAGGGGGATGTGGACATGCCGTTCAATTCTTCCAGAACGAATGATCGCCGGGTCAATTGCATTAATATCGTTGGTCGCTGCAACTACGACGACACCTTCTCTACCATCCAGCCCATCCAGGCACTGCAAAAATCCATTGATAACCTGCCGCGCGTAATTGGAGTTTCTTCCAGAAAGCTGGGATCGTGTTCCGAAACTGTCAACTTCGTCGACAAACAAGATGCATGGCGCTTGCCGTTTCGCCTGCTCAAATGCACGAAGCATCGCTTTGAGGAGGTCGTCTAAGCTACCTTTGGCCTGCCATTGGGCTAGAGAGTGCGCAAACAAGGGGACTCGGCACGTTCCAGCTAATGCGCGAGCAAAAAGCGTTTTGCCTACACCTGGAGGGCCACAGAGTAACACGCCGCGATCAATATCCTCCCAGTCCAATTCTCGCTTGGCGAAAAGAGCAAGATCTTCTGCGAGCATTTTTCCCCAAGACGCTGCTTCCCCATAGCCTGCGATATTGTCGAGGTTGATCTCGCTTTTTGTGCAGATCGCTTTTGATCCTCTGGTCACGCGATCAAGCTTGCGTTGAACGTCCTGATCGCTCCATGATTGACAGATCATCGAAGCCAGGATGCGTAACGAGAATGGGGCAGGGACAGGCAGATCGGAAAATCGAGGCGGAGTTCGAAGACTTTCTTTCGCAATCGATTCACACAGGGAGCCATCGAGTTTCATTTCGATGATATCGTCAGCGGAGTCCAATACTTGTTGTGGTAAGGAAGTTACGTGCGGTGCGAAATAGACCGTCTGCTTGTATGTGACATGGTCATCACCGAAATCAAAATGATCTCGCTTTTGGGCGGTTAACTGGATGACGCTTCGCTGTGATGGCCGTTTCGAATTGTAATAGTCCAACCGACCAAGGGCCTTCTCAAAGAGCTCCAAGTCATCTGGATGTTCACATGTGATAACTAGGTCGAACACTCGGCCCGCGAGCAAATCATGAAGACCGCGCCTTCGGATTTGCCGAGTAATGTGCGCCACCGCAAGGCGCAAAGCCAGGCCTTCTGGCGTCTGTTGAAAATTCTGCATTCTGTTTTCTCACAAGGTTTCACAGTATTGAAAGATGGAGATCGGCAGTTGCAGTGCGATATTCGAAACATTGTCATGGGCGTTGCCTCTAAAAATTATCGCAGGCCTCTGACTTTGGCGGGCTTACCAAGTCGATAAAATCGCGAATACGTACGCGCAAAGTGCAGTTGCGGATCGACATAAAACAGTTCGCTGGTCGTAATCAGCCTGCGGCTACCCAGTTTCGGATGCTCTAGAACCATTCCCTCCAGGCAAGGCAAGGCGCGGGTCGTTCGAACCCAATCGTTAAGAAGCGGGCTGTTATCCAGAAGATTAAGGTCAGGTTGTTTCCCCTCACGTAAAAGCTTGAGATCGTTGACCAATTTGTCGAGCGTACTGATCGTTTCAGTTAAATAATTCAGATTGTTCATAGGTAAGATTCCTCATTATCGGGCGCGAAAACGCCGATTTGCATCATTCAGGTTCGTGCAGGTGAATTAGGCTCGGGAAACTCGGGTTTCTGGGCTTATTCTCTCAGTGAGATCGAAGCTGATCTCGCCGGAAAAATACAGGGTCGCAATGGTCGACATCGGATCGGCGGTTCCGCGTACCAATTGGATACAATATTTGAGCGGAAGTGAGCCGTCCTCATCGAGGGCAGTCAGTAAGCGTAGGCGATCAGCAAGTGAAACCGTCGATCTGAGCGCATAGGGCAACAGATCGACCGCATTCGCAATGACTTCAGCTTTATCGTCGTGCTTGTAACTGACGCAGTCGTAGTGCCAGCCATCAGTCTCGGCGGCTTTGATTACCCAATCTGGCAGTGATGTCGCGTCCACGAGATAATCACCGTCATTTCGTTGAATTGCGAAATCAGGAACATGATAACCGTCGCCAAATCGCAGCAATACAGGCAAACAGGCCCAGGCATGCACATTGGGATCTAGGTCAAATAGGCATGCCAGATTGCGTGCTTGTTGCGAACGGAAAAGGGGTTCGCCATGGCACTTCAGAACCTGCGACGGTGGGAATTTATAAGCAGACGCGTTTAGTCGGACGTCTGCGAGAATACGGTCGGTAATGGATTGGAACATTGAAAAGAGTTCCTCTGATCGCGACGGCTAAATGTCAGCCGTCAATGAACAACTGGTTCGGCAATCAGATGAAACGTATTCGAAGCACGCAGCTAACATCGCGCTCTGCAGAGCGCGATGTTAGCTTCGGGGAGGGGTTGAGCGCGTGTTTCATACGAAGAACATAACAGGAACAAACTGCGAGAGTCAAGCCTTCACGTTTGGATTAAAATGGCCCACATGCCACGTATCCGTTATCGGATTGCATAAGCCAGGAAGTTTGAACCATTCGTGGATTTGCAAGAAATCGCTAACATTCGCCGTCGCGATGGGAATTCCATACCGTATGGAAGCTGCTGCGATCTGAAGGTCTTGTCCCAGCTTGGGTTTCTTTGAGTTGGGGTCAGGGATCCACAGCGATTTCAAGGCAGGGACAGAAAGCATTCGACCAATTATCCGGGCAGTCTTAGCATCGTGATCCAAACACATAAGGTCACTAGCGAGCAGTTGCTCAAGCCATTCCTCAAGTGCATTTGCGCGAGAGGAGCCGCAAGACCGCAGATTTTCAATGCCTTTCTGGATTTCGATGACCGTTGAAATCGAAATGGCGAAATAAATATCCGGAAATGTCTTTACCCATGTGATAAGTTCGGTTGGCGGATTCTTGTAAGCAAATTGACTTAGGATACATGTATCTAGAAGCAGTCGCTCATGCGTGTTCATACTGCACTCGCAAGCTTGATTAGCTGGATATTTTCGTCGAAGCAATTGACAAGAATTTGGTAAAATAAGGATTAGTAAACCGAACGGTGGCTCGTACAGCTGCCGTTATCAAACATTGGATAGCGTCTAGATGAAGACTGGAAAGATTTGGACGATTGATGAGTTTATTTCAGATACGAGCAATGTTTTGTCTTCTGCGGCTGTAAATGGGCCGCAGTTTTTAGTGGCGAATGGTAAAACTTATAGAATAGAAGCCGTCGAAGACGCTGAAGCTGATAAGGTCAGAGATATACTGAGCGACGGTGGTCCTTTGGAGGACGGCGACAGACTGGATTGAGCGGGTTTTCGATTGCCTTGGCTCTCCGTGTTTTTACGTTGCCCGAAGATGGGGCTTGAGTTCTTAACTTTGCTCTGACAAGAGGCTGTTAAATGGATCAAATTTCTATTTGACGGTCTCATCAAGCGGGTGATTTTTTTCTTGCACTAACCATCAGAGTCCATCCGCAGTCATTTTTCTCAAGATAATCGCGCAGGGAATGTCCTACCAAAGGCCGAATTGCTGCGTTTAGTTTTTTGGACGTTAGTACACGGCGGAAACCTTTATGTGCAATCGGCGTAACGGATCGCAGCTCGCAAATTGAATACCGCGCTTCGACGAGTTTGGTAAGTTCTTGGCGGTCGACCCATCGTCTGATCTGTCCCTCTCCCGGTGGTGGGAGGCTGCAATATTCTTCCAATACCAGACGGTTTTGAGTTGCCAGGAACAATGAGCCATCTGTTTTTAAAAGCTCCGATATTCTGCTCAGGAATAATTGTTGATCTGCGACGTGGGAGAGGACCTCCAAGGTTACGATGACGTCAAAGGAATTCATTTCAAAGGGGAGTTCGAAAAAATCTCCCGCCGTAAATTTCACATGTGGCCATTTTTGTTGTGATCTCTGAAGAACGGTTTCGGCAAGATCCGTCCCATGAACATTTCCAAATTGCGAAAGTTCGTTGCAGAGCCAACCTGTACCGCACCCGACCTCCAATATATTCAGGTCCTTGCGGTTGAGCGATTTAAGCCAACTCAACACAACTTCGGCTTGGCGATTTGAAATTTCCGTGAGCTCGTGTTCGCGAGTACGCGCGTTCCAGTCATCCCAAAATCGTTGCTGTCTTGCTATGCTTGTCATGCTGTCAGTTTGAGGTGTGATCTGTAAAAGGAACAGTGCTCAGAAGCGTTAGGTTCTTACTGCTTTCGACTATGTAAATAGATACCAACACATTCCAGCGAACGAACTGAGCAACAGCAAAGGGATCATTTTCATCCGGAATACGAATGCTGATATGAGACTTGCAACGGTCAGCAGGAGGGCTGGTACATTTAGCGTCTGCCAAACCGGAACCCATGCACCGATCCAACCGTAATGGTGTTCCACGACCTCCTGAAACAGCACATGGATGGCGAACCAGATAGCAAGGTTCATTATTACGCCGACGACGGATGCGGTTATGGCTGTGAGCGCCGCCGAAATTGCCTTGTTCCCGCGTAATGTTTCGATGAATGGTGCACCGAGGAATATCCAGAGAAAGCAGGGCAGAAACGTCACCCATGTGGTCAGAACAGCCGCCAATGTTGCCGCCATGTATGGATTCAGGTCGCCTGGAGAACGATAAGCGCCGAGAAATCCGACGAACTGAACGACCTGGATCAACGGTCCAGGCGTCGTTTCCGCCATGCCGAGACCATCGAGCATCTGGCCTGCTGTGACCCAGCCAAAACGTTGGACGGCTTCCTGAGCAACGTAAGAGAGAACAGCATAGGCTCCTCCGAACGTGACCATCGCCATTTTGCTGAAGAAAATTGCGATCTGGGAAAAGACGTTTTGCGGGCCCAGACCGATGTATAAGGCGAGCACCGGGCCGACCCACAAAGACAAAAACACCAGAGAAATGCTGATCGACCATCGCAAATTGGGTGCCGCGTGGTCCGGAGTGTTTTCTCCAATGACCGAATCCTTGTCTGCAAGCGCGTTGACCGCACGCTTATGACCACCGCCCGTTTGAAAGCTCCTCGATCCAAAATGTGCCGCGATCAAGCCGATTGTTCCCGCCATAGCTACGATCAACGGGAAAGGAAAACTGAACAGAAATATCGCCAGAAACGCAGAGACCGCGATGGCAATCAGCGCATTATTTCTGAGGGCTCTTTGACCTATACGCAGGACAGCCTGGATCACGACTGTCAGCACGGCTGCTTTCAATCCAAAAAGGAAACCTGCAATCGCTGTGATATGGCCGAACGCCACATAGGTCAGGCTCAAAATCAGGATGGACAGGAATCCTGGCAGGACAAAGAGAATTCCAGCGACCAGACCACCTCTGGTTTTATGAAGAAGCCAGCCAATATAGATGGCAAGCTGATGCGCTTCGGGCCCAGGTAAAAGCATGCAGTAATTGAGCGCGTGCAGAAATCGGTCTTCGCCGATCCACCGCTTTTCCTCGACGATAACCCGATGCATTACGGCAATTTGGCCTGCAGGTCCGCCGAAGCTCAGTGCCGCTACTCGCGCCCATACACCCAATGCCTCGCCGAACGGAATTCCATGGTCAGGAGTAGATGGTGGCGTTTGGATACGGGATTGGTTCACAGACACGTTCATTATTGACCTCCCGGCTTGCCAGAGGGCCAATTATGGGTTTCGTCAACAGCATCACGCGCCCATCGATAAAATGCGTCATAGAGCAACAATCCTGCGTTCAATTGCTCCAGATCATCCTTGAACATGCGAGACAGACCAAGAGAGGCCGCAAGAAGACCTGAACACTGGGGGGCCAGATCAAGCCGCGCTGTGTCTGCACCTCGTACAATTGTCGCCAGTCTGTCCAATGAAGGTGTTTTCAGCCCGAATTCTTCGATCATAACGTCGAAAGTGCACAAATCCCCGCGATGGCTCCAGAAAACCCCTTCGATATCAAAAGGGGTCGCGTCAAACTTGTCTGCTACCTCAAGGACTTCCTGCGCACCAACAAACAGGAATACCGCGTCGGGATCGATGAAGCGCTTTATCAGCCATGGACAGGCAATACGGTCAATCTTTGGGCGTGCGCGTGTTACCCATACGGTTCTGTTCTGATGATCGCGGTTTGGCAACCGTTCAAGGTTGACCACAAAAGCATTTGACGCGATCCAGGCCTCATAGCCGCCTTCGAGCGTCTCTGCTTCGATTGCTTTGTGCCTGAGCCAGGAAGCAGCTCCCTGACAGAGCTTTTGGCCTTTCTGACAATATATGATGACCTGTTTGTCCTGAAACTCATCAGCCCAGTTTTCGACCGCAAGAGCGTCTCGATTGACTGCGCCTGGAATGACACGTGGGTCTCGCCTCAGATCGTCGTCGTTGCGAACGTCGACTATCCTCGGTGCGTCAGGCATCCCGATCAGACGGATTAATTGCGATGTGGTAATTTCTGTATTTGACGGCATAAACGTCCACTCCCTCAAAAGGGTCAGAGGACGCGATATTTGGGCTGCCGCCTCACGGGGTAACCGCGATCAACCCCTTGGATGAAATTTTAGCACCATTGCGGATCCACTGGCAATAGTACTGCAGCGGCAAATGATTCATCAGATCAACGAGAGAATTTGCTAAATTTACCCGCCCGGATGTGTGTCGCTGGATGATGGTCCGTGCATAATGCCGAGCGGGTAAATAAGATCACCACGTTTTTGAAGAGTAATGGCTTACTTGCGCCCGATAAATCGGTCGAAGTAGCTCATGCATTATTTTCTGGGGTATCGTCTTCTTACGCTGAATCGTTGATCCGCCAAGTTCCTTGGAACGCTCAATTATGCCAGCCGGAACGACAGAAAGGATATCAATATGAGTAATCCATCGCATTTGTAGAAACGTATCGACGGGACGATCAAAGCGTTCTGTGGCGGCGAGAAGCTTGACCGCTGCTTTATTACTAATTAGCTGCGCCATCATTCGAAGCCCAACTACACGTGGTCGAATTAGCTTCACGTCATCGTCGTGAAACAGGACGTCGCCGTGTTCTCGATCTGCGCGTACAGGAAAGCGGATCATCGTTCCTGGTCGACAGTGAGTGATTGCTACTTTCAAAGCGTGGTTGAACTGGTCTGTGACACCAATATCGTCTTCAAATATAAGAGCAGCGTCCAGCCCACGATCAACGATAGCTTGCCAAGCCTTTCGATGTGAAAGAAAGCAAGCAATTTCGTTGTTGTTTAACTTGAACGGATAATGAGGTTTGTGAAGTCTCTCGCTATACGAATGGCGAAGCGTGGACGAACCGATCTCTCGTCCATCACATGCCGGAATTATCTCTGTTTTGAAAGAAAGCGCATCTATCAGCGCTTCGACCTGAGATTTTCGTTCGATTGCTCTCGATAAATGAATAATAAAGGCTTCAATGTTCTTCATGGGGGAAATCTTTATCTACGAATTCTCGCCCAGAATGAGATGTCATCTGGATGTACATCAGCGAGAAATTCAGTCAGCTTTGCCTCGTAATTCGTTTCCCATGGAAAGACTGGCGTCTTGGAAACGGAACTACGTGATTAAAAATTGCTCAAGGCAGGACGCTGGGGGGTCTGTCGATGTCAGCCAGGAGTTCAAACTCCGAAAAATCAACGTACTGTCCAGGAAAATGGCAAGAGCGGCCTATGGAGTATTCGCCCAGCGGGTATCGTTGCTGTTCGTGATCGCCATCATGATGGTGCACTTTAACAGTAGGTGCCGGGTTGAGGGTTCTTTCTGAAATTAACTGCTCGACGCTATAGATTTCGGTCGCGGCGCGGTGTTCGATATCCATACTATGGTTTTGTGCAATGACCTGTGGCGCATGAAAAAAGATTGAGAGCAGTGTCGCCCATAGAAACAGGTAGTGTGAGAACCGGGCCATTTTTAGCTCGCGATCTCACGAACTGCGACGAGAACAAGTATTAAGCCGACCAGAATCTCAATGGCGCGCGATAATCTTTCCAGTAGATGGGATTTGTTCTCCACGAGATGGGCGACGCCGTGCCTGAATAGCACCGTTATCAAGGCGAGCAGTGATAGTACGATGCAAATTCCGATCATCATCGCGAAAGCAAAGGCTATTCCCGCCTCGGGGACGCCACGCGTGATCGAATAGGTCATTATGAAAAGCGTCAGGGGACAGGGGATCAGGCCTGCGAAAAACCCAAATGCCAATCCTTCACCCTGATCGTGCTTATGGGGGCGTCCTCTCAACGCGCGGAATATCATCCACGCGCCAATAAGACCCATCAGGCTTCGGCTTACTCCTTCCAGAAGTGGTGCGCGTCCTACGCTCCCCAGCGTGACCGAAATGAGCGGCAATGACAAAAGCGCAATTACGACGGAAAGTCCCACATGCGTAACCGACAATGCGGCAGAAACTGCCAGCGCCCTCAAGGCACTCAACGGAGACGCGGTCAGATAAGTGGCCAGAAGAGTTTTGCTGTGACCAGGCGTCAGCGCATGGGCCGCGCCAAACAAGATGCCCATGGGCAGATAAACTATGAACGATGCCCAGTCGCGCGCATCGGCAAACGTCTGGATGTGTCTGGCGAACGCGAAATAAATCTCGCGCTGAAAACTGACCAGATCCTGGAACAGGCCCATCATATCAGCTTCAAGGTCGCCACGCTCAGAGCGACATAACGACCAACCTTTCCTATAGCCACAAGAATAATGAAAGAAGGCAACGGTTCACGCATTACGCCTGCAACTACAGTCAGAGGATCGCCAACAACCGGGAGCCAACTGAAGAGCAATGACCATTTCCCGTATCGACCGTACCAGCCTTGTGCCCGAGCCAGCGAGTTCTCACTCGCTGGAAACCAGGAACGATCCTTGTAATGCTCAATACCTCGACCAAGCATCCAGTTAATCAGTGCGCCAAGTATATTTCCAAGGCTCGCGACCGCCACCAACAGAATCGGCGAAAGCTTTTCGCTGGCAAGCAAGCCCACCAGAACTGCTTCAGACTGCATCGGCAGAATAGTTGCGGCAACAAGCGCACTGAAGAACAGCCCGGCATAGGATAGCAGCTCTGTCATCCGACTGCGTCATCTCTCATTGGGGAGCTTGGCCACTGAGGATGATGGCTGTCAATCACATAAGTATGTGAGTGCTTGTGACCCTGACCCACTGGTGTTGCATCGGTGAGATGAGGATGATCATCATCAAGCCCGGTGTGGGTGTGCTCGACCTCGTCAGGATCGGAGGCTGGCCAGACAATGGTCGCGATTGCCAGCGCGACAGCGGCGACGCTTGCAAGGATGGCAAATGTAACTGGCATACCAGCTTTCGCACCAAACCAACCGGCAACAGGATAGGTGATAAGCCAGCAAGCATGTGAAAGAGCAAACTGCGCTGCAAATATGGCTGGACGATCCTCAGGGTGGGCAGATCGGCGCAACAATCGCCCGGATGGCGTCTGGGTCAGGGAATAGCCTAGCCCAAGGATAAACCAGAGTGGTAACAGGTACCAATAATTGGAAACGAAGGTTCCAACGAACAGTCCTGCTATGAGAATTGTTGCCCCTGCAAACATAGCACGACGATCAGCAACATCTTCGAGCAGTCGAGGAAGAACGAGCGCCGCGATCATCGAACCGCCTCCGAAGGCGGCGAGTGCAACTGCCATGGATCTTTGATCGAGACCAAAGATGCCCTGGACAAGAACAACTGTATTGACGATCACCATAGCACTCGCTGCGGCAACCGCCAGATTAAGCGCGAGAAGACCTCTCAGGCGTGGAGTGGCGAGATAAATTCGCATCCCCCGCGTGGTGCGGTCATAGATACCGCGTTTTTCTGTTGGTTTGGGACTTGGAAGAACAACGGAAACAACCAGGGCGGCTGACGCCAGAAATCCGACGACAGTCCCTGCAAACAGGCTGTGAAAGCTAATGACTGTCAATAGAGCGGCGGCCAGCATTGGGCTGGCGACACTTTCCATATCATAGGCCAGTCGCGACAATGACAAGGCCCGTGTGTATTCCTTTTCGTCAGGCAAAACGTCAGGAATGGTCGCCTGAAAGGTTGGTGTAAAGCCTGCTGATGCCGATTGAAGCACGAAAATCAGGACGTAGACCTGCCAGATTTCAGTGACGAACGGTAATAATAACGCAACGGCCGCGCGAACCAGATCGAGACAAACGAGCATTGTCCTTCGTGGCAAGCGGTCGGCAAAAGCAGCCGCGATTGGTGCGACACCGACATAGGCAACCATTTTGATAGCCAATGCAGTACCCAGCACCGCACCTGCTTCGTTGCCAGCCAGATCAAATGCGAGAAGGCCCAAGGCAACAGTTGCAAGCCCGGTGCCAATCAGGGCTATGACCTGGGCGAGAAACAAGTGTCGATAGGTGCGATTTCCCAGAATTCTAAGCATGATGTGTTCCGAGACCTAGACGGGCGGTGTGATTGCTGATTGTTGAGCCAATCCAACCCAACCGTGATAACCGACGTACAAACCGACAGCGATGATCAGCAGGCTTGAGAAGTAAGGAGCTTTCCGCGCAACCGTCGAGAACCAGCTCCAGCGCTTGGTAGCGTGGCGGACACTGAGTGCGGCAACGGCACCCACTGTTACAAGTGTGATTGCTAGCCCGATGGAGAAGCAGAGTACGAGCGTGAATCCGAGGGTGAATTCCTTGAGCTGAAGGCAAAGCAACAGGATCGTGATTGCGGCTGGGCAGGGAATGAGGCCACCTGTCAGGCCGAACAGGACAATCTGCCACGTTGTCACGTTCCGGTCTGCGAATTTTCGCCTGATATCGTTCGCATGGTCCAATTCGTGGGCGTCCTGATATTCACCCGTGGTAACTTCGAGACCGCGCAATTCTTCATGCATATGGTCATGGTCATGATCATGATCATGATCTTCGAAAAATGACAGATCGTACGCGTGCGTATGCTGATCATGCGTCAGTTCCAGCCGGACCATGAACTCGTGCGGTTCAGGAATCTCGTCCGAAGATTCGATGTAATCGCCCTTGTCGAGGAAATAGAATGTCTGACGGGTGCCGTCTGGACGTTCTGTTTCCAGCGTAACTTCATCTGATGCCCATTGATGGCCGTGCATCGATTGCAAGCGCCAACGAGGAGGCACACCGACTTCAAATATTTCTACGATAATGCGCCCATGCCCCGTGTCGATTTCTCGCTTTTCGGCATGGCTATGATCATGATGACCGTGATCATGGCCCGAAGCGAGTTTCGCTCTCTTTTGATCAATCCAGGTTCGCCAGAACATCCAGAGCGCGATAAAAATGATGATCGCCGCCGAGGCGAGCTGGAAATAGGGTTCGAACGTTTCTGCATCGACACCTTGCCAGAGATACATTCCACCAAGCGCGATACCCCACACGACTGCCGTATGCGAAGCAGTCGCAGCCAGCCCCAGAAGAATTGCCTGTGTTACGGTGCCGCGTACTGCAACGATGAAGGCGGCCATCATCGTCTTGGAATGGCCAGGCTCAAGACCGTGCAATGCGCCCAGGAGGATTGCGCTGGGAATGAAGAGCCATGCATGGCCGGAGCCTTGCTGTAAAAGTTCTGCAAACGAGGGCATTGGATTGGCTCACAAGTAGCGTGTGATTTCTTTGAAATCGTCGATGGATTTTCGTTGGTCTTTTTCGAGCGGCCCGACGACGTCTTCCAGACAATGGTCCAAATGATCCTGAATGAGTGTTCGCTTGGCCTGACTGATCGCTTTCTCGACAGCGTGCAATTGCTGAGCGAGATCGAGACAGGGACGTCCTGCTTCAATCATCTCGATAACGCTTTTCAGATGACCGCTGGCGCGTTTCAGTCGCTTTACGATCTCAGGATGGGTTTCGTGACTGTGTAAATGTTCGCTCATGCCTTTATCCTATCCCCCTGGAGGGGATATATCAAGAAACTAAATTCGCTATCAGGACAATTGAATAATGGACCGTTAACGAATTGGTGACTATGAAATGGGCATGTTAACCGGATTAACGAGAAACCTTTGCTGCCTTATAGCTGCTTTTGCAGTTGCGATAGCGCTTGTCTTCTCGACGGTGAGCATGGGTTCATCTGTAGATTCGACACCTATCGTTGACTTGTCAGCACAAGCCCATCACCATTTAGACATGCGTTCAGACGTTTCCTCGTCCGAGCACTCGCATGAGGACGCTTCTTCATCCGAGGGCTTCGTCGGTCACAGTCACGGACATAGTCCGGATCACTCTCATGAAGTGCCTGCATTTCTTGAGCGGCCCATGATTGGCTTTATAGATGGCGGCCAGCGATGGATGGTCTCATTGACTGATCGCGGCGTCATAGACAATCGCCCAATTTTGGAACGTCCGCCCAGATCCATTTAAATCGCTCGAAGGACCGCGAAGGCGGCATTTTCACGATAATTGGACTCTGGAGTTCACAATGTACCATTCGGAAATCCGAAATGGACCCTTTGCCATGCTGTGGCAAAGACCATGGCTTTTGCCATTTTTAACAACACTGTTGCTTTGCGCAGGCGTAGGCAGTTCTTTCGCACACGCTGTCGCGGAAGGCGATAAGGGCTATATTCAGGAAATAAGCGGCGTCAACATCCTGCCGTTTATCTATCTCGGTGCAAAACACATGGTAACGGGATACGATCATATCCTGTTTCTGTTTGGCGTTATTTTCTTTCTGTACCGTCTAAAGCATATCGGTATTTACGTAAGCCTTTTTGCGATTGGTCACTCGACGACCATGTTGCTCGGTGTGTACTTCAATATCGGGATTAACAGTTACATTATCGACGCCATCATCGGCCTATCCGTGGTGTATAAGGCGCTCGATAATATGGGCGCATTTCAGCGTTGGCTCGGCTTTCAGCCGAATACCAAGGTTGCAACACTGATCTTCGGCTTCTTCCACGGCTTCGGTCTCTCAACCAAGATTATCGAGTACAATATCTCTCCTGATGGCCTCGTTCCGAATTTGCTCGCCTTCAATGTCGGGGTGGAAATCGGACAATTGCTGGCTCTCAGCATGATCCTCATCGTGATGGGATATTGGCGCGGGACGCGCAGCTTCTGGAAATACGCCTATACCGCAAATGTAATGATGATGTGCGCCGGGTTTGTGCTGATCGGATATCAGCTGACCGGACTATTCGTAGCTGCCTGAGGAGTTTTCAATGTATAATACTGATCTTCCAAACAGGGTTGATCTGCCAACCTCGGCCCAATTGAAGCGCTCCACATTCCTGGCGGGACTGAGCGCAATTGCTATTCTTGTTACAGTCGTTCTGCCTTCCGAATATGCCATTGATCCACTCGGAGTCGGTCGGGTACTCGGTCTGACGGAAATGGGTGAAATCAAGACCCAGCTGGCAAAGGAAGCTGCAGACGACGCAGCTGCACAGTCTGGTGTGAAAGGCCAAGCGTCGGCGAATGGTGAAATGAAAGCCATATCCCAGCGTCTGGATCGTATCGAAATGATGATCGTTTCGATGGGAGGAACACCCGCCGCAGAAGCCCCCAATGATCCCGTCCAGTTGGAACCGGCACCGCAAACAACTGCTGATCCGGCACCGTCTGTCGAGAGGTTCGGCAATGTTGACACAACCGAGACCACGGCGGCAGTAACTGCCGCACCTTCTGGCCGAACCGATGAAGTGTCATTCACACTCTCGCCTGGAAAAGGGATTGAAGTCAAACTGGTCATGAAGGAGGGAGCAAAAGTAGATTTCGCCTGGACGGCGAATGGCGCTGTTGTAAATTTCGATGCTCACGGGGATGGCAGTGGAAACAAGATTTCCTACGAGAAAGGAAGAGGCGTCGGCGACGACTCGGGCGTTCTCGAAGCAGCATTCACAGGCAATCACGGCTGGTTCTGGCGCAACCGAACCGACAACGATGTGACCATTACGTTGAGAACCAGTGGCCAGTATTCAGACATCAAGCAAGTAATGTAAGGTACTTAATCAGACGCCGTAGCCTACGGCGTCTGATTACATTTTAAACCTCAGTTGGCATAGCCAGATGTCAAAACTTCGGTCTGTGGAGCGAAACGTTCGGATCCCCACGCTCCCTGCGCCAGGATGCGCGGAAAGGGGGTGTCTGGAGGAACGAAGGACGGACTTACGTTCAGCATTGATAACGTACGCCTGAAGATATCGCCTGTGACCGGCACGGCATTCCAGCCAGATGTTCGAAAGCCAAATGTTTCTGGCAACGGTTTAGGTTCGTCCAGTATCGTCAGGAACAGATATCTTGGCTTCGTCATTGGAACGACACCCATAAATGCCGTTAATACGCGGTCACTCGAATATCGACCTTCAACAACCTTTTCAGAAGTCCCGGTTTTACCGCCAATATAGTAACCTTCAACGTCCGCTTTTTTGGCAGATCCAATTTCTGCATTCAGTCGTAACAGGAATCTTATAGCTTCTCCCGTTTCATCAGAAACAACATTCTGTTGAATTACACGATCATCGACAGTCGCCCCTTTCAAAAAAGTCGGTTTGATCAGACTTCCACCATTTATTAATGATGCTATCCCCATGCTGGCTTGCAGAGGCGTCACCGCGATGCCATGCCCGAAAGACGCGGTAGCTGTAGTTAATTCTGCCCACCTTGCAGGCAGGATTGGTCTGGCACTTTCCGGAAGTTCGGTCGTCAGCCTGTCGAATTGCCCCAGTTTACGCAAAAACTGTTGGTGTCGATCAGGTCCGATTGTCATCGCCATTCTGCCCATAGCGATATTTGACGAGTGGATGAAGGCTTCCGGAATATTCAGCGGCCTGTTTTGGCCCCTGTAATCCCTGATGGACATTCTTCCAAAACGCAGGGGTTGGCTGGCATCAAGTACAGAATTAATATTAAACATACCACTATCCAAGGCCATCGCGGTCGTCATCGCTTTGAACGTCGACCCCATTTCGTAAGTGCCAACGTTAATTCTGTTGATGCGATCCGGTTTTAAAGCATCAGCTGGCGAATTCGGATCGAAATCAGGAAGCGACGTTAATGCCAATATTTCGCCATTTGTCACATCAAGAACCAATCCAGCAGCGGCCATAGCTTGAAACTTGGTCATTGCGGTGTTTAGTTCCAGCGTTAATGCGTGTTGAATCCGGATGTCCAAAGACAGACGAATAGGTGAAAGCGCTGCATTGCTGGGGGCTATTCCAGCTGCTCTCAGATCACCCAATCCCTGGTTATCGATCCACCTCTCGATGCCCGCGATCCCGACATTGTCGATGTTCACCGCACCCAACACGTGTGCCGCCAGAAGACCATTCGGGTATAGGCGCTTTGTTTCATCCCTGTATCCGATTGCAGGAATACCTTGAGCCCACAGGCGTTCTTTTTCTGCTACTGTGGCTGTTCTCTTAATCCATGCAAAACCACTGTCGGAACTTAAACGTCTGTGCAGATCCTCACTGTCCAATTCCGGGAAGACCGCTGTTAGCTTTTCGACAGCTTCGTCAACATCAACGATGCGTCGAGGTTCTGCGAAGATTGATACGCTAGGAATATCCATCGCGAGTATTTGCCCATTTCGATCCACAATATTTGGACGTGCGACAGAAGGAGGAACCTGGGCATAGGTTACAATTGGCAGTTCTAGTGTGCCGTAATAAAAAAGACGAGCGCCGATCACTCCGTAAATTGCTACAAATATAGCAATGATCACGAGCATTCTCGACTTGTGAGAAAACGATCTTCCTCGGGTTACAATTCGAAGGGCCGTCATGGTCGACGTCCCTCAGTGGATGCATTGCTTCTGACGTCGTCACTCCAGCGATTGAACAGACGATTGAATGCGAGAATTTCACTGCGCTTTGGCCAGTTGATTTTAAACCGCGAATATGGGTTTTCGCCCGCCTTCAAATCTCCGGAGCGGATGATCGTCGTTGCTTTTGGCGTAATTGGCAATGTTTCGGAAAGACCGTTCCATGCGGGGTTGACGGGAAATCCCACAGCTCCAAGTGCAGGGTCCCATGTGGCATCAACCAAGGTCCATTTCCCGTTGATTTTGACGTCGACGCTGTCATGAATTCCTCGTGTCTCGCTTAGCGGCTGTAATACTGTTTCAGGGATTGGAAGATCGGCCCAATCGAACGGCACCTGAACTGGTCTCGCCTCCAACTTCCAGGCTCGCAATAGTCTGATGAGGGCTTTCGACTTATGCCGACAATCACCACGTCCAAGGTCAAAAAGCGCATCAGGATTGCCATTCCACGCAGTTAACTTGTACGGAACGTTGCGGACCAGTTCAAAAGCAACGATCCTTTTGTGGGTTTCGCTCAGATCTGAGCCCGCGATTTGCGCAATCCAGTCAATTGTTACGGTTCTTCCATTTTCACGCCGAATTTGAATCTCAGCAGAGAGTTCTGATACTCTTTGTGAAAGTGTAGCCGCTGCTGACGTCGATGTTCCCGCTGACCCGTAATAAAAAAGGGTTCCAAACCCGACAAGAAAGGTACGTCGTTTCATCCTAATTGCCTCCTGTGGTTGGAAGGCTTCGTTGTCTTACTTGCTCCAGTACTTCTCTGCCGGGAAAAGCATCTGGGATCAGGCCGTTTCTTTTCTGGAACTGCAGGACTGAAATACGGGTTAGAGGCCCAACCCGGCCATCTTGATCGCCAACGCGATATCCCAGGCGGCCGAGTCTGGTTTGAAGCTCTCTTGTTTCACTTCTTGAAATTGGGATGGCATCCACTGGCCAGGTTCGGCGAAGTTCGGCAGACCCTCGTATTCGATCACCCAGATACGCTACTGCCAGTGCGTAACTATCCGAGTTGTTATAACGCTTGATAACGTCGAAGTTTTTTAAAACAAGGAAGGCGGGGCCGTTTAATCCTGCAGGCAGGAAAAGTCTGGCTGTTCTTGTGTTAGAATGAAATGGCTGACCATCCGCCCTGCGGATACCAAGCTTCTCCCATTCGATGAGAGCAGCTTGATTTAACTTCAGGGCCTTGGCCACGTCGAGGCGGGAGGGCAAGCGCACCTCCCAGCCCCAGGGCTGACCCTTTTGCCATCCACTTCGCTGGAGATAATTTGCGGTCGATGCAAAAGCATCTTCGTACGAAGTCCATATATCCTTGCGGCCGTCTCCGTCGTAATCGACAGCATAGGCTTTAAAACTGGTAGGCATGAACTGGGTTTGTCCCATCGCGCCCGCCCAGGATCCCTGCATTTCCCTCGATCTGATATGGCCGTTTTGGGTAATTAGAAGAGCCGCAATCAATTCTTTCCGAAAGAATTTTTCGCGGTATCCCTCATGAATGAGAGATGCGATTGAGTGGATGACGTTTCTTCCACCGACAAAACTTCCGTAGTTGGTCTCGTTACCCCAGATGGAGAGTATGATTTCAGGTGGTACGCCATACCGCCTTTGAATATCGCTAAGAGTGGTTTTGAATTGGCGCAGTTTTAACTGCCCTGTCTCGATACGATTTTCGGTCACGCGCTTGGAAATATAGTCGCCAATCGGTGAGACGAATTCAGGTTGGGTATTTCGTAGCCGTCGAATGGTCGGATCAAGTTTGAATTCGCGAAATGCTTCTTCAAACACCTTTTGAGATACGCCATTCTTTGCAGATTCTTGGAAAAGCGTATCTAGGAAAGGCCCAGAGCCACCTGACATGGCCAGGGCCGTCTGAGCAGACGAACCGATGCTCATCGCCATCAAGGCCGACACCAGAACATGTCGCGTTATTTGTTTTGTCGCTTTGATCATCAGAGCACTCCTTCGAGCAAAGGCGCTTCGCGCATGGTGAGGTGAGCGGATGTCCACCCACCTTCAATTGCACAAGGTGTCTTTTGAAGTGCGACGACTACCCCGTTCATTCCGCCAAGCTGTAAACTGCTGGTTTGAACGAGTTCAAAGGTTTCTGTTGCGCGTTTTATGTCGTCTGAGAACCGTTCCTGATGATTGAAGATCAGAAGACCGCCCGGTCTTAGCAAATATGCCGAAGCACGAATGAAACGCACGGGGTTCGTTTCGAAGTAGGCTGCTGCCTGCGAGAATATGATATCAACAGTACCAGCAGGAACTTCTCTCTGGGTAAGAGCGCCGATAGAGGCAGCAGTAAAAAATGGGTGTTCTCGGACGCCTTTTGGCAAGTTGTCGTGCCATTGGGTAAGATTGGTAAAGTCAAGGAAGAGCCGTTTGCCGAGCTCGTGCTCCAGTGTTTTCGCAATGCCTGCGATACTCTGATTAGAAGAACTATTTGTACCGGCGTCTGCAAAGCCTGCCCAACCGCCGCCGATCTCAAGGAATCTGCACTCTGATTGTTCGGATAAACGACTCGATATTTCGGCAGGAATATCAATGTTCAGCAGCTTAGCCAGCTTGAATGAGCCACCGCTGGACGTCCAGGATCCATCGTAAAGAAGAGATGTGAGTGAATCCGTGATTGAACCGGTCTCTCTGTACATCATCGCGAGATACGGGATCAGTGCCCGACGCGAGGGGACAGGCACGTTGGGACGTAATCGCTTTGCCTGCAAATCCCGATTAATCCCCTTTTTCAGGGATTTCCAGCAAGCGGGTTTAGTTATGTAGGTATCATGGCGGAACGTGTGCTCAATCGCACTCCGCGCGTCTGCAGCTTCTTTAAACATTTTCAGGAGTCCACATGAGTGTCCGTGTCGTCTCTTCGTTCAGAAGAAACGGCTCATGCACCAAGGAAAGCGCAATTTGGCGTGTACTTGGTGCCCGGTCTCAGATGGCTCGTGGAGGGCGGTCGAATCCGAAAGAATGAGCTTTTACGAACTCGAACTGGTCCAGAATGAAGAGGGCTTCGTTCGAATTAGGCACGCAAACCATGCATTCAGCGACAATTTCGTTATGATGGTCGTGATGAACCTGTTGAGCGGAGTGCGATCCGTTTGCGGCGTCATTCCCGTCCTTGTCATGAACGTGTGTAGCCACAGTTTGTGGATGGTCTGGTGTTGCCGATGATGCTTGATGAACGGCCAACGTCGCAAGCAATACCACGACAGATATTGCAGCAACCAGAAAACGGCGCAGATTCATCGACAGGTTAATCATAACGACGGATTATCACGATCTAATGGTAAAATTTTGATTAATTTTTTATTGCCTCAACTTATAAATGGGAGCCGTAGAGTTGGCATTGAGCCAGCCCGACGAAACCAGTTCCATAATTGATCAAAGTGTTGTAGCGGCTACTTCTGTTCCTGAAGTTATCGGTGTGAATGCCTGAATTTTCTCCAGGAGAATGCAATTTTGTTCATTGCTCCGAACGCTAAAGTTCACGTTGGCAGCTTTGATATCCGATTTAATAGAATCATAGTTTTGAAGCAGCCTATCGAATTGTTCCTGCAGCCGATCCAAATCGAGTGACTCGATACGCTGGCAGAATGGAATCTGGCTGAATTCGGCCATCAGAAAATCGTTCTTGTCATTGTAGCCTATTGAGATAAGGGGCTTTCCCATTTTCAAAGCGCAAACAATGTTATGGTAACGCGACGCGACAACCATGTCGGTTTTGTCAATCTGCTGCATCAGTTCATGCAGATCAGTTGTCTCTTCGTAAAAGACCGCGCCTTTAGCGGTGTCATCCTTACTCATCGAACCACGGACTTTCTGGGTCATTTCTGAGACGGCTACCTGATCGCCGATATCACCAGTCAGAAGACGCACTCGAAATCCCCGATTAATCAAATAAATGATGAACTGGGACAGCTTTTCTTGATAAGTTCTATAGATCAGCTCTGCGTCTGGATCGGCTTTTGACCAGCCTCGATAGTTCATCACGCCTACGCCTACCGTCTTATGCGCTTTGCTGTTGATCTGATGCATCGGTGGAGGCGGCAAGTTAAATGCGATGTCGGGAAAGACAAAATCGCCCTTTACCTCAACCCCGATTGATCCGAGAAAATTCTTTGTAAATTCATCACGATAGCTTCGATAGGAAGCCCATTTCAACGCTGATCTGGCAACCCATCGACCGAAAGGATGATGTAGTGGGCCAGCACCGATGCTTACGAATGCGATCTTAACGCGGAGCAACCGCGCGATGAGACACCATCGAAACACCACAAATGGCCAACCAAAAGCAGAATCCTGATAATCATCAAGGATTCCTGTCCCTGGGATTATGAGCCAGCGTACTTGCTTCAAGGTTCTGATCATAATGTAAATGCTCAGTACATTACGCGGAACGTCCCCGAGTAATTTGCTCAGTTTGCGAAGCAGAGGATTTCGCAGAACCAGCCGTCCGTGCCAACTCGCCGCTATATGATAGCGATCTGTAATGGTGCGCGGATTGGCGCATATTGAATGCAATTCTACATCGGGGATTCGGGACTGCAGAAGCTTGATCATTGCTTCCAGAGAACCGTCGTTGCCGGAGTTGCCAGACCCGAACTGGCCAAGGAGTGCGATTTTCATCGTTGCTCTCCCATAGCGTACCGCTCAACTAGCGAATTCCGTTCTGAATCCTGCTCGTGAGGCGTGTCGTCTGATAAGCTAGTATCGGTAGGAGCTTGTGCGGCGCGCGATAATGCGAACTGCACGATCAATACGGATGATCCATACATTAGATTGCCTTTGAAAGTGTCTTTTGAAAGGGTTCAAACTGACAGCAATCTAGGCGCGTGGTGGACGCTTAAGCTTAAAAATAGTGTTCGACAACGAGACGGTTGGTTCAGCGGCATTAACTGCATGGCTGACAGGTATAGACCTGAAGCTATTCAATCTCGCTTGAGAGGGAACCTCATGTGAGAGGTAGGGAGAATGCTCGCCGGAAGGAAACTTGATGCAATCTGAATGGCAGTGTTGTTCAGTTTTCTCGGTTTTGGATACTGTACTTTCAACAGTGGACGTAAAATCGACGTTCAATGAAGACGCATATGATGGCTGAATTAAAGCAATAGCTATTGCAAGCGCGGTGAAAATTGCGCCTTTCATAAAATAATTGAAGAATCGAAACTCCATTCCCTTGCACCGAGCGCCTGATATCTGAGGCGCTAGAATAGGATTGGCTGGCAACGACGTCGAGATCGGAGCGGTAGTAGGCGCATAACCCTTTAGGTGAAGTGAAAACGTAAACTAGTTCATCTGGATGTTGTTTAGACGGTGAATAGCATCAAATTACTTTGCCGAGCGATCATGTTTGATCGAGAAGCAATACGAATAGTTGTTTTCGAACGACGCAAAAATCCCGTAAGCAAGATAAATGCGTCGTTCATATTGCTGATTAGTGGCAGTGATAGCCGCCCGTTTTATGGTTCGTGTGGCAACCGTTGGCGTCTGTTCCGCCGCTATGTGCCAAGGCCGTTCCGGCCGAGAAAACAACCAAGATTATCCCAAGCATAAGTTTACTCATAAAATCCCCCTGCGCGACTAGTTTGCATTTTCCAAATTACAATAAGGGGATTGATCGTCAATGAGATTCTCTTGGTTAAGCAGTGGATCACTCAATATCATTTGAGCTACAACAATATCAAAACGAGGTAGTTCAGTGGTTCGGGTGAGGATAAATAGCTAGGATACCAGTACAAAGTCAGTGCAGTCCGGACTGTTTTCGGAAGTTATCACGGCTGCACTCAACACCCCGGTAGCATAGGCTCCAGTATCCAGTGCTATTCTGTTTGAATAAATTTCGGGCCTACGTGATGCAGTAATTGTGTGGCCGTGAACGATGATCTTTTCATGCGCATCCGTATAATTGAGGAAATCACCCCTTATCCAGCGTGAGATAACTTCATCTTGCTCGGCCAATGGGACACCTGGTTTAATGCCTGCGTGAACGAACGCGTAATTACCGTCTATGATAATAGACTCAGCTTTTCGCATCATTTCCAAATGCTGAGCAAAGCGTCTGCTAAATTCCTCGGCCAGATGCTGGATATTCGAGCAATCTGCCAGACCATAAGAATCCAATGTTTGGTAACCACCGTGTTTTATCCAGCTGTGCGCCGTTTCCTGACTGTCCTCACTGCAATCCAATACTCGTAAAAAGTATTCCTCATGATTACCCAATATCAGGCGGCTGTCTGGGCAGGCATCAAGTCTCTTGGAGACGAGATCCATTGCCTTCCTGCTATCAGGACCGCGATCAATGATGTCTCCTAAAAAGACAATGCGATACTCGGCCGCTCGCTGATCAGCATCAGTCTGAATTTGATCCAGCATCTTTTCCAGTAAATCTGCGCGCCCGTGAACGTCGCCGATAGCGTAAGTGAGCCTGCTCGATTTCATTGAGTTTCCCTGGCTCATCGACGCTGTGCCTTCGGCAGTTTTCGCCATTCCCATGGCACAATGAAATCGCCTTGCCAAAGGCCTGAAGAGGCTCGCATAGCAATGTCTTGCACGTGTTCGTATGCTCCCTTGGAATAAACTGGCCAATCCAATGCCAGACCGTTCTCCACCAACCATGCTGCGATGTCTTGGCCTTGGCTTGTTTGGCATGACGCAACGGTTCGACCGTACCGATCTCGATCCGCTGGGAAGCAAGTGACCGGCTGTGCATTCTGAATGAATGCATCCAGTTTTAGGGCCGCGTTCTGGCCGCAACGATATAACTTGCCTTCCATATTCTTACAGGTCTGCGTGCTTTCTGGGGCATCGATCCCGCTCAGTCGAATGCGTGCGCCCTGTATTTCGATTGTGTCACCGTCGATCACGGAGGCTCTTCCAGTGATATCAGCGGCATGAGCTGCTATAGCGCTTACACAGAGAAGCGCGGCCATTATCATTCGAACCATACGACTGCTACTTTCTAGTGCACAGTCGCTTAGATTTACTGATTGAGCCGTCCTGACAGAGAAACTTGCCATCGGCGGTACAACGCGCAACGCCGCCCTTCTTCCCAGAGCAGGGTGTGTTGCGTGCATCCGCGAAATTGGAAATCGACAGAGCCGCAATCAGGATCGCGACTAAAGCTAAATATTTTTGCATTTTGCCCCCATGTAAAAACAGGTCTCTGAACCCGGTCGGCGCTTAGATATTTAAACATTTTAGAACTGATGCCCTAAAACATTGCCAAGCGTAGCCCTTTAAGCGATCCAGAAACCAAATAATTGATGCGACGTTAAGAGCGCCTGCTTCTGCCGAAATCGGGGCAGAAGCAGGCGCGGAGTTTCTTCGGTTTTAAGCTGTCTTGAGTGTGAGAAGCCCATCTCGTTCCTCAAGTATATTGGCTTTTTTCAAATAGCCAATTCTCGCTTGGATCTGCTCCCTCAATTGACCACTTGTTGATTTGAACCCAAGCGCTCTGGAAATCGCATTGATCGCTTCATCTGGCGTTGCACCGAAGCTCGCCTCGACCAATTGTCGAAGTCCCTGATCGATCTCCATTGGAGGTAGCATATCGAGACGACGCAAACTGAGCGAGGCGACTTCACTTCGATCACGGAGCTTTATTTCTCCATTTGGCCATAGCAGGAATTGGCCTTCAATGTTGATGTGCTTGTTTCGGGCCGCCGCCAAGATTGCCACGGTTACGTGGCTGTTGATGCGCTGGCCTGCTCTTTGTAATCCCCACGCGCTTCTAAGCCGAGTGACGAGTTCATCCTGATGAAGGGGGCCTTCGACCTCCACAATTTCCTTAATGTGTTCAACCAGAATGCCAAGAGGCGTTTCATGAAGTTCAACATGGATCGCTGGCTTGATTGACGCTTCTTTATAAAGAGGAGTTGCGTTTTCGATCACATCCTTCGGCAGTATCCCGATTTCAGTCACGTCCTCACGATCAATAGTGATGATCTCCACATTGACTGCTTTGCGCTTCTTCTCTGTGTCACCTTCGAGTTCAAGGGTATTGGCCTTCGCGCGTTCTATCGCGGCAATCAGCTTTTCGAGTTCCGCATTTGGGCGTTGAAACCAATCGGTGCTCCATATGCGATGAATATTCCAGCCATGCGCTTCGAGAACAGCTTGTCGCAAACGATCACGGTCGCGAGCTGAGCGAGAGTCATGATATGCCGCACCGTCGCATTCAATACCGAGCAAATACCGCCCAGGAACGGCATCATCGGCGACCGCAAGATCAATAAAGAACCCCGCAATCCCCACTTGCGGATGCACCTGATAGCCACGCTCGGTCAATGCCGCAGCGACCTGTTCTTCAAAAACGCTGTCCATCTCGCGTTCAGTACGCTTTGAAAGCGAAAGCCGTCCGGTTCTTGCAAAATGAAGGAAGAGCTTGAATGCAGCTACGCCTTTGCCTCGGGCGCGCTCCAAATCGATGTCCTCATCGGTTATGGACGCGTAGACTTCACAGCGTTGCTTGGCGCGACTAATCAAAACATTCAAACGTCGTTCACCACCCTCTGCTCCAAGTGGGCCGAACCTCATCCCCATGTACCCTTGGGCATTGCGGGCGTAGGCCACTGAAATGAAGATGACATCACGTTCGTCACCCTGAACGTTTTCGAGGTTCTTGATGAAGAACGGTTCTGTTGGATGCGAATGAAAGAAGGCTTCGGTTTCAGGGTTAAGCCGACGCAGAATTTCAAGCTGGTCCTGTATTTCCCTACGTTGCTTGATCGAAAAAGCAGCAACACCCAATGACAGGTTAGGGTTCTCAAGAGCATGTTTGATGATAGCTTTGGCCACGGCCTTGGCTTCGGTTTTGTTTACGCCTTCTTCAAAGGTGCCGCCTGGAACTTGATGGAATCGGAGCCCCATTCCAGCTTCGTGCGTATACGGACTGGGAACGATAAACAGCTTGTTTTCGTAAAACTCGCTGTTTGAAACTGCAATGAGTGACTGGTGACGGCTACGATAATGCCATCTCAACATTTTCTCGGGCAGACCACGCGCAGAAAACAGGCCTAGAATGCTCTCGATATCGGAAACCTGTGCGCCTTCAAGTTCGTCGTCGTCCTCCGAGCCGCTTGAAGTCATCTTCGAGAAGAAGCGCGTTGGCGGCAACTGTCTTTCGTCGCCTACAACAACAACCTGCCGCGCTCTGGCAACAGCGCCAATGGCGTCAACAGGTTGGATCTGACTGGCTTCGTCCATTACAAGCAAATCGAAGGTGAGTTGTGCAGGTGGCAGAAACTGTGCAATGGACAGCGGGCTCATCATAAAGACCGGCTTCAGCGCTTGAATTGCTGGAGCCGCCCTCGTCATCAGCTGACGAATTGGCATATGACCACGGCGACGCGCCATTTCAGATCTGAGGACACCTACGGGGCCAACACCGCTCTTGCCCGGAATACGTTTATGGTGTGAACGAACGACTTCCAGTCGCGACAGTCCCATCCTGTCCATGTCAAGACGCGCGAATTCATTTACAAGCCTTCCGTGAACTTCGCCGTCGAAACGAGCTAACTCCGGATCGTGTCTATGTTGATCACGTAGGATGGCTTCGTAAAATGCCATCTCAAAATATGACATTACGCCGTCTGGAGTGACACGACCGTCTTCCAGACGTTCAACAATTTGTTCTGCGCCTGCATCATTTGCGGCATTGGCGCGATTACGGTAGGCGGTCCATTTGGACAGCTGTTCCCGTGAGGTCAACCAAACTTGCAACCGCTCCTGCAATTCGGAGCAGGGAACTTCCTCAACCCTGTTGGCTCCAAAAAGTGTTTCCGGATCGGTCTGTAGGTAATCAAGGATCGCTGAGAATTCGCCGACCCAGGTACCGGCATCGTCAAGCGTCGCTCCCGTTTTTCTGGCCAGGTCTCCCCGATCAGCTATTGTCGCAGCTAAAGGACGTATGTCTGCATTTTGCTGAACCCAATCGACCAGAAGAGAGAGTGCATCCCAATCGGATCCAATGCCTTCCCAACGTTGACCAAATGCTGAAGCTAAAAGCGTTCCCTGACCGTCTACCTTTGCTTTTAGATCAAGGGCGAGGCCTAACACTTGGAAAATTTTCGAACGTTCGCCTGCTGTTGCCAGATCGCGCTTAAGGAGCGTCTTGGCTTCCTGCTCAGCTTGGCCGAGCTCATCCACCAATCTAAGGACTTGCGATAAATGTGCGTCTTCTGCTCCGGTAGCGCCAGGGAAAAGAATCTGCGTTTTATCAGACAGTTCTAGCCACAGAGCATGAGTCAGTCTGCGGGCTTCTTCCAAGATGCCTTGTACTTGTTCTGCGCTAGTACCAACTGCGGCTTTGTTCGAGAGACGGCTTGCGATCTGCCGCGCCTCAGTGCTGACACCGCGCAGGCTACGCATCCAAAGCACCAGATCTTCAAGCGGCTTCGGGTCTGTCTTCTCACCTCGCCAGTCCGCTCCAAAGGCGGAACGGCCAAGAGCATCTCCGTCTCGTATAGTCGATCTGGCCTGTTTGCCCTTTTGAAGCAAGTCGAGAATACGCAACGTTTCGTCGACGGAAGGCTCACCAACCAATACCGTTTTGAGCAATGATCGGGCAGAACGCCAATCCCCGCTCAGGAATTTGAGCATTCTCTTTCCGTGAACCGCCAAAGCGGTTCTCGCCGCAATGAGATCCACTTCCCAGGCGTGATCGGTAACCTTTCCTGTAAGTTCTGATCGCGCGTTTTGTAGTGTGGCTACGGCTTCAGCAAGATCACCGGCCTGATCGAGCCCTCGTTCCCAAATAGCTGCAACAAACGCGTCCGGACTTGCGTCTGGGGCATTTGCCACGCGTTGGCCGATTACGACCATCCGCTCAATCGAAGCCAGTGAGCCTATATCGTCTACCCCGAGCAATGCTTGCAATGATCGCACCGCTGTCAGCAATCGCGGTAGAAGGGTTCTTAATTGTTCAACGGTCGTAAAAGCTGCATCGGAGAAATTTGCAGGTACTCGCGAGAACTGCGAAACGAGTCCTGCAGGTTCAGATCCCCAAGCTTCCGATCTTAAGATTTCATTAATTCTTTCAGCAACATTCGCTAACTTCTTTCCATCTTGAACTAAGGAAGCGATGTCATTGATCGAACGCGCCCATACATCATTTGAAAGCGCGTCATTCGAAATGGTATCGGGACAGCTAGCGAGCCGTTCTGCAAGCTCCTTGCAGATCTGATAGTCTTCAAGATCGACGACATCCGCACGCTGAAGCGCCGTCGTCGTTTTTTGCATCCTTTCGAGCAGTTCCGCGAATGCTGTGCTTGAGTTCAGGATACGTACGGCCAGTCGTTCAAGATCGAGAGGTGAGATACCCGTTATCCCGACACCACGCCAAGGGTGTCGAGAAGGCAGTCCAATGTCGCGAATGCGTTCGGCGAGCTCCATAAGCAACTTTGACACTTCGTCACGATGACCAGGTGTCCAATCCACCGCATTATGAAGCTCGATATCTGACGGTGCCATTCCCTCCCTACGAAGCCGAGACAGATGGCCGATGACCGTATATGCTGAAAGTCGATATGGTTCATACAGGCGGTGTAGCCTCTTGGGATGATCGTTGAGCCTGTCACGAAGATCGAGCAGGACATTATCTATCGCGCCATCGAAATTTCCTCGTGGCGAACCTAGATCCCAAGTTTTTTGAAGATCGTGCAGAACGGCTTTCTTGTTCGCTTTATTGCTGTGCAACTCAAGGCAGGCTTCGCCGACACCAGCGGCGTCCAGGCGGCGTTTCACCACCTCCAGCGCCGCCATCTTTTCAGCTACGAACAGTACGGTTTTTCCATCAGCAACTGCCGAAGCTATTATATTAGCAATTGTCTGCGATTTCCCTGTTCCGGGAGGCCCCTGAATCACAAGGTTCTTGCCTCGTTTAGCCTCATGAATGGCTGCAGACTGAGAACTATCTGCATCGACGATATGCGTCATCTCAGATGGCTGGATGACGGAATCAATATTAGCCTCGTCAGAAATCAGGTCGTCATCGCGTTCAAACCCATCCGAGACAAGAGATCTAATAAGAGGCGTATCTGTAAACTTGGCGTGCACGGGCCAAAGAGAAGGATCGAGATCCCGATACATCAGAAATTTGGCGAATGAAAAGAAGCCAAGAACGATGTCGTCAGGCTGTACTGACCAATCCGGCTTAACCGCGATACAAGAGGCAATTCTCTGCGCGTAATCTTCAAATGAAAAATCGTCTGTTGCCTCGAACTCGGGCATTTTGATCGAATGGACACGATCAAGTAGGGCTTCCAAGGACAGATTGGATGAGAAATCTTCTTGCCGTGCCCGGAGCTTAAAGCGTTCACCGGCGGTTCCGCGTTCCAATATGACCGGCACCAATATCAAAGGAGCATATCGTATATTCTCTTTATTGTTGGGGTCGATCCATTTCAGCGTTCCGAGACCAAGAAATAGAATATTGACGCCTTGCTCTTCTTCGAGTGTGCGCGCGTCGAAATAGAGGTCCAGCAGACGTTTCTGCAAAGCATTCGGCGTCATCTTGGTCTGTAGCTTGGTATCACCGTGCCGGACCAGCTTGCCTTGTTCATCGCGCTCGTCATCATCCGGCAGTGCAAGCTCTATAAGCTCCTCGCCATCAGCATCTTCTCCGGTCTTCTCGCGTCCTTTCGCGCCTGCAAGGAAGGTCATTGCCTTCCCTTCGGTCACGAGAATACGAAATACTTCAGCCGCTTTTTCATCGATGATATCGACAGTCTTCGCGCTCTTCGAAAAACGCGGCACGTTCAACAAGCGATTTCGAGCTGAAAGATCTAAAAGCTCTGTTCGAGCTCGTTCGATCTTGTCTTCGACCGATAAACTACCTGAAAAAGCGGAATTTTCGGCCAAATTAGCCGATTCCGAACGCTGCTGATCCATGATTTAACCCACCCAATTATCAGCAATAAATGGAACAATCATGAGCAGGAGTCTAGCTGGATTTTCCGGCGGCTGACTAACTTCGTTCTGAAAGTAAGTCTTTCGACTTTGCTTAGCGACGGCGTGAGGTGCAATGATAAACCTCTCCCCCAGAAAAATCCTTAGTCGCGTCGAGCATGCTGACCTATCCATCGTCACTCATGTTGGTTAGGGTCGGTTCGATTGAAGTGTAAAGGTTTACGCCTAAGCCATAACTAACTGTGAAGCAAAATCCCCTATGCTTTGGTCTCGAAGGGTAGCGGATAATCTTTCGTGAGTAACTTCATTATAGTGAATGATACAATCAACCAAATTGTAGACAGAGAATTATTTTTAGCATATCGAGTGAACATTATTGGGGGCGATATGACACTCACAGATGCCGCATTTTCTGAATTTCGTACCAAGTACAATCCACCAAGGCCGCCGCGAGATGGCTTGGTGAAAAACTCGGGCGAAGTTACCCAGATGTCTGAGGCCGATGGTTTGTGTATTTGGAAAGATGGAGCTGCTGCAGCCTTGTCATCTCAACCAAGCGTACCGAGGATAGACGATACGATGACAGTAGGCCTGAAGCTTTGGGCGGTCCGGGATGAAAATGTTGTGCATGCGGATGAATCTTGCCCTTTTGGTCGAGGACTTGAAACTGGTGTCATTAAGCATACAAATCTAACAGGCGGCGGCAGTGCTTATTGCGCAGGGGAGTTGATCTTTGTTGCCGAAAGTACAATTATTGTTAATGGCTTTTCTGGAAGATATGGTCCGCGCACGGCAGACGAAATGAAAGATGTTGCGCTCGCGTTTCAAAAATCAGGTTACCACGTATGGTCATCAGGTTTTGATGAAGAGGCTGGCAGACCTTACCCTTTCATCGGTGTGGACCCTGAATGGATTATTTAAAATGATAGATAACGAAAAAATGGTAAAAATATTTGGGTCTAATGCAAGGGGCGATACATTAGAGGAATACGCAGCAAACAGCGAAAACAAATATGTGAGGAGTCAGGTTCAGCTTGCTATCGCAAGCGAACAGGCAAAAGGCCGAAAAATTACGGCAAAAGAGGCCTTAGACCTTTACGGATTGGATATCCTCGAAAAAGTTGCAGTTGATGGTAGTGCTCCGCTTGTGAATAGTCGAGATGAACCTGCCAATACATTGCGTCGTAGGAGAGAGGATCTCAAACTAGATATTCGCGATATTGAAAAGCTCTCAGGGCTCGACACCAAGGTTTTAAAAAACTTAGAGACGCCAGGAAAAGCATCGAAGATTCGTGATATCGAACGAGTTGCATCGCTACTCGCGTTAGACGAGCGGATAGTGGGTTTTCGAGAGCAAGCCGGAGGAGATCGAGAACTCGGAGTACGTTTGCGAGAATTGCGCAGTACTGTCGATGCTAAAACGTTTGATGCTTCCTCAGTTCTGAAGCTAGCTGAGGCGGGATGGATCGTTTCTAGGCAGAATGAACTTGGGCGCGTTTTGAAGATAGATGTGCATCCGATAGTAGCAAAAGGAACGCTACAGTCGGATGATTATAGCTATGTTAGTGCAGAAAAGGGATATGCACTTGCCGAGAAGGCCCGAGCTGAGCTTGGTTTAAAACCTGATGAGCCTATCGTGAGTATCCGCGAGCTTCTTGAAAGAAAGTTGGGCGTTCCATTAGTGCAGGATAAGCTGACTTCTCGTTTTGCTGGAGCTACAATCGCAAACGGTTCCAATCGTGGGATTGTTGTGAACGAAGCCGGGCAGAACGAAAAGGTCTGGGTCCGAAGAATGACACTAGCTCATGAAATAGGACATTTGGTAGGGGACCCTGATCAAAGATTGAACAAACTACGTGTAGATTCATACGACAGCCTCAAGGGATTGGCAAACGAAGCTGATAATGTTGAGCGTAGAGCGAACGGCTTTGCGGTCGCGTTCCTTGCTCCGCCCAGTGCTGTTCGTGCCATTGCTCAACAGAAGTCTACTAGCCTAGATATTTTAGAAACGGTCATGAACACTTTTGGCGTCAGTATGACAGCTGCTGCGTACCATATTCAAAACATAGCGAAGCTTGATGTTTCGAGTGTCCATCCTCGAGATATTAAGGACCAGTCACAAGAATGGGTAGCTCGCGAAAACTTAACACTTGACTACTTTCCAATTAATGAAACTCCATTAAATAGACGAGGGCGGTTTGCATCGTTGGTGGTTAGAGCTGAAAAGTTAGGTCATATTAGCGATGATACTGCTGCGACTTGGTTGAACACAACTGTAGAGAAGTATTGTCAAGCATCCAGCGAGATCTTGGAGTTGCAGGAATAATGAGACTGCTTTTGGCTGCGCCAGCCATTGGATTACTAACGCATTAACATTTTCAGTTGGTACGTACTCCAATTACCCCGAGCTGTCCCTTGGCGTATTTCTCAACGATCCGGATCGTTTCATTACAGGCGTCACGCAGTTCATCCGGGCTAGGAGTTTCATCATAGTAAGTGCCATGAGATAGATTATTGATGAGGACGCTCTTGATCTCGAAGCCTTCTTCTCCCGCGAGGTAACTGATGTAGTTGGACAGGCTGTCACATTTATCGGGGTGGCAGAAGCGACCTACGGCTTCCAAAACGCAACGTATAGCGTGTCCTGTCGTATGAGAGGGATCTGCTCCCTGATGTACGTTGACTATCTCCCGCAAATGCTCTTCGAAGGGGGCGACGTACTTCTTCAGCCTCGATAACTGGTGAAATGCTCCAGTTTTATACAGGAAGAAGGCGGCTTCATCTTTTATGACCCGGTTAGTGACGCAGATATTGTAGAAATAGCTACTATGGGTAAAAACCAATAGATCAGGTCTCAGGTGGCCTTTGTTTATATCCGCTGGATTGATCGAGACTTCACCTATCGTAGAAATGCTCAAGTGCTTAAGCGTCTGTGCAATTGCAAAGACGTAGTCATAAGACATCGACGTAATCGGATCATCGAACACCAGAAAAATTTTTGCGTAGTCGGAGGTCGCTTTTACTTTCTTATGAACACAGGCGATAAAATAGCAGAAGGCGATCACAGTCTTTTCGCCGTCACTCAGGGTTCTGCTTGGTCCTCGCGCCATCTCGCGGTTCTCTCGCCGAAGAGTGAATGATGCCTTGTCGAAAGTATATTTATGACCGAAGAAGCTAGTCACGAGGGCTTCGAATGTCGCAGCGACCCGGTCGCGAGCGCTATCCGAAAGTTGAGATTTCTTAAGCGAAGCGAGGTCTTCCGAGGCTACTCGCACATCACCCTCTCGTGCTCGAATAGTTTCGAATGAAGTCCAGTTTGATCGCACAAAGTCGATAACGAAAACAGAGCAAGCTTCCCGATGAAGATTTCGTCGTTCCGTGTCAGAAGCTTTGATCGCCATCGCCAGTGCGGAGAACGTTTTATTGATCTCATCGATCATTGTATGCAGCGTCTGGAATAAGGAAAGCGGATCACCTTTTGGAAGGACGACTTCCTTGCTTGGGTTTCTTCCCTTCTGCTCAATGGTATCAGCCAATTCGCCCAGATATTTGTCTATAGCCTCGATTTGGGTTGAAATATTGGGTACTGAAACGCTCGCTTGTGACGGTACCAACTTCCTTAACCGGTCGTATTTGATTAGGTTTCTGGCTACAGACCTTTCACATTGAGAAAGGGCATCTCTAAGGCCTTTAATCCACGTCCAATCTTTGCGAAGTGCTGCTCTATGCCCACCTTCTGCATCTGCATAGAAAGCTATGTACGAGGCGATTAGGTCTTTGGCGGGGGGGTGCGCGATGGATTGTTCACAGAAAGGGCAGCAATCGTGCGCATCCTTCTGAATGATGTCGACTCCAGCTTCGATAAACTCAGGGTTCGCGGCGATCTTGGATTTGATTTCTTCGGCCACTGTCGAGGGAGAGGTGATCTTAGCGATATTTTCGGAGGTGGCATTTAAAAACGCGGGGTCGAAAAGCGGTTTGCTTATATTATCCGGATAGTCAGGTTCGGCGGGGACGCTTTTGAGTCTATCAAGATCGTTTAGAACATCCCCGAAAGATCGCGCAGCCTGCTCTGGTAAAGTTGTGTGCGTCGTTAAAAGGGTGGCCAACTCTATGTCGCCGTATTCTCTGAGGCGCTTATTTACGCTAGCCTTCGAAGCGAGTTGCTGGTCTTTGAGCTGTAGCGTTCGCTGTTCTAGCCGTTCTCTTATTTCTTTCAAATGCGATTCCGCCCGCGCCAGAGTCTCCTCTGCATCCTTGGTACTGATTATCGACTGGTCTAGGCTTATTTTGCTCTCGATATTTCCGTTGACGACAAAGTTTGATTGTCGAAGTTCAGCGTGAACGAAATCATCGGAGAAGACATGGAAAATGCGGTCGCTGACGTCCGGAGTGACCCGCGATGTGGTTGAGCTCAACATGAGTTTGCCGATATTGACGCCACCCTGTGAAAGCTCGAAAAAACCATCGCCGTTCGTGGATTCTTCGGCAAGGAGATTAATCAGCGCTTCTTGGATATCTTCGCCATCCCCGTGAAGGTCAAGGTACCTGAGTGCACGAGTAAGAAATGATTTCCCCGTACCGTTCCGGGCATAAATTAGGTTTTGAGCATACTTACTTAGGTCAGCATCCAAACTACCGACAGGGCCGAGCCAATTAGCTCGCATGTGAAGACATGCCTTTGGCGCAGACGACATTAGAATCACCCCCATTACCTATAGCCTAACAAGGGTGCGGCTTACCGTCTATTAATGAAAACGATACCGAGTTCATGGTCGCCATATAGTTTGGCCATCAGTTTTTGAGGGCAATCGTAATATCGAACTTCACTGACACGCGCGTAGATCGTGAAGTTGAACTGTGGAATGCAAACGGTCTGCTTCCCATTAATTCGATGATTTTCCCGAACTGGACAAATCAAACGCAACGAAATGCCCATACCAAGGCGTAGGGGGACAAACCAAGGCGGCGTTTACAATTGAACATTTCCCCAAGTCGCACGAACTTGTGTAATTTTTGACGTTTACGGAAACGTCAAAGTAGGTTAGCTTCGGCTCAGAATTGACAGATCGTGCGCAAGATCCGTGATACGGTCGGTCAAAAAGTAGCAAAAAACGGCGGTTTTTCGCAGAAAAATATCCCTTTTTGTTGCAACATGCGCGCTGTCACAACGTTTCGCTATAATGTGGCATGCAGGCATGAAACGCGGTTACGGGCTCGTTCCAGCCATCGCGGAACGGCTCAGGTGGTGAATTTGGAGGATTTCTATGCCGAGCTATCGCGCGCCAGTTGAGGATACGAATTTCGTTCTCAACGACGTTCTGAATTATCAGCGCTACAACAACCTGCCGGGCTTTGCCGACGCGTCGCCCGATGTCGTCGAGGCGATCCTGTCCGAAGGCGCGAAGCTCGCCGAAGGCACTTTATTTCCGGTCAACCATACCGGCGATCAGGAAGGCTGCGTCCGCGCATCAGACGGTTCTGTGAAGACGCCGAAGGGGTTCAAGGCCGCTTTTGATCAGTATCGTGAAGGCGGCTGGCTTGGTCTCGCCGTGCCGGAGCAATATGGCGGGCAGGGGCTCCCTTATCTCCTGCACACGGCGGTCGGCGAATATATGTCATCGGCCAATATGGCGCTCACCATGTATCCGGGCCTGACGCAGGGCGCGATTGCGGCGATCCTGACCCACGGCACCGATGAGCAGAAGGACACCTATCTGCCAAAGATGGTGGAAGGCACCTGGACCGGCACGATGAACCTGACCGAACCGCATTGCGGTACGGATCTGGGCCTGCTGCGCACCAGCGCCGCGCCACAGGAAGACGGCAGCTACAAGATTTCCGGCCAGAAGATTTTCATTTCGGCCGGCGAACACGATATGTCGGAAAACATCATCCATCTGGTGCTGGCCCGTATCGACGGTGCGCCGGAAGGTGTGAAGGGCATTTCGCTGTTCATCGTGCCGAAGTTCATTCTTGATGAAAATGGCAATCCGGGCGAGCGCAATGGCGTTTCCTGCGGTTCCATCGAAGAAAAGATGGGCATCCACGCCAACTCCACCTGCGTCATGAATTATGACGATGCGACCGGCTATCTGATCGGTGAGGCGCATAAGGGCCTGCGCGCCATGTTCACCATGATGAACGAAGCGCGTCTCGGTGTTGCCCTGCAAGGGCTTTCGATTGCCGAAACCGCGTACCAGAATGCGGCGATCTATGCGCGTGAGCGTATTCAGGGCCGGGCGCTTTCGGGTGCTGTAGCCCCTGACAAAAAGGCAGATCCGATCATCGTGCATCCGGATATTCGCCGTAATCTCATGAATATCCGCGCTTTCAACGAAGCCGGTCGTGCGCTCATCCTCTGGACGGCGCTCAACTCCGATATTGCGCATCGCGCAGGTGATGAGGCGGAACGTCAGGCGGCAGACGATCTGGTCGGTTTGCTGACGCCGGTTCTGAAAGGTGTTCTGACCGACAAGGGTTTTGAACATGCTGTCATGGCGCAGCAGGTCTTCGGCGGTCACGGCTATATCGAAGAACATGGTATGAGCCAGTATGTGCGCGATGCGCGCATCGCCATGATTTATGAAGGCGCAAACGGCATTCAGGCGCTCGACCTCGTCGGTCGCAAGCTGGCGCTTAACGGTGGTCGTGCGGTCACGACCTTCTTCAAGGAAGTGGGCGAATTCTGCGAAGCCAATCGCGAAAACGAAAAGCTTTCCTTCTTCACCAAGCATCTGAAGAAGGGTCTCAACGATCTTCAGGCCGCTACCATGTGGCTGATGCAGAATGCGATGGCCAAGCCCGACAATGCCGGTGCTGCCTCCAACGATTATATGCATCTCTTTGGTCTGGTGGCGCTTGGTTACATGTGGGCGCGCATGGCGAAGGTTGCGGAAGAAAAGCTTGGCAGTGGTGAAGGCAACAAGGCGTTCTTCGAAGCCAAGCTGGTTACCGCGCGCTACTATTTCGATCGGATCATGCCGGAAAGCGCAGCACATCTCGCACGTATCCAGTCGGGCGCGGATTCGATGATGGCGCTTAGCGCGGACACATTTTGAGTTAGGGATTAAGCTAAGTTTCGAATTTAGCGGGAAGGAGTAAACATGGCTGAGGCTTATATTTACGATCACGTGCGCACACCGCGCGGGCGTGGCAAGAAAGATGGCAGCCTGCACGAAGTGCCTGCCGTTCGTCTGGGCGCGAAGGTTCTGGAATCCCTGCGCGACCGCAACGGTATCGACACCGCCAAGGTCGATGACATTATTTTCGGCTGCGTCGATCCGGTCGGCGAAGCTGGCGCGGTCATCCCGCGGTCATCCGCATTTGAAGCCGGTTATGACTTCAAGGCGCCAGGCATCCAGATTTCGCGCTTCTGCGCTTCGGGCCTCGATGCGGTCAATCTGGCGGCAGCCAAGGTCGCTTTCGGTTCGGATGATCTGGTGATTGCTGGTGGCGTGGAAAGCATGTCGCGCGTCGGCATGGGCATGTCCGGCGGTGCCTGGTACATGGACCCATCGGTCGGTTTCCCCGGCTATTTCATGCCGCAGGGCGTTTCCGCCGATCTGATCGCCACGAAATACGGCTTCAGCCGCGATGACGTCGATGCCTATGCCGTCGAAAGCCAGAAGCGCGCTGCCAAGTCGTGGGAAAAGGGCTATTTCAAGAATTCGGTCATTTCGATCAAGGATCAGAATGGCCTGACCATTCTCGACCATGACGAGCATATGCGCCCGACGACCGATATGCAGGCGCTGGGCCAGCTCAATCCGTCCTTCGTGATGCCCGGCGAAATGGGCGGCTTCAATGCCGTCGGCATTCAGGCCCATCCGGAAATCGAAACCGTCAATCACGTCCACCATGCCGGTAACTCATCGGGCATCGTCGATGGTGCGGCTGGTGTTCTCGTCGGTTCGAAGAAGGCTGGCAAGGCGTTCGACATGAAGCCGCGCGCCCGCATTCGTGCTTTTGCGAATATTGGTTCGGAACCGGCGCTCATGCTGACGGGCCCGGTCGATGTGACGGAAAAGCTTCTCAAGCAGGCGAAGATGAAAATCTCGGACATCGACCTGTTCGAGTTGAACGAAGCCTTCGCTGCCGTGGTTCTGCGTTACATGCAGGCCTTTGACATTCCGCACGACAAGATCAATGTCAATGGCGGTGCTATTGCCATGGGCCATCCGCTCGGTGCAACCGGCGCGATGATCCTCGGCACGGTGCTGGATGAATTGGAACGCCGCGACCTTAACACCGCGCTGGTCACTTTGTGCATCGGTGCCGGCATGGGTACGGCCACGATCATCGAGCGCGTGTAAGGGGAGGTTCAGATAATGGCTTATGTAAATTTCAAGGTTGAAACCGACGCTGACGGCATTGCTCTCGTTACCTGGGACATGCCTGAAAAGTCGATGAATGTTTTCACCGTCGATGCGATGCAGGAACTCAATGCCATCATCGACGCGACGACTGCCGATGAAAAGGTCAGGGGTGTTGTTATAACATCTGGCAAAGACACCTTCTCCGGTGGTGCTGACCTGACCATGCTGGAAGGTATGTTCAAGGCGTTCCAGAAGCAGAAGGCCAAGGACAGCCAAGGCGCGGTCCAGACCCTGTTCGACAATGTCGGCAAGATGAGCGGCCTTTTCCGCAAGCTAGAGACCTGCGGCAAGCCTTGGGTTTCGGCTATCAACGGTACCTGTATGGGCGGCGCTTTTGAAATGTCGCTCGCGTGCCATGCCCGCGTGGCATCCGATGCTCCGGGCGTGAAGATGGCCCTGCCGGAAGTCAAGGTTGGCCTGTTCCCCGGTGCGGGCGGTACGCAGCGCGTTCCGCGCCTTGCCAACCAGCAGGACGCGCTCCAGATGATGACGACGGGTTCCAGCCTGACGGCGCAGCGCGCCAAGGCCATGGGTCTCGTCACCGAGATCGCTCCGGCCAAGAAGCTCGTTGAAACAGCCAAGAAGCTCATCAAGGGCGGCCTCAAGCCGGTTCAGCCCTGGGATGAAAAGGGCTTCAAGCTTCCTGGTGGCGCAATCTATTCCGCAGCCGGTGCCAATCTCTGGCCTGCCGCAACGGCCATTCTGCGCCGCGAAACCTCCGGCAATTATCCGGCAGCACTCGCTATCCTGAAATCGGTTTATGAAGGTCTGCTGGTGCCGTTCGATACCGGCCTCAAGATCGAGCAGCGCTACTTCACGGAAATCCTTCAGACGACCGAAGCGGGTATGATGATCCGTTCGCTCTTCGTGTCATTGCAGGAGTTGAACAAGGGCGCGCGTCGTCCGGTCGATGAAAAGCCGACCAAGTTCAAGAAGATCGGCGTCATTGGTGCGGGCTTCATGGGTGCAGGCATTGCTTATGTGACGGCGAAGGCTGGCATTCCGGTGGTGCTGATCGACCGCGATCAGGAATCTGCCGACAAGGGCAAGGCGCACGCCGCTGACCTTATCGCCAAGGAAATGCAGAAGGGTCGCGCTACGGAAGCGGACAAGGAAAAGCTCCTGTCGCTCATCACGGCAACGCCTGATTATGCGCTGCTCGAGGGCGCCGATCTGGTGATCGAAGCCGTGTTCGAGGACCGCGAAGTCAAGCGCGTGGCAACCGAGAAGGCCGAGGAAGTGCTGAAGACTTCCGCAGTCTTCGCGTCCAATACCTCGACCTTGCCGATCACCGGTCTTGCCAAAGTGTCGAAGCGTCCAAAGAACTTCATCGGCATCCACTTCTTCTCGCCTGTCGACAAGATGATGCTGGTGGAAGTGATCCTCGGCAAGAAGACCTCCGACAAGGCATTGGCCGTAGCCCTCGATTACGTGCGTGCGATCAAGAAGACGCCGATTGTCGTCAACGACACGCGTGGTTTCTACGTCAATCGCTGCGTGTTGCGCTATATGTCGGAAGCCTACAACATGCTTGTTGAAGGTGTCCCGGCTGCGATGATCGAGAATGCCGCCCGCATGGCCGGTATGCCGGTTGGTCCGCTTGCGCTCAACGACGAAACGGCCATCGATCTGTCGCAGAAGATCCTCAAGGCAACCCTTGCCGATCTTGGCGAAAAGGCTGTCGATCCGCGCCATGTGGAACTGGTGGACAAGCTTGTCAACGAGTTCGACCGCAAAGGCCGCAAGAACGGCAAGGGCTTCTATGATTATCCGGCGAAGCCTGCCAAGAAGCATCTGTGGCCGGGCCTCAAGGATCTCTATCCGCAGCAGGATCCGGACAAGATCGATGTGAAGGAGCTAAAGGAACGTTTCCTCGTCACCATCGCTCTGGAAGCTGCCCGCGTGATGGAAGAAGGCATCGTCACCGACCCGCGTGAAGCCGATGTCGGCTCCATTCTGGCGTTTGGCTTCGCACCTTATACGGGCGGTACGCTTTCCTATATCGATGGCATGGGCGCGAAGAAATTCGTCAAGCTTGCCAAGGAGTTGCAGAAGAAATACGGCCAGCAGTTCAAGGCGCCGAAGCTGCTTCTCGACTTGGCCGAGAACGGCGAAAGCTTCTATCAGCGCTTCAACCCGTACAAGACGGAAACGAAGAAGGCAGCGTAAGCATAACCCTTCGCAAGATCATCAGGCGCGGCATGTTTCATGCCGCGCTTTTTGTTTGCGTCATCCTGCTAGAATTGAATCGCACCTGCTTCATCATTCCGTGAATAAGAAAATTTTCCCTGTTAATTCACCCATCTTGCGTAATTCCGGCTTTTTCGGTAGGTTGAAGCTGAAGATGGGACGGGAAATTAGGTTTAAAATCCTCTTAAACATATCATTCTGATAGGTGATCGTTCAGAAGATATGTCGGAACCTAGGTGGCGGATCATTACTATGTTTTCTCACGATAGCGTGTGGGCGGCCATTGATGCCCTGGCTGAACGTCATTCCCTGAGCGCGTCCGGGCTGGCGCGTCGCGCAGGGCTTGACCCCACGACCTTTAACAAATCCAAGCGCTATGCCTCCGACGGTCGCGCGCGCTGGCCTTCGACGGAATCGCTTGCCAAGGTGATGGAAGCAACCGGCTCCACCTTTGATGAATTCACGCGGCTTATCCGGGGTGAAGATCGCACGCCGCAATTTGGCGAATATACGCAGGACATGCAGTCGATTCCACTGCTCGGCATGGCCGAAGCGGGCGCGGGCGGCTATTTCGATGATGCCGGTTTTCCGGCAGGGCAGGGCTGGGACATCGTGGAATTTCCCGCTGGCACGGGGGAAGGTGTGTATGCGCTGGAGGTTTCGGGCGACTCGATGTTGCCCCTTTACCGTGATGGCGATACGCTGATCGTTGCACCCAATACCGCCATTCGCCGGGGCGACCGGGTGGTGGTGCGAACGAAAGACGGAGAAGTGATGGCCAAGATTCTGCATCGCCAGACGCCGCGAACCATTGAGCTTCATTCGCTCAACCCCGAACATCCGAACCGCATTTTCGAGTCCAGGGATATCGAATGGGTTGCCCGCATTTTGTGGGCGAGCCAGTAATGGTGCAATCGCAGGGTAAAAGTCATGCGCGCGCCGTCTTCGGCGGTCTGGCTGGCATAACAGGTGCGGTACTGGTTGCCGCTTTCGTGGCGCCGTTCTATGGCGCGCTGGATCGACCGGTCGTGGTCATCGATTCCGGCGATACGCAGACGAAAGTCGATTCCGGTACGGGCAACGGCATCGTCGTTGAACAGTTCGATTATAACGAGCCGGGAATATCGCCTGAAATGGGGAATCCATCCGGGGGGACGTCACCGCAATCGGGCCAAACCGCTCCTGCTGAAGGGCAGCCGCCTGCGTGGAAAGAGAACGGGAAGGTAAACGATCAGGTCAATGATGACGGTATGGAACGCGAGGCACCGCGTCCGCCGCTGAGCGATCTTGGTCTTGCCACCACACCTAAACCGCCGGAACCGCCGCCACCGGCTACGCCTGTCGATGCGGGCGAGCAGATGCAGCTTTTGCAGCGTCCGGTCGCTGTGGCAGCAGGCCGGCTGGAAAGCCAGGGCCGTACCGTCGAGCTGCAGGGAATAGAAATCGTTCCCGTCGAACAGACATGCCAGACCGCTTCCGGCGAAAGCTGGCCATGCGGCATGCAGGCCCGCACTGCCTTCCGGCAATGGCTGCGCTCTCGTGCCGTCATGTGCCGCCTGCCGCAAAATGACAGTGGCGGCGCAATCGCTACCGAATGCGTGCTGGGCAATGAGGATGCAGCCGCATGGCTGGTTGCCAATGGCTGGGCGAAGGCTGCTCCCGGCAGCGCCTACGACGAAGCGGGGCGCAAGGCTGTGGAAGCGCATCTCGGCATTTTCGGCGACAAACCCGATACATCTCTGCCCAATCCGGAGCCTGATAGCGGCAGCATGATGGACAGTCCTTCGCCTCTGGCACCCGAGCCGGAGCCGCAGCCTTCTTCGCCGTTACCACAGCCGCAGGGCGATTTTCCGCCTGCACCCACGGCACAATAAAGCGAGATGAATTTAGAGCGGTTCCGGTTTAAATGGAATCGTCGGAACCGCTCTATCTATTTGTTTTCAAGCATTATCCGACGCAAAACCGCTTCGCACTTTTGCTGGAAATGCTCTAGATCCTTCGACAGGCTCAGGATGAGGGGCGAAAAACTGAAAGGGCGGCTTGAAGCCGCCCTTATTATTTGAATTCATTGGTCTGGGTTAGAGCATGTCCTGACGCTTACGCCAGTTCGCCAGCCAGCGCCTTTTTGATCAGTGCGCGGGTTTCGTCGATGCCGTAAAGCGCGACGAAGGAACCAAAGCGCGGTCCGCGTTCCTGGCCGATCAGCACCTCATAGAGCATCTGGAAGAAGGAAACCGAAACACCGGGACCGCCTTCCGGGCTCTTCTTGGTATGGTCCTGATAACGCTCGATGGCGCGGGCGACATCGAGAATGGCATTCTGGATGTCGTTGCCATCGGTGCCGGCAGGCAGCGTTGAAAGCTTGGCATCCAGCGCTTCGAGCGCTGCGCGTTCCACATCGTCCGGCGCACGGAACTGCTTGGTCGGTTTCACGAAGTCGTTGAAGTAGCGGATCGCATAGCCGACGAGTGCGTCGAGTTCCGGGTTGTTTTCCGGTGTTACGCCCGGCACGTGACGCGAGATGAAGCCCCACAGCACGGCTGGACTTTCGGCATTCGATGCGCTGACCAGATTGAGCATCAGCGCGAAGGTAACCGGCAGGTTCACCTTCGGCGGATTGCCGTAATGAATGTGCCAGACCGGATTGTTCAATCGGTCCTTCCATTCCTGGCGTTCATAGGCCGAGAGATAGGTGAAATATTCGTCCACTGCCTTCGGGATGACATCGAAATAGAGCCGCTTGGCGGTCTTCGGCTTCTGGAAATTGTAAAGTGCAAGGCTTTCGGTCGGCGCATAGGCCAGCCATTCATCGATGGAAATGCCGTTGCCCTTGGATTTGGAAATCTTCTGGCCAAGCTGGTCGAGGAACAGTTCATAGACGAAATGTTCCGGCGCGCGACCGCCGAGGATTTCGCAAATGCGGTCATAAACGCCCGCATTGGTCTGGTGGTCCTTGCCGAACATTTCGAAATCAACGCCGAGTGCTGCCCAGCGCATACCGAAATCCGGCTTCCACTGCAGCTTCACATTGCCGCCGGTGACGGGCAGGGTCGTTTCAACGCCTTCTTCGTCGTCGAACGTGATGGTGCCAGCCTTGGCATCAACACGCTTCATCGGCACGTAAAGCACGCGACCGGACTTGGGCGAGATTGGCAGGAACGGGCTATAGGTGGCCTGACGCTCTTCGCCGAGCGTCGGCAGCATCACCTTCATGATGTCGTCATAGCGCTCGACGGCCTTGAGCAGCACTGCGTCGAACTTGCCGGACTTATAATATTCGGTCGCGCTGGCGAATTCGTAATCGAAGCCGAACGTGTCGAGGAAGCGGCACAGCATGGCGTTGTTGTGATCCGCAAAGCTCTTGTAGTCGCCGCCGAACGGGTTCGGAACGGTCGAAAGCGGCATTTGCAGATAGGGCTCAAGAGCTGCCTTGTCCGGCACATTGTCCGGAATCTTGCGCATGCCGTCGAGATCGTCCGAAAAGCAGATCAGGCGCGTCTTGACCTTGTCTTCGGTCAGGATGCGGAAGGCATGGCGCACCATCGAGGTGCGCGCCACTTCGCCAAACGTGCCGATATGCGGCAGGCCCGAAGGGCCATAGCCGGTTTCGAAGATCACCGTGTCCGGCAGTCCGGTCTTGGCATAGCGCTTGAGGATTTTCTTCGCCTCTTCAAAGGGCCATGCTTTCGCTTCCGCAGCCGCCGCGGTCAGTTCCGGGGTCAGCGTGATTTCGGGAAGGCGGTGCGAGGTCATGGTTTAATCCTGTGAAGCGCTCTATTCGTTGAAAACTTGCGCATAAGGGAGGCGCATACTGCTCTATGGCGCGGCAACCACTGTCCGTCAACGGTTGCGACCGAATTTCCTTGCGCAACGGGATGCAGCTTCCTAACTTTCAAACCAATTTGGGCCGTTGGAGTTGATTCCGGCCATTGTTGTGCAGGAGTACGCGATGAAAAAGATCACCCCGCAGGATGCACTCGTCTATATCATGGTTACGACGTCTGCAGCCGACACCACCATGACCGATGCCGAACTGGAATCCATCGGTAACGTGGTGACGCGCCTGCCGGTTTTCCGTGGTTTCGATACTGGGCGTCTGCCGCAGCTTGCCAATGATTGCTATGCGCTGCTGGCCTATGAAGACGGTCTGGAGAGGATTCTCGACCTCGCTCATGAAGCGTTGCCGGAACGCCTCTACGATACGGCCTATGCACTGGCTGTCGAAGTGGCCGCCGCCGATCTGCATGTGGAACAGGAGGAACTGGAATTTCTGCAGATGCTGCGTGACCGCTGGACGCTCGATGAACTGACTGTTGCCGCTATCGAACGCAGCGCCCGCGTGCGGTTCCGTAAGCTTGATCCTGTCGTTTAGAGCCTGTTCCAAAAGTCATCCTGTGTGGCTGCAAATGGCAATTTGTCTGCGTTCCGGTGCTCATGTACCCAAAAGTACACTCCGCTCCGGTACTCGAAAATCACCATTTTCGCACACACATGACGCTTTTTGATTCAGGCTCTTGAGCGCTGATGGTTGTATAGAGCCGACTTCCCTCATCCTGCGCCCGTCGAGGGATCGGGGGGATGCAAAACGGGCGGAAAATCCGCCCGTTTTCATTGTCGGTTTCAGGAAAATCAGCACACGACCGGGAGCCGTCGTGCCTTGCGCCCTTCCAGGGCGGCACGCATGATGCGGGCAGCTTCTGCGAATGTGGGCGTTTCCTTCCAATGCTCGGCAAGAACAATGCCGGTCGGGACGATATCCCTCAGCGCTTCCAACGTGTGGCGCGGCACCATATCGGTGCAGTTCCACAGGCGGCGAAAGACGACGCTGATACGAGTAGTCTTGCCATTGACCCGAACAACAGGTTCAGCCGTTTCCGGGGTCCAATCTTCATAAGCATCAACCGCATCCTGGAACGCGTGATGAAGATAGATCGGTGCATGACCGTCATGAAGCGGGGGCAGCAAACTGGACATTTCTGTTTCCTCTCTTCCAATGTGGTTTAGCTTTAGAGCGCATTCCGAAAAGTGTGAAACGGTTTTCGGAATAAGATGCACGAGTAATTAGAGGGCATTTGCCGCCAGATGATTGAATTGGGGCGGACAAATGCATTCAAACAAGAGCCATGAATTGCTCTTCACTGGTCTATGTGCGCCGTGTCGAAATGGAAGCTCACGAAATACGACAACACATAATTAACTATGATCTACGGAAGAAGGCCTGTTTGGCAAGAGGGGATTTTCTTTAAATTGAATTTTATAGGAAAAATAATTCAACCGTATATGTTGAAATACTGCAATAATAAGCTAGCAAACCGTTGAAATATTATTTTTACTTGACGGTTAAAGATACCGAAAAATGAAGTGTTTTTCGACATTTATTGTTCGGGTGACAGGTTTTGATCCTGTCATTTACCGGCGACTGGTATAAAAAAGTCAGCGAATGAAAATATGATTGCGGGGCAAGTGATATGGCTCAACTGGTTCTGTCGCGTAGGGCTTTTCTGGCGGGGTCGACCGCTTTGGCCGCTGTCGCCGTCTGGCCGCAACGGTCGAATGCGGCTGGTGAGGTGCAGAAAGGCGGGCGGCTGGTCGTGGCCGCAGATTCAGAACCACGTAATCTGAACCCGGCCATCGTGGCATCCAATGGTGTTTTCTTCGTTGCAAGCAAGCTGATCGAGCCTCTGGCGGAAGCGTCTTTCGATGGTGAGAATGGCCTTGCGCCGCGGCTGGCCACAGGCTGGGAAGGTTCCGCCGACGGGCTGACGGCGACATTCCGTCTGCGTGAAGGTGTCAAATGGCACGACGGCAAGCCGTTCACATCGGCGGATGTGGCCTTTTCGGCGATTGAAGTCTGGAAACCACTGCAAAACCTTGGTCGCGTTGTGTTCAAGGCACTGGAGAAGGTCGAAACGCCGGACGACCTTACCGCCATCTTCCATTTCTCCGAGCCGACGCCTTTCCAGCTTATCCGTAATGCCTTGCCCGCGCTGACGGCAGTGCTGCCGAAGCATGTCTTCGCAGGAACCGACATCATGGCCAATTCGGCCAATGAAAAGCTCGTCGGCACCGGCCCGTTCAAATATGCCGAGCACAAGACTGGCGAATATTATCGGCTGACACGCAACGACGATTATTGGGGCGAGGGTGAGCCTTATCTGGACGAGATCGTCTATCGCGTGCTGCCGGATCGTGCGGCTGCGGCGGGGGCACTGGAAGCCGAAGAAATCGATCTGGCCGCTTTTTCCGCCGTGCCGCTCGCCGATCTGGACCGAATTTCGAAGGTTCCGGGCCTGACGGTTATTTCCAAGGGCTATGAAGCGCTGACTTACCAGCTTGTGGTGGAGATCAACCACCGCCGCAAGGAGCTGGCGGATCTGAAGGTTCGGCAGGCAATCGCCCATGCCATTGATCGCGATTTCGTGGTCAAAACCGTTTTCCTCGGTTACGCCAAGACCTCAACCGGTCCCGTACCACATTATGACAGCCAGTTTTATACCGATGACGTGCCGTCCTATCCGTTCGACGTTGCGAAGGCGAATGCACTTCTGGACGAGGCTGGCTACACGCGCGGTCAGGACGGAACACGCTTCACGCTCAAGCTTCTTCCCGCGCCCTATTTCAACGAGACGAAGCAGTTCGGCGATTATCTGCGGCAGGCGCTTGCGGCTGTCGGCATCGATGCGCGCATCGTCAATAATGATTCCGCCGCGCACCAGAAGGCGGTCTATACCGACCATGATTTCGATCTGGCGATTGCGCCCACGGTTTATCGCGGCGATCCGGCCATATCGACCACCATTCTTGTCGAAAGCGGCATCCCGGCAGGCGTGCCGTTTTCCAATCAGGGCGGCTATGTCAACGCAGAACTGGACGCACTGATCGCCAAAGCCGCACGCGAGATCGATGAGGAAAAGCGCACGGCGCTTTACCACAAGTTCCAGCAGATGGTGGAGGCGGATTTGCCGCTCATCAATGTTGCGGAATGGGGCTTCATCACCGTCGCCAGCGACCGCGTGAAGACTATTTCCAACAATCCGCGCTGGGCTGTTTCCAACTGGGCGGATACGTGGCTGGAGCAGTGACGAACCTCTTGGATTAATTGTATCCTGCCGCCGTGAAACAGATTCTGGCCCTTTTCCGCAAACGACTGGTCGGCAGCTTCATCGTGCTGCTGATTGTCATTGTCGGTTGCTTCTTCATGTTGGAAAGCGCGTCCGGCGATGCCGTCGACGCCTATGCTGTGACATTCGGCGGCGATGCGGCAACGATTGCCGAAATGCGGGCGCGCTGGGGGCTGGATCAATCGGTCTGGCATCGGCTCGGGGCTTATCTCGCAGCGCTCGCGCAGGGTAATCTCGGCTGGTCCGTCAGTTTTAACCGGCCCATTCTCGACGTTATTCTGGAACGCCTGCCCAACACGCTTCTTTTGATGGGCGCGGCTACCGCCTTGTCTTTTGCCGTGGGCTCGCTCCTCGGGATCGTGGCAGGTGCAAAGCCCGGAAGCTTTCGCGACCGGTTTCTCTCCGTTGCATCCCTGGTTCTTTATGCGATCCCCGGTTTCTGGCTGGCGCTTGTGCTGGTCATCCTGTTTTCGATCAGGCTGCGCTGGTTGCCGTCAAGTGGCATAGAAACAATCGCTTCCGGCAAGCATGGGCTGGCGCGAGCAGGCGATATTGCGGTTCATCTGGTGCTGCCGGTCGTTTCGCTGGCGGTGATCTATCTGGCGCTTTACCTGCGGGTGATGCGGGCCGCCATGGCCGAGATCTGGCGCATGGATTTCGTGCGCGCCCTGCGGGCGAGGGGCATTTCGCATTCGCGCATCGTCCTGCGTCACGTGGCGCGCAACGCCTTGCTGCCAGTCGTCACCGTGCTGGGCTTACAGGCCGCATCCATGCTCGGCGGCAGCGTGGTGATCGAAAGTGTCTTCGCCGTGCCAGGTCTGGGGCGACTGGCGCAAGAGGCCGTTGCAAGCCGTGACACGCCGCTTCTGCTCGGTGTCATTCTGGTCAGCGCCGTCATGGTGATCGTGGTCAATTTCCTTATCGACCTGATCTATCTCTGGCTTGATCCACGTATCGCGACGGGGGGCAGCAGGGCATGAGCCGCTCTAAACGTTATTTCAGAACGGGCGAGGGTTTAGCAGGTACAATCCTGCTGGCGCTGCTCGTGCTGGCAGCAGTTTCAGCGCCTCTTTTCTTTCCCGCCGATCCTTTAAGCATTGTCTCAACGCCGTTGCTGCAACCTTTTGACAATAAAGATTTTATCTTCGGAACCGATCGGCTCGGGCGTGATGTTCTGGCTGAACTTTTCTACGGCGCGCGCACATCGCTTGCTGTGGGACTGGCCGCTGCCTTGGCTGCACTTATCTTGGGCAGCATCGTTGGAACGCTGGCCGGTTTTGCGGGCGGTATCATCGATGAAGTCCTGATGCGGATCACCGAAGCCTTCCAGACTGTGCCGGGATTCCTGCTGGCGCTTGCGCTGGTCAGCATTGCCGGGCCGTCGCTGCCGGTGTTGATTGCGGCCATTGCACTTTCGAGCTGGACACAGGCTGCGCGCCTCACGCGCGGACAGGTGCTCACAATTCGCGAAAGCGACTATGTGGCTTCGGCTCGCGTCATCGGCATGCATCCAATGGAAATCGCTTTCCGCCAGATTCTGCCCAACGCTCTGCCGCCGGTTCTGGCACTGGTGCCGGTGATCGTTGCTTCCGCCATCTTGATCGAGGCGGCGCTGTCCTTTCTGGGACTGGGTGATCCGAACCGCGTCACATGGGGCGGCATGATCGCCGAGGGGCGCACTGTTTTGCGCTCCGCGCCCTGGCTCTCGATCCTGCCGGGTCTGGCGCTGGCACTGACTGTTGTTGGCATCTATCTGGCGGGCGAAGGACTGACGAACGCCTTGTCCCGGCGCGAGGTGCAGTCATGACGGTGATCGTCCGGCTGGAACAGCTTTCCGTGCGCTATGGCCGTGAAATGGCGCTGGAGACTATCGACCTCGATGTCCGTCGCGGTGAAACACTGGCGATCATTGGCGAAAGCGGCTCGGGCAAAAGCACGCTGGCGCTGGCCTTGGCCTCGCTCCTGCCGGGCAATGCCCGCATTTCGGGCCGCATGGATTGGGCGGATGGCAAGCGGCGACCGGGACGCGACATCGGCTTCGTGTTTCAGGATCCTGCATCGAGCTTCGACCCGCTGATGACGGTTGGCGCGCAACTTGTCGAGATCATTCGCGCCCATGCGAAAATCGACAGGACGACGGCGAAAGCCAAAGCAGTCAGCCTTTTAAAGCGGGTCCACATTCCACAACCTGAAACGGCTTTCACACGCTATCCGCATCAGTTTTCCGGCGGCCAGAAACAGCGCATCGCGATTGCGCTCGCTATTGCCGCCGGTCCCCGCCTGCTGATTGCCGACGAGCCGACAAGCGCACTCGACACCATCGTGCAGAAAGAGATTGTCTCTCTCCTGCGCGAACTGGTGCGTGCAGACGGAATGACACTGATCTTCATCACCCATGACATCGCTTTGGCATCGGAACTGGCCGACCGCATCGCGGTTTTTCGTCAGGGAAAACTGGTGGAACTTGGCCCGGCACAAAATATCATCTCGAACCCGCAAACAGATTATACGAAAGCGCTGATCGCCGCCGTGCCAGTGCTGGAGACGGCCCATGGCTGATCCACTTCTGAAGGCCGACAATCTCATTTTGCGCTATGGCGGCGCCCTTGCGCTCGATGGTGTCAGTCTCACCATCCGGCAGGGCGAGACATTGGCGCTGGTCGGCCCGTCTGGCAGCGGCAAGTCTACGCTGGCGCGCGCCCTTCTGCGGCTTCATCCGCTTGAAAGCGGCACAATCCGCTTCGAAGGCGAGGACTGGCTGGCGCTCACAGGCGCTAATCTCCGCAAAGAGCGGGCGCGCATGCAGATGGTGTTTCAGGACCCGCTTTCAGCCTTCAATCCGCGTGCGAGCGTCTACGATCTCTTACGCGAGCCGCTGCGCATCCACGGGCTCAAGCGCGATATTGCCAGCCTTCTGCAAACGGTCGGGCTTGATCCGGCGCTGGTGCGGCGTGGCGTCCACGAGATTTCCGGCGGGCAGCGCCAGCGTGTCGCGATTGCGCGGGCGCTTGCAACTGCTCCGTCGCTGATCGTGCTGGACGAGGCGGTTTCGGCACTTGATGTCACTGTGCGCGGCGCCATTCTCAACCTGTTGCGGGATATACAGAAAGCCGAGCAGACGGCTTATCTTTTCATCACGCATGATCTGGCGGTCGCGGCACAGACGGCGGACCGTATCGCGGTGATGGAGCGCGGGCAGATTGTTGAATGCCGCCCGACACGTGAGCTGATAACGGCACCACAAGCGCCCATCACTAGAGCGCTCATCGAAGCGGTGCCGCGTCTCTCAGTTTAGAGCGGTTCCGGTTTAAATGGAATCGTCGGAACCGCTCTATCTATTTGTTTTCACGCATTATCCGACGCAAAACCGCTTCGCACTTTTGCTGGAAATGCTCTAGCTTTTGCCCAGTTCCACCGAACGCTTGCGGGCAGCTTCCACGGCTTCTGCCACAAGCTTCTTGAGGCGGTCACCGCCCATGAGAACCTCGAGCGCGGCAGCGGTGGTGCCGTTCGGGCTCGTCACCTGTTCGCGCAGCTTTGACGGTGTATCCGTGCTGGCATCGGCCAGAGCGCCTGCACCCATCACGGTCTGCATGGCCAGCAGAGCCGCCGTTTCCTGCGGAAGACCGGCGGTCACACCGGCGTCGGTCAGGGCTTCGATGAAGTGGAACACATAGGCCGGACCAGAACCCGAAACGGCGGTCACGGTGTCCATCAGCGCTTCATCGTCCACGCTTGCGACCTTGCCGGATGTCTCCAGCAGGCGTGCAATGAAGGCTTCGTTCTCGTCGGTCACATTGGCGTTCTTGAACGTGACCAGCATGCCCTTGCCGATGGCGGCAGGCGTGTTCGGCATGCAGCGAAGAATGGCTGCATCGTGACCAAGCTTGCTTTCGAAAAGGGCGACCGGAATACCGGCTGCAACGCTGACGAAAGTGGCGGCTGGGGCGAAGCGCTTATAGGCTGGCAGAACTTGTGCCATGACCTGCGGCTTGACGGCCACGAGAACCATGCGCGGCTTTAGATCGCCGGGCAGGGCTTCAGCATCGGCAAAGGCATGGACGCCAGCGCCAGCGGCGCGATCACGAAGCGCTTCGGTCGGTTCCACGACGTAAACGTTCTTCGCCTTGAGGATACCGCTATCGAGCCAGCCCTTGAGCATGGCGAAGCCCATATTGCCGCAACCGACCAGAATTACCGTGTCATGCATATTGATTGTTCCACCTGTTTGATCCCGGCGCACAGCGTCATGTACGCCTTTTCTCATTCCTTTCGGGATATAGACCCGCGCGATTGCGACCTGCAAGACGGTATGGTGAAAAGCACGATTTTGCCTGCGAAGTACTGTCTGATTATTGCGGTACGGTTTACCTATTGCTCATAAGGTATCGACCATTATGCTTGCCATCTGGAATTCTTGATAGAGCAACGAAGCAGTTCCTGTTTGCGTTGCTGGAATGGGGAGACAATGGACCCAGCTTTGACGACGGGCGTTCCACCAGCCGAAGCTTTCGGACACGTCCGTATTATTATCGGCATGATCCTGGGTTTGTGCGTTTCACGCCTTTTGACAGGATTGGCGCGTTTCATCCAGCATCCGGGCAAACAGAAAATCTATCCGGTCCACCTGGCGTGGGTGGGCTTCATTCTGCTTTCCGTCATCCACTTCTGGTGGTTTGAATTCAGCTTGCGAACCATTCCGCTCTGGACCTTCGAGAAGTATCTGTTCGTGATCTTCTATGCAGGACTGTACTTTTTGCTCAGCACGCTGCTTTTCCCCGACAGTATGGAAGAATATACCGGCTATCGCGATTATTTCATTTCACGGCGCAAGTGGTTCTTCGGCATTCTGGCGCTGGTCTATGTGGTCGATTTCATCGATACCTTGCTGAAGGGAGCGGACCACTACCGGCTCTACGGCATCGAATATCCCATTCAGGTCGCTTGCTTCATCCTGTTCAGTCTGATTGCAGTATTCTGGGGCAACCGGCGCTATCATGCGGCTTTCGCTGCCGTTGCGCTGATTTACCAGATCACCTTCACACTGCGCCACTTCGCGACGTTGAGCTAACGCTTTTCCGCATTGCACCGGGTTTCCGCGTCCACAATTTCGCGGAGCTGGCGTAGCAGCGGATGGCGGGCGGTCTGCTTGACGCCGTAATCGAGATTGAATGCATAATCGAAATCCGGCGGATTGAGCCCGATATTGTGCTGCATCATGGTTTCAAGCTTGTCGAAGCCTTTGGCAAAGATAGCTTCCGCCGATTGGCCTTCGCTGTAATCCGTCCAAAGCTCCATGATTTCCGCGCGCAGGTCATCTGGAAGCGGCGCGCACAGCATCATGAGATCGGCTTTTTCGCGCTCGGCTCGCCCATCATCGGCGGATTGATGGATGGCAGGCACATCGCCGGAAATCGCCTCGCCCAGATCGTGGATGATGCACATTTTGATGAGTTTCAGCCGGTCGCAATCGCCCAGCTCCCGGTCGAACAACATCACCAGAAGGCATAGCCGCCAGCTATGCTCGGCTGTGCTTTCCGGTCGGCCCTGTGAGGTATGGCCGGAGCGCAGAGTGCTTTTCAGCCGTTCCGCACTCTGGATAAATCGGATGATGCCACTCAGCCGGTCTGGATCGATCGGATTTTCTGTTTCGGCGCTCACTCTGGCCTCCTGATTTATCTGTATGAATCAATGTGTATAATTGCAATTTTAACGGTTTGTTTGCCATGATGAATATTAATCTGGATCAATAGCCACGGGCGAAAAGCGGGACGGAGCGATGGTTGAACGGGACAGAGAGAGGCGACGTGCGGCTGCGCGCCCGCTTCTGGCCTATGCGCCGGAATTCCTTGAACTTGTGCCACCTTTCCGCGCGACCGAAGACAAAAACGAGGAGCGCGAGCATCAGAGGCGTCGCGAGGAGTTGCTTCGCCGTAAGCAGGATCTGATAGACGCGGAAGAGAGCGAACGGACCGATCCGAAGGCAGATATGCAGGGCCGGATGAATGCCGTCCGGGAGGCGCTGCAGGCCAACCTCGACGGGGCATCGATCAAGGCACCGCCTGCGCCGGAAACACCCGTATCAGTCACCGTCCCGAAGCCTGAAAGCGAGCCGTTACAATTATCGCGCCGCAGGCGGCGCTGGGGGCTTCTGGCTGGTTTTACGCTGCTGGGTGGAATTGTCGGAACCACATATGCTGTTTTGGTGCCGCCCCAATACGGCGCGATGGCTTCCCTGCAGGTTTTTCCGCCAGAGCGGCGCAGCGAAATTGCCTCGAATGCCGTTCTTGAGCGTGCTGCGCAAATGGCGCGCATTGAACGTGCTGCCGATCTCGGTGCTCCTTCATTTCTGGAGGAATTGCGCTTTCGTCTGACCCGATTGTTGCCCGAAGACCAGCAGCCTCCGGCTGTGGCAGGACACAAAAGGATGTCGGGCGCGCAATTGCTGCGCCAGCGGCTTGATTTCACACAGGCGCTCGACAGCGGCACGGTGAATGTCGAGGCCACGACTGACAAGCCGGAAACGGCTTCACTTTTGGCCAATGCCGTTGCGCAAGCGTTTCGCGACCATCTGCAAGGCGGCGCGAACGGGTCTGAGGGCGATCTCCCGGCGCGCCTGCAAAGTCTGGAGGCGGATGCCGAAGCGGCACGGCAGGCGGCAACAGCTTTTCGCGTCAGCCGGGATTTTGGCGATGACGACAACAAGACCGCGCTTCAACGCGAATTCGCCGACAGCAAGGCCGAGACAGCCCGTATCGCAGCGGAGGCCAACAGTCTGAACGGCGCGACCGCCGAGAGCCTTGCCGGTAAAGGCGTGCCGGAAACCATGCGTTCCGGAGCGCTGGGTGCACTGGTGGAGCGCTATCGTGCAGCAGGGCAGGGGGCGCGCGCGAACCAGATAGAGGCTGAGATCGATAAGGAGATTTCCAGCCAGCGGAGTATCTTGCAGGCGGATCTTAAGAATGCGGTCGAACGTGAGCAAAAGGCAGCCGCTGCCATCGCCGGTTTCGGCTCGACGCCTGCGACGGATGAAGACAAAGCCCGCCTGCAAATGCTGGAACGCGATGCAGCGGCAAAGCAGGTATTGTTTGAAGATTTGCAGATGCGCGCGGCACGGGGCGAACCTGCATCTGCGGGGTCCGCGGCGACAGTGCGGATTGTTACGCCAGCCATGGTGGAACCGAACCCGCGCACTCTCTCCTCACAAGGGACTATCGCCGTTGGATTGCTGGGCGGGTTTTTGCTTGGCCTTCTTTCGATGATGCTGGCCGGGCGTAAGCCCTGGTCGTCGGTCAGGAGTGAAGCCGAGCCGGAAGAGGTTCTGGAACCCTACGGTGAAACCCGGCTTGCTGCTGTTATCCGCGAAGCCAATGCGCGCTGGGAAGCCGAGAATGAAGGCGCTAACCGACCCACGGAAAATGCCGCCCTCGGTCGCGCCATCGACGACGTACGCTCGACCCGTATCGCAAAGTCCTAACTGGTTTCCGCTGGGTTTTCCGTTCTGAAACTTCATAAAATCCTGCATTGTCGCGCATTCGCCAATTGTCATCGGGCGTCATGACGCTTATGGGCATGTGTGCGGAAAAGATGTCGTGTACCTCCCAGACACTCAAGTTCGATATCACGAAAGAACGGAGCGCTCGCTATGGCTCAATTGATAGATGGCAAGAAGCTCGCCGAGGATGTGGTTTCCACGGTGAAGACCGAAACCGAAAAGCTCGTGGCCGCCACCGGCACTGTGCCCGGTATTGCGGTGGTAATTGTCGGCGAAGACCCGGCAAGTCAGGTCTATGTCGCATCCAAGAGCAAGAAGGCCAAGGAATGCGGCTTCCACTCCGTTCAGCACGATCTGCCGGAAACGGCGTCGGAACAGGAGCTTCTCGACCTGATCGAGAGCCTCAACAACGACCCCGCCATCCATGGCATTCTGGTGCAGTTGCCGCTGCCGAAGCACATTGACTCAGGCCGGGTGATCCAGACGATTTCGCCCGACAAGGATGTTGACGGCTTTCACTTTATCAATGTCGGCAAGCTTGGCACCGGCGAGGTTGAAACGGCTTTCGTTCCCTGCACGCCAGCCGGTGCGATGATCATGATCGAGCGGGTCCATGGCCGTGATCTTTCGGGCTTCAATGCCGTGGTGATCGGTCGCTCCAACATTGTTGGCAAGCCGATGTTCAATCTTCTGCTCGCCGCCAATGCAACGGTTACGGTTGCGCACAGCCGCACGAAAGATCTGCCCGCGATAGCCCGCACGGCGGATATTCTGGTTGCTGCCGTTGGTCGTCCACAGATGGTCAAGGGCGATTGGGTCAAGCCGGGCGCAACGGTGATCGATGTCGGTATCAATCGCATTCCGGCACCAGAACGCGGCGAAGGCAAGACACGACTGGTCGGCGATGTCGATTTCGCGGAAGCCGAAAAGGTTGCCGGAGCGATCACGCCGGTGCCGGGTGGCGTCGGTCCAATGACCATCGCCATGCTGATGGCGAATACGCTGACCGCCGCCTGCCGCACTGCTGGCGTGAAAAAACCAGTTTTTTGACACAATTGAACTGCGTTTTTTGCGCGATTTTATTCCGGTTTTGATGGTTTGAGAGGCAAAACAGCTAAAATCGCTGTTTTGCCTTAATTTCATTCGGGCGGTTTTCAGAACACCGAAGCGCCTTCGTCAGCCCGCCCGGCGATCTGGCGGAAAGCGCGGAACAGTTCGCGTCCCATGCCATGCTCATTGCCGGAAAGATCAGGGCGATCTTCGCCACGGTCATTCAGCAGCATCAAATTGACGAGAACTTCCAGAGTGCCGTTCACGGCATCCAGACGAATGACATCGCCGTCGCGGATCTTACCGATGGCACCACCATCAAGTGCTTCCGGCGTGACATGGATGGCGGACGGAACCTTGCCCGACGCGCCGGACAGGCGACCGTCGGTGACAAGGGCAACACGCTGGCCGCGATCCTGCAGAATGCCCAGAACCGTCATCAGCTTGTGCAGCTCGGGCATGCCATTGGCTTTCGGGCCCTGATAGCGGACCACGGCGATGAAATCGCCGGTCAATTCACCAGCCTTGAACGCAGCCTGCATTTCTGCCTGATCGTTGAACACCTTGGCGGGTGCTTCGATGACCTGGCGCTCCGGCTTCACGGCGGAAACCTTGATGATCGCATTGCCGATATTGCCGGTCAGAACCTTGAGGCCGCCGGTCGGCTGGAACGGCGCATGGATTTTGGCCAGAACCTTTTCGTCGCCGCTTTTTTCCGGCACCGGCTCTCGCACGACCGTGCCATCGGCGCCAAGCTTCGGTTCGATCGCGTAAGGGCGCAGACCTTCGCCGAAGACGGTGCGCACATCCTCATGCAGAATGCCGCCATCGAGCAGTTCGCGGATCAGGAAGCCCATGCCGCCTGCAGCGTGGAAATGGTTCACATCGGCAAGGCCGTTCGGATAGACACGCGCCAGAAGCGGTACCGCATCCGAAATCTCGGAAATATCATGCCATGTCAGCTTGATACCGGCAGCAGCCGCCATGGCGATCAGATGGATTGTATGATTGGTCGAACCGCCGGTCGCGTTGAGACCAATGACGCCATTGACGAATGAACGCTCGTCCAGCATTTCGCCGACCGGCGTATATTCATTCCCGCAGGCGGTGATCGCCAATGCGCGCTTGGCGGCTTCGCGGGTCAAGGCATCGCGCAGCGGCGTGCCCGGATTGATGAAGGATGCGCCCGGCAGATGCAGGCCCATGATTTCCATCAGCATCTGGTTGGAATTGGCCGTGCCGTAGAAGGTGCAGGTGCCGGGACCATGATAGGACTTCGATTCCGATTCCAGAAGTTCGGCACGTCCGACCTTGCCTTCGGCATAGAGCTGACGGGTCTTGGCCTTTTCGTCATTGGGCAGGCCGCTGGTCATTGGCCCGGCAGGCACGAACACGGCGGGCAGATGGCCGAAGGTCAGCGCACCGATGATGAGGCCGGGCACAATCTTGTCGCAGACGCCGAGATAGACGGCGGCATCGAACATATCGTGCGACAGGCCGACGGCGGTGGCCATCGCGATCACTTCGCGGGAGAACAGCGACAGTTCCATGCCCGCAAACCCTTGCGTAACCCCATCGCACATGGCAGGCACACCACCTGCAACCTGCGCCACGCCGCCCGCTTCACGCGCAGCCTGCTTGATGAGTTGCGGAAAGGTTTCGAATGGCTGATGGGCCGACAGCATGTCATTATAGGCGGTGATGATGCCCAGGTTCGGAATCTCGTCGCCGATCAACGCGGCCTTGTCGTGCGGGCCGCAGGCAGCGAAACCATGCGCGAGATTGGCACAGCCCAGAACGGCGCGCTTTGGCTTGCTGGATGAAGCTTCGCGCACACGGCCAAGATAGGCCTCGCGCGTCGGCTTGGACCGTTCGCGAATGCGCGCGGTGATTTCCTGAATGCGTTTATGTGCCGTCTCGGTGGGCATGGGTATCACCTGTGCCAATCTGGCTTGAATCGAATTTAACTTGTCCAGTAGAGCTGGATCGGTGTGCGCGCATGGTGGAAGACAGCCCGCACGGGCATTTCATTCTCGTCATCGCCGGAAAGCGCCTTTTCCAGCGTTGCCTGCTTGGCAGCGCCTTCGATATGCAGAACCAGCATTTCGGCCTCAGTGATGATGGGAAGGGTCAGGGTCAGACGCTTTTCGCCAGCACCTTCGGCCTGAATGGGCAGGACGAGCGCCCGCGTTGCCGGATCGATCGCCTGATCGAGCCGGTCGGCACCAGGAAAGAAGGAGGCGGTATGACCGTCATTACCCATGCCAAGCACCACCACGTCGAACGGACGGCGCAATGCGTCGATACGGTTGGCAGCGGCAAGCGCCGCCGTTTCGGCCGTCGCCGCCGGATTGTAGAGGCCAACGAACTTGGCCACGCCCGCATGATCGCGCAAAAGATGCTCGCGCACCAGCTTTTCGTTGGAGCGGTCGCTTTCGACGGGTACGAAACGCTCGTCAACGAGGGTGATCGTGACGACGTTCCAGTCGATCATCTTGCGTGATAGCACCTCGAACAGTCTCAACGGCGTTGTGCCGCCGGAGACGGCCAGTGTGGCCTGCCCCCGCTCAGCGATTGCGGCTGCCAGCTTGATTGCAATTGCTTTAGAAAGCGATTGCGCCAGTTCCGTTCCGCTGGTGAAGTCGTGACGTTCGATGTTCATTCCATTCCTTTCCAAAGCAGAAACTAGAGCGGTTCCAATCGGATAAAATCGTGAAGCCGCTCTATCTCTTTGTTTTTCGCATTATCCTACGCAAAACCGCTGCGCACTTTTGCTGGAAATGCTTTTAGAGGCTTTCGTGCCATGTACGCCCGTCACGCTCGATAAGCGCGATGGAGGACGATGGGCCCCATGTTCCTGCTGTGTAGCCCTGTACAGGCTGGCTGTTCAATTCCCATCCCTGAAGGATCGGATCGACCCAGCGCCATGCCGCTTCGACTTCGTCACGCCGCATGAAAAGGGTCTGGTTGCCGCGAACGACATCCATGATCAGCCGTTCATAGGCGTCCGGATTGCGTTCGCTGAAGGATTCAGCAAAGCTCATGTCGAGCGGCACGTGACGCAGGCGCATGCCGCCCGGACCCGGATCCTTGATCATCAGCCACTGCTTCACACCTTCATCGGGTTGCAGACGGATGACGAGCTGGTTGGCCATCACCTTGCCAGCGCTTTCGCCGAAGATGGAATGCGGGATCGGCTTGAAGGTCACGACGATTTCCGAAACACGGGTCGCCAGACGCTTGCCGGTGCGCAGATAGAACGGCACACCCGCCCAGCGCCAGTTGGCGATTTCAGCCTTCAGCGCGACGAAGGTCTCCGTGTTGCTGGTCTCGCTCTCAAGGTCTTCCAGATAGCCGCGCACCGGGCCGCCAGCCGAAGCACCGGCGCGATACTGGCCGCGCACGGTCACGTCTTCGACATTGGAATTGGTGATCGGTTTCAGTGAGCGCAAAACCTTGACCTTCTCGTCATGAACGGCATCGGCTTCAATCGATGAAGGCGGCTCCATTGCAACGAGGCAAAGAAGCTGGAGAATATGGTTCTGCACCATGTCGCGCAATGCGCCCGCCGTGTTGTAATAACCGGCGCGACCTTCAAGGCCGACAGCTTCTGCAACGGTGATCTGCACATGGTCGATATGGGCGGAATTCCACAGAGGCTCATAGAGCGCGTTGGCAAAGCGCAGCGCCATCAGGTTCTGCACGGTTTCCTTGCCGAGATAGTGGTCGATGCGGAAGATCTGATCTTCGCGGAAAACGCTGCCCAGCGTATCATTGAGCGTCATGGCGGATTCGAGATCGCGGCCGATCGGCTTTTCCACGATGATGCGCGTATCGCGGGTAATCAGGCCATGCGCCTTCAGGCGCGTGGCGATATCGCCGAAGAGCGTCGGGCTGACGGCGAGATAGAAGGCGCGAATCTTTTCCGGCTTCTTGCCAATCAGGGTTTTGAGCGCGTCCCAGCCTTCTTCGGACTTGGCGTCGACGGCAACATAGCTGACACGCTTCAGAAATTCGTCGACCTGCTTCTCGTCAACTTCCGCAGGCTTGACGTGCTCATGAATGGCATCGCGGGCGAACTGCCGGTACTCTTCATCCGTCATGGCGCTGCGTGAAGCGCCGATGATGCGCGTCGGGTCGGTGAGCTGGCCTGCGCGCTGGCGCTGATACAGTGCCGGGATGAGCTTGCGTTCGGCAAGGTCGCCGGAACCGCCGAACACGATGCAGTCGAAAGGCTCTACCGGAATTGTCTGGCTGGTCATCTATCGCTCTCTTCTCTTCTTGCGCAAATCAGTCTGCCTGTGGGCAGCATGCGATTTTCACGCTGCCCTTGTCTATTATCTAATCGATTTAAATTCAACAGTCGCAACGAGGCTTTCGCGGAAAATTGAAGAAATGACGCGCTTTACCCGTCTTTCCCGACAGGTTAACCGCAAATGCACACATGACATGTTCATCATAAGGCCATATTGGGACGATCAATCGCGTTTCAAGTGATTTGGGGACGGACAGGATTAGCAGGACATTGCCAAAGGAGAATGACATGAAGAGGCTGCAGGATAAGGTCGCAATCATCACCGGTGCCGGTTCGGGGTTCGGTTCGGGCATGGCGCGCCGATTTGCAGCCGAAGGTGCAAAAGTCATTCTCGCCGATGTGAACGTAAAACGTGTCGAGGATGAGCTTGCCGACATTGGCGAGAATGCTCTTTCCGTGCAGGCGGATGTGTCGCGCAAGGACGATATGGAGCGCGTGGCACGCACGGCCTTCGAAGCGTTCGGACGTATCGACATCATGGTCAACAATGCCGGTTTCACGCATCGCAACATGCCGCTGACGGAAGTGGACGAGCATAATTTCGATCTGATTGCCGCCGTGAATATGAAGGCACTTTATTATTCGACCCAGATCGTTGTGCCCATCATGGAGCATCAGGGCGGTGGCGTCATCATCAATACGGCTTCGGCAACCGCATTGCGCCCACGCAAGGGACTTGCCTGGTATAGCGCGTCCAAGGGCTGGATCATCAGCGCGACCAAGGCGATGGCGCTGGAGCTGGCGGATAAGAATATCCGCGTGAACTGCATCTGCCCGGCTGAAAGCGACGGGGAGGGGCTGAAACTGTTTCTGGAGGAAGATACGCCAGAGGCGCGTGAGGCGCTGAAACGCACCATTCCTCTCGACCGGTTTTCAACGCCGGAGGATGTGGCGGAAGCTGCGCTCTGGCTGGCCTCGGACGCGGCCTCCATGGTGACGGGGACGGCGCTCAATATCGACGGCGGCTATTCAATCTAGCCATCGGCTTCGGCAAGGAAGTCATCAAAAATGGCTTCCAGCCGCTTGTGCCGTTCAGCGGCCATGAGCTTTCCGGTTTCCGTCTTGAAGCCGGAGGCGAGGCCAAACAGTTTCGTGCGGAAATGATCGAGCGCAAAGCGCTTGTCATCCAGCGGGCGGTTTTCGGCGTGCGGGTCACGCCAGTCGTAAAGTGCGCTGCCCATGCGGCCTGCAATGTAGAAACACCGCGCAGCACCAATGACGCCGATGGCATCGAGCCGGTCGGCATCCTGCAGTATTTTTGCCTCCGTCGTGACAGGTTCGATATTGGCCGAAAAACTGTGCGCCTCAATCGCGTGGGCGGTAAGGCCAATGTGCGCTTCATCCCAGCCAAGATTGCGCAGCAGCATCGATGCCTTCTCCGCCGCCAGACGCGAAGCGCGGTTTCTGTCAGGCGAATTTTTCTCCACGCTCACGCAATCATGCAGCAGGGCTGCGGCGCAAAGCACTTCGGCATCGCCGCCTTCCTGACGCTGGATTGCGGCGGCATTTTTCCAGACGCGGGCAAGGTGGGACAGGTCGTGCGACCCGTCCTCGCCATGTTCGAGCGCGTGGGGCAGAAGCCTTTCGGCAAGTGTTTCGAAAGGCGCGAAGATATGTGCTGTCATCCTGGTTCTGCCCTGGGTCTTGGGGATTCGGGAGATGGCAGAAATTATCGGTTCTTGCGCAGGACGGTCCAGTTATAAAATGCGCCGATAGCCATGGTCAGGCATGTGCCGAGGAATACGGATCGCATGCCGAAGTGACCACCGACGAAACCGCCAGCCACTGGTCCTACGACCTGCCCCACATATTGCGCCGAGACGGAAAGCCCAAGAATGCCGCCCGCCACGCGGTCGGGCACATTGTGCCGGATGACACTGGTGATGCAGGGCAGCAATCCACCAAGCGCCAGCCCCATCAGAAAACGCAGGCCGATCAACTGCCAGGCTTGCGTCACGAAGGCTTGCGGGATCAGAAGCAGTGCGGAAACGGATAGTGCCCCGATGATGACGCGTGTGTGGCCGATGCGGTCGGCGAGGCGACCCATCCGTGAGGAAGACATGATGCTACCGAGCGCTGCAGCAGCCATCACCACGCCGGAAATGAGCGTCACTTTCGTCTGGTCGTCCATGAGCTGGATCACATAGACAGTGATGATCGGCTCGATCGACATATTGGCGAAAAGCAGCAGCATGCCCGTCACCAGCATGGCGATAACGGGCTTTCTGTCGGGGATGGCCGCCCAGATGGATTGCGCCTTCTGCTCCTTGGTCGGCTTCGGTGGCTTGCGCTCTTCGCGGATCAGGAATGTGGTGGCCAGAAAGGTGAGAAAGATCACGCCGCCCGCCAGCCAGAAGGTTGCGCGAATGCCGATCAGTGGCGGCAGTGCGCCGCCGAGCAAGGGGCCGGCCAGATTGCCCGCCATGATGCCAGCCGAGAGCGCCCCCAGCGCCCAGCCGGTCTTTTCCTTTGGCGTCTGAGTGGCGACGAGGATCATCGAGCCGGACGAATAGCCGCCGGCAATGCCCACAAACAGGCGCAATGCCACCAACTGCCAGACGCTCGTCACCATGCCGATCAGCGACATGGCGATGGCCATGCCGAGGCTGGCGCGGATCAGCATCAGCTTGCGCCCGTAACGATCACCAAGCCTGCCCCAGAGTGGTGCGACGAAGGCTGCTGCCAGAAAGGTCGCGCCGTAGGCAACGCCCGACCATTGCACGATGGCCGCATGATCGGTGACGCCCAATTGTTCCACATAAAGCGGCAGGAAGGGGAGAAGAAGCGACATGGCAATGAGCGTGGTGAATGAACCGATGAGGCAGATCAGCAGGTTCTGCTTCCAGTAGCGGTCGTGATTTTCTTCGACGGTTATATTTTCCTGGCGGGCTGTAGCGACGGTTTCATCGCTGGCAGCGGCTTGGGCGGTGCTCATGTCATGTCTCGCGATTGCAATGTATTCCATTTTGGGATACCAAAACGGTATGCATGAATGCGCCTGTCGAAACGACTTGTCAATTGCAGCGCTGCCTTAGAGAGCGTTTTGTTCTGATTGTATCAGATCAAAACGCTCTCTAAGCCCTTTTATTTGAAGCATAATCTTATCGATCCTCGTTTCACTCCGGTCGGATTATGCTCTAAAATGGAGAATGGTCGCCAATGTCACAGATGAGGCAGGTTGAAACGCAGCTTCGCGACATGATCCTCGGTCTGGAACTGGGGCCGGGCGAACGTTTGACCGAGCGCTGGATCGAGGCGCAGTTTGAAGCCTCACGCACGCCGATCCGGGCAGCACTTTTGCGGCTGGAGGCGGAAGGGCTGATCTGTCGCGAAGGGCGCGGCTGGACGGTTTCGCCGATCAATCTCAGCGAGATCGAGCAGATCGGTGTCTATCGTGAAGCGCTGGAAATTGCCGCGTTAAAACTGACCTGTGCACTTGAATATCGCAGCGGCGTGGAGCCGATTTTGGCCATGCTGGACAGTTGCGATGCCGAAACCTCGCGCGAGGAATGGCATCGGATCGGCATGGATTTTCATATCGAGCTGGCGCGGCTGTCCGGTAACGAGTTTCTCAGCCGTGGCGTGCGCGATGCCATGCAGCGCCTTTCACGGGCACGCTGGCTGGAGGTGCGCGACGAAGCGGCGCTCGCCCGCGCATGGGCCGAACACCGCGCCATTCTCGACGCGGTGCGCGAAGGGGATGCCGACAAGGCGACGGCGTTGATGAGTGCACATCTGGACGGAAGTCGCAGCCGTCTCGTCAGCAATCTGCATGAGGACCGGCGCGGCCTCAAAGCGCGGGGCTTTGCGGTCATCAGCGCCTGAAACAGTCATCACCATTCGGGCAGCTTATGGCCGTCACGTGAATAATATCGCGTGCGTCCATCAGAAATTCCGATATCACGCAGGAGATATTCCGGCGAATGCTCGGTGATAACGGTATAAGTGCGTTTGCGCGAAAACAGACGGGAGAACAGCGCATTCCAGCCGCTGTTTACCCCATGGCTGATGGTGGGCGCTGTGGCGGTTGTGCAGGCAGAATCGAGGTTTTTCATGATCTCACCTATCGAATGAAGCCACTGTGGGAGACAGTTGCTTGTTAAATCGTGCCTATAGGTATGCGCCCGAAAACCTTTGTTTTCCAATCGAACCTCGATTAGTATGCATAAGGAGGACTTATGCATCATGACGACAGCGCTTCCCCCTTTATCGGCCATTCGCGTTTTTGAATCCGCCGCCCGCCATGCCAGTTTTACCCGCGCCGCGGAGGAACTGGGCATGACGCAGGCTGCCGTCAGCTATCAGATCAAGATATTGGAGGAGCGCGTCGGCGCGCCGCTGTTTCTACGCCTGCCGCGACAGGTGGAGCTGACCGACCACGGCAAATGCCTTGCGCCCGCGATCACGGAAGCGTTCGAGACGATGCGCAATGCCTTCGCCAGCCTGCGGGAAGATGCGGAGGGCACACTGTCGATCAGTGTTCTCGCCACATTTGCCGCCAACTGGCTGGCACATCGGCTTGGCTCGTTCCAGATGCGGCATCCCTCGCTCGCGGTCAGGCTCGATACATCCGACAGCGTGATCGATTTCGCGACAACCAACGTCGATATTGCAATCAGGAGCGGTTTCGGCAAATGGCCGGGGTTGGAAGCGCATCAGCTCATCAAGGCGAGTTTCACGCCGATGCTGAGTCCTACCTTGGCCGCGACCATCGGCGGGGTAAAGGAGCCTGCCGATCTGCTGCGGCTCAAGATAATCGATGCGAGCGACCCGTGGTGGAAAATCTGGTTCAAGACGGCTGGGATCGAAAACCCGCAAATGCAGGGTAATTCACAAAACCGGCTGGGCGCGCAGCATATTGAAGGGCGGGCGACGGTCGCGGGGCAGGGTGTCGGCATTCTTACACCAGCTTTCCACCAGATAGAGATTGCCACCGGCCAGCTTATTCAGCCTTTCGATATTCTCGGCGATGATGGGCGATCCTATTGGCTGGTCTATCCCAAGTCGCGGCGCAACACGCCAAAGGTTCGCGCATTCAGGGAATGGATATTGAGTGAACTCGACTGCGGATAGATGGTGACGTTAATCTTTCGATGCGGCGAGGAAAACCGCATGCTGGGCGTCATATGCGCGCTTGAAGGCTGGGCGGGCTTCTCCGCGTGCCACATAGGCCGCGAGATTCGGATATTCGTCCAGTAAGCCAGAGCTCTTCAGCCTCCGCAGCACTGTCACCATCAGAAGATCACCGGCGCTGAAGGCTCCGTCGAGCCAGTCATTGTTGCCGAGACGGGCAGAAAGGGCGTCCAGCCTTTTGCGGATATAGGCCTCCACGATAGGCATCCGCTGTTCGTACCAGCTCTCCTGCCGTTCCACAAAGCCAGCTCTTTCCCGCTCGAGGATTACCGGCTCGATTGTGCTCTGCGCGGCGAACATCCATGTGATTGCGCGTGCCCGGCCATTGGCATCATCCGGCAGAAGGCCGGGATTCTGTTGCGCGATATGAAGCACGATTGCACCGGATTCGAACAGCGCCAAATCGCCCTCTTCATAGGTGGGTATCTGCCCGAAGGGTTGAAGATCAAGATGGGGGCTGGCTTTCATCGCCTCAAACGAGACGAGGCGCACATCATAGTCCTGCCCGGTCTCTTCAAGCGCCCATCGAACAGGCATGTCCCGCGCCATTCCCCGGCCGCGATCAGGCGAATTTTCAAATGCGGTTATGATGAGGCGCTTCGGTTTGGTGGACGCATTCTTCATGATGGCTCCTCCTCAATGTCACGCTCGTTGCCCCAAAATGTAAACCGATGTCTCCCGGTTCCGGTTGCAGTCTTCGGTCGCTTCTTTGCAACGTGCCCATCATGAATAGCTGGATATAAACCTCCCGCAAAATGATGCCGACCAGTTGGTATGTTGTCAATCCGAGAGAAAGCGGGAAGGCGCGGGAGGCAGAAAGCTGGTTCTGGGAGCGGCTAGGGCGGAAGGTCTGCCGAATTATTCACGCATTCAAAATTTTTTTCTGCCCAATGTCACATTCGGCATTGCTGTTTCGTCATGTCTATCGAACCCCTTGAACCGAAAGGAACGATACCATGACCCCTCTGCTCAACCCGTTCAATGTTGCGCCTGCTACAATGAAATCATGGATGAATGCTTCGATGACCATCGCATCCAGTCTGGAAGCGAGCCTGATCGAGCTTGTGAAAATCCGCTCCTCGCAGATCAATGCCTGCGCCAATTGCATCAATATGCATACGCTTGAAGCACGCTCTCTGGGCGAGACCGAACAGCGCATTTATTTGTTGTCGGCATGGCGCGAAGCACCGTGCTACTCTGCGCGCGAACGTGCGGCTCTGGGATGGGTCGACGCGCTGACCCGCCTGTCGCAAGGCCACGATCTGGAAGATGCCCGCACGGCCATGCAGGCACAGTTCACCGAGGAGGAGCAAGTGAACCTTACGCTGATGATCAACATCATCAATGGATGGAACCGCATGGCGGTTGGCTTCGGTCTCTGGTTCGTACCGGAAGCCAAAAAGCCCGCAGTAAAGGCAGCCGTCTGATGGTTGACATATCCTCGCAAAGCGATGCAGCCGACAGCTTCGATCCGCTGCGCCCGAAACTGATCCGCGTTGCCTATCGCATGCTGGGCTCGGTCGCCGATGCCGAGGATATGGTGCAGGAGGCGTTCATCCGATGGATGAACGCCGACCGCAGCGAGGTGCGTGAGCCGGAAGCCTTTCTGCGCCGCACCGTTACCCGCCTGTGCCTTGATTTTCTGAAATCCGGGCGCAATCAGCGCGAAACCTACTTCGGCCCATGGATTCCCGACCCGGTTGTCGAAGAGGAAGCGGATGATGATGTCACCCTTCCGCTTATGCTGGCGCTGGAGCGTCTTTCGCCGCTGGAACGCGCCGCTTTTCTTTTGCACGATGTCTTCGGGCTGGATTTCGACGAAATAGCCAGGACCATCCAGCGCGATGCCGCCGCCTGCCGTCAGCTTGCGGCACGTGCCCGCAAGCATGTACGCGAGGAACGTCCGCGTTTTCAGGTCGACAAGCAGCGCGGACTTGAACTGGCGCAGGCCTTTTTCACCGCGTCGCGCAGCGGCGACATGAACGCGCTCGGCGCAATGCTGGCGGCTGATGTGAGTTTTCATGCAGATGGCGGCGGCAAGCGCCCGGCTTTCCCGAAGCCTGTTTTCGGCTTCGACGAGGTGATGAAAACCAACGAGAAACTGGCAGGCTATTTCAGCGGCAACCGGTCGAAATTGCTGCGCATAGTCTTCATCAATGGTTTGCCCGGCTTCATCACGCGCGAATCCGATGGAGAAATCCAGACGACGGCGCTCGACATAGAAGACGGCAGGATCGTCGGGATCTATGTCGTGCGCAACCCCGACAAGCTAAAGCACCTGCACTGAGCAATACCGGCTCCGCTTCCGGGAGACATGCTTTACCCGATCAGGTAGCGGCAGGCGCCTGCCGCGCCAATGCCGATCAGCACGGTTGGCAGCATGGAAAAGCGCGTCGCGGCGAAGATCGTGATTGCAAGCGCGATCAGGTCGGCAGGTTTGTCGGACACGAAATCGGGCGCGATGACCGAGATCAGAACACAGCCGGGCGCTGCTTCCATCACAGCCGTTGCACGCTTGCTGAGCGTGCGATTGCGCAGCAGCACATAGCCGCCGATGCGCGTGAGATAGGTGACACTTGCCATCAGAACGATGGTCAGAACAGCTACCGGATCGATCATTCTTCACCTGCCAGCAGATAGGCTGCAACAAGACCGGACAAGGCACCGGCGGCGACATACCAGGCGCCGGGAATGGTGAGATAGGTCAGCGCGGCCACAACAAGGCTGACCAGCCATGGGCGCGCCGCTGCAAAACCTTTCCACATGCCCGCCAGCAGCACCAGAAATACTGCCGGGAATGCCATGTCGAAACCATAGGGGCGCAGGTCGCCCATCATCGGGCCGAAGGCTGCGCCAAGCGTCGTGAAGGCAACCCATGCGAGGTAGAAAGGTATGGCCACACCGGCATAGAAGGTGAGGCTCAGCGCCGGATTGACGCCCTTCGACTGGCGGCGTTTCGCATCGGCAAGGCCGAGCGCCCAGCTTTCATCGCACATCAGAAACAGGCTCGCGAAAGCCTTGCGCTTGGGCAGATGGCGGATGAAGGGCGCCAGAGCCGCGCCCATCAGCAGATGGCGGCTGTTGACCAGAAAGGTGATAGCAACAATCAGAAGGACATGCGGCGGCGAGGTCCAGAGCTGGATGGCCGCGAATTCCGATCCGCCTGCAAAGTTCAGCCCGGTCATCATGGGCACTTCGATGACGCTGAGGCCCTTTTGCGCGGCCTGCGCGCCCAGAACCAGCGCATAAGGAATAATGCCAAGCAGAACCGGCAGACCGGCTGCGGCCCCGCGACGGAATTCCGAGCCGCGCCCGGATCTGCTTTTTTGAGGCACATAGGCCTGTGAAATATCCATAAAATTCCCGTTGGCCAACCGGTAACTGGTTGCCCCTTGCTCAGTCTCTTGCGTGTTTGCTTGAGAAGTTTCGCGACTATAACCAATCCCGTGAGCAATTTGGTTGCGAATTATGCCTCTTTGCATCAATGTTTGGCAGGGAATGCCAATAAGAGTGGCATAAATGGAATTGAGCGCTAATGAAGCTGGATGAGATTGACAAACGGATTCTGCGCGTGCTGCAACGCGACGGCCGCATCGCCAATAACGATCTCGCGCGCGAGGTCGGCCTGTCGCCGTCTCCGTGCCTGCGGCGGGTGAAGCTTCTGGAAGAAGCGGGCGTGATCGACCGCTATGTCGCGGTGCTGAACCCGGCCAAGGTTGGTAAAGGGCTGACTTTCTTCACCCGTATCCGGCTGGACAAGCAGGACGAGGAAACGCTTCAGACCTTCGCCAAGGAAATACTGAAGTTGCCGCAGGTACTCGAATGCTATTTCATGCTCGGCGATTATGACGCGATGATCCGGGTGGTTGCGGCGGATATCGAAGATTACCGCCGCTTCCAGTCGGAATATCTGAGCCGGATCAAGGGCGTTCAGAACCTGAAGACCGACGTGCCGAGCCAGACGGTCAAGCAGACTTCCGAAATGCCCCTGTAACCTCCTCTGCGGCAATGAGCGGATTGGGCCGCGCCAGTTCCGCATTGACCCGATCTGCCAGTTCAAAGAAACGCCTGCGCACCTGCGGAGCATAGGGATTGGCATGCTCGATGGCCTGAAACACTTCCGGCGCATCATGGCGGACCATGCCGATGGCCTGCATCAGAAGGTCGAAGCTTTTCGTTGTCATACGGGCGGGGAGCGGCTCCATCTGCACCAGAACCTTGGCGATCAGATGCGTCAGGCCCTGAACCATTGCCGCCTCGCGGTCATGGTCTTCTGGTGTTGTGACAATAACATCAAGGGCAAGGTGCTTTTTCAGGAAGGCCGCAACGCGGTGAAACCGCGTGCCGCGCACGGGGCAGACGGCGATTTTCAGACCAGCAATGCCGTCGCGCGCGCTCTGAGGGCCGAAGAGCGGATGTGTGGCGACAATATCGACATGCACAGGCAGGCCGCGTCGCATGATATCGGCAGGGCCGACCTTGACCGAGCCGACGTCGAGAATAAGCGCACCGGGGCGCAAATGCGGCGCGATCGTTTTCACCACGCGGTCAAGCGTCGCGACCGGCGTTGCAAGGATGACGATATCGCAGAGGGCGACCTGTTCCAGAGAGGTCAGGGTGACGCCATGCGTCTGGGCCGTCAGTTCCAAGCCCGCTGCGGGATCGTATGCATATAACAGGAAATACGGGTTCAGGTGACGGGCAATAAGCTGCCCGAATGCACCAAAGCCGATAATGCCAATTTTCATATGCTGATTGTTGTCGCGAGACATGGACTGACCTCTTTGTGGCCGCATGGCCAGAGGTGCTGTCCTTCAAACTCAACCGCTGGCAATGCAGCGGTTGAACTATGACAAAGCAAACCCGCCGCTATATGAGCGGGGCGTAATAAGACCGGGTGCTGATAAGTGCTTTGTTCATGCCGTCTAGCTATTCCTGCTTCATGCGGATGTCAACAGCCCGTCTATTTCATATAGGCGCGAACCACGTCGACCAGTTCGCCTGCACCTTCGTCGCGCTCTTTTTGCGGAAGGGAGCCATCGGCAACATGCATCAGAATATGGTCTTCAATCACCTCCGCCATCAGCCCGTTGACCGCGCCGCGTACGCCCGCGATCACTTGCATGACTTCCGCGCAGCCCTTCTCTTCTTCGAGCATCCGTTCAACACCCTCAAGCTGGCCGCGAATACGGCGCACGCGGTTGATGAGCTTCTGCTTTTCGCGGATCGTATGGGTCATGGGAGCCTTGGTCCTTCATGGCACTGTTGCTGGCATTCACGCATGTCTTTATACCAAAACCGGGTTCCCACTTTTGGGAGACATGCTCCATATTCAGGCGGCGCGCGCTTCCACCTCTACGGTCACATGCGACAAATCATGGATCGCTGCAAGCTTGTTCCGGTAATAGGAGGGGGCTCTCGGCTCTTCCGCTATAATCGAAACAATGGCCCCGTGATGACCCGGTCCGAGTTGCCAAACATGCAGATCGGCGATCTCTCCGCCTTCGCGACTGATGATTTCAGCGATCTCTTCCGGCAGGTCTTCACCTTCCGGCAGATAGTCCAGCAGTGTTGAACCGGTGTCCTTTATCAATCCCCATGACCAGTGCGCGATCACCGCCGCGCCGACGATACCCATTGCCGGATCAAGCCAGAGCCAGTCGTAAAGACTGCCCAGCAGAAGCGCTGCGATGGCAAGCACCGACGTCAGAGCATCGGCAAGCACATGCATATAGGCTGCACGCAGGTTCTGGTCGTGGCTTCCCTCATGACCATGACCATGACCATGACCATGACCATGATCATGGTGCCCGTGGTGGTGCGAATGATCATCCTTGAGAAGCCAGGCACAGACGAGATTGACGATAAGGCCGATGACGGCAACCAGAATGGCCTCGTGAAAATTTATGCTGACCGGCATGCTGAAGCGCCAGAAGCTTTCCCAGCCGATCAAGAGGGCGATCAGCGCCAGAACGATGGCACTGGCAAAGCCGGCCAGATCGCCGAGTTTGCCGGTGCCGAATGTGAACCGCGAATTATGTGCGTGCTTGCGTGCATAGAGATAGGCAAGGGCCGCGATCAGCATTGCCGCTGCATGGGTGGACATATGCCAGCCGTCGGCGGTCAGCGCCATGGAGCCATAAAGGTTTCCAGCAACGATTTCGATGACCATCATCGTTGCCGTGATGGCGATCACGATCCAGGTGCGCTTTTCGTTGCGCCGGTGATTTTCGCCCAGGAAGACGTGCTCATGTCTGGAATTCAGGTGATGGCCGGAATGGTTCGTATGATGATGCACGCTCATTGAAACAGCCTTTCTATTAAAATAGGGGGGTATACTATTTTATAGAGAGTTACAAATCACGCCTACAGGAGCGGGCTTAACCTCGATCAGCACGAACGCCCGCGGGCAACGCCTTTCAAGGGCCGAAAAACTCACCATTCGGCTGAGGGTCTACGCCTATTCGAGAAGGCTTTTGACCTGATTGCGGCAATTTTTTCGGAGTTGCGATCAGATAAGATCGGAATCGTTAGCGTACATCCCGAAAAGTGTGAAACGATGTTGGGACAAGATGTGCGTCAAACAAGACAATGAGCGCGGCGATCTGATTCAATCAGATCGAAATGCGCTCTGAATTGGGGCAAAGCATTGAAGCGCCGCTGATCCGCGCAACACGGAACGACGCTTCAGTTTTTGAAGCTGTGCATCGTGCTTTGCTAGAAATCCACGCTGATTTTCAGGCCGGTGCCGTAACGAGAAGAGCGGAGGGATTCATGTCTTCAGAAAAGAACGGGCATTCGCCGCGCAGTCGTGCGCGACGGCATTTTCTGGGTCTTACGGCAGCCACTGCCGCCAAGGTTGCGGCACTCGGGGTCCTGGCTTCAACGGTGTCGTCACGCCCGTCACAAGCCTTGGGCACCAAATGGTGGCATGGTGGTCACGGCGGCGGCGGTTCCGGCGCTAACTGCCTTTTGAAAGGCACACTCATCGAGACCCCAACCGGCCTGGTGGCGGTGGAGACATTGTCCGTCGGCGATCTTGTGACAACGGCTCGGGGTGAAACGCGCCCGGTCAAATGGGTGGGCTGGCAGAACCATAGAAAAGGCGGCACGCAATGGAATGAGAGCGTGATGCCGATCCGCGTCAAGCGCTATGCCATCGACAGCAAAACACCGCAGCGCGACCTTTATCTTTCACCCAACCACGCACTGCTTATCGACGGCGTGCTGATCCGCGCGAAGGACCTGGTCAATGGTCAAAGCATAGCGCGCGTATCGATGGACAAAACGATCGACTATTACAATATCGTTCTCGACAGTCATGAAGCCGTGCTGGCGGAAGGGGCAGCAGTCGAAACCTATCTGATGCGTGGCGACAGCTATAAGAGTTTCACCAATTTCTCCGAGTATCAGGAACTCTATCCGGAGGAAGCCAACATCATCATGCGGCCCTATGCGCCGCTCATGGGCTATGAGGGTGCCCGCCAGCACTTGCACGCATTGTTGTGCATGAGCGGCATTCTTCCGCTGCGTGACGTGGTTGAGGAAACCTATCAGCGTCTGGCCGCAAAAACCGGCGAGAGCGTAGCCTAGAATAGTGAATAGTACCGGGCGGTGGTAAGAAAGGCGGGGTGCCGAAGGGTGCTCCGCCTTTCTCTTGTGAAGCAGTTTAGCCAGCTTCCGCAGCGCGCAGGAAAGACTTTCGTTCCGTTTCACTGCCGATGATCTGGCCTCTCAGTTGCAGGAGATCTTTTCGGCTGACCAGTCCGCAGAGCTTTCCTTCGCGTGTCACAATGGGGATGCGTCCGCAATCGGTCGCGATCATCATGTCGGTGATGAAGGCTACGCTATCATCCTGATGGCCCACCGGAGTGGATGTGTCGGAAATCGAGTCTGCAAGCGTTTGGCCCGACAGTTCCGTCTTTCTCTGCCATTCCAGCGCATCCGCGCGTGTAACCACGCCGACAAGGACACGGTCGTTGTCAATGACCGGATAAAGCCGATGTCGCGCTGCCTCCGAGGCAAAGAAGGCGGAAGCTTCCTGCACGGTCATGCTTGCCGGTAACGTGTCCACATTCGTCACCATGACTTCATGCACGCGGACGGATTCAAACGGGCTGACGCCATATTCGCGCGTGATGTGCTGTCCGCGCCGTGCAATTTTCTCGGTCAAGATGGAGCGCTTGAGCAGAAGAACCGTCACTGCATAGGCGGTCACCGTTGCGACGAAAACCGGAACGATCTGGCCGAAATCGCCGGTAACCTCGACGGCAAAGAAGGTGCCGGTCAGCGGCGCGCGCATCGTTCCGCCCATCATGGCAGCCATTCCGAGAAGCGCCCAGAAACCCGGTTCTCCACCCGGCATGATCAGGCCAAGCAGCCAGCCCATTGCTCCGCCGAAGATCAGAAGCGGAGCCAGAACGCCCCCGGAAGTACCCGATGCCAGAGCGCAAAGCCAGATCGCGCTTTTGACGAGCAGAACCACCAGCACCGTGGTTGCCAGGAATTTATCGTTGAGGAAACCGTCGATGAGGTCATAGCCGACGCCAAGCGCACGCGGTTCGATCAGGCCGCCAATGCCGATGGCGATGCCGCCGATTGCCGGCCACCACATCCAGTGAATGGGCAGCCGCTCGAACGCATCCTCCAGCTTGTAGAGGAGTGTCGTGAGCAACCCTGATTGGAGCCCGGCAACGATGCCGACCAGTGCACATGCTGCTATTCCCCACCAGGGCAGGACCAGATGAAAATGGGTCTGAAACAGCGGACCTGTCTCGAAAAACAAGGGGCGGTTCGTGTTGGCAACTGCTGCGGCAGCCGCAACGGGAATGAAGCTGCGGGGCTTCCATTCGAAGAGCAGCAATTCGACGCCCAGCATCACGGCAGCAATGGGCGTGCCAAAAATGGCGGTCATGCCAGCGGCGGCACCGGCGACGAGCAAGGTTTTCCGCTCGGCTGAGCTCATCTGGAACAATTGCGCAAAGAGCGATCCGATCGCTCCGCCCGTCATGATGATCGGACCTTCGGCGCCGAACGGACCGCCCGTACCGATCGAAATCGCCGATGAGAGCGGCTTTAGTATCGCCACTTTAAGCGACATGCGGCTGCCACCGATCAGGATGGCTTCAATCGCTTCGGGAATACCGTGTCCGCGAATTTTCTCCGAGCCGTAACGTGCCATCAGCCCGATTGCCAGACCGCCCAATATGGGGATGAGAACGATCCAGACGGACGGTGAAAGATGCGCCAGCGTTGCCGGGTCAATGCTGACGCGGCCAAACCAGACCAGATTGGTGACGAAGGCGATCAGGCTTACGAGCACCCATGCGGCAGCGGTACTGACAGCGCCGATGACAATCGCCATCGCGATCAGGAGCAGCATTCGCCTGTCGGCGGTAAAATCGCCCGCAACGCGGCGCGCCACGCCTCCGGTGAAATCGTGGGGTCTTCGAAACTCGTTTTGCCGGGCCATAGCGAACTCCTTTTTTCCCTGGCAAGGAGGCAGATAGGGGGAAAAGCATCCTCAAACGGCTGGCTAGATATATCGTAATACGATATAAATCAATCGCACATCTTTGTGTTTGAGTAAGGGGCTTGCTATTGGGGAAGGGATTGCTGCAAAGCGTCTATGGAAAGACCCGAGCAGTGCGGCTTTGCAGATAGAAGGCGCAGGGGAGAAGCCTGTTGTGAAAAGAAATCCGGATGCTTTGACACAAGCCGACTATCAGGCGCTTGCGGAACTTCGCTATCGCTTGCGCCGGTTCATGAGTTTCAGCGCGACGGCTGCGGAAGCGGAAGGGCTTCCGGCGCAACAGCATCAGGCGTTGCTTGCGATCAAGGCCCATGCGGCTGATACGCCGATGACGGTTGGTAACCTTGCGGAGTGGCTTGTCATTGCTCCGCACACGGCAACAGAGTTGGTCGGCAGGCTGGCGGATGCCGATCTGGTGGTGCGGATGGTCGATCCTTCGGACCGTCGCCGCCACATATTGGCTTTGACCGACAAGGCCGAGCATGTTCTTGAGCGGCTCAGCGCCGCGCACTTAGCCGAGATACGCGAGCTTGCCCCCAATCTGATCGAGGTTTTGACCAAGCTGGAGCGTGCAGCGAACAAGCCGAAGTAACGGCCTATATTCTATCCATCAATGCATACCACGACAGGGCGAGGAACAGCAGCGGCGAGCGAAAGGTGCGACCGCCGGGGAAGGCGGGAATGCGCAGTTCTTCGAACAGTTTCAGCCTGTCGCGATTGCCTGCGACGGTTTCCGCATAGAGCTTGCCCATATAATTGGCCAGCATGACACCGTGGCCTGAATAGCCGCCTGCGGAAATCACGCCGGGCATCACTTCGCGCACGAAGGGCTGGCGCGGCATGGTTATGCCGACCGACCCGCCCCACGCATGGGTGATCTCGACCTTGTCCAGTGCCGGATAAATCTCGGCGATCTGGCGGCGGATATGCGTGCTGATGTCGCGCGGATTGTCGGCAGTATAGGCTTCGCGCCCGCCGAACAGCAGCCTGCCGTCCTTTGAACGGCGGAAATAACGCACCACGAAGCGGGAATCGTCGATGGATTCACCACCCGGAATAACCGGGCTATCGTCGCCGAGTGGCGCTGTTGCGCCGATGAAGGAGCGGATCGGCATGACATGCGATGCGCTGACCGGCTCCAGCAATCCGCCATAGGCATTCACCGCAATGAAGGCGTTTCGCGCGGATATGGTTCCACGATTGGTTTCGACTTCGACCCGCCCGCTCGCGGTGCTGATCCTGGTGGCCCTTGTATCTTCAAAAAGCTTCGCGCCTGCCGCATGTGCCGCCTTTGCGGCTCCGACAAGCAGTTTCAGCGGATGAATATGGCCGGTGCCCGCATCATAGACGCCGCCATAATAACGTTCGGAACCAAGCAGGCTCGCGGTTTCCCCACGGTCGAGCAAACGCAAATGCGGATAGTTGAAGCGGCTTGCCATTAGCTCGACATGGCGCTCATACGATTTCAGATAGCGCAGCTTGTGCACGACCGAAATCTGACCGGGCACATATTCCATGTCGATCCTGTGTTCGTCGGCAAAGGCAAGGAGATAGGCCTTGGCCTCCTCCGCGACGTCGAACAGGGCCTTGGCGCGTTCAAAGCCGTATTCCGCTTCAAGGTCTTCGGCCCATGTGCGCTGGCCTGTACCGAACTGGCCGCCATTGCGCCCCGACGCCCCATCGCCGAACCGTGCACCGTCGATGAGTGTGACATCCACGCCCTGCCTCGCCAGATGATAGGCCGCCGAAAGCCCCGTATATCCGCCGCCAATGACAACGACATCCGCCTGCCGCGAGCCGTCCATCTCGGGATATTGCGGTCTGTCGGGAACAGTCGCCTCGTACCAGGAATAGCCGGGCGAGATTGGGGACTGGTAGGGCATTGGCGATTCCGTTTTAAGGGAGTAGGGGAATAAGGGAATAGGTCAGGTTTCCGATAGTTTGCGAATAAGAAGCCGTAGCAGTTTTCCAACACTCGCACTCATAGCCATTATGGGTTCCGTTTTGTCGCTTCTGATGAAACCCAACCTTTCGGCGATGAGCAAGTGGGTTTCCATTTCTTTCAAGGAGCCTTGGGCGATACGGAGAAATTGCTGATAAGCACCGCGAGTATCGCGACCATAACCTTCAGCAATATTGACTGGGACAGAAACAGCAGCGCGCCTAACCTGGCTGGTGAGGCCATAAATCTCTTCTTTTGGCCAGGTTTCTGTCAATTTATATATAGCAGTCACGAGCTCCATTGCTTGTTGCCACACAAATATATCGCGATAAGAATTGATTGCCACAGCCACGCCCCCGCATATCTGCTTACTCCCTTACTCCCTTACTCCCTTACTCCCTTACTCCCTTACTCCCTTACTCCCTTACACATTGAGCAGCAAAAACTCGCGTTCCCACGGGCTGATGACTTCCATGAAGGTTTCGAACTCGGCGCGCTTGATGGCGGCGTAGGTCGTGACGAAGGAGTTGCCGAACAGGTTGCGCAGCTCTGCGTCCTCTTCGAACAGTTCCACCGCGTCGATCAGGCCGCGGGGCAGCTCGACTTCCTTGGTGTTGACGCTCGTGGTTGCAGGCTGTTCGGGTTCGATCTTGTTTACAAGGCCGATCAGTCCGCAGGCAAGCGAAGCCGCCAGAGCGAGATAGGGGTTGGCGTCGGAGGAGGGGATGCGGTTTTCCACGCGGCGCCCATTGGGGTCGGAGCGCGGCACGCGGAAAGCGGTGGTGCGGTTGTCGTAGCCCCATTTGACGTTGACGGGTGCGGAAGCATCCGGCGTCAAACGGCGGTAGGAGTTCACGTAAGGCGCGAACATGACAAGCGCATTCGGCACGTGACGCTGCATGCCGCCGATAAAGTGGCGGAAAGCTTCGCTTTCGCTGCCATCCTCATTGGTGAAAATGTTGCGTCCGGTCTTTTTGTCCACGATGGACTGGTGGATATGCATTGCCGATCCGGGCTGGCCCTGAATGGGCTTGGCCATGAATGTGGCATACATGTCGTGCTTGAGCGCCGCCTCGCGGATCGTGCGCTTGAACAGAAAAACCTGGTCAGCCAGTTCCACCGGATCGCCGTGGCGCAGGTTGATCTCAAGCTGACCGGCACCTTCTTCGTGGATCAGCGTGTCGATCTCCAGCCCCTGGCCCTCGGAGAAATGATAGATATCGTCGATCAGTTCGTCGAACTCATTGACGCCCGCAATCGAATAGCCCTGTCCGCCGCCAATGGCACGGCCCGAGCGTCCGACGGGCGGGGTCAGAGGATAATCCGGGTCGGGGTTCTTGCGGACCAGATAGAACTCGATTTCCGGTGCCACAACCGGCTTCAGACCGCGTTTGTTATAGGCGGCAACGACGTTGCGCAGCACATTGCGCGGGGTGAATTCCACCCCACGTCCGTCCTGATAGGCGAGATCGCAGATAACCTGTGCGGTCGGATCGGACTCCCATGGCACGACCGAAAGGGTCGATAGGTCCGGCACCAGCTTCAGGTCGCCGTCATCTTCGGGGTAATGGAAGCCGTAACCGTCTTCCGGATAATCGCCGGAAATCGTCGTCATGAAGACGGCGGAAGGCAATGCCAGCGACGTATTGGAGGTGAACTTCTTCGACGGCATCATCTTGCCGCGGGCAACCCCCGCCTGATCGGGGGTGATGCATTCGATGTCTTCGATATCGCGCCAGGCAAGCCATTCGGTTGCCTGCTTCCAGTTCTTCACACCGCGAAGAGATTTGACATAAGCAGGCGTACGGCGACGCGGGGCGCGCGTAACCTTCTTTTCCGTCGTATCAGCAGACATCCATCACCAGAGAATGATTTCGATAGTGGCATGATAGCTGCGACAGTCGGCAATGACAAATGGGTCCGGCAAGCTTTTGTGTGCGCTATCGCAGAAAGCGCACACAAAAGAAATTTGATGCGTCACACCAAAACTCGATGAGTTTGACTCATCGAGTTTTGGTTAAGCCTGTGCGGCGATTGAGCATTTTCAGGGCGTGATGCGTTAGCATCTCAGCGCCCTGGTATCAGAGGCCGAAATGGCCCTTGAGAGCGGGCACGTTCGTAACCAGTTGGTCAACCAGTTGCGGGTCATGATCGCGCACATAATTGATCACCTGTCCGCCTGCTTCGGTGATCTGGTCGCTCGAGAGGCCGCTGGAACGAAGCGTAGCGGCAGCTTTCAAAAGTGCGCTCATCTTTTCGCCCGCCACATTGTCCATCAGGCCCGAAAGCGCACCCATGATGCCACCGGTGCTCGAGGCAAGCACGTCGTGGGCGTTTGCCAGTTGCTGCGCATCCGGCAGCAGTGCGAAAATCTTGTTGCCGATTTCAGGCGCGCTGTGTTGCAGCACGGAAAACACCGAACCGGCGAGCTTTTCGGCAAGCTGCGGATCGATGTTGATCTTTGTGGCGATACTGTCGATGAGAGACTGAACAGACATGAAAATTCCTGTGTTCCTTGCCCCCGCAAGGGGATGTTTTCGTAGACGATCCCGGAAAGCATAATCATCCTCCCAGGTTTTCGTGCCAATGCACGAAGCAAGGTTTTGCCAGCATTGAGTGAATTTTCGATCAAGATTGTTCGGGATGGCGTTTGAACGAAAGAAAGGTGTATAGGGCTGCTGCCATCCATTTTTCCGGACTGAGTTGAGATGATCGTTCGCCCGCGCCCGCCTCTGTGGAAACTCTTCTTCATTCTGAAGGGCTCCATCATCCTGCGCATCCTGCCGCAGATCTTTGCGGTCTTTCTTCTGTCGCTATTGGTCGTGTGGGCGCATCGCGCCTTTCCCGGCTGGGTGCCCGCCGTCAACAACGGCACGGCCCTGGCGCTGCTCGGCATTGCGCTTTCGATCTTCCTCGGTTTTCGCAACAACGCCTGTTATGACCGCTGGTGGGAAGCGCGCAAAATCTGGGGAAAGCTCGTCTATACGACGCGCAGCCTGGCGCGGCAGACGCTGCTGCTGGAAAACACGCCGGAGCTTGAAGGCAGCCGGAAAAAGCTGCTCGATTATGCGATCGCATTTTCGCAGGCCATGGTCAGCCATCTTCGGCCAGAGGAAACCAGCGGCCCAAGCAAATACGACAAATGGCTGTCAGCAGAAGAGCGGAAGGCATTGGCGGAAAGCCGCAACAAGCCCGATTTTATCTTGCGCCAGCTCGGTGCCGTGCTTGCGGATATGCGGGTGAAGGATGGGCTGCATCCTATTGATTTTCAAACGCTTGATGGTTCAGTCTCTGCATTGGCAGAGGTTCAGGCGGCATGCGAGCGGTTGCGGTTCACGCCGGTTCCATTTGGCTATACGCTGCTTCTGCACCGCACGGCCTATCTGTTCTGTTTCTTCATACCGTTCGGCTTTGCCGATATGCTCGGTTGGGGGACGCCATTTGCGACGACGCTGGTGGCTTATACCTTCTTTGGACTGGATGCGCTGGGCGATGAGCTGGAAGAACCATTCGGGACACTGCCGAACGATTTGCCCATCGGGGCCATCGCCGACACAATCGAAATCAATCTGCGGGAAGCATTGGGTGAGGAAAACCTGCCCGCCCTTCCGCAGCCGGTCGATTATCTTCTGATGTAAAAAAAAGCCCCGACTGGCAGGGCCAGCCGGGGGAGGTCAGTTGAGGAAATCCGACCATAAAGCGAGTGGCAGATCAACCCCGTTTCATCGAATTTTACGGGCAACTGCCAGTTCGGACATTCTGTCGCTGCCAAAAGCAATGTGCATGAACATGGTAGCGACGACGGTGGTCAAGATCGTCGTCATTTGTCGTGGGTGACGATAACGGGGATCAACAGATCGCCCCAGTTGCCGTCTCCACCATGATGCCGGGCGGAGCGGACCAGTTCCACGGAGACGCCTGCCTCGACCGCCTTCATGACGGTGTAGTTGAGGCGATGCAGATCGTTGGCGAGCATGCGGATAACGGTCTGCTGATCCGTGGTCATGCTTGACGATTGTTCTTCTGCTCTTTCCTTGACGCGTGCTGGCGAATTCATGGAACTGTTCCTCCTGTTTGTCGCCGGGCTGTTATTCAGCAGCCGGTCTGAACTGTGCTGTTTCAGTCGATTCCTTCATGGCGGTGGTCGAAGACTGACCGCCGGTGATTGCGAGCGACACGGCATCGAAATAGCCGGTGCCGACTTCGCGCTGGTGCTTGGTCGCGGTGTAGCCATTGGCTTCGGCTGCAAATTCCGCCTGTTGCAGTTCGGAATAGGCTGCCATCTGCCGATCCTTGTAACCGCGCGCCAGTTCGAACATGCCGAAGTTGAGCTGGTGGAAACCGGCCAGCGTGATGAACTGGAACTTGTAGCCCATCGCGCCCAGCTCACGCTGGAACTTGGCAATCGTGGCATCGTCGAGGTTCTTCTTCCAGTTGAACGACGGCGAGCAGTTGTAAGCGAGCTTCTTGCCCGGATGCGCCTTGTGCACGGCTTCCGCGAAGCGGCGAGCCTGTTCGAGATCGGGCTTGGATGTTTCCATCCAGATCAGATCGCAATAGGGCGCATAGGCAATCGCACGGGCGATACATGGCTCGATGCCGTTCTTCACCTGATAGAAGCCTTCCGCCGTGCGGCCCGCATCGTAATCGACAAAGGGCTGGTCGCGCTCGTCGATGTCCGAGGTCAGAAGCTTGGCAGCTTCCGCATCCGTGCGGGCGATGACCAGCGTGGCCGTTCCCATCACGTCTGCTGCCAGGCGTGCCGCATTGAGGTTGCGGATATGCGCTGCCGTCGGGATCAGAACCTTGCCGCCGAGGTGGCCGCACTTCTTTTCCGAAGCGAGCTGGTCTTCATAGTGCACGCCGGCTGCGCCTGCCTCGATGAAGGCTTTCATGATCTCGAAAGCGTTCAGCGGACCGCCGAAACCTGCTTCTGCGTCGGCAACAATTGGCGCAAACCAGGTGTCGACGGAAAGCCCCTTGCCTTCGGCGGTTTCGATCTGGTCGGCACGCTGCAACGTCTTGTTGATGCGCTTGGCGAGTTCCGGGGCGGCATTGGCCGGATAAAGCGACTGATCCGGATACATGGCCGATGCCGTGTTCGCATCTGCTGCAACCTGCCAGCCGGAGAGGTAGATCGCTTTCAGTCCGGCGCGAACCATCTGCATGGCCTGATTGCCGGAGAGCGCGCCGAGCGCATTGACGAAATCTTCTTCGTGAATGAGTTTCCACAGACGGTTTGCGCCCATCTCGGCCAGCGAGTACTTGATCTCCACCGAACCGCGCAGCCTTTTTACATCTTCGGCCGTATGTGCACGCTGGATGCCGTCGAAACGACCTTTGGGTGCCGAAGGAATAAGGCTGTAAAAATCTGTCATTTCGGTGTCTCCTCATACTTTGAACTGGTTCGGGAAGAGCAATTTGTCTGCGCTCTTTCTGTGACCAGATTTACAATTGCGATGAGTGAAGCGCCAGAAAAACCGGAAAATACGTCTGATAAATGAGGTAATGCTGTCGGTTTTTTGACTGAGGGGCTATGTAAATTTGTAAAGATTGTCAAAATCAAACTTTGACGCTATTTTGTCATGAGTTGTAAAATTCACCGTCATGGGTTTGGGAGGACGGAGTTGAGCGAACGCAAGATATTTGCCGGTCCACGCATCAGGCGCATCCGCAACGAGCGATCCCTGACGCAGACCGCCATGGCCGAGGCGCTTGGCATTTCACCGTCTTACCTGAACCTGATCGAGCGCAATCAACGACCGCTGACGGTGCAGCTTCTGCTGAAGCTCGCCAGCGTTTACAAACTCGACCTCGACAGCCTTCAGGCCGAAAGCGGCTCCACGATCACGGGCCTGAAGGAAGTCTTCTCCGATCCGCTCCTGACCGGCGAATTGCCGGGCGATCAGGAGTTGGTCGAAATCGGCGAGGCTGCTCCCAATGCTGCCGTCGGGATCATGAAGCTCTATCGTGCCTATCGCGAGCAGCAGCAGCGCCTGTCCGATCTGTCGCAATTGCTGTCGCACGAGGGAAGCGGGGCGGAGCTTTCGGCGACGCGTCTGCCGCTGGATGAGGTGCGCGATGTGATGGCGCGGCGGCCCAATCACTATCCTCGCATCGAGGAAGAGGCTGAAAGTTTTTTCGCCTTGTTGAAGCCGGATGGTGACGTGTCGGCAGCTCTGAAGGACTGGTTGCGTCGGGAACATGGCATCACGGTTCGCACGCTGCCGGTCGCCACCATGCCCAACTGGCGCAGGCGTTATGACCGGCATTCTCAGCGGCTTTTCATTTCTGAGCGCCTGTCGCCCTTCGATCAGTTGCAGGAAATCTCGATGGAAGCGGCGCTGATCCGCATGCAGGTGGTGATCGGCGCAGAGACGGAGGGCTTGAAACTGTCATCGGGTGAGGCGAAGCGCATCGCGCGGTTCGAACTGGCGCGCTATGCGGCGCAAGCTTTGATGATGCCTTATCGCCAGTTTCGTGATGCCGCTGTCCGGGCCCGTTATGATGTCGACGTGCTCCGCACGCGCTTCGGCGTTTCATTCCAGCAGGCGGCGAACCGCCTCACCACCTTGCAGCGGCAGGGGGCAAGTGCACTGCCCTTCTTCGTGATGGAAATCGACCATGCCGGCAATCGCCTGCGTGTTGCAGGTGCGGAAGGTTTTCCGGTCCGCTTCTGCGGGCAATGCCCGAAATTGCCGGTCTATGCCGCTTTTGCACAGGCGGGCCAGGTGCTGGTCGAACCGGTGGAACTACCGGACGGTTCTGCATTTTTGACCATCGCACGCACTCTGGAAGGACCGCAGGGCGCATTCAGTGAGCGCCCGCGCCGGACGGCGCTATTGCTTGGTTGCGTGCTGGAAGCGGGTGCCGACACGGTCTATGGCGTGTCACTTTCAAAGGCTGGCAATACCGAGATTGGCCCGGCTTGTCGTCTTTGCGAAAGACAGGGCTGTATCACCCGTGCCGAGCCACCGCTGACACGCCCGCTCGGTCTGGACGAGATGGTGGCGGGGTTGTCTGCCTTCGACTTTCAATAGTGAGCTGATATTTCGACCCAGCATAACCAAAATCGCAACGCCCCTCGGGAAACCTCCAAGATGCAATTTTTATGTTCGTCCTGTCACGAGCCTGTTGACGAATGCTGTGCAATCTAAAAAGGTGCAATAAAGAAACAGTATATCCACCTTGAACCTGCACCGGAATTTATTGTGCAGATTGGAGCAAATGATGGGGATCAAATCCTTCCTTCTGGCAACGACCGTCGTGACGGGTTTTGTAGCGGCTGCCACTTTTTCCGCGAGTGCGCAGGAGCGGGTGGTCAATATCTATAACTGGTCGGATTATATCGACGACTCCATTCTCAAGGATTTCACCAAGGAAACCGGGATCAAGGTCGTCTACGACGTTTACGACTCCAACGAAATTCTGGAAACCAAGCTTCTAGCCGGTGGCAGCGGCTACGATCTGGTCGTGCCATCGGGGGAGTTCCTTGGCCGTCAGATTCCAGCAGGCGTGTTCCTGAAACTCGACAAGGACAAGCTGCCGAACCTCAAGAACATGTGGGATGAAATTTCGACCCGTGTTGCAACCTACGATCCGGGCAACGAATATTCCGTCAATTACATGTGGGGCACCACCGGCATCGGCTACAATAAGGCCAAGATCAAGGAAGCGCTCGGCACCGATACCATAGATTCCTGGGCTGTGCTTTTCGACCCGGAACAATCGGCCAAGCTGAAAGATTGCGGCATTTATCTGCTCGATTCTGCCAGCGAAATGCTGCGTCCGGCCTTGAACTATCTCGGCCTTGATCCGAATTCGCCGTCACCGGACGATTTGCAGAAGGCTCAGGATCTTTATCTCAAGATCCGCCCGAATATCCGCAAGTTCCACTCGTCGGAATATATCAACGCGCTGGCCAATGGCGATATCTGCATGGCGATCGGCTATTCGGGTGACATTTTCCAGGCACGTGATCGCGCCGAGAAGGCGAAGCAGGGCGTCGAGATCGGCTATTCGATCCCGAAGGAAGGCGCGCTGATCTGGTTCGACCAGATGGCGATCCCGGCAGACGCCAAGCACGTGCCGGAAGCGCTTGAATTCATGAACTATATGATGCGCCCGGAAGTGGCTGCCAAGGCTTCGAACTATGTGTTCTATGCCAATGGCAACAAGGCGTCGCAGGAGTTCATCGACAAGGAAATTCTTGACGATCCGGAAATCTACCCGACTGAAGACGTCATGAAGAAGCTGTTCGTGCCGACGCCTTACGACACCAAGACCCAGCGCGTGGTGACCCGCGCCTGGACCAAGATCGTCACCGGCCAGTAAGAGCCAACATAATATGGGACCGATATGTCCCGCCCGACATCGTGAAGAGCGGCCCACTGTGCAGACGGAGGGCCGCTCTGCGTCTTGTAACAAGTGGGTTTTGCCCGCGGGATCAGGTTCCGGTTAGTTTATAGGGGAACGGAATGGAATCTTTTGGCAGCTTTCGCCGCAAATTTGCGCCCTGGAACGATCCGGCGGCCAAGCCCTTTATTTCTTTTGAGAATGTGACGAAAATATTCGGCGATTTTACCGCCGTCGATGATCTGTCGCTGAATGTTTTCAATCGCGAATTCTTCGCGCTGCTTGGCGCTTCGGGCTGTGGCAAGACCACGCTGATGCGCATGCTGGCAGGCTTTGAGGAGCCTACATCCGGCCGCATCACGCTCGACGGTCAGGATATGCGCGGCATTCCGCCCTATAAGCGCCCCGTCAACATGATGTTCCAATCCTATGCGCTGTTTCCGCATATGACGGTCGAGAATAATATCGCTTTCGGCCTCAAGCAGGACGGCATGGCGAAATCGGAAATCGATGCGCGCGTCGCCGAAATGCTGAAGCTCGTGAAGCTGGAGCAATATGGCAAGCGCAAGCCGCATCAGCTTTCCGGCGGCCAGCGTCAGCGTGTGGCGCTTGCCCGGTCCGTTGCCAAGCGCCCGAAGGTGCTGCTGCTGGACGAACCTCTTGGCGCGCTCGACAAGAAGCTGCGCGAGGAAACCCAGTTCGAATTGATGGATTTGCAGGTCAAGCTCGGTATGACCTTCATGGTCGTGACTCACGATCAGGAAGAAGCCATGACCATGTCCGACCGCATTGCGGTGATGGACAAGGGCCGTATCAAGCAGGTGGCGACGCCGGCGGAAGTCTATGAGGCGCCGGGCTCCAAATTCGTGGCCGACTTTATCGGCAATGTGAATATCATCGAAGGCGAGGTGGTGAAGGCCGCGAATGGCGAGGCGGAAATCGCGACCGAAAAATTCGGTTTTCACATTCAGACCGAAACCCGAGAGGAACTCAATCCGGGCCAGAAGGTCTGGTATGCGGTGCGTCCTGAAAAGACGCGGATCACACGCGAAAAGCCGGACGATGCATCGGTCAATGCGGTAGAAGGCGAACTTTGGGATATTGCCTATTTCGGCGATATGACGGTGTTCCACGTGCGGCTCGACAATGGCCGCACGATCAAGGCCGCAAGCCTCAATGCCGTGCGCAGAACCGAAAATCCGCTGACCTATGACGAGCGCGTCTGGGTTTCTTTCGATACCGATGCCGGTCTGGTGCTGACCGCCTGAGGAGGCCACCATGCAGAAGCTCGTCGCTTCCATTGCCAGCCGTCTCGTCATCGCAGTGCCTTATCTCTGGCTGCTGGTATTCTTTCTGGTCCCGTTCTTCATCGTCTTCAAGATTTCCCTGTCGGAAGTTGCGATGGCGATCCCGGCCTATATGCCGACTTTCGATCTGGCGCAGGGGTTTGCTGCGACTTGGGAGAAAATCAAACAGCTCTCCTTCGACAACTATTTGTGGCTGCTTGACGATCCCCTTTATTACAAGGCCTATCTGTCGAGTGTCCGCATTGCGGCTATCTCCACCGTCCTGACGCTACTCGTGGCCTATCCGATGGCCTATGGCATAGCGCGTGCGCCAACGACGATCCGCCCGACATTGCTGATGCTGGTGATCCTGCCGTTCTGGACGTCGTTTCTGATCCGCGTCTATGCGTGGATCGGCATCCTGAAGCCGGAAGGCCTGCTGAACCAGTTTCTGATGTGGCTCAACATCATCGATACGCCGCTTACTATTCTCAATACCGATACAGCCATCTTCATCGGTATCGTCTATTCCTATCTGCCGTTCATGGTGCTGCCGATTTATTCGTCGCTGGAAAAGATGGATTATTCGCTCATTGAAGCGGCGCAGGATCTGGGTTGCACGCCGTTCGCCGCTTTCTGGAAGATCACATTCCCGTTGTCGCTGGCCGGGGTGCTGGCTGGTAGCTTCCTCGTGTTCATTCCGGCCGTGGGTGAGTTCGTCATTCCGGACCTCCTCGGCGGGTCGCAAACCCTGATGATCGGCAAGACGATCTGGAGCGAGTTCTTCTCCAATCGCGACTGGCCGGTCTCGTCGGCCGTGGCCGTGGTGCTCCTGATCCTGCTGATCGTGCCGATCGTGATCTTCCAGCAGGTGCAGGCGCGTCAGCAGGAAAAGGGGAAATAGGATGCAGAACAACTGGTCCCGCTTTAACATTGCATCGGTGGCTCTGGGCTTTGCCTTCCTTTATCTGCCCATCGTCCTGCTGGTCATCTACTCGTTCAACGAATCCCGGCTGGTCACGGTCTGGGCAGGGTTTTCGACCAAGTGGTATGTCGAACTGTTCCGCAACCAAGCTCTGATGGATGCGGCGTGGGTAACGATCCGCGTCGGCCTTCTGTCTGCAACGATTGCAACTGTTCTGGGCACGCTCGCCGCATTGGCGCTCACACGCTATACGCGCTTTCGCGGACGCATCCTGTTTTCGGGCATGGTCTACGCGCCGCTTGTCATGCCGGATGTCATCACCGGCCTGTCGCTGCTTCTACTCTTCGTGGCGATGAATTTCGACCGCGGCTTCTGGACGGTGACGCTGGCCCACATCACCTTTTCGATGTGTTTCGTGGCAGTCGTGGTGCAGTCGCGTCTGGTGAGCTTTGACCGCTCGTTGGAGGAAGCGGCGATGGATCTTGGCGCGCCGCCGGTCACGACGTTCATGAAGGTAACGCTGCCGGTCATCCTGCCCGCAGTGGTTTCGGGCTGGATGCTTGCATTCACTCTGTCACTCGACGATCTGGTGATTGCGAGCTTTACCTCCGGTCCGGGCGCAACCACGCTGCCGATGAAGATCTACAGCCAGGTGCGCCTTGGCGTGACGCCGGAAATCAATGCGATCTGCACCATCCTGATCGCGCTGGTGACGATCGGCGTCATCATCGCCTCGATTGTCAACAAGCGCCGCGAAGTGCAGCGTCGCCGCGATGAGCAGGCGGCATTCCGTATGGGATAAAACGGGAGTATTTGCCTGTTGGCCTTATCCGGTCAGTAGGCAAACCGTGCGGCGAGAAGCTTGCCCTGTGCCATGGTCGGCACTTCGACATAGCGATGCATCAGCGTTGCAAGGCCGATGCTCAGGATAATGTAGGCGGGTAGCAGTGCTATCAGAGCGACATGCCCGTAAAATACATGCACCAGTGCGAAGAGCACGGTGGCATGAACCAGATAGAGACTATAGGAAATGCGCCCGAGAAACTGTGGCAAGGGCCGCAGCAAGAAGCGGCGTAAGGTATCGCTTGAAGTTGCAAGCACGATGATCCAGACAAGCCCCGCCATCGTGGCCCAGTCTGTGAGATCTCCGAACCAGTTCTTCAGCATGGGCGGCCCGGCTCCATATGTAACCAGCAGGAGAGCCAGGCTATTGATTGCGACAGTCCTTCGGTTGGATAGTCGCCCGTAGAAGCTCTGTATGGCTGACAGGTTCTGCGCCATGAGACTGCCGAGCAGGAAGAAGCTTGCAAAATGCACGGTTATCCACCAGCCGCCAGTGTAGGGATCGGAGCGGAAGGCGTTGGCGAGAACGGAAAGCCCGAAAGCCACAGCAATCGCAGCCGAGGGCCGCAATGTCACGGTGATGACGAAGAGCAGCGGAAATATGATCGATATCCGCATCTCATAAACGAGAGACCAGAATGCCGTATTCACTTCACCATTGGGATAAGAGCCGATGAACAGCACATGCTGTGCGATCATCTGTGGCGTCACCGGTATGGTCCATGTGAGATTGAACCAGTTGCTGAGCTGCTGGATAGGCCCGTTCAGAAACAGGGCGCCAGCAAGCGCGAGCGAGAGTGCGACGAGATAAGGCAAGTATATCCGGCAGGTGCGCCGAACAAGATAGGCTGGATAGGATGGCGCGCGGCGCATGAATGGCAGCGTCAGAACGAAGCCGCTCAACAGGAAAAACAGCAGGACTGCTTCATGCGCAGCAAAAAAGAAACGGAGTGGCGATCGCAGCAGAATGAAAAAATAGGGCCCCATGGCATCATAGGGCCAGATATTCACAAAGTGCCGCAGCAAAACAACAGTCGCCGCCAGTCCGCGCAGCGCATCGAGTTCGGGATAACGTTCTGGCTGGGTATGTGTCGGCACAACCGCGCCCCCCGCACAATCAACTTGGTCTACGCATTGTCCGACGCAAAACCGCACCGCATTTTTGCTGGAAATGCTCCTATGAAAGACGCTGATTTTCGGGGGCACAGGCCAGTCGGTCAATTCGGGTCTTCGGCTGGCTCACATCACCGAAAGGCGTAAAGGGAGGTGGTTTTTGCGCCAGAGCATAATCCGACCGGTGTGAAACGAGGACGATCAAGATTATGCTTCAAATAGAAGAATTTAGAGCGCCGATCTGATTCATTCAGACCGAAACGCGCTCTCAGGAGGGCCGAGGCGTTCTGACCGGCAGGCCGCTTTGATTACTGCCCCGTTCCCATTGAAGACGGAGAAATAAATGGCCGGTCCCACGAGCCGCCGACGAAGAAATTGAGCGGTGGCTTGGCAGGCGGGGTTTCAGCAGGCGGCTGGCTGGCCTGGCCATCGGTGCCGCTTTCCTGCGGTTGTTGCGGCTGGCTGCTGGGAAAGACGACTTCGCCGCTCAGCGCCAGACTGCGATCCACGAAAGGCACGATGCCTGCAAGTGTCAGCGTGCCGTCGGACGTATCAAGGCGGGCATTTTCCAGCGTCGCAACGCCATCGGACAGGTTGGCCTTCACATCCAGACGATTGAATGCCAGCGCGACATTTTCCTTCCGCTCGAGAGCGAAAAAGCGCTGGCTTTGCGCCTTGGTGAGAAAATCCTGCACGGCAAAGCCCTGCATCTGACCATTGTTGAGCTGGATGGAAACATTACCTTGCGCATTGGTCAAAAGGCCGGACCAGCGATTGGCCGGACCTTTCATGAACAGAGAGACATTGCCCTTGCCGCTTATGAAAGGTTTGTCGAAGCCAAGTGCTGTGAAGAACTGCGAACTGTCGATATCCGAGGCGTTGAAGCGCAATTCGCCACTGGCGCTTTTCAGGTCGCGCACGATCTGCACATTGGCTTGCATGATGCCGTTGAAGGCCTTGGCGTCGCCGATATCGAAGATGGCGCGACCACCCCGTATCTGCACCGCAGCGGCCACACCCGTCATATTCACGGGGCCTGCTGTGGCATTCTGTGCCGAAAGCCGCAGATCCACTTCCGCGCGGTCTATGAAGCTCGTGTCGACGACATCGCGGTCGGGATTGTTGCGCTCGTTCGGCGAACGTGCACCGCTATCCGGTAACGGAATGAAGGCTGAAAACAGGCGGCCAAGATCAAGCTTGTCGAAAGCCAGCGTGCCTGTTACCGCAGGCTGATCCTGTTCGAGGCCGATCTCGATCACGCCCTTGGCAGGGCTGTCACTGGCGGTCATTTCCACATCCGCGAACTTCAGCCGTTTCGGCGTTGCTGTGATGGTGGATTCCAGCGAAAACGCACCGATTTCGGCGCTGCCCGCAATTGGCGGGAGACTGAGCCAACGTACCGCGCCGCTCAGCGATGGGGTTTTGGCCGTCAAATCACCTTCGAAAAAGCGGTCCTTGGAAATATTCGCCTTGCCCTGAAATGTGAGGCTTAACGGGTTGGCGGTCAGGCTTGCAGTCACATCCGATGTGCCGCCTGCCAGAAGCGGCAGAGCTTGCGCGGCGGTCAGGCTGAATTGGGAAGTCTCGTTGCGCCATTTGGCGTTGCCTTTCAGCGTCGCGGCGCTCGACGTGCGCGGCCATTCCAGCGTCGCGTTGACATCGGTGATCTGCTCGTCGCTGGTGATTTCCGGCTCGCTGCCCGGACGGTTGAACGCAATCGTCCCGTCGCGAACCACGACGCGGCCGAAGGGTTGCGAGGCTTGCTGTGCTGCCAGCGCATTATCGCCGGAACCGCTTTGCTGCAATGCACGCTGCGCGCGGATGGCGGTGCCGAGACGCCCATTGGAATTGGCGACAGCGTCGAGAAGCTGTGAGAAATTTGAAACGGGTCCGTCGAGGTTTATATGCGGACGGACAATCTGCGTTTCGGAGAACGAGATGTGCCCCATAATGGCATCGAGCGGCGATAGTTCCACATCGATGCGGTCCGCGCTCATGAGCGGTTTCTGACCTTGATCGGTGAGTTTGCTAAGCGTTACACCATTCAAGGATGCGCGCAGAACAGGGAACACTTTCAGACGAGGGGCTTGCCGCAGTTCAACGCTGTAGCCTGTCCAGGCACTGATTTCCTGCGCAACGCGGATACGGATGGCATCGGTAGAGACGATAAAAGGCACCACAGCCAGCAAGGTTGCTGCAGCCGCGGCGCATAGAATGACGAGCGCAATTATGAGGCGCATAAATCGGGGCCAGCGCATCAACCATCCAATCAGTGAGTTCTACCAAGCTTTAAACCAGCAATGGTCCAAAGCAAAGACGCCGGATGCATGACCCGTCATCTGCGGTGGCAGAAGACGGAATCAAATCACCAGTGCTGCTTCTATCCTATGGTTAATCAATTGCTGCACGGAAATTAACCCTGATTTTACAGTCGCTACCAATGTGTAAATTCTGAACGAAGAATTTAAGGCGTCGTTAACCGGCTTTACGCGATAACAAATGCAACACTGAGTGATGATCGAGCCGCCGTTTCCGGTGCTCCGTTGCGGATTGCTTTTGTGTCCTTTGTCTCTGAGATTCTGATAGCGTCGGTTCGTCCGGCGCTTTTTTTTGCTCACGCGAGGCCATAAAAAAACCTCCCGCGACGGGAGGTTTCTTGATTATTGACGATGCAGATCAGTCAGCCAGAACGCGTGTTGGCGGAAAGGCGATCTCAACCACCGTTCCGTGCCCCGGAGTGGAATCGATGGCGAATTGCGCACGATTGGCTTCCACCATGGCTTTTGTCAGAGGTAAACCCAGTCCGGTGCCTTCGCTGCGCCAATCCTTCGCGCTTTCAGCCTTGCGACGTTCCAGCGCGTTGATCTGGCGGAACGGCTTCAGTGCTTGCTCAACCTCGGATTTGGTCATGCCGATGCCCGTATCGCGCACCCGCATCACGACGTCGCCGTTCATCTCGTAGCTTGTCGAAACAATCACCTGACCGCCCGGCGCAGTGAAGCGCACGGCATTGGACAGAAGGTTCAGCGCCACTTGCTTGATCGAACGCGTATCGGCAACAATGTCGGGCAGGTTGGACTGGAAGCTCGAGCGGATAATGACGCGCTCGCGATTGGCCTGCGGCTGCATCAGCGCGATGGCTTCGGCAATGGCATCGTTGAGCGAGACTGCTTCGAATTTCATATCCAGAGCGCCGGCTTCGATCTTCGAAATATCGAGCAGATCGTTGACCAGTGCCAGCACGTGATTGCCGGAACGATTGATGTCGCGCAGGTAGTCCCGGTAGCGGTCATTGCCAATGGGACCGAATTTCTCGTCGGCCATTAGCTCGGAAAAGCCGATGATCGCATTGAGCGGCGTGCGGATTTCGTGGCTGATGCGCGCCAGAAACTCAGTTTTCTGGCTCGAGGCGCGTTCAGCTTCCTTGCGCGCATTGGTCAGCTCTTCCTCGGTGCGCTTCCACTGCGTGATGTCACGCAGAACGGCGCAGAACCCACGCGTATGCGGCAGCTTGCCGATGGTCATGAACAGCGGAATGAACCCGCCCTTGGCTTCGCGACCGATCACTTCGCGCCCATCATTGAGGACACTTAAAACTCCGTTGCCCGAAAGGCCGTGCAGATAGTCCATCGCGGCACGCTGGCTTTCGATGGCAAACAGCATCGAGAAGAACTTGCCTTCCGTCTCGTCGCGTTCGTAGCCGAACAGGGCCGAGGCCGAATGGTTCATAGAACGGATGCGGCCTTCCGGGTCGATAAGGACAACACCGTCCGTCGCCGTGTCGAGAATGGTCTTCAGTTCCTCGACATTATCCGCAAGCGCCTGCTTTTCGTCGTCCGCGTTGATCGCGACTGAGTCTATCGCGACTGGCGCTGTGGTCGGTGTGGCAATGGTCTCAACAGGTGCCGCTACCGGCATCAGGCTCAGCATAAGTGCACGGCCATCGCGCCAGGAAATGGCATTGAGGTGCGCATCGACAGGTTCTTCGCTGCCATTGGCGCGGCGCAGCACCATACCCTGTCGTGATTCACCATCGTCGCTATCGCTGTTGAACAGCACGTCGACGCCACCCGCATCGCGAATATCGTCGAGCGATTCATAGCCGGTGAGGTCGAGCAGGGCCTGATTGACGTAGTGGACGTTGTCACCCGAATGAATAATGACCGGTACCGGCAGATTGGCCAATAGGGCGGTTTCATTCGCATGGGTGGTCTCTCGCATCGAGAATGACGTATTTTCGGTGGCATCTGCACCGATGAGCGACGCTTTCACGTCAGTCTTTTCGACCGGCTGCGGGCGATCCGCAACGACTTCTTCCGGCATTGCATTCACGTCGCTTTCGGCGCGCGAGTTGGCAAGCCCCTGCTTGCGCAGACGGTCGGCGATTTCGCGGAATGCGTTGCGCTCGGTCTTGGTCAGCCCGCCTTCGGGACGCTTTTCATGTTCCCTCTCTTTCAGCATCCGGGCCTGATCCGCAGCGACTTTCTCTTCCGCACAGGCATTCAGCAGGCTGATGACCTTGTCGGAATCGCGGCGTCCGGGTGTCGGTGTAATATCGAGCGGCGGCTTGGGAAGCGTTGCGACAGGGCTGTCGTCATTGGCAACTTCTTCGGTGAATGCCAGAACGTCGTCGTCTTCTGCGGAGACGGCAGTTTCAACCGGCTCGCTGACGGGCTTGCGCGCCTGCGGAATACCGCCTGCAAGCACAAGTCCGATTTCTTCGGGGTCTTTCTCGGCCTCTGCCGGGCGCACCACACCAAAGCCACGGAAACCGATGAACTTCCGGTCGCGGGAATAGACGGGCAGGGCGGCAAGCTCGACCGGCACGCGCAGATCCGTACCTTCGACCGGCCACATCAACCGTTTTCCCGACCATGTATCGCGCTTGTCGAGCAGGGCTGTAATGCTGCCATCCGGATCGAAACCGAAGACATTGGCAACATCGGCAAAGCGCCGTCCGACGACATCAGCCGCATTCGGCCCGATCGTCGCGGCAAGGTCTGGCGATACTTCGCTGAATGCGCCGTCCGGTCCCACTTTCCAGATGAAGCGGGCAGGCGGTGCATCCTGGTCGAATACGAAGCCGCGGGGCTTCGGCTGCTCCGCAGAGGTATCATCCTTAGTCGCTTCGGCTTTCGGGGCCTCCACAGGCTCTGGAAGCATCTCTTCCAGTATCTCTTCGGCTTCCCCCTGCAGAACGACGGGTGCTTGCAATGTCGCGACAGGGGCGTCGCCGATGATGCAGAGAAGATGCATAGGCGGTATGTCGGTCAGCCGTGCAATCGCTCCCGGTACGGAGTGTTTTCCGGCACGGATGCGACGCTTGACGATACGGTCGGTTGCGTCTGCAGCCTCGATAACGAGGTCTTCCAGCGTGGTGGAGGAAATATCGAGTCCGGCGAAACGCGGGCTTGCCGCGATCACCCTGCTGTTCGCATCGATCAGGGCAATATGCGTGCTGTCGTCACTGAGGCCGGAAATGATGGCTTCTGCCTTAGCGTCCTTGCTGTCGGCAGTCAGCAGCAGTCCGGACACTCCGTCTGGAAGCGTGATATGAGAAACGTTGAAACGGGTAAGATCGGAACGCAACCCGCCGCCGAGCCGAACGGAAACGGTTCGGGCCGGACCGTCTGTATCTGCGTTGGACGAAGCAATCTGTCGGCGTGTGGCTATGGGCAAATCGAGACTGCCGCCGATCATGTCTTCCACGCGATCGAAGCCGAAAAGCTTCGCGCCGGGTCCATTGACCCAAAGCACTGCCGACAGGTCGTGCGTCAGCACGAGCTGCGCATCACCCTTTGCAAAGCCTTCGCGGATCGAATCCAGCGCGGCAATATCGATGAAGGGGTATGATCCTGACATACCAGTCCTTACCTGTTCTTTCGACCGCCCGCAGTACTTGTTAACGTCCTGTTAATAAGCCTCTTATGGGCGCGGGTCCACATTGCCATTGGGTATGGGCTGCATTTTCTGTTTCATTAGTTAATGCGGGAAAGGCAATTTTACATGCTCGAACCAATATTCGAGTTGTGCACAGCCGGTCGTGTGTAATGGTTACCAGCCTGTGACCATTATAAGCAGGATTAGATGTTAAATCCCGCAATTGGGAATTTCTCAAAAAAGAGAGCTATAATCACTTGCAATATGGATCGATTCTCCGTATGTGACCCCCTGTCGGCGATGCCAGAGCATCACGCAGCCGACACAAAGGTACGCGGTCGTAGCTCAGTTGGTTAGAGCGCAGGATTGTGGCTCCTGAGGTCGTTGGTTCAACTCCAACCGACCGTACCATTGCCCCCCCAGACACCTGTTGCGAGTTTTAAGAAAAGCGCTGGAGCGCATCCCGAAAAGTGTGAAACGGTTTTCGGATAAGATGCGCGTCAAAACAAACAGTTGAGACGCGTCGATCTGATTCAATCAGGTCGAAACGCGCTCTGGGTGGTTCGCTTTGTTTGGAACCAATGGCCTGTCCTTCCATTAGGTTTATAGCGGCAACTCTTATGTCGCTGAAACGAACAGGAGGATTTGATCCATGAAACAGGTCAACCCGACTGAGGCAAGGCAGGGGCGCGAAGGCAAGCCCGTTCTCGTGGTGTTGCTGGTCAGTATCGCGGCGGCGCTGGTCGTTTGGGTGCTGGTCGAAATCTACGGTGCCGTTATTTCCCCCGATGACAATACCCCGAATGGCGAGAATTCCTTGCCACCCGCTACGACGGAAACGGTTCCGCCAGCATCGGCGCAATAATCCATTCTCGTGATTTGATATCGATGACTGGCTAAGGGTTTTACGAAATAAGCAGGCGCGATGAGTGGTGGCGTTGTGATCACGCGCTCGCGCTCATCGGCACATATCAATATGCCCGCCGCCTGGGCCGCCTCCACAAACTGCCGACGTGCTTTGGCCGCAAGTTCCGCGTGTCCGTCCCAGCTAAGCAGGCAGGCCATGATGAGCGCATCACGATGTTCCGGCCTGAATCTTGGCCAATGACGCAGGAAGAATTGCTCAGCATCTCGCGTATCGCAGATGCTGTAAAAGGTGTCGTAAATATAAACTGCAACCGGACTGGACCATTTCATACTTATTACTTATATAATAGATTAAAATCGAACCGAAATATAAATGTGTTCGTTCTTATCGCAATAGTTTTTCTGTATTTGTTGTTAACAAAGAGGGTGTTTATTTTTGTATACCAAATAATATTCTTGTATAATAATCTAATATTTATGTGAGTGGCTATCGCTGGCACATCTGTCTTTCACGGAACCAAAGCCATTGGACCCCGTTGTGAGACATGGAACAATTCTGGGCTGAATTTACGCATGACAATGTGATTAGTTTGCCGGTGGTTCTGGCGCGGATGCTGCTGGCCACGCTGCTCGGTTCCATCATCGGCCTTGAGCGGGAATGGCGCAGGCGGCCGGCCGGGTTGAAGACCCATATGCTTGTCTGTCTTGCATCCGCTACCTTCACAATCGTTTCGCTGGAACTGGTCAATGTTCCGGTATTCAACGATCAGAATATCCGGATGGATCCTTCGCGGCTCGTGGAAGCGATTACAAGCGGCGTCGCCTTTCTGGCGGCGGGTTTTATCATCTTCGCACGCGGAAAAATAACCGGCATCACGACTGGCGCGGGTATGTGGCTTGCGGCGTCTGTCGGCCTCGCCAGCGGTCTCGGCCTCTGGCACATCGCAGTCATGGCGACGTTTATCGCGGTCACCGTTCTGATCGTGGTGGGAAAGATGGAAAACTCTGTCGGTCCGGACAACAGCAAAGTTGAGGACAAAGCCTCCTGAGCTGTTGCCGGGCCTATCATGTTGCTTGCGTTGACTGATCAGGCTCCGGCAAGCGCTTCGGCGATGTTATCCTTCAAGGCAAGACGCTGTTTGCGCAGGTTTGTTTCTTCTTCCTGGCTCACGGGCGCAATCTTCGTTTCGGCCCGGTGAATGCGGTCATTGATGGAATCATACTCTTCCAGAATGCTCGCAAAATGCGCATCCTTCGCCTTCAGTGCATGAATGGCGTCGAGCTGGCCGGGAAACTCTTCTCCAAGCGTATGGGGGGTATTCGACATTCTGTGGCTCCTTCCTTTGGTTGAAATGAGCTTCGCAAGCCAACGAGCGGACGGCATTGATCGCAATCAAGACGGGCTGAAAGGAGCATGCCGAAACTGCATGGCTGGCATGCAAATGCCGATCTTCTAAGTCGTTGGAGCGATCCCCATTTGATGGTCACGGACCAACAAAGTGTCCGTGATGGAGAGAAAAATGTTTACCCGCTTCAATAATCGTTTCGGTCGTGCATTCGCGCAATTCGGCAGTGCCGTTCGTGCTTCTGCTGCTGTGCGCGCCGGTCAGAGGCCAACTGCCCAGGACCTTGAGACGCTTGGCATCGACGTAGACCAGTTCCGTCGTATTCAGGGTTAAGCAGTTAAGTAAGCGTACGTGTATCTGAGTAAAAAAAAGCCCCGCTTTTGCGGGGCTTTTTTTGTTTAATCCTCATCCGTCGCCATCTGGCTCAGCAATTCACCCTTGCCGCGCTGGCGCATGATCATGGGGACGACGACTGCGGCAATCGCCAGTGCGATCAGCACAATCGATACCCAGGAATGCACCAGAGTCATCGGGTTGCCCTGGCTGATCTGCAGTGCCTGACGCAAGCTTTTCTCGGCCATTGGTCCGAGGATCAGGCCAACGACAACCGGCGCGATAGGATATGAGAAGCGCCGCAGCACATAGCCCAGCACACCAAATGCCAGCAGCAGGCCAAGCTCGAAGGAGACCGGCAGGCCGAAGAGCATCGAGGTGGAGGCATTCGCGCCGATTGTTCCAAGCGTGGCAAAAACCAGAATGCCGGCATAGAGCCAATGACGCGGAATGGTGAGCATCTTCACCCACAAACCGATCAGCGGCAGATTGAGAACCAGCAGCATCAGATTGGCAACGAGAAGGCTCGCAACCAGACCCCAGACCAGCGTGGCATTGGTCACGAACAGGAGAGGGCCGGGCTGCAGGCCGAATTGCTGGAAGCCAGCGAGCATGATTGCTGCGGTTGCCGTGGTTGGCAGGCCAAGCGTCAGAAGTGGCACGAGTGTTCCGGCAGCGGAAGCATTGTTGGCCGCCTCCGGTCCCGCAACGCCTTCGATGGCGCCTTTGCCGAATTCCTCGGGATGTTTCGAGAACTGCCGTTCCGCCGAATAGGAAAGGAAGCTCGACACATCGGCGCCGCCTGCTGGCATGGCTCCGATAGGAAAACCGATGGCGGTGCCGCGTAGCCAAGGCATCCACGAGCGCTTCCAGTCATTCTTCGTCATCCAGACGGAACCCTTGACGGCGATGACTTCGTCTTCCGGTCTGAGCTTCTTCGACACGACCGCCAGCGTTTCGCCGATGGCGAACAGCGCGACCGCCAGTGTCGTGACATTGATGCCATCGAGCAGGTTCGGCGTTCCCATGACAAGGCGTGCCTGACCGGTCAACTGATCGATGCCGACGAGACCAAGCGCCAGACCGATGAACAGGGATGTCAGGCCGCGAAGCGTGGAGTCGCCGAATGCGGCCGAAACCGTCATGAAGGCCAGCAGCATAAGCGCAAAATATTCGGACGGTCCAAAGGACAGGGCGAATTTCACGACCCAGGGCGCAACGAAGGCAAGTGCCAGCGTTGCGATCAGGCCCGCAATGAAGGAGCCGATGGCTGCTGTTGCAAGCGCCGGCCCGCCACGTCCGGCGCGGGCCATTTTGTTACCCTCCAGTGCGGTGACGATGGAGGCGCTTTCTCCCGGCGTATTCAGCAGAATCGACGTGGTCGAGCCGCCATACATGCCGCCGTAATAGATGCCCGCGAACATAATGAGCGAGCCGGATGGGTCCAGCTTGTAGGTAACGGGCAGAAGGAGCGCGACGGTGAGTGCCGGGCCGATGCCGGGCAAAACACCAACGGCTGTGCCGAGTGTGACGCCGATCAGCGCATAAAGAAGATTCGATGGTTCAAGCGCCACCAGAAGTCCGTTGGCGAGAAGTGCGACAGTATCCATGAAAGCGCTCCGTCTCTAAACGAATTGTTCGAGCCAGCCGGACGGCAGCGATAGCTGCAGGCCGCGCGCAAAGATGAACCAGATCACGAAGGCGAAGACGATGCCGACGGGAACGCTGATCCAGAATTTGCGATAGCCGAAGCCGCGCGCGGTTGCTGCGAAAAGCAGGCCGGTGGACAGGGAAAAGCCGACAGTCTTCATCGTTAGCATCTGGATGGCCAGACCGCCGATGATCCATGCCATAGGGGCGATTTCCTGATGCTCACGCTCGGGAAAGTCGCCGCGAAGCGCCTCGAACACGGTCCAGACGGCAAGGCCGAACAATCCGGCTGCGACGACATAGGGAACGGTTTTCGGACCAACCGGTGAGTAGCTCGTCACGTCGTTGCCGTAGGTCGTTGACCAGGCAATAGCAATGGCGACGGCAGCAAGAACGAGTGCGATGACAAGAGCGGCGAAATCTGGCGCCGCCCCTTCCGGGCGGCGCTTTTCCTGCGGTTGTGATCCTGTCATTTGACGAGGCCGATTTCCTTGAGGATGGTCTCAGTCGCGGCGACGTCCTTGGCAAGCTGCTCCTTGAACGCCGGACCGGCAAGATAGGTGTCCGCCCAGCCTTTATCCTTGAGGGCCTTCTGCCAGGATTCCGACTTCACCATTTTCTCGATATCGGCATTGATGGCAGCTTCCTGTTCGGCAGTGATGCCGGGAGCCGCACCCACCATGCGCCAGTTCTGAATCGAAACATCTACGCCGCCTTCCTTGAAGGTCGGTGCGTCGATGCCTTCCACGCGCTCGTCGCTCGAAATGCCGATGATACGCAGCGTACCGGCCTTGATCTGGGGTTCGAATTCGCCGTAGCCGGAAATGCCGACGGTCACCTGATTGCCGAGAATAGCCGCCAGTGCTTCGCCGCCGCCGGAGAAGGCGATGTAATTGACCTTGGTCGGGTCGACCCCTGCTGCCTTGGCAAAGAGGCCCGCGGTGATGTGATCGGTGCCGCCAGCGGAGCCGCCGCCCCAGGAAACAGAGCCCGGATCGGCTTTCAGCTTTGCTGCAAGATCGCCAAGGTTCTGGATATCGGAAGCAGCGGGTACGACGATGGCTTCATATTCGCCGGTAAGACGAGCGATCGGTGTGATGGCATCGAGTGTGACCGGCGACTTGTTGGTCAGGATAGCACCGACCATGACATAGCCGCCAACGATGAGCTGGCTTGGATCGCCCTTGTTCTGGTTCACGAACTGCGCGAGACCGATGGTGCCGCCTGCGCCCGGAACGTTGATGACCTGCACGCTGCCGGAAATCTTCTCGTCCTGAAGCGCGCTCTGCATCGTGCGCGCCGTCTGGTCCCAGCCGCCGCCAGGAGCGGCAGGCGCCAGCACTTTGTAGTCTTCCGCTGAAGCAGAACCTGCCATAGCCAACGCCGCTACCGACGTCAGGGCCAGAATAAATCTACGCATATGTCCTCCCAAATGGAATGTGTGCCGCCCTCCGGCGGACCTCCCCAAGTCCCGCTCCTCTAGCGGGAGCAAACTACATGGAGATTAGCGAAAACAAATTCAATAGGCCAGCACATGCGACAATAGTTTGGCCGCAATTTAAGGAACTGGCTTTCGAATCGCTTGAAAATAGCATGCCGAAATAGCGGGCGAGATGCGCTTGACGGCGACGATACGCCGACGTAATAGTGTAACGACGGTTCCCCGACCGAGAGCGAAGGGGATTAATAGGGAACACGGTGAGGACGACCCGAAAAGGGGCCAAGACCGTGGCTGCCCCCGCAACTGTAAGCGGATTGCCGTTCATCCTCGTGACGTTCAAAGCGTCATGCCACTGTGCCGGAGAAGCGCGGGAAGGCAGATGAACAGCAGATATTCGTGAGCCAGGAGACCTGCCGTCTAGTGTTGTCCATTGTCACGGGCGGGGATGCCCGGAGCAGGAGCCGGTTATGACAGATTTCCGCGTCGTAGGACGCATTCTTCCATCGTCATCGCATGATTTCGACATGTCCCCGGATATGCCTGTCCGTTTTCTGTGCCGGATTTTATCCGCCGTCTGACAGGGCGTCTTTCTCTCATTATTTCGGGGACTTTCATGAATATTCTCGGCAAGATGCCGTTTCGCGCCGCCTTTTGCGTGGCTGCATTTTTTCTCGCAGGCGGGGTATCCGCACAGGCAGCGGAAACGCAATATCCGCTGACGCTGAAGAATTGCGGTCGCGACGTCATGTTCAAACAGGCACCCGCCCGCGCTGTTGCAGTTGGCCAGAGCAGCACAGAAATTCTTTATAGTCTTGGGCTTGGCAACAAGGTTGTCGGCACGGCCGTGTGGTTCGGGCCTGTTCTCAAAGGCTTTGAAGAGGTGAATGCCAAGGTAAAGCGGCTCGCGGATAACGATCCGAGCTTCGAAAGCGTTCTGGCGCAGAAGCCGGATATCGTGACGGCGGATTTCCAATGGCATGTCGGTCCGACGGGCATCGTGGCCAAGCCTGAACAGTTCGAGGAACTGGGCATCCCGGCTTATACATCGCCATCCGATTGCGTCGGCAAGGACAATTCCGGCGGCGGTGACGGCATTCGCACGGCGGCGTTCAAGATGGATGTCGTCTATCAGGAAATCACCGAACTGGCAGAAATCTTCAATGTGCAGGACCGTGGCGAGAAACTCGTTGCCGACCTGAAAGCCCGTGAAGCTGCGGCACGCGAAAAGGTTGGGTCTGCTGGTAGCACGCTGTCCGCCGTCGTCTGGTTCTCCAGCACGCAGGTCGACGCCGATCCTTACGTCGCGGGCAAGTTCGGCGCGCCCGCCTATATTCTTTCGGCGCTCGGCATCAAGAATGTGATCGATAGCGAAGAAGAATGGCCGACGGTCGGATGGGAAACGATTGCAAAATCCAACCCTTCCATGATCGTTGCTGCAAAACTGGATCGCCGTCGCTATCCGGCAGATGACATTGCCGTCAAGCACCAGTTCCTGGAGAACGATGCGGTCACGAAGCTGATGCCTTCGGTTAAGGGCAAATATGTCTTCGACATGGATGCGCAATCGATGAGCACGTCGCTTCGCGTGATCGAAGGCATCGAAACGCTTGCCGCCGACATTGCCGCCTCGGACCTGAACAAGTGACGGCGCGGGTAGCGACAACAGGCTTCAAACAGAAGGGAAGGGCACGCTCCGGCGTGTTCTTTCTGGCCTTTTCGCTTGTCTTGCTTCTTCTGGCCCTTTGGCTCGGAGCCGCAATAGGCGAAACGGCAATACCGCTCGACGTGGTCGCGAAGACCGTGGCCAACCGGGTGTGGAATGCCGGATATCCGCTCGAACCCATCGATGAAGGGATCGTCTGGAGTTATCGCCTCAGCCGCGCGGTCATCGCTGCATGTTGCGGCGCGTCGCTTGCAATATCCGGGGTCATTCTGCAGTCGCTGCTTCGAAACTCGCTCGCTGATCCTTATATTCTGGGCATTTCCGCTGGCGCCTCGACCGGGGCTGTCAGCGTTGCCATCCTTGGCATCGGTGCTGGCGTGCTGACGCTATCGCTCGGTGCGTTCATTGGCGCCATCGTTGCTTTCTGCCTCGTGTCCTTGCTGGCACTGCGGGCGGGGCGCGGCAGCAGCGCGATCATCCTTGCAGGCATTGCCGGTTCGCAGCTTTTTAATGCCTTAACTTCGTTCATCGTCACCAAGGCTGCAAATGCCGAGCAGGCACGCGGCATCATGTTCTGGTTGCTGGGCAATCTTTCCGGTGTGCGGTGGCCGGATGTCACGCTCGCTCTGCCAGCCTGCCTGATCGGTCTTGCCATCTGCCTGTGGCATGCGCGTGCGCTTGATGCTTTCACCTTCGGAACGGAATCCGCCGCTTCGCTCGGCATACCGGTGCGTCGCGTTTATGGGGTGCTGATCGGTGTCAGCGCCATGATGACGGCGGTGATGGTTTCCATCGTCGGCTCTGTCGGCTTTATCGGGCTTGTCATTCCCCATGCGGCGCGAATGGTGGTCGGGGTCCGTCATGGCAGGTTGTTGCCAGCGGCAGCACTTATTGGAGCAATCTTCATGATCGTCGCCGATATCCTGTCGCGCATCATCATTCCGGGGCAGGTTTTGCCGATCGGTGTCATCACGGCTTTGTTCGGTGCGCCGGCCTTCGCCTTGTTGCTTGGACAAAGGAGGGCTTCGTCATGATCCTCTCAGCACGCAATGTCGGTTGGTCGGCAGGCAATGTCGAGATTTTGCATGATGTTTCGCTGGAAGTGACGGAGGGCGAGTTTCTCGGCATCATTGGCCCGAACGGCTCGGGAAAGACCAGTTTTCTGTCTTTGCTTTCCGGTGTTCGTCGATGCCGTGTGGGCGAAGTCAGCCTGTGCGGAGCGTCTATCGACAGTTTCAGCCGTCGAGAGATTGCACGGCAACTGGCGCTGGTCGAGCAACAGGCAGGAACGACGGAGCGCATTACGGCGCGTCAGGCGGTAGAGCTTGGGCGGACGCCCTATCTCGGCGCGCTGTCGCCGTGGTCGGCGGAAGATGATGCAATCGTTGACCAGGCGCTGGCCAATGTCGACATGGCGCATTTGGCAGACCGCTACTGGCACACGCTCTCTGGCGGAGAGCGGCAGCGTCTGCATATAGCGCGCGCCTTGGCGCAGGAACCACAGATACTGCTTCTGGACGAACCGACCAACCATCTCGATATTGGGCATCAGATCGGGCTGCTCGATCTTGTCAGCCGCCAGAAGCTCACGGTCGTGGCCGCCTTGCACGACCTGAACCATGCCGCAATGTTTTGTGACCGTATTGCCGTGATGGACAAGGGCAAACTCGTTGCGCTCGGTACGCCGCGCGATGTCTTGCGAGCGGAGCGCATCGCCGAAGTCTTCGGCGTAGAAGTCGACGTCGAATATCACGGTATCGATGACTGCCATATTCGTTATCGTGCACCGAGCCACCGTTCATTGGAACTTAGACACTCCGCCTGACTGGGACGTGTTATCGGCCCGCCGCAAGTCACTGTTACGGTTGATGCACATATTCTAATCAACGGGAAATAAATAGGATTATGAAGTAGGTATTGCTAATATAATTTCTTGGGTTATTCGGGTAACATCATGAAAGATTGTAGTTTTTACTGGTTTTCATCACAGTAATTTGACCCGTTTTGTTGACAATCTGTTTCCATCGCGTTGACGATTGGATTATAAAGGTTGTGCACATCAGGACATGTACCCATATGCGAGGCGTCGGCCTTACTTATCGAGCGCATGGCTGAAGGACAGAAGAGATCAGTCTTTGATTTGTTCCGTCATTCACTGTCCGGATATGTGGATCGCTTCGATTTTCGGTCGGAGAGATCCGTTTTGAATGAAGAAAGATTATTGGCATGCCCGTTTTACGGCGGTTGTTAAATCAACGGAGCATGCGGCGAATTTAGTTTCTCAATGAATTAATATACTTAATTATAGAGAGCGGCGGCTTTTCGTTTTGGAAAGCCGCCGTTATTTTTTAAGGGTATTGCGCACCGGTCACGGTGAGATAGACCGCATATAGCGATTTCGTGGCCGTGATGAACAAGCGGTTGCGGCGAGGGCCGCCGAAGGTCACATTGGCGGCCGTTTGCGGCGTCTTGATTTTACCGAGGAGTGTGCCTTCCGGCGAGAAGCAGTGCACGCCATCGCCTGCGCTGGTCCACAGATTGCCGTCCGTATCGAAGCGGAAGCCGTCCGGCAGGCCGTTGTCGATGGTGCAGAATATAGCGCCGCCCGTCACGCGCTTGCCGCCATCCACAACGTCAAAGACGCGGATATGGCGCGGTGCGCTCTCGTCGTGGCTATAGGCGCTGTCGGCGACATAGAGCCTGGTTTCGTCTGGCGAGAAGGCAAGCCCGTTCGGCTGGTGGAAATCCGTGACAACGGCATCGATTTCGCCTGTCTTCGGGTCGAGGCGATAGACATTGCGCGACGGCTGTTCCGGGTCGGCCTTGTAGCCTTCATAATCCGCCAGAATGCCGTAGGTCGGATCGGTGAACCACACCGTTCCATCCGAGCGCACGATGACGTCATTCGGCGCATTCAGCTTTTTGCCCTGATAGCTGTCGGCCAGCACGGTGATGCTGCCATCCGCTTCCGTGCGGGTGACGCGACGGCCGCCATGCTCGCAGGTGACGAGGCGTCCTTCGCGGTCGCGCGTATTGCCGTTGGAGAAATTGGACGGGTTGCGGAATACCGAAACGCCGCCGCCAACCTCGCCTTCCGGTACCCAGCGCAGGATGCGCTGGTTCGGGATATCGCTCCACAGAAGGCAGTTCAGGTCATTGAACCAGACCGGGCCTTCCGCCCAGCGGCAGCCGCTATAAAGTTCGTCCAGATCGGCGCTCGGCACGATCATCTGCTTGAAACGTTCGTCGTGGATTTCGTAGATCGAAACAGTCTGAGACAAGGGAGATACTCCAAGAGAATTTAGCGCTCTGCCCGTCGGCCACTGGCGAGGAAGATCACCGCGATAATGGTGAGGCCAGTCAGCACAAGGCGAACACCGGCGCCGAAGCCGTAGGTGTTGAGCATCGAGACGATGAGGAACATGAAGAGGGCGGCACCCCAGATGCCGGGGATGTTGGAATCGCCGCCCGCGACCGCCGTTCCGCCGATGATGACGACGGCAATCGACATCAGGAGATATTCCGTGCCCATGTTCAGCGCCGCACCGCCCGAAAAACAGGCAAGCAGGAAGCCGCAGAGCGAAGCCAGCACGGCGCAGAGCAGATAGGTGATGAAGCGGGTGCCATCGACAGGAACGCCCGCCATGCGAGCGGCGAAAGGATTCTGGCCGATTGCCGAAATCCAGCGTCCATAGATGCTCTTTTTCAAAAGTACCCAGCCAATGACCGACAGGATTAGTGCAACGATCGCGACATTAGGAATGCCGAGCGTGGAGGCGGTGGTGAATTGCGAAAGGCTTTCCGGCGGTTTTACGCGCAGGCCGCGATTGCTCCAGATGGCGGTGGACTGGATCAGGAAGCTCATCGACAAGGTGGCGATGATGGGCGGAATGCGCAGGAGCTTGATCAGCGCGTAATTGCAGATGCCGATGGCGATACCGATCAGGATGGCGACGGCGAGGCCCGCCAGCACCATGCCGTCCTGCGTATCCATGAGCTTCAGCGCCAGTGTGGCGGCGAGCGTCATGTTGGCGGGCACCGACAGGTCGATGTTGCCGGGGCCGAGCGTGATGACGAACATCTGTCCGAGCCCGACGATCACCGAAAAGGATGCGAAGGTGAAGGCTGCGTGGGAAAGCCCGTGTGCGCCCGCGCCACCGGTGAAGAGGATGGTGATGATCCACACCGCGGCGGTTGCGATAAACGACCATATCCACGGACGGCTGGTAAGAATGGCAAGGCCGTTCATTGCTTTTTCTCCCTCTTTTCGAGGCGGTTGAGGAAGAGGCGCAATGCCAGCACCACGATGAGAATGCCGCCTTGCGCGCCGATCTGCCAGTCCGGCGAAATGCGCATGAAGGAGAGGAACGAGCCTGCAAGCGTCAGCGTCAGCGCGCCGATGACGGCGCCGATGGGCGATACACGTCCGCCGACGAATTCACCGCCGCCCAGAATGACGCCTGCGATGGACAGAAGCGTATAACGCAACGCGATATTGGCATCCGCCGAGGTGGTGAGGCCGACCAGTGCGATCCCGGCCAGCACCGCGAAGAAGGCGGCCAGCGCATAGGTTGCGGCGCGGATGGCGGTGACCGACCAGCCTGCGCGCTCGATAGAGCGGGTATTGCCGCCCGCACCGCGCATCAGCACGCCGAAGGTCGAGCGCATGACGATGAAATGCGTGACGATGGCAATCACAATGCTGGCGACGATCGCCATGGGGATGAAAGGCGGCTTGGCCGTCATGATCCAGCGCGCCCAGTCCGGCGCCTGTCCACCCGGCGAGGGCAGCAGCAGCACGGCAAGACCGCCCCAGACGAAGCTCATGCCCAGTGTCACAACGATGGAAGGCAGATTGCGCAGGTGAATGATCGCACCGAGTGCCGCATAAGCGGCAATTGCGGCTGCGAGGATCAGCACACCGATAAGGGGAGCCGTGTTGAGCCAGGTCGCCGCAACACAGACGACAAAGCTCACAAAGGTTCCCATCGAAAGATCGAGATCATTGACGGCCATGATCAGCATCTGGGCGATGGTCGCCAGAGCGATAGGCACTGCCAGATTGAACAGCAGGTTCAGCCCCGTATAGCTCATGGCGCGCGGCTGCATGTAGAAGACGGCGGCAAGCAGCAGGGCCAGCGAGAATACCGGCGTCAGCAGGCGGATGGAGGAAGAGGAAAGGCGCATTATTCGTGCCCTCCCTCGAAGGATGCGGCAAGCACGTTCTTTTCCGTAATGTCTTCGCCGGTCAGTTCCGCAACGATAGCGCCGTCGCGGAAAACATAGACGCGGTCACAAAGTTCGATTTCATCCATCTCGGTGGAGTACCAGACAAAGGTGCGTCCGTTTTCGGCTTCATGACGCAGGATTTCATAGACTTCCTGCTTGGTGCCGACATCGACGCCGCGCATCGGATCGTCCATCAAAATGGCGTTGGCGCTGGTCGCCAGCGCGCGGGCGAAAAGCACCTTCTGCTGGTTGCCGCCCGACAGCGACAGGATGCGGTTGCCCATATCCGGTGTGCGAATCTGGATGCGGTCTTTCCACTGGCCGCCAAGCGCGTCTTCGCCCTTCTGGTCAACGAGCTTCAGCGACGACAGTCGGTCCAGTGAGCCGATGGTAAGGTTGTGCAGAATGCTCCACAGCGGGAAGGTGCCGTTGAGACTGCGGTCACCCGCTACGAAGGCGATTTCGCATGTGCGGGCTGGAACCCAGTTTGGCCGTCGCGCATAGTAAAGATCAAGCAGCATCTTGGTCTGCCCGTGTCCGGCCAGACCGGCGAGACCAATAACCTCGCCCTTGAATGCCTGAAACGGCTTGATGTCGCTGGCGCGCTTGGCGAAGGACAAAACAGGCGTGCCGCTCGCGTCGGTCTTTGCAACGCGGCGCGCAGCCTTTTCGCGCTCGACGCTGCCCATGGCTTCGACGAGGCTGCGATTGGTGAAATCTTTTGCCGCACGATTGGCGACGACCTTGCCGTCCTTCATCACGACGATGCGGTCCGAGGTCGTAAGAATTTCGCCCAGCATATGCGAAATCAGAATAACGGAGCCGCCTGTACCGACGAAACGGCGCACATAGGCCATCAACTGCGCGGCAATCCCTGCGTCGAGCGAAGAGGTCGGTTCATCGAGAATGACGAGTTTCGGCGCGGTGCCGGGCGCGGTGAAGTTGATGGCGATTTCCACCATCTGGCGCTCGGCGATGGAAAGTTCGTCGATGATGGCGGCGCAGTCGATCTTGTGGCCGGGAAAAATCTCGTCGAGCTTTTTTGCAATCAGTTCGATGGCCTTGCCGCGCCAGCTCGCGCCCGTCAGATCGCGCTGCATGATGCGCACATTTTCGGCAATGGTGAGGTTTGGAAACAGCGACAATTCCTGAAACACGCAGCGCACGCCATGCTTGCGCGCTATCGCCACGCCATGTCCCGGCTGGCCGTGATAGGAAATGCTGCCCTCATGCGGGGAAAGCCCGCCATTGATGACATTGACGATGGTGGATTTGCCCGCGCCATTGTGGCCGACCAGACCCACGCATTCGCCTTCGCGGATCACGAGTTCGGCACCATCCAGTGCTTTTACTGCACCGAACTGCACGCGAATATTGCGCGCGGCGACGACCTCCTGTTTCTCTGCTGTTTCTGTCATACGCTCAACTGATTGCTGGAAATGTGGAAGAACAAACGATGGAAAAGGGCGGGAGCGAAGCCCGCCCTTGTCATTTGATTATGTGAACGGCCAGGCTTATTTCGCGGCGTCGATGACCTTCTGCGCGTCTTCAAGCGCATATTCGACATTGGCCACGCCACCCTTCTGGGTATTGGCCAGATCCTTGTCGAGCGATTCCTGGCTGACGCTGAGGAACGGAACGACGAGATCCTTCTTCACTTCCTTGCCGTCGAGAATCTGCTGTGCGACCCAGAAAGCCAGCGTGGACACGCCGGGCGCAATCGAAACCGACATGGTTTCATAGCCATTGGCGTCTTTTTGGCTCTTCCACCACTGCAGTTCGTCTTCACGGTTGCCCATGATGATGGTCGGCGTTTCGCGCTTGGCGGCAGCAAAGGCCTGTGCCGCACCATAACCGTCGCCGCCTTGCGTCACGACAGCGTCGATCTTCGGCAGGCTCGGCAGGATACCGGCAACGGCGCGCTGCGCAACATCGGCGGCCCAGTCACCGTTGACGGAACCGACGATCTTGAATTTCGGGTTCTTCTTCACGCCTTCTTCGATACCGGCATGAATATTGTCATCGACTGAAACACCGGCAAGGCCGCGGATTTCAAGCAGGTTGCCGCCATCGGGGAAGCGCTTTGCGAGATAGTCGATCTGGCCTTCGCCCATGGCCTTGAAATCGACCGCGATGCGCCATGCACAAGGCTCTGTGACGATACCGTCAAAGGAAACGACAGTGATGCCCGCATCGCAGGCTTCCTTCACGGCGCCGTTCAGAGCGGTTGGCGAAGCGGCGTTGATGACGATGGCGTCATAGCCCTGCAGGATCATGTTCTGGATCTGGGCAGCCTGTTCCGTCGCCTGATTTTCGGCGGTCGTGAACGGATCGGCGGCAGCCACCACACCAGCCTTCACGGCTTCCTTGGTGATCTTGTCCCAGCTTTCCAGCATGGCCTGACGCCAGGAATTACCCGCATAGTTGTTCGAGAACGCTATCTTCTTCGATGAAGTGTCGGCGAGCGCGCTGCCTGCCGAAAGAACGCCTGCCAATGCCGCAGACGCAAAAAGGATTTTCCCAAGCTTCATTCTTTCCTCCCGTTTGCAAATATTCCGCCCCGCAGCGCCCCAGCGCTTCGGTTCGTTGAAATTGAATATGGTGCGAAGCCTCCCGCACCGCCGCTCCTCAACGGCACCAACCGCAATTGACTCGATTTCACTCTTGTCTAGCGGGCAATTTTCTGGTGAAGCGAGGATGAAAGAAGAGGAGCTTTCTGTGAAGGCCGAATGAAGCAACTGCGCTGCGGGTTCCCGTAGCAAAATTGCGGTTTCCCGCAAGACGCACCGAGGATGTCACGGCGTATTATAGAGCTTCATAAGCAGCAATTTGCGTTCTGGAGGAGAAACGCTTGGCCGAACTCGCGCCTCAAAGGTTGCTCGACCACTATCTGAATATTTCCAGATTGCTGGCCGGACAGCTCGATTTCGATTCCATCATTCAGGCCGTGGCGGCAGAGATCACGCATATCCTGCCGTACGACCATCTGGACGTCTGCATCAAGATGCTCGATGGAAAATTCCACATTGCGTACGAGGCTGGCATCGCCACCGCCTGGAGCCGCAATCCGCCAGCGCTTCTGTCCGGCAGTCCTATCCGTACTTTGTTGTCGGGTGAGGCTGGTTATCTTCTGACCGACGACGCACGCGCGGATCCGCGCTTTCATTTCGAAGGCTCGTTTTCCAGTCCGATTATCGAGCATGACCTGAAAGGGCGCCTGCATGTGCCTTTGAAGGCGCAGGGCGATATCATAGGCGCGTTAAGCTGTTCCAGTCTCACGCCCGCCTGCTACACCATGCGCGACGTGCAAAACGCCCAGTCGATTGCCGATCTGCTTGCGCCTTATTTCTACGCAATCCGCGCCGCAGAGCAGGCCAAGCGCTCCGCCATTGTGGAAACTGAAGCACGAGCCCGCGAGGAAGGCTTGCGTTTCGGCGCTTTGAAACTAACCGAGGCTCTTGAGACCGAACGCCACCGCATCGGCATGGATCTGCACGACCAGACGCTGGCCGATCTCACCCGGCTTGCCCGGCATGTGGAACGGCTCACGCATGTGCCAGACCTTTCCGGTGAACAGCTTGAGCCGCTGTTTCGTGGTCTCCAGCATTGCATGCACGATCTCAGACAAATCATTGAGGAAGCAAAACCTTCCATTCTCCAGCTTTTCGGTTTCGTGCAGGCAACAGAAAACCATCTTGGCCGTTCGGTGCGGGACAGCGGTTCGTTAATCGAATGGACATTGGATGACCGCAGCGACGGCATGGCTGATCGGCTGGAAGAAACGGTTGCAACCTCGCTGTTCCGCATTGTGCAAGAAGCTATCAACAACACGATCCGTCATGCCCATGCCAGCCAGTTGCTTGTGACGTTTCGCGATAAAGGCGGTCGTCTTCTCGTCGAAGTCGCGGATAATGGTATCGGCATGGATCGTCAGATGCAGCGTCCCGGTCCCGGTCATGGGATCGACAATATGCGTACGCGGGCGCGATTGATCTCTGCAAGTTTCGCTATCAGGAAGAACGGGGAAAGTGGCGGCACAAGTGTGACGATCCATCTCCCCGCGGAGATGTGCCGGGAGGTCGGAGGGTAAAATGCATGTTCTGATCGTGGAAGATGATCCATTGCATCGCGCCTATCTTGGCGAAGCTGTGCGGGCAGCGCTGCCTGAATGCAGTGACATCCTTGAAGCCGATAACGGATCGGCGGGCGAAAAACTGGCGCGCCAGCATCGTGCGGCCCATATTGTCATGGACCTGCAGATGAACGGCCGCAACGGCATTGAGGCTGCGCGTACCATCTGGAAGGAAAATCCCGAAACCCGCATCCTGTTCTGGTCGAATTATGCCGATGAAGCCTATGTGCGCGGTGTGTCGCGCATCGTGCCGGAAGGCGCTGCCTATGGCTATGTGTTGAAATCAGCATCCGACGACAAGCTGCGGCTGGCATTGCGCAGCATCTTCGTGGAGGCGCAATGCGTGATCGACCGCGAGGTGCGCGGTCTGCAACAAAAGAGCCTTGGTCATGCCAGCGGTTTCAGCGAAAGCGAATATGAAATTCTGGTCGATATCGCACTGGGCCTGACGGATCGTGTCATCGCCCGTCGCCGCAATCTGTCGCTGAGAAGCGTCCAGAACAGATTGCAGCAACTCTATGAAAAGCTGGGCGTTTATCAGGAGAAGGGGGAGCCCGACGAGGAGCGCTTCAACCTCCGGGCTCGTGCCGTGACTGTTGCGCTTTTGCGCAAACTGCTGAACTACAGCGCGCTGGAACGCGCCGAAATCGAGCTCAACGACTGGATTACAGCATCGGCCCGAAAATCGGATTCGATTTTCGGAAAGAACGATGCGTAGATTCAATAGGTTAGGGCGTCTTTTGTGCGTCCGAAAGGACGCACGGCGCTCAAGAGCATTTCCTGTTTTGATTGAATCATTGGGAATGCTCTATCTTTTTGTTTTTACGCGCATCTTGTTCCGAAAACCGTTTCACACTTTTCGGGATGCGCTCTAACCGACAGCCGCTTTCAGGCGGCGCTGATCGAGATTGAGGCCGAGTTCCGCCGCACGGGCGATGACCGGTGCGAAGCGGCGGTGCTTCTTTTCCTCGTGATTGGAAGCAATGTCTGCGATGCGGTGTTTGAGAAACGGATTGAGAAACCGCTCCCGCACCGAAGCCGCATAGGCTTCCGCCTGTTCGCCAAGGCCATCCGCGGCAAATACCGGCAGGACTTCCTCACGCCAGACCGCTTCCAGTTCATTCCGGATCGTCTCGTCCTGCATGGCTTCCAGTACGATCTCGTCTTTCGGACGGCTACCCACCAGCCATTGTTCCGCGATGAATGTATGACCAAGATTGAGCAGATAGAGCTTCAGATGCTCGTAACGTGCAAGATCGTCGGTGACGACGATATCGTCGTGTTCGCAAGGGAGCGTCAGGCCATCGGCTTTCTCGATGGCCCAGAGCGCGTAGGGCTCGGCAATGGCGCCGATTGGCTCTATGGGTTCGGAAACAATGCGGTCAACAAGGCTGTTGGCAAAGATGCACCGGGCTTCGAGCCATTGCACGAAACTGTCCGGCAATTTCCAGTCATGAGCCAGATCGATAAGGATCGAACGCAGCTTGTCGCCATTGCGCGAGATCAGCTCGCAGGGAAAGAGCGACAATGGCGTATCGGGGTTGTGCTGCCAGCGATGATGCAGAAGCACCAGAAGTTTGGCCGGAAAACTCTTCGGCAAGGCATCTGGGTTTGCAAGAAGCGAGCTGTCATCGGCTGGATCGAGCTCGTAACCCTTGTCGCCAGTGTTGGAAAGAATCACATCGACGGTGGTGCCGAGATCGAGAATCGCTGCCCAGTCATGATGAGCTGAATAGGCAGCGGTGACGCCCTTTGCCTGATGCACTTTCTCGGATGGCTTGCCGTCAATCAGGCCACGGATTTTCACCGGATAGCCGCTATTTTCGTTCAAAGCCGCAATACGCTGGCTGCTCTGCGGGTTTGAAGTCGTCTGCACGACGGCAATCGTTCCGATGGCTTTCCCGTTCGAAAGCGCCTCCGAAACAAAGAAATCGGCATGCGCCAACAGAAAGCGGCTGGTTCCGAACTGCAATATCGCGGGCTTCTCGTGCATGACTTTCTCCCATAAATCAGTGGTTTTAACTACGCGATGCAGGTCAAATTGGTCAAGCCAGTAGGATTCTTTATCGGGAGATTGGTTCGGGTCCTGATGTGGAAATGTGCTTTATGCCGCAATTCTTCGGGCTTTTAAGCATATTGCGCTTCTATCCGGTTGGAAATATGGTAAGGCCAATTCGAGGAGAGGCGAATTTGGGAGCACAATGAGCGAGTTTACGGCAACAGCGGAACCCCGCAGGCTTTATCAGCAGATCGCAGATCGGGTGAGAAGCCTTATCCAGGATGGTCAGTTTCCTGCTGGCAGCAGGCTGCCGGCTGAACGCGAGCTGGCACAACAGCTCGGCGTGTCGCGGCCTTCGCTACGCGAGGCGCTGATTGCGCTTGAAATCGCCGGTAGCGTCGAAATCCGCATGGGTTCCGGCATCTATGTCACGGTGGAGCCGGAAAAGCGTTCGCTTTCGCAAGGAGGCTCCATCGGCGAGAGCCCGCTTGAAATCATGCAGGCGCGCGAACTGGTCGAAGGCAGCGTGGTTGTCACGGCCTGTGCACGCATGACGCCTGAAACATTGGTCGAATTACGGGCAACGATTGACGCCATGAAGGTGAATGTCGATGCCGGGCGCAAGGCGATGGAGCTAGACAGGCAGTTCCACCTGCTCATTGCGGAGCAATCGGGCAATTCCGTGCTTGTGCGCATCGTGCGTGACCTTTTTGACGAGCGGCATAGTCCGCTGACGTCGCATATCAGGACGCGCTTCGAAACCAACGATACATGGGCTCTGGCACTGGCCGAGCACGAAGCCATCTATGCTGCGCTGGAAGCGAGGGATCCGCTTCAGGCGCAGGCAGCCATGCGGACGCATCTGGATCGATCCAAGCAGCGTTGGATGGATAATGAACCCCGTGACTGAATAGCCGGGAACGATTTGGGAGTGAGGTCAGACACATGAATGAATCCGTTGCTACAGCCGTTGCGCCGGTTATTCTGCTGCATCCATCGGATGACGTTGCGGTTGCGCGCGTTTCGGTTCGCGCAGGCGATCCGATCGGCCTTGACGGGATAAAGGCCCGCGAACTGATCGGACGCGGACACAAGGTTGCCATTCGCGATATTCCTGAAGGTAAGGAAGTCCTGAAATATGGTCAGGTGATCGGCATTGCGACGAAGGATATTGCGCAGGGCGAGCATGTGCATCTGCAGAACCTCGCCATGCTGCCCTCCGAACACGAGCATCAATTCTCCATCGATATCGAAGAGCGCGGCATGCTGCCGGAGGCCGAACGCCGTCATTTCATGGGCTATGACCGGGGCGCTGGCGGTGTCGGCACACGTAATTTCATCGGTGTGATTTCGTCGGTGAATTGCTCGGCCACGGTGTCGCGTTACATCGCTGATTATTTCAACCGAATGGGCGGTCTCGACGGTTTCGACAATGTTGATGGCGTCGTGGCGCTGACCCATGGCAGCGGTTGCGCGCTCAACACCAAGTCGGAAGGCTATCGCCTTTTGACCCGCACCATTCAGGGTTATGCCAAACATCCGAATTTCGGCGGCATATTGCTGATCGGACTTGGTTGCGAAACCAATCAGATTGCGCCGATCCTGGAACATTACCGCATGGAAGAAGGCTCACGCCTGCGCACCATGACGATCCAGCAGCATGGCGGTACGCGCAAAACCATCGATCATGCGATTGCCGAGATCAAGGAAATGCTGCCGCTGGTCAATTCGGCGGCGCGCACCAAACAGCCTCTTTCGAAGCTGAAAGTGGCGCTGGAATGCGGCGGATCGGACGGTTATTCCGGCATTTCGGCCAATCCGGCGCTCGGCTATGCCTCAGACCTTATCGTACGCAATGGCGGTACGACCGTTCTGTCGGAAACACCGGAAATCTACGGCGCTGAGCATCTTTTGACCCGTCGCGCAGTAACGCCTGTGGTGGCAGAAAAGCTGTTGCAGCGCATCGACTGGTGGCGTGATTACACAGCGCGCAACGGCGACGAACTCAACAACAATCCGTCGCATGGCAACAAGCTCGGCGGGCTGACGACTATTCTGGAAAAGTCGCTCGGCGCTGTTGCCAAGGGTGGCTCCATGCCGCTCAAGGCCGTCTATGAATTTGCTGAAACCGTGACTGAACCCGGTTTCGTGTTCATGGATACGCCGGGTTACGATCCCGTCGCAGTAACCGGACAGGTGGCTGGTGGCTGCAACGTCATCTGCTTTACCACGGGTCGCGGCTCGGTTTCAGGCTTCAAGCCGTCGCCTTGTATCAAGATCGCCACGAATTCCGAAATGTATGAACACATGAAGGAAGACATGGATATCAATTGCGGCGGCATCGTCACTGGCGATGAAACCATCGAGCAGTCCGGCACGCGGATGTTCGAACATATCATCGCGGTCGCATCCGGCGAGAAGACGTTGAGCGAAGTTTATGACTATGGCGACAACGAATTCGTGCCGTGGCAGGTCGGCGCTGTAACCTGATCCCCTTTGTATTCAATGATGAATGACAGGAATAATTCGATGGTCAAAGCTCTGCGTATCGAGAGCGAAAACGTCACACGTTTTGCCGAAATCGACGAAGCGCCGTTGCTGGCGGGTCATGTTCGCGTGCGGGTTCGGCATGTCGGTCTGTGTGGCAGCGATCTGAACACCTTCAAGGGGCTTAATCCACTGGTCCAGTTACCGCGTATTCCGGGGCACGAAATCGGCGGCGAGATTATCGAAGCAGGCGAGGGCGTGAGTGCTGCCTACGCCAAAGGCAAGCGGGTCATCGTGCTACCCTATACGAATTGCGGTGAATGTTCGTCCTGTCGCAAAGGTCGGCTTAATGCGTGCCGTTATAACAAAACACTTGGCGTTCAGCAAAATGGCGGCTTGGCTGACCAGATCGTGCTGCCTGCCGAAAAGCTGATCCTGAACGATACGCTGGCACCTCGTTATCTGGCGCTGGTCGAGCCGCTTTCGGTTGGCTTTCATGCCGTCGAGCGCGGACGTGTTCAGGCAGGCGATACGGTTGCTGTTCTGGGTTGCGGCATGATTGGCATGGGCGTTCTCATCGGCGCGCTTGCGCGCGGTGCGAAGGTTATCGCCATCGATCCGAGTGCCGAAAAGCGTGAGCTGGCACTGCAATTCGGTGCAACACACGCTCTGCCGGGCGGTGAGGATGTCGTCGCGAAGGTTCAGGAACTGACCAATGACGACGGTGTGGATGTTGCTTTTGAAGCGGTTGGTCTGCCGATCACCTTCACGCAGGCTGTCGATCTGGCAGGCTTTGCGGGCCGGGTGGTTTATGTCGGTTATTCCAAGGCCCCCGTCACCTATCAGACGCAGTTCTTCAACCTGAAGGAACTCGACATCATGGGATCGCGCAATGCGACACTCACGGATTTCGAAGCCGTTATCGCCCATCTGGAAAAGCTTGGGGCGGATGCCGACAAGCTGATCTCGAAGGTATTTCCGTTCGATGAAGCTGAAGCGGCGCTTCCCTATTGGGACGGCGACCGCAACGTTTTGAAGATCATCATCGAGCACGACTGAAATCGAAGCAAATGTTCGGTGCCAGCAAGGATGGCATCGGACGCTAGTGGAGGAAACCGGCCTCAAGGCCAATTGTTTAATGACCCCATACGGGAGGATACTGATGAAGAAACTCGTTACCGGCATGATCGCCGCCAGCATGTTGCTGGCTGGAAGCATGGCTGCATACGCTGCCAATGTGTCGATCAAGGTTGCCTATGAAAACAACCCCGGCGAGCCTTTCGATGAGGTAATGCATTACTGGAAAGATGATCTCGCCAAGCGCAGCAACGGCGAAATCACGCTCGAACTCTATCCAAGCTCGCAGCTTGGCTCCAAGAAGGATGTGACCGAGCAGGCCATGATGGGCCTCAATGTCGTAACCATTTCCGATGTTGGCTTTCTGGCCGAATATGACCCGGACCTCGGCGTACTTTACGGTCCGTTCCTGACTGACGATCCGGCGCAGTTGTTCAAGGTGTATGACGGTCCCTGGTTTAAGGAAAAGAGCGAAGAGCTGAAGAAGAAGGGCATTCACATCGTAATGCCGAACTATCTTTACGGCATTCGTCAGATCATTTCCAAGAAGCCGATCCGTACACCGGATGACCTGAAGGGAATGAAGATCCGCGTGCCGAACAACGTCATGCAGATCAAGACCTTCGAGGCCATGGGCGCGACCCCAACCCCGATGCCGCTGGGCGAAACCTTCCCGGCATTGGCGCAGGGCGTGATCGATGGCGTCGAGAACCCGATTTCGGTTCTTTACGGCCAGAAGTTCCAGGAAGAAGCCAAATATCTGAGCAAGGTTGGCTATCTGACCAACGTGGCGCTTATCGTCGGTGGTGAAGCCTTCTTCTCCACGCTGCCGGAAGATCAGCTCAAGATGATCCATGAGTCTGCCTATGATGCGGGCCTCTACAGCCAGAAGCTGACGATCGAAAAAGACAATGAAATGATCGAAAAGATGAAAGAAGCCGGTGTCGAGGTCATTGATGTCGACCGTGCCCCTTTCAAGGCACTTGCTGAAAAGGTCTACACCCAGTTCCCGGAATGGTCGCCTGGTCTTTATGACAAGATCAAAGCTGAACTGAACTGATCCATCCTTATTCGGATATCACCATGTCGCGGCGTTGCTGCGGCATGGTTCGCTCATGGAATTCAATCCGATGAAACTGTTTGAAAAACTGATCGAATGGCTGGCTGCAGTGCCGCTGTTCATCCTGCTTGCGATGTTCAACGTCGCCGTCGTCATGCGCTATTGGATGCATCAACCATTGCAATGGACGGAAGAAATGGCCGGCCTGTTGATGATCTGGATCGTGATGCTTGGCAGTGTTGCCGCAGAACGTAGCAATCAGCATCTTGCTATCCCGATGCTCGTGGACATGCTTTCGGAAAAAGTGCGCGATGTCGTCAATGCAATCGTCGCCATCCTGTCGGGACTGTTCCTGCTTTACGTGTCCTATGCTGGTTACAAGCTTTCGGTTGCCGCTCAGTTCAAAGTGACTGACGTGCTGAGGGTTTCCTATTACTGGATCGATATCGCCGTGCCTGTCGGCTTCGTGATTATTGCTCTTTATATGTTCGCAGGCGCATTCAAATCCTTGCGCGCCGCTTTTGCGGGAGGCAAGGCATGAGCCTGACGACTATCGTTCTTTTGATGCTGGCGCTGATCGCGCTCAATATGCGCCTTTATGTGGCCATTCTGATTGCGGTCTTCACCTATTTCACATTCTTCAACCAGATGCCGATAGCGATTGCCGTGCAGCGCTTCATCAGCCCGGCGCAGAATACATCGTTGCTCGCCATTCCGTTCTTCATCATGCTTGGCACGGTGATGTCGCATACCGGCATTGCAGAGCGTCTGATCAAGGTTGCGGATATTCTGGTCGGTCGTATGCGCGGTGGCATGGCGCTCACAAACATCATGGTTTCAACCCTGATGGGCGGCGTCAGCGCTTCCAATCTGGCTGATAGCGCCATGTTGACCCGCATGATGGTGCCGGAAATGGTCAAGCGCGGTTATGACAAGGCGTTTTCCTGCGCAGTAACGGCTGCAGGTTCGCTGATCACGCCGATCATTCCTCCAGGTATCGCGCTCATCATCTACGGTCTGATTGCGGATGTTTCCATCGGCAAGATGTTCATGGCCGGTGTCGTTCCGGGCATTCTGGGCGCCATTATCCTGATGATTGCGGCCTATACGACATCGGTCAAGCGCGGCTATAAGCCGAGCCGCGAAAAGCGGATGAGCGGTGCCGAGATTGCCTCGACGCTTGCTTCAGCGTGGCCTGCGGTTCTGTTGCTGTTCGCGATCATCGGCGGCATCCGCATGAACATCTTCACGCCCACGGAAGCCGGTGCAGTTGCTGTTACGCTGGTTCTAATCATTGGTTTCGTGATCTATCGCGAGATGCGTATCTCGCATGTGGTGGATTCGCTGATCGAAACGGCGAAATCGACCGCATCCGTCATGCTGGTTATCATGGCGTCGTCGGCGCTTGCATGGGTGTTTTCGCTTGAACAGGCCGGGCAATCGCTGATGCAGCTAATCTCGACGTTCACCAGCAACCCTTATGCATTCCTGCTGGCAGTCAATGTGATCCTGCTGATCCTTGGCGCTTTGATCGAGGGTACAGCCCTGATGATCGTTCTGGTGCCGCTCCTGATGCCGACAGTAAAGGCTTTGGGCATCGATCCGGTCCATTTCGGCATCGTCGTCATTGTCAATCTTTCGATTGGTACGCTGACGCCGCCGGTTGGTACGGTCATGCTGATGGTCTGTAATATAGCGAAGGTAAGGGTTGGAGATTTCACCCGTCAGGCCTTCAGCATGTATATGGCGCTGTTTATTCTTCTGGCGCTGGTTACTTACGTGCCGATTATCTCAACCTATCTGGCGCACTAGACCTGGCAGGTTGATCAAGGAGAAAAGCGCGGGAAATTCCCGCGCTTTTTCATCTGCTCACCATGGGTTCTCGACGCGGGGCCAGATGGCGCGGCTGAGCTTGCGATAATTTGTTGTGCGCGGATTGCTCGGATAGGAGCTGGGCGCCGCGACATAGACGATCTCGGCAGCAATCGGCACGAAGCCTGCATGAAAATGATTGGTGGATTTGACCACCAATATATCCTTCTTCATCGGATCGATGCCGATATTTGAAAAGATATCCGGTTCGAATGTCTGCGTCCGGTTGGTGTTGAGAATAATGTCGATCCCGGTACCTTCGATGCGCACGACCGCCGTAGGCCCAAGCGTTACGCGGCTTGGGCCAAAACTCTGCCAGCCTTCGGCAAGGGTTTTCATGACCGTCACACGCGCATCGATAGGCTCGCCGCCAAGTGGACCGGACTTGCCGCCGAAACGCAGGTCGATCACCGCACCTTCGCCTGCTGCATGGCAGAATGTTACTGCAACGGGATCCCAGATCGTGGCGACGCCGATATTATCTATACCGCGTTCGATCAGGCGGCGGAGGACGTAGGTTCCATCGCCCGCAACACCGCCGCCGGGATTGTCCCATACATCGGCGATCACGGCAGGCTTTGCAGGATTGGCGGCATGGGCAGCCAGTGCCCGATCGATGCCCTGGTCGGTGTCGAACATGGTCATCAATGTCTGTTCGCGCATGGCGATCAGTTCACGCCCGAGTTTTTCCGCAAGTGCGGCCCCCTTGGCTGGATCATTGTCGGTGACGACGAGAATACGAGTTCCCATTTCCGGCACATCGGCAGCCATAAAGCCATGAATGACGGAGATCGACAGAATCCCGTCCTTGCCATGCATCGCCTTGATACGGTCGACGAAGGAGCGCATCGGCTCCCTGCTTGTGGGAAACACGCTGATCATATGACAGTCGAAGGTGGATATGACCGGCTTGATGCGACCCTTTAGGGCATCGAGTGCAAGGTTGACCACATGCTCGCCGCGTTCGTAAAAATCCGTGTGAGGAAATTCGAGGAACGACGCGAAAATATTGAGGTTTTCGACCCGCTTCGGCGTCAGGTGGCTATGCGGATCGAATTCGCTGGCAACCAGAATATCCGGCCCGACAATGGCGCGCACGCGCTCCAGAAGATCACCCTCGCAATCGTCATAGCCTTGGGCGACCATGGCGCCATGCAGGCCGAGAACGACTGCATCAACGGGCATTGCCGCCTTAAGCTGATCGAGAATTTCATCGCGCAATTCCTCGAAAGTCTGCCGCTGCAACAAACCGCCAGGTTCCGCCCAGGTGGCAGTGCCTTCAATGACGGTCAATCCTTCCGCCGCCGCACGTTTGCGTAATGCGACGATGGGCGAAGAGCAAAGCGTCGGCGTTTCCGGATGCTTGCCCGGTGCAGCATAGAAGGCCATTTCGAACGAGGCCCTGTCGGTTGGAACCGGTGAGAACGTGTTGGTTTCTGTCGCAAGCGACGCGGTAAAAATGCGCATGGAAAAAACTCGGTAAGGGGGAGGTGGCGTGTTTATTTCAGCGGTGCGTAGGCGATGGCTTCGACTTCGATCTTGATGTCGATCATCAGGCGGGATTCGACCGTAGTGCGCGCTGGAGGCTCTTTTGGAAAATAGCTGCCGTAAACGGCGTTCATTCGCCCGAAATCCCGAGCATCTTCCAGCCAGATTGTGGTTTTGACGACGTCTTCCATGGTGGCGCCTGCAAGTGCCAGTGCGGCCTTGACGTTCTCGAGCACCTGTTTGGTCTGGGCCTCTATGCCGCCTTCAACGATCTGGCCGTTTGGTCCGACCGGCACCTGACCGGAAATGTAGACGGTGTCGCCTGCGCGAACCGCAGGGGAAAGTGGCACATGCGATGCGCCGAAGACCTGTTTTCTGGACATGATTTTCTCCGGTTATTTGACTGCTCCAAGGGCTAGTCCCCTGATGAGATAGCGCTGGAGCCAGATGAAAAGGATAGCGACCGGTAGTGTGGCAAGGAGGGTTGCCGCCATCACATAATGCCATTCGACAGTGTAACGCCCGGCTACCAGCGAGAAGACCTGAATGGGCAGCGTGTAGCTCTCCTGCCTGCGCAGCATTGTCAGCGCCACGACAAATTCGTTCCACGCATTGATGAAGGTGAAGATAGCGGTCACGGCGATGGCAGGCAGGCAAAGGGGCAGGAACACTTTTATCAGTGTCTTGCCGCGTCCGGCTCCTTCCATCCACGAGGCCTCTTCCAGATCGCGCGGTATGGTGTCGAAATAGCTTTGCAGCATCCATACGGTGAAGGCGATGTTGAAAGCCATATAGACCGCACCGACCGCAGAGACGCTTTCGATCAGCCCATAGGCAGCGAGCAGCCGGAAAAGGCCCAGCACCAGAACGATGGGCGAAATCATCTGCGAAATGAGCAGGAATTGCCGGAATGCACCGTGGCCTGCAAAGCGGAAACGCGACATGGCATAGGCCGCAGGAATGGAGACAATGATCGCGCCGACGGAAGCAATGACCGAAACGTAAAGCGAGTTCAGAAGTGCTTGCCCGAATTTGGTCTGAACCCACATTTCCGAAAAATTCTGCCAGCGGAAGGTACTTGGCCACCACGTTGGAGAGAGAACTTCCTGTGGCGGTTTGACGGCGGTGAAAAACATCACCGCAAAGGGAAACAGTGTCAGCACGATAAGTGGTGACAGAACGGCCCAGGCAATGATTGTGCGTTTCAGCTTTGAGCCGGTCATGAGCGTTCTCCCCGCATTGCAAGGCGGATATAGATCGCCGTGAAGACGAGGAGTATTGCCAGCATGATAAGCGATACGGCGGAGGCTTCTCCCAGCTTTCCGAGGCGGAAAGCGAGCTTGTAGAGATGCGTCACCAGAATATCGGTGGAGTTTGCCGGTCCGCCCTGCGTCATGACCCAGATGATCGGGAAAGAATTGAAGACATAAATTGTATTGAGCACGATGGCGATATTCACGAAGGGCTTGAGCAGCGGAAAGGTGATTTCGCGAAACTGCTGCCACAGGCTGGCACCTTCCAGCGACGATGCTTCGTAGAGATCCTCCGGGATGGATGACAGTCCGCCGAGAAAGATCGTGGTCGTGAAAGGCACCGTGACCAGAATACCGACCAGTATCTGCATGGGAAAGGCGGTAGCTGCGCTCGCCAGCCATTGAATATTGCTGTCGATGATACCGAGATTGCGCAGTGCGGAATTGAGCATTCCGCTTTCGCCGTTGAGCGCCCAGCGCCAGACAATGGCTGTCATGGTGAGCGAAACCGCCCAGGGCAGCATGACGATGACGCGCGCTACCGAACGGCCATAGAAATCCATGTTGAGAATGATGGCGACTGGAATGGAGACGATCAGTGCGCCGCCGACCACGGCGACGGTCCAGCCTGCGGTGCGCCAGAGTGCGTTGAGAAAGTCAGGTGTTGCGAAAAGCGCAGTGAAATTTGCGCCGTCATTGAAATCGCGAAGCTGCCCGAAGCGGTTCACGTCATGGCTGGCAATTTCAACGAGATGCACCACGGGCCAGAAGATCACCACCGCAGCCAGAAGCAGGCTCGGCAGGATCAGGAGATAGGGCAGGGTGCGGCTTTGCATCGGCAATCAATATCCCGGAAAAGAAAAGAGCCCGGCGGCGCGAGGGCACCGCCAGGCAGGCGGGGAGTGTTACTTCTTCAGGATCGCGTCCGCCTTGGCAGCAGCTTCCTTCAGCACGGCATCAGGTTCCCCCTTGCCGAGATAGATGCTCTGCATGGCATTGGACGTGATGTCGGCAATTTCTTCCCAGCCCGGAATGATCGGCGCGAAGCGAGCGTCCGGCAGTAGCGCAGTGAAGGCGGCAAGATCGGCATTATTGACGTAATAATCCATCTTCGCCTCTTCCTTGTTGACCGGAAGGAAGCCTTCGCCCTGAGTGAACTTGGCACGCCATTCGGTCTGGAACAGGAAGTCGAGCACCTTCCAAGCTTCCTCCTTGTTTTTGGAATTCTGGAACATGATGACGGAATCGGTCACGCCATAGGTGCCGCGCGCGCCTGTTGGCCCGGCAGGAATGGCTGCGACACCATATTTGAGGTCCGGCGCTTCTTCCTTGATCTGGTTGGAAAGGAAAGGCGCGGTAATCATCATGCCGACCTTGCCCTGCTTGAACAGATTCTGAACGTCTTCGCGGGCATAGGAGGTGACGCCGGGCTGGGTCAGGCCATCGTCGATCAGCGACTTGTAAAGTTTCGCGGCTTCGAGCGCGCCGGGTGTGCTGAGGCCGGAGGTGCCGTCCTTGTTCAGGATTTCCGTGCCATAGGACCACATGCCGTAATAGTAATAAACGTCGGTCTCGATTTCCTTGCCCTGCAGGCCGAAACCGTAATTCTCTCCGCCGAGCGCCTTGATCTTGGTGGCGGCGGCTCTCAGTTCGTCCCAGGTTGCGGGCGGATTTTCGACGCCTGCCTTGGCCAGCAGATCCTTGTTGTAATACATGGCGCGGGCAGATGCTGCGATCGGCAGGCCGTAGGTCTTGCCTTCAAGAACGGACGGCGACAGGAAAGTCTCGATGAAGCGGCCCTTGAATGCGTCATCCATATAGCCGTCGAGGGGTTCAGCGATACCTTGCTGTACGAAATCGATTAGCCAGCGCGTGCCGATGATCGAAAGGTCCGCATTGGTGCCTGCCGAAATATCAGTTGTCAGTTTCTGCAGAAGCACATCCCACGGAACCACTTCGAAATTGAGTGTAATGCCGGGATTGGCAGTCTCAAACGCCTTCTTGACCTCCTCAAAATAAGGACCGGTCTTGGAGCTGTACTCCGCCACGGTCATACGTACTTCGCCGGCATTTGCGACCGACGACAGCGCCAGAATGCTCAATCCGGCCAGCAGGCCAGCCTTCCATTTGTTGATAGACATCTTCCCGTTCCCTTGTTTTGCCCCGCATTGGTGCGATGATGATCTATTTTTGTTATTTTCTTACATTATCGGCTTGATCGGTACTTTCAAGTGAAAAGTTTTGTTGCAAACTTACATTTTGACTTTTACGCTGGTGGGAATAAACAGGTGCAGAAAGCTGCCGCATAAAAGGGGAATAGCGTGGAGCAAGCAGGCGAATTTGCGGGAAAGTCGGTGCTGGTTACCGGGGCCGGTGGCGGTGTTGGAAGCGCGCTGGTCAAGCTGTTCTCTGAACGCGGCGCCCGCGTGATCGGTTGCGATACCACACTGGAGGCAATGACCGGCGATGATTTTCATGCGCGTCATGCCTTTGATCTGCTTGACCGTGAGGGACTGGAGCTGGCCGCAGAGCGGATCATAGCGGAATCGGGCCTGCCCGATATTGTCATCAACAATGCGGGCTGGACCCGTGCCGAGACCTTCGATGGGCTGGGGCAGGGCAATATCGACGCTGAGATCGACCTCAACCTGACTGCGGTTGCCGGATTTTCCAATGTCATGGCACAGGCCATGGCGGCGCGCGGACACGGCGTTTTTGTCTTCATTTCCTCGGTCAACGGTCTCCTGCATTTCGGAAACCCGGCTTATGCGGCTGCCAAAGCCGGAATCAATGCTTTTGCGCGCGGTATTGCGGTTGAGTTCGGAAGGAAGGGCGTGCGCGCCAATGTCGTCTGTCCGGGGTCGATAAGAACGCCTGCATGGGATCATCGTATCGCGCAGGATGTAAGCGTGCTGGACCGCCTGCAGCGCTTTTATCCGTTGGGGCGTATCGTTGACACGCGTGAAGTGGCGGAAACGGTCGCATTTTTGGCGTCGGATCGTGCTTCGGGCATTACCGGCGCGATCCTTCCGGTCGATGCCGGTCTGACTGCGGGCTGCCGTCCTTTCATCGAAGATATTCTCGGAGGCAACTGAGCGATGAAAGAGGTTTCGCTGCGCGGTATCACCAAAACCTTCGGACAATTGACCGTTCTCGACCGTGTCGATCTCGATATTCAAAGCGGGGAATTCCTTGTGCTGGTCGGTCCTTCCGGTTGCGGAAAATCCACGCTTTTACGGATGGTGGCCGGGCTTGAGCCCATTTCCGGCGGCGACCTTCTGATTGGTGGGGAACGCGCTAATGAGCTACCACCGCAAAAGCGCAATATCGCGATGGTGTTTCAATCCTATGCGCTGTTTCCGCATATGACGGCGCGTGAAAATATCGGTTTTGGCCCACGCATTCGCGGCGAGAAGTCGGAAGAAACAGCCGCGAAGGTCGACAGGGCGGCGTCCATCCTCAATCTCCATTCCTATCTTGATCGCTATCCGCGTCAGCTTTCGGGCGGGCAGCGCCAGCGCGTCGCCATGGGGCGTGCCATTGTTCGCGAACCATCGGTGTTTCTGTTCGACGAACCGCTTTCCAATCTCGATGCGCAGTTGCGTGTGCAGATGCGCACGGAGATCAAGGCCCTGCATCAGCGGCTGAAATCGACGGTGATCTATGTCACCCACGATCAGATCGAGGCCATGACCATGGCCGACCGGATCGTGGTTATGAACCAGGGCAAGATTCAACAGATCGGCGCACCGTTGGACATTTATGACCGCCCCGCCAACAAGTTTGTTGCAAGCTTTATCGGTTCACCGTCGATGAGCTTCATTCCCGGAACTGTGTCGGGAGGAATATTCCGCACAGGTGAAGGCGAAGAGATCGCCGTTTCAGCGGGGCCGTCAAATGCCCGGCAGGCGGAAGCGGGCATTCGGCCAGAAAACTTCACGGTCACGCAGGCTGGCAAGGGGCTGACGCTCACTGTGGAGGTGATCGAGCCGACAGGTCCCGAAACGCATATCTATGGCCGCATTGCGGGACAGCCCATACGAGCTGTGTTTCGCGAGCGCATTCACCTTGCGCCGGGCGAGCAAGTGCCTGTAACTGCAAAGAGCGAACATATACATCTTTTCGACAAGGATAGCGGTCTCCCGCTTTGAACTTCCCATGAGCAAGGTTGCCGACATCATCACGCGGCTGCATGTCGTGGCGCAGGACGGATCGAAATCCGACCGGCGGCTGGCGGCACTTGTGCTGGCCGATCCTGATTACGCCTCCAAGGCGGCAATCTCGGAAATCGCCGCCAGAGCCGGTGTCAGTGAACCCACTGTGACCCGCTTTTGTCGAGCACTCGGCTGTGATGGGATTCGTGATTTCAAGTTTTTTCTGGCGCAGGCGCTGGCCATTGGCGGCCAGTATCTGACAGCGGAAATTCCCGCTCGTGACGTTCGTGAGAGTCGTATAGCCACGGCTGTAACCGATGCGGCGGTTGCCGCTATCCAGCGTGCAAGCGACGGGCTCGATATGGGCGTATTGATGAAAGTGGCCGAACGACTTGCCGCCGGTGGTCCTGTTCTAAGCCTTGGGTCCGGCGGTATCTCGTCCATGCTGGCAACAGAGATGCAGAACCGTTTGTTCCGGCTGGGTATTCCGGTCAGCGCGCAAGTGGATGGGCAGTTGCAGCGCATGTATGCCGCCGTCACTACGCATGAAACGACGGTGATCGCTTTCTCAGTCTCCGGCTTCGCGCGTTCGGTGGTGGAGGCCGTGCTTGTCGCGCGGCAATATGGAGCGCAGACGGTAGCGATCACACCTGCCGGATCCGATCTCGCCAGGGCGACGGACGTACTCATTCCTTATCAGGCCAATGAAGATGGCAATATCTACAAGCCAACATCGTCGCGCTTTGCGCTGCTCGCCATTCTCGACATGATCGCCACGGCTACGGCGGAAGCGCGAGGGCCGAAGGTGTTGGAAAGCCTGCGTCGCATCAAGCATAGCCTCAATACGCTCACCATAGATGATCCGCGCTTGCCGCTGGGAGACTGATACATGACCAGACCGAAAACCGTGCACGAGGTGGATACACCCGCGATCCTCATCGACATTGATCGCGTGAAAGCGAACATCGCCAAGGCCCAAGCCCATGCGGATTCCGTGGGCGTGAAACTGCGCCCGCATATCAAGACGCATAAATTGCCATTCTTTGCCAAAATGCAGGTGGAAGCGGGCGCGACCGGGATTACTTGCCAGAAACTTGGTGAGGCGGAAGTCATGGCCGATGCGGGGCTGACGGACATTTTCCTGCCCTATAATATTCTGGGTCAGGAAAAGCTTGATCGCCTTCACGCCCTGCATCAACGCATCACGCTGTCGGTGACGGTTGATAATTCAACCTCCCTTGCAGGGCTTGCAGCGCGTTTCACCGATGAAAAACATCCGTTGAAAGTGCTTGTCGAATGCGACACCGGTATGGGGCGCTGTGGCGTGCAGACGCCAGCCGAAGCGTTGGAACTTGCACGGATTATCGATCAAAGTGCAGGGCTGCGTTTCGGCGGACTGATGACCTATCCCGCAGCGGGAAAACCGGACGAGGCTGAACAATGGCTTTGTTCGGCACGCGAACTGCTGGAAGCAAACGGTTTTCCGTGCGAGACGATTTCGAGCGGCGGTACGCCCGATATGTGGCGCAAACCCACTGACAGTGTTGTCACCGAGTATCGCCCTGGTACCTATATCTATTTCGACCGTTATCAGGTCGCCAAGGGAGCGGCGACAGTGGATGATTGCGCCTTGACGGTGCTTTCAACGGTCGTCAGTCACCCAACATCTGAGCGCGCAATCATTGATGCCGGTTCCAAGGCGCTATCCAGCGATACGTTGGGACTAAGCGATTATGGTGAGATAATGGGGCGTCCCGACGCCCGTCTGATCGGCTTGAGTGAGGAGCACGGCAAACTGACCGGCGACGTCGCCGACATGAAAGTTGGTGAGCGGGTCCGCGTTATTCCCGACCATGTCTGCGTCGTTTCCAATCTCTTCGACGAGGTTCATCTTGTTTCGGGCAAGGATGTCGTTGACATACTGCCGGTCGCCGCACGTGGAAAATTAGGATAATCAGGAGGATAGCATGAAAGGCGCGGTCAATCCGTTTGCTGGCGACAAGGATCGCGAACAGATTTGGGAAATGCTCGTGCGGCGCGATATCGAAGCTTTCGTGTCGCAAGACTGGTCCTTGGTGGCCGATGATTTCGACGAGTTGCGCTTCCTTGGCATTCATGCACACAATGATCGCGATCCCGACAAATGGGACGCGGGATTTCCGACGCTCATAAGTTATCGCGATGAATGGCTGCGGCAGGCGGCGGAAAGTGCGGCGGTTGAGTATGCCGAATCCTTGGCAGACGGTATCTTCCGTGCGACGAATCTGAGCGTGATCGATATTACCGGCGATGTCGCTTTTGCGCGGAAAAAATTCGATGGAACGATCGCAAAGAAGGACGGAACCGTCGATCGCCTCAACTGGCAGACGCTTTATTTTTGCCGTCGTGAAGGCGCGCGCTGGAAGATCACAGGCTTTGTCGGCTATATGGCTTACCGCTGAAAATCGAGACCTTTGAAACCTGTATATCACGGCGCGAATTGCTCAATTCGCGCCGTTTTTATGTATAGACTAGATAGTTTCAGCTTGCAGTATAATCACACTATTTTTCTGTAATTATAGTCGCTTTTATCATGAATTGTACTAATTCGGATGATGTCGCACCTGATAGCATATTTGTCGCAGGCCGTTCCGATAATTGACTGGAACGAGACTACTATTGCTTTCAGGCTGGTCGATTGTCTCCTGCTTTGAGCCGTGTCGATCAGCCCCCAAAACCCGCCGCGCAACCCTTCAAAAAAATCATTCAAGGGGACGGTTGCTGGACGGATCATTCAGATGAATTCACGGCTGTGGGTGGACATGTCGGGAAATGACCTATATAGAATCAGGAAATCTATCGATAATCATTCCATGCGGACCGTTCGCGGAACGCAGATCGCGTGTGAGCGATTTGCGTTGGAATGAAGTTCTATCATTGTAAAAAGGAGATTTAAGTCCGCCAGCACAGCGGGGTTAAACTTAATGCATGGTATTTTATACAAGGAAGAAAGTATGAAGTCGCCGGCTAAGACAAAAATAAGCTTGAAGAGCGTTTTTAAAGTCTTCGGCGATGACCCGCAGCGCGCAATGCAGGAACTGCGCGCAGGTAAGTCAAAAACCCAGATTCACAGCGAACTCGGCGCGACAATCGGCGTCGACAATGCCACCTTCGACATCTACGAAGGCGAAGTATTCGTTATTATGGGGCTCTCGGGCTCGGGCAAGTCTACGCTTCTGCGTCTGCTCAATCGCCTGATCGAACCGACTGCCGGTTCCATCGAAGTGGATGGTCGCGACATCGTCAAGATGAGCACGCGTGAGCTGATCGATCTTCGTCGCCGCGACATGAGCATGGTGTTCCAGTCTTTCGCCCTCCTGCCCAATCGTTCGGTCCTGAACAATGCCTCGTTCGGTCTTGAAGTGGCTGGAATGGGCGAAACTGAGCGCCATCAGAAAGCGCTGAATGCACTCGCTGCCGTCGGGCTTGAGCCTTATGCCCACAGCATGCCGGATCAGCTTTCCGGCGGCATGAAACAGCGTGTCGGGCTGGCACGTGCTCTGGCGAGCGAGCCGACCATTCTCCTGATGGACGAGGCTTTTTCCGCGCTCGATCCGCTGATCCGCACCGAAATGCAGGATGAACTCAAGCGGCTTCAGGCAGAACACACCCGAACGATCATTTTCGTCAGTCACGATCTGGACGAAGCCATGCGGATCGGCGACCGTATCTGCATCATGCAGCACGGCAAGGTCGTGCAGGTGGGAACGCCAAATGAAATCGTGTCCGCACCGGCCAACGATTATGTTCGTTCCTTCTTCCGCAATGTCGATGTGTCACGCGTTTTCAAGGCTGCCGATGTGGCTCGTGAGGATGAGCTGATCGTCTTCGAGCCCGAACAGCTTGCAACAGCGCTCGAACGTTTCGACGCGAGCGGCAAGACGTTTGGCGTATTGATCGATGCCGACCGCACTTATCGCGGAATGGTCAGCCGCGACGCGTTGGCAAAGGGTGCTGTAGCGCAAGATGGCGAGAGGCTGGATAGTGTTCCTGCTATCGAAGCCGAGGCGCCCCTTTCCGGATTGCTGACGCAGGTGGCGGAAAGCCCCTGGCCGGTTCCGGTTACTGACCGCCAGAACCGTTATGTCGGTGCCATCAGCAAATCGGCATTGCTCGAAACGCTTGGACGCGCGGGTTGAGACCAGCGCGCCAACGGACTTTTGCCCGATAAAGGCAGAATTGGTCCAATCCAGAAGAAATACGGAAATGGACGGTAAAACATGGATTTGAATTTTAGTGTCGGCGGATGGGCGGATGTTGTGGTCAATTACATTCTCGACCACTTTACGCCCGCGCTCGATATGATCGCAGCCGCCATCGGTTTTGTTACCGACGGCATCCAGAATGCTCTTCTTGTTGTTCCGCCGATAGGCGGGGTTGCAATTCTCACATTGCTCGCGCTGTGGCGTGTAGGGTGGAAATTCGCGATATTCGCGGCTCTTGCATTGGGACTCATCATCCACATGGAGTTGTGGACCGGTACGATGGAAAGCCTTTCTCTGGTGCTGGCATCTACGGTTATCGCTGTCGTGATCGGTATTCCGCTCGGCATCGCCATGGCGCGGAATGATACGGTCGCTTCGATCGTGCGTCCGGTGCTCGATCTCATGCAGACGATGCCCGCTTTTGTCTATCTCATTCCGGCAGCGATGTTTTTCGGCCTTGGCGCCGTGCCCGGAACGATTGCGACGGTGATCTTCGCCATGCCGCCGGTCGTGCGTCTGACCAATCTCGGTATCCGGCAGGTGCATGCGGAATTCGTCGAAGCCGGACTGGCCTTCGGCTGCACGTCGCGGCAGCTCCTGTTCAAGGTGCAGCTTCCGAACGCCATGCCCTCGATCATGGCCGGTATCAACCAGACAATCATGTTGTCGCTTTCGATGGTGGTTATCGCATCGATGATCGGCGCGGGCGGCCTCGGCAATACGGTTTTGACCGGCATTCAGCGCCTCAATGTGGGGCTTGGCTTCGAAGGTGGCCTTGCAGTGGTCATTCTGGCGGTCATTCTCGACCGCATTACCCAGAGCTTCGGCAAGGGCGGAGCGGGATTTTTCAAGAGGCTCGCATCTTTAAGAAAGGCGGCGGACAACCAGTCCGCCTCGTCCTTTCGCAAGCAGGAAGCATGAAGCAGACAAAAATAACTAAGAATAACCCAATAATAACCCAATAATAACAACGGGAACTGATACCAATCGAAAAGGAGAAACTATGTTAGGCAAACTAACCAAATTCGGTCTGGCGGCAGTTGTGGCGGGAACGATGAGCATGGGCGCAGCATTTGCGCAGGACGGCAAGCCGGTGAAAATCGGCTGGGCACCCTGGTCGGATGCTGAATTCGTCACCAAACTTGCCAAGAAGCTGATCGAAGACAATCTCGGCCAGAAGGTCGAGCTGGTTCAGACGGACGTGGCCCCACTCTACCAGGGCGTGAGCCGTGGCGACATCGATGCCATGATGATGGCCTGGCTGCCGGAAACGCATGCCGACTACTATGCGCGCGTGAAGGACAAGGTCGAAGATCTCGGCCCGCTCTATGAAGGCGCAAAGCTCGGCTGGATCGTTCCAGCTTACATCCCGGAAAGCGAGATCAGCTCTATTGAAGACCTGAAGAAGCCGGAAGTTCGCGAGAAGCTGAAGGGCGAAATTCAGGGCATCGACCCGGGTGCAGGCCTTACTCGCCTGTCACAGGAAGCGATCAAGAAATACGGGCTGGATTACAAGCTCAATATTTCGAGTGAAGCGGCTATGCTGACGACGGTCGACCGTGCTACGCGTTCTGACGGCTGGTTCGTGGCAACGTCGTGGAGCCCACACTGGATGTTCGGCAAGTACAAGCTGCGTTACATCGCCGATCCTGAAGGTGCTCTTGGCGGTGCAGAACATATCGACGCCATCGCACGCAAGGGCTTCAAGGAAGACAATCCGAAGGTCGCATCGCTGCTGACCAAGATGAGCATTCCGATCAGCGAGCTTGAAGCTGCGATGTTCGATGCGCAGGAGACGTCCTACGAGAAGGCCGTGGATAAATATATCGCGGACCATCCGGACCGCATCAAGGAATGGCTGGCCGAATAACTGGTTCCAGAAAAAATAAGCCCCGGTTATCCGGGGCTTTTTCATGTTCTAGCCTCTTCGAGCGATCAGAATACCTGATATCACGATGATGCCGCCCAGAGCCTGCAACATGCCGATAGGTTCCGATAAAATGGTCCAGGCAAGAAATGCCGCGACGACGGGTTGCAGAAGCAAGGTGAGCGACGAAAACGACGCTGGAAGATAGGCAAGGGCATAGGCAATCATGCTCTGACCTGCCGCGTGGGTTACCCATGCAAGACCTGCAAGAACAAGCCAGCCATAAAGCGTGGCAGGCAGGATCTGACCTTCCGTCACATAAGCGACAGGCAGCGAAAAGACAGCCGCAATTGCGCTGCTCCAAAGCATGATGCGCATAGTGGAAAAGCGGCTGCGCAAGCGTCCGACCGAAAGAATGTAACCGGCATAGAAGACTGCGGCCAAAAGGGCCATCGCATCGCCGGAGGATCGGGATTGGAGAAGCTCACCCGGTCCGCCCTTTAGAACAACAACGCCGATGACTGCGACGGCAAGCCCGACCATGAAGGAAGAGTTCACGCGCGACTTGAAAAGCAGCCATGCGCCGAGTGTAACGAAAATTGGTGCCATATTGGCAAGCAGCGTTGCATTGGCAACCGATGTCATGTGCAGCGACAAGTGCCAGGCACCCAGATCGAAAGCGATGAACAGGCCGGGCAGGGCGAGGCGCAGGCAGTCTGACAAAGTGAGTGGCGCTGCATCCTTCTCGTCGCGCCGCTCGCGGCCATCCATGAGCACCAGCGGTAAAACTGCCAGTGCAAGACGCCAGAAGCCTGTTGCCAGCGGACCTACCTCGGAAAGTCGGACGAAGATCGGCGAACTGCCGATAGCGATGCCGCCAACGATCAGGGCGGTCATCGCCAGACGTTGCGCATTGGTGGGGGCGGGGCTTGCGGCGGTGGTATGCGACATTTCCAAACTCAAAGTTACGCCGACATCGTTCTGCTACTCGCGCAATGCAGGCAGCTAAAGAGCGACAGTCGACTTTGGACTGAACTGGTCATGGAGAAAGTCGAGCACAATTCTTCCACTATCCACGTTCTGAATAATGTCTTTCATGTCGCAAAAGACTGGAAAAGGAGAAAATGTTGCCCGCGACATTGATATGACGCGGGCTTGCTTATTCCTCTTTGTGGAAGGCGTCCAGCATTGGGTTATGGCAGAAACCGAAAAATTCATCACGTTTCTGTTCAATACAACGCAAATTCCACGAAAAAAGCGCCCCGAAGGGCGCTTTTCCAATTATCAGCGAGAATAGGGCGAGTAGCATTGTTTGCGTGGCCCATTATAGGGCTGGAAGGTATTGTCCGAGGAGCGATAGGACCGATAACGGTTATAACACCACTGCACATGCGCGTTTGACATCCGCGGCGCGCGATAAACGGGGCGAGGCTGACTTATCGCGCCGCCAATGATCGCACCTGCGCCAAACGCCGCCAGTGGATACCACCACCCGTCGTTATGGCGACGATAGCCATGGCGATAATGACGATAGCCACGATGACCGTTCCAATGTCCTGGCCGGTTGGGTCTATGTCCATGATAGTGACGCGGCGGGCGGCGATGGTCACGCACCTGTTCGACGTTCTGATTGATGACAGGGCGTTCCAGATTCATAGGGGCAGCCATCGTCGGTGCGATGGAGGTTGCTCCAAAAATTACGGCGAACGCCCCGACACAGGTTTGTTTGAAGATATTCACGTGCAACCCTCCGTCTTAGATGATCAAAGTAAACGCTTGAAATATCGATTGGTTCCCATTTCTCTCCGGGCAAATATATGCTGGCAACTCAAGGTTTGCAGCTATGTGAAAATGCGTACAAAATGAAAGGGAGCAGGCTCCTCCCCAAGAACCCGCTCCCCAATGCATCGCCCCCCGCCATAGGTGGTGCGATGCTTACCTCTTATGGCCTTTGCCAAGCCTGAATTTAGCGTTTCAGACCTTACCTTCGAGTGCGGCATTTAGCAACTTCAACGCGCGTTCTTTTGTCAACTCAATTGGGTTGCCGCCAGCCGTCGGATCAACGATGGCCATCTCGGCAATCAGGTCCTTCCGGGTGTCGTTCATTTGGAGGCCTTTGATGAATTCAGGGAGTGTGTTGGGGACCCCCAGATCGCTGCGTAATTTCATGATGGCGGCCAAAAACCCATCAAAACCGCCCTTGATGCCGAGATAATCGGCAAGCCGTTCTATACGCTTTTCGACGGCGGATCGGTTCTGAAGCAGGACATAGGGCATGAAAACCGCATTCGTCATGCCATGATGGGTATCATAGAGGGCACCGATGGGATGCGACAGCGAATGAATCGCGCCAAGCCCTTTTTGGAAGGCTGTTGCACCCATCGCGGCCGCCGCCATCATGTTTGCCCGCGCTTCAATATTCTTGCCATCGGCATAGGCGGTGGGAAGGTTTTCAAAAACCAGACGGATACCTTCCACCGCGATGCCATCAGCCATCGGATGAAATCCCGGAGCGCAATAGGCTTCAAGGCAGTGCGCCAGCGCATCCATGCCTGTACCTGCGGTGATGAAAGGCGGCATTCCGGTGGAAAGCTCGGGATCGGCAATGACTGTGACCGGTAGCATCTTTGGGTGGAAAATGACCTTCTTGGTATGGGTCGCTTCGTTGGTTAAAACGCCCGCACGCCCCACTTCCGATCCGGTGCCAGCAGTGGTCGGTACGGCAATGATTGGCGCAATGGCATTGCTGTCGGCGCGGGTCCACCAGTCGCCGATGTCTTCGAAATCCCAAACCGGTCGTGTCTGCCCTGCCTGAAAGGCAATCAACTTGCCGAGGTCCAGCGCCGAACCGCCGCCGAAGGCGATCACGCCATCATGCTTACCGTTCTTGAAAACCTCAACGCCCGCATAGAGATTGCTTTCGACCGGGTTCGGTTTGACCTCGGAGAAAACACCGTATTCTACACCGGCTTCATCAAGAATAGCGAGCGTGGATGCCACAACAGGAAGCTTTGCCAGGCCGGGATCGGTCACAAAAAGCGGGTTCTGAATGCCAGCGCCTTTAAGGACGGCAGGCAATTCCTTGATACGGCCTGGGCCAAAAAGCACAGTGGTGGGGAAATTCCATTTGGCAGTCAAAGTGGTCATGTCGATTGCTTTCCAGAAACTCAAGTCAGATCAGATTTTCTCGCGCAGATGGAAGGATTTCGGTCGCGTGAGATTGCCGTAGCCGATGGGCGACAGGGCTGCGCCCTTGCCGGTGTCTTTCACCCCGGTCCAGACAAGGGCGGGATCAAGATAGTCGCAGCGGTTCATGAAAACCGTGCCCGTCTCGATGCGGTCGCCGAGTGCGGCGGCGTGGTCCGCGTCGGAGGCCCATAGCGATGCGGTGAGGCCATAGATGCTATCGTTCATGAGCGCGAGGGCTTCCTCGTCATTGCGTACTTTCATGATGCCGACGATGGGGCCGAAGCTCTCTTCGCGCATGACGCTCATCTGGTGATCGACATTGGTGAGGACTTCAGGCGCAACATAGGGGGAGCCCGCGCGGTCGTTCTCGACGCTCATATTGACATGAGCCTTCGCACCCTTGCGCAAAGCTTCAGCCTTCTGCTCGCGGATAAGATCGGCAAAACGCGCTTGCGCCATTGGTCCAAGCGTCGTTGAACTATCAAGCGGGTTGCCGACCACATATTGCTTAGTCAAGTCGATAAAACCATCAACGAAGCGATCATAGACAACTTCATGAACATAGATGCGTTCTATCCCGCAGCAGCACTGGCCGGAATTGAAGAATGCACCGTCAACCAGATTGGCGACGGCGTGTTCCAGATTGACATCGGGCAACACATAGGCCGGGTCCTTGCCACCAAGCTCTAGCCCCAACGTCATGAAGGTGCCTGCGGCAGCCTTCTCGATGGCGCGCCCGCCACCGACCGAGCCGGTGAAATTCACGTGGTCGATTGTCCCGGATGCCAGCAGCTTTTCCGTTGATGCGTGATCAAGAACGATGTTCTGGAAGACGCCCCTTGGCAGCCCGGCCTTCTCGAAGGCCTTTGCAAAACGCTCACCGGCCAGAAGCGTCTGTGTTGCGTGTTTGAGGATCACGGTGTTTCCGGCCATCAATGCCGGAATGATCGTGTTCACCGCCGTGAGATAAGGATAGTTCCATGGCGCAATCACCAGAACAACGCCGAGCGGAACGTGTTTGACATACCGGCGAAAGCCGTCCTTTTGTGCCGGTACATAAGGCTTCAGCGCTTCTTCGGCGATGTCGATCATATACTGGCCGCGTTCTTGAACGCCGCCATTTTCGCCACCATAGCGCGTTGGTCGTCCCATCTGCCACGCAATTTCCGGGATAATCTCATCCTGCATCGCAGCGAGAGCGTCGAGCGCGGCGCGGCAATAGCGGGCGCGTTCAGCGATGCTTGATTGAGCCCAACCTGTTTGCGCGTTGCGTGCGGCAGTCACCACCGAGGCGATTGCAGCCTCGTTCAAAAAGGGACGCTCGGCATAAACCGAGCCGTCTATCGGAGAGATGATCTTGGCCGTGCCGCTCATCTGTAATTTCCTCTGAAACCTGCTACTTCGTCATTCATTTCGGGATCGGTCACACGGGTCAATAGCGCTCGAAACCGCGATGTAGTTCCCAGTCGGTCACCCGCCGGTCGTACTCGATCTGCTCCCAATGGGCGGTATGGACATAATGATTGACTACAGCGTCTCCGAATGCCTCCTTGAGAAATGCAGAGTTCTTAAGTGCCTGTGCAGCCTCGCGCAGCGTGTAGGGAATTTCCTTGAGCTTGACCGCACTATAAGCATCGCCGACGAAGGGGTCTTCAAGTTCCAGTTGCTCGTCTATCCCTTTCAGGCCTGCTGCGATAAGCGCGGCAAAGGCCAGATATGGATTGAGGTCGGCACCGCCGATACGGCATTCAATGCGAATGCCTTTCGTGCCTTCGCCGCACAGGCGGAAGCCCGCAGTGCGGTTATCCGGACTCCACATGATTTTCGTCGGCGCAAAGGTACCTGCCTGAAAACGCTTGTAGGAATTGATGTAAGGTGCAAGGAAATAGGTGTAATCGGTGGCATATTTGAGCTGCCCCGCCACCCACGAACGCATCAGCGGCGTCATGGTATAAGGCGCTTTCGGATCGAAGAAGAGCGATTCCTTGCCGTCGGCACTCCAGATGGAATTGTGCACGTGACTTGAACTTCCAGCCTTGCCGTAATCGTATTTCGCCATGAAGGTGATGCACTTTCCATGTGCCTCGGCGATTTCCTTCATTGCGTTCTTCATGATGACATGGCGATCCGCCATTTCGAGAGCTTCGGCATAGCGCACATTCAGCTCTTCCTGTCCCGGACCCCATTCGCCCTTGGAGTTTTCTACCGGAATGTCTGCTGCCGCGAGCTGGTTGCGCATCGCGCGCAGGACTGGCTCTTCCTTGGTGGTCAGATGAATGACGTAATCCTGCACGTAAGGCGAGGCGGTTTCCATATCCTGCCAATGCTTGGTGCGAGCCGTCTTGTAGGTTTCGTCGAAAAGATAGAATTCAAGCTCGGATGCGAAGTAAGCGCGATAGCCGCGCTCATGCAGGCGTGCCAGTTGTTTCTTAAGAATAGCGCGCGGAGAGTGCGCTAGATCCTCGTGGTCGTGGTGATCGAGTATGTCACAGAGCACAATGGCCGTCTTTTCCAGCCAGGCGGCGACACGCAAGGTTGAAAGGTCCGGCTTGATGACAAAATCACCGTACCCCTTGTCCCAGCCAGCGGCCTCGTAGCCAGGCACCGGCTCCATATCGATATCGTCGGCGAGAAGATAATTGCAGCCGTGGGTCTCGTCATAACCAGATTCCACGAAAAATTGTCCATAGAAGCGCTTGCCGATCAAGCGTCCCTGCATGTCTACGAAACATGCGAGAACGGTATCGATTTCGTCATTTGCAACGGCTTTTTTCAATGCATCGAATGTCAGTTGTCCGGCCATTTAATTTGCTGTGCTCCCACGGAATGAAGTGAGAGGCGCCGCGCGAATGCACGGCGCCTTTGTTCGTCAGGCGTAGCGGTAAGGGGCGCCCGCACCTCGCATGGTTTCCTGATATTTTTTCAGGATTGCGACGACTTTTGCGTTGCGCTCGCTCTTCTGTGCGATGTCGTCCCAGAACTCCTGTGCAGCATCCTCGATCTGCTTCCATTCCGATTCCGGAATGGTGGTCAGTTCCAGTTTCCCACCGGTGGTGCGATAGTGAGCTTCGCCCCACCAGTACCAGTGCTGACGATAGTAATGCGATGAATCCATCGCCAGCTTGAACAGGGTCTTCAGGTGATCCGGCACGGCTTCCCATTTCTCGGTATTCGCGAAATAGGAGCCGGCCCATGCACCGTTGATGTTGTTGGTCAGATAGTACTTGTTGATGTCTGCCCAGCCGACCGTATAGGCCTCGGTCGCGCCACACCACGCGACGCCGTCGAGCTCGCCAGTCTGGATTGCGACTTCGATATCTTCCCATGGCAGCGTAACTGGCACGACGCCGAATTTGGTCAGGAAGCGCCCGCCGGTTGGGAAGGTGAAGACCCGAAGCCCCTGCAGGTCAGCGACGCTGCGGATCGGTTTGGTGGTCACGAAATTGCAGGGATCCCAGGAACCGGCGCTGAGCCAGGTAACACCGGGAATTTCCTTGTAGGCCTCTTCCCAGATTTCATTGAGTCCATACCAGTTGAACAGTGCTGGCACGTCAAGGCTGTAGCGTGATGCAAAGGGGAAATAAGCCCCAAACACAGCCACATCGACTGGCGATGCCATGGAGTCATCGTCGCTTTGCGCGGCGTCGATTGTGCCGGACTGAACGGCACGGAAAAGCTCGCCCTGCGGCACAAGCTGGTCGGCAGTATAAAGTTCGATCACCATGTCGCCGTTGGCCGCTTTGTTGAAAGCATCAATCGACGGCTTGATGACATGCTCGGCAAGGGCCGGGCCCGCATAGGTCTGGAGACGCCACTTGATCGGGCTTTGTGCCCTGACATAAGGCGTTGCAAGCGTGCTTGCACCCAGCGCACCAACGGTCGTTAACCCGGCTTTCTTGAGAAAATCGCGTTTGTTAAGCTTACTATTCTCACTCATGCCCATTCTCCCACTCTTGTTTGAGTTCACCCTTTATTTGTCCGGCCTGGCCCTTCGGGCTCTTGTTACCGACTTATGCGTATTCTCCTGTAATTATCGTCATCGTCCGGTGTACCAGTTTGGCAACCACATCGCGATCTGCGGGAAGATCATCAGGATGATAATGGTCAGCACCATGAGGAAGAAGAAAGGCACGATTGAACGATAGATGTCTATCAGTGTGACTTCTTTTGGTGCCAGCGCTCGCATCATGAACAGATTGTACCCGAAGGGCGGCGTGATATATGCGATCTGGCAGGTGATCGTGTAGAGTACACCAAACCAGATGGCGTTGAAGCCGAGGCTCTTTACCAGCGGTATGTAGAGCGGCGCTACGATGACCAGCATCGCCGTGTCATCAAGGAACATGCCCAATATGATGAACGAAAACAGCATCAGCACCAAAATTGTCCATGGCGACAGATCGAAAGTATGGAGCAATATGCTTTCGATGGCTTTTACCGCTCCAAGACCGTCATAGACCGACGAGAAGCAAAGCGCGGCCAGAATGATCCAGAGGAACATGCAGGTGACGGTAAGGCTGTTCCGTGTCGTGGTTTCCCAGACAGTCTTGTTGAGGCGTCCGGTGAAAAGCGCGGCAAGTGTCGCGAGTAGCGCGCCGACGGCGGAGCTTTCCACAAGGCTGGTAACGCCTGTGAGGAACAGTCCCATCATTGCGCCAAACACGACGAGCGGCAGAATTCCTGCGCGCAGAGTGACAAAACGATCGTGCCACGTGATTTTGTCCAGTTCTTCCTGCGGCAATGTCGGCCCGAGCTCGGGCTGGAAACGGCAACGTATATAGATGTAGATCGCAAAGAGCGCGGCCATGAGAAGGCCGGGGCCTATACCTGCAAGCCACAACTGTAAAACCGGCTGCCGGGCAATCATCGCATAGAGAACAAGCACCACGCTTGGCGGAATAAGGATGCCAAGCGAGCTGCCAGCCTGGATGACGCCCGTTACCATAACCTTGTTGTAGCCACGTTTCAGCAATTCGGGGAGTGCCACGGTGGCGCCGATTGCCATGCCCGCAACGCTCAGGCCGTTCATGCAGGAGATGATGACCATCAGGCCGATCGTTCCAAGCGCCAGACCGCCGCGAATGCCGCCGAACCACACGTGGAACATGCGATAGAGATTGCTGGCAATGCCGGACTCCGAGAGCATGTAGCCCATGAAGACGAAGAACGGCACCGTGATAAGCGGATACCAGTTCAACACCGCAAAGGTGGCGTTATACGGCATCTCAAATGAGCCCTTGCCCCAAAGCAGGAGCGCGGCGAGTGACCCGACGAAACCGATCACGCCGAATACGCGCTGCCCGGTCATGAGCAGTACCATCATGGTTGCAAACATGAAGAGCGTAATGAATTCCGAACTCATATGTGATGCCCTTCCTCAATGGCAGGACCCGCAATGGTGCTGATCGGCTTTCCACGCAGGGATGCCCAGTCCTTGAAGAAATTGGAGACGCATTGCAGCAGCAGAAGAAGAATGCCGACCGTCATGATGAGCTTGATCGGCCAAAGAAGTGGCGCCCAGGCGGTATAGTTCTTCTGGCTGTAAACGATTGCGTAATTGGTCGATGAAATGCCGCCCGCGACCATCACTCCAAGATAGAAGATAATGAACAGGATGGTGATCATGTCGGTAATCATTTTCCTGCGCGGGGAAAGGCGGTCGAAGAACAGGTCCATTCGTACGTGCGCGCCCTGCTGCATGGCATAAGCGCCGCCGAGCAGATAATAGGCGGAGAGCAGAAACTGGGACATTTCCAAGACCCAGTTGACCGGCACGCCGAGGACTACGCGCGAAAAAGTCGAATACAGAAGGCATGCGCCGAGCACGAAGAAAAGATACATCGCGAAGCGCCCGACATAGTAATTCAATGCATCAATGTATTTGACGAACAGTCTGATCGGTTTCGGCATTTCCGGCTCCTTCAGGCTTTCTGTTCCGTGTTGGGAAGACCGATTGCTTCCGCAATGTCCTTCAATATCGTTGCAAGCTTTTCGGCCCAGGCAGTTTGTGCCGGACCATCGGCAATCTCATCGTTGCGGAGTTCGATCATCACGCAGGGGGCGTTGCGAGGGCGTGCGTGTCGTTCGAGCGTGTAGTAGACGCGGTCGGCTGGCGAATAGGGTTCGTTGACGCCGACATTGAGGCTTACGTTTTCCCGCAGCGCGGCGATCAGTGGCCTCGCGATCCGGTCGTCCTCGTCATGTATGATTCCGATCTGCCAGGGTCGAGCGGCACCGCGATAGACTGGCGTAAAGGAATGGATCGTTACGATCCAGGATGGCAATCCGCGTCGTGTACGCTCTGCAATCACGTGTTCGACAGCAGTGTGGAATGGGCGGTGAGAAAGATCGATACGCGCCAGACGTTCGATGGAGTTGAGCGCGTGATTTCCGGGCACCACGGTCGTCTCGCTGATTTCCGGAATGAGGTCGTGGGCGTCGAGCGGGCGATTACAATCGATCAACAGTCGCGAAAGATGGCTTTCGACAAGAGGCGCATCGAGAGACGTAGCGAGATGTCTTGCGACTTCGATTGCACCGGGGTCCCAGGCGATATGTGCCTTCAGGGCATCAGCGTTCAAGCCGAGTCCCTGGAAAGTCTCGGGGATGAAATTGGATGCGTGTTCGCAGACAAAGAGATAGGGGCTTTCCCCATCCTTGTTGAAGACAGAAACAGACTCACACGAAGCCGTGCGATGTTCTCGCTCGTCCGTCATTCTATTCGTTCCCCGCGCTGTAACTTATGTTACGTTTTTTCCAATTATGCGCTATTGCGGATTATTTGATACGTCCTATGATTATTTGTCAAACACAATTTCGCCCAAATTCAAAAAGGGCCTGCTGAAACAGGAAGTGCTGTGCCGGTGCATGCAAGCGTTGCGGAACTGATCAATGAGCGGATCGATACGATGCCGGCGGGTGAGCGAAGTGCAGCGCAGACGCTGATCGCCAATTATCCGATGCTGGGCTTGAAAACCGTTGCGGAATTTTCCGGTTTGGCCGGTGTCAGTTCTCCGACGATCTTGCGCTTTGTCAACAGGCTTGGGTTTCAGAGCTATCCTGATTTTCAGGCGCGCTTGCAGGATGAGCTCGCAGCCCAGTTGCAGTCACCACACCATCGCAACGAGCAGCCGGGAACCGGACCAGACACTGCCTATCCGGCGGTGGAACATACGTTGGAGAATATCCGTGAGAGTTTCCGACATCTCGGCGAAAGGCAGTTGCGACAGGCTGTTTCGGCTTTGAGCGGCGCCAAGGGAAATGTCTACCTGATCGGTGGGCGTTTCACCGATCCCATTGCGCAATATATGGCGGCGCATATGACGGTCATTCGTCCGCATGTCTTTCATTTGGGCGGTCAGGAAAGTGTCTGGCGTGACCGCCTTCTCGATATGAGCAAGCGCGATGTGCTGGTGGTGTTCGATATTCGCCGCTATCAGGACAGCCTTCTGAAACTGGCTGAAAAGGCGCGGGCGCGTGGCGTGGAGGTTATCCTTGTTACCGACCAGTGGCTTTCACCAATCGCACGTGTGGCGAGGCATGTTTTGGCAGGACGTACCGCTGTGCCGTCAGCCTGGGATTCGTCGGCAGCGCTTTTTGTTCTGGCGGAAACGGTCATTCGCGAAATGACAAGAATGTTGGAAAAAGACAGCGCCGCGCGCATTGCGGAGCTTGAGGGGCTACGCTAACCGGAACGATGCCTTTTCGGGGCGCACTTTATTCCAGCCCACAGGCACGCAGAAATAGCGTCGAAACCTCTTTCTCGATCCGTTCAAGGTCGAGCGGCTCGTCCTTGTCGAGCTTCATCATGCTGCGGACCTGTGCTTCAAAGTCCGCATAATGCTGGGTAACCGCCCATATATGCATCTGGAATAACAACGGATCGACAGGCTTGATGCGACCGTCGTCCACCCAAGACTGGATGAGACGGACTGCATTCTGGGTTGCAGACTGATGTTTGGTCCAGTGGCGTCCGAGATAGGGCGCACCATTGGCGATTTCGGTGGTGAAAAGGCGCGAAGCCTTGGGGTTCTTCTGGCTGTATTCGAGCTTGGCACGGATATATTGGCGGATAACCTTGGCAGGGTCGTCCTCCGTATTGGCTCCGAGGAAAATGTCTTCCCATTCGTCGAGGATATAGACGATGATATCCTCGTAAAGCTCTTCCTTGCTCGAAATATAATAATGCAGTTGCGGCTTGGTGAGGCCAGCGCGGTGCGCAATGCCCTGCGTGGATGCCCCCACAAGGCCTTTTTCGGCAAATTCGTCAATCGCGGCAGCTCGTATTGCGCCGAGAATGCGCCGCCTGCGTCCGAGAACCTTGTCCCGTCCGGTCAGTTCGGTGTCGTCATTCTCGTCGCCGTTGCTCATCTGTACCTGCCGCGATTGAGGAGGGGTTATTGGCCCAGCTTCTTCTTGATGTCGAGCCCCACGCCCTTGTTTACGAAGGCATCGGTCGCGACCTTGGTCATGTCGAGTTCGTCACCGCTGACGATCCCGGCCTTGCGGGCGAGTTCGTAAAACGCCTTGACGCGATCCATCGAGATTGCGCCAATTCCCTTTTCAAGCGTATCGCCGCTGTCGATGAGCTGAAGGTTCTTGATCCGCTCCAGTTCCGCATCGAGCGTTTCCTTGCTCATGTCCGGGTTATCTTTCAGGATCAATTCGTAGGCTTTGCTGCGGTTACCGTAGAGGAAATTGGTCCAGCCTTCGATGGAAGCACTGACGAAGCGCTGTACCAGATCGGGGTTCTTTTCGATCAGATCCTGGCGGGTTTCGATCGTGTTGCCGTAAGTGCTGTAGCCATAATCGGCGAGAAGATAGGTCGTGACCTTTGCACCTTCCTTTTCGGCATAGATTGGTTCGGCGGTCGCATAGGCTTGCTGCACGGCCTTCTTGTCGTTGAGGAACTGGGCGAGGCTATAGCCATAAGGGCGCAGTTGTTCGTCCTTGAAACCAAAGTCCTTGACGAGCCAAGGCCAGAACGAGAACTGACCGTCCTTCGAAATCAGGATTGTGTCGGCATTGGTCAGATCTTTGAAATCCTTGTACGCGCCCTCGTGCGCCATCAGTGCCTGCGGGTCCTTCTGGTAGAAAGCGGCAACAACCGTTGTCGGCACGCCGTTAGCGACGTTATTGAACGACAGAAGCAGATTTCCGGTCAGCAGGAAGTCGAGGCGGCCAGCGGCCAGCATCGGGCGATTGTTGACCTGTGGTCCGCCCATTTCAATTTGCACATCGAGGCCGTATTTCTCGTAGGTGCCGTCGGCAACAGCTTGATAGAAACCGCCGTGACCGGCTTGCGCCAGCCAGTTGGTGCCGAGCGTCACCTTGTCGAGCGCATAGGCCATCTGTGCGGAAAGGCCCATGGAAAGCGCAGCCAGAGCCGCAACCAGTGTCTTTTTCATTTTTGGTTCCCCTTGTTTTAATCGGTCAAAGCCATGTCGGCGGTCCAGCCGCGCGTTTTACCCGGATTGAGCAGGCCATATGGGTCGGCTTGCTTCTTGAATTCGATCTGCACGCTATCGATCTCCTTCATCCCGCCATCCTCGATGGTGTAGGCATGCGGATCGTAGATATCGCAGCCGTCAATCTGCTCCAGTTCCTTGATCAGCCGGTACATCTCGTCGCGACCTTCAAAACGCACAAGCGGAAGCGCGAAAATCTGCACTTCGCCTTCAAGGCGCGCCATTTCGTGATGCATATATTGCGTTTCGCCATAGCGCTCGATCTGGCGTGTAACGACATCGACATTGAACGGACGCGGATAAGCGACCTGAAGATAGGTCCAGCCTTCCTCGGCTTTCAGCGCCTGCAAGGTTGTATGGTTCCAGCCGCATTCATAAGCAGGCTGCAGTCCGCTTTTGTGCAATTCATCTAGCGTCATGGCGAAGGAAACCTTGCCGCCAAATTCGGTGGCGAGCGTTTCGAAACGGGCCATTTCTTCCGGTGCGATCATAGCAAAAACCGCATCCTTATCGGATGGGAAAAGATTGCCGAACTTGGTGTAAAAGCGTGCAAAACGGCGATCAACTGTGGTCAACAGATAGCAGTCGAGGCTCTCTTCCAGCGCCTTGAGGCAAAAATTGAGCGTTGCCTCGTAACTATCGAAAAGCGCTGCGGTATGTATCCAGTCTGTCGCCTTGGTGAGACCGATTTCCAGCTCCAGAATGATACCATTGGTACCATAAGCGTGCTGGACCTTATGAATGTCACGGCCTGTCAGCTCGATGATCTTCGGTTCCGGTTCGACGGTCAGAACCTTGACCGAATAGACATTACCATCATCGCGCAACATGCCGTGACGCAGTGAGCCAATGCCGCCGGAGCCACCGGAGAAAAAGCCGCCAATGGTGGCGATCCGTCGGGTCGACGGATACATCAACAGTTCCTGGCCGGTTTCACGTACGGCATCGTCAAGACGTGAAATGCGTGCGCCACCTTCCACGCGCACCTTGCCGGGCTCGATGGAAATGATGCGATCGATCTTGGTCATGTCGAGAATGACGCCGCCTTCAAGCGGAACGCATTGGCCGTAATTGCCGGTACCTCCACCGCGAACAGTGATCGGAATACGCAATTTTGCGGCGGCTGCCGCCACGCGACGCACCTCATCCTGATCTTTCGGGATGACGACGAGGTCGCCGACATAATGGCCGATATCTTCGGTCAGGATCGGGCTGTACCAGAAATAATCGCGGGACCGCAGCTCGACCTGCTTTGGGTCGTCATAGATGCGGATGCCTTCGATTTCGGCGCGAAACGCGGCCCAGTCATAGATGCGCTGTGGTGCGGCAGAATTCATGGGGTTCTCCGATTAACTTTTTTACCATCGCGCCAGACGACGCGACGCGCCTGCGGGCGGCTGATGAGATCGTTCAGGTCTATTGCGTCGTGCCAGACAAAACTGGCCACGCCACTTGCCTGTGGTTGCTGCACGCATTTGCTGCCAATAAGGCGGGCGGGCAGGGTGGTGATGCTGTCGAGCCAGTCCTGCGGCTCGATATGGCAAACAGGCGCTGCGAGACGAAGAATGGCGAGCGGGTCATAATCGCCATAAGGGTAGAATGCATCGCGGACATTGTCGGAAGCGAGCATGACATTCATGCCTGCTGCGCGCGCTTCTTTCAGCGGCGCAACGCTGCGAAGGCGTGGGGATTTGCCGCCAAGCCTGTCCTGAAGATAGAGGTTTGTTGTGGGCAGCGAAACGAGCGCGGTGCCTGCATCTGCAGCAGCATGAAGAATGCGCTGCAGTTCGTCCGGCTTGCGCAGTGACAGTGAGCAGGCATGACCGCACAATACCCGGCCCGCCATGCCATGGCGTTTGGTTGCCGATACGATCAGCGAGAACCCGTCCGCTTCGACATCCAGACCTTCATCGACATGGAAGTCGAGGTTGAGATCATGCTGCACGGCGAGGCAGAACATCTCTTCGATCTTGGCTTCAAGATCGGCATTGCGATAGAAAAATGCCCCGAGCACGCCGCCGTCTTTTGCAACGCGGACCGCTATTTGCCTGCCTGCTTCGAGCACAAGATCACCGTGGACAAGCGCTGCAAGCTGAAGGTCGATCCGGCCTTTCCATTCCTCGCGCAATTCATTGAGAACGGGCCAGGCAGTCGGCACTTCCGGCGCTGTCCAGTCGATATGGCTGCGCATTGCGCCGACGCCCTGTTCGAATGCAGCCTCAAGTCCTTTGCTTGCACGGGTGCGGATATCTTCCGCACTCCAGTTCTTCCGGTCCGTGCCCATCAGGTCTATGGCGTCGAACAAGCAATCCACTCTGGCGCTGCCATTTTCTGCAATACGCTGGATCGTGAAGGTCTTGTCGAGATGAACATGGACGTCCGTGAAAAGCGGAGTGACAAGTCCGACATCCGCTGTCTGCGACGGCACAAGCGAGGCGATGCGGTCGCCTTCGATCTTGATGTCGTAGTGTCCGGAAAGTCCGGCTATGGCCACGCCAGTCAGCATCTTAGCGCTCGCGACGGATTTCGCTTTCGTGCCAACGCCCGAGGACGAGGCGCGACAGCCAGCTCGTGATGAGGAAGATCACAATGCCGAGCAGCGAGACGAGGAAAAGTGCCGCAAACATGCGCGGAATTTCGTTGCGGAAGCTCGATTCCAGAATACGTGAGGCAAGACCTGTGCTTTGGCCTGCTGTACCGGCAACGAACTCAGCCACGACTGCACCGATCAGTGACAGGCCACCGGCGATTTTCAGCGCGGCCATGAAATAGGGCAATGCGCTCGGTGCCAGCAGATAGCGCAGGCGCTGCCATGGAGAAGCGCGGTAGAGCTTGAACAGGTCGCGCAGATTGTGGTCGGCGCTGCGCAATCCAATTACCGTGTTGGAGAGGATCGGGAAGAACGCCACGATCCATGCACAGATCAACAGGGCTGAAAATGTATCGCGCACATAGATCAGGATCAGTGGTGCAATAGCGATGACCGGCGTGACCTGAAGAATAACGGCGAAGGGAAAGAACGCCATTTCTATCGGGCGTGACAAGGCGAAGACCATGCCGAGCAGAACGCCGCCAATAATGGCACAGGCGAGCGAGATCAGGGTCAGCTTTACCGTAAACCACATGGACGCCATCAGGGACGGGCCATCTTTGAAAAGCGTTTCGGCAATGAGCGATGGCGCGGGGATCAGGTAGTGCGGCACCTGATAGTAGCGGACGAGACCTTCCCATATGCCAAGTGCGATGATGATTGCCAGTGTCGGCATGACGATACGCAAGGTGCGCTCACGCCGGGCGAGGCGGTCCTGTTCGGAATTGAGAACGGGCAGTTCGTTTTGCATCTGGTTCATTTGCATGTCCTCAGTGATCTATATCTTCAGAGGAAAGCGTCGCGGTCAGTGCATCGGAAACCTTGGCGCAATATTTCGCGTAAGCATCCGTCGTGCGGTAGTTTTCAGCACGGGGATATGAGCCGATGATCGGTATATCGGCAACGACGCGCCCCGGTCTTGCCGCCATGACGATGACACGGTTCGACAGATAGACCGACTCGTAAACACTGTGGGTGACGAAGATCACCGTCAGGCCATGTTCCTGCCAAAGACGCAGAACGTCATTGTTGAGCTTGAAGCGCGTCATCTCGTCGAGCGCTGCAAAAGGTTCATCCATCAAGAGAAGACGTGGACGTGTAACCAGCGCGCGAGCGATGGAGACGCGCATTTTCATCCCGCCAGACAGCTCCCGTGGAAATGCCTTGGCAAAGCGTGACAGGCCGACCTGTGCCAGAGCTTCTTCAACACGTGGGGTTGCTTCCTTGCGGGAAATTGCAGAAAGACGCAGCGGCAAATAGACATTGTCGAAAACGCTGGCCCACGGCATCAGCGTCGGTTCCTGAAAAACGAAACCGATATCCTGTGCGCCGACCGGACCCTTGCCAGGAGCATGGCCGTTGACGCGGATATCACCGGCAGAAATCGATTCCAGACCGGCGATCATGCGTAGCGCCGTACTCTTGCCGCAGCCCGAAGGGCCGAGAAAACTGACGAACTGGCCTTGTTCAATCTTGAGCGACATATCGCTCACAGCCATCACACCAGTGCCATATTGCTTGTAGACGCCGTCGATCGCGATCAGAGAGGACGGAACTTGCGAGTTGGGGGCCACGCTCATTGTCCTTATCAGGCGGGTTGCCAAGCGGGTTGATTGTCGAGCCAGGAAAGCGGCGCTCGTTCGATCTCCGCCAGCACTTCGACCAAGCGCTCGGCGGCAAAATCGATGGTCGCTCGACCTTTTTCGGCCGTCGCGAGCGTGGCGTCGCCAGCGGCGCCATAAGGATTGATATCCTGAATCTGCCAGGCAGGCTTTGCGCCGCCGCTCAGTGAAAGATGCTTGAAATCACGTGCAAAAGTTTCCGTAAGGGTACGGAAATCCTGTGCTTTCGACATGTCGACAAGATCGGGATGCATTTCCAGCATCACCGAGGTTTCCATGTCACCGGCGTGAATGCCGTGCTTGGCGTCGTGGTCGCTGTAGACGCCCTCCGGCATTCCAAGGCCGAACCAGTTGATACTCACCACCATCATATTGTGACGAATGCGAAGTTCGCGCGCCACGATATCCATGACGCTTATCTGGCCGCCATGGCTGTTGAGAAGCGCCATCTTGCGAACGCCGCTTGCTGCCACGCATGCGCCGATTTCGCACCACATGCGAATAATTGTCTCTGCCGAGAACGTCAGCGTGCCCGGATAAAGACTGTGCTCGTTGCTCTTGCCGATGGCCTGCGTCGGCAGGAAAAGCGCGTGGCTTGTTTGAGGCAGGCGGGCGATTGTTTCCTTCACCATGCCGTCGACAATGGCGGCATCGACCGCCAGCGGCAGGTGGGGTCCGTGCTGTTCAATTGCGCCGACGGGCAGAACCGCCACGAGCTTTTCACGCTCGAGGCGGGAGAATGCCTCGCTCGTATAATCGGACCAATATCGTTTCAAGATTGCAACTCCTACACGCTCGGGCCAAGGGCGTTAGAGCGCATCCCGAAAGTGTGAGACGGTTTTCGGAACAAGATGCGCGTCAAACCAGATTTGATGCATCCTACTAAACAATCTGACCGATCGGTCAAACTAAATGTTTTAAATATTCGAGTTGCGTGTAATTAAGGTGTGAATCCGTGGCTATTTGGCAACGCGGCGGGCCGCGACACGTTTATGATGTGCGGAAATTTCCGGAGGTCCTATGGACGACAGATGCATTATTATTGGGGCTGGTCATGCCGGCTCGCAGGCCGCTATCAGTCTTCGGCAGGAAGGCTATGCAGGCGAAATCGTTCTCATCAACGATGAAGCCGACATTCCCTATCATAAGCCGCCGCTCTCCAAATCTTATCTGAAAGCTCCAGAAGGCGGCGGTCTGGTGCTTCGCCCGGAAGCAACCTATCGCGATAACAATATCGAGATGCTGTTCGGCCATCACGTCGATGCCGTATCGATTGCCGACAAGACAGTTGCGCTTGATGACGGGCGCGTGCTGAACTGGTCTGAACTGATCTTCGCGACCGGCGCACGTGCGCGTATTCCCAATGTGCCGGGTGTCGGGCTTGACGGTGTCTTTACGCTACGCCGGATGGAAGATGCACGCCGCATCGCAGCGGCAATGCCGAATGTCGAAAATGTCGTCATTATCGGCGGCGGGTTCATCGGTCTCGAAATGGCCCACAGCGCAATCGCACTTGGCAAGAAGACGGTTTTGATAGAAGCCGCGCCTCGTGTGCTGGGCCGTTCTGTTGCAACGCATATCTCCGCCCATGTGGAAGCGCGCAGCCGTGCCGCTAATATCACACTTTTAACCGGCCTCGGCGTGACGGCCATCGAGGGTGAAGGTGGTCATGTGACCGGAGTAAAGGCCGCAGACAGGACGGTGTTCCCGGCGGATATGGTGGTGATCGGCACTGGTGCGGTGCCGAACGTGGAGCTTGCAGTCGCAGCGGGGCTTGCGATCGACAACGGGATTGTTGTGGACGAACATCTGCGTACGTCTGCCAGCCACGTCTACGCTATTGGCGATTGCGTGAGCTATGATCATTTTCACGCCGGTCGCCGGGTTCGGTTGGAATCCGTGCAGAACGCGACCGATCAGGCAAAGCATGTGGCGCGCACCATTGTCGGCCGCGAAGTACCGTTTCGGGAGGTCGCCTGGTTCTGGTCCGATCAGGGCGATATGAAGTTGCAGACGGCGGGCCTTTCCTTCGATGCGGACCGGCATATCCTTTCAGGAAATCCGGAAGAGAACGCATTCTCCATCTTCCACTTTGCCGGTGACAGGCTTTTGGCTGTCGATTCCATCAATCGCCCGGCGGATCATATGATCGCGCGTCGCCTTCTGGCGGCCGGGATCAATCCGACCGAGGCCGATATTGCTGCCGGGGCAGTACGGCTGAAAGAAATGTTGGCTGCCGCACCGAAACCTTGAGGATCCACGATGGTTATTCTGAAACATCTGCTACCCGCTGACATGGCAGCGCCGTTTGCCGCCTACAGTCATGGCGTCAAGGTAGAAGCCGGTGCTGAAATGATTTTCTGCTCCGGTCAGCTCGGTATCGCGTCCGATGCCAGCGTGCCGGAAGACGCAGGCGCTCAGGCCGAACTCTGCTTCGAGAATATTCGCCGTATCCTGCGCGATGGCGGCATGGAGCTTTCTGATGTCGTGCGCATCAACGCTTACGTCACTGACCGGGCATATATGCGTCCTTATATGGACGTCCGCGACAGGCTGTTCCCGCAGCCGGCGCCAGCCTCGACGCTGATGATCGTTTCCGGCTTCACGCGCGAGGAATTCAAGGTCGAGATCGAGCTGGTTGCGGCCAAATAATCTGTTATCGCCGCGCCGTCTAAGCATGCAACAATGCGTATCGCCATTGCCTGAAAGGAATGGTAGGGTTGTCCGACATCCTCCATTCTCTTCAGGCTCATTCATGTCAGAAATTCTGCCTTCGGCTTCATCGCCGGAAACTTCGCCACGTTCGTCTATACGACTGGCGGAGCTAGCGCTTGCCATCGGTGGCTTTGGTATCGGCACCGGTGAATTCGCCATTATGGCGCTGCTGCCCGATATCGCTCGCGACCTCAATGTGACTATACCGCAAGGCGGACACCTCATCAGTTCCTACGCGCTTGGTGTTTTGATTGGTGCTCCGGTGCTGGCTGTGATCGGTGCAAGGCTGGACCGTCGTAAGCTTCTCTTTCTGCTTATGGGTCTGTTCGCCTTTGGCAATCTCGCAAGCGCATTCATGCAGAACTATGCCGGTCTTTATATGATGCGGTTTGTCGCCGGTTTCCCGCATGGGGCTTACTTCGGTGTGGCTTCGCTTGTCGCTGCATCATTGGCGGAGCCGGGCAAACGTGCGCAGGCAGTGGGGCGGGTGATGATGGGACTGACCGTCGCCACATTGTGTGGGACGCCGCTTGCGACTTCTCTCGGTCAGATCGCCGGATGGCGGGCAATGTTTGGCGCGGTCGGCTTGATTGCAATTCTAACTATGGTGCTGGTCGCGATCTATGTGCCCAAACAGCCTGCGGGCGCGGGAGCGTCACCCTTGCGCGAACTGGGAGCATTTCGCCGCAAGCAGGTCTGGCTGACGCTCGGAATCGGTGCCATCGGCACGGGCGGCTTGTTTTCCGTCTTTACCTATGTTGCGGCGACCGTCACCGAGGTTTCGCATATTGATGTGAAATGGATGCCTTTCGTGTTCGCCATGTTCGGTTTGGGCATGGTGCTTGGCAATATAGTGGGGTCGCGACTGACGGATCGCTCGGTCATGGGAACGGTTGGCTTGGTGCTGCTCTATGATATGGCAGTCATGCTGGTATTCCCCATCCTCATGCAGCATCCGGTGACAGCATTTTTGAACGTGCTTCTGGTCGGAGGCGGATTTGCGCTCGTCCCTGCCTTGCAGACGCGCCTGATGGATGTGGCGGCGGACGCACAGACGCTGGCCGCAGCCCTCAACCATTCCGCACTTAATCTTGCCAACGCATTGGGAGCATGGCTCGGCGGGCTGGCGGTTGCATGGGGTTATGGCTGGACATCGACGGGTACAGTCGGTGCGTTGCTTGCATTGTCTGGCCTGGTGGTCTTCGCAATCTCGGTTGCGTTCGACAGGCGCGGTGCGGCGAGGCTCGCCTCGCAAGAAGTTTAAAACCCCACAAACGAAAATACCCGTCGCGGGAGGAGGCGACGGGCATTTTATGGGTAAGACCGGACTTGGGAGGAGGACATCCGGTCTTGAATCACCGAGGAAATGGGAGGAGGAGAAACCCCGGTGATATTCTGGAAACTGTAGGACCGCGCGGTTATGGGGACTCGCGATCCTTGGAGAAGGCCAATGCCTTCCGAAGGCGCTATTAGCGAGCAGCGGCCTTGCGTGCAACGAACGGAATTTCCGAAGCAAGAATGCCAAGGTCGTTCAGTTCGCGTGGGCTCAGGCGGCTCAGTTCGTTTACCGTGTTACGGTAGCGGCGCCAGTTGTTGTACGAGCGGATCAGGTTCATTTCTCTCACCTAGTAAAATCTTATCTCTTTGTTGCAAACAGCATATAGGCTTGAAGCATTACGAATTGGAGAGACAGATTTGCATAGCTGCAATGCGTTAAAGCTTGTCAATTGCACGCCTTTTACGCAACTCGGCCATCATGCCATCACAATCATCTGTCCAAGTGGGGAAATCGCCAGAATTCAGGCTGCTTCGGCGGCTAAGTGGTTAAAACTTCTTTAAAAATTTGCGTGCCGAGAAGATCTCTACAAAATGTGGAGAACAGAGAAACTCGTGAAGTTGTCGGGCAGGGTGGTCATGCGGCCTCGTCGGTGACGTAATATGCATGTATTATAGAGTATAAATCTGAACCTCCCGTCAGCTTTAGATTTTGTCGCAAAAGTCCGGGATATAGTCGGTTAGAGACAACAATTCCACATGACTTGCGCGCCGGATTGGGTTAAGGGAGTTTCGTCGGGTGCCGGGACATCATGCTGAATGATGTTCTTGCACTGTCTGTCTGCGGGAGAGCGCCAACTGGCCGCCGAAGGGGAAATAGCCCGAAATCTCTCAGGTACAAGGAACCGCAGACGGGTAAGACAACTCTGGAAAGTCGGGGGAAACCCTGCGCCGAAGGTGTAAGTGTAGCTTTCAGCTATGCGAGTCTCTCAGGCCTGAGACAGAGGGGCACGAAGCAACCGCATTTTGCGGAGGCACACGTGCGACTCTGGAGTTGTTATGGGCGATACCGCACACTTGAATACCCTGCCATTGCAGGATCTGCATGAAGAAGCTGGCGCGCGCTTCGGTGGCTTTGCCGGCTGGAACATGCCGATCACCTATCCGCTGGGCGTGATGAAGGAACATCTTCACACGCGCGAGCATGTTGGCCTCTTCGATATTTCACATATGAAGCTGATCGACGTTTCGGGCGCAGATGCAATCGCACTGCTGAGCGAAACCTGTCCGCTTGATCCGTCGGTTCTGAAAACCGGTCAGTCGAAATACACATTCTTTCTCAATGACAAGGGCGGTGTTCTTGACGATCTTATCGTCACGCGTCTTGGCGAAGACCGTTTCATGGTTGTCGCCAATGCTGGCAATGCCGATGCCGATATCGAGCATCTCAATGAAGCAGCATCTGGCAAGGATGTAACGGTCAATCCACTGGATCGCGTTTTTCTGGCTATTCAGGGTCCGGAAGCCGAAAGCGTCATTAATGATGCAGGTTTGGCTGGCGCAGAACTGAGCTTTATGAGCGGCTTTGAGCCCAAAGCTGGTTGGTTCATGACCCGTTCGGGCTATACCGGCGAAGACGGTTTTGAAATCGGCCTGCCTGCTGATGAAGCGCGCGCACTTGCAACCAAGCTTCTGGCCGACGAACGCGTCAAATGGATCGGCCTTGCTGCCCGCGATAGTCTGCGCCTTGAAGCCGGTCTCTGCCTGCACGGTCAGGACATAACGCCGGAAACCGATCCTGTTTCGGCGGGTCTCACGTGGGCGATCACCAAACCCGTGCGCGAAAAGGCCGCGTTCAACGGCGCAAAGGCCGTTCTGGACGCAATTGCAAAGGGCGCCGCAGCCAAGCGCGTTGGCCTCAAAGCGGAAGGCCGCCAGCCAGTACGCGGTGGAGCTGACCTTTTTGATGAGTCCGGTCGCCAGATTGGCACCGTTACTTCCGGTGGTTTTGGTCCATCGGCAGGTTTTCCTGTTGCCATGGGTTATGTCGAGGCAAGCCTCGCAGTCCCAGGCACCCGCATTTTCGCTGACGTTCGCGGCAACAAGGTTCCCGTAGACGTGTCGGCACTTCCCTTCACACCGCATCGCTATCGCAAAGGATGATATCCATGGCCAATATCCTGTTCACCGAAGATCATGAGTGGATCAGCGTCGAAGGTGGCGTTGCCACTGTCGGCATTACGATCCACGCACAGGAACAGCTCGGCGACCTCGTATTCGTAGATTTGCCGGAAGTCGGTCGCACCGTTTCCAAGGGCGAAGGCATTGTGGTTGTGGAGTCGGTCAAGGCCGCTTCCGATGTTTACGCTCCAGTCGATGGGGAAGTGGTTGAAGTTAACGAAGCCGTTTCGGGCGATCCGGCTCTCATCAATCAGGCTGCTGAAGGCGAAGGCTGGCTGTTCAAGCTGAAGCTTTCCGATGAAGGCCAGCTTTCGGGACTTCTCGACAAGGCTGGTTACGACAAACTCGTAGGATAAAGAAATGACGCAACAGGTTCTTCCCTTTGTTGCCCGTCATATCGGGCCAAGAGTTGAAGACGAGCGCGCAATGCTTGCAGCGCTCGGTCTTCCTTCCATGGAAACACTGATCACACAGGCTGTTCCGGCGTCCATCCGCCTCAACCGTGCGCTCGATCTGCCAGCAGCTTTGAGCGAACATGCAGCACTTGCCGAGCTCAATGAAATCATGGGCCGCAATGTGGTGAAGAAGAGCTTCATCGGTGCGGGCTATCATGGTGTGCAGACGCCACCCGTCATCCAGCGCAACCTGTTTGAAAATCCGGCCTGGTACACGGCTTACACGCCTTACCAGTCGGAAATCAGCCAGGGTCGTCTGGAGCTTCTGTTCCACTTCCAGACGCTCGTTGCCGAGCTTTCCGGTCTGCCGGTCGCTTGCGCGTCGCTGCTGGATGAAGCAACGGCTGTTGCTGAAGCTGTGGGCGTTGCCGTCCGTCATCATCGCGACAAGCGCAGCCGTGTTCTGCTTGCAGGTGAGCTGCATCCGCAGAGTGTTGACGTGATCAACACCCGCGCGGAGCCGCTTGGCTGGCAGGTTGAAGCCGGAAGCACGGTTGACGACAATACCGCAGCCATCATCGTTCCATGGCCGGATACACGCGGCGTTTATGGCGACTTCACCGCTGTCATCGCCGATGCCAAGGCCAAGGGCGCGCTGGTTATCGCTGTTGCCGACCCGCTGGCGCTGACCATTATGGAGGCTCCTGCAAAGTGGGGTGCGGACATGGCTGTCGGCTCCATGCAGCGCTATGGTGTTCCAATGGGCTTTGGCGGCCCGCATGCTGCCTATCTGGCAGTATCCGAGCCACTGACGCGTATCATTCCGGGTCGTATCGTTGGCCAGTCGGTCGATGCGCATGGCCGTGCGGCCTACCGTCTGGCGCTCCAGACGCGTGAGCAGCATATCCGCCGCGACAAGGCGACGTCCAACATCTGCACCGCACAGGCATTGCTTGCCAATATGGCTGCATCCTTTGCTATTTGGCATGGTCCTGCTGGTTTGCAGGCTATTGCAACGCGTGTTGCTGGTCTTGCGGCGCGTTTTGCGACAGGCCTCAAGGCTGCAGGCGTCGAAGTAGCTGGCGACAGTCTGTTCGACACAGTTAGCATCAAGGTTTCCGGCAAGGCGCAAGCCTTTGCGGACGAAGCCGACAAGGGCGGTCGTCTGCTCCGCATCATCGATGCGGATACAGTTGGCGTTACCTTCGATGAAACCTCCACCGAAGACGATCTTGCCGCGCTCGCGGTGCTATTCGGTGCCAAGCCGGTTGACGACGACAAGGTTCTGGTTCCGGGCAACGGACGCGGTGAAGGCTTCCTGACCCAGGATGTGTTCCATTCGCATCGGTCGGAAACCGAGATGATGCGCTTTCTGCGTCGTCTAGCCGACAAGGATCTGGCGCTTGACCGTGCAATGATCCCGCTTGGCTCCTGCACGATGAAGCTCAATGCGGCAGCAGAAATGATGCCGGTGAGCTGGAATACGGTTGCAAACCTGCATCCGTTCGCACCTGCGGCCCAGACCGAAGGCTATGCCAAGATGACCTCGGATGTCGAAGCATGGCTTTGCGAAGTCACCGGCTTTGCAGGTGTATCGTTGCAGCCAAATGCTGGTAGTCAGGGCGAATATGCGGGTCTTCTCGCAATCCGCCATTATCACCAGTCACGCGGTGAAGGCCATCGCAACATCTGCCTTATTCCATCGTCCGCTCATGGCACCAATCCTGCCAGCGCATCGATGGCTGGTATGAGCGTTGTGGTCGTCAATTGCCGTCCGGACGGCGATATCGACGTTGATGATCTGAAAGCCAAGGCTGAAAAGCACCGCGATAATCTTGCGGCGTTCATGATCACCTATCCATCGACCTATGGCGTGTTTGAAGAAGGCATCAAGGCATTCTGCGAAATCGTCCATGACAATGGCGGTCAGGTCTATTTCGACGGTGCGAACCTCAATGCGCTCGTTGGTCTTGCTCGTCCTTGCGATATTGGCGCGGACGTCTGCCACATGAACCTGCACAAGACCTTCTGCATTCCGCATGGCGGCGGCGGTCCGGGTGTTGGTCCGATTGGTGTGGCCAAGCATCTGGTGCCTTACCTGCCGGGTCATGTTGATCTCGGTTCCAAGCACGCTGTTTCAGCGGCACCGTTTGGCAGTGCATCCATTCTGGTCATTACGTGGATGTATATCCGCATGATGGGCGGCGCGGGTCTCAAGAAGGCAACCGAGGCTGCAATCCTCAACGCCAACTACATCGCGCATCGTCTGAAGGACGCATATCCGATCCTTTATACCGGCGCACATGATCGTGTGGCGCATGAGTGCATCGTGGATACGCGTGTTCTCAAGGATAGCGCAGGCATCACCGTGGAAGATGTGGCCAAGCGCCTGATCGATTACGGTTTCCATGCACCGACCATGTCGTGGCCGGTTGCCGGAACGCTGATGATCGAGCCAACCGAGTCTGAGCCAAAGTCGGAAATTGATCGTCTTTGCGATGCAATGATTGCCATTGCAGGCGAAGCAAAGAAGGTTGCCGATGGTGTCTGGCCTGCGGATGACAATCCGCTTGCCAATGCTCCGCACACGGCTGGCGATACGCTGGCAACGGAATGGACGCATCCTTACACGCGTGAGGAAGCGGTGTTCCCGGCGAGCTCGCTTGATGGCGACTTTGATGCGACAGCAAAATACTGGCCGCCGGTCAGCCGCGTCGACAATGTCGGCGGCGACAGAAATCTCATCTGTTCTTGCCCGCCTGTGGCAGCATACGGGTGAGATGAACTGTACATTTGTTAATGACAAGCGCCGCGGTAACGCGGCGTTTTTTTTGCTGACGCTTACCGGGTTTAGCATATTAACTGGAATTCAGTTAATAGGATGGCAGGTGATTATAATGAAGATAAAGTATTCCGATTAATCTTTTTAAAACAAAGAGTTGTAGCGTTTTTACGGTCCCGGCGAAACGAACAGAAATCAGGATTTTAGGTAAAAAAAGAGCCGGACTGAAAAGTCCGGCTAAGTTATGAAGGTGCCACTTGGGCAAACCTCCAGAGGGGAACACTTACCGCGCGCAATGGGAGGAGGCACAGCGGTAAGTGACTGTGATATGGATCAGCTCGCTCCAATCTTCAACCCCTAAAGTGCAAAAATTTTTGACCATTTCGGAAAATTTTGAAATTTCGACCGGTTCAGCACAAAGAGCGCGCATAGGCTGCAAATGATACGTTTCATTTCGGTACGGGAATTGCGACAAAATCCCGAATTATTTCCGAGAGATAAGATGCAAAATTGAGTTATGTGGATTGAGTGTTTGCGACCGTGACTAAAGAGTTGTGACCTAAACGCATGAAATCATTAGAACAATTCTAAAACATTCCAATGAATGTCAAGCTCATTTGGCTTGCAGCGCTGGCTGTGCGGATATAAAAGATGACCAAATGACGAAGGCTTCATGCCGGGCTTGAAGAGAAGCGACCGAATGACAGGCCGATTTCTCTGTCTTTTGGATAGTTGGAATGCTCGTACCTTTTCTAATCATGTTTCGCGAAGGCGTGGAAGCAGCGCTGATCGTCGGCATTATAGCCAGTTATCTTCATCAGACCGGCCGTAGCGCGTGGATGCCTGTGGTGTGGATCGGCATCTTGCTGGCACTAGCTATGTCACTCGCCGTTGGCGCCATCCTGCAGCTTCTCAGCGCAGAGTTTCCGCAGAAAGCACAGGAACTGTTCGAAGCCATTATTGGTCTGATCGCTGTGTTTGTATTGACCTCGATGGTTTTCTGGATGCGCAAGGCTGCACGTTCCATCAAGGCGGAACTGCATCACTCCATCGATGCGGCGTTTCAAACACCAACGCATAAGGGCTTCGGCCTCATTCTGATGGTCTTCTTTGCCGTGGCGCGTGAGGGGCTAGAATCGGTTTTCTTTCTGCTGGCCGCTTTCCAGCAGAGCGAGGGCGCTGCTGCACCGCTTGGTGCGCTTCTTGGCGTATTGCTCGCTGCCGTCGTTGGCTATGGCATCTATAAAGGTGGTCTGAGGCTGAACCTTCGTCGCTTTTTCCGCTGGACCGGCGTTTTCATTCTGATCATTGCGGCGGGCATTCTCGCCAATTCAGTCATGGCACTGCACGAAGCCGGTGTCTGGAATCATTTCCAGACGGTCGTGTTCGATGCGAGCGATATTCTTCCGCTCGACAGCACGCTTGGTTCAGTTCTGGCTGGCATTTTCGGTTACATCGCAACACCGACTGTCAGTGAAGTGATCGCTTATGTCGCCTTTCTCGCTCCGGCGCTCATTCTGTTCCTGATGCCAGCAAGAGCATCGGCAACGGCAAACCAGATTAAAACAAGCGCACAGTAAAAGAGATTTTCATGACGAACCCGAAATCTGCAGAACCCATGTCGCGCAATCTGGTCCGCATAGGACTGGCCCTTGCTGTACTAATGCTGCTCGCGGCTGGCGCCGCGTTCTATTATGCATCTCGTATATCGGATAAAGCACGCCACGCCGAAGCCGGCGACAGAATACAGGTTGCGATCAACGGTAAGAGTTGTGACCCGAACGAACTGACAGTTCCGGCAGGGCGCTCGGTATTCGAAATCATCAACCAGTCCGACCGTACGGTGGAGTGGGAAATCCTTGATGGCGTGATGGTTCTCGAGGAGCGTGAAAATATTGCACCGGGATTCAAGCAGACACTCACCGCCAAGCTGACACCCGGCGAGTACCAGATCACCTGCGGGCTTCTGTCCAATCCGCGCGGGAAGTTGATCGTGACTGCGACCGCTGCCAGTGAAGCAGAAAAGGGTAAGCTCCCGCTCACGGCTTTCATCGGTGCACTGGCCGAATATCAGATTTATCTCACCACTGAAGTAACCGAATTCCAGGAGGCGGTTGCGGAGCTCTCCGCTGCAATAGCGAGCGGTAATCTTGAAGCTGCGCAGGCCGCGTATGGTCCGGCGCGTGGAGCTTATGCACGCATTGCTCCGGTTTCGGAAGCATTCTCCGATCTCGACACCGCTATCAACGCCCGTGCCGACTATTTTGAAAAGCGTGAGCAGGATCCGGCTTTCGGTGGCCTGCACCGCATTGAGTACGGTCTTTTCGAGCAGAAATCCGTCGATGGACTTACGACTGTTGCCGGTAAGCTTGAGCAGGATGCCGCCGCATTGAAAGAGCGCATTCGGGGACTTCGTATCTCACCGGATCGCATGTTGGCAGGCACGGCTTCCGCTTTGAACCGCTTTGCTTCGACTGCGTCGGATGCGGGCGAAGATCGCTATGCCCATACCGATCTGCAAGCTTTGTCTGGGCTTCTCGAAGGCTCCGGCAAGACAGCCAGCGTCCTGCGTCCGATCGTTGAAAAGGTCGATCCGAAGGCATTTGAAGACATCGACAAGGATGCTGTTTCGATCAAGGCGCTGCTCGATGCAGATGCCGAAGGCAATGGCTACAAGACATTCGATGCTCTCTCTTCTGACGAAAAGGCAAAAATAAAGGATGGCGCATCTGCGCTCGCCGCACAGTTTACGAAACTCCGTGATCAGCTTGGGGTAGAATGATGACCAAAAAATTTTTCAAAACAGATAAGATAATCACTGAAGAGCCTGCTTCTGCCAGTCGGCGCGCATTGCTGCTGGGGGCCGGAGCAACCGGTGTTGCGGGAGCCGTTGCCGGTGTGCTTGCGCCGCAGGCGGCCCATGCGCTTTCTTCTGAAAGTGTAACCAATGCGCCGGAAAGCGATAAGATACACGAGAAGCAGCCATTTTACGGGAAGCATCAGCCGGGCATCGTTACGCCCCGCCCCGCTGCCGGTCTTATCGCCTCATTCGATGTGCTGGCGCGCGATCGCGCCGAACTGGAACGTATGTTCAAGATGCTCACTGAGCGGGCCGAATTTTTGATGAAGGGCGGGGAGCCACCGGAGTTAGACGCGAAGTTTCCGCCGTCCGATTCCGGCATTCTTGGACCTGTGGTCACGCCGGATAATCTCACGGTTACGGTCGCGCTTGGCGCATCACTGTTCGATGATCGTTTCGGCCTGAAGCCGTTGAAGCCAAAACTTCTACAACGCATGACCGGTTTCCCCAATGATGCCTTGCAGAAGGATATCTGCCATGGGGATCTGGTTCTGCAGTTCTGTTCGAATACGCCAGACACGAACATCCATGCTCTGCGCGACATCATGAAGAACATGCCCGATCTTCTGATGGTGCGGTGGAAGCAGGAGGGGACGGTTCCTGTACAGCCGCCGCACTCGCCCAAGGCGAAGGAAAGCGCCCGGAATTTCCTCGGCTTCCGTGATGGATCCGCCAATCCGGATTCCTCTGATGAGGCACTGATGAACCGCATTTTGTGGGTGCAGAAGCAAAACGAAGAACCGGATTGGGCAACCAATGGCAGCTATATGGCTGTTCGCATCATTCGTAATTTCGTCGAACGCTGGGACCGCACGCCGCTGCAGGAGCAGGAAGCCATTTTCGGACGCCTCAAGAACAGCGGGGCACCATTCGACGGTAAGACCGAAGCCGATGTTCCCAATTACACGAAGGATGTCGATGGCAAGGTGACGCCTTTGGACTCGCATATTCGCTTGGCAAATCCGCGTGACGCCAGTGCTGAACAGCACCTTATTTTGCGTCGGCCATTCAATTATTCCAACGGTGTCAGCAAGTCAGGCCAGCTTGATATGGGCCTGCTCTTCATCGCCTATCAGGCCGATCTGGAGAAGGGTTTCATCACTGTCCAGAACCGGCTCAATGGGGAACCGCTGGAAGAATATCTGAAACCCATCGGAGGCGGGTATTTCTTCGCGCTGCCGGGTGTTCAGGATCACAAGGACTACTACGCGCGTGCGCTTTTAGAGGCCAGCGGTCCGCAGAATGCCCGCGGGTGAGGATCGCATCTCAAGTTTGGATTTAACGCGCATTCCCGCAATGCGCCCTATATGGAGAGGCAAAATATGAAGTATCGTCTGCCATTGTTGGCATCGGCATGTGCCGTTGCACTCACGCTGAGCTTTGGCGCAGCCAAGGCTGAAGTTTCACCGCTGGACCTTGTCCAGCCGATTGCGGATTACAAGGTCTATGTGCAGGAAAACCTCGATATCCTGGTAAAGGATACGAAGGCTTTTACCGATGCAGTCAAGGCAGGCGATCTGGAGAAAGCGAAGGAGCTATATCCTTCTTCACGCGTTTCCTACGAAAAGATCGAACCGATTGCCGAACTTTTCGCCGATCTTGATGCTTCAATCGACAGTCGTGCCGATGATCACGAAAATGGCGAAAAATCGGAAGATTTCACTGGATTTCACCGTATCGAATATGGCTTGTTCGCACAGAATTCGACCGAAGGACTCGCCCCGGTTGCAGACAGGCTTTACGCCGATGTACTGGAACTTCAGAAGCGCGTGAAAGACCTCACCGTTCCGCCGGAAAAGGTGGTCGGTGGTGCTGCTGCCTTGCTTGAAGAAGTGGCGGCAACCAAGATTTCTGGTGAGGAAGATCGCTACAGCCACACCGATCTTTGGGATTTCAAGGCCAATGTTGACGGCGCCCAGAAAATTGTCGAGCTTTTCAAGCCGCTGTTGGAAAAAGAGAATCCGGACCTCGTGAAGAAGGTGGAAGCCAATTTCAAGACGGTCGACGACATTCTTGCCAAGTACAAGAAGGGTGACGGTTATGAATCCTATGACAAGCTGTCGGATGATGATCGCAAAGCGCTTGCCGGTCCGGTGACTACGTTGGCTGAGGATCTTTCCACGCTGCGCGGTACGCTTGGTTTGAACTAAAGAAATGAAAATGGCGGGGTGACCCGCCATTTTCATGCGCTCATGCGCAGTTTGATTTCGGCATTGAGGAGAATGCGCTGTGTTTCCGGAAGCTCCAGCCGGCCATCCACCGTCTCACCCAACGTTCTGAACAAAAGCTCAATCGCCAGCCGTCCGATTTCATTGTAATCCTGTGCCACGGTAGTAAGCGGCGGACACGTATATTCCGATAGCGGATTGTTATCGTGACCGGCAACACGGACGTCGCAATCCTTGAGCCTGCCGATTTTCAGACCAGCCTGCCAGAGTGCGCTGGTTACGCCAAAGGCGATACGGTCGTTGGAACACAGCACCGTGCTTGTTGGGAGACGGCCCTTTTCGCGCAAAATGCGCGCGGTTTGCTCGAATGCATATTGTTCGAAATCCCAGCTTCGGCTTCGTTCGAGATCAATGATACGCGGTTCATAACCGAGCTTCTCCATTGCCTGTTGATAGGCATCCTGCCGCTTGATCGCGTTGTTATTGACCATCGGCATCGAAAAATAGCAGGGCTCGCTGCCTGAACGGCATAGATAATCGACAATCAGATGAAAGGATTTGAGATTATCCGTGCCGACAAAAGGCGAAGTGCTGTCAAGGGGAGAGTCGACATAGACAATAGGAACGTCGTCGGCGAGACGTGCCAGCGTCGAATGTTGCGACTCTTCGCCAAGCGGCGCAATGATTGCGCCCGCGACATTAAGCGAACGCAGAGTTTCAATTGCCTGCTTTTCCAACTCAGGTTTGCCATCGGATGACAGCACGATCGCAAGGTAGCCACGTTGCTCTGCAAGCGATTGCAGGCGCTTCGTCATCGCCATGTAGAAATGATCGAGCTGATTGGGAATTATTATACCCAGGATTGTTGTGCGACGCCGATTGAGATTCACCGCGAAAAGATTTGGACGAAAGCCGGATTGCTTGATCGCCGCTTCGATCAGTTCCCGGGTCTTGGGACGGACAGAAGAAGGATCGCTAAAATATTTTGAGACCGTCGGGCGGGAGAGCCCTACGAATGTCGAGAAATCTTCCATGGTGCGTATCGTCTTGCGCACGTCTTTAAGTCCTGTTTGTCAGTCGCCGCGAACTTGTTCCACGTGGCAATGCTGTTTCTTGCGAAGCCGCCATATAAACTGAAATGTGCCGATTTCTCAGGACAATGTCTGGCTCCTGTTGCCGCTTCCTCAACGATTTCAGGATGTTCCTCCAGCTCTGATCGCCTTTGTTCTCCTTCAGGCGAAATGCAGCCAAACTGTCAAAGGCCGGGTCAAACGTCAAGCAGGCAAATGTGTTTGCAGAGAATGATGCGGTGAATACCTATATGTGCTAAAACATTAGTTCGTGAATTTGGCAGGTGGAAATATCCGTGATTTCAGCCTTGAGAACTGTTCACAAAACGGTCGTTTCTCCTCGCAACGCATAATCGAAAACCGTGCTTGACAAGCTACGGATAGCCGCGTCATAAATTTTACATATGTAAGAATTTTGCTATGCATTCGTAAAGGAGGAGACGAAATGCGGACCAAAACTTATGTGACAGGGCTTATTGCGTCTGCCGCTGGCGTCGCGATGCTGGCCGGTTCGGCGTGGGCGGAGGAACTCACGATCGCAACGGTCAACAATGCCGATATGATCATCATGCAGAAGCTTTCGCCGGAATGGGAAAAGGCCACTGGCAACAAGCTCAACTGGGTGGTGCTCGAAGAAAACGTGCTGCGCCAGCGTGTTACCACTGACATCGCAACCAAGAGCGGCCAGTTCGACATCATGACCATCGGCGGTTACGAAACGCCAATATGGGGCAAGGCCGGGTGGCTCCTTGCGGTCGATGATCTTGGCGACGATTACGATTATGACGATCTCATCAAACCGGTTCGCGCTGGTCTGACCGTCGATGGCAAGCTTTATGCGGTGCCATTCTACGCGGAAAGCTCGTTTACCCTTTATCGCAAGGATCTGTTCGAAGCTGCTGGCCTGAAAATGCCGGATGCGCCGACCTATGCCGAGATCAAGGAATTTGCGACCAAGCTTACCGATAAATCGAAAGAACAGTACGGTCTCTGTCTGCGCGGCAAGCCGGGCTGGGGCGAAAACATGGCCTATCTTTCGACGCTGGTGAACACGTTCGGCGGTAGCTGGTTCGATGAGAGCTGGAAGCCGCAGATGAGCTCCGATACCTGGAAAAAGGCCATCAATTTCTACGTCGATCTGATGAAGGAAGCAGGCCCTCCCGGAATCACCTCGAATGGCTTCAATGAAAATCAGGCGCTGTTCTCCACCGGCCATTGCGCCATGTGGATCGATGCCACCTCGGCTGCGGGCCGCATCTACGATCCGAAGCAGAGCCAGGTTGCCGACAAGGTCGCCTTCACCAAGGCTCCCGTCGAAGTGACGCCGAATGGCTCTTCATGGGCATGGTCGTGGAACCTCGCCATCCCGGCATCGACTAAGAAGGCGGAAGCCGCAAAGTCGTTCCTGAAATGGGCGACCTCGAAGGACTATGTCGAACTGGTCGGCAAGTCGGAAGGCTGGGTTGCCGTTCCGCCAGGTACGCGTCAGTCGACCTACGCGAACGAAGAGTACAAGAAGGCCGCACCTTTCGCCGAGACGGTTCTCAAGGCGATTGAATCGGCCGACCCAACCAAGCCGACCAAGGACCCGGTCCCCTATACCGGTATCCAGTTCGTGGCGATCCCTGAATTCCAGGCGATTGGTACGATTGTCGGTCAGGCGATCTCTTCGGCTGTTGCCGGTCAGCAAAGCGTCGATGCGGCGCTCGATGGCGCACAGAAACAAGCCGAGCAGATTATGACGCAGGCCGGTTACATCAAGTAATCCGGTTACCATCAGCCTGCCGCGCTCTTGAGAGGGCGCGGCAGGCTCGAATTTCGCGCGATCCGCTGAACCCTTTTCGGGCGTGGCGGATGTCGAAGCGGGAAGGGGAGGAACGTCAGACATGCCAGCAAACCCAGCCTTGGCCACAGGCGCTAAATCGCGCTTTGCCGCAAAGTCGCGCCGCAGCGTCCGCACCGGACCCTTGCTTGCACCGGCTGTCATCCTGCTTTTGCTATGGATGATCGTCCCGCTGGCGATGACGATCTGGTTCTCGTTTCAGTATTACAATCTCATCAATCCGTTCGTGACCGGCTTTGCGGGTTTCTCTAACTACAAGTTCTTGCTGTCCGATCCTGGCCTTTGGTCGGCAATCGTCAAGACTCTTGTTCTATTGGGTTCTGTTCTTACGATTTCCGTCGTTTTTGGCGTTCTGTTCGCCGTGATTTTCGATCAGGATTTCTGGGGCAAGAACATCGCGCGGCTTCTCGTCATCGCGCCGTTCTTCGTCATGCCGACGGTATCGGCGCTGATCTGGAAGAACCTTCTGATGCACCCGGTCAACGGGTTGTTCGCCTTTATCTCGCGCAGTCTCGGCCTGCCTGTTATAGACTGGTTTGCGCAATTCCCCATGGGGTCGATCATCATGATCGTGTCCTGGCAGTGGGTGCCCTTCGCAACGCTGATCCTGATGACCGCGATGCAGTCGCTCGACCGCGAGCAGATGGAAGCGGCGCGCCTTGACGGCGCCAAAGGCCCGGTAATGTTCTATTATATCGTGCTGCCGCATCTGCTGCGCCCGATCTCAGTCGTCATCATGATCGAAACGATCTTTCTTCTGTCGGTCTTCGCGGAAATTCTCGTCACCACCTCCGGTGGGCCGGGTATCGCCACGACGACGCTGACCTATTTCATCTATCTGAAGGCGCTCCTTCAGTGGGATATCGGGGGTGCTTCGGCCGCCGGTGTCATCGCCATCATCCTCGCCAATATCGTTGCCGCGTTCCTGATCCGAACCGTGGCGCGCAATCTGGACAATTAGGGGAGACGAAACGATGGTTGCAAAACGCAGGCTCAACAAAGCTGCACTCTCCGCCGGTATTATTGGCTGGATTGTAGCGCTTCTCATGTTTTTCCCTATCCTCTGGATGCTGCTTGCGGCATTCAAGACTGAGATCGATGCGGTGGCCCCGCCAAAGCTGTTCTTTGAGCCAACGCTGGAAAATTTTGTGGCGGTCAATCAGCGGGCCGACTATTTCCGCTACGCAATGAACAGCGTAATCGAAAGCCTTGGCGCAACGATCCTCTCTTTGCTGATCGCTGTTCCGGCAGCTTATGCGGCGGCTTTCTTTCCGGGAAAGCGTACCAAGGATTTGCTGTTGTGGATGCTCTCCACCAAGATGCTACCTGCGGTGGGCGTTCTGGTGCCGATCTATCTTCTGGCGCGCGACACCGGGCTTCTCGATACGCGCACCGGGCTGATCATCATCTTCACCCTTTCCAACCTGCCTATCGTTGTCTGGATGCTCTATTCCTTCTTCAAGGAAGTGCCGCATGAAATTCTTGAAGCCAGCCGCATGGACGGGGCGAAGGTCGGCCAGCAGATACGCTATCTGCTCCTGCCACTGAGCCTGCCCGGCATTGCATCGACGGCGCTTCTTTCCATCATCCTGTGCTGGAATGAAGCCTTCTGGAGCCTCAATCTCACGGCCTCGCAGGCCGGACCACTCACAGCATTCATCGCGTCCTTCTCGTCACCGGAGGGGCTTTTCTGGGCAAAACTCTCGGCAGCGTCCACGCTCGCCATCGCGCCAATCCTCGTTTTCGGTTGGGTTACGCAGCGCCAGTTGGTGCGCGGTCTCACCTTCGGCGCCGTGAAATAAAGGGAACCCCATGGCCACGCTTTCTTTTCATAACGCCACCAAGTCCTTCGGCAATATCGATGTCATCAAGGGTGTGAACCTCAACATCGAAGACCGCGAATTCGTGGTCTTCGTCGGGCCGTCCGGTTCGGGTAAATCTACGCTTCTGCGGATGATCGCGGGGCTGGAAGAAATCACCAGCGGTGATCTGCTGATTGATGGGCAGCAATGCAACGATACGCCGCCGGATGAACGCGGACTTGCCATGGTGTTCCAGACCTATGCGCTCTATCCGCATATGAATGTGCGCGACAATATGGGTTTCGCGCTCAAGCTTGCAGGGATCTCCAAAGCCGAGCGCGACCGCAAGGTGGAAGATGTCGCCAAGACATTGCAGCTCGACAAATTGCTGGATCGTAAACCGAAACAGCTTTCGGGCGGTCAGCGCCAGCGTGTCGCCATCGGGCGTGCCATGGTTCGGGAACCGAAGATCTTCCTGTTCGACGAACCACTGTCCAATCTCGATGCGGCGCTGCGCGTGCAAATGCGTATCGAGCTGGCGCGTCTGCATGACCGGCTCAATGCGACGATGATTTATGTCACGCATGATCAGGTTGAAGCCATGACGCTGGCCGACAAGATTGTCGTGCTGCGCGATGGCAAGCTGGAACAGGTCGGGTCGCCGCTTGAGCTTTATCACCACCCGGTCAATCGTTTCGTGGCGGGCTTCATCGGATCGCCGACCATGAACTTCATCGAGGTCAAGGCGAGTGCGGTCGATAGCGACGGCGCGACGGTACAGCTTGCCGATGGACGTTCGGTCAAGGTGCCGGTCGCAGCAGTTGGCGTCAGCGCTGGTGCGCCCCTTGTGCTCGGGGTACGCCCGGAACATCTGCATCCGGCAGATGACGGCATCCTTGAAGGCGAGATCATGGTGGTCGAGCGCCTTGGCGGCGAGACCTATCTCTATGTGCAAAACGATGCCGCTTCCGGTCTGATTGTTGCGGAAGCTGGCGGCAACAGCACGGCGCGCGCGCATGAGGCGGCCAAGCTCGGTTTCGATGCCGCCGACGCTCATCTCTTCACGCCAGATGGCTTGGCGCTGCAACGGCGTGACCGCCATCCGATGATCCTGTCTGAAAAGAAGACGCTTCTTTAAGGAAGCATTTCCAGCAAAAATGCGAAGCGGTTTTGCGTAGGATAATGCGTAAAAACAAACGGTTATACTAAAAGCATTACATCACTGGAGAAAGTCCATGAGACTGAAAGACAAGGTTGCCCTCATCACCGGCGCTGCGCGTGGCATCGGGCTTGGCTTTGCGGCGGCCTATGCGCAAGAGGGTGCAAAGGTCATCATCGCCGATATCAATATCGAGCGGGCGGAAGAAGCGGCGCGTGGTATCGGTCCGTCGGTCAAGGCAGTGAAGCTGGACGTGACGGATCTGGGCGCAATCGACGAGGTGGTGGCTGCCATCGATGCCGAATATGGCGGCATCGATATTCTGGTCAATAATGCCGCGATCTTCGATATGGCGCCGATCAATGAGCTGACCGAAGAGAGCTATGAACGCGTGCTCGGCATCAATCTCAAGGGCCCGCTTTTCATGATGAAGGCGGTGTCGACTGTGATGATCAAGCGCGGGCGCGGCGGCAAGATCATCAATATGGCGAGCCAGGCAGGTCGTCGCGGCGAGGCTCTGGTAACACTCTATTGTGCATCCAAGGCGGCGATCATTTCCGCCACGCAGTCGGCGGCTCTCGCTCTGGTCAAGCATGGCATCAACGTGAACGCGATTGCGCCGGGTGTGGTCGATGGCGAACATTGGGACGTCGTGGATGCGAATTTCGCCAAATGGGAAGGCTTGAAGCCGGGCGAGAAAAAAGCAGCCGTTGCAAAGTCGGTGCCGATCGGTCGCTTCGCGACACCGGAGGATATTACCGGCATGGCCGTGTTCCTTGCTTCTTCAGACAGCGACTACATCCTCGCCCAGACCTTCGGCGTCGACGGCGGCAACTGGATGGCTTGAGCGAGGCCGGGACATACAATGAAAGCAATCTATTTTACCGGTCATGGCGAAGCAGGTCTGGCCGATCTGCCGGAACCGGCATTGCAGCCCGGGCACGCCCTGATCGACGTCAAGGCGTCGGGTCTTTGTCACACCGATATTGATGTACTGCATGGCCGCTATGGGTCCAGCGCTTTTCCGCTGGTGCCGGGGCATGAATATGCGGGCACTGTCGTGGCGGTGGCCGAAGACGTGACCAATGTGAAGGTGGGGGACCGCGTTGCTGTCGACCCGAATATTCCATGTGGTCATTGCCGCGCCTGCCTCAAGGGGCTGACCAATCTCTGCTCCGATCTGAAAGCCTATGGTGTCACTCACAATGGCGGCTTCGCGGGCATGAGCCTCGTCAATGCCAGCCACCTCCATTCCATTGGCGATCTGCCTTATGATGTTGCAGCCCTTGCCGAACCGTTGGCCTGTGTGCTGAACGGGCTTGGCGCGGCAGAGTTGAAAACAACCGGCCCGCACGGCACTGAAAACGCGCTGGTGTTCGGGGCAGGCCCCATCGGGCTGTTGCTGGCCCTGTCGCTGAAGGCGCAGGGTGTGCCGCAGGTCGCCGTCGCTGATATCAACGAACACCGTCTGGCCTTCGTTGAAAGCCTTGGGCTTGAGCCGGTCCTGTCCGGCTCGCAAGCGCTGGACAAGCGCCAGCGCAGTTTCGATTTTGTCGCCGACGCCACCGGCATAGCCAAAGTGGCGGAAAGCATGGTCGGTTTCACCGCCGATGGCGGAACCGTTCTGGTGTTCGGCGTCTGCGCACCCGACGCACGGATTTCGGTGGCACCCTTCGAGATTTTCCGCCGCCAGATCAGGATTGCCGGTTCGCATTCGCTGAACCGTAATATTCCGCAGGCATTGGATATATTGAAACAGGACTTTTACGGCGCAAATGGCGGCTCAATGGCGCGGCTCGTTTCCCACCGGCTACCGCTGGAGGAAATGCTGCCGTTCTTCACCAAGCATGGTGGCGACCCTGCTACCATGAAAGTCCAGTTCGTACCCGCTTGAATAAAGGATACTGTCATGACCAAGCTATCGCGCGCAACGCTTCAAAGCTTCGATAAAGTGCATAAGCCCGGCTACGATCCTGCCGGGCTGAAGCCGGGTATCGTGCATTTCGGCGTCGGCAATTTTCATCGCGCGCATCAGGCTGTCTATCTGGACGATCTGTTCGCGACCGGCGAGGGGCATGACTGGGCGCTGGTGGGTGCGGGCGTACGCGCGAGCGACGATGCCATGCGCGATACGCTCAAGGCGCAGGACTGGCTGACGACGGTTGTCGAACAGGAAGCCGATCATGCGGGCGCGCGCATCACCGCATCAATGATCGACTATGTCACCATTTCGACCGAGGAAGGGCGCAAGGCCCTGATGGCCTATCTGACTTCAGTGGATACGCGTATCGTTGCGATGACCATTACCGAGGGCGGCTACTATATCGATCCGGCCAGCCAGACTTTCGATCCCGCGCATCCAGATATTGTGGCGGATGCCACGCATCCTGACCATCCGAAGACCGTGTTCGGCCTGATCGTGCAGGCGCTGAAGCTGCGCAAGGCGGCAGGCGTCCAGCCTTTCACTGTCATGTCCTGTGATAATATTCCGGGCAACGGTCATGTGACGGAAGACGCCGTGACGGGGCTGGCCAAGCTGAGCGACCCGACCTTTGCCGACTGGATTTCCGCCAATGTCGCTTTCCCGAATTCCATGGTGGATCGCATCACGCCAGCCACCGGCGCGCGTGAACGCGAAATTGCTGCGAAGGAATTCGGCGTCGATGACGGTTGGCCGGTCTTTTGCGAAGTTTTCAAGCAGTGGGTGATGGAGGATAATTTCCCGACCGGGCGCCCGGCTCTGGAAAAAGTGGGCGTTACCTTCACCGATCAGGTTGCCGCTTATGAGTTGATGAAAATCCGCATCCTGAATGGCGGCCATGCGGCCATCGCCTATCCGGGCGGCTTGCTCGACATTCATTTCGTGCATGAGGCTATGGAGCATCCGCTGATCCGACGTTATCTGGAAAAGCTGACCAAGGATGAGATCATCCCGGAAATACCGCCCGTGCCGGATACAGATTTGGAAGCCTATCGCGTTCTGATCGACAAGCGTTTCGCCAATCCAAGCATCGGCGACACCATCCGCCGCCTTTGTCTGGATGGCTCCAACCGCCAGCCGAAATTCATTCTGCCCACTGCCTCCGACCGCGTGACGAAGGGCCATTTCGTAACCGGACTGGCACTCGTCTCGGCTTTCTGGTGTCGCTATTGTTATGGTACGATGGACAGCGGTGCTGTCATCGAGCCGAATGATCCGTCATGGGATCGCCTGATCAAGCAGGCAGCGCTCGCCAAAGCCGACCCGGCTGCATGGCTTGCGATGGAGGATATCTTTGGCTCACTCGCTTCGAATCCAGTCTATGTAGCGGCTTTCTCATCCGCGCTTCTGCGCATCTGGCAGGACGGGACCGTCAAGACACTTGAGCGTTATCTGGCTGGCGAACCGTTATAAACGGAGATTGGAGCGCATCTCGAAAAGTGTGAAACGGTTTTCGGACAAGATGCGCGTCAAAATAAACAGTTGAGACGCGCCGATCTGATCCAATCAGATCGAAACGCGCTCTAAAGCGCGCCCGGATAAACCCTGACCGGGCGATTGTCCTTGACCGACTCCATCACCACAAAGGTGGATGTGCTTGCCACATTGGGCAGGCTCGAAATTTTTTCGCCCAGCACCTCGCGGTAACGCCGGATGTTGGGCGTTCGCACTTTCAGAAGATAGTCGAAAGAGCTTGCGATCATATGGCATTCTTCGACTTCGCGTATCTTGCGCACTGCTGTGTTGAACGCTTCAAGTGCGGCTTCGCGTGTGTCGGATAGTTTGACCGTCGTAAAGGCGATATGATCGAGACCAAGTTTCTCGGGGTCTATGGCTGCGCGAAAGCCGACAATATAACCTTCATCGACCAGCCTTTTCAGTCTTGCCTGACAGGGAGTCTTGGAAAGGCCGACTTTTTTCGAGAGTTCGGTGACCGGAATGCGTCCGTCTTCGCTCAATACTTCCAGAATACGACGATCGAACTGATCCAAATCGTCTACAGAATCTATTTTACGCATCCTTTTAGCCTTCTATAGATCGCATAATAAGATCGATGTTCCCTCATATGGAGTAAATGAAGGCAGAATGCAATTTGTACAAATGATAGTGTCCGCCCACATAAAGCAGAGCTAAACTGGGCCGATACGCTCGGGGCTGTTTTCAATTGCGAGCATTACACCATGACCGACACCATACCCGCTCCTACCAATCCGGTTTTCCAGAATTTCGCGCCGCCGATCCGCGAGCAAAGCCCGCTCAGGCAGGCGATTACCACCGCTTATCGCCGCCCCGAAGCCGAGTGCGTTTCGACATTGGCCACACAGGCCACCTTGCCGGAAGAAACGGCCAAGCAAGTCCGTTCCACGGCTCGCAAGTTGATCGAAGCACTACGCGCCAAGCATAAAGGCACGGGTGTTGAAGGTCTGGTGCATGAATATTCTCTGTCAAGCCAGGAAGGCGTGGCACTTATGTGCCTCGCCGAAGCGTTGCTGCGCATTCCGGATATGGCAACACGTGATGCGCTGATCCGCGACAAGATTTCGAATGGCGACTGGAAATCCCACATTGGCGGCGGCCGATCGCTCTTCGTCAACGCTGCGACCTGGGGACTTGTCGTCACCGGCAAACTGACCAACACCGTCAATGATCGCGGCCTGTCGGCCGCCCTGACGCGCCTGATCGCTCGTTGCGGCGAACCTGTCATTCGTCGCGGCGTCGACATGGCTATGCGCATGATGGGTGAACAGTTTGTCACGGGCGAAACCATTGATGAAGCTTTGAAGCGCGCCAAGCCGCTGGAAGAACGCGGCTTCCGCTATTCCTATGACATGCTGGGTGAGGCCGCGACCACTGCTGCCGACGCCGAGCGTTATTACAAGGATTACGAAACCGCCATTCACGCCATTGGCCGCGCTTCCGCTGGTCGCGGCATTTATGACGGTCCCGGTATTTCCATCAAATTGTCTGCCCTGCACCCGCGTTATGTCCGCGCGCAGAGCGAACGGGTTATGAACGAATTGCTGCCTAAGGTGAAGGCGCTGGCTGCCATCGCCAAGTCCTACAATATTGGCCTCAACATCGACGCTGAAGAAGCTGACCGTCTCGAGCTGTCGCTCGATCTGTTGCAGAGCCTGATTGAAGATCCGGATCTGGCAGATTGGGAAGGCATTGGCTTCGTGGTGCAGGCTTATGGCAAGCGTTGTCCGTTCGTGCTCGATTTTATCATTGATCTGGCCCGTCAGAACAAGCGTCGCGTCATGGTTCGTCTGGTGAAGGGTGCTTATTGGGACGCCGAGATCAAACGCGCGCAGGTGGACGGGTTGGAAGATTTTCCGGTCTACACCCGTAAGGTTCACACCGACGTTTCCTATATTGCCTGCGCACGTAAGTTGCTTGCGGCGACCGATGTGATTTTCCCGCAGTTCGCAACACATAACGCCCAGACACTGGCCACAATCTATCATATGGCTGGCCCGGACTTCAAAACGGGAAAATTTGAGTTCCAGTGCCTGCATGGCATGGGTGAGCCGCTCTATGATGAAGTCGTTGGTCCTGAAAAACTAGGTCGCCCGGCACGCATTTACGCGCCGGTCGGTACACATGAGACACTTCTGGCTTATCTTGTTCGCAGACTTCTCGAAAACGGTGCGAACTCGTCCTTCGTCAATCGCATTGGCGATGAAAGTGTCTCAGTCGATGAGTTGATCGCAGATCCGGTGGATGTTGTTCGCTCGATGGCCGTTGTCGGCGCGCGTCACGATCAGATTGCCCTACCGGAAAATCTCTATGGCGCCCGCAAGAATTCCGATGGTTTTGACCTGTCGAACGAAGTCACGCTCGCTGAACTCAGCAAGATTCTGAAAGACAGTGCTGACCGGGTCTGGACATCCGAACCGCAAGTTGCCGGAGCCAAGGTGAAGGGCGTCAGCCGTTCAGTCTTCAATCCCGGCGACCGGCACGACGTGGTCGGTACGGTGACTGAGATCGCCGAGGCCGATGTAGCGAAGGCCATGAAGACGGCGCAGAAGGCAACGGCAAGCTGGTCGGCGGTTGCGCCTGTCGAGCGTGCAGCCTGTCTCGAGCGCGCAGCGGACATCATGCAGCGCGACATGCCGGTTCTACTCGGTCTCATCATGCGCGAAGCTGGCAAATCCATGCCGAATGCGATTGCCGAGGTACGCGAAGCCATCGATTTCCTGCGTTATTATGCAGAGCAGACCCGCCGTACGCTGGGCGTCGGTCACAAGGCGCTCGGACCCATCGTATGCATCAGTCCGTGGAACTTCCCGCTGGCGATCTTTACCGGCCAGATTGCAGCAGCACTTGTCGCAGGCAATCCGGTCTTGGCGAAGCCTGCCGAAGAGACCCCGCTTATTGCAGCACAGGGTGTTCGTATCCTGCACGAGGCTGGCATTCCAGCCGATGCGCTTCAGCTTCTGCCCGGCGACGGTCGTATCGGGGCCGCGCTTGTGGCTGCAGAAGAGACATGCGGTGTAATGTTCACAGGTTCCACCGAAGTAGCGCGCCTCATACAGGCTCAGCTTGCCTCACGTCTGCTGCCAAACGGAAAGCCGATCCCACTGATTGCTGAAACCGGTGGTCAGAATGCAATGATTGTGGATTCATCAGCGCTGGCGGAGCAAGTCGTGTTCGACGTTATTGCATCGGCATTCGACAGTGCCGGTCAGCGTTGTTCGGCGCTGCGCGTTCTTTGCCTGCAGGAAGATGTCGCGGACCGTATTCTGACAATGCTCAAGGGTGCCCTCCGGGAACTGTCCATCGGTCGCACCGACAGGCTGAAGGTTGATATCGGCCCGGTCATCACCGATGAAGCCAAGAATGTCATTGAAAAGCACGTTCAGGCCATGCGTGACCTCGGTCGCAAGGTCGAGCAGCTTCCGCTCGGTCCCGAAACCCAGAATGGAACTTTCGTTGCACCGACCATCATCGAGATCAATTCGCTTCGCGATCTGAAGCGGGAAGTCTTTGGTCCGGTTCTGCATGTCGTGCGCTACAAGCGTGACGATATGGAGCGTTTGATCGATGATATCAATGCGACCGGCTACGGGCTTACTTTTGGCTTGCATACGCGCCTTGACGAGACGATCGCCAATGTTGCGGATCGTATCCGTGTCGGCAACCTCTATATCAACCGCAACGTTATCGGCGCGATCGTCGGCGTGCAGCCATTCGGTGGGCGCGGTCTTTCTGGAACTGGCCCGAAGGCAGGCGGCCCGCTCTATCTCGGACGTCTCGTGGAAACAGCTCCGATACCACCGCGCCATAGCTCTGTTCACACCGATCCGGCACTCAAGGATTTTGCCAAGTGGCTTGGCCAACGGGGCATGAACGATCTGGCCCAGGCTGCTCGCGATACTGGTAGCGCTTCTGCACTTGGTCTTGATCTTGAATTGCCGGGCCCGGTCGGTGAGCGCAATCTTTATGCGCTGCATCCGCGAGGAAATATCCTGCTGGTTCCGCAGACAGAAACAGGCCTTTATCGCCAGATGATGGCCGCTCTTGCCACCGGCAATACCGTATATATCGACGAAGCTTCAGAGTTGCGGAATGTGTTGAAGGATATTCCCGCTTCGGTGGCAGTGCGCACGGTCTGGACGAAAAACTGGGAAGTCGACGCACCGTTTGCCGGTGCGTTGGTGGAAGGGGGCGCTGAACGCATCGTAGAGATCAACAAGAAGCTCGCGATGCTTCCCGGACCGTTGGTTCTCACACAGGCCGCTTCCACGGAGGAGCTGGCAAACAACCCGGATGCCTACTGCCTCAATTGGCTTCTGGAAGAGGTTTCGACCTCGATCAACACAACAGCGGCAGGTGGCAATGCCAGCCTGATGGCGATTGGTTGATCCCATATGGGACTGGAAAGAACAAAAAGGCGGCTTTGGCCGCCTTTTTTTATCGCTATGATCCTTGCATCGCTGTGCAAGTGGCGCCCAAAACAGAATGATTGAATTATTTTTTATGATTTCAGAATAAAATTTACAAAGGCATTGACAGGCTTTCGTAAAAGGCAAAGACTATGCACACGCTTGCAAAAGCGTCGGCGTGGAGGCGCCGTATAAAGGGAGGAAAACAATGCGTTCGGCATTTCTGGTTGCGGCGCTTGCCGCTGGCGTATCTTCATTTGCATTTTCTGCGCAGGCCGCAGGTAATCTCAATCTCATCTGTTCTGCGGACGTGGTCATCTGTGAGCAGATGAAGAACATGTTCGAGAAGGATACGGGCATCAAGGTCAACATGGTCCGGCTATCTTCCGGTGAAACCTATGCCAAGGTGCGGGCCGAGGCGCGCAATCCGAAGACTGATATCTGGTGGGCTGGTACGGGCGATCCGCATCTTCAGGCCGCCGCCGAAGGACTGACGCTCGAATATAAATCACCGATGCTCGACCAACTGAATGACTGGGCCAAGAAGCAGGCCGAAAGCTCCGGCTTTCGTACGGTTGGCGTTTACGCCGGTGCACTGGGCTGGGGTTACAATACCGATATTCTCGCTAAGAAGAATCTGAAGGAGCCGAAATGTTGGGCTGATCTGCTGGATGCGTCCTATAAGGGCGAAATCCAGATGGCTAATCCGAATTCTTCCGGCACTGCCTATACGGCGCTGGCAACATTGGTCCAGATCATGGGTGAAGACAAAGCTTATGATTATCTGAAGAAGCTCAACGAAAATGTATCGCAGTATACCAAGTCCGGCTCGGCTCCCGTCAAGTCTGCTGCGCGTGGTGAAACAGGCATTGGCATCGTCTTTATGCATGATGCGGTGTCGATGACGGCAGAAGGCTTTCCGATCAAGTCGGTCGCACCGTGCGAAGGTACCGGTTACGAAATTGGCTCCATGTCGATCATTAAGGGCGCCAAGAACCTCGAAAATGCCAAGAAGTGGTACGACTGGGCGCTGGCCGCGGAAGTACAGTCGCATATGAAAGATGCGAAGTCCTTCCAGCTTCCGTCGAACAAGTCTGCGGAGGTTCCGAGAGAATCCCCGCGTTTCGAGGATATCAAGCTCATTGATTACGATTTCAAGACCTATGGCGAACCGGCCAAGCGCAAGGAATTGCTCGAACGCTGGGACAAGGAAATCGGTGCGCACGCCAACTGATCTTTCATTGGCTTGAAGTTCAGGTGCGTCGTTCGCTTGTATGCGACGCACCTGTCCTGAATGGCAGGGCAAGGGAACAGCATTCCTGAAATATTCAGGAATGCTGAAGCCCTTGGCCATCCCTCAGAAATTCCTGATCCGGAGGGACGCGGACATCCATGAAACAGCATAATCGCAGACTGGATATTGTTCTGGCGTTGGCGCTGGCGGCATTTGTTTTACTGCCGTGGTATCGCATAGAAGATGGTTTTCTGAGTTTCGGCTGGCTGGCTGGAATGTTCGGCGATGGCGCAACTGCGCCTGGCATTTGGCAGATCGTCTTCTTCGGGCGCCCGTGGCTTGGCGCTGTCGCTATATTCATGTTGCTTTGTGCTGCTGCCCGCTTCCTATTGCCTGTCGAGCGTCGTAGCGGGCTTATGATCTGGGGAAGCCTCCTCGGTGTGATTTTCCTGGCCCTGCAAGGATTGGCTATCGGTTTTTCCGGTTGGAACTGGACGATCAGCGAAAACCTGTTCGGTGCACTTGCCGATGGTCAGCCGGCTTTCGGTGCAGGGGCGATACTAACGGGGCTCTGCTTCTTGCTGATTTTCTCGTTTGGCCTCGCGGAACGCGGCGTGATGAAAGGGGACGCTTTCGTCGTTTCGTCCATTACCTTGCTTGTCGCATTGGTGGGCGTTTTCGTCTTTTACCCCGTTATCATCATGTTTGTCGGGTCGGTGCAGGATTTCGACGGCTCGTTCAAGCCTGAAGGCTTCATCGGCAACATTCAGGATTCCTCCATCTGGAGCCTGGCATGCGTAGTCGGTGAAGGGCGATGCGGCGTTGCGTGGCGCACATTGTGGCTGGCTTTGATGACTGCGACGGGGGCCACGGTGCTGGGGCTTGCCTTTGCGCTTGTTGCGACCCGCACAAATTTCCCTTTCAAGAAAGGCCTCCGTCTTCTCACCATACTGCCGATCATCACGCCACCATTCGTTGTTGGTCTTGCATTGACGCTGCTCTTTGGTCGCGCGGGCGTGGTGACCGAACAGATCTCCAATATATTCGGTGTCGAACCCGGTCGGTGGCTTTATGGCCTCACCGGAATATGGATTGCGCAGGTTCTATCCTTCACGCCGATATCCTTCCTCGTGCTTATCGGTGTTGTCGAAGGTGTGTCGCCGTCTATGGAAGAGGCATCGCAAACTTTGCGTGCCGATCGCTGGCGCACGTTTCGCAGAGTTTCACTGCCACTGATGGCGCCGGGCCTTGCCAATGCATTTCTCATCGCTTTTATCGAAAGCATGGCGGATTTCGGCAATCCGATGGTGCTCGGAGGCAGCAATGGTGTACTTTCGACTGAAATATTCTTTGCAGTGGTGGGTGCGCAGAACGATCCATCACGTGCGGCGGTCCTTGCTATCGTGCTGCTCTGTTTCACACTGACCGCATTTCTTATCCAGCGTGTATGGCTCTCGGGCAAGAACTTCGCGACCGTGACCGGCAAGGGTGATTCCGGCATGCATGCCGGGTTGCCACGCGGGCTGAAGATCGGCGTTTATGCCCTTGTCATTCCGTGGATGATTTTCACCATTGTCGTTTATGCGATGATCCTTATCGGCGGCTTTGTGCGGCAGTGGGGGCTCGACAATACACTGACGGTTGAACACTACGCGCGCGCGTTTTCCATCAACTGGACCGAAAGCGGCATTGCGTGGACCGGCGTGGCATGGAACTCGTTCTGGACGACTATGGAAATTTCGCTGATTTCGGCACCGCTGACTGCGGCAGTCGGTTTGCTGACGGCTTATCTGATCGTTCGTCAGCGTTTCGTCGGGCGGAATGTCTTCGAATTTGCCCTGATGTTGAGCTTCGCCATTCCCGGAACAGTCATTGGCGTCAGCTACATCATGGCCTTCAATTTGCCACCGCTTGAAATGACCGGTACTGCGCTGATCCTGATCGCATGTTTCGTGTTCCGCAACATGCCGGTGGGTGTGCGTGGTGGCATCGCAGCCATGAGCCAGCTCGACAAGAGTCTCGATGAAGCCTCCCTGACGTTGCGGGCGAACAGTTTCCGCACGATCCGGAAGGTCATTCTGCCATTACTGCGCCCGGCGATCACGGCAGCATTGGTCTATTCATTCGTGCGAGCCATCACCTCCATCAGCGCGGTCATTTTCCTCGTTTCGGCGCAGTACAACATGGCAACTTCCTACATTGTCGGGCTCGTTGAAAACGGTGAGTTCGGTGTTGCAATTGCATATTCATCGATGCTGATTGTCGTGATGATCATCGTCATTACAGGTTTCCAGCTTCTCGTGGGGGAACGAAAGCTCAGACGCGAAAACCGCGTCGCTGCTGTCACGTCCATCAAAACCGCTCGTCAGGAGAAAACCGCATGACTGCGATCCGTCCCGGCTCCGTTACATTTGAAAACGTCACCAAAAAGTTCGGCAATTTCACCGCCTTGCCCGATCTTTCCCTGACTGTCGAGCCGGGAACTCTGGTGACGCTGCTTGGACCGTCCGGTTGCGGTAAGACGACGACATTGCGGTTGCTGGCGGGGCTTGAACACCCGACGGCGGGCCGCATCCTGATTGGCGGCAAGGACGTGACCAATCTGCCAGCCAATGAGCGTGATGTATCGATGGTTTTCCAGTCCTATGCGCTCTTTCCGCATATGAACTCGCTCGACAATGTGGCCTATGGGTTGGAATCCTCGGGCTTGAAAAAGGCGGAAGCGCGGGAACGTGCTGAAGAGGGTTTGAAGCTTGTCGGTCTTGCCGGAATGGGGCATCGCCTTCCGGCTGAACTTTCGGGTGGCCAGCAACAACGCGTGGCGGTGGCTCGCGCTCTGGTGCTGGAGCCGCAGGTTTTGCTTCTGGACGAACCGCTTTCGAACCTCGACGCGCGCCTGCGCCGTCGGGTGCGTACAGAAATTCGCGAGCTGCAACAGCGGCTCGGGTTTACTGCCGTTTATGTGACACACGATCAGGACGAGGCGCTCGCAGTCTCCGATACGATCATCGTCATGAAGGAGGGCAATATCGCACAGAAGGGCAGCCCGCGCGATCTCTATGAAACACCCGCCTCGGCCTTCATCGCGGATTTCATGGGGGAAGCGAATGTTGTGCCGTGTGAGGTGATGACGGCTGACGGTGGCGAAGCCGTTATTCGCGTCGGTAGCCTGACGCACCGTGTCGCCGCGCGCAATGCCCGACCGGGACCGGCACAACTTGCGATCCGTCCGAATGCAGTGACGTTGCAGCCAAAGGCAGATGGTGGTTTTCCTGGACGTATCGCGCATTCAGCCTATCTAGGCGATCATATCGAGTATGAAATCGAAACCGAGCACGGCAAGCTTTTCATTGTCGATCCGGCGGTCGAAGAGGCTTTGCCACCACAAACCGATGTCTCTATCGAGTTCAAAACGCGCGGGCTTGCCATCATCAATCAATAGGCGCAGAAAAGTCGTGCCTTTATTTACCTCTCATCGGAAAATCATCATGACTTCCCATCCCCGACAGGAACTAGAAGCGCGGCTTGCGCTTGCCGAAACGATCGCGCGTGAAGCGGGCGCCAAAGCTCTCGACTATTTCAAGCGGCGTGAAACGCTGGTTATCGAAACCAAGCGTGATCCGCAGGATGTGGTTTCCATTGCCGACCGCGATGTTGAGCAACTTATTCGATCCCGTGTGTCGGAAACTTTTTCACAGGATGGCTTTCTGGGAGAGGAATATGGGCTGAATGAAGGTTCTTCCGGTTATACATGGGTTGTGGATCCCATTGATGGCACCAGTCCATTCGTGAATGGCATGCCGAACTGGTGTGTTTCCATTGCCGTTCTAAAAGACGGCGAACCGGTAATCGGGGTCATTCAAGCCCCTTGTTTTGACGAGCTTTATGCTTCGGCCAAAGGCCTTGGCGCAACACTCGATGGCAAGACGCTGGTGCTCGATTCGAGCCGCACTATCCGCAATTCGGTGACAGGTATCGGTGCCAATAACTATGTCACACCGCAAGTCGTGGCGAAAATCGTCGAAGATCTGCTTGAAGCAGGCGGCACGTTTATTCGCAATGGTTCCGGTGCGCTCATGATTGCTTATGTCGCGGCTGGCAGACTGGTCGGCTATTATGAGCCTTATATGCATGCCTGGGATTGCATGGCGGGATTCTGCCTCGTGCGTGAGGCGGGCGGCTATGTGCATCCTTTCCCGGTGGACGGAGAAAAGCTCACCAAGGGCAATAAGGTTTTCGTGGCTGCACCCGGAGCAATCGACGACCTTAAGAAAGTTGCCCGCCTCTAGAAGGGGCGGTCTTTCTGGAATTTCAGTTCCATCCATACTCTGAGTAAAGTTCACCGCGGGCAATGCCGAGGAGTGCCTGCCGGACGTAGGGAATGGTGTTCTCCGGCAGATTGTTCAAGCTTCTCCATTCCAGATCGGCATGCTTGTCCGGCTCACATATGGCAGGCGTGCCAATCCATTCATTCGTGCAAAAGAAATGGCCGAGCCATTGGTTGCCCGCAGTTAGGCTATGCAGCGTGTGGACTGGTTTCAAATCTTCCGGCGCTACAACTACGCCGATCTCTTCGAATGCTTCACGTACCGCTGCAGCACGGATCGTTTCGCCAGTATCTAGCCCTCCTGCGGGAATACTGAACGAACCGTCCATCCACCCGGTTGCTTTCCGCTGCAACATGCAGATTTCTGGTCCGCGTGCAAGAATGACAAAAACTGCAGACGAAAGCTGAAAGCGCACACGCTCGTTCAATTGGCTCTCCCCAAAAAGCAAATCGGCAAGTCTTATACAGACTTGCCGAAAGCTTACACGAGTCGGTCTGAACCCGAAGGCAGATCAGGGATTATCGCGCTTGAAAATCCAATCGTGATCGGGATGGTTCTTGAACCGCCATTTGCGCAAGGGGCCAGCCATTACATTGAGATAGTACATCTCGTACCCATAGGGTGCGCCACATGGATGATGCCCCTTTGGTACGAGCACGACATCTCCATCCGCGACAGCCATGGTTTCATCAAGGCTTCCATCTTCGGTGAAAACACGTTGGAAGCCGAAACCCTGTGCCGGGTTGAGACGGTGATAATAGGTCTCTTCCAGATAGGTCATGTCCGGAAAATTGTCTTCGTCGTGCCTATGAGGTGGATAGGACGACCAGTTTCCCTGCGGTGTGAATACTTCGGTGACAAGAAGGCTGTCAGCAACATCGCGGCCTTCCATCGCGATATTATGAATGAAGCGGGTGTTGGCACCCTTTCCGCGCTGTTCCAGCGGCAGACTTTCCGGCCCAAGCTTCTGCACCTTGCGGCCCGGCTTGCCCGGCGCGGTGCAAACGGCCAGAACACAATCCGTTGTGGCAGTCGCACGCCAATCGCTTTCAGCAGGCACATAGAGGCAGTGTGGCGGCAGTTTCTCGAACACATTCATGCGTTCGCCCATTTCGCCGAAATCCTCGCCAGAGGCAAAAATCTTTGCCTTGCCTTCCACGAGAACGAGGATCACCTCGGTCGAGTTGGTCTTTTCCGAAACGCTTTCACCAGGCTTGAGACGATAGAGCCCGAATCCGACATAACCCCATTCGGCACTCTCCGGGCTGATGTCATGGACCTTGCCATGCGTACCGTTGGGTTTGCGCAACAAATTGGCCATGTCTTAGTCTCCTTTGTCGAGTCCTGCCTCACGTGCGAATGACTTGAGCGATTTCAATCCAAGCGACTGGTACTTATAAGGATTACGAATATCGGGATCCTGCTCGGCTTCGATCACCAGCCAGCCCTGATAACCATTTTCCGCTGCAATTTTCAGCACAGGTACGAAGTCGACGCCGCCTTCCGTATCGCCAGGGACTGTGAACACACCGCGACGGACGCCCTCCAGAAACGACAGGCCCCGGTCACGCACTTCGGTCGCTATTGCCGGGCGAACGTTCTTGGCATGGATATGGCCCACGCGTGCCATATGTTTGTTCGCAACCCGCTCTGGATCGCCGCCGCCGAACAGGCAGTGGCCGGTATCGAGGAGAAGCTTGGTATGCGGCCCTGTATGCTGCATCAGAAGATCGATTTCATCCTCGCTCTGCACCACTGTGCCCATGTGATGGTGATAAACAAGAGCGATACCCTGTGCGGCAGCATATTCTGCCAGTGCTTCGACGCCCTCGCCGAATTCTTCCCAACGCACTTCTTCCAGAACCGGACGTTCGGATAGTGACTTGTCGTTGTCGCCGTGAATGGCGTTCGAGGTTTCGCAAACAATGATGACCTTCGAGCCCATTGCTTTCAGGAGGTCGAGCGCAGGCTGCATTGCCTTTTTTTCTTCTTCGACCGAATTCACCAGCAGATTGAGTGAATGCCAGCCCGATACATAGCGAAGCTTACGAGGTTCAAGAACGGCTTTAAGTGCAGCCGGTTCCTGCGGAAACTTGTGACCTTTCTCGATCCCGTCGAAGCCGATCTCAGCGGTTTCATCGAGACATTGATCCAGTGTGATATGCGCGCCGAGGCTGCGATCATCGTCGTTCGACCAGGCAATAGGATTGGTGCCATAGAGGATCATCGGTCAGTTTCTTTCTTTGAGCTTGGCTTCATAATCTTTACGCGCAGCGCGCACCTGCTCGCGCTCCGAGACTTCCGGTACGGCGACATCCCACCACCATCCACCAGTTTCAGGCGTCGGATAAGGATCGGTATCGATAATGACGACAGTTGTGCGTTCACTGTTGCGGGTTTCCGCCAGAGCTTCTTCCAACTCGCGGATAGACCCTACTTTCTTCGTATCTGCACCCATAGCTCCGGCATGAGCGGCGAAATCGATGTGCGACGGGTTCACATGGCTCGAATGGTCGAGCAGGTTGTTGAACTCGGCGCCACCAGTTGCCATTTGCAGCCGGTTTATACAGCCGAAACCGCGATTGTCGGTGATGACGACAGTAATCTTCTGCCCCATCATGACGGCAGTGGCGAGCTCGGAATTGGCCATCATGTAGGAGCCGTCGCCGACCATCACGATAACGTCTCGATCAGGTTCGGCCATTTTGATACCAAGGCCACCGGCGATTTCGTAACCCATGCAGGAAAAGCCGTATTCCATGTGGTAGGACATGGGACGATCGGCTTTCCAGAGTTGGTGCAATTCTCCGGGCATTGTGCCCGCCGCGCACATGACGACCGTGTTTTCGCGTGCCTGGCGCTGCACCGCGCCGATAACCTGCATATCGGTCGGCAAGGCATTGCCATCACTTGGGGCAGCAGTAAATCGGTCTGCCGCCGTAAACCATTTCTCTTTCAAAGCGGTATCCACGGGTTGGCGTTTATAGCTGCCAATCGCTTTTGAGAGAGCTTCAAGACCGATTTTTGCATCAGCAACCAATGGCCGCGAACCGTGTTTGGAGCTGTCATAGGGCTGGACGTTTAGCGAGAGAAGCTTGCGTCCCGGATGCTTGAACAGTGCCCAGGATCCTGTCGTGAAGTCTTGAAAGCGCGTGCCAACACCGATCACGAGATCGGCTTCCGCAGCTATCGCATTGGCGCTGTCCGCTCCGGTTACGCCTACCGGACCGAAGTTGAGCGGATGATCCCATGGGAGCGCCGATTTGCCAGCCTGCGTTTCGATGACAGGAATGCCGTGCACTTCGGCAAAATTGCGCAACGCGTCGTGGGCACCGGAGTAATGCACCCCGCCGCCTGCAACGATGACGGGCTTGAGCGCTGTTTTTATCGCCGCTGCTGCCATCGCCAGTTCATGTTCATCCGGCGGCGGACGACGCCAGTGCCAGACTTTCTCTGCAAAGAATTCCTCCGGCCAATCATAGGCCTCCGTCTGCACATCCTGACAGAAGGCAAGCGTTACTGGTCCGCAATCGGCGGGATCTGTCATGGTGCGGAAGGCACGAGGCAGGGCGGTGAGAAGTTGTTCGGGTCGAGTGATCCTGTCGAAATAGCGGCTGACCGGACGAAAACAGTCATTCACGGTCATGGTGCCGTCGTTGAAATCCTCGATCTGTTGCAGGACGGGATCAGGACCGCGATTGGCAAAGACATCGCCCGGAATAAGCAGAACCGGTAGACGGTTGACATGGGCGAGGGCAGCCGCGGTGACCATGTTCGTTGCGCCGGGGCCGATGGAGGAGGTGACGGCGCAAGCGCGCTTGCGGCCAAGCTGCTTGGCATAGGCAATGGCTGCATGCGCCATTGTCTGTTCATTGTGGCCGCGCCAAGTCGGCAGTTCTTCGCGAATGCCATGGAGCGCCTCGCCGAGTCCGGCCACATTACCGTGGCCGAAAATAGCCCAAACGCCTGCGATAAAAGTCTCACCATCCAGCGTCATCTGGTTTGCGAGGTAGCGCACCAATGCTTGCGCGGCGGTCAATCGAACGGTTTTCATAGCTCCTCCAGCTTTCTCCCGGCAGAACGAATTCAGTATGTACGCACTCTGTCCCAGACGTTGCAAAGACTGCGGTAGCGCGCGGCCATGTCGGCGATTGCTTCTTCGTCGCTTATCGAACCGTTCAACCATTTGCGCGCTGCATCGCCAAAGATCGTGCGCCCCACTGCGAAACCTTTGACGAGGTCGAATTCGGCAGCAATTGCGAGGCTGGCTTCCAGTTCTTCGGCAGGTGCGTCCAATCCCAAAACAACAATGCCGCGTGTGTGTGCATCGTTGCGTATGATCGCGTCACAGGCATTGGCCCAGGCTGCTTTGGTTTTCATGGGCTCGAGCTTCCACCAGTCGGGATAGACCCCGATCTCATAAAAGCGCTCGATCACGCGTGCTGTGGTGTCATCGTCGATGGGGCCTGCTTTGGACGGAATGATTTCCAAAAGGAATTCCAGTCGATTGCGCCGAGCGGCTGCAAAAAGACGTGAGACAGTTCCTTCCTGTTCAGCCTTGAATTCAGCGCTATCCTCGGGATGATAGAAACATAATAATTTTACGACATTCTCGACGGGCCACTCGACCAGTCCACCACAGTCCGGACCGAGTTCCGGTTCCAGTTTGAGTGGGCGAGAGCCGGGCCATTCGGTGGGCCGCCCGATCCACAAGCCCGTGCCTGCTGCCCGGTAAAGCGCATCTCGACCTAGCCGTCCGTCGCACAATATGCCGTAACCTTCAGCGCCATTTGCCACCTGCAAGGCTGCATTCAGGCAAAGCTGCTTGAATTCACCGATCTTGTCTGTCGAAACGCCCGCCTCTGCGGCCATTTCTTCAAGCTGGATGCGATGATCGAAAGCGAAGACGCGCATATGTGGCCAGTGACGGTTGCGATTGGTGGACCAATGTATCTGCTCCAGAGCGTCATCCTTGCGCAAAGCCTTGTTGCGGATACCGGTGCGGAAAAAATACTGAAGCTCTTCCCAACTCGGATAGGCTGGCGTGCATCCATGCCGCGAGACTGCGAAAGCTCCGCAGGCATTGGCGAATTTGAGACTGGTCGGCCAGTCTTCGCCCTTCAGCCAGCCTCGCAAAAGCCCGGACATGAACCCGTCGCCGGCACCGAGAACGTTGAAAACGTCAATCGGGAAACCTTCGCCGCTTTGTCCTTGGTCGAGACTATTGGGAACTGTGCCTTCGAAAACCACTGCCCCCATGGAGCCGCGTTTGCACACCAGTGCAGCATTCGTCACGTCGCGCACGGCTTTCAGCGCCTCCAGCGTATCTGTCGAACCGCCCGCAATATGAAATTCCTCTTCGGTTCCGACGATGAGATCAAACAGATGGAGCGTCGATTGCAGTTTGGCGGTAACGGCTGCGGATTCGATGAAACGGTTCTCACCGTCGCCGTGGCCGGAAAGCCCCCAGAGATTGGGGCGATAATCAATGTCGAGCGCCGTCCGGCTGCCATTTTCCCGAGCAAGTCGAAGAGCCTTCAAGACGGCGGCCTCCGTCTTCGGATGTGACAAGTGTGTGCCGGTGGCTAGCACACAGCCAGATTCGGCAATGAATGCTGGGTCGATGTCGTCCTCGCACAAGGCCATGTCGGCACAATTCTCGCGATAGAAGATCAACGGGAAATGCTGTTGGTCGCGAATGCCGAGAATAACGAGAGCGGTGAGGCGTTCCGGGTCGGTGACGATGCCGCGCGTGTCAACGCCTTCGCGTTCTAGCTCGCGTAGCAGAAAGCGCCCCATATGCTCGTCACCGACACGCGTAATCAGCGCCGATTTGAGTCCGAGCCGTGCGGTTCCAGTCGCAATATTGGTGGGAGAGCCACCGACATATTTGTTGAAGGAGGCCATGTCTTCCAGAAGGCCGCCAACCTGTGCGCCGTACAGGTCAACCGAAGATCGGCCAATTGTAATCAAGTCGAGCCGCTTCACTGCGTCCTCCCTCATTATTTTCTTATTGCTGCATGGCTGTGCATGATTCACACATAGCAGTTATTCCATTTTTGATTAAAATAGATTTATTATTCTATTTCAACTGAAAAATGGAATATGCACGGGAAGGGTTAGTCGTTCTGACGTGCTGTCCCTACGGAGACAGCGAGCGCTATGGCGAGACAAAGCGTTGCGGAGAGTGAACGGAATGCACCGAAATCCACTTCCGAAACCAGCAAAGTCTGCTTGGCGGATTTACTCATAGGGCTGACAAATGTGTCGGTAATGCCGACGACGTCGATGCCCCGCGCGGCGACAGTTTCGGCCATGGCGACCGTTTCCGGTGAATAGGGGGAGAAAGTAATCGCCAGAAGCACGTCGCCTTCGCGAATAGCATGCAGGTTCTCCAGTTTGCCGACCGCGCTGTGCAGCATGGCCGGAACCTCCATCTTTTCCAGCGCGTAAGCCAGGTAGCTTGCAACGGGAAAAGCGCGGCGGATGCCAACGATGTGGATCGTCTGCGCGCTGGCCAAAAGCTGAACGGCCTTTTCCAGTGCAACCGGATCAATGGTTTTGAGCAAACCTTCAAGAGAGGTGCGACCTGCTTCGGCAAATTCGGCGAGAAGGGCGGGAGCGCTGCCTGTTGCCGTTTCTCGCAAATGCTGCAGTCTTGTTGAATAGTCAGGCCAGCCTCCCGCATAGGATTCCCGGAACAGCTTCTGCATCTCCGAAAAACCGGAGAAGCCCATGATCTGGCAGAAGCGCATGAAGGCGGAACTCTGCACCCCAGCGCCCTCAGCCATCTCGGCGACGGTCGACACTGCGATACGATCCTGGTTGGCAGCAACGAAATCGGCGCACTGTTTCAGTCTCTTCGGCAAACGGTCGGAAACCTCTAGCAGCTTCGCCTCGAATTCCTTGATATTCGTTGGAACGCTGATTGATGACGGTGTAGGGGAATCCATCATTGGCCTCTCAATATGATCTCTTGACAATCTTTATGTCACATTCTAGCAAAATGGAATAAATATTCTATAACATATCTTCGGCTGACTGAAGATGGCCAGTTTCCTGGGAGGATGAGGCAATGGTGACACGTTTGGCACTGCTCGGCGCGGGCCGTATCGGCAAGGTTCATGCCGGCGCAATCGCGGCGGACAAGCGGGCTCAACTAATCGCCGTTGCGGACGCCAACGAGGCGGCGGCAAGGGCAATCGCCGATTCTGCCGGGGCGGATGTTCGCAGCATTGATGCTATCGAGAAATCAGATGACATCGATGCAGTGCTGATATGCACACCGACAAATACACACGCCGATCTTATTGAACGGTTTGCGCGCGCCGGCAAGGCTGTTTTCTGTGAGAAGCCGATCGATCTCGATCTTGCACGCGTTCGAGCCTGCCTGAATGTCATTCACGAAACCGGTGGAAAGGTGATGCTGGGCTTCAACCGCCGTTTCGATCCGCATTTCGCAGCAGTACGCAAAGCCATCGACGATGAACGCATCGGTAATGTTGAAATGGTGACAATCACCAGCCGCGATCCAGGTGCGCCGCCTGCTGAATATATAAAGGTATCCGGCGGCATTTTCCGTGACATGACGATCCATGATTTTGACATGGCGCGTTTCCTTCTCGGTGAGGAAATCGAGAGTGTATCGGCCTCGGCCTCAGTGCTTGTCGATCCAAAGATCGGAGAACTCGGGGATTACGATAGTGCGAGCGTCATCCTGACGACCCCTTCCGGTCGACAGTGCGTTATTTCCAATTCACGTCGCGCTTCCTATGGTTATGACCAACGGATCGAAGTCCATGGATCTCTCGGCGCCGTTTCGGCGGAGAACCAGCGTCCAGTCTCGATAGAAATAGCTTCCAGAGATGGCTATAACCGCCCGCCGCTGCACGATTTTTTCATGACGCGCTATACCGCTGCTTACGCAGCGGAAATAGCCTCGTTTATCGATGCACTTGATACAGGCAAAGCACCGCACCCTTCGGCAGAGGATGGGTTGCAAGCTTTGGCTCTGGCCGAGGCGGCTCTTCGTTCGGTCAAGGAAGATCGCACTGTCAAAGTTGCGGAAGTCCTCGGATAGGGTGGTAATTTCGTTTGCCTTTTCCCGCAATCGGCTGCGATAAGCGGGATATGGCCTACAAGATCGACGATTTGCCGTTCGAAGAGTTTTTCGTACCCGTTAGCAAGGCTACGGCGGCTCTAGTGCGGCTTGACGAACGGCTTGCGCGCTCGCCCATTCGCGAGGGTATGGTCGAGCGGATGCACATGCATGATGCTGTTGCGTCAATGTGGCTTGAAGGTGAGCTCGTGCATATGGAAGACTTGGTCTTGCACGACGCCTTGATGAACAGCCGAATGCCAAGCCATGCGCTGACCATTGCGCATGCCGTGTTACGTATGCGTCGGCAGATTGCCGGTAGGTCTGCTGACTGGGCTCTGGGGTCCACCGGTATTCAGCAATTACTTGGCCGCGCTGTTAATGCCACGCCCCTCAGCGAGATTGAACCGTCCGAAGCAATGGATGCTGTCGATCCACTGCTCAACGATATTGATAGCTTGCTTGCGCGGACCGACGCACTTTTGAAAGGTGCTGCTTCAGGCAGGCCAAAACTGGACACGGCTGCGCGCGATGCGTTGCTTTATGACGAAGACTGGGATGAGGACGCACGTTTGCAGGAATGGCGGGATTGTCTTGCGGCCACAAGATATTTGCCGCCGCTTATGCGCGCTGCATTGGTCCACGATGCCTGGTTTTCTCTGGAAGTTGTGCAGCGATCATCATGGATCGGACGGTTGCTGACTGCGGCCTTGCTCCGACAGGGCGGCCTTGCAACAGCTCATTTACCGGTAATCAGCCTCGGTCTTCGCACGAAGCGACCGGATGAACGGCGTTCACCCAACCGTCCGATCCGTCTCAAGGCGTTTTTTGAAAGCATCGAAGATGCTGCCGACACGACGATGAAGGAGCACGACCGATTGCTTCTGGCGCGTGAGCAGATGCAGCGTAAGCTCAAGGGACGCAGATCCAACTCGCGATTGCCGCAACTGATGGAAATGGTTCTACACAGACCGCTTATTTCCAGTCAGATGGTGGAGAAGGAATTGCAGGTCACGCAGCAGGGGGCTTTGAAACTGATCTCGGAGCTCAATCTGAGAGAAATCACCGGGCGCGGACGCTTTCGTGCCTGGGGAATTCTTTAGCCAGGCTTCATGCATTTGCCGCGAAGATGCTCGGCGAAGAGCTGGAATTCGTTGCGGCGGGCGGCGTTGGAACGCCAGACGAGGACCAGTGAGCGGTAATTGTTCTTGCTTTCATACGGAACGATGCTCAACTCCGTTCCGCGCGTGACCCCGGCTTTGACCGCCACTTCGGGCAGAAGTGTAACCCCCATCCCGAACTCAACGAGTTGCACCAATGTCATTATGGATGTGGCGTGAACGTCGCCATCAGCTTGTGCAGGTGTGGATCCTATAGCGGCCATAACGTGTTCACGAAGACAATGCCCGGTTTCCAGTAGGAGAAACGGCTGGTCCTGCAAGTCATCTGCCTCAACCCGATCCCGATTGGCCAATGCATGATCGCGTCGTACCGCCAGAAAGAATATGTCCTGCCCAAGCTCGGCTACTTCAAACTCCTCGAGATCATAAGGACGAGCAACGAGTGCAACATCGAGCGATCCTGAACGCAAGCTGTCGAGCAGGGAGCGGGTCAGGCCTTCACGAATAGTCAATTGCAATTCGGGAAAGGCTTTGGCGGTTGCAGGCAGGACTTTAGGTAGTAGAAACGGAGCGATCGACGGAATAACACCCATCCGCAGTCTGGTCGTGAGCGGGCGCTCGGCCTGTCGTGCATGTTCGGGTAGTTCCTCGATGAGAGCTACAATAGTGCGGGCACGCGCCAGAAAGTCTTCGCCAGCGGGCAAAAGCTGCATCCGTCGACCCGAGCGGTCGATCAGCATTACGCCAAGCTCTGTCTCGAGTGCCTGAATAGCGGCGCTCAATGTCGATTGGGTAACGCCGACAACTTCTGCTGCTCGTGAAAAAGAGCCCGCTTTGACGAGAGCCATAAAATAATGGAGTTGGCGGACGCTGATATTGAGCATTGAATCTTCGGCCTTTTCCATCGTTAAAATCGATAGATTTGATCGTTATAATCGCTTTGACCGATTTAACAAGAAGCCCTATATATGACTCGTAGACGGAAAATTCTGAAAATTCAGAAATTTCCGCATAGAAACGGAATTTACAGGCAGGTATAAGATGCTCGGTATTGGCGACAAGCTCCCCTCCTTCAAGGTCACCGGCGTAAAGCCCGGCTTCAACCATCATGAAGAAAATGGTGTTTCGGCATTTGAAGAAATCACCGAAGCAAGCTTCGCGGGCAAGTGGAAGGTCATCTTCTTCTACCCTAAGGACTTCACCTTTGTTTGCCCGACCGAAATCGCAGAATTTGCGCGTCTTGCATCGGACTTCGAAGACCGTGACGCCGTCGTTCTTGGTGGCTCGACCGACAATGAATTCGTGAAGCTCGCATGGCGTCGTGATCACAAGGATCTCGACAAGCTGCCGATCTGGTCGTTTGCCGACACGAATGGTTCGCTGGTTGATGGTCTTGGCGTTCGCTCGCCGGATGGTGTGGCATACCGCTACACCTTTGTTGTCGACCCGGACAATACGATCCAGCATGTTTACGCAACCAACCTCAACGTTGGCCGCGCTCCCAAGGACACGCTGCGCGTTCTCGATGCGTTGCAGACCGATGAGCTCTGCCCATGCAACCGCGAAGTCGGTGGCGAGACGCTCAAGGCTGCCTGATCGGTCCCAATTATTGGCAGAAAGGCGGGTCAAGGCCCGCCTTTCTTTTATCTAATATCCAAAGTGACAGATACAGAGGGTTCCATGTCCATTGATGATCTGAAGTCAAAAATCCCGGATTTCGCCAAGGACGTTCGTCTTAATCTTTCGTCGATGGCAAGCGACGAAACGCTGACACCGCAGCAAAAGTACGGCCTGTTCGTCGCCTGCGGCATTGCCTCCCGCAATGTAGACGTGCGCAAGGCGCTTGTTGCAGAAGCCACTACCAAGGTCGACACCTCCGTCATTCAGGCAGCAAAGTCGGCTGCGTCGATCATGGGCATGAACAATGTCTATTACCGCTTCGTACATCTTGCGACCAACAAGGACTATCGCACCATGCCAGCGAAGCTGCGTATGAATGTGATCGGTAATCCGGGTGTCGATAAGGTCGACTTCGAACTGTGGTCGCTGGCTGTATCTGCGATCAACGGCTGCGGCATGTGCATCGATGCGCATGAGGATGTTCTGCGCAAGGCCAATATGACGTCGGAAACGATCCAGACCGCCGTGCGTTTTGCTTCGATTATCCAGTCGGTGGCTATCGCACTGGAAGCTGCTGACGCCGAATAAGAGCTGAAAGCTCCTTAACAAGAAAAGCCCGCGTGGATCGCTCCACGCGGGCTTTTTGTTTCGTAGGGTTTATTACTCGCCCCGCTTGAATGAGATGAATGCAAAACCGATCAGCGAGATGACCGCGGCCGCAGACATGTAATAGCCGACATAGTCGAAGCTATAATGCGTTGCGAGCCAGGTCGCGATATAGGGCGCAACCGAAGCACCGAGAATACCCGCCAGATTGAAGGTCAGCGAAGCGCCTGTATAGCGGACCGAGGTTGGGAACGGCTCGGCCAGAGCTGCACCGATTGGACCATAGGTGAGGCCCATCAAACCAAAGCCGATGATAAGGAATGCGAGAACGCCAGCCGTACCAGCCATGAACAAAGGTGCCATGATGAAGCCGTAGAGGCCGATCAGGACAGTGACGATGATCATGATCGGACGCATGCCGAAGCGGTCGGAAAGCAGCGCTGCTACTGGGATCATGAGCCCGAAGAAGATTACGCCAACCATCTGAAGAATAAGAAATTCCTCACGGCTGTAACCAAGGGCGCGTGTACCCCAGCCGAGTGAGAAGACTGTCATGAGGTAGAACAGGACGAAGGTTGCAACAGCACCGATGGTGCCGAGAAACAGGCTCATCTTGTGCTTCTTGAACAGAGCCGCAACCGGAACCTCAACACGTTCAGCCTTATCGATTGCCTTCTGGAATTCTGGCGTTTCAGCGATTTTCAGACGGATGAACAGACCAACGCCAACCAGCAGGGCGCTGGCGATGAAAGGAATACGCCAGCCGAATGCAAAGAATTGTTCTTCGGTGAGCAGTTCGGCCAGAAGGAGAAAGATACCTGTCGCCAGAATGAAGCCGACTGGAGCGCCAAGCTGCGGGAACATGCCGTACCATGTGCGCTTGCCTTCCGGTGCATTCTCTGTTGCAAGCAGTACTGCACCGCCCCATTCGCCACCGAGACCGAGCCCCTGACCCAGGCGGCACAGAGCTAGCAGGAGAGCTGCCCAGACGCCTATCGAATCATAGGTTGGCAGAAAGCCGATGGCGACTGTGGAGATACCCATAGTCATGAGTGCCGCAACCAGCGTCGCTTTGCGACCGACTTTATCCCCGAAGTGACCGAACAATGCACCACCGATGGGGCGGGCAAAGAATGCAATCGCAAAGGTCGCCAGAGATTGAAGAAGCGCGGAATTGCCGTCGCTCGCAGGGAAGAAGAGATGCGGGAATACGATCACCGCAGCGGTTGCGTAAATATAGAAGTCAAAGAACTCGATCGTGGTGCCGATCATGCTCGCGGCCAGAACACGGCGCGCGGAATTTTTCTGCGGAGCAACCGCTACAGCGACAGTCATTGTTTCAGATCCAATATTTGCGGGCAGTCAAAATTGGGGGGAGGAGCCCGAGATAAGGTTCTTTAAAACCGCGGAATATAGAATCGCAAGCGGAAAACGGCTTTCAAGCAATTTTATGATTTCGAATGCGATGTTTTAGAAAGAAAACGAAAGTGGGTAAAATTCTCGTCAGCGCTCCGCTTGGTCTTTTATTTGCCGTAACGGAAGACTAGATTTCCAGTGCCGTCGGTTTGGAAGCGAAGATGTATCGAGCACAGTACGATGTCGGTCTGAGGAATACAGCACGAGATCATGCGGTCTTGTGTTTGCCCTCCCGTGTGCTCATGACATTGCTATCGCTTTTGTTTCTTTTTTCGGTACAGCTTTGTTATGCAATGGCGCATGACGCGCCGTCTGTGCCGGTGGTTTCTGATGTCAGTGCGGGTGTGCCACATCACATGGGCGTCACCGGGCCATCGGCGGACGTGGGCAAAACTGCCCCGATGGATCATGGTGTCAAAACACCAAATGCTTGCGTTATGATGACATGTGGCTGTGTGTTTCAGCTCGGTGCTGATTTGCGTTCGTTTGCTCCCGCACAGGATTTTGGCTTGCCCCCGCTCGTGGCGGCTCTAAGCGGCAAATCTCCCAGAGGTGATTTACGACCTCCCATATCGCTTCAGGCTTGATCTGGAAATCGCCGCCGGGTTTTGGCGGCTATCATGATTATTGTCTGGAGACTTACCATGTCTGGAATTACACGCCGCCGCCTGCTGATTCTTGGTGCAGGGGCTGCCTTTGTTACTGCCATTCGTCCTTTTGACAGCCCGGCCCAAGATGCACATCAGAAAATGGGCCACGGTGCATCTGCCCCATCGATCGCTCCGGCCGGTCGGCCCTTGCCTCTGCCGCCACTGATCGAACCCGATGCATCGGGTGTCGTTAAACTGAAAGTACAGACCGGACGACACAGCTTTGAAGAAGGAAGCGAAGCGGCATCGGCTGGCATCAATGGTGCCTATCTCGGCCCGCTCGTCCGCTTGACGAAGGGGGAAACGGTCACTCTTTCCGTCGAAAATAGTATGGATGAAGGGACCACGCTTCATTGGCATGGGCTTTTCGTTCCGTCCATACTCGACGGCGGACCTCACAATGTGATTGCGGCGGGCAAGGCCTGGCAGCCAAAAGTCAAAGTTGAACAGCCGGCTTCGTTCAACTGGTTCCATCCGCATTTGCATGGCAACACCGCCCGTCAGGCGCATTTGGGCATTGCCGGTCTCATGGTTGTGACTGATGGAAAGGATGCTGAGCGCGGACTGCCAGAAGATTACGGTGTGGACGATATTCCACTGGTACTTCAGGATCGCCGGGTAGTTGAGGGCAACAAGATTTACGAGCCCGACATTATGGATTTGATGCACGGTTTCCGTGGCGGCAAGCTTATTGTGAACGGTGTCGTTTCACCCGAGGCACGTGTCCCTGCATCCATCGTCCGTCTGCGCATCCTGAATGGCGCCAATGCGCGAAATTTTCATGTTCGTTTGAGCGATAATCGGCCTTTGCTCGTAGTAGCATCGGATGGTGGATTTATTGGAAAACCTGAACCAGTTGAAAGGCTGACCATCAGTCCTGGTGAACGCTATGAGGTTCTTGTTGATTTTTCCAAGGGCGAGGCGGCTGACTTGCTGACCTACGGCGACGATAGCGGCGATGACGATCTGCACTTGATGCGGTTTGTCGTAGACGCTGCATTGCAGCGGAAAATCACGACGCTTCCAGATCGTCTGGACGGTCCTGATGCACCTGATGAAAAACTCTCTGTAAAGCGCCGCTCATTTTTCTTCGACGAACGTATGGCGGAAAACATGAAGCTGATGATGGCGAAGCCGTCAGCCGATCCTCACGCCGGTCATGACATGGGCAACATGGATATGGGCTCGATGCAGTCCGATGCCACCGATCACGATATGCATGGAGCCAGGACTTCCGCCGATACAGGACCAGCGCTTGAAGCTTTGACCTCGGGTGTGGAAATGGCAATTGCGGGTAAGCCGTTTGATATGGACCGCATCGATGTCGAGGCTAAACTTGGCTCCTGGGAGATTTGGGATCTTACAACGAAAGAGATGCCGCATCCGTTCCATATCCATGGAGCATCATTTCGCATTCTTTCCCTGAACGGTAAGGCCCCTCCACCACATCAATCGGGATGGAAGGATACTGCATTGATCGACGGGAAGGCCGAAATACTCGTTCATTTCGACCGCGAAGCGGCGAAAAGCCATCCATTCATGTTTCATTGCCACGTTCTGGAACATGAAGATGTGGGTATGATGGCGCAGTTCGTAACGGTATAGCCTGTAACGGGCCGTGTGACAGGCGTTTGTCACACGGCCCTCACTTTGAAGATTTTATTTTCGAACAATTTCAGACAGTGTGCGTTGTCTCTTTATCACGAACCATTGCGATCAGGAGAAAACGATGCAGCCGTTATTGATTGCTTCAGCAATGATGCTTCTGACAGTTCCCGCTGTCGCGGCAGATATGAGTGTCAAACTCTACGAAGCTCTGCCGACTGGTCAAGGAAAAGAAATCGGCATGGTCATGATCTCGCAGACTGCGGAAGGATTACAGTTCAAACCGGATCTGCATGGCCTTCCGTCTGGTGAGCATGGCTTCCATGTGCACGAAAACGGAAGCTGTGCACCTGCTGAAAAGGACGGAAAAACCATCCCGGCAGAAGCCGCGGGTGGGCACTATGATCCCTCACATTCAAAGCATCATATGGGCCCGGAAGGCGAGGGGCATCTTGGTGACCTACCCTTGCTTAAAACTGATGCTGAGGGCAATGCAACGCAAAGTGTTACGGCCTCGCGCCTCAAGTCACTGGATGAAATCAAAGGCAAGGCTTTGATGGTTCACTTGGGTGGTGACAATTATTCCGATGAGCCCAAGCCACTTGGCGGTGGCGGAGCTCGGTTTGCCTGCGGTGTGATCGAATAGTCTGGATCGAAGACCTATCCCCAGTTCTCGATGCGGATTTTGGAGCCATCGGAAAATCGCGATATATGGAACGCCGATGGATCGACGACAGGCGTTTCACCTGTAACCATGTCTGCCACAAGCTTACCAGCGCCTGGGCCAATGCCGAAACCATGCCCTGAAAACCCCGTAGCAACGATCAGCCCTTCGATGCCCGGAATGGGAGAAATGACCGGGATGACATCCGGCATCGTGTCGATGAGCCCGGCCCATTCCTGTGCTATTGTTGCCGACGAGAAAGACGGAATTGCCTGCTTCAGCTTCGCAAGTAACTGAGCGTTGGCGGCCTTGTGTGGAGCAGGGTCGAGCGTTCGGATTTTCTCGAAGATGGAGATTTGATCGGCAGGACGAAGCTTCCATTGGAACGCTTCTTCGAAGAAGCGTTCACCAAACCTGAATCGCAACGACCGCCACTCTGTAGAAAGCGACGGTATAAAATCGCGGAAGAACCGGAAGCTGTCAGGCACGATATCGGCGATTGAGCCGCCAAGACTCGCGACCGTATAACCACCGTCCAACCTCTTGCGCAGGGCAAAATCCGAAAATGCGATTGCGGCCTCCACACCGGCATCAATAGGCGCTGTACAGAATACGGACGAGCGAACTTTCAACTGCGGCAGATGTGCATTGAAAGCAGAGACAATAAGTCTGGACCAGGCTCCACCCGCAACAACCACTGCTTCGCATGGCAGGCGACCTTTTTCGGTAAGGACGGCGGTGGCACGGCCATTGGTCGTTTCGATACCGCGTACAGCACAATTTTGTAAAATGACAGCGCCATCTTCTTGTGCCTTTGCTGCAAATGCGGGAATGGCCTTTTGCGGTTCCGCACGACCGTCGAGCGGCGTAATCATGCCGCCGGCAAGGCGACGATTGATCCCCGGTGCAAGTGCTGCAGCTTGTTTGGCGTTGAGAAGTTCCGTTTCGATATCATGCTCGCGGGCGATCTTGATCCACTCGGCATAAAGAGCCATTTGCTCTTCTTTTTCAGCCGTGTAAGCAATTCCGGTAACGTGGAAGCCGGTTTCGCGGCCTGTGCGCTCGTTCATGCTGTCCCATAGCCGCATACTCTCGACGATGAGCGGCATTTCGCGGCTGTCACGACCCGTGCGGCGGCACCAGCCCCAGTTACGGCTCGATTGTTCACCTGCTATCTCTCCCTTCTCAAGAAGGGTGACGGGAATACCGCGTTCGGCCAGGAAAAGGGCGGTAGAAACACCGATGACGCCGCCGCCAATGATGGCGATCTTGGTTTCTTGCGGCAAGCTTTCTGCTGTCGCCACCTTATCCGTGACCGGCCCCATTTCGGTATTCTCCTGCAATGCGATTGGGTGATTTGGCATGTGGAAGCATTGCGAACATGGCTCGCTTTTCATTCGCGATCAACCAGATAAGCCGTTCTAGAAATACTTAATTACGATATTCCTGAGATATTCTATCCTGTTTTGGTAGCTTTCCGGAGAATGTGTCTCTATATCCGCCTGAATAGCAATCTGGATACGCGATCTTGCTTATGGACGCACGCAACCCGCACGACGAAAGACAGGTTTCCGGTCATTCCGGTCCGGCGCTAACTTTGTCCGATATTAGCCGCCAGTTTGGTGCTGTGCGTGCTCTCAACGATGTCTCTCTCGATGTTCATGCAGGCGAAATTATCTGCCTGGTTGGTCATTCCGGCTGTGGCAAGACTTCCTTGTTGCGCATCATTGCCGGTATTGATGCCCCGGACAGCGGAACGCTCACGATGGGGGGCAAGACATTTGTCGGACCGTCGGTTTTTATTGAGCCGGAGAAGCGAAACGTTGGTGTCGTCTTCCAGGACTACGCTTTGTTTCCGCATCTGACGGTCAAGGAAAATATCGTCTTTGGCTTGCGGAGCATGTCCCGAGACGAAGCGAATGAGAGAACGCGTGAACTGCTGGAACTGGTGTCGCTCTTTCATATGGCGGATCGTTACCCGCATATGCTGTCAGGTGGCGAACAGCAGCGCGTTGCGCTCGTTCGGGCTCTTGCGCCGAAACCACATCTTCTGTTGATGGACGAGCCATTTTCAAATCTTGATAGAGGTCTGCGCGCGCGGGTTCGTCATGAGACGGTAGCCTTGTTGAGGGAGCTTGGTACAACGGCGATTATCGTAACCCATGAGGCTGAAGAAGCGCTGTCTACCGGGGATCGTGTGGTCCTGATGCGAGCTGGCGAGATAGTACAAAGCGGCACGGCGCGCGAACTGCATGACCGGCCAGCGAACCGTTATGCAGCAGATTTTTTCTGTGACTTCAATGTAATACCGGGAAGAGTCGAAGGCAATAAGTTGGTCACTCCTTTTGGAGGGCTTGCCATAGCAGAGCAACTTGAGCCGAATACCGAAGCGTTCGTTTATCTGCGTCCGCGTGATTTCACCATTCTGACCGATGGTGAGACCAGCGAAGCTTCATTCCACGGCCATATCGAATCCCGTACGTTTCTCGGTGAAATCGAGGAGCTTGTCGTACAGGTGACGAATGCGGTTCCCCGCCTGCGGGTACGTACAGAACTACGGCTTCCGGCATTGGCTAACGAGATTGTTCTATGCCCACAATGGGATAAGGCGCTTGTTTTCCCCAAGTGACAGAAAATATCTTCGCCAAGACCGTAAGGGTAATTGACCGTCAGTGAGCCTCCCCGTATAACTTGATTAGTTCGCTCATAATTCAAAATGAAACAGGTCCATTGGAGGTAAAATGTCCAAATTTGCGCGTTCCGGTCTCGCTCTCGTCGCAGTAACGCTGTTCGCAGGAGCCGCCCACGCAGATGAAGTGAACATTTACACGACACGCGAGCCGGGCCTCATTCAGCCCCTCCTCGACGCTTTCAAATCGTCCACTGGAATTACGGTCAATACGGTGTTTCTGAAGGATGGTCTGGCAGAACGTGTGGCCTCTGAAGGTACAAATTCGCCCGCCGATATCCTCATGACAGTGGATGCCGGTAATCTGGTCGATCTTGTCGACAAGGGCCTTACCCAGCCGGTCGATTCCAAGGTGTTGAAGGAGGCTGTGCCGGAGCAGCTTCGCGATGCGAAGGATAACTGGTTCGCGCTGTCCATGCGCGCTCGTGTTGTCTATGCAGCCAAGGACCTCGAGCTCGACAAGATCAATTATGAAGACCTCTCCGATCCGAAGTGGAAGGGCAAAGTCTGCATCCGTGCAGGCCAGCATCCTTACAATACGGCTCTCTTTGCGGATTACATCGCGCATTATGGTGCGGAAAAAACAGAAGAATGGCTCAAGGGCCTCAAGGATAATCTCGCGCGCAAGGCTGCAGGCGGGGATCGCGACGGCGCCAAGGATATCCTCGGCGGCATTTGCGATATCGCGGTGGCCAATTCCTATTATGTCGGCCTGATGCGTTCAGGCAAGGGTGGTGACGAACAGAAGGCCTGGGGCGAGGACATCAAAGTCCTGCTGCCAACCTTCAAGGATGGCGGCACGCAGGTCAATATCAGCGGCGCGGCTGTCGCAAAGCATGCACCTCACAAGGAAGAGGCAGTCAAGTTGCTTGAATACCTTGTCTCCGATGAGGCGCAACAGATCTATGCGAAGGCCAATTACGAATATCCGGTCAAGCCGGGTGCGCCACTTGATCCGATCGTGGAATCGTTCGGCGAGCTTAAGATTGACAACGTTCCACTGTCCGAAATTGTCAGTCACCGCAAGCAGGCGAGCGAACTGGTCGACAAAGTCGGTTTCGACAACTAAAAGCCGATTGAATTAAGCAGAATGGCGCCGGTGCAGTTCATGCGCCGGCGTTGCACTATAGAGAGACCAATGGAAGCTTTTGCAACCCTGCGGAAACGAGTTTTGCAACCGGCAAGGGCAGGGCGCAATTGGCTATGGCTCTCGGTCTTCATTGCGGTTCTGGTGCTGCTGCCGGTCCTCGCTCTGGTATTGGAAGCCATGCGTGGCTCAACCGGGCTATGGACGCATCTGTTCGCTACCAACCTTCCAACGGCCTTTCTCGAAACAATAGTTCTGCTTACCGGCGTCGGCATTATCGCTGCGGTTGTTGGAACATCGACAGCATGGCTGGTGACAGCTTATGATTTTCGTGGGCGTGGCGTGCTGGAATGGGCGCTTTTGCTGCCATTAGCCGTGCCGACTTACATTATCGCCTATGCCTATCTTGATATTCTGCACCCCGTTGGTCCGGTACAAGGCGCGGTCCGTTTCGTGCTGGGATATGATAGTCCGCGCCAGTTTCGGTTGCCCGATATCCGTTCGATGGCAGGATGCATTATTCTTCTGGGTTTCGTCCTCTACCCATATGTCTACATCCCGACGCGAGCTATGTTTCTCACCCAGTCCGCCAGCCTCATTGATGCGGCAAGAACGCTGGGTGTTAGCCGCAAGGGTATCTTCTGGCGGGTTGCCTTACCGCTTGCACGGCCTGCTGTAGCGGTCGGAGTTAGCCTGGCCTTGATGGAAACATTGAATGATGTGGGCGCTGCCGAGTTTTTGGGCATTCGCACATTGACCGTATCGATTTACACGACCTGGATAACGCGTTCTGATTTGCCGGGCGCGGCCCAATTGGCACTCGCTCTCCTGTTTCTGGTCGTTGCGCTTGTTTCAATTGAGCGCTGGGCGCGGCGAAAACAGCGCTTTGCTTCCAATATTCGCCATTCGCGCGGTTTTGAGCCATTGAAGGTTAGACGAGGGCAGGCCGCTTGGTTGTTCTGTCTCTGCTCGCTGCCAGTTATCGCTGGATTTGTTCTGCCTGCGATCTATCTGGTCGCGGAAGCCATAAAGCGTGTTCGTTTTGCTGGCGTGTCCCCGCGATTGGTCGGTGAAGCTTTCAATACAATCATCCTGGCTTCAGTAGCGACGGTTCTGGTGTTGGTTTGCGGAATGCTGATTGCCTATGCTGTCCGGCTTTTTCCGGGCGCGATTTCGCGCTGGTCTTATCGCCTGTCGACGATGGGGTATGCGGCGCCTGGAACCGTAATCGCAATCGGCATTCTGGTAGTTGCTGGCGGTTTCGATCACCTCTTCAATCAGGTTACATCACATTTCTTCGGATTTTCGTCAGGGTTGGTACTGATCGGAACTGGCGCGGCCGTCGTCTACGCCTATGTCGTCCGATTTCTTGCCATCTCTGCGGGTGGGATCGATTCCGGATTGGAACGCATACCCTTGTCGCTGGATCATGCGTCGCGCACATTGGGGCGTGGGGTGACGCAGACATTTTGTGCGGTTCACTTGCCGTTGTCCAAAACTGCTATCGTGGCGGCAGGCCTGCTTGTATTCGTCGATTGTGTAAAAGAACTGCCTGCAACGCTTTTGCTGCGCCCGCTCAACGTTGAAACCTTTGCGACACATCTTTATGGTGAGGCCGCGCGTGGGACTTACGAGGAAGCGTCTATTGCCGCACTTGCTATTGTGGTGGTCGGAATTTTGCCCGTGATATTGCTTGCTCGTGTGGGAAGGCGCTTTGGAAAGCGTCCGTGATCAGTTCTTGCAACATCAGCAAACGCAGATCGATATATTCCATAATTCAGAATTGCTTAAATAGTTATTGGTACTTTGAACAAGGGAACAAAGCACAGTCTGAGTGATGCTTCTGGTTGTATATTTATAACAGGACACTTCGGACAAAGGCGGGGTGGCATGTTTAAAGTCCTGGAATGCGTCACAGTACAACATGATCAGCCTTTTGTGGTCTTGGCAGCGTCCATTTCATTCGCGAGCATGTTCGCTTTTTTTCTGTTGCTTGTCCGCGCGCGGGAATGCACGGAAAGCCGCCGCGACAATTGGCTAGCAATCAGTGCGTTCGCGGGCGGACTGGGCGTATGGGCAACCCATTTCGTGGCCATGCTCGCTTATAGCGGTACTGTGGCAATCGAGTTCGATGTCACAAGCACCGTTCTTTCGGCCGCGATAGCTGTGCTCGGCTTTTGGATAAGCCTGCGTCTTCTCAACGGGGCAACATTCAAACACGCTCTGATCGTTGCCATTTCAGCGACGTTATCGATTGCAGCAATGCATTTCACAGGTATGAGTGCGATCAAGGCGGCGGCCGATGTCCACTATGATTTTCCACCGATTGTGGTCGGCAGTATAACATCGGTTATGCTTCTATTGGCTGCGTTCTGGCTTGTGACGAATGCTTCCGGATGGATGCGCATTTTGCTTCCGACTGTTGGAGGAATACTGGCTGTTTGCACGCTCCATTTTACAGCGGTTGCGTCAACTGAACTCGTTCCGAACCCTACCCTTCCAGCAGCCGATCCACTCGGTATCGGGCGTCTGTGGTTGATCGGAGCCATAGCAGCAGTTGTCTGCATCGTAGCGCTGACGACAACGGTTGCTGTATTCGTAGATCGTTACATGACGGACCTGAAAGGCTTTGCGAACGCCACATTAGACGGACTGGCTGTTATCCGTGATGGCGGAATAGTCGAAATGAATGCTCGGTTTTCCGATCTCCTGCGGCGCAGTGAAAAGGCGCTTGTCGGTGTTACGCCGGATACTCTTTTACTGGCGGCTGACGGGCTTCCAGTTTGCGCTCCGCGTGTTGAAGCAATTGAAGCTGCGCCCCGGTTTCCAAACGATGAGCGGATCTTTGAACTTGCGGTTCATACGATCGAGTATCAGGGGCGTCCGTGTGAGGTTTTGGCCGTCCGTGATCTTACAGAGAAGCGTGCGGCCCTGCGCCAGATCGAACATATGGCACGGCACGACGCGCTCACGGGTTTGCCCAACCGCATGTTCTTTGAGGAGCGTCTTGCGAATGCTGTAGCGCGCTGCAGTCGCGAGCCTTTCGCCGTGCTGGCGCTCGATCTGGACCGGTTCAAGGCTGTGAACGACATTTTCGGCCACGCCGAAGGCGACCGGGTGCTGAAAACCGTGTCCAGCATCCTGAAGCGAGCTATTAACGGTATAGACACGGCTGCGCGGATCGGCGGCGACGAGTTCATTATTCTGCAAGTCGGTGTGCCGCAGCCCAAAGGTGCGCGGAAACTCTCCGACAAAATTCTGGACACTTTCCGGTCGGAACTGAATACAGTGCTCGATCCGACTGCTGTCGGCGTCAGCATTGGCGTTGCGATATATCCGAACGATGGGAAGGACGCTGAAGCAATCAGACACGCGGCAGACATTGCGCTTTATCGGGCAAAGACCGAGGGACGTGGTACGGTTGCGTTCTATTCACCGGAAATGGATCGGGAGATTCGAGAGCGTCGCCAAATGGAGGCAGATTTGCGCCATGCGTTGGTCCGTGGGCAGATCGGTATTGCCTATCAACCATTGTTCGCGACTGCCGATGGAAGCTGCACGGGCTATGAAGCTCTGGTTCGCTGGAGCCATCCAGAACGCGGCCAGATACCACCTGAGGTCTTCATCCCTATCGCCGAAGAAACAGGGACAATTGTGGCGCTGGGCGAGTGGGTTCTGCGCGAAGCTTGTCGCACGGCGGCCGGATGGGAAAACCATCTGACTATTGCGGTCAATCTGTCACCTGTGCAGTTCCGTCTGGTCAATCTGCCGGATACGGTCAGTTCGGTTCTTGCAGAGACCGGTCTCGATCCAGCGAGACTGGAATTGGAAGTAACGGAATCTGCCTTGATGAAGGATCGATTGACGACACTCGAACTGTTGCGACGAATGAAGAAGCAGGGTGTTCGCATCGTTATGGACGATTTTGGCACCGGTTACTCATCGCTTAGCAATCTTCAGAGTTTTCCATTCGACAAGATCAAGATAGACCGCAGCTTCATTACCAGTATGGAAACCGATGGTAGTGCGAGAGCTATTGTGCGAGCCATTGTTGGATTGGGTCGGAGCCTCGACCTGCCCGTCGTAGCTGAGGGTATAGAAACCTTTGATCAGCATAGGATGGTGATCGAAGAGGGTTGCGAGCAGGTTCAGGGTTTCCTCTTCGGTCGTCCGGCGAACGCACCAGCTTCTGTGGATCCTTCTTCGAAGTCTCCCAGCAAAAAGGGTGGCGGGCAAGTAAAGGCGAGATAAAAAATGTTGTGCTTGTGAATAACTGCTCGACCTCGGTGTTTTCGAGGGCTCTTTGCTGTGCCAAATTGTTACAAATCTGTTATTTTATGCGACTGTAAGTGCTGTGTTGCAGGAATATGTCAACGAGCGAAAACCGAAAATTTCCTAGTCTTTGGAAGGGGTTGCGCGGTGTTCGAGGTGCCGGGACATTACGAATAGAGCAACGTTTTCAACACGATATTTCGCGTGATCGCAATAATAAGTGAATTTATTCGGAGGAGCTTTCCATGCTTGTAACACGTTGCGGCCACAAAGCGAAAGCTGAATAGGACGAACAGTAACAGTATTTCGGATCGTGAGACAAACCCAGTGATGGATTTCTTCGATCTTAAGCTTGGTTAAGTGGATGATGGAAACAATGCTTACTTCGCAACAATGGCTTCCGGTCGAGTTGCTCAATATCGGGCTGGCTGCTGCCCTTTTCTTTGCCTGCCTTGTTCACTCATTGTGGAAGGCCGTGTTTGACGAGCTCAATCCGGTTTTCTGGCGACGTACGGCCGCACTGCTCTGGGCTGGTATTTTCATTGTCGCGCTGAGCGGAGGGATTGAAAGCTTCAACTGGCCGCAGGCCATTGGCTGGCTTCTCGTTCTTGGCGGCGTGGTTGCGACGGTTACGCGTACCGGTATGAGCTACTATCGCCAGTATTGTGCCCATACATCACGCAGCGTACATTCGGGCCGCACCCGACTTTCAGGACGGTGATCGCCATGTTTGCAAAGACCATCGAAATGCCTTTGCGGCTTCACCGCCCCTATAGCCTGCGCTCGTTCTTTATGCGCGCTTTTGCTGCTGCACGATCCCGTAAATATTCGTAGATCGGGCACCTGACCGGCAGTAGCCCAGAATGGGGCCTTCAGCTTCATCGAGCGCCGCTGCCATTGCATCTACATCTTCTTGCGTCAATTGTCCGCCGACAACCGGGATGTAATAAGTTGCAAGTCCCGCTTTTTCGGCGACACGTGCAATTTCGCTAAACTCGGGTTGTTCGGCCCCGCCTTCGCCATCTGGTCGATTGCAGATAATCGTTCGAAATCCCTCCGCCGCAATATCGCGTATATCGTCGGGCTCGATCTGGCCCGAAACCGAATAATTGTCGTCTACCTGGCGAATTTCCATATTTTCCTCACTTGCCGTTCAAATTGCGACGGCTTGTCCGGTGGCAACTTACATTAAAGTTGTTTTCATGCCACATGAAACTGTTGGGAGAATGGATGCGATGACAGGCGAGCGATTAAGATGACGATCCACAAGGTTAGCCAAAGTGCTACACGTCTCGCGCATCGTGTATCGAGCTTTCACAAAGGCACGCGCATGGTGCCGGAAGAAGTGCCCGTGGCGGTAAGCTATAACGGTTCAACACAAGCTGTGATGATGGCTACCCCTGACAATCTTGAAGATTTCGCGATCGGCTTCACGCTTACCGAGAATATCGTGGACCATATTTCCGAGATAGAAGCGATAGAGGTCGTAGCCTTTGAGAAAGGTATCGACGTGCAGATCAGGCTGTCTGAGCGCCCGGAGCAGAGGCTTGCCGCGCGACGCAGATTTATGGCCGGACCTGTCGGTTGTGGACTTTGTGGGATAGATTCAATCGATCACGCCTTGCGGCCACTTGGGGTACTGGATCGAGACGGTGGAAAATTCACCTCTCATGATATTTCGATGGCCGTTAAATCTCTTGCGGAAAGGCAGGAGCTGAATGCTCAAACCCATGCAGTTCACGCCGCAGGTTTCTATGTGCCGGGCGAGGGGCTTATTGCTGTACGCGAGGATGTCGGGCGCCACAATGCACTGGATAAACTTGTCGGCGCTGTCTCGCGTATAGGCGCTTCACCACAAGACGGTATCGTTGCGATCACCAGTCGCGTCTCGGTCGAAATGGTACAGAAAGCTGTTATGTTCGGCACGTTTGTTCTGGCGGCTATTTCCGCGCCAACGGCTCTCGCCATTCGAACTGCCGAAGAAGCTAATCTGACGCTTGTTGCATTGGTACGGGGAGATGAGTTCGACATCTATGCCCACGAGGACCGCATCGCCGGAGAATGACCGGCCTTCTGCGAGGCCGGTCAGCCCATCCTTATACGAGGGTCGCAATACGGCTACGCTCGCCAACGATCTGTAATACCGCGTTCGCCGCTTCCTCACCCTTCACTTTGAAGTGCGCATGAAAGAAGTCGTGGTGTTCTTTGCTTTCGTGGAAATGATGTGGCGTCAGGACGACGCTGAGTACTGGAACTTCAGTTTCGAGACTAGCTTGCATCATGCCGTTGATAACAGCGGTTGCCACGAAATCGTGCCGATAGATACCGCCATCCACTACGAAGGCCGCGCCGACGATGGCCGCATACTGACCAGTCTTTGCGAGGGTTTTGGCATGAAGGGGGATTTCATAGGCACCCGGAACGTCGAAGATATCGACTTCAACGTTTGTACCGGCCTTCGCAGACAATTCTGCGATAAAGCTCTTGCGGGATTCGTCGACAATATCGGCGTGCCAACGAGCCTGAATGAATGCAATCTTGAATGACGTCTTGTTCGGATAGCTCTGGTTCATAGGTTCCTCACGAAACTAGAATCAGGGCGCACAAAAGAACGCAAAGACAGTACCTGAATGGCACAATCCTGACGCTCAATCGCTCTCTTCCATCCGGACTTTAACCGTCGGCTCCGGCATCTCACCGGATCTGCTGACCCTGAACTGAAGCCGAATCGGCTTCCATGCAGGCGCTCGCGGGCTCGAAGCTTACGCTTCATACCGCCGGTGGGGAGTTTCACCCCGCCCCGAGAACAAACTCGCACACTATTATGCGAGCGGCGCGAAACTATGCCCTTGTCCAAAACTTGTCCAGTGCGGAGAGGGAATTTTCTGCTTCCGATATTTCAGTTTGGCTTCAGGATCTCAGGCAATCGCTTGAGCAGGATGTGCAGCAGATCGCGTTCCTTCAAAGAGGTAATGCTTTCATTTCTAATGTCTTTTCAGGATGTTAACTCTGGCTACAGTTTTAATCGATTAAATTTCGCTCGTTTTATCCTATGAGAGATATTGACACCGTGGCGGGGTTTGAGCCTATCCTGTGTTCTACATCTTGTCTTGTGGGTGGTTCGCTTCCGTAAAAGACAACGTTGTCAATTGGGGAAAAGCGACGTAAGAGTGGAATGGAGGATTTCAGGAACAACGTCGTAAGGGATGGCCGGGGCGCAGGTGAAAGCGAAAGCTTTCGCATCGTATTGCGGCAGTGAATAGGAGGACCGGGCTGCGTGCTGCAGCCTGCAGCCGGTTCCGCATCTGTGCCGAGGAGGCGTGGATGAGAGTGACGACACGGATTACCATGCATAAGCAGAAGCTTGGCCGGGTATCCGATAGTTTTAGTTTCGTTTGTTTCTACGGGAGGTAGACATGCATAAACTTTTGAAGCTCGCTGCGATGGGTACGGCCGCCTGTGCTTTACTCGCCGGAATGGCCCCTGTTGCCAACGCGCAGGATAAGCAGAATGTTGAAGTTCTACACTGGTGGACAGCAGGTGGTGAAGCCGCCGCGCTCGACGTCCTCAAGAAGGATCTTGAAAAGAAAGGCATCACTTGGACCGATATGCCGGTTGCCGGTGGCGGCGGTACCGAAGCCATGACGGTACTGCGCGCACGCGTCACGGCTGGCAACGCGCCGACGGCGGTGCAGATGCTCGGCTTCGATATTCGTGATTGGGCGGAGCAAGGTGCTCTTGGCAATCTCGATGAGGTCGCAAGCAAAGAAGGCTGGGAAAAAGTTATTCCAGCTCCGTTGCAGGAATTTGCCAAGTATGACGGTCACTGGATCGCGGCTCCTGTCAATGTTCACTCCACCAACTGGATGTGGATCAACAAGGCAGCGCTCGACAAGGCAGGTGGTAAGGAGCCTGCCAACTGGGATGAACTGATTGCTCTGCTCGATAAGTTCAAGGAACAAGGCATCACGCCGGTCGCTCATGGAGGCCAGCCGTGGCAAGACGCAACGATTTTTGATGCTGTCGTCCTTTCTTTCGGTACGGACTTCTACAAGAAGGCTTTCATTGATCTTGACCCCGAGACCCTCGGCAGCGATACGATGAAGCAGGCTTTCGACCGGATGACGAAGCTGCGGTCTTATGTTGATGACAACTTCTCCGGTCGGGACTGGAACCTTGCTTCCGCTATGGTTATTGAAGGCAAGGCCGGTCTTCAGTTCATGGGCGATTGGGCGAAGGGCGAATTTATCAAGGCTGGCAAGAAGCCCGGTGAAGACTTCGTCTGCATGCGCTATCCAGCTACGCAGGGCGCCATCACCTTCAATTCCGACATGTTCGCCATGTTCAAGGTTTCGGAAGACAAGATTCCGGCACAGCTTGAAATGGCATCGGCGATTGAAAGCCCGACTTTCCAGTCGGCCTTTAATGTGGTGAAGGGCTCCGCGCCGGCTCGTACCGATGTGCCTGATACCGACTTCGATGCCTGCGGCAAGAAGGCAATCGCTGACGAAAAGGAAGCAAGCGAAAAGGGCACGATGCTGGGCTCCATGGCACATGGTTACGCCAACCCGGCGGCTGTCAAGAACGCCATCTATGACGTTGTAACACGCCAGTTCAACGGTCAGCTCTCTTCGGAAGATGCTGTCAAGGAACTAGTGTCGGCCGTTGAGGCTGCGAAGTAACGTTAAAAATAGCGTCCGGGTCTTTCCCGGACGCTATTTGCACTTGGCGCCCGAATGTGAGGGCGCATTTTAAAGTGCTGGCAACTGCGGCCAGAAATCAAAACACAATTGCCTCATGAGGGTCTGCATGTTTCCATCGGAAATTGCAGGGAATTAAACTTATTAAGTGCATTCTGTCGCATTTCTTGCAGATGCGCCAGAATGCCGATCAAACAGATGTCTGGAGCTTAGCCTGATAATTGGCATAAGGCCGGGCGGCGTAAACAAGGTGACGCAAATATGCAGCGTAACAGCCGAATACAGGAACTGGTGCCAAAGCTGGTTCTAGCGCCGAGCTTTTTGATAGTGCTCGTGTTTGTCTACGGTTTCATCATTTACACTGGCGTTCTCTCGCTAACCAATAGCCGAATGCTGCCGTCCTACGGCTTCGTCGGGCTCACGAATTATGCCAAACTATGGGCTTTGCCCCACTGGTGGCGGGCAATCACCAATCTGGCAATTTTTGCGTCGCTCTACATCATTATCTGTTCGGTTATCGGGCTGTTTCTTGCGATTCTTCTTGATCAGAAGATTCGCGGTGAGGGCGTTCTGCGCCCGATCTATCTCTATCCGATGGCGCTGTCTTTCATCGTGACCGGAACAGCATGGAAGTGGTTTCTCGATCCTGGTATCGGCTTGGAAAACACAATGCATCTGTGGGGTTGGGAGAGTTTCTCCTTTAACTGGATCAAGAGCAATACCATGGCGATATACTGTCTGGTGATTGCTGCCGTATGGCAATCATCCGGATTTGTGATGGCGATGTTTCTTGCGGGGCTGCGTGGTGTCGACAACGAGATTATCAAGGCGGCCCAGATCGATGGAGCTTCGACAGGAACGATCTATCGCCGCATCATCATCCCGCTAATGCGACCGGTATTCCTGTCTGCTTTCGTGGTTCTCGCTCATCTGGCAATTAAGGCATACGATCTTGTTATCGCACTGACCGGCGGGGGGCCGGGGCAGGCAACCGAACTGCCTGCAACTTTCATGTACTCCTACACGTTCACGCGGAACCAGATGGGTATTGGCGCGTCGTCGGCGATCGTCATGCTGGCGATGATCTTCTCGATCATCATTCCTTATCTTTACTCTGAAATTCGCGGAGGGTCGCGGTCATGAGCGCCCAGTCGCAAGACAATGCTATCAATAGCGGAAAACTGACACGTGTGCTGATCTACACGGCGCTGTTGCTCTTTGCTTTCTACTATTTGTTGCCGCTTTATGTGATGCTGGTTAACTCGTTCAAACCACTGGATGAAATCCGTCAGGGCGGCATGTTGAACTTGCCACAGCAATGGACAATCGAGCCGTGGCTATCCGCGTGGTCGACAGCACAGATCGGAGTGCAGCCTACCGGGCTGAAGCCGTTCTTTATCAATTCGATCCTGATGGTCGTTCCAGCCGTTGCTATCTCGACCATCGTCGGCGCATTGAACGGCTATGTATTGACCAAATGGCAATTCCGCGGATCGAATATCTTTTTCGGTTTGCTGCTGCTGTCGTGTTTTATCCCGTTCCAGATCGTACTCATTCCGATGGCGCGTGTTCTTGGTTTTTTGGGCATTGCCGGTACGATTTGGGGGCTGATCCTCGTACATGTGGTCTATGGTATCGGTTTCACGACGCTCTATTTCCGCAACTATTATGAGGCTTTTCCGACAGAACTGGTGCGGGCGGCCCAGATAGACGGGGCGAGCTTCTTCCAGATATTCTCGCGCATTTTGCTACCGTCTTCAGGGCCGATCATCGTTGTGTCCGTGATCTGGCAGTTCACCAATATCTGGAACGACTTTCTGTTCGGTGCTTCGTTCTCCGGTGCGCATTCGACGCCTATGACCGTAGCGCTCAATAACCTCGTTTCCTCTTCCACTGGCGTCAAAGAATACAATGTGCATTTCGCAGGCGCTATTTTGGCGGCTCTGCCGACGCTGATCGTCTACATCGTTTCCGGTCGCTATTTCGTACGTGGCCTAATGTCCGGTGCCGTTAAGGGATAAGTTGCAAATGTCTTTTCTGAAAATATCCGACCTCTATAAGTCCTATGGCAACGTTCCGGTTTTGAAGGATATCAATATCGAGATCGATGAGGGTGGTTTTCTCGTCCTCGTTGGCCCGTCTGGCTGCGGAAAGTCGACATTGTTGAACACTATCGCCGGGCTCGAACCAATCACGTCCGGGGATATCGCCATCAATGGAAAGTCTGTTTCCGGGTTGCATCCGTCCCAGCGCGATATTGCGATGGTTTTCCAATCCTATGCGCTTTATCCGAATATGACGGTTGCAGGAAATATCGCTTTTGGCATGGAAATTCGTAAAGTGCCCAAGGCGGAGCGTGATAAGTCTATTCAGGAAGTTGCCGATATCCTGCAGATTGGTCATCTGCTGGATCGCAAGCCGAGCCAGCTTTCCGGTGGCCAACGCCAGCGTGTGGCCATGGGGCGCGCTTTGGTGCGCAATCCGCAGGTTTTCCTGTTCGACGAACCACTTTCCAATCTCGATGCCAAATTGCGTGTCGACATGCGCACTGAAATTAAACGGCTGCACAGCCGGATGAAAACCACGATCGTCTACGTAACTCACGATCAGATCGAGGCAATGACCCTGGCAACCAAGATCGCCGTTCTGAAGGATGGAATCTTGCAACAGTTTGGTACACCCGCGGAGATTTATAACAATCCGTCCAACATGTTCGTTGCAGATTTCATGGGATCTCCGGCAATGAACCTGTTGACCGTTCGGGTTGAAAAGGACGGCTCAGGTTACGCCATCGATCTTGGACGAGGTGAGGGCGATGTGCTGAAGTTGCCGTTGAAAAACGCCCCGAAGGGTTTGGCTGCCTATGACAACAAGGATGTGGTTTTCGGTATCCGCCCCGAAGCGCTTACCGATCCCGACGGAGCTGATCGCAATGCTGAGGCGATTGTGGAGGGGGATTGCCTGATCGATGTTGTCGAACCGGCAGGATCAGATACGTTTGCGGTTACGCGTTTGGGCGGCAAGCATGTCGTGGCGCGATTGCGAGCAGATGCCCGCATCGCGGCAGGGCAACCCGCCCGGCTCGCTTTCAATTTGGACAAGTCAGTCTTTTTTGATCCGACCAGCGAAGGTCGGATTCTTTGACCATCAAGCGTATAGTGCGGTCTTCGCTAATGCGCTGGGTAATTGTACGAAACGAAAAGAGCGCTTCCAAACCAATGGAAGCGCTCTTTTTCATATATGCCTGGAGGGCAAAAAACTTTGTTTAGGGGCACGCTTTAATGCAGGAAATCCAGCCCGAGAAGGCCGACTGCAAGCGCAGTGTTGAGTGAAATGATCATCATCCCATAGATGATGGCGGTTCTTGTAATATCGTTCATTTCCTACCTCCTTGAACCGGAGCGGCCCCCCACCCGGTTCGAAGCCTCGTGAAACTGTAACGAAATGTAACAAGCTGTTACGGGAAGCGCAACCCTGTTTTACGCAAATGTGAATGAGTGAAATCTGGCGTGAGGGAATCGGTCCCTTTTTGCTGACGGAACACCTGTTGGATCAAAATCGCGATAAATTACTGATTTTATCGCACATTCACTGCAATGTGACGTCGTTATGGCTAGCAAAAATCAGTTTAGCGCTACATAGAATTGTCGGCTCTTTCATATCCGTTCTTTCGGAATATTACCGTGAATCGCATCATTCCTCTCGTATTAGCTATAGCCCTGTTCATGGAGCAGATGGATTCGAACGTCATCTCGACGTCGCTTCCCGCTATCGCTGCTGACATCGGTACCAGCCCCATTGCACTCAAGCTGGCATTGACGGCTTACCTTGTTGCGCTCGCGGTTTTCATTCCTGTCAGCGGTTGGATGGCGGATCGTTTCGGCGCCAAGAATGTCTTCCGGACGGCAATAGCTGTATTTGTGGTTGGTTCTGTTGCTTGTGCCGCCTCGAATTCGTTGGCCGCTTTCGTTGTTGCTCGCTTCTTGCAGGGAATGGGCGGCGCGATGATGACGCCAGTCGGCCGTCTTGTTCTTATCCGTTCAACCCCGCGCAGTGAACTTGTGTCGGCTATGGCATGGCTGACGATTCCAGCAATGGTTGGACCGCTTGTCGGTCCACCGGTTGGTGGCTTCATCACAACTTTCCTGACATGGCACTGGATTTTCCTGATCAATGTACCGATTGGTCTCGTTGGTATCTGGTTTGCAACCCGATTCCTGCCGGACACTGATGAACGCATTGTCAAACGTCTTGATTGGACGGGCTTTTTCCTTTCCGGGATTGCGATGTCGGGTGTTGTCTTCGGACTGTCGGTGGTCAGCCTTCCGGCCTTGCCGCCAGCAGTCGGGTTCACGACCCTTGCAATCGGCATTATCTGTACGGTTCTGTATCTTCAACATGCGAGGAGGGTCGACGATCCTCTGCTGAACCTGAAACTTTTCGATAATCAGGTATTCCGCTCCGCGGTCATTGGCGGCAGCATCTTTCGGTTCGGGATCGGTGCGATCCCATTTCTGTTGCCATTGATGTTTCAGTTGGGTTTCGGTCTCACACCGTTTCAGTCCGGAATGATGACTTTCGTTTCGGCGATTGGTGCTATCAGCATGAAATTCGGTGCAAAGCGTATCTTTGTCCGTGTGGGGTTTCGACGCGCTCTGATGGCTGGATCCCTGATCTCGGCCTGTTTCATTGCCATCAACGGCCTGTTCACGCCGACCACACCTTATTGGATTATCATTGGATTTCTGCTGGTAGGGGGCTTTGCGCGCTCTTTGTTTTTCACTGGTGTCAATGCGCTGGCTTTTGCCGAAATCCCTGATGAAAAGACCAGTCAGGCGACTCCTATTACCGCCGTTGCCCAGCAGGTTTCCATTGCTATCGGCGTGGCACTGGCAGGCGGTATTCTTGAAATCAGCACGTCGCTTCGCGGAGCCCATCTTGCGCTGGTGGACTTCCACATCGGCTTCTTTGTCGTTGCTGGTGTTTCGGCTTTGGCTTTTTTCTGGTTTGCACGCCTTGCACCGGATGCAGGCAAGGAGCTTGCTGCACCCACTGTTGTGAAACACCACAGCAAGGCGCATGCATCGGTAGAGGCCACGAACACCTCTGCCGGAAAATAAGCGTCAGCCTTTGAAATCGCGGGCAAGCAGATAAAGCTCGACGGATTCCGCACGGGATGCCGGTGGCTTTACGTGATGCACGGAGCGGAATTTCTGCTTGAGCAGTGCCAGGAGCTCATTTTCGGTGCCGCCCTGGAACGTCTTGGTGAGAAAATGTCCGCCCGGCTTCAGAACCGAGATGGCAAAATCAGCAGCGACTTCGCATAAATGCACGGTGCGCAGATGGTCAGTCCTGCGGTGACCTGTCGTGGGGGCAGCCATATCGGAAATGACAAGATCGGGCTTGTCGCCGAGAGCATCCATCAATTTCTGCGGCGCTTCATCGTCGAGAAAATCCATTTCCAACAGGATGACACCGGGCAGGGGATCCACGTGAAGATAGTCGATGCCGACGACGTGCGGCGTCTCGTCGGTTGAACCGACGATCTTGGCAGCAATCTGCGACCATCCACCAGGCGCAGCACCGAGATCAATAATCTTCTGACCCTTCTTGAGCAGGTTGTAACGGTCGTTGATTTCAATGAGCTTGTAAGCTGCGCGCGATCGATATCCGTCCTGCCTGGATTTGTGCACATAGGGATCGTTGAGATGGCGCTGCAGCCAGCGGCGCGACGATTCCTTGATCGTACCCGCCTTCTTCTTCACGCGTACCTGCAGATTGCTGGATCCCGCACCGCCGCGACCACCAGTTTTTACTCCACCTTTGTTTCCGCCAGCCTTGCTCATTATCAGTGCCTGTTTTTAGCGCCTGTCGCGCGATTGTGCCGCCATGCGCCATCGCGCGACATCAGTTCGGTCAAAATGCCCTCGCGCAGACCGCGATCGGCAACGAGTAGTTTCTCGCTGGGCCACACTTTGCGTATAGCATCAAGAATAGCACAGCCTGCCAATACCAGATCGGCGCGATCCGCGCCAATACACGGGTTCGCTACACGGGCTTCAAAATCCCACGATAGAAGACGAGTGGTCATCTGTGTCACATCGTCGGCGCCCATCCACATACCGTCGACCCGCCGCCGATCGTAACGATCGAGACCGAGATGAATTCCTGCCAGCGTCGTAACTGTTCCGGAAGTACCCAGCAGATGAAAGCGCGGACTGGCAGTCAGACTTCCGAGGCATTGACGTTCGGCAAACTGTGCAAGCAGATCGGTCACATGAGAAACCATGGAATCGTAGTTTTCCTGCGTAACATTGCGTCCGCCGAACCGCTCCGCCAGTGTCACAACGCCGACAGGGAGGGATGTCCATGCCATGATATGCTCAGCCAGACGCGGAGACCGGCGGCGGGAAACATCGATCAATGCAATTTCGGAAGAGCCGCCACCGATATCGAACAGCACGACGGCGTCCGTCTCGCGGGTAACCAGCGTACCGCAGCCAGAGACGGCCAGCCGGGCTTCGGTTTGCCGGTCCACAATCTCCAGTTCAAGCCCGGTTTCAGCATAAACACGCGCGAGAAACGCCTCGCCATTCGCTGCCGAACGGCAGGCCTCCGTCGCAATCAGCCTCGACCGTCTGATCTTTTTGCCTGCCAGCTTGTCACGACAGATCTTCAGCGCTTCGACGGCGCGGTCCATTGCATTGTCGCTGAGTTGGCCCGTCGCACTCAAGCCTTCACCCAGCCGAACGATGCGCGAAAACGCATCCACAACGCGAAATTGACCCGGTCTGGTCGGCGATGCAACTAGCAGACGGCAATTATTGGTGCCGAGATCCAAAGCTGCGTAAAGCGGAGCATCGCCCTTTTCGTGGTGCGGACCGTGGACGGCACGGGAGGTCTGCCCATTGCCACCTTTTCGCTTGTTCTGAATCGAAGTGTGCGGGTTATCCACACGGGCGGCATTATGCGGCGCCTTGACGGCTACTTCTGCTGTCAGGGATGTCTGTCCATCCTGCTGCCGCGACTGCTTCTTCTTACGAGCACGGCGGCGGCGATTCGAGATCTTACTGGATGATCGCTGTTGGTTGTTTTCTGCTTCAGTTGTGGCTGGCTTTTGCGCAGAAGCTTCCACACCGGACACAGACTTGCCACGCCGACGACGACGCGCACGCTTGCGCTGGCTCTGCGAGCCTGTGCCTTCGGTCTCGTCCTGCGGTTTTGAGCGTCCTGAATCGGATGCACTACGAGCATTGCCGATATCTGCAACGGCTTTTTTGCGCGGTCTGCGTTTGCCGTTATCGGTCGGATTCCGGGCTTGTGAATGACCCGATTGTCCACCGGACGCCCCTTGATGCACCATTTCGGCGGTGCGCTCGTCGGGGTTCTTCAAGGTTCTTGTCCTTATGGCGCCGCGCGAACCGGTGAGGACGCAAGCAAGGCGCTTCAATTTCTACGTTGTGCATAATGTAACAGTGGTTTTGTGTTTTACCAAGGGGCAGGCTGCCGGGAGCTGCGGGAAAATTTTGAAAGCACGTATGAAATTTGAGCCAACGACGCATTGGAGGGCTTTCGCTGTTGGCGAAAGCCTTCTGGTATGGATTATTTCTCCAGCCTAGATGTCGTAAGTATGCGCGGCATTGATGGTTGCCACAAACTGCCTGGTACGATCCCGTTTCGGGCGCGTAAAGACGTCATGTGCAGAGCCTGTTTCAACGATATTGCCAGACTCGAGAAACACGACGTTCTTCGCAATCTTGGAAGCGAGCCGCAGATCATGCGTTGCAATCACCATGGTGGTGCCTTCCTTGGCGAGTTTGCTCAGAACATCAACGACTTCAGAGGCGAGCTCGGGATCAAGTGCCGAGGTGGGTTCGTCGCATAATAGCACACGAGGTGAGGGGGCCAACGCTCGCGCAATGGCGATGCGCTGCTGCTGTCCGCCGGAAAGCGTTGAAGGCCAGGCATCCGCCTTGTGCGCCATACCCACTTTTGTAAGCAGTTCCATCGCACGCTCTTTTGCCTTGTCCTTATTCCATTTCAGGACCGTAACAAGACCTTCCATCACATTCTGGATAGCGGTCTGGTGCGGAAAGAGCTGGAAGTTCTGAAACACCATGCCCGTTTGGCGGCGGATAGACTGGATCGCCTGCCAGCTTGGCTTGCGACCCGGCTCGAAGCTGAGGCTCTGACCGCCTAGAACGAGAGTGCCCGACGTCGGAATCTCAAGCAGGTTTATGCAACGCAGCAAGGTACTCTTGCCGCCACCGGACGGGCCGACAAGTGCCGTTACCGTACCCTCCGCAATCGCAACGTTGATATCGTTGAGAATAACCGCATCATCAAAACGTTTTACAATGTGCTGTAGCTCGATCATGCGTTTGTCTCCAGCGTGCCGCCATAACGTCCGAAGCGCCTTTCAAGTCGCACTTGTAGCGCCGAGAGAACGGAGCTCATCACCAGATAAATCAAGGCTGCTTCGATATAGAGGATAAGAGGCTCATAAGTGGTCGCGACGATGCGCTGTGCGGATTGGAAAAGCTCCGGCACTGTGATGGCGGCGGCGAGCGAAGTGTCCTTCACCAGTGAAATGAAGGAATTGGAAAGTGGCGGCACTGCTGTACGGGCTGCTTGCGGCAGAATCGTACGGGCGAGAGCCTGACGCCAGCTCATGCCGATCGAATATGCTGCTTCCCATTGACCTTTAGGAACGGCGGAGATGACGGCACGGATTATCTCAGAACTATAAGCACCGACACTGAGTGTGAAACCAATCACCGCTGCGGGAAATGCATCGAGATAGATGCCTGCGCTTGGCAGACCGTAAAATATGACGAACAACTGCACGAGCAGTGGTGTGCCGCGGAATATCCAGACATAGAAACGTGCAATAGATGAAACCCAGAGCGGGGCAAACAATCGCACGAGTGCAGTCAGGAGTCCCAATGTGAGGCCGAAAGCAAAGGACAAAAGGGTGAGTGGAATGGTGAAGATCAATCCAGCCCACAAAAGAGTGGGTAGGGATTCCGCCATCAGTTGAAGCCAATCGGGCACTTTTTCGGCTCCTCAACAATGCATAAAGTCAGACTGAAATGAACTTGCGCTGGTGAACCTGCGCAATGTTATCTTATACGGTCTGGCACTTATGTCTTGGGAATAGTTTTTCACGATCACAATAAAACAAAGCCGGAATTAGCTTCCGGCTTTGCTGCATGAGCCTAGAAGGACGCTTACTTGGAAACGTCCTGACCGAAATATTTCTGCGCGATTTTGTCGTAGGTGCCGTCGGCCTTGATGTCGTCCAGCGCCTTGTTGATTGCGGCGACGAGATCGTCGTCGCCCTTGCGAACGATGATGCCTGAAGCGTCAGCGTTTTCCTTCTCGGCGGCGATCTTGACCGGAGCTTTCGGCTGATGCTTTTTGAAGTCGAGGAAGGACAGGCTGTCATTGAGCGTCGCATCGGCGCGCCCTGTCAGAACGAGCTGGATCGACTGGTCGAAACCGTCGGTGGCCACGAGTTCGGCACCGGCTTCCTTGGCGAGCTTGCCGTAATTGCTGGTAAGCGACTGTGCAGACTTCTTACCCTTGAGATCCGCGAAACCCTTGATCGTGTCGTTCTTGTCATTGACGATCAGAACGACCTTTGAAACGATATACGGGTTGGAGAAGTTGAATTTCTTCTTGCGCTCTTCGGTGATGCCTACCTGATTGATAACGGCATCGTAACGGTTGACATCAAGACCGGCGATCAGGCCGTCCCACTTGCCTTCGACGAATTCCGGCTTGACGCCGAGCTTGGCAGCCACGGCTTCACCGATTTCCACGTCGAAGCCGACAAGTTTGTTGTCCTTGTCGTGATAGGTGAAAGGCGCATAGGTGCCTTCGGTGCCAATCTTCAGAACGCCCGCCGACTTGATGGCGTCGAGATTTTCTCCGGCCATTGCGCCGGTGAAGAGAGCTGCCTGAATGATGCCTGCAGTAGCGATGATCTGAGCGAATTTCATTTTCCGTATCCGTGAACTGGTTGATGTTCTATTGATCGCAGAAATTTAATTCTAAAGATGCGTCCAAAACGATCATTAAGGCACAATAATTAGGATTAGCTCCTAATTATTTCACGAATTTGAGTGAATAATTCTAACACTTTTCAGTGTGGATCGGAAGGGTGGAAAAAGCATTCGCCCGTCGCTGGTCGCCATGAGCCGACTTTACTGATTTATCGGGTCGATCGCAAAGCGCCGCCGGAGCATTGGCTGGCGACGCTTCGTTTTTCGATCGGCAGGCCGATTACTCGGGCTTGCCGTACCCGCCGCCGGTCGGCGTGATAACGGTGAAGGCTTCGCCTGCTTCCAGAACGGTCTGGTCGCAATTGCCGAGCACGTCGACGGAACCATTCTTGCGCCGCACTTCGTTGCGACCTGTCTGGCCGGTTTCGCCTCCCTCCAGACCGAAAGGCGCTACGCGGCGATGACCCGAAAGAATGGCAAATTCTAGCGTTTTCAGCGCGCGGATCGTGCGCTTGGTGCCATCACCCGCATGCCATCTGCCCTTGCCACCGGAGTCCTTTCGAATGTGGAAGTCTTCCAGCAAGACGGGGAACCGGGTTTCCAGAATTTCGGGGTCGGTCAGGCGCGAATTGGTCATATGGGTGTGCACAGCATCGGCACCGTTGAAACCGGGACCGGCAGGCGCGCCGGAACAGATGGTTTCGTAATACTGATACTCGTCATTGCCGAAGGTCAGATTGTTCATGGTGCCCTGCGCCGCGGCCATCGCCTTGGTCGCACCGAACAGGCAGTTGGTGACGGCTTGACTGACCTCGACATTGCCTGCCACAACCGCCGCCGGATATTGCGGTGAGAGCATTGAGCCTTCCGGTACGATGATCCTGATCGGTCGCAAGCAGCCCGCATTCATCGGGATATCACCTTCGACCAGCACGCGGAAGACATAAAGCACAGCCGCGCGGGTGACGGGTTCCGGTGCGTTGAAATTGTCGGAACGCTGTTCCGACGTGCCAGTGAAATCGACTGTTGCTTCGCGCTTGTCCTTGTCGATGGTGACGCGAACTTCGATCTGGCAACCCTGGTCCATTTCGTAGGTGAAATGGCCGTCCGGCAGCTTGTCGAGCACTCGGCGCACGCTTTCGGCGGCATTGTCCTGAACATGACCCATATAGGCTTTCACGACATCCTCGCCAAAAAGACTGATCATCTTTTTCAGTTCCGCCACGCCCTTTTCGTTGGCGGCGATCTGTGCTTTCAGGTCATTGACGTTCTGCGTCAGGTTGCGGACGGGGTAGGTGGCTCCGGTCAGAAGAGCGGTGAGCGCCTCCTCGCGGAATGTGCCGCGATCCACCAGCTTGAAATTGTCAATATAGACGCCTTCCTGCTCGATATTGACCGCAAGCGGCGACATGGAGCCCGGCGCAATGCCGCCAATATCCGCATGGTGTCCACGGCTTGCGACCCAGAAGCGGATTTCACGATTCTCGTCATCGAAAACCGGCGTGCAGACGGTGAGGTCGGGCAGATGGGTGCCGCCATTATAAGGCGCGTTGATGAGGAATACATCGCCCGGCTTGATGTTGCTGTTTTCGCGGATGGCGGTGGCGACCGATGCATCCATGGAACCCAGATGCACCGGCATATGAGGCGCATTGGCAACGAGATTGCCGGCGGCGTCGAAAACCGCGCAGGAAAAGTCGAGACGTTCCTTGATATTCACCGAATAGGCGGTGTTCTGGAGTGTCACACCCATCTGCTCGGCAATGGACATGAAGAGATTGTTGAAAATCTCCAGCATGACCGGATCAGCTTCGGTGCCGATGGCCGTGCGCACGGGCAGCGCTTTGATGCGCGTCAGTACCACATGGTCATGGGCGGTCAGGCGCGCCTGCCAGCCATCTTCGATGACGATGGTCTGGTTTTTCTCAATGATGATCGCTGGGCCGGTAACGGTCTGGCCGCGCTGCATCTGCTCGCGCAAGACGACGCCCGCATCGTGTAGTTCGCCTTGCGAAAAGAAGCTGGTCCGCTTGGCCGTTACGGCTTCCAGATCACTGTCGAGCGATTGGGCGCTTTCAGTTTCGCCTGCGCCACCGCCAACGGCTTCAACTTCCACAGCATCGATAACGAGAGCCTTGTTTTCCGCAATGAAGCCAAAGCGACGCTTATGGGCTGCTTCGAACTCGGCACGAAGACGGTCGGCATTGTCCTCTGAGGTGAAGGTGGCTTCAATGGAGAGCACCGTGTCGGTGCCCGCATAGCGGATATGCGCGCGCAGGTGACGCTGTACGGCGGCGACCTCGATACCTTGGGTCAGAAGTTCGGCAACACATTCCTGCGCCAGTTCTTCACCCAGTTTCTTCAGGGCTGCGGGCGCTGCCGGATCGAGCGCGACGCCGAGCGCCTTTTGACGGGTGGCGCGAATATCGGCCAGACCCATGCCATAGGCGGAAAGCAGGCCGGACATTGGATGCAGGAGAATATTCTTCATGCCGAGCGCATCGGCCACGAGGCAGGCGTGCTGACCGCCCGCGCCGCCGAAACAGTTGAGCGCATAGCGCGTCACGTCATAGCCGCGCTGCACCGAGATTTTCTTGATCGCCTCGACCATATTGGCAACCGCAATGCGGATGAAGCCGTCGGCAACTGCTTCCGGCGAACGGCCATCGCCAATCTCGGCTGCGAGCGCGGTGAAGAGTTCGCGCACCCGCTCCACATCGAGCGGCTGGTTCTGGTCGGGACCGAAAATCGCCGGGAAAAATTCCGGCAAAAGCTTACCGAGCATGACATTGGCGTCGGTAACAGCAAGGGGGCCGCCATTGCGATAGCAGGCCGGGCCGGGATTTGCGCCTGCCGAATCCGGACCGACGCGGAAGCGCCCGGCATCGTAATGCAGGATGGAGCCGCCGCCTGCTGCAACCGTGTGGATCAGCATCATTGGTGCGCGTACGCGAACACCGGCCACTTCAGTTTCGAAGGCACGTTCATATTCACTATCAAAATGCGCGACGTCCGTAGAGGTGCCGCCCATGTCGAAGCCGATGACTTTCAGGAAGCCAGCCGTTTCGCCGGTACGGGCGAGGCCGACGACACCGCCTGCCGGGCCGGACAGGATCGCATCCTTGCCCTGAAACAGATCGGCTGCCGTGAGACCGCCGGATGACATCATGAACATGACGCGCGCGCCGGTACGCTCGACATCCAGCTCATTGGATACCTGCGCAACATAACGGCGAAGAACAGGCGACAGATAGGCATCAACGACGGTGGTGTCACCGCGCCCGACCAGCTTGATCAGTGGGGAAACCTCGTGGCTGACGGAGACCTGTTCAAAGTCGAGACCACGCGCAATGCGAGCAATTTCAGCCTCATGCGCGGGAAATTTATAAGCATGCATGAGGGTGATAGCGACGGACTTGTAGCCCTGCTCCTTCAATGCAACCAGTGCTGCTTCGGCCTCGGAGGGATCGAGCGCCGTTTCAACTGTGCCGTCTGCCTGAACGCGTTCGTTCAGCTCGACCACTTTTTCATAAAGCGCTTCCGGCTTGATGATCTCGGTCGCGAAGATGTTCTTGCGTTCCTGATAGCCAATGCGCAACGCGTCGCGAAAGCCCTTGGTGGTGACAAGAGCCAACCGTTCGCCCTTGCGCTCCAGAAGCGCATTTGTCGCGACCGTCGTGCCCATGCGAACTTCCCCGATGATACCGGCGGGAACCGGTTCGCCGGTCTGCAAACCGAGATGCAGGCGAATGCCGTGAACGGCGGCATCCTTATAGGCAGACGAGTTTTCGGAGAGAACCTTGCGTGCATGGAGCTGGCCCTGCGGATCCCGCCCGATGACGTCCGTAAACGTACCGCCGCGGTCGATCCAGAAGTCCCATACTCCGCGTCCCGTTCCGCTCATTGCTGGCTCCCTCACACAAAATTCCAGATGCATTGAGTTGTGTATTCTGAAATTGATAGTCACATTTTATTGACAAAATGTCGATAAGATGGTGACATAAAATTCACATAAAAACGGGAGCGTCGAAATGGGTAAAGATAAGGCTTTTGAGGAAAAGCCTGAGACCGAAGACGAAATGCAGGAGGCTGGCTTTGACGAAGTCGCGCTGCCTAAACATTTGCGCCCGGTTGCCTCTATAGGCCCCATTGTCTCGTCCGCGCACCTAGCGGAAGGCGGGTCGCCAGGCATGTCCGAGGTTGAATATGGCCTCATTCTCGCATCGCATGCGTTTTCGCGCTGGATGGTTCGCTGCATGGCGGCGGCGGGATTGCCGGGGCTTTCTCCCATTGAAGTGCTGATTCTCCATTCGATCCGTCATCGTGATCGCGAGAAGAAACTTGCCGATATCTGCCTCGTTCTTGACATTGAAGACACGCATATTGCCACCTATGCCATCCGCAAGCTTGAAAATGCCGGCTTGCTGACGACCGGCAAGGCGGCAAAGGAAAAGACGGTGAAGATCACCGGCAAGGGCGCCGATGCCTGCGCGCGCTATGCGCAGATTCGCGAGCGTCTTCTGGTGGATTCTACCGCCAATGCGCGCCCGTCGGAAGAAACGCTTTCCGAAGTGGCTGCCCTTTTGCGCTTCATGTCCGGCGCATTCAATCAGGCCACGCGGTCTGCCATCACACTTTAAGAGGGTTGAAAGTTTGAGCGGAACCGAGTTGAGCGAACCAGTTTCAAAACCTCTGCTGACCATCGATGGCCTCAGTGTCGAATTTGGCGCGAGCCGCGTCGTTGACGATCTGAGTTTCTCGGTGCGTCCCGGTCGCACGCTGGCTGTGGTGGGAGAATCTGGTTCGGGCAAGTCCATTACGTCGCTTTCCATCATGCGGCTTGCCGATATGAGCGGCGCGAAATTCCCGTCCGGCCGCATTCTGTTCGGCGACCGCGATCTGCTCAAGGCAGATCAGAAGACAATGCGGGGCATTCGCGGCAAGGAGATCGCCATGATCTTCCAGGAGCCGATGACGTCGCTCAATCCGGTCTTCACCATCGGCAACCAGCTATCCGAAGTGTTGATGCTGCATGAGGGCATGACCCAGCAGGCGGCGCTTGCCGAGGGGAAGCGACTTCTCGAAATGGTGCGGCTGCCGGATGCGGAAGGGCTGCTGAAGCGCTATCCGCATCAGCTTTCCGGCGGTATGCGCCAGCGCGTCATGATCGCCATGGCGCTTGCCTGCCGTCCGAAACTGCTGATCGCCGATGAGCCCACGACTGCGCTCGATGTGACCATTCAGGCTCAGATACTGCACATTATCAGAGATTTGCAGCAAGAGCTTGAAATGGCGGTGATTTTCATAACGCATGATATGGGCGTGGTGGCGGAAATGGCCGACGATGTGGTCGTCATGTGGAAGGGCAGGAAGGTCGAGGAAGGTCCGGTCGGGCAGATTTTCTCGAAGTCGGAACATGCCTATACCAAGACGCTGCTGTCGGCAGTGCCGAAGCTTGGCAGCATGACGGGCGAAGCCTTTCCGAAGCGAATGCCGGTCATGACCATGCGCGACGGTGTGCCTGTTCTGACGGGTGAGGAGTGCATTCAGGATACGGCACGCTATGGCGACAAGCCGTTGCTTTCCGTGGACGATCTCTATGTGCGCTTTCCGATCAAGAAGAACCTGTTCGGCAAGGTCACCCATGTCTGCAACGCTGTGTCGAAGGTCGCATTCGATATTTATCCGGGCGAGACGCTGGCGCTGGTCGGTGAATCCGGTTCCGGCAAATCGACCATTGGGCGCACCATCCAGCAATTGCAGACGCCGCTTTCCGGCGATATCCGTTTCAACGGCAAAGCCTATTCGGCCATGAGCGCTGCCGAGCGTTATGCCATGCGCCGCGAAGTGCAGTATATTTTCCAGGACCCGTTCGCATCGCTCGATCCGCGCAAGACGGTTGGCTTTTCCATTGCAGAACCCATTCGCACGCATGGCCTTCTCGATAATGACAAGGCAATCAATGCACGTGTGGCGGAGTTGCTGGAGCGGGTTGGTCTCGGCCCGGAACACGCCAAGCGTTATCCGCACGAATTTTCCGGCGGCCAGCGCCAGCGCGTCTGCATCGCGCGAGCGCTTGCCTCCAAGCCGAAGCTCATCATCGCCGATGAAGCCCTATCGGCGCTTGATGTTTCGATTCAGGCGCAGGTCATCAACCTGTTCATGGATCTGCAGAAAGAGCAGGACCTCGCTTATCTCTTCATCAGCCATGACATGGCGGTGGTAGAGAAGATGAGCCATCGCGTCGCAGTTCTTTATCTCGGCCAGATCATGGAACTCGGGTCGCGACAGCAGGTTTTCGAAACACCGTCGCATGACTACACGAAGCGACTTCTTTCGGCGGTGCCGATTGCCGATCCGTCAGCGCGCACCAACCGGCCTGCGCTGGAAGGCGAAATTCCAAGTACGACGCGCCGGATCGATGACAAGCCGCCGATCTATCGCCATCGCGAGGTCGCAGCCGGGCATTTTGTGGCCGAAACCGCCTGACACATAAAATTCAACAGAAACCCAAAGGGGAAAAACAATGATAAGGAAGACACTTAAAGCCGTTCTCATGGCTTCCGCTCTCTCAGCGGCAGTGTTTGCATCTGCTCCGGCTTTCGCTGCCGGAAAGCTGACCGTTTCGTCGCCGCAGGACCCGGGTAGCTGGGATCCGATCGACACTTTCCTCGTCAACTGGGCTTCTGTCGCCACCAATATTTTCGACGGTCTCGTCTATCGCGGACCAGATCTCAAGATCGTTCCGGCGCTCGCCACCTCATGGGAAGAGATGGATGAAGGCAAGCGTATCCGCTTCCATCTGCGTGAGAATGTGAAGTTCCAGAACGGTGAGCCGTTCAATGCGGAATCCGTCAAGTTCACCTTTGATCGCTTGCTCGGTGACGAGGGCGCGAAAGGCCCGCAGCGTTCGAATTATATCGCCATCGAAAAGGTAGAAGTCATCGACGACAAGACGGTCGATTTCCATCTGAAGGCACCGGACCCGGTCCTCATCACCAAGCTGGCCGGTTATGGCGGCATGATCGTTCCGCCGAAATATATTCAGGAAAAGGGCGACGATTACTTCAACACCCATCCGGTCGGCACCGGACCGTTCAAATTCGTGTCCTATGAGCCGAAGGTAAACATCAAGCTTGAGGCTTTTGCTGATCATTGGGGCGGCGCGCCAAAGCTCTCCGAACTCGAATATCGCTTCATCACCGAGCCTTCAACCGCTGTTGCTGAACTTCAGGCCGGTCGCGTCGATCTGGTCATTCCGCCGACCATTCCGATTGGAATGATCCCGACCATTCAGAGCGATCCGAAGCTGGAGCTCGTCACCGCCTCGGGGCCGACAGTCTATGCCCTGCGCTTCAACACGGCTGACGGCATCACCAAGGACGAGCGCGTACGCAAGGCGCTGACGATGGCGGTTGACCGCGATGCGATCATCCAATCCATTCTGGCAGGTCAGGCAGAGCCGATTGCAAGTTTCCAGGGTTCGCTTTCCTTCGGCTTCGACCCGAACATGAAGCCGCTGCCTTACGATCCAGAAGGCGCAAAGAAGCTGCTCGAAGAAGCGGGCGTTCAGCCCGGCGCAAACGTGCAGATCGACGTGCGCGGTCAGGATGCAAGCTTCAATGAAGTGGCGCAGGCTATCGCAAGCTTCCTGCAAATGGTCGGCGTCAATGCAACCATCAAGCCTTATGACACCAATGTTCTGCTGAACGATATCATCCCGCAGGGCAAGACCGGCGCGATGTTCCAGCAGGCCTGGGGCGGCTGGACTTTCGACTACGATAACACCGCCTATTCCATGTACCATTCCGGTGAGAAGTGGAACCCGTACGACAAGGACGAAAAGCTCGACAAGATGCTGGAAGCGCAGCGCTCGGTTATTGATCGCGGCGAACGTGAAAAGCTCCTGCAGGAAATCGCGCATTATGCTGCCGACCGTGCACTGGAAATGCCGCTCTACAACCTCAAGGCAATCTTCGGCGTCAACAAGCGCGTGAAGAACTTCGTGCCGGTTCCAGACAGCCGTCTGCGCCTGACAGATGTCACTGTCGAGTAAGCAAGAATGACAATACGGCAAGCCGGATATGACCGGCTTGCCGCAGCATTTCGGAGGCGCACTGGTGGCCGGATTTCTGATCAAACGAATTTTGCAGGCGTTGTTCGTGCTTGTCGCGATGACGCTGCTTGTCGCTTTCGCGGTCCGCCTGACAGGCGATCCGGCATTGATGCTGACGCAGGGTGCTGGCAGCATCACCGAAGCCGATCTCGCACGTATCCGCGAAGGTCTCGGTCTCAATCAGCCCTTCTTCGTTCAATACTGGCAGTTCCTCAAGGGACTGTTCACAATGGATCTGGGGCGCAGTTTCCTTGGTGGCACGCCGGTTTCCACGCTCGTCGCTGGCGCTCTGCCCGCCACGCTGATGCTGGCTTTCGCCTCGCTGTTCGTTTCCATCGTTATTTCCGTCCCGCTTGGCATCAAGGCCGCCGTGTCTCGCGGAAAATGGGCCGATCAGCTCATCCGCATCTGCTCGCTGGTGGGCCTGTCCTTCCCGAATTTCTGGCTGGCGACCATGCTGGTTCTGCTGTTCGGCATCTCGCTGCAATGGCTGCCGCCAAGCGGCATGAGCGGCATTGCAAGCTTCATCATGCCAGCGCTCACCATGGGCATCATCCTGACCGCAACCAATGTCCGCCTTGTGCGCACGGCCATGCTGGAGACGCTGCAATCGCAATATATCATGGTGGCGCGCGCCAAGGGTTTGAGTGAAAACAAGGTGCTCTACAAGCATGCGCTGCGCAATTGCGCCATTCCGCTGATTACCTATCTCGGCCTTCAGTTTGGCGGTCTGCTCGGCGGCATCGTCGTGGTGGAGCGTGTGTTTAACTGGCCAGGCATGGGCACGCTGGCCTTCGATGCCGTTGCCGGGCGCGATTATCCTGTTCTGCAGGCAACCATCGCGATCCTTTCCATGCTGATCATCGGCGTCAATCTTCTCGTGGACATCGCCTATGGCCTTGTCGATCCGCGTATCCGCACGGAGTAGGACCCATGGCAACCAAAACCTCATCCGTTCTGTTTTCGCGTTTTGCGAGCCTCGAATTCATTGTCGGCGTCGTGCTGACCGGCTGCATCTGTCTGGCGGTGATTTTCTCAGGCTATCTTTTTCCCGGAGGCGCCAACAAGATCGATCTTCTAGCGCGCCTGACGCCACCTTTCGTCAATCCGGCCCATGTTTTCGGCACCGACCCGCTGGGCCGCGACGTGCTGGCGCGTGTCGTTACCGGCGGCAAGATTTCGTTGTTTGTCGGTTTCGTTTCGGTGATCGGCTCCGTGGTCATCGGCACCATCATGGGTCTCGTCGCGGGCTATTATCGTGGCTTTTGGGACATGGCGCTGATGCGTTTTGTCGATGTACAGCTTGCCATGCCGTTTATCCTGCTCGCCATCACCGTCATGGCCATTCTGGGCGGCGGTCTGTTCAACACCATCATTTTGCTGATCGTCTCGCAAAGCGTCCAATATGCGCGACTGGTGCGCGGCTCGGTGCTCTCACTGCGCGAGCGCGAATTCATCCTGTCGGCCCGCGCCATCGGCGTGAAGGACTGGCGCATCGTCTTCCAGCACCTGCTGCCGAACCTGCTCGGTCCGGTGATTGTGTTGATGACGCTCAATGTGGCCAACAATATCCTGCTGGAATCGAGCCTGACATTCCTCGGCCTCGGCGTCGATCCGACTATTCCAAGCTGGGGCGGTATGCTGGCCGACGGGCGCACCTATCTCCAGACTGCATGGTGGGTGAGCATTTTCCCGGGCCTTGCCATTCTCTTCACCGTGCTTGGCCTCAATCTTCTTGGCGACTGGCTGCGTGACAGCCTCGACCCAACCGGCAGGACTTCCCGATGAGCGTGCTTTTTGAGAAAACCTATCCGCGCACCGTTCATGCGCTCGTCGAACGCTTTCTAAAACCGAAAATGCGTGGCGCGCAGGTGGAAGCATGGCTGTTTGATGATCAGCCGAGCCGCTTTGCTGCGGAAACGAAGTTGCGCGAGGCCGGCGTCGAAGCGCGGCTGCGTTCGGCTTACAAACCGCTCCTGCATTTCTTTCTGGAAGAAGTCGATGGCTCGGCGGTGAAGTCGGTTGCGATCCGTTATCCTCGTCATGATGCCTGTGTGCAGAACCGCTTCCTGCTCGAGACCTATCCTTTATCCGCGCTGCTGCCGGAGGTTGAGGTGACTTTTACAGCGTTGGGCCAAGACGATTTTCATTATGAAGTCGATCTGGTCTTTGCGGATGGCCATAGCGAGAGCCATCGGGTTTTCGCTCCCAACCGCGTGCATGTGGATTTCATCGGCGAAACGCTTGTGTCGCCAACCGGCTGGCTGACGGTCACGCAGGAGGGCAAGACTGAAAGCGCACGCTATGAGACATCTTATGAAAAGCTCTTTCATGACACGGTCTCGACCATCGCCGCCCATGACTGGAAGCGCGGTGAACCCTATTTCGATGAACTGAACATCGCGGTCAGTTTGCCGATCACCGATCGCCGCCTGCCTTACGATGAGGAGACGCTGAGCCTCACCGAAGCCATGCACGAAGATATCTATTTCTCGCTGCTCGAGGTTTTCCAGAAAAAGTCGGGTCGCCCGGTCGGCGACCGTGGCTTGCAACCGGGGCAGATCGTGCCGGAAGTCCGTTTCCGCGATGCCGAACCGTCGGTCAAAGTGGAAACGCGACCGCTTTCCACCGATGATGCATTGACGGCGGAGCAGGTTCTGGAGACGGCGCAAGCGCCGCTTTCCGCCGATCAGATCCACCGTGAAATCGCCAGACTGGGCGGCGAGCCACTTGAGGCGAAAACCCGTTCTGGCAGAACGGTGCGCGCGACGTATCGCAACGGGAGCGATGCCGCGATGATGATCAGCGCCGGCCAGCATGCAAATGAAACGACGGGTGTTGTCGGGGCGTTGCGCGCGGCCAACCGGCTTGCGACGCGCGAAGGCGCGCATTTCACGATCTCCCCGCAGGAAAACCCGGACGGATACGAAATACACAAGCGGCTTTGCGCGCTTCAGCCGCATCACATGCATCATGCTGCCCGCTATACGGCGCTGGGTGATGATCTGGAGTATCGCAGCGGCGAGGGACTTTACGAAAAGGCCATTCGCATCGAGGCGGAAGAGCGGACCGACGCGAAACTGCACGTCAACCTGCACGGTTACCCGTCGCACGAATGGACGCGTCCGCTATCCGGTTATGTGCCGCGTTCCTTTGCCATGTGGACGCTGCCGAAGGGCTTTTTCCTGATTATTCGCCACCATGCTTCCTGGGAGAAGGAAGCAGAAGAACTGATCGACCGCGTAACGAAACATCTGGCCGCCATTGATGGGCTGGTTGCCTATAACGACGCGCAGATCAGGCTTTTCGAGCAACATGCAGGCGAAACGGGCTTTCGCATCATCAACGGGTTTCCGTGCCTTGTCGGTGTCGATGATCGTCATACGGTGCCATTGACGCTCATCACCGAATATCCGGATGAGACGATCTATGGCGATGCTTTCGTCAAGGGACATACCGCACAAATGGAAACCGTTCTGGCATCTTATGATGCTTTGCAGGCACTGTTTCCCGCTAATGCTGTCGCTTAAAGGTAATAAACACCAATACGTTTGCCGCCGATGATTTCGACGGCAATCTCCATTTCGTAAATGTCACCGAGAATTTCCGGATGGATGAGCTCAGCCGGACTTCCCTGCTGGACGACCTTGCCGTGGCGCATGGCAACGATATGGTCGGAATAGCACGACGCGAAATTGATATCGTGCAGAACCAGAACGACAGTTTTTCCAAGTTCGTCTGCAGCTCGCCGCAACAGCTTCATCATTGAGGCGGAATGCTTCATGTCAAGATTGTTGAGCGGTTCGTCCAGCAGCACATAATCCGTGTCCTGGCAGAGCACCATTGCCACGAAGGCACGCTGGCGCTGTCCGCCGGAGAGCTCATCCAGAAAACGTCCACTCAGATCGCCAAGGCCAAGATAGCCGATGGCCTGTTCGACATGTTTGCGATCATCGTTGTTCGGTCGGCCTTTGGAATAGGGATAACGACCGAAGGTTACGAGATCATACACGGTCAGGCGGGAGTTAATCGCGTTTTCCTGCCGCAGTATCGAGAGCCGCTTTGCTAACACATCACCGGATGTCGTTGAAACGTCGAGCCCGTCTATGGTCACGCGCCCTTTGTCCATCGGCAGGAGACGGCTCACCATCGAGAGTAGCGTCGATTTCCCCGCTCCGTTCGGCCCGATGATCGAGGTTATGCCACAAGCAGGCAGTTTCAGGGTTACATCATCGACGACAAGTGTGCCGTTGTAGGATTTGCTGACCTGGCTGATTTCTATCAACGCGCGTGCCCCCTGACGAGAAGGATGATGAAGACAAGGCCACCCAGAAACTCAATGATGACACTCAGTGCGGTATTGAAGGAGAAGATGCGTTCAAGAATGGTTTGACCGCCGACAATGCAGAGGATCGCGAGCAACACCGCCACCGGCAGGATAAACCTGTGTTTTGCCGAACCGGCAATCATGTAGGCCAGATTGGCGACCAGAAGACCAAAAAAGGTTATAGGCCCTACCAAGGCGGTAGACACGGAAACCAGCACGGTGACGACGAACAGGATCTTGCGCACGATGGGCTGATGATCGACACCCAGATTGATTGCCGGATCTCGCCCGAGAGATAGGACATCAAAAACGTATATGAAGCGCAGACCATACAGCGAAACCGCAGCGACAATGACCGCCGATATGATCAGAATGTCGCTATTGATGGTGTTGAAACTGGCGAAGAAGCGGTCTTGAAGGACAGCGAAAAGATTTGGATCAAGCATCCGCTGCATCAGGTTGGAAATGCTGCGGAAAAAGACACCGCAGACAATACCGACGAGCATTACGAGATGCAGGCTACGCGCCGCTCCCGAGAAAAGCCAGTAATAGAGCGTACCGGCAAAAACCACAATGATGGCGGTTTCAGCTAGAAACCGAATATTTGGCCCAAGCCAGTCGATATGAACGGCACCAAAGAAGAAAACCACCAACGTCTGGATCAGGATATAGAGCGCATCGAACCCCATGATTGATGGGGTCAGGATGCGGTTGTTCGTGACCGTCTGGAACAATACTGTTGAGACAGCAACTGAATATGCAACCAATATCATGGCTGCAAGCTTGGTGCCGCGAAAGGACAGGATGAACGACCAGCTTCCCTTTGCGCCGATTGTCATTAATGCCGTCACTGCAAGCAAAGTGAGTACGCACAGCAGCGGAAGGATCAGGGTAGGACGTTTAAGCAAGGCGCGAACCTCGCCGCAACAGCAGATAGAGGAATATTGCACTTCCTACGACTCCCATCATGGTGCCGATAGGAATTTCGTACGGGAAACGAACCAACCGCCCGACGATGTCACACGCAAGAACAAGTCCGGCGCCGAGTACCGCAACCCATGGCACAGCCTGCCGCATATTGTCTCCGATGAACATGCTGACGACGTTCGGGACGATAAGACCGAGGAAAGGTATCATACCAACGGTCACAACGACCGATGCGCTGACCATCGAAACAATAACGAGGCCGAGCGTAACCACACGGCGGTAATTGAGGCCAAGATTGGTTGTAAAATCCTCACCCAGTCCCGCGACCGTGAAGCGGTCGGCTGCAATGTAGGCGATTACAGTCAGGAAGAATGCAAGCCACAAGAGTTCGTAGCGCCCGCGGAGGACGCCTGAAAAATCTCCTGTCGTCCAGGAATTGAGCGATTGCAGCAGATCGAAGCGGTAAGCAATGAAAGTGGTTATCGCACTGATGACGCCACCGAGCATGATGCCGACCAATGGCACCACAAGAACGGACCGCAATGGAATTGCGCGAAGAATGCGAAGGAACAGAGTAGTTCCGGCAAGGGCTGTAACAGAAGCAACCAGCATTTTGCCGATTACGGGCGTTTCCGGTGCAAACAATATGACCAGAAGAATGCCGAGACTGGCAGATTCAACGGTGCCAGCCGTGGACGGTTCAACGAAACGGTTGCGCGTCAGCATCTGCATAATCATGCCCGCAACAGCCATCGACGTACCAGCCAGAACAATTGCGAGAGTTCGTGGAATGCGGCTGATGAGCAGAACTTCGGTTGCACGATTGGTACTTCCGGCTCCGAAAAGTGTGCCCAGCGACACATCGCTGACGCCGATAAACAGGCTGATAACAGCCAGCACGGCAACAACGGCTATGGCTGCTGCAAGTCCCTTCACGCTCATTTCCTGTTCTGTTGCCTGATCGCGAATTCGGGCCACCGATTGTGATAGGTGACCCGACCCGATTGGGTTTGGGAAGCTGTTATTTTGCCTTGTCGAAAGCCTGGGAAAGCTGGTCGATGGTGCTGTGAAGCGCGCCGAGACCGCCGCCGATCAGGTACCAGTTCTGAGCGTTCAGATAGACAAGCTGATCCTTTTTCCAGGCATTGGTCTGGCGCACGAGTTCGTTGTCGAGAACCTGTTTGGCTGAATTGCCTTCACGACCAATGGCGGCATCGCGGTCGATGACAAACAGCCAGTCGGGATTGGTTTCGAGGATGAATTCCGAGCTGACGGGCTGGCCATGATTGCCGATTGAAAGATCGGGTGCTGCAGGCTTGACCCCGAAGCTGTCATGCAGAACGCCGAAGCGCGATCCTGGGCCGTAAGCACTAATCTTACCGCCGGAGGTGAGGATCAGAAGGCCAGTCCCTTTGCTGGCAGCCTTTTCCTTCAATGCAGCAAGTGCTGCATCAAGCGTGTCAGCTTCTTCCTTCGCTTCTACTTCCTTTTCGAAAATCTGGCCAAGCTTTTCGACATTGGCTTCCGTATCGGCGATGAAATTCTTCGCATTGGTCGTCAGATCAACGGTGGGAGCGATCTTCGATAGCTCAGCATATTTTGAGGCTGAGCGCCCTCCTACGATGATAAGATCCGGCTCCGCCGCATTAACTGCTTCATAGTCAGGTTCGAACAATGTGCCGATCTTTACATAATCGTCGCCCTGATATTTCTTCAGATACTCGGGAAACGAAATGCCACTGGGCACGCCGGTCACCTTCACGCCGAGGCGATCAAGATTATCGAGGGTGCCGAGATCGAAAACCAGAACCTTTGCCGGTGAGGCTGGAACTGCTGTCTCACCCTGAGCATGCTTGATTTTTAGATCAGCAGCATTTGCAGTGGCAGCGATGCCCAGCGCCATGATGGCGGCGCCACACAAGCGTGTAACCTGTTGAGCGATATTCAGCATGGTGTTCGATCCTTTCATCAATCCTGTGCTTTATAGTCAAGTATCTTCTCCGTCAAAGACGGAGAAACAGAATTCAGTTGTTTTTTGCCTTGGGGTTTTGTCCGAGCAGGATAAAATTGAGGCTGTCTGCTACCGTCAACGGTATCATGGAGCCATGACTCTCATCCTCGAAACGGTGAAAGACTGCGTCTATTTGCGGAAGTTTGGAAAGCTCTTTGAATATATCCGAACCGGAAGGTCCGCCGCGCAGTTTCTTCAGTCGATCGTCGTCCTGCTTCGTTTGACCGGGACGGGTGCCGCGCTTGCCGGAGGTCTCTATGAGCAAGCGGATCGGGTAAGGTGCATTCTTGAAAACCGAGATGAAATGATCTTTGTCTGTCAGAATTGAGCGATCATTCCACCAGATCGATGGGTCTGCCGCGCTGTAACTCTGGAAAGAATCTGTATGGTTGAACAGGGCATAAAGCGTGAACAGTCCACCTAGCGAGTGACCAAACAAGGCCTGTCGTTTTTTATCGATGTCGAAACGCTTTTCGATTTCATGCTTTACTTGATTGTCGATGAAATCGAAGAATGCATCCCGTCCTCCGGTCTTCGGCACATTGAAGTGAACCGGCATCAGATCATCAGGCGTGGGAGGCGTAAGATCGAAATATCTCAGGCGAACAATTTCGTCCTGATTATCGGTCGGATAGCCGATGCCGACAAAAATAGCCTTCAAGGCCGGGTTTTCAGCCATGTGTTTTGCCGCAATCGGCAACATGCGATTGCCGTCGACCATGTATATGACAGGATAACCGCTTTCAGGTGCGGCCTCTTTCGGCGCAGCAGTGAATATACGATAGGCGATGCCGTTGGCTTCCACATCAAAAAACGAGGTGACAGGCTCGGCAGCCTGCACGGTGGAAGCTGTAAGTATCCCTGCCATCATCAGGCACACCTTTTTTAGGGTATTCGTCAGTACGCTCATATGAGCATCCATTCATGGAAAAGACGCCCGCCATTGCTGGCAGGCGTCTTGTTGTTGCAATCTTAGAAGCGGGAGGTCATGCCGACCCAGAGGCGGCGCCCCTCAACGACGTTGTTGAGTTCGTCGACGGTCGTCTTTTTATCGAAGATATTATAGACGGCTGCATTGAGGGTTACGTTTTCGCTGAAATCATACGAACCGCCGATGTCGAATGTCGCATAAGCCTTGTATTTGCGCGCAATAACGTCGCCCTTGTCATTGTAGGCATAGGGTTCACCTACGGTGCCAATGCGCAGTCCTGCGTTGATTTCCTCGCCATGGTAGTTCCCTGAAGCCCAGGCCTTCAGTCCCTCTACCGGGGTCATCCAGTCGGCGCGGATGCTTGCCATATGCTTCGGTGTACGAGCCAGCGGCAACCCGGCGTATTCACCGGTCTTTTGCTCGGAATCCGTATAGGTATAGCTGGCACGAATGTTGAGGGTGGAAGTAGCTTCCCATTCACCGGTCAGTTCCACGCCCTGCAAAACAGCTTCATCAATGTTGTAGCTGTAATAGAGAATATAGTTTGGATCCTGATCCCAGCGGCGCGGCTCACCGGTTACCGGATCGTACTGAATGTTGCTGGCGATCTTGTCGGTGAACTTTGTATAGAAATAGGTCGCACCCAGGCGAAGACCTTCCTGGTTGTCCCAAAGAGCGCTGGCTTCATAGCTGGTGCTCTTTTCGGGTTGCAAATTAGGATCGCCAATAATCACACCGCAAGTGCCGTTCGGGCCATAGGTACAATTTCCGCCGCCGGTCGTGTAAGCATAGCCGGGCGCAATCGTCCGGATTTCAGGAGCACGGAAGCCTGTTGAAATACCCCCTTTAAGGGTTAGCTGTTCCGTCGCATGCCAAACGGCATATCCGCGTGGACTCCAATGTGATCCGTAAATCTCATGGTGGTCCATACGCAGACCGCCGGTCAAACCAAAATCTGGTGTTAGCCACCACTCGTCTTCGGCGAAGAGTGCCCACTGCTTGATGCCGAACTCTTCATCGAGCCCGGTGCGGCGGCCTGGATTCTGATCGGTCAGAACCGAATCCATGAATTGACCACCTGTTACGAGGGTATGATTGCCGTAGAGTTCGAAAGGCGTGGTGAATTTTCCGTCGAGTATGGAGTTGCGAATATGCGGCGAGCGCATTGCCTCAGCAAAGCTGCCGTTTTTCTTGTCCCATGAGAAACTGCTGCGTCGGGCCGTTTCCTGCATGAAGGAGAACTCTGAGGTCGTCGGCCCCCAGCGGCCAGTGTGACTGATCGACCAATGATCCCGGTCATTGTAGTTATAAGTATCGACTGGTGCAGTTCCTCGCGTGGGAACCGGATCGATATTGTTGCCGACAGTTGAATCACGGCGAAGGCGTGTCTTGCCGAGTTCGAGCATGATGTCGTGATCTTCATTCGGGGTGATCGTGACGCGCCCGGTGATGTCAATATCCTTCTGCTCTGGCGTTCCGTTGATGATTTTATCTTCCTGACGCTTCAGTCCGCGACCCCAGACCTGCACGCCGACGAGGTTCGGGACGAGTGGGCCTGTGATATAGTATGACCCTTGAAGCGAATTACCGAATTTTGAGTGTTGCTGCGCCGTACCGTCTACTGTGAACGAGCCGCTCCACGTGTCAGAGACTTTTTTGGTGATGATATTGATGACGCCGCCCATCGCGTCCGATCCGTAGAGCGAAGACATTGGGCCACGAATAACTTCAATACGTTCAATCGCGTTTGCCGGCGGCAGGAAGCTCTGTTCAAAACCCGAGTTTCCATTGGTACGTGCATCACGCGTGCTCTGGCGCTTTCCGTCGACGAGCAGAAGAGTATAAGAACCGGGGAGGCCGCGAATGAATATGTCGCGCTCGGCAGCCGAACCAGTGACAGCTACACCCTGCACATCTTTCAATGCGTCGGTCAGATCGCGATAAGCGCCCTTTTCCAACTCTTCACCGGGAACGACGGTGATGCTTGCTGGAGCATCGGTGATGTTCTGCTCGAACCCTGTCGCCGTGACGACGATCTGGTTGAGCTTGACGGCACCGTCAGCGGTTGTTTCGATGCCCGCTTCTGTCGCAGATGACTTTTTCTTCTTGGCACCAGCTTCGTCTGAAGTTGCTTCTTCTGCAGTGTTGGCTACCGTTTGCGCAATGGCAGTCGTTTCGCTCAGAAGTAGTGCTGTGGAAAGGCAGGTCCCTGCAAGGATCGCCCGATAAATGAGCGATTTGCTGGCCAAACGCCTGTCTTGTGTACCGTTGGCCCACAATCCCCGAAACAAGCTGGTCATTTTCGTCACCGTTTAAAGTTGAGTTTTCAAGTCTCCTTATGTATGGCAACAAGGTGACGTCAATCGTCATGTTTTATAAGCATTCCAAATTTCAAAAACCGCAAACGAACGGGCGATAGAGTGATGTCGGGCAAGCAAGCGAAAACCCAGCAACAAACGGAGAAAGGTGAGAATGAAAGTCTTCGTTTGGGGCAATTGCGCCTGCTGATCGCGCTTGATGCACTTCTTGTGGAAGGCAGTGTTGGCGGTGCTGCCAAGCAGATGGGATTGAGCATTGCAGCCATGAGCCGGTTGCTTGGTCAGATTCGCGAGAAGTTCAATGATCCCATTCTGGTTCGTTCTGGCCGAAACATGGTTGCAACCCCAAAAGCAGAGGCGTTGCGTGGACGGCTGCGGCGGTTGGCGAGCGAAGCTGAAACGCTATTGAGTTTGGATCTTACTGAATTGCCGAAATCGAACTGCACTGGGCATCACGGGTGGAAACGAAGCGCCATTATAGCACCGCCGCCGCTTGGTATCCGCAAGGTTGTCGAGCTCGAAAATCATCCAACACCGGAACAGCTTGCCGCACAGTTCGCGAATATTCAGGGCGAGAACGACCCGGTCAGGAGACTTGCAAAATATATTGCAGTGATAGGGCGAAAGGTCGGGCACACCCGTCCGCTCGAAATGTCCGAAGCCGAAGACGCATTCACGATGATTTTTACAGGCAATGCCGATCCGATGCAGATCAGTGCATTGCTCCGGCTTATTCATTATCGCGGAGAAACCGCTCCCGAACTTGCTGGCATGGTGCGTGCGGCGAGACGAATTTATTCGTTCGACCCGGGATTGAATATACCGGCCCTGGATTGGCCAGCCTATCTGTCGCCCAATTCCATGCAGTCACCCTGGTTCATGCTTTCGGCCCTGTTGGTCGCCCGGGCCGGCTATCCGGTCGCCATGCATGGCAACTGCGGTATAGGTGAAATCTCGGGCAAACTTGAGATAGCGGCTGAAGCTATCAATCTGCCGATTGCAACGTCCCATTCCTTGGCTGAAAGTGCTTTGAGAGCGCATGGTATCTGTTTCATGCCGATGGCCGGCTTTGCGCCTCAGATTCACGCGCTGATGGCGCTTTACCCTTTATTCGAGTCACGTTCATCGATGAACAGCCTTGTTCATCTTCTCAATCCGATGAGTCTCAAGGCATCATTTCTGGGTGTTACTCAACCTACATATCGTGAATTGCATCGCGATGCGGGTGCGCTTCTTGGTATATCGTCGATCTCCGTAGTTTCAACCAGTCGTGATGTTGCCGAGCTGGTTCCGCACCGAACGCATACGATCCACAGGCTTCTCGCCGGCCGTGAAACGGATTTGTTGCTCCCAATTCTTTCCAGAGAGAGCAGTGACAAGCATTCAAACTTCAGTTCATTCGAATATTGGTATGGTGTCTGGTCCGGTGCGGCCGTGGACAAACGTGCAGAAAATACGATCGTCGCGACGGCAGCCATGGCGATGATGACGGTGGCGTCTGCGGATAATGAAAGCTATGCGCAGTTCTTTGAGAAAGCGGAAGAGCTCTGGCGCAATCGTCACGGTCGGGCGGCGGTGTGAATCAGAGGTGATTGCGATTGCGGAATGTAAAACTGTTTACGATCTGCAAAATTTGAAAAAAGCTTTCTCACGCTCGCTCGACGATGGCAAGTCTATGCTTTGTCTACTAATTTTATAGGCTTTATCTTTCTCCCCGTAAATTCGATTGAAAGAGGGGAGCACCGGTGGCTAATCCGATATTCGGCGCGGCGGGAACGTCGATTTTCGAGGCGATGTCGCGGCTTGCTGTCGAGCGTGGAGCCATCAATCTGGGGCAGGGGTTCCCAGAAGGCTTTGAACCTTCTGAACTTCTTGAAGCGGCTGCTCGTGCTCTTCGTGAAACCTCGCAACAATATCCACCCATGATGGGCCTGCCGGTTCTTCGTCAGGCTGTCGCAGAAAACGCCAGACGGTTTCTCGGTCTCGACGTTGACTGGGAAAAAGAGGTTCTGGTGACCTCCGGAGCGACCGAAGCTCTCGCCGATACGTTTCTGGCACATCTGGATACGGGCGACGAGGCCATCCTGTTCGAGCCGGTTTACGATGCGTATTCAACGCTTATCCAGCGCGCTGGCGGGAAAGTGGTGCCGGTGCGGTTGAGGCCACCTCATTGGGAACTACCGCGTGAGGAGCTGGTAAACGCGATTTCTCCCCGCACCAAACTCATTGTCGTCAATACGCCGATGAACCCAATTGGCAAGATATTCGATCTGGATGAATTGGACTTTCTCGCTGAACTCGCGGTCAAGCATGATCTCGTGATCGTTTCGGATGAGGTATACGAACATCTCGTCTTCGATGGTCGCCCGTTTCATTCTATGTTCGGTGTTGAGAAAGTCCGCGACCGTGTCGTGCGAATTGGCTCTGCTGGAAAGAGCTTTTCATTGACAGGATGGAAGGTCGGCTATGTGACAGCTTCCGCGAAGCTTCTAGCACCGATTGCTCGCGCTCATCAGTATGTCACTTTCACCACGCCGCTGGCGTTGCAGTCGGCGATTGCCGTTGGGCTTTCGTTACCTGATAACTACTTCGCCGACCTTAGGGCAACGCTGGCATCGCGGCGGGATTTGCTGGTTGGAGGGCTGAAATCCGCCGGGTTTGAAGTCGCCAGTGCGCCAGCCACCTATTTCGCCGTGGCCCACATACGGCAGCTTGACCACGGCGACGATGATCTCGATTTTTGCCGACGGCTGACACATGAAGCAGGTGTAACTCCTGTCCCGGTCTCATCTTTTTACGGTGCGCGTGATGTACGCAGCCATGTGCGTTTCTGTTTCGCCAAACGTGAAGAAACGCTGCGCGACGCCGTTTCACTACTGGCCAAGTGGAACAACAAACGGAATTGGCGTGCTGCGTCTTAGGCGTCTTTCGATATCACTACAGGGAAATCAGTATGCATTCAGTTTCATTCTTGCGCAGTGCTGTTTCAGCAGCCCTCCTTTCCGTATTCGCAGCTTCCCCTTCATTAGCGGAAAAAATCCGTTTTGGCGTGACGTCCGGGCCGCATGCAGAGATCGCCGAGGCGCTTGCACCTGTCGCCAAAACAAAAGGGCTTGATATCGAGATTGTTGAGTTTTCCGATGGTGCGCTGATTGATCCAGCCACGAATGACGGCGACCTGGATGCCAATGGCTTTCAGCATACGCCTTATTTCGATCAACCAAAGATCGAGGTCTCAACCTCGTTGCCGTTGGTGGGCGCACTGTGTTGCTACCGATGGCTGGTTACTCACGCAAGTACAAATCTCTTGCTGAACTGCCCGAGGGTGCGCAAATTTCAATCCCCAACGATCCCAGTAATGCGGGTCGCGCCTTGAAGCTTCTCGAAGCAGGCGGCATTATCAAGCTGACGCCGGGTGTGACTTTCAACGCAACTGAACTCGATATCGTAGATAATCCGAAGAAGGTCAAAATCATTCCGATGGAAACAGCCCAGCTTCCGCGGTCGCTGGAAGATGTGGATTTTTCCGTCATTACTTCACATTTCGCGCTGAGTGCCGGGCTGGTTCCGACCCGTGATGCGATCCTGATCGAAGACCAGTTATCCGATTATTTCTGCCTGCTTGCCGTCGCGGAAAAGAACAAGGATGCACCCTGGGTCAAGACGCTGGTCGAAGCCTATAAGTCTCCTGACGTCAAAGCCTTCATCGAGAAGAAATTCGATGGCAACATTATAGCGGGTTGGTGAGATGAATCTGTTCGTGCGCAGCGAATCTGTGTCGAAAGCAGTACCGGACGAAACGGGTCCGGTTCCGCCAATTATCGAAATATGCTCGCTGACAAAGATCTATGATGAGACCGCTGGTCCGGTGATTGATGACGTCTCGCTCAAAATCACGAGAGGAACCATTCACGGCATCATTGGTCGTTCAGGTGCCGGAAAAAGTACGCTCGTGCGCTGCCTCAATGGCCTTGTGCGTCCAAACAGCGGAGAGGTCTTTGTCTCGGGACGTGAGATCACAACGCTGCGTCAAGACGAATTACGACGGGTTCGTCGTGAAGTATCAATGATATTTCAGCATTTTAGTCTGCTGTCTTCACGAACTGCTTTTGGCAACATAGCACTGCCACTGGAGCTCGCAGGCGTTGATCGCAGCACTATAAGAACCCGAGTGAACGATCTACTGGATCTGGTGGGCCTCAAGGAAAAGGCTGATGCTTATCCATCAGAATTATCAGGTGGCCAGAAACAACGCGTGGGTATCGCAAGAGCATTGGCCCTGGAGCCGAGCGTCTTGTTGTCGGATGAGGCGACATCGGCGCTTGATCCGGAAACCACGGAGCAAATTCTTTCGCTATTGAAGGATATCAATCGGCGGCTGGGGCTGACGATTGTACTCATTACGCATGAAATGGATGTCGTGCGCCAGATCGCAGACCATGTGACGGTTCTTGATGGCGGCAAGGTTGTTGAAAGCGGGGGGACCTTCGACGTCTTCGCCTTTCCGCGGTCCGCTATCGCCCGGTCGTTTTTGGCAAGTATCGTTGCCCACGATTTGCCGTCGGAAGTATCGCAGCGGCTGCTTCGGGAACCGATTGCTGGGTCAGACCCCGTTCTCCGCATCATTTTCTCCGGCGAAGCCGCGCACGCACCGGTTGTTGCAACGTTGGTACAGCGCTTTGGTATCAATCCGAACATACTGCATGGACGCATAGACTATATTGCTGGGCAACCTTTGGGCATCATGACACTCGTTGCTGAGGGGGCTCCGGCCAATCTTGCGGACGTCCTCAGCTATCTTTCTTCACTTAATCTTCATGGAGAGGTCATCGGTCATGTTGTCCGATCTGTTTCCACCGGCGCTCGTTGGGCTGTTGCTTGAAGCGCTGAAGCAGACGACCACTATGGTGGCTGCATCTGCCATCCTGTCCACATTGATAGGTCTGCCGCTGGGTGTTGCGCTGGTCGTGACCAGCCCGGGCCAGTTTCTTGAGAGACCGGTCTTCAATCGCGTGGCGGGGACCGTTGTCAATCTGGTTCGATCCACACCATTCATCATTCTGATGGTGGCGATCATTCCATTGACGCGGCTGATCGCCGGAACCACCGTTGGCACCTATGCGGCCATAGTTCCGCTAACAGCGGCAATCACCCCACTCTATGCACGACTCGCCGAAACAGCGATGCGTGAAGTGGACCAAAGCTTGGTCGAGGCTGCCGAAAGCATGGGCGCATCGCCAATTCAGATCATTTTCAAAGTGCTTTTGCCTGAGGCACTCCCCGGTATCATCGCCGGGCAAACGGTTACTCTTGTCAGCCTTGTCGGGTATTCGGCGATGGCTGGAACCGTTGGCGGCGGCGGTCTGGGTGATCTGGGAATTCGCTTCGGTTATCAGCGATTCATGCCGGAAGTCATGGTTGCTGTCGTCATCATTCTGGTTGCTATCGTGCAGTCCATCCAGATCACGGGCGACTATGCCGCTCGTCTCGTCAATCACCGCGTGGCACGCAGCCGTCGCTCGCGCTGAGAGTTTTTCAGGAGGTTTCAATGACTATACACACCACCCCAATCAATCTGCCTTTGCTCGACTTGTCGCGTTTCAATGGAACTGCCGAAGAGCGTAGCAATTTTATTGAAGAGTTACGCCGCACGCTTCATGACCATGGCTTTTTCTATCTTACAGGGCATGGTGTCGACCCAAAGCTCGTGGAAGATGTGGTTGCGACGGCAAAGAAGTTTTTCGCACTTCCAGCGGAAGAAAAACTCAAGATAGAAATGGTAAAATCGTCGCATTTTCGCGGCTATAACCGTGCTGGGTTTGAACGTACGCGCGGTCAGCAGGATTGGCGCGAGCAGCTTGATATCAACACTGAATCGGAACCGGCTGCGATCGGTGCCGATAGCCCGGCATGGAAGCGTCTGATTGGTCCAAACCAATGGCCGGAAGCATTGCCCGAACTCAAGCCGTTGCTGCTCGCCTATCAGGCCGAAGTAACGCGCGTCGGTATCGATATTCTGAAAGCAATCGCTGCCTCTCTTGGGCAACCGGAAGATTTTTTCGCCCAGATCTACGAGCCGCATCCATCCCAGCTATTGAAGATTATCCGGTACCCGGGGCGTGATGTAGCGGAAAGTGAGCAGGGAGTGGGAGCCCACAAGGACGGCGGTTTCGTCACCGTGCTGCTGCAAGATGTCGTCCCCGGTCTGCGCGTCCAGCAGGAAGATGGCGAGTGGATTGACGCACCTCCGGTTCCCGGCACGTTTGTCGTCAATACGGGGGAACTGCTCGAGCTTGCCACCAATGGATTTGTGCGTGCGGATGTGCATGGTGTCGTCGCTCCCCCGGCTGGCGTGGAACGCTTCTCTGTCGCCTTCTTTCTTGGTGCCCGATACGATGCAACGATCCCGGTGATAGACTTACCGGATGAGTTGAAGACCAAGGAACGCGGCGTAACTGTTGATGCGCTGAACCCGATCTTCCGTGAAGTCGGTGCAAACAATCTCAAAAGTCGCCTCCGGTCGCATCCGGATGTTGCACGCGCCCATCATGCGGATTTGCTAACGCCTGAGCAACTGGCAGAGCGGTTACCAGGATCGGCGTATTGACGGGTTGACCGTCGTTTTTCAAGGCGTCGCGGTCATGTCGACTGGGACGCCTTTGTCCCCCATCCCTTGACGGCTAATTGCGCTGGTCTCATCAGCCGCCAAGGAACGGGCTCGGGGGTATGCCGTTAATCCAGATTTTCTGGATCGTGCGACACTCTAACGGGTGATCGCCGTTCATACTTCGCCTGTTCGCTGACATTTATAAGCTGCGATTACTGGCAGGAGAGGCGGGGCTGTCATTTTGGCGGTAGCCTTTGTCGTTTTGTGCGTTAAATTCCCACTCAACTTTGCAAAAATTTCGGCAAATTGACCGTATAGTTGTCATTTTGAACAGTTTGCCCCTCTAAATTTAACAAATCCACGGCTTGATCGTTCAAAGCAACAATGGAAATCTCCCTGCACTTATAAAAAGCGTGACGTAGGGAGGGGATCGCTGAAATGCCTGTAATGCCCGAATTGTGTGCCGATACAATAGTTTATAACGGTACTATCTGGTGTGGATATGAAGAGGGCACAGTTGAAGCCCTGGCAATCTGGCAAGGCAAGGTTCTTGCGACGGGTACGAAGGACCAAGTTTGGTCTTTGAAGGGCGACAATACGCATTTGGTCGATCTGAAAGGGCGCTTTGCTACGCCCGGACTGAATGATGCTCATTTGCATCTAATTTCCGTCGGACTGACACTCAAGTGGATCGACGCGACGCCTCAGGCAGCGCCGACATTGCAAAGCTTGCTCGATGCGATTCGGGATGCGGCTGCTTCGACACCTCCGGGAGCGTGGATTAGAGCTCGCGGTTACGACCAGACCAAGCTCGATGTAGGTCGCCATCCACATAAATCAGAGCTCGACGCCGTGGCACCAAACCACCCGGTCATGCTGGTGCGCGCCTGTGGCCACGTTTCGATTTTCAACTCCAAAGCCTTTGAGCTGGCTGGAATAGATGAAAAATCGCCAGTGCCGGATGGTGGTTTGATCGAACAGCGAAATGGGACGTTGACCGGAATGGTTGCCGAAAATGCACAGGGTGCAGTTCGCAAGGCAATTCCGAAGGCAACGACCGAAGAGATGATCGAAGCCATTGAGGCTGCAGGCAATCTGTTGCTCTCATATGGCATTACCAGCGTCATGGATGCAGCCGTCGGACAGGTTGCGGGCTTTGATGAAATTCGCGCCTATAATGTTGCGAAGCTTCAAAAGCGATTGCCGGTGCGCACCTGGCTTGTCCTGTTGGGCGACCCTGGCCCGTCGATTGTCGAGAAATGTTATGAAGCCGGATTGGTGTCTGGGGTCGGCGATGACATGCTGACGGTTGGTGCGGTCAAGATTTTCCTTGATGGTTCGGCAGGTGGGCGGACTGCATGGATGAGTAAGCCTTATCTCGGCAACGATAATAATATCGGCGTACAGATATTGCCGGATGCGGAACTGGAAGCGCTGGTGCTTGATGCCCACAAAAAGGGTTATCAGCTTGCCTGCCACGCAATCGGTGATGCAGCGATTGGTCAGCTCATTACTGCCTACGAAAAGGCGCTTGCAGCGCATCCCGATCCTGACCGTCGTCACCGTATCGAACATTGCGGTTTCTCCACGCCGGAACAACATGAGCGGATGAAAAAAGCTGGCATCTATCCATGTCCGCAGCAGGTTTTCATCTACGACTTTGGCGATGCCTATATTTCCGTTCTCGGCGAGGAGCGCGCACTTTCCAGTTATCCGCTGAAGACCTGGAAAGATCTCGGTTTCAAGCCTGCGACCGGTAGCGATTCACCTGTCTGTCACCCGAATCCCTACCCGAATATCTATTCGATGCTGACACGTGAAACGGGCAAGGGAACAGTGATGGATGCTCGTGAATGCGTGACAATCGAAGAGGCTCTTCAGGTCTATACGGAGTTTGGAGCGTTTTCTCAGAAGCTTGAGAATGTGAAGGGTAAGCTCATACCGGGGCAGGTCGCTGATCTGGCAGTCTTTTCACGCAATATGCTCACCGCAAAACCGGAAGAGATTCTCAACGATACGCATTGTGTTCTTACCATACGCGATGGGGAAGTCGTATTCGAACGATCCTGATACATATGCTCCCGATGTTCGGGGGTAGATAAAAAGAATTGAAGCGCAAACGCTTCGGGGGAATTTCGGGCGGCGAGGTTTCGACAGAGCTGCCCGAACGAACGGTTCGGTTGAATCGCAATAATGAAATCTATGAAGGGGAACAACATGAGAAAATTCGCAATGCTGGCGGCACTGTCCGCAGTTCTGTTGGCTGGAACAGCTGCCCATGCTGCGGACGAGCCGCGTTCGGGAGGTGTCATCAATTTCGTCGCACCTTATGGTGACAGCTTCTCGACACTCGACATTCAGGCTTCGCCTGCCACGCAGGATGAGTTTTACGCGAAGGCCATCCACCGCACACTCTACGATTGGGATGCTGACCTCAACAAGCCAGTGCTGGGACTTGCAACTGATGTAACGGTGTCCGAAGACAGGCTCGTCTATACCTATAAGCTTCGTCAGGATGCTTTTTTCCACAATGGCAAGCCTTTGACAGCCGATGACATCATCTGGAGCTATACCCGGATAATGGATCCGAAAAAGGCTTTCCCTCCGGCACGTTATATTGCCGAAATCAAGGGTGCAGAGGAATATACTCAAGGCAAAGCCAAGGAAATTTCCGGTCTGAAGAAGATCGACGATCATACGCTTGAGATCACGCTCAAGCAGCCAATTGATCCGGGCTTCCAGTTCATGCGCAACAACACCTCCATTTACCCGGCTGGTGAGGGCGATAGCGAAGAGTTTCAGCGTCATCCTATCGGTCTTGGACCCTACAAGTTTGCCGAATATGTTCCCGGCTCCCGTTTGACGGTCGAAAAGTGGGACAAGTACTATGAAAAAGGCAAGCCATACGCGGACAAGATCAATATCATGATCATGGGCGATGCTGCTGCTCGCGACGTCGCATTCCGCAACAAGGAAATCGACGTGGCAGTGCTTGGACCGGCGCAGTACACTGCCTATCTTGCCGATCCTGAACTTGCGAAGAACATGGTCGAGGTAGCCGAGGTCTATACGCGTGCCGTCGGCTTTAATCCGGATTTCAAGCCGTTCCAGGACAAGCGTGTCCGTCAAGCAATCAACTACGCTATCGATAGCGATCTCATCATCAAGAGGCTCGTCAAAGACAAGGCCTATCGCGCGGTTGGTTGGCTGCCAAACTCATCGCCAGCCTTCGATAAGGATGCGAAGCCTTATCCATACGATCCTGAAAAAGCAAAAGCCTTGCTTGCAGAAGCTGGTTATCCCGATGGCTTCGAATTCGAGCTTACGGCAACGCAGAACGAGAGCTGGGGCTTGACCATCGTTCAAGCGATCATTCCGATGCTCGCGAAAGTCGGTATCAAGGTAAAGGCAAAGCCTGTGGAAGCATCTGTTCTTGCCGATGTGGTTCCGGCTGGCAACTTCCATGCCTATATGTGGTCGCTTGAAAGCGGTCCAGATGCATTAACTGCGATGCAGTGCTTCTACTCCACGACCCCTCAATCCGCGTGCAACTATCAAAAGTTCTCTAACGCTGAATTCGACAAGATTGTTGATGCAGCAAAACTGGCTAAAACCGAAGAAGAGAAGAACGAGCTTTTGAAGAAAGCCAACAACCTGTTGCAGGAAGAAGCGCCGGTCTGGTTCTTTAACTACAACAAGGCTGTCATGGCGCATCAGCCGTGGCTGCATGGCCTGCAGCCAAACTCGGCAGAGCTCGCGGTCCAGTCCTATGAAAAGCTTTGGGTCGACGACACGGTTCCGTCCGGGCGTTAATTCCGGCTGATAAGGATCGGCCCGCTCGATTTCGGGCGGGCCACTGATCCCCTTTGCTCCAGCGTAATCTACGCTGATCCGAAAGGAGGACCAAGTGCTCTATTTTATTCTCCGGCGCGTCCTGCAGATGATACCGACAGTTGTTGCGGTGTCCCTGCTGATCTTCATCATTTTCAGTGTTGTTCCCGGCAGCATCGCTTCGGGACTTATTGCCAATGGCAAGGGCATGAACGATCCGAAGATGGTCGAAAAAATTACACAGGAATTTGGGCTCGATAAGCCTGTTCACGTGCGTTTCGGCAACTATCTGGTTCAGTTGGCTCAGTTTGATCTCGGGACATCCTATCGATCAAGGCAGCCGGTTGTTTCGCTTATTCAGGAGCGTATGTGGCCGACGCTGAAACTTGCTTTCGCGGCCATGGGCTTTGCGATCCTGATCGGTGTGCCGCTTGGATTTATAGCGGCGCTGAAGCCGGGAAGCATTCTCGACAGTGTGACTATGATAGGCGCGGTCTCTGGCCTTTCACTGCCGCAATTCTGGCTAGGCCTGCTCGCAATGTATCTCTTTGCACTCACACTCGGTTGGTTACCGAGTTTCGGTTACGGTGATGGCGGTATAAGGAACATCATTCTGCCGGCGCTGACCTTGGGGGTAGCGCCACTGGCATTGCTTGCAAGAACAACGCGCGCAGCCGTGCTTGAAGTGATGGGCGCCGATTTCATCCGCACCGCCCGCTCAAAAGGAATGAACAGTTTCAGGCTCGTGAAATGGCATGTCATGCGCAATGCACTGGTGCTGATCGTTACGACAATTGGCCTGCAGTTCGGATCGATGATGGGTCAGGCTGTGGTGGTTGAGAAACTGTTTTCCTGGCCGGGCCTTGGTTCATTGTTGATTGATAGCGTTTCGCTGCGCGATATCCCTGTCGTGCAGGGGGCAATTCTCGTGATCGTATTGTGGTTTCTGGTCATCAATACAATCGTTGACATTCTCTATGCGGTCATCGATCCGCGCATAAGCCACGAGTAAGCTCATGAAGCTGCGTTTCAATCTTGTATTCGGCGGGTTCGTGTGCATCGTCATCGTGGCAGCAGCCGTCTTTGCGCCACTGCTGGCGCACTATAATCCGGTTCTCGATGCCGATTTGATGAATGCCGAACTGCCGCCCGATGCACAATTCTGGTTTGGCACTGATGCACAAGGTCGCGATGTCTATTCGCGCATCCTCTATGGCGCCCAGGTGTCTTTGACCGTGGGCGTGGTCTCACAGTGCATCAACACCGTCATAGGTCTCTGTTTTGGCATTTCTGCGGGTTATTTCGGCGGCTGGTGGGACGATTTCGTCAATGGTCTCACAAATCTTATGCTGGCAATCCCGTCGCTGATCTTCGCTTTGGCAATCATGGCGGTTCTAGGCCCTGGTTTGCCGAGCCTTTTGCTCGCACTTGGTCTCACGAACTGGTCCTGGACTTGCCGTATTGCGCGCAGTTCCACCCTTTCGCTCAAGAAGCAGGGTTATATTCAGGCCGCCAAGATGCTTGGTTATAGTGATGTTCGTATCATGATTACGCAGATCGTGCCGAACATGATTGGACCTATCCTTGTGATCGGCACACTCGGAATGGGTGACGCGATCCTCGCAGAAGCAGCACTTTCCTATCTTGGTCTTGGTATCAGTCCTCCAGATCCAAGTTGGGGCAACATGCTCACTGATGCGCGTGAGTTGATCGTGAATGCACCCTGGGCAGCCGTGTTCCCCGGTCTTGCCATCTTCTTCACAGTGCTTGGACTCAATCTGTTTGGTGACGGTCTTCGTGACTGGCTCGACCCGCATATGAGGACGCGCAAGGTATGAGCGAGCAAACACTTCTCGAGGTCGAAAACCTGCGGATCGATATCGTATCCGGTTCGGCCAAGCATAATGTCGTTGAAGACGTATCCTTCACAATTGGCGCTGGTGAAACATTCGGACTGGTGGGAGAGTCCGGCTGCGGAAAAAGCATCACCGCTTTGTCGATGATTGGGCTGCTGCGCAAACCGTTGACCATAACGGGAGGAGCGATACGCTTCAAAGGGCAGGATTTGCGTTCCATGTCGTCACGCGAAATGCGAAGGCTGCGTGGCAATCGCATCGCGATGATCTTTCAGGAGCCGATGACCGCACTCAATCCGCTTTCACCTGTAGGGCGGCAGATTGCGGAAATGTTTGTGCTGCATCAGGGTGCAACCTGGCATGAGGCAGAACGCAAGGCGGTCGAAGCATTAGCCAGTGTTCAGGTGCCCGCGCCAGAGCAACGCGTGAAGAATTATCCGCACCAGATGTCTGGCGGTATGCGTCAGAGGGTGATGATCGCTATCGCGCTTGCGTGTGATCCCGATCTGCTGATCGCTGACGAGCCCACAACAGCACTTGATGTGACGGTTCAGGCGGAAATTCTGCGTCTGATGCAGGAACTTTGCACAGCGCGGGGAACCTCTGTACTCATGATCAGTCACGATCTTGGTGTGATTGCCAAAATGTGCCGCCGCGTCGGTGTCATGTATGCCGGGCATCTGGTCGAAGAGCGGATAACATCGGGCCTGTTCCATCATCCGGCGCACCCTTATGCGCATGGCCTTCTTGCTTCGCTCCCGCAGCTTGGCTCACGTCAGAAAGAAGGCCAGTTACGGCTTCAGGAAATCGAAGGCGTCGTACCTTCTATCTCGGCCTTTCCTAAAGGCTGCAGATTTGAGCCGCGCTGCACGCGCGCGACCGATATTTGCCGCGCGCAAAAGCCGGGCTGGACGCCACTTGAGGATGCTGGTGTGGTGAGGTGTTTCCATCATGAATGATATGCATTCAACCAAACTAGCAGAGCCGCTGGTCAGCATTGATGATGTCTGCGTTTACTTCCCGGTGAGTGGTGGCATCTTCAGTCGCTCCAATCAATTGCTGCGCGCCGTCAACAATCTCAGCCTAACCCTCAACAAGGGCGAGTGCTTGTCCATCGTAGGTGAGTCTGGCTGTGGCAAATCTACGCTCGCACTCTCCATCGTCGGTTTGCAGAAACCGACTAGCGGGCAGATCTATTTTGAGGGGCGTCCGATCACTGGCAAGAATGAGCCTTCGCGGCTGGAACGGGCGAAGATGGCGCAGATGGTCTTTCAAGATCCGTTTGCTTCACTCAATCCGCGCCAGTCAGTCTATACTTCACTCGCCGCACCTTTGCGACTTCATGGTGTGACATCGCGCAGCGAAGTTGATGGACGCGTAGAGGAAATTCTGCGTCTCGTCGGATTGAAGCCCGAACAGGCAAAACGTTTCCCACACGAGTTTTCCGGCGGTCAACGCCAGCGTATTGGGATTGCGCGCGCCTTGCTGCTTAATCCCAAAGTCATTGTGCTGGATGAGCCTGTCTCCGCACTCGATGTTTCGATCCGGGCGCAGATCATCAATCTGCTGCTGGAGCTGAAAGAGCGACTTGGTCTTTCCTACATCATGATCAGCCATGATCTGAGCGTCGTAGAGCACATGAGCGATCGGGTGGCCGTTATGTATTTCGGCCAGATTGTTGAGAGTGGCCCGTGGGATCGGATATTCTCGAACCCGACGCATCCCTATACGCGGCGGCTGATCTCCGCTATTCCCGATCCGATGACGGAATTGACAGGCGGCCGACTAATTGACGACACCAACCCGCCTCGTGCACCAGACGGTTATGCGTTTTACCCCGAAAGCTTCGGTACGCACGACGTTCATGAAGTGCCGCCACCAACGCAGTTCATCGATATTGGCGGCGATCAGCGCATTCGAGTTATCGGGAAAAATTAACTTCGAGTAAAAGACCAAAAAGCGCCGCTAAACGGCGCTTTTTTATTGTCATCTTATTGGTCAGCCGCTGATGAGCTTTACTTCCATGAAATCTTCCAGACCCCATTTCCCGCCTTCGCGACCATTACCCGATTGCTTGTATCCTCCGAACGGGCTGCCCGGCGCACGCGAGGTGCCATTGATCTGCACCATACCTGCACGCAGTTTGCGGGCCACGCGCTTTGCCCTTTCCGGGCTCCCGGTCTGGATATAAGCTGCAAGCCCGTAAGGTGTATCGTTGGCGATAGCGATTGCTTCTTCTTCTGTATCGAAGGGGATCATGGCGAGTACTGGACCGAAGATTTCCTCGCGGGCAATCGTCATATCATTGTTCACGTCAGCAAAGACGGTCGGCTTGACGAAGTCACCTTCGGAGAAGCCATCTGGGCGACCGGTGCCGCCGGCCACAAGTCGCGCGCCTTCATCAATGCCTTTCTGGATCAGCGTTTGAACCTTCTCGAACTGGATCGATGAGGACAGCGGGCCGATATGGTCGCCTTCTTGTGCAGGATCGCCGACCTTTGTGTCTTCAGTCACCTTCCTGGCGAGTTCAACCGCCTTGTCATAAACTGATCGTTCGACAAGCATGCGTGTCGGCGCATTACAGGACTGTCCGGTATTCTCGAAACAGTGAGCGAGGCTGCGCGCAATGGTTTTTTCAAGATCGGCATCGGCAAAAACGATGTTTGGTGATTTACCACCAAGTTCCAGCGAGACCCGCTTTACTGTTGTTGCCGCTGCGCGGGAAACCGCTGTTCCGGCGCGCGTTGAACCGGTGAAAGACATCATGTCGATATCCGGGTGTTGTGACAAAGCTTCGCCAACGATAGCGCCTTCGCCATTGACGAGATTGAAAACACCCTTTGGAACGCCAGCCTGATCCACAAATTCTGCAAAGAGCATGGCCGACAATGGTGCAATTTCCGAAGGCTTCAACACGACTGTGCAACCAACAGCTAGCGCAGGAATAACTTTCAGCGCGATCTGGTTCATTGGCCAGTTCCACGGCGTAATGAGGCCGCAAACACCAATTGGTTCGCGCACAACCGTCTGGTTCGGATACTTCGAGGAAAAGACCTCTTCGAATTCAAAGTTCTCAAACGCGGCGATGAAGGCTTTTGTATGCGATAGGCCTGCTGCAGCTTGGGATTCCCGAGCGAGTTTAATTGGAGCGCCCATTTCGAGTGAAATCGTCTTGGCCATTTCGTCCAGACGAGATTCGTAAATTTCGACGATACGTCGGATATAGCCGATGCGTTCTGCGGCTGGCGTTTCGCTCCAGGATGGAAAAGCATTGCGTGCGGCAGCGACCGCCAGATCTATATCTTTCGCAGAACCTGCCGAGATGACGGCATAAGGCTTTTCATCGGCAGGATTGATGACCTCGATGGACTTGGCTTCCATTGGGGCACGCCACGCCCCATCGATATAGAAGTCGGTTTTCTGGGTGAGGTTTTTCTGAAGCATCGTGCCGTCCTCCGTCGTGCTCACTGTTCAGGGTCAGCATAAGCCAGCCCAATTTGTTTCCAACACTAATGTCCGGATACAGCAGCGTCAAAACAGAAGGGTGCATGGAAACATCAATTTTTCTTATTCATTATCGTAGGCTTCGACGTCGAAGCCGAGAGCAACCAAACCTTCTTCGAGATAATCGCCGAGAAGCGGCGTGCCAATGAGATATTTGGCTTCGCGGCCATTATCGCGATCAGCAGCAGTTGAGAGGGCTTCGTCCCATTCTTCGGCGCTGAAATCGCCGCGCCCCACCCACATGAGTGCCAGCAATTCCTGCCGTTCATCAATGTTCAGAGATCGTATGGCGGCAAAAAGCTCCTTGCGGGTAGGATTTGCCAGTGAAGCGTCGAGAATGTCAACTTCACTGTCGTCGCTGGCATTAGACCCGGATTCTTCATCAACTGCGGGAACCTGAACGTCATATTCCCGAGCTTTGGCGATTATAAATTCCAAGTTGTCGATATTGTTTACCAGCTCAACCACGCTTGCCTCCGTCACTTTGGCTGTTTGGCAAACAACGCTTCTGGAAAGCCTTGGTTCCCGCTGTCTCAGAGAGCTGGATCAGCTTCGCGCAGCCTGTAGCCCACGCCCGTTTCGGTTAGAATATAATGCGGCTGATCCGGGGATTTTTCAATCTTCTGCCGCAACTGCCGGACATAGATGCGGAGATATTGCACATCAGCGGCCGGTCCCCAGATCTGGTTCAGAATATAATGATGGGTCAGCACTTTTCCGGCGTGCTGTACGAGTAGACGCAGAATGTCGTATTCCTTTGGCGACAGCTTAATTTCTTCCCCATTTACTTTCACAAGGCGGCGCACGAGATCGACCATCAGACCATCGCTTTGGAAAAGCGGCTTTTCGCCCTGCTGTTGAAGCCGATGACGCAAAGCGACACGCAGACGCGCGGCAAGCTCCTTCATACCGAAAGGCTTTGGGACGTAATCATCGGCACCATCTTCCAGCGCACGGACGATTCCTGCTTCGTCGGTACGGCTAGAGAGGATAAGAATGGGCAAAACGATGCTATTTTCTCTCCAGCGTTGCAGCAAAGCATGCCCATCAGTATCGGGAAGCCCAAGATCCAGAAGCACAATATCCGGTTTTTCTGTCGCTATACGCTCCTCGGCTTCACCACCATTCACCGCTTCTACGACGGTATAGCCCTCCGTCGTCAGCCCCACCCGCAACAGTTTGCGGATAGCTGGTTCATCGTCAACAACAAGAATTTTCAATTTCAGATCGTTCATGAGTTCCTGTCAATTTCGTCAACGAGCACGGGTAGCGTGACTGTAAATATAGCACCGGTACCTTCATGCCGGTTGCCTGCCCGGATGGAGCCTCCCATCGCCTCGATGAAACCGCGAGCAATGGGAAGACCCAGCCCAGTTCCAGCCTGCACGTGGTCACCTTTGCGCACACGATAGAACGTATCGAACACGCGCTCCAGATCGGCCGGCGGAATACCGGGACCCTGATCGCTGATTTCCAGTGTGATACGAGCCGGATCGGCGCGAACTGCAATTGTAATGGAGGAATTCTGCGGCGCGTATTTGGCTGCATTGTCGAACAAGTTGAACAATGCCTGTTCGAACAGGACGGCATCAAGCTGAACCATCGGCAGGTCGACTGGAACGACAACGTTCACCTGATGATGAGCTAATATTTTGGCTGCACGCTTGAGGGCGGCTCCGATAAGGTCGCCAACGTCGTGAAATGATAGATTGGGCTTCATAGCACCCGCTTCGATCCGTGTCATATCGAGGAGGTTGGCAATGAAGCGGTTCAGGCGCTCCGACTGGTCGACCACCGTTGCCACCAGTTCAGAACGGTCGGCATCTGGCAGCGATGCAGAATAATCGCGCAGCGTCGTCGCTGCACCCAGAATAGCGGCCAAAGGAGTCTTCAGATCGTGTGAAATCGAGGTGAGCAAAGCTGAACGCAGCTTGTCAGCTTCCGCCGCAAGTTTCGCTCGCTCTACATCACCGACAAGCTGAACGCGTTCGATCGCAATTGCGGCCTGATCGGCCAAAGCTTCAAAGAGGCGTTGTTGTTCAGGTGTGAGGATAGGGCCCGCACGATCATTGTCGAGACCGATGACGCCTACCGATGTCCTCGCGGTTTTGAGAGGTAAATAGAGGCGTTTGGCACCCGGTAAAGTATTAGCTCCGCGCCCCGCTGGAAGATCGTGTTCCCAGGTCCAGTGTGCGGCGGCGATATCAGCGTCATCCAAAGTGTCATCCGGCGGATAACCGCCCCTGACGGCGATGCTATTACCTTCAGGCAAAAGGATCACGGCTCGTACCTTGAGCATCGATGCGATCTGGAATGCGGTGGCCCATAGCACATCATCGAGTGAGCCGGTCCCTGCGAGCTTTTTGCTGAAAAGATACAGATCTTCCGTCATGCGCGCGCGCTGTCGTGCTGCTGCGGCCTGGCGCTGGACCCGGCTTGCCAGATTGCTGGCAATGAAACTTACAAACAAAAAGAAAATCAGAGCTACGACGCTTTCGGGATCTGCGATAGAAAGTGTGTAGAGTGGTGAAAGAAAGAAGAAATTATAAGCAAATGCGCTAAGAACGGATGAAAAAAGCGCTGGCCAGAGACCAAGTGTGACTGCGACGCCAAGCACGCCAACAACAAACACCAGTGCGATGCTGCGCACGTCCAGAAACTGTTCAAGCAATAATCCCGCAACAAGCGCAATGCCTGTTATCGCGATGCCGATCAGATAGGGCCCAATGTCAGGCGATGTTCTTTGAGTGGCGGTATTTACCTTGCGGGTTGGCGCTCCGTTTTCAACGTCGACACCCGCAGTTATATGAATATCAATAGCGCCGGAGAGCCGGACCAGTTCGCGTGCTATGGAGCCGTCAATCATCTCCCGCCAGCGTGATTTTATTGATTTTCCGGCGACAATCTGGGTGAAGTTGTGAGCCGAGGCGTAGCGCACAATATCTTCGGCGACCGATTGGCCTGGAATGACGATTGTTTCTCCGCCAAGCTGTTCGGCCAGCCTCAACGCAGTTGCAAGCCTATCCTTTGCTTGTTCGGTAAGTCCGGCAGACCGTGCCGTTTCTATATGGATGGCGGCCCATGGTGCACGAAGACGATCTGCAAGCCGACGCGCGTAACGAACCAGCGATACACTACGGGGACGCTCGTCGATGGCAACCAGTATGCGGTCGCCAGCAGCCCAGGGTCCTTCGATAGCATGGGCTCGCATATGGCTGAGAAGTTGCTCGTCCACACGCTGGGCGGTACGACGTAGCGCCAGTTCTCGTAGTGCTGTCAGATTTCCGGGCGAAAAGTAATTGCGGATCGCCCGTTTCGCAGTCTTGGGAAGGTAAATTTTGCCTTCATTGAGACGCTTGATGAGATCATTCGGCGTGAGATCGATCAGTTCGATATCGTCGGCTCGGTCGATGATACTGTCGGGCACGGTTTCACGTACTCGGATGCGGGTGATTTGCGCCACAACATCGTTGAGGCTTTCGACGTGCTGGATATTGAGCGTTGTATAAACATCGATCCCGCGCGCCAGAATTTCCTCGACATCCTGATAGCGTTTAGGGTGTCTGCTGCCCGGCGCATTCGTGTGCGCCAGTTCATCCACTAGAACCAGTTGTGGTTTGCGGGCGAGCACAGCATCGATATCCATCTCATCGAGAAGATGACCACGATAGGCCACTTGTGCACGCGGGACGATCTCAAGCCCGTCTGTCAGGGCTTCGGTTTCAGCGCGTCCGTGGGTTTCGACCACGCCGATGACGACATCTACTCCATCGGCTTTGCGCGCGCGGCCGGACATCAGCATTTCATAAGTTTTACCGACACCTGGCGCGGCACCGAGAAATATTTTCAGGCGGCCACGCGTCTCGCGTTCCGCCTGTTCAAGCAGAGCATCGGGTGAAGGTCTGTTATCGCCAAAGCGAAGGGCATCCGATGTCAAGCAAAGCTCCTGAAAAGAAGGGGCGGCAAATCATGCCACCGCCAGTTATTCTACTTGGTGCCGGTCCTGTCCAGAACAAGGTTCAGCTTCAAAACATTGACCACTGGTTCACCGAGAAAGCCAAGTTCACGGGCTTCAACCTGTTGCTCGACAATTCCGCGTAGTGCGGTTTCATCAATCCCCCGCGCTTTCGCGATACGAGACGCCTGATAGAACGCGGCTTCCGGTGAAATATGCGGATCGAGACCACTTGCAGATGCAGTTACGAGGTCGATCGGCGGCGGCGCAGAGCCTTCGCTTTGCACCAAAGCGGTAGCGTCGGCTTTAACCCGCTCAATGAGTTTTGGATTGGTCGGTCCCAGATTGGAGCCACCGGAGCTTGCGGCGTCATATCCGCCACTCCCTGCGGCAGATGGTCGACCGTGAAAATAGCGGTCACCGGTAAAATTCTGGCCAATCAACTCGGAACCGACGATTTTGCCGTCCTTTTCGATCAGGCTGCCATTGGCGCTGGCTGGAAAGATCGCTTGGGCGATACCTGTCATGCCAAGCGGATAGAGCAAACCTGTTATGACGGTAAGCGATACGATCATGACAAGTGCTGGACGAAGCTGTTTCAGCATTTTTGCAAATCCTTATGCGAGGCCAAGAGCCGTAATGGCCATATCGATGGCCTTGATGCCGATAAAAGGCACGATGACGCCGCCGAGGCCGTAGATCAGAAGATTGCGCGAAAGGAGCGCTCCTGCACCAACTGGCTTGTAGGTGACGCCTTTCAGTGAAAGCGGGATCAGGGCCACAATAATCAGGGCGTTGAAGATAATGGCCGACAGGATGGCGCTCTGTGGCGTAGCGAGCCCCATGATGTTGAGCGCACCGAGTTGGGGATAGAACGCCAGGAACATTGCCGGAATAATCGCAAAATATTTTGCAATGTCATTGGCGATGGAGAAGGTCGTCAATGCTCCTCGTGTCATCAGCAATTGCTTGCCGATTTCAACGATTTCGATGAGCTTGGTGGGATCGCTGTCGAGATCGACCATATTTCCGGCTTCTCGCGCGGCAACTGTACCGGTGTTCATGGCCACGCCGACATCCGCCTGCGCAAGAGCAGGGGCGTCGTTGGTGCCGTCGCCGCACATTGCAACAAGTTTGCCCTTGGCCTGTTCCTCGCGGATCAGCGACAACTTGTTTTCTGGTGTTGCCTGCGCAAGAAAGTCGTCCACGCCCGCTTCAGCGGCGATGGCCGCTGCAGTCATCGGGTTGTCACCGGTAATCATAACCGTGCGGATTCCCATGCGGCGCAACTCTGCGAAGCGTTCACGGATACCGCCTTTGACGATGTCTTTCAGGTGCACGACACCGAGAAGAAATCCATCTTTGGCAACAGCGAGCGGCGTGCCACCCGCTTTGGCGATTGTGTCAGCAATGGATTGCAGTTCCGCAACCGCTTTTTCATCGGCGCGGCTATTCTGGCTTACATAGGCCAGCACCGCATCAACAGCACCTTTGCGAATGACCGAACCTTCGATATCGACACCGCTCATGCGGCTTTGTGCGGTAAAGGGCACGAAATGCGCGTGAAGCCCCTGCATGTCGCGCCCGCGCAACCCGTATTTTTCCTTGGCCAATACAACAATGGAGCGGCCCTCCGGTGTTTCGTCCGCAAGTGAGGCCAATTGTGCTGCGTCGGCAAGCGTCTGCTCGGTTACGCCGCTCACAGGTGCAAACGCAGCCGCCTGACGGTTTCCGAGCGTAATCGTACCCGTCTTGTCGAGAAGAAGCGTGTCGACGTCACCTGCCGCCTCGACCGCACGACCGGACATGGCAAGCACGTTGAACCGAACGAGACGGTCCATGCCTGCAATGCCAATAGCAGAAAGCAAAGCGCCAATCGTAGTTGGGATCAGGGTGACGAAGAGTGCAACCAGCACCGTTACAGGAATATAGCCGCCTGCATAGGTCGCAAAGCTAGGGATGGTAACAACGGCCAAAACGAATATCAGCGTCATGCCTGCAAGCAGAATGTTGAGCGCTATTTCATTCGGCGTTTTCTGACGTTCGGCACCTTCTACCAGACTAATCATCTTGTCGATGAAAGTCGAACCTTGTGCCGCAGTGATGCGAACCTTGATCCAGTCTGAAAGAACCTGTGTTCCACCGGTAACAGCAGAACGGTCTCCACCGGATTCGCGGATGACGGGCGCAGACTCCCCGGTAATGGCGGCTTCATTGACGGACGCAACGCCTTCGATGACTTCGCCATCCGAAGGGATGATGTCGGTGGCTTCCACCAGAACGACATCACCGACTTTCAAGCTTGTTCCCGGTACGCTTTTCCAGCTTGGCCGTTCTGGATTGTCCAGAAGTTTGGCTTGCGTTTCGGTCCGTGTCCGACGCAATGAATCCGCGTGTGCTTTGCCGCGGCCTTCGGCGACGGCCTCGGCAAAATTTGCAAACAGCACGGTAAACCACAGCCATAGGACGATCTGGAATGAGAAGCTGACATCGGGATTGCCGGCGGCAACGTCTTTCAAAAGTAGCAAAGTCGTCAGCAGTGAAACAACTGCAACCACGAACATCACCGGATTACGTGCAAGACTCCTGGGATTGAGCTTGCGAAAGGCATCGCCAATGGCGGGTAAAAGGATGCGGGCATCGAGAACGCTCGCGGATTTGGACTGGCTCATAACAGAGGCTCCAGTGAGAATACGTTTCCGTTCGGAAAACTTAGATCAGTCCGGCAAGCTGAACCGCGAGAAGGAGGGCGGTCGTTACCAGAAGAATCGAGAGAATGCAGCTTGAAGGCCTGAGCATCAGAACGTCTGTCCCTTGATTATCGCGAGGTGCTCGGCAACCGGGCCAAGCGCTAGCGCCGGGAAGAAGATCAAACCTCCAACCACAAGTATGACACCGATCAGCAAGCCGACGAAAAGCGGCCCGGTTGTCGGGAATGTGCCTGCGGATTGTGGGGCCGCTTTCTTGGCGACAAGCGAACCGGCTATGGCGAGTGCGGGAACAATCACGAGAAACCGGCCCATCAACATGGCAAGACCGATGGTGATATTGTACCAGGGCGTATTGCCTGAGAGGCCGCCAAAGGCTGAACCATTGTTCGCGGTGCCTGAAGTATAGGCATAGAGAATTTCCGAGAAGCCATGCGGTCCGGGGTTGGCGATAGAAGCCAGGCCGGTCGGAAGAACCGAGGCGATGGCCGTGAAGCCCAGAATGGACAATGGCAGACAGAGAACGGCGAGCATCGCCATTTTCACTTCCTTGGCTTCGATTTTCTTGCCCAGATATTCGGGAGTACGCCCGACCATCAACCCGGCCACGAAAATGGCAACGACAACGAACAGGACGATACCGTAGAAGCCTGCGCCTACACCGCCGATGATGATCTCACCCAGCATCATATTGATCATGGGGATCATTCCGCCCAGCGCCATCATACTGTCATGCATGGCGATAACGGCCCCGCATGATGCAGCGGTTGTGACGACTGCGAAAAGCGCAGACATTGCGATGCCGAAGCGCGTTTCCTTGCCTTCCATGTTGCCGCCATCAATACCGAGCGCATGGATGAGGGGATTGCCAGCAGCTTCTGCCCAGTAGCAGATTGCGACACCTGCAACGAACAATATGCCCATGGCAGCAAAGATCGCCCATCCCTGACGCTCGTTGCCGACCATTCGCCCGAAGACGTTGGTCAGTGAAGCGCCGATGACGAAAATCGCAACCATCTGGATCATGTTGGAGATGGCATCAGGGTTTTCGAAGGGATGCGCGGAATTAGCATTGAAGAAGCCGCCCCCATTGGTGCCAAGCATCTTGATGGCCAACTGTGAAGCAACCGGCCCAAGTGCGATCACCTGTCTTGCGCCTTCCAGCGTCGTAGCTTCGGCATAAGCGCTAATTGTTTGCGGCACGCCCAGGCTGACGAACGCCAACGTAAGCGCGATGCAGAGCGGTAAGAGAATGTAGAGCGTGCATCGCGTAAGGTCGATCCAGAAGTTTCCGAGTGTCTTCATGGATTTGCGCGAGAACGCTCGAATGAGCGCTATGGCAATGGCAACGCCTGTTGCGGCCGAAACAAAGTTCTGCACCGTCAGCCCCACCATTTGAGTCAGGTAGGACATGGTACTTTCTCCACCATAGTTCTGCCAATTCGTATTGGTGACAAAACTAGCAGTGGTGTTGAAGGCGAGATCTGCCGGAACGTTGCTCATACCCATCGGATTGAAGGGCAGGGAGCCCTGAAACCGTTGCAGCATGTAAAGCAGCAGAAAACCGGCAAGGTTGAATAGCAGCAGGGAGGTAGTGTAGGTCGTCCAGTGCTGTTCTTCTCGTTCGCTTGTGCCTGCGAGACGATAAAGCCCGCGCTCGACAGGAACGAGGACAGGTGAAAGGAACATCCGTTCACCGCTGAAAACGCGCGTCATGTAGCCGCCGAGCGGCTTGACGAGCAAAATGATGATCCCGCAAAAAACGAGAATCTGAATCCATCCATTAAGTGTCATGATTTTTTCCGAGGCCTGAATGGCTGCCGGTTACGCGGTTGGCCGGAGACCGGCTTAGAACCGCTCCGGTCGTATAAGCGCGTAAAGGAGGTAGGCGGCTATGAAGACCGCAACCAAAGCGCCAGCGATGTATTCAATCATCATGGCGTGCCTCAGAGCTTTTCGCAGATGCGCAGATAGCCGAACAATAGCGCAAAGAAGCCGATGCCAATTGCAAGGACGGCGAGATCCATAGTCATGCCTGAATTGCCCGAAAGGGCTCCCTGTTTCTTACAGGGGCATTATGTTGCTGCTATGCATAGGGTTTCGAGAGCAGGCACGACGCAAAAAAATAAAAAACTCATATATGGAATGCGGTCGAAGGCGAAACGGCCTGGGTTGATGTTGCGCCTCAAGCTGCTCAGGAATTAGAGCGATGTTGCCGCAGCGGCTGCACGACCGGCCGCTCGACCGGAAAATATACAGCCGCCGAGAAACGTTCCTTCAAGTGCATTGTAACCATGGTAGCCGCCCCCACCGAAGCCGGCAGCTTCGCCTGCTGCATATAGTCCGGGTATCTTTTCGCCGGCCTCGTTCAGCACTTGCGCGTCCAAGTCCGTGTGCAGCCCGCCAAGTGTCTTGCGCGTTAGAATATGCAGTTTGACGGCAATAAGTGGCCCGTTCGAGGGGGCCAGCAGCGGGTGTAGCGGTACAGCACGTGTGAGACGATCACCGATATAAGCTCGGGCATTGTGTATCGCCATCACTTGAGCATCCTTGGAATAACGGTTCACTATCTCGCGATCCCGTGCTTCGATTTGATCGCGGATATGGTCGAGTTTGAGAAGCTTTTCTCCTGTCAAGCCATTCATTTTTTTAACGAGTTCTTGCAGAGTTCCGGCTGTAAGGAAATCGGCTCCGTTTTCCAGGAACGCTTTGACTGGCGGTGGCGGCGCTTTGCCGAGGCGGCTTTTCAGTAAGAGCTTCCAGTCTTTGCCGGTAAGATCCGGATTTTGCTCCGATCCAGACAGAGAGAATTCTTTGCGGATGATTTTCTCGGTTAGAATAAACCAGGAATAGTCGTAGCCGGTCGAAAGAATGTGCTTGAGCGTACCAAGCGTATCGAACCCCGGGAGATAGGGAGCGGGAAGACGATTACCCTTGGCGTCGAACCACATTGAGGATGGTCCCGGTAGAATACGAATACCATGGTTCGGCCAGATGGGGTCCCAGTTCCGGAGTCCCTCGGTATAGTGCCACATGCGGTCGGCATTGATGACGTGACCGCCTGCAGCCACAGCGATATCGATGCCTCGCCCGTCGACATGGGCTGGTACACCCAACACCATTTCTTTCGGTGGGTTGCCGAGCCTGTCGCGTGGCCAGGCTCTCCGGACCTTATCCGGATCGCCGCCGATGCCGCCAGATGTGACGATTACACAGTCAGCGAAATAGGCAAACTCTCCCGCGATATCCCGGGATGAAGATTGCCCACGCTCAACGGTCGAGGGTGCCAGTACTTCGCCGTAAACTCCACTGGCTCGTCCGCCGGTAGTGGCGATGCTATTGACGCGATGGCGGCATTTTAAGGTTATGAGTCCTTTGTTGATAGAATCACGGAGCGATCGCTCGAATGGAGCCACGACACCTGGTCCAGTGCCCCAGGTTACGTGAAAACGTGGTACTGAGTTGCCGTGGCCATCTGCTCTCGCCCCGCCACGTTCTGCCCAGCCGACGACAGGAAACCAGCGCATGCCTAGACTATGCAGCCAGGATCGCATTTCGCCAGCGGCGAACTCCAGATAGGATGCGGCCCAGCGCTTCGGCCAATGATCCTCGAGCCTGTCAAATTGTGCCGACCCGAACCAATCCTGCCGCGCGAGATCGATATTGTCCTTTATGCCAAGGCGACGCTGTTCGGGACTGTCGACCATGAACAGTCCACCGAGTGACCAGAACGCTTGTCCGCCAATGGAATTCTCACCTTCTTGTTCGAGAAGAATGACTTTGCGCCCGGCAGCGGCCAGTTCATGCGCTGCGACAAGTCCGGCTAGTCCTGCTCCAATGATAATGGCGTCTGCATCCTCCATCCCCGCTTCCTCTCTCCAAAAAGCGCTTGATAAGCGCATCGTGACCGAAGGGATGATTTGTTGCAAGCTGCAGCCGCAAGTCGTCAACCGAAGAAATACGGCACGATCCAATCGGTAATCAGCTTGATGGAAAGCCCGAACAAGGTCATCTGTACCAAGAGGAAAAATGGGCCATCCGGCATGATCCGGGTCAGCTTGGCGCCGACGAAGGTGCCGATGACTGCGGCAGGGACAAGCCAAAGACCAAGTGATGTGTCGAGATTGGAAAACTGTTGCAACTGCCAGTAAGGCACCAGCTTTACGGCGTTGACGATGGCAAAAAGAATGGTCGATGTACCAGCGAAAACCAGTTTTGGAAGGTGCTGCGGCAGCACATACATCTGAAACGGTGGTGCGCCGGAATGAGAGACAAAGCTGGTCAAGCCTGTGATTACGCCCCAGAAAATGCCGCCGGGAACATCCGCCTTTCGTGCCTTTTTACGATAATGCGCACCGAACCACGCATTGAAGCAGAAAAGGATGCCGACCAACCCAACCAGCATTCCAATGAATGTGGGAGACAGATGTGCGCTGAACATCCAGCCTATGCCGACGCCGAGAATTGCCGCTGGTGTCAGGATCGCAAGATTGCGTGCGGAAAAGTGATGGCGATAAAGATACAGGCCGAACATGTCGCTGATAACATAGATCGGGAGCAGAAGTGCGGCTGCGGTGACTGGAGATATGACAAGTGCCATCAATGGAACGGCAAGCGTACCGACCGATGGTAGTCCGCCTTTTGAAAGCCCGACGAGAAATGCTGCAATCACTGCGATTGCCAGGAACAGGGGCGTATGTTCGATCATATGATGGTGAGGTTATCTTTTGTGGGGGGCAGGAACACATCTCCGGTCGTTGGGCCGGAGATGTTTTGTTTGGAGATCAGGCGTGAGCCCATTCCCAATAAAGAGCACGAGCGCGTTTCGTCAGCGGTCCATATTCAAGTTTGCGATCATCAAACCCGATAATCGGCACGACTTTACTCATATTACCTGTTGAGAAGATTTCGTCAGCTTCGCGGAAATCGTCAATCTTCAAAGTGGTTTCGTGAACGGAGATACCTGCTTCGCGTAACAGATTGAGTACACGCTGACGAGTGATGCCGTTCAGGAATGTGCCATTGGGAACCGGTGTGAACACCTCGCCGCCCCGGACCATGAAGACGTTCGAGGTTGCAGTTTCGGCGACGTTTCCGAGAACATCGGTCACCAATGCATTGTGAAAGCCTTTTGCCTTTGCCTCACGCAGCATACGTGCGTTGTTCGGATAAAGACAGGCGGCCTTAGCATTGACCGGCATGACTTCCAGGTACGGTCGCCGGAATGATGTCGTGGTGATCGTAAAACCCTTCGGCTCGACCATAGGGATCGCTTCAAGGCAGAGCGCAAAATCCGTGGATGACGCAAGCGGCGCGACTGTGCTGGCGTCACCTTCTTCTGCCCAGTACATGGGGCGGATATAAACATCCGTACCCGGCGCGAACTTTTTCAAGCCCTCACGTGCGAGTGCCTCGATATCGTTGGCGGAGAGCGTCGGCTCCAGGCCCAGGGCACAGGCTGAATCATTGGCGCGTGCAGAGTGACGATCAAGGTCCGGTGTTACACCTTCAAAGAGGCGTGCGCCGTCAAATACCAGCGAACCAAGCCAGGTCGCTTGTGAGGCCGCACCGAGAATGCGAACATCGCCTTCGCGCCATTCGCCCTTGTAATAGGTCCACATCGCCCGTTTATCGGTCATTTCCCTAGTCCTTTAACAGTATCAGTTTTCATGTTTTTGCCTGCGTCAGGGCGCATTCAGACACAGATCGTTATCGGAATAATGTTTGAAACGCGTCTCGACAACTTTGGATCGGATCAATGTCCTAAGCACTTCTAATCGAAACGTAATTTTATCGATCATGTACAGGTTACCTATATCGTAGGAGGAGGCAACGCTGTAGACAAGCGCGAAGTTGTCATTACCTGCTTTCAAGATTGCTCCATTTTGTCTTCTACAAGTGCCGGGGTCGGTTCCGATGTGGCAACAGCAGGAGGCCCTTTGACGCCCCGTTGCCTTTCGCGGATGAAAGTGAAGAGCCCGGAAATGGTGATGAGAACAATGCCGATCAGCATCGGCGTGTCTATGTGATCGTGGAAGACAAAATATCCGAAAAGGATCGCCCATATCATCTGGCTATACTGTGGGGAGGCAATCGCACTCGCCGGCGCGCGTTGGGCCGCGAGTATCAGCAGGATGTTGGCAAGCGCGGCGAGAAGGCCATATCCTGCGAGATAAACCCATTGCTCGGTATTTGGCGCTTCGTATGAGGAAACCATCAATGCGCCACAGATGATGATGGGTCCGATCAGTCCGCTCGTATAGAGCGATATGCGCTTTTCGTGCTTGCCCATGACACGGAAGATGATGATGCTCATCGCGCCACCCATGCCGGCCGCAAGCGCTCCGAGGTGGCCGATTGAGAGCTCCCTGAAGCCGGGGCGGAGTACAATCAGCACGCCAACAAAGCCGATCAGAACCGCCGACCATCGCCGCCAGCCAACTTGCTCCTTCAAGAACACGACAGAAAGTATTGTCACATATGCCGGCAGGAGGAAAATGAGCGCGAAGGCTTCCGCCATGGACAGATGCGTAAATGCTGTAACGCTGCCTATCGTTCCCATTGCAGCGGTCACGGTACGCAGCAACCACATTTTGATATTGGTTGTGCGAAACATATCGAGCCAGACATCGCCAGCTTTTTTTGTAAAGGGAATGGCAAGTAGACCAAGTACAGCGCCGAAGAAAGCAACTTCGTAAGGCGACAGCGTGCCATCAAGAAACTTGACGCAGGCATCGCTGACGGCGAATGCCGCATAGGACGCAAATGCGAGAAAAATACCATAAAGCATGACGATGTCCGAAAGAAACGGGGGAGGAGTTCGTTCCGAACGCTCCATTAATCGATTAGAAGCCTATTGGCAAAAGACATTTCGGAAATTCCGCATTTAAGTCTATAAGCGAGCCATTGCTTTGAAGAGAAGTAAATTCGACCTTTTCAAGGTTGCGAGCTCAAGCAAAAACGCATGCCTTGTTTGCAATCATATCCGTGGTGGAAATTTAGACAAACGCCTATTTAGCAATCATCCAAACGAGGAGAAAGCAAATGAACATTCGTCAGAAAGTACAGCAGTTCGTATCCCGCCGCCGCGCTATCCGTGAGCTTGGTGCTATGGACGACCACCTTCTTGCCGACATTGGTGTTTCGCGTTCGCAGATTCATAGCGCCGTTTTCGGTAAGTAATAACTTATGGCGTGTCTCTCGAAGGATCGCCCTGTAAGTATAAATCGAATAAAGTAACAAAGCGTCGGTCTCCAGTCCCGGCGCTTTTGTTTTATGGATTGCTCATTTAATTAATTCTTTGATCAGAACCCTTCAGTCTTCGGTCGTGTGATGCCTCTTTTATGTTCCGTTATCAGCTTGAAATCCTCGTTTGCTTATTCTTCGGTCACACATCGCTAATGAGACGCAATCCGTACCATTTTGGGACAGGCGGCAATTGTCGTCGGGCCAATTTTCCGTCAGCTTATATCTGCGGGGGCAGGCGATGAAGATGGGATCCTTCCGTTGTAGCTGCGGTAAATTTGCCGTTCTTCATCGCCTCTTATTTCATAGCGATGTCTATTGCCGGAATTTATTGCATTCATTATCCGAAGTGATTGCTACAGGCATTGTGAAAAATGCAGGAGTGCACGTACATCTACCTCTTGCGCATCGGGTGGTCTCCGGCTTATCTGGCCACCCGATGACGCAAAGGCAATTACATCATGGACATTATCTGGCGTGGGATTCTGATTGGAATCGGCGCAACGGTCGTAATGGACTTGTGGGCACTTTTGCTGGCTGCATTGCCGGGGCAGGCACGCCCCAATTGGGGATTGGTTGGCCGGTGGTTCTGGCATCTTCGCCACGGGAAAATTTTTCACGATGATATTTCCGACGCCGAACCTTATGGGCATGAAATAGCGCTTGGGTGGATTGGACATTATGCCGTCGGTATTCTTTACGGTGTCGTCTTTGCCATTTATGGTGGCTCGGAATGGTTCGCTGACCCCGTATTTCTACCGGTCTGGATTTTTGGCATTCTGACAGTTGCGGCAGGGTGGTTTTTGCTGCAACCCGGTTTGGGAATCGGTTGGGCGGCATCCAAATTGCCGAACGCTCGCAATGTCCGCTACCTCAACCTTATTGCGCATACGGTTTTTGCGCTTGGCATGTATGGCACGGCACTGCTCTTACAAAGCCCATTTCAATCAGTCAGTTAGAAAAAAGAACACACGCTCGCGAACTGTCTTTTTTGAATCTGTTTCAAATATTTCCTGACAAATGAGTGGCTGGCGCACAACGAGATCTCAGTCCACACTAAATCATGTCAACAAACTGGCATGCACACGGCAGAACTGTGCTTTTGTTCGTGATGGGTGTATGGGGAACATGTCCGACTGCAAATCTGCAGCGGCAACTAACATTATGGCAATCGCATAGGTTGCTTCAGTTCGACACATTGCGAAGCGCAACAGGTTGCGCGTCGTGATTTCACGCGAACTGAGGTGCCAATTGACGGGCGCTTTGCCTTGGAGGGACGATGCTCGAAAAGCTGTTCAAATTGCAGGAACACGGCACTACGGCGAGAACGGAAATTATCGCCGGCGTGACGACCTTCCTGACCATGTCTTACATCATCTTCGTAAATCCGGACATTCTGTCCACGACAGGTATGGATCGAAACGCTGTTTTCGTTGCCACCTGCCTAGCGGCAGCTCTCGGCTCGATCATCATGGCGCTCGTTGCGAACTGGCCTATCGGCATGGCGCCAGGCATGGGTCTCAACGCCTTCTTCGCGTTCACCGTTGTCGGGGCGATGGGTTTTTCTTGGCAGCAGGCGCTGGGTGCCGTTTTCATTTCCGGTATTATCTTCCTTCTTCTGACCGTGACAGGCATACGCCGCTGGCTGGTTGAAGGCATTCCGCATTCGCTGCGAAGTGCGATCGCTGCGGGTATCGGCATGTTCCTGGCCCTGATCGGTCTGAAAAGCGCTGGTGTCGTCGTTGGCAATGAAGCAACTTTGGTCGGGCTTGGGGATCTGACGAAATCTGGTCCACTGCTGGCTATTGCCGGCTTCTTCATCATCGCCGTGCTGGATGCTTTGAAAGTTCGCGGTGCGATCCTTATAGGTATTCTTGTCGTCACCGTTGCATCTATCGCTCTTGGCATCAGCCAGTTCGGTGGTGTTTTCTCGGCTCCACCGAGCCTTGCGCCGACCTTCCTTCAGCTTGATGTGATGGGCGCTCTGCATACCGGCATTCTGCATGTCATTCTGGTTTTCGTTCTGGTTGAAGTTTTCGATGCTACCGGTACGCTGATTGGTGTGGCGAAGCGGGGCGGCCTGATCGAACCAGGTAAACCCAACCGTCTCGGGCGTGCCCTTTTTGCCGATAGTACTGCCATTCTTGGCGGCTCGCTTCTCGGTACTTCCTCTACGACGGCTTATGTCGAAAGTGCATCGGGTGTTCAGGCTGGTGGCCGTACGGGCCTGACAGCTTTGGTTGTCGCACTTCTGTTTCTTGCAGCCTTGTTCATTTCGCCGCTTGCCGGTTCGGTTCCGGCTTATGCGACTGCACCGGCTCTGATCTACGTCGCTTGCTTGATGATGCGTGAATTGACCGAGATCGAATGGCACGATGTAACGGAAGCTGCACCTGCAGCGCTGACGGCTTTGGCCATCCCGTTCACCTACTCGATTGCCAACGGCCTGGCCTTCGGCTTCATCAGCTATGTCGTTCTCAAAGCCTTCACTGGCAAGGCACGAGACATTCATCTCGCTACATGGCTGGTTGCCGCACTCTTCGTCATCCGCTTCGCATTCTTTGCGGAATGACAATAAAAGCGCCGGGCTGAAATGGTCCGGCGCTTGTTCTGCAATATCGGGAGGAATAGAACTGTGCAAACAGATGAACTGAAACTGCTGGAAAAACTGATCGACGTTATCGAGCAGGATGTTATTCCGCTGACTGAACGAGGAGTTGCAGAAGGCAATAAGGTGTTCGGTGCGGCCTTGTTGCGCAAATCAGATCTATCTCTTGTTCTTGCTGAAACCAACAATGAGACTGAAAATCCGCTCTGGCACGGCGAAGTGCATACTTTGAAGCGCTTCTACGAGATGCCGGAGAACGGACGTCCAGACCCGAAGGATATGGTCTTTCTTTCCACCCACGAGCCTTGTTCGATGTGTCTTTCAGCCATCACTTGGAGCGGTTTCGACAATTTCTACTATCTCTTCAGCCATGAAGATTCACGAGATGCTTTTTCAATTCCGCACGATTTGAAGATTCTCAAAGAAGTCTTCACGCTGGAGCCAGGTGGGTACAATCGCGATAATGCTTTCTGGCATAGTCATTCGATTCCTAAGATGGTTGCATCTCTACCGGACGCCGATCGGTCGCGCCTCGGCAAGAGGCTTGACGCCATTTTCGCCCAATACGATGAATTGTCCCGGACTTATCAGGCCAGTAAAGATGGAAACGCTATTCCGCTTAACTGAGAAATTTATGGAATTCGGCGAAAGCGTTTCAGTACCGAACAGGCTCACAGTCTTGCGCGTACTCGCAAGCTGGCTGAACGGATCAATAATTGTCTGAAGGCTGCTTGAATCATCAGAATAGGCGGCGCGATGAGCGCGGCCTATTCTTTTGGTTCAGGCTTTATTATTTGCGGATTTCACTGATCTGCTTTTGTACCGCATCGATGACATCGTCGCCGATCTGCGACTTGTACTTGGCATAGATCGGCTGGGACTTCTCGAGCATGCGGGCATGCTCTTCCGGTGAAAGAGTGTTCACCTCCAGACCTGCTTCCTTAATCTTCTCGAGCGACTTCTGGTTCAGTTCGCGAATGACCTTGCGTTCAACGTCGCGGCCGACAACTGCGCATTCACGCAACGCGGCCTGTTCCTCCGGTGAATACGTGTCGAAGATCGGCTTGGAGTACAGGAAAAGAAACGGCGTGTAGGCGTGTTTCGTTTCCGTGACGAATTTCTGTACCTCATAGAACTTTGATGTATCGATCGTGACGTAAGGGTTTTCCTGTGCGTCTATAGCCTTTGTTTCCAGTGCTGAGAAGATTTCACCAAAAGCCATAGGCGTGGCATTGGCACCGAAATTCTGGAACGTATCGAGGAAGATGTTGTTCTGCATCACGCGGACTTTCATACCGCTGAAGTCTTCCCACTTATTGACCGGATGTTTTGAGTTCGAAAGATTCCGGAACCCGTTCTCCCAATAGGCAAGATTGACGAGGCCGACGGCTGCCAACTTTTCGTCCATCATCTTCCCGAACGAACCGTCGACGACAGCATCTGCTTCTTTATCATTTGCGAAGAGAAACGGCAGGTCGAACACGCCCAGTGCCGGAACGATGCCGACGAGCGGTGATGATGACGTGACCACACCTTCTTGCACACCGGAACGTAGCGCCTGTGTTGCCTGCAAATCGCCACCCAGCGCTCCACCCCAGAAAGCGGTTATCTTCATCTTGCCGCCGGACTTCTCTGCAAGGCATTCATTCATGGCCTTTATGCCATTGCCGACGGGATGATCCTCATTAATACCGTTCGAGACGCGGATGTTGCGATCTTGAAATTCGGCGAATGCAGGTACGGTTAGCGCTCCCGCCATGAGGGCGGTCGTTGCCAGCATAATCAGTTTTCTCATAGAACTCTCCTCCCAGAGTTGATGTTAAACCTAATGAAGCCAGTTCATGGGCACCAATACGAGACTTGGAAACAGAACCAGCAGGAACAGAACGATCACCTGTGAAATCAGGAACGGATTGACACCAGCGACCACTTTTCCAAGCGGCACCTTTGAGACGCCGCTCACCACGTTCAGCACTACGCCAACAGGCGGAGTGATAAGCCCGATACTGTTGTTCATGATGAACAGGACACCGAAATAGGCCGGATCGATGCCCGCTTGTTTGACTATCGGCATCAGGACCGGAGTCAGGATCAGGATTGTCGGCGTAAGGTCCAATGCGGTTCCGACCACGAGCACCAGGATCATGATCGCAAACATCAGCAGTTTGGGGCTGTCAATCAGCGGAGCAATATAGCCGCTGATTTCTGCCGGAATGTTTGCTGCCGTTATCAGCCATGACGAAACCAGCGCCGAGGCGACAAGAAACATAATGACGGAGGTTGTTTTCGCGGCCCGTAGAAAGACGCCATAGAGATCGACAAATCTGAGTTCTCGATAAATGAACATACCAACAAAGAGAGCATAGGCTGCGGCTACCACGGCTGCTTCTGTTGGCGTCATGACACCCATTCGAATGCCGCCGAGGATGATGATTGGCATACCGAGCGCCCATAGTGCGCGCGCGGTCGCTTGTAGCCGATCTTTACCGGATTGCTTCGGAAGTACTTTTAGATTGTCTTTTCTGACAACAATCTGCCAGGTGAAGAGAAGGGCGATACCCATCATCAGGCCCGGCACGATGCCGGCCATGAAAAGCTGCGTTATGGATACATTGGCCGCAACACCGAATACGATCATTGCCATTGATGGCGGGATAACCGGCGCGATGATGCCACCGGCAGCCATTAACCCGGCAGAACGCGGGATGTTGTAGCCCGCTTTCGCCATCATGGGGACGAGGATGGTTGCAAGCGCCGCAGTATCGGCAGCGGCCGAACCCGATACGCTTGCCATGATGATAGCCGCGAGAATTGCAACGACACCGAGGCCGCCGCGAATATGGCCCACACAAGCTATGGCGAAATCAATGATGCGGCGGGATAAACCGCCCGAATTCATCAGTTCACCGGCCAGAATGAAAAAAGGAATTGCCAGAAGGGTGAAGGAGTCGACACCGGCAATCATGTTCTGCGCAATGATCTGCGTGTTGAACATTCCCATGTACAGCATGAGAATGACACCACAGAACATAAGCGAGAATGCGATCGGAACACCGATGGCCATGGCGCCGAGGAGCGAGCCGACAAATACTACAAGTGTCATGTCGTCTACTCCATAAGATGGTCGAGTGAGTGTTCGCCCGCAAAGGTGGCAATTTCCTCATCGGTCAAGCGACCGGTGACAGCCCGCAAGAAACGCTCGGTAGCAATGATGAACATCGCACTGCCTGTGAATAGCCCGACGCCATATACCCAGATCATCGAAAGGCCCGTAACGGGTGCAACCATGCTGGCATTGATGTCGAACTGTTTCCACGTGCCCCAAAAGAAGATTCCCGAGCACAACATGACGATCAGATAGCTGATTGCCATGCACGTGATACGGCCTTGTCGCCCGAAGCGAGCAACGAGGGACTCAATACCCAGATGGCTGTTCTCTCGGAAGGTGAGAACAGCGCCGAGAAACGCTACCCAGACGAAGAAATAACGTGAAAGTTCTTCCGATACGGTCAGTCCGGAATTTGCGGCGTAGCGCAAAATCACGTTGACGAAGACCATGATAGCCATGCCGGCGAGGAGGAAGACGAGAATTGCGCCAAGTATCTTATAGAAGAGGTCGATGGCTTTCGTCATATGTCCGCCCTCAGACTTTATCGAGCAGATCGCGGGCTTGCAGATTCTGGATCAGCGCCCTGATGCCGAATGTCCATTCCGGACATTTGTCGGTGCGGTCGACCCAGTTGACGAGTCGCCCGAGCTTGGGAGTGGATATTTCAACGCGGTCACCGACTTCGTGCGTGAAGCCTTGTCCGGCACCACGACGGTCCTTGACGGGGGCGAACATCGTGCCGAGGAATAATACAGCGCCGTCTGGATATTGATGATTGCGGTTCATCATCTGTGATGCGAGATTTTCCGGGTCGCGGCTGATTGCTTCCATCGGGCTTTCGCCCGTCATTTCGAAGCGGTCCGCTCCATGGACCGTCAGCGACAGCTTGAGCTTGCGCAATACATCCATGGTGAATTCACCGTCAAACAGACGAATGAATGGCCCGATAGCGCAGGATGCATTGTTATCTTTAGCTTTGCCAAGCAGGAGTGCCGAACGCCCTTCGACGTCTCGAAGATTGACGTCATTGCCGAGGGTTGCACCAATAATGCGTCCGTCTGAAGCGACGACCAATACGACTTCAGGTTCGGGATTGTTCCATTGCGAAATCGGTAGAATGCCGACAGTCGCACCGCATCCGACGGCGGACATAGGTTGGGATTTGGTGAAGATTTCTGCATCTGGGCCAATGCCCACTTCCAGATATTGGGACCATAGCCCCATTTCCTGGAGGAGCGCTTTGACCTCCGCGGCTTTTTCGGAGCCAGCCACGACGCCCCGCAAACTGTCGCCAATAACGGGGGCGAGACGTTCACGAACTTCGCGGGCGCGGGAAGGGTCGCCCTTTGCCTGTTCCTCAATCACGCGTTCGAGCATGCTGTCAGCGAAGGTGACGCCTGCTGCTTTTATGGACTGTAAATCGATAGGAGCTAGCAACTCCCCGCGGTTGCCGGAAAGAAAATCGTCGAGTGAGCCAAGGTTTGGGAAGCTGTCCGTATTTTTTAATTCGTTTACTAGCGAATTGCGTTCCAGAAGACCTGAAACAGTAGCCGACAAGCCGGATAAATCGTGCAGATGACCGTCTTTCACCAGTACCGGACAGGGGCCATTTTCTGCTTTTGACCATGCTCGGCCGATCAAAACCGCAGAATGGCTGTCTTCAGGCAAAATCGCCGTTGCTTTCAATTCACGCTTGTCTTGCACAGATATCCTCCCAATGCATGACCGTTTCCCGTGGGCCATATGTTGTCAGGATGTCTGACAACAATAGTAATATTATTATTAGCAGTCTGGAGTTGAGTCCAGCCTTCAGGCAGCGCCAAACTCAAAAATTAGATCGATCTGTTTTTCTTCGACTTACAGTGTATGCCTTGTCCATTTCCGGATTGAGTTCCATCCCGAGGCCTGCACCGGGTGGAACCGTAATCATGCCGTCCTTTACTTCGGGCAAGGCCGTAACAAGATCGCGATACCAGGTCTTGTAGAATGCGCGCACACTTTCCTGAATAAGTGCGTTCGGTGCGTTGAGCGACAGGTGCGTTGAAGCACACAGAACGACAGGACCGGTACAATCGTGTGGTGCAACCGGAAGATGCCAGGCTTCTGCCATAGCTGCGATCTTACGGGCTTCTGACAGACCACCGCACCAACTCAAGTCGAGCATGACAACGCCTGCGACGCCCGTTTCGAGCAAATCACGAAACGCCCAACGGCTTCCCAAGGTCTCTGAGGCACAGATTGGTGCGATGCTTGCTTCCGAATAACGTTTAAGACTGCCAAGGCTGTCCATCTTGATCGGGTCTTCGTGCCAGAAGGTCTTGAATGGCGCGAGTTCTCGCGCAATCTGCATGGCCGGTAGAAGCTGCCACATAGAATGGAATTCAACCATGATGTCCATGCGATCACCGACGGCTGCACGGATTTTCTCGAAAGGCTGCAATGCCGCCTTCAGATCAGGCTGGGAAATATATTGCCCGCGTGTTTTCTCCGCCGCCATGTCGAACGGCCAGATTTTCATTGCCGTTATGCCCTCGTCCAGCAACGAGAGTGCAAGTTCGTCTGCACGATGCAGGAAGCCATTAAGATCGTCATAATTGGCTCCTGCATTTGCAAGGCCATAATTGGTGGACTGCTGGCCAGTCGCTTTCTTTATGTATTCTGTTCCGGCACATGTATTGTATGTACGGATGGATTGACGGCTGAAGCCGCCGAGCAACTGAGCGATCGGAAGGTTGGCGGCTTTACCGTAGAGATCCCACAAGGCGATGTCGAACGCGGAGTTCCCACGCACTTCGGCGCCGGTTGAACGAAATCCGAGATAACCCACAAGGTCAGAGGCTAGCAGATCGATTTGCAACGGATCGCGCCCCAGAACACGCGGTGCCACATATTCGTGCAAGTAGGACTCGACCGTCTCGGACATGAAAAAAGTTTCGCCGAGCCCGGTAATTCCTTCGTCCGTATGAACTTCGACCCACAACAAGTTTGGCCGTTCGGCTACGCGGATCGTTTCGACTGCGATAATCTTCATTGCACCTCCCAATGCAACCGGAGTGCGTATGTACTAGCTCTTTCCGCCTTCATTGAGTTTTTCGAGATGAAGGAGCAGGGCGCTATGATCCTTTTCGCCACCACCTTCTTCCACGAAAGCGGCAAAGGCATCGCGTACGGCCTCGGTCAACGGCAAGTTCAACGATAGGTCGCCCGCAGTCTTGAGGATCGAATTGAGATCTTTCAACTGAATACGCGATGTGCCGCCCGGCTCAAAATTACGATCAATCATTCGCTTGCCGTGCAGTTCGAGAATGCGGCTTTCACAGAAGCCGCCGCGGATGGCGTCGCGGAACGCTGAGCGCGAACCGCCACCTTTTTCGACAAGAACCATTGCTTCCGCAATCGCTCCGATGGTCACGGCAACAATCTGCTGATTGGCGAGTTTTGCCAGTTGACCGGCACCAGATGGGCCGACGCGGGTAAGGCGTCCCATTGGTTGGAAAACATCAGCGAGTTCAGCAATGACCGCCTCATCGCCTCCAGCCATGATGGCAAGCGTACCTTCCTGTGCTCCCACCACGCCTCCTGAAACCGGAGCATCGATATGATTGATGCCAACGGCCTGCAAACGCTGAGCATGTTCGCGGGCAAAGTCGGGCGAAATTGAACTCATGTCGATGACGGTGCTACCATTTTTCATGACGGCAGCAACCCCTTGGTCGAAAAGAACGTCGCGTACTGCCGGGCCATCGGTTAACATGGTGATGACTATATCGGCGTTCTCTGCCGCCTCGGCGGCGGTTTGGGCGAGTTTGGCACCTTTTCCGCCAAGAGAGGCTAACTTGGCGCTATTCCGGTTCCAGGCTGTTATACCGAAGCCAGCATCCAGAAGACGACCAGCCATCGGCGCGCCCATCAGGCCAGTCCCAAGAAATGCAATCCTGCGCGTCAAAGTTTGCCTCCCATCTCATCTTCGATGTGAACACGAATGATCTCATCAAAGGATGTTTCTGCGGTGAAACCAAGAGCCTGCGCGCGTTTTGCCTCGAAACCGGGAGCCCAGCCGGCAACCATACGCATGATCATTTCGTCCGGCTCATGGCGGATCAGCCCTACGGCCGATTCACCAGCAACACGGCGCAATGCTTCAATCTGTTCGCCTACTGTCGCACTGAGACCGGGCATGGAAAGATTGCGGCGTGCTCCCACCGCTTCCGTATGGATGGTGGCTCCATGGACCAGAAAGCCGACCGCTGACCGCGGCGAAGTATGCCAGTGTCGGACATCTTCGGGAACAGGCAAGACCGCTTCCTGCCCGGAGAGCGGCTCACGCAGGATGTTGGAGAAAAAGCCGGAAGCTGCTTTGTTCGGCCTGCCCGGACGTATGCAGATCGTCGGAAGGCGAATGCCGATACCATCGAAGAAGCCGCGCCGGGTGTAGTCCGACAACAGAAGTTCGCTGATTGCCTTCTGCGTGCCGTAACTCGTCAATGGAGTCGTGTGAAACTCATCGGGGATAGGGTGGGGGAGCGGGGCGCCGAAAACTGCTATGGACGATGTGAAGACCACACGCGGCTTATAGCCATCGGCAATGTGTGCAAGCCTGATCGCATCAAACAGATGGCGGGTGCCATCCAGATTGATTCGATATCCCTTGTCGAAATCGAGTTCCGCTTCACCGGATACGATTGCCGCAAGGTGAAAGATGATGTCGGGGCGTGCTGACACGATGCTTTGGGCAGTTTCCATAGTGGATATATCTGCTGCCAGGGTATCGACTGATCCGGCAAAGCCGACTGGAGGTTCTGCTGCAACGATATCGATAAGCGTAAGCTTTTCAATGGGATTCCCGCCGAGATGCCTATCTTTTGAGAGGCGTTGTGTCAGTTTGCATCCGACCATGCCTGCAGCGCCGATGATTGCAATATGCATTTTTAAGCCTCCTCCCAATCTTGTAGCCGATTGCAACTCAGAACGCGGTGTTGGCTACCATAACAACACTTATCCGATCTCCCACCAGATTTCTGTTGTAGGGTTGTCTGATAACCTTATATGTAGGCATTGAAAACAATTTTCTCGATCTTGCCACAAGAATGAAACGGAAAAGCCTGTTGCGTTCCCAAAGCTGTCGTACATCCACGGCAGCCGATTGCGCATCAACCAGGTCTATGAACAAGAGGATATTATGTACGGTTTGGGGGACATGACCGGAGACAAGCAGACTGATCTCGTTACCCTTTTGGGTGATGATCTGGTTATGACCGCGCGAAGCGATATGCTCCGCTATTGTCGGGACTGGCCGGGTGATGTGGAGAATATAGCGGTTGCTGTGATCCGCCCGCGCTCGACAGAGGACGTTTCCGCTGTGGTTAAAGCTTGCGCTTCACTGGGATTGTCCATCATTCCGCAGGGCGGAAATACCGGTCTTGTGCAAGGCGGTGTACCGGATGGGCGCGACAATCTCGTCATTCTAAGTCTTGAGCGGATGAACCGTATTCGAAAGGTCGACCCGGATGATTTTTCAGCGGTTGTTGATGCCGGTTGCATTCTCTCCGAGCTGAAAGACAAATTGGCGGTTGAAGGAATGTTTTTCCCACTGGCCCTTGGCGCGCAGGGAAGCTGCCGTATCGGTGGCAATGTCAGCACCAATGCCGGAGGCCTCAACGTGTTGCGTTATGGCATGACACGCGAGTTGGTCCTGGGGTTGGAGGTCGTCTTGCCTGATGGCACGATATTCAACGGTCTTTCCACGTTGCGGAAAGACAATCGCGGCATTGATCTGAAACAGCTTTTCATCGGTGCGGAAGGCATTATGGGAGTGGTGACCGGCGTCGCAATCAAACTGACGCCTTTGCCGGACAAGGTGGAAATCGCACTGTTGGGACTCAATTCGCTCGCTGACGCTATTGCGCTTTATCGGCGTGCACGCGTGCAATGCTGTGATCTGATGTCCGCTTTCGAATTCATGCCGCCGGTGGCTTTTACCTTGGCGCAAGAGGCGATGCCGGATCTTGCCATGCCGCTTGGACAATATCCTGCCTACGTCTTGATGGAGATTTCAGGCTCTGGGCTGGTGGATATAGCGTCCTTGATGGAACAGTTTCTTGCTGGCGCAATGGAAGATGGCCTTGTTCTGGATGGCACCATCGCGTCATCTCGTGCGCAAGGTCAAAATCTCTGGATGTTCCGCGAGGCGATGAACGAAGGGCAGGCGCTGCGTGGCAAACACCTTCGCACTGACATATCGGTCCCGCTGTCAAAACTGGCGTCATTCGTCGCTGAAGCTGAAACCGAACTGGCTGAGGTGCTTCCGGATTGTCTTGCTGTTTCTTACGGGCATGTGGGTGACGGTAATGTGCATCTCAATGTTATCCCTGGAAGCGATCTCGATGTTGCGGCGATAGACAAGAGGATCAAGCTTGCAAAGGAAACGATCAATGCTGTTCTCGATCGTTATGCAGGCAGCATCAGCGCCGAGCACGGCATCGGTCGCCTGAAGCGGGAAGATTTCGAGAAGCGCATTGACCCCGCACGGCGAAAACTGCTTGAAGGCATCAAGCAAGTCTTCGATCCGGGCAATATCATGAATCCGGGCTGCCAGCTTTCGCTTGACTCTTCGAGAGGCTGACGACACACCACTTGCACGGGTAATCAGGGAGGCTCTATCATTTTGTTTGGTGAAATCAGGCGCAATGAACAACTTCCCGGACGCATTGCTTCCGAAATTACGCGGCAGATCAGTGAAGGTAGTCTTCTGCCGGGGCAAAAGCTGCCGACAGAACATAATCTAGCGCAGAGCTTCGGTGTAAGCCGCTCGGTTGTACGCGAAGCAATTGCTCAATTGCGCAACGAGGGATTGGTCGAAACTCGACAGGGTGTTGGCGCTTTCGTAACGGAGCCCGATAAACGCCATGCCATCCGAATAGAACCTGAAACACTTGCTAATCGCGATAGTTTCAGAAGCCTGTTCCAGTTGCGAATGGCTCTGGAGATAGAAGCGGCGGGACTCGCCGCAGTGCATCACGATGAAAACGACATGATGCAACTGAACGAGGCGCTGGCGGAGATGAGTGGTTCAAAAAAGTGGACTGACACGGGTATTGCTGCTGATCTGGCATTTCACCGTGCACTCGCGTCTGCAACACATAACGAATATTTTCCGCTGGTCCTCGGTTTCATTGCCGAACGCATCAATCAGGCAATCAACGCTGCTCGTGCTCGCGCAGTGCTTGAGCAGATCGTAGAGATCACCATTGATGAGCACACTGCAATCAGAGATGCCATTCATTCACGTGATCCGTTACGAGCTCGCGAAGTAATGCGCCGCCACATTGTGCAGGCAGCAAGCCGTGTTGGCCTCAAACTGGAAACTTTCTAATGGCGTCTTCTTTCGAACTTTTCAGTCTGGAAGGGCGCATTGCCTTGGTCACCGGTTCTAGCCAGGGTATTGGTTTTGCATTGGCTCGGGGGCTCGCAGAACATGGTGCAACGGTAATCATCAATGGTCGTGATCGAAACAAGGTCGATGCGACGGTTACGCTACTGGAAGACGAAGGTTATAATGTCTTTGCGTCGGCGTTTGATGTAACGGATGCCGAAGAAGTTCGTGTGTCTATTGATGTGATCGAACAGGAAATTGGTCCGCTGGGTATTCTGGTCAATAATGCGGGGATGCAGTATCGCGCCCCGCTGGAAGATTTCCCGATCGAGAAATGGCAGCAGCTTTTGGAAACCAATATTTCCAGCGCTTTTTATGCGGGGCAGGCGGCTGCGCGCTACATGATCGCACGAGGACGTGGCAAGATAATCAACATTGCTTCGGTACAAAGCGAACTGGCCCGACCTTCCATCACGCCTTATACTGCAACGAAGGGAGCTATTCGCAATTTAACGCGCGGTATGGCCACCGACTGGGCACGGTATGGCTTGCAGATTAATGCGATTGCTCCAGGCTATTTCAAGACGCCGCTGAATCAGGCATTGGTTGATGATCCCGAATTTACTGCATGGCTGGAAAAAAGAACGCCGGCAGGCCGTTGGGGGGATGTAAAAGAGTTGGTAGGTGCTGCAGTTTTCCTAAGCAGCGACGCCTCCTCTTTCGTCAATGGACAGGTTTTGCACGTCGATGGCGGCATGACCGCGAGCGTATGAGGAATTGATGCTGCGTATTATCGTTATGGGTGTTTCGGGCTCTGGAAAGTCGACCGTGGGCGAGAAGATTGCCGATGCATTGGCACTCCCATTTCTTGAAGGCGACTCGCTGCATCCAAAATCCAATGTCGACAAGATGTCAGCAGGCATTCCCTTGCAAGATGAGGATCGTTGGCCCTGGCTCGATAAAATCGGTGAACGTCTTGCCGCCTCGACTGACGGTATTGTCGTTTCCTGTTCGGCACTGAAAAAGAGCTATCGTGATCGTCTGCGTTCCGCTGCCGGTACGCCCGTGATGTTTGTTTTCCTGGACGGTAGTTTTGAAGTTTTGTACGAGCACATGGGGCATCGCACCGGCCATTTCATGCCGGTAACGATGCTGGAAAGCCAGATTGCTACACTCGAGAGCCCCGTAGGGGAGCCGCTGGTATTCCGCGCAGATATCGCCGAAACCGTGGGAAGGATTGTCTCCGACAGCCTCAAATGGATACGTTCAGTTGAGTTCTAGCGCTATTTCAACGGCCAGAAGAACATCAATGTTGGAACTGTTACAATCGCTATAATGATTGATAGCGGTAATCCCAGACGCGGATAGTCACTGAATCTGTAACCTCCTGGTCCCATAACCAGGGTATTGCACTGATGACCAATTGGCGTAAGGAAATCACACCCCGCGCCGATCGCGACCGCCATCAGAAAGGCCTCCGGCTTGAAACCGAGTCCGGAAGCAAAACTTGTCGCGATGGGGGCCATGACGAGCACTGTCGCAGCATTGTTGAGAAATGGTGTCACCATCATTGCGGCTACAAGAATTAACGCCAGAGCTCCGGCTGGCGGTAATTGGTGGCCGATTGTAGCAAGCCCTTCGGCTATGAGATCTGTACCTCCCGTTGTTCTGAGAGCATCCGAAACCGGAATGAGTGCAGCCAGCATGACCAGAATGGGACCATCAATTTCGTCATAGACCTCGTTGAGAGGTATCACTTTGAACAGCAGCATAGCGACTGCGGCGGCAAAGAAAGCGACCGCAACTGGTACAAGGCTTAAAGCGGTTGCCCCAATGGCCGCAATCAGAATGGCAAGCGGGATCAATCCGCGCCGGACGCTGCCGAGCATCAGTTTGCGGCGCGCAAGCGGGAGCAATTCGAACTCCGGCAGGAAGGTGGAAAGATTTGCCTGTCTGCCTTGCAACACAATCACGTCGCCGAAACGGAGAATGACTTCGCTAAGACGTTCGGTAATGCGTTCACCCGGTCGGCTCACCGCCAGCAGGTTCAGGTCATAGCGCGCGAAAAGAGCAAGTCGTTGGGCGGTCAGCCCAATGAGACGCGAGTTCTTGCCAATAACAGCTTCAACGGCCTCAATGTCGGTGGAACCGCTGGTTTCAGATGGATTGCGATTTTCAGACAGGGTGAGCTTTCCGGCACTTATGATCGCATCAAGCGCTTTAGGATCGCCTTCAAGAAGAACGACATCACCTTCATTTAGGATCGTATCGGGAAGCGGCGTCAGTCGCTGTTCGTTGCGTACAATGGAAGTCACCATTGCCTCGCCTTCAGCCGCCTTGATGAGATCGGTCACGCGCTTGCCGGTCATTGTCGATGATTTGGTGATACGTGCTTCGGAAGCATAGTTCTTGATTTTGATTGCCTCATCCAGCGAAACATTTTCGCGGGTGCGTTGAGGAACGAGCCAGTAAAAAAATACCAGATAGATGAGCCCTACTGCCGAGAGCACAGCGCCGACCGGTGTGAAGTCGAACATTGTGAAGGGTTCGCCGACCATTTCACCGCGAATGCGAGAAACAACAATATTGGGAGAAGTGCCCACCTGGGTCATCAAGCCGCCAAGCAACGCACCGAATGCCATGGGCATGAGGAAAGTTGATGGGGAAACATTGGAACGGCGAGCGAATTGAAAGGCGACTGGAATCATGATTGCCAACGCGCCGACATTTTTTACAAACGCGGAGAGGATGGTGACGACTGTGACAAGAACGGCAAGCTGGAGCCGCACGCTGTTTATTTCCGGCAGAAAGCGCTGAATCGCCGCCTGCATAAGACCAGAGCGTGCGACACCCGCACTGACCACCAATGCGCTGCCCACGATAATGACGATGTCGTCGCTGAAACCTGAAAAGGCTCGGTCAAAGGGCACAACGCCGACCGCTATCGCCAGGAGAAGCGCACATAGCGCGACCACATCATAGCGAAACTTGCCCCAGATAAACGCCCCCATCATGAGTATGATCACCGCGAAGGAGAGTATCTGCTGATGCGTCATCTATCGGGATTTCCTCACAGGTGGAAAAATATTCCACCTGTGTAGCCGATAAACTCTAAAACAGAAATCGATTATTATAGCGGGTTGTGCCCTTTTGAAGGGCGTGACCCTTATCGAATTCAAGCATTTACACGCTGGCCGTCATCGCCGAAAATATGGATGTGTCCTGCAGATGCGCCAATCCTGACGGTTTCATCGACGCTATGTGTCGAGCGCCCGGCAACGCGGAAGATGAGCGACTTACCGTCCGGCAATGCGCTATGAATATAACTTTCCGCGCCGACGAGTTCTACAGCTTCAATACGAACGGTCGCATTGAAACCGTCGGCATCCGGCTCGTCGTCTTCCAGAATGCTGATATCTTCGGGGCGAACGCCGATGGTGAAGTTTCCGATAGGTGTTTTCACCGCCCCGCCCGTTTTCCAGGCAATGTTTTCTGCGCTTTGCAGCAGATTCATCGACGGCGAACCGATAAATGTTGCCACGAATGTGGAGGCTGGCTTTTCATACAGTTCGATCGGCGTACCGACCTGTTCAATATGGCCTGCATTCAGCACAACGAGGCGGTCAGCCATGGTCATGGCTTCCATCTGGTCATGGGTGACATAAACGCTGGTTGTTTCGAGCGAACGTTGCAGGCGCTTGATCTCGACACGCATCTGCACGCGTAGTTTCGCATCCAGATTGGAGAGTGGTTCATCGAAGAGAAAAGCTGCCGGTTCGCGCACAATGGCACGCCCCATGGCGACGCGCTGGCGCTGACCGCCAGAAAGCTGACGCGGCTTACGCTCAAGAAAAGGTTCGATTTCGAGTGCCTTTGCCGCTTTGGCAATGCGGCGTTCGATTTCGTCTTTCGGTGTTTTCCGGTTCTTCAGGCCATAAGCGAGATTTTCCCGGACCGTCATATGCGGGTAGAGCGCATAATTCTGGAACACCATGGCAATATCGCGTTCTGCAGGTTCAACATCATTGACCACGCGATCGCCAATAGCGATGGTGCCGGACGTAATACCTTCAAGGCCGGCAATCATGCGCAGGAGAGTGGATTTACCGCAGCCTGACGGACCTACCAGTACTACGAACTCGCCGTCGTTGATCTCCAGCGATACACCTTTGATGACTTCGACATTGCCGCCATAGCTCTTGCGGACGTTATCAAGAACAATTTTGCTCATTACTTTTCCGTTTCAACGAGACCTTTGACGAACCAGCGCTGCATCAGCACCACAACGAGGATCGGTGGGATGATGGCCAGAATGGCTGTTACCATGACGTAGTTCCAAGGTGTGGACGCATCAGCCCAATCGACCATGCGGCGCAGGCCGATGATGATCGTGTTCATCTTGGCATCATTAGTAACGAGCAGCGGCCAGAGATACTGGGTCCATCCATAAATGAAGAGAATGACGAAAAGTGCTGCAATGTTCGTCTTCGAAAGAGGAAGCAGGATATCCCGCATGAAGCGGAATGGCCCGGCATTATCGATACGCGCAGCTTCAACCAGTTCACCCGGTATGGTGAGGAAAAACTGACGGAACAGAAACGTTGCCGTCGCAGATGCCATCAATGGCAGGGTGAGCCCTGCATAGGTGTCGATCATGCCGAGGTCCACTATCACCTTGTAGGTTGGCAGGATACGAACCTCCACAGGCAGCATCAAGGTTATGAAGATCATCCAGAAGAAGAACATGCGTAGCGGAAAGCGGAAAAACACAATCGCGAAAGCCGACATGAACGAAATAATGATCTTGCCGACGGCGATTGCCATGGCGACCACGAACGAGTTCCAAAGAAGCCGCTCCAGACTTACGCCGACAACGCGTTCCACGCCGCCAAAGATGGCTTCACCATAGTTTTCGACGAAATGGTCGCCAGGCAACAACGAGATGGGGGGACGTATGATTTGCGTCGATGTCATCGTTGAAGCGACGAAGGTATAATAGATCGGAAAGGCGACAATTATGATGCCTACGATCAGGATCAGGTGGCCGATCAGGTTTGAGACAGGGCGTTTTTCTATCATTGTCCCCTCACTCACGAATAATGCACACGCTTCTCAACGAAGCGGAACTGGAAAGCGGTCAAGGCAATCACGATTGCCATTAGAATAACCGACTGTGCCGAAGATGAGCCGAGGTTGAGATTGACGAAGCCATCATTGTAAACCTTGTAGACCAGCGTTTCGGTAGCTCTGGCAGGGCCGCCGCCGGTCACGGCATGGATGATACCGAATGTGTCAAAGAAGGCGTAAACCGTGTTCACGACAAGCAGGAAGAATGAAGTGGGTGCAAGAAGTGGAAATACGATAGACCAAAATCGCCGTGATCCGCGAGCGCCATCAATGGCTGCTGCTTCGATCAACGACTTAGGGATTGCCTGTAACCCTGCAACAAAGAACAGGAAATTATAAGAAATCTGTTTCCATGCGGCAGCAACGACGACAAGGCCCATAGCCTGATTGCCATCAAGCAGCGGATCCCACGCGACGCCATTACGCCGCAGAATGTAAGCAAAAGTACCCATGGCTGGATTGAACATGAAGAGCCATAACATGCCGGCAACAGCGGGAGCCACTGCATATGGCCAGATCAGGAGCGTACGATAAAATGTCTTCCCGCGGATAACGCGATCCGCTGCCGTCGCAAGTATTAGTGCTGCGCCCATGGCAAGCAGCGCGGTCAGGATATTGAAGACAATCGTTACTCTGAATGAATGCAGATAGTTAGGGTCCGCCAGAACGGTCGTGAAGTTTGCCAATCCGACGAAGGTGGATTTAAGCCCGAATGCGTCTTCACGCATGAATGATTGATAAACCGCCTGACTGGCTGGCCAGAAGAAGAACACCACAGTCAGGACGATCTGTGGGGCCAACAGAAAATAAGGCAAAACTTTATTCGGAAAGATAACTTTCTGCACGGGGAGCTTCCTCGTGGGGTAACAAGGCCGCCTGCCGCAGAGGCAGGCGGCGTTGTATCAATGTGAACGGTTACTGAGCGGCGGCAATTGCGTCGTTGCCGCGTTTGACGGCGTTCTCGAGCGCGGTCTTCGCGTCTTGTTTGCCGCCGAGCATGGCTTCGAACTCTTCATTCAGAATATCGCGTACCTGCGGCAGGTTGGTGAGGCGCACACCCTTGGAATTTTCGGTGGGGGCTTTGCCCATCATCTGCAAGATCGGCGTTTCGCGACCTGGATTCTTTTCATAGAAATCCGACTTCTTGGTCTCTTCGTAAGCAGCCAGTGTCACCGGCAGGTAACCGGACTTTTCGTGAAGTTTGACCTGAATTTTGGTCTGCGAGAGAAAATTGAAGAATTCTGCGACGCCCTTGTACTGTTCATCGCTAAGACCGGCAAAGACCCATAGAGCTGCGCCACCGGGGATCGTGTTTTGCGGACCGTGACCTTCATAGTAAGGCAGTTGGCCAATGCCGTAGTTGATGCCTGACTTTACAACATCTCCGAGACCGCCCGATGATTCAGTCAACATAGCGCATTCCCCGGAGGTGAAAAGCTGCTTGGCTTCTGACGTGCGGCCGCCATAACGGAACGTACCGTCTTTCGCGAGATCGGCGATTGACTGGAAATGCTGTACGTAAAGCGGCGAATTGATTTCAAGCTGTACATCAGTGCCGCCGAGACCATTTTCATTTGTACCATAAGGAACGTTATTCCATGCAGCGAAGTTTTCGGTCTGAATCCAGGTCAGCCACGTAGACGTGAATCCGCACGGTGCTGCGCCGCTGGACTTGATCTTCTTGGCAGCCTCGAAAACTTCCGGCCACGTCTTCGGCGGATTGTTTTCGTCGAGACCAGCTTTCTTGAAGGCGTCCTTATTGTAATAGAGGATCGGCGACGAGGAGTTGTAAGGGAAGGACAGCATGGTGCCATCCGGCTTCGAATAGTAAGCGACGATGCCGGGTAGATACTGCGACTTGTCGAACTTGAAGCCGCCCTTTTCCAAAACTTCAGCGGCCGGGACCACTGCGCCTTCGGCGGCCATCATAACGCCGCTACCGGCGTCGAATACCTGAAGAATTGCTGGCGGCTGCTTGGAACGGAACGCAGCGATGCCGGCATTCAGCGTTTCAGGATAGGTTCCCTTATAAACGGGAACGATCTTGTATTCGCTCTGGCTTTCGTTGAACTCTTTCGAAAGCTCATTGACCATTTCGTTGTTGGCACCGGTCATGCCGTGCCACCATGCCAGTTCCGTCTGGGCGAATGCCTGCGAACCGATGGTGAGGGCGAGGGCGCTTGTCAGCGCCGAGGTCGTGATCAGACGGATAAGCATGTTTCCTCCTCGAGTGTGAGATTGCGTGAACATTCGAGCTTTCTTTGTGAGAGGCTCAAAGTTTCGACATCTGCGTTATATTCATTGCACTTATATGAATGCAATTTTTGTCAAAGGATCAACCTTCGATTCTTCCAATGGCAGAATAAATTCGAAAACGATAGCGTTCAAAATGAAAAAAAACGAAAGGTAAGTGACAATCGTGGGGAGAACAGGTGAATAGTTGAAGGTTCAAGAATACCTCCCAACTACATCATCGTATGATATTCAAGGCTCGGTATCAGGCGGATTGACCAATGCACAAGACTGAATTGATTATGCACTCTTCGAATCTGGTCGATGGTTTTTTGGATTATCTGCCGTAACCGTACCGCCCATTGCCCAACTTGCTGACAGGTGAATTTATGCCCAGTGACGATCGCAAGAAAAGTCGCGTTACGCTTCTGGATGTGGCACGCCATGCCAATGTATCACGCGCGACGGCTTCTCTTGTCATACGCAAAAGTCCGTTGGTGGGTGCGGCAACGCGCGAAAAGGTGGAGAAGGCCCTACGGGATTTAGGTTATGTCTACAATATGGGCGCTGCTAGTCTTCGCGTAGAGCGGTCGAATACGGTTGGTGTTATCGTACCGACACTCGGTAATCCGTTCTACGGTGAATTGCTTTCAGGAATAGACAGTGTTGTTGGTGAAGCAGGGTTAGTTGTTCTCCTTGCAAACAGTCACGAGAATTTCGCGAACCAAAGCACTCTCATGCAGCGTATGCGCGAGCATGGTGTTGATGGTGTGATTATCTCGCTGACCGCAGAAACTGCACCGGAGTTCATCGAACAGATCGCCGATTGGGGCTTGCCTGTGGTGCAGGTCCTGCGCCATGTAACTGATCGAATTGACTATGCAGGCGTTGATTACGCAGGCGGTATGCGACAGGCGGTCAATCATCTTGCCGGGCTTGGGCACAAGACAATCGCATTTGCTGTACACGGCCCGATTCATTCAGCATATAGCGAGCGCGTGGAGGGATTTCGCGATGCGATGCAACAGCAAGGCCTTGATCCCGAGATGATTGTTCGTTTTCCGCATATGATGCCGGAAATTGCCAGGGCTGCTCCGATACTCTTTCAGGAAGGTCGGGGGCCGACGGCGGCAATCTGTTTCAATGACGTAATTGCACTGGGTCTTTCGGCCGGTCTTTACGATTGTGGGAGAAAAATTGGTGAGGATTTTTCTCTTATCGGCTTCGATGATGTAAGCGATGCCGAAGCAACGCGCCCACGATTGAGTTCCGTATCGACCCGACCTGTTACAGTTGGCCAGAATGCTGCCAGATTGCTTCTTTCCCGTTTGGTAGATCCCCAAAAACAGGCACAGCGGATCGTCAGTGAAGCATATCTGCAGGTTAGACAGTCCTGTGGCCCGGTAAAAACTTCTGTCATCTAATCCGAATTAATGATTGACGAACAAGGTTAAACGCATTTAGATCGATCTAAATTTATTGCCGCCAGGAGGAAAAGTCGGCATAATCCGCGTACCGGGAGGTTCAGCATTGTACAATTTCAACTTCGCGCCTGTCTTCGCGTCGATGGATAAGCTGCTGGTTGGCGCATGGCAGACAATCGAGCTTTCCTGCGCTGCCATGGTGCTTGGTTTGATCGTTTCGATCATCTGCGCGGTCGGCAAGACTTCCGGTCCAAAGCCGGTCCGGCTCATTATCGATGCCTATATCGAGATCATCCGGAACACACCGTTTCTGGTGCAGATTTTCTTCATCTTCTTTGGGTTGCCGTCTGCCGGCTTGCGTCTGTCACCGAACAGCGCTGCACTTCTCGCACTGGTGGTGAATTTCGGTGCCTATGGCACGGAGATTATTCGCGCTGGCATCGAATCTATTCATAAAGGTCAGGTGGAAGCCGGAACTGCCCTCGGTCTCTCCAAGCTGCAGGTCTTCCGCTATGTCATCATGAAACCGGCTTTGCGGACAGTCTATCCTTCGCTCACCAGCCAGTTTATTTATCTGATGCTGACTTCGAGTGTAGTTTCGGTCATTTCGGCGAATGAGCTTGCAGCCGCTGGTAACGATCTCCAGTCAGCGACCTTTGCGAGCTTCGAGGTCTATATCGTTATCACGCTCATGTATCTCGTCATGTCCATCGGTTTCTCAGCCATCTTCGCGCTGATCGAGAAGGTGGCATTCAAATACCCTTTGAGCCGATAGGAGCAGGCCATGATCAGACCTTTCGGCTGGAACGAATTTCTCATTATCGTCTACGCAGCACAGTGGACCATCGCTCTCTCCGCTATTGCCTTTGTCGGCGGCGGCATCGGAGGACTGCTTGTTGCGCTGATGCGTGTTTCGAATGCTCGTGTCCCGCGTTACATCGCGCTCGGCTTTATCCGGCTGTTTCAGGGTACACCGCTTCTGATGCAGCTCTTCCTGGTGTTCTTCGGCCTCAATATTTTCGGCCTTGGTATCAATCCGTGGATTGCCGCGACCATCGCACTGACATTACATGCGAGCGCTTTTCTGGGAGAAATCTGGCGCGGTTGTATCGATGCAGTACCGCCCGGTCAGGGCGAAGCTGCGACGGCGCTGGGGCTGCGTTATTATAACCGCATGCGCTATGTGATCCTGCCGCAAGCTGCGCGCATTTCGGTTGCACCGACAGTGGGTTTTCTTGTGCAGCTCATCAAGGGCACTTCGCTTGCCGCAATCATCGGTTTTACGGAACTGACACGGCAGGGTCAGATCATCAACAACGCAACTTTCAGCCCGTTCATGGTGTTTGGCACGGTGGCGGTTGTTTATTTTGTCCTGTGCTGGCCGCTCTCCATTCTGGCGCGCCGCATGGAAACGAGGTTTTCTCGCGCTACAGCTCGATAATTGGGGGCATGAGGAAGACGATCAGCATTTCCGACTGAGTGTGACGCGATACTGCATCGGGAAATATGCTGAGAAATAACAAAACGGTGCCGGTGAGGAGACCGGCCCTTAATAGGGAAGGAATAAACATGATTATCACCAGACGTTTGGCTATGGCTTTGATTGGAGCGGGAGCTTTTGCAACAGTAATGGCCCCGACTGCGTTCGCGCAGACCGTTGACGACATCAAAACTGCCGGGAAAATCAAAATCGGTATGCTGGTGGATTTTCCGCCATTCGGTATCATGAACACCAGCAATGAACCGGATGGCTACGATGCCGATGTGGCGAAGTTGTTGGCCAAGGAACTGGGTGTCGAAGCACAGATCGTGCCGGTTACCGGCCCCAACCGTATTCCATATCTGCAGAGCGGACAGGTCGATGTTCTGGTCGCCTCCCTGGGTATTACCGAGGAGCGCGCCAAGAGTGTTGATTTCTCTCAGCCTTATGCAGGTATTTCGATCGGCGTCTTTGGACCGAAAGATATTTCTGTGGCAAAACCAGAGGATCTGTCCGGCAAGACCATCGGCGTCGCACGCGCTTCCACACAGGACACGGCCGTAACCAAGGTTGCGCCGCAGGATGCCAACATCCGTCGCTTCGATGATGATGCGAGCGCTGTGCAGGCTCTGCTTTCGGGCCAGGTTGAGTTGATCGGTCTTTCCAACGTTGTGGCTGCCGAGATCGAAAAGGCTGCGCCGGGTCGTTATGAACAGAAAATCCAGCTCAGCCAGCAGGTGCAGGGTATTGCAGTTCGCAAGGGCTCGACGGAAATGCTCGATTTCGTCAACAAGTTCATCGAAAAGGCGAAGAGCGACGGCGAGCTGAACAAGATCCATGAAAAATGGCTCGGTGCGCCGCTGCCGGATTTTGTTTCCCAGGCAAAATAAGTTCTTGAATTCTGCCGTGCCCGTTAATCTGGCGGGCATGGCGATCCAGTCCACAAAAGTGAGTTTCTCGACATGAACCAGATGGCTCAGGGAAAAACGAACCGGCCGCCGCAGGATGCTTCGGGTTCTGCGGTGCTCATGCAGGGGGTGAATAAGTGGTACGGCACGTATCATGCACTCAGAGATATCAATCTGACCGTGGCGCGCGGTGAACGTATTGTTATCTGCGGCCCATCTGGTTCGGGGAAATCGACCCTTATCCGCTGTATTAATCAACTGGAGACCATTCAGGAAGGACGTATCGTTGTCGACGGCCACGACCTCACAGCAGGTGGAAAAAACGTTGACATTGTACGGCAGGAAACCGGCATGGTTTTCCAGCAGTTCAATCTTTTTCCGCATATGACGGTTCTCGAAAACTGCACTTTGGCTCCAATGAAAGTGCGCGGCATTTCGAAGACTGAAGCTGAAAAGACCGCGCGCAAATATCTTGAGCGCGTTCGCATTCCAGAACAGGCAGATAAATACCCGGCCCAGCTTTCCGGCGGGCAACAGCAGCGCGTAGCGATTGCACGTGCGCTCTGTATGAATCCGAAGATTATGCTTTTTGATGAGCCGACTTCGGCACTCGATCCTGAAATGGTCAAGGAAGTCCTGGACACCATGATTGATCTGGCGAAGGAAGGCATGACCATGCTTTGCGTTACCCATGAAATGGGTTTTGCACGACAGGTGGCAGACCGCGTCATCTTCATGGATCAGGGGCAAATTCTGGAAATGGCGGAGCCGGAGGAATTTTTCGGTAATCCGAAACACGAGCGCACGAAGGCCTTTATCGGCCAGATTTCCTGATTGCCTCCAATAGATTAGTAATGGAGTTTGAAGTGACGAACGAAGTTCTGCTCATCGAACCGATGATGCCGTTGATCGAAGAGCAATTAGACGCAGCTTACAAGGTGCTCCGGCTATACAAGCCGGAAGACAAAGCGGCTATTGACGCCGCTCAAGGTGTCATTCGTGCAGTCGTTACCGGCGGCGGAACAGGGCTTTCCAACGAATGGATAGAGCGTCTGCCATCGCTCGGTCTGATCGCCATCAATGGTGTTGGGACGGATAAGGTCGACCTAGCCTTTGCGCGAGACCGTAACGTGTATGTCAGCACGACACCTGGTGTTTTGACCGACGATGTTGCTGACATTGGAATCGCTCTCATGCTTGCGGTAATGCGCCATGTCGCGACGGGCGATCAATTTGTGCGGGAAGGCAAGTGGGCTCGCCGGGAAGGTTTCCCTCTTGGGGTCAGTCCAAAAGGCAAGCGTATTGGCATTCTGGGGCTTGGTCAGATCGGGAAAACATTTGCACGTCGTGCGGAAGCATTCGGCATGGAAGTGCATTATTGGAACCGCTCACCTGTCACTGACACGAACTGGATTGCACATATGACTCCAGTGGAGCTTGCACAACACAGTGATGTGCTTGCGGTTTGTGTCGCAGCTAACCCGTCGACAGCAAATATCGTCAACACGGATGTTCTCGCGGCGCTTGGGAGTAAAGGTTATCTCATCAACGTGGCTCGCGGCAGCGTCATCGACGAGGATGCACTTTTAGCTGCTTTGAATAATGAGGTCATCGCCGGTGCAGGCCTTGATGTCTTCGTCAATGAGCCGACGATACGTGAGGATTTTCTAACAGCGCCAAATATGGTTCTGATGCCGCATCAGGGCAGCGCAACGGTGGAAACACGTGTCGGAATGGGCGAACTCGTGCTCGCCAATCTTGCAGCCTATTTTTCCGGCGATGTTCCGCCGACCACGGTAAACTGAGTTATTCCCATGATTGTCAGACAAGCCTTTTTTGAAGGCACTATTCATGCTGGGCGCGAGAATGCGTTCAAAGCTTATGTCGCGGATACTCTTATGCCGATGTGGCTCGCTTTTCCGGGTATCAGGCAAGTGCGTGTTCTTTACGCTGTTGAACGCGACGAAGGTGCACCAGCTTATCCTATGGTGCTTTGGACCATGTATGACAGCAGGGAGGCGTTGACGGAAGCGCTTGCCTCACCTGTCCGATATGAAAGTCGGGAGGCCACGAAAGGCCTCCTGGAAATGTTCGACGGTCATATCCATCATCATGTTTTCGATCTCGCCCTTGAAGGGTAAGATCTTTCTTGTTTATGCACCCCACGTCCGCTCAAGGACATTGATCCAGTTTCCGTGAGCCAGTTTGACGATGGAAGCATCGTCGTAGCCGTGCTTACGGAAAGCTTCTATGACAAGCTGGAGATCGCTAACGTCGCGAAGTGTCGAAGAAATCGTGGTACCGTCAAAATCGGAACCCAGAGCCAGATGGTCGATCCCAATGCGATTGACGATATAATCGGCATGGCGAACTAGCTCGCCCAGATCCGTATTCGGATCGCGTTTTCCGTCTTCACGCAGGAATGAAACACCAAAGTTAAGCCCGACGAGGCCGCCAGTATCGCGAATGGCGTCAAGTTGTTTGTCGGTCAGGTTGCGGCTTTGCTGGCAAAGCGCGTGAGCATTGGAATGCGAAGCCACGAGCGGCGCATCGGAAATTGCCGCGATGTCCCAGAAGCCTTTCTCGTTCATATGGGAAAGGTCGACCATGACCTTGAGTTCGTTGCAAGCGCGTATGAGTGCTTTGCCATGATCCGTGAGGCCAGGACCAATGTCAGGTGATGCCGGAAACCGAAACGGGATACCATGGGCAAAAATATTTGGGCGGCTCCAGACAGGCCCCAGTGTTCTGAGGCCCGCTTCATACAAAACATATAGGGCATCAAGGTCCTCGCTAAAGGCCTCCACACCTTCGATATGGTAGACCGAAGCGAAAACTCCTTTGGCAAACGCATCGCGAATATCTGCTGCCGTGCGGCAGATCCGAACTTTGCCTTCAGACGCCTGCTCGATCTTCAGAAGGATCGCCGACATGGCGAGCGTTGCCTTCATCGCATCCGTCTGGGTTGGCGTCGCCAGATTGCCATTTGTATCGAGTTCCCGCGAAGGCGAGGGCACATACACAGCACAAAGTCCGCCGCCCAGCCCACCCTTCTGGGAGCGTGGAAGGTCGATATGTCCGACTTGCTCGCCTTGAAGAAAACGCTTTTCCGGCGCGGAAGCATCAGATGACCATAGGCGCAGCAGCACGTCGTTGTGACCATCGAAAACGGGGATCTTCTGTTCTGTCGCCATAGGGGAGCCTTCTCAAATCAAATCCAGGATTCAAAAAGGGGTGATGGACCCAAGCGAGAAGAATTGCAAATGCGATTTCGGTCAATCGCTATGACCACACTGCATGAGCAGCGATTCTTTCAAGCAAAAGGTCTCTTTTAGTTTGTCCTCATGCAAACTCTGCATAGGGAATGCAAAATTCTGCATTGGCCCCTGCCTCCGCCGACGTGATAGCGGGAAGCTGGAAAAATGTATCCAGAGATAGAACGCTGTCGATATGGCTCCCGATAACTGGGAGCCTTTCAGAAAGTGTTGCAACAGGAGCTCTCAATGATTTCAAGACGCGGTTTTCTGGCGGGCGCAGCCGCCGTTCCTTTCCTGTCCTATGCCAGCATTTTGCCTGCAATAGGAGCCGGGCGTCAGGACATTCTGGTTGTGGCCCAGCAGCTCGACAACATGACCAGTCTTGATCCGCATGAGAGCTTTGAAGCTGTCGGCAGCGAAATCTGCAACAACATGTATCAGCGTCTGGTACATCCAAGTCTTTCCAATCCGGATCAGGTGGAAGGCGGCGTTGCTGTTTCCTGGGAAGCCGACGCTGACGGAAAAGTCTTCACCTTCAAGATCGATCCGAATGCAAAATTTGCAAGCGGCGCACAGATCACAGCTGAGGATGTTGCCTTCTCGCTGCAACGCGCGATCAAGATGAACAAGGGCCCGGCTTTCATCATTGGCCAGTTCGGTTTCACGCCTGAAAATGCGGAGAAGAACATCGTTGCAACTGATCCGTCGACATTGACTCTGACGGTTGAGCAGTCAACGTCGCTGCCTTTCCTGCTGTACTGCCTGTCGGCCAGTGTCGCCAGCATTGTGGAAAAGAAGACTGTTCTGGAAAATGCCTCCGGTGATGATCTCGGTAACGGCTGGCTTCAGAAGAACAGCGCCGGTTCGGGTGAATGGGTTCTCGTTTCCTGGAAGCCGAGCGAAAGCATCATACTGAACGTTAATCCACATGGCGCTTATAAGGGCAATGTGAAGCGCATTCTTCTGCGCCACGTTGCGGACCCTTCTTCGCAGCTCCTCATGCTCCAAAAGGGCGACGTCGATATTGCTCGTAACCTTACCACCGAGCAGCTTCGGGTTCTGGACGGTGATGAAAAATACAATCTGGTGCGCAAAGGCGTTGGTGGCTTGATGCTGATGTCGCTCAATCAGAACGTGGAGGTTCTTGCCAAGCCGAAGGTTTGGGAGGCAATCAAGTGGGCTGTGGACTATGAGGGCATTCAGAAGAATATCGTGCCGCTGAATTACAAGGTTCATCAAACACTTGTTCCTGAAGGTTTTCCGGCAGCTCTGAATGAAAATCCATTCAAGAAAGATATTGCCAAGGCAAAGGCTCTTCTTGCAGAGGCTGGCGTCCCCGATGGCTTTTCTATCAAGATGGACCACTATTCGGCGCAGCCAAGCCCCGATATTGCACAGGCAATTCAGGCAAGCCTTGCGGAAATCGGTATCAAGGTAGAGCTGCTCGCTGCTGAAAATCGTCAGGTTCTGACGAAGATGCGCGCTCGTGAGCATCAGATGGCATTGACCGTATGGGGTTCGGACTATTTCGATCCGAATACGAATGTTGATGTATTCTGCAACAATCCAGACAATTCCGATGATGCGAAGACCAAGCCTTTCGCGTGGCGCTCGCATTTTCAGAATGAGGATTTTGCCAAGAAGTCCCTTGCTGCGCGCGACGAGCAGGATCCTGCAAAGCGCGTGAAGATGTATGAAGATCTGCAGCGTGAATTCATGAACAACAGTCCGTTCATCATCATGATGCAGAAGTTCGAGACGGCTGCTTGCCGCAAAGACATTACCGGAATGCGTCTCGGTGTCCTGTCCGATTCTCATTCCTATGCAGGGATCGCCAAGGCGTGAAGAAAAGCCTCAAGAATCTGACCGGCATCCTGAGCAGCGTGTTGATCACGCTGTTCGGGCTTATGGTTATTACCTTCATGATCGGCCGCGTCATGCCGGTCGATCCTGTTATTGCTGCCGTCGGCGACAACGCACCCGAGGCTGTTATCCAGCGTGTTCGCGCAGAGATGGGCCTCGATCAGCCGCTTGTGGTTCAGTTCGTGCACTATATCGGACAGGTGCTGCGTGGCGATTTCGGCAATTCCATTCTGACTCGCAATCCGGTGACACAGGATATTGCTCGTTATTTTCCGGCAACGCTGGAGCTGGCAACAGCCGCGCTTCTTGTTGCCGCGCTTATCGGTATTCCGCTCGGAGTATGGGCGGCCGTACGGCAGGGTTCCGTCGTCGATCAGGCAATCCGCGTAATCTGCCTTGCCGGTCATTCGGTCCCGGTTTTCATGCTGGCCCTGATTTCGCTGCTGGTCTTCTATGCGACGCTTGACATCGCGCCGGGACCTGGACGACAGGACATCATCTATGAAGGCATGATCCCTCATGTTACCGGCCTGCTTACCATCGATAGTCTCATTGAGGGTGATTGGGACGCATTCCTGGATGCCGTCTATCACATGATCCAGCCGGTTCTGATCCTCGCCTACTTCAGCATGGCGTATATCACGCGTATGACCCGCGCCTTCATGCTCGATGCGCTCAAGGGGGAATTCGTCATTACGGCACGTGCGAAGGGACTTTCGCTGACGTCTGTCATCTGGAAACACGCTTTTCCGACCGTTGCCGTGCAGCTTGTGACCGTGCTGGCGCTGACATATGCGGGCCTGCTAGAAGGTGCTGTCGTGACAGAAACCGTCTTCAGTTGGCCTGGCCTGGGCCAGTATCTCACCGTGTCGCTGATGAATGCCGATATGAATCCGGTCGTGGGCGCTACATTGCTCATCGGCGTTATCTATGTCGGGCTCAATCTGCTTGCTGATATCCTCTATAAAGTTCTGGATCCACGTGTCCGATGATTTTTGCCAATTTTCATAACTGGGCGCTGGATGACTCGCCCGCTTCTCGTTCTCAGGCTAACTGGGGCAGGCGCTATCGCATCTGGGTAAACCTCCGGGCTAATCCGCTCGCGATGATTGGTCTCTTTATCATCGTCGCGTTCGTCGTCCTGTCGTTGGCCGCACCATTGCTCGCGCCCTATGATCCAAGTGTGCAGAATCTCGGCAATCGCTTGTCTGCTCCAACTGCAGCGCATTGGTTCGGTACGGATGAACTGGGCCGCGATATTCTTTCGCGCATTCTCTATGGCGGCCGCGTAACCCTGGGAATGGTCATTGCCGTCGTTATTCTTGTCGCACCAATCGGCCTCTTCATCGGTTGTATTGCTGGTTATTTCGGCGGGATTGTCGATACCGCGCTGATGCGTGTCACGGACGTCTTTCTTGCATTTCCGCGTTTGATCCTTGCACTGGCCTTCGTGGCCGCATTGAAGCCGGGTGTTGAAAGCGCTGTTTTGGCTATCGCACTGACTGCATGGCCGCCATATGCGCGTCTTGCGCGTGCGGAAACCATGACCTTGCGCAAGAGCGATTTCATCGCTGCAGCCAAGCTGACTGGCGCATCGCCTTTCCGCATCATTCTGCGCCATATCATGCCGCTCTGCCTACCGAGTGTCATCGTGCGCATCACACTCGATATGAGCTCGATCATCATCACTGCTGCAAGTCTCGGATTCCTGGGTATGGGCGCTCAGCCGCCGTCACCGGAATGGGGCGCGATGATTGCTACCGCCAAGCGCTTTATCTTCGAACAATGGTGGGTTGCCACTATTCCCGGTATCGCGATCTTCCTCGTCTCGCTTGCGTTCAATTTCCTTGGCGACGGTCTGCGTGACGTGCTCGACCCGAAGCAGAATTGAGAGAACAGATGTTGGTTGATATTAAAAATCTGCAGATTAGCTTCGAAACGCGCACCAACCGTTTTGATGCTGTTCGCGGGATTTCGCTTCAGCTTGGCCGCGAAAAACTGGGCATCGTCGGCGAAAGCGGTTCGGGAAAGTCTTTGACTGCGCGCGCCCTCATGAAACTGCTGCCGCCAATCGCTGAAGTGAGGGCTGACAAGCTTTCCTTTGATGGTATCGACATTTTGTCGGCGACCGAACGCGGCATGCGTCAGATACGCGGCAAGCGGGCTGGCTTCATCCTTCAGGATCCCAAATATTCGCTTAATCCGGTCAAGACCATTGGTGTGCAGGTGGCTGAGGCGTGGCGCACCCACAAAGGCGGTAGTAAACGTCAAGCGATGGATGCTGCGGTTGATCTTCTTGATCAGGTCATGATCCGCAACCCGCGCGACGTGGCGAAGCTATATCCGCACGAGGTTTCGGGCGGTATGGGGCAACGTGTCATGATTGCGATGATGCTCGCACCTGATCCGGAACTGCTCATCGCCGATGAACCGACATCTGCACTCGACGCTACAGTGCAGGCTGAAATTCTGCGCCTGATCGACGATCTGGTCTCGAAACGTGGCATGGGGCTCCTGCTCATCAGCCACGACCTTCCGCTCGTGTCTCATTTCTGCGACCGCGTTATGGTCATGTATATGGGCCGTGTCATGGAGGAGTTGAAAGCTTCCGAACTCGTGCGCGCTGAGCATCCCTATACGAAGGGACTTCTCAATTGCATTCCATCGCTCATGCATCCCCGTGATCGATTGCCGGTTCTCAATCGTGAAGAAAGTTGGCTAAACTCATGATAGTTATTGATCAACTCCGCATTAGTTTCAGCGAGCGTGAAGTCGTCAAGGGTGTATCCTTCAATGTGGAGAAGGGGGGGAGCTTCGGCATTGTTGGCGAAAGCGGCTCCGGCAAATCCACCATTCTGCGCGCCATGGCTGGCCTCAATGAACAATGGAGCGGCCGTATTGTGTTTGATGGCAAAGAGGTCGCTCAAAGACGTACGCCTGCCTTTTTCCGTCAGGTGCAGATGGTGTTTCAGGATCCTTTCGGATCGCTGCATCCGCGCCAGACCATCGACCGTATTTTGAGCGAGCTTCTGCTGGTTCATGGTATCGGGGATATAGACAAGCGTATTGAAAAAGTGCTTGACGAAGTCGCGCTGCCTAGATCTGCACGGTTTCGCTTTCCGCACCAGCTTTCGGGTGGCCAACGCCAGCGCGTAGCGATTGCTCGCGCTCTGATTGCAGAACCGGAGGTTCTGCTGCTGGACGAACCGACATCGGCGCTTGATGTCTCGGTGCAAGCTGAAATTCTCAATCTTCTCGCAGACTTGCGCGCAGAAAAGAATCTCACTTATGTGCTCGTGAGCCATAATCTCGCAGTGATCGCGCATCTCTGCCCACGGGTGGGCGTTATGCAACATGGTGAGATGGTGGAGCAGCTCAGTGCCGAAGATTTGCGTGCCGGGCGAACGACACATCCGCATACCACAGAATTGCGCGCCCTAAGCGTCAATCTGGAAGAACCTGCCTGACGGAGTTTTCATGTCAACGCATGCAGACTGGAACGCGGCATCGCTCGCCGCGAAAGTCTTTTCGAGAAGCTGGGCCAAGGATGAGCCGGGCGGCGTTATTATCGGTTTCGGTCCCGACGGCGTGAAATTCGCCTATGCGGGCGGGCTCGAATGCTTGTCTACTGGTGTGCCGTTCACGGCAAATACGGTCGTTCGCTATGCGTCGGTCACAAAACATGCATTCTGTGCAATGGTTCTCAAGCATAGTGATGTTATCGGCTTGGATGACCGGCTGGGTGATCATCTGCCGGAACTGCAGCCTCCACTCGCGAACGTCACGGTTGGTCGCGCACTCGACATGACAGGCGGTCTGCCGGATACGCGGGAATGCCTGACGCTTCTGGGACTGTCCGTTTATACGCAGACGGACGCCGATCAGCTTCTGGATTATCTTGCCTCTCTCAATCGTCTCAATTTCGATGCGGGTTCGGAGATTTCCTATTCCAATACCGGCTATCGTCTGGTGGAGGCCGCGCTTGAGCGGAAGGGGTTGCGCTTTAATGATTTTGTGAAATCGGAAATTGCGGGACCTCTCGATATTTTCATGGAAGCACCGGACGTCTGGAATGATCCGGTTGCGGGCCTTGTTCCCGGTTATTGGAAATCCGGTGAAAAATGGCAGCTCAGTTCCGCTGGCCTGCATATTTCAGCGTCTGGCAGCTTGACTGGCAGTGGTATGGCGTTGACCAAATGGGCGCAGGCACTGGTTAATGGTGAGGGCGTATTCAAAGGCTTGCTCGATAAGTTGTCGGCTGACCGCCGTCTTTCTGATGGGCGAGTAACCGGTTACGGTCTTGGGCTGCGATGGAACGAAGTGGGTGGCAAGTGTTTTGTCGGGCACGGTGGCTCGCACCCTGGCTACAAGAGCTATTTTCTGCTCGATCCTGCCGCGAAGACCGGCATGATTGTTGTTTCAAACCGTGAAGACACCAATACTTATAAAATGGCGCGGGACTGCATGGCTGCTCTCAACGGTTTGCCGTTGCCAGAAGCCAACTGCACGATCCCAGATGGACTGTATGTGGCAGAGAGTGGGCCGTTCTGGCTGGAAATGCGCAATGGCATAGCCAACTGGCTCGATTCTGAGGACACGCTTTATGATATCGGCGATGACCGGTTCTCGTCCCTGTCGCCGTCTTCCCCGGTTGAACTTCGTTGGACAGGCACCGAGCTGGAAGGTGAAATTGGATATGTGCCTCGCCGATTGAAGCCGGTAGCGCCGAAACCGGTAGGCAGGGAACTCGACGGCCATTGGCGGGCAACGCCCTATGGCGCCAGTTTTGATATCAAGGACGGCCATCTCATCATGGGCATAGGACCCACACGTCGGGCCATGCCGTTGGAAGATCTCGGTCAGGGGCGTGCGCTCTTCACGCTGTATGATGGCCCGTGGACTAAACGCGTCTGTCTGCATAGGCTTGACGACAATCGTGTCGAACTGGTCCTAAGCCGCAGTCGCATGATTGAATACGTTCGTTAGACCGCCTTTCGATCTGATTGAATTAGATCGGCGCGTCTCAACTGTTTGTTTTAACGAGCATCTTGTTCCGCAAACCGTTTCACACCTTTCGGGATACGCTCTAATCTGGATATCCGATGGTTATATGCGCGGCGGAAGGGTGACCTTACCGCCGCGTCTTGCATTGTGATAGCTTTCGATAATTGATTCCGAATATGAGGTGATGTGATGCTGGAACGGATGATCGATCAGGGTGTAGGTCGGGAACCCGCTGACATCGTCTTGAAGGGTGGCCGTTTCTTCGATCTCGTGACCGGCGAGCTTGTCGAAAGTGACGTCGCGATCTGTGGTGACCGGATTGTGGGAACATTCGGCAACTATCAGGGCAAGCACGAAATCGACATTTCCGGGCGGATCGTCGTGCCGGGATTTATCGATACGCACCTTCACATTGAATCCTCGCATGTTACGCCGCACGAATTTGACCGGTGTGTATTGCCGCAAGGCGTTACAACAGTCATTTGCGATCCGCACGAGATTGCAAATGTGCTGGGTGCCGAAGGCATCAAGTTCTTCCTCGATAGCGCTTTGGAAACCGTCCTGGATATCCGTGTACAGCTTTCGAGCTGTGTGCCGGCGACCCATATGGAAACGTCTGGCGCTGAACTCCTGATTGATGACCTCTTGCCTTTTGCCAATCATCCCAAGGTGATCGGTCTTGCCGAGTTCATGAATTTTCCGGGGGTTCTGGCGAAAGACCCTGAATGCATGGCGAAGCTCAAGGCGTTTCAAGGGCGGCACATCGATGGCCATGCACCGCTTCTGCGCGGTTTTGATCTGAATGGCTATATTTCCGCAGGCATTCGTACCGAACACGAGGCGACAACTGCGGAAGAAGCGCTCGAAAAGATGCGCAAGGGCATGCATGTGCTGGTGCGTGAAGGGTCTGTTTCCAAAGATCTAAAGGCGCTTATGCCGATTATGACCGAGCGTCATGCACAGTTTCTGGCGCTATGCACGGATGACCGTAATCCGCTGGATATCGCCGATCAGGGACATCTGGATTACCTCATTCGTACGGCAATCGCAGGTGGCGTTGAGCCGATTGCCATTTACCGGGCCGCAACTATTTCTGCAGCACGCGCTTTCGGCCTTTTTGACCGCGGCTTGGTTGCTCCGGGCCAGCGAGCCGATCTCGTTGTGGTGGATAGTCTTGAAGGTTGTCATGCCGAAATCGTATTATCTGCAGGCAGGGTGGTTTCGGAGGATTTATTTGCCATCCGCAAGACTGTTGCGCCTGTTGGGCGCAACAGCGTCAAAGCGCCCAAAGTCAGTGCATCCAGTTTCCGCTCTCATTCCAATAGCGGAAAGACACGTGCAATCGGTATCATTCCGGGCAAGATCATAACGGAAAGCCTCGAATTCGACCTTAAAGTTGGGCCGAATGGTGTCGAGCCGGACTTCCAAAAAGATGTCGTCAAGATTGCCGTTGTCGAACGTCACGGCAAAAATGGAAATATCGCGACCGGCTTTGTGCATGGTTTTGGGTTGAAGGCAGGTGCAATCGCTTCGACCGTTAGCCATGACAGTCATAATATCTGCGTGGTGGGCACATCTGACGAAGATATTGCGGCTGCTGCAAACCGATTAGGCGAAATTGAGGGTGGTTTTGTCGTCGTGCGTGATGGCAAGGTTTTGGCTGAAATGCCTTTGCCCATCGCAGGATTGATGAGTGCGGAACCATACGAAACTGTCCGCGACCAGCTTCGTGTTCTGCGTCATGCAGCCGAAGAACTGGGTTCAGTTCTCGAAGAGCCATTTTTGCAACTGGCTTTCATCGCCTTGCCGGTAATCCCACATCTCAAGATCACTGATCGCGGCCTCGTAGACGTCGACAAGTTCGAGTTTGTTGGCAACTGATTAGTGCAGGCCGCCGACACCCAGCAGTTCTTCTACAGCCTGCTGGGTGTCGGCGAGGTCTGCCGATGTGCCAGACCACGCGATACGCCCACGTTCCAGAATAATGACATGATCGGCAAAATCGAGTGCGCTCTGGATACGTTGTTCGACAAGCAAGATTGTCATGTCACCCTTTTGCGCCAGCATCGAGAATGCGGCCATCAGTTCTTCACAGATGACAGGTGCGAGTCCTTCCAGCGGTTCATCGAGTAGCAGCACTGTTGGTTGCCCGAGAATGCTGCGCGCTGTGGAAAGCATCTGCTGTTCGCCGCCTGAAAGCTGTGAGCCAAGATTGTGGCACCGCTCCTTCAGGCGCGGAAACATAGTGTAGGCTTCTTTAAGCGCATCCTTTGGCCGGTTCTTAAGGCCAACGAAGAGGTTTTCTTCGACTGTGAGGGTCGGGAAAACATCGCGGGTTTGCGGCACATAGCCAAGGCCGGCAATTGCGCGCGCGGCTGATGGAAGCGTGGCGATATTCTTCCCCCCCAGCAGAATTTCACCGCCATAGCGGCGCGTCTGGCCTGCTATGGTGGCAAACAGGCTGGTCTTGCCAACACCATTGCGACCAAGAATTGCAAGCCGCGATCCCGGTTCGGCTTTGAACGATACATCTTCAATGACGCGGGTAGGGCCATAGCCGGAGGAGAGATTGCGAATTTCAAGCGAGGCGGCACTCATTGCGCATAGCTCCCGAGATAGGCTTCGCGGACTTGTGCGTCCTGCACGACGTCTTGTGGTAGCCCGTCAAAAATCACCGTTCCGGCAGCCAGCACCACAACGCGCTTTGCAAAGCGAAAAACGAGGTCCATATCGTGCTCGATCATGAGTACTGCCAGATCTGCAGGTAATCGGTCGAGCGCTTCCTCAATACGGCCCGTATCACTTTGCGGAACACCGGCGGCAGGTTCATCAAGTAGCAGAACTTTGGGCCGAAGCGCTAACGCCAGGGCAATTTCAAGAAGTCTCTGCTGGCCATAAGCGATTTCACTCACTCGCAACTGCCCAAGATGTAGAAGGCCGAGCGCATCGAGAATACCGCAAACTTCATCCATAACTTCCGGCATTTTGCGATAGTTGCCAAGAATGCGACCCGCCTTACCTTTGCGCTGCAGGACAGCAAGGGCGACATGTTCTTCAGGGGTCATGTCGAAGAAGAGACGGGTAACCTGGAAAGAGCGCACCAGTCCGCGTCTGACGCGCTGCATGGCGTTCAGCCCGGAGACGTTCTCGCCGCCCAATGCCACTGTACCGGAAGTCGCGGCGAGGTTACCTGTGACGAGATTGACGAAGGTGGTCTTGCCTGCGCCATTGGGGCCAATGAGCGCGACGCGGTCGCCCTTCGCCATACTGAGCGAGACGTCGTTCGTGACCGCCAGACCACCGAAATTCTTGCGCAGTTTCGTTACTTCGAAAACCGTACTCATCTGCTGTGCGCTTTCTGCTTTTCGAAATAATAAGCTAGGGTTCCGTAGAGGCCGCGTGGCGCAAACAGCACGACAGCAATCAACAAGGCACCGACCATTGTGAGCCAATGGAAAGGATTGGCTGCTGAGACCAGATCTTCGAACCACATGAAGACAACCGTGCCGATTAGTCCGCCGAACAGCGACCCCGTGCCGCCGAGAACCAACATCACCAAAGCCTCCGCCGACATGGTGAAGCTGAGACTATCCAGTCCAACGACCTGCGTGGAAATCGCGTTCAGCGCGCCGCCGATACCGGCTACAGCCCCTGAAATAACATACATCCGAAGCTGTATGGATTGAACCGAAGCGCCCATCGCATGAATGCGGATCGGGTCTTCTTTCACACCTCGGCAAAGCATGCCGAAGGGTGAACGTACCACATAGCGTAGGAAGATGAAGGAAACGAGCAGTAGGATTACGGCATAAATGTAGACAGTGTGTCCGTAGAGATCGAACTCGAACATGCCGAAAATGGGATCGGGCGAAATGCCGCTTAGTCCATCGCTACCACCGGTCCAGCCTGATGCTTTGTTGGCGGCTTCATGGAACAGATGGACAACGGCAATCGATAAAACAAGTTGTGCGAGGCCATGAGCGCGCAGGATGACCATGCCGGAAATAAGCCCGGTAAGTGCGCCTGCAACAAGACCGATAAGCGTCATCAGGATCGGGTCGGTTATGCCGAAATGGGCGGCGGCGATACCGGCACCGTAGGCGCCAGCGCCAAACAGCGCCGCATGACCGAGGGTCGCAATGCCGCAATAGCCCGTTACCAGATCGAGCGACAAGACGAGGAGAGCAATGGCAATGATACGTGTCAGCAGTGCCAGATTGTCGGGGAACAGAACCCAACCGACGATACTGGCTGCAATAATGGCCGCAATGCCAATGAGTCCCGCATAGGAATGACGGCTATGGGGAAGCGGGTGCGTCATGTCTGTCATTTCCTGGCCAGCCTTCCTGCGAGACCGCGTGGGAACAGAGTCACAATGACTATCACCGCCAGATAAAAGAAGAACTCGCCATATTCCGGTGCCAAATAGCGACCGGTTGTGTCGATTGCCCCGAGCAAGAGACAGGCGATCAGCGCACCCGGTATGGAGCCTGCACCACCGACGGAAACAACAACCAGAAATGTCACCATGTAGCGGAGAGCATAATAGGGCTCGACTGGCAGAAGTTCGGCACCGACAACGCCGCCGAAAGCTGCAAGTCCGATGGCAAGCGCAAAGCTAATCGCGTAAACAATTTCCGTTCGCACGCCGAGGGCTGCCGCCATGTTGGCATTGTCGACGGCAGCTCGCAGTTTCACGCCGAAAGCAGTGCGTTCAATGATGTACCAGAGGCCAAGAGCTACTGCGAAGCCACATCCGATTGCAAAGATGCGGTGTTTTGCAATGGCGCGGAATCCGAGATCAACCGATCCACGCAACATTTCGGGCAAAGGAATGGTCTTCAGTGTCGGCCCGAATATATAATTGGTGAGACCGATGATGCAAAAAGTGATGCCGATAGTCATCAGTACCTGTGTCAGTTCAGGCGCTCCATAAATGCGTCGATAGAGCAGTCTCTCTACGGGAACGGCGATTATCATCGTACCGACGACCGCGATAATGATTGCAAAGCCATAATTGAGGCCAAGCTGCTGGACGGCATAGGATGCGAAATAGCCGCCGATCATTGCAAATGCGCCATGAGCAAGATTGATAACGCGCATCAAACCCATGGTGACCGAAAGGCCGACGGAAATGACGAAAAGCACCATGCCATAGGCGAGCGCATCGACAGCAATGCTGAGCACAGTCTGCATTGAGTGGTCCTGTTAGAGCACATCCCGAAGTGTGTGAAATGGTCTTCGGGATGAGCGTTAAAATAAGCAGTTGCTTGCGAGCTGTGTATCGCCTTGTGTCATTTCGAGCATCAAGGCGCGTCCACTCTTGAATGTCGGGTTTATTGGACTTTTAGCCCGGGATCCCCCTGCTTCTCGAAGGTCTCGATTTCCTTGTTGTAATAGGTGCCGTCGTCAGCCTTTGCGACTTCGCGCAGATATATGTTCTGCGTCACGTGGCGGCTTTCGGGGTCAATGGATACGGGGCCGCGGGGACTAACCCACTCCATACCTTTCACGGCCTCCACTGCCTTTTCAGCATCTTTTTTGCCGCCCGTTGCTTCGATCATTTTGTAGATGACATGCATGCCATCATAAGCGCCAACTGAAGGGAAGGACAATTCTACAGGATTACCGATCGCCTTTTGGGCTTCCTCGACGAACTTCTTGTTCTCGGGTGAGTCATGCGAGACCGCGTAGTGGAATGTCGTCAGTACCCCGAGTGCATTCTCTCCCAGTGCCGGAAGATCAGATTCCTGTGTCAGGTCGCCAGGAGCGAAAAGCTGGATGCCCGAACCCTTCAACCCGTTGTCGACATAGGACTTCATAAAGCCAAGCGTCGTTGGGCCGGATGGCAGAAAAGCAAAAACGCCTTGCGCGCCGGAGTCCTTGACGCGCTGCATGATCGGGCTGAAATCATTTGTGGCGAGCGGCATGCGAATAGCTTCAACTACTTCGCCGCCTGCTTCTGTAAACGCCGCTTTGAAAGCGTTTTCTGCGTCCACGCCTGGACCGTAATCGCTCACGACCGAGATGATTTTCTTGACACCTTTATCGAGCGCGACCTTTGCAATCGGGGTCGACGTCTGCCAAGTGGTAAACGATGTTCGCACCACATACGGACTCTTCGTCACAATGGAAGAAGTGGCGGCATTCATGACCACCATCGGCACATTGCCCTGCTTGAGAATGGGCGTAACCGCCATGGCATCGGGAGTGAAGTAAAAGCCCGCGAGATATTGCACGCCTTCTTTGACCACGAGTTCCTGCGCAAGCGCCTTGGACTGCGCCGGATCGGCTTGAGGTACGTCACGATAAACAATCTCGACAGTGTCATCGCCGATCTTGTTGCCGTGCTCGGTCATGTAGGCGTCGATACCGGCCTTGAAGTTCTTACCCTGAAGGGCAAACGGACCCGAAAATGGACCGATGACACCGACCTTCACCACATCAGCATAAGCCGCTGATGTTGCGAGTGAAAAGACCGCAAGCGCGGTTAATGCGATTTTCTTCATGTTCTCCTCCCTATCGCCCACCATTCCCGTGCGTAACCGTCTTGTCGCCACAGGGAATGTCCTGATTTCAGCATGCCTATCTAATTGGTCATGTAAAATGAAAAATTCCTCATAAACGATACTCAGATGGTTATATGTCCGGGGCTTGTTCGGTTCCGATCCAGACGATTTTATCGATCAGAGTTAATGCTATGTTGAGAGCACTGCCGGTCGACGCCACGATTTGTGGCAGGATCATCCATTCGATCATCCAGGCCGCACCTGAGCGTTCCTGCTCGTGCACCATTGTCTGATGCAGGCCACCCATTTGGGTAGCGTTGAAACGAGCAAGGCTGACCAGTATCTCTGCCGATACCGGATTTTGCTTGTGGGGCATGGCGGACGAGCCACCGCCGCCGGTCAAGGACAGTTCCGTGCCCAGCTCAGCCATCAGCGCGATATCCTGTCCGAATTTTCCAAGGGTACCTGTGACGAGCGAAGCTAGATTGCCGAACTCAATGATGAAAGCGCGTTGGCTGTGCCATTGCGGACTATCGTGCAGCCCAAGTTTTTCCGCTAGCAGCGCACGCAGTGCCAGTGCTTGATCATCGAATTTTTCAAGCGTTCCTGCTGCCCCTCCGAACTGCATAGGAAAGATGATGGCACTGAGTTTTGTCTCATAAGCGCCGAGTGGGCTTTTCCAGCTTGCGATCCGATCCGATACGGTTATCGGGATAGCCGGCTGCATACGCGTAAAACCAGTCAGCGGATTTGTTCCGAACGTTCGATCAAGCTGGTTGAAACATTGTGTGAGTTGCTGAATTCGACCAGAGAGAATTGCGCTGGCGCGCTTCAGTCGCAAAATCAGGCTTGTATCAATGACATCCTGACTTGTTGCGCCGAAATGTACGTATTCTCCGTGATTGTTGCCCACGGCTTTACGCAGTTCCTTCACCAAAGAAGGAACGATCACCCCATCACGCGCTGTCGCTTTTGCTAAATCGGATAGATTGGGTTCAAACAATTCTACGGCTTGCTTGATTGCCCGTCCCGCGTCGACCGGTATGAGGCGCAAGTCGGCTTGCGCTTCAGCCAGAGCCGCTTCGAAGCGCAGCATCTCGGTAATATCGGCTGCCGCCGTGAACAGGCTCAGTATCTCTTCGTCATCGCCGAAAAGCTGCGCCAGAAATGGATGTTCGAAGACCGAGATGCTCATGCTTCAAATATCGAAAAAGACAGTTTCTTTCTCGCCCTGCAAGTGAATGTCGAAATGATAGACGTTACCGTCGCGCTGACCAATCAGGGTTTGCGCCCGGCTGCGATGTTCGATGCGAGCAAGGATAGGATCCTCAGCATTGGCGTCGGCTTCGTCGGAAAAATACATCCGTGTCTGCAAACCAAGGTTAATGCCGCGAGCCACGATCCACAAGGTGACGTGTGGCGCCATGAGGCGACCGTTCTTGAAAGGAACGCGGCCAGGCTTGATCGTCTCGAAAGTAAATTCGCCTGTATCCATATGGCTCGGGCAACGGCCCCAACCACGAAAACCAGAGTCGGCCTTCCCCGCAGTTTCGGAAGGGCTGTTATAGAGGCCTTTCGCATCCGCTTGCCATATTTCGACAAGCGCATCGCGGAGTGGCGCGCCCATGCCATCAATCACATGGCCCTTGATAGTGATGCGCTCGCCAGCGGCCTTCTCATCATAGAGAGGACCGGAGCCGAGATCCCGCTCAAAGACACCGTTGATGCCGACAAAATTGGGAGTCAGTCCGATATGGACGTATGGCCCAGCTGTCTGGGAGGCGGTTTCTTTCAGATAGCCGAGGGATTGCACCATGTCAGTTACCCTCCGGGCGATTTTCAAAGAAGGTCGAACGACGCCCGCGCAACACGATGTCGAACTTGTAAGCGAGCATGTCCATCGGCAAGTTGGCATTCATATCCAATGGCGCGACCAGCCGCTCGACAGCCGATTTATCCGGAATGGTTTTGACGATCGGGCAAATCCAGATCAGCGGGTCGCCCTCGAAATACATCTGGGTGATAAGGCGCTGTGCAAAGCCATGACCGAACACAGAGAAATGGATGTGAGCCGGTCGCCAGTCGTTCACACCATTCGGCCAGGGATATGGGCCGGGCTTTATGGTCTTGAACCAGTAGTAGCCGTTCTCATCTGTGATCGTGCGACCGACGCCGCCGAAGTTGGGATCGATAGCTGCGAGATAGGTTTCCTTCTTGTGGCGATAACGCCCGCCTGCATTGGCCTGCCAGAATTCAAGTAATGCGCCTGGAACGGGGTGGTCGCTTTCGTCCAGTACACGACCATGCACCAGAATGCGCGGACCAATCGGCATTTCGCCGGGGCGCGCATAATTGAGGATGAGGTCGTTATCCAGTTCATGCAGCATATTGTGACCGAATACTGGGCCAGTAATTTCGCTTTTGGTGCCTTCAAGCGAAAGCAGCGCGCGAGTAGGCGAGCGAAGTACAGATGTCTTGTACCACGGTGTGTAGGCCGGCGGATGTATGGATAGATCACGAGCGAAGAATGGAGTTGTCTCCGGCAGACTATTCTTCATTTTTCAGTTTCCTCCACTTCCATCTGCGCGTAAGTCTGCTTGGCGATCTTAAATGCGTGGTTCGATGCTGGGACTCCCGCATAGATGGCAACATGCATCAACGCTTCGCAGATGTCCTCTTTCGTCGCACCTGTATTTTTAGTGGCGCGTATATGCATGGCAACTTCGTCGTCTTGTCCCAGCGCGGCGAGAAGCGCAATCGTGATGATGGAACGCTCGCGTTTGGTCCAACCGGGCCGCGACCAGACAGTTCCCCAAGCCGCTTCTGTTATCAACTCCTGAAAAGGCGCATCAAGCTCGGTTGCGCTGTTCGAAGCGCGGTCCACATGTGTATCGCCCAGAACCGAACGGCGCACATTCATGCCAATCTTATAGCGTTCCGACTGCGCGGCACTATCAGTCATGGTTATTCTCCATGCTCAAATCTGTTTGAAAGAAAATTACGCAACAGCGCGACATAGGCATCAGGCTGTTCAACGCAAGGGATATGGCCGCTAGCTGCAATTTCTGAGAAATCGGCTCCCGGAATAAGATTTGCTAACTCGCGCACAAGAGTAGGTGGCGTGGAACCGTCCTGATCACCGACGAGGCAAAATACGGGTACCGAAATTTTATTAGCCGCTTCGGTGAAATCAGCGTCCCGTAGTGCGGCGCACGTTGCGACGTAGCCGTCGACCGGTTGGCGAACAAACATATTGCAATAGGCCTGGTAGGCCGGATTATCGGGTCGCCGATAGTCCGGGGTAAACCAGCGGGGCATCGTGGCGTCAAGGATATTTGCGAGACCATCCTGTCGAACCGCGTTGATACGAGCATTCCACATCTCTGCTGTGCCGATTTTGTGTGCGGTATTGGAAAGGATGAGTCCCGCGACCAGATCGGGTCGCGATGCATAAACGCCTTGCGCAATCAGACCGCCTACGGAAAGACCACAGATGACCGCCTGCTTTATCGATAGTTTGTCGAGCAGAGCTATGAGATCTGAGGCAAGCAATTCTATCGTGTATGGGGTGGCTCCGACATCCGAAAGACCGTGACCGCGCTTGTCATAAACAAGCGTCGATACGTCACTTTGCAGGCGCTTGCGAACTTCATTCCATATACGGAAATCAGTTCCGAGCGAATTGATGAAAACGAGAACAGGCTTTTCTTCCGTTGATTGTCGAAAATCATAGTGAATGACGATGTCATTTACAGACGTGAACTGCACGGCTTTCTCCTCTCGTGCCGCACTGTCGTGCTTTAAACTGGTTAAGTAAAATGATATTATTGACCAAAACCATAACTACAGGGTTATTAATAAGTGATCGGGAACAGGATCAAGTTTCGTCATCTGCATACGTTCGTCGAGGTTGCGCGACAGAAGAGTGTTGTAAAAGCCTCGGAAGTTTTGAGCATCAGCCAGCCGGCAGTTACCAAAACAATGCGTGAGCTGGAGGAGATACTAGGCGTTCCGGTGGTAGAGCGTGACGGTCGCGGCATCCGGATAACGCGATTTGGTGAAGTGTTCCTTCGCCACGCAGGGACAGCTTTGACGGCCTTGCGTCAGGGACTGGATTCTGTGTCGCAGGAGTTGGATGGATCAGGGCCACCTATTCGCATAGGAGCGTTGCCGACAGTCTCAACCCGTATCATGCCGAAAGCTATGAGCCTGTTCCTTGCGGAAAGAACGTCCAGTCGCGTCAAAATCGTTACGGGAGAGAATGCCGTACTTCTGGAACAGTTGCGGGTTGGGGATCTTGATCTGGTTGTCGGGCGGCTTGCCGCGCCGGAAAAGATGACAGGGTTTTCATTCGAACATCTTTATTCAGAGCAGGTTCGGTTTCTGGTGCGGACTGGGCATCCTTTGACAGACGGACGCGCCGTCTTCGAGAATCTGGCCGACTATCCGGTGCTGATGCCGACACGCAATTCAATCATTCGCCCCTTTGTGGAGCGTTTGCTAATAACCAACGGCATAGGTGCCTTGCCTATCCAGATTGAGACCGTATCGGATGCTTTCGGACGTGCTTTTGTCCGTGACAGTGACGCGGTGTGGATTATTTCAGAAGGCGTTGCGGCCAGAGATGTCTTGGAAGGCAAACTTGTTGCGCTGCCTATCGATACAAGTGAGACGAAAGGCCCGGTGGGGCTAACAATGCGCACGGACATGGTGGAGACAGCCGCGATGCAAATTCTAATCCAGACATTGCGAGAAGCTGCCGGTTTGAAGTCATAGAAAACAACACGGCCAGTCACCCGAAAAAAGATGACTGACCGTGCTAGGAGCGAGAAGTTCTGGCCGGAACTTCACGCCGGGGGTCTCACGATGAATAGAATTATACATCATTTCTAAAATAAGGCATCAATTTTGTGCGATGTAGTAAAAATAGTAATGGTTGCCTCCCATTAATATTAGTAATTACTTAATTGAAGGTACTTGCTTGTCAAAACGGGAGCCCGACGTAGTTTTCGGCAAGCGCACTGGAAGCTGCTTCGGAAGTACAGAAATAGTTAAGTTCGGCCTCCTGTACTTTCTGATCGAACGGAACCATATCCGGAAATCGGTGCAGCATCTTCGTCATTGACCATGAAAAGCGCTCGGCTTTCCAGATACGCGAGAGCGCATTGACGGAATAAGCGTCGATACCATCCGTCGACTTATCCAAGTAAAACTCTCTCAGTCCTTCGTAAAGATAATGCACGTCGCTGGCAGCGAGGTTCAGTCCTTTTGCGCCAGTCGGAGGAACGATATGAGCGGCATCACCGACAAGGAAAAGTCGCCCGAAACGCATCGGCTCGGCCACGAAAGAGCGTAGAGGCGCCATGGATTTTTCAAAGGACGTTCCGGTTACCATGGCCTCGGAATGATGGGATGGAAGACGTCGGCGCAATTCGTCGTAAAAGCGTTGATCGCTCCAGTCTTCGATTTTCTCATCAAGCGAACATTGAATATAATAGCGGCTGCGGGTGAGGGAGCGCATGGAGCACAGTGCAAAGCCGCGTTCGTGGTTCGCGTAGATCAGTTCGTGAGCGACTGGCGGAATATCCGCCAGTAACCCGAGCCAACCGAAGGGGTAGGTCTTTTCAAAGATGTCGATTGCCTTGTCCGGGACGGATTTGCGGCTTATGCCATGATATCCATCGCATCCCGCGATGAAATCGCAATCGATGCGGTGGGTTTTCCCGTCCATTTCGTAAGTGACATATGGTGATGTCGTATCGAAATCGTGCGGCGTTACGTTGGCGGCTTCGTAAATGCTGACTGTGTTCGACTTCCGCCGCTCATCCATGAGATCATGCGTCATTTCGGTCTGGCCATAAACCGTCACGCGTTTGCCGGTAAGCTTGTACAGATCGATACGATGATCGCGTCCGTCGAAGGCGAGAGAGAAGCCGTCATGTGGCAATCCCTCTGCGCAGAGGCGCGCCGATACTCCAGCCTCATCCATCAGATTGACGGTGCCTTCTTCCAATACGCCAGCACGTACACGGCCCAGAATATAATCCGCGTTGACGCGATCAAGCACCACGTTGTCGATCCCGGCTTTCGTCAGAAGCTGGCCGAGGAGCAGGCCGGACGGGCCTGATCCGATGATTGCGACCTGAGTGCGCATATATCCCTCCCAATGCAAATCCGCCTTTATTCTCGAGGGAACCTTCAAGCTGACAATGGATAATTGTAGCAATTTATTGTACAAATCGAACATGACTGGAGGAGAACGTGCGGAATCGATTCATTCCAACCTACGAGCTGTACGGAGAAGATAACGAGCAGAAGCCGGATTTTTGGTTGCATTGTGAGACGCTTTTTTCGCGATCAAGTTTGCACAATTTCGAGATTTCACTGCATCGTCACGAGAGCTTCTTTCAGCTCTTGTACATTGAAGGCGGTACGGGGCATGCGAATTTTGACGGCGTCGTTCGCCCGTTCCAGACACCATGTGCTGTTTTAGTGCCGCCAGGATTCAATCATGGGTTTGCATTTTCAAGAGATATTGTAGGGCATATCGTAACGATCTTGAGCCCTCATATGCCATTTATCGGGGGAGGCGCGACGCCGGAGTGGCTCATGCGGCCGCAACTCCTAACGATGGAAGGTGCGGGCGAAGAAAACCTGGCGTTGCTTTCCTCTCTTCTAAAGCAGGTGCAAGATGAATTTCAGATGAGAAAAGAATATAAAAACAGCTTGCTAGAAGCTCTTTTTAAAGTATTTTTTGTTTATATTCTAAGGCAGCTTTTTGATTGCGAACCGGCGATTCAGGACGTGCGGCAGGCGTATGGCTCCCCCCGTATCGAACGATTTCTGGAGCTGATTGACCGTTATTACCGCGAACACAAGCCTGTATCGTTCTATGCGAAATTACTTGGGGTTTCATCGACGCATCTCAATCGGACTGTCAAACTGCTAACAGGGATGACCACACAACATATGCTTGCAAACAAGCTGGTCGATGTAGCCAAGCGTGATTTGATAGCTATGCCGTCGTCTGTTCAGCATATAGCTTACAGTCTTGGTTTCTCGGATCCTGCTTATTTCTCACGTTTCTTTCTAAAAATGACAGGGGAGACGCCGCGATCTTACCGTTTGAGGGAACGCCAGCGTCTGGCTACTCTGGATTCACCGCCGCAGAGTTAGATTGGATTTTTCATTCTCGGCAGTTCATCTCAGCAGACTGCGCAATTCTGATTGGATCTGCAGCATGACAGGTAGGAAGCGCCTGACAAGATCGCTTGTTTCAACATGGGCCGCCGGGGCCCCGATGTTGAGCGCTGCGACAATGGTGCCGCGATGATTAAAGACAGGAACAGCGATGGAGCGTAATCCAAGCTCCAGTTCCTGATCGTTGATTGCATAACCCTGTCCGCGAATAAGAGACAGCTCAGTCATCACCAGGCCAATTTCCGTTTTCGTAAACGGCGTCAATTTTTGTCGTTCAGTGCGTTCGAGAAGAGCCTGTGCTTCGTGTTCGTGGAGCCAGGCCAGAAGTACACGGCCCATTGAAGCACAGTATGCCGGAAGCCTGCTGCCAGCCATCAGATTGATGGACATCACGCGCATTTGCGAGGCGCGTGCGATGTAAACAATTTCCGTTCCATCAAGAACAGATGCCGACGCACTCTCGCCGACTATATCGGCGAGCCGATCCAGATGCGGCTGGATGATCGTGGGCAATGGTGTCGAAGAGAGGTATGCATGTCCAAGCCGTAGGATTCTGGGTAGGAGCATAAAAAACTTCCCATCATATTCGGCATAGCCGAGTTCGGCGAGTGTCAGCAGGCATCGTCGTGCCGTCGCGCGATCAAGGCCCGTGATCTTTGAAACGTCAGCTATTGAAAGACGTGGCTGGTCTTCACCGAATGCTTCAATGACCCTCAGGCCTTTGGCAAAGCCTCCAATGAAATCTGTTTCACGCATGAGATTCTCCTCACTGTACAATGCAGTTTTGTGCGATATATGAACAAATGTCAAATACCGCACAAACAGTTTGACCCAATATCGATCGAGTGGCTAACTCCAGCACCATTGAGACCGGAAACGCTTGGGCAGGAGCTGGAGCTTTCCGGTATGGAGGTGAGATGGACAAGACAGTCGGAAGTCTGGCGGAGGCCGTTGACGGAATAGGTGAGGGTGCAACCGTCATGATTGGTGGATTTGGTGGCTCCGGCGCGCCAATCGAACTCGTTCATGCTCTGATCGACAAAGGCCCAAAGAACCTGACGGTCATCAATAACAATGCAGGCAATGGACGCATCGGTATTGCGGCCATGATCGATGCAGGGATGGTCAGGAAAATGATTTGTTCATTTCCTCGATCTTCCGATCCACGCGCATTCACCGATAGATACATTGCCGGTGAAATCGACCTTGAACTTGTGCCGCAGGGAACGTTGGCAGAGCGTATCCGTGCGGGCGGTGCCGGTATTCCGGCTTTCTATACGCCGACGGCCTACGGCACCGAGCTTGCCGAAGGCAAGATCATAGCCGAATTCGATGGACGATCTTACGTGCAGGAACGCTGGTTGAAAGCCGATTTCGCGCTCATCAAAGCGCATTTTGGTGATACTCACGGCAATCTGACCTATCGCATGGCCGCGCGCAATTTCAATCCGCTTATGTGTATGGCGGCGGCCAAGACGATTGTGCAGGTCTCAGAAATTGTTCCGCTCGGCGACATAGAACCGGAAGACATCATCACGCCGGGTATCTTCGTCGATAATGTCGTCGAAGTTGCAAATCCGCAGCAGGAAGAAGAACTTATTCGGGCGGGAGTGGCTTACGTATGATGATCGATCCTCACGAGGACATTAAACTGTCCAATGCCCAGATCGCATGGCGTGCTGCACAGGATATTCAGGACGGCGCTTACGTAAATCTTGGAATTGGTTTTCCCGAAATGGTCGCCCGCTATCAGCCGGAAGGGCGCGAAGCAATTTTCCATACAGAAAACGGCATTCTGGATTTCGGCGACGCACCTCCGGTTGGTGAGGAAGACTGGGATCTGATCAATGCAGGTAAAAAGGCAGTTACGCTGAAGCCCGGAGCAGCATTCTTCCATCATGCCGATAGTTTCGCAATGGTGCGCGGTGGACATCTCGACATTGCAATTCTCGGTGCCTATCAGGTTGCCCAGAATGGTGATCTCGCTAATTGGCGAGTTGGGGCTAAAGGAGTGCCAGCAGTCGGCGGTGCGATGGACCTTGTGCACGGCGCGAAGCAAGTGGTTGTCATCACCGAGCATATGACCAAGAAAGGCGAGCCGAAACTGGTCGAAAAGTGCACTTTTCCACTGACAGGCGTCGCATGTATCACTCGCATCTATACCAGCCATGCCGTGATCGACATTGACAAGGGCCGTTTCGTTTTGCGTGAAAAACTGGCGGCGATGACGCTGGAAGACCTTCAGGCCATGACTGGTGCGGAGCTTCATATTGACGGCCCGGTTGCCGATCTCATCGTCCCCGAACTGTGAGGCCATACCATGAATGAAGCCTATATCTGCGACTATATCCGCACTCCCATCGGTCGTTTCGGCGGCGCGCTTTCATCAATCCGTGCGGACGATCTTGGTGCTATTCCATTGAAAGCACTTATGGAACGTAACAGCTCCGTCGACTGGGAAGGAGTCGATGACGTTATCTTCGGCTCGGCCAATCAGGCGGGGGAAGACAACCGCGATGTTGCGCGCATGTCACTGCTTTTGGCTGGATTGCCTGTTGGGATATCAGGAACGACGATCAACCGTCTCTGCGGTTCCGGGATGGATGCAGTCATAACTGCCGCACGCGCTATCAGGGCGGGCGAGGCAGAATTGCTTATAGCGGGTGGTGTGGAAAGCATGAGCCGTGCTCCCTTCGTTATGCCGAAGGCCGATAGTGCATTTTCACGCAAGGCGGAAATTTTCGATACGACAATCGGCTGGCGGTTCATCAATCCTTTGATGAAAAGGCAGTACGGCGTTGATTCCATGCCGGAGACGGGTGAAAACGTCGCCGAAGATTTCCATGTCTCACGGCAAGATCAGGACGCATTTGCACTTCGCAGCCAGGAGAAGGCGGCTGCTGCACAGGCCAATGGACGCCTTGCGAAGGAAATCGCTCCGGTTACGATCCCGCAGCGCAGGGGTGATCCCTTGATTGTCGAACAAGACGAACACCCTCGCGCTACGAGCTTGGAAGCACTGGCGAAGCTGGGTACGCCCTTCCGCGAGAGTGGTACTGTGACGGCTGGCAATGCTTCCGGTGTCAATGATGGAGCAGCAGCACTCATCATCGCGTCTGAAGCCTCCATCAAGAAATACGGTCTCACGCCAATTGCCCGTATCATGGGCGGAGCCACCGCAGGTGTTCCTCCACGCATCATGGGCATCGGCCCGGCCCCGGCAACAAAGAAGCTTTCTGCACGCATCGGCATTGCACCCGATGCATTCGATGTGATCGAACTGAATGAAGCGTTTGCCTCGCAAGGACTGGCAGTTTTGCGCGATCTGGGAATTGCCGACGATGACAAGCGCATCAACCCGAACGGTGGAGCGATTGCGCTCGGACACCCGCTCGGCATGTCTGGTGCACGCATTGCAGGCACGGCGGCGCTCGAACTCTCGCTCAACGGTGGCAAATATGCTCTCGCAACGATGTGCATCGGCGTCGGGCAGGGCATTGCAATCGCGCTAGAGCGCGTTTGAGTCTGAATAAATGACAAATCCGAGCACTTTTGCGCCCGGATTTGTTGTTTCTGACAGAGCAGATACGACTTTTGTATTCTTGGGCGACTACAATATTGCCCGCGCCTACCGATCAAGTTAGCATGACCTCATTACAACAACGGCGGGAACAACCCGTCGAACCAAAATGGGGAACATGTCGATGAAAATGGCTCGCCTTGCCCTGATGGGTGGACTCCTCGCAACCGCGCTTTATACTGGCTCCGCTGCTGCCCGTGACCTGACGGTCGTTTCCTGGGGTGGTAATTATCAGGACGCCCAGCGTGAAATCTACTTCAAGCCTTTTTCCGAGAAGACCGGCAAGCCCTTGCTGGATGAATCCTGGGACGGCGGCTATGGCGTCGTTCAGGCTAAAGTAAAGGCAGGATCGCCTAATTGGGATGTCGTGCAGGTGGAGGCCGAAGAGCTCGCCCTCGGCTGTGCGGACGGCCTTTACGAGAAGATTGATTGGGACAAAGTTGGAGGCAAGGACAAATTCCTCGACAGCGCAGTCAATGATTGCGGTGTAGGTGCGATCGTATGGTCGACAGCAATCGCCTATAACGCAGATAAGCTGAAAGAAGGCCCTCAGTCTTGGGCAGACTTCTGGGATGTGAAAAAAATTCCGGGCAAGCGTTCCTTACGTAAGGGTGCCAAGTATACGCTTGAGTTCGCGCTCCTGGCTGACGGGGTGAGTAAGGACGAAGTCTATGATGTGCTCTCAACCCCGGAAGGTGTGGATCGCGCATTCAAGAAACTTGATGAACTGAAACCGAACATCGTCTGGTGGGAAGCAGGAGCGCAGCCGCTGCAATTGCTGGCCTCAGATGAAGTGGTGATGGCCTCGGCCTACAATGGACGTATCACTGGCATAAACAGGAGCGAAGGCAAGAATTTCAAGGTGGTCTGGCCGGGCAGCATTTATGCTGTCGACAGTTGGGTGATCCTGAAGGATGCGGAGAACAAAGATGCGGGATTGGATTTCATTGCTTTTGCTAGCGAGCCCGATAATCAAGTGAAATTGCCCAAGTATGTCGCCTATGGCCTGCCGAACAAGGAGGCTGCAAGCAAGGTGCCTGCTGAGTTCGCATCCGATCTTCCGACGGCTGAAGCCAATCTGAAAGATGCCCTTCCGCTTAACGTCGATTTCTGGATCGATAATTCCGAAGAGTTGACGAAGCGTTTCAACGCCTGGTTGGCGCAATAATCCACAATCATAGCCTCGTCCGTGCAAACTCGGACGAGGCTTTCCTGTTTTCCGGAAGATGGAGTGATTCATTGACGGACTGCCGCATCCGCTTCGAGAATATCAGCAAATCCTATGGTGATTTCAAAGTTATAGATGATTTGAACCTCGATATAGATCGAGGTGAATTCGTGAGCCTGCTTGGGCCTTCTGGTTCTGGCAAGACGACGCTTCTGATGATGCTTGCTGGGTTCGAAAGTCCGAGCAGTGGAACAATTCACGTCGATGGCAAAGCAATCAACACGGTTCCTTCCTACAAGCGTAATATGGGGGTGGTTTTTCAGAACTATGCGCTTTTCCCCCATATGACAGTTGGCGAGAATGTCGCCTTTCCGTTGCAAATGCGCGGCCTTGGGAAGGCGGAGATCGGCAAACTGGTGGATAAAGTGCTTGATATGGTGCAGCTTTCCACGATGCGCGAACGCAAGCCGTCCCAGCTCTCCGGCGGGCAGCAACAGCGTGTTGCGCTTGCTCGAGCACTGGTTTTCGAACCGGGAGTGGTCTTGATGGATGAGCCGCTCGGCGCGCTTGACAAACAATTGCGCGAACAGATGCAACTCGACATCCGTGCGCTGCATAGCCGGTTGGGATTGACGATTGTTTTCGTCACCCATGACCAAAGCGAAGCCCTGACCATGTCTGACAGGATTGCTGTTTTCAACAAAGGAAAAATCGAACAGATAGGCACACCGCGCACGATTTACGACGAGCCGCACACGAGGTTTGTCGCCGAGTTCATTGGTGAAACCAATCTCACTGAAGGGACAATCGAGCGGCTTGAAGGCACCAGCGCTTTTATTCGTTTGAGCAATGGCGGCACGCTAACCGCGTCATCAAAGGGAACGCTTGTGATGGGACAGAAAGTTCTCCTGTCCATCCGGCCCGAGCGTATTGAGCTGGGTAGCGAGGGCAATTCAGACAATCTTCTCAGAACTCGCGTGATTGACAATGTCTATCAGGGAGATCATCTCCGTATCCAGCTTGATGGCCGCGCCCATGATTTCATCGTACGCCTTGACAGGAAAGCGCGTGAATGGACGCCTGGAACGGATGTAGTTGCAGGGTTCAACGCCGCTGATTGCTGGACTATCGCAACATGACGGTTCTGTCCGGCAAAACTGTCCGAGCGATGCTCCTGATCGCGCCTTTACTTGTTTTCATAGCCTTATTTTTCCTGTGGCCTCTCGGGGTGATGATGAAACAGGCTGTGTCCGATACGGCGGTTTTGCGCGTTCTTCCTCAAACAGCCGAGGCTGTGAGCCTGTGGGACGGGCGATCGGGGCCGTCACCGGATATGAAGCAGGCTCTGGTGACGGATCTCAAGTCCTCCACCGATCAGCAGGCTGTAGGAGACATGGTTCGCCGTTTGAACAGCGCTCAATCAGGCTTTCGAACCTTGATGAGCAAAACGCTGTCGGCCATAGAGAAGGGCGATCCTGTTCCTGACCTGGAAACGATCGACAAGCGATGGAGCCGACCGGAATTCTGGCAGGCGATTGCAAATGCGCTTTCTCCAACAACTGATCGCAACCTGCTTGCAGCCGTTGACATGGAACGCGATACGTCTGGCGAGATTGTTTCTATGGCGCCTGGCACATCGGCCAACCGGGCAATAATGCTGCGTACATTCTGGATCGCTGCGCTGGTGACGCTGGCCTGTGCGGTGATCGGTTACCCCTATGCTGTCTTGCTTACATCGTCTACGGGTTGGGTCAGAAATGTACTTTTTGCTGCCGTTCTGCTGCCGTTATGGACATCGTTGCTGGTGCGAACCGCTGCCTGGTTCATCCTTCTGCAGGACAAGGGTCTTATCAATGATGCATTGATCTGGCTCGGCATTACGGATTCGCCTTTCCCATTGATTTTCAACAGGGCAGGTGTGGTGATAGCCATGACGCATGTGCTTTTGCCGTTCATGGTGCTTCCGATCTATAGTGTGCTTGTATCGATCCCAAGCAATCTGATGCCAGCGGCTGCATCACTCGGTGCGCCACCGTGGAGGGCTTTTCTGCGTGTATTGCTGCCATTGAGCATGCGCGGCATCCTGTCCGGAATGCTGCTCGTGTTCATGAGCGCTATTGGCTATTACATCACCCCGGCATTGATTGGTGGACCGAGCGATCAGATGATAAGCTCGATCATCGCCTATTATGCGACCGGTTCAGCCAACTGGGGTATGGCTGGCGCACTCGGACTCGTGTTGCTGGTTGCCTGTCTTATACTCTACGCTGTGTACGGACGGCTTACCGCTGACGAACAGGGGAGGGCGTAAGCATGGGGCGCATTGCGAAAATCATGTTCGGTATCGCAGCGGTGGTTTTTTTGATCGCGCCGCTGTTCGCCATCCTTCCGCTTGCTTTTACATCCAGCGTATTCCTGACCTATCCGGTGCCCGGCTGGTCGGTACGCTGGTTTGAAGAACTTGCTACGGCCGACGTCTGGCGGCGCGCAATCGTTAACAGCCTGATTATCGGTTCAGGAACGACGATTTTGGCGACTGTGCTGGGAACCATGGCCGCACTGGGCTTGCGCAGCAGGACCTTGTTTCTTTCCGGCCCCATTAAAACTCTGTTCCTGTTGCCCATGGTCGTTCCCGCTGTCGTCATGGGCGTAGGGATGCAGTTGTTATTCGTGCGACTTGGTATAGCGAATTCCTATCTTGGCGTGATCGTTGCTCATACCGTGATTTCGATACCCTTTGTTCTCGTGAGTGTTACCGGGGCGCTGGCTGGTATTGACAGGCGTGTCGAACTTGCAGCCGAGAGCCTGGGCGCATCACCTTTGACAGTGTTTCGAAAAATTACTCTTCCGCTTGCCATGCCGGGCATAGCTTCCGGTGCTGTGCTTGCTTTTGCTACTTCGCTGGACGAGGTTGTGCTGACACTGTTTGTTGCTGGTCCAAATCAGCGCACCTTGGCGCGTCAGATGTTTTCGACAATCCGAGAGAATATTAGCCCGGCTATAGCTTCCGCAGCATTTCTGTTCATTGCAGGCACGGTACTTTTAGGCCTTGCAGCCATGTTCTTTCGTCGAAAGCACGTGAGCGGAGTGGGAACCGCCGCCACTTGATGCAGCTCTTTTTATCCGAAGTCGTTTTAGCGATCAATCCGCGTCGAAAGGATGATGGATGACATCGTACGCTCGACACCTTCCAGCGCACCTATGCGATCCAGAACGGCGTCGAGCTCTTGTATGGACGGAGCTTCGACAACGACGATCATATCGAAGTGACCGCTGACAGAATGAAGCGAACGGACGGCCATCATGCCACGCAGTGCCGTTTCGACTTTCGGAGCAAGTTTGGGTAATGCTGTCACCAGCACATGAGCGCGAACCAGATCGCGCTCGAATTCCGGAGCGATTCGCACCGTATAACCTTCAATAACTCCACGTTTTTCCAGCTTTTCGATCCGGCTTTGGACTGTGGTGCGAGAGACGCCGAGGCGCCTCGCAAGGTCCGCCGTAGAGGCGCGGGCATTTTCACGGAGGAGGGCGATGAGTGTGAGGTCGGCTTCTGTCGTCATAATGCATATTAAATACGTTAATATGTGCAAATAAACAACGTCATATCGTCGGTTTGTATGCTTCTTTTTGCATGGAACTATGCGATTCTTGCATATCCGATTTGCATTCCAAGGGGAAAACACATGAAAGAGATCGTTGTTGTCGGCGCAGGCAAAATCGGCGCCACCATTGCCGATCTTCTCGCTTCCACAGGCGAGTATGCCGTCACCGTTGTCGATCGCTCTCAGGAACAGCTCGATGCTCTGGAGTCCGGTGCAGAAGTCAAGACGCAGGCACTAGCTATTGAAGATGCCAAGGCTCTTGAAGCCGCTCTTACTGGCAAGTTCGCCGTACTCAGCGCAGCTCCATTTCATCTGACGACCCGTATTGCCGAAGCTGCAGCGAAGGCGGGCGTTCACTATCTGGACCTCACTGAAGACGTGGCAAGCACCCGCCGTGTCAAGGAGCTTGCGAAGGAAGCCAAGACGGCCTTCATTCCACAGTGTGGCCTTGCCCCCGGCTTCATCTCTATCGTTGCCTATGATCTGGCGAAGCGCTTCGATAAACTCGACAACGTTCGTATGCGCGTTGGCGCCCTGCCGCAGTACCCTTCGAATGCTCTGAACTACAATCTGACCTGGAGCACCGATGGCGTCATCAACGAGTACATTGAGCCGTGCGAAGCCATCGTTAACGGTGAACTGACTGAAGTTCCTGCTCTCGAAGAGCGTGAAGAATTTTCGCTTGATGGCGTCACCTATGAAGCCTTCAACACCTCTGGTGGTCTCGGCACGCTCTGCGAAACGCTCGAAGGCAAGGTTCGCACGCTCAACTATCGCACCATCCGTTATCCGGGGCACGTTGCGCTGATGAAGGCGCTTCTCAATGATCTTGGCCTGCGCCATCGTCGTGAAGTGCTCAAGGACATTTTTGAAAATGCCCTGCCAACGACCCTTCAGGATGTTGTCGTGATTTTCGTGACAGTTTCCGGCACCAAGAATGGCCGTCTGGTTCAGGAAACCTACGCGAACAAGGTTTATGCTGCTCAGGTTGGCAAGATCGTTCGCTCGGGTATTCAGATCACGACGGCTTCGGCTATTTGCGCTGTGCTTGACATGCTTGCCAAGGGTGATCTTCCGCAGCAGGGCTTTATCCGCCAGGAAGACATCACGCTGGAAGCGTTTCTCGCAAATCGCTTTGGCAAGGCTTATGCACAGGAAGACCATTGCGCACGTATGGTTGCCTGATAGCTTCTGCCGCATGAATGCAGGGTCTGTTGCGCTTGTTCGCAACAGACCTTTTTTGCGTTTTGGCATTTGGTAAGTCAGTCCTGCAAAAATTGCTATTGAACGGGATCGGATTTAAGCGCATTGCCCGATCCAAATCGGCGGATGGATATTTCCGCCCGCCTGATCTGTGTCTGTCCGCGCATCGTATCCGAAAACCGTTTCGCACGTTTCGGGGTGCGCTTTGAAGAAGTAGGAAAGTTATGTTGAAATCAGTTTTGCTGGCCGGTTTGGCCTCTGTCTTCCTCGCTTTGCCGGTTCAGGCAAAGGAATGGAAAGAAATCCGCATCGCCAGCGAAGGTGCTTATCCTCCATTCAACTATATGTCTCCAGACGGCAAGCTTGAAGGTTTCGATCTTGATATCGCGAACGCGCTTTGCGAAGCCATGGAAGCCAAATGCACGATCGTTGCCAATGATTGGGATGGTATGATCCCAGGTCTGCAGGCCAATAAATTCGATGCGGTTATTGCTTCGATGGCCATTACCGAAGAGCGTGAAAAGCAGATCGCCTTCACTGAACGCTATTACACGACCCCGCTTGCGATTGTCGTACCGAAGGATACGGATATCACTTCGCTCGATCCATCGGCATTTGATGGAAAGACGGTTGGTGCGCAGGCTGGCACCACTCAGGGCAACTATGCCGACGACGTTTATGGCAAAGCGGGAGCAGATGTGAAGCTCTATCCGACTGCCGACGAAGCTAACGCCGATCTTGAAAGTGGCCGTCTAGACGCAATTGCCGCCGACAAGTTTCTTGCCGCCGATTGGCTCAAGAAGCAGGGCGCGAACTGCTGCAAGTTCCTCGGCGACATTCCAGGTTCTGAAACCAAGATCGCTGTAGCCCTACGCAAGGGTGACGATGACCTGCGTGAACAGTTCAACGCCGCTATCAAGAAGATCCGTGACGACGGCACCTACGAAACGATCCGCAAGAAGTATTTCGATTTTGACATCTATTGATGTGACAAAATTTGCACCGGATGCCTTCAAATCCTGCTTGCAGCGGAGGGCGTCCGGTGCTTCAGTCTTGGTGAGCGCATGAAAAACGGGGCGCTGCCATTCGCAGGGGATACCCTGCCAATTACAACGATAACAAAGCAGTAAGGGGAATAGTTATGTTGAAAGCCATCCTATTTGCGAGTGTTGCAACCGTAATCGCGGCCTTGCCGGCACAGGCTAAAGAATGGAAGGAAATCCGCATTGCAACCGAAGGTGCGTACCCACCTTTCAACTTCGTGGCCGCCGACGGTTCGTTGCAGGGGCTTGATGTCGAAATAGCCAATGCTCTGTGCAAGGCGATGGAAGCGAAGTGCACCATTGTTGCTAATGATTGGGACGGGATGATCCCCGGTCTGAAATCGAACAAGTTCGATGCGGTCATCGCTTCAATGAGCATTACGGAAGAGCGCAAGAAGGAAGTCGCCTTCACCGACAAGTATTACTCCACACCGCTTTCCGTTGCCGTGCCGAAGGACAGCCCGATCGCATCGTTGGATGCTGCAGCCTTCAAGGGCAAATCAGTTGGTGCTCAAGGCTCGACGACGCAGGGCAACTACGCGGAAGACGTCTACGGCAAGGCTGGTGCTGACGTTAAGCTTTATCCGACTGCCGACGAAGCCAATGCCGACCTGAAAAATGGGCGACTTGATGCAGTTGTTTCCGATAAGTTCCCGATCTCCGACTGGATCAAGGGTGACGGTGCCGATTGCTGCAAGCTCATTGGCGATATTCCTGGGACGCAGACCGATACCGGAATTGCGCTGCGTCAGGGTGATGACGATCTGCGTGAACAATTCAACGCTGCAATCAAGAAAATTCGCGAAGACGGGACCTACGCTACCATTGTGAAGAAATATTTCGACTTCGACATCTACTGATTGCTTGTAAAAGACACAGCCCTTTGCTGTAAGCAACAACGCGCCGGCTACAATCGACGCGTTTGTTTCTTTAATTTTGTGGATGCCGGAAATGCCGATTCAGCAACAAGATGTCATCGTTCTGGGCGCGGGTATTATCGGTGTATCCACGGCGCTGCATCTGCAGGCGCGAGGTCGTTCGGTCTGTTTGATTGACAAGAACGAGCCGGGCAATGGCACCAGTTTCGGAAATGCGGGTCTGATCGAGCGGTCGAGTGTAATTCCATACTCCTTCCCGCAAGGCCTTTGGACACTTGTGCGTTACGGCATGAACCGTCGTTCTGACGTTCGTTATAACCCACTCTACATACCGAAGATGGCGAGCTGGCTGTTTCAGTACTGGCGGGAATCGTCGCCGGAACGGTTGAAAATTGCTACGAATGCCATGCTGCCATTGATCGAAGCGAGCGTCCGTGAGCATGATGCCCTGGTGGGCCAGTCAGGCAGTGAGAGATTAATCCGGTCGCAGGGATGGATCGAAGTGTTCCGGACGTCTTCGGCATTCGATGCAGCAGTGCGCCGGTTACCTGATCTGCAACGCTTCAAACTGTCTTATGACATCTTGGATGCAGCAGCATTGCGCCAGCGTGAGACATCACTCGGCGATGTGGCGGGCGGAATTCACTGGCTCGACCCCAAGACCGTCGTGAATCCGGGTGGTTTGGTCAAAGCCTATGCTGATTTGTTTACCGAAAATGGCGGCATCTTCGTTCACGGCGATGCTGCGAGCTTGGCGCCGAATGAGAACGGCTGGCAAGTGATGACAACGGGAGAGGGCGCTATCCATGCGCGCGACGTTGTCGTCGCACTGGGTCCGCAATCCGGTCTTATTTTCCGAAAGTTTGGCTATCCAATCCCGCTCGGCATCAAGCGCGGCCATCACCTTCATTTTGCTATGAAGGACGGTTCGCGGCTTGGTCATACGGTGGTGGATGAAGAAGCTGGCTATGTTCTCGCCCCGATGGTACAGGGCGTGCGTCTATCGACAGGCATCGAATTCGCCTCGCCCGATGCACCCGCCAATTATATACAGCTTAAGAAAGACGAGAAAATCGCGCGCCAGCTTGTGCCCCAATTGGGCGACGCTGTCGAAACGACGCCTTGGCTTGGGCTACGTCCCTGCCTGCCTGATATGCGCCCGGTCATTGGTGCCGCGCCAAGGCACAAGGGGTTGTGGTTCAATTTCGGCCATGCGCATCACGGCTTGACGCTTGGACCTGCAACAGGACGGTTGCTCGCCGAAATGCTTGTCGGAGAAGAGACTTTTGTTGATCCGAAGCCTTATTCGGTAGAACGATTTCTTTAATTTGATCTAAAAATTTCGTGACAGGCTTGTCAGTTGCGATAGAGCGGGGCTATCAATTGGTCCCACTCTCATATCGCGCAGTCGCGAACAATTGATCCGGAAAATTCTCGTGAAAATGAAGCCTTTAGGCCGTACAGGCCTTACTGTTACTGAAATTTGCCTCGGTACCATGACTTGGGGCGTACAAAATACCGAGTCCGACGCTCATGAGCAGCTCGACGTCGCCCTTGATGCCGGTATCAACTTCATCGATACGGCCGAGGGATATGCCATTCCAATGAGCCCGGAAAGTTACGGCAAAACAGAGGCTTATATTGGTAGCTGGCTTAAAAAATCCGGGAAACGTGACAAGGTCGTACTGGCAAGTAAGATCGCCGGCGGTGGCAGGCAGAAGTGGATTCGAGACGGTGCCCGGCCAAGCCGAGCCAGCGTTCGCGAGGCGGTGGAAAATAGCCTGAAGCGGCTTCAGACGGACTATATAGACCTCTATCAGGTCCATTGGCCCATGCGTGCGCACTATCATTTTGGCCAAAGCTGGAGCTTCGATCCGTCCAAGACGGACGGAACAGCAGAAACCCAACAGATGCATGACGTTCTGCTGGGTCTCGGAGACATGGTTGAGGATGGCAAGATCCGACATATTGGTCTTTCCAATGAGACAGCCTGGGGAACCATGCAGTGGCTTCGCCTGGCTGAGCAGCATGACCTGCCGCGGATAGCCTCGATCCAGAACGAATATAGTCTGTTGCAGCGCCAGTTCGATTTTGACATGGCAGAGCTGGCAATTTGTGAAGATGTGGGGCTGCTTGCCTATTCGACGCTTGCTGCCGGTGTGCTGACTGGGAAATATCTGGGAGGCAAAATGCCGGCCGGCTCACGCGCGGCCATTTCCGAAGGCGGTATCTGGAGGAACAATGTTCATTCCGAACCGGCAGTTCGCGCTTATATCGAGGTTGCAAAGAAGCATGGTCTCGATATCGCCCAGATGGCTATTGCCTTTACGTTGACGCGCCCGTTTATGACTTCGGCCATCATTGGTGCGACGACTGTCGACCAGTTGAAGACCGATATCGCAGCCCATCAGGTCGAGCTTTCCGATGATGTTCTGAGCGATATTGAGAAGGTCTACAGACAGTATCCACGTCCGCTTTAAGTCAATGAACGGGCATGATAGAAGCCCGCCAATGGTGGGCTTTTCTATCCGGCTAGATAGATTTCATGTTTGACAATCCATTGTTCGATTGGCGTCTCGCTTGAGGAACTGACGATCACCATTCGGTCGAAGCAAAGTCTGCGACCAGTGAGCGATCGTGCCAGGCGTAACATCTCCATTTCACGCAAAGCGTTCTCAGCGACGCCATAGGCAAGCGAAACATGCGGGAGAAAGGTTGAGGAATCGGCCTCTCCTGATATGCCCCGTGAATCCTGTTTCAGCGCCATGAGTGCAGGTGTTTTCTGTAGTGCGGCATAGAAAGAGCGGAAATAAGCCTCGGTTCCCGTTACATTTTCAATCTGGACGTCGAGCGGCTTGCGACCGACCGCGAGGCTCAGCACAAGCGGCAGCAGTTCGTCTGCCGAGCGTTTCATATCGGGCACGAGTGTCGCATGCGGTTCAAATTTAGGCGAGGCAAAGCGGCCAGCCAGCTCTGTAACGATGGATTCAAGAAATTTGAGGTCGTCGCGTGAGGGACGTAACCAGATGGAATGGAAACTCATTGGTCTGGCTTCCCCCGAATGCCGCGTTCGGCTTTTAGTGGTCTGACACTGTTGCGCAGAATGAGCGGCAATTCGAGTACGAGAGTTTGCGGTGGTGCGTTCGGGGTTGTTTGCCGGTCATCCAGCAGCCGGATGATCTCGGCAGAAAGACGTTCTGCGTTTTGATCGAATGTTGTCAGGCGATAGGCGCCCCAGCGTGCTTCAGTGACATTGTCGAAGCCGATGACTGAAATATCCTCGGGAATGGAAAGGTTGAAGACGTCACGTGCGCAGTCCATCAGACCGAAGGCCATAAGATCGTTGACGCAGAAAACGCCTTCCACTTGCTCTCTTTCACCAAGAAGCAGGGAGGCGGCTCCATAGCCGCCATCATAATCGGTGAGTTCACCGCGTTGAACACTGATGCTTAATCCGAGGCTCTTGCCCTTGGCGATAAAGGCTTCCTCACGTTCAACGAGATTGAGGCTGCCGACATTCGACGTTATCAGGCCGAGCTTTTTCATGCCACGTGCGGCAAAAATATCGACAGCCGTTTCGGCGGCAAGTCGATTGTTGATGTGGATGTGGTCGGCTCCATTTTCGGTGCGCCCAACGAGAATGAGGGTCTGGCCATTTCGTTGTGCCAGTTCGACAAATGACGATGAGGGCATACCGGAAAGAACCACCGTCGCTTCGGCGCGATAACGCAGCAGCGTTTCGTGGGCGGCGGAGAGGTTCTCGCCGTGCTGACCGGTCGGGATCAATACAGGCACACTGCCGCGTGCGGCAAGCCGACGGGAAAGTGCTGCTATCTGGCGAGCGCGAAACGGGCTGTCCGGGTCTGCGGCAATCATTCCGACGATGCGGCTGCGATTTGCTAGAAGACCACGCGCCAAGTCGTTGACCTGATAGCCAAGCTTTTCTGCGGCTTTCAGCACTTTCTCACGTGTCGCGGGCGAGACACTCGCGCCCGGCGTAAAGGTGCGAGACACCGCGGAACGAGACACACCTGCCTCAAGCGCGACTTCATGCGCACTGATGAACCGTGGCTGGTTGTCCGCGATGTCCGGTTCACGCTGTATTTCTTTATCTGGCATTTCATCGCCCTACTTTTGAAAGGACATCGGCTCTGAGGAAGCGCTCGACCACGAACATGAAGGCAATTGACGGCACCAGCAATATCAATGCGCTGATCGACGCGATTTGATAATTGCCACCGGAACTCGCTGTATAAAGTAGCAACGGCAAGGTGGAAATATCCGGAGCGCCAACGAAATAGGTGCCAGTGAACTCGTCGAGCGACTCGAGAAAGACGAAGATGGCGCTTGCAAGCAAACCGGGTGCAGCTATCGGCAGGGTGATGTCGAAAAATGTCTTGAGTGCTGATGCGCCCATTGAACGGGCCGCTTCTTCAAGCTCGCGATCAATAGCCGAGAACGCTGCCGTGGCGATCCACACAGCATAGACCAGACCATGGGTGACATGCACCAGAACGACACCAGTGATCGTGCCATTCAGGCCAAACGAATAGAACATTTGGGCGATGTTCACGTAAACGGGCAGGTTCGGAAACGCCTGCGGTATCAGGAGCGTTAACAGGATCAGCCCACGAAATGGCAGTTTTAATCGTGCGAGAGCATAACCGGCGGGAATGGCAAGGCCGAGCGAGACGACCACGGTCAGTCCTGCGATAACGACGCTGGTGGCAAGTGATGAAAGCGCATTGCCCCGAGGGGAAAAGACATTCGCCCAGAACGAAAATCCATACTGAAGCGGCAGTGTGTGCGGAAAATACCAGCGCTCAGCCACGGCCCACAGAAGCAGGTTGGCAAGCGGCCCGAAAATCGCAAAGGCGAGCAGGCCAAGCAGTATGCCACGCGGTATCCAGCGCCAATCAATGATGTTGCTCATTGGCCGTGTTCCTTCATGGTCTGGCGGAGGTAAATCCAGGCGACGAGGCTGGTCATGAGCAGAGAAATGGTACCCAGCGCGTTTGCGACGCCATAATCGCCATAAGTGTTGATGCGGAATGCCATGTTTGCAGTAATCATCGTCGGTGACTGAGCGTTAATCATCAAAGGCACGGACAAAACGGACATCATGGTGACAAAGCTCAGTATCAGTCCAACGAGCAACGTCTGGCGGACTTGGGGGAGAACGATCTCGATGAGGATGCGCAGCCGTCCTGCACCCAGATTGCGGGCGGATTCAATAGTGCTGCGATCAATGGACGCCATAGCACCAGCCAGTAGCAGCGTGACAAAAGGGGTTTGTTTCCAGACGAACGCGATCACGATGCCCCGCCAGTCTAGAAAGCTCATGGCCTGCAGCGGTGTGAGGAGCCCGGTTTCGATGAGTAGGCTGTTCATCAACCCGTTCTTGGCAAGGAAGGTACGGAGTATCTGGCCGACGACGATGAAGGGTATGAAAAGCGGCCACCGATACAGCCAGCGCAGAATTGTGATGGCGCGCGGGTTCGAGCCGAGCGTCAGGTAACCGCCGATAGCGACGGAAAACAACGCAATCAGCAGAGACGACAGTGTGACGATCACGAAAGTGAAAAGAATATCGCTGGAATAAAGCTCGAATGCTTTGGTGAAGTTGCCGGTTCCCCATTCGCCCGAGACATAGAATGCTCCGGTGATCGCTCCGAAAAGCGGTACGATAAACAGCAACAAGACGATCGCCATTGCTGGCGCGACAAGAAGGATCCCTGTCAGTCGATGCGACATTCGAAACCTCATGAAAAATGGGGACGCGCCGAGCATGCTCAAAAGCGTTGCGATCTGATCGATTCAAATCGGCGCTCTAACAGCTCACTTAGACGCGCATCCGAAAACCGTTTCACATTTTTCGAATGCGCGTTAATGGTGCTTTAGTTGCGTATCCGGCATCAACATCGGAGCGTTCAGAATAGAACCAGGTTCGCCGAAACGCTCTGATAGAAGGCAGGTTTGTCGGGCTTAATTGCCAACCTGACGCTCGTAAGCTTCCAGAATCGCCGTATTATAAGGTGCGATTGGGAAAGGCTTGCCATATTTCGCAAGGTCATCCGGCGAAATATCGGTGAAAAGCTTGTTCCAGGTGTCGTTATCCAGCTCTGCCTTGACATGGTCGGCATCGATGCCCGGATACCAGTTGAATCGCTTCACGATACCTTCGGCTTGCACTTTCGGGCTTGTCGCCAAAGCAACGAATTTTTCGGCGAGTTCCTTATGTGCACTCTTTTCTGGGATCACATAGTGCATCGGCTGGCCGGGCATGCCGGGAGCGGGCAGGACAAGTTTCATTTCTGGCGGAAGCTGACCATTCGCCTTCCATGAATAGAACATGTCGACCCAGACCGGTCCCATCGCAATCTCGCCCCGGCTCAGCATGTCGAGTGTGCCGGCATTTCCTGGGGTGAGTGTGGCATTTTTTGTAAAGTCCTTGAGCGAGGCAAATGCCTTGTCCCAGTTCTTCGCTTCGCCTTCTTCGAATGGACCTTTCATCAGCTTGTCTGCATCGCCGCCATAAGCATAGATCCAACCCATGACGAAACTCACGCCCGACGCACCACCTTTGATGCCATTATAACCGAACTGCTTCGGGTTTTCTTTGGCCCATGTGACGAGCTCGTCGTAGCTCTTCGGCGGATTGGCGACGAGGGCTGGATTGTATGCAAGTGCTGTCTGGCTGTTGAACATCGGTATGACATAACCGTCAACGTCCGTGCCGAGTGCCATTTTTGCATTATCGCGTGTGACCAGCTTGCCACTATCGATCTTGCCGCGGTAGTTTTCGAGGAACTTGGCCGTTACCATTGGTCCGGCAAATTTCTCGTGGACTACAGCAACGTCGGTATCCCATTTTTCGACCCCGGCCTTGGATTGGGCTTCGAAACGTTCGAGAATTTTTTGCGAGCCCGCATCGCCAGGGCCTGTTCCGACGACGCGAACTGTCGTTCCTGGGTTTTCCTTCTCGAACAAAGGTCCAAGATACTGATTGATATAGTCGACCATATTCTGATCACCTGCCGTAAGGACGGTAAGGTCATCGGCAGCGGCTGGTGCGACGGTGAGGCCTATCGCCATCGCCGCGTTCAGGATAGTTCTCATGAAAAGGACTCCTGTCTGAAACCGGGATTTCCGGTCTTATGTTGAATACAGATGCAGCGCATCCTGTGGTGGCTATCGGGAACGGAGGTATCTACGGGCATGGAACTGTCCGTAGAAAGAACTTCGAAACGGGCTTTCCCCGTATTGGGCACGATAGAGAATGGGATCGATGTGCACGGCTGTGCACAATAAAATGTGACGCGAACGCTTATTTCGCCGATCCATAATCTCCTTCATTTCAAGGTACATCGTACGTGCCGCTGGCGAAAATCGCCTGTTGGCGAACTATTTGTCGAACAGAAACAGGGTGTGTTCGGGTATATGGATTTCAACATTCGCTCCAGGTCGATGGCTTTCCTGAGCATCGACCATGATGTGACGATCACCAATGCGGATCATGTGTCGCCATAGGCCCCCGGGATAACTGGTCTGTTCGACTGTTCCGTTGAGGATTAGCTCGGAGGCTTGGGCGGACTGGTTCGCCCCTGGCTCGGTGAGGCGGGCTGCTTCACTGCGGAAGCGTGCGGATGCCAGGCCGTCTGAAAGGTTGCGACGGCCCGCAGAAATGCTACTGGCCTTGTTGTTGGCTCCCGCTGCGATCTCTATGCGATCGGCCTTGATCTGGATCGGCACTTCGATCAGATTTTCGGCACCCATAAATGCCGCTACAAAATCCGAAACAGGATGGTTGTAGACCTCTTCTGGCGCGCCAGCCTGTGCGATTTCGCCGTTATTGAGGATGACGATGCGGTCGGCCATAACCATGGCTTCTTCTCGGTCGTGCGTCACGTGGACTGCCGTAATGCCGAGGCGGCGCTGCAAAGCGCTGATCTCATGGCGAACCGTTAGTCTGATGCGCGCATCGAGATTGGAAAGCGGCTCATCAAGCAACAAAATGTCGGGCTGAATAGCGAGGGCTCGACCGAGAGCGACGCGCTGACGCTGTCCGCCTGAAAGGGCGGAGGGTTTGCGCTCCAGCAAGGCGTCGAGGCCCAGCAGGCGAGCAACTTCTTCGACCTTGTGCTTGATCGTTTCTTTTGCTGCGCCGCGAATACGCAACCCGTAGCCCATGTTCTGCGCGACAGTCATATGCGGCCAGAGCGCGTAGGACTGGAAGACAAGAGCCATGCCGCGTTTATCCGGAGGGAGTTTTGTGACGTCTTTCCCGTCTACCCGGATCGCGCCATCGGATGGCATGTTAAAGCCTGCGATCGCACGCAGCAGGGTTGTCTTCCCGCAGCCGGACGAGCCGAGAAGCGCAACGAATTCGCCCTTCTTGACTGACAAATTCACGCCTTTGAGAACTTCATTGCTCCCATAACGAACGCATGCGTCCGCCACCTCCAAAAACGCTGGCATGAGCGCCTCCTCCCCAGGATCGCCGGCTGGTTTTATTTTTTCTGCACAGCCGTGCAAATTGGATTGAAGCATCTTTAAGCCACCTCGACAAGCCGCAAAAGTGAAATTGCGCGGAAAACCGTTCTGAATTCCATTATGGAACGTCATCTAGATGCTATTTAGCGAGATTTTATAACAGATGTATGACGCATAGCCGAAGACGTGGATAGCTTTGCAAGGCTGTCCACGTCGCACGCAAGCAGGCTCTGCGGAGAGTACATGCCCAGGCTTGTTATCGATGTCGGGTCATACTTCTTCTGCGCGCTCTTCGAATTTTGCATTTCGCCAAGAGGAGTGGATGAACGCAGCAAGGAACATCGCGGTCATCAGCAGGACGATCGTTGGCGCCGGGGCGCTGTCGATGAAGAACGATAGATAGACACCAAAGAAAGATGCGATGACCGCAATCACCACAGCGAGCACCATCATGGCGCTGAATTTGCGCGTAAGCAGAAAGGCAATCGCACCAGGAGCGATCAACATGGCGATGGCCAGAATGATGCCTACTGCTTTCAGAACACCAACAATTGTCAGCGATATCAGGCAGAGCAAGCCGTAGTGCAGAAGACGAACCGGAAGGCCGACGGCTCTGGCTTGTGCCGGGTCGAAAGCATGCAGCAGGAAGTCGCGCCATTTGACGACAAGAACGCCAGCGGTCAGCGCAGCGATAACTGCCGTTTCGATCAGGTCGTGTAGTGTTATGCCGAGCATGTCGCCAAACAGGATATGATCGAGATGCACTGTCGAGCGGATCGAAACGTAGAGGACGAGGCCTAGGCCGAACATACCCGAGAATACGATGCCCATCACCGTATCCTGCTTGATACGGCTGTTCTCAGTGAGATAGCCGGTTGCAAGAGCACAAGCCATGCCCGCTACAAAGGCGCCGATGCCAAAAGGTATCCCAATAATATAGGCAATAACTACACCCGGAAAGACGGCATGGCTGATCGCATCGCCCATCAGTGACCAGCCTTTGAGAACCAGAAAGCACGACAACAACGCTGTCGGGACGGCGATGAGCACTGAAATGGCAAGCGCATGTCGCATAAACTCGAACTGAAAAGGGGAGGCCAACATTTCAAGAATGGTCATTGTGGACTCTCCTTGAGGGCTATCGCAGCTTTGCGACGTGCTGCCAGAAGGCCATGTTTCGGAGCAAGGACAAATACGCCGAGGAACACCAGCGTTTGGAGAACAACGATAATGCCTCCAGTCGCACCATCCAGAAAGTAGCTTACATAGGCACCGACGAAGCTCGTAATGGATCCGATGGCAACGGCAATACAGAGCAAGCGAGAAAAGCGATCGGTTAGCAGATAAGCGGTAGCGCCTGGTGTGACCACCATACAGATGACGAGAAACGCACCGACTGTTTGCATGGCGGCGACTGTGGATGCCGACAAAAGCGTGAAAAACATGATCTTCAAGAGGTTGGGTTTGTGACCGATCGAACGCGCATGATTTTCATCGAAGAACACCACCATCAAGTCTTTCCACTTCAAAAGGAGCAGCGACAGGGAAACGAAACCGATAATCGCCAGTTGCAGGGTGTCTTCTGGCGTGATGGCAAGGATATTGCCGAGAACGATGGTTTGAATGCTGACAGCCGTCGGCTTGAGCGAGATCATAAACAAGCCGAGCCCGAAGAATGACGAGAAGATCAGGCCGATGATCGCGTCTTCCTTCAGCTTCGTACGCTGGTTGAGAAAGAGCATCGCCGCTGCGGCAAGACCTCCTGAAAAGAATGCACCGATAGAGAAGGGCAGACCGAGCATATAGGCGCCTGCGACACCCGGCACGATGGAATGGGAAAGAGCATCGCCGATGAGCGACCATCCTTTCAGCATGAGATAGACTGACAGGAAGGCGCAGACGCCGCCAACCAATGCCGAGACCCACATGGCATTCAGCATATAATTGTAACTGAATGGTTCAAGCAGCACGGTCATTGTTTCCGGCTCCCTTCTGAGGCAGAGGAGCCATCATTCTCGTATACAACGAACGGTCGTTCATCGTCTGTTATAACGCCTACTACAGCTCGTCCTGAGCGGTCAGTCTCACCAAGCACGAGGTGGCGCAGTACACCACCGAATGTTTTTTCGAGGTTGGTCTGTGTGAACACTTCAGCCGTCGGCCCGTAACCAAGCACTGTTCGTTTCAGCAAGACCGTTCGGTCGCAGAACTCGGGAACACTGCCTAGATTGTGCGTCGAAACCAGCATGATACACCCTTCATCCCGGAGGCTGCGAAGAAGGGTGACAATTGCTTCTTCTGTTTTGACGTCGACTCCAGTAAATGGTTCGTCCAGAAGGATCACTCGTCCATCTTGTGCGAGGGCTCGGGCCAGAAATACGCGTTTCTTTTGCCCACCCGAAAGCTCCCCGATCTGCCGTTGGCGAAATTCGATCATGTTCACGCGAGCAAGTGCTTTTTCTACGGCTTCCCGATCTGCGCGACGTGGAATGCGCATCATGCCCATATGGCCGTAGCGACCCATCATGACGACATCTTCGACGAGAACCGGAAAATTCCAGTCAACGTCCTCACTTTGCGGGACATAAGCTACGAAGTTTTTCTTCAATGCGGCTCCAACCGGCATTCCAAGAATAGATATTTCACCCTTGGCGAGCTTCACAAACCCCATGATCGCTTTGAACAGGGTCGACTTGCCGGATCCGTTGATGCCGACAAGTGCTGTAATTGTGCCGGTTGGGGTAGTGAAGCTTGCATTATGCAAAGCCGTATGGCCGTTTCGGTATGTGACGGTTGCATCTTTCACATTGATACCGACGACTGCGCTTTTATCCATTGCGGCAGGAGTGTCTTCGTGAAGGTCTATGGGAGCATTCATTATTTGAGTCCTTCAGCGATCGTGCTGGAGGTGATTTTAAGGAGGTCAATATATGTCGGCACGGGCCCGTCTGGCTCCGAAAGTGAATCGACATAGAGAACACCCGCATACTTCGCCCCGGTTTCGCGTGCTACTTGCTCGGCCGGGGCAGGAGATACAGTGCTTTCGGAAAAGATAGCTGTAATGTCGTTTTCGCGCACTGCGTCAATCACCTTGCGCACCTGCTGAGGGGTGCCTTGCTGATCTGCATTGATCGGCCAAAGGTAAAGCTCTTTCAAGCCGAAGTCGCGTGCGAGATATGAAAATGCGCCTTCACTTGAAACGAGCCAGCGCTTGTCCTCTGGGATGGTCGCCAATTCATTTCGGATAGGATCGACTGTAGCTTTAATCTTCGCCTTATAAGCTTCTGCGTTTGCTATGTAGATGTCCGCGTTCGAGGGATCGTTTTTGACAAAAGCATCCCGGATATTGTCGACATAGATCAAGGCCACACTTGGCGACATCCAGGCGTGCGGATTTGGTTTGCCGCCATAAGGCCCCTCGCTGATGTCGATCGGTTCAACACCGTCAGAGACGACCACACTCGGAACATTCTTGAGCCGCGAGAAGAATTTCTCGAACCATAGCTCCAGTCCAAGACCGTTCCAGAGAATCAACTCTGCGTCTTGCGCTTTGATCAGATCTCCGGGCGTTGGTTGATAGTTGTGAATCTCTGCGCCTGGCTTCGTAATCGATTCAACAGTTGCGGCATCGCCCGCAATATTCTGGGCAATATCGGCAATAACGGTGAACGTAGTCACGGCCTTGAATTTTTCGGCAAACGCACCGCTGGTGCTCGTCCAGAGAAGGAATCCACCCATCAGACCGAGAGCTATTGATCGTTTAATACGACGCAGCATATCCAAATCCTTGTTGCCAATAGTTTGCAATTGCATAAATGATTAATCATCTAAGGGCAAGTCTTTTTGCAAATCATTTGCAAGAAGGGTGAAATGGTTCTGGCGCTCAAAATTCCGATTGCAAAATGCAACTACACGTATAAAGTGTATATACAGAAGTGAATACGTCGCTGAGGTGTGTTGTCTGTGATGGGGGAGCGACAGGGAAGGTCATGCGGTCTTGGTATAGACTGGGGTTTGTATTCCCTGTTCTCAGATTGAATGAACGAGGTCGATATGAGCTTAGCAATTGATTTGCCATCGGTTATTTCATCGGATGAGAGCGCTGAGAGGAGGGCGAATGAGGAAGCGGAGGTGCCCGGAACTAAATGTGGTTTAACTTGCGCCACGACGCAGATCGGACCGGTCAGCTATCACGGAAACGGTACGACTTTCATCATTCTCAGGGAACAAGTTTACAATCTAAGATGGTATTCTTCTGTGTGGACAGGTGAAAAATCGAGTTGTTCAGCCGGAACTGTCTTCATCATTCCAGCTTCTACGGATTTATCAATCTATTGGCCTGAGCGAGCCGAAATTGTTATCGGGCAATTTGATGAGCAACTCGCGCAGGACGCACTTTTTGAGAGTTCACTATTTGGGGAGAACAACGGATTCAGGAGTGCTATAAAGTTCTCATGCAAAGAGTGTCTGCCAATATGTCATATGATCTGGGAGGAAATCTGCCAGCGGAGTGGGCAAGGTGAGTCTTACTTGAATGCTCTCGGCTTGGTTCTGAGCCACACGATAGCTCTCAGCCTGTTAAATGATAGGGCTTTAATTGATAGCAAGGGCGGGCTTAGCGCGATAGCGTCTCACCAAATCGAAGCATATCTCGACCAGAATTTTCACAAGCCTCTTTCAGTTCCTGACATGGCTGAGTTGCTGGGAATCTCAGCAGGGCATTTTTCGACATGTTTTAGAATTAGTTTTGGGCAGACACCACACCAGTATCTGATGGGATTAAGACTTGATGAGGCTGAGCGGTGCCTCAGAAAAACATCTATGACAATAAGCGAGATTGCGCGCCATTTAAATTTTTCCAGCCAAAGTCATCTAACGACCGCTTTACGGAAATATCGACACGCAACTCCTGGAGAGTTGCGTAGATAGAGGTTTAGGGAAGGCTTCTTTCCAAAAACCTACCTAGCTTTCACGGGGCTCGAATGATGGCAACATAGTGCCGCTTAAAAAAATCGTATTCAGCTTTAAGTGTCTGTTGATTTGCGCTTCAGCCATTTGCGCCAGATGTGAAGCTCGCTTTTGCGGCGCCAGCGGCGGACGCGATGTGAGTCATGAGAAAGGACGATAAGTCCGAGTGGGATCATCCAGAAGCCGAGAATCGGTAGAAAGCCGAGCGAGCCACCGACTACGAGTGTGCCGCCAAGCATACGGCGCATCATGACCGATTGCGGTATTGGGATTCGTCGTCCGAGAATCACAATGGTTTTTTTGGGGGGTGTTTCGGTGTATTGGTCACTCACAGGCGGATCTCTTAGGCTGGTATGTTGCCATTCACAGGAGGAAAACGTCCCAGAGAATATAGGGTTTCGAGGAGATAATGCAAAAAGATGAAAAAAAGTGGATTTAGCCCTTTGCAAACGTGAAATCCTTTTGCTATACGCCACATCGCTGACGCAACGAGCACCTGTTCCCCGGTAGCTCAGTGGTAGAGCAACCGGCTGTTAACCGGTTGGTCGCTGGTTCGAATCCGGCCCGGGGAGCCACTTCAATTTTGAAGCTGCTTATTTTCCAATGTTTTGAACACTTGAAGTTTTCGACAGTACACAACACGGTACGCAGAGGAAACACAACGCCTCCACCTTGAAGAACGAGAACTGTCCGTCTGTCGATGTTTTTAGCGGGATTAATGCTTCCGGCTATCTGAGTCCTGTGACGATCGAACGAAATGAACGGGTTTTGGGGCTACTCACATAGGCGGTAAACCGCGACGCTCCCGAGGCTATTGAAATCACGCCACATATTTGCTCGCTAACGCTGGGCCAAGTCCGTCGGAAGTGTTTCTTTCATAATAGTTCCTTATGTCGTGTGCATATCGATTCCTCCCGTCCATGTTGAACCAAATCGTTCTTCGTGCGTTGGTTAGCTATCTGTTAACCATGATTGGAGAATGGCAATGCCTTGGTATTTTCGTCTCGAATCCGGCTTTGCCGTTGTTTTTGTGATAGCGGTTTGTGCCCACGTGCTTGTTCAGTTGATCCGATAGTTGGGGCAGCATTTTCCAATAAGGTTACGACGGCGCAGGCGATCGCGAATAGCAGATCGACCAAATTGCCAGTAGCTTTTGTGGGAAGTGATCATCTAATGGCGCGTTGATGAGATTGCTGGATGCTGCAAGTTTTTATCACGAAGATGACGCAGTAGGACCATGTCTGATGCGTGTTGAGCTTCCGGTCATTTTTGTTTCGGAAGACCGCGTGGCTTGAAGCGCGTACCGAAAAGTGCGAAACGGTTTTCGGATAAGATTCGCGTTAAAACAAACAATTAGAGCGCCGATCTAATTCAATCAGACCGGCGCTCAAATCGACTGTTGAGAGAATCGAAACAGGTGTGTGAGCACTCATTTCGTCTATCCCAGAGGGAAGAAATGAATGCGGTTCCGGTGTAGCGCTGAAGAAGCAGACCGTGCTTCTTCATCACGCGATAAACCCGCTTGGCATTCGGCCACGAGCGACCTCGTTCAGGGGCTTTGCGCCGTAGAACAGCATAAACGCGTTGATAGCCATAGGTCGACATTTCCGCAATGACCGCCCTGAGCTGAGCAATCAGATCATCATCGGGAAGCGGAGGTCGCTCTCGGGCTTTGGAAAGGGAGCCTGTGGCAGGTACCGCGATATTCGACCGAACACCCCCTAAAGTCTCGCAGACCGTTTTCATCGCAAAACGTCCTTCGGCAGCGAGACTGAGTGCAGCATGCGTTTTTTTGGGTCGTTGGCGATTTCGAGAGCTTCCTTGAGAATTTCCTCCTCCATCGTCTTCTTGCCCAGAAGACGATGCAATTCTTTAATCTGAGCCTGAAGTGCCCGCTATTCCGAGGCCGGGACAATCTCCTCTTCGGCTGCCGTTGCGACCAAGGCACCCTGTGACGCAAGTTTGCGCCACGCGAACAGTTGGTTAGGCGCAATGCCATGACGACGGACGACCAGTCTGACCTGCACGTCCGCCTCGTAGACGATCGCAAGCTTCTCTGCTGTATTCCAGCGTCGCCGCCGCTCAGGGGGCTATTCCAAGGATTTGACAAAATGTGAAAAGACCTCGGAGTTCCCCCGGGGCTTCTAAGAAACCCAACAGAGGTTACGTGGGTTTTTCTGAAATGCAGCGTAAGGAACATTTTGGCTCTGAATTCAGTTGACTCTTTTATCAGTCCAACTGTCGGAGTAGGGAAATGAAACGAGCAGCAATTGTGATGACGCTACTATTGTTCTCCTCGAGCATGACTTTCGCACAGGAATCGGGGATGCCAACGCAATCAGGCACACAAGAACCCGAAGTGCCTGGCAATCCGCCACCTGCACCCGGGCAGCCGCCTTCCGACCCAGATAGTGTTTACGTTCCTCAAGAGTCTGGATCACAGAAACAGGACCGGCTTCCAAGGCCTGAACAGGATAAATGTGCCCCGGGACAGGATGCAAAAAAGTGCGTTGAACAGCAACGCGGTCGCAAATGACGCGTTCTTTTTCGAAGCTCAGCCCTACTGAAATTCGGTATGTGTTGTATTGTTGGCAGCAACCGAGGCTGACCAACGAAAGATCGACCGCACCGTAGTGCAGGCGGCGTATGGTCGAAAGACGAGTGCGCTATTCACGACAAGAAGTAATAGGGGCAACCGCATTCATTGTTCTGCTCCAGCGAAGCAGACGCACACACGCCACCAAGCATGCCTGTAATGTTATCGGGCGGTGTACAGGTGTTCTTATTATGTTCACGGTAATGAATAGAGTCAAGCATGTTGTGTTCCATGTCGCATGGATTCACCCGACTTTTTTGTAACCCTTTGTAATTTATGGGAATCAATTTGTAGTAGGATGCAACATGGCTAACCATGTCAGTATCGACGCAAATTCCTATAACTCATTGATTTTATTTGGTGAAAATTTGGAGGCCTCGCCCGGAATCGAACCGGGGTGCAAGGATTTGCAGTCCTCTGCGTAACCACTCCGCCACGAGGCCTTCCGTAAAGCCGCTACCAAATCAGTTGGCAGTGCCTTGGTCCGTTCCAATATTGATACAGACTGGTCTCGTCAAGCGGTTAGAGGCAAATGTCGAAATTTTCTACAAAGGTTTATTCGCCCTAGAAAACTCAAGGCTGTTCGTCTCGGTCAGGCGGCATTTGCGGGCGCGCAAGATTACCCTTGGAAAAAGTATAGCCTGTTTCGACAACACTTGACCCAAATTTGTTTCGCAACCGGTCAACAGCGTTTTCGGCAACGGCGCGTTTGGTTGCCTGTGTGTCAACAAGGTCAGGTGGGTCGGCCCGGTCACTTGAAGAAATCTCGCTAACCCCAATTCCAAGCAGCCGAAATCGTGTCCCGTCCAGTTCCTTTTCAAGAAGCTGTAATCCGTGGCGGAAGATTCTGTCAGCTAGCTGGGTCGGATCGGCAAGCTGACGATTGCGCGTGCGCGATTTGAAATCTTGCGTTTTCAGCTTCAGGACGACGGTGCGACCGGCTATTTCTCCTGCTTTCAGCCGCCGCGAGACCTTTTCAGCAAGCGCGCGAAGAACCGGAATGAGATCGCAGGCCTCTGACAGGTCGTTGTTGAAGGTCGTCTCGGCTGAAACGCTTTTCATGTCATGGTCCGGCTCAACTTTGCGGCTATCCTGGCCTCGGGACAAACGATAAAGACGCTGTCCCATCGTACCATAGGCCTTCATGAGCGTCCCTTCCTGCATCGTCTGTAGCTGGCCAATAGACCGAATTCCGTCGCTTTCCAACTTGGCTGCAAAGGCCTTGCCGACACCCCAGATTGTGCTGACAGATCGGTCCCGCAGAAATGTCAGTGCTTCCACCTCGCCGATGACAGAGAACCCCCGCGGTTTTTCGATGTCGGACGCAACTTTGGCTAAAAACTTACAGTAAGATAGCCCAATCGAAGCGGAAATACCGATTTCATCCTCTACTCGTTTGGCAAAGCGGGCGAGAACAATAGCAGGCGGCGCCTTATGCAGGCGCTCTGTACCACTCAGGTCCAGAAAAGCTTCATCAATGGACAGAGGCTCCACGAGCGGTGTCAGGTCACGCATCATCTGTCGGATTTCGCGACCGACGCGGACATATTTTTCCATGTTCGGCTTGACGACGACTGCGTCACGACACGCTTCCAGCGCCTTGAACATAGGCATTGCTGATCGTACGCCGTGAATGCGAGCAAGATAGCAGGCGGTCGACACGACGCCGCGCTTCCCGCCGCCAATGATGAGCGGTTTGTCTCGCAGTTCCGGATTGTCCCGTTTTTCAACCGAGGCGTAAAATGCGTCGCAATCAATATGCGCCAAGGTGAGCTTATAAAGCTCTTTGTGGCGTAGAAGGCGGGGACTGCCACATGCATGGCATCGCCTGATCGCGTCCGATTTCTGCGGCGAAAGACAATCGCGGCATACACCTTTTTCCGGATTGTTGGGGGCAGTGGTATCAGCCATGAGGACGAACCGTCTGATGAACATAAAAGGAACATCCTTTTATAGCATCGAAAGGCCGGGGCGCCACCGGGATAAATGATGCTGGCTGGTCTTACACTTGACATTGCCGGGAATATCACCAAGTTTAGCATCATGAACAACCGTTTTGCATCCATACTTCATCGGGTTTATCCGATCACGGGATAGCTACCCTCGAGTTCTGCCTAGCGCAGGGGAACTCCGGGGGACGGTACGCCGCCTGTTCGACAGCGGATTTCAAATAAGCGCTTTCACCAAAATCAATCTGAACAGCTTCGTGCCGAAAGACAGCACGGAGACTTATTACCTTTCAACAGCAGTGAGCACTCGCCATGAGCGGAAAGAATCGCAAGAAGCCCAATATCGTCGTCAGCGAAGTCGACTATGAACGCCTGATGGGGCTGGCCACCAATGTTTCCGAACGTCTCGAGGAGATTGCCGAGGAACTGATGGTCGAACTCGATCGTGCGAAAGTGGTGCCCGCGAAGCGTTTGCCGCAGAACGTGATTCACATGGGCTCTACCGTGGAGTTTCGTTCCAATGATGGACAAGAGCGCCGGGTGACGCTGGTTTATCCAGGCGAGGCAGATATCGCACAAGGCAAAATTTCGATTCTCACGCCTATCGGAACTGCGTTGATCGGCCTTGCTCCCGGCCAGTCAATTTCCTGGAGTGCACGCGATGGCAAGCAGCACGAGCTGAACGTGTTGTCGGTTTCAGATGAAGCTGAGGCCGCTACGGCAAATCCTGCCGCTGAATAGTCTATAAAAAGCCCGGCAAGCCGGGCTTTTTAGTATATCGATTGGGACATTGAGCTAAAGGTGCTGGTTTACCCCTCCAGGCAGGTACGTCAGAGCTTTCTCGATTGTTGCCGGATCACGGCCTGCGTCTTCGCAGTAGCGAAGCAATGTCGGCTCATGGGCCAGAAAAAACTGTAATACACCGGCAAGAAAGCCGGGCTCTAGCGCTGCTTGTCGAATCGACGTGGCCTCTATGCCTGTCAGTGCGAGAAAGCGAGGCAGCAGGTCCTTATCCTGCGCCAGCCACCCTAACGCTTCAATAGCGATTGCTTGGGCATCCGCTTGGCCCATCGGCGCTTTCATGTGGTTTCTCCGCTTTTCCCTTGGTTTCGCCGAATGTGTACCGGTCGACTTGTCGAGGAACAACGGAATTATTTGCCTTTCATCAATGAAATGAGGTTAAACTATTCGCAGTCTAAAAAGTGGGGACATTCTGGCAGATAAGAAAATCGAGCAAATGCCGGGTTGCTACAGGGAATAAGACCAAGGAATTTTCGATGCCGAAAAGTGTAATGATCGTCGAAGACAACGAACTGAATATGAAGTTGTTTCGCGATCTTATCGAAGCCAGCGGATATGAGACCATCAGGACGAGAAACGGGCTTGAGGCGCTGGATCTTGCACGAGAACATCGACCTGACCTGATTCTTATGGACATACAGCTACCCGAAGTGTCGGGGCTGGAAGTTACCAAATGGCTGAAGGATGACGACGAATTACGGCATATTCCGGTTATTGCCGTAACGGCGTTTGCAATGAAGGGCGACGAGGAACGCATTCGGCAGGGAGGCTGTGAAGCCTATATATCCAAGCCGATATCGGTTCCGCGCTTCATAGAAACAATTAAATCCTATCTGGGCGACGCTTAGCGGAAAATAGGGCGAGGGGCATCATGACTGCACGAATTCTCGTCGTTGACGATGTGGATTCCAATGTAAAGCTCCTCGAGGCACGGCTGCTATCTGAATATTATGAGGTTGTTACGGCTTATAATGGACCCGAGGCCATAGAAATTTGCCTGGGCGGGCAGATTGATGTCGTGCTCCTCGACATATTAATGCCGGATATGGACGGTTTTGAAGTGTGCCGTCGTCTAAAGGACGATCCACGCACATCCAATATTCCGGTTGTGATGGTCACTTCGCTCGATGGTTCCGAGGACAAGATTCGTGGTCTCGAAGCCGGCGCCGATGACTTTCTGTCCAAGCCTGTCAGTGATCTTCAGCTTATGTCGCGTGTGAAGAGCCTGGCACGGCTGAAACTGGTTTCTGACGAGCTGTTCCAACGGACCGGTACAATTGCCGATGCCGAGGTGGAAACGCTGCTGGCAAGCAAGATGGGCGGTAATTATGCCGATGAGGACGAGGTAGCGCGTATTCTCATCGTTGATGAGGATGAACTGGCTGCTGCACGATTGCGTCTCGTTTTTGGGGAGACCTATCGTGTCGATGTGGCCAGCGATGCCAATACGGCTTTGATCCGGGCGATAGATACGGATTACGACAGCATCGTCGTTTCAGCCAATTTCACTTATTACGATCCGCTTCGTCTATGCTCGCAGTTGCGGACCATTGAGCGTACAAGGCTGGTGCCGATCATTCTCGTTGTTCGGGAAGATGAGGGGGCACTTGTGGTGCGTGCGCTGGAGCTTGGCGTAAATGACTATCTGATGCGCCCGCTTGAGAAGCTGGAGCTGTTTGCCCGCTTGCGAACCCAGATCAAGCGGAAGTGCTACAATGATCTTTTGCGGCAAAGCCTCAATCGCACAATCACTATGGCGGTAACGGATAGTCTTACAGGGCTGCACAACCGCCGTTATCTTGATACGCACATGCCTGTCCTGCTGACACGCGCCATTGGGCGTGAGCGTCCATTGTCAGTCATTATGCTCGACTTCGATCACTTCAAACGGATCAATGATCAATATGGACATGATGCCGGTGACGATGTCCTTCGTGAGTTTGCGGCGCGTCTGCGCAAGAATATCCGCGGGATGGATCTCATGTGTCGCTACGGCGGAGAGGAATTCGTCGTAGTTCTGCCGGACAGTGATGTGGAAGCCGCGAAGGCTGTCGCAGAGCGAATCCGCATCGCTGTGTCGGACACGTCCTTTATTGTCGCCAACGGCAAGCACAAGGTTAATTTGACCATCAGCATGGGGGTCGCTGGACTGAGGTTGATGGGAGACAGCGCCGACGCTCTTTTCTCGAGGACAGATGCAGCGCTTTATCAGGCAAAGAAAGGTGGTCGTAACCGCATCGTCTCCTCTGCCGCCTAAAATCAAGCGCGGGATGGAAAGCAAAAAAGCCGTCTCTTTCGAGACGGCTTTTTATTTCAATCGTCTTGTCGATGACGACCGGAAGCGAATTACTTGATCTTCGTTTCCTTGAAATCGACGTGCTTGCGCGCAATCGGGTCGTATTTGGTCTTTGTCATCTTTTCCGTCATCGTGCGGCTGTTCTTCTTCGTTACGTAGAAGAAGCCGGTGTCAGCGGTCGACAAAAGCTTGATCTTGATCGTCGTAGCCTTGGCCATATCGAATTACCTGCTCTGTATCTTTGCTGGAGCATGATCTTGCCGAAAACCGGTTCCCAACTCTCGGGATCATGCTCAATGGATGGAAACCTCCAGCGATTCCGGTAATCTCATCCGGCAGCGGAAATTTGGCGCGACACTACGTATTGGTGGCGAAAAGTCAAGCCCGCTTCTTCCGCAAAAGCAGTCTTCCTGCTGCAAAGAGTGCATATGCAGCAAAAAACACACCGAGAGTCATCGGGAATCCTTTTGGTCCCAGCATATCCATACCGACGCCGACGGCTTGTGGTCCGGCAAGCATGCCAATGGCATAGCAGAACACAAAGGCGGCATTGGCGGATGCAAGCTCACGGCCAGTCAGTTCCGATCCGAGATGCGCAAGGCCGATCGTATAGAGACCTGCTACCACGCCACCCCACAGGAACAAAACGGCCGCCATCAGGTACCAATGTTGCATGAGGTAGGGAAGGGCGATCATGCCGATCAGGCCAGTCGTGGCGCAGAAGAGCAAAAGTTTGCGGCGATCTGAAATGCGGTCGCTGACAATGCCCAATGGAATCTGCATCAGCACATTGCCGAGGCCGATCATCGTAAGCAGCAGGGCTGCATCTGCCTCGGGATAACCGATGCGCGCGCCAAAAACAGGAAAGAGGGCAAAGCCTCCAGTCTCCACCGCACCGAAAACAAAGACGGCCATGGTTGCTGTTGGAACAGCGAAGATAAAAGGGAGAAAGGGAACATGTTCGCCTTCTTCGAAGTCGGGGCTGTCACGCCATGCGAATGCAACCGGTATAAGGGCAATCATGATGATGACAAAGCCGACATAGAAGGGCAGGCCGCCGGTGCTCCCTATCTTCGAGAACAGCCATGGCCCCAGCGCAAAGCCTAGTGAAAGGGATGTGGAGTAGATACCAAGCACCAGCCCACGCTTTTCAGGCGGCGCAGAAGCATTGATCCAGTATTCTGACAAAACGAAGAGCACTGTCAGCGCGAAATGCAGCACGATGCGCAGTGCAAACCACGCCCATAGGGGTTGAAAGAAGTGGAAACCGAGAAAGGCGGCGCTCCCGATGAGGAGCATGAGAAATATCGCCTTGACCACGCCCAGTCGTGCGGCGATGGGGGCGGCAAGAGGAGCAGCAACGATGGAAGCCAGACCCGCAGCGGCAGTGTTGGCACCGATCAAACTCGCCGAGTAACCGCGGCTCTCCAGCAGAACGCTCAAAAGCGGAATGCCCAGGCCGATTGCCGCACCAACTGCGCTGATGGTGGCTATTGCTGCAGCAAGCGAGCGCCAGTGCATCTGGCCCTGTGCCGGTCCGCCGCCTGGTTCTTGCGGGACAAGATCGGCGGGTTGGATTTCTTTATTCATCGGGTTCAGATCACTTCGCGAACAAAGCGGCCATGCCGCTTGGTATATTGTACCACCGGTAAGGTGGCAGGCAGTTCGGCTTCGGTATCCACCAAAAGCACACGCGCTTCTTTCAGGATCGCCTGCGTAATAGGGGCAACGTCAAGTTCATTGATGTGGTCGATGGAAACCCAGTCCAGATCTTCCAGTTCACCACTGGGAACGAGCGGTTGCTGATCCAGTTCCGGTATATGATCGCGAAATGCGATAAAAAAACGGGTATCGAAGCGACGAACATTGTCCGGCGGTGTTATCGCTCGTGCAAAATAACGCAGACTATTCAGCGCCGGTACCATGCCGCTGTCGAGGAATGCAGACCAGTCCTCATGCGAGGGTGAAGAAACTGGTGCCGAAGCTGCTTGCCCGATGCGAAGTCCCGTCTCTTCAAAGGTTTCGCGAATAGCACAAAGGCCGAGTGCACGGGCGCGACGTAGCGACGCGCGCGAGCCCATGCCCGCGAGCAGTTTGACAATATCGGTGTCATTCAGCTCGGCTGAAGCCGCAATAGCACCATCTACGGGGTCAGCACGCCCGCCCGGAAAAACGAACTTTCCGGGCATGAAAGCAAGGCTTGCGTGGCGCTTACCCATGAGAATGCGTGGTTTACTACCGGCCCTGTCGACAAGCAGTAGGGACGCGGCGTCGCGTGGCCGCAAAATTTTGGCTGGAGAGGATGGAGACTGAATCATGGCGGTCATAGTGACGTTCAGGTCACATCGCCATATTCACCTTCGCCCTTGCCACCGAAACCATGCATGTAAAGTGCCCACTGCAGACCGATGGTCGCCCCCTTCATCGGCTGCAAGAGGAGCAACGACAAAATCACAGTCAAAGGACCCCAGATTGCCATATGCGCCCAAAGCGACAGATTGGTTGTTGCTTCCACACCCATGAAGGCGCCGACAACCACGTGTCCCACGATCAAAATGGTTAGGTAGGCCGGAAGGTCGTCTGCACGCTGTTCCGTGTAGTCTTCCTCGCAGACAGAACATTGCGCTACCGGCTTTACGAATGCCCGGAAAAGCTTTCCCTCGCCGCAATGCGGGCAGCGCCCGCGAAAGCCACGCCACAAGGCTTCACCCAAAGGACGTTTCGGGTGGGCAGCCTTGGGGCTTTCGCCACCGAAAACTTGTACATCTTGCGCGGAATTGGCCTCCAGCGTGCTCATCAGCGACCTCTTCTCTTCTGACGCGGAATACCCGCGGGTTTACCCCTTCGCCCACGCATCGTCCGACTTGCCTTATGGTGCGAACGGGTCGACATTGGCAGAGGATGCGGTTCCGAAACCATCTCAAAACGAAGCGCACCCGCGACGGGGAGCGCTTCTACAAGACGAACCGTCACTGTATCGCCCAGCCGGAAGCCTTTACCGCTCCGTTCACCGGCGATCGCATGGTTCGCTTCGTCATATAAATAGTATTCATGACCTAAAGTTGAAATGGGTACCAGCCCATCCGCGCCATATGTCGCAAGGTTAACGAAAAGACCTGCTCGCGTGACGCCAGTAACACGTCCTTCATATTCATCACCGAGATGCGCGGCGAGGAAGTGCGCGATGAGGCGGTCCACGGTTTCGCGTTCGGCCAGCATTGCCCGACGCTCGGTCGAGGAGATCAGCGCAGAAATTTCTTCGAGATGCGCTTCCTCATCCGTGGTCAGGCCATCGCTGCCAAGGTTCAGGGCCTTGATCAGGGCGCGGTGAACGATGAGGTCAGCGTAGCGGCGAATCGGCGAGGTGAAATGTGCATAACGGTGCAAATGCAGACCGAAATGTCCAATATTATCAGGGCTATATTCCGCCTGGCTCTGCGTGCGCAGCACCACCTGATTGACCAGCTCCTGATGGTCCGAACCTTCAACAGCCTCAAGAATCCGGTTGAATTGCGCTGGCTGGAGTTCAGCGCCTTTGGCGAGGCTCAAGTCAAGCGTACGCAGGAATTCACGCAGGGTTTCCTGCTTGGCAAGTGCCGGTGCATCATGAATGCGGAAAATCAAAGGCTGGCGGCGCGCTTCCAGCGTTTCGGCGGCGGCGACGTTAGCTTGAATCATGAACTCTTCGATGAGCTTGTGCGCATCGAGCCGTTCCGGAACGATAACCTTATCCACCTTCCCATCAGGTTTGAGCAGGATTTTCTTTTCCGGCAGGTCGAGTTCCAGCGGTTCGCGGACATCCCGCCCGCGCTTCAGCACGGCGTAGGCGTTCCACAGCGGCTTCAATATGCTGTCGAGAATGGGCGCGGTCTTATCATCCGGCGCGCCATCAATGGCAGCCTGGGCCTGTGAATAAGCAAGCTTCGCCGCCGATTTCATCATGACGCGATGGAACTTGTGCGATTTCTTGCGTCCATCCGCCGCAAAAACCATACGGACGGCCAAGGCCGGGCGATCTTCCAACTCACGAAGCGAGCAGAGATTGTTCGAAATCCGCTCTGGCAACATCGGCACGACGCGGTCCGGAAAATAAACCGAATTACCGCGCTTCTGTGCTTCACGGTCAAGTGCAGAATCAGGGCGTACATAGGCGGCTACATCGGCAATAGCCACGATGACAATTTGACCGCCTGCATTTTCCGGGTCTTTGTCCGGTTCGGCATAAACCGCGTCGTCATGATCCTTGGCATCTGCCGGATCAATGGTTAGAAGTGGAATGGCGCGCCAGTCTTCGCGGCCTTCCAGCGTCGCAGGCTGGGCGGCTTCCGCTTCGTTAAGTGCCTCAGTCGGAAAAACATGCGGAATTTCATGCTCGTGAATGGCAATCATCGACAGGGCTTTTTCACTGTCGATAGATCCGACCACTTGTCGAACCTTGCCGCGCGGCAATCCCTGGCGGCGCGATGAAATCAGGTCTACTTCGACAAGGTCGCCAGCTTCGGCATTTTCCAGTTGGGCTGGATCGAGCTGCACTTCCGGCTGCTTTCGGTTTACCGGGTCCAGTCGCCATTCACCGTTGCCAAGCTTGCGCACAACACCAAGCACTGCATTCGTGCGATGTTCGAGACGCTTCATCACACGGGCGGTGTAATCCGGTCCGTCGTGATCGTCATTGCGGAATATTTTTGCCAGAATCCGATCACCCACGCCGACCGTCGGCCCGCCTTCAGAGGCTTTGTTGAGCCGAGTGCGGCGGATCAGGACAACAGGCGGCTTGCCATAGCCAGCTTCGTCCCATTCTGCCGGACGAGCGAGCAATCCGCCATCCTCATCGCGCCCAGTAATATCAAGCACAGTGACGGCAGGCAATGCACCGGGGCGGGACAGTTTGCGGGCGCGTTTTTCAACCAAGCCCTCGTCCGAAAGCTCGCGCAGAAGATCTTTTAGATAGACCCGCGCATCGCCCTTGATGTTGAATGCTTTTGCCAGTTCACGCTTGCCTGCCCGGTCCGGGTTCTCCTCGATATACTTGAGAACCTCTTCACGGGTCGGCAGGAACGCATTGGGATCGTTCTTGGCGTCGATGGACTTTGCTTGGGCTGCACGCCGCTCGGTCCGCGCGGACCGACCGGTATCGGATTTGGGAAAACGGCGTGCCAATTGCTACTCCTCTACCGCCTCGGCCTTGGATTTCGACTTGACTGTCGACCGGGCTTTTGCTGTTGCCTTCTTGGCGGCAGGCTTCTTCGCAGCGTTTTTCTTTTCAACGCTGGCCGAAGCTTTGCGAGCAGGGGCTTTTTTACTCTTGGAAGAGCCAGCTTTTTCCGTAATCAGCGCCAATGCTTCTTCCAGCGTGACACTTGCAGGGTCTTTGCCCTTCGGTAAGGTGGCGTTGACCTTGCCCCAGTTGACATAAGGCCCATAGCGACCGTCACGGACGGTGATCGAACCGCCTTCGGGATGATCGCCGAGCGTTGCCAATGCCGCTGGGGTAGACCGCCCACGACCGCCCTTGGATTGCTTGTCCGCGAGCACAGAAACGGCACGGTTGAGGCCGACCGAGAAAACTTCCTCGGCGTTTTCCAGATTGGCGAAAGTGCCGTCATGACTGACATAGGGACCGTAGCGGCCGATGCCAGCGGAAATCATCTTGCCGGTTTCCGGATGCTGCCCGATATCACGTGGCAGAGACAGAAGCGCAACGGCTTTCTCATGGTCGAGCGCATCGACAGTCCAGCCTTTCGGAAGGCTGGCGCGTTTGGCTTCCTTGCCTTCGCCACGCTGGACATAGGGACCGAAACGACCGGTCCGTGCGGTGATTTCCTCACCAGTGAACGGGTCCTTGCCGAGTGATTTTGGTTCGTCGGCGGCCGCAGATTCACCATTGGCGTCGCCGCCGAGCTGGCGGGTATATTTGCATTCCGGATAGTTGGAGCAGCCGACGAATGCGCCATATTTTCCAAGTTTCAACGACAGCATGCCTGTGCCGCAGGTCGGACACGAGCGCGGATCACTGCCGTCCTCGCGTGCCGGGAAAACCAGCGGCGCCAGCTCTTCGTTCAGGGCATCGAGAACATTGGTGACGCGCAATTCCTTGATGTCATCGACAGAGCCGGAGAAGTCGCGCCAGAAATCGCGCAGCACATCTTTCCAGGAAAGTTTGCCGTCGGAAATAAGGTCGAGCTTCTCCTCAAGGTCTGCCGTGAAATCATATTCCACATAACGCTTGAAGAAGCTTTCAAGAAAGGCTGTGACCAGACGGCCCTTGGGTTCGGGAATGAGCTTGCGCTTGTCGATTGTGATATATTCACGGTCGCGTAGCGTGGCGAGCGTCGCGGCATAGGTCGAAGGACGGCCGATGCCAAGTTCTTCCATCTTCTTGATGAGCGAAGCTTCCGAATAGCGCGGTGGCGGTTCGGTCGAATGCTGGGTGGCATCGATCTTCTCACGTGCAAGCGTTTCGCCGCTGCGGATTTCCGGCAGCTTTGCGCTATCCTCGTCGTCGTCCTCTTCCTCGCGATGATCCATATAGGCGGCGAGGAAGCCATCGAACTTCGTTACGGATCCGTTGGCGCGCAGCATTGCCGAGCGCGAGCCGTTGACGGCTTCGATGTCAGCCGTGGTGCGCTCGATATCGGCGGCCTGCATCTGGCTGGCGATGGCGCGCTTCCAGATCAACTCATAAAGCCGAGCCTGATCCTCATCGAGATAGCGGCGCACTTCTTTGGGATGACGCGAAAATTCGGTCGGACGAATGGCTTCGTGCGCTTCCTGAGCGTTCTTCGCTTTGCTGGAATAATAGCGCGGCTTTTCCGGCACATATTTCGCGCCGAATGTCTCGCCAATTGCCTGACGCGCGGCAGTGATTGCTTCCGGCGCCATTTGCACCCCGTCGGTACGCATATAAGTGATGAGACCGGCAGTTTCGCCGCCAATGTCCACGCCTTCATAGAGGCGCTGAGCCACCTGCATGGTGCGTGATGCCGAGAAACCGAGCTGGCCGGACGCGGCCTGCTGTAAGGTTGAGGTAGTGAAAGGTGGTCCCGGATTGCGCTTGGTCGGCTTGGCTTCGACCGAAATGGCCTTGAAGCTGGCGCCTTCCAGCATGGTGCGAATGCCGGTTGCCTGCTCGCCATTCTTGATGTCGAGCTTGCCGAGCTTCTTGCCATCCACTGCGGTCAGGCGGGCGGTAAAACCGTCATTGCGCGGCGTCTTCAGAAGGGCTGCGATATTCCAGTATTCTTCACGAATGAATCGCTCGATTTCCGACTCGCGATCGGCAACAAGGCGCAGCGCTACCGATTGAACACGACCAGCCGAACGTGCGCCTGGCAGTTTGCGCCAGAGAACGGGCGAAAGCGTGAAACCGACGAGATAATCCAGCGCGCGGCGGGCCAGATAGGCATCGACCAGAGGTTCATCAATGTCTCGCGGATTGGCGATAGCATCGAGAACAGCCTTCTTGGTGATGGCGTTGAACGCCACACGCTTGACCGTCTTGCCCTTGAGCGCCTTTTTCTGGTTGAGCACTTCAAGGACATGCCAGGAAATAGCTTCACCTTCGCGATCCGGATCGGTGGCGAGAATGATGCCGTCGCTGTCTTTCAGCGCTTTGACAATATCAGCGAGACGCTTGGAGGAATTGCTATCCACCTCCCACGACATCGCAAAATCTTCATCTGGACGAACCGAGCCATCCTTGGCTGGCAGGTCTCGCACATGACCGAACGAGGCCAGAACCTTATAGTTCGAGCCCAGATACTTATTGATGGTTTTAGCCTTGGCAGGCGATTCGACAACGACGACGTTCATTTAAAGCAGCCCAGATTCGCGCCCAATGGAGATAAAATACCTCCTCTCCGCGTGAAATTCGTTGCCTTCACATGAACAGCGGGCAGCGTTTGGTCAAGAGCAGGACGACAAAAATCACGAAATACAACTTAAAGTTGCTGTTAAGTTGAGTGAAACCAATAGTAGCATAAGAAGTGAAGAAATCAGTTTATCTCTCGAGGAGATAGGTATGGACGATACGTCGGGTTTTCCAGACACGGAAGACGGTGAGGAATTGAAAACCGCGACTCGCTTCGAGACGGTAACATATATTGAACAAATGCTTGAACAACTCGGTTTAATGGCAAAGAACACGAATCATACGTTGCTTGTCTATATGATCGAGATGGCTCTCGTCGAAGCTCGAGAGGTGCTCCATAATGAATCCGAGGCATAATTATGGTTATTCTGGAGGAACCAAAGCCACCTGATTCCCAGCATAGCGATGCAGCCTACCGGCCAAATCTAGTTCCAATAGAACGAGCTGAACAGCTCCAGTATCCATACCTGTATGGCGAACGAGTGTGTCAATATCGGTCGGCACAGGTCCAAGCGCATCGACGACGATTTCCCGTTGTTTCTCTGTCGCGATCGGTTGGAACGATTCTGGTTCGTCCATAAGCGGAGATAACAGATCGGGCTGCATTGGCATGGTTGCCCGATATATGCTTGAACCAGCCAGTGGCTGGAGGGCCTCTATAACGTCGTTCGCTTCTGTCACCAATGTTGCACCTTGTTTTAGAAGCAGATTCGTACCGCGTGCACGAGGATCAAGTGGAGAGCCTGGAACAGCGAACACGATGCGCCCCATGTCTCCGGCCATGCGCGCACTGATGAGCGAGCCGGAACGCTCGGCGGCTTCCACGACGATCAATCCCAGCGACAAGCCTGCAATAATACGGTTGCGGCGTGGAAAATCACGGGAACGAGGTTCGGCTCCCATTGGCATTTCACTTATGAGTGCTCCACCTTGTTCCGGTATATCACGGTAAAGGGGCAGATTTTCCGGTGGGTAGGGACGATCGAGTCCCCCAGCCAGTACCGCAACGGTTCCCGTTTTCATGCTTGCGCGGTGCGCAGCGGCATCAATACCGCGGGCCAGTCCGGAAATCACTGCAAACCCGGCTTCGCCAAGGTCGTGTGCCAAGCGTTCAGTGAAACGTGCGCCGATCACCGAAGCGTTGCGTGAGCCGACGATGGCAACCGGTGGCTTGCCAAACGCGGCAGCATTTCCCTTGATTGTAACCAGTGGTGGTGGCGATTCGCAGTTTTTAAGCTGCGATGGATAATCTGGCTCGCCCATTCCGACGAGACGGGCACCGGCACGTTGGATAGCTTCAAGCTCGCGCTCCGCGTCGTCCATGGACATGACACGGATTGGGCGGGCACTGCCGCCTCTGATGTTGAGATCGGGTAGCATTTCGATCGCACTTGAGGCAGAGCCACAAAACAAAATCAGATCGCGAAACGTAACGGGGCCGATATTGTCGGTTCGGATGAGACGCAGCCAGTTGAGCCGCTGATGATCAGAGAGGCGAATTCCAGTTTTCGAATTCGCACTTTCCTTCATCCCTTGGCTCCGATCTTGCTTTCGGTGCCGTTTAAGAGGCGCGCAATATTGGCTTTATGTTTGATGATAACGATGACCGTCATGATCGCAAAGAGGACCGCCACCGCAGGATAACCACGAGAATAAAGCGCGATGGGGACAACGATGCTGGCGATAAGTGCCGCGAGGGAGGAATAGCGCGTCAGAAGGGCTGTTACGATCCAGACGGCAGCGAAGACCAGTGCACCGGGCCATGCAAGTCCGATCAGGACGCCGAGATAGGTCGCTACGCCTTTACCGCCCTTAAACCCGATCCATACCGGAAAGAGGTGACCTATAAAAGCACCGAAGCCTGCACCGATAGCCGCGTCCGGCCCGTAACGCGAAGCGACTAGAACGGCGACCGTGCCTTTGAGCATGTCAAAAATCAACGTCGCTGCAGCGAGCTTCTTGTTGCCGGTGCGCAGCACATTCGTCGCGCCGATATTGCCCGATCCAATGGAACGGACATCGCCCAGCCCGGCGAGCCGGGTCAGAATCAAGCCAAATGGAATAGAGCCAAGAAAATAGCCGAAGACGAGCGCTCCTATGAGCGTCATGCTAAGAAATCCCGGTTCGGCCATGAACGTCCCCTATTGTTTCTTGATTCCGCCTACCCGGAATTTTCGAATGATTGTTCCGGGTTATGCGGTGTTTTTCAAGCCGAGTAAACGGTTTTGCCTGCCACTAAGGTGTGGACGACGCGACCTTGAAAACGCGCATTTTCGAAGCAACTGTTCTTCGAGAGCGAATGCAGGGCTTCCTCGCGTACGATCCACGGCTCGTCCAGGTCGACAATAGCGAGGTCGGCTTTGGCCCCCGGCTTCAGCGTACCGGCATCAAGACCAAAAATACGCGCTGGAGCGGTCGACAAAACCTCAACCAGCCGCAGTAACGGAATGCTGTCATTGTGATAAAGACGAAGTGCGGCACCCAACAATGTTTCAAGGCCGATGGCACCCGCTTCAGCATCCGCGAAGGGTAGGCGCTTGGTGTCAACGTCCTGTGGGTCGTGAGCCGAAACGATAATATCGATGGTGCCATTTTTTACGGCTTCGACGACGGCCAGGCGATCCTGTTCGCTGCGCAGAGGCGGCGACAGACGGAAGAAGGTGCGGAATTCCCCAATGTCGTTTTCATTGAGCGACAAATGGTTGATCGACACGCCAGCCGTCACCTTCGCGCCCAGATCCTTTGTACGGCGAACGGCTTCAGCCGACATTTCGCAAGAAAGCTGCGCCGCGTGGTAATTGCTGCTAGTCAGCGCTGCCAGACGCAGGTCGCGTTCCAGCGGAATCACTTCTGCTTCACGTGGACTGCCAGAGAGACCAAGCCAGCTTGCGAATAAGCCTTCGTTCATCACGCCGTTCGCGCCGAGATAGGGATCGCGGGTTTCACAGGCGATGACCGCGTTGAAATCGCGGGCATAGGTTAGCGCACGCCGCATAAGCTGGGTATTGGCTATTGTCTGGCGACCTTCGGTGAAGGCAACTGCACCGGCATCGCGCAGCAGGCCGATTTCGGTCATTTCTTCGCCATGCAGGCCCTTGGTGATCGCAGCCGCCGGATGCACATTGACGACAGCCGTATCACGTGCAGTCCGCTTGACGAATTCCACCAGAGCTACATCATCAATGACCGGATCGGTGTCCGGCATCATGATGATGGAGGTGACACCGCCGGCAGCAGCAGCGCGGCTGGCCGAAGCGATGGTTTCGCGATGCTCTGCGCCTGGCTCGCCGATAAACACACGCGAATCGACCAGCCCTGGCAGGACGGCCTTGCCGCCCAGATCAATGATTTCCGCACCTTCCGGTGCGCCTTGATTGCGCGCATCCGTCCCGGCTGCAATGATCTTGCCGTCATGGATCAGCACGCTGCCGATTTCATCAAGACCGCGCGACGGATCGACGATGCGCGCGTTTTCAAACAGGATCGCGCTCATGCTGCTTCTCCGTTGATGGGCCCATTACCGGGGTTGCGGCGCGGATCGAGCAAGGCTTCCATCACGGCCATGCGCACGGCAACGCCCATTTCAACCTGTTGCTGGATCACACTCTGCGGCCCATCGGCGACGTCGGATGCGATTTCGACACCACGGTTCATCGGGCCTGGATGCATGACGAGTGCGTCAGGCTTGGCGACTTTGAGTTTTTCCTTATCGAGGCCGTAGAATCGGAAATATTCGCGTACTGAAGGCACGAAGGACCCGGCCATACGCTCACGCTGAAGGCGCAGCATCATGACGACATCGGCGTCTTTCAGACCTTCTTCCATCGAATTGAAAACCTCGACGCTCATATCGGCCATACCGGAAGGCAAGAGCGTGGACGGTGCGACCACACGCACCCGTGCGCCAAGCGCATTGAGAAGAAGGATGTTGGAGCGCGCCACGCGAGAATGAAGCACATCGCCGCAGATGGCGACGATCAGATTTTCGATCTGCCCTTTGGCACGGCGGATGGTGAGCGCGTCGAGAAGTGCTTGTGTGGGGTGTTCGTGCGCGCCGTCACCAGCGTTGACCACCGAACAGCCAACTTTCTGTGCGAGCAAGGCAGCAGCGCCAGCCGAAGCGTGACGGATAACCAATATATCCGGTTGCATGGCGTTCAGCGTCATCGCGGTATCGATGAGCGTTTCGCCTTTCTTGACCGACGAATTGCCGACCGACATATTCATAACGTCGGCGCCGAGCCGTTTTCCGGCCAGCTCGAACGACGATTGCGTTCGTGTCGATGCTTCGAAGAAGAGATTGATTTGCGTGCGACCGCGCAGGACGGACTTTTTCTTCTCGGGCTGTCTGGAAACAGCGACTTCCTGATCGGCAAGATCAAGAAGGCAGAGAATGTCCAGGGGCGAAAGCCCCTTGATGCCCAGCAGGTGGCGGTGAGGGAAAAGCGGAGGGACCGTTTGATTTGTCATGGCAAGTCACCCGTATAGGACCATGAGGCAGGTCCCGCAACCGTCCTTATAATGGCTTCGGCCGATTCACCAAGAAAAACCTGTGCTGTCCTGACGACAAATTGAGTTCGGGATGGCAAAATTTTAGCAAATGCAATGCAAGAAACGTAAATTGAACTGAATCGCACAATACGGAACGAGCTTTTGAAAACGCACGACGTTACCAACCAGACGCCGCCCATGACGGGCAACAATGCCTATCTGGATGATCCGCTTCTGATGCAGATTGCGGCACGATTCCCGAAGGAGCTGCATGCCGATCTGGAACAGACGGGCCGTTTTGTGTTGTCGGCTGAAGCACAGGATCTCGCTCGTCTCGCCAATACCGAATTGCCGAAATTACGCACACACGATCGGCAGGGCAACCGTATCGACCTTGTCGAATACCATCCTGCCTATCATGCGCTGATGCGCCGTTCCATTGCGACGGGCTTGCATTGTTCCATATGGGAAGGCAATCCACTCGAAAGTGGTCGCCGTCATCAGGCCCGCGCATCGCGCTTTTTTTTGACGGCTCAGCTTGAGGCGGGGCATCTTTGCCCGATTACCATGACCAGCGCGTCGCTTGCGGCACTTATGGCATCGCCGGAGACCTATAAGGAATGGTCGCCGACCATTTTGTCGCGCAAGTATGACTTTTCGCAGAAACCTGCTCTTGCCAAACATGGCATTACACTCGGCATGGGCATGACCGAAAAACAGGGCGGAACCGATGTGCGCGCCAATACGACGCGTGCAACCCGTAACGATGACGGCACTTATATCATCACTGGCCACAAGTGGTTCATGTCCGCGCCGATGTCGGATGCTTTTCTGACGCTCGCGCAGGCGGAAGAAGGCCTGTCCTGTTTTCTGCTACCGCGCCTCACTTCCGAGGGAAACGGGAACGGGTTCTTTTTCCAGCGTCTGAAAGACAAGCTCGGCAACAAATCCAACGCTTCTTCGGAAGTTGAATTTGACGGTGCGGTCGGTCATCTGATCGGCAATCCCGGTGAAGGCGTCAAAACCATCATGGATATGGTCACGCTGACACGGCTTGATTGTGCTGTCGCATCAGCAGGTCTGATGCGTTCGGGCCTCGCCGAAGCAGTGCATCACAGCCGTCATCGTCAGATATTCGGCAAGGCTCTTGTCGAGCAGCCCTTGATGCAGCGCGTTCTTGCCGACATGGCGCTCGATGTTGCGGGCGCGACTGCGCTCTCCATGCGGTTGGCACGCGCATTCGATATGGCCGCCAGTGATCGCGCTGAAGCGGCTTTTGCGCGATGTATGACCCCGGTCGTTAAATACTGGGTGTGCAAGATCGCGCCCGCGCTTCTCTATGAAGCGATGGAGTGTCTTGGCGGCAACGGCTACATTGAGGAAGGCAATCTTGCACGTGCCTATCGCGAAGCCCCGGTCAATGCGATCTGGGAGGGTTCCGGCAATGTCATGGCATTGGATGTGGCGCGGGTGCTGTCCCGCGCGCCTGGTCTTTTCGATGAAGTGCTGGAATGGATCGGAGGACAGCTTGGCCCACGCGGACAGGGGACACTTGATGTGTTGCGTGCTGCATTGCAGCTTACCGAAACTGATCCGGGCGTCGCGCGTCTTTTGACTGAGCAACTGGCCTATGCGGCAGCAGCAGCGGAACTGCGTCAGCTTGGGGCCGACGATGTGGCCGATGCGTTCATCGAGACCCGTCTTGGCGGTCAGTGGCGTTCGACCTATGGCATGCTGGACGCGCGCCACAACGCCGAAAGGATTCTCGACCAGCTCTATCCTGCGTCGTAATCATCAGATGCCGACCGCCTGATGCTATGCAGGCGGTCGAGTGCACCTTGCAGAATAAAGGCTGCTGCGGCCGAATCGATGCGCTCGGCCCGTTTGCCGCGCGAAACATCCATGCCAATCAGTGCCCGTTCGGCAGCGACGGTCGACAGACGCTCATCCCAGAATACGAAGGGTAAATCGGTCAAAGGCTGCATGGTGCGCACAAATGCCCGTGTAGCCTGAACGCGGGGACCGGAAGTTCCGTCCATATTCACAGGCAAACCGATGACGATAACGCCGACCTTGTCGACGTCGAGCGCTTTCAGAAGCACCTGTGCGTCGATGGAAAATTTCACCCGTTTGATAACGGGGCGCGGATGCGCGAAGGAAAGACCGAGATCAGACACTGCAAGGCCGATGGTCTTGGTTCCCAGATCCAGTCCGGCAATCGTCTGCCCGGACTGAAGCAGCGCCGGAATTTCCTCGATTTCAACGACAGCCATTGGACCTCATAGGATTTTGAAGTGGTTTCTTATTGCCTTCAACTTTATCGGCGTCATATCTGTTCGCAAACCGGAAATCGAGCCGGAAACAAAGATTGAGGAGAGACTTGATGAAACTTACCTGGCTTGGCCACGCCGCTTTCCGCGTTGAAACGGCAAAGGCTGTTATCCTCATCGATCCGTTTCTGAACGGAAACCCGGGTGCAAAGGGCATCGATTTCAAGGATGCGACCAAGGGTGTAACCCACATTGCGCTGACCCACGGCCATGGCGACCATGTGGGCGATACGGTAGCTATCGCCAAGGAACACGACGCGACAGTGATAGCCAATGCCGATCTTGCAAGCTGGCTTGGCAGTCAGGGCGTGGAAAAGCTCGATCCTGGCAATACAGGTGGCACGGTGGCGCATGACGGGTTCACCGTTACCTTCGTCAATGCGCTCCACTCCTCGGCAATGCTGACGGAAAACGGTGTCTCGCAGGCGCTGGGCAATCCGAATGGTCTGGTATTCCATTTCGAAGATGCGCCAACGCTCTATCACATGGGTGACACGGATATCTTCTCGGACATGGGGCTTATCAATGAGCTTCATCAGCCTGAGATAGGAATTGTTCCCATTGGTGACCGTTTCACAATGGGTGGTGCGGTTGCAGCTCTCGCATGCCAGCGTTATTTCAACTTCAGCACCATACTGCCGTGCCATTATGGCTCGTTCCCGATCATTGATCAGACGGCGGACAAGTTCGTGGCCGGAATGACCGATCATCGGGAAGCCAAGGTGCTGACCGATCGTGCAGGAACGGTTCACAGCTTCTAATGGCCTGTTGAAGTGCAAGAATTGTTGCGCTTCAACAATCACGCCGTTATAGCCGGTAGGAAAACTTTTCAGGGTGGCGGTTCGCCGCCCGATCTAGCATTTGCGGAGAACAGGATGTCCGTCGATATTTCTACCGTCAAGCGCGTCGCGCATCTGGCGCGCATTGCCGTCAGTGATGACGATGCAGAACGCATGACTGGCGAACTTAATGCTATTCTGGGCTTCGTCGAGCAACTGAATGAAGTCAATGTCGATGGTATCGAGCCTATGACTTCCGTTACGCCGATGGACATGCGCATGCGCGAGGACAAGGTAACGGATGGTGGCATTGCTGCTGCGGTGGTGGCAAATGCACCGGTTACGGAAGACAATTTCTTCGTTGTACCAAAGGTCGTGGAGTAGGTTATGGCCATTCGGGTTTCAATCGAGACCCCCTTGCAGGACGATGTGCGCGCGTTGGTCGAAGGACTGAATGCGTATCTTCTGCCGCTGTCACCGCTGGAATTCCAGTTCAAGATGACGGTCGAGCAGATGGCGGGGCCGGATACGACGGTCTTCGTGGCGCGCGATGAAGACCGCAAGGCTGTCGGCTGCGGTGCCTTGAAGATGCACGAAGATGGTGTCGGCGAGGTGAAGCGCATGTTCACCCTTCCGGAAGTGCGCGGAAAGCGCGTTGGTTCGGTTCTGGTGGGTGCGATTGTCGATCAGGCAAGGGCGAATGGCATTTCCCGCCTTGTACTCGAAACGGGCACGGGACCCGGTTTTGCCAGTGCATGGCGGCTTTATGAGAATTCAGGTTTTACGCGCTGCGGTGTGGTTCTGGACTATCCGGATTCCGAATACAGCGCCTTTTTTGAAAAGCGTCTCGTTGAGGCGCACTGACAGGATTTGACGATGAGCGAACTGACCGCATTGACCATTGCCGAGGCGCGCGACAAGCTGAAGGCCAAAGCCATCACCGCGACCGAACTCACCGACGCCTATCTTTCCGCTATCGATTCCGCGAATGACGCGATCAATGCTTACGTGAAAGTGACTCACGATCAGGCGCGCTCGATGGCCAAGGCTTCGGATGAGCGTATTGCCAAGGGTGAAGCGGGTGCACTGGAAGGCATTCCGCTCGGCGTGAAGGACCTGTTTGCCACCAAGGGCGTACATACGCAGGCCTGCTCCCACATTCTCGATGGCTTCAAGCCGGAATATGAGTCAACCGTCACAGCCAATCTGTGGGCTGATGGTGCAGTTATGCTCGGCAAGCTCAACATGGATGAGTTCGCCATGGGCTCGTCCAACGAAACCTCCTATTACGGTTCGGTCAAAAACCCTTGGCGCGCCAATGGTTCCAACGCGGATCTGGTGCCGGGTGGTTCGTCGGGCGGTTCGGCTGCCGCTGTTGCCGCACAGCTTTGCGCCGGCGCCACCGCAACTGATACCGGCGGTTCGATCCGCCAGCCCGCAGCCTTCACCGGCACGGTTGGTATCAAGCCGACCTATGGCCGCGTTTCGCGCTGGGGCACGGTTGCCTTCGCTTCGTCGCTCGATCAGGCAGGACCGATTGCCCGCGACGTGCGTGATGCGGCTATCCTGTTGAAATCCATGGCTTCACTTGATCTGAAGGATACCACATCGGTCGATCTGCCTATTCCGGATTATGAAGCTGCGATCGGTAAGTCGCTCAAGGGCATGAAGATTGGCATTCCGAAGGAATATCGCGTTGATGGCATGCCGGATGAGATTGAGGAGCTTTGGCAGAAGGGTATCCAGTATCTGAAGGATGCCGGTGCTGAGATTGTCGATATTTCGCTGCCACACACGAAATATGCGCTGCCCGCTTATTACATCGTGGCACCGGCGGAAGCCTCTTCAAATCTCGCCCGTTATGATGGCGTGCGTTACGGTCTGCGTGTACCCGGCAAGGACATTGCCGATATGTACGAACAGACCCGAGCAGCTGGCTTCGGCAAGGAAGTAAAGCGTCGTATCATGATCGGCACCTATGTTCTGTCGGCAGGCTACTACGATGCCTATTATCTGCGTGCGCAGAAAGTACGTACGCTGATCAAGAAGGACTTTGAAGACGTATTCGCCAAGGGCGTACATGCGATCCTGACGCCAGCAACGCCTTCAGCTGCCTTTGGTCTTGCCGATGAGGATCTCGCCAACGATCCGGTCAAGATGTATCTCAACGACATCTTCACGGTAACGGTCAACATGGCCGGTCTTCCGGGCATTGCCGTACCTGCCGGTATCAATGAGAAAGGTCTGCCGCTGGGTCTTCAACTGATCGGACGTCCGTTCGAGGAAGAGACATTGTTTCAGGCGGCTCACGCTATTGAACAGGCTGCCGGACGGTTTAATCCGGCAAAGTGGTGGTAAAAATTGATCTTCTTGTTCGCCGGGGTTTCCCCGGCGAATTTGTTTCTATGGCTGCATTAGCGGTCCGAGCCTGGCGAATTGCGGCTCGCGATATTGAACTAACTGCCGAGAAGCATGAAGCTCTGGAAGCCAAGTTCCAGCGCGACCTTCACGCAAATACAGATTGTGTCCTGATTGCCGAAAGGGCTGGGATCGTTGCGGGCTGGGGCGCGAGGGTGCCTCAAAGCAATTACATTTCCGATTTATGGGTTGATCCGCTTCGCCAAGGGCAGGGGATTGGTAGGCACCTTCTTGGTGCGCTGATGGCACAGATTCTACTTGATGGCTTTGACGAAGCGGTGATCGGCACTCACGCGGACAATCTTCCCGCTCTCAACCTCTACAAAAGGGCTGGTTTTCGGATCGATTGGCGCGGCGAAGAATGGTCTGAAAGTTTCGGAAGAACAGTCGAAAAAGTGAGGATGTGCACCAAGCTTTGAAAGCCCATACTGTCGCAACTGTTGCCGAATGTTCCATCACGCCTATTCTTCTCTAGAGAGGATAATATCAGGAGGAGGGCAAGCGATGTGGATCATGCTGACGGAAGTGAATGGTGAAAAGCTCGCCGTGAATTTCAATCACGTTCTTTCCTATAATGCTTATGGAACCGGCACACGCATTGTGACGCTGAGCACGGATCAGACTTTCTTTGTTAAAGAATCGATCGAGGAGATCGAAGCCAAGCTCGGTATCGATGTAAAAGCTTGAAGTCCTCATTTATCAGTAATTTATGAGGCTCTATTGAAAAAGAAAATGAACGGCATTGCGTTTGCGAATTGCCGTTCATGCCGCCTCAGCATTTCAGGTTTTCTCTACTAGAGCATTTCCTGTTTTGATTGAATCATTGGGAATGCTCTATCTTTTTGTTTTTACGCGCATCTTGTTCCGAAAACCGTTTCACACTTTTCGGGATGCGCTCTAGCTTCTCAGAATTCGCAGAGAAACCTCTGGAGACGCGCTCAAGTGGTCTGATTCCGACATTTGCATCCCTCGGTTACAAGCGTCGGACAAATGTCGAAATCAAAGAGACCACTAGCAAGCATATGTATCTAGTGGATTTTTCGAATTTGACGTTTGAAGCAGCATCTGTATCAGCCGGGATTCAAACGTCAAATTCAATCCACTAGATATCCAGTTCTTCCACGAAAGCCGCCCGATCCTGAATGAAACGGAAACGCGCTTCCGGTTTGGTACCCATCAGTTCATCGACGGTGTTGCGGGTTTCATCGATATAATCTTCGTCCACCTGAACACGCAGCAGAGTGCGTTTCCTCGGGTCCATGGTCGTTTCTTTGAGCTGCTCGGCGCGCATTTCGCCAAGGCCTTTGAAGCGCCCGATTTCCACTTTTCCACGTCCGGTGAACATGGTGCGCAGAAGCTCGTCCTTGTGCGCTTCATCACGCGCATAAGCGACCTTTCCGCCCTGGCTCAAGCGGAAAAGCGGAGGCACTGCCAGATAGAGATGACCATTGCGGATCAGGTCGGACATCTCCTGATAGAAAAATGTGATGAGCAGCGATGCGATATGCGCACCATCGACGTCGGCGTCGGTCATGATGATAACGCGATCATAACGCAGGTCGTCTTCCCGATAATTCTTGCGCGTACCGCAGCCGAGTGCTTGAATCAGATCAGCAATCTGCTGGTTTGCCGTCAGCTTTTCGCGTCCGGCACTGGCAACGTTCAAAATCTTACCACGCAACGGCAGAATAGCCTGATTGGCGCGATTACGTGCCTGTTTGGCTGAACCACCTGCCGAGTCACCTTCGACGATGAATAGTTCTGCCCCTGCGGCTGCGTTCTGCGTGCAATCGGCAAGCTTGCCGGGCAGGCGCAACTTGCGCGTTGCGCTTTTGCGGACCGTTTCTTTCTCCTGACGACGGCGCAAACGCTCGTCCGCGCGGTCAATCACCCATTCCAGAAGGCGAGATGCTTCCTGCGGAGAGGCGGCAAGCCAGTGATCGAATGGATCGCGGATAGCATTTTCCACGATGCGCTGCGCCTCGACGGTCGCAAGCTTGTCTTTGGTCTGACCGACAAATTCCGGCTCGCGGATGAAGACCGACAGCATGCCCGCAGCCGATACCATAACGTCATCAGTGGTAATGATCGAAGCGCGCTTGTTGTTGGTCAGTTCTGCATAGGCTTTTAGCCCTCGCGTCAAGGCAATACGCAGGCCCGCTTCATGCGTGCCTCCATCCCCGGTCGGAATGGTGTTACAGTAAGAATGGACGAAACCGTCACCACCGAACCACGAAACCGCCCACTCTACGGCCCCATGTCCACCTTGTTTTTCGGTCTTGCCCGCAAAAATCTCCCGTGTGACCTGATGTTCCTTGCCAAGCGACGCCTCAAGATAGTCTTTCAGGCCGCCGGGGAAGTGGAACACGGCCTTTTCAGGTGTCTCCTTCTTAGGATCGAGCAGGGATGGATCGCAGTTCCAGCGGATTTCAACACCGCCGAACAGATAGGCTTTCGAGCGGGCCATGCGATAGAGGCGATGCGGATCGAACTGTGCTGTCTTGCCAAAAATATCGGGGTCTGGGTGAAAACGGACGCGGGTACCGCGACGATTATGCACTTCGCCGAGCTCTTCCAGTCCGCCTTGCGGAATGCCACGCGAGAAGCGCTGGCGATAAAGACGGCGATTGCGTGCGACTTCCACTTCCAGCATATCGGAAAGGGCGTTCACCACCGAAACGCCAACGCCGTGCAGCCCCCCCGACGTTTCATAGGCCTTCCCGTCGAACTTGCCGCCCGCATGCAGCTTGGTCATGATGACTTCGAGCGTAGACTTTCCGGGTACCTGGGGATGTTCATCCACGGGAATGCCGCGTCCGTTGTCCGAAACAGTAACAAAACCATCGGCGTCAAAACTGACTTCGATAAAATTGGCATGCCCCGCGACCGCTTCGTCCATCGAGTTGTCAATGACTTCAGCGAAGAGATGATGCAGAGCTTTTTCGTCCGTACCGCCAATATACATGCCGGGACGCAGGCGCACCGGCTCCAGGCCTTCCAGAACACGGATGGATGATGCGTTATAGTCGTCGCCTGCCGATGAAGCAGGCGGCGCCTTGACCGTGACCGGTTTCGGAACGGAGGGTGACGGCGCTGCTACCGGCTGCGCAACAGGTTGTGGCGCATCAGGTTTTTCACCCTGTCGCCCCTGTTCCCGTTCCCGGGCATTGCTGACCACTCTCGAGAAGAGATCGTTGCTATCGTCCATCTGTTCCGAAAAGCTCTCTATCTGAATTTCAGGGGGGCGCTGCCGAGCCTGCTCGCCATCGACCGGAAAATATTGTTCGCGAATCACCTAAATGATGCCACGCGCGCCCGCGAAAGGCGACTAAAGTTCGCCTTACGTTCCGCTTTCGCACTGCTTTTTCAAAGGGTTTTGTTCAGAACGGAACTGATTTGCACCAGAAAGAAGGCGAAAGTCAAACAAGCAGGACATTTCCGATCAAATTGGATGGAAACGCTGTGGCAGTTCGCATAGAGCGATGACGGGGAATGGTCAGAATACCGAGAGTTTGAAATGCAGAGCAGCGCAACAAGCGGCATGGAAGCGCACGTAAAGGGCATGGCGATTATGGTGCTCTCGGTGCTTCTGCTGCCGCTGATGGATGCCATCGGCAAGTGGCTTGCCATGGTGGACAATATGCCTCCGGCAACTGTCACCTTCATGCGTTTCTTTATTCAGTGTTGGTTGATGTTCTTTATCCTGCTCATTGTTGGCGGTTTTGCTGCGCTGCGAACACAGCATCTGGCGGGCAATCTCATTCGTGGTGTGTTAATGGGGTTCGGTGGGCTCTGCTTCTTTACGGCGGTAAAATATATGCCGCTGGCGGATGCGATGGCTGTCTTCTTTGCAGAGCCGCTTATTCTGACGCTCCTTTCGGCCATTTTCCTGAAGGAAAAAGTGGGCTGGAGAAGGTTCAGTGCTGTCGGTGTCGGCCTCATCGGCACGATGATCGTGATCCAGCCGAGTTTCGAGATTTTCGGCGCTGTCTCGCTTCTGCCATTGGCAACAGCCGTAACCTTCGCGATCTATCTGATCCTGAACCGCAAATACGGCGCCAAGGAGAGCCCGCTTGTAATGCAGTTCTATGCGGGCGTAGGCGGATGGGTGTTCGCCGGGATTGCGATGATTTTCGGAACTGCAGCGGGTCTTGGCGACCTGAGTTTCGGTCTGCCTCGTGGCATCCAGCCTTGGCTGCTTTTGTTGCTTCTGGGAACCATCGGCACGGTAAGCCACCTGATGGTCGTGCAGGCATTCAAGCTCGCACCAGCATCCATGCTCGCACCGTTCCAATATCTGGAAATCGTCAATGCTGTTCTGGTGGGCCTGATCTTGTTCGGCGATTTCCCGACGCCATCGAAATGGTGTGGTATTGCGATCATTGTTGGATCAGGCTTCTATGTTTTCATGCGCGAGCGCCGCGTGAAAGCTGATGCAGTGGTTTAGCGGCCAGGCAGCTATTTGAGCTGACGTGCGCCGAAGACTGCCTCGAAAGCTTTTCCCATAGCGACGTCCAGGTCGCTCATCGTCACCGGCAATCCCAGATCTACGAGGCTGGTGACGCCGTGTTCCGCGATTCCGCAAGGAACGATTCCAGAATAATGACTGAGATCTGGTTCGACATTGATGGCGATGCCGTGAAAGCTGACCCAGCGGCGAAGGCGGATGCCTATGGCCGCGATCTTATCTTCGCACATGGTGCCATTTGGAAGGCAGGGCTTTTCTGGCCGTGTCACCCATACGCCGACGCGATCTTCGCGACGCTCGCCTTTGACGTTGAATTCGGCAAGGCTTTCAATGATCCATTGTTCAAGTGCTGTCACGAAGGCGCGTACGTCCTCGCGGCGACGTTTCAGGTCGAGCATTACATAGGCGACGCGCTGGCCGGGGCCATGATAAGTATACTCACCGCCGCGCCCAGTGTTGAAGACGGGGAGACTGTCTGGAGTCAGGAGATCGCTTGCATTGGCGCTGGTGCCTGCGGTGTATAGCGACGGATGTTCAACCAGCCAAACAAGTTCATTTGCAGTATCTTCCCGAATAGCCTGGACACGTGCTTCCATGAAAGCGAGAGCTTCCTCATAGTCCGTAAGTCCTTCTGTAACGACCCAGTCCACGGGAGGCGCATCCGCCAGGAGCGGCAGAAAATGAGTCTCCAGTGCATCGCGTTCACGCGGCTTCTGTGAATCTGTCTCGAAAATGGGGGAGGTAGAACTATTCATCATGATGAAAGCATATGGCGGTTTTGTAGCGTGACCACCAGATGTCAAAATGCCTCCCCGATCAATGAATCGCGAGCGGCACTTCCTTTTCGCATCGATTACGCCCCGCTTGTTTTGCCCGGTATAGGGCGCGGTCAGCGGCGTTGACGAGATGACTATAGTCTGGATGACCGTTGAATGCTGCAACACCGATAGACAAAGTCACAGACTGGCGTGCGCCATCAGGAAGATTCATTGGCTGTTGCGCTATCTGGTTGCGCAGTTCCTCACCAATCGCAAAAGCCTTGCTTTCGTTGGCCTCCACAAGGGCGACCAGAAACTCTTCCCCGCCGTAGCGGAACACGAAATCGCTTGGACGGCATAGTGACAGGATCGCCCCGGCAACTTGCTGAAGAACTGCATCGCCAGCGCTGTGTCCATAGGTGTCGTTGATGTTCTTGAAATGATCGATGTCGATCATCAGAACGCTCAGATTCATAGCCCTTTGTGAAGCCATACGTACTTCGCGGGTCAGTATGGAGGGCATGAAACGGCGGTTGAGTGCACGCGTCAACGGATCTCGGCCCGTCTCCATTGCAGCGGCCGCCTGAAACAGTTCAGACAACAGGAATTTCATCTCACCGATCTTGGTTTGAAACAGTGCAAGTGAGGCGGCCAGTTCGACGGGATTGTCCTTGCGTGCATTGTTGATGGCCGGCAGTAGATTATCGTCTATATGGTCTACATTCCGGCGGATATTCTCCAATGTAGCGGAGTTGGAGAACATGAGATCGGCCTTGTGCTGTAACCACAATCCGAAATCCGAGCTTGCGAGCGAGTGAAGCGGACTGTCGGAATTGCCGTACAGGTTGAAGAGGAGTGACTGGCTCCATTCCATGAGCGCGGCGCGTTGCGATTCGCGCTCAAGGGGAAAATCGTGGCTGAGCGTGAAGGCCCGGTAAGCTTCATCGGTCTGGGCGCTTTCGCGCGCGTCCTTGACGAAAGCTTGGCTCATGATTTCAATCGCGATGTCGATGGCGTTGCTGACATGCACGATAAGGTGCGCCAGGACCTCACGTGAAGCAACCTCTAGACTCAGTTGACGAACGATCTCGTTTTTGAGCAGACGCGCGCCCTGCATAACGACATGGATCGGTACGTCGATACGGGCATGAACTTCGCCAACCTTGCGCTGCTCGCGGATGAATGCTTCGACATCGCATGCGTTTCTCTGGAACATTTTCAAAAGCCAGTCGCTCAGCGAATTATGCAGTCGCTCCTGTACCATTTTCTGGGAGAGAAAAGTGGCGGCATCGCGGTTACTCATGAGGCGGCTATAGAAAACGCTGACAAATTGCTCGCGATGGCGGCTGATCAGATCACGGAGAAGGCGCGCATGTTCTTCGGGCAGGCCGCTGATTAGCTCGATCCATTCGACTTGCGTGGTGCCCAGTCCTGTTTTCGACCCCCATGTAGCGTCGATTTCAGAGGTCGAATAATCCATGTTTCTACTCCTTGCGGTGACCGCAAGGCTCCGCCCGCTACCGGTTAGAAACCAGCGCCAGATCGGCTTTGCGAATCGGAGATTCTACGGTCTTCCCCTTGTTTCAAGGGGCTGTGTGCGAACTCAACAAGTCCCTGATATCTCGACTTTCTTAAAAATCTCTCCGCAAAATTGCAGGTTAATAATTGGGGCCAGTCGAGGGCATTTTTTGTAGATCGCGCTCGAGATTGATAGAGCGTCGTAAGATTAAGTGACTTTACCACGTGGCTGTTTGGCCTACCTATCTGCGGGCAAGATTCCAATTCTGGCAAATTCTCGAAAGGAACCCGGAATGAGATTTAAGTTACTTTCTGCAGTTGTAGCGCTTTTCGCGGTTACCGCTGTCGCCGAAGCGGGTACGCCCGTTGCTCCGGCTCCGATTCCGGCAATTGCGACCGATAGCGCCGGCCCGGCTATTCAAGTTGATTATCGCTGCCGTCGCGGCATGGTCCGCACCCCGAGCGGTCGTTGTGTTACGGATCGTCGCTGGCGGGATGATCGTCGTGGATGGGATCGTCATTCACCACGTTATTATCGCGAACGGGACCGTGATCGCCGCTGGCGTCACGATCGCGACCGTCATCGTAATCGGGTCTATATCGAGCCGCGCCGTCGCGGTCCGCATAATTAAAGAAAGAAAAGAGCAGCGGTTTCGCTGCTCTTTTTATACTGGCTCGGTTTGTGTGCCTGAAATAGTGTCGATTTGCGGGAAAACATCCGGCGTCATGGGCGCCAGTACATCAATGACGAGGCCGCTTGGCGCGAAGTTCACATCGCAATTGGCCTTCAATTCCCCGGTCAATACGGAATATAGCAGCCTTTGACCGAACCCGCGGCGTGCGGGACGTTCGACCGTCGGCCCACCACTTTCGACCCAGCGCATGTGAAATTTCCGATCGCGCTGTCTTTCGATGACCTCCCAATCAAACTCGACTGTGCCGCTTTCATTGGAGAGCGCTCCGTACTTCACGGCATTGGTTGCGAGTTCGTATAAGCCTAACGAAAGTGAAACTGTCACTCGGTCGCTCACCACAAGCGCTGGACCATTCATGCGGATACGATGACCGAATGTACTGTTAAACGGGGCAAGGGCGGTTTCACAAATCTGGCTGATCGTCGTCCCCGTCCAATCGTCCTTGAGCAGCATGTCGTGGGCCTGACTCAGTGCTCGAAGCCTCTCGCTGAACAGTTCGTTGGCAGTTTGGGGATTAGTGGCATTGCGCAAGGTCTGGTTGGCTATCGATTGCACCATAGCCATTGAGTTCTTGAAGCGGTGCGATATTTCGCGCGTAACCAGCGCCTTATCTGCCTCGACTTTTTTGCGTTCGGTGACATCAATGACGATGCCCAGAAGCGCAGGGGTCTTGCCGAGGAGTGCTTTGGCGCGGGTTTCAACCCAGCGCACCTGGCCCAACCTGTTGATGATGCGATACTCAACCCTGAAGGGCTTGTTAGTGGCAAAAGATTCCTGAGATCGCTGGATCAGCATCATTCGGTCTTCAAGTACCACCATTTCGATGATTTTGTCGTAGTTGACGGGTTCGTCGGGTGTCAGTCCGAAAATGCGCCGGTATTCCGCCGAGCAACTGATTTCTCCGGTATGATAATCCCGCGTCCAGAAACCGACATTCGCCACCTCAATGATATACTGGAGCTGATCGTAACTGCGCTGCTTTTCGATTGAAAGCGTTTCGCGTTCCTTTTCAAGCTCAACCAATTTGCCGAGTTCCAGCGTCACATCGAGCTGCGATGCAACGAAGTGATGAATCTCACCTGCTTCGGTTTTAACCGGGGAAATATGAAGCCGGTTCCAGAATGGCTCGCCAGACTTCTTATAATTGAGGATATCGATGTCGATTGATTGTTCGGCGTCCAGCGCCGTGTGGATGATCTCGACATGTTTCGGATCTGTGCCAGGGCCTTGAAGGAAGCGGCAATTCTTTCCGATGATTTCATCGGCCTCATAGCCGGTCAGGTTCTGGAAAGCCTTGTTTGCAAAGACGATAGGATTGTCCGGCAGACGGGGATTTGTGATGAGCATTGGCATAGGCGTCAGTTCAACCGCCGCCGTGAAAGGATTCGCTTCCTGGGAGAAGGATGCTCCCAATACTTTTACGGACGGCTGTACTCTTTTTGCCAATGCAAACCCCACTCGCTGAAAACGCTTACAAGCTGCCCTACTTCACGCAAGTTATCCGATTGTTGCTTAATTTGCTAACAAAAATAATGGAATAGCCAGAACGAAGTATCATTCTATCCGTTAAACGACAGATAAAAAATCCATATATTGCGAGGCAATAGCTCGGTGAAAATAAGGTATGCTCATGGTTTCTGGCAATATTCAGCGTGCATTCATAAACGGGCAGCAATAATGGCATCATTGAAATGGAGAACCACAGGATGAACACCTTCAAAAAGATGATGGTCGGCCTTGTCGGTGCGAGCTTTCTGATCGGCGCGATGGTTCCGGTCTCCGCTGCGCCTGTCATGCCAACTGCGCCTGCGGCAAGCCCTGCGACTGGCAACGAGAATGTTCAGCAGGTCCGTGACGACCGCTGGCGTCGCGGACCGGGACATGGGCACTGGGGTGGACACCGGCCTGGGTATCGTCCGGGTTGGCACGGACGTCCTTACCGTCCGGGACCGGGTTATTGGAATGGTTATCGCGGTGACCGCTATTATCGCCACGGCTATCGCCGCCATAATGACGGATGGTGGTATCCGCTTGCTGCATTTGGTGCAGGAGCAATCATAGGTGGTGCGATTGCCGCTCCGCCGCCACCGCCAGTCTATCGCGCACCTGCTTACGGCTACAGCAATGCGCATGTCCAGTGGTGTTATAATCGTTATCGCTCCTATCGGGCCTCGGATAATACTTTCCAGCCGTATAACGGTCCTCGTCAGCAGTGTTATTCGCCATACTGATAATGGAATTCCGTTAAATTCAAAGAAGCCGCCCTTTAAGGGCGGCTTTCTTTTTGTGGAATAAGTCTAGCAACTGTATCCATGAGTAATTGTCATCCATATCAGTGCATTCTAAAAGGCGCTCGGGGCGAAGTTTCGGGGCGCACTTGTTGAAACGCTACGACCTTCGCCATTTCAGAAGCGAGCGCCACAGGAGACGGAATGCGCCAGATTTTACCCAAAGCATTGGCCGGAGTAATTATACTCGGAATACTGAGCGTAGTACTTGGTTCCTGGTACACGATTGACGAAGGTGAGCGCGGCGTTGTTTTGCGCTATGGTGCTGTTTCCGGCGTTGCGCAGCCGGGGCTCGGCTTCAAAATTTCACTGATCGATTCGATTATACGCATATCCGTGCAATCCAAGGCTGCGATTTATAACAGCATGGAAGCCTACAGCCGCGATCAGCAGCCGGCTACCATGAATCTTTCTGTCAATTATCGTATTCCGCCAGATCGTGTGGAAGAGGTATATGCGACCTATGGTGGCGAAGACGGTCTGTTATCCCGTCTTGTCGAGCGACGCGTCTTTGAGGAAAGCAAGACGGTCTTCGGCAAGTTCAATGCTGTGACGGCCATTCAGGAACGCAGCCGTCTCAATCAGGAAATCGCTGAAGCGATCCAGAACAGTGTGCGCGGCCCGGTCATCATCGACACAGTGCAGATCGAAAACATTGATTTCTCGGATGCCTATGAACAATCCATCGAACAGCGCATGCTGGCCGAAGTCGAGGTGCAGCGTCTCCGCCAGAATGCAGAACGCGAAAAAGTGCAGGCTGAAATCACCGTTACACAGGCAAAAGCCCAAGCTGATGCTCGCCGGGCTGAGGCGCAGGCCCAAGCTGATGCCGTTCGTCTGCAGGCTGAGGCGGAGGCTGAAGCGATACAGGTAAAAGGCGAAGCAGAAGCAACCGCGATCAAGGCGCGTGGCGATGCACTTCGTGATAATCCGGGTCTCGTGGCATTGACGCAGGCTGAACGATGGGATGGTCGGTTGCCAAGCACGATGCTGCCAAATGGAGCAGTTCCTATGCTGAACCTGAACAATTCTCAGACACAGCAGTAATCCCCGGACTACCGATATGATCTAGCAAAAGACCAGCGCGGTGCTTATCCGCCGCGCTGTTCGTAGCCTTCGGCGTTTTCTCCATCCATTTTCTGACGCAAGTACTGCTTGAGCATTGTGATCTTGTCCGCGTTCCAACCCGTAACGCCGGTCACTTCCAACCACGCTTCGACATAGTGTTCCGGAGCGTAGACATGCCCGTGTCCCATCGGTGTGGTCGTCCCAAATGCCATATCAAGTGCCATTTGAAGCATGGTGACGATGGGATACCATCGCAATTCCGGTGAAACATCCGGGCCGCGCGGTTCCTGCATCCAGTCAGGCTGCCGGTAGAGCGATTGGCTTTCAAAGAAAGTCACCGGGTCGCTGGCATATTGCAGATAAATCACGCGCAACGGACCCCAGCCTGTTCCATTTCCTGGCGCTTGACCATTCTGATTCATGAAACGTGCAAAGGAACCGTCACGGAATACTGGTAGCCACTCAGGTGTTCCCTCGTTTCTCCGTCTGGTCATGGCTTTCCAGTCGCGGCTTGGGAAGGGTGGTCCGCTCCACAATGCGCCGTTGATCGGATCATCAAGCATTTCGAAAAGTTCGGCTGAGACTTCTGAGTTCATTGCGCCAAGGCTCAGACCATAGAGATACAGACGAGGGCGCTGGTCGTGTGGAAGATTTTTCCAGTAGTTATAGATGGTAATGAACAGGGCTCGGGACGCCTCTGCTCCATACTCTGGTTGAAAAAACAACGACAAGGGACTGGAAAGATAAGAATATTGCATGGCAACGCTGGCAACATCGCCGTTGTGCAGAAATTCCAGTCCATCCATCGCTGCGGGGTCTACCCATCCGGTACCTGTCGGCGTAATGACCACCAGCACCGAGCGCTCGAACCCTTTCTGCCGTTTGAGTTCATCAAGCGCGAGTTTCGCCCGTTGTTCAGGCGTATCAGCAACTTGCAGACCGGCATAGACCCGTATCGGATCGACCGCCATTTCACCGGTCAATGCCGTGATATCAGCAGCCATTGGGCCCGAGGAAACGAATTCACGTCCGGCCCGCCCAAGTTCGTTCCAGTGTAGAAGTGAAGCAGAGCTACCGGTCGCGTTGGGTGCCGTTGGTTGCGGACGATTCGGCTCGATCAGAGCATCATATTCCCGAAACGAACGGTCCAGAATCTTGAAGGTAGACTGGATGAGCAGACCGTTGGCGATGGTCCAGATGAGCACGACTGTAATTGTAACGCCCAGGACATTTGCCACTCGCCGCGGCATGATGAGTTGTACTTTTGCAGAGACGAATCTCCCCAAGCGGATGAGGAGACGAACCAGAATCAGCAGAACAAAAAATGTCAGCACTGCTAAAGCGGACACGCTTGTTGGATATGCGCTAGGCACGGGCTCCATGTTCATGACTGCGCGAACTGAGTTCTGCCAACCTGCGGCGAAATAAAGCGCTGCAATAGCCACCGCAAAACAGACAACACTGACGACAAGATTGACCCGGCTACGCAACCGATTTCGAGGTTCGGGCAATTCTAAATATTGCCACAACCACCGCCATAGTACACCGATCCCGTAACCGGCTCCGAAGGCGACCCCTCCCAGTATCCCTTGCATGACGTAGGCGCGTGGAATGAGGCTTGGTGTCAGTGCGGCAGCGAAGAATAACGTGCCGAGTGCTATGCCTACGCCGGACAAGGAGCGTCGGAAATGAGAAAATGCCTTGGTAGCCAGAGACATGAAACACCGCGCTGTTAAATCGTTTTCTTGAAACTAGCCGTAGCATGATCAGGCGGCAAGGCCCGGCACGGAGAAGAAGAAGCTGGGCTGATCTCGTATCGGGCCTCTGGCGTTTCAGAATCACTTCTCTGCCGAGAGTGTCAGTCTTGAACGAGTGTGGAAAGTGCCAGTTTACCGACATCATGACGGCGCAGCACGACACGGTCTGCTCCAGACTCTTATTTTTTTAAATTTATGTTGGAGAAACCTGATTTTATGGTGTTGACCAATCAATAAGCCGCCCTTATGTTCCGCCGCACTTCCAGGGGCGATTTGCTCCTCTAGGGAGCGCGTAGCTCAGCCGGTAGAGCAACTGACTTTTAATCAGTAGGTCCAGGGTTCGAATCCCTGCGCGCTCACCACTTCTCTAAATCAGTTCATTTCACCTTTGCCGCAGTGACTTTACTCCGCAAGAATGTCATGAGCCATCATGACCTTGCGTAGAAGAATTATTGGCGATCGGTCGGATACAGCCCTTTGGGTCGTATCGCTGGCGCTTGTTATTCTTCTGCAGGGGCTGGTAACAGCATATGCGCAAGCTTCCATGGCTGCGTGGAGTGCCGGTCCATCATCTGTGATCTGCTCGGTTCATTCGACGCAGACCGATGACGACGTTCCTCTGAAAGACCTCGCCAGACATTGCTGTTCGACCTGGTGTCAGGCAGCCTGTGCTGCCGGAACAGGGCTCCTGGAGCAGCCATTTATTGTGTCTTTCGATTCAATTGTGGCGAAAGACACAATTGCTTTTCCTCTGATTGTTCGTGCGCCACCCGGTCAGTTTGTTACTGCTGCGCAGGCCAGAGGTCCACCCGCTTTGCACGATCTTTGAAAAAAGAAGCCGCCGCTTCGCGACGGCAATTTCATATCGTTTGGAGATATCGATGCAAAATCATCATCTTATCGTGGTGGTAGCGGTGGGCTGCGCCCGCAACTACACGGTTCACGCGCTGCGCTGTCCTCCATGCTCAAGGAGGGTTCCATGACGAATACGCTTCTTGAAGGAAAAGCTGGCATACAGGTACAGAAGAATGCCGCGAGTTCTGCGACCTCCGGCTTCCACGCCTTCATCACTCGACTTCATTTCTATGTCGGCTTGTTTGTCGGCCCTTTTATTCTGATCGCAGCCGTGACGGGCACACTTTATGTTCTCACGCCACAGCTTGAAAACTACATCTATCGTGATCAGTTGCGTACCGCGTCGCTTGGACCCTTGCAACCACTGGCAGAACAGGTGAAAGCGGCGGAGGCATTCATAGGGGACGGCCCGAAACTTTTCGCCGTAAGGCCTTCGACCGGCCTCGGCTGGAATACAAGGGTCATGTTCAACCAGCCTGGACTGGGAGAATCTGAAAGCCGGGCAGTTTTCATCGATCCTGTCACGCTGGCTGTGAAGGGTGATCTCGTTGCCTATGGCACAAGTGGAACATTGCCGTTTCGCGCTGCAATCGACTATCTGCACCGCAATCTAATGCTCGGGGATTTCGGGCGTTATTACAGCGAACTTGCTGCATCCTGGCTCTGGATCGCGGCGCTCGGAGGTGTACTGCTTTGGTGGCGGAAGCGGGATATCCGGCGAAAACAAAAACAAACGAAAAACATACACCTGAACACTCGTCGTTTTCACGGTCAGGTTGGAATCTGGAGTGCTGTCGGGCTTCTATTCCTCTCGGCAACCGGTATGACGTGGTCACAACTGGCTGGTGGAAGAATTGACCAGTTCAGAGCTGCGGCAGGCTGGGTTACGCCTTCGGTCTCGACAGCTTTGAACAAGGTGACAGATTCCGAGCAAGGACATGACGCACATCAAGGCCATGGTTCTATGCCGATGCCGATGCCGATGCCGTCCGGCGCGGGGGATGTGAAGGATTATGTCAGGCAAGTAGATGGTGTTTATCTGGCAGCACGACAGGCAGGAATCGATTCATCCATGGTCGAGATCCGACTGCCCCGTTCATCAGATCAAGGCTGGCTAGTGCGTGAATACGACCGTTCCTGGCCGACACAGGTAGATACTATTGCTCTCGACCCAAGGGATATGAGAGTTATCAGTCGTGCGGATTTTGAAACCTTCCCCATCATCGCAAAATTAATCCGCTGGGGCATTGATCTTCATATGGGCGTCCTGTTCGGTGTGGCCAATCAAATCGTGATGGGTGCACTTGGCCTTTCGCTTATTGTGATGATTATCTACGGCTATCGCATCTGGTGGCAGCGGCGTCCGCCTGCTGGATCAATGCCGAGAACGTTGATCGCAAGCTGGAAACGCCTCTCTGTCTCGCAGAAAATCGGGATTGCAATCGCTTCTGTTACTATCGGTTGGACTTTGCCGCTGGTCGGAATCAGTCTGATTGCGTTCCTGGTGATTGATTTTGTGCGCTGGCAATTCGCGGGTCAAAGGCCTGCTGTTGGCTGAAGCATCAAGCTGACGTCCGCCAAGGCGGGCGTCAGCTCCGGTTGCCGTCAACTGGCCGGGCGTGGGGGCAGTCCGGCACGGGCTCGCATCTTTTCCAGAAGGCTGGCAGCAATAGGTTCATAATTTTCATCAAAATGATGACCACCAGCCAGTTTCATGATTTCCATACCTTTGAGCTCGGCAGCGGTACAGGCGGTATCATCTTCCTCTTCGCCGTAGACACAAACCACGCGATCAAGCGGGATCGTAGAGATGGCCGGAACGACGTCCTTGTCACCGTCCATTCCGAGCCAGCCCTCGATGGAAACCTGAAATGTCGTCGTCGTTTCAACACCGAGAAGCCCGATCATTTTTGTCCGCTCTTGTATGGCAGGGGGCAGATATTTCCACGCAAACGGGAATGTGTCGGCGCCGAATGAATAGCCCAACACCGTGACCGGCAATTTGTTTGTCGGGTCAGCTTTTTTGATCATGGCCGTTGTGTCGTTGGCAATTTCTTCCGGTGTCCGTTCCGACCAGAAATAGCGCAGCGAATCCACGCCGATGACGTGAACGCCATGGGCCTGCAGCCATTCACCAATGGATTTGTCGAGGTCACGCCAGCCACCGTCGCCAGAATAGAAAACCGCAACCATGTCGGCTTTCCCGCCCTTGGCGGGAAGGTCTACGATAGGTAGAGCTTCGTTCTTCGCATCTTGATCCGCCATAGCGACAACATTGTCGACGGCCATTTTCAGACGCGCGGGGAATTCCGGCGCGGATTGAAGTACGGCGACATTTTCCTGGCGGGCCTTAACCGGATTGTTGACTGGGAATCCTGTGGGACCGATCACGAGAGCGGGGGCTGGAATTGCTGCGTTGAAGCCATAAGTAAAGCCTCCACCGGGAGCTTTGATGGCGTCTGCCTTCTCCGTGCACGAAGGCAGACGGGTTTTGGCCGGAACCGGATCAAGCGATACAGCGCCTGCAATGGTCGCGTCCGGGGAATCCGAGGCTGCCGCATAAGCAATGGTAGCGCCCTGTCCAATACCTGTCAGAACCGGATGAAAATAGACGCCCAGATCGAGCCCGCGTAACGCTTCCTTGGCGATGGCTTCGAAATCGGAGTCCAGATAGTTGCACTCGCCGTCCTCCTTGTCGAGGGCGGCGCGCCAAGGGCCAAGATCGACAGGCAGGACGATCAAATTCCGGGCAAGCATCGCATCCATGAATTTTTTTTCCCGGTCGCCAACGCCACCGTCATCGCTCAGCAGAATTGCCAGGCCGACGGGATCGTTCTTCGGCATATAAACCGGGATATTGGACAGCCTTTCGGCGCTGGCATGAATAACCGGTTCGTCTGAATCGGTAATTTTCGTCCAGAGGCGGGCGATTTTGCCTGTATGCATTGCGCCATACACGCCCGCAGCGGCCACCAGCGCCAGCCCAAGCACAGTAAAGAGAACGCGTCTTTTCTTCATTTGCGGATGAACTCCAGAGGGCTGCCATTGATGAGAGTTGTGGCATCGAGAAGGGCGCGCGGCGTCTCAAGGCCGCCCGGACAAACCATGTAGTGCGGGGTCCAGACCGGATCGAATTTTTCCTTGAAAGCTTTCAGCCCGTCAAAATGATAGAGATCGGCGCCGCGCTTGTAGATGAAGGAGCCGAAGCGGTTCCAGCGGGATGCCAGTCTGCTGCCGCTCAGGCCAGAAAGAGGGGCGGCCCCGAGATTGAACCACTTGTAGCCTTCCTCCTTGCTGGCCATCAGCAGTTTTGCGAAAAGCGCGTCCATCAAAAGCTTATGCACATTTGGCATGTAACGCATGAGGTCTACGGTGATTTCATACTTGTCCGCACCGCGCCACATATTGGCGAAAGCCACGATTTCTCCGTTGCTTTTCAATACCGCGACGTCGAAACGTTTCATGTATTCGTCATCAAAGTAACCGAGAGAGAAACCCTTTTCGCTGCCTGACTTGAAATCGAGCCATGCGTCGGAAATCTCGCGCAGGCGTGGAACGAGCGGCGGCACATCCGCTGCCGAAATGATTTCAAACGTCAGGCCATCCTTGTCGATCTTGCGATCGGCATAGCGGAATGGCTGACGACGTGGACCTTCGAGAGAGAAGTTGGTGAGGTCGACACGGGCAACTTCACCAAGCTTAAGTGCAATCAGTCCCATATCCAGAAACAGGGGCAGACTTTGCGGGCCAACACCGTAGAAGACGGTTCGCAAGGCAAGTTTGTCGGCGAGACTGTGAAACGACCAGGCAAGCTCCTTACCCGTGTACTCATTACCGATGGGGTCCCCAAGCGCGATCAGACTGCCTCCTGATTGCGCGTACATGACAAAGGCGCTCTTGTCGGGGGCGAGAAGAAATTGTTTGTCGCCGAGAAGGGCCAGAGCGGCATCGGTATGCGGCCATTGGGCGACGAGAGCTGGCACGGCATCGGGTATCGAATAATCCACCTTCCGTCTGCGGTGTCCCGTTCTGTTGATAATGGAATAAAGGCCCACCGCCGCAACAACGGCAAAGACAAGGACCGTCGCCCGCAGGAATCGAGGCGCGTTACCGTTCCAGGCGAAATCCCACCAGAGATCGTTGGAATATTCCACGTGGCGATAGACAAAAAAGCCGAGCCAAGTGGAGACGAGCACCGTCGTGCCGACGGTCGCGATCCAGTTCCAGCTTAAGTCGAATGGTCCAGAAATCGGGCGGCGGTAGAACGAGTCGCGGAATCCCCAAAGCGTGAAGGCGAAAATGCAGAGAATCGTCGCTTCTTCCCAGTCGAGACCTTTGGCCAGAGAAAAAGCAGCGCCGCTAAGGAGAAGGATTTGTGCGGCTACCCAAGCGCGCGCAAGTCGCTTCGACAGGCCGCGCGCGACGATGAGCAGCGCTACACCGACCAGGCTGGCGGCAAGATGTGACATCTCCATCAAGGACTCGGGGACGATGTCAGAAAGTAGTTTCACGCGATAGCGGAGGTCCGGCGTCGCACCGGAAACGAGAAGAATGATGCCACCAAGAAAGATGATGCTGGCGGACAGGCTGGGGATGAGTGGCTCGACCAGACGTTTGGCGAAGCGCGCCTGCTTCCCGAGCATATGGCGGCGACGCATGATCTCCCATATGAGAATACCTGCCGTCGCCACGACGAGTGGCATAACGGTATAGATAAGCCGGTAAGCAAGAAGTCCCGCAATCGCATCCGGCTTCCCGCCAAGGCCGAGACCTGCAATGATCGTTGCTTCAAATGCGCCAAGACCGCCCGGAGCATGGCTGGCAATTCCCAGTACGATGGCGATGACATAGACCAGTGCGAAAACCGCAAAGCTTGGCACAGTGTCGGCGGGCATGAGGACATAGAGAGTAGCGGCTGCGGCGCCCACATCCACAAGTCCTGCAAATATCTGGGTCAACGCTCCTTTGGAGTTCGGCAGGCGCAAACTGAACGAACCAATCGTGAAACTGCGTTGTCCATGCGACAGCCAGTAGATCAGCCAGCCAATGCCGCCCAGAATGGCGATGCCTGCCACAATATCGATTCGGGAATCGATGGCGGAGAGCCACGGAACATCCTGTGGGTCGATGAGAAGCGCGGCACCAACCATGATGATCAGTGCAAACCAGATCGCGAACCACGATGTTCCGACGATCTTGCCGATATCGGCGAGGCTAACGCCTTCCGCAGCATAGATGCGATAACGCAGAGCGCCACCGGTCAGCAGGGAAAAGCCAAGTGCATTGGAGATCGCATAACCCGCGGCCCCCGCAACTGCAGCAAGGCGACGCGGTATCTGATTGGGCGCGATCGTATCGACCGCCACGACATCGTAGAGTGCAACAGCGGCATAGCTAAGAGCCGTGAAAAACACGGCCAGGCCAAGCGTTGTCCACGAGATGTTGTGGAACGCGGCGAGTGTTTCCGTGCGAGATGTGTGCTGGAGCAGATTTTCTAGCACATAGATCGCAAGTAACGCGATTGCGATACCTGCTATCGGGAACAGAAAATGTTGGTATCGCTTGAACCAACCGGAATGTCTCGTCGACGTTACAGGTGGTGTTGAAGGCACGTCATCATCAATAAGGCTCATAGGAACATCGTCCGGTTGGAGCAATATATTATAAATCGCGCAATGATCTCGATTTAGGGCGAACTTGTGTTCGAGCGAGATGCCGCATTGAAAATATTCTAAGTAAAGCCGAAGTTGGTCTATATAAGCCTGCGGTTGGGCCGAACCGCAAGTGATTTGATGAATTGAAAGAGGTATTGGTGCTCGATATTTCATACATGACCGCAGCCGGAGCGGGCGCGTTGTCGTTCCTATCGCCGTGCGTCCTACCGCTTGTGCCTCCCTATCTGTGTTACATGGCGGGCGTGAGTGTTGAGGATTTCCGCGCAGAGAAAGCGACAGCGGTTGTGGCAGTACCTTCTGCGCGCCGTTCACTCGCCTTTGCGGCAATCTGTTTTGTTCTCGGTTTCACGACTGTTTTTGTGGCGCTTGGCGCGGGCGCCTCATCGATAGGAGCTTTCCTGCGCGCATGGCAGCAGGAGATAGCAATCGTTGCCGGTATTGTTATCATACTGATGGGACTGAACTTTCTCGGCATCTTGCGCCTGTCGTTCTTGTCCCGCGAAGCGCGCTTTCAGGCACGTAATGCTCCAGCATCGCCGCTTGGAGCCTATATTATGGGCCTCGCATTCGCCTTTGGGTGGACGCCCTGCATCGGACCTGTTCTTGGACCGATCCTGACACTTGCCGGCGGCAGCAGCACAGTCGGTGAGGGCGCGCTATTGCTGGCGACCTACTCGCTTGGCCTTGGTATTCCGTTTTTGATTGCCGCTCTTTTTTCTGGTGCATTCATGCGGTTTCTTTCGCGTTTCCGGGTGCATCTCGGCAAGGTGGAGAAAGCTATGGGCGCACTTCTGGTTGCTGCAGGTGTCTTGTTCCTGACTGGTGGCATGCAATCCTTCTCGTTCTGGCTGCTCGAAAATTTTCCGGCGCTTGGACGACTAGGTTAGAGTTCGACGGCAATCCGTAAGTTTTCATAGATGCTTTGATGTTATGAGCGAAGATCATCTCAAATTTCTGGACGACACCATGACAGATCGTACCTGCCTTTCCATTGTACTTGCTGCTGGCGAAGGCACACGCATGAAATCCAGCCTGCCCAAAGTACTGCATCAGGTGGCGGGCTTGCCGCTGGTGTGCCATGTGGTCAAGGCTATCCAGGGGACCGGCAAAGGCGATGTTGCGCTGGTCGTCGGGCGTGGGGCAGAAGACGTGCGCGGCGCGGTCGAGAAAATCGCAGGTTCGGTCTCCGCATTCGAGCAGACGGAACGCCTTGGTACGGCCCATGCCGCGCTAGCCGCACGTGAAGCGATTGCAAATGGTTATGACGATTTGCTGATCGTCTTCGGCGATACGCCGCTGATTGAAGCGCAATCACTGCAAGCCGCCCGTGCGCGCTTAGCCGATGGTGCAGATATCGTGGTGATCGGCTTTCGTCCGGCCAGTCCACATGGTTACGGTCGCCTGATTGAAGAGGGCGACCAGTTGGTTGCCATTGTCGAGGAAAAAGAAGCCACTGAAGCCCAGAAGCAGATCGGCTTCTGCAATGGTGGTTTAATGGCCGTGCGCGGAAGCGAGGCATTGGCACTGCTGGATGCAGTTGGAAACGACAATGCCAAGGGCGAATACTACCTGACGGACATTGTAGCCATTGCGCATGACAAGGGCCTCAACGTGACGGCTATCGAAGTGCCGGTCGACAATGTCATAGGCATCAACAATCGTGTGGAGCTCGCCGAGGCGGAAGCCATCTGGCAGAACCGTAAGCGCCGCGAGATGATGCTGGCCGGTGTGACATTGATCGCGCCGGAAACGGTGTTTTTCAGTCACGATACACTGGTCGAGGCCGATGTCATCATCGAACCGAATGTGTTCTTCGGTCCCGGCGTCCATATTGCATCGGGTGCGCTCATTCATTCCTTCTCGCATATGGAAGGGGCGAATGTCGGCCCCAAGGCTGAAATCGGGCCTTTCGCGCGTTTGCGTCCCGGTGCAAAGCTCGGTGAAAAAACCAAGGTCGGCAATTTCTGCGAAGTGAAGAATGCCGATGTGCGCAAGGGGGCCAAGATCAATCACCTGACCTATATCGGTGATGCGATTGTCGGCGCATCCAGCAATATCGGTGCAGGCACAATCACCTGCAATTACGACGGCTACAACAAATACAAGACGATCATTGGCGAGAACGCATTCATCGGGTCGAACAGCTCGCTGGTGGCCCCGGTGGAAATCGGCGACAACGCCTATATCGCATCCGGCAGCACCATCACCGACAATGTTCCGGCTGAAGCGCTGGCATTTGGTCGCGCGCGACAGGAAACCAAGGAAGGTCGCGGCAAGATCCTGCGGGAGAAGTATGCCGCCATCAAAGCGGCTAAAACCTCATCGAAGTAAATCGACTATCTGACGACCCGAGCGAGGATGGCGTGACTTGTCGTTCCGTTCTAGAATCTTTAAACCGGCTGGCAAAAGCAAGCGACCCAGATCTGGAGCAGATGCATGTGTGGAATTATCGGTATTATCGGCAAGGATGAAGTCGCGCCGCTTCTGGTCGATGCTCTGAAACGACTGGAATATCGCGGCTACGATTCCGCTGGTATCGCCACTTTGCAGGGGGGCAAGCTCGACCGTCGCCGTGCGGAGGGCAAGCTGGTCAATCTTGAAAAGCGTCTGGCCGGTGAACCACTTCCCGGTGTGATCGGCATTGGTCATACGCGCTGGGCAACACATGGCAAACCAGTAGAACGCAATGCGCATCCGCATGTTACAGAGCGCCTTGCTGTCGTTCATAACGGCATTATCGAAAATTTTGCCGAACTGCGCACCATGCTCGAAGCTGAGGGCCGCAAGTTCCAGACCGAAACCGATACCGAAGCTGTTGCCCATCTGGTGACCCGTGAACTGGATAAGGGCAAGTCGCCGGTTGAAGCCGTGCGCGACTGCCTGCCGCAGCTCCATGGCGCTTTCGCACTCGCCTTCTTGTTCGAAGGTGACGAAGAGCTCTTGATCGGTGCCCGTCAGGGGCCGCCGCTTGCCGTCGGTTATGGCGAAGGTGAAATGTTCCTTGGCTCTGACGCAATTGCACTGTCGCCTTTCACCGACACTATTGCCTATCTCGAAGATGGCGACTGGGCCGTGCTGACGCGCAAGGGTGTGACAGTGTACGACGAAAACAACAACGAAGTTGAGCGCCCGATCCAGAAGACGCAGACGGCCAATATGCTCGTCTCCAAGGGTAATCATCGTCACTTCATGCAGAAGGAGATGTTTGAGCAGCCGGAAGTGATCTCTCACACGCTTGCCAACTATCTCGATTTCACCACCGGCAAGGTGCGTCAGGAAGCTATTGGCGTTGATTTCAGCAAGATCGACCGTCTGACGATTTCCGCCTGTGGTACGGCATATTATGCCGCCTCAGTTGCCAAATACTGGTTCGAACAGATTGCGCGCTTGCCGGTCGATAGCGATATCGCTTCCGAATACCGTTATCGCGAAATGCCTTTGTCGAAGGATTCGCTTGCAATTTTCGTATCGCAGTCGGGCGAAACAGCGGATACGCTGGCGTCGCTGCGTTACTGCAAGTCGCAAGGGCTGAAGATTGCTTCCATCGTCAACGTAACCGGCTCGACCATCGCGCGTGAATCCGATGCCGTGTTCCCGACGCTCGCCGGCCCAGAAATCGGCGTTGCCTCTACGAAGGCTTTCACCTGCCAGCTTTCGGCCATGGCATCGCTGGTCATCGCAGCCGCCAAGGCGCGCGGCACGATTGACGATGCGCGCGAACAGGAACTGGTACGCCAGCTTTCCGAAGCGCCGCGTTTCCTCAATCAGGTGCTGAAGCTGGAAGACCAGATCGCTGCGGTCTGCCATGAACTCGCCAAGGTCAATCATGTGCTTTATCTGGGTCGTGGCACGTCTTTCCCGCTCGCCATGGAAGGCGCACTGAAGCTCAAGGAAATCTCCTATATTCACGCCGAAGGCTATGCTGCTGGCGAGTTGAAGCACGGACCGATTGCTCTTATCGACGAAACCATGCCAGTGATTGTCATTGCACCGTCCGATCGTCTTTATGAAAAGACCGTCTCCAACATGCAGGAAGTCGCAGCACGCGGTGGTCGCATCATTCTGATCACCGACAAGAAGGGGGCAGCAAGCGCCAGCGTCGATACGATGGCAACCATCGTTCTGCCGGATGTACCGGAATTCATCACGCCGCTTGTCTATGCACTGCCGATCCAGATGCTGGCCTATCACACTGCTGTCCTGATGGGCACAGATGTCGATCAGCCCCGCAATCTGGCAAAATCGGTTACGGTTGAATAAAATCAGCTTGTTACAGCATTTTCTTGATAAGTTCATAGAATGGCCGCACCAGCGGCCATTTTTTATCCAGCTCGAAGCAGCCGTATCGCCTCATCGCGTCCAAACAGATAGAGCAGCACACGCAACGCCTGACCACGCTCGGATTCCAGATCGGGATCGCTGGTCAAAACATAGCGGGCGTCCTTGCGGGCGATTTCCAGAAGATCGCCATGCGCTTCGATGGATGCAAGGCGGAAGCCCGGCGTGCCGGACTGGCGGGTGCCGAGCAACTCACCTTCGCCGCGCAATTTCAGATCCTCCTCTGCGATACGGAAACCGTCTTCCGTTTCGCGCATCACTTTCAGTCGCGCTTGACCGATTTCGCCCAGTGGCCCCTTGTAAAGCAGGAGGCAGGTGGATGGTTTGTCGCCGCGTCCCACGCGCCCGCGCAACTGGTGCAATTGCGACAGGCCGAACCGCTCGGCATGTTCGATGACGATGATAGTTGCATCGGGCACGTCCACACCGACTTCAATAACGGTAGTCGCAACCAGAAGCCGTGTTTCGCCCTCCTTGAAGGCACGCATGGCTTCGTCCTTTTCGGTGCCGCTCATGCGGCCATGGATAAGACCGATGCGGTCGCCGAAGGCGGATTTGAGGCTTTCAAACCGCTCTTCCGCCGATGTCAGCTCAACGAGTTCGGATTCTTCCACCAAGGGGCAAATCCAGTAGACTTTCTGGCCTTCCTGCACCGCTTTACGGATGCGCTCCACCAGTTCACCCATGCGCTCCATCGGCAGAATGGCTGTCGTAATCGGCTGGCGTCCGGCGGGCTTTTCGGTCAGCTTGGAAACGTCCATGTCACCGAAGGCGGTCAGAACCAGCGTGCGCGGGATTGGGGTTGCTGTCATCACCAGCATATCGGGGGCCGAGCCCTTTGCGGTCAGCATCAGGCGTTGATGCACGCCGAAGCGGTGCTGCTCGTCGATGATGACTAGAACGAGGTCGTGATACTCAACCTTTTCCTGAAACAGGGCGTGCGTGCCGATGACAATATCGATCTCGCCATTCTTCAAGCCTTCCAGCACGGCATTCCGGTCGCGACCTTTTTCGCGGCCAGTCAGTAGGGCGGCTTTCAGCCCGGCTTTTTCGGCAAGCGGCGCGATGGTCGCGAAATGCTGACGAGCAAGCACTTCGGTCGGCGCCATGAGGGCGGATTGTCCGCCGGATTCCGCAGCATGTGCCATGGAGAGCAGACCCACCACCGTTTTGCCCGATCCGACATCGCCCTGCAAAAGCCGCAACATGCGCTCCGGTGATTTGAGGTCTGCGATGATTTCGCGAACGGCCTGATCCTGTCCCTTGGTCAAACGATAGGGCAGGTGGCGCATGATCTCGGTTACGATACGCCCGTTGCCGTCCAGCGGACGACCCGACAATCGGCGTGTCTTGGCACGCACGAGGGCAAGGGCGAGTTGGCCAGCCAGAAATTCATCATAAGCCAGCCTGCGCCGCGTGATGCCTTCAAGCGCAATGTCGGACGGATCTTCCGGCTGGTGCAAAGTGTTGAGTGCATCCTGGAAGCCTGGAAAACGCTCGCGCGCCAATAACGGGCCGTCTATCCATTCCGGTAGAGGGGGAACGCGTGTCAGCGCTTCCTTGACGGCTCGCCCCAGTGTTTTTGGCGAGAGGCCAGCCGTCAGCGGATAGACCGGCTCGACCATCGGCAGATTGGCGGCATCTTCGATACTCGCAATATAGTCCGGATGCACCATGGAGGCGCGCCCGTTGAACCATTCCACCTTGCCGGACACGATGACGGTTTCGCCTTCGGGTAGCATCTTGTGCAGCCATGGCAATTGCGCATGGAAGAAAGTCAGCGCAATCTCTCCGGTGTCGTCGTGGGCGAAGACGCGATGCGGGACATTTCCTCTGCCGGGCGGTGGGGGCTGGTGTTGATCGACCACCACTTCCAGCGTCACAATGGCGACTTCCTGCGCCAGCGCAATGCCGGGGCGGTTGCGCCGGTCGATGACGCTGTTCGGCGGCAGGAACAGAAGCTGGCCGACTTTCGGTTCCGCGCCGGGCACTTCGGTGCCCAGAAGTTTACCAAGCAAAACCGCCACCTTCGGGCCAATGCCAGAAAGCGAACGGACGGAAGCAAAAAACGGATCGAGCATGGATGGACGCATGGCGGCGAGCATTAACTGCTTCGCTGTCAGGTGCAAGCCTGAGCCATCATCTTTTCGTGCTCTTTTTGTTCTTGCCTGATAAACAGGTTCCCTGTTCGGTCCCAGATGCTATATACCGGCAGCGATTTGAATAAATGGAGCGGTTCCGACATGACTGGCAGCACACTTGCGACGGGAAATCTGGATGTACGGCGTCGCAAGCTTTTGTTTCGCGCCTGGCATCGCGGCATGCGCGAGATGGATTTGATTTTGGGCCAATATGCGGATGAGTATATTGCCAGCTTCACCGATGCCCAGTTGGATGAATTCGAACAAATTCTGGAAGTGCTGGACCGTGATCTTCTCAAATGGGTGACAGGTGAAAGCCCTATCCCAGCAGAACATGACACGCCGCTTTTCCGCGATATCGTCGCTTTCCGTGACCGCATAGAGTTTTAAAAAAATCCATGCCCGTTTTCAGCAAATTTGGTCTCAAGCCCAGTACGGATACGAAAGTCGGACGCCACATCGTCATTGATGGTGTTGCCGATGGCTTCGAGGCGTTCTGTCTCGCGCGTCTGGCGGATGAGATCGGTGAACGCGGGCCTATCATGTATATCGTGCGCGACGGGCAGCGCATTGCCGATCTGGAGCAGGTGTTAAGCTTTGTCGCACCCGACATGCCGGTGCTGCATCTGCCTGCCTGGGATTGCTTACCCTATGACCGTGTATCGCCGGGTGCCGACGCATCGGCGCGCAGGCTGACTGCGCTTGGTGCTTTGGCGGCACTCAAGAAGACACCGCATCCCGCCATTGTTCTCACCACGGCCAATGCCGTGCTGCAAAAACTGCCGCCACAGGCGGCAATTGCCGAACAGGTGATTTCGGCGCGTCCGGGCAACCAGCTTGATATGAACGATCTGGCTTCAAGGCTAGAGCGCAACGGCTTCGAGCGTGTGTCAACCGTGCGCGATATTGGCGAATTCGCTGTGCGTGGCGGTATTCTCGATCTTTACGCTCCCGGCGCGGAAGAGCCGCTGCGGCTTGATTTTTTCGGCGATACGCTGGAAACGATACGCGCCTTTGATCCCGCTTCGCAGCGCACCACGGGCACACGCAAGGAATTTGTGCTTCAGCCGATGAGCGAAATCACGCTCTCGCCGGATATGATCAGCCGTTTCCGCAAGAATTACGTGGCGATGTTCGGCGCGCCGCAGCGTGACGATGCACTGTATCAGGCGATCAGCGAAGGCCGCCGTTTTGCCGGTATGGAACACTGGCTGCCGCTGTTCTACGATCATCTGGAAACAGTTTTCGACCATGCGGGCGGTATGCCAGTGGTGTTCGACCATCTGGTGCATGAAGCGCTGACCGAGCGCCACACCATGGTGGTGGACCATTACGAGGCCCGGCTGCGTCAGGCCGAAGGCAAGGAAGCCGGTAGCGATGCCGTTCCCTATAAGCCAGTCAAGCCGGAGACACTCTATCTCACGCCGCAAGCGGTCGAGGATGCCGTACAGGCGAGTAGGCTTCGCATAGACCTCACGCCCTTTGGCGCTCCGGAAGCATCGAACCGCACCATTGTTCATGCCGATGCGCATAAGGGCCGCAACTTTGCCGAGGAACGTGCTGCAACCGACGTGAACCTGTTCGAGGCAGCGGTGAAGCACATTGCCGATCTGCGCGCCTCCGGCAAGAAGGTGCTGGTTGCCGCCTGGACGGAAGGCTCGCTTGACCGTCTGTTGCAGGTTCTCGACGAGCATGGGCTGGAGAAGATCGAGACGGTTGATCGTCTTTCAACCGTCAAGGCGCTGTCGCGTGACAAGGTGACTGCTGCGGTGCTGGCTGTTGAAAGCGGCTTCGATGCCGGTGATCTCGCAGTCGTTGCCGAACAGGATATTCTGGGCGACCGTCTTATCCGCCGGTCCAAGCGTCGCAAGCGCGATCAGGATTTTATCTCGGAAGTGGCTTCGTTGACGGCAGGCGACGTCGTCGTCCATGTCGATCACGGTATTGGTCGCTTTATCGGCCTCAAGACCATCACGGCAGCAGGCGCGCCGCATGATTGCCTTGAAATCCACTATGCGGGTGATGACCGGCTGTTTCTGCCGGTTGAAAATATCGAGCTTCTGTCGCGCTACGGTTCTGAAGGCTCCGATGCGGTTCTTGACAAGCTTGGTGGCGGCGCATGGCAAATGCGCAAGGCTAAGCTCAAGAAGCGGTTGCTTGAGATTGCTGGCCATCTGATCCAGATTGCTGCCGAGCGCCAGATGCGCGGCGCGCCGGTGATGACGCCGCCGGATGGGCTCTATGCTGAATTCTCCGCGCGTTTTCCATATGACGAGACCGAAGACCAGATGACGGCCATTGAAGCCGTCGCGGATGATCTTGCGGCAGGCAAGCCGATGGATCGCCTGATCTGCGGCGACGTTGGTTTCGGTAAGACGGAAGTGGCGCTACGCGCCGCTTTCATCGCAGCTCTCAATGGTGTTCAGGTGGCGGTCGTCGTGCCGACGACGCTTCTGTCGCGCCAGCATTTCAAGACCTTCTCCAAGCGCTTTCACGGCCTGCCGATCAATGTTGCCCATGCTTCGCGGCTGGTCGGCACCAAGGAACTGGCTGCGACCAAGAAAGGTTTGGAAGAGGGCACTGTCGATATTGTGGTCGGCACTCATGCGCTGCTCGGCAACTCGATCAAGTTCAAGAATCTCGGCCTGCTCATCATCGATGAGGAACAGCATTTTGGTGTAAAACACAAGGAACGGCTCAAGGAACTGAAATCCGATGTGCATGTGCTGACCTTGTCGGCAACGCCGATCCCGCGCACATTGCAGCTTGCACTGACCGGCGTTCGCGAACTGTCGCTGATCACCACGCCGCCGGTGGATCGCATGGCGGTCCGTACCTTCGTTTCACCGTTCGATCCGCTTGTCATTCGAGAAACACTGCTGCGCGAGCGCTATCGCGGCGGCCAGAGCTTCTATGTTTGCCCGCGTATTTCCGATCTGGGGGATATCGAAGAATTCCTGAAAGAACACGTGCCGGAACTGAAAGTCGCCGTCGCACATGGCCAGATGGCGCCGGGCGTGCTCGATGACATTATGAACGCCTTCTATGACGGCCAGTACGACGTGCTGCTTTCCACGACGATCGTGGAATCCGGCCTCGATATTCCGACTGCGAACACGATGATCGTACATCGTGCCGACATGTTCGGTCTGTCACAGCTCTATCAGCTCCGCGGCCGTGTCGGACGCTCCAAGCAACGCGCCTTCGCGCTCTTCACGCTTCCGGCGGGCAAGATGCTGACACAGATGGCCGAACGCCGTCTCAAGGTGCTGCAATCGCTGGATACGCTTGGCGCAGGCTTCCAGCTCGCCAGCCATGACATGGATATTCGCGGCGCTGGCAATCTGTTGGGCGAAGAACAGTCCGGCCATATCAAGGAAGTCGGTTTCGAGCTTTACCAGCAAATGCTGGAAGAGGCCGTTGCGACGCTCAAGGGTTCCGGCGAAGTGGAAGACAGCCAGTGGTCGCCGCAGATCGCGATCGGTACCGCCGTGATGATCCCTGAAGCCTATGTGCCCGATTTGCAACTGCGCCTCGGCCTTTATCGCCGCCTTGCCGATCTGGAAGATCCACAGGATATCGACGCATTTGGCGCAGAACTCATCGACCGCTTCGGCCCGATGCCGGAAGAAGTGCAGCATCTGCTCAAGATCGTCTACATCAAGGCGCTGTGCCGTCGCGCCAATGTCGAAAAGCTGGATGCTGGCCCGAAGGGCGTCGTCGTCCAGTTTCGTCATGCGACGTTCAACAATCCGGTCGGTCTGGTGAAGATGATCGGCGAGCAGGGCTCAATGGCGAAGATCAGGCCGGATCAAAGCATTGTATTCATCCGCGACTGGCCGACGCCGGAAAAACGTCTCAACGGCGCTGCCGTTATCATGACACAAATGGCGAAAATCGCGGCGGGTTAAATCGCCGCCTTTGTCAGTTTACCGATCTTCGGAAATGCCCGGCTCGAAGCCTTCCGCCGTCTGGCGAATGGCATCGGCCAGAGCATCAGCGGTTTGCGCGCCCATAACGGCGTATTTCTGGTCAATGATGAAGCAGGGCACGCCGCGCACACCGATACGGTTGGCGGTGTCGATTTCCTCACGGATTGTTGCCTTGTCGGCTTCGCTCTCCAGCAGACGGGCGACGACGGCGGCATCCATGCCAGCGCTTGCTGCGGCATCGACCAGCACTTCGTGATCGCCGATGTCTTGTCCCTGCTCGAAGTAGAGCGAAAACAACATACCGACCACCCGATCCTGCGTATCTGGGGCAGCCTGTGCGGCCCAGTGGATGACGCGATGCGCATCAAGCGTGTTCGGCGCGCGGGCGATTGCATCAAAATCGAAGACGATGCCGCTTTCTTCGCCCAGCTCGGTCAGTTGTTTGTGGATGTCATCGATCTTGGAGCCGCTGCCAAATTTCTCCCGCATATAGGCTTGGCGATCCTTGCCTTGCAGAGGCAGGGTAGGGTCTAGCTGATAAGGGCGCCAGCGCACTTCTGCCTCCACGTCGGGCACCATGGCCAAAGCCGATTCGAGGCGCTTGCGTCCCAGAAAACACCATGGGCAGACGACATCCGATACGACATCGATAGTAATCTTTCTGGTGGCCATGGTAGCGTCTCCGTGCAGGAACCGGAGGCTCGGCCTCCCGTTGAATATTCATCATATATCGGGTGCATGTAGGGCGAATTACATCAACGTTAAAGCCCGGTTATGGTTTTGCGCGCCACCAAGTTGGCAATTGGTAGCCATAGAGCGAAGTCTTTTGCGGATGTTCTATACGATCCCAGCGCGCCACCCACTGGTAGGGCAGGTGGTAAAGCGGAATGTAGTAGTCACCAGAGATAAGTACGCGATCAAGCGCGCGCACCGCACTCACAAAATCAGTGCGACTTCTTGCGGCCAGCAATGCTTCGATCATCGCATCGACTGCCGGATCGGCAACGCCCGGATAGTTGAAACTACCCTGAACTTCGCGCGAGGCTGCACCCCAGCGCATCCATTGTTCGTTGCCGGGCGAAAGCGAACCGGTCAGTGCGCCGAGAATCATATCGTAGTCGAATGTCTGGAGACGTTGCTGATATTGAGCGTCATCTGCTGTACGTATCTCGGCTGTGATACCGAGCCGCGCAAGATTGCGTTTATAGGCCAGCGCGACTTTTTCTTCATCAGGCGAGCGCGTCATGATCTCGAACTTAAGCGGCTTGCCGGAGGCATCGACGGCGAGGCCATGTTCAAACTGGAAACCGGCTTCCGTAAGGAGATCGTAGGCTTTCTTTGCAGGCGTCCGGTCATGGCCGCTGCCGTCCGTTACGGGCGGGTGCCATGTGCCATTCATGACGTCCTCACGAACAGCTTCGAGGAACGGCTCCAGTAACTGTTTCTCGCGGGCATCTGCTGGCTTGCCGACGGAAGAAAGTTGCGAACCTTCCCAAAAACTTTGCGTACGGCGGTATTGGTCGGCGAAAAGATTGCGGTTAGCCCATTCGAAGTCGAACAGCAGCCCCAGAGCTTGCCGGACGCGACGGTCGGCGAAAATTGGACGGCGCGTGTTGAACACGAAGCCCAGCATGTTGGCTGGCGTGCCTTTTTCAAAGCTGTCCTTGATGACCTTGCCCTGTTTTACAGCCGGGAAATCATAAAGCTTTTCCCAGCGTGTCGGGTTTGCCTCGATGAAAATATCAAGCAGACCTTTCTTGAAAGATTCAAACAGGGAGGTTTCGTTGCGATAATATTCGATGGTCAACGTATCGAAGTTATTGAGACCGCGCTGCGACGGCAGATCCTTGCCCCAATAGTCTGGGTTGCGCTTGTAGATGATGCGCTGGCCGGGCTGCACGCCGGAAACGAGATAGGGACCGCTGCCGACAGGTGGTTTCAGCGTTGAATTGCCGAAGGTTTCGCGATCGATGGCGTGCTTAGGCAGCACAGGCATCGATGAGGCGATCAGCATCGGAAATTCACGATCCGATTTGTCATTGAAAGTGAAGCGAACTGAGCGCTCCCCCGTCTGTTCGATTTTATCGACCCGACTCATCCGGTTGTTGTAAGGAGGGCGGCCCTTTTTCGTCAGAATGTCGTAGGTGAAGAGAACGTCGTCCACCGTCACTGGCTGGCCGTCCGACCATTTCGCCTTCGGATTCAAAGTGAATTCGACCCATTTGCGGTCCGGATCGACAGTAACCTTCTCAGCCAGCAGGCCGTAAAGGGTAAATGGCTCATCCCGCGAACGCTGCATAAGTGTTTCATAGACCAGATTGCCGAGGTCGACGTCCCCAAACAGTCCGCGCGCTGTCGTGCGCATGCTTTTCAGCACAAACGGATTGAGGCTGTCGAAAGTGCCGACAACGCCCATTGTGAGTGCACCACCCTTCGGTGCGTTGCCGTTTGCATATGGGAAATGGGTAAAGTCAGCCGGTAGCGCCACGTCCCCATGCATGGAGAGCGCATAGTCGGGCTGTGCTTCGGCTATCGCCTGCGCCGGCATCGCGCCGACGACAGCTCCGGTAAGGCTCGCAAGAACCAATTTGCGGAGAAAGGCAATCAATCCGTTCAACTTCAATCGTCCATTGTAAATAAGTTTGATGGTCGCCGCTGGGAAGCGTCGATTCGGAACCGAAAACTAGCATGATCGTACATTATGTGCGGAATTAGGGCGTGTCCGTCACGTGACAGTAGGGGCTAAAATAAAGATTTTGGCGGATTCCGAGTATGGAATGTCGAAACTCATCTGGATTCATACCCCTAGTCGTTGTAACACGGCTCCGGATTAGGCCCGGACAGGGTCTTGTTGGGGGTCAAAATCCCCAAGGTCACGCTGTTGCCGCATTTTCAAACCAGTGACGGTCTATCGCTGACTTAAGAATATAGAACGGGAACTATAGATCAGAGCGTTGAAAGGAACCTGTTGATCATGTCCAGCACGAAGACAATCGCTGCCGCATCTGCCATCGCTGGCGCGTTCGCCCTGCTTGCCTCCGCGACGATGCCTGCATCGGCACAGCAGCCACCACAGGGCTGGTTCAAGGTCTGCTCGAAGCAGGAAGACAATGACATCTGCAACACGCAGAACATCGTCACTGCGGATTCCGGCCAGCTCCTGACCGCCGTCAACCTCATCGAAATCAAAGGCAAGATCAACCGCAAGATCTTTCAGGTGACTGTTCCTATCGGGCGCCTGATTCCTGCCGGTGTTGGTCTTCAGATCGACAACAACAAGCCGGTCAAGCTCGAATACGGCATCTGCTTCCCGGATCGCTGCATCGCCGAAGCTCCGCTGACCGACGATCTCATCAATGCGCTCAAGAAGGGTGGCAAGCTGACCCTGACTTCGGTCAACTATCAGAACAAGCCAAACCCGATTCCGGTCGCGCTCACCGGTTTCTCCGGGGCCCTGACCGGTCCAGCTCTCAAGCAGTCGGAACTGGAAGAACGCCAGAAGGAACTTCAAGACGCTGTTCAGAAGCGCCAGAAGGATTTCGAAGCCAAGATGAAGGCTGAACAGGACAAGGCAAAGGGCGCAGCTAACTAAGCTGCTCTCCAGTCTGTTATAAGAAAGGGGCGCTTCGAGCGCCCCTTTGTGTTTTGAGCTATCACTTTAAAAGAAAGTTCTATCTTAGTTCGAATGCTGTGATTTTACGCGATAGGAGCCATTGTCCAGCCGATCGAACATCTCCTCGATCTGAGGGTGACGCAGAGGCTCGCCGCTTAGATCAGGCACAAGGTTCTGTTCCGACACATAGGCGACATACTCGGATTCTGCGTTCTCTGCGAGCAGGTGGTAAAAAGGCTGATCGCGATGCGGGCGCGCTTCCTCGGGAATGGACGCATACCATTCTTCCGTATTCGCAAATTCGGGATCCACGTCGAAGATAACCCCGCGGAAGGGGAATAACCGGTGCTTGACGACCTGACCGATCTGAAATTTCGCGTGCTTTATCTGTGTCATACCCATGCAACGTTATGTAGTTCACCGCGTGACAAATTAAAGTCGGCGAGAACCGGCAATTCTGTCCGTTGATATTTCTGATAATCTGAAAACGGTCTTAGCTGGAGCGCTTGCCGTCACTTTTGTACGGAAGGCTCGGCAGTTTCGGAAGGAAATGCGAGAAACCGCTGCCGGGGCGCAGCCCCTCACGCATGAAGAACGCACGCAACGGAGCGAATGAGCGAAGCATTTCCAGCCCGACGCCACGCATGATCTGTGCCGGAAGCATGCCGGAGAGAAGCGAACGATTGAGTGCATCGACCGAGCCGGTGCGCGCCAGAATGTCTGGCCGTCTTGCGCGGTCATAGGCGCGAATGACCCGATCCGAGCCGGGATCGACAGGATCGCTCTCAATGGCCTTGACCAGCGTTTCGACGTCGCGCGAACCAAGATTGAGGCCCTGCGCACCGATTGGCGGAAACACGTGCGCGGCTTCACCGATCAAGATCGCACGCTTGGCCGCAAAGACGTAAGGCACCAGGCCGGAAAGGGGCCAGGCCTGCGGCTTGATTTCAAGCCTGATCTTGCCCAGCATGGACTGCATCATATCCTCGATGCGTGCAGCAAGCGCAGCTTCATCAAGCGCGAGAAGCGCTTCGGCGCGACCGGGATTCACCACCCAGACAAGGCTTGAGCGTTTGCCCTTCAGTGGTACCTGAGTGAATGGGCCTTCTTCTGTGTGAAATTCTGTCGAGATGTTTTCATGATCGACACTATGCGAGAAAGAAAGCACGACGGCTGTCTGCGGATAGCTCCAGCGGCGCGTGCGGATGCCTGCCGCTTCGCGAGCCATGGAATTGCGCCCGTCCGCCGCAACGACCAGCCGTGTATGCAACGTGTCGCCGCCTGAAAGCGTGATGGTCACATGGTCGCCATTGTGGCGATATTCGATAACTGAGGCATGGATGCGTTGAACATTCGGATTACGTGCGACGGCCTCTGCCAGTTTCTCGTTCAAAACGGCATTCGGGATATTGTAGCCAAATGCAGCTTCATCGATTTCGCCGGCACGGAAGGTCACAACCGGGCTTCTCACGAGGCGGCGCGTCGCATCGATAATGCGCATGGAGGCAAGAGCTGCCGCTTCCGGCTCGATATCGGACCAGACGCCCAGCCCTTCCAGCAGTCGGATGGCAGGCATCATGAGCGCTGTGGTACGACGATCGCCTTTGTCGGTCTCCGGACCCAGCAACACAGTGCGATAGCCTTTCGCTCCGAGTGCCAGAGCTGCCATCATTCCGGCGGGGCCGCTACCGCTGATGACAATGTCGGTGAGAGGCTTGTTCACAACAAGATCGTTCATCGTGTTTCATCCCTGGTCCGGCAGTGCAGACCTCGTGACCGTTCGCTACGCATCTCGCATCGTCTGATGATTCCAGTCGGATGCGTTTGAGGCGCACTTAAACCGAAATGTAGCCCAAAGGCCATTCTTCCGTGGGATTATGGCGGATTTGCCTCACGCCTTACTTGCTCTTTTGTGCTTATTCAGGGAAAGCTGCTGCAAGATCACGGCTTTTCTCGGGTAGGAAGCTTCTGGATGATCCTGAGTGTGGGGACGTCAGTTTGTTTGGTGTATACGTTCCCTTATAGATGAAATGTACTCGCTGCCTTGGGGATTATCCTGGGCGGGATATGCGCGGCGACAAATTGAAATGGCGGATGGCGTGAAAACCAAACTGACCGGAAAACTCAAAGCCAAGAAAGTCACCGCGCCGCAAGCCAAGGCGTTTTCGGTTCATCTTCTGACGGCATCGGGTTCGTTTCTGGCGTTTCTTTCCATAGTTGCGGCCAGTGACGGGCGTTACACAGCGATGTGGTGGTGGCTGGGGCTGGCGCTTTTCGTCGACGGTATCGACGGTCCCATCGCGCGCAAGCTCGAAGTCAAATATGTTCTGCCGAACTGGTCTGGCGAGCTACTCGACAATATCATCGATTACGTCACCTACGTTCTGATACCGGCTTTCGCGCTCTATCAAAGCGGATTCATGGGAACGTATCTGTCGTTTATATCCGGTGCCATTATCGTGGTTTCGAGCGCGATTTACTATGCCGACACCGGCATGAAGACAAAGGAGAACTTCTTCAAAGGGTTTCCGGTGGTCTGGAACATGGTGGTCTTTACGCTTTTCATCGTCAGACCGGGTGAATGGGTCGCCTTTGCAACGGTTGTCGCGTCGGCAATCCTTTCGTTCCTACCGATCAGTTTCCTGCACCCGGTGCGTGTCGTGCGCCTGCGGCCGCTTAATCTGACGGTTTTCCTGCTTTGGTGTGCATTTGGTGCGGCTGCGCTCTATTATACTCTGGACGCGCCGTTGTGGGTCCGCATCGGCATATCCGTGACGGGCCTCTACATCTACTTCATCGGCGCTGTCATGCAGTTTTTCCCCGGACTGGGACGGACTGCCACTGTCATCGCGGCTGAGAAAGCCGCTGCCGCAAGGAAAACTGGAGAAGCATGATGATCAAAGCCATTCGCGTCCATCAGACCGGTGGACCTGAAGTCATGAAGTATGAACAGATCGAGATAGGCGAACCCGGTCCGGGTGAGGCGAAAGTGCGTCACGAAGCCGTCGGTCTCAACTTCATCGACGTCTATTTCCGTACCGGGCTTTACAAGGCGGCCCAGATGCCATTTACGCCCGGCAACGAAGGCGCGGGAACGGTCATTGCGGTTGGTCCGGGCGTTGAGGATGTTCGTGTCGGCGATCGCGTCGCCTATGTCGCGACGCCGGGTTCCTATGCGGACGAGCGCATTCTGCTTGCTGATCGGCTGGTCAAGGTTCCGGATAATGTCGATCTGAAAACGGCCGCCTCCATGATGCTGAAGGGCATGACGGCGCAATATCTTCTGCGGCGTACATTCAAGGTGGAGCCGGGACAGACGATCCTGTTTCATGCCGCTGCCGGTGGTGTGGGGCTGATTGCCGGACAATGGGCAAAACATCTTGGCGCCACGGTCATCGGTACAGCGGGATCGGAAGAAAAGATCGCGCTGGCCAGAAAGCACGGCTACGACCACGTCATCAATTACCGCACCGAGAACTTCGCCGAGAAGGTGAAGGAACTGACCGACGGGGCGGGCGTCGATGTCGTCTATGATTCTGTTGGACGCGATACCTATATGGGATCGCTGGACGTTCTAAAGCCGCTTGGTATGTTCGCCTGCTTTGGTCAGTCGTCGGGTGTCATTCCGCCGTTCGATCTCGGCATTCTGGCGCAGAAGGGTTCACTCTTCGCCACGCGTCCAACGCTGTTCAATTACATTGCCAAGCGGGCGGACCTCGAAAAGACGGCAGCAGAGCTTTTCGATGTGGTTGGAAGCGGAACCGTCAGGATCGAGATCAACCAGACCTATGCGCTCAAGGATGCGAGCAAAGCGCACGAGGATTTGGAGGCTCGCAAGACGACAGGAACTACGATTCTGCTTCCATGATCAGGCAGATGGTTGCAGCGGTGTGCATATGTCCACCGCTGCTTGCTTTTGGGCTTTTCAAGAGCAGAGTTGCTGGATAAGGTCGCTCAAAAATACAATTGGGGAACAATGACAGCGCCTTTAACCGACCGGCCTCTTCTGGATGTCCGCCGGCTCACGAAAGTATTTGGTCAGTTGCGGGCCTGCGATGGTGTCGACCTCACTATCGGGGAAGGCGAGATTCATGCGCTTCTGGGTGAAAACGGTGCCGGAAAATCCACCTTCGTGAAGATGCTTTTCGGTGCGCTTCAGCCCCTTGAAGGCGAAATCGTTTGGAAGGGACGGCCGGTCACGATAGATGAACCTGCTGCCGCAAGAAAACTCGGCATTGGCATGGTTTTCCAGCATTTTTCGCTGTTTGACTCACTTACCGCCGCTGAAAATATAGCCTTGTCGCTCGACCGTTCGCTATCGCTTTCCGACGTTGCAAAGCGGGCTCGTGAGGTTGGTAAAACCTACGGTCTTCCAGTCGACCCTAAAGCTCATGTTGGCGATTTGTCGGTCGGTGAGCGCCAACGTATCGAAATCGTGCGTTGTCTTCTGCAGGAGCCGGATCTCATCATCCTTGATGAGCCTACCTCGGTGCTGACGCCGCAGGAAGCCGACAAGCTGTTCGAAACGCTGGAGCGCCTGAAATCTGAAGGCAAGTCGATCCTTTACATCAGCCATCGTCTGGAGGAAGTAAAGCGCCTGTGTGACCGTGCAACGGTGCTGCGGCATGGTAAGGTCGTCGCGCATTGCGATCCGCGCAAGGAAACTGCCGCCTCCCTTGCCCGCATGATGGTCGGCAATGACATCAACGTCGTCGCACGTAGCCCAATAGCGGTAGCAAATGTCGGTAACGATGCGCTTCTTGAAGTCAGGTCCCTGTTACAACCGCCGCGTGGTCCGTTTTCGACTGCGCTGAAAGGTATTTCTCTCTCGGTTGCCGCTGGCGAAGTCGTTGGTATAGCTGGTGTAGCGGGCAATGGGCAGGGCGAATTTTTCGAGGCTGTTTCCGGCGAAGTGCTGCAGTCAAACTCATCGAGTGTGCGTATTCGCGGGAAAGATGCGGGCAAGGCCGGGATCACTGAAAGACGCATGATGGGAGCAGCCTTCGTTCCTGAGGAGCGGCTTGGTCATGGTGCGGTTCCAACCATGACATTGACCGACAATCTGTTCTTGTCCCGGTACAAGACCGACGCAAAAGCCTTCTTGCGCGGCGGCAAAATGAAGCTGATCGCAGAGAGCGCGCTTCGGTCGGCTGCCAAACGCATCATTGAGCGAATGGATGTGCGCAAGAGCGCTGAAAATCCGACTGCGTCTGCACTTTCCGGCGGAAATCTCCAGAAATTCATCATCGGTCGCGAGCTCGACCGTTCACCGTCTGTCATGGTGGTGAACCAGCCGACATGGGGTGTCGATGCCGGTGCTGCGGCACATATCCGTCAAGCGCTTGTTGATCTTGCGCGCTCCGGTTCCGCAGTTCTCGTCATCAGTCAGGATCTTGATGAGCTTCTTGAAATCAGCGACCGCATTGCCGTCATGAACCATGGCCAGCTTTCCGATCCTATGCCGATTGCCGATGTAACGCTCGAAAAGATCGGCCTTCTGATGGGCGGTATCTCTGGAGAGGCGGGAGCTGCATGATGCGGATCGAACTCGTCAAACGTCCGCAGCCATCGAGACTTTTCAGTGCTTTGTCACCATTGCTTGCACTGTCCTTGACGCTGATTTTCGGCGGGCTTGCTTTTGCGCTGATGGGTAAAGACCCACTGCATGCGCTTTACGTCTTCTTCGTCGAGCCATTGTTCGACATCTGGTCATGGCATGAATTGCTAGTGAAAGCTGCACCGCTGATCCTGATCGCTGTCGGTCTCTGCGTTTGTTTTCTGTCTAACAACTGGAATATCGGCGCCGAAGGGCAATTCATCGCCGGAGCCTTAGCGGGTTCGATCTTGCCTGTCATGTTTCCCGACCTGCAGTCATGGGTCGTTCTGCCTTTGATGATGCTGATGGGGATGGCCGGGGGGGCGGTATATGCGTCCATTCCCGCTTTGCTGAAAGTGCGTTTCAATACCAATGAAATCCTGACCAGCCTTATGCTTGTCTATGTCGCACAGCTATTCCTCGACTGGCTGGTGCGGGGGCCTTGGCGCAATCCGGAAGGCTATAACTTCCCGGAAACCCGCCAGTTCAACGATAGCGCCATTCTGCCGGAAATCTGGAGCGCATCGGGCCGCGCGCATTGGGGCTTTATCTTTGCGCTCGTTGCAGCGGTTGTCGTCTGGTTCCTGCTCAAGCACACACTGAAGGGTTTCGAGGTCAAGGTTATCGGCCAGAGCCCGAGAGCAGGGCGTTTTGCGGGTTTCAGTGCAGGCAAGATGGTGTTCTTCGTCTTTGCGGTTTCCGGTGCTCTTGCCGGTCTTGCCGGTATTGCGGAAACCTCCGGTGCTATCGGCCAGCTTCGTCCGGTTATTTCTCCGGGCTACGGTTTCACGGCAATCATCGTCGCTTTTCTGGGGCGTCTCAATCCGCTGGGCGCGATTGCGGCCGGTCTGGTGCTGGCGCTGTCCTATCTTGGGGGCGAAGCCGCGCAGGTTTCTATCGGCATTTCGGACAAGTCCGCGCGCGTGTTTCAGGGCATGATCCTGTTTTTCGTTTTGGCTTGCGATACACTCATCCTTTATCGCATTCGCTTCATATCCGGTCGCCAAGCGGGAAAGGCCTGATTTCATGGATTTGACACAGGCTATTCTTCTCACGATTGCAACGGCAGCGACGCCACTCCTGATTGCGGCCATCGGTGAACTGGTGGTGGAGCGATCCGGTGTACTCAATCTCGGTGTCGAAGGCATGATGCTGATGGGGGCGGTCTCTGGTTTCGCCATTGCGCAGATGACCGGCTCGGCCTGGCTGGGTTTGATTGCCGCTGTGCTGGTTGGCGCTCTCTTCTCCGCTATCTTCGGGTTTCTGACGCTCACCCTCGTCACCAATCAGGTGGCAACCGGTCTGGCACTCACAATTTTGGGCGTTGGCGCGTCTGCCTTGCTGGGAGAAAGTTTCGTTGGACTTCCTGGCGTCCGGCTCGAGGCCATCCATATTCCCTATCTGACCGATCTGCCGCTTGTCGGACGGTTTCTCTTCGGTCAGGACCCTATCTTTTATCTTTCCATCCTGTTGGTTGTTGGCGTGGCCTGGTTTCTGTTTCGGACACGGGCCGGGCTTACATTGCGTGCCATCGGTGACAGCCATGGTTCGGCCCACGCGCTCGGCGTGCATGTGGTGCGCACGCGCTATCTGGCGGTTCTTTTCGGCGGTGCTTGCGCCGGTCTCGCCGGGGCGCAATTGTCGCTCGTCTATGTGCCGCAATGGGTGGAAAATATGACGGCCGGTCGCGGCTGGATCGCACTCGCTCTCGTCGTGTTCGCATCGTGGCGACCATGGCGCGTATTGATCGGTGCTTATTTGTTTGGCGCGGTGACCATTGGCCAGCTTCACGCGCAGGCGCTTGGCTTTGGCTTGCCGTCGCAGTTTCTGTCTGCGCTGCCTTATCTTGCGACGATTGTGGTTCTGGTGATTATCTCGCGCAACAAACGCCTGACAATGATGAATACGCCGGCTTCGCTCGGCAAACCGTTCGTTCCGGATCGTTAGAATGAACGGATGAGGGGTAAACGCAAACCATCCCAAGGGTTTTCGTTTTGGTTAGTGGGTAAAAACAAGGAGTGCAGGGAACATGAAAAAGACGCTTATGGCGATTGCCACTGCGGCGAGCTTTATGCTCGGCGGCGCAGCGCATGCAGAAGAAAAACTGAAAGTCGGCTTCATCTATATCGGACCTCCGGGCGATTTCGGCTGGACCTACCAGCACGATCAGGCTCGCAAGGAACTTGTAGAGGCGCTCGGAGACAAAATTGAAACCACTTTTCTGGAAAGCGTGCCGGAAGGTGCCGACGCTGAACGTTCCATTGAACGCCTCGCGCGTGCTGGCAACAAGCTGATCTTCACGACGTCGTTCGGTTATATGGACCCGACCCTTAAGGTGGCCAAGAAGTTCCCAGACGTGAAGTTCGAGCACGCGACCGGTTACAAAACTGCCGATAACATGTCTGCCTATAATGCGCGGTTCTATGAGGGCCGTTATGTGCAGGGCGTCATCGCCGCCAAGATGTCGACAAAGGGTGTCGCCGGTTACATCGCTTCCGTGCCGGTTCCGGAAGTCGTGCAGGGCATCAATGCATTCATGCTCGGCGCGCAGTCGGTCAATCCTGACTTCAAGGTCAAGGTGATCTGGGCGAATTCCTGGTTCGATCCGGGCAAGGAAGCAGATGCAGCGAAGGCTCTGATCGATCAGGGCGTGGACATCATCACCCAGCACACCGATTCCACGGCTGCCATTCAGGTGGCGCATGATCGCGGCATCAAGGCGTTCGGTCAGGCTTCGGACATGATCAAGTTCGCGCCCGACACGCAGCTCACCGCTGTGGTGGACGAATGGGGCCCGTATTATATCGATCGCGCCAAGGCCGCTCTCGATGGTTCGTGGAAAAGCCAGAACATCTGGTGGGGTATGAAGGAAGGCCTCGTGAAGATGGCGCCTTATACCAACATGCCGGACGACGTGAAGAAACTGGCTGAAGAAACCGAAGCCAAGATCAAGTCGGGCGAACTGAAGCCTTTCACCGGTCCGATCACGAAGCAGGACGGTTCCGTTTGGCTCAAGGAAGGCGAACAGGCTGACGACAAGACCCTTCTTGGCCTGAACTTCTACGTAGCTGGTGTGGACGATAAGCTGCCGCAGTAGGCTGTGCTTCATTGCAAAATAAAAAGGGCGCAGAAAGCGCCCTTTTTATTTTTTTCAATGTAATAGAACTGCTTGTTAAAGTGATAGTTTAAGTCCCTCGTGGCTCTCTTTGAAGCCGAGCGACTGATAGAAACGTAGCGCATCGGAACGCGATTTATCCGTTGTCAGTTGCACGAGGCCGCAGCCACGTTCGCGGCACCGCTCGATTGCCCACGCGATCATCTGTTGGCCAATTCCGCCGCCGCGAATGTGGCTTGCGATCCGCACGCTTTCGATCTGTCCGCGCCACATGCCCATCCGCGACAAGCCGGGTATGAAGCTGATCTGCATACAGCCGATGATCTCTCCATCATGTTCCACGACAGCCAGAAGCTGATTGGGATCAGCATCGATCGCCGCAAAGGCGCTGCGATAGGAATCCCGCAAGGGGAGGCCCGCATCTTCGCGCTGTGCGCCAAGCGCGTCGTCTGCAAGCATGGAGACAATCGCCGCCACGTCAGCCCAGGCGGCTTTTCTGATCGTTATGGCAGCTTCCTCCGCCATCAGACTGCGATGCCATGCAGATCGTAAGCGTCGCTCGCCTCGATTTTCACCGTCACGATGTCGCCAACACGAAGCGGGCGGCGCGATTGGATATGAACGCTGCCGTCAATTTCGGGAGCATCGTAGCGCGTACGACCCTTGCCGACGGTTCCGTTGGCTTCATCGATGATGACCGGAAGGCGCTTGCCGACTTTCTTCTTGAGAAGATTGGTCGAAATCTGCTGCTGCTTGGCCATGAAACGATGCCAGCGGGCTTCCTTGACTTCCTCTGGAACCTGTTCGAGGCCTAGATCATTGGCCTTTGCGCCCTTGACCGGTTCATATTTGAAGCAGCCGGCGCGCTCGATCTTGGCTTCGTCGAGCCAGTCGAGGAGGAGCTGGAAATCTTCTTCCGTCTCACCGGGATAGCCGACGATGAAGGTCGAGCGAACCGCGAGATCAGGGCAGGTTTCGCGCCAGGCCTGAATGCGACGCGAAGTCTTCTCCTGATGTGCTGGACGACGCATGTTTTTCAGAACCGCCGGTGAGGAGTGCTGAAAAGGAATATCCAGATAAGGCAGGATCTTACCTTCTGCCATCAGCGGAATGACCTCATCGACATGCGGGTAGGGGTAGACATAATGCATGCGTACCCACACGCCCATGTCGCCCAATTCGCGTGACAGATCGAGGAACTTGGTGCGGACCGTGCGGTCCTGCCACATGGCTTCCTGATATTTGATGTCGAGGCCATAGGCGCTCGTATCCTGTGAGATGACGAGAATTTCCTTCACGCCCGCGCTGACCAGTTTTTCTGCTTCACGCAGCACCTGATCGATCGGGCGTGACACCAGATCGCCGCGCAGCGCCGGAATGATGCAAAAAGAGCAACGGTTTGAGCAGCCTTCGGAGATCTTGAGATAAGCATAGTGGCGGGGGGTCAGCTTCACGCCCTGCGGCGGCACCAGATCGACATATGGATCATGCGCGGGCGGGGCCGCTTCATGCACCGCGCTCATCACGCTTTCATAGGCCTGCGGGCCGGTGATGGCGAGCACATTCGGGTGACGCTGGCGGATAACATCGGGTTCCGCGCCAAGACAACCGGTTACGATGACTTTGCCGTTTTCATTGAGCGCAAGTCCAATGGCATCAAGCGATTCATCACGCGCGGAATCCAGAAAGCCGCAGGTGTTGACGATCACAAGATCGGCGCCGTCGTGCTTACGGGAGATTTCGTAGCCCTCTGAACGGAGGCTGGTGATGATGCGTTCGGAATCAACAAGCGCCTTCGGGCAGCCAAGAGAAATGAAACTGACGCGCGGTGCGCTCATTGGAAGAACCTTACAAAATATCGGAAATTGCGCGCGCAATATCACGATAAAGGGGCAACGGTAAAGTTGAGATCATAAAAAAAGCCGGAGTGCGAGGCTCCGGCTTTTGTTCGCAACGTTGTATTGAATTATTCAGCTTGATCGGCCGGAGCCGCATTGAGCTGGCCATAACGCTCTTCGCCGATCTTGGCGAGGAGGTCGAGCTGGGTTTCGAGGAAGTCGATATGACCTTCCTCATCAGCCAGAAGCTCGTCGAAAAGCTGCTTGGAAACGTAGTCGCCGAGCTCGTCGCAGATTTCGCGGGACTTTTTGTAGGAAGCGCGTGCGTCGTATTCACCTGCAAGATCGGCTTCCAGAACTTCCTTGACGTTCTGGCCGATGCGTAGCGGAGCTACGGTCTGCAGGTTCGGAAAGCCTTCGAGGAAGATGATGCGATCAATCAGCTTGTCAGCATGATGCATTTCTTCTATGGATTCTTCACGTTCTTTCTTGGCAAGACGTGTGAATCCCCAGTCGTTGAGGAGGCGGTAGTGAAGCCAGTACTGGTTTACAGCGCCAAGCTCGAGGAACAGTGCCTCGTTAAGCCGCTCGATGACCTTTGGTTCGCCTTTCATTCCATGAACTCCCGAATTTGTCGCGTAGAGAACGTACACGATCCATGAACTGGACCACGTTTTCGTCCATTTGGTTATGACGAAGATGATACTCTTCAGTCACCCTTATGATCGTTTCCACGACGTTTGGGAAGCAGCCACAGCAACGGCCGCGCTTGGACATGATATTATAGACGGTGCCAGGAACGATAAGCTGCCAGCAATCCTGATCAAGAAGCTCGATAACAACAGCTTCAATGTCTTTATCGGTAATAACGTTGCAGCTACAGACTAGCATGAGGAACTATCTCCCTTTGCTTGCAAAGCAAAAGTCAGATGCGAAGAGCATCGAACGGAGAGAATTGCCGGCTCATTCTGTACTTCAACTGTGTTGCTGGCCCAGAGAACTGGCAGCGTTATTTCACTCATGGCGCAAGGCCGAACTGAACCGGTCAATGGTTCCTCCAACTGCAAGGGTTAAAGGCCCGAACATTAAAGGCATTACTTAGATGGTATTTATAAAACCCACCAAATTAAGTCAGGTTATGGCCGGTGGAGCTCTATCCTGTCAATTTTTATGTTTTTGAAACGTTCTAAAAATCAATAACTTGGAATCATTCTAAATATGAGTTAACTACCCATCTTTAAACGATAATTGGTATTTTTCGATGGTCGTGGCGACATCCGAATGAAGCCGCCACGACATTATGCGCTATTTCGCCGCACCTTGTGGATAGGCGCTTCTTTTATTCATCAAGAGCCGAGAACGGTGCTGAAACCTTCAAACTGCGGAGGTCCGAGATAGAGCGGCTTGTTGTCTCCGGCATTGCGATGTGCGTCGCGGAACTGTTCGGACTTGGTCCACGCGACGAAATCGTCGCGATTGCGCCAGACCGTGTGTGATGCATAAAGCGTGTAGCCTTCCTCTTCGTTGGTCGTGCCGCGCAGAAGGTGAAAGCTTTCGAAACCGGGAAGTTCGGACAATTTGGAGTCACGGTTTTTCCAGACGGTCTCGAAGTCGGCTTCGCTGCCGACGCGAACTTTGAAGCGATTCATGGCTATGAACATTGCTGATCCTTTTCCATCAGGTTTGGGATTGGCTACTTTATATAGTTTCCGGTGAGTGCAGCGGTAGGGCTGCACCCGCCGCGTCACATCTCGGGATCAGAAGCCCGCCGCGGTCAGGTTGGTCGGTCTTCGAAGATGCGACGATCATGAATGAGAGGCGAGAACCGCCTCTCAAAATTTTAGAACTGGAACTGTGTCGAGACGAGGAACGTACGCCCGCGGCCAGAACCATAGGTGCTGAGAGCAGGGGTGTATTCCTTGTCGGTGATGTTCAGCACCTGAAGTGACAGATCGACCGTGTCGGTGAACTTGTACTTCGCGAAGACGTCGACCAGTGTGTAGGGATCGCTGTTATCTCCGTCGAGCGTCTTTCCGCTGGAAACGTGCTGGACGCGGAGACCACTTTCAAGTTTACGCTCCAAGAAGCGCGCACCTGCTGTAACCGTTACAACATCTTCCGGCAGATACTGGTTGGCACCCATACCGGCTGTCTGTTCGGGCAGTTCAGAGTTGGAATGCGTATAAGCAATGCCACCGAATGCGAAGCCGGCATCATAACGCGCGTCGAGTTCGAAGCCTTTGACTGTCGAAGTGCCGTCGACATTGATGAACTGGCTGTAGTCGGATGCAGCCGTGATGTAGTCCTCAACACGCATCATGTAGTAATTGGCCTTGAGGCGCAGTCCGTCTTCGGCGGTCAGGATGCCGTCGCGCGCAATATTGACACCGAATTCCCAGCCGCGCTGCTTTTCAGGACGAAGATTGGGATTACCGTGCATCATGCCCGTGCCGGTATGCGCCACGCCACCGAGGAATGTTTCCTGCAGGCTTGGCGAACGCATGGAATGCGCATAGGTGATGTAAGGCTGCAGCCAGTCGGTCACGTTATAGGCAACGGTGACTTTGGGGCTGAACTCGCTGTCGCTATTCGAGATCGAGCTGTCTTCACTTTCAAGCTTGAAATAATCGTAACGAAGGCCGGTAACGACTTGCAGAGCCTGATAATTCCAGGTCGCTTCAGAGAAGACTGCGCCGCGATTGGATGTGGCATCCGTCGGATTGACGCCCGTTTGGGTGCCGCCAGCGGTATCGCGGTTGATTTCAAAGCCATTCTTCCACGCAACCGCCACTTCGCCGAAGGTGAAGCGCGACGTGTTCGAGGCGGTCATGCCGGTGGTTTCGGTCGAAACCTGCCGTCCCACGAAGCCGCCATTACCGTCTTCCCAGTTCTGCAATGTGCTGTTGTGGTAGAGATTGACGTCCAGGCCGATGAGATTGTTGTCGGACGGATTGTAGTTGTACTGTGCGAAGAACGTGCGGTTCTGCAGGAACATATCGTAGATCGTATAGGTTCCCGGACGGTAGCCGTTCGCATATGTTCCGTAATGGTTGTTATAGAGTACGCCGCCAAGCGTCAGCTTCTGGTCTTCGCCCAGACCGAACTCAGCCTTGAACAGACCGGAAGTCAGTTCCTCACCGGTCTTCTCGACGGTTACGCCATCGCCGTTCTTGTAGTCGTTGGAATCATGGCGGCTGATTGCTGCAACAATGCCTATGGAATTGACGCGCGCCGCACCTGCCAGCATCTCCGAGAAGCCAGTTCCATTGCTGCCCCAGGATGCACGACCAAGAACGCCCTTGTCCTTTCCGTCGAGAATAACGTCATCGACGCCGAGCGTACGGAAATTGACACTACCGGCAAGACCGGTGCCGCCCTCGGTCGTTACTGCGCCACGCGCCACATCGATTTCAGACAGCAGGTTGGGGTCGATATAGGCATAGCCCTGCGCATCGTGCGCGGTGTTTCGATAGCTCTGCGGTACGCCGTCGATCATCATGTTGACGCGACCGGAACCTTCGAAGCCACGGATATTGACGGCCACACCCGGATTGGAAGCATTTTGAAGAGTGAACACGCCGGCTGTGCCGCGCAATACATCGTCGAGTTTTGCGCCACCGAAACGATTGATCTCTTCGCGGCCGACCCTACCGACCGGTGCCGCAACGGAGGTCGGCACCTGCGCGTCGCTCGCCTGGCGAATGGTGATCGTCTTCAGCGCAACGCCAGCTTCCTCGTCGGCAGCTTTTTGTTCCTGCGCGAATGATTGTGACGTCATCGACACAAGAATGACAGCAAGCCCCGTGCTCGCCAGAATTGAATGTTTGTGAACCCCACCAGTCGCCCGCATTTCCAATGTTTCCTTCATGACCCAGACGCGCTTCGCCGACCCAGCGGGCGACGAAGAAACCTAAAAAATCCAATTGTTTATGACTTCCCCCTCAAGAGAAGGCCGCGTGCTGGCTGGGAAGACGATTTCTTCCGGGCTTGCGCTGAAAAAGCGAGATTTAAACTTGACTCGATTATTCCAGTAATGCAGTGATTAATAAACATGACTGTTGATGTCAACAAAACAAATTTGCGAGCATCACCGTGTGAAAAGTCGATGCTGAGGCGAGAAAATGAACAGGCGAATCCATATCGACATGCAGGTGCGGTTACCACGCGGACCCGTTTCCGATCGAACTGCAAATCGCATTCCTGAAAGCCAGCTCAGCGGCGATTCAACGGGGTCCGTCCCGGCTCAGATAAAACCTCGCTTCGGCGAGAGTGCGCTTGAGCCGCAACTGAAAACCTATGGCAGCCGCGAACTCTTCGACGGCTCCCGGGAAGTGGGCATAGAGCACGGCGGCTCGCTCTATCGCCTCAAGATCACTCGCCAAGGCAAGCTCATCCTAAACAAGTAGGCAACCATCAGATGACGACTCATTCCAAGCCCTCCCCAGAGCAGATTCTCAAGGCACGGGCTGATAATCCGAAAATGCGTGAACGCGATTTTGCGCAGAGCCTCGGTATATCAGAAGCCGATTTTGTAGCAGCACATTGTGGACAAGATGCAACGGCGCCGATTTCGGCACGGCGTATTCGAGCCGATGTCGAAACGCTGTTGAACCGCATTGGGGCCGTCGGCGAAATCATGACGCTGACGCGCAATGAGAGTGTCGTCCATGAGAAGATCGGGCCTTTTGAAAAGACGATCTGGGGGCCTCATGCTTCGCTGGCGCTCGGCAAGGAAATCGACCTCCGTATTTTCCCGAAGCATTGGGTTCACGGTTTTGCGGTCTCCAAGCAGGATGGCGAAGCAACGCGCCGCAGCCTGCAGTTCTTCGACGCCACGGGCGAGGCAGTCTTCAAGATTCATCTGCGTCCGGCTTCGAACATTGAAGCCTACGAGGCGCTCGTCAGCGATTTGCTGCTGGACGATCAGTCCCCAGTCATTGAAATCAGCGCTCTCGCGCCAAAGGGACCGAAGGCTGACGTATCGCTTCTCGATATCGACGCATTCCGCGAACGTTGGGGTTCTCTTACCGATGTGCACCAGTTCGTTGGCTTGTTGAAGGATTTCGGCGTGGATCGCCATCAGGCTGTGCATCTTGCCGGTCATGACTTCGCTTGGCGTGTTGATACGTCGTCGGTCGAGGCCATGATGAACCATGCGGTGCAGGAAAAGCTGCCGATCATGTGCTTTGTCGGCAGCCGTGGCTGCATCCAGATTCATACGGGTCCGATCCTCGAGATCAAGATGATGGGCCCGTGGCTTAACGTACTGGACCCGACGTTCCATATGCATCTGCGTGTCGATCACATCGCCGATGTCTGGGTCGTGCGCAAGCCGACGAAGGACGGTCATGTGACCTCGCTGGAAGCCTATGATGCCAGTGGTGAACTGATCGTTCAGTTCTTCGGCGAGCGTCACGAAGGCGAAGCAGAGCTGGCCGACTGGCGTATGATTGCGGAAAATCTTCCGCGTCTGCCGCAGTCGTCTGCTGCATAAGGTGAAGGCAATGTCGTTCATTTCCTCGCACTTCAGGCGTGGAGCTGCCCTGGCTGCCATCGCATTGTCGCTGGCGGTTACCGGTGTAGCGCGCGCCGAGACTGTCGACCATTTTAGCGATACGTCGCGCATTGTTTCCGTCGGCGGCTCGCTGACGGAAATCGTCTATGCTCTTGGTGGAGATAATATGCTTGCCGCGCGTGACCAGACGAGTGCATATCCTGAAGGGGTGAAGAAGCTGCCCGATATTGGGTATATGCGCCAGCTTGCACCCGAAGGCGTGCTCTCTGTCAATCCGACCGGCATTCTGCTCCTTGAAGGCAGTGGTCCGCAGGACACGCTGGATGTTTTGAAAAAAGCATCTGTGCCGATGATCGTCGTGCCGGAGACTTATACCGGCGAAAGCGTTATCAAGAAAATCGAGATCGTGGGCGAAGCTCTCGGTCTGGAAGACAAGGCCAAGACGCTTGCTGCCGAAGTCTCGCGCGATATCGAAGCGGCAGAGAAGGCTGCGGCAGGCCACAGCCCACGCAAGCGTGTGCTTTTCGTGCTGTCGGCTCCTGGCGGGCGCATGATGGCATCGGGCACAGGCACGGCAGCCAACGGAATGATTGAACTTGCCGGTGGCGAGAACGTCATCACCGAATATCACGGATATAAGCAACTGACGGACGAGGCTGTCGAGAAAGCTGCGCCCGACATGGTCCTGATGATGGATACGGGTGCGGACGGGATGACGCCGGAATCGCTGCTCAAAAACCCCATCATTGCCGCAACACCGGCAGGGCGAAACAAGAATATCGTTTCAATGGACGCGACCTATCTTTTGGGATTTGGGCCACGGACCGGCGCTGCCATTCGTGATCTGTCAGCAAAACTCTATGGCGCTCCCGCAGCGCAATAACATGATTGGGTTTGCGAGTTTGAAGAACCTGCAGGCCTGATTGCGAGGATTATTCGAAATGACCAGCCAAGGTCGCGTAGCGCGCGAACAGCGCTTTGCAGCGCGTCATTCTCAAAAAGAAGTAGCCATCCCAGATGGTGACGTCACGGGAGACCGCGCGGCCCGTGCGCGTCTGACCATCATAATACTTATGCTCACTTTATGCATCGCCGCTCTGTTCAGCCTGACGGCTGGTGCTTCGGATGCGTCCGTGCTTTCGGTTCTGCGCGCTCTGACCTCCTCCGGCGCAGCCGAAGGTGCGGATGCATTTCGCCGTGATCACCTGATTATCATGGAGATCCGCCTGCCGCGTATCGTTATGGGCATTTTAATAGGAGCGGGACTTGCGGTTTCCGGTGCGGTGATGCAGGGCCTTTTCCGCAATCCGTTGGCCGATCCGGGTCTCGTTGGTGTATCCGCTGGTGCTGGGCTTGGTGCCGTGTCGATGATTGTTCTAGGCGGTAGCGTCCTTGCTCCTGTCATAGCGATCCTCGGCGTTTATGCTTTACCGCTCGCCGCATTTCTCGGCGGGCTTGCCAGTACCCTGCTGCTCTATCGTGTCGCGACGCGCCGAGGGCGCACCTCAGTTGCAACCATGCTGCTTGCAGGCATAGCGCTTGGCGCTTTGGCAGGTGCAGCGACCGGTGGACTCATCTATCTGGCCGATGATCGACAGTTGCGTGATCTGACGTTCTGGGGGCTCGGTTCGCTCGCGGGTTCCACCTGGGCCAAGATTGGCGCTGCGGGACCGATCATTGCCATCATTCTGGTTGTTTCGCCGTTGCTTGCGCGTGGCCTCAATGCGTTGGCGCTGGGGGAAGCTGCCGCCGGTCATCTCGGCATTCAGGTGCAGCGCATCAAGAACATAGCGATTGTGACCGTGGCTGCCGCTACTGGTGCGACGGTCGCCGTTGCAGGTGGGATTGGTTTTGTCGGTATTGTGGTGCCGCATATGCTGCGCCTCAGCATCGGTCCGGACCATCGCTATCTCCTGCCGGCATCAGCCTTGCTTGGTGCGACGCTTCTGCTTCTGGCGGATGCCGTCAGCCGCACGATTGTGGCCCCGGCAGAATTGCCGATCGGCATTATCACCGCGCTTTTTGGAGCGCCATTCTTCCTCTGGATATTGCTGCGCCAGCGCGGCCTTCTCGATCTGTGAGGCTATCATGATTGAAACGAAGGCATTGAGCGTAAGCCTGTCAGGAAAGACCATCATCAGCGACATCGCCTTTTTGGCGAGGCAGGGGGAAGTGACTGCAATCGTGGGGCCGAACGGTTCAGGCAAGACCACACTGTTGCGCGCACTTTCCGGTGACACCGCATATACAGGGACGGCCTATCTAGACGGCCGCTCTTTCGCTGAAATCAAGCCGTGGCAGATGGCGGCGCGCCGGGCAGTACTTCCACAGGCTAGCGCCTTGTCATTTCCTTTCACGGTTCGCGAGATCGTGAAGATCGGGCTTACCGGTGGTTATAGTGGCGTTTCTCGCGAAGAAGAGAAACGATTACCGGACGCCGCCTTGCAGAAGGTAGATCTCGCAGGCTTTGGCGGACGACTTTATCAGGAACTTTCCGGCGGAGAGCAGCAGCGCGTACAGCTCGCCCGTGTTCTTTGCCAGGTCTGGAAACCGGTCGTGGATGGGAAGGCGCGTTATCTGTTTCTGGACGAACCGATTTCAAGCCTCGATATCCGCCACCAGATCGTGGTGATGGAGATTGCGAAAGATTTCGCGGCAGCAGGCGGCGGGGTGATCGCCATCCTGCATGATCTCAATTTGACTGCTATGTTTGCCGACCGTATTGCGGTTATGAACAGGGGCAAGCTGGATGTGATGGGAACGCCGCGCGAAGCCCTGACCGACGAGCGGCTCGAACGTGTCTATGAATGCACGTTGAGGGTAGGCGTTCCGCCTGAAAAGGGTGTGCCTTTCGTATTGCCTCAGTCTGCCTATCGCGCAGCCGCTGAATAAGAAAAGGTCCGGCAGCAAGCCGGACCTTTTCGTTTCAAATTCGCGCTGAAATATCAGCTCGCAACGCGTTCTTCTTCCATTTCATCGAGACCAAGCAGGTGGCGCACATTCGGGCGCGCCTTGACGAGGTCCGCAATGCTGTACTTCATCAGCACGCCAAAGAAGGCGTTAAGTGCTTCGCGGAGCGCGGAATTGAGCGCGCAGCTATCGACGAGCGGGCATTCGGAGGCGTCATTTTCAAAGCACTCCGCCATGGCGAAATTTTCTTCGGTCACGCGCACGACATCGAATAGTGAAATGTCCTGAGCTGCGCGGCCAAGGCGCACGCCGCCATTGCGACCGCGTACCGTTTCCACCAGTTTGTGTTCAACGAGTGGTTGAAGAATCTTGAATAAAAACAGTTCAGAAACGCCGTAAGCTCGTGCAATCTCAGGGATACGGCTGAGCTTGCCATCGTTGGCAGCGCAATACATGAGCATACGAACGGCATAATTCGTCTGGCGGGTAAGACGCATCACTGTTCCTTTCAATACGTCTCGGAGCGACTGCATACCTCGATATCGAGGAGGACGCCGCTCCAATCCTTGAGTTCGCAATTCCAAACCGAAAACAGTGTATTCCCTGTTTCGGCCTGCTTCGGAATTGCTCCAAAATTCTGGTCTTGTCGCATTTACGATCCGGAAAGGTTCAAGGCCCGGTCGGATCATGCGCTACAGCGGATTACTGTTTCTTGATCCACTTTAGAATCATTCTTAAAATATATGAAGTCTTTTCTCACCTTTAAAGGGGAAAAGTTGTTACCGGTATCAATTAACTGCGAGTTCCTCCCAGACCCGCAATAAAAGCCCGGTTGGGTCTACTGGCAGACGTCTATCCACTCGGCACTGACCAGTTCAGCCATTTTGTACGGAGCAATGCGCACGGCACTGTTGGTGGCCCCGGCAGCAGGTACGACTTCCTCGAAATTCTTCAGCGATATATCGCAATAGACGGGCAGGGCGCTCGGCAGACCGAACGGGCAAACGCCTCCTACCGGATGACTGGTTTCCGCAAGAACGGTCTCGGCATCCAGCATGCGCGGCTTGGTTCCAAACTGATCCTTGAACTTGCGATTATCGATACGGGCGTCTCCACGGGTAACGATGAGAATGGTCCTATCCTTCGCAGAGAAGGAAAGTGTTTTGGCAATCTGTCCCGGCTCCACGCCATGCGCTTCGGCGGCTAAAACAACAGTAGCAGTACTGGTCGGCAGCTCAATTACCTCGATTTCGGGCGCTTTGGCTGCAAAAAAGGCTTTAACGGAATCCAGACTCATAGCGTCCCTTTTTCTTATTTTGATTATTAAACTCAAGTTTAAGCCGCAACGGACCAAAGGACAAGCCTGGTCGTTTCCTTGCGGCATTTTGGCATTGATTTTCCATCAGATAGAAATCTCGATCTGCAATAATCTCTCAGGAGGAGTGGATGGAAGGGAAGCGAGGCGGCCTTGGCTCATAACACGGCAGCCGGTGCCCCGTGTTATGAGCAGGCTTTGAGGTTGATGCTAGAGATCCACAGGGCGACCCGAAGCTTCTTCTTCCAGGGTGACTGCCACGTCGGCATTGGCTGACAATCTCACCTTGTTGCCTTCGATGTCGGCAACAAAGCCGAGCTCGATATAATGATGATGATTGCTATGCATCCCGGAATTATCGGTCTTCTTCAGCTTGATGCGGTTATCTTCAATGTGGTCGACCGTGCCAACATGCACGCCATCGGCTCCGATGACTTCCATATTTTCCCGGATTTTCTGCTGCATGGGAAATCCTCCGTGTTGAATGATGCCGGAATGGCAATCTGCGATTAAGGCCGCAAGAGGGAACTTAGAGCGCTTTCAGCAACTGCCCATGGCAGCCACATTGAAAGTTGCATTTTGGAGGCTTGATCGAGCTTTTGTGATCGGGTGCCTGATACTGGTTTCGATCCCCAATGTTCAGAATGCTGGCAAATGGGACAGTGCACGTTGACGCGACAAGAAAAGCTGCTAAGAAGTCACTCGCTGAGCGATTGGGCGCAAATCGGTAGCTTGCTGCGATTTGCTGCTTTTCCAAACTTTGGAAAAGTATAAATTAAACAATTGCCTGGAGGGGTGGCCGAGCGGTTTAAGGCACCGGTCTTGAAAGTGCGCCGATGTGTCGGCGATTTGTGTGTAACTATAATGAGTTACCTGAGTGATCTCTACTCAGTAACGCACCTCGGTTAGGCCGATCCGAAAGGAGGAGCTGAACATAGCATCCGAGGAAAAGGCCCATGAGGAGAACGGGTAGTCTCCAATAGCTTGGGTCAGCAATGATGCATATGGGTAGGCCCTTACTGGTCGAACCTAAATCGTGTGTGGACTACCGCGACCAATAGGGGAAAGCCCGTGCCCCTATCCCGCCCTTCTCTCGGAAGGTTTTCAAGTTCGAGAGAGAGATCAGGGCAGGCACAGCCTTCGAGAAGAAGGAAACGATGGAATAGGACCCTAAGTGCGTAGACACAGATCGCACGGAACTTCGGGAAAGCCTAAGGGAAGCGATTCCTATGGTTTCGGAGTCATCGTAGTATCCGCCAGCGTAAGCTGATGCGGCCGAGGTAATGCTCGGAGAAGGAGAAGGATGACAGGTGATCGTTCTGTAGAAGCAGAGGTCGTACCGGATGGTACAAAAGGCCTACGCAGACTGCAGAAAGTTAGGAAGCTGAATGAGAACCCAACTTGGGTGAACCGCGACCTCTACCGCCTAATGTACGAAGAAGATTTGTACATCTTGGCCTACGAGAACATCAAAAGTTCACCGGGGAACATGACAGCAGGAGCAGACGGCGAGACGATTGACGGTTTCTCAATGAAACAGGTCCGTCGGATCATCGAAACGATGAAGGATCAAACCTTCACGTTTACACGAGCCAGAAGGACCTACATCCCGAAGGCAAATGGGAAGCTCCGTCCACTAGGGATACCATCTCCAAAGGACAAAGTTGTCCAGGAGGTTCTCAGGTTAATCTTGACGTCAATATACGACAACGAGAAACCTACCTTTTTGGAATACAGTCATGGCTTCCGAGCCCAGCGGGGAACTCATACTGCTCTCAAACAGGTGCGTTCATGGCACTCTGTGAACTGGTTTGTTGAGGGTGACATCAAAGGTTGCTTCGACAACATAGATCACGGAACCTTGATACAGGTGCTGAAGAAGAGGGTCGGAGACCAACGGTTTCTTGACCTAATTTGGAAAGCGTTGAAGGCAGGCTACCTAGAAGGAACCACGCAGGTAAATTCACTTGCAGGGACCCCACAAGGAAGCATAGTCAGCCCGATACTGGCGAACATCTACCTTCACGAATTTGATTTGTGGATGGACAGATTTATTGCTGACAACGAGAAGGGTGCAAAAAAGCGGATTAATCCTGCTTACACCGCCATCGTCAAGGCGAGACTACGCCTCCTGAAGAAGGGAGCTTCGAAGACGAGTGAGGAAGTCCTAAGTCTGGATAAACAGATGAGACAGACCGCCTCTTTTATGCACAACGACCCAAACTTCGTCCGGATCAAATATATCCGCTATGCGGATGATTGGCTGGTAGCGATTGATGGGCCGAACGAACTGGCGAAGCGACTTAAAGGGGAGGCTACAGCTTTCTTCCGAGAGGAGCTGAAACTAGAGCTAAGTGCAGATAAAACTCATATTCGGCATGCCAGAGCTGAAAGTGCGAAGTTCCTCGGAACTTATATCACGATTGGCTCAGGGGACGAAACTGGAGTCCACAGGCGTATACGGACCAAGTCCGGTCAAATGTTCACGCGTCGAATAAACGTAGCACATTTGACTTATATGAACGCGCCCAAGGACGAACTAGTTAAACGCCTCAATGAACGCGGGTTCTGTGACAGGAAAGGAACGCCACAGGCTAGGACTGCATGGATTGTCCAAGATGACCATGTCATCGTGGAGCGCTACGGACAGATACTTACGGGTATTCTCAATTATTACTCGTTTGTTGACAATCCTCTGGCGCTTAAACATATCCAGCAGATACTCCACTTTTCTTGTGCTAAAACGCTATGCCGGAAACATCAGCTCTCGCTGATGAAACTCTTCCGAATGCGACGTCTAGAATTGGTCACTCCCAAGAGATGGGACTCTGATGGAAAGCCTACGGCCTACATCTCCCTCCCGCTCAAAAGGAAATGGGCCAAGAACCGCGCAGCTTTCCTCATCAATACCGAGACGGTTGACGTCATCGGGATGGGGATCGATAAGCGGACGCGAAGCAAGCTGGATCGGCCGTGCGCGATATGCGGGAACCCTGATGATGTAGAGATGCATCATCTCCGCCATGTTCGAAAAAGCAAAGCAGTTGGCTTCGCCGCAGTGATGTCAGCGATCAATAGGAAGCAAATTCCTGTTTGTTCTGACTGTCATTTGAAAATCCATGCTGGTAAATATGATGGCATTAAGCTATCAGACTTTGCCTTGCCAAAACTGGCAAAAGCGTAAGGAAAGGTGGCCGAGTGGTCTAAGGCAGAAGTCTTGAAAACTTCCGGGCGTTTACGCGTCCCGTGGGTTCGAATCCCACCCTTTCCGCCATTCGCTGATGATCACTGGAGAGCCGTGTGCAATGAAAGTTGCAAGCACGGTTCGGGGGAAGATACGTGATGCTCTCTCTGAGACGTGCGTATCGATCCTACACCGGCGTGCGAGAGATCGTACCGTGGGTTCGAATCCCACCCCCTCCGCCATTGTTTCTCACATATTGCTCACGATGCTTCTTCTTCGATCACATTCTGTGCGACCTGCTCAATACCGCCGTTGAAGCGTTCTGCGGCAAGGAGTCCGAGCCATACGGCGATCAGGCAAAGCACGACCGAAAAGCCGATATTGAATAGAGCTTTTCCGGGTTGGCCAGCGCGTAGAAGATCCATTGTCTGCAGGCTGAAAGACGAGAAAGTGGTGAAACCGCCGCACACGCCAACCATAAAGGCGATGCGCCAGATTTCAGGTACAGGAAAACGGCCCTGTTCCAGCGTCAATGCGCCGAAGAGCGAAATGGCAAAAGAACCGACAATATTAATGACGATGGTGCCCCAGGGAAGCTCGCGGCTTATAGGCAACATCAACACGGCCAGCCAGTATCGCGCGACGCTTCCGATCGCTCCGCCGAGTGCCACCATTAGGGTTGCTTGCATTGTTCTGTGTCCATTCAATAATGGATAGAGCTCCGGTCGTGACCTTTGGAAGCTAGATATAGCCTCCCGCTTCGAGAGGTCTTGCGACGCACTCTTCTCCTGTTTCAATTCAAGCAGGAGTCATCAGCCAATCGGTGGCAGTTTCGGGAGAACCCCATTCCCATCATGCACGGCATGTGCCGCTTTGCGTTTATACAGAATAGCGACGGCAGCCGTCAATCTGACGGGCTGCGATCAGCGCCGTATCTCTCCTAAAGCGGTCATCAGGAGAGGGCGCCACCTTTGCGACGTCCCAGTCGCCGTCTTGCAGCGTCGCTTGCTCGATAGATGAAAGATGCAAGTTCTGGCAAGGTACGTCGCATGAAAGCGACCTTGCGCAGATAGTTGTCAATTTTCCATGTCGCCCATGTGCCGCCACGAAAATAAGCGACATCGCCAGCCCGCAAAGTGCGTGTGCCGCCATCTGCGTCGGTAACGTGTACTTCGCCTTCCAGAATATAGACGGTTTCATCCCAACCGAAATACCAGCGGAAGGTGCCTGCGGTGCAATCCCAAATGGCTGTATAGGCTGCACGGTCATTGCTTGCTGATTGCTCGTAGGAGCGCGCCTGCGGATTACCTTCCAGCACCCAGTCGGGGTTGATTGGCGCGGATTTGAGTTCCATCTCCGTGGCGTTGTCGGAAACCACAGCCGGCCCCTTGGATGCAAGGAAAGCTCTCGGCATTGTTCGCGCAACAGCGAAAACGGCGCTTGCAAGCATGAATTTCCAAGCCATGAATTCCCCCGATTGGCAGTCGGGTTTCTGAATAACGGTTATTCGTCAGAAATGCGTTAAAGCGCGAGGAGAAATCGATCTTTCCATGCAAATGTTGCAGTATTTCGAAACCGGCTGCACCGTATCACGCGGCAACTATACTATCGCGGGGGGCAGGCAGTTCGAATAGTCGGGCACCGTTGTCTATCCCCTTTTCCTCATAACCGATGATCTTGAACCATTTCACGATGTCGGCTCGGTCAAGCCAGCTTCGCGAATGGACGGGCAGGTCACCTGCCAACGCCTGAATCTGCCGGATATGCTGCTTGCAGAAGCGCACCGTATTTCGGTTGAAGAAGGCTTCCTTCGCCGCAAAAAGCGTGTCCGTTGCGCCGTTTGCCTCGTGCCAGGCGATGATTGCGACCACCTTGTCATTCTGCAGCAAAGCGTGCGCCCGGCCTTCCCGCAGGTTCATCATCAGGTTGTCATAGGCGGCCTTGGTATCCTTGCCGGCCGCGATATACTCAATCGCCATACGCCTCGAAAGGTCGTGAAAAACGGCTTCAAGATCACCGACAGTCGCTGTGCGTGCTTTCATTTTTTGACCTCCCTTCGCTTCACTTCCATCGCGCGAAAAACACGATGACACCATAATGGCCACTTCCGGCCATCGCTTTCAACGCGAAAAGCCTATGTCGGTTCCGCTCGAACGAAGCAAGTTCGGCCGTACCGAAGGGCTAAGGCGGTAAGAGCAGGGAATATCCGGCGGTCGAAGCGGCGTTCACGTGATTGTGAGAACAGTGCGCAGCGAGTTTTCATTTAACCCGATTTTGCTCGTTTGCCGGGCTTTCCAGATTTCATCAGGGCGCTAGTTTTATAGCGAATCCTGGTTGGTTTTCACAAAACTAGGGTACAAGATATTTGAACTATTCCGGAGGTATGTGTATCCAGCGTGTATGTTTCTCATCTGCTCATCGTGGATCTTTCTCGGAAACACCTCAAAAAAGTCTTACCCACCAAATCGGCAGGAAATGACAATGACCGATCTTCCCGGATATCCGAGTCGTCGCAGTTTTCTGAAAGCGTCCGCAGCAAGCGTGATGCTTTCAGGGCTCGCTGTCTCAGCCAAAGCGGAACCACAAACTCCCCCGGTTCCGCTTGAAGAATATGAACGTCAATATTTCAATGAAGTCGAATGGGCTTTCATTCTTGCCGCGACGGCGAGACTGATCCCGTCTGATGGCGATGGTCCCGGCGCTATCGAAGCCCGTGTTCCGGTATTCATCGACCTCCAGCTTGCCGGTGATTTCGGTCGCGCGGATGACTGGTACATGGTCGGCCCCCATGATCCGTCCGCCGATCCGACGCGCGGCTGGCAGACGCCGCTCAATCCGGCACAGATCTATCGTCAGGGTATCCCTGCCTTCAATGCGTGGTGTGAACAGAAGCACGGCACAGCCTTTTCCGCACTGACGGCGGAACAACAGGATGCGGCGCTGACTTCGCTGCAGAAAGGGGAGGTGGGCCTACAGCCTGAACTGCGCGATTTCTTCACGCTCCTCTTGCAGAACACCAAGGAAGGCTATTTCGCCGATCCGATGTATGGCGGCAATCACGGCATGCAGGCGTGGAGTTATATCGGCTTCCCCGGTGCGCGCGGCAGCTACAAGGAATGGGTCGAACGCTACAACGTTCGTTACCCGCTGGGTCCGATTTCGATCAAGGGCGAGAGGGCTTAACAATGGCACGTCAAGAAAAGAAAAAAGACGTGGTCGTGGTTGGCCTCGGCTGGACCGGCGCCATTCTGGCTATGGAACTGGCTCAAGAAGGGCTTGAAATCGTTGCGCTTGAGCGCGGTCACGACCAGAACACGGTTCCCGATTTCAAATATCCGAATATGATCGACGAGTTGAAATACGGCGTGCGCCTCAAGCTGATGCAGCGCGCCAGCCAGCAGACGGTCACGGTTCGGCGTAACGAGAACGAAATTGCGTTGCCTTATCGCAGCTTCGGTTCGTTTCTGCCGGGCAACGGCGTTGGCGGAGCGGGTACGCACTGGAACGGCCTGAACTGGCGTCCGCAGCCGGAAGAGCTGCGCCTGCGTTCCTATGTCAAGGAACGCTGGGGCGAACAGATCATTCCAGAAGACATGCTTCTGGGCGATTATCCAATCCATTATGACGAGCTGGAACCTTTCTTCGACCGGTTCGAGCGTATTGCCGGTATTTCCGGCAAGGCTGGCAATCTCAAGGGCAAGACCGTCGAAGGCGGCAATCCGTTCGAGGGATGGCGTTCAAACGACTATCCCATGCCGCCGATGCACACGACCTGGGATGGGCGCAAATTCGCCGATGCAGCACAGTCCGCGGGTTACCACCCGTTCCCGTCGCCGGGCGGCATCGCTTCGACAGCCTATGTCAACGAGTACGGCATGCAAATGGGGCCGTGCAATCATTGCGGCTTCTGCGAGCGCTTCGGCTGCTACCAGTATTCCAAGTCTTCGCCGCAGACGGCAATTCTCGATGCGCTGAAACGAATGCCGAACTTCTCCTATCGCACGGAGTCGGAAGTGCTGCGCGTCGAAATGGCGCCGGATGGCAAGACGGCTACGGGCGTGACCTATTTCGATGAGGCGACACAGGAAGAAGTGTTCCAGCCCGCCGATATCGTTATTCTTGCGTCCTTCTCGCTCAACAACGTGCATCTGGCGCTGCTTTCCGGCATCGGTCAGCCATACGATCCGGCAACGGGCGAAGGTGTGACCGGGCGCAATTATGCCTATCAGATGAATGGCGGCGTGACGCTCTTCTTCAAGGATGAAGAGTTTAATCCGTTCATCGGCACCGGCGCGAACGGCATGTGCATCGACGATTTCGGTGTCAACCAGATCGATTTCGGACGGGAAGGCTTCATCGGCGGTTCGTACTGGCGCGCAGGCCAAACCAACGGTCAGCCGATCCGCAGCATGCCGCTGCCGTCAGGCACTCCAGCTTGGGGTGGAGCATGGAAAAAAGCCATCGCCGAATGGTATGGCCATGCCATGTCTATCGGCAGCCATGGTTCCCACATGTCTTATAAGACCAACCATCTCGATCTGGACCCGACCTACAAGGACCGTCACGGTCGCCCGCTTATGCGCATGACGTTCAACTGGAATCCGAACGATATCCGGATGACCCAGTACATGAAGACCAAGATGGAAGAGCTGGCCAAGACGATGAATCCGGACCTGCTGCAGTCGTCCTTCAAGAAGGATGGCGCACAGTACGACGTGCGCCCCTATCAGACAACGCACAATACGGGTGGCCATATCATGTCGGAAAATCCGCGTGAGGGGGTGGTCAACCGTTACTCGCAGGCCTGGGACAAGCACAATGTGTTCATGACCGGCGCAGGCAATTTCGTGCAGAACACGCAGTACAATCCGACAGGCCTGCTCGGCGGGCTGGCCTATTCGACTGCGCATGCGATCCGCACGCAATATCTGTCCAATCCGCGTCCGCTGATCTGAGGAGAATGGTGATGAAAACTTTTCTTCGCATAATCGGCGTTCTGGTCGTCATCGGGATTATCGCGCTGCTGGCCTTCATCTTCGTGCCGGTACAACTGACCAAGCCGACCAAGGAACTGGCCGCAGACTGGAAGCCCGCTGAAGGGCAGGGCCAGTATGTCATGTATGCCTCTGACTGCATGGCCTGCCATACGGCGGAAGGCGGCAAGCCCTTTGCCGGCGGTCGCCCGATTGCAAGCCCGATGGGCACGATTTGGACGACCAACATCACTCCTGACAAGGAGACCGGCATTGGAAACTGGACACTGGATCAGTTTCGCGCCGCTCTTTATGACGGCATTCGTGCCGACGGCTCGCATCTCTATCCGGCAATGCCATATGAGAACTATCGCAAGCTGACGGAAGAAGACGTCCGTGCGCTGTATGATTATTTCATGCATCAGGTAGAGCCGGTGAATAATGTCGTTCAGGAAACCAAGCTTGGCTTCCCGTTCAACATGCGTTTCGGCATTCGCGCCTGGAACTGGCTGGCTCTCGGCCAGGAAGCCGGCTTCAAGGCCGCTGGCAAGTCGGAAGCAGAGGATCGCGGACAATATCTGGTCGAGGGACCGGCGCATTGCGCCGCCTGCCATAGCCCGCGTAATCCGCTGATGGCGCAAAGTGGCACACAGGTCGGTGACAAGGACTTCCTCACCGGCGGTGTTGTCGATGGCTGGAATGCACCGTCCCTGCGCGGCGCCAATTCCGCTCCGCAGAAATGGAGCATCGAGGAACTGGCGACCTACCTTGCGACGGGCCGCAATTCATACTCCACAGCCAATGGCGAAATGGGCCTCGCGGTCGAACATTCGTTGCAGCATCTCACCGATGCCGACAATCTGGCAATTGCCGCCTTCCTCAAGGGGATCGACGGCGCAGCCGTCGAAATGCCGCAGGGTTTTGCTTCAAAGGCGTCGATGGCATTGCCAGCGGCTCCGGCGGATGCCGCCGGTGAAGCAACGACAAAGATGCTGACGGAAGCTTCTCCGGATATGCCACTTGGTGCGCGTCTCTACATCGACAATTGTGCCGCGTGTCACTTCGTGACGGGCAAGGGCGCGCCGGAAATCTTCCCAGAGCTTGCCGGGAATGATCTTGTGACGGGTTCGGAAACGAAGCCACTGATCTCGATCATTCTGCACGGTGCCGAGGTTCCATCCACCGCGAAGCGTCCGATGCGTCTGGTGATGCAGGGTTATGCCGACCGCCTGTCGGATGACGAAGTTGCCGAACTGGCCACATTCGTCCGATCTGCATGGGGTAACAGCGCAGGACCGGTAAAGGCGGCAGATGTCGCAGCAGTCCGCGGCAGCCAGACCCACTGAGAATAAAGTAACGGCGGAACGAAAGTTCCGCCGTTTTCCGATAATCTGATCTAAAACGCGTTCTAAGCTGCTTCGATGTCGCGCATGGGCGGGTTTCCATAGAAGCGGCTATATTCACGACTGAACTGCGACGGGCTTTGATAGCCGACGCGATGGCCTGCCGTACCGGCATCCAGCCTTTCGACCAGCATCAGTCTGCGTGCCTCGTTCAGGCGTAGTTGCTTTTGATACTGAACCGGTGTCATCGCCGTGATTGCCTTGAAATGATGATGAAAGGACGACGCGCTCATATTGACGTGTTCGGCAAGCTGCTCGATCCGCAACGGTGCCGCAAAATTTTGCCGAAGCCATGCGATGGCCCGCGCTATCCGGTTAGCCTGGCTGTCGGCGGTTGCGATGTTGATCAGGCGCTCGCCGCCCGGACCTGTCAGAAGGCGATAGAGAATTTCCTGTTCGATGAGGGGTGCCATCACCGGAATATCCTCCGGGTTGTCGAGGAGGCGCAGCAGGCGCAGAACCGCATCCAGCAGTCCTGTGGGCGCGGCATTGACGGTGATGCCCCATTGATCGCCGTCGGTCATCATATGCCTGCGAACGTCGGCGCGCCCTATCAGGTCGGTGAGCTTTTCGCTGTTGATAGCGAGAGCCAGACAAAGATGCGGCGCTTCCGGGCTTGCCTCTACCACCCGCCATGTGACAGGCAGGTCAAGGGACGTCACCAGATATTCGCCCTTGGTGTAGTTGATCGTCTCGGAACCGAGACGCAGAGATTTCGCGCCCTGCAGAACCATGGCGAGACAGGGCCGATAGCTGCTATGGCATGGGATGCTTGGCGTTGTCCGCCTGCTGATCCCCAGACCTTCGATTGCTGTGCGATATTCACCGTCTTGCGCGGTGAAACGCTCAGCCAGAGCGGCCAGCTCTTTATAGGTGTCTGTCAGTGAGGTCATAGGTTATCCGCTTGAGATGAGATAGAATACAGAAATTATTGATCAGACAGGCATGCATCAGCAATCGTGAAGCAGGCAGTTTTGCAGGATCGTGCAAGAAGCTTGCAGGATCGGTCTACCGCTTCTGCCTTTGCTTCCTGCATATTCCGCTTGCTTCCCCCAATCCAATAAATGGAGTCTATCATGGCCATAGCAAGAGGTTACGCTGCTACGGATGCAGATGAGCCGTTGGTTTCGTTCACTTTTGAGCGGCGCGAGCCCAATGCGGATGACGTGGTCATCTCGATCCAGTATTGCGGTGTTTGCCATTCCGACATCCATACCGTTCGCAATGAATGGAAGAATGCCGTTTATCCCATCGTTCCGGGGCATGAAATTGCAGGTGTCGTCACGGCCGTCGGCGATGCGGTTACCAAGTTCAAGGTCGGTGATAAGGTCGGGGTCGGCTGTTTCGTGGATTCCTGTGTTGGCTGCGCCAGCCGGGATGTCGACAATGAGCACTATCTTCCAGGTCTCATCCAGACCTACAATACCTTCGATGCCGAGGGAAAAGAACGGACGCAAGGCGGATATTCCGACCATATTGTTGTCAAGGAAGGCTATGTCCTCTCCATGCCTGACAACCTTCCGCTCGATGCGGCAGCACCACTGCTTTGCGCAGGAATCACCCTCTATTCGCCATTGCGCCACTGGAATGCCGGCCCCGGCAAGCGTGTCGCGATTGTCGGCATGGGTGGGCTCGGGCATATGGGCGTCAAGCTCGCCAATGCCATGGGCGCGCATGTTACGGTTCTAAGCCAGTCACTTTCTAAAAAGGACGACGGTCTCAAACTCGGTGCCCACGAATATTATGCCACCAGCGATGCAGCCACCTTCGAGAAGCTGGCGGGATCGTTTGATCTCATTATCTGTACAGTTGGTGTGGCCATTGATTGGAATGCCTATCTTGGCCTGCTCAAGGTGAACGGCACGATGGTTGTTGTCGGGGTTCCTGAGAACATGGTGCCCGTGCATGCGTTCTCGCTCATTCCCGGTCGCAAGTCGCTTGCGGGATCGATGATCGGATCAATCAAGGAAACGCAGGAAATGCTGGACTTCTGCGGCCAGCACAACATTGTTTCCGAGATTGAAAAGATAAACATCCAGGACATTAACGAAGCCTATGAGCGCGTTCTGAAAAGCGATGTGCGCTATCGCTTCGTCATCGATATGGCTTCGCTGCCAGCTTAAATCGATAGTTTGCGCGGCGCTCTTTCAGGGTGCCGCGCAGGCTATTTTTATTCAGCCTTGGTTACGTCGTTGTCAGCGCCGGAGATGGAGATTGTCGGTTCAGTGGAACCGCCGGCGAGCGACCACGTGACCTGATGGCTCACGCCGCTGACGTCGAACTGCGAAGGCCCGTCAACCTTTACATTGACGATATTTGCTGCGCCGGAAACGTCCAGTGACGAAGGTTCTGTTCCTTCTTTCAGGGTGGCCGTTACCTGGTTATTCGACACTTCAACGACCAGCTTCCCCGTTGCTCCGCCCGAAACCGTGTTGTTGGTCCCGGATATCGAAAGCTGCCGCGCATTTTCGAAGGTCACGGTATGGGAGACACCGTGAACGGTGACGTGGCCGCATTCTCCCATGAGCTTGACTGTGTTTTCCGCACCGTAAATCCCGACATCGCCAGCCGTGCAGGTGATTTCCCTGCCGATGCCAACGCCTTCGATTGTTTGCTCGTCAGCGAAAGACAAGGTTGCAGCAAGAGATGTCAGGCCGCCTGTCATCAATGCAATTTTCAACATCTCGACCTCTTTTACCAAAGCCATGTGCGACGATTATTAACCATAGTGCATCTGATCTGTATAGAGATGGCTTCGCCAGGTCGATGCCTGTTCGACACGAACATTTTGCTTATCGCTTATTATCATGAGCTGAATTACACTTGGTTGTGCAGCGTTCATGCGGCGGGGGAAAGGCACCTTTGGGATTCGACCAGAACACTTTGTTTTTTGCGACGGGTATCTGTTCTCTGGCAGTCGGCCTTACGATCCTGAGTGTCTGGTATCAGAACTCGCGTGACAAATTCCTACTCTGGGGTTGCCTCGGCATGATCCTGCTCGGTACGGGGGCAGTGCTTTACTATGCCGGACCTCTGCCGCTGGCCATAGCCTCCATTGTTGCCTTCAGTCTGGAGAGTATCGGTTTCATATTCCTGATTGTCGGTTCGCGACAGATTTCAGGGCGTCGGGTCTACAGAAGCTTTCTTGTGGGGCTGGCGATTGTTGTCATATGCGCCACCGCACTTCCCATTCTTGCCGGCCAGACGGGCACTGGCACAGCGATCTTCAACCTGACTTCGGCTCTGTTGCTCCTGCTGACGGCGAAAGAATATTTCCGTGTCTATCGGGAAGCGCCCGTCCCGGTCCTTGGCATGATCGTTCTTTATACCCTGACGGCGATTTCGTTCTTTCTGTGCGGCGCTGTCATCCTGCATGAACAACAATGGGTGATGACTGCGATCCCAAGCAATTGGGCCGAAGATATCAACGCCATCACCGCCATCATAGGCATCACCGGTATTGGTGCGCTGTCGCTGAATTTCACCCAGTCGCGCATTGCCCGCCGTCATGCCAATGAGGCACGCACCGACAGTCTGACCGGATTGCTGAACCGGCGCGCACTTTACGGCGTGCTGGACGACAATGAACTGCGGCTCGGGGATTCAGTCGTGATCTTCGATCTTGATGCGTTCAAATCCATCAATGATACGCATGGACACATTGTTGGCGATCAGGTGCTGGGCACCTTCTCCGACGTTCTGCGCAGCCATGTCAAAGGGGCGGCTCTCCTCTCTCGTATCGGTGGCGAGGAGTTTGTTCTGATCTTGAGGCAGAAACACAATAGCGATGTTCTCGCTCTTGCCGACGCAATCCGCAAAGCCTTTGCGGCAATTGCCTTCGAGGCGCCGGTTGGGGAGTTCTCAACGACGACCAGTGCGGGGATCGCTTTCTGCACACCGGGAGACGATGATTTCCAGACCGTCTTCCGAAGAGCAGATGCCGCACTTTATCGCGCCAAGCATATGGGCCGAAATAAGGTCTGCACGGAACTGCACAGCGTCGCCTGAATTCTTCCGCATGAAAAAGGGCCTGAAATCAGGCCCTTTTCGCTTTTCATTCCGTCACGACGTCACGTACCAAAGCGTTCTTCGCTGAGCGCTGCCGCCATCAGGGCTTTGGTATAGTCCTCGCGTGGCTGATCGAAGACCTGTTCGGTATCTCCCTGTTCGACGATCTTTCCATTCTTCATCACGATCACATAGTCCGAGACCGCACGCACGACCGCCATGTCGTGGCTGATGAAGAGATAGGACAGGCCATGGTCCTTTTGCAGATCGCGCAGCAGGGTGACGATCTGCTTCTGTACCGAACGGTCCAGCGCGCTTGTCGGCTCGTCGAGTACGATCACGCGCGGTTTCAGGATCATTGTGCGCGCAATGGCGATGCGCTGGCGCTGGCCACCGGAAAACTCGTGCGGATAGCGATTGCGCATGGCCGGGTCCATGCCGACTTCCCGCAAGGCTTCCTGAGCACGGCGATCGCGCTCTTTCGCCGAAAGGTTCGGTTCGTGGATGAGAAGCCCTTCGGTGATGATGCGCCCAACAGTCATGCGGGGGCTGAGCGAGCCGAACGGATCCTGAAAGACAAGCTGCAATTCACGGCGTTTCGGACGCATAGCCTGCGATTCTGTCGGCAATTCCTTGCCGAGATAGGCGATGCGGCCTTCTGATGGGAGAAGACGCAGAATGGCACGACCCAGCGTGGACTTGCCGGAGCCGGATTCGCCTACGATGCCGATGGTCTGGCCTTGCTTCAGCGTCAGCGAGACATTGTTGACGGCGGTGAGATAGTTCGCAGCGCCGAGCCATGGTTTGCTGATGAGGAAGTTGACCTTCACATTGTCGGCGCGAATGAGCACCGGGGCATCGTCGCGGGGAGGGATTTTTTCGCCTTCCGGCTCTGCATCGAGCAGCATCTTCGTATAGGGATGCTCAGGCGCGGTGAAGAGCTTTTCCGTCTCGTTGGTTTCAACCACTTCACCTGAACGCATGACATAGACCCGGTCGGCAAAGCGCCGCACGATGCCAAGATCGTGCGTGATGAAGACCACCGCCATTCCCAACCGTTCCTGCAGGTCGGCCAGAAGGTCCAGAATCTGCGCCTGAATGGTGACGTCGAGCGCGGTCGTCGGCTCGTCCGCGATCAGGATGTCGGGTTCGTTTGCGAGTGCCATGGCGATCATGACGCGCTGGCGCTGTCCGCCAGACAGCTCATAGGGATAGCTGTCGATGCGACGCTCCGGTTCCGGAATGCCAACAAGCTTCAGTAGTTCAAGAATACGCGGGCGCGCCTGCTTCTTGTTCATGCCGCGATGGTAGCGAAGCGGTTCCGCAAGCTGGTCGCCAATGCGATAAAGCGGATCGAGCGATGTCATCGGCTCCTGAAAGATCATCGTGATCTTCGCACCGCGGATAGTGTTCAGCTTCTTTTCGGACATGCCGATCAGATCCTGACCGCGATAGAGCGCCTGGCCGGTCGCCTTGCCGTTCTGGGCCAGAAGGCCCATCATCGCCATGGTCGTCTGGCTCTTACCCGAACCGGACTCGCCGACAATGGCGATGGTTTCACCGGCTTTGACATCAAGATCGATGCCGCGAACCGCCTCTACCGGACCGTCATGCGTGTCGAAAGTGACCTTCAGGTCGCGCACGCTCAGAATGTTTTCCTTCGTCATCTCAGCGATCCTTCGGGTCAAGGCTGTCGCGCAGGCCATCGCCAAGGAAGTTCAGCGCAAACAGGATGATGGTCAGCGTTGCGGCGGGCCAGATCAATTGCCAGCCTGCGCCGCGCATGTTCTGGGCCCCTTCGGAAATCAGCAGCCCCAGAGAGGTGAGGGGGTCCTGAACGCCGAGACCGAGGAAGGAGAGGAGACTTTCGAGCAGGATTGCCTTCGGTACCAGCAACGTCACGAAAACGATGACCGGGCCGAGCGCATTCGGAATTATATGACGGGTGATGACGCCGCGCCGTGTCGCGCCAAGCGCTTCTGCCGCCTGAACGAATTCCTGACGTTTGAGGCTCAATGTCTGTCCGCGCACGATGCGCGCCATATCCAGCCATTCCGTCGCGCCGATGGCGATGAAGATGATGAAAATGGATCGCCCGAAGAAGACGAGCATCAATATCACGAAGAAGATGAAGGGCAGCGAATAGAGAATATCGACCAACCGCATCATCACATTGTCGACGCGTCCGCCTAGATAACCGGAGATGGCGCCGAAGGACACACCCAGAATCAGAGACATTGCCGACGCAAGCAAGCCGATGGCAAGCGACATGCGCACACCGATGAAGATGCGCGTCATCAGATCGCGGCCCAGATTATCGGTGCCGAGTAGGAAGTAATTGCGTGTCACGTTGAGGGTCAGCTTGCCCGACAGCCCATCGGAAGCGATGTCGATCTTCGGATTGCTGAACAGGTCGGAGCGCTGGAAATAACGCAGCACACGTTCATCCGTCGGGCGCTGTGCGGTGAAATCGACAACGACATTGTTGCCGCTCAGTTCCGGTTCGCTGGCAGCTTTCAATCGCGCGCGGGCGAGTTCGCGTTCAAGGCCCGGCATGATCGTATCAGAACGTGGATAGGCCTCTAGGCTCGGTGCCACACGCACGAACTGCGGATAAATCTTGTCATAGGGATGCGGGCTCAGCATTGGGCCGAATACGCCCAGAAAAGCCATCAGCAGAAGGACGATGGCGCTTGCCACTGCAGCCTTGTTCTTGCGCAGGCGCAGCCATGCGTCCTGCCAGAGCGAGCGGCTTGGAACTTCCAGTCGGGCTGTTTCCGTCGGTACAGAAAGATCAGTCATAGCGAACCCTCGGATCAAGCCACGCATAAAGAAGGTCGACAATCAGGTTGAACACCACGACGAAGACCGAAATGACAACAACGGTTCCCATGACGAGGGTGTAATCGCGGCTGAGCGCGCCCTGCACGAAATAGCGACCGATGCCGGGAATGCCGAAAATCGTCTCGACCACGACCGAACCCGTGAGCAAGGCTGCAGCCGTCGGGCCGAGATAGGAAACGGCGGGGAGCATGGCGGCCCGCAATGCATGCACACCGACAACCACGCGCGAAGGCAGGCCATAGGCGCGGGCGGTGCGCACGTGATTGGCACGCAATGCTTCGATTGTGGCGCCGCGTACGAGGCGCGCAATGACGCCAACCTGCGGCAAGGCAAGCGTCAGGACCGGCAATATCCAGTAGGTTATATTGGCCGACGACCAGCCGCCTGCCGGAACCCAGCCGAGAATGACGCCGAACAGAAGGCTGAGGAGAGGGGCTACAACGAAATTCGGCGTGGTAATGCCGAATGTCGCCAGCGCAACGACAAAATAGTCGACGGCCGAATTCTGCTTCAGCGCAGCCAATGTGCCGAGAAACGTCCCGATGATCGCCGCAAGTGTCAGGCCGAGCGTGCCGAGCATGATTGAAACCGGCAGGCCGGAAGCGAAGAGATCGTTCACCGTGAAATCTCGCCGTGTGAAGCTTGGCCCAAGATCGCCGTGCAGAAGATTACCCAGATAAATCAGATACTGCTGCCAGAGCGGCGCATCCATATTATAGGCCTTCTTGAGGTTCTCCAGGATCAACGGATCGATAGGCCGTTCAAGGTCGAAAGGCCCGCCAGGCGCCAACCGGATCAGAAAGAACGTCAGGGTGATGATGATGAATATAGTGGGTATCGCACTACCCAATCGTCGGAGCGTATAGCCCAGCATGTTCTTGTCCCTTCTTTGCCGAACTGTCTTGCGACTGTTCGGCAAATCCCAATCTCTTTTTTTACGCATTGTCCCAGGCAAAACCGCTTCGCACTTTTGCTGGAAATGCTCCTTGGGTATTATTTTCTTGTGCTTTTTAGTTCTTAACGGCTAGCCAACGCGTGCCGTGCGAATTCATGAGGTTATCTTCGTAACCCTGAACGCGGTCGGCAACGAGAGCGGTGGACGAATAGTACATCAGCGGCACGACGGCCCCATCACTAAGCAGGATTTTCTCTGCTTCGGCGAGTATTTTCGCTCGCTCAGCGAGATCGGTCGTTGTTGCGGATTTCGCCATCAGAGCGTCGTAATCCTTGTTCGACCACTCGGCATAATTGAAGTAATTGCCGGTGGTATAGAGCTCCAGGAACGAATTCGGATCGTTGTAATCGCCGATCCATCCGTCGCGGGTGATGTCAAACATCCCCTTCTCTTGGAGGTAGTTGTAGAAAGTAGCACCTTCGACTTCATTGAGCGTTGCCTTGATGCCGATATTACCCAGCATATTGGCAAGCGCGGCCATGGTGTTCTTGTGATTTTCGGAGGTGTTGTAACGCAAGGTTACCGAGAGGGTGCCGGGCTGTACGCCAGCCTCCTCCAGCAGTTCCTTAGCTTTGTCTTCCCGATCCAGCACATCTTCGTCGGCGAAATCCAGCTTTGGTGCGTCCTTCACGTAGTTCGCAATACCAGGCGGTACCATGGAATTAGCTGGCAGCATCACGCCACGCCAGACTTCATTGGCGATAAAATCGCGGTCAACAGCCATCGATATGGCCCGGCGCACGCGCGGATCGCGCAGCTTGCTCGAGGGCTCGCCTTTGATGTCGACATAATAGATGCCGAGATAGGGAGCGAGACGGAACTGGCTGCTGAGGTTCTTCTTCACATAGTCCATCTGTTCGGCTGGAACATCGGAACAGATATCGACTTCCTTCGCCTCAAAGCGACGCATACAGCTTGCCCGATCTTCAAATGGTATCCAGTTAACCGCATCAATCTTCACATTGGAAGCATCCCAGTAGTTCGGGTTCTTCTTCATGGAGATCTTGTCATTGGGATTGAAGCTGACAAGCGTATAGGCACCATTGGTCACGATATTGCCAGGCAGGGTGAATTTGTCACCGAACTTCTCGACCGCCTTTTTGTTGACTGGGAAACCGGTCTGATGGGTGAGGAGTTCAAGGAAATAGGGGGCAGGGTTCTTGAGGGTTATCTGAAGCGTCTTGTCGTCAAGTGCCTTCACACCGAGCTGATCGACCGGCATTTTGCCGGTGGCAACTTCCTCTGCATTCTTTATCGCGTAAAGGACGCTGGCATAACCGGCAGCCGTTTTCGGGTCCATAATGCGGCGGAAGGAAAACTCGAAATCACCAGCGGTAACTGGATCGCCGTTCGACCATTTGGCATTCTCGCGCATATGGAACGTGTAGATGAGGCCATCTTCGGAAATATCCCACGAAGAAGCTGCGCCGGGAATAGATTCGCCCTTCTCGTTCTGCGCGAGCAAACCTTCATAAAGGTCGCGCAGGACGCGGTTTTCCGAAACAGTTGTCGTGTGATGCTGGTCCAACGTGGCCGGATCGGTATCGTTACCCCGGTTAAGCACTGTTTCTGCCGCTGCGGCACCGCTCAGCGCTATCAGGCAAACGCCGGTCATCAAGAATCCGCGAACCATTGAAGAACTCCCATATGCTTTTAAAAATGTTCGCCCCGATAAATGAGGGCCCTCCGGAACTGCCGGAAGAAAAAAGGGCCGCGCCAACAGACGCAGCCCAAGCTGAAAATTTATTGTTTAAATGAGAGCCAGCGCGTCTTGTGGCTATCCATGAGGTTATCGTTCCAACCGTCGATCTTGTCCGAAACAAGGGCGCGCGACGAATAGTAGAGGATCGGGATATTGCTCATCTCATCGAGCTTCAGCTTTTCGGCTTCAGCCAGCGTCTTGGCACGTTCATTGAGATCGAGAATTTTTTCGGCCTTCGCCATCAACGCATCGTAGTCGGCGTTCTTCACTTTGGAATAGTTGAAGCTCACATTGCTCTGGCTGATGAAAAGGAAGTTCTGTGGATCGTTGTAATCGCCGATCCAGCCCGCACGGGCGATATCGAATGGGCCGTCGTCGCGCATGAAATTGAAGTAAGTCGCACCTTCTGTTTCGTTGAGCGAAGCTTTGATGCCGATATTGCCGAGCTGATCGGCGATGGCGGCCATGGTGTTCTTGTTGTTTTCCGAGGTATTATACAGCAGTTCGATCGAAAGCGCGTTCGGCTCGACACCTGCCTCCTTCAACAGCTCCTTGGCCTTGTCTTCGCGCTCCAGCATGTCGTCGGAATAGTCGAGCTTTGGCGCATCCTTCACATAGTTGGCGATGCCTGGAGGAACCATCGAATAGCCCGGCAGCATGGTGCCTTGCCAGACCTGGTCAGCGATGAAATCACGGTCGATAGCCATGGAAATCGCCTGACGGACGCGTGGGTCCTTCAACTTGCTGTCCGCAGTCTTGCCCTTCACCGGCAGATAATAGACGCCGAGATAAGGCGCCATGCGGAATTCCTTGGAAAGGTTCTTCTTCACATAGTCCATCTGCTCGGCAGGAACGTCGGAACAGATCTGCACTTCCTTCGCCTCGAAGCGACGCATGCAGCTTGCGCGATCCTCGAACGGTATCCAGTTCACCGTATCGATCTTCACTTGATCCGCCTCATAGTAATGCGGATTCTTCTTCATCACGATCTTGTCGTTCGGGGTGAAGCTTTCCAGCATATAGGCGCCGTTCGTCACCATCTTGCCGGGGGTGGTGAACTTGTCACCGTTTTCCTCGACGCTCTTCTGGTTCAGCGGAAAACCGGTCTGATGGGTCAGCAACTCAAGGAAATACGGAGCAGGGGCATTCAACGTAACCTTGAGGGTATGGTCATCGACAGCTTCGACGCCGAGCTGGTCAGTGGGCTTCTTGCCACCGGCAATGTCTTCAGCATTCTTGATAATGAACAGCATGCTGGCATAACCGGCGGCCGTTTTAGGGTCCATCAGGCGGCGGAATGTGAACTGGAAGTCACCGGCTGTAACCGGATCGCCGTTCGACCATTTTGCATCATCGCGCAGATGGAAAGTGTAGACCGTGCCGTCTTCGGAAACGTCCCAGGATTTTGCTACGCCCGGAACTGCCTCGCCTTTTGCGTTCTGAATAGTCAGGCCGTCATACAGATCACGCATGACGTTACCTTCAGCCACCGTCGAGGTGCGGTGATGGTCCAATGTCGCCGGATCAGTGTCGTTACCGCGATTGAGAACTACTTCAGCCGAAGCTGCACCGGCCAGCGCCAGAAGACACACACCTGTCAGTAGAAATTTACGATACATTTGAGAACCCCTCCTTTGTAATTTTTGAAATGGCTCGCATCTTATGGATAAGAACGCCACTTGCAAGAGAACTTATCAACGCTTTGACTTAATTAACATATTCACATTTTATTGAGCAATTTCCGTGCTGGTTTTCTGGTACGGAACGATACATTTTTATGGAATTTACAAATGAGGAACGCCGTCCCTGCGTGCCGGAAAAACGCCGCAATTTCCTAGATTTGCGACGTTTGAATGTCAGCCGGATTGATGTCGAAAATCACCCGATTCGCCGAAAGTTACATGCGTGGTTTTGGGGTGCGTGATCCTGTGGATGGTTTGTGCTGTAAGGCCAAAAGGGCAGGCTTGGAACGCGCCTCAATGAAAGATGGACGCAGGTTCACTGCTGCATCTTTAGACAGTAAAGGGCGCTTTGGCGCGCTTCAGCAGATGCACAGCTCGTTCGCCGATAGGAAAGCAGGACCGAATGCCCGCAATTTGCCAATGTCTGGTCCTGATGACGGCAAATACACGATTCTAGATATTAAACGTTTTAAAGTCTTGTCCGCGTTACTGGATCAAGGGGTCCCGACGGGGATTTGATTCAATAGCGCGAACAGAATGGCCGAGAGGATTGCGGCAGCAGGAACCGTTACCACCCAGGCAGCAGCAATCGTCAAGGCGTGGGAGCGGCGAACCAGCTTGCGACGACGACGCTCTTCAACCGGAATGGAATCGGTTACCGGTAGCGCGTGGCGTGCCTTTTTCAATCGTCGTTCTGTATCCCACTCGCGAAAGAAGCCGACGCCAAAGATTGCGCCGATGGCGATATGGGTCGAACTGACCGGCAATCCCAGCCAGCTTGCCAGGATGACCGTAATAGCGGCCGAAAGGGACACGCAATAAGCTCGCATCGGATTCAGCTTGGTAATTTGATTGCCGACCATCCGAATGAGTTTGGGGCCAAACAAGCACAAGCCGAATGAAATGCCACATGCGCCGATCAGCATAACCCAGAGTGGAATCACCACACCATCGTTTAAGGTGCCAGTCTGCGATGTCTGAACAATTGCCGCGAGCGGTCCAACCGCATTTGCCACATCATTTGCACCATGGGCAAAGCTCAGTAACGCAGCCGAAACGACCAATGGGATGCTAAACAGCACTTTGAGTGACTTGTTGCGGTTTTCGAGCCCACGTGACTGGCGACGAATGACCGGGATTAAAGCAATCCAACTTCCTACCCCAAAAGCCAAACCAATGATCAGGGCCACACCAATCGACACGTCGATTAATTGCTTCAGCCCTTTCATGATCAGGTATGTTGCAAAGGTTCCTGCCATGAGACCAACAAGGATAGGCACCCACACGCGAGCGGCTGCGATTTTATCTGGGCGATAGACGATACGGGCTTTGATCAACCAGAGAAAACCAGCGGCTATGATCGCACCCAGCAACGGCGAAATAACCCAGCTTGCAGCGATGGCCGTCATCTGGGACCAGTTCACTGCTCCGAAGCCTGCCGCGACGATACCAGCTCCCACGACCCCACCGACAACGGCATGCGTGGTCGAAACAGGAGCGCCGATCCATGTGGCAAGGTTGACCCAAAGCGCGGAGGCGAGCAAAGCTGCCATCATTGCCCAGATGAACGTGATCGGGGTTGCGAGTGTTTCCGGCGCAATGATACCTGTTGCTACCGTCGACACGACGTCGGCCCCGGCAATGAGCGCACCTGCACTTTCAAACACGGCGGCGATCGCAATCGCACCGCCCATGCTCAGCGCATTGGCACCAACAGCCGGCCCCATATTGTTTGCCACGTCATTGGCGCCAATGTTCAAAGCCATGTAGGCGCCAAAAACGGCTGCAGCTACAACAATGAGCATTTGACTGGTCTGGCCGAGCAGCATAGCCGCGCCAAGCCCGGCAAGCATGATGAATACAAGAGCAATACCTGGTGCCATTAGCGGACGTGAGACGTAACTCGCCGCCGTTTCCAGCTTGACGAAGCGGCCTAAGTCCCGATCCAGAGTCTCTAGATGCCGAGCTTCGAGATCTTCATTTGCCATGATTTACTCTTGATTTCTAACGCAGCGCACCGGCCAATATCGATGCTTATGAATGACCCATTTCGGGAATTTTCACCGTGTTTAAATGCGGCCGTTTTGAAAAGTCAATGATTCGAGTCCGCGACGAGCGATATGAACCACTGCCTGTCTAGCTATGATGGATGGTTCGCCCCTGAAAAGTGATTGTTCATGAGGTAGGGCTTAAGAGCCTATCGAGGATACTGAAATAGCGTGAAAATACACCACGCTTCGTCAGGTCTATGTGCTGCATGCACAGGGAAAAGGGTGGCGGATACCGCCCGCACAGCCTGCAGAAACCGACCGGGTTTTCTGCGGAAACTTCACTATGATCAACACTTCATTATTGAATATTCAGTTGCGGCGACCAGGCGTTTGCAGGCGCTAACCAGATCCGGTTCCGATAGCAGCGCACCACCGACGAGATACATGACCTCATTGCCATAAGCCTCGCGCATTTCCGGGATGCGGGCAAAGGTCATGCCGCCGCCGGGTGCCGCGACGATGGCCTTGGGGCCACCCATATCAACGGCACAGGCTTTTGCGATCGACAGGCATTCCTCGCGGGTAAAGCCGAAGCGGCCACCGAAATTGGGATAGACCACGGCGTCGGCGCCCATCAAGCGGTGCAGTGTGCCGAAAAAGGCGCGGTGCGAGAAACCACAATCGGGCGAGACGACATTGGCACCGGAGAAGGCCGGGTGGGAGACGATTGGCAGGGAAAAGTCTGGATCGGCAGCGAGTGCGCGCACGATATCGTAACCGGCGAGCGCCGGCGCAATCATGACGCCACCAGCGCCGCACTCCTGTGCCTGTTTTGCCCGCTCGATGATCGCGGTTGCAGAGCCTGTGATGTTGGGAACGAAGCTCGTGCGACCGCCACTCTTCGCATTCGCCTCACCGACAGCTTCGACGCAGGCCTTCAGCCGCTCCTCGAAGGGTGCCGTTTTCTGGTCGACAAGGCCGTGGTCGTCCTTCACAAAATGCATGCCGCCAAGCGCAAAATCATGAGCGAGACGGGCAAGGGCGGCAGTCGAAAGACCGACCGGCTTGATGGCGGACATCAGCAATGGTTTTTGGCCGACACCGGCCCGGGAACGCAAGCCGTCGATGCCGTGGCGCGGTCCTTTGCACAGGTCGAGCAGGCCCGGCGACAAGCCGATATCTTCCACCTTGATACCCGGCTTGATGGAGATGTTGCCGAAGACGATGTTGAGAAACTGCAGGAAATCTCCGCCGACATCGTCCTCCGAATAGGAGATTGCTGCGAGAAATCCCGACCTGCCTTCGGGGCCCCGGTGCAGGCTTTCCAACTGACCGAGTATCTCGTCCTCGACATAGCCTTTCGGCACGACGTCGCGCGGAATTTCCACGGTCTGTTCCAGCGCGATATCGAGCGCGCGCGCTTTGGCTTCCGCTTCGTCGGTAGCGCGCACGAAATAGGTGACTGTAAAGCGCGGTGCCATCAGAGCGCCTCGGCCTTCTGCGCGGAATGCACGTGGTCGAGACGCACTTCCGCCAATTCTTCCTCGCCGATGGCGAGCTCTTTGCCGACAAGCTCTTCAATTGCGTGGACCAGAGCGCCTGCGTCGAGGCCATATTTCTTCATGAGATATGGCTTCGAAGCGCCATGCGCGAAAGTGTCGTTGAGGCCAAGGCGCTTGAGGCGAATGCCTACCCCTTCTTCCGCCAGGATTTCCGCGACCAGCGAACCGAGCCCACCGACGATGGTGTGATTTTCCAGCGTGACGATGCCCTTCTTGCCGCGTGCGGCTTTCAGGAGGCCGTCCCTATCAAATGGCTTTAACGTCGAGGCGTGAAGATGGTGGATGCCGATACCACGCGCGGCGAGCGGACCGGTGGCGCGCAGAGCTTCTTCGGTGCACACGCCGGAAGAGACGACGAGGATGTCGTCGCCTTCCGATAGCGTGCGCAGCTTGTTGAATTCAAAGGGCGTTGAAAACAGACGGGGCACTTCGCCGCGCAGGATGCGCACGTAAACCGGGCCGTCGATGCTGTCGGCGACTTCCAGCACAGTCTCGACTTCGGTCGCATCGCCCGTTTCGAGGATCGTCATGTTCGGTACCGCGCGCAATACGGCGATATCCTCGATCGCCTGATGCGTAATGCCGCCCGGCGTGGTGATGCCGGGAAGGAACCCCATCAGTCGCACCTTACGGTTGGAATAGGCAATCGAGTTGATCAGTTGGTCATAGGGACGGCGATAGAGGAAAACCGAGAAGGTATGGATGAACGGCCGGAACCCCTGCATGGCGAGGCCACCAGCAAAGGACAACATGTTCTGTTCGGCCATGCCGAGAGTGAGAAACTGTTCCGGATGCCGGTCGCGAAAACCGTCGACCTCGCAGGATGAGGTGAGGTCAGCCGAAAGGCACAGAACTTCCGGGCGCACGGTCGCGAATGCTTCGAAAGCCTTGGCGTAGGGGCGATTGACGATTTCGACCATGGTCAGGCCCCTTCCATCGCAGTGAGATCGATGCCGAGTTCGGCTGCAAGTGCGGTCTGCATTTCCAGCCTCTCTTCCGCGCTCTTGAATCGGACATAGTGCAGGCGAGGAAAACGTTTCTTCAGGAAATCCATGCCCTGGTAAGGCGAGGTGTTGGCGAGGATGACGAGCGGCTTGCCAGCTTCCGCGCTTTCAGCAGCGGCACGCAGCGCGCCCAGATCATGGCCATCCACCGAGCGGCAGGTGACGCCGAAGGACGCGACGCGAGACGCAAGGTCGCCGAGGTCGAGCACGGAGGACATGGCCCCGTCGCATTGCTGGCGGTTTACATCGACGATGACGCGGATGTTGTCGATCTTGTGATAGCTCATTGCCGCGAGGCATTCCCAGGTCTGGCCCTCCTGGAATTCGCCGTCGGACATGTAGACCCAGACCTTGCCGGGCTCCTTTTTCCGAGGCCGTGCCCAAGCGACGCCCGAGGCCATGGAAAGGCCCTGCGCCAGCGAGCCCGTCGTCACTTCCATGCCGGGGCTGTGTTCGGCGCCGATCATCTCGACCGAGCCGCCGTCTTTGTTGAAATGGTCGAGCGCATGCTCGTCCATGCGGTCGGTCTCGATCAGCGCGGAATAGATGACGAGCGCATAATGGGCGGGCGAGATGAAGAAGCGGTCGAAGTTCGGACCGACGGGGCCGTGGTAGCCGGCACCGGTAAAGGCATCCGGATTATGCGCCGAGGGTACGCCGCGGAAAGGCAGCGGCACTTTTGGCAGGGTCGGTTCGCCGAGTGTCAACAACTCATTATAGAGCAGCGCTAGGCTCTCGGCAGCCGAGCACGCCTGGCTCAGATAGCCGCCATTGTTCTTCATCGTATGGAAAAAGACCCGTCGACGGATGCCGAGTGCGATTTCCTCGGTGGATTTTTCGTTGGCCAGAACCATCGTCTCAGCTCCTTTCCGGGAAGAGCGCCTTCAGACCTTCGGGCGACGGCGTTGCGATGCCGCGCTCCGTGATGAGGCCGGTGATCAGGCGTGCAGGCGTGACATCGAAAGCGGGGTTGGCGGCGGGGCTGCCCTCCGGCGAGATGCGCACGCTGGCAATCGAGCCGTCGGCCGCGCGGCCCTGGACGAAGCTCACCTCGTCGGCGGTGCGTTCCTCGATGGGGATTTCCTTGACGCCGTCATGTACCGTCCAGTCGATGGTCGGCGAAGGGAGTGCAACATAGAAGGGCACTTCGTTGTCACGTGCCGCGAGAGCCTTGAGGTAGGTGCCGATCTTGTTGCAGACATCGCCGTTTGCCGTGGTGCGGTCGGTGCCGACGATTACCATGTCGATATCGCCATGCTGCATCAAATGCCCACCGGCATTGTCAACGATCAGCGTGTGCGGTACGCCATGGCCGTTCATTTCCCATGCCGTCAGATAGGCGCCCTGATTGCGCGGACGCGTTTCATCGACATAGACGTGGACCGGGATTCCAGCCTCGACCGCCATATAGATCGGCGCGGTCGCGGTGCCATAATCGACGGTTGCAAGCCAACCGGCGTTGCAATGGGTGAGGATGCGCACGGGCTCGCCCGGCTTTTTCTTCGAGGCGATCTTGCGAATGACATCGAGGCCGTTGGCGCCGATGGCGCGGTTAAGCTGGACATCTTCTTCGGCGATCTCGGCGGCCCGCTTGTAGGCTGCATCCGCACGTTCTGCCTCCGGCAACGGGCGCAGATATTCGCGCATCGCATTCAGCGCCCAGCGCAGGTTGATGGCCGTCGGGCGCGTCTCGTTCAGCTCTTCCCAGACGGCATCGAGATGCGCATCGGATGGATCTTTCGCCATGGCGATGGCGACGCCATAAGCAGCCGTGACACCGATCAGCGGAGCGCCGCGCACCCACATATCGCGGATTGCTACAGCAACGTCTGCGACGGTCTTCAACGTCACGACGCGGAATTCATGCGGCAGCCAGCGCTGGTCGATGATGTCGACGGAGCGTCCGTCTTCGTTCAGCCAGATCGTATGGTAGTGGCGTTCTCCGACTTTCACGCAAGGATCTCCTTTTCAAGCCGCTCCACCGTCTCACGGATATCCCGGAGACTATGGATGCGCTGCCGGTTGACGGCGAGGTGACGCCCGAACTTCAGCGCCTTGGTCTCGCAAGAGGCGCGGCGGTCGGGGTCGGCGATGGTTTCGAAATCGGCATTGTGGGCAAGACCCAGGATGCGGCGGTGGGTTTCGACGCCGGCAAAGCCCAGCATTTCGTGCCAGATTTCGTCGATGACGATGTTAAGCGCCTGTTCGGCAGCAAGCGGGTCCTGACGATCTTCGAAGAGACTTGCCTGATAAAGGATACCCTTGCGTTCGGAGCGCCACAGAGTAGCGAATTCGGCGCGGAACGTTTCCCACAGCGTGTCGATCGTATCGAGCAGATAAGCGCGCATGCCATCGCGTGCGCCGGGTGCGGTCTCATGACCGGCCTGCGAGAAATAGCTCATCCAGAAATTGGCGATCAGCATGCCGACGTCAAAGCTGATCGGACCGTAGAAGGCAAACTCCGGATCGATGATGCGCGTCTCGTCGTCGGTCACCATGACCGAACCGGTATGCAGATCGCCATGGCAGAGCGTTTCGGCCTTGGCGGAGAAGAGGTGTTTCAACCGCTGTGCCTCTACCTTGAGCTCACGGTCGGCGCGCAGTTCCGCAACGATTGGATCGAGCTGCGGTGTGGTGTGGTGATTGAGCTTTGCCTCGAAATATGGATCGGAAAAAACGAGGTTTTCCGTGATGTCGCAGAGCTCGACATTGTCAGAGAAAAGCGCGACATCCGCCTTTTTCTCGCGGGTCGCCATGGAAAGGTCGGACCCCCGGAAGAGGGTGCGGGCGACGAAAAGGCCCAGGTCGCGACCGATTTTCGGGAGCTCGCGCCCATCAATCAGCGCACGGCGCAGGATGATATGTGGCGTCAGAAACTCCATGACGATGATTGCCTGGGCCTCATCGAAATAGAGGATGTCCGGCACCATGCCAGGATCGCGGACGCCCTGGCGCTTGAGCGCGTGATATTCGAAGAACGAGCGCTTGAGTGGGAGCGGCCAGCTTTCGCCGACAAGACGCACATAGGGCAGTGCCTGCTTGACGATCACTGCCCCCGTCTCACCCGTCACGATGAAGACGAGATTGAGGTTTCCGTCGCCAACTTCCCTGATGGTCCAGCGGGACGAATCGCCCCCGATTTTCTCATTCAGAGCGGTGTTGCCGCCCAGCCGAACCGGCAATGTCTCTGTGCTCAGCGCCTCGAAGACGTGGCTGTCCATGATGTTCTCCTCCTGCGCATGGGCCGCCTCCACCACGCGCCGCCATGCCGTCCTTGCCAACAGCTAAGGCATCATTCTGTCAAATGTCAATGGTCTTGACATTTGATGATTGCCTATCCTAACTTGGCATCAGTGGGAGGACTAAATGAGCGAACAGCCAGTGTTTCGCATTGAGGGCGTGCGTAAATCCTTTGGGCCGGTGACGGTACTGCAGGGTGTGGACCTCGACCTCAAGGTAGGCGCAGTGACGGTTTTGATGGGTGCCAACGGTGCCGGAAAATCCACGCTCGTGCGCATCCTCTCCGGCGTCTATAAGCGCGATGCCGGAACCATCACGCTGGCGGGCGGTGTCTTCGAACCGGCAAAACCGGCCGAGGCGATCCGCGCGGGTGTTGTCACCGTGCACCAGCACATCAATGACGGCGTCGTCGCCGACCTCGATGTCGCGACCAATCTTACGCTGGACCGGCTGAACGGGCGCGGCGCGCGACTATTCTTCAATCCGCGCCGGGTACGCCGCGAAGCGGCTGCGGTTGCCTCGCGCATGGGGCTTGCCATCGATCTTTCGGCAAATATCAATGACTTGACGCTTGCCGACCGCCAGATGGTGGCGATTGCGCGCGCCATGGCGCATGAGCCGAAAGTGCTGATCCTTGACGAACCGACATCGTCGCTTTCCAGCGCCGAGGCGGACCGCCTGTTTGACCTTGTTGACCGGTTGAAGGCACGGGGCGTCGCTATTCTCTATATCTCGCACCGCATGTCGGATATCCGCCGCCTTGCGGACAGTATCGTTTCGCTGCGCGACGGTCGCATCACTGGCCGCTTCGAAGGACCGGAACTTGATTACGAAGGCGCGGTCAACGCCATGCTCGGTCGCAAGGTGTCAGCCGGTGCAGTTGATGTACGCGATGCTGGTCGTCCGGTCTTCAGTGTGAGGGGCCTCAAGTTGTCAGAACAGGCGCGGCCCTTTGATTTCGATCTCGGTGACGGCGAGATTGTCGCCGTCACCGGTCTTGTCGGTGTCGGCAAAACGGCGCTGGCAGAAACGCTATTTGGCGCGCGCGCCCCGACAGCCGGCGAAATGACGCTGGATGGTGTGCGCTATGCACCGAAAACGACGGGCCAGGCTATTGTCGAGGGCGTTTTCCTCGTTGCCAAGGACCGGGCGATCAGCGGCATCGTGCCCGATTTTAATATCTACGAGAATATCAGCCTGCCGTTCCTGCGCCGTCGTTCGACTTTTGGCATTGCCAGCCGCCGGGCGGAGAAGGCAGCGGCGCGCCAGCAGATTTCGTCGCTCAGTGTTGTTTGCCGCAGCGAGCGCGACGAGATGCAAACGTTGTCGGGCGGCAATCAGCAGAAGGTTATGGTTGGCCGCTGGCTGTCCGAGCCATCACGGCTGCTTATTCTTGACGAACCCTTCCAGGGCGTCGATATCGCCGCCCGCCGTGACATCGGTGAGAAACTGCGTGCTTCGGCGGCCGGGCGCACCACCATTCTTTTCGTGACGGAACTCGACGAAGCCTTCGAAGTCGCCGACCGTATCCTCGTGATGTCGGAACAGACCATCGTGGGCGAGCACCGCAATGTCGACATCGATGTCGAGCGGCTGCTCTCCGAGATTGCCGGACAATTCCATCAACAGGTCAGTGCATGATGATAAGTGAAGAGAGCAAACCCGCCGCCACCGGCACCGTTCCGCCAGCGGCCCTGAATATCCGGGAAACCGCGATCAAATATGGCTTCCTCGTGCTGCTTGCTGGCCTGGTGCTCTATTTCTCACTGGTCACCGGCGGTTTCGCCTCGCCGCAGAGCGCGGTCTTCATCCTGCAATCTGTATCGATCACGGGCATTCTGGCGCTTGGTGTCACGGCGACGCTCGTCGTGGGCGGCTTCGATCTTTCCATTGGTTCGGTTGCCACCACTGCCATGATGGCCTCGTCCTATGTGATGGTGGTCATGGGCGGGGACGCTCTGACGGCGACACTCGTCTGTCTTGCTGTCGGCGTACTCGTCGGCCTCGTCAATGGTATTATCATCGTCTATATGCGCGTTCCGGATCTTCTGGCGACGCTTGGAATGATGTTCCTGCTGCTCGGTTTGCAGCGCATCCCGACCGAAGGGCGCTCGATCGCAACGGGCATGACGTTGCCGGATGGCTCGACCGCAACGGGGGCTTTTAGCCCAGCCTTTCTGGCGCTTGGCCGTCACCGCTTCGATTTCATCCTGCCCAATCTCGTGCCGGTCTCGGTCGTCGTGCTGATCGTGCTGGCTATAGTCATCTGGTTCTTCCTTGAATACACCCGTTTCGGTCGCATGATGTATGCCGTCGGCTCCAATGAGCGCGCGGCAAGCCTCGCCGGAGCGCCCGTCAATGCCTACAAGATCTCGGCCTATATCATTTCAGGGGTCTTTGCCTCGATCGGTGGCATTCTGCTTGCTGCCCGACTTGGGCGCGGCGACATCGCTTCGGGCAACAATCTGCTTCTCGACGCCGTTGCTGCTGCCCTCATCGGCTATGCCGTGTTGGGCGCTGCCAAGCCAAATGCGTTCGGCACAGCCGTCGGCGCTCTCTTTGTCGGCATTCTGTTGCAAGGCCTGACGATGATGAACGCGCCTTACTACACCCAGGATTTCGTCAAGGGAGCGGTGCTCGTCATCGCCTTGATCTTCACCTTTGCGCTCTCGAAAAGAGGCAAACGCTGAGGCGGGAACCTTCAGCGGGCTACCAATATTCATCAGTGGAGGAGACTGACATGAATTTTACTCGTAGAACCCTGGGCAAGTTGACGCTCGGGCTGATGGCCGCGGCAACTTTTGCCGCGCCATCCCTTGCTGCAGATATGCCGAAGCCTTTCGACAAGCCCGGTGATGTGAAGATCGCATTGGTTCGCTATCTTTCGACCGGTGATTTCTTCCAGTCATACCTCGCGGGTGTGGAAGCGCAGGCCAAGTCGCTGGGTGTCCAGCTACAGGTGTTTGACAGCCGTCAGGATGCGGCCCTTCAAGCCGATATGGTCGATCAGGCCATCGCGCTCGGCGTTCAGGGCATCATTATCCAGCACGGTTTGACGGAGTCCATGAAGGAAGCGGCCAAGCGCGCGGTCGATGCGGGAATCAAGGTCGTTGCTTTCGATGTGAACGTCGAGAACGAGAAGATTCCGCAGGTTGAACAGTCCGATCATGACCTCGCTCGTTTGGCGCTCGAACAGGCGATCAAGGACAATGGCGAGAGCTTCAAGGCTGGCTATGTCTATGTTGCAGGCATTGCGCCGCTTGATCGTCGTGACGAGACATGGAAAGAGTTCAAGGCGAAGTATTCGGGCATCAACGAAGCTGCCCAATTTGGTACGATGGATAATCCTATCGCCAATTCGGTCGCCAATCAGGCACGTTCGGTGATTTCCGCCAACCCCGATATAACAGTGATGTTTGCTCCCTATGACGAATTCGCCAAGGGTGTGAAGATTGCCGTCGACGAAGCTGGCATGTCATCCGACGTCAAGATTTACTCGGCCGATATCTCGACCTCCGACATCGCTGCCATGCGCGAATCCGGTTCTGCATGGGTTGCGACGGCCGCGACCAACCCGGCTGTGGTCGGTCAGGTTTCCGTGCGTTCGCTTGCCATGCTGCTTGCTGGCGAAAATCCAGGCAAGCAGGTCATCGTACCGCCAACGCTGATCACGCAGAAAGATCTCAACGATCAGGACATCAAGAACATGGAAGAACTCGGCGTGAAGCTGCCGCAGTTTTCTCATGCCGATGTCGCTATGCCCGCATGGATGCCAAAGCCCTGAATTAGAGCATTTCCAGCAAAAGTGCGAAGCGGTTTTGTGTGGGATAATGCGGCGAAACAAATACCTGGAGCGGTTCCTGCGACACCAGTTTTAACTGGAACCGCTCCAGGGATGATGAAATGAAGAAGGGGCGGTCCATCGGGCCGCCCCTTTTGTATAGCCGGTTGAGGGAAGGGGCAGTTGCCTGCCCTCAACCCGGAGGATCAGCGCATAGCGGCTGCAATGTTGCCGCCATCGACGGTGGTTACGTCGGCAGTCGTGCGTTCGGCGAGCGCGTGGTGCACGAAGGCGCGGGCGACGTCTTCTGCCGTCACTTCGAGACCGAGCAGGTTGCCGCCCATATATTCTTTGACTGAGAGGCCCCGCGCCGCCGCACGGTTGGCGATCATCTCATCGTTCAGCAGGCCGGAGCGGATGCGGTCAGCATTGACGGCATTGACGCGGATGTTGTCGGCACCATGCTCCAGCGCGTATTGGCGCGACAGGAAAAGCGTTGCCGCTTTCGGCAATCCGTAAGCGCCAAATTTCGCGCCGGGATTGACTGCCTGCTTGGAGGCATTGAACAGCAGCACGCCGCCGGTCTTCTGCGCCTTCATGATGCGCACGGCATTTTGTGCGACGGTCTGGTGGGCAAAGAAATTCAACTCGAAACTCTTGCGCAGCAGCGCGTCGTCCATCGTGGCGATCGGGCTTTCCCAGGCCGCACCCGCATTGGAAACGACGATGTCGACGCCGCCGAAGGTAGCGACCGCCGTGTCGAAGGCGGCGCGCACGGAGGCGGGATCGGTGATGTCGCAGGCAATGCCGATGGAGTTATTTCCGGCGGCCTTGGCAGCCGCTGCGGCCTTCTCGCCATCGAGATCGAGTGCCACGACATGAGCGCCCTCGGCTGTGAATGCCTTGACAACGGCAGCACCGATGGCCCCCGCGCCGCCGGTGACGACCGCGACCTGTCCCGTGAATGGCTTCGGCTTCGCGCCCGCGAGCTTTGCCTGTTCCAACGACCAGTATTCGAGGTCGAAGAGATCGGGACGGCTGACGGGTTCAAAACGACCGACGCATTCGGCATCGCGCGCGGCTTCGATCCACATCTCACCAACATCGCTCGCTATGGTCGCATCCTTGAAGGTCCGGCCATGGCCAAACATGCCGAGGCCCGGCACCAATGTCAGGCGCGGCATAGGATCAAGCATGGTGCGCTTGACGTTGTCGCGCCCGTCGTTGCTGTGGAAGTACTCTGTATATTCGGCGGCGAAGGCTGCGACGTGCTGATCGATAACCGCGCGGTAACCGGCAAGGTCGTCCGTGGCAGGTGCAGGCAACACCATCGGTCCGGTCTTGATGCGGATGGAAAGGTCGGGTGTGGACACGCCGCGCGCCGCCATGTCCGTGACCTCGGCCGCGTTGACGAAATCGAGAATGGCCGGAGACGTGCGGAATACGCTGATCATCCGGTCGTAGCGGCCTTCTCCCTTATCAACGGCCACGGCGCCGCGCAGCATGGAAGCGATGTCACCCGGGCTTGCCAGCGAAGCGGGCAGGGCCGCGGGCGTGAACGGATTGCGACCGTTGTTCCTGACGTGATCCTCTGCGACTGTGACATAGTGGATCATCCGGTCATAAGCTTCCTTCGCTGTCGCGCCGAACGTGAAGATGCCGTGTTTGTCGAGGATAAGACCTTCGACTGTCGGGTCCTGCTCGAAAACCTCCGCTGCGGCCTTGGCAAGCGCGAAGCCTGGCATGATATAGGGCACGAAACCCATCTTCGTGCCGAATAACTCGGCGCTCATCTCCCGGCTCTTCGCCTGGTCGGCAATGGCAAGGATGGCAGTCGAATGGGTGTGATCGACGAATTTGTGCGGCAGGAAGGCATGCAGCAGTGCTTCCACCGACGGGTTCGGAGCTGAGGGATCGATCAGATTGGCGCGCAGCAGCGTCACCATGTCTTCGTCCGAGAGTTTTCCGAGCTTGCGGCTTTTGAGGAGCGCACTGATTTTTACGGCGGGGAGGCCTGCCGGTTCGATCGTCCCCATGTCCCAGCCGCTGCCCTTGACGCATAGTACCGCATGAGCATCGCCGACGAGGTCGGTTACCTCGGTCTTTACCGATGTGTTGCCGCCGCCGTGCAGTACCAGCCTTGGCTCTCCGCCTAAAAGCCGTGTCGTATAGGTGCGCAGTGCGAGATCGCGGTTAATGCCCTTTGCGGCATAGTCGGTAACGACTTTTTCCGCCTCTTCGTCGCGCCAGAGATTTTCCATGGTGTTCAGCCTCCCGATAAACCGGTCCGACCGGCATCGGTGGACCCAAATATTTTTTCACGCTTTACCCAAACCGCTCTTGACGAGTCCTTCCTTGACCCAACGCTCCAGAATGCGTCGCGCCATCGAAGTGGTGACGACAAGGTGGGAGGCAAAGCCGCCCTTCAGCGCGGCTATCAGCGGATCGAACTTATTGTCTTCCTGTACGACGAGCATGCGCTTCTTGATGGCGCGAATGGAATCGAGATCGGCAGAAATGCAGCGCCGGTTGTGATTGCAATCCAGCCACTGGCCATCGCGATCAATCAACTGGCCGGCAATAACGCCGGCTGCGCCCTTTTCGCCCATGGCATGCATGTCGGCAGCCGAGAGCGCGCCGCATTTGACTAGATGGCTGTCGTCCTCGATGCCCCCGACGGAATAGAGCGCGAGATCGCAATCCGAGATTGTCGCGAGCTGCTCCTTGATGACAGGCTCGCCGCGCAGTTCGTCGGCAAGGCGCTCGGACGAAAGCACGAGTGGCGCATAGAAATTGATGCCTTCCGCATTGAGGCGGCGAGCGATTTCCGTGGTGCACTGGTCTGGCCGGTAGGAATAAGGCGCACCGAGATTGCCGCAGAGCTGGACGACGGTAACACCACTCAGGTCAGCGAAGGGCATCACGTCGGCAATGTGATAGACGGTGCGGCCCCACGCGACGCCGACCCGGTCGCCCTTGTTGAGGAGTTCGAGGAAAACAGTAGCGGCGACCACCGGCATTTCCGCTGCGGGGTCCATCGCCTGGCGGTCTTCCGGTACCAGCCAGACAGAGGTCAGACCTGTCGCATCTTCCAATTCCCTGGCCAGAACATCGTCCGAAAAAAGCTCTGAAGAGGTAGAGATCGTGACAATTCCCATTTCGCGCGCCTTGCGTAGATACATGGCGATCGAGGCACGAGAGATTTCGAGCCGCTGGGCAACTTCATCCTGCCGCAGGCCATGCGTGTAATAGAGCCAGGCGGCTTTGTGGATGATCTGGTCAATCGGTCGGACGGGCATATGGGTTCTTCCGTTGGAGGTTCTGACATTAGTCATCGATGCTGACAAAAGTCAATGCTCCAACACAGGGCAATGCTCATGATGAGCTGAAAAGAGAAGTTTAACCTGTTATCGCGACGCACGCCCCAGCATGCGGCATGTGTCAGGTTTGTAAATCATTTCATAATGCAAGATTGTGCACCGGCTTATATCGCCGGGAGCAGAGTGGTTTCCTGATAATGATCGAGCGACGTTAGAGCGCGTCTCGATCTGATTGGATCAGATCGGCGCTCTAACTTCTTCTATTTCAAGAATAATCTTGATCGTCCTCGTTTCTCTCCGGTCGGATTATGCTCTAAGAGGCCCGACACCGTTTTTGTATTAGCGATGTCGGAAGAGTTCCGCATCAGGAATTGGCTCGCCTGCGATCGCGGCCGTGATGTTTTGCGACGCGATCATCGCAAAGGTGATACCGTTGCCACCGAAACCCATCGCTGCGAAAATGCGTTCATATCCTGGAACACGGTCGATAATCGGCAAGCCGTCTTTCGTGATGCCAAAGGGTGCAGACCAGATATAGTCCGGCTTATCTATCGTGACTCCAATAAGATCATTCAGCTTCCGTGCGATGATCGTCGCCTTATTTTCCAATTTCTTCGGGTCGTCGTTACTGTTTTGTGATTGTTCGTCCTCCCCACCGGCGATGATGCGTCCGAATTTATCGGTTCTCAGGTAGAGATAAGGATCTGCAGCTTCCCAGACGAGCATGTCTTGCATCCACGCTGGTACATTATGCAATGGTTTCGAAGACAGCGCCCAGGTAGATGCAATGCTATGTGATTTCGCTTCCATCTGAGGCAGATATTCGTAACCGGTGCAGAATACCGCATATTCCGCTGCCAGAACCTCGCCTCGTCGTGTCGCCAAGGCGACGCCAGAAGGCAACTCCGCCATATCGGTAATCTCGACCGGGGAAATGATTTGGGCATTGCGCTTTAGAACCGCCCGCAACAGCCCGGCGGTCAATTGCGCGGGATTAGCTGATGCGGAAACGTCTGACAAAATCGCGGCAGGCCGGTCTAGTCCAAAGCGCTCCATGAGTGCAGCATGGTTGAGATAATCAGCCTTGATGCCGATTTTGTTGCGGGCGGCCGCCTCATTGGCTAGTGCTTGCGCTCCCATTTCGTTGCCTACCAGATAAAGCGCTGACTTGCGACTCATCTGGCAATTGAGCTTCAATCCGACCGATAAATGAATCAACTCCTGAACTGCCTGTGCTGACCGTTGCCAGGCGGTATTGGCTGATTCAACACCGATTTTAGTGTGCAACCTTGTCAAAGGTATATCGATTTCATGCTGAATCATTGCAGTGGAAGCCGAGGTCGAGCCCCGTACTGGTGGTCGCCGGTCAACGATTAGTACGCTTTTTCCAATGCGTGTCATCGCTTCGGCCATTAAAGCTCCCGAGATGCCCGCTCCGACCACAATGACGTCGAAAGACTTACAAGGTAGGTGTTGATTTGTCTGCACGGTGGAGTTTGGTGTTTTGACCCAGAAAGGAGTGCCGGTTTGCAGGGTGTCTTTGCGGGTTACTGCGTCACGACCGATCATGAACAATATTCTCCAAAGATAAAGCCAATACTCTTAAAACAGGGCGCTGAGATACTAACGCATCACGCCCTGAAAATGCTCAATCGCCGCACAGGCTTAACCAAAAATCGATGTTTCAAACTCATCGAGTTTTGGTATTAGTTATCGCGACGAATAAAATATTGGTTATTGGCCTTGTAACTTGCGTCGCTTCATTCAGAAATTTGCGATAGCCGTGCAGTCGAGGAGATATTCTCTCCCCAATTTGTATTCAAAACGTTGAATTTAACAAAGTAGCCTTCACATGCTAACTGACGGACCGGTCTGTCGTGTCTGGCGACAGTTCTGGTTGTTCGGTTTTAAATCTGAACATATCGGATTTTAGTACCGTGCGGAGCGATTGAAATGAGCACGGTCAGTTCGTGCGGATCGCAGAACACCTCAATGTATTTCTTAGGGTGCCAATAGGGCCAATCGGCACCCTGTTTCTTGCAGAAGCGATATCGTCAAGCCCGATCAGTACGAGAGCGAAGAGCGTCGATGCTAACGCTTCATGGCTTGGTGTGGAACCTTGCCGTGCCGCAGAGGCTAATGTCCGATCGATTTTTCCTAGAGCGGTTCCAGTTAAAACGGAGTCGCTGGAACCGCTCTAAGTATTTGTTTCGTCGCATTATCCTACGCAAAACCGCTTCGCACTTTTGCTGGAAATGCTCTAGACGACGAGTGCGAGCGCACGGACTGGTGAGCCTGTGCCCTTCACGAACTTCAGGGGTGCTGCGATCAGGATCGCACCCTTGGCAGGCAGTTGGTCGAGGTTACTCAGGCTTGCCAGTCCGTATCGGTTTGCCTTGTGCATAAGATTGTGTGCTGGAAACGGGGGGGTCATGGCTCCTGCGGATCCTGCATCCGTACCGACTGTTTCCTGGCCCCAGCCGATGATGCCTTTGGAAAGCAGATACTCGATTGCTTCAACCGTTGGCCCTGGAGAATGTGGGCCGTTTTCATCGGCATTCAGAAATGTATCGACCGAACCATTCCGCTTGTACCAATCGGTACGCATCAAAACCCATGATCCGGCTTCGATTTCGCCATGCTCTGCTTCCCATTCCTTGATGCTGTCCACCGTCAGCAGATAATCGGCGTCGGCGGCGGCCTGTGCGGAACGGTCGATCACGTTTACGGGAGCAACGAAGTTCTGCGGTGGGATCGTATCGGTGGTGTTGTTGGAGTGATCCTTGCCGGTGATCCAGTGACAGGGGGCATCGAAATGGGTGCCGGTGTGTTCGCCCAGCTCTATCCAGTTCCACGCCCAGAACGGACCGTCTTGATCGTATTGGCTGATGGTGTGAACTTTAACGTTAGGCGTGTTTTTGCCGAATTGTGGGGGAAGGTAAAGGACAGGCGTATCCGGACCGAGTGGTGCGGTGATGTCAATTACCTTGACGGCGCCAGACAGTAGTCCGGACGCGAGACTTGAAAGAGCAGATGTATCGTTCATAAAATCCCCATTTCGTCCTGAGCCGGCGCCGGCATTATTGTACGGTCCTTGATGAACCGGTCTCTTTCGGACGTTGGTTCGAAGCCTATGGCAGGGAATATGCTCTTGCAAGTATCCCTTTTGTAAAAATCTCCGAGAGTTTTGCAGCGGCTGAAGAATGCGCGTCGCAAAACCCTGTTTGCCAAGAATTTTTGATCGGCATGGCCTTGTGCAACTGGCGATGAAACATCGGGGAAAGCAACCTGAATATATGCATTCAAGTATAATATTGGGTGGCTGAGCAAACTGAGTCCGTATGTCGGCGGCGCGCAGAACTGGATTCTTCAACGTTCTATTGCTTTAAGGGAAGGTTTTGACGTGACCTGCTGGCTAATAAAGGGCAGGGCTACGGTGATCAGGTTGATTTAGACTTGAAATATCGGCTGCCTGGGGCAATTCTCGTTGATTGCAGCGCAACGAAATGCATCGGGCAGTAATAATGGACCTCGAATTTATAGTCACTGAAGCCGATGAGGGCGAAAAACAGGAGCTGCGTCTCTGGCTGCGTATGCTGGCAACAACCAGACTGGTTTCACAGGAAATCCGCCGCCGTCTGCGCAATGAATTTGGCGTTACGCTGCCCCAATTTGACATTCTTGCGCAGCTTTATCGGGAACCGGATGGGTTACGGTTGGGGGAACTCTCGCGCCGGACCATGGTGACCAATGGCAACATCACCGGTTTAATCGAGCGGCTGGAAGCCGATGGGCTGGTCCGTCGTGAGACGCCCGGTGCCGACAGGCGCGTCACTGTCGCGCGATTGACCGATTCGGGACAGGCGGTTTTTGCAAAAATGGCACAGGTCCACGAAAGCTGGTTACGTGACCTGATGGCCGAGGTTGACCGCGACACGATCGCTTCGTTGTTGAGAGATATGAAGCTCGTCAAGAAATCGGTAGGCAATCACCTCATGGAAGACGACGAAGAATAGTGTCCAGTCATTGTCAGTTGTTCGATAAGGCTCTGATTTTTGTCCCGTCCTTGTGCCGACATCTGCACGAAATATAAATAATATCAATTAGTTATAGGTTTCCAGATTATTTCTGTGCGAGCGGAAATTTTCAAGGAAGATTCCACTTGCTTATTTGATCAAATGATCTTTAGATATGTACGAACGTTGGATACCGATCCAGGTTGATGCCGCACTCATGCGGCCTGCTCAGAACAAAAAATGTGAGAACAGCGGAACAGGGCGGTGCTGGTTTGAGCGCGTCGACTGATCAAGTCGCTGGAAGGCCGGCTTTGACCATTGCTGCAGGGCGAAGGGCAAAGGCGGAGAACAACAGGAGAGATAGATTCATGGTCCGCCTTGCCAAACGTATCACCGATAGCTCCAAAAAGTCCTTTGGCATGTATGCCCGGGCGGCGGCGCTTGGCGCAGGTGCCGGTGACCTCATCCACATGGAGCTGGGCAGCCCACATGCCGATACGCCCCGGCATATCAAAGAGGCGACGGTCAATGCGTTGATGGCAGGCGATGTCCACTACTCGCATTTTCAGGGCATTCCGAAATTGCGCGAAGCGCTGGCCGCCCGCCTGCGTGAAAAGAACGATATGGATGTTTCCGCTTCCGATATCGTCGTTACCAACGGGCTGACTCACGCGTCCTTTGCCGCTTTCATGGCGCTGCTCGACCCGGGCGATGAGGCAATCCTGTTGGAGCCTTATTATCCCCAGCATATCGGCAAGATAGAGCTTGCTGGAGCCAAACCCGTTCTAGCGCCGTTGGATGCCAGCGACCGTTTTTCCATCAAGGCGGAACTGATCGAGCCGAAGATCACAGCCCGCACGAAAATGATTGTTCTGATTAATCCGTGTAACCCCACAGGACGGGTCTATAGTCGCGAGGAACTGGAAGTTCTGGCGAACATTGCTCGCCGTCACGATCTTGTTGTGGTTTCGGACGAGGTTTACGAAGAGATACTGTTCGATGGTGCGCGCCATGTTTCAATCGCTTCGTTGCCCGGCATGATGGAGCGAACGATTTCAATGTTTGCTTTCACCAAGAGTTTCGCCATGGATGGCTGGCGACTCGGTTACCTGACGGCGCCCCCGTATCTGATCGAAGGCATCTTGAAGATCACGACCAACGACGTCACTCATGTGAATACATTTATTCAGGCGGGCGCGCTGGTGGCGGTCTCCGGCCCGGAGGAGATATTGGCCGAGCTCGTGACGGAAGACAAAGTGAAACGCGACATTGTCGTATCACGGTTAAACCAGATGTCGGGGGTCACATGCGACTGGCCAGAAGGCACGATTTACGCCTTTCCCAAAATCGCTGCACTGGGTCTCAAGTCTCAGGACATGGCCGAGCGCATCATGACAGAGGCAGGCGTTGTCCTGGAGGCGGGGAGCTTTTACGGAGCGGGCGGCGAAGGGCATTTGCGTGTCTGCTTCGGTTCGCAATCGCTGGCGCGTGTCAATGAGGCCATGGATCGCCTTCAGCGGTTCTTCGGCTCCCTTTGAGTGACTGGCAACGTTCTCGTGACGGTCGGTTGCCAGGTGGTCTGATTCCAATATTTGCATCCTCGGCTCAAGCGCTGAGCAAAGGTTGGAATCAAAAGAACCACTAGCAAGTATATGTATCTAGTGGATTTTTCGAATTTGACGTTTGAAACAGCATCTGTGTCAGTCGGGATTCAACCGTCAAATTCAATCCACTAGGCAGATGCGATTTTAGTTGAAACTTAAAATGCCGTGTGATCAAATAATCAAATAGGTCGGCACTGGTAGGGTCAGAGACGTCTACCGAAAAGAAACGACCCATAGAGGGAATAACAATATGATGATCTGTCGCCGTACTTTTCTGGCTATGGCAGGCCTTGCGAGTGCCTTTGCCATGACAACCGCATCTCTGGCTGCCGACGCGCTCAATATCGGTGCTTATCCCAGCAATCCCCCTTTCGAGTTGAAGAATGCCGACGGGACATTCGAAGGCTTCGAAATCGACATGGCGACCGAGGCCGCCAAACGGGCCGGACTGGAGCCGGAAATTGCCGATTACGGGTTTCAGGCGCTGTTCGCCGCAACCACTTCACGGCGTATCGACGTGGCGGTTTCGTCCATAACCATCACGCCTGAACGCCTGAAATCGCAGTCCTTCACCCAGCCTTATTATGATTCTGACATCGGGGTAGCCACCAAGGCCGATAGTGCCATTACAGGACTGGCCGATCTGAAGGGCAAGACCGTCGGTGCCCTTTCTGGCTCTACTGGCGAGAAATGGGTCAAGGAAAACAAGGAAGCCAAAGGCTTCTCCGACACCAAGGGCTATAACTCTCAACAGGATCTGTTTCTTGATCTCGGTGCAGGCCGTATTGACGCGGTCATTTCTGACGTGCCGGGCATGGAACATCTCTTTCTCAAAATGAAGGGTTATGCCGTGAAGGACCGGATTCAGACCGGCGAACAATACGGTCTGATGATGGCGAAGGACCATCCGTTGCTCGGCAAGCTCAATGACGCAATCACCGCGATGAAGCAGGACGGCACCACTGCGGCTATTCACAAAAAGTGGTTCGGGACGGACCCTGCAGCCAATTCCTCGACGGTTACCGTCGTATCGATCCCGCAGCCATAATCTTTTGACGTGGTGACAGATGGGCCGCATTTGCAGGATCGGCCCATCTTCGACCGTTACTTCTCAAAACTGACCGGTCGTGCGCTCCCAGGATTTGCCTGCGAAGGACGCCAATATGACTTTCGTCGAAACCTTCCTGAACACCGAGGTTCTCGTTTCGAGCCTGCCGGCGCTCGGACGCGGCCTGCTCAACACGTTTCTTATCGGTATCGCCAGCATTTTCTTTGGTGTTCTGTCGGGCTTGCTGATCAGTATTGTCCGTATCTACGGACCGAAGGTGCTGCGTTATCTCGCGATTGCCTATATTGACGTATTCCGGGCCATGCCGGTTCTGGTCGTGCTGATCCTGATCTATTATGCACTGCCATTCATCGGGATACGCTTTTCCGCCTGGACCTCCGCTATCATGTCTTTTTCCATGGTTATGGCGGCATATTCCGCGGAAGTGTTCCGGTCCGGTATTGAAAGTGTACCGCGCGGCCAGTTCGAAGCTGCTTCGGCTCTTGGAATTCCATTCCCGATTACTCTGTGGAAAGTGGTTTTGCCACAGGCAATCCGTATCATCATTCCGCCGACCACAAGCAATTGTGTGTCCATGTTCAAGGACACCGCCTTGGCGTCAACCGTGGCTCTGCCCGAGCTTTTGAAGGAAGCGCAGGACGCACAGGCACTTTATGCCAACCCGACACCGTTGATTGGCGCGGCGCTTATCTATCTCATCCTGCTGCTGCCGCTGGTGCGCCTTGTGGCACTTCTTGAAGCGCGCTTCAAAAAGGAGAAAGTCCGATAGATCCAATTCCGGTTTCATCGGCGGCATCGGCAACAGCAATATGGCAGACAGAACATGAGCGGTTATTTTCTCTATCACTCGATAGGTACCTTTCCGGGTAAAGCGGAAAAAGTGAAAACGGCACTCGATCGTTACTCGGATATATGGTCAGCAGAAAATGACTCCCAATGGCCGGCAATGCTGGCGGAGCGCGGGCATTTCATCCGAAGCTGGGAGAAACTGATTGGCGCTCCTGCGGGATCCATGACGACCGCAGAGAACGTGACGCTGGCCCTTTACAGTCTGATTGGTGCACTGCCTGATGAACTATTGCGCGGACGCCGAATTCTGGCTGCGGCGGATTGTTTTCCAAGTCTGCATTTTTTGCTGGCTGGATTGCAGGCGCGGTTCGGATTTACGCTTGAAACCGTACCGATGAGACCGGGCGAGAGTTTTGTGCGTGACGAGGATTTTATCGACGCTTGGGGCAGCGATGTTGCGATTGCGTTGATCACATGGGTGTCGTCTACGACGTCGAAGCGTGTCGATCTGGACCTGATCTGCAAACACGGCAGGCAACAGGATACGATCATCGTTGCGGATGTCACCCAGGGCGTAGGCATTCGTCCCTTTTCCGTCGGAGAGATAGATGTCGTGGTGGGATCGTCTCTCAAATGGCTTTGTGGAAGCTCGGGAGCAGGGGTCATCTATGTGCGTCCGGGATTACTGGCTACATGCAAGCCGGAATTGCGTGGCTGGTTCAGTCAACCCAACCCGTTTTCCTGGGATCTCGATACGTTTGCTTATGCCGACGATGCGCGACGCTTCGATCACGGAACGCCTGCCGTGCTGGCGGCAATTGCCTCCCAACCCGGCCTCGATTTTGTTTCCGCGACGGGTGTCGATGTACTGGCCCGGCACAACGAACTGTCGACCGGCATGATTGTGGAACGGATCGCTGCCAACGCTACGCTGACGCTGGTCTCGCCGGAAAAGTCTGAAGAGCGCGGCGGCAGTGTGATGGCACAAGCCGTCTCCGTTGAAAAGGCAATGGCGATAATGACCGCATTGAAGTCCGAAAATTTTTATTGCGATTGTCGCAGTCGCATTCTGCGGTTTTCGCCTGGGTCGGTGACCTCCCTGGCGGAAACGGAAGCCTTGTGCGATGCGCTGGACAGCCTGACGATAGGTTAACCCTTCCGGTTATATGTCGATTTCTGCCCCATCCTGTTGTTTTCACCGTATTTATGCGACACCCGGTGATCTTATCGGGCTGTAAAATGCTATAACCGGGGAACACGGAGACAAGGGATTTGAAGCAAATGATCGGTGAAACCCGTCTGTCGAAAGTATCCTCGCGCGTAACCGTACAGGACGGGGTCTACGAACAGCTTCGCCAAGCTTTGATGTGGGGCTCATTCGAGCCCTCGCAGGCCGTGACGATAGCTTCTCTCGCTGCGGAGTTCGGCACGAGCCATATGCCTGTACGCGAGGCGCTGCGACGGCTTGCGGCGGAAAACGGACTGGAAATTGCCCGCAACGGATCGGCGCGTGTGCCCGATATTTCACGAACGCGGCTGGATGATATTTGTCGAGTCCGCGTTGCCCTTGAAGGTCTCGCCACCGAACTTGCCACGCCACGGATGAATGCTGCAGACATTGATCGCTGTCTCACACTTGCGCGGGAGCACGAAGCTCTCGGTCAAGAAGGCAAGATCTATGAGATGCTGCGCAAGAACCAGGAATTTCATTTCACGATCTACGAATTATCGGGATCTGAAACATTACCTCAGATGATTGAAACTCTGTGGCTGCGGCTCGGACCTTATATGCGTCTTCTTTCCAATCACGTTCGTCAACAAGTGGATAAGGGGATTATCCACCCTTATTCAGCCTATCATTACGAAATGCTGGATGCCATTCGTACTGGCGATGCGAAAAAGGCGGGCAGCCTGATGGTTCAGGACATCGAAGCAACGCAGCGGCTTTTGCAGAAACTCTGTTAGACGCGCGGGAATCTGTGGATCTGCCGTTTTAGAGCGCATCCCGAAAAGTGTGAAACGCCTATGCAGGGAAATCAGTCCACTGGACTGATTTCTGATCCTGCTTCCATCGAAAAAGATGCGCTCTAAAACGGCAGATCGTTACGATGGACGCTAAACCCTTTCGAGCGCGATGGCGATGCCTTGCCCGACACCGATGCACATCGTGGCAAGCGCAAAGCGACCGCCGCCGAGTTTCAGTTCCAGCGCTGCAGTGCCGGTGATGCGCGCTCCGGACATGCCGAGCGGATGCCCGAGAGCAATGGCACCGCCATTCGGATTGACGCGGACATCGTCGTCGGCAACCCCAAGAAGGCGTAAGGTGGCCAATCCCTGACTGGCAAAGGCTTCATTCAGTTCGATTATGTCGAACTGCTCCTGCCTTATTCCCAGCCGTGTCATCAGTTTCTGGCTTGCTGGGGCTGGGCCGATACCCATGATGCGTGGAGGAACGCCCGCTGTCGCGCCACCCAGAACTCGGGCGATAGGGGTGAGGCCGAATTTGCGGGCAGCAGCTTCAGATGCGATGATAAGTGCTGTCGCTCCATCATTGACGCCTGACGCATTGCCGGCTGTAACGGTCGCGCCTTCCAGCCGGTTGATTGGTTTCAGTTTGGCCAGCGCATCCAAGGTCGTTTCACGCGGATGTTCGTCGGCACTGACGACCACGGGATCGCCCTTGCGCTGAGGGATGGAAACGGGCGTGATTTCCTGCGCCAGTCGACCATTACGTTGTGCCGTCGCGGCCTTCTTCTGGCTGCGCAAGGCAAATTCATCCTGATCGGCGCGCGTGACCGCGTAATCGACAGCCACATGATCGCCGGTCTCCGGCATGGAGTCGATGCCGTATTGCGCTTTCATTACCGGATTGACGAAGCGCCAGCCAATTGTCGTATCGTGGATTTCCGCACGGCGCGAGAACGGGCTGTCTGCTTTCGGTAAGACAAAGGGCGCACGGCTCATACTTTCCACACCGCCCGCAATCATGAGCTCTGCTTCACCCGCACGAATGGCGCGTGCGGCGACGAGCACGGCATCCATCCCGGAACCGCAAAGCCTGTTGACCGTCGTACCGGTGGCGGTAACGGGAAAACCGGCAAGCAGTGTCGCCATACGGGCAACATTGCGGTTATCTTCCCCCGCCTGATTGGCGCAGCCGAAAATCACGTCCTCGATCGCTTCGCAATCCAGCGCAGGATTGCGCTCGACAAGTGCCTTGAGCGGAGTAGCGGCAAGATCGTCCGTGCGGACGCTGGACAACGCCCCGCCGAAACGCCCTATGGGGGTGCGGATATAATCGCAGATGAAAGCTTCGTTCATCGGGTTTCTCCAATCTGACGTGCTGCGAACATCGGTCCACCCTTGATCGACGGAAAGCCGTATCCATTGACCAGAACGAGATCGATGTCATCGGAATGGCGCGCAATGCCTTCTTCAAGCAAGGATTGTCCTTCATCCGCCATGGCGGCGAGCAGGCGCTGCATGATCGCTTCGTCGCTGAAACTGCGGGGAACAATGGCGTGGCGCGCACGGTAGTCGTCGATCAGCGTGTGGACGTCCGGGTCGCTGGCGCAAGCACCATCCGTATAGCGATACCAGCCGAGGCCGGCCTTGCGTCCAAAACGCCCGGCTTCGCATAATTTGTCGGCAACATCGAAATAGGGAAGGTTGGGGTCGCGGCTTGCCGCCGCTCTCTTGCGCCGTGCCCAGGCGATTTCCAGCCCAGCCATGTCGTTAACCGCAAACAGGCCCATCGCAAAGCCATAGCTTTCCATGGCGCGATCGATGTCTTCGGGATAGGCACCCTCTGCCAGCATTTTTTCGCCTTCCGTGCGGTAGGCCGAAAACATCCGGTTGCCGATAAATCCCTCACAGACACCGGTGACGATGGGTAGCTTCTTGATCTTGCGCGCAAAGGCGATGCCGGTTGCCAGCGTCTCGTCAGACGTTTCCGCGCATCGTACCACTTCCAAAAGCCGCATGATGTTGGCTGGCGAGAAGAAATGCAGGCCCAATACCCTGTCAGGGCGATCCGTGACGGCCGTCAGCTCATCCGGATTGAGATAGCTGGTATTGGTGGCCAGAATTGTTGACCGGGGCAGCAGGGCGTCGAGCTCACGGAACAGCGATGCCTTGACGGTGAAATCATCGAACACAGCTTCAATAACGAGATCGGCTTCGGCGAGCGCAGCCATATCGGCGCTGACGCTGAGTTTCGCACGTTGCGTTTCGGCGGCCTCGGTAGAAAGCCTGCGGGTATCGACCGCCTTCTGGATCATATCGGTAATCCGCGCGTGGCCCTTCGCGGCTGCTTCCGCAGTCGTTTCATAACCGATGACCTTATAGCCAGCAGCAAGACAGGCGACGGCGATGCCCGACCCCATCAGGCCGGTCCCGGCAATGCCGATGGTGGAAAGCGGTCGAGGCTTTGCCTCAATGCCTTCCACTTTTCCAGCGGCACGTTCGGCGAAGAACAGATGCCGCAAGGCGGCTGCTTCCGCGCTGTCGCGCAGACGAATGAAGGTTGTGCGTTCTTCGGCCAGTCCTTCGGCAATCGAGGTCGTTGTCGAGAGCTGAACGAGCCGCGCCGCTTCACCGGGGGCGGTCGCGCCGCGCGCCTTTTTCAGGATTTTGGCCTTGGCCTGTTCGAAAGCGGCGGCATCGGGTGTGCTAACGGTTAAATTGCCGGTCCGGCGCAAGGGCGTGCCGACCAGCGCATTGGCAAGCTTGATGGCGTCGGCCACAAGATCGCCGCTCGACATCTGGTCGATCAGGCCCAGTTGCTGCGCTTCTTCGGGGGCAATCTGGCGGCCTGTGGCGGTCATGTCGAGTGCTGCGAGCAGCCCGATCAGCCGGGGCAGACGCTGGGTACCGCCCGCACCGGGCACGATCCCAAGCTTAACTTCCGGCAAGGCAAAGGAGGCGCTGGGCGATGCGATACGGGCGTGGGCTGCGAGCGCTACCTCAAGCCCGCCACCCAAAGCGGCGCCGTTGATCGCGGCCACTACCGGCTTGTCGGCGCTTTCGATGATGGTGATGACATCCGGCAATGTCGGTTCGACCGGCGGCTTGCCGAATTCGCGAATATCCGCCCCGCCGATGAAGATCTTGCCCGCACCGCTCAGCACAGTCGCGCGGATCGCCGCGTCGGCAGAAGCATGACGAATGGCTGCGGCAAAACCTTTGCGCACGTCGGCTGATGTGGCATTGACCGGCGGGCTGTCGACCGTAACGACAAGAATGCCGTCGACAATTTCACCTGTCACAGTGGGGGAGAATTCGCGTCTATCGGCCATGGCGGTCTCAGTCCGGTATAACGGCAAAAGCCTGTATTTCGATCTTGGCCCGGTCCTCGACCAGCGCGACGACCTGCACTGCCGCCATTGCGGGGAAGTGCTTGCCAATCACATCGCGATAGGCGCGGCCGATGCCTTTCAGATTGGCGTTATATTCAGCCTTGTCGGTGAAGTACCAGGTCATGGAGGCGATGTGTTCCGGCCTGCCGCCAGCTTCCGCCAGAATGGCTACAATGTTCTTCAATGTCTGCTCGGTCTGTTCGACGAAATCGTCGGTCTCGAATTGTTGCTGTTCGTTCCAGCCGATCTGGCCACCGATAAACACGGTGCGCCCACGCGCTTCAACGCCGTTGGCATATCCGATGGGGCGGGCCCAGCCTTGCGGCTGAAGTGTCTTATGCATGTTATATCTCCAGAAAATGCGTGCGGTGACGGGCTTTAGTTAGCCTTCAGCAGTTCGCGCGCGATAATGAGTTTCTGCACTTCCGTCGCACCTTCGTAGATGCGAAGCGCACGTATCTCGCGATAAAGCCGCTCAACGATTTCGCCGCTTTTCACGCCGCGACCGCCAAACATCTGCACGGCCTTGTCGATGGTGTGCTGGGCGTTTTCCGTCGCCACCATCTTGGCCATGGCGGCTTCCTTGGTTGTGTTCAGTTTCTGAACGTCGCGCCGCCACGCCGCGCGATAGGTGAGAAGCGCTGCGGCATCGATATCGGTCGCCATGTCGCCAAGTGTGGCTTGCGTTAGCTGCAAGTCGGCCAATGCGCCGCCGAACATTGGGCGCGTCCGTGCATGGGACAGCGCCTCGCTGGCACCACGGCGCGCAAAGCCAAGTGCTGCTGCCGCAACCGATGCGCGGAAAATATCGAGCGTGCGCATAGCGATCTTGAATCCTTCGCCCGGCGCACCGAGGCGACGGCTGGCGGGAATGCGGCAATTGTCGAAGCGGATCGTGGCCAGCGGATGCGGCGCGATCACATCGATGCGCTCCGCGATGGAAAAGCCGGGATCGGTGGCGAAAACGACAAAGGCCGAAATGCCTCGCGTGCCGGGCGCTTCGCCCGTGCGGGCAAACACGGTGTAGACATCGGCGATGCCGCCATTGGAAATCCAGGTCTTTTCACCATCGAGCACATAATGGTCGCCATCGGCAATGGCTGCGCAGCTCATTGCAGCCACATCGGACCCTGCCAGTTTTTCCGACAGTGCAAAGGCCGAAATCCATTCGCCGTTTGCCACTTTCGGCAGCACGGCTTGCTTGAGCTCGTCCGATCCGGTGAGGCTGATCGCGCCAGTGCCCAGGCCCTGCATGGCAAAGGCGAAATCGGCCAGACCGTCATGATAAGCCAGTGTCTCGCGGGCGATGCAAAGCTTGCGGGAATCGATCCCTTCGCCGCCCGTTAGGCTGACGGCTGCTTCCAGCAGTCCGGCTTGGCCAAGCGCTTTCACCAAAGCGCGACAGGCATTGTCCGTGTCGCTGTGATCGACATCGGCAAGCACCGGGCTTGCCGCAAAGGCATCGAGTTTTGCGGCCCAGTCGGTATGGGTTTTCTCAAAAAACGGCCAGTCGAGATACTCCCGCTTGAGCGGCAGTGCTGCAAAACTATCCATGGGTCAGTTCCCCTCGAAAACGGGCTTCTGCTTGGCTGCAAAAGCCTCGAAGGCGCGGCGGAAATCCTGCGTCGCCATGCAGATGGCCTGCGCCTGCGCTTCCGATTCCACCAGTTCTTCAATGCCCATTGCCCATTCCTGATTGAGCATGGTTTTGGTCATGCCATGCGCAAACCATGGACCGTCGGCAATATTGCGTGCCAGCGCTTCGGCCTTACCGAGCAAATCGCCCTGCGGATGCAGTGCGTTGAAGAAGCCCCAGCGCTCGCCTTCGTCAGCGCTCATGAAACGGCCGGTATAAAGCAGTTCCGATGCGCGGCCCTGACCGATCAGTCGCGGGAGAATGCCGCATGCGCCCATATCGGCACCGGCAAGGCCGACGCGTGTAAACAGGAACGCCGTCTTGGATTCCGGAGTCGCGATACGCAAATCCGATGCCATGGCCAGAATAGCGCCAGCCCCGGCGCAAATGCCGTCAACGGCGGCAATGATCTGCTGCGGACATTTACGCATGGCCTTGACGACATCGCCCGTCATGCGCGTGAAAGCCAGAAGGTCGGGCATCGCCATCTTGGTCAGCGGTTCAATGATCTCGAACACATCGCCGCCCGACGAGAAGTTTCCGCCAGCGCCGGTCAGCACGATGGTGCGCACGTCGGAGGCATAGACGAGATTGCGAAACAGGTCGCGAAGCTCGGCATAGCTTTCGAATGTCAGCGGATTTTTGCGGTCCGGGCGGTTCAGGGTCAGCGTTGCAACGCGCCCGTCTTCGCTGGTCTGCCACAGAAAATGCTCGGCCTGATAATCCTTGAAAGGCTTCAGATTACTCGCCATCGAAATTGTGCCGTCGTTCATCCTGCCATTACCTCCCCACCGGCGATTGCTATCGCCTGTCCAGTTATCGATTGCGCGCCGGGCGATGTGAGCCACAGCACGGTTTCAGCCACTTCCTCCGGCTGTATCAGGCGTCCCTGCGGGTTCGCCTTGACGAATTCTGCCAGAACATCGTCCTCCGACCGTCCGGTCTTCGCGACAATGGCCTGGATCGAACGAGCAATGATCGGTGTATCGGTAAAGCCCGGACACACGGCATTGACCGTCACGCCCTTACGGGCCAGTTCCAGCGCCAGCGCTCTGGTCAACCCGACGACCCCGTGCTTTGCAGCGCAATAGGCCGAGACATAGGAATAACCGCTCAACCCCGCCGTCGACGCGATATTGATGATGCGTCCGCTCTTGCCGCCCGCCTTAATGTCATCAAGGGTCGCCTGCGTCACATTGAAGACGCCGGTGAGATCAACGTCGAGAACGCGGCTCCACATGTCGAGACTGGTTTTCTCGAAAGGTGCACTCGGCGCTTCCCCGGCATTATTAACAAGAATGCTGACAGGCCCGAAAGCGGCGCGCGCGCCGTTCAGGCCGGTCTCAATGGCTTCGCGGTTTGTCACATCAAAACCATCGGCAATGAAGCATCGCTGCCAGTCCAACAGGGCGGCGGTTGCTTCCAGCGGTTCGCGGCGACGGCCCGCCAGGGTCACATTGGCCCCGGCGCGCGCAAGACCGACGGCAATAGCGGCGCCGATGCCGCTACCGGCACCGGTGACCAGCGCATGTTTGCCGGAAAGGGCAAGGCCAACAGCCGGATCGTTCATCGCAATCTCCGTTACTTCGCACCTTGCGGCGCAGCGGCGGCGCGGGCGAGATTGGCTTCATACTGATACTTGGCGGAACGATATTGCTTCGGCCATGCGATGGAGTTGATGCCGATTTTCGCCGCCTCATGCAGCGCCCATGACGGATCGGCAAGATGCGGGCGTGCCACAGCGCAGAGATCGGCACGTCCTGCCGCGATGATCGAATTCGCATGATCGGCTTCCGAAATCGCGCCGACGGCAATCGTCGGAATGTGGATTTCGTTGCGGATCTTGTCGGAAAACGGGGTCTGGAACAGACGGCCATAAACCGGCTTTTCTTCCTTCCAGACCTGACCCGACGAACAGTCGATCAGATCGGCGCCTGCGGCCTTGAACATATCCGCAAAGATGGCGGCATCTTCCGGCGTGTTGCCGCCTTCGAACCAGTCGTGGCAGGAAAGGCGAACCGAGATCGGCTTATCCTGCGGCCAGACTTCGCGGACCGCATGGAAGACTTCCAGCGGATAACGCGCACGGTTTTCATAGCTGCCGCCATATTCGTCCTCGCGCCGGTTGGTGAGCGGCGAGAGGAAGCTCGACAGAAGATAGCCATGCGCACAGTGCAGTTCGAGCCAATCGACGCCAGCTTCCGCCGCGCGTTTGGTGGCGGCGACGAAGTCCGCTTTCACCCGATCCATGTCGGCGCGGTCCATCGCCTTCGGCGTCTGGCTGTTCTTGAGATAGGGAAGGGCGGAAGCGGACAGCAGCGGCCACGCACCATCGTCCAGAGGCTGGTCGATCCCTTCCCAAGCAAGCTTGGTTGCACCTTTACGTCCGGCATGGCCGATCTGCATGGCAACTTTGGCATTGCTGTTGCTGTGGACGAAATCGACAACGCGCTTCCAGCCTTCGGCCTGTGCATCGTTCCAGATGCCGAGACAGCCGGGAGTAATCCGCGCATCGGGCGATACGCAGGTCATTTCGGCAAAGACCAATCCGGCACCGCCCATGGCGCGACTGCCAAGATGGACCATATGGAAATCGTCGATCAGGCCGTCGGTTGCGGAATACATTGCCATTGGCGACACGACGATGCGGTTTGGCAGCGTCACGCCGCGCAGCGTATAGGGCGTGAACATCGGTGGCAGGCAACGCTCGTCGTCCGTCACGTTCAGCCCCTGCTTGCGGGCAAACCAGCGCTCATAGCCTTCCAGCCAATCCTTGTCGCGCAGGCGCAGATTTTCGTGGCTGATGCGCTGCGAACGCGTCAGCATGGAATACATGAACTGTTCCGGTTCCAGCGTGTCGGCATAACGTTGGCCTACGACCTCGAACCATTCCATGGCGTTGCGCGCAGCGTTCTGGATGCGAGCAACATCGACGCGGCGGATTTCTTCATAGGCATGCAGGACTTCCGGTATACCTTCCTTGCCGTGGCCGAGCTTCTGGAACTGGTTGGCCAGTTCAATCGCGTCGTCGATAGCAAGTTTGGTGCCCGATCCGATGGCGAAATGCGCGGTATGGGCAGCATCGCCCATCAACACCACGTGGGAATTGCCGTTGAAGTGGCTCCACTTTCCGCAAATCAGGCGGTTGAAGTTCAGCCATGCCGAGCCGCGCATATGGCGCGCATTGGTCATCAACGGCGCGCCTTCAAGCGTTTCCGCAAAAAGCTTCTCGCAGAAATCGATGGATGCAGTCTGGTCCATCTGGTCCAGGCCATGCGCCTGATAGGCTTCCTCGGTCGTTTCGATGATGAAGGTCGAGGTCTTGTCGTCGAACTTGTAGATATGCGCCTGGAACCAGCCGTGATCGGTCTTGCGGAAATCGAAGGTAAAGGCGTCGAACAGCTTTTCCGTGCCAAGCCAGATGTAGCGATTGGGTCGGACGATCAGATCGGGTTCGAACACATCCTCATAGCGATTGCGGATGCGGGAGTTCAGGCCGTCCGAAGCGATGATGAGATCGGCGTCGGGGAAATCGAGATCGCTTTCCACGTCGGTTTCGAACTGAAGCTTCACGTCCAGCGCTTCGCAGCGCGCCTGAAGAATGTTGAGCAGACGCTTGCGCCCGATGCCGACAAAGCCATGACCGCTGGTGCGCTGGCGCGTGCCCTTGAATAGCACCTCGATATCGTCCCAGTGATTGAAGGCGTCCTGAATTTCGGCCGCACTTTCCGGGTCCCAGACCTTCATCGATTCCATGGTCGCGTCGGAAAACACCACGCCCCAGCCGAACGTGTCATAGGCGCGGTTCCGCTCCACGACCGTAATGTCATGCTCTGGATGAAGCTTCTTCATCAGAAGGCCGAAATAAAGGCCGGCCGGACCTCCTCCAATACACACGATACGCATGTTGAGTTCCCTTTCCGATATGCTGCCGACCGATATTTGCCGAACGGAGCCGGTTAATTATTTTAAGCTTAAAATATAATTGGGAGCTTCGGTACGTCAAGCAAAAAATCAGCTTATTTTCCATGCTGTTTGAGAAGAGGGTAACATGGCGTCAAACTGATATATGCAAATGCAATAATTATAATCCGGCCAAAAACCACTATTGACACAGTTTAGAATTAGAAAATATGCTGATGCAAATGAATTGATATTCCGGCGAACGGAAAAGGGGAATTGTCATGGCGGAGCGCTCATTCGCCCGTGAGGTCGAGGATCTGAAGCTCGGCGAAGGCGATATTTTCAGCGGCGAAGGCATTCTCGCCATCACCAAGGCGCTGCTGCAGTCAGGCGTTTCCTATGTCGGCGGCTATCAGGGTTCGCCGATTTCCCATCTGATGGACGTTCTCGCGGATGCGAAGGACGTGATGGAAGATCTGGGCGTCCATTTCGAATCGTCCGCATCGGAAGCCGCGGCTGCGGCCATGCTTTCCGCCTCGGTGATGTATCCGGTGCGCGGCGCGGTTACGTGGAAATCGACGGCTGGCACCAATGTCGCCTCTGATGCCCTGTCCAATCTCGCCTCCGGTGGTGTAACCGGCGGCGCGCTGGTCATCATCGGCGAGGATTACGGCGAAGGCTCTTCCATCATGCAGGAGCGCAGCCATGCCTATGCGATGAAATCGCAAATGTGGCTTTTGACCCCACGGCCCAATCTGCCTTCGATCGTGGAAGCTGTTGAAAAAGGTTTCGAATTGTCGGAAGCCTCCAACACGCCGGTCATGCTGCAGGTCGGCATCCGCAGTTGCCATGTGCATGGTCAGTTTGTTGCGAAGGATAACAAACGGCCTGCCCACACGCTGGCCGAAGCGCTGGAAAATCCAAGGCGCGACGTCAATCGCATCGTCCTGCCGCCTGCATCTTTCCTGCACGAGAAGGAAAAGCTCGAAAAGCGCTGGCCCGCAGCCGTCGAGTTCGTCAAAGCCAATCGTCTCAATGAATATTTTGGCCCCGAAGAGGGCGATGTCGGCATCATCCTGCAAGGCGGGCTTTACAACAGCGCCATGCGGGCCTTGCAGCAAATGGGGCTGGCAGATGTTTACGGTGAAAGCCGGGTTCCTCTCTATGTGATGAATGTCGCCTATCCGATGATAGACGATGAAGTCATCGACTTCGTTGCCGGCAAGAAAGCCGTGGTGATGCTGGAAGAAGGCGCGCCTGAATATATCGAGCAGGCGCTGCATACGCTGCTGCGCCGCCGCGATATCCAGACAAAACTGTCCGGCAAGGATGTGCTGCCGCTGGATGGCGAATACACAACGCCTGTGCTCTTGAAGGGCCTGACGGCATTCTTCGATGCGCATGCGCCGCAATTGCTCGGCAACCGTCCGCCGCTGCCCGATCCATCGCCAGTTTTGGCCGATGCGCGCGTCAAGGCGCTGGCCGAAGTGGTCCCGCCGCGCCCTGCCGGTTTTTGCACCGGTTGCCCGGAACGACCGATTTTCGCCGCCATGAAGCTGGTGGAAAAGGAGCTGGGCGAGCATCACGTTTCAGCCGATATCGGCTGCCACCTCTTTTCCATTCTGCCGCCGTTCAATCTCGGCGGCACCACCATGGGTTACGGCCTTGGTCCGGCCTCGGCTTCCGCTTTCAATGTGCCTGCTGGCAAGCGTTCCATTTCGGTTATGGGTGACGGCGGTTTCTGGCACAATGGGCTTGCCACTTCGGTCGGCAATGCCGTTTTCAACAAGCAGGATGGCGTCATCCTCGTGGTCGACAATTACTATTCGTCGGCGACGGGCGGTCAGGACGTTATGTCCTCCAGAGCGAGCAATCCGCGCCGCAAGACCAACAATTCCATTGTCGATGCGGTCAAGGGGATTGGTGCGGGCTGGGTCCGCCAGATCGATCACACCTATGACGTTGCAAAGATGCGCGACACGCTGAAGGAAGCGCTGACGACGGAAGAAAAAGGCCCGAAGATCATTGTGGCGTCGTCGGAATGCATGCTCAACAAGCAGCGCCGCGTGAAGCCGCAATTCGCCAAGGCGGTCAAGGACGGCAAGCGGATGGTCAAGCAGCGTTTCGGTGTCGATGAGGATGTGTGTACTGGCGATCATGCCTGTATCCGCCTGTCGGGCTGTCCGTCGCTTTCCGTGAAGCACACCGACGATCCGCTGAAGGACGATCCGGTCGCGGCCATCGACAATTCCTGCGTTGGTTGCGGCAATTGCGGCGAGGTTTCGGAAGCGGCAGTTCTTTGCCCGTCCTTCTATCGCGCCGATGTCATCCACAACCCGACGGGTTGGGACAAGTTCGTGCATCGCCTGCGCTCCGGCGTCATTGGCTGGCTGCAAAAGCGCCGCCGCGCATCGCGCATCGTCTTTGCGGATTGAGGAACAGGCCATGTCTACACTGAATGCATCGCCGTCCGCTCTTCTTTCGCAGGACAAGCCGCTATCGATTGCCATTCTCGCCATGGGCGGTCAGGGCGGCGGCGTTCTGGCCGACTGGGTTGTGGCGCTGGCGGAAACCAATGGCTGGGTCGCGCAGACAACTTCCGTGCCCGGCGTGGCGCAGAGAACCGGCGCGACGATCTATTATCTTGAGCTGTTGCGGGTCCGCGAAGGTGCGCATCCGATCCTGTCGCTGATGCCCACACCCGGCGACGTCGATATCGTCATCGCGGCGGAACTGATGGAAGCGGGGCGCTCGGTGCTGCGCGGCCTCGTGACGCCTGACAAAACCTTGCTCATCACCTCCACCCATCGCTCTTTCGCGGTGGGCGAAAAGGAAAAGCCGGGTGACGGCATCGGCAATCCGGTGGTCGTTGAGGACGCGACAGCCTTTGCTGCGCGCAAGACCATTGCTTTCGACATGGAAGCGCTGGCAACGAAAAGCGGCAGCGTGGTTTCCTCGGCTTTGTTCGGCGCGCTTGCGGCTTCCGGCGCGTTGCCTTTCGACAAACACGCCTTTGAAGCAACCATCAAGTCCGGCGGCAAGGGCATCGAAGCAAGCCTAAGAGCTTTTGAATCTGCCTATCAGCGCGCGCTTGGCGGTGCGAATGATAAACTGGCGGCAACGCCTGCAAAGCGGCTGGATCCTCTGCCCGAGCGGGCCGATCATCCGGCGCTGGATGGGCTTATCAAGCGCATTCGCAGCGAGTTTCCGGGTGAATGCCATGCGATGCTTTTTGCAGGAATCAAGAAACTGACCGAATTTCAGGATCCGGCTTACGCAGATGAATATCTGAACCGTTGCGCTGCCCTGCTCAAGGCCGATCTTGCCAATGGCGCTACGGCGCAAGGCTTTGCTTTCACCGTACAGGCGGCAAAATATGTCGCTGTTGCCATGGCCTATGACGATGTGGTCCGGGTGGCCGATATTAAGGTGCGCGGCTCGCGGTTTGAGCGGGTGCGCAAGGAAATCGGCCTCAAGAAAGATCAGATCGCCTATACGACCGAATATATGCATCCGCGCATGGAAGAAGTGTGCGGCACCTTACCGAAAGGTATCGGCGCCTGGATCGAAAATCGCCCGAAGCTTTTTGCATGGCTCGACAAGCGGATCAGCAAAGGTCGCCGGGTGAACACCGGTACGCTGTTCTGGTTCACCGGGCTTTATGTCGTTTCGGGCTTGCGTCGTTTCCGGCGCGGTAGCCTGCGCCATCAGCGTGAGGTCGAACACCGCGAAGCCTGGCTGGCACAGGCGCTGGCCGCCTTGCCGCAAAACTACGATCTCGCGGTCGAGGTTCTTGCCTGTCGCCGTCTGGTCAAGGGCTATTCCGATACGCATTCGCGTGGCCTGTCGAAATTCGACCGCGTTTTGTCCGCTCTGCCTGTTCTGAGCGAGCGGGACGACGGCGCAGCCTGGCTGCGGCGCTTGCGGCAAGCGGCCCTGCTGGATGAACAGGGCATTGCGCTCGATGGCGCGCTGAAAACAATCGCAACGCTCTGATCAAAGAGTGCGGGCATCGCAAGGATGCCGGAACAGCCATGTTCGACCTGAAAAGTCGGCGTGCACGAGGACGCGCGCCGCACTTTCAAAAAAAGGGGAAAGCTATGTCTCAAGCGCAGAGCATAGATGCGCCGGCTATGGCCGGAAGGGAGATATCGGCAGGCAAAAGCCTGCTTGTCGTGGGCCTGTGCTGGCTTGCGATTTTTGCAGAAGGCTATGACGTCGGTGTCATCGGTGCCATTTTGCCTGCCTTGTCCGTCGATCCAGTCTGGCAACTGACGCCCATAGAGCTTGGCGCCATTGGCAGCTATACGGTGATCGGTATGCTGATCGGTGGTATTCTTGCCGGCACGTTGAGTGAGCTTCATGGACGCAAGCCGCTGTTTATCGCCTGCATCACCGTGTTTTCGCTGTGCATGATTGTCAGCGCCATGGCGCCGACACCCTTCATCTTCGGATTGAGCCGGTTCATTTCGGGCATCGGTCTTGGCGGGATTATTCCGGTCGCGGCGGCGCTGACGGTCGAATATTCCCCGGTCAAGAAGAAGAGCTTCAATTACGGTCTCATGTATTCGGGCTATTCGATGGGATTGCTGGCCGCTGCCCTGTGCGGTCGGGGCTTTCTCGAAGCCCATGGCTGGCGCACCATCGTTTTGATTGGGGCGGTGCCGCTGTTGTTCGTTCCCATCTTCCTCGCATTCCTGCCAGAGAGCGTGGAATCGCTGGTCCAGCGCGGCAAGCACGATGCGGCGCGCAAGACCGCGCAGCGCATGGGGGTCGGGGTTCCGGCGGCGATTGTCCGCAAGCATGGTAAGGTTGGCTGGCGCACCGTTTTCAGTGAAATCTTCTCCCCGAAAAACGCGTTCGAAACCGCCTGTTTCTGGGCTGCGCTCTTCATGGGTCTGCTGCTGGTCTATGGCCTCGCGCAATGGCTGCCGCAGATCATGCGCAAAAACGGTTATGACCTTGGCAACAGCCTGCTGTTCCTTGCGGTCTTCAGCCTGAGTTCGGCAATCGGCGGCATTGTGCTTGGCACCTGGGCAGACCGTTTTGGCGTAAAGCGCACGGTAGCCTGTTCCTATGCGCTGGGCGCGCTCGGTATTGTGGCGCTCGCCTTCAAGGGCTCGCTGCTGATGAACTATGTGTTCGTCGCGATTGCCGGTTTTGGCACCGTGTCGGCGTCGCTGGTGCTCACAGGCTTTCTGGCCCAGCGACTCGATTCCTCGATCCGCTCTGCCGGAACCGGATGGGCGCTGAGCTTCTCGCGCATTGGCGCACTATCTGGGCCGCTTCTGGGCGGTTTGATCGCAAGCCTCAATGTCAGCCCGCAATGGAACTTCTATATTTTCGCGATTGTTGCCGCTCTCGCAGCAGTGGCCACGGCGCTGATACCGTCGCGTTCGACGGACTGATGTTGCGACAAACCCGGCTCGCTTCTTGGAAACGGGCCGGGCTTAAAGTTCGTTTTTACGGATATTGCGCAGCATTTTCTGCAAGGTGCCGACAAAGGCGCGATGCTCGTCTTCGTCAATGCCTTCAAACAATTGCAACAGCAGATCATACATGGCAGGCCATGCTTCGTTGAAAATGTTGCGTCCTTCTTCGGTCAGAGAAATATCGCGGATGCGCATGTCTTCGGCGCGCGCCTGACGGCGGACGTAACCCTGCTCTTCAAGCGAATCGAGCGTGCGGCTCATCGTGGATTGCTCGGTCACGGTAAAGACCGCAAGCTCGTTGATGGTCGCCGAAGGTGTGACACTCAGGACAGCGAGCGTGCGCAATTTGACCGTCGTGATCTTGCGGCCTTTCAGCGCTTCCGCGAGGTTCGCGTTATAGCGGGCCATCAGGCGGTTCATCAGGTAGGGCGCAAAACTGTTCAGGCCGATCTCGCCCAGCGAACGCGCGGGGTTCTCCTCCTGATGCTCGGAAGCCAGAACCGTACCTGAGAAGCGTTCCTCCATGAATTCCCTCGCTATCGATCATGGTTGCAACAGTCATGCGCCCGATGCGATGCGGCATCAGGCGCAACAAGGCGCTCTCTTCGGTGTTAATATCGGTTGCGGAAAGAAGCCAGAGAAAAAGGCGGGTGCGACCCGTCAATCGCATCCGCCGCCGTTCTTTAGATCAGGGGCGGGTTGCTTCACCCGAAATCGCGTTGCCGCTGGCGGCAATGGAAACCTTGTCGTCGTTCAGGCTGAAGCTCTCGCGGGTGACCACCAGAATGATGGCCAGAATGATCGCTTCCATGATGGCGAAGGTCAGGAAGGCGCTAACAAAAGACCCGCCCGATACCTTGATGACCACGCCCATGACCCATGGCGAAATGAATGTCGCAATGATGGCAAAGATTTCGGCATAACCGACCGCAGCCGTTGCCAGCTCTTCCGGATATTTTTCACTGAGAAACGCGAAGATCGCACCACCGCCGAAAAGCGCCACGCCGCTTAGGAGCGCCATCAGAATGAGCCAGCCGAAGCCAAGCGGTATCGCCATGCCGAGGGTGAACATCACCGCGACGAGGACGGCGAGCACGGTTCCGAATTTGATCATTCCCGTTTTATTCAGGCGGTCGGCGGCGTAACCACCGATGATGAGAAACACGACCTGCGACAGCCCCATCAACGTGCCTATCAGGGCTGCATCTTCTACCGGCATCTGATGCACGGCAATATATCCGGGAATGACCCATGTGGCGGTTCCGGCAATTGCCATGGTACAGGCGGAAATGCCGAGGCTGCCGACAATGATCCACTTCGAGCGGAAGATGCTGGCCAGCGGAGCAGTCGAGGTCTGCCGCTTTTCCGGCTCCCAGCGGAAATCCTTAAAGCCGATATGTGCGGGATTGTTGCGGGTGAACACCAGCACGCCCGCCGCCGTCACCAAGGTGCCGATGGCGAGAATGGCGAAGAAGGTGCGCCAGCCATAGGTGATGGAAAGCGGAATGCCAATCGCGAAATCCAGTGTGATAGCCAGACTATAAGCCGCGAGGATCAAGCCGATCATGCTGCCGCGCCGCTTCTGCGGGAACCAGCCGATGATGAGTTTCATATTGCCGAGGAAGATCGCTGCGTCAAAGAAGCCGATAAACAGACGCAGCGCAATTAATTGCGCGTAGTTCTGTACATAGACTTGTGCCACCATGCCGATGGCGGTGAAGGAAAGCCCGATCAGCAGCAACGATCGGGCACTCATGCGGCGGCTCAATTGCGACCAGACGATCATGCCGAGACCATAGGTCAACGCAAATATCCCCTGCGCCAGACCGGCCTGCGCGGAATCGAGCTGAAGTGTTTCCGAAATGAACGGTATGACCGCCGCAAAGGCGTACCAGTCGGCGGCGAGAAACATCTCGCACAAAAGCGCCAGCGCCAGCATTCCCCACTGCCAGCGCTTTATTCTGGATTGATCGAAGTCCGATAGGCTTTCCCATTGCATGGCTTGGTTCCCCTTATTTTTACCTGCAAAGCATTGATGCGCATCCTTATGGACGCTCAGACTGCCGAGAGAAAATCGCGCACAAGTGCCGCCGCTACGGGCGTCTCTTCAAACAGCAGATGTCCGGTTGCGCCGAGCGCCTCCAGACGTGCGCCGTCGATCCCGCGCTGCCATTCTTGGCCATATTGCGCGGGGATAACCCGGTCTTCCTCGCCCCAAAGGATAAGGGTCGGCATGTTCAACCGGTGCAGCCAATGGCCAAGCTTCGGATTGCCGCGCCCATCGGTTGCGTGAACGCGCGCCAGCGCACCCATTTCGCGCCCGAGTGTTGCATCGAACTGGCTGTCGGGCTTTGTCGGGAAATAGCGGAGTGTGACCGCCGGGTCGTGCGTCAGATGCGCAGGAATATCGGCTGGCGCGACCTGAAACAGATCGGGGATGGGGATTGCCGGAAGATCGAGACCGGCGGGTGCTGCGAGAAACAGCGCGGCGAGCCTGTCCGGCTGTCTGATGGCGAATTCCGCGGCGATCCAGCCGCCGAGTGAAAAGCCGCCAAGGCTGAACCGGTCCAGCCCCATCGCATCGAAGAAATCCATGTAATGGAGCACATAGTCGCCGATCTGCACGATATCGGCATCATCCTCGCTTTCACTGAAATTCGGATGAAACGGGATGATGAGCCGGTTTCGCGAAGCAATGTCGGCCAGACTGTCGAAACCGGGAAAGGTCCCGGTTCCATGCAGAAAGACGACATCCTTACCTTCACCCTTCACGAGATAGGTGACGGTTTTCCCCCTGACTTCGATCGTGCGTTTTTCAAAACTGTTCGAGTAATTCAACATCTTTCCACCTTATGCCGCTGGCTTGGTGCGATTGGACCAATTGCTTTCTCATCTGGTCGACGGCGCTGTCGATCCGGGTTTCCAGAGTGGGCGGCAGCAGGCCATCCGGATCCAGCTCCGCCGAACAGGCATAGATGCCGGTTGCCACCGTTCCCGCTTCGAAAAACCCGAACAATGGACGCAGATGATGTTCGACCACCAGCGCGTGACGATGCCCGCCACCCACAGCACAAAGGACGGTCGGGCGACCACGCAGCGCCAGCGGATGGACGAGATCGAACACGTGCTTGAAAAGGCCGGGGTAACTGCCCTGATAGACCGGGCAGCCGACGATCAGTGCATCGCAATGCTCGATCTCCGAGATCAGGGTTTCGGATTGCTGATCCAGTGCTTTGCGATTGACGGTAAACAGGTTCGGCCCGGCGTGTGACAGGTCTAGATGCGTGACCGATACATCGTCTTCCGCTTCCAGCCTTGCCGCAATCGCTTGGGTCAACCGATGAACTTTCGTCGGGCGATCACACCCGACGAAGCTGACAATATTTCTCGTCATGGCCGGTCTCAGTTGTCGCTGATGCCGAAAACGGTCCATCGTGCATCAGGGCCTGAAAGGCCGAGTAGCCCCTTGCCGCATTCCTCGACAATCTGGTCGGCGAGCAGGATATGCTGTGTACCGGAATGAATGTCGCGATAGAAGCGCTGCATCGCCGTGTTGTGCAGCGACGCTCCGCGCGCCGCACGATGCGCAAATGTTGCCACATCCGAAACAATGTCGTGCATATAGCGTAGCGAAAGCTTCACCATTGTCATCTGGTCGAGGGATGGAACGGCGCCGGACGCGGTGGTCTGCGAGACATCTTCCCATGTTTCCATGGCAAGGGCGCGTGCCGCCCGATAGCGGGCTTCCGCGTTGGCAAACTGGAAACGCAAGCTGGCGCTGTCCGCGCTCTTGCCGAACGGGTCCTGTCGCTGACGGATCACCTTGGCGAGTTCGTCGAGTATCCGGCGACCAACGCCGATAGCCCAGCTCGTATGGGTGAGGGCGCTGTAGCCTGCCAGCCCGAGATGGCCCTGCGCCTGACCGCGCTTGGGCGCTGACTGCGTAAAACTATAGGTCATGGATTCCGGTACGAAAAGGTCTTCATCGGTTGCCAGCGTGTAGTCGAAGCTGCCGGTGGCGCGCAGGCCGAGCACATCCCAGTTACCGAGCAACTGGATCGTCGAGCGCGGGTGATGTGCGACGATGATCTGCGGTGCACCGGTCTCATCTTTCAACAGCGCCTTTCCGCTCGGGTCCTTGGGATCGAGAAGGAAACAGCCGGAGTGAATCCATTCCGCGTGGAAGATGGAGCTTCCATAAGCCCAGTTGCCGCGGATCATGTAGCCGCCGTCGACCTTGCGGGCAAAGCCGCGGGGCACGCCGTTGCCCGCAATGGTGATATCGACGCCATCCTTGAAGACATTGGCAATCCCCTCATCATCGAGGTAGATCGCCATGGTGGTGCCTTCCATATTGTTGACCATCGTGCACCAGCCCGACGATGCGTGAGCATAGGAAAGCGCTGACATTAATTTCATGGCATCGATTGGTCGCAGTTCGGCGCCACCGACTTCCTTGGGAAACAGCATCGTATAGAAGCCGCCCTTGCGCATCGCGTCCACGACGTCATCATGCATCCGTCCGAGTTTCTCTGCTTCTTCAGCCTTTTCTTCAATTAAAGGTAGAATCGATTGCAGACGGTCATTGAAGCCCTGAAGGACTGCGGAATAGTTGTCGGCCGTGTGAGTCCGGTGCACGCTGGTATCCAAGTTAGTTCCCCTTGATTTAGCGGTTATAAGCGGGAATGATACGGACAAGAGTGGGAACGGACATTCCCCCCAGATGGGGGGCTTGGGAATTCGGGAGAGAGAATGCCCAGGGAAGTATTATCGACAGACGAGCGAATATCTGCAGCGCTTTCCGTTGCGGAGAGCCGCAATTATGACGACTTTACAATAGCTTGTGACTATTTTTCCGCGAATGTCCTGCGGGTGCGTTCGCTTGGAATTTATTTGCTGGAGAATAATCGGCCGCGTCTTTTTCACAGCATCAATGCGCCTACCGGCTTTCTTCTTGAATATCAGAACGGGCTGGCGGATTCGGATCCGATGATTGCGGCCGTGGTACAGAATGCGGGCGCGGTTGCGGGGTCGCGATTGCCCCGAAATGCATCGGGCAATGTGCCGCTGATGCGAACGCTACTCGCCCGATGGAACTACAACGATAACTTGTGCAGCCCGGTTTATGTCGGCGGCAACATTCAGGCGTTGATTTATGCTGCCGGTTTCGAGATGCACGCAACGCAGCTCGAAGAGCAGGTATCATTGTTATGTCGTTCGTCGGCGCTTGCCTTGCGCAATATTCAGGAAGCGCGCCCGGCGAAGATGCCGAGTGCAAATCTGACCAGTTTGTCGCCACGTCTTTCGACGGTCGCCCGGTTGCTGGCGGCTGGCAATACCAACAAGCAGATTGCGCGGCATCTGGAACTGTCGCCGCACACGGTGAAGGATTATGTCGATGATCTGATCAAGCGTTTCGGTGTTCATAACAGAACGGAAATGGCCGTTCTGATCAACCGCATGAGCGGAGGGACGAAAGCCGAGCCGGTTGGATTTGTCCTGTCGGGACATGAACGGCGCGGCCTTCCGATAGAGCATTTCTGAAGACGCTTTTCGCGGCGTTACGGGCAGAGAAATCTGACGGCCTGGCTTTCGGGATCGCGCAGCGTGTCGATGACATTGCAATGATGCGTGCCGTCGATTTCCCACGCGTCGGTATCGATCCCTGATCCGTACCAGATGTTTGCCAGCAACGCATTCTGCCGCCTGAATTCCTTCAGCTCGTCGCCGCCGACGCAGCAATGAACGGCGATATCCGGGCGAGGGCGGTGCAGTGCGGCGCTCTCCGCGATCGCTTCCGCCGCATCCATATGGAAAATATCGTTCATCGCGGTTTTGAGAAGCGGTCGCAGATCATGCAGCCCGCTGATGGAAAGAACGCGCTTGATCCGTTCTGCTGTTGCGGCAGCGATGGGCGCATTTTCGCAAGCCATGCGGGTGACCAGGTGCCCCCCGGCTGAATGACCGGTCAATATGATTTCGCCATCCACTTCCTGCGCCAGCCGGTCAATGAAGCGGCCGATTTCCATTGTGATTCCGGAAATGCGTGTTTCTGGGCACAGCGTATAGCTCGGCATGGCCACGCGGTATCCGCGCTCAAGCGCGCCTTGTGCCAGATGCGACCAGAAGCTTTTATCCAACCCTTTCCAATAGCCGCCATGGACATAAACGAGTGTGCCCTTGGCCATGCCTTCCGGCAGGATGAGGTCGTAATGGTTCCGCGCGCCGTCAGCATAAGCAATATCGGGTATCAGACGTCCCTGATCCCGCATCTTCTCGCGAAAGCCGGAGGCCAGTTCCGTCCAGCGCGGCGGATAGGTGGCTGAATCGCTGATGGCTTTCATATTGTCATAGGCGGTATCGAAGTCGTGAAGCACTGAAGTCTCCTGCGTATTTCATGCGTGAAGCCACGTCAGGCGCGGGCCTCGGTTGCCGCCTGCGCACGCAGGGCAGATCGTTGCAATTTTCCGGATTCCGTTTTGGGCAAGCTGGAGACCCAGCATATCAGGCGCGGATATTTATAGGGTGCGAGTTCGCTTTTGACGTGGCGTTGCAGTGTTTCCTGCAAGTTCGCATCGCCATTATAGCCCTCGTTCAGCACCACATAGGCTTTGACGATGCAGCCCCGTTCCTCATCGGGGGCGGCTACCACGCCGCATTCGGCTACGGCGGGATGCGCAAGCAGGCTGGCTTCGACCTCCGGTCCGGCAATGTTATATCCGGCAGAAACGATCATGTCGTCATTGCGCGCCTGATACCAGAAATAACCGTCCTCATCCATGACATAGGTATCGCCGGTAATGTTCCAGCCGTTTTCGACATATTTGGTCTGGCGCGGGTCGGCCAGATATTTGCAGCCGAGCGGCCCGCGAACGGCAAGCCGTCCGGGTGTGCCGGGCGCGCATTCCTGTCCATTCTCATCGATGACGCGAGCCTCATAACCGGGGATAGGCTTGCCGGTCGCGCCAGGACGAATATCGCCTTCCGGCGCGGAGATGAAGATATGCAGCATTTCCGTTGCACCGATACCGTCTGCCAGCGAAAGTCCGGTCGCGCGCTTCCATGCTTCGAATGTGGGAAGGGGCAGGACTTCACCGGCTGAAACACATTTGCGCAACGACGAAAGATCATACTGATCAATCTTCGAAAGCATGGCGCGATAAGCGGTCGGCGCCGTGAAACAGACAGTCGGTTTATATTCCCCGATAGCAAGCGCAAGATCGTGCGGCACTGTCTTTGCCGGTAGCACTGTGGAAGCACCGATCCTGAAGGGAAACAGAACCAGCCCGCCAAGCCCAAACGTGAAAGCCAGTGGCGGCGAACCGATGAAGATGTCGTCTTCCGTCGCGTCCAGTATGTGATGCGCATAGCAATCGCAGACGATCAGCAGGTCGCGGTGGAAATGGATGGTTGCCTTCGGCAGACCGGTGGTGCCGGATGTAAAGCCGAGCAGGCACGGATCGTCCGCCCGTGTCGCCACCGCATCGAAATCGCCAGATGCATCGTCCAGCAATGCGCCAAGTTCACCGCCTGCGTTGTCTTCCCAGGTCACCAGCGTTTTGATGAAATCGGTCTGTGCCATAGCATTTTGCATTTCACCGATCAGCGCATTGTCGCAAAAGGCGATACTGATTTCCGCCTTGTCGATGATCTGGACCAATTCCCTGGCACGCAGAAGCGGCATGGTCGCGACCACAACGCCGCCTGCCTTGATGATCGCCATATAGAGCGCGATCTTGGTCGGGTTGTTGCCAGAGCGGATCATCACGCGATTGCCGGTTTTCATGCCGAGCTTTTCGGTCAGCACATTGGCGATCTTGTTGATCATTGCGGCAAGATCGCTGTAGGTCCAGCGCACGCCCGGCGCCTGCAAGGCGATGCGGTCACCTTTGCCGCGCTCAAGATGGCTGTCCACCAGCTCATAGGTCGCGTTGAGCTGCTCCGGGTAGCCGAGTGCGTCAAGGTTGATGATATCCGGTAGAAGTTCCGCAGCCGGGAGATTATCCAGAACGAATGTATCCACATGAGCGCTGGGGTGCATGCTCGTCTCCTGTCAATTCAATGCAAGTTTGCGTTCGACTGCTAGGTCAAACGTGCAAGTAACGTTCCTTGATGTCCGGGGTGTTCAAAAGGGCAGCGTTGTCGCCGCTCCACACCACACGACCCTTTTCGATGACGACGTGACGGTCTGCGAAGCGCGCGAGTGCATCGACATTCTTGTCGATGACGAGGATCGCTTCGCCCTCATCCTTGATATTGCGAAGGCAGGACCAGATCTCTTCACGCATGAGCGGCGACAATCCTTCTGTCGCCTCGTCCAGCACGACCATTTTCGGATTGGTCATCAAGGCGCGGCCAACGGCCAGCATTTGCTGCTCGCCGCCGGAAAGCTGGTTGCCCATATTGCGCCGCCGTTCTTTCAGGCGCGGGAACATCCGGTAGATGCTCTCCAGCGTCCATTTGGACGAGCGTGCGTCTGCGCGCCGGGTGGCCAAAAGGTTTTCCTCGACGCTCAGCGTCGGAAATATCTGTCGCCCTTCCGGGACCAGCCCCAACCCCTCGCGTGCAATCGCATGGGGCGGCTTGCCGGTGACGTCATGGCCATTGACGAAAACCTTGCCGCCCTTGGGCGGCAGCAAGCCGAAAATCGATTTGATGGTTGTCGTTTTTCCCATGCCGTTTCTGCCGAGGATCGTGACGACTTCTCCCGCACCGACTTCAAAGTCGATGCCAAAGAGAATGCGGGACTGGCCATAGGCGTTCTGGAGCCCTTCGACTTTCAGCATTATGCGGCCTCCTCTTCACCGAGATAGGCGGCGCGCACGTCTGGATCGGAGCGCACGGCGTCGGGTGTTCCGGATGCGATGACGCGCCCGTAGACAAGCACGCTCACCTGATCGGCCAGCGAGAAAACGGCATCCATGTCATGTTCGATCAGAACCAGCGTATGGGTCTGGCGCAATGTGCGCATCAGCTCGACCAGAACGTCTGATTCCTCGTGGCTCGTTCCCGCCAAAGGCTCGTCGAGCAACAGCAATTGCGCTTTGGTGGCGAGAGCGATGGCAATCTCAAGCTGGCGTTTTTCGCCATGCGAAAGCGCTCCGGCCCGGCGATAGGCGCGGTCGTCCAGCCGCACACGGGCAAGTGCTGCCATGGCTTGCTCGTTGATCTCGGTCTCCTTGCTCGCCGCCTGAAAGAAGCGGAAGCTTGAGCCTGATCGCGCCTGAACGGCCAGCGCAACATTTTCCAGCACGCTGAAGCCTTCCAGAACCGAGGTGATCTGAAACGAGCGCGCGAGGCCCAGATGGACACGATTGGGCATGGCGAGAGCGGAAATATCACGGCCATCGAAGATCACCGAACCACGGTCGCTTTTGAGATTGCCCGAAAGCTGGTGGATCAACGTGGTTTTTCCAGCACCGTTCGGGCCGATCAGCGCGTGAATCTCGCCGCGTTTGACGGTGAGGTTGACGCCGTCGGTGACCTTGAGCGCGCCGAAGCTCTTGTGCAGGTCATTAACCTGAAGAAGTTCATCCGACATCGGAACCCCCACGCAGCTTGCGGATCAGCCCGCCAATACCGTCGCGGCTGAAAAGCACGACGAGAACGAGGAAAAGGCCGAGGCCGAGTTTCCAGTGCTCGGAGAAATGAGCCAGCACTTCTTCCAGCACGATGAAGGCGGTTGCGCCGAGTACCGGACCGATCAGCGTGCCCATGCCACCCAGAACCACCATGACGATAAGTTCGCCGGAGCGCTGCCAGCTCATGAAGGCAGGCGAAACGAACTGGATCTGGTTGGCCAGCAGAACACCTGCAATGGCCGCCGCCACACCGGCGATGACATAGGCGGTGAGCTGAAACGAGAAGGGCGAGAAGCCAATGGCGCGCATGCGCACCGGATTGTCCCGCGTTCCGCGCAGGACACGACCGAACCTTGAAGACACCAGCATACGGAAGGTGAGAAATGCGCCGACCAGCAGCGCCAGCACAAAATAGAACAGCACCAGATTGCTGGAAAGCAGCGTATTGCCGAACAGCGTGGAACGTGACGAAAGCGTCATTCCATCGTCGCCGCCAAAGGCCGACAGGGAAACCATGAAGAAAAAGGCCATTTGTCCGAAGGCCAGCGTGATCATGATGAAATAGACGCCGCTGGTTCTCAGCGAGATATAGCCGGTAACAAGCGCGAAGGTCGCTGCGGCAACGATAGCCGCGACCATCTGAAGGATCAGATCGTCGATGCCATAGCTGGACAGGATGCCAACGGCATAGGCGCCGATCCCGATATAAGCTGCATGACCGAACGAAACGAGCGCGCCGTAACCCATGATGAAGTTGAGCGAAAGTGCTGCCAGCGCAAAGATCATGATGCGTGTCACGATCACGAGAAGAAAGCTGTCGCCCAGTACGGAGGCAACAAGCGGAATGATTGCGAAGGCGGCGAAGACCAACAATGGACCTGCGTCCAGCAGAGGCGACGGTCGGCCTTTCGCGTTTTCCGGTATCGCGGTATCGCGGGTGCTGTTGTGGGTAATCTCGCTCATCGCGTTCCTCCCTGTGCCGGGAAGAGACCTGTCGGTCGGAAATAGAGCACGGCTGCCATCAGAATATAGGTGAGCATCGGCACCAGCGTGCGGCCCATCTGGGAAGCGGCGGCCGGATCGAGCAGATTACGGAGCAGCATCGGTCCGAAGGTGCGGCCAAGCGTATCGACGAGGCCGACAGCGATGGCCGCAACAAAAGCGCCACGCACGGAACCAACGCCACCGATCACGATGACGACGAATGTGAGGATCAGGATGGAATCGCCCATGCCCGGATCGACCGAGAGGATAGGGGAGACCATGCCACCGGCAAAACCGGCAAGCATGGCGCCAAGTCCGAACACCACCATGAACAGGCGGCGAATATTGATGCCGAGAGCCGAGACCATGTCGCCATTGGTTGCTCCGGCACGCAGCAGCATGCCGATGCGCGTGTGATTGACGAGGAGGTAGAGACCTGCCGCCGTAAAAAGACCAGCCGCGATAATCAGCAGGCGATAGACAGGATAGCGCAGGTTTCCAAAGAGCTGGATGGATCCAGAGAGCGATTCCGGCATCGGTACGCTGAGCGGTGCCGCGCCCCAGATGATCTTCACCAGTTCATTCACAATCAGGATCAGCCCGAATGTCGCGAGAACCTGATCGAGATGGCTGCGTTCGTATAATCGTCGAAAGACCAGCACTTCCAGCACGATGCCGATGACGAGCGTGACAGGAAGGGCGATCAGGATGCCGGAGAAGAAGCTGCCGGTCATGGCAGTGAAGGTCGCGGTCAGATAAGCGCCGACCATATAAAGAACGCCATGCGCCAGATTGATCAGGTCCATGACGCCGAAGATCAGCGTCAGCCCGGCGGCGACGAGAAAGAGCAAAATGCCGAACTGAATCCCGTTAAGGGATTGCAGCAGAAAAAGATTGAACATGGGCGGCGTCCGGAAATCGTTGTACAGAAATCCAGTTCACGCCAGACCCGCTGGCGTGAACTGTTTCAGACTTGGAAATTGAGAAGGCTGAGCTCATCGGAGCGCCCTTCTTCGACCGGGTTACATCTTGCATTCGGCTGCGTAATTGTCCTTGTAATCGTTGAAGACCGTTTCAACATAGGACGTGGCGAACTGGCCGTCGTCACGCTTGACGACTTTGGTCAGGTAGAAATTCTGGATCGGAAAGTGGTTGTCGCCAAAGCTGAATTCGCCGCGCGGCGAGGTGAATTTCGCATCCTTCATGGCGGCCCGCAAGGCGTCCTTGTCGACCAGATTGCCATTGACCTGCTTGACCGCCGCGTCGATCAGCATGGCAGCATCATAGGCCTGCACGGCAAAGGTTGCGGGAATGCGCTTGAACTTGGCTTCATAAGCGGCGGCAAATTCTTTGGCAGGAGCGGAATCGAGATCCGGCGCCCAGTTCGAACCGGCGAAGAAGCCGACTGCCGCATCCTGCTGCGCGGGCAAGGTGGTCTCGTCCACGGTGAAAGCGGAAAGGAACGGCGTGCCTTCGAGACCGGCCTGGCGGTATTGCTTGACGAAGTTTACGCCCATGCCTCCGGGCAGGAAGGCATAGACAGCGTCAGGCTGTTCGGCTGCGATCTGCGCCAGTTCCGCTGAATAGTCGAGCTGGCCGAGCGGCACATAGATTTCCTGCGCGACTTCGTTCTTATAGGAATGCTTGAAACCGGCCAGTGCGTCCTTGCCCGCCTGATAGTTCGGGGCAATCAGGACAACACGCTGATAGTTCTGCTTCTCGGCATATTTGCCGGAAACTTCATGCATCTGGTCGTTCTGATAGGAGGTGACGAACAGATTGGCGTTGCAATCCTTGCCGGCCAGATTGGACGTGCCCGCATTGGTGGAGATCAAGAATGCGCCGGAATCGGTTGCCGGCTTGACGATGGCGTTCAGGACGTTTGAGAAGATCGGTCCGATGACAAAATCCACCTTGTCGCGCTGGATCATCTGCTGGACCTTGTTGACGCCGATATCCGGCTTCTGCTCATCGTCCTGAATGATAATTTCAGCATCGAGGCCGCCGAGCTTGTTACCCAGCTTGTCCATGGCAAGCAGAAAGCCGTCGCGGGATTGTTCGCCAAGCAAGGCAGACGGACCGCTGAGCGTATAGATCAAACCGATCTTGATCTTACCGTCTTCGGCCTGTGCGGTTCCGGTCAACATGGTTGCGGCGAGCAGCGCGAGAGCCGCTTTCGTCGAAATTTTCATTGTTCCACCTCGATTGCAGATTTCTGCTTTGTTTTATTTTTCTTTCGCATCATCCGACACAAAATTGCTTCGCACTTTTGCTGGAAATGCTGTGGCAACCCGGCAGATGTACTCCCATACCTCTGCCGGGCGGATGCATTATTCTGCTGGTGCGGGCAAAAATTCAACCTCATGCGCCGGTGCAACGCGAACTATTTCAGCGGGATCACCGACATTATCGATGCGAACGAACAGGTCCCAGAGCTTCGCGGTCGGTGAAACCCAGAAAATGCACTTCACCGGCTGTTCGGACTTGTTGAAAATGCCGTGCGATATGTTGCGCGGCAGACAGACGAGATCGCCAGCCTCGGCAACGGCTTCCTTGCCGTCGAGAAGCAGATCGAAGCGGCCTTCGAGCACATAGATGAACTCTTCCTGCGTCGTATGGATGTGCGGCGGAACGAATGTGCCGGGAGGGAAGGTTGCATGCCATGACATGGAGCTTTCGCAGACATGCTTGGGCACATAAGTCTGGCCCAAAATGTGCCAGACAACACCGTCCACAGAGGAACCGGATTTGGTAACGCTTGCTGGAAGAACAGTCACTCTAATTCCCTTTCATAAGATTTCGGAGGCTAGAGCATTTCCTGTTTGATTGAATCATTGAAAATGCTCTATCTTTTTGTTTTTACGCATGTCTTTATCCCGAAACCGGTTCCCACTTTCGGGAGACACGCTCTAGACTCAGGCATAAGCCCGGTTAACCTGTTGTGTTGAAAAGCCAGCTTTTGCGGCATAGCCGCGAACGATCGCTTCTCGCTCGGCAAAGCTGATCACACCGTCCAGATCGGCAACGCCGGACGGTGCGCGACGCTCGACCTCATCGATGACGCCTTCCGGGCCACCCAACCGGTTAAGCCGGACGATTTCCGCCGTCGCGGGCAGGCGGATGGCCTGATAGGCCGCAAGTGCTGCGCGACCATGCTCAGCGGCGGCAAGATGATCGGCAAGCGTGCGTGCATCGATAATCGCCTGACTCGCTCCGTTCGACCCAACGGGATACATTGGATGGGCGGCGTCGCCGATCAGCGCCACACGGCCATCGGTCCACCAGCGGGCGGGGTCGCGGTCACACATCGGATATTCGAAAAATGTATCGGTTGCCCGCACCAGCGCGGCAAGGTCCACAACATTGATGCCGAACTTCTCGACATGCGGCATGAGTTCCTCATGCGTACCGCGACGGCTCCAGTCTTCGCGCTTTGGCGCGGGCGACCCGTCGGCGCCCGGACGATAGGTGACAACCCAGTTGTTCAGAATTTTGCCGGGCGTCGAGCCCTTGGCTATCGGGTAAAGCACCAGCTTGTATGTAAAGCCGCCAGCAACGATCATGGTGCGACCATCAAGGAATGGATCGCTTTCGACCGCCCCGCGCCACATCATGACGCCGTTCCATTTAAGCCCGGCTTCATTCGGGAACATCTGATGCCGGATGACGGAATGAATACCGTCCGCACCGATAATGACGTCGGCGGTTGCCGCAGCAATCTTCGAGCCTTCGGCGAAATGAACAGTCGCTGAACCTTCGTTCTGGACATAACCGACGCAGCGCTGGTTTGCGACAACGGCGTCCGGTCCAAGCCGCTCGATAACGGCGTCGTAAAGCAGTTTCTGCAAATAGCCGCGATGAATGGAAAACTGCGGCACATCATAGCCTGCATCCATGCCGCGGGGCTCGCGCCAGATTTCCTGGCCCTGCCGTGTGGCATAGATCAGCTCACGGGTGCGGATGCCGGTGGCGTCCAGCGCAGGCAGAAGCCCGATTTCGGCCAGCTCGCGGATGGCATGCGGAAGGACATTGATGCCAACGCCCAGTTCGCGGACTTCAGGCGCGGCTTCGAAGATCTGGCAGCTAATGCCTCGTGCATGCAGCATCAATGCCATCGTGAGGCCACCGATGCCCCCTCCGACGATAATCGCTTTCATTCGCGGTTCCCTTTTTCATGGCAGCTCTCTGGCGCCTGGGATCAACGATAAAAGAGGGAACGATGCTGTCTATCACCAAATCGCCATTCCTAACAGGAAACCGCCAGAAACGCGCTTTCGTGCAAAATTTTCGCGACGCTTGCGCTCTCGTCACAGCGTGATACTTTAATCTTAAAATAAAAATGCTCTCTAAATGAGATACGGGGAATATCGTGATGCCGACTACGAGCTATATGCACAGGCTTTCGCCGTCCATCGATTCGTTTCAGGACACCATGTCGGGCCTGCTCAGGCCTTGCCGCATCTCGAAGAAGTCCAGCCAGACCTACCGAACCGAAGTATCGCATGGACGTATGCGCCCTTTCGGCCTGACAGCTATTCGCGTCGGCGGCCATGCACGCATCGAAGTTGAAGCGCATAATGATATGACTTTGTTGCAGGTTCCGTTGCAAGGCGTCTTCGTTTCGCGCGACCGGCGTGGTGACGAGCTATTGTATCAGTCAGGCATGAATGCCCAGCTCGTCGATGCACATTCGGCGATCGATCTCGAGTTCCACCCTTCCACGCGGATGCTGATCTTCAGCCTGAACGATACCCAGATCGATATTCTTGGGGGCAGGGAGTTCATCGAGCAGTTTACCCATAACAAGCGCGTTGTATCTTTCGATACACCAGTCGGCCATGCCTTCTATCAGCTTGCGCATTTCGTCATCAACGAGATCGAGAAGGACAAGGAAGCGTTTTTCCATGGCGGTCTGTCGGAGCGTCTGGAAGACAGCCTGATGGCGTCGCTTGCGGCAGCACTGGATACGCAGCCGCGCGCAAGACCGCTGACGAGCGCCGTTCCAAGCTATGTGCAGCGTGCCGAAAAATTCATGCTCGACAATCTCGACAAGCAACTGACCTTGCAGGAGCTTGTCGATGCGACGGGCACCAGCGCTCGCACTTTGCACCGCACATTCCGCAGTGTCCGGGGCAACACACCGCTTGGCGTGTTCAAGAATATGCGGCTGGACAAAGTGCATGCGGAGCTTGCCCGCGGCTATGTCGGGCCAGGCGACATCACGCGTATCGCCATGGCCTGGGCTTTCAATCATATGGGCCTGTTTTCAGCCGATTACCGCCAGCGCTTCGGTTATCTTCCGTCCGAAACCGTGCGCCGCGCACAATAGTTCTTCGATAGAGGCCAGCATTTTCGCATATTGAATTTTCGGCTGGGCGCGGCGGTGTGGCCAGTGACCACCCCTCATTCATTACTCTGGTTTTCTTTGTTGTATTGCTGTTGCGGCCAGACATAGCTGGATGAAAAGGATCTGGGCAGCAGCCTGTGCCGTGTTGGTGGTTGGATCATATTGCGGCGCAACCTCAACCACATCCGATCCAATGAAATTCAAGCCGTTGAGACCGCGCATGATCTGCATTGCCTCACGGGGCTGCAGGCCGCCGACCTCGGGCGTACCGGTGCCCGGAGCAAAGCCGGGATCGAGGCTATCGATATCAAAAGAAAGATAGACTGGACCTTTACCGACAACCGCGCGCGCGATCTCGATCACCCGGTCAATGCCGAGTGATATGATATCTTCGACATGCAGCACTGTCATGCCGGAATCACTTGAAAATTCCCAGAGGTATTCGGCACCGCCCCGGATACCGATCTGAATTGTCCTCTGCGGATCTAGAACACCGTCCAGAACCGCTTGTCGGAAGGGGCCGCCATGATGGAACTTGCAGCCCTCATAAGGCCCGCTCGTGTCGCAATGGGCGTCGATATGGATCATTCCGACAGGCTTTTCACGTCCGAGGGCCCGGAGAATGGAACCGCTGATCGAATGGTCGCCACCGACTGAAAGCGGGTAGATTCCGGCGTCGACGATTGCGGTATAAAACGCCTCGATATCAGCATGTGAGCGCGCCAGGTCGAAACGCGAATTGAGCGGCACGTCGCCGATATCAGCCACTTTGATTTCAGTGGAGGGCGCCATTTGTAAAACATGATCGAACGGTCCGATTCTTTCTATCGAACGCACAGCTTTTGGACCGAAACGGGCGCCCGAACGATTGGTTACGCCAAGGTCCATCGGTACGCCTACAATAGCGGCTTCCAGACCGCAGAAAGATGGATCGGCAACAGCATCGGGCAGATGAGGCAGATCGAGAAATGTCGAGACATTTGCATAGGGAAAGGCACGCTTTCCAGCCTCTGAAAATTGAGCGCTGGCGGCCTTGCGGAAAACCGGATCAAAAATATCCCCACCTTCGGTTCCGGCATATTTTTCGCGGAGCGTCTCAAGCTTCTTCTGGTCCATATCGATCTACCATCCCCTTGTTATGACTGGCCTTCTCTTTGAGAGATGCCCGTCGATTGATCTCGTAATGATGGAGTTTTCTTGCAGGCAAGTCCTCCAAGAACACTGCGTTTGGCGCCATAGGATAGAGACATCCTCCCAATTGGGCGATATCATTGACGGAAACGAAGGTTTCATGAGCATCAAACCACTATGGTTCCAATCTATTGTCGATGACCGATCTCGATGTGCGTTTACTGAAAGTTTTCAGAACCATTGTTGCCAATGGAGGATTGAAAGGTGCTGCCAAGGCGCTGAACGTCGGGTTGCCGACGATCAGCAAGCAGCTCTCCGATTTGGAAATTAGACTGGGTATTCGCCTGTGCGTTCGCGGTGGCTCGAAATTCGAACTTACGCAGGATGGTAGCGAAGTTTATCGGGCAAGCACGGAGCTGTTTTCATCGATCGAGAAGTTTCGGAATGATGTTGGTAAAATCAAGAAGAAGAAAGAACTGCTTCGAATTGCAGTTATCGACAACATCATTACTGATGAAAACTCTCCGTTGCCATGGCTCATAAGCTATTTCGATGCCAGAAATTGCCATGTCAGTGTGGTTGTAACAAAGCCAGAAGAAATCGAAAAAGGGATTTGCGGAAACATTTTCGATATCGGCATCACACCGATTTATCACCGGAATCCAGACCTGCAATATACGTCCCTGTATAATGAGGTTTCCTATCTTTACTGTGGGCACTTACACCCATTTTTTGCGGATCAGGATGAGGAACTGGACTGCAGGACTGTCGATGCCGCACCCTGCGTAGAGCATCTCTATGTTGACAGACGTTTCATTCCGACACTCAAGGACAAAAGCGGCGACGGTCCGTCTGCTCTCCAACTGGAAGCGGTGCTAACGCTTATTCTGTCGGGAAATTATCTGGGTTTCCTGCCCGGACATTTTGCAGCGGCCTTTGAAGACAGGCATCAGATAAGGAAAGTTCATCAGGAACGGCGCCAATATTCCACCGAGATTGGTTTTATCCATCGTCGGGAGGGTGTCCTCAATGCTACCACACTACAGGCGATCGGGTTGCTGCGAAATCGCATTATTTCCGAGGACAAACCCATTTAACTGCCCCAGTTGCAAACCATGCCAGGCAACGGGAAATCCTACGACGTTCGCGCTAGAGCATAATCCGACCGGAGTGAAATGAGGACGATCAAGATTATTCTTGAAATAGAAGAAGTTAGAGCGCCGATCTGATCCAATCAGATCGAAACGCGCTCTAGTACGCGTTTTCGGTCTTCTCAGCTTCTTGCAGCGCCCAATTGCGGAACACTTCAAGCTGCGGATTGCGATCGCGGTCCGCATGGGTTGTTAGCCAGTAACAATTGCGGCTGTCGTAGCGCAAATTCAATGGATTGACGAGCTGACCGCTTTCGAGCTCGTCAAGGATCAGGCTTCGCGGGATAAGCGCCAGACCGTGCCCGCCGATCGCCGCGCGAATGACGAGAGAATAATAGCCAAGTTTCAGAATTCGCTCGGGGCGAAATTCGCTGATGTTGTTGGCGATAGCGAAATCGTTCCAGTAAAGGGGCGTTTTCAAGTGCTCCAACATTGGGAAGCTACCGATATCCATGGGGTCCGATATGCCGCCATGGCGCGCGATACAATGCGGAGAACCAACCAGCACGACATCACGACCGAGAAAATAATCCATATGCCATCCGGGCCATTCACCCTCACCAAAACGGAAAACGACATCCGCCTCGTCTTCCGTATCGCTAGGTGCAAATGAACTGAACTGAACGTCTATGTCTGGATGGGCTTCGGCAAACTGTACGAACCGCTGAATAAACCAACGGTCGCCAAGTATTGGCAATACGTGCAGTCGCAATGTTGGCTTGTTGGAGCGCAGGTGCATGACCCGTGCAGCGGCAGTTTCAAGGGCGCCCAGAGCGACACGTGCCTGTTCAATGTAAACCGTTCCGGCTTCGGTCGGCATGAGACCCTGGCTTGTGCGCGAGAAGAGCCCGAGGCCGACCAGATCCTCCACAGATTTGAGCTGCTTGCTCACGGCACTTTGCGTCATGTGGAGAAATTTTGCCGCTTCGGAAATCGTTCCGTGTTGTGCGAGAGCAGCTAATACACGAAGACCCGTCGTTGTTGGCAAATGCTGGCGCATCGTTGAATCAGCTCCCCTATTCCTTTTTGGACTACCATCCCGGAAATCTATTCAATTGTCCAGTCAACGACCGTTTGCAACTATCCGACCGGTCAGGAGGACAATCATGAATGAATCTGTAAGGCTTTGGGGAGCCCGTTTCCGCTCTCCTCCATCTCCCGAACTCGTGCGCCTGTCGCGTTCTCCCCAAAACCATTTCAGGCTCGTTCCGGAAGACTTGCGCTCGTCGATAGCTCACGCCCATGAACTGGAGCGCGCCGGCATCCTCGATGCAGTCGAAACTGAGCAAATCACGACTGCGCTGGAAACTATCGGCAAGGACTGGCAGGCCAACCGCCTACAACCTTCCGAAGATGACGAAGACGTCCACACCTTTCTGGAACGCGTGCTGACAAGCCGGCTCGGTGCTCTTGGCGGAAAATTGCGCGCCGGGCGTTCGCGCAACGATCAGGCAGCCAACAATCTTAAGCTTCATCTGCGCCAGATCGCTCCCACGCTTGTCGCAAACATCGCCTCACTCCAAGATGCACTTGTTGCACAGGCAAAAGCACACCAGCACACACTGGCAACCGGTTTTACCCATCTTCAACCTGCGCAGCCTGTGACGTTCGGGCATCAGCTTCTGGCCCATGCACAAGGATTTTCGCGCGATATTGGCCGGATTATCGACTGGCACAAGAGAGCAGGGCGCTCGCCGCTGGGAGCTGCCGCCCTTGCGGGCTCGGCGATTGCCTTGCATCCGGAGCTGTCGGCAAGCGAGCTCGGCTATGACGCACCGTGTGAAAATTCGATCGATGCCGTGGGCAGCCGCGATCATGTCGCCGAATTTCTGTTTGCGACCGCCATGCTCGGCGTCAATCTTTCCCGCCTGGCAGAAGAGGTCTTTCTGTGGTCGTCCAAGCAGTTTCATTGGATAGAGCTCGATGACAGCTACGCCACCGGCTCGTCCATCATGCCGCAGAAGAAGAATGCCGATATTGCGGAACTGACGCGTGGTCGTTCAGCACGTCTGATCGCGTCGCTGAATGGAATGCTGATTGCCCTCAAGGGACTGCCCTTCGCCTATAATCGTGATCTCAGCGAAGACAAATGGGCATGTTTCGAGGCGATCGACACGCTTGAACTCGTGCTGCCGGCAATGGCGGGCATGATCGCGACGATGAAAGTCGATCAAGAGCGGTTGAGAAAGCAGTCGTTCGAGGGCTTCACCCTTGCCACGGAAGTGGCCGACTGGCTGTCCCGGCAGGGTATTCCGTTTAGCGAAGCACATGAAATTACCGGTGCACTGGTGCGCTACTGTGAGGAAAAAGCAATCGGCCTGGAAGATCTGTCGTCTGATGATCTGTCCGCCGTCGATACGCGCCTGAAGGCCGATGTCCTCACGCATCTTTCCCCGGAAGCGGCCGTTGCAGCCCGCAAGGGATATGGCGGCACCGCACCCGAACGGGTGGGAGAGCAGATTGCCCGGCTGCAGCAGCTCCTCCAGTCGCAACGCCAATGGGCGGAACAGAACTGAACGCATTCGGGAAAAACAAGAAGGCGTGACGGACCATCCGTCACGCGTCAATCAATACCGGTGAAACACACCGGAAGCATCAGACCAAAATGGGAGAACTATCATGGGGACTACGCATATCTTGAAAGCACTTGGCTGCGGTATCGCAATTGCATGTGTTGCCGGCGCCAGCGCCGCTTCGGCTGCCGGGGGCGATCTGCCTGACCGCGTCAAAAGCTCTGGTAAAATCATCGTCGGAATAGAGACCACCTATCCGCCGATGGGTTACAAGAACCCGGCTACCAACGAACGTGTCGGTTTTAACGTCGATCTCGTCAACAGCCTTGCCAAGGAGATGAAGCTCGAAGTCGAATGGCAGGAAATGAGCTTCGAACAGCTCATGACGTCGCTGACCAGCAAGCGCATCGACATGATCGGCACAGCTATCAGCGATTATCCATCGCGTCGCGACAAGCTCACCTTCGTCGATTATCTGCGTACCGGCGCCCAACCATTCACACTCGCTGCCAAGAGCGGCGACATCAAGAGCGAGAACGATCTGTGCGGGAAGAAGGTCGGGGCACCGCGCACGACAAGCTTTTTTCCCGAGACGCAGAAATGGAGCGAGGCCAACTGTGTCGGAACTGGCAAACCGGCGATTACAGTCAATGGTACTGCTGGTGCGACCGCAACACGTCTTGATCTGAAACAGGGTCGCCTCGATGCGGCGGTGCTTGGGCCTGAATATGTGGCATATCTGATGCAGGATGAGCCAGGCGTCTATGCACTGGCAGGCAATCCCTTGATGGAAAGCCTGTTTGGGCTCGCCTTCGACAAGAACGAAACCGGCCTTCGCGATGGCGTGGCCGAAGCGGTTCAGGGTCTCATAAAGGATGGAACATACGAGCAGATTCTGAAAAAATATGGACTTGAGCGCCAGGGCGTCACCGAAGTGGCGATCGACGCAGGAAAATGAGTATGTCAGTGGCGCAAACTCTTCCAGTCGATACCATGCGTGCCGTTGAACTCGTCCGCACCGGGGGCCCGGATGTCCTGAATCTCGGTCAGGTGGCCGCGCCCAGGCTCTCACCCGGAAGCGTCATGATCGAGGTGCATGCCACCGCGCTCAATCATGCCGATCTGTTGCAGCGTCGGGGAACTTATGGCGGGGGCATTTCGCTCCCGACCATTCTCGGCATTGAATGCTCTGGTATCATCGTGGACATGGCATCCGACGTCAAAGGGTGGAATATCGGCGATAGAGTTTGCGCTCTGATCAACGGCGGAGGTTATGCGGATCTGGTCTGCGTGCCCGCAAGCCTTGTGCTTCCGGTTCCTGCGAATATCGACCTGATCACGGCGGCGGCCTTGCCGGAAGCGGCTTGCACGGTCTGGTCCAACATTATCGATATCGCCCGGTTCGCGCCGGGAGATACGCTTCTTGTGCATGGAGGGGCGGGAGGTATCGGTAGTTTTGCCATTCAGGCCGGGCGAGCGCGCGGCGCGCGCATCTTTGCGACAGCGGGCGGTCACGAAAAAATGGAATATTGTCGGAGTATTGGTGCCAACCGTCCCATCGATTACAGGAACGAAGACTTCGTTTCGGTTATCATGGACGAAACCGGCGGTCTTGGCGCGGATATTATTCTCGACAATATGGGCGGCCTCTATCTCGAGCGGAACATCGACGCAATGGCTCATGACGGGCGTATCGTCATGATCGGCCTTCAGGGAGGCCGTGAAGCCAACATTCATCTGGGCAAAATGATGGGCAAGCGCGGTTCGCTCTTCACCACATCATTGCGAGACCGTCCTGTCGAGGATAAGGCGCGTATCGTGTCAGGCGTCCTCAAGGATTTCTGGCCCGATGTCGAAACCGGGCGTATCCGCCCCCTGATCGATCGGGAGTTTCCTCTTTCGGATGCAGCAGGTGCGCACAGCTACATGGAAAGCGGCCAGCATGTCGGGAAGATCGTTCTCAGGGTCAGAGGCGACGCCGACCGGAATGCGAAAGGTTAAACAACAATGACTGATAACGTTTATCAAATCAGCCATCTGGTCCATGTACCGCGACGCCATTATGGCCGTCTTGTCGCGGCTGCGGTCGTGGTTCTCGCGCTTGCCGCAATCATCCATGCATTTGCCGTCGGACAGATTGAATGGAACTATGTGGGAGAATTCCTCACCGTTCCGGCCATCATGACCGGGCTGTTGAACACCATCATCATGTCGGTTCTGGCCATGGCGCTGGGCATAGCACTCGGGATCGTGTTTGCCGTGATGCGCCTGTCGGACAATCCGGTACTTTCCTATGTCTCGATCGGCTATGTCTGGTTCTTCCGGGCGGTTCCAGCACTTCTGCAACTGCTGTTGTGGTTCAATCTGGCACTGGTTTTTCCCACTATGGGCATACCGGGCGTCTTTTCGGTCTCGACCGTTGAAATCATGACGCCTTTTGTGGCCACGCTCCTCGGTCTTGGCATCCAGCAAGGCGCATTTACTGCCGAAGTCGTCCGTGCCGGGCTGCTCTCCGTGGACAAGGGCCAGTATGAAGCCGCCCAGACCATCGGCATGACACGCCTGAAATTGCTGCGCCGGATCATCATGCCACAAGCCATGCGTGTCATCGTGCCGCCGGTCGGTAATGAATTCATCGGCATGGTGAAACTCACCTCGCTCGCAAGTGTGATCCAGTATGCGGAAATCCTGCACAGCGCCCAGAACATCTACTACGCAAATTCCCGCGTTGTAGAACTCCTGATCGTTGCTGCGTTCTGGTACCTGATCGTCGTGACCATACTCAGTCTCATCCAGGGGCGTATCGAAAAATACTTCTCAAAGGGCGTCATGTCGCCGGGTGAATCGAAGTGACGGAGGTAATGGACATGGCAAATACTGTTTCAACTGACGTCGCAAAGCAAAATCTCTCGTCTCAGGGGCCACTGGTCGTGGCCGCAGATGTGCGCAAGAAATTCGGGACGCTCGAAGTTCTGAAAGGCGTGAGCCTCCAGATCGCCAAGGGCGAAGTTCTCTGCATCATTGGCCCTTCGGGGTCCGGCAAGAGCACGTTCCTGCGCTGCATAAATCAGCTCGAACACATGAATGGCGGCGCGATCTGGGTCGGCGGCGAGTTGATCGGCTATCGTCGCGAAGGCAATCACCTGCATGAACTGAGCGATGCGGAGGTTGCCCACCAACGCCGCTCGATAGGCATGGTGTTTCAGCGCTTCAACCTTTTCCCGCATCTGACGGTGACCGAGAACATCGTCGAGGGTCCGATACAGGTGCTGCGGGAGAAACCTGACGTTGCCCGAAAACGCGCTCATGCACTTCTTGAACGGGTTGGGCTTTACGACAAGCGTGACGCTTATCCGGCCCAGTTGTCGGGTGGACAGCAACAGCGTGTCGCCATCGCCCGCGCGCTTGCCATGCAACCGACGCTGCTGCTGTTCGACGAGCCGACTTCGGCACTCGATCCGGAGCTGGTCGGGGAAGTTCTGCGTGTCATGAGCGATCTGGCACAAAGCGGGATGACGATGATCGTCGTAACCCACGAGCTTGGTTTTGCCCGTGAAGTTGCTGACCGTGTCGCCTTCATGGATCAGGGCGAAATCATCGAAATCGGTTCGCCTGAACAGGTTCTTACAAATCCGCAGCAGACGCGAACGCAGAACTTCATCAAAGCCGTACACAAGAAGTAACACCGGACTTACACAACAGGGGATAAGGACATGATCAAGAGCAAGCTTGCACTTTCCGTTCTCGCCTTGATGGCAGCAAGCCACGCCGCGACGGGACAGGAGCTGCCGGAGCGAATTGCGGCAAAGAAAGAAATCGTTATCGCCAATGTCCCGAACTATCCGCCACTCGAATTCAAGGATCCGAAAACGGGTACCCTGACGGGTCTTGATATCGATCTGGGCAATGCCATCGGTGCAAAACTTGGCGTCGCCGTCAAATGGGAAGAGATCAGCTTCGAGCAGTTGGTCAGCGCGCTCAATACCGGGCGCGCAGATATGATCATCTCCGGCATGACAGATATGCCGGGACGCCGGGAAACACTGGATTTCGTTGATTACCTCGCTTCGGGTGCCCAGTTCTACACCACGGCCGACCGGGCAGAACAATACAAAACACCGGCAGATTTCTGCGGCAAGACAGTTGGAGCCAGCCGACGCACTTCATTCCCGAAGGAAATGGAAGCCTGGAGCAAGGAAACTTGTGAAAAGAACGGCAAGCCAGCTCTGAAGATCGTTGGCACGGAAGGGTCGGCCGATGCCCGTACCCAGCTACGCCAGAAACGTCTCGACGCAGCCGTGCAGGGAAGCGAAACGCTCCCATATCTTCTGAATCTGGAGCCGGACACTTACACCATCGTCGGCGAGCCATTCACGACCGTGCATCAGGGGATTGCCATCAGCAAGAAGGACGAGCAACTGCGCGATCTCATTGCCAAGGCGCTCAAGGACATGATTGCCGATGGTTCCTACGACGCTGTTCTCAAGAAATGGGAACTGCAGTCTGCCGGTGTCAAGACGGTCAAGATCAATGAAGAGCCGGTGAAATAGCAGTCGGGATTGCAACCGGCCTGCACAATATCAGCAGCAATAAAATGACAGGTCGGTTCCGCTTCAACGCGGCACCGACCCGGTGAAAATTTGCTAAAATGGCGGAGGTGAAGGTGGAAGATTTGGGTGTTAGGGGACGTTGTCCCGGTTCGCCGAAGTGGCCGACCGGCAAGCGTTCGGCGGTGGCACTTGCCTTCGATCTGGATGGTCCGACCGGTGGCGCTATGCTCGATGGCAGTCTGCTTGACAATCTGCGCTACTTTACCGAAGGCTCTTACGGGCCATGGCGTGCGTTGCCGCGCCTGCTGGATCTGTTGGCCGAATATGATCTGGTTGCTACTTTCTTCACCCCCACATGGGTTGTGGAACAGTGGCCCGAGCGCTGCGAGGCTATCCTGAAAGCCGGTCACGAGATGGCTTATCATGGCCATTACCACGAAGTGTTTATCGACCGGACGCCTGCGGAACAGCTCGCTATCATGCAGCGTTCCGCTCAGGTTTTTGAAAGCCGTCTCGGCATCAAGCCGGTTGGATTTCGCACGCCCTCCGGCGATTGGAGCCCGCATACCGCAACGATCCTCAAGGAATTCGGCGTCCTTTATTCCAGCTCGATGCGAGGCGACGATCGGCCTTATTTTCATCCTGGTCCGGACGGAGAACCAGGATTGGTGGAGATTCCGGGCCGCTGGGATATCGACGATTACACAGCGCTTGCCTATTTCGAAGAGCCTGATTTTCCAACCGGTCACGACCGCATAGCGGATTTCCGCACTGTGGAAGCTAACTGGCGTGCCGAGTTCGAGGGCTTTCACCGTGATGGCCTGTGCTGGACGACAATCCTGCATCCAAAAGTCTCGGCAAAACTGGGCAGGCTCAGCATTCTGGAGGGACTGTTCGAGGCAATCCGCGCTCACGACGATGTCTGGGTCGCGCGTGGCCGAGAGATCGCACAATGGTGGATAGACCAGAATGCGTCATGCGGTGAAGGAGAAACACGATGATCCCGACCTTCCCGTGGCCGCATGGCAAGCGTTGTGCCGTAGCGGTTACCGTACTGTTCGATGACGGGCTTGATGCCATTGCCCGCGCGCCGGATCTGGCAGAACGGGCCAAGAGTTTTTCTGTCTGGGAATATGGCGCGGCGCGCGGTGTTGACCGCCTGTGCGCGCTTTTCGACAATCTCGGTGTGAAGACCACATGGTTCGTTCCGGGAGAGGTTTCGATGAAGCATCGCGACGCCGTGGCGACTGTGGCCGGAGCAGGTCATGAAATTGCAGCGCGCGGTGTGGCATTCGAGGATTTTTCCACGCTCGGGCATGAGGCGCAAAAGAATGTTCTTTTGCGTTCTGCTGACATACTCGCTGAGGTGACGGGACGGCGTCCGAACGGCTTCCGCCTGCCGCGAGGCTTGTGGCCGCGCCATTTCGACCAGGTGCTGAAAGAGGCAGGTTTCGACTGGTCAGCTTCGCTCAACGGTGACGACGCGCCTTATGTCCATCCTTCGTCTCTGGTTGAGATTCCGGTTCATGTTGAACTTGAGGATCGGCCTTATTTCCAGTTCAATTTCGCCCCCGCTTTTCCAAAAGGGCTGGGTCGCATCGCCTCCTATGAGGGCGTGCTGCACAACTGGAAGGCGGAATTCGACGCTTACCGCCAATATGGACGCTGTTATGTGCTGCAAGTACGGCCCGAAATGATCGGAACACCGGGACGTATTTTCATCCTCGAACAGCTTCTGCAACACATACTTCAACATGACGATGTATGGCTCGCCACCGGCGGCGAGATTGCCGCCTGGACAGCAGAGCAGGCAGGGCCGCTCGAAACCCGGCATCCTCTAAACATCTTCGAACATTATCGTAAGGAACAGGGCCGTGACTGACCACCCGTCCATGACGCTGGCGCGGAATGTCGCGGCTATGCGCTTTGCCGACTTTCCGGCAGCGACGATTCATAAGGCAAAAATCCATATCCTCGATACGCTGGGGGCGGCGATCGCTGGTATTACCTCTCTTGAGGCCCAGACGGTGCTGCAAGCCTTTGGTCCCGTTCATGGCGGTGGAACCGGTCCAGCGCCGGTCTGGGGCACGACGACGATGCTCGACAGCCGCACCGCGAGCTTCGTCAACGGTGTCTCGGCACACGCGTTTGAACTCGATGACAGCGGTGGTTGCGACCATTCGGGCGCTGTCGTGATGCCAGCGGTAATCGCAGCATTGGGCGAGGTTCGCGGTACAGTCACAGGGCAGGATTTTCTGACCGCAGTTCTCGCCGGATACGAAGTCGGGCGGCGAATGTTGGAAGCCAGCGGCGGCTACGAAACCCATAACGAGCTGGGCTGGCATTCCACCGGCACTTGCGGGGCTTTCGCTGCAGCGGCTGCCGCGAGTACACTTTTCGGCCTGGATGCCGACCGGCACGCCTCGGCACTGGGCATCGCCAGTTCATATGCGGGCGGTACATGGGCGTTCATCCACGATGGTAGCCAGACCAAGAAACTGCATGCTGGTCGTGCCGCTGAAGGCGGATTCGTCGCCGCAAAGCTCGCTGCTTCCGGGTTCGATGGTCCGCTTTCGGTACTGGACGCCACAGGTTGGGGTAATTTCTTTACGACCTTCTGTCGCGGCGAAGCCAGGCCGGATCTGCTCAATGCTGATTTTGGACAGTTCTGGCGTGTCAACCGTTGCTCCATAAAGCCCTATGCAACATGCCGTGGCACCCATTCGGCTATCGACGCTATCGATAAGATTTTGACTGAACGCGGTCTTGCACCGCAGGATATCGCTCGTATTGATGTGGCGATGAGCGAGTTTCAGGCAGGCATGTGCGGCGGCAAGATCATCGCCAGCCGCGCTGACGCGCAAATGAGCCTGGCTTATGCCGTTGCTGCGCGGCTCCAATATGGCAAGGTCGGGCTTGATGAGCTCGAACGGGAGGCATGGTCTGCTCCAGCGATAGAGCATTGGCTTGCACTCACCAATGTCGGAATTGATACCGCAATGGCTGCCAATGCAGAACCCACAATCGCGGCGACGCTGCACGATGATCGCATGTTCAGCGAAACGGTCGAGTTTCCACTGGGAGGCATGGCCAATCCGATGAGCGACGCCGCGATCATAGCCAAGTTCGAGGCGCTTGCCGGGCGTGTTTTGCCGGGGGAACGTTGCCGCGCGCTTTGTGATTTTGTCATGAACCTCGACATGGCTCCCGATGCTCGACACCTGCCGGTCCTTCTCGCCTTGCCAGCGGGATCCTGACCCCGTCTGCGCCTTTCTCCAGACCAGAGACAAGCCAAATGAATATTCAGTATGCATCCCGTATGGACGGCATCAAGCCGTCGGCTATCCGCAGCTTGAATACAAATCCCGAGATGATTTTCTTCGGTGGGGGATATCCCGATGGGGATGTTTTTCCGTTCGATGCGATCAAGACCGCCTTCGACGCGGCGATAGTAAATTCTGGCCGCGAGGCGCTGCAATATTCTTTTTCTGTCGGTTTGCCGAAGCTGCGCCAGCAGATCGCGGACCGCATGAAACAGGAACACATCCATTGCACAATGGACAACGTCCTTATCCTGCAGGGCGCACAGCAGGGGCTCGACCTTGTGGCACGTCTGCTGATCGACAAGGGCGATGTCATCATTACTGAGGCCCCGACATTTCTGGGCGCGCTTGGTGCGTTCGCGGCCTGCGAACCGCAATACGAAACCGTTCCGGTGGATGATGACGGCCTCGACACGGACGCTTTGGAAGCCCTTTTGATGCGCCAGCCTCGTGCAAAGCTGCTTTATACAATCCCAGATTATCACAACCCGACTGGCGTCACCATGAGTCTGGAACGGAGAAAGGCCCTGATCCGGCTCGCGAACAAATACGGACTGATCATTTTGGAGGACACACCCTATCGCGAGGTGCATTTCGATGCGCCACCGCCGGTCCCGTTGAAAAGTCTGGATGAGGAGGGGCGCGTCATTTATCTGGGCAGCTTCTCGAAGATATTGTCCCCTGGACTGCGGCTCGGCTGGACTGTCGCTTCCGAAGAGATCATTCATAAACTCACGCTGCTCAAGCTTGGCGCCGATACCCAGTGCAGCACCTTGAATATGACCGCGATTTCCAATCTTCTGGAAACCTATGATCTGGAGAAGCACATCGGAACCATCAGGAAACACTATAGGCACAAAAAGGATGTCATGCTTGATGCACTGCGTAACGAACTGCCTCAGAGCATTCGTTTCACCGATCCTGCCGGTGGTCTGTTCACCTGGCTGACGTTCCCTGACGGTTTTGATGCACGAAAATTTCTGATCGACTGCGCAATCCCGAAATTCGAGGTTGGCTATGTTCCGGGCGACCCGTTTTATGCAAAGGATCCCGAGATCAATCATGCACGGGTCAGCTTTTCCTCGGTGCCGCTGGGGAACATCGAACCGGGTATCGCGCGTCTGGGGGAAGCACTGCGGAATTATGCCGCCGGATAGCATAGCATTGCCAGTATATCGAAGGTCAGATAGGAGAAGTGACGAGTTGGGGGAAGGTTTTTGTTTCCCGATTCTAAGAGCCAGTTCCAAAAGTCGCCCTGTGTGGCTACAAATGGCAATTTTCTGCGTTCCGGTGCTCATGTACGTTAAGTACATTGCGCTCCGGTACTCGAAAATCACCATTTTCGCACACACATGTCGCTTTTTGATTCAGGCTCTAAGTCGTAATCCACGGATTTGCTGAGGGGCTTCATGCCTATTTATGAGCTGGCGGCACTGGGGGCTGCTATCTGCTGGGCGCTCACGGGCCTCATCTCGGCTGGACCTGCTGGCCATTTGGGCGCACTGACCTTCAATCAGGTGCGCCAGATCTTCGTAAGCTGCCTGCTTATTGTCTATGTGATCGCAACCGGAACGTGGCAACAGATCCATTCCGGCAATGCTTTTCCGCTCATCCTGTCTGGCTTTATCGGCATCTTCCTGGGGGACACGATCCTCTTCGTGACTTTGAACCGGCTAGGGCCACGCCGATCCGGAATTCTTTTTGCAATGAATGCTCCCATTGCTGCCGTTCTCGGGTGGGTCGTGCTCGGTGAAAAACTTACGACTTCGGTTGTAGCCGGCATTACCCTCACCATTCTGGGTGTTTGCCTGGCGATATTCTTCAACAACCGTCGAACCCAGCTTCATCCCTGGGAGACGGTAAAAGGCTCCCTGATTGTCGGCTTATTGTTCGGTTTGCTTGCCGCACTTGGGCAAGCAGTCGGATCAATCATCGTGCGGCCGGTAATGGCAACCGGTATCGATCCGTTTCTGGCCTCGCTGCTGCGTGTCGGAACGGCGGCCTGCTGCCTCAGCTTCGTCTCGATGTTTCCCGTCGCAGCCTTTCGTCCACGCAACCCGCTGACGTGGCGGGTGACCTGCCTGACAGCGCTCTCAGGCTTTCTGTCGCTTGCCATGGGAATGACGCTGCTGCTCTTTGCCTTGTCAGGTGGGGAGACAGGCGTGGTCTCAACGATATCCGCGACAACGCCAGTCATCATCCTTCCGCTATTGTGGTTGCGAACCGGGCAACGTCCTGCAGCCGGAGCATGGTTAGGGGCCTTGTTCGTGGTCGCTGGCCTGGCGTTCATCATGTACTGATAGTTCAGTCAGATACCGCTAGAGCGCATCCCGAAAAGTGTGAAACGGTTTTCGAAACAAGATGCGTGTTAAAACAAACAGTTAGAGCGCCGATCTGATTCAATCAGATCGAAATGCGCTCTAGCTTCTGTCACTTTGACTTGCGAACGAGCATCGCGGTTTAAAAAATACGCTCACAGACGGATTAAAAACGCGCGACCGGTGTTGATGCTGGGACACGGCAAACATGGGAGGTCGTCATGTTCCGCCCCTTCGCTCTCGCAATGGTCATAGCCGCGATGCCCGTCTCATCGCATGCCGATACGTTCGGTGTTGCCAGTGGGCATTATACCATTCAGCAGTCGTCACAAATCGCCTTTACCGTGAGCCAGGTCGGGGGTGGTGGTCTGGGCGGCTCGTTTGGCGAGTTTACCGGCAATCTGGAGCTTGATGCGCAAAATCTCTCCAGGTCTTCCGTATCGCTTCGGCTCCGGCCCGCAAGCGTCGATGCGAGGCAACCCCGTATCACGGACTTTCTGAAGTCTTCCGCAGTGTTCGACGTTCGAAACTATCCGGTACTGACTTTTGAATCGACCCGGATTACGCAGACCGGTCCGCGCACGGCACGTATCGACGGGGTGCTGACGGCACGGGGTAAAACCCATGGCGAGACATTCTTTGCGGCCCTTGTCGGCAACGACGCGAAAACTGTTACGTTTCATGTGACCGGTGATGTGCTCCGTTCCCCATACGGAATGGATGTCGGCACACCGATCTATTCCAACGTGGTCAAATTCGAGATGAACCTGCGCGGAGCAAAATAATATCGCCGGTTGCGGATTAATTTCACGGGCGCGGTGTTGTCGTGAATGGAAGCAAGGACAACACCGCAAAGGAGGATTATTATGTGCAGACCGACAACATTTTTCATGGCCGTCACTCTTATAACTGGCCTGCCGTTCGTTGCGCATGCTGAAGATTACGCATCGGGTACCATAAAAACGATGAAAACGGCGAAAGGGGAGGTTCTCACGAACGCCAAAGGGATGACGCTTTACGTCTTCGACAAGGACACCAAAGGGACATCCAACTGTTACGATGACTGTGCGAAGAAATGGCCGCCGCTGAAGGCCGACGGAATGGCGACCGCCGGTGATGAGTTCAGTCTTGTTGCCCGTAAGGACGGTACGAAGCAATGGGCCTATGAAGAGAAGCCTCTCTATCTTTGGCAAGGCGATAAAAAGCCGGGTGACGTTTCCGGCGATGGCGTCGGCGGCGTCTGGCATGTCGCGAAGGATTGAGAAAGCCGGGTAACAAGGCATGTCGCGCTTCCTGGAGGAAATGGAAGAATGTGTTCCAGCGCTCCGGCGTTACGCCCGGGCGCTGACACATGACGCCGATCGGGCAGACGATCTCGTTCAGGATTGTCTGGAGCGCGCTATCCGCAAACGCAGCCTTTGGCAACCGTCCGGCCCCTTGCGTGCATGGCTGTTTCGAATGCTCATCAATCTTTGGCGAAACGAATTGCGCCACAGGCGACGCGCGCCCGATAATGCGCCGTTATCGAGCGTCACGATGGAACCGCAGGTTGCCAGCGCATCGCCCTCCCGGCTTGCTTTTGCCGAAACCGCGCGCGCAATACAGCTATTGTCTGCCGAACAACGAGAAGCGCTTTTGCTTATAGCAATTGAGGGCATGAGTTACACCGAGGCCGCCACGGTACTGGATATTCCGCTTGGCACACTGATGTCGCGGTTGGGGCGGGCGCGGGCCACATTACGCAAGCTTACAGAGGAGACAGGTGCGCAATTGAGGGCTGTGAAATGAAGAGTAACCTGATCAGCGACACCGAATTGCAGGCCTATGCTGATGGCTTTTTGAGCGACGAACGCCGTCAGGCAGTGGAGGCCGAGCTTTTATGCGATCCATCTTTGAAGTCGGAAGTTGCTATCTGGCAAAGACAGAACGAGACGTTGCGGGCATTATATGCTCCTGTCCTGGACGAACCGCTCCCCACACGGCTTTTCCCCGACAATATCAACAAGCAGGTTCTCGTAGCGAGACAGCAATGGTGGCGCATGGCCGCCGTTGTAGTGTTTCTGGTGGCGCTGGGAGGGCTCGGTGGTTGGTTCGGGCGCGATTTTTCCGGTCCCGCGCCGACGTCTGCATGGCCACTGGTAAGTGAGGCTATGGCGGCTCATACCCTTTACACCAGCGAAATCGTGCATCCTGTGGAAGTGAAAGCCGAGCAGGAGCAACATCTTTCTGCGTGGCTCTCCAAGCGGCTTGATCGCGCCCTTACCATTCCCGATTTGCAGGCGGAAGGGCTTTCCCTGGTTGGTGGGCGGCTGCTGCCTGCCCAGGGCGGACCTGCGGCGCAACTGATGTATGAAGAGCGGGGAGGCAAGCGTGTCACGCTGTTTATCGTGCCGTCGGACGATATGAAGGAGACGTCCTTGCGTTACCTGTCTCAGGACAATCTGGAGGCGCTCGTATGGACAGACAATGCCATCAGTTGTGCGCTTGTCGGCGACATGCCTCGCGCACGGCTCCAGGAAATTGCCTTGAGTGCCTATAAACAGTTCGAATGAAACAGGTTTGAAGCCTTTCGGAAAGATTGTGATGTGGCGCAATACTGAAACCACATACGGATTTGTGGCGCAGCTTCTACATTGGCTGATCGCCGGCCTGTTTATTCTTCAGATCGGTCTCGGCTTTCTCACACAGGCAACGGGTTCCGACCCGGTGCTTCAGTTCACGCTCTATCAGTGGCACAAATCACTCGGTTTCACGATTTTCGGATTGGCGCTTATCCGGGTGTTCTGGTTTGCAGCGAGCATTCATCCCTTGCCTTACAAGGATACAAACCGGCTGGAAGTACTGCTGGCAGGAGGCGCTCACCGAATGCTTTTGGCAATGACCATCCTGATCCCGCTCACCGGATGGGCAGTTGTGTCTTCCTCGCCTCTCGATATCCCGAGCTATGTCTTTGACTTGTTCGTCATGCCGAATTTGCCATTGACCGTTTCAGACGCTGACGAAGCGTTCTGGTCGTGGCTGCACGCCGCGCTCGTTTATGGCATGATCGCTATTGTCACGCTGCATGTTATCGCAGCGCTTCATCACCATCTTATCCGGCAAGATGGAACTCTACGAAGAATGGTCAGTTTTCCTTTGCGCTCATTTAAAAATAGCGCGAGTTCTCAATCACATCGGAACAAGTCCTCATAAAAAGATCGAGAATGATCACCCCTCAGTGCATAGCCTGACGATTAGAGCATAATCCGACCGGAGTGAAACGAGGATCGACAAGATTATGCTTTGGAAAGAAAAGCTTAGAGCGCCGATCTGATCCAATCAGATCGAAACACGCTCTAGTGGCGACTCACCGCATAATAAGTCGGGCGGCCAGGTTTCATCCGGGCAGGCAGATGTCTTTATTTGGGATGAGGATGTATTGGATCCACCCAATAGACCTCCTCAGGGTCTTCTATCGGATCGACGTCCGTGATGTTCACGACAACCGCTTCGTTGTCGGATCGAACCAAAACGCATTCCAGCACATTGTCTGGATCGGCATTTATCTCCTGATGGGGAACATAGGGCGGTACAAAGATAAAATCGCCCGGTCCCGCTTCGGCCACATACTCCAGATGATCTCCCCATCGCATCCGTGCCTTGCCACGAAGAACAAAAATGACGCTTTCAAGCGCGCCATGGTGATGGACGCCAGTCTTTGCATTGGGCTCGATTGCGACCGTTCCGGCCCAGATTTTCTGTGCTCCGACGCGCGCGTGATTGATCGCCGCCTGACGAAACATACCAGGCGTTTGCGCGGTATTCGGATCAAGCTGGTCGCCTTTGATCACCCGTACGCCATCGTGCTTCCATCGATCCGAATGTTCATGTTGATCTTCACTCATGGTTTACTCCTTGGCGCGGATCAGAAATGGCTCAGATGCTGAGCAGCATGCTCGATCAGTCTCAGTTTTCCGTCAAGAGTGTGTTTCCATGGATACTGATGGCCGTTTTCGTAGAGAACGTCAGCACCTGGTCACGATCTTTTGAGATCGTTGTTCAGAGTATTATTTTTCACATAACATAGACGTTGATCGGAGTATGAGCTAAAGCAAGAATAATATTTGCTTTCTATTGCTTTTGGGGGAACCAGTGAACGTAATAGCATCAAGTCCCGCCAGAACGCGTTCCAAGTCTTACATAGCTGTGCTGCTCGTTCTGGGTTTTTCGCATCTTTTGAACGACTTGATGCAATCCCTGATTTCTGCATCTTATCCGATCCTCAAAGATGCCTATGCGCTCGACTTCGTGCAGATCGGGATTATCACCCTTACTTTCCAGATTGCAGGGTCTTTGCTTCAGCCGGTCATCGGGATGATTACCGACAAACGGCCCGCACCTTATTCGCCGGTGGTCGGCATGATGTTCACGCTTTCCGGGCTGGTGAGTCTGGCTTTCGCCCATAGTTATGCGGTGATACTTGTCTCTGTGGCGCTCATCGGTATTGGATCTTCGATTTTCCATCCCGAAGCCACGCGGATGGCTCGATATGCGGCGGGAGGGCGCCAGGGGCTTGCACAGGGTATTTTCCAGGTTGGCGGGCAGGCAGGCGGTTCGCTTGGACCTGTCTTTGCGGCACTGATACTTGTGCCGTGGGGGCAGCAAAGTCTTGCCTGGTTCGCCGTATTGGCGTTGCTCGCGATGTCGCTCCTGGTCTGGATCGGCAGTAAACAGAAAGAAATTCGAGCGGCATTCGCTGCCGTGCGGGCAGGGGGTAGCGCAGGTGGAGAACCCATCCGCCATGCGCCCGCCACTATCGCTATCGGTCTGGTCGTATTGACCCTTTTGATGTTTACAAAGAACGCATATGGCGAAAGCTTTCGCTCATTCTACACGTTTTATCTGATGGACAAATTTGGCCTGTCCATTCCCTCTGCGCAGATGATGCTCTTTATCTTTCTTATGTCCTCTGCGGCAGGGGCATTGATCGGTGGTATCGTGGGAGACCGGATAGGCCGCTACAAGATTATCTGGATTTCTGTGCTGGGGCCTCTGCCGCTGACATTGATGCTTCCCTATGTCGATTTATTCTGGACGGGAGTTCTCACCGTTTTCATCAATCTGATTATGGCGAGCGCTTTCGCATCGATCCTCATCTATGCGATGGAGCTCTTGCCCAATCGTATCGGGCTTATCGGTGGCCTCTTTTATGGCTTGAATTTCGGGCTTGGAGGCATTGCTGCTGCAATTCTCGGCGTGCTTGCAGATCAATATGGCGTGGAAACCGTTTACCGGTTGTGCTCGTATCTGCCATTATTTGGACTTCTGGCGTGGTTCTTGCCCAAAATTCATGAGCCCCAATCGGGACACTGATAGACTTATCGTTCATTTGATAGCATGCTTGGGCCGGCGAACGACCCTTACCATTCCGCTGCCCCCGCCTCCGCAGAAAAAACGGTCGCCGCCATCGGATTCAAGCCCCGAAACTCCGGTTCCGGTCGGCATGTCCAATCGCTCGAGCACGGCACCTGTTTTCTGATCAATGCGGCGAATGTCGCTCCCGTTGCCTTCCCAGGTGCCGTGCCAAAGTTCGCCGTCGACCCAGGTCACGCCTGTGACGAACCGATCGGATTCGATCGTACGCAGCACTTCTCCGGTCTCGGGATCCACCTGATGGATCTTGCGTCCGCGATGCTGTCCGACCCAGAGCGATCCCTCTGCCCACGCCAGACCGGAATTTCCGCCGTCTCCGGGCGCGGGTATTACGGCCACAACTTCACCGGTCCTGGGATCGATCTTGCGGATCATGGCATCGCCGATCTGGAACAGATGCTCGCCGTCGAATGCAGTTCCTGCATCGGCGACGACGTCGAGCGAACGCAGGATCTCCCCGCTTTCGGGATCAAGAGCATTGAGTCTGCTGCCGGTTGCGAACCAGACTTGATTGCCGTCAAAGCTGACCCCGGCCACGTCATCTGCATCGGGGAAGGGGCCATATTCACGGATGATTTCGGCAGTTGAGTGTTTCATGTCTTCATCCTAGCTGTAAATCCGTGTCGTGGGGAGCAACAAGCTTGTCGGGAATCCGGGTACGCCCGATGCAATCCAGCGGCACGCCCGCCCGCGCCCGAACATCTCGACCTTGCTGTCGCGGGCAAGCTCTTCGAGTGCTCGCTGCACTGTGCGCGGGCTAATGTTCAACGCTAGAGCTAATGCCGAACTCGACCAGGCTTCCCCATCGCCGAGCAAAGCGAGGACTTCGGCACGGTCGCCTTCTACGCGCGGCGCCAGAACGGCAACATTGCGGGTGGTGTTGGGCTGCAGAACAAAACCGTCCCTGGTTGCACTCAGTGTGGCAAGCGGTTTGACTGCCTCGCGCAGCCGGGCGATTTCAACGCGCAGCCGCGCACGGTGCGATGCATCGGCATGTCGTGCGCCGAAAGCGTGTTTGAGAAGCGTTTCGCGTGCCACATCCTCCGGCCACGCCTCCGCCAAAGCGCGCATGAGCTTAAGCAGTACCGGACGAGTGGCGAGAGGAACGATCGTTGTTCCTCCACGCACCACATTGCGGCAGGCGTCCACGATCAGCGTATCGGTAGCCAAAAGCTTTTCGACTTCTTCGAGATGGAGCAAGCGCTCGGTGCCGCCGGTGATCAAGCGTGCTGCCGGTGTCCCGAAGGCTCGTACGGCCCGCTCGACCTCGACCGAGATTGCTGGAATACGGGCGTCTGTCGCTGCCTGCATTGCCCGTTCCAGAGCAGCTTTCGCAGGTGCTGTCTTGATGCGACGGATGGCTATGCCCGCCGCCACCAGTTCGCGCCCGGCCAGCGACGCACGCGGTAGAGCGCTGGCATCGAACGCACCGAGTACCGCTTCGGCTTCATCAAGGTGACCGATCAGGAGAAGGTGCCGGGCTTCGAGATAGCCGGCATGAGCTGCGTTCCTTCGGTCGCCGGAAGTTTCAAGGGCTATCCGGGCTGCATTGAGCGTTTGCAACGACCGCCCGAGATCGCGCGAAACAAGTGCGATTTCGGCTTCGGCAACGGCACAACGCGCACGGGCTACAAGTTCTTTCGGACCGAACATACGCCCCGCACTTCGCAAAAGCGCTCTGGCGCGCGCGAAGTCACCGAGTTGCGCCATCGCGATGCCCCGCAATGCCAGCGCCGGTGGGTCATCGCGCAATGCGATCCTTTTCAACGCAGCGAGGGGATCACCAGCCGAGAGAGCACTTGCGGCGGCGGCGATCAGCGAGTCCATTGAAATCCCGTCACACTTGTAACTCTCACGCAGTCCTCCATCCGAGCTAGCTTCATTGTATCGCAACCGCTGGAAACGGCAATTCGATGGGAGACGCGGATATGCCAATGTGCACTGTAACCGAAAGGGTCGGTTCGCCGCCGGGACCGGCGAGCGATGCGACCAGTTGGATCGGGCTCGCCGCCACCCCGACATTTGCGCTGATGGCGTGGATTTCTGCATTCGGCTCGCAGGACATGACGATGTGCTCTGGCGCATCGACTTTCTTCCCCGTCAACGACATGGCCGTGATGTACGCGCTGATGAGCCTCTTTCATCTGACGCCGTGGACGAAGTTTTTTGCAGCCCGTTTGCAGCGCCCCAATACTCAAACCATAGGAGACTGACAATGCAACACACTGTTGTTTCACACGATGAATGGCTGACCGCCCGCCGGGACTTCCTGAAAGCAGAGAAGGAATTGACGCATCTTCGCGACAAGGTTGTCCGGCAGCGGCTCGCCCTGCCTTGGGTGCGCATCGACAAGGAATATGTCTTTGACACGCCGGAGGGCACGCGCACGCTGGCCGATCTCTTCGATGGCAGGTCGCAGCTCGTGGTGCAGCATTTCATGTTCGCGCCGGGATGGAAGGAAGGCTGCCCCAGTTGCTCCTTCATGGCCGACCACACCGACGGTATGAACAAACACCTTGCGCATCACGACGTCACCATGATCGCTGTGTCCCGTGCGCCGCTTGCCGACATCGAACGTTACCGCGAGCGCATGGGCTGGCAGTTCAAATGGGTTTCGTCCTTCGATACCGATTTCAACTACGACTTCCGGGTAAGCTTTGAACCCGATGAGGTCGCCAGCGGAAAAATAGACTACAACTTCGGCGAATGGCAGTTAACTGGTGCAGAGTGGCCTGGTGTCAGCGCCTTCTACAAGGATGACAAGGGCGAGGTCTTCCGTACCTATTCCACTTATGGACGCGGCGTTGAGGTAATGATGGGCACCTACAATATGCTCGATCTCGCTCCGAAAGGCCGTAATGAGGTCGGGGGAATGGACTGGGTCCGCCGCCACGATCGCTATGAGTAAGATGGCGGCCCCATCGAAATGATTGAAACAGATACTTAGAGCGCCGATCTGATTAAATCAGATCGGCGCTCCAGCGCCACGGTCACATCAAAAGTCGTTTTGCTGTGTCCTCATCGGTTATCAGTCCATTGATTATGCGCCCGTGCAAGGCCGCCTTTAACGGAGCCAGCTTGCGTTCTCCCGAAGCAACGCAAATTCTCGGTCGAGCAACGCCAATCTGCGGTGCGACGCTCGTGGTTCGCAGATTGGTGGCACCGTCCAATATTCTTCCTTCCGCATCGAAAGCCCAACCGCAGATTTCCCCAACTGCACCGAGGCGATTGAGTTCGAATAGTTCGTCCCGATTGAGAAATCCCTCTTTGGACAGAGGAGAGTCGGCGGACAGATCACTAATACCGGTTAGCCACAGGTCTGCCGTTGTCGCAAGCTCATGAACCCGGCGCACAGGCTCTATTGAGAGCAGAACGTCTCTCTCTACAGAGGAGGGGAGATAAAGCGGCAGGAGGAGGGGAAAATGTTGGGCATTCACAGTTTCTGAAAGCTTGATCAGAGCATCGAATGGGCTTGCGGATCCATCGATCCCGATGTGCCCCACAAGCGAAACCAGTCGGTGAGTGGAGCCATTCAACGGCGAAACACGTTGAACTGTTGCCCGCATCGTGCGTCCGGTTCCCACTGCCATAACAATGGCGTTGCGTGATCGCAATTGACGTTCAATCAAAACGGCAGCAGCTTCCGGGACAGCGGTCGATACGTCCGGCCATGTTCCTTCAGAGGGCACAACCTCGCAATAAACCAGTTCGAATTTGTCTGTAAGCCTGCTGGACAGTTCCATGCAGTCGGCTATCGGATGGTTCATCCGGAATGTAATAAGACCTTCGGATCGACATTGGGAAACGAAGCGTTGGGCGGTAGGCCGGGAAACGCCAAGCATTTGTGCAATTTCGTCCTGAGTCTTGCCGGCAATGTAATATAGCCAGCCAGCCCTTGCGGCGTCGTCCAGTTTAGGCTTTTCGTTATCGGCCATCGGAGGAAATATCTTTCAATAAGGCGGGCAGGTCAGCGGCGCTCATCAGAATATGATCGGCACCCGCATCGCGCAATGCCTCCGTATTGTCCAGCACCGTATAATGGCTGCCGCCAGTAAAGCCGATTGCTGTCATTCCAGCCGCCTTGGCGGCCTGCACGCCACTACGGCTGTCTTCAATGACGACACACCGTGAGGGCTTCGCGCCCATTTTGCCGGCTGCAAACAGAAAGAGATCGGGTGCGGGCTTGCCATGCTTCACCATTGTCGTGCTGAAGATATTGCCTTTAAACAGCGACAACAGACCCGTTTTCCCCAATGAAATGTCGAGGCGCTCTTCGTCGCTGGAAGATGCGACACAGTAGGGAAGAGCGATTGCCTCAATCGCGTCCTGAATACCATCAACCGCGACGAGCTCCAGCTCGAAGCGCTTGAAGAGGCTCTCTCGCCAGTTCGTTACAAAATCTTTCGGCAAGGCTCTGCCCGCGCGCCGCACAAACTCATCCGTTACCGCAGAAGCGGGGCGGCCGAGAAAATTGCGTATCACATACTCAAGTTCTGTCGGGACACCGTATTGGGTCAAAACCTCCGCGACAGCACCGCAGCCGATTATCTCACTGTCGACCAGTACGCCGTCACAGTCAAAAATGACGAGATCGAAATCTCCGGAATTGCTTGCGTGAAGGGTAGCTGTCATGGAGGAAATCCTGAGATTATGATTACAATACGAGCGTATGATAAATCTCGAGCAACCGAAAGATCAACCGGCGAAGTGCCTGATGCTTAAGAATTTAAGTGTTTATCTGGAAAATATTGCAGATTATAGTTGTAATCGCCTCATTATGGAGGAGGTGAGAGTAATTGGAAAAACAGGCTGGACAAACACAATTCGGAGCGTATGCTCGCAAATTAAGCACTTGATCGATATTGGGAGGAAGCGATGAAGCGTCTTTTAATAGCAGCTATGCTGGCAGGCAGTTCAATGCTGGTCAGTATGACGGCAGAGGCCAAGACCCAGATCGAATTCTGGCATGCAATGGGAGGCGTGCTTAACGATCGTGTCGGCGAACTGGCAAAGCAGTTCAATGAAACGCAGGATCAGTACACCGTCGTTCCGGTCAATAAGGGCAGTTACGAAGAACTCATCAATGCGATGATTGCCGCTTATCGGGCGAAGCGCGCGCCGACCATTGTCCAGACGAACGAGCGTGCATTTCTCACGATGCTGAATTCCAGCGCGGTCATTCCCGTCGTGGATCTGATGAGCAAAGAGGGGTACACTATCGACTGGAGCACGGTGATAGCTCCGGTTGCTGCCTATTACAGCGACAAGGGAAAGCTGCAGGCGCTTCCCTTCAATTCGTCGACGCCCATTCTTTGGTACAATGAAGAGCATTTCAAAGCTGCCGGTTTCGACAAACCTTCGGACAACTGGCAGGAGCTTACCCAACAGTTACACGCGATTCACGACAAAGGCGTCTCACAATGCGCGATGTCTCTGCCCGGTGACTATGAGTGGAGCTTTCTCGAGAATTATTCGGCTGTGAATGATTTCCCTTATGGCACGAAACGAAATGGTATCGACGGGATCGACACGGAGTTTGTGTTCAACAAATACCTCGGTACCCAGGTCGAGCGTATGCATGATCTGATCTCCAGCGGCGTCATGGAGATCGCGGGGCAGGGTGTTCAGCCCGTCCAGTTGTTCACGTCTGGCACTTGTTCGACCATAATTGCCTCGACAGCCTCTCATGCCGCCGTGGAGGCTTCGGCGAAATTCCCGTGGAATGCGACTTTTCTCCCGCATGAGAAAGACCGTACTCCCCATAACAGCGTCATCGGTGGCGGTGCCTTATGGACCATGAAAGGCCATTCCGAAGACGAATATAAAGGCGCTGCCGCTTTCTTCGATTTTCTGGCCAAACCAGAGACACAGGTCTGGTGGAGCAAGAATACCGGCTATGTTCCCGTTACAACCACGGCTTATGACGCGTTGAAAAAGGAAGGCTATTTCGAGCAACACCCGACCCGCGCGATTGCCATCGAACAACTCATGCGGAAACCGAATTCGGACAATTCGATGGGATTCCGTTTCGGCAATTCCAATCAGGCGAATGTTCTGATCATGGAAGAAGTGATGGCCGCAGCATTGGGTCAGAAGACGACCCAGGAAGCTCTGGATTCCGCCGTCGCCCGCGGTAACGAAGTGCTCCGCCGCTTCGAAAAGCTGAACGCTGGAAAGTGATGCGATGATTTCCCTACGTGGACGTGCTGTGCGCTTCCGCTCCCTTGCGGAGCGGAAGGAAAGCGGGTTGAAGCGCGCGCATTTCCAGGAGTTGAGAACACCAATCCTGCTTCTTTTGCCTCAGTTGCTGGTCTTGCTGTTCTTTTTCTTTATTCCGTCGTTTCGCGCACTTATTCAGGCGTTTCAGTTGAACGATCCATTCGGCGGGTCTGTGCAATGGGTGGGATTTGCCAATTTCACTGCGTTGTTTGCAAGCGCGCCCTACTGGGCATCGGCCAAGCTGACGCTGTGGTTTACGCTTTGGCAAAATGCCATAACGCTATCGGTTGCTCTCCTGTTTGCCTTTGCTACAAACCATATCATCCGAGCACGTGGAACATATCGCACAATACTATTGCTTCCCTACGCCATTGCTCCCGCTGTCGCTGGGATCATGCTGGCGTTTCTCTTCAATACGCGTGTCGGCCCGATCTCCCAGATGATGCATATGATGGGGATCGGCTGGGACCCGACCAAGAATTCGACGGATGCAATGATCCTCATTGTGCTAGCCGCTTCGTGGAAGCACATCTGCTACAATTATATCTTTCTCGCTGCAGCTCTCCTGGCTGTGCCGCGTTCGATTCTGGAGTCCGCCGCCATCGATGGTGCCGGCCCGTTGCGGCGGTTCCAGCGCATCTCGCTGCCAATGATTGCGCCTACGCTGTTCTTTCTGGTCGTCATCAATTTCGTTTATGGCCTGTTCGACACCTTTGCCATCATCGACGCAACGACGCGCGGCGGACCTGCGGGCGCGACCTCGATCCTTGTTTACAAGGTCTACCAGGATGGCTTCGTCAATCTGGATATGGGGTCGTCAGCCGCTCAATCCGTCATTCTCATGATCCTCGCTCTCGCCCTCACTTTTGCCCAGTTTCGACTGGTCGAGCGGCGCGTCAACTATGCGGTTTGAGTTATGAATGAGCGCACTCCAATCCTCGATGCGGTTTGCCATGCGATTCTGATACTTGGGATCGTCCTGGTTTGTCTCCCGCTGTACTTTGTCCTGGTCACGAGTTCTTTGAGCCAGCAGGATGTGCTCAAAGTTCCGTTGAGCTGGCTTCCCGGCGATCAGTTCTTCGTCAACTCGCGCGAAGTTTTGAACACGATCAATTTTGGCCAGCTTCTGGTGAATACATTTATCGTGGCGCTCGGAATCACTATCGGCAAAATGGTTCTGTCCCTGCTTGCAGCATTTGCCGTGACCTACTTTCGGTTTCCTTTCCGGATGACCGCTTTCTGGCTGATATTCATATCGATGATGCTGCCGATCGAGGTCCGTATTGTTCCGACCTATGAATCTGCTGCCAACATGGCGCTGCCGTTGAACATTCTTTTCGGCTGGCTCGGCATAGCGGTCGAGTTGAACTGGAATATGGTCAACACCTATCCGGGTCTCATCCTTCCGATCATCGCATCGGCAACCGCCACATTCCTGTTTCGGCAATTCTTCCTGACAATTCCGGACGATCTGTGCGAGGCGGCCCGCATCGATGGCGCCAAGCCGATGCAGTTCTTCTTTCGAATTCTACTGCCATTGTCGCGGTCAAATATTGTGGCATTGTCGATCATCCTGTTCCTCATGGGCTGGAACCAGTATCTCTGGCCGTTGCTCATGACGACGGACCCTAGCATGGCGACGGCGGTGGTCGGTCTGAAACAGGTTATGCCGCAGTCCGACGGACTGCCAACATGGCATCTTCTTATGAACGCTTCCCTCTGGACCATGCTGCCACCTGTACTTGTAATCCTTGTTATGCAGCGGTGGTTCGTCAAAGGCCTTGTCGACAGCGGAAAATAATAAACCCGGAGAAATTCAAATGGTTAAGATCATCGGCCATCGTGGCGGTCGAAATTTGTGGGCTGAGAACAGCCTTGCCGGCTTCCGTAATCTGCTGGCTCTCGATGTGGATGCCGTAGAACTGGATGTCCACTTGAGTTCAGACGGGGTTCCGGTTGTGATCCATGACCCTTTGCTCGACCGGACGACGAACGGGCGAGGGCCTGTTCAGGCTCAAAGTGCAGAAGCGCTCGCACAGATTGTTCTGAACGATAGCCGTGGAGAGACGATTCCAACTCTTGCAGCGGTGCTGGATATTTTTGCACCGACCCGACTGGAGCTGGAGCTGGAGATTAAAATCGACGGGCGGGGCGTGCCTTATCCCGATCTGCCGGAGAAAATCATCGCGCTTGCTGAAGAACGCGGCATGATCGATCGCGTCTTTCTCACCTGTTTTGTTCCGGAAGTTCTGGAAGATATTCATCGTCGGTTTCCCCAACAGCAATTGCTCATGTCGATAGATCGCCGTTCGGCCGAATTCTTCGGCGGCTTCGACAAGGTGCTCAAGCGAGGCATAGACACAGCCACGATACTGGCATTTGAGAAAAGTCTGCTGGAAAACGTGTTGGAGCAGTGCGTTGCAGAAGTGGGAACGGCGAGGCTGGGGTGCTGGGTTCCCAACACCGAAACCGAACTGGAATACTGGATGTCCAAGCCGATAGGTCAATTGACCACGGATCGCCCGGATCTGGCCGTTCTGGTGGCGGGGCGGCAAAATCGGACAGCATCAGGGCAGAAAGGTTGAGCAAATGGCTTCGGTCGAGCTTCATTCAATCCGCAAATGCTATGGCAATGTGGAGGTCATCCCGAACGTTGATCTAACGATTGCAGATGAGGAGTTTGTGGCGCTTGTCGGGCCGTCCGGCTGCGGCAAGTCCACGCTGCTCAGAATGATCGCGGGGCTTGAACAGATTACCGCAGGTGACTTGTTGATCGGCGAAAGAAATGTCAATCGTGCCAACCCGAGTGATCGGGATGTCGCGATGGTTTTTCAAAACTACGCCCTCTACCCACATATGACGGTTTTCGACAACATTGCGTTTAATCTTCAACTCGCAGGTCGCCCGAAAGCCGAAATAAAGGAACGTGTGGCCGACGCTGCTCGAATGCTCGACCTTACCGATCTCCTGGATCGCAAGCCGCACCAGCTTTCGGGTGGACAGCGCCAGCGTGTTGCGATGGGACGTGCCGTCGTACGCAAACCTTCAGTTTTTCTGTTCGATGAACCTCTATCCAATTTGGATGCAAAACTGCGTGTCCTGATGCGAGCCGAGATCAAGGAATTGCATCAGAAAGTACGCACGACATCGATTTATGTGACACACGACCAGATAGAGGCGATGACATTGGCCGACCGGGTTGTCGTTCTGAACAAGGGAAGGATCGAACAGCAAGGGACGCCGATGGAGCTTTACACGCGCCCGGCAAATGTTTTTGTTGCCGGATTTATCGGCTCACCTTCAATGAATTTTCTCGAAGCTTCGATTGAGCGAGATGGTTCAGGAAGCGGCGCCCGTATCGGTGACGCCGTGCTTCCATTGCCTGAAGGCGCATTGCAGGCCGGGCAGAAAATAATACTGGGGATGCGACCTGAACACCTGCAGATTGGATCGAATGGCGGTTTGCCGGCCAGAGTTCGGCTGGTTGAGCCGACGGGCGCTCAGACACATATCGTTCTTGAAGTGGGCGAAGAAAAGCTGATGGCGACCGTTGAAGGAGAGACGCGTTACGCGGCAGGCGACAAAGTGGAGCTGAATATTTCCTCCCACCGCATGCATTTGTTCGATCACTCCAGCCAGATGCGGATAAACTAAGGCGCTCTCATTGGAGATACAAAGACCTGATCCGACGGGCGGCAAGGCCTTGTAATATACATCCTTTTGCTCGTCGATACGTTTAAGTTCCATAATACATATTATGTGATTTATATGGGTCCATGGTGGGTTCAAACTTGAGCAGCCCCTTCATCGGGAAGCCGCAGCGGAAATGCCGCTGACCAGGAAATCTATGCCAGCAAGAAAATCTTTCCGGTCATCGTGGGCGCGCAACCGGATGGCCATGCTGCGAGTGAACGGATATTGCTCCGGATCAAGTTTTGACCAGCTCACAGACACGTCCTCAAGGAAACCGGAACGCTCCAGGCCATGCACCTTGGCAAGCATCGCGTTGGCAGCATTTTGCCCGGCGACACCCAGAATGTAATTCAGCAAGGCAGACGCCGCCATCCAGGCTTCGCTCTCCGGAACGCCCAAAGCACGAACCTGTTGGCCGATGGTCTCGAAAATCCGCACCATCGGTAATTGACCAGGCGCATAGGTCAGCGCCGCACCGATCCACGGATGGGCATCGATCGCCTCGAACAGCTCAAGCGCGGCAGCGCGTATTGCTGCCTCGGGAGAAGCTTCTACAGGCGTTGTGCTCAACGTTCGACAAACGATAGCATCGCACGCCGCAGTCAAAAGATCACTCTTGTTGGCTACGTGCCAGTAAATCGCGCCAGGGCCAGTGGCAAGCACCTTGGACAAGGCTTTGAACGTCAGCCCCGCCTCCCCGCCATCGTCCAAGAGTTGGATCGATGCGTTAATGATTTGCTCCCGCGTCAGGGATTGCTCTCGTCTTTGGCGACTGTCGCTCTTTTTTCTCATGGGAATATCTTGACATATATGGAACAACATTCCAACTATGGAATGATATTCCATTGATGCAAGGCAAGAGAATGAATAAGCCAGTCACGATCATCGGCGCCGGTCTTGGTGGGCTCATGCTCGCCCGCGTGCTCCACGTCCACGGCATCGCATCGGCAATCTACGAAGCGGACGCTTCGGCGGACGCGCGCGCTCAGGGCGGGATGCTGGATATCCATGCGGAAAACGGACAGCGCGCACTCAAGGATGCAGGTTTATTCGAGGAATTCTCCAATCTCGTTTACCCCGGCGGACAGCAGAGCCGGGTGTTGGACAAGCATGGGAATGTCCTCTTTGATCACCCGGATGATGGCACAGGCGGCCGTCCGGAAGTGCAAAGAGGCGAGCTTCGTCGTATCCTGATTGAGTCACTTCCGCCGGGCACAATCCGCTGGGGACACAAGGTGAAGTCGGTCTCGTCGCTGGGCAGCGGGAAGTTTCTGGTGAATTTCGCCAGCGGTTCGACGCAGGTTACCGAACTTCTTGTAGGCGCGGACGGAGCATGGTCGAAAGTTCGCCCCCTTATTTCGGATACCAAACCCGCCTACTCCGGGATCTCGTTCATCGAGACCTATCTTTACGGAGTCGACACCTCCCACAAGAAGACAGCCGCGGCTGTCGGTGGCGGCTCCCTGTTTGCGGTCGCGCCAGGCAAGGGGATTCAGGCCCACCGCGAGCCTCACGGAATACTGCATGCCTATATAGCACTGAAACGACCGGAAGCGTGGTTCGATCGCGTCGACTTCTCTGACAGGAAAGCGGCTTGTGCCGCGATCGCCGGAGAATTCGATGATTGGGCTCCGGAGTTGACGAGCCTGATCACAAATGCCGATACAATGCCGGTGCTGCGAATGTTGTATACGTTGCCTGTCGAGCATCGTTGGGACCGCGTACCCGGCGTGACGCTCGTGGGTGATGCGGCGCATCTGATGATCCCTTCAGGCGAAGGCGCCAATCTCGCGCTCTATGACGGTGCGGCACTTGGAAAGGCAATCGCGGCCAACATCGAAGATATAGAGACCGCATTTGCCGGATATGAACGGGAACTCTTTGTGCGCAGCGCCGCTGCGGCTGTGGATGCAAACGAGATCATGCAGGTATTATTCGGAGAGAATGCGCCGCAAAGTCTGCTCGATTTCTTTGCGAGCAACATCAGCGGCTAAACCTTGGCCGGAGACAGCCGCAGGCTCTATGCTGGCCGCGCAAATCTCAGTGAACCTCGTTCCACTCCGCGCGGATTATGCTCTAATCGTATTGAAAATCTTGCCACGTGGCTTTATGCGAAAGCAATCTTCCATATTTTTCCATGGCAGAGACGTAATGAAATTTTGTTTGCCCGGCGTTACAGGACATTTGTTGCGTCCGGCCGATACCCGCATCGGAGGAGAGCCAGAATGGATTTCACCCTGACACGCCGTCAGACATTGATGGGACTTGGTGCGTTGAGCATCAGCACCGCTTTCGGCTCCCCTGCCCGCGCTGCGACACGAAATCTGGCTGTTCTTCATCTGGCGAGCCACGCGCCGAGTTACATCGCTTATGAGCGTGGTTATTTCAAAGATGCCGGTCTCGATATCGAGCTGAAATTTTTCGAAGCCGCCCAGCCTATGGCTGTTGCCATCGCATCCGGCGATGCCGATTTCGGTGTGACTGCGATGAGTGGGGGTCTGATCAGTCTGGCGGACAAGGGCGCAATCAAGGTAATCGGTGGCGCGCTTGCGGAAGAAAAAGGCATTACCGGCAATGTCATCCTGGCCTCCAACAAGGCCTATGAAGCCGGGCTGACCGAACCGTCCAAACTGGCAGGACACAGTTTTGGCATCACCACGGCTGGATCGTCCTTTCATTTCATGGCGCACAAGATCGCCAAGGCCAACAATATTCCGCTTTCCGAGATCCAGTTACGTCCGCTTCAAAAGCTCGGCGCCCTTGTCGGCGCTCTGTCAACAGGACAGATCGACTCCTGGGCGATCCAGCCCAATATCGCCAAGAAACTTATTCGCGAAGGCGCTGCCAAACAGATCGGTCTCGTCTCTGATTATGCGCCGGATTATCAGGTCACGACGGCCTTCACTTCCACCAAGAATGCGAGCGACGAGCGCGCCATGACGGAAGCCTTCGTCAAAGCCTATTCCAAGGCAATCGACGATTATAATGCGGCCTTCGTTGACAACACTACAGACGATGCGGCGCGCGATGACATTGCAAAGATCGTGCACAAATATGTCGAAAGCGACAGTCCGTTCGAAACTGCAAAACGAAACCTGATTGATGGCGCAATGCGCATCAACAAGGGATTGGCCCTGTCGCTCAACAGTTGTGTGGAGCAACTGGATTGGTTCCGATCCGAAGGCATGGTCAAGGAAGATGTCACGCAGGAAAAGCTGTTCGACACATCCTACGTCAAGACAATCTGAGACTGAGCATTCAGTGTCCGGCGGTTTTGCCGGGCACTAAATCCGACAACGGACATCTCAAACCGGGATACTATTGTCGGAGGGTGGACTTTCCGACTGGAGTTGAAATGGATCTGCAACTAAAAAATATCAGCCATTTTTATGGTCCGGTCGAAGTTCTGAACGATATCTCGCTCATCATCCCGCAAGGACAGATTATCTGCCTGATCGGCCCTTCGGGCTGCGGAAAGTCCACGCTCCTGCGTTTTCTTGGTGGCCTCGAAAGGCCATCATCAGGCGAAGTGCTGCAGATCGGCTCGCCGCCGAAGGACTCGCTTAACCCCCTCACCTATGTTTTCCAGCATTTTGCGCTGCTGCCATGGCGCACTGTGGAAGGAAATATCAAGCTGGTGCTGGAGGATCACGGTCTTGGCCGGGCCGAAATGGACAGGATCGTCACCAATGTTCTGGAACGGACCCGGCTCTCGGATTTCCGTCAGGCTTTGCCGAAACAACTGTCCGGCGGCATGCGCCAGCGCGTGGCGATTGCACGCGCCTTGTCGGTGCGCCCTGCCGTCATGCTGATGGATGAACCCTTGTCGGCGCTCGATAGCCAGACACGGGAATTGCTGATGGATGATCTGATTGCGCTGTGGACGCGCCAACCATTCACATCTGTCTATGTCACGCACAATCTCAACGAGGCCGTGCGGCTCGGCCATCGGGTCGTGGTCCTATCGCGAAGGCCGGGGCGGATCAGGGAGATTGTCGATATCGATATTCCTCTTTCCGAGCGTCATCTTGGCGATCCCGTTCTGGAAGAAAAGCAGAAGCAGCTTTGGGAGCTGATGCGAGCTGAAGCGCAGGCCGCGGATCAGGAGTTGATCAATGGTTGAGGTTGCAGAAGTGAAACCGTCCGGCCAGAATGTTCGCCCGGTCCCTTTCCGGGGCGGCGGCTTCGCACCCCAGCCGGTGCGTCATATAGCCTTGATCCTGTTTGTTGCACTGCTTGCGCTGGCAGAAGTTGGAACCCGCAGCGGCTTCATATCCAATCTGACATTGCCGCGCCCCTCCGCTGTACTCGAAACCTTCGTCCAGCTCTGGCAGACCGGCCTTCTGTGGCAGCATCTGCTGCCGTCGCTGCGGCGACTTGTCGTCGGTGCCAGCCTTGGCATCGCGGTCGGTGTCAGTTTGGGAGTCATGATTGGCCTGTTCAGCTATGTGCGGGCCGGTCTGGTGCCGCTTGTGGCTGCCCTCTTCCCGATCCCGAAGATCGCACTCCTACCACTCTTCGTGATCTGGTTCGGGATCGACGAAATGTCGAAATATATGCTCATCGCTTTCGGTACCTTTACGCCCACCGTCGTCGCCACGTACGGCGCGGTGGATAATGTGGACCGTTCCCTCGTGCGCATGGGACAAAGTTTTGGCCTCGAATGGTGGTCGATCGTGCGCAAGATCATCCTGCCGGGAGCCTTTCCTGCGATCCTGTCGGGATTGCGGGTGTCGATCTCCATCGCCATCATCCTGCTGGTCGCAGCGGAAATGCTGGGCGCACAGTTCGGCATCGGCTCTTATATTCTTGAGGCGGGATCGCTTTACGACCTTGAAAAGCTGTTTGCCGGGGTCACGATCCTGTCGGTGATGGGGCTGATCGTCAATTTCGTCATCGGGCAGATCGAGAAGCGCTTCCTGACCTGGCGCGGCTGATTGCAACAATATTTCGTATAGACATATTTTTGTCGATAGAATGAAATGCGTTGTCCGCTTTTCGTTGCATGTTGTTGCCGGGACGTTATACGAAGGGACTCTATCGCAAATTTTTGCGCCTCACTTATGACGGACAAGTTTATGCATCTTGTCTGTTCCCCCGTTTATGAGGCGCTACCCGAAAAGGAGCGGATATATGAGCCGTTATGGCAAAGCACATCGTCAGTTTACCGGATGTGACGAGCGATGAACGCCGAACCAAGCCGTATTCAGCCGAAGGAAACAGGCAAGGCAGTAATCGCGCTCAAGGATGTGCAGATTTCGTTCAAGCTGGCCGACGGTGGTCGTTTCGACGCCGTTGCCGAAAGCAATCTTGAAGTTGCTGAAAACGAATTCGTTGCGATTGTCGGTCCGACGGGTTGCGGAAAATCCACATTGCTCAATGCTGTTGCCGGGCTTCTTGTGCCGGCCGGTGGCACCGTCGAAATAAACGGCCAGCAGTTACAAGGTCTCAATCGCAAGGCAGGCTACCTCTTCCAGCAGGATGCGCTCATGCCATGGAAGACCGTGCTGGATAATGTTTCCATTGGGCTGGAGATTGCAGGCATGCCAAAAGCGCGGGCACGCGAGCAGGCCCGTGAATGGCTTGGCCGCGTCGGTCTTGCAAGTTTTGGCGATCGTTATCCGCATATGCTTTCTGGTGGACAGCGCAAACGTGTCGGCCTTGCACAGGTACTGATCCGCAATCCGAAATATCTGCTGATGGATGAACCGTTCGGCCCCCTCGATGCGCAAACCCGCATCATCATGGGCGACCTCCTGCTCGACCTCTGGTCGCAGGACAAGAAGGCTGTCATGTTCGTGACCCACGATCTGGAAGAGGCCATCGCGCTGGCGGATCGCGTCGTCATCATGTCCGCCGGACCGCGTGCCCGCATCATGGCGGAATATAAGATCCCCCTCGCCCGTCCGCGCGAGATTTCCGAAATTCGTCTCGACGATCAGTTTCACGAAATTCATCGCGAAATATGGAGTGCACTCAAGGAAGAGGTTCTCAAGGGCTATCAGCAGACGAGTGGGGAAAAGAAATGAAAAAGCCTATGCTGTTTCTGGCGCAGCTCAGCGTGGCTGTCGTCGTTATTCTGGTCTGGCACCTCTTCACCGCTACCAATTTGCTGGGTAATCCGGCCAAGGCGAAGTTCTTCTTTGCGACACCGGGCGATGTCGCTCTACGCATCTATAAATGGTTCATGGATGGAACGATCTGGTATCACCTCGGCATCACGCTGCTTGAAGCCATGCTGGCTTTTGCCATCGGCGCAATTGGTGGCGTGCTGATCGGGTTCTGGTTTGCACGCAAGCCCCTGCTTGCCGCGATCTTCGACCCTTATGTGAAGGCGGCCAATTCTCTGCCGCGTGTCGTTCTGGCGCCGATCTTCGCTTTGTGGCTCGGCCTCGGCATCTGGTCGAAGGTGGCGCTTGGCGTTTCGCTGGTTTTCTTCATCGTCTTCTTCAACGTCTATCAGGGCGTGAAGGAAGTGAACCAGACAGTACTCGCCAATGCGCGTATGCTCGGCATGAACGAGCGTCAGCTCCTGCGCAACGTCTATCTGCCATCTGCGCTGTCGTGGATGTTCTCAAGCCTGCACACGGCCGTCGGCTTTGCCGTCGTCGGTGCGGTGGTCGGCGAATATCTCGGTTCGTCGGCGGGCCTCGGCTACCTGATCCATCAGGCGGAAGGCGTGTTCGACGTCACCGGCGTCTTTGCCGGAATGCTGGTGCTGACGGCATTCGTGCTGGTCATCGACTGGGGCGTATCCATCGTTGAAGCGCGTCTGCTTGTCTGGCGTCCGAAAGCTGCAGGTCACAACGGTTAAAAAGATTCAAGGAGGAAACCATGACGACAACGCGTAGAGATATATTGCTGGGCGCCGCCGCCTTCGGGCTTGCAGGCATCGCCTCGCGCCTTCCCGCCTATGCGCAGGATGCATCCGCAACGCCGGAAAAGCCGGAGCTGATGTTCGGTGTCGGTGGCAAACCGCTCTTCTATTACCTTCCGCTCACTATTGCCGAGCGCAAGGGCTTCTTCGAGGAAGAAGGCATCAAGGCGACCATCAATGATTTCGGTGGCGGCGCAAAGTCCTTGCAGGCGCTGATCGGTGGTTCTGTCGATGTGGTGACCGGCGCATACGAACACACCATTCGCATGCAGAACAAGGGGCAGGATATCAAGGCTGTCTGCGAGCTTGGCCGCTTTCCGGGCATCTGTATCGGCGTGCGCAAGGACCTTGCCGGTGAAATCAAGACGATTGCCGATCTGAAGGGCCAGAATGTCGGCGTCACGGCGCCCGGCTCTTCGACATCGCTGTTGCTGCAATATGCGCTCATCAAGAACGGCCTTCCCGAAGATGCCGCTTCGATTATCGGTGTCGGCGGTGGTGCAAGTGCTGTCGCAGCAATCAAGAAGGGCGAAATCGCCGCCCTCGTCCATCTCGATCCGGTCATCACGCGACTGGAAGTGGATGGCGACATCACGTTGCTTCTGGATACGCGCACCGAAGAAGGCACGCGCCAGCTTTTCGGTGGCACCAACCCAGCCGCGACCGTCTACGTGCAGCAGAGCTTCATCGATGCAAATCCGGTTACCACGCAGCGGGTCGTCAATGCTTTCGTCAAGTCGCTGAACTGGATTCACAAGGCTTCTGCCGATGAAGTGGCAGATGCCGTGCCGGAAGAATATCTGCTCGGCGACCGCGAGCTGTACAAGACCGGTTTCGAGAAGTCCCGCGCCATGTATTCCGAAAAGGGCCTGATTGCAGAAGACGGCTTCAAGAGCCTGTTCGAAATGCTCAAGGCACTCGATCCGGAACTGGCAAGTGCGGATATCTCGTTTGCGCAGACCTTCGATCCGCGCTTCGTGGAAGCTGCAAAGGTATAATCGGCTTTGGGCAGGGTCATTCCCTGCCCTTTGCAAGCTGCAGACTGGGCACTCAAAAGCGGCTTTTTGCAAAGCGCTCCTGCAGCCATTGTGCGGCTGGCCCCTGCCGTCGCCGCTTGTTCCAGATCAGCTCCAGCGCGACCGGATGCGCACCTTCATCAAACTGCAGTTTGGGAATGACAAGCTCCGGCGCCAGCGGAGAATCCTTCAAGATATGTTCTGGAATGAACGCCCAGCCAATCCCTCGCGTGAGGATTTGCAGGATGACCCAGTGGCTTTCGACCCACCAGACCTCGGCGCCGACCCGCAGACGGCGGCTTTCTGCGGTGTCGCTGTGTTTTCGGGCCATGATCTGGCGAAACGACCTCAAATCTTCCCAACTGACCGCAGTATGCGCCAGCGGATGCTCGCGCCCGCAGACCAGCACCAGAGGCACCCAGCCGATCGTATGGAAGCCAAGCTCATCCGGCATCTGCTCGGCACGCCACATGACGCCGAGGTCCGCCTTGCCTTCCAGCACAAGCCCGCTTATCGCGGTTGACGGCGGAAAGGTCAGCTCAAGCTCGACATGTGGAAACTCCTGCGCAAAGGCTGCAAACAATATCGCGATGGCCGGTTCGGGGTAAAGCTCGTCGATTGCAACCACGAGACGGCTTTCTACATGATCGCCAAAGTTTCTGGCGACGGAAATCAGATGCTCCCGTCTTGCAAGCAGCAGCCGCGCTTCCGGCAACAGCCTCGCTCCCGCCTCCGTCAGCACCGGATTGCGGGATGCCCGGCTGAACAGCTTGACGTCGAGATCGTCTTCCAGTGAGGAAACCAGCACGCTCACGGCAGACTGCGCCTTGTGCAGATATCGCGCGGCAGCGGAGAACGAGCCATGATCCACTGAGGCCACAAAGGCTTCGAGTTGCTCCAGTTCAATGCTCATCTATCTGAAATCCAGATACTATCTAACTTTTATTATTGTTAGAATAGGATAGAAGCACGCGCATTAACAATAGGGATTAAAGGAAATGCGCAGTTTTATGGACCGTGTCCGCCACGCAACGATGTTCGAAATCATCGGACTGGCGATCTTCATACCCGGTTCCGCCTTCATTCTGGACAAGCCTGCAGCAGAGATGGGCGTTATCGGCATTGTTTCGGCAACCACCGCAACCGTGTGGAATTTTCTGTTCAATCTGGGCTTTGACAAGGCGATGCTGCGCTTCACCGGCAGCGTCAACAAGAGCATGGCCGTCCGGGTTCTTCACGCGATCTTTTTCGAAGCCGGGTTGATCGTGCTTCTGATCCCGTTCATCGCCTGGTATCTGGGAATTTCGCTGATGACCGCCCTCGTGATGGATATAGCGATTGTCGTCTTCTATCTGGTCTATGCGTTCGTGTTCAACATCGCATATGACAGACTGTTCCCGCTGCCACTCGGGCATACCGCAGAAGCGGTCTAGCATTTGCAATAGCGATACTGCCGCGTCTCAACAGGGGGCGCGGCGCTTGCGCAGGTTTGCCTGTCGCTGCTCCCACGCGATGAGCAGCAAGCTTGCCAGCACGATCAGGAATGCACCGGCAAACACATTTGCTGCCGGAACTTCCGCCCATATGAGATAGCCGTAGATAAAGGCCCAGATCAGCCCGCTATATTCCACCGGCGCCAATGCCGAGGCGGGTGCGTGGCGAAATCCTTCATAAAGAAGGAACTGGCCGAGCGTCGATACAAGCCCAAGACAGATCATCAGAAGCCAGCCGGAGAGATCGGGGTCCTGCCATGTCCACGGAAAGGACAGTGCACAGGCAAGACCGAACAACAGGCTGGTCGCATACATCTGCGTCATCGTGGTTTCGCTGCGGCTGACAAGCCGGATCAGGATCGTGCTCCATGCCCAGCAGAAACCCGCAACGATGCACATGGCAGCGGGAATGAGATTAGGCGAATGGGTCGGATTGGCCGCAACCGTTACGCCGATAAAACCGATGGCACATGCGATCCACCTCCCCGGTCCGATCTTCTCCTTGAGGACGAGGATCGACAGGAACATGACCATGATCGGCGCGGAGAAATAAAGCGTGGTCAGTTCTGCCAGCTCGAGATGGCGAGCAGCATTATAGAACAGCAGCCACGCGCCAAGCATAAGCGCGGCACGCAGAACGACGGTGTTGCGATAAGGGCTTCGGAAAATTGATGGATGACGGCGATAACGTATCAACACGCCGGTAATGAGCACGATCACCAGACTGCGCATGAACAATATCTGCGGCACCTGATAGGTCGCTACAAGCCATTTTACCATGGCATCCTGAAGGGCAAAACAGGCGTAACCGCCGCAGGCAAGCGCAATGCCTGCGAGCGGTCTTGAACTAACTGACCCGGTGTCCATGAATTCCTCGATCCGGCCCAGGAATCCCCGCTGCGGGAAGGGCCACGAACGCTGAATTTGCAGGACTGGAGCGCGTAAGCAAGAGGCTGATATATGACGACCGCAGACGGGAGCGCCAATGTAGCCGGAATGCAACAAATTGGGAGGCTAAAACACCAAGGATCGATGCGCCGCAGTTCCCGCCGTCACCCCATCAGCCACCGACCACGCGACACTGTGCGCACCGCGAGTGATATCACCGGCTGCGAAAATTCCGGGAACCGTTGTCGTTTTCAGCCCGTCTGTCTGTATCGTTCTGCCGAGCGGCAGTTCATCCATTGCGCAGCCGAACGTGTCGGCAATCTGACTGTTCAGGCGATTGCATGGCCCAATGTATAGCGCGCTAGCAGGAACCAATCGCCCGTCTTCAAGTTCGATCTCCGAAAGTTCGCTACCCTCGCCGCGCAATGCACTGACCCGGCTGTGTTCGATCTTCACGCCGCGCCGTTCCAGTTCTGCGAGTGCCTCTGCATCCGGCTCCAGTCCGTTATCGATAAAGAAGGTTGTCGGGCCCCATTCAGAGATCAGCATGGCCTGATGGACCGACATGGGCGACAGATTGAGAACGCCGAGCTGGCGGTCGCTGAATTCATAGCCGTGACAATAAGGGCAATGAATGACGGAATTGCCCCATCGCTGCGCGAGGCCCGGAATATCCGGCAGTTCGTCCGATATGCCGAAAGCAAGGATCAGTCTGCGCCCCTCAACGGTCTCGCCGCTATCGAGTTCGATCGCGAAATTGTCGATTTCGCCGCTACCGGAAACGGCTTTCCCTTGGGTGAAGGTCACAGTCGGATAGGCTTCGACCTGTGCCTTTGCCGTTTCCAGCATGGACAGCGGATTGCTTCCGTCCTGCGCAAAGAAACCATGCGAATGTTCTGCGAACCGGTTGCGTGGTTTTCCGGCGTCGATCACCCGGACAGATCGTCTGCCGCGTGCCAGATAGGTTGCAGCAGACAAGCCTGCGAAGCTGCCGCCGATAATGATTGCATCATGATGCATGACTGGTCTCCAGATCGAATGTTACGCCGCGCTCCAGCGCGCGCTGATGAAAATCCGCGCTCAACATGGCCAGCGTGACCTCGCCAAAACGCTCCAGAAGCAGGTTTTCGGCGTCGTTAAATGCCTTGCTGAGCGAAGCATTGACCGCCTGCTCCACAAGACAGCCCGGCATTTCCGTGCGGTTGCCCATAGCCAGAAGCGCTGGCTCCCCGATGGCTTCATAAATGTCACGCAAGGTAACCTTGTTAAGGTCGCAGGCGATTTCCCAACCGCCACCGTGTCCCTTTTCCGAGCGAACGTAGCCCTGCTCGCGCAGACCGCCCATGACACGTCTCACGACGACCGGATTGGTGGTCATGGCCTTGGCGAGGACCTCCGACGTGACCGGCCCTTTGTGTTCCGCCATGTGAAGGAGGACGTGCAGAACGCCCGATAATTTGCTGTCTCTTTTCATGTAACAATAGATGTTACGAGAATCGATAAATGTCAACACAGCCGGTGAAAAACACCGGATCAGATAAATGTGATCGCGAAGCGGAGAGTTAATTTATCTATATATTTCAGGCTTATAGCGGCTGCCGAGACGATAGCGGTTACCGGCGTAGATCAGCTTGTTGACAGTCGCTACCGTCTCGCCCGTCCATGTCCGGCGATCCAGAAGCACACAGGCAGCCCCATCGTCGAGACGCAGCAGACGGGCTATTTCAGCGTCAGGAGTGATTGCTGAAATGACCTGCTCAACCTCGGTCATCGGGGTGCTTTTCTGAAGGTAGTCGTAGGTCGTGATCGCCCGAAAATCCTGCAGCTCATAATGCTGCACGAGGTTTGTATTGACGAAACGCTCCTCGAGCTGCACCGGCACGTTGTTTTCCAAGTGCACGATCAGCGAGTGAGCGACTGAAATGCTCCTTTGCATTTCGAACGCGTTGAGCAATTCGGGCGTTGGTTCGATGACGTCGAGGGTGACGACTTCGGCACGATGTTGCCCGCCGCGCGCCTTGATTTCATTGGCGATGTTGACGACTTCGATCAGCGTCGTTTCCGGCTTTGGAGGGGCAACGAAAGTGCCGACGCCCTGAATGCGCTTCAATATGCCCTGATCGGTCAGTTCTCGCAGCGCGCGGTTTACGGTCATCCGGGAGATGCCGAGGGCATCCACCAGTTCATGTTCAGACGGCAGGCGGTGATTGCCGGGCCAGCGACCGGAGCGGATATTATCCAGCACCTGCGCCTTGACCTTTTCATAGAGCGGCCCGGCGGTTTCGGGCAGTTCGATGCCGGCGATATGATGGGGTTCCGATTTGTCGCCAGCGCCCATGGGTCACGTCCCTGTCAGTATGATTGTTTTCAAGCCGTTCGCCTCACCGGCTATCAGCCGGGCATAGGCGTCCGGAACCTCGTCGAGCGAGATTTCCCGGTCGACAAGCTGCAGCAGCGGCGCCTCAAGATCGGGCAGAAGCTTTGCAATTTCATGCAGTTCAGCCTGATAGGCATGGCAGCCGATCAGGCTGATTTCCCGCTCGACCAGACTGTTCGGATCAAGCTCGATCTTGCCATGGGATATGCCGACCAGTGCCAGCGAGCCGCCGCCGGAAAGCACGTCGAGCGTTGCCTTGAGGACGCTGATATTGCCGGTGGCATCTATGGCATAGCGGATCGGTTTGCCATCGAGTGCGGCTTCAATTGAGGCATTGTCGAGGGACACCTTGATTGCACCGGTGACGGTCGAAACGAGACCGGCGCGCTGATCGTTGCGGTCGCAGACCAGCACCGGACCATCATGCAAGCGCGAAAGAAGAAGCGCGGCAAGCCCGCCGATTGGCCCGCAGCCCACAACGAGAACCGCTTCGCCGGATGGAACGCGCTGCTTGCGGATAGCGTGCAGCGCCACCGAAAGCGGTTCGCCCATAGCGGCGACCACCGGGTTGATGGCCGGATCGTAATGAACGAGGAGCCGTGCGGGAAGTGCTGTCTCCTCGGCAAAACCGCCATCACAGACTTCGCCGATGAAACCGAGCGTTTCGCAGACATTGTGCCTGCCGCTTTTGCAGGAAGGGCACGCGCCGCACCAGTAGCGGGAGTCCGCAATCACCGTATCGCCGGGCTTGAATCCTGTTACGTCAGCGCCGGTTTCGGTCACGATGCCTGCAAATTCATGGCCCGCAACCGACGGCGAACGGCTGATCCACTGCCCGGTCATGAAGTTATGCAGATCGGAGCCGCAGATACCTGCAGCCGACACCTTCAACCGAACCCAGCCCGGCTCCAGATGCGTCGGCGGGTCGATTGTCTCGACCCGCAAATCCTTCGCCGCATAAAGCCGAACAGCCTTCATTGCACGCACCTTCCTCAGAGATAGTCTTTGCGGATTTCCGACACGGCATTCTCGTGTGAGGAGAAACCCTCATAACGCGCCAGCGTGCGAGCGTGCTTTGCAAATTCCGGATAAGCGGATGCCGTCACATAGCCGATGGACGAACGCTTGACGAAATCCGTAACCGAAAGCGGACCATAGGTGCGCGCCCAGCGGCTGGTCGGCAGCACGGCGTTCGGTCCAAGGCCGAAATTGCCGATGACGACCGGCGTGTGCGGCCCCATCAGGATTTCGGCAGCTTCGGTGATGTGGCCGAGATGCGCAAACGGATCGGTCGAAAGAAGTTCTAGATGTTCCGGCGCATAGTCGTTGATGAACTTGTAGCTCTCTTCTACGGAAGACGTCAGGACGATGCCGCCATATTTGCCGGTAAGCACGGTTTTGGAGAAGCCGACGCGCTGTTCGGTCATGCGCGCCCAATGATCCGGCAATGCGGCAAGCGCTTCTTCCGCGACGCGGCGGCTGTGCGTGACGAGCCATGCCGACGAATCCGGGCCATGTTCCGCCTCGATCAGGAGGTCGAGCGCGGCAAGCCCGCCCTTCACCGTGTCGTCGGCGAAAATGACAGCTTCCGAAGGGCCCGCAGGCAGGCCAGGATCGATGACGCCGCCAAGCAGGCGCTTGGCTGCGACCACCCATGGGCTGCCGGGGCCGACGATCTTGAGCGCCGGTTTCACCGTTTCCGTGCCATAGGCGACGGCGGCAACAGCCTGTGCGCCACCGACCTTATAGACGGTTTCCACACCGGCAAGGCGTGCTGCAACGAGTGTTGCGGCATCGACGGAACCGTCCGGCGTGGGCGGAGTGACAATGGCAAGATCAGGCACGCCAGCGACTACAGCCGGAACCGCGGTCATCATGGTGACAGACGGAAACGCCCCCTTGCCGCGCGGAATATAGAGCGCGACGGAGCGAATTGGCGTGAATCGGTCGCCCGCAAAGGCGCCGGGACGCATTTCCTTCAGCCACATGGCCTCCGGCTTCTGCTCCTCATGGAAATGGCGGATATTGTCGATGCCGAACTGGATGGCCTCGATCACATCTTTTTCCACCTTGTCGAAAGCGGCATCAAATTCGGCTTCCGTGGCCTTGATATTGGCCGGATCGACTTCAGCCTTGTCGAGATCGCGCGCAAAGCGGACAAGCGCCGCATCGCCTTCGGTGCGAACGGCCTCGATGATCGGCTTTACCCTTTCAATAAAACCGGACAGGTCGGTTTCCGAGCGCTTGAGAAGTTCGGCGCGCGCTGCGTCGTCCAGTTTAGCCAGTTCGTGAAAAGAAACATCGGACATGATCGGCTCCTTGCTGGTTGCGGTGGTGGCGCAACCGGTCATTTCGATTTGAGGAAGATGTCGAGCCCGACCAGCCGGTCGAGCAGGAAGATGGCGGCAGCGGCACAGGCGATGAAGACGACGGAGATCGCCGCAAGGTCCGGCGTGATGATGGACCGGATCGAATTGTAGATCTGTACCGGCAGCGTCACGATGCGCGCATCGACCAGAAGCAGGCTGACCAGAAATTCGTTCAGCGCCAGAATGAACATCAGAAGAGAGCCGCTGATGACGCCCGGCACGACGACCGGCAGCGTGACGAAGAAGAAGGTCGAGATCGGCCCTGCCCCGCAATTGGCGGCGGCAAGTTCCAGATCGGCATCGAGATTGGCGGCACTTGCCGTCACGGCCCAGATCATGAAAGGCAGATTGATGACGCAGGCCGCAATCCCCACCGGCCAGAGTTGGCCCAGAATTCCCGCGTGGCCGAAGATCAGCATGAGACCGATGCCGGAACCGATCAGCGGAATGGTGAAAGGCAGCAGCAGATAGATCTGGATCGTCTTTTCGAACCGCACCGCATATTTCGCCATCGCTATGCCAGCGAGCGTTCCAATCGGAATGGCGACGATAGTGCAGATGAAGGAGACGTAGAGCGAGCGCAGAAATGCATCCCAGAGGTCGCTTGTTCCGGCGATCTTCTGATACCATTTGAGCGAAAACCCTTCCGGCGGAAAGGTAATCATGTTGCCAGACGTGAACGACGCCCCAAGCACAACGATGGTCGGTGCGGAAAGAAGCACGAGAACGGCAATCACAAACGTCCAGATGACGATGGATTTCGACAATGGCGAGGTCATTTGCGCGCCCTCCCCATGGCAAGCGTGCCTGCCCCGAACAGCGTGAACACGATCCCGACGAGGATGGAACCGACGCCGACCAGAAGCAGCGCCAGCGTCGCGCCGAGCCCTTGATCGGACGTGCGGAAAAACTGGTCATAGATCGCATTGGCGATGAAATCCTGCGATCCGCCGCCTAAGATTGCCGGTACCGCAAAATCAGTGAGCGACAGCGTCATCACCACCAGTCCCGCACCGATCAGGCCCGGACGGGCCATGGGCAGAACCACGTGGGCGAAGGTCCGCAGCCAGTTTGCACCAAGCGAACTTGCCGCCGCTTCCATTTCTTCGGGAATGGCGGTCAGCGCGGGTGCGAGCATCAGCACGGCGAATGGCAGCATATACTGAATGAGACCGAACAGGACTGCTGGATAATTATAGAGCAACCGCATCGGCGCGATGCCGACAAGGCCGAGCGCCTCGTTGACCATGCCCTGATTGCCGAGAATGATGAGCCAGCCATAGGCGCGTACCACCTGACCGATGAAGAACGGTAGAAACAGCGCGATCAGCAGGAATTTTCGCAATGCCGCCGATGGCGTGCGCACCATGAGATAGGCATAGGGAAAGGCCAGAACGAGCGTGAACGCGGTTACGACAAGCGAGCCGGACAGGCTGCGCCACGCCACGGTTGCGAACAGGCTTTCCGTCAGCGCGCGCTTGTAATTGGCGAGCGTGTAATAATCCGACATCAGGAATGTGGAGGTGTCGAGCGTGCGAAGACTGGTATCGCCAATCTGGATCAGGCCCAGCACCAGCAGCCCGACCAGAACAATCGCCGGAAACAGCATCAGATAGGGCACGGCGCGATTGAACCGCGCTGGCCACAAAAAGGCTGCGATTGCTTCCAGCGCGTCCATGATGCGCCAGACAACCGGATAGGCAGTGCGTGCCGCTCGCATGTTTCAATTCCTGATTATCTGATTGGGAGCTGCCCCAGAAGCCACATCTGAAGGCAGCTCCGATAATGGTAGCTGGATCAGCCCTGCATGATGGCCTTGAACTTCGAGAACCATTCGCTCTCGTTTTCCACCTGCACTTTTGCCGAGATGCGGATGAGGTGTTTGAAATCCTCGTCCTTTGTCGGATAGGCCGGATCGTTCACAAGGTCTGCGGGCGGCGTCAGGCCCGGAACCACGCCCGGCAGACCAAGCCCGTCGAGCCAGACCTGCTGCGCATCCTTGGTAAGGGCGAAATTGATATATTCCTTGGCCCAGTAAAGCTCGTTTTCCGGCAGGCCCTTTGGAATCCAAAGGCCGTCTGTGTCGAACTTCGCGCCCTCTTCCGGAACGGTCCAGTCGATCTTGACGCCGTTCTTCTGGGCTTCGCGCGCATTGGTGGAAATGGTGCAAGCCAGATCGATTTCACCCTTCTGGAACCAGGTGGTGAAATCTGGGTCTTCGCCAAGAAGCGGCTGCTGCTGCTTCACCTTGGTGATGAAATCCCATGCGGGCTGCATGTTGCCCGGAATGTCTTCCAGCTTGCCGCCACCGGCAACCTGTGCCGGGAAGTGGAAGCCGATACCGTCATTATAAAGCGCGATGCGGCCCTTGAACTTCGGATCGAGCAGAGCGTGCCACGACTTCGGCGGGCCATCCGGGAAGGCTTCCGGACGATAGGCCAGCACATAGACATAGCCATAGGTGTTGACGATCGGATAGCCGTCGAGACCAACCGGCTTGGCAAGATCGGTGGTATTCTTGAGGTTCGACAGGTCCGACAGGTCTTCCGTCACGCCGCGCAATGCTGATTTGGTCGCATTGGTGGTCGTATCCCAGTTGACGTGGATCGGCGGAACACGTTTCTGCGCGACTGCAGCCCAGAGCTTCGGCTGGATTTCGTTGTCTTCCGTCAGGTCATGACGGATGGAAATGCCGGTCTTGGCGGTAAACGGATCGGACACGCCAGCTTTCAGCGCTTCCACCCAACTGCCGCCCCAGGCGCGAACGATCAGTTCCTTGGGCTTTGCCGGTTCTTCAGCGAAAGCGCGCGAAAGGCCGAGCGATGTCGTGCCGACTGCAGCGGCAAAAGCGCCTGCGCTCTGCAGGAAGCGGCGGCGGTCGAGTATCAGAAAAGGCTTCTTCAGATTGCTCATTTTGTTTCTCCTCTGGAGTTTCCCCGTAACGTTTCAATTCATGCGGCAAAGACGATGAGATCGCGGGCGTTCCAGCCAAGATGCACGGTTTCACCTTCTGCAAACTGGCTATGGCCGATAGGGTCGTGATCGAAGACGCGCATCAACACGTCTCCCAAGGCAGGAACCCGCAATTCATAGACGATGCGTTCGCCTTCAAAGATCGCATCGGTAACGATGCCTTCAAGCACGGTATCGAGTTCTGAATGCGCTGCGGCGCTGCCGCCGATACGGATCTGTTCGGCACGGATTGCGCACGAGACATTTGCGCTGGCGGCAACCGGTCCGCGTCCCTCGCCTGCCATGCCTACCAGAGGCATTCCGGCATCGACATGCACGAGATTGCCGTCGAGCGACGATGCCTTGCCGGAAATGAAATTGGTGACGCCGATGAAGTTCGCCACAAAGGCGTTGGAAGGGTTGCGATAGGTCTCGGATGGCTGCGCCATCTGCTGGATTTCACCGCCATCCATGACGATGATTTCGTCAGATACGACGAGCGCTTCGCGCTGGTCATGGGTGACATTGATGGTCGTGACGCCGAGTTCCCGCTGGATACGGCGGAATTCGAGCTGCATCTCCTCGCGCAGCTTGCGGTCAAGCGCTGCCAGAGGTTCGTCGAGCAGAAGCAGGTCCGGTTCGAAAACCAGAGCGCGCGCGATGGCGACGCGCTGCTGCTGGCCGCCGGAAAGCTCGTGCACACGCCGTCCGCCAAGACCGTTGAGGCGAACGAGGTCGAGATAGCGTTCCACCCGCTCAGGGATCGAACGCGCATCGAAACGGCGCATTTTCAGCGGAAAGGCGACGTTTTCAGCCGCCGTCATATGCGGGAAAAGCGCGAGCTTCTGGAAAACCATGCCGATAGAGCGCTTGTGCGGCGGCACGGCGCTGACAGCTTCATCGTTGATGAAGATTTCGCCGATACTGGGTTTCTGGAAACCGGCAATGAGCCGGAGAAGCGTCGTCTTGCCGGAACCCGATGGCCCGAGAATGGTCAGAAAACGGCCCTTGGCGAGATCGAAAGATGCCGCACGCACGGCATGGAAGCCGTTATAGATCATGCTGACATTGTTGACCGATACGGCAGCCGGTCCGTTGGAAACGTTACGGCCAGTTCCGGTTTCGGTTGTATTCATCGTAGCTTCCCATTTTAGTCAAGCACCGGAAGGCACTTTATAAAGTTATTTCAATGTCATTTCGCTATCTGCTGATATTCTTCTTGAGAACATCAGATAGATGCGAGGTAGCCCCCGTCAATCGGGATAACCTGCCCCGTGACATAGGATGATGCGGCGCTTGCCAGAAACACCACAGCGCCCGCAACATCTTCCATGGCACCGAAACGCCCCTGCGGAATTTTGGCCAACATCGCCTTCTGCCAGTCGTCGTTTTCATAAAACACATCAGTCATGGCCGTGCGGAAATAGCCCGGCGCAATGCCGTTGACGCGAATGCCGGAAGGCGCCCATTCGGTCGCCAGAGCGTGTGTCATGCCCATGAGGCCGGATTTGGAAGAACCATAGGGAGCGGCGGTCGGCACACCGACATAGGAGGTTAGCGAGCACAGATTGATGATCGCCCCACCCTTTCCGCTGTCGGTCATATGGCGGGCAGCGGCCTGCGCGCAGAAGAATGCGCCTTTGAGATTGGTTGCCATGATGCGATCCCAGAGCGCCTCGTCGACGTCAAGCGAGGGACGGATTTCTTCATAACCTGCATTGTTGACGAGAATATCGAGGCCGCCGAGAGCATCGGTCGCTTGCGCGACAGCGGCACCGCAGGCAGCGACATCGCGTACATCGAGCGAAAGGGATGCCGAGGCGCGGCCATGAGCGGCGATACGGGATGCCGTGTCGGAGAGATCGTCGGACTTGCGCGCTGTAATGGCGACGTCGGCACCAGCCGAGGCGAGCGCTTCGGCAATGGCCTGTCCCAGTCCCCGGCTCGCACCGGTAACCAGCGCTTTACGCCCGCGAAGGTCGAAAAGCGATAAAACCTGCATCATGTTCCCCTGCGGACCTTTGGCAAAACAATATTGTTGCCCGAACTTCTACTTGTTCCGGGTCGAATGTTTAGCAATTTTTTGTGGTCTCCCCAGCATAGGACCATCTTTTTCATAACTTGTCTATACATATATATACAAAATTGGATTTTAGTCTTAGAACTTCTCTCCAAAAGGCGCATGTCATGCGATGCGCTGCATTGGAGGAGAACGTGGATGGCACAGGAAAAAGCCCGGCTTGGCGATCTGATTCGGCCTGAAATTCGCTGTCTTAGCCCCTATAATGCTGGTCTCACCATTGCCGAGGTGGAAGCGCGTTATCACCCTCCGTCGATTGCAAAACTGGGCTCCAACGAAAACCCGCTCGGACCTTCGCCGAAGGTGCAGGCCCTCTTTTTTGGTGCCCATGATCTGCTGCGGCTCTACCCTGATCCGTCTGGGCGCGAACTGACGCGGGAAATCGCGACTGAGTTCGATTGGCCGCAAGATTGCATCATTCTCGGCAACGGATCGGAAGACCTGATCGGCGTTATCTGCCGGACGGTTTTGCGGCCCGGCGAGCGGGTGGTCACACTTTACCCATCCTTTCCGCTGCATGAGGACTATGCAACGACAATGGGCGCGACCGTCGAACGGGTTGAAGTGACGCCGTCGCTTGAGGTCGATATCGATGCGCTGGTGGCTGCGACTGCAACGGCTCCACGTCTCGTGATGTTCGCAAATCCGCTCAATCCGGTCGGAACATGGCTGACACCGGAAGCTATGCAGCGCGTTATCGAGGCTGTTTCGCCAGAAACGTTGCTGGTTGTTGACGAAGCCTATGCGGAATATGCGGCTGGTGAGGATTATCCGTCTGCCGCTGCACTTCTGCGCGACAGCGGTCTCAACTGGGTGGCGCTGCGCACTTTTTCAAAGGCTTATGGGCTGGCTGGAGCCCGTCTCGGGTTCGGGCTTGTCAGCGACCCGGAACTGCGCGGATTTCTGGACCGGGCCCGTACGCCTTTCAACGCCAATGGCATTGCGCAGGCAGCGGGACTGGCTGCGCGCCGCGACAAAGACCATCTTGTTAAGGGGATTGCGCTTGCGCTTCGTGAACGGGAGCGTCTGGCCGGCTTCCTGAGTGAACGCCAAATCCGCTTTGCCCCCTCCAAGGGGAATTTTCTGTTCATCGACGTAAAGTCAGATTCCGTTGTTTTTGCCGAACGGCTCCTGCGGGACGGCGTCATCGTGAAGCCCTGGAAGCAAGAGGGCTATACGACCTTCATTCGCGTCAGTGTAGGCGCACCGGACGAGAATAATCTTTTCATGCGCTCTTTCGAAAAGGTCATGGGGCTGGCGTAAATTTGAAAGCAGGTTTCGGGAGGCTCGCTCCTGATCTCGTGCTAGAAAGGTCGTATGAGAGATCTTTTCGACCCGATTGAGCTGCGTGAAATCCTGGCACCTGGAGCCGTGCTTCTGCGCGGCTTTGCACTTCCGAGCGAGGCCGCTGTTCTGAAAGCGGTGGCCGATGTTTCCGCCGCCGCGCCTTTCCGTCACATGACGACGCCCGGCGGGTATCGCATGTCGGTCGCGATGACGAATTGCGGAGAGTTCGGCTGGGTCACTGACCGGACCGGCTATCGCTACAGCACTGACGATCCGGAAACCGGCCTGCTTTGGCCCGCGATGCCGGATGCTTTTCGCGCGCTTGCCCAAAGTGCTGCCCGTGAAGCCAGCTATCCCGATTTTGTGCCGGATGCCTGTCTCATCAATCGTTATGAACCGGGCGCGAAACTTTCATTGCATCAGGATAAGGATGAACAGGATTTCAGCAATCCGATCGTTTCCGTGTCGCTCGGCCTGCCTGCGACTTTCCAGTTCGGCGGATTGAAGCGAACCGACCCGATTGCGAAATATATCCTGCATCATGGTGACGTGGTTGTGTGGGGTGGACCGTCACGTCTCTTCTATCATGGCATACTTGCCTTGAAGCGAGGCGAGCATGAAAAACTGGGTCCGTTTCGCCTCAATCTGACATTCAGAAAATCGCGCTGACAGTTGCCAAACGCGATTTTCGGAGCGGAAAAGCGACAGAAATCGCCTTTCAATTGCGGCGAACGACCGTTCTTTTTGCGGCAATTTTGTGGCGGGTAGCGTTTTTAGTTAAACGCCCCGCCATCGCTTTTGCTCTCCGGACGCTCCTTCGCAACCTTGTCGCGGTAGCCGCTCGCCCTGTAAGCGGCAATCGGTTCGATGGTTCCGCCAGTGCGGCGGCGCGCTTCCGCGAGGATCGGTTCCACATCTGTCCGGTAAGCGCGTTTCAGAGTATCGGATGCCATCAGCGCATCGTTTTCCTGCTGGTAGGTTTCCAGCGCCTCGCGGTCCACCAGCAGCGCCTGTGCGTAAGCACGGCGGATTTCATTGGCGGATGAGATCAGGCTTTCCAGCGGATCGGTGACATTGTGCGACTGGTCAATCATATGGGCCGGGTGAAAATCCTTCACGCCGCGATATTCCACATCGACCAACTCATTGAAAACAAGGAACAATCGATATGGATCGATTGACCCGGCATCAAGATCGTCATCGCCATATTTGCTGTCGTTGAAATGGAACCCACCGAGTTTTCCGAATTGAACCAGCCGTGCGACGATCATCTCGATATTGGTGTTTGGCGCATGGTGACCGAGATCGACCAGACATTGCGCCTTTGGTCCGAGCGTCGAGGCGATGAGATAGTTTGTGCCCCAGTCCTGAACCACCGTCGAGTAGAAGGCCGGTTCATACATTTTATGCTCGGAGAACAGGCGCCAGTCATCGGGCAAAGCCTTGTAGATTTCGCCCATGGCATCCAGATAACGCTCGAAGGCACGGGTGAAATTCTGCTGGCCAGGAAAGTTGGAACCGTCGCTCAACCAGACGGTCAAAGCCTTGGAACCTATGGCTTTTCCGATTTCAATGCATTCGATATTGTGCTCGACCGCCTGCGCCCGCACCGCCGCATCGACATGGGTGAGTGATCCGAACTTGTAGGAAAGCTTCTGGTCCACCGCATCGGCAAACGTATTGGAATTCATGGCGTCGAAACCAAGCCCCAGCGCTTCGGCATGGGCTTTGAGCTTCTTCGGATCGGCCTTATCCCACGGAATATGCAGCGAAACATTCGGCGTTGCACGGCAAAGCTCGTTGATGACGGCGCAATCATCCAGCTTGTCGAAAATGCCGCGCGGTTCGCCTTTCCCCGGAAAGCGCCCGAAACGGGTGCCCCCCGTGCCGGTGCCCCATGACGGAACGGCGACGAAATAGGTTGCCACCTTGTTGGTGATCTTGTCGATCTCGATGCCACGGCGCAAAAGCTGTTCGCCGAGCGCCTGATAATCGTTCTTCAGTGCATTTTCGAAACCGGAATTATGCTCGGCGATGAAATCGGCCGCAATGCGTTGCTCGGACATGGTTCCTCCCAGAATGTCCAGATTATACGATCAGCGCGGAAAACTCTGCTGGTTCCCGGCATCGACATTGATGATGTTGCCGGTGGATTTTGCCGAAGCGTCGCTGGCGAGGAAATAGATCGCCTCGGCGATATCTTCCGGCAGAACATTGAGCTTCAGCAGCGACCGCTTCCGATAATGCTCCTCCAGCTCCGAAACATCGATCTTGGAGGATGCCGCGCGCTGTTCGCGCCACTCGCCGTCCCAGATCTTGGAGCCGCGCAGAACCGCATCGGGGTTGACCACATTGACGCGGATACCGGCATCTGCGCCTTCCAGTGCCAGACAGCGGGCCAGATGGATTTCGGCAGCTTTCGCCGTGCAATAGGCAGATGCATTGGGCGATGCGGCAAGACCATTCTTGGAAGCGACGAACACCACATTGCCACCGATCTTCTGGCGGCGGAACAGACGAAATGCCTCACGCGAAACGAGGAAATAGCCGGTCGCCAGAATGTCGATATTGCGGTTCCACATTGACAATTCGGTCGCTTCCACCGGGGCCGATGAGGCAATACCGGCATTGGAGACCAGAATGTCGATGCCGCCCAGCTCGACGCTGGCTTCGACAAAGGCGTTTGCGACGCCCTTTTCGTCAGTCACGTTCAGCTCGACACTGCGTACCTGATCGGCGCCAAAGCGCTTCGACAAACTAGCGTGAGCGGATTTGAGCGATTCTGCGTCAATATCCGCCAGAACCACGCAAGCGCCCTCACCCGCCAACCGCTCGGCCGTGGCATAGCCGATGCCGCCAGCGCCGCCTGTGATAACCGCGACGCGCCCGGCAAGGCTTTTCGGCTTCGGCATGCGCTGCAGCTTGGCTTCTTCAAGCAGCCAATACTCGATGTCGAAGGCTTCCTGTTCCGGCAGTCCTTGATATTCCGATACACCGGATGCGCCGCGCATCACATTGATCGCATTGACATAAAACTCGCCTGCAATGCGCGCCGTCGCCTTGTCGCGGGCGAAGGACAACATGCCGACTCCGGGAATCAGGAAAATCACCGGATTGGGGTCGCGCATCTTCGGTGAATTGTCGTGTTTGCAGGACTCATAATAGCGCTTGTAATCGGCGCGATAGGCTTCCAGCGCGCCCTCGAGCCCGGCAACCACGACGTCGATATCGGGCTTGGCCGGATCGAAATCGACGACCAGAGGACGGATTTTGGTGCGCAGGAAATGGTCCGGGCAGGATGTGCCCAAAGCAGCCAGCGGGCGCAGTTCCTTCGAGTTCGCAAATTCCAGCACCGCATCCTGATCGTCGAAATGACCAAGCTTGCGCTCTTCCTTGCCGATAAGTCCGCGAATTTCCGGCATCAGCCGCGCGGCAATGGCGCGGCGCTCGGAAGCCGCCAGGCTCTGTACGACGGCACCACCGAAAGCGGCCTTGCCTATCGTCTTCTGGTCCAGCCATTCAATGGCCTTGTTGATGATGGCGAGCGTCGTTTCGTAGCAGGTTTTCGCATCGTTGGCCCAGGTGAAAAGCCCATGACTTTCAAGGACAACGCCTTTTGCGTTGGGATTTGACTTCACGAAGGCTTCAAGGTCGAGGCCAAGCTGAAAACCCGGACGGCGCCACGGCAGCCAGCCGATATCGTCGCCGAAAATTTCTGCCGTCAGTTCGTGGGAATTCCTGGAAGCGGCGATGGCGATGATCGCATCGGGGTGCATGTGATCCACATGCTTGAAGGCGACAAAACCATGCAGCGGCGTATCGATGGAAGCCGCGCGCGGATTGAGGTTGAAGGTGCAGTGCGGCAGGAAACCGACCATGCGGTCCTCGTCCTCGACACCTTTATAGATGCCTTTCAGCGCGTCGAGCTTGTCCTGATAAAGTGTGGCAAAACCATCGAGCTTGATGGTGCCGACATCGCCGCCCGAACCCTTGACCCAGAGAACCTGAACCTTTTCACCGGTCAGCGGATCGATTTCCTCGACCTTCGCAGAGGTGTTGCCGCCGCCGTAATTGGTGATGCGCTTGTCTGACCCGAGCAGATTGGAGCGGTAAAGCAGCTTTTCCGGCTCATCCATCGTTGCCGCCTTGGTGTCGTCCCAGCGATTATCGAGCAGCCGATTGCTGACCACCATTTCATCCTCCCAAGTCTGTTATGCCAAGTCTGTTATGGCCAATCGCTGTGCGTATCTCCGTCCCACGCGCAAGCGATCATGTTGGCGGCAGATATGACGTATCAAACGAATTGCTGTCAATCACAAACGATCATATTCAATCATTAATGTGATTAATGTGCACCATTGTGATTGTTTGTGATTGACATTCGCTGCATTTATGCCCGATACAAAAGACAGGAGGAGCCATGCACGAAAGAGAGCGCCACCGCATCATCCTGAGCGCTGTTCAGGAGAAGCCGGTGATCACCATTCAGGATCTGGTGGAATTGACGGAGGCGTCGGAAGCGACCCTTCGGCGCGATATTGCATCGTTGCATATGCAGGGCCGCATCAAGCGTGTGCGCGGTGGCGCAGAAGCCATCCACCCGCCGCAGTTCGGCAGTCTGACGGGGCGTCCGTTCAAGGTTTCGGAGTCGGAAAATGCGGACCGCAAGCGCGCCATCGCCCGTGAAGCTGTGGCGCTTTGTGATGAAGGCGACAGCATCATCATCAATGGCGGCTCCACGACGTTCCAGATGGTGCATTATCTTGCGCCGCGTCGCCTTCAGGTGCTGACCAATTCCTTCGCCATTGCCGAACATCTGTTGCGACAGTCGAAAAGCACGGTGATCGTGCCCGGCGGCGCGATCTATCGCGACCAGAGCCTGATCCTGTCGCCGTTCGATAATGACGTCATCCGTAATTTTTACGGAAGGCGCATGTTCATGGGCTGTCAGGGTGTCAGCCCGCTTGGCGTGATGGAATCCGATGCGCTGATCATCCAGAGCGAACAAAAGCTGATGGGCCAGGCGGATGAACTCGTCCTGATGGTCGATTCATCGAAATTCACACGCCGGTCCAGCCTCATTCTCTGTCCTCTCGACAGGGTCAGCACGCTGATCACTGATGATGGCATTTCCGATGAGGCGCGGCGGATGGTGGAAAATGCGGGTATCCGGCTCATTGTGGCGCAGGTTTCCGCGAATACCGGCAAGGGCGGCGAACAGGGGGATTCCGCCGAGGTTGCCTGAGCCGACTATATTATGACCCCGGCTCTGCCGGGTTATCGTGAAACATATGTCTTTATACTGGGAGGAATGAGACATGAAGCTTTTCAAGAAACTGGCACTCGGTACTGCACTTGCCGTCGCCTTCATGGCTGCCCATGCGCAGGCCGCCGACATGAAGATCGCGCTCGTCGCGAAGTCGCTCGGCAATGGCTTCTTTGAAGCTGCCAACAAGGGTGCGCAGGAAGCGGCCAAAGAGTTGGGCGACGTCGAGGTCATCTATACCGGCCCGACCACCACGACCGCTGAAGGCCAGATCGAAGTCATCAATTCGCTTATTGCGCAGGGTGTGGACGCCATTGCCATTTCCGCCAACGACCCTGATGCGGTCGTCCCTGCCCTGAAAAAAGCCGCGCAGCGCGGCATCAAGGTGATCTCGTGGGATTCCGGTGTCGCTCCGGCTGGCCGTATTGTGCACCTCAACCCATCGTCCAACGAACTGATCGGCAAGATGTGCCTGAAGCTTGCAGCCGATCACCTGCCGGACGGCAAGGGCGATTTCGCAATCCTGTCGGCCACCACCACCTCGACCAACCAGAATATCTGGATTGGCGAAATGAAGAAGCAGCTCAAGGACTTTCCTGGCCTCAATTTGGTCACGACGGTCTATGGCGACGACCTTGCCGACAAGAGCTATCGTGAAGCACAGGGCCTCCTGAAGTCGAACCCGAACGTCAAGGTCATCGTCGCGCCGACCACCGTCGGCGTGCTGGCCGCTTCGCAGGCCGTGAAGGATGCTGGCAAGATCGGCGATGTCTATGTGACGGGCCTTGGCCTGCCGTCTGAAATGGCTGGTGCCATCAAATCGGGCGCGACCAAGGAATTCGCCATCTGGAACCCGATTGATCTCGGCTATTCCGCAACCCAGATTGCCTATCACCTCGTCAAGGGGGATACCGATGGCAAGCCGGGTTCCGAAATCGAAGCTGGACGCATGGGTAAGATCAAGATCGGCGAGAACGGCGAAGCCGCGATGAGCGATCCGTTCGTCTACGATGCGTCGAACATCGACCAGTTCTCCAAGGTTTTCTGATGGGAAAGCGCATCCTGAAAAGATGCGCTTTCATAAAAAGAGGCGGCATTCGCTGAACGGATGCCGCCTCCCGTTCCCCGGAATCGATTTCAGGTATCTGCAATGAATGCAGCTTTTCACTCAAGCGGCGATTCCAGCGGTGAGCAGACCCTCGCTATGACGGATCAGCCCATTTTGGAAATGCGCGGCATTGCCAAGACATTTCCCGGTGTGCGTGCGCTCGATGACGTCAATATCGCGCTCTATCCCGGCAAGGTGACGGCGCTGATCGGCGAGAATGGCGCGGGCAAATCCACGCTCGTGAAAATCCTCACCGGCATCTATCAGCCCGATGAAGGCGAAATCCTCATCGACGGCAAGCCGGTGCATCTGGCGACCGCGCAGGATGCGACCGATCACGGCGTCACCGCCATTCATCAGGAAACGGTGCTTTTCGACGAATTGTCAGTGGGTGAAAACATCTATCTGGGCCACGCTCCGCGCACGAAATTCGGCTTCGTCAACTGGAAGGCCGTCTATGCCCGTTCGCAGGCCTTGCTGTCGTCGCTGGAAACGACGGTCGATGCCCGCATCAAGCTGAAAGAATTATCGATCGCCCAGCGCCATCTGGTCGCGATTGCCCGCGCCCTGTCCGTGGATTCGCGCATCGTCATCATGGACGAGCCGACCGCAGCCCTGTCACGCAAGGAAGTGGACGATCTGTTCCGCATCGTCGCGCGGCTGAAAGCGCAGGGCAAAGCCATCCTGTTCATCAGCCACAAGTTCGATGAAGTCTATGAAATCGCCGATAATTACGCGGTTTTCCGTGACGGTCACGCGGTCGGGCACGGTACGTTAACCGATACGCGGCAGAACGATATCGTGCGCATGATGGTCGGGCGGTCTGTCGATCAGGCTTTCCCGAAGCAGGATGTCGCCATCGGCGGGACTGTACTCAAGGTCGAAAACTATTCGCATCCGACCGAGTTCCGCGACATTTCCTTAGAGCTGCGCAAGGGTGAAATCCTTGGCGTCTACGGTCTTGTCGGCGCTGGACGTTCGGAATTCGCGCAATCGCTGTTCGGTATCACCAAGCCATCCCGTGGCCGTGTGACGCTTGAAGATCGCGAGATCAGCATTCGCCGCCCCGGCGACGCGGTGGCGCATGGCATCGTTTATGTGCCGGAAGAGCGCGGACGTCACGGCGCGGTGCTGCAACTGCCAATCTTTCAGAATGTTTCGCTGCCATCGCTTGCCCGCACCTCGCGCAACGGCTTTCTGCGCATGGCGGAAGAACTGGCGCTGGCGCGCAAATATGCCGAGCGCTTCGACCTGCGCGCCGCCGCCCTTTCCGTACCGGTCGGGACGCTTTCCGGTGGCAATCAGCAGAAAGTCGTCATCGGCAAGTGGCTTGCCACCAATCCGAAGGTCATCATTCTCGACGAACCGACCAAGGGCATCGATATCGGTTCCAAGGCTGCGGTTCACGCCTTTATCAGCGAACTCGCCGCTGAGGGTCTGAGCATCATTATGATCTCGTCGGAACTGCCGGAAATCATCGGCATGTCCGACCGTGTGATGGTCATGCGCGAAGGCCTCATGGAAGGCGTCTTCGAACGCACCAGCCTTGATGCGGAAGTACTGGTGCGTGCCGCCACAGGAAATACGGAGTAGACAATGAAACAGTTGCTCAAGCAGCGCGAACTCCTGCTCCTTGTCATCATCGCTCTTCTGGTGGGGCTGTTCGCAAGCCGCGCGCCGGGCTTTGCCAGTGTCGGCAATCTGGCGGGCATGTTCAACGACACGTCGATCCTGATCATCATCGCGCTTGGACAGATGGCGGTCATCCTGACCAAGTCCATTGATCTGTCGGTCGCCGCCAATCTCGCCTTTACGGGCATGGCTGTGGCGATGCTGAATGCGACCTATCCCGGCTTGCCTCTGGTGCTGTTGATCGTGCTTGCCATCGGCATCGGTGCGGTTCTGGGCGCAATCAACGGCATTCTCGTCTGGAAGCTCAACATTCCGGCGATTGTCGTTACACTCGGCACGCTCACCATCTATCGCGGCATGGCTTTTGTGCTTTCCGGCGGCGCATGGGTCAACGCCCACCAGATGACCGCACCGTTTCTCAACACACCGCGCACGCCTTTTCTTGGCTTGCCGCTTCTCGGCTGGACCGCGATCCTGATCGTCGCGCTCGTCTATGTGCTGCTGACGCGAACATTCTTCGGTCGCGCCCTTTATGCTTCCGGCGGCAACCCAACCGCCGCCGTCTATACCGGTATCGATGTCGGGCGCACGCGCTTTTTCGCCTTCGTGCTTTCGGGTGCGCTCGCCGGCCTTTGCGGCTATCTCTGGGTGTCGCGCTATGCCGTCGCCTATGTGGATGTGGCTGCCGGGTTCGAACTCGACAGCGTCGCGGCCTGCGTCATCGGCGGCATCTCGACGCTTGGCGGGATCGGCTCTGTTGCCGGTGCAGTGCTGGGCGCGCTGTTTCTCGGCGTCATCAAGAATGCCCTGCCCGTCATCGACATATCGCCCTTCTGGCAGATGGCGATTTCCGGTTCCGTCATCATTCTGGCCGTGATCTTCAATGCAAGGCAGGAAAAGCGGCGCGGACGCATCATCCTGCGCGACAAGGCCGCAAAGACTTACGAGGAGGTTCCGGCATGAACAACGAACAGCGTCGGCACATTCCGGACCGCCTCGGAACGCCCTTCTCGCGCATCTTTGCAAGCTGGGAAATGCTGCTGCTTGGTGTGGCGATTGCGATTTTCATCGCGAATTCCTTCGCCTCGCCCTATTTTCTCGATGCGTGGAACCTTTCCGACGCCACGTTCAACTTCACCGAAAAGGCGCTGATCGCCTTTGCGATGACGCTGCTCATCATTTCCGGTGAAATCGACCTCTCGGTCGCCGCCATCATCGCCCTTGCGTCGACGGCGATGGGCGCGGCGGCGCAGGCGGGTGTCGGCACGTCGGGTCTGGTCGCCATCGGCATCGGTACCGGCCTTGTCTGTGGCGCGATCAATGGCGGGCTGGTGGCCGGGCTGAAACTGCCGTCCATTGTCGTGACCATCGGCACGATGAGCCTGTTTCGCGGTATTTCTTATATCGTGCTCGGCGATCAGGCCTTTGGCGGCTATCCGGAAAGCTTTGCCTATTTCGGCCAGGGCTATGTGTTCTGGGTCTTCTCGTTTGAATTCGCGCTTTTCGTCGTCTTTGCCGTGCTGTTCGGGGTATTGCTGCATGCCACCAGCTTCGGACGCCGCATCTATGCCATCGGCAATAATGAGTTCGCGGCCCGCTTTTCCGGCATTCCGGTTGAGAAAACCAAATTCGTGCTCTTCCTGATGACCGGCGTGATGAGCGGTATCGCCGCCGTCTGCCTGACCTCGCGTCTCGGCTCGACACGTCCGTCCATCGCGCAAGGATGGGAACTGGAAATCGTCACCATGGTCGTGCTGGGCGGCGTATCGATCCTCGGCGGTTCGGGCACCATTGTTGGCGTGGTGATTGCGGCTTTCGTGATGGGCCTCGTGACCTTCGGGCTTGGCCTTCTCAACGTGCCGGGCATCGTCATGTCAATCTTCATCGGCCTGCTCCTTATCGTCACGATTTCACTGCCGATCCTTATCCGGCAGTTCAAGGGAAGGCGCGCGGCATGACCAATGACCGCTATGCATTTCGCATGAAGCTCAATCCGGGCATGGAGGCGGAATATCGCCGCCGTCATGACGAGATATGGCCCGAACTGGTGGACCTTCTGCACGAGGCAGGCGTGTCGGACTATGCCATCTATCTCGATGAAGAAAGCAATGCGTTGTTCGGCATTCTGACGCGCACAACCACGCATGGCATGGCGGCCCTGCCCGATCATCCGGTGATGAAAAAGTGGTGGGCGCATATGGCCGAAATTATGGCGACGAACCCCGATAATTCGCCGGTTTCCGTCGATCTCAAGCCTGTCTTTCATATGCCATGAAGCGCATTGCCATTCTGGATATCGGCAAGACCAATGCCAAGGTTGTGGTGCTTGATGCGGCAAGCGGCGAGGAAATTGCGGCGCGCCGCACGCCGAACACAATGCTGCGCGACGGCCCGTATCCGCATTATGATATCGAGGCGCTTTGGCGCTTCTTTCTGACAAGCCTCGCGGAATTCGCACGGGAACCGGGCTTTGATGCCATCTCCATCACCACGCATGGCGCAGCGGCGGCTCTCGTCGCAGAAGATGGCACATTGGCGATGCCAGTTCTCGACTATGAACTCGAATATCCAGCCGAGATCCGCGCTTCCTATGCGGCCATAAAGCCGGATTTTCGCGATACGTTTTCGCCGACCCTGTCGCTCGGCCTCAATCTCGGTGCGCAGCTTCACTATCTGAAGACAGTCTTTCCCGCCGATTTCGCGCGCACGCATTTTATATTCACCTACCCGCAATATTGGGCCTGGCGTCTGACTGGCATTGCCGCATCGGAAGTGACGTCGCTCGGTTGCCACACAGATTTGTGGCTACCGAAGGATTCCGCTTTTTCGCCCCTCGTTGACCGGCTGGATATTCGCGACAAACTCCCGCCGCTCCGCTCCGCTTTCGATGCACTCGGCAACGTGCTTCCGGAAATTGCACAGGAAATCGGCCTGAAAATGCCTGTTCCGGTGCGTTGCGGGATTCACGATTCCAACGCATCGCTGCTCGCACATCTGATGGATCGCAAAGGTCCGTTTTCGGTGGTTTCGACGGGCACATGGGTGGTGAGCTTTGCCGTTGGCGGTAATCTCGACGGGCTGGACCCGAAACGCGACACACTGGCCAATGTCGATGCCTATGGAAGAGCAGTTCCATCCGCGCGCTATATGGGCGGGCGTGAATTCGATCTGATGACGGAGGAACTGACAGTACCTCCCGACGCCGAACTGCCCGAAATTGTAACAAAGGTTCTGGCGCAGCAAACCATGGCGTTGCCTTCAGCCGTACCCGGTTGCGGTCCCTTTCCAAACTCGAGCTTTCGCTGGGTCAATGCCGACACGGCCAGCGATATGGAGCGTCATGTTGCCGCCTGTATCTATGCGGCGCTCATGACGGAAACCTGTCTCCACCTGTTGGGTGCCGATGGGCCTATTATCGTGGAAGGGCCGTTTGCCGGAAATTCAGTCTATCTTGACGCGCTGACAAACTTTACTGGGCGTAAGGTCGAAGCTGTATCAGGATCGACCGGAACTTCGCTTGGCGCCGGATTGCTGGCTGGAGCAACCGTGCCGGAGAAACATGGGCGGATTTTCAGACCGGGCAATGATGCTTATGCCGCTTACCAAAAGCAATAGATAAAGAATATCGCATAAATGACTGAAATAAGATGGAATAAGCCCGGAATCCATGAGTGCCTTCCGGGCTTATTCTATTCAGCTTAGTGCCTTCTGCCGCGTCTCCACATCAATGAAGAAGGCGATGATACCGGCCAGCGCCAGAAGTCCCGCAAATAACGCCACTGCAACATAAAAGCTCTGGCTGATGACGAGCGCCAGCGCCGATGGTGCAAGCAAGCCGCCGAGGCGAGCCATCGCGCCTGCTGCTCCCATTCCGCTTGCGCGAAGCGCTGTCGGATAAAGTTCCGGTGTAAAAGCGTAGAGCGCGCCCCATGTGCCAAGCAGCGCAAAGCTCATGATGAGGATAGATGAGCCGACCACTGCCGAACTGTTGGCGACAGTAAAGAGAGCGCAGGCAGCAGCGCTGATGAACAGGAACGCGATCAGCGTTTTCTTGCGTCCCCATGCCTCCACGCCATAGGCCGCAAGCGCATAGCCCGGCAATTGGGCCAGTGCGACCACGACAAGGAACCCGTAGCCGCGGACGAAACCGAAACCGTCACCGGCAAGCTTTGCCGGTATCCATGTGAAAATGCCGTAATAGGACACCGAAACGAGGAACCAGATTGCCAGCGTGGTCAGTGTGCGCTGGCGCAGATTTGGCGAAAGAAGCTTTTCGCCCGTCATCATGAGCGGCGCTTCAAGCCGGGCCTTGGGTGGCAGCTCCGGTTTGCCATTACGGCGAAGCACACGGTTCATGACCGATTTTGCTTCTTCCGGGCGTCCGGATTTCAAAAGATGCATCGGGGATTCCGGCACCCAGAGGCGCAGCCAGATGCCGATAAGGGCCGGAGCTGCCGTGACGATGAAGATATAGCGCCACGCATCCTCTACGCCTGCAAGGCTGGTGGCCCATGCCGCAAGGGCGATGATAACAGTGCCGACGGCCCAGAAACCTTCGAGCATAACCAGCCATCGACCGCGATTTTTGGCCGGAAGGAATTCGGCCATCATCGCATAGTCAACTGGCAATGTTCCGCCGACTGCCACGCCCGTCATGAAGCGCAGGGCGAGCAAAATACCGAAACTTGGCGCAAATGCCGAAAGCAGTCCGAATATCGCATCGCAGGCGACAGTGATGAGAAGCACGCGACGGCGACCATATTTATCGGCCAGTCGTCCGAATACGGCTGCACCGATCAGCATGCCAAGGAAGAACAGCGTTCCGGTCTGCAATGCCTGTGGAATAGTCAGCCCAAAAGTCTTTGCAATGGCAGCGCCGGTAAAGCCTACGGCCAGCACTTGCATGGCATCGGCGGCCCAGACAAGACCGAACACACCCAGAAGACCGCGTTGAAATGCGCCCGTACCTGCCTGATCGAGCGTCTGTTCGATGGTAACTTTCATGCCGCGACGTGTCCCCTGCTACCGGCTGAATATATGCTGCCTTTTACAGCGCCGACGATGGGCTGCTGTCAATCGCCCTTTTCAGATATTGCCCGATCTTTTGCCTGCAAATATTCCCAGAAGCTCTCGGCATGGGCCGGAAGTGCCGCATCGTGACGATAGATGCGGACCTCGACCGTGAAATCCCAATAGGGATCAGTTGAGGCCGGTACGAGTTCGCCGCGCTGCAGTTCATCATAGATGAGGCTTTCGGGCAGCCAGGCCATGCCCCAGCCTGCAAGCGCCATGGCCTTCAGACCGATCGACATGGTGTTTTCGTGCACCACCTGACGCTTGAACGCGGTACCGGATGCAAATTTCTGCGACAGGGCAGCGCCAAAGAAGGAAAAGTCGCCATAGCTCAGATATGGCAGCGGTTCCCCGCTGGCGACCGCGTGATCGAGGATCGGGCCTGTCGGTGATGGGCGTGAGACCGGCATCAGCCGTTCGGTGCCGAGCACGATATAAGGAAATTGCGTGCGGTCGATCAGGATGGGCACGAAATTATGCGCATAGGTCAGGAAGAAGTGAACCTCTCCTTCCGTCAGCGTCGCGATATTATCCTCAAAACCGCCGCGATCCGGACTGAGCAGGGAGCGGATGCCGCCGATGTCATCGTCGATCTGTTTCAGCCAGTGCGGAAAGAATGTGACGGTCAGTGTATGCAACGCAGAAAATGTGAGGACCGGGTTTTGAACCTCGCGACTTGGCTGTAGCGCCTTGCGCGTACTGTAGAACTGGCGAACGGTATCCTGTGCGACAGGCAAAAAGGTTCGTCCCTCGCGAGTCAGCTCGGCTGGAAAAGTCGCACGATTGACCAGCGTCACGCCTAGCCAGAGCTCAAGCTGCTTGATGCGGCGGGAAAACGCGGATTGCGTTACGTGACGGGTGTCGGCCGCGCGCGAGAAACTCGACGTTGCCGCCAGCGCGATGAAGTCTTCCAGCCATTTCAGTTCCATTAGGTCGGGGCCTTTCTTGCAAAGGGCAATAAGGCAGTATGGCAATAGGGCAGTATGTTAGGAGCGGCCAAACGAGACCTTTTCCTACTGCCTTACTGCCCTACTCACTTACTGCCCTAGCCCTTATGCAATTTTTGCATAGTGATTGCAAAACATAGCATTGGCAGCTCCAAAGGTTTTTTCTTACCGTCCGGCCCAATCAACCACACAGATGTCCGAGGACGTGTTTTGGCCAGGGTAATTTATTTGAACGGCGCCTTCGTCGCTGAGAGCGAAGCGAAGGTGTCGGTGTTCGATCGCGGTTTTCTTTTTGGTGACGGGATTTACGAAGTCAGCGCTGTCATCGATGGCCGCCTTGTTGATAACGAGCTTCACCTCGCCCGTCTGGAGCGTTCCGTCACGGAACTCGGAATCCCTCTGCCTGCTTCCCTCGAAGTCATTCGCGCGGCACAGATCGAGCTGATGAAACGCAACGAACTGCATGAAGGCGTTGTTTATATGCAGGTGACGCGCGGTGAAGCTGAGCGTGATTTCGTCTATGCCGACGACATCAAGCCGAATTTCATCATGTTCACGCAGGCCAAGAATCTCGCCAATTCGCCATCGGTCCAGAATGGCGTCCGCGTGGATGTTGCGCCCGATACGCGCTGGGCGCGCCGCGACATCAAGACCGTCATGCTTCTGGCGCAGGTGCTGGCGAAGAAGCAGGCCAAGAGCAAGGGCTATCATGAAGTCTGGCTGGTCGAAGACGGTTTCGTCACCGAGGGCGGCTCATCGACGGCCTTCATCATCACCAATGACAATGTGCTGGTAACGCGACCCAATTCGCACGCCATCCTGCCCGGCTGCACGCGCCGCGCCGTCATCAAGATCGCAGAAGAACAGAACCTGCGCATAGAAGAGCGCCTGTTCACGGTTGATGAGGCAAAGGCCGCCAGGGAAGCATTTCTCACGAGTGCATCAAGCTTCGTGACACCGATCATCGGCATTCAGGATCACACGATTTCCGATGGCAAGCCGGGGCCAATCACCCGTCGCCTGCAGGAGATCTACATGGATATGGCTCGCACGGGAGCGGAGCCAGTACTTCAACCTTAACCTCAACAAAAGAAAGCAAGAGGGGACAATGACAATAAAAAGACTACTGAAACAAACGGCTTATGGCGCACTTTTCGCCAGTGCAGCGGCGCTGGCAGGTGCGGGAGCCGCATCGGCAGCAACCGAAGGCTACGGCGATTGCCCGCTGACCGGCGAAAAGGGTTCGGCGAAGATCAATCCGGCGGTTGAAGGGCAGTTTACTGTCATCATCAACCTGCCTGCCCTTGGCCAGTTCAACGGTGATACGCCGGACAGCATCAAAGACGGCTATGAATTCTGCATGGCGGTCAACATCGCGCATCGCCTGGGCCTCGACAAGGTAAAGCTCGTCAACGCTTCGTTCGATTCCATCGTTGCCGGTCAGAACAGAGATTACGACATCGCGCTTGCACTGATTTCGGTCACGGAACCACGCAAGAAGGTCGTGGACTTCTCCGTTCCGTACATGAATTCCGATTACGGTGTCGCCGCACGCGCTGACAAGCCGGTTGCGGAAAGCGATATGAAGACGGTGAAGGTTGGAACGCAGGCCGGTACCACACTGGTTCCCTTCGCACAGGACACGCTGAAGGTCGCAAGCCTCGACGTGTTCGACGATACGGCTTCGATGTTTACTGCCCTCGCTGCGGGTAAGGTCGATGCTGTGATGACCGACCTCTCGATCATTCTCGGACAGGTGCAGAACTCCAACGGAAAACTGGCGGTTGTCGGCAAATATGAGTCCGGCGGCCAGACGGCGGGCATCTACCCGAAGGGTTCGGAAAACAAGAAGGTCATCGACCAGCTTATCGAGGACATGAACAAGGATGGCACGCTGAAGAAGCTTGAAGCTGCCTATCTGCTTCCGTCCTGGGGCACGTCGCCTGCGGACGTCCCGCTCTGGAAGCCATGATCTGACGGTTTTCGGGTCGCAATCGCAATGCCGGTTGCGATCCGGACTGACCGGCATTCAGAACCCGATCTTTGCGGCTGGCGTTCCCGATTGTCGGGAACGTTTCCCCATCTGTTTCAGCGAGAATAAACCATGTCTTATCCGGCACCGGATGCAAGCGCGGAACGCGCGCGGCAATGGCGTGTCCGAAACAAGGTTCGTACCCATGGCGGTCGTTCCTTGTTCGCTTTCGTCTTCTCTTTCCTCACCGTTCTGGCTGCGGGCCAGACGGTCTACAGCGTTTCGACCTATACGATCTCGCAAGGCTGGCCTGCGGTGCCTGTTCTGGCCGTAAGCTTAGTGCTGCTTATCGCACCACTCGCCGTGCTGTGGTTTGCCTGGCGTACCTTGCAGCTTTCGGGCGAAGCGGGAAAAAGCGCCGATGTTTATCGGGGACGCGAGCTGGGCGCACAGGCTTCGGACCTCTCCTGGCAGGTAATTTCATACGCCGTTGCTGTCCTCATCATCTGCGCCGGCGCATGGTTCATGATCGTCAACGACGCTGCCGTCAGCCGAACCTTCTTCGACGTCAGCCTGATCGTCAAATCGGCAGGTACGGTGCTGAAGGCCTTTGGCACGAACATTGTCATCTTCTTCGTCTCGGCCATCCTGATCCTCGTCTGGGCGCTCGTCATCGCCGTTGCGCGCACGCTGCCGGGCAAGGCTGGCAAGCCTATCCGCGTGCTTGCGACACTCTACAGCGACCTGTTTCGCGGACTTCCGGCCATCATCACGATCTATCTCATCGGTTTCGGCCTACCGCTGACCGGCCTGCCGATCGTGAAGGATCTGTCCTCAAACGCCTATGCGATCATTGCGTTGACGCTGACCTATGGCGCCTATACGTCCGAGGTCTATCGCGCGGGTATCGAAAGCGTGCATCCGAGCCAGATTGCGGCAGCGCGTTCGCTCGGCCTCTCCTATGTGCGCACCATGCGCTATGTCGTTGTGCCGCTTGCCGTGCGTGGCATCATTCCGCCGCTGATGAACAATTGCATCAGCCTGCAGAAGGACACCGCACTCGTCGCCATCATTGGCACCATCGACGCCTTCAACCAGTCGAAGATCATCGCCGCGAACTACTTCAACCTGTCGGCTGTCACCACTGTCGCCATTCTGTTCATCGTCATCACCATTCCGCAGGCCCGTTTCGTGGACCGCCTGATCGAACGTGATCGCAGAAAAATGCGCTCGAGCATGTAAGGGGGACGGGATAATGGCACTCGTAGAAATCGACAAGGCAATCAAGCGCTACGGCTCACTGGAAGTTCTGTCCGGGATCAGCCTGGACATCGAGGAACATCAGGTCGTATGCCTGATCGGACCTTCCGGCTGCGGCAAGTCCACGCTTCTTCGCTGCATCAACCGGCTCGAAACCATCGACGAAGGCGAAATCCGCCTGCATGGCGACCGCGTGACCGGACCGGGCGTGGACCTCGACATCTTGCGTCGCGAGATCGGCATCGTCTTTCAGGGATATAATCTGTTTCCGCACATGACGGTTATGGAAAATGTCACGCTGGGGCCAACAAAAGTGCTGGGCATGCCGGTGAAGGAAGCCGAGGAAAAGGGTCTGGCGCTGCTAGCGCGCATCGGGCTCGATCACAAGGCGAAGGAATATCCGGACCGTCTGTCCGGCGGGCAGCAGCAGCGCGTCGCTATCGTGCGCGCGCTCCTGATGGACCCGACGCTGCTGCTGCTCGACGAAATTACGTCGGCACTCGATCCGGAACTGGTGTCGGAAGTGCTCGACATCGTGCGCGACCTTGCCAAGAAAGGCATGACCATGGTTCTTGCCACGCATGAAATGGGTTTTGCTCGCGAGGTTGCGGACAAGGTCTGTTTCCTGCAAAACGGCAAGGTCTATGAAGAAGGCCCGCCATCGCAGATTTTCGGCAACCCGCAAGGCGAGCGCACGCAGGCTTTCCTCAAACGCATTATCGAGGCCGGGCGTCTCTGACGCCCTGCCCCAACATCTGACGGAAAATGACCATGACAGGCAAGGCACGCGACTACGGGATCATTTGCGGCATCATGCAGCCGGGTGAAAACAACGCCATCACCGATGTTCCGGGCGTGCGCGTTGGGCACCGCACCTTGCGCGATGGCGATATCAATACCGGCGTGACCGCGATCATTCCGCACGACGGTAACCTTTATCGTCGCAAGGTGCTGGCCGCCTGCGACGTCATCAACGGATTTGGCAAGAGCACCGGCCTCGTGCAGGTTGAAGAGCTGGGCACGCTGGAAACGCCGATCCTGCTCACCAATACATTCGGCGTCGGAACCTGCGCCAATGCGTTGATCCGCGAGGCGATTGCGGGCAATCCCGATATCGGGCGCACCACGGCAACCGTCAATCCTGTCGTTCTGGAATGCAATGACGGTCCGCTCAGCGACATTCAGGCGATGGCCGTCACGGAAGCGGACGCGCAGGAAGCGTTGAAGGTCGCCGGAACGACCGTGGCCGAAGGCAATGTCGGCGCCGGAACCGGCATGAGCTGCTTCGGCTTCAAAGGCGGCATCGGCACATCCTCGCGCCGGTTCGAACTTGACGGCAAGGTCCATCATCTCGGTATTCTCGCACTGACCAATTTCGGTCGGGCCGGTGATCTGGTTCTTCCCGATGGACGCAGGCCCTCGCCGAAAGCGGACGATCAGCCCGAAAAAGGCTCGGTCATTCTGGTGCTTGCGACGGATGTTCCGATGGAACACCGCCAGCTCAAACGCGTGACCCGCCGCTGCGGCGCGGGACTGGCGCGTCTTGGTGCATTCTGGGGGCACGGCAGCGGCGATATTGCCATCGGCTTTTCAACGGCGGTGACATTTGACCATGATGAAACGCGCGATGTCATCGAGATCGCCGTGTTGAACGAAAACTGCATCGACACACTGTTTCGTGCCGCGGCGGAAGCCACGCAGGAAGCCGTCCTCAACTCCATGTGCATGGCTGAGCCCATGCGCGGCCGTGCTGCAAACCGCCGCTCGCTTGCCGACTGGCTGGAAAGCCACGGGGACTAGACACGCGAACGCCCGTCAGGCTTCATAAAAATCCTGATATTTCCTGTGCATTGCCACATTTGCCTTCGATCATTCGCTGATGATCGGGGGCGAAGAATGGCATTATGCCCCCAACCGCGACTCGGCGCGACCCATGGCATGCTCCCACGACTTTGGGCTGCTTAGGCACAACCGTTGCAGGTATAAGGGGCGCTTCGTTTTCGGGGCGATCAAATGCCGACCTGATCACAGCACCGAAATTTCAGGACCAATTTTTTGACGAGATCGTTTGTTCGCCTGACCGTACTGGGAAGTTTCCTGCCGTTGCTGGCGGCATGCGTCACTGTTGGTCCTGACTATCAGAAGCCAAATGTGCTGACCCCCGCCGGTTGGAACAGCAAGGCTGACAGGCGGGCGCCGCAACTTGGCGACTGGTGGAAGAACCTGAAAGACCCGGTCCTGGACCAACTGATCGCGGATGGAATTGCGGGTAGCCCGGATGTAGCGACTGCGAAGGCAAAGGTGCGGCAGGCACGTGCCAATTACACGTCGGCTGGCGGTGCACTGTATCCGCAGCTCGACGGCAGCGGCAGCTATTCACGGTCCGACAGCGGTAACACCCTCGCCTCCAATCAGTCGAGCATGGGTTTCAAAACCCAATGGGAGCTGGATCTTTTCGGGGGTAACAAACGCGGTGTGGAAGCGGCTTATTACAATGTCGAATCCGCAAACGAACAATTGCGGGCAGCGCTCGTCACGCTGATCGGCGATATCGCCACCAATTATGCGAATTTGCGCGGGGAGCAGGCTGATATCGCCATAGCGCAGCGCAATGCTGCGTCCCAGCGACAGACCGTGGCGCTGACACGCAGCCAGCTTGAAGCGGGACAGATTTCGCAAGTCGATCTTTTGAGCGCCGAGACACAGGCAGCATCGACGGAAGCCCAGATTCCGGGGCTGCGGATCAGTTATGCCCAGTATCTCAACCAGTTGTCGGTCTTGACGGGTCGGTCTTCTTCGGCGTTGGCTGGCGTTCTGGACAAGTCGCGTCCGATCCCATCAATCCCGCGCAAGGTTTCTGCCGGAGTGCCTGCCGATCTGTTGCTCAGCCGTCCGGACGTTCGCGCAGCAGAACGGGATTATGCAAGCTCCAATGCCAGTGTCGGCCAGAAGCAGGCCCTGCTCTATCCGAGCATTTCGCTCACAGGAAACATCAACACAGGCGGCGCCAATTTTGGTGATCTTGGAAAGCTGTCGACAATCAGTTGGGCTTTCGGTCCCAGCCTGAACGTACCCATCTTCCATGGCGGTCAGTTGAATGCTGATGTGGAAGCTGCGAGAGCCGCGCGCGATCAGACTTTCATCGCCTATCGCAAGACCATCCTGACAGCGCTCAGCGAAGTTGAAAATGCCAGCGTATCGCTCAACCAGAACCGTCTGCGCACAGGGCAGCTTCAAAAAATCGTCGCCAACAGCCGCAAGATTAACGAGCTGACGCTGGAGCAGTACAGAGCTGGCACAAAGAGCTTTGTCGATGTGCTGACGGCACAACGCGATCTTCTCAGTGCGGAAACCAATCTCAGTCAGGCCCGGACCGATCTTGTCTTGAATTATGTCGCCCTGCAGAAAGCACTGGGCGGCGGCTGGAACGGCCTCATCGATGTTGCAAAACCTGAAGTTGTCGACGGCTACACAGGACCACGCATCATCAAGACGACGCCCATTCCTCCGCTGACAACCGATAAGAGGCCGCTATGAAACCCAAGCCGAAACGCCGTTTTCGCTGGCGCCTGTGGCTGGCCGTTCTTATTGCACTGTTGATCGTGGGCTATTTTGTCGTCCGTTCCCTGACGAAAGAAGAGGCATTGCCCGCTACGACCATTATCAAGCGCGGCGAGATCGAAAGCTCGGTACTTGCCACGGGCACGTTACGGCCGAAAAATCTGGTCGCCATCGGCGCGCAGGCAACCGGTCGCATCCTCTCACTCAAAGTAAAGCCTGGCCAGCAGATCAAAGCTGGTGACGTTGTTGCGCTGATTGACTCGACCAACCAGCAGAATGAGCTCAACAAGGCTCAGGCATCGCTTCGCCAGAACGAAGCCACCCGTGCCCAGAATCTTGCCGATCTGGAGTTGGCCAGACAGGATCTGGCCCGAAACCAGATGATGATCGGCAAGAACGCCGTTGCACGTGCGGATTACGACAAGGCGGTCAGCACCGTGAAGTCGAAGGAAGCGCAAGTCGCCAATAGCGAAGCGGCAATCGCAGCCGCAGAAGTCGACGTTCAGATCGCCGAAACCAACCTCGCCTATACCCGCATCACCGCACCTATCGATGGCACCATCCTCGCGACGGTCGTTCAGGAAGGCCAGACGGTCAACGCCCAGCAAAGTGCGCCGACAATCGCCATTCTTGGCCAGCTCGACACGATGACCGTCGAGGCGGATATTTCGGAAGCGGACATCACGCAGGTTCGTGAAGGAATGCCGCTTTATTTCACCATATCGGGACAGAATTTGAAGCGTTACGACGCGAAGCTGGAAAAGATCGAACCGGCTCCGGATTCCATTGTCAACGACAAGAGCTTCACGACAACGGCTGCCAGTTCTTCCAGCACGACAACCGCTTCCGCCATTTATTACAAGGGTATTTTCAGCGTTCCCAATCCGGATGGACTGCTCAGAACCTACATGACAACCGAGGTTCACATTCTGCTTGCGAAGGCAAAAGATGCATTGATCGCGCCTGTAACGGCCCTCAAGGATACGAACGAACCCGGCAAGGCTACGGTGCGCGTGGTGACTGGCGCCAACAAGATCGAGGAACGGACAGTCGAAATCGGCATTACTGACAAGATCAACACCGAAATCCGTTCAGGCCTGAACGAGGGGGATAAGGTCGTGACCGATAATCAGGTCACCTCTCTGGCCCCTGCCGGTGTCTGACATGAGTGACGCGCCGCTGCTCTCGCTTAAGGGTGTTTCACGACACTATCCATCGGGTGACGATTTCACGACGGTTCTAAATCGTGTGAACCTCACCATCGAGCGCGGCGAGATGGTGGCGATTATCGGTGCGTCCGGTTCGGGCAAATCCACGCTGATGAACATTCTCGGCTGTCTGGATCGTCCGTCGGAAGGTGAATACCTGATCTCCGGTCGCGCCACGTCCGAGCTTGAAGCCGATGAACTGGCCCAATTGCGGCGCGAGCATTTTGGTTTCATTTTCCAGCGCTATCATCTGCTTGGTGAACTCGACGCCGTGGGCAATGTTGAGATTCCGGCCATTTATGCAGGTCAGAGAAAAGAGGAGCGACGCGAAAAGGCTGAAATGATCCTCCGGCGCCTCGGCATGGGTGAACGCACGCACCACAGACCGAGCCAGCTTTCCGGCGGCCAGCAGCAGCGCGTCTCCATTGCCCGCGCTCTCATCAACGATGCGGATGTCATTCTGGCTGATGAACCGACGGGCGCGCTCGACAGCCATAGCGGTGAAGAAGTCCTGGGCATTCTTCAGGAGCTGAATCGCGAAGGGCGCACCATCGTCATCGTTACACATGACCGGCAGGTTGCCGCGCGCGCGCAGCGCATTATCGAAATCCGCGACGGTGAAATCATTTCGGACACGAGAAATGGTGAGGCCGTGCGACCGGCAACGGCGGTGCCGGTCGTGAACGAGAAGCATGCCAAGCCAAGGCTCATTGCCGGGATTCGCGATCGGTTCAACGAGGCATTCGCTATGGCGCTCCGCTCGATGAATGCGCATCGGCTCCGCACATTTCTGACAATGCTCGGCATCATTATCGGTACGGCATCCGTCGTGTGTGTCGTGGCGCTCGGGCAAGGTTCACAACGGCAGATTCTGGAACGGATCAGCGATCTTGGCACCAATACGCTCTATATCAGCCCCGGCAGGGGATTTGGCGATCTGAAAGCGGCCCAGATTACGACACTCAATCTCGGCGATGCCAATGAGATCGCAAAATTGCCCTATGTCGTGGCTGCCACGCCATCCGACACGACCAGTTCCACCATTCGCGTCGGCGACAAGGAGGTCAGTGTATCGGTTAATGGCGTCGGTGCGGAATATTTCGCCACGCGCAACAGCAAGCTGCTCGAAGGTCGCTTTTTCGATCAGCGCAATGTCGATGATCTGGCGCAGGTTGCGGTCGTCGACGAAACCGCCAAGACGACCCTTTTCCCGCATGAGGTCGGCTCGGTGATCGGCAAAATCATCCTTCTCAAGAAGGTGCCGGTGCGAATTGTCGGCGTCGTCAAGGCCGAAGAACGCGGTCCGGGCGGCGCACAGACACTCGAAGTCTACCTTCCCCACACGACCGTGCAGACGCGTATGACCGGCTCGCGCTCGTTGCAGATGATCCTCGTGCGCGTCGCCGACACGATGGATCCGTCGGAAGCCGAAAAGTTGATAACCACGTTTCTGACAAAGAGGCATGGCGAGAAGGACTTCTCCATTTTCAACACCGATAGCCTGCAGAAGACCATTCAGGCCACAACTGCGACGCTTGCCCTTCTGGTATCCAGTATCGCAGGCATATCGCTTTTTGTCGGCGGCATCGGTGTTATGAACATCATGCTGGTAGCCGTTTCGGAAAGAATCAACGAGATCGGTGTTCGCATGGCAATCGGCGCACGTCAGAGCGATATTTTACAGCAGTTTTTGATTGAAGCAGTTCTCGTCTGCCTCATTGGCGGTGTGCTTGGCGTTCTCATCGCTGCCGGATTTGGCATGTTGTTCGCGCAGTTCAGTTCGATGTTCCAGCTCATTTATTCGCCGACATCAATCGTGGTTGCGCTTGTCTGCTCAAGCCTGATCGGCATCGGATTCGGCTTCATTCCGGCCCGCAACGCTTCCAAACTCGACCCGGTTGTGGCGCTTGCCCGGGACTGATGTCTGAGTCTGCCGGTGTGAGTCTCTTCGGTCGTTGAGCGAAGCGTCAAAGCCGTAGAATTAACAGGCTGTGTAAACTACCCTTGATTGTTTTTATGCACATAAAACACTATAAGAATACACTTTATATAATTGATATTGTTTAATTTAAGTATGCAACCGATGGTAACAATGCCTCGGTTCCGTTCTCTGTGGCCAATCATATCCCGCAATAATTTTCTGTCATTTGGGGCATTTCGGAAGGGGGTTGTTAACCTTCATTTTTTATTACTTGGGCTCATTCAGGCGACAGTATCTATGGTTCAGGTATCATGCGTAATTTGAGAGAAAATTTCCCCCAGTCGACAGGAAATCGTGCAGAGAACGCCCAGGACCCGAAGCTGCCTCGCGGTCAGACGGGAAGTCACGATCCGAATAGTGACGATACCTGGAAAGCCCATTTTTCACTCGGGGCGAATGTTCGCTTTACCCGTACGCCGGAAGTCGAGCTTCTGCGTCGTCGCGGCGAGGAACTGCCGAGCATCAATGAGCGTTTGCAGACGACTGCAGCCGGAGCTACGCCTGCAGTCAGTGTTGAGAAGGTTGCGGAAGCTCAGCCCATGGCTGTAGCTGAACTCCAGAAGACCGTATCGCACAGCATGGTTCGTTCGCCGGTAGCACCGGTGCCGCCTGTAATGCCTGCAGCTCCCATTGCCGCTATCATCACGCCGGCGGAACCGGTCTTGGAAGTGTCTCCCATTGAGACTGAAGCTGCACATCCCGCTCAGCCATCCGCTTTCGCCTATCTTTCCGACTTCGCTTTCTGGGAAGGCTGCGGCATCGATACAGCACTGGCGCCCGCGGAGCCCCTCGTTTCTGCGGTGCCCGCAGAGCCGCGCAAGCCTTTGCCTACGGTCGAATCCATTCTTGCCCAGTTCCGCATTCGTGAATGGAACAAGCAGCCGGAGCCGGTTGCTGTTGCACCTGTTCAGCCAATCGCAGAAGCGCCGGTTGCTGCTGTGCCGCAGGTAGTGGTGGTTGCTGAACCTGTTGTGGTGGCTCCGGAAATTGCCCCGGAAGTAAGCGGTGAAGCCACCGACGACGAAGTCGTGCTGACGGTTGCCGAAGCAGAAGAACATATCGCCGAGGCAGTGGAAGCACCGGAGCCGGTCATTACAACGCCCGCTCCTGTCAAGACTGCACCGTCGATCGCGCTTTACCAGCCGCAGCCCCTCCCCCGGGCAGAAGCACCGGTCATTCATGGCAGCTATGAGTTTCCGCCGCGTAATCTCTTGCAAATGCCGCCCGAACTGGACGGAAATGTCATCACGCAGGAAATGCTGGAGCGCAGTGCCGGCCTTCTCGAAAGCGTTCTGGAAGACTTTGGCGTGCGCGGCGAGATCATCCATGTCCGCCCCGGCCCGGTCGTCACGCTCTATGAGTTTGAACCTGCACCCGGCGTCAAATCTTCGCGTGTCATCGGCCTTGCCGACGATATTGCACGCTCCATGTCGGCCCTTTCTGCCCGTGTTGCAGTCGTTCCGGGTCGCAATGTCATCGGCATCGAGCTGCCAAATGCCAATCGCGAAACCGTTTACTTGCGCGAAATGATCGATAGCCGCACGTTCGAAGCTTCGAATTACCGCCTGCCGCTTTGCCTTGGCAAAGGCATTGGGGGCGAACCGATCATAGCGGAACTGGCCAAGATGCCTCACCTTCTGGTCGCGGGCACGACAGGTTCGGGCAAGTCGGTTGCCATCAACACGATGATTCTGTCGCTGCTCTACCGCTTCAAGCCGGAAGAATGCCGCCTGATCATGGTCGATCCGAAAATGCTGGAACTGTCCATCTATGACGGTATCCCGCACCTTCTGACCCCGGTTGTCACCGATCCCAAGAAGGCTGTCGTTGCGCTCAAATGGGCGGTGCGTGAGATGGAAGAACGCTATCGCAAGATGGCCCGTCTCGGCGTGCGCAATATCGAAGGTTTCAATGCCCGCGCCGCTTCGGCCAAGGGCAAGGGCGAAACCGTCATGTGCACGGTGCAGTCCGGTTTCGACAAGGAAACAGGTGAGCCAACCTATATTCAGGAAGAACTCGACCTGACGCCAATGCCGTACATCGTGGTCATCATCGACGAGATGGCCGACCTGATGATGGTTGCAGGCAAGGATATTGAAGGCGCCGTCCAGCGTCTTGCCCAGATGGCTCGCGCCGCCGGTATCCATCTCATCATGGCAACGCAGCGCCCATCGGTCGACGTCATTACCGGCACGATCAAGGCCAACTTCCCGACCCGCATCTCGTTCCAGGTCACCTCGAAGATCGACAGCCGCACCATCCTTGGTGAAATGGGTGCAGAGCAGCTTCTCGGTCAGGGCGACATGCTGCATATGGCAGGCGGCGGCCGCATCGTCCGCGTCCATGGTCCGTTCGTTTCCGACGAGGAAGTGGAAAAGGTGGTCAATCACCTGAAGGAACAGGGGCGTCCGGATTATCTGGCGACCGTCACGGAAGACGAGGAAGACGAGGATACTGCGCAGGAAGTGGCCGTATTCGATGCGACCTCGATGGGTTCGGAAGACGGCGACGACGTGTACGAACAGGCCATCAAGGTGGTGATGCGTGACAAGAAGTGCTCCACTTCCTATATCCAGCGCCGCCTCGGCATCGGTTATAACCGGGCTGCCTCCCTTGTTGAGCGTATGGAAAAGGACGGACTGGTCGGTCCGGCCAATCATGTTGGAAAGCGTGAAATCCTGACGGGCAACCGCGACTGATTATCGACCAGGAAGAACACAGAAAAAGCCGGATTGCACCTGCGATTCGGCTTTTTGCTGCGCCTTGCCAATGGGTTAGAAACTGTTGCGCTAATGCGCTTGTCAAGATGTAAAATTTAGTTAATACTTAGTTCATTCGTACATTCTTGATAATAGGTCGAGATAGCCTCGAAAGCTGCTTTTCGGCCAAAAGATAGGGAGAATGATCGATGAAAAGCATAATTATCGGTCCTGTCACTACCGACAAGGATCGCACAGTTACACAGCAGATTTTGCTGCGCATTCATGAGCAGATGCCGAAGCCCTCGGAAGACAAGACTCAGGTTTGCAACGTATTGCGCCTGTCGAAGGGTGGCTATTCGCATCGCAGACGCAGAATTCATAAACTTGCCTGACAAACAAGCGGGATGACCGAAACTCAGCTCAGCGCCACGCGTTCATTCGAATGCGGCAGGCGCTGTAATTTTGCCGGTATATGCATGGAACTTCTGACCTGATAGAGCTGACGGCGAGTGAGGTTTCCTCAGCCCTGAAGGTTGAGCGCGCGATGAAGCTCGGTGTCCCCTGCTTCCCCGCTCATACGCTCAGCGAGAATCCGCCCGGTCGTAGGCCCGAGCGTAAAGCCTTGATGACCATGCCCGAAATTCAGCCACAATCCCTTGTGTCGCGGAGCCTCCGCAACGACAGGCATCATTCGCGGCATGCAGGGTCGGCTGCCGAACCATGGCGTCTGCTCCACCGGGGAACCCAGATCGAATAGCTCGTTAATGGCTTTGACGGAACGGTCTAGCTGGCCCATACGTGCGGGGCTGTTGATCGGCGTCAGCTCCGCTCCCGTCAGTATTCGCAGACCTGCATGCATAGGTGCGGCAACCGTCGAGTTATTCACATCGACGATCGGTGTTTGAGGCCCTGCCGCGACATAGTGGCGATGGTAGCCACGTTTGATTACCATCGGAATGTTATAGCCAAAACGACGAAGAATAAGCGGCGTCCAGGGGCCAAGTGCCAGAACGATATTGGGCGCATGTTGCGGCCCATTAGCGGTATCGATCTGCCAACCGGAACCGTCAGGTCGCAATCTCTGAGCGTCCGCATGTACAAATGCTCCGCCTCGTTCCGTCAGCAGTTTGACATAGGCTTCGACGAGAGCGCCTGGATTGGAACAGGACCAAGCATCGGTCCAGTGAACGCCCCCTGCAACGCGCCTCTTAAGGTTGGGCTCGGCAGCCGCGACTGCCTCCCCGTCCTCTATGACGCTGGCGACACCAAATTCCTGCTTCTTCCATTCTGCACCATGCGCAGACAATTCCAGTGTACGCGGGTCACGATGAAGTTCTCGCAACCCACCGCGCCTGATCAGGCCCTCTGCTCCCGCCGCAGCAATGAAGGGTGTGTGATCACTTGAAGCTTGCCGGATCATTTGCGCATAAATTCGCGCAACAGCCAGATGGCGGCTTTTTTCAGAATGATGCCAATAGCGTGTGATAGGCCCGATTAAGCCTGGTAAGTCGCGAAACTGCCATGCAACCTGATTGTTGGCGCCACAAGCAGCTTTCAACAATTCCACGGGTGAACGCGGCAATGCATAGGGAAGCACCGCTTCCGTTTGAATGATTCCGGCATTGCCATAACTGGTTTCGGTTCCCGGATCGCTGCGATCGATAAGAAGAACGGACCAGCCCCTTTCCTGCAAGGCGAGTGCAGTCCCGACACCCACCATACCGGCACCCAGAATGATACAATCTGTCATATCAAGCTACTTTTTCAATCCACGCAGAAACTGTGCAAAGCTATTCAGCATTGAGAATGCATCCACAAAGCGATAAACTATTTTTGGATAAATTGCACATTAAAGCAAACGGTTAGAACATCGACCCAGTTTGATTCGATACAGATGTAACTCGATATGACAGTGAAATTTGTTTAGGAGACTGCTCTAACCCGCGGTTTCGGGTACCTGGCTCATTTTCTCTGCCTGACCATCCAGGGCGCGGTAGGTTTCCTTTTCGAAATCCGCGTAGAGGTCATCCCAAGGTTGTTCCCAGAACGGCAGCGTCTGCGTCATGATGACGGCTGCAACGTTGCTTGTCGGATCAAACCAGTAATGTGAATTCAGAACGCCAGCCCAGCTTTGTGATCCAGCTTTACGTCGCCCCGGAATATCGTTGGTGTTGCGGACGAAACCAAAACTATGCGTAAGGTGCGCTCCACCAAAAGGCTCCACATCAGCAGTCAAGGGAGAGGCTGAAGTCATTCGGTTCAAGCTGAGACCATTCATATGGTCCTGAAGCATCCATTTCACTGACGGTTTGGAGAGAATTCGCTCGCCGTCAAGTTCTCCTTCATTCAGGAACATGCGAAGGAAGCGAATATAGTCCGGGGCCGTGCCATAAAGGGCATGTCCCATTCCGTAGACCTCGGGGCAAGAAGGCGGGTTCAGTTCAATTGCAGAAAATTGCCCGCCCTCTGCCCGTAGATAGACATCTGCCAGACGATCCGCTTTCGAGGCCGGAACCTCAAAGCTTGTATCTGACATGCCAAGCGGATCAAAGATTTCCGCCTGACAAAAGTCGACGATCGAACGGCCATCGATCTGCTCGACAATGCGCCCCAACCAATCGATGTTGGGCCCGTACCCCCAGCGTGTTCCCGGCTCTGTCATCAATGGATAATAGAGCGACTGTTCCAGCCCGGACAAAACGCCCGGATGGCCAGTTACTTCCATGTATTTGACAACATCCGTATTCCAAAATTCATATTCCATACCCGAAGTATGCGTCGCCAAATGTGACACGAGTGGCTTTCGGGTTGGGGGAACCAGAACAGGTTGTCCGTTCTCGTAACCCTTCAATAAACGAACATTCTTGTACTCCGGCAGAATGGCTTCGACCGGCGTATCGGGCTCAAGCTTGCCACGGTCGATCAGGATCATGGCCGCTGTGGCACCAATGGCTTTAGTCATTGAAAAAATGCGGAAGATAGTATCTTCACCTGCGGAAACGCCCTCGCAAGCATTCCCGGCAGCACCGGAGAATTTCACTTTTTCGGAATCCGCCACCATGCCGACCGCAAACGGAACCCGATTGTCGGTGACTGAGGTTTCAAGCACCTTTTGTAGTCTCTTCATATCAGCTTCCCTCCCGGCACATGAAAGCGTGCTCCCGAGAAAAACTTAGCTGAACGAAAGCAATATACAGTGGCCGGAAACGCAAGTTCATGTCAGATTGCGCAAAATGAACATATTCTGTTTCGGGAGGCCGTCAGTGTCGTGCATTACCTGGGCAACACATGCGGTAGAAGACAGCAGGCGTTTTGAATACTACCGGGATGGCTTGTGTGCCTCTTATGCAAGGCTTACGCCGCATAAAACAGCAACTGATCTGCCGCTGGACGTGTGTTTGCGCCTATGGGCGCATGACGACAAATCGTTTTCACAACTATCCTCGACCAGTCATCTGCTCTCCCGAACTGCCAAGGATATTCGAACCGCAGAAGATGATCATCTCTATCTGAATTTTGTTGCTACGGGTGAAATGTATTTCGAACAGTCTGGCATCCGTCATAGGCTGACATCTGGTCAATTTGTGCTTGTAGATAATGCCCGCCCCTTCGAAGCCGATCTCCGCAATATTAACGGTCATACCCACCTCGCTTGTCGCATGCCACGCAACCGGATTTCCATCGATCTGAGTGAGGCGACGCAGAGATTGTCACGCCATAAACTGACCCCGTTACTGGTGCGACTGTTCGATCACGCCAACGAAAGTGATGATGATTGGGCAGAGGACGACATGTTGGGAACATTCGAGGCAATTGATGGATTAACGCGCGTCATTCTTTCTGGACCGGACAGTCTGTTGGATCAATCGAGAGCTATGGTAACGAGAAAGAAGGTAGAGCAGGAAATTCGGATCCATTCCCACGAAGCTACACTCGACATAACTGTCATTGCCGATGCCGTAGGTATTCCGGTTCGCACGGTACAACAGCACCTCATGCTCTGTGGTACAAATTTCAGGCGGCTGCTTTCTCAAGCCAGATGCGACGCTGCGCTCGCCCTGTTAAGAAGAGACGGTCAGATGAGCCTCGAAGAAATAGCGTTTGCCGTAGGATTCTTGGAAACAAGCAGCTTTTATCGGGCATTCAAACGACATTTTGGTGCACCGCCGCGTAGTCTAAGAAACTGATTGCAATCACGTTCTTTTGTGGTCCAACCCTTTCTTGCCATTGCATTTTTGTTATAGAAGGCCACTTTCTGAATCAGGCTCTATTGGCTGCCATGGTTGAAGGACAAGATGATGCCCTCCCCCCAGAATGAACAAGCGATCCAGAAGACTTCATCTCGTTTCTTCCTTGGTCTGATTTCGGTGCTGGGGATGGCTTTTTTCATTCTTTTCATGGGGCTGGGCATCTGGCAGGTCGAGCGGCTGCAATGGAAGCTTGATCTTATTGAAAGGGTCGATGCGCGGGTCCACGCTGAGCCGGTCGCAGCGCCGGGAAAAGACGACTGGGCCAACGTAAACCAGAAGGATGACGAGTACCGTCATGTTACGTTGACCGGCACCTATCTGAACGACAAGGAAGTGCTGGTCCATGCACTGACCGAGCGCGGTGCAGGCTATTGGGTTCTGACACCGATGCGCTCGCCTGACGGGGCGCTGACTTTCATCAATCGTGGCCTTGTTCCAAATGATAAGCGCAATCCGTCATCGCGGCAGGAAACGCAGATCGCCGGAGAAACAACCGTAACAGGCCTGATGCGTATGCCGGAACCGGATGGTTTCTTCCTCCGCCCGAACGATCCAGCACGCAATGACTGGAATTCGCGCGATGTCGCGGCCTTTGCGCAAAAGGAAAATCTGGGACCGGTTGCGCCCTATTTCATCGATGCCGATGCAACAGCCAGCGCGGGAGCACTTCCCATCGGCGGACTGACGGTCGTGAAATTCCGTAACAGCCATCTTTCCTATGCAATCACATGGTTTGCACTCGCTGCCATGGTTGCCGGTGCCGCCATTTTTCTCTGGCGGCACGAGCGTAAGTCAAAAGGTTAGATATGTAAGGCGTGACCGAGCGCTTTCATGCTGGCTTCGGCAAAGCCCTCGCTCAATGTCGGGTGCGCGTGGATCGTAGCGGCGATGTCTTCCAATCTTGCCCCCATCTCCACCGCTTGTGCGAAGGATGATGAAAGCTCGGATATGCCGACGCCGACAGCCTGAATGCCGACAATCAGGTGATTATCCGCACGCGCAACGACACGGATCATGCCGTCTTCACGCTCGATGGTCATTGCCCGGCCATTGGCCTGAAACGGGAAGATACCGACCTGAATTTCATGACCAGTCTTGCGGGCCTCGTCCGGCGACAGCCCGACAGTGACGATTTCCGGATCGGTGAAGCAGACGGCAGGAATGCAACGCTTGTCCCAAACCTGATTTCCACCTGCGATGATTTCCGCCACCATCTCGCCCTGTGCCATGGCGCGATGCGCAAGCATCGGTTCGCCGGTCACGTCGCCGATGGCATAGACGCCACGCATGGAGGTGCGGCAGCGCTCGTCAATTCGGATGAAACGTCCGTCCATATCCAAACTGATTTCGCTGAGACCCCAGCCATCGGTCTGCGGCTTGCGACCCACAGTGACGAGTATCTTGTCGGCCTTGATGGTTTTCGTGGTTCCATCGGCGGTCAGGACTTCCAGCCCTGCCTCATTCTTCGATAGTCCCTTGGCTGAAGTGCTGGTCAGGACTTCAACGCCCAGCGCCTTCAGGCGTGCCATGACCGGACGCGTCAGTTCCGCATCATATTGCGGCAGGATGCGGTCGGTTGCTTCGACCACGGTGACCTTTGCACCAAGCTTGGCGAAGGCCGTGCCGATTTCCAGCCCGATATAGCCGCCGCCGACAATGGCAAGCTTTTCCGGGATTTTGTCCAGCGACAGCGCTTCGGTGGACGAAATGACTTTTCCGCCAAATGGCAGCGCCTGAATTTCAACCGGGACCGAGCCGGTTGCGATCACGATGTTTTCGGCATGGATCGTCTGACGGCCCGTATCGGTTTCGACGAGAACCGTCTTCCCGTCGAGAAAGCGAGCTTGCCCATGGAACATGCGCACACGCGACCGTTTCAGGAGACCAGCCACACCGCCATTCAGACGGTTTACAATACCGTCCTTCCATTCAAGCGTTTGGGCAAAATCAATCGCCGGATTCTGAGCCGTAATGCCGAGCGCGCCTTTCGATGCGAAGACAGAAAGGTGATGGAACTCGTCGGCTGCATGGATCAGCGCCTTGGATGGAATACAGCCCACATTGAGGCAGGTGCCGCCTAGCCGTGTCTTTTCCACCAGCACCGTATCGATGCCAAGCTGGCCTGCCCGGATACCGCATACATAGCCGCCGGGACCGCCGCCGATGATCAGGAGTTTGCAGGAAATCTCACTCATTCGATCAGCCTTCTACAAAAATCATGGCAGGCGTCTCCAGCAGGCTTTTCAGCTTCTGGACGAAGACCGCTGCATCCCAGCCGTCGATCACACGATGGTCGAAACTGCACGACAGGTTCATCATCTTGCGCGGCACGAACTGCGCACCGTCCCACATCGGCCGCACAGCCATCTTGTTGATGCCGACAATCGCAACTTCCGGGCGATTGATGATCGGTGTCGTGGCGATTGCGCCGAGAGGCCCGAGCGATGTGATGGTGATGGTGGAGCCGGTCAGTTCGTCCCGCTTTGCCGTACCGTTGCGCGCCGCATCTGTGACACGCGACAATTCGGAAGCCGCTGCGAACACGCTCATGCTTTCGGCATGGCGCACGACCGGCACGATCAGGCCATTCGGGGTCTGCGTGGCGATGCCGATATGCACTCCGCCGAACTGGCGGATGATATCGGCCTCATCATCAAAATGCGCATTAAGCCCCGGCTGCTCCTTCACGGCTTTCACTATCGCGCGAATGACGAACGGCAACAGCGTGAGGCGCGGACGGCCTTCCTTCTGCTCGTGATTGAGCTTGGCGCGAAGCTCCTCGATCTGGCTGACGTCGACTTCTTCAACGATAGTAATATGCGGAATATGGCGCTTCGCCTCGGCCATGCGTTCAGCAATCTTGCGACGAAGGCCGATAACCTTGATCTCATTAACCGAAGTATCGGTTGCATAACCGGATAGAGCCGGTGCCGCGCCTGTTTCCTGCTGGAAAAAGAGGTCGAGATCTTCATGCGTGATTCGCCCGGCCGGACCCGTTCCACGAACACGACGCAGATCAACGCCTGCATCGCGGGCCCGCAGCCGGACAGACGGTGTGGCCAGTGGCTTTTCACCTTCCTGGCGAACCGGACCCGCACCGGAGAATGCACGGCCTGCGCTTTCACGCTTCGGTGCAGCGGCCTTCGGAGGAACCGGTGTCTGCAACAGAACCGGTGTTTCAGGCACTGACGCTGCTTGCGGCTTGGCCGTTTCCACCGCTGCCGGAGCCGGCTTTTCCCCGGCTTGTTCCACAGGCTTTTCTTCCGTCGTACCGCCCTCGATCTCCAAACGGACGAGTTCAGAACCGACGGCAATCTTCTCGCCGACTTCGCCATTGATGGCGATGACCTTGCCGCCGCGTGACGACGGAATTTCCACCGTTGCCTTGTCGGTCATGACTGCGGCGAGAAGATCATCCTCGCGCACGACATCGCCAACCTTCACATGCCATTCGACAAGTTCGGCCTCGGCAACGCCTTCACCAACATCAGGGAGCTTGATTGCAAAATGAGCCATTTAAGCCTCCATGATCGATGTGAGCGCACGACCTACCCGGTCGGGACCGGGGAAATAGGCCCATTCCTGCGCGTGCGGATAAGGTGTGTCCCAGCCGGTTACCCGCATGATCGGTGCTTCCAGATGATAGAAACAGTCGCGCTGCACGAGTGCGGCAAGTTCCGCACCATAACCGCAGGTCAGTGTCGCTTCATGCACGATAACGCAGCGACCGGTCTTCTTCACCGACGCCATGATAGTGTCCGTATCGAGCGGCAGCAGCGTGCGCAGATCGATCACCTCGGCATCCACGCCGGTTTCCTCGGCAGCGGCAAGCGCCACATGGACCATGGTGCCATAGGCCAGCACAGTCACGTCGCTGCCTTCGCGGCGGATGGCGGCCTTGCCAAGCGGCACGGTATAATAACCTTCCGGCACATCGCCGAGATCGTGCTTCTTCCAGGATGTCACCGGACGGTCGTGATGACCGTCGAAAGGCCCGTTATAGAGCCGCTTCGGTTCGAACATGATGACCGGGTCTGGGTCTTCGATGGCCGCCAGCAGCAGTCCTTTCGCATCGGCAGGCGTGGACGGCATGATGGTCTTGAGGCCCGACACATGGGTGAAAAGCGCCTCCGGGCTCTGGCTATGCGTCTGACCGCCATAGATACCGCCGCCCGAAGGCATACGGATGACGATGGGACAGGTGAATTCGCCCGCCGAGCGATAACGCAGGCGTGCGGCCTCAGAAACGATCTGGTCGTAAGCCGGGTAGACATAGTCGGCGAACTGCACTTCGATGCAGGGTCGCAGGCCGTAGGCAGCCATGCCGATGGCCGTACCGACGATACCAAGCTCGCTGATCGGCGCGTCGAAGCAGCGTTCTTTGCCGTATTTCTTCTGGAGGCCAGCCGTACAGCGGAAAACACCGCCGAAGTAACCGACATCCTCACCGAACACGACGACCTTCTTGTCACGTTCCATGGCGATATCGTGGGCGTTCTGAATCGCCTCGATCATGGTCATTTTGGTCATGAATTAGAACCCCGCTTCCTGACGCTGGCGGACAAGATGCGGCGGCGTCTCCGCATAAACATCTTCGAACATGTCGCGCATTGACGGCTTGCGCCCGTCATGCAGCGTGCCAATGGCTTCCGCTTCGCGCTGAGCAGCAACCACCAGGTCCATCACCTCGGCCTCGGCCTGCTTGTGTCGCTCATCCGACCAGACTCCACGACTGATAAGATGGTTCTTGAGGCGGAGGATCGGATCGCCAAGGGGCCATGCATCGTTTTCGGCCTTGGGGCGATAGGCAGAAGGATCATCCGAGGTGGAGTGTCCGCCGGCGCGATAGGTCACATATTCGACGATGGTCGGCCCAAGATTGCGCCGGGCGCGTTCCACTGCCCATTTTGCAACCGCATGGACGGCCAGATAATCGTTGCCGTCGACACGCAGAGCAGGAATGCCAAAGCCGTGGCCGCGTGCAGCAAAAGTGCCCGAACCACCGCGCGCGATACCCTGAAAAGTGGAAATGGCCCACTGGTTGTTGACGATGTTCATTACCACCGGGGCTTTATAGGTTGAAGCAAAGACCAGTGCCGCGTGGAAGTCACTTTCGGCTGTTGAACCATCACCAATCCACGCCGCAGCGATCTTCGTGTCGTGGCTGATGGCAGAAGCCATGGCCCAACCGACGGCCTGCGTATACTGCGTCGCGAGGTTGCCGGAGATTGTGAAGAAGCCGTGCTCCTGTGACGAGTACATCACCGGAAGCTGGCGGCCTTTCAGCGGGTCATGCTCGTTGGAGAAAATCTGGTTCATCATCGTGACGAGCGGATAATCATCGGCAATGAGCAGCCCGGCCTGACGATAGGTCGGGAAATTCATGTCGCCTTTGCGCAGCGCCTTACGGAAAGCGCAGCTCACCGCCTCTTCGCCCAGATGCTGCATGTAGAACGACGTTTTACCCTGACGTTGAGCCATCATCATGCGCGCATCATAGGCGCGCAGGATCATCATGTGGCGAAGCCCGTCTTTCAGCTCGTCGTCGGTCAAAGTGCCTGCCCAGGGACCGACTGCCTCGCCCTCGCGGTTCAAAACACGAATGATGCTGAAAGCCAGATCACGCATCGCTTCCGGTTTTTCGTCGATTTCCGGTCTGCGAACACTTCCCGCACGCGGGATTTTGACATGGGAGAAATCCGGCGCATCTCCAGGCCGCCATTCTGGCTCTGGAACATGCAGGGATAGTACGACATCATCGCTCATGCGGGTAACCCTCGCAACTGGCCTCGGGAACTTACAGAATGTCGAACGGGGGAATATCGGATTGGTTCCGGGCACCCCGGATCTTTATCGGCGGCTTGATTATGAAACCTGCCGACCTTGTTCCTCCCATGCGACATGGCACCGATTTCCTCCTTCGGCACCATCCAGTTTCAGGGTGGAACGGGTTCAAAAATAAAGCAAGATTATTTTTCAATCACTTCGACACCCTTGTTTCAAACCAGTTCGATCATGCATTAGAAGAGACTAAGCCACGCATGACGAAACAAGCTTATTTCCATGATTTAGATGGGATTTTATGTGGAACGTTTACGATGGGAATTGCGCAATATTATTGCTTTCGATTGACTAATACGTCAGTACCCATTGGTACGATTTAAACTAAATCCGCCATGCTTATTGTTTCAACCGAAGAGCCCCTGAGACGTTTTGTCCATCGTCTAGGGCTAGAATTTCGGATGTTGGCCAATGCCGATTCTCCAAAAAGAAAAGCCGCACCCGAGGGTGCGGCTTTGATAGAAGCTGCGGAATGTGCAGTTCAGCGGATGGCTTGGCCATTGGCATCGAACCGATGCACCTTGCTGTCTTCAGGAGTAATGCAGACCACATCGCCTTCATTGTAGTGGTGTTCGCCGAAGAGCCGCACGGTTATCAGACCAGCGGCTTCGGTTTCCACATAAAGGATCGTATCAGCACCAAGATGTTCGGCATGGATGACCTTGCCTTTCCATTTGCCGCTGTCGCGGCTGACGGAAATATGCTCGGGACGAATACCAACCGTCTTCGCTCCGGTATCGCCGATGCGGGTGCCATCAACGAAATTCATCTGCGGCGAGCCGATAAAGCCCGCGACAAACAGATTGTCCGGCTTATTGTAGAGCTCCATCGGCGAACCGATCTGCTCGATGCGACCGGCATTCAGCACGACGATGCGGTCTGCAAGCGTCATGGCCTCGACCTGATCGTGCGTGACATAGATCATCGTTGCCTTCAGCTCGCGATGCAGCTTGGCGATCTCAAGCCGGGTCTGCACGCGAAGCGCCGCATCGAGGTTCGACAGCGGTTCATCGAACAGAAACAGTTCCGGTTCACGCACGAGTGCACGACCGATGGCGACGCGCTGGCGCTGGCCGCCCGACATTTCAGCGGGACGGCGACCCAGATAAGGATCCAGCCCCAGCATTGCTGAAGCCTTGGAGACACGTGTTTCGATTTCCGCCTTGGGCGTGCCTGCCTGCTTGAGGCCAAGTCCCATATTGTCCTTCACCGTCAAATGCGGGTAAAGCGCGTAGGACTGGAACACCATCGCGATGCCGCGCTTCGACGGCGGTGTGACGGTTACGTCCTCGCCATTGATCAGAACCTGACCGGAAGAGACATCCTCCAGTCCGGCGATGGAGCGCAGCAGCGTTGACTTACCGCAACCAGAAGGTCCGACGAAGATGATGAACTCACCGTCCTGCACTTCCAGATTGATATCTTTCAGAACTTCCTGAGCGCCGTAGCGCTTGTGTATCGATTTGAGTAGCAGCGATCCCACGTAACAAATTCCCTTAGAGCATTTCCAGCAAAAGTGCGAAGCGGTTTTGCGTAGGATAATGCGTGAAAACAAAGAGATAGAGCGGTTCCACGATTCCGTTTTAACTGGAACCGCTCTAAATCCTACCGGCTTACAGTTTGACAGGCTGGCCCGAGCGCACGCTTTCATCTGCCGCAAGGCAGATGCGCAGCGATTGCAGCGCGTCATCCATATGTCGGTTGAGATCGATATTCTCGCGAATTGCCTTCAGCATGTAGGCCTGCTCGCGTTCGCACAATTCCTGATGCCCCGGCTCGTCGGCCATCGAGAGGTCCGTGTCCGGCTTCAGGAACTTTCCATCCGACCCACGCTCGGCGCGGTGAACGCGAATGGTTGAAGTCTTGGTATGCGCATCCACATCGTCGGATTTGGTGACGGCTTCATTCATGACAATGGAAACGCAGCCATTCGGCGAAATCACATCCTTCACGAAGAAGGCCGTCTCCGACATCATCGGTCCCCAGCCCGCTTCGTACCAGCCGACCGTGCCGTCATCGAACAGCACCTGAAGGTGACCATAATTATACATATCCGGCTTAATCTCGTCGGAGAGCCGCAGCCCCATGCCGCGCACTTCCACCGGCTTGGCATCCGTGATCTGGCACATGACGTCTACATAATGTACGCCGCAATCAACGATGGGCGACGTGGTGTTCATCAGGTTCTTGTGCGTTTCCCAGGTTGCACCGCTGGACTGCTGGTTGAGATTCATGCGGAACACATAAGGTCCGCCAAGCTGGCGTGCTTCGGAGATAAGCCGCATCCATGAAGGATGGTGGCGCAGAATATAACCGATGACGAGCTTGCGCCCATTGGCCCGCGCGCAGTCAATCACCCGGCGCGCATCCTCAACTGTCGTTGCCAGCGGCTTTTCCACGAACACATGCGCGCCCTGCTCCATCGCTGCGACGGCATAATCGGCATGGCTTTCCGAATAGGTGGCGACGCAGGCGAGATCGGGCTTCAACTCCTTCAGCGCTTCATGGAAGGAGGGATGGATTTCATAACCTGCCAACTCATCCGGCACGGCAATCTTGGTGCGATTGACGAGGCCGATGACCTCAAAACCCGGATTGCGGTGATAGGCCAGTGCATGGCTGCGGCCCATATTGCCGAGGCCGGCAGAAAGAACACGGACAGGATTTTGCATTACAGAACTCATTTTACAGCTCCTGCGGTGATGCCGCGGATTAGCTGCCGCGAGAAGATGACATAAAGGACGAGGATCGGGAACATCGCCAGCGAAAGGGCCGAAAGAACGGCATTCCAGTTGGTGACGAACTGACCGATGAAGAGCTGCGAACCGAGCGTCACCGTCTTGGTGGCTTCACTTGGTGCAAGGATCAACGGGAACCAGAGATCGTTCCAGATCGGGATCATGGTGAAGACGGCAACCGTGGCCATGGCAGGCCGGATCAGCGGCAGCACAAGCTTGAAGAAGATGGCATATTCCGACATGCCGTCTATTCGCCCGGCATTCTTCAAATCATCGGACACGGTTCGCATGAACTCGGACAGGATGAAGATCGCAAGCGGCAGTCCTTGTGCAGTGTAGACGAGGATCAGCGCCGTCAGCGTATTCACCAGGCCAGCAGCCACCATGCCCTGCAGCAGCGCAACGGTGCCGAGCCGGATCGGGATCATGATGCCGATCGCGAGATAAAGCCCCATCAGCGTGTTGCCCTTGAAGCGATATTCGGCAAGCGCAAAGGCTGCCATCGCACCGAACAGGATCACGAGGAAAATGCTCGCCACGGTAACGATGGTGCTGTTCTGGAAATAGGTCAGGAATGAACCTTGTTTCAGAACGGTTTCATAACCGATGAGGCTGAAACTTTCCGGTGTCGGAAACTGGAGCGGCGTGCGGAAGATCGCGTTGCGATCCTTGAACGAATTGATCAGCGTCAGCGCCACGGGAAACACGGCGATCAACATGTAGAAGATCAGGGCCGCATGAACGAGAGTGGTGCGAATGGGCGATGTGCGTGCTTTCGACATGGTCTCGTCCTTCAGAACTGATAGCGGCGCATACGGCGCTGGATGCCGAACAGATAGAGCGACACGCCTGCCAGAATGATGAGGAACATCACGGCGGCGATGGTTGCGCCCATGGACGGATTGCCAAGCTGCAACTGGAAGCCGAAGAAGGTGCGATACAGGAACGTGCCCAGAATATCGGTCGACTTGTCCGGCCCGGCCAGCGCGCCCTGCATCGAGTAAACGAGGTCGAAGGCGTTGAAGTTGGCAACGAAGGTCATCACAGAGATCAGGCCGATGGATGGCAGGATCAGCGGAAGCTTGATCTTGAAGAACTGGCTCCAGCCGGTAATGCCGTCGCATTCGGCAGCTTCGACGATTTCATCGGGAATGTTCAAAAGCGCTGCATAAATCAGCATCATCGGAATGCCGACGAACTGCCAGACGGAGACAAGCGATACCGTTACCAGCGCTGACTCGGCTTTGCCCAGCCATGGTCCGAAAGCCCATTTCATCCCCACCAGATCCATCATCCACGGCGCGACGCCCCAGATTGGCGACAGGATCAGCTTCCAGATGAAGCCGACGATAACGAAGGACAACAGCGTCGGCAGAAAGATCGCGGTGCGGTAAAGCGCAGCAAACCGCAGCTTCGGCAGAGACAGCATGGCTGCCAGAAGAATGCCGATCGGGTTTTGAACAAGCATGTGAATACAAAAGAATATAACGTTGTTTTTCAACGCATTCCAGAAATCACGCGACCAGTTGGGGTCACCGAAAAGCACTTGGAAATTCGCGAACCCCACAAACGCGCGCTGTCCGTCGACGACATTGAAGAATGCCTGCCGCAATGTCTCGATCAGTGGCAACACCATCACTGCCGTGTAGATCAGGACGCAAGGCAGAAGAAATACAAGTATATGCCAACGCCGAGGGCGCTTGTGCACGATACCTGTCATGTCGGCAGATTGGCTCATATAGGCATTCGCTCTTCAAGAGCATTTCCGGCAAAGGTGTGAACCGTTTGCGTTCGGAAATGCGTAAAACCGATGGTTAACGTTCTCAATTGCGAGAATGCGTGCAAATCGGGAAATCCTGTTTCCCGTCCCTGCCCGCGCGCGTCACTTTTAAACTGACACGGAATACACCGATTGCAAAACAGCATGTCGATGCGACAGACGAAAAGATATGGGCGGCGCGCCCCCGCGATCGCCGCCCATATTGTCCCGCGTTTTTACTTCGCAGGCTTGTACCAGCTATCGAGACCTTCCTGGAGCTTCTTCGCAGCGTCTTCCGGCGTTACAGTGCCGTTGATGACGTTGGCCGACTGAACCCAGGTTTCATTTTCCAGGTTCGGCGTGCCGCGCGACAGGATCTGATAGGTCGAACGGATGGTCGGCTTGCACTTCTCACGCCAGGAAACGAATTCCTGAGCCAGCGGATCGCTCATCTTTACAGCCGTCGAATTCAGGCTGAAGAAGCCCGGCAGCGCATTGGCGTAGATTTCCGCGAATTCAGGCGATGAAACCCAGTTCAGGAACACCTTGGCCTGTTCGGCGTTCTTGCTGGAAGCATTGAGGCCAAGACCGATATCGTTGTGGTCGGAGATGTAGCAGGTATCGCCTGCATTCTTCACCGGCGGCGGAAAGGCGCCCATCTTGAACTGGGCCTGCGTGTTGAACAGACCGATTTCCCACGAACCTGCCGGATAGATGGCAGCACGACCGAGCGTGAACAGGTTCTGGCTGTCCGGATAGGTCTGTGCTTCGAAGCCGTCGCCCAGATAGTCCTTCCACTTGGCAAGCACTGCAAACGGCTCGACCCACTGCGGATCGGTCAGCTTTTCCGTGCCGGCGATCAGAGCCTTGCGGCCTTCTTCGCCCTTCCAGTAGGTCGGGCCGATATTCTGGTAGCCCATGGTTGCGGCTTCCCACATATCCTTCGTGCCCATGGCCATCGGGATGTAGTTGCCGTCAGCCTTGATCTTGTCGAGCATCGCAAAGAATTCGGCCTCGGTGGCCGGCGGCGTAATGCCAAGCTGGTCGAAGGCGTCCTTGTTGTAGATGAAGCCGTGAATAACCGAAGCCATCGGCACGCAGAAAGTCTTCGAACCGTCGTCGGTGGTCCATGCGGACTTGGCGACGTCCGAGAAGTTCTTCATGCCTTCGAGATCGGTAAGATCGGAGAGCTTGCCCTTGTTGAACAGTTCGAGCGAGGTGTCGAACGGACGGCACGAAATCAGGTCGCCGCCCGAACCAGCATCGAGCTTGGCGTTGAGAGCCGCATTATATTCAGTCGGCGCGCTTGGCGCGAAGTTGATCTTGATGCCAGGATTCTTGGCTTCAAAAGCCGGAATGATCTTTTCCTGCCAGATCTGCAGATCGTCGTTACGCCAGCTTTCGACCGTCAGCGTGACATCTTCGGCAAGCGCAGCCGATCCCGACGCCAGAAGCGTGGAACCCAGCAGCATGAGTTTCAACGTATTACGAACCATTTGACCTTCTCCCGTTTTTCTAGCGCGCCCGTTTTTTGGCGCGTATGCGCAAAAGAGGCGAAAGTACGCCAGACCGCCTTGGTAGGATCACTCCTCGCGTTACGGGAAAAGTACCGGCCCCCGCCGGTGGTCTCCATCCCAAATCCGCGTGATCCTCGCCCTCAGCGGCATTGCGCTCCCCTTCTGCTGAAATTAATGCCAAAAACGTACCAATTGTCCAGAGAAGTTTACGACTTTCGCGCAGAAAAATTGAAATCGGCCATTTTTCCCAAATTTTATCAACGAATTAATCAATTTTTTCACAAGCCGACAAATCTGCTTGGTTAATGGTATTTTTTTGGTATCTTCAGGCTGGAGGTATCTTCATGACTGAATTCTTCATTGGCGTTGATGGTGGCGGCACAGGATGCCGCGCCGTGGTCGCGAGTAGCGATGGTGCGATTCTGGGTTCGGGGCGCAGTGGCTCGGCCAATATCGTCACCGATCCGCAGACCTCGCTCACCAATGTGGTCGCGGCTATCGACAACGCTTTTGACAATGCCGGACTGGACAAGGCGCATTATGCGACCAGTCATGCGGTTCTTGGCCTGGCTGGTGGTAATGTCGAGGGCGCGGGTGTTCCGATAGAACGTGGCCTGCCCTTTGCGCATTCCAATGTAGAATTCGACGGCGTGATCGCCTTGCAGGGCGCACTTGGTGATAAGGACGGTATCGTCGCCATTCTTGGTACGGGCACGGCCTATATTACGCGCCAGAGCGGTCGTATTCGTTCAGTTGGCGGATGGGGATTTCCCTTGAGCGATCTCGGCAGCGGCGCACGGCTCGGCCAAAGCCTGCTGCAGGAGAGCCTGCTTGTCCACGACGGCATTCATGCGCGTACGCGCCTGACGACCGACCTCCTGAACGAGTTCGACAATAATCCGGACAATCTTGTCGAGTTCGCATGGACTGCAAAACCCGGTGATTTCGGCAAATATGCTCCCCGGATTTTCCAGTATGCGGCCGAGGGCGATGAAACGGCCCGCATGCTGCTGGAGCGCTCTGCGGGCTATGTCGGCGAAACACTCGACGTGCTGATCAGACAGGGCGCGGAACGCATCAGCCTGCTTGGCGGCATGGCACCGCTCTACGTGGAATGGCTACCGCCGCACCAGCAGAAACTTCTAGTCAAGCCTGCGGCTGATGCCTTGACCGGTGCCCTTCAGCTTGCCCTCAAGCGATATGGGCCGCAAAATGGAAAGGCGCGCGAATGAGCGGAAATTTCAGCGCTTTTCTGCCCAAGAACCTGCAGGGCTCCGCCCCCGCTTCCGGCGGCCCGCTCTATATGCAGCTACGTCAATCGCTGGAAACCGCGATCCGCGCGGGACAATTGGTTGACGGCGAAGCCCTTCCACCGGAACGCGACATAGCGGAATACGCCAATATCAGCCGTGTCACGGTGCGCAAGGCTGTAGATGATCTGGTGAAGGCTGGGCTTCTGGTGCGTCGCCACGGTTCAGGTACGTTCGTGGTGCGTCCGAGTGAACGCGTGCAGCAGTCACTCTCCATGCTGACCTCGTTTACAGAAGACATGGCGCGCCGCGGCATCACCACGCAATCCAGATGGCTGGAACGCGGCCTTTATTATCCTTCGCCTGAAGAGATGATGAAGCTGGGTGTCTCCTCGGAAACCCGCGTCGCCCGCCTCGGGCGTCTGCGTATAGCGAGCGACCTGCCGCTGGCGATCGAACGGGCGAGTCTCTCAAGTGAAATTCTGCCTGACCCGGATGCGGTGAAGGGCTCGCTTTATGCTGAACTGAGCCGTACAGGGTTTCGTCCCGTTCGCGCTGTCCAGCGTATAGCTGCCTGCAACATCAAGGATCCCGACGCACGCATTCTGGGCGTCAAGGAAGGCGATGCTGGGCTTTCGATCGAGCGGATCTCCTATCTGCCGTCCGGTCGCGTGGTTGAATTCACAAAGTCGCTCTATCGTGGCGACGCCTATGATTTCGTAGCGGAACTGACGATACCCCAGCCTTGAGCGACAGGTTCATCAAGGAAAACGGCCCGTGTCCGGGCCGTTTATTTTATATCAGTTTAGAGCATAATCTGACCGGAGTGAAACGAGGATCGATAAGATTATGCTTGAAATAGAAGAAGTTAGAGCACCGATCTGATTCAATCAGATCGAAACGCGCTCTAATGGTGTTTCGTGCCTTCGCGCGCCAGATCCGCCGTTGGATCGGCTGCAAGACGCTTGCGCGCCCGGTCGTCCATCAGCTCGTACCACATGGCGTTGAGCACGGCGAAAGCCGCAGCAAGCGGAAGCCCCAACAACCAGGAAAAATACCACATATCGCTTTCCTTTCTTCGGTTGGTTAGTAAGCGTGATTGCTGTCGTCTTCGATCATGTCCTTGTCGACCTTGCCCCACAGGACCTTATAGACCCAGGACGTGTAGATGACGATCAGCGGGAGGAAAATGAGCGTCACAACCAGCATGATGAACAGCGTCATATGGCTGGATGACGAATCCCATACCGTCAGGCTTGCACGAGGATCGATCGACGATGGCAGAATGAACGGGAACATCGACACGCCAACCGACGAAATGATGCCGAAGATCGACAGCTTTCCGAACAGCAGCGGCGCTAGTTCACGACGGCTACGCAGTGCGATGAAGACTGCGAGTGCTCCCAGAATGCCAAGCGCCGGAGCGATCAGCAGGACAGGATAGTTCACATAATTGGCGAACCATGCACCGTGATCCAGTTCGACGGTCTTGCGCAGCGGATTGGATGGCCCGTCGGTAACGATGGTGCTCGTAATCCGGTAGCCTGAAATCCAGAACCAGCTAACCACGCCGGCCAGAACATAGAGCGCGACCGTCAGAAGAGAGGCGATACTGCCATAGGACCGGGCGCGTGCCTGGATATCACCGGTCGTCTTCAGTACCAGCCAAGATGCGCCATGCATGCAGAGCATCGTTACCGAAAGCACCCCGCAAAGCAGTGCAAACGGATTGAGCAGACCGAAAAACGAACCTTCGTAGAAAATTTGCAGATCGTCGGCGAGACGGAAAGGAATGCCCTGCAAGACATTACCGACGGCAACGCCGAAGATGAGGGCAGGCACGAAACCGCCGATGAACAGCGCCCAGTCCCAGCCTCTCCTCCAGGCCACACTGTCACGCTTGGAGCGATATTTGAAACCGACCGGACGCAGGATGAGTGCGAACAGAATGAGAAACATCGCCAGATAGAAACCCGAGAAGGACACTGCATAGAGCGGCGGCCAGGCGGCGAAAATGGCGCCGCCGCCGAGAATCAGCCAGACCTGATTGCCTTCCCAGACCGGGCCGATCGTATTGATGATAATGCGTCGCTCGACATCGGTTTTGCCAACGGCGGGCATGAGTATGTCGACACCGAGATCGAAGCCGTCCATCGCGGCAAAGGCGATCAGCAATACACCGAGCAGTACCCACCAGATGATGCGCAGGGTTTCATAGTCCAACAAATCGCTGAGTATCATGATCCTTACTCCGCAGGTGCAATGCTGGCCGGGGCGAGTATTGCTTCCGGCTTGCTGTCAGGTTCAGGTCCAGCCTTGATAGCGCGGATCATCAGGCCCATCTCGATGATGAAGAGAACCGTATAGATCGCCACGAAACCAAGTATGGTCAGCAATACGGTGGATGCACCAAGATTGGAGACCCCGACCGCCGTCGGTAATATACCTTCGATGACCCAGGGCTGGCGGCCGAACTCCGCAACGATCCAGCCCATTTCCGCTGCGATCCACGGCAACGGTATCGCAAACACGGCGACCCGCAACAAGAACGGGTAACGGTCGAGTTTACGACGCGCAGACAGCACGAAGAACGTGCCCGTCAGCAGGATCAGGAAGAAGCCGATGCCGACCATGATGCGGAAGGCCCAGAACAGAGGCAGGACGCCAGGAACGGTATCGTTCGCCGCCTGCGTGATCTGTGCGTCTGTTGCCTGACGCGGATCGTCGACATAACGTTTCAGCAGAAGAGCATAGCCCATCCACTGGCTGTTATCGGCAAAAACGTCCTTGACCTCCTGCGGAACAGCATTCGTGTCGCCAGCCGCGCGGATTTTCTGCAAGGCGTCATAGGCGACGATACCGTTGCGGATATGGTTCTCGGCACTTTCAACAAGATCGTTGATGCCCTGGATAGGGGTTGTGAGAGAACGCGTACCGATGAGGCCCATGACCCATGGAATATGCACCGCGAAATGGGTTTCACGCGCTGCCTGGTCCGGGAAGCCGAATACGGTGAACGAAGCCGGAGCTGGTTCTGTTTCCCACATGGCTTCGATAGCAGCGATCTTCATCTTCTGGTGTTCATTGGCCAGATAGCCGCTTTCGTCACCAAGGACGACGACGGATAGCGAAGCGGCCAGACCGAAGGATGCCGCAATAGTCAGAGAGCGTTTGGCAAGCTCTACCGAACGGCCCTTGAGCAGATACCAGGCGGAAACACCGAGGACGAAAATGGATGCCGTGACATAACCGGCGGAAACCGTATGCACGAACTTAGCCTGTGCGACCGGGTTCATCAGCACGGCGAAGAAATCGGTGATTTCCATGCGCATGGTTTCAGGATTGAACGCTGATCCGACCGGGTTCTGCATCCAGCCATTGGCGATCAGAATCCACAGCGCCGAGAAATTGGAACCCGCCGCGACCGCGTAGGTCGCCATGAGGTGCCCAACTTTCGACAGGCGATCCCAGCCGAAAAAGAACAGACCTACGAAGGTCGCTTCAAGGAAAAACGCCATGAGGCCTTCAATGGCGAGCGGTGCGCCGAAGATGTCGCCGACATAATGGCTGTAATAGCTCCAGTTCATGCCGAACTGGAATTCCATCACGATCCCCGTTGCAACGCCCATGACAAAGTTGATGCCAAATAGCGTACCCCAAAATTTCGTCATCTGCCGCCAGATGAGTCGCCCCGTCATAACGTAAACGGTTTCCATGATGGCAAGCAGCACGGAAAGACCCAAGGTCAGAGGTACGAAGAGGAAGTGATAAAGTGCCGTGATTGCAAATTGCAATCGCGACAGGGAGACAATATCGAGTTCCATCTCTTTAAGCCGGTAACCCGGCCCTCCTGGTGTTATGAGCAGCGCTTCAACGCAGCCCCCTTTTGAACGCGGCGGCTTCTTGAAAACCGTACTCCGCCTCAATTTCAAATACCGGTCCAGATATGGACACAGACTTCAAATCATTCTCCATGTCCGCGCGGCTTATCTCATGGTCTCGAGGATTTCGCCAAAGCGCGGTGACACCCTACCTACGGACTCAACTAGAGCACCTTGATTTAAAACAATGATCCGTTCGCAAATTTGCGCTTCGCGACGGATATGCGTGGCAATCAGCAACGTGCGTGAATCTGCCTTGACCTTGAGGCGTTCAAGCACGTCCTGAGCTGTTGCGACGTCCAGACCTTCGGTCGGTTCATCCAGCAGCCAGAGCGGAACATCGGTCAGGAAAAGGCGCGCGAGGGCCAGACGACGCGCCTGCCCGCCCGACAACCCCAGGCCCCCCTCGCCCAGCATCGCGTCCAGCCCCGCAGGCAGCTCAGTGATAAATGCACCAAGGCCTGCGGCTTGCAACGCATCCATCAGTTCCTGATCGCTCGCGTCGGCTCGTGCCAGCCGGAGATTGTCGCGAAGACTATCCTGAAAAAGCTCTGTCCGTTGTGTGAGAAGACGTGCCGCTAGAACAGCCACATTGCCGTGGCCTGCTGGAATTTCTCCAGCAAGCAGATTGAACAGGGTCGATTTGCCAGCGCCGCTTGTTCCGACGATGGCAACCCGCTCGCCAACTGCAATATCGAGGTCGATGTTTTTCAATGCATCGTGATCAGCGCCATCGTGACGAACGCACACGTTTTCCAGATGAATTGCCGTTCCACTCAGAGGCGTTTGGGGTATCGCCAGTTCGGCATTATCCAGCAGTTGAGGTGCAACGCGCTTGGCGGCAAGTATCGTGCGCCCGAGCTCCATTGCACCACGCCGTAATGCCGAAAAAGGCTCCATCGCACCAAGAATGACGAGCATTCCGAGTGCTGCAACGGGCGCACCGATGGTGCCTGCCTGCATCAGCAATCCAACGGCGACAAGGCCGCCTGCAAGGAGTGCCGCGTGAACAATACCGAACCCGGCGCCTGTAACGATCTCGATGCGGTTCAACTTACGATCCGATGTGGCGACGTAGCCATCCGCGCGGGCGATTGCCAGTTGCTGGTTTTCGAGCCGCCCCGCCATAAGAAGTTCGGTTTGCCCGGCAACCAGATCGACCGTGCGGGCGCGTAGCGCTTCCGTACCTTTTGCGCGCTGGCGCATGGATTTTTCAGAACGTCTAGCCGCAGCCAGTGGAATGCCAAGCCCCGCAACAAGCAGGACAACCGCTACGAGCAGCCCGAAAAGCGGGCTCATCATACCGAGAGCGATACCGGCCACAAGCGCAGTGGCAAGCGCGGCACCGACAGGCACCACCACGCGCAGATAAAGAGAGTCGAGCGCATCTATATCTGCGGTCAGGCGAAACAGGAGACGCGCAGGGCGTTTCAGAAGTGTGTTTGCAGCGGTTGGGCGTGCCCAGCTACGGAACAGCTTTTCGCGGAGTGCCGCAAGGATGGCGAGCGTTGCATCATGGGTGACGAGCCGTTCGAGATAACGCGAGCCGGTGCGCAGGATAGCGAGCAGGCGAATACCGGCAGCGGGTGCAAATACATCAAATACAACTGCCGTTGCGATGCTCAAGCCCGCAATCGCGGTTGCCGTTATGAACCAGCCCGACAGGCCGACAAGCGCAATACCTGCAAGAACAGTTACGGTTGCTGTCGCGATACCGGCAAGTAGTGCCGTCCCCTTGGTCTGGAAGAAAAGCCGCAAAATCGGCTGCAATGACTGGAAACCGTTCATTCGGCTGCCCTCCTCTGCCAAACCGGATTGTTATCCACACTGCCATCCAGACGGACGATGCGATCCATTCTGCGGGCAAGGGTTTCGTCATGGGTTGCGACGATCAGAGTCTTGCCTTTGGCGAGCTTGAGAAGATTATCGGCAATGATCGTTGCCGTTTCCTGGTCAAGATGAGCAGTGGGTTCATCGGCCAGGATAATATCTGCATCCGGATCGACAGCCGCACGAGAAAGCGCCATCCGCAGGGCCTCGCCCCCCGAAATTCCGGCACCGTTCTCGCCAATCAAGCTGTTGCCGGTGACGCCGAGAACATGACCGAGCGCCATGTCATCGATGATAGCTGTTGTGATTTCCACCCCGGCTTGTCGACCAAGCGTGACGTTCTGCCGGGCCGAGCCGGCAAAAATGTGCGGCTTCTGGCCGATCCAGCTCATTCTTGTGCGAAGCGCGGCGGCCGTGTCATCGGTCAGCTCAACATCTCCTATTTCAATCTTGCCAGTTTGTGGAGCTGTCAGTCCGGCAATAAGCGCCAGAACAGTCGATTTGCCGTAGCCGCTTGGAGCCAGCAGCGCCACGTGTTCTCCCGCCGCGATATTGAGGCTGAAATTATTGAAAATCTTGGCTCCGGTCCCATAACCAAAGTTGATATTGCAAAGAGCAACTGTAGGAGCCCCGCCTTTTGTTGTTTGACTTCCCTCCTTCCCGATAACCGGCATCGAATGTTCAGCCAGTTTTTCGAGAGCATCAATGGAGGCTTCACCTGCTGCGCGGTCGTGCCAGACGGCTGAAAGATCGCGCAATGGTTCGAAGAATGCGGGAGACAGAAGCAGGACGAAAAGACCTTCCGCCAATGTCAGCTTGTGGCCCCATGCTCCGAAGTTGAGCTGCCCCAGCAGATGGAAGCCGATATAAACAGCGACCATGGCAACGCCGATGGCCGCGAAAAGCTCAAGCACTGCTGAAGATAGAAATGCGATGCGCAGTACAGACATCGTCTTTGAACGCAAGGTTTCCGCATTGTCGCGCAACCGGTTCGCCGTCGCGTCAACGGCATGGAATGTGCGGATGGTCGAAAGGCCACGTAGACGGTCGAGCAGAAAACCGTTCATGCCGCCAAGAGCGGTCAGTTGCTTTTCGCTGGCAGCCTTTGCACGCCAGCCGATCAGCGCCATGAAGATGGGTATCAACGGCGCAGCAACCATCAGGACAAGCGCCGCGGCCCACGAATACCAGAGAACAACCGCAAGTATTGCCATTGGCACCAGCATCAGGCGGATGCGCACCGGCACAAAGCGCGAAAGATAGGGAACGACCATCTCCGCCTGTTCGGCGAGAATGCTTGCGGCCTCGCCGGATGACGGGCGCGTCACGTCGAGCGGTGAACGTTGCGCAAGCGCTGAAACAGCATTGGTTCGAAGTCGGGAAAGTTCCTGTCGGGCAGCGTCGAAAGCTTTTGCCGCGCCCGCACTGTCAAGGAGGCTGCGCAGACAGCCGAGAGCGAATATGCCAGCCGCGCAGTAGTAGATAGAGCCATCAAAGCCGGTATCCGCCAGCCGTCCGATGGCGTAAGCGAGAATGCCCGCCTGCGGTAGCCAGAGGAGTGAGGCTAACGCCTGAAAATATGCCCCCCGCTTCAGCAAGGACGGAACAGGACGACGCTGCGAGCGGCGCGACTTTTGTTGATCGCCTACCGCTTCGCTGTCTTTTGCCGTCAATGTTTCCGTTCGGGGGACAACGGATGTCACTCTCGCTTAGGCTCCTTTTTGGCCGATGCTCGCCCGCGCCCGAGCGCCACGATCCTGTCCGTGGTTTCAAGGAAGCGGGTCACTTTGGCGCCCAGCGCCAGAAGACTGGTCAAACGGTCGGTATCGAGCCGCTTGACGTCGTCGTACCAGTTGGTCAGCCTTTCGATCAGGCCGTACATATCCTTCATGCGATCCTGCGCATAAAGATCGCTATCGCCTTCCGGTTGCTCCATCAGAATTTCGCGCAGAACGGTAAGCGTAGGATCGATCTCGCGCTTCTTGCGCTCCTCGGCGAGCGTACGCAGAATCTGCCACACGTCGTCGGGAGTCGTGAAAAAATCACGGCGATCGCCGGGAATGTGTTTCAGCAGCACCAGATTCCAGCCCTGCAATTCGCGAATACCCATGGATACGTTCGAACGCGAAACACCGAGCGCATCGACGATTTGGTCGGCGCAAAGAGGCTCGGGCGATATATAAAGCAGCGCATATATCTGTCCCACGGTGCGGTTGATGCCCCAACGGCTACCCATTTCGCCGAAGTGGAGCACGAACGACTGAACGATTGGCGACAATTCCAAAATTCTCTCTCCCGTAAATTCTGAATTTTCAGAAATTACTGAAATTCAGATAATTCAATTGGCCTCATCCTTCAATCCGCATGTCCCAGGCGAAAGCCCGAATGGACAATTGGCCGCAGCCCTTGGACACTCCTCCAAATGCCCGAAAACAAGACAGGCCGCCGCTTCCACTCCGCAGTCGGTGGGCAGTCAGGCCAGGGATTCGGCAAATGGCAGATAGTGTTTCCGATCGGCAGGATAGCCGGTCTTGAAGCGAACTCCAAAACAGGACTCCGGGCAGACCGGACGCGACAGCCGCCACTTCCATTACGGAGTGACGAATTTCCCCATTTGGTGCGACGGAAAGTGTAAGTTTTCCGCCCTCTCCGCACCCTCAAGCATGATACCTACAGACCTATAGCGGGTCGGAAGATGAAGGCAGCTCCTTGCTGTCCTGCGTTCTGTCGCGATGGATCACGGCGCGGCTGAGCAGCATGAGCGTTACCGGCGTTGTGACAACCACAAAGACGGTAATGAGCACTTCATGCAGAATCGGCTTCGATTGCAAGATGGAGAAAAATATGATCGATGCGATCAAGATTCCACCGGCCCCAAACGATGAGCCAAGCGTGGGGGCATGAACGCGTTCGTAAAAGCTTTTGAAGCGGACAAGCCCGATGCATCCGACGAGCGTGAGGAAAGCGCCGGCGACTAGAAAAAAAGCAATGACAATAGCTGCCCATACGGGAAGTTCGCCAGCGTTGTTCATTCGATCACCTCCCCGCGCATGAGGAATTTGGACAGCGCCACGGTGGCGACGAAACCCAGAAGAGCGATAATCAGCGCCGCTTCAAAATAGATGATGCTGCCTGTGCGTATGCCGAACGTGATCAGAAGCAGGAGTGCGTTGAGATAAAGCGCATCGGTTGCGAGAATCCGATCCTGCGCGCGCGGACCGATTAGAAGCCTGTAGACTGCGCAACCCATGGCGCCGAGAAGCATCAGTTGAGCGGCAAGCAGGGACCAGAAGATGATGACTGCGCTCATGCGGATTTCTCCTCTTCCACGATATCTGCGGCTCCGAATATCTTGATCAGCGGCTGCTCATATCTTTCCTTGATCGTATCGCGCCACGCCTGCGCGTCATCCAGATCGAGCACATGGATGGTCAGTTCATGCCTGGCAGCATTGTAATCTACCCAGGCCGTACCTGGCGTCGCGGTGATTATACAGGCCAGGACAGCAAGCGCAGTCCGGTTCTCGAGATCGAGTTGAATAACGACAAAGCCCGGACGCCGCTTGCGTTTGCGTGACAGAATGATGCTCGCAACCGTGATATTCGATTGCAGGATGTCGTAGCTCATGGTTGCAAATAGCTTGAGCATCGTGGGAATTGAGCGAATATGGTTCTTCTGCGGTTGCAGGGCCGTCATGATCAGACATGCAATGAGAGCGATAATTGCGCCAAGCAGGAGTTGCGCCGGCGTAAAGCCATTCAAAAGCAGCCAGAACATGAGTAGCGAGACGAAAAGAAGCGGATAAGGCAGGATTCTCTTCACTGTGCCCCCTCCGTTTCGGTGCCTGCTCGTGGCGCGTTGAGTACGCTGCTGATATAGGACGCCGGATTGTGCAGCGACCGCGCCGTTTCATCCATATAACGCATCGCCGGACCAGCCGCGATCGTCAAGGCCAGACAAATCGCCAGAAGACCTGCAATCGGCACCACTTCCCGCACCAGAACACGCGGCACGTTACCTTCGAGCGAAGCCCAGAATGTGCGAATGCCAGTACGCGTCATCGCGATCAGCGCGGAAAGACCGGACAGGAGAAGAAGCGCGACCAATGCCCAGCTTGCCGGGCTGACAGGCATTGCAAGCTGCGGCGTCGGGCCGTCGCCGTTGAAAACGGCTGCAAGGATCAGGAACTTGGCAATGAAACCTGAAAATGGCGGCAAACCTATCAGCAATATCGCACAAATGGCGAAACATGTGCCCAGGACCGCAAGGGTCGCGGGTAGCACCGCGCCGATCTCGTCTTCTTCCTCTTCCTCCTCATCGTCACCATAAGCTTCCATGGTAACAGCAAGAACGTTGGCAGCCGCGTCCTGACCACGTTCGATCAATTCGATCAACAGGAAAAACGCCGCGATGGTGAGCGTCGAGCTGACCATATAAAAGAGTGCAGCACCGGTCATGGCGATATTGCCGCTGCCGATGGCAGCCAGCAGAGTGCCGGACGACACAAGAATACTGTAACTTGCCAACCGTCCCATCGCCTGCGAGGCCACGACCCCGATCAGACCGAAACCCAGCGTGACCATTCCGCCGAAATAGAGCCAGTCATTGCCGAAGCCATAGGAAGAGCCGGCACCGATCCCAAACATCAGCGGAGACAGGCGCAGCAAGACATAGATGCCGACCTTGCTCATGATGGCGAATATCGCCGCCACTGGTGCCGCCGCCGCCGTATAGGTCGGCGCGAGCCAGAAATTGAGAGGCCACATACCTGCCTTGACAAGGAATGCGACGCCCAGAACCGCCGCCCCTGCTTCAAGCAGCATACGGTCCTCGGGTGCTACCTGTGAAATCTTCTGCGCAAGATCAGCCATATTGAGCGTGCCGGTTACGCCATAGATCAAGCTGACACCGATCAGGAACAGCGACGAAGCGACCAGATTGACGGCGATGTAGTGCATGCCAGCCTTCACGCGTGCAGGACCGGAACCATGCAGCGCCAGGCCGTAGGATGCCGCCAGCATGACTTCGAAGAAAACGAAAAGATTGAACAAGTCACCAGTCAGAAATGCGCCGTTCAACCCCATCAGCAAAAGCTGGAAAATCGTGTGGAAATGCGGACTGGCCTTGTGCCAGTGCGCGAGTGCGAAGCTGAGCGAAGCCATACCAAGCAGGCTGGTCAGCATAAGCATAAGAGCCGCAAGACGATCCAGAACCAGCACGATACCGAACGGTGCGGGCCAATTGCCAATCAGGTAAACAAGAGCGTCGGGTGCCTTGTCGCTCGCCATGCCCGCAAGCGTGATTGCAATCCCGATTAACCCCAGGGTCGAGATGGAGTTGATGGCCATCTTCAGTTTGCGATTACGCTCATCGAACAGCAGCAGAATTGCTGCCGTCACGAGCGGCAGAACAATCGGAGCGACAATGAGGTGCGTTTTCCAATCCAACATCAGTTCTCCTTGCCGTCCACGTGGTCCGTACGCGTCAACCCGCGCGAGGCGAGCAGCACGACAAGGAAAAGTGCGGTCATTGCAAAACCGATGACGATGGCAGTCAAAACGAGCGCCTGTGGCACCGGATCGGTATATTGTGCGGCCTGAACGTCAACACCGCTATCAAGTACCGGAGCCGCATTCGTGCGCAGGCGCCCCATGGAAAAGATGAAGAGATTGACAGCGTAGGAAATCAGCGAAAGGCCGATTGCCACCTGGAAGGTACGCGGGCGAAGAATGAGCCACACACCGGATGCCATCACTACGCCGATTGCCAGAGCAAGAACGAGTTCCATCAGTTCTCCTCCTTCGTAGCGGCGAGCTTCTCGACACGGTGTTTACGGAGCGATTGGTGCGCGAGAGCGATCAACACCAGGACGGTCGCACCGACCACGAGGGTGAACACGCCGAGGTCGAATAACAGCGCGCTGGCTGTCGGCATTTTCCCGATATACGGTATTTCCGTGTACTGGAAAAAGGTGGTGAGGAACGGATAGCCGAAGAACCACGAACCCGCACCCGTTGCGGCTGCGAACAGCAGGCCGAGCCCGATCCAGCGCAACGGCAGAATACGCAAGCGGTCTTCGACCAGGCGCGCGCCTGACGCCAGATATTGCAGCAGGAATGCAATTGCGAGCGTGATACCGGCCGCGAACCCGCCGCCCGGCAGATCATGACCGCGCAGGAACAGATGCACCGCCAGCACGATGATGACCGGGAAAAGCCACTGCATGATGACCGAAGGCACAGCCAGATAATCGGCCAGCGTTTCACCCGCCTTGCGGTCGGGCGCCGCCTCGTCATAGGCATCCTGAATCTTCTGCTGTGCTGTCGAACCTGTGGTATCGGATGCGGGACGGAAACGACGCAGGAGCGCAAAGACCGTCAGGCCCACAATGCCGAGAACAGCGATTTCGCCAAAAGTGTCGAAAGCGCGGAAGTCGACCAGAATGACATTCACGACATTCTTGCCGCCGCCGCCAGAATAGGCGTTTTCGAGGAAATAATCGCCAATGCTGCTGGGCGATATGCGTGTCATTACGGCATAGGCGATGACGGCCACCCCTGCCCCACTGCCGATTGCGAGCAGTAAGTCCCGATAGCGGCGGATACGTGGGCCGATTTGCACCGGAATCGGGTCGGGATCTTCCCAACGCTTCGGCAGCCAGCGAAGCCCGAGAAGCAGCAGAACGGTCGTCACGATCTCGACCAGCAACTGCGTCACAGCAAGATCGGGTGCGGAAAGCCAGACGAAGGTAATGCAGGTGATAAGCCCGGCACCACCAAGAAGGATCAGCGCCGCCAGTCGATGATACTTGGCCTGATACGCCGCGCCGATGGCACAGGCACCGCCAAGTATCCAAAGTCCGGCAAAGATCGGGTCCACCGGCTGGGCACCGAGCGAGCCGGGCCGCAGGCCGGAAACGAAAACTGGCCAGGCGGCGGCAAGGACAGCCACCACAACCACGATACGGAGCTGTGGCTGCAGACGGCGTGTGCTGAGGAAGGTTTCGGCCTTGCGCGCCCAGTTCCATGACAAGGTCACCAGAACACGCTCGAAAATGCGCTGTCCCTGCAAATGCCGGAAGAATGGCGGGCCATCTTCACTGGTCGCAAGATAGTTCTTCAGCATCCAGTGCAGAAGAATACCGCCGATCATGGCCACGATACTCATCATCAGAGGCAGGTTGAAGCCGTGCCAGACCGAGAGACTATATTCAGGCGTGGCTGTGCCCAGCACCGACAGAACAGCCGAATGCAGGAACGGCCCGATGGAGAGGCCCGGAATAATACCGATCAACAGGCAAAGCAGAACCAACAGCTCGATAGGACGGCGCATCCAGTGCGGCGGCTCGTGCGGCTCATGCGGCAGGTCGTGTGGCGGAGGTCCAAAGAACGTCGAGTAGATAAAGCGCACGGAATAGGCGACCGTAAAGATACTGGCAATCGTGGCCACATAAGGCGTGATCGTGTCGAGCCACGAGGCCATGTGCGTTTCCACCGCTTCGGCAAAGAACATTTCCTTGGAAATGAAGCCGTTGAGCAGCGGCACGCCCGCCATGGCCGCACTCGCGACCATGGCGAGCGTTGCCGTATAGGGCATGGGACGCAACAGTCCGCTCAGCTTGCGCATGTCACGTGTGCCGGTCTCATGATCGATAATACCGGCAGCCATGAACAGCGATGCCTTGAAAATCGCATGGTTGACCATGTGGAAGATCGCCGCGACGGCGGCAAGCGGACTGCCAAGACTAAGCAGAACGGTAATCAGTCCAAGGTTACTGATCGTGGAATAGGCGAGCAGTCCTTTGAGGTCCTGCTGGAAAACCGCGAAGAAACTGGCGATCAGGAGCGTGATCAGACCGGCCGAACCGACGATCCAGAACCACTCTTCGGTTCCACTGAGAACCGGCCAGAGTCGGGCCAGCAGGAAGACGCCTGCTTTCACCATGGTTGCCGAGTGCAGATAGGCCGATACAGGCGTGGGAGCCGCCATGGCATTCGGAAGCCAGAAGTGGAACGGAAACTGCGCGCTCTTGGTGAAGGCGCCAAGCAGGATCAAAATGAGCGCCACACTGTAGAGCGGATGTGTCCGAACGATGTTTCCTGCCGCCAGAACCTTGTCGAGATCGTAGCTGCCGACGATATGGCCGAGGATCAGAACGCCTGCCAGCAGACAGAATCCACCTATGCCGGTCACCGTAAGCGCCATGCGCGCGCCGTCGCGGGCGCTTGCATTGTGATACCAATAACCGATCAACAGGAACGAGAAGATGCTGGTCAGTTCCCAGAACACGGCGAGCAATATCAGATTGCCTGACAGAACCACACCGAGCATCGATCCCATGAAGGACAGAAGGAATGAGAAGAACCTCGGGACGGGATCCTCGGGCGACATGTAATAACGCGCATAAATGACGACCAGCAGGCCGATGCCCGTGATGAGCATCGCGAAAAGCCAGGCAAAGCCATCCATGCGGAAGGTGACATTGAGGCCGTAGGCAGGAAGCCATTCTATGGTGCCGCGAAGCACCTTGCCGTCTGACACGATGGGATAAAGGCTGGCGGTGACGATAAAGGCGACGAGCGCGATTGCTGCCGTAAACCAGGCCGAACCGCTACGATCCGCCCCCCTGAATAATCCGGTTATGGCGCTGCCTAGAAAAGGTAGAAGGACAAGCAGGAAAAGCATTCTGCCGTCCATCGTCATGCGCCACAGGCCTCCTAGCCGAAATCAAGGTTGATCCGAAGCAGGCACCGCTCAAGAAAACAGCAACAGAATCGCTCCGGCAAGTTGTAGAGAGGAATCATATATTCCGATGGCCTTATTATGACCGGCCACGGAACATTATGGCAATAGCTTTCAATGGCTTATCGCGTAGATTTGAATCATTTTATCGTTCCTCGCACCGGAAAATCTATAATTTATCGGCCGCTTCGAACCGCGATACCTGACTCTCGGCCATATTAGCCCTAAAATCTTTCGGCCAGATGACACACGCACTTCATTTTGAAGCGTTCACAAACGCGGCTCTAACCTTCAAGCAAAATTGCCGACAGTCGTTCGGCTTGAACGCGAATATCCGGCACCGCAGTAACTTCCCAGAATGCGCCTTTCGTAACCGGTCCGATAGCGAAAAAGGGGCCTGAAGGCTCTCCTCGCGCATTAAGTAGCCGGAGGTCACGCGTGACATCGAAACCGAGATCCAGTGCATCCGGTCGCGCCAGGCCATGCTCCATAAGGCCGATCAACGCGGTATTGCGGGTCGTCGAAAATCGGGGGTTGCCACCGCGACAATCGATAACGGTTGCCACATGCAATTTTTCGACCTGTTCGCTACGTCGCGGGCGATAGAGGATTTCCATTCCTTCGCCTTCGTCGCGCACGGAAACCAGATGACCTGCCGAGACTTTAAGTTGCCTATCGTTTACGGCAGCTTCGATACGATCCGCGACAGCCGGTGCCATGCGATGCCGATGCACGTCCCACCATGGTCGCAGATGGCGGAGGAAACCGCAGTGCTGCGACATCGGCAGCCCCGCCCAGATATGCTGCGTATGCGGACGCAGACCGTCCATCACACCACGCCAGCCGGAACCAGCCTTTTCCGCTTCCACCATCATGGCGCGCACGCGCTTCATGAGCTGCGACAGGCCGATCGATACGGGCAGATCGTCTGCCTCTATCGAGTAGGCTTGTGTCGGAGAATGGCGCGCGGGCAGAAGCCCACGGCGCGAAATCGCGTAGATTTCGGCACGGTGCCCGTTGTCGAGCAGAGACAATACACTATCGATCATCGACAAGCCGGTGCCGAATATCGCGACAGGAGCATCTGTAGGCACATCGAAATAGCCGTTGCTTGACCAGTATTCCGTAACGTGTTTACCGGATTTTGCGATGGCAGCCTCATTACCCGTAGCAAGAATAATGGCATCGGCAACGAAGGCGTCTCCGTTTTCGGTAGTAACGGTCGGCCTGCCATCCTTCAGCGCCACATCGACGATTCCAGTCTTTTCAACTGTCAAACGTGTAGCGTCTTCGCAAAGGTAAGGGGCGATCAGATGCTCCAGATAGGAGCGGTAGAGCTTACGTGGCGCAAAACTATGCGGTTCCCACGAATGGCCTGGAGCGGCAATGTCGTTCGACCGCAGCCAATTTACGAAATGATCCGGCTGATCGGGAAATGCGCTCATATTGCTGGCGCGGACATTGAGGAGATGGCTCGGATTTTCTGTCGCGTAGGCGATCCCTGCCCCTAATTGGCCTGAACGCTCGAAAATTCTCACGGTTGAGCCAGGCGAATGGCGAAGCAACTGTGCGGTCAGAATGATGCCGCTTGCACCGGCGCCAATGATGATAAATGACTTCAAACTATCGTGACCTCGTCCCGTTTCACGACAACGACATGAGAAGCGCGTCATCAGATTATTGTTTTGAATCCCACTATTTTAGTTAGGTTCCAACAAACAAACCCTCTTGTAAACCCCCATAAAACCGGGATGGCCCCAGTATCGGGGGACGTTTTTGACGTCTGTTCATCTGGAGTGTGTGATCGAAAAGTAAACAGTGAAACGCGGTGAACCACAGATCGTTGACAGTGTGTTTCAGAAACATGGGCTGGCTTCTGAGGTCAGAATAACAATATTTCTCTCAACATCATTCATGAGGCTGCCTTGATAATCCCAAGCCAGACAGCCCCGCCCGACCGCTGAAACACAGGACACAGTAATGAACAATTCCCTGCTGAATTCCATCAAGAAGCGCCGTACACAGTATGCTCTGGGCAAGTCCCTTCCGTTTTCGAACGAAGACACCGCCGAGCTGATCCGCGAAGCGGTTAAGCACACGCCTTCCTCCTTCAACTCGCAGAGCTCCCGCGCTGTAATCCTGTTTGGCGACGAGAGCGACAAGCTGTGGAACATAGCGAAGGAAGCGCTTCGCCAGATCGTTCCTGCCGACGCTTTTGCGCAGACGGAAGCCAAGATCGACAGCTTCGCCGCCGGTGCCGGTACGGTTCTGTTCTTTGAAGATCAGAACGTTGTTAAGGGTCTTCAGGAGAATTTTCCGCTTTACGCCGACAATTTTCCGATCTGGTCCGAACAGTCGGGTGGCATGGCGCAGCATTCGGTCTGGAGCGCCCTCGCCGATGCAGGAATCGGTGCAAGCCTTCAGCACTACAACCCGCTGATCGATCAGGAAGTCGCCAAGGCCTGGAATATTCCGTCATCCTGGAAACTTCGTGCACAAATGCCATTCGGCTCGAATGAACAGCCTTTTGCTGAAAAAACCTTCATGGACGATGCCGAACGCTTCAAAGTGTTCGCTTGATCGCTTGATTGCTTAGCATGAATCGAGCCGGAGGAATTTTCCTCCGGCTTTGTTCGTAAGCAGGTTTCGTACGAGATCATTCCCCGTCGAAACTGAACGGTGGCAATTGCTCGAGCGCGGATTTCAGTGCCTCAGACCAGCTTTCCGATACAGTCTGATAATAAGGATCGGTAGCCTCAAACCGTTTGCGGGCACCCGTTTTGAAGCTGTCTGCTTCATAGATCTGCATATCGAGCGGCAACCCCACCGAAAGATTGGCTTTCAGCGTAGAGTCGAAGGAGACAAGCAGCAGCTTCACCCCTTCCTCGAAACTCATCTGCTCCTGATAGGCGCGTACAAGGATGGGCTTGCCGTATTTGTTCTCGCCAATCTGGAAGAACGGCGTATCGGCTGAACTCTCAATGAAGTTGCCCTCGGGATAGATATAGAAAAGACGCGGCTGCCCGCCTCTGATCTGTCCGCCGAGAATGAATGAGGCGCCGAAAGCGTCAGCACTCTGCCCGCCGGTGGCAGAATTCTGGATCACTTCCTTGACGGTATCGCCAACGAGACGTGCAACCTGAAACATCGAAGGCGCATCGAAAACGGACGGATGTCTGTCTGCCGGAGCCTTCATGCGTTCTTCCAGAAGGCTTGCGACGGCTTGCGTCGTCGCAAGATTTCCAGCCGAAAGCAAAACAATCACGCGCTCACCGGGCTCAGACCAGCTCCGCATCTTCGTAAAGATAGAAATATTGTCTAGCCCGGCATTTGTCCGTGTATCGGACATGAACACAAGGCCACGATCGATTTTCATTCCAACGCAATAAGTCATAAGCAATATCCGGCAGGCAACTCACTATCCAGAAGGATCACTGCCCTACATTGATGTGAACCGCAAGACTTTCCACCGTGCCGCCCAGACGAACTCCGGAAATAGGCGCCGCATCGCGATAATCGAGCCCGGTTGCAATCCGCACATAGCGGTCGTTCGGGCAAATATTGTTGGCGGCATCGAAACCGACCCAGCCCAGACCGTCAATATGAGCTTCGGCCCATGCATGACTTGCGGTCTGCTCTTCCACGCCTTCCATCATCAGATATCCCGATACGTAACGGGCTGGAATACCGATGAGCCTGGCCGTCGAAAGGAAAATATGCGTGTGATCCTGACAAACACCTTTCCCGGTTTCCAATGCGCTTTCGGCATCCGTTGAAACGCTCGTCGTTCCCGGCATATAGGCGATCGCCTTATGTATGGTATTCATCAACTCGTGCATCAGGGCAAGCCGCTCCAGTCCGGACGGGAGATCGCCCGCCAGAGTCCTGATGCGCTCACCCGGTGACGTCAGCGGCGTTTCGCGTTCGAAGAGCCAGAGCGGCGCATAACCATAGACAGGCCCCAATATGCCAACCCTATCTTCCACATCGATGCTACCATTGGCAGTTATGATGATTTCTTGGATATTGCGAGCATGTTGGACCAGATCTGTCTTGTTGCCGAAGCCGTCGATATAGGAAACCTCCGGCTCTCCACCTTCGATTTTCAGTTCCCAGTGCCTGACTACCTGACCCGGAACGGTTGGCGGACGCAGCCGCAACCTTTGCACCGCATAAGGAACCGGATGCTCATAGCGATAATGTGAAACGTGCCGGATGTTGAGCAGCAAGCGAAGACCTCAATAGAAATTATAGGTTTCAGCGATCTCGTTGCCGAGCCGGTTATTGCGGTTGATGAATTCAGTCAGGAATTCATGCAAGCCCACATCGAAAATCGCGGATATGTCCTGATTTTGCAGGCTTGCATAAATTTTGTCCGCTGTCTCGTGGCAGGCGGCGCGATGGTCGTAATCTTTTGACAGATAATCCAGATGTTCGGCGATGCTGCGATAGCAGTAATGGAGCGAGCGCGGCATACGACCATTCAGGATCAGATAGTCCGCGACCTGCGCCGGACGGTAATCACCATCATAAACCCAACGATAGGAGCGATGCGCTGATACGGAGCGCAGGATCGATTCCCATTGATAATTGTCCAGCGTCGTTCCGACATAGGATATCGCGGGCAGCAGGACATAGTATTTCACATCGAGAATACGGGCCGTGTTGTCGGCGCGTTCGATGAATGTACCGAGGCTTGCAAAATCGAAGATTTCATTGCGCAGCATAGTGCCATGAAATGAGCCGCGAATGAGCGCTGTCTCGCGCTTGATCTGATCGAGAAGCTGAGGCAGGTCGCTTTCTTTCAATGGCTTGCACAGCGATTTTTTTAGAACCATCCATGCTTCATTAAGGCTTTCCCATGCTTCTCGCGTCAGCGCCGTACGCACCATGCGGGCATTGGATCGGGCGGTTTCGAAGCATGTCATCACGCTCGACGGATTATCGGCGTCGCGCAGCAGGAAATCGGCGACATTGGCGGCGTTATAGACATCGTATTTTGCAGAGAAACCCTGACTTGCGCCCGCAGAAACCGCGACCGAAGACCACTCCTCCGGTGCGTCAGACGTCTTCGTCAATGCCATGCGAAGCCCCGCATCAACGAGGCGTGCCATGTTCTCCGCGCGCTCAATATAGCGGAACATCCAGTAAAGTCCGTTTGCCGTACGGCCAAGAAGCATAAATCATTCCCCTTTTCGCGCTCTGATCTTGTCGTCAGTTGCAGCACTTCAATCCAATTGTTTCAGTCGTCGAGTACCCACGTATCCTTGGTTCCTCCGCCCTGGCTGGAATTCACGACAAGCGATCCCTCTTTCAATGCCACCCGTGTGAGCCCGCCGGGCGTTATGCGGATACGGTCGGAAACCAGAACAAAGGGGCGGAGATCGACGTGGCGTGGTGCCAGCCCACTTTCCGTGAAGATGGGTGTCGTTGACAGCGCGAGCGTTGGCTGAGCGATATAATTGCGCGGCCTTGCTTTCAGTTTTTCCGTGAAAGCATCCCGTTCAGCCTTGGTCGACGCCGGTCCAACCAGCATTCCATAGCCACCAGAACCATGCACTTCCTTGACGACAAGCTCGGCCAGATTGTCGAGCACATAAGCGAGGCTGTCGGGCTCGGAACAGCGCCATGTCGGCACATTTTCCAGAATGGCTTTGCGGCCCGTGTAAAACTCTATGATTTCCGGCATATAGGAATAGATCGCCTTGTCATCAGCGATGCCGGTTCCGGGCGCATTGGCAATGGTGATATTCCCGGCCCTATAGACATCCATGATGCCGGGAACACCAAGTGTGGAATCTGGTCTGAAAGTGAGCGGATCAAGAAACGCATCATCAACACGCCGATAAAGTACGTCGATGGCGCGGTATCCTTGCGTGGTTCGCATTGCAACACGCCCATCAACGACGCGCAGGTCGCTTCCTTCCACCAGTTCGACACCCATCTGGTCGGCAAGGAATGCATGTTCGAAATAGGCTGAATTATAGATGCCGGGCGTCAGTACTGCGACGGTCGGCACATCCTGCGTACCCGGAGGCGCAAGGCTTGCCAGCGACTGGCGCAGCAATTGCGGATAGTTCTCGACCGGTCGGACCTTGACGTTCTGAAACAGTTCGGGAAAGAGCTGCATCATCGTCTCGCGGTTTTCCAGCATATAGGAAACGCCGGACGGCGTACGAGCATTATCCTCCAGCACATAGAACTGGTTTTCGGCGGTTCGTACGATATCGACGCCGATAATATGGGTGTAGACGTTGCCCGGAGGACGAAAACCGATCATTTCAGGCAAGAAGGCTTCATTCCTGAAAATCAGCTCTTTCGGAATGCGCCCTGCCCGGACGATTTCCTGACGATGATAAATATCGTCGAGAAAGGCGTTGAGCGCCATGACGCGCTGTTCAATGCCCTGCGACAGACGCCGCCATTCCTGACCTGAAATGATGCGCGGAATGATGTCGAAGGGAATGAGGCGCTCGCCCGCCTCCTGATCGCCATAGACGGCGAAGGTGATGCCCGTCTTGCGGAACACGCTTTCGGCGTCATCGCTTTTTTGCAGAAGTTTGTGCGGGTCTTGGCTGTCGAGCCACTGCTTGAGAAATTCATAAGGCTGGCGGACATTCCCGCCATGGTTGAGCATCTCGTCGAATGGCTTCACTGAATTCCCCTTCTTTTCCTTATTATTCAGTCCGGAATTAGGGAAAAGCAAGCATGGAAATCATGCAAAAGCGCAAAGCTGGGTTGCGCAGTTTCTTCGTGACAGATGATCTCAGGCGCGCTCTAATTCGCCCGCCAATGCAATTTCAATGATAGTTCAGCCTGGCCGGTGGGCCTTTACGACCGTCGGATCGGTATCGATACGTCCGGCCCCGATCAGGTCAAGACAATAAGGCACCGCTGGAAAAATCGCCTGCAAAGTCATGGCAATCGAAGCAGGTTTGCCGGGAAGATTGAGGATGAAGCTCTTGCCGCGGCTGCCCGCCGTCTGGCGTGACAGAATGGCGGTCGGAGTCTGCTCAAGACTGACGCGGCGCATCAGTTCACCGAAGCCGGGCAGTTCCTTATGCAGGACGGCCTGCATGGCTTCAGGTGTTTCGTCCCGCGGGCTCGGTCCGGTGCCGCCTGTTGTCAGGATCAGGTCGCAGGCTTCCTTGTCGCAAAGATCGATAAGCGTGTCGCGCACCGATTCCATGCCATCGGGAATGACGCGCCGGATCGTTTCATAAGGCGTAACGACGGCGCTTTTCAGCCATGATTCCATGGCCGGACCGCTCAGATCTTCGTATTCGCCGCGACTTGCGCGGTCGGAAACAGTCACGAAACCGATCTTTACCATTAAATCCTCACAGTAAGGTTTGGCTCTCAGCAAACTTTTGGTGATCTTATAGGCGCTCGCCAGTTTGATGTGAAGGTTTGCAGTTCCCGATTGAAAACGCCGCCCGTAGGCGGCGCTTCGCATATGATGACTATTGGAAATTACGGCGTAACGTCGAAGCCGAACCACTTTTCCGAAAGACGCTTGATCGTGCCGTCAGCCTTTGCAGCTTCAATGGCTTCGTCGAACATCTTCTTCAGTTCGGTATCGTCTTTGCGCAAGCCTACAGCAACACCACGGCCCAGAATACCGCCCTTGAAGAACGGACCGGTCATGACAATGTCTTCATTGCCCGGCTTCTTGGCAGCGTCCGTGAGGTAAGCGAGCGAAGCCACGATCAAATCGACGCGTCCGGCCTTCAGGTCGAGATCGTGCTGTTCCGTGGTCTTGTATTCACGGATGTCGATATTGTCCTTGAAATATTTGTCGAGGAGGGTCAGGCCAAGCGAAGCGGTCTGGACGCCAACGGTACGACCCTTGATTTCAGCCGAAACTTCGTCAATCGCCTTCTGCGCAGCCGCTTCATCCTTGGCGAGATAAAGAGTCTCGCCGGTGTGCGGCAGCTTGGCGTAAGGGCTGTCCTTCAGCGTTGCGAAAGTCTGCGGCGTCAGACCATAGGAAATCGAGAAGCTGATGGTTTCTTCGCGCTTCGGCGTTGCAGTAAGGCCAGCCATGATGGCATCGAACTTGCCAGCGTTGAGCGCCGGAATGATGCTGTCGAAAGGCTGGGCGACCATCGTGCACTCGACCTTCATGCGAGCGCAGAGGTCCTTGTAGAGATCGACTTCATAGCCATCCAGCGAGCCATCGGGCTTGGTGAAGTTGTAAGGACGGAAAGCGCCTTCCGTGGCGATGGTGATCTTCGTCCACTTCTTTTCCTCGGCATGGGCCGAGATGCTCGTCAGAGCAAGAGCGGAAATGAACACGGCTTTGAAAAGTCCGATGGTCTTCATTGCAGTCATCCTGTTGCGGTTGTTTCTGTCCGGCTGTCGCCGGAACATAGAATTTCGATGATTAAGCAGCGTTCTCGTGGCTGATGAACTTGCGGAAACGTTCGGATTTCGAGTTACCGAACACATCTTCCGGCGCACCGTCTTCTTCCACCAGTCCCTGATGGAAAAATACCACGCGGTTGGAAACGTCGCGCGCGAAACCCATTTCGTGGGTCACGACCAGCATGGTGCGGCCTTCTTCCGCCAGGCTGCGCATGACGCGCAGCACTTCGCCGACCAGCTCCGGATCGAGCGCCGAGGTCGGCTCGTCAAAAAGCATGACTTTCGGCTTCATCGCCAGCCCGCGGGCAATCGCTGCGCGCTGCTGCTGTCCACCCGAAAGGTGAGCCGGATAGAAATCACGCTTGTCGGCAATACCGACCTTCGCCAGCAAGGCTTCTGCCTCGGCGATGCATTCTGCACGCGGACGTCCCTGCACGTAGATTGGTGCTTCGATGATGTTTTCCAGAATGGTCTTGTGGGACCACAGATTGAAGCTCTGGAACACCATGCCCAGTTCCGAACGAATGCGCGAAACCTGCTTCTTGTCCGTCGGGTAGGCTTCACCCTTCGAATTTTTCGCCATACGGATGGTTTCACCAGAAACCGTCACAGTGCCCGACGTGGGAATTTCCAGAAGATTGATGCAGCGCAGGAAAGTCGACTTGCCGGAACCCGACGAACCGAGGATCGAAATGACCTCGCCCTCGCGTGCTTCGAGCGAAATGCCTTTCAGCACTTCATTCGCACCGAAGCTCTTGCGCAGGTTCTCGACTTTCAGCGCCACCGGTGCGTTGGGGGAAACGATTTTGCTCACGATGTTTGTCCTTCGGAGGAAAGCTTAACGACCGGCTGGCGCAGATAAGGGGTCAGCTTATATTCTGCAAACATCAGCGCACGCGTCAGAACGAAGTTGATGGCGAGGTAGATCGCACCGGCGATCACGAAGATTTCTATGGCTCGATAGCTCTCGGCGATCAGCTTTGCCGCGATGCCGGTCACTTCCATGAGCGTGATGATGGAAGCAAGCGAGGTTGCCTTGATCATCGATATCATCTCGTTGCCGTAACCCGGCAGTGCCTGACGGATCGCCAGCGGCATGACGATGCGCCGGAAGCAAGTAAAGGACGACATGCCACAGGCTTTTGCGGCTTCGATCTGGCCGTGCGGGACTGACAGCAGGCCGCCACGGATGATTTCGCTCGCATAGGCCGCATTGTTCAGTGTCAGCGCGATGATTGCACACCAGTAAGGCTCGCGCAAAACCGGCCACAGGAACGAGTAGCGGATGGCCGGAAACTGGCTGAGACCGTAATAGATGATGAATATCTGCACCAGAAGCGGTGTTCCGCGGAACACAAAGACGTAAAGGCGCGCAATCCAGTCCAGCACCTTGACGCCCGACAGTCGCATCATGGCAAAAAGCAAGGCCAGTATGGCGCCAAACACGATGGAGCTTACCGCAAGCTTTAGAGTTAGCGGAACCCCGCCCAGCATCTGGAAGAATGCATCGGAATAGAATTCAAGGTTCATTTTGCCCTCCTGACGCCGCGTGAGAAGTGGCGCTCGGCCATCTGCAGAAGTCCACCGGAAACCGACGAAATCAGCAGATAGAGCGCACCGGCAATGAGGAAGAAGTTGAAGGGCAGACCCGTTGAGCCCGCTCCGATTTGGGCTTGGCGGAGAAGCTCAACGACCCCGGCAACGGACACCAGTGCAGATTCCTTGAGTGAGACCTGCCAGACATTGCCGAGGCCCGGCAGAGCATGCCGCAGAGCAAGTGGCGCGATGATGCGACGAAATTTCAGCATCTGGCCCATGCCGCAAGCGGTTGCAGCTTCAATCTCTCCCTTGGAGACAGCCCTGAATGCACCTCGGAACACTTCCGTGTGGTGCGCACCGCAGGAAATGGCGATTGCCAGGACACCTGCCAGAAAGCCGGGAAAACCGATGAAGCCTTCCGCACCGAAATATTTACCGAGGGCAGTCACTGCCGCACTGCCGCCGAAATAGAACAGATAGATGACGAGAAGATCTGGAATACCGCGAATGATCGTGGTGTAGCCGTCGGCGACAGCGCGAAGCGTGCGCCCGCCGGAGATCTTCGCCCAGGCGGCGAAAACGCCAATGGCAGCGCCGAGAAGGAAGCCCAGAACGGCGAGCGCCACACTCACCAGTGCACCCATCATCAGCACATAGCCCCAGCCGTCCGGCCCGAAGCTCAAAATATCGAGAAAGCCCATCTGCTTCATGATGCGTCAGGCCCTGTTGGAATTGGGAGATTGAATGTCATTTCAATTTTCGAAATCTGCTTGCCCGACCACATCATTTTGCGGTTTTGGGCAGAGCGGGTTGAACGCTGTCCGGAATCGGATTGACGAAAACGGTTCCATTGAGCCGTTTTTCATGATCCTGCTTTGCTTTCTCGATCTGTCCCGGATTACGGAACAACTCGATGGCTGTGCTGCCCATGATCTTGGCAGCATGGGCCATACCCTTATGCGCTGCCGGCAGCTTGCCCTGTGCCACCATTTGCCACGAATGAAGCGGCGTGCCGATTGCGCAGGTCGCGCCGCGCATCTGCACGGTAGGGACAACCCAGCTCACGCTTCCGACATCGGTGGAACCGACAAGGGTGTTATCGCCTTTATAGGGCGTATAGATATCTTCGCAAAGTGCCAGACCTTCTTTGGGCTCCACACCGAAACGGCGGAAGGCATCGGAAATGTCCTCTCTGGAAAGCGTCCTCTGGAAGCGGCTTGCGGTTTCGCGATCCTGCTCGTCAAAGTCCGGAGGCCCGAGACGTTCGAGCTGCAGATGCATCATCTGTTCCAATGGCGTGTTGCCGATCAGATCGGCATCCCCGCTGACGATTTCGCTGCGGACCGTCGTTTCAGTCATCAGCGCAGCGCCTTCAGCGATCTTCTTGACGCGCTCCAGAAGGGTCTGCATTTCCGGCAGACTGCGCGCCCGGACGAGATAACGAACTGTTGCCTTGGCCTGAACGACATTCGGCGCAAAACCACCCGTATCGGTCACAGCGTAATGAATGCGCGCCGTGGATGGCATATGCTCGCGCATATAGTTCACACCGACATTCATAAGTTCGACCGCGTCCAGCGCACTGCGTCCCAGATGCGGTGCAGATGAAGCGTGAGCCGCGCGACCGCTGAAGTGGAAATTGATTTCGTTGCAGGCGAGCGAAACCGGATCGTTGACCCCAGCAAACGGTGCAGGGTGCCAGCAAAACGCGATATCCACATCGTCGAAAAGCCCTTCGCGGACCATGAACCCCTTGGCCGAACCGCCCTCTTCCGCCGGGCAACCATAATAGCGCACCCGGCCCTTGATGCCCTTTTCGGCAAGACAATCCTTCACCGCCGCAGCAGCGAGCAGAGAACCTGCCCCCAACAGGTTATGGCCGCAACCATGTCCGTGACCACCTGCTTCGATCGGCTGTTCTTCATCCAGTCCTGATATCTGGCTCAGGCCCGGCAATGCATCGAACTCACCAAGAATAGCGATGACCGGCCCTTCGTCGCCAGCCTCGCCCATCACAGCCGTCGGCAGGCCCGCAATACCACGCTCGACGCGAAACCCTTCGGCTTCCAGCATCGCTGCATGAGCATCGCTCGATTTATATTCTTCGTAGTTTGTTTCAGGATTATCCCAAACTGTATCGCTCAGTTCGAAATATGCGGCGCTCTTGGCGTCGACGATATCCCAGATATCGTGATGGTTTTTCAACTCGGCTCCATCGCTCATTTCACCGTCACCATACATGATGGCGGCGGGCATCAGGACGTCCCAACAGTCAAACTGTCGAAACCTTCCTCAGACTACAATTTTTGATGATGCTGATAGAACTCGGGCCTTGCTCTCGCAAGGGCAGATCGGAGAGTTGACGCAAAATTGCTTGTTTTCAGGCATTTTTTTGCCCTCAATCCGCATTTCGCTTCTGTTCTTCCGATTGAAGTTGGCTGCTGGCCTCCCACACGCCTCAATATTCCTCGCACCTGTACCCAGCAGTACCCGAGACAAATGGCGGGGAGTAGCCGTGATATTGGTCAAATTTAACGGATGTTTTCCCAATATGAAAAGTTCCGCCTGACAAATTGCCAACAAGTTCGTGAAGCGGTGTGGTTACCGCCTCCATTCCCCTTGAGTACCCGTGGTCGACACGATAGTTCATTGAGTGAATTGAACCCCCAGGGCAATGGTCATGGTACAGGCGGCACAGCAGGCGAATTTCATCATACGTCCACTCCAAAGAAGCGAAGTGACTGACATCTGGCAGATCGACCGCAGCGAGATCATTGAGGAAATGTATCGTCTGGAAGGAGAAAAGCTTCTGCTGGAGTCACGGTTCTATGATGTGCGGGGCTGGCCTGAAGGCGAAGCGGAGATCTATACACCTATCCTGCTCGACTGTTACGACCATGAAGGCGTGTTTCTCGGTGCCTATCTTGATGAAACCCTGGTGGCCGTCGCGGCCACGGATGTGCGTCCTGTCGGCGCATATCCTGACCTACACCAGCTTGGTTTCATGCATGTCAGCAATGCCGCCCGGGGAATGGGGCTTGCAGGCGAACTCTATCGACGCAGCATAGCCATGGCGAAGGAAACCGGAGCGGAAGGCTTTTATATTTCTGCGACGCCCACACGGCGGACCATCGATTTTTATCTGAGGCAGGGCGCGAAAGTCACAACGATGCCCGATCCGTTGCTGTTCAACCGCGAGCCGGAAGATATTCACCTCATCCATCGATTCAACGGCCAAGGTTCTTGACGCGGGACTGAAACCGTTATCATCGTCAGTCATGCGTATCCTGCTCGTCGAAGACAATCTCACCCTCGCAAACTGGCTGGCAAAAAGCCTGCAACAGTCGAGCTATAGCGTCGATACGGTGCACGACGCAGCCGATGCCGAACAGGCGCTCGCCTTCACGGAATACGATCTGGTAATCCTTGATCTAGGCTTGCCCGACAAGACCGGGCTTGACGTGCTGAAACATATCCGTGGCGGAGGCAATGAGGTTCCCGTCATCATTCTGACAGCCAATGCGAGCCTTGACGGACGTATTCGCGGTCTCGACGCCGGTGCCGACGATTATCTGGCAAAACCTTTCGAACTCAGCGAACTTGAGGCACGCATTCGCGCCCACCTTCGCAGGTCAAGCCAGCGGACCGCGCCAGTCGTAACCTGCGGCCTGCTGCGTTTCGACACCAACACTCGATTATTCTCTCTCGGAAATGATCCGCTGTCGCTTGCGCCCAAGGAACATGCGGTTCTGGAACAGCTTCTGCGACGTATCGGAACGACTGTCAGCAAGACCACGCTTGTTCAAGGCATCTACAATTTCGACAGCGAGACCGACGAAAATGCCATCGAGATCTACATTCATCGCCTGCGCAAAAAACTGGAAGGCACCAAGGCTGAAATCGTAACCTTGCGCGGCCTCGGCTATCTGCTGCGCGAAGCGAATTGAGATGAAACGGCTGCTCCACCGCCTTTCCCAGAGCCTGCGCGCGCAACTCGTTTCGTGGATCGTGATCCCGCTGATTGTCGTTGCCGGGATCAATCTGTGGACCGCGTGGCGCGCGTCGGAAAACATGGCCGGCATTGTGTCTGACCGCATGTTGACGGCATCAGCACGCGCCATCGGCGAAGCAACTGCCGCCTCGCATAATGCCATCGACGCCGTTATTCCTCCCGTCGCACTGGAGATGTTTTCGACAGGATATGGCGACCGGGTCTATTATCGCGTCGAGACGTCGGATGGGCGTCTGCTGGCAGGGTTTCCCGATTTGCCGAAACCAGATGAAATCGCAAACTACGACCCATTTCATTATGAGAGCATCTATCGCGACCATCCCTTGCGTCTGGTCGTCTTGCGCCATCCCGTCGCAGCGCCGCCCAATCTGCCACAAACAGTCGATGTGGTGGTGGGCGTCACCCTTGCGGGATATACCGCCATGCAACGGGAATTATGGTTGAACTCCGTGCTGGAACAGTCACTGCTCATCATTGTCGCCGGAGCCCTTTCGCTATTGGGCTTGCGCTTCGTGTTGCGCCCGCTGATCCGGCTTCGCAACGAAGTCCGCAATCGCACATCCGAGCTGGAACCGTTCGATCCGCAGACAGTCCAGACCGAACTCCGACCGCTGGTCACGGCGCTCAACCAATATATGGAACGCGTGCGCAAACAAATGTCGGCACAGCACCGTTTCATCCAGAACGCTGCGCATCAGTTGCGCACTCCGCTTGCGACGCTATCCACACAGGCCAGTTTTGCTGAACGGGCAACCAGTGACAGTGACCGCAGCGATGTTTTGGCAGGTATCAAGAAAACTGCCATGCAACTGTCGAGACTGGCAGGTCAGTTGCTGACACTTTCGCGTGCCGAACCGGGCAGCCGGCGCCCGCGCACCGACCGCGTGGACCTCGCGGAAGCAGGACAGCAAATTCTGGAAAGCCTCGCGGGTAAGGCGCTTGATCGCAAGATTGATCTCGGATTCGAGCTTAAAGCAGCCAAACCGATCATTTCAGGCGACGGCACCATGCTGCGCGAGATGATTGTCAATCTGGTCGACAACGCCCTCACCTACACGCCTGAAGGCGGCACAGTAACACTTGCGATCGATCAGGATGGGCGAAAAATTAATATCAGGGTCGAAGACAACGGACCCGGCATCCCGGCCAGCGAATATGAACACGTTTTTGAGCGTTTCTATCGTGTTCCGGGCACAGTTGTGGAAGGAAGCGGACTGGGCCTTGCCATCGTGCGCGAAGTTGCCGACACGGCGGGAGGCCATGTAGAGCTTTCCCAAACGAAAGGCGGCGGGCTTACGGTGACTGTCACCCTGCCCGCCGCCTGACGCATTCGACCTATCCGACTATCAGCTTCCCTGTTCGGAAAGCGCCTGCGGACGCCATTTCACCAGATGGTTTTCGACCAGTGTGATGATGAACTCCACGACGAGCGCCAGAACCGCCAGAATAACCATGGCAGCAAAGACGCCATTGGCATTGAACGTGCCCTGTGCCGTCGAAATCATCAGGCCGACGCCCTTCTTGGCACCGAGAAACTCACCGACAACCGCACCAACAAGCGCAAAACCGAAGCTGACGTGAAGGCTAGCCAGAATCCAGCTCATGGCTGACGGCACGATGACGGTGCGCGTGATCTGTGAACGAGACGCACCCAGAATCTGCGCATTGGCGATCAGCGCGCGGTCCGCTTCACGCACGCCCTGAAATGCATTGGCAAACACCACGAAGAACACCATAACGACGGCCAGCGCCACCTTGGACGCCATACCAAGGCCAAGTGCGATGATGAAAATCGAGCCCAGTACGACGCGGGGGATGGAATTGGCGATCTTGATATAGATCGAGAACACATCGGCGAGGAACTTGTTGCGGCCCAGTAGGATACCGCAAATGACGCCGCCAACTGCGCCGATCAGGAAGCCGAGTGCGGTTTCCTCCAGCGTCACGATGATCTGTTCTGAAAGCGGCCCCTGCGAAGTGCCTTCCGTGATCCATATCCATATCTGGTCGGCAATACCAGACGGACTTGCGAAGAAGAATGGATCGATCAGGCCGGTGCGCGCACCGAGTTCCCAACCGCCCAGAACGGCAACAAGAATGGCAAGACGTACAAGGATAACCACCGCGCGGCGGCGGCGCATGTCGGCGCGAAATTTCGCTTCGGTGCGGGCAAGTTCATCGGCACTTGCATTGGGATGCAGGTTTGCGGATGCGGAGAGAGCTTGTGTTGTCATATCATTTTCTCCGATTAGTTTCCGTTAGCCAGCGCGCGCTTCTGGCCGATCTGCACTTCCTCACGCAAATCGTCCCAGATCACCTTGGCGATATCGACGAACTGGCTGTCATAGCGGATATCTTCCATGACGCGCGGACGCGGGATGTCGATGTCATAGACGCTCTTCACGGTAGCGGGACCGGCGGTCAGCACATAGACCTTGTCGGCAAGCGCAATCGCTTCTTCGAGGTCATGCGTGACGAAGATGACCGATGCGCCGGATTGCTGCCAGAGATCGAGCAATTCGCCCTGCATCAATGTGCGTGTCTGCACATCAAGCGCGCTGAAAGGTTCATCCATGAGCAGAATTTTCGGCTCGTTGATGAAGGTCTGCGCCAGTGCCACGCGCTTGCGCATACCGCCCGAGAGCTGGTGCGGATAATGCTTTTCAAAACGGGCGAGGCCGACGCGTGCGATCCAGCTTTGCGCTTTCTCATAGGCTTCTTCCTTGCCCATGCCGCGATAGCGTGGACCCGCGCTCACATTGTCGATGACATTGAGCCAGGGAAAAAGTGCGTCTGCCTGAAACACGAAACCGATTTCGGGGCTGATGCCTTCGATGGGTTGGCCCATCAGGCGAACTTCGCCAGCACTTGGCTTGGCAAGGCCTGTCACGAGATTAAGCGTCGTCGACTTGCCGCAGCCGGTTGGGCCTACGACACAGGCAAATTCACCCTGCGCAACATTCATGGTGAAGTCGCGCAACGCAGTCATCATCTTGCCGTCCGGGGTGACGAAACGGCGGGTTACATTGTTGAGCGCGATTGCAGGCACGCTATTGCCAGCTTTCTCACGCGCAATGGTTCTGGGGGCTTCCATCAGCATGGGTTCCTCGCGGGTATGCGGCACCGCTCGCGCGTAATAATTTTGTTATCAAGCATTTCCGAACGCAAAACCGGTTTACACTTTTGGCTCGAAAATACTCTGTCGCGCGCCTGCAATGCGGTTGAATCTGTTGAGAACAACGAGACTGACGTTCATGCCTGAACGTCAGTCGAAGGCTGCTTACTTCGCAGCGTCGAGCGTTGCGTTGGCCTTATCCACGAACTCGGTCGTGAAGGTTTTCGAAAGATCGACCTGCTTTTCCTGTAGCGGCTTCTTGAAGGTTGCAAGAACCTTGAGAACAGTTTCAGGACCGTCCTTCGGCATGCGGCCATCCGGCGTGTATTCCGCCTTGCCTTCGGCAAGTCCTTTCACATAAAGGTCCTTGTCGCCGACGTAATAGTCCTTGGGCATCTGGTCGGCGATTTCTTCGGCGCTGTGCGAGGCGATGTAGCGCATAGTCTTGACCAGAGCGTTGGCAAGTTTCTGCGCATCTTCCTTGTGGGTTTCAAGCCAGGCCGTCTGCACATAGAAGGAAGCGGCTGGATAGGGTCCGCCGAGAGCTTCTGTGGTCTTCTCCGGTGTGCGCATATCGACCAGCACCTTGGCGTCGCCGCTCTTCAGCATATTGGCGACCGTCGGTTCCGTGGTCATGCCCGCCTGAACGGCATCCTGCTTGAAGGCCGCAATGAATGTATTGCCTGCACCGACCGGCAGCAGCGTATAGTCGCCCTGCTTCAAGCCATTACGCATGGCAAGATACTGGGTCAGAAAGTCCGTGGAAGAGCCGAGGCCTGTAACGCCCAGCGTATGGCTCTTGAAGTCGGCAGGCGACTTGATCTGATCGGCATATTTGCTGGATACCAGCTCTACCTCACCCGGTGCCTGGCTGAACTGGACGATGGACTGGATGAACTTGCCCTTCGATTGCAGGTCGATCGTATGATCGTAAAACCCGACAACGGCCTGGGCGGCACCGGCCAGCAGTTCGTTTTCCGCATCCACACCCGCACGGCTGTTGATCAGCTCGACATCAAGACCTTCATCCTTGAAGTAGCCAAGCTTTTCCGTCAGCACTGCGGGGAGATAAATCTGCTTTTCCATGCCGCCGACGATCACCGTCAGCTTTTCGGCATGGGCCGCGCCAGCGCCAACTATCATCGCGCCGCCAATGACGGTCGCGCCAAACAGATGACGGCATGAATCGATAGAAATTTTCATCTATGCTCCTCCGAGAGCTCCTGTTGGCCCGGCAAAGCCAGACCCCTCCTGATATGCAGCCGATTCCTCAATCGGTTCGGAATAGTTACCGCAGGCAAGCTTTCAACCAGCTTTCAACAAACTTGCAGCGGGTTCTCAAACCCGGAGAACTAAGGACCGGAGATTATCCCTATCTGCACTCGAAAAAACCGGATTACCAAAAAAACTGTCGTGATACGTTTGATATCGCTGTCATAAAACGATCTGTTGCTTTCCCTCTGAATTAGGGGTTCAATCAATCAAACGGGGGAGGCAACCATGCCATTTCGCGGCAACAAATATCAGGGAACATACGCGCCAAACGACCTTCAGCTTCTTCAGGCTGCCTATAATCGTTGCTGTGTATTGCTGGATCGGTGTCCGACAACACACGAAAGCAAAGAGGCGCTCGCCCGCGCAATCATAAGGACATATGAATCCGGCGAACAAGACCCGGATGAGATCGCCAAAATCGTAGCCAAGCTGGAACTTGCCCGCGCCTAGCATCCGCCTGTGTTGCGGCAGACACTCTAGTAGAAAACAGCTAAGCAATTCTTCTGGATTTGCTGCTGACTGACTATTTTACATAAAGTAAACAATTCTCAGTTATATTGCTTTGCAATTGGCTATCTTTTAGTGTAGCGGATCGCACGGATTTATAGGCTTTCGGATGGGATGATCTGTCCGTCAGCCATCTGCGGAATGCATAGAATGCCATTTTCGAGAGATTACTACTTCGGGCGTTTCAAACCCATTGAGTTGGATGAGCTGCAAGCGGCTTATGTGAAGTCGTGCGAAGCTATGAATCGCTGCCCGATAACCTCTCCTCACAAAGACGAAATGGCCCGCGAAATCATCCAGATTTATGAATGCGGTGTTTTCGATGCGGAAAAAATCGCGGAGCTCATGGTGCAGATCGAAGCGGTCAAACCCCGCCCAATGAGCGAACAATTGTTCGACAGTGTAAAGACAATCGAGCCCAAGATCGCCTGATCCTAGACCAGTTCAAATTGAAGAACCCGGACGCGCGAAGCGCATCCGGGTGTTTTCTGATCAGCGCTGCGCAACTGGACGGACAAGCGGGGTCACGCGACGGATGGTGACGCGACGGTTTTCCTGCTCCGCTGCTTGCGTGCGGATTTTGAGGAAACGCTCGCCATAACCCTGTGTGACAAGATTTTCCGCTGGAATGTCATAGACTTCCGTCAGAAGGCTCGCCACCGATTCAGCGCGCTTGTCGGACAGGACCAGGTTCGAACGATCCGAACCGACGGCATCCGTGTGTCCCTCGATAAAGAACGTCTCGCCAGGGTCTTTGGCCAGTACTTTCTGCATGGCGGTCGCAACCTTGCGAAGCGTCTTGGCTTGTGAAAGCGAAACCTCGGCACTTCCGGTTGCGAAGTGGATCGTATCCAGATCGATACGACGCACCTTGTCACGCAGACGGGCAGAATGACGGACCTCGTCTATCGTATAGACGCGTTCCACACGCTCCACCGGCGGCATGGCAAGGAAGTCATAGAAATCGCGATCCGGATCATCCGCGACGTCGATGATATAGTCCCTCACCGGAATGGTCAGACGCATCGGGGGCAGTTCATAACCCACATCGATAATCGAAGCGCGCGGATTGTCGTCATATTCCGGCGCATAGATCATCAGATACTCATTACCGTCCCGGTCGATACGGGAACGCTGAAGAATGTCACCATAACGATCATAAACCGTGACGATCTGGTTTCCGCCCGGGCGAACGATGGTTTCACGCGTGCGTCCCCGTGGCAGTTCATCGTAATAGGTTTCCTCCGCATCGCGGCGCAATCTCGGACGATCATCGCCACGCACGAAAATACGGTCACCCACGTCGAGAATGACGCGATTATCCACTTCCTCAATCACTTTGACGTTCGTGACATTGTTGCTCACGTTATTGACCGTCGTATTGTTGATAACCGTATTGTTCACCACAGTGTTGTTGATGATATTAGTGGTTTCCGGCACGGCAAAAACCGGTGCGCCCTTGATACGGGTGCCTTCTTCCTTGAGGTTGGCTTCGATCTTCTGCGGCAATGCAGCCTTCACTTCCTCCGGGATCGCAACCTGTGCCGCTGCATCGTTTGCGGGTGGCGGAGTGTTTTCCTCAGATGAACGTTGCTGTTCGCGCTGCTTGCGGCGTTCTTCCCGCGATTGGCTGCCACCGGAATTGTCGGCATCCTTGTCGCTATCTAGAATTGCAGCGCCATTATCGACCGGCAAGACGACCGTATCGTCTGTCTTGGCAGGGTCTTTCGCAATCTCCTGCTTTTCGTCGTTCGAGCGCTGATCGACAATCTCTGGTGCTGGCTCCGGTGCTGCTTCCGGTGCCGGCTCAACCGCTGGCATTTGCTGGCCTTCGGTTGATTGCGGTTGTTCAACCGACGGCATTGGCTGAGCCTCATTCTGCGGCTCTTCCTTAGCTTCAGGTTCTTGCGGTGGAGCTTCTTCGGGATGCTCAACAATGGATTCTTCCGCAGGTCCTTTCTGCGGAGGTGTTACCGGGGATGCCTCTGCCGGTTGCTCGGCTGGCTTTTCCGCATCCTGCGCCGGAGTCTCCTTGACAGGTTGCTCGGCCTGTTTGGTCGGCTCTTCCGTCGCGGGCTGCTCAGGCTTTGTTTCTGGTTCCTGTACGGGAGCCTCCTTCACCGAATTCTTAGCTGGCGCGGACTGCTCCTCATCTCCATTGGCCTTGCGAGCCGCCTCTTCATCGACCTTCTTCTGTTCTTCGGCGCGACGCTGGGCTTCTCCTTCAGCCGCCTTTTGCTGCTGTTCGCTCTGGCGCTGCGCCTCTTCCTCAGCCTTTTTCTGTTCGGCAGCCTGCTTTGCCTGTTCTTCGGCCTGCTTCTGCGCTTCGTGCTCGGCAGCCTTCTGTTGCTCTTCAGCCTGACGCCGAGCTTCCTCCTGAGCGGCTTTCTGCTGCTCTTCAGCCTGTCGGCGGTTTTCTTCCTCGGCAGCGCGCTGTTGTTCTTCAGCTCGACGCGCTTCTTCTGCTGCTGCCTTTTCCTGTTCTTCGGCCTCGCGCTGTTGCTGCAGCAACTGCTCGTCGGAAGGCTGGTCTCCACTTTCCTGCACCAGCAGAATTGGAGCCGTCAACGTATCCGCCATTACAGGTTGCGCGAGAATGGAGGCCGACAAAACCGGCACGGCAACCGTGGCAAGAAGCTTCGAACGAATAGACATAAATCCTTCTCCTTCTGGAAGGCAGAATTGATATGCATCTCACCCACAGAATCGGGGGCAATGACGCCGTAGAGCCGCCATCGATATCCATCGAATTGGGACAAATTCCGGCGACTTCACAAATCCGTTATCGTAATCCACATGAACACAGTCTGAACCCGACCGTTCCCAAATTACGAGATTTGCCGCATTCGCCTGGCCAGAAGTTCAATACCTTCCGCGATGCGATTGAGCGGAATGGATGAATAAGCAATGCGAAAATATCGGCATGGCCGGTCGTCGTTCCAGAAGAATGGCGATCCCGATTCGATCAACACCCCATCCTCGCGCAGATCGCGCGCAAGCTTGTCTGCATCCATACCTTCCGGCCCTTCGATCCAGAATGCCGTGCCGCCAAAACCCGACTTGCCAGCGATTTTCAATCCTTCTCGATCGAGAGCCTCAATCATGACGATGTGACGCTTGTGATATTCAATCCGCATACGGTGAATGACCGCGTCGTAATGGCCAAGCGCCAGAAAATAAGCAGCCGTTCGCTGCAGATGACCAGGTGGGTGGCGCAGCATGAGCGCGCGCAGCGCCCTCGCCTCGCGGATGACAGGCGCTGGTGCAACGAGATAACCGAGCCGAAGCCCCGGAAACAGCGACTTCGAAAAACTGCCCACATAAAGAACGCGGCCATACTGGTCGAGCGATTTTAGCGCTGGTGTCGGTGGCTGGAGAAAGCTCATCTCGAATTCGTAATCATCCTCTACAATCACGAAATCGCGTTCTGCAGCGGCCTCCAAAAGCGCAATACGCCGGGCACGTGGCATGGTGGCGGCTGTCGGCGATTGATGGCTGGGTGTCACGAATACCGCATCGATACCGTCCGGCAGCAATTCCGGTGGCAGGCCGCCCTGATCGACGTCCAGTGCCGTTACGCGGGCTCCTGTCAGATGGAGCGTGGCGCTGATATCGGGATGTCCCGGGTTCTCGCACACGACATGCGAACGCCGTGTCAGAAGCAGATGGCTGATGATCCAAAGCGCATTCTGTGCGCCAACCGTAACCAGTATTTCATCCGGCTCGGCCCGTATGCCACGGCTCGGCAGCGTGCGCGAACGGATATAATTGACGAGCTCCACGTCGTCAGCAGCGGCGAAATCGCCCGCCATGAGGATGAAATCTTCCCGTGCCAGCGCCCGCCGGGCGCAATCGCGCCATGCGGCGAGATCGAACAAAGTCTGGTCCATCTGGCCATAGAGGAAGGGATAGCGATATCGTCGCCAGTCCAAAGGCTTTCGAATGGTTTTCGCAATGTTGAAACCAAGCCGTAGTTTCGACGACCAGTCGACCGCGGTATCAGGTGTTTGCAAGAAGTCCTTGTCGGGCCGACTGATGGGAGGTGTTGCAGCCACGTGATAAGCACTGCGCGAATGCACCTCCAAATAGCCTTGAGATACAAGTTCCTGATAGGCCAGCGTCACAGTGAGCCGGGATAGTTTCAGGTATTCCGCCAGCTTCCGTGTCGAGGGCATGCGGGCGCCCGGTAAAACAGCACCAGAAAGAATGGCCGATACGGTTGTTTCACGGATCTGCGACTGCAAGCCCGTGTTTCGCCCGCCATCTATAAAGAAAATCGTCGGCGAAACCGCATCCAATGCCAAACTCCATTAGTAAATCTGCAAATACACTCAAGTTAGTGTCAGTTTTTCCGCTTCGGGCTCCACTTAGCAATAGTGTTTCTTCTTTCTGCGTCTCCCCATGGAATAATTCCGGTGGCAAGATGTGTGCATGCCCGGCTCGCGGGCAGTGCCATCTCGATCGCCAAACTGGACTTATTGACTATTCCAACTGGATATAAGGCAAAACTGATGAGATGGCTATCGTTTGTAACTGGAACTGAAGATTGGCGAAAAACGCCAGCAGTCGTGACCAAGTCAGGCATGGTTCGTAAATGGAAGGGGAACTCCATGAACTATTTCAATAGCATAAAACGGGTGGTGTTATTTTCGGCTGTAGCAGCGTTCTCAACGACTGCAGCCTATGCCGAAACCACGGTTGTGGTCGGCTATCAGCAGATCGTCGGTCCCTTTCTGACCGCGATCACAGATGGTAAGTTCGATGCGGCAGCCGAGAAAGCCGGATACAAGATCGACTGGCGCCAGTTCGCCTCGGGTGGAGATATCTCGACCGCACTCGCCTCGGGCAATGTCCCCATTGGTGTGATCGGCTCGACAGGTATCGCAGCAGCCGCCACGCGCGGTGTCGAACTTCAACTCTTCTGGATCCTCGACAACATCGGCAAATCAGAAGCCTTGGTGGCGCGCGAGGGTTCCGGCATTGAGAAGCCGGAAGACCTCAAGGGCAAGAAGATCGGTGTGCCGTTCGTTTCCACCTCCCACTTCCATCTTCTCGTTGGCATGGACGACATCTGGAAGATCAATCCGCGTGACGCGGAAATCCTCAACATGACGCCGCCACAAATCGTTGCCGCCTGGCAGCGCGGCGATATCGACGCGGCCTATGTCTGGCCACCAGCACTTTCCGAGATCCTCAAGACAGGCAAAGAAATTGCCAATTCGGAAGAAATCGGTGCGAAAAGCGTTCCGACCTTCGACGGACTTGTTGTGGACAAGAGCTTCGCCAGCGAAAATCCGGAATTCATGACCGCCTTCACAACGGTGCTGAAGGACGCCTATGCCGATTACAAAGCCAATGGCAGCCAATGGACAGCCGATTCCGAACAGGTCAAAGGCATGGTCAAGCTGATCGGCGGCAATGCTGCTGACATACCCGGCGCACTCGCGCTGTTGTCCTTCCCCACAGCGGAAGAACAGGCCTCGCCGACATGGCTTGGCGGCGGTAAGGACAGCGGGGCACTTAAATCCGTTACCCAGAGCGCGAAATTCCTTGTCAGTCAGAAACAGTTGGATCAGGCTCTGGATGATTATAGCGGCAATGTAAACGGCAGTTTTGCCGAAGCTGCAGCGAAGTAATTACGTGAAGTAATTCAAGCGCCTCCGCCAGCGGCTGGCTTTCGGGCAAGCCGCTGAACCGAGACGGTTCCTGTATTATTGTGAAATCTGGTTATACCGGAACCGCTCCTTCGTTCCCGAAAGGTGACGTCATGGAAACCTTGAACGTATCGAATGTCAGCCTGACCTATCCTGGTCTTTATGTGGAAGAAGCCGTGATTGCGCTAAAGGGTGTCAATCTGCGGATCGACAGCGGGGATTTCGTAGTGGCGCTCGGTGCGTCAGGCTGCGGAAAAACCACGCTTCTCAACCTCATGGCGGGGTTCATGATCCCGTCAGCAGGGGAAATAACGCTTGGCGGAAGGCAAGTGCGTGGTCCCGGCGCCGATAGAGGTGTCGTCTTCCAGAAGCACGCTCTTCTTCCCTGGCTGAATGTCGTCGACAACACCGAGTTCGGCCTCAAGCTTCAGGGTGTACCGAAAGCTGAGCGGCGCCAACGCGCTGCCAAGAACCTCGCACTGGTAGGCTTGCAGGACTTTCACAATCACAAGATCTATCAGCTTTCCGGTGGTATGCAGCAGCGTGTCGGCATTGCCCGCGCATTGACTTGCGACCCTGCTATGCTGCTCATGGATGAGCCCATGGCAGCGCTCGATGCCCTTACTCGCGAAACGATCCAGGAATTGCTTCTGCGGGTCTGGCAAGTGACTAACAAAATGTTCTTCTTCATCACTCACAGCGTCGAAGAGGCCTTGTTTCTCGGTTCGCGGTTGATCGTCATGTCGCCACGTCCCGGACGGATCACCCATACATATGATCTGGATTTCAACCGACGCTTTCTGGAATGCGGTGACGCGCGCGCCGTCAAGTCCAGTCCCGACTTCATCAAGATGCGTGAGACAATTCTGGGGATTATCTATGGCGATGAACGTGCATCAGGAAACCCGGAACTGGTCCATGCTTGAGTTTTTTACTCGGGCGCGGCCAGTCAAGCCCGGTAAGATCTACGGCGCTCCCGGCGATGGTAACAGCGGCTTCATCAGTCTTTTCACTGCGCTCGCCCTGCTGGGACTATGGTTTCTCGTGACGGGAATGGGTTGGGTCAAGCCGCTTTTTCTCCCCTCTCCCTTTGCAGTCTATGGCAAGTTCGTGGTCGCCATGACAGATGGCGTGGCAAACTCCACTCTGGCCGAACATACGCTCGCCAGCCTTGGACGTGTATTAGGCGCCTTCGCAATTGCCTGTATCACGGCGATCCCTATCGGCATCATGATGGGCATGAGCAATGTCGTTCGTGGCGTACTGGACCCGATTATCGAGTTTTACCGACCGCTGCCGCCCCTTGCCTATCTCCCATTGATCATCATCTGGCTTGGTATCGGTGAATTCCCGAAGGTGTTCCTTATTTTCCTGGCAATCTTCGCTCCGATGGCGATCGCGGCCAGAGCCGGCGTTCGCTCCGTGTCCACAGAACAGATCCATGCGGCCTATGCGATGGGCGCATCCCGGACGCAGGTGATAACCCAAGTCATCATGAAAGCGGCTATGCCGGAAATCTTCACTGGCATGCGTATCGGAATTGGTGTGGGTTGGACAACACTTGTGGCGGCAGAAATGGTGGCAGCCCACCGTGGTCTTGGCTTCATGGTGCTCAACGCGGCACAGTTTCTGGCCAGCGACACCGTCATCATGGGCATCATCGTCATCGGCGTGTTCGCTTTCGCCTTCGACCTTCTGATCCGTTACATGGAAAAGGTCCTCATCCCGTGGAAGGGCAAAGTCTGATGGCGATACAACCAGTTTAACAGCCCGACCGAAATCCCATTCACAACATCAATCGCGCGGCAATTCTGCCGCGCCACAGGGAAGCTTTGCCCGAAACCAGGGCAGATTTCAGACGCATCAAGGAGCATTCGAATGTCCGCCGGACAACTCACAGAGAAGCATTTTTCCGACCTCTTCGACGCCTTCAACCGGCACGACATCGACGCGATCATGGCCTTTTTCTCCGATGACTGCGTGTTCTACACCATCGGCGGCGAGGAAGTTTACGGCACCCGTCTCGAAGGCAAGGATGCCATCGCCAAGGCGTTCTCTAGCGTCTGGGCTGCTATGCCCGATGTGAAATGGGATGGGCACAGGCACTTCGTGAGCGGCGACCGTGCCGTGTCCGAATGGACCTTTCGCGGAACGGACGCCACCGGCGCGCGCGTCGAGGCCGAGGGCTGCGATCTCTTCACACAGCGTGACGGCAAGATCGTCCGCAAACAGGCATTCCGCAAGAACCGGCCTTTGCTGAAGGCGTAAGCCCCAACAATGTCCGTCGGTGATTTGGAGGACCGGCATATGGATACCCACACACTCAACAGTTTCTCCGCCACCCAGCCATTCGATCCCGCCTATGATCCGGTGGTTTCGAAGACGCCCGGACAAGGCCGCGACTATGCACCGACATACTGGATCGGTACTGCCGGACCGGCGCCGGAGGATGACGGCCCTATTCGTGGAGACGTTGATGCCGATGTCGTCATCGTCGGTTCAGGTTATACGGGCCTCTCGGCAGCGATCCATCTCGCCCGGGATCACGGCGTCAAAGCCATGGTACTGGAAGCGAATGGCGTTGCATGGGGATGCAGCACCCGCAACGGCGGCCAAGCGCAGATTTCAGCCGGGCGGCTCAAGCGTTCGCAATGGATCGAGCGTTGGGGCGTCGATGTCGCCCGGAAATTGCATAAGGAAATTGCTGAAGGTTTCGACCTCTTTCGCGCACTCATTGCCGAACCGGAAATAGATTGTGATCCGCAGGATGGCGGTCATCTTTACATTGCCCATCGCGACAAGGTCCTTCCATCGCTGGAGAAGGAGTCCCGTCTGCTGAATGAGGTGTTCGGCTATCGGACGCGCATGGTTGGTCGCGATGAGATTCACCGCGACTTCATCCGCGATCAGGAGGCGCACGGGGCTATGTACGAGCCGGACGGCATAGGCATTCACGCCGCAAAACTCGCCTTTGGCTATCTTCGGCTTGCCCGTAAGCTGGGTGCAAAGGTGCATACCGCAAGTCCGGTCCTTAGCTGCCGGAAGAACGGTAATGTCTTTCATCTCAACACGCCGAACGGTACGGTCAAGGCGCGACAGGTATGTTTTGCGACAGCGGGATACACCTCGCCCGGCCTTCACCCGTTAACGCGATATCGGCTGATGCCGGTGCTGTCGAACTCCATCGTGACGCGACCGCTGACGCCGGATGAGATAGAAGCTTGCGGTCCCAAGACCGGCATTCCGCTGACCGACACGCGGACGCTTCGCCACTATTATCGTTTTCTGCCGGACGGGCGGATGCAGATTGGCAGCCGCAGCGCCATTACGGGAGCCGATGCGCCAAACCGGAAATATTACGATCTGTTGCTTTCGGGGCTTTACCGGAAGTTCCCGGCGCTGACCGGCATCAAGATCGATTATTCCTGGTGGGGATGGGTCGATGTCAGCCATGACATGATGCCCCGCATCTATCGTCCCGATCCGACGCAGGAAATCTACTATGCCATGGGCTACGGTGGCAACGGCGTGATGTATTCCGCACAGGCCGGACGCCGGGTCGCCCAATTGATGACAGGCCAAGGACAAGGGCTGGACCTGCCGATCTTCACCTCCGAACTGCCGAGCTACGGCATGCTGACGCCATTTCGGCGCATAGGCCAACGCGCGATGTATCGCTGGTATGCGCTGAAAGACGAAGTTCTCTGAATTGCAAGGAAAGGTACTCGCCATGAAAATGACGACGGAAGAAGCGTTTGTTAAGGTTCTGCAGATGCATGGGATAGAGCATGCATTTGGGATCATCGGTTCGGCGATGATGCCGGTTTCGGATCTGTTTCCGAAGGCAGGCATTACGTTCTGGGATTGTGCGCATGAGACGAATGCGGCGCTGATCTGCGACGGCTATACGCGTGTGACCGGCAAGATGGGCATGGCGATTGCCCAGAACGGTCCGGGTGTGACCGGCTTCGTGACCGCCATCAAGACGGCCTACTGGAACCACACGCCGATGCTGCTGGTCACGCCGCAGGCTGCCAACAAGACCATTGGGCAGGGCGGCTTTCAGGAAGTGGAACAGATGGCGCTGTTCGAGGAGATGGTCTGCTATCAGGAAGAAGTGCGCGATGCGACCCGCATTCCCGAAGTGCTGAACCGGGTGATCGAGAAGGCGTGGCGCGGTTGCGCACCGGCGCAGATCAACGTTCCGCGCGATTTCTGGACGCAGGTGATTGATGTCGACCTGCCGCAGATCGTGCGACTGGAGCGTCCGAGCGGCGGGCGCGACGCCATTGCCGAGGCTGCAAAGCTTCTGACCGAAGCAAAATTCCCGGTCATTCTCAACGGTGCCGGTGTCGTCATCGGCGGCGCAATCCCGGAATCCATCGCGCTTGCCGAAAGGCTCGATGCGCCGGTCTGCTGCGGCTACCAGCATAATGATGCCTTCCCCGGCAGCCATCCGCTTGCTGCAGGCCCGCTCGGCTATAACGGCTCCAAGGCCGCGATGGAACTGATCGCCAGGGCCGATGTGGTTCTGGCGCTCGGCACCCGCCTCAATCCGTTCTCGACGCTGCCCGGCTATGGCATCGACTATTGGCCGAAGGACGCCAAGATCATCCAGATCGACATCAACCCGGATCGCATCGGCCTCACCAAGAAGATCACGGTCGGCATTTGCGGCGATGCCAAGCAGGTCGCG
>NZ_VEWK01000010.1 GCF_006376675.1 Brucella pecoris
CGAACCAGTCTGCCGCTAGCAGCGTCGCCGCCCTCGTTGTGGCGCCATATAGACCCCATCATTCCAAACTGTCAACGATCATTCCATTCTTTTTCCAAAAATTCTTTCCACAGGACAACAAACAAAAAGAGCCGCTCTAAAACAGCCCTTTATATAAGTGTCCATTCCGCTTCAGGTGGAGAGCCACCCCATCCGGTCCGCCACATCATTCGCAAGTGCGCGCACCCGCGTGCCCATGTCCTCTATAATATCGGCGCGCGCCTCTGCCGCCATCATGGACAGGGCGATCCCGGCAGCAGGATGGAACGGGCGATCACAGATCGCAGCGCCGATGCAGAACATGCCTTCACGCAACTGGCCATTATCGAGTGAATAGCCTTTTGCTTTCGCCTCAGCCATCTCCGCTTGCAGAACTTGTAGTGAATGAGCACTTGCCGGCGTAATCAGTTCCGGCCACTCGGACGGCAGGTGACGCGCCAATTCCTGTGGCGACATCGCCGCCAGCATGGCCTTACCGGTCGCCGTAAAGACAGCGGGAACCCGCATACCGATGCGGAATGTGATTCCCAGCGGCGCTGTCGAGTTGCGGCAAGACAGATAGATGACATCCGGTCCTTCAAGATGCGATAGCGTCAATGTATGAGCTCCAAGCCCGTCCGCCTCCGCAACCGCCGCATGAAACGCATCGACAATGTCGCTGCCTGCCATGAATACATTGGCCCAACGCACCGATTGTGACCCCATTGTGAAGCTTCCGTCGCTGTTGAGCTTTAAGAGCTTGAGATGCACCAGCGTCTGGCAAAGTCCGTGCACACTGCTTTTTGGCAAGCCGGTCCGGCGAGCAAGATCGGAAAGCTTGAGCCCGTCCACTGATCCCTTGCCGCTTTCCTGTGCGGATTTAGCAATCTGATCCAGAATTTGTGCCGCGCGCATAACCGCTGGCACCAGTTTCTGGGAACTCTCCTCGTCGCTCACCGTTTTCGTCATAGCTTTGCCATTCACCCGATAGACCGCCTGATTAACTGTTTGACTTTGGTTATCACGGCCTGTTTAATTCAAAATATCGTAAGCTGTTCAATATACTGAACATGCTTTCTCTGCAAGACTGGGATGGAAATCAATATGCTCGCTTTGAAAGACCCCTCGCTGCTCAAATCGCAATGCCTTGTTGACGGGCGCTGGATAGACGCCACGGACGGCACCAAGATCGACGTGACCAATCCGGCAGACGGTTCGGTCATCGGCACGGTTCCCTCCCTGTCTGTCGCGACCATCAAGGAAGCCATCGACGCCTCCGCAAAGGCTTTCCCGGCATGGGCCGCCAAGACCGCCAAGGAGCGCACCGCGATCCTGCGCAAATGGTTCGATCTCATCGTTGCCAATGCTGATGATATCGCTCTTATCATGACATCGGAACAGGGCAAGCCGCTTACTGAGGCACGCGGCGAAGTTCTTTATGCGGCATCATTCATCGAATGGTTCGCGGAAGAAGCAAAGCGTGTCTATGGCGACATGATCCCTGCTCCGCAGGCCGGGCAGCGCCTGACCGTTATCCGCCAGCCTGTCGGCGTGACGGCAGCGATTACCCCATGGAACTTCCCGGCGGCGATGATTACCCGCAAGGCAGCACCTGCACTTGCCGCTGGCTGCACCATGATCGTGCGCCCTGCCGACCTCACGCCACTGACTGCCCTTGCGCTTGGTGTTCTCGCTGAAAAGGCTGGCATTCCGGCAGGTGTTCTCCAGATCGTCACCGGCAAGGCGCGCGAAATCGGCGCCGAGCTGACAAGCAACGATATTGTGCGCAAGCTGTCCTTCACCGGATCGACGGAAGTCGGCCGCCTGCTGATGGCGCAATGCGCCCCGACCATCAAGCGCATCTCGCTGGAACTTGGCGGCAATGCGCCGTTCATCGTGTTCGACGATGCTGATCTGGACGCAGCCGTCGATGGCGCCATGATCTCCAAATACCGCAATGCGGGCCAGACCTGTGTCTGCGCCAACCGTATTTATGTGCAGCGCGGGATTTACGACAAATTCGCCGAAAAGCTTGCGGCCAAGGTCAAGGAACTCAAGGTCGGCAACGGCACCGAGCCGGGCGTCATCATCGGCCCGATGATCGAGCCGAAGGCCATCACCAAGGTCAAGGCACATATCGACGATGCCGTATCCAAGGGCGCAAAGCTCATCACAGGCGGCAAGGAACTCGGCGGCCTGTTCTTCGAACCCGGCGTGCTGACTGGTGTGACTTCCGACATGATCGTCGCCAGGGAAGAAACCTTCGGCCCGCTGGCTCCGCTCTTTGCCTTCGACACGGAAGAAGAAGTCATCGCCATGGCCAATGACACGATCTTCGGTCTGGCTGCTTATTTCTATACGGAGAATTTCAGCCGCGCGATCCGCGTCAGCGAAGCGCTGGAATACGGCATGGTCGGTCACAATACCGGCCTGATTTCCAACGAAGTCGCACCCTTTGGCGGCGTGAAGCAGTCGGGCCTCGGTCGTGAAGGCTCCAAATACGGCATCGAGGAATATCTCGAGACCAAATATATCTGCAGCGCCTATAAGCGTTAAAAACTGCTGTTTTTCATACCGTTCCCAAGCTGTCCGGTGCAAAGCAGTATCAAAGAAGATGGCGCGCATTGTTCGCGCCATCTTTTTTATTTATAGACGGTGCAACTGCTAATATGGCTTTCGCCAGAGATAATCCGGAAAATATATGCTGCGTCGCCTTTACGACTGGACGATTTCGCTTGCCGCAAGAAAATCCGCCGAATGGTGGCTTGCCATCATCGCCTTTGTAGAAAGCTCCGTCTTTCTTGTCCCGGCCGACGTCCTGTTTCTGCCCATGGCGCTTGCCCGCCCCGAACGCGCATGGCGCTATGCCTTCATCGCGACGGTTTCGTCCGTCCTCGGCGGCATTGCGGGCTGGTATCTCGGCTATCACGCCTATGAACAGATCGCCAAACCGGTGCTCGAAATGTACGGCAAGCTGGACGCGTTCGAGCAATTGCGCGGTACGACCAGCGCCGACACCATTCTGTTGATGCTGATCACCTCCGGCCTTGCGCATCTGCCACCAATCAAGGTGGTGACAATCCTGTCAGGTGCGGCCGGCATCAATATCTGGCTCTTCATCGCATCGGCAATCGTTGCACGCGGCGCACGCTTCTATTTCCTCGCCTGGCTGCTGCGCCGCTATGGCGAGCCGATCCGCGACTTCATCGAAAAGCGCCTCGGCCTGATCGCAAGCCTCGTGGCCGTGGCCTTGATCGCGCTCTTCTTTGCTGTGAAATATCTTCACGCCTGAAGGGTTCGCCCAAACTCGGTCAAAATAAATTGCTTGGAGACAAGTCAGCTATTTGCCTTAAGAATAAGAAAGCCTTTTCAGGGAATTTTATATGGCGTTTGCACTCACTAATCCGGTCGGCAAAGTTCAGGCATGGACCGCAGGCATCATGACAATTGGCCTTGCCGCGACTGTCGGCACGGCGCTGGGCTTCGAACATCTGGCTGGCTTCATGCCCTGCAAGCTCTGCCTCGAACAACGCACGCCTTATTATATAGGCGTTCCGGTTCTGGCTGCGGCATGGGTCTCCTACGGCCTGAAATGGCCTCCGATCCTGACACGCGGTCTTATTTTGATCGGCGCGCTCCTGATGACCTTCGGGCTGACGCTCGCCATCTATCATACCGGCGTTGAACTGAAGTACTGGCCGGGGCCGATCGACTGCAGCGCCGCAACGATGAAGGTCACGCTGGATGCGGGCAATCTCCTAAGCGATCTCAATTCCACGCGTCCGCCCGCATGCGACAGCGCGCCGGGCCACTTCCTCGGCTTGTCCTTTGCCGGATGGAACGTCGTCGCAAGCCTGCTCTTTGCAGCTATCGGCTACTACGGTGCTTTTGCGAAAAGTGGGAAGTAAGAGCGGGAAGCTGTAGGGCTGTTTCTTGTGCTGTTTCTTCTTTTGTCGCATGTTGTTATCGCAAAACCGCTGCGCACTTTTGCGCAACATGCTTATGGCTCCAGTTCGACATCCCAATAGAGAAAATCGAGCCAGCTATCGTGCAGATGGTTGGGCGGGAAAAGACGGCCGTTATTGTGCAGGTCCTGCACGGTCGGCGTGACCGGCTTCTGGCGCGGCCACATATGCGCGACGGCGGGCATCATGCCGCCCTTGCGCAGATTGCATGGTGAACAGGCGGCGACCACATTTTCCCACGTCGTCTCGCCGCCATGGCAACGCGGGGTAACGTGATCAAAGGTCAGGTCATGCGGCGAGCCGCAATACTGGCATTCAAAACGATCACGCAGGAAGAGGTTGAAGCGGGTAAACGCCGGATAGCGCGGCGGCTTCACATAATCCTTCAGACAAATCACGCTCGGAACGCGCATGGAAAACGATGGCGATGAAACGATGTGATCGTATTCCGCCACGATATTCACACGTTCGAGAAACACCGCCTTGATCGCGTCCTGCCAGGACCATAGCGACAGGGGATAATAGCTGAGCGGACGATAATCAGCATTCAGAACCAGCGCAGGCAAGCCACTGGTCGAGACGGTTCTGGGTGAGACGGCAACAGTCAAAGGCGCACCTCCTTCAGAGCAACTCCGAAAAAAGGGCGAAATGGCTCTCCATGCGGAATTGCGCTTTCGTCGAAGCGCCGCGCGTCCATTTTGGGCGCAACAACGACGCTCCAACCTCGTGTCCTAATTCTGAAATTCGTTTCGCTTTGGAGCAACACAGGTGACGAATTTCAGAATTGAAAGGACACTAACAACTATTGAATCGAGTGTGGTTGACGGATTTGAAGTTCCTGAACGTGAATGCCACACAACAGACAGGAACTTCAAATCCACCACACTCGTGAGGACGGCGCCGCGAAAGCAGAAGATCAAGCTTCTGCGAATCGAAATTCCGTCATCAGCCGATGGAGATAATGTAAGCCCGACGTGACAGGATTGTGAAGCGGAAACGCATTTATGCGTCGGGAAACACGCAAGTTTTACAGAAGCATCTACAGAAGCGGCGCAGCCTCGCGTCCCTTGATCGCCGCATAATAAGCCCAGAACAATCGCGCCGCCACGCCGCGCCACGGTGCCCAGCTTTCGGCCAGTTTGCGCAGCGCAACGGCATCGGGCCGGGTCTCATGGGCGAAGGCGTGGCCAACAGCCGTCTGCAGGGCCACATCGCCCGCCGGAAACACATCTGGATGACCGGCAGCGAATAAAAGATAGACCTCCGCCGTCCACGGGCCGATGCCTTTGATCGCCGTCAGTGCAGTGATCGCTTCCTCCGCAGGCAGATCACAAAGTCCGTGCAGGTCGAGACCACCTTCGGCAAGCACTTGCGCGACTGCCAGAAGCGTTCTCTGCTTGGGGCGTGAGAGACCGGCAAAGCGCCAGGCCTCCTCCCCGCCTGCAATATAGGCTTCGGGCGTCAGCGGATCGATGGCCTGTTTCAGCCTCGCCCAGATCGCGGTGGCACTGGCCGTCGAAACCTGTTGCGCGACAATGATGGAAGCCAGACTTTCAAATCCGGGTTCGGACCGGCGTAGCGGCACCGCATGGGAGCGGCTGCGAATATCGGCCAGCCGCATATCGGCGAGAACCAGAGCCTCCAGCCCTGCCTCAATATCGCTCAATGTATCGATCCGCCGCATCGCACAGCCTTTCATTCTCTCAACACACAACGTACCAATGGAATCAAATGACATTCAACTGACAACAAGCTGCCATGACCACACCCGTGTTCCGCTTTGCTCCCAGCCCCAATGGCCAGCTCCATCTCGGCCATGCTTACTCCGCTCTTTTGAACGCAGACATGGTGAGAAAGAGCAACGGACGTTTCCTGCTGCGTATGGAAGATATCGACACGGCGCGCTGCACGCCGGCATTGGAACAAGGCATTTACGACGATCTCCGCTGGCTTGGCCTGACATGGGAAACCCCTGTGCGCCGCCAGTCGGAACACTTCGGCGAATACCGCAATGCCCTTACCAAACTTGCCGACAAGGGCCTCGTCTATCCGGCCTTCCTCAGCCGAGGCGAGGTGCGCGGGCGGATCGGCGAAGCTTTCGCCAAGGGCAAGGACTGGCCTTCCGACCCAGACGGAACGCCGCTTTATCCGCAGGGCGAACGCGATCTGACCGAAAAGGAACAAATGGAGCGTATCGCCTCGGGCATGTCCTATGCCTGGCGGCTCAATATGGAGAAAGCGCTCGACGTGGCTGGCGAAGCGCTCTTCTGGAACGAAAGCGGCCAAGGCCCGGATGGCGAGGCCGGGCGCATTGCCGCCGACCCTGCCCGCTGGGGCGACGTGGTGATTGCGCGCAAGGACACGCCGACCAGCTATCACCTTTCCGTGGTGGTAGACGATGCGCTGCAAGGCATCACCCATGTCGTGCGCGGACGCGATCTGTTTCATGCGACATCCGTGCACCGGCTGCTGCAAAAGCTTCTCGGCTTGCCTGAGCCGCTTTATCATCATCACGATCTCGTGCTAGGCGATGACGGGATGAAACTGTCGAAGAGCCGCCAGGATACAGCGCTCGCATCGTTGCGCGAACAGGGCTTTACCCCCGACGATATTCGCGCCAGGCTGTCGTTATAGAAGCTATTTTCGCCGCAGCGTCACAGATGATGTGCCGACGTACCGATTGACGAAAGCACACCAAAGCGGTTCAAAGGCAGCATGATAGCTGGCACTGAAAAGTGCCGGTGGTAGATTTGTTTATTTTGAAGGAGGCAGAGCCATGGTTTCTCAGAAAGCCGGTAATTACGTTGAGATTGAAGGCTTGCGCGTTGCCCCTGAGCTGGTGGAGTTCCTCGCCAAGGAAGCCGCGCCCGGCACCGGCGTGGAACCGGAAAAATTCTGGAAGGGCTTTGCCGCCATCATTCGCGATCTCGCACCGAAGAACCGCGCCCTCCTCGCCAAGCGCGACGACCTTCAGGCCAAGATCGACGCCTGGTACAAGCAGAATCGCGATAAGGGCTATACGCAGGCCGATTATCAGCAGTTCCTGAAGGACATTGGCTATCTCCTGCCGGAAGGCGGAGAATTTTCGGTTTCGACCACCAATGTCGATCCTGAAATCACGCATATTGCCGGTCCTCAGCTTGTCGTTCCGGTCATGAATGCGCGCTATGCGCTGAACGCCGCCAATGCGCGCTGGGGTTCGCTCTATGATGCGCTCTACGGTACCGACGCTATTTCCGATGCCGACGGCGCGGAAAAAGGCAAAGGATACAATCCGAAGCGCGGCGAAAAGGTTATCGCCTGGGCGAAGAACTTCCTCGATGAAAGCGCACCACTTGCCGCTGGCAATTGGGCCAATGTCGCCGGTCTCGCTGTCAAGGATAGCAAGCTTGAGATCAAGCTTACCGACGGTTCGGCAACGGCGCTGAAGGATGAAAGCCAGTTCAAGGGCTATAATGGCGACGCCGCCGCCCCGACCAATGTGCTGCTGGCCAAGAACAACATGCATGTCGATATCGTCGTCAATGCGGACCACCCGATCGGCAAGACCGACCCGGCCCATATTGCCGATGTCGTTCTGGAATCTGCCGTCAGCACGATCCAGGATTGCGAAGATTCGATTGCCGCCGTCGATGCCGAAGACAAGGTTGCCGTCTATCGCAACTGGCTCGGCCTGATGAATGGCAAGCTGGAAGACACGTTCGAGAAGAACGGCAAGCAGATGACGCGCCGCCTCAACGGCGACCGCACCTACAAGGCTGCGGACGGTTCCACGCTCACGCTCAAGGGCCGTTCTCTCATGCTGGTTCGTAACGTTGGTCACCTGATGACCAATCCAGCGATCATTGATGCCGACGGCCATGAAGTGCCGGAAGGCATCATGGATGCAGCTTTCACCAGCCTGATCGCGCTGCACGATATCGGCCCGAACGGCCGTCATATGAATTCGCGCGAAGGTTCGGTTTATATCGTCAAGCCGAAGATGCACGGGCCGGAAGAAGTGGCGTTCGCCAATGAAATCTTCACCCGCACCGAAGAGATGCTTGGCATGAAGCCGAACACGCTGAAAATCGGCATCATGGATGAGGAGCGCCGCACCACGGTTAACCTCAAGGAAGCGATCCGCGCGGCCAAGGAACGCGTCGTCTTCATCAATACCGGCTTCCTCGACCGTACCGGCGACGAGATCCATACTTCGATGGAAGCCGGCCCTATGATCCGCAAGGGCGACATGAAGCAGGCCGCCTGGATCGGCGCTTATGAACAGTGGAATGTCGATATCGGTCTTGAATGCGGCCTTTCCGGCCATGCGCAGATCGGTAAGGGCATGTGGGCCATGCCGGACCTGATGGCTGCGATGCTGGAACAGAAAATCGCCCATCCGAAGGCTGGTGCGAACACCGCCTGGGTGCCATCACCGACCGCTGCCACTCTACACGCGACCCATTATCACCAGATCGACGTTGCAGCCGTTCAGGAAAAGCTCAAGAGCCGTCCGCGCGCCAAGCTCGACGACATCCTGTCGGTGCCGGTCGCAACCCGTCCGAACTGGACGCCGGAAGACATCCAGCACGAAATCGACAACAACGCACAGGGCATTCTGGGCTATGTCGTGCGCTGGGTCGATCAGGGGGTTGGCTGCTCGAAGGTGCCGGACATCAACAATGTTGGCCTGATGGAAGACCGCGCAACGCTGCGCATTTCCGCCCAGCACATCGCCAACTGGCTTTATCATGGCGTCGTGACCGAAGCCCAGGTAATGGAAACCATGAAACGCATGGCTGCCGTCGTCGACAAGCAGAACGAAGGCGATGCCCTCTATCGCCCAATGGCCGCAGACTTTGACAAGTCCATTGCCTTCCAGGCTGCCTGCGATCTCGTCTTCAAGGGTCGCGAACAGCCGAACGGCTATACCGAGCCAGTCCTGCATCGCCGCCGTCTGGAGCTGAAGGCTCAGGACTAATCTGGATTACGAGACAGACCGAAAGCGGCGGGAGAAATCCCGCCGTTTTTGTTTTCGAAATCGCTTGACTCCATTATAATAGATATTAATTCTAACATAATGGAAAATAGTATTGAGCAGCTCGACAACGCCATTGGCGAAAATCTGCGCCGCCTGCGCCTTGCGCAAGGTATGACGCTGGATGCGCTTGGTGACGCGTCAGGTGTCAGCCGCGCCATGATCTCGCGGATCGAGCGTGGCGAAACCAGCCCGACCGCACAGCTTCTGGCGCGCATTTGTGCTGCACTCGGCACATCGCTCTCAGCCTTTTTTGCCGATGCGGAAGCCCCTGCTTCTCCATTGCTCACGCATGACCGCCAGCCCGTCTGGCGTGATCCGGATACGGGCTATATCCGGCGATCTGTTTCGCCACCGGGAACGGGATCGAATATCGACATGATCGAAGTCGAATTTCCCGCAGGCGCAAAGGTCACTTTTGCACCACAGGCGGCCAATGCAGGCATCACGCAGCATTTGTGGCTCCTGAATGGACAGATGGAAATCACCGTTGGAGCAACTGCCTATCAGCTTCATACCGGCGACTGTCTTTATATGCCGCTTGCTGAAGGCATTACCTTTCATAATCCCGGCAATTCGACCGCCCGTTATACAATCGTACTCGAACGCCGCAGCAGTCTTTGAAAGCAACACGCATGATTCGCCTTCTCAATTTCGAAGAAGCCAAAGCCGCCGTCCCGGCACTTGCCGAAATCCTGACAGATTGCGTCAATGGCGGCGCATCGGTTGGTTTCATGGCACCATGTGAATGGCAGGGTTTCATCCCCTACTGGAACCGTATCGCCAACGAAGTCGATAGCGGCGACACGGCCCTTCTGGTCGCCGAACATCGTAGCGAAATCGTCGGCACGGTGCAGCTCGGCCTTGCACAAATGCCCAATCAGCCGCATCGTGCCGATCTTAAAAAATTGCTGATCCATCGTAAGGCGCGCGGCCTTGGCCTAGCGCGCAAACTGATGGAAGCCGTTGAAGAAGAAGCACGCCATCGACGCAAGACACTTATCTGCCTGGACACCGCGACCGGCAGTCCGGCAGAAGCAATTTACACTCATCTCGGCTGGGAACGGGTGGGCGTTATCCCGAATTATGCGCTTTATCCCGACGGAAGCCCCTGCGCGACCACACTTTTCTATAAAGGCCTCTGAAATGACCCTCACCATCCGCTTTGCCAACGAAGCTGACCTCCCTGCTCTGCTTGCGATCTATAATGATGCAGTTCAGAACACGCTCGCCATCTGGAACGAAACGCTTGTCGATCTGGAGAATCGTCGCGAATGGCTCAAAGCCCGCAATCGTGACGGCTTTCCGGTTCTGGTTGCCGAACGTGAGGGACAGGTCGTCGGCTATGCGAGTTATGGCCCGTTCCGCCCTTTCGAGGGGTTCCGCCACTCATCCGAACTCTCTGTCTATGTGGCAAGCGATGCACGCGGTGGCGGTATCGGACGCGCACTTCTGGCCGAGCTTGTGGAAGAAGCGCGCGAGCGCAAAGTCCATGTGCTTGTGGCGGGCATTGAAGCAGGCAATGCCGCATCCATCGCGCTGCACAAATCGCAGGGTTTTGCAGATTGCGGCACGCTGAAACAGGTCGGCCAGAAATTCGGGCGCTGGCTCGATCTGACGTTCATGCAGAAGATACTTTGATCGAAAAAGGGCCGCTTTCGCGGCCCTTTTTCTCAGTTCGGCTGCGGAACAGCGCTGCCGCCCGACAGCTCGGTCAGACCGATTTCGCCTTCGACCTGATCGCTGCGGGCCATCAGGTAAAGACCAAGGCCACAGGTCAGAACGGCGATGAACACCAGATACCAGGCATGGGCCATCGGGTTGACCGCCAGAAGCGACGTCACGATCACTGGCGTCAGACCGCCAAAGACCGCATAGGAAACATTGTAGGAAAACGACAGACCCGAGAAGCGAACCGGTGCCGGGAATGCGCGCACCATCACATAAGGCACCGCGCCAACCATGCCGACCGAAAGACCCATCACCGCATAAAGCGCAAACAGGACCGGCAGGGAAACCGCTGCATAAGTGTAGAACACGAAAGTCGCTACACCGAAGAAAATGCCTGCAACTGCAAAGAAGCGCCCGCTGCCAATGCGGTCGACAATGGCACCTGCGCTCACCGTTCCGAACATCAGGAACAGCGTGCCGAAGCTTGTGGCGGCAAGCGATTGCAGCGGCGTATAACCATAGAGCTTCTGCAGAAACGTGGCCGTCATCAGCGTGGTGACAACGATACCCGCCGACAATATCCATGTCAGCAGCACGGAAATGACAACGCCATGCATATGCTCATGCAGCACCGTGCCGAGCGGCAGCTTGTCCTTCAACAGATGGCTGTTCTTCATCTCGGTGAAGATCGGCGTTTCAGCCAGCCAGCGGCGCAGATAAACGGCAAACAGGCCGAAAATACCACCGATGAAAAACGGAATACGCCATGCATAGGCCGACAGTTCTTCCGGCGTGAAAATCCAGTTGATGGCAGTCGCGATCAGCGAGCCGATCATGATGCCAAGTGTCAGGCCCGAGCAGAGAAAGCCACAAGCCATGCCAACACGATTGGCAGGGACATGCTCGGCCACAAAGGTCCATGCGCCAGGCACTTCACCGCCAATGGCAGCGCCCTGCAACATGCGGAAGATGATCAGCAGGATCGGCGCGCCAACGCCAAGCGTTGCATAGGTTGGCAGGCAGGCCATGGCCAATGTCGAGATAGACATCAGAAACACCGAGAAAGCGAAGACGCGCTTGCGGCCAAATTTGTCACCGAAATGTGCCAGCACGATCCCGCCAATCGGACGCACCAGATAGCCTGCTGCGAAAATGCCAAAGGTCTGGATCAGCACCAGCCAGTCCGGCATGTCGGGCGGAAAAAACAGATGTCCGATAACGCTCGCAAAAAACACGAAGATGATGAAATCATAAAACTCCAGCGCGCCGCCAAGGGCCGAAAGGCCGAGCGTGCGGAAATCCTGCCGGTTCAGCGGACGGGGACTGTTGCTTGCGTGAAGATTCGTCGATGCCATCGATTCGCTCTCTTCTGATCGGGTAGCTGATATGATCCCCTCATTGCAGGGCCGCGTTTTAATGCTCCAATTGAGACTACACTGCAAGACTTGACTTCCAGATGTCGATTCTTATTTTAGAACTATTCTAATCTATGGATTCCCCAAATGCTGAGCCGATTCTTTCGCAACGACCGCCGCCCTTTCGATTCGCTTTCCGAACAGGAAATTCTGGCGCTTGCCATCTCCTCCGAAGAGGACGATGCGCGCATCTATCTCGCCTATGCCGATGGCCTGCGCGACGAGTTCCCTCAATCGGCAAAAATCTTCGAGCAGATGGCAGCGGAAGAACACGGTCACCGCGATGCTCTGATCGAACGGCACAAAGCTCGCTTTGGCGATCGGATTCCGCTGATCCGCCGCGAGCATGTCAGTGGTTACTATGATCGCAAGCCGGATTGGCTGGTGCGTCCGCTCGGCATCGACAAGGTGCGCGAAGCCGCATCGGAGATGGAGGAACAGGCCTATCGATTCTATATCGAGGCCGCCAAGCGCGTCAGCGATGCGGACACCCGCAAACTGCTGGGCGACCTTGCCCAGCAGGAAAAGCAGCACGAAGCCAAAGCTGAATCGCTGGAACACACGCTGACACCAGGCGATGTGCAGGATGAGGAACGCGCCGCCGAGCGCAAACAGTTCATCCTCACCTATGTCCAGCCCGGACTGGCGGGGCTGATGGATGGTTCCGTCTCAACGCTCGCCCCGATCTTCGCGGCCGCCTTTGCAACACAAGATACGTGGCAGACTTTTCTCGTTGGCCTTTCGGCCTCGGTCGGTGCCGGTATTTCGATGGGCTTCACTGAAGCGATCCATGATGACGGCAAGCTGTCCGGGCGCGGCTCACCCATCAAGCGTGGCCTGTCCTGCGGTATCATGACGACGCTGGGCGGCCTCGGCCACACCCTGCCCTATCTGATCAAGGATTTCTGGACCGCGACAAGCATTGCTGCGATTCTGGTCTTCTTCGAACTCTGGGCCATCGCCTTCATCCAGAACCGCTATATGGAGACACCATTTTTACGCTCGGTGCTTCAGGTGGTTCTGGGTGGTAGCCTCGTGCTGGCGGCGGGTATATTGATCGGGAATGCATGACGCCCGGAGTGAGGTCAGGCCCGGATGCTCTCCGCATCCTGCGGTCGGGAGATCGGTTCCTCGAAAATCTCGATTGCAATGCGGCCTTGTCGGGAAACAGTGACAAAGCTGTTTGCCGGTACGGCCATCCAGTTGGCGGCCTCACCGTCCAGCGGCTCGGACACCACACATACACCGGACGATCCGCCCAGCGTCGCCGTATAAAGCGTCGGCGCAAAGGCATCGGTGGCATAACGAATGGCATAAAGCTGGTTGCCGTCAGAAAATGCCGCTGTCAGCCGTAGAAATGGCGGCACTCCGCCGCGAACCGCTTCCTCAACGACCGTTGCCACCATGCGCTTCATCGCCAGCATCGGATCACTGTCGAGGCCAAATTCCAGCATCAGCAGAAAAATCAGTTCCGAATCGGTTGCGCCATGTTTGCGAGCGTAGACCTCATCGCTCAAGTGACTTTCCAGCCCGCGGCGCAGCCGGTCGAAATGACCGATCTGGCCATTATGCATGAAGCTCCAGCGCCCGGAAACAAAGGGGTGACAGTTGGAACGGCTGGTCAACCCGCCGGTCGAGGCCCGCACATGCGCAAGAAAAAGGCGCGACCGGATCTGTCGCGCCAGACTGCCGAGATTCTGGTCGGACCAAGCGGGCAGAATATCCCGATAAAGACCCGGCTCGTCTCGATGGCCATACCAGGCGACGCCGAATCCGTCGCCATTGGTACGTGTTTTGGCTTCATGCGCATCGTGGCTTTGCGCCACGAGCGAATGGCAGGGAGACGATATAACGTCTTCCAGATAGGTTTCCGGTCCAAGATAGGCGGCCCAACGACACATTTGCGATCCGGTGTTTACCGGCCCCGGTTGTGCGTCCGCTCATAAAGCTGGCGAACGATTGTGCTCGCCGTCTTCTCGAACAAAAATGGCAAAATTGCATGGATCAGTGCTGCGAATGCCGCACAAAAAAGCTTGAACGAAAAACGACCGGCAAAGGCCATATGTTCGAAATAGGTTTCGTCAACCGATTCAGGATGTTCGGTAAAGAGGCGCGTGATGCGAGTGGTCATTGGAAATACTCCCGTCAATGAGTAATTTGTTCCCGTTCAGCCAGCGCCATAAGCACTGTTATAGAAAATCATTTTAGCAAAAGCAGACGAGATGAAATCTCAATTTGTCCTTGATAATTGATGTTTTATGAGACATTTATCCCAATATGAAGCTCACCCTGGACGAAATTGATCGCAAAATATTGGATGAACTGCAGATTGATGGCACTTTGTCCGTCGATTCTCTCTCCGAGCGCGTACATCTTTCCCGCAACGCCTGCTGGCGTCGCGTCAAGCGCATGGAAGACGAGGGCATCATCAAGGCGCGCGTCGCTTTGGTCGATGCCGAGATGGCAGGGTGCGGACTTTCCGTCTTCATCCTTGTGCGTACATCGAGCCACGACCCCGAATGGCTGACGAAATTTCGCACTGCCATGGGCCGTTATCCTGAAATCGTGGGTGTTTATCGTATGACCGGCGATCTGGATTACGTGCTGAAGGCACGCGTTTCCGACGTCAAAGCCTATGACCGTCTCTATCAGCGACTGATCGCCAGCGTTCCGCTGTCGGATGTTTCAGCATCGTTTGTGATGGAAGAAATCAAAGAAACCACAGCGGTTCCGCTCGATCGGGCGTGAATTTACCCGATCAGAGCTTCTTTACCGAACCCGGATACTATAACACCCGGCGCTCTAATACCAAGGCGCTGAGATGCTGACGCTATCCACGCCTTGAAAAAGTTCAATCGCCACTCGGGCGTAACCAAATGTCGGTGAGTCAAGCTCATCGAGATTTGGTATAACTTAAAACGACTTGGCGATACTGAATAACCTAATTTGCATATTTTACTTTAATCGGAACAATAGCATTCTCAGTCGGCCCTCCTTCAATCGTATAGAGCCGATCTTCGCTTTCATTGATGTTTTCCACGGCCAAACCAATACAAAAATAAGCTCTGCCATCTGTGAGTAACGGTGTGATCATAGATGTTTGCGTATCTATCCACGAAATCGAAGTTTCACCGATGCTCGTGTCCAAGACGTAGAGCACATTTTTCAAGGGATTGATGGTCAACGAAATATTGCCACCTATAAGATAGGGAATCGGAATCGTCGGCAATGGGAGGTTTGTCGTTGTATCGATCACCTGTATTGCCGTTCCTCCATTACTCTCTACTACCGGCATATAGAGTTTTTTGGCCTGATGATCATAAGCGGCGCGATTGCCAAACAAATCATCACCGGGGATTTCGATATATTTGATCTCCGGTTTCTGATTCTCCGTCGAAAAATACCCTACCTGCGTCTCCTCAAGTGGAAAGAAATAGAGTGTGTGCGTGTCTTGATCTACGACAAGATTGTCGATTGTGTTACCTCCCACCGCGACGGAATATAATTTCCTACCGGTGAGATGGTCATAGCAATTGATCGTTGAAGGCTCCTCGTTCGAGCCGATTACGGCAAAAATTTTACCCAAGCTTTCGTCATAGGCGATCGAACCAAACGACTGCCCGGTCGGCGCATTGACCAAAACGGATGTGTCGCCCCACCAGGCTATTCTTGTAATCCTTGAGTCTCTTCCATCTCCTGATGTTATGCTGGCAAAGATGAAATTCTCCGTTCCATTGGCGGCAAAAGGCTGCCCGTTGTCCTGTGGAAACCTATAGAGTGAAACTATGCTTCTCTGTTCTTCTAAATCGCTCGCTTTGAGCGAGTATAGTCCGTATGGTGTGCTAAAATTTTCATTGCTTAGTACCATCAGTTCTTTTCGCGGCTCGCTGAAAAACATGAAGTGAGCACCGTAGAATGTGAGATTCACCGGTTGCTGTGGTGTTGCATTCGCACTTTTCGTCATTATTAATACTCCAATAGAATAAATGATAAGTATTGATTTTTATGTTTTATTTACTTAATAAATCCAATGGGACATTAAATAAATAAAACATAATAGAACAAAGTTTAAATTGCTTTTTTAGCTGTACAAATTAACACTGAACCGCTCGTCAGATGAAATGAGAAGCACCCTATTGTCTGAGAGCCTGCTCCAAAAGTCGCCATGCCGGTCTGCAAATGGCGCTTTTTGACTCAGGCTCTCAGATAAATATCACTTTGATGCCACTACCCCGAAATCGATGGCACAAGCTCACTGCCGATCCATGCAGTATCAGTTCAATCGGTCTGCCCGACTGATACCAAAGTCCATTGAGTGAAACTCAATGGACTTTGGTTAAGCCCGAGTGGCGATTGAACTTTTTCAAGGCGTGATGCGTTAGCATCTCAGCGCCTTGGTATGAGCACGTCCGTTCTAATCAATGAGCATTGGTATAAAAGCATGATCCTGTGCCGCACTATCATTGCAAAACGCCAAATAGGCGGTACACCTTTCATTGGTTTTCACGTATGAGCGTCGTCAGTTTGAACTCTCGCAGGAAAGGCTCCCTCATGACCGCAGCATCCTCTTCCGCGCCAACGCTCGGCATCATCCGCCTCGAACATGCGAAGGACCTTGAACTCCCAGCCTATGAGACCTCCGGTTCTGCCGGCATGGATCTGCGTGCCGCTGTGGCTGAAGATCGCCAGATCGTTCTCTTGCCGGGACGCCGCACACTGGTACCGACAGGACTGATCTTCGAAATTCCCGAAGGCTTTGAGGTGCAGATTCGTCCGCGCTCGGGCCTTGCCTTCAAGAACGGCATCACCTGCCTCAACACGCCCGGCACCATCGATTCCGATTATCGCGGCGAGGTGAAGGTTCTTCTCATCAATCTGGGCGATGACGATTTCCGCATCGAACGGGGCATGCGCATTGCGCAGGCCGTTTTTGCGCCGGTTATCCAGCCGAAAATCGAGGAGCGCGCCGAAGTGACCGCTACGGCACGTGGCGCAGGCGGCTTCGGTTCGACCGGCACGGCATAAACCCGACATATCGCAAAAAAAGCCCGGCTGAGCCGGGTTTTTTTGTGCCGTTTATTATTGCGTCAAAGCCGCACGCTGGCAAAGAACGCCAGTGACCTGCACGTCAGCCTCACCCAGTTTGACACCGAGGAGATCGAGAATTCCGAAAAGAAGGTTGTCGATCAAAGGCGCTAGCGGGGTCAGCAATACCCCGATCAACCCCACCAAATCTCCCAATGGTAGCTTTATAATGTCCAGTAGATTGAGATCTATATCTATATTCTTAAGAAGCGAACTCGAAAGAGAAGACACCAAATCATTTGAATAGGCGGTCTTAATCCTTTTATTCTGTATATCATTGTAATTGAATGGCAGAAGAGTAGTTTTCGCTCCTAAATTCACCTCTGCTTTTGCATCAAGACCTATAAGTTTACCGAAAGGAATTCCCAAAACATATGGCTGCACATCAGCTATACTTGTCTTTCTCACGGAGGGCTTCCGGTTCAGGTCATCAAAAAAACTTACGTCACCAAGATAGATACCAACGATACCGGGTTTGGCGGCGATGGTAACGTTTGCGCTCACTGGCCCCGATGGACAACTGATACTCTTGAGCTCCCCCTCACCCGAAGCAATATCGACTGCTAACGGCAGATTGAGATTAAGAAGTTCAACGCCAAGTAATTTATTGCCCGATTGCCCCCCGACGCTGATTCCAAGTTGCAATCGAATCTGAGCGGTACGAACAAAAGAGCCTGCTGCGCCAACTCGGAAAAAAGGAGTGTTCAGCGGCGGTTCTCCCACCAGCACCTCCAATGTAACACCCAGTAATCCCGGGACATTCAATCCTTTGTCGATCTTGACTTGATGCTTGCCTCCAATCATGACCGCTGCAGAAACAAGCTGCAGAACATTCGCGGTTATGTTGTATCCGGCTCCAGAGCCTATCGAGGCGTTAGCCAACGACCCAAGCCCCAGCAATTTTCCGACCGGCAGTTTCGTAGCCAGTGCAACGGCATCCTTGCCCAAAATACCGAGAGCAGCTTTCGCCGTTGGATTGTTCGTCACCACTTCGGCCAACACATTTGCCAGCATGCCGACTGAAACATCTGTGTTCAGCAATTGGTCATAAGTACCAGCCGTCAGCCCTACTTTGGGGGCAAGCTTATCCAGAAAACCGAGCAGGTTGATATCAGTTGCCGCGAGTGCATTGTAATCAACAAGCTTCAGATTGAGAGTGGTCCCCAACAGGCCACCGAGAAGTCCGTTCAACACACTCTGATCGGTATTCAGGCTCAACAGTCGCGAACCGATGGAAAACGCCGCCTCGGCCTTTGTCGCCGCCATGCCGGTAGCGCCGAGCGCCGGCCGATTGATGAATGCCTGACCGAAATAGAGATTGCCTGGACGTGCCAGCCGGACACGAACCGCATCCGGGCTGGCGCCGCCCGCCACGAAACGGTTCTCGACAGCTCGGTTCTTGTCGGGAAAGTAATTGCCCTTCTCCACCCATACACGGGTCTTGTTGTCCGTCTTTCCGTTGACGATTGATGGATCGTAAGCGCCTGTCATCAATACCGGATCGAGACCGTTCGCCCGCAATTGCCGCAGCACCGAATCATTGGCCTGCGAAAGGGAAGCCGCTCCGGCAACGGCAGCAAAATCAGCCATGCTCTGTAGCTGGCGCCGCTCCAAAAACAGCGAACTCGTGTCCACGCTGAAAGCTGCAATCGCCAGAAACAATGGAGAAACCAGCGCCGCCATCGTCGCCAGATTACCGCCCCGTGCATGCAGGAAACGCGATACCAAACCCCGCATATCTTATGCCCCCAGCCCCTGTCAGATTCCACCAAGTCTTATTGTCGATGCCCTTGTGATGGTCGTGTCCGGAAGCGGCGGGCCCGTCATCAGGTTCCAGATCGGCAGGTTTTGCGCGTTGTAGCGGATCGTCACCGTGAACTGGTTCGGGTCCGACTGGGCATTGTCGACATTCACCTGCATCTTCACCGGATCGATCAGTGAATATTTTGCCGCATTCTTCTGGATGTAGCTGGTCGCCAGCGTCTGTCGTTCCGAGGGATCGATACCCGCCAGCGCCGTCCTTGTCGCATCGGCGGCAAGCTGCTGCACGGCATTCGCCACACCCAGATAGAGACCGAAAGCGATCATGCCCATCAGGATCAGAAGAAAAACCGGCGCCAGTATTGCAAACTCGATCGCTGCAGTACCGTTTTTATTTCGCTTGAAAAATAACAATAAAGGTATTCTTCGAGACAGGCCGCAAGACTTGCTCTTTGAAGATAAAACCCTTTTCCACTCCATAATAAGGTGTGCCATTTGCCCTCCCGTCCAAGAGCATTGAAACCTTATTTCCATGTCAGTTCGAAACAACATGCATCATGCATGCGCCGACCATCCGCTTTAGCGGGTAGATCACGTTTTTAATTCTTTCATCTACTTTCAGATTGTGGTTTCCCGACCTTATTTAATCAGGAGATAATTTAAGAACACTTAATTACTGACATCAGTGTTTTTCATCGGCAATTTTCTAAAGAATAACTGCAAGTTGTACCGTGATGCCAACTTCGCTCACTTCATCGCTTGCTATATGATGGGTTGTCGGTGACGACGGAGAAACCGCTAGCCTTTGTTGCATCGGCAATTGTTGCATGACAAATAATTAAGATGAAATCCTGAGCGGAGAAGCATAGATATCCAGTTAGCAATTCATGGCTGACAAGTGCTGTCTCGCTTTGGTTGTATGCGGTAGAAAATTTTGCGGGACATATCGATGAATCTCCGAAATGGGGTTCTGAAAGCTTGAGGGTTTGACGGTGCTTACAACTTCCGATTCTTCCAAAACCGGGCAGCGAACGGCACCTTCGCAAAAGCGCGTAGGCGGCAAGGCGCGCCGCTGGTGGCTCTGGCTTCCGGTAGCAGCAATCGTGGTCGGTGCTGGCTGGTATTTTTACGGCTCGGGTGAAGCGGGCGGCCAGAAGACGAGTTATCTCGCCGAAACCGTCATGCGCGGCGATATTGAAAACGCCATCACAGCCGTCGGGACGCTCAGTGCACTGCGCAGCATCAATGTCGGCGCGCAGGTCTCCGGCCAGCTCAAGAGTGTGAAGGTCGAAGTGGGCGATCAAGTCAAGCAGGGCCAGCTTATCGCCGAAATCGACCCTTCGCCTTTCGAGAAGAAGGTGGAAATATCAAGCGCCCAGCTCGATAATCTCAAGGCGCAGCTTTTGAGCAAAGACGCCCAACTGACGCTGAAGAAGGCCAATGCGGCGCGCCAACGCTCGCTGCTTGCCACGCGCGGCGTATCGCAATCAACAGTCGATCAGGCCGATGCCGATCTTGCCATGGCCGATGCCGACGTCAAGGCACTTGGTGCGCAGATCCGCCAGCAGGAAGCCCAGCTCGCCAGCGACAAGGTCGATCTTGGCTACACCAAGATTTACAGCCCCATGGAAGGCACGGTCGTCGACCAGGCCGCCAAGGAAGGCGAAACGCTGAATGCGGTACAGAGCGCACCGACCATCGTTACCGTGGCCGACCTCAAGGTCATGACGGTGGAAGCACAGGTTTCGGAGGCTGACATCGGCAGGCTGAAGCCCGGTATGCCGGTCTATTTCACCCTGCTCGGCCAGCCGGAAAAGCGTTTTAGCGGCACGTTGCGTCAGATCAAGCCGACGCCTGCGACCGAGAACAATGTCGTGCTCTATTATGCGCTGTTCGACGTCCCCAATCCGACCGGCGAACTGATGATCAATATGAGCACACAGGTCTATTTCATTCTCGATGAGGCGAAGGACGCGTTGCTCGTTCCCACTTCGGCGCTGAATTACAAGCGCGAGGGACCCCAGAGCCAGAAAGGCAAGCCGCAGATTTCGGTCAAGGTCGTGAGCGATAACGGCTCGATCACCGAACGTCAGGTTCAGATAGGCGTGCGCAATCGCGTGCAAACCGAGATCAAGAGCGGTCTTGAGGAAGGTGACAAGGTCGTTGTTACCAGTGCTTCCAGCGGTGCCGAAGCCGCCGCAGGACAGCGCGGTCGCAGACCCGGAATGCGACTGTTCTGATGAGCCATCCCATGCCCGACACGCCGCTCATCAGACTGGATCATATCCGCAAGACCTATCACAATGGCGACCTTGCCGTTGAGGTACTGCATGGCATCACGCTCGATATTCAGGCTGGCGAATTCGTCGCGATCATGGGTGCGTCCGGTTCCGGCAAATCGACACTGATGAACATTCTGGGCTGTCTCGACAGCCCGAGCGGAGGGCAATATCTGCTCGACGGCGAGGACGTATCAACACTGGACGCCGACGCACTGGCAACATTGCGCCGCCGCACGTTCGGCTTCGTCTTCCAGAGCTACAACCTCATTTCGACCTCAACGGCACAGGAAAACGTCGAGGTTCCAGCGATCTATGCGGGCCTGCCCGCATCGGAGCGCCATGCGCGTGCTGCCGAACTGCTCAACTCGCTGAAGCTCGGCGACCGCCTCGACCATCGCCCGAACCAGCTTTCCGGCGGCCAGCAGCAGCGCGTTTCCATCGCCCGTGCGCTCATGAATGGCGGGCGCATCATCCTCGCAGACGAGCCGACCGGCGCACTCGATAGCCAGAGCGGCGAGGACGTGATGGAGCTGCTGCGCTCCATGCACCAGCAGGGGCACACGGTCATCGTCATCACGCATGCTCGCGAAGTGGCCGAACGTGCGGACAGACTGATCGAAATCCGCGACGGCCAGATACTCTCCGATACAGTCAAGCGTGCCATTCCCGATACGCAGGCCCCTTTCCGGCTGCAGAAGAGCCTTGAAGGCAATTCAGCCCGCATTGCCGATGTTTCGGAAGCGGTGAAGATGGCGATGCGCGCCTTGCGGGCCAATATCTTCCGGACGATCCTGACCCTGCTCGGCATCATCATCGGCGTCAGTTCCGTGGTGACGATGCTCGCCATCGGCACCGGCGCGCAGAACTCCATTCTCGATCGCATCAATGCGATGGGCACCGATCTCATTCTGGTGCGCCCGTCCATGGCAGGTTTTCGCGGGACTGGCCAGATAGCGACGTTGATCCCCGAAGACGCCAACGCCATACTGGAATTGCCGAATATCAGAACTGCCGTACCGGAGGTTACCGGCACGGTGACGCTGCGCCGTGGCAATGTCGATTATCAGTCGCAGGCAAACGGCACTGTTCCCGCCTTTTCCGAAGCCAAATCGTGGAACGTGGCGACAGGCGATTTCATCAGCCAGAGCGATCTGGATAATTATGCGCCCGTCGCAGTGCTGGGCAAAACGGTCGTCAACACGCTGTTTCCCGAAGGCAGCAACCCGATCGGCCAGTATATCCTGATCCAAAAGATCCCGTTTCAGGTGATCGGAACCCTGGAGCCGAAGGGCGCCGGTTTCGGTGGTTCGGATCAGGACGATGTGGTGATCGTGCCGCTCTCGACCGGCAATCTGCGGCTGTTCGGCCAGAAATATGTGCGCACCATCACCGTGCAGGTGAAGGATTCCGACCTCATCAACACGACGCAGGAACAGATTCAGGACCTGCTTGACCAGCGCCACAAGAAGCGCGACACGATGATAACCAATATGTCCTCCATCCGCGAAGACGCAACGGCCATGGGCAATACGATGACGCTGTTTCTGGGGTCCGTCGCTGCAATCTCGCTTCTGGTCGGCGGCATCGGCGTCATGAACATCATGCTGGTGAGCGTGACCGAGCGCACCCGTGAGATCGGTGTGCGGATGGCGACCGGTGCACGGCGGCGCGATATCCTGCTGCAATTCATCACCGAAGCACTCACTGTCTCCGCCATCGGCGGTGCATTTGGCGTCGTGATCGGGCTGGGCGCTGCCGCCGTCGCTGGCTGGGCCGGTCTTTCGGTCGGCTACAGCGTCGGGCCTGTCCTGCTGGCTTTCGCCTGCGCTTTCGCCACCGGCCTGATCTTCGGCTTCCTGCCAGCGCGCAAGGCTTCCCGCCTGCTGCCCGCTGTGGCACTGTCGTCGGAATAGCCAATACAAACCGGAAGGCAGTGCGGCGATGATTCTCCTGAAGCGAGGCCTGTCCGTCACAGCCATAGCGATTGCTGCGATAGCTGCGCTGACGCAGCCGGGCCGCACGGAGACCTGCAACCGCCAAGCCTTTGAAAATACAAATTACATCATCTGCGATGCAAAGGCGGATAGTACAGGCTTGCATCTGTTCTGGAAAAATGGCGACGACGAGCCCTATCGCAATTTTTCAAAAGTAGCTGACGCTGCCGCGAGCCGCGGCGAGACACTGGTTTTCGCGCTCAATGCAGGAATGTATCAGCCTGATTTTTCGCCGATGGGCCTCTATATCGAAGATGGCCGTGAGCTTCGCCCGGCAAGCAAGACGACGCCTGCTCATGGCTCCGGCCCCGTGCCGAACTTCTACAAAAAGCCGAACGGTATCTTCTATCTCGGCGACAAGGGCGCGGAAATCCTGCCGACGGATCGTTTCCTGAAACAAAAGATCAAACCTCGGCTGGCGACCCAATCCGGACCGATGCTGGTTATCCGCGACAGGATCAATCCGATTTTCATCATCGGTTCCACCGACAAGACGCGGCGCAGCGGTGTCGGCGTTTGCAGTGGCGGCGCGATCCGATTCGCAGTCAGCGAGGATGCCGTCAATTTCCACGACTTCGCAAAATTGTTTCGCAACCATCTCAAATGTCCGAATGCCCTGTTTCTGGATGGCGGCGGCGGCGCTGGCATCTATGTTCCCGCGCTGGAGCGAAATGACATATCCTGGCACGGTGGTTATGGCCCGATCTTCGGGCTTGTGGAGTGATATTGAACCGGCGGAAACAGTAAGGCCGGCCTGATGTTCCAGACCGACCCTCGAAATCGTGTTTGCTGTACCGGCTTACTTGAAGAGCAACGGCAGGGTGATTGGCATACGCGCCTTGGCAATTGCTGCTGGCGGTGCGGGCACAGGCGAAGCCCGACGCGCGGCTTCCAGTGCAAGCTGGTCGACCTCTGGATTGCCGGATGAACCTGCCAACTTGACCGAAAGCACATTGCCGGAAGGATCAATCACGAAGTTGATGACCACGCGTCCTTTCGCATTGCGTGCCTTACGCTGCATGAAACGCGTGTTACGGGCCATATGAGAATTCATTTTCGCCTGCCATTTGTTGGAGGCGACACCTGCCGACGCCGAATTCTCGCCCCGGCGATTCGCAGCAGCCTTCTCACCCGCGTCCACGTCCATGCGCGGTGCAGCGGCTTGACGGGTTTCGGGCGCCTTTTCAGCCTTCTTGGGCTTGGGCTTCTCGACCTTCGGTTTTTCCGGCTTCGGCTTTTCAACCTTTTTCGGTTCTGGCTTCGGCTCCGGCTTGGGTTCAGGCTTTACTTCCGGCTTTTCGACCGGCAGCGGAACGGCAACCTCGGGCTTTTCAGCCTCGATGACATCCGGAACGACTTCTTCAGGCTCCTGAACGGCTTGTGGTTCCGGCTCAGGCTCGGGCGGTGTCACCTCTTCCGGTTCCGGCGGTGTCGGCTCTTCCTGCTGCGGTTCAGGCTGCGGGGTCGGTTCCGGCTCTACCTGTTCCTGCGGTGCTTCAGCCGTTTCAGGCTGGGCTTCTTCCGCAACCTGTTCTTCCATCGGCGCTTCCGGCTCCGGCGCAAGCTCCACCACCATCGCGGCAACCTGCGAGCCATCGGGCTGGTCTTCTTCCTGTGCCATGTGAATGGCGTAGGCACCTGCGGCGTGCACTGTCAGAACAAGAATGCCCGCACCCAACCAGCGCCCTGCATCATGCCAGAAGGAATGATGCGGGGTATCGGCCGAAGCCACCTTTACAGGAGGATGGTCGGGCGGAAGTGCATTCATTGCGCGGCTCCCTGCGCAGCAGGCGTTTGCGAGGCGGGTGCCGGTTGCCCTGGCGCATCGGCGGGCGCGGTTCCGGTCTGGTCCGCGCCAACGGTTTCGAGACCAACCAGCGCGATCTTCAGATAACCGGCTTCACGCAGAAGATTCATCACGCGCATCAATTCGCCATAGCCGACATTCTTGTCGGCGCGCAGGAAGATGCGGGCTTCCTTGTTCTTCTCGGACAGGCCGTCGAGCGCCACACCAAGGCGCTCGCGGGCAACAGTGTCGTTGCCGACACTGATGCTGAGATCGTCTTTCAGCGTCACATAAAGCGGCTTGTCGGGACGCGGCGCGGGTGCTGCCGTCGAGGCAGGCAGATCCACCTTTACATCCACAGTGGCCAGCGGTGCTGCCACCATGAAAATGATGAGCAGAACCAGCATGACGTCGATGAAGGGCGTTACATTGATCTCGTGGTTCAGCTCGAGATCATCACCGCCGCCTTCGCGAACTTTACCAGCCATCGTACCTACTCCGCTGCGTGCAGCGTGCCTTCACGCACACCTGCCGTCCTGAAATCGAGGTCGCGGCTGACAAGACGCTCGACCCCTGCCGACGCATCGGCCAGCAACGACCGGTAGCCGGTGATGGAACGGGCGAACACGTTATAGATAACCACGGCAGGGATAGCGGCAACGAGACCAATGGCCGTCGCAAGCAGCGCTTCGGCAATACCCGGCGCCACGACAGCGAGGTTCGTCGTCTGCGCCTGGCTGATATTGATGAACGAATTCATGATGCCCCAGACAGTGCCGAACAGACCGACGAAAGGCGCAATCGAACCGACGGTCGCAAGAATGCCAGTGCCCTTGGAAAGACGGCGCCCGGCCTTGGCTTCGATGCGTGACAGCCGTGAAGAAACGCGTTCCTTGAGACCGTCGCCACCGGCACGTGCCAGTGCAGGCCCCGAAAGGCGAACCTCATCTTCCGCAGCGCGAACCAGGATCGCCCCCGGTCCCTTGGCGTCTTCCAGCGAACGGACGGCTTCGGCAAGCGTTGCCGAATGGCCGATAACCTTCAATGCCTTGGTGGCCCGGCGGCGCGCACCGGCCAGCTCAAGCGATTTGGCAACCCAGATCGTCCATGTGGCCAGCGAAGCGAACGCCAGACCGATCATCACGGCCTTCACGACCCAGTCGGCAGCCATGAACATGCCCCATGGCGACAGATCGTGCGGGAGGATCAGACCGCTCTCACTTCCGACAGGTACGGCAGCGGGAGCGATGGTCTGCGACTGGATCAATTCAGGCGAAGGTGCAGAAGCCGGGGCGGTCGCTGCCGGAGCTCCCGGTTCGTTCGCAGGCGCTGTATTGGCTGGAGCCGGGCTGGACGGCGCTTCCACAGCGGGGGTCGCCGGAGCATTCGTCGAAGGGGATGCATCCGGAGCCACATTCTGGGCCAATGCAGAAGCCGCACCCAGCAAGCCGATGCCCATCGCCGCAGCCATGAAGCCTTTTCGCCAGAAACCAGTCATTTTGATCGCCTTTTGATTGTTCAAATCCGCGCGCACATGACTAAACCCTCATGCAGGCCGTCGCACCGCTTGTTGGGCCTCTTCTTAACTCCCAATAATATGATGACGCAAGTCATGTTTTCGTTTTAACGGCAATTTCGTCCGCCAATCCAGGGATAGGCGAACATTTTTCGGCTCTCGCCTTTTTGCCAGTTGCACATTCACGCCAAATCAGACCTGATAGGTTCAACCGAGGCGCTTGAGGGTTGGATCTAAAAACAAATTCCGGGTGCACGGGAGGAAATGCGGTTCCGAGCTGACCGGAATTCAGCCGGATTCTGGAGGACATGCCAATGATGCTCAAGGATATCCAGACGCTTGAACATGCGGCACGCACCGCTATGGCAGGAAATGACGATCCGCTGCCGGTACAACAGCGTTCATTGAAGCCGACACATGTGGGACTGGCCTTTATCATGCTGGCCGGTGCGGCTTACCTGCTGCTGGCCTGAACCCAAATCTGCAACTCAAAAGCGCGCTTGCCACGGTTTCGCCACCGGGAAGACACCAGTTTCACAATTTTGACGCTTGAATAACACAGATTTTGAGCGGAACGGAAACCGTTTCCCCTCGTTTTTTCTCCTGTTGACGGCGAGATTGCCTCTCGCCTTCGGTTTGCCTTAATTACCGACAGGAGTTTCCATGAAAAGACTTCTCGCCTCCACGGCTCTTGCCGCGCTGATCGCCCTGCCCGCTTTTGCTCAGGATGGTTCACCGATCTTTTCCGACGAGAAACCGGAAAAGCCGGCCGCCAGCGAGAACGGATATGTCGTGGCGTCACCCGGCCAGCTTCTGGTGTCGGGTTTTGTCGGACAGGCGGTCTATAACGGCCCTTCCAACGATGCTGCCAATATCGGCACAGTCAATGACATGATCCTCGGTGCCGATGGCAGCCCGCAGGCAGTCGTCATCGGGGTCGGCGGTTTTCTCGGTGTCGGGGAAAAGAATGTCGCAATCGGCTTCGATCATCTGTCATGGGTGGTTCGCGACGACGGCAAGCGCTGGCTGATCGTGGATGCTACCAAGGAACAGCTCGAAAAAGCACCCGCATTCGATCGCAGCGCAGCTTTCGAAGCTGACGGCGCGCCCCGCGCCGAGCCACCAGCCGCCGAAAAGACGATCACGACTCAGAAGGCCGACAGGGTCATGCCGGACGGCATGAAGCCGGTCCCCTCCGAAGGACTAAGCGCTGACAAACTGATCGGCGCAACGGTTTTCGGTGCGGATGAAACGAAGATCGGAACGGTGGGCGACGTCCTGATGTCCGCTGACGGACAGACCGAGGCATTTGTCGTCGATGTGGGTGGTTTCCTTGGCATCAATTCCAAACCCGTTGCCGTTTCCATCGCCAATCTCGACGTCGCGTCCAGCAAGGACGACAAGGTGAACGTCTTCACGCAGTTCACCAAGGAACAGTTGCAGGCACAGCCCGCCTATTCGGACGCAGCCTATAAGAAGGACCCCGAAGGCACGATCCTTCACGGCGAAGCGGAGTGACACTTCGCGATATTTGCGGAAGCATTATCGGCAATGCTTCCGCCTCTTCCCGCTATTCACCCCACCATTTACCATGACTTGCAACAACCGGCTGGTGTTGTTGCCGCTAATGGCTTTGCATGCAACCATTCAGCCAGCCACACGTTATCCGAACGATAACCGGAGAATGAACAGGAGAGCTGATATGGCGCGTGCATCCGCGAAAACGAGCAAGATCGAAGAAAAGATCGAAGAAGCGCTGACCGATGCCAGCACGGAAGACCTTCAGGCTCAGGTCGAGCAGTTGAAGGAAGACATCGCTGCCATTGCGGCAACACTTGCCAATCTCGGTTCGCAGACCGTCCGCGACGCAAAACGCGGCGCGAAGGAAACCTACAAGAGCGCTTATATTCAGGGCGAAGACGTCATCGACGACCTGCGCAACAAGGCGCAGGATGTTGAAGCCCAACTGACGGCAACGGTGCGCGAACGTCCTATTGCCTCGCTCGCCACTGCACTCGGCGTCGGCTATCTGCTGGCCCTGCTCTCGCGCCGCTGAGGCGTACCATGCTAAAAGCTCTCATGCCCTTATTGTCTGCCCTGGCAGGCGAGGAACTGAAATTCGTCGCAGGTCAAACGAAACGTGCGGCCATTTTCGGCGCGGCAATCGCCATCTTCGCCATCATTGCGATCACCTTCTTCTGTGTCGCCGCTTTTCTGGCGCTGGCGCAGACCTATGGCGGCCCGCTGGCAGCGCTCATTCTCGCTGCATTGTCGCTGATCGTGGCGCTGCTCATTCTCGCCGTTTTGAAAATTCAGGCTGCGTCCGAAGCCAGAAAACGCAAGCAGAAACTTGAGACGGACAAGTCGGCAATGATGGCGACGGCAGCAATCGCAACCGTGCCTGCCATTCTCAAGCGTCCTATACTTGCTGCCGCCCTGCCGCTTGCCGGTATCGCGCTCGTCTCGCTGCTTTCGGATAAGAAGAAGCGTCCTCCGCAGAGCTGAATCACTTCACAGAAGTCCACGGACGCCGACCGCTAGAGCGGTTCCAGTTTAAATGGAATCGTCGGAATTGCTCTATCTATTTGTTTTCACGCATTATCCGACGCAAAACCGCTTCGCACTTTTGCTGGAAATGCTCTACTGGTCGGCGTTTTCTTTCCGGCGACCGATCGGCTATTTACCGACAGGGGCATCGCCCTCTTCGGCCAGCGACGACAGGCGAACAATCACCTTCGTTCCTGCACCATTGTCGGTCTTGCAGTAAACTGGCTTTTCGCCGAACTGCATACAAAGCTGTTCGATAACCAGCGTGCCAAGACCGTTCATTTCGCCGGATTTCTGCTGGTCCTTGTCAAAGCCGACACCATCGTCTTCCACAACCAGCACCGGGATAGCATCTTCGCCCGGCTTAAGGCTGATCCGGATATGCCCTTCTGGACGGCCCTTGAATGCATGCTTGATCGCATTGGTGACAAGCTCGCCGAGAATAATGCCGATTGTCGTTACATCGCGCGCCTTCAGGTCAAGCGGCGCGAAATCCGTCGAGAATTCGATCTTACGATCCTGACCGATGGCATTGCGAATATCGTTGATAACGGTGCCCAGAAAATCGTCGACCCGCGCTGATTCCATATCCTCGCCCAGACGCAGGCGCCGGTGCGCCGTTGACACAGTCTGGACGCGATCGCGTGCAGCAGCAAGGGCGGCGCGAGCATCCTCGCTGCGCGTCTGCCGCATCTGGAGGCCAAGCAAGGATGAAACCGTTGCGAGCGAATTGCCGATGCGATGATTGGTGTCCTGTAGCAAAAGCTCGACCCGCTGGCGCTCCCGTTCGGCAATACGGCGTTCCTGCTCAAGCTCGGCAGTGCGTTCCTGCACGCGCTGTTCCAGCAATTGCTTTTCAGAACGCAGCGCCGTCTGCCCCTCGAACATGGAACGCGCATAGCGCTGAACGCGGGTAAACAGCAAAAGTGCCAGCATGGCAGCCGAAGCCAGCGCCACGATCGACGTCGCCGTCATCCAGTAGCGCATGCGGTTGATCCGCTTGTTGCGCTCGAGAAGCTGCTGTTCTTCCGCATCGATGAATTGCGTGACCGTATTGGCAAGCTGATCCATCAGCACCTTACCCTCGTCACCGCGCACTTTTTCAACCGCTGCCGCCACATCACCCGACTGGGCTAGATTGACGGTCTGACGAACGTCCTCCTGCTCGCGTTCCACCAGCGCACGGATCTGCTTGACCCGCGCATCCTGCAGCGGATTCTGATCCGTCAGAGCCTCAAGATCAGCGAGCGTCTTGTCGACACTCAGGATCGTATTGCGATAGAGATCGAGGTAAGTCTCGTCGAGCGTCAGAAGATACCCGCGACGGCTCATCTCAATATTGCTGGCCAGGCGGGCAACCTTGTCGACCTGTTGACGCAATGCATAATTGCGGGAGATATCAACCACCTGATGGTTGATCCCGGACGACAGAAACAGCGTCATGATCGCCGATAACAGCACGAGACCGAGCGACACGATAACCGCAACCGGCTTCGATGACGATTGAAGCAGTTTTTGCAACAAAACTGATGGCAAGGACGCAACCCACAAACAAACGATCACTTTGCTGACAAGAAATATCAGCCGACGCTAACCTACAAGTGGCTGGAGATAAAAAGCAATCGTTGCGGGCAAAAACAGGCGATGGTTTGAGTTTTTAGCAACACAAGCCCCCCTTTCCATTGGAAAGAGGGGCTAAAGCGATCTCGCTTTACGCGAAACTTCTTAAAGTTGCCCGCGATGAATCGGCGTCCGGACCGTAATCGCTTTCGCCTTCGATCTTGAGAATTTCCTGCAAGCGCGCGCGGGCACGGCTGACACGGCTCTTGATCGTCCCAACGGCACAACCACAGATTTCCGCAGCTTCCTCATAAGCAAAACCCGAAGCCCCGATCAGAATGATCGCTTCGCGTTGATCATCAGGCAATTGCTCCAATGCTGCGCGGAAATCCTGCAGATCGAGCGAGCCATATTGCGAGGGATGCACGGCAAGCTGTTCGCTGAATACGCCATCCGTATCCTGAACCTCACGGCCACGCTTGCGCATCTGCGTGTAGAACTCGTTGCGCAGGATGGTAAAGAGCCAGGCCTTCATATTCGTCCCCATTTCAAAGGACTCCTGCTTGGCCCATGCCTTCATGATCGTATCTTGAACGAGATCATCCGCCTTGTCATGCTGGCCTATGAGCGACACCGCAAAGGCGCGCAAGCTCGACAGCGATGACAGAAGCTCCCGCTTGAACTGTGCATTACTCTCAACCGACGGACCGGGTGCTGTGTTCACGCATACTCTCCTGTTCAGCCTGATCGAGTTTTTCGAGAAGATCGAGGAAGCGATCCGGAATCGTCTCATCCTGTATCGAGGTGTACAGTGCCTTTAGTTTCAATCCGACTTCACAATTTGGTCCTAATATATCCCTCTGAACGCGGCGAGGCGACCTGACCCCGGCTCCGTTCATATGAAGGTTTTCTTTTTCTGCCATATCTTGATCGTTCCGGGCTGATTGCCCTACCCTATTAATCTAAGCCCCTGCTTGTCCGGGAAATGCACGGGCTACCAAAAAGTTCCCTAATATACCCCCCAATCTCGGAACTTTTTTCAAAGCGCCCCGTTATGTGTATCATAATGCTGCGCTCAAAGCATGGGTGGGAGGCCTTAGAACCTTGTCCGCCAATGTGCATTTAGTGAACGAAAGCGGCAGTTGAGGAGTTCCAATACCATGACGTTATCGACGCGTATCGCGCCGCACCTTCCCTATCTCCGTCGTTTCTCCCGTGCTCTTACCGGCTCTCAAGCTTCCGGCGACGCTTATGTTGCGGCTGCCCTCGAAGCCTTGATTGCCGATGTGAGCATTTTTCCGCGTGCCTCTTCCGACCGGATCGGCCTCTATCGCCTTTTCTGCGATCTTTATAAGACGGCCTCGGTTCGCATGCCGGAGCCGACATCGGAATTTGCTTGGGAACAGCAGGCAGCAAGAAATCTTTCGCATATCGCCCCGCTACCCCGACAGGCGTTCCTGCTGGTGGCAGTGGAAGGTTTCTCAGACAAGGAAGCCGCCGAAGTTCTCGAACTGGACGATGCCGAGCTGAGCCGCATCCTGTCGGCTGCTTCGACCGAGATTTCGCGTCAGGTGGCAACGCGCATCATGATTATCGAAGACGAACCCCTGATCGCGATGGATATCGAGCAGATGGTGGAAAGCCTCGGCCATGAAGTCGTTGGCATCGCACGCACCAAGGACGAGGCGCTGGCGCTTTATAACCAGGAAAAGCCGCGCATGGTGCTGGCCGATATCCAGCTTGCCGATGGAAGCTCTGGCATCGATGCGGTGAATGAAATCTTGCAGAACGATACGATCCCCGTCATTTTCATCACCGCTTTCCCGGAACGCCTGCTGACGGGCGAACGCCCGGAACCCACCTTCCTCGTCACCAAGCCGTTCAATCCGGATATGGTGAAAGCGCTGATCAGCCAGGCTCTCTTCTTCGAAGAAGCCTCGCAAGTCGCAGCCTGAACCAAAGATCATAAACTCCCGAAAGGCGTCTGCCTTTCGGGAGTTTCCTTGTTGGCGCTGCCCCGTCCCGAAGTCACACCGCCTTACGTCTTGTCATGAGTATTTAGAGTAGTGAGTGCCTTAATTTTCCCGGAACCACGGAACCAATACGGCTTCGATGTCGTTTCTCCTTCACACAATAAAGAGGAGACCAGACATGCTTTATTATGCGCTCGTATTTCTTGTGGTGGCACTCGTGGCAGGTGCGCTCGGCTTCGGCGGCATCGCTGGTGCGTCAGCCGGTATAGCGCAGATTCTGTTCTTCGTATTCCTTGCGCTGCTCGTCGTTTCGCTCATCGCTTCCGCGATCCGCAAGGCATAACAGGTATTAAATCAAAGGCTGTTTTTGACCTGAAGATATATCAGCCTATATTGCTGCTTATTGAAATTAGCCGCCGCATCCGATTATGCGGCGGTTTACCGGTTCCAGAATTAGGGCCAGTTCAAGGATCGCAAGAAGATCGCTCGACCGAGACCCGCCGAACAGTCGATGAAATGGACGTTATGGCACGCAAATTTCCGCTCAGCATTTCCGGAGTTTTTGCCGTTTTGCCAATGGGCGATCCAGATATGTGTTTCGTCGCATTCTCCGACGCAAAACCGCTTCGCACTTTTGCTGGAAATGCTCTGAGTTCGGTTGCGGGACAATCGGGGCAAATATGACCGCTGGCACAAAATTCACCCTACAGGAAACCGAACCCGACGCAGCCCGTCTGCGGGCGCTGTTGAGGGCAGTGCGAAACAGCAATGTCTGCGTACTCTACCAGACACCCGATCTGGTTTATTCATGGGGGGAGAATATCCCGCTCTACTGGCAGGAAAAATGGAAAGTCGGTGGAAACGACTGCGATTTCATTTTCTCCGCAAGCCTGCACAAACTCGACGGCGCCAAGCGCGCGGCACTCGAGACCGGCGAGGCGCAAAATGTTGAGCTTGCCATCAATGACGGCGACAGGCTGCGCTGGATCGAATTCCACATCGACTGCGATCGCGACGAGAACGGCAATATACTGGGGCTCGTCACCACAGCCATTGAAATCAGCGAACTGAAACGACGCGAGCAGGTGTTGAAGACGCTGTTGCGTGAAGTCAGCCACCGGTCCAAAAATCTTCTTGCCATCGTGCAAAGCATCGCGAGCCAAACGGCGCGTTTCACCGATTCCATCGACGATTTCCTGCTGAAATTCCGCGGGCGCATCCAGTCACTTTCCTATTCGCAGGATCTGGTGACCGATTCCAACTGGCGCGGCGCGCTGTTTCGCGACCTCGTGCATTCGCAGGTGGAGAAATACATCGACGTCAATGACGAACGCCTGACCATTGAGGGCGACAATCCCTATCTTTTCCCCGGTGCCGCATTGCATGTCGGCCTTGCGCTGCATGAACTGGTGGTCAACGCGACCTCTTTCGGCGGTCTTTCGATACCCTATGGTCGGGTGAAGATTTCAGCGAAGGTTGCCCATGTGGCCAGCGGCGATGACAGGCTGGAATTCCACTGGGAAGAAACCAATCCCGCAATGCCGGAAGTTTTCGAGCACGATCCGCGCTTCGGCAGCGCCGTGCTGCAACGCATTGTTCCTGCATCCGTCAACGGCCATGCCGATTATCGCATCGACGGAACCGGCGCAGTCTATTCCCTCGTTATTCCCACAGAGCAGTTTGACGCCTGATCGGGATCGATAACGCCCTCACCAGCCACAAAAAAGCCGCCATGGTCAGGCCTGAACCTGAACCACGGCGGCTTGCTCTGAATTTGCGGAACGCCAGCGGCATAACGTTTGACGTCAGCGCGGCATTCTCGCCGCTCGCCTCGTGCGGGGAGGTTGAGGCGAACTCTGAAAGTCGTGTTGTGGGGGCGGGGTCACGACCTTCATGCGCGCTTAACGCCACAGATGAAACTTGGTTCCGTCAGTTTCCGATTTTTTTGCAATAAAGTTCGAGCCGGTGATGCACGATCTCATAACCGAGCGAACGGGCGATTTCTTCCTGCAATTTTTCAATCTTGTCAGAGCGAAATTCCACCACGTCTCCGGAGTCCATATCGATGATGTGATCGTGATGCGCACCGCTTGCCTGTTCGAAACGCGAAGGCCCTCCGGCAAAGGCATGCCGGTGAATGGCACCGCGCTCTTCGAGAAGCTTCATCGTGCGATAAACCGTCGAAAGCGAGATGCTGCTATCGATCTCGACCGCCCGGCGAAAAATCTCGAGTGCGTCGGGATGATCTTCCGTCTCGGTCAGTATGTCCAGGATGATCCGGCGCTGGCGCGTGATGCGGACACCTGCCTGACGCAGTTCCTGCTCATAATCGGGCTTCTTGTACGATTCTCTCATACCGCGATTATGCACCGACACATCGCCAGTTGCAAATTTTCGCAACTGACGCCTGTCCGATCTCCCCAACCCATTGTTGCGGATGCTCTTTATACCAGGGCGCTGAGATGCTAACGCATCACGCCCTGAAAATGCTCAATCGCCGCACAGGCTTAACCAAAACTCGATGAGCCAAGTCATCAAGTTTTGGTATTAGTGGCTCATGTCCATCAACTGCCCGTATTCGGGCACATCGGACATAGTAGCCTTGTCGTTGAGATGGTACTGCCCGCGGCCTACCCGCACGAAAAGCGCATCGCTTTCCGGTTGATTGTCGGTGCAGTTTTCGGCAAGGAACGAGAAGTATCTGGAGTAAGGCCAGCCCGGAGCGACACGGCGCACATCTCTCGGCGAGAAAGGTTCGGCAAGAACACCTTTCACCCTGACAGCATTATGGATTTGAGGATAAATATTCGATCCAATTTTCCACATGCTTTAACATTAGCACCACCATATATGGCATTCATATCCCGTAAACACGGGATGGCTGCATATTTTTTGCTTGCTCAGAAAATGCTCAATTAGATGAGCAGGCAATTACCAGCCCCACTCAGGTAACAAATCGAAGCGTATCTGCTTTGTCCAAGACCATTGAGCGCGATCATCACTCGGCTGAAGCAAGCACAGTAAAGAGCGCTGCTCCATCACGATCCAGTTCTTCGACCGCCACCGGATAAGTGTCGCCGTCATGCGACTTGAGGCCAACTGCCGATGCTTTCATCGCCTCGCCGATCGCATCCTTGTTGCCCCAGAACTTGCCGCGCTTTGTCAGGTCCGCCCCATCGGCGGGAATAGCCACGCTATATTCCACCGCACCTTTGTCGATACCGTCGCAAATGAGGCTCGCTGATCCGGTCTTGATTGAAATGCTCATCGTTCCTCCGCGTTTGGTTGATCCCACATCGGACCCACCCTAACGCCCATCCGCAAACGTGTAAAACAATGAACCGAAATTAGTATTTCGCCCCGAACGGCACTACCAATGGAGTAGTCCCCGACCCCCGTTTCACCTACGGATTGTAAGACTTTGTTGTTATTCTGGCGACACAACAGAGGGCGCAACAAATGGTAACCCCGATAGCGCAATATGTCAGACGTTCAGTTGCGTATGCAGCGACGAAACTGAATTACAGACAATCGATCGACAGGATCGCATCCGATGCTCAAGATTATTGGGCCGATCAAACTTCGAAGAATCATAAATCGAATTCCCACTGGAAGGGAAGCGACGGTCTCTCTGATGCCGCATGGATGCAAATTGGACAATCGCATCGAAAGCTCGTGCAGGATACGGCCGCTTCCGTCGGCTTGAACGTGCAGGGCTCCCAGATATTGGAATGGGGTTGTGGAGGCGGTGCGAATGCAGTTGAGTTTGTGGATCTGGCCAAAGCCAAGCCATGCTTGTTTTTGGTACGCCCAAGGGGAATCGAACCCCTGTTTGCGCCGTGAGAGGGCGCCGTCCTAACCGCTAGACGATGGGCGCATAAGCCATGCCGCTGATATAATCGCCAAAAAGAAAAAGCGCAATCCTCGAAGGCAGAAACAATCAAGGCGGCCTGATTGCCGCCCTGATCAGATTCTATCCGTTCTACTCGACATTGCCGAGCTTGATGCGACCGATGATACGGGATTCGCGATAATCATAGATGATGAGTTCCGTACCGCCATCCGGCAGCAGGGTTTCCAGCGAAAGTTCGGTGCCGGAAAGGCTTTGCGAAAGAAGACGGGTGCCGGGCGTCAGGTTGATCTGCGATTCGATCAGCTTCGGCGGTTCCGGCTTTACCGGAGCGGACACGGCCTGTCCTGGGATATCGGAACGGGCTTCTTCAACCGGCGGGGTTTCCGGCGCACGATTGATCTTGTAGACAACGGCGACAAGCACCGCCATAAGACCGATCAGCATGACACCGATGGAGACGGCCAGAAGCCGGATCATTTTGCGGCGCACACGTTCCATGGCTGGATCAAGCTGGGGCTCGGCCTGTTCATCCGGGTAATAGCCCTGCTGATAGTCCTGATAGCCTGAATCCTGATGATTCTGGTATCTCGGATAGTGTGGATCCTGCATTCAACGACTCCGGTTCGAACTTCGCCGTGTTACGGCGTGTGGCGCGTGATAGAGCATTTTGCAGCCAAATGGAAACATTTGACGCCGCATAAATGCGGTAAAACCAAGAGATAGAGCAGTTCTGACGATTTCGTTAAGGCAGAACAGCTCTCATAAAGGAAACACACGAGTGAAAGAGCTAACAACCGACTCCGATGCCACAGGCAAGCGTCTCGACCAGTGGCTGGCCGCAGCATTGGGGCCGGAACTCTCGCGCAGCCGCGTTCAGTCCCTTATTGCCGAAGGCCATGTGACCATCGACAGCGCACCCGCCCGTGAAGCCAAGCAGAAGCTGCGCGAAGGCATGACTATCGCCATCGTGCTGCCTGAGCCGGAACCAGCCGAACCGATTGCAGAGAACATACCGCTCGATATTCTTTACGAGGATGATGATCTCATCGTGATCAACAAGCCCGCAGGACTTGTCGTTCACCCAGGCAACGGCAACTGGACGGGAACACTCGTCAATGCCCTCATATATCATTGTGGCGATAGCTTGTCGGGCATCGGAGGAATTCGTCGTCCGGGCATCGTTCATCGTCTCGACAAGGATACGAGCGGCGTCATGGTCGTGGCCAAGAATGATCGTTCCCACCGGCATTTGAGCGAACAATTTGCCGACCATGGCCGCACCGGCGATCTGGAACGCGCCTATCTCGCGCTCGTCTGGGGCATGACCGAACGCCCGCAGGGCTTCATCGACGCGCATCTCGGACGTTCGCATCGCGACCGCACCAAACAGGCGGTCGTCAATGAAGAGCGGGAAGATGCTCGCCACGCCATTACCCATTATGTGACAGTGGAAAAATTCGGGCCCCGCGACGATGCCACCGCACTGGCCTCGCTCGTCGAATGCCGTCTCGAGACAGGCCGTACCCACCAGATACGCGTGCACATGGCACATATCGGCCACCCACTTGTCGGCGACATGGACTATGGCAGCGCCTACAAGACCAAGGCCAACAAACTGCCGGAACCATTGAAAGAGGCCGTACGCGGTTTCCACCGGCAGGCACTGCATGCCTGGCTGCTCGCCTTCACCCATCCAGCGACAGAAGAGCTGATGCGTTTCGAAGCGCCGGTGCCGGAAGACATGGAGCACCTTCTGGAAAACTTCCGGAAACATTCTATATAATACTGACAACCATCATGGTTGGCTGAACGGATGACAGCCTGTAAATAAAAGGCTGTTTCATCATCAAGATCGGGGCGCGGTTGGCATGAAAGCCGCTCTTGACCATATATTTCAAGCGCGCTTTGCAACCTTTGCCACGTGGCGACGTTCACGTTGTAGTGACAGATTGTTTCATGAGTTAAAGGATCGTGTTTTCGCCAAAATCATGCCTATATATGAAGGCTCGCGTGAGGGAAGTGCAGGAGGCAGCCCCCGCGACAGGTTCGCCAAACGGGAACCTGAAATTATAAAGGAGGGTGCTCTATGGCCCAGATGAATCTCCCAAGCATCACGTCCGGTGACGGTGGTCTTACCCGTTATCTGGAAGAAATTCGCCGTTTTCCCATGCTTGAGCCACAGGAAGAGTATATGCTGGCCAAGCGTTATCACGAACATACCGACCCCAAGGCCGCCCACAGGCTGGTAACGAGCCATCTGCGCCTCGTGGCCAAGATCGCCATGGGTTATCGCGGCTATGGCCTGCCGATCGGTGAAGTGATCTCGGAAGGCAATGTCGGTCTCATGCAGGCTGTCAAGCGTTTCGAACCTGAACGCGGTTTCCGTCTTGCCACTTATGCAATGTGGTGGATCAAGGCCTCGATCCAGGAATATATCCTGCGTTCGTGGAGCCTTGTGAAGATGGGCACGACCGCTAATCAGAAGCGTCTGTTCTTCAATTTGCGCAAGATGAAGAGCAAGATTCAGGCGCTCGACGATGGCGATCTCCGGCCGGATCAGGTCAAGCAGATCGCAACCAAGCTCAACGTCAGCGAAGACGAAGTGGTTTCCATGAACCGCCGCCTGTCCGGTGACGCTTCGCTGAATGCGCCTTTGCGCGCTTCGGAAGGTGAATCCGGCGAATGGCAGGACTGGCTCGTCGACGACAGCAGCAGCCAGGAGCAGGTGCTGATCGAGCAGGACGAACTGGAAAACCGCCGCTCCATGCTCGAACAGGCGATGGATACGCTGAACGACCGCGAGCGCCGCATTTTCGAGGCCCGCCGTCTGTCGGAAGATCCGATGACGCTAGAGGATCTTTCCGGCGAATTCGGCATCAGCCGTGAGCGTGTCCGCCAGATCGAAGTGCGTGCCTTTGAAAAGGTGCAAGCCGCAGTGAAAGCTGCGGCCTACAAGCAGCAGAAGGCGCTGAACCATGTCGAGGAAGCGCACGCCTGAAACTGATATTATCAGCAAGTTCTTTTACTGCCGCAAAGTGGGAGACCATTTTGCGGCAGAATTGTTTCAAAGCATTTCCAGCAAAAGTGCGAAGCGGTTTTGCGCAGGATAATGCGTGAAAAAATGAATAGATTGAACTGGGGCGTATCCCGAAAAGTGCGAAGCGGTTTTCGGTTAAGACGCGCGTCAAAACAAATGGTTAGAGCGCCGATCTGATTCAGTCAGATCAAAACGCGCTCTAATTATCCACCTCACCTTTGGTGAGTTCGAACCCCTCATCGATCCAGCCCATCACACCCCCTGCCATGATCTTGACCGGCCGGTCGAGATTGGCCAGCCGCAAGGCGCCGCGTGCCGCACCATTGCAATGCGGTCCCGCGCAATAGGTGACGAAAATCGTTTCCTGCGGCCATTTCGCCATTCTGGACCCGATGATTTTGCCATGCGGCAGATTGATTGCGCCCGGTATATGCGCTTTAGCGAAAAGCACTGGGCTGCGCACATCGAGAAGCACGAAATCCGCTCCTTTCAACAGCGCATCACACACATCCCAGCAATCCGTTTCGAATGCAAATTCTGCCGCAAAATGATCGCGCGCCAACGCGCTCGGTGCCGGTGATATAGCAGTCACGGCTGATTTCCTGTCGGTTCTGGCTACACTATCCATGGGCGTTCTCCTTTATCTTCAAAAAGGTTTTCGCCCATTTGCCAATTCACTTGCAATTGGCGTGATTGACAATATACGTAAAGATAATGACAAACCCAGCACAAGAGCTCGAAGGCCCGCTTGTCGTAGCCCTTCTCTATGATCGGCTTTGCACTTTTGAATTCGGCATCGTTGCCGAAATCTTTGGTCTGCCCCGGCCGGAAATGGGAACCGGCTGGTATCGATTTGCCAGTTGTCCGATAGAGGATGGCCCGTTGCGTGCGCATGGCGGGTTTGTCATCACTCCGGATGGTAGCGCCGATCTCATTGATGAGGCTGACATCATCGTTGTTCCGGGCTGGAAAGGCACAGACATTCCAGTACCGCGAGCGATCACCGAAAAGCTGCGTCGCGCGCATCGCCGTGGAGCACGGCTTGCCTCCATCTGCTCGGGTGCCTTCGTGCTGGCTGCGACCGGACTGCTCGACGGCGGCCTTGCCACCACCCATTGGCGCTACGCCGATGCGCTACGTAAAAAACACCCCGAGATTGATGTCGATGATGCATCGCTCTATCGCGAACATGATCGCATCTTCACTTCGGCCGGAAGTGCCGCTGGAATAGACCTCCTGATCGAAATCGTACGGCAGGATTTTGGAGCCGTTGCCGCGAATTCCGTTGCGCGACGGCTCGTCATGCCCGCTCATCGCACCGGCGGACAGGCACAATTCCTCGAGCGCCCGGTCACCAGGCGCGAAGGCACCGCCATCAGCCCGGTTCTGGACAGGATGCGCGCCAATCTTGCTGCAGAATGGACAATTGAGCGCATGGCCGCCGAATGCCGGATGAGCCCGCGCACCTTCCTGCGTCGCTTTGTCGAATCTACCGGTGCGACACCCGGCGACTGGCTCGTCATGGAGCGCATCGCGGCTGCCAAGGAGTTCCTTTCTCAGGGACAGGCAAGCGTTGACGACATTGCCACTTCAGTCGGCTTTGGAAGCGCCCACACGCTTCGCCATCACTTCCGCCAGAAGATCGGCATCAGCCCGGTGGAGTATCGCAGGCGGTTCCTCGCTGAGACCGTCATCCATCCGATATAAAACTGTCAAATCACTGTAATGGATTGGCTTTAGGGACGAGGGTGTGTTTCACCCAAGCCCGAAGGTCATCCCATGAAAAAGCTCCTGCTCGCCGCAGCCCTTGCGCTGACCGCTGCCACCGCCGCATCGGCTTCCGAATATGTCTCCTTCCTCGATTATCCGCAGAAGGAACAGGACGGGAAGGAATTCTTCACCGCCATCGAAATCCCGCAAGGCAGCTTCACCAAATACGAAATAGACGACAAGACCGGTCACATCGTCGTCGACCGCTACCAGTCCATGCCTGTGATCTATCCGGCCAATTACGGCTCGATCACCAGCACGCTTGCCGGTGACGGCGATCCGCTCGACGCGCTCATCTACACGCGTGAGCCGATTGTTCCAGGCGCGATCATCAAGGTTCGCCCCATCGGTGTGCTGAAGATGATCGACGGTGGCGACCAGGACGACAAGATCGTCGCCGTTCCGACCACAGACATTGATCCGACCTACGACAATATCAAGGAAATCACCGATCTGCCGAAGGTCGAACAGCAGCGCCTCGAAGCTTTCTTCCGCGTCTACAAGCAATTGCCGGAAGGCCGCAAGGTCGTTGAACTGGGCGGTTTCGACAGCGCCGAAGCTGCACGAAACGAAATTGCCAAGGCCATCAAGGCTTTCGCCGAGAAGAAATAATCACTGTGCGACCCTGATCGCTTCAAAACAAAAAGGCCGCTCGAAGCGGCCTTTTTCTGTTTCGATATGTAAGAGCTAGTTTGTGCCCAGCACGTCGTTGAACGCCTTCTCACCCGGCACGCCCTTTTCAAGACTGATAAGAGCGCGACGACCATTGCGATAGGAGATCGGAATATCGATCCACTGCAGGCGACGCATCAGCGAAAGGTTGGTGTCCTGCGCGGTACGGGCGTCGTTGAGCCATACGATGAAGAAATTGTCGCCGATCTTCGACGGCACAGCGATCAGCGGGTTGCCTGCCGCCTGTTCCGTATCCTTGAAGGTGATGCGCTGCACGTTATCCACCACGCCGCCGGGGAAACCTTCCGGCACGGTGAAGACCAGTTCAATCAGATGGCTCGCCGGAATGGACTGGTCCGTATTCTTGCGGATCGTCATCTTCAGCTCGACCTTGCTGGTCGGCATCGTAACGGTCGCGCGAACCGCCGGTTCAGCGGGCTGGCCGTCTTCCGGGCTTTCTTCGATCGTGGACCAGACCACATTGCCGCGCTCGACCGAATCCGAACCGGCGCCGCCGCGTTCTTCATAAAGAAGCGCCTGCTGGCCGACGGCTACAGTCTGGTTTTGTCCTGGCTGCGCGCCGGTCTGCGTATTCGTTTCGGCAGGCGCAGGCGTGGAAGCGGCGGTCGACGTGCCCTCGCCGATACCATTTGCACCGGCAGCAGGTCCACTATCGGTTTCGCTGCCATCAGGCATCAGCCGCTGGGTCATTTTCGGCTCGCCCGCAGGCTGTTGCGGCTGCTCGGGCGTCTGTTCGCCACCCGTCGTCGCCGCATTGTTGTCGGCTGGCGGCGTCGTGCCTTCGGGATGCGTTTCGGTATCTGAACCGGTCGCTGGCGCATCGCTGCGTCCGAGGCTCGATGCCAGTTCCTGAATTTTGTCCTTGTTGGCCCAAACCGCATAACCGGCACCGCCGACAAGCAGGACTGCAATCAGACCGGCGATCAAGCCCTTGTAGGAGCGCTGTTCTTTCTTGGCTGTGCGTTCGATATATTCGCTGCGGCGAGCCTGCGCCTTTTCCTTGGCGCGGTCCAGTTTCCAGTCGTCGCTATGCTCTGCGGAAAAGGCCGGTGCGTCGTCATCCTCACGGGAGACACTCTCGCGGCGTTCGTCGCGCGGTGTGCCGGAGAATACAGATTCATCATCATCTTCATGCGATGGTGCGCGCGTTGCTGCACCCTGATTCGCCTCTTCCAGAAAATCTTCCAGCGCATCACCGACCGGTTCTTCCGGCACGTCGGCTGGTGGCGCATAAAAAGCTTCAACCTCGGTAATAGCATCTTCAAGAATATTGCGCTGGCGGACAGCCACGGCCTGCGAGGCATTCGCCGTAACAAGCTTTTGCTCGATCGTGGCGCGCGCTTTCGCGTAAACACGCTGGCGCAGTTCGGGCGACTTGTCCGCCTGCGCATCGATCGTCTTTTTCAGTACCGCTACAAAATCCGCCATTCCGTCTTACCCGGTTTCCGCCCGTCCAGATGAACAATAAGCACAGGATGCAATAAATGTCCCAATAATCACAATAATCAAGGGAAAGCAAAGTCTCCGGCTACGATTTAGCGAAGACTTTCAAAATGATGCGGTGAAATAGTGGCGAAACCCACCCTGTTGCGAAGCTTTGCGTTGCCGATTGCGTTCTTTGTACAACGGTCAAAACAAAATCGGAGCAGCTTCCGGAAAAGCTGCTCCGAACATATCAGTTCATGACTGCAAAAAATCAGTCGTGGAATGGATCGGTGACGAGGATGGTGTCCTCACGTTCCGGGCTGGTGGACAGCATCGCCACCGGAGCGCCGATCAATTCTTCGATGTGACGCACATATTTGACAGCCTGTGCCGGGAGGTCGTTCCACGAACGCGCACCCGCAGTCGTTTCCGACCAGCCCGGCAACGTTTCATAGATCGGCTTCACGCGTGCCTGCGCGCCCATGGAGGACGGCAGATAGTCGATGCGCTTGCCATCGAGTTCATAGGCGACGCAGATCTTGATTTCATCCAGGCCGTCGAGAACGTCGAGCTTGGTCAACGCAATGCCGGTGATGCCGGAGGTACGAACCGTCTGGCGCACGATCACGGCATCGAACCAGCCGCAACGACGCTTGCGTCCTGTTACAACGCCGAACTCATGGCCCTTGGTGCCAAGGAATTCGCCGATTTCATCATCGAGTTCCGTTGGGAACGGACCTTCGCCAACGCGGGTCGTATAGGCCTTGGTGATGCCGAGCACATAGCCGATGGCCGTCGGACCGAGGCCCGAACCGGCAGCAGCCTGACCGGCAACCGTGTTGGAGGACGTCACGAACGGATAGGTGCCGTGGTCGTTGTCGAGCAATGCGCCCTGCGCGCCTTCGAACAGGATACGGTCGCCAGCCTTGCGGCGCTCGTCTAGAACGCGCCAGACCTGATCGATATAGGGAAGAATCTGATCGGCAACCGAGTTCAGTTCCTTCAAAATGGTATCGACCGCGATTTCTTCCAGACCCATGCCGCGGCGCAGCAGATTGTGGTGCGCCAGCAGACGTTCGACCTTCGGCTGCAGCGTTTCCGGCTCGGTCAGGTCGATGACGCGGATGGCGCGACGACCAACCTTGTCTTCATAAGCCGGGCCAATACCGCGCTTGGTCGTGCCGATCTTGAGACCCGAATTGGAGCTTTCGCGCATGGCATCGAGTTCACGATGAATGGAGAGGATAAGCGGCGCATTTTCGGCAATACGCAGCACATCAGGATTGATGTCGATGCCCTGTGCGCGCAACTTCTCGACTTCGGCAACAAAATGATGCGGATCGACAACGACACCATTGCCGATGACACTCAGCTTGCCGCGCACGAGGCCGGATGGCAGCAGCGAAAGCTTGTAGCTGACGCCGTCGATGACAAGCGTATGACCTGCGTTATGACCGCCCTGGTAGCGCACGATGACATCGGCGCGTTCGGACAGCCAGTCAACGATCTTACCCTTGCCCTCATCGCCCCATTGCGACCCGACGACAACCACATTTGCCATTGAAGAAACTCCTTGGCTTCTATTTGAAAATCCAAGGATCAAAGCGGCCCGGTCATCGCCAGTTGAGGCTACAGGGTGCTGATCCCTCGTCTCTATACAGATTGAAACGGGATTGCGCGACTCTTTCGTGCAAGAAATTCCCGATTTTTGAACACCGTCCGGCAAGCAGGGCGCTTAGGTCGCTTGAGATTCCGTTTGTGGCGTGGCGAAAATGGTGGGATTTGAGACCCGGAGCGGAATGTACTTTCGGGTACATGAGCACCGGAAGGAAATAATCACGCCATTTGCAGACCGCCAAAAACGGAATATCTGCGACCTAGCCGGCGCGCACCATGTAGAGTGCATCATCCGAATAGCTCTTGAGCTTTTCCTCAAGCGCCGGGAGGTCGCGAACGACAAAACCCTTCTTTTCCCAGAAGCCCTGCGAGCCGCTGACGGCAACGAGCGACATGGTGACGAAACCGTCGCGTTCAGCCTGCAAGGCCATCAGTTCGACCACGCGCGTGGCAGCACCGCTGGAACGGGCTTCGGGCAGAAGCGCGATATCATGGATATAGTAGGTATTGGTGTCGTCGGGCAGTTCGCCCAGAACGGCGTTGAGAGCCGGGACCGTATCCAGCTTCCATGGATGGCTGATGCCATATCCGAGGATTTCATTGTCACGGGCGAGCACGAAGCAGCCAGCCGGATAGAGTTTGAAGCGGTCCCGGAAGACCGCCTCATCTTCGAAGAAATCGAGATGGACAACATTAGCAACCGCAGTCACGCTCGCAATATCCTGCTCGTGCATGCGCCGCCATTCCGGCTGTACCATCTCTTCAACCATTTTCTCAAACTTCTCCGACGTTGAACTCAAGCGGTGTTGCCGCCTTGATTGCCTCTTGAGCCGTCAGTTCGTCAAGTGCTGCCTGTGGAATCTGTTCATCCACATAGAGCATGGCGATCGCATCGCCACCCGGATGGTCACGTCCGAGCGAGAAGTTGGCGATGTTGATATTGTGCTTGCCGCAGATCGTGCCAAGCAGGCCGATCATGCCGGGAACGTCCTTGTTGGTGACGTAAAGCATGTGCGGGCCGACCTCGGCGTCGAGATTGATTCCCTTGATCTGGATGAAGCGCGCCTTGCCGTCCGAGAAGCAGGTTCCGGCAATGGAGCGTTCACGCAAGGTGGTCTTCACCGTCAGCTTGATATAGCCGTCGAAGATGCCAGACTTGTCGCGCTTGACTTCCGAAACGATGATGCCGCGTTCCTTCACCATGATCGGTGCGGAAACCATGTTGACGTCGGCGACCTGCGGACGGATGAGACCGGCCAGGGTCGCACTCAGCAATGCGCGCGTGTTCATGGTTGCGGTGGAACCGTCGAACAGCACTTCCACTTCCTGAATCGGCTCGTCCGTGACCTGACCGACGAAAGCGCCAAGCACATCGGCAAGCTTCACGAATGGCTTCAGACGCGGCGCTTCTTCCGCCGTGATCGAGGGCATGTTGATGGCGTTGGAAACGGCGCCCTTCACCAGATAGTCCGACATCTGTTCGGCTACCTGAAGCGCGACATTTTCCTGTGCTTCCGAGGTCGACGCACCAAGATGCGGCGTGCAGACGACATTGGGCAGCGAGAAAAGCTCGTTTTCCGTCGCCGGTTCCGTTTCGTAAACGTCGATACCCGCGCCTGCCACATGGCCGGATTTCAGCGCTGCCACCAGATCCTTTTCCACGATCAGTCCGCCGCGGGCACAATTGACGATACGCACGCCCGGCTTGGTCTTGGCCAGGTTTTCCGCATTGATGATGTTGCGGGTCTTGTCGGTCAAGGGCGTGTGCAGCGTGATGAAATCGGCGCGGGCCAGCAGCTCGTCCAGCTCGACCTTTTCAACGCCCAGTTCCTGCGCACGGGCTTCGGACAGGAACGGATCGAAAGCCACCACATGCATCTTCAGGCCGATGGCGCGCGTGGCGACAATCGAACCGATATTGCCGCAGCCGACGACGCCCAGCGTCTTGCCGGTGATTTCCACGCCCATGAAGCGGTTCTTTTCCCACTTGCCAGCGCGGGTGGAGGTGTCTGCCTCCGGCAATTGCCGCGCCACGGCGAACATCAGCGCAATGGCATGTTCGGCAGTGGTGATCGAGTTGCCGAAAGGCGTGTTCATGACGATGATACCACGGCGCGAAGCCGCCGGAATATCGACATTGTCCACGCCGATACCGGCGCGACCGACGACCTTGAGCTTCTTGGCGGCTGCGATCAGCTTTTCCGTGACCTTTGTGGCCGAACGGATCGCCAGACCGTCATAATCGCCGATGACTTCGAGAAGCTTTTCCTTGTCCTTGCCCAGATCAGGCAGGTAATCGACTTCCACGCCGCGATCCTTGAAAATCTGGACGGCAGTGGGCGAAAGCTTATCGGATACGAGAACGCGAGGTGCCATGGTGGCCTCCTTCAAACATTTTCAGACCAAGCATTTCCTGTAAACGCAGACCGATCTGCTTCAGGAAATGCTATGAATAATGGGAGATGCGGACCGTGGCCGCCCCAACGCGGACCACGGTGTCATGCATGAAATGCTCAGGCAGCAGCTTTCAGCGCAGCCTTCTGCGTTGCAAAAGCCCAATCCAGCCAGTGCGTCAGCGCTTCCAGATCGGAAGCTTCCACCGTCGCGCCAGCCCAGATACGCAGACCTGAAGGTGCATCGCGATAGGCGCCGATATCATAGGCAACGCCTTCCTTGTCGAGCGCGGTGACGATGCCCTTGGCAAAAGCGGCCTGCTCGTCGGCAGACAAGGCAGTCACTTCCGGATCGACAATCGTAAGGCAGACGGAAGTGTTCGAACGCGTTTCCGGCTTCACGGCCAGATTGGCAATCCACGGCGTCTTTGCGACAAAACCGTCGAGAACCGCAAAATTCGCATCGGCGCGCGCAACCAGCGCATCGAGACCGCCAAGCGATTTCGCCCATTTCAGCGCATCGAGATAGTCTTCCACGCAGAGCATGGACGGCGTGTTGATGGTCTCGCCGACGAAGATGCCTTCGATCAGCTTGCCGCCCTTGGTCATGCGGAAAATCTTCGGCAGTGGCCATGCAGGCTTGTAGCTTTCCAGCCGTTCCGCCGCACGCGGGGAAAGGATCAGGATGCCATGCGCGCCCTCGCCGCCCAGCACCTTCTGCCAGGAGAAGGTGACGACATCGAGTTTCGGGAAGTCGAGACGTTGGGCGAAGGCGGCAGAGGTCGCATCGCAGAAGGTCAGACCCTTGCGATCCGCCGGTATGAAATCGCCATTCGGGACGCGCGCGCCAGACGTGGTGCCGTTCCAGGTGAAGACCACATCGCGGTCGAAATCGACCTGCGAAAAATCGACAATCTCACCGTAAGGCGCTTCGAAGGTGCGGACATCTTCGAGCTTGAGCTGCTTCACCACATCCGTGACCCAGCCCGAGCCGAAGCTTTCCCACGCGACCATATCGACGCCACGCGCGCCGAGCATGGACCACAGCGCCATCTCGACAGCGCCGGTGTCGGATGCCGGCACGATACCGATACGGTAGTCGGCAGGAACCTGCAGCACTTCGCGGGTAAGGTCGATGGCTTCTTTCAGCTTGGTCTTGCCGATTTTCGCGCGGTGCGAACGGCCAAGCGCCGCATCGACCAGCGCATTCAGCGACCAGCCGGGACGTTTTGCACAGGGACCGGATGAAAAATTAGGATTAGCCGGGCGAACTGCCGGCTTCGCAATCGTCGTCATGTTGTTTCTATCCTCTCAGATAGCACGCGTCTCGTTGGGGAGACGTGGCCCACTTACTGGGATAGCCGAAAGTGCATTTTTCCTCAATACGGCTTTCGGGGAATATTTTCATCCAACTCGCCCGAATTGCTTCGGGCGAGTAGAATTTCATTATCGCGTGACCGTTTGTGTCTCTGTCGGCTCCTCTTCCATGCGCGCATAATAGCTTGCAATCAGCGCACCGGAGATATTGTGCCAGACACTGAAGACGGCGCTCGGCACGGCCGCCAGCGGTGAGAAGTGCGCATTGGCGAGAGCTGCGCCCAATCCACTGTTCTGCATGCCAACCTCAATGCTGATCGCCTTGCGCTTTGCCAGCGACAATCCCGCGAAACGCGCGGCGAAATAGCCGAGCAGCAGACCGAAGCCATTGTGCAGGAACACCACCGCGAAGATCAGCAGGCCGGACTGCGCGATGGCAGCCTTGTTGACCGCGACGACGGCTGCAACGATGAGCACGATACCGATAACCGACACAAGCGGCAGCATCGGCACAGCGGCCTTGACGAGGCCCGGAACCAGTTTCTGCAGAACGAAGCCAAGCGCCAGAGGCACAAGGATCACCTTCACAATGCTGATGAACATGCTCATCGCATCGACGGGCAGATATTGGCTGGCGAAGAACCAGACCAGAAACGGCGTCACCAGCGGCGCCAGCAGGGTGGTGACACTTGTGCAAGCCACGCTCAGCGCCACGTCGCCCTTCGACAGATAGGTCATGACGTTGGAAGCCGTGCCACCGGGGCAGCAGCCGACGAGGATCACACCCGCCGCCACTTCCGGCGACATCGGGATAATGCGCGTCAGCAACACGGCGAGCAGCGGCATGATGATGAACTGCGCCAGCACGCCGATAGCAACATCGAAAGGTCTTTTGGCAACTTCTGCAAAATCCTTGCCGGAAATCGTCAGGCCCATTCCGAACATGATAATGCCGAGCAGAACCACGATCCACGGCGCAAACACGCTGAATGTCGACGGCAGAACAAAACCGAGAATGGCAAAGACAATGACCCAGACGGCAAATGTCCGGCCTACGAAATCTGAAAATGCTGCAATTGCTTTCATAACCCTCCCCTTTTCAGGACACGCATTCGTCGCGTTCTGTCACCTGTAAGGAATCGGGCCGCACATGAAAACGAAAAATTCGAAATAGCTAAAACAATGAATTGCAAAGCGGGCCATAAGGCCCGCCGCAATTATAGCAGGGCGCTAAGATGCTAACGCATCACGCCCTGAAAATGCTCAATTGCCGCACGGGCTTAACCAAGTCTCGATGAGGCTTGGTATTACCAGGTCGTAAAGCGCACACCGGCACGCAACTGATGGGACTGAATGTCCTTGTCGCTGAGCGTGATGCCTGCGGCACTTGCAATATCCGCGCCTTCGATGACCCCATAACGATAGCCGATATCGAGCTTGATGTTGGATGCCACATCAATACCGACACCCGCCATGAGCGCCCAGGCGAGACAATAATCATCATCTGTCTTGTATTCGCCATAAGCCGTATCAATGGAATAACGCACATTGGCAAAGCCGAGGCCTGCACCGAGATAGGGCGTGAAGCCGGAGTAGTTGCCGAGATCGACATAGGCATTGGCCATCATATCCCAGCTACGGACATCGACGTCATAATCGTCGAAGCTCTGTTTGGAATAGCCGAGTGTCACGTCGCCACGCAGATTATCCGTGAACTGATAACCGATACCGATGGAGGGCACGACAGTCTTGGCCAGATCATAGCTTTGAGAGCCATTCCAGAAAGACGTCTCTGTCTGGATCTTGACCTTGGAGGAGAGGTTGTAGCCGATATCACCACGCAGATACCACCCGGAACCCACCTCGACCGGCTGCTGCATCGGAACGCCCGGCTCATAGCTGATCATATCGAGATCGGCCGCAAAAGACTGCGATGCAAAGCACAATCCGGCCAGCAAAGCAGCCGACGAACAGAAAGCACGCCAATGCATAGACATGATGAAATCCCCGCTTATGAATTTATCATCATGTATGAATGAACATAGTTAAGATCGCATAAATATAGGGATATTTTTACTATGTTTCTCAAGCATTTCCAGCAAAAGTGCGAAGCGGTTTTGCGTGGGACAATGCGATCTCTAAACAAATAAGGCCCGGATGACCGGGCCTTATCTCATCTTGCGATTTGCTATTTATTTGTAAACGGAACCATCTACGATGGTCGAAACCTGCTGCGGGGCATAGACCGGACCTGCGCCGCCAAACATATAACGCAGGCCGACGCGTACATCGTGCACATTCATGCCATTGTCGTGGCCGTCGCCGATCCACTGGTTGCCTTCAAACATCTTGCCACCGTTGATGTGGCGATAGCGATAACCCGCATCGAGCTTGAGGTTCTGCGTGAGGTCGACCGATGCACCGGCCATGAGCGCATAGGTAAAGCGCCAGTTGGCAGCGCCTTCCTGCGTGCCTCCATAACGAACATCGTCCAGATCGCCCCACTTGACGCGCGTGCCGCCGATACCGGCACCGACATAGGGCGTGAAACCGGCAAAGTTGCCGAGGTCGACATAGGCATTGGCGAGAATGGAAAGAGCCGAGAAGCGCCCGCGCTCGTCGGAAGCGCAATCGATATCACCGTTGCAGGCCGAACCGTAGGTATGACCGTTGAACTTGGCACGGGTCATGTAGTCGACTGTCAGATCGGTGCGGAAATAGTCCGTCACCTGATAGCCGACACCGCCGCCAACAAGGAACGAGCCCTTCAGGTCACCATAGAGCGTGTTGCTGCCAAAAGTCGGCGAGCCGCCGCCGCAAGTCGCGCAATTATCGATGGTCGCGTAATCGGCGTCCCTGAACTTGGCCTTGGAGTAACCGATGTCGCCGCGCAGATACCAACCACCAACGGCAGGCGGAGCGACAACAACTTCAGGAACAGGTTCGATGATATCCGCCGCAAGAACGACAGGCACCGCAGCCATCAGGGCAACCGATGCTGCCACACCGGCAAAAAGAGTTTTCGTAAGACTTTTCATATGTCTGCCCCATCGGAGAATCGTACCGCCGCAGGCGACGGGTACGGATATTTGAGGGGGAGACTATTCGGCAAAAGTTAAATACAACTTAACCTTGTTTTTTTACCAAGTTCATTAACATTCGCTAATTTATTAAACGCAAAAAGGCGCAGGTCTCGCCCGCGCCTTGCTAACATTGTCTTTGCGATGATCAGGCCGCAGCGCTGCTTTCGGACGAAATCACATCGATGATGTCATTGACAACCTTTTCCACCAAACCGCGATCATCGCCTTCCGCCATGACACGGATGAGCGGCTCGGTGCCGGACGGACGGATAACCAGACGCCCCTGAACGCCAAGGCGCTCGGTCGCTTCGTCGATTGCGCTCTTTACCCGCTTGTTTTCCAGCGGCTTGCCGCCAGCGGTGCGAACATTCTTCAGAAGCTGCGGCACCGGATCAAACTTGCGGCAGACTTCACTGATCGGCCTGCCCTGCTCCTGCGCAACGGCAAGGATCTGCAACGCCGAAATCAGACCGTCACCCGTGGTCGCGAAATCGGACAAAACGATATGGCCAGACTGTTCGCCCCCGACATTGAAGCCATGTTCGCGCATGTGCTCGACCACATAACGGTCGCCCACCTTGGTGCGGGCCAGCGTCAGGTGACGGTCGGCGAGGAAACGCTCCAGTCCAAGATTGGACATGACCGTAGCGACGATGCCGCCGCCTTCAAGACGATCGGTTGCAGCCCAGCTTTCGGCAATAACGGCCATCAACTGGTCACCATCGATGACGGTACCGTTTTCATCGACCAGCAACACGCGGTCCGCATCGCCATCAAGCGCAATGCCCACATCGGCGCGCACTTCATGAACCTTCTTCATCAGACCGATCGGATGCGTTGAACCGCAATCCTCATTGATATTGATGCCGTTCGGTTCGTTGTTGATGGTGATGACTTCGGCACCCAGTTCCCACAAAGCGGCAGGAGCGACCTTGTAGCCGGCACCATTGGCGCAATCGACAACGACACGCAGACCATTCAGATCGATATTGCGCGGCAGGGTGCGCTTGGCGAACTCGATATAGCGATAGATATCGCCATCAACACGCTTGGCGCGACCGACATCACCATGGCTTGCCATGTAGGACGACAGGTCCCCGTCAATCATCGCTTCGATCTTGAGTTCAATCTCATCGGAAAGCTTGTACCCATCCGGGCCGAAAAGCTTGATGCCATTGTCGTAGAATGGATTGTGCGATGCGGAAATCATCACGCCAATATCGGCACGCAGCGAGCGGCAAAGCATGGCAACAGCGGGCGTCGGGATCGGACCAAGCAGAAAAACATCCATACCGGCGGCGGTGAAACCTGCCACCAGCGCATTTTCCAGCATATAGCCCGAGCGGCGCGTATCCTTGCCGATCACAACGCGCGAAGCCTGACCCTTGCGGCGGAAGATGTGGCCAACCGCCATGCCGACTTTCATGGCGACTTCAGGTGTCATCGGAAAGCTGTTTGCCTGTCCGCGAATACCATCGGTTCCAAAATATTTCCGTGTCATCTGTTTCGCCTTGCGCTGAGCCATGAAACGCTCTCTATGCCTTCAAATATATGCCGCCCGAAATGATCGGTGAGCAAAGGCTGTCGATTGGACAGCAGATTTTCGCTGTTCTTAACGCGAAAACGCTCACAAAAGCAATTTCGCCTTTGGCGGCAGGTTCAACGTTCCCACGTCCAAAGTCGTAAGCTGGTGCAATATGATGCACCGAAATCCTTAACGAGCCTTTGCGGCAGGCCCGAGCCAAAACAACGTCAGGAAACAAAAAAGCCGGGACAAGCCCGGCTTTCTTTCGCTTTCGAGCCGTTTATTGCGGCTGCGGCTCCATACCGGGTTCGCTGCCGGGCTCACTACCCTTGCGCTTGCGCGGGCTTCCAGCCTTCGGCACACCCGAACCACGGGACGGCGTATCGTTACCCTGATCGCGCGACGGCTTGTTGCCCGCAATCAGTTCTTTGATCTCGTCGCCGGAGAGCGTTTCATATTCGAGCAGACCTTCGGCGAGCGCGATCCAGTCCTTCTTTTTCTTGGTCAGGATGCGGGTCGCCTCGGCATAAGCCTCGTCGATCAGACGACGCACTTCGGCGTCAATGATCTGCGCAGTTTCTTCCGAAACATTTTGCGTACGGGACACGGAATGACCAAGGAAGACTTCTTCCTGATTGTCACCATAGGCCACACGACCAAGCTTGTCGGAATAACCCCACTGGGTCACCATTGAACGGGCAAGCTTGGTGGCCTGCTGAATATCGGAGGAAGCACCAGAGGTGATATTTTCCTTGCCGAATTTCAGCTCCTCTGCCACGCGGCCGCCCATCATGATGGCAAGACGCGACACCATCCAGGTATAGGTCGCCGAATAACGGTCGCCTTCCGGAAGCTGCATAACCATGCCGAGCGCACGACCACGTGGAATGATGGTTGCCTTATGGACCGGATCAGCAGCAGGCACATTGATCGCAACGATGGCATGACCGGCTTCATGATAGGCCGTATTGGCCTTTTCTTCAGGCGTCATGGCGGAGCGACGCTCCGCACCCATCATGATCTTGTCCTTGGCGTCTTCGAATTCCTGCATGGTCACAAGGCGCTTGTTGCGGCGTGCGGCCATAAGGGCGGCTTCGTTGACGAGATTGGCGAGATCAGCACCGGAGAAGCCCGGCGTACCGCGTGCGACAACCCTGAGATCGACATTGGGTGCAAGCGGCACATTGCGCACATGCACTTTGAGGATCTGCTCGCGGCCGACGATATCGGGGTTCGGAACCACGACCTGACGGTCAAAACGGCCCGGACGCAGCAATGCGGGATCGAGAACGTCGGGGCGGTTGGTTGCCGCAATCAGGATGATCGATTCGTTGGCTTCAAAACCGTCCATCTCGACCAGAAGCTGGTTGAGCGTCTGCTCACGTTCATCATTACCGCCGCCAAGACCGGCGCCGCGATGACGACCGACAGCGTCGATTTCGTCGATGAAGATGATGCAAGGCGCATTCTTCTTGGCCTGTTCGAACATGTCACGGACGCGGCTTGCGCCAACACCGACAAACATTTCGACGAAGTCAGAACCGGAAATGGTGAAGAACGGCACATTGGCTTCGCCCGCAACCGAGCGTGCCAGAAGCGTCTTACCGGTACCGGGAGGGCCTACGAGCAGCACGCCGCGTGGAATCTTCCCACCCAGACGCTGGAACTTCTGCGGATCGCGCAGGAATTCGACGATTTCCTCAAGATCCTGCTTGGCCTCGTCCACACCGGCGACGTCCTGGAAAGTCACGCGGCCATGCGCTTCCGTCAGAAGCTTGGCCTTCGACTTGCCGAAACCCATCGCGCCGCGCGAGCCGCCCTGCATCTGCCGCATGAAGAAAATCCACACGCCGAGGATCAGGATCATCGGCAGCCACGACAGGAGAATGCCGATCAGCGAGCTGGAACCATCGGTTTCAGGGCGTGCGGTAATAGCGACGTCCTTGCTTTCAAGGCGCGACACAAGACCTGTATCGCCTGGCGAATAGGTCTGGAAGGTGGAGCCATTATCCGCAAAGGTACCGCTGATCCGCTGACCGGTGATCGTGACCGCTTTCACGCGACCATTGGATACGTCGTCAATAAATTGCGAATAGGAAACTTCACGGGAATTGGAGCGCTGACCTGGGCTTTGGAACAGGTTGAACAGCGCGATCAAAAGAAGAGCAATGATCGCCCAGAGGGCGAAGTTGCGATAGTTCGGATTCATATCGGGTCCAATCGATACCACGGCCATTCCGCGGGCACGGAACGATGTTTCGGTCTAACATAGGATCGAAGGATGGCCTTGCCAAGGCGCGTTCGGCCCCGCATCCGCGATTCTTGTCACTCTGGTTTACAAAAATTAGGACATTTCCGCGCAGTCGCGCCCAAGACGGGCCTCAACGGCCATTGCGAGCTCGAAATCATGCCCTGGCAGAACGTGATCGAAGATCGCAAAATGTCGTTTGATATGAATATTTTGCGGAAAATTCTCATCGGGCAGGAACGGCAAAACGAAAAGTCTGCCATCTCTATACAGGGCCGGCAGAACCAGCAGCGCGTCACGCTTTCGAGATTCGGTTTCAATGTTCTGCGACTTCAGAAAGTCCGTAAGTTCCTGTCGTCCCGGCGCAGCAAGATCAAAACCCGTTTCGCTTTCATTTGAAAAACGGAAACGGCCGTCCCAGACAATTTCTTTGCCCGGCTCCAGCGGCAGTTTCGGCAGGTTGCGCTTTTCGCGACGGAACCGATGTGGTGAATCGTCCTCGCCGCGCTCGATCAAAGCACCGAATACCGTCAGGCGATGGCTGTCGTCTCCCCCAGACAGAACCCGTTCAATGCGTGACCGCTCGCTATCGCCCGGCAGGAAACGACGCCCACCGGCAATTGCCGCCAGTAATCCCGAGAAAAGACGCCTCACATTGACAGGAAGAGCAGCGTAAAGTTCTGGAGCAACGAGCAACGCTCCGTTTGCATCAACGCGCAAGCTTGCCGGATCGGCGATTGCGGCGATCAAGGCCGCATTGTCACGCTCGCGCGCGGCCCCGGCCCCGGCAATCTGGTCAAGAATCATCTGCTTGTCGGTCTCGGCAGCGATGCCCAGACGAATCCGCGGTCGTTCATATTTCGTATTTGCGTTGCTGGGATCATCCACCCAGGCGATACCTCTGCTGCGCAATTCATCGCGTAACGCCTGCCGGGAAACGGTGAGCAGCGGGCGATCGAGTTCGATCGATCCTTCCAGCCATGCGCGCGACGACATGGAGGCAAGCCCACGCGCCTCGGCATGGCCGCTGCGTTCCTTGCGCATCAGAAAGGTTTCGATCTGGTCATCTTGCGTATGACCGGTGACGATGAAGGCTCCACCCGCATCCCGTGCCGCCTGTACCAGCAGGCGATAGCGCGCCGTGCGCGCGGCTGCGGCAAGCCCATTTGTCGGCTTGGCCTCGTCCCAGACCAGAATGCGGTGTTCGATTCCATATTGTCGGCAAAGCAGGCCGACATTTTCGGCTTCATCCTTCGATTCGACGCGCAGCCGATGGTCCACCGTAACGGCAATCAACCGGGGTGGGTTCTGTAGCATGGCCAGATAATCCCGAAGGAGGAAAAGCAGGCCGATTGAATCGCTGCCACCCGAAACGGCAGCAACAATGGCACTGGCTTGCCCAAATCCGAATGGCTCGAATAGTTTGAAAATATTGCTTGGGGTGAGCCCCACGAAATAACTCCGCAATCAGCACTTAGCGCGGCTGCGCTCATCAGCAACGCGTTTCAATATGGCGGGCGCCGCCTTGGGGTAACGGTCTGGAATCTGCGCAAAAGTTGCGCAGGCGACATCGCGATTGTCCATCTTTTCAAGCGTCATGCCGAGCTTGAACATGTTTTCCGGCGCTCGCTTCGAATCAGGGTAATCGCGCTGCGTATCGATGAAAACCGTTGCGGCTTCCGGAAAACGGCCCTGACCGTAAAGCGACTCTCCAAGCCAGAAACGCGCTTCCGCCGTATTGGGATCAGCCGGATAGCGCTTCACATGCTCGCGGAAACCGGTTTCGGCCGACTTGTAATCGCCCGACATCAGAAATTGATAGGATGCCTGATAAAGCGAATTGGGATTATCGTCGGTCGGAAGAGATGCAACCGCATCGCCTGCAGCCGTACCACCCGCCGCAGCGCCGGGTGCCGCGCCTGGCTGTGCTGCGCGCGGTGTGGTGTCAAGCGTTTCGCCGATTACATTGCCATTGGCGTCGAACCGGATGGAACCCAGCGTTTGCGGCGGTTCGCCACGTGCCGGTCCACCCTGTGCGGGCGCATTCGAACCAATAGCCACGGAATCGGCGCCAGAGGACTGGCTGGCTGCAGTCTGCGAGGATGCATCATATCCGCCGCCCTGCGGAGCATTTCCGGAAACCCCGCCATCGAGGTTTCCGTTGCTGCCCGGATTTGAACCGGCATCGGCGAGCGACGTGTCGCCACCGCCTTGCTGAACACCCGTATCGGCGCGCTTTCCCGTTTCCAGAAACTGGAAGCGGCCTTCATTTGCTTCCTGCATCTTTTGCATCTGATCCTGCATTTCGAGGATCTGGAAGTTCATGGCTTCCGCACGTGCGCCCAAGGCATCTGCTATCGCGGCAGGATTGCCCGTACCCTGTGCACAGAGATCGGCACCGGGAGAGGCAGCAGCCGCAGCAGACTGAACCCCACTACCGGAAGAAGGCGAGGTTACGCCGCTCTTCTTTTCCAGTTCCTCGAACCGGAATTCGTTGTCTTCCTGCGTCTTTTGCAACTGATTATCGGTAAACGAAATCTGGGCGTCCACATCCTCGACCTTACCGGTCAGGTTGCGAATCAGTTCCTGCTGAAGGCCAGGACTCTGATAGCCGCCGCCCTGTCCGGCGCCGCCGCTATCCCGCATGGCTTCATCGAGAATCGCCATCGAGCCGATGCTGACGTGGTTCTGTGCGCCACCACGGCCCTTTTCCAGTGCCTGGAACCGCGCTTCGTTATCGCGCTGGATTTTCAGCATCTTGTCGCGAAGCTGCAAAATCCGCGCGTAGGACTGGGCGTTCTGATGTGCCAGATTGCAGACTTGCTGCGAAAACTGATCCCCGCCGGGAGCGCCTGCCTGTGCGAGCTGAATCCCCCCTTGCGAAGAAACAGATGCCGCCATAACCGGAGCACTCACCAAAAGCGGCAGCATGGCAATTGCCAGTGTCACTTTCCTCATTGGTTTCCTCATTCCCTTTTGCCCCTGCGAGTTCACAATGAACAGGATGATCAAGTGCCGCGCCTGAATGGGCGCTGAACATGGTTTGCCGCACGACCAGCTCCGCTTTTAGAGCATTTCCAGCAAAAGTGCGAAGCGGTTTTGCGTCGGATAATGCGAAAAGCGAAGGCCCTTTGACGCTCACTATGACAAGTGCGACTTCGGCCAAAATTTGTCGAAGCGGCAAATCTGTCGGTCCGAAACGAAAAAAGCGGCCCGAAAGCCGCTTTTCCGTAACACTATCAAGTGTTCGCTGATTAGCTGCCTGCACCGTTGAGAACGGTGACAGCGCGGCGGTTCTGCGACCAGCACGAGTCGGCGTCACAAACTGCGACCGGACGTTCGTTACCGTAGGAGATGGTGCGCATACGGTTGGTCGGTACGCCACGCGAAGCGAGGAAGTCGCGGGTGGCAGCTGCACGACGCTGGCCGAGAGCGAGGTTGTATTCACGCGTACCGCGTTCGTCGGCATGGCCTTCGACGGTGATCGAATACTGCGGGTAACGCTGCAGCCACTGAGCCTGCTTGGAAAGCGTCTGCTGTGCATCCGCACGGATCAGCGACGAGTCGAGATCGAAGAAGATGCGATCGCCGACATTGACCGTGAAGTCCTGCGAGGAACCTGGCGTAGCAGCGCCTGCACCGAGACCCAGATCACCGGCATTGTTCGGAAGGTTCTTCTTGGACGCACAACCGGCAACGGCGAGCGACATGAAAAGGGCAATAGCGATCGGGCTACGTGCAATCGACTGGATACGGCGCATGGGCCGGAGCTCCTTAAGATTTGATGTTCCTGCGTAACCATCCAATAATCATATTGAGGTTAAGACAGGCTCAAGAAGTATGGTTAATATTTTCTTGCGGCCAGATGCAACCGGCAGTTTCCGGCAGCAATTCTAGTTCTAGCCCTTGGGGGCAAAATGCGGCAGAAACACGGCTTCCCGGCAATGATTGTGGCAAATTGAGCATTTCCAGCAAAAGTGCGAAGCGGCTTTGCGTTAGGATAATGCGACAAAACAAAGAGATAGAGCGGTTCCCCGATTCCGGCTTAACCGGAACCGCTCTATCCATGAAAAAGGCGCGAAACCGGAGCTTCGCGCCTTCACTTTCCGTAACTATGCGCAAATGCGCTATTCGAGCAGCGGCGACCAGGCCGGATCGGATGCATAGTTCGGCGTCTGGATCTGGCGTTCGTTGCGGCCAGTCAGGTCGATGGTGAAAAGCTTCGGACCGCCTGCCCCTGCCGCCTTGCGGAAGAACATCAGCACACGGCCGTTCGGAGCCCAGGTCGGACCCTCATTGTGGAAGCCCGAGGTCAACAGGCGTTCGCCCGAACCGTCGGTCTTCATCACACCGATAGAGAACTGGCCTTGCGACTGCTTGGTGAAGGCGATGAGGTCTCCGCGCGGCGACCAGACCGGCGTGGAGTAGCTGCCATCACCCATCGAAATGCGGCGCGGATTGGAACCATCGGCACCCATGATGTAAAGCTGCGGGCGTCCGCCACGGTCGGAGGAGAAAACAATCTGCGATCCGTCTGGCGAATATGACGCGCTTGTATCAATCGCCTGGCTGTTGGTCAGACGCGTGGTCGAACGATTGCGCAGGTCCATCGTATAGACGTTGGCGCTACCGTCGTCCTGAAGCAGGCTCATCACGACCTTCTGGCCATCCGGCGAGAAGCGCGGGGCGATGGTCATGCCAGGGAAATTGCCGACGAGTTCACGCTGGCCGGTTTCGAGCTGCAGCAGATACACCTTCGGCGAACCGCCTTCGAACGACATATAGGTGACTTCCTGACGGTTCGGCGAGAAACGCGGCGTCAGCGAAATGGCACGGCCGTCGGAAATGTAACGCACATTGGCGCCGTCCTGGTCCATGATGGCAAGGCGCTTTACGCGCTTCTGCGCGGGGCCGGATTCATCGACGAAAACGACACGCGTGTCGAAATAGCCTTTTTCACCGGTCAGGCGCTCATAGATGGCGTCGGCGATGATATGCGCGACGCGGCGCCAGTTGTCCGGCGTGGTGAAAAACTGCTGGCCGATCATCTGCTGGCCACCGAACGTATCCCAAAGGCGGAACTCGGCCTTGAGACGACCATCCGGCTGCTTGGTGATACGGCCCGTGACGAGCGCCTGCGCATTGATGACCTTCCAGTCCTCGAAACGCGGAGCCGCGTCCGGATTGGAAATCTTCTCGATGAAAGCGCCCTTGTCGATCGGTGCGAAAAGACCCGAACGCTCAAGGTCGGCCGCGATAACCGATGTGATATTCGGTCCGAGCTGGTCAGCCGAAAGGAAATCGGTGATGGCGATCGGCAGCGGCTCGATCACACCCTTGTTGATATTGATTTCCACGACGGCGCGCGCCGGCATGGTGCAGACAAGGCTTGCGGCAATCATACACGCGAAAGCCGAAAAGACCGTCCGGATCTTTGTATTGATGATGCCGATTTTCATGTCTTCTGGGACCTCTTTGTCCTTGGCAAGTAAGTTGATTGGCGACCGGAACCCGGTCAGAACATTTCGCTCGGGTCGAAGTTGACGATCACTTCCGACCATGAATCATATTTGTCGACTGGCAGATTGTACGGCGCGCAGCGTGCGACAGCGCGCTTTGCGCTCTCGGCTGCAGCACGACCCACACCGTCACCGCCACCGCCTGACGTCACCTCCGGAGCGCCCTGAATGGAGCCATCCTGGTTCAGTTTCATCTTGACGGTTACGACCAGCCCCGGCGCGTCAGCCACACCGGCAGGCACGTTCCAGCACTTCGAAATCGCTCCGCGCAGTGCGTCCATTTCGCTCTGGCTGAGCTTAGCGCCGCCAGTATTCTTCTTGCCGCCAAGCGAAGCCTGATCGGTGGAGCGCTTGGCGCCGCCGCCTGCTGCCTTCTGCTTGTTCAGAAGGGCTGCAACCTCATCCACAATCGCATCGTTTTTCGATTTCGAAGTCTGAGCGGCGTTCTGCGTCGGCTTCTTATCTTCCGTCGGCTTGCGATCCGGCGTCTTCGCGGTCTGTGCCTGTGGCGGCTTCGGCTTGGCGTCGGGCGCGGGAACCTTGTCCGGCAGCTTCGGCGCCTCCGCGTCAGGGGCTTCCGCCTGCTTGTCGATAGCTTCGGCCACCGGATCAGGCTTCACTTCCTGCTTTTCTTCCGGCTTGGCCTGCACTTCCGTCGCTGGAACCGGCGTCGGTTTGGTCTCGGGCTTCTGTTCCGGTTTCGGATCAGGCTTCGGCTCCGGCTTCTTCACCGGTTCCGGCTGTGCCTTGGGTTCTTCTGCCGCCTCGATCGGTTTCGCCTTGGCGTCGGGTTTGGGCGGCGTCTGGGTATCGATATCCTGATCGCCGAAATTCTCGGCGTTAGGAACCGTCTGTGGTTTGGTCGTTGGCACGGGCGCCGATTTTTCCTTCATGGGCGCGGTCTTTTCGCCCTGCTGAATTTGCGTCATCGACTCGATCGGCACGATATCAACCGGAAACGATTCCGAATCCTGCACGTCGAAAGCCTTCGGCGAGGAAAACGAAACCACTGCCAGCGCGACCGCAACGGCATGCAAGGCAACAGAAGATGTCAGGCCAGCCTTCATGATGGCGTCAGCTATCCTGCTCCTGGAGTGTCACAAGGCCGATATTCTTGAAACCGGCGGCGGAAATGCGGGCCATGACTTTCATGACGGTGCCGTAATCGGCAGCCTTGTCACCACGCACGAAAATGCGCTCTTCATAGCCCGTCTTGGCGATGGCCTGGAGTTTCGGCACCACTTCGTCGATCGGAACTTCGGTTTCCTGCAGGTAGATCTTGCCTTCGCTGTTAACCGAAATGGTGATCGGCTGCGTATCGGCATTCATGGCCTTTGCCTGCGTGTCAGGCAGATCAATCGGCACACCCACAGTCAGAAGCGGGGCGGAAACCATGAAGATAATAAGGAGAACGAGCATCACGTCGACGAACGGCGTTACGTTGATCTCGCTCATCAATGCGGGTTTACGACCGCGCCTGCGGCGCCCGCCCGACTGCATTCCCTGATTTCCTACCGACATGCCCATTGCAAGATTCCCGAAGGCTGAAATTACACTCGATGCTCGAAGCCGCTTAGTTGCGCGGCGTCAGCTTCTCATCAATTTGGCGCGACAGTATGGCGGAGAACTCGTCCGCAAAGCCTTCGAGCCGTCCACCGATCTTGCCCGCGTCCGACGACAGCTTGTTGTAGGCAATAACGGCAGGAATAGCGGCGAGAAGACCGATAGCCGTTGCCAGAAGCGCTTCGGCGATACCCGGCGCCACAACGGCAAGACTGGTGTTCTTGGAAGCAGCGATTGCCTGGAACGAGGTCATGATACCGACAACCGTACCGAACAGCCCGATGAAGGGGGCAGCAGAACCGATGGTCGCCAGAAAGCCCAGACGTGAGTCAAGCTTTTCACTTTCACGCGCCAGCGCGACGTCCATGGCCTTGTCGATACGCATCTGGAGACCGATGGGCGAGCGAGCGCCCTTCTCGAATGACTTCTTCCACTCGCGCATCGCGGCCATGAATATGGATGCCATGCCGGTGGTGCGGCGTTCCCCGAGATTGCGATAGAGTTCTTCAAGCGACTGGCCGGACCAGAACGTCTGCTCGAAGCGATCAATCGCGCGGCGCGCCCGTCCATAAGCAATCGTCTTGTCTACGATGATAGCCCAGGTCCAGATCGAGGCGAACATCAGGCCAAGCATAACCAGCTTGACGACCCAGTTCGCCTGCATGAACAGGCCCCAGAGGGTAACATCGGCGGCGGGAGCCGCTAACGCAACATTTTCCATCGATCTATCGTCCTCGAATCCAAACGCCCGGCCACATGACCGGGCGGTATCGCAAATCCGTTACTCAACGCCTGAAAACAGACGCTCCAAACCTGCGCAGCTTTTCACTTGAAGCCGTACCTGCCCGACGAGCGGTCGACACTTCGCACCGCAACCGCCATTTCCGGATTTCAACTTTAAATCCATCAGGCGCTTGTTACGGTTAATTTTGGTGAAAGGAAGGCGCTGCGCTGTCAGCCAACCTCTCAACCGATTCCGTCAGGGTGATTAATGGAATATTATGGTTAAAGATGCGTTAGCATTTGCCCAGATAGGCATATTTGCCAGTAGAGCGCGGAATTCGCATCGAACACGCCAGCGGAGATAGTCCGTGGAGCTGTCCTGAACTCAATCCTTGCGACTATCGGTAAAGGCTTCCCGCCACTCATCGGGAATGCGGCGCGGATGACCTGCCTTGGTTATCATCACTGCTTCGACCCGCGCTTCCGAAAGCAGGCGTCCGTCACAGGTTATATTCTGCGCCATGATGACCCGTGCGCCCCGAATTTCGCTTACACGCGTTTCGACCAGAATGAGATCGTCCATCTTCGCGGGCGATTTGTAATCAATCTCCATGCGGCGAACGACCCAGACCATTTCCTCGCCAAGCGCGCCCTCGGCGAGCTCGATATGATGAACGTCCTGTAGACGCAAAAAGTCCGTGCGTCCGCGTTCGTAGAATTCGAGATAGCGACCGTGATAGACGAAGCCGGAGAAATCCGTATCGGCATAGTAGATACGTGCATAGAGCAGATGCGCGCCGTCTTTCAGTTCGCCAGACATGGCAGCCCGCGCCAATTGTTCCTGTCGTTCCGTCATTCGTCTTCCATGAAGAGGCCGTATTGCGACTGCTGGATGATTTCAGCAGGTGCAGCCAGCCCCATATGTTGCCAGGCAAGCGCAGTTAGAACCCGTCCGCGTGGTGTGCGCTGCAAAAAGCCCTGCTGGATCATATAGGGTTCGATAATGTCTTCAATTGCATCACGCGGCTCTGACAGACCGGCAGCGATGGTTTCGATCCCCACCGGCCCACCGCCGAAGTTGCGCGCGATTATATCGAGATAGCGCCGGTCGAGTTGATCCAGCCCGCGATTATCCACTTCCAGACGCGACAGCGCCTCATCGGCGATCTTCCGGTCTATGACGTCGGCACCGGCGACCAGCGCGAAATCACGCACGCGGCGCAACAACCGTCCGGCAATACGCGGTGTGCCGCGTGAGCGACGTGCAACTTCCAACGCGCCATCTGGAGAAATGCCCATCTGCATGATGCGCGCACCACGCCGCACGATATATTCCAGTTCCTCGACCGTATAGAAGTTGAGCCGTACCGGAATGCCGAAGCGATCCCGCAACGGCGTGGTCAAGAGGCCCAGACGGGTTGTTGCCGCAACGAGTGTAAACTTGGCGAGATCTATCTTCACCGAACGCGCGGCAGGCCCCTCTCCAATGATGAGATCGAGCTGGAAATCCTCCATGGCCGGATAAAGGATTTCTTCCACAGCCGGGCTCAGGCGATGAATTTCATCGATGAACAGGACATCGCGGTCTTCCAGATTGGTGAGGAGCGCCGCCAGATCGCCCGCCTTGGCAATGACCGGGCCGGATGTGGAGCGGAAATTGACGCCCAACTCCTTGGCCATGATCTGCGCCAGCGTTGTTTTGCCGAGACCCGGAGGGCCAACGAAAAGGACGTGGTCAAGCGCCTCGCCCCGCACTTTGGCGGCTTCGATGAAGACCTTGAGATTGGCGCGCGCCGCCGCCTGCCCCACGAAATCGTCGAGCATTTGCGGGCGCAGCGTATTGTCTTCGTCCACGCGTCTATCTGCATCGATAAGAGGGTTGCGGTCGCTCATGCCTCCCTCCTCGCATGAACATCCCGCCGAGACAAGGTAATCACCGCGACAATTCCTTCAGACCGAGACGGATCAGCTTGGCCGAATCAGCATCCTCGCCCGCTTCTTTCAGCGCTGCAGCAACGGCATTGGCAGCCTGATCGCGCGAATAGCCAAGATTGGAAAGCGCCGACACCGCATCGGCAACGGGAGCCGGAGCCGCGCCCGCGCCAAGTTCCTGCTTGAGCCCGATCGTGCCGCTTGCCTCTCCGGCAAAGGCAGGCGCCTTGTTCTTGAGTTCAGTCACAATGCGCTCTGCCACCTTCTTGCCGACGCCCGGCGCGCGCGAAACCATGGCAATGTCGCGCAACGCAATCGCATTGGCGAGTTCCGACGGCGACAGCGTACCCAGTACCGCCAGCGCTACCTTGGCGCCGACGCCCTGAACGTTCTGCAGCAGGCGGAACCATTCGCGCTCGAGCTGATTGGCAAAACCATAAAGACGGATCATGTCTTCGCGGACATAGGTTTCGATGAACAAAATGGCCGCCTCGCCCGCGCCACCGAGATTCCCCAGCGTGCGCGCCGAACAAAACGCAACATAGCCGACGCCATGCACATCGATGACGGCATGATCCTCGGCAATTTCATCGATCATGCCCTTAAGCTTGCCGATCATTCTGATCCCTACCCTGCTAACAACGCCTGCATCCGGCGGGCGCTTACAATGCTTTGGCGATGATGGGCGTGGCAAATGGCGATGGCCAACGCATCGGCTGCATCGCTCGTATCGAACGACGCGCGCGGCATCAGCACTTTCACCATCATATGGATCTGCTGCTTTTCACCATGCCCGACTCCGATCACAGCCTTCTTGACGGCATTCGGCGCATATTCTGCAACGGGTAGTCCGACCTGCGCCGGAGCCAGCAGTGCGATGCCGCGCGCCTGGCCAAGCTTGAGTGTCGCCGTTGCGTCCTTGTTGACGAAGGTGTGTTCGACCGCTGCCTCATGCGGCATATATTCGTGCAGGACTTTGGAAAGCCCTTCATGCAACTGACAGAGGCGCGATGCCAGATCCATCTCGGCATTCGAGGTCACGGTCCCCGAGCCGATAAAATGCAGCGAATTGCCCAGCGATTCGACAATGCCCCAGCCGGTACGGCGGAGCCCCGGATCAATACCAATGATGCGAATCGTTTCTTTCATAAGCGAACCCTATCCTCAGACGGATTCACTTGACAGCAGAAAAGTGAACAAAAGAGAAACATACGCCGCGAAGAGCGCATATGATCCGTTGTTATGAAGCGCCGAAAGCAGTCTTCAGCAATACGATCTGCTCAGAAACCGGATTGCCACGCGGAACGCCCTGCAGCGAAACAACTTCACCGTAAACTTCGCGGTCCATGCGGCGCACGCGTGCCTGAAGGCGCATGGAACGGTCAATGAGTTCCATGAATGCGGCGGGCAGCTCAGACCAGCCCTGGGCGACTTCACCCGCCGACGGCGTGTCGAGACGCACCTTGGCCTTTTCGGCAGAGACCTGCTGACGGGTCATTTCACCGCTGCGCGCCGCACGCTGCAGCAACAGCCAGGAAGCGATCTGCATGAGGCGCGTGGTCAACCGCATCGATTCGGCGGCATAGAGCGTCGCAGCCACGCGGGAAAGATTGCGCGCGTCCTCACGGCCTTCGCCGTCGAGATAGCTTGCCGCTTCCTCGACCATATCCATGCCTTCGGCGTAGATCGGCTTGAACGAATCCGAGAAGACCATGCGCTCCGCGAGGCTGATCATATTGCTCGGCATCTGGCCCTGTTCGCTAATCACTGCTCTGCCACCTTGCATGACCGCCGGGATCGGCGGCCCATTCCGTTGCCGTATTCGTCCAGTGGGATATGCCAGACGGATACGAATGAAACCATTGAACCGCTGTTCGACCATGGGGGAGGCTGAGACGGAACAGCTACGCTAAACAAGTCCACGATAAACTGCACCTTCATGCACCGTCGCGCAAGTTTATGTTTAACATTCGGTTAACATTTTCAGAGGCTTTTGATGAAAGCCTGCAACAAAGCATGTCCCCCGAAAGGGGAAACCGGTTTTGGGGCAAGGACATGCGTGAAAAAGATTAAAGCGTGTCGTTTGAATGTGACAAAGCGCGACACGCTTTAGAACAGATGGGCAGTCGTTCCGTTCCGCCCCCTGCATGCGAGATCAATATTTTCCCGGTGCGCAGCAAAAAGCGCATAAAAAAAGAGCCGCAATGGCGGCTCTCAGGAGTTTAACAGGGAGGCGTCAAACAGAGTGGCTAAACCACTCGGTAAGAATCCAGCCGAACTGGATGTAAACCATTTAACATTCTTAAGATTAATGAATGGTTAATTTCCGCGCAGCGCTGTGGATAATCTCGCGCATTCCGGCGCTTTTCACCCAAAGAAAAGCCGCCTCGGAACTGTTCCGATAGGGCCGATCGTTAGTGTCAGTAGCGCTGCATAGCGGGCTTTGAGCTCGAGGCAACCTGCATCTTGACGGGTTCGGCAGCAGGAACGGCGGGCTTTGCCGAAGCGACGGTCCCCTTCTTGCTCCAGCCGATGGTCGGCAGCCACTCAAGATAGTAGGCCAGCGCAAACTGCATAACGATGCCGGTTGCGATCAGTAGCGTGTCGTAAGGCAGGCCGCCCGGATTAACAAGCTTCATCACCTGGGCGACCATCGCCAGCAGCGTGCCGGCAATAAAGACCGGCAGCGAATGCTTGCCGAGAATGGCCAGTGGATTATCCGGCGCAGTCCGGGCAATGTTGTTCAGCGTCGGGACGACGGCAATGAGATAGGCAATCGCCAGCACGTGCAGCAGGCGCGGGCCTGACAGGAAGGTCTTGTCGAAGCCGGTGAGGACCATCGGCATGCCCATCGATGCATCGACGCCCCAGAGCGGAATGCGGACCCAAGCCAGTGCCAGCACCAGATAGCCGACGGCAAGACCGATGAGCAGCGGATGCTTCGGCAGCTCACCACCGCGGCGCACATGCATCACACCCGCGATTCCGATCGCAAACAGGAACTGCCACGACAGCGGGTTGAGGAACCAGACGCCTTCGGTCGGATAGTTGATCGGCGCGACGTGATAGAGACCGGACAGGAACCAGACCGTGCCGGAAACGCCGAGCATGAGCGGCAGGCTGATGCGCGCCAGCAGGAGCAGGATCGGCGTGAGAACCAACATCACGGCATACATCGACAGAATGTTGTTATAGCCGAGCTGGTGACCCATTGTGACGATGCCGAACAGCGCCTCGACCGGATGCTTGACCAGCGGAGCAATGTTGATCTGTGTCAGGAGTTCCGAGCGCTTCAGGAATATGGCGGCCGCAGCGAAAATAGCGATGGTCGCCATGGTCGTCATGATATGCGTCGTATAGAGCACGCCAGCGCGGCGCCACATCTTGAGCGACAGAAGCAGGCGGTTGCCGGGGGCGAACTTCGATCCATAGGCAAGCGCCACGGCCATGCCGGAAATCAGCACGAAAGCTTCAGCCGAATCGGAGAAGCCGAGATTCTTGTGCGTGAAATGCTCGTAGATCGTGCCGGGCACATGGTTGATGAAGATCGTTAGCAGCGCGAGCGCACGGAACACGTCAATGCGTGTATCACGCATTTTCGTCGGTTGTGCGGGCATCGCTTCTCTAGCGGTCGCAATGTTCATTTACCAGCCTGCCTATCTTTGAAGGAAACACCTGCACTTGGGCCGAAACCCTGGATTGCGGGGCGTTCCAATCTTCTTCGTGTCATTCCAGATGGGTGTCCGGAACAGTTTCACACGTTTTTCCGGGGCGTTCAGTGCCCGTTATCGGTGTGAGTTATATACGCTTTAATCCCGGCAGAACCGGGTTGGTTCCGATCAACTTTCGTTCCAGTGGATAACATTATGCCAGCTCGGACAGATGTGAGCCTGAGAGTGTTTCGCCAATGAATACTTGCCGAAGCCCGGTCGCCTCGCATAAATGCGGCAAAACAAATAGATAGAGCGCTGCTTCCGTTTCCGGTAAACACAATGCTTCTATCGCCCGAATTCCATCACGTTTATCCCGTTAGGCTTGGCTCATGAACACGCCCGCTCACAAGACTGAAACCGAACGCTGCCGCATCGTGCTGGTTGCGCCTCCGCTTGCCGACGGCGCGGCTCTCGCAAAGCTTTTGACGGCTGCGCTCTCGGGCGGCGATGTTGCAAGTGTCATCCTCGACACCGGCGACCTCGACGAAGCCACCTTTCAGGCCACGGCCGAAAAGGCCGTCCCCATCATTCAGGAAAACGGCGCCGCCGCGCTTATCCTGAATGACACGCGCATTGCTGGACGGGTCGGGGCTGACGGCATTCATATCGAAGGGAAGGTCGCCGATCTGGCTGAGGCAATTGAAAAACATACGCCAAAGATGATCGTCGGCACCGGAAACTTCCGCGACCGTCACGGCGCGATGGAAATCGGCGAATTGCAGCCCGACTACGTTTTCTTCGGCAAGATCGGCGCGGACAACAAGCCGGATGCCCATCCGCGAAACCTGTCGCTGGCCGAATGGTGGGCGCAGATGGTGGAAATCCCAAGCATCGCACAGGCCGGAGCCTCGCTGGAAAGCATCATTCCCGCAGCCGAAACCGGCGCGGATTTCGTCGCGCTCGGTCGCGCCGTCTTCGACGCCGAAGACCCTGCGAAGGCTGTTGCGGAAGCCAACCGGCTTCTCGATGAGAACGCGCCACGCTTTGAAAACTGACCCCTTCATCAAGGTCTTGCTGATGCCCATGAAGAACAAATTTCTTCTCGCTGCTGCTTTGACATTCGCACTGCCCACCCTGCCCGTTCTGGCTGCAGGCGAGCCGGTGCACGGTCAGAAGAACAGCCATCAGGACAAGAAGGCCGATAAACCGGCCAAGCCGGTGATGTTGCCGCAACCGGCAACCACGGAGCCGATGCCGCCCATCGATCAGAGCCGCTTCGGCGACAAGCCGGCGGACGAGGCTTTCGGCGCGTTTCAGCGCGGGCTTTATCTGACTGCCTTCAACCTTGCCAAGCCGCAGGCTGAAAAGGGCGACGCCGCTTCGCAGGCACTCATCGCGGAAATTTACGCGCGTGGTCTTGGCATTCCCGCCAATCAGAAACTGGCGGCCAAATGGTACGAAAAAGCAGCCAATAACGGTGTTGTCGAAGCGCAATTCCGCTATGCGGCGCTTCTGCTTCAAGGCACCTATGTCACGAAGGACCCTGCCGAGGCCGAAAAACTGATGCAGAAAGCTGCTGAAGGCGGCAACGCCATGGCACAGTTCAACTACGGCCAGATGTTGATGGTGAAGACGCCGGGCAAGCCGGGTATCGATCTCGCCTTCCCGTGGTTCGAGAAGGCAGCCGAGGCGAAGCTGGCCGATGGACAATATGCACTCAGCCAGATTTACGCCAATGGCACCCCCACCATCCCCCGCGATGACAAGAAGGCGCGCGTCTATCTGCTGCTTGCAGCCGCACAGGGTTACGATACGGCGCAATTCGATCTGGGCCGCTGGCTGATCGAAGGGCGCGGCGGCGACCGCGATTACGAACAGGGCTTCGGCTGGATGCGCCTTGGTGCGCAGCGCGGCATGGTCATGGCACAGGCATGGCTCGCCCGTCTCTATCGCGACGGCATCGGCACCGATGGCGATCTCGTCAAGGCAGCGGCCTGGTATATCGTTGCCCAGCGGGCCGGTTTCCGTTCGCCTGACCTCAATGACATGATGGACGGACTGGCTGACGACCAGATCAAGCAGGCCATAGAAACCGCCAATAATCTGCGCGTTCGCTGATTTTCGGGCGAATTTTATGGCTGGACCAGCTCTCTTTTCGTGCTCAGGCTTGCGCAGAGCGCCGTTTTATGGTCTTGAGACGCCGATTATCGTGGTTCGAGTATAAGGCAGGTGCGCAATCTCCGGAATGAAGCCGGACGGTTGCCTTTTCGTCGTCATACGTTGGACCACACATGGTTTCACATTTTCATTCCGGATCAAGCTCATGAAGATCAATGGTAACGAAATCCGTCCCGGCAATGTCATCGAACATGCTGGCGGCCTGTGGGTTGCGGTCAAGACCAATGCCGTCAAGCCTGGCAAGGGCGGCGCCTATAATCAGGTTGAACTGAAGAACCTTATCACCGGCACCAAGCTCAACGAACGTTTCCGCGCCGCTGAAACAGTCGAGCGCGTTCGTCTGGAACAGAAGGATTTCTCGTTCCTTTACGAACAGGGTGAAGCGTTGATCTTCATGGACACCGAATCCTACGAACAGCTTGAGCTGGCCAAGGATTTCGTCGGCGACCGCGCAGCTTTCCTGCAGGACGGCATGATGGTCACCGTCGAACTTTACGAAGAAAAGCCGATCGGTATCCGTCTGCCGGATCAGGTTACGCTTGCCATTACCGAAGCCGATCCGGTCGTAAAGGGTCAGACCGCCGCTTCATCCTACAAGCCGGCTGTGCTTGAAAACGGTATCCGCATCCTGGTTCCGCCGTTCATTGCATCCGGTGAACGCGTGATCGTCGACACCAACGAACTGACCTACGTCAGCCGCGCCTGACCTGCACACTATCTGCGGCGTCCACGGACGCCGCATGTCGCAAAGATTGCGACCGTTCTTTCTCAGATCGCTCAATTCCTCGACCATCCGCCGAACATGGTACCAAACATGTTTCTGGCTGGATGTTCGACCTTCTGTTTATAACTAACTGCGTGATCCCCTTAAAAATCCACGCTTCGGGATCGTGCTTACAAGGACAATGAAATGGCCCGCTCAGCCCTTCTCAACGTTATGGTCCAGGCCGCTATGAAGGCCGGCCGCAGCCTCGCTCGTGATTTTGGCGAAGTCCAGAATCTTCAGGTTTCTCTCAAGGGCCCCGGCGACTACGTCAGCCAGGCAGACCGCCGCGCCGAAAAAATCGTCTATACGGAATTGAGCCGCGCCCGCCCGGACTACGGCTTCCTGATGGAAGAATCCGGCGAGGTTGAATCCAAGGACGGACAGCACCGCTGGCTGGTCGATCCGCTCGACGGCACCACGAATTTCCTGCACGGCATCCCTGTTTTTGCTGTCTCCATAGCTCTGGAGCGTCAGGGGCAGATCGTCGCCGGCGTCATCTACAATCCGGCCATGGACGAGCTTTACACTGCAGAACGCGGTGGCGGCGCATTCCTCAATGATCGCCGCCTGCGCGTCGCATCGCGTAACAAGCTGGTCGATTCTGTCATCGGCACTGGTATTCCGCATCTGGGCCGCGGCCAGCACGGCCATTATCTGGTCGAACTGCGCAATGTCATGGCAGAAACCGCAGGTATCCGTCGCATGGGCGCTGTCGCGCTTGATCTCGCCTATGTTGCAGGCGGTCGTCTGGACGGTTTCTGGGAAGACGGCATGCATCCCTGGGATCTTGGTGCGGGCATCCTGATGATACGTGAGGCCGGTGGTTTCGTATCGGACAAGAATGGCGGACAGGATATGTTCGCCAATCAGACGATCGTCGCCGGAAACGAGGCCATTCACGGTGCGCTTCTCAAGACGATCAAGAAGCCGATCTGATCGAAGCAGGGTTTGAAATCGGTCCAGTGGACTGATTTCCCTGCATAGCCGTTCCACACTTTTCGGTGGACGCTCTTATTCAGGCATTACCGACTTTTCAAATCAGCGCGTCGTGTGAAAGCGATGCGCTGAAGCATTTTTGCCTTCATTTTTTCGTATCCAGACGATTCCGCTTCACGAATTAATGAAGTAGGCTCCTGTTCAAACACGCGACCATGGAGCGCAGCGCATGAGCGATTTGAGACTTTCCCGGGAACGTCTGGATGAGGGGCGCGATTTCGACCCTTACCGCCTGTCAAGCCCGCGTATCGTCATTCTCTCCATGGTGATCTTCATCATTATCGTGGCCTTTCTGGCAGCGATCCTGATGCGACAGATCCACACTTTCTTCATCACCAATCCCGGTCTCAACGGGCTTATTCTCGGTGTTCTGCTGGTCGGCATCCTGCTCGCCTTCGGACAGGTGCTGCGGCTTCTGCCGGAAATCCGCTGGGTCAATTCCTTTCGCGACGGTGACCGCGACGGCACCACACGTCCGCCGGTGTTGCTTGCGCCGATGCGCGCCCTGATCGGCCGCCGCCAATCCATGGCGCTTTCCACCGTGTCCATGCGCTCTATTCTCGATTCGATAGCGACACGCCTTGATGAAAGCCGCGATATATCGCGCTACCTGATCGGGCTTCTGGTCTTTCTCGGCCTTCTCGGCACCTTCTGGGGCCTTTTGGAAACGGTCGGCTCCATCGGGCGCACCATCCAGACGCTCGATCCCAGTTCGGGTAGTACCGGTGACGTTCTCGATGCGTTGAAAGCAGGCTTGCAGGCTCCGCTTTCCGGCATGGGTACGGCTTTCTCGTCTTCCCTGTTCGGCCTTTCCGGCTCGCTGATCCTCGGCTTCCTCGATCTTCAGGCTGGTCGCGCGCAAAACCGCTTCTATACGGAACTCGAAAACTGGCTTTCCTCCGTTACCGATCTTGGTTCCGATGTTGGCGCCGACCAGAACGGTGGCACGGAAGAAATCCGCGTCCTGGCCGATCGGCTGCAGAACCTGCATGGCGGCGATGCCTCCACGCAGCGCACCACGGCAGCGCTCGCCAACCTCGCGGAAGGCATACAGGGCCTCGTCAAGAACATGCGCAGCGAACAGCAGATCATGCGTGACTGGGTGGAAAAACAGGCCGATGAGCAGAAGGCCATCCGCCAGACACTCGATCGTCTCACCAAGGCTATCGGCGAGCGCTCACACGACCGCAAATCCGATCGCACGGACAAGGCGGAGTAAGCCGCCATGTCCCTCGCCCGCAACCGCCGTACCCAAAGGCACGTCGATTATTGGCCCGGCTTTGTCGACGCCCTGACGACGCTGCTGCTCGCTATCATGTTCCTGCTCACCGTCTTCGTGCTGGCGCAGTTCCTGCTCAGCCGTGAAGTGAACAACAAGGACAGCGTGCTTGCGCGCCTCAACAGCCAGATCCAGGAATTGACGCAGCTTTTGTCGCTGGAACGCAGCAATTCACAGGATATGCAGGACACCATAGCCAATCTGCAAGCGTCCCTATCAAGTACCGAGAGCGAGCGTTCGCGTCTGCAAAGCCTTTTGAACGAAGGCAGTGGCGCGGGTGCAGCGGTTGAAAAGCGCGCTGGTGAACTATCCGAGAGCCTCGACACCGAAAAGCAGGTCAGCGCCCGCGCACTCAGTCAGGTGGAGTTGCTGAACCAGCAGATTTCGGCTCTTCGCCGCCAGATCGCGGCGCTTGAAGATGCGCTCAATGCTTCCGAAAGCCGCGACCGCGAATCGAACGCCAAGATCGCCGATCTCGGCCGCCGCCTGAATGTCGCGCTGGCGCAGCGCGTGCAGGAGCTGAACCGCTACCGTTCCGATTTCTTCGGGCGCCTGCGTGAAATCCTGTCAGACAAGGAAAACATTCGCATAGTCGGTGACCGTTTCGTCTTCCAGTCGGAAGTTCTTTTTCCGACTGGCTCGGCAGATATCAATCCAGCCGGTCAGGACGAGATGAAGAAACTTGCCGATGCGGTAAACCAGCTCAATCAGGAAATCCCGGATGACATCAACTGGGTGCTGCGCGTTGACGGCCACACGGACGATGTGCCTCTGGCTGGCACCGGACGTTTCCGCGACAATTGGGAGCTTTCATCGGCCCGCGCAACTGCCGTGGTCAAATTCCTGATCGCCAATGGCGTCCCGGCCAACCGGCTCGTAGCGGCAGGCTTCGGGGAATATCAGCCGCTCGACGCCTCCGACACTGCTGATGCCCGCGCCAAAAACCGCCGCATCGAGCTGAAGCTGACCGAGAGATAGAGCGGTTCCAGTTAAAACGGAATCAGTAGAACCGCTCTATCCTTTTGTTTTTACGCATTATCCTACGCAAAACCGCTTCGCACTTTTGCTGGAAATGCTCTAGCGGGAGGGCAACGCCCTCCCCGTTCATTTGGCAGAGAAGGCTCCTGCACCTGCCTCAAATTGCAGCTTGGCGAGACGGGCATAGATACCGCCCTTCTCGACAAGGCTTTGATGTGTGCCCTCTTCGACAATATGGCCCTGGTCGAGTACCAGAATGCGGTCGGCCTTGAGCACGGTTGCAAGCCGGTGCGCGACCACAAGCGTCGTGCGATCCGCCATCAAACCGTCCAGAGCCTTTTGCACAAGCATCTCGCTTTCGGCATCAAGCGCTGATGTGGCTTCGTCAAGGAGCAGGATGGGCGCAGCACGCAAAATTGCCCGCGCAATGGCAATGCGCTGGCGCTGACCGCCTGAAAGCGTTACGCCGCGTTCGCCAACTTCCGTGTCATAGCCCTTGTCGAGCGCCATGATGAAATCATGCGCAAGAGCCGCTTTTGCCGCCGCCACGATCTCTTCGTCACTCGCTCCCGGCCTGCCGAAAGCAATATTCTCGCGTATGCTGGTCGCGAAAATCACAACATCCTGCGGCACGGTCGAGATGCGCGCGCGAACGGCCTGGGGATCTGTATCGGGCAAGGCCACACCGTCGATCAGGATCTTGCCGGACTGCGGGTCGTAATAGCGCATGACCAGCGCAAAGATGGTGCTTTTGCCGGCACCCGAGGGACCAACTATCGCAACCGTCTCGCCCGGCTTCACAGTGAAGCTGACGCCGTTGAGCGACGGTGCATCCGGTCGTGTCGGATAGGAAAAATGCACGGAATCGAACACGATCTCGCCGCGCGGTGGCATTGGCATGGCAACTGGCCTGGCTGGCGCGGCAATGCCCGGCTGTTCGTCCAGAATTTCGACAAGCCGTTCCGTCGCACCTGCCGCTTGCGCAAGCTCACCGCCCACTTCCGACAAGGCGCCGAAGGAACTGCCCGCGAACACCGCATAAAGCACGAACTGACCCAGAGTACCGGCCGTCATCGTACCCGCCAGCACATCACGCGAACCGAACCAGAGCACGGCCACGATGCTGGAGAAAATCAAGAAAATGGCGAAAGCCGTCAGGACTGCACGCGCCTGAATGGAGGAACGCGCCGCCTGAAAGGCCTTTTCCACCGCATTGCCAAATCGCCCAACCACCATGTTCTCGTTGGTGAAGGCCTGCAGTGTGCGCATTGCACCAATCTGCTCACTGGCATAGGCATTGGCACGGGCAAGCATGTCCTGTGTCATGCGGGAGCGGCGACGCACGGAGCGCCCAAAGGCGATCAGCGGCACGACAATGATCGGGATAGCGGCGATAACCAACGCGGAAAGTTTCGGGCTCGTCACAACCATCATCGCCAGCGCGCCAACACCCAGAATCATGTTGCGCAGCGCCACAGATGCCGTAGCGCCGACCACCGACTTGATCTGCGTCGTGTCGGAAGACAGGCGTGAAACAATTTCGCCTGACTGCGACCGGTCGAAGAATTCCGGCGAAAGTGCCGTCACATGCGAAAAGACCGCATTGCGGAGATCAGCCACCACCCGCTCGCCAAGCGATATCACGAAGAAATAGCGAAGACCCGATGCCAGCGCGAGTACCAGCGCCAGCATCACGAGCATGCCGAAGTAATTATTGACGAAGATGGCGTTCGAACCGGTAAAGCCATGATCGATCATGCGACGCAGCGCGACAGGTACCGCAAGGGTCGTCATCGCCGCCAGAACCAGCGAGAAAAGCGCGCCCGCAACCAGCCCCTTATAGGGTGCCAGAAACGGCATCACTCTCTTCAAAGGTGTCAGCCTGCGACGTTTGCGACTTTCTTCTGCAGTCAATTCGTGATTCATATCAATTTCAGTATCTCGGTCGGCCATTCTTATGATTGCGCCCTTGTTATTGCCGTGCGCCTGATGTATAGGCTCGGCAACCCTTTTGGAAGCCGTTGCCTGTAGGTAATGGGTCTTCATATCTGCCATTGGGCGAAAGTGCCGCAGTTTTGATAGTCAAAGCTGCGCTTTTCTCCCCAGACTTTCAGGATTGAGAAGATGCAAGCCAATATCCATCCCGACTACCACACCATCAAGGTCGTGATGACCGATGGCACCGAATACACGACCCGTTCGACCTGGGGCAAGGAAGGCGATACGATGAACCTCGATATCGACCCGACCACCCATCCGGCTTGGACGGGCGGTTCGCAGACCTTGCTCGATCGCGGCGGTCGCGTTACGAAGTTCAAGAGCCGTTTTGGCAATCTCGGTATCTAATTCGATATTGCATTTGGTTGAAAAGCCCCGCTTCGGCGGGGTTTTTTATTGTCTGATTTCCTACTCGACGAGACACAAAAAATCCCGGACAAAGCCGGGATTTTTCAGAGTTAGAGCGGCTCCAGTTAAAACGGAATCAGTAGAACCGCTCTATCCTTTTGTTTTTACGCATTATCCTACGCAAAACCGCTTCGCACTTTTGCTGGAAATGCTCTAACTCCAAGAACCAAATCAGGCGCTCAGTTTTTCCATGACTTCGTCGCTGACTTCAAAGTTCGTGTAGACGTTCTGCACGTCGTCATCGTCTTCAAGCGTATTGAGGAGCTTGAGAACGGAACGCGCCTTTTCCTCGTCCAGTTCGGTATTGGTCTGCGGCTTCCAGATCGTCTTGATCGATTCGGCCTCACCGAGGGCAGCTTCCAGAGCCTTCGACACTTCGCCAATATCTTCAAAAGCGCAGATGATAACGTGTTCTTCCTCACCGGACTGAACGTCGTCGGCACCAGCTTCGATAGCTGCTTCCATCACCTTGTCAGCGTCGCCGACGGAGGTCTTGTAGACGATCTCGCCAACCCGGTCGAACATGAAGGACACCGAACCGGTTTCGCCCAGTGCACCACCCGACTTCGTAAAGGCTGCGCGCACATTCGATGCCGTGCGGTTGCGGTTGTCCGTCAGCGCTTCGACGATGACCGATACGCCACCGGGGCCACGGCCCTCATAACGCACTTCGTCATAGTTCTCGCCGTCATTACCTGCGGCCTTCTTGATGGCGCGCTCGATATTGTCCTTCGGCATGGACTGCGCCTTGGCGTTCTGGATTGCCAGACGCAGACGCGGGTTCATCGTCGGATCAGGCAGACCCTGCCTGGCCGCAACGGTGATTTCGCGCCCGAGCTTGGAAAACATTTTCGACCGCACCGCATCCTGACGGCCCTTGCGGTGCATGATATTCTTAAACTGTGAATGGCCGGCCATGGCACCCCTGTTCTGTTTAAAATGCTGTGCACGGAGAAAGCGTCACGCATGAAACAGAGATCAAGCAGAGAAGGGCCGCAAGCGGGCCACAGTGCTTTCCGTGCAGAATGGCGGCGTTATAAGGAATTCAGGCCCATTCGTCCAGCAAAAGCGCCGCCAACATCGATTCTCTGTCAATAAAAGCAATATCGCTCGACCCGTCAGGCAAAGCAGATTATCTATAAATTCATGATTCAGCCCGCCCAGAACACCCCAAGCGAAACCATCGCAGCCCGTATCAGCCGCATTCTCGCCGACCGCATTATCGCGGGCGAAATCGAGCCCGGCGCGAAACTGCGACAGGATCACATTGCCGAAGAATTCGAGACCAGCCATGTGCCGGTCCGCGAAGCCTTCCGGCGGCTGGAGGCTCAGGGACTTGCCGTGTCAGAACCACGTCGGGGCGTGCGGGTTGCGTCGTTCGACATCGGCGAGATCAAGGAAGTGGCGGAGATGCGGGCCGCTTTGGAAGTGCTGGCGCTGCGCCATGCCGCACCGCACATCACGCAAGCAACGCTCGATGCCGCCGAACAGGCCACACTGGAAGGCGACAAATCACGCGATGTCAGAAGCTGGGAAGACGCCAACCGCCGCTTCCATCGGCTCATACTCGAACCATGCAACATGCCGCGTCTGCTTGCAGCCATCGACGATCTCCACGCTGCCAGCGCCCGGTTTCTCTTCGCGACATGGCGCTCGGAATGGGAAACCCGCACTGATCACGATCATCGCGCCATATTGCGGGCGCTGCGTCAGAACGATGTCGAAAGCGCGGTTACGATTCTCGCCCGGCATGTGCAATGGATTGGACATCGCCCGGTCAAGACAGCATCGGGCAAGACGCGCGATTCGTTTGCGATTGTCGGCTGACGCCATCGCAAACGCACCGCTCCTGTTTTCATTGCTCTCAATATTCACGTGCATTCCAAGCTGCGGGATTGGCCTCCTGCGCGTGACACCCACAGCAACATGCCGTTCAGGTTGCACCACCTCTTGCGTTTATCGTCGGGGACGCTAAGAAGATATAGATCGAATTTCAATTTTATCTATAATTTGAGGAAGCCATGACGACCATCACGCAGACGCGTCCATCCTTCAGCCCGCTCAATCTGGAATCCCGTTCCCCTGCGATGCGCCTTGCCGCCGTCGCCTTTGGCACGCTGGTTCTCGCCATCTCGTCGCAGATTGAAGTTCCGATGATTCCGGTTCCGATCACGCTGCAGACCCTGATCGTTCCGCTGATCGGTGCGCTCTATGGCTGGCGTCTCGGCATGGCCACTGTTCTGGCCTGGCTCGGCGAAGCCATGCTCGGCCTTCCGGTTCTTGCAGGCGGTGCCGGTGGTCTTCCGCATTTTGCAGGCCCGACCGCAGGCTATCTCGTATCTTTCCCGATTATCGCCGCCCTGACTGGCTACCTGGCCGAACGTGGCTGGAACGGTAACCGCGTCGGCCTCGCCTTCGTCTCGTTCCTTGCTGCCAACGTGATCTGCCTCGCTCTTGGTGCGGTCTGGCTGTCCAGCATCATCGGTGTCGAGAAAGCAGTTGCCTTCGGCGTAACACCATTCCTCGCCGGTGCCCTCATCAAGTCGGCCCTTGGTGCTGCGATCCTCAAGGCTATCGCCCGCGACGGCAAAGCCTGATCGCCCAGGTGACGGCCAGGTGACAGTACGCCTGCGCGGCCATCATCTCCTTTGCATGCTGACTTATGTCGGCAAAGGCTACAGCCCGGCTTTCGTCGAAAACTACGACAGGATTGCCGGGCGGTTGAGCGAAGGGGAAGATATCCTTCTGGTCGATGGCCCGGACGACATATGCGCGCCCCTGCTCTGCGGGGGCGATTGCCATTGTTACGAAGCGAGCATCCGTGAGCGTGACCGGCTGGCATTGGAGGCCGTGGGGGAACTTTTCGGCCAGACGCTCTCTACGCAGAAGGCTTTTGAACTCGACACGGAGCGCCTTGTCGTAATGCGCAACGCTTTTGCAAAAGGCGCATTGCGCAAAGCCTGCGAGCGGTGCGAATGGTCGGACCTCTGTACAAGAATTGCCACGGCAGACCAGTTTCACGGCGTTAAAATAACAAGGCCACCCGTCTCGGGATGAGACGGGTGGCCTCCTTGCATACCGCCTTTTATTGCTGGTTCTTGCGCTTTCGCCGTACCAGCATGTTGAGCGCCTCAACCAGCGCCGAGAAGCCCATAGCAGCGTAGATATAGCCCTTCGGCACATGGAAGCCGAAACCATCGGCAATCAACGTCATACCGATCATCAGCAGGAAGCCCAGCGCCAGCATGACGATGGTCGGGTTCGCCGCGATGAACCGCGACAACGGATCGGCTGCAAGCAGCATGACGGTAACGGCTGCGACCACGGCGATCACCATGATGGCGATCTCGTCGGTCATGCCGACGGCGGTGATGATCGAGTCGACCGAGAAAACCAGATCGAGGATAAGGATCTGAACAATGGCGGCGCTCATGGTGAGCTGGGCCACTTTGCCGCCGATATTCTCCTTGCCGTCATCGGGATCAACCGTGTGGTGGATTTCCTTGGTCGCCTTCCAGACAAGAAACAGTCCACCAGCAATCAGGATGATGTCACGCCAGGAGAAGCCGTGGCCGAACGCCTCGAAGATTGGGTCCTTGAGCTGGACGATGATCGAAATGGTGAAAAGGAGCGCCAGACGCAGAATGAGCGCCGCACCGATACCGATACGGCGTGCGCGAGCCTGCTGCGAAGCGGGCAGCTTGTTGGTCAGGATCGAGATAAAGATCAGGTTGTCGATACCGAGGACGATTTCCATCGTCACCAGCGTAACCAGCGCCGCCCAACCGGCGGGGGTTGAAAGAAACCCCAGATACTCAGTGAAAAAATCCATTAAACTGCGTCCCCTTGCAAAAAAACTCGTTGCAAGGAGATAAGAACTCGCAAGGTCTGTTCAACTGGCTGAAACAGGCTGGCCTATGATAGCGAGCAGGTTATAGATAACATCATACTTCAGAGTAAAATAAGACGTTATCGCCAGAATGCCGGAATGGTTTCTTCCAGATGCGCACCGATGCGCAAGGGAGCAATCTTTTCGGCAAGCCCCGTACGGTCTGAAATCTCTATACCCACACCGCAGATGGTTGCAGGGCCGTTGGCTGCCTCAAAGCGCCCTTTCGGCACCTTCGACAGGAAACGGTTGAGTGGCTCTTCCTTGTCCATGCCGAGCGAGGAATCGTAATCGCCGCACATGCCTGCATCGGACATATAGGCTGTGCCGTTGCGCAGTATCTGGCAGTCTGCCGTCGGCACATGCGTATGCGTTCCAACAACGGCGCTGGCGCGGCCATCAACGAAGTGACCGAAACACTGCTTTTCACTTGTCGCTTCGGCATGGAAGTCGAAAAAGACCGCGTCGGCTTGCTCGCCGAGCGGACAGGCTTCCAGAATTTTTTCGGCCGCGATAAACGGATCGTTGAGATCGGGATGCATGAACACCCGGCCCATGACGTTCGAAACCAGAACGCGGGCGCCGTTCTTGGCGATATAAAGCCCCTCGCCTTTTCCGGCCGTCCCTTTCGGGAAATTTGCCGGGCGCAAAAAGCGATCCTCGCGCCTGGAGAAATCCAAAGCCTCGCGCTGATCCCACACGTGGTTGCCCGTCGTGACGACGTCGGCACCCGCACGAATGGTATCGTGAAAAATCTCTTCCGTAATGCCAAAACCGCCCGCGGCGTTTTCGCCGTTGACGATGACGAAGTCCAGCTTCAGATCGGAAATCAGCCCCGGCAGCTTTTCATAAACTGCGGTACGGCCCGACCGGCCCACCATATCACCAAGAAAAAGCAATCTCATGAGACTGCCTTATAAACCTGCGCCAAGCGAACGCAAGCCGCTCTCGGTCAGGATCTGATCGAGCGCAATATCGTGCGGCTCATCGGGCACACGCTCGACCTCCTGGCAGTCAAAGGCCATGCCGATCAGAAGCGGCTGCAGGCCGCGCTCCGTGAAACGCGCCAGCGCGCGGTCGTAATGTCCCGCACCGTAGCCAAGCCGATGTCCGCGCCGGTCAAAGCCCGCAAGCGGCATCAGCATGATCGCTGGGTCAACCAGTGGTGCATCTTCTCCGGGGCCCATCGTGCCGAAACCCGTCTGACGCAATCGGGCATCGGGCAGATATTCGCGAAAGGCAATCGTTTCCTTGTCCAGAACAACCGGGAGGCAGAGCCGCGCGCCTTTGGCACGAAGGGCCGACAACAGCGGGCGCGGGTCGATTTCGGAACGGATCGGCCAGTAGCCTGCGATCAGCGTACCTTTGGGAACGTCGATCGCGGTTTCACCCTTTTTGGCTGCAGCCAGGGAAGCCTCATAATGAAAGCGGGGATCAAGCGCATCGCGAACTGCCAGAATCTTGCGCCTAAGCTCCTGCTTTTCCAGACCGGGGCTACGCTCCGTCGCCGTCATTCCAAGCCACTCCCTACTGCCATGTTTCATCATGCAGTGGAACCGCATTGAGCCGATCCGTCAAGTGATCCCGCCCGCCCTTTGCGCGATCTTCTCTGAACGGTCGCGAATGACCTTCAAAACGACGCCGTGGAAGTCGTTCAGGAACAGTCTGCCCCACAGATCACAGTAGAAATCGATCGGAGTTGCGATCTGATAACGGGTTGTCAGTGTGAGACGCGTATGGCCGTTCGCCAGCGGTTCGAGACGATAATCCCCTTGCGCAAGCTTCAGATAGGAGCTGTCGACCTTGATATGCGCTTCAACCTCGGGCGGTATGGAACCCGGACCGAAGCGGAAATCCCACGCCAGAAGCCGGTTTTCCTCCCACTGGGTCACGATTTCCTGAAAGTTGACACCATGTGTCCACTGCAAGTCGCGCACCGCGCCGATGCCTGTGCCGTTCAGCCTTGCGTCCACCGGCTGCGGCACGCCAATTATACCATGGCTGAATGTCCACGACAGCTCGTCGGGGCGCACATTGCGGATTTCAACCGTTTGCTGCCAGACGACTTCCGGCGCCGCCGCGATCTCGACCACCGTCGTCACAGCACCATCATGGGGGTTGTAGGACATTTGAAGTTCGGCTGGCAGAACAAGTAGCGGCAGCGCGATCACCAGCGTCGTTGTGCGACGCGAGCGAAACTGCCGGATGATCCACAAGGTCACAGCCGAACCGAGTGCCGAAAACACCATGAAGAATGGAGCGGCCATGACCACGCAAATCCCGGCTTCATGGAAAAGGATCATACTGGTGACGACAAGCCCGGCGATGATGGCCCATCCCATACGGACATGCCGCCACAGGCTCTTTTGGGCACGCGGGTCGGAAAGGCTGGAAGCAAGACTGGCGACAGCCATCGGCAGCAGCATCAGCCCGGCAATGACGGGCATCGCATTCACATAGTGGCGCGACCAGATCATGATATAAAGCAGAAGACCGTAGATGAATGCGATGGGTATCGCGACGGCCAGTCTTTCAGATGAATCGGGTAGTGCTGATTGGGGAGAAGTCATAAAAAAGCGCGAACTGTTGAGATTCACGCATGTTTACGAACAAATTGTCCGCCAGATCAAGCTCTTAACTATCCTGCGAAAGCCTGAACAAAGAAAGTGGCGACCACGACGACCGATGGTAGTGATTGATCCCGGGAACCTACAAAGTAGGTGGGCGCCATATGCGAAAGCCCGCAAGCCTTCACAGGGACAGCTCCCTTAGAGATCAATAAGGCCCCGGGGATGCTGTTACACCTGTCGGGAAGCGCAGTTCGCCAAGAGCCAATATAGTACCTGCCCAACAGGAACACCAGTGGCTTGCACCGGCTCAACAGGAAAACTTTTCAGAAAAATCCAAAACAGGATTAGCTGCTTCTCGGTGCAATGCGTGAAGCCACCTGCTCGATGCGCGATGCCACATCCGACAGCATGCCGGTCAGGGCGGCATCGTTGCTATCGGCGCGACCAAGCGCTTCATCGCGTGCACGGCGGAGCGTTTCGACTTCGCTCTCCAGACCGTTGATGCGCTTCTGCATCTCGGCCATCTCGTCCATGACCATGATCCCGGCCATGACGGTCAGGCGCAGATCACCGATTTCCCCGAAGGAGGTTTTGAGATGCGTGACATATTGGTCGAAACGGTCGGCAAGCCCGGACAGGTGCTCTTCCTGCCCTTCGTCACAGGCCATACGATAGGCCTTGCCATCGATGGTAACGGTTACTGTCGCTATGATAGCCTCCTATCGGTCCAGAACGGCGCGGATTGTCTCCATCGCTGTCACAAGGCGGCGCGAAACTTCGCGGTTTGCAGCTTCCAGCCGCTCGGCACGTGCTTCCGACTGATCGAGTTCCTGGGCGAGACGGCTGCGATCCGCATTCATACGCTGCACCTCCTCCTCGGCCTCGGCGAAATCGCCTTCCTTGTCCAGCCGCAGATCGACCGCTTGTTCAAGCGTATTGAGTGCCTTTTCCAGCCGTTCCAAGACTTGCCTGAGGGTCGTTTCGGGTGCCATCCATATCCTTTCCAATGCCAATTCTTGGGCCAATTCGCGGGCCAAACCTGGGTATCGAATCGCGCCTGCGGGACGGGCATCTTTGAAAAGATTGTAATAATCGCCCGTCAGATAAGCAACAAATGAGGGGCTTATGTGAACGTTCATGCACCGTTATCGGTGCAAAAACGGCTTTTCGGTGATTGTTCTACAGCTTTCCACACAACTCAATCGATTAGTCGCGGACAGTTTATTGCCCAAAACTCATCGGTTTATTGACTCCTTATACGCAGGTGCTATGTGTCCCGGTGCCTTCTGGAGCGTGATCCCGAAACGCATGACGCCGTTTTGGATACGGATCGTGCTCAGGCAAAGGCATCGCCGCAACCCCGTTAACCCCTCCCAAGGAAAGACGGCTGAGACCATGACCAATTCCGACAAACAAAACCAGATGGCCAACGCAATCCGCTTCCTCTCTATGGACGCGGTCGAGAAAGCCAATTCGGGCCATCCCGGCCTGCCGATGGGTGCAGCCGATATAGCGACGACGCTTTATTCCCGTTTCCTCTCGCACGACCCGCAGAACCCGCATTGGCCGGATCGCGACCGTTTCGTGCTTTCTGCAGGTCACGGCTCGATGCTGCTTTATTCGCTGCTCTATCTTTCGGGCTACGAAGACATCACCATCGACGAGATCAAGAATTTCCGTCAGCTCGGTTCGCGCACGGCAGGCCACCCGGAATACGGTCACGCCGCCGGTATCGAAACGACGACCGGTCCGCTCGGACAGGGCATTGCCAATGCGGTTGGCATGGCGCTTTCCGAACGCATCCTCAATGCACAGTTCGGCGACAGCCTCGTCAACCATTACACCTATGCAATTGTCGGTGACGGCTGCCTCATGGAAGGTATCAGCCAGGAAGCCATCGCGCTTGCCGGTCATCTGAAGCTGAACAAGCTGATCGTGTTCTGGGATGACAACAACATCTCGATCGACGGCCCGGTCACGCTTTCCGACAATACCGACCAGCCTGCCCGTTTCGCCGCTTCCGGCTGGAACACCATGGCTGTCGACGGTCATGACCAGGATGCGATTGCCAAAGCTATCGAACTGGCCAGGGTTTCAGACCGCCCGACGCTGATTGCCTGCAAGACGACCATCGGCTTCGGCGCACCGAACAAGGCCGGCACCAACAAGGTGCACGGCTCGCCGCTCGGTGCCGAAGAAATCGCTGCAACCCGCAAGGCGCTCGGCTGGAGCGCGGAACCTTTCGTCGTTCCGGCAGAAGTGCTGGACGGTTGGCGCGTGGCAGGTCTCAATGCCGCCAAGAAGCGTCAGGAATGGGAAAAGCGCTTTGCTGCTGCCGACGCGGAAACCCGCGCCGAATTCGAGCGCCGGATGCGTGGCGACCTGCCTTCGAACTTCGATGCAACCATCATCGAATACAAGAAGAAGCTTTCCGCCGACAAGCCGAAGGTCGCAACCCGCAAGTCTTCGGAAATGGCTCTGGAAGTCATCAACGGTGTCGTGCCGGAAACTATCGGCGGTTCCGCTGACCTCACCGGCTCCAACAACACCAAGACGAGCCAGACCAAGGCCATAACGCCGGAAGATTACGGCCAGCGTTACGTCCATTACGGTATCCGTGAACACGGCATGGCAGCAGCCATGAACGGCATGACGCTGCATGGCGGTCTGATCCCTTACGGCGGCACTTTCCTGACCTTCTCGGATTATTGCCGCCCGGCCATGCGTCTTTCCTCGCTGATGGGCATCCGCGTCGTTTACGTCATGACGCACGACTCCATCGGTCTTGGTGAAGATGGCCCGACCCACCAGCCGGTCGAGCAGCTTGCCGCCTTGCGCGCCATTCCGAACCACAATGTGTTCCGCCCTGCCGACGCTGTCGAAGCGGCTGAATGCTGGCAGATTGCCCTGCAATCGAAGAAGACGCCGTCGACGATGGCTCTGACCCGCCAGAACCTGCCGACGGTCCGCACCGAACATCGCGATGAAAACTTGTCCGCTTTCGGCGCCTATGAACTTGCTGCGGCAAGCAAGGATGCCAAAGTGACGATCTTCGCGACCGGCTCGGAAGTGGAAATCGCGCTCAAGGCCCGCGACCTGCTGGAAGGCAAGGGCATTGCCACCCGTGTCGTTTCCGTTCCTTGCTTCGAGCTTTTCGAACAGCAGAGCGACGCTTACAAGACGGCAACCATCGGCGATGCACCGGTCAAGGTGGCCATCGAAGCGGCAATCTCGCTCGGCTGGGAACGCTTCATCGGCGAAAACGGCATATTCATCGGCATGAAGGGCTTCGGCGCATCAGGCGAGATCAACGATCTCTACAAGCATTTCGGCATCACGGCAGAACATGCCGCCGAAGCTGCGGAGAAGAAGCTCAACGCCGCATGATTTAAAGGAACGCCGGCGTCGCAAAAACGCCGGCGTTTGAGTTTCCATTCCAGTTCGGTCGGACGAATCCTGTTCGATTTGTACGTTCCAATGGACTTTTGAAGCACTGCATGTGCAGTACCCTACCGGGAGATTAAGAGAAAATGGCAGTTCGCGTCGCAATTAACGGTTTTGGCCGCATCGGCCGCAACATCCTTCGCGCCATCGTTGAGTCGGGCCGCACCGATATTCAGGTCGTCGCCATCAACGACCTTGGCCCGGTGGAAACCAACGCGCATCTTCTGCGTTATGACAGCGTTCATGGCCGTTTCCCCAAGGAAGTAAAGGTTGCAGGCGACACCATCGACGTCGGCTACGGCCCGATCAAGGTTCACGCCGTCCGCAATCCGGCTGAACTGCCGTGGAAGGAAGAAGGCGTCGACATCGCTCTGGAATGCACTGGCATCTTCACGTCGCGCGACAAGGCAGCGCTTCATCTTGAGGCTGGTGCAAAGCGCGTCATCGTTTCGGCTCCTGCCGACGGTGCTGACCTTACGGTGGTCTATGGCGTCAACCACGACAAGCTGACCAAGGACCATCTGGTCATTTCGAACGCTTCGTGCACCACCAACTGCCTTGCGCCGGTGGCTCAGGTTCTCAACGATGCTATCGGCATCGAAAAGGGCTTCATGACCACGATCCATTCCTACACAGGCGACCAGCCAACGCTGGACACCATGCACAAGGATCTCTACCGCGCACGCGCAGCAGCCCTTTCCATGATCCCGACCTCGACGGGTGCGGCCAAGGCTGTCGGCCTCGTTCTGCCTGAACTGAAGGGCAAGCTGGACGGCGTTGCCATCCGCGTTCCGACCCCGAACGTCTCGGTCGTGGACCTGACCTTCATCGCCAAGCGCGAAACGACTGTCGATGAAGTCAACAACGCGATCCGTGCAGCCGCCAATGGCCGCCTCAAGGGCATCCTCGGCTACACCGACGAGAAGCTTGTCTCGCACGACTTCAACCATGATTCCCATTCCTCGGTCTTCCACACGGACCAGACCAAGGTTATGGAAGGCACCATGGTGCGCATCCTGTCGTGGTACGACAATGAGTGGGGCTTCTCGAGCCGCATGGGCGACACCGCTGTCGCCTTCGGCAAGCTGATCTAAGCCTCCGATCATGTTTCGCGCCCTTCTCCCCACCGTCGCGCGCTGGCGTCCGCTGGAAGGAGAAGGGCTCGAACATCTCGATATCGGGCCCACCGGCCGCTCGATCCGCGCCGAAAGCGTGGTGATCGGAGAACGCGGCGGAAATCCTTATGGCGTGCGCTACAGCATCAACTGTAACAGTGCCTGGCATGTCCTCCATTTCCTGATCGAAACCACATCCGGCCATCGGCTGGAGCTTGTTTCCGACGGCGACGGCCGCTGGAACACGATGGCGGGCGATGCATTACCCGAGTTCGACGGCTGTATCGATATCGATCTGGCAGGAACGCCTTTCACCAACACCTTGCCGATCCGCCGCCTTGGTCTCACACCGGAAAGCGGCACCGTTCAGCTCGACATGCTTTACGTACCGTTTGACAGTTTCCGTCCGCTGCGCGACCAGCAGCGCTATACCTGTATCGAGGAAGGCAGGCGCTACCGCTACGAGGCAGCCGACCGCACCTTCACCGCCGAATTGCCCGTTGACGAGGACGGGCTTGTTACCGACTATCCAACCCTTTTCCGGCGCCTGCCTGTTTGAGCAATCCCTGCTCCTCCGGCTCCTGAAAGACAGTTCTGGGAGAACGATCATGAGTTTCCGCACTCTCGACGATGCCGACGTCAAATCCAAGCGCGTACTGGTCCGCGTCGACCTCAACGTGCCAATGGCGAACGGCGAAGTCACCGACCTGACCCGTATCGAACGCATCGTTCCGACCATTGCCGAACTTTCCAAGAAGGGTGCAAAGGTCATTCTCCTCGCCCATTTCGGTCGCCCCAAAGGCGTTGCTTCGGACGAGAATTCGCTCAAGCATGTTGTGAAGCCCCTCGCCAAGGTGCTGGGACACGGTGTGCACTTCGCAGAAGACTGCATCGGCGACAAGGCCAAGGCTGCCGTCGATGCGCTGAAGGACGGCGATGTCCTGCTTCTGGAAAACACCCGTTTCCACAAGGGCGAGGAAAAGAACGATCCGGAATTCGTCGCGGCTCTGGCCGCCAATGGCGATCTCTACGTGAACGACGCGTTTTCGGCTGCCCACCGCGCCCATGCCTCGACGGAAGGCCTGGCACACGTCCTGCCCGCCTATGCTGGTCGCGCCATGCAGGCCGAACTTGAAGCGCTCGAAAAGGGTCTCGGCGATCCGGCTCGCCCGGTAGTGGCCATCGTCGGCGGCGCCAAGGTTTCGACCAAGCTCGACCTCCTGTCGAACCTGATCGAAAAGGTCGATGCACTCGTCATCGGCGGCGGCATGGCCAATACTTTCCTGGCTGCACAGGGACATGATGTCGGCAAGTCGCTCTGCGAGCACGAACTGGCCCACACCGCCCGCGAAATCATGGCCAAGGCTGAAATCACAAAATGTGCAATCATCCTGCCTGTCGATGCTGTCGTGGGCTGGCACTTTGCAGCCGACACGCCGAACAAGACCTATGGTGTAGATGCCGTACCAAGCGACGGCATGATTCTCGATGCGGGCGCACTTTCAACTGACCTTATCGCTTCGGCCATCGACGATGCAGCAACGCTCGTCTGGAACGGTCCGCTCGGCGCGTTTGAACTGCGCCCGTTTGATACTGCGACGGTCAAGACCGCAAAGCATGTCGCAGCCCGCACCAAGGCAGGCAAGCTGGTTTCGGTCGGCGGCGGCGGCGATACGGTTGCCGCGCTCAATCATGCCGGCGTTGCCGACGATTTCACCTATATCTCGACCGCAGGCGGCGCCTTCCTCGAATGGATGGAAGGCAAGCCTCTCCCCGGCGTCGATGTGCTGAAGAAGTAATGCGATAAATCATGTTCCCATAAGCCCGGTTGATACCGGGCTTATTTTTTGGGTGTCAGTTTCAAAAGCCGCCCCGGATTGTCGTCCTCGATCAGCCAGATGGCCCCGTCGGGGTCGAAAGCCACATCGCGGATACGGTTTTCCATTTCAAAGCGCTCGGCTTCGTCCGCCTTGCCGTCCTTGTCGATCACGACACGCACCAGCGACATGACCGAAAGCCCTCCTATCAAAGCCGAACCACGCCATTCGGGGAACATGTCTCCCTCGTAAAAGGCAAGCCCGGCTGGAGCGATAACCGGCGTCCAATACACCATTGGCGGCTCGAATTCGGGACGTGTACTATGGCGCGGGATGGGCCTGCCGCTATAATTGTCGCCATTCGAGACAACGGGCCAGCCATAATTGAGACCGGGCTTGATGAGGTTGAACTCGTCGCCGCCGCGCGGCCCCATCTCATGCTCCCACAGTTTTCCATCGGGACCGAAGGCCAGCCCATACGGGTTGCGATGACCAGTCGACCAGGTCAGTGCCCGCACACCTTCCGCGTCAGCATGTGGATTATCCTTGGGCGCGGAACCATCCAGATTCATACGGAGAATTTTCCCCATGGGCGCTGCATCGTCCTGCGCGGTTGCAGGCAACATGCGGTCGCCCACCGAAAAGAACAGATGCTTGCCATCGGGCGCAAACGCAATAATGCCGCCCGGTTGACCGCCACGAGCCGCCACATCCTGTTTCCAGATTGTGGTCCTATCCTTCAACGCTGCCTTGCCGTCTCCTTCCTCCAGAACCGCGCGTGCCAGAACGACGCTGCTGCCATTCTGCGCCGGTTCGTTATAGGAGAAATAGACTGCCTTGCTCTTTTCGAAATCCGGAGCCGGCGTAATATCAAGAAGGCCGTTCTGGCCGCCAAAAGCGACTTCCGGCACACCACCAACGGCAATTTTGTCGCCTGATTGCGTGACGATGAAAATCTTGCCGCTCTTTTCGGTGAGTAGAAGTCTGCCATCCGGCAAAAAGGCAATAGCCCAGGGCGTATTGAATTCGGCAACCGATATTACCGTAAACGGAGCATCGGCTTCGGCTTGCCTGCCACCGGCATTGATGCTCTCAGCCGAAGCTTTCAGCAACGGAAGGGCAACCATTGATGCAGCCAGAACGATCGGCAGGCTCAAAAGAGCGCGTCGCATATCTCCTCCTCAAATCTGGACAATGGAAAACAGGCTGGTTTTCTCACTGGTTTCTTACATGGGGTTTGAGACGCGGATATCAAAACGGGTTTCGACAAAAACTGCGATAGCCAATCCGACAGCCCTTAAGAAAACTTACCTCACCTAAACCGTTTGAAAAATATTTCAAACGTTTCAACGACTTGCGCTCGCCATAGTTTTAACCAACACTCCCAAAATCTCTGACAGAAGGAGCATTGCGAATGACCGAACGTCTTGAAGATATTGCGATTGCACTGGTGGCAACGGGCAAAGGTATCCTCGCCGCCGACGAAAGCTCGGGCACCATCAAGAAGCGCTTTGACGCCATCCCCCTCGCCTCGACGGAGGAAACGCGCCGCGACTATCGCGAAATGCTGTTCCGCTCGGACGACGCGATGAAGAACTATATTTCGGGCGTCATTCTCTATGATGAAACAATAAGGCAGAAGGCCAAGGATGGTACATCGCTTGTTGAAATCATCCGCAAGGCAGGAGCCATTCCCGGCATCAAGGTCGATGCGGGCGCAAAGCCGCTAGCAGGCTTTGAAGGTGAAACAATCACGGAGGGGCTGGACGGTCTGCGCGAACGGCTCAATGACTATCACGCGCTTGGTGCACGTTTCGCCAAATGGCGTGCGGTGATTTCCATTTCGGATGGCCTGCCCACATGGGGCGCGGTGAAACAGAATGCCCAAGCGCTCGCCCGCTATGCAGCGCTTTGCCAGGAGGCGAACATCGTCCCCATCGTCGAGCCGGAAGTGTTGATGGACGGCAAGCCGGGCAATCACACAATCGACCGTTGTTACGAAGTGACGGAATGGGTTCTGAAAACCGTCTTTACCGAACTCTACGATGCCCGCGTCAGGCTGGAAGGCATGATCCTGAAGCCAAACATGATCATTGACGGCAAGAACGCCCGCAAGGCTTCCATCGAGGAAGTGGCAGAGAAAACCGTTCGCTGCTTCCGCAATACGGTCCCGGCAGCGGTGCCCGGCATCGCCTTCCTTTCCGGAGGCCAGACCGGCGAGGAAGCGACAGCCCATCTTTCCGCGATGAATGCAGGCTTCGACATGCCGTGGAAAATGACTTTCTCCTATGGCCGTGCCCTGCAAGCAGCAGCGCTGGAAGCCTGGGGCGGCAAGGATGAAAATATCGCTGCCGGTCAGCGCGCTTTCGCACATCGGGCAAAGATGAACGGTCTGGCTGCAACCGGCGGCTGGAAAAAAGATCTCGAAAAGGCGGCCTGACTTGCCTTGAAAAACAAGAGCCCGGCCATTTCAGCCGGCTTTTCGTCAGCCCTCGTGCAGGTGGACCCCCACTGCCAATGCCATGATCAATATGGCAATGGCTGCAATCTTCCAGAAATCACCGCGCCGCTTCAGTCCCGGCAGGCCAAGCGGTTTGATGATGTGCAGTCCCATCAGAAGAACAAGCAGCACAGGCAGGATTTTGGTCACAACTCACCTCTCTGCCTCCTTGTGGCGCAGACGGGCCATCGCTGCAAGACGCCTGCGTCAGACAAAGCCGTTTACACGGTCGTTTTTGGCAAAGCTTGATCTTCATCTTAAGTTTCATGGACGGGTCGCCGTCCAGCGGCGTAAACTGCATGTGGAGGTGATGAAAGCGTATGGAGGAGATGGACCGGAACAGGTCGATCTTGCGCTTTCGTCAGCAGACTAATCAGGAAGCGACAACCGCCCGACGGGTGGCGTTGCGCGTGCTTCTGGGAGGAAGAGCATGACTTCGAAATATGCCGAAACCTATGCCGCATGGCAGACCGATCCTGAACGCTTCTGGGCGGAAGCGGCGCAGGCAATCGACTGGTTCAAGCCATGGGACCAGGTTTTTGCGGGCGACGAAGGTGTTTATGGCCGCTGGTTCAAGGGTGCCGAGTGCAACACCTGCTATAACGCGCTCGACCGCCATGTCGCCAATGGACGTGGCGAACAGGTTGCGCTCATCTATGAAAGCCCGGTCACCGGCAGCGTGCGCAAATTCACCTATCGCGAACTGCTGGAAGAAGTAGAGGCACTTTCTGCCGTCATGCTCGACAATGGTGTGTCGGAGGGCGACCGCGTTCTCATCTATATGCCGATGGTACCGGAAGCAGCCGTCGCCATGCTCGCATCGGCCCGTATCGGCGCCGTCCACTCCGTCGTTTTCGGCGGATTTGCCGCCCATGAACTCGCAACTCGTATCGACGATGCCAAGCCTGTGATGATCATCGCCGGTTCCTGCGGTATCGAACCAACCCGCGTCGTACCCTATCAGGCTATGCTCGACAAGGCGATTGCGCTTGCGAGCCACAAGGTCCGCAACTGCATCATATTGCAGCGCGAGCAGCATCGGCACGAGCCGGTGGCAGGGCGTGACATCGACTATCGCGAGGCTGTCGAAGCGGCGCGCGGTCGTCACGTCCCATGCACGCCGGTCCATGCAACCGATCCGCTATACGTGCTTTACACATCCGGCACGACCGGTGAGCCGAAGGGCGTCGTGCGCGACAATGGCGGGCATATGGTAGCGCTCGTCTGGTCGATGAGGCATGTTTTCGGTGTGGAGCCCGGACAGGTCTGGTGGGCGGCCTCTGATGTGGGTTGGGTGGTCGGCCATTCCTATATCGTCTATGCGCCCCTGCTACATGGTGCGACCAGCATCCTGTTCGAGGGCAAGCCCATCGGTACGCCGGATGCGGGCGAATATTGGCGCATCATCGAAGACCATGGCGTCGAGGTGATGTTCACCGCACCGACCGCATTGCGGGCAATCAAGAAAGATGATGCGGACGGCAATTTCGTACGCCGCCACGACCTTTCAAAGTTCCGCGCCCTTTATCTTGCTGGCGAACGCGCCGACCCCGATACGATCCACTGGGCCGAGAACCTGCTCGGCTGCCCCGTGATCGACCATTGGTGGCAAACGGAAAGCGGCTGGCCCATGGTCGCCAATCCGCTCGGCCTCGGTCTTCTGGAAACCAGATACGGCTCGCCCGCCGTCTGTCTTCCGGGTTACGATATCCGCGTGCTGGATGACGAAGGCCATGAGCTCGAACGCGGCCAGCTCGGCAATATTCTCATCAAGTTGCCTCTACCGCCCGGCTGCCTGCCGACGCTCTGGAACGCCGATGAGCGTTTCCGCAAAGCCTATCTGAACGAATTTCCCGGTTACTATAAAACCGCCGATGCGGGCTATATGGATGAGGACGGCTATCTCTATATCATGAGCCGTACCGATGATATCATCAATGTCGCCGGCCATCGTCTGTCAACGGGTGCAATGGAGGAGGTGCTTTCCAGCCATCCCGACGTTGCCGAATGTGCTGTGCTTGGCATTTCCGACCCGATGAAGGGCCAGGTGCCATGCGGTTTCCTCGTGCTTAAATCCAATATCGACCGCGACCCGCAAGAGGTCGAGAAGGAATGTGTCAGCATGGTGCGTGACGTCATCGGACCGGTTGCAGCCTTCCGGCTGGCGCTGACCGTAAAACGCCTGCCCAAGACACGATCCGGCAAAATTCTGCGCTCAACCATCCAGAAGATTGCCGACGGAGAAGAATGGAAGATGCCGGCCACAATCGACGATCCGGCGATTCTGGACGAAATCAGCATCGTTCTGCGCGAGCGTCACACCGGCCTCGCCTTCGCCTGACCGTAAGGTTCAGGACTATTGACCGGCGGTTTTCGCCGGTCCACTCTCCGCGCAAATTGGAGATCAACCATGCAATTAGAAGGCAAGGTGGCAATCGTCACCGGCGCTGCCCGTGGTATCGGCTATGCCATAGCAAAGCGCTTCCTTATGGACGGTGCAAGCGTCGTGCTGTCCGACATCGACACCACCGCAGCGATGCGCGCAGCCAAGGATCTGGAACAGTTCGGCCCGGTGCGACACATGGCGGCGGATGTGGGCGACAAGCTCGACATTCATAATCTCCTGACTTTTACCGTCACCAATGTCGGAGAGATCGATATTCTCGTCAACAATGCCGGCATCGTTCATCAGGCGGATTTTCTCGACCTGAAGGAAGAGGACTTTGACCGCGTCATGCGGGTCAATCTCAAGGGTGCTTTTCTGTGCGGTCAAGCCGTGGCCAAACGCATGGTGGAACGGGTCGAATCGGGCGGCGATCCAGGCACGATCATCAACATGTCGTCGATCAATGCGATTTTTGGTTTGCCGGAACAGCTCGCCTACTCTGTTTCAAAAGGCGGACTGAACCAACTGACACGCACCATGGCAGTAGCACTCGCCCGCTGGGGGATTCGCGTCAATGCCATCGGTCCCGGCTCCATCGAGACTGACATGCTTTCCGCCGTGAACACAGATGCCGATGCCCGCAACAGGATTCTGTCGCGAACACCACTCGGTCGTATAGGCCAAGCCTCTGAAATTGCTTCAATCGCGTCGTTTCTGGCATCGCGGGATGCGAGCTATGTAACAGGCCAGACCATCTATGCGGATGGCGGGCGCCTGCCCCTCAGCTATACGGCAGCACCACGCTACAAGGCGTGACGTTGCGGCTCCGCAATATTAGGAAGATAATGAAATAGGACTTCGCTCCTGACAGATAGCTGTCAGGAGGGGTGTGCGATACTGCGTATCCAAGGATGAGGGAGATTTCACCATGGCACTCGCAATCGCACCATTGATCGCAGTTTTGAAGGAATACAGGCGCAGATATGACGAACGCCGTCGTTTCGTCCGCACCGAGCGGGTGATCGGCCGACTGCCGAACGATTTGCGCAAGGATTTGGGCTGGCCGGATCGCTATCTGGAACAGCGCAACACCAAGTACTGCAACGGAGAATAAAACGGAATGCGCCGTGCAGACCGCCTTTTCCAGATTGTTCAGCACCTGCGCGGTGGCAGGCTTGTCACCGCGCGCCAGCTTGCCGAAAGGCTGGAAGTCTCCGAACGCACTATCTATCGTGACATTTCCGATTTGCAGTCGACAGGCGTTCCCATCGATGGTGAAGCCGGTGTCGGCTATATTCTGCGGCAAGGTTTCGAACTGCCGCCGCTCATGTTCACGCGCGATGAAATCGTCGCTCTTGTCGCCGGAGCGCGTCTCATTCGCGCCTGGGGCGGCGTTTCCATGGCGCGTGGCGCGGAAGAGGCACTGGTCAAGATCGAAGCCGTCCTGCCCAAGGAAGAGCGCGCCCGTATCACCAGCACCCAGATTCATGCGCCTACGGCCCGCATCAGCATGGACGAACGCCGCATCATCGACGCGGTGGAACGCGCCGTCGATCAGGGCAACGTGCTGAATATCCGCTATCGAGATCTGGAATCGCGCGAAAGCGAGCGTGATATTCGTCCACTGGGACTGTGGTTCTGGGGCAAGGTCTGGACGGTTATCGGCTGGTGCGAATTGCGCAACGCGTTCCGCACGTTTCGCACCGACCGTATCGTCGAAGCCAGCGACGCTGGTCGCCTCTTCCGGGCTGAACGCGGCAAGACGCTCTCCGATTTCTATCGACTCATGGAATTGAGCGAATACAACGCCTTCAAAGACTGATTATTGCAGCAATACTCCCAAGACGACCGCGTGAGCTGGTCCGGCAGTCTGTTCATGCAGACATGTCGGGCCAGCTCTCTTTTTCAGTCATGATGGCAATTAGCTGATCAATGACATATCGCAGCCCCCGATCCTCCTGACGTCGCCTGTGCCATGCAACATGCAAAGGAAAACCCGCAATGGGGACAGGCGGCGTAAAAGCGACGAGAGCAGACATATCCTCTGGCACACAGCGCGATGGCAGCATGGCAATCATATCGGTGCTGGCCAGCAATTCAGGCACCATGCCGAAATTGGGCACAACCACGCCGACCCGGCGGCTCAATCCCCGCTCGGCCAGAGCGCTGTCGACGGGGCTGCTGTTGTCGCCGCGTCCCGAAACAAGGATATGCGGGTGGTCGAGCCAGCACTTCAGCGAAAATGCCTTTGCTGCCGGATGGTCCCGGCGCATGGCGATGACGTAATTTTCCTCAAGCAACAATCTGCGCTGAAGTTCTCCATCGGCGTCAGGAAAAACGGACAGAGCAAGATCGCTTTCTCCTGTCACCAGCGCATCCCGCGCCACGACAGGCCCCTGCCAGGGTTGGACGATGATATCGATACCCGGTGCAGCGAACCCGAGTGCCTTCAACAGCGGTCTTATGACAAAAATGGCCGGATAATCCGCCATGCAGATACGTATCGTCTGCCGCAGTGACGCAAGAGGCACTTCGGGCGGATCAACCAGATCGACCACACCCGCAAGAATTGTCTTGAGCGGAGCCCGCAACGCTTCCGCTTTCGGTGTGCGCCTCATCGTGCCCTGCCCACGTTCCAGAAGCGGGTCGTTGAACAAGGCGCGGCAGCGCTGCAAAGCATTCGATACGGCTGGTTGCGTCAGGTTAAGCTGATCGGCAGCTCTACTCACATGCGCTTCATCCAGAAGGGCATCCAGTATGACCAGAAGATTCAGATCGAGACAACGTAAATTCATGAAATCAATAATAGACTATATTGATAATAAATTGGAGTAATTTCACTATTCGCCGCATCGTCCTTCCAACCCTGAAGGAGACGACGATGAGCAAGACGCTGATTTTACTTTTTCACCCCGATCTGGCGCAATCACGAGCCAATGCAACGCTTGCCGCAGCCGCAGCAAAACTGCCGGGCGTAGAGATCGTCGATATGCAGGCCGCTTATCCGCTGGGGATCGACTTCTTCAAAGACGGAGAGCAGGAGGCCCAACGTCTTTTGTCTGCCGATCGCATTGTCCTGCAATTTCCGGTTCAATGGTATTCCACGCCCCCGCTTCTGAAGGCATGGCAGGATGCTGTGCTGACCCGCATGTTTTACGTTGCTTACGACCGGGAAGGGCGAAGGCTCGAAGGTACGCCGTTCATGATCGCAGCGACGGCAGGAAATGTTCCCGAGGCTTATCGCGAAGGCGGGCGCAATATGTTCCCGATGATCGATTTGTTTGCGCCTCTGCGGGCAACGGCAAATCGTTGCGGGCTGGACTGGACAGACCCCTTCGTGCTTTACGCCGCAGACAAACTGCCGACTGAAGCGCTTGAGGACGCGGCCAGCCGCTATGCAGAGATTTTGAAAGACTGGATAGCTGCGACACCTCTTTCCAAAAATGAGGAAGCCGCCTGATTCAACAGAAAAGCCCGGCTGATGAAGCCGGGCTTTTTGATATTTCGGTAAGGCGATGTCGCTTTCCGACTATTCGTCTTCGTCTTCGTCCTGGGTCGAGCTCTTGAGCGAAGAGAGCTTGGCGAAAACCTTGTCCGCATCGAGTTCTTCTTCGGCGGGCTGCTCGTCACGATAGTCAAAATTCTCGGTCGCAGAAGCTGGCAGCAAGGTGCTATCCGATTCCGGTGTTGCCGGACGATTGCGCGAAGCGCGTTCGACTTCAATGTCGAGATCGATCTGCGAGCAGAGGCCGAGCGTAACCGGGTCCATCGCCGTCAGATTTGCCGAGTTCCAGTGCGAACGATTGCGAATCTGCTCGATGGTCGACTTGGTCGTGCCGATCAGGCGCGAGACCTGCGCATCCTTCAGTTCCGGATGATTGCGAACCAGCCAGAGAATCGCATTCGGGCGATCCTGACGCTTGGAAAGCGGCGTGTAACGCGGGCCCTTGCGCTTGGCTTCCGGAACACGAACCTTCGGTTCGGAAAGCTTTAGACGATAATACGGATCCTTCTCGCCCTTCGCGATCTCTTCACGCGAAATCTGACCTGTAATGACCGGGTCGAGACCCTTGATGCCCTGCGAAGCTTCACCGTCGGCAATAGCCTTCACTTCCAGCGGGTGCAGCTTGCAGAAAGCGGCAATCTGGTCAAACGACAGAGCCGTATTATCGACAAGCCAAACGGCCGTTGCCTTCGGCATAAGAAGCTGGGTGGCCATTAGATATAATCCTTCTGTTCGTCCGCTCCGGTGGCGCGGGACGTGGGCAAAACCACAATTTCCGGGAAATCACGGCCTATATATCGTTTTTTTTTCACCAGAGCAAGAATGGCTCTGAATCTTAGCACTACGGTTGCAAATTCGTCAGGCCGTGGTGAAAAGAGTGATTTTCGAGTACCGGAGCGGAGCGTACTTAAAAGTACGTGAGCACCGGAACGCAGACAAAGCGCTCTTTGCAGCCGGCATCACGAAGAATGCAACTGTAGTGTTAGGCGATATCGAGCACAATCTTGCCAATATGCCTTCCCTCCTCCATGCGTTCATGCGCGCGCCAGGCATCTTTCAGCGAAAAGATCATGTCCATCACCGGCGCAACACGACGCTGCGCGAGAAGCGGCCAGACTTTCGCTTCCAGTTCCCGTGCGATGCCAGCCTTGAAGTCAACCGGTCGCGGTCGCAGCGTGGAACCGGTATGGGTCAGACGCTTGGTCATCAAGAGCGCGAAATTGGCCGTGGCTTTCGCACCATTGAGAAAAGCGATCTGCACGATGCGACCATCCTCGGCCGCAACTTTATAATTGCGGTCGACATAATCACCGCCAACCATATCGAGAATCACATTGACGCCTTTGCCCTTGGTCATATCCTTTACGACCTCGACAAAATCTTCTTCCCGATAATTGATCGCGCGATCAGCCCCGAGTTTCACGCAGGCGTCGCATTTCTCTTTTGAACCCGCAGTTGCAATGACGGTCGCGCCAAAAGCTTTTGCAAGCTGGATAGCTGTCGTGCCTATACCGGACGATCCACCGTGAACCAGAAAAGTCTCGCCCTTCTTCAGCCCACCGCGCTCGAACACATTGTGCCAGACAGTGAAAAAAGTTTCCGGGATCGCTGCCGCTTCGATATAACCATAGCCGGAAGGCAACGGCAGCGCATTGGTTTCATGCACGACCGCATATTCGGCATAGCCGCCGCCAGCCAGCAGTGCGACGATCTGATCCCCGGTCTTGAACCGCTTGACGCCGCTGCCGACCGCAACAATATCACCGGCAATTTCCAGCCCCGGAATATCCGACGCGCCAGGCGGCGGCGCATATTGGCCCTGTCGCTGCAAAACATCTGGTCGGTTGACCCCGGCAGCACGCACACGCACCAGAATTTCACCTTCCTTCGGGTCCGGCACCGATCGCTGAACGGGGCGAAGCATATGGGCTCCACCCGGCTCGGAGATTTCAATAGCGGTCATCTGGGAAGGCAAGTCGGCCATCATCTTCAAACTCCATTCAGATTTCTTGCCCCACGCATCGTCGCAGAAATGCCTCAAGACGAATGCAAGACGTCACGTTAGGGAAATCGTCATCGATTTTCTCAAATATATATGCGACGATTCAAGGTGTTAAATCTTTTCTGAGCCATCATTGACCACGGAGGACGGCTATGAGCGGTTTTGATGAGGATGTGGTGAAGCCGCGCAACAGCGTGGCACTGAGCGAAGAGGAACTGTCGCTGCTTTCGGTCACCGAGATCGACCAGCGCATTGCCTTCCTGCAATCCGAGATAGAGCGGCTAAAAACCGAGCGCCTCAAAAAGGGCGACAGCCGCGCTGCGGCGGAAGCATTGTTTCGATAGGGATTGGGTCGCCCACGAAGATGGATAACAGTGCGAAAGAACTGGAACCAATCGCGGACCAAACGTTTGGGAACAATAGTCATTGATCGCACCGACCACTCATAAACCTGCGTACTGACGGTCCAGTTTCAGATTTCGGGAATAGAATTTTGCGCATTTACATTCAGGTTCTGGCCCTTCTCTGCGGCACAGCCTTTCTCCTCATCGCTTCGGGCCTTCATGGCCTTCTGTTGCCATTGCGCGGCGGCGCCGAAGGCTTTTCGGTCGCATCGCTCGGCATGCTCGGCACGACATGGGCAGGCGGCTTCGTTGCGGGCTGTCTGTTTGCGCCGCGCCTCGTGCGTCGCGTCGGCCACGTGAGGGCGTTCGGCTGCTTTGCCGCATCGGCGGCGATCATCGCCCTGCTTTCCGGCATCTTCGTGGATGCGACGATCTGGGTGATCCTGCGCGCCTTCACCGGTTTTTCCATGGCGGGCGCTTTCATGGTTATCGAAAGCTGGCTGAATGAGCGTGCGACCAATGAATCGCGCGGCAAGATTTTCGGCATGTATATGATGGTCAATTATGGGGCGACCATGTCCGGCCAGATGCTGGTTGCAGCGGGAGACGTGCACTCCGATCATCTGTTCATGATCAGCGGCATCTTCTTCTGTCTGGCTCTCATTCCGACTGCGATCTCTACGGCTGTCAGCCCCAAGCCGCTGACGGAAGTGCAGCTCGATCTCAAGGCGCTCTATAATAACTCACCCGCGGCTTTTGTGGGTTGTATTCTGATCGGCATCGCCAACGGAGCCTGGGGTACGCTCGGAGCCGTCTTCGGCGCGAAATCCGGCATATCGACCACCGAAATCGCCTTGATGGTCAGTGTCACCATCGCAGCAGGCGCCTTGATGCAGATTCCGATCGGACGCATATCCGATCTGGTCGATCGGCGTTTCGTACTGGCAAGCGTTGCGGCGCTGGCGGCACTGGTCGGCCTTATCGCCTTTCTGGTCGCCCCTTCCAGCGGCCCCGTCATCATCACGATGACCGGCTGTTATGGCGCGCTTGCCTATGCGCTTTATCCCGTTGCCGTCGCTCACGCGAACGATCATGCGACGTCGGAAAGCTTTGTGAAAGTATCGAGCGGGCTTCTGTTGCTTTATGGCTTCGGCACGATGCTCGGACCGTTGCTGGCGGCTGTGGCCATGGATATTTTCTGGCCATCCGGTCTCTTCGCCATCACCATGCTCGCCCATATTTCCATCACCGGCTATGCATTGTTCCGTTCCCGCAAGCGTGCTTCCATTCCGAAAGAAGAGAAGGACCAGTTCAAGAGCATGCCTTCGGAACGTGGTGCAACACCGGAAGCGCTGAACCTCGATCCAAGAGCTGAGACGGAAGGGTGACGGGCGCTGAAAATGACGCCGATAAATAAAGCCAATTAAATAGTTGAATCAATATGTTCGGCGGCTGTGGCACAGCCGCCAATACGACAATCCGGCATCATAACCACGACGCAGTAATTCAGGCTCGCGAGAACCTTTCAACAGCCGATGTCTTTGGCTTGATACACCTTATCGAACCGCGATCTACAGCATCGGCCCGAAAATCGGAATCGACTTTCGGAAAGCGCGATGCGTAGATTCAATAGGTTAGAGCGTCCTTTATGCGTCCATAAGGACGCGCGGCGCTCTAAGTGCGGCTTCCCTGTTAGTGACGTGTTACCTGGGATCTCAGTTTTTCGATCTGGTCCTTAAGCATAAGCTTCTTGCGCTTGAGAGATGCAACGTGCAGGTCGTCCATTGCCGGTGACGCTATAGCTTCGGAAATTTCCTGCTCCAGAGCGCCGTGCTTCTTTTCGAGCGTGGCAAGATGGGACTCGATAGCCATCATCAGATCTCCTTTGGTTGATTTCCCTGATTTACGGAACAGCGCGGACCTCGTTTGCCCGTTTGTCCGCTATCCCGCCATTCAACCTGCATGAACGCCCGGCACACCTCCTGTATTCCGGGCCAAACACGCAGTCCCGGCTGCCAGGGACGCTGTATTGTTGTCGCCTTCGACAGCCGCTATCCATGACAGAACCATGACAGTTTGGCACGAGTTTGATGCAAAGTCGATTTTGTCATGGTAGCATTTTCCTGACGCGAAAAATGTGATAAGGGCTTCGCCAGAAACGGGCTGACGCCGCACCTTTTTATGGTTTGGCGCGGCCCGTAAAATTATTCAACAGAACGGGGCACCGCATGTCCGATCAGGAACAGGCCGAAATCAGATTGGCCGTCGCACGACTGAAACAGGAACACGCGGACTTCGATGCTGCCATCAACGCCATGATAGCGGTTGGCTGCGACCAATTGCGCGTCCAGCGCATGAAGAAGAAAAAACTCGCAATCAAGGACAAGCTGCAGGAGATGGAAGATCAGGTAATCCCCGACATCATCGCCTGAATGTCCAGAATAATCCATGACAGAGCCGGGGTTCGCCCGGCTTTATCATTTTAGCATTATCCCCAAACGCATATGAAAGAAGCGGAGCAGGAAGATCAATGAGCGTTACTGCCGATGTCGCCATCATCATGGGAAGCCAGTCCGACTGGGAGACCATGCGCCATGCAGCAGACACACTGGAAGCACTCGGCATTTCCTTCGATGCCCGGATCGTTTCCGCGCATCGCACGCCTGATCGGCTCGTTGCCTTTGCCAAAGGCGCCAAGGCGGAAGGGTTCAAGGTCGTCATCGCAGGCGCAGGTGGCGCAGCTCACCTGCCGGGCATGGCCGCTGCCATGACCCCGCTGCCTGTTTTCGGTGTTCCGGTCCAGTCCAAGGCACTTTCAGGCCAGGATTCACTCCTCTCCATCGTGCAAATGCCAGCAGGTATTCCTGTCGGCACGCTGGCTATTGGCCGCGCTGGCGCGGTCAATGCCGCCCTCCTCGCCGCAGCCGTTCTGGCGCTTTATGACGAAGCGCTGGCCGCCCGCCTCGACGAGTGGCGCAAGGCGCAAACGGAAAGCGTGGCCGAGCGCCCTTCGAACGAGGCCTGATATGAAAAATTCTGTACTGAAGCCCGGTGCAACCATCGGCATTATCGGCGGCGGACAACTTGGCAGAATGCTTGCCATGGCCGCAGCGCGTCTCGGCTTTGAAACCGTGATCCTGGAACCGCAGGCCGATTGCCCGGCAGCACAGGTCGCTAATCGCCAGATCGTCGCTGCCTATGACGATTCGAACGCGCTTGCAGAACTTGCTACAGTGTCCGACGTCATTACCTACGAATTCGAGAACGTGCCCGTCAGTGCCGCAGATCGACTTGCCGAAACCGCTCTGGTCTTTCCTCCCCCGGCAGCGCTCGAAGTCTCGCAGGATCGCTTTACGGAAAAGCAGTTTCTCAACTCCAGCGACATCGCGACGGCGCCCTGGCGCCTTGTGGACGACGAAGAAACCCTGATCGCGGCTCTGGCCGCACTTGGCGAGCGCGGCATTCTCAAGACGCGGCGTCTCGGTTATGACGGCAAGGGACAGGTCCGCCTGACATCACTTGATGAGTCCGAAGCCCACAAGGCAATTCTCGCCATCAACCGCGCCCCGGCAATCCTCGAAGGTTTCATCGATTTCGAGCGCGAAGTCTCGGTGATCGCAGCGCGCGACCAGGCAGGCAATGTTGCCATTTTCGATATTGCCGAGAACGTGCACAAGGACGGCATCCTGGCGACCTCAACGGTACCGGCTGCCATTTCCGAGCGCGCGGCGGAAGAAGCCCGCAAGGCCGCTACGAAGCTTCTGAACGCGCTTGATTATGTCGGCGTGCTCGGACTTGAATTCTTCGTCCTGAAGGACGGCACGCTGCTGGCAAACGAATTTGCCCCGCGTGTCCATAATTCGGGCCACTGGACGGAAGCGGCCTGCGCCATTTCACAGTTCGAGCAACACATCCGCGCCATCACCGGATTGCCCTTGGGCAACACCGACCGACATTCGGATTGCGTGATGGAAAACCTGATCGGCGACGATGTCGAGAAGGTTCCAGCGATTCTCTCCGAAAAGAATGCCGTGCTGCATCTTTACGGTAAAAAGGAAGCACGTCCGGGCCGCAAGATGGGTCATGTGACGCGCATCCACGCCAGCGGGAAATAATGTTCATCGGGAATCCCGTCGATTCCCAATGAATCTTTTGCTACCCGCCAAGAATTTCAGCTCCGGCGCCCTGAATCTGCGGCTCAGGAGTTGACATTTGCCCGAAACCTTGTGTATTTCGGCCAACCCTTCGGGCATCTAACAGTGCCTGTAACCAATTGGCGCCTCGGGCGCCTGTTTTTATGAAGCCCCGCGGCATCTGCACGTCAACGGGCCAACAAGACCGGTGATTGACATGAAGATCAAGAACTCGCTTAAAGCGCTTAAGGCCCGTCATCGCGACTGCCAGCTGGTCCGCCGCAAGGGCCGCGTTTACATCATCAATAAGACTGCCCCGCGCTACAAGGCTCGTCAGGGCTAATCTTATTTCTGATTTTGCATTTGACGTTTCGCTGCGCATGGTAAAATCTATGCGCATGCGGGACGTTTTTGCATGTCTGATTTCATTTTCTGTGCTCGCGTCGCTTGGCACGACGATGCCATCGGCTTATGCCGAAGTGACGCCCGGCAAAGTACCGCTTATTGCACCTCTGACGCCCGTTCAGACCGGCCCCGACAGCGAACAGAAACCTGCCCCCGACAAGCCCGCATCAGCCGCAGCACAGACGCCAGAAGAGCGTCTCGACAAGCTCTTTGCCGATCTTCGTCGCACAACGGATGAGGCCAAGGCACGGCGTATCGCTTCACAGATCAATACGCTGTGGTCGCAGTCAGGCAGCGCAACAGTCGATCTCCTGATGCAATGGGCCAATGCGGCAATGCTCGAGCGCCGCTATCCTTCTGCTATCGACTTCCTGAACGAGGCGATCGCACTCGACCCGGAATATGCGGAAGCCTGGAACCGCCGCGCTACAGTCTATTTCCTGCAAAAAGACTATGCCCACGCGATGTACGACATCAATCGTACGCTGGAGCTGGAGCCGCGCCATTATGGCGCCCTGACAGGCATGGCGGCCATTTTGCGCCTGCGTGGTCTGAAGGAACAGGCACTGAAAGCCTATGAGCAAGCTCTCATCGTCTACCCGATGATGCGCGACGCTCAGAAGAACTTCAATGATCTTGCGGACGAACTGACGGATACGCGGACTTAGGGCTGCTTCGCACCTGTGCGCGAAACATTCTCAAAATTCATCCAGACCAAAACAAACGCGCTCCAAAGGAGCGCGTTTCTTTAGATGCCGTCAGCCATAACTGGATGAGATTCCGGCTGTGGCGAGCCGAAAATGGTGGAGTTTGAGAACCGGAGCGGAATGTACTTTTGGGTACATGAGCCGCGGCAAGCGCAAACAACGCCATTTGCAGGCCGTCACGGCCGGAATATCTCCAGTTTAAATGCCCGACTTTCCGTCCGGACCTATATAGGCGATGCGCAGCATGTTGGTTGCACCGGGCGTACCAAATGGAACACCGGCAGTAATGATAACGCGGTCTCCTGCCTTGCCGAACTCCTCGTGGAAGACGATTTCGCAGGCATGGTTGACCATGTCTTCAAGATCATGCGCATCAGCAGTGACCACGCAATGCAAGCCCCAGACAAGCGACAGTTTGCGTGCGGTATCGACGACCGGCGACAGGGCAATGATCGGCGTACGCGGACGCTCGCGGGCGGCACGCAGGCCGGTCGTGCCGGAAGCGGTATAGGTGACGATAGCCGAAAGCTTCAGCGTTTCTGCGATCTGGCGTGCAGCAAGTGAAATCGCGTCGGCACCCGTTGGTTCTGGCGCAGCACGCTGTGCATCGATGATGGTCGAATAGGTCGGTTCCTTTTCCACCTGCTCGGCGATGCGGTTCATGGTGGCGACAGCTTCGACCGGATATTGGCCCGAGGCCGATTCCGCTGAAAGCATAATCGCGTCGGCACCTTCGAACACTGCGGTTGCAACGTCGGACACTTCAGCGCGGGTCGGGACCGGAGCCGTAATCATCGATTCCAGCATCTGCGTCGCGACAACGACCGGCTTGCCGGCACGGCGCGCCTTGCGGGTAATCTGCTTCTGGATACCCGGAACGCTTTCAAGCGGCACTTCAACGCCGAGATCGCCACGCGCGACCATCAATGCGTCGGAAAGCTCGATGATTTCATCGAGGCGCGTTACAGCCTGCGGCTTCTCGATCTTCGACATGATGCCGACCTTGCCGCGCGATACCTTGCGCACCTCGGCCAGATCTTCCGGACGCTGGATGAAGGAAAGCGCAACCCAGTCGATCTCTTCCTTCAGAACAGCATCGAGATCCTTGCGGTCCTTTTCGGTCAGTGCGCCGACGCCAAGCGTCGTATCCGGCAGGCTGACGCCCTTGCGGTCAGAAATCCGCGTTCCGGAAATCACCTTGCAACGGATCGACTTGCCATCGCTTGCCTCGGCAACCAGATGGAGCTTGCCATCGTCGATCAGCAGACGATGACCCGGTTCGACAGCTTCAAGAATTTCCGGATGCGGAAGATAGACACGGGTGTCGTCGCCGAGCGCTTCATTGTTGTCGAGGGTGAAGGTCTGGCCGGGAACGAGATCGGCCTTACCGTCCTTGAACTTGCCAACGCGCAGCTTCGGACCCTGGAGATCGGCCAGGATGCCGATCGGGCGCCCCAGTTCCTTTTCCACATTGCGGATGCGCTTGACGAGGGTGCGCATCAGATCATGGTCAGCGTGACTCATATTGATGCGGAACACATCCGCGCCTGCCTCGAACAGCTTGCGGATGACGGCTTCCTCACCCGACGCCGGACCTAGTGTGGCGAGAATCTTGACCTTGCGGTTGCGCTTCATTGACTATTCGTTCCTGTAACAGTGGGGTTTTCTGTCGGCGTTTCATCGGTGAGCTGAACCATCCAGCTCGATTGTTCCCCGGTGTCGTATTCCTGGAAGCCGTTGCGCTGGAAACCCCGCGCGAAGCAATCCTGGACGCCAGTAATACGGAATTCTTTCTCGGCTACGCACATATTGACCTTGCCCTCCCAGCGTCCGCCGCCCTGAGCGTCTTCGGCATAGAGATAATAATAGCGTGAGGTCAGCGGCCCTTCGATGAGGGTCTTGCAGCTTGAGCCGTCGATGTGCCACCAGCCTTCGGTCACCCAGCCCGTCTTGGCTCTGTAGCCGATAGACACACCAACGAGGTTCTGTGTTGCATTACATACGCGGAAATCCGCACGGGCCTCTATGGATGTCATGCCCAGCGCAGTCATCAGCACACCGGCAAACAAAACTAGAGATAGTGGAAGTCGCATACGCAGAACCCCTTCAGCCCGCTATCGGTTTTATCGAACAATTTGTATTGCACAGGGAAATCCCATCTCGGAGAAATCCCATTTCGGGTCGCTCTCTTTTCGGCAGTTTCGCCTTTGATGTCAACGCAATCCCAATGAGAACAGGTACTCTTGACCAAAGAATGATCGTTGCAATCCGGGCTTTCTCATGACAGACCTGAAACAGCTTCCCGCACAACACAGAAATAATCCCCTAATTTAGCCTCGGGATCTCGCCCTATGCTGCTTCAATCCGGACCAAATGTTTCGATTTCATTCTCGCCGGTGCACAGTGTCAACGGTGATTTCAGCCTCGGCCTGCTCCTGACCGCCGACCACGCACGCCGCGATGTTCCGGCCGAATATGGCACGCTTGGTTTGCAGACAAGTGAATTCGACCGGCACATCGCCTATGATATTGGCGTCGAGAATCTGACACGCAGACTCGCCCACCATCTGAATGCGCCTGCGGTTCTCGGCGGATTCTCACGACTTCTGATCGATCCCAATCGCGGCGAAGACGATCCGACGCTTATCATGCAACTATCCGACGGTGCGGTCATCTCCGGCAACTATCCAATGTCGGCAGGTGAACGCGAGGAGCGCCTTAAACGCTTTTATCGCCCCTATCACGACACGGTTGCGCGAGCGAGCGAGCGCGTAGCGGTCGAAAGCGGGGCGGCGCCCTTCATCGTTGCGATCCATTCCTTCACGCCGCGTTGGAAGAACAACGCACGCCCCTGGCAAATCGGCCTTCTCTGGGACAAGGACGACCGCGCCGTTGCCCCGCTCCTGGCGCTGCTGCGTGCCGAATCGGGCCTCACAGTCGGCGACAACGAGCCCTATGACGGCGCGCTCAGGAACGACGCCATGTACCGGCACGCGACAGTAAAAGGTTTTGCCCATGTCCTGATCGAGGTGCGGCAGGATCTGATTGCCGATGACAAGGGGGCGGCAGAGTGGGCTGAAAGGCTGGCGCCGATGATCTCCCATATAAATACGCTGCCCGGCCTCCATACTGTCCAGCATTTTGGTTCACGCGCTGATCGCAGAAAATAACAGAGCCGTCAGTAGACACTTTACCCGCTATCCACAGGGCTTGACCCATCAAATCAGGTCGTGCATCGAAAAAGGCTCTTAATTTTGCCTGCGACTCGCGGGAAAAACGGTCCAGACTTTCGATAAGCGGTTTTCGCGTAATGCGTTTCCGCATCATCACAGACTTTGAATAGGAGAACTCCTCGTGAGCGACGACATTACCAGCGAAGCCCAGACGATTGCCGTTGGCCAGTTGCGTGCCTTCATCGAGCGCATCGAACGCCTCGAAGAAGAAAAAAAGACCATCGCTGACGATATCAAGGAAGTTTACGCGGAATTGAAGGGCTCGGGGTTTGACAGCAAGGTCGTGAGGACCATTATTCGTCTGCGTAAAAAAGAAGACCATGAACGTCAGGAAGAAGAAGCCATGCTGCAACTTTATATGGATGCGCTTGGCATGGGCTGATTTCGGCTCTTCCGGGAGCCTTTCCTCTTCTTCCTGAAATTGAAACCCAACGGATCGCCCGCGATTCGTGTTCAGTGTCTGAATAAAAAGCGTCAGGCCGTAGCGAGATTGGTGATTTTCGAGAACCGGAGCGTAATGTACTTTCACGCATGATCCCGAAAAGTTGCAGACTTTTCGTATAAGATCATGCGTCAAGAAGGGCACATGAGCACCGGAAACGCAGAAAGCACCATTGGCAGCCAGGCATGGCACTTTTGGATCAGACACCCAGAGGAAGGGGATAGGATCCATGAAGTTCAGGAAGCTCGGACGTACCGAACTCGACGTTTCGCCGCTTTGCTTCGGCGGCAATGTATTTGGATGGACGGTCGATGAAGCGACATCATTTTCGCTTCTCGATCGTTTTGTCGATGCGGGATTCAATTTCATCGACACAGCGGATGCATATTCCGCATGGGCAAATGGCAATGTGGGCGGTGAATCCGAAACCATTATCGGCAATTGGCTGAAATCCCGCGGCCTACGCGACAAGGTGGTCATCGCCACCAAGGTGGGCTCTGAAATGGGCCCTGACGAAAAGGGGCTCTCTCCGGCCTATATCCGCAAAGCGGTCGACGCCTCCCTCAAACGGCTGCAGACAGATTATATCGATCTCTATCAATCGCACTGGGACGACCCCGAAACACCGTTCGAAGACACGCTCGGCACCTATAAGGAGCTGATCGACGCAGGAAAGGTGCGCGCCATTGGTGCATCCAATCTCACACCCGAACGCCTCTCAGAAGCATTGGATGTCGCCCGAACCCACAATCTGCCGCGCTATGAAAGCCTGCAGCCGCTTTATAATCTCTATGATCGAGCGGATTTCGAAGATGGGCTGGAGAAAATTTGCCGCGAAAATGAGCTTGGAGTTATTTCCTACTATTCGCTCGCGGCAGGGTTTCTGACCGGGAAATATCGTTCCGATGATGATCTGGGACAAAGCGCACGCGGTAAATCGGTCGAAAAATACCTGACGGACCGTGGCTCGCGGATCATTGCTGCACTTGATGATGTGGCCCGCAATCTCGATGTCACACCGGCACAGGTTGCAATCGCATGGCTCATAGCGCAGCCATCGATCACCGCGCCCATCGCCAGCGCCACACGCTCTGCCCAGCTCGGCGAACTGATCGCCGCAGCCGAACTGAAACTCAGCAACGATGAAATTGCGTTGCTGAACAAGGCGAGCGGCTAACTTTCAAGGCATCGAAGGGTGCCTTCACCCTTCGATTTCCTCTCGTAGCATTTCCAACTCAAGCCATTCTTCCTCCATGACGGCATTCTCGGAGCGCTTTTTTTCAAGAAGATCAGCGGTCTTGGCAAAGAGCGCGGGATCCTTGGCATAAAGCTGCGGATCGGCAAGCTTGCCCTCCAGCGTTGTGATTTCCTTTCCGAGAGCGTCCATCTTGCCTGGCAGCGTTTCAAGCGCGAACTTCTGCTTGTAGGAGAGCTTGCGTTTTTCCTCACGCTTCGGCTGGGAAGCCTCCTCCCCACTGTCATCGCCCTTGCCGTCAGGGCGGGCAGTCGCCGTCCTGACGTTGCGGCGTGCCAGCGCCTGTTCCTTGCGCTGCGCCATCATGTCGGCATAGCCGCCTGCATATTCGAGCCAGCTTCCGTCCCCTTCCGGCGCAATCACCGACGTCACGGTGCGATCCAGAAAATCGCGGTCATGGCTGACCAGAATGACCGTTCCGGGAAAACCTGCGACCAGCTCCTGCAACAGATCGAGTGTTTCCATATCGAGATCGTTGGTGGGCTCATCGAGGATAAGCAGGTTGGCCGGGCGCGCCAAAACACGGGCCAGCATCAGCCGGGCACGTTCGCCACCGGAAAGCTCGCGAATAGGAGTACGTGCCTGTTCGGGCTGGAACAGAAAGTCTTTCATATAGGAAACGACATGCCGCTGTTCGCCGTTGACAACCAGGCTTTCGCCCCGCCCGTCCGTCAAGTAATGCGCCAGTGTCTCATCCAGGTTGAGGCTTTCGCGCTTCTGGTCGAGTTCGGCCATTTCAAGATTGACGCCGAGCCGCAAGGTTCCTGAATCCGGTTCGAGCTTGCCAGTCAGAAGCGACAGAAGCGTCGTCTTTCCGGCGCCGTTCGGACCGACGAAGCCGATACGATCACCGCGCTGCACACGTGTCGAAAAATCCTTGACCAGCACGCGGTCGCCATAGGCCTTGTTCAGTCCCTTGGCTTCGATCACCAGCTTGCCGGATTCCTTGGAATCGCTGGCGGTCAGTACCGCCGTCCCCTGCGCTTTGCGATGATTGCGAAAATCAGCGCGCATGGAATGCAGTTCGCCGAGACGGCGCATATTGCGCTTGCGGCGGGCGGTGACGCCGTAACGCAACCAGTGCTCCTCACGCGCAATCTGGCGTCCGAGCTTGTGATGATCACGCTCTTCCTCTTCCAGAACCTTGTCGCGCCATTCCTCGAAATGGCTGAACCCCTGTTCAAGACGGCGCGTAATGCCGCGATCCAGCCAGACCGTCGCCCGGCTGACATTTTCCAGAAAGCGACGGTCATGCGAGATCAGCACGATAGCCGAGCGGATCTGGCGCAGTTCGCTTTCCAGCCATTCGATAGTGGTCAGATCCAGATGGTTGGTCGGTTCGTCCAGCAGCAGAACGTCGGGCTGCGGTGCTATCACCCGTGCCAGAGCGGCACGCCGCGCCTCGCCACCCGACAGATGATCCGGCTTTTCTTCTCCCGTCAGACCGAGGTGTTCGAGAAGATAGGTGACACGATGCGGGTCATCGGCTGGCCCCAGCCCTGCTTCCACATAGGCGCGCACATTGGCAAAGCCATCCATGTCCGGTACCTGTGGCAGATAGCGAACGGTCGCGCCCGGATGCTTGAAAACTTCGCCCGATGTCGCTTCCACCATGCCGGCGGCAATCTTGAGCAGAGTGGATTTACCCGAGCCGTTACGTCCGACCAGTGCGATGCGATCACCTTCGCTTACCGAAAGGCTGGCATCCTCCAGAAGCGGTGTGCCTCCAAAGGTGAGCTTGATCTGGTCGAGGCGAAGGAGTGGTGGTGCCATGGTTCTCGTCGATAAACTGGGTTGAAAATTCCGCCCTGCTTGTCCGTGACAAAAGCCGTTCTGTCAAATGGAACGGTACGAAAAGACCTGCGAAAAACAAACAGGCCGGGTTTCCCCGACCTGTTCTCCAACTGATATGCATCAGCCGCTATATTCTTGGCCCGGCTATTACTGGCAAGGCGCTTCGTAGACGCGGCCATACGGATCACGATAGCGGCAGTACTGCGTGCCATTGCGCGTCTGGGCTGCACCAAGAAGCGTACCGGCAACGCCGCCGATAGCAGCACCAGCAAGAGCACCGCGGCCATTGCCGCCGATTGCGCCACCGGCGAGAGCGCCGAGCGCAGCACCACCAACACCGTAACCAGCAGTGCGCTGTTCGTTCGTCGTGCACGCAGCGGTCGAGAACGCGAGCACGCCAGCAACAGCAATCATCGTAAGACGTGATTTCATGAAACATCTCCTACAAGAGTTGAACTAATCACCGACTTTGCGTCCCCAATTTCGGCGTAAAGCAGATGACACCCGCTTGGCCCATTTACAATACGTTTCGCCTGCCAGCGTCAAGCTCTTTCGATTGATAAGGTTAGCGGGCTCAGCGCGGTGTTTCCTCCATCGCCAAGTTGGCGATAAGTATCGCCAATCCAGAATGCGCAGTAACACGAAGTGTTCCACGAACTACATTAGACACCGTCCATGAAGAACCGAACGGTAGTGTCACATTATCTAACGGCCACTCCGCATTTGTGATCGAAAGGCCTTCGACAGTGCTGAAATTAATCACACTGAACGGTGTTCCGTCCGGAAAGTCATAAACATAATCTCCCGGCGGCAGGGGCCAGGCTTCCTCGGAACCGCTGGACAGAAGCACGTTCCGCCCTTTTGCGGCCTGCGCCGTCGCCATCGTCAGGTGCAGAAGCGTGTGGTCGGTGCGCTGACCGCCAAAGGCTCCGCAAAGGATCACGCGATCCGCACCCCGCATATACGCTTCCTCAAGGGCCAGCTCTCCGTCCGTCATGTCCTTGGCGGAGGGGAACGTCTTTTGCGGCACGTGTCCATATTGCACGCGCAGTTCGGCAGAAGTCGAATCGAAATCGCCGAGCCACAGTTCCGGTTCGACACTGAGAGCGGCGGCATGCCTGATCCCGCTATCGGCTGCGAGAATACGCGCACCTGCAATTTGGCGTTTCAGGCGATCGGTCACGACCAGATCGCCGCCGAGGAGAATGACGAATGTGCTCATAAGCCGCTCATAACACGGGCAAATCCTCGCCGGAAGTCCGCTTTATGGCATCCCACCTCCCCTTGCCCTTCCCACACACACGGATTATTGTCGCAACCGCTCTAACGGGGTGCCGTCTGCTTTCGCGGATGGCTGAGAGGTCGCATTCCCGGCCAACCCGCTGAACCTGATCCGGTTTGCACCGGCGGAGGGATTAGACGCTCCATAAACGGCGCTCGATCCTCTTGTAGTAAAAGAAAGGAAGTGCCGTGATGCGGCTTTTATCTTTGCTGGCTTTTTCATTGTCCACAGCCATCGCTTTCACGCCTTCGGCACAGGCGAAAGACAAGCTCACTGTCTATACCTATGACAGCTTCGTTTCGGAATGGGGTCCGGGTCCGAAGGTCAAGGAAAACTTCGAGAAGGAATGCAACTGCGAAGTTGACTGGATTGCATCCGCCGATGGCGTTGCCCTGCTCAACCGCCTCAAGCTTGAAGGCAGCAATACCAAAGCCGACATCGTCCTCGGTCTCGATACCAATCTGACGACCGAAGCGCGCGCTACCGGCTTTTTCGCTCCAAGCGGTATCGACCAGAGCAATGTGAACGTTCCAGGTGGGTTCAAGGATGATATCTTCGTTCCCTATGATTATGGCTATTTCGCCGTGGTCTACGATTCGGAAAAACTACCCAATCCTCCAAAGAGCCTGAAGGAACTGGTCGAAGGCGATCCGTCGCAGAAGATCGTGCTGCAAGACCCGCGCACCTCTACGCCAGGTCTCGGCATGCTGCTCTGGATGAAATCGGTCTATGGCAATGAGGCGGAAGCGGCCTGGCAAAAACTGCAGAAGCGCATCCTTACCGTCACGCCCGGCTGGTCGGAAGCCTATGGACTCTTCACCAAGGGCGAAGCCCCGATGGTACTGTCCTATACGACATCTCCCGCCTATCACATGATCGCGGAAAAGACGGAGCGCTATAAGGCTCTGACCTATCCGGAAGGCAATTATCTCCAGATCGAGCTTGCCGCCCAAACCACGACCGGTGCCCAAAACCCTCTGGCGCAAAAATTTCTGGCTTTCATGACCGGCCCCGGATTCCAGGATGTCATTCCCGAAACCAACTGGATGTACCCGGCAGGCAAAACGTCCACCCCCCTTCCAGCCGCTTTCGACGCGATGCCGAAGCCCGAAAAGACACTTCTCTTTCCCTCTGACGAGGTAGCCAAAAACCGCAAGTCATGGGTCGATGAATGGCTGGCCGCAACCAGCAAATGACGATATTCCCCGCACAGCACCGCTCGAAAGGCATATCCGCCGCCAGACCCGCTGCGGGTGTGTTGGCGCTTGTCTTTCTGGTCGTGCTTGCCGGTGGTGCGCTTATCGCACTGGCATTTGAAGCGGGCAGCGGCGGTTTCGATGCGGCTGCCAATTTCGACACTTATTTGTGGCGGGTTGCCCGCTTCACGGTCCTGCAGGCAATCGCTTCGAGCTTGCTTTCCGTGTTGTTTGCAGTTCCGGTCGCCCGCGCGCTTTATGCGGAAGCAAGCTTTCCGGGGCGCGGCCTTATTCTACGCCTGTTTGCCCTGCCGCTTGCTCTACCTGCACTCGTTGCAGTGCTCGGCGTCACCAGCATCTATGGCCGCAACGGTTTCATTGCGCATCTGTCCGAAGTGGCAGGACATCCGTTCCAACCGGATATTTACGGCATCACAGGCATCCTGATCGCCCATATCTTCTTCAATATGCCGCTTGCGGTCCGTCTCATTCTGGCAGGATACGAATCCATACCAACCGATTACTGGAAGCTCTCCGCACAGCTCGGCATGGGTCATGGAGCGCGCTTCCGGCTCATCGAATGGCCCGTGATCCGGCGCAATCTGCCGGGCATGATCGGACTCATTTTCATGCTCTGCGTGACGAGTTTCACAACCGTACTGACGCTCGGCGGCGGGCCGCGTGCCACCACGCTGGAAGTCGCGATCTACCAAAGCCTGCACTTCGATTTCGATCCGGGTCGTGCAGTCGCCCTCACCTTCACGCAGCTTGCACTGACATTGCTCGTCCTTCTGGCCCTGCGCCTGACCGGTAGCCCATCCGAAGAAGGCTTCACCCATTCCGCGACACTGCGACGCTACGGCAAAGCGTCTACGGCTGAACGTATTTCGAACATCGTCATCATCGGAACAGGTTTCCTCTATGTCGCACTGCCGATTGCGGGCGTGGTCATTTCCGGTCTCGCCGCCGATCTCGTGCGACTATTGACGGAGAGAACGGTCTGGCGCGCGATCGGCACCAGTCTGGCGCTCGGTTTTTCCGCAGCACTCCTCTCGGTGATTCTGTCACTTGCGCTTGTGTCAGCACGTGAAGCAGTGAAAGAACGCAAGCTTTCCAACATCTTCGATACAGGCGCCAGCCTGATCCTCGTCATGCCGCCCATTGTGATCGGCGCTGGCTGGTTCATCCTGCTTCGCCACTTCACCAATCCGTTTGCGATGGCACCGTTCATGGTCGTCACCGTCAATGCGGCGATGGCCATGCCCTTTGCCGTGCGTCTGCTGCGCCCCGCATGGGACACGGCGGCCAGCCGCCACAACCGGCTTTGCGCACAACTGGGCATTCACGGCCTCAACCGTTTCCAGCTCATCGACTGGCCGTCGATCCGCAAACCTTTCGGTATGGCCTTTGCTTTTGCCATGGCGCTCTCGCTCGGTGACCTTGGCACCATTGCCCTGTTCGGCAGCGACGCACTTTTGACCCTGCCCTATCTCCTCTTGCAGCGCATGGGCAGCTATCGCACATTCGACGCGGCGGGTCTGGCGCTCATTCTCGGGCTGCTTTGCCTCGCACTGATGATGATCGCAGATCGCGCATCCCGAAAGGAAAAGCCTTCTCTATGAATGCCTCGATGAACGCCCTTGCCGAAATTCGCCTTGATGACGTTCGTTTCAGCTATGGTGAAACCGTCATGCATTTCGATGCGACGATACAAGGCGGTGTCATTGCTGCGATTGTCGGGCCAAGCGGTTCGGGCAAGTCGACACTTCTCAACCTGATTGCCGGTTTCGAGTTTCCGCAATCCGGTCGTATCTTCATCGGTGATAGGGACGTCAGTGAACTTTCCCCGGCGGAGCGGCCGGTTTCGATGGTGTTTCAGGAAAACAACCTGTTTGCCCACCTGAGCGTCGAACAGAATGTCGGCCTTGGACGTTCGCCGAACCTGAAGCTGACCACGGAAGACCGCGCCGATATTGCGGAGGCTTTGTCGCGCGTCGGACTTGCAGGCAAGGAGCAGCGCAAACCGGAAGCTTTGTCCGGCGGCGAGCGTCAGCGCGTGGCGATTGCTCGCGCCCTCATACGCCAGCGCCCGGTTCTGCTCCTTGACGAAGCCTTTGCCTCGCTCGGCCCTGCCCTGCGGCACCAGATGCTGGATCTGGTCAGGGAGCTTCACCTTGAAACTGGCATGACGGTGCTGATGGTCACGCACACACCGGAAGACGCGCTCTATCTCGACGCCTTGCTTATATTCCTCGATAACGGACAGATTTCCGCGCAAGGCCCAGCCAACAAACTGCTTTCCCCGACTGGACCGGAAGCACTACGGCACTATATCGGCGAAAAACGGAATTCAGTGCCGAACCTCAAATAGAGTTACGGGTGCGGACATATTTTGTTCGCAATCTGTCGGAAGAACCGGCTACAGATTTCTTGTGCGGCCTTGTACGGCTTGTACGCTTTCTGGTCTGTGGCTAGATTTGGCCTCGGATCATGCAATCTGATTCAGAAGCGAGGATAAAATACTGTTCCGTCAATCGACCCGTTCCCGGGCCTTCCTGTGTCTACCTATCTCCCTGCCAGAATGGACGCAGCACAATTGGCGGAAACCAGCCATCGGTCTTGGCTTGCTTGCGATCGCCTTGATTTCAGGTTGCCAGTCGATCAATTCCAGCAAGGATCTGGGCCTGCAGCCTTCCGACAATCCGGTGACGGTCGACAATGTAACGCGCAATGACCGGCTGGCACAGCTTGGCGCGCAGCAGCATCCACGCATCCTCGCGACCTATGGTGGTGAATATAAGGACCAAAGGCTTGAACGCATGGTGGCGAAGATCGTCGGCAAGCTGACGACAGTGACCGACAAGCCCGACCAGACCTATCGCATCACCATTCTCGATAGTCCCAATATCAACGCCTTCGCATTGCCGGGCGGCTATCTCTATGTCACGCGCGGCCTGCTCGCGCTCGCAAACGACTCTTCCGAAGTCGCGGCCGTGATTGCCCACGAAATGGGCCATGTCATCGCCAATCATGGCATTCTGCGACAGGAGAAGGAAGCTGAGACGGCCATAGCCGGGCGTGTTGCCAGCGAAGTGCTGCATAATGAATCTGCCAGCCGCGAAGAAGCACTGCGCGGCAAGCTGCGGCTTGCCCAGTTCTCGCGCAATCAGGAATTGCAGGCGGATGCCATCGGCATCAAGATGATCGGCGAAGCCGGTTACGATCCGTTCGCTTCGGCGCGTTTCCTGCAATCGATGGAGGCCTATCAGAGCTTTCGTTCGGTTTCAGGCGCGACGGATGCCAGTCTCGACTTTCTTGCAAGCCACCCGGCAACACCGCAGCGCATCCAGCTTGCGCTCGGTCATGCACGCCGCATCGGCGCACCGGGTGTCGGCACGACCGATCGCGATTCCTTCCTCAATGGAATTGATGGCCTTCTTTACGGCGACTCGCCCAACGAAGGTTATGTCCGCGAACAGACCTTCATCCATCCGAAGCTCGGCGTCACCTTCCGCGCGCCGGTTGGTTTCACTATCGACAACTCGGCCAATGCCGTCATGGCAAGCGGCCCCGGTGAGGTTGCCATTCGTTTCGACGGCGCATCTCTTCCGGCCGGATCGAACCTTGCCGACTATATCCGGTCCGGCTGGGTGACCGGTCTTGACGACAGTTCGATTCAGACCACCACCATCAATGGATTGCCTGCCGCGACCGCGCGCGCCAGTGCCGACCGGTGGCAGTTCGACATTGTGGTCATCGGAGCCAACAACAAGGTCTATCGCTTCCTGACGGCGGCACCGAAAGGCAGCAGCGCGCTTCTGCCTGCTTCGCAGACGGTTACCCAGTCCTTCCGTCTGCTGTCGCCAGCCGAACAAAATGCCATCAAGCCGCTGCGCATCCGCGTTGTGACAGTGAAGCCGGGCGACACGCTGGCCAGCCTGTCGGCACGCATGCAGGGCACCACCCGCAAGCTGGAACTGTTCCGCCTTCTCAATGCCATGTCAGCGGGGGCGACGGTTTCGGTCGGCGACCGCGTGAAGTTGATCAGCGAGTAGGCCTTAACGATGGAAACACTTATCCATTCTGTCCTTGCCGGGAAAATCACACCTCTCGGGCCGCACGGCGTTCCAAGCGGCATCGACAAGCAGCCGGTTACCGGCAAAGTCCGCGTAACGTTTGAAGGGCTGGACTGCGACGCTCAAGGCGACCGGAAAGTGCATGGCGGACCGGAAAAGGCACTCCATCATTATCCGCATGACCATTATGCTGTCTGGCGTGACGAAATTGGTGACAATCCGCGTCTGAACCTGCGCGGTGCTTTCGGCGAAAACATCTCTACGTCGGGTCTCGATGAACGCAATGTTGCCGTGGGCGACAGGTTTCGGCTTGGCAGCGCGCTTGTTGAGGTTTCACAGGGGCGCCAGCCCTGCTGGAAACTGAACGAACGCTTTGCAACAGCCGATATGGCCATTCGCGTCCAGAAGACGGGACGGACAGGCTGGTATTATCGTGTGCTGGAGGAAGGTGATGTGGAAACTGGCGATTCGATGACACTCATCGATCGCCTTTCACCGGACTGGACGCTGCACCGGGTCTGGCATCTGCTCTATGTCGATACACTGAACTACGAAGAACTCGCCAATATGGCGGAGCTTTCGCATCTAGCCGATAGCTGGAAGCGATATGCAGTGCGTCGCCTCGAAAACCGCAAGGTTGAGGATTGGTCGTCCCGGCTTGAAGGCAAGAACACCGAACCACAAAAGTAAGGAGCCATTCGGCCCCTCTACTTGTGTTGCCTTGGTCGTAACAGCCTATGCCTGATAGGCTGCCAGTTCATGCTGGCTCAACAGAGCAATCTTCAGCTTCTCCATTGCCCGGCTTTCGATCTGCCGCACCCGTTCCTTAGAGATGCCGAGCTTTTCACCCAGCGCTTCAAGCGTTACGCCGTCATCATCGAGGCGCCGCTCGCGGATAATGTGCAGCTCGCGCTCGTTCAGCGTGTCGAGAGCCACATTGAGCCACTGATTGCGGCGCTCCATATCAATGGAACTTTCGGCGATCTCGTCCTGCAGGGGATGATCGTCAACCAGAAAATCCATACGACGGGACGCGCCAGACTCGTCATTGTTCACAGGTGCCGATAGAGAACTGTCTGGTCCCGAAAGGCGGCTGTCCATGATCTCGACGTCGTTTGTCGAAACACCCAACTGATCGGAAATTTCCCGATACATCTCGGCCTTGGTCATATTGTCATCGGACTGAGCCAGTTTCGAACGAAGCCGCCGCAGATTGAAAAACAGCGCCTTTTGCGCCGAACTTGTGCCACCGCGCACGATGGACCAGTTGCGCAAGATATAGTCCTGCATCGACGCGCGAATCCACCACGATGCATAAGTCGAGAAACGCACTTCCCGTTCGGGATCGAAACGGGCGGCAGCTTCAAGAAGACCCACATAACCTTCCTGTATGAGATCGTTCATCGGTAGTTTGAACTTACGGAAGCGCCCGGCCATCGAAATAACCAGTCGCATATGGGCGGATGTGATGCGGTGTAGTGCGTCCTGATCTTTCAGCTCCTTCCAGCGAATGGCAAGGGCTCGTTCCTCTTCGCGCTCCAGATAGGGAGCCGACATTGCGCTGCGGATCATGGACTGGGAAGAGGCCGCGGGCGCCGGGAGGTTGCGCGCAACCATAGGTATGCGATTGGCTGGAACTGCGGAAGAACTGCTCATGGATGACTGCTTCATCTGGTTCTCCTGTTCTGAACTCACGCCCGTCTGGGCGTTCAGTGGAAGGATATGCCAGTCCCACAAAGACCCCTTGGACGAACGTGCGAATTCGCCCAAAACTCCCCGCCAGGCCTATTCTTTGGCCAATACGATTACGCCGCAAAACAAACCCGTTTACGAACTGGTGTCTGAGAGAACGCGTCAGGTGCCATCGGGTTCCCTCCAACCCAGGATAAATCTCTGACAATGCAGAAAGATGACTGGAGGGGTTAATGATTGATTGCAAAATTCAATAAAATTTTAACCAAGTAATACTCCCCTATTCACAAGGAGGGTATGCGCTCAATTCCTGGCGAAGAGAAAAAACAAAAAAAGCCCGGCTAAAACCGGGCCTTTTTGAAAGAAAGAGAAGTAAGCTTATGCAGCCTCTACTTCATCATCGTCGAGGTCAGCTTCAGCGTCGGCCTTGCCCCGCTTCGGTCCCTTGGCGAGGTTTGCTTCGATCAGACGAACAGCTTCGGTTTCAGAAAGCTTGTTCACGGCAGCGATCTCACGTGCCATACGATCAAGGGCAGCTTCATAGAGCTGACGCTCGGAATAGGACTGCTCCGGCTGATTCTCAGCACGGAAAAGATCGCGAACGACTTCCGAGATCGAGATCAGATCGCCGGAATTGATCTTTGCATCATATTCCTGGGCGCGGCGCGACCACATGGTGCGCTTTACACGTGCGCGGCCCTGTACGACCTTCAAGGCACGCTCAACATAGTCGGTCTCCGACAGCTTGCGCATACCGATGGTAGCGGCTTTGGCAACCGGCACCTTCAGGCGCATCTTGTCTTTTTCAAAATCGATCACGAAAAGCTCGAGCTTGTGACCTGCCACTTCCTGCTCTTCGATGGTGACGATCTGGCCGACGCCATGAGCCGGATATACGATGGCCTCACCGGCCTTGAAACCGCCACGCGCTACTGGAGACTTTTTCTGCTGGGATGACATACGCTTCATTACTCCCTGTTGTGCCCGGCGCGACCCGCCGGTTGACACATGATGTTCGACCGCGCTCCGGAGGAATGAAGCACGGAAGTTGGTTGTCGGCTTGGAACTGAAAACGCATCTGACGACAAATCTAACCGACCGGGTGTACGGTGAGGGGGACGACGCCAAATCGCAATCATCTTCCCCGGTGCCATTCAGCCCGGTACTAAAGATCAGCCCTTTCAGAGATTAACGCATAGCGCCACGAATTGACGTCCAGTCACCGAAATTATTGAGGTAATCTAACACAATTTCGCGAAAGAATCAACAAATTGCCAAATATGTCGCATCTGGCAACGCAACACGCCTAAAAGATGAGCGTTTTCCCGTGATTTTATTCGTCTTTTGACGCTACATCACAGAAAAAGCAAGTGATAAATCCTGCAATCTTGCAATGTCTGACAACCTGGCAGTCTTAACAGGACGAACTTGCAAGTTCGAGAAGTGCTAAGTCTTCTCGAACAAAGACATACTTGTACAATACCATCTATAGCACGTCAGCCTGGCAGCACTGCCTGAACACCACACGGAGTTAGTCGCCGCTGCCCGGTTCAGCAGAGAAATATTGCTCCAGCTTTCCAGCCACACCGTCCATTTCCTTGGCTTCCGGCAAGGCGTCCTTCTTGGCAGTAATATTGGGCCATTTTGCCGCATATTCCGTGTTCAGTTCCAGCCACTTGTCGAGGCCCGGCTCAGTGTCGGGGCTGATAGCCTCGGCAGGGCATTCCGGTTCACATACGCCACAGTCGATGCACTCGTCGGGATTAATGACGAGCATATTTTCGCCTTCGTAGAAACAATCGACCGGACAGACCTCGACGCAGTCCGTATATTTGCAGCGAATGCAATTATCGGTCACGACATACGTCATCGTCGAACTCCTGTTGCCGCCCGAATTCCTGAATAGGCAGCTTATTTATCCTACAGCTTTGCGCCGATACTCCGGCAAGCCGACAATCGGCTCAGGGCTTTGGAATATCTCGCCACGAAGTCACTGTGCACGGAAATGGTTGCGGGTCTCAGCCCATGCCCTTTTATGACACTGCGTGAGGTAACGATTTTATCTTGTCATGACAAGGGTACAAACGCCGCAATGTCACGAAGTCGCGCGCATCTGAAACAGCATTTCGTTTGAGGGGTTTCGCGTGGAAAAGGCTTTCGCCAGAGCGGTTTGATACGCAATTTCAATCACCGCCGTAACTTACCTGCGGCAACGCGTCCAGCCCGGCGCTGAGCCAGCCTCAATGGAATCACAGCAAGCACTCTATCTGTTTTAGCGGATGTCTTTATCCCGAAACCGGTTCCCACTTTCGGGAGACATGCTCTAATTTCCGCGTAAACGATCCGTTTCGCGGCGTTCTTTCTTGGTCGGGCGCCCTGCCCCGCTCTCACGCTGCGGCGTTGCGGCCACTGGTGCCATCGCAGTCGCGGATGCCGGTGGCGGCGTAAGATCTTCATAAAGAAGCTGTGCTTCAGGCGCCGGGCCGCGACGTTCACCCGGAGCAAGTATCTTGTAAACGAGGATACGCCGGTCGAGCGTAATGGTCAGCACATCACCCACCTTCACCTGATGAGCGGCGTGGTCGATCTTGTCACGGTTGACCCGGACTTTGCCGCCGACGGCGAGTTTCGCCGCCAGCGATCTTGATTTGACCACGCGCGCAAAGAACAGCCACTTGTCGATTCGCTGTCTTGCGCCCGTTTCTGCAGTCATCTTACTTCTTCATCTGCTCTTTCAGAGCCAGAAGCTTGGCAAAAGGCGAATCGGGATCGATACGCGCAGGCCGTTCCTGCTCCACACGTTTACCGCCCTGATGACCATGATCGCGCTTCTGCTGGCGCTGATTGCCGCCACGGAAATCGCCCTTGGAGCCTTCGCGCTTGCCTTCACCGTCATGACGCTTCTGCTTGTCGAAGCGCTTGCCGCCGCGATCGTTACGCGCCTGCTGGTCTGCGCCGCCTTCGGACTTGCGTGCCTCGCCACCCTGATCACGGTTCTGATGACCGCGATTCTGATTGCCACGATTTTGACGCTGGCGGTTCTGATCCTGATTGCGGTTGCGGCCTTCGAAACGTCCCTGACGCCAAAGAAGAACGGGCTTTGGCTCTTCAGCCACCGGTTCTGCCGTTTCATTCGCCTGGGCGGCTTCAGCGGCTGCAGGAGCGGCTTCTTCCACCTTGGCTTCGGTTTCTGCCTCGGCGGCAACAACCGGTGCCGGTACAGGTTCAGCCGCTGGCACAGCAGGCTTTTCAGCTTCTGCGACTTCTGCGACCGGAGAAACACCCGTTTCCTTGGCTGCAGCTTCCGCTGCAAAGGCATCGAGTTCGGCAAGCTTTACTGCTACGGCAGCCGCGTCCATGGCCTCGTGACGATAGCCGAGGCTCTTCAGGATCTCTTCCATATCATCGGTGGTCGCACCGAGAATGGACATCATGGCCGGTGTAACAATGAAGCGTCCGCCATCATAAGCACCATCTGGACGGGTGCCCGACCCCGGACGCCAGGCAAGTGCCGGGCGAATGAGATCGGCAAGACGTTCCAGAATATCGATGCGCACGGCGCGACGGCCCAACACACGATAGCCTGCCAGACGGTAGAACATCGGATCGAAAGCCGGATCGACCACGACCGAGGTACGGCCCGCAGCCAGCACATTCACGACATCGCCATAACCGGCGCGTTCGCGGCCATCGTTCTTCAAGGCCCATAGCAGCGTAATGAGGCCGGCTGGAGCTGGCTTCAGCAACATGGGCATGAAGACATGATAGGCACCGAAACGCACACCGAGACGGCGAAGCGCCGCGCGCGAATCCTGATCAAGGCCGCGCACTTCCTCTGCCACATCGCGGCGCGGAAGAATGCCAAGATTCTCTACGATCTGGAATGCAAGACCGCGAGTCATGCCCGTCAGGGCATCGGCGGCAGCCAGATCAGTGAGCGGCTTCAAAATGGTTTCGATATGATGAGCGACGAAACGTTCAATGCGCGCGGCAACCTTGTCGCGCGCCGCTCCGGTAAGCTGTTCGTCGGCCAAGATCACCGCACGCGGCTTCAGCAGCTCATCGCCCGCAACCAGCGTTGCGACCGTTGAGCCAACCCAGCGCATAACGCCATCCGAGCCGAGCGCGAAATCGCCATTCGGCGCAGCAGCAAAGCGCTCCGCGCGACGTTCAAACTCGGCGGCCAGCGCCTTTTGTGCAGCCGACTTCACCGCCTTGGCGTCCGGCCCCTCGGCCTGAACGTCAGCGGTAAAACGGAATCCTTCCAGTTGCCCAACATTATGGCCTTCGACAATCACGTCTCCGGCCGGGCTGATTTCTGCTTCAAGCATGGCATTCTCTCTCAGGCGCCTCATAAGCACGCTTGTCCTGCGGTCTACAAAGCGTTTCGTCAACCTTTCATGCAGCGCGTCGGACAATCTGTCCTCAATTTCGCGCGTCTTTTCCTGCCAGTGTGTCGGATCGGCAAGCCATCCCGGCCTGTGCGACACGAAAGTCCAGGTTCGAATTTGCGCCACACGATGCGACAGGGTATCGATTTCCCCCTCTGTGCTATCGGCGCGGCGCAGTTGTTCGCTCATATAATCTTCATCGACGCTCCCTCGGCGGACAAGATCCTGATAGATGGTTGCAATGATATCGGCATGCTGCGCCGGCGCGATCTTGCGATAGTCGGGCAGCGCGCAGGCGTCCCACAAAAGCTCGATCCGTGCCGGTGTCTTTGCGAGCCGCACAATCTCGTCGTCTTTCGACAAATTTTCAAGCGCTTGTTGATCGACGGCTGGCAAAGCTTTGGCCAACCCTTCGACCGGCGCGGGTGTTTCCAGAGAATATCGCAGGGATTCGAGCGATGAAAAGTCGAAACGGGCAGTGCGCCATTGCAGAACTTTCACCGGATCGAAATTATGCGCTTCCACCCGCTCGACCAGTTCTTCGTCGAACGGACGTACCTGCCCGGTCACACCGAATGTGCCGTCACGCAGATGTCGGCCGGCGCGTCCGGCGATCTGCCCCACTTCGGCGGGCGTCAGATCACGGAACTGATAACCGTCAAATTTGCGGTTCTGCGCGAAGGCGACATGATCGACATCGAGATTGAGCCCCATGCCGATGGCATCGGTCGCCACCAGAAAATCGACATCGCCCGACTGGTAAAGCTCGACCTGCGCATTGCGCGTCCGCGGGCTGAGCGCTCCCATCACGACGGCAGCACCGCCGCGCTGGCGGCGGATCAGTTCGGCAATCGCATAAACCTCATCGGCAGAGAAAGCGACAATGGCCGAGCGGTTGGGCAGGCGCGTGCTCTTCTTCGAACCGGCATAGGCCAGATGCGACAGGCGCGGACGCGTCACCACATTGATGCCGCGCAAGAGCTTTTCCAGAATGGTGCGCATGGTGGCGGCGCCGAGCAGGAGCGTTTCCTGGCGCCCGCGCAAATGCAAGATGCGGTCGGTGAAAATATGACCGCGCTCGAGATCACCAGCCAATTGCACTTCATCGATTGCCACGAAAGCCACGTCGGTGCGGCGCGGCATGGCCTCGACCGTGCAGACGGAATAGCGCGCACCGGGCGGCACGATCTTTTCTTCACCCGTCACCAGCGCGACATTAGCCGCACCAACCCGTTCCACGACGCGGCTATAGACCTCGCGCGCCAGGAGGCGCAGCGGCAGGCCGATCATGCCGCTTCCGTGCGACAACATACGTTCAATGGCGAGATGGGTTTTGCCGGTATTGGTCGGCCCTAGCACCGCAGTCACGTCGCGGCCACTCAAGGTCAGCGGCAAATCATGGGCAGGGAGTTGGTTCATGCCAATAATCGGATTCCCGGTACAAGCGCCCGTCACGGGCTGGATGCTGGTTCTTGCGATAGCACTATACGACCTGCACCGAAAGCGCTCCTGTTAAGTTTCAGTATGGACGAGTTGCCAATGTTTCGACGACCGATGTACAGCCGGTCAATAACTTGTCGATTAACAATTGGAACGACTCTGGAACGAATCGGCGACGAATCGCTGACTCCGGAGTCTTCGCCTTTTGTTCACGGCAACATATAGTGATCGTAACACAAAAACCCACCATATAATGAATCGGACGGTCCGCTTTTCTGTATTCTTCTGATGCGAAACGACAAGGCTGTTAACTTTTGGAAAAACCTGTCAACGGGCTGTTTCAACGGCAACGGGATTCTTCAGAAAGTCTTAATGATTACTGATAGTTCGTCTACGTCGAAATCGATGAAAATCCATTTTCCATTAACCTTCAGGCCAAAGCCGGAACGAATCGGCGACGAATCGGTGATCTGCAAAGTTTCTCTATTTGTTCTCACCACATCTGGTAGTCAGTGACCTTGGCACGCCATAGAAAATCAAACCCGAACCGACTTTGACAGCCCCGTCTCCAGTTTCGCGTTAACTTTTCCGGCAATTTCATCATGCCGACGACACTGATTTCAAGCGTCTCATTGCGGAAACAAAAAGGCGGACGGAGCTTATTTCTCCACCCGCCTCAAGGCTTGTTATGGAAGTATCAGTCGCGCTCGACACACAAAGCGACGCCCATGCCACCGCCGATGCACAACGTCGCCAGGCCGCGCTTGGCATCACGGCGCTTCATTTCATAAAGCAGCGTGGTCAGAACACGCGCACCCGATGCGCCGATCGGATGACCGATAGCGATCGCGCCGCCATTCACATTGACGATATCCGCATCGAGACCGAGATCGCGCACGACAGCACAAGACTGCGCAGCAAAGGCTTCATTGGCTTCGACAAGATCAAGATCGCCGACGCTCCAGCCTGCCTTTTCCAGCGCCTTCTTCGTTGCCGGAATCGGGCCTGTGCCCATGATCGAGGGATCGACGCCAGCCGTTGCCCAGGAAACGATGCGCCCAAGCGGCTTCACACCGCGTTGGGCGGCTTCATTCGCATCCATGAGCACAACCGCCGCCGCTCCGTCATTGATGCCGGACGCATTGCCAGCGGTGACCGTACCTTCCTTGTCGAAGGCCGGCCTCAGCTTTGCCAAAGCCTCCATCGTCGTGCCGGGACGGATATATTCATCAGCCGAAACAACGATATCACCCTTGCGGCCCTTCACGGTGAAGGGAACGATTTCATCCTCAAATCTGCCGGCACTCTGTGCCGCCTCTGCCTTCTGCTGCGAGGCCAGTGCGAACTCATCCTGATCGCCGCGGGTCAACTGCCACTGGCGGGCAATATTTTCAGCCGTGATGCCCATGTGGTAACCATTAAAGGCATCGATCAGACCGTCCTTCAGCATGGTATCGACCATCTTGAAGTCGCCCATCTTCACGCCTGACCGCAAATGCGCGCAATGCGGCGCCATGGACATGGATTCCTGACCGCCCGCCACGACGATCCTGGCGTCGCCGGAAAGTATCTGCTGCATGCCGAGCGCAACCGCCCGTAAACCGGAACCGCACAGTTGGTTGATGGAAAACGCAGTCGTCTCCTTGGGGCAACCGGCATCCATCGCGGCCTGCCGCGCGGGATTCTGTCCCTCGCCTGCGGTCAGCACCTGTCCAAGAATAACCTCATCTACATCCGTCGCAGCGACACCGGCACGTTCCAACGCACCTTTGATGACCGTAGCGCCCAGTTCATGCGCCGGGACATTGGCAAATGCACCGTTGAAAGCGCCGACTGCGGTGCGGGCCGCGCTGGCAATGACGATGGCTTTCGGATCGGACATTCTTTCCTCCTTGAAATGTTGCGCAACAGAAAGACCAAAATTCAGGCCTTGGCAAGCTTTGCTGTGCGGCCTCAACCGTCTTCATGAAAATCGATAAAGTGTTTTTCCCGTGACGAGCACCATTGGAGTGTGCATCGCCGGCCATGATCGCTAGATTACATTTAGCTATATATAGGAGATATCCATGCTTTCACTGACGCTCGAACAAGCCAATACGATCATTGCCGGTGCTTTTGCCAAGGCGGGCGAACTGAAACTGAAGCCGCTGGCTGTCTCCGTCTTCGACGCAGGCGGAAATCTCAAGGCGTTTCAGCGCCAGGACGGAACCTCGATCCTTCGCTTCGAGATAGCCTCGGGCAAGGCTTTCGGTGCACTCGCCGTCGGAACGGGCTCGCGCTGGCTGCACAATCAGGCCAAGGACCGTCCCCACTTCCTCGAAGGACTGTCGGGCGTATCGGGCGGCAAGGTCGTGCCGGTGCCGGGCGGCGTTCTGATCAAGGATGCAGGCGGCGAAATCCTCGGTGCGGTCGGCATTTCAGGCGACACTTCGGACAATGACGAAATTGCAGCCATCGCCGGTATCGAAGGCGCAGGCTTTGCATCTGACGCGGGCTGATTTTTGAAACAAGCTCGCGATCAAGGCCGCTTTATGCGGCCTTTTTTTCATGCGCCTTGGCCTGCGACCACACAAAAGAAAACGCCGCTCCCGATAGACGGGAACGGCGTTTTGAAAGCCATCTTTCGGCTGCAATGCAGCGTCAGACTTATTCCTTAGCTTCGAGGACCTGACGGCCGCGATACATACCGCTCTTCAGATCGATATGATGCGGACGACGAAGTTCGCCCGAATTCTTGTCCTCGACATAGGTCGGGGCCTTCAGAGCGTCAGCCGAACGGCGCATACCGCGCTTGGACGGAGACGTTTTTCTTTTAGGTACTGCCATGGATCCAGCTCCACTGATCGGTCAATAAACGTCCGGCACGGCCCCTGTGGAGCCTGTCACAGCGGACAAAATTCCGGAAAGTCACGTGCCTATACACGCTCTCGCTGGCTTTGACCAGTCGGAGTCTGATCTTTTTTTCGTGACGCGTATTTATTGCACGCAAACCACATAGGGCCCCGACCTTGCAGCACGTCCGGCGACGATCCGCGCGATGCGCTGCATATTGCGTGTCGGCTTGGCAGGATTGCGAAGTGCGGGGTTTGGCAACGTGACGGCAAGCAACGCGGATTGCTGGGCGGTGAGTTTAGCGGCCGGACGCTTGAAATAATGCTGGGCTGCGGCCTCAATACCGTAAATGCCTGGCCCCCACTCTGCGATATTGAGATAAATCTCCATTATGCGCCTTTTGGAAAGAATACCGTCAGCAGCCAGCGCCAACGGAAATTCCAGCCCTTTGCGGACATAGGAGCGCCCATTCCAAAGGAAGAGGTTCTTCACAGTCTGCATCGTGATCGTGGAAGCTCCGCGGCTCGGGCCTCCTTCGCCCGTATCATCCAGAACCAGCCCTAGCTGATGCCAATCCACTCCGCCGTGGCTGCAGAACTGGCCATCCTCGGCCATCATCACCGAATTGACGAGAACCGGTGCGATATCGTCGATACTGACCCATCTGCGGTCTACGCCCTGCAACAGAACATAGTCCTTGACCATCAAGGTCGAGATCGGGCGTACGAAGGGCACGGAATACACAAGAAGCAGGAAAATCGGCAATACGGCCAGAATCACCAGGATCTTGAGCGCGAGAGCAATCCGGGCACCCCAAACGGGATCTGCCAGATAATTGCGTCCATCTTTGCTCTTGATGATGATTTTTGCCACTGCCACCGCCTGCTACCTTCCCCCAAGCGACATAAACCATTCCTTAATAAGTTTGAACCGGATTCCATAATCCAACCGGGGAAACAAGTCGAAACGCGCCGTTTCATGACGGTCAAATGAAAAAGCCTGTGCTGATCGTCGTGGCCAGTTGACCAATTCAGCGCTTTCGTCCATCCCCTTTGCCATGGAAAAGCTGTCGACCGATTTCACCGCCATTCTCAACCATCGTGCCATGGAAGTGGAAATGGCACTGACGGGCCTTCTGGATCAGCGTCTGCGGACAGGAGAAATCGCCCGCCCGGAACGGCTGCTCGGCGCCATGCGCCACGGTGTCCTGAACGGCGGCAAGCGCCTCCGGCCTTTTCTGGTCGTCGAGAGCGCCGCGCTGTTCGGCAAAAGCGGTGATGCCGTTCTGCGGGTTGCTGCCGCACTTGAATGCATTCACTGCTATTCTCTCGTTCATGACGATCTGCCTGCCATGGATGACGACGACCTGCGGCGCGGCCAGCCAACAGTGCACAAGGCATTCGATGAAGCCGCCGCCATTCTGGCTGGCGATAGCCTTCTGACCTACGCTTTCGACATCATCTCATCCGATGAGACCGATCTCGATCCGACAATTCGCGTGCAACTCGTTTCCGCGCTGGCCCGCGCATCAGGTCTCGGCGGCATGGCAGGTGGACAGGCTCTCGACCTGATGGCTGAAGCCAGCAAGCCCGACGAAGCCGGTATCATCACGCTGCAGGCGATGAAGACCGGCGCGCTGATCCGCTTTGCCTGCGAGGCAGGAGCGATCATCGCCAATGCCTCCAGCGAAGACCGCGAGCGTATGGCCGAATTCGGTTCCGCCATCGGCCTTGCCTTCCAACTGGCCGACGATCTTCTGGATGTGACCGCCGACGCAGAGGCGATGGGCAAGGCGACCGGCAAGGATGCCGCCGCCGGAAAAGCCACGCTGGTATCACTTCACGGCATCGACTGGACGCGCAAACAACTGTCCGGACTGGTTGCCCAAGCGGAAAGCCTGCTGGCGCCTTTCGGCAAGGATGCGGACATCTTGAAGCAGGCCGCCCGCTTCATCGCCGAACGCCAGAGCTAAAATTTACAGATCGTCCTCGCGTACCTTAATGAGGACCACATCATCAGCTGAAAGCACGCGTCCGTCCTGAGCGCGAACATCGAGCGCCGCTACATCCTCGCCTGAAACGCTGTCGACGAGGCGTGAATGTGTCTCGCCAGACGCAAAGAGGTGCTTTTCACCCCATTGCCGGAGCGACACAATAACGGGTAGCAGATCGCGCCCTTTTGCCGTCAGCCGATACTCCTGATGCGCACCGCCATTGGGATCAGGCACAGATTCCATGATCCCTTCGCCCGTCAGCTTGCGCAGACGTTCCGAGAGAATATTGCGGGCAATTCCCAGATTCTTCTGAAAGGCGCTGAAGCGCGTCACGCCATCAAAAGCCTCGCGCACGATCAGCAGCGACCACCAGTCGCCAATGACATCAAGCGCCCGCGCACTCGGGCAATAGTCGCCTTTCATGCTTTTCTTCCGAACCATTTTCACTCCACCGACTGTAATCTGGTTGCAATATAAAACCTTTTTCGCTACAAGCAAAATGGTTTCATTTTAAAACCATTTTGCAGGAGTTCGTCATGCAACCTTCAACCGACGCGGCAGCAATGCTGTCCGCGAACCCTGATGCACGCCCTTTGCTTTCCTCTGCTACTCTTTTTCTGTTTGCGGCTGCAAGCGGACTAGCGGTAGCCAATGTCTACTTCGCTCACCCGCTACTCGATGTGATGGCCGACGATCTTGGCCTCAAGCGATCAACTGCAGGCCTCATCGTCGCCGCCAGCCAGATCGGCTATGCTCTCGGCCTGATTTTCCTCGTCCCGCTTGGAGACCTGTTCAACCGGCGCAAACTCATCATCACGCATTTCCTTCTGTCGGTCCTGTCCCTGATTGCAATCGGCTTTGCGGCCAATGCCACCGTGCTTCTGATTGCCATGGCCTCTATGGGCCTGCTCGCCGTCGTCACACAGGCGCTTGTTGCCTATGCAGCGAGCCTCGCAGAACCCGCACGACGCGGCCATGTGGTCGGCATCGTAACCAGCGGTATCGTGCTCGGCATATTGCTGGCGCGCGCGATAGCAGGCGCCCTCACCGACATTGCCGGCTGGCGTAGCGTCTATTTCGTTTCCGCCGTTCTTACATTTTTGATCGCGCTCCTGCTCTGGCGCAGCCTCCCCAACCAGAAACGACAGCAGACGAGCGTCAGCTATCCGGCACTCATTTTGTCGCTCGTGACGCTGTTTCGCTCCGAGCCGGTGCTGCGCATTCGCGCCATCATCGCCATGCTGATCTTCGCCAATATCACCACTTTGCTCGCGCCGCTGGTCATGCCGCTCAGCGCTCCGCCCTTCGAACTGAGCCATGCCCAGATCGGTCTGTTCGGCCTAGCAGGTGCAGCCGGAGCGCTCGCCGCATCGCGTGCCGGAAGCGTGGCGGACCGCGGTCATGCCCAGCGCATGACCGGCATAGCACTTGGGCTGATGTTCATTTCTTGGGGTCTGATCGCCCTGCTGGGACACTCACTGCTTTGGTTAATCGCAGGCGTGCTGATACTCGACTTTGGCCTTCAGGCCGTCCACGTCACCAATCAGGCTATGATCTATCGTGTGCGTCCAGACGCGCAGAACCGGCTCACCGCTACCTATATGGTTTTCTATTCCATCGGCAGCGCAAGCGGTTCAGCGCTTTCAACCTGGATCTATGCCCATGCGGGCTGGAATGGCGTGTGCCTGCTCGGCGCAGGCATCAGCCTTGTCACGCTCATCTTCTGGGCAGCAACGTTAAAAACGACGCCAGAAGCCGCGACACGCGCGGTCATCTGTACAGCTTAGTTCTGACCGGAAGCAACCTTCTGCTCAAGCCCGAAGCGGTTTTCGATGTAATCGGCAACCATCTTCTGGAAGTCTTCGGCAATGGCAGGACCGCGCAGCGTCGTCACCTTCTTGCCATCGACAAAAACCGGTGCGGACGGCGTTTCGCCCGTACCGGGAAGAGAAATGCCGATATCGGCATGTTTCGATTCGCCCGGACCATTGACGATGCAGCCCATCACAGCAACCGACAGCGCTTCCACGCCCGGATATTTCTCGCGCCAGACCGGCATGTTGCGACGAATATCGTCCTGAATGGTCTGCGCCAATTCCTGGAACACGGTCGACGTCGTGCGGCCGCAACCGGGGCATGCCGCAACGATAGGGATGAACTGTCGGAAGCCCATGGTCTGGAGCAATTCCTGCGATACCTGCACTTCGCGGGTGCGGTCGCCGCCGGGTTCCGGGGTCAGCGAAATGCGGATCGTGTCACCAATGCCCTGCTGCAGTAGAATGCCCATGGCCGCCGACGAAGCGACAATGCCCTTGGTGCCCATGCCAGCTTCAGTGAGGCCCAGATGCAGCGCATGATTGGAACGCTGTGCCAGCATCGTATAGACGGCGATCAGATCCTGCACCTGGCTGACCTTGGCCGACAGAATGATCTTGTCGCGACCAAGGCCGATCTCTTCGGCAAGATTGGCGGAAATCAGCGCCGACTGCACGATGGCTTCGCGCATGACTTCCTGTGCGCTCAATGGCGCGCCCGCATCCTGATTGCGATCCATCAGCGTGGTCAGCAATTCCTGATCGAGCGACCCCCAATTGACACCGATACGGACAGGCTTGTCGTAGCGGATCGCCATTTCGACAATATCGGCGAACTGCTTGTCCTTCTTGTCCTTGAAGCCGACATTGCCCGGATTGATGCGATATTTTGCAAGCGCTTCCGCACAGGCCGGATGATCGGCGAGCAGCTTGTGACCGATATAATGGAAGTCGCCGACCAGCGGCACATCATGCCCCAGACGCTCCAGCCGTTCGCGGATTTTCGGCACAGCCGCAGCCGATTCATCGCGATCCACCGTGATGCGTACGATTTCCGAACCGGCGCGGTGCAGTGCAGCCACCTGCGCGACCGTGGAATCCACATCCGCCGTGTCCGTGTTGGTCATTGACTGCACCACGACGGGCGCACTGCCGCCGACGATAACGCCACCGACACTGACGCCAACCGATTGGCGGCGAGGAAATGGATGCGAAAAATAGCTGACGGTCTCGGAAGACATTTTGCTCTGTTCTTAACTGTACCTGTTTTCAGGTGACGCAGCGCGACGCGATTGTCAACGTCTGCGTATATCCGGCTTTCGCTTTATATAATCGCTTGCCGACGCAATGTCGCCCTCTCATTATGTCGTGATTGACAAGGAGGAGCCTGCCCATGACCGACGCAACTGCCCGCAAAACCGCAATCGTCACGGGATCAAATTCCGGTATCGGGCTTGGCATAGCCCACGCGCTGGCGGCGGCAGGACACAACGTCGTGATCAACTCATTCACCGACCGTGACGAGGATCACGCGCTCGCGGCCAAGCTCAGCGAAGAACATGGTGTCAGCGTGGTCTATATAGCGGCCGATATGTCGAAGGCCGACCAATGCCGCGAGCTCATCGCAGAAACGGTGAAGCAGTTCGGCCACGTGGACATTCTCGTCAACAATGCCGGTATCCAGCATGTATCTCCGGTCGAAGAGTTTCCACCTGACCAATGGGACCGCATCATCGCAATCAACCTGACATCGGCCTTTCACACCTCTGCTGCCGCGATCCCGCATATGCGTAAGAGCGGCTGGGGCCGCATAATCAATATCGCTTCAGCGCATGGCCTCGTGGCATCGCCGTTCAAGTCGGCATATGTGGCCGCCAAGCACGGCATTGTCGGCTTCACCAAAACGCTGGCGCTGGAACTTGCAACCGCAAAGATCACCGCCAACTCCATCTGCCCCGGCTATGTTCTGACCCCGCTTGTCGAGGCGCAGATACCGGACCAAATGAAGGCCTATCACATGGATCGGGAAACCGTGATCCGCGAAGTGATGCTGGACAAACAGCCGACAAAGGAATTCGTCACCACCGCACAGATTGGCGCTGTTGCAGCTTTCCTGGCAAGCGATGCGGCAGCGCAGATTAACGGCGCTGCCATTCCTGTCGATGGCGGCTGGACGGCAGAGTAGCGCATCCCGAAAAGCGGGAACCGGTTTTCGAGATGCGCGTCATAAGAAAGTTCAGTGCTTATGGTCGGCGTAACGCGCCAGACTTGAGAAAGCCAGCACGACTAGAAGCAAGATCGGAAGCGCCAGAAACACCACGCCAAAGCCGCTATGCTTGGCAACGAAACCGATCAGCGACGGTGCCACCAACATGCCGGAATAGCCAAGCGTCGTCGCGATGGACAGGCCGACACTCGGATTGACGCCCGGCATATTGCCAGCCATCGAGAAGGCTATCGGCACCATGTTGGAAATGCCGATCCCGCAGATCGCGAAGCCGATAATCGCCGTGGTTGAGCTGTTTCCGAAACCGACGATCAGCATGCCGATGATGGCAATGACCGTGCAGGCGCGCAGGGTTTTAACCGCACCGAACCGGTCGCGAACCAGATCGCCCGCAAAACGCATGATGGCCATCGAACCTGAAAAAGCCGCAAAACCGAAGCCCGCCACCGTGACGGAGGCGCCGAGATCCTGGCGCATGTGATAAGCGCCCCAATCGAGAATCGCCCCTTCCGGCACCATGGAAAACAGCGCCATGACACCGACAAGCCAGGGCAGAGGATTGCGTGGCAAGGTGAGCTTCTGCTTTTCGCCGCTTGGATGATGATGCGCCGTGTCCGGGATGATCGAGGGCCAGGCGATGGCGATCAGGATAGCAGCGACAATCGTCGTGACCAGCGCATGAACCGTCGACCCGAATTGCGCGATGAGAAAGCCGCCCGTGGCAGCGCCGATCAGGCCGCCAAGGCTCCAGAAAGCATGGCAGGATGACATGATCGCCCGGCGCATCTTTTTCTCGACAGCGACCGCATTGGCGTTCATGGAGACATCCATCGCAGCCATGGTTCCGCCGAAATAGAACATCACGATCACAGCCGTGATCACATTCGGTACCAGTGCGATGACCAGCAGCGCCGGAATGAAGGCAAGCGCAAAAATGCGCACCACCATGCCCGAACCGCGATGCGCCGAAAGGGCACCTGCGACCGGCATCATGGCCAGGGAACCAAGGCCGAAGACGAGGATCATCAGCCCCATTCCGGCGCTATCAAGCCCGAGACGCTCCGCAAATTCCGGGATCTTTGGAGCCCAGCCGCCGAAAATATAGCCGTTCATCAGAAAGAGGAGCGCAACCGCAATCCGCTCTCTGGTTACAATCGGCGCACGCGCAGGCGCCGCATCTTCGCGTCCGGAAACCTGTTCCATCTATCCCTCAGTTGCGGTCCGCTGCCGCCCGTAAAATCTTCATACCCGATGCCACATAGGGCGCAAGTGCTGCTTCATCCGCATCATATTCGACAGCCATGACACCGACATCGTCCAGAGGAACGACATCGTGAGCGGCAACCGTACCAAGCTTGTCGCTCGTAATGGCGAGCGCCACTATCCGGCTGCGTCCGCCAATCACCCGTTTGAATTCCGCATCGTCCAGATGCAGCGCCGTCACGCCGATTTCGGCAGCAATACCGCACGCACCCAAAACGCAAAGATCAGGACGCAACAGCTCGGCGTCGCGCAACGCGCGTACGCCCACTGCGGCGCTGACCCGCCGGTCGATTGGGCCGCCGATCATGATCAGCTCGATCTCCGGCGATCCCATGAGAATTGCAGCAATGGACGGCGTATTGGTGACGATGGTGATAGCTTCGCCGCGTTTAACCAGAAGCCGCGCCAGCGCCGTGTTCACCGAAGACGCATCGAGAAACACCGTCATGCCTGGCTCGACCAGTCCCGCCAGAACTGCTGCCAGTGCGGCCTTCGCCTGTGGTCGCTCGGAATCCCGTTCGGCAAGCGGAGAAGGTTCAGGCACCGCACGCAACGCACCGCCATAGACACGCCTGCAAAGCCCCGCCGCCGCCATCTCGCGCAGATCACGCCGGATCGTATCCTCGGACACGCCGAAACTTTCCGCCAGCTCGGTCGCCAGCACGCGACCCGACTGTTGCAGCAGTTCCTGAATGCGCGCCTGTCTTTCGTGAAGCAGAAGCTCTGTCACCGTCACCTCTTTTAACATGCACAATCATGCATAAATCGGCACAAACATGCATATCAGATTTTGGGAGCGCTGCAAGCGTAAACAAAAGCCGCGCCGTTTTACCGGCGCGGCATTAACGTTTCTGATGCTTTTAACGATTGCGAAAGCGACAGTTACGGCCTGATGAGCCGCGCTACGCTCCCCTCATCCTGAGCCTGTCGAAGGACGAGGGCAGGCGTTGTGCATTTCCCTCGCCCTTCGAGACGCCGTTTTCAACGGCTCCTCAGGATGAGGGAAAAGGAGACCTGGAACGCGATCAGAAGATCGATCCGCTTCGGCTAAAGCCCATAACTATTCCGAATAGACGACAAGCAAATCCTTCGCATCGATCTGCTCACCGGGGCGCACCAGCACTTCCGCGATAGTACCATCGCGTTCAGCATGGATAGCGGTTTCCATCTTCATCGCTTCGATGGAAAGCAGAACGTCGCCCTGAGAAATCTTTTGGCCAGTTGCAACGGCAACCGTGGAGACGACGCCCGGCATCGGCGCACCGACCTGTTTGTCGTTTCCGGCTTCCACCTTGCGACGGACACCGCCGGAAGCGCCCTTGGCACGGTTCGGCACCTTGATGCGGCGTGGCTGGCCATTCAACTCGAAGAACACCGTCACCATGCCCTTCTCGTCGGTCTCGCTCATCGCCTGATTGACGATCACCAGCGTCTTGCCGCGTTCCAGATCGACGAAGACTTCTTCTTCCGGCTTCAAGCCGTAGAAATAAACCGGCGTCGGTAGAACGCTTGTTGGGCCATAGGTTTCCTGCGCGGAAGCATAATCGGTGAAGACCTTCGGATACATCAGCGCCGATGCGAATTCCTGATCGGAAATCTTGCGATCGACCGTTTCCTCGAACCCTTCACGCTCGGCGTTCAGATCGGCAGGTTCCAGCAGGGCGCCGGGACGCACGGTAAACGGCTCGTCGCCCTTCAGAATTTTCTTCTGCAGCGCCTTCGGCCATCCCGAGGGCGGCTGGCCAAGATCGCCGCGCATCATCGACACCACGGAATCCGGGAAAGCAATATCCTTTGCCGGGTTTTCGACGTCATGGACGGTCAGGTCCTGACTGACCATCATCAGCGCCATATCGCCCACAACCTTGGAGGATGGCGTGACCTTGACGATATCACCGAACATGCGGTTCACATCGGCATAGGCCTGCGCCACTTCATGCCAGCGGGTTTCCAGTCCCAGAGAGCGGGCCTGCTCCTTCAGATTGGTGAACTGGCCACCCGGCATTTCATGCAAGTAAACTTCCGAAGCTGGTCCCTTGAGGTCGCTTTCGAAGGCCGCATACTGGTTGCGCACGGCCTCCCAATAGAAGGAGATGCGGCGGATCGAATCCGGATCAAGCCCCGGATCGCGCTCGGCCCCATGCAACGCCTCGACGATGGAACCGAGGCAAGGCTGCGATGTGTTGCCGGACAGCGCATCCATCGCCGCATCCACCACATCCACGCCTGCATCAATAGCGGCAAGCACAGTTGCCGCCGAAATGCCCGACGTATCATGCGTATGGAAATGGATCGGCAGATCGGTTTCCTCGCGCAGCGCCTTGAACAGGACGCGGGCAGCGGCAGGCTTCAGCAAGCCCGCCATATCCTTGACCGCAATGATATGCGCGCCTGCCTTTTCAACGTCCTTCGCCAGATTAACGTAATATTTGAGATCATATTTGGCGCGTTCCGGGTTCAGAATATCACCGGTGTAGCAGATCGCCGCTTCACAGAGCTTGTTTTCCTCCAGCACCGCATCCATCGATACGCGCATGTTTTCGACCCAGTTGAGACTGTCGAAAACACGGAACAGATCGATGCCGCCGCGTGCTGCCTCGCGCACGAAATATTTTACGACATTGTCGGGATAGGATTTGTAACCGACACCGTTCGCACCGCGCAAAAGCATTTGCAAAAGAAGGTTCGGCGCGGCTTCACGCACCAGTGCCAGACGCTCCCACGGGTCTTCGGTGAGGAAGCGCATCGAAACGTCGAAGGTCGCGCCACCCCAGCATTCCAGCGAAAACAGGTTCGGCAGTGCCTGCGCGTAGGAATTGGCGATGCGAGCGATGTCGTAAGTACGCATACGCGTCGCCAGAAGCGACTGATGGCCGTCACGCATGGTCGTATCGGTAATCAGCGCACGCTTTTCGTTGCGCACCCATTCCGCGAATTTCTTCGGCCCAAGCTGGTCCAGACGCTGCCTGGTGCCATCGACGACCGGCTTATCGCCGAACCACGGCACACGCGGCTTGGCGGCATCCTTAGCCGGCTTTGCACGCCCCTTGGTCTCTGGATGACCGTTGACCGTCACATCGGCGATATAGGTGAGAAGCTTGGTGGCACGATCCTGCCGCTTGACCTGTTCGAACAATTCCGGCGTCGTGTCGATGAAGCGGGTCGTGTAGTCGTTAGCCTGAAACTTCGGATGATTGATGATCGCTTCGAGGAAGGTCAGGTTCGTCGCCACACCACGGATACGGAATTCGCGCAGGGCGCGATCCATACGGCGAATGGCTTCCAGAGGCGTTGCGCCTGAAGCGGTCACCTTGACGAGCAGCGGATCGTAATAGCGGGTGATGAACGCGCCTGAATAGGCCGTGCCGCCATCAAGACGGATGCCGAAGCCCGATGCCGAGCGATAGGCCTGAATGCGTCCGTAGTCGGGAATGAAGTTCTGTTCGGGGTCTTCCGTGGTAATACGGCACTGAAGCGCATGGCCGTTGAGGCGAATATCTTCCTGGCGCGGCACCCCCGATTCGGGCGTGCCGATGGCAAAACCTTCGAGAATATGGATCTGCGCCTTGACGATATCGATGCCGGTCACCTGTTCGGTAACCGTGTGCTCGACCTGAATGCGCGGGTTGACCTCGATGAAATAGAATTTGCCGCTATCGGCGTCCATCAGGAACTCGACGGTACCAGCGCCGATATAGTCGGTGGCATGGGCGATCTTCAGACCATAATCCGCAAGCTCCTGACGCTGTCCGTCGTTGAGATAAGGCGCTGGTGCCCGCTCCACGACTTTCTGGTTGCGTCGCTGGATCGAGCAGTCACGCTCGAAAAGATGAACCGCATTGCCTTGGCCATCACCCAATATCTGCACTTCGACATGGCGCGCGCGTTCAATGAGCTTTTCGAGATAAACTTCATCCTTGCCGAATGCAGCCTTGGCCTCGCGCTTGGCTTCCGTCACTTCGCGAGCGAGATCAGCCTCGGCGCGGATGGCGCGCATACCGCGACCGCCACCGCCCCAGCTCGCCTTCAGCATCAGCGGATAGCCGATTTCTGCCGCAAGCTTCTTCACTTCCTCCATATCGTCAGGAAGCGGGTCAGTGGCCGGAACCACCGGCACGCCGATTTCAATGGCAAGATTGCGGGCCGCAACCTTGTTGCCGAGGCGGCGCATGGTCTCCGGCTTCGGACCGATGAAGATGATATCGTTCTCGGCACAAGCCTCGGCAAATTCCGGGCTTTCCGACAAAAGCCCGTAGCCGGGATGGATCGCATCGGCACCCGAAAGCTTGGCGACGCGCATAATCTCATCGATGGAAAGATAGCTTTCAATGGGGCCGAGATCGCGATCCAGATGTGGGCCGCGACCGACCTGATAGCTTTCATCGGCCTTGAAGCGATGCAGGGAAAGTTTGTCTTCCTCAGCCCATATGGCCACCGTTTTGAGCCCCAGCTCATTGGCGGCGCGGAATACGCGGATTGCGATCTCGGATCGGTTAGCGACCAGAATTTTCCGGATAGGCTTTGGGGCGAAAGACAAGGCAGATCTCCCTAACTGCTATGACAAAGGCGCCATTGCTTAACCTGCAATAGACACAAGCGCAAACAAACTGTGCAACCGGGAGATAAAAACAAAATGCCCGGCTAAACGCCGGGCAGATTGCTGAATTTTGTAGCATTTTATGCTAATATATGAGGCACAAGAGCGGTTCCTATTATGAAGCAATCGATGGAACCGTTCTATGCATTTGCTTTTACGCATTATCCGACGCAAAACCGCTTCGCACTTTTGCTGGAAATGCTCTATTACTTCTGGAAGTAATTATACTTGCCGTCTTCACCCTTGCGCCATTCGAACATGACGTATGGCGAAAGACTCGGATCCCCCTTCGCATCGAAGGAGATGTCGCCGAGCACGGTCTTGAACGGACCCTTTTCCTTCATCGCAGTCGCAACTTCCTGCGGATCGTTGCTGCCAGAAGCATTGGCGGCATTCACCAGAGACTGCACACCGGCATAGGCGTAGAAGGTGTAGGCTTCCGGTTCAAAGCCCTTGTCGCGGAATGCCTTGATGAGTTCGGCATTGGCCTTGTCGTCACGTGGATCCGGACCGAAGGTATTCATGACGCCGCCCACGGCATCTCCGGCAATCGAAGCGAGTTCGTTGGACACGATACCATCGCCCGAAATGAACTGAGCCTTGAGGCCCTGATCAGCCATCTGACGGATAAGCAGGCCTGCTTCCGGATGCATGCCGCCCCAATAAACGGCAGTGATGCCAGCGGCTTTCATCTTGGAAATGAGCGCAGAGAAATCCTTGTCGCCCTGGTTCACACCTTCGTAGAGCGCTTCCTTCATGCCGTTATCGTTGAGCGACTTCTTGGTTTCGTCGGCAAGGCCCTGACCGTAAGGGGTCTTATCGTGAAGGATGGCGACTTTACCGTCCTTGTAATTATCAGCCATATATTTGCCGGCAACGATGCCCTGCTGATCATCACGACGGCAGGTACGGAAGGTGTTCCACAGTTCCCGCTCGGTGAAAGTCGGGTTGGTCGTGCCCGGCGCGATCATCAACACGCCATTTTCAGCGTAGATGTCCGAAGTCGGAATGCTGACGCCGGAATTGAAGTGGCCGATCACGAACTGGACGCCATCGCCCACGAACTTGTTTGCAACAGAAATGCCCTGCTTCGGATCGGCAGCGTCATCGCCATAGACGATGGTGATCTGCTCGCCATTCATGCCACCCTTGGCATTGGCTTCTGCGACTGCCGCTTCGACACCGCGCTTGATCTGCTCGCCGAAAGCTGCCTGGCTGCCGGTCAACGGTGCACCGACGCCGAGCTGGATGTCGGCAAAGGATACGCCGCCCATCGCAACCAGTGCGGAAAGGCAAACACCGCAGAATAAGGATTTCTTCATTTCAGTCGCTCCCACTAAACGCAGCCGAAAACTTGAAACGGTTTCGGAATACGCATCAAAATAATCCTTCCGAGCGGTAATCTGACCGGATCAGATGACCGCCATTCTTGCAGGTTTGAACGGCAACGCTAAAGCTGCCGCACGAAAACCTGCCGACATTCGAGTGGGAGATCGCGTCAGCCTCAGAAACGCAATTCGGGCTTGAAACTACCCCGCGTTGAAACCGGTCCTCCCACCAGAACGCGAGACCAGACATAGAGAATCGCCCTACATCTAGCCATCGAACTAGATACAATCACTTTGAATATCGAAGTAAAGTAATGATTTCGTCTAAGTCCTGCTTTTTTCGCATGACTTTATGCGAATTGGAAGCGTTGAAGCGAAAATGCCCGGCTTGAAGCCGGGCATTTCCTTTATTCGTGAAAGAATAGGATCGAAACTTACTGCTGAATGTAAGTAAATTTCCCGTCGGCACCCTTTTCCCACTTGTACATGACATAGCCAGGAAGCTTCGGATCGCCCTTTTCATCATAGGAGAGGTCGCCGAGCACGGTCTTGAACGGACCCTTTTCCTTGAGCGCCTTGGCAATTTCCTGCGGATCGTTGCTGCCGGCAGCCTTTGCGGCCTGGGCCAGCGACTGAACGGCGGCATAGGAATAAAGCGTGTAGGCTTCCGGCTCGAAACCGGCATCGCGGAACTTCTTCACCAGATCGGCATTGTTCGGGTTGTTGCGCGGATCAGGACCGAAGGTGTTCAGCGTACCTTCGACAGCCGGACCTGCAATCGATGCCAATTCGTTCGACACGATGCCATCGCCCGAAATGAACTGGGCTTTCAGACCCTGATCGGCCATCTGACGAATGATGAGACCGGCTTCCGGATGCAGACCGCCCCAGTAAACCACATTCACGCCAGCCTGCTTGAGCTTGGCGATCAGAGCGGAGAAGTCCTTTTCACCAACGTTCACGCCTTCATAGACGGCTTCCTTGGTGCCAAGTTCGTTGAGCTTCTTCTTGGTTTCGTCGGCAAGGCCCTGACCGTAAGGGGTCTTGTCGTGAATGACAGCGATCTTCGAGTCCTTGAAATGGTCGAAGATGTACTGACCGGCAACGATGCCCTGCTGGTCATCACGGCCGCAGGTGCGGAACGTGTTCCAGAGCTGGCGCTCGGTGTAGACCGGGTTGGTCGCAGCAGGCGAGATTTCGAGAATGCCGTTTTCGGCATAGACTTCCGAAGCCGGGATCGAAACGCCGGAGTTGAAGTGACCGATGACATACTTTACGCCGTCGGCAGCAAACTTGTTGGCAACGGAAATGCCCTGCTTCGGATCCGAAACGTCATCGCCGAGCGAGATCGAAATTTTCTCGCCATTGATGCCGCCCGCATCGTTGACTTCCTTGATCGCGGCTTCCGCGCCCTTCTGGATCTGCGCGCCGTAAACGGCGTTCGGACCTGTCAAAGGTGCACCGATACCCAGAACTACATCAGCCCAAGCCGAGCCCCCGAAAGCCATAACTGCTGCAAGAGCAACGCCTGCGAAAAGCGATTTCTTCATTGTTGGAACTCCCATCATTGTATTTACCCCGAAACGATGTTTTGCATCGCCTTATTTTCTTGCTGATTACTCAGCAATATCTACGCTGAATCTTATTACTGTCAACGTGATCTTGTAAAAAAGCTTCGCCGCATGACGGCGAAGCTTTAAAATTATTTTGCCTTCCAGCTCAGAGGCGAAGCCTTTTCATAAAGCCAGCTATATTGCCTCACCATTTGCTTGGTGCGGGTGAAGCGGAAGCCGACCGTACCGATGATCATCAGCACGATCAAATCAACCACATAGTAGTGGAACGAAAGAAGCGTTCCCTCAAACAGCGCATAGTGGATGAAGCGCACCGCAGCTCCCAACGGGATCAGATAGAGCAGAAGCTGCGGATAGGTGCGCCACGTCGACGCACAGGCACGCCCCGTCATCCAGGCAGCCCAGCCGCCCAGCAGACAGGTGATGAGGAAAAACAACCAGAATGACGGTTCTTCGTAGAGAATACCCTGCATGATTTCCTCCTAGAGCATTTCCAGCAAAAGTGCGAAGCGGTTTTGCGTCCGGAAATGCGTCGTATCAAAGAGATAGCACAAGACTGACGATTGCATGACAGGATCCCTCTAGTGCCTTCCGCCTTCGAGATAGGCAGCGCGGACTTCCGGATCGGCCAACAATTCGCGGCCAGCGCCGCTCATGGTGATCGAGCCGTTGACCATCACATAGCCGCGGTCTGCGAGCTTCAACGCACCGAATGCGTTCTGCTCGACGAGAAACACCGTCAACCCCTGTGTGCGGTTCAGTTCCTTGATCGCCTCGAAAATCTGCTTCACGATCAGCGGTGCCAGACCGAGCGACGGTTCATCCAGAAGCAGGAGCTTCGGACGCGCCATCAGCGCGCGGGCGATAGCCAGCATCTGCTGTTCGCCGCCCGAAAGCGTGCCGCCACGCTGGTTGATGCGTTCCTTCAGGCGCGGGAACAGGTCGAACATCAGCTTTACGTCTTCTTCGAAATATTGCTGATGATCGAGGCTTGCACCCATCTGGAGATTTTCCAGAACCGTCATGCGCGGAAAGATACGACGACCTTCCGGCGACTGCGCGATGCGCAGCTTGGCAATCTCGTGCGGCGGCATGGAAGTGATATCCTCGCCGTTGAAGAGAATGCGGCCGGTACGCGCCTTCGGCGAACCGAAGATCGTCATCATGAGTGTCGACTTGCCGGCACCGTTGGCACCGATCAGCGCCACGATCTCACCCTCGTCCACCGTCAGGTCGATGCCCTTGAGGGCGCAAATATTGCCGTAATAGGTCTCGACCTTTTCGACGGCGAGAAGCGGTTGCTTTTTCTGCATGGTTTCAGCCTGCATCATTCGCCTCCCTTCTTAGGCTTGGCCGGAGCTTTTGTGGGCGCTTTTGCCGAAGCTTTCGTCGGCGCTTTGGCGCTTTTGGAGGCACCAGTCTTGGCGGCCCCGCTCTTGGCAGCCTTTACGGGAGCAGTCTTATGACTCGTCGGAACATCACCCGCTTCAACGCGTTCGGAAAACTCGGTCGCCTGACCGGCGGCGAGTTGCCTGGCCTGCCCGACCCAGTCTTCGCGAGCGATGCGCCCGTCGAATTCCAGATAGGTTTCAGCTTCCACAATATCCGCTTCGCTCCAGGCGGCGATCTGGTCGAAATGAAAGATACCGTGTTCGTGGAGCTTCTTTTCGTTGACCGCGCCAATGCCCTTGATGAGGGTCAGATTGTCGGCCTTGCCGCCGCGTGCCGACGACAGACCACCTGCGAGGGAAGCACGTCCGGACGGTACTTCGCCCTTCTCTTCAGCGATTTCTTCCTCAATGGCTTCCTCGGCAAGCTGCGCCGCGACCAGATGCGCCGGATCGACGCCCGGCTTGTCCGCCTCTTCGATCAGTTCGGCGATTTCCTCGTCATCCACGCCAAGATAAGCGGCGATAACACGCGGATCGTTCTTGACCTCTTCCGGCGCGCCGTCGGAAATCTTGGTGCCGTATTCCAGTACGATCACATGATCGGAGATTTCCATAACCACCGACATGTCGTGTTCGATCAGCAGGATCGACGTGCCGGTTTCCTTGCGGATATCGAGCAGGAGCTTGTTGAGCTCTGCCGATTCACGCGGATTGAGACCGGCAGCCGGTTCGTCGAGGCAGAGGATTTCCGGCTCGGTGCACATCGCGCGGGCGATTTCCAGACGGCGCTGATCGCCATAGGGCAGATCGCCCGCCGGATCGTCCGCACGACCGATCAGGTTGATTTTCTCCAGCCAGTAACGCGCTTTTTCGACAGCATCCTTCGCCGCCGACTTGTAGCCGGGCAGACCGAGAAGACCGAGGATCGTATAGCCCGAGGAACGCATCAGCGTATTGTGCTGCGCGACCAAAAGATTTTCCAGAACCGTGAGGCCCGAGAACAGGCGAATGTTCTGGAAGGTGCGCGCCACCCTTGCCTGCTTGGTGATCCGGAAATCGGGCAGGCGCTCCAGCAGGAACTTTTCGCCGGTTTTCCGGTTCATCGTCAGCATGCCACCCGTCGGCTTGTAGAAGCCGGTGATGCAGTTGAAGACCGTAGTCTTGCCTGCACCATTCGGGCCGATGATCGCCGTGATATCCCCACGCTTCACATTGAAGCTCAGATCGTTGATGGCGACGAGACCGCCGAAGCGCATCGAGAGATGCTCGACCTGAAGGATGGTGTCTTTTTCAGTGTTGCCCAATTCGGTTTTATCAGGCGCAGTGCCAGACATAGTGCTTATCTCCGCCATCAGCCGTGCCCTTCCTTGGTAAAGGCACCCGACACCATCTTCTTCTCATGCAGGAACGCACTCGGTTCTCGACTTCCCACGAAACCACGCGGCTTCCAGACCATGACGACAACCATGGCGAGACCGAAGATCAGCATACGATAGAGTTCCGGTGTGAAATCCGGGCCGAAAATAGCCTTCAGGAAGCTCATTTCACGCAGGATTTCCGTGCCGCCGATCATAGCGATCGCGGCAATCGCGATACCCACGAGCGAGCCCATGCCACCCAGAACAACGATGGCGAGAATGACGGCAGATTCGAGGAACACGAAGGATTCCGGGCTGACGAAGCCCTGGCGTGCGGCAAAGAAGGAACCTGCAAAACCACCGAACATCGCACCCGTGGCGAAGGCCGTGAGCTTGGTCGTGGTGGTGTTGATGCCGAGCGAACGGCAGGCAATTTCATCTTCGCGCAACGCTTCCCATGCACGGCCAACCGGCATGCGGCGCAGACGGATGGTGACCCAGGCCGTCAGCAGAGCAAGCAGAAGAATCACGTAATAGAGGAAGAACTTGTAGTGGGCCGCCGAGAAGGTGAGGCCGAAATGGGCTGCAAAACCGTCCTTGCTGGCATTGAAAGGCAGACCGAAGAAGGTTGCCTTGGCAATGCCGGAAACGCCGAAGGTGCCGCGGGTGACATCGGTCCAGTTGATGAGAACCAGACGGATGATTTCACCGAAGGCCAGCGTCACAATGGCAAGATAGTCACCGCGCAGGCGCAGGACCGGGAAGCCCAGAATGACGCCCCAGGTGGCGGCGAGAAGACCGGCAATCGGCAGCAGCATCCAGAAGGAAAGACCGAAATAGGTGGATAGCAGCGCGTAGGAATAGGCTCCAACGGCGTAGAATGCGACGTAACCCAGATCGAGAAGACCGGCGAGGCCCACCACGATATTGAGACCCCAGGCCAGCATCACATAGATGAGGATCTGAACGCCGAAATTATCGACCCATTTGAGCGATCCCTGCCAGCCGAGAAAGCCGACAATCAGAAGCGGATAGATGAAGAGGAACACCACCCCGAGACGCGAGAAGTTGCGGCGCACGAAAGACGGGCTTTCGACCGCAACGGTCGGCTGCTTGCTCTTGGCAAGCTTGCGTGCCTCCAGCCAGGGCTGGGCGAAAGCAACGAACAGGAAGCGGCCAACGGCGGCCAGCACGACGATGACGGCCAGCGCGCCCCAGCGCTGTTGCAGCACCAGTTCGTTGTTGATGTTCTGATCGGTCTTGAAACCGATGATGAGGCAGAAGAGACCCAGTGCCAGAAGACCGGCGAAGAACCCTTCACGAATGGCCCGGCCAAAAAGGGAATCCGGGCGTGAACTCGACTGTGCAGCCATGATTAAACCTTTTCGACTTCAGGTCGGCCAAGAATGCCGGACGGCATGAAGATCAGCACGATGGCGAGGATCGAAAACGCAGCAACGTCCTTGTAGTCGATCGAGAAATACGCTGACCACAATGCCTCGATGAGACCGATGAGCAAACCACCGACCACAGCTCCGGGGAGCGATCCGATGCCGCCCAGAACAGCCGCCGTGAATGCCTTGACGCCAGGGATAAATCCGTCAGCAAAGGAAATCACGCCATAGAAGGAAAGGTAGAGCGTACCGGCAACTGCCGCGAGCATCGCACCCATCACGAAGGTGAGCGAGATGACGCGATCGACATTGATGCCGAGAAGCGCCGCCATCTTGCGATCCTGCTCACAGGCACGCTGCGCGCGCCCCAGCGAGGTACGATTGACGATATACCAGAAGATCGTCAGCAGCACGGCAGTCACCACGATGACGACGATCTGCTTCAGCGAAATCGTCACATTGGTTCCCAGGATATTGTAGGAACCGTTCAGCAGTTGAGGCACCGGCTTGTTACGCGGGCCCTGCGTCACCTGGACGAAGTTGGACAAGGCAATCGACATGCCGATAGCCGTGATCAACGGTGCGAGGCGGAACGAACCACGCAGCGGCCTGTAGGCCACGCGCTCCATCGTCCAGCTCCACAAACCCGTCAGCAACATGGCGACGATCATCATCAGAAGAAGCATCAGCGCGATTGGCAATGCCCCAATGAAGGTTGTGATCATGAGAAAAACAATCAGCGCCATGAAGGCGCCGAGCATGAAGACATCGCCATGAGCAAAGTTGATCATGCCGATAATGCCATAGACCATCGTGTAGCCGATGGCGATCAGGCCATAGATCGAGCCGAGCGCGAGCCCGTTGATCACCTGCTGGAAGAAATATTCCATCGAGAAGCCACCCATTTTACCGCCCGGGACTTTTTTGGCGCATCTTTATTTCGTGCGCTTCATTTTATTCCCGGCTGTTTACACCTAACGGCTGTATAGAGGAATGCAACCCCCTTTTGTCTCAGACAAAAGACTAAGGGTATTATCCTTCTACAAACTAGTTACGTCCCCTACTAAACGTCCTGTATATGTTTTTTTCTCCTACCCAGGACGTCTTATTCCACACTTTCTACACGACCCGAAAGCCAAAAAATTGGGAGGCGGCGCTAAAAACGTCGACCGTACCCACTTTAGGGTCTTTGGAGAATTAGGTTTCGGGCGTGGCGTGAGCCGGATTTTGTTCCTGAACAGAAGAACAGACCGCCGTGGAGTAAATCTCCACAAGGGCTGTTCGACGCATTCAGGGAGAAAATCCGCCACGTCCCGAAGGGATATGATGAAAACAGCCCAGCTTTGCGTCGTAAAACCTTGATGGAGAACCACTCCACCTTCGGTTTTGCTCCTAAACCTGTGCAATTTTCATCCATACCACGCTCCAAAACTAATTCTCCAAAGACCCTATGCGACCGTAAACCCGTGTGCAAAGGGATCGCGGCCGTCGATGAAGATCGTATTATATCCCGTCATGCGTGCCCAGCCCGCAATTGAAGGGATAATTGCCGGCAATGTGCGGTCCGTGCCCACCACTTCTGTCGCGCGTTCCACACGACCATGGAAAAGCGACCCGATAATGGATTCATGTACAAACTCGTCGCCGGGCTTCAGCTTGCCCTTGGCGGCCAGTTGCGCCATGCGCGCAGACGTACCAGTTCCACACGGTGAACGGTCGATCGCCTTGTCGCCATAAAAGACGGCGTTGCGGGCATGCGCTTCCGGGTGTTTCGGCTTGCCGGTCCACAAAATATGGCTCAGACGGTTGATATCGGGCAGTAACGGATGCTGGAACTTGTACTTCTCATTCAACCGCTCACGCAGGATCGGGCTCCAGCCAATCAACTGCAGCGCGGAATAATCTTCCATGTCCGTGTAATTTTCTTGCGGCTCGACAATCGCGTAGAAATTGCCACCATAGGCCACATCGACCTTGATGGTACCAAGGTCCGGGCATTCGACTTCAAGCCCTTCGGCATAAAGGAAAGCCGGAACGTTGGTAAGACGAACGCGCTCGACATACTGGCCGTTCTGCTCGTACTCGATGGCCACCAGACCGGCAGGCGTATCGAGATTGAGCTTGCCCGGCGTCTTCGGCGTCACCAGTCCATGCTCAATCGCCATCGTCACGGTTCCGATGGTGCCGTGGCCGCACATCGGCAGGCAACCGGACGTCTCGATGAAAAGCACAGCGACATCGCAATCCGGTCGGGTCGGCGGATAGAGAATGGAGCCCGACATCATGTCATGGCCGCGCGGCTCGAACATGAGACCGGTGCGGATCCAGTCATATTCGCGCAGAAAATGCGCGCGCTTTTCCATCATGGTCGAACCTTCCAGGTTCGGCCCGCCGCCAGCCACCAGACGCACGGGATTGCCGCATGTATGTCCGTCGACGCAGAAGAAGGAATGTCTTGCCATGATGGTCAGTTCCGAAAACGTTGTGGCTTGAAAGGTTCAATATCGATTGCAGGTGCGACACCCGTGATGAGATCGCGGATAAGCCGCCCGGTTGCAGCCGATTGCGTGAGGCCGAGATGGCCGTGGCCGAAGCCGTAATAGATATTCCCGCCTGCCGAAGCACGCCCGATGACCGGCACGGAATCGGGCATGGACGGCCGATACCCCATCCATTGCCGCCCGCCCTCGGTGCGAAGGCCCGGCAGAAACATGGAAGCCTTCTTTAACATGGCTTCAGATCGTGCAAAATTGGGCGGCAGGTCGAGGCCGCCGAATTCCACAGCGCCACCCACTCGCAGCCCGGTTTCCATCGGTGTGACCACAAAGCCATGGCCGGGGAATGTCAACTGCCGCTTCACGTCGAAACTTCCAACAGGCAGTGTTGTATTGTAACCGCGTTCCGTATCGAGCGGCACGGCGTCGCCGAAGCCTTTGGCAAGATCGCGAGACCACGCGCCCGCCATCAGGACAAGATGCGCCGCCTTGATTTCGGTTCCATCCTCGAGGCGAATGCTCGCCCCGCCATTACCTGGTCTTGCACTCGTGACTTTCGCCTGAAGAAAGTGCGCGCCCTTGCTTTCGGCATAGGCCCAGATTGCCTTGCCGAACAGCTTGGGATCGCTGACATTCTTCCAGCCGGGAACGAACGTTCCAGCAATGAAACGCGGGCTCAGGCCCGGCTGTAATTCAGCGAGCCGATCGCCACGCACGTGTTCATAGGCAATTCCAGCCCTCTCGCGGACGTCCCAGCCCGGCTGCGAGGCGGCAAGCTCCGCTTCACTTTCATAGAGTTCCAGATTGCCGTTCTCACGCAACCTGTCGCGCAAACCCGCGCGATCGATGAGCGCCATCATCTCGCTGCCTGCAAGACGCATAATATCGGCCTGTGCAACTGCAGTTTTCGCCAGCGCATCTGCACTGCTCGCACGCCAGAAGCGATAGAGCCACGGCACCATCTTTGGAAAATAAGAGGGGCGGATCGTAAATGGACCAAGGGGATCCACCAGCCAGCCCGGCACCTTGCGCATCACGCCTTTGGAGGCAAGCGGAAGAATATCGGAAAATGCGAGCGCCGCCGCATTGCCTGAGCTGGTTTCCTCGCAAATGCCACTTCTGTCTATGACCAGAACCTGGCGTCCTGCCTCGGCAAGCAAGGCGGCTGCGGCGACACCGACAATACCGCCACCGATAATGAGAACATCCTGCTGACCCTGCGGATCAGATTTCATCTTTTGCGGCTCCCCACCGGATTCAATTTTACCCACAGTCCGGAATGGTCAAAACCCGGACAGCGTCTATGGTCCGAGCAATCGGCACTCAACATAATTTCAATGCCGGTCACCCCGATTCTGTCTATCGATTTTTTGGAATGACACTGTGCTGAAAGTTCGTCACCGCTTGAAAAAGCCACACAAGCAGATTTAGAGATCAACCAGTTTACATCACACCGTATTGATATATCAGAGATATATCTGTAAGATTGAACTATGTCAATCGTCGTAACCACAAGGCATGGACAGGCATGGAAGAGACGAACGTTCGAGAGAGGTTGGCACGGAGCCAGACAAGCGTGCCGCTGGCGACCATGGACGGCTGGGGCAGCGAAAGTCTGGCCGAGCAGGCTTATCGTATTCTGGAACGTTCCATCGTCACGCTGGAACTGGAACCTGGCACTGTCGTCAACGAGCGTACACTCATCGAGCTGACCGGCATGGGTCGCACGCCGATGCGCGAAGCCATTCAACGGCTTGCATGGGAAGGCCTCGTGGAAGTGCGCCCGCGTTCGGGCATCGCCATAGCGCCTATTGACCCAAAGGATTTCATCAAGGTGCTGGATGCCCGCGAAGGTGTCGAGCGCGTTCTGGCACGCGATGCGGCACGCTTCGGCAGCCCGCGTGATTATGAACGGCTCGAAGCTGCCGCTGCAGCCATGCGGCAGGCCATTCCCACCGAGAACGTGGCGTTGTTTCTCGACGCCGACAAGGCATTCGACATTGTTCTGGGTGCTGCGGCAAGCAATCCCTATGCCGCCCGTATCGCAGCACCCTTGCAAACCCACAGCCGCCGCTTCTGGTTTCGCCTTCGCCCATCGACCGGAATATCCGGCTCGGCCAATGCGCATGCGACACTGATCGAGGCGATCATTTCCCGCCAACCAGAGCGGGCCAGTGATACGGCCAGCGAGCTGATGGCCTATCTGCGCACTCTTGCGCCGTAAACTTGGGGCACCAAGCTTGAAAGCATAATTCGACCGGCGTGAAATGAGGATCGATAAGATTATGCTCGAATTAGAAGAAGCTAGAGCGCTGATCTGATCCAATCAGATCGAAACGCGCTCTAACGGGCGCGCAATGACCGGCGCGTCCGTTCGTTGGTTCTGATACCCGCCGCCGCAAACGGGCCGGTATCGAAAACCAGTCCATCATCGGTGTTGACGCCATATACGGCCAGTGCATAGGCATGGCGAGTTCCACGCTCCATATCCTTCGCCTGCACCGAAACGATGGAAAGAATGGCGCAGAAGCCAATGGCCGCCTGAGACGAAAAATGCATCTTCAACGCTCCTCGTCAGGATTTTCCAAGGTCAATAACATTGCCAGTGGACTGCTTGGCTGCGACCGAAAGATGGCACGATATGTCTGATTTCGGGACACTGGCTCACGAAAATGCGATCGCTAAAACAAAAGCCGAAGCGTGCGCTTCGGCTTTATCTGGATCGCGAGGAATGATGGCCGCTCAGTGCGTTTTATTCATCGATGCTGACATTTTGCGGAGCACATTGAGCGCAATGTTCAACTCCTCATCGCTCACGCCTTCCAGCAGGTCCTCGCGAACGTCACCGGCGAGTTTCACCACCTGTTCGGCCAGAATCTTGCCTTCAGCGGTCATCACCACCCGCTTGGCACGGCGATCGCCCAGAACAGTCTGTCGTTCGATAAACGATTGGCGCTCCAGACCATCGAGCAGGCGCACCATGGTCGCATTCTCGATTTCCAGCGCTTCTGCCAGTTCCTTCTGGTAGAGGCCTTCCTGTTCGATCAAGGCAAGCAAGGTGCGCGCCCGGGCCAATGTCAGTCCACGCTCTTTCACACGCGCGTCGAAAACGGTGCGAAGCCTGCGATTAACCTTCGCCATGGCATCAATCATTTCAGCTTTAAGATCTGCCGTATCCATGCCAACCGCCTTATATATTAGTAAACTAATGATTACAGATTGGGATAAATCGCTGGCGAACTATTTTCAAGCAAACTTCCTGAACTCACGCAAGCGTGATGGGATTCGGCACCCATATGACTGCATGACGAACAAATTCACTGCAAAGCCGGTGATCTAGTGGAGTTTTCGAATTTGACGTTTGAAACAGCATATGTGTCAGCCGGGATTCAAACGTCAAATTCAATCCACTAGAGCATTTCCTGTTTTGATTGAATCATTGGGAATACTCTATCTTTTTGTTTTTACGAGCATCTTGTTCCGAAAACCGTTTCACACTTTTCGGGATGCGCTCTAAAAAGAAAAAGCGGGCCAAAGCCCGCTTTTCCGAAAAAAATCAAACTGCCCCGATCAGGCAGGCATGATAGTTCCCTGCAGCGTCATCAACTGATGCAGGAAGATTTCCGCCTTGGTGCGATGTTCGTTGGACGAAGCGTCGTCCAGGGCCTCGCGGGCATGATCAATGCGGCGCTGAATGTCTGCCGGGTCGATATCGTCCACATGGGTTGCCGATTCGGCCAGAACGGTGCAGCCCTGCGGGGTGATATCGGCGAAACCGCCGAAGACCACGTAGGAGTCGGACTTGCCATCGGCAAGCTTCACCGAAACGACACCCGGCATGATCGTCGTCATCAGCGGCGAATGACCGGCGAGAGCCGTCAGATAGCCTTCGCTACCCGGAATGACCACTTCCGTCACCTGCGCAGAAAGCAGGAGTCGTTCAGGCGACACGAGTTCGAATTGGAAAGCTTGAGCCATGGTTCTCACTTGAATTCAAAAGCATGATCTCGAAAGGTGGAAACCGGTTTTCGAAAAACCATGCTTAAACAAAATGATTGGCTTTCACGGCGGGCCTTGCGGCCCACCGGGAAACTCAATTCATCAAGCCGCTTCAGCAGCCAGCTTCTTCGCCTTTTCGATCGCTTCTTCAATCGATCCGACCATGTAGAAGGCCGGTTCCGGAAGATGATCGTAATCGCCAGCGCAAAGGCCCTTGAAGCCCTTGATGGTGTCGGCGAGATCGACGAGCTTGCCGGGCGAACCGGTAAACACTTCAGCCACGAAAAACGGCTGCGACAGGAAGCGTTCGATCTTACGAGCGCGCGCAACGGTCAACTTGTCGTCTTCCGACAGTTCGTCCATGCCGAGGATGGCGATGATGTCCTGAAGCGACTTGTAGCGCTGAAGGATCGACTGAACCTGACGGGCGACAGCGTAGTGTTCTTCACCAACGATCATCGGATCGAGCATACGCGACGTGGATTCCAGGGGATCCACAGCCGGGTAAATACCCTTTTCAGCGATCGAACGGTTCAGCGTGGTGGTCGCGTCCAAGTGAGCGAACGACGTTGCCGGTGCAGGATCGGTCAAATCGTCGGCAGGAACGTAAATTGCCTGAACCGAGGTAATCGAACCCTTGGTCGTCGTGGTGATGCGTTCCTGCATCGCACCCATGTCGGTTGCCAGCGTCGGCTGATAACCCACAGCGGAAGGAATACGGCCGAGAAGAGCCGAAAGTTCCGAACCAGCCTGCGTGAAGCGGAAGATGTTGTCCACGAAGAACAGAACGTCCTGGCCCTTGTCGCGGAAGTTTTCAGCAACCGTCAGGCCCGACAGAGCAACGCGAGCGCGCGCACCCGGAGGCTCATTCATCTGACCGTAAACGAGTGCGGCCTTGGAGCCTTCACCGCCACCCAGCTTGTTAACGCCCGATTCGATCATTTCGTGGTAAAGGTCGTTACCTTCACGGGTACGTTCACCAACGCCTGCGAATACCGAGTAACCGCCGTGCGCCTTGGCGACGTTGTTGATCAGTTCCATGATGAGAACGGTCTTGCCGACGCCTGCGCCGCCGAACAGACCAATCTTACCACCCTTGGCGTAAGGAGCGAGAAGGTCGACGACCTTGATGCCCGTTACAAGGATTTCAGCTTCGGTCGACTGTTCGATATACTCAGGAGCTTCCTGGTGGATCGCGCGACGGGCAGTGGTCTTGATCGGACCAGCTTCGTCAACCGGCTCGCCGATAACGTTCATGATGCGACCGAGCGTTTCTTCGCCAACCGGAACCATGATCGGGTTGCCCGTGTCGCGCACTTCATGACCGCGAACCAGACCTTCGGTCGAGTCCATGGCGATGGTGCGAACGGTGTTTTCGCCCAGATGCTGCGCAACTTCGAGAACCAGACGGTTGCCCAGATTGTCGGTTTCCAGAGCGTTGAGGATCAGCGGGAGCTGACCGTCTTCGAACTGTACGTCGACAACAGCGCCGATAACCTGAGTGATACGGCCAACTGCGCCCGTCGCTGCAGCCTTGGGGGCTGCTGGAGACTTGGCGGCAGCCGCCTTAGCTGGTGTAGCCTTGGCTGGAGCCTTCTTGGCCGCTGCTGGCTTCGCTTCGGCCGCGGCGGTAGTTTTCGGGGTCGCTGCTTTTGCCATCGATCCTTACCTTCCGTTAGCATGGTCCCGAAAAGTTGCAGACTTCTCGGATAAGATCATGCGGTAAACCCTAGAGCGCTTCCGCGCCCGAAATGATTTCGATCAGTTCCTTGGTGATCTGAGCCTGACGCTGACGGTTATACGTGATCGACAACTTGTTGATCATGTCACCGGCATTGCGCGTCGCATTGTCCATCGCGCTCATCTTCGCGCCCATTTCGCCCGCCACATTTTCCAGCAGTGCGCGGAAAATCTGGACCGAAATATTGCGCGGGATCAGCGTGCTCAGGATCGCCGCAGGATCAGGTTCGTACTCATAAATCGCATCGCCTGCAGTATCCGCCTGCGCAACATCGCCAGCCGAAGCCGGAATGAGCTGCTGCGCGGTCGGAATCTGTGCAATCACCGACTTGAATTCGGAATAGAACAGGGTGCAGACATCAAATGCGCCTTGTTCGAACAACTCGATCACCTTGTGGCCGATCTGGTCGGCATGCACAAAAGCGAGCTGCTTGACTTCGCGCAAATTGACATGGTCGATGATCAGCGAGGCAAATTCGCGACGCAGGATATCTGCGCCCTTCTTGCCGACCGTGATGATCTTGACCGTCTTGCCTTCAGCGAGGAGCTTGCGGGTATGATCGCGCGCCAGGCGCGCAATCTGCGAGTTGAAACCGCCGCAAAGACCACGTTCCGCGGTGCAGACGACGAGCAGATGCACGTCGTCCTTGCCCGTACCGGCCATCAAGGCCGGCGCGTCTTCGCCGCTGACATTCTGCGCGATATTCGCGAGAACGGCACCCATACGCTGCGAGTAAGGCCGTGCGGCCTCCGCAGCTTCCTGGGCACGGCGCAGCTTCGCCGCGGCGACCATCTGCATCGCCTTGGTGATTTTCTGCGTCGCCTTGACCGAGGCGATACGGTTTCTCAGATCCTTTAATGAAGGCATCCGTTCATCCCGTCACAAAATTCAAGCGAAAGACTTGGCGAACGCGTCGACCGCTGCCTTGAGCTTTGCTTTGATGTTGTCGGTGAGTGCCTTTTCGTCGCGGATCGCATCCAGCACATCCTTGTGCTCGGTGCGCAGCGAAGAAAGAAGACCTGCTTCGAACTTGCCAACCTGGTTGACGGCGATCTTGTCGAGATAGCCATTCACGCCAGCGTAAATCACGGCAACCTGTTCTTCCGTCTTCAACGGCGAGAACTGCGGCTGCTTGAGAAGTTCGGTCAGACGTGCGCCACGGTTCAGCAAACGCTGGGTCGAGGCATCGAGATCCGAACCGAACTGTGCGAAGGCGGCCATTTCACGATACTGGGCGAGCTCGCCCTTGATCGAACCGGCAACCTGCTTCATGGCCTTGATCTGGGCCGAAGAACCGACGCGTGAAACCGACAGACCGACGTTAACAGCCGGACGGATACCCTGATAGAACAGGTTGGTTTCGAGGAAGATCTGGCCGTCGGTGATCGAGATCACGTTGGTCGGAATGAAGGCCGAAACGTCGTTGCCCTGCGTTTCGATGACCGGCAGAGCCGTCAGCGAGCCAGCGCCGTTTTCGTCATTGAGCTTTGCAGCGCGTTCGAGAAGACGGGAGTGCAGATAGAAAACGTCGCCCGGATAAGCTTCACGGCCCGGAGGACGACGAAGCAGAAGGGACATCTGACGGTAAGCAACAGCCTGCTTCGACAGATCGTCATAACCGATGAGAGCGTGCTGACCGTTGTCACGGAAGTATTCGCCCATTGCGCAACCTGCGAACGGAGCGAGGTACTGCATCGGAGCCGGATCGGAAGCGGTAGCAGCGATAACGATCGAATATTCAAGAGCGCCGCGTTCTTCGAGAACCTTGACGAACTGAGCAACAGTCGAACGCTTCTGGCCGATAGCAACGTAAACGCAATAAAGCTTTTCGCTGTCCGGGCCGTTGTCGTGGATCGGCTTCTGGTTCAGGAAGGTGTCGAGAATGATGGCGGTCTTGCCGGTCTGACGGTCGCCGATGACCAGCTCGCGCTGACCGCGGCCAACCGGGATCAGAGCGTCAACAGCCTTGAGGCCGGTCGACATTGGCTCATGAACCGACTTACGCGGAATGATGCCCGGTGCCTTGACGTCGACGCGGCGACGCTCGGTAGCAACGATTGGGCCCTTGCCGTCAATCGGGTTGCCGAGGGCATCGACAACGCGGCCGAGCAGGCCTGGACCGACTGGAACGTCAACGATCGCACCGGTACGCTTGACGACGTCGCCTTCCTTGATGTCACGGTCGGCACCGAAGATAACGACACCGACATTGTCGCTTTCAAGGTTCAGCGCCATGCCGCGAATACCACCAGGGAATTCGACCATTTCACCAGCCTGAACATTGTCCAGACCATAGACGCGAGCAATGCCGTCACCGACGGACAGAACCTGACCGACCTCGGAGACCTCAGCCTCCTTGCCGAAGTTCTTGATTTGCTCTTTCAGGATAGCGGAAATTTCCGCGGCGCGGATGTCCATCAGCCGACCTCTTTCAGTGCAAGCTTAAGAGAAGAAAGTTTGGTGCGAAGGGACGTGTCGATCTGACGCGAACCCATCTTGACGATAAGACCGCCGAGGATCGACGGATCGACGGTGACGTTGATCGTCACGTCCTTGCCGGCCACGCCCTTCAGCGTTGCCTTCAATTCGTTCTGCTGCGCGGCACTCAATTCGTGCGCGGAGAGAACATCGGCGGAAATCTCACCACGATGTTCAGCAGCAATCTTGCGGAAAGCGGCGATGATGCCCGGCAGCGCAAAGAGGCGGCGGTTCCGCGCGACAACGCGCAGGAAATTTCCGACCAGACCCTTGATGCCCGCCTTGTCGGCAATGGCGCCGACAGCGTGAAGCTGGTCTTCCGACGAAAATACCGGACTGGAGATCAGCCGCTGGAGGTCTTCGCTTCCGCTCAGAAGCGCCTCGAAACGGTCGAGATCTTTTTCCACAGCCGCAACGGATTTCGCGTCGAGCGCAAGCTCGAAAAGCGATCCGGCGTAGCGCTGTGCGACACCTGAAATGAGCGAAGACGTTTCAGCCACGAACAACCTGCTCTCTACGTTGAAACCATCCTTTTGGGGCCCAATCTTGTTCAGGACGCCAAGCCGATGATTTTATTGAATGTTTTCGGAAAACCACTGACGCGCGAGCACATCAACACCGAAATGTGATTGCCGTCTAGCATAGACGAACAGGACTCGCAACACGCGAATCCGGCACTTTTGTGTAAGATTTGCCGCCTTTCGCAGTCAAAAAAGTCGCATCTGCCCCGGCGAGGCGACCTGCTGTTACACAACCTGCACGCCTGACGTGCAAAAGGGCACTCGTTCCGGTCAGGAAATGAAGCCGAAAGCATAGAGCAGCGGACCTGCTGCCAGCACGAATTCAACCAGTGCGGCGAGACTGCCATAGAAGCGTCCGCCGGCCGGTCCGCCCTTGCGCCCGCCGGCGTCTGACATCATCGAAATGAAGCGTCCGAACAGTGCAAATCCCCATACGGAGCCCAGCACGACCCAGAGAAAGGGCTGAGCGAAAACGAGGCACCCAAGTCCCACACCGAGATAAGGTCCGGCCAGCGTCGCGCGGATGGAACCGTAACCTTCGGGACGGCCGTTGATCGGCTGGAGCCGCAGCAGCTTCATCGTTATGCCGGGCGCAAAAAGCATGACAAGACCGGCAAGCGCCGTTATGGCGGCAGAGCCCCAGGCAAGCCATTCTCCGGTCGTGGCAGGAAGATAGAATTCCATCGCAATTACCCTTTCGGCACCCTCATCGTTTCTTGTCGTATAAGCATTCCCCCCAACAGTGGAACCCGGTTTGGGAGACATGCAGAGAGATCGTCAGGCGGAGAGCTAATCAGACAGAACGCTCCCCGCGATCGAACTGAACTGGAATTCTGTAGCGGAATTTCCGTCGATCTTCCACGCCTTTGCATGTCAGAGGAAACTTTGCGGATCGATATCCACCTGAACGCGGATCGATCCACGTTCCTTCGGGCCACCAGCAAGCAAGGCGCGGATAAATCCTTGAATATCGGCGCGTTTGGTTCCATGCACCAGAATGCGGAAACGATGCCTCCCCCGCACGAGCGCCAGGGGGGCCTCGGCAGGGCCGAGCACGGAAATCTCGGACGACGAAGGTGCTGCCCGGCGCAACGCACGCGCATGATTTTCAGCATCGGGCCGGTTATCAGCGGAGATAATTAATGCCGCAAGTCGACCGAATGGCGGCAGTACGCTGCGCTCGCGCTCCTCGATTTCGCGAGCATAGAATGCTTCGGTATCACCACTGACGATGGCGCGCATGACCGGGTGATCCGGCTGATAGGTCTGGATGAGGCCGAGGCTCTTGCGCCCTGTTCGACCGGCGCGCCCCGTCACCTGATTGAGTAGCTGGAACGTGCGCTCAGCCGCGCGCGGGTCGCCATTGGCAAGGCCCAGATCGGCATCCACCACGCCCACCAGCGTCATGTTGGGAAAGTTGTGCCCCTTGGCGACGAGCTGTGTGCCGATAACGATATCCGCCTCGCCTTTTGCGATAGCGTCGAGTTCCAGTCGCAACCGCTTCACGCCCCCCGCCATATCAGACGAAAGCACTATGATTCGGGCTTCGCTGAAAGTTGCCGCCACTTCTTCCGCGATGCGCTCGACACCGGGACCGCAGGCAACCAGATGATCCAGCGTGCCGCATTCGGGGCAGGCTTCCGGCGTCGGCTCGTGATAGCCACACTGGTGACACATGAGCTGCCCGCGAAAACGATGCTCGACCAGCCAGCTCGAACATTGCGGACACTGGAAGCGATGGCCGCAGACCCGGCACAATGTCAGCGGCGCATAACCGCGACGGTTGAGAAACAGCAGCGCCTGTTCGCCACGTCCGACAGTCTTGCCGACGGCCTCGGTCAGGGCAGGTGACAAAAACCGGCCCGGCGGCGGCGGTGACCGCCGCATGTCGATGGTCTTCAGATCGGGAAGTGCCGCTTCCGCATAGCGACCATAGAGCTTGATTCGCTTGTAGCGTCCCTGCTCCGCATTGACCTGGCTTTCGATGGAGGGGGTGGCTGATGCCAGCACCACCGGAAAACCGCTGATATGACCACGCACCACGGCCATGTCGCGGGCATTGTAAAAAACCCGATCTTCCTGTTTGTAAGCCGGATCATGTTCTTCATCGACGACGATCAGCCCCAGTTCCTTGAAGGGCAGAAAGAGAGCCGACCGCGCGCCCGCTACGACTCGCACCGTGCCTTCCGCAATCTGTCGCCAGACGCGTTCACGGGTGCGGGGGGCAAGGTCGGAATGCCACTCGGCGGGCTTTGCGCCGAACCGGTCATGGAACCTGTCGAGAAACTGCTGCGTCAAGGCAATTTCCGGCAGGAGAATCAGCACCTGCTTGCCTTGCTCTATCGCCTTGGCAACCGCTTCGAAATAAACCTCGGTCTTGCCCGATCCCGTCACACCATCGAGCAGCGAAACCGAAAAACAGCCAGCCTCGACAGAATCAGAGAGCATTTCCGCTGCCGCCTGCTGATCTTCCGAAAGCGTGGCCCGCGCATAGTCGATATCGGGCTTTGCCACCACGGCTGGCGGCGGCAGCATGACTTCTTCGAAAATGCCTTGCATCTTCAGCCCGTCCACAACCGTCATCGAGACGCCAGCCGCATGGGCCAGGCCGGACCGCGTCCATGAAAGCCCGTCGCGGGCAAGCTCCATCACGCGCGCACGCGCTTCAGTCATGCGCTCCGGTTCGCCGCCGGAATAGCGAAGTCCCGGCACCGCCGGTTCGGGATCGAATGCGGCCGGCGCGCGCAAAACCATGCGCGCCACCATACCGGGCGGAGAGAGTGTGTAGTCGGCTGCCCAGCGCATGAAGCGCAGCATGTCGCCACCCACCGGCGGGCAGTCGAAAACCTCCGAAATCTCGCGCAATTTTCTGGCATCGACGGCATCGGTTTCACCCTCGCAGACGATCCCCGCCACTTCCCGCGGTCCAAGCGGCACGCGCACGATCGATCCGGGCTGGACGTTCATCCCTTCCGGAACCATATAAGAATAAGGCCGCTCCGCGGGCATGGGCACGAGCACGGGAACGACCCGTGGTGCGAGCTCCGGAAACAGACCAGAAATGGCGTTTGCAATATCGTGCGAATCTTTCGACATGATTGCGTGACCTTGGCGCGGCTTTGCGCTAAAGAAAAGCCACCTTCCGGGACTTAAATGGATTTAGCTCCCAAAAACCACCCGCGCTCATTATGGAGGAACGCTGTTATGAAATTTTTCGTGGACACTGCGGACGTCAAGGAAATCCGTGAGCTCAACGACCTCGGACTGGTCGATGGCGTGACCACCAACCCGTCCCTCATCCTGAAGTCGGGTCGTGACATTATCGAAGTCACCAAAGAAATCTGCAACATCGTCAAGGGCCCGGTTTCTGCTGAAGTGGCTGCCACTGAATATGAGCAGATGATGAAGGAAGCAGCCGTCATCTCCAAGATCGCTGACAATATCTGCATCAAGCTGCCTGTCACCCTTGACGGACTTAAAGCCTGTAAGGCTCTGTCCTCCGAAGGTCACAAGGTCAACATGACGCTCTGCTTTTCGGCCAATCAGGCGCTTCTCGCAGCCAAGGCTGGCGCGACCTTCATTTCACCGTTCATTGGCCGTCTCGACGATACCGGCATCAACGGCATGGAACTGATTGCCGAGATCCGTACGATTTACGACAATTACGACTACCGCACGGAAATTCTGGCCGCTTCGGTTCGCACCGTCAATCACGTCAAGGAAGCTGCCCTGATCGGCGCTGATGTCGTGACCGCGCCTCCGGCAACGCTGAAGGCGCTTGTCAAGCATCCGCTGACCGACAAGGGCCTCGAAACCTTCCTCGCCGATTGGGCCAAGACCGGCCAGAAGATCGCCTGATCAGCGACCTTGCCAGACAGATGAAAAAAGCGGGCTCAGGCCCGCTTTTTTATTGCAGTACGCTTTCCCCGCCCTGCTTACTCACACGGATCGGCCTTGCGCCGCATTGCTCGGCAATCGCGTTGGCAAGAGCGGCAGAATGGGTCACCACGCATATCTGGCTGCGTTCGGATGCCTGTGTGATCATACGGGCAAGTGACGGGATCATATCAGGATGCAAACTTGCTTCGGGTTCGTTCAGCGCGATCAGCGGCGGCAGGCGATAGGACAGAAGCGCGACTGCCAGCGCCAGCAGGCGAATTTGCCCGTCGGACAATTCTCCCGGACGGAATATTCGCGACGGAAAAGCCGGGAAATTCAAACCGAAGGTTGCCGTTTCGTCCGGATAGGGAATGACCAGCTTCGCACCATCCAGCGCATCGGCAACCAGACGATCCAGATCGACAGTATCCTGCCGGATATGGGCAAGCGTGGCAAAGACTGAAGCAAGATTGCTGCCATCCTCGTCCAGCATGGCAGCGGTTGCGGCAATGGACGGCTGGCGCACGGGCGCATCCCGATCGCTTCGAAAGCCGTGATAAAAGCGCCAGCCGCGCAATTGCGCGGACAAGTCACCGATCTCCGGATAATGGCCGGATTGCCCCAGCACCGCCAGCCCGCTTTCCGATGTCAGAAGCCGTGCCGGATGCTCCATGCGCCGACCCTCCCCGTCCCGCGCGAAGACCGCAGGCCCACGCCGCTCCATCAGATCGACAGGACGCCGCCCCGTATCGAGATTGAGCTGCTCTTCCTTGATCTGCGGCTCGAAGGGAAAGGCGCCGGAGACCGGTGGCGGCAGACCTGCTTCGACACGATAGGAAAGACGCGAGGCCAGTCGCTCGTCTTCAAAATCCGCTTCCAGAATGATGCGTGCCGATTCGTGCTTGCGGCGATTGCCGCTCCACATGGCCGATTGCATCCCTCCTTCCCGTACGATTTCGGTAGAGAGATTACCCTCTGCCGCCGCCTTTACCAGTTGCAGCGCCCGATAGAGATTGGATTTTCCAGCACCATTCTCGCCGACAAAAACTGTCACCTGTCCGAGATCGAAACGAACAGAGCGCAGCGAGCGATAGCCTTTGGCGGTAAACGAAACGAGACGCATGATCCCTCTGGTAGAAAAGCAAAAGGCGGCACGAACCCGCACCGCCTTTTAGAGTGATTGGCATCAGGCCAAAATCAGAGCTTCGACATTTTCATCGCCAGAGCGAGGAATATCTGTTCGGCCAGTTCTTCCGCCGCACGCTTGCGTGCATCGCGTTCGGCACGCAGGTTTGCGAATTCCTGACGCGGGCGGTCGAAGGATGCGCCGACCGTACGAGTGCCCACTGCAAGCGGCTTGCCGTCCTTGTCGCGCAGCACAAAATTCGACGTTGCCTTGACAATACCGGACGATGGACGCCCCGTACGATCAGTCTGGTCACCGATATCCACGCTCACCGCCGCGAGGGTGTAGTTGCTCAGACCGAGACCGAGGCGATAGGTCGGATTGGCCGGTTCACCGGCACCACCACCAAGCAGGAAGATCAGGCGATTGCGAACCTGCTGACCGAAGACATCGCCAGTCGGATCAATCGCCACTGAAGCAAGCTTGGTGCGCATGTCCGGCGTCACGCTGCCGCCGATGGTTCCGCCGGCGCCAGCGCCGGAGGAGTAAAGCGGCTGCACGGTGCATCCAGCCATCAGAACCGTAGCCCCAAGTGCGAAAAACGCAACGCGGAAGGCTTTGATTGCGGAGAAAAAGCGGTCAGGCAACGACATTGACGATCCTTTGCGGCACCACAATAACCTTCTTCGGCGAGCCCCCGTTGAGCGCAGCCTTGACGAAGTCAAGTTCGAGCACCGCCTGCTGGATGCTAGCTTGATCAGCGTCGCGGGCGATTGTCAAATCCCCACGCTTCTTGCCGTTGATCTGCACCGGCATAACGATCTCGTTTTCCACCACCAATGCCGGATCGAATTCCGGCCAGGCAGTACGGGCAACCAGCGTTTGGCGACCGGCAATCTTGCCGCCAAGCGCCGCCAGGCACTGTTCGGCCAGATGTGGCATCATCGGTGCCAGCATCGCTATGAGCTTTTCGGTGACGTCACGGACGGCACTCTTCAACTCGTCATCCGCATTGCCCGAAGCCACCTGCTGCAGGGAAGCAGCAGCCGTGTTGACCAGCTCGTAAAGACGGGCGACGCCACGGTTGAAGGCCAGCTTCTCGATATCGTCGCCGACAGCCTTGACCGCCTTGTGCGCAGCCTTGGAAACGACAAGGGCTTCGCCCTGCGTCCCGGTCTTCGGCGCAACGTCCTTCAACTGTTCGGCGGCTTCCGCCACCAGACGCCAGACGCGCTGCACAAAACGATGGGCACCTTCGGCACCGGCTTCCGTCCAGATCACGTCACGCTCGGGCGGCGAATCAGACAGCATGAACCAGCGCGCCGTATCGGCCCCGTAGGAAGCGATGATATCGTCCGGATCGACAACGTTCTTCTTCGACTTCGACATCTTCTCGATGGAACCGATTTCCACCGGCTCGCCCGTCGAGAGCAGCGTCGCGCTGCGCTTGCCATCGGTCTCCTCGATGCGAATGTCGGCAGGCGCTACCCACTGGCCATTGGCTTTGTAGGTCTCGTGCACAACCATGCCCTGTGTAAACAGGCCCTTGAATGGCTCGTCGATGCCGACGTGACCGGCGACCTTCATTGCGCGGGTGAAGAAGCGCGAATAGAGCAGATGCAAAATCGCGTGTTCAATACCACCGATATACTGATCGACCGGCAGCCAGTGATCGGCAACCTTGCGATCAGTCGGCTCGTTTTCCCACGGTGCCGTAAAGCGGGCATAGTACCAGGACGAATCGACGAACGTGTCCATCGTGTCGGTTTCACGACGGGCATCGCCACCGCATTTCGGGCACTTCACGTGACGCCAGGTCGCGTGACGGTCGAGCGGATTGCCCGGACGGTCGAACTCGACATCATCCGGCAGCTTGACCGGCAGATCGGCGCGCGGCACCGGATTGACGCCACAGCTTTCGCAATGGATCATCGGGATCGGGCAACCCCAATAGCGCTGGCGCGAAATGCCCCAGTCGCGTAGACGGAACTGCACCTTGCGGCTTGCCTGTGGGCTGTTGCCGAGGCTGGTCTGTTCCAGACGGTTTGCCACTTCGTTGAAGGCTGCTTCCGGCGTCATACCGTCGAGGAAGCGCGAATTGATCATCAGGCCATCGTCAGTATAAGCCGTTTCGCCGATGCTGAAGCTTGCCGCGTCCTCACCCTTCGGCAGAACGACAGGCGTAACCTTCAATTTGTACTTGTTGGCGAAGTCCAGGTCGCGCTGATCATGCGCCGGGCAGCCGAACACCGCACCGGTGCCATATTCCATCAGGACGAAATTGGCGACATAGACCGGCAGTTCCCAGCTCTCGTCGAACGGATGCTTGACCTTGACACCCGTTTCGAAGCCCTTCTTTTCAGCCGTTTCGAGCGCCGCCAGCGACGTGCCGTGTTGATGGCATTCCTCGATGAAGCCGGAAAGCGAAGCATTGTCTTCAGCCAGCTTCTTCGCCAGCGGATGATCGGCGGAGATCGCCACGAAAGCCGCGCCGAACAGCGTGTCGGGGCGGGTCGTATAAACTTCGATTTCCGAGAAACCGGCAGGCGCGGTCTTGCCGTCCAGCGCGAAGCGGACCTGCAAGCCTTCCGACTTGCCGATCCAGTTGCGCTGCATCAAACGAACCTTTTCCGGCCACTGGTCGAGCGTATCGAGACCGGCCAGCAATTCCTCGCTGAAATCGGTGATCTTGAAGAACCATTGCGTCAGTTCGCGCTGTTCGACCAGAGCGCCCGAACGCCAGCCGCGACCATCCACCACCTGCTCATTGGCAAGCACGGTGTTGTCGACCGGATCCCAGTTGACCTTGGAGGTCTTGCGCGTCACCAGACCCTTTTCGAAAAGATCGATGAACAACATCTGCTGGCGATGATAATATTCCACGTCGCAGGTCGCGAATTCACGCGCCCAGTCGAGCGAAAGCCCCATCGATTTGAGCTGGCTGCGCATCGTGGCGATGTTCTGGTAGGTCCATTCCTTCGGATGAACCTTGTTCTGCATCGCCGCATTTTCAGCAGGCATGCCGAACGCGTCCCAACCCATCGGGTGAAGCACGTTGAAACCCTTGGCGCGCTTGTAACGGGCGACAACGTCACCCATCGCATAGTTGCGCACATGGCCCATATGGATGCGCCCCGATGGATAGGGGAACATCTCGAGCACATAATATTTCTCGCGGCTGTCGCTATTGTCGGTTTCGAAGGTCCGGTCTTCTTCCCAGACTTTCTGCCAATGAGCTTCCGCCACGCGCGGATTATAACGTTCGGCTGCCATGACCGTATTTACTCGTACGAAGGTGATGCAATAAGGAGAGTCGATATTTAATGGCGACCTTCACCACGTATTGGCGAAAGCGTCAACCTTTTGCGGATGAAAAGCCTGAAAGCGAGTGTTTCATGTCAGATATCGTAGCGAAGCTGAACACGGTCAAGGCCGCAATAGCCAAAGCCGAAAAGGAAGCACAGCGCGACAAAAGCTCCGTTACGCTTGTCGCCGTATCGAAAACCTTCGACGCAGAAGAAATCCGCCCAGCGCTTGATGCGGGCCAGCGGGTCTTCGGCGAGAACCGCGTGCAGGAAGCACAAGCCAAATGGCCAGGACTGCGCGAGGATTATTCCGGCATCGAACTGCATCTGATCGGCCCGCTGCAGTCCAACAAGGCGGCCGATGCCGTCGCCCTGTTCGATGTCATCGAAACGGTCGACCGCGAAAAGATCGCCGCTGCCCTTGCAGCCGAAATCAGGAAGCAGAACAAGGCCCCGAAGCTCTACGTGCAGGTAAATACCGGACTTGAAGAACAGAAGGCTGGCATTGCGCCGAAGGAGGCGGTTGCCTTTGTCGAGCGCTGCCGCAAGGAACATGGCCTCGCCATCGAGGGATTGATGTGCATCCCGCCTGCGGTTGAAAATCCGGGGCCACATTTCGCGCTTCTGGAAAAGCTCGCCCGTGAAGCTGGCGTGGAAAAACTCTCCATGGGCATGTCGGGCGATTACGAGACCGCCATCGGCTTCGGCGCGACATCGGTGCGTGTCGGTTCGGCCATCTTCGGCGGGCGGAGCTATACCAACCCCGCCTGATTCCGTTGTCCAGCAGCTATATTAGTGCAGGACGATCTCGCCCTGCACATTCCTCCAGTCCGAGGGGCCAAGCAGCCGGAAATGCGTGTAGCTGACCGAATGCAACGGCCCGTCAATCTCCCGATTCCAGAATTCGATAAAGTGATTGAGCACCGGAAAATCGGGCGCCAGATCATAATCCTGCCAGACGAAAAGCTGCAGCAGATGCGGGTGATCGGGCAAGTGGTAGAAAACTTTCGCCGTCGTCAGACCATAACCGGCGAGTTGGAGTTCGAAGGCTGACTTTGCGTTCAAAGCGGACGTCGTCATGGCGATTTCCCCTTTTTGTGAAGAGCCATATTGTCAGGCTCCTGAATAGGAGATAATCACTCTAAATGGTTTTTAAACTGTAAAAACAATATATTAGCATCAGCCAGCAGCGAGTGCTGCCAGTTGCCATTTCTGACGATGCGTCATTGTGGATCATAGACGCGCCGATTGTCTAATTTACCTTGCCCGCAATGGAAGGTAGACAAGGCACCCGATGGTCTCGCCTTTCACGGCAAGCCGTCTCATCCGGCGGGAGGTGCCGGTCAGTTTTTGGGTGCATTTATACGAGCGGGATATCGTCCGGCTCGCGGAATGCTGAAGGAGGAAATCATGTCGGAAAAGCTTTACCCGGTCCTTGCCGAGGCAAAGAGAAACACGCTCATCGACAACGCAACCTATCTCGACTGGTATGAGGAGAGCGTGAGCGACCCGGACGGCTTCTGGGCAAAGCACGGACGGCGTATCGACTGGTTCAAGCCCTTCACCAAGGTCAAGAACACCGATTTCAACGGCGACGTGTCCATCAAGTGGTATGAGGACGGCGTTACCAACATTTCCTATAACTGCATCGACCGCCACCTGAAGAGCCGTGGCGATCAGGTCGCCATCATCTGGGAAGGCGACAATCCCTATATCGACAAGAAGATCACCTATCGCGAGTTGCACGAAAACGTCTGCCGTCTGGCGAATGTGCTGAAGAAGCACGGCGTGAAGAAGGGCGACCGCGTCACGATCTACCTGCCGATGATCCCAGAAGCGGCCTATGCGATGCTGGCCTGCGCGCGCATCGGCGCTGTGCATTCGGTCGTCTTCGCCGGCTTCTCGCCGGAGGCACTTGCCGGTCGTATCGTCGATTGCGACTCCACTTTCGTCATCACGGCCGATGAAGGCGTGCGCGGCGGCAAGCCGGTTCCGCTGAAGGAAAACACCGACACCGCCATCGACATCGCTGCCAAACAATATGTCATGGTCAACAAGGTTCTCACCGTGCGCCGCACCGGCGGCAAGGTGAGCTGGGGACCGGGCCGCGATCTCTGGTACCATCAGGAAGTCGCAAGCGTCGAACCGACCTGCGATCCGGAACCGATGAATGCGGAAGATCCGCTCTTCATCCTCTACACGTCCGGCTCGACCGGCAAGCCGAAGGGCGTTCTGCATACCACGGCTGGCTATCTCGTCTATGCATCAATGACGCATCAATATGTCTTCGACTATCATGACGGTGACATCTACTGGTGCACGGCGGATGTGGGCTGGGTGACGGGTCACTCCTATATCGTCTACGGCCCGCTCGCCAACGGCGCGACAACATTGATGTTCGAAGGCGTGCCCAACTTCCCCGATCAGGGACGTTTCTGGGAAGTCATCGACAAGCATCACGTCAATATCTTCTATACCGCACCGACGGCCATCCGTGCACTGATGGGTGCAGGTGATGAATTCGTCACCCGCTCGTCGCGCTCGACGCTGCGCCTGCTCGGTTCGGTTGGCGAGCCGATCAATCCGGAAGCCTGGGAATGGTATTACAACGTCGTCGGAGACCAGCGATCGCCGATTGTCGATACGTGGTGGCAGACGGAAACTGGCGGCATTCTCATCACCCCGCTACCCGGTGCAACAGACCTCAAGCCGGGTTCGGCAACGCGTCCGTTCTTCGGCATCAAGCCGGAACTGGTGGACAATGAAGGTGCCGTGGTTGAAGGTGCCGTGGACGGCAATCTCTGCATCATCGACTCATGGCCGGGCCAGATGCGCACGCTTTACGGCGATCATAGTCGCTTCATCGAAGCTTACTTCTCGACTTATAAGGGCAAGTATTTCACCGGTGACGGCTGCCGTCGCGACGAAGACGGCTATTACTGGATCACGGGTCGCGTTGACGACGTGCTCAATATTTCCGGCCATCGTCTCGGCACGGCGGAAATCGAATCGGCACTGGTCTCGCATCACTCGGTTTCGGAAGCTGCTGTCGTGGGCTATCCGCATCCGATCAAGGGACAGGGCATTTACTGCTATGTCACGCTGATGACGGGTGAAGCAGTTCAGGACGAAGATGCCCTGCGCAAGGAGCTGACCCAGCACGTGCGCAAGGAGATCGGCCCGATCGCCACGCCGGACAAGATCCAGTTCTCGCCGGGCCTGCCGAAAACCCGCTCGGGCAAGATCATGCGCCGCATCCTGCGCAAGATCGCCGAAGACGAGTTCGGCGCACTGGGCGACACCTCGACGCTGGCCGATCCCGGCGTCGTGGACGACCTGATCGAAAATCGCCAGAACAAGAAGTGACAAACAGAAAGGCCGGGAACTTCCCGGCCTTTCTGTTCTGGAGATGCCCCGCCCTCCTCATCCTGAGGAAGCGTCCTGAGCTTGCCGAAGGACGCTGTCTCGAAGGATCGTCCTTCGACACGGTGCTGCGCACCGGCTCAGGATGAGGGCGTTGCAGGCCGCAGGAGCGGAAATATCCCAAACTTTTAAAAATCGATCGACCTTCCCTTGATCTCCCAGTCGCCATAACGGGCGGGGTCCTTGCCCCCACGACCGCCGATTTCGCGGGGCGCTGCGTTTGCCTTTTCGGCTGCGCGGCGCGCTTCGGCTTCCTTCAGCGCGCGCTGGGCCGCAGGCGGAAGATCTTCGAACGTGCGCTTGTCTACGTTTTCCGGGCTTTGGGTTGCTTCGGTTTTTTCGCTCATCGATCACATTCCTGTTGGCTGCATCAGCTCCCATTATTGAAGCGAAGCCTTTTCATACCCATCATATAGGCAGAAAGGCTTGCCATGCAAAACCCCTACGGGGTCAAGCAGCCTAAGATTTGGAGACCGCCACCGATGAATATGACGAAAACTGCCATGCTGATCGCCCTCATGACGGTCATGTTCATGAGCATCGGTTATTTGCTGGGCGGCGGTGGCGGCATGATGATTGCGCTCGTGATCGCTGTCGCCATGAATCTGTTTGGCTACTGGAACTCCGACAAGATGGTGCTGCGCATGTACAATGCACAGCAAGTGGACGAGCGCAGCGCACCGGATTATTACCGCATGGTGAGCGGCCTTGCCGCCAATGCAGGCCTGCCCATGCCGAAGGTCTATATCATCCACGAAGACCAGCCGAACGCTTTTGCCACAGGTCGCAATCCCGAAAATGCCGCCGTCGCGGCCACGACCGGCCTCCTCAACCGCCTGACGCCGGAAGAAGTCGCCGGCGTGATGGCGCATGAGCTGGCGCACGTCCAGAACCGCGACACGCTGACCATGACCATCGTGGCGACCCTTGCCGGTGCCATATCCATGCTCGGCAATTTTGCCTTCTTCCTTGGCGGCAACCGCGAAAACGGCAATGGCATCATGGGCGTCGTCGGCACCATTCTCGCCATGATCGTCGCCCCCTTCGCCGCAATGATCGTGCAGATGGCCGTCAGCCGCACCCGCGAATATGCCGCCGACAAGCGCGGCGCGGAAATCTGCGGCAATCCGCTGTGGCTGTCCTCGGCGCTGGGCAAGATCGCGCGCGGTGCCAAGGCCATCCCGAATGAGGAAGCCGAACACAACCCCGCAACCGCGCATATGTTCATCATCAATCCCTTGAGCGGGCGTGGCGCGGACAATCTTTTCTCGACCCACCCGGATACCGATAACCGTATTGCAGCACTGGAACAGATGGCTGTCCAGATGGGTATCCGCTCGGCTGGAATGACGCCGCGCAGTTCTGCCCCTTCACAAAACAGTGGTCCCTGGGGGCAAAGAAGTGGTAATGCAGGCGGTAACAGCAATGGCGGTTCCGGTTATCGGGGGCCGTGGTCCTAAATAAAGCAGAACAGTGTGAACGATAAAAAGCCCGCGCCGAAGCGTGGAAACAAAAAGCCACAATCCAACAACAGCGCTGCAGAGCTGCGCCCCGGTCTGGCCGCGCGCCTGACTGCGGCGCGACTGCTTGGCGCGGTGATTGAAAAGAACACCTCGCTCGACGGTTTGACCGACAATACCCACGGCCATCCGCAATATCTGGCGCTGGAGCCGCGCGACCGTGCACTGGTTCGCGCCATTCTCGGTTCTGCTCTGCGCAATCGCGGCAGCATCGAGCGCGCCATCAACAAGCGCCTCGACCGGCCTCTGCCGGAAAATGCGGTAGCGCTGAAGCATCTGCTGCATGTCGCCATCGCGCAGATTTTCTATCTCAATCTGCCCGATCATTCGGCCGTTGATCTGGCTGTGGAAGCAGCGAACAGCGATCCGCGCAACCGCAAATATGCCGGTCTCGTCAATGCGCTGTTGCGGCGCCTGTCGCGCAACAAGGAACGCGCACTCGCCCACACATTGCAGCCGGAAACCAATGTGCCGGAGTGGTTTGCCAAAAGCATCGCCGACGCCTATGGCGTGGAAAAAGCCACCTCCATTCTCGCCATGCATGCCTATGAGCCGTCGATCGATTTCACGGTCAAGGGCGATGCGAAGGAGTGGGCCGAAAAGCTCGGCGGTGTCGCATTGCCCAACGGTTCGGTGCGCCTCTCATCCGTCGAAGGCAATCTCACCGAGCTGCCCGGCTTTGCCGAAGGCGACTGGTGGGTGCAGGATGTGGCGGCAAGCCTGCCTGCGCGCCTGATGGGTGACATCAAAGGCAAACGGGTCGCCGACCTGTGTGCGGCTCCCGGCGGCAAGACGGCGCAGCTTGTGCTTCAGGGCGCAGACGTAACCGCGCTCGACCTTTCCGAAAACCGGCTCAAACGCCTGCGCGGCAATCTGGAACGTCTCGGTTTCGAGGCGAAGACCGTCGCAACCAATCTGATGGATTTCCAACCGGATGAACTGTTCGACGCGGTCCTTCTGGATGCGCCCTGCTCATCCACCGGCACCGTGCGCCGTCACCCGGACGTGCCGTGGACCAAGACGCCGCAGGACATTACAAAGCTCGCCGAACTTCAGGGCAAGCTTTTGGCGCATGCAGCCACTCTGGTCAAACCCGGCGGCGTAATCGTCTTTTCCAATTGTTCCCTGCATCCGCTCGAAGGTGAGGAAATGGCGCGCAAGGCGGCAGAAAATCCGCTGCTTGAGCCCTACCCGATCACGGAGCAGGATTGCCCCGGCCTGAACGGGCTTCTGGACGGGCTGGTGACAGCGGAAGGTTTTCTGCGATCCACGCCTGCCGATCTGCCTGCCGACAAATTCGATGGCAATCCGCATATGGCTGGCATGGACGGTTTCTTCGCGGCCCGCTTCAAGCGCGTATAAAACCGCTAAATAAGTGTTTTGACATATCGGGCGCATTTCCGCCCGGTATGGTTAACACTCGATTCACCATTCTATAGAATTCTATAACGGCACGAATCCGAGAAACGTGCCCTGCAAGGGATCAGGCCGAACATTGGCCGCAGGATAATGACAAACGATACGGAGAAAGACCGGGTGGCAGTCGCTCTTAGCGAAACCCCACATCTTTGGGGACTGGCCGTTGCACAGGCGTGGCGCAAGTTCAGCCGCCGTCTGCGCATGGGGCCGCTCTATCGCTGGCGCTTCACCGGCTTCACCCCGGATCGTATCCTGATCGCCCCGCCAGATCTGCGCGTCGCAGACCCGCAGCTTGCGCAGGAGTTCTACCACGGTCGTTTTGCACTGGCTGGTCGTCTGGTCGAAACCGGTGGACTGTCGCCTTTCGCCGTCGAGCCGCCGACGCCCGAATGGGAAGCAGCACTTCATAGTTTCGGCTGGCTGCGTCATCTGAAAAGCGCCAATAGCGAACTGGCAACCGCCAATGCGCGCGCGCTTGTCGATGACTGGATGCGCATGTTCGGCAAGCGCATCGGCGGCCTTGCCTGGTCGCCGGAAGTGACCGCCCAGCGCATCATCGCCTGGCTTCAACATTCGAATCTCATCCTGTCGGGTGCCGAACTCCCCGCCTATCGTCGCTTCATGCGCTCGCTGGCCATGCAGGTGCGTTACCTGCGCACGGTCGCTGCCGCCATGGATGATGGCGAGGAACGCTTGCGCGCCCGCATCGCGCTGGCATTCGCCGCTCTGGCACTGCCTGTTTCGCCGCCGACGGCACGCGCCGCGCGGCGCAATCTGGAATATGAGCTGAAGCGTCAGATCCTGCCGGATGGCGGGCATATATCACGTAATCCGGTCAGTGTTCTGGAACTTTTGGCCGATCTTCTGCCGCTCCGCCAGACCTATGCCAATGGCACGGAATCCCCGCCCAAGGCGCTGATTGAAGCTGTCGAACGCATGTTGCCAGCACTGCGTTTCTTCCGCCATCAGGATGGCAGCCTTGCGCTTTTCAACGGCGTCGGCCCAACCATGCCGGAACGCATCATCTCGGTTCTCCGGCACGACGAAACGGCTGGATCGCCGCTGACCCATGCCCCCTATTCCGGCTATGAACGGCTGTCGATGGGCTCAACCACCGTCATCGCCGATACAGGATTGCCGCCTCCGGTCACCGCTTCGCGGGATGCCCATGCCGGTTGCCTTGCCTTCGAAATGTCCTCGGGGCGCCAGCGCTATATCGTCAATTCCGGCATCGACCGTTTCGGTCCGCCGGAATTTCGCCCATTGGGCCGCTCGACGGCTGCGCACTCCACCGTCACCATCAACGACACCTCCTCGTGCCGCTTCAGCCTCAATGCTGGCCTTTCCAACATGATCGGCACGCCGATCATTGCAGGCCCGGCCCGCGTGCAACGCGACCGGATCGAAGAAATGGGACGGCAGGGTTTTGTTGCCAGCCATGACGGCTATGCACGTCTGTTCGGCATCTATCACGAACGCCGCCTCGTGCTTTCCCACAATGGCAGCGTCATTCAGGGCTCGGACCGTTTCTATCGCGGCGACGGCCGTCCGCTGAAAGCCAATGGACGCGACAATATCGCGGTTCGTTTCCATCTGCATCCGTCAGTCGACATTTCCTTTGATGAGAACGGGTTGATCGTTCTGTCTGCGGATCGCGACGACACCTGGGTCTTCTCCTGCTTTGAAGTTGCGCCGCAACTGGAGGATTCGATCTTCTTTGCGGGTTTCCGCGGCCCCGTGACGTCGAAGCAGATCGTGCTCTCCTTCCCGGCTTCCGAATTGCCGGAAGTGAACTGGCAGTTCAGCCGCGTTGCCCTTGGCAGTTACGTATAATCTGCCTCCCGCTGCTCCCCCTTCGAGACGGCGCTGCCGCGCCTCCTCAGGATGAGGGTGGAGTGCAATCAATGAGCCTCGACGAACGACACGCGCGTTTGCGGGTCGACAGCGACAGATCTATTCTGAAATACTCTTCAAGCACCAACGCCCTCACCCTGAGGAGGCGCGGCAACGCCGTCTCGAAGGGTCGAGGGTCAATGGGATCGAATGCGGGGCAAGAAATACCTCTTCACCGTTCTTTTCCGGCCTTTTGCGGTAGGATTCTCGGCGCGTCTGTGTTAGGGCGAGCCGTCCACTTTCCTGAACGCATCCGTTTCAGCAACGAAGAGACCAACTCCCTATGGCTGTCAGCTCCAAGCATATTCCCGCTCCCGATCTTCATCGGGTGCGCCGCGCCCTCCTTTCTGTTTCCGACAAAACCGGCCTGATCGATTTCGCAAAAGCGCTGCACGCGCAGGGCGTCGAAATCCTTTCGACCGGCGGTACCGCCAAGTCGATTGCTGCCGAAGGCATTCCGGTGAAGGATGTATCCGAAGTCACCGGCTTTCCGGAAATCATGGACGGGCGCGTCAAGACGCTGCATCCGGCAGTTCATGGCGGCCTGCTCGCCGTGCGCAATGACCCCGAACACGTTGCCGCCATGGAAGAACACGGCATTGGCGGCATCGATCTCGCCGTCATCAATCTCTATCCGTTCGAAGAAGTCCGCTTCAAGGGCGGCGACTACGACACCACTGTCGAGAACATCGACATTGGCGGCCCGGCGATGATCCGCGCTTCGGCCAAGAACCATGCCTATGTCGCAACGGTCGTCGATCCTGCCGACTATGCCGACGTCGTCGCTGAACTGGAAAAGCATGCAGGCTCCCTGCCGCTCGCCTTCCGCAAAAAGCTCGCCGCCAAGGCATTTTCGCGCACTGCGGCCTATGATGCAGCCATCTCCAACTGGTTTGCCGAAGCAATCGACGAAGAAACCCCGGTCTATCGCTCGGTCGCTGGCAAGCTGCATTCCGTCATGCGCTATGGTGAAAACCCGCACCAGACGGCTGGTTTTTATCTCACCGGAGAAAAGCGCCCCGGCGTCGCCACCGCGACCCAGCTTCAGGGCAAGCAGCTTTCCTACAACAACATCAACGACACCGATGCGGCTTTCGAGTTCGTCGCCGAATTCGATCCGGCCCGTACCGCAGCCGTCGCCATCATCAAGCACGCCAATCCGTGCGGCGTGGCGGAAGCGGCGACGATCACCGAAGCCTATCTCAAGGCGCTTGCCTGCGATCCGGTTTCGGCTTTCGGTGGTATTGTTGCGCTCAACAAGACGCTCGATGAGGAAGCCGCTGAAGAGATCGTCAAGATCTTCACCGAAGTCATTATCGCACCGGATGCCACCGAGGGCGCACAGGCCATCGTCGCTGCCAAGAAGAACCTGCGCCTGCTCGTGACCGGCGGCCTGCCAGACCCACGCGCCAAGGGCATTGCCGCCAAGACCGTTGCCGGTGGCCTGCTGGTTCAGTCGCGCGACAACGGCGTGGTCGATGATCTCGATCTCAAGGTCGTCACCAAGCGTGCCCCGACCGATGCCGAGCTCAACGATCTGAAATTCGCCTTTCGCGTCGGCAAGCATGTGAAGTCGAACGCCATTGTCTATGTGAAGGACGGCGCAACGGTCGGTATCGGCGCAGGCCAGATGAGCCGCGTGGATTCGGCCCGCATCGCAGCCCGCAAGGCAGAAGATGCAGCGGAAGCCGCAGGTCTTGCAGAGCCGCTCACCAAGGGTTGCGTGGTCGCGTCCGACGCGTTCTTCCCGTTTGCCGACGGTCTGCTATCCGCCGTTCAGGCTGGTGCGACAGCCGTCATCCAGCCGGGCGGCTCAATGCGTGACGACGACGTGATCGCCGCTGCCGACGAACATGGCATCGCCATGGTCATGACGGGTATGCGCCATTTCCGCCATTAGAGCTTTTACGCATTATCCTGCGCAAAACCGCTTCGCGCTTTTGCTGGAAATGCTCTAAAACCGCATAGAATATGCATTTATCGAAGCCCCGGAATCAATCATTCCGGGGCTTTTCGTTTTCAATAAGTTTCGTTTAAATTCGTTTCAGCATTGAATAAACGGGAGGAGTTCGCCCATGACGCAGTTTATCGGTTCCATCGACCAGGGAACCACGAGTTCGCGTTTCATCATTTTCGACAGGCAGGGCGATATCGTCGCGAGCGACCAGCGCGAACACGAGCAGATTTATCCGAAAGCGGGCTGGGTCGAACATAACCCCATCGAAATCTGGCGCAATACGCAGCACGTCATTGCCGAAACGCTCAGACAAGCAAAACTGAAGGCAGGCGATATTGCTTCCGTTGGCATCACCAACCAGCGCGAGACCACGCTACTCTGGGACAGGACTACCGGTGCCCCGCTTTATAACGCCGTCGTCTGGATGGATACGCGTACCGACGAACTCGTTGCCCGCTACACGAAGGAGGGCGGCGCGGATCGCTTGCGCGCCAGGACGGGTCTGCCGATCTCCACCTATTTCTCCGGCCTCAAGCTGCGCTGGATTCTCGACAATGTTCCCGGTGCGCGCGAAAAGGCCAAAGCCGGAGACGCGCTTTTCGGCACCATCGACACATGGCTGGTCTGGAACCTGACCGGCGGCGTCGATGGCGGCATTCACATCACCGATGTGACCAATGCGTCCCGTACCCAGCTTATGGATCTGGCGACGTTGAAATGGGATGAGGACATCCTCCGTCTGTTCGATATTCCGGCGGCCTGCCTGCCGGAAATCCGCTCTTCAAGCGAGGTTTATGGCGAGATAACCCTGCCCTCGCTTTCCGGCGTCAAACTTGCGGGCATTCTGGGTGACCAGCAGGCCGCACTCTTCGGTCAAGCCTGTCTGGAACCGGGTGAAGCCAAGAACACCTACGGCACCGGCTGCTTCATGCTGATGAACACCGGCGAAAAACTGGTGCCCTCCAATTACGGGCTGCTAACGACCGTCGCCTACAAGCTCGATGGTGCCAAGCCGGTCTATGCTCTGGAAGGATCCATCGCCATCACCGGCGCGCTGGTGCAATGGCTTCGCGACAATCTCGGTATCATCAGGAACAGCAGCGATATCGAAACGCTGGCGCGCACCGTCGAAGATAATGGCGACGTCTATTTCGTTCCCGCCTTTTCCGGCCTTTTTGCGCCGCACTGGCAGGATTCCGCGCGCGGTATCATCGCCGGGCTGACCCGCTTCGCCAACAAGGGACACATTGCGCGCGCAGCACTTGAAGCGAGCGCCTACCAGGTGCGTGAAGTGCTTGAGGCGATGGTCAAGGATTCCGGCGTCGAAATCACCGAACTGCGCGCCGATGGCGGGATGACTATCAACGACCTTCTCATGCAGTTCCAGTCCGACATTCTGGATGTGCCGGTCGTACGCCCGAAAATCATCGAGACGACGGCGCTGGGCGCTGCCTATGCGGCGGGGCTTGCCGTCGGCTACTGGAAATCCACGCAGGACATCATCGAAAACTGGCAGGTGGGCCATCGCTGGCATCCGCGAATGCCGGTGGAAGAGAGGACGCGGCTGTTCTGCTCCTGGGAAAAGGCCGTGCAGCGTTCGCTCGGTTGGATCGAATAAGCCGGCTGAATATCGAGGTTCCGGCCCGTTACAGCGGGCCGGCTGTAACCGGCTTGTTGGCGGGATATGGCGTGATGGCCGCCAGATAGAGCCCGACAGCGAAGAACAGCACCAGGACCGACATTCCCATCGCTGCCGACTGCGTGATTGCAGTAACGGTTGCAACCAGAAAAGGGCCGAGGAAGCTGGTCGCGCGTCCGGAAAGCGCGTAGATACCGAAATAACGGCCCGATTCCTCCGGCTTGACGCTGCGGGCAAACCATGACCGGGACGAAGCCTGTACCGGACCGAACGCTGTACCAAGCAGAATGCCGTAAAACAGGTAAGCATGTTCGGCAGACGTCGTGAACAAGCCGTGCGTCGCCGAATAATCGAGCGTCACCAGACCAAACAGCAGATAGTCCCGCCCCGTCGACACCATTCCGATTGTGGCAAGAAGCAACAGCACCACCGCAATCATAACGATCGCCTTGGAGCCGAAGCGCGTATCCATGCGGCTGGCTATCAGGCAACTGAAGGTCGCGATGATGATCGTGAACATGCCGTAGAGCCCGATTTCGGTAATGGACCAGTGAAATAAAGAAGCCGCATAGCCTGCCCCCAGAGCCGTGATGGAATTGACACCGTCCTGGTAGATCATCCGGGCAACCAGAAACCGCCTGATCCCGGAACGCCTGCGCACTTCGCCAAGTGTGGCCTTCAATTCCGACAGGCCTTTGCCGACAGCCTGCCGCAAGGGTTTTCCACGTGCCTGATCGGGCGTGAACAGGAACATCGGCAGGATGAAAACCAGATACCAGATGGCGGAAATTGGCCCCGTAATACGGGCATCCTCCCCCTGGGCCGGATCGAGCCCGAACAAGGGCTTCATGCCGATGATCGTCCTGCCGGTTTCAGGTGAAGCCGAAAGGCACAGAACGACAAAGAAAAGAACGATCATGCCGCCCAGATAACCAAGCCCCCAGGCCAGGTTCGAGACCTTTCCGATATCTTCGTGCGGAATCAGGCGCGGCATCATGGAATCGTTGAAGACGATGGAAAACTCTGCCGAGATCATTGCGATACTGAAGGCAAAAAGCACCCAAAAGAGGCTTGCACCCGGCACGGCCAGCCACAGTGTCATGAGGCTCACGATCTTCAGAACGGCAAAGAAACCTATCCACGGTTTGCGCGCGCCCGTCTGATCGGCAATCGAGCCGAGAACCGGAGAGAGGATGGCAATAACGAAGCTGGCGGCGGCAAAGCCATATCCCCACGCGATCTGGCCAGCCTGCGGCGTCGCAGCCATGCGGGATATGAAGTAAGGACCGAAGATGAACGTGACGACGACCGAAAAAAAGGGCTGCGCTGCCCAGTCAAAGAATATCCAGCCCCAGATGCCACGCCGCGAGGCATGGCTGCGGGCAGTCGCAACCTGATCGCTCAATTGCTCTTTCCTTCCCCCGAAACCGAAAGCTATTTCCGACTACAGCATCGGCCCAAAAATCGGCATCGATTTTTGGAAAGCACGATGCATAGATTCAATATCCTAGAGCGACCTTTGTGCGTCCAAATGGACGCACGGCGCTCGAGAGACCGGCCAGTCAGTCGGATGCTTCTCTTGCAGCGGACCATATAACCCGAAATGCAACTGCAAAAGAAATGAAAAGGGCGGCCAAAGCCGCCCGTCTGCAAAAATCATATCGTGGCTCTTTACTTTGCGAGATCCGACATCAGGCCCGCTGCAACCGCCAGTCGCGATACTGTCAGATCACCACCTTCCGTCAGCGCCACCATACGGCTCTTCACCTGCTCGATACGCGCGCCATCGGCTGCAAACCAGGCTGCAGCCGGGTCCTTGTCCTTGGCAAAACGCTTGAGCGCCGTAATGGTGATACCGCGTGCGGCCTGCGTGATCGTGTCGCTCGCACGTGACAGCGCCAGTCCGTCATAATAATCCGTGACGGGGATGGAGCGCGCGGCTTCCTCGATACGGCCGATGCGGAAAGCTTCCGAAACACCGAAATAGGTCTTGGCGGTCGCCACCAGATCGGCACCAGCCAGATGCGCGATCAGCGCAATGTCCGGCATGATGCCTGCAAGCTGCAGATTGGCAAGACGCTGCGCCAGCTTTTCCGGTGCGCCCTTTTCCACGAAAGCGGCCTTGTCGGCCTGAAGCGCGCTCTTGAGATATTCCGGCATCAGACCATCGAAACGCGGTTCCAGTTCGGCACGTGCCCTGGTGATCGTATCCACCAGTTCCGTCAGGTTGGCGCGTGTCGTGTCGTTGCGCAGCACCCAGGCCGTCGTCGCCTGCAGCATTTCGCCGACGAGATGGTAGAACTGGTTCTGCACATCGCCCGGCACCTTGCTGTCGAGCGCATCGATGGCATCGTAGATCGTGTCGATATCGAAACCGTCACGCACCGCCACATAGGCGCGGACGATATCGGCAGGCGACTTTCCGGTCGTATCGGCCAGACGGCTGATGAAAGTGATACCGCCACGATTGATGACATCGTTTGCCAGCAAAGTAGCGACGATTTCACGGCGCAGACGATGGCCGGAGATTTCCTCGGCATAAGTCCTGGTCATGCGCTTCGGGAAATAGCCGAACAGCAGCGACTGGAAGTAAGGCTCGTCCGGAAGCTGGCTTGCCACCAGATCATCCGATAGCGACAGCTTGGCATAAGCGAGCAGAACCGCCAGTTCCGGGCGTGTCAGCGGCTGGCCTGCCTTCTGGCGTTCGGCCAGAAGCGCATCGGACGGCAGATACTCGACCTTGCGGTCGAGAAGCTTGCGGTTTTCAAGCTCAGCCATGAACCGCGCCTGATAGGGCAGCTCTGTCAGTCCCTGCCTTTCGCTGAGCGAAAGTGCCAGCGGCTGCAGATAGTTGTTGCGCAGAACCAGTTCCGACACATCGTCGGTCATGCTGACCAGAAGCTTGTTGCGTGCCGGGCGCTTGAGATTGCCCGAACGCATGGCAGCGGCCAGCGCGATCTTGATGTTGACCTCGACGTCCGAGCAGTTGACGCCCGCCGAATTGTCGATGGCATCTGTATTACCCCGACCGCCTGCCAGCGCATATTCGATGCGCCCGCGCTGGGTCACGCCGAGATTGGCGCCTTCACCGATCACCCGCGCACCCACTTCGGAGCCGGTGATGCGGATGGCATCATTGGCGCGATCGCCAACCTGCGCATCCGTTTCAGCGGACGAGCGGATATAGGTGCCGATACCGCCAAACCAGAGGAGATCGACCTTCGATTTCAGGATCGCGGTCATGATTTCCTGCGGCGTGCCGGAGGTCTTTCCAAGGCCGATCGCTGCGGCAGCTTCCGGCGAGAGCGTGATCGTCTTCTGGCTGCGGCTATAGATGCCGCCGCCAGCCGAAAGCTTGGAGCGGTCATAGTCCTGCCAGCTCGAACGCGGCAGTTCGAACAGGCGCTTGCGCTCTGCAAAGCCGTCGGCCGGAACCGGGTTCGGATCGATGAAGATATCGCGATGGTCGAACGCGGCAACGAGCTTGATCTGTTCGGAAAGCAGCATGCCGTTGCCGAACACGTCGCCCGACATGTCGCCCACACCGACAACCGTGAAAGGCTCGGTCTGGATATCCATGTCGAATTCACGGAAATGCCGCTTCACGGCTTCCCACGCGCCGCGCGCGGTGATGCCCATGCCCTTGTGGTCGTAACCGGCGGAACCGCCCGAGGCGAAGGCATCGTCCAGCCAGAAATCATGCGCCTGGCTGATGGCATTGGCCGTATCGGAGAAAGTGGCCGTGCCCTTGTCGGCGGCAACGACGAAGTAAGGGTCGTCATTGTCATGACGCACGACTTCCGCCGGCGGCACGACATGACTGTCCTCGATATTGTCGGTGACGGACAGAAGCGTCGAGATGAATACCTTGTAGGCATCGCGACCGGCTTCGAACACCGCATTGCGATCACCGCCAACCGGCAGACGCTTCGGATAGAAGCCGCCCTTGGCGCCAACCGGCACGATCACCGCGTTCTTGACCTGCTGTGCCTTCACGAGGCCCAGCACTTCGGTGCGATAATCCTGCGCACGGTCCGACCAGCGCAGACCACCACGGGCGACGGCGCCGAAGCGTAAGTGCACGCCCTCCACTTCCGGCCCATAGACGAAGATTTCGCGATAGGGGCGCGGGTTGGGCAGGCCCTCGACCAGACGCGGATTGAGCTTGAAGGCAAAGGTGACACGCGGCTTGCCGTCGGCATCCGGCTGGTACGCATTGGTGCGCAGCGTCGCTTCGATCAGATTGCGGAAACGGCGCAGAATCTGGTCGTCATCAATGCTCGGCACACCAAGCAATGCGGTCTCGATGGCATCGACCAGCTTCTTTTCAGCCGCATCGCGGCGCTTGGTCGATGGGTTGAAGCGCAGGTCGAACAGCGAATAGAGATCGCTCGCGATTTCCGGGTAACGGTTTAGCGCTGCCGCGATGAAACCTTGCGAATAGGCAATGCCTGCCTGTTGCAGATAACGGCCATAGGAACGCAGGATCATGATCTGGCGTGCCGTCAGGCGTGCAGTCTGCACCAATGCGTTATAGCCGTCATTGTCAGCCAGACCGTCCCAGACATTGCGGAACACATCTTCCAGCATCTCGCCATCGTCGGAAAGATCGACCGGTGCGCCATAGGCATTCACGAGCTGCATGTCGTGTACGTAAACGGCAGCGCCGTCCTTGCCAGCATGCGGCAGGTCGATGGTCTGCTCGCTGACGACGCGGAAGCCCATGTTTTCCAGCAGCGGCACACGCTGCGACAGCACAACCGGCGCACCGTGATGATAAAGCTTCAGCGAAACCGCATCAGGACCATCAGTGCGATAACGATAGAAATCCACGAAAAGCGGAGCCTCTGCGCTCAGGCCAGCGATACGCTCTGCATCGACCAGCGCTTCGGGTGCGGTGAAGATTTCGCGGTAGGACGGCGGGAAGCTTGCAGCAAGTGCGACGGTCTTCGCGTCCGCGCTGTCGGAGCTTTCACGCACGGCATCATCCCATGTGCGAACAATAGCGCGCACTTCCGCTTCCAGCGCTTCGCGATCCACATGCGGCGTGGAGCGCTCGTGACGGCGGATCACGAACTGGACACGCGTCAGGCCATTCTGCAGGAAGACCGGGTGGAATTCGAAACTGTCGCCGCCATAGACGTCGACCAGATAATGCCCGATCTTCTCGCGCACGACCGAGTCGTAACGGTCACGCGGGATATAGACCAGCACGGTGGCAAAACGACCGAAACGGTCGAGACGCGGAACAGCACGCACACGCGGACGTTCCCCGAGCGCCAGGATCAGTTCGGCATTGGCCGTCAGGCTTTCCGCATCAATCTGGAAAAGCTCGTCGCGCGGATATTCTTCCAGCACGTTGATGAGCGCCTTGCCCGAATGATCTTCGCGGTTGAAACCGAGATGCTTGATAACCGCATCGGCCTTGGAGCGGATGAACGGAATGCCTGCGACCGAACTCGTATAGGCGACCGAGGTGAAGAGACCGACCAGGCGCAGTTCGCCGATGGCTTCGCCCTTCTCGCCAAAAATCTTCACGCCGACATAATCGAGATAGGAGCGGCGATGCACCAGCGACAGCGAATTCGCCTTGGTCACGATCAGCGGCTCGCTGCTGTCGAGGAATTCGGTCACCTCACGCGGCGTCACCGTGTCGTCGTCATCCTTGCGCAGAACGCGGACTTCATTGTCATTGAGGATACCGAGCGTTTCCTTGACCGGAACCAATTCGCGCTTGTCGCCCTTGCCCTTGAAGGTCAGCTCGCGAAGCCCGAGGAAGATGAAACGGTCGTCGCGCAGCCATTCAAGAAACGCGATGGCTTCCGGCATGGCCGGATCGCTCGTCATTTCAGAAACGCGCTTATAATCGGCAATTGCGCCGTCGAGGCGCTTGAGCATCGGCTTCCAGTCGCTGACAGCGGAGCGAACCTGTCCAAGCACACGCTTGATGGCGGCAGTCAGATCGGCTTTGGCCTGCTTGTCGAGGGCTGGAAGATGAATCTGTACCAGGCTGACGCGCTCAACGCCCTTGGCAGGCGCGAGCTGCGATGCTTCACCCAGAATGACCAGTTCGTCCTTTTCATGCGCAATATCCAGAACCGGATGCACGACCATGAAAATCTGGCTGACATGATCGTTCAGCTCACCCATGATCGAGTCGAGCAGGAACGGCATATTGTCGTTGACGATGGTGATGACGCTCACTGGCCGACTATGGGGCTTGCCATGGCGTTCGATACCGTTATCGACGCTGATGATGCTCTTGCCCTTGCGCCAGGATTCGAGGGCGGCATAGCCGTGACGGGCTGAACTGTCGAGAGCGGCAGCATCGTAAGCGGCCAGATCTTCCGGCGGCGCCCATTCGAAGAGAAGCTGCGAAAAGGCTGTAAGCGCCTTCGACTTTCCTCCCTTCTTTTCCTCCTTGCTTGCCTTGGAACCCTTAATCTTGCTCGACCGATCCTGCTTTGCAGTCACGTCGGATACTCCTGTCATGATGGCAATGCGCGCCAAACTAGCAGATCAGGCATCGGTTTCGATGGCAATTCGTTGAAAATAACGAAAATTTTCCCGGAAAGTCAGAAAGACAGCATTTAATCCATTTAATTTGGAACAAAACTTCGAAAACTTCCCGCGAAATTTCGGATTATGCCAGCGGATTTCACCGACCATCGCAAAAGTCCTGGCGAAAGGGCGAAGCCAGAGGCCAGCTTTGCCACATTTCAGACTAAAGTTGCAGATGATTCTGATGAAAGAACGAAGTGCTCAAAGCTCGATCAGATGATCGTCAAGCTCATTGATATTGTCGGGTCCTGCCGGAAAATGCTTTTCCAGCAAAAGTCCGGCCTGACCGATGGCCAGCACGAAACCTTCTGCCACTTGCGCGCGCGAGGCATGATGGATGAGCGTTGCGACGATCGCGTTCCATTCGTCCTGTTCGACACGCGCATTGATGCCCGCATCGGCGATCACCTCGGCATAATGTTCGGCCATCGAGACGAAGAGAAGAATGCCGGTGCGGTGCTCGGTGATGTGGACATTGCGCGCCAGAAACTGTTGAAGTGCGTTGAGATGCGCGCGCTTGTAACGGATGCGGCGCGGCACCAGCAGCATGCGGATTGCCGGAAAGAACCACAGCACCAGCATCGCGGTCAGGAACGCCGCCAGCACAGCAAGCCCGAACATGGGCAGGCGGATATCGAACCAGTACCAATGGGCGAGAAAGGCCGCGATTACCGAGGCTATCAGAATACCGCAAGTCGCGACAAAGCCCGCCGCGAAGAAATAATCGTCGCTGGAGCGCGCCAAAACAGCATAGATTTCGCCGCTGGTCTCCGTTTCCGCCTTGCGGATGGCCTCGGCGATGCGGGCATGGTCCTCGGCGCCAATCAGCGTGTGATGCTTCATCGTTACGTCTCCCTACCAGCTCCCCGAAGCGCCGCCGCCACCGGATGAGCCGCCACCACCGGAGAAACCACCGCCTCCCCCACCGGACGACCAGCCACCGCCGCCGCCCCAGCTTCCACCACCCCTGCCGCCAGAGCCGCCGCCGCGATTGTTGTAATCCATGACCATGCCGAGCCACTGATATTTGCCCGGCCCGATCTTGCGCCCGAAAACCGGCGTCAGGATCGCCATGCCGAAACCGCCGAAGAAGATCAGGCACCAGAAGGTGATGAAAACGACGAAGACCCAGTCAACATCGTCCGAACTCGACTGCACATTGCGCTTGGCCCGCGCTTCAAGCTCGGCCGCGTCGCCGGAAAGCACCGAAAGAATGCCGTCCACCCCCTGTACGATGCCGTTCGAATAATTGCCGGTGCGGAATTCGGGAATGATGGTGCCGTTGATGATGACGCTTGAAAGCGCATCGGTCATAACGCCTTCGAGACCATAGCCGACCTCGATCCGCACCTTGCGGTCATTGGGCGCCACCACCAGCAATATGCCGTTGTTTTCCTGTTTCTGCCCGAGCGCCCACGCACGGAACAGGCGGTTGGAATAGGTTTCTATGTCTTCGCCATTGAGGCTCGGGACCGTCACCACGACCACCTGATCCGACGACTTTGCTTCAAAATCGGCAAGCTTCTGGGTCAGTTGCTGGCGTTGTGCGGGGTCGATGATACCCGCCGCATCCACTACACGGCCGGTCAAGGCCTGTGCAGGCTTTGGTGCATCCTGTGCAAGGGCTGCCGTGTGCAGTGCCAGCGCTGCGGAAAACAGCAGAAAAACGAGCGCAAGAAGATGTCGCGGCCAGCTCAACCAGCCAAGGCCGCGACGATCACGCGAGAGTGCTGCACTCGCCCCGAAACGCATCATGAGACGCGCCGTCAGTTGAAGTTGACTTTGGGCGCGGCCTGACTGCCTGCATCGGCGCTGAAGCTCTGCATCGGCTGCGCATCGCGATACCAGATCCACGTCCAGAGCATCGTCGGCATGGTACGCAGCGACGTGTTGTAGACGCGAACCGCCTCGATATAGTCGCGGCGTGCGACGGCGATACGGTTTTCAGTCCCCTCAAGCTGCGACTGCAATGCAAGGAAGTTCTGGTTGGCTTTCAGATCCGGATAGCGCTCGACCACCACCATCAGGCGCGACAGCGCACTTGTCAGATTGGCTTGGTTATCCTGAAACTGCTTGAAGAGTTCCGGATTGTTGAGCGTTTCCGGTGTGATCTGCACTTGCGTCGCCTTGGCGCGCGCTTCGATCACAGCCTGCAGGGTTTCCTGTTCGTGAGCGGCATAGCCTTTCACGGTCTCGACCAGATTGGGCACGAGATCGGCGCGGCGCTGATACTGGTTCTGCACCTCGCCCCAGGCGGCCTTCGCCTTTTCCTCATTGGTCGGGATCGTGTTGAAACCGCATGCCGAAAGCAGCGGAACCAGAACGATGAGACCAAGAGCGATGAAAATACGGCGAAAAGAGAAAGAAGTGGCAACCGTCGCAGCCGACATGGACTTCTCCTGAAAAGAGCGCTTTGCCAAGCGCCGGGGAAACAAACTCATCACCCGCATATGTGTGTTCACGCTAGAGCATTTTGCAGTCAAATGAAAACATTTGACGTCGCATAAATGCGTGGCAAACAAACCATTAGAGCGCCGATCTGAAACCATCAGATCGAAACGCGCTCCAATGCGAGCCGTCAAATCAACAAGATAGACGAAATTCACTCATTTTCCAGTCGATTTGAACAACAAGGTAAAACTACGAATACCACAGTCCGATTTCAGGCGTGCAATCGGAAAGCACTACTTTCGACCGCCGCGCAGACAGCGGCAAGCGTTTGACTGCGCGAAAGCCCTTCCGTGGCCAGCACGTGCGGCTCAAGCGGACCCAGTGCGGACAATTGCCTGTGCAGGTCCGCAATCGGCCCCGGATCAGTCAGCGTATTGCCGCCCCGCTCGCGGCAGCGCCGGATCGCCTCATCGAGCGACGGTCTCAAAACCACATAATGAAGTGGCGCGACAAGCGCTCGGAACGGCTCGAGAAACCATGGCCCGATTATCCCGTCGACAATGACGAAATAGCCACCATCGGCATAGGCCTTCGCCACTTTTGTCAGCGCATCCATCACGATGGCATTTTGCACATGCGCTTCCGGCAGATAGGGCTGGATCGCACCGTTCTTGATGAAGTGCCAGAAATCGTCCGAATGAAGATGAACCTTTGGCGAACCCGGCTGGTTCGCAAGCATCTCGGCGGTTGTGGTTTTACCGGCGCCCGGCGTGCCGGTCAGGATAAGAATTTCACCAGAATGTTCCATGTCGGGTTTCGTAGCACAATGATGGCTATCCGTCAGCCGGGTCGTTTCTGACGAAAATAGCTATGCTTAGCCCAACAAAAAAGCGACGGATTGCTCCGCCGCTTTCTCAAAATGCAAACTGCGCGAAAGATTATTCGCTTGCAGCTTCTTCAGCCGGAGCAGCAGCGGCTGCGGCAGCTTCAGCGGCCTTTGCAGCAGCTTCTTCTTCAGCCTGCTTGGCCAGAGCGATACGTTCCTGAGCCTTCTTGCCCGGCTCACCCTTGGTCGGGTTGCTGCGGGTCGGACGCTTTACCAGGCCAGCCTGATCGAGGAAGCGCAGAACGCGGTCGGTCGGCTGTGCGCCCTGCGAAATCCAATGCTGGATGCGGTCGGCATCAAGCTTCACGCGTTCAGCGTCCTTGGCCAGCATCGGGTTCCATGCGCCAACGGTTTCGATGAAGCGGCCGTCACGCGGGCTGCGGACGTCAGCAATGACGATGTGGTAGTAAGGGCGCTTCTTGGAGCCAGCGCGGGCCAGACGAATCTTCAGAGACATTTTTTCTTCCTCGTGTTTAATGGTACCCTGAGTTGGTAGTTCAGAGCCTCTGGTCGGTAGCCAGAGAAAAAGGGTTAGTCGTTTGTGTTTCCGCCGTGGTTTGCGGCGGCATGCTCATGATGCCGAATGACTTCCTTCACGATGAAGTTCAGGAATTTTTCGGCGAAATCGGGATCGAGATGGGCGTCGACTGCCAGGGCGCGCAGACGCTCCACCTGACGCTTTTCGCGGGACGGGTCTGCCGGTGCGAGGCCGCGTTCGGCCTTCAACACGCCCACTGCCTTGGTGCAGCGAAAGCGTTCGGCCAGCATATGAATCAGCGCGGCATCAATATTGTCGATGGAGGCGCGCAGTGCCAGGAGTTCAGCCGGTGCAGTGTTCTGTTCGTCGCTCATGATGCTCACTTCTTCTTCGGAAGACCGGGAAGGCCGCCACCAAGTCCAGGAAGCTTGGGTCCGCCCAGGCCGGGCAGTCCACCGCCGGGAAGGCCCGGCATTCCACCCTTGGTGAGACCGGCTGCTTCCGCCTGCTTGGCGAGCGCCTCAAGCTGCTTCGGATCCATCTTCGACAGATCGGGCATGCCGCCCATACCGCCCCCGAGGCCACCAAGTCCCATCTTGCTGGCGAGGCCGCCCATCATCTGCTTCATCATGCCGCCCTTGCCCTTGCCCATGACTTTCATCATGTCGGCCATCTGACGGTGCATCTTGAGAAGCTTGTTGATGTCGGCAGCATTCGTGCCGGAACCCTTGGCGATGCGCTGCTTGCGGCTGTGCTTCAGGAGGTCCGGATTGGCGCGCTCAGCCTTGGTCATCGAACCGATGATTGCGAGCTGACGGTCGAACACCTTATCGTCGAGACCGGCTGCTGCCGCCTTGTCCTTCATGCCGCCCATGCCGGGCATCATGCCCATGATGCTGCCCATACCGCCGAGCTTTTTCATCTGGCCCAACTGGTCGGCAAGATCGTTGAGATCGAACTTGCCCGACTGCATTTTCTTGGCCATCGCAGCGGCTTTTTCCGCGTCGATGTTTTCGGCAGCCTTTTCGACAAGCGAAACAATGTCGCCCATGCCGAGAATACGGTCGGCGATGCGCTTCGGATAGAACTCCTCGAGCGCATCCATTTTTTCACCGGTGGCGATCAGCTTGATCGGCTTGCCGGTGATGGCGCGCATCGAAAGGGCTGCACCGCCACGGCCATCGCCGTCCATGCGGGTCAGAACAATGCCGGTAATGCCAACGCGCTCATCGAAATTGCGCGCCAGATTGACGGCGTCCTGACCGGTCAGGCTGTCGGCAACGAGCAGGATTTCATGCGGATTGGCGGCCGTGCGGATATCCGCCATCTCCACCATCAACGGCTCGTCGATATGCGTGCGACCAGCGGTATCGAGAATGACGACATCGTGGGCGCCAAGCTTTGCGGCCTGAACGGCACGCCTGGCGATCTCGACTGGTGACTGACCGGCAATAATCGGCAGGGTGTCTACGTTAGTCTGTATGCCGAGCTGACGAAGCTGCTCCTGCGCGGCCGGACGGCGCGTATCGAGCGAGGCCATCAGCACTTTCTTGCGCTGGCGCTCGGTCAGACGCTTGGCGATCTTACCGGTGGTGGTCGTCTTACCCGAACCCTGCAGACCGACCATCATGATGACGACCGGTGCAGGCGCGTTCAAGTCAATCGCGACACCTTCGGTGCCAAGCATTTCGATAAGCTCGTCATGGACGATCTTGACGACCATCTGGCCGGGCTTGATGCTCTTGAGAATCTCTGCACCGACGGCCTTCTCACGAACGCGATCTGTGAAGGAGCGAACCACTTCCAGCGAAACGTCCGCCTCGATCAGCGCGCGGCGCACTTCGCGCAGCGCCGCCGTCACGTCGGCTTCGGAAAGAGCGCCGCGTCCGGTAAGGCCGTTCAGGATGGAGCCAAGACGCTCCTGAAGTGATTCAAACATCGAATTTCCCTTTAATCCGAGAAGAGGCTTATGCTTCGTCAGGGATAAATCGTCCCGCTTATCTGCCAGTTCAAGAAGCAACCAAAGCGATACAGCACCCGAGGGCGCATCGCGCTGTCGGGTGTGGACCTCCGGGATCTCTTTATACCAAATGGGTCCCGGTCGGTGGCTCGCGTTCTGAAGATCGCGGATAGATTGGGGAGGCTTTAAGACGACCAGCCCCCGATGTCAAGCAAAAGGCCTGAAACAAACAGACCGGCCCCGTACATTGCTGCCGGGGCCGGTTGGGTTTTTCCGGTTGAGTTTTTATTGTGCCGCCACGCCGGCAAGCGGATCGCCAATGCCCAGCACATAAAGACCGATCATCAGCAGCGTTCCCGCCAGAACCACATAATAGATCGTGGGAATGATGGTCATGCGCAGGGTTGTCCCCTCGCGGCCCAGCAAGCCGACCGTAGCCGAAGCCGCAACCACGTTGTGGATCGCGATCATGTTGCCAGCCGCAGCGCCCACCGACTGACCGGCAACCATCAGAGCGCCAGAAATGCCGAGCCCTTCCGCCACGCCATATTGGAACTGGCTGAGCATGAGGTTCGATACCGTGTTGGAACCAGCCAGGAACGCACCCAGCGCACCAACGGACGGCGCGAAGAACGGATAAACATTTCCGACTTCCGTTGCCACCCACTCCGCAACCATCAGCGGCATGCTGATGAGTTCCTTGCCGTTGACGCCGGAGTTGATCATGACGCGCACCATCGGCACGGTGAACAGAAGCACGAAGCCCGCACCCAACAGCGTTTTGGTGCTTTCTCCGAAAGCCTTGGCGAACTGCCCGCCATTCATGCGATGCAGGAAGAAGGTGATCACGCAGACGATGACCAGAAGACCGCCCGGCAGGAAAAGCGGCGTGAAATCACCACCGATCCCGGTTTCGCCCATGATGTCCTTGGCAACGAAGGTGATCGACTTCAGCGCATTGCCTACGGAAGGGAATGTGCGGCTGGCCACCAGAAAGATCGCCAGAAGAATGTAGGGCGTCCACGCCAGAGCGAGCGGGATTTTCTTCGAGGTCAGTTCATCCAGCTTGATCTGGACACTGCCGATCCAGCCTGCAGGCCATTCCGAGGCGGGAGGGAAATCCCAGATTTGCTTCGGCATCAGGAAGCCGGCGCGCGCTGCAAATGTTGCCAGCGCAAGTCCGACAAGGCCACCGATCATCGATGGGAACTCAGCACCGAGGAAAACCGCGCTCAGTACATAAGGTATGGTGAAAGAGAAGGCCGCAAACAGCGCAAAGGGCAGAATGGCCAGGCCTTCCGTCCAGGAGCGGTTGCGCCCGAAGAAGCGGGTCATGATGACCACGAGAAACAGCGGCATGAGCGTGCCGCAGATTGCGTGCAGAATTGCCACTTCCGATGTGATGATGTGGAAGAACTGCTCCCAGCTTGATCCCGCGCCCTGCAATTGCGCCGTCAGAGCCTCGCGATTGAGACCCGACTGGACACCGACGATGAGCGGCGTGCCGACAGCTCCGAACGACACCGGTGTGGACTGGATGATCAATCCGAAAGTAACGGCGGCAAGCGCCGGAAACCCGACGGCCACCATCAGCGGCGCGACAACCGCAGCAGGCGTCCCGAAGCCGGATGCGCCCTCGATAAACGAGCCGAATAGCCAGGCAATCAGGAACACCTGAATGCGGCGGTCAGGACTGATCTGCGCAAAGCCGGAGCGGATTGCAGAAATGCCGCCTGAATATTTAAGCGTATTCAGAAGCAGGATTGCGCCAAAAATGATCCAGAGCAGACCCGCTGTCTGGATCAAGCCCTGAATGGTCGAAGCAATGACCCGGTTGCCGCTCATGCCCCAGATCGCCATCGCGATCACCACAGTCAGCACATAGGTTACCGGCATTGCAATGCGGGCCTGAACACGAAATCCAACTAGCATCACGCCGGCTAAAAGAATTGGTAAAAACGCAAATAGCGCAAGAAATCCGTTCGACATGTGGCGTCCTCCCCGTCAATGTCACGAACCCTGAAAAATCAGATATGAAATGGTGGTAAAGAAATTTTACCAATCCATCCATAAGCAATAGGTATGAAAGACACAGCTTCCAAGCGAAAAATTCCGATCGGGGTTCAGAGGACAACAAAAGCTTGCTGTTTTTGTGCAAAAGTGCTTGTAGACGCGGCATTTCGCACCCGCTTCTTCCCGCTTTTGCCGTTGCCGCATGACATTTGGTGTAAGGAATGGCAAATTCGCGTCGAGGTCGAATCAACTCCAAAGGAGAAACGAATGGCATTGGTTGCCAAGGGCCGTTCTTGGACGGCAGCAGCAGTTCTTGCAGTGGGCATGATGACGGGAACAGGCATTGCCGAGGCAGCCCAGTGCGGCAATAACGCCGCCGGTTATAATGCCTGGCTCCAGCAGACGATGAAGGAAGCCGCTTCGCGTGGTATCGGCAAGGCCGGGATCAGCGCGCTGGGTAATACCAAATATGCGCAGGCAACCATCAATGCTGACCGCAACCAGAAGAGCTTCAAGCTCTCCTTCGAACAGTTCATGCAGAAGCGCGGCGCTGATACCATCATCAAGCGTGGCCGTGCGCAGAAGCAGCAGAACGCCGCTCTCTTTGCCGCAATCGAAAAGCGCTATGGCGTCCCGGCCGGTCCGCTTCTTGCAATCTGGGGCATGGAAACCGGTTTCGGTGCCTATCTCGGCAAGCAGCACACGCTGTCGGCCGTCGCGACACTCGCTTATGATTGCCGTCGCAGCGACTATTTCACCGATCAGCTCTATGCAGCCCTTCAGTTGATCGACCGTCAGGATCTCAATCCGAATGCGGTCGGCGCTATGCATGGTGAAATCGGCCAGACACAGTTTCTGCCGGTCAACGTTCTGAAATACGGCGTCGACGGCGACGGCAGCGGCCATATCGACATGGCGCGCTCCAAGGCGGACGCGCTCTATTCGACGGCCAACTTCCTCGTCGGCCATGGCTGGAAACGTGGTGCAGGCTATCAGCCGGGTGAACCGAACTATGGTGCGATTCAGGGCTGGAATGCTGCGCAAGTTTACCAGCGCGCCATCGCCGTCATGGGCAAGGCCATCGACGGCAAGTAAAGGCTGAAATCGCAATTCTGCTTTGAAATTGCCGCCGAAAAGCCTCAAGATTCACAGAATAGCCCCAAAGTTTGGGGCTATTTTTGTATCTTTTCCGACGATTTTTCACGTTTGGGAAAGAAAATCATCAATTTAAGCCGCCCAAAATATGGCAAAACGGCCCCTCTCGATCTGAAAGAAGCCGTTTCAAGAAGCAATATTGAAAGCGGGATCAGGCAGGGTCAGGCCGCTTGAAATCACCCGTCTGATGATCCATAACCCAAAGCTCGCCGGTCGAAATATCGAACCATGCGCCATGCAAGGTAAGCTTGCCCTTCTTCTCCAGAATATCGACGCAAGGGAACGTACGCAAATTGTTGATGGAGTAGCGGATCGAGATCCGTTCCAGCGCGGTCTGGCGCTCGCTTTGCGTCATGAGCTGGTTGCCGCTGATGGCTTCGGCAGCAGGCGCGATCAGGCTCATCCACTTGCCGATGAAATCACCCGGCGAAAGCGGCGCGCTTTCGGTGTCGAGCGCAGCCTTGATACCGCCGCAGCGACCATGGCCCATGACGACGATATTCTTCACCTTGAGGCTCTGGACCGCAAACTCCAGTGCCGCCGAGGCGGCATGATATTCGCCATCGGGCTCGTAGGGCGGAATGAGATTGGCAACATTGCGCAGGACGAAGATTTCGCCGGGTGCCGTGTTGAAGATGGTTTCGGGAGCCGCACGCGAATCACAACAGGCGATAACCAGCGTTTCCGGTGATTGTCCCTTGTCGGCCAAATGGCGATAGCGTGAAGTTTCGTGGGCAAAATGCTCGCGCATGAAGGTTCGATAACCGGCGAGAAGTGAGTCTGGAAGATCAACCATATTTTCCCAATATCCCTATCGAAAACCAAGATCAATCGAAATGCATCAAACGGGCTGCGTCCAATTGGACGCATAAACGCCGTTCGGTTTCATGCAAGCTTCTCAAGCCCATATCGCCATACGAAGGCCGAAAGCATCGCGTTCCACATGGTCGGGATGCGGACGTGCTTCTCCGCGTGCATGACGACCAGCCACGAGATACATGGCGCAGGCATCGAGAAAGTCATCCTCTTTGGCGCCACGCGGAACAGGACTTTTCAAAAAATCCTCGGGCAATCCGCAACGTTGCAGCAATACCCTGCGTTCGGTCATCCCTTCCGGATTGACACGGCTTTTGATCTTCTTCGGAAGCGACATGGCCTTCATGCCATTCAGCGCTGCAAACGCCAGTTCGGGATGCGATTCGATGACACGCATCGCCAATCCGGCGTCGAAGTGTAACAAGGCGTCCAGCTCGCAGATTTTGGGAAATAGCCCGAAAGCCTGCCGGGAAACCTTGCGTGGCGGATCTGTATGTTCAAGCGACAGGGCGCAACTCTCGCGATAATCCTGCGCATAGACGGCAGCACGCGGCGGAATGGAAAAAACACTCGATTGCCGCTGGCCAAGATGAGCCCGCGCGGCACGCTCTGCCGAACGGCCGCCCTTGTCCGGCAGGCCGATCGGCATATCGACGGCAATGATCGCGCTCTCCGAAAGCGACGCCACCAAGCCGGAGAAACTGTCGAACACTTCCGCTCGCAAGCTCCCGCCCTCCCCTAGCACGGCGATCCAGCCGCCGGGGCAGCCATCAACACCAGCGAGCGCGGTGGCGGTCTGCGTCAAGCGCGGAGACCCTTGGTCGGATGCATCAGCCGCCGCGTCTGCACCATGGCCATCGGCGTGGCGAGGCTCGACGCATCGGCCTCCAGCATCAGCTCATCCGCCCCACGCTTTGCCGAACGTGCCATGATTTCGAACACTGCTGCCGTGGTGCTTTGCAGCATCTTTTCTTCCGACATGCCGGACAGGCGGCGCGCGAGGAACACGGCAGAGGTCAGATCGCCAAGACCGTTGGTCGGACCTTCGACGCGGCGATGCTCGGCCATCAGCGCCATAGTCGGCGTGAGCAGAATATTGCCGATGCTGCCGCTCATCAGCGGAAAGGCCGATGTAACCAGCATGGTTGCCGGGCCGGCCTCCAGCGCGGCTTCCATCAAGGCGGTATTGTCTTCCAGCGGAACACCGGTCAGCCAGGAAAGCTCGAAACGATTGGGCGTCGCGATGTCTGCGAGCGGCAAAAGCTTGTCACGAATGCCCATAGCGGTCGCTTCAGGCACATAAAGCCCCTTTTCGTCACCGATGACCGGATCGCACAGATAGACCGCTTCCGGATTTTTCGCCTTCACAGCTTTGACCAGTTCGGCGACGGCTGCCGCCTGTTCGGGATGGCCGAGATAACCGGTCAGGATAGCACCCACCTCGCCAAGCCACGGCGCGCGTTGAAGATCCTGCATCAGGCGGGAAAACTCTTCCGCCGGTGGCACGATGCGTCCAGCAGGCCCATGGCCCGGATGCCAGGGCAGCACCACCGTTGGCACGGCCCAGACGGGAAAACCCAGCGTTTCCAAAGCGAAAACGGCGGCGCGATTGCCGACCGATCCGCGCACGACATGGCTTGAGATGACAATAACGGTTGTCGCATCCGAAGGCGCAGAAAGCGTCATTGGGTACCTAGCTTTGCATGAGATAGAAAATGAGCCAGACGATGATCGCCAGCGTGATGAGGAAGCCGAGACCGCGCCCGACACGCGTGGCCCAAAGCTCGATAGGATCATTTTCGGGAGCGTCGGCGGCGGCCAGATGATGCGCCGTTCGGGAAAACCCGCGCCGCATGATGCCTTCGGCACCGGTCTGTTCGCGTTCGAGCCGGTCAAGAATACGCCGGGCCTCTTCCTGACGCTCACGTCCCGGCCCGCCGCCTTCCCCTATGCCCGCCTGCTGGCGCTCGCCCATGCTCTGCCTGCCTGTCGAATAAAATTGACAGGCACAGCATCACGCCCAAAGGACCGTTCTGCAAGCAGAATATTGCGAGTTCAGGCGAGCTTTATGATGAGCTTTCCGAAATTGCCGCCGTCCAGCAGAGAAATGAAGGCTTTCGGCGCGTTTTGAAGTCCATCGACAATGTCTTCCCGATAATGCACCTGCCCGTCGGCGATCCATTTTGCCATATCGCGATAGAAAGCCGGGCGATGCTCTGGATAGTCGCGCTGAATGAAGCCGCGAATGGTGAGACTTTTCGACAGGATGTCGCGCATCACCACCGGCAGACGATCAGGCCCGTCGAACGGCCCGCTCTGGTTATATTGCGCGATCAGGCCACAGACCGGCACGCGCGCAAACTGGTTCAACAGGGGAAATACCGCGTCGAAGACCTTGCCGCCGACATTCTCGAAATAGACATCAATGCCTTTTGGACAGGCCTGCGCCAGTTCCTGAGCGAAATTTGGGCTGCGATGGTCGATGGCTACGTCAAAGCCGAATTCATCGATGAGCGCCTTGCATTTATCCGCTCCGCCCGCGATGCCGACGGCACGCGCGCCCTTCATCCGGGCGATCTGTCCCACAGCGGAACCGACCGGCCCGGTTGCCGCCGCAACCACGACTGTTTCGCCCTCCTTCGGCTGGCCGATGGTGAGCAATCCGAAATAGGCGGTGAAGCCCGGCATGCCGAGAATGCCGAGCGCGGTGGTTACAGGCGCTTCCTTCGGGTCAAGCTTGCGCAAGGCCGATGCATTGGCAACGGCGTAATCCTGCCAGCCCGAGTGAGACAGCACGAAATCGCCCGGAGCAAAGCCCGCACTTTTGCTTTCAACGACCTCACCGACCGTGCCGCCTTCCATCACCGCACCGATGGCCACCGGCGCAGCATAGGATTTGGCCGCGCTCATACGCCCACGCATATAGGGGTCGAGCGACAAATAGCGCAGTCTCAGGAGAACCTCGCCGTCACCGGGGCTGGGGATCGCCGCTTCCTCCAGCCGGAAATTTTCTGCGGTCGGCCGACCATCGGGGCGCGATGCGAGCACGATACGGCGATTGATCTTTTCGCTCATGAGCGGAACTCCTGATAGTGATGATCGGACTTCAAGCTTTGTTTATTTAGGGCGAGAATCGGAAAAGTTGAGCTTTTGCAATCGGGATCAAGCTATATATCCATTGTGAACGCCTGACTTGGAAATCTATTCCAAAGCTGGCGATTTTGCGCCAAGCATCACCTTTTTTGCAATTCGCTCAAACCTTGGGGTAAACGGCATGAATCAGGACAAGCTTTTTCTCTTGAAGCCGGGTTTTGAAGATCCGGCTTATCCCGGCCAGACATTTTATTGCTGGCACTGCGCGCTTATTGAGGGGGTGCTGGCATCATTTCCGACGCTGGGGAGTAGTCTGGACATTGAGCGCATCGATTGGCAGCGCCCGCGCAAGAGCGTGATAGCGCTGGCTGGAGAGGACAACCAAAGTCTGCCGCTTTTGATATTGAAGGAAGGCGACCGCTCTGCATTCGAGACCGGTATGCATGAAGGACGTTCGCTGATTGCCGACCCGCACAAGATATTGGCCGCCCTGACAGAACGGCACAGCTTTCCGCCCCTGCATCCCTGAAAGCCTGTCTCACAGCCATCCCTCTACCCCTTGACAGGCCCAGGATGACGTTGGGCATTGGCGTTGCCCTATCACCTCGTCCTTCGAGACGGCGCTTCGCGCCTCCTCAGGATGAGGTGATAGACGCCGTGCTGCCTGCTTCATTATCGATGATGACCAATTCTGCGCCGTCATCGACGCCCGGATACAAACAAAACCCCGCCCTTGTGGCGGGGTTTCGCTTGGTGGACAGTATGGTTGCTTGTCACCTCATCCTGAGGAGGCGCGAAGCGCCGTCTCGAAGGACGAGGTGACAAGCGCAATGCTTACTTCATCGTCGGGATGACGAATTCTGCCCCATCCTTAACCCCAGACGGCCAACGCGACGTGACGGTCTTGGTCTTGGTGTAGAAGCGGAATGCATCCGGGCCATGCTGGTTGAGATCGCCAAAACCGGAAGCTTTCCAGCCGCCGAAGGTGTAGTAGGCAATTGGAACCGGGATCGGCACATTGATACCGACCATGCCGACCTGAACGCGGCTGGCGAAATCGCGGGCCGCATCGCCATCGCGGGTGAAGATGGCAACGCCGTTACCAAATTCATGTTCATTCGGCAGAGCAAGCGCTTCCTCGTAGGTCTTGGCGCGAACGACCGAGAGAACCGGGCCGAAGATCTCTTCCTTATAGATGCGCATATCCTTGGTCACGTTGTCGAACAGGCAACCGCCCATGTAGAAGCCGTTTTCATAGCCCTGCATCTTGAAGCCACGTCCATCGACGACCAGCTTCGCGCCTTCTTCGATGCCGAGATCGACATAACCGCGAATGCGATCAAGAGCAGCCTGGGTGACAACCGGGCCGTAATCGGCAGAATTGTCGGTGGACGTGCCGATCTTCAGCGATTCAACGCGTGGGATCAGCTTTTCCATCAGGCGGTTGGCGGTGTCTTCACCGACCGGAACAGCAACGGAAATTGCCATGCAGCGTTCGCCTGCCGAGCCGTAACCGGCGCCGATCAGCGCATCGACGGTCTGGTCCATATCGGCATCGGGCATGATGAGCATATGGTTCTTGGCGCCGCCGAAGCACTGCACGCGCTTGCCGTTCGAGCAGCCGCGACCATAGATATACTGGGCAATCGGCGTGGAGCCGACGAAGCCGATGGCCTGCACATCCGGATCATCGAGCAGTGCATCGACCGAATCCTTGTCGCCATTGACCACATTGAAGATGCCAGCCGGAAGACCGGCTTCCATGAACAGTTCAGCAAGGCGCATCGGGACGCCGGGGTCACGTTCGGACGGCTTCAGAATGAACGCGTTGCCACAGGCAATCGCCGGACCGGCTTTCCACAGCGGGATCATGGCCGGGAAGTTGAACGGCGTGATGCCCGCAACAACGCCGAGCGGCTGGCGCATGGAATAGGTGTCGATGCCCGTGCCGGCATTGTCGGTGAATTCGCCTTTCAGCATATGCGCAGAACCGAGGCAGACTTCCACCACTTCCAGACCGCGCTGGATGTCGCCCTTGGCGTCGGCAATCGTCTTGCCATGTTCGCGGGCCAGCAGTTCGGCCAGGCTGTCATATTCGGCTTCGACCAGTTCAATGAACTTGCGCAGGACGCGGACGCGGCGCTGCGGATTGGTCGCGCCCCAGGCAGGCTGTGCAGCCTTGGCGTTTTCAACGGCGGCGCGCACTTCAGCCTTGGTGGCCAGCGCCACTTTCGCCTGTACCGTGCCGTCAAGCGGCTGGAAAACGTCGGCAGTGCGACCGCTATTACCGGCAACGTGCTTGCCGCCGATGAAATGTCCGATATTGCGCATCGAAGAACCTCCCTGATGATCGCCTTGAGGAGCCACACGGCTCCCATCGTTGACACCATCTTGACTCTGCAAATTCCTGATTGCAAGACGCTGAAAAGCGTATCCGTTGTGCAAATTTTAGAGTAATTAGGAAGCATATTCACGCAGAGAGCATCATGAACTGGGACGATATTCGCATTTTTCTCGCCGTCGCCCGCTCAGGCCAGATTCTGGGTGCGGCCAAAAGGCTGGGCCTCAACCACACGACTGTGGCCAGGCGGCTGACCGCACTTGAAACGGCGCTGTCCACCACGCTTCTGACGCGCCGCACCAACGGCTCGACGCTGACACAGGCTGGCGAGGAGTTTCTGCTTGCTGCCGAACGCATGGAAGCCGAAATGCTTTCCGCCCGCTCGCAGGTCGGCAATGCGGATATTGCCGTATCCGGCACGGTGCGCATCGGCGCGCCAGACGGTTTCGGGGTCAACTTTCTGGCGCCCCGGCTGGCACGGCTGACACAGAAATATCCCGACCTCACCATCCAGTTGGTGCCGGTGCCGCGCTCGTTTTCGCTGTCACGCCGCGAAGCGGATATCGCCATTACGGTCGAGCGCCCGGAGCAGGGGCGGCTCATTGCGCGCAGGCTCGTCGATTACACGCTTAGTCTCTATGCGCATCGCAGCTATCTGGAAGAAAACGGCACGCCGGAAACCACTGACGATCTCGCCCGACACCGGCTTATCGGCTATGTGGAGGATCTCGTCATCAATCCGTCGCTGGCCTATGCGCCGGAGATCAGCCGCGACTGGAAACCGGCCTTCGAAGTATCGAGCGCGCTTGGACAGGTCGAGGCCGTGCGGGCCGGTGCGGGCATCGGCATATTGCACGCCTTCATCGCCCGCGCCGATCCCGATCTCGTGCCAGTCCTGCCCGACCGGGTGATCCGCCGCGCCTACTGGCTCGCCTATCATGAATCCGCGCGGACGCTCAGGCGCGTCACCGCCATATCGGCACTCATTTCCGAACTGGTCGAAAGCGAAAAAACACTATTCAGCTAAATCAATTGAGCTTCATATAAGCGACCATGACGCCGACGATCATCGCAGCGGGAACGAACAAGGCGTCAAGGCCAATGAAATAATGGCCGAGACCGCCGCCGACTGCGCCCAGCATCAGGGACAACCAGACCGCCACATGCTGCAGCCAGCGCCATTTCGGCGTTTCCCCGCGCAGCGAACAGGCAAGATCGGCGGCAGCGTTAAAGAGCGTGCCCGTCACATAGGTCACGCCCAGACGCGCGGCCCCGATAGGCTGCACCGCCGCATTCTGCGCGCCCATGGCCGCAGCGAGCAACAGCACCGGCTGGATGAGCAGCGCGCCCTCGCGCCGCAGCACGCCGACCATCAGCAATATCGCCACGACGCTCGCCATCACATAGAGACTGCCCCAGCGCCCATAAGCACGCACGACAAGTGTGCCGAAGAAGGCGCCACCGAAGAAAAGAACAATCAGGATCGCGGGGAACCAGATCAGCACTGTGCCTTGCACGCCAGGCTGCCCCGCCAGCGCGACACCAAGCTGCGTGGTGTTGCCGCTCATGAAGGATGCAAAGAAACCGCCCAGTTGCAGGAAGGCAATCGCATCGACGAAACCGGCCGCTGCCGTGAGAACCAGACCGAGCGACAGTTTGGAATTCGGTGTCATTTCAGTGAACTTCGAGAAAGGAAACGACCCGGCTCAAAAAGGCCGGGCCAGGCAATTGATCTGATGCTCACGCACGTTTGACGATGCGCAGGATAATCAGCAGGATGGCAGCACCTATAAAGGCGTTGACGATCGCGGCGATAATCCCTCCGCCGACGGAAAATCCGAGACGCGGCAAAAGCCAGCCCGCGAAAAAGGCACCGATCACGCCGACGATGATATTGCCGATCAGGCCGAAACCGCCGCCCTGCACAACCTTACCGGCCAGCCAGCCAGCGATGAGACCCACGAAAAGAAATACGAGAAGACTTCCAACATCCATGCGCTTTTCTCCCTCTCATAATACGTCACCCGACGCATATGGATCAGAGTTGACAATATGTTGGGCGGCGGCACAAGGGGGCGCGGGCGCCTCCCCCTGCTAAATCACGGCGCTAGATGCCGGAATGCAGCAACGACTTCCTCGTAAACCTTGCGCTTGAAGGGAACGATCAGTTCCGGCAGTTCCGGCATCGGCTTCCACTCCCAGCGATCGAACTCGGCCGTATGCCCGCCGGGCGGCGGATTGATGGCGACCTCGCTCTCGTCGCCCTCGAACCGATAGGCAAACCATTTCTGCGTCTGGCCGCGATACTTGCCCTTGAGCGCCTGGCCAACCAGATGCGGCGGCAGATCATAGTTGATCCAGTTCGGCGCTTCGGCAAGCAGCGATACCGACTTCATGCCGGTTTCCTCGTAAAGTTCGCGGATAGCTGCTTCGATCGGGTCCTCGCCCTTGTCGATGCCGCCCTGCGGCATCTGCCAAAGCTGGGTCGCACCATCCATCTCGTCGCCCGGAATGACGATACGACGGCCAGCCCAGACCAGCCCGACCCTGTTCAGCACCATCAGCCCGACACATGGGCGGTATGGCAAGCTTTCAGGATCGACAGGACCTTTGTGTTTCGACATGACATTCTCCATGATATGCAAACATAATTACTGCCGTTCGGGATCACGCACCAGCGCCGAAACCGGCACGATTTCAATGCCGCGCTTCTTGACCTCATTGGCCCATTCAGCAACCGCATCGACGGTCACCGCGAAGGCCGAACCGGTGCCGATGGCACTGCCATTGGCGCGCGCGGTTCGCTCCAGTTCGTCGAGGCGATCGAGGATGGCGCGGCGCTCTTGCGATGCATCAATCAAAACATTGGCGGCGGCGAAAGGCACAGCGTCGCTCGTGGCGATCCGGTCGGCCTGACTGCGCGCCGACGTGCCGTCATCCAGATAATATAGGCCGCGGTTTCCAATCTCGCTCAACACCGGCGAAAATGCTTCCATCTCGGATGTAAAACGTGCGCCCATATAATTCATGACACCGGCATAATTGGTCATCCGCGACAGCGCCCACCGCAATGAAGCCTGATTTTTCTCAAGGCCGTCATCAACCGTCAGCGTATTGCGACCGGGATTGACACGCGGATAATCGAACGGTTCCATCGGCAGTTGCAGCACAAGTTCATGACCGTTTTGCCGGGCTGCCTGCATCCAGCGCTGTAAACTATTGCCCTGCGGCGCAAATCCGAGCGTGATTTCCGGCGGAAGCTTGTCAACTGCCTCCATGCTGCCAGTCTGCGACAATCCAAGTCCGCCAATGACGATGGCGACCCGCGCGCCGCGCGCGCCGGACCAGCCGACCGCATAGGCGTCCATCGGGCGCAGACCGTCTGCCCCACGCACCGGAAGCGGTCCGGTGGGGCTTTGCTCGACCAGCGCCTGTTCCGGCAGATGGGCAACGCGCCGATCCTGCCCGGATTGATATGCATTCTGCACCACGACCACATCACCCTGCGCCGTACCGGCAGCGACGCTTGGCATACCCGGCGGCATATCGGGTGTGACCTTGATGATGGCAGGCCCCGGCTGACCGTTCGTTCCGCGCTGCGCACGACCGGGCGGTGGCGTATTGCCGGTTGCAGGTTGGGCTTTCGTCCCGATGGCTGGCGCTTCGACTTGCGACGGCTCCACAGCAGCGGTTTCGATCTTGCGGAAACTTGCCTGATTGCTCCGCCAGATGGCGAACACCGCGCCACCGGCAAGGCAAAGCCCCACCACGATGGCGAGACCTGTCACAGAAGAACGAAAAGCGCGGGAGCGTGAGCCCCCGCGCTTTTGCGGTTTCTTATCCAGTCCTAACGGGCTGTTCAGATCCAGCATGGAGCGATCAGTTCAACACACCCTTCTTCGGATCCGGCGGGAATGCGGCATTGGCCACTTCGCCACGCAGGAGCTTGAAGGCTTCGTTGAGCTGAATGTCATCCTTCGGATCAGTCGGAACATAAGCCGACGAACCAGAGCCGTTATCATCTTCGGCATTGCCCTTGATGTGGCCCTTGAGTTCGGATTCGCCGCGAACGACGTCCTCGCCTCTCAGTTCCGGCGGCAAAGGCTGGTCAACCTTGATGTCAGGCGTGATGCCCTTGCCCTGGATCGACTTGCCCGACGGCGTGTAATAGAGCGCCGTCGTGAGACGCAGCGAACCGTTTTCGCCGAGCGGAATGATCGTCTGTACCGAGCCCTTTCCGAAGGATTGCGTACCGAGCACGGTGGCGCGGCGATGATCCTGCAAGGCACCGGCAACGATTTCCGACGCACTGGCCGAACCGCCATTGATCAGAACGATAACCGGCTTGCCGTCGGTCAGGTCGCCCTTGCGTGCATCGAAGCGTGTCACATCCTGCGGATCGCGGCCACGGGTCGAAACGACTTCGCCCTTGTCGAGGAAGGCATCGGAAACAGCAACAGCCTGATCGAGCAGACCGCCCGGATTGAGGCGAAGATCCAGCACAAAGCCCTTGAGCTTGTCGGCAGGAATCTTGTCCTGAATATCCTTGATCGCCTTCTTCAGATCCTCGGAGGTCTGTTCGGTGAACGAGATGACGCGCAGATAACCGATGTCATTCTCGACGCGATAACGAACGGCCTTCACCTTGATGACGGCGCGGGCAATCTTCAGCGTGATCGGCTTGTCGACACCCTGGCGCTGGATCGTCAGCTCGATAGGCGAACCGATTTCACCGCGCATCTTGTCCACCGCATCGGTCAGCGTCAGCCCGCGAACTTCCTGCCCGTCGATCTTGGTGATGAGATCACCTGCGAGCACACCAGCCTTGGAAGCCGGCGTATCGTCGATCGGTGCGATGACCTTAACGAGATCGTTGTCCATGGTGACTTCGATGCCGAGACCGCCAAATTCACCCTTGGTCTGCACGCGCATATCCTGCGCGGCTTCCGGGTTGAGATAGGAGGAATGGGGATCAAGCGAGGTCAACATGCCGTTGATCGCGCTTTCAGTCAGCTTCTTGTCGTCCGGCGGCGTCACATATTGCGCGCGCACCCGTTCGAAAATATCGCCAAACAGAGCCAGTTCCTTGTAGACATCGCTATCTTTCCCTGCCGCAAAAGCAGTGGAAGCCGGCGCGCCCTGGACCATCACCATGGCTGACGCCCCCAGAAGGGCCCCGGCGAACAGCAGCGACAGTTTACGTATCATTTTCACGTCCTTCCAGAAAGCCGTTCGGTCCACCAAGGGGCAGGATCGACGGGTTTTCCATCCTTTCGAAATTCAATGTAAAGCAATGGCGCGCCATTGCCCACCTCTATCGGCGCAACACTTGCGAGAAGTTTTTCACCCATTGCACCGACCGGCTCTCCTGCAAGTACAAATTGGCCTTGCGATACGTCGATTCGACCCATGCCAGCCATGACGACATGATATCCATTGCCCGCGTCGAGTATCAAGAGCTGCCCGTAAGAACGGAATTTGCCCGCGTAAAGTATCACGCCATCGGAAGGTGACGTAATCGTGGCGGAGGGCAAGGTTTCGACCACCTGCCCCATCATGCTGCCGCCGACGCCATCCTTCTCTCCGAAATGCCGCATTGTCTTGCCAGCCGCTGGCAGAGCGAGCTTGCCCTGAAGCGAGGCAAAATCGATCTGGGCCCGCAGATGATTGTCGTCCGGCACCGATCCTCCGGCCTTTTCCCTTGCTGCAGCAAGGCGATCCGCCTCCGCCTTGCGGGCGGCTTCGGCTGCATCGCGCACGCCTGCCATCTGCTTGTCGAGCCCGTCGATAAGGTCTTTCAGGCTGCCTGCCTTGGCCGCCAGTTCTTCCGAATGCTGGCGCTGCGCCTCGATTTCCTGTTCCGATTGCGACTGCAATTTCTTCTTCTCCTCAAGAAGAAGTGATTGCCGCTTCTGTTCTTCGGCCTGAACCGTGCGGGTTGCCTTCAGTTTTTCCTGCTCTTGCCGGATGGAAGCGGTTACCCGCTGCATATCCTTCAGATCGCCGGTCAGTTCCTCCACTTGGCTGCGCATCTCGGGCACCACCGCACCAAGGAGAACGGCGCTGCGTACCGAGGCAAGCGCATCGTCGGGCCGGACCAGAATGGCAGGCGGCGGGTTCAGCCCCATGCGCTGCAACGCAGCCAGCACCTCCGCCAACACGCCGCGCCGTGCGCGCAACGATGAACGGATGCCGTCTTCCTGCTCGCGCAGCGAGATCAGCTTGTCGGCAATATCGGCAATATCCTGCTGCAGCTTCTTGTCGGTCTTGGCCGATTGGATCAGCGCTGCAGTGATGGTCGCCTGGTCCTTCTTGAGCCCGGCCACCTCATCTTCGAGCTGTTTCAGTTTGTCGCCGGTGACAGTGAGCTCGCTGCTGAGCTTTTCATATTCGCTTGCCGCCTGATCGCGCTGCTGTTGCAAGGCTTCCTGCGCAAGTGCCGATGGCGCACAGGCGAACACGCCAGCCAAAACGAGGCCAGCCTGCGCGAAAGCAAGCAATCGTGGTCTTTTGAAAAGGCGTACAGGACTCATGCGTGTTCTATCAGGACGAAACAAGGCCAAATTCAGGGCCGAAACTAGCCCGAACCCGTTAACGAACCATCAACCATAAACCCGTCGACTGCAATGCCGACCTCAGTGACGCCGCTCCTCCACACGTCAACCAAATTGGCAACTGCAGTCAGCAAGCCCCTTCGCTCCTTCCTTATGAATCGATCAGACCAAGCTCGGCTTTTCTGCGCCGCATCATTTCGCGCATCGATGTCGTCCGTAGCGCCGCCTTTTCGTCGACCTTTTCGGTCTTTTTCCAGATGTCGTAATGCTGCCGGAAATAGTCAATCACGAGCAGATCGGCATGCACGCGGTCCTGCCCGTCCTCGACATGGTTCAGAAGAGCACTCACCCCGCTCGCCTTGCCTTCGGCACGGCGGCAGTTCTGGCCGATCACCCAGATCGGAATTCCGCGTCTTTCAAGATGGCCGGAAATCCAGGGATCGTCCACGGTCCACATGATGTCGGGGATATCGTAGAACAGCTCGTCGAACCATTCCGGATGGACGAGAACCCCGGCAAAACCGGAAATCTGGTCGGCATAGCCGGGCATGCTGCGGTCCGGCTTGTGCAGAAACAGGGAAGCGACGCGCTTCATTCTGTATTTATAGTCCTTGGGCTTCCAGCGGCTGCGTGGAAGCCGATCAGCGGGTCTGCCCGCATCGGCAATATCGGGAAATGTTTCCCCGACCTCGATAATGCAATGACCCGGCTTGCGCGCGGCTTCCGCCTTGAAACGCTGGTGCCAATTGGCATCGTAAATCTTGTCGTCGTCGCAGAACAGAATATCCACGTCCCGCCCCTTCAGGTCGCGGGCGGCTGGCAGAACCTTGGTCGCAGGCCCGAGATCTTCCTCGCAGCGGACAATTGCTATGCCGGCAGGCACTTCGGGCAGGCGCCCATCCCAATCGGGAAACCGCCTGTATTTGTGCGGTATATAAAGGCGGATTTCCTCGGCTTTCAGTCTTTGCGATAGAAGGGACAGCAGCGTTGGCTTCAAAAGATCAAAACGCGGCGGAATGGTCGATAGTGTTATAACGGTAGGCCTGTTCAATTTTCCCCCAAGCACTTTAGTTCATTCTAATAAAACAATGCATTATGCCCAATCAAATGCATTTCATGCTGGGAGCAATCCTAAGATCTCAACCTATTGTCAAGCCAATGAACAGCGTTACGAGCGGTGATCGAGCGAACCGGCACACCGGATCGTCTCCAGCCACTCCATGAGCGTGCGCCGGATCGCAACTTCCGATGCCTCGGAACGCGTGAAAGCCCACCAGATATGCGCGCCCTGCCAGATACTTGCCATCTGCCAGCCGAGACGCTCGGCTTTTGTCGTGTCGCCGGAAAGCCGCCGCCCGAGTGCATCTGCCAGATAAAGGCCCCATGCCGCTCCCCGTGCCCGCAAGACCGGGTTTCGAATGTCTTCACGCAGAAGAAGAAGCCCATCTGTGACGTTATATTCCGCAGTATCACAGGGCATCAGCGCCATCAGCAGATCGACTGCACCTTGCGGCGTGCGTGCAGCGTTTTCATCGGCTGTGCGCGTTGCCGCATCGAGCCGATCCCACGCCCGCAACAGCACCGCCTCAAGCATGGATTGACTGTTGCCATAACGCTGGACAAGCGTGGCAGCGGAAAGCCCGGCGGCCTTTGCAGCCCGCGCAAAGGTAAGCCCATCAGGACCAGCTTCAGCCACAACAGCCATCAATCGGTCGAGTACTGCCTCATCGGGCACGGATTTGGTTCTTGCCATGAGGCATATATAAACGTATATTCATTTATAAATCAACAGGAGCGTTTATCATGGCAAGGATTGTCGGCTACATCGCCGTCAGTCTCGACGGATTTATTGCCGCCGAGAACGGAAGCCTCGACTGGCTGTTCAAATATGACGGTGGAGACATGGGGGAGCACGATTACCGCACCTTCATCAAAGGAATACGTACTGTAGTGATGGGCAGGGGAACCTATGACTTCATCGCCGAAAGCGATGCACCCTGGGCCTATGGCGATCAGAGAACCATTGTTGTCACATCAAAGCCGATCGAGAATCCGAAAGGGCCGCTCGAAATACGTCAGGACGTGGATGCGCTGATCACCGAGTTGCGGGCATTCGACGATGGCGATGTCTGGATGCTGGGCGGCGGGCAATTGCAAATGGCGTTTCTGGAACGCGGCGCGCTGGATGAAATCGAAATCTACCTCATCCCCGAACTGATCGGCAGCGGCATACCGCTGTTTCCGGTCACCGGCTTCAGGGCAAGCCCCGTCCTTCTCAGTGCCAAGACGCTGGGACGCGGCTGCGTACGCCTGCATTATACATTTCACGAACGATGATAGGGATGGCCCGCCAGAATGGTGGCAACGCGATAAAGTTGCTCGGCAATCAGAATGCGGGCAATCTGGTGCGGCCACGTCAATTCGCCCAGCGCCAGAACGAGGTCGGCGCGTGACCGCAATGCCGGATCGTGGCCGTCCGGCCCACCGATCGCGACGATGAGCTGGCGCTTGCCGTCGTCACGCATCCGCCCGATGCGATCCGCAAAAGCTTCCGATCCGAGCGCCTTGCCGCGCTCGTCCAGCAGGATCAGGGCAGCGCCCCCGGAACTGGCATTGTCGAGAGCTTCATGGATGCGCTGGGCCTCTTCTGCCTTGCGCAACTCTGCCGTCTGGCCCCGGCTTTCGGGAATTTCGCTCACACCGGCGAATTCCAGCCCCAATGGCGGTCCAGCTTTCGAAAATCGATCGAAATAACGCTCGACCAACTCCCGTTCGGGGCCGGCTTTCATCCGGCCCACGGCAAAAACACTCACACGCATGACGCTCTCAATTCATCGAATTAGTGCACCAATCCCGGCGCACGTTCGGTGTCGAACCCGTCGAAACCCTCATCGAGCCAGATCTTCTCGATATTGTAGAAGTCACGGACTTCCGGTCGGAAGACATGGATGATGATATCGCCGGTATCGATGAGAACCCAGTCGCCACTCTCGAGACCTTCGACCCGAATATCCTTGCAGCCTGTTTCACGCAGGGCCTGCAGGAGATGGTCGGCAACCGCCGTCACATGGCGATGCGAACGGCCCGACGCGACGATCATATAATCGCCGATCGTTGATCTTCCGCGAATGTCGATGGGGATGATGGATTCCGCCTTGGAGTTTTCGAGACTGGCCAAGGCCGCGTCGAAGGTCTGGGACACGAGATCGGACTCGTCCATCCTGACCGTTGAAGGCGCGTGATGAGCCTTCTTCTCAATTGCTGTTCTCAGTGTATTCCCTTTCTCAGCAGAACAACGCCGTGTGGCAGTGATAAGCACCACACACCCTAAAATAGGCAGAGTCCCCGTTTTGTTTCAAGAGTATCGGCTTTTCCAGCCCGTTCACTTTTTCAGTTTCTCCGCCCATTTTGCATATATCTTGTCAAAATCGTCACGAAAGCATCAAGATCATGTACGGGATTTACGAATGGCGCTGGAGGAAAGCGACGAGCGCGGTCCATGGATGAAAGTCCAGGCCGGAGGCGTGCGCCGCGCCAGCATCGACGCATATTGTTCATCGACGCGGCTGTCGGAGAATGTCTGCGCCATGCGTGACGACAGATAAGCCAGCGTCGAACCCGGTCGGTCGATGACCGCAATCGGAAAATTCTGCGCAATCTCGCGCCAGCGCTGCCAGCGGTGGAAGGAGGCGAGATTGTCCGCTCCCATGACCCAGACAAAATGGACACCGGGATTGGCATCGCGGATGAGCGCCAGCGTATCCGCCGTATAACGCACATTGAAGGCCGCTTCGAGCGCCGTCACCTTGATGCGCGGGTCGGAGGCGATTTCCTCGCTCAGCTTCAGCCGGTCGACGAGCGGCGCCAGTTCGCGACTATCCTTCAGCGGGTTGCCGGGCGTCACCATCCACCAGAGCTGGTCGAGCTTCAGTCGCCGGATGGCAATTTCCGCCACCAGAGCATGCCCGCCATGCGGCGGGTTGAACGAGCCGCCGAACAGCCCTACCGCCATGCCCTTTTCGACATGCGGCATGCGCAGATAATGCGCATCGACACCAGGATATTGTTCCTTCAATGCGGAAAGACCGAAGCCGAATTTCATCCGCGTCTAACCACGAATCTGCCCGTCGCCGCGAACGCGATATTTGAACGAGGTGAGCTGCTCCACGCCAACCGGCCCACGCGCATGCATCTTGCCGGTGGCGATGCCGATTTCCGCACCCATGCCGAACTCGCCGCCATCGGCAAATTGCGTCGAGGCATTGTGCAGGAGAATGGCCGAGTCGATCTCGTTGAAGAAACGTGCAACCGCCTCCGCATCTTGCGCCACAACTGCTTCCGTATGGTGCGAGGAGTAGCGGTTGATATGCTCAATCGCGCCCGAAATGCCGTCAACCAAAGCAACGGAAATGATCGCATCGAGATATTCGGTCGACCAGTCCTCTTCGGCTGCAGGTTTTGCGGACGGATAGAGTGCCAGCACGTCCTGCGAACCGCGAATTTCACAGCCCTTGGCAGCCAAATCTTCGAGGATCGGCGCCAGATGTGTTGAAGCCGCAGCGCGATCCACCAGAAGCGTTTCCGCCGCGCCGCAAATACCGGTGCGCCGCATCTTGGCATCGACCGCAATCTTGCGGGCCATGTCCAGATCGGCGGACTTGTCGATATAAAGATGGCAGATGCCTTCCAGATGCGCGAAGACCGGCACCCGCGCTTCCGACTGAACGCGCGCAACAAGGCTTTTTCCACCGCGCGGCACGATCACGTCAATCGCACCGTCCAGACCTTTCAGCATTTCGCCGACAGCAGCGCGGTCGGTCACCGGCACGATCTGGATCGCATCGGCAGGCAGGTTGGCGGCTTCAAGCCCCTCGACCAGCGCCTTGTGAATGGCAGCCGATGAATGCGCGGAATCCGAACCGCCACGCAAAATGACGGCATTGCCAGCCTTAAGACACAATGCACCGGCATCGGCCGTCACATTGGGACGGCTTTCATAAATGACACCGATCACACCGAGCGGCGTGCGCACGCGCTCGATATGGAGGCCATTCGGACGATCCCATTCGGCAATCACTTCGCCCACCGGATCAGGCAGGGCGGCGATGGCGCGAATGCCTTCCGCAATGGCGACGATCCGGCTGTCATCGAGCGTCAGACGATCGACGAAAGACGCGGCCATGCCGCTGTTTTCCGCATGGCTGAGATCAAGCTTGTTGGCTTCAAGAATGGCATCTTTGCTTGCGAGCATCGCATCGGCGGCGGCAAGCAAAGCTTTGTTTTTCTGTTGAGGCGAAGCGATGGAAAGCGGAACCGCTGCCTGCCGAGCTTTACGGCCAACCTTTGCCATGATGGCTGCAATGTCAGTTTCGGCGTCCACTTTGTTCAGCATCCTCTTCCCCCTTTATGCAACTTCCGTATTGCTGGCAGCACGCACCACCAGATCGTTGCGATGGATCATCGCCGCTCGCGCATCATAGCCAAGAATTTCGCTGATCTCATCGCTTTTATGGCCTGCAATCTTGCGCGCATCCTCGGCATCGTAAGCGATGAGCCCGCGCGCAATCTCGCGACCGTCCTCGTTGATCACCGCAACCGTATCGCCGCGCTCGAACTGACCGTCGATCTCTTTGACACCTGCAGGCAAAAGCGATTTGCCGGATTTCAGCGCCTTGGCCGCACCGGCATCCACCATCAGACGGCCAGCCGGTTCAAGATTGCCGGAAATCCAGGTCTTCCAGGCATTAACCGGTGTCCGCGCCGGTTCGAACAACGTTGCGCGTTCGCCGCGGTCGATTGCCGAAAGCGGTCCGAAACGCGTGCCCGACGTAATAATCATCGCGGTTCCTGCCGCATTGGCGATCTTGCCCGCATCGAGCTTCGTCTTCATGCCGCCACGCGACAGTTCCGACGCTGCGGCGCCCGCCATGGCTTCGATCTGCGGGGTGATGGTTGCGACCAGAGGCAGAAACTCCGCCGCCGGGTTCTTGTGCGGCGGTGCCGTATAAAGTCCGTCAATATCGGACAGCAGGACCAACAGGTCAGCGCCCATCATGGTCGCCACGCGCGCAGCCAGCCGGTCATTGTCACCATAGCGGATTTCGGTGGTTGCCACCGTGTCGTTCTCGTTGATGACCGGCACGGCCTTCAGCTTCAACAGCGTCTCGATGGTCGCGCGCGCATTGAGATAGCGACGGCGCTCCTCGGTATCGGAAAGCGTAACGAGAATCTGGCCTGAGCGTATCGAATGGCCGCCGAGCACATCGGCATAGGCCTTGGCGAGCGCGATCTGGCCTGCGGCGGCAGCCGCCTGACCTTCCTCGAGCTTAAGCGCCTTCTTTGGCAGCCCCAGAACCGTGCGTCCGAGCGCGATTGCACCGGATGAGACCACCAGCACTTCGACGCCTGCGTGATGAAGAGCGGCAATATCCTGCCCGAGGCTTTCCAGCCAGTCGCGCTTCAGACCGGTTGCGCGATCCACCAGAAGGGCGGACCCGATTTTGACAACGATGCGGCGATAGTCTTTCAATTTCTTCAGCATGCTTCATTCCCCTCGCCGCACCCAAAGCGCATCCCGAAAAGTGTGAAACGGTTTTCGGACAAGATGCGCGCCCAAATAAAATCCGATGCTTACTCTTCGGCTTCCGCCGTACCGGCCTCTGCGGCGCGGCTCTGGTCGATGACGCTTGCGAGCTGGCGCAGAGCATCGTTCAAACCTTCATGGCTCACAGCCGAAAGCAGCAGCGGTTCACGCCCGCATGCCTTTTTCAGCGCCTTGACCTTGGCCTTGCGTGCTTCAGGATCAAGCGTATCGATCTGCGACAACGCCACGATTTCCGGCTTGTCGGCCAGACCATGCTCATACGCTTCCAGCTCGCCGCGAATGACCTTGTAAGCCTTTGCTACATCCTCTTCCTGCGCGGAAACCAGATGCAGCAGAACGCGCGTGCGCTCGACATGACCGAGGAAACGGTCGCCAAGGCCGACGCCTTCGCTCGCCCCTTCGATCAGGCCCGGAATATCGGCGATAACGAATTCGCGGCCATCCACACGCGCAACGCCCAGATTGGGATGCAGCGTGGTGAAAGGATAGTCGGCAATCTTCGGCTTGGCTGCTGTCACGCTTGCAAGGAAGGTCGATTTTCCGGCATTGGGCAGACCGACCAGACCGGCATCGGCGATCAGCTTCAGGCGCAGCCAGATGGTGCGTTCGATGCCGTCCTGTCCGGGATTGGCGCGGCGCGGCGCGCGATTGGTCGAGGTCGTGAAATGCAGATTGCCGAAGCCGCCATTGCCGCCCTTGGCCAGCCGGTATCGCTGGCCGATTTCGGTGATGTCGCAGATCAGCGTTTCGTCGTCTTCCTCGAAAATCTGCGTGCCGACCGGCACCTTGAGAACAATGTCGTCGCCCTTGCCGCCCGTCATGTTGCGACCCATGCCGTGCATGCCGGTCTTGGCCCGGAAATGCTGCTGATAGCGATAATCGATCAGTGTGTTGAGACCGTTGACGGCCTCAACCCAGACATCGCCGCCGCGTCCGCCATCACCGCCATCGGGACCGCCGAATTCGAGAAATTTCTCGCGGCGGAACGAAACCGCCCCCGCCCCGCCGTTGCCGGAGCGGATGTAGATCTTTGCCTGATCGAGAAACTTCATCTGAATGTAACCTTCTTGGATGCCCGCACTCTGGCGGGCTTTTGGGCGACAGGCGCCCTGAAATTTGTTACATGCGGGCGTGTGTCCGCATGTGGTGTGTTGCAATTACAGCAAAAGCGGCCTCCTGCAAACAGTTGAGGAGGCCAGATTTCACCCGAGTTTGTTTTTCCAGACCGGATCGGTGAAATCGATATAGATCAATTCCTGATCCAGATACTGGCCCTGCACATAAAGTGACTTGGGTTCGACGCCGTAAGTCTTGAAACCCAGTGCATAATAGACGCGTTTGGCGGCTTCGTTCGTGGCCACCACCTTGGCATCCAGAATGACGACCTGACTTGCAGCATGATCGATGGCTTTGCTGACGAGAGCCTTGCCCAGCTCCAGCCCGCGTGCTTCGGGTGCCACATAGACGCCCCAGAGCGTGCCGCGATGGCGTTCTGACTTGCGATCATGGCGGAAAATGCCTGCCGTTCCCAACAGGTTTTCACCATCGAAAGCGCCGAAAACCACATTGCCGTTCACCTGCTCCAGACGACGCGCGAACACGCTGTCCGAATAGGCATTTTCTTCGTCGAAACTCGAACCGAATGCCAGTGGCGCACGCTGCAGAGCGCTTAATCTTATGGCCCGATAGCGATGCAGATCGCCCTTTTCGAGCGCACGCACCACGATCTTCTCGCGCGCGATTGCATGAGTATCCATCATTTCATTCCCCGTTTTTATCGGTCCTGCGGCCGAGCCAATAAGGTTTGGCACGCAGGACCCTTTGTTTATGACTGCCAGCTTCTCAGCCCGATCCAGGTGCGGCGATCAAGGACATAGCGCTCGACCGGGACATTGCCTGCCGCAAGCGAGTCCGCCATGCCCATGTTGCTGAACTGGAATCCGCACTTGTGGATCACCCGGCGCGAGCCGCCATTGCTGGCCCGGCACGAGACGTGCAGCCGCTCAATTTCCGTTGCGCGGAAAGCCAGATCGATCAGGACGTGAGCGGCCTCGGTGGCAAAGCCGTGCCCCCAATAGGGTTCACCCAGCCAGTAGCCGATTTCCAGCCCCTCACCGTGCTTATGCGCATGGATGCCGCAGCAGCCCATAAAGATGCCGGTTTCCGCTTGCGTAATGGCGTAGATGCAATTGCCCATCTCGCCTTTTCGCACGCGCTCGACAAAATCGACGGCATTTTCACGCGTGTATGGATGCGGCATACGAGCAAGCATACCGGAGACGCGGGCGTTATTGGCAAGATAGGAAATCGCATCCACGTCTTCGACATGCGGCGGGCGCAGGACCAGCCTTTCAGTGACGAGGACAGGACAGTCTAATTCATAAGCCAGATCGGGGGCCATCTCATCGGCCCGACCGGGCGACAGATCTGTGTAACTGTCTCTTCTTTCGCTACTGCCTGCGTCGTAACAATCTTCTTCCAGAACTTCGACAACCATTTTTCGTTCCTCCAGATGCAAAAAGGGAAGATGGTGGCCCCATCTTCCCTTCGATCTTTTGGCTAGGCTGCCATTTGCACCGGGTCCGATGGGACGCCGGTGCTTTAGAGAGTGCCCGGCTTACTCTGCTGCTTCCGCGATCGGGTTAACCGATACGTACGTGCGGCCGTTGGCTTTCGTACGGAAAGACACGGAACCGTTCGTGGTTGCAAAAATCGTATGGTCCTTGCCGAGGCCAACATTGGCGCCCGGATGCCACTTCGTGCCGCGTTGACGCACGATGATGTTGCCGGCGAGCACAGCTTCGCCGCCGAACTTCTTCACGCCAAGGCGTTTGGATTCTGAATCGCGACCGTTACGCGAGGAACCGCCAGCTTTTTTGTGTGCCATTGGTGTTCTCCTTTAATCTCTTTACTTACTCAGCCGTTGCGGCCTTGGCTGCAGCCTTCTTAGGCGCTGCCTTCTTCGGCTTTGCGGCTTCGCCTTCAGCGGCGTCTGCCTTCGGAGCCTTCTTCTCGGCGGCCTTCTTGGAAGGCTTTGCGCCGTCGGTGAGGATCTCCGAGATACGGATGGTCGTCAGTTCCTGACGATGACCGCGGGTGCGCTTCGAGTTCTGACGGCGACGCTTCTTGAACGCAATGACCTTGCGAGCACGGCCCTGTTCAACGACTTCGGCGGTGACGAGAGCGCCAGCGACGACCGGTGCGCCAATGGTCGAGCCGACCATCAGGACTTCTGCGAATTCTACGATGTCACCGGCTTCGCCAGCAACTTTTTCGACCTTGATCAGGTCATTTGCGGCAACGCGGTACTGCTTGCCACCGGTCTTGATGACTGCGAACATTTGTTGTCCTTTCGGTTGTTCGGTCCGGCTCTCATGTCCACGACATTGGCGTCGAAGTGATGGGCCGTCTTTTTATCAGTCGGTTGATGAGTGGGCTGGGCCCTTGATTACGATCTCGGAAACCCGAAATTCTGCAATCAAAACAATAGGCGCGGATCACCCCACGCCCAAGGTCTGGTGCTTATAGGTGTGAAGCGGCAGAAAAGTCAAGAATTTTCACAACGGAATGCAAATTAGCTCTTGTCTAATCAGCGCTGGCCCGTTATTGAGCCGCTACACACTTAGCATTCGCTTTAGATGCTGTTTGACGGCGCGATTTATAGATCGTTTAACCGGATTGCACAATGCGGAGAGGTGGCTGAGTGGTCGAAAGTACCGCACTCGAAATGCGGCGTGGGGGTAACTCCACCGTGGGTTCGAATCCCACCCTCTCCGCCATTTATTTTCCCTGCATGAACAATCAGCCATCTGGTGAATGTAGTCTATCGTTTGCCGCTACAGAGAATTGAGCGCACGCTTCTCCGCACCGCGCAAACCATGCTAGAAGAGCATTATGACTGTGTTATCCGCCGATGCTCCCATCTATCATCCCCCACTGGAACCCTATGTCTCGATCCTTCATCGCGACGCGGATATTCTTGTGCTGGACAAGCCGAGCGGCCTGTTATCCGTACCGGGGCGCCATCCAGCACTGTCGGATAGCCTTGCGACACGCCTTCAAAAGCAGTTTCCGCAAGCCCAGATGATCAATCGTCTCGACAAGGATACGTCCGGCCTTGTGCTGATGTCGCTCAACCGCAAGGCCCACGCCGCCATAGCCTCGCAGTTCGAGGCCCGGACGACGCAAAAATCCTATATCGCCGTAGTCTGGGGCTGCTTCGAAAATGACGAAGGGCTGATCGACCTGCCACTGGCGATAGATCCCGACAACAAACCGCGCCATCGCATCGATCATGATCATGGCAAGCCCGCACAGACACGCTGGCAGGTTCTGGACAGGGGCGATGAACACACCCGGCTGCGGCTCTTTCCACTGACGGGCCGGACGCACCAGTTGCGCGTTCATATGAAAGCGCTCGACCATGTGATCCTCGGCGATGAATTCTACGCCGAAGGTGAAGCCCTCGCTGCCGCAGACCGTCTGCTGTTACACGCGGAAGTACTGGCTTTCCAGCACCCCGACGGGCGCGACGTGACGTTCGCCGCACCCTGCCCCTTCTGAGAGCATTCATGTCGCAGAAAATAGATACATCGGAGCTGATCGTCGATTTTGTCGGAGGCGCTGTCGGCCACCGGTTTCGCTCCGGCGAAGGACGTGGGCAGGCCCTCGCCAAGGCTGTCGGAATAACGCGCGATGTCATGCCTGAAATAGTGGATGCGACAGCCGGGCTTGGACGAGATGCCTTCCTGCTGGCATCGCTCGGCGCAAAGGTGACTTTGATCGAGCGCTCCGAAACGATGCATAACCTTCTGGCGAAGGGGCTGGCGCGTGCAGCGGCAGAAGGCGGGCGCTATGCCGAGACTGTCACTCGCATGACGCTTTTACAGGGAGATTCCTGTCTGCTCCTGCCGGAACTGAAGCCGCAGGTGGTTCTGGTCGATCCGATGCACCCGCCCCGCGGCAATAGCGCACTCGTCAAGAAGGAAATGCGCCAGATCCGCGAGATCGTCGGTACCGATCCCGATGCCGAAAAGCTGATGCAGGTTGCGCTGGAGGCAGCGCAGAACCGTGTGGTGCTGAAATGGCCCTTGCGCGCCGACCCCATGGCTGGATTGCGCAAACCATCTCATCAGATACTCGGCAAAAGCACGCGCTATGACGTGTTCGTCAAGGCCCGGATTAGCTGAATATTGCGCGATAGCTACGACTGTTTGCTCCCGCCTGAAGCAAGGCCACGCGACATTTCGCCGGAATAGATGCTAACGCCATTGCGGCCCTTCGCCTTGGCATCGTACATGGCAGCGTCTGCAGCCGCGAACAGTTCCGCGGCCGACCCACCATGTTTTGGAAAGCAGGCGACACCGATGCTGCAGGTGACTTCCAGATGTGCGCCATCCAACTCGACCGGCTCGCTGATCTTCCGTCTGATTTCATCCAGCCGGGAGCAGAAATCGCCATCATCCGCCTGCAACACGAGAATGAACTCATCACCTCCCATGCGGCCAGCAAGTTCACCGTCGCGCAGCAATAGCGAAATCCGTCCGGCAATCTGCTGCAGAAGCTTGTCGCCCGCAGCATGACCAAGCGTATCGTTGACCGGCTTGAACTGATCCAGATCGAGAAAGCCAAGGGCCACTCGCTGAGAATGAGCCGCCGCCTGTTCGAGAATCTGTTCGAGTTTCAGTTCCAGGAAAGCCCTGTTAGCCAGCCCTGTCAACGTATCGTGTTCGGCCAGATAGCGGATACGTTCGTCGGCAATACGCCTGTCGATGGCAATTCCGCTCATTCTGGCAGCGGTGGTGAAAAACTCCGTGAGGACGCGATCATCCGCAGCGTCGCCATCGACCGAGAAGCCGAGAGCACCGTGCCCCTGCCCGTCTGCGGACGGGATTTTCATGGAGAATATGGCTTCACTATCGGGAACCAATGTCTTCAGTGCCGTTTCAAGCGCTGCGAGAGAAATTGGCTCACGTTCGTTTCTCAAACCGAGCGCCAGAGGAGGCAGGGAAGGTGCAGAAATGACAACATCTTCAGCGGTCTCCCCGGTAACGACGGCAACACAACGAATACCGGCGGCAAGACCTTCCAGCAAATGGGTCAACTGATCGATGAAATCCGGTATGGCCACCGCACTTACCGTCATTTCCAGAATACGGGCCTGAACCTGCATGAAGCGTTCGGCTCTTTTCTTGAGGGAAATGTCACGAGACGCGCCCACAACGCCGATAATCTTGCCGTTTCTATCGCGCAAGGGCACACGCGAGATCATCAGCCAACGATCCATTCCGCCGCGCATGGCGCGCTCTTCATAGCCAAGATCGGGCTGGCCACTCTCCATGACCTGTTTTTCAATCTCAAAAATGCGGGCCGTGAGCGCAGCTTCGCCATGAATATCGAAATCGGTCAGTCCAATGAGTTCATTGATGTCCGAAAGGCCGTTGTTGCGAACCACCGCATCATTGGCGAACAGAAACCGCCCCTGCAAGTCCTTGGCATAGATGAAATCCGGCACGTGATTGATCATCGCAACGAGCCAATCAAGCTGCTCCGCACCGACAGGGGCAGTGTCGTCCGCCTTCTGGTGTGATGGCTGACCAACCTCTTCAACAACCGGCGGATCGCCGTTGTTCTCGCCGGCACTTTGCGCCGCCTTATCTGCCAGACCTTTCATGGATAGAGCCCCTCCATGCTACAAGTTCATATTAGCAATCTTTTGATTGCTGGGAATGGCATAAAACGGTTGCATCCCCGCTTTGCTCACATCCGATACTCTTTTCCGTGACTTTACGAGCAGCGCACAAACTGCCAACATCAATCCTGAGTAGAATAAATTACGATTCCCCCGTTTGAATTCGCGGGATTTATTTAAGCAATCAGAGCGCATTCCGAAAAGTGTGAAGCGGTTTTCGGATCAGATGCGTGTCAAAACAGACAGTTGAGACGCGCTCTAATCCACGACATATCAGTCCGATCACGAGGTCTCATGAAACAGAGCATCGACCTGACGACGGCCCCGATCAATCAGGCTTTGCTGCTCTTCGCGTTGCCGACACTCGGCTCATCAATCTTGCAATCGGCGAACGGGTCAATCGACACGATCTGGATCGGTCAGTTGCTTGGCGAGAATGCACTTGCGGCAACGACGAACGGCAATCTGGTGATGTTTCTGCTGACTGCTTTCGTATTCGGCTTCGGCATGGCATCGACGATCCTGATCGGACAGGCATTCGGACGGCACGACGTTGAAACCGCGCGCACGATAGCGGGCACCACCGTCGGCACTTTCGTGCCGCTCAGCATCGTTGTCGCCGTCATCGGCTGGCTGCTTGCCCCCAAAGTGCTTGAACTGCTCGGAACGCCTGAAACTATCGAGCCGCTGGCCCGCGCATTTCTGCAAGTCACCTTTCTCGCCATGCCGGCAATCCTGATGCAGACGATTCTGATGATGGCTCTGCGCGGCAGTGGTGACGCCATGACCCCGCTGATATTCATGGGAATGGCGGTACTGCTGGATATAGCCCTCAATCCCGTCTTCATTCTGGGATGGGGCCCGTTACCCGCACTGGGTATTGCGGGCTCTGCATTGGCGACAGCGGCTGCCAATTACATAAGCCTGACCGCAATGCTTTATTATATCTATCACCGCGACCTTCCGTTGCGCCTGCGTGGCAGGGAATTGTGGCTCCTTGTCCCTGATCGGGAGCTGCTGCGGCTGATCTTCACCAAAGGATTTCCGATGGGCATCCAGATGATCGTCGTTTCAAGCTCGATGCTGACGATGATGCGACTGGTCAATCAGGAAGGTGTCGATACGACGGCCGCCTTCGGCGCCACACAACAGCTCTGGACCTATGTGCAGATGCCTGCAATGGCGCTGGGCGCCGCAGTAAGCGCCATGGCCGCCCAGAATATCGGAGCAGGGAAATGGGATCGCGTGAACTCGATAACCCGCATAGGGGCAGTTTACGCAGTGCTGATGACGGGAGCACTTGTTGTTCTGCTGCTTCTCGCGGACCGGCAAGCCATGCAAATATTTCTCGGCGCAGACAGTGCGGCAATCCCAATCGGTCAGCACATAGGACAAATCGCGACGTGGGGCTTCATCGCCTTCGGCGTATCGATGGTTCTTTTCGGAACCGTGCGCGCAAACGGTCAGGTTATCTGGCCGCTCATCATTCTTTTCGTATCCATGTACCCGGTACGCCTTGGCGTCGCCATTGGCCTGCGTGAACAACTTGGTTCCGATGCGCTCTGGCTGAGCTTTCCCGCCGCAATGGTATCAACCCTGTTGATGGCGATAGTCCTTTATTTTCACGGCGGGTGGAGAAAAAACGCCTCAATGCACATCGACGCCCACGAACTTCAAGGGGAAGCGGCTTGCGTGTCGCAATCGACAGAAGCCGCCCCATCAAGCAATGCGCTCACTCCCAATGCACCACTTGTCGCGGAAGTGAAATCCGAGATATAGAGTTCCTGTTCAACCGATGAGCCGCCTTCCATTCACGCTCTATCAAGGTTACATGAACGATGCCCAGTTGGTTTATTATTTCACAAGTTCCTCCTGCGAAAACGCGGCGTTCGACGCGATCCCGGTCTATACTGTGAAAGGAATCTTCATGCTCCAACTACGGCCTATGCGAGAGGACGAGTTCCCGACCTATCTCAGCTACTTCATTCCTGACTATGCAGCGGAAGTTGCATCAAGTTATCGTCTTTCCGACGTAGCGGCTCTTGATCAGGTGAAACGAGAAATGGCTTCGGACTTGCCTGAAGGTGTCAATACGACCGACCAGATCTTGCTGTGTCTGATCGATCCTGTCTGCAGTCCTGAAGAGCCTCTTGGCTATCTCTGGTACAAACAGGATCCGGCGAAGCATGTAGCATTCATTATGGACTTCTACATTTTTCCCTCGTTTCAGGGAAAAGGATACGGCAAGCTGGCGTTAGCAACGCTGGAGATGGACCTAAAACGTGACGGCTTTCGGCAAATCAAGCTCCGGGTCGCCGCTGACAACGCGCGCGCCAAGCATGTTTATGACGCGACAGGATTTCATGTGACCGGTGTCAATATGAACAAGTCGCTCACTTAGCAGGACGTTTGGACCCAGGTTGGCAAGCATACTCCAGTTTTCTGATTCGATGACTGATAGCGGATGTTGAGACTCCGATTTCGTTGGCGGCCTGTTTCATGCTTTGTC
>NZ_VEWK01000011.1 GCF_006376675.1 Brucella pecoris
GGGGAATAGGGGAATAGGGGAATAGGGGAATAGGGGAATAGGGGAATAGGGTGCGGGCAGGTGGTGGACAAGGCAAGCAAAATATTCGCCTTGACCGAGAATACGCATCCGGATGCATTTTCCCTTACTCCCTTACTCCCTTACTCCCTTACTCATTTTCCCCGGCGCTCAGTCAAAGGATAACGCTTCATTAAGCTTAATATCCGATAACTGACGAACGAATCCGCTATGGCGCCAAGTTGACGGCAAATGGCCGGAATCCGCAAGCAAAGCACTTGAGCATGTCTCCCAAAAGTGGGAACCGGTTTTGGGACAAAGACATGCATGAAACCAAAAGATTAAAGCGCGAGGCGCTTTAGGTATCGGGCCGCGTACCCGGGAAAGGATCGGAATGATGGCGAGCCTCGGCGGAGACAATTCTCAAGCCGGTGGGGCTGAAGTCCGTCACGTTCCGGTGCTGATCGCCGAAGTGATCGACGCCCTGAAGCCTGCACCTGGCGCAGTGATTGTCGATGGGACATTCGGTGCTGGTGGTTACACGCGTCGCATACTGGAAACGGGTGCGGATGTGATCGCGATTGACCGCGATCCGACCGCAATCGAGGCCGGGCGGGCGATGGAGAAGCAGTTTCCAGGCAGGCTCGATCTGGTTGAGTCCCGGTTCTCTGCTCTTGATGACGCAGTTTCGCATGTTAAAGGAGCGGACAGCAAAGTGGACGGTGTTGTGCTCGATATTGGCGTATCGTCGATGCAGATCGACGAGGCCGAGCGCGGCTTTTCCTTCCAGAAGGACGGTCCGCTCGACATGCGCATGTCGAAAAAGGGCCCCAGCGCTGCCGATGTGGTCAACCGCCTCAAGATCGGCGATCTTGCCCGCATTTTCAATTTTCTCGGCGAGGAGCGGCACGCGGGCCGCATCGCACGCATGATCGACAAACGCCGCGCGGTACAGCCTTTCACACGCACGCTCGATCTCGCCAATGCCATCGAAACGCTTGTTGGCCGCAATCCGAAGGATCGCATCCATCCCGCGACGCGCGTATTTCAGGCGCTACGCGTTTATGTGAATGATGAACTGGGCGAACTGGCACGGGCGCTGCTTGCCGCCGAGCGTATCTTGAAGCCGGGCGGTCGGCTGGTTGTCGTGACCTTCCATTCGCTCGAGGATCGCATGGTGAAGCGCTATTTCGCTGACCGCGCGGGCGGTAGCGCCGGATCGCGTCATCTGCCGGAAACGCATATCCGCCTGCCAAGCTTTACGCCTGCGGTCAAGGGCGCTGTTGGCCCGACAGCGGAAGAAGAAGAACGAAACCCGCGTGCGCGCTCGGCAAAGCTGCGCGCCGGGATCAGGACGGACAATCCGCCACTGGAAGACGATCTATCGCTGTTCGGGTTGCCCAAACTGCCCGAGACGAACGAACTGGCCCGGAGTTAAACGAGTGCTGCGTACTTTCGACATCATCATGATAGCGGCGATGCTGGTGGCGGCGACCGTCACCTACACGATCAAATATGACGCGGAAAAGCAGATCGCGGTCATCGCCAAGCTCAAGCGACAGATCGACTCCGAGAAAGACACGATCACGCTTCTGCGCGCCGATTGGGCATTGATGACCCAGCCAGGTCGCCTGCAGAGCCTTGTTGGTGTTTATGAAAAGGAACTCAATATCCAGCCGATCGAAGCCGAACAGCTTGTGCTGGGCGTCAACGAAATTCCGGAACGTCCGGTCGACGATATACAGAAGATCATTTCTGGCAGCGACGAACTGCTCGCAAGCGGTGTGCTCGAAAAGGATGCGATCACCACCGGCAGCGTCAAGAAGAGCGGGGCGAGGCACTGATCATGCGGCTGAGACTATTCGGAAAAAAGAATACGCAACTAGATGACGGTGTTGGGCCGGTCAGCGATGAAAAGCTGTCCGGCAACATGGCTTTTGTCGGTTCGCGCAAGAAGCATGGCAACCGCGCACGCAATCGCCTCTGGATGGCCATCGCCTGTTTTGTCGGCATCTATGGTGTCATGGCCGGCAAGCTCGTCTATTTCGGCGTCATCGGCGGGGAAAACGAGGACAATGCAGGTCCGGCTGTTCACCAGCTTGCATCGCGCCCGGATATTCTTGACCGCAACGGCGAAATTCTCGCCACCGATATCAAGACTGCTTCGCTCTATGCAGAGCCGCGCAAGATCGTAGACCCCGACGAAACCATCGAAATGCTGTCGACAGTGCTGCCCGATCTCGATTGGGAAGCGACGTACAAGCGTCTGAAAAGTGGTGCTGGCTTCGTCTGGGTCAAGCGTGGGCTGACCCCGAGACAGCAGAGCCAGATTATGGCGCTCGGCGTGCCGGGCATCGGCTTCCGCACGGAAAAGCGCCGCTTTTATCCAGGTGGGCCGACCGCATCGCATATTCTCGGTCTCGTCAATGTCGATAATCAGGGCATTGCGGGCATGGAAAAATATATCGACAGCCAGGGGCTGACCGACTTGCGTTCGGTTGGTCTTGCGACCGGACAGTCGCTGGAGCCGGTGCGCCTGTCGATCGATATTCGCGTGCAGCACATCATGCGCGACGTGCTGGTCAAGGCTATGGAACGCTACCGGGCGATTGCTGCCGGTGCGGTGGTGCTGAATGTCAAAACCGGCGAAGTGATCGCCATGGCATCGGTGCCGGATTTTGATCCGAACAACCCGGTCCATGCGCTGGACAAGGACCGCCTGAACCGCATGTCGGCAGGCACCTATGAAATGGGCTCGACCATCAAGAGCTTCACCACGGCGATGGCGCTCGATTCCGGCAAGTTCAACCTGCAGTCGAAACTCGATGCGAGCCGTCCGCTGGTGTTTGGTCGCCAGACGATCCGCGACTTCCACGGCAAGGGGCGCTGGCTGACGCTGCCGGAAGTTTTCATCTTCTCGTCCAATATCGGTTCGGGCCGCGAAGCGGATGCCGTCGGCATCGAAGGGCATCGCGCATTCCTCAAGAAGATCGGCCTTCTCGACCGCATGCAGACGGAGCTGCCGGAAGTGGCGCGTCCCGTCGAGCCGCGTGTGTGGAAGAAGGTCCACTCGATGACTATTTCGTTCGGTCACGGCATGATGACGACGCCGCTACAGACGGCCGTTGGTGCTGCCGCTCTGATGAATGGCGGCAAGCTGATGGAGCCGACTTTCCTGATGCGCACGCAGGCTCAGGCTGATCAGGTGGCCAAGCAGGTGGTTCATCCACAGGTTTCTGCGGATATGCGCTACCTCTATCGCCTTAATGCAACTGCCCAGGGCGGTTCTGGCAAGCGGGCGACGGTTCCGGGCTACCGCGTCGGCGGCAAGACCGGCACTGCCGAAAAGGTGGTGCACGGACGCTATTCGAAAGATGTGCGTTTCAACGCATTTCTTGCTTCATTTCCAATGGATGATCCAACCTATGTCGTCCTGACCATCATTGATGAGCCGAAGCCGGAAGAAGGCAAATTCAGTGCAACCGCAGGTCTCAACGCAGCGCCGATGGTTTCGGAGATCATCCGTCGTTCGGCTTCGTTCCTCGGTGTGAAACCCGATTTCCAACTCGAAGCCCAGCCAGCAATGGTTAGCAATTTAAGCGGCAAGCCTGATTTTCAACAGGAAGTGCCGCCAGCAATGGTTTCCAACGAATACGACTGATTCGCATAAAGCAGCCTTTGCAGCGAAACGCGCACAACTGAATCTGGATTTGGTATGACCATGAAACTGAAGGAAATCGCTCTCTTTAACGAACTGGCCTCCGGCAATGCCGGCGAGGTGGAGATCACCGGCATCACGTCGGACTCCCGCAAGGTCGAACGCGGTTTTCTTTTCGCAGCGCTGAAGGGCGTGAAAGCGGATGGTGCGGCTTTTGTCGCCGATGCCGTCAAGCGCGGCGCCAGCGCCATCATCGCAGGCAAGGAGACGGCCATCGCCGACGCAGGCGTGCCGGTTCTTCATGTCGATGATCCCCGCCTTGCATTGGCAGTCGCTGCGGCGCAGTTCTATGGCAAGCAGCCACAAGTTATGGTTGCCGTCACGGGTACCAGCGGCAAGACTTCCGTCGCGTCCTTTGCCCGCCAGATCTGGGCCTATGCCGGTTTCCCGGCGGCGAATATAGGCACGACCGGCGTGTTTTCGCCGACCCGCAGCGACTATAATTCACTGACGACGCCCGATCCTGTGGAGCTGCATCGCGTTCTGGCAGAGCTTGCCGACGAAGGCGTGACCCATGCGGCCATGGAAGCTTCGTCGCATGGTCTCGATCAGCGCCGTCTGGATGGTGTCAAGCTCGCCGCCGGTGCTTTCACCAATCTCGGTCGTGACCATATGGATTATCATGCGACCGTTGAGGAGTATCTCGGCGCGAAGATGCGTCTCTTCAACACGCTTTTGCCGAAGGGCGCGCCCGCCATCATCTTCTCCGACGACCATTTCTCGGCGCAGGCTATCGAAGCAGCAACGCTTGCCGGTTGTGACGTGAAGACGGTCGGGCGGAAAGGCAATTTCATTGCCCTCAAGCGCGTGGAGCATGAGCGTTTCCGCCAGCATGTCGAAGTGCGCATCGGTGACGATATTTTCGAGATCGAACTGCCGCTCGCTGGAGATTTTCAGGTTGCAAATGCGCTGGTCGCAGCGGGACTTGCGATGGTCACAGGCGTTCCGGCTGCGGCTGCGATGCGCGCGCTGGAGCGTCTGAAAGGTGCTCCGGGGCGCCTCGATCTTGTCGGTGCAACAGAAGATGGCGCGCCAGCCTATGTCGATTACGCCCACAAGCCAGAGGCGCTGGAAAATGTTCTGACTTCGGTACGCCCGTTCACGACCGGTCGGGTGATCGTCGTCTTCGGTTGTGGGGGCGACCGCGACAAGGGCAAGCGTCCGATCATGGGCGAAATCGCCTCGCGACTGGCCGATGTGGCAATCGTTACCGATGATAATCCGCGTTCGGAAGTTCCGGCCCAGATCCGCTCCGAAATCATGGCTGCGGCGCCGGGCGCGACCGAAATCGGGGATCGCCGTGAGGCAATTTTCACCGCCGTATCAATGATGCAGCCAGGCGATACATTGGTCGTTGCGGGCAAGGGGCACGAGGAAGGGCAGGTCGTCGGCAACATCACGCTGCCATTCTCGGATCATGCGGAAGTTGCAGCAGCACTTGCTGCCCGTCTTGAGGAGCGCTCGGAATGAGTGACTGGCTCTGGACGTCCAACGATATGGTCGAAGCCATGGAAGGCAGGCCCTTCGGCAATCTTCCTGCTGGTATAACCGGTATCTCCATTGATAGCCGCTCGCTGAAACCCGGCGAGGCATTTTTCGCGATCAAGGGCGAACAGTTCGACGGGCATGACTTCGTAACCTCTGCCATGGCCGCCGGTGCGGGTCTTCTTGTGGTGGCCGAGCATCGTCTGCCCGCATTCGGCAATTCAAAAGTGCCGATGATCGTCGTTGAGGACGTGCTTGAAGCTCTTACCAAGCTCGGCATTGCTTCGCGGGCGCGCTCGAAGGCACAGATCATTGCGGTGACGGGTTCCGTCGGCAAGACGACGACCAAGGAAGCCTTGCGTCATGTGCTTTCGGAAGTTGGCAAGGTTCATGCGTCAGTGGCGTCGTTCAACAATCATTGGGGTGTGCCGCTGACGCTTGCACGCATGCCTGCTGATACCGATTACGGTGTCTTCGAAATCGGCATGAACCACCACGATGAAATTCGTCCGCTGGTGAAGATGGTGCGTCCGCATGTGGCGCTGATTACGCTGATCGCACCCGCACATCTCGGTCATTTCGCCAATCTGGAAGAAATTGCTGTCGCCAAGGCGGAAATTTTTGAAGGCATTGTTCCGGGTGGCTATGCGCTTCTCAATCGGGACGACAAACGCTTCAAGCAACTGGAAGAACTGGCCGAAAAGGCCGGTATCGAACACATTGCCACATTCGGGGAAAATGCCCGTTCCGACTACCGCCTGCGCGAAGTGAAGCTTCATCCTACCTGCTCGTGCATGACGGTGAAGATCGGCACGCATGAAGCTGCGGTCAAGGTTGGCATGCCGGGCCGCCATATCGTGCAGAATATGCTTGCTGTTCTCGGTGCCGCTGATCTGGTCGGGGCTGATATTGCCAAGGTGATGATGGCCATGGCAACGCTTTCTGCCGAAGGTGGTCGCGGTGCGCGCCATGTGCTTCAGCATCCCGAGGGCACGTTCACGCTGATCGACGAGAGCTACAATGCCAATCCGACCTCGATGCGCGCAGCCCTGTCGCTGCTGCATTCGACGATACCGGAAGGTTCGCGTGGCCGTCGCATCGCGGTTCTGGGCGATATGCTGGAGCTTGGCCGTCAATCGGGCAAACTTCACGCCGATCTGGCGCGCCCGATCGTGGATGCCGAAGTGAATGCGCTTTTTATCGGTGGACCGGACATGGCGGCGCTTAAAAATGCCTTGCCGGTTGAAATTCAGACCGAGTACAGGCAAAGCACCGACGAATTGTTGCCGCTGGTGATCAAGGCGGTCCGTCCGGGCGATGTCATCATGGTGAAATCGTCGAAAGGGATCGGCTTTTCCAAAATCGTCAAGGCGCTGATCAGCCAGTTTCCGCCGGTGGAACCCGCGGAGTAAGCGGTATTTGAGGGATTTTTCTCTACATGTTGATGCTTCTCACCTTCTTCGCCGAACATATGACACCGCTCAATGTGTTCCGCTATATTACTTTCCGCACCGGCGGCGCGATGATTACATCGGCGCTGATCGTGTTCCTGTTCGGCCCGTCGATCATCAACTCGCTCCGGGTGCGTCAGGGGAAAGGCCAGCCGATCCGCGCTGACGGCCCGCAGACCCATTTCAAGAAAGCCGGTACACCCACGATGGGCGGCCTCATGATCATGACCGGCATTCTTGTGTCGTGCCTGCTCTGGGCCAATCTTGCCAGTGTCTATGTCTGGGTGGTGCTGACGGTCACGGTGGGCTTCGGAGCCATCGGTTTCTACGATGACTATCTGAAGGTAACAAAGCAATCCGACAAGGGCTTTTCCGGCAAGGCACGTCTCGGTATCGAATTCCTGATTGCCGCTGTCGCCGCTTTCATCATCATGCGGGCAGGGCAGGAGCCGTTCTCGTCATCGCTGACATTCCCGTTTGCCAAGCAGTTCGTCATCAATCTGAGCTGGTTCTTCATTCCGTTTGCTGCCTTCGTCATGGTTGGTGCAGGCAACGCCGTAAACCTGACCGACGGTCTCGACGGGCTTGCAATCGTTCCGGTGATGGTGGCCGCAGCCTCCTTCGGCTTCATCGCCTATCTTTCCGGTAATGCGATCTTCGCCGACTATCTGCAGATCCATTTCGTGCCAGGCACGGGTGAGCTTGCGGTGGTTCTCGGCGCTGTTATCGGCGCCGGGCTTGGCTTTCTCTGGTTCAACGCGCCTCCCGCCGCTATCTTCATGGGCGATACGGGTTCGCTGGCGCTGGGCGGCATGCTCGGCGCGGTCGCAGTTGCGACGAAGCATGAAATCGTTCTCGCCATCATCGGCGGTCTGTTCGTCGTCGAAGCGCTTTCCGTTATCATTCAGGTCGGCTCCTTCAAGCTGACCGGCAAGCGCGTCTTCCTGATGGCGCCTATCCACCACCATTTCGAGAAGAAAGGCTGGACCGAGAGTCAGGTCGTGATCCGGTTCTGGATCGTTGCGATCATTCTCGCGATGATCGGTCTTTCCACCTTGAAGCTCAGATAACAGGCATATCGAATGATCCCGATCACCGCCCTCAAGGATAAGACAGTCGCCCTTTTCGGACTGGGCGGGTCGGGCATTGCGACCGCCAAGGCTATTCTTGGCGGAGGAGCAAAGATCATTGCCTGGGACGACAATCCCGACAGCGTTGCCCGGGCCCAAAGCGCGGGCATTGCCACAGGCGATCTGCGGCAGGCTGACTGGTCGCAATTTGCGGCTTTCGTGCTTTCGCCGGGCGTCCCGCTGACCCATCCAAAGCCACACTGGACGGTCGATCTGGCTCATGCTGCCGGTGTTGAAATCATCGGCGACGTGGAGCTTTTCGTCCGCGAGCGCAATCATATCGCTCCCGATTGCCCGTTCATCGCCATCACCGGCACCAACGGCAAATCGACGACGACCGCTTTGATTGCCCATATCATCAAGGCTTCTGGCCGGGATATGCAGCTTGGCGGCAATATCGGCACTGCAATCCTGACGCTGGAACCACCGCAGGCAAATCGTTTTTATGTGGTCGAGTGTTCATCCTATCAGATCGATCTGGCGCCATCGCTGAACCCGACGGCGGGTATCCTGCTCAATCTGACGCCGGACCATCTCGACCGTCATGGCTCGATGGAAAACTACGCCGCGATCAAGGAACGTCTGGTGGCGGCGAGTGATACCGCGATCATCGGCGTTGACGATCCTCACTGCGAAGCCATTGCGGATCGGCTTTATCGTGACGGCGTGCACGTCGTGCGGATTTCCAAGGAAAAACGCCTCGGTAAAGGTTATTTTGCCGATGGTGCGAAGCTATTCTGGACGCAGGATGGGGAAATCGATGAAATCGCTTCGCTGGAAGGCATTGGTTCGCTGCGCGGCGCGCACAATGCGCAAAATGCACTTGCAGCTATCGTCGCCTGCCTGTCGGTCGGTTTGAGCATCGAAGAGATACATGCCGGGTTGAGGAGCTTTCCTGGTCTTGCTCACCGCATGGAACAGGTCGGGCATCGCGGGAAAGTCCTGTTCGTCAACGATTCCAAGGCGACCAATGCGGAAGCAACTGCTCCGGCATTGTCTTCCTTCCCGCAGAACATCTACTGGATTGCAGGTGGTGTGCCGAAAGCTGGCGGGATTTCTTCGCTGGCGGGTTTCTTCCCGCGGATCGCCAAAGCCTATCTGATCGGCGAAGCTGCAGCGCAGTTTGCAGCAACGCTTGGCGATGCGGCGCCGTTCGAGATTTCCGATACGCTTGCAGTCGCGGTCGAGCACGCGGCCCGTGATGCCGGTAACGATGCTGCTCCCGAGCCGGTTGTGCTGCTGTCGCCTGCCTGCGCGAGCTTTGACCAGTTCCAGAATTTCGAAAAACGCGGTGATGCATTCCGCAGCGCTGTTCTGGCGCTTGCGGGTGTTGAGCCGATAGGAGGAAAAAGCTGATGGTAAGCCGTGTCGATCGCGGTCCTGTCGCCAATTGGTGGTGGACAATAGACCGCTTCTTCCTCGCCGCATGTCTGGCCCTGATGGGCCTTGGCATTCTGCTGTCATTCGCCGCAAGTCCTGCCGTGGCCCAGCGTATCGGCCTCGACGGGTTCCATTTTGTCGAGCGCCAGATTTTCTTCATGCTTCCGGCAGTTGGTGTCATGATCGGCGTTTCGTTTCTCTCGCCACGTCAGATCAGGCGATTTGCATTGATCCTGCTTGGTATTTCGCTCGTGCTGATGGTTGCCGCACTGTTTTTCGGCATCGAGGTGAAGGGCGCGCGACGCTGGGTTAATCTGGCGGGCATCTCCATTCAGCCTTCGGAATTCATGAAGCCCGCGTTTGTGGTGGTTTGCGCCTGGCTGTTCTCAGAGCGGGAACGCGGTGGCGAAATGCCCGGCAATTTTCTTGCCATGCTGCTGTTCGGCACGGTTGCGGCGCTGCTCGTTCTCCAGCCTGACCTTGGCCAGACAATGCTGACCACTGGCACGTGGGGAGCAATGTTCTTCCTCGCCGGCCTGCCAATGTTCTGGATTCTGGTCCTCGGCGGCCTTGCCGTTTGCGGTGGTGTTTCAGCCTATTTCATGTTCGATCACGTCGCAGGGCGTATCAATCGGTTCATGACGGGCGAGGGCGACACGTTTCAGGTCGATGCCGGTCGTGAAGCGATCCTGCGCGGTGGCTGGTTCGGACAAGGTCCAGGCGAAGGCACCGTGAAGCGGATCATCCCGGACAGCCACACCGACTTCATTTTCTCGGTCGCCGCCGAAGAATATGGCATCATTTTGTGCATGATCATCATGCTGCTGTTTGCATTCATCGTCGTGCGCGGCCTGTCCATCGCACTGCGTGAGCGTGATCCATTTACACGTCTGGCCGTTTCGGGGATTGTCATTCTGTTCGGCTTCCAGTCGATCATCAACATGGCGGTGAACCTGCATCTCATGCCTGCAAAGGGCATGACCTTGCCGTTCATTTCCTATGGCGGTTCCTCGCTCATCGCTATCGCCATCACGATGGGCATTCTTCTTGCCCTGACGCGCCGTCGTCCGGAAGCGCGCATGACCCATACGGTCGGCAGTGGTGTCGATATGGGCAAACGCATTCCTGCGCTGTGAGGGCTTGATGGACAATCTTGCTAATCGGGGCGTAATTGTACTGGCCGCCGGTGGAACAGGTGGTCACCTGTTTCCGGCGGAAGCGCTGGCGCATGAATTGAAGGTGCGCGGCTGGGACGTTCATCTGGCAACCGATGCGCGCGCCCAGCGGTTTGCGGGCGCCTTCGCGGAAGATCATGTTCATGTCATTCGTTCAGCGACGATTGCAGGCCGCAACCCGATAGCGCTTCTGAAAACTTTCTGGTCGCTGTGGCAGGGCAATCTCGATTCTCGCAAACTGTTTCGTCGGCTGAAACCCAAACTCGTTGCGGGCTTTGGTGGCTATCCGACGCTACCGCCGCTTTATGCGGCCAGCAACATGCATATTCCGACACTGGTGCACGAGCAGAATGCTGTCATGGGCCGCGCCAATAAAGGGCTTGCAGGTCGGGTAAAAGCCATTGCTGGTGGCTTTCTGCCCGAAACCGGCGGTGCTTATGCCGAGAAGACGGTCACGACCGGCAATCCGGTTCGTCCGCCCGTTCTGGCTGCAGCCGGAACACCCTACAAGCCGGTCAAGGCGGATGAACGGTTTCGTCTGCTGGTCTTTGGCGGCAGCCAGGGCGCGCAGTTCTTTTCGACCGCCATTCCTGCTGCCGTGGCTTTGTTGCCGGAAAAGGATCGGGCGCGGCTGCTAATTACCCAACAGGCGCGTAAGGAAGACGAAGCCGCCGTGCGGGAAGCTTACAAGAAACTTGGTATTCCCGCCGACGTAGCGCCGTTTTTCAACGACATGCCTGCGCGTATGGCGGATGCCCAGTTTGTGATTTCGCGTTCAGGTGCTTCGACTGTTTCCGAGATCACGGTCATTGGTCGCCCGGCCATGCTGGTGCCGTTTCCACATGCGCTGGATCATGATCAGGCTGCCAATGCGGCAGCGCTCGCGGCTGTCGGCGGTGGCGAGGTTGTTCGCCAGTCGGAATTGTCGCCAGAACGCCTTGCCGGGATACTCCAGACCGCGATGAATGAGCCGGAGCGCCTCGAAGCACAAGCAAAAGCTGCAAAAAGCGTTGGTAAGCCAGATGCAGCGCGGTTGCTTGCTGATCTGGCAGAGGCTATTGCAGCGGGTAAATCAGTTCAGGAATTCAAAGAAGGAACTCGGCCATGAAAATGCCGCTGAATATCGGGCTTGTCCATTTCATCGGAATTGGCGGCATCGGCATGAGCGGTATTGCCGAAGTGCTGCACAATCTCGGTTACAAGGTACAGGGCTCAGACCAGTCCGACAGCGCCAATGTGCAGCGCCTGCGTGACAAGGGCATCGACGTCTTTGTCGGCCACAAGGCTGAAAATATCGGAGATGCCGAAGTGGTCGTCGTTTCGACGGCGATCAAGAAGAACAATCCCGAATTGGTTGCTTCGCGCGAAAAGCTGTTGCCCATCGTGCGCCGCGCCGAAATGCTGGCAGAGCTGATGCGCTTCCGCCGTGCCGTTGCCATTGGTGGCACGCACGGCAAGACAACCACGACGTCCATGGTTGCGGCATTGCTCGATGCGGGGCATCTCGATCCGACCGTCATCAATGGCGGCATCATCAACGCCTATGGTACCAATGCCCGCATGGGCGACGGTGACTGGATGGTGGTGGAGGCCGATGAAAGCGACGGTACATTCCTGAAGCTGCCCGCCGATATTGCGGTCGTGACCAATATCGACCCCGAACATCTCGACCATTACGGCAATTTCGACAATGTGCGCGCCGCCTTTGCACAGTTCGTCGAGAACGTGCCGTTCTACGGTTTCGGTGTCATGTGCCTCGATCATCCGGAAGTGCAGGCTCTTGTGAGCCGCATTGAGGATCGCCGCATCATTACCTACGGTCAGAACCCGCAGGCAGAAGTACGCTTTATCAATCATCGCATGGATGGTGCGGCGAGCCTGTTCGATGTCGTGATCCGCTCCCGCAAGGGCGAGGCGACCGAGATCAAGGATCTGCGTCTGCCGATGCCGGGTCAGCACAACGTATCAAATGCAACGGCGGCAATCGCCGTTGCGCATGAGCTGGGTATCTCTGCCGACGATATTCGTCGTGGTCTCGGCTCGTTCGGCGGCGTGAAGCGTCGCTTCACCCATACGGGCACATGGAATGGCGTCGAGATATTCGATGACTACGGCCATCACCCGGTTGAAATCCGCGCCGTGCTGAAAGCCGCGCGTGAAGCCACGAAAGGCCGTGTGGTCGCCATCGTGCAGCCGCACCGTTTCACGCGCCTGGCAAGTCTGTTCGACGAATTCGCGGCATGTTTCAACGATGCCGATACAGTCATCGTGACGCCGGTCTATACGGCTGGCGAAGACCCGATTGAGGGCGTCAATTCCGAAGCGCTCGTATCACGCATCAAGACCGCAGGTCATCGCGATGCGCGCTATGCCAGCGGCCCGGAAGCGCTGGCGCCATTGGTCGCGTCGATTGCAGAGCCGGGCGACTTCGTGGTCTGCCTCGGCGCAGGCAATATCACGCAGTGGGCATATGCACTGCCGAAAGAACTGGCTGAGCAGGGTAAGAAGTAAGATGGAAAGCGGCGAGACGCTTCTGAAGAAGCTCGACGGCAAATTGTCGGGCTTGCGTGGTCGGCTGACGCCCGATGCCGGTATGGACAAGATCACCTGGTTCCGCGCCGGCGGACCGGCACAGGTCCTGTTTCAGCCTGCCGACGAAGAAGACCTCTCTACATTTCTAAAGGCTGTACCAGAAGAAATACCGATTCTCGTCGTAGGTATCGGCTCCAACCTGCTTGTACGTGATGGCGGTGTGCCCGGTTTTGTGATTCGGCTGTCGGCGAAAGGCTTTGGCGAGGTGGAGCGTGTCTCCCACACGCAGCTCAGGGCGGGCACAGCGACGCCAGACAAGCGCGTGGCTGCGGCCGCGCTGGAGGCCGGACTTTCGGGCTTCCATTTCTACCACGGCATTCCTGGTGGCATTGGCGGGGCGTTGCGCATGAATGCGGGCGCCAACGGTGTGGAAACGCGTGAGCGCGTCGTGGAAGTTCGTGCACTTGATCGAAAGGGCGAGGTGCATCTGCTTTCCAATGCGGATATGGGCTACGCCTATCGTCATTCCTCAGCCTCACTGGATCTGATTTTCACTTCCGTATTGTTCGAAGGCAATCCGGGCGAGCCTGATGCAATCAGGCAGGCCATGGACGAGGTGCAGCACCATCGCGAGACGGTGCAGCCTGTGCGCGAAAAGACGGGCGGTTCGACCTTCAAGAATCCAGAAGGCACATCGGCCTGGAAGGAAATCGACAAGGCAGGCTGCCGTGGCTTGCGTGTCGGCGGCGCGCAGATGTCCGAAATGCACTGCAATTTTATGATCAATACAGGCACCGCAACGGGGCATGATCTGGAGACTTTAGGCGAAACAGTTCGCGCCAAAGTTTTCGAAAATTCGGGTATTCGCCTTCATTGGGAAATCAAACGTCTTGGTTTGTTCCGCGAGGGTGAGCCGGTTGAAGAGTTTCTTGGAAAATTTTGATAAAAAAGTTGCCCGGATTTTCTACCTGATATTCCGGGCTTTTTTGCCTTCACAAGCGACGCGTAAGGTTCGTCCCTTCCTATAGGGTCTTGTCACGGAATCAATCCTCTGATTCTTTAGGGTTAACCACACAGTGATTTGATTCGGCAGGATTTTCCTGCCGCGGGTGCCTGCGGCCTGTGCTGCTGGGTTACTCGGATTCTGTTTAATTGATGCGCAGGGGATTGCGCAGAGGGGATGCTAACATGACGGGAAAGCACGTCGCCGTTTTGATGGGCGGTTTCTCTTCGGAGCGCCCGGTCAGCTTGTCCTCCGGAACGGCTTGCGCTGCAACCCTTGAAGAGCGCGGCTATCGCGTGACACGTGTTGATGTGGATCGCAATATTGCCAGCGTTCTTGCCGAGCTGAAGCCTGACGTTGCGTTCAATGCGCTGCATGGTCCTTTCGGTGAGGATGGCGCTATCCAAGGTGTTCTCGAATATCTCCAGATTCCCTACACGCATTCGGGCGTGCTCGCTTCGGCGCTTGCCATGGACAAGGACCGCGCCAAGAAGGTGGCTGCCGCCGCTGGCGTCGCTGTGGCTCCCTCAAGGCTTATGAATCGTTTCGACATCGGTATGCAGCATCCGATGGAGCCGCCTTACGTGGTGAAGCCGGTTCGTGAAGGGTCGAGCTTCGGTGTTGTTATCGTCAAGGAAGATCAGGCGCATCCGCCGCAGGTTATCGGTTCAGCCGAGTGGAAATATGGCGATGAGGTTATGGTCGAGGGCTATATTGCCGGGCGCGAGCTGACTTGTGCCGTGATGGGCGATCGCGCCATGGACGTGTGCGAGATCATTCCGGTCGGGCATCAGTTCTACGACTATGATTCAAAATATGTTGCAGGCGCGTCATCTCACGTGTGTCCGGCAAAAATTTTACCAAATATTTACCAAAAAATACAAACAATGGCCCTTACGGCGCATCGGGCAATCGGGTGTCGGGGCGTAAGCCGGTCAGACTTCCGTTTCGATGATCGTTTCTCTGAAGATGGCGAAGTTATCTGGTTGGAAATCAATACCCAGCCGGGGATGACTCCTACCTCGCTCGTGCCTGATATCGCCAAAGCGGCTGGTATCTCTTTCGGTGAATTGTTGAGTTGGATGGTGGAGGACGCGTCTTGTTTGCGTTGAACGGAAAATCGGACGGATATGGGCGCTCGGGCTCGATGCGGGATGCATCGGGAGCGATGGGTGCTGCTTTTGTCCTGCCGCGCTTCCTGCGCAAGCCGTTCCGCTTCGCTGTTCGCCTTTTCCAGGGCAACGTTAATATCCCGCGCCATGCTGGCACTGTCGGTATGCTGGGTTTTCTTGGTGCTACCGGCCTTTACGGTATGGCGGTTGGTAATCATACGCCCGAGGTCGTCAAGGCGACAGCTTCCACGTTTGGTTTCGCAATCGAGGATGTGAAGGTTGTCGGCAATAACGAGACTTCCGATATTGATATTCTTGGTCAGCTCGATCTCGACGGCGAGACGTCTCTTGTCGGCCTGAGCGCTGAAGAAGCGCGCCAGTCCATCGACAAGCTGCCGTGGATTGAAAGTGCAGAAGTTCGCAAAATTTATCCCGGTACTGTTCTCGTCTCGCTGCACGAGCGCAAGGCGTTCGCCATCTGGCAAAACGACAAGGATCTGTCGCTGATCGACGCTGCCGGCGATACGATCGTTCCATTCCGTTCCGGCCGGTACAATTCGCTGCCGCTCGTCGTAGGCGAGGGCGCGGAAAAGAAGGTCAAGGGTTTCGTCGACGAGATTGCTGCCTATCCCGGTCTGGCCGGAAAGGTTCGCGCCTACATCCGCGTTGGCGACCGTCGCTGGGATCTGCTTCTCGATAATGGCGTGCGCATCATGCTGCCGGAAACCGATCCGCTGAAGGCATTGGCGCAGGTCGAGAAGCTCGATCAGGATCAGCATCTTCTGTCGCGCGATATTGCTGCGGTCGATCTTCGTCTCGATGATCGTGTGACGGTCCAATTGACGGCAACTGGCATGGAGCAGCGCCAGAAGTTTCTGGCCGAGCGTAAAAAAGAACTATCCCGCACGGGGAAGCGCGTATGAGTATTCTGGGCGGCAAGGGATCATCACAAGGCGGAACTGCAGGGCGCAAGGTGCGCCTGTTAACGGTTCTGGATGTCGGATCAAGCAAGGTTTCCTGCGTCATCGCACGGTTGCGTCCGCATGAAGGCGGCGCACTGCTGCCGGGTCGCACGCACCGTATGGAAGTGCTGGGCATCGGTCACCAGCGTTCGCGCGGCGTCAAGTCGGGCGTCATCATCGATCTGGATGCGGCTGAGCAGTCGATTCGTCTTGCAGTCGATGCAGCAGAACGCATGGCTGGCCTTACCGTCGATAGCCTGATCGTTAATATTTCGGCCGGTCGCCTCAAGAGCGAGACCTTCACGGCAAGCGTCAATCTGGGCGGCCATGAAGTCGAGCAGACCGATATTCGCCGCGTTCTGGCCGCTGGTGCCAAGCAGGCGCTTGCAGCCGAGCGTCACCTCGTTCATTCGCTCCCGGTTGGTTATACGCTCGATGGTGAGCGCGGTATTCGCGATCCGCTCGGAATGCTGGGCGACAGCCTTGGCGTGGATATGCATGTGCTGACCGCCGATGCAGCGCCGCTACGCAATCTGGAGCTTTGCATCAACCGCTGCCATTTGTCGGTGGAAGCCATCGTTGCAACGCCTTACGCCAGCGGTCTTGCGGCTCTCGTGGGCGATGAAGCCGAAATGGGCGCTGCCTGCATCGATATGGGTGGCGGCACGACGACGATTTCCGTCTTCTCGGAAGGCAAGTTCATTCACGCCGATGCCGTGGCCATTGGCGGCAATCACGTGACGATGGACGTGGCTCGTGGCTTTTCCACCCGGATGGAAGACGCTGAACGCCTCAAGGTCATGTACGGCTCTGCTCTTCCGAGCGCTGCCGATGACCGCGACCTCATCTCTGTTCCGCCCATCGGCGACGATGAGCGTGATGTACCCAATCAATATCCGCGCTCGGTACTGACGCGGATTATCCGTGCAAGAGTGGAAGAGACGCTAGAACTGGTGCGCGACAGGCTCAACCAGTCAGGTCTTGGACATATTGTCGGTAAGCGTGTGGTTCTGACCGGTGGCGCAAGCCAACTGCCAGGAATGCCAGAGGCTGCCAGGCGGATCCTTGCAAGAAATGTACGAATCGGGCGTCCTCTAGGAATAGCGGGATTGCCTGAGGCGGCTAAGGGGGCAGCTTTTGCCGCGACCGTTGGACTTCTGATTTACCCGCAGGTGGCCGGGATAGAAGAGCGGTCGGTGAAAGCAGCTTCCTCCGGTCTGATGACTGGTACGGGTGGGCGCATTCAACGTGTCAGCCAATGGCTGAGAGAGAGTTTTTGAGTAAGCATTGAGTGAACTGTTGAATCAGCGTGTTGAATTAGCATGTCGACTTATTGGGGCGTGACCATCTGGGTAACAACCAATCCACACCGCGGCGGCGAAGCGGTGGTAAGGCTTAAGAGGAACAAGGACCTATGACTATCAATCTGCAAAAGCCGGATATCACCGAGCTGAAGCCTCGCATCACCGTATTCGGTGTTGGCGGTGGCGGCGGCAATGCGGTCAACAACATGATCAATGCCGGTCTGCGCGGCGTGGATTTTGTCGTAGCCAACACCGACGCTCAGGCTTTGACGATGTCGAAGTCCGAACGCATGATCCAGCTTGGCGCTGCCGTCACGGAGGGTCTTGGTGCTGGTTCCCAGCCAGAGGTTGGACGCGCGGCTGCTGAAGAATGCATCGACGAAATCGTCGATCATCTGAATGGCACGCATATGTGCTTCGTGACCGCAGGCATGGGCGGTGGTACCGGCACTGGTGCTGCTCCCGTCGTGGCGCGTGCAGCGCGCGAACGCGGTATCCTCACCGTTGGCGTTGTGACCAAGCCTTTCCATTTCGAAGGCGCCCGCCGCATGAAGACTGCCGATCTTGGCATCGAAGAACTGCAGAAAAATGTCGATACGCTTATCGTCATTCCGAACCAGAACCTCTTCCGCATTGCCAACGACAAGACCACCTTCGCCGATGCTTTCGCAATGGCTGACCAGGTGCTCTATTCGGGCGTTGCCTGCATTACCGACCTGATGGTCAAGGAAGGCCTCATCAATCTCGACTTCGCTGACGTTCGTTCGGTGATGCGCGAAATGGGCAAGGCCATGATGGGTACGGGCGAAGCTTCCGGCGAAGGCCGCGCAATGGCGGCTGCCGAAGCTGCAATTGCCAACCCGCTGCTCGACGAGACCTCGATGCGCGGCGCGAAGGGCCTTCTGATCTCGATCACCGGTGGTCGCGACATGACCCTGTTCGAAGTCGATGAAGCTGCAACGCGTATTCGCGAAGAAGTCGATCCGGATGCGAACATCATCCTTGGCGCAACCTTCGACGAAGGCCTCGAAGGCGTCATCCGTGTGTCTGTTGTCGCGACCGGTATTGACAAGCAGTTAGGAGACGCGGCGCCTGCGCCGCTGGAATTTCGCCAGCCGGTAAAGCAGACCGCTCAGGTGAAGCCGATGGCTCCGCATGGCGCACTTCGTCCTCCGGTCGTTGAACAGCCGCGTCAGGTCGATCCGATTGCCCAGGCGATCCAGTCTGCTGAAGCTGAAATTCCAGCCGCACCGGCAGCTCCTGCCGCTTCTGCTGAGCCGGAGTTCCGCCCGCAGAGCCGCATTTTCCAGGCTCCGGCGCCAGAATCCTTCGAACGTGCTCCGGCTGCCCGTGCACCGATGCCACAGGCCCCGGCAGGTCATCAGGCAGCGCAGCCGCAGGCCTACCAGCAGCCGCAGATGCACGAACAGCCGGTACGCGAGCCGCGCCCGGCTCCGCGTATGCCTGCCGTTTCGGATTTCCCGCCGGTCGCCCAGGCTGAAATAAATGCCCGTCGTGCTCCACAGCAGCCTGCACAGGAAGAGCCGCGTGGCCCGATGAGCCTCCTGAAGCGCCTGACCCATGGTCTGTCGCGTCGCGAGGAAGATCAGCCTGCAGCTCGTTTGGAACCAGCACAGCATCGTGAACCCGGCATGCGCCCGGCTGAACGCCGCGCTCCACAGCAGGATTCGTCGATCTATGCACCGCGTCGTGGCCAGCTTGACGATCAGGGCCGTCCGCAGCCGCGTGCAGCTTCGGAAGAAGATCAGCTCGAAATCCCGGCCTTCCTGCGCCGCCAGTCGAACTAATCTTTTCTCAACAAAGTCATGAAAGCCCGCCTGAAACAGGCGGGCTTTTTTGCTTTTCGGGAGCCGTCTTGTATGAAGGTAAGGCATTTTGGATTGCCGCTCTGTCTTGAACTGATAAACGGCGATGAAGCGGGGCGGAGTAAATGAACAATCGTTATGGAAATCTTGCTGCCTGGGTCTATCATCTGGACAAGCCCGTGGGGCGTTCTTTCGGCGATGTCGAACTTTATCGTGATTTGCTGGGCAGCGCTTCCGGCCCTGTTCTGGAACCTGCGGTCGGCAATGGGCGTATGCTCGTTTCGCTACTCGAAGCGGGGTTTGAGGTGTACGGCTTTGATACTTCGCCAGAAATGCTTGCCTATTGCGAGACCGCCTGTAGCACGCGCGGCTTGAAGGCCAATCTCAGTCAGCAAAGCTTTTCCGATTTCACATTCGACAGAACATTTTCTGCCGTCATCGTTCCCGCTGGCTCGATCCAACTCGTGACCGACACAAAAGAAGCCCTCGCGGTTCTGCGCCGGTTCCATGATGTGTTGAATGTGGGTGGACGCCTCATTCTCGATCTGGATTCCATCCGCTGGCTCAGTGCTCCCGCGGACGCGATGCGGCATTGGGAGGACGGCGACGATATGCTGACGTTGCAGGAAGAGCGGCTGGAGACAGATTTTGCAAACCAGACGACGACCTCCCTGCTACGTTATGAACAGTGGAACAACGGCAAGCTCCTCAACACCGAAATCGAAACCTTTACCCTCCGTTTCTGGGGTATAGGGGAAATGGAACTTGCTCTGCGTGCCGCCGGTTTCCAATCCTTGAAGGTGCACGCCGGATATGAGCGCGATGGCGCCATTACCCCGGACAGCGAAATATTCACTTTTGAGGCTCTGAAAGGCTGAATGCCACGCTTTTTGTAATGTGGCGTTAAAAAGCGTGATTTTGTTCAAGTCACGCAAATTATTATTTTAATCGAAACGGGATATGGTTCGGGCAGCACAAGTTTGTGAAACCCCTGTATTCCCTGTCGCAATTTTAGCTATATCTATCCATATAGACGCAAAGAATTGCAAAATGGGCTGTGTTGAAATTTTGTTTGAACGGCCTGCATCCATTTTATTCAGCAGATTGGAACTGTCTTGAGCGCTTATCAAAAGACAATTGGTCGTGCGGTCACGCTTTCAGGCGTTGGCGTTCATGGCGGAGCTCCGGCTTCGGCGACATTTTTTCCAGCCGATGCTGATACGGGCATTGTCTTCCAGCGTTCCGACATGAAGGGCAGCGCACCAGAGGTACGCGCCCACGTTTCGCAGATCGGTGCAACGGATCTCTGCACATCGCTTGGGCCGAAAGAATCCAAGATTGATACGGTCGAACACCTGATGGCGGCAATCGCCGCATTGGGCATCGACAACCTTGTCGTGGAAGTCGATGGCCCGGAAGTTCCCATTCTCGACGGTACTTCTGCGCGCTTTATCGAAGCTTTCGATGAGGCGGGTATCGTCACGCAGGAAGCAAAGCGCCGCTTTATCCGCATTCTGAAAACGGTTCGGGTTGAGGCCGGAGGTTCCTGGGGGGAGTTCCGTCCATTCGCCGGTACACGATTTGAGGTCGAAATCGACTTCGAGTGCCCGCTGATCGGGCGGCAGAAATTTGCTGATGACGTGGATGAAGCGGCCTTTCGCAAGGAGCTTTCCACCGCGCGCACGTTCGGTTTCATGAAGGATGTGGAACGTCTATGGGCTTCGGGCCATGCGCTTGGCTCTTCGCTCGACAATTCGCTTGTCATCGGTGACGATAACTCGGTTATCAATCCGGGTGGCCTGCGTTTCAAGGATGAGTTCGTTCGCCACAAGACACTCGATGCTGTCGGTGATCTGGCTCTGGCCGGACTTCCGTTCATCGGCTGTTTCCGCTCTTATCGCAGCGGTCACAGACTGAACGCCGAAACGGTGAAGGCGCTGCTGTCGGACAAGACTGCATTCGACATTGTTGAGGCTTCCGGTGTCCGTCGGAATTCCAGGGCGTCGGATTTCGTTACTGTGAAGCCGAATATCGCCGCTCCATGGGCGCTCTAACTTCTTCTATTTCAAGCATAATCTTATCGATCCTCGTTTCACTCTGGTCGGATTATGCTCTAAAATCAGCCAAGAAATAAGTGTGTATCGGCGCATGGCCTTAATTGGGCCGTGTTCGCCGGTTCACCTCGCAATTGAGTCGGTGCGCCGTGTCTGCGGTGGATTGATCGGGGAGTATCTACCCATACGGGTGGTCAATACCGGGGACAATTCACACTGGTTACGCGTTTCGATACGCCGTCCGGCGCATTTCAGACCACTAGGCGATTGCCGATTTCTCTCGCATGTGGTTTATGGACGGCCAAAACAGCGTCAGCTATGTTCGTACATTCGCTGAAGCTGAATGATTTGTATGGATGGAGCCGCCGTGCAGTGTTAGAAGCACGCAACTCCAAACAGGAATGACGCTGCCAGAAGGCCGGAGACCGCATGACGAGTTTCAAATTCAAGGGTGTGACGAAAACCGCGCTGCTGACTGGCGCTATCGCCGTTCTTATCCCGCTCGCCGGTTGTGCCAGCAAGGACGACGACATCGATCTCACCAAATATGTCGAGACGATCGATCCAGCCGACAAACTCTACAATGAAGGCCTCGCCAATCTGGATGCAGGCCGCCTCGATGAAGCTGCGAAGAAGTTCGCCGCCGTCGACCGCCAGCATCCCTACACGGAATGGGCACGCAAGTCGCTCGTGATGGCTGCCTTCACCAACTACCGCAAGGGCAATTACGAAGAAGCGATCTCGATGGCGAAGCGTTACAACACGCTTTACCCGACTTCGCCTGAATCCGCTTATGCCTACTACATCATCGGTCTTTCCTACTTCCGCCAGATCCCTGACGTGACCCGTGACCAGGCTGCAAGCCGCCGCGCAATCGCTGCGATGCAGGAAGTCGTCGATCGCTTTCCGGATTCCGAATATACGGATGATGCCAAAGCCAAGATTCGCTTCGCCCGCGACCAGCTCGCCGGCAAGGAAATGCAGGTTGGCCGCTATTATCTGGAACGCAAGGAATATCTGGCAGCTATCAAGCGCTTCCGCGGCGTCGTGGAGGAATATTCCAACACCCGTCAGGTAGAAGAAGCGCTCGCTCGCCTCGTCGAAGCCTATTACGCACTTGGTCTGACGTCGGAAGCCCAGATGGCCGCCTCGGTACTCGGCAAGAACTATCCGGACAGCCAATGGTACAAGGACAGCTACAAGCTTCTGCAGAGCGGCGGTCTTCAGCCGCGCGAGAACGGCAATTCATGGCTGGCCAAGGCTTCGTCGCTCATCACCGGCGGCGGCTCATAAGCTGATTGTCACATGCTGTCGCACCTGTCGATCCGCGATATTGTTCTGATTGAAAGGCTCGACATCGAGTTCAAGACAGGCTTGTCCGTGCTTACCGGCGAAACCGGAGCGGGCAAGTCTATCCTGCTTGATTCGCTTTCGCTGGCGCTTGGTGCACGCGGCGATGCCTCCCTCGTGCGTCATGGTGCCGATCAGGGGCAGGTCACAGCGGTATTCGATGTGCCGGGTGGTCATCCGGCCCGACTTTTTCTTCGCGAAAATGGTTTTGACGACGATGGCGACGTTATTCTGCGTCGTTTGCAGATGGGCGATGGTCGCACGCGCGTCTTCATTAACGATCAGGCGGCGAGTGTCGCGCTTCTTCGCGATCTCGGACGCAGGCTGGTCGAAATTCATGGCCAGCATGACGACCGTGCGCTGATCGATACTGATCTTCACCGTACATTGCTGGATGCTTTTGGTGGTCTCGAGCAAGAGGCCGCAGTGGTTCGCGAGCGCCATAAAGCCTGGCGCGATGCGGAAACCGCACTTGCCAAGCATCGCGCCCGCGTCGAGCAGGCCGAGCGCGAAGGCGATTACCTGCGTTCTTCGGTTGAAGAACTGACCAAGCTCGATCCGCAGCCCGGCGAAGAAGAAGAGCTCGCCGAACGTCGCGCAATCATGATGAAATCCGAAAAGATCGCCGGTGACGTGAACGAAGCTGGCGAGTTGCTGTCGGGGCAGGGATCACCTGTACCGACGCTGGCGAGCCTCGTGCGCCGTCTGGAGCGCAAGATTCCGGAGGCACCGCATCTTCTGGAGCCGGTTTGCAAGGCAATCGATGAGGCGCTTAACAGTCTGGCTCTTGCGCAGGACGGCATAGATTATGCCATGCGCGAGATCGATTTCGATCCGCGCGTGCTGGAACAGGTGGAGGAGCGGCTCTTTGCTTTGCGCGCTGCCGCACGCAAATATTCTGTCGCGGTGGAGGGATTGCCTGCGCTGCGTGACAAGATGGATGCCGATCTTGCCGATCTCGATGCCGGGGCGGAAAAGCTCATCCAGCTTGAAAGTCAGGCGAGCGAAATGCGGGCGGCCTATGACACTGCGGCGGCCAAGCTTTCCGGTTTACGCAAGGAGACGGCGGAGCATCTAAAGGCCGCCGTAATGGCCGAACTGCCGGCACTGAAGCTTGAGCGTGCTGAATTCATCGTTGAAATGACGACTGATGCGCAAGCGCGGGCGGCGGAAGGCATCGATACGGTTGAATACTGGGTGCGGACCAATCCGGGCACAAGGGCTGGTCCGATGATGAAGGTTGCTTCGGGCGGTGAGCTGTCGCGTTTCCTTCTGGCGCTGAAGGTGGCGCTTGCGGATCGCGGTTCGGCCCCGACGCTCGTATTCGATGAAATCGATACCGGCGTGGGCGGTGCGGTGGCAGATGCCATCGGGCAGCGCCTTGCACGGCTCTCCGGTCGCGTGCAGGTCCTTTCGGTCACGCATGCGCCGCAGGTGGCAGCCCGTGCCTCCACACATTTCCTGATTGCCAAATCGGCAACCCATAAAGACCGGATGGCGACCTCGATCCGATCCATCGGGGTCGATGAGCGGCAGGAAGAGATTGCCCGTATGCTGGCCGGTGCCAGCATCACCGATGAAGCGCGTGCCGCTGCTGAGCGGTTACTGGCCGAGAATTGAGCATTTCCAGCAAAAGTGCGAAGCGGTTTTGCGTCGGATAATGCGTACAAACAAAGAAATAGTGCACTCGTCTCCTGACACGACGCTGTCTGGGGATTTGCATGTTCGTAATGTCGGGCCGATATAGGCGCGATGCCATTTCTTGGTTATGTTGAGCAAAATTGAATCAGCAGGTTTTGCTCCGCTTATGTCCGATATTCCCGTCGAAAAACTGACCGAACCAGAAGCTGCTTCTGAACTGGAACGACTGGCGCGTGAAATTGCTCATCATGATGAGCTTTATCATGCCAATGATCGGCCAGAGATTTCGGATGCCGAATATGACGCGTTGAAGCGGCGCAACGATGCGATTGAAGCGCGTTTTCCGCATCTGGTACGAGCAGACAGCCCGTCCTTACGGGTCGGCACTGCGCCGATTTCCAAATTTGCGCAGATTGTCCATGCGCGCCCGATGCTTTCGCTGGGCAATGCGTTTTCGGACGAGGACGTCCGCGATTTCGTGGGCAGTGTCTATCGCTTCCTGGGGCATCTACCGGATAATTCCATCGCCTTTACCGCTGAACCGAAGATCGACGGACTCTCCATGTCGATCCGTTATGAGAACGGAATTCTGGTTAGCGGTGCGACGCGCGGGGACGGTACGACCGGTGAGAATGTGACGGCGAATATCCGCACTATCGCCGAAATTCCGAACAGACTTCCGGCTGGAGCGCCTTCTGTGGTTGAAGTGCGCGGCGAAGTCTATATGGCCAAGAGCGACTTCCTCGCGCTCAACGAGCAGATGGCGGCCGAAGGCAAGCAGACTTATGTGAACCCGCGCAACACGGCAGCAGGTTCGCTCCGCCAGCTCGACGCCAAGGTGACGGCGAGCCGCAAACTGAAATTCTTTGCCTATGCCTGGGGTGAAATGTCGGACATGCCTGCCGATACGCAGCATGGCATGGTTGAGATTTTCCGTGAATGGGGGTTCCCCGTCAATCCGTTGACGAAGCGACTTCACGGTGCAGACGAATTGCTCGCGCATTACCGTGCCATCGGTCTTGAGCGCGCCGAACTCGATTATGACATTGATGGTGTCGTTTATAAGGTTGATCGGCTCGATCTGCAGACACGGCTTGGTTTCCGCTCGCGCAGCCCGCGATGGGCAATTGCGCATAAGTTTCCGGCAGAACAGGCTTTTACAAAGCTTCTGAAAATCGACATTCAGGTCGGACGTACCGGTGCGTTGACGCCGGTAGCGCGACTGGAGCCGATCACTGTTGGTGGGGTGGTCGTCACGAATGCGACGCTGCACAACGAGGACTACATCAAGGGTATCGGCCTTAAGGGTGAGCGTATTCGCGCGGATGAGCATGACATTCGCGTTGGCGATACGGTCATCGTGCAGCGTGCAGGCGATGTCATCCCCCAGATTGTCGATGTTGTGCTGGAGAAGCGCCCGGATGATGCTGTGCCTTTCCATTTCCCCCATGAATGCCCGGTCTGTGGCAGCCATGCCGTGCGCGAAGAGGGCGAGGCGGTTTATCGCTGCACCGGCGGTCTGACCTGCGCTGCACAGGCAGTTGAGCGCATTCGCCATTTCGTATCGCGCAATGCGTTCGATATTGAAGGTCTTGGTGAAAAACAGGTCGAGTTCTTTTTCCATGCCGAAGATGACAGCCTGAAGATCAAATCGCCTGCCGATATCTTCACGCTGCAAAAACGACAGGCCGAATCGCCTCTGAAGAAACTCGAGAACATCGAAGGCTTCGGCGTGACTTCCGTGAAGAAGCTTTACGATGCGATCAATGACCGGCGCGAGATTGCCCTGCATCGCTTTCTGTTTGGCCTGGGTATCCGTCATGTTGGCGAGGTGAATGCCAAGCGTTTTGCGCGCGCCTATCTATCTTACGCGGCGTTTGAAAAAGCTGCGCTGGAGGCTGTGCCGCCGAAAGAAGGCGACCGTACCGACAAGGGCAATGAAGCCTGGCAGGAGCTGATTGCGGTTGAAGGCATCGGTTCCATCGTTGCCGAAGCGGTCGTGGATTTCTATGCGGAGCCGCATAACGTGCAAGTACTGGCAGCTCTTCTTGCCGAAGTAACACCGCTCGATGAGGAGGCACGTGTTGCCACCGGTTCGCCGGTCGAGGGCAAGACGGTCGTATTTACCGGCAGTCTGGAACGTATGTCGCGCGATGAGGCAAAGGCCATGGCCGAGCGCTATGGGGCAAAGACAGCCGGGTCGGTATCGAAGAAGACCGATCTCGTGGTGGCCGGACCGGGAGCCGGTTCCAAACTCGCCAAGGCATCCGAGTTAGGCATCGAAGTCATCGATGAAGACGCCTGGTTCACATTGGTCGGAGAAGAATAATGGCCCCGTTCAGCGGATTTGGTGAGAAAGCGATCCCGTTTCTGAAAGCTCTGGATTTTCACCAGAATCGCGAATGGTTCGTTGAGAACAAAGATCTTTTCGAACAGCAATTGAAGGAGCCGCTTGGCGATCTTGTGGACGAACTGACTGGTCGTTTCGAAAAGGCCGGTCTGCCGTTCAAGGGCGACCGGGTGAAATCGCAGTTCCGTATCAAACGCGATACGCGGTTTTCCAAGGACAAGGCACCCTATAACCGCCACCTGTCTGCACTGTTGTCGCAATCTGGCACGAAATGGGATGAGAGCGGGTGCTTCTATGTCTGCATCGGCCTGCCGGGTGTCCGCGATTGCTACGCTTGTGTTGCGTGGTGGGGGCCGAAAAAAGAACTGCTTCTGGCCATACGCACTTCTATTGCCGAGAAGCCGGAAGAATTTCGCGCCATGGTCGCGAAACTCAAGAAAAACGGTTTGAAAATCAGTGATTATGACCGGCTGAAACGCACGCCACGTGGTTTCGAGGCCGTGACCGATGATGATCTGCTGGAAGCAATTCGCAATCGGCATTTTTCTGTGCGAATCGAAATCGATCCTGAAACGATTACCCGTGCCGATCTGGCAGATCGTCTTGTCGACTTTACCGAACGGGCTCGCCCGCTTGTGGACTGGATGCACAAAATCGAAAAGACCGTTCCGCAACAATCATGATCGTTCATGAATACATCAGCAGGATTTATGAGTGATGCGCAAATGCGGCATCGCTGTTTAATAGTATGATTTTTTGGGAAATCATATTCCAACAGGCCGTAGAATTTCCTAGTTACTCTTCATTCGGAGGAGTGAATATTCGTGGATCAGACTTTTCGGCCCGTAAGGGCTTCAGCGCGCGCCGATATTATTGACGGTGTCCGGCGCGGGCTTCCGCTTGTCGTTGCCGGGGCACCTTTTGGCCTGCTGTTCGGCGCGCTTGCAGTCGATAACGGATTGTCGCTCGCCGAAGCGGTATTCATGAGCTCCATCATCTATGCCGGTGCCAGCCAGATGGTCGGACTTGATCTTTTCGGGCAGAATATCGCGCCGTGGATGATCGTCATGTCGATCTTCGCCGTCAATTTCCGGCATGTCCTTTACTCGGCGACCACGGGCCGGCGTATCCGTCACTTCAAGCTTTGGCAGAAGGCGCTCGCCTTTTTCGTTCTGGTGGACATCCAGTATGCGGAAGTGGAACAGCGGGCGGAAGCCGGAAAGCCGGTCACCTTCGTCTGGTATATGGCCATCGGGCTCACATTCTATTTGACCTGGGTTCTCGAAGCGCTGATCGGTGGGCTGTTCGGCAATCTGATCACAAACCCCTATGCCTTCGGCATCGATTTTCTGTTGCCGATCTATTTTCTTGGCATGGTGATGAGCTTCCGCCATCGGCAGAACTGGCTGCCGGTCGTCATCGTCAGTGCGATTTCAGCAGTGGCCGCCTACAAGCTCGTAGGGTCTCCCTGGCACGTGTCACTGGGCGCACTCGGCGGCATTGTGCTTGCGGCGATTATTGCCAAGCCACGCGAAGGGGAGGCGTAAATGTCCACTACGATCTGGATCATTCTTGCAGGCGCGCTCTGCACTTACCTCACCCGTATTGGCGGGCATCTGGTCCTATCCAGGTTCAGCCGGGTGCATTATCGGGTGGAAGCGGCGCTCAACGCCGTGCCTGCGGCCGTTTTGACGGCCATTGTGGCCGCACCTGCTTCGGATCACGGCTGGCGCGAACTGCTCGTGCTTGCGGTCTGTATCGTGCTTTCGCTGCGGCTCAGCATGATGACCATGTTCTTTGCAGGCGTAGCGCTTTTGATCGCGCTACGCCATTTCACCGTGTGAATGCATTATCAAAGCGGCGCGGTTGCCGCTTCGAGCCATTTGCGTTCAGTGTCCTTGAGATGGCCTGACAGTTTCTCGCACACGCTGGCATGGTAGCTGTTCAGCCAGTCGATTTCCTCCTGCGTGAAAAGTGACTTGTCGATCAGGCGTCGGTCGATAGGACAGAAAGTCAGTGTTTCGAAACCCATCATCGGAAGGTCGCCGCCTTCGGGCACTTCCGGTTCTGTGACGATAATGAGGTTCTCGATGCGAATGCCGAACGAATCGGGTTTGTAATAGCCCGGTTCGTTGGAAAGGATCATGCCCGGCAATAGTTCCTGCGCGCCCTTTTTCGAAATGCTCTGCGGGCCTTCGTGCACCGACAGATAAGAGCCGACGCCGTGGCCGGTTCCGTGCGCATAGTCGAAACCATGCTTCCATAGTGCGATACGCGCCAGAACGTCGATATCCTGCCCGCGTGTGCCTTTCGGGAAGCGGGCAGTCGTGATCGCAATCACACCTTTCAATACGAGCGTGAAAGCCCTGATCGTCTCTGGCGTTACCTTGCCGATGGGGACGGTGCGTGTGATGTCGGTGGTGCCGTCGCGATATTGTGCGCCGGAATCGACCAGATAAAGCTCGCCGTCTTCAAGCGTTCGGTTGGTATCCGTATTGACGCGATAATGGATAATTGCGCCATTTGGGCCTGCCCCCGAGATCGTATCAAAAGATATGTCTTCCAGCGGCATCTGGAAGTCGCGCCCGGCATTGGCACGCGATTCTTCCAGCTTCTGCGCTGCGCTGATTTCATCGATTGTGCCGGGCTTCTGGGCGTCGATCCATGAGAGGAAATTGACCATCGCCACGCCGTCGCGCTCATGGGCAGAGCGCGAGCCGTCAAGCTCGGCCTTGTTCTTGATTGCGCGTGGAATACGGGCAGGGTCTTTGCCTTCGATCACGCTGCCGCCTGCGCTGGTGACAATGAGGCGAAGTTTTTCGGCCGCGAGAATCGGGTCGAGAAGAATAGCTTCGCCCTTGGCTGCGCGAGCGCTGAGATGCCCTTCCAGATCGGCAGGCGCCGAGAGCTTGGCAAGCTGGGTCAGATAGGCACGCGGTTCGATGGAGAGCTTGCGCTCATCGATGAAAAGCTCTGGCTCACCCTTTGCAGGAATGATGGCAAAGCTCAGCGGAAGCGGCGTGTTGGATACGTCCTTGCCGCGGATATTGAACACCCATGCGACTGAAGACGGGTCGGTCAGGACAGTCGCGCTGGCACCGCTTGCCGCAACTGCTGCCTGCATTTCCTTGATCTTGTCTTCTGCTTCATGGCCTGAGAAGCGAGCTGGCTGGATCGTGATTTCTGCCGTCGGCACTTCAGGTTGGTCGTCCCAAACAGAATCGACAAGATTGATTTCCACGGGAATGAGCTGCCCACCGTGGTTTTCGAGCGCATCGCGTAAGCTGCGGGCCTCCGAAATGGTATGGAGCCAAGGATCGAAGCCGATATTCAGGCTCTTGCCGTTTTCCGCCAGCCAGGAAGCGGGAGGATTTGTGACAAGGCTTTCATAGGAAAAGATCTTTGGATCGGTTTGGGCGCGGACCTGTAGCTCATAACGTCCATCAACGAAGATGTAGGCACTATTCTTGAGGATGAGCGCGGCACCGGCCGATCCGGTGAACCCGGTCAGCCAGGCGAGACGTTGTGCATGGGGCGGAACATATTCGCCCTGATGTTCGTCCGCCCTGGGAACCAGAAAGCCATCGAGGCCAAGTTCAGCCATCTTCGCACGTAATTTTGCAACGCGTGGGCCGCCGTTGGCTGGATTTGTGGTGACGTCGAAATTCTGAAAAGCCATAGGTGTAACTCGCTCAAAACAGGAATATGCCGTGATCTATACGGCCTGTTATTTCAGATGAATTGCCACCCAGCCTTCGCGATGCAACGTCTTTTGATGGGTGAGTCCCTGTGCCTGATAGGCAGCGAGCACCGCATCATGCTGACTGTCAAGTATTCCCGAAAGAATGATGGAACCACCGGATGCCAAATGCTCTTTGAGGGAAGGCGCTAGCTCGATAAGCGGATTGGCGAGAATGTTGGCGACGATCAGGTCGAATGGCGAATAGGAACGGAAGATCGAGTGGCCGAAACCTTCTGCCGTTGCTGTGACGATATGTTCTGCCACACCGTTTTTGGCGGCATTCTCGGCAGCCACCGTGACGGCAATGGGATCAATATCCGTGGCCAATACCGGAATCGGGGCAAGCTTGGCGATGGCGATGGCAAGAACTGCGCTGCCAGTGCCAAGGTCGAGCGCATTGGTCGGGTGTTCGCCGGTGACGGTTTCCTCGATCAGTTCGAGGCAGCCCGCTGTCGTACCGTGATGGCCGGTACCGAAAGCAAGACCGGCATCGATTTCAATGGGGATGTCGCCCGCTTCAATCTTGTCGCGGTCGTGTGAGCCGTGGACGAAGAAATGTCCGGCTCTCACTGGTTTCAGCCCTTCCAGCGAATGTGTGACCCAGTCGATGTCAGGCAGTTCCTCAACTGCGAAAATATTTGGCCCCACCAGAACATCGATTCGTCTGGCGACATCTTCGGCATCGTCTTCGACATAAACCGACACCTCGAAAATCTGCCGATCTTCATCGATCTCGGTGATAGCGATGGGGAAGCCGTCTTCCTCGAAAGCCTGTTCGAGAATGTTGTAGACGCGCTCGGCTTCCGCCTTATCCGCCGAAAAGAAAAGTCGTGACTGGGCCATGAAGTAAAAAGCTCTCTGCTGGAAATGCTTCGGAGCCTTTACTTAGCCGTTTGCAGCGGCTTTGGCCAGATTCTTCAACTTTTCCAGAGCCGTATCCGGGTTTTCCTGATAGGCGATGGTGCTGCGGAAGCGACCGCCCTTGTCGAGCAGAAATACCGATGCCGTATGATCCATCGTATATTCGCCGTCTTCGCCCGGAACCTTCTTGGCATAGACGTGGTAGGACTTGACCATATCAGCAATATTCTGCGGCGTGCCGGTGACGCCGATGATGCGATCGGAAACATTGCTCACATAGGTCTTCATGACTTCCTGCGTATCGCGTTCCGGGTCGACGGTGATGAAATAAGCCTTGATGTCACTGGCTTCCGGTCCAAGCTGCTTCAGCCAGCCATCAAGCTCATAGAGCGTGGTCGGGCAGACGTCCGGGCAATGGGTGAAACCGAAGAAGATGGCTGCGGGCGCAGCGCGCAGGTCCTTTTCGGTGAAAGGTGTGCCGTCCATGGTCACGAGGTTGAGCGGACCGCCGAAGGGTTCTTTCGCCGCCTGCTTATCGCGGAAAAGGTTGAGACCTGCAGCGCCGACTATGACGACGATAAAGGCGATGATGAAGATGGGCAGAAATTTTTTCATGTCCAGTCAGCCTTGAATTTCCGAACGCGCCTTTGCTGCGCTGCTCGACAACCTATCTTTTCTTTATGCGCTGCAGAACTGTCGATATAGCCGCATTCTGCCATCATGAAGAGTACTCTAACTATTTGTTTTGACGCACATCTTATCCGGAAACTGTTTCACGGTTTTCGGAATGCGCCTTAATGTACGGCCATTTATTCAATTTTCAATAATTTCTGAAACTTTTGACTATTTGTCGCTGGTCGCCTGGTGGATAACCATGCCTTGCAGAAACTGCAAGTTCATTGCGGTTTGCGGGCGACCAAAGTTGAACGAGTTCTCCATTCTTTCATTTTGCAAGCTCGACTGAACTGATATATTTCCATCATAAAACTGCAATTTATTGTGAGATTTATAGTGGACGTCGATTACGTAATCGCATGGGTCGATGGGCAGGACCCTGCGCATATGGCTGCCAGAAAAAAATTCGCACCGGATTCCGATCGTACACATTTTGAGGCTGTAACGAGCGAACGTTATCTCGATAATGGCGAGATTTACTACAACATCGCTTCCGTCATCAAATTTGCGCCGTTCATCAAACGCATTTTCATTATCACTGATCACCAGAAGCCCCGCTTTCTTGATGCCTTCAAAAATGAGGGAAAATGCGATTCTTCCTTTATCCAGATCGTATCGCATGATGACATTTTTGAAGGCTTGCCGGCTGCCCGCCCGTCGTTCAACGCTCGGACCATCGAAGGTGCGATGTGGCGGATACCCGGATTGTCGGAGCATTTCATTTATTCCAACGACGATTTCTTCGTGAATGCTCCACTGACGGTATCCGATCTTTTTGAGAACGAAGGTCCTGTCCTGCACGGCGATTGGGTGCGGCCTGAGAATACTCGCTGGAAATACAAGCTGCGTCGTTTGCTCGGGAAGATATCGCGGTACGAGTACACGTTCCCGAAATTCCGGCTGGCCCAATGGAAAGGCGCTGCTGCTGCTGGCATGAAGGACCGCTTCATGTCGATCCATCATCACCCGCATCCGCTGCGACGCAGTACGCTGGCGGCTTTCTTCGCCGAGAAACCCGATGTTCTGAATAAGCAGGTCAGTTTCCGGTATCGTGATATCGAGCAGTTCAACACGGTTGCTCTCGCCAATCATCTCGAGATTTTACGGCACAAAGCCTCCGTTCGCCCGGCAAGAGAACTGGCTTATCTGGATTTTGTTCAGGAGAAGCGTTGGGCGGAAGAACTGCAAGCAATCGAAGCGGGATCAGCGCCCTTCGGCTGTGTGCAGGGGTTTGAGCGTTTCGATCCCGCGTTCCGTGCCCAAATTCACCAGACACTCATTGCAAAGTTTGACGATGTTCTGCCGAATGTTATCAAGGATTATCTTTCCGGCGAGGAAGATGGTTCGCAGGAAGCGGCTTAGGCAGTTCGTTCCAGAGCTGACTGTGCTGCAGGAAAGCTTGGGGTGAATTTGCAATGACGTCGTCCGGTGATCTTCGTTTCCAGAACAGCGAACCGCGCATTCATTCCACGGCTCAGTTGAAATCCGTCAAGCTGGGGCGGTATGCCGACATTGGTGAGCGCGTGATTCTTCGTGACGTCACAGTCGGTGACTTCACCTATTTCGAGCGTAACGGTGAGGGGATCTACGCCGAAATCGGCAAGTTCTGTTCCATTGCCGCGAATGTCCGCATCAACGCGCTCGAACATCCGATGGAACGGCTGACGACGCATAAGGTCAGCTATCGGCCGAATGAGTATTTTCGCTATCTAGGCGTTGATGGAGAGTTCCGGGCAAGGCGTCAGGAACAGCGTGTGGTCATCGGCAACGATGTATGGATCGGCCATGGTGCGGTCATCACACCGGGCGTTCAGATCGCTCATGGTGCTGTGATTGGCGCGAATGCGGTCGTAACGAAGGACGTGCCACCTTATCACGTGGTCGGCGGCGTTCCCGCTCGCTTTATCCGGAAGCGCTTCGATAATGCGATCATTGATCGACTGTTGGAGCTCGCATGGTGGAATTGGTCGGTAGAAAAGCTCTATGAAGCGGTTCCCGATATTCAGACGCTGGAAATCGAAGCATTTCTTGAAAAGTGGAGCGGCTAAAGCGCATCCCGAAAAGTGTGAAGCGGTTTTCGGACAGGATGCGCATGCTAAATCTGGCTCTTGCAAAGCCGTAATTGGTTGCCCACCTTCGCATAACAACAGTTCTGGAGGCTGGAAGATATGGTTGGACTGAAGCGCTTTGCCGGTTGTTTGCTTGCTCCCATGCTGATCGTTGCTGCTTCGGCAGCCGCTGCCGAAGAAGTCGGCAAGGTTGGCGTCGACTGGCTTGGAAACGATATCGTCATCGATGCGGTCCAGGACCCGAAAGTGCAGGGCGTAACCTGTCATCTGGCGTCGTTCTCGCGCGGCATGATCGACCGGCTGCAAAAAGGCAACTGGTTCGAGGACCCGTCCAATGCTTCCATCTCATGCGAACAGACAGGGCCGATCACAATCGCTGATATCAATCTCGGCAAGGGTGGAGAACGGGTTTTCTCCGAGCGTACCAGTCTGATCTGGAAGAAGCTTGTCATCACCCGCATTTATGACAAGACAAATAATACGTTGCTTTATCTTGCTCATGCGACACAGGTTCAGGACGGTTCAGCGAAGACTTCGCTTTCAACCGTGCCGCTCTATAAGGGCGATGTTACGTGGGCGAAGGGCAAGCCGGAATAATCCGGCTGCCTGATGTTTGGTTGAAAATGTGGGAATTAGATCGGCTGGACGAAACTATCGAGAACACGTTTCTGTCCTGCTTTATCGAAATCGATTGTCAGCTTGTTGCCGTCGATGGCGGAGATTTTGCCATTGCCGAACTTCAGATGGAACACACGGTCGCCGGGCTTGAAGGCCGATGGTTTGTCGGCCACTGATTTCGCTACCAGTTCACCGTCAATCGTGCGTCCCTTCACGGAACCTCGCCCGGCTCCGAAACCTGAATCGGTCTCGCCATAGCCGATGCGTTCAACGCGGCTACCGGAGCGCGAGCCCCAGTTGTTGCGCGTGGCGTCGGAACGGTTCTGCTGCGCACGCTGCCAGCCGGGCGTCGAATAAGAGTTCTGGAACGGGTCAGCCTTGTCAAAGCGAGACTGTCCATAGCCGCCGCCATAACCACCGTAATTGCCTTCCAGTTCAGCCACTTCCACATGGGCTTCCGGCAGTTCTTCCAGAAAACGGGACGGAATGGTCGATTGCCACATGCCGTGGATGCGCCGGTTGGAAACGAACCAGATATGCAGGTTTTTTTTGGCACGTGTCACGCCGACATAGGCGAGGCGGCGTTCTTCCTCAAGGCCGGAACGTCCGCCTTCATCGAGTGCGCGCTGGTGCGGAAACAGACCTTCTTCCCAGCCAGGCAGGAAGACGGTTTCAAATTCCAGACCTTTGGCTGAATGCAGCGTCATGATATTGACGGCATCCATATCTTCGTTCTTCTCGGCATCCATGACGAGCGCGACGTGCTCGAGGAATCCACGCAGGCTTTCATATTCCTCCATGGAACGGATCAGTTCCTTGAGGTTTTCAAGTCGGCCCGGTGCTTCCGCCGATTTGTCGTTCTGCCACATGGCCGTATAGCCGGATTCATCCAGAATGGTTTCGGCCAGTTCCGTATGCGGCGTGTTGTCGATCAAGGACTGCCAGCGCAGGAAATTCTCGACCACTTCGCGCAGGGCGGAGCGTGGCTTCGGCTTCAGTTCTTCCGTTTCGATGAGATCGCAGGCAGCGGCGAACATGGAAATGTCGCGTGCGCGCGCATAATCGTGGATTTGCCGGATAGCCGCTTCACCCAGACCACGCTTTGGCGTGTTGATGATGCGCTCCAGTGCCAGATCGTCTGCCGGTTGTGCGACGACGCGCAGATATGCCATCGCATCGCGGATTTCGAGGCGCTCATAGAAACGCGGTCCGCCGATGACACGGTAGTTAAGGCCGAGCGTGACAAAGCGATCTTCGAACTCGCGCATCTGGAAGGAGGCACGGACGAGGATCGCCATGTTGTTGAGGAGGTGCCCCTGACGCTGGGCCTGTTCGATGGCCTCGCCAACAGCACGGGCTTCCTCTTCTGAATCCCATGCGGCGTGGATTTTGACTTTCGGATCGTCGGGATTTGGCGCTTCTGTGAAAAGCGTCTTGCCGAGGCGACCTTCATTATGTGCGATCAAATGGGCTGCGGTACCCAGAATATGTGCGGTCGAGCGGTAGTTGCGCTCAAGCTTAATCACGACTGCGCCTGGAAAATCCTTATCGAAGCGTAAAATGTTGTCCACCTCGGCTCCGCGCCAGCCATAGATCGACTGGTCGTCATCACCAACGCAACACAAGTTCACTTTGTTTTCGCTCACGCTGTCGCCGCTGCGCGGCTCGCTCCGCGGGGGCGCGCCATCAGGCGCGACGCCCGGTCGGGCTTGCCGACCTTCGGTCGGATAGGGCGCTGGTGCGGTCGTTCGTGATTTTGGTCGCTGTGCCAGTAGGCGCAGCCAGAGATATTGGGCTGTGTTGGTATCCTGATATTCGTCCACGAGAATGTAGCGGAACTTGGCGTGATATTCGCGCAGGATATCGGGATGATTGCGGAAGATGCGGATCGGATGCAGCAGAAGATCGCCGAAGTCGCAAGCATTCAGCGTGCGCAGGCGCTCCTGATAGGCCTGATAGAGCTCGCGACCTTTGCCGTTGCCAAACGAGCGTGCGTCGCCTTCCGGAATGTCGGAGGGGCCAAAGCCCTTGTTCTTCCAGCCGTCGATCATATTGGCGAAGGTGCGGGCGGGCCAGCGCTTGTCATCCAGACCTTCCGCCTGAATGAGTTGCTTGATCAGCCGGATCACATCGTCCGTATCAAGGATGGTGAAATCGGATGTGAGATTGACCAGTTCCGCATGGCGGCGCAGCAATTTCACGCCGATGGAGTGGAACGTGCCGAGCCACGGCATACCTTCCACTGCGCCGCCGACCAGATGGCCGATACGCTCTTTCATTTCGCGCGCGGCCTTGTTCGTAAACGTTACAGCGAGAATCTGGCTTGGATAGGCAAGGCCAGTGGTGATGATGTGGGCGATGCGGGTAGTCAGAACGCGGGTCTTGCCGGTGCCAGCGCCCGCAAGCACCAGAACGGGGCCCTCGGTGGTCAGGACGGCCTGACGCTGTTCGGGATTCAGCCCTTTCAGATAATCGGGCTCGTCACGCTGCTGGTTGCGTGCCGCCATGGCACGTGCGGCAATGCTTCCGGGAGCAGGTGCGCGGCCTGCCGGAGCTTCGTCATCGCCGAAAAACGGCATATCGTCGGGAAAGTCAGACATTTGACCCGAATGTAATGATTCGTGGCTGAAAGACCAGCGAAAGGGTTAAAATATTCGACTACTCTAATTGAGTGACGCGACGATCCGTAAAGTTCAGGCGATGCGAGGCCAGTGCCTCCACAAGACCGCGCAGTTCCGGTTCGCGCTGTAGGAGATCGTCGAGTTCCGTCATCTGGTTCATCGCAATCAGCCGCAGAATGTCGTCGCGTATAGTCCCGTCGGCTCGCCGTGGCAGGTGGGCAACCGGCTGGATCAGTTCGACTTTCTGTCCTTTGAGCCTTGCGCGAAGGCTTTTTTCGTCGGCGTTGAGCGTTTCCACGAAAGCGTAGATGCCAACGCCCTTGGCGGGCAGGGAATAGAGCGCGAGCGCTATATCCGTGACACGCGGGTCGGATTTGAGCGCGGCCTGAATTGCAGGCCCTTCATTGTCGATCCGGTCGCCGGTGCCTTCACCATCCGACCAGCTAAAAATGCCGCGCGTGATGAAGTTGTAGACTTTCTTGCCTGTGGCCAGCCAGATGCGCGACGGCAGGGAGCGGCGCGCCAGAATGCGCTTTTCCGTTGGCGTCATCAGGTCTTTTGCGAAAGCCCGCTTCTGCTTGATGAGGTGGCGGAAATCCTCATAGGCCATCAGTCGATAGAGGGCGCCACGACGACGATGAACGCTTGCAAGCTGGAAATCGATGACTGCCGCTTCGCCTTCGGGCGTCATCAGCCAGTTCTGCGGCTTGGCAAGATCGTTGTGGGTAACGCCAAGGCGGCGCATGTCGCGCAGGATACGGTGCGCGGTGCGATACCATTTCGGATCGGAGGGGCGCGCAAGATGCAGCGGTGTTCCCTCCGTCCAGGATCGATACAGTCCATCCTTGTCGGTGGCGAGGAGCTGCGGGACACCTTCAATGCCGCGCACTGTCTTGAGGCCGCGGATTTCTCGCCGGGCCAGTATCCACGCGAGCGGTCTCGACCACCAGGGAGCAGCGCTCACGACGCGACGGATGATGCGGGTATCGGGGTCGCCTGTGAAATAGCCAGCATGCGTTTCTGAAAACACGTCGCGCTTGAACACGGCGGTCTCGACAAATTCCGGTATTTGATCGCCTTTCAGAGGCACATCTATATTGGGGTTCTGAACCATAAGGCTCCCACTAGCCGCTTGCGTCCGATCAATCAAGTTTGATGGCGGATAACCCTCATTGCAATCGCGTGATCGAAAGCGCACAAGGAACACACAGATTTCGTTCAAGTCATCGGGGAAATGCAGAAAATGGCACAGGGCGACGACAACAAGCAGGCGATTGCGCAGATCATCCGACAGGAACAGGCGCTTATTTTTTCGTCGTTTGACGAGAACGAAGCATTTGCACTCGGTCATCGTATTCGCGACATCGCCGTGAAGGAAAAGCTCGGCATCGCCATCGAAATCTCACTGTGGGACCGGCAGTTGTTTTATGCGACGACTGCTGGAAGCACTGTGGATAATCAGGAATGGCTACGTCGCAAGTTCAATGTCGTGCGCCGCTTTCACACCTCAACTTATCGTCTTGTTCTGGAACAGAATCGCGACGACCGCATGTTCGCTCCCCATAAGGCGTTGAATGTTGAGGACTACGCGCTGGCGGGCGGCGGATTTCCGATCCGCGTTGCCGGGGCAGGTGTGATCGGCGCCGTAATCGTATCGGGGCTGCCGCAGCGCGAAGACCATAATCTGGTTATCCGGGCCGTTGCCGAGCATCTTGGACAGGATCCTGTTGCGCTGGCATTGCTTGCCGTTTGAATATGAATTTCGGAGAATGAACGATGTCGCTTGAGAATGTTGTCGCGCTTGCACGCAATGAGAACGGTATTGCAGCAGCAGTGGGTGTTCTCAAGCAGCGTTTCGGTGAGCGTGCGCAGACCGGTCAGGCTATCCGCGAACAGCACGGCCACACGACGACCTATGTGCCGACACAGGCGCCAGACATCGTCATTTTTGCCGAGACTGCGCAGGAGGTGCAGGACGTTGTCCGCATCTGTGCCGAACATCGTGTTCCTGTCATCGCCTTTGGTGCCGGTTCATCACTCGAAGGGCAGGTCAATGCACCCGCCGGTGGTGTATCTCTTGACCTCACGCGCATGAACAGGGTGATTGCCGTGCATGCGGAAGATCTTGATTGTGTGGTGGAGCCCGGCATCACACGCCGGGAACTGAACGAGTATCTGCGCGATACCGGACTGTTCTTTCCGATCGATCCGGGTGCCAATGCCACGCTCGGTGGTATGGCTTCCACGCGTGCGTCCGGCACGAATGCGGTGCGTTATGGGACCATGCGCGAGAATGTGCTGGCGCTGAAAGCTGTGATGCCCGATGGGCGGCTGATCGAGACTTCCAAGCGTGTGAAGAAGACGGCTGCGGGTTACGATCTCACGAGGCTGCTTGTCGGAGCAGAGGGAACACTTGGCATCATTACCGAGCTGACGTTGAAACTGCAGGGAATTCCGCAGGCGATTTCCGGCGGTATCTGTCCTTTCCCGGACGTGGATTCGGCTTGCCGTACGGTGATCGAAACCATCCAGATGGGCATTCCTGTTGCGCGTATTGAGCTTGTGAACACGCTTCAGATGCAGGCGCTGATCCTCCATTCCAAACTGCCTTACGAGGCGCAGCCTTATCTGTTCGTCGAGTTCCACGGCACGGAAAGTGGCGTTGCCGAACAGGCGGAACTGTTTGGGGAAATTGCTGCAGGCAATGGTGGGGGCGATTTCCAGTGGACGCACGATGCCGAGGAGCGTGACCGGCTCTGGCGGGCGCGTCACGACGCCTATCTCGCCTCCTTCCTGCTAAGGCCCGGTTGCAAGGGCGTTTCCACCGATGTCTGCGTGCCTATTTCGCGCCTGGCCGATTGTATTGGCGAGACGGAAAAGGATCTGGCCGAAACCGGCCTGATCGCACCGATTGTCGGCCATGTGGGGGATGGAAATTTCCATCTTCTCCTGCTTCTCGACACGGATGATGTGAGCGAGATGGAGCGTGCGGAGGCTTTCATGGATCGGCTGGCCAAGCGCGCCATTGCCATGGAGGGAACCTGCACCGGCGAACATGGCATCGGGCAGGGCAAGATGAAGTATCTGGCCATGGAGCTGGGTGAAGCCACGGATTACATGCGTGCCATCAAGAACGCACTCGATCCCGATAACATCATGAACCCCGGCAAAATACTGATTTCGTGATTCAAATCAGCCGTTTGGACGGGTTTGCCAAGAGTTTGATTCAGGCAGGCGTGCATATCGATGTGGCTGCGATGCAATTTGCCTTGTTGTCGCCGGATCGATGCCGTTATGTTGCGCAGATAAAGACAGCGTGATTCACTCTTTGTTTCGCGCTAACTTGCAATCTGTTTGACCGGAGCTGGTTCTTGGGCCGCATATTCGTCATCGTCGGCGGGCTTCTCGTGTTGCTGTTGACGGCAGCACTTGTCGTGCCGCCTTTTGTTGACTGGAGCGGCTATCGTGCCGATTTCGAGCGCGAGGCGAGCCGCGTTTTGGGGCGCCCTGTCAAGGTCGCCGGTGATGTCAGCGCGCGGCTTTTGCCATTTCCCTCCGTAGCATTTTCCGATGTGCGCGTTGGTGCCGATGGGGCTCATCCGGTGATGACGGTCGATACGTTTTCGATGGATGCAGAACTGATGCCGTTTCTGCGCGGCCAGCTTCTGATTTTCGATATGCGCGTGGATCGTCCCCGCGCTACAATTTCTCTCGACAAAAGTGGCAAGGTTGATTGGGCAATTCGCCCGTCGACGCCGCTCGATCCGACGAAAATCAAGCTGGAACGGCTTTCCGTCAGCGACGGAACAATTACCCTTCGCGAAGAAGCAAGCGGTCGCAGTCATACAGCAACGGAACTCAACGCCGTGATTTCCGCAAACAGTCTTGCAGGCCCGTGGCAGGCAAACGGAAGTCTCGTTCTTCAGGGTGAAAAGCTGGCGATCGATCTTTCGAGCGGCGAGGCAAAGCCGGACGGTTCGCTGCGCGTGCGTGCACGCATTTCGCCGGATGCAATCCCAGCTACTTTCGAGACGGATGGCGATGTGACCGTCACTGACGGGCGGCTCGATTATGCCGGTGATTTTTCGCTTCGCTCTTCCGATATGGTTGCCAAAGCCGGGAAAGACCAGAAAATACCGACAGAAACGCCATTTTTCAGTGGCGTGCGCGTAAGCGGAAAGTTCAAGGCGGATCGCAGTCGCTTCGATGCCAGTGAATTCCGCATGGAGCAGGGACCGACTGACAATCCATATGTGGTGAATGGGAAGGCATTCATCGATTATGGCGACAAGCCGCGTTTCGAGGTCAGCGCCGACGGGCAGCAGTTGTTCTGGGGGCCGAATGAAGCTGTCAGCGAAGAGCAATCCGGTTCTGCGATGCCCGTCCCGGATCGCATTGCGATAGCGCGTCGGGTTCTTGAACAGCTTCCTATTCCGAGCATACCTGGCAATGTGGATCTGCGCCTGCCTGCAGTTATTGCAGGGGGCACGACGATACGTTCGGTTACAGTGAGCGCTGAGCCGGACGGAAACAATTGGAATATTCGTCAGTTCGCTGCCGATCTTCCTGGTCGGACCAAGGTCGAAGCCAAAGGGACGCTCTCCGTTGGAAAGGATTTCGGCTTTAAGGGAGACATACTCGTCGCCTCGCGCCAGCCGTCCGGCCTGGCAAGCTGGCTCAACGAGACTGTTGATGATTCCGTGCGCAAACTTGAAGGTGCGGGATTTTCCGGACACGTGGATCTTCGCGATGGGATGCAGCGGATCGATAATCTCGAAATCGCGTTGGGGCAAACGTCACTCAAAGGATCGTTTGTTCGCGAGGCAAAGGGTTTGGCCCAACCTGCACTTACGCTCGCGCTTAATGGCGGCACGGTGGAAAGCGAGGCCCTGCAAGCCTTTATCACCTTTTTCTCAGGGGGTGAGGGGCTAGGGTTTCTCGATGGCCAGTCGCTGAACTTGGCGTTCAAGGCCGGTCCCGTCCGATATCAGGACATGGAAGCCGGTAATGTCGATATGGCGCTCAGGCTGCACGACGGTCGCTTCGATTTCGACCGGCTTCTGGTCGGTGATGTTGCGGGCACCACGTTGACTGCAACAGGCACGTATGAACCTTTCGTCAATACGCCCTCCGGTTCGCTCGATGCGACGATCCTGTCCGGTGATCTTTCGCGCTTCCTTTCCCTGATGGCTAATCGGTATCCTCAGCTACCGCTGTTTCATGCGCTTTCGATGCGGGCGGCGAATTTTCCAGGGCTGTTCGAAGATAGCGAAATCAATGTCATCGCCAATGCGGTGGCGCCGTCCGTGCCGAAGGCCGACAAGGCACCCGCGAAAAGCACGGCATCCAAGGGCAAGAGCGCACGGCCTGCTGAAGTAAAGACCAAAAACGTTCCCGGTGTTGGAGAGTTTTCGTTCAGCGTCACCGGAAAAACAGGTGGTATGAAACTGGATCTTTCGGGGACAGCGAGCGGGGGTGAGGGCGAGAGCGAGCCGTTGCAGATGCAGTTGAATGGTACTGCAACGTCGGATCAAGGCGAAGCTGTGCTTGCACTGATAGGCTTGCCCACATTGCCCCTGGGGCTTGCTGGCGAGCTTACTGCCGATCTGAACATGCAGGGCGCGCCGAGTGCAGGTATGCGGACTCAGCTCAAGCTTGCGGCACCTGATGGCTCGGCCGCCGCCGATGGCGTGATTTCGCTGGTCGGCGGCGATATAGCTGCCAGCGGCAAGGCACAGTTGAAGTCTGCCGATCTGCAACCGTTCATCGCGACAGCCGGTTTCGCGTTGCCTGGTTTCGGCGAAGGACTTTCGGCGGATCTGACCAGCGATTTCCAGTTTGCAAAGGGTATTTTACGTTTTCCCAATCTGGCCGGAAAGCTGGATGGAGAAGATGTTTCAGCGCGACTGGAGGCCAATTTTGCCGATAGTGGCTTGCCACAGTTGAAGGGTGAAGCAAAGCTTGCCACGCTCGAGGTCGATAGCCTTGCAGCAATCATGCTGGGGCAGGATGCATTCGAGCCGGCAAAACCCACCGCAAAGACCATCTGGCCACGCGGTGCATTCGCGGTTCGACCTTCATTACCACTGCTGCTGGATATGAAACTCAACGTGGCCCGGGCTCATATGGATGGGTTCGGAACTGCCACGGAGTTTTCCACACGGCTCCAGAAGACCATGGACGGTCTTCAGTTGAACGAGTTGACCGGTAATTGGGCGGGCGGGTATCTCGTCGGCAATGTTTCTCTGAGCAACAGCGACAAAAACGCTCTCCTCTCGACAGAGATCAAGTGGAGTGGCGCGAACCTCAAGGATTTCTATCGTCTGGAGGATGGTGCTGCTCCGCTGGGTGGCGTGGTGAAAGCTGCCGTGAATTTGAACGGCAGTGGCGAGAGCGTTGCAGCGTTGATCGGTTCGCTTGCGGGAACGGCAAGTTTTGACGTGGAGAATTTTACCGTTAACGGTCTGGACGGAGCGGCATTACCTGCAATGATCGGAGCCGCCGATATGATGGGGGATCAGTCCTCCGGATCCGACAAGCTGGCTTCCAAGCAATTTGTCGGTATTGCCGACAAGGCTACGGGGCAAGGCGTATTCGCGCCAGGTAATGCACGGTTCGATTTTACAGTTAGTGGCGGCGTCGCACGCATGGCGGCAACCAATCTGAATGACGGAAATGCTGCGCTTCTCAGTGATTTGCAATTCGATCTGTCGACGCTTGGTATCGGCGGAAACGGCACCTTGACGTTCCGGAATAGCGACGGCGCTGACACTGGCATCGCTCCGCAGGTGGCCATTTCGCTTGGTGGCAGCTACAGCGCACCCGAGGTGAAATTCGACCGACAGCCTTTGGTTCAGTTCCTGACTCAACGTGCGCTTGAGCGCGAACAGGAACGCGTTGAATCCATGCAGGCGAGCCTCATGGAGAAACAGCGTCTTCGTCGCCAGCTTGGGCTTTTCGAAGCGGATGAAGCGGAACGGGACCGTTCGCAACGTGAGGAAGAGGCGCGACGCCGTGCTGAGGCTAGTGCGCGCGAAGTGGCTCGGAAAACCGCCGAGGAAGCTCAGCGGCTTGAAGCAGAGAAGCCACAAGAGGGACCGGCGGGCGGGTCGAAAGATCCCCTGGCATCGCCGGAGGGTGGGCAATCTTTGAACGAGTTTCTGAAGAGTCTGGAGCAGACACCAGCGGTTCCTGTGCCTCAGCCGTGAGTTACTCTGGATTTAAGCCAGTCGAGAACGTGGAGTCTGAGCGCGGACGACAGGTTGATCGATCTGTCACGCTCGCTGTCGATTTCTGCAATCAGGGCCGCAACGGAAAGCTCTCGTGTGGCCGCGATTTCTTCGATCAATTCGAAGAATGGGTCTTCAAGCGTATAGCTGGTCGCATGCCCACGAATACTGACGGAATGTTTGCGTAGCGGACCCGACACGGTTACTTTTCCTCGTCCGGCTTGTCGCTTTTTTCCAAACGGTTCTGGTCCAGAAACCGCTCCGCTTTCGTCGCTTCCGTGCGAGCGAAAGCTTTTTCAGTCTTCGTTCGACCGAATTGAATGCGGTTCTGATCAGCCTGCTTTTCTTTTTCAGTGCGGGCTTTCTGCTTCTTGAATTGCCTGAGATTGACGATGTCGCTCATGGAACCACGCGGAAATGTTGAGGGTTTTGGAAAAATTACCGCGTTTCGGCTCGGTCTCGCAAGTTCGTAATGGGCTGGTACTATTTCTGCGGGTCCTTTGGATTGGTGAACCACCAGATGGCCAAGGACACCAGGATGAGGAGTATGAGCCCCACCGTCATCTGCAGAAGAGGAAAGTTGGGTTCGTCTTTTGCCACAAAGAAAGCAGCTACGATGCCGCTTATCCACAACACTGCCTGAGCAATTGCACGAATCATTGAACTCATTCCTGAACTGGTTGCCGTCAGGACAGAGTATAAAACGTCTGTTTATTTTTCACCATTGATTGCAATCAACAGTGAGATGAACTGTCCTGTCAAACAGGACAGCATAACCAGCGGGAAATTTGGCAGATTCGTGGGGCAGAGATGGCAGGTGCAGGATTACTTCTTGCGGAAGGCATCCAGCGAAACAACATCAGCCGTAGGCTTGCCGTCCTTATCTGCACCGTCATCTGCATTGCTGTCCTTGGATGCAGCGGCTTCTTTTTCGGCAGCAGTCTTGCGTGACTTCGATTTGGGCTTTTCTGCCTTTTCGACTGGCGCATCTGTCGGGACAATTTCGATGGGGGCAACATTGCCGCCTTCGTCATTGTCGCTTTCCGGCTGTGCGACCGCGACATCGAACTCGAGTTCGAAATTTACCGAAGGGTCATAAAAGCCGCGGACTGCCGAAAAAGGAACCGTCAGCTTTTCGGGGATGTCGCCGAAGGATAGGCCAACTTCGAACAATTGGTCCGTGACAAGCATGTCCCAGAACTGATGCTGTAAAACAATAGTCATCTGCTCGGGATATTTTTCCTTCAGGCGCGAGGAAATCCGCACACCGGGCGCTCCTGTCAGGAACGTGATGAAAAAATGATGGTTACCTGGCAAGCCAGCCTTGGCCACCTCCGCAAGTACCTTGCGAATGACGCCGCGTAGGGCTTCCTGAGCGAGAATATCGTAACGGATTAGGTCCTGTACCATGGTTTGCTTATCCCACGGATTCGGAGGTCGATGTCAAGTTCGTTCTCGCAGGAACTGATGATATATGACCTGAAATTGCGACAGGCGGTATCTATGATAGAAAGATACGCAACTTTTGAGCGCAACAAATGGGCGTTACTCTATCTGCATCCGAAAGCCATCAGAAACGTGCGCACCCCATTAACGGCGCTTTTCTCGATGATTGCGTCATCTATGCCTTGGCCGGTGAGCATGTGGTAGTGCGTATCGGCATTGATCAGCGCCATGAAATGGCGTGCCGCCAGATCCGGGTCATCAATGCGCAGATGGCCGTCCATTGCAAGGCGAGCCAGACGCGCAGCTATAGCAGGGATAGCCTGTGCCGGGCCTTTCGTATTGCAGATACTGGCTGCAAGCGGCAGGTTGGTCTCGTTGGCCTGCATGATCTTGCGTAGGAACGCACCGGACGGATCGTATATGCAGTTCCGGCTCATGCGGATGGAAAAAGCCACGAGATCCTGCTCCAGATTTTCCCCAGTCTGGGGGAAGGTGGCCAGAACCGCGAACAGGCTCGCATTCATGCGTGCGAGCGCATCCTCGACGACGGCGGCAAGCAACGCTTCCTTGTCGCGATAGTGATTATAGATCGTCTGACGCGACACGCCCGCTTCGCTGGCAATGAGGTCTATGCTCGCGCCTTGAAACCCGTCGCGATTGAAAACGCGCGCCGCAGAGCACAAAATAAAGTCGCGCTTCATGCACTGTCCGGGCTTTACCGCCGCGGAATTCAGGCCCTTTTCGGATACGGCGCGCTTCTCGGGCAGGACGGCCATGTCAAATATGTCAGTAGGCTTCATAACCCCAACATAAGATAGCTTGACGTTTTGGACAATGGTGTCTAATTTGACATTAGTGTCAAAACTGTTTTGACGTTGCGTATAGAATGCTTTTCGCTACTGATTTTTCGAGTGTCGGCCATATTGAGAAACGGGTCGATATCATCAAGGTGAAAAGAAAACTGGTAGTGAATACAAATATTTACCTGTCCTGTGCCGATTTTGCGAGCCCGATGGCGCCATCCTCCCAAGCAAAACCGGAGACCCGAAATCGGTGCGGGAATCTCACGAAACATTGATGAAAGCGCGTCCCCCATGGCTTCCAGTCTTGTGCGCAATGCCATTGTTCTTGGCCTTCTTTCCGCCATTGGCCCATTTGCGATCGATATGTATCTGCCAGCTCTGCCCACCATAGCCGCCGATTTGCATGCGGAAACGGGTGCCGTGCAGATGAGTCTTCTGGCCTTTTTCATTGCTCTCGCGGTTGCACAGCTTTTCTGCGGGCCGCTGTCCGACATGGTCGGGCGTAAACTCCCGCTTTATGGCGGTCTGGTGCTGTTCGGTATCGGCAGCATCGGTTCTGCTCTGGCGACGGATATAGACGTGCTGGTGTTGTTCCGTTTCGTGCAGGGGCTAGGGGCTGCTGCAGGCATGGTTATTCCGCGCGCTGTTGTGCGCGACCTTCACACAGGTGTCGAAGCGGCGCGTCTTATGTCGCTTTTGATGCTCGTCTTCTCCATTTCACCGATCCTGGCACCGTTAACCGGCTCGATCATCATCAGCTTCTTCGGTTGGCGCGGTGTTTTCTGGGCCGTTCTGGTCGCTGCTGCGATCGGAATAGTGCTGGTTGCGACGGCGCAGAAAGAAACGCGGACGGCCGAAGCACGCCTTGAAAGTAATCTCGGTACCGCTTTGCGCGGCTACGGTCGCCTGCTGAAGGATCGTTATTTCCTCGGGCTGGTTTCCGTCGGCGGCTTTGGGATCGCTTCCTTCTTTGTCTATCTCGCTAATTCGTCGTTCGTGCTGATCGACCATTATGGGCTGACGCCGACGCAGTATGCGATGGCCTTTTCGGCCAATGCGGTGTCGTTCTTCGGTGTTTCACAACTGAATGGGTGGCTTGGATCGCGCTTCGGACTTCGTCGTGTCATGCGATTTGCGGTTTCGGGATTTGCAGCGGCAATGCTCGCCATGTTCGCAGCCGCGCTCATGGGGCATCAGTCGCTATGGCTGATCGCGGGGTTCCTGTTCGTGGGATATGGCTTCTTGGGGCTCGTCATCCCGACAACGGCGGTGCTCGCTCTCGAAGATCACGGGGAGATTGCAGGAACCGCTTCTGCGCTGATGGGGACGCTGCATTTTGTGATTGGCGGCGTGGCGATTGGTGTAACCGGTTCATTCTTTGATGGAACGGCTCTGCCGATGACCGGAGGGATTGCCGGTTGTGCGCTGACGGCCTTCGTGCTGACGCAGATCGTTCTTTCGCGCAAGGCGAGCGAACTGGATACGGAAGCTGCCGCTGCATAGGCTTTGGGAAAGGGAAAGTGGAGGCTTCTGTTGCCAGGTGCCTCCGAACCCCGCCTTAAGGGGCTAACCCTAAGGACTTTAGAGTGGGTTTCCCGCACCGCCATTAGGCAGCGAGAGCATAACCCTGAGCTTTGTTGTCATTTGCAACTACTCAATTGACCCGATAACGGTGGTATCATGCCGAGTAAAAGAGCGATCTTTACACCCTTGTCGATCCTATTTCGCCCCCGCCACAATACAAACCGCCTGATTGATCTGTATTCTGGTGGAGGCGCCGGGTACCGCCCCCGGGTCCAATAGGTTTATTACACCGTCCGTTTATCACCATAGTCAGCTTGCGCCGACACGCCGTATATAGGCGCGGTTGATCGTGATTGGAAGAGGGTGCACAGTTTTTAACGGGTTTTGCCTGCGGGCCTCGACAACCAGCCCTTGCGTTCATTTTTCATTGACAGCCTGCATTTGCTGGTCAATCCTCGCAACATATCGGGGCCGGCAAGTAAATTCTTGTATAGCCGGATTCCGTGGCTGAAACGGGGTGCTGTACCCCATTCGAAGGAGAGTGGATATATGAGTGAATATCTCGCGGATGTCCGTCGCTACGATGCCGGTGCCGATGAAGCTGTAGTCGACAAGATCGTCAAGCATCTGGGCATTGCGCTGCGCAATCGCGATTCCTCGCTCGTTTCGGCAACGGACCCGGAAGAATTGAAGCGCGTCCGCACCAACTGGGTTGCCAAGAAACTCGGCATCGACGACGAAGCCAAGGGCGATGAGGTGGTTGCGCATGTTGCTGAAGTCATGAAGGGCGATCGCAACAAGAATCGCGTCACCTTCTATTATCTGGTCGCCAAACAGCTCGGAAAACTCGGCGGCCTCTGATCCACAGCGATTTTCTGAATCCGAAGCCCCGGTGCCCTCACACCGGGGTTTTTCTTTATAGTGGACTCGAAACGAATCGGTTCTGGATCATCGCCATGCGTACCTATCTCAATCTTCTTCAACATGTGCTCGATAACGGCGTCGACCGTGGCGATCGTACGGGTACAGGTACGCGGTCGGTTTTCGGATACCAGATGCGCTTCAATCTCGAAGCGGGCTTCCCGGTTCTGACGACCAAGAAGCTGCACCTTCGCTCGATCATCTATGAACTGCTCTGGTTCCTGAAAGGCGACACGAATATCGCCTATCTGAAGGAGAATGGCGTCTCGATCTGGGACGAATGGGCGGATGATAATGGCGACCTTGGTCCGGTTTACGGCTATCAGTGGCGCTCATGGCCGGCGCCGGATGGCCGCCATATCGATCAGATCGCGAATCTCCTGAAGATGCTGCATGGAAATCCCAATTCGCGGCGTCTGATCGTGTCGGCCTGGAACCCCGCATTGGTCGACGAAATGGCTTTGCCGCCATGCCACTGTCTTTTCCAGTTCTATGTCGCCGACGGCAAACTCTCCTGCCAGCTCTATCAGCGTTCTGCGGATATTTTCCTGGGCGTGCCGTTCAATATTGCGTCCTATGCATTGTTGACGATGATGATCGCGCAAGTTGCGGGTCTGAAGCCGGGAGAGTTCGTGCACACGCTTGGTGATGCGCATATTTACGCCAATCATTTCGACCAGGCGCGCCTGCAACTGAGCCGCACGCCAAAGAAATTGCCGACGATGAGGATCAATCCGGACGTGAAGGACCTTTTTGCCTTCCGTTTCGAGGATTTTCAGCTTGAAGGATATGAAGCCGATCCGACGATCAAAGCGCCGATTGCGGTCTGAGGTACGTCATGTCCGCAAATAGGCCGATAGTTTCGATTATTGTCGCCGCCGCCGAAAATGGCGTCATCGGACGTGACAATGACATGCCGTGGCGGCTTTCAACCGATCTCAAGCGCTTCAAGGCACTGACGCTCGGCAAGCCGGTTATCATGGGTCGACGGACCTGGGAATCCATCGGGCGGCCCTTGCCGGGACGGCCCAACATTGTGGTGACGAGGGACAACGGATTTCAGATTGAAGGTGCAGGTATTGTCGGTTCTCTCGATGAGGCGATAGCGCTCGGGCGAAAACTGGCTGCTGACATGGGTGTCGGGGAAGTTTGCATCATAGGCGGCGGGAAGATTTATGCGCAGGCTTTGCCTCTCGCGGACCGCATTCACCTGACCCGTGTTCTAGCCGAGATCGACGGAGACACGCTCTTTCCAGAAATCGATCCGCAACTGTGGTGCGTCGTTTCGCAGGAGGATGTGTCCGCCGGAGAGAAGGATAGCCATCCAACACGTTATTTCGTGTACGAAAAACGTGCTGTGTAAAGCGTAGTTCACGAATTTTGACGTCTTCGCGTTGAAAGCGGACCTCGCGATGCCTATAAAACGGAAACATTAGTTGATGACGGGAGTGGGTAACTCGCTTTCCCGTCACCCGGACGAGAGGTGAGGATGCCCTGGAGTAATCAGAATGGTGGCGGCGGTCCATGGGGCGGCGGCGGCGATAATAACAATAACAACAATAATGGCGGCCCTTGGGGACAAGGACCGAAGGGCCCGCGTGGCGGCGGCCAGAACACACCACCTGATCTCGAAGATATTCTGCGTAAAGGACAAGATCGTCTGAAGCAGGTCTTCCCCGGTGGTGGTGGCAAGGGCGGTAGCAATCGCGGCGTTCTTTTCCTTATCGGCGCAGCAGTTTTGGGTTTTTGGCTTTATCAGTCGATCTACACCGTGCAGCCCGACGAACTCGCCGTTGAATTGCGCTTTGGTAAGCCGAAGGATGAAGTGTCCGAACCAGGCCTGCATTTCCATTGGTGGCCGATCGAAACCTATGAGAAGGCGCAGATCGTCGAAAAGCAGATCAATATTGGTGGGCAGGGCAACCGAAGTGCAACGCAGGGCCTCATGCTGACGGGCGACCAGAACATCGTCAACGTTCAGTTCTCGGTTCTTTACCGTGTATCGGACCCGCAGGCTTATCTTTTCAACGTTGATAGCCCTGATGCGATGGTGCAGCAGGTTTCTGAAAGCGCGATCCGCGAAATCGTCGGTCGTCGTCCGGCTCAGGACGTTTTCCGCGACAACCGTTCGGCCATTGCAGCGAGCGTACGCGATATCGTTCAGCAGACGCTGGACACCTACAAGGCGGGTATCCAGGTCAACGCCGTATCCATCGAAGATGCCGCGCCGCCGCGTGAAGTGGCTGATGCCTTCGATGAAGTTCAGCGTGCCGAACAGGACGAAGACCGTTTCGTAGAAGAATCAAACCAGTATTCGAACCAGAAGCTTGGTCAGGCCCGCGGTGAAGCAGCCCAGCTTCGTGAAGAAGCAGCCGCTTACAAGAACCGTGTTGTTCAGGACGCGGAAGGTGAGGCGCAGCGTTTCAGCTCGGTTCTCGGTGAATACCAGAAGGCGCCGGAAGTGACGCGTAACCGTCTCTTCCTCGAAACGATGGAACAGGTGCTGAAGAGCACCAAGAAAGTTATTGTCGAACCTGGAAAGGATGTCGTGCCTTATCTGCCGCTGAACGAACTCATGCGCCAGCAGCCACGCCCCGGTGTGAATGCGACCACGACGACCCCGAGCGGAGGTGCCCAGTAATGGCCCAGAACAGGCTTCCAATCATTGGCGGTATCATCGCCGTCATCGTTTTCCTGATCTACTCCGCCACGTTCATCGTTTCCGAGCGTCAGCAGGCCATCGTGCTTCGCTTCGGTCAGATCGTTGATGTGAAGACGGAACCGGGCATCTACTTCAAGCTGCCTTTCGGGTTTCTTGACGCAGACACGGTGCAGTTGATCGATGATCGCCTGCTGCGCTTCGATCTGGACGATATTCGTGTTCAGGTTTCGGGCGGCAAGTTCTATGACGTCGATGCGTTTCTCGTCTATCGCATCACCGATGCCCGCAAGTTCCGTGAAACCGTTTCGGGCAGCACACTGCTTGCCGAACAGCGTCTGCGTACCCGTCTCGATGCTGCGTTGCGTAGCGTTTACGGCCAGCGTGGTTTTGAAGCGGCACTTTCGGAAGAGCGCGGCGACATGATGCGCGAAGTTCGTGACCAGCTTCGCCCGGACGCAACGTCGCTCGGCCTTACCATTGCCGATGTGCGTATTCGTCGTACAGACTTGACGGCTGAAGTTTCGCAGCAGACCTATGACCGCATGAAGGCAGAGCGCCTCGCCGAAGCGGAGCGCCTACGCGCGCGTGGTCGTGAAGCTGCCCAGCGTATTCGTGCTGTCGCTGATCGTCAGGTCGTGGAAACGATCGCCGAAGCGCGAAAGGAATCGGAAATCCTTCGCGGTGAAGGCGATGCCCAGCGCAGTGAAATCTTCGCAGGGTCTGCAGGCAAGGATCCTGGTTTCTTTGCCTTCTATCGTTCGATGTCCGCTTATCGTGAAGCGCTTGAAACACCGGATACAACGCTGGTTCTTTCGCCGGACTCGGAGTTCTTCAAGTTCTTCCGTGATGCTGGCGGCAAGCTGGCAACCCCTGCCCAGTAAACCGGGTCAAACGCTCATGAGCGATTTTCTAGCCGCCGTAGGTCTTCTCTTCGTTCTCGAAGGGCTGCTCTACGGCGGCTTTCCTTTTTTGGCGAAGAAACTTGCCCGTGAAGCAAGCGAAACGCCTGAAAATATGTTACGCATCGCCGGGATTGCGGCGCTTGCAATCGGCGTTGGTATTGTCTGGCTTGCCAGGGGATAAGCCGCTTTCCTTCTGTTATTTATTGTTTGTAGTCTATGCGGGGCCGTAAACAGGCCGTATTTTGCAGCGACTTATCGCTAATCAAACGACTGCAAGCAGACAGGAACGGAGCAGGGCTTCATGGCAATTGCACCAAAGGCGGGATTTGTTCGCACTCTTTTCGCAACCGTGGCATTGGGAGCGATGACCGTCGCTGGCACTCTTTCGGTAGGAACGCCTCCGGCAATCGCGGCTCAGGGGCCGGCTTCAGTTGCCGATCTGGCCGAAGGACTGCTTGATGCGGTCGTGAACATATCGACCTCGCAAACCGTCAAGGAAGACGGTGAAGGTGACGGCGCGGTTCCAATGCCGCAGGTGCCCGAAGGCTCTCCATTCCAGGAATATTTCAAAGACTTCTTCGGTGGCAAGGAAGGTGCGCAGGGCGACGAATCGCGCAAGGTCCAGTCGCTGGGGTCCGGCTTCGTCATCGATGCCGACAAGGGCTTCATCGTCACCAACAATCACGTCATTGCCGATGCGGACGAAATCGAAGTCAATTTCAACGATGGTTCCAAGCTGAAAGCGGAACTGGTTGGAAAAGACATCAAGACCGATCTGGCAATCCTCAAGGTCGATCCGTCCAAGCACAAGCTGAAAGCTGTGCAGTTCGGCAATTCGGAAAAAGCGCGTATCGGCGACTGGGTGCTTGCAATCGGCAATCCCTTCGGGCTCGGTGGAACCGTAACGGCTGGTATCATTTCGGCCCGCAAGCGCGACATCAATTCCGGCCCTTATGACGACTTCATCCAGACCGATGCGGCCATCAATAGGGGCAATTCCGGCGGTCCGCTGTTCGACATGGACGGCAAGGTGATCGGTATCAACACGGCGATCATTTCTCCATCGGGCGGTTCTATCGGCATCGGTTTTGCCATCCCTGCTGAAATGGCAGTGGGTGTTATCGACCAGCTCAAGGAGTTCGGCGAGGTTCGCCGTGGCTGGCTCGGCGTACGCATCCAGCCGGTAACCGAGGATATAGCCCAGAGTCTTGGACTGAAGGAAGCCAAGGGTGCGCTGATTGCCGGGCTGATCGAAAACTCCGGCGTTGACAACAAGGCTATTGAAGCCGGTGACGTCGTGATCCGCTACGAGGGCAAGCCGGTCGATACGGCTCGCGATCTGCCTCGACTGGTCGCGGAAACTCCTGTCGGCAAGGAAGTCGAGATCGTTGTGGTTCGTCAGGGCGAAGAGAAGACTGTTAAAGTGAAGCTTGGACGTCTGGTCGAGGATGACAAGAGCACCGAGGCTGCCGCGGAAGATCAGGCTCCACTTCCTGAAGGCGAGGGCGGTGACGAAGGCACACAAACGCCGGATACACAGAAAAAAGAACAGAAAAGCGATGCCGCTCCGAGCGTGCTTGGAATGAAGCTCAGCGAATTGAATGACGATGTTCGCGGAGAATTTGGCATTGCAGAAGATGTGGAAGGTGTTGCGGTCCTGTATGTTTCCCCCGGCTCAGCCGCAGGTGAGAAACGTATCGAAACCGGCGATGTTATCGTCGATATCGGACAGGTGACTGTGAAGACACCCGAGGACGTGAAAAAGCGTATTGATGCGCTGCGTCGCGAAGGGCGCAAGAATGCTCTTCTGATGTTGGCTTCCCGTTCGGGAGAATTGCGTTTTGTAACTGTCCGGATCAATTGATTCATAATTGAATACACTGCTGAAGCGGCATTGTAGAGAAATCTGCAATGCCGTTTTGCTTCGTAGTTTGAATGGCTTGACGCTAGAACTGCACAAACAGATTCGGGTAGTCCGCCGTTTGGCTATCCGAAATGGCAAAGCCTTCTGTTTCATAGGTCACCGGTGTGCTATGGACCGGCGCCATTCGGAGTAAGGTGAATTGGAAACAGTTGATATCGTGGTCATAGGCGCCGGTGCAGCAGGCATGATGTGTGCCGTCGAGGCGGCCAAACGCGGGCGTTCCGTGCTGGTCTTGGACCATGCAAAATCGGCTGGTGAGAAAATCCGCATATCGGGTGGTGGTCGCTGCAACTTCACCAATCTTCATGCAAGCCCGAAGAACTATCTCTCACAGAACCCGCATTTCTGCATCTCCGCTCTGAGCCGTTATACGCAACGCGACTTCATCGCGCTCGTTGAGCGTCACCGCGTCGCCTATCACGAGAAGACGCTGGGTCAGCTCTTCTGCGATGGTTCGGCATTGCAGATAATCGAGATGCTGCTGGGCGAACTGAAACGCTATGGTGCGCGACTGAAGCTTGGCTGTAGTGTCAGTTCGGTTGAAAAATCCGCAGAGGGTTTTTCTCTTCAACTGTCGGATGGACCTGTCCACTGTCGATCACTGGTCGTGGCCTGTGGCGGGAAGTCGATCCCCAAGATGGGGGCGACAGGTTTCGGTTACGATATCGCGACGCAGTTCGGATTGCGGATTGTCGAAACACGGCCGGCGCTCGTGCCGCTGACGTTTGAGCCCAATACACTGGAACGGCTGAAACCGCTGGCCGGTGTCGCCGTCGATGCCGTTGTCGCCTGCGGCAAAACGAAATTTGCCGAGGCAATGCTTTTTACGCATCGCGGTATCAGTGGCCCTTCGATCTTGCAGATTTCTTCCTACTGGCGGGAAGGTGAAGAAATCCGCATCGCGATGCTGCCGGATATGGATATTTTCGAGGCATTGCGCGAGCAGCGCAAACAAAACGGCAAACAGGCATTGCAGACGGCACTCGCCATTTATCTTCCAAGGAAGCTTGCGCAAACCATAGCCGAGGATATGGGCGCGACAGGTCATCTGGCGGATATGTCCGACAAGACTTTCCGCCGCGTCGAGGCTGCGATAAATGACTGGCGCATCAAGCCCGCTGGTTCGGAAGGTTACCGCACGGCCGAGGTTACGCTCGGAGGCGTCGACACGCGCGACCTCGATTCCAAAACCATGGAAACCAAATCCGTTCCGGGCCTGTTTTTCATCGGCGAGGTGGTCGATGTAACCGGCTGGCTGGGCGGCTATAATTTCCAGTGGGCCTGGTCTTCCGGCTGGGTGGCCGGTCAGGCTGCCTGAATACGATAGACCGCATGGCGTTTCAAATGCGGAGTTTCGTCCGGCACGCGCGGGTGATCGAAATCGCTCGCTGTATCCCGGGTCATGCCGATACGCTGCATGACGGCTGTAGACCGGTCGTTATTCTGAACGGCGAAGGAAACGACTTCGGTGAGGCCCAGCGTACCGAAAGCGTATTCCACTATCGCTTTGCCTGCTTCGGTTACATAGCCTTTGCCCCAGAAAGGTGTTGCCAGCCGCCAGCCAATTTCAACAGTGCCGTCCGGTAAATGAGGCTCGAGGTCGGTGCGGGAGAGGCCTGCAAAGCCGATGCACTGACCGCCTTCTTTTTCTTCAAGCGCATAGAAACCGAGGCCCGTTTCAGAAATCATCTTCTGTACGGAGTCGAACAATTCGTCTGACTGCGAGCGGTCCCTGCGAAAGGGAAAGAAACGCATAACTTCTTCATCGGAATTGATGACGTGGAACAGATCGCGGTCCCGATCCTCCCAGTTGCGGATGACGAGGCGCGCGGTTTCCAGAATAATCATTGAACGAAGTCCGTCTTTCGGTAGCCCTGAATATAGAGAAGAGCGGTCAGATCGCCATGGTCAACCCGCATTCGCGCCTGTGCGGCCACGGCTGGCTTTGCATGAAGTGCAACGCCGGTTCCCGCGAGTTGAATCATGCCGAGATCGTTGGCTCCGTCGCCCACTGCAATTGCATCATCCGGCGTGAGGCCAAGGCGCTCGGCAATTTCCACGAGCTTCTCGACCTTGGCTTCCCGGCCCAGAATTGGTTCCGTGACCAGGCCGGTCAGATGCATACCATCGTCGATTAACCTGTTTGCGCGCTCTTCGTTGAAGCCTATCATCTCGGCGATGCGCTGAGTGAACGATGTAAAGCCGCCGGATACCAGTGCCGTGTAAGCGCCATGTTTACGCATGGTGCGAACGAGTTCCGGCCCACCTGGCATCAGTGTGATGCGCGTTGAAATGACTTTGTCGATTACGTTGAGTGGGAGACCTTTCAACAAGGCCACACGCTCGCGCAAGGCCGGTTCGAACTCGATCTCACCGTTCATGGCGCGTGCGGTGATTGCAGCCACATGCTCGCGCAGACCGGCTTCTTCCGCCAGTTCGTCGATGCACTCCTGCTGGATCATCGTGGAATCCATGTCGGCAATCAGAATTTTCTTGCGTCGACGCTCCTGTTCCTGCACCACCACATCGATCGGCGCGCCGTCGAGCGAACGACGCAGCAGGGCTTCGGCTTCTTCACTGTCGATCCCCGACGGAAGCGCAATGTCGCAGGCAATGTCGTCGGCCAGCCAATAGAGTCCGGTTGCATTCACTGCCGCTGAGGCTTTAATCCCAAGCGCTGACGCAAGCGAGGCTTTGGCCGGGTTGGCGATCAAAGTGGCGACGAGAGAAACCTGTTGAGACATGGAGAGCAATTCCGGCGATGAGTGAGGATGCGGTCACGAATGCAATCCTGATAGCTGGCCCGACGGCCAGCGGCAAGTCGGCACTTGCCATTCGCATGGCTCAAGAGACCGGCGGCTTCATTGTAAACACCGATTCCATGCAGGTTTATGATGTTCTTGATCTTCTGACTGCCCGGCCCGGCAAAGCCGATCTCGCTTCGGCAGAACATCATCTCTACGGGCACGTCGCGCCGTCGATATCCTATTCAACCGGACGATGGCTGGACGATGTCACCGACCTGTTGTCGCAACCTGCAACGAAGAACCGAACGCCAATTTTTGTTGGTGGCACCGGACTTTATTTCAGGGCGCTGCTCGGCGGACTGTCACAAATGCCGGCGGTGCCGGTCGATACTCGCGCCTATTGGCGAGGCCGGATGGAGACGGACGGCCCGGAGCTTCTTCACCAGATCCTTCGTGAACGCGACCCGGATATGGCCGCAACCCTCAAACCCTTCGACAGTCAACGTATCGTTCGGGCGCTGGAAGTGTTTGAAGGCACCGGAAAGTCGCTTCTCATGTGGCAGCGTACTAAAGGGCGAGCGCTGGTGGATGACGATAGCGCGCGCAAAATTGTGCTGCTACCTGATCGGGCATGGCTTGCCGAACGAATTGCGAGGCGATTTGCGCTAATGTGGGACAATGGCGCGATCGACGAGGTCAAGGCATTGCTGGCGCTTGATCTCGATCCGGCATTGCCTGCGATGAAAGCCATCGGCGTGCGTGAAATCACAGCATTTCTGCGCGGCTCGATGTCACGGGAAGAAGCCGTTGAACGTTCGGTCATCGCCACTCGACAATACGCAAAACGTCAGTCGACCTGGTTTCGAAACCAGCTTGATGATCGCTGGGTGGTACACGCAAATTCTGACGATGCACTCGCTCAATTAACGACACTGAAATAACTCGCTGGCACTCTCTCGAACAGGAGAGGCGGGCGCGGACTATGCGGTTTCATAAATCGGAGCGGGCATTTTTTATTCTGATTGTTTTGATGTTCGGTATTGGGCTGTTGCTTTACCAGGCTCGTGTCGACATCGGACAATTGCAGACCTTGCCACTTGACGTGAGCGCTTCTGAACTGGTTTCGACGCTCGACCAGTTGAGCTATGTCACGATCTGGGTGCTGATTGCGACTATCGCGTGCGGGGTGTTCCTGATCTACCCTCAAATACGAACCGATGCACTGGACCGTGGCAAGCTGCAGGTCATCACGCAGGATCTTTCCGAACGATCGCAAAGTCTTGAACATGCCGCACTGACGGACAGCCTGACCGGCATGCAGAACAGACGTTATTTCGATGAGGCGTTAAAGGAATATCTGGTTCAGTTCGACCGTATCCAGCGGCCTGTCGGGTTGATGATTATCGATCTCGATCACTTCAAGACCGTCAACGATACCTATGGACACGACATTGGCGACATCGTGCTGCAAGAGGTGGCGCGGTGTCTCAAGGACTATACACGATATCATGATGTGGTAGCCCGGCTTGGTGGTGAAGAATTTGCCGTTCTTGCGCCGAATATGGATGCGGAATTGATGATCAAGCTCGCCAATCGTGTCCGCAAAGCCATATCGACGCTCGAAATCGACCTTGGCGATGAAAAGCTTGGTGTTACCGTCAGTATCGGTCTTGCGATATGGGACCGACGCGAGACATCAAAAGACCTCTATCGTCGCGCCGATAAGATGCTCTATGCGGCGAAGAACATGGGGCGAAATCGCGTCTGCGCCTAGCTCCAGGCTGATATGATTTTTGGATTCATTACACTAGCGCTCGCGGTCCTTGCGAAAGCTGCGCACCAGTTCGCCCATCTTCTCAATACTCTGTTTTGTGTCGAGGCTGAGTGATGTTTGCGGCTTCGACGAAGAAGAGCGATGGTAGGCTTCGTCCATAGGCGTTGGGTCACGGCGACTGGTGGAGACCGGGCTGCCCCACAGATTATCTTCGTCTCCGATCTGGTCCACCGGTTCAGCCTGCGAAGTGCTTTCAAAAGCACGCAGTTTTTCGACGATACGGTCGAGCGATATTTTGTCGTCACTGCGCCAACTGGAAAGAGCGCTTTCGTTCTTGCTGCGTCCTGGAAGCTGATGAGGCGGGATGGTTTCGAATGTAAGGCGCATCGGTGTCGAGAAGGCCTCGCCAAACGCTATGGCCTCGCGGTTAGCGATTGATGACAGGAAACCTGCCATGCTTTGGGCACCCCCGCGAATGGCGCCCCTGATGATTTCCTGATCACGTTCGTTGCCGAGCCGCATTGCAAAAATCGAATTGCACTGGGACAGAATTGTAGGGTCTAGTTCGCCCGGACGCTGGCTGATGACCCCAAGATAGGAGCCGTATTTTCGGCCTTCCTTCGCAATTCGCGCTATCGCTTGTCTTGTCGGCCAGAAACCGGCATCGCGGTCGGTTGGAATATACCGATGAGCTTCTTCGCAGATTACGAGTGTTTGCAGACTGCCCTCACTTGAAAGAGCGATATCGAATGCCAGGCGACACAAGACCGAGGCAACCGCGTTGACAACCTCGGATGGCAGTCCTGCGAGCTGGAATGTGCAGATCGGCTTTCCGTTTTGCGGAATGCGGAAAATGCGGCCAATGGCTTGCCGCATTGTTTCAGGGCCACCAGTTACGGCGAACATGAAGCGAAAGCGAGGATCGGACGAGATCGATTCCAGTCGAGCCTTGAGGCTGCGCAGATAGGGACGCTCCGCTTTGCTATCGAGAAGACCAATGCGCTCATCGACGAGGGCTAGCAGGTCAGCCAAGCGATAGGAGACAGGCGTGTCCGCGCTGACGCTCTGGCGGTCGGTCAACTGCCGCCGCAAGGTTTTCGTGGCCGACGTTTCGATGCCGTGCATTTTTTCGCGGGCAAGCTGGACCAGATCGCGCAGTATGTCGAGTTCCATCGGGTCCGGCGTGCGGCCACGAAAGATCACATCTGCGAATTCATCAAGCCGTAGCATCCAGAACGGCAGCTCGATATTTGTCTGATCGACTGCTACCGCCAGATCGGGAAAAGCGCTCGCAAATTCATTGTGTGGATCAAGAATGAGCACACGCAGATTGGGCTTTTCGGCGACGATGCGGCGTAGGAGCAGCATGACGGCGCTCGATTTGCCGACACCCGTTGTGCCGACGATGGCGAAATGTCGGGAGATAAGGTCATCGACCGAAATATAGGCGGGAACCGTTGCATCCTGTGTCAGTGTCCCGATTGAAACGTTGCTATGGCCGGCCTGCGCATAAATGGTCGCGAGATCGGTCGCCCGGATACGATGAGCAATAGCGCCGGGATGGGGGAACTGCGAAATGCCACCATTGAATACGGTCTGTCCGTTCGGCTGTACACGAACCTCGCCCAGAAACTCGATATGGACATGCAGCGTGTTGTCACCGCCACGTAGCCAGATATCGCCCGGAACAAGCACGTTGCGGATAAGGCCGACGACGCGATTGTCGCCTGTCTGAATGGATATGAGCTGGCCTACGGCCCAATAATCGTCGGATGCCGCCGAAGAAGGGCCTGACAGTGCCGAGACGACCGCACCTTCGCCATCACACTGGATGACATAGCCTTCCGTACGATTACGCTGAACATATTCGCCTTGTCCTCGCGCGTCAGAACCGTCCCCGATTTCGCTCATGTCGCCCATTCTGCCCCGACTTTCAACAAGAGGTTCCGCGCCATGATAGAAGCCTTCCGTTGAAATAAAGTTATCGTTTGAGGCGGGTGAGCCTAAGAAAATATCGCAGGCGACGTATTTATGCGTTGACGACGCCAAATCCGGCTATTAGTGTCCGCCACCATGAACACGTTTATTATTCTTGTGGTACGGGCGCGCATGGGCAGGATGGTGTAACCATCCGGCGAAAGCTCCCATGCGCGAAAGACAGGCTCCCTCGGGGGCCTTTTTTATTATCCAAAATCAGAAATGAAGTGCAGACGACGGGAAGAGAACAATGACTGCAGGTAAACATGAGGCGGATGCAAACGCCGCAGAAACGCAGGAAGCAAGCAATCCACGTGAAATGACCGGTGCCGAGATGGTCATTCAGGCTTTGATCGATCAGGGCGTGGAGAGCATTTTCGGCTATCCCGGCGGTGCCGTGCTTCCGATCTACGACGAGCTTTTCCAGCAGGATAAGGTTCAGCACGTTTTGGTTCGTCATGAGCAGGGCGCTGGACATGCGGCGGAAGGCTATGCGCGGTCGACCGGCAAGGTTGGCGTGATGCTTGTTACGTCCGGTCCGGGTGCGACCAATGCGGTCACCCCGCTTCAGGATGCGCTGATGGACTCCATCCCGCTGGTTTGCATTTCCGGTCAGGTTCCGACAACGCTGATCGGCTCCGACGCGTTTCAGGAATGCGATACGATCGGTATCACGCGCCCCTGCACCAAGCACAACTGGTTGGTAAAGGACGTCAACGACCTGGCGCGCATCCTGCACGAAGCCTTTCATGTCGCATCCACCGGTCGTCCCGGTCCCGTCGTGGTCGATATTCCAAAGGACATCCAGTTTGCCAAGGGCATTTATACGCCACCGGAAACTGCGCCGCGCACCAGCTACCGTCCGGTTCTCGACGGCAATGCGCAGGCAATTTCGGATGCCGTTCGTCTGCTCGTCAATGCGAAGAAGCCCGTCATCTATTCCGGCGGCGGCGTGATCAATTCCGGTCCGGCAGCTTCCCGTCTGCTGCGCGAGCTGGTCGAGATCAGCAATTTCCCGATCACATCCACGCTGATGGGCCTGGGTGCTTATCCGGCTTCCGGCAAGAACTGGCTCGGCATGCTTGGTATGCATGGCACTTACGAAGCCAACATGACCATGCATGATTGCGATGTCATGCTGTGCGTCGGCGCCCGTTTCGATGACCGTATCACCGGACGTCTGAACGCATTTTCTCCGAATTCGAAGAAGATTCATATCGATATCGATCCATCTTCGATCAACAAGAGCGTTCGCGTCGATGTTCCGATCATTGGCGATGTCGCCCATGTTCTGGAAGACATTGTTCGTCAGGTCCGGGCCTCTGATAAGAAGCCGGAAAAGCAGGCAATCGGCGCCTGGTGGGAGCAGATTGATCGTTGGCGCTCTCGCAATTCACTTGCCTATGCGCCGAATAAAGACGTCATCATGCCGCAATATGCAATTCAGCGGCTCTATGAGCTGACCAAGGATAGGAAGACCTATATCACCACGGAAGTTGGCCAGCATCAGATGTGGGCAGCGCAGTTCTATGGCTTTGAGGAACCAAACCGCTGGTTGACCTCGGGTGGTCTGGGCACCATGGGATACGGCCTGCCGGCGGCACTCGGTGTGCAGATCGCGCACCCTGGCGCACTGGTTATCGATATCGCCGGTGACGCCTCAATCCAGATGTGCATTCAGGAAATGTCGGCTGCCATTCAGCATAATGCGCCGATCAAGATCTTCATCCTGAACAACCAGTACATGGGCATGGTGCGCCAGTGGCAGCAGCTCCTGCATGGCAACCGCCTGTCGCACTCCTATACCGAGGCAATGCCGGATTTCGTGAAGCTGGCGGAAGCCTATGGTGCGCACGGTATCCGCTGCGAAAAGCCAGGTAAACTCGATGACGCCATTCAGGAGATGATCGACATTGACAAGCCGGTGATCTTCGATTGCCGCGTGGCAAATCTCGCCAATTGCTTCCCGATGATCCCGTCGGGCAAGGCACATAACGAAATGCTGTTGCCCGACGAGGCTACGGATGAAGCCGTCGCTAACGCCATAGATGCCAAGGGCCGCGCGCTCGTCTGATCCGGAGGAATGAAATCATGAATGCACAGAACCTAGCTTCCGGATCGGCCTATTTCATCGCAGCCGAAACGCAAACGCCGGAAACGCATACGCTTGCTGTACTCGTTGACAACGAACCGGGTGTCCTTGCCCGCGTGATCGGTCTTTTCTCCGGTCGCGGCTATAACATTGAAAGCCTGACGGTTTCGGAAACCGAACATGAAAAGCATCTGTCGCGCATTACAATTGTGACGCGCGGCACGCCGCACGTGCTCGACCAGATCCGCCACCAGTTGGCCCGCATTGTTCCAGTTCATCGCGTTGTCGATTTGAGCCATCGCGCCTCTGAACTCGGCCACGATCGTCCTGTCGAGCGTGAACTCGCACTGGTCAAGGTCGCTGGCAAAGGTGAAGCGAGAGCTGAAACGCTTCGTCTGGCCGATGCGTTCAAAGCCAAGGTGGTTGACGCGACAACAGACCACTTCATCTTGGAGATCACCGGAAAGACCGCCAAGATCGACCAGTTCATCTCGATCATGAAGCCACTCGGTCTGGTTGAGACCTGTCGTACGGGTGTCGCGGCCATGAATCGCGGGCCGGAAGGTATGTAACAGCTTTCAATCAAAACCGATACAATATCGTTGAAAACCGGCACAATGTTTCGATTGTGCCGGTTTTTTATTGAGCTAATTTGTCCCCATAAATCGAGGCCGTCCTATGTCCATTGAAGTTTTTTTGGCGCTTCTTGTCTTCGCCTTCGTCTCGTCCGTTACACCGGGACCAAACAATCTGATGCTTCTAGCTTCGGGCGTAAACTTCGGTTTCCGCCGCACCATTCCGCATATGTTGGGGATCGGCGTGGGCTTCTTCGTATTGCTGCTGGCGGTTGGTTTCGGTCTCGGCGCTTTGATCGAGATGGTGCCGTCATTCTATGTGGCGCTGAAGTTTGCCGGTGGTGCCTATATGCTCTATCTCGCCTGGAAAATTGCGATGTCGCGCTCCATTGGCGATGCCAAGCATTGGGATAAAAGCGAGCCAATGACTTTCTTACAGGCAGCGGCATTCCAATGGGTCAATCCGAAAGCATGGGTGATGGGGATTACAGGAATTGCCACCTATGCCAACCACGACAACTATTATGTCGCGGTGCTTCTGGTCAGCGTCGCCTTTGCGATCGTGAATTTGCCAAGCGTGTCAGTGTGGGCAGGATTTGGCACATTGCTGCGCAATTGGCTTTCCGATCCCTTTCGGTTGAAATGTTTCAATTTTATCATGGCTTTACTGCTCATTTTGAGCTTGTGGCCGATGCTGAAATAAAGGTGAAGGGCAAATGATGAACAAGCTTCCAACTTATGATGACGTGGTTTCTGCTGCAAAGCAGATCGAAGGCTATGCTCACCAGACACCGGTATTCACATCGTCCACCATCGACCACGAAACTGGTGCCCAATTCTTTTTCAAATGCGAAAATTTCCAGCGGATCGGTGCCTTCAAGTTTCGTGGCGCCTTCAATGCCCTGTCCCGATTTACAGATGAGCAAAAGGCTCGAGGCGTACTTGCTTTCTCATCCGGCAACCACGCCCAGGCAATCGCGCTTGCAGCAAAAATGCTTGGTATCGATGCGACGATCATCATGCCCGAGGATGCGCCGCGCGCGAAACTTGACGCTACGCGAGGTTACGGCGCGAAGGTTGTCACCTATAACCGCTATGAAGAAGATCGCGATGTGATCTCAAAGCGTTTGGCAGAAGAGGGGGGACTGACCCTCATTCCACCGTTCAATCATCCTGATATCATCGCCGGGCAGGGAACTGCGGCCAAGGAGTTGATCGAGGAAACGGGTCCGCTTGATGCTCTGTTCGTTTGTCTTGGCGGCGGTGGTCTGCTTGCAGGTTCGGCATTGGCCGCGAAAGCCCTGTCGCCGGGGTGCGATGTCTACGGCGTGGAACCAGAGGCGGGAAATGATGGTCAGCAGTCGTTCCGGTCGGGCAAAATAGTCCATATCGACGTGCCGAAGACGTTGGCGGACGGTGCCCAGACACAGGCCCTTGGTGACATGACTTTTGCCATTATCCGCGAAACTGTCAGCGATATTCTGGCCGTCAGCGACGATGAGTTGGTGCAAGGCATGAAGTTCTTTGCCAGCCGGATGAAAATGGTGGTGGAGCCTACTGGTTGTCTCGCTTTTGCTGGCGCACGACAGATGGCATCTAAGCTGCAAGGCAAGCGGGTGGGCGTAATCGTCAGCGGTGGCAATGTCGACCTCGACAGATTTGCGGCCTTAGTGACTAAAAACGTTTGATCACGGTTTGATCTTGTTTTCGGGCGGCGAATCCTGTCTGAAGGGACGATGCAGTTTTCACCGGAACAGGATCAGGCGCTGAAGGCCGTCGGGCAATGGCTCAAAGACGGCCGTAGCCCCATTTTCAGATTGTTCGGCTACGCGGGTACGGGCAAGACGACGCTCGCCCGCTATTTCGCTGAACACGTGGACGGCGATGTGCAGTTTGCTGCCTTTACCGGAAAGGCGGCGCAGGTGCTGCGTTCGAAAGGTGCCAGCAATGCCCGTACGCTCCATTCGCTGATCTATCGTCCGCGTGGCGAGGAAGCGATTGAGGACGAAACAACCGGCAAGACTTCCATCGCGCCGACCTTCTCGCTCAACCGGCAGAGCCCTGTTGCAAAAGCGGCGATGATTGTCGTGGACGAATGTTCCATGGTCGATGAAGCGCTGGGTCGGGATTTGATGAGTTTCGGCACTCCGATCCTCGTTCTTGGCGATCCTGGACAGTTGCCTCCCATTTCCGGCGGCGGGTTTTTTACGGAACACGAGCCGGATTATCTCCTGACCGAGATTCATCGTCAGGCGCAGGACAATCCGATCATCCGTATGGCGCTCGACGTGCGGGAAGGACGTGAGCTCCCCTATGGTGACCACGGCGCTGCAAGAGTTATCGGAAAGGGTGATGTCAATCAGGAGATGGTGCTGGCTGCCGATCAGGTGCTCGTCGGGACCAACCGGACCCGACGCCGCTATAATCAGCGCCTGCGGGAGTTGAAGGGCTTTACTGCGGATTATCCGCAAGCCGGTGACAAGCTGGTTTGCCTGCGCAACGATCCAGCCAAGGGCCTCCTCAACGGATCGTTATGGAAGGTGATGACATCGTCCAAGGAAACGGTGAAACCAGGCATCAATCTGCTGGTGACGCCCGAGGACGATGATCGCGGCGTTGCGAAGATCAAGCTGTTGAAGGCGCAGTTCGAAGACCCTGACAGTGAAATTCCGTGGCAGACCAAGAAGCGCTACGACGATTTCGATTATGGTTATGCCTTGACGGTTCATAAAGCACAGGGTTCGCAGTGGGATGAGGTCGTGCTTTTCGATGAAAGTTTTGCCTTTCGCGACACACGTGAACGGTGGCTTTATACGGCGATCACGCGCGCGGCGGAACGTCTAACTATTGTAAAATAATTACTCATCTGCGGGCTGGGCACTGAGCCATTCCCAGGCTTCGTTTTCCTCGTCTGCTTCGAACGCACGAAGCTCAATGGACAGAAAAGGCTGCATCAGAGTTATGCTTGCCTGAATCCACAAAGGCCCGCCGACAATTGCATAGTGGCGAAGCTTTTTCAGGGATTTAGAGCGCATGGACAGCATGCTTTCCGAAAAGGCAGCCGTCCAGTCGACCCCTTCATATCCGGTAAGGCGGATCAGAAGATCGATTTCTTCATGTGTTTCATAAGCTGCGTCGAGAAGGCCATAGAGGTTCTCCAATGACGCATCGTCGAGATGTCCTTCGATTGCAAAAGCGAAAACGTCTTCCCGGTTTGTTGGAATGCGGCGAATGACGGGTATGTCCTCATTTCGCATCATAAACCTCCATCATCAATCTGATTTAAACGCCAAAGCATGGGCAAAGGTTGCGATCACGCCGCAAATTCATATGAATTGGAAAAGCTCTGCAAACCCAGTTTGTTGTGGAGCGAAATGTGCTCACATTCGTTCGCGTTTCCGCTCCATCTGTTTGTTTTGCCGCACTTAAGCTACGTCAGGTGATACCACCTGACTGCAAAATGCTCGGGCAGATTTCACGGTTGGGGATTGCGGTTATGGTGCGACGGCAAAACACTCACATTTTTTCGCTGCAGCCGTTATAAAGCGGAATATTCATCCGGGAGTCTTCAATGCCTGCGAAATTATCGGTTAATCTCAATGCCATTGCGATGCTTCGAAACCGGCGTGATTTGCCGTGGCCAAGTGTTACAGGATTGGGAAGAGCAGCTCTTGTCGCTGGTGCTGCCGGATTGACGGTGCATCCGCGTCCCGATCAGCGTCATATCCGTTTTTCTGATCTGGGTGAGATCCGCGCTCTGATTGATGACGAATTTCCGCAGGCAGAGTTCAATATCGAAGGCTTCCCAAGCGAGGCATTTCTTGATCTGGTAGAAAAGCATCAGCCGGAACAGGTGACGCTTGTGCCCGACGACCCGACACAGGCAACGTCGGACCATGGCTGGGACTTCGTGTCGAAGGCTGACTTTCTGGCTCCGATCGTGGCCCGACTTAAAGCGGCCGGGATGCGGGTATCGCTGTTCGCCGATCCTGATCCGCTCGGATACGAACGCGCCAAGGCTATCGGTGTCGATCGTGTCGAACTCTATACTGGCCCCTATGGCGCGACTTATGACGACCCTGCGGCTGCCAGGCGTGAGCTGGATCGACTGGAAAAGGCGGCAAATGCAGCGACTGCGTTGGGCCTCGACATCAATGCGGGACATGATCTGACAGTAGACAATCTGCCTGCACTGGTGAAACGTATCCCGCAGTTGAGCGAAGTTTCCATTGGACACGGACTGACAGCCGATGCGCTGATGTATGGGATGCCGGTAACGGTCAGCCGCTACATCGCGGCCCTTGCGTAACGCGTCGGTCAATGCGCCTGGTGCATGGCTCGGATTGGAGCCGTGCAAAAAGCGCATTTGCATTCGAGTGAGACAAGCTTTAGGCGTCCGCCACTATTCATACGCGTTGGGGGCGCGCAGGATCGTATGAGGGAAGCATTGAAGCAGTTTTCCGACGTCTGCTTTCCGCGCCGAGGCAGTTCTATTGTCATTGCATTCGGGCAGATTGCCACGTTCAATTGGTGCCATGCCCATGATTAAAGTTGATTTGGGCAAGGGTACGGCAGCGAGGCTGCAATTCGCAACTTTTTGCGAATACACCCATTATCTCAATTCGATCCCCAGTAACTCCAGCCAAGATCTTTTCAGGAAGTTGCGAGGTGCCTGCATATGAGCGGCGAGCTGAATGGCAATGACACGCCGATACGGGCCGCTATGCCTGCTGTCGGTGTTCCTGAAAGCGTCGCTTTTGCTGAAGATGCCGAGCAGCATAATGAGAGCATGAAGACGCTGGTGCTTGGCGCTCTGGGGGTTGTTTACGGTGACATCGGCACCAGCCCTATCTACGCTTTTCGCGAAGCCCTTCATGCGGCGGCAAGCGATGGTATTCTTGCTCGCAGCGACATTCTAGGTGTTGTTTCACTGATTTTTTGGGCGTTGACGCTCGTTGTCACCATCAAATACGTGCTGTTCGTGTTACGCGCCGACAACAATGGCGAGGGTGGCATTCTTTCGTTGATGGCTCTTGTCAGAGGTGCGTTGAAAGGCAGACCTGATCTGATTCTAGGGGTAGGTATCTGCGGGGCGGCGTTGTTCTTCGGCGACGCAGTCATCACGCCTGCAATTTCGGTTCTTTCGGCAATGGAAGGTCTTGAGATCGTCGCTCCTGATCTCACGCCGTTCGTTGTTCCCATCACTGTCGTCATCCTCGTGACACTGTTTTCTGTCCAGAAACTGGGTACCGGCAAGGTGGCCATCGTTTTCGGGCCGATTATGGCATTGTGGTTTCTGGCGCTGGGTGCGTCCGGCCTTTGGCATATTTTCGATGATCCGACGGTTATGATGGCGCTCAATCCCTATTATGCGGTACGCTTTCTGACGGTTAGTCCCGGTGTGGCGTTCATCACTGTTGGTGCCGTGTTCCTCGCGATGACTGGTGCCGAGGCGCTTTACGCCGATCTTGGGCATTTCGGGCGCAAGCCGATTGTGCGTGCATGGCTATGGGTCGTTTTCCCATGCCTGCTGCTCAACTATTTCGGACAGGCTGCATTCATTCTTTCGCATGGTGAAGCCGCTGCTCTGCCGTTCTTCCAGATGATGCCGAGCTTCGCGCTTTGGCCCATGGTCCTGCTGGCAACGGCGGCAACAGTTATCGCGAGTCAGGCCGTTATTACGGGTGCTTATTCAGTGGCGCGTCAGGCTGTTCAGCTCAACATTCTTCCGCGCCTTGAAATTCAGCACACTTCGGAAAAACTGCATGGCCAGATCTATATTCCGCGCGTCAATCTGCTGTTGGGGCTGGCGGTGGTTATTCTGGTGCTTGGTTTCGAAAAGTCCAGCAATCTGGCTGCAGCCTATGGCATTGCCGTCACTGGCAACATGCTGGTCACGACGGTTCTGCTTTACATCGTGATGACCCGCATCTGGAACTGGCGTGTAAGCCGCGCCCTGCCGATTATTCTCGGCTTCCTTATCATCGATATCATGTTCTTCAGTGCGAATATCATCAAGGTTCATGAGGGCGGCTGGGCTTCAATCGGTATCGCGGTTGTACTCGTCCTCATCATGTGGACCTGGGTGCGTGGGACGCGACATCTCTTTCACAAGACTCGCAAGGCTGAAGTCCCGCTTGATCTCATTGTGGAGCAGATGGCCAAGCGTCCGCCGACCATTGTGCCGGGCACGGCCGTATTTCTGACCGGCGATCCTAAAAGTGCTCCAACCGCGCTCATGCACAGCCTGAAACATTATAAGGTTCTGCACGAAAACAATGTTATATTGACGGTCGTGACCGCATCGAAACCATGGGTTTCAAGTGCTGATCGAGCGCGCGTATCCCAATATAACGAACGCTTCATGCAGGTGACGCTTACCTTCGGCTACATGCAGCAGCCGAACATTCCGCGAGCGCTCGGCATCTGCCGCAAGCTTGGCTGGAAATTCGACATCATGACGACGTCGTTCTTCCTGTCGCGCCGGTCGCTCAAGGCGTCAGCTCATTCCGGCCTGCCGCTCTGGCAGGACAAGTTGTTTATCCTGCTTGCCCGAACCGCGTCCGACGCGACAGAATATTTCCAGATTCCGACCGGTCGTGTGGTGGAAATTGGAACACAGGTGAATCTGTAAACCCACCTGAATCGATAGTTTTAGAGCATAATCCGACCGGAGTGAAACGAGGATCGATAAGATTATGCTTGAAATAGAAGAAGTTAGAGCGCTTTTCCGGTTTCGGGAAGGCGCTTTTTTGCATTTCATATGGATGAAAATTAATCCTGCATTAGGCTGCCGTAATTTTTGAAAACATGCTTGACCGCTGATGAAACAATAATTATGAATTGGGAACCGTACCGTACGGTACAAGGTGGAGGAAAAGACCCGTGACTGATATCAGCGACGAATTGCAAGCTCAAAAGCAGCAAGCTCTTTCGCCGCGTCAGAACGATGTTCTGGAGCAGGCATTGCGCCTTCTAGTGGAGGGCGGGGATCGCGCTTTGACGACGGCTAGTATTGCTCGTGCCGCCAACTGCTCGAAGGAAAGCCTCTACAAATGGTTTGGTGACCGCGACGGTCTGCTGACTGCGATGGTTCGCTGGCAGGCATCGAAAGTTCGTGTCGTGCCGCTGACCCGCGAAAAGCTGGATGCGGAATCTCTCTTCTCAAGTCTGGAGCATTTCGCGCGCGACTGGCTGCTGGTGCTTTCGGGGAAAACCTCGATTGCCCTGAATCGATTGGCGGTGAGCCATGCAGCATCAGGTAAATCGATGCTCGGCGATATCGTTCTGGCCAATGGGCCTGTGGCCATGGCCAAGCGTCTCAAGCCTATTCTCCATATGGGGCAGGAGGTGGGTCTGCTCGCCTTCGACGATATCGATGAGGCATTTCGCACGTTCTTCGGGCTTGTCGTCCGAGACATGCAAATAAGGTTGCTGCTTGGCGACCATCTGGAACTGACTGACGACGTGGTCATCCGGGATGCCCGGCGTGCCACTAAGCAGTTTTTTGCCCTCTATGGGGCCTAATCACATCGGCAGACGCAAGAAAGCCGAAGAACAATCTGAACGAAGGGAATAAGGAAATGCGCGTTTACTACGATCGGGATGCAGACGTTAACCTGATCAAGTCGAAGAAGGTGGTTATCGTCGGTTATGGAAGCCAGGGCCGCGCCCATGCGCTGAACCTGAAGGATTCCGGTGCCGCTAACGTGCGTGTGGCCCTTCGTGAAGGTTCTGCGACCGCGAAGAAGGCACAGGCTGACGGCTTCGAAGTGACGAACGTTGCCGATGCCGCCAAGTGGGCTGATCTCATGATGATGGCCACGCCTGACGAATTGCAGGCTGACATCTACAAGGAACACATTCACGACAATCTTCGTGATGGCGCCGCAATCGCTTTCGCCCACGGTCTCAACGTGCATTTCGGTCTCATCGAGCCGAAGAAGTCGGTTGACGTTGTCATGATCGCGCCGAAGGGCCCAGGCCATACGGTTCGTGGTGAATACCAGAAGGGCGGCGGCGTTCCTTGCCTCATCGCCATTCATCAGGATGCCTCGGGCAATGCCCATGATCTGGCTCTCTCCTACGCTTCGGGTGTTGGCGGTGGCCGTTCGGGCGTCATCGAAACCACCTTCAAGGAAGAGTGCGAAACTGACCTGTTCGGTGAGCAGGCTGTTCTTTGCGGTGGCGTGGTCGAACTGATCCGTACCGGTTTTGAAGTTCTGGTTGAAGCGGGCTATGCTCCGGAAATGGCCTACTTCGAGTGCCTGCACGAAATGAAGCTGATCGTGGATCTGATCTACGAAGGCGGCATCGCCAACATGAACTACTCGATCTCGAATACCGCTGAGTGGGGCGAATACGTCACCGGTCCACGCATCATCACTGCTGAAACCAAGGAAGAAATGAAGCGCGTTCTGAAGGACATTCAGACCGGCAAGTTCACTTCCGATTGGATGCAGGAGTATCGTGCAGGTGCAGCGCGCTTCAAGGGTATCCGTCGCAACAACGACAGCCACCAGATCGAAGAAGTTGGCGAAAAGCTCCGCGGCATGATGCCATGGATCGCAGCGAACAAGCTCGTCGACAAGGCGCGCAACTAAAATCAGTGGGGTTCAGGTTCTGGCTGTCAGCAAATGCTGCGGTACACCGGAACCAGAATGTCATTTGATTTTCGAGCTTTTACGAAGGTCGAAATGAGGGGCGCTTCTTGCGCCCCTTCATACTTGGCACTCTATCGCAGAGTTGATCGTCAGCCTAAAGCGAACAAAAAGAACCCAAATTCTGCGCCAGTTTTTTCGTTTCATGCACTTTGAGGCCCAAAACAATTCCGAATATCTTTATTCCATAGAAGCATGGGAAAAGCTGTTCTCGTCTGCCGAAAAGTGCGCTAGAGCTTCACATCCAATAGCCAAGTTCTGAGGAGGCTTAGCTATTACAAGTTCCGTAAAATGTACGGATAGTCTAATTGAGGAGATTTCCCGTGTTGGACTGGGAAAATGTATTTGCAACGCGCTCGAAACGTATGCGCGCATCGGAAATCCGCGAACTACTGAAGCTTCTGGAACGTCCAGATATTATTTCGTTTGCGGGCGGAATTCCTGATCCGGCTCTTTTCCCGCACGAAGAATTCCAGGCAGCCTATAAGGATATTCTTACTGGCCCTGAAGCCAATGCTGCGCTGCAATATTCTGTTTCGGAAGGCTACAAGCCGCTGCGCACATGGCTGGTAGGTGAGCTTGCCAAGATCGGCATTCCCTGCACGGAAGAAAATGTGTTCATCACATCGGGTTCGCAGCAGGCTCTCGATTATCTGGGCAAGCTGTTTCTGTCGCCTGCCGATACAGCACTTGTGACCGCGCCGACCTATCTCGGCGCGCTGCAGGCTTTCAACGCTTATGAGCCGAACTACGATACGCTGGCGATCAACGGCAATCGTACCCCAGCGTCCTACGCTGAAGCTGCCAGGAAAGCTGGCGGTCAGGTCAAGTTTGCTTATCTGTCCGCCGATTTCAGCAATCCGACAGGTGAAACTGTAGATCTTGCCGGTCGTGAAAAACTGCTCGCGCAGGCGGATGAACTCGACATTCCTGTGATCGAAGATGCGGCCTATCAGTATCTTCGCTACAATGGCGATGCGATCTCGCCGATCCTGGCGCTCGACATTGCCCGCAACGGCGGAGATGTCGAGAAAACCCGCACCATCTATTGCGGCTCTTTCTCCAAGACACTGGCTCCGGGTTTGCGCGTTGGCTATGTGGTTGCGTCGAAGCCAGTCATTCGCAAGCTCGTTTTGATGAAGCAGGCTGCGGACCTTCATTCATCCACCATCAATCAAATCGCTATTCAACGAGTTGCGAGCGGCGGCTTTGATGTTCAGGTGGCGAAGCTGCACAGTGTTTATAAACACCGTCGCGACAAGATGCTTGAGGCACTGGCGAATTATATGCCGGAAACCACCAGTTGGACAAAGCCTGAAGGCGGTATGTTTATCTGGGTTACACTGCCGGAAGGTATGGATGGCGCGGCACTCCTCGCTGCATCCATCGACAGTGAGAAAGTCGCGTTCGTTCCGGGAAGGGCATTCTTTGCCGATGGGACTGGTGCCAATACTTTGCGCCTCAGCTATTCATGTGCCAACGACGAGATGATCGATGAAGGTATCAAGCGCCTTGGCCGTTTGATACGCGCTCAAACGAAATCCGCTGCTGCCTGATCAGCACGAACGAAAAAGCCCGGGATTGCTCCGGGCTTTTTCTTACTGGAATGGCGAATTACAACCTGATCTCGGCCCAGCCAATGGCTGATATGTGTTGTCGGATGTTCTGTAGCTGCGATAGCGGTTCGAGCACCACTGAATATGGTTGCTGGTCGGTCGCGCGCCCGCCGTTGGTGGCTGCATCGTGCGCCGATATTGCAATGCGTCACCGTTCTTGTAGTTCAATACGCCATGCTCGGTGACATAAGTTCCACTTTCCCGGCATTGCGTTGAACCGTAGCAATTGCGGGCGCTCGGGTCTGTGCGATTGGCGCCTGCCTGACCACCAATAATCAACGGACCACTCGGCTTCAGCGAGGGAAGATATTGACTGTTCCGCAGTTCGACGGCTGAACCAGCACTTGCAATGCCTGCAACGAACAGTCCGGTCAGTACGGTTAGGCGCAGAATTTTTCCCATCGTCTCGGCTCGCTTCAATCTCTATTCTCCCGATATATGGGCATATTCTATACCCAAGTCACCGCTTCAGCAGAAATTTATTGGTTTCGGAATTCATCCCCTTGCCAATCGCCCGGCAAGCAGAGAGATTGCGAAAGCATGTTTACTATAGCTACCTTCAATGTCGAAAATCTGATGCGCCGGTTTGATTTTTCCGGCTTTCGCAACGAATTGCATCAGGATCGCGCCTTGCAATTGTTCGAAATCAGCGATGAGGCGCAATATCGCCTTCTCGAACAGGCTCGTGCCGTTGCGCATGCGGATGATACGCGGCAGATGACAGCGCTCGCGATCGCGGAAACACGGGCGGATATTCTCTGCCTGCAGGAGGTCGACAATCTGGCTGCGTTGAATGCGTTTGAGTATGGATATCTTTTCAAGATGATAGGTCATGGCTTCCGGCATAAATATCTCATAGACGGCAATGACAGCCGAGGTATTGATGTTGCCGTTATGATGCGCGACACGACACGGGACGGGCAGCCCATCGAGGTCGACGAAGTCACAAGCTACGCCTATGTAACCTATAATGATTTTGGCCTTTATGAACCTGTCCTTGGGGAACTTGGGCTTGAACCTCATGACCGCATTTTCAAGCGGGATTGCCTGAATCTGGATATCCGAATTGCTGGAAAGCCCATATCGCTTTTTGTGACGCATCTGAAATCAATGACAGGTGCGCGCAACGGATTTGACGGACGGACAGCATCTCTGCCGGTGCGACGCGCAGAGGCACGCGCCATTCGCCGTATCATCGAGGATAAGTTCGGACCGTCTAATGTTGCAAATCGTCGCTGGCTGATTTGCGGTGATTTCAATGATTATCGTGAGCGGATCATTATCGGTGGCGATGAATGGAACGGCTATCAATTTACGCCGATGGTTGAAGAAGAAAGCGCGCTCGACGTGCTTTTAGGGGACGGCTTCGCGGTCAATCTGGTCGAGCGCCGCCCCGTTATGGACCGCTGGACGCTTTACCATACGCGCGGGCCACAAGAGCGTCATCTTTGCCAGCTTGACTACATTATGGCCTCACCCTCATTCGCGAAGAAGAATGAAAAAGCGGTGCCGGAGATCATTCGGCGAGGGCAGCCCTGGCGCACGATCTTTCCACCCGATCAGCAGGTCGACCGTTATCCCCGAACCGGATGGGACCGCCCGAAAGCAAGCGATCATTGTCCGGTGGCAGTGACAGTGAATATGGTTTGAATGATGCAACACGTCCGGGAAAATACCGTCTACGTTATTGATAGTGCTGATGTCCGGGTTTTACCTGGTCCTTTGCCATATACTGAGCAAAACAGCGAAGCGATTGCTTTGAACTGGGAGCGCGAGCGCGCCGCGAATCCAACTCTGTTCGATGGTGAGTTCTATTTGGCACCGCAAGCTGAATTGACAGGCGTTGTATTTCAGGCAGGCTTCAAGCGCACCAGTTTTGCGACGCTGATGCACTGGCGACATGATGAATCACAAGAACGTCCGTGGCATATTTTTGGTGTTGGTGTAATTGTTTCGCGTGAGGGCTATCTGATTGCCGGGCGAATGAGCGCGCAAAATGCGGGAGCAGGAAGAGTTTATTTTCCGGCAGGCTCAATCGACGATAATGACATTGTCGATCAATGTGTCGATTACGACGCCAATCGGCGACGTGAGGTGCAGGAGGAAACGGGTCTTGATATTCAGGACGCGCGCGCAGAGCAAAAGATCAATCTTGTGACCGGTAACCGTAGCATAGCGCTTTTCCGCCGTTATTATTTTGATGCACCATCCAAAGAACTGGTATCGCGGATTGAACAACATATGTCGTCGGAGGTGGAGCCGGAGCTGTCCGAGATCATACCGGTGAACGCAGCCGGTGCGATGGGAGATGCTACACCGTCTTATGTACGAGCATTTGCCGATTGGCATTTCAATAATCTCTAAAGCTTGCCCGGACTTGCAGATGACAGCGCCGCGAAATTGGCTATGCTCGCAAATAATGTGAAGCATAACGCATTGGAGTGAAATCGGCTTCGCAGTCGGTTTTATAGGCAGATTGAGGGGAGAATGAGGGATGAGTGACGCCGCTGTTTCCGGCAGGTTCTACGAGGTTTTCGACGTTTTCGCCGACAAGGCTCTGGCTGGAAATCCGCTGGCTGTCGTCCACGACGGCGAAGGCTTGAACGATACGCGTATGCAGGCCATCGCACGCGAGTTCAATCTTTCTGAAACGGTCTTCATCTTTCCTCCGAGCAATCCCGCGCATGAAGCAGCGGTGCGTATCTTTACGCCTGATTATGAGCTTCCCTTTGCCGGGCATCCGACAGTGGGGGCTGCCGTGTCGCTGGCCCGTCGTCGCAAGACGGGCAATGAGACGGATAGACTCGTGGCCTTGGAAGAGAAGGTGGGCATTGTTCGCTGTGGTGTAATACTTGGCGAGAACAGTGCCTTTGCCGAGTTCGATCTGCCCCGCCTGCCAGAGAAGCTTGACGTCAAGATCGAGAAGGAGGAGGCGGCTGCCGCCATCGGTCTCGGTACGCACGAGATCGGATTTGAGAATCATGTGCCTGCCGTCTGGAGCGCAGGCACGCCTTATCTCCTTGTGCCGGTTCATAATCTAATTGCTGCAGCAAAAGTGTCCATTGATCCGGTCTATGTGAACGAAAGCCTGCCGCACGTGGATGGCCGACCTTTGCCGATCTATGTCTATTGCCGCGAAACAATTCTGTTCGACAGCAATTTCCATGCGCGTATGTTTGTAACAGGCGCCAATGTCTATGAAGATCCTGCTACGGGCTCGGCCGCTGCAGCCTTTGCAGGCATGATTCAGAAGAACGACAAGCCTATTGACGGCAGTTCGCAGTGGTGGATCGAACAGGGGATGGAGATGGGACGGCCGTCGCGGATTCGTCTTGAACTGGATGTGGCCAAACAGCAGCTCACAGGAGCCCGGATCGGCGGCACTGCAGTCAAGATCGCGGAAGGGCGCCTGTTCGTCTAATAAAAACACAATGCTTTGCGATTTGATCACGGTCAAAGCTGCGACGCTGCCCTATGTTAATTTGTCAATAAACAAGCAAACGGCGGAGGCGTGCCATGATGATCAGGGAAATGTCGGAATACGATATCCGGGATATGATACAGCACACCCATCTGGGGCGGTTGGCTTATGTGCTCGACAACCGTCCGTTTATCGTACCGCTCAGTTTCCGGTTCAGTGGTGGCTCGCTCTATTCTTTTACGACGGATGGTCAGAAGACCGAGGCCCTACGCAAGAATGATGCCGTTTGTATCCTTTTCGATCACATCGAATCCCGAACGAGCTGGCGCACCGTTGTACTTAACGGTCACTATCGAGAGATCGAACGTGAGGACGAGAAAAGTTCGATTGTCGCGCTGATGGCTTCGGAGCCGACCTGGTGGGAGCCGGCGTACATAAAGACGATTGCGAAGGATGGGCACGAACGCAAACTTGAGCCGGTTTTTTTCCGTATTGATATCGAAAGTGCGACGGGCCACCAGACTGGTTGAAAACGAAGAAGACCCGATATTTTCGCGCCTTCTTTGTTGTTGCTTTACTTTACCACCAGAACCGGTGTGTTGCTGCGGGTCAGGACTTCATAGGTCTGACTACCGAGAAGCATCCCTTTCAGTCCGCGGCGACCATGGGAAGCCATGACGATAAGGTCGTTGCGTAGCTCCTTGGCCGTCTCGATGATGGATGTTGCCGGATGCGGGGCAACCTCATGCAGCGTATGAACTTCGACGTCTGTTTCAGCCGCCAGTTCGCGAGCGCGAGCGAGGGATTTATCAGCGTATTCGTTCCATTCCTGCTCGAAGCGCTCAATAAATGCAGGGCTGTCGGTCCAGCCGCCTGGAAGCCCGGAAACGGAATAGGGGGCGGTCACAGTTAGCACTGTCACCTTCGCGCCGACTGTATGCGCCAGCTTAAATGCGTGGACGAGCCCACGCTCTGCAAACTCTGACCCATCGGTCGTTACGAGAATATTCTTGTACATGCTGCCCTCGCTGTTGCTTTTCCACCTTTAAGCTAATGTTTTAAAGAACCATATCAAACCCCTTGTCTGCCAAGTTGTTTAGACGGAACAATTTCATGCCCCTCGACTGCGACGCCTTTCATGCTAGCTGGATAGCGACAGTTCTCAATCTCGATTGGCCGTCGCGCAGTTCGTCCCGCATTGAAGACGATGCCCAACGTATAAAGCGCCAGAAACAGGAATTGGTCAGGCTTTTCGATGAAGCGTCCGAGCATGGTATCAATGCGGTCATTTTTCAGGTTTCGCCAACCGGCGATGCATTTTACCAATCGTCCTATTTGCCATGGTCATCCTATTTGACTGGAACCCTTGGCAAAGATCCGGGTTTTGATCCGCTGAAATTTGCAATTCAGGAAGCGCATAAGCGCGGCATAGAATTGCATGCATGGCTTAACCCCTATCGTGTCTCGATGGACACAAAGCCATCGACCCGCAAGGAATTGCGGAACTCGTCGAAGGAATCTCCTGTCAGTGTTTATAAGTCTCATCCAGATTGGGTCGGTGTCTCGGCGGATCGTTATGTCCTTGATCCCGGCATTCCGACTGTTCGCGAATGGATAACGAATGTGACAGCAGAGGTCGTGCAGAAATATGATGTCGATGGCATCCAGTTCGATGACTATTTCTACTACGAAACAGCATCGTCGAAACTTGATGACGACAATTCATATGCACGGTTTGGCACGCGCTTCTCAAGCAAATATGAATGGCGTCGCTACAATACCCACACGCTGGTGCGGGACATTTCAGACAGGATAAAATCCATCAAGCCGAATGTTCGCTTTGGTATCAGCCCGAGCGGCGTTTGGCGCAACGCTGCGGACGATCCGCGCGGTTCTGCAACCCGTGCCGGAAAAACCAACTATGACGGAGATTTTGCCGACACGCGGCGATGGGTGAAAGAAGGCATAATCGACTATATCGCGCCGCAGATTTACTGGTCCTTTGGCCGCAAGGATGTGTCTTACGGAACGATTGCCAAATGGTGGGCTGATACGGTTCGCGGGACGAAGACCGATCTCTATATCGGCTTGGCACTCTATCGAGCCGGTTCCGGAACCACGCTTGAACCCGGCTGGCAGGTGGGTGAGGGTGTGACCGAAATTAAACGCCAGCTTGAGCTCAACGAGTCTTTGCCGGAGGTGAGAGGAAGCATTCTCTTTCGCCAGGGTTTCCTTTCCGACCCGAAGGTCGAAGGTGTGTCGAACTATCTGAAGAAAACGTGGGGCAAATGCAGGTCACGGAAAGCTGACGGCAAAAAATGATCATGGACCGCTGAATTGTTGTTTGTTTGATTGAAATCAAAGAGCTTCGTTTGAGCGGGTGCTAACCAACCATCGTTGCCGGTTTCCACCAGAGCCGGTGACCCGGGGTGCCGAGGCCCTACTCGAATGGCACCCCGGCTAAATCAATCTGTCGAGCGCATGAGCGCGATCTTTCCGTAACGTCGTCTTGTCGACAGCCAGCGGGTGCTGTCGGCGTTGCTCCCCTCTGTTTCATCAAATCAGCACCCGCGTCCAATTTCTATAAAAATGGGACCACTTTAGCCGTTCTTGATCCTAATCAAGGCGGGCAACCGTGACCGCGATTAGAGCAGATCTAACCGGGAGTTTGCGATTCTGGATCGCTTCCCCCAATTCACCGGTTGCTAAATGAAAAGGTAGTTCCATATCATTCCCGAGAAGGTTCTGGCAGACGCTGGAGGCGGGGCGGTGGGGACAATCAAAACCCTTGCAGGCAGCGACCGCTTGCCGGTGCTTCGTTTGAAGACGGCGTTGTGACGATGATGGCAATGAGGGTGTTTCATTATGGCTTTCAACCGTAAGCAATGGATACTGGCCGGGGCGATTATCGTTCTTGCCGCAGGCGGGTATTATGCTTGGAAGACGCTGAACGGCGATGGATTGCCGGAAGGTATTGCCAAAGGCAATGGGCGTATAGAGGCGGTTGAAATCGACATTTCGACGAAGAGTCCGGGGCGCATTCGCGAAATCCTCGCGGATGAGGGCGATTTCGTGCAGGAAAATGACATCCTTGCGCGCATGGATACGGATCAGTTGGAAAGTCAGCGCAAGCAGGCTGAGGCGCAATTGCGCCGGGCGGAGATTGGTATCGAGACCGCACGCAGCCTTGTCACGCAGCGGGAAGCTGAGCGCACGGCAGCAGAAGCGACTGTGGCGCAGCGCGAAGCGCAACTGGATGCTGCCCAGCGTCGCCTGGCCCGATCCCAGCAATTGACGCAATCGCGCACCGTTTCGCAACAGGTTCTCGATGATGACCGAGCAACCGCGCAGGGGGCAGAAGCCGCTGTCGGTGCAGCCAAGGCGCAGCTTGCGGCGACCGAAGCAGCTATTGGGGCTGCTAAGGCGCAGGTTGTGGATGCCGAAGCGTCAGTTGAAGCGGCCAAGGCAGCGATCGCGAGCATTGAAGCAGATATCAATGACGCCACTTTGAGGGCACCTAAGCCGGGCCGGGTTCAATACCGTGTTGCTCAGCCGGGCGAAGTGCTTTCCGCAGGCGGGCGGGTGCTCAATCTTGTAGACGTCAGCGATGTTTACATGACCTTCTTCCTGCCGACGGCGCAGGCCGGGCGAGTGGCCATGGGTGCGGATGCCCGGATCGTTCTCGATGCTGCGCCGCAATATGTCATTCCTGCGAAGATCAGCTTTGTGGCTGATGTGGCCCAGTTTACGCCGAAGACCGTTGAAACGGAGGAGGAACGCCAGAAGCTGATGTTCCGGGTCAAGGCGAAGATTCCGCAGGAACTGCTTCAAAAATATATCCAGCAAGTGAAAACGGGATTGCCGGGCATGGCCTATGTCAAGCTTGACCCCAATGCCGAATGGCCGAAGAATCTTGCGGAAACCGTGAAATGAACGATGTTCCTGTCAAAGCTGGCGCCAATGACGACAGCTTTGTCGTCCGGGCGCAAGGCGTAGGGCTGTCCTACGGGAAAACACGTGCTCTGCGCGAAGTAAACCTTGATATTCCCGCCGGTTGCATGGTCGGTTTGATCGGCCCTGACGGGGTAGGGAAATCGAGCCTGTTATCATTGGTGGCCGGGGCGCGGACGATGCAACAGGGCCGCATCGAGGTCCTTGGTGGTGACATTTCTGATAAGCGTCATCTTCAGTCCGCCTATCCCCGTATCGCCTATATGCCGCAGGGGCTTGGAAAGAATCTTTATCCGACGCTTTCGGTGTTCGAAAACATCGATTTTTTCGGACGGTTGTTCGGACATAACCGAAAAGAACGTGAGCGTCGGATCGCCGATCTTCTGGCCCGCACGGGTATGTCGTCCTTCGCGGATCGTCCGGCTGGCAAACTTTCCGGCGGCATGAAGCAGAAGACAAGTCTTTGCTGCTCGCTGATCCATGATCCCGATCTGCTTATTCTCGACGAGCCGACAACTGGCGTCGATCCGTTGTCTCGGCGCCAGTTCTGGGAACTGATCGACGACATCCGCAAGGACCGTCCCGGAATGAGCGTCATCGTCGCCACGGCCTATATGGAAGAAGCTGAGCGCTTCGATTGGCTGGTTGCAATGAATGACGGGCAGGTTCTGGCGACGGGGACGCCTGGGGAATTGCTGCAGCGAACCAACACGCCAAACCTCGATGCTGCCTTTATCGCGCTCCTGCCGGAAGAATTGCGAAGGGGCCATCAGGATATCGAGATTCCGCACCGTGACTTTGGTGCCAACGCTGAAATCGCGATTGAAGCAGAACACGTCACCGTTCGCTTTGGCAATTTCACTGCGGTGAATGATGTGAGTTTTCGCATCCCGCGTGGCGAAATCTTCGGTTTTCTTGGTTCAAACGGTTGCGGCAAAACCACGACTATGAAGGTTTTGACGGGGTTGTTGCCTGCCAGCGAGGGAACGGCGCGGCTGTTCGGGCGCGAGGTGGACCCCAAGGATATCGATATACGCCGTCATGTCGGGTACATGTCACAGGCATTTTCGCTCTATTCGGAATTGACCGTCCACCAAAATCTGGAACTTCACGCCAAACTGTTTGATATGGCGCAGGATCTGACCGAACGCCGCATCAAGGAGTTGACCGAACGCTTTGATCTCACAGAGGTTATGGACTCCTTGCCTGACGCCTTACCGCTTGGTATCCGCCAGCGCTTGTCACTGGCTGTGGCTCTGATTCATTCCCCTGATATTCTCATTCTCGATGAGCCGACATCGGGTGTCGACCCGGTCGCTCGGGATGCTTTCTGGCAAATTCTTGCCGACCTGTCCCGCAAAGATAATGTTACGATCTTTGTTTCTACCCATTTCATGAATGAAGCAGAGCTTTGCGACCGGATTTCGCTGATGCATGCCGGCAAGGTGCTGATAAGCGATACGCCGAAGGCGATTACCGAAAGTCGCCATGCCGAAACTCTGGAAGAGGCTTTCGTCGCGTATCTTCAGGACGCAATCGGCGAGACAGAACAGTCAGTACCATCGCCTGCAATTCTTCCAGAACAGATGACGGAGGCAGGCGAAACGCATCCAAAGAAGGCTTCAAGCTGGTTGCCGGACATGAGGCGAATGCTGGCCTACACACGGCGTGAGGCGCTGGAACTGAAGCGTGACCCAATCCGCGCCACGCTGGCTATTCTCGGTAGCGTCATCCTGATGTTTGTCATCGGTTACGGTATTAATCTGGATGTCGAGAATCTGAAATTTGCGGTGCTCGATCGTGACGATACGACAATCAGCCGTGATTATACGCAGCAGATTGCGGGTTCGCGCTATTTCTCTGAGCAACCTGCCTTAACAGATTACGATGATCTTGATCGAAGGATGCGTGATGGTGAAATCAGTCTTGCGATTGAAATTCCACCGAACTTCGGCGCAGATGTGATGCGTGGGCGCCCGGCCGAAATCGCTGCATGGATTGACGGCGCAATGCCGTCGCGGGCCGAGACCGTGAAAGGCTATGTTCAGGGTATGCATGCCAACTGGCTGACGCAGAAAGCCCGCGAGCTTTATGGCAGTGCGGCGAATGTCGGCAGTTTCAATCTGGAGATACGCTACCGATATAACCCCGATGTGCAAAGCCTTGTGGCTATGGTGCCGGCGGTCATTCCGTTGCTGCTGCTCATGATTCCCGCAATGCTGGCGGTGCTGAGCGTGGTTCGTGAAAAGGAGCTGGGATCGATCATCAATTTTTACGTAACGCCGGTGACGAAATTCGAGTTTCTGTTCGGCAAGCAATTGCCCTATATCGGGCTGGCATTTCTGAATTTCCTGATGCTGACAGCCTTTGCGGTGTTTATTTTCCGGGTTCCGTTTACGGGAAGCTTCCCTACTTATGCGCTGGCGGCGCTGCTCTATGTGACGATCGCGACCGGTATGGGACTGGTTCTGTCCACCTTCATGAACAGCCAGATTGCAGCAATCTTTGGAACGGCGCTTCTAACACTCATTCCGGCCGTACAGTACTCCGGTATCATCGACCCTGTGTCGTCGCTGCAAGGTGCAGGCGCATTCATCGGAAAAATCTATCCGGCGACCTATTTCGTGACCATTTCGCGCGGGGTTTTCTCCAAGGCGTTGGGGTTTGCCGATCTCGCAAGTTCGTTTCTGCCCTTATTGATAGCGGTGCCGGTGCTCATGGCGCTAGCTATCGTTCTTCTCAAGAAACAGGCGAGCTAAGATGCGGATATCCAACATATTCCAGCTTGGCGTGAAGGAACTGCGCGGTCTTGCGCGCGATCCGATGTTGCTGATCCTGATCGTTTATGCCTTTACGCTTGCGATCTATACGGCATCAAAGGCGATGCCTGAAACTCTTAACAATGCGGCAATAGCGATTGTCGACGAAGATCAGTCGCCGGTTTCCAGCCGGATAACGACGGCATTCTATCCGCCATATTTTGTGCCTCCGAAGCTGATTTCATCCTATGAAATGGATGCCCGGATGGATGAAGGGCTCGATACGTTCGCGTTGAACATACCGCCGAATTTCCAGCGCGATCTTCTGGCAGGCCGTTCGCCGACAATCCAGCTCAATGTCGATGCAACCCGGATGAGCCAGGCCTTTACCGGGGGTGGCTATGTGCAGTCAATTGTGTCGAGTGAGGTGAGCGAATTTCTCAATCGCTATCGCGGTAGCGCACAAGCGCCTGTCGAACTCAATCTCAGAGCGAGATTCAATCAGGATTTGAACAAGGGCTGGTTCGGTGCAATCAATAACGTGATTTCATCGGTTACGATGCTGTCGATCATCCTGACGGGCGCAGCCCTCATTCGAGAACGCGAACATGGAACCATAGAACACCTGCTGGTGATGCCGGTAACGCCGGTTGAAATCATGGTCAGCAAGATATGGTCTATGGGGCTCGTCGTGCTGATTGCTTCTGCTTTTGCGTTGGTCTTCGTGGTTCAGGGGCTGCTTGCCGTCCCGATCTATGGGTCGGTATCGTTGTTTCTCGTGGGCGCAGCGCTCCAGCTTTTTGCGACGACCAGCCTTGGCATTTTCCTGGCAACGGCGGCTGGTTCCATGCCGCAGTTCGGAATGCTGCTGATGCTGGTGCTTCTGCCGTTACAGGTGCTTTCAGGGGGGACAACACCCCGCGAAAGCATGCCCGAGATCATCCAGACAATCATGCTGGCCGCGCCGAATACGCATTTCGTCATATTGGCGCAATCGATCCTGTTTCGCGGGGCAGGGCTGGGCGTCGTCTGGCCGCAATTTCTGGCACTGATCGTTATTGGTTCTGTGCTGTTCTACTTTGCGCTTCAGCGGTTCCGTGCATTTCTGCGATAGGAAAATTCTTTGAAATCAGGAAGCTGAATCCATTCCTTGCGAATGTGATTCAGTTTTCTGTACCGGATTGCGCTTTAGTGGAGTTGCGAATCCTTAACCATGTTGCTATCGCAATAACTAGGAGACGGTTCCGCTGTTCAGGCGGATGAAAAGGGAACACGGTGAAGCCATCTGGCTGATGCCGCGACTGCCCCCGCAACTGTAACCGGAGAGCTATCCTCCATAACCGTGTGAGCGGTGAAAGCCACTGAGAGCATTCGATGCACTCGGGAAGGCGGAGGGGAAGCGACGACCCGGAAGTCAGGAGACCTGCCGTATCCGGTCACCCATGCATGGACACGGGGTGTGTTCAGGCGCGGCTGCCCGTGGCGGTGACATTGTTGAAATGTTGCCGTTGGGAGGAAGGGCGTTTTGCGCTGCCATTGCTTCAACCTGCGGTGAGAGGAAATGCCGTTTATCGGTCTCCGGTTCGGCGGGTTGAGGGAAAATGTGCCTTTTAAAATCATCGGTTCTACTTGTATCGGCCAGCGTTCTTGCGCTGCCATCCACGACGCTTGCTCAAAATCTGCCAGATGGCGACGGCAGCGTCGTCCTCGATACAATTGTGGTCACGCCATTGCGCCGCGCATCTTCGCTGCAGCGCTCGACCTCGTCTGTGACTGTTATCGATTCAGCAGATATCGAACGGTCGGCTGCTCCTGATCTGCAGTCGCTGCTGAAGTCCTATAGCGGTATCTCCATAAAGACGAATGGCGGGCAGGGTTCTTCCGCCGGAATTTTTATTCGTGGAATGTCTTCTGATCAAACAGTTGTTCTGGTCAATGGCGTGCGCACCGCGTCGGCAACGAGTGGCTCGACCGCGCTTTCCAATATTCCTCTAACCTCTATCGAGCGCATAGAAATCGCCAAGGGGGCTCATTCTGCACAATATGGCGCTGATGCCATGGGTGGGGTGGTCAACATCATCACGAAGCAGGGTGGAGCGTGTGGTGAACACCCTTGGTGCGGCAGTCTTTCTACCGGTGTCAGCCATCCCTGGGGTGGGTATGCTTCGGGGTCCATCCAGGGACGCAGCAACGCCGGTGTCGACTATGCTTTTGGCGCAGCTATAACCGGCACGCAAGGATATGACTTCACTACATCGGACGCCTATGGCCATGAACCGGATCGCGACGGGTTTTTGCAAGGCTCTTTCAACTTTGCCCTGTCGAAGGACTTCGACTGGGGTAAAATTTATGCGGATGGTCTCTTCAGTCGGGGACGCAACCAGTACGACGCCAAAGCGCCATCGCCGAACCAGGCTGACAGCACAGCATTTACGGGCAAGTTCGGAACGCGTGTCGATCATACGGCAGATTGGTCGTCTACGCTGGAGTTCAGCACGGGCATCGACAGCAGCCGTAACTTCCGCAAGGGCGTGAGTGGATCCGATCGGTTTGAAACCAAGCGTTATGGTGTCTTTGCCTCGACCGAAAAGAGTTTCGATACGGGCAAGGTCGGCCACACTGTGACCGCTGGTGTGGAAGCCTATCGCGAGGAGATCAACACCAGCGTTGCTTATGATGAAACCAGCCGCGATCTGGCCGCCATATTCGGACAATATTCGCTCGAATATGAGGCGCTGCGTTTCGATGGCGGGTTGCGTTATGATCACAACAGCCAATTCGGCGATGTCGCCACCTATAATCTTGGTGTGAGCTATGAAATTCTGCCCGATCTGGTGCTGCGGTCTTCTTACGCTACCGGTTTCCGCGCGCCGACGTTCAATGATCTCTATTATCCCTTGTCGGGAAATCCGGATCTAAAACCCGAGAAATCGGGCTCTTATGAACTGGGTTTGAACTGGCAGATAAGTTCCGGCACCAGTCTGGATATGGCATTCTACGACACCCGGTTAAGGCAGGGTATTAGCTGGAGAGAGGACGAACAAACACATCTGTGGTTGCCAGTAAATGTTGATCGAGCTCACATAACCGGGTTTGAAGCGACGCTTGGCCACCGCTTCAACGAACAGTGGGGTGTCAAAGGTTTAGTGGACCTTAAACGGCCTATTGATGAAGCCACAGGAAACGATCTTCCCTATCGCGAACGTTTTAAGGCTGCGGCTGAGGTGAATTTCACACCAATTGAGAAGCTCGATCTTACCGCAAGATTGATCTATGGCGGTTCGCGCTATGCTGACGCTGCGAACAGCAAGAAACTTGGTGACTATGTGACTGCTGATTTCGTCGCGCTCTATTCCATCGACAAGCAATCGCAATTGAAGTTCTCTGTCGAGAACATCTTTGACAAGGATTATCAGACCAGCTCCGGCTATATTGCACCGGGACGCACCATCAATATCGGGTTGACCCGGAATTTCTGAGGCTGAACAGAGAATGAAAAGGGCATCCGTAAAATGGATCACCAGCTTCTGCCTTGCGGTTGGGCTGGCCCTTTTTGTTCGAAATTCAGCCGACGCAGTGGAAATCCCCCAACGCGTCGTTTCCATCAATGTATGTACCGATCAACTCGCATTGCTACTGGCGGGCGAGGGGCAGTTGCAGTCGGTTTCCTATCTGTCGCAGGACCCGGAACTGTCCGTCATGGCTGCGAAAGCCCAGAAGGTGACGGTCAATCATGCGCAGGCAGAAGAAGTTTTTCTGATGAAACCTGATCTTGTGCTGGCGGGCACATTCTCGTCAAGGGCAACGGTTGGGCTGTTGCGCAGGCTGGGTGTCCGTGTGGAAGAGTTCGCGCCAGCACGCTCGTTCGGCGATATAGAAGCTCATCTGCGTCGCATGGGTGAGTTACTAGGAAGACAGGCGGAAGCGAGCTCGGAAGTCGATAAAATGAAGGCTGCTTTGGCGGTAATTCGGCCCCCAGCCCAGCGCAAGACGGTCGCGCTTTATTACGCCAACAGTTACACATCCGGTCGGGGAACGCTGGTCGATGAGGCTGTGCGGCTTGCAGGGCTTGATAATCTGGCCGATAGGGTGGGCGTCAGTGGTTCTGCTCCGTTGCCCTTGGAAAAGCTGCTGCTCGAAAAGCCGGATATTCTGGTGCGCAGTTCAAGAGATCGTGCACCTGCGCTGGCTTTCGAGAATTTTGAACATCCAGCGTTGCGGGCGCTTGAAAAACAGGCGAGGCCAGTGACGATAGCGGATAATCTGACGGTTTGCGGTGGTCCATTCAGCGTCGAAGCTGTGGCGGAACTTGCGGAGGCAGCGCGTGACTGAACGTCAGCGCTTCTATCTCCTGCTTGCCGGACTGGCCATGCTTATGGCTTTGCTTTTCATTGTTTCTTTGCTGACGGGACCGGCTGCGATCAGTATGGCTGACAGCTTCAAGGCGCTTTTCGGCAATGACAGTGAAATGATCGTACTGGTCATGCGTGAAATCCGTTTGCCCAGGGCATTGCTTGCACTTCTCATCGGAGGTTCACTTGGATTGTCTGGTGCTGCCTTGCAGGGTTATCTGCGCAACCCGCTCGCCGAGCCTGGTCTGCTGGGTGTGAGCGCATCCGCGTCATTCGGCGCGGTCATTGCTATCTATAGCGGTCTATCGCTTCTGTTTCCCCTGGCTTTGCCGCTGCTCGCACTGGCAGGAGCCTTCGTGTCGGTGTTTCTGGTCAAGCTTCTGGCAGGGCGTAATGCCGGTACGCTTGCCGTCATTCTCGCCGGAGTTGCGGTGACAAGTCTCGCTGGCGCATTCACAGCACTGGCGCTCAACCTGTCGCCCAACCCGTTTGCGGCAATGGAGATCGTCTTCTGGATGCTGGGATCATTGGCAGACAGGTCAATGACGCATGTGGCGCTCTCTGCACCGTTTATCCTCATTGGCTGGGTGATGCTTCTGGCACTCGGACGGTCTCTCGACAGTTTGACACTAGGCGCAGATGCCGCGGCCACTATGGGGGTTAATCTGGTTCGCGTGCAGCTTTTTGCTGTGCTGGGCACAGCGGCCTGCGTGGGCGCTTCCACCGCCGTTGCCGGTGCAATTGGTTTCGTCGGATTGGTGGTTCCTCATCTTCTGCGACCGCTTGTCGGTGCGCGTCCATCGCGATTGCTGGTCGCAAGCGGTTTCGGTGGGGCTGCCCTGTTGTTGGCTGCTGACGTACTGGTGCGTATCGTCATGCCGGGACGTGAGCTGAAACTGGGCGTCCTGACGGCAATCATTGGTGCGCCATTCTTTCTGTGGCTTGTATTCAAATATCGGAGGCAGCTCGTATGACTTCGCTTTCGGTAAAAAATCTTTCCGTTTCGCTTGGCGGGAAGACAGCACTCAGCGACGCAAGTTTCAATATTCATGGCGGTGAATTCATCGGACTGATCGGACCTAACGGCGCGGGGAAGACGACATTATTGCGCGCCATTCTTGGACTTGTCGCATCCAGAGGGGAAATTTCCCTCGACGGGGATGATTTGCGGCAGACGAGTGCTTCGATGAAAGCGCAGAATCTTGCATATCTGCCGCAGGATCGCGATGTTGCGTGGCCGGTATCGGTCGAAATGCTTGTTTCGCTGGGCCGCTCCGCGCTGAAGCCGGTATTTGCGAGCCTGAGTGCGCAAGATGAAGTGCTTATCGAGACAGCAATGCAGCGTATGGACGTCGCGCGATTTCGGGACAGGTCGGCGACAGAACTTTCCGGTGGTGAACGCGCACGGGTGCTGATTGCACGTGTCTTGGCGCAGGATACGCCCGTAATACTCGCTGATGAGCCAGTCGCCGGACTTGACCCATCTCATCAGCTTGGATTGATGCAAAGTTTCGCCGAACTTGCGCAGGAGGGCCGGACCGTTGTCGCCTCATTGCATGAGTTGAGCCTTGCGGCACAACATTGCACACGCCTTATTCTGCTCGACAAGGGACATATCGTTGCAGATGGCAAGCCGACGGAAGTGCTCACGCCGCAACTGTTGCACGACGTCTACGGCATAAGAGCGAAAATCATGATGGTGGATGGCGAGTTCATCGTCCATCCGATCTCACGTATAGGCTAGATATTTTTCCACTGGCGCGCGCGGGAAGAGGCATAGATCGTTTCCACAGTCTTCTGAACTTCGTAGCCCTCGCGAAAATCGGCGTGATTATTCTTCTGTCCAGCAATGGCAAGCAGAAAGTCACGGACTTCAATTGTCTTCAGATCGTTGAAGCCGATCTGATGGCCACCCGCTACGCAGAATGCGCCATAGGGTTCGTGTTCCGGACCTGCGAAGATCTTGCGGAAGCCCTGTTGTCCCTTTTTGTCGGAAAAGAGAAACAGATCGAGTTCATTGAAGCGTTCCTGCGAAAAGAGCAGGGAGCCTTTCGACCCGGAAATCTCAAAGTCGTGCTGCATCTTGCGACCGCTGGCGATCCAGCTTGCCTCAAGTGTGCCGGTCGCTCCGTTCTCAAAACGTATGAAAGCATGGCAGACATCGTCCACTTCGACGCGTTTCATTTGCGAAGGGTTAAAGCTATCCGGACGCTCGCTGATGATGGTGAGGGAGTCGCCCATAACTGCTGCTATCGGTCCAATGAGATAGCGTGCGGCGGCGATGATATGACTGCCGATATCTGCTAGTGCTCCACCGCCGCCTGCCGGGTCGAGACGCCAGGTCCAAGGAATGCGGGCATCGGCCATGAAATCTTCGGCATGAATGCCGCGAAAATTGCGAATTTCGCCCAATTCGCCGTTGTCGATGATTTCCTTCGCCAGTTTTATCATCGGGTTCTTCAGATAGTTGAAACCGACGGCTGTCTGGATGCCCTTCTGCTCTGCCGCGAGCGTCATTTCGAGGCATTCGGCAGCGGTCGGCGCAAGCGGCTTCTCGCAATAAACGTGTTTGCCTGCCTCGATAGCGGCAAGCGCCATTTCCTTGTGAAACCGGTTTGGTGTGGTGATGTCGATGACATTGATATCCGGGTTTGAGATCAATTCCCGCCAGTCGCCGGTGGCACTTGCAAATCCCAACTGTTTTGCGGCTCTTGCCGCTGTTTCCGCATTCACGTCGGCCAATGTATGAAGCTGGACATCGATCGGTAAGTCGAAGATGCGGTTGACATTTGCAAGAGCAAGGGCGTGCGTCTTGCCCATGAAGCCGGATCCGATCAAGCCTGCCACAACACCCCCAGCTTTATCAGCCATTGTCCATTCCTCCAGAAACGATGGTCGAAGCGTTTGGCGCCGCGCGACTTCTTTGGGAAATAAGCATATCGTCGGCAGCTTATGCGATTGACATGAGCTACCAGAAATGGAATTATAATTCCACGATAATTTGTTATGAATGTTTCATTCTATTGAATAGATCCACGATCTGCATGTGGTAACGGGGAAACGCTTGGAGGAGCGCCGGGATGCTGCAGTGGGAAGATAAGGCGTTAACGCAAACCGGCGGGGAGTGCCGGACAAGGGAGGAGTGAACATGCAATCTCTATTGAAGTCGGCAGTAGCCGGGGTGGCGTTGCTGGCTGCATCTTTCGCAGCCCACGCGGCGGATATTAACATCGTCGTCGTCAGTCACGGTCAGGCATCGGACCCGTTCTGGTCGGTGGTGAAGAACGGCGTTGCCGAAGCGGCAAAGGATACGGGTGCGAAGGTCGATTATCGTGCGCCGGAAACCTTTGACATGGTGCAGATGGCCCAGCTTATCGACGCTGCGATCAACCAGAAGCCGCAGGGCATTGTGGTTTCCATTCCAGATGCGGATGCGCTTGGGCCGTCGATTCAGCGTGCTGTAGCAGCCGGTATTCCAGTGATTTCCATGAACTCCGGTTCCGATGCTTCGAAGAAGCTCGGAGCTCTGCTGCATGTTGGTCAGGACGAGTTCGATGCTGGTAAGGTCGCGGGTGAAGCGCTGAAGAATACTGGTGGCAAGAAAGGTATTTGCGTCAATCAGGAAGTCGGCAATGTCTCGCTTGATCAACGCTGTGCAGGCTTCAAGGAAGGCTTCGGTGATGTAACGGTTCTGCCCACATCGACCGATCCTGCCGAGAACGAAGCCAAGGTTCGTGCTGCCTTGGCATCTGATGCTAGCGTCGACACGATCCTGACGCTCAATGCAACACTCGCGGGTGAACCTGCTGTGAAAGCCGCTTCCGAAAGCGGTCGCAGTGGAATCCATGTTGCGACGTTCGATATGTCGGCTGGCTTCCTGGAGGCCGTTGAAAAGGGACAGGCAGACTTCGCCATCGACCAGCAGCAGTTCTTGCAAGGTTATCTGCCGGTATCGTTCCTCGCACTTAATGCGAAATACGGTCTGATGCCGGGTGGTAATGTTCCATCGGGCCCGAACCTTATCACCAAGGATAAGGCGAAGCAGGTCGTGGAACTTTCGGCCAAGGGCATCCGGTAAGCATCATTTAGACTATCTGATATCGAACCCGCCCATGAAAATGGGCGGGAACGGGTCTCTGTACCCAGAATACAGCAGGAGAAGATCATGAGTGAGCCACTTCCCCATGAAAAGGCCAGCACGGCGGCGCTATCGAAAGATGAGCGACTTCAGTCGGCGAGCCCATTGCAACGGCTCCTGAGCAGGCCCGAATTAGGAGCAGTTTCCGGCCTGATCCTTATTACGATCTTTTTCGTCTCAGTTGCCAATCCGGCGATGTTTACTGCGGCCGGCATCATGAACTTCATGGCTCCCGCTTCGCAGCTCGGCATTCTGGCGGTTGCTGCGGCACTTCTCATGATCGGCGGTGAGTTCGATCTGTCCATCGGGTCGATGGTGGCTTTTGCTGGATTGATCTTTGCCGCTGCCCTGGTCGTTTGGCAGGTGCCGCTTGGCGTCGCAATTATCGTCACTTTGCTGTTTGCCGCATTTGTGGGTGTGGTGAATGCCCAGATTGTAATCCGGACCGGCTTGCCATCCTTTATCGTAACGCTCGCTTTCCTGTTCATTCTGCGCGGTCTGTCGCTGGTCGGGCTGAAATGGGCAACAGGCGGCGCTACCCAGTTGCGTGGTGTCAAGGAAGCCGTTGCAGGCAGTTATCTTGCCGGGCTTTTTTCCGGTGATGCGTTTCAGGGATTTTTCGCCTGGATGGCTGAGAACGACCTGATTGACAAATTCCCCAATGGTGAGCCTTCGGTGAAAGGCGTGCCGGTCGAAGTTTTGTGGTTTATCGCCATCGCGCTTATTGCAACCTATGTGCTGGTGCGCACGCGCTTCGGCAACTGGATTTTCGCCGCAGGTGGCGACGCTCTGGCTGCTCGCAATTCCGGTGTCCCCGTGCGTCGCGTCAAGACGACGCTATTCATGTGCACGGCTATGGCTGCGGCGTTGGTGGCTATCCTTACCGTTCTGGATGCAGGTTCAACCGATGCGCGTCGCGGTTTCCAGAAGGAATTCGAGGCGATTATCGCTGCGGTCATTGGCGGCTGTCTGCTGACCGGGGGCTATGGTTCTGCAATTGGCGCATTCTTCGGCGCAATCATTTTCGGCATGGTGTTGATTGGGCTGACCTATACCCAGATCGACCAGGATTGGTATCTGGTCTTCCTTGGTGGGATGCTTCTGATCGCGGTGCTCTTCAACAATTTCATTCGCAAGCGCGCGACCGGCGAGCGCTGAGAGGGAGATTTGCCATGACGACACCCATCATCGAAGTCCGCAATCTCGTTAAACATTTCGGTCCGGTCATTGCATTGAACGGCGTCTCGTTGAGCGTCGAACCAGGACAGGTCCATTGTCTGCTTGGCGACAATGGTGCCGGTAAATCGACCCTGATCAAGACGCTTTCCGGGGTTCACAAGCCGACCACCGGTGACTTCCTGGTCGAAGGAAAGCCGGTCACCTTCAAAAGCCCACGCGATGCGCTCGATCATGGCATTGCGACGGTCTATCAGGATCTTGCGATGATCCCGCTGATGTCGGTCATGCGCAATTTCTTTCTTGGACGCGAACCGACAAAGGGTGTCGGACCTTTCCGCTGGTTCGACACGCAGCAGGCCGAAGAAGTAACGCGCGAAGAGATGCGAAAGATCGGGATCGATGTCCGTGATCCGCAGCAGGCGGTCGGAACGCTATCCGGTGGTGAACGCCAATGCGTTGCAATTGCCCGTGCCGTCTATTTTGGCGCAAAAGTGCTGATCCTCGACGAACCGACTTCTGCGCTGGGTGTGCGGCAGACGGCCATGGTTCTCAAATACATCAATCTGGTGCGCTCGCGCGGGCTGGGGGTGATCTTCATCACGCACAATGTTCGTCATGCTCATGCGGTCGGTGACAAGTTCACGGTTCTCAATCGCGGTGTGACGCTTGGAACGCGTACGAAGAACGATGTGGACATGGACGAATTACAAAGCCTCATGGCGGGCGGGCAGGAACTCGCCGATCTGACTGCCGAACTGGGCGGCAGGGTTTGACTAGAGCGGTTCCGGTTTAAATGGAATCGCTGGAACCGCTCTATCTGTTTGTTTTCACGCATTATCCGACGCAAAACCGCTTCGCACTTTTGCTGGAAATGCTCTTGAATTTCGGAGCTCGGAATGGACGGACAATTCAACGGAAAAGTTGCTGTTATTACGGGAAGCACGCAGGGGCTTGGAGCAGCGACAGCGAAGCTATTTGCAGAAAGGGGCGCTGAAGGCCTCGTGATATGCGGGCGTTCGGTTGAAAAAGGACAGGCGCAAGTCGATCAATTGGCAAGTTTTGGAACCAAAGCCGTTTTCGTGCAGGCTGATCTTGAGAAGGTGGAAGACTGCCGCAAGATCGTTTCGGAAGCTGACCGTGTTTTTGGAAAGCTAGACGTTCTTGTAAATGCTGCTGGTCTGACAGATCGGGGCACCATTCTGAACACCAGTCCGGAATTGTTCGACCGTTTATTTGCTGTAAATACGCGAGCGCCATTTTTCCTGATTCAGGAAGCAATAAAGCTGTTCCGCCGCGAGACGGTGGAGGGAGCGATCGTCAACATTTCGTCGATGTCGTCCATGGGCGGTCAGCCCTTCATTGCAGCTTATTGTGCTTCCAAGGGGGCGCTGGACACACTGACCCGTAATGTAGCCTATTCGGTTCTGCGCAATCGTATCCGCGTCAATAGTCTGAACATAGGCTGGATGGCATCGGATGGCGAAGACCGTATTCAACGCGAGTTTCACAATGCGCCAGAGAACTGGCTTGATGAAGCAGCCCGAAGCCAGCCTTTCGGCAGGCTGATCGATCCGAGCGAGGTTGCACGCGCAATAGCATTTCTGGCCTCGGAAGAGTCCGGTTTGATGACCGGCGCCATCGTGAACTTCGATCAATCCATTTGGGGAGCCTATGGTTCATCTCCGCACCCCGATCAGCCGCTTTGAGCGGCTGACAGTATCTCTATGTTTGATTGAGAGGGATAGTAACCGGTTCAATAGCTGAAATGAAAATGTAGATATTTCGTCGAGAATATGAATGCTTTGCCCATTGCTTTGCTCGAGTATTGCTTGAGCAAACTGTAAAATATTGTGAGAAACTTTTGCGATCCTGCTTGCGCTTGCAATTTCAGGTAGTTAGAGCATCTGTCTGCCTGACCGATTCAGGCTGTGTGTTTTAAGCAGTTGTTTTAGCCGTATTAACGCAATGTCGAAGCCTCCCTTTCGGCTGCGAATTCGTCCTAGGCAATGGCTTGCACAGACACCGTTTTAATTTGCGCTGAAAGGACCAGCATCGTGGAGCAGGCAAAGAACGGAACCCGTAAGGGTGGGCGCAAGGCGCTGTGGGCTGCAGTTGCGGTAATCGCCATCGCTGCCGCCGGTTTAACCGGATACAAGATCACACTTGAGAAGACCATTACATCGCAGCTTGACAAGCGTGGCGGCAAGGCCTCTTCGGTTGAGGCAGATTTTCTCGGACGTATTCACTTGCGCGACGTGACGTTGCCGTTGAAGGATGGCTCCAACGTTCGTATCGCTTCGGTTGATGGTCGCCCCAAGTTTCTGTTCCTCACCGGCATGCTGAATGCGTCGGGCATTGATACAGAGATTGGAACCTACAAGATTTCCATTCCAAGCGTGGCAATCGAAGACGCTAATTTCGATACCGCCATGCTGAAGGACACATTCGGTAATAGCGGTCTGACACTGCCAGAGCGCGTTGGTCGTTTCTCGGCAAAGCGCCTGACTGCGCAAGAAATCAAGGTCGTCCAGACTGTTGCGAATAACGAACAGAACATCGTCTACAAGGACGTTGCGCTGGAAGATATCAACCTCGGTAAGGTTGCTCGTTATACGGCGGGCGGCACGGCTTTTGACTTCACGATCCAGGTGCCTGGTGAAGACGGTGAAAAAGTCGCGGACAAGATGACAGGCACCATGGGTGCCGCAGAGGGCAAGGACATTGATGGTGTCTTCCTCGCCCGTCTCTATACCGAAAAGGCAGGCCCGGACGACAAGGAAGCAAAGCCCGTCTACGGTCCTTTCTCGGCGAAGAATATCGTCATGAAGACGAAGGATGCGAGCTTCAGCTATGATGAAATTCGCAGCAATGGCTTCACGGCTCGTATGCCTGCCGTGCCGTTCACCGAAACCTTGGAGAAGCTACAGTCTCTCGAAAATGCAGACGAACTTTCACCGGAGGAAACACGCGAGCTTATTCTTCAGGTGAGCTCACTGTTCGACACCATCGGCAAGGGTGATGTTGAAATGCTCGGCATGAAGATCGAGCCAACTGATGCATCGAAGGGCAAGGGCGGTATCGAACGCGTCGCAGTTGCTTTCGACAATCAGAAAATGGATGCGACCATTAAAGGCTTGGCGTTCTCCGAAGGTCAGGACTACATGAAGATGGAGGAAGCTTCCTTGAAGGGCTTCTCCTGGGCGACTTCAGTTGAAGCTCTGAAAAAGTTTGCGGCGCTGAATGAAGAAGAAGTTGAAAACTTCCCTTTCACGACCATGCTTCCGGAATTCGGCACACTTAAGGTGGTGGGGATCGACGCCGATCTGCCATATGAAAAGTCTGAAGATGTGGATGCAAGCGAGGAAAACGCGGACGATGGAGATCAGGCTGTAACCGAAGAGCCGTCGGTTCCTTCGCTGCCTGAACGTATTCAGTTCGCCATGAAAAGCTACGAAGTGGCTCTCAACAAGCCTTACAACGGTATTCCGACCGATGTGCGCATCGCTTATGAAGATATGTCGCTCAAAGTGCCGACGCAGGCTGATGACGAGTTTTACCAGCAGCTTCGGGCACTTGGCTATGATAGTCTCACCATGTCGTCAAACTTTGAGGCAAGCTGGGATGAAGCAAACCAGAATCTGATCATCAAGGACATCTCGATCAGCGGCAAGGATATGGGTGCCGTATCCATGTCCGGTTTGATGGGCGGTCTGACGAAGGAATTCTTTTCTGGCGACAAGGTGATGATGCAGGTCGCTCTGCTTGGGCTCAAGGCCAAGCAGGTAAACCTGAAAATTGAGGAAAAGGGCATCATCTCCAATGCTATCAAGACTTATGCCAAAGAAAAAGATATGTCGGAAGATGAAGTGCGTAGCGCGATGTCTCTGATGGCTGCCGCCTCTCTGCAAGAGCTGGCAGCGGACCAGCCACAATTGCAGGATGTTGCGACGGCGTTTTCTACCTTCCTCGCAAAGCCGAATATTTTCGAGCTCACTGTGAAGTCGAAGGCTGAAAAGGGAATTGGCGCTCTCGAAATGGTAGCTGCATCGCAGGATCCGATCTTGCTGCTCGACAAAGTCGATATCGAAGCCAAGGCGGAATAATCGACTATTCCATTGATCCAAGCGAAACGCCGGCCCTTGGCCGGCGTTTTCTGTAATCAGAGCTTCACCAAAACATTACACAAGGGTCATGCCCTTGATATATAAGGGTTCTAGTAAGCCTCGGAAATAACGAGGCCAACATGACCAGAAAAAATGTCCTGCTTATCGTCGTTGATCAATGGCGAGCAGATTTTATCCCTCAACTGATGCGGGCAGAGGGGCGCGAACCCTTCCTCAAAACGCCCAATCTTGATCGCCTTTGCCGGGAAGGTTTGACCTTCCGCAATCATGTCACGACCTGCGTGCCATGTGGCCCGGCAAGAGCAAGCCTGCTTACGGGGCTCTACCTGATGAACCATCGGGCAGTGCAGAACACGGTTCCGCTTGATCAGCGCCATTTGAATCTCGGCAAAGCTCTCCGCGCCATCGGCTACGATCCCGCGCTCATCGGTTACACAACGACGACACCTGATCCGCGTTCGACGTCCCACAGAGATCCGCGTTTTACGGTTCTGGGCGATATCATGGACGGGTTTCGCTCTGTGGGCGCATTCGAACCCAATATGGACGGATATTTCGGCTGGGTGGCTCAGAACGGCTTTGAACTGCCGGAGAATCGCGAAGATATCTGGCTGCCGGAAGGCGAGCATTCCGTTCCGGGCGCTACGGACAAACCATCGCGTATCCCAAAGGAGTTTTCGGACTCCACATTCTTCACCGAACGCGCGTTGACCTATCTTAAGGGGAGGGATGGCAAGCCTTTCTTCCTGCATCTCGGCTATTATCGCCCGCATCCGCCGTTTGTCGCCTCTGCGCCTTATCATGCAATGTACAAGGCCGAAGATATGCCTGCGCCCGTCCGCGCGGACAGTCCGGATGCCGAAGCGGCACAGCATCCGCTTATGAAGCATTATATCGATCACATCAGGCGCGGTTCGTTCTTTCATGGAGCGGAAGGTTCGGGTGCAACGCTGGACGAGGGCGAGATTCGCCAGATGCGGGCCACGTACTGCGGTCTGATCACGGAAATCGACGATTGTCTGGGGCGGGTTTTCGCTTACCTTGATGAAACTGGTCAGTGGGACGACACACTGATCATCTTCACCAGCGACCACGGCGAGCAGCTCGGCGATCATCATCTACTCGGCAAGATAGGCTATAATAACGAGAGCTTCCGCATTCCTTTGGTCATAAAGGATGCAGGACAGAACCGGTACGCTGGCCAAATCGAAGAAGGCTTTTCCGAAAGCATCGATGTCATGCCGACCATCCTCGAGTGGCTGGGCGGGGAAACGCCACGCGCTTGCGACGGACGTTCGCTACTGCCGTTTCTGGGTGAGGGAAAGCCCGCCGACTGGCGTACAGAACTGCACTACGAGTTCGATTTCCGCGACGTCTTCTACGATCAGCCGCAGAACTCGGTGCAGCTTTCGCAGGATGATTGCAGCCTCTGTGTAATTGAGGACGAAAACTACAAGTACGTGCATTTTGCGGCCTTGCCGCCGCTGTTCTTTGACATGAGGGCAGACCCGCACGAATTCAACAATCTGGCTGAAGACCCCGCTTATGCGGTTCTCGTTCGCGACTACGCCCAGAAGGCTTTGTCGTGGCGGCTGTCTCATGCCGACCGGACACTCACCCATTACAGATCCGGCCCGCAAGGGCTGACAACGCGCAACCATTGATCTCAGGAGCAACCAAATGATCAATCTGACCCGACGCGGGATGCTCGGCCTTTCAGCCGGTGCTGCCGGTTCGCTCATCCTGCCGCGCTTTGCAATCGCACAGGCTGACAATCGCCCATCGATCACTATTGCCGTGCAGAAGGTGGCAAATAGCAATACGCTCGACGTTCTTCGTGAACAGTCGAATGTGGGTGAACGTGTTTTCTTCTCCAGCCTCTGGGAAGCGCTGATCGACCGTGACTGGCTGGGTGGTCTTTCAGCGGTGCCAGGTCTTGCGACTGAATGGACCCGCATTGACGACAAGACCGTTGAACTGAAGCTCCGGCAAGGTGTGAAGTTTCACAACGGTGACGAGATGACCGCCGAAGACGTTGCCTTCACTTTTGGCAAAGAACGTATGTTTGGCGACACGCAGCCAGTCGAAGGCAAGACCATTTATGTCTCGGAGAAAAACCCGCTCGGTCGCGAAAGCAAGGAGTTGCCGCTTGAAGTGCCCGCAACCGCACGCCGCTCGTGGCCGGCCCTGCTGGGTGTCGAAGTGGTCGACAAATACACGGTGCGCTTCAAGAACGGTACGCCAGACGTGACCATGGAAGGCCGCATCTCGCGTTACGGCAGCCAGATCATGAGCCGCCGTGGCTGGGAAGAGTCCCCCAGCTATCTCGACTGGGCGCGCAAGCCGGTTACCACCGGACCTTACAAGGTTGTCGAGTTCAAGCCAGACAATATGCTGGTGCTTGAAGCGCATGACGAATATTGGGGCGGGCGCCCGCCGCTGAAGCAGATCCGCTTCATCGAAGTGCCGGAAGTTGCGTCCCGCATCAATGGTCTGCTCTCTGGCGAATACCAGTTTGCTTGCGATATTCCACCAGATCAGATCGAAGGCATCGAAAAGAATGATGCTTTCGAAGTTCAAGGTGGCACGATCCTCAACCATCGTCTGACCGTATTCGACAAGTTCCATCCTCAGTTGGAAAACCCGTTGGTGCGTCGCGCATTCACCCACGCGATCGATCGTCAGGCTATCGTGGATTCGCTGTGGGCCGGACGTACAGTCGTTCCGGCGGGACTCCAGTGGGACTACTATGGTGATATGTTCGTTCAGGGCTGGAATGTTCCGGAATATAACCCGGACCTCGCCAAACAGCTTCTGAAGGAAGCCGGTTACAAGGGCGATGCGATCCCATATCGCCTGCTCAATAACTACTACACGAACCAGACGCCGACGGCGCAGGTCCTTGTCGAGATGTGGAACCAGGTCGGCCTGAACGTCGAAATACAGATGCAGGAAAACTGGCAACAGGTTCTGGAAAAGAGCCCGAGCCGTGCGGTGCGTGATTGGTCCAACTCGGCGCCGTTCAACGATCCGGTTTCTTCCATCGTCAGCCAGCATGGTCCGAACGGTCAGCAGCAACAGGTTGGCGAATGGACGAATGAGGAAGCCAACAAGCTTTCAGTCATTCTGGAAACCAGCACCGATCATGCCAAGCGCAAGGAAGCATTCAAGCGGATGCTGGAAATCTGCGAACGGGAAGACCCCGCTTACACGGTCCTTCACCAGAACGCGACTTTCACTGCCAAGCCGAAGTCATTGAAGTGGAAGGCTGCGCCCGCTTTCGCAATGGACTTCCGCAAGAACAACTGGGCCTGATCCATTTGTAAAGGCGAGTCCGGTTCAATCGGGCTCGCTTTTCCTTTGGGGTTTCGAGCCCCGCGACTGTGAATGAACCAGAAGGATTGCATGATGCCGCTGGTCGAAATTTCCAATCTCAAGGTAGCTTTTGATGGTGTACCGGTTCTGCATGGTATCGACCTCTCGATTGAACGAGGTGAAGCCGTGGGACTTGTCGGTGAATCGGGCTGCGGTAAATCTGTGACCTGGCTTGCGGCGCTCGGTCTTCTGCCGAAGAAGGCGTCTATCTCCGGTAGCGTTCTCCTTGAGGGAACAGAATTGCTCACTGCGTCGCGCGGTACGCTCGAAAACATTCGCGGTTGCCGTATTGCGATGATCTTTCAGGACCCGTCGAGTTCCTTGAACCCGGTTATCCGGGTTGGGCGCCAGATCGAGGAGGCTGTGCGACTTCATCGTAATATCAAGGGGCCGTCCGTCCGAGCAGAAGCTCTACGGTTGATGGAACTGGTTGGAATTCCCGATGCACGTCGCCGTATTGATAATTATCCGCACGAGTTTTCCGGTGGTCAAAACCAGCGTTTGATGATCGCCATGGCGCTTGCTGGCAATCCTGATATCCTTATCGCTGACGAGCCCACGACGGCGCTTGATGCGACGATTCAGGCTCAGATTCTCGATCTACTCGCCGCCTTGCGCGCCGAAACAGGCATGGCGGTGGTCTTTATCAGCCATGATCTTGGTGCCGTTTCGCAAATTTGCGAACGAGTTTCCGTCATGTATGCCGGACGCATTGTCGAACAGGCGCGGACCGAAGCGCTTTTTGCCGCTCCGCGCCATCCCTATACGCACGGCCTGTTTGATTCCATTCCTAGTCTCGACGGTGGACGCAGTCGTCTGATCCCTATCGAGGGTACAGTGCCAGAACCCGGCAAGCTTCCGTCAGGTTGTGCGTTTTCTCCACGCTGTTTGAGCGCCACGGATCTCTGCGCACGTAGCCTCCCAAGGCTGGGTGTTCCGCTGGATGATGCCGGTGAGGGGCGCGCTGTCGCCTGTTTTCATCCCTACCCGGCATCGTCGCATTTGCCGTCATCCATGGGGGGCCATATTTCGATCCCAGCGAGCACAAGGGCAATAGCACAATGACCGCCGTTCTCATCGAAGCTCGCGACCTTGTCAAAACCTATACGTCGCGCAAGGGTTTTTTCGCCCAACCGGTTGCTGTGCGCGCTGTCGACGGACTCTCGATATCGGTTGCTCCGGCGACGACACTGGGAATTGTGGGAGAATCCGGGTCCGGTAAGTCCACAACGGGGCGTTTGCTTCTCGGTCTGGAAGATCCCAGCGAAGGAGAAGTTACTTTCGAAGGTTCGGCTTTGCCTCCGCAAAAAACTGCGAGCTGGCGGGCATTGAGAGCGCGTATGCAGCTCGTCTATCAGGATCCGCTGGCTGCTCTGGACCGACGGATCCCTATCGGTCGTCAGATTGCTGAGCCGCTGGAAATACACGGAATTGGAACCCCCGGTGAGCAAAGAGCCCGCGTCGCGGAACTGATGCGAGCGGTCGGACTTCGTCCGGATCAGGCTTTGCGCTATCCTCACGAGCTTTCGGGCGGACAGCGTCAGCGTGTTGTCATCGCTCGAGCCATCGCGTGTAAACCGCAACTCATTGTCTGCGACGAACCCGTATCGGCGCTGGATGTTTCCATTCAGGCGCAAGTTGTGAATCTCTTGCGGGATTTGCAGGAGCGCGAAGGCATTGCCATGGTGTTCATCAGCCATGATCTGAAGGTGGTGCGTAACATCGCAGATCGTGTGGCGGTCATGTATCTGGGCCGTATCGTAGAAGAGGCATCTTCGGACGAGATTTTTGCCCGACCGCTTCACCCCTATACGCAGGCACTCGTGTCCAGTGTTCCCGTCGCAGGGATCCCTCTCAGTGACCGTATCATCCTGCAGGGAGAGCCGCCTAATCCCGCCGCACGGCCCAATGGCTGCGCCTTTCATCCACGCTGTCGTTTTGCCGCTCAGCGCTGCAGCAACGAGACACCGGAACTCCTCGACATGCCAGCGGGACGCAAAGTGGCTTGCCACTTTGCCGGAACCCTGCAGACGGACGATATTCATGCTTAGATTTTTGATGGTTCGCGGGTTTCGGGCATTTGTGACCATTCTGCTCGTGGTGACATTTGCTTTCATCGTGTTGCGCATGTCCGGTGATCCGGCACAGATCATCATGGGACCGGACGCCCCGCCAGAAGCGATAGCTGCTTTCCGGAAGAACTGGGGGCTCGACGATCCGCTCTGGCAGCAATATCTGCGTTATTTCGGAGCTATCGCGCGCGGTGACCTCGGAATATCCATGCGCGACGGCCAATCGGCAATTGCACTTGTGGTCGAACGCATTCCGGCGACCCTCCAACTGACGATACCAGCACTTCTGATCAAGCTTGGACTAGGCATTCCCGCCGGTATTTATGCTGCACTGCATCGCAACAGTACTATTGACCGGGCTGTCATGGCGACCGCCGTCATCGGATTCACTTTGCCGAGCTTCGTTTTAGGGCTACTTCTCGTGCTGGTTTTCTCGGTTTCGCTGGGATGGTTGCCCTCTGGCGGACAGGATAGCTGGATGCATGCCATTCTGCCCATCATCACCATGGGGCTTGGTGGCGCCGCGATTCTGGCGCGTTTCTCCCGCAGCGCGATGATCGAGATTCTGGGACAGCCTTATATCCGTACGGCGAGTGCAAAAGGTGTGTCCTGGCGGAATGTCGTTTGGCGGCACGCGCTACCCAACGCGGCTATTCCAATCGTCACTATCGTGGGTTTCATGGTGGGGTCGCTGATTGCAGGTGCAGTGGTCGTTGAATCGCTCTTTTCCTGGCCGGGTGTGGGCAGATTACTCGTGGTTTCGGTTGCCAATCGCGATCTTGCTATCGTGCAATGCATATTGCTTCTCGTGGCAGTGACGATGGTGATCTCCAATTTCATCGTCGATCTTCTCTATGGTTATCTCGATCCGCGTCTTCGTCAGACGCAGGGCAAGGCGTGAGGTTGGACCGATGACGGATGTAACCGCCAATACAGCCGCTGTTTCAGCGCAACCGAAAAAGGGTCGTTCGCGCATTCCGCTGATGGTCATCATCGGCTTTATCTGGATCGCGGCAATGATCCTGATTGCTTTGACCGGGGATTGGATAAAGCCCTATAACATCACAGCTTTCGATCTTAAAAACCGCCTCGCACTGCCGGGAAATCCGCAACACTGGCTGGGTACTGACGAGCTGGGACGTGATGTGCTTTCACGCCTGATCGAGTCCATTCGCATTTCGTTGCTCATCGCTTTCGGCGCGACGATTATCTCTGCGGTATTCGGAACGACGCTCGGTTTTCTCGCAGCGTATTTTCGCGGTGCCGTAGAGCAGGTTGTCGTCATGCTGGCTGATTTTCAGGCGGCACTTCCATTCCTGATCCTGTCGCTTGCCGTACTTGCATTCTTCGGTAGCTCACTTCTGCTATTGACCTGCCTTATGGGCTTTTATGGTTGGGAACGTTATGCCCGTATCGCACGCGGACTGGCTGTTTCGGCGAATGCACAAGGCTATGCTGCAGCGGTTACCCAACTCGGCGCAACACCGTCACGCGTTTATCTCAAGCATATCTTGCCGAATATTGCTTCGACGCTGATTGTTTCCATGACGCTGACATTTCCGGAAATTATTCTCCTCGAAAGCAGTCTTTCGTTTCTGGGATTGGGCGTGCAGCCACCAATGACCAGCCTTGGCAACATGGTCGGTTATGGTCGCGAATATCTTACCCGCGCGCCGTGGATCATGCTCGCGCCGTCATTCGTAATCATGTTCACAACGCTGTCGATCAGCTTTGTGGGTGATTGGTTGCGCGACAAGCTGGATCCGACAACCAAATAAGGTCGTTTGCCCTTCTTACCGCGAAGTTGCGCTTCAACCTTGCGATAATGAAAGCAAGTTGCTCAGAGCGGTTCCGGTTGAAACCGAAACATGGAACCGCTCTATCTTTTTGTTTTTACGCAGTATCCCACGCAAAACCGCTTCGCACTTTTGCCGGAAATGCTCTAGTGTGAGGCGACGGAATTTTTATGGGAACTGACTTCTTATGTTGAAGAACATCAATCCATTGCTGACCGGTTCGCTGCTCGAGGTCCTTGCAGATATGGGACACGGGGACGACCTCGTGATTGTCGACGCCAATTACCCGGCGCAGTCCTCCGGTGTGCATGTGCTGGATTTTCCGGGAATCACCGCGACCGATATGGCTGAAGCTGTGCTGTCGCTGCTGCCTTTGGACGATTTTGTCGACAAGCCAGCCGCTGTCATGCAGGCGCCCAATGAAACGCCGGCGATTTTCAAGGAATTTGAAACGGTGATAGAGAAGGCGGAAGGCCGGAAGATTTCCGTCGATCCGGTTGAGAGATTTGCTTTTTATCACCGCGCTCGTGACGCTTTCGCTATCATTCGTACGGGTGAGAAGCGGCTTTACGGCAATATCATCTTCAAGAAAGGCGTTATCCGCTTCTGAGCGGTGCCGTTGATATTGGTGTATAAAAAAACCCGGGCATTGAGCCCGGGTTTTTTATTTCAGATTTATTCCTGGGGCTTCTCTGCCTGACCCTTCATCGGGCCTTTGTGCTCGCCGCCTTTGTGGTTGCCCATCCGATGCGGCCCCTTATGGTGTGAGCCTTTTGCGTGATGGTACATCTTCGCTGCGCGCATTTCGCTGCGATCGACCTTGCCATCCTCATTCCGATCCAGTGCAGCGAATTCCTTCTTGCGTTGGTTTTCGACTTCCGCAAGCGTGACCTTGCCATCACCATTAACGTCAAGGCGACGTTCCATGCGATCGGCTGCACGGCTCACGACGCGCTTGAGCGCCAATGCTTCGATCTCGTCTCGAGAAAGAACGCCATCGCCGTTGGTGTCGGCGGCCTTGAGGTCATCCATACGCGAGAATTTCTCAAGATCGACAGGGCCGTGCTGGCCCTTCATATTTTTGTGTGGGGCAACGGTCGTCTCTGCTGCCGGTTTATCAGTATTTGCACCGCTATTGTCTTGTGCGAGTGCGGGAACAGCAAGCAAAGATGTTGCAATTACAGCGATAAATGCGGTCTTCGATTTCATGGTTATTTGACTCCGTTACTCTTTTACAGGGGCGCCACTAAATGGCGTGCGAGTAATGTCTGTCTTTTTAGATGAACCGCATATGAATATGCCAATTAATTATCGGTAATGTATTGGGGGGGCTAGAAAACCAAAGCCGATGCGAGCTTGAAAACGAAAGCAGGCACGCAGCCGATACGGTGTGTATTTGATCGGATTAGGACAAGGGACGTCCGGCCCATCAGGATCTGTTATCAGCGGAAGCGTTTGTTTTCAGAAGAGAAAATGGTGGGTGATGTAGGGATCGAACCTACGACCCGCTGATTAAGAGTCAGCTGCTCTACCAACTGAGCTAATCACCCACTCGCTTTGCCGAGGCAGCGGCCCCGGTGAAGTGAGCGGTTCTATAACGGCCTCTTTTCAACCTGTCCAGCCTCCAGTCGCAAATTTTCTGAAAAAAATGACATCTTGCGCAGAAAGCCCCGAAATGCGGGAGTTTCTGGTTTCCATCTTTGCGCGTAACCCGTGTCTTTTTCTAGCTTGCCTATTCTGGTTGTGCCTGTTCAGGGCGTTTTGGAGAATCAAGGATGAGAGATTCTTGATTTGATTCATTTTTTCACGTTTCCAGCGTTGTAAGCGGAACCAGAGGACTCCATATTCGGCAATGCTGGTCTTATATGGTCGGCGGGGAGGTTTTGTTCAGGGAGTAGGCCTACGCTGCAAATGTCGCAGCCATGTCATCAATTTTTGATGCTTGTCTGAGATGCTACGGCATATAAAAGACTTGATCGGTTGGTAGTTGTCCTGAATCCGTGGATACCGACACCGCCCCAAAAACTTATCAGAGCAAGGCGCTTTATGCACCGGGTTGCCCTTGCCGAAGAAAACAGGAACGGCTCATATCGTTTCAAAATCCGGTTCGCGACATTTGAGGACGGAATGGAAAGTATAATAGGCGATCTCGGACAGTTTATTTCCGATCATCGGGCATGGGCTGGGCCTATCGTGGGGATTATCGCCTTCGGTGAATCTCTCGCCATTATAGGAATGTTCATTCCAGCCACGCCGATAATGATCGCCATCGGCGGCCTCGTAGGTGCCGGAATCATTGAACCCATTCCCGTCATCATCGGCGCAATAATTGGCGCTGTGATTGGCGACATCATTTCCTATTTTCTTGGCTGGTGGCTTGGCCGCAATATCATTCATAAGTGGCCGCTTAACAAGCATCGTAGCGGCGTGGCGCGCGCGCGCCTTCTCTTCCGTCGCTATGGTTTCTCGGCGGTGTTTCTGGGGCGTTTCTTCGGTCCTGTGCGCTGCACGGTGCCGATGGTGGCCGGTATGATGTCCATGGACCAGACGCGCTTTCAGACAGCCAATGTTCTCTCTGCGCTGGTATGGGCCCCGCTGATGTTCCTTCCGGGCTGGCTGGCAGGGCGTGGTGCTGGCATTTTCGCCAGAATGGACGGTGATCATATGTTCTGGTTTGTGATCGGAATCACTATTGTCACCATTATTGCGACGGTCATCGGTGTACGTTTTTTCAAAGCCCGCCCGCGCCGGGAGCGCAAGCGCCGCGTTCACGTCTCACCGGCTGAATGATCGGCCTCTTGTGTCGCAGGCTTCGGTCTGCTTAATAGCAGAACCATATGTTCCATATGGCAACCGGTGTCGCTGAGGCTTCATGCCTCGCAAGCCCCCTATAAGGTTCATCGCGCTTAATGCCCGACGACAGTTCTGACGATTCGTCTTCTCGAAGTCCGAGTACCCCGGAGGGGTGTTCGGACTTCGCGCGTATTGAACCATTCCCGACAATCTTCGTCTGCATCAGGCTGGCCCGCATAATAGCGGCCGGGCCGCAAATTGCTTGCGCTGTGTTTTCCAATTTCCGTTTCTGCTGATCTTTAAAGGAGCCGACATATCATGGACTGGTCCATGGACTGGATTGCCGACCCCAATGCCTGGATAGGTTTGGTGACATTGGTGGTACTCGAGATCGTTCTCGGTATCGACAATCTCGTCTTCATTGCCATTCTGGCTGATAAGCTGCCCCCGCACCAACGCAATCGCGCGCGCCTGATCGGTCTTACTCTGGCTCTTTTGATGCGTTTGGTGCTGCTCGCTTCGATTTCGTGGATTGTTACTCTGCGCGAACCACTGGTCTCGCTGATGGGCATGTCCTTCTCGGGCCGAGACATCATCATGCTGATCGGTGGTCTGTTTCTGCTTGCCAAGGGCACCATGGAGCTCCACGAGCGGCTAGAGGGTGATCATGGGCCTAAAAATTCCAAGGTCGTGCATGCCGTGTTCTGGCAGGTGATCGTCCAGATTGTCGTTCTTGACGCTGTGTTCTCGCTGGATAGCGTGATCACTGCTGTAGGCATGGTTCAGCATTTGCCGGTCATGATGATCGCTGTCGTTATTGCCATTGGCGTGATGATGCTTGCTTCCAAGCCGCTGATGGATTTTGTCAACAAGCACCCCACCGTCGTCATCCTCTGTCTCGGCTTCCTGATGATGATCGGCTTCAGCCTGGTGGTAGAAGGTTTCGGCTTCCATATTCCAAAGGGCTATCTCTATGCAGCTATCGGCTTCTCGGTGTTGATCGAAGCGGCCAACCAGATGTCGCGACGCAACCGCGAGAAGCTTGTAACCACCAACGATCTGCGGGAGCGCACGGCCGGTGCGGTCCTGCGTCTGCTTGGTGGCAGTCGCGGAGAAAATCCGCTCTCCGATACGGTCGACGTGATTGCCCAGCAGACGGCAGCCAGCGATATTTTTCTCCCAGAAGAAAAAGAGATGATCCGTGGCGTTCTCGATCTGGCTGATCGGCCGGTTCGTTCGATCATGTCACCTCGCAACGAGATCGAATGGCTCGACCTCGATGAAGACGAGGCGGAGCTTGATGCGGCCATTCGCAAGCTGTCGCATTCGCGCGTCATTGTTGCACGCCGTCAGGTGGATGAGTTTGTTGGCGTGGCACTGGTTAGAGATCTACTGCTCGATATCGGCGATAGGAAGCCTATCGACTGGGATAAAACGGTAAAACAGCCGCTTGTCGTACATGAAAATGCCAACGTGTTGCGCGTCATGGAGCAGCTACGCAACTCTCCTGTACAGATTGCAGTGGTTGTTGACGAGCATGGCTCTTTCGAGGGTATTGTGACGCCGACGGACGTTCTCGAAGCTATTGCCGGCGAATTCCCCGACGAAGATGAAGAGGCGGCTGTCGCGCAGGCGGACGGGCAGGGCGGTTATCTTGTGGACGGGTTTACCGATATCCGCCGGTTGAGCGGTCTTCTGGAACGCGACCTTGTGGATGACGGTGATCGTTATACCACTCTTGCCGGCTATGTTCTCTGGCATCTGGGACATCTGCCGCTGGGAGGTGAAAACTTTGTGGCCGATGGCCTGGAGTTCAGGATCGAGTCGATGAACGGACGTCACATCGGCAAGGTCCGTATCACGCCTTCAAGCGACTACGAGGTATAACAGGAATAAATTTGCGGGCCGCCAAGGCTGGCTCGCAAATTATTTCACACTGTTAACTCCGATAAAATAAGTAGGTTATTGACAAAAACCCGGAAGCCTTCAAAATTAACCTATCGTTCATTGTTGCGGCGAAAGCGCGACAAATTTGAGCGTGATGCAATGAGGAGGCTTGGCATGAAGCGAACTGTTCAACTGCTCGCTACGAGAATGAAGAATACGTTTTTGCGTGTTCCTGTCTTTCTGGAGCAGCCTTGGCGCGAGATGAAGTTGAATGCAGAAGAGATTGCAGCCCGCCGCCGCAGCCGGTTGGAGCGTGGCGAGCATAACTTTCTCTGGTGCTGGCAGCATCGCGGTTTCTGGTAAGCCAGACAGGCGAAAAATTATCGAAGGCAGGGGGTGGAAGTCTCCTGCCTTTTTGTATTCTTTTTAAGGTTCTGCTCCAGATGAGAATTATTTTCTCATGCCGGTAAATGGTTTGGACGCAGGTTTCATGATCGGCCAGAAAAGTAGTTTATATATTTAAATCAATGATTTAGATTGATTTTGTTTCTTCTCTCGTTAGATTTGTTTTCCGAAAACAATCCGGATTAGAGCGCTTTTCGCAAACAGCGCGGTGGGGATGGGTCTAATGAGAAAAATTATTCTATATGCAGCGCTAGCCCTTGGTTTAGGCTCTGCACCGGTTCACGCGCAGGAGCCGACGGAAATTCTGAATGTTTCCTATGATATTGCGCGGGAACTTTACGAGCAGGTCAACAAAGCCTTCATCGCCGATTGGAAGACGAAGACCGGCGAAGATTTGACCGTCAATCAATCCCATGCAGGTTCCTCGAAACAGGCGCGTTCGATTCTGGAAGGGCTTGAGGCGGACGTCGTTACGTTCAATCAAGTGACCGATGTGCAGGTCCTGCACGACAAGGGCAATCTGATTCCTGCGGACTGGCAGCAGCGGCTGCCCAACAACTCGTCGCCTTATTATTCGCTCCCTGCATTCCTTGTCCGTGAGGGCAACCCGAAGAACATCAAGAATTGGGACGATTTGGCGCGTGACGACGTGAAGGTGATCTTCCCGAACCCGAAGACCTCGGGCAATGCGCGTTATACCTATCTCGCTGCTACGGCCTACGCGAATGAGGCGTTCAAGGGCGATCAGGCAAAGGTACACGAATTCATCGGGAAGATTTTCAAGAACGTCCCTGTGTTCGATACAGGTGGCCGTGGCGCAACGACGACTTTTGCCGAACGTGGCATTGGCGACGTATTGGTGACCTTCGAGGCTGAAACACGTGGAACCGAGAAGGTTCTTGGCCCCGACAAGTATGATGTCGTCGTCCCCGAAGTCAGTCTTCTGGCGGAGTTTCCAGTTACGGTCGTCGATAAGGTCGTAGACAAGCGTGGATCGCGCAAGATTGCCGAAGCTTATCTGAATTATCTCTATTCCCCGGAAGGCCAGGAGATTCTAGCCCAGAACTTCAACCGCGTGCATGACAAGGACGTCATCGCAAAGCACAAGGATATCTATCCTGATGTGCGTCTCGTAACGGTTGAAGATGCTTTTGGCGGCTGGGAGAAGGTACAGAAGGAACATTTCGCCGAAGGCGGAGTGCTCGATCAGCTCTTCACCGGCAAATAAACAGAGCCAATTGGCGATCCCTGACGGGATCGCCTGCTTTTCGGAAAAATCCAGTGGCGCTTCTAAGCATGAAACGTAATTCTGTGCTGCCGGGGTTCGGACTGACCCTTGGCTGCACTTTGCTTTATCTGGCAGTGATCGTAGCTCTGCCGCTTCTAGCCATGATCCTGAAGACCGCAAGTCTGGGCTGGAGCGATTTCTGGAGCATTGTGACTTCAGACCGGGCGCTGGCAACCTATAAGATCACCTTGAGTGCCGCTGCGGTGGCAACCGTGTTCAATGGCTTGTTCGGTCTTCTGCTGGCCTGGGTGCTGACGCGGTATGAATTTCCAGGCAAGCGGTTGATCGATGCCGCCGTCGATCTTCCTTTCGCTTTGCCTACCGCTATAGCGGGTCTGGCACTCGTAACCTTGTTTGCCCAGAATGGCTGGTTCGGAAGGTTCCTCGAACCAATCGGAATAAAGGTTGCCTACGCACCGCTTGGCATCATGATTGCGATGTTCTTTACCAGCATCCCATTCGTCATTCGTACGGTTCAACCGGTGTTGGAGGATATGAGCGCCGATGTGGAAGAGGCCGCTCGCAGCCTCGGGGCCAGTTCCTGGCAGATATTCTCCCATATTATCTGGCCGACCATTTTTCCGGCTTTTCTTGCAGGCTCATCGCTCTCCTTTGCGCGCAGCCTCGGTGAGTTTGGTTCGATTGTCTTTATCTCGGGCAATCTTCCCTTCGAAACCGAAGTGACATCGCTGCTCGTCTTCATCCGGCTTGATGAATATGACTACCCCGCCGCAGCAGCACTTGCATTTGTGATGCTGGTTACAGCTTTCGTCATGCTTCTCGTGACAAACCTCATTCAAGCGAGGCAGCTTCGTTATGCAGAACGCTAGCGCAAGTTTACAGGCGCGAAACTCCGGACCAGCGCGCAATCTGTTGATCTGGCTGGCGGTGGGCTTGTCGGTGATCTGCATTGGAGCACCGCTTGCAATCATCTTCTCCTATGCGTTCAGCAAGGGTGTCGCTGTCTTCTTCAGCGAAATATTGAAACCCGACACATTGCATGCGGTCTGGCTGAGTATTCTCACGGCTATCGTCGTGGTACCGATCAATATGGCCTTCGGTGTCTGTGTTGCATGGCTTGTAACCAAGTTCCGCTTTCCGGGGCGGCGGTTGCTGATTACTTTCGTAGAGATACCGTTCTCCGTATCGCCCATCGTGGCCGGTGTGACTTATCTTTTCCTTTATGGATCGCAAGGTCTGCTGGGGCCGCTGCTTGAATCCTACGATATCAAGATCATGTTTACTGTTCCGGCGATTTTTCTTGTCAGCCTGTTCGTAACATCGCCCTTCGTGGCGCGTGAACTGATCCCGCTCATGGAAGTGCAGGGGAGCGATGAAGAAGAAGCGGCGCTCACACTTGGCGCCAATGGCTGGCAGACCTTCTTCTATGTCACTCTGCCCAATATCAAATGGGCGTTGCTCTACGGCGCCGTGCTTTGCAATGCGCGTGTCATGGGAGAGTTTGGAGCAACTTCGGTCGTCTCGGGCGCAATCCGCGGCAAGACCAACACGCTGCCGCTTCAGGTGGAACTGCTGTTCAATGACTATAATGTTGCTGGTGCCTTCGCTGCGGCTTCGACACTTGCCTTGATTGCACTTCTAACTCTTGTTTTGAAGGTTCTGCTCGAACGCAGGCAGGGCGCTTAAATAAGAAAGCCGCCTATTCGAAGAATGGATGGCTGGAGCATTTTCAGCAAAAGTGCGAAGCGGTTTTGCGTGAGGCAAATGCGTAAAGACAAAAGAGCTTGAGCGGTTCCATTTTAACTGGAACCGCTCCTGCGGTCACGCTGCTTGGGAAAGCGTGTTGTTTACCGGTTCCCGGTGAAGAGAAGATGCGAGAATAACTCCCTCCGGCCAACGACTGAAGCCGCTTGCTACGTTGATGTGGCCGGCATGACCGAGATCGACGAAACCCGATCCCCACACATGCGAAAGAGCTTCTGCCTTGGCAAAGCTCATATATTCATCGTTGCGGCTCGCCACGACGATGGAAGGGAAACCCAGCTCATGGCGTGGGAGCGGGGCAAAGCTCTGGAAACGGCTGTCCTTGCGGGTCATGGTTTCCGCGTCGGCCGGTGCAACGAGAAGAGCGCCCGCCACGTGAGCTGCTGATGGGCGGCTTGCCAGATGTGCGACGAGCGCGCAGCCGAGGCTATGGGCGACCAGAACCGCGCCTGGATTTTCGGCGAGTTTGGCTTCGAGCGCGTACATCCAGTCGGATAGCACCGGATAGTGCCAGTCGTCCTGTTCGACGAGCAATGCTGACGGATCGTCATGCAACCATTGGCGCTGCCAGTGGCCTGCTTCCGATCCCTTGTAACCAGGGATGATCAATGTCGCAGGCATGCGTTGTTCCTCTTGAATAAAGCCTTGGGAGGGCGTTCAATTTCGCAGTTTGCATTTTTTGCGAAACTGGTTCCAAGATAGGCGGCTTGAGCCGCCATTTTAAGGAAAATAAATTCAATTTATGGCAGCTTTTGTGAAAGCTATGCTCCGCAGTCGACTTGGTTCTATTTCCGCTGTTTTTCGTTCCATCGCAGGAGAAACTGCGACTTCTCGAAGATCAGCACCACCACAAGCGACATCGCGAATGGAATGAGAAGGTAGAGGAGGCGGAAGACGATCAGCGCTGCCAGCACGTCAGCCTGATTCATATCCGGCAAGCCGGTGAGGAAAACGAGTTCCAGAACACCGAGGCCGCCTGGAGCGTGTGAGATCAGGGCCGCCGAGAACGAGACAAGAAAGATGCCGAGAATAATAAGAAAGCCGGGATTGCCAGCCTCGGGCAGGGCGAAGTAGATGATGCCGGCGGCGCCGATCAGTTCCAGCGGCGCAACGATGAGCTGCTGCACAACAACCGACATGCGCGGATATTCCAGGCGGAAACTGCCGATCTGAAGCGGGCGCAGGCGCAGCCAGCTACCAAAGACATAAAGCAGCACGAATGCCAGCATCAAAAGTGCGATGACAATGGAGACAGTCGGCGTGAGTTCCTCGTTGAAGCGCATGAGAATATGCGGTTCCAGCAAGAGAACAACACTGGACGTTATGATGACGCCGAGAATGAATGTGAAAGAACAGAAGGCGATGAGGACGGCGATTTCACTGCCGGGCATGCCTTGAGAGGAATAGGCCCTGTAGCGCACGACCGCGCCTGAGACGACCGAGGCGCCAATATTGTGCGACAAGGCATAGGTGGTGAAGGAACAAAGCGCGATAAAGAGCCAGGAAATCTTACGCTTGAGGTGTAAAAGCGCAATACGATCATAGCCCGCAAGCGAACTGTAGGCCAGAAGCGCCGACGCTGCCGCCAGTGCCCAATGATGGGCGCGAATAGCATAAAGGCTGTCCAGAACATCATCGAGTGAAATGCTGCGAAGTTCGCGATAGAGGAGCCAAGCCGAAATACCGACTGCGCAAATACCCACGACCGGCCAGATGTAATCCTTTGCTTTCATCAGCCGGTCACCATGCCTTCATGCTTCATGTCATCCCCTTTTTTGCCCACGATATCGGTCGATCTGTCTTCCGATATTATCCCTGATATATTGGTCTGAGATTCGGTTTCCGTGTTTTCCTTTGTGATCTCAGTTCCGATCGCCTTTGCCATGGCGGCTGCGATTTCCTCTTCTCCCAGAATGACAAAATCTGCGCCAAGGTCGCGCAAATATTGCGATTCGGCCTTCGAACAGGCGCGCACGATGATGCTGATTTTCGCGTTGGCTGCTTTGGCCAATGCGGTCACCCGTCCAGCTTCGAAAGCATTGGGTATTGCGATGACCAGATTTCGAGCCGTTGCCGGATTGGCTGCTTTCAGTATTTCTGAATCTGAGGCGTTGCCCGCAATGGCTTCGATGCCTTTATCCTTCAGCGACGCACTGATTTTCGGTGAATCTTCGATAACAAGAAAAGGCGTAGTCTCCGCCTGCAATCCTTCTGCAATCCTGGCACCAATCTGGCCATAGCCAACGAGAATGGTGTGTCCGGTCAGTGAAGTCTCCGGCAACGGTTCGGAAACGCTAAGTTCGGTGCCAGTGTTTTCACCGGTTGATGTTTCGCTTTTACTTCGATTTTCGATCCACGGACGCATCCGTTCTGCGACGATGAACATTACTGGATTAAGGAAGATCGAGAGAATTGCACCTGCGAGAATGAGGTCGCGGCCCGCTGGCGGGAGTAGATTAAGACTGACGCCTAACCCAGCAAGAATGAAGGAAAACTCGCCGATTTGTGCGAGACTTGCCGAAATGGTGAGTGCAGTGCTGACAGGACGACGGAAAGCGCGCACGATGAAGAATGCTGCGACCGATTTGCCGATCAGAATGATGGCAAGCGTTCCGAGCAGCGGGAGCGGATCGCGGAGAAGGCTCATCGGGTCGAACAACATGCCGACCGAGATGAAGAACAACACCGCGAAGGCATCGCGCAAGGGGAGGGACTCTTCCGCTGCCCGATGGCTGAGTTCGGATTCACTCATCACCATACCGGCAAAAAATGCGCCGAGCGCGAAAGACACACCGAACAGATGCGCCGCGCCGAAGGCGACGCCCAGTGCAATGGCGAGCACACCGAGACGAAACAGTTCGCGGGAGCCGGTCTGAGCCACGACATTCAGAAGCCAGGGGATGACCTTGCGCCCCACGATGAGCATCAGGGCGACGAATAGAACAACCTTGGCAATGGTGAGAAGGATAATGCCACCAATGCCGAGGCCAAGCCATGAAGCGATGGGATCGCTCGCTGCCGAGCCTTCCGCACGGCCGGTTACGCTGGCGACTGCCGGAAGCAGCACTAGCGCCATGACCATTGCGAGGTCTTCGACGATCAGCCAGCCGACAGCAATGCGTCCGCGTTCGGTATCGATGAGGCGGCGCTCTTGCATGGCGCGCAGAAGGACGACGGTACTGGCCGTCGAAAGAGCTAGGCCGAAAACCAGACCCGCCTGCACATCCCAGCCAAGAGCGAGGCCAAGGCCGGTGCCAAGTGCTGCGGCGGCTGCGATCTGTGCGAGCGCACCGGGTACCGCTATGGCTTTGACGGAAAGAAGATCCTTGAGGGAAAAATGCAGACCGACGCCGAACATCAGCAGGATGACGCCGATTTCGGCAAGCTGGAGAATGAGGTCCTGATCTGCAACGAAACCGGGCGTGTGGGGGCCAGCGATGATGCCAGCCAGAAGATAGCCGACGAGAGGGGAGATTTTCAGACGGGTGGCTATCGCACCGAAAATGAAGGCCAGGCATAACCCGATGACGATTGTCGCAATCAAAGGCGTGTCATGGGGCATCAGGTGCCTTCCCCCTCTGGCTTCTCAATTTTGTAAGTGGGAGCCGGGCAAGGCCTGAGCCTTGCCCGGCAAACGGGTTATTTCTGCGCTGCGGCGCTGTCTTCAATAGCCTGATGTGCTTCCTTGCGGTGTTGCCACCAGTTGCCCAGCAGAAGCAGAATCGGAGCGGCGATGAAGATCGACGACGATGTTGCGATAACGATACCGAACAGCATCGGCACGGCAAAATTATGAACCGCGCTACCGCCCCATATAGCCATCGGGAGCATACACAGGAATGTCGTCACCGATGTATAAATACAGCGGACGAGAACCTGATTGATACTCATATCGATGATCTCGCGCAGCGGCTTCGATTTATAAAGACGCATGTTTTCACGCATGCGGTCATAAACCACGACCTTATCGTTTACCGAGTAACCGATAGCGGTCAGAAGCGCTGCGATGGCGGTCAGGTTGAAGTCGAGCTGGAACAGCGCAAAGAAGCCGACCATCTTCGTGGTGTCGAGGACGAGCGTGATGATCGCGCCCATCGCAAAGAACCATTCGAAACGCCACCAGAGATAGATGAGCATGCCCAGCGCCGACAGAATGACGGCGATGAAGCCGGAACGCGCTAGTTCACCGGAAACTTTCGGGCCGACGACTTCCGTACGCTCGATCTTCACGCCGGGATCGAGTTCGGTCACTGCCTCACGCATCTTGTTGACAGCAACTGTTTGCGCTTCTTCGCCACCGTCCTGACGCTGAACGCGGATCAGAACATCGTTCGGGCTACCGGCAGACTGAAGTGCTACTTCACCAAGCCCCAGCGAGCCAAGCTTTTCGCGCAATTGCGCCAGATCGGCTGGTTGCGACGTGACGATTTCGGCCTGAATGCCGCCCTTGAAGTCGATGCCATAATTCAGCCCCGGCTTGAAGAACAGACCAATCGACAGAATAGACAGCACGATCGAGACGCCAATACCGACGAAGCGAGCGTTCATGAAGCTGATATTCGTCTTTTCAGGAACGAATTTCAGGAACGGCTCGATGACGAGTACCTTCAGCTTACGCTTACGGACATACCAGGCCATCGCCATGCGAACCAGCGTCACATCCGTGAACATGGAGATTGCGATGCCGAGCATCATGGTGATCGCAAAGCCGCGAACCGGACCAGTGCCGAAGGTGAACAGCAGCAAGGTCGAGATCAGGGACGTAACGTTCGCATCCACAATGGTGGAGAAGGCGCTGTGGAAGCCCTTATCCAGCGCGGCCATGGCCCCGAGGCCCCGTCGTGTTTCTTCACGAATACGTTCGTTGATGAGAATATTGGCGTCAACCGCGATGCCGATACCGAGAATGATACCGGCTATACCGGGCAATGTCAGCGTTGCGCCAATAAGGCTCAGGGCGGAGAAGGTGAGCAGGGTGTGGAGCAGCAGCGCCACATTGGCAATCGTACCCCAGACGCCATAAAGGAGCTGGATGAACACTGCGACAAGCACGAAACCGACGATACCGGTGATCAGGCCCATCTTGATAGCATCGCCGCCAAGATCCGGACCAACGGTGCGTTCTTCTATAACGGTCAGCGGAGCAGGCAAGGCGCCAGCGCGCAGCAATGCGGAAAGAACGACCGTATCCTGAACGGTAAAGCTACCGGAAATCTGACCCGAGCCGCCCGTGATCGGTTCACGGATAACCGGTGCGCTCAGTACCTTGCCGTCGAGCACGATTGCGAACGGACGGTTGACGTTTTTCGTCGTAATGTCCGCGAACTGGCGCGCGCCGAGGCTATCGAAACGGAAGGATACGATCGGCTCATTGGTGCGCTGGTCAAAGCCAGCGCGCGCATCGGTGAGACGCTCCCCGGAAAGAGCGATCTGATCCTCGATCGGGTACTTGATATTCGGATCTTTGGAATCCGGCATAATGCTTACGCCCGGAGGCGGGGTATCGTTCGGATTGGCATCGGCGACCATATGGAAGCTCATTTTCGCCGTGCTTCCAAGAAGCTGGCGAAGCTGAGCCGGGTCCTGAAGACCAGGAAGCTGAACGACGATACGATCCGAGCCAACACGCTGGATGGAAGGCTCTGCGACACCGACCTGGTCGACGCGCTGACGGATAATTTCAAGGCTCTGCTGGAGAGCGGCATCAAGACGATAGTTGAAACCAGCTTCAGTCAGGGTCAGGCGCACCTGATTGTCGTTCGACGTAACGTCTATGTCATTGATTGCCGTACCGAAACCACTGGTGTTGACCTGTGAAATCAAGGTGCGAAGTGCGGTTTCCGCCTTGGAGCGCTGGTCGGCATCAGGGATGGTCACGACAACGGCGTCGCCGACGGCACGGATCGACTGTGGCTGGATACGTTCGGCGCGCAGTTTACTGCGGGCATCGTCAAGCAGAGAGCGCAGGCGGTCCTTTTTGAGGCTGGCTGCATCGACTTCAAGCACGAGATAGGAGCCGCCACGCAGATCGAGGCCAAGCGTGACCTGACGCTTCGGGAACCAGGACGGCATCGCGTCAAGGTGCTTTTGAGTGAAGAAGTTGGGTAAGGCGATGATGACGCCGATCACAACGATCAGGCTATACAGCACAACCACCCATTTCGAAGTACGCATGGATTAAGGTTCCGGTTGATATGCCCCAATTGCCACTCGATCAGTAGCTGTGCGGGCATTGTTTGTAATGGTGTTCGGGATTGGTAAGGGCCAATCTTCAAGAATGGCGTATTATGCGCTTTTTGGAGGCGCGCGGGCAGAGCCAAAATGTCTCTGCAAAACTGTGAGGCGCTGGAAATTCTGGGCCGCTTCAGGCGAATTTACCTTTGGAAAAACAATGGCGACCGCTGCAACAGGCAGTGCTGCTCCGGTGCCGTCGAGATAGACTGCCTTGATCTTGGCAGCCATGGCTTCGATCAGAATCGCCCGCATAGGCTGCGGCGAGGGGGAGGACTGCTGGCGAACAGGCGTTGCCGGACTGCCTTCAATCTGTCTTGCCACGACGCCGCCGGACTGACCACGAGCGACGTCTTCGCCAAGCGTTGAAAAGTCCACGGCAAACAGAAAGGCCGTAAACGACAGAACGCACGTGACGAACAGCATGAAACCATGCTGTTTGTGCTGTTCCGTGTTTTTCATGCCCTTCATCAAATCGCTGAGACTTTCTTTAGAGTCTATCCGTGGAGTTGAGCCAGCTTTTCACACTCATTGCGAATCCTCATTAATCATTTGTGTTCGCACGAACAAGGAAATACTGGCATCAAGGCCCGTCTTATACGTTATGGGTCCGCTTCCCGCGCGTTATGAAATCTTGTAAGGAGCCACGCCTTGCATCCGTTTTAGGGCGCTTTATGTTGAAACCATGTCTTGTTTAACGGCAGAATTGAATTGGCATATTCATCGACGTTTCGTGTTCTTGCATTTTCTCTTCTGATAAGCGCCCTGTCGCTGGGCAGCATTACGCCTGTCTTCGCCCAGGACAACAAACCATCAACGCCGTCAACGACACAATCCGCACCAGCCGCAGCACCGCAGAGCGACTCATCGCAGCAGGCGCCGGCCGCCGCTGATCAGCAAAAGGCCCCTGCGCCCGTTTCCGGTGTCGTGCAACAGCAAAAGCCGGTCATCAATGATCTGAAGCAGCAAACGAAGCGGATCAGCGATCAGCTCCCGAAGGCTGCTTCGAACGATGAAACGCTGGCCAATCTCAAGCTTCAGCTCGACTCTCTTTCAAAGAAGCTTCTGGACACAGGTGTAGCATTTCGTCCCCGCCTCAGTGAAATCAACACACGGCTGGAGCAGTTGGGGCCCGCACCCTCCGGCGATCAGCCGACGGAACCGGCAATCGTCAGTGAAGAACGCGCCCGTCTGACCGCTGAAAAGGCAGAAATAAATGCTGTCGTCGGCGAGACCGAAGACACGTCGCTTTCCGTCAATCAGATGTCCGCAAAAATCGGCGACATGCGCCGGGACCTCTTTACAAGGACGCTGTCCCAGCGCGTGAACATCGACACGACGCTTGGCACGGAAGTTGCGGCGGCGGCGAGTTCCCAAATGGTTTCGCTCTGGCGTATTGTCCAGTCCTGGTGGCGTTTTGTAAGCACGTTCAAGCTCAATTCATTTCTTGCTGCCGCCTTTTTTGCGTTCGTTGCTGCATTGGTTATCCAAATGGGTGCGCGGCGGGTTCTCGGCACGCTCTACCAGCGTGATCCATCGGTCGAGTCGCCATCCTATCTAAGCCGCCTTTCGGTCGCGTTCTGGTCTACGGTGATACCGTCGGCAGCGGTTGGTGTTTTTCTGGCGACAACCTACTTCTTTATGAATTATTTCAATGTGTTGAGAACAGATATTGCGGCTTTGTTCCAATCATTGTTTCTTGTGCTGGGGCTTGTTTTCTTCATTCACAGACTGGCGTCTGCGTGTATCAGTTCGGATATGCCGCAGTGGCGGCTGGTTCCGGTTGCACCGCGTCCGGGACGTGTGTTGAACTGGCTGATAACCGGAACCGCACTGACTAGCGGTCTCGATTCCTTCTTCGGGAAGGTCAATCAGATTTTGTCATCGCCTTTGTCGTTGACTATGGCGAAAAGCTTGCTGGCCACCGTCATGGTCGGTGTTCTCATTCTGGCGATTGCGTTTTTGAAGCCCGTTGAGCGTGAAAAGGATGGCGTCGTCCGATCATGGCCGCGCGCATTCAGAACATTCCTGATCATATTAGGTCTTTTGCCCATTCTGACCGCGGTTTTCGGCTATATCGGCATGGCGCGTTTCATATCGCAGCAGATCGTGGTCACAGGCGCATTTCTCGTTACCATGTACATGGGTTTCTTGACGGGGAGAGCGATTTCCGAGGAACAAGCATTCGCATCCAGTCAGATCGGCAAGGCAATGCGGGTGCGTTTTCATTTCGACGACGCAACCCTTGATCAGCTTGGTCTTGTGGCAGGGATCTTGATCAATCTCGTCGTGGCGCTGATTGGCATTCCGCTGGTTCTCATGCAGCTCGGCTTTCAGTGGGCTGAACTGAAAAGCACTTTCTATCAGTTGATGACCGGCTTCCAGATCGGCAATATTTCGATCTCTCTCATGGGGCTGCTGACTGGCGTATTGCTGTTCGTTATCGGTTATTTGCTGACGCGGTGGTTCCAGAACTGGCTCGACAACAGTGTCATGGCGCGGGGCCGTGTCGATTCCGGCGTTCGTAATTCGATCCGTACGGTCATAGGTTATGTGGGGCTTTGTCTCGCGGCGCTGATGGGCGTATCTGCAGCCGGGTTCAACATGTCCAATCTGGCACTGATCGCCGGTGGCCTGTCTCTCGGTATCGGTTTTGGTCTCCAGAACATCGTCCAGAATTTTGTTTCCGGCCTTATTCTTCTCGCGGAACGCCCGTTCAAAGTTGGCGACTGGGTGGAAGCCGGTACGGTCAGCGGTATCGTCAAGAAGATCAGCGTGCGCGCGACAGAAGTGGAAACCTTCCAGAAGCAGTCGATCATCGTGCCGAATTCGACGCTCATCAACGGTAATGTCGGCAACTGGACTCACCGTAACAAGCTGGGACGCATCGATATCAATGTGCAGGCTTCCTATACGGCAGAGCCTCGCCGGATTCATGCATTACTTCTCGAAATCATTCGAGGGCACCCTTCGATTCTGAAGAACCCGGAACCTTTTGTTTCGTTTCAAAGCATGAACGATTCACTGATGGTCTTTGATGTTTATGCCCATGTGGCCGACATAACGTCGACAGGTGGCATAAAGAACGAACTGAGGTTCCAGATTGTCGAACGCTTCCATGAGGAAGGCTTGCATCTGTCCTCGTCCTCGACTGATCTTATTCTCAGCGTGCCAGAAATCGAGAAGCTTTCAGAGTTGATGCAGAAGGAAAAGGAGCTTTCCTCCGCAGCCGGGAAGAAAAAGGCGAACGCAGAGAAGCCCGAAGCGAAAGAAGATACCGACGACCGCGCTTGATGAACATTTCGTTCAGTTGCAGTTCAGTTTTGTCCGCTTATAAAGAAGATGACAGAGGGCAATAGTGCTCATGCGACATCGGACATATCGCGGCGGGAGCGATGGAAAGGTCGGGACGGTATGAACAGAAATCAGGTCAACAAACTGGGTAAGTTTGTTCTTGGTGCAGCAATCGGTTTTGCAACCATGGTCGGCGGCGCTCTTGCGGCTCAAATTTCCAACAATGACAGCGGTCCTCAGACGATTGTGGTCACGGAAGGCGCTTCCAAGCGCGAAATGATCGTCGCACCCGGCGAGACCGTCGAATTCTGCGCCTCTGGCTGCTTCGTGACTTTTCCAAACGGCGACCGTGAAGCGTTGACTGGCGACGAAACGATTACCCTCAGCGGTGGCAAGGCCACGCTGAAATAAGATCGCCGAACTGTTGCATTGAAAAAGCCGGACGATGCCCGGCTTTTTGCTGCTGTATAGTTTTTCAGCTACGCGGCTTGAGGTTTTCCGGGTCATAAAGCGGCTTGTAGCCAACGGAGGCGACCTCAACCGGATAGGTTTCGCCGAAATACTCGACGGTGAGCTTGCGCCCTTCCTGACAATGGCTCCATGGCAGATAGGCAAGCGCGATGTTTTTCCCGATGGTTGGACCGAAAGCCACCGATGAGGTGAATGAGCGACGGCCAAGCTCATCGACCAGTGTTTCGCCGGTTTCGGGCTCCATGACCGGCATGATGCCGACGGGATAACGGGCCACGCCTTTCGAGTCGATATTGTCGGTCATGATCAGCGTGCAGAGCATGGCGGGCTGATGCTCACGGGCGCGATATTCGACATGCCTGGCCTTGCCGCGGAAATCGGCTTCCTTGACCTTCGGGCGTGCGAGATCGGCTTCAAGGAGATTGTACTCCGTCAGCAGATCGGCGTTCTGAAGGCGCAGGCTTTTTTCCATGCGGCGGGTATTGGCATAGGTTTCGACGCCGACGGCAATCGTACCCGTAGATCGCAGCGCATCCCAGACGGCAAGGCCGTCTTCATAGCGCATGTGCAATTCCCAGCCCTGTTCGCCGACATAGGAAATGCGGAAGGCAGTTACATCCTTGCCTGTGATCCTGATCGGCTTGATGGCTGCGAAGGGGAAGTTTTCCGGATCAAGTCCTTCCGGATTTTCGACGACCTTCTTGAGATTCTCGCGGGCATTCGGTCCCCATATGCCGATGGTGACGTATTTCTCCGTCACATCGGTGATGGTGACATCAAAGCCCTTATCTTCGGCCACGCGACGCATGTAGTGGAAATCGCGCGGACCTGCATCGGCACCGTTGATCATGCGGATGCGGTCAGCCATGCGGATTGCCGTGAAGTCGGCGCGCACCATACCTTCATCATCGAGGAAGTGGGTATAGATGCCCTTGCCGATATTGGCATCGCCACCGATCTTGGCTGCGCAAAGCCATTCCATCAGTTCGACATGGTCGGGACCTTCGATATCGACCATCGCGAAATGCGAGAGATTGATGATGCCGCAATTTTCAGTCAGTTCGAGATGTTCGGCATTGGAAACGCGCCAGAAGTGGCGATTGTCCCATTCGTTTTCGCGCACCGGAACGCGATTGCCGTATTTTTCCAGCAGGTGCTCGTTGGCGGCATAGCCATGCGCGCGCTCCCAGCCGCCAAGTTCCATGAAATGGCCGCCAAGCTCCACTTCGCGCTCATAGAATGGTGAACGCCTGATATTGCGCCCCTTGGAAAAAGGCTCGCGGGGGTGAACAGCCGGATTATAGACCTTCATTGCCGTTTCCGTACAGCGATCCCAGATGAACTGCTCGGTCATCTGGTGCGGATAGAAACGCGAATAGTCGATGGCGTGATGGTCGATGGATGTGCGACCGTCGGTCATCCAGTCGGCAATGAGCTTGCCCATGCCGGGGCCGTCCTTGACCCAGATAGCGGCCGCATACCAGAGACCGCGAACTTTCTGGCTTTCGCCCATGGATGGGCCGCCATCGGTCGTGACTTGCAGGAAGCCGTTGAAGGAGTGGCTTTCGTTGTAGCCGAGCTCGCCCAGAATAGGTGTCAGTTCGATTGCGCGCTCTAGCGGTTCCAGAATCTGGTCCATCTCAAGATCGCGCTGCGATGGCGAGAGACGTGCTTCATGCTTTTCCAGAAGGTCACGCGGATGGCACAAGCGCGGGTTCTTTTCTTCGTAATAGCCCCATTCGATCTGGCCGCCTTCTGCGGTCTTCGGGTCGCCGGTGTCGCGCATATAGGCAGAGTTACCCTGATCGCGCATGAGCGGCCAGCCGATTTCCTTTCCGGTGCCCTCAAACTCGTTATAGGGACCAAAGAATGTCAGCGGATGGTCGATTGGCATGACCGGCAGGTCTTCACCGACCATTTCGGCGATGAGACGTCCCCACAGGCCTGCGCAGATAATGACATAATCCGCTTCGATGGTGCCGCGATGCGTGACCACACCCTTGATACGGCCGTTTTCGATGATCAGCGACTGGGCAGGGGTATTGGCAAAGCTCTGCAGCTTGCCGGCGGCTTCTGCCTGATCGATCAGCTTGCCAGCGACAGTTTGCGAACGCGGGATGACAAGGCCGGCATCCGGGTCCCAAAGGCCGCCTTGAACCAGGCTTTCCTCGATGAGCGGGAACTTTTCCTTAATCTCTGCCGGTTCCATCAGACGGGCACGGGTACCGAATGCCTTGCCCGACGCAACCTTGCGCTTGATTTCGTCCATGCGCGCGTCGTCACCGACGCGAGCAACCTCGATGCCGCCGACGCGGGCGTAATGGCCCAGCTTTTCATAGAAGTCGATGGAATAGAGCGTCGTCCAGCAGGATAGAAAGTCGTGGCTCGTCGCATAGCAGAAATCCGATGCGTGGGCGGTCGAACCGATATCGGTCGGAATACCCGACTTATCGATGCCGACGATATCGTCCCAGCCGCGCTCGATCAGATGGTGTGCAACCGATGCGCCGACGATACCGCCAAGCCCGACAATCACAACTTTCGCCTTCTTAGGAAACTCTGCCATTTTATGCGTCCCTGGAGCATTTCCAGCAAAAGTGCGAAGCGGTTTTGCGTCGGATAATGCGTGAAAAAGATGGATAGAGCGGTTCCAACGACTCCGTATTAACTGGAACCGCTCTAGTTGGTATTTGACAAAACCATAGTCGTTGGCTGGTCGCGACATTTGCCTTTATACGACATATTCGCAGCGTCAGACGACTGCATCGCAGCTTCTGGAAATCCCGACAGGTCGAGCATGGGCTATCCTGTTCGCGACATGCTTCTCGATCCAAGGTTTGCACACCGTTGGACCTATAGAGCTGATTCCGGAAAAGTCTGTATGGTTTTGATTTTATTTCGGAAGATAACTGGGATGGGACTGCTCCGTTCAAGGTGCAGCTCCATCTTTCTTCGGTGTTGTGCTCAAGCGGCGATGAGCATTTTGCGGTCTGCTCGTTCCTGTTGTGGTGATCGTCCGTATAGCTCTCGATAGCATTTGGAAAAATGCGACGCCGATACGAAGCCGCAGGCAACGGCGACTTCGACCACCGGCATGGACGATTGCAACAGCAGATGCCGCGCTCGATCCAGACGAATTTCAAGGTAATAGCGTGCCGGCGACCGACCCATCTCCTGGCGGAAAAGGCGCTCCACCTGACGGCGCGACAGGCCAATCGTATGGGCCACGTTGATCAGTGCCTGCGGCTCTGAAAGATTGGCTTCCATCATCTCGATAATGGTCAGCACCTTTGAGTTCTGAATTCCGAGCCGGGCACGCAGCGGTAGACGCTGGCGATCCTGTGGGCTTCGGACGCGGTCTGTCAGGGCCTGCTCACAGATCTTGTTGACCAAATTGGCGTCGAAATCGTCCCCGATCAGCTTCAGCATCATATCGAGAGAGGCTGTTCCACCTGCACAGGTGTAAAGGTTGCCATCGACCTCAAAGAGATCGGCATAGACCTCAGCCTTTGGGAATGCCTCTGAAAAGCCCGGAAGATTTTCCCAGTGAATTGCGCAGCGTTTTCCAGATAGAAGCCCGGCTGCGGCCAGTATATGAGCACCTGTACAAAGTCCACCGACCGCCACGCCGCGATTATATTCCTCGCGTAGCCATGCGAAGACCGACTTGTTACGGAATTCCTCGACATAGACGCCGGAACAGACAAACACCATTGACGGGCGCTGTTCGCGCTGCAGAAAACGTCGCTCGTCTTCCAGCGATGCGTTGACTGCACATTCCACACCATTGGATGCTGTCACCGGCTTTCCATCTACTGATGTCAAGCGCCATCGATAGGCGTCATAGCCCAGCATCCGATTTGCAATGCGCAATGGCTCGATAGCCGTTGCGAACGCAATCATCGAAAAGTTTGGAACCAGGAAAAAGACAATAGACCGCTTAACCGATGAAGCCTGGATCATAGCCCGACCGTTCCCATTTTCGAAAGCCTCGGCTGCGGTTCCCGACGCAGCTAAAGCCTTGTGTCTCCGTCACGACTCCGGGTGGTTTTGGGCCCGGTTTTTCCCGGTCGCTTTCAGACCGGCAGTCTCGTCGCGTTAGCCCGGTTTCACAGGGGGAGGGCGATGGCGCAAACAAGATAGTGTTCTATTGAGACACAGAACGGGAAGGTTGCACAGTGCGGCTAAATGCCTGCCGCGAAAAGGTATTTTTATGTCGGGAAATTGAGGGCGGATCCCATGATCGCCCTCAATCGGCTTTACTGCCCACGCTTGAACGCTGCTGTGTTTTTGGCGATTCCCGGCAGGCGATCATCCACGTTCGGCCAGCCGATATCGTGCAGTATGTGCTCAGGTAGCGATTCCAGCACACGACGGCTGCGTCTCACACGGCGTTGGTAAGACCAGGATTCGGCCTGTTTTTGTACTTTGGAATAAAATTCCAGCAGCCATGAGGGCACGTTCGTAACGGATGAAGTTGACGTAAAGTCAACGACTGTTGCCCGGCCGTTGGGAGCGGATTGGCATTGAACGGTCATTTTCTTTCTCCTCATTTGGAAAGCTCAGTTGATACGCTCGCTGCAGCTTTGCTTGTTCGTGTTTTAAATGTGCATCCCACTTGACGTTCAATCAAACGAAATATAGAAAGGCTTAAGATCAGAAAATTTGAACAATGAGCAGAGAAACGGAGTCCGTCATGACAGCGCCCGTTCAACACCCCCTCCCAATGCTCGATATTGATGTGCTCCGCACATTTGTGGCGATTGCCGATACAGGAAGTTTTTCTTCTGCGGCGAATGCTGTGTTCCGCACACCCTCCGCCGTTTCGATGCAGATCAAGAAACTGGAAGAACAGATTGGTGTTGCGGTTTTCGATCGTGATGCGCGCTCGGTTACGCTTACGAGCGACGGTGAGGTCCTTCTCGGATATGCACGTCGTCTTTTGGCTCTCAATCGAGAGGCCGTATCGAAGTTCGTCGCACCGACCGTTACCGGCGTCGTGCGGCTCGGCTCGCCGGACGATATTGGCGAATGTGTTCTGCCGCTTGTTCTCAAGCGCTTTGCGGAAACCCATCCGGGCGTAACGGTTGATGTGGTGATCGACCAGAGCAGTAACCTGCGCAAGCGGCTCGATGAGAGACGGCTCGATGTTACGCTGATCAACATATCTCATACGATATTGAACAAGGGTGACGTGGAGGTTCTGCTGGACGAAGAACTCGTCTGGGCCGGTGCCAAGTGTGGCACGGCTTATCGTCGGGAACCTCTGCCTCTTTCTATTTGGGAAGAGGGGTGCGCCTGGCGTGGCAGTGCGCTCGAAGCGCTTGAAACTAGCGGTCGCCCTTACCGTATTGCCTATATGAGTTCGCATTCGACAGGACAGAGGGCCGCGATCATGGCCGATCTTGCGATAGCGCCGTTTGGTAAAACTCTCTTGAGCGATGGGATTGTTGCTCTGGGGCCGGAACATGGTTTGCCCGCTCTGGGGCGTTATCAGCTTGGCTTGGTTGTGAAGCCGGAAGCCGGGCCGCATATTCAGGTCGTTGCCGACCATTTGCGAAGTGTGTTCGAGGGCTATCGTCGCTCCGGTCGGTTCGAGACTTTTCGCTCTAGCTGACAGCAGATCACAGTTTATTGGGATTGGAACTAATGCATTCTCTTGCCAGTGAAAAACGCTGCGCTAGATTTCTTTTGTGACAGCCGAGTGAATCGGCTTCACCGCCAGATGCCGGGCAGGGCTTCGTGTGTGGCGGAGGCATAACTGGTTTGAATAGACTTGGAACCCTATGCGTCTGTCTTTTTAAAAACGACAGAATCGCGCATCCCATTGGAGAGACTGTCATGAAGCTGACCCGACTTGTCCCAATTGCTATTGTTCTCTGCGCATTCACGCTCGCGTCCTGCGCAAATACTGTTCGCGGCGTTGGCCGCGACGTGAAGGGCACCGCCAATGCGGTTCAGGAAACCGTGGAATAAGAGAACAAAAGGCCCGGGTTTTCTCGGGCCTTTTCTTTACGGCACCAGAAAATAGCTGACGGTAATGTGCTTGTCTGGCCGAGTTTTGTATTCGATGTCAGTGGTGACGATGCCATCTTGAGGCACCGCGATGTTCGCATTTTGCAAAAGCCTTGCAATGCGCTCATTAGGTGTAGCTCCACCAAACCACAAGACGAGTACGGGCGGTGTCAAATGTGCTCTGACGTCCGGCGTTTCAGGATGCACGACATGTAAGGATGCATCAAACAATCTGAAATTGCCCGGTATCTGAGCGTTGTCCGTCAGGATCGTCTTGAACGGGCCTTTTGCCTGAACTTCTTCGTAAAAATGCCGATAGTCGAGCTGGCCATAGGGCGGCGAATTGGAACCGTAGGTCAGATAATAGCTCAATACTGGCGGGACAATCAGGGCGACCACGGCGCTCACAGCAGCGTAGTCAATCAAAGCTCTGTTTCCGGTCCGATAACGAGCCAAAAGGCTGGCCATGAGTGCCGGAGTGAGGAACAGGACTGGCTGAAGCCAGCGGTCCTTCACGTTATTCGCACCAGTCACGACAACGCCAACGAGAACAATAATCAACCCGACCAGGATCAGAAGGCGCAGAAACTTCTCGCCGGTGGTAAGGGGCGCCGACGGTGCAGTTTTCTTCTTCCAGTGAATGATTGCGATAATACCCGCGATCGCAAGAGCGAGGATAGCGAACAGAAACGCTGCCTCTATCAGGCTTTCGACACCCATCAGCCGATCATAGAGAACATTGCCAGAAGCGCCGATTTCAAATTTGTTCGCGCGCGCCATGACACTCGATTTGTGCGCAAACATCCAAAGTGCGGTCGGTCCGAAGCAGACCGCAAATGCCAGGATCGTAACAAAGCTCAGTTTGGAGAGCAGTATCCGGCGATATTCGGGAATGAGAAGTCCCGTCACGATCAGCATGATCAGAAAGAATGAGGCATTGAACTTGCCGAGAATGGCTGCCGCCATGGCAACGCCCAGCGCGGCGGCGGAAGCCATGTTGCGCGTACGCATATGCCAGGCGAAAGCTAAAAACGCCCAGCCACAGCCTGCCGTGCCCGCAACAGAATGCGTCAGCGCACGCTGCGATTCCCATCCGATTTGCGGAATAAGAAACAATCCGAGCATGCTGGCCGAAGCGACAATACGCGAGAAGCCCAACAGCCTTATTGCGCCGTAAACGCTCAGGAACAGACTTGCAAGAATGCTGAACTTTACGATCTGGAGTGTAAGCATCGACGTGCCCAGCACTGACGCCGCCAGATTGGTAATCCATGTATAAAGAGGGGGTTGAGATCCACCATAGCCCCAGTCCAGATAACCGATATTGGCCAGTTGCTCGGCATCATCGAGGCCAGCGCCATTGGAAACGACGGTGACGAGAATGGTCTGAAGCGCGAAATAGCACAGCACGAAAATTGCAGCCAAAGGCAGGCCGAAAAGCTTCCTGTCGGCAGTAGAAGCAGCGGTGGCTGATCGTTGTGCAGTCAAACTCATTGCCCTGAATAAAAATCGCCTGCGTGGCAGGCTTCATTGGAAGCAGTCTGCATTTCACAGGATTATGTCCGGATTTCAATCGGACTGCTCAAAAAGCTTTGTAACAAAGGCGTGTAATTGTGCAATTCCGCTGGGGCAAGAGCAATGGGTAAAGTTTGGGAAATTATTTGAGAAGCCTAACGGCAAAAACCGCGCTGCCAGAGGTGCACGGTTTTGCCAATTACGCATGGCATCTCCGCCGAACAATACACTGGCGGGATATACTGAGCTCCGGTACGCAGTACCAGATCCGGAGCGTCGAGCCGGGTAAACCCGTCTCGTGCTCCTTTCTAGCTCAACATCGTTACCGTACGGTTATCAGAGACTTAAGCAAATCTAAACAATGCAAGTTTTTTGCGTGGGCAATTGTTTACTCGGTCCCGGATTTGGAGCGCAGGTAGTTGATGATACCGGAAAAGTCTTCGCCGCCATGCCCTTCGCTATCAAAAAGACTGTAAAGTTTCTGTGCGTGCGCTCCGAGCGGTGTTTCGGCGCCGGCGCTTTGGGCTGCTTCCTGCGAGAGTTTGAGATCTTTTAGCATCAAAGCAGCAGCAAAACCGGGTTTATAGTCCCGATTCGCTGGTGATGTCGGAACGGGGCCTGGAACTGGGCAGTAGGTCGTCAACGACCAGCATTGTCCCGACGACGTCGAAGCCACGTCGAAGAGCGCCTGATGTGACAGACCAAGCTTTTCAGCCAGAACGAAAGCCTCGCTGACCCCGATCATCGATATGCCGAGAATCATATTGTTGCATATCTTTGCAGCTTGCCCTGCGCCATCGCCGCCGCAATGGACGACTTTTCCAGCCATGGGCTGCAACACCGGTTCTCCGCGTTTGAACGCATCGTCACTGCCACCGGCCATGAAGGTCAGCGTGCCTGCGGAAGCACCGCCGGTGCCGCCCGAAACGGGGGCGTCAATGGAAAGATGCCCATGGCTTGCTGCCAGCTCATGCGCTTTGCGCGCTGAGTCCACGTCGATTGTCGAACAGTCGATGAAAAGTGAGTCTTTTCGAGCTTTTGGCGCAATGTCTTCATAGACGGAGAGCACGTGCTTTCCCGCTGGTAGCATGGTGATCACCACGTCGACATCCGCCACCGCATCCAATGCGCTCGCAGCGATCGAGAGACCATTTGCTTTCGCCTCTTCGAGGTGCTGTGGCAAAAGGTCAAAGCCGTGGACGGTGTGACCAGCTTTCACGAGATTTGCAGCCATCGGGCCGCCCATATTGCCAAGGCCGATAAATGCTATTGTGGCCATATTGAATTCCTCCCTTGGCGGTTGTTAACTTGGAGCATACTCCAAACTCAACGTCCGATCATCTGGCGTGCGATAATGACACGCATGATCTCGTTCGTGCCTTCAAGAATTTGATGCACTCGCAGATCGCGGACGATTTTTTCGATTCCGTATTCATGAAGATAGCCATAGCCGCCAAAGAGCTGCAGTGCTTCATTCGCCACGTCGAACCCCTTATCAGTGACGAAGCGTTTGGCCATGGCCGACCATTTACCAGCATCGTGGGTCTTGCGATCCAGCTTGCTTGCTGCGGCGTAAAGAAGAAGGCGCGAGGCCGAGAGTTCAGTTTCCATGTCGGCGAGGCGGAATTGCAATGCCTGAAAACGATCAATCGTCTGGCCAAAGGCCTTGCGTTGGCTGCAATATTCCAGTGCCTTGTCGAGCGCCGATTGCGCGCCGCCGAGCGAGCAGGCAGCAATATTGAGCCGACCGCCATCAAGCCCTGCCATTGCTATTCGAAAACCTGACCCTTCTTCACCGAGAAGGTTTTCAGCCGGGACGCGGCAATTGTCGAAATTGACGGTTCTCGTCGGTTGTGCGTTCCAGCCCATCTTGAATTCATTGGCACCAAAAGAAAGGCCGGGTGCATCTTTTGGCACAACGATGGTGGAAATTCCCTTGGGGCCGTCCTCGCCGGTACGCACCATCGTCACATAAACATCCGTGGCACCCGCACCGGAAATGAACTGTTTGGAACCGTTGAGGACATAGTGGTCACCATCGCGTGTGGCGCGCGTCCTGAGTGCCGCTGCATCCGAACCGGATCCGGGCTCAGTCAAGCAGTAGCTGGCAAGCGATTCCATAGATGCGAGTTTCGGCAGAAAGCGCTGACGTTGCGCCTCATTGCCGTATGTATCGATCATCCATGCGGCCATGTTGTGAATGGAAACGAAAGCCGAAAATGAAGGGCATGCAGTTGCCAGAGCTTCAAAAATGAGCACCGCATCCAGCCGGTTTAGCGCCGATCCGCCGACATCTTCACGCACATAAATGCCACCCATGCCGAGTGGTCCCGTCTCGCGCAGAATATCAATAGGAAAGTGCTTGTCACGATCCCATTGCAAAGCCTGCGGGGCGACACGATCACTGGCGAAGCCCCGCGCCACATCCTGAATGGCAAGCTGATCTTCGTTCAGCTCGAACTGGTTCTGGTCGGCAGCATCCATGGTTTCCTCCCCGTAGCACTGCACTTCGTAACCGGACTAGATCATACCCCTGTGAGACTGCCAACGCTCCATTGGAATAATGTTGCTCACATTTGTAATAAACTGATGCGCATTTTTGCATAGACGGTGGCTGGATGAGGCGCCGTTGCCAGCGAGTTCAGTTTAAGCTACGCAGCAGTCCATGACACGCGCAATCATGTTTCAGGGAACGGGTTCGGACGTCGGCAAAAGTGTTCTTGTTGCCGGATTGTGCCGTGCTGCACGTAATCGTGGTCTCAACGTTCGCCCTTTCAAACCGCAGAACATGTCCAACAATGCAGCAGTCAGCGACGATGGCGGTGAAATAGGTCGGGCCCAGTGGCTGCAGGCGTTTGCTTGCGGCGTGCCGTCTTCCGTCCATATGAACCCGGTGCTCCTGAAGCCGCAGACAGAAATGGGCAGCCAGATCGTCGTGCAGGGCCGAGTGCGAGGTGAAGCGCGTGGACGTTATTACCAGGAACTAAAACCGCAGCTCATGGCGGCAGTCATGGAATCCTTCGCCAAGGTTAGCGACGGCGCAGACCTTGTGCTGGTGGAAGGGGCGGGGTCACCTGCTGAAATCAATCTGCGTGCTGGCGATATCGCCAATATGGGATTTGCCACGCAGGCTGGCGTTCCGGTGGTTCTGGTCGGTGACATAGACAGAGGGGGGGTGATCGCTTCCCTGGTCGGCACCCATACTATTTTGTCCGAGCAAGACCGCGCCATGGTTCGTGGTTTTCTCATTAATAAGTTCCGGGGTGATATTTCTCTTTTCGATGACGGGCTCACTGCCATTACCCAATTTACCGGCTGGCGCTCGTTTGGCGTGGTTCCGTGGCTGAAAGCGGTATCGCGATTACCTGCTGAGGATTCGGTCGTTCTTGAACGAGCCGCGCGCGGAGACAAGAAGTCGCTCGTGGTTGCAGTGCCGATGCTGCCACGTATCGCCAATTTCGATGATCTGGATCCGTTGAAGGCCGAACCGGACGTCGAGGTGGTCATGGTACCGCCGGGTTCCAGCATTCCAGACGATGCAGGTCTTGTCGTGCTGCCCGGAACCAAATCAACGATCGCCGACTTGCTGGCATTTCGCGACAATGGCTGGGATCGAGAACTGGCTGCCCATGTCAGAGGAGGTGGCTATGTGCTGGGCATCTGCGGCGGGTTCCAGATGCTTGGTCGTCATATCAGCGACCCTGCCGGTATTGAGGGGCATATACGCGATATTCGAGGACTTGGACTTCTGGATGTCGAAACCCTGATGGAGCCTGAAAAAGTGGTCCGCAATGTGGAGGCAACCTCGCTTCTCCATAATACGCCGCTGGAAGGTTATGAGATTCATATCGGGCGTACGACCGGACCGGATGTGGAGAGGCCCTTTGCGCGTATTGCCGAGCATGACGACGGAGCGATATCGCCGGACGGGCGCATCATGGGAACCTATCTTCATGGTGTTTTCAACACAGACGAATTCCGCAGGAGATTTCTGGAGAACCTTGGCGTACGCGGCAGCTCAGTGAACTACCGCGCTGGTGTCGAGGCCGCACTGGATGAACTGGCCGGGGAGCTGGAAGCCTGTCTTGATATTGATGCGTTGTTTAGCTTGAGGTGAAAATCAGTTCCACGTTCGAGACGTGCCGGCTACGATTGACGTCGATGGGGCGAAAGCCTAGTGTTGAAACCACGCAACAGGTTTTGCCGGGACGAATCCCGGTAATACCAAAAGGGAATGCGACGGACGGACCCATACCGGGCGTCTTTATCGCAGCCGACCCCGCGACTGTAGAGCGGAGAGGGATGAGGCAAGCCGGGCAACCGGTGGCCACTGGGAGTTTGAAACTTCTGGGAAGGTAGCTTCAATCCTTACGACCCGTGAGCCAGGAGACCTGCCTGTTGCGTGAGGGCATTGAGCCTGAACCCCATGGGAGGTTTTTCCCTGCTGCCTGCACGGAGGTTGTCATGGCTGCACGTACTCAAAATTCTGTTTCCAGCACACTCGCAATGCCGCTCGCTGCCCGTCTGGGCACGGCTGTCGTTTCACTGCTTCTCGGCGCGTTCCTGATTTATGGCGTGGGGCTTGCCCATTCCGACGCGCTGCACGATTCGGCACATGACACGCGTCATTCCTATGGTTTTCCCTGCCACTGAGCAGTCGACCATCTTTCGGAATTGAATAAGCAAGGCGCGATGGTGGATGGCCATCGGCGCGAAATTGCTATTGAGGGACAGAAATGTTGATCCGTTATTTATTGGCGACGCTTGCCGCCGGTCTTCTGGCCGGACTGCTGGTTACTCCCGCCATGTATTTGAAGACAGTGCCTTTGATCCTGCAGGCGGAGACCTATGAAGATGCTGGTGGTGGTCACAGCCACGGCGAGGCGGAAGCTGCACCGCATGATCATGGTGCCGCTGCCGCAGATTCGGAAGAAGAAGGGGCTGAACTGCCATTTGGGCGGCTGGGTAATACGATTCTTGCCAATCTTGTCGCTGGAGCCGGTTTTGCCCTCCTTCTGGGCGGCATAGCCTTGCTTCTCGGTCGCCGCATTACAATGCAGAATGGTATTTATTGGGGTATTGCGGGCTTCTTTGCGGTCGCGTTTCTGCCTGCATTGGGATTATCGCCGGAACTGCCGGCAATGCCTGCCGCTGATCTGGCCGAACGTCAGCTATGGTGGATTGCTACCGTGGTGCTAAGCGGTTTGGGCCTCTATCTCATCGTGTTGCGCCAGGAAGTCTGGGCAAAGATCCTCGGGCTGGTGCTGATTGTGGCGCCGCATCTCTATGGTGCTCCGCATCCGGAAGATATTTCGTCGCCGATTCCATCACTTCTTGCTTCGCAATATGCAGTCGCATCGCTGGCGACGAACCTGTTCATGTGGGCGGTGATCGGTCTCGCACTTGGCTGGTTTATCCAGCATTACGCTTCGTCCGAGATTGAAGGCTGATGAAAATGGCTTCGCCGGGAAAATCGGTTCTGGTTCTTGGCGGAGCCCGTTCGGGCAAGTCGTCTTATGCCGAAAAGATGGTTGAGACGTCGGGGTTCAGGCCGCTGTATCTGGCAACAGGACGCGCCTTCGACAAGGAAATGGAAAGCCGCATTGCCATTCACCGCGACCGACGTGGTTCTGAATGGCAGACGGTGGAGGAGCCACTTGATCTGGTCGGCGCACTTGGATTGTACGCTGCCGAGGATCGGTTCGTTCTGGTCGATTGTCTGACCTTGTGGCTGACCAATCTAATGATGGCCGAACGAGATATAGCGACCGCGATCGCGAGTCTTGTCGCCATATTGCCGGATCTTGCCGGACCTGTGGTTTTGGTTTCGAACGAAGTTGGACTTGGGATCGTGCCGGAAAATCGCATGGCACGGGAATTTCGCGATCATGCAGGCTTTCTGCATCAGGCAGTGGCCGCGGTTGCGGACGAAGTTTATTTCATGGCGGCAGGGCTGCCGCTCAAAATGAAGGGATAAATCGATGCAGGGACAGAAAATTCCCGCGACAGTCATTACGGGTTTTCTTGGATCGGGCAAAACGACGATGATCCGCAACCTGCTGGAAAATGCCAATGGAAAACGCATTGCATTGATCATCAATGAGTTCGGTGATCTTGGTGTCGATGGCGGTATTCTGAAGGGATGCGGTATCGAGACCTGTCGCGAGGAAGATGTGATCGAGCTCAACAATGGCTGCATCTGCTGCACCGTTGCCGATGATTTCATCCCGACCATGACCAAGCTTCTGGATCGCGCAGATCGTCCCGATCATATCGTGATTGAGACTTCCGGTCTGGCATTGCCCCAGCCGTTGGTCGCGGCTTTCAACTGGCCGGAAATCAAGACGCAGATAACCGTCGACGGTGTGGTTACGGTGATCGACGCCGCCGCTGTTGCCGAGGGGCGTTTTGCCGATGATCATGACAAGGTTGATGCGCAGAGGGCAGCGGACGAATCTCTTGATCATGAAAGCCCCTTAGAGGAACTTTTTGAAGATCAGATTCATGCAGCCGACCTTATTGTTCTCAACAAGGCCGATCTGATCGATGCCTCGAAGCTGGATAGTGTCAAGGCCGACGTGGCCGAGCGTTCGCCGCGCCGGGTGAACATGGTTCCTGCAAGCTTTGGCAAGCTTGGAGCTGATGTTTTGCTTGGTCTCGGTGTCGGTACCGAAGACGACATTGCCAATCGCAAGTCTCACCATGAAATCCATCATGCCGATGGGCATGAGCATGATCATGACGAGTTCGAGAGCTTCGTGGTCGAGGCAGGCTCGGTTGCTGATCCCAAGCTATTTACGGAAAAGCTGAAAGCAGTCATTGCAGAGCACGATATCCTTCGTCTGAAGGGCTTTGTCGATGTACCGGGCAAGCCGATGCGTCTGGTCGTGCAGGCGGTCGGTCCGCGTATCGAGCATTATTTTGACCGCCCATGGAGCAAGGATGAAACGCGCTCCACGCGACTGGTCGTGATCGGGCTGCATGACATCGATGAAGCGGTCATTGCCAAGGCCGTGAAAGACGCCGTCTGACCGATGCATCTTTTACTCGCCCAGAAAGGAACAATTAGTGACGGCAACGAGGCCGTCGATCTCGGCCAGACGCCGGGAGAGATATTGTTCCTTTCTGCCGCTGATACCGAACTTGCCAGTCTGGCGCAGGCGCATAAGCTTGCGCCAGACCTGCCGAGTCTACGGCTGGCCAATTTCCTGAGCCTTATCCATCCCATGTCGGTTGATGCCTATGTGGAGCGCACCGCCAGATATGCCAAGCTTATCGTTGTGCGCATCATTGGGGGTGAAACATACTGGCCTTACGGGCTGGAAGCACTGCATGCATGTGCCGTCAATCACGGTATCAAGATTGCCGTGTTGCCGGGGGACGACAAGCCCGATCATGGGCTGGACCGGTTTTCGACGATCTCTGCCCATGAACGAAATGAACTCTGGCAGTATCTGATCGAGGGCGGTGCGGCGAATACGGGCGCATTCCTTCACTATTGCGCTGCGCTGATTGCAGGTTCCGAGAAGCCGGAAAGTGCAGCACCTCTGCTCAAGGCTGGTCTGTGGTGGCCGGGAGAGCATATCTCCTCGCTGGACAACATAGGCTCACACTGGAGCGATGCAAAAGCACCTGTGGCGGGCATCATTTTTTATCGGGCGCTGGTGCAAAGCGGACAGACGCAGCCTGTTGATGCGCTGATTGCTGCTCTGCAGGCAAAAGGTCTCAATCCGCTTCCGATATTCGTTTCGAGCCTCAAGGATCGATTGTCTGCGGCGGTCGTCGACGGTCTGTTCGAGGATTGTCCGCCGGATATCGTTTTGAATGCTACTGGATTTGCGATTTCTTCGCCGGGGGCGGAGCGTAAGCCGACCGTGCTGGACAAGCGCGGCAATATGGTGTTGCAGGTGATTTTCTCCGGCACGCCGAAAGCTATTTGGGAAACCTCACAGCAGGGCTTGCTGGCACGTGATCTGGCGATGAATGTGGCTTTGCCGGAAGTGGACGGGCGCGTGCTTTCGCGTGCGGTGTCCTTCAAGTCGGCAAAACAGTTCGATGTGGCAGTGGAAGCGAATATCGTGACCCACGAGCCGTACGAAAACCGGGTGGACTTTGTGGCGCAACTCGCTGCAAACTGGGTGCGGTTGAGGCGGAAATCGCCCGATGAAAGGCATGTTGCGCTTATTCTCGCCAATTATCCGAACCGCGACGGGCGGCTTGGAAACGGGGTAGGGCTCGATACGCCAGCCGGAACGGTCGAAGTACTGCACGCCATGGCGAAGGGCGGCTATCCCGTCGCTGACCTGCCCGTGGACGGTGATGCATTGATGCGTGCATTGACGGCAGGTCCGACCAACGCTGCGCGTGACGGGCGGGAAATTCGCGAAACCATATCGTTGAATCAATACAAGGCTTTCTTTGAAAGACTTCCCATTGCGATTCAGAAGGAAATCGAAGGTCGCTGGGGTGCGCCGGAAAATGACCCTTATTTTGCGCGGGAGCTGAATGCCTTTGCGCTGCCCCTGATGAGGTTGGGCGAAACACTGGTCGGCATTCAGCCTGCACGCGGTTACAACATCGACCCGAAAGAAACATATCACTCACCTGATCTGGTGCCGCCGCACGGCTATATCGCCTTCTACGCTTTTCTGCGTGAGGTCGCAGGCATCGATGCCATTGTGCATATGGGCAAGCATGGAAATCTGGAGTGGCTACCGGGGAAGGCCCTTGCGCTGTCGGAAAACTGCTATCCCGAAGCTGTGTTCGGTCCTACACCTCATATCTATCCCTTCATCGTGAATGATCCGGGCGAAGGCACGCAAGCCAAGCGTCGCGCCAGCGCTGTCATCATCGATCACTTGACGCCGCCGCTGACACGCGCCGAAAGTTATGGGCCGCTGAAAGACCTCGAAGCACTGGTGGACGAATATTACGAGGCCTCCGGTGTCGACCCGCGCCGCCTGCTGAGGCTGAAAGGGCAGATACTCGATCTCGTGCGCGACATCGGGCTTGATCGCGATGCGGGCATTCACGACCATGATGATGAAGACATGGCGCTGCAAAAGCTCGACGCCTATCTCTGCGATCTCAAGGAAATGCAGATACGCGACGGGTTGCATATTTTCGGGCTCGCGCCTGAAGGAAGGTTGCTGACCGATCTTCTAGTTGCTTTGGCGCGTGTGCCGCGTGGTATCCCGGTTTCGCTTGGTGGTGCGCCGGGAGATCAAAGTCTCCAGCGTGCAATCGCTGCGGATTGCGGGCTTGGCAAAACATTCGACCCGCTCGACTGTAACATGGCCGAGGCGTGGACGGGGGATAAACCGGAGCTCTTGCGCGTTGCGAGCCCTGCAACATGGCGTATCACAGGCGATACGGTGGAGCGTATCGAATTGCTAGCGGCCCGCTTTGTTGCAGGGGAGATAGAGTGTCCCGCAGACTGGTCACAGACGCGGGCGGTTCTCCAGTCCATAGAGGAGCATCTGCGCCCGATGGTGGTTTCCTGCGGGCCTTCGGAGATAGATGGGTTTCTTGCCGCACTTGGCGGGCGGTTTGTGCCGCCGGGACCATCCGGCGCACCGACGCGTGGCCGTCCCGATGTACTCCCAACCGGTCGCAATTTCTTCTCTACCGATAGTCGCGCCGTTCCCACTCCGGCAGCATGGGAACTTGGATGCAAATCGGCGGAACTCCTGATTACCCGTTATACGCAGGATCATGGTGATTGGCCGACATCGTTCGGCCTGACCGCGTGGGGCACATCGAATATGCGTACCGGCGGCGACGACATTGCTCAGGCCCTGGCGCTGATCGGTGTCAAGCCGGTCTGGGATATGGCGTCACGCCGGGTAACCGGATACGAAATTGTTCCGATTGCAAAGCTTGGCCGTCCACGGGTCGATGTGACATTGCGCATTTCCGGCTTTTTCCGCGACGCGTTTCCGGAACAGATTGCGCTGTTCGACAAGGCTGTGCGAGCAGTCGGTGCTCTTGATGAGGATGCCGAAGACAACCCAATCGCAGCACGCATGCGGATTGAGCAGGCGCGTCTCGTTGCAGATGGGGCAGACGAAAAGACAGCGGAGCGCCGCGCAGGCTATCGAGTCTTCGGGTCTAAACCCGGCGCTTACGGAGCGGGCTTGCAGGCCTTGATCGATGAGAACGGCTGGGCCGGACGCAACGATCTGGCGGAAGCCTGGCTTGTCTGGGGCGGTTACGCCTATGGTGCAGGTGAGGAAGGGCAGGCCGAGCGCGGCCTTCTCGAGGAACGGCTTCGTTCGGTTCAAGCTGTTGTGCAAAACCAGGACAATCGCGAACACGACCTTCTCGACAGCGATGATTACTACCAGTTTGAAGGTGGGATGGCTGCGACCGTTGAAAGCTTGAGCGGCGCAATGCCTGCGGTTTATCACAACGACCATTCCCGCCCGGAAAAGCCGGTGATCCGGGCACTGGAAGAAGAGCTTTCACGCGTCGTACGTGGTCGCGCGGCCAACCCGAAATGGATCGCAGGCGTCATGCGCCATGGCTATAAAGGTGCGGCGGAGATTGCGGCAACGGTCGACTATCTGTTCGCCTTTGCGGCGACCACCGGCAAGGTCGGAAATCATCACTTCGAGGCGGTCTATCAGGCCTATATTGCCGACAAGTCGGTGCATGATTTCATGGCAGAGAAAAACCCGGCAGCACTTGCCGAGACGGCAGCCAAACTCAACGATGCCATCGCGCGGGGTTTCTGGACGCCTCGCTCCAACTCTGCGCGGTTCGAGCTGGAAACATTGAGTTCAAATCTTCAAAAATTGAATCCGGAAAGGGCGGTAAATGGCTGAGAAATCGGAAAAACTTCTTTCGATGACGGAAGAGGAACTGAATGCACGCCATGCGGACAAGATGCGCAAGAAGAAAGCCGCCCGCGACAAGATTCAGGCGACCAAGACCGAGGAAAAGGGGCTGGTAATCGTCCATACCGGTAAGGGCAAGGGCAAGTCGACGGCCGGTTTCGGGATGGTTTTCCGTGCGCTGGGCCATGGAATGAAGATCGGCGTCGTGCAGTTCGTCAAAGGGTCATGGGATACGGGGGAGCGCTGGGTTCTCGAAAAATTTCCCGAGCAGGTGACGATTTCAGCGCTGGGCGAAGGCTTTACCTGGGAAACACAGGATCGCACGCGAGATATCGCCATGGCGCGTGGAGCATGGGAACAAGCCAAAGCCATGATTATGGATGAAAGCTACGACATGGTGCTCTGTGACGAGCTGAATATCGTGCTTCGCTACGATTATTTGCCGGTCGAGGAAGTGATCGAAGTTCTCAAAGCCAAGCCGGAGATGAAGCATGTCATCATCACTGGCCGCAATGCCAAGGACGAGTTGATGGAAGCGGCAGACCTTGTGACCGAGATGGAGATGATAAAGCATCCGTTCCGCTCAGGTGTGAAGGCGCAGAAAGGCATAGAGTTCTAATGGTTGATAGCTGGCAATTCTGGGCGCTTATGTCCGCGGTTTTTGCCGCGCTGACGGCGATCTTCGCCAAGATAGGCATTCAGGGCATCAATTCGGATTTTGCCACGCTCGTGCGCACGCTGGTTATCATCGGTGCTTTATGCCTGTTCCTGACCGTTACCGGCCAATGGCAGAAACCCGGCGAGATTTCCGGAAGATCGTGGCTGTTTCTGGTGCTTTCAGGTCTGGCCACTGGCGCGTCTTGGCTTGCCTATTTTCGTGCCCTGCAGATCGGTGACGCATCGCGCGTCGCACCGATCGACAAATTGTCGGTTGTGCTGGTGGCTCTGTTCGGTGCGGTATTCCTTGGCGAGCGCATGTCGACCATCAACTGGTTCGGTATTGTGTTGATCGGCTGTGGCGTGGTGCTGGTCGCGCTTCGGGTTTAGAAACCGATCCATTGGCGCAGTGGATTGGTTCCGTCCATCAGAAGACGAACTGCCAGCGCCAGGCTGACTACGATTAGAAGTGGCTTGATGATGCGCGAACCGACCTTCATGGCGAGGCTTGCGCCGATCTGCGCGCCGATGAACTGGGCTACGCCCATGCAGATGCCGATCTTCCAGTTGATGACCCCGACGGCGGCAAAGGTTGCGAAGCCGCCGACATTGGATGCGCAGTTGAGAAGCTTTGTATGCGCGGTGGCCTTTAGCACGCCGAAACCGGCCAGTGCCACAAAAGCGAGCATGAAGAACGATCCGGTTCCGGGGCCGAAGAGACCGTCGTAAAAACCGATCAGCGGAACAAGCGTTACGCCGAAAAGAAACGGGCCGATGCGTCGCGTGCGGTCGACATCGCCGAGGCTCGGCTTGACGGCAAAATAGATCGCAATAGCGATGAGCAGGATCGGCAGGGCTGCGCGCATGATGTCGACCGGCAGAACCGTTGCCAGCAAAGCGCCGAACACTGAGCCGACGAGCGATGCAAGTGCTTCGGGCCAGTGTTGCTTGATGTTCACGTGCCCTTTGCGGGCATAGGCGATGGTTGCCGATGACGAACCGAACAGACCCTGTAGCTTGTTCGTGCCCAGCGCTTCAACGGGTGGAATACCCGCCAGCAACAAGGCGGGGATTGTAATCATTCCGCCGCCGCCGGCGATGGAATCGATGATCCCGGCAATGAATGCCGCAGCCGTCAGGAGCAGGGTAAGCGTGTCGAAGAATTCAAGCATCGGGGGAGCCTAAAGGAGAGGTTTGGGCAACATAGAGCAGCCGTTCCGCGAACGCCAGTCGAACAATAATAATCTCTGAAGAAAGCCGGTGCGTTGAGCGAGATTGTTTTCCAATGCATCCGGCGTTATTCATTATACGCTGACTGACAGTTTTGAGGGGTTCCATGAGCGAGAGCATTTTTGAGCGGATTACCGCTTTTCTCAGCAAGAAGAGCGCCGTGCAGCGTGTAGCCGACGATCCGGCGCTCGCTTCTGAACTGCTTTTGCTGTTGCATGTGGTGTTTGCCGATGGCGACCAGCATCCGGCTGAAATAGCCGCATTCAAGGAAATTGCAGAAAAGAATTTCGGCATTCCGCCGGAAGAGCTTCCAGAGGTAGCGGAATATCTCAAGGACTTTGCCTACGAGACGACGACCAAGCAGGCAGCCAACATGCTGGCGGAGATGGCGCCGGAGCGCCGTTTGGCATTGCTGAGTGACCTCGTAAAGATTGCTTGTTCCGATAACCGGCTTGATCGTTCCGAGGCAACGATGATCCAGCGCATTGCCGATACGCTCGGAGTGAAGCCGGAAGAGCTGCACAAAGCGCGCCAGTCGTCGCCCTGTGGGTTCTAAGAACTACAACACAGTCCTTGGCATGGGTGGCTCGTCGGATGTGACATTCGACGAGCTTTTGGCCTTAGCCGAGCAGGTGCTGTCACGAAGTCCCGGTTCTCGGCCTGATGCCATAGCGACCTTGAGCACCAAGCGCGGCGATCCGATATGGACTGAGCTTGCGGCGCATTATGAATGTGCGCTTTGTTTCTTCGATGCTGAGCGGTTGGAACAGGAAACACCACGTCTCAAAAACCCATCGGAAGCTGTTTTTCGCTCTGTCGGATGTCATGGCGTAGCCGAAGCGGCTGCGCTAGCGGCAGCCGGAGCGAACGGTTTTCTCGCAGTCGGGAAAACCGTATCAGGCCGGGCAACCGCCGCCTTGGCTGTCGCCCGGTGTTGACTTCGGACTATGCGGTAATGGTCTTACGTCGCTGAACAATGTAGGCCACGAGCGTGGCGACCGAGAGCAGAGCTGCGGTTGCTACAATTACGGCAACATAGGCATTTTCAAAAGCTGACGATGCCAATGCTGTCAGGAATTGTGCGTCGGCTGGCGGTAGCGATTGAGCCGCCAGAAGTGCTTCATCCAGACTGTCGCGTACAATTGCCGGAATGCCTGTGCCTTCGGGAATCACAAGGCTTGCCGTGTAAAATACGGACAGAATGCTTCCGAAAACCGTTACACCGAGCGCATTGCCGAGTTCAAAGGAAACTTCTTCAACGGAAGCCGCCATGCCTGCCTTTTCGACCGGTGCGTTCGTCATGATTGCCGATGATGCACCCGTCATGGTCGCACCGACCCCGAAGCCGAGAATTGCAAGCCCGACCAGATAAAACGACGCTGAAGTCTTGTAGGTCAGAATATAGACAATAACGCCAAGCGCCGTGATCCCCAGTGACGACCACAGGAGTCTGCCAGCGCCGAGGCGCGGCAGCATGATACCGGCGAGTGGACCGGCAACGAAGGCAGCCAGAGGGATCGGCAAGATCGACAATCCGGCATGCAAGGGTGTCATTCCTTCAATCAGTTGCATGCGTTGGCTGAAGACGAGTTCCATGCCCGTCATAGATCCGGAGGCTACAAGGGCCGCGAAAACGCCCATCGAAAACAGCCTGTTGTTAAACAGGGAGAAGTCGATCAGCGGTTCGTCGCTTGCGAGTTGCCTACGCACGAAGAAAAACGAGGCGACCAGCCCGACTGCCAGCGCAGCTCCGAACACGATCATCGACGCATCGCGTTTTGCGAGCTCTTTCACGGCATAGGTGAGTGCAATTAGTCCAACCATGATCTGGACAGAACCGATCAAATCCCATTTGCGCTTCGATCCGAGCGGACGGTTTTCAAGTGTGAAGACGGAGAATGCCAGCGCGACCAGCACAACGGGCACATTGATAAGGAAGACCGATCCCCACCAGAAATATTCAAGCAGAACGCCGCCTGCCACAGGGCCGATAGCTGCACCACCTGATGCAATGGCCGCCCAAATGCCGATCGCAAGCGAACGCTCTTTATCATCGGTGAATGTCAGCCGAATGATGGAGAGTGTCGCTGGCATCATCATAGCGGCACCGCAAGCCAGAAATGCGCGGGCGGCGATAAGAAACTCCGGGTTTGGTGAATAAGCTGCGCAGAAGGAGGCAAGCCCGAAGATCGCCAATCCCGACATGAACATGCGTTTGTGGCCGACCTTGTCGCCGAGCGTGCCGAGGCCCGGCAGAAGGCCCGCAACGACGAGCGGATAAATATTCATGATCCAGAGCTTTTCCGAAGCGCTGGCCGCCAGATCGTGGGTGAGGCGGGGCAGCGCCGTGTAGAGCACCGTCATGTCCACGACGATCAGGAACAATGCACTGGAAACAATAGTCAGAACCAGCCAGCGATTTTTCGGCAACATCGGTAAGTACCTTTTCAATACGCTTGTATTCAAACTTGCAGGGAGGGCTCACTTAATATAAATCCGTCTGTATGGAAAGTAATAATTTGCACAAAATGGGCAGGCCGCGCTCAATCGACCGCGACCATGTGCTCGATATGGCGGAAAAGCTCGTCGCTGAAGGCGGTCTGGCGGCCCTGACCATGGACGCCGTCGCACAGTCCTCCGGTGTGACCAAAGGGGGCGTTCAGTATTGCTTCGGCAATAAGGATGGGCTTCTGAAAGCAATGATCGCGCGGTGGGGTGACCGTTTCGATGCGCAGGTGACCAAGAAAAAGCAGGGCCGCATGGACGCGCTTTCTCATATTGCCGCTCATATTCGTGTGACCCGCGAAAGCGATGCCGAGGACGATTCGCGCTTTGCCGCCATGATGACCAGTCTCATTCCGAATACCGAATATCTGGACGAAACCCGCCTCTGGTATCGCAAGCAATGGGATGGGCTTGATGTCTCCACACCGGAGGGACGCAGGACTCGCCTCGCTTTCATAGCCAATGAAGGTGCCTTCCTGTTGCGCAGCTTCAATTTCTTCGAACTGACGGACGAAGAATGGCAATCGATCTTCAACGATATCGAAGAGTTGCTGCCGGAAACGGATTGACTTTCGACACCATGGACAGTCATGTCCGAGGTTCAGGAAGGGAAAATCGTGACAGTTCATTTCATTGGCGCTGGCCCCGGCGCGGCGGACCTTATCACCGTGCGCGGTCTGCGCCTGATCGAGCAATGTCCTGTCTGCATCTATGCGGGATCGCTGGTGCCGAAGGAGGTTGTTGCGGGTGCGCCGAAAGATGCGCGTTTGATCGACAGCTCATCGCTAACCCTTGATGAGATCGTTGCCGAGATCCAAGCTGCCCACGCCCAAGGCCTCGACGTTGCGCGGGTGCATTCAGGTGATCCGTCGATTTACGGCGCGATGGCCGAACAGATGCGTCGGCTGGACAGCCTCGGTATCCCTTATGACGTGACGCCGGGAGTGCCAGCCTTTGCCGCTGCCGCCGCCGCCATGAAGCAGGAACTCACTATTCCGGAGATCAACCAGACCATCATCCTGACCCGCACCTCGATGAAGTCGTCCGCTATGCCTGAAGGCGAAGACCTTGCTACGCTCGGGCGGTCGGGGGCGACGCTGGTGATTCATCTTTCCATCCGAAACCTCGCCAAAATCGAGGCCGAGCTGAAACCGCTTTACGGTGCTGGCTGCCCGGTGGTTGTCGCCTATCGGATTGGATGGCCGGATGAGCAGATTTTGCGCGGCACGTTGTCGGATATAGCGGAGAAGGTTGCTGCGTCCGGGCTGAAACGCACGGCAATGATTTTTGTCGGGCGCGGACTGGACCCCAAGAGCTTTCGTGATTCAGCGCTTTATCATGAGGCGCACAGCCATGTGGCGCGTTCAAAAGCCTAGTGCTGTGCGGGCGAATACGATTGCATCTTCCGGCAAGGCGACAACGTTTCTGGCCGCAACCGGTGGGCGGGCAATCATCATGACGGGAAGTCCAAGCGCGCGGGCTGCCTCGATTTTTGCATAGGAAATGGTGCCGCCTGAATTGCGGCTGACGATCCGCCCGATCCGGCGGTTTTCCAGAAAATGCCTTTCCGCAGTGTAGTCGCCGGGTCTTGCCAGAACGATCTCGCAATCCTGTGGCAGTGTCACATCCGGCGGATCGATCATGCGAATGATGAAATGAACATCGGCACGCTCCGCAAAGGGGGCGATATGCTGGCGACCGAGCGCCAGAAACACACGCTCACCGGACGGGATAGCATTCGCTGCTTCGGCTTCATCGGAAATATCAACCCAATGATCTTGCGGCTTTTTCTCCCAAGCGGGGCGCTCCAACCTCACCAATGGTATGCCGCGCTTGCCTGCCGCCTGAATCGCATTTTGCGAGATGCGTGCAGCATAGGGATGGGTCGCATCGATGATGAGATCGATCCCTTCGCTGTCGAGATAGGCGGCAAGGCCGTCAATGCCTCCGAAGCCACCGCTTCGAACTGTTCCGGTCAGTTTCGCCGGATTACTGGTGCGTCCGGCAAGCGATGTGATGGCATTGACGGGCAGTTTCGCAAAGGCCGTTGCAAGCGCCGCAGCCTCGGCCGTTCCGCCGAGAATGAGTATCTTGGGGTCAGACGCGCGCAAGGATATTTCCACTGCGATCAGTCACGATAATCTCGACTTCCACAGGCGCGCCGCGAAGGGTTTCGAGTGCTGTTTCCTTCGCCCTGAGCGCAATTGGTGTGGCCATGTCGATGCCAATTGATTGAGTCAGTTCAAGTACTTCCAGCGCAGTGTTCGCAAAGAGAATCTGATCCTTCATGGTCTCCGGCGCACCGGCTTTCTCGGCGATGATCCAGAGGAAGTTCTTGTCCACTTGCGACCGTGAAGAATGGAGATCGAGAGCGCCTTGCGCAAGCTTTGTCAGCTTGGCGAAACCGCCTGCGATTGTCAGTTTGTCGATGGGGTGCTCACGCAGATATTTGAGCACACCGCCTGCGAAATCGCCCATATCGAGAACTGCAAAATCCGGCAGATCATAGAGCGCTTGCGCGGCATCCTCGGACGTCGAGCCGGTTGCGCCGAGTACGTGTTTCTGCCCGGCAGCGCGTGCAACGTCGATGCCGCGATGGATCGAATGAATCCAGGCCGAACAGGAAAACGGGTGGACCACACCGGTGGTGCCGAGAATGGAAATACCGCCAACGATTCCGAGGCGTGGGTTCCATGTCTTCTTGGCAATCTCTTCGCCGCCGGGCACCGATATCGTAATGACAAGATCGGCGGGCAGACCATATTCAGCGCAAATCTGTTCGCATATTTCCGTCATCATGCGGCGCGGAACCGGATTGATAGCTGCTTCGCCCGGAGGGATTTGCAGGCCGGGGCGCGTGACTGTGCCGACGCCTTCACCGGCGCGAAAGATAACGCCGGTTCCGGGGGGAGCCGGGAATACCGTTGAGATGATCGTAGCGCCATGGGTTACATCGGGATCGTCGCCCGCATCCTTGACGATGCCTGCCATCGCATAGCCTTCGCCGAGCCCTTCATAGGCAAGCAGGAAATAGGGTACTTCCCCTTTGGGCAGAATTATGCCGACAGGATCGGGAAATTCCCCGGTGATGAGCGCCGTCAATGCAGCCTTTGTGGCAGCGGTCGCGCAGGCGCCAGTCGTCCAGCCGCGGCGAAGCTCGGCTTTTCCCTGACTTTTATTCGTTGGAGCGGTTTCGTCATTCATGGACGCCTTATAATGTATCTGATAGCTGTGCCGCTAGTGGATCAATGTGGTTGACGAGAATGAACAAGGCTGAAGAACCGGCTGCATGTGTCATTGCGAAGAGCAAAGTGACCCTGCCTGTGATGGAACCCGGCCACGTCTGGCTCGTGGGAGCTGGACCGGGTGACCCCGGTCTCTTGACCCTCCACGCTGTCAACGCTTTGCAGCAGGCGGATGTCATCGTTTACGATGCGCTGGTGGATGATGCCTGTCTGTCTCTCAAGAATGCAGCCGCTGTTCTGGAATATGCAGGCAAACGCGGCGGCAAGCCTTCGCCGAAACAGCGCGATATTTCCCTGCGGCTTGTGGAACTTGCCAAACAGGGCAAGAAGGTGCTGCGCCTGAAAGGCGGCGATCCGTTTGTTTTCGGACGGGGCGCAGAAGAGGCGCTGACCTTGGTGGAACATGGTGTTCCGTTCCGCATCGTGCCGGGCGTCACCGCCGGAATCGGTGGGCTTGCCTATGCAGGCATTGCCGCGACCCATCGCGATATCAATCAATCAGTGACGTTTCTGACCGGTCACGACGCAACCGGTGCTATGCCGGATGGCGTCGATTGGGCGGGCATTGCCAGATCATCGCCTGTCATCGTCATGTATATGGCGATGAAACATATAGACCTTATTGCCAAGCGGCTAATTGAGGCTGGACGTTCGCAGGATGAGCCTGTGGCCTTCGTGTGCAATGCAAGCCTCCCCAACCAGACCGTACTTGAAACAACATTGGCGCGGGCTGCAAAAGATGTTGAAGCGGCGGGGCTGAACCCGCCTGCAATCGTGGTTGTGGGCCAAGTGGTTCGTCTGCGGGCCGGGCTGGACTGGATGGGCGCGTTAAGCGGTAAAGCCTTGTCCAGCGACCCGCTTTCCAGGCGAAACCAAAATGAGGGAGCGCAAAGCGCATGAAGGGGTTCATGATAGCAGCGCCAGCTTCCGGGTCTGGTAAGACAACGGTAACACTGGGTTTGCTGCGCGCCTTGAAACGGCGGGGAGAAGCGCTTGCGCCGGTGAAGGTCGGTCCCGACTATATCGACCCCGCCTATCACAAGGCTGCGAGCGGCGCGGACTGCTTTAATCTGGACCCGTGGGCGATGCGCCCTGAACTTATCAGTGCGCTTTCCTCCCGCATGACTGAAAGCGGTGCCAAACTATTGGTTGCCGAGGGCATGATGGGGCTCTTCGACGGAGCGATAGACGGCAAGGGTTCTTCTGCCGATCTGGCGCAGCTTCTCGATCTGCCGATAGTACTGGTGGTGGATTGCGCGAAGCAATCGCATTCCATCGCGGCGCTGGTGTGGGGTTTCAGTCAGTTTCGCAAGGATGTGCTGATCGCGGGAATTATCCTCAATCGCGTCGGCAGTTCTCGCCATGAGGCGATGTTGCGTGGCGCGCTGGAGCCGCTCGGCATTCCGGTTCTCGGTGCCTTGCCTCGTGATGTCGCTCTTTCGCTGCCAGAAAGACACCTGGGGCTGGTGCAGGCTGGAGAGCATTCCGATCTTGAAAGCTTTCTTGAGCATGCTGCCGATGTGATGGAAACGCATATCGACATGGGTGCACTTCAAGGCATCTGGTCGCGACCGAAGCGGTACGATGCGATGGCCAATGTTCCGCGTCTGAAGCCGTTTGGCAATCATGTTGCTGTTGCCCGTGACGATGCATTCGCCTTTGCCTATGCGCACTTGTTTGAGGGGTGGCGCAGGCGAGGGGTGGAGATTTCGTTCTTCTCACCGCTTGCAGACGAGTCTCCAAGACAGGACGCTGATGCAGTCTATCTGCCAGGCGGTTATCCTGAGCTTCATGCCGGACGTTTGTCGCAGGCTGTGCATTTTCAAAGCGGTATCCGTGAGGCTGCCATGCGCGGCGTGACGATTTATGGCGAATGCGGCGGCTACATGGTTCTCGGTGAGAGCTTGCACGATGCGGCGGGTGTTGCACACCCGATGTTGGGTCTTCTGCCGCTTGAGACGAGTTTTGCGAAAAGAAAGCTGCATCTTGGCTACCGTATGCTGGAACCACTTGAAGGTTCGCCCTGGATGCTGTCCTTGAAGGCGCATGAGTTTCACTATGCAAGCATCGTGCGCGAAGGAAAGGCTGATCGTCTTTTCCGGGTGCTTGATGCTGTCGGCGACGATCTGGGCGAGGCGGGCCTGAGAGTTGGCACCGTTTCGGGCTCGTTCATGCATGTCATCGATTTTTGCGGAGAGAAAGCTTGAGCGCAGAAATCGAGCATGGCGGTGCGCTCGACAAAGCCATCGCGCGTTTTGGCGGCAGGCTGCAAGATTGGCTCGACCTTTCGACGGGCATCAATCCCGAGCATTTTCCACTTCCCGAACTGACACCGGCAATCTGGAACCGTCTGCCGGACGAGGGGCTGTTGCAAGAAACGCTGCGGCTGGCCCGCAGCTATTACCGGCTGAACGAGAAAACACTAATTGTTGCAGCGCCGGGCACGCAGGCTTTGATCCAGCTCGTTCCGACATTGGCTACCCGGTCGACGGTTGCCGTCCTCGGGCCGACTTATCAGGAACATGCGGCCTCATTCGCTGCTTCCGGCTGGACGGTCGTGCAATGCGCGACGATTGACGAAATTCCAGACGAGGCGACTGCCGCAGTCATCGTTAATCCGAACAATCCCGACGGTCGCGTGGTTTCGAGAGAAGCTCTCCTGCATCTTTCGCAAAAGCTCGGTGCGCGCGGCGGCTTTCTGGTCGTGGACGAGGCTTTCGCCGATGCACATGAAGCCGTCAGCGTCGCCGCAAATGCGGAAGATGCACCGATGATCGTGCTGAAATCCTTCGGCAAGTTTTTCGGGCTGGCTGGCGTGCGTTTGGGCTTTGCAATTGCGGGTGGCCGTTTCGTTGAGGCATTGGAGCGGCGGCTTGGCCCATGGGCGGTTTCCGGCCCGGCGCTCGCAATCGCCAGCCATGCATTCAACGATGCCGAAGCTCTTGCCGGTTATCGTGCGCGTATCGATCTGCGGCGGCTCAAATTGTCGGCTGTTCTGGAAAAAAGCGGTCTGAAAGAAATTGGCGGAACGGCATTGTTTTCGCTCGTCGAACATGCGGATGCACTCGGGATTTATACCAGATTGTGCGAGAGACATATTCTGGTCCGGAAATTCAATTACGCGTCGCGCTGGTTGCGCATTGGTTTGCCTTTGGACGATGTGGCGCTTGCGCGGTTTGAAAAGGCGTTGAAATTTTGATTCAGTTTTTCTGGTCAAGCTCATGGAAATAAAGCTCATTATCCTTTCGCTGGCGCTTCTTCTGGATCGCTTTGTCGGCGATCCGCCACGGCTGTGGCAGAGGGTGCCGCATCCTGTCGTTTGGTTCGGGAAAGCGATTTCGTGGGGTGAAAAGCGCTGGAACAATCGTAATTTCTCTGCGGCGAATCTTCGTAGAAACGGCATGTGGCTGACGATCGGACTCGTGTCGGCCTGCGTGGTTACGGGGCTTATCATTGAAAGCTTGTTGCCCTATGTCGGAACTGCTGGTGCAATTGCCGAAATCCTGATCGTGACGGTACTGCTTGCACAGAAAAGCCTGGCCGATCATGTACAGGCGGTCGCGCTGGCATTGCGTGAGGAGGGGATCGAGGGCGGTCGCCGGGCTGTGTCGATGATCGTCGGGCGCAATCCCGAACATCTTGATGAAGGCGGCGTCAGCCGTGCAGCGATAGAAAGTCTTGCCGAGAACGCTTCGGACGGCATTGTTGCGCCCGCTTTCTGGTTTCTGGTCGGTGGATTACCGGGTTTGTTCGCCTACAAGCTAATTAATACGGCTGACTCGATGATCGGTCATCTGAATGACCGCTATCGCCATTTCGGTCGTTTTGTCGCAAAGCTGGACGATGTCGCCAATTATATCCCAGCCAGACTGACCGGGCTGCTTGCTTCTCTTGCCACTGCGATCACGAAAGACAGGCTTTCGGGACGAGAAGCTTTCTCCGTCATGTGGCGTGATGCGCGCCTGCATCGCTCGCCCAATGCTGGCTGGCCGGAATCGGCCTTTGCGGGTGGGTTGGGGCTGGCGTTGGCCGGTCCACGTCAATATGGAGCGGACAAAGTCGAGGGGCCTATGCTGAATGCATCCGGCAAACGCGACGCCAACGCCGACGATATCGATGCGGCGCTTCACCTTTTCTGGTCGACAATGAGCCTGATGACCGGACTCGTGATCGCCGTAAGCCTGATTGGACTACTTGTCGGCTAGCACAAACCGTTTGCCGTCGAAACGTTGCAGGCGGTTCGGGTTGTCTGTTCGGATGCCGTCAGCGTCGAACTTGATCGTCCCGAGGACGGTTTCAAAGGAATTATTGCGGATTGTGTCGATAATCGGCTGTTTCTGCTCGTCTGCACGCTTGATCACGTCCGCAGCGATTTCGATGCTGGCATAACCGGTGACTGCATAGGCATCTGCAAGTTTCCCGGCCTGACGTAATGCATCAATTGCGGGCTTCGCCGTCGACAGGTCCTGTGGCCGGAGCGGTGCGATCATCAACGTGCCCTGACTTAAAGGTTGGGCGCCAGAAGTGGCCTCCAGAAGGCTGCCACCTGCGATCGTCAGCGGATAGTTGAGCGCGGTAGCGCTTGTGCCTATAGCGGCAATATCGTCTCGCTCACCGCCGACGTAAACATGGGTAGCGCCTGCGCGTCGCAGCCGGGCGACTAGCGCATTTTGATTATCAAGCCCTGGCCGATAGGTATCGATAAATACCGGCTGTAGCTGTTGTTCCTTGAGACGGGCCAAAACGCGCGCCGCGCGCTCGCGCCCTTCAATCGTGCCGTCATCAATAATTGCGAAAGCCTGCGCGCGCCAAAGGCTGCCGAGAAAACTTCCCGTCGCCTGCGTTTCCTTGTCTAGCCCGGTTGCAAGACGAAATACCGCCATTGGCGTAGATGCGCGCCGTTCGGTCAGTGTGAGTTCGCTGACACCTGACGCCACAATGGGGATGTTTCCCGCCGTCAGAATAGGGAGCGCTGCCTCCAGTGCTTCCGGGCATAGAAAGCCGGTTGCGACCCGGACGCTTTCCTGCACGAACCGTTCTGCTGCTTCTTTGCCGCCTTCGGCATCGCAGCGATCATCGGAAATGACAAGTTCCGCGCCTTTTGCTGCTGCTGCAACGCGGGCGCCTTCAGCCAACTGATTGCCCAATGGAGCGAAGGTTCCGGACAGAGGTGCCGCAAGTCCAATGCGCATATCCTCCGCCTGTGCCAGTACTGAACTGGCCAGCAGTGTAAGGATGATGCTTGTCAGCACTGCAGCCGGACGTTTCCCTAACTCGATCACGTGATCCGTCTTCATTAAACAATTCGTGGCATTTTCAACGAAAAGTGGGTAGCTGTTTCCTCGCCTTTGTGCAATGCCCGTTATGGGGGCCCGTTACATGGGCCGTTATTGCGGCTTGTTATTAAGGTAGCTGGCTTCAGGTGACATGCCCTTGGGCAAGACGGATTCTGTTTGACGTGCAAACGATTAAGAACATCATTTCAAGTGCAGCTTCGGTGGAATCCAAGTCCTACCGCGATGCCATGAGCCATTATGCGGGTGCAGTGCAGATCGTCACGACCGCCGGTAGTGCGGGAAGGCGTGGTTTGACGCTGACTGCCGCCTGTTCGGTGTCGGACAATCCGCCGACGATCCTGATCTGCCTGCAGAAGATTCACGAAGAAAATCGGCTGTTCATCGAAAACGGTGTTTTCGCCGTCAATACGCTCGCGGGGTCGCATCAGCAGCTTGCGGATGCATTTTCTGGCCGTATCGGACTGACGCAGGATGAGCGCTTCGAACTGGCGCGCTGGGATGTTCAGGTGACCGGAGCACCCATATTGCAAGGTGCGCTTGCCGCTTTCGACTGCCGAGTCGTCAGTGTACAGGATCATTCCACGCATCACGTGCTTTTCGGGGAAGTCGTGGGCCTGCGGTCCAAATCCGAGGACGAGGCGCTGGTCTATCTCAACAGGCGCTACCATACGCTGGAGCTGTAATCCCATGAGCCATAGAATGTCGAAGCATGGAATGGGTGGCCTGTTTGGGGCATTGTTTCTGTTCTCGACTGTGACGGCATCGGGGGCAGCGTCGTTGCCGCCGTATAAGGACGATTATTTCGCCTATCCCGGTATTATCAGCAGCGCTGACAATGGTGATTATAAGGTCATCGATTACAACGAGATGCGCGATATCAATGGGCGCGATACGGTGCCCGAAAAGCGTGTGAAGGATGCCTATGTCTCGCTGAAGGCACGCGCTTACCAGAAGGATGTCACCTTTCAGACCGCCGCCGGGCCGGTGAAGGCCGTGACAGCGGGTAAGCGCGAAGGCGCATCCTTTATCGTCATCTATCTGCACGGTCGGGGCGGCAATCGTTTGCAGGGCATGAACGATTTTACCTTTGGCGGCAATTTCAACCGTGTGAAAAATCTCGCGGCACTCAATGGCGGCCTCTATATTACGCCGGATTTCAAGGATTTTGCCGATACAGGCGAGGCTCAGATTGTCGGGCTGATCGATGCAGCCAAGGCATCGTCGCCAAATGCTCCGTTGATCCTGTCCTGCGGTTCGCAAGGCGGAACGCTTTGCTGGCGCATAGCCTCCAATGAAAAGGCCGGTAACGAGCTTGCTGGCCTCATTCTGCTCGGCTCGCTTTGGGATGATGGATTTTTCAAGTCACCCGCATTCAAGAAACGCGTGCCGGTCTTCTTCGGGCATGGAAGCCGTGATCCGGTTTTTGCCATCGACAAGCAGGAAGCCTTCTATCGTGAAATACGCAAGCGCGCGCCGGGCTATCCGGTTCAGTTCCGGCGTTTCGAGAGCGGCAATCACGGTACGCCGATCCGAATGTCCGACTGGCGTGAGATGTTGAACTGGATTCTCGCAAAACAGTGATGACAGGCCTGTGGATGCGAATCGAAATTCTGGCAATGTGACCTTCCTGCCACTCGACAATCGGGCAAAACCGAATAGTTATCGAACTTAAAATTTTACCTGCTCAGCAGATCCTATGAGGTAGATCATGTACGGACGCGCCCGCACTGGAGCCCGTTTTCTAGCCATTGCCATGTTGGCCCCGCTTGCCGCTGCCTGCACGACGACTGTACCGACCACGACAGCGACGCCGGGCAAGACCGATGCCCCGATCAGCGCGCCGACGATTTCGTTGCCGCGTTTCACGCCGACCGCTTATGTCGATCCGGCGCTCGCGCAGCCGTGCATCACCGCCGCTGCTAACAAGTATTTCCTGCCGGAACATGCTATTTCCGCCGTTAACTCCCGTCCGGGCGCAGCCGGCGGCACCGATGTCGACCTCAAGGTCGATCTGCGTACTGCTGTTTGCCAGGTAAGTGCCAAGGGCGGTGTGCGCGCCGTTATAGATACGTCGCCGAAGAGCGCGGATCAGATTGCAGCCGAAGCCGCAGCAGCCAAGGCAGATGCCGCCGCCGCTACCCAGCCGAAAAAAGCCAAGGCGAAGAAGAACTGATTCAACAATCAGAGCTAACATATGAAAAAGGCAGGGATTTCCCTGCCTTTTTGTTTTCATTTTCCTGGCTTTTCGCCGTACCAGCGCGGCGTATAAACCCATTCCCTGCCGTCGGACTTTGCAAAAACTTGCGTGTGGGACGAGCCCACGATCACCACGGTTCGCATGTCGACATCATCCGGTGTCAGTGCGCCGAGCGTGGTTGTGCGTGTCGTCTCTGCCGGTCTGCCAATGTCGCGCCCAAGAACAACGGGCGTTTCTGGGGATCGATATTGGCGCAGGATTTCCAGTGCGCGACCAAGCTGATGTGGACGCGCCTTGGAGATGGGATTGTAGAATGCCATGGCAAAATCGGCTTCAGCAGCAAGCGCAAGGCGCTTCTCGATGATTTCCCAGGGTTTGAGATTATCTGACAGTGAAATATTACAGAAGTCGTGTCCTAGAGGCGCTCCGATACGTGACGCGGCGGCCATCGCCGCGGAAATACCGGGCTGGATGACAAGCTCCACACCATGCCATGCAGGCTTATCCGTTTCGTGAAGCGCCTCGACAACTGCCGCAGCCATCGCAAAGACACCGGGATCGCCTGACGAAACCATGGCGACATGCCGTCCGGAAGCCGCAAGTTCGAATGCATGGCGCGCGCGCTGCATTTCCTCTCGATTATCGGTCATATGGATGGCCTGATCGGCGCGGAAAGGGCGAAGGTTCTCCTCGGCCATCCGCACATAGGTCTCATAGCCGAGAATGTCTTCGGCCTTTTCCAGTTCGTGCTGAACGGCGGGTGTCATCAGGTCTCGTGATCCGGGCCCAAGGCCGATAACGACCAGCTTGCCACGTTTTCGACCAACGAACAGAACATCTGACGGGGTGGCAGCCACTGCAATGGCAAGCCCATTGCTCTCTATCAGCTCGACCGGCTGTTCCACCGAACGAAGGATGATCTCACGAGTATCCGTTGCATCTGCAGTATAGCGTAGCGGAACGCCGAGGCTCTTTGCCGCGTGCTGAAGCTGTGGTGAGGTGCAGTCTTTTTCGCGGGCGAGAAGCAATGCCAGAGATGCTGGGGCGATGCCTGCATTGGCGAGAGCATCTTCAATATCGTTCTGAATGTTCTCGCTGACCCTATCGACGGCAATCGCCACGCTGCGAGGATGATAAATCAGCTCGTCTGGTCGGGGCGTGCGAATGTGGGGCGTCATGCTGATCGTCAGTGCACCGTCATCGCCGAAAGGCAGTTTGGAATCTGCAAGCCAGCGTGATGTTCCGTCGAGCCGCACCTTCTGTCCCGCGAGCAGGTTCGACGTGAAATTTTTCGCGTCGTCGGGATTGGCAAGGGTCAGTTCGGCGGGCGGGTTCAGCAGATTGATCCCGAAGCGTAGTTCGCCAGACGTGGTTATGGCAGGCGCGACCTCAAGTGCTGCTGCAATCTGCCGGGCCATGTCGTTGACGCCGGAGAGACCACCCAGAAGTGGCACAACCGCGCTTCCATCTTCGGCTACGGCCAGAACCGGCGGTTCAATGCGTTTGTTCTGCAGGAGAGGGGCGAGCGCCCGGATCACGATACCGGCTGCGCAAAGCGCAATGATGGGGCGGCCTTCCTCGTAAAGCGATCTGACCGCATCGCCGAAATGCATGAAAGTGTTGTCCAGCGACGCAACACGGTTCTGGAGGCCGCGTATCTCGGCATGTTTCAGTGCCGATGCGATCTGCTGAGCGGCGGGAATCGCCGCTTCTCCAAGAACCAGAATCGCGGGGATCATGCGCCGTTCCATTTTTGCCCCGGAACAAGAATGATCGAGAAGTAGGGGCAATCGTTGCCGTCGACTTCCGCCAGCGGCACAATGCGCTGATTGGACATGGTGGCGCGCTCGACATAGAGCGCACGGTCCATGAGACCGAGATCGCCGAGCACAGTGCGAACCTTGTCGAGGTTTTTGCCAAGTTTCATGATTGCCGCTGCGCCCGTATCTGCAAGCCGCCGTTTCAGTTCTTCTGCGCTCATGACGCCGGAGAGGACGGATAATGTCTGATTGCGATAGACAAGCGGCGCGCCCAGCACGGCAGATGCGCCGAGAACGGAGCAGACGCCGGGCACGACTTCCGTTTCATACTGATCCGCAAGCCGGTCGTGAATATACATGAACGAGCCATAGAAAAACGGATCACCCTCCGCGATCACGGCGACATCCTGACCGCGATCAAGATGGCTCGCTATCGTGCTCGTTATCTCGCCATAGAAATCGCTGACGATCTGTTCGTAATCCATATGCGCCGGGAGCTTTTCCGTCGTCACCGGATAGATGAGCGGTACCAGAACCTGTTCCGGTGAGAGATATTCCTCGACGATGGTGAGGGCATTGCCCTTCTTCCCCTTGGCGGCGTGATAAGCTACAACCGGTGCGCTTTTGAGGAGGCGTAGGGCTTTCAGCGTTATCAGTTCGGGATCGCCGGGACCGACACCCAGGCCAAACAGTTTGCCTTTTGCCGCCATTATTCGCGCTCCGACGCGAGCGCATTGACCGCCGCTGCCGTCATGGCGCTGCCGCCGCGTCTTCCGCGTACGATCACATAAGGCACGCCACGGCTGTTTGCAGCGAGTTCGTCCTTGGATTCTGCCGCGCCGACAAAGCCGACCGGCATGCCGATGATAAGTGCCGGTTTTGGCGCGCCAGCATCCAGCAATTCGAACAGGCGGAAGAGGGCGGTCGGCGCGTTGCCGATTGCAATGATACTGTTGCCAATATGCGGGAGCCAGAGGTCGAGCGCTGCGGCCGAACGGGTATTGCCGATTTTCGTTGCAAGCTCCGGAACCGATGGGTCGCCAAGCGTGCAGATAACTTCATTATTGGCAGGCAGCCGGGAGCGGGTGATGCCTTCGGCCACCATGCGTGCATCGCAGAGAATGGGGGCGCCCGCATGCAAGGCATCGCGCCCGGCTTGGCCCGCACCTTCCGAGAAAGCGAGGTCGTTGACCACATCCACCATACCGCAGGCGTGAATGACACGGACTGCAAGCTTTTCCAGATCGGCAGGTATCCGGCTTAGATCGGCCTCGGCACGGATGATGGCGAAAGACCGGTCATAGATCGCCTGTCCGTCGCGAATATAGTCTGTCATGGTGGCCACTCTAATCAGTGTCGGGCGTTCAGAAGGCGCGCCGCTTCGTCAATGGTGATATCTGTCGCCAATAGCCGTCCGAAGCGCGATGGTCCAGCCCCGTCTTTTGGAAACGTGTCTTGCGTATATAGATCGTATCGACCCGCCGAACGCGCCAGAAGCGTGTGCGGCAAAGGTGCGAGCGCCGCGCATGACTTGGCGCATCCCGTGATGTGGATGGATGTCGTTCCACACGCCAAATGGGAAGCAAGCTCCTCGCCGTCCGTCTGGGTGTCTGCGAGCGCGGAAGCGCAGCCATTCGACCCGGAACAGGCACGAAGTCGCGCATGTGGGGCGTCGACTGTTGTTGCGAGGTCAAGCGAACGAAGTTTTTCGGTAATTTCGGTTGTCTGTGCCGCGCTCATATGGGGCAGGATGACGCCTTGCCAGGGTGTCAGGCGCAGTTCATGTTTTCCGCTGTCGGAGAGGTTTGCCAGCTCCGTGAGTTGGTACGGTGTCAGCCGTCCCAAAAGCGGCATGGCGCCCACATAAAATGATCCGTCAGATTGCAGGTTATTGCCGAGATGCGAAGATGGCGTCAGTGCTTTACGCTTCCAGTCGTTGGCTGGGTGAATCGGGAACGGCAATTCCCGGTTCAGACCCGCCAGAAACTCCGATTGCGAAATGATTTCGAACAGATGCTTCATCCGCGCAAAGCCACCATGGCGTAAAAAGCAATGCAGCAATGCTTCGATAAAGGGCAGGGCGTGTTGTGCTTCGATAGCCCCGAGCGCGGGCTTGTCGGGAGACGAAGCAAAGCCAAACGCAAAGGTTTCGCCGTCTATCGCCGAAAGCCAGATGTCGCCTGGATGGGAAATCATCGCGCAGTTTTCGCCACCGTCTACCTGTAAAGAAAACTTTGGCGACAGGGCATAGAAAACCTCATTCGCCTGCAACATGGCGAGCAGGGAAGTGGCCAGTTCCGTGACGTTGCATATCTGGCCGCGATCAATGCCTGCCGTGGGGCTAACCATCACATTGCGTATGTCGTCTGCACCGGGACTATCAGCGCCGAGGCCAGCTTCATGCAGCGCTGCGACGATATTTTCCCAATGCTTGGGCGCGATACCGCGCAACTGGATATTGGAGCGAATCGACAACTCTATTGCGCCTGCGTTGAAACGTTCGGCTATTGTGGCAATCGAACGTGCCTGATCGGCTGACAGGCGACCGAGCCTCAGTTTGATGCGGGCAATAGCCCCATCCTTGGCCATGACCATACGCGAAAGTCCGGGACAGGCGTTGCGCCTGTCTGATTGGACTAGCAGCGATTGATTGATTTGCTGGCTCGACATTTGAGCCTTATACGCCTTGCCGCTTGCACTTGCTACTGCACCACCATACGAACAAAGAAAAGGAGCAACGCGAATGAGCTGCTGGCTGACGGTTATCGGTATTGGCGAGGATGGACTGGCGGGCCTTGGAAAGAACGCCCGCGACGCGCTCATCAATGCTGCCGTCATTTTCGGCGGCAAGCGGCATCTGGATTTTCTGGGTGATGAGATCACAGCCGAGCGTGTGGCCTGGCCGTCTCCATTCGACGAAGCTTTCGCGATGATTGAGGCATATCATGGTCAACGGGTCGTTGTGCTGGCGAGCGGCGATCCGATGTTTTTCGGTATGGGTGCATCTTTGTCCCGGCATTTTTCTCCCGAAGAACTTCAAATTATTCCCTTTCCATCATCGTTTTCTCTAGCTGCAAGTCGGATGATTTGGCCTTTACAGAACGTCCGCACAGTGAGCGTCCACGGGCGTCCGTTTGAATTGCTGGTACCGCATATTCTGCCGGGAGAGAGAATTCTCGTGCTTAGCAATGATGGCACAACGCCCGCAAAAGCTGCAGCACTTCTCAAGGCCAAAGGCTTTGGCCACAGTGGTCTGACGGTGCTTGAGCATCTTGGCGGGTCAAAGGAAAAGCTTATCAGCGGCAGTGCTGACGGCTGGCCGCACGAAAACTGTGCCGATCTTAACGTGCTGGCAATCGAATGTGTCGCTGCGCCGGAAGCGAACGTGTTTTCTCCCGTCACCGGTCTGCCCGATGAAGCGTTTGAGAATGACGGACAACTGACCAAGCGCGAGGTTCGTGCGATCACGCTGTCACGACTGCAGCCCTTGCCGCGCCAATTGCTTTGGGATGTTGGTGCCGGTTGCGGATCCATTGGTATTGAATGGATGCGCATTCATCCTTCATGTCGCGCGATTGCCATCGAAGCGAATGCACAGCGGCAGGCGATGATCGAGCGAAATCGCACGGCATTGGGTGTTCCCGGATTGCAGTTGGTCAGGGGCGAGGCACCGTTAGCGCTGGGAGGGCTGGAGGCGCCTGACGCGATCTTTATCGGCGGGGGCGTAACGGATGACGGCGTGCTGGAAACCTGCTGGGATGCCCTGAAGCCGGGTGGCCGGCTTGTTGCCAATGCCGTGACCTTGCAAAGCGAGATGCTGCTTTTCAACTGGCGTGAAAAGTCAGGCGGAGAATTGACGCGCCTTGGTGTCGCTCAAGCTGGGGCACTTGGCTCCTTCGATGTCTGGCGGCAGGCGCTGCCCGTCACAATTTATTGCGGGTTCAAGCCCAAATGATGACTTGAACAGTCATGTTATATTCGGGTAAGGCTGGGAAAACTATTTCCCAAAGGAGGACGGGGCATGTCCGAACTCAACGCCAATACCCGCTTTGCGCTCACGAACGCTGGTCATGTGGTCAATCAGCTTCTTGATCATTTTGTCGAGCATGCCGACGTGCATCGGCAGGGCAGTACGGCCAAGCTGGTGCTGAGCTTCGGTCAGGCGGATGTCGAATGGGATGAAGAAACGGTCAGCGTCGACGTCAAGAGCGAGGACGAAACCGGTCTTGCCTATATGAAATACTCCATCGCCGAGCATGTGCTGGAATTTCTCGACAAAGGCAGCGCCAAACCGAAGATTATCTGGGAAGGTGATGGGGCCGCCGGACTGCCGCTGCCCTACTTCCGCGAGATGCAGGTCGTCGCGGTGTCGAATGTAACGCCGCACATGCGTCGTGTTCGTCTTAAAGGCGATAATCTGTTCCGCTTCTCGCAGTTGGGCCTTCATATCCGCCTGCTATTTCCTCCGACAGGTCTGGCCAAGCCGCAATGGCCTACAACCGGCGAAGATGGCCGTCCTGTCTGGCCGGATGGCGAAGCCAAGCTTGCCACACGTGTCTATACGATCCGCAACATCGATCCAGCAGCCGGATGGGTGGATATCGATATGGTCGTCCATGGCGACGATTGCGACGCTCCGGGTTCCGGCTGGGCTATCAGCGCCAAGCCGGGCGATATTGTCGGTATGACCGGTCCTGGTGGCGGCGATGCGGGCGATGCGAAGTGGTACCTGCTTGCGGGCGACGAAACCGCGCTGCCCGCCATCGGGCGTATCCTCGAGCGGTTGCCCGAGGGCACTAAGGCGGTTGTGCGCGTTGAGATCGGCAGTGCTTCGGAGGAACAGGCACTCGCTTCTCGCGCGAACGTCGACTTACAGTGGCTGAACCGCGATGGAGCGGAAGCCGGAACGACGACATTGTTGCAGGATGCGGTGCGCGCAGTCGAACTACCGGAAGACGAGGATGACATTTACGTCTGGGCCGGTTGCGAGTTCAACGCGTTCCGGTCGATCCGCACTTATATGCGCAAGGAACGTAATATTCCGAAGGATCGCCAGCTTATTGTTGCGTATTGGCGGCGCGGGCAGGATGGCGACACGCCGCGCAAGGCATCCGACGATTGATGCAATGAAAAAGGGGACCGGAAGGTCCCCTTTTTGTTTACCTACTAAAGCCTTCGCTCGCCTGCATCAGGTTCTTCGTATAGTCGGCATGGATATTGCCACTGACAAGATCATTTGCCCGCAGTTGTTCCACGACCTCCCCATTGCGCATGACGGCGAGCCGGTTGCACATATGGGTGACAACGCCAAGATCATGACTGACCATGACGAAGGTAAGGTTACGATCGCGCCGAACCTGTTCCAACAGGTTCAGCACTTCCGCCTGAACCGACGCGTCGAGCGCCGAGGTTGGCTCGTCGAGCAGCAATATGCTGGGCTCAACGATCAGGGCGCGGGCTATGGCAATACGCTGGCGTTGACCGCCTGAAAGCTGGTGCGGATAGCGAAAGCGGAAGCCGGAACCGAGGCCGACTTCGTCCAGCGCCTTCACGATGCGCTGTTCCGTGTCGCCGACGCCATGGATGGCAAGCGGCTCCAGCAACAGCCGATCCACCGTCTGTCGGGGATGCAGCGAGCCGTAAGGGTCCTGAAACACCATCTGGACATTGCGATAGAATGCTTTGTCGCGCGGTGTCTTCAGCAATTGCCCGTCGATGCGGATTTCGCCGTCTTCAACAGGCGCCAGTCCGGCAACCGCCCGCAGCAGGGTTGATTTGCCGGAACCGGATTCACCCACAAGGCCGTAGGATTCACCGCGTGCTACGTCGATACTGACCGATTTCAGTGCATGGAAATGATCGAAATAGACGTCGATATTGTCGACGCTCAGTGCAGATGCCGTACTCATAGCTTCCATGCCTCCTGACGTTGCAAGGTTGGCAGGGGATGGCGATCGGCTCCGATTTTCGGCATGCAGTTCAGCAATCCTTGCGTATAGGGATGTTTCGCATTGGCGAGGTCCTTCGCCGCAATTTCCTCCACGATCTTGCCCGCATACATCACGATGACGCGGTCGCAAAAGGAAGAAACGAGGCGCAAGTCGTGGCTGACGAAGATCAGCCCCATGCCACGTTCGGCAACCAGCTTGTCCAGAATGCCGAGCACTTCGAGTTGAACCGTCACGTCGAGGGCCGAAGTCGGCTCGTCGGCGATCAGCATTTCCGGCTCGGCCACCAGCATCATGGCGATCATGACGCGCTGGCCCATGCCGCCCGAAACTTCGTGAGGATAGAGCTTCATGACGCGTTCCGCGTCACGGATCTGCACAGCTTCAAGCATGGCGATGGAGCGCCTGCGGATTTCCGCGCCGCTGAACTTGCCATGAGCCTTCAGCGTCTCGGCAATCTGCTTGCCGATGGTCATGACAGGGTTGAGCGAATATTTCGGGTCCTGCAACACCATGGCTATGCGGCCGCCACGCAAGGCGCGGCGTTCGCGAGCCGAGGCGTTCAGAAGATCGATGCCGTCGAACTCAAGTTTCCTGGCAGTGATCTGTGCATGCAAGGGCGTGAGGCCCATGATGGCGCGGCCGGTCTGGGATTTGCCCGAACCGGATTCGCCAACAATACCAAGACGCTCGCGGCCAAGCTCGAAGCTGACGCCGCGAACGGCCTCGATCGCGCCTGTGCGCGTCGGGAAGGTGACGCGCAGGTCTTCAACAGTCAGAAGAGGCTTCATTGGTTGTTACCCCGCGGATCGAGCGCATCGCGCAGGCCATCGCCCAGAAGATTGAAGCCCAGGCTGACGATCAGGATCGCGATACCCGGCATAGCGGCAACCCACCATTGGTCGAGAATGAAGCGGCGACCCGATGCGATCATCGCGCCCCATTCAGGCAATGGCGGTTGTGCGCCGAGGCCGAGGAAGCCAAGACCCGCAGCGGTGAGGATAATACCTGCCATGTCGAGCGTCACACGTACGATCAGCGAAGATGTGCAGAGCGGCATGATGTGGCGCACGACGATACGGATCGGCGAAGCACCCATCAGGCGGACGGCGGAGATATAATCCGAGTTGCGCACCGTGAGCGTTTCCGCACGTGCAATACGCGCATAAGGCGGCCATGACGTGATTGCGATGGCGATGATGGCGTTCTCGATACCCGGCCCGAGAGCCGCAACAAAGGCAAGTGCCAGTATGAGCTTCGGGAAGGCCAGGAAAATATCGGTGATGCGCATCAATACCGCATCGACCCAACCACCGGCATAGCCCGCAACCGTGCCGACCAGAAGGCCGACGGGCGCGGCAATGATGGCAACCAGCAGCACCACGTAAAGGGTGAGGCGCGAGCCGTAGATCAGGCGTGAAAGAATATCGCGTCCCTGATCGTCGGTGCCGAGGAGATAGCCGGGAGTCCCCGGCGGCAGAAGACGTGCGTTGGCCAGATCACCGATAACCGGAGAATGCGGTGCCAGCACATCGGCGAGAGCCGCAACGACGAGCAATCCGATGATAATCAGAAGGCCGAGAACGGCCAGCTTGTTGGCGGTGAAGCGCCGCCAGACCATATAGGCCCGACCGAGACGGGCCTGGGTGCGTGACTGCGGCCGCTCGGTAAGCAGCCATTCACGCCATGAGAGGTTAGAAGTATCTGTCATTTGGCTCATCGTACGCGCGTCCTTGGATCGAGAACCCGATAGAGAAGATCGGACACGAGGTTGAGCGCGATAAAGACCGACCCGATGACGATAGTGCCACCGAGAACGGCATTCATATCAGCGTTTTGGAGTGAATTCGTGATGTAGAGTCCGAGACCGGGCCAGGAGAAGATGGTTTCGGTCAGAACCGACCCTTCCAGAAGCCCGGCATAGGAAAGCGCAATCACGGTGACGAGCGGGACAGCGGCATTGCGCAGCGCGTGACCCCAGATGATGCGGGTTTCCGAAATGCCCTTGGCGCGCGCAGCGACGATATATTCCTGTTCCAGCTCGTTGAGCATGAAGGAGCGGGTCATGCGGCTTATATAGGCAAGCGAGAAATAGCCGAGCAGAGCCGATGGCAGGATAAGGTGGGAGACAATATCCTTAAGGGCCGGCCAGTCGCGCTGGAGGATCGCGTCGATCAGGTAAAAACCGGTGATCGGCGTGAACGTATATTCGAATGTGATATCGATGCGTCCGGGTCCCGATGTCCAGCCGAGCCGCGCATAGAAGATCAGGAGCGCAAGCATACCGAGCCAGAAGATTGGCACCGAATAGCCAACGAGGCCGATCACACGCACGATCTGGTCGACAAGGCTGCCACGCTTCACGGCGGCGAGAACACCGAGCGGAATACCGAACAATGCGCCGATGATCGTGCCGACGGTGGCGAGTTCCATTGTAGCGGGGAATACGCGTCGGATGTCGGTCATGACCGGATTGGTCGTGAGCACGGAAGTGCCGAAATCGCCTTGCAGAACACCTTTCACGTAAAGAAAGAACTGCTGGTAGTAGGGCAGGTTGAAGCCCATTTCTTCCCGCACGCGGGCGACGACATGCGCAGGAGCGCGGTCGCCGACAATTGCCAGTACCGGGTCGATCGGCACCACGCGGCCGATGAAGAAGGTTACGGCCAGAAGACCCATATAGGTCGTGACGACGATAACCAGAAAACTGGCCAGCGACGCGGCAATGGCTGATGAGCGTCGCGGCGCTCGCCTTACCTTTTTGGTGGTTTCGATATTACTCAATGTTTTGACCGCTTCCGACAATGAGAGCGTTTCAGAGCGGGTTCCGATCCGAGGGACTCAGTTGTCTTTTGCTTGTATAGCTCTAGAGCTGTTCCGATGCGGAACCGTTCCGTCTGGTTTTTTTGACGCATTTCAGAACACAAAACCTGTTCACAGCTTTGCTGGAAATGCTCTGGAGCGGCTTTCCTTTTTGATTCAGAAAACCGCTCCATCTCTTTGTTTTAAAGCCGATTCAGCGCACTGAAGCTCTCATGCGCCAAGACATGGCCGACTATTCCTTGCTGACGTTCGCGAGGAAGTTGGAGTCGAATGTCGGGCCGAGCTTGTAGCCCTTCACGTTACCGCCAATGCCGGCAACTTCAACCTGCTGGAACAGCATAACGAACGGGCTCTGGTCGAGAGCTTCCTGCTGAAGCTTCTTGTACTGTTCGGCACGCTTGTCGTTGTCGCGTTCCAGAAGAGCTGCCTGCGTCTGCTTGGTCAGCTCTGGGATGTCCCAGGCGTTGCGCCATGCAAGCGTCTTGGTCGATGCGTCGTCGCTGTTGTCGGGGTTGCTGGTGAAAGCTTCGGCATTGGAATTCGGGTCCCAATAGTCCATGCCCCACTGGCCGATATACATATCGTGGTTACGGGCACGATACTTGGTCAGCGTCTGCTTGCCGTCGCCGGGGATGATTTCGATCTTCACGCCAGCCTGAGCAGCGGTCTGCTGGAAGGATTCGGCAATGCCGGTGACCGGCTGGCCGTTACGGACGTCGAACGTGACCGAGAGACCATCCTTCAGACCCGCCTTGGCGAGAAGTTCCTTCGCCTTGGCAACGTCGAGTTTGTACGGCGCAGCATCGAGAGAACCGAGAACGCCCTTTGCCTGATAGGTCTGGCGGATTTCACCAATGCCCTTGATGAGGGTCGAGCCGATTGCATCATAATCGACCAGATATTTGAACGCTTCGCGAACTTCCGGCTTGGCCAGGTTCTCGTTCTTCTGGTTGAGGCTGATGTAATAAACCGTGCCCTTGGCGGCGCTGGCCGTGGTCAGCTTGTCATTTTTCTGAACGGCTTCGTAGTCGCCTGGCTCCAGATTGCGTGCTACATCGACGTCACCGGATTCAAGCATCAGGCGCTGCGTGGCGCTTTCTTTGACGTGGCGATAGAAAACGCGCTTGAGCTTGGCCTTTTCACCATAGAAATTGTCGTTGCGTTCCAGAATGACGACTTCATTGGCGCGCCATTCGCGGATCGTGAATGGCCCCGAGCCCGCCGACTTGGTTTTCAGCCATGCGTTGGCATAGTCGGTGTCGTATTTGTAGTCGTCGGTTGGCGTAACCTTCTCGGCATGTTCTTCGAGAAGCTTCTTGTCGACGACTGCGGCGACGGTAGCGGTCAGGCAGTTCAGCACGAAGCTCGGTGCGTATGGCTTGTCGACGGTGAAGACGAAAGTTTCGTCATCTACGGCTTTTGCCTTTTCGTTGACGTTGTCCTTGGTCAGACCGAACTGGGTCAGGATGAAGGCCGGGCTCTTGTCGAGACGCACCGCGCGTTCAAAGGAATAAGCTACGTCGGCAGAGGTGACCGGGTTGCCGGAAGCGAACTTGATGTCCTTCTTCAGCTTGAACGTATAGGTGAGGCCGTCGTCGGAAACGGTCCAGCTTTCTGCAACGCCGGGCACGACTTTCGACGTGTCGTTGATATCGAGGCGAACGAGCATGTCATAGGCGTTACCGATGAATTCGGCTGGGCTCAGTTCGAAGGACTCTGCCGGGTCCAGCGTGATGGTGTCGTCGATGGCCCAGGCCTGGACCAGCGTGTCGGCAGGGGTGGCCGACCAGGCAGGATTTGCAGCCAGCACGGCAGCAAGCGCTGCACCGGCGGCCAGAATACGAAAACGTCCGAAATGCATCATGTTTGAGTTCCCTTCCTGTATTTTTGTTGGGATTTTGTTGGATTGTATCTGTATGTCAGGCTTCGTGCCATGCCTGTTTCAGGACCCTGGTCCAGTTGCTCCGGCAAAGCTTTGCCAGTTCCTCATCGTTATATCCGGCCTTCTGCAAGGCCATGACAAGATTCTGGGTTCCGGCGGCATCGGAAATGTCTGCTGGAATTGTTGCGCCGTCATAGTCCGAACCAAGCGCCACGCAGTCGATACCCATGCGTTCAACCATGTAATCCACATGGCGAACCGCATCGGAAAGCGGCGTGTTTGCGTCTTCCTTGCCGTCGGCACGAAGCATCGTTGTAGCGTAGTTCAACCCGGCTAGGCCCTTGCTCTCGCGGATCGCATCGAGCTGGCGATCGGTCAGATTACGGGCAACCGGAGTGAGGGCATGCGCGTTAGAATGGCTGGCGACCAGCGGCTGATCGCTCAGTTTGGCCACATCCCAGAAACCCTTTTCCGTGATATGCGCCAGGTCGATCAGAATGCCTTTGGTGTTGCACGCCTTGACCAGACGCTTGCCTGCATCGGTCAGGCCGGGGCCGGTATCGGGGCTCATCGGATAGGCAAACGGAACGCCGTGGGCGAAAACATTGTTTCGGCTCCAGACCGGGCCGAGTGAACGCAAACCGGCAGCATAAAAAACTTCAAGCGCTGCCAGATCTGCATCGATGGCTTCGCAGCCTTCCATGTGCAGCACGGCGGCGAATGTGTCGCTGTTCAGCGTTTCATCGAGTTCACGACCGTTGCGGCAGAGCTTCCAGCCTCCTGCAGCTTCCAGCTTCAGCGCGATGGCTGCGATTTCGAGAGCGATGTCGAGGGAGGGGCTGCGTTCCAACGGAAGAGAAAGCGGCGTTTCGTAATGACCGTTGGCATCGGGCTTGCCAAGCTCGATATGCTCGCCCGAAGGTATGTAGATGGCGCATATTCCGCCGGCGAGACCGCCTTTGCGCGAGCGAGGCAGATCGATATGACCGATATCCGTCCCGTCGATAAATTCCTTGATCGGGTCTTCGCCCTTGCGGGCATTTTCCCAAAGCCGCAGAAGGACATCGTTATGTCCGTCAAAAACGCGCTGCATTCTTTCATTCCTGACTGCATGGCCTGCGAGGGCAGAACCACATATCCAAGTGTTCAGGTGCGAGGAGACAACACGGCAAGGTAAGATAACCTCCCGATATGGTGGTTGAGCTTTTCGCTCTTATTGTTCCCCGCACTTCCACTCCCGATTTATAATCGGTTAGTGCCTGTCGGAGTCAAGCCATCGAATGGCGTAGTCAGACTGTGAAATGAAGATAAATTTATGCAAAACGAAAGGGCTGCGCTATGAAACGCAGCCCTTTGTGCAAAAGCAGAATTGCTTGATGCGAAAACAGAATGAAGTTTCGCGTCGGATCACGCGGTCTAGAACTTGTAGTTCAGACCGGCCTTGATCGAATGGTTCTTCAGATTGTTGCGCTGCTCCACGCCGTTGACGCGGGACTTCACGTCGCTGAAGCGCTGGAAGTCATATTCAGCCTTGACGGAAAGCGGGCCACTCAGTGCCTGCTCGACGCCAGCGCCGACCAGCGCGCCACCTTCCCAGCCCGGAGCCGAGGTGGTGTTGTCCTTGGCCTTGAAGCGGGTCACACCGTAACCGGCGGTGCCGTAAACGAGCGTCTTGTCGAAAGCATAGCCGACCTTGCCCTTGGCATTGCCGTTCCATGACTGCTGAAGGCTACCGCCATGACCGATGCGATGTTCAGCTTCAGCAAAATTTCCTTCGAGTTCTGCACCGAACACGACATTGCCGCTCTGCATGTTCTTGCCGACGACAACGCCGCCAAGAGCGCCGGTGCGGTTGGTGAAGGGGCTGGGGAACTTGGACGACGAAGCGCCGATCTGTGCGCCGATATAATTGCCGGACCAGTCATGCGGGCCGCTGGCAACCGGATCGTTATAGGAATAGTCCGTTGCTCCCATCACGTCGGCTGCGAAAGCCGAACCTGTAAAAGCAAGGATTGCAGCGCCGAGCGCCGCTGCGGTGATAGAACGCTTCAACATTTTTTACTCCGATTTTCCCGTCCGGAAACGCTGGCGGGAAACATGCCTGAATTCATTATTGCCATCGAAAGGCCGTGCCTTCGAACTGGCTTTCGTCTCACCTTTGATTGTGTCTAAATTTAAGAAAATTCGAGCGATTTCCATGCACTGCGCAACCATTCTTCGCGCTATGCTTAACAATCGGTAACTGCTTGGTCGCGAAATTTTTGTTAGATCAATCCTAGTCCACGGAAGCTGGCATGGCCGTGCTTTCCAACGATGACATGGTCGTGCACCGTAATGTTGAGCGCCTTGGCCGCACTGACGAGTTGCTTGGTCATGTCGATGTCTGCCCGAGATGGGGTCGGGTCGCCAGATGGATGGTTGTGCACCAGGATAATGGCGGTTGCGGATAGTTCCAGTGCCCGTTTGACGACCTCGCGCGGGTAAACAGGTGTGTGGTCCACTGTGCCCGTCTGCTGAACTTCGTCAGCAATCATTTTGTTCTTCTTGTCGAGGAACAAAATTCGGAACTGTTCACGGGTCTCGTAGGCCATGGCAGTGGTGCAGTATTCGATCACCTTGTTCCATGAACCAAGTACTTCGCGTTCCATGACTGCACTGCGGGCGCTTCGTTTCGCGACGGCTTCCACGAGCTTGAGTTCATGTGCGACGGTGGGACCGGCGCCGGAAACTTCAGCGATCAGTTTTTCGGGAGCAGCCAGCACTTCGGCAATCGAGCCGAACCGCATCAACAGAGCCTTGGCGAGCGGCTTGGTGTCGGCGCGGCGAATGGCGCGAAACAACAGCATTTCGAGCAGTTCATAATCTGCCAGCGCGTCAGGAGTGTCCCTGAAACGCTGTTTGAGACGATCACGATGCCCGGCATAATGCGGCTTGTCGATCTTCGGCGTCAGTTGCAGCGTATCACTGAAGCCGGGCAATTGCGCGCTACCCGGCTCATTCTTGTTCTTTGCCATCCTGTTTGAACCCCCGCAAAAACAGACCAGACAATTATCGAGGCGATTTCCTTGGCCGTTACCTCATGGAAGGCGGGCCGAAGACATTGGCTGGGGAGAGCGTGAATATCTCGCAGCCGTCCTTCGTGACGCCTACCGTATGCTCATATTGCGCTGTCAGCGAGCGATCTCTGGTAACCGCTGTCCAGCCATCGGGAAGGACTTTCACGTGTGGTTTGCCGAGGTTGATCATCGGCTCGATCGTGAAGATCATGCCTTCCTTGATTTCGACCCCTTCATTCGGCGTGCCGTAATGGAGGATGTTCGGCGCATCATGGAACAGCTGTCCGACACCGTGACCGCAGAAGTCTCGCACAACGGAGCAGCGTTCGCCTTCGGCATAGGTCTGGATCGCCGCGCCGATTGCGCCGGTTTTCACACCTGGCTTGACGGCTGCGATCCCACGCAGAAGGCTTTCATAGGTGACTTCAAGCAGGCGCTCGGCGGCGCGTTTGATTTCGCCCACCGCATACATGCGACTTGAATCGCCGTGCCAGCCATTGAGGAGATAGGTCACGTCGATATTGACGATATCACCCTCGCGCAGTGGCTTGTCGTTTGGAATGCCATGGCAGACGACGTGATTGATCGACGTGCAGGTCGATTTCGTATAGCCGCGATAGTTCAGCGTTGCCGGGAACGCGCCGTGATCCATGCCGAATTCGAACACGAAACGGTCGATTTCATTGGTCGTTACACCCGGCTTGACGATATCGTTGAGGGCATCAAGGCAGCGCGCCGTCAGGTTGCAGACCGTGCGCATACCTTCGAAAGCGTCCGGACCATAAAGCCTGATCTGGCCCGTATATTTCATGGGTGCGTTTGTTGCTTCGATATAGGTTACCATCACTCGATCCGTCTTAGTCTACTCAATCGGCACCAGCGTAGTGGCGTCAATGCTTTTATCCGTTATGTGGCACCGAACGGCCCAAGCCTCAACCCCGTTTGCACGAGCACGCTCAAAAGCACGTGCGTAAGTGGGGTCGAGATCGCCGGAAATGCTGAATCTGCTGCAATCACTTCGCTGGATAATAAACAGCATCACGCCCCGATGACCAGCGGCAACGACGTCGACGAGTTCATCGAGATGTTTTGCACCGCGCGCCGTCACCGTATCAGGGAATTCTGCCAGGTTGGGAGTGCGGATAAAGTGCACGTTCTTGACCTCGACATAAGCTCGCTGGCGAGGACCGTCATCCAGCAAAAGGTCGATGCGCGAGTTCCTGCCATATTTCTGCTCGCGCTTGAGGCTGGCATATCCCGTCAGGTCCGGAATGAGACCGTTGAGGATTGCTTCTTCGGCGATCCTGTTCGGCAAACCGGTGTTCACGCCGACCAGCGTGTTGTCCGCTTCGACGATCTGCAGCGTATGGGCATATTTGCGGTGAGGGGCATCCGAAACACTAAGCCAGACGCGAGAATCCGGAGCGGTCAATCCGAGCATCGAACCGGTGTTGGGCACGGAAGCAGTGATAAAGCGCCCATCATCAAGTGTGACGTCGGCAAGGAATCTTTTGTAGCGGCGTTCCAGCCTGCCGGTAACCAAAGGTGTTTGAAAAATCATGCGCCGATTTAAAGTAGTTCGGCGGGCCTGCGAAAGGATTTTCTGATAGTTTTGCGAAAATAATGAAACCGGTTCGGCGCTTAGAACAAGGCTTTGATGACGTCGGCCCAGCTCATATCCGCACCGAGGACCATTGCTGCCGCAACGAGGCCGGCGCCGAGAAAGGTGAGGGTGGTTCTTGTTTCGCTTGTCATTATTCTTCCCCATCAAATCAGTCGTTCAAAGCTGGGAAGAATTTCGCGGGAGAATTTGCCCGGATTGTGATGCGATAATGGCTATTCCGGGCAATTTGCGGGCTTTTTACAGATAGGGTAAACGCGCCCGTTTTTTTACTGTTTTACCCAGTTGAAGACGAGTTCCTCGCGAAAAGCGAAGCGGACGACGTGACTTGCCACCACCTCTTCGAGGCGGGCGAGGTTCTCTTCCGAGGTTTCAACGGTTGTGGTCAGTTTTTCCGCATCGGCATCGAGAATCACAAGACGGTTCTCGCCCAGATCGATGGTGCCATGTTCCGGCGTGAACTCGACCGCGAATTTGTGCGCCCAGTGTTTGCAGAGCTGCTGCAGGTAGCGGCTGGCATGGGTGGTGGAAACGATTGCTGTTGCTTTCGACATCATGCTGTCCTTTCGAAAAGGTTGCAGCCCGGCGCGTAACAGTATCCTGGCAATTCGGCCAGTAATAATTCCGTCAAATCTAAGGGAAAAGAAAAACCAGCAATGGTACGCCCAAGGGGAATCGAACCCCTGTCTGCGCCGTGAAAGGGCGCTGTCCTAACCGCTAGACGATGGGCGCCTGCTGGTGTGGGGCGCTTATAGTCAGGAAATTTCCGACATGCAAGCCCCTTTTTCACCTGTCTGTGAATAAGTTTAGACAGCGCTAAACCGCACACAACAAGCGCTAACCAATTGAATTGTAGGGGAAAAAGAAGAACCAGCAAGTGGTACGCCCAAGGGGAATCGAACCCCTGTCTGCGCCGTGAAAGGGCGCTGTCCTAACCGCTAGACGATGGGCGCCTGTTGCTGGTGTGAGTGGGCTTATATTCAGGAAGGTTCTGACTCGCAAGCCCCAAAAAACACTTTTCTGAAAAAAATCGAATGTACTACAAAAATGGGGAAACTTCGGCGGGCGGGTTCCTTATTTCCTTGAATATAAAGGCAAAAGAAAAAGCCGGATCATGTGATCCGGCTTCTGTGTATTCCTGATACGCCTCTTTTTTAGCCCTTGCAGCGCCAGTTCCAATCGCGTTCCGGGCCGACATCGACGTGAACCGAAGTCGTGTGGCAATAGGTGCCGACACCGCCACGCCCGGACATGGAGCGGGCGAAACGAGCGACTTCCCACTTGGAAACGCCGTCGATCTGAATATCTGCGGCGGCGCAGATCATATGCAGCGATTTGCGAGCACCGTTGACCTTGCGGTTATATGAGGGGCTGCGATAGCCCGAAGTCACCATGACCGGGCGGCGGAAATGCCGTTCCATGGTTTTCAGCATGGAAACGAGCTGCGGCTTGAGGCAGGCAACATCCACGGTCTGTCTTTGGACTTTCAGGCCATTGGGTGCGAGTCGGGCAAGGCCCGGAGCTGATGCAAGCGTGACATTTGCAAACTCATCATCTTCATTCGCGTCGATATCGCTATCGTCGTAAAGGCTGTTGCGATGCTTAATTTCCACGCCGCCATTGGGGCGCACACCGGGCAGCGAATAATTGTAATCGTGCTTCGCAGATGGTGAAACCGGCTTGGCGACTGCGAGCTTCTTGTTTTCGGTTCGGTCAGAGCGCGAGCCAGCCGATTCGTCGGAGAAAAGCCGGGCTATGCTGCCTTGCGAGGCCGTTGGGCGTTGCGGCGAGGCGTAAGCGCTCTTCGTTGACCCGAACAATGAAGCAACCTGAACAGGCTTTTCAGCTTCGGCAGGTTTTGCCGCTGCGGTCTGTTCTGGTTCTGCCGCTTCGGCGGGCTTTTCTTCTTTTGCCGGTTCCTGCTGCTTTTTCGCGGTTTCGGCTGGAGCGGCTGCAACTGGCTGTTCTGCTGCTTTAGCGGGCTCAGGTTCAGCGGACTTGTTGCTGCCGAACATACCGAAAAGCGATGAGCTTTTTGGCTGCTGAGGGGCAAGGGCGGCCACCGCTGTCGGCTGTTGTTCAGCACCTGCTGCAGCCTCGACCGGTTTCGCCTGCTCTTTAGTATCGGTGTTCGTTGCTTCGGCCACGGTCACCGGTTTTGTTTGGCCCGGCTTGGCCTCGGTCTTTTTTTCTTCTGTCGAAGGAGTTGCAGTCGTCGCCGCCTCGGCGGAAGCAGTCTGATCTGCGGCACTTTGCAATGTGTCCGCAATCATGGAGCCATCCGTTGCAGAGGTCATCTGAAGCGGCTTTCCGTCAAGGCCTGTACCGGTCGACGTACAGGACGTGACAAGAAGCGCAAGCAAAGCCACGCTACCTGAAAGAAACCTGCCGGTGGTCCGGTGTGTAGAATGTGCAAATTTCAACAGTCTGCTCCAGCTCGATTTCCCTGACCAGTTTGGCGGCTTGAACGCATTCGAGCCTACCTGGTTTCGGGAGATCGGCTCTCCCGTGCGAGGCTGACGCCATGCTGATAGCGATCGTCCCCACAACTCCCAGCCGTTTATGCCGGGAAAGAAATTCAGAAATATCAGCATGTTATGATGGTCACTTCAGAGCTATGGCCATCATTCCACTGTATAGGACAAATCACCTGGCGAGCAATTCGTTACCAATTTTTAAGTTTTTTAATCGCCGAACGCAACTATTGATGCGCAATTGGTGTTAAATGACTTCAGCTTTAGTGCGGATTATTCAATAATAACGAAATATTACTTTATGTAACTTTCGGTTACATTTCTGTTTTGATCAAGCAGTCGCGATAGTCTGCGAGGGGCTGTCGGCCTTCGGTGCAAGGCGAATTTCCGATTTGCATCACTCACTTGTTGACAGGACGCCTCGACTTGGTGCTATCCCTTGGCAATTGCTTTATCTTTGTCTGGTGTTGTGGCCAACGGCATCTTATGCGGCATTAACCGGGAACAGAAACATGACCAAGCGCACGCGGCAGATCGCCAATCTTTTGCTGGCAGCAACAGCGGCGGCTATGCTCACGGCATGCGCGGGCGGAAAAGAGTTTCAGGGCACCCCGCAGGAAGGCGCCTCCCGTACTGGCGTTTTCCCGACATTCGGCCATATGCCGAAGGCTGCGACCACGCAGATTACCGCCGAAGAAAAGCAGCAGCTTACAAGCAAACTCGATGCCGACCGCACGCGTCTGGCGGCGTCGAGAACCGGCGGTGCGGGCTTCACGCCAGCCGAGGCAGCAACTCTGCGTCAGCAGGCGCAGCAGGAAACGGACGCTACCCTGAAACAGATCGAAAGCGGGGAAGAGTAAATCCTCTTCCATAATGACGAAAACTGCGTCTTTTGACGCGGCAACACGTCTCGACCCGATTCGAGAACAGGTGTATAGCTCCATTACGGCGCATACGCGCTATTACGTTCAACCCTCCACTGGAACACAGGATCATGTCGGAAGAATTCCATAAAATCCGTCGTCTGCCCCCTTATGTCTTTGAACAGGTCAACCGTCTGAAGGCATCGGCGCGAGCGGCGGGTGCCGACATTATCGATCTTGGCATGGGTAATCCAGATCTGCCGACCCCGCAGAATATCGTCGACAAGCTGTGTGAGGCTGTGCAGGACCCGCGTGCGCATCGTTATTCCTCATCGAAGGGAATACCGGGACTGCGTCGCGCGCAGGCACAATATTATGCGCGCCGCTTTGGTGTGAAGCTCAATCCCGATACGCAGGTGGTTGCCACGCTTGGTTCCAAGGAAGGTTTCGCCAATATGGCGCAGGCCATCACCGCACCGGGCGATGTGGTGCTTTGCCCGGACCCGACCTATCCGATCCATTCGTTTGGCTTCATCATGTCCGGCGGCGTGATCCGTTCGATTCAGGCCAAGCCGGATGACAGCTTCATCCCGGCTTTGGAACGTGGCGTAAAGCATTCGATTCCGAAGCCGATTGCGCTGATCCTGAATTTCCCGTCCAATCCAACGGCCTATGTGGCGACGCTCGATTTCTATAAGGACGTCGTTGCGTTTGCACGCAAGCATGACATCGTCATCCTGTCGGACCTTGCCTATTCGGAAATCTATTTCGATGGCAATCCGCCGCCATCGGTGCTGGAAGTGCCAGGCGCCATGGACGTGGCGGTCGAGTTTACCTCTATGTCGAAGACATTCTCCATGCCGGGTTGGCGGATGGGCTTTGCGGTCGGCAATGAGCGCCTGATCGCAGCTCTCACCCGCGTGAAATCCTATCTCGATTATGGCGCGTTTACGCCTATTCAGGTTGCCGCGACGGCGGCGCTGAATGGCGATGGCTCGGATATCGCCTATGTGCGCAATGTCTATAAGCAGCGTCGCGACGTGCTGGTCGAAAGCTTTGGTCGTGCGGGCTGGGATGTTCCGCCGCCAGCCGCAACCATGTTCGCCTGGGTTCCGATCCCGGAACGTTTCCGTTCGCTGGGTTCGCTCGAATTTTCCAAGCTGTTGGTTGAACAAGCTGATGTGGCCGTTGCGCCGGGTGTCGGTTTTGGCGAACACGGCGACGAATATGTGCGTATCGCTTTGGTTGAAAACGAGCACCGCATCCGTCAGGCCGCACGTAACATCAAGCGGTTTCTCTCCACCACGGACGAGAACCTGCAAAATGTGATCCCGCTCGAAGGCCGCCGTTAAGAGCGTTCTTCATGCTTGCGGGCCGGCTGGTTCGGCCCGTAGCTTCCCACCCGATTAAGCCACTCCATACAGAAGGTCGATATAATGAGTGATGCATTACGGATCGGCGTTGCCGGCCTCGGCACCGTTGGTGCTTCGGTGTTGCGTATCCTGCGTGACAAGTCCGAAATGCTCACGCGCCAGTGCGGCAAGCCTGTAACGGTTACGGCGGTCAGCGCCCGCGACCGCACGCGGGACCGTGGCATCGATCTTTCCGGCATCGACTGGTTCGACGATCCGGTCGAACTGGCGAAAACTGCCCAAATCGATGTCTTTGTCGAGTTGATCGGCGGTGAGGACGGCCCGGCCAGGGCTTCCTTGGAAGCGGCCCTGCGCGCCGGTCGCCATGTGGTCACGGCCAACAAGGCTTTGCTTGCGCGCCATGGCGTTGCGCTTGCGAAAATCGCCGAGGACAAGGGCGTTCTGCTCAATTTCGAAGCGGCTGTTGCGGGCGGCATTCCCGTCATCAAGGCAATGCGGGAATCGCTGACCGGCAATACGGTTTCGCGCGTCTATGGCATCATGAACGGCACCTGCAATTACATTCTGACCCGGATGTGGGAAGAAGGCATTTCGTTCGAGGACTGTCTCAAGGATGCCCAGCGTCTCGGTTATGCCGAAGCTGATCCGACTTTCGATATCGAAGGAAACGACACGGCGCACAAGCTGGCGCTTCTGACCAGCCTTGCCTTCGGCACGCAGATCGCCGCCGATGATATCTATCTGGAAGGCATCAGTAATATTTCGCTGGCCGATATTCGCGCAGCCGATGAACTCGGTTATCGCATCAAGCTTCTGGGCGTCGCGCAGAAAACCGATACCGGCATTGAACAGCGCGTGCATCCGACCATGGTTCCGACCTCGTCGGTCATTGCGCAGGTTCATGGCGTGACCAATGCCGTGGCAATCGAAACCGACCTTCTGGGTGAGCTTCTGCTTTCCGGTCCCGGTGCGGGTGGCAATGCGACAGCATCCGCCGTGATCGGCGATGTTGCGGATATTGCCAAGAGCCGTCCCGGCTTCCAGCATGGCCCGGTGTTTGGCACGCCTGCCAAGGCATTGCAGCCCTACAAGCGTGCCAAGATGCGCAAGCATGCAGGCGGTTACTTCATCCGCCTGACCGTTCTTGACCGCATCGGTGCCTTTGCGGCCATTGCCAAGCGCATGGCTGAAAACGACATCTCTCTGGAATCGATCGTCCAGCGTCCGCCAATGAATGGTGCGGCCAATGAGGGTATCAAGACGGTCATTCTCGTTACGCACGAGACGACCGAATCTGCCGTCAAGAAGGCACTGGAAGCAATCCTGAAAGACGACCATCTGGTCGACAAGCCACAGATGATCCGCATCGAACGGGCCGGGTGAGAACCGGATTGCCTGCCTCTCTTGCAGGTTGGATTCACCTTTGTTATGAAAGCCGGGTCGGAACTGACCCGGCTTTATTCGTTTCAAGAGACAAAACAGGAAAAGGAGGGCTGTACGATGTATGTGACGCGTCATGATCATCACCGTCAGCACGGCCCCGATTTTGCCCTGCATAAGTAACTTGTGCAGGGCGGAAAAAGACAAGGTGTCTGTTCCAAAAGTCACCATGCCGGTCTGCAAATGGCAATTCCCTGCGTTCCGGTGCTCATGTACGTTCAGTACATTGCGCTCCGGTACTCGAAAATCACCATTTTCGCCACGGCCTGCTGCTTTTTGATCCAGACACTGCAACCACTGTCTTATTCTGCCTTTTCCTGAAGGCGCGGTCGTTGAAACGCTGCCGGACATTCGCCAGCACATCTATCCGTGTCACGGTTTGGAAACCGGGCATTCGTGCGTGGCAGAATTGGGCTGATTGCCATGTCTCTTGTTTCTATCCAGAATCTTTCACTGACCCTTCATGAACCGCTGTTCGCCAATCTCGATCTCGTCATAGGCGAGGGCGAGCGGCTTGGCATCGTAGCCGCCAACGGACGCGGCAAGACCAGTCTTCTGCGCCTTCTTGTCGGTGAGGGGGAGCCAACGCTTGGCACCATCACGCGGTCGCGGGGAGTGAAGGTCGGCTATGTCAGCCAGTATGTTCCCCAGAACCTGTTGGAGCGCAGTTTTTACGAGGTTGTGCTGGATGGGCTCGACGCCGAGGCGCGCGATTATGAAAGCTGGCGCGCAGATATCGTACTGGATGATCTCAACGTCACCGACGAACTGCAGCAGCGCCCCATAGGACAGCTTAGCGGCGGCTGGCAACGGCTTGCACTTCTGGCGCGGGCATGGGTATCAGAACCTGATGTTCTCCTTCTTGATGAGCCGACCAACCATCTGGACCTCGAAAAAGTGCGGCTGCTGGAAAACTGGCTGAACGCGCTGCCACGCTCCGTTGCGGTGATTGTCAGCAGCCACGACCGCGCGTTCCTTGATGCGGTTACGAAGCGGACACTGTTTCTGCGGGCAGAAAAATCACCGGTTTTCGCTCTGCCATATAGTCAGGCACGCGTTGCACTCGATGAAATCGATGCGGCTGATGCCCGACAGTTCGAAAAGGACATGAAGACAGTCCAGCAATTGCGCAGGCAGGCAGCGAAGCTAAACAATATTGGCATCAACTCGGGCAGTGACCTGCTGGTCGTGAAAACCAAACAGTTGAAAGCGCGCGCCGACAAGATCGAGGAAAGCGCCAAGGCGGCGCATGTGGAGCGCTCTGCTGGCAAGATTATATTGAGCAGCCGAGGCAGCCACGCCAAGGCTCTGGTTGTTCTCGATCAGGCCGAAATTGCCACGCCCGATGGACGGCTTCTGTTCAGGACCGGCCAGCTTTGGATCAATCCGGGTGAGCGAATTGTCCTGCTGGGCGCCAACGGCATGGGCAAGACCCGGTTGCTGACGCTGGTGCGCGAGGCCATTCTTGCACCGGATCAAGCGCAGGCAGGGATCAAGGCGACACCGTCCCTGGTGCTCGGATATAGCGATCAGGCCTTGTCGGAGCTTCGCCCGGACTGGACACCATTTGAGACGATTGCCAGGCGTTTCGATATTGGCGATCAGCGGACGCGATCCTTGCTGGCCGGTGCGGGCATGACGCTTGAAATGCAGGCCAAGCCGCTGGAACGTTTGTCCGGTGGGCAGAAGGCGCGCCTTGCCATGCTGGTTTTGCGGTTGACCAATCCGAACTTCTATATTCTTGATGAACCGACCAATCATCTCGATATCGAAGGTCAGGAAGCGCTGGAAGTGGAACTGCTTCGCAATGAGGCGGCGAGCCTTATCGTCTCGCACGACCGCAGTTTTGTTCGCAATGTCGGCAACCGTTTCTGGATGATCGAAAGAAAAAGGCTGGTCGAAGTGGAAAGTCCGGAGTTTTTCTTTGATGGAATCGGAAGCTGATTGCCTGCAACATCTTTTGGTTGTTTAACAATTTCTGCAACTTCTGGCCGGGTGTGGGCGTTCACATCCGGCCCGGACATGAAACGAAGCGTGTATAGCTTAAATCGATTAAGAGTTTGAGCGCGCAATGTTTTTAGCTCTCTCACCCTTGCAGGGGGCGGGGGACTTTGACAAAAGGTTTGCACAGTGTCGCTATAAGAGGCGGCAATCGCGGGGTTCATGCGCCGCGTCCACGCAATTCGAATTCAGGACTTTGTTCAAATGGCCAAGACCGCAGAGCAGCACCCCCACGGACTGGATCGCATTCTCACACTCGAACTGGTCCGCGTGGCCGAGCGTGCAGCGGTGGCCGCGGCGAGGCTGCGTGGCCGCGGCGACGAAATGGCTGCCGATCAGGCCGCCGTCGATGCCATGCGTCAGGAACTGAACCGTCTTCCCATTGCCGGAACGGTTGTTATCGGTGAAGGCGAGCGCGACGAAGCGCCGATGCTTTATATCGGCGAAGAAGTTGGTACCAAGCAGGGGCCCGACGTCGATATCGCACTCGATCCGCTGGAAGGCACGACGATCTGCGCCAAGAACCTGCCGAACTCGCTCGCTGTCATCGCGATTGCCGAGAAGGGTAACCTGCTTTACGCGCCTGACGTCTATATGGAAAAGATCGCCGTTGGTCCGGGCTACTCGAAGGGCGTTGTGGACCTTGACGCCAGCCCGACGGATAACATCATGTCCGTCGCCAAGGCAAAGGGCGTGAAGCCGAATGAAATCACGGCTTGCATCATGGACCGTCCCCGCCATGCGCGTCTGATCGAGGAAGTACGGGCGACCGGCGCTGCGATCCGCCTCATCGGAGATGGCGATGTTGCGGGTGTGATGCACACGACCAATCCGGACGAAACCGGCATCGACATCTATATCGGTATTGGCGGCGCTCCCGAAGGCGTTCTGGCTGCAGCAGCTCTTCGCTGCATTGGTGGCCAGATGCAGGGTCGTTTGCAGCTCAATAGCGATGAAAAGATCGCTCGTGCCGCGAAGATGGGCATTGCGGACCCGGAGAAGGTCTATTCGCTGGAAGAAATGGCCAAGGGCGACGTGCTTTTTGCCGCTACCGGCGTGACGGATGGCAATATGCTCTCCGGTGTGAAGTTCGCCCGCGACTATATCCAGACGCACACTATCGTTATGCGTTCAAGCTCGCAGACCGTGCGCGAGATCAAGGCTCGCCATCAGGATTTGTCCAAATTCTAGGAGATTGCGCTAGAACGGTTCAGCCTAAACCTTGGCAGGATTGAACGTAGAATAGTCAAAGGCGGCATTGCAAAAATGCCGCCTTTTGTGTCTTTAGAAACTTATGACGACAGAGCGCTTTTTCCTTGGAATAAAACAATCCGCAACCGGACAGAAATGGGTAGACCGGCTTGGCCTGCGTGAGGCCAATACGGCGCTTGCCATTGCGCAGCATCACGGCCTTTCCGATCTGGTGGCCCGCGTTCTTGCCGGGCGAGGCGTGTCCGTGGAAGGCGCGCCGGAATTCGTCGATCCGACATTGCGCAATCTTATGCCCGATCCGGCGACGCTTACCGATATGGAGAATGCGGCAGGGCGGATTGCCGATGCCATTCTGCGCCGCGAGACCGTGGCCATTTTCGGCGACTACGATGTCGATGGGGCGTGTTCTTCCGCTTTGATGGCGCGTTTTCTCAAACATTATGGCATTCAGCATTCCATTTATATTCCCGACCGGATTTTTGAAGGTTACGGCCCCAATCCCGATGCCATGCGCGATCTTGTCGCCAAGGGTGCGACCCTTATCGTTACAGTCGATTGCGGCACCAACAGCGCACCGTCCATCACGGCTGCTAGGCAGGCCGGAGCGGATGTTGTCGTGCTTGACCATCATCAGGTCGGCGGCGATCTGCCGGAAGATGCGGTGGCTATCGTCAATCCGAACCGCGAAGACGATATTTCGCAGCAGGGGCATCTTTGTGCGGCGGGTGTGGTCTTTCTGACATTGGTGCAGGTCGCAAAGATTTTAAGAGAACGTGGAAAAGGGCCAGGCCCTGATCTTCTTTCCCTGCTTGATCTGGTGGCGCTGGCAACGGTTTGTGACGTGGTGCCGTTGACCGGCGTCAATCGCGCTTTCGTCGTCAAAGGGTTGGTTGTTGCGCGGTCGCAGAGCAATGTCGGCCTCGCGGCTCTGGCGCGTGTGGCGCGCATTGGCGAACCGCTCAATGTCTTCCATCTTGGCTATCTGATCGGACCGCGCATCAATGCCGGCGGGCGCATCGGTGATGCGGGGCTTGGCGCACGGTTGCTGACGCTGGACGATCCTGCAACGGCGGATCGTATCGCCATCGAGCTTGACCGGCTCAATCAGGAGCGTCAGGCCATGGAAGCCGAGATGCTTATGGAGGCCGAAGCGGAAGCCTCGCTGGAAATTTCCGGCGGCGCGGGCGCATCGGTGATCGTGACGGCGAGTGACCGCTGGCATCCCGGTATTGTCGGGCTTCTGGCCTCGCGGCTCAAGGAAAAGGCGCGGCGGCCTGCCTTTGCCATTGCTTTCAACGCCAATGGTGTTGGGTCGGGTTCTGGGCGTTCGATCATGGGACTTGATCTCGGCAAGCTCGTACGCGGCGCGATGGAACGCGGGCTGCTCGTCAAGGGCGGCGGCCATGCCATGGCGGCCGGTATCACCATTGAGCGCGGCAATCTTGGCGCGTTGCGTGCATATCTCGAAGAAGAATCGGCGCATATCGTTTCGCGCCTGCGTGAAAACCAAAGCCTGTCCATCGACGGCGCACTGGCCGCATCGGGCGCAACGGTATCGCTCTATGAAGCCTTGCAGAAGGCTGGGCCGTACGGTTCTGCGCATCCACAACCCATTCTGGCACTGCCGCATCACATACTGGCCGATGCGCGCGGCGTTGGGCGCGATCATGTGCGCGTGAGCTTACGTGGTGCTGACGGAAAACGCGTCAATGCGATAGCCTTCCGGGCGGCTGAGGGCGATCTGGGGCGCTTTCTGTTCAACAATATCGGCCAGAGCGTGCATGTGGCGGGCAATCTGTCGCTAAATCACTGGAATGGCTCGGTCACAACTCAGATACAGATTCTGGATGCGGCTTTGCCCGTTTAAAATTCTGGGTCCATTTGAAATTTCTGGATTTTTTTGCCTTCACGCTCTTGTGAGGTGTGGGGGCGAATTCCCATATGAGCACTGATTTAAACATTCAGTCATGTCTCTAAATGGGAGTTAACAATGCCGGGTTCCGGAAGCCGCCTGACCAAACTGACAGCAGCAATGGTATTGGGGCTGATTGCCTCTTTTGCAGCGGTCGATTTCGCCGAGGCTCGCCGCGCAGGCGGTGGCGGTTTCGGCAGCCGTGGCGCGCGTACATATCAGGCGCCTGCGCCGACGCGTACCGCACCGAATAATGCTGCACCGATCGAACGTTCGATGACGCCGAACACCGGCACCACGCAGACAACCCGTCCCGCCGCCGCTGGTGCGCAGAATGCAGCGCCAGCCCGCGCTGGCGGTATGTTCGGTAATTTCGGTCGTTCCATGCTCGGCGGTTTGCTGGTTGGTGGTTTGATCGGCATGATGCTTGGTAACGGCCTTGGCGGTCTGGCTGGCATGTTCGGTCTTCTGTTGCAGGTGGCTGTGATAGCGCTGATTGCGATGTTCGTCATGCGCATGTTTGCTAATCGCCGTCAGGGTGCGACGGCAACGGCCGGTGCTGGCAATGCAAATGCGCAACCATTTGGCTCCGCCCAGCCTTTCGGGGCGGCCAAGAGTGCCGCACCGCAACAGGGTGGCAACTCTGGCGGTCGTACGCCTTCGGTCAATCCGTTCGGCGCGGGTGCCAGGCAGGCTGAAGAGCCGGTAACTCAGGCGGTCGAAGACGAGCCGATGGATGTCGGACAGGAAGAGCTTGATCGTTTCGAGCAGATGCTTTCGGAAATCCAGAGCGCCTATGGCCGCGAGGATTATGCTACGCTGCGCAAGCTGACCACTCCGGAAGCCATGTCCTACCTCGCCGAAGAATTGGGCGAAATCGCTTCCAGTGGCATGCGCAATGAAGTGAAGGACGTGAAGCTGCTTCAGGGCGACGTTTCGGAAGCCTGGCGTGAAGGCAATGTCGACTATGCCACTGTGGCGATCCGCTACTCCGCAATCGACATCATGCTGGACCGCAACACCGGCGCTGTCGTTGAAGGCAATCCGGATGAACCGGTGGAAAGCACCGAACTCTGGACATTCACCCGCACGGATGGCGGCGAGTGGCTGCTCGCGGCAATTCAGGGAACGGAATGACCGTTCAGGATTAAAAAAAGCCCGGTCGCGAGACCGGGCTTTTTGTTTTACGCATGTCTTTTTCCCGAAACCGGTTTCCACTTTCGGGTACCATGCCCTGTTACCAGCTACCGATATTTTCGGCTGAAGCCCATGGCTCCTGCGGCGCCAGACGATCACCCTTCTGGATCAGCTCGATGGAAATACCATCGGGCGACTTGATGAAGGCCATGTGCCCGTCGCGGGGCGGACGATTGATGGTAACACCTTTATCCTGCAGCTCTTGGCACGTAGCATAGATGTCATCGACCAGATAGGCTAGATGGCCGAAATTGCGGCCGCCCGTATAGGTTTCCGGGTCCCAGTTGTAGGTCAGTTCCAGTTCCGGGGCTCGTTCCGCCCTTGCCCGACCCGCATCGGCAGGCGCTGCAAGAAAGATCAGCGTGAAGCGCCCCTTTTCATTTTCGGTGCGGCGGATTTCTTCAAGGCCGAGTTTGTTTACATAAAAATCGAGAGATTCGTCGATGTCGCGAATTCGGACCATCGTGTGCAGATAGCGCATAGTCTTTTCCTCGGCTGTTGTAATTCGGGCGGCTGACGTTCGGAAAACGCAAGGACATCGAATCTAATGTCGAAGGCCGGACGTCAAGTTACCACGGACAGAATGGCGATCAAAAATTTTGAGCAGCAGATGTGACCGGAAATGTCCCGGAAACATCATTGCCTAATTGACGACCGGCCATATTTCAGGTGGTGGGTCAGTTTCAAATTGCTGCTGCGCTGGAAAAAGTAACCATGAAACTGTGAAGTCTGTGGTCTTCATGGGGACGGACGCAAGTTTGGGCTTGCCGCCTCCGGTTAAGGAAGTGTTATTCTTTGTGCAAGAATCAGGTTGGAATCGCAACGGAAGAACAGAGGAGGGGCGAACGCATGGCGGACAAGTCTGTGTCAAATGACCAGTTTCACAGCCAGCACGCCTCGGAAGAGCTGGGCGATATCATTGAAATTTCGGGCCATATCAAGTGGTTCGACGTGGCCAAGGGCTACGGCTTCATTGTTCCAGACCAACCGGGCCTTAATGACATTCTTCTTCATGTGACTTCACTGCGTCGCGACGGCTTCCAGACTGCTTTGGAAGGTGCGCGTATCGTTTGTGAAGTACGCCATGGTGATCGCGGCCTGCAATGTTTCCGCGTTCTGTCGATGGATACGTCGACCGCTGTTCATCCGGCGCAGATGCCGCCGCAGCGCACCCACGTGATCGTCACGCCGTCGAGCGGCCTCGAGCGTGTGATCGTCAAGTGGTTCAACCGCACCAAGGGCTTCGGCTTTCTGACGCGGGGCGAGGGGACGGAAGATATTTTCATCCATATGGAAACGCTGCGTCGTTTCGGCATGATGGAGCTGCGCCCCGGTCAGGTGGTGCTCATTCGCTTCGGCGAGGGTGACAAGGGCCTGATGGCCGCTGAAATCCATCCGGATATCGGCACGGCAATCCCGGTTTCGCATTAGAGCGCGTCTCGATCTGAATGAATCAGATCGACACTCTATCCGCTTCTATTTCAAGCATAGCCTTATCAACCGTCGGTTCACTCCGGTTGGATCATGCTCTAATCGAGCGTGTTACTCAGAGCGCGCCGAAACTTCCAATTGTAGTAACAAGCGGGTGAAATACGCTTTGTACGGCCTTGCGTGGTCTTGTCGCCATCCTGTCCCCTTGATAGGTTCCCGACCGGATTAGAGCGCGTTTCGATCTGATTGAATCAGATCGGCGCTCTAATCATTTGTTTTTATGCGCATCTTTTCCGAAACCCGTTTCACACTTTTCGGGATGCGCTTTATGTCAGAATGGGCAGGGTATGGGCCGCATTTTTCTCGCTCTTGCATTTGTTTTCTTCGCATTCGCTGCTCAGGCCGATGAAACACAGCCGATGCGGCTGCCAGTCGATAAAGAGCCACTGACTTTCATCACCTCCAATGGCAACAAGGTCAACTTTGCGCTTGAAGTGGCGGAAAGTGATGAAGCGCGTATGCGCGGGCTGATGTGGCGCACGGATTTTCCCAAAGATCGGGCGATGATCTTCGTGTTTGGTGAGATGCGCCGCGTCATGATGTGGATGCAGAACACGCCATCGCCGCTTGATATGGTCTTCCTTGACGATAAGGGGCGCGTATCGGCCATTCACGAAAATGCGGTGCCATTCTCCGAAAATATCATTTCATCTGAGGTTCCGGCAGCGTATGTCGTTGAACTTCTGGCAGGTACCGTTAAACGAACCGGCATAAAGCTTGGCGACAGGGCGGTTCATCGCGTGATTTGCGGCGCGTGCAAGCTTTGACGTCAAGACAATGCAATCAAGAGGAATAAACAGGTGAGTGCCTTCGATATCGAATATTTCGAACATGACGGCTTGCGTCTGGCATATCGTCAGGACGGAGAGGGCGATCCGATCCTGCTCATTCACGGCTTTGCTTCTTCGAGCCTCGTCAACTGGGTTTCACCAGGCTGGTTCCGCACGCTGACCGAAGCTGGATATCGCGTCATCGCCATCGATAATCGCGGGCACGGGCTTTCCGCGAAGCCCCATGACGCGGACGAATACACGCCGACCAAAATGGCGGCTGATGCGGCAGCCCTGCTCGATCATCTCGGGATCGAAAAGGCACACGTCATGGGTTATTCCATGGGCGCGCGCATTACCGCATTTCTGGCGATTGAACACGCCGAACGCGTCCGTAGTGCCGTTTTCGGCGGGCTTGGCATCGGCATGGTGACGGGCGCGGGTGACTGGGAGCCGATTGGCGAGGCGCTTCTCGCCGAGGATCCGGCGACGATTACGCATCCGCGTGGGCAGATGTTCCGCAAATTTGCCGATCAGACCAAGAGCGACCGTATCGCCCTTGCAGCCTGCGTGATTACCTCCAAGGAGTTGGTTCCCGCTGCCGCGATTGCACGTATTATGCAGCCTGTTCTCGTCGCTGTCGGCACGACTGACGATATTGCAGGCAGCGCTCAGGAACTGGCCGATCTTCTCCCAAATGGGCAGGCCGTCGATATTCCTGGCCGCGACCATATGCTGGCTGTGGGCGACAAGGTCTACAAGCAGGCGGTGTTGCAGTTTTTGAAAGAAAACCCGCTCTGACGGGAATTTGATTTTGGACAAAGAGCGCGCTGACGGGGCGCGTCAAATTCAGCCGTGTCAAGGCAAAGCATTTTAAGTTATGCTGCGCGCCGAACTCGTATTGCGGTGCAGGGATTGAGCGAAAAGTTCGGCTGTCGTCTCGCCTTGCACGGTGCAAAACTGGAGTATGCATATGTCCGTTCGCACATCAGCGAAAGCGACCCCCGGTTTGGGGCAGGTCGATCCTATCTGGCATTCCATCCGTGCTGAAGCGGAGGAAGCAGCCAAGAACGATCCCGTGCTGGGGACGTTCCTTTATGCCACGATCCTGAATCAGCCGAGCCTGGAAGATGCGGTCATGCATCGTATTTCCGAGCGTCTCGGTCATGCCGATCTGAGTGCCGATATTCTTCGCCAGACCTTCGATGCGATGCTGGATGCCAATCCGGAATGGTCCCAGACCGTGCGGGTTGATATTCAGGCGGTTTATGATCGCGATCCGGCCTATAACCGCTTCATGGACCCGATCCTTTATCTGAAGGGTTTCCATGCGATCCAGATCCATCGTCTGGCACATTGGCTTTACAATGAAGGCCGCAGGGATTTCGCTTATTACCTGCAGAGCCGTTCGTCCTCGATTTTCCAGACCGATATTCATCCGGCGGCCCGGCTTGGCAGCGGGCTGTTCCTCGATCATGCGACCGGACTTGTTGTCGGCGAGACGGCCTTGATCGAAGATAATGTCTCGATCCTCCACGGCGTCACGCTCGGCGGAACAGGGAAGTCGAGCGGTGATCGTCACCCGAAAATCCGCCATGGCGTGCTGATCGGTGCTGGCGCGAAAATTCTCGGCAATATCGAAGTCGGTCATTGCTCGAAAATCGCTGCCGGTTCGGTTGTTTTGAAACCCGTTCCGAACAACGTCACGGTTGCCGGTGTGCCAGCCCGGATCATGGGAGATACGGGCTGCGCCGAGCCTTCCCGCGTCATGGATCAGATGCTGGGCGAAGGGATTTAAGCGATACGTTGTATCGTTAGAGGCTGAACACGGCCGCTTGCTGGTTTTTTCCAGCATGCGGCCTATATTCTGTCAAAAGAAGCTATTAACTGCCGACAACCCTTAAGCACGGCTTTGCCGGGGGTTTACATAGGAAATTGCCGGGTGCAATAAACCGGTTCAATTCAATATCAGGAGAAGCCGGTTGAAACCCGAAGAACTCAAAAAACTGGACGCTTATTTCAAACGGACCTTCAACAATCCCGGCCTGCAGGTGAAGGCGCGCCCGCGCAAAAACGACTCCGCCGAGCTTTACCTCAACGACGAATTTCTCGGACTGGTCTATAAGGACGAGGATGAAGGCGAACTCTCCTACAATTTCTCGATGGCCATTCTCGACGTCGATCTTTGATCTGTCACGGCAATCGCGTTGCGAACGACGCTGATGCCCGGCAGGAATGCTCTTTGACGCCCTTTCCACAACGGAGAGGGCGTTTTGTTATCTTGACACGACTATCCCTGAGCCTTGGTTGTCTCTATGAAATTTGGTTTTCCATTGGCCATGCTCCTGATGGCCCTGTCTTTAGCTGCGCGCGCAGAAGTTCTGGGAACTATCGAAACCGAACAGGACGATGGCTCGCGCTCGGTGATTGAGATACTCGATGAACCGCAAAGAATCGGGAAATGTGACGGCGCTTATGCTGCCGCAGCTTATGTCATGGATCGCGATTTTTCTCTTCTTGCAGGAAAAGGATGCTGGAAGCTTCTCGGATCGGCGGAAATGTTAAAGCTGGAAATCGTGCTGGCTGCCACTGAGGAACATCTTTTGAGCGGAGTCCCGCTTGCCAAGATCAAGTTCGCTGAAGACGGTCGCTCCAAACTTCAGAATCTGGTTGGGCAATAAGATCAGTCGATCTGTTTCGTATCGTTTCCCAGAAGATGTGCGTTCGCAAAATCGACGACCGCCTTGTCCAGTGATTGCCAGTCGCCAAGCATGGAGCGGGGGAATCGATAGAGAATCTGCAAGTCGCGCCCAAACTGGACATCGCGCTCGCATGAGTTGAAGCTTTCCGCAGCAGTATCCGCAAGGCATCGCGCAACAAATTCCGGCTTGCCACTCCTCGGGTCGGACAAGACCAGTTCCTCGCCTTTATAACCGCTGTTTTCGAGAAAGCGGTGAACTGTCAGGTTTCCGGGGAGAACTTCTCCGGTCGGGTCTATCAGATCGGCGTATATCGGCAGGTAACGTCCGCTCATGTCGCGTGACATTCTTCGCTGCTCGATGGACATGAAGATGAGATGTCGCTTCGGAGTGAGAAGGTTGAAAATGGCGCGGTCGCGTTCCGTATAGCCGGTAAGTCCGGGCCAGCGGGCGTAGAGATCAAGACGCCCCGTTACGCCGTCGCGCCGCTGGCTCGAAAAGCGGATCATATTGGCTGGGATCGACAGGACGTTGTTGCCAATAATGATTTCATAAGCGTGTGTGCTGTCGGAGTGTCCGCCTCGCGCAATCAGCGGACCAAGCAGACGCCCGCCGACATTCACCGCGACTGAAAGCAGGATCAGAACGATAACCGCCAACAGCAGCCAGCCGAGGAGGCGGCTTCCAATTCTTGAAACGGTGTAATCTGGTGCTGTTTCCATACGGTCAGAATGTCATGGTAATGATATTGCAGAGAATATCGGTCTTTTATGGTTAACAGAGCGTGAAGTCGTGCTTGTATGACGGCTTGAAACGGCTTAGCGATTCAATATCGAGTTTGCTGATGGAGGAAGAACATGCCGATCTATGCTTATAACGGGCACAAGCCGCTATTTGCGGACCGCAGCAGCAATTGGATCGCGCCCGATGCGACCCTGATCGGCAAGATCGTTGTCGGTGAAAATGCCGGTTTCTGGTTCGGTGTGGTTTTGCGCGGCGACAATGAGCCGATCACCATCGGCGACGACACCAATGTTCAGGAACACACCGTTATGCACACCGATATCGGCTTTCCGCTGACGGTCGGGGCGGGTTGCACGATCGGGCATCGGGCGATTCTTCATGGCTGCACTGTCGGTGACAACACATTGATCGGCATGGGCGCCATCGTGCTCAATGGCGCGAAAATCGGAAAGAACTGTCTGATCGGGGCAGGGGCGCTTGTGACCGAGGGCAAGGAAATACCTGACAATTCGCTGGTCGTCGGTTCACCTGCGCGAATCCTCCGGGAACTGGACGATGCTGCTGTCGAGAAACTCAAATTATCTGCAGAGCATTATGTCGAGAAAGCCCGGTCCTTCATGCGTGGGCTGGAGCCGGCCTGAAAAAGAAAAAGGACGGGGCCAGAGGGAGACTGACGGCCCGTCCTTGTTCGATTGATCTGTTGATCAGTTCTTGATGCTGCCGACCAGGAGCTCACGGTCGGCCTTGATCGAGACCCAGCTACCGGTGTTCGTAGTCGACTGGCGCTTGAGATAGGTATAGTCGGTCTTGTTCCATGCAAGGACGCGGGTATCGAGATTGTCGAGAATGAAGTCGCCACGGTCGGTGCGAACCGTCAGAACCGCATGGCCTTCACCGTTTGGCTGACGAACTACCGTGAAAAGCAACGTGTTTGCCGGAATGCCGAGCGCCATCAGTTCGCGACGCTTCAAAAGCATGTAGTCGTCGCAGTCACCAACTGTTGTCGGGTATTCCCAATACTCTTCGCGCCCCCAGGCTTCCATATCGGTCATCGGTGCGATCTTTTCGTTGACGCTAGCATTGACCGCAATGATCTGCTTCCAGGTTTCAGGCGTCAGCTTCAGCATGTTGCTGTTGCGGCTGACGATGTTGCATTCGGACTTGTAGCGCTCGCAGAATTCATAATGACCGATCGGCTGCGACGTGCGTTCGCCGGTCGTCATCCACGGTGAATTGGAGGCGGGGCTTGCGGCCTCTGCCAGTCCGATTGCGAACAGCATCAGGATGGCTGCGATGATGGTTTGTTTTGTCATTCTTTTGTCTCCCTGTTGGAGACCAAGATGACTTGGACAATTTGAAGGCACGCAAATTTGCGTGCGAAAATGCGAGTCAAATTCGATTAAAACTGCAAATAACGCTGAAACTTTTTGTCAACGAACGGACAAATTCAGGGCAAATGGGGCTGTTTTTGCGGCTTTTTCGTGATTCCGGGCATTTCGCGGTTTGCCATTCCGTAACCTTGACGCGCATTCATCTTTTGGGCGACGGCTTTCAGCCGAAAAGATTGTCCAATGTTGTGCTGGTCTGGATGGTGGCAAACTCGATTGCGAAGCCGCCCTGGAAATGACGGACGACGGTGCCACGGATCGGCCCGAGCATGATGCCGCTCTTGATCGCGGGCTTGAACTCGCTTTCGATTGCCGCACCGGAAAGGGAAAGGTCGGCAATGCGGCACAGTCTTTGGGTGCCGTCGGCAAAAGTGATGTTGTGCTGGGTCTTGCGCGGCACGACGCGTTCGTGACGGCGATCTTCGGGCAGGGCAAGTTCGTGTTTGTTGGCGAGCCAGGTCAACTGTGCGGAAAGCTTGTCTTTCTTCTGCTCGGATGTCGACAGGAGAATGTGAAAGCCTTCGGATGTGACTTCGTTTGTTACACCCTCGATGCGTCCGACATGATCGACATAAGCGATGATACGCTCGCCATTTCGCGGGGTGGCTATACCGCTCATTAAGGCCGTTCCTGGCGACATACGTTTGATTACGCAAGGAAATTCACTGCGATTCTCTAGCATGTAACGGCCATTAAGATCGACATTCACGGCGTTGAAATTTTCCTGCCGCACATTGCTCGCAGAGGATGCCGCAGCAAATCTGTTCATCAAAGCCGATCCATCTCGAAATTTTACCTGTTCTCACTGCGGGCCATATTACAGCACGTATCTATAAAGAGAAATCGCGATATAGTGCACCGATCAGGCTTTACCGCCCTGAATGACGCGCAGTTTTGGAGCTGCATGTTCCTGTGACTTCGTCAGACGAACATTGGTCCATTGTCTGCCTGTACCGGCTGCATTTACTGTGATGGCTGCCGATTTTCGAACCTCGTCGGCCAGAATCAGATCGGGTGCAACCGGTTCGATAGAATTCAAATGGCCGAGGACAATTGGATCGGCACCAACCCAGGTGACGGAATCAAGCACAGCGACGCTGCCGAGAAGATTGATCTGTCCGTTGGGCGCTTCGAGCGGGGCCAGGAACATTTCCAGGCCAAGGCTTCGTCCGGACATACTGATTCCGACATGCGAAACAAGGGCAGGGACCTCAAGGGCACTGACATTTTGCGACAGTTCCTGAAGGGCTGCACGGTCTCGCTCAGGCCAAAGCGCGAGAAACCGCGTGTTCTTCAGTTCGCGTCCGAAAAGGGTGCAGATGCTTGTTCCGGCGAGACGAAACGACAAATCGCCTTGTTCACCGGCTTCGAGGAAGAAGAGGTCGGATAGATGGCGCCCCAGCTTGCGCGGCTCGATCTGTTCGCGCATCGGCGCACGAAAGAAACCGCTTTCCGTCCGGGCCAAGCGCTGCCACTCGCTGAAAATCGCGATCGTACTGCGGTGTTTCATCATACGCCGTTGATTTGTCCATTGCACGCGGAGGCTGGCTCCGCTGTTGAACGCATTAAAATAGTATTAACGGCGAGGATGCCAGTTTAACCCTTTCTTCATCCACCGGGCTCGTCCGTTAAGGTTAATAAAAAGTAATGGTTGCACGGTACTGAAAGACGCGCTTTGATAAGGCATCAGACGAAGCCCTTGACTTGGTTGGCTTTTTTCTGAGCTCCAGATTTGATTTCGCGAAAGAATTCTATTCGCGTCAAGGCCGACCGGGAACGTCCGTCGGCCTTTATTTTTAACCGATTGTGCCCTATCAACATGCATTGACCAGACGCAAAAGGCTCCTTCAGCCCGATTGTGATGCTTCGCATAAAAATAGAAAGCAGCAGTTTATGAGCGTTCCCCAGCCGGAAATGAATGGCAATAATCGCCGGTCGGGTAGTAGCGAGCCGATGTTCAATATTCCCGGCGTCGTGATTGCTCTGATAGGCCTGTGCGTCGCGGTGTATGTCTATCAGAACTACCTCATCAGCGAGCAGCAGAATTATGAGTTCATGCTCAATTTCGCTCTCATTCCGGCACGTTTCTCGCTGGCAGACGGCTTTACCGACCCTGCCGCACTTTTCACGCTCATCAGCTATTCCTTCATGCATGGCGGCATCGCCCATATTGCCGTCAACATGATTTGGCTTGCAGCTTTTGGTTCTCCGCTTGCAGGCCGCATCGGTACGGGGCGAATGATCACTTTCTGGATCTTCACTTCGGTGATTGCGGGGTTGACCCATTATGCGATCTATCCGGACAGCGTTTCACCGCTGGTAGGCGCATCGGGAGCGATTTCGGGAATGATGGGGGCTGCAGCGCGCTACGGTTTCCGTCGTATCGGCCATGGACGCCGATCGGAATTCGCGGGACCGGTTCTGCCGGTGGGGCTGACCCTGACGCTGAAGCCTGTTCTGACCTTTGTCGGTGTCTGGTTCCTGATCAACATCATTACCGGTCTTTACTCGACCGGCGGTGCGGATCTCTCAAGCATTGCATGGGAAGCGCATATAGGCGGTTTCATTGCCGGCTTCTTCGGCATATCGCTGATGGATCGCCCGCGCAGCTATGATGCGGTGCTGAGGCGATAGAGTGCCATGTCTATTTGGCTTTGACAAAGCCTGCCCCCCATTTGATGCCACTTGCCAATCTGACGATCAAAGCGCACCATCATGGAACGTGGTGGGAGGAGCTGCGTTCTGCTTCATATGGCGTTTGTGCGCCGGAAGCAGCGAGTGCTAAATCTTGGAGGGACTTTGGCATGACCGTAAGATCGATTCTCGAGACAAAGGGCAGGGATGTGTTGGTTATAGCACCTGCTGATACGCTATCCCACGCTGTCGCCATGTTGAACAAACACAAGATCGGTGCGCTGGTGGTGTGCGACGAGGCCGGTCGAATCAAAGGTATTCTGTCTGAACGCGATGTTGTGCGCGCAGTCGCAGCACAAGAAACCAAGGCGATGAGTATGCCGGTTGCCGAAGTCATGACGGCAAAAGTACAGGTCTGCCGCGAACATCACACGATTAATCAGGTGATGGAGATCATGACGCGAAGCCGATTCCGTCATATGCCTGTGGAGGAACATGGCAAGCTTGTGGGAATTATCTCGATCGGTGACGTTGTGAAGCGACGTATCGAAGACGTCGAGCGCGAAGCTGAGGACATCCGCACCTATATCGCTACCGCGTGAACCGGGGGACGGTTTTCCGGCATGTCTCCCGGAAGAAAAACCTGCCGGGAGACATTTTCATCGGAGATTCATATTTGAATCAACGCGCGCGCAGATATCGCTCCGCAGCGTAGAGCGAGATTGCGGCTGCATTCGATACATTGAGTGACTTGATTTCGCCCGGCATATCGAGGCGGGCAAGTGTCGTGACGGTTTCACGTGTCTTTTGACGGAGACCTTTGCCTTCCGCGCCCAGCACAAGGGCGATTCGTCCACCGGACAAGGTGGCCTCCATTTCCAGTGGTCCTTCCGAATCAAGACCGATGGTCTGGAATCCGAGGCCATGGAGCTCTTCAATCGCTTCGGCCAGATTGCGCACTTCGATATGCGGGATCATTTCAAGCGCGCCGGAGGCAGCCTTTGCCAGAACACCGGTTTCCTGCGGACTATGACGGCTTGTCGTAATCAGCGCGCCAGCACCGAAGGCGACGGCTGAGCGCATGATGGCGCCGACATTGTGCGGATCTGTCACCTGATCAAGAACGAGAAGCAGGGGACTGTCCTTCAATTCGAACAGTTTTTTGGCGCGCAGCGGTTCTGCTTCGATCATGACGCCCTGGTGGACGGCTTCAGAACCGGTTTCCTTATCGATGTCGCGCGGATCGACGATTTCGACGGGGAAGGAAAGAGATTCGGCTTCTCCGATCTCAAGCCGGGCGAAACCGTTTCGTGTTGCGCGCATGCGCAATATCTTGCGTTCAGGGTTTTCCACGGCAGCGCGGACCGTATGAAGGCCATAAAGGCGTACGGTTCCCTCGGTCACGGCGCTTGCCGAAATGGAAGGGCGCTGGGGCTTGCGCGGCGATTTGCCTTCAGTCGCGGTCTTCTGATCGCGATGCTGGCGGCGCAGGCGCGCATAATGAGAATCTTTTGGTGTGCGGGGCGAGTTTTCGTCGGTCATGGCGTGCTTATAGCTCTTTAGGTGAATGGAAGAAAGCGACTTCGCCAGTGATTGCTATGTGATTGCTATCAGGCTGTTCTGATTGCCAAATAACCGGCGCTAGCGCAAAAATCATGAGAAATGCAGGCGTTTAGACCTATATAGGAGGGCTATGCGAGAGGATGTTTCCACGACGTTGTGGACAGACATGCATTCTTTTCGCTTTTACCCTGTTGACAGGGGATAAGCTTATCGTCATAAGGCCCCTCGCGGATCGACGGCTGGCCCAACAGTCAGCCAGAAGCCCCGCGGAAATGCCTAGTCGCTCGACTCTGCTGATAGTGATATCTGGAGGGATGCCCGAGTGGTTAAAGGGGACGGACTGTAAATCCGTTGGCTATGCCTACGTTGGTTCAAATCCAACTCCCTCCACCACTGTCGGATCAGAGTTAAGAGTGCGCGGGTATAGCTCAATGGTAGAGCAGCAGCCTTCCAAGCTGAATACGCGGGTTCGATTCCCGCTACCCGCTCCAAATTCTTCAGGGCGGTTTGGCGTGTAAGGAATCATCGACGGGCGGTTCGCCGTTCCGTTTTGGCATAAATGCTGGCCCGGAAGCCAAACGGCTTTTGTGCTGGCGCTTGAGCGGTTCTAGAACAAAGAGAACAACGGCGATGGCAAAGAGCAAATTCGAACGTACGAAGCCCCACGTTAACATCGGCACAATTGGTCACGTTGACCATGGCAAGACGTCGCTGACAGCAGCGATCACGAAGTTTTTCGGCGAGTTCAAGGCGTATGACCAGATCGACGCCGCTCCTGAAGAGCGCGCCCGTGGCATCACGAT
>NZ_VEWK01000012.1 GCF_006376675.1 Brucella pecoris
TTCTCGCTGCTTCAATTCTAAGTCTCCTGTCAGTCTTGTCTAACAGAAGCCCTCCATTTTTGAAGGGGAAGTCCAGTACTATCGGGAACGCTGACGGGCTGCATCTCTATGAATCCAAAAGCGGATTCCGGCTCCTCTAACTTACCTAACCTAGAATCCTTCGGATTCTTGCTAACGCAACTCGTCGAAAATAGCTGCTGTGGAGGAGTGCGCCGATGATGGTAGGCGCTTCCTCTCCCCGAACACAGGTCCAACTGACGTGGATAGCGAACCGTATCGAGCAGCGCATCCACTTCGGCCGGATTGCTGAAGAAGAGCGCATTGACGGTCATCACCGTATGGTTAGCTTCGATCCCGGCGCAGTCTTTGCCTTCGTGAGATGGGCTGCGAACGATTACGGTACCGTTGTTTCCCGCATTGACATTCTGCGCGCGGTCGCCCCCGGTGAGAATTACCAGACAGTACCAATGGTCTATCCCGGCGGCGAGATCCTGTTGCGTACTCATGGCTGGCCGAAGGTCGAAAAGGTGCTGCATGTCATCGAAGCGATTGAGCGGAGTGGCATCGACCCGGCGGACGTCGCGCCCGATCACTGGCGGCACATTCACAACCGTCTCACCGTCAACGAGCCATTCCGAGCCTACGGCCGCGAACAGCATCGCGCATGGTTGCTGCGTCGGGAATTTCAGCCATGACCGCCCGCCGCATGACACTTCTCGCAATGCTGGCGGGCACGGTGTTGATCGCGCTGCCGGTCTGGAAACCGCCCGCTGTCCGCGTGATCTGGAACGCATCGGCCAGCGTGCCGCTCGGCCTCTACCGGATCGTTTCGTTGGATGTGTCAGAGGACGACCGTCTGGACGTCACCGACCTTGCGGTCGTTATGCCGTCCGACGACCTGGCCGGCTTCCTTGACGAGCGCCGCTATCTGCCGAAGGGCCTGCCGCTTCTCAAGCGCGTGCTGGCACTTTCCGGAACAACCGTCTGCCGCAACGGCGCGGCGATCACCGCCTACGGCATGACCTACGGACAGGCCCGCGAGCGCGACGGCCAAGGCCGTCCGCTGCCCGTCTGGCAAGGCTGCCGGACGCTTCGCACCGGCGAAGCCTTCTTCATGAACTGGGACAGTCCCGACAGCTTCGACAGCCGGTATTTCGGGCCGCTTCCCCTCTCAACCGTCGTCGGTCGGGCAATCCCGCTCTGGACTACCGACGATCCCGATCCGGTCGCGGACAGTTTCCGCGAGCCGGTTTCCGACGAGCCGTGAACGGCTCGTTTCTTCAACCGTGAAAGGAACAGATAATGGTTCAGATTGGAACCTTCACCCACAAGGCAGATGGCTTTTTCGGCCGCATCCGCACGCTCACCCTCAACGCCGAAGTGACCATCCTTCCCATCGATGAGACGGAAGCCGAGAACGCGCCGAACCATCGCATCTTCGCCGATGGCCTCGAAGTCGGCGCGGCATGGGATCGAACCGGCGAGCGCGCCGGGGCATATCTCTCTGTTACCATAGACGATCCTTCCTTTGTCGAACCGATCCGCGCCCGCATGTTCGAGTCCGACACGAAAAAGGACACATGGAATCTGCACTGGACGCGCAAGACGCGGCGCGACGAACAGGCGTGACCCTCATGCGCTGCCATCCTTCCTATCGCCTGTCAGGCTCACTCCCCTTGATCGATCGAACGCCGATCACTCCCCTCGACCCGATCGCCCACCGGGCGGCCGTCGCGCGCAGCGGCGGTCAGGGGCGACGGCTTGTTTTCCGGGAAATGGACACGTCTTGCGACGATGCCCGTCCGGAAAATGTTGGCCGGCGGCGAAGCCTTGCCCTTGACCAGAGCGAGCACGATGGCAGGCTGATGGGCAATCGGGACGGCGGACCATGCGTCGCCGTTCCCGCGATCATGGCGCTGCTGATCGCAGCGACCATGACCGTCACGCTGCCATGCGTGGCAATGGCTGATCCTCTGGCGAACGATCAATCGTCGGCACGTTCTGTCGTGGCCGTCGCATCGTCCGATCCGTTGGCCGATCATATTACGGAGGCGGCCAAGCGCTTCGCCATTCCCGAACGCTGGATACGCACCGTCATGCAGGCCGAGAGCGATCATGATCCGCACGCCATCTCACCAAAGGGCGCGATGGGCCTGATGCAGATCATGCCTGCCACATGGGCGGAACTGCGCGGCAGATACGGCCTTGGCGGCGATCCTTATGATCCCCGCGACAACATTCTGGCAGGCAGCGCCTATCTCGCGGAACTGCACAATCTCTATGGATCGCCGGGCTTCCTTGCCGCCTACAATGCCGGTCCCGGCCGCTACGAAAAGCATCTTGTCACCGGCGATCCATTGCCCGCCGAGACGATTGCCTACATGGCGAAGATCGTGCCGCAGATCGACGCGGACGCCGCCGTTGCTTGGCGCACGGCGGACCGTCCGGCGCGCTCCGAATGGTCTGTCGCGCCGCTCTTCATCGCCCGCGCAGCGGTTCACGCTGGCGGCGACGTGACGGCGGCTGATCTTCCTTCTGGTCGCACATCCAGCACCAGTACGATCACCGACTTGTCGGCGCTCGCACCGCCGTCCGATGGCCTGTTCGTGCGCTGGTCCGGAAAGCAGGAGGCACGGCCATGAATTTCGTGGTGCCGGGTGGTCTGGTGAACGTCATCGTAGCTCGTGCGGGATGGTGGGGAGGGGCGGTGGCAACGTCCGATTTATGGCAAGATAAAAGGCCGCACATCGCGGCTTGGACGGTCGGTTGTTTTGATTGGCTTTTTTCCGGCTTTCCGCACATCGCGGGCCATAAGTGCGATGTGCGCACCCTGAATTTATCGAATATTCTCAACGAAAACTGCACCTCGCAGCGCGTGACGCCATGAGCCGGGACGACGATTTCCGCGTCCGGCCTGGACGCATCCGTTCCAGCAAGGCCCAGCGGGCAAGGCCGTTCGTCGCGCAGGCGCTCGCCGCCGCGCAGAAGGCCGGCGGGCATGTTTCCCGCTCCGGCAAGATCACCTCCGGCAAGGGCCGTGGACCGAGCTTTGCCCGTGGCCGCTTGGCGAGCATACGCGCCAATCGCCTCATCACCAACCGCACCCGCTTCTGTACGGTGAAGGCGCGTATCGTCCGCAACAAGGGCGATCGTGGCCCGCTGGCCCGCCACCTCAATTATCTCCGCCGCGAGGGTGTCACCCGCGCCGCGAATGAAGTGAGCAATGGGGAGCGACATGATAAGGCCCGAATGTTCGGTCCCGAAACCGACAATGCCGACGCGAAGGAATTTGCCGATCGCGGCAAGGACGACCGGCACCATTTCCGGTTCATCGTCTCGCCGGAAGACGCTGCCGACATGGAAGACCTGAAGCGCTTCACCCGCGAGCTGATGGCGCAGGCGGAAAAGGATCTCGGCACGAAACTCGAATGGGTCGGCGTCGATCACTGGAACACCGACAATCCGCATGTGCATGTCATCGTGCGCGGCCGCACCGACGACGGGCAAGACCTCGTGATCGACCGCGACTATATCAAGAGCGGATTGCGCGACCGGGCGCAGGATCTCGTGACGCTGGAATTGGGACCACGTACCGAGTTGGACATAAGCCGGTCGCTGGAGCGTCAGATTGAAGCCGATCGCTGGACGCAGCTCGACCGCCAGCTTGTCCGTGACGCCAACGAGCAGGGCATCATAGACGTTGCTCCGTCTCCGGATAAGCAGCCAGACGAATATTCCATCCAGAAGATCGGCCGGCTTCGTCATCTCGAACATCTCGGCCTGACTGAAAACATCGGCCCCGGTCAATGGATGATATCCGGCGACGCCGAAGCCACCTTGCGCGAGCTTGGGCTACGCGGCGACATCATCAAGCGGATGCACCGGGCTTTGACGGAACAGGGCATCGAGCGCGGCGCTGCCGATTACGTGCTGTCCGGCGAGACGCGTGGCGAGCCGGTCATCGGCCGGCTTGTCGAGCGCGGTCTTGACGACGAACTGCGCGGCACGGCCTTCGCCGTGGTCGATGGCGTGGACGGCCACACCCATCATATCCGTCTTCCTGACATTGAAGCGGCTGGCGACAGCGCGCAGGGTTCGATTGTCGAACTGCGCTCTTTCGAGGATGCGAGAGGTGAGCGCCGTGTTGCGCTGGCGGTTCGTTCCGATTTCTCCCTTGAGGCGCAGACTACAGCCGACGGCGCCACATGGCTCGACCGCCAGCTTGTGGCCCGCGATCCGATCGATCTCGGTGGCGGCTTTGGGCTAGAGGTGCAACAGGCGATGGAAGCGCGGGCCGAACATCTGATCGAGGAGAGATTCGCACGGCGCGAGGGCGAGCGGGTTATCTTCGCTCGCAATCTTCTCGGCACGCTCCGCGAACGTGAACTGGACGCGCTCGGCGAAAAGCTCTCCCATGAACTGAACATGCCGTTCCGTGAAGCGGCGGCCGGGGAATATGTCGCCGGCACTTACAGCCGGCGTTTCACCCTGGCATCCGGCCGCTTCGCGATGGTAGATGATGGGCTCGGCTTCAGCCTCGTGCCGTGGACGCCTTCCATCGAAAAGCATATCGGCCAGCACATATCCGGCGTCGCCCGCGCTGACGGTGGTGTGGACTGGAGTTTCGGCCGCAAGCGTGGGCTAGGTCTATGAGAAAGCCAAGGACAGCACACCGCAACGCTCAAGTATTTTTTCGACAGTTTTCGCCAGATTGCGATACTGGCGTTCAATGCTGTTGAAATCATTGTGGAAATTCTTTTTCCCTGAATATGAACCCATGTTTGGAAGGGAGTTTCAACCTTTGTCGGCTACGCGCGTGCTCTGGGGACAAATCGCCGTTGTTCTGCTGATCGTGCTCATCGCGGTCTGGAGCGCGACGCAATGGGTCGCGTGGCGTCTTGGTTTCCAGCCACAGCTTGGCTCGCCCTGGTTCGAGCTTGCCGGTCAGCCCTTCTATCCGCCGCCCGCCCTGTTCTGGTGGTGGTATTTCTATGATGCCTATGCGCCGAACGTCTTTCTCGAAGGTGGCGCGATTGCCGCATCCGGTGGCCTGATCGCCATCGCAGTCGCCATCTTCATGTCGATCTGGCGCGCACGCGAGGCGAAGGACGTCAAGACGTTCGGCTCCGCCCGATGGGCCGAGCGCGACGAGATCGTAAAGGCCAGCCTGCTTGGGGCTGACGGCGTGGTGCTCGGCCGCTACGAACAGGAATATCTCCGTCATGATGGTGCGGAGCATACGCTTTGCTTCGCTCCGACCCGATCCGGCAAGGGCGTGGGCCTTGTCGTACCGACGCTTCTGACCTGGCCGGGATCGGTCATCGTCCACGACATCAAGGGCGAGAATTGGGAACTGACTTCCGGCTTCAGGGCAAGGCATGGCCGCGTTCTACTGTTCGATCCCACCAATTCGGCGTCTTCCGCCTACAATCCTCTGCTGGAGGTGCGAAAGGGTGAATGGGAAGTTCGGGACGTGCAGAACGTCGCCGATGTACTCGTTGACCCTGAAGGTTCGTTGGAAAAGCGGAACCATTGGGAGAAAACATCCCATTCTCTTCTGGTCGGCGCGATCCTGCACGTTCTCTATGCGGAGAAGGACAAGACGCTGGCGGGCGTCGCTGCCTTCCTCTCCGATCCCCGCCGCCCGATCGAGTCCACGCTGTCCGCCATGATGAACACACCGCATCTCGGCGAGAAGGGACCGCATCCGGTTGTAGCCAGCGCTGCCCGCGAGTTGCTGAACAAATCCGACAACGAGCGATCCGGCGTGCTTTCCACCGCCATGAGTTTTCTTGGGCTGTATCGCGATCCCATCGTCGCGACCGTCACCAGCCGTTGCGACTGGCGGATTGCCGATCTGGTCAGCGAGGAGCGACCGGCAACACTCTATCTGGTCGTGCCGCCTTCCGACATTTCCCGTACCAAACCGCTTGTGCGTCTCGTGCTCAACCAGATCGGCAGGCGATTGACGGAAGACTTGCACGCCAAAGACCGTCGCCACAGGCTGCTAATGATGCTCGACGAGTTTCCCGCGCTCGGCCGGCTCGACTTCTTCGAGAGCGCGCTTGCCTTCATGGCCGGTTATCAGATCAAGGCGTTCCTGATCGCGCAATCCCTGAACCAGATCGAAAAGGCTTATGGCGCGAACAATTCCATTCTCGACAATTGCCATGTCAGGGTGAGCTTTGCGACCAATGACGAGAGGACCGCGAAAAGGGTGTCGGACTCGCTTGGCACCGCGACCGAAATGCGTGCCATGCAGAATTACGCTGGACACCGCCTCGCACCGTGGCTGTCGCATCTGATGGTTTCGCGCTCCGAGACGGCGCGGCCGTTGCTCACCCCCGGCGAGATCATGCAACTCCCGCCCGACGATGAGATTGTCATGGTCGCCGGCATTCCGCCGATCCGTACGAAGAAGGCACGATACTTTGACGATGCCCGGTTCAGGGAGCGTGTGCTTCCCGCTCCCATTAATGCGAATGCCGGACTTGCTCCCAAGCGGGATGACTGGTCTGCATTGAAGCCGCTCCCGGCCCCGCCGATTGGCAAGGGTAACGGCACGGCCAAGGGCAAGCCGGCCAAAGATGAGGCGGACAAGCAGGACGATGATGCTACCAATGCCGGCCTGCGCCGTGAACCAGGCCTTGAACAGCACAAGGACATAGCGCCGGAGCCGGAAAGAAAAACCGTCAACGAGTTTGATCCCGACATGGACGAACCGGAACGCGATGCCGTCACCAATCGGGTGCTTGCCCGCAACATGCGTCAGGTCGCGCGGCAGATTTCGATGGACCCCGGCGATGGGATGGAATTGTGAGCCATGCCACAGCGTCCCGACAAGAAACAGCGCCTCTCCGTTTATCTCGACCCCAATCTGAAGCGCCGTCTTGCGGATTTCGCGAAGCGGCGAGGGCAATCGGATTCCCTGATTGCAGAAGCTGCCATCGCGTCGTTTCTTTCACCCGATGCCGATGAGCGCAAGGAAGCCGCAATCGGCAAACGCCTCGACCGGATCGACCGCAGTATCCAGCGGCTCGAACGGGACGTCGGTATTGCCAACGAAGCGTTTGCCCTGTTCGTCCGTTTCTGGCTGAACTCAACTGCGTCCTTGCCGGAAACCGCTCAGGCCGCTGCTCGCGCCAAAGGTGGCCAGCGCTATGACAAATTCCTTGAAGCTCTTGGTCGCCGACTCGCCAATGGGCCACGGTTCAGGCAGGAAGTGCCGGAAGATGTGGAAACAAGTCTCTGAAAACTTTTTTCGTTGCGGTCATGCAACAGTGCGTATGAAAACTGATGTGCGCCTACTACAATCTTCTATTTCACCGCTTGGATCCCTATCGGCCGTATCTCACGGAATAATATGAGTTTTATAGACAAGTTTTGAACAGAAGTTCAATTCTCATTGAAATCTTTGCGAAAATTTAGCTTGCAAGGAAATTTCAATTGTAGCTAAAAAGATTGAAACTGTGGCTTCCGCTATGGAAAAGAGATTTTGTCGTGCGTGATTTGACCGAACAATTTTTCGGGGAGATGACAGAGGTCGTTGCGACGGCTTTCGCGTTTTTTCGTCGGTTTGCTTGTCTTTCCCGACACTGTTTCAAAGTGTCGGAGTGAAAGGCAGGCAGCAATGAGTTGGGACATACAAAACCTGTTCCGGCGTCACGCCAAGGGAATAGCGAAGTCCCTGCATCGCAGGGGTATTAACGAGGATACGGCCGCTGACCTCACTCAGGATACTTTCCTGCGTGTGATTGCAACGCCTCCAGCCGACACCGCGCAGAACTACAATCCCAAAGCCTACCTCTATCAGGCCGCCCGTAATCTTGGTCTCAACCATCAACGGCGTGAAGCCTTGATCGTAACGGTTGCTCTTGACGACGAAGAAGCGGCCACTATTCAAGACCCGGCCCCTTCTCCCGAACAAGTCGTATATTCGCGGCAAAGCCTCATGCAGACCCATCAGGCGCTTTCTGAATTGCCGGAGAGGACGCGACAGGCTTTCGAGATGCACCGCCTGGGTGAGAGAACCATCGCTGAAGTTGCAGAAGAGCTTGGTATTTCGACCACGCGGGCATGGTCTCTCATCCGCGACGCATACCGGCATCTGGTGGGGCGCGTGGACGCCTTCTGATTTATTTCATCCGAAAAGAGAAAATTTGCGCTGCTCGTTTGTATTAATAAATAGAGGCAGGTGAGATTCGCCGCTTCTGCCGAAAGGATACAGATGAACGAGACGACGACGGATCAAGAACGATTGCTGGACGAAGCGATCGATCTGACTATCCGCTTGCAGAACGACCCCGGTAATCCGGTGGCAATCGAGTTGATCCGCGCATGGCGCGCCCGTGGTCCGCAGCATGAGGAGGTCTGGGCGCGTGTATCGAAGGTGCATGGTGCGTCTGGAAAAGTTCTCACGGAAAAGCGGCGGACAGAGCGGCGGGACAGCCTTGGTCTTACGCGCCGCAATTTCATGATCGGTGGGCTTGCCGCTTTTGGTACCGGTGCACTCGCTTATTCCTTCGGGCCGGGTATGCTTCTTCAAGCCCGTGCCGACTACATGACCGAAAAAGGTGAAATACGCCGGATCAGTCTTCCCGATGGCAGTATTGCAACGCTTGGCCCGGAAAGCGCCATTGCTCTGGATTTCCGCAGCGAACGGCGGACAATTGATCTCCTCGCCGGCATGTCGTTCTTCGAGGTGGTGGGGGATGCAACCCGGCCGTTCTCTGTCCTTTCCGGAACCTTTAGCGCGACGGCGCTTGGCACGGCCTTCGATGTATCGAACGACGCCGGTATCCTGACGGTTTCCGTCGATCATGGTCTTGTTGATGTCCGGGCGTCGGACTCAGCGCTCGAAACAGGGGTGAACCTTGCCAAAGGCCAATGGATCACCTTCGACCCTTCCTCCGGCAGAATCGACCGCGGCCAGCGTGAAAGCGGGCAGGTCGCATCATGGCGTGATAATCTCATTATAGCGGAAAGGGAAACCGTATCGGCTCTTGTCGCACGCATTGGTCGCTGGATACCCGGACGCATCGTCATTGCCGATCCATTCATCGACGATCAGCGCGTCAGCGGTGTTTTCGATCTGAACAATCCACTTCTTGCCCTTCAGGCGGTGGTGCATCCGACGGGTGCCCGTGTGCGTCAGATTTCCTCGTTTGTGACGGTAATTTCCCCTCTCTGAAAAAAAACTAAAAAACTTGAGCCAAAAGGTGAAAATTTCGCTGCCCCGATTGTAACAGTAATAGGGACAGCAATTACCTGAAGCTCAGGCCCATCCTGTCCCTCCATACGAGTTGAAGAATTGGAGAGGTTTAATGGTCAAGGGGCGTGGGATTGGCAACAAGGTTTTCAGAGGAACAAGCAGGGCGTTGATGGCAACGCTTCTGGTGTCGACGGCAATCAGCATCAGTCTCGCGGTAACACATCGTGAGGCGGCTGCACAGACGCAGGCCCAGACGTCCTTCTCGGTTCCGGCCGGTCCTCTCAATCGCGCCCTGACGGCTTTCGGGCGTCAGGCGGGCGTTCAGGTCACATATCTCGCATCTGCTGCCGCGGGTAAGACGTCATCCGGTTTTTCTGGTTCTGCAACGCGCGAGCAGGCACTCGCCGGAATCCTCGCTGGTTCCGGTTTGGTCTATTCCTTCCCGAATGCCACCACAGTTGCGATCTCCACTCCCGCAGCCGGTAGCGGGAATATATCCGCCGATGGCTCGACGGTGCTGGAAACCATAACGGTTCAAGGGGAAAGCGCATGGGGGCCGGTTGACGGTATAGTGGCAAAACGTTCCGCTACGGGAACCAAAACGGACACACCGATTGAAAAAGTTCCACAGACCGTAAATGTGGTAACCGCGGACGAAATTACAATACGAGGAGCAACAAGTGTTGCGCAAGCGCTTCGTTACACGCCAGGCGTTTCGACTAGCGGCTATACCGAAAGCTACATGATCGCCGACGAGGCGGTGACTAGAGGCTTCTCGCCCAGTTCCAACTATCTGGACGGCGCTTTTCTTCCTTATCCTGGCAGCCTCGGTGGCGCACTCCAAATTGATCCGTTCACCCTTGAGCGCATCGAAGTCCTGAAGGGGCCTGCATCGGTTCTGTATGGCCAAAACGAACCGGGCGGCATCATCAATATGGTGTCAAAGCGTCCCACCGAGACGCCCGTTCGCGAAGTTCGCGTTCGCACGGGAACGTATGGCAGAACTGAAGCGGCAGTTGATTTCGGCGGTCCTGTTACGAAAGACAATACATTGCTCTACCGCTTCATCGGCTTGGGCAATCTAGGCGATGACCAAATCGATTTCACGGAACGCAGTCGTATGTTGTTCGCTCCGAGCCTGACCTGGCAGCCGACCGCCCAGACTTCCCTAACTATTTCAGGTCAGTACCAGCGGGACAACGACGTCAACGACTATCAGGCGCTCCCCTATATCGGAACGGTTGTTCCGGGGCCAGATGGTCGATATATCGACCGGGATCTCTTCACGGGAGAGCCAGGCTGGAACGATTACAAGCGCGATCAATACGTTCTTGGAGCTGACCTTACCCATGAATTTTCCGATACGCTCAAATTCAAATCGACCGTGCGTTATTTCAATGTTCAGGACGAATATAAGGGTATGTATCCTTGGTGGTTTGCCGATGTTGATGGTGTAACCGATTATTCAAAAGTAACGCGGGCAAAGGTGGATTGGATTCAGAACAACTCCACCTTTTCTTTCGACAATAATCTGACTTACGAAGTTGAGACAGGTGACATTAAACACACGGTGCTTGCGGGGGTCGATTATCGCTACACGCGCCTGCGTTTCAAAAGTTCGAACGGATCATCGGCAGTGAACCAGTTGCTTGATCTATACGATCCTGACTACAGCCTCATTTCCCCCGATCCGACGCCTGCTCAGAGATATGATAACACAGTGCAGCAGATCGGTCTTTATCTCCAGGATCAGCTTGAATGGAACAAATTCGTCCTCACACTGGGTGGACGTTATGACTGGTCGGAAACCGTCAACCGGAATTTACCCGTGACGGCTGGCGGTACATCAAGCCGCGTTGAGCAGAATGACCGTGCCTTCACTGGCCGCATTGGCCTCAACTACCTCTTTGACAATGGCATTTCTCCATATGTCAGCTATACGGAATCCTTTGTTCCTCAAGTAGGCACTGATTATTATGGCGAGGCCTTCGACCCCACATCAGGCAGAGGCTATGAGATTGGTGTCAAGTATCTACCCGTCGGTATGAATGCCCTGTTCACTCTTTCCGCCTTCGATATCACGAAAACAAACGTACTGATGACCGATAATGATCATGCGGACGAAGGTTCGTGGTCAGTTCAGACGGGTGAGGTTCGCTCTCGTGGTGTGGAATTCGAGGCAAAGGCGGAACTTCGTCCGGGCTGGAACATGATCGGCGGCGTCAGCTATGTCGACGCTAAATATGTAAAGGACGATTGGTACGCTGGGAACAAGGTCGTGCTCCATTCGCCTTGGACCGCTTCCCTCTGGACGAATTATACGTTCCAGAGTGGCACGTTTGAGGGGCTCGATATTGGAGCCGGCGTTCGTTGGAATAGCCGTAAATATGCAAACAACGCGAATACGCTTGAAACACCATCCTATTATATAGTCGATGCTGCGTTGAGTTATGATTTCGGAAATATCAATCCCGAATACAAAGGGCTCACCGGAGCTGTAAACGTTACGAACCTGTTCGATAAAAAATATGTGTCGCGTTGCAACTACGATTTCGGTTGCTACTACGGCAAGGCGCGCACCATTACAGCTTCTCTGACTTATAAATGGTAAATGGACGATGGCGGCAGCTTTTCGAAAGCTGCCGCTATTTGGTTCTCATCAATATGAGACTTGCTATGAGTATTTTTCCTTTCACTACTAGGTCACGGTTCGGCGTGTGTAGTCGGTTGCTGTTGATATTGTTCGTAATTGTCGCGACAACTCCCGCAAAAGCGGATGAGCATTTCCCTGTCGCGGTCAAACATGTCTTTGGAGTAACCACTGTCAAGGTTTCACCAGCACGGATTATCACTATTGGATGGAATGGAGAGGATGCGGTCTTAGCTCTCGGCCATATACCTGTCGCTATGTCTCGATATGACCAATTCGAGGACGGAATTTTTCCATGGGATAGATCGCTACTGAAGGATTCTCATCCTGCACTTCTTGCCGGTGAGTTGGATTACGAACAAATTGCGAGCTTGAAACCAGATCTCATTTTGGCAGTTTATTCTGGCATTAATGAAATGCAATGGCGTCGCCTGTCGTCAATCGCACCCACTGTCGTCTATCGGTCGGGGCCTTGGGAGGCAGACTGGAAGGAAGTCATTTCAATCACCGGCGAAGCATTAGGAAAACCAGCAGAAGCGCAAACCTTGGTAAGGGAAACCGAAACTTTCCTGCGCGATTTAGGTGCTCGAAATACTGAACTGCAGGGAAAAACCTTTACATTTGGAACCTACCTGCCTGGCGCAAATGATATCATTGTATACATGCCGAATGATCCACGCGTCGCTGTGCTGACTCTGCTCGGATTGGAGGTTCCACCAGCAATCCAGCATTTGAGCCGTGAGCATCCTGAGAAAACTTCGGTGAGTATCAGTCTCGAACAGATCAATCAGATCGACGCCGACATAATGATCATGTGGTATCGTGAGCAAGCCCGGATCGACGCAGAATCTCAACCTCTCTTCAATTCACTTACCGCAGTCAACAAAGGCGCTTATGTTGCGCTTGACGATCCGGTATCAGTTTGGGCGACGTCCGCTTTGAGTGTTCTTTCAATACCATATGGATTTCCGCAATTCGTGCCGCGTCTTGTCGAAGCTGCCAGCAAGGCAGAGCGCAGGCGATGACGTTAAGCGATACCCGTTGGTTTGGAGTAACCGCCATCTGGATCGGGATGCTTCTCTTGTCGTGTTTAACGTTAGCCAGTCTACTGATCGGTACGCGTTGGATTCCCGCATCCACCGCCATTGACACTTTGATCGCCCACAAGGCTGTTTCAACAGAACATATCATCATCCGCTACTACCGGCTACCGCGCACCTTGCTCGGTTTGTTATGCGGCGCAGCCTTCGGCGTGTCGGGCGCGCTGATACAGGCTGCGACGCGGAATCCGCTGGCCGATCCCGGCATTCTCGGCGTCAATGCAGGAGCTGCCTTCTTCGTCACGCTTGCAGTCGGCCTGTTCGGCTTTCACTCGATCGACGCCTGGCTCTGGTTTGCCTTTCTGGGTGCGATCATTGTGACGTTAGCCGTTTATCTGCTCGGAGCGGCGGGCCGTGATGGTGCGACACCCATTCGCCTTGTGCTTTCTGGCGTTGCCCTTTCTGCTGTTCTTGGCGGCATCGGTTCAGCAATCACACTGCTTGATCCCGAAGCCTTCGATTCCATGCGTTTCTGGTCGATCGGATCCGTTGCCGGAAGAAACATGGAGATTGTGGCAACGGTCGCTCCTTTTATCGCTGCAGGACTGGTGATTGCGTTGCTGACGGCCCGGTCTCTCAACGCGATCGCGCTCGGTGACGATCTGGCCCGGTCGCTGGGTGCCAACATTCTCCGCGCCCGGATACTGACGCTCATCGCTGTCACGCTTCTGGCTGGAGCCGGCACCGCCGCTTCCGGTCCGATCGGCTTCGTCGGCTTGATGGTGCCACATGTGGTGCGTTGGTTCACCGGCCCGGACCAACGTTGGATTATCCCCCTGACCATGATCTACGCACCGGTACTGCTGCTTTCCGCCGATATTGCCGGACGTCTGGTGCTGTTTCCAGGCGAACTGGAAGCAGGCATCGTGACAGCCTTCATCGGTGCACCAGTGCTGATCCTGCTCGCACGGCGCAGACAAGCGAGCGGCCTATGAGAACCACTGCGTCATCCGATATCGACTTCGGTCGTTCCATGTACGTTATGCGGAGGTTTGGGGGGCGTCTGTCGGCCCGGTTGGACAGGCTTTCGATATTTACCGGTCTTGTGCTTGCTGTTCTCGCACTGGGCATTGCCGGTTTCTCGCTGGCAAGCGGGAAGTACTCCATCGCCGTGGTGGACGTGTTGGGCGCGCTCATCGGTCATGGCGACGATCAGGTGCGGATGATCGTGGTGGAATGGCGTCTGCCGCGGGTGGCGCTGGCCTTCCTGCTCGGCGCAGCACTTGCCATGAGCGGTGCGATCTTCCAGTCGCTGACGCGCAATCCGCTTGGAAGTCCAGATATTATCGGCTTTTCGGCCGGCTCCTACACCGGTGCTCTGGTGGTATTGCTGCACCTGTCTGGCGGTTATTACGAGACGGCTGCCGGTGCACTGATCGGCGGTATCGTCACGGCGATGGCCGTTTATCTTCTGGCCTGGCGGCGCGGGATGCAGGGTTTTCGGCTGATTGTGGTCGGGATCGGTGTGGCGGCGATGCTGTCGGCTTTCAACGCCTGGATGATCCGCGAGGCAGACCTTCAGGTCGCCATGTCTGCAGCGATCTGGGGCGCAGGCTCACTCAACGGCCTGGGCTTCGAGCAGCTTGCGCCAGTCGCTATCGTGCTTTGCGTCGTCGTGCCATTGACGCTCTTCCTGTCGCGCCCCATGCGACAGCTTGAGATAGGCGACGATGCGGCAAGGGCATCCGGTGTCAATGCCAACCGCATACGGCTTCTCCTGATGGTGCTCGGCGTGGCGCTGACTGCCATCGTGACAGCGGCGGCAGGGCCGATCTCCTTCATCTCTCTGGCTGCACCCCAGATCGCCCGACAGCTGACCCGCTCGGATGGTGTAGCCCTTGTCCCATCCGCACTGATGGGCGGACTTCTGCTTCTTGCCGCCGACTGGGCCGCACAGCATGCCTTCGGTGTCCAGCTTCCTGTCGGTGTGATGACGGTCAGCATCGGCGGTCTCTATTTCATCTGGCTGTTGATACGGGAGGGCCGCAAGTGAGCAACTCCCAATTTGGATCTGGTCGCCTTCATGCCGACAATGTGACGCTGCGCTATGACGAGCGGACGATTTCCAGAAGCCTGTCCGTTTCCATTCCCGACGGCTCCTTCACGGTGATCGTCGGCCCGAATGCCTGCGGCAAGTCCACGCTGTTGCGCGCCCTGTCACGCCTGCTTGTTCCGTCCGTCGGACGGGTGATCCTTGATGGCAAAAGCATCACCGGTCTTGCCGCGAAAGAGGTTGCCCGCCGTCTCGGCTTGCTTCCACAAAGCTCGATCGCGCCGGAAGGCATTACAGTTGCCGATCTGGTTGCGCGAGGCCGCTATCCGCATCAGTCCATCTTCCGGCAATGGTCAAAGGCCGACGAGGAAGCCGTCATCGCCGCGATGGAGGCAACCCGCGTCACGGACCTGTCAGGCCGTCTCGTGGACGAGCTTTCCGGTGGCCAGAGGCAAAGGGTGTGGATTGCCATGGTTCTGGCGCAGGAAACCCCGCTCCTGTTGCTGGATGAACCGACCACCTTCCTCGACATCGCCCATCAGATCGAACTCATGGACCTGCTGGCTGATCTCAAGGGCCAGGGCCGCACCATCGTCGCCGTGCTGCACGATCTCAACCATGCCTGCCGTTATGCCTCGCATCTGATCGCCATGAAGGATGGCGCGATCATTGCCGAGGGCAAACCGTCGGCCATTGTCACGGAAGGATTGGTGGAAGACGTGTTCGGCCTCTCGTCCGTCATCATTCCCGACCCCGTTTCAAATACCCCGCTGATCGTACCGAAGCGGCGGCAGATCACCAAAGGAAGCTGAAATATGCGCTTGCTCGCCCCTTTCCTCAGAAAGACCAAAAATCAGGAGATTTTGTCATGACCTTGCTTGTTGCGCAAACGACCGTCGTTGTGCCGAACCCTGAAGCGCTCATTGAGGAACTATGTGAACATTTTTCAGAAGATGGCGCTTTTGTTACCGGTCGGCGCGGTCATCGAACCGTTACCTTCGATTTTGGATCAGGGCAATTTACAGCAACGGGAAATGATCTGTCGGTCAGGGTTGAGGCAGACGATTTTATTGAGCTTTACAATTTTCGTTGGACGGTGGCTCAGCACATTGTGGAACTCGCTTGCATCAGCGATTTCGAGTGGACCGGTGCGGCAAGCCACCTCACCATGCCGCCTTACTTTAGGTTATTGACAGTATCCGCCATTCAGACGCTTACGCCACGCATGAAGAGGATTACATTCAGAGGTGAGGACTTGGCTCCGTTCGCAACGGACGAAGAGTTGCATGTGAGGCTTTATCTTCCCAGAGGCTCGGCAACTGATGCAGAATGGCCGAACGTCGGAAAAAACGGTATCCCACAGCATCCATCTGGGCAGCGCGCTCCAGTAATTCGCAGATACACAATCCGGCAAGTAAATGTATCGGAAAGCACACTTGATGTTGATTTTGTCCTGCACAAAGATGCTGGCCCCGGATCAGCATTTGCGGAAAGCGCAAATGTCGGCGACGTCATTGGCATGTCGGGTCCGGGCGCAAGTTCTTGCCCTGTAGATCATGATTGGTATCTGCTGGCAGGTGATGAAACTGCTCTTCCGGCAATCGCCCGAATTCTGGAATTCTTGCCAAGCAGTGCGCGGGGCATAACTCTTATCGAGGTTGCCAACAAAGCTGATGAACAGGCTTTACGGACAAATGCCGGTATCTCAGTACAATGGTTGCATCGCGAACAACAGTCGAATGAAGAAGGTTATGGCTTGGCACAAGCTGTAAAGGATGTCGTTTTTCCTCAGGACGGCTCAACCATCTTCGTGTGGTTCGCAGGAGAATTCAATTCTTTCAGAGAGATCCGCTCGTACCTTCGCAAAGAAATTGGACTGAAGAAACATCAGCATTTGGCCGTCTCCTACTGGAGAAGCGGCGAAATCGAGCATGACGTTGGAGAAAGCAAACGTGGCGAACCTTGATTTTCTGAAGCGCTTCGCCGTTTACTACCGTCCGCATCGCGGCCTGTTCGCACTGGATTTCTGCAGCGCCGTTGCGGCGGGCTTGCTGGAACTGGCCTTTCCAGTTGCTGTGACGCTGTTCGTCGACCGCCTGCTTCCCACCAACCAGCTGGGCATGATCGCGCTGGCATCTCTTGGCTTGTTCATGATCTATCTGGTCAATGCCGGTCTACAGGTCATCGTCACCTATTGGGGCCATATGCTTGGCCTCAAGATTGAGACCGAGATGCGCCGGAAAGCCTTCGACCATCTGCAAAAGCTCTCCTTCGGTTTCTTCGACAACCAGAAGACCGGCCATCTGGTCGCGAGGCTGACAAAGGATCTCGAGGAGATTGGCGAGGTCGCCCATCACGGCCCGGAAGACCTGTTCATCGCCATCGTGACCCTGATCGCCGCGTTTGTGCTGATGATGTGGGTGCATGTGCCGCTGGCGCTGATCACCGCGATCATTGTTCCGGTCGCCGCCGTCGTCACCACGCTTTACGGCAAGCGGATGATGGCCAACTCACATGCGCTGTTCGGTCGGATCGGCGAGTTCAATGCCCGCATCGAGGAGAATGTCGGCGGTATCCGCGTTGTGCAGGCATTCACCAACGAGGATCATGAGCGCAAACTCTTTGCCGAGAACAACCGCAACTATCTCGCGACCAAGCTGGAGTTCTACAGAACCATGGCGGCATCCATGTCGCTTTCCTACCTCTCCATGCGCTTCGTGCAGGTGGTGGTGATGTTGGCGGGCGCATGGTTCGTCGTGCGTGGCGATCTTTCGGCGGGCGGCTTCGTTGGCTTCCTGCTGCTGGTTGGCGTGTTCTTCCGACCGATCGACAAGATCAACTCGATCATTGAGAGCTATCCGAAGGGTATTGCCGGCTTCCAGCGCTATACGCGGTTTCTCGATACGCGGACGGATATTGCCGACCGGCCGGACGCACGTTCCGTCGAGCGGCTGAACGGTGATATCGACTATTGCGATGTTCGTTTCGGCTACACGTCGGGCAGGACCGTTCTTGACGGCCTGAATCTTTCCGTCAGGTCAGGCGAAACCGTTGCCTTTGTCGGTCCGTCCGGCGCAGGCAAGACCACGATATGCTCGCTGCTGCCGCGCTTCTACGAGGTGATGGGCGGCGCGATCATGATTGACGGCATCGACATTCGCGACATGACGCTGAAATCGTTGCGCTCCAATATCGGCATCGTCCAGCAGGATGTCTTCCTGTTCGCAGGCACCATCCGCGAGAACATTGCCTACGGTCGTCTCGATGCCACCGATGCGGAAATCGTGGAGGCTGCACGCCGCGCCCGGCTTGACAGTGTCATTGCTGCGCTTCCTTCCGGCTTCGACACTGTCATCGGTGAGCGTGGCGTGAAGCTTTCGGGTGGCCAGAAGCAGCGTCTTGCCATTGCCCGGATATTCCTGAAGAACCCGCCGATCCTGATCCTTGATGAAGCAACCTCGGCGCTCGACACCGAGACGGAGCGCGCCATCCAGCAATCGCTTGCCGAACTGTCGCAAGGCCGTACCACATTGGTCATCGCGCACAGGCTTGCGACCATTGCCAATGCAGACCGCATCGTCGTGGTGGAGGACGGCCGCATCGCCGAACAGGGGAGCCACAAGGAACTCATTGCCCGCAAGAGCGGTCGGTATCGGAAGCTGCATGCCGCGCAGGACAGCGACCGTTTCGCTGTCGCCAACGACCGGAACCCGCCCGTCGCGTCGCTTGCCGGCGAATGAAAAGGGAGGAAGATCAATGCGCCTGACCAGACAGACGGAAATAGCCATCGATATTCTGGTCGCCTGTGCCCGGTCGCCGGACAGGGTAATTCTGACCGCCGAAGCAGCACACAAGGCACATACATCGAAGGATCATGCTGCTCATATTGTGAGGCTGCTTTTGCAATCCGGGTTTCTGTTCGCCGAGCGGGGCCGCTACGGCGGTATCGGTCTTGCCATGCCGGCACAAGAAATCCCGCTTGGGGATGTGCTACGACAGGTTCAGCCTGATCTGGTGCGCTATTCACTTGAGGGGAGAAATGACGCCTATGAAGCGGGTACCGTCCATCCGGTATTCGCGGCAATCGCAACCGTCGCCGAAACGACATTCCTCGACATAATGAACCGTTACAGCGTCGCGGATCTGGCTGCTAGCAGAAAAGTGAAGTTCTCCGCGAAGACGAGCAACAAGGCTGTTCCGCTCCCATGCAACGTTTGTGAGTTGATGCACAGGGCCGTGCATCTGCCACAAAACGGAAATCAGTCCGAGGCCGGCATCAACGGAAATGTAGCCGTTTCTTCCCATGGATGATCGTCAGCAGGAAATAGAAGCACAAGCAGAAGCAACAGCCGAAATGGTTGAGCGTCCTGCTGTCCGGCCTGTTTCTGACGAACTGATGCCGGTTATGTTCTCCCGTTCTGAAGTCCTGCTATGGTCAATAGCCGGTCTTGCCGTCCTTCTCGCCCACGGCGGTGCATGGCTGTGGTTGACACGCGAACTGCCGATCGAGATAGCTGACAATGCACCGCCGCCTGCGATCATGATCGAGCTTGCGCCAGAGCCTGAGGCTATCGAAACCGAGACGAATGAAATCACCGAGCAGGCCGAGAATGCGCTCGAAGCCAAAAGCGAAGCAAACGAACCGCTCGAGGAGCCGCAGGAGGAAGCGCAACAACCAGTGCGGGAGGATGCCCAGCCGGAAGAACCGAAGGAGGAAATAGCGGAAACCGAGCCCGAAACAGAGCCTGAAATCACACCGGAGCCGGAAATCGATCCGGTCGAGCAGGAGATCGTCACGCAACTGGAAAACGTCGAGGTTCCAATTCCGGTCTTTCGGCCGAAACCGCCTGAAAAAGAAAAGCCGGTCGAGAAACCAAAGCCGAAAAAACAGGATGTGGTGCAAAAGCCAAAACGAGAGAAGCCCGCACCGAAATCAAAGGCATCAACACAGGCCTCCGCACAGGTCACGCAATCGAACCGCAACGCGGCAAACCAGAGCACGGCGGCGATGGGCTTCGGTTCCGTGTCGCCAGCCAAATGGCAATCGCGGCTGATGGCGCATCTGGAGCGGCGCAAGCGCTACCCTTCAGGTGCACGGTCGAGAAGAGAGGAGGGGACGGCCTATGTACGCTTCCGCATTGATGACGCTGGGAATGTTCTGTCGGCGTCACTGGCACGATCATCGGGCTTCCCGGAACTCGACAATGCTGTGGTTGATCTCGTGCGCCGTGCCTCGCCAGTGCCAGCGCCCCCTCCAGGTGTCAACAAGACCATTACAGCCCCGGTGCGCTTTACCGTTAGGTGAGCGGGCCGCCTATCTCATAAGATATGAAACGAAAGACACACAATGCGGTATAAGATTCCGACGTCCTCCATAGTCCCCTCTGTCATCGCGGCCCTCTTACTTTCCGCCGTGCCGACCTTCGCTCAGGAAGCCCAACCAACCGCCAAGGGCGACCGTACTCTTGCCGCCGCACCGGTGCAGGACGACAAAAAACCCGCCGTCTCTCTGCCGAATGGCGCTGCGTCTATCAACGAGGTCTATGGCGACTGGACGGTGAACTGCGCCATTGCCGATAACAGAAAGCGTTGCGGCTTCAGCCAGGAACAGGGCAATAGCCAGACCGGCCAGCGCCTCTTCGCCATCGAGCTTCAGCCCCCTGCGAACGGCCAGACCAACGGTGTCCTGCTTCTGCCCTTCGGTCTCAAGCTTGACGACGGCGTGAAGCTAAAACTGGACGACCAGAATCTTGGGCAAGGCGCACGGTTCTCCACCTGCTTACCAGCCGGGTGCCTCGTGCCGGTCAGCTTCCCGACCGCCGCCACCGACGCCATGAAGAAGGGCGAGAAGCTGACCATCTCCGCCACGCGTGAGGGTGGCGGCGAGGCTCCAACCTTCACCATCTCCCTCAACGGTTTCACCACGGCCACGAGCAGGGTTGCGGAACTGGCGAAATAAGCCGGTTCTTCAACCAGACCGAATTCCCATTGCAGGAGCGAGCATAGACATAATTCAAGCAATACGTAGCCCGGACCGGGCAGGGAGGACTGGATTGGAACTACGCCATCTTCATTACATCGTGGTGAGCGCCAGGAACGGCAGTTTCAGCGCCGCCGCGAATGAACTCAATGTCAGGCAACCGATCGTCAGCAAACGGATCAAGGAAGTCGAGGACGAACTTGGTATCCCTCTGTTTGACCGTGCTTCGACCGGAGCACGTCTCACCCCGAACGGCGAGGAATTCATTATTGGCGCGAGGCGTATTGTCGAGGACGTTCAACGCCTCAAGGAACGGGCTAAAGCGAGCAAAGCCGGGAAACTTGGCCATATTGTTGTTGGTTTTTATAAATCGCTTTCGATCGGACGCCTGCGCACGGCCCTTCACGAATTTCGCCAAGGCAATCCGGCGGTAGAGGTGGAGCCGATAGAGACGTCCTATATGGAACTCAGGGCAGGGGTGATTGCAGGTGCGATCGATGTTTCTGTTATCCTGGGCGATGCTGGCAGACAGAGTTTGCTGAATTCCATGGCTCTCTGGCCAGAGCAACTGGTTGTCGCGCTGCCGGAGAACCACCCGCTTGCGGATCGGCCCGTTATCTATTGGTCGGAATTGAAGGGCGAACGCTTTCTGATCAGCCACCATGATCCTGGACCTGATATTCGAAATATGCTTCTTCGCCATCTCGCTGCCCCATCGGATCATCCTGAAATCATTACCCGCCGTTTGAGCCGCGAGAGTATCCTGAGCGAGGTCGGCAGCGGGCAGGGGATAAGCCTGCAATGCGAGGGCGTTTCTGGCATAACCGGATTGGGGGTTGTCTACAGGCCAGTGCATGACGGCAACGGCGCCACGCGTCTTGGATATATCGCCTGCTGGAGACCGGACAACACGAATCCTGTTCTCAAGACGTTTCTGGATACCCTGAAACCCAAATGCTGATTCGGACTGGCAGTGTCAGGCTGAAGCCACATGATGCGCCTTTTCCCCACCGAGAGCCGCAAGTATTTTTTCGACGGCCTACGACCGCCTACGAAATCTGGAATAATCTTGTTGCGAAGGCCCGAATTGTGCCTTTCTTGATTGTCCCCGTCGCCATCCGACCGTGTTGCGGATGGCCGGAAGGGGAACCCCGTGGCACATCACCATCATGACCGGGACGTGATCTCTCGCAGCGTGCGAATGCTGCGCACGGCGCTGGGCGCGTCGATCATCCGCTATCTCGAAGACCCCGCCGTTGTCGAAGTGATGCTGAACCCGGACGGACGCTTGTGGGTGGACCGGCTGAAGGAAGGGCTTGCCGATACCGGCGAGGTTCTGTCGCCGGAGGACGGCGAACGCATCGTGCGGCTGGTGGCCCATCATGTCGGCGCGGAAGTCCATGCCGGCAATCCCCGCGTCTCGGCGGAACTGCCGGAGACCGGTGAACGGTTTGAGGGATTGTTGCCGCCTGTCGTCACGGCAGCCGCCTTCGCGATCCGCAAGCCGGCCGTCGCCGTCTTCACCCTGTCGGATTATGTCGCTGCCGGGATCATGACGCAGCAGCAGGCCGATGTTTTGCGGATTGCCGTCGAGAAACGGAAAAACATCCTCGTCGCCGGAGGCACCAGCACCGGAAAGACCACACTCACCAACGCACTTCTGGCCGAAGTCGCCAAAACGGCGGACCGTGTAGTGCTGATCGAGGATACGCGGGAACTGCAATGCGCCGCGCCGAACCTCGTCGCCATGCGGACGAAGGACGGCGTGGCCTCGCTGTCCGATCTGGTGAAGTCGTCGCTGCGCCTGCGGCCCGACCGTATTCCTGTCGGCGAGGTGCGGGGCAGCGAGGCGCTCGATCTCCTGAAAGCATGGGGAACCGGCCATCCCGGCGGGATCGGCACGATCCATGCCAATACGGCCATCGGCGCGCTGCGCCGGCTCGAACAGCTCGTGCAGGAAGTCGTGATTACGGTTCCGCGGGCGCTGATCGCCGACACCATCGACATTATCGCTGTTCTCTCCGGCCGCGGCTCAGCCCGTCGCCTTTCCGAAATCGCCCTCGTGGACGGGATCGATCCCGTTACCGGCGACTACCGCACCTTGTCTGCTCAACTTCCTTCCGATCGCAACCCCCTCCCGAAAGGAGAAGACGCATGAACACGTTTGCCCTGTCCGTACCTTCCACCCTTCCCCGCCTCCGTAACCGCCTTGCGCACGCGACGGCGCTTGCGTCCATCACGCTGCTGATGGCCGCACCCGCCCACGCGTCCGGCTCTTCGATGCCGTGGGAAGAACCGCTTCAGCAAATCCTTGAATCGATCGAAGGCCCGGTCGCCAAGATCGTCGCCGTCATCATCATTATCGCCACCGGCCTCGCGCTCGCCTTCGGCGATACCGGCGGCGGCTTCCGCAAGCTGATCCAGATCGTCTTCGGCCTGAGCATCGCTTTTGCCGCGTCGAGCTTCTTCCTGTCCTTCTTCTCGTTCGGCGGCGGAGCGCTGGTCTGATGACGGGATCCCCGCTGGAATTCGACGAGGTTCGAGGCTTCTTCGCGCCGGTCCACCGGGCGCTGACCGAGCAGATATTGCTCGGCGGCGCTCCCCGCGCTGTCGCCATCGTCAACGGCACGCTGGCCGGTGCGGTCGGCCTCGGCCTGCGGCTCTGGATCGCCGGACTGGTGATCTGGGCCATCGGCCATTTCGCGGCGGTCTGGGCGGCACGGCGCGACGCGCAATTCGTCGACGTCGGCCGCCGTCACCTGCGCTATCCGACGCATATGAGCGTTTGAGGAGAGCATCATGTTGAACCTCTCCGAATACAGAAAAAGGAATGCGGCGCTTGCCGACTTTCTGCCCTGGGCGGCGCTGATCGCACCGGGCGTCGTTCTCAACAAGGACGGCTCATTCCAGCGCACGGCCCGGTTTCGCGGTCCCGATCTCGACAGCGCCACGCCGTCCGAACTGGTCGGCACCACCGCACGGCTCAACGGCGCGCTTCGCCGCCTCGGCTCCGGCTGGGCGATCTTTGTTGAAGCACAACGAAATCCGGCAACCGAATATCCGACAAGCCTGTTTGCCGACAGCGCTTCGGCCCTGCTGGACGTGGAGCGCCGGGAGCAGTTTGAAGAATCCGGGTTGCTTTACGAGAGCAGCTATTTCCTTACTTTCGTCTGGTTGCCGCCCGCCGAAGAAGCCTCGCGAATGGAAGGCTGGCTTTACGAGGGCCGCGAACGCTCCGGCGTCGAGCCGTGGGAATTGCTGAAAGGTTTTATCGATCGCACCGACAGGGTGTTGCACCTGGTCGAAGGTTTCGTGCCGGAAGTGGCGTGGCTCGATGATGCCGATACGCTGACCTATCTGCATTCCACCATATCGATCAAGCGCCACCGCGTCCGGATTCCGGAAACGCCCATGCACCTCGACGCGCTTCTGGCCGATCAGCCCTTGGCTGGTGGCCTCGAACCGCGCCTTGGCGAGTACCATCTTCGCACGCTGACCGTGATCGGTTTCCCGACCGTCACGTTCCCCGGCATTCTCGACGACCTCAACAGGATCGCCTTCCCCTATCGCTGGTCCACGCGGGCGATCATGCTCGACAAGACCGACGCAACCCGGCTGGTGACGAAGATCAGGCGGCAATGGTTCGCCAAGCGCAAGTCGGTCGCCGCTATCCTCAAGGAAGTCCTGACCAACGAGCAGTCTGTTCTGCTGGATTCGGATGCGGCCAACAAAGCCCTTGATGCCGACGCAGCGCTTCAGGATCTCGGTTCCGATCAGGTGGGCGAAGCCTATGTGACAGCGACCGTTACCGTCTGGGACGCCGACCCGCGCATTGCCGACGAAAAGCTCCGCCTCGCGGAAAAGGTCATCCAGAGCCACGACTTCACGGCCATCGTGGAGACAGTCAACGCGATCGAGGCATGGATGGGCAGCATTCCCGGCCATGTCTATGCCAATGTCCGGCAACCGCCCATCTCGACATTGAACCTCGCGCATATGATGCCGCTATCGGCGGTCTGGGCCGGACCGGAGAAGGATGAGCATCTCGACGCGCCGCCGCTGTTCTACGCCAAGACCGAAGGGGCGACGCCGTTCCGCTTCTCCCTTCATGTCGGCGACGTCGGGCACACGATGGTCGTTGGCCCGACAGGTGCCGGCAAGAGCGTGTTGCTCGCCCTCATGGCGCTCCAGTTCCGGCGTTACGAACGCTCGCAGGTTTTCGCCTTCGACTTCGGCGGTTCCATCCGTGCCGCCACGCTTGCCATGCGTGGCGACTGGCAGGATTTGGGTGGCTCGCTCTCCGACGATACATCGCTGATGAACACGGTGTCGCTCCAGCCGCTCGCCGGCATCCATGACACGCCAGAACGGGCATGGGCCGCCGACTGGCTGGTGGATATTCTGGTACGCGAAGGCGTTGGAATCACCCCTGATGTCAAGGAGCATCTCTGGACGGCGCTCACGTCCCTGGCCTCTGCGCCAGTCGTGGAACGCACCATCTCCGGCCTTGCCGCGTTGCTGCAATCAAATAGCCTCAAGCAGGCGTTTCGCCCTTATTGCATCGGCGGTCCCTATGGTCGGTTGCTCGACGCGGAAATGGAATGGCTCGGAGACGCCTCGGTTCAAGCCTTCGAGACCGAAGGGCTGATCGGCACAGGTGCTGCCCCGGCGGTGCTTTCCTACCTGTTCCATCGCATCGAATCCCGCTTCGACGGACGGCCAAGCCTCCTCATCATCGATGAAGGCTGGCGGGCGCTGGACGATGGCGGCTTTGCCTCGAAAATCAAGGAATGGCTTAAGACGCTGCGCAAGAAGAATGTCTCCGTGGTTTTCTCCTCGCAGTCGTTGGCTGACATTGAAGCCTCGCCGATCGCGCCGGTCATTGTCGAAAGCTGCCCGACGCGCATCTTCCTCGCCAACGAACGCGCCATCGAACCGCAGATCGCATCCGTCTATCGCCAATTCGGCCTCAATGACAGGCAGATCGAAATCGTCGCCCGCGCGACGCCGAAGCGGGATTATTACTGCCAGTCCCGCAGAGGGAACCGCCTGTTCGAGCTTGGCCTTAGGTCCATCGCACTTGCGCTCTGCGCATCGTCCGACAAGGCCGCCCATGCGCTGATCGATGAACTCATGAAGGACGGCGCGAAGCCGTATTTCCTCGAAGCATGGCTTGAGGCCAACGCGCTTGCCTGGGCCGCCGATCTCATTCCCGACCTCACCAATGTCATCGATCAGTCCGCAGCCGATGCGGCCAGCCCGTTTTCTGTTTCCCCGCCATCCGAAGAGGAGTTTCCGCTATGATGCATATTGCCCGTTTCTCGCGCGCCCGCGTTCTGGCTTGCGCTGTCAGTGCATCCGCGATCCTGCTTCCCGTCACCCTGCCTTTGGTCGTTATCCCGTTCACGCCGTCGCCGGCGCTGGCGTGGAAGATCGTCTATGACCCGACCAACTACAGTCAGAACCTACTTTCTGCTGCCCGCGCGCTCGAGCAGATCAACAATCAGGTGACGTCTCTCGCCAACGAGGCGCAGATGCTCATCAACCAGACCAGGAATCTCACCAGCCTGCCTACGTCCTTGCTGTCGCAGATCGAGGGCAATTTCTCCGAGATGAAGTCGCTCCTGAATGAAGCGGACCAGCTCGCCTACAATGTCCAGAATATCGAAACGCAGTTCAACGCCACCTATCGCGATTTCGCATCCGGCGACCGTACCACATCGCAACTGGTCTCTTCCGCGCAACAGCGCTGGCAGCAGTCCGTTTCGGCTTTCGAGCATTCGCTGAAGGCCGGGGCCGTCGCGGTCGGCAATATCGAAGGCACGCAGGAACAGACCAGCGAGCTTGTCAGCGCCAGCCAGTCTTCTGTCGGTGTGCTTCAGGCGACGCAGGCCGGCAACCAGTTGCTTGCCGTACAGGCCAGGCAGATTTCCGACCTGACCGCCATGCTGGCGGCGCAGGGCCGCGCCAATGCGCTGGAGCAGTCCCGACAGGCCGCAGCGCAGGAACAGGCCCGCGAGCAGTTTTCCCGCTTCATAACAGGGACTGCCTACACATCGTCCAGTGTCCGCATGTTCCACGATTGAAGGGAACGGACGTCATGGACCTGAAGATCGCCGCCCGGATGATCGCCGTCTTCGCAATCGGTGCAGGGCTGACCGCCGCCATCGCCACCCTGCAAAACGATGAAGACCGGCCCGATGCCGACGCCCCCCGCATCGAGCATCCGGGCGGCGACCCTTCAGCTCTATCGGCCGCGAAAAGCGAACTTACCCGTTGCCGCGACCTTGGCACGGCGGCGATCGAAGACACCGCCTGCCGCAAGGCATGGGCGGAGAACCGCCGCCGCTTCTTCCAGATCAACAAGCCGGACAGGCCGACGCCGCCGAAACAGAGCGCCGTCGAGGGAGAAATTCGATGAACAATGTCGGGGTCATCGACCGTTTCCTCGAAACCTTCACCAGCTATATCGACAGCGGCTTCGGTCTGCTGTCCGGTGAAGTGGCCTTCCTCACCTCGACGCTGATCGTCATCGACATTGTGCTGGCCGGCCTGTTCTGGGCATGGGGCGCTGACGAGGACATTATCCAGCGGCTCGTGAAGAAGACCCTCTATATCGGCTTCTTCTCCTTCATCATCGGCAACTTCAACAATCTGGCGAAGATCGTTTTCGAAAGCTTTTCCGGGCTTGGCCTCAAGGCTGGCGGTTCCAGCCTGTCGGCATCTGAACTGTTGCAGCCTGGTCGCGTGGCGCAGGTCGGCATTGACGCCGGCGAACCGATCCTGACCGCCGTGGGCGAGCTGACCGGCTACATCTCCTTCTTCGAAAACTTCATCCAGATATTCGTGCTGCTGGTAGCGTGGGTGATCGTGCTGATCGCGTTCTTCGTCTTGGCGATCCAGATCTTTGTCACCCTGATCGAGTTCAAGCTGACCACCCTGGCCGGATTTGTGCTGATCCCGTTCGCCCTGTTCAACAAGACATCCTTCCTCGCCGAAAAGGTGCTTGGCAACATCGTCGCTTCCGGCGTGAAGATATTGGTTCTGGCCGTCATCGTCGGTATCGGTTCCGGCCTGTTCAGCGAATTTACCGCCGGCTTTTCCGATACGCCGACGATCAGCGAAGCCCTGTCACTGGTTCTCGGCGCGCTGGCGCTGATGGGCCTGTCGATCTTTGGCACCGGCATCGCCACCGGCCTTGTCTCCGGTGCGCCGCAGCTTGGCGCGGGTGCAGCGGTCGGAACCGGCATCGCCGCCGCCGGTATCGGTGCGGCCGGCTTCATGGCTGGAAAGGCCGGTTTGAGTGCGGCGGGCGGTGCAATCTCTGGCGGCGCACGCGGCGGCGCTGCCCTGGCCGGTGGTGCCAGAACCGCATACGGCCTCGGCAATGCTTCCGTGGGATCGACCGGGACCGGCGGCGGAGCGGCCGGCTTTGCCGGTGTCGCCAAGGCCGGGGCCGGTCTTGCCATGAACAAGGGCAAAGAGGTAGCGGGCCGCGCCGGGGACTCCCTGCACTCCAGTTATCGTTCCGGTCGGGCCGCCGCATGGAAAGCGACCGGCGGCAAGAACGAGGTCAATCCGGGCGGCGCTGCTGGCGGCGGCAAGGCCGCCAACGATCCGGTTTATGCCGCCTCGCAGCCCGCCAAGGCCGTGTCCGGTTCCGGCATTTCTCCGCAGTCAGCTTCCGCGTCCGCTCCCGACTGGGCGCAGCGGATGAAGCGCAACAGCACCATCAATCACGGCGTCAGCACCGCAGCCCATACGATCCGCTCCGGCGAGCATGGCGGCGGCTCCATGTCCGTTTCTCTCAATCAGGATGATCGCTCATGACACTCTTCAAGCGTCCTTCGGTGCGCTATGCCCGCACGCCCGAACCCGAAACCCCTTATCAGCGCGCCGGACAGGCATGGGATGAACGGATCGGCTCGGCCCGCGTGCAGGCGAAGAACTGGCGGCTGATGGCCTTCGGTTCTCTCTTCCTTGCCGGCGGCTTCGCATCCGCCCTTGTCTGGCAATCGACACGCGGCACGGTGGTTCCGTGGGTGGTGCAGATCGACCGTTTTGGAGAGGCGCAAACCGTCGCTCCGGCCGTGGCCGATTATAAGCCGACCGATCCGCAGATTGCATGGCACCTTGCCCGCTTCATCGAGCAAGTCCGTTCGATCCCCGTCGATGCGGTGATCGTCCGCCAGAACTGGCTTCGCGCCTACGAGTTCGCCACGGATCGCGGCGCGATCGCGCTTAACGATTATGCGCGGGCGAACGACCCGTTCACCAAGGTCGGCAAGACGCAAATCGCGGTGGAGATTTCCAGCGTCATCCGCGCCTCCCCGGACAGTTTTCGCATCGCATGGGTGGAGCGCTCCTACGAGAACGGCCAGCTTTCCGGCACAGAACGCTGGACGGCGATCCTGACCGTCGTGCTCCAGCAGGCGCGCACCACTGACAAACTCCGGGCCAATCCGCTTGGTGTCTATGTCAACGCAATCAACTGGTCAAAGGAGATGGGGCAATGAGTAGGGCAAATAGGAAAAGAGCATTCATGCTGGCGGCGACGCTGGTATCCGCCACGGCGCTTGTCGGTTGCGCGAAGAAGTATATCCCGCCGGAAATCGACTACGACGATGCGGCTCCCGCCATGCTCAGGGCCGATCCAGTCGCGCCGGTGAAAGTGGTCGAGGTTCCAAAAACCTTGCCGCTACCCGGTCAGTTGAAGCCGATCGATGGCAGCAAGAGAACCGCCGAAGCGACCGACCCGAAGCAACGTATCAGCGCCGCCAACGAGGCCGCCCGCATGCAGCCGGTCCGTGACGGCTTTATCAACGCCGTGCAGGTCTATCCGTTCTCGGCCGGCGCGCTCTATCAGGTCTATGCAGCGCCGGGACAGGTGACGGATATTGCCCTTCAGTCGGGAGAAGCCCTTGTCGGCTCCGGCCCGGTCGCCGCCGGCGACACGGTGCGCTGGATCATCGGCGATACCGAGAGCGGTTCGGGAACCACCAAACAGGTCCATATCCTTGTGAAGCCGACACGGCCGGATCTTCAGACCAACCTTGTCATCAACACCAACCTGCGCACCTATCATCTGGAACTGCGCTCGACGGAAAAGACCTATATGGCGTCTGTCTCGTGGCAATATCCCGCCGACCAGCTTATTGCGCTCCGCCGTCAGAACGCGAAGGCGGCGGAAACGCAACCCGTCGCTTCCGGCGTGGACATATCGAAGATCAACTTCCGCTATCGCATCGAGGGCGATGCAGCGCCTTGGCGGCCGCTGCGCGCCTTCGACGATGGCGCGAAAGTCTATATCGAGTTTCCGTCCGGCATCGGACAGGGAGAAATGCCGCCGCTCTTCGTGATTGGCGGATCGGGTAATTCCGAACTGGTGAACTACCGCGCCCGCCAGAACTATTATGTCGTCGATCGCCTGTTCGCGGCTGCGGAACTTCGCCTTGGCGACAAGGACACGCAGAAGCGCGTTCGCATCGTCCGCACCGATGGCCGGCCGGCAACGGCGAAGCGCACGGTGCTGTTTTCCTCGGAGAATGATCGATGAGTGGAGCACCCCATCCATCACAAGGAGATCTTGCCGCGCAACTGCGCCTTCGCCCCGAACCGCCGCGCGTCACGCGGCTTTCGCGCAAGGTTCTGATCGGAGCCGGCGGCGTGGCGGGCATCGCCATTGCCGGTGCATTGTTCTGGGCGCTCGACACCAGCCGACGCGGCAACCAGTCGGCGACGGAACTCTACAATATCGACAATAAGACCCCGGCCGATGGGCTGGCTGGACTGCCGAAGGATTACACCAACATTCCGAAGCTCGGTCCGGCGCTCCCCGGCGACCTTGGCCGTCCGATCCTGCGGGCGCAGGAACAGGGCAAGCCGGTTGCAGCACCGAATATCCAGACGCCGCGCGTCGATCCCGAGGAGCAGCGCCGCCTTGCCGAAATCGAGGCGGCGCGGCTGGCGAAACTCTTCACCGATAGCCGGGGAGAGAGGACGACTGGCAACCAGCAGGTCGCATCTGCCACGGCGACCACAGCAACAGGTTCGGGCATCGATCCGGCGACCGGGCTACCGCTTGCGGCCGAAACGCCGCCACTCGATTCCGGCTCGGCGCAGAACATGCAGGATCGCAAGCTTGCCTTCGTCAACGCCGAAGCTGACCGACGCACGGACAGTGCCGACCGCGTACAGGAGAAAGCGTCGCCCTATATCGTGCAGGCTGGAACCGTGATCGCCGCCGCGTTGATTACCGGCATCAAGTCCGATCTTCCCGGCCAGATCACCGCGCAGGTCACGGAGCACGTCTATGACAGCCCGACCGGGAGCCATCTGCTGATCCCGCAAGGCTCCCGCCTGATCGGCCAGTATGACAGCCAGATCGCGTTCGGCCAGAGTCGGGTGCTTCTGGTCTGGAACAGGCTCATCATGCCTGATGGAACTTCCATCGTGCTCGAACGCCTTCAGGGTGCCGATCCCCAAGGTTATTCCGGCCTTGAGGATGGTGTCGATTACCATTGGGGGCAATTGTTCAGGGCGGCGGCGCTTTCGACGCTGCTTGGCATCGGAACCGAGATCGGCTCCAGCAATGACGAGAACGAAATCGCCAAGGCGATCCGTGAGAGCGCGCAGGATACCGCGGCCGACGTCGGGCAGCAGATCGTGCGCCGCCAGCTCAACATCCAGCCGACGCTCACCATACGACCGGGATTCCCAGTGCGGATCATTGTTCAAAAAGATTTGCTGATGCAGCCGTGGGGCGCGGTGAAGGAGCCGACATGACCAAGTTGAGGCGCTGTCACATTCTATACAGGATTGCAGTTTGAAGCTCACTTTGGGCTTCTAGTTTAGGTGCTCTGAAATTTGCATGCGGTGCGAGAATAGTGACCAACTCCTTTGGACGCTCTTCACTAAATCTGGATAAGTCCAATCTTCACATAGCTCAAGTTCTAGAATACCCTGCGAGTATTCAACTTTTGATAGTCAAAGTCCTGCACGAGTCTCGCGATCCTATGTCGACCATCTATCGGAATATCAGCTTTGCGGCATCTGGCAGTTTTGCCGAGATTATGGAAAAGGGCGATGAGATTACCGTGAGAGCGCAGCTGACGCGTGAGATTTGCAACCAAGTCACCGTCCTTGAACGACCCTTGGAACGTTTTCTCTTTCTCCCCGGACGTCTCAACGACTGCTTTGCCCAGATTGCAGAATCGATGTGGATCATAGCTGGACGAAACGATATCGCCTGGCTTTCTCATTATCTGCCGCGTGCGCCGGATTTCTCCGATGATGGAAAGACGTGGCGCGCCGGGTATGGACCCCGACTTCGGAATTGGCGAGGTCGATCAGATCAACTCGATGAGGTCAGGAAACTTTTGCTCAGCGATCCTTCGACTCGGCGGGCAGCGATGAGTTTCTTCGATCCGGAACTTGACTACGCTGCGAGTCTCGACATTCCCTGCAACAACTGGATTGGATGGCTTATTCGTGACGGGCGGCTGAATATGAGCATCGCAATCCGCAGCAATGATGCGATGTGGGGTTTTTCCGGAGCGAACGCTTTCGAATGGAGCATCTTGCACGAGCTCTTGGCCGGTTGGACTAATACCCAAGTCGGGACGGCCACGTTTTTCGCAGCATCGTTTCATCTCTATGAACGGCATTTCAAAGCCGCCCCAGCTATCGTCTCGAAGTTCCACGGCATATCACCTTATGATTTCGGCATTCGGCGACTGCCTCTCTCGGTAAAGTGGGCTGACCTCGAGCAGACGCTGCAGCAATGGTTTGCTTCCGAGGCTGATGTGCGACGTGAGCCGGAAAGCCAAATTCCCGATCTCGACAGGATCAACGACGAGTTCCTGCGGGAATCTTTAAAGATTCTTCGATTGAAATGGCTGGAGCCGATACTGACCGATACGGAGCTTTCCCTAGAGATGAACAAGTTAGAGGAAAGCGATTTAGCCGCGGCGGTATACCAACATTTCGGCAGGCGCCGTCCAGGCGTGCTAAACAATATCGATCACCCAAACATCGCTTCGTTCTTCCAGGCTTGTGGATACACTGAACGAAATATTTCGCAGCTTGAAAGTATTAACCCTTCTTCGGCTGCTCAAGACGAGATGCCGTAAACTTTCGAAGTTTTTGAACGGCGCGCATCACTGCGGGTGACCAGCTGTCGAAATCGGACTTATCTTTCGAGCCACGCTCGAAGGTTCGGTTTCTGTTGGCCAAATCTTCAATCAGTGCGACGGCCTCGTCGATCTGGACGTCTCCATCGTTACCAACACGCAAGTATGTCGCCAGAAGCTGGAGGCCTTCGATCGCAGTGGGGACCCCGTCAGGATTGTAAACGCTAGCGGCGTTTTGAAGATCGTCCAGTGTTCTTTCCCATCCTAACACCGCTTCCGACTGCGATGCTCCATCGATCGTCCTATGCCCAAGTGAAATGGCTAGAAGGTGGATGCGTTCCGGCGCCTGATCAAGCCATCGGTCGATGATGGGCATCGCAACCTGTGTCGGGGTGCGAGATTGGGTTCTAGCGTCGGCGGATATGGTCGTGATGCGGCCGGGGGTAAAACCCAGTTCCCCACATATCTCCCATTGTAGAAATCGAAGCTCGGCGACATTGATTGGCCACCACCGGGCGAACTCCTGAGCACGATAGAACGCAATCGCATCAAGCTCTTGCCTCCCGCCAGAACCATTGCGTCGCTTAAACTCAACGAGGCAGAAGGAGGCGAATTCCTCTCCCTTTCCATCAATGGTGAAATCTCGGAATGGATCAACCAACACGGCAACCGCGCGTGTGCTAGCTTTTTCACGAAGGAGATTTTTTACCCGGGCTATCTGATCAATTTTTCCTCCGAAACGACGGAGCCGGCCACCATGCACGTAAGGGATTCGGTGATCAAGCCCTGATCGATCCAATTGCCACCATGCAACAAGTTCCTTCAGCCAATCCCGACGTTCCTTTTCGTTCAAGGGTTCCGCAATCGGGTAATCATTTGGTAGAGGAAGCGAGCCTGGGGAAGAAGCTGGAAGGTCCAAGTGTACGATCAGCGTCCCCTCCTTAGCCTCTGTGGCTGCAGCCTCACACGCTCGGTTATATACCTCGTCGATATCTTTGCCCTGTATGACGACGGGCGCATTCGGTAAAGGTTCGTCGCTCCATATCCGCTTGATGAGGAGGGGGGCCGGCTTCATATCGACGCCGGCTCGAGGCAACGGTAACGGCTCGATCGCAATTGTTGGATTAAAGGGCATTCCAGAAATCGAAATCAGACGGGCCGCATCTGTCTCTCTCCCCGCTTCGAAAGTGGAACCTGAGATGACCAGAGTTTTCCAATGCGCTTCGGAATCTTGCTCATAAAGGTGCTCATATTGAGCAGCGTGTTCATGTTTGTGGCCATGGATAACGATGGCAATGCGCCGATCACGCAGGAAGCCGCGAAGTTGTTCGAGGTTCGACATATCAGCGAATGGTTTCAGCTCTTCTCGCAAAGATGGCGCGCGAAGGTGATGATGAAGCAGGGCGACGCGGAGCTGTTTTCCGGCTGCCGGTTTTTCTGTGGCCTCTATTTGATGGCGTAACGCTTCCAATTGAGCGCTGGACACCCTCGCCATATCGTATCGCGCCAAGCCGTTCAGTTGCTTTCGCAGTACCGTTGCGAGATTTTGGTCTCCGTCGGACAGGAGCGCCGGAATCTTGTCCCATACATCGGACAACGGGGCGGGTAGGATAGAGCTCACCTGCGACCAGTTGCTTGTGTTGATTGGATATACCGCCCATTTGCAGTCTTTGGCGACAAGGGCATGAGAGCCGCCGTCGGTTGGGGCGCTGTCGATCCCGTCGATCCAAGGTGTGACGCAATCGTGCGTGCGCCAGGTTTCAACAAATTGCGTGTATCGCTCAGACGAGCTTGGCAGCGAATCTTGCAGAACATCGTGATTGCCAGGCACAGCAACGATATTTGCCGGCGTAATGCCCACGTCAGCCAAGTGCTTTATCAGCAGCTCAAACAGAATCCTGTGCCCACCTGCTTCGCCCTTGTCCTGAGCGTCGCCCGAGAACAATACGCCATCTAGCTCGAGGGCCTCTTTTTTCAGCCTTTCTGCAAGACGGCTCAGCATAAACTCAAGCGCGGCCTCGCGGGTCTCTTGCGTGATACCGGGGATATTCACCTTGTGGTCGTCTCGGGGCAGGGGATTTCCCGAAGCCATCAAATGCGCGTCGGTTAAATGCAGAAATAACGCCCGATCTGACACCAATGTCCTCCCATTATTTCCAAGCGAGCCTGCTATCTCATGATTGCATGCTTTAGTGAAATCATAGTATCATGATTTTATGAAACATCCAGAGGTTGCTTCTGAAGAAGAACAGGAAGAATATCTGCAGGTCTTGATCCCCGCTTCGACGAAGCGGGAGCTGGATATTCGTTCGGCTGAAACGCGCGAACCGCTGCGCATGGTTGTTCTGCGCGCGCTTGATGCCTACGGCTTTGCCGTCCCACCGGAATCGATCAGCGACAGACGCAGGAAGCGAAGATCATGACTGAAACTTTCATGCCACTGTCGGTCGACGAATACGCCCTGAAAGCATCAAGGACCGACCAACGTAGTGATGGCGGCTCAATGACTTTTCCACTGCTCGGCTTGTTTGGAGAGACCGGCAGTCTCCTAAGCGAAGTGAAGAAAAAACAGCGTGACCGCACTTCGTACATGGGATACGCGAGTGCCGTCGCAGAGGAACTCGGTGACGTCCTGTGGTATCTGACGATCGTTGCCGACCGAGCAAACATCGCCCTTGCCGACATCGTCAGCCATGTTGACTCGGGGCAACGTCCATTAACCTTTTCTTCCATCCAGCCTGCGGTCATGCCACGCCGTACGCAGCCGACGCCTGCATTCGAACGGACATTGCTCCAACTGGCTGGAGCGGTCGGAGGCTTAATGGCAGATCACGAAGCAGGACGCCTCCTCGGTGACAGGCAAACGCTCGTATCGCGCCTGAGAGCCGTGACGGGGCATCTTGTCCAGGCTGCCAATGAATCCGGAACGACCCTAGAAGCAGCTGCGATCAAGAATCTCGCAAAGATTGACGACCGTTGGCCCTTGGAGCGAGTGCATCCGGAGCTCCTCGACAGTCACGCCGTTGCGGAAGAGCAACTTCCTCGCGACTTGAGGGTGGAAATCTTTGAGCGTGACGTCGGCGCACGGCGCTTTGTTTTCCAGCGCTGTAACGGATTGAATATCGGCGATCGTCTCACCGACAATGCAATGACTCCGGATGACTACCGGTTCCATGACGTCTTCCATTATGCCTATGTGGCCACCCTTGGTTGGTCTCCAGTCATTCGCGCTCTTTTTAGACTGAAGAGGAAGAGTACAGCCAGGATTGACGAGGCACAGGATGGTGCCCGCGCTATCCTGATTGAGGAAGGAGTTACGACCTGGATTTTCGGCCAAGCTGTGAATCTCAATCTTTTCTCTGGCATGGGCGCGGGAGATCTGCCATTCGATCTCCTCAAAAACATCCGGCAGTTTGTCGGCGGTTACGAGGTAGAGACGGTCCCGCTGTGGCTGTGGGAGGACGCAATCCTTCAGGGATATGCAGCATTCCGGTTTCTGCGCGAGCACCGCCGGGGGCTGTTACATATAGATACTGCGCAAAGACGCCTCAGGATCGAGGAGCTACCGTGATCACCCCCAAGTCATTCACCGCTTCGCTTGCCGAGCTCGAACTCGCCAACGTGTTCAACCCATATCGCGAATGTTGCCCGACACATGATCGATCTGACGCAGCGCAGATCCGCCGTGATAATTTCGAGCGTGGCCTTGAGGCAGCTATTGAATCGCATGTCGATACGATCTGGATTGCTCGGGACCTTGGCTACCGAGGAGGAAGGCGTACCGGCGTCCCACTGACAGATGAGGTGCATCTTGGTGATGCTTCTCGTCTGCTTGGCGGGGTTAAGCTGGAACGGGCAACGATAGGTCCTATCGTTGCTGAGCGAACGGCAGCCGTCGTATGGAATATGTTGTCGATGATCGACGAGCCGGCTGTGCTTTGGAATGTGTTCCCGCTGCATCCTTACGAGGCTGGAGACCCCTTCTCAAACCGATGCCACACCCGCAAGGAGCGCGACATTGCCTGGCCGTTTTTGATGGCGCTTATTTCGATGGTTCGACCAAGGAGAATCGTCGCTATCGGTCGCGATGCTGGTCTCGCGTTGGATGGTGTCGGCGTGCCCGTGTCCACAGTGCGCCATCCCAGCTACGGAGGGCAGACTGATTTTGTTGCTGGCTTACGCAAGATCTACGGCATTGCGGCGGGCGGCGGACCGGCCCGGACGTTAGAGCTGCCATTCTAAATTCAAGCCACTTTGTTGACCGTAGCCGCTGCATCAAAGTCGGTAAGAAGCTTTTCAATATCTGTTCGTTTGGTTGCCTTTCCCGGCTGGTCAATGACGGCATGGGTTGAGATCACGGTTAGACTGCCGAGGTCGACGTTCCCTTCTCGGGCAACGAAATTCATCAGCCGACCAAGTCCCACGAGATTCCCGAGAAGCTTTTCAATATAATAGTGATTGCGATAGATCACTGTGAGGTTGAGTTTCCGCCGACCGGCTGTTGGCGCAAGCTTGAAACTCAAGAAACTCAAGCACTGGCCACCATAAGGAGAGTCATCGACGTCGCGCAGTGGATCGTAGATGGATAGTTCAAACTTGTTCAAAGCCGTTACATTAGGGTCGCGGATTCGTCTTACGATGTCCTGGAGTGGATTTGGTAAGTTGTCACTTCCACCTGGGAGATGGGTCATTCGCTCAAAATAATAGCCAGACCAGCGATCGTTTTTGCGGACCTTGGAGAGCACTTTCTCGTCAAAAACTTTGAAAAACCCCGGATAACCGAAGCCTTCATAAAGGGCTTGCGGGAAAATTGTATTGGCGACCGCGTCAACAGCTTTCTCGTGCTTTTCGAGAAAGCTGTTGACTACTTCGACCCTACGGTCGCTGCGATCTGCACCAGCTACTGGGTTTGCCACATCAATGATCACGTTATGTGCCTCGTGACCGTGGTTCGCATCGACCAAACGGACGGCCTCGCGCCATGCCGTTACGCAATCAGGCTGCGGCGGAACTGCTAGATACATCCAAGTCCTCCAATAATTCGAAAATTCCTTTGAGGCGGGGTACGAGAAAATCTTCCGTGAGCCATGCGTAGCCTGATTTACCCCAGCGTGGTCCCCAGCTATTTCGCACGAGAACGGAGCGTTTATTATCGACAAGGCCGTGAGCAGCAGCGATTACTGCATGGCGACGGTTAGGTTCGGGCTGTTCATCTTTGGCTGCTGCTACGACACCCTCGCTGGTAGGGCGAAAGAATGATCGCGAGGTCGTCATCAAGAGGATCGCCGGTACGCCTCGATCTATCTGCTCGATAACATCGTCAATCGACGCCTTTTTCCCGCGACCATTTCGACCGTAAACAGGTGAGATACCAGCCGGAGGCTGCCACGAGGCCTCATCACTCGACACAGTAGGTTGGTAAGGCCATCTATTTTCTTCGGGCTGCCCATTTTCTCTCAAAGCCGCCAGAATTGCAGTAGGCAGCGCACCCTGCGTCGGCGATCGACTTGTGCGACGTTGTGCGTGGTAGAATAGATACTCGCACGATAGTGGAGCCCACGGTCCGCGAAGAGCTGCATGGGTATCACTCGCAGCAAAGGCGAGGCATGTTGGTCGAGAGCCCTGGTTGCGCGCTGGGCCGAATAGCGGACGGAGATCTTTTAGAACTACTATGCTGCTCATGCGGCCTCGAGCAAATCACGGCGCTCTGCTCGCGAGAGGCCTTCTTCTTCGGGGCCAGTGAGATCAAAGTCGACCTCAAGCGAACGCAGCGGCTCCTCATCGGGGTCCCAGAGGCGCCGTTCTTCAAGCGCCATTTTTCCCCGGTACGAGGAAGTGGGCTGCGCCGTAACTCGGCGAATTACCGGGCCGCCAATTCCATCGTCACCCGACTCCAGTTCCTCGCGGACGATAGCAAAGCCGCTGGCACTAAGTTGATCCATGTCCCAAAGATAGCCTCCTCCGCTATGCTCCTCCAAACGCAGGACAAAGTGGTCGTTTCGGCTTCCATCTAGCCGTGTATCAGCGTCGCGTGCAGTAAGTAGCCAGACGTCTCCCCTGTAGTTGGCCGGCTCATATTGGCCGAGGAGATTAGCCTTCAGTTGACGTGGTTTGGTAAGGAGAAGTTCTCGTGCTTGTTTCCGGTCGATTAGAGTGTTGCGCACGAGAGTCCAGCAAGTCGCTTCATAGCTGGCGCCTAATCGAAGCGCCAATTGGTAGACGGTACTGGGGCGCCGCAAGTCACTGACAGTCCATCTCTGCCGTGTCATGTGCCAGCCCAAGAGCCAAGTCGGAAACATGAATGCTGTTGCGAAGGCATCTGCTTCGACTTCCTGCATGTCGGAGGCAGGTTGCGCGTTAACAGGCATACGGCGAAGCATGCTGTCATCGTCCAAGCTCGGCTCATGTTGTAAAATATAGTGACCGAGCTCATGAGCGGCAGTGAAACGCTGGATACTCATCGGGCGTTCCGTTGTGACCAGAATGCCTGGCGATGGCGCGTTTAGGAACGCGCCTAATAGGCCCTTGAGAGGGCGAAGTAGAAGTGGCACGTCCAGTTCATGGATTGCCTTGAAAACATCAACGTTTCCGCCGCGGGCCTCAATAGTCTCTCGCAAGGTCAAATCGCGGTGGATTCGCGCAGCCGCGAGTGTGCCGGCCCTTACTGCTCCAGCATAATTTTGCGCGACCATCCCTTGTCACCTACTCGCTCGAGAACGAAGGTATTCAGCGAATTTCCCAAGTTCGGCACGGTCCTGGGTTGATAGATCGGCAGCGCGGCGCGCTAAATGCGCGACATCGGCAGGCAAATCCGATGTGCCCTTATCGTCGCCAGTGAAAAAGCCAACTGGTTGGCGGTAGAGCTTCGCCAGGCGACTCAACTCAATTGCTTCGACCTTGCGTTGGCCATTCTCAATATCCGTCAACGCTGTTCGAGGGATTTTGAGATACTGAGCAACTTCGTCTTGCTTCAGCCCAAGATACTTCCGGGCTTCACGCAAGCGTTCGCCTAGGCGTTTCCGCTCAATATCATCTTGGGAGTGTGATGCTGCGGAACCACTCATACCTTGATCCCCTTGTGTTTTTTCCATCGAGACTCGATCTTCGGCAGTAGATGCTGAATTGCTTCGTCTACAGAGGAATATCCCCCGGACTTTACAACCTTGTCCGGCAATTCGAAACCGATCGTCGGTTCAACGTTGCACAAGATTGATACCGCAATCAGCGAGTCCACGTGAATTGTCATGCTCGAAATAGCTGAAACGGAAGACGGAAGCGCAATACCGCGCATCGCTGCCTGATTTTTGATTGTGTCAACCAGATCAGCGCGAAGAGTCGCCTCAACAGATGCTGCCGGAAATGTTTGAGTGCTTGGCATTGCTGTCGTCGTCGACACCTACAACTCCCGTCGCAAACTAGGACCTGGTAACAAGATAATGTCTGAAAATCAGACATGCAAGTTCTTTTTAAGAATCTATCCGACAACCAAGACTTGCGTTAACCCGAGCGACGGCACGGATCAGGCTCTTTTTTTGTTAGCGTTTCACTTGTATGGAAGGCGTATCCAACTATAGTCAGGCGCCCTGTATAGCGGAGATCTTCGTAGCTAGATGGGCGAGATAGGCTCGCGCCATCCCTGCATATGGCTGATCGGGAGCGCAGTGAAGTCGCACGATGTCGAGGTAGTCGAGAGCCGATTTCTCTCGAATGTTGGCAATTGTGTCATCCTCCTCGTTGACCGCTGAATTCAACTCTTCCAAAGCCCGGTTACCAGTCCACTGTAAGAAAAGGAGTTTCGACATCCTGTCTTCGGTTAGGCGGCGTCGGTTCAGGGCGTAAATATCGATTGACGTTTGGCCGATGCAACTGCCGTCACGAGCGCGAACAGTTGAAAGGTTTTCATTCACAATCCAATCGAGGTGTACTTCGGGATCAACCCTCGTCGGATCGATCAGCAGTGGTTGCTCCGTTTCGATGTCCTGCATGTAGTCGGTGACCCATGTCGAATTCGCTGTAGGAAACGCATCGAGCTTGCCAACCGTGACGGTCTTGTTGGACTCGATCAAAGTAACGATCTGCTCTTCTGTCATTCCAGGTGTGTAGATCAGCTGACGACGGCGCTGGTTGCAATGCATGCAAGCGAGCACAAGGTTACTCCAGTCCATAGCCAGCCACCAGTAACCTGGGTGATCGACGCCGCTGTTAATCGCGTCCGTAACCCGTCCTTTCGGTCTGTAGTGCTCGATGTCAGTATCCTGAGAACCAGCGATTTTGCTTTCACAGTACGCGCATTTGTTATGGAAAAGGTCCTGCAGTGCATCGCGCACTGTGTTGTCCGAATAAGCGGAAAACTTGGTGCCCTCCGCCGGTTTTCCGCCCACCAGCCCGTCAATAATCTTCTGGCGCTCGACTGAGGCCGAGCTCGTTTCATCATTTAAATCAAGCCGTGCCGGCACGTTGCCATCACGATCGACGCGGATCATATTACGCCTCCGCCGTTCCGTCGTTTCCGTCTTGCACGGTGTTCGGTGATCCGACCTTGGCGCGGGTTTCCTGAGGCGACACGAAGTCGCTCGTCAGTCGTTGCAGTGCGTTAGACAGAATTGACGCCCGCTTCGGTAACGCGGTCTTGCTTGGCTCTGTGCGAGTCTCGAACTCGGCCTGTCGCAAAACATCCACCAATGCCTGCTCGATCGGTGTGTCACCAACGACTAGGTTTCGATCAAGATCGCGCTTGAGCCGTTTCAACTCCTCCTTTTCGCGGTCGTTAAGGTTGTCCTGCCGGGAAGTGAGTTCGTGATACAGGGCAAGTTTTGCATCCGTTTCCGGGTCGGTCGATCCGAGCCCAAAGAACTCGGATGTTAGAAGCTGCTCCGCTCGCATTCCTTTGATTGTCGGCAAGTTCTCAAGTTTTTCGATCCGCTGGTCACTACCCGACCGGTGCAGGACGAAAACCTCGCCATCGTGCATGCCCCGCAGGCACAATGGGTCGTGGGTAGTGACTATGAACTGCACCTGCGGAAATGCGCGGCGAAGGCAAGACATAATACGCATCTTCCAACGCGGATGAAGGTGGGTCTCGATTTCGTCGATCAAAACCGTCGCGCTTGCATATTCGAGGTTGTCGTAAAAACGTAGAAGCTCGCGGATGATGTCGGTCGCCATCGCGATGATCGACTTGTATCCGACCGACATTTCCTCAAGGCGTGTGCGCCCGCCTGAAGTTTGGATGACAATATGCCCATCCTCGCGCGCAAAATAATCGTTTGCCTCGAGCATCAAAATTTCACGTAGTGCCCGGACGGCCGGCTCGAATTTGGCGTCCTCGCAAGTCAGCAGCCAGTCGGCTGGATTGGCGATTGTCGCCATTGCATCGAACAGCGATCGCGCGCGATACGCAGGTGCCCGAAAACGGCGGGTCTTCTTATTCGAAAAATAACGCCTTGGACCATATGCCAGCACAATCTTGGAGGGCTCTGCCGTTCCATCGAAAGTTGCGCTTGAACTTCTGGCTGTCAGTGTGGAGAACATTTGACCGCCAAAAAAGCCGACTCTTACCTCAAGGGGATCATGCGAAAGATCATCCCGCTGACTGAGGTCGGGCCTGTTGATGAGACCGCCTGGATTTACATCCTCACCGGGAATAAGCCGGTCAAGGGCTTCCGTCTCGACAGTACCAAGAAGGGTAAGCGCAATCGCTTCAAGAACACTACTTTTCCCGGTGGCATTCTCCCCAAGCAAGATCATACAGGGCACAGCTTCCATTGACGGAACAGTATCGGGAAGCCGAAAGTCGATCGAACTTAGTCCTTTGAAGTTACGAATGCTGACAGTAGTGATGGTCGCTTTCGCGGCGGGCATCTCCGCGAGGCCCGGCAGTCGTCTGAATGGCGGCAGAGAAAACGACTCTTCGATCATCGATGCTTCTGTCGCTTTCCCCTCAAGCAGCGAGTAGAAGAAGTCGCGACGGCCAAGTGGATCCATCTCACTAAGCTCGTTCAGCATTTGGCTGAGATTCTCAAAGCTTCGACCTTGGTCTGAAGCAGACTGCAGCAGTGCAAGCGCAGTTGCACCTGGATGGCTGCTATTCGGCAACATAAAGGATGCCCAGCCTTCGTGCAAACCGGTCGAGACTGCAAACAATCCTTGGGGTGGGTCTACCAGTCGATCGACCGTCTCTCGCAAGGCGCGGTGGCGCGCATCGATGAGTTCACGGCGATTAAGTGAAAGGAGCGATATTGTCTCCTGTCCCTTTGTGCTCAGATGATCGACCGTACCGTCGGAACCAAAGCGGAGATGTTTGGCTGGATCGTCGAAGCAAGGATCAAGAAGCAGCGAGTTTTCTGCTAAGCGCAATTCGGCGATCGTTGCGTTAATAGGGCCGCGGGTTCCATCAATGTAAAAGAGGTTCTGCTTTCGCTTGCGGCAATCCTGGCAGGCCGCCACCATGTTATCCCATTCATAAGCGAGCCAGCTATAGTGCGACTGATCTGTACGACCGTCCTTGCCCTGTGCAAGCCCAAATGGGCGATGGTGTTCCAGGGGTGGGCGGCTATGTGTCTCGACACGTCGTTCGCAGTATCCGCACCGTCCTTCAAACAGCTCGTTGAGCCCGCTTAGTAAACTGGAATCCGCGAAAATGGTTTGGTTGACTGGCGCTCGTTGCTGTTTCGATAGTCCGTCAGTGTTAGCCGCATACCTCGCCAACTCCTTACGTAGCCTGTTGACCTCGGGGGAGGTAAGGATCTCTGGGATTTGAACCAATTCTCGAGAAATATATCGCACGGATGCAGCTCCAAGTTGCGGGCAACTTTATCCCGAAATTGGCTATTCCGAAATATCAGAATTAGAGTTTTGTAATAAAATACGAATGCATGCGGGCAGGTTATGCAGGCGTAATAATATTCCCTAGAAAAATAGGTCCTCCGCATACGGAGACGAGACAATAGGTTGTGTTATTTAGGTGTTGCCATCAATGGGTGCTTACACCGCCAGCTTCGGCATTTCGCGTTCGGCCAACGACAGGAATCGGGTGTTGCGAGCCCTCTCCTTGAACCTGCGATAAAGCACGACAAACTACGGTCCATTACGAATCCGGCAGATAAGCTTCTGCGCCAACCGCAATGATTTGTTCCTCGCTGAGTGCCTTGTGCCAGTACGAATATAGCACCTGGCGTTCGCTGGGCAGTTTTACATTTTGCCGAAGGATTCGATGAATTTCACGGAATGCCTTATGCTCGCAGCCACCCCAGAAAAATACATCATTCAGATTGTGCGGCCAGGAAACGGATCGAATAGCTTCAGGAAGAAGCATCATCGTTCCTGCGGGCGCGCCGTGGCGATAAAGCCACTGCATTTCGATTTTTGGCGGTTTCACAAGCGGCTGCATTTCTGATGGGCTGTCGACTTCTATAAAGGCAATGCCGATCGCATTTCTATCGATACTTTCGAGAATCCGCGCGATACCCGGCATCGCTGTCTCATCTCCGGCCAGGACATAAAATTTAGCAGGCGTTGGTCCGCCAGCGGCTGGGCCAACGATGCCGACAATATCACCCGTGGACGCGGTTAATGCCCATCGTGTCGCTGGTCCAGCGCTTTCATGCAATGCAAAGTCGATCGTAATTTCACCGCAGGCCGGATTAATTGCACGGATGGTATAGACGCGCGTATCCAGCTTTTGTTGTTTTGGCCACACAATATGGCCAGCTTCATCGAGAACCGGCCATTCCGGTGAGTGGGTATTCTTCGGCTGGAAAATCAATCGACAATGAAGCTGATCATCGCGATCAAAGCGAGCAAGGTCGTCTCCCTGAAAAACGATCCGACGCATGCGTGGGGTAAGCTGGGAAATAGCTTTGACTCGAAGTACGCGCAGATCTTCCAGGGGCGTGAAGCCCGTTTCATCGCCGAGCCATTGAATATCGAGTTTTTCACTGGCGGCGATGAAAGATATTGGACCGACCAGCGCATGTTTCAGACGATTGAGTGCATGCTTGTTGGTGGTTTCGATGGAAAGAAGAAGCTGGCCCGGTTGGACCTTGATTTCTGCTGTGCCGAATACAGATATGACCAGATGATTGTCACCATGTGGGGTAACAGTCATATCGTGCGTCGAGATTGAGGTTAGGATCGGTTCCAGAAAATGCTGGATTTTGGGAAACTCGATGGTTGCTGCCGCTTTGAATAGGCGTTTTTGAGAGAGTTCGGTTTTCATCGTTTAGTCCTGCAACGAAACCCACAATGGTCCGCCAAGAGGCGTTTTAAAAAATCGCCGGTTGATCTCGGAAAGGGTTGCGTCGGGATCAATGTCCGCACAGAGACCGGGGTGCAGCCATTTGGCAACCAGTTCAATGAAGATAATGTTGAGCGGTGGCACCGAAATGAGCCCCGTCCATATGCCGTGAACGCGACCGTTGCGAACGCTTGCAAGTTGCCCGAAGCCAGTTCGTTGTGTCAGCCGCTTCAATCCTTCGCGGCCTTTAACGTGATCGATCCCTGTTCCGATAGCGGGGCGTCCGCCGGAACTCCAACCGCCTCCCGAAGCAATATAGGCATCGAATGGTGTCGATAGCAGATACTCGAGTTGAAGTTTCTGATACCAAGGGGCGGTCACGCCGGGCAGTGTTTGTCCACCGCCAAGCGTGAGCAACTCTCCCCAGACCTGCTTTCCGGCAGCCCAGCAGCAATCATCCGTGGTTGATTGAACTTCCAGATAAGTCGTGACCGGTGTCGCATCTGCCAAACGGCGCTCGATCCGGTTCAAATGCTTATCGAACAATCCGATGTAATCTGCGGCCCTTGTCTCTGCATCCAGAATTTTACCCCACATTCGCACGTGGTCACGGAAACTCTCGATAATACTGTGCTTTGCTGGCTGTCCCTCATTGCTATTGCTAATCTGTTCGCTGAAGATCACGGCTATGCCTGCATTTTTCAGACGCTCAACCAAAAGGTCCTTCTCCCCCTGTGGCGCCATGAAAAGGTTCGCTACCACCAGATCTGGAGACAGGCTGATCAACCCTTCGATTGAAATCGTATCCGGCGTCTGTTTGCCGACGATTTCAATTTTCTGATTTCCTTGCAACTGTTTGAGCAAGATATTGCTATCGATGCGATCTGTTGCGGCCCATCCGACGATCAGCGCGGCTGGATTTGGGTGCAGCAATGCCATGGTGACAATGTCACGTGCTTCCAGAAGAACGATGCGTTTCGGCTGTGCAGGTATCTGGACCTTACGACCTGTCATATCGGTAACAGTGCTTAATGCGGCGGAACTGGCAGGCGAAATGCCCGTCAAGGGACTCAGGACGAGGCCCGCGCAAAATGTTCGCCTGTCGATCTTCACCATTTATAATTCAATCCTGCCAGCACCTGACGACCATTGCCGAACTGACAGTAAAAATCAGAACTGCAACTGGAATAGTAACCCTTGTCGAACAGGTTGGTGACATTGAGTGTTCCTTCTAGGCCTTTCAGGCTAGGTGTCTTTACGCCGAAATCGTAGCGCAAGGCGGCGTCAATCAACATATAGCCGTCCGCTTTCTCCGTATTGGCATTGTCGGCATAACTTGATCCGACGAAGCGGACGCCGCCGCCAACCGATAGCCCTTCGAGCGCTCCGCCAAGGAAGGTATAATTGGCCCAGATCGAACCAAAATACTCCGGCACCGCCTGCGGACGCTTGTCGGTATTGGCAGCAACCGCCGTCTCTGTCACTTTCGTGTCGAGCATGGTGAGAGCTGCGATTAGTTCGAGATTGGCTGTAAGGTTGCCTCTGGCTTCGAATTCCAACCCACGGGAGCGAATTTCACCTTCCTGAACGCTGAAGCCGATCGTATCGGGAACAAGCGCATTTCTCTGTCGGATGTCGAATGCCGAAAAGGTAAACAAGGCATCAAGACCTGTGGGCTGGTATTTGAGGCCGACTTCATATTGCTGCGCCTTGCTGGGGATGAATGGTGCGCCGCTGGCATCAACGCCAATGACCGGCTCGAACGATGTTGAATAGCTTACATAAGGCGCAAGGCCGTTCTCGAAGAGATAAAGCAGACCCGCTCTATAGCTCGTCGCTTCACTTGACTGATCCGAATAGGTTCCTGCCAGACGGTTATCGGTGTTCTGTTCGGTCCAGTCGTGACGAATGCCCAATACTGCGTGGAAGCCACCGAAGTTCAGTTGATCCTGAACATATATGCCTGTCTGCTTGAGCTTTTGGCCGCTGTCGATAATGGTGGCCAGCGGTCCGATTGGCTGACCGTAAACGGGTTTTGTAACATCCAGCGACGGTGCTAATCCAAAACGGTATTCCCAGTCACTCTTTGAATTCTGATAGTCTATACCAGCAAGAACTTTATGCTGCAGTGCACCTGTATCGAAGTCGAACTGCATCTGATTATCGAATGAAATCCCGTGGACGTCTTCAATCGAGCGCAGTGCCTGACGCGGTATCAATCCGTTTGTGTCAATAGCGCCCATCATCTGGAGAGACTGAAAATCAGTGTCGACGTGGGAATATCTCAGCTTCGACCGTACTGCCACTGTATCGTTGAAGCGATGTTCAAAACTATAGCCAATGCCATATTGCTCCCTCGTGAAAGAATCGAAATTTGGATCGCCAATATTCAGCTTGCGATCCAGATAGTGGCGATAGTCAAGGGGAGCGAGAAAACGCGGATAAAGTGAGTTGAAGTATCCGCCTTCCGGGTCTTTCTGATAATATCCCGAGATGGTCAGGCTCGTATCAGCATCGGGTTGCCATCTAAGGGAAGGGGCGATGCCAAACCGCTTTTCATCCACATCGTCGTAGCGGGTTTCGGCGCGCCGACCGATCATACTGATCCCATATTGCAGGCTGCCATCTTCGCTAAGTGCTCCTCGCGAAGTCAGCCCAGTTTGGACCCGGCTATCAGTTCCGCCCTGAATACGAACCTCATTATAAGGCTGTGCAGAGGGAAGCCTGCTGATCTGGTTGACCAGTCCACCGGGGCTGATTTGTCCATAAAGAAGGGCTGAAGGTCCCTTCAACACATCGATACGATCAAGCAAAAATGGATCAATGGATGTTTGAGCGAATGCCTGTCCGCGCGGGAGTTTCAGGCCGTCGAGATAGCTCACGTAATTGGTGGTGGTTCCGAAGCTGCCAAATCCGCGAAGAAAGATGGAATCATAGCGCGTGTTGGAATCCCTGTCAGAAAGCACACCGGCAGTATAACGCAGGGCTTCACTGACCGTTTGCGGATTTTGATCATCCAGCTGTCGCCGCGTGATTGTCGATACGGACTGGGGTGTTTGCAGCAATGCTGTATCGGTTTTGGTCGAGGATAGGCTCTTTTGAAGCAGAATAGTATCTCGTGTGTCGGCTCTGGTCTCTCCTTCCACCACGATTGTTTCAAGCTGCGTTGCCGCTTCCTGTGCAATCGCTGAACTCGCAAGGGTCAAAAGGCTGCTGGTGCCGAGAAGAATGAGACTTCGTATCCTTATAGACATTGCGACACTTCCTGTCTTTATAACCAGTTTCAAATCGCTGTAACTAAACGGGACGAATACGTCCAGTTATAATTTATGACAGTTGTACTCATATTTATTTTTGTTGCAAGCTAGCAACGGTACGGTTGCGTTTGGTTTTTGCATCGATATAAAGTCTGGAAGAAGATCGACCATTGGCAGATCCCCAACCGTCAAAGGCAGGACGATGGCCCCGCATTCAATTAAGAAGACAGACAAAGAGGCTTTGCCGGAAACAGGTTCTACCGGGAGGCAGCAGTCTGGTCGTGGCAGATCAAAAGGTGGACGACCTTCAAGGCAGGCCCTTGAGGAGCTCAATCGCCGTATCCTTGACACTGCAACTGGATTATTTGCCTCTCAAGGATTTGCAGCAACGTCCATGGAGCAGGTCGCTTTGGCTTGTAACGCGGGCAAGGATACAATCTATCGCCGCTATCCTTCCAAAGCGGCTCTTTTCGCTGCATTGATGCAGGGATTGCAATCGCAGGTTCTCGACGAGCTTGACGCCTTGATGGCAAGGGAAGGGACGTCGCTTGAGCGCCTCCGGCTTTATGCTCGCGCACTGCTCGCAATTAATCTGCGACCGCAGATGGTCGCGCTCAATCGCGTTGCCTTGGGCGAGGCCGTGGGTTTGGGAGGCGTGCAGCCGACACCTGTGGCACAGGATCCGATTATGGCGAGGTTCGCATCATTGATCGTTGAAGCGCAGGTCGATCACCTTATTGCAAAAGGAGATCCGTTATTTATCGCCGAGCAACTTCTCTACGCGACGTCGATCAAGCCGCTGATCTCCACTATGCTTGGCGAGGGCCGTTTCTCTGATACAGCCGAGGAAGAGAGATATTTCGATCAGGCTTGGCAGTTGTTCATGCAGGGTGGGCAAGCGAACATTTGACGCAAATATGCAAGCTATAAAGCGGTATTGTGCATGCCGGTGAACGCCGTTTGAAAGGTACGGCTGAAATAACGATGCTTCTGGATGGGTCCTTTCGAAAGCAAAATTTCAGCGCATATATTTGCTTGGCAGCACGCCCTTTTCCTCGCGAAAGATCTTGCTGAAATGGCTCAGATTGTCAAAGCCGACCGTATAGGCGGCTTCGGTGACGCTTGAACCTGCTGCAAGCAGCGTTGCCGCCGCCTCAAGCCGGATAGCACGCAAATGCGCATGGACCGATCTCCCGATGGTAAGGCGGAATCCTTCCTTCAGCCGCCTTTCGTTCAGACCGATCTCTCGTGCCAGCCGGGGGATGGTCCAGTCGTCGCTGTAGTGGTTTTTAATCAGCTCCAGCGCATTGTTTAAGCGCTGCATTTCCTCGTCGCTTAATGGTTTGAGCGGTGTTTCGGATCGATTACGCGACATTGCATCGATGCTGATGCTGAGCGCTTCGATAGATTTGCTGTAAAGATGCAGAAGACGTGCAAGGCCTTCCTCGAAACGGCATTGTATAAGGCTGGTCGCGGCTGCGATCAATTCAGGCGGAGCCTTGAAGCCGACGAGAAAAATGTCCTGTTCCGGCAGGCTGTGCTCGGTCAGGACTGCTCCACCCAATTGTGCCAGTGAGACGCCGCCCAGCTTTTCGAGTAGTGGCGGCTCGAAACGAATGTCGACCACACGCAGGCGGCGTCCTGCCTGGATGCGGTTTTCACCACGGGTGGTGCGCTTGCAGGCAAAGAGCACGGCAGTACCGGATGCGATCTCGAAAGGAGTTGCGCCATCGACCGACAATGTTCCCGCACCATCGAGAAAGACCGAGAGCGAGAAGGTTGCCGGACCTTCCGGGTGAAAAACCATGTCCTGAGTGGGCATCACATCGATCATGAAGACGGTGACATCCGTGTCGGGCTGCTCGACTGTCGTGTATGCGCGCCAGCCGAGCTGATCGATTTCGCCATCAACGACGTCACGCCAGCTTTCCGGCTGCATGGTCTGGCTTTTTGGCGTGGAAAGCGGATTTGAAGTGTCAGGCAAGGACATGTGTTTGTTGCGCTCGCAGAATTAGTCCCGTTTCCGTCAATCGTGGTTCGGAAAACGTTAGCCCATCTGTCGAATAAGTGGAATATGGCTATCAAGTTTTAATGCGATTGTGCGGTGTGGGTCGACATGCTTGATATGCGAAAGATACTTTTGGCAAGTTCTGTATGCCTGTGGGCTCTGGGAGCGAGCTACGTTCAGGCCGAGGAAAACAAGGGAATTGTCCTCGATACGATCACTGTCACGGCTTCAAAGCGTGAGCAGGCGCTTGATAAGATCGACGGGTCGGTATCGGCCGTCACCGGCGAACAGCTAGAGCAGCGCGGCATACGAACAGTCGAGGATTTGCAGAAAGTGTTTCCGGGATTGAGCATCGCCAATCGCGGCAACCGCATCTATTCCAATTTCACCGTTCGCGGCCAGTCGTCGCCGGATTATTTCAATCCAACTGTGCAAGTCTATGTTGATGGTGCACCGCAATTGCCGTCGACCTTCTCGCAACCTTTGATGGATGTGGAGCGTGTCGAGCTTTTGCGCGGGCCGCAGGGCACGCTTTATGGTGCCAACGCCTATGGCGGCGTTATCAACATCATCACGAAGAAGAACAATCGCAACCGTTTCTATGTGCAGACGAATATTTCTGCGCAGGAACCTTCTGTCGAGATCGGCGGTACACTGGTTCTCTCGAAAGATACTCTGTTTCTCGATTATGCCGGTACATTCGAGCATTTCTCCGGCGACATGGATGACCGGGCGACGGGCGACGACAATATCAACACATCTGATAATGGTTTCGGCCGCGCCACGCTGCGCTATGCGCCGACGGGTGGTGATTTCGATGCGTCACTTAGCTTTTCGCGTGAATGGTTGCGTTCGCATGAAGAGGTCTATGCTTTCCAGCAGGATGTTGACGACCGCATTTACGACAGCAGCCTCTATGGTGAGTTGCCGACCCTGAAGCGCAAGGTCACCAATCTTTCGGGACAGTTGAATTATCGTTTCGGCGATTTCACGCTTTCCAGCATCTCCGCCTATCAGGAGAGCGACGTGATGCGCAATTTCTCGTCCGGCGCCGGTTCGCGCTATTTCTGGCCGCAGAACGACAAGCAGTTCACGCAAGAAGTGCGTCTGTCCTACGATAGCGTCATTTTCAGCGGTGTCGCGGGACTATGGTACAGTCATGACGATTTCACTGGCACCAAAAGCGGCATTGTCGGTTATTATGGCGAAGCGAAGAACAATGTCGTCAGTGACAGTGCTGCCGCATTCGGAGAACTGACGTGGCACGCGACCGACAGGCTTGACCTCACTGGCGGCCTGCGCGCAACCTATGACCGTTCGCGCATCGACGCCGAGCGCACTGATACATATGGGACTGGCTACGGTTTCGATTTCGACAACAAGGCGCATTTCACCAGCCTTCAGCCAAAGGTGGCCATCGGTTACGAAGTGGCGCCGGACGTTCGTCTCTTCGGTGTGGTGTCGCGTGGCTACAAGCCGGGCGGCTTCAACCACAGCATTTCGTCGGACATTGATGCGGCCCCTTATGAAGCCGAATCCGCTTGGAACTTTGAGGCAGGCGTGAAATCGACGCTGCTGGGTGGCGCGGTTGATGTTTCAGCCTCGCTCTATCATATCCGCTCGACAGACAAGCAGATCTATGTCGGTATGATCGGTCAGCAATTCATCCGCAACGCGGGTGAGGCTTCCAGCACCGGCATCGAAATCGAAGGCACATGGCGGGCAACCCAGCGCCTGACATTGACCGGAAACGCCGCATTCGGGCGTTCGGAATTTACCGATTTCACCGATCCCTATACAAGCGTCAGCTACGACGGCAACCGCGTTCCCTATGCCCCAGACATTACCGCTCATGTTAACGTGGCCTATGTGTTGAGCGAGGATATTCTGGACGGAACGCTGACGGCCAATGGTGCGGTCAATTATGCCTCAAAAGTCTATTTTGATGAGGCGAACAGCACGGGTCAGGACGGTTTTGCTACCGTGGATGCAAGTCTCGATTTCGCAAATGCGTCTGGCTTCAAGGCGCAGCTCTATGTGCAGAATATCGCCGACAAGAGCTACAAGACTTCCGGTTATGTGAATGGTCCTTATGAATTGGGCACCCTCGGTAAGGGGCGCACTTTCGGCCTGACGCTTCGCAAGGATTTCTGAAGTCATGGCGAATGCTACAACCGCATCGCTGCCGCGCGTGCTGATCGCGGCGGGCGGCATCTATACCGCGCAAAGCCTTATCGGAGGGCTGACCTTCATGGGCATTCCCGCCATTTTGCGGGCGGAGAACGTAGCGCTCGACAGGATCGGCCTTGTTTCGCTCGCCATGCTGGTCTGGGGTGTGAAATTTCTATGGTCACCATGGACGGAGAGGCTGCGTATTCAGCCCGATGGCAGGCGACGTTCGCGCTTGATCGTCATGACCGGAGAAATCGTCGTAGCGCTCTTGCTTATCGGTCTTGGATTTTCTGGAACCACCAGTTTTACAACCATCCTGGTGCTTTTGGTTTTGATGGCCGTTGCATCGGCGACCGTTGATATTGCCTGTGACGCTTATATCATCGAACAGATAGCGGCGGGGAAGCGGGGTGCCGGAAACGTTGCGCAGGTTGGCGGTGGTTATCTCGGCCTGATTTTCGGTAGTGGTCTTTTCGTCACCGCCAGCGCCCTGTGGGGCTGGTTTGTCGCTTGTGTGTTGCTTGCTCTTATCCTGCTGGTCATGAGTTTGCCGATGGCGCTTACCCCGGAAGCCCGGTGTAAAACCGTGCCGGAAATGGAGCGGCCGGGGCTGAGAAACGCACTCCGCCGGTTTGATATTCGTATCGGTCTTTGCATGGCCATTGTTTTCGAGATGGGCGGACGGCTGGCGCAATCGCTGTCGGGACCGTTTTTGATCGATGCGGGGGTACCGCTTTCGCTTTTGGGCGTGCTGAACGGTATTGGCGGGGTTGTCGCCGGTGTTGCGGGCGCGGCCATGGGCGGATTGATCGTCCATCGCAAAGGCGCAAAAGCTGCTGTGCTGCTTGTCGCGATGCTGCATATCGCAACGCTTTGCCTTGTTGCGGCAATCGTCATGGTGCATGTGCGGCAACTGCCGGTTCTCGTCGGCGCTTTCATGCTCGAAGCGGCAACTATGGCCGCCGGATTCGTCGCGATTTATTCGCGGTTGATGGATATCGTTTCCGAAAAGCAGCCGGGTGTCGATTTCACTTTGTTTCAAAGCGCCAGTGCTGTGGCTGCCGCTCTTTTCGGCTATGCGGGGGCAATGCTTGCCGCGCGCGCGGGATATTCCGCCAGCTTTGGCATGGCCTTTCTGCTGGCGTTGCTAACGCCATTCATCCTCAGATTTCTGGAACGTCGATTTATGACGGGAGTTTCATCATGACCAGACCGCTTGCTCTTATTATTGGTGCGGGCGTGGCCGGGCTTTCAGCCGCATGGTGGCTTGATAAGGCTGGCTGGCGCTCACTTATTGTGGAACGTGCGCCCAGCCTGCGCGAGAATGGCTATATGCTGGGCCTTTCGGGATTAGGGTTCGAGACGGCGGGGCGCATGGGCCTGCACGATAGATTGCAGGCGTCTGCGTATACGATTGACGAGAATGTCTACAAGGACAGCAGAGGCAAGGAATTGCTGCGGCTGCGTTATCGCGATTTCATTCGCGATCTGCCTTTTCTCGCCATTCGTCGCAATGATCTCGTTCGCGCGCTGAGCGAGGTGCTGCCCGATACCGCAACAATCCGTTTCGGAGAAAGCGTTGTGGAGATTGAAAACAGTGATGAAGGCGTGATCGCGGGGCTGGCAAGCGGTGACAAAATCAAAGCCGATCTTCTGATCGGCGCGGATGGTTTCCGCTCTTCGATGCGCCAGAAAATCTTTGGGCCGGATAATGCCTGTCTTGCGCCGCTCGGCTATTATTTTGCGGTCTATGATGTCGACGCTCCGCGCAGTTTTGACAGTGATTTCCTCTCTTACGCCGAGCCGGGCCATCTGGCGGAATATTATGCGCTGCATGATGGCAGGCTTGCCGCCATGCATGTCTGGCGGGATCAAAGGACAGGACTGGAGCAGTCGGAAGATCGCTTCGGGCTGCTGGCTGAAGTGAGCCGCAAGAGCCACCCTGAAGTGCGCAATCTTTTGCAGAATGCACGTGATAGCGGCGCCTCGTTGCTGATTGACAGCCTGACCATGATCGACCTGCCGCGCTGGTCGAAGGGACGGGTGATGCTTCTGGGCGATGGGGCCCATTGCCTGACGCTGGTCTCGGGGCAGGGGGCGGGCATGGCGCTTGCATCCGCCGAAATCTTGGGGCAGGCCCTACAATCGCACAAGAATGTAGCGGAGGCCTTGGCGCTGCATGAGGCGCGATTGCGCCCGATCATTGGACGGCTTCATGCGCGCAGCCGAAAAATGGCATCGGTTTTCATTCCTCGCAGTGCATTCGCTTTTCATATGCGTAATTTCGTCATGCGCAACATGCCGCGCGTATGGCTCGGCCGGTATTTTACGAGTTCAATCAAGTCGGAAATTGAATTGGCAAAAACAGGGTTGAACGGATAGCAGACCCGTTTTCAGCCGCTTGGCATGTGTGACATCAATGTGATAAAAGTTGACATTTATTATCAACTAATATGAAGTCAACCCGCGCGAACGTGTTGGGTGCTGATTTTGGAAATCATCGAGACTGCCGGATTGAAAGTTCTGATAGACAGCATGGCTGTCAGACGCGGTGATTTATGGCGCTCGGTCATGCAGCCGGGGATCTGGCTGGGTAATGTCATTGAAGGGCATGTCGAAGTCGATCAGCAGCAATTTGGAAACAGTATCTGGTGCAAGGGGCAAGCGGCGGTTTTCAGCAGCGACAAGCCGATGGAGACGGAGCATCGTTCCTTGACGGACGGCTCGCTGAGCGCAATCTTCATTCAGATCGATCCTGATGGCGCGGAAAACTGGTTCGGGTCTGAAACGATTGCAGCCATTGCTGCTGCGGCAGGCAAGGCGCAAAGCAATGCTACGGCCATCGTCAGCGCGATTTCGTGGCAGATGCTGGGATGCCCGCTTCGCGGACAGGCGCGCAATTTATATATGGCGGGCAAGGCGCTTGAACTCATCGCGCATCTTTTGCCGGACGAGGATGCGCATGCGGGCAGGGGGCGTGCAAGATGGACGGCGCGTGACATCGAATGCTTCCATGCGGCCCGCTCCATCCTGCTTGCCGATCTCGCCAATCCGCCATCGGTTGGCGATCTTGCACGCATGGTCGGGACCAATGCCCGCAAGCTTGGCGCGGGGTTTGTCGATCTTTTCGGAACGCCGGTCTACGCCTTCGTCAAGTCGAGACGTCTTGATGAAGCGCGTCATCTTCTGGAAGCGGGTGAAACCTCGATATCCGGCGTGGCGCAGGGGATGGGCTATCATCCGGCACATTTTGCAACCGAATTTCGTAAGCGTTTCGGTGTTTCACCCACCGAAGTCATCGGAAAACGCCGTACTCTGTAGGCGTTCCAGAAATCTTGCGCGAATCCCAAAGCCATTGACGCGATCCCCAAAGCCGATGGGATTGTCCTTCACCTGAAGCTATAGCAAACAAGGCCCATGAAACTTGGGGCATATTGTCATGATTAAGAAGCGCACGCAATTTCTGCTGTCGAATGGACTGACAGCGGGGCTGATACTGGCTATCGGCGTTGATAGCTCCGCGTCGCAGGATCTTTCTGCACAACAGCAGAAGGATGGTGTCATTATTCTCGAACAGATAGTGGTGACTGCCAGACGGCGCGAGGAGAAAGCGCAGGATACGCCGGTTTCAGTGACGGCGATTACGCAGGATGAACTGGCTCCCGGCAATGTCACGACGCTTGAGGACGCCGCGTTTCGTATTCCCAATGTGAATTACAACGGGCAGGGTGGGCCGCTGACCATTCGCGGCGTGGGCTCGCTGGGAATTGCCGGCGGTGTCGATAGATCGCCTGCTGTCGGTCTGTTTCTTGATGATGTCTTCATTGCCCGGCCTTTGGGTTTTCCAGGGCTTCTCGATGATTTCGAGAGGGTGGAAGTTGTGCGCGGGTCGCAATCTATTCTCTACGGTAAAAACACGATCGGCGGGGCGGTCAATCTGCTTTCCCGTTTGCCCGGTGACAAGCCTGGTGCTGAGATTTCGGCGACCTATGGCAGCGATGGCGAAAAGCGCATCAAGGCCGCTTTTGAGACACCCATAGAGGGCACGGGTCTGGCCATACGTGGCGCTGCGGCATGGGCCGGTAATAATGGTTATCTGACCAATATCTATAATGGGGATGATGTCAGTGATCTCGACACTTTCACCGGGCGCTTTAGCGTCGCGGGCGATCTGAATGAGAATACAAAGTTGAAGATTATTGCCGATTTCTCCCGCGACAACAGCGATGGCGGTCTTTGGTATGCGCCGCTTGATCTGGCTTATGATCGCAAGGCGGATCATGATTTTGACCCGGAAAATGATGTCAAATCCGGTGGCATATCCGCTCGTATCGATCATGATTTCGGCGGGATGGAACTGACCTCGATCACCGCCGTGCGTGGGCATGATTTCTCACAATTTCTCGACGGCGAGTTTACGCCCACACCCAATATCGTTCAGGGGCAGGTGGAAAAGCAGCGCCAGTTCAGTCAGGAACTACGGTTGTCGTCGAATGATAACGGACCTTTGCGCTGGACCGGCGGGCTTTTCTATATGCATGAAAAATTCGATGGCACGCAATATTTCGACCTTGCGTCGCTGCCACGCGATCAGTTGAGCCGTGATGTTTTCGAGCAGAGCGCGGATACCTATTCCGCCTTTGGCGAAGTGGCGTATTACGTCCTGCCGCAATTGGAGCTTTCGGCTGGTGCGCGGCTGACCCATGACCGCAAGCGCACCAGTTCGGAAATCAGTTCACCAAGTGGCACCTATATGTTCGGCTATCCCGGTTATGCCGAAGGGGATGTCTCTTTCACCAATTTTTCACCGGAAGCCAGCGCGACATGGCATTTTTCCGAAGGCAATATCGCCTATGCGAAAATCAGCCGTGGCTATAAGGCAGGCGGCATCAGCCCCTATATCGAAGCGGACGGTTCCGCCAACAGTTATGATCCTGAAACCACGACGAGTTATGAGATCGGCGCGAAGGCAACGGTGCTCGATGGCCGTGTGACGCTGTCGGCCGCTGCCTTCTATATTGACTGGAAGGACCAGCAGGCTGTCATCTATACCACGCCTTTCACCCGCGTTTATCGCAATGCTGCTGCGGCAACGTCAAAGGGCTTTGAAATTGAAGGCACATGGGCTGTTACCGACGCCCTGTCTGTTTCGGGCGGATATGGCTACACCCGCGCTGAATATGACGATTTTGTCGATGAGGTGATGGGGCAAAATTATACCGGCAATCCGCTGCCTTTCGCTCCCGAACACAGTTTTAATGCCGGAGCGCGTTGGAAACATGCGTTCCAGAATGGCTGGCTGCTCAATTCCGGGATCGATTATGCCTATAGAAGCTCCTATTCCTTCACGTCCGACAACGGCTATCGCCAGAAACCGACACATATTGTCGATGCACATATAGGCATCGCGAAGGACTGGTGGAGCGCGACGCTGTGGGGCAAGAACCTCACCGATGAAACCTATCTCAAAAACTATTTCAGCTACTCGGGAACTGATATGGGTGTCGCCGCACAGGGACGATCCTACGGCTTGACGCTGGCAGCGAAGTGGTAGGTAGCATGACAGAGGTTCATTTTGGTTCCCCCGTTACCACCTTGTCGCAATCGCGAGACGATAGGCTTCTCATGGTTCTGATCGGTGCGCTCTATTTCTCGCAAGGCTTGCCGATGGGGCTTGCTATGGAAGCGCTGCCTGTCATCATGCGCCAGAATGGTGTACCGCTTGAGATATTGGCATTCATTCCTCTGGCCGGTCTTCCGTGGATACTCAAAATATTCTGGGCACCACTTGTCGACAACCACTGGAGCCTCCGGTTAGGGCGTCGTCGCAGCTGGATCATTCCGATGCAGTCGGTTCTTCTGCTATCGATGATGGCGCTTGCTTTCATTCCTGCAGTTTCAAGCAATGCGCTGCTGATGATCGTCATCATGGCGATCGGTATGTGCGCAAGTGCTACGCAGGACACGGCGACCGATGGCCTTGCCGCTGAACGTCTGCGTGCTGGTGCGTTGAGCCGGGCGAATGCTCTTCAGATCGCTGGCATGATGGGGGGCTTCATGGTCGGCGGTGGTGGCACCCTGCTTTTCATCGATACGCTTGGCCAGCGCAACCTGCTCCTGATCCTCTCGCTGATACCGTTTGCATCCATTCTTCTCGTGCTTGCATGGAAGGAGGATGCTTTGCAGGGTGCGAGCATCGGGCATGGTAAGGCGCGGCTTTCGGATTGCTTCCGTCGGCAGGGCATCTGGCCATTACTGCTATTGGCCTTCCTTTATGGCGGCGCCCATGCGGGTGGTGCGAGCGTTACAAAACTCTTTCTCGTCGATCTGGGCTGGACAAACCGCGATGCGGGGCTCGTCGCCACGCTTGGCGGTCTGGTGCTGATTTTCATCGGTAGTCCGGTCGGCAGCAGGCTTGCGGCGGACAGGCTTTGGACCGGCCTGACCACTGGCGTCGTCGTGGTGATGCTGGGTTTTGGCGCATGGGGACTTCTGGCTCTCCATGCCATTCCGGTCGGGTGGCCAGGTGTGGTCGCCGCGACCGTATTGCTGAATGTCGGCAGCGGCATTATCGCAGTCTGTGCCGCGACGCTAATCATGGCATTCGGCGGTGCAGGTAAGCAGGCCGGAACCGATGTAACATTGCTGCAAAGCATCAATGTCACCGGCGAGATGCTTCTCGCGGGTGTCGTCGTGTGGCTCGCCGCTTCTATCGGCTACAGTGCGATGTTCTTGTTTGTCGCAGCCGGATGCCTGATCATCGTCGCGGTCGCCCGGATAGTGAGACGCGCACTCGCACCTTCCACCCTCTTGCATTCGGAAGGGGCGCGGGATGAATGATTTTGCCGAACGTCTGGTAGACCGCATCGCCCGTCGTCCGCACGGGTTTCTGGGACGCCTGCTTTATCGCTTTCCGGTCGGGCACACGCCCGGATTTGATATGGCTCTTTCTAAGGCGCCTCCGAAACAGGAGGATCACATAATAGAGGTAGGTTGCGGGGGAGGCGTCTTCATGCGTCGCGCTTTGAAAAGCGGTTGCCGCGCCACGGCATTCGACCATAGCGATGCAATGGTTGATGCCACCGGGAAGCTGAACGCCGATGCAGTCAGAACCGGCCGTCTTCAGGTTGTCAGGGCGGACGCATCGGCATTACCGCTTGAAGACTGTCGGGCGGATAAGGCCTATTGCCTGAACGCCTTTTTCTTTTTCCCCGATCCGCAGGGGGCTATGCGGGAGATGGCGCGCGTCCTCAAACCCGGCGGTTCTCTCGTCCTTGTAACGGCTCCGCCGGATATGCGCGAACAGATCGGCGGGTATTTCAGCCGCATGGCGCAATCCATGAAATTTTATACCGGCGATATGCTCCGCGAATTGGCGCAGGGCGCCGGACTTGAGCCGAAAGACATCGTTCTGGCGCCTAGAGCCGGGATTTTGCTGCTGGCGGAAAAGAAGGCTTGTTCTGATGACTGATATGGAGTTGCAGATTGGCGGCGTCATAGAAGCTCCGGGTTTCAGGGGAACCGTGCTTGGTTGCCTTGAAGCGGGAGCCGTGGTGATCGAGGCCGAAATCAACGGGGAAATCGAAGCGCATGTATCCCATAACACAGAAGTCGCGGTTCTGCTTTCCGGATGCATGCGCGTCGTCATGCAAGGAGAAGAGCGCCTTTTCCGCGTGGGAGAATTCGTAATCATCCCCAAGGGCGTTGAACATGCCGTTGTAGCAGAAATACCGTCCCGGTTGCTCCTAATAGGTGCGATGGATTAGTGATCGTTTGATCAATAACGCACAAACTACACGTTCATCAATCGTAGGAACCAAGTGTTGCATGCCTTTACAGCAAACTACGATGAAGCCCTCCAAAAAATTGGCAAGATCAATAATTTGCTATCCGTCTTTACGATCTGCATTATGTCGTTTCATGGTTTCGGCAAGAGCGGAGTCCGTTATGCTTAAAACATCGATTGCTCCGCGCGTGTCATACAGCCGCTCGTCCTGCCCCATCTTGAACTTGGCTTCAATTCGAGTGATCGGCAGTGCGAAGCCTACAATGTTCGGTAGTCGGCGTTGCATACCACCGAAGCCAAGCTCACGCATATGCCATCGGTTTTCACGCCCATCTTCGAGAACATCGACGAGTTCCAGCAGATGGCGTGCGGTTGCATGATCGTCGATTTGTACCGGACGACCATGACAATGCACGACCGCAAAATTCCAGGTGGGGGCGCTGTCACGCACCGGCTCTGCTGGATACCACGACGATGAAATATAACCGTGTGGTCCGTTAAAGATCACAACTGTTTCGCGTCCCTCAGCAATCAGTTGGCTGTGTGGGTTGGCGCGTGCGAGGTGCGATTCTAACTTGATAACTCCAGCATCTGATTTTTTAAGAACAAAGGGCAGATGGGAGACAACCAGACCTGTATCACCTTGTGTAACAACTGTTGCAAAGACGGTTGCCTTGATAAGATCCAATACTTCATTTTCGGAAAGTGGTGCGAATTCGGGTTTCGTATACATCAGCTTCTCTGTACGCGGATGGCCGGGATTAGTCCGTTTGGACGAATAAGTAGGATGACAATTACCCCGGAAAGGACCATGGCGTCCCGATAGGGTGCCAGTTCGGACGGAAGGGTCGCTTGCAGCAGAACTTCGATGAAGCCTAGCAAAAATCCACCGGCAACAGCGCCCGAGAGGCTACCCAAACCACCAACGACTGCCGCAATAAAGGCTTTGAGTACGGGTGTGAAACCCATCAGCGGATCGACGGATGCGCGTTGGGCAATCCACAACATCGATGCAAGCCCCGCAAGAAGACCGGATAGCAGGAATGCCGTTGCGATGATCCGGCCGGCCGGAATGCCCATCAGACGCACGACATTGAAATCTTCGGCGGCGGCACGCATTGCCGTTCCTGTAACGGTGCGCCTGAGAAATAATTCCAATGCAATCAATGCTAGAAGTGAAACGGAAATGGAGATTGCCGGGCCTACGCCGATTGTCATGTCCCCGATCTGGAAAGCGCCTGTCATCCAACTTGGCATAGGCACGGGCTGTGCTCGCGCTGAGACGCCATTTTGAAAGAAGACTTTCAGCAGACTGGACACGGCGAAACTCGTTAAGAGCAGACTTGTGACACTCGCTCCGCGCATCGGTCGAAACGCAATACGCTCCATTAATACAGCGGCGATTGCGCCCACACCAAGGGCGACTGCGACAGCTAGACCAAAAGGTGCGCCTATGAACAGTGCGGCCAGCAGCGCATAGCCTGAAATGGTCATCAATTCGCCATGAGCAAAATTGATCAGTCCGACGATGGAAAAGACAATTGCCAGACCGAGCGCCAGCAAGGCGTAGACGCCGCCGAGGCTGATGGCATTGATGATCTGTTGCATAATCATCGTATTCAAGCTCCCAAATAAGCTTGGCGGACAAGATCGGAATCCGCGAGTTCTTTCGCTGTTCCAGAAAGAACGGCCTCGCCATTTGCCAGCACGGTCGCATTGTCGGCGATCTCCAGGGCCAGCGCTACATTCTGCTCGATTAGCAAAACCGTCAGTCCTTGTTCGCGCAAGCTTGCGATCAGATCGAAAACCGTGTCGATGATCTGCGGAGCAAGCCCCAGTGAAGGTTCATCAAGAAGGATGAGCTTGGGCTTTGACATCAGCGCCCTGCCGATGGCCAACATCTGTTGTTCTCCGCCGGAAAGATTGCCACCTTTGATACGGTAATAACGGTGCAGAATTGGAAACAGCTCGAGAATTTCCTCTTCGCGTATTTTTGCTTCCGCATTGGAAAGATGCATCGCGCCCCCAAGTCGCAGATTATCTGCGACTGTTAGGCTTGCGAAAATTCGACGACCTTCTGGAACCAGCGCTATGCCGAGCCGGGAGATAGCTTCGGAGGCAAGGCCTTTCAATTCCTTGCCTTCGAAGGTGATTTTGCCGGACGCTGCTGGTACAAGACCAGCAATCGCACCAAGGGTAGAGCTTTTGCCCGCCCCATTGGCGCCGACAAGCGCGACGATTTCGCCGTGCCCGACATTGAGATCGACGCCACGTACAGCCTCAACCTCGCCATATCGAATTTTAAGAGCGTCCAGGGTCAGCATTATAATATCCCGATTGTGAAAGCGGTTTCAGCGACGTGATGGTTCACGGTGCGGGAACGTCTTCAGCGGCCGGAACTTCAGTTTTCACATAGTGGGGCATGCCGCCTTCATAGCGCATCAAGACTACAGGGCGCAGGGGCATGCCGGTCGTTCCCGCATAGGTGATCTTGCCAGTGACGCCGTCAAAGTCTTTGGTGGCAGCGATGGCATCACGGATAGCGCGAGGGTCGTCTGAACCCGCTGCTTTCACGGCAGCATCGAGAATGAGGCCAATTTCATACCCATTGACTTCATAGGTGGATTCAGGTGCGTGACCCGTGATTTTAGCAAAGGATTTGTCGAAAGCCTCAAGCTTGCTGCCCGGTTCGGCATAGCCTGCGGCAGTGAACACCACGCCGTCTGCCAGCTTACCAAGACCTTTGATGGTTGGTGTGTTGAGTGCATCGGCACCATATACTGGTGTATTAACGCCAGCGGCCCGCAACTGCTGAATAAAGGCTGGGAAGTCCGGCTCATAAGCTGCTGTCATGATCAGATCAGGCTTTTCGGCCATATTTTTGATCTTGGTGACTTCAGCGGAAAAGTCTGGCTGGTTCATGGTGAAGGTGCCGCGACCGATAACTTTACCGCCCTTCTTTTCAAAAACCTTGCCAAAATATTCCGGCAGGTTGGCGACATAGGTCGTGTCGGGCGATGTCAGCAGGTAAACTGATTTCTTGCCTTCAGAAAGCGCAAAATCGGCAACGGCGGTAGCTTGCACATTGTCCGCTGGATAAGTGCCAAACATCACATCGCCAACGGCAACGCTCAAGATCGGGGCTGTGCCACAAAATGTCAGCGTCGGTATGTTGAGCGGTTGCGTCAGTTGGCCGGCTGCAATGGAGGCGTCGGCATCGCAGGGTGTGATCATGATTTTCGCACCTGCATCAATCAATTCTTGCGCGACGGTCGCTGTCTGGGCTGTGTCGGTGCGGGTATCCTTGATGATCAGTTTCGCCGGGTATTTTCCACCAAGACCGCCCTTGGCGTTGATTTCGTCAATGGCCATCCGGAATCCGGCCAGCGAAGGTTGGTCATAGGGTGCCAGGCCGCCTGTTTGTGCAGTTGCAACGCCGATGATGATATCTTCGGCTTTAGCGCTAGATGCTGCGGCAATTGCCAAGCCACACGCTGATGCCGCAAGGATAGAACGTCTGATGAAATTGCGTTGAGACATTTTTGTTTCCCCTTTGTTATGGTCTTAATTGTTGTGTTTGGTGCGCGCGCTGCGGCTGCCAAGGTAAGCGGCAACGACATCCGGGTTTTTCTGAACTTCAGCGGGCACGCCATCGGCAATGACCTTGCCGTGGTCGATCACCACGATCCGCTCGCACAGACCCATTACCAGCCGCATATCGTGCTCGATAAGGATGATACCGATCTGACGCTCTTTCCGAATTTGCGCCAATATGGTGACCAGATCGGCGGTTTCGACGGCGTTCATACCAGCTGCAGGTTCGTCCAGAAGCAGAAAACGCGGCTTTAGAACGAGGGCGCGAGCAATCTCAAGTCGACGACGCAATCCATAGGCCAATCCGGCAGCGGTGCGGTCGGCGTAATCTGCTAGACCCATGCGATGCAGTTCGCGCATAGCTGTTGCTTCGGCAGTTACCAGATTGGGTTCGACCTGTCTCGCAGCTACCACCACATTTTCCATTACGGTCATGCGTGGAAAAATGCGGATGTTCTGGAAAGTGCGCGCTACGCCATGCCGTGCAAAACGGAATGCGGTATGTGCAATGGGATCACTGCTGATGGAAACCTGACCGGAGCTGGGAGCAACATCGCCAGAGATCATGTTGATGAAAGTCGTTTTGCCTGCACCGTTGGGTCCAATAATCCCGGTGATCATATTGGTATGGAATTCGAGCGATGCATCGTCCACCGCAACAACCCCTGCATAACGACGCGTCAGATGGCTTGCGATGATCGGTGTGGTATCCGGATTGCGCTCAGGCTCGGCGGCAGCATCGGCCTTTTTGGCCAGTCCAAAACGGCGCAGTAAATTAAGCTCACCCTTACCGAACAGCCCTTCAGGGCGACGCCAGATGATTAGTATCATCGCCAGCGCCAGCGCGCCTTGTGTCAGGCCAAACACGGGTGGAATATGGAAGCCTAGAATATCGCCGCCACCTTCCCAGCGTCGCACGATTTCGATTACGATGGTTGTGGCGATCACGCCTGAAAAGGCTCCGAGCGCTGAATGCATACCGCCAACGATCAACATGGCAAGGATGGTAAACCCGAGATCGAAATAGAAGTCTCGCGGTGAAAATGCACCAAGAAATTGCGCCATCATAGCGCCCGCAGCCATCGCCACAACGATGCTGAGAACCCACGAGGACAGCCACGCCGCACGGTGGTTGACGCCGACCGCTGCTGCACCGCGTTCGTCATCAGATGCGGCACGCGCAGCAAGTCCGAACGGTGTATCGCGGAAGAGACGAGCGATAGTCAGTGCAATGGAGGCCACCAAAACTGTCGTCCACAAGCCTACGTCGCGTGGAACACCATAAAATGGCTGACTGCCGCGGGTGATTTCACGAGCCGCCACCAAAACCGTGTAAATAATGATGAGCAAAGCGAGCGTTGCGATTGGCGCGCTTGATCCAGACAGGCGTAACAGTGGGATGCCAGTGATGGAGCCAATAATGACAGCCAGCAGGACCACCACAATAAGAGCGCCGAGAAATGGCAATTCAAATCCAGCCATGAAAGAGGGCAATGCGGGTAATGTGGTGGCTTGCATCGCCGCTGGCATGGTTAAAATGCCGGTGATATAGGCGCCGATGCCCATGAAACCAGCGTGGCCGAACGAAACGATCCCCGTATTTCCGGAAAAAATCTGCAAACCCACGACCGCCGTCAACATGATCGCTGCATAAGCGACGACTCGCTGAATGGCAGGTCCGCCGAAAACAAATGCGATGATGGCGACAGCGATGATCAACAAAACCATCGCGGTGCTGTCGACCAATGCGCTTTTCAGAGCTGTCGAGAAAAAACTGCGATGTGCAACCTGCTTTGTAGCCAGCGCGCTGGACCCCAGCGACGATGAATGTGTGTTTGTTGTCATGTTGTTCCCCGCAGAATTGGGTTCTGCTTTTCTTCAACGTAAGGCCAGTTTTTATTTTATGTCAATATCTCTTCACGATTGACGATAATAAAATTTTCTGTAATTGAATCTTCATTACTTGCGAAACAGGCAAGGCCGGACGAGAAAGGCAGGGGAAGCAATATGGCGATACGGGACGTGTTGATGCGCGGTGATCTGGCGCTCACTCCGTCGGAGGAGAAAATCGTCAAGCTGCTGCTGACAGACTATCCGACGTCCGGCCTTGGGACTGCCACGAGCCTCGCCCGCAGGGCAGGGGTGAGCGATCCAACCGTCATTCGTCTGGTGATGAAACTGGGTTTTGACGGCTTTGCAGATTTTCAGGCGAGGCTTCTGGCCGAGATTGAATCCCGTCTTCATTCGCCACTTTTGATGATGGAGGCGAAACGTGCGGATCAGGCCGCTGCAAGCCCCGATCAGGCCGTGGTTATCACCTATATCCAGTCTGTCATCAAGGCGCTCGACAAGGCGATGACGACGACGCCGGTCACGACCTATGACAGAGCCGCCAGAATCATTATGGAGGCCAAAGGACAGGTCTTGTTTCTGGGCGGGCGGTTTAGTCGCCATGTTGCAGGGATGCTGGCGGGCTACATTTATCAGTTTCGAAGCGGCGTTGTCGATCTTGGCGCTTTGTCGGCGCAACAGTTTGATATTATTGCCGATATGGGTAAACGCGATGTGCTTGTCGTGTTCGATTATCGCCGGTATCAGCTTGATGTCGTCGCTTTCGCAAAACAGGCGGCGGCACGTGGTGTGAAGATTGTACTGTTCACTGATCCATGGCTTTCGCCGGTGTCGGAATATTCCGAAGCAACGATTGTCAGCCCGCAGGAAGTGACGTCGCCTTACGATACGTTGGGGCCATCCATTGTGCAGATGGAAGCGCTGGTTACTCACATTCTTTCAACAATTAGCGAAGCGACCCATGATCGTATCGAAGCGCTTGAAGACGTGCGGCGGCAAAATGCCATTACGCTCGACAGCGTGAGGGATGATGGCCGCAGCGCTTTGGATGAAGAGCTAGGGATACGCGATTTTCCGGGGCCAAAAGCACGATAGATTAGCCCCAATCCACAGGTTCAAGAATAAACAAAGGGAACACCTGATATGGTACATTCGACAATAAAACGCGACGCTCCATTCGTTGCTGGCGAAACGGCAATTCTGCTCGTTGATATGCAGCGTATATGGCTTGAGCCAGGGCTTGATCCGTCACATCCAGAACGTGATGCAGATCATTATTTCATCAAGCAGACATCCGGTGTCACAATCCCAAATAATGAAAAGTTGTTGGCTGCGGCACGCGCAAATGGTGTTGAAGTACTGCATACAATCATCCAAAGTCTCACCGAAGATGGTCGTGATTGTTCGCTCGATCATAAGATGACGCCTATTCACGTTGCGCCAAGCCGCCCGGAAGGGCTGCCTGTGCCATCGCTGATGCCGGTACGCGACGAAATTATGCTGCCGAAAACCTCCTCCGGTGTCTTCAATTCCACCAATATCGATTACGTTCTCAAGAACCTGAATGTCCGTTATCTGATCATTACCGGTATCATGACCGACCAATGCGTAGACATGGCCGTTCGCGATGCTGCTGATCGCGGCTATCTGGTAACCTGCGTAAGCGATGCCTGTGCGTCCGCGACGCCTGAACGTCATGACGGTGCTTTGAAGGCTTTTGGTGGCTATTGCTGGCAAGCCGATACGCAGACGGTTGTTGAGCGCTTTAACCAGATGGGAAAGCAGTCATGACAACAGCTTTTGAACCACTTGTTGCCATCGTTACGACCGATCTTTCAGGAATAACGCGGGGGCGCTCCATTGCACAAAGCCGCCTTGAAAAGCAGTCGGTTACTGGAATTGGCTGGTTACAGGCTAATCTTTCGCTGACGCCGTTTAATTCCATCGCGGCTGATAATCCATGGGGATCGTCAGGCGACCTTCGCATTTTGCCCGATCTGAAGGCGCGTTATCGCACTGATCTGACTGGCGGATCGACACCATTTGACATGGTGCCGGGTGATATTGTTGATCTTGATGGCAATGCATGGCTTGGCTGCACACGTTCCATGCTGCGTCAAGCGCTTGCCGATCTGAAGGAACTGACCGGCCTGTCGCTGCTATCGACATTCGAGCAGGAATTTCAGATTTTCGGCGGGGATTTTCCAAAAGCCCATTCGCTATCAATGGAAGCCTTGCGTCGCACCGATCCGTTCGCGCCGCAGTTAATGGCGGCGCTGGAACAGGCGGGTGTTGCGCCAGAAGTAATCATTGCTGAGTTTGGTGACGAGCAGTTTGAAGTTACGCACGCGCCAACTGATGGCGTGAGTGCCGCCGACCGTGCGGTGGCAATCCGCGAAATCACCCGCGAAGTCGCGCGCAATCTTGGGTGGAAGGCGAGTTTTGCGCCGAAAACTGAACCCAATGCTGTGGGCAATGGTGTGCATATCCATTTCAGCTTTGTCGATCAGAAAGGTGAACCTGCCACGTACGATCCGCAAAAGCCGGGTCGGTTGTCGAACGCGGCTGGCGCATTTTGCGCGGGCGTGTTGCGTCACTTGCCTGCAATCACGGTATTGACGGCTTCCAATCCATCCTCGTTCTTCCGCCTGAAGCCGCATAGCTGGAGTTCTTCCTATACCTGGCTTGCGGACAAGGAGCGTGAGGCCAGCCTGCGGATTTGCCCAACTGTCACCATTGGTGGTCGTGATCCTGCCAAGCAGTTTAATATCGAATATCGGGCAGCGGATGCCACTGCCAATCCCTATTTGTCTCTGGCGGCTATTGTGTGGGCAGGTCTGGAAGGTCTTAGGGCTGAACTTGATACTCCACCATTGGTGACGGGAGATCCAACCTCGATGAGTGATCAGGAACGCGCCGAGCTCGGCCTCGTGCGGTTGCCTGAAACATTGACACAGGCGCTTAATGTGCTTCAGGCCGATAAAACGGTTTGTGGCTGGTTTGATCCGGCTTTCATCGAAACTTTTGTTGGCGTCAAACAGGCGGAGCTTGCCCGTGTCGCTGAACTCAATGCAGACGAAACCTGTGCGCTTTATCGGACACTATACTAATGTCAGATCATCTCCTTGAACGACAACAGTCTGCCGATTGGCCGGACCCTGTTGAAATACACAATGAAGGCGGCAGTTCCGATATCGTGCTGTTGTGCGAGCACGCGTCGCATCATATGCCAACCGAATACGCCGATCTGGGCCTTTCCAGTGTTGATCGGCAGCGCCATATCGCATGGGATATCGGTGCTGCGGAAGTAACACGGGGCTTGGTTGTGCGTTTGAACGCTCCGGCTTTTCTGTCGACCTATTCGCGTTTGCTGATTGATCTTAATCGCCCTCTCGATGCGGTCACCAGCATTCCCCATCTTTCGGAAAGCACGAATATTCCCGGCAACATCGATATCGGCGATGAAGAGAAAACGCGCCGTGCCAAGCGCATTTTTACCCCGTTTCATGACCGGGTTGCGGCCCATATCACGGAGCGTGAAAAAGCCGGACGCAAGGTGAAAATCGTTGCGATTCATTCGTTTACGCCGGTCTTCAAGGGTAATGTCCGACCGTGGCATGCGGGCATTCTTTATGATCGCTCATATGAACTTGCGCAGACGGTGATCGAGAGTTTACGCCTCGATCCGATGCTGAATGTGGATGGGAATGTTCCTTATACGGTCAGCCGCGACGATGATTACGCCATTCCTGTTCATGGTCAGGATCGCGGACATGAAGCCATTCTCGTTGAAATTCGTCAGGATCTTGTATCGACGCCACAAGGCATAGCCGAATGGACAGATCGTCTGGCAAAGGCTTTGCTTGGTCAGTCACACCAGGAGTGAACATGATGCAGATACCGCTTTCATTGCTTGAGCGCGACGTGCGGGTCATTGCAGAAATAGGACGCTTGCGGTTTTCACCTTTGAGCCTGATCGGCGGCAAGGGCAACAGGCTGATAGAGGAAGGTGGGCGTTCCATCCTTGATCTGTCTGGCTCTGCCGGACCTGCTGCTCTGGGGTATGGTCATCCGGCTATTGTTGAAGCGGTTGAAAAATCTGTTCGCGATATGGCGGGTGCAAGCTTGTTGCTTTACCCGAACGAGCCTGCCGTTTCGCTTGCCGAAGACTTGCTGCGCATCACCCCCGGCATTGGCGAGCGTCGCGTGTGGTTTGGTCATTCGGGATCAGATGCCAATGATTGTGCGGTACGCGTACTAACTGCCGCCACCAAGCGCTCACGTATCATATCTTTTATCGGTTCTTACCACGGTAATCTGACTGGTTCGATGGGGATCAGCGGTCACACTGCGATGACACATACATTGCCGCGCCCCGGTGTATTGCTGTTGCCATATCCTGATCCGTTCAGGCCACGCTTTTCCGCGGAAGCCGTGCTTGAACTTCTCGATTATCACTTCGCTACAAGCTGCCCGCCAGAGCAAGTTGCGGCTGTGTTCATCGAGCCGATCTTATCAGATGGTGGTCTCGTCGTGCCTCCGCCGGCCTTTTTGGAAGCATTGCAGGATCGTTGTCGCAAACATGGAATTCTGGTGGTAGTCGATGAGGTCAAGGTTGGCCTTGGCCGAACCGGGCTGATGCATTGTTTCCAGCATGAAGGGCTTGCGCCAGACATGGTGGTGTTCGGAAAAGGTCTTGGAGGTGGTTTACCTCTTTCTGCGGTTGTTGGACCGCAATGGGTGATGGATCACGCGCCTGCGTTTGTGTTGCAAACCACAGCCGGAAATCCAGTGGCGACTGCTGCCGGTCGCGCTGTACTCAATACGATTGAGAGGCAAGGACTTGCCCAACGATCGGAGCGGGTTGGGGGGCTTTTCGCAGATCGCCTGCGCCGGCTCAGCGATAGGCATTCCATCATCGGGGATGTACGCGGCAGAGGGCTAGCGATTGGCGTTGATCTCGTGAGTGATCGTGGCTCACGTGAGCCGGCTCCGGTAACGACGACCGCGAAAATTATATATCGCGGCTATCAACTCGGCGCAGCTTTCACCTATGTCGGTCTCAACGCGAATGTTCTGGAATTCATGCCTTCATTGACACTGACTGAAGCGGAAATAGATGAGGCGGTAGGTATCGTAGATCAGTCGATTGCGGATGTCTTGGATGGTAAGGTGGCGGATAGTGACGTTACGCGCTTTATGATGTGGTAGGATGTTATAGGAATAATCGACCGTTAGAGATTATAGCAGACGCCTACCATCTAGAAACATAAAACTGCATAGAGTTATCGCGCTGTGGTTCCAGAGGTTTCCAGATAAGGAGGCCAAGGAAGGACGCTGTTGAGCGTTTCTAAAGGGTCTTCGACGGCACTCAGCCGCTCGTAACGCTCGTCCAAATCCCAAAAGCCGGGCTACCCACGCATTGTTCGCTCCCTGCAAATCACACATGCAGGATTGAATCACGATTTGCACAAAAGCGGAGAGTATTTCGAGGTGTACAGGTGGTTACCAGCGAGGAAACCGGCGTTCGCATCACCAGACTGAGATCGGAACAAGATTTGCAAAAATGGTACGCTAAGGTCGTACGAAGTGTGAGCCTTCATCGCGGACCCGCATGATTGTCTGGCGGCTGGTCCCAAATTTCTTGGCGATTGCCGAGACACTCATCTCTTTTGCAAGATCGTGACGCACGTCCTGCTTCTGTTCATCGCTGAGTGTTGAGGGCCGGCCACGCGTCTTGCCTTCTGACCTCGCACGCTTCAGACCAGATTGCGTCAGTTCGATCGGCAAATCGCGCTCGAACTGGGCGCCAGCGTTGAGCGCCTGCATGATCATAATGCCAAAAAAACTGGTGAGGTCCGCGCCACCGATTGCGAGACAATAGACCTGCACGCTCATTTCGGCGAACGCCTTGACGGTGGTGCTGATATCGATACATCGCGGTCGAGCCGATCGAGTTTGGTGTCTCACCGGCATCTATTCCTGGGATGCCGAGCGGCTTACCCTGCAAAGCTTGAGGTCGTTGCGGCTGCCCGGACAATGCCTTCGGGTCGCATGATGTTCATCGTTCGTTCGACCTAAACGTACGAGGCCTTTATAAACCAAAGACAGCAAATGGCTTGTAGTAGCGCTTGCATGCGATTCTTCGGCCAACCCCGAAGGAGGTAAAACAAGCTCGGCGGCACGGTTGAGATTGACCATTTCTATCTCGGTGGCAAGCCTAGAAAACGGCCTGACGAGGCTCCATCAGGAAGAAGCCGCAAAGGGCAGACGAAGACGGAAAAGACGCCTGCCGTAGCGATTGTGCAGCGACCAGGCGATACCATGCCGGGTTCTCCTACTGGCGATGTCCGTGTATCCACCGTTTCAGGTCTGTCGTTGGCGTGGTCGCAACACAGGTTGAGCTTCACTCGCATCTGATGAGTGATGAAACCAAAACATTTATGGCGATTGGTGAAAGCTTTGCCATACACGAGACGGTCAATCATTCCAGCCGTGAATATGCGCGCGGTCCCGTGCATGTCAATCCAGTTGAGGGTTTCAATGCTCGTGTACGCAGGACCCTCGCCGGCGTCTTTCGTAATATTAGCCCCCAACTTGCCGATTTGTATTTCCATGAAATGAGGTTCCGTTGGTCGCAGCGCATTGTTTCAGGGCAAGTAATGCGTAAGAACAGGAGCGGCAAGCAAAGCCTGAAAACCCTGTGGTCACGCGTACCGCCTGCGTTGCAGCTGTTACAAGTATTCCGTTCGGCAACCGGACGCCAAATGCGACGAAGCCCCCGTGGTGGAATCATCATCAAATCCTCAATGGTTGTCTTTGGTTGATAAAGGCCTCGTACGATTCTTTGCAAATCCTGTTCCGACTCCGTTTGACATGTGTTCCTTGTTACGCCTATTGTTCACTTATGTGGACAAAAGGTACATATTTATGATTATAGACGCAATCGAAGATGGACAGGTACAGGCGCCTCTAAGCATTTACGACAAGCTTTACATTGGTGGTGAATGGGTTGGACCTGTCGACGGCGGCATGATGGAAAGTATTGATCCGGCAACGGGCAAGCCATGGGCACGCGTGGCTTATGGCGGTGTAAAGGATATAGACCTTGCAGTTGCTGCAGCGCGTGAAGCCTTCGAAGGTGCATGGGGTCAAACGACACCGCAAGAACGTGCGGAATTATTGTGCAAATTTGCCAACCTCTATCAATCGCGTGCCGCCGAACTGGCCGAACTGGAAACGCGCGATTCTGGCCGCGCACTCCGTGAATCGCGGGTGGATGTCGGTGGTCATCATAACACCTATCGCTGGTTCGCGTCCCTAGCCGACAAGCTCGGCGGACGTACCATCCCCATGGACAACAGCGTGCATGCCTTTACCTCGCGTGTGCCTTTGGGCGTCGTCGGCGCGATCACGCCTTGGAATGCGCCACTGATGATCTCCTGCTGGAAACTCGCCCCCGCGTTGGCGGCGGGTTGTACGGTTGTCCTCAAACCGGCGGAGCAAACGCCGGTCACTGCCCTGGAACTGGCGAAGCTGTTTGATGAAGCTGGCTTTCCGGCCGGGGTCGTCAATGTCGTGCCGGGTTATGGGCGCAACGGCGCGGGTGAAAGGCTGACCGCACATCCCGATGTCGACAAGATTTCCTTCACCGGCGAAGGTGCTACGGCGAAAGCCATTCTCAAAACCGGCGCGGATACGCTCAAACGTTTTTCGTTCGAGCTAGGTGGCAAGGCGCCACATATCATCTTCGCGGATGCGAATCTCGAACAGGCGCTGAACGCCGCCACCGGCTCTGCATGGGCGCTAGCGGGACAAAGCTGCGCGCTTGGCTCCCGTGTTCTTGTGGAGCGCTCCATCTATGATCAGGTCGTCGAAGCGTTCATACAACGCGCCGGAAAGGTTCGGGTGGGCATGCCGCTTGATCAGGCGACGCATATGGGGCCGCAGAACAACGCCGAACAGCTCGAAAAAACCTTGTCCTTCATCGATATTGGCAAAAATGACGGCGCGGAGCTGGTCACCGGCGGGCAGCGCATCCAGCGCGACGGAATGGACGGCGGTTATTTCGTCGAGCCTACGGTCTTCGCCAATGCGAACAATGACATGCGTATCGCGCGCGAAGAAATTTTCGGCCCGGTCGCGACCATCATTCCATTCGACGGTGAAGAAGAAGCCGTCGCCATTGCGAACGATACCACATACGGGCTTACCGCTGGCCTGTGGACGAATGATATCGGTCGCGCGCACCGTGTCTCCTCACGCATCCGCGCCGGCATGGTCTGGGTCAATACATATCGTTACATCCGCTGGACAACCCCTTATGGCGGTTTCAAAGCCAGTGGATGGGGACGAGAAAACGGAGTCGAGGCGTTGGATAGCTATCTTGAAACGCGCACCACCGTTATCAGCACAACGGGGCGTTTTCCTGACGCCTATGCAGACTGAAATACCAACGGGAGGAAATGAATATGCGTCTGGCGAACAAACTCGTGGCGGTTACCGCCGCCGCTTCCGGAATGGGGCGCGCGGGGGTGGAGCTTTTCCTGCGCGAGGGCGCGAAGGTAGCGGCGATAGATGTCAATGCCGAAGCACTCGAAAAACTCAGCCATGAGATGGTTTCAAAAGGCTACGAGCTTGAAACCGTCACCGCGGACCTTTCTGATACAGCCGAGGCGAAAAGTTCGGTGCACGTGGCAGCGGAAAAGCTTGGTGGAATAGACGCCATGTGGGCTCATGCAGGAACGCCCGGTCCCGGCGGTATCGAAAATCTCGATCTCGAAGCTTACGAAAGATCCATATCGCTCAACGTGACATCGGCGGTTCTGGCGGCCGGCGAAGTCGTCGGGCACATGCGCAAACGCGGCGGCGGATCGCTGATCTTCACCGCATCCGTTTCAGGACTGGTGGGTTCGATGTTCGCGCCTATTTATTCCCTTCAAAAATTCGGCGTCGTCGGCCTGACCAAATCCTTAGCGCAAACTTTCGCTCCCGACAATATTCGCGTCAACGTCGTATGCCCCGGTCTTGCCGACACCCCGATGGGGCCCGGTTTTACCAGCCGCCGCGGCGACCCGGAGGAGGCTGCCGCCAATCTGGCGAAAATGCTGACCGCTGTGCCACTCGGCCGCCTTTGCAAGGCGGAAGAAGTAGCTCATGCGGCCCTGTGGCTAGCTTCCGACGATGCATCTTTCGTAACCGGCGTCGCTCTGCCCATCGACGGTGGTTTTACCTGCCGATAACAGCTTCCCCCCGCGAGCTTCTCATATGGTCGGTGTTGCGTACTGTCCAAAGCCTTACGGAATATTGCAAAATACAAAAAGCAACGGTGTTAGGTGTCAAGCACCGTTGCGTTTGCGTCCCGGATTCTCGCGTTGAGGATAATGATCATTTTTCGCATGACGGCGACGAGTGCGACTTTGCTCGGCTTTCCCTTTTGCTTGAGGCGCTGGAAGAACGCCTTCATGTCCGGATCGAAACGAATGGCGGGCAGCGCTGCGACGTAAAGCGCGTCGCGCAGATGTCTTCTACCGCCTGCAATCATGCGTTTGCCGCGCATCAGTCCGCTATCGCGATTAAGCGGCGCAACGCCAACCAGCTTGGCAATCTTTCCTTTGTCCATATGCCCCAGCTCCGGCAGGTCGGCCAGAATGAAGCATGCCGTTCGCAGGCCGATTCCTTTGAGCGACATCAAAACCTCAGCCTTCCGGCCAAGGTCCGCATCCGCTTTCAGGCAAGCCGTCATTGCGTCCACAACAGTCTGGCGCTGATCGAGCAAGAAATTCAGGCTTTCCTCGACCCAGTCTTTCGTTTGCCCGCTCGCCTTCTCCCGGCGATTTTTCTCCTGCACGATCATGTGCGACAATTGTCTGTAACGGCTGACGAAATCCGCCAAAACCCGTTCCCGGGAGGAGCGTTGAAGCAGAATTCCTGTTTCCATGCGCATTGCATAATCGGCAAGAATGAAGGCGTCGATCCTGTCGGTCCTGGAGAGCTGGCCACCGGCACGTGCAAACTATAGGACCTGCTTCGCATTGACCTTGGCAACGGGCAGTCGTGCGGCCTGCAAGGCGGCAACGACATGGCGTTCGTAACCGCCGGTCGGCTCAAGGACCAGCCTTTCGATCCCCTCCAGAGAGACCACAAAGGTGAGAAAATCAGCAATACCTGCCGGGGTGTTTTGATAGGCGGCCATCTGGCCATCGGGCAGAACGCAGACATCCAGAGATGATTTTGATATGTCGATGCCGACAAAACGACTAGTATAAGACATGAGGCTGGTCTCCCTTATACGCGAGCGCGAAGCTCTCTCAACGGTGCCACAAGACCTCAAAAGCTGCAAAGGGTTCTGCTTTTTTACGAACGAAAGTTCCTGCCGGGCACGACCCAACCTCTTTGCAACCGTCAGTGCGGTGTTGCATTCACCCCAATGACAAACGAGGCCGGAACGAAGTTTACCGTTCCGGCCTCAAATGTATAAGCCGGTGCATGTACCGGCTTTCATTCCGTTCCCCGCTAAATTCAGAGTTTGCCGTACTGCTCTGCTGCAGCCACTATCTTGCGGGCAGCTTTTTCATGAGGCCTATCGATCATCTGTCCGTCAAGGTTGACCGTTCCCCTATCTGGGCTAGCTTCAATGGCCGAGACGATACGGCGAGCGCGCGCGATTTCCTCTTCTCGCGGCAGAAAGGCCTGATTGACCACCTCTATATGTGATGGATGAATAATGGCCTTCGCTGAAAACCCATCCCGGGATGCGGATACCGCCTCAGCCGCAACATGATCGAGATTGCGTATATCGGTACAAACCGCGTCGATAGCCATGACGCCGGACGCGGCAGCGCCCATGAGACACAGATTACGAGCCAGACGAAACGGTTCTTCATAAATGCCCGCCCGGCTGTTGGCGTGCGCGCCGAGACATGCCGCCAGATCTTCGGCACCCCACATCAGCCCCAGCAACCTTGGCCCCGCATCGCGATAGGTACCCAGACCGAACAGTGATTCCGGCGTCTCCGTTGCAATAGCAATGATCCTTGTGAAGCCCGGTCTCTGTCCGTTTGCAGCTTCCAGACCATCGAGCCATAGGGACAACGTGTGTATATCTGCACCCGACCGGCATTTCGGCAGGACGATCCCGTCTGGTGCCAGAGGCAGAATACTGGCGAGGTCGTCAAGAGTCGTGCCCGTATCCAGCGCATTGACGCGCACAAAGCGTTTCTGGGGCGTCGCCGGTGTTCTTAACATATGGCCAACAGTTTGCCGTGCAGCTATTTTGGCTTCCTGCGCTACCGAATCTTCCAGATCGAGTATAAGCGCATCCGCATCGCTGCCACGCGCTTTCTCATATTTACGAATGCTGTTTCCGGGTACGAAGAGCAGAGAACGCATCAGGTGACATCCTTCTTGCGCATCATGGCTATACGTCGGCAAACGGCAACTATGGTCGCGTCTTGATTAATGCAGCGGTGTTCGAACTCCACGAGCCCGGCATCGGGCCGTGACCGACTTTCGCGTTTGGACACGACCCTCGTATGGCTGCGCAACGTATCGCCGTGGAAAACCGGATGCGGGAAGCTGACGTCCGACATGCCCAGATTGCCGACGGTCGTCCCCAAGGTAGTGTCGTAAACGCTCATGCCGATCATGATTCCCAGCGTAAGAAGGCTGTTGAACAGCGGTTGACCCCACTCGGTTTGCGCCGCGAAATGGGCGTCGATATGCAGGGGCTGCGGATTGAGGGTCATCAGGCTGAAGGTGATATTGTCAGCTTCCGTTACGGTTCTGCTCAACTCATGAGCGAACTCATGGCCAATAACAAAATCTTCGAAATATAATCCCGCCATAGTCTTGTTCCGCTCCTTGCCGGACATGCTGAATTTGAAATGAGAACGGTTCCGCGGGCATTCAGTCGGTGGCCATCAGGCGGCATCCCGGTTCGGCCATAGCGGCACCGTCGGCGAAAAGATCGTCCACTTCGCTATCGCTGAAACCGGCTTCTTTCAGGATTTCAATCGTATGCTGTCCCTGACGCGGAGCAGGAGTTTCGGACGATGCCGGAGTGCGTGACCAGCGAACCGGCACATTCATGGAGCGTATCACCCCCTCGCTGGGATGATCTACGCGTTCGAAAAACCCCGTAGCCACTAAATGCCTGTCGTCGAGAATGGACCTGAAATCGTGCATCGGCATAATGGGCACATCCGCTTTTTCGAGAAGAATAAGCCATTCTGCAGTGCTGCGGGTTAGAAACACCTCTGACAGCCAATCATAAACTTTATCGATATGTTTCATTCGCGAGGCAAAGGTCGAAAAGTGCGGATCCGTTTGTGAGATATCCGGCTGCCCGATCGCCCTGAAGAAACGCTCCCAATGCCCGTCAGTGTAAACCAGTGCGCAAATATGCCCGTCACTTGTCTTATAGGGGCGACGGTTGCGAGACAGAAGCCGTGCATAACCACCATTATCGAGCGGAGGATCAAAGGTGAGACCGCCAAGATGATCGCTCATCAGAAGGCTCACCATCGTTTCGAACATGGGAATGTCGACGCGCTGTCCTTTACCTGTACGATTGCGCTCGATGACTGACGCCAGAATTGCATTTATCGCGGAAAGACCAACAATCCGGTCGCAAATTGCAGCGGGAACATAACCTGGCTCACCATCATTGACGCGCGAAAAAAGATAGGAAAGCGTGGACGCCCCCTGTATCAGATCATCATAGGCCGGACGATCTGCATAAGGGCCCGCCTGATTGTAACCATAAAGGCCTACATAAATGATATGGGGATTGACTGCCGCAACGTCTTCATAAAGCAGCCCCAGCCTTTCCATGGCCTTCAGGCGCACATTAAAAATCAGCACGTCCGCATGTGTGCACAAGCGCAAAAGAGCGCTACGCCCGCCCGATGTCTTAAGGTCCAGTGTTATCGAACGTTTCGACCGGTTCGAATTCATGAAAACCGGTCCCATTCCGTCGTGCTGGGCTGGGCCGATCTGGCGGATCACATCGCCTTCCGGCGCTTCTACCTTAATGATGTCTGCCCCGTAATCCCCCAGAATCTGCGTGGCATAAGGGCCCATTAAAACTGTCGTCATGTCAAGGATGCGCAGCCCGTCTAATGGTCCCATAACGTTTCCTCCCAGTTCATATCTATGACTCGATATACACAATAGTGTATATATAATCCATATATATGAATAGAAATATGTCACTCATTTGAGATCATCCGTGCATGAGATGATTTTCCCGGTGCTTATGCTTTTGATTCACAGGATTAATGGACTCATTTCAAACAGCTGTATCGTTTTCACACGACTATGGATTGTCGGGCGCTCTATCCTGAAGTAGCCTGAAGAAGGTATCGATGCCATCCGGCTGGTGTCGTCAGTTATTCAGGGAGTGTGCCGGAAACTCCGAGAGAGTCGACTAACTTGCTGGTAAAACAGGCGGCGAACGTTCTCGAAATACTTGAATTTTATGCGGTATATAAAAAGCCTGCCACCCTGGCTGAAGTCTCGCAACATTTTGGTTGGCCAAGGTCGAGCACGTTCAATCTTCTGTCGACGCTCGTTGATCGAGGATTCCTCTACGAACCGCGGGCACGCGGAGGTTTTTTTCCAACTTCCCGCTGGCTTGCCTTATCACAGGAGATAGCCGCGGCTGAACCGCTGCCTGATGTCTTATTGAAGTTACTTCACGATCTGGCGCAGCGCACGGGAGAAACCGTCTGGATCGCGGCACCAAGCGGGCAACATGCCGTGTTCCTCGAAGTTATCGAAGCCTCGGCCTCTATTCGTTACACGGCTAAAGCAGGTAACCGCGTCCCGCTCTACGCGACCGCCACAGGGCAGGCGCTACTTTGCCAGATGACTGAGACCCAGCGAAATTCGATCCTGCGCAAGACTGTATTTGAACGTTATGGGGAAGGAACGCCTATGAGTATCGAGACGGTCGAAAATAGCATTCGAACTTCGCTGCACAGGGGCTGGTTCTCAAGTGCTTCGGCATATAATCCCGATCTTTGCGGGGTCGCCGTTCCACTGAAAATTGATCAGCGTATTCTTGCTGTTACGGTCGCCGGTCCGTTATTCCGAATGAAGGACCGTGCGGAAGAAATGGCCGACCATCTTAACCAACTGATAGAGATGTATCTGAGCCAACGCACACCGGGCTAGGAACATAGGCCCAAACCTCTGCGGAAGTGTTTCAGCAATATTTTTGCAATTTTGGGAAGGTCGAATTCCGCCGGAAGTGACCTCTTATGTCGATTCGCTTCAATCCCTTGATGGGCCATGAATAATCCGGACCACTGTACATCGACAAAAATATCCGTCTTTACCAGTCGTATACCACCGATCTTTCGAGGCTGCGCTGGTTCGCCTTTGCACAGCATCGCTTTATGGCGGTCAAAACAGTGAAGGCTTAAAGCAAACCAGAAATCCCGAATATTATCCCATGCAGTTGTGTCCAAGGGCAGTTTTGTGAAGTTGATAAATTATCCATGTACACGGATATAAAATCTCTATATATGGATAAATAGATGTCGGGTTCGCTCTGGTGAGCCTTGCGGACGGACAGCACCAGGAGCTTTGGGAGGAGCTAATGAAGACGATCGTGATCGGACTCTGTGCGCTTGCGGCAGCGGTCAGCCTGCAGAATATTGCCATGGCACAGCAGAAGACTGACGTGAAACTGGGAGTGCTCGCCGATATGAGCGGCATTTTCTCCGATATTGGGGGCGAAGGGTCCGTCATTGCAACGCGCATGGCGGTCGAAGACTTCATGAAGAAGCCGGAAGCACAGGGCTTTAAAGTCGAGGTTGTTTCGGCTGACGCACAGAACAAGTCTGACATCTCATCGGCAATTGCACGCAAGTGGTTCGATACAGACGGCGTCCATGCATTGGTGGACATGCCGACAAGCGCCATTTCGCTGGCTCTGGCTCCTCTTGCACGTGACAAGAACAAGGTTGTCCTGTTGACCGCTTCAGGCACGTCTGATCTTACGGGGACGGCGTGCACACCGAACTCGGTTCATTGGACCTATGACACATGGGCGCTCGCTCACGGCACTGCTGACGCGCTGACACAGGAAGGGAAGAAGAATTGGTACTTCCTTACCGTCGATTTCGCACTCGGTCATTCGCTCGAGCGCGATGCGTCGGACGTTGTAAAGGCGAGTGGCGGTAAGGTACTTGGTTCTGTGCGTCACCCGACCGATGCAGTGGACTTTTCTTCATATCTGCTTCAAGCGCAAGGGAGCGGAGCGGACATCATCGCACTGGCCAATACAGGCGGGGATGCCATCAACGCGCTGAAACAGGCCAGAGAGTTTGGCATGATCGGTGGGAACCAGACCTTTGCCGGAATGCTGATGTTTCTGTCGGACATCCATTCCACGGGTCTGGAAACAGCCCAGGGATTGTTGCTGACGACCGGCTTTTATTGGGATCGCAACGACCAGACACGCGCCTTCGCCGAACGCTTCGCAGCTCTGAATCATGGACGCAAGCCGACCATGAATCAGGCTGGCGCCTATTCCGCTACGCTTGCTTATCTAGATGCGGTGGTAAAGGTGGGCTCACCGGAAGATGGGGCGGCTGTCGTACGTGCGATGCGCCAGCGGGAAACTTTTGAAGACCCACTATTCGGTAAGACTTTCCTGCGCGAAGATGGGCGCGTCTTGCACGATATGCTGCTTGTGCAGGTGAAAAAGCCTGAAGAATCCAGCAAATCCTATGACTATTACAAAATCGTCAAGGTTCTACCTGGCGACACGGCTTTCCGTTCTATCGAGGAGGGCGGGTGTCAACTGGTCAAATGATAGATGGTACCGGCTTAGAAGGTGTGCTTTCATCAAGGGGCGCGGGGTAGTGTGGCCTTCGATGCGCTATTCTTTCAAATGAGGCATCGTGAGCCCAACGTCGAGTTGATCTCGAAAGTTGATGGAAAATGCAATGATCACGTCTATTGCTGTGAAACAGAGACCTTCCTGCAGCGTTCTGTCGGCGCGCGAACTGGGCAAGTCTTTTGGCGGCTTTCACGCGGTCAAGAATGTCGATCTCGATGTGGAACATGCCCGCGTTCATGCGCTGATCGGCCCGAACGGCGCCGGCAAGACCACCGTTTTCAACCTCTTGACCAAATTCTTGCAGCCTTCGAGTGGCGAGATCACGCTTCTGGGCGAAACCATCACCAAAACCGATCCGGCCAAAGTGGCCCGCATGGGGCTGGTGCGCTCATTCCAGATTTCAGCCACCTTCCCGCATCTGACGGTGCTGGAAAACGTCAAGGTTGCGCTGCAGCGCCCCAACGGGCTTGCCACGCAGTTCTGGCGCTCGCTGTCAGCGCTTGACCAGCTCGATGCACAGGCCGTTGCGCTTCTGGAGCGTGTCGGTCTGGCCGATGCCCGCCATGCGCTGGCCGCCGATCTCTCCTATGGCCGCAAGCGCGCTCTCGAAATCGCCACCACGCTGGCGCTCGATCCGAAGGTGCTGCTGCTCGACGAGCCGATGGCCGGCATGGGCCATGAAGACGTCCACACCATTGCCGCCCTCATTGCCGACGTGGCGAAGGATCGCGCGGTCTTGATGGTCGAACACAATCTCAAGGTGGTGGCCGACATTGCCCACCACGTCACGGTGCTGCAGCGCGGCGAAATTCTCGCCTCCGGCGATTATGCCACCGTCTCGAAGGACGAGCGCGTGCGCACCGCCTATATGGGAACCGAACATGAATAGAGGCCAACCGCTCCTGTCCGTGCGCGGGCTCAATGCCTGGTATGGCGAAAGCCATGCCCTGCATGGCGTCGACCTCGACATCTGGCCCGGCGAAACGATCACGCTTCTGGGCCGCAATGGCGTCGGCAAGACGACGACGCTGCGCGCCATCATGGGCATCATCCGCAAGCGCACCGGCACCATCACGCTCGAAGGCAGGGACATCATGCGTGTGCCGCTGCACCGCATCGCCTATGCAGGCCTCGGCTTTGTGCCCGAGGAGCGCGGCATCTTCGCCACCTTGAGCGTGCATGAAAACCTGCTTCTGCCGCCCGTCGTCGCCAAGGACGATCGGGGGGGCAGTCAGAGCCTCATGTCCCTGGATGAGATCTACGAACTCTTTCCCAACCTGCATGAGCGCCGCAACAGCCCCGGCACCAAGCTGTCGGGTGGCGAACAGCAGATGCTGGCGATTGCACGCATCCTGCGCACCGGGGTCAAGGTGCTGCTGCTCGACGAGCCGACCGAAGGTCTTGCGCCCGTCATCGTGCAGCGCATCGGCGATGTGCTGGTGGAGCTGAAGAAACGCGGCATGACCGTGCTTCTGGTCGAGCAGAATTTCCGTTTTGCCGCCAAGGTCGCAGACCGCTTCTATCTCATGGATCATGGCGTGGTGACGGAGAACTTCCCGACCGCCGAGCTGCCCGACCGCATGGCAGCGCTCAACGAAGCCTTGGGAGTCTGACATGACAATGATCTTCGGTATTCCCCTGCAGGCGCTTCTCGGGCAGTTGCTGGTTGGCCTCATCAATGGCTCGTTCTACGCCATGCTGAGCCTTGGCCTTGCCATCATCTTCGGGCTGTTGCGCATCATCAACTTTGCCCATGGCGCACAATATATGCTGGGCGCTTTTGTCGGCTATCTGCTGTTGAGCTGGCTTGGCATCGGCTATTGGCCAGCCCTTGTTCTGGCTCCGATCATCGTCGGTCTCGGCGGGGCGATCGTCGAGCGCGTGGCGCTGTCACGGCTTTATAATCTCGATCCGCTCTATGGCCTGCTCTTCACCTTCGGCCTGGCGCTCGTGATCGAAGGCACGTTCCGCTATTATTACGGCGCGGCCGGACAGCCCTATGCGGTGCCGCCGTCACTGGCAGGCGGGCATAATCTCGGCTTCATGTTCCTGCCGAACTATCGCGCCTGGGTGGTTGTTGCCTCGCTGTTCGTCTGTCTCGGCACCTGGCTCCTGATCGAAAAGACCAAGCTTGGCGCCTATCTGCGGGCCGCGACGGAAAACCCGACGCTGGTGAAGGCCTTCGGCATCAATGTGCCGCTGCTTTTGACCTTCACCTATGCGCTGGGTGCTGCCCTTGCCGGTGTTGCCGGCATCATGGCCGCGCCGATCTATCAGGTCAGCCCGCTGATGGGCTCCAACATCATCATCGTGGTCTTCGCCGTGGTGGTGGTCGGCGGCATGGGGTCGATCCTCGGCGCCATCATCACCGGCTATGTTCTGGGGCTCGCGGAAGGTCTTACCAAGGTCTTCTATCCGGAAGCCTCCAGCATCGTCATCTTCGTCATCATGGCTATCGTCCTTCTGGTTCGACCCGCCGGACTGTTCGGGAAGGAGGCCTGATATGGCTGATACCGCTCTCAAGGCTACTCCCAAGGCAACCGCAGCCCCGCGCGACAGCAGGGCGCCCGCCGTCAACAGTCTCTCCGCCATCATCCTCGGCATTGCCCTCGTCGGGCTGCTGGCGGCACCCTTCATGGTGTACCCCATCTTCCTGATGAAGATGCTGTGCTTTGCGCTGTTTGCATCCGCCTTCAACCTCCTGCTTGGCTATACAGGCATTCTCTCCTTCGGCCATGCGGCCTTCTTTGGCGGCGCGGCCTATATCACGGCCCATACCGTGAAAGTCTGGGGTGTGACACCGGAACTGGGGTTGGTGCTCGGCGTTCTCGCCGCAGCAGCGCTTGGCCTCGTCATCGGCTATCTCGCCATTCGCCGTCAGGGCATCTATTCGACGATGATTACGCTGGCATTGGCGCAGATGTTCTTCTTCTTCTGCCTGCAGACCGCTTTCACCCATGGCGAAGACGGATTGCAGGGTGTGCCGCGTGGGTTTCTCTTCGGCATCATCGATCTCAACCAGCCGATGAACATGTATTATTTCGTGCTGGCCGTGTTCGTGCTGGGTGTCTTCGTCATCTGGCGCATCATCAACTCGCCCTTCGGCATGATCCTGAAGTCGGTGCGCGAGAATGAAAACCGCGCCGTCTCGCTCGGCTATTCCGTCAACCGCTACAAGCTTGCAGCCTTTGTCATGTCGGCGGGACTTGCAGGTCTCGCAGGCGGACTGAAGGCGCTTGTCTTCCAGTTTGCAACGCTGACCGATGTCGGCTGGCAGATGTCGGGCGAGGTCATCCTGATGACGCTTCTGGGCGGCATCGGAACCCTCATCGGTCCCATCGTCGGTGCCGCCTTCGTCGTCGCGCTGCAGAACTATCTCGCAACATCCGATTTCCCGGTCACGATCGTGACGGGCCTCATCTTCATGGCATGCGTCCTCCTCTTCCGTAAGGGAATCGTAGGCGAGTTCTATGCATCGCGGATTGGAAAGAAATCCTGTGCAGGTCACTAAACATTGCGACACGGACGTGACTTTGAAATTGGCCACAATACTCCCGAAGCCCGTGACGGGGAATGTGATGCCGAGGATATTAATAACTCGGTATCACCGTTAGATGAGAAAATGGCTACAAATAAGCATTTCCGAAATTTCGTTTTTTCCTTTTCGTACTCAAACCCGCAAGTATCATATTCTTCCAGCTTCTACGATCCGTTGTAGGAATGCAGCGGTGCGTTCACCGTTTGGGTTTGCGAAAATCTGCTCCGGCGTACCTTCCTCATAAACGCGGCCTTCTGCGAGAAAGCAGATCTTGCTGGAAACCTCCCGAGCAAATCCCATTTCATGGGTTGCAAGCAGCATTGTCATGCCATCTGCGGCCAGGTCCCGGACAATATTGAGCACTTCTGAGACGAGTTCAGGGTCGAGTGCAGAGGTGATTTCATCCAGCAGCAGGATCATCGGGCTCATTGCAAGTGCGCGTATGATTGCAACGCGCTGTTGTTGCCCGCCAGAAAGACGGTCCGGATAAGCATCTGCCTTATGCGCCAGTCCGATCCTTTCAAGCAACGGCAGGGCAATTGCTGTCGCATCCGTCCTGCTGTGACCCAGCACTTTACAAGGCGCCAGAATGATATTTTCAACTACCGTCATGTGCGGAAACAGATTGTAGCTTTGAAAGACGATGCCAACGTCACGGCGCAGGGCGTCTACATCGACACCCGGTCCGGTGATACGATCATCGTGAATGCGGATTTCGCCGGTGTCGATGGTTTCCAAACCATTCATGCATCGAAGCAGTGTCGATTTTCCGCAGCCTGAAGCGCCGATAAGGCAAACGACCTGATGCTCTTCGACTTCCAGGTTCAACCCGTCGAAAACCTTGAAATCACCATAGCTTTTGGAAATATTCTTTACTTCTATCATAGCCATTGCAAAAAACCTTATGCGGCGCGCCTCCGGCGCTGGTCTCGCTCCAAGATCCGATCAACAAAACGCGCTTGTGGAATGGTAATCAGGATGAAAATGAAAGCCACGACAGAGACCGGTGACAGGTTGAAGTGATTGCTTGAGAGGATTTTTGCCTGGTTGAAGGCGTCGACAGATCCGATGATGTTGACGAGCGCCGTGTCCTTCTGCAATCCAATGAAATCATTGAGCAAGGGCGGCACAATGCGTCGAACTGCCTGTGGGATGATGACGTGACGCATAGTCTGCACATAGGATAGGCCCAGCGATCGTGCTGCCGCAACCTGGCTCCAGTGAATGCCTTCGATACCGGAGCGATAAACCTCAGCAACATAGGCGCCATAGGTCAAGGTCAGCGCAATGATGGCGTAAGTTTCGACCGATAGGCCGCTTAGTATCGGTAGCCCTCTCAGTGGAAACCCAAATCCAACCAGATATATGGTTATGATGGCCGGCATCCCGCGAAAGACATCCGTGTAAAGAATGGCGAGCGCTCTGATGGGAGCGCCGGTCTTGCCCGGAACAAGCCGTGCAATGGCAACAACTAGGCCCCATACGAGAACGCAGATTTCGGCAATCAGAAAGATGTAAATGTTGACCCAGAATGCCTTGAGTATCAGGGGAAACGATTGCCACACGAGCGCGGGTGACAGGAAGGTCTTGCTGACGGCAAGATCATTGGTCAGCAGAAACTGCGCAAGCGCCACGATAACCGTTGCCAATACACAAAAGCCGATTGTAAAGTGCGCGTAATCCAGGGCTTTGGCGGTTGCAACGCGCGCCTCGATAAGCTGGTGAGCTTCAACCGCTCTTCGTGCGTCCTGCGTTTTCAGTATGGTTTGCAGGGTCGGCCAGCAAAGCAACAATATGCAAATGAGTGCAATCATCGGTATGGCGCTGGCCAGTACTGGCGGCACATCAAGCAACATGGCTTCCTGATAGGCTTGCCGAGAGGTGAGCCACAGCCCGCTTGCAACCAGAAAGAAACATATTACCGCCGTGGCCATCCAACCGCGAACGTCCTTTGGCGCAGCACCTGCGCCAAAGGAACGTTTGCTGTTTTGGGAAGATAGGGCCGGTCCACTTGAAGAAATCGAAGTCATGCCACTCCCTCCAACGGTTATGGCTGAAGGTAAGGTATTGTGGTTGGGTCAGCGCCCCAGACGCCGGATAGATAAGTCGATGCCATTTTCTTCAGCGTGCCATCGGTGCGCATGTCATCAATCACCTTGTCAATGGCTTGTTTGTTGGGCGAGTTTTTCGGCAGGATTGCACCGTAGGATTCACCCGTTTCATATTGTCCAGCAATTTCCAGCGCGCCGTTCGACTTGGCTGCCTGCGCCATCAAAATTGCGGTGTCGGTAACAGCAGCATCAATCTGTCCGGCCATAAGTGCTGCGAACATTGCAGGATTTTCGGAATAAACGCGAATGTCTGACGGTTCTATGTGATCAGTGACGAAGCTTGCGCCGGTGGTCCCTTGCAGAACACCAATGCGGAACGTCTTCATTGCTGAGGCATCAATTTTTTTTCCTGTCTTCACAAGAACGCCGATATCGGAGGAAAAATAAGGCGATGAGAAGTCGATAACCTTCTTGCGCTCATCGGTGATCGATAGTGTCGCCATCCCCAGATCTTTCTTCTGGTTATTGTTGGCAATCATCGCGGGAACCGATGAGACGACGAGTTTCACCTCATCAAAGCCAGCACGGTGAGCGATATTCGCCGCAAGACAGTATTCAAACCCGTCAACGATTTGATCGGGGGTATCGCCATTTAGCCAACCCGGGTTGGGGAGTGCTATCTCCGCTGTAATTACGCCTGGATTAGCCGGCGTTATCGAGATATCGCCCTTCTTTCCGGACAATATACATTTTGTGATTTCATTGGCAGATGCCATGCCGGTCGAAGATAACAGAATTGCGGACGCAATAAACAGCGCCCCAGAAATTACTCTGGTGGTTTTCATGCCGCTCCCCTTTTTGATAGTTACATTGGTTCGGTTTCGTATCTCAACGTTCACACGATCCGAGCATCTGGAGATTAGCAGCAGCGCTAGAAAAAGTTTGTCTCGTGCAGGACTGAAAGTTGATTGATTTGGCCAATTTGAGGCAATTATGGTCTGAACTACTTGAATTTGGCTGATTGGTCGTCACAATCGACAAGGTGGCGGAAGAACCATGTTCCGCTGGGAGCTACCATGAAACGCAGCGCAGATTATCCACTCACGATCCGACCCGTCGTCACATTGTCGGATGAGTACCCGGCTGGTTATGTCGATCCGTTTCATAGCCATGAACGCGCACAGCTCAGTTTCTCTATATCTGGTGTGCTGTGCATCACAACAGAAGACGCGAGCTATATTCTCCCTCCCAATCGCGCAATCTGGATACCATCGGGTGTGCGCCACCAGACCAGTTGCAAGGAAAACGTCAGATTTCACGTCGTCTACATTGATCCGACACTCGACAATCTGCCTGAAAAGTGCCGCGTATTCGAGGTGTCCGACCTCATATGTGCGCTGATCGGAGAAATCGTAACTTTCAACTTCGCTTATGATGAAGCTGGTCGAGAGGGTCGGATTGTGCGTTTGCTTCTCGACGAAATACCGAGAATGCCGACAATGAATATTCACATACCTATGCCACGTGATAATCGTATCTTGCGTGTGTGCAACAAGCTGATTGAAAATCCAGGCGATCAGAGCGATATCGACCATTGGGCTTCCCTCGCCAACATGGGGCGCCGGACCTTCACCCGTATCTTCAAGAACGAAACTGGTATGGGCATGGCGACCTGGCGACTGCAGGTGAGGCTGATGCATGCAGTTTCACTGTTGCATGCGGGCCATTCCATCACGTCTGTTGCCTTTAGTACCGGTTATGAAAGCGTGTCGGCTTTCACTTCGGTTTTTCATCGTTCCTTTGGTTTTCCACCCAGCCACTATCGTGCTGCGCAGAATTTGTCGCGACGCTCGATAACGGCCTGAATGAGAGAATAAAAGACCCGGCAGGGTGAGCGGCACAAGTCAAATAATTGCTAAGATCCTCCCGTCAAGACAAATGATAGGGACATTCCGGTGAACAAAACTATTCTGGCTGCGCAACCCGAACACGAGCTCTCCCCTATCGATGAGGAGATCGGGCTCTTTCTGGCGAAGATGCGCGAAAGTTGGGCCAAGCACCCATCACTGTTATCCGTATCCACGGCGGAAGCGCGTAAAATTGCGGAAATTGTTCGCGAACCGTTCCGCCGAGGTGGTCCTGACATCGCTGATATACGCGATTTGTCTATCCCGACGCGACATGGCGCGATGCGGGCGCGGCTCTACAATCCCGGCGTTGGTGATGAAGCGCCGTTGTTGGTCTATCTCCATGGCGGTGGCTTCACACTGTTCAGCATCGACACCCATGACCGGCTGATGCGCGAATATGCTGCAGCCGCGAGGGTCAAGGTTCTTGGGTTGGACTATTATCTGTCGCCGGAACACAAATATCCTGTGGCTATCGATCAGGTTGAAGATACGTTGCATTGGCTGAAGACAGCAGATATCGGCATTGCTCTCGACCGGGTGGCTATCGGCGGAGATTCCGCTGGTGGCAATATCAGCATGGCGGTTGCAATCCGTTTGCGGGAAAATGGCGAGGGAGAATTCCTCAAAGGCGTTCTCTTCAATTATGCAGGCTTTGCGACTGAGTGTTCAGATGAAGCAGAAGCATTGCATGGTGGTCCCGGCTCGGTCATGGATCGTGAAGAGATCAACTATTATTATGCGAATTATACGCGTTCGGTCGAGGATCTGGTAAGTCCCGAAATCTATTCGCTCAAGGCGCGGGTCCATGATCTTCCGCCAACATTTTTTGTTATTCCAGATCGCGATATAATCGCCGATAACAGCTATGCGATGGTTGCCAAGTTACAGGATGCTGGCGCGCAGCCTGACTACAAGATCTATCGGGGCGCAACGCATTCTTTCCTGGAAGCGATGTCCATGTCGGGCCTGGCGCGTGAGGCGATTGCCGATGGCGCTCGTTTCGTGGCGATGGTTCTAAAAAGCCAAGAGGAAGGAAGTGCACGTTGACGAGCAAAGTGGAGCAGCCATTGTTCTCCGAGTTGGAATTTCAGGAGCTGGTTGCATTTCGGCATGAGTTGCATCGCAATCCGGAGGTTTCTGGGCATGAGTATGAGACAGCGCAACGTTTTGTCTCATTTCTCGCACCTTTAAAGCCGGATCGCATTGTGACCGCTCTCGGTAGAACCGGCGTGGCTGTTGTTTTCGAAGGCCGTGAAGCTGGTCCAACAGTTCTGTTCCGTTGCGAACTGGATGCCTTGCCGATTGCCGAAACAGGCGGTGTCGCCTACGCATCGCTTATTCCGGGTAAGGGACATATGTGCGGTCATGACGGCCATATGGCTACAATGGCCGCATTTGCACGCGTTCTTTCGCGAAATCGCCCGGTAAAGGGAAGGGCTGTTTTGCTGTTTCAGCCAGCTGAGGAAACCGGGGCGGGTGCATTGGCAGTCCTTGAAGATCCAGCGTTTGAGGAAATACGGCCTGATCTGTCTTTTTCACTGCATAATATGCCGGGTTATGAACTTGGTTATTGCGTGTTGAAAACCGGTCCGGTCAATTGTGCGTCGCGCGGTCTCCGGCTTCGTTTGACGGGGCGTACGGCACATGCTTCGACGCCCGAAACGGGCAAGTCCCCTATGGCTGCTATGGCACGCCTGATGCCTGAACTTTTAGCCTTTTCAGAAGGTCTACCAGAGTCCGGTCAGGAGATTGGTGCTTCATTTGCAATGATTACCGTGACACATGCCTCGCTGGGCGAGCCAACCTTTGGAGTGGCACCGGGGTCAGCCGAAATCTGGGCCACTTTACGCACCTTGACTGACAACCGCATGGACGTGCTGCAAGCCGATGTCGAAACGCTCGTTCATGAGCTTGCGCATGAGGAAGGTCTTGATGTTGCGATAGACTATCATGATGTCTTTCAGCATTGCGAAAACAGCCCTGAAACTGTTGAACATTTGACGACTGCTATGGCTGATGAAGGCGTGGCTTTCGGGTCGGGTGATTTACCAATGCGTGGATCAGAGGATTTTGGGCGGTTCCGTTCTGTTGGCCCGTCGGCAATGTTCTTTCTCGGCGCGGGATACGAAGCGCAGGCCCTTCATAGCCCCGATTATGATTTTCCGGATGAACTCATACCGATTGGCGCAGGCATATTTGCCCGCGTGGCTCGCAATATACTAGGTTAATCTGTTAATATGCTAAACGGCTGTCTTTATACCGCTTTAATCGCCTCACGGTTGAAGGGATGATGAAGGAATAAAATGAGTGATAAGTTCATTACCTGGTCGGATCAGGATGTATCGGATGTCATCAATGCCTATCCGATGGCCAGTATTCTGGGGTTAGTTGAAGATCCTTTGACGCTTGATATGCCCGTTTTGCTGGAAACGGATGCATCGGGGAAGCACGTTAGCCTGTTGGGGCATTTGCCGCGTCGCTCGGATTTGGCCAGCACTAATGAAGCACAATCGCGGGCAGTATTCATTTTCCGCGGACCTGCCGGTTATATTTCTCCAGCGATGGCCGGAAGATCAAACTGGGCGCCAACCTGGAATTTTATCACCGTCAAGATAATCGCAGATATCAGCACGGATGATCAGTTGACCGATGAAGCTCTTCGATGCACCGTCGCTCACATGGAAAAGGATCAGCAGTCGCCATGGTCTGTCGATCAGTTGGGCGAGCGCTATGAGAAGCTCAAGGCGGCGGTCATTGGGTTCAGAGCGCGGATCATTTCGGTGTCGGCACGTTTCAAGCTTGGTCAGGATGAAAACTCTGAAACCTTCGAGCACATTATCGGCTGCTTGAGCGATGCGAAACTCAAATACTGGATGTTGCGAATGAGAGAAGCCGAAGGCATCGAGGAAGCCCCCGCATCGGTGGGCAATCCGGTTGTGAAATCGAAAAAGGTAGAGCCCACGCTCTGATATTGTTTTTCAGTTCAGGTGTCGCGCAAGGAAACCGTAAAACGCCTCATTGTCGGCATGGGCAACATTCAACCGAATTCCCCGGCGTGCCACGTTGTTCTTATCCAGACAGAAGACGCTTCCGGGCGCGATAAATATACCTTCCTTTGCGCCTCGTTTCGCCAGTTCGATGTCGTCAATATGCGGAGGAAGCAGAAGATAGAGGTAGTATCCGCCGCCGTTGTCTGAAAAAACGCGATATCCCTGCATTGTAAGCTGCCGAATCGAGCGGTCTGCGGCTGCATCTATGCGATTTGACAGGCGCTTGAGATGTCTGTCGTAGTGTCCTTCGACAAGCAGCCTGTGTATCAGTCGTTCGATATGACCGGAACTGTTGACACTTGTGAGCATCTTAAGCTCGGTGAGTGCATTAATCTGCTCGGCGTTACCGACGATATAGCCGCTGCGCAGACTGGCAGAAAGCGTCTTCGAGAATGTGCCGATTGACATGACGCGGTTGAGCTGGTCGAGCGTTACCAGCCGGCTTGGGACGCTCGGAGCGAGGTCTGAAAAGGGATCGTCTTCGATAATTGTAATGTCGTGTTGAGTTGCAGCATTTAGTAAGGCATGGGCGACAGGCAAGCTGGTCGAGCTGCCTGTCGGATTGTGGCCAATCGATTGGGTGAAGAACAATCGCGGACGTTCAGACGCAGCTTTCGCGATGAAATCGGCGACATCTGGCCCTTCAGCTGTTCTGCGTACGCCAACCATCCGTATCTGCGCCAGTTTCAGCTTTGCAAAGAGCGGATAGTAGCCTGGCTCGTCAACGAGTACGACGTCTCCTGGCGAGAGAAAGGCCCGAACAATGAGGTCTAGCGCGTGATTGGCGCCAAATGTCAGCAAAACCTGCTCTTGCGGTGTGTTGAGATGCTGTGAGGTCAACCTTTTGCAGATTTCCTGCCGAAGCGGTGGGAAACCAAGTGCGGAGCCGTAAGCATCGGTGCCGGCGGTATAAGTGAGGCCGGAAACACCCAGATGACGTTTGATCTCCGACTCTTCAGCCCAGGACGCTGGGGGGCGGCCATCGCCGACACGGATCGAAAAGCTTTCATCAAGCTGAGCGCTGAGAAGCGATGCAATATCGACGGCCTCTGCCACATGACGCGGGCGGCTGTTGCGCTGCAGATCCTGCGGCACGCAGACCACGAATCCCGAGCCCGGTCGGGCAACGGCAAAGCCCGCTGCGACAAGCCGATCATACACCTCAATAATGGTATTCTTGGAAACGTCATATCGTTCGGCTGCTTTGCGGATCGACATCATGCGGCTTCCGGCCGGGCGCTGTCCGCGAGCAATTTCGCTGCTCAACTGCGCGAACAATCGATCTGTAAGTGTTCCGGACTGCTCTGGCACATTGTTAAAGCTCGTCAATGGCTTGCCTCTCGTATGGGTACAGTTTGGTAACAATTATAATTATCTGTACCTGTTCAACCATACCAATAACGTCGTTTCCTGATCAAGAGGAAGAATACATGGGAGGCGGCATTGGCCGACATGCAGAGTAGCGAAATACATCAGATCAGTTCCCGTCTTGAGAACTTGCGCAACCTGACACCACAGGAGCGCATGGCGCGTGTTGCGGAGGCTACAGGTTTCGAAACTGCGCGGCAGAAGGCTTTTGAGCCAGGTGCATTACCGCTCTCACTTGCAAATGGAATGATTGAGAATGTTATCGGAACATTCGAACTGCCGATTGGTATTGCCACGAATTTCACGATTAACGGCAAAGATTACCTTATTCCGATGGCGGTTGAAGAGCCATCGGTTGTGGCTGCTGCATCTTACATGGCAAGGCTTGCACGGGTTGGTGGTGGTTTTTTAACCTCTAGCAGCGGACCGGTTATGCGTGCGCAGATTCAGGTCATCAATGTGACGGACCCGCATGGGGCCCGGGCGCGCATTCTACGCGAGCGCGGCGCAATTATGGCTGCTGCCAATGCACGCGACAAAGTGCTGGTCTCGCTTGGTGGTGGATGTCGCGATATCGAGGTTCATATCTTCGACGATACGCTGGTTGGTCCTATGCTTGCGGCTCACCTCATTGTCGATGTCCGCGATGCTATGGGGGCGAATACCGTCAACACCATGGCCGAAACAGTGGCGCCGCTTATCGAAAAAATTTCAGGCGGTGTGGTGCGCCTGCGTATTCTTTCAAATTTTGCGGACCTTCGTCTGGCGCGTGCTACCGTGCGGCTCTCGCCAGAAGTGCTCAAGACAGATCAATATGATGGTGCGCGTATCGCGCAGGGTATTGTGGAGGCCTGTGCTTTTGCTGTTGTCGACCCATATCGGGCTGCCACCCATAACAAGGGTATTATGAACGGGATTGATCCCGTGGTTGTGGCCACTGGCAATGACTGGCGTGCGATTGAGGCCGGTGCTCATGCGTTTGCTGCGCGCAGCGGTCGTTACACCTCACTCACCCGATGGGAAATTGATAACGAGAACCACCTCGTCGGAACGTTGGAATTGCCAATGGCCCTCGGCATTGTTGGGGGAGCAACCAAAACCCATCCTTCGGCTCAGGCTGCATTGCATATTCTTGGGGTGACATCCGCACAGGAGTTGGCGGAAGTCACGACCGCAGTTGGGCTGGCTCAAAACATGGCAGCTCTACGAGCGCTTGCGACAGAGGGAATACAGCGTGGTCACATGGCACTTCACGCACGCAATATCGCCATTGTTGCCGGAGCGGTGGGCGACGAAATCGAACATGTAGCTGCAACACTTGCAGCCAATCACGATGTCCGGGTGGACCGGGCAAAGGAGCTGCTGGATGCAATGCGCATGCAAAAAGCGTAAATAAAATAACGGCTTGTGAACGGTAATCCGTTTCTTTCCGTCCGATACCGAATTGATTATTTCATCTCGCTGGATTTTGCGCTTTATCGGAGGGGTAAAGCTGAAAGTTCAGACTCTGGGAGGAGCAAGATGGCAAAACAAAACGAATTCGACAGCTGGCAGGCCCGGCGCACAGGCCCGCTGGCAGGCGTGACCGTTCTGGATATAACACGCGTTGTCGCAGGACCGTTTTGTTCGATGTTGATGGCAGACCTTGGTGCAACTGTAATCAAGGTAGAGCATCCTGATGAACCGGATTACGCACGCACATTCCCTCCATTCGTCGGAGAAGACGAAGAACAACTCAGTGCATTCTTCACGCAGTTTAACCGCAACAAACTTGGGATCACGGTCAACTTGAAGACCGATGAAGGCAAGGAGTTGCTGCGCAAACTGGTAGGGAAGGTTGATATTCTTGTCGAGAACTTCCGTCCAGGAACAATGGACAAGCTGGGTCTGGGTTATGAGACTTTAAAAACCATCAATCCCAAGCTCGTTTACACCGCAATCAGCGGATATGGACGAACCGGCCCCAATGCCTCAAGACCGGCATATGATAATACCGGTCAGGCTGTTGGTGGCTTGTGGTCGATGAATGGCTATGCGGACCGTCCACCGGTGCGCGTAGGGACGATCATAGGTGATCTTGCCGCGTCGCTTTACGCAGCCATTGGTGCAATCGCAGCACTAAGGGAAGCGGAACGTACGGGGCAGGGGCAGGTAGTCGATGTCTCACAACAGGATTCGGTTCTAACACTCACCGAAAATGCAGTGGTTCGTTATACTGCTCAAAAGGAAGTGGCTACACCGCTTGGCAATGACCATCCCTTTGTGCGCCCATACGGCCAATTCCGGTGCAAGGATGGATTTGTATTCTTTGGTGGTTACACAGACAAGTTCTGGGCAATTACCTGTGCCATGTTTGGGGAACCAGAGCGGGCGAGCGATCAAGCGATCAATACAATGGAAAAGCGGTTTGACCCGGTTGTTGCTGAAACGGTTGTCAAACCTCTGCTTGAAGGATGGTTCTCCAACTATACCAAGGCTGAACTTGAGGATATGGCGGGTGATAAAGTGCCGCTGAGTGCCATCAAGACAATCGCCGAAGTTGTTGAAGATCCGCATATCGCTGCACGAAACATGATTGTTAACGTGCCCGTCGCTGGAAAGTTGATCGGCATGTTCGGCTTGCCAATCAAGCTTTCAGGCAAGCAGGAAACGGACAACGAAAAGGCACCTGCACCGGGCGAACATAATGCTCTGGTTCTGGAAAAGCTGGTTGGTATTGGTGCAGAAGAACTGGATCGTCTTAAGACTGCGGGGGCAATCTGATGACAATTGATTACTGCAAAGATGGTGGTGTTGCCACCATCTGCATCAACCGCCCCAGTAAGCTGAATGCTTTAACGCTTGCCATGTACGACGATCTTGGCAAAGCCTTCGATGAAGCGGGTAAAGATGATGAAGTGCGCGTCATCGTGCTGACTGGTGTCGGCGACCGGGCCTTCTGTGTTGGTGCGGATCTGACCGAATCCATACCTGCCTTGGCGGAAGGTCGCTTCGATATTTCTGAATGGGACCCGGCACATCTGAAGGTCGAAGGATTTTTCAAACCTGTTGTCAGCGCCATCAAAGGTCTTTGTCTGGGCGGCGGTTTCGAAATTATGCTTGCAACCGATATCCGCATTGCAGCAGAGGACGCCGAATTTCAGTTGCCGGAAGCAGGTCACGGCTTTGTACCTGCAGGCGGGACACTTGTGCGGCTTGTTCGCCAGATAGGTTACGCACATGCAATGGAAATCATGCTGACAGCAAAGCGGTTTTCTGCTGCTGAAATGCACCGAGTTGGGGTGGTCAATCATCTCCTTAAGACGACCGATGTCAACGATGCGGCTCAGGAAACCGCCCGTCAGATCGCATCATTAAGCGCAACCGCCGTTCAAACGATCAAGGAAGCAGCGCTGACTTTACAACATCTGCCATTGCAAGATGCATTCCAGCGGGAAGCTGGTCTCGGACAACGCACATTTACGAGTGAAGATGCGCAGCGGGGCCTCGCGGCCTTTGCTAACAGAGGGGCGCAAAAGTGATGGCGATCTCTGAAACCTCTGATCGGAAAAAGCAAGTGTCCAGCAGATCGCTGCGCCATATTCCTCTCACGCAGGAGGCAATTGTGGTTTTGGTGTCGGTCGTACTGTTCGGCATTTTCGCAGTCACACTCGACGGGTTTCTTACCAGTGGCAACATTCTCAACTTTATCCGAAATGTTGCGATACTTGGTATGCTGAGCCTTGGGATGGCGGTTGTTGTGATCGGCCGCGGTGTTGATCTTTCGCTGGTCGCGGTTATGGCAGTCTCACTAACACTGTCTATTGTTATGGCAAACCAAGGCTACAGTTTTCCCTTCGCTCTGGCGATGGGACTCCTGTTTGTCATAGCGATAGCTGTGATTATGGGGTTTCTGATCGCTTATGTCGAAATGCCAGCCATATTTGCAACTCTGGCGATCTCGGCGATTGTTTATGGAATGGGGCGGGGCTTCATTGCGAAGCTCGACGTCAACAATCTTCCAGATAATCTGGATTGGTTTATTTTCCTTGGGCGCGGTAACTTCCTTGGTATCCCAATGCCAATCTGGATTTTTGGTGTAGCTGCGTTGTTGCTTGGGTTGTTTCTACGCAAGACCGGGTTGGGGAGGTTCATTTACGCGATCGGCGACAATATCTCCACCGCCCGGATCACCGGCATTCCGGTTCGACCAATGATCATTCTTCAATATGTCATTTCCGCGATAATGGCTTTTCTTGCTGGCTGTGTAACAGCCGCTTCTATCGCCAGCATGAATATGCGGATGGTCAATTCAACGCTGATTTATGACGTGCTTCTGGTGGTGATTCTTGGTGGCATAGGTCTTACCGGAGGACGCGGTGGTATTCGCAACGTTTTGGTTGGCACAATCCTTATCGGTCTTCTGCTCAATGGAATGACCATATTGGACATCTCATTTACCGTTCAAAACCTGGTCAAGAGCACGGTTTTGCTCTGTGCGCTAATCGTAGATGCGGTCATCAATCCGCGCGACGAACAGACATCGCAACAGGGAGATATCTGAACTTATCAACATTCTGACTGGGAGGAGATTATGTTGATTAAAAAATTGTTGCATGCCGGATTGGCTATCGGTCTGGCTCTATCTGGTTTGGGGCTATCGGCCGCCCAGGCACAAGAGGGGATGGCCGATACGTTGAGACAGCCCACTCTTGACGCGCTCAAAGGCAAAAAAGTTGTCTTTGTGCCTATGTCTATGAGTTTCGATCTGCCCGAAGGCTGGGCGGCAATCATGGGAAAAGAGGCGAGCCGGCTTGGTTATACTCTCGATATTCGCGATGCTAACTGGTCTACTGATACCGGAACCAGAGCACTAACGCAGGCGATTACCGAAAAGCCCGATCTTATCATCGTACAGAACTTTGACGTTGCGTCCTATGCACGAACGTTGAAGAAGGCCGTTGATGCGGGGATCAAGGTCATTCAGGTTAATATGAAATCCAGTTATCAGACGGATGCTTTCGTTGGAGCTGACTGGTATGGAATCGGAGAATATGCTGCTAACCGCATGATTGAAAAATGCGGTAAAGAGAGCGGTAAAAGCGGGAAGATCGCGTTGATCCAAGGGCCTGCGACCGCCGCAGCCAGCGTTTATCAGCTCAATGCGATTACCGAGACACTCAAGGACCGCGACGATATTAAGATAGTGTCCAGCCAGACTGGTGACTGGGATCAATCAAAGGCGCGTGGCATTGCGCAGACTGTCATTCAGCAGAACCCGGATCTCTGCGGAATTATAGGCTTCTGGGATGCGATGGATGCTGGCACCGGCGCTGCGATCAAAGAGTCTGGTAAAGACATCTATCTGATAACCTCTGGCGGCGGTAACAAGACTGCGTGTCAGGGAGTGGAAAACGGGACATTTAACGAAGTCATATCTTATGACGTCGAAGGGCAGGGACGTGATCTCAACAATGCGATCAAAGTTCTTCTGCAGTCCCCGGAACCAGCCGGTAAACTCCAGTTCGCCCTTTACACCCCCAACAAGATCGTCAGCAAAGAGACGATGTCGAATACCAGCTGTTGGGACCTCGATGTTCTGAGGAAATAAAGACCATCGGCCGACTGGAGTTGCTCCAGTCGAATTCAGACATTGCCGCATAAGATGAAGGTGCATCAGATGGAAGCGCTTGAGAGGCTCTATTTCCGTTATTTTCCTGAGAAAATGCTCGGAGAAGTGCTCACAAAAAGGTGGAGCGATAATGCTGTACCGGTGTTCACGACACTGCTGGTTATTGGCTTCTTCCTGTTCCAGAACCCGCAATTCTTCAACCTGTCGAGCCTGGTTGAAACATCAAGACAACTATCAGAGTTTTCGCTGGTTGTTGTTGCGATGGGGATTGTTCTGCTGGCTGGCGGACTTGATCTGTCAGTCGGCAGTGTCTTTGCGCTTGCAAACATCACCGCACTGATCTGTATGAATCTGCTGGGCTGGCCGGTATGGGCCGGTGTGATCGCAACGCTCGGAGTTGGAGTTCTGTGTGGAGCGATCAACGGATTCTTGATCGGTTATCTTCGTATTCGCGCATTTTTGACGACCCTGGTTACACTCATCATTATCCGTTCAATAGTCGATATTATTATACTACGCTATGCGGTTCAGATTTCTGCAGGCTTTCCGGAATCGGATTTGTGGTTTTTCCTCGGCGAAGGAAATGTATTTGGGGTTCCCTTTTCTTTCTTAGTGGCTGTTGCGGTTGTGATCCTCTGGCATGTTGTTCTGACAAGAGCTCGCGCGGGTTGGCATATTACAGCCGTTGGCGGGAGCCGCCGGTCCGCTTATAATGCCGGATTGAACGTGCGCTTCACCGTTTTCATGACCTATGTCTGGTCGGGTCTTCTGGTTTCCATAGCCGGTTTGTTTTTTGCCGCACGGCTGAATTCTGCTGGTTCAGATACCGGATTTGGTCTGGAAATTGCAGCTCTAACAGCAGCCGTTTTGGGCGGAAATTCGCTTGGTGGTGGTCGTGGTTCTGTTATGAAGTCGGTACTGGGCGCGGTCGTTGTGCTTATCCTTACCGATAGCATGGTTCGAGTTGGGATTTCTGGCGGGATCAGTTCAATGATCCTTGGCCTTGTCTTGCTCCTTGTTGTTGCAATCGATGTTCGCTGGCTCAAGAACCGGCACAAGATACTCAACAAGGTCTATGTTTCCCCGGCTTATTTCCGATTGGGTGCTCTGCCGGAAACGGATACTGACTCGGCCAGCCCTTATGCACTCAACGATAAGCTCAAGAGTGTCTCACTCATTGGCAAGGGTGAAATCGAAGGACCGGAAGACGTTATCTTCGACCGCGAAGACAATCTTTATTGTCCTAATCGCCATGGTGATATCATACGCTTTTTCGCACCCGATTATGTGCGATGGGAGGTCTTCGTACACATCGGAGGACACCCGCTCGGTATGGCCTTCGACGCGAATGATAATTTGAATGTTTGTATCGGCGGCATGGGGCTTTATCAGGTCTCACCTGACCGACAGGTTCGGAAGTTGACAGACGAAACTAACAGAACGGCGTTTTCTGTGATCGATGACTCGCGTCTTAAACTGGCCGACGATCTCGACATCGCACCGGATGGACGTATCTTCTTCTCGGAAGCAACAATTCGCTACGATATGCATGATTGGGCGACCGACGCGCTGGAAAGCCGTGGGAATGGTCGGCTCATCTGTTTCGACCCGCGCGATGGGTCGACGCGTACAATTCTGCGCAACCTTCAATTCCCCAATGGCGTCTGCATGGAAACTGGTGGGCAGTCCTTTCTTTTCGCCGAAACATGGGGTTGTCGCATCAACCGCTACTGGTTTGATGGTCCCAAGAAGGGAACTTGCGAACCCGTCATTCCAAATCTTCCCGGTTATCCCGACAATATCAATCGCTCCTCGGATGGTAATTTCTGGGTTGCTTTGGTTGGAATGCGGACACCTGCGCTCGATCTGATGTTACGAATGCCTGGTATGCGCAAACGAATGGCGAAGCGTGTCGCACAAGATGAATGGTTGTTCCCGAATATCAATACCGGCTGCGTCCTGAAGTTTACGTCTCAAGGCGAGATACTCGATACTTATTGGGATCTCGGCGGTGAAAACCACCCGATGGTAACCTCAATGCGGGAGCACAAAGGATATCTGTATCTTGGTGGGCTTTATAATGATCGTATTGGTCGCCTGAAACTGCCTCATGCAGATCCATCCTGGACTTCGCAATTGTCTTATTGGGGGAACACGCCATGAGCCGCTTTCTACGCAAAATGATGGATCGTGTTATGGGAGGGCGTGGAGAAAGCTCTATCACTGTACCCGTAATGGACGGCGCCTTGAAACCCAACAATTATCTTGATCGCATGGCGGCTCTGGCCGTGATCGACCAGCCTGACAATGTTGTAAGCTGTGGTTCTTTGGTCTTCTTTTCTTCCGGTTCCGACGTCTTCCGACTTGAGGCGGATAACGCATGCATCTTGTTGCAACGCGAGACAGCCGCGGTGAGTTTTCTTGCAATATCAGCCTCTGGCGCGCTGGCTATAGGATTGGAAAGCGGGGGGCTTCACATTTATGGCGGCCCGCACGATGGTAAGTCTATCGGGGTCAGCGGTGTCGATCGTATCAATGCTCCGATAGCTGCAGTCTTTCAGAGCGAAGACACAATACTGGTCTGTAATGGGTCGGCGCATTTTTCCCCTTCCGAGTGGCGTCATGATCTTCTGAGCCATGGCAATTCGGGAGCTGTTTTCAAAATAGATCTTGCCAAAGGTGAAACCAAAGCAATTGCCCGAGATCTCAGTTGGCCGGCCGGTATTTGCCTTGTAGATGATCTGACGGTGTTGGTTTCGGAGGCCTGGAAGCACCGTGTTTTGCGATTGGGTAATGGCACCAACACCCATTATGCAGCTCTTGATGATCTGCCAGCGTATCCGGGGCGTCTTATACGGTCATCGACGGGTGGTTATTGGCTCACTTTATTTGCTGTTCGCTCCCAGTTGCAGGAATTCGTTTTGCGAGAACCTCGGTTTCTCCGTGAAATGATGGAGACGATAGAACCGGCTTACTGGATAGCGCCATCGCTGGCGTCAGGTCGAAGCTTCAAAGAACCATTGCAGTCAGGTGGCGTTATTCGCCTTGGCATTCACAAACCATGGGCTCCTACGCGCTCTTATGGTCTCGTAACCCGGTTGGACCCAGAGTTTCAGCCTGTCTGGAGCGCCCATAGTCGGGCTGATGGCAAGCGACATGGTGTAACGTCTATTGCCGAGCACAATAGTGGTGTCCTCGTCACTGCGCGTGGCAATGATGAAGTTCTAGCCATTGCTCACACCGCGCTTGATGAACCGTTCGATCTTCACCTTTCTTCGGAGGCGGTCACATGAAGCCAGTGGTGGAACTCAAAAATGCAACGAAGGAATTTCGCGGAATTCCGGCATTCTCGGATGTGGATTTTCGGCTTGAGGCAGGAGAAATCCACGCGTTGCTCGGTGAAAATGGTGCTGGAAAATCGACGCTCACCAAGGTTATCGCAGGCGTACACACGCTTTCAAAGGGGCAGCTGACTGTCGATGGTAAGCCAGCGCGTTTTGCAACGCCTGCAGAAGGTTTGGCTCATGGTGTCGCCATGGTCTATCAGGAGAACAGCCTCGTTCCTTCCATGACTGTTGCGCAGAATATCTATCTGGGTAATGAGAGTTTTCTCAACCGTCTGCGTGGAATTTATATATCGGCGCAGCAATTTCTGCAGTCGCTTAATTTTCATGTTGATCCATCGGCGATTGTCGGTTCACTTGGTGCTGCACAAAAGCAGATGGTCGAAATCGCCCGGGCCGTTCATCATAAGGCAAAGGTCATCATTTTCGATGAGCCTACGGCAACGCTCACACCAGAGGAAAAAAGCTACTTCTTCAAGCTTATCAAAAAGCTGAAAGCAGATGGGGTTTCCATCATCTTCATAAGTCATGCGCTGGAGGAAGCCCTGACAATTGCCGATCGTATTACGATATTGCGTGACGGGAAGGTCGTTGCGTCTGATGTAGCTTCTGCATTCGACCGGGAAAAGGTGATCCAGTACATGGTTGGTCGCCAGCTCACAGGTGAGCTTTATGGAGATAAACATCGCGCCCCACGTAAGCGCGGGCACAAAATCGTTTCGGTTGAAAATCTCTCTATGGGGAAGATGGTGCGTAATACCTCTTTCTCTGTCTATGCCGGGCAGATAACCGGTCTGTTTGGTCTTGTCGGGTCGGGGCGTACCGAAACCCTCAAAGTGGTCTGCGGTGTGCTCAAACGTGATTTTTTCCATGGTGGCGAGATCAAAATTGACGGCCAATCGAAGCGTTATCGTGTGCCAGCACCGGCGGTGCGGGAAGGCATTGTCTATGTCACGGAAGAGCGAAAGGCCGAAGGGTTTTTCGAAACGATGAGTATTGCCGAGAATATCTATATGGGTGATGTGGGAGGAAAGGCATTTGGTGGGTTTAGCATTGTGTCGATGCGAGAGGCCCGTAATTTTGCAGAGATCTGGCGCAAACAGCTTAACATTCGTGCCATTGATCCGGATGCGAAGGTTATCGAGCTCTCCGGTGGTAATCAGCAGAAAGTGGTTATTGCCAAAGCTTTGGTACAGAAACCCCGGCTAGTTGTGTTTGATGAACCAACGCGTGGTGTCGATGTCGGGGCAATCGCGGAAATTCATGCCTTCATCAATCAACTAGCAGATGAAGGTATAGCGGTTTGTGTCATCTCTTCATATCTGCCAGAAATTCTTACGCTTTCCGACAGAATACTGATCGCCAGGCAGGGTAAGATCGTCGAGGAAATGGATCGCCGCGTCGCCACGGAAGAGGCCATCATGTATGCGGCGGTACACTGATGTCCGACATCACAATTGTTGAAGTCGGACCACGCGACGGTTTGCAGAACGAAAAGCGCATCGTTCCGACTATCGACAAGTTGCGTTTGATTGAGTTGCTGACCGATGCCGGTTTGTCACGCATTGAAGTAACTGCTTTTGTATCACCGCGTTGGGTGCCACAGATGGCCGATCATGAGACGGTGTTGCGCAATGTGCCACGGGCGAAGGGGGTGATACGTTCGGTGCTGGTGCCCAATGAAAAGGGCGCAGCCAATGCATTGGGTATTGGTGTTGAGGAAGTGGCGGTCTTTACCAGTGCGTCAGAAACATTCGCCCAACGGAATATAAACTGCTCCATAGCAGAAAGCATTGAGCGGTTTGTTCCGATTGCTGCGCTTGCGCACGAATACGGGGCAAGGTTGCGTGGCTATGTGTCTTGCACGACAGAGTGCCCTTTTGAAGGTCTCGTTGAGCCCCAAGCGACGACTCAGGTGGTGGCTGCACTGCGCACACTCGGCTGTGTGGAAATCGCTCTCGCCGACACGATTGGCTGCGCGTCACCTGATCAGGTCGATGCCATGCTTAAAAATGTTACCGCGCAGTTCTCATCTGAAGAGTTGGCATGCCATTTTCACGACACATCCGGTCAGGCGCTCAAGAACATCGACATAGCTCTTGATTACGGTATTCGTGCTTTTGACAGTGCTGCGGGTGGACTTGGTGGGTGCCCCTATGCGCCGGGTGCAGCAGGAAATCTCAAAACATCGTCTCTTGTGCGGCACTTGCAGGAGAAGGGATATTCGACCGGGCTATCCCTAGCCGCCCTTGAACGGGCAGAGGCATTTGCTCAAAGCCTACGCTCAGAGCTGTTTTGATTGCTGAAAATAATCTGCATTGGGAGGTGCATCAATATGGGAATATCTTTGAAGTTTCTAGGCAGCACACTGTGTCTGACCGCAATGCTTGCCTCGTCTGCAAGTGTCGCTCAGGAAAAGATAAGCGACGGTGTCGTGCGCATAGGCCTCATTGAAGATATGAGCGGCGTCTATGCTGATATCACTGGTATGGGGGCAATCACAGCCGCGCAAATGGCCGTAGACGAGTTTGGCGGAACCGTTCTTGGTATGCCGATTGAAATTGTGAGTGCGGATCATCAGAACAAGCCCGATATCGGCGGAGCTATTGCCCGAAAATGGCTCGATGAAGATAAAGTTGACGCAATCCTCGACGTCGCGTCCTCCTCTCCGGCGCTTGCGGCTCTTGAAGTTGCAAAACAGAAAAATAAATTGATTGTCTTGAGTTCCCCCGGATCACTGCGCATAACGAATGATCTTTGTGGTCCCTATGTCATGCATTGGGCCTATGACACATACGCAATTGCCCATACGACGGGGCAGGCCCTCGTCGATCAGGGCATGAATAGCTGGTACTTTGTTACGGCGGATTATGCATTTGGGCATGGTCTTGAAAAAGAGACAGGCGATGTCGTGAAAGCGCGTGGGGGCACGGTTCTGGGCAGTACCCGCTTGCCGGTTGGAACCAGCGATTTTGCATCAGTTCTACTGACGGCTCAGGGATCTGGCGCGAATGTCGTAGCACTCGCAAACGCTGGTGCCGATACGATCAACTCCGTGAAGCAGGCAGCGCAATTTGGCCTTACGCAAGCCGGGCAAAAGGTTGCAACCCTTGGCGGATTTATCAATGACGTTCACGGTCTCGGACTTGAAGAAGCGCAGGGTCTAACGATTGTGGAAGCCAGCTATTGGGACATGAATGATGAAACCCGAGCTTGGTCAAAGCGCTTTTTTGAACAGCGCAAAGCTATGCCAAACATGCTGCAAACAGGCGTCTATTCTTCTGTTTTACATTATCTGCGGGCGATCAAGGAAGCTGGTACTGATGATACAGAGCAGGTGGTTGCGAAAATGCGGGAGCTGCCGGTGAATGACGTTTTCTATAAAAACGGCCATGTCCGTGACGACGGTCGTATGATGCACGAAATGTATCTGTTTGAAGTCAAGACACCCACAGAATCCAAAGGCGAATGGGACTACTATAAGTTGTTGGCGACTATTCCACCTGAAAACGCCTTCCAACCTTTGGAAAAATCGGAATGCTCGCTTGTGAAGAAATAGCTCGCTTTACGGTGGTTAAGCATTTTTAACGGATTCGTTCGCCAGCCATGTTTGGCGAACGAACAAATACCGACTCCGGATTTGGGTATAGGTGAGGATCGCACACCGAAATCGACCGCTGTACCGTCAATGGGGATCATGATGAGGTACAAAACTATGCAAAATTCGGGATTGACTGCTCGAACAATCGCAGGAATCGTTGGTTGCATGCCCCCGCAACCAAACACTCCTGAAAATACTGGATGCTTTGTGCATACGCCATCCTGCTCGTAGCTGTACGGCTTGTGCAAGCTTCATGGACCAGCCCGTTCGACCTAAAATCGATTCACTGGATCGATTTTTTAACGGTCTCATCTCATCAGGCTCATAACCTGAAGGGTGAGGAGGACAAGGAAGTGATCCTGTGAATCAATTCCCCGACGAACGGTTCAAATCCTGCCACCGCAACCAAATCAACAAAAACCCCGTGGCAACCCCACGGGGTTTTTTGCATTTATGAATGAAATTCTGCCTGGGAAGCGACTTCGCGTATTGTATCATACGCAACCATTGGAGCTTTCTGATCCCTCGAATATGCTCAACGTAATCAAGACTTGGAGCGCATCTCGAAAAACGTCAAGCGCCCAGCCAGCATCACAACAAGAGGCGCGTCAAAACAAACAGATTAGAGCGCCCATCTCTTCAAGCAAATCAAAACGCGCTCTAATGGGGAGCACACTGCCAGCCTTGGAATAGAGCGCGATAGCGCGAGCTTTGATCGCGCGTATTGGCTTGTTGCCTGGTGAGCTGAACCGGACATTTGATACCCACAAGCCAGATCGGGAACGGTTCCGAGCAGGATCAGCCAGCTTGTCCATTTTGTTTGTATGGCCATCTCCAATCCTTTATTTCCGGCATGTCCTCGCCATGCTCGCGAATATAGCGCTTGTGAAGTGTCAGTTTCTCCTCGAATTCAGCTATTAGGGGGGCAGCAATATCTTCAGTCAGCGGCAGTCGTCCGATTGCCTCCATTGCGAGATGGAACCGGTCGAGTTCATTCAAGACCGTCATATCGAACGGAGTTGTGGTCGTTCCCTGTTCGATGAAGCCACGTACGTGGAAGTTGGGATGGTTGGTGCGTTTGTAGACGAGCCTGTGAATGAGATAGGGATAGCCGTGATAAGCAAAAATTACTGGCCGGTTGGTTGTGAAGATCCGGTCGAACGCGTCATCGGCAAGGCCGTGCGGGTGATGTTGTGGTGACTGGAGCACCATTAGATCCACGACATTCACCACACGGATGCGCAAATGCGGCAAAGACCGGCGCAGAAGATCGACTGCGGCAAGAGTTTCCATCGTCGGAACATCGCCCGCGCAGGCCATGACGATATCTGGTTCCAGACCGTCCTCGGTTCCGGCCCAATCCCATATGCCAAGACCGGCCTCGCAATGGCGCGCGGCTTCATCCATGGATAGCCATTGCGGTTCCGGTTGCTTTCCCGCGACAATAACGTTCACGCGATCCCAGGTTTTCAGGCAATGGTCGCCAACCCACAGCAACGTATTGGCATCGGGTGGGAAATAGACGCGGATGATGTCAGCACTTTTATTGGCGACAAGATCGACGAAACCGGGGTCCTGATGCGAGAATCCATTATGATCCTGACGCCACACATGAGACGTCAGGAGATAGTTGAGGGAGGAGACGGGCTTTCGCCATTCCAATTCGCGCGCAACCTGCAGCCATTTTGCATGCTGGTTGAACATGGAATCAACGATATGGATGAAAGCCTCGTAGCAGGAGAAGAAGCCGTGCCTACCGGTCAGCAGATAGCCTTCCAGCCAGCCCTGGCATAGGTTCTCGCTCAACACTTCCATCACGCGACCATCGGCTGAAAGATGATCGTCTATGTCGAGGGTTTCAGCCATCCATACACGGTCACTGGCATCGAAAACAGCGCTGAGGCGGTTCGAGGCGGTTTCATCTGGACCAAACACGCGAAAATTCTTCTCAGGTTCGTTCAGCTTGAGCACGTCGCGCAGATATTCGCCAAGTATCTTCGTCGACTGAGCGTCTGTTGACCCCGGTTCAGTGACGTCAACGGCATATTGGCGAAAGTCGGGCGTATGAAGTTCCTTGCGCAGTAGCCCGCCATTTGCGTGTGGATTGGCACCCATGCGTAACGCGCCTTTCGGCGCAAGCGCTCGCAGTTCAGGTTTCAATGCGCCCTTTTCGTCAAACAAGTCCTGCGGATCATAGCTTTTCATCCAGTTCTCGAGGATCTTGCGATGCGCATCATTTTCACGGCAGTTGGCGACGGGTACCTGATGTGAGCGCCAGTAGTTCTCAACGATGAGACCGTCGACTTCCTTCGGACCGGTCCAGCCTTTCGGGCTGCGCAGAATGATCATTGGCCAGCGGGGACGTTCCGACGATTTGACATCGGCATTCTTCTTGATCTTCTCGATCTGTGTGAAGATTGTATCGAGCGTTGCCGCCATTTTCTGATGCATGGCTTCGGGTTCGCTGCCTTCGACGAAGAACGGCTCATAGCCGTATCCCTTGAAGAGATCGGTTAGATCGTCATCGGAAAGACGGGCAAGGACCGTGGGGTTTGCAATCTTATAGCCGTTCAGATGCAGGATGGGCAGCACGGCACCATCGCGCGCCGGATTGAGAAACTTGTTGGAATGCCACGAGGTTGCAAGAGTTCCCGTTTCCGCTTCGCCATCGCCAACCACACAAGCGACAACGAGACCGGGATTGTCGAAAGCGGCGCCATACGCATGTACCAGCGCATATCCAAGTTCACCGCCTTCGTGGATGGAACCTGGTGTTTCCGGCGCGACATGGCTTGGAATGCCGCCGGGAAAGGAAAACTGCCGGAACAGCTTGCGCATGCCCGCTTCGTCCTCACTTACCGTAGGGTATATTTCAGAATAGGAACCTTCGAGATAGGTGTTCGCCACCATGCCCGGCCCGCCGTGACCCGGCCCGCATATGTAGATTACATTGGCACTCCTTTCCTGAATGATGCGATTGAGATGCGCATATATGAAGTTGAGGCCGGGCGTCGTGCCCCAGTGCCCCAGCAATCTTGGCTTGATATGCTCCGGCTCCAGCGCTTTGCGCAGCAAGGGATTTTCCATCAGGTAAATCTGCCCGACGGAAAGATAGTTTGCGGCTCTCCAATAACGATCGATCAGTGCAAGTTGCTGCGGTGCCAAGGGGCCGTGGGCTGTTGTTTTGCTCATGCTCTGTCTCCTTCGCTGATTGATACACAGTCGCGCCGGGGTGCGGTTGCTGCAGTGTTCTGGATGGCCTCTCTTGTTTCAGAGGCGATGATCTGTTCTTCATCGGTAGCAAGTACGAACGCTGCCGCCCGACACGATCGGTTCGTGATCCGAAAAGCACTGGCATCGTTGGCAGATGCATCGATTTCAAAACCGAGCCAGGCGAGGCGCTGGCAGACCGCCTCACGGATTGCGGGTTGGTGTTCTCCGATTCCTGCAGTGAAGATGAGAGCGTCGAGACCGCCAAGCGTGGCCGCAAGGCGGCAGATCTCTCCGGCTATGCGCGCAGTGAAGATGGCAAGCGTTTCCCGGGCTCGTACGTCATCGCTTGCAAGCAGGTCACGCGTATCACCACTCAGCCCCGACATTCCGAGCAGGCCGGAGCGATGATACAGGAGATCCGAAAGCTCATCGGCCTGCATATTTTCCTGTTGCAACAAATGCAGAAGAACGCCTGGATCGAGGGCTCCACAACGTGTGGCCATCGGAATGCCGTCAAGTGTTGAGAAGCTCATGCTGGTATCGACGCTTTTACCACCATTCATGGCGCATAAACTGGCCCCACTTCCCAGATGGGCAGCAACGATTTTTCCACCTGCAAGCTTCGGCTCCCGGAGGGAAAAATTGCTGATGATGGATTTGTAGGACAAGCCGTGAAAGCCATATCGTTTTATCCCACGCTCATGGAAGTCGCGCGGAATTGCAAAACGTCGGACGGTATCCGGTATGGTCTGATGAAAGGCGGTATCGAAGGAAGCTGATTGTGCAAGATGCGGAAAGAGGTGCCGGATAGCCTTTATCAGTGCGACACTTTTCGGCTGGTGAAGCGGGGCGAACATGGACAAGCGTTCGATAGCGTCGATATATTTGTCGTCTAACAATATCGGTTCAGCGAATTGGTCGCCGCCAAAGACGACGCGATGGCCGACGGCCAGAATGTTTGTCGGATTGATATGGTCCGACAGTTTTGCGAACAATTCTTCGAGAATGGTGACTATATCGTCGGTGCCTGTAGCCGACAGCGTAATGTTCAGGTTTCCTTTTTCGCCGCGCAACCGAAAGGTCAACGGCGTACCGTTCAGATCGATTTCACCTCTCGATACCTTCCGAATTTTCGGCCCGTCATATGCGAATGTGCCGATCTTCACGGTCGAAGAACCGGCATTGAACGTAACAAGCTGCTTGTCCACGCGGCGCCCCCTTGTTCGTGGCGGATGTGGTACAACATAGAGGAATGTTTCGAGCTGGCGATATGCCCAGTGCAGATCTTCTGATTTATTCTGGCGCTCAGGGTTTGTGGTCCAGAATGCCCGCCAATGCGGCGTTGAACTTGGCGAAAACACCCAACCGCAACTTTGTCGGGAACAAAACGGCTCCAGATTCATTTAATTGGAGCGTTTGTCCGGGAATCATCGGATGATTTGCTGTGTCCAGGTTTCCGATCACGAAAAATCGGGAGTTTGGGGGCATTTCGATTTTTCAACGATTGGAGTTCATTATGGGGATTTTCGATAAGATTAAGAACGCCATTTGGGGGCAGGCACAAGCGGCAACTCCTGGGACGGAAACGGCTGCACAGCCTGAGCCGACACCGACCGCTTCAACAAGCGCTGCCGCTCCGGCACCCTCTGCATCCGCCCCAGCTTCTGCGGGCGCGGTCGATATAGGCGCCATTCTGGACGCTGCAGTTGCCAAAAGCGGCCAGAAGCTTAACTGGAAGACTTCGATCGTCGATCTGATGAAGGCCCTTGGCCTCGACAGCAGCCTGGACCACCGCAAGGAACTTGCCAAGGAGCTGGGTTATACCGGTGACACAGGCGATTCCGCGACCATGAATGTCTGGCTGCACAAGCAGGTCATCCAGAAACTCAAGGATAATGGCGGTAAAGTACCCGCCGGATTGTAATCAGGAGGGTTCCCGATGGGAAGCGCAGGAATTGGCTGGATTGCGGCAATCATCATAGGCGGCGTGGCTGGCTGGATTGCCTCCAATTTTATGAACAGCAATACCGGGATATTCATGAATGTCATTCTCGGTATGATCGGCGCAGCCGTGGCGAGTTTCATATTCGGATTTCTCGGTGTTTCTTTCGGCGGCTGGCTGGGCTATCTGATCGCGGGCTTTATCGGCGCGTGCATATTGATATGGCTGGGCCGATTGATAAGTTAGCAAAAAGGCGCCGAGAGGCGCCTTTTTCTTTTTCGGGATTAGCTTTGAGCCCTATGTTGGGCAAGAAAAATGCGGTCATCTCGATTGGAACAAATCACCGCAAAGATGATCGCCAGAGCGGCGCCCAGAAACGTATCGAGGATACGTTCGGAAATCATTCCATCATGGGGCATTCCCGGCGTTGCCAGATAGGTCATTAAAAGCGCCATTGGTGTTACCAGAATTTGCCCTAGCGCATAGTTGCTGCCGATGATGACTTCGGTGGCCAATTGCAGACCGGCCAGAATTGCGATGACGGTCCAGAGGCTGGGAGCTTGCGCAAGCACCAGCCACGTGATCAGGGCGCCGAGAAGCGTTCCTGCCATCCGCTGTAGAGCTCTGTTCATGCTGATATGCAGATGAGCGCCCTGCATCACGGCGACGGCGCCCATGGCTGCCCATGCGGGATGGGCAGCGTCCAGACTGTAGGCAGTCAGAGCGGCAATCGCCGCGCCTAGTGAAATTCGACCGGCAGCGATGAGCCGATGAACGGTAGGGCATGAGGGCTCGGATGGAAACGGCTTCTCAGGCGATGCCTGGTGACGAAACCTCTCTGTCAGGGCGCAGATCAGACAGGCGAGGGCCGAGACGATTACCGTCGCAGCAGTACGTTCGAAGACATCGTACAAAGACCCGACCGGTGCCATGGAGGCCCCGGCGGCGAAGATGAATATGAGCGCGCCGGGCGGCCCGAATTTTCCGGTAACGGTTATGAACGAGAATATGCCGGCGGAAAGTGCCAGCAGCAAGAGCTGGCCGGGCAGGGGCAAGCCGATCCATGTGGCGAGCGACATGAAGAACACGGCGAGCGTCTGGCAGAGCGCGCACAGGAAAACGATCCATTCGCGTTTGGCCTCCGGAGCGAACCGGCCAAACAATGCGACAAGTGAGCCAAGCGAGGCAAAACCGATCAGATGCGACCAGGAAGAAAGGCTGACGAGCGGAAGGGCAATTGCGACCGTAGCCGCAGCCTGAAGCCCTGCAAGCGCCGAATTTCGCAGCGAAGGCTGGCCAGCAAGGGCAATGCTTTCCCGAAATTGCTGGGGTTTCAATAGATTATAAGCGGCGTGGCGCCGCCCGGAAAGAAATCCGTCGGCTTTCATTATTCTGTGTCCAGCTCGCGATCAGATTGCATCTGCGTAAGCCGATATTCGATGCTGTCAAAGCTGCGAAGCATGGTTGCAATGTCCTCGTCCGATAGATCGGCAAGCATTTCCTGTTCGCCTTTTGCCAGTTCCTGTCGAATTTCGGCGACCCGCTTTTGCCCTTGCTCTGTCAGATGGACCAGCCTTGCGCGACTGTCCCTTTCGTCGATGCGGCGTTCCGCCAGACCTTGGCGGCATAGTATGTCAAGAAGGCGAACAAGGCTGGAACCGTCAATTCCGACCAGGGCAGCCAGTTCCTTTTGCGTCAGGCCGCCACCGGTTTGGTGCAGGTGAATGAGGGGAACCCAGGTTGCGTCAGTCAACCCGGCATCGGCAAGACGGATGTCGAGCGCACGCCGCCAGCGCCGGGCCAGTAGTGAAAAACGAATGCCAAATTGAGAACGGGAAGTGTCTGAAATCATGAGTGAGTCAAACACAAATTAGTTTGAATTGCAAATCAAATTATATGGGGTGATGTGAATGACGGTTACCGGAACGGGATCGACCGTTCCGGCGTAACGGTTCAGAGATTGCCGGTTGTGCGTGCGATGACCTTGATTTCAAAGTCGAAACCGGCAAGCCAGTTGACGCCGACCGCTGTCCAGTTGGGAAAAGGTGGATTGCTGAAAATCTGGTTCTTGACCTGCATGATGGTTTCGAACTGGCTTTCCGGATCGGTATGAAAGGTGGTCACATCGATGATATCGTCGAAGGTGCAACCGGCAGCCTTCAGCGTTGCTTCAAGATTTTCGAAAGCGAGCTGAACCTGCTTTCCAAAGTCTGGTTCAGGTGTTCCGTCGTTGCGACTTCCAACCTGGCCGGAGACGAAAACCAGATCGCCTGAGCGGATCGCGGCGGAATAACCGTGCGCTTCATAAAGGGCATGGCGGTTGGCTGGAAAGATAGCCTCTCTTTTTGTCATTCTCGTTTTCCTTCGTCGTGTTGCGGCGTGGGTCGCTGGGAGAATTTGCCCGTTCGTGGCTTCACAAGCGGTCGGTTTATTTGATATACGCCATGTATATTAAACAGCACATATACGGCCTGTATGTCAATTCATATACGTATCGTATATAAAGATAGGTGTGATAATGGCGGTGAATCTGCGCATCAAGGCGATGGAAGAAAACCGGGTGAAGCTGATTGCAGCGGCCCGGAAAGCTTTTGCGGAAAAAGGTTATGCCGCCGCCTCAATGGATGAATTGACCGCGGAGGTGGGCCTGACGCGCGGTGCGCTCTATCACAATTTTGGTGACAAACGTGGGCTTTTGGCAGCCGTGGTTAGCCAAATGGACAGCGAAATGGCTGCACGTGCGCAAGCGATTGCTACGCGCGCCGATAATCTGTGGGAGGGGCTTCTGGCGGAAGGGGTCGCCTATATGGAGATGGCGCTCGATCCGGATATCCAGCGCATAGTGCTGCTCGATGGACCGGCATTTCTCGGCGATCCCTCCCAATGGCCGAGCCAGAACAGTTGTCTGCAAGCGTCGCGGCAGAAGATGGCGAAGTTGATCGAGCAAGGTGTGCTGAAGCCGGTTGACCCGGAAGCCGCCGCGCGATTGCTGAACGGCGCGGCGCTGAATGCGGCGCTCTGGATCGCGGCCAGTGACGATCCGAAAGCCGTTCTCTCCAAGGCGGTAGAGGCATTCCGATCACTTGCTACCGGCCTGCTGGCGAAACCGGCTTAGAGCATTGTCACATGGCAATCAGGTTCATTCTTGCTCCATTGCGACTGGCTGCATGGAGTGTGGGTAACAATCAGCTCTGTTGCTATAATACGGATGGAGTCCGGACCCCGTTGACGAGGATGCGCTAATTGTTCAGTTTTTATTGACTGGATATATTAGCAAAACACAACAAGCGGATCCCGACACGGAGACCTTATGGCGACTGAAGGACTTGGACAGACACTCGGACCTGCTGTGGTTCTGCTTGCCGCCGGTGTCGTGGCGGTGCCGCTATTTCGGAAATTGGGTCTGGGTTCCGTACTGGGGTATTTTGCCGCCGGTGCTCTGGTGGGACCTTCAGTTTTCGGCTTTTTCACCGACCCCGCTACGATCCTGCATTTTTCCGAACTTGGCGTCGTCATGTTTCTGTTCGTCATCGGGCTTGAAATGCGTCCCGGCAAGCTCTGGACAATGCGGCAGCAGATATTCGGTCTCGGTCTTGCACAGGTTCTAAGCTGCATCGCCCTCCTGACCGGAGCGGGCGTTCTTCTGGGCTTGTCTGCGATAACGGCCCTGATCGCGGGTGCAGGCTTCGTGCTGTCTTCCACTGCCGTCATCATGTCGATGTTGCAGGAGCGCGGGGAAATCGCCACGCCGGACGGTCAGAAGGCCGTCTCTATCCTCCTGCTTGAAGATCTGATGATCGTGCCGCTGCTGGCGCTCGTCGCCTTTCTTTCGCCTTCCCAGCATGAATCCGGCGGAATTCTGGGTATTGCGATAGCCATTGGCGCCATTGTGCTGCTGGTCGCTGTGGGGCGCTGGCTGCTTGATCCGTTCTTTTCCTTGCTGGCCCGTGCGAGAGCGCGCGAGGTTCTGACGGCGGGCGCCTTGATCGTCGTACTCGGGGCAGCCCTGCTGATGGAAGCGAGTGGCCTTTCCATGGCAATGGGTGCGTTCCTGGCCGGGGTCATGCTGTCCGGTTCCAGCTACCGGCACCAGATCGAAAGCGACATCGAGCCATTCAAGGGGCTCCTGATGGGGCTGTTCTTTCTGGCAGTCGGCATGTCACTCGATCTTGGTGTGGTTGCTTCGGACTGGCCCTCGGTCCTCATCTTCCTCGTTGCCTATGTGATTACAAAGGCAATCGGCATCTATGCTGTCGCCCGTATTTTCGGCTCCAGCCATCATTCGGCGCTCGAACGAACCCTGCTCTTTGCGCAAGGTGGAGAATTCGCCTTTGTGCTCTATACGTCAGCGTTCGGTAACGGGTTGATTTCAGCGCGCGACAACGCGCTGTTTTCGACGGTCATCATTCTGTCGATGGCGGTGACCCCATTAGTGCTGCTTTTGGGGGGGCGGCTTCTGCGTGCGGAAGTACCGTCTCTCGAGGGCATTGAAGCTGCGCTTAATCTCAAAGGCCGGGTGCTGATGATCGGCTTCGGGCGCTTCGGACAAATCGCGGCACAATTGCTTCTGGCCCAAAGATCGGATGTGTCCATTATCGAGTCCGATCCCAATCGCATTCGTGAAGCGGGCCGGTTCGGCTTCAAGATATTTTATGGTGATGGATCGCGCCTCGACATCCTGCATCATTCGGGTGCCGATGAGGCGGAGGTTATCATGATCTGCGTGGATGATCGGAAAACGGCCAATCGGATCGTAGAGCTGGTCAAGCCCCATTTCCCGGCGGCGAAGCTCATGGTGCGTTCCTATGATCGCACACATTCCATCGAGCTGCTGAAAGCAGGCGTGGATTTTGAACTGCGTGAAACATTCGAATCCGCGCTTCTTTTCGGAAAGGAGGCGCTTTGTGAGCTTGGTCTGGATGAAAGTCTGGCAGAGGATACGCTACGCGATATTCGTCTGCGCGATGCCGAACGGCTGACGGCACAGGTGCAGGGTGATCTTTATTCAGGTCTTGATCAACTGCATACCGGTGTTCCGGTCCCCGAACCGCTGACGCCTCCCGGCAAGGTCACGAAACTTGCCGGGGAAGAAGGTTCGAACTGAACAAGACGGTCGATGGCCGACCACGATTTGAAGGGTTGAGTCAGTCCCGCAGCGCCATCTGCAGTTCTGCCTGACGTCCCAGTGTCGTCATCCATTCGGTGAACTGGGGATTGCTCCCGATCTGGCGTCCATAATGCCTGCGCAATGCGGCCGTCAGTTCGCCTCCACGTCCAAGTTGTTCGTCGGCAAAGCCGATCATCTGGGAATTCGGCCAGGCCTGCGGACGAATGGCGACCAGACGGGTGAAGAGACTTTCAGCAGACTCATTCGGGTTGGCCTGTGCCATAAGGGAAACCATGGCTGCGGTCGAGCGCGACACGCCCATATGGCAATGGACCAGCAGATGGCTCGGCGCTTGCGGGTTTTGTGCGCTCTGAAATTCCGAGCCGAACTGGAGAATTGCGCTCACGTGATCGGGCGTCGGCATTGTGTGGTTGTCGGCGGCATTGATGATATCGTGAAAACGCAGCGTCACACGATGGTGTTGCTCGAAAGACTGAAACGCATCGAGTTCCGGAAGGTCCGGATCGACCAGCGAAAGGACATGAGTGACTTTGCGCGCCCGCTGTTCGGGTAGTTCCTGAATTCCACACACGGTCAGTTGCGGGGCAAAATGCACAGTCATGCCAGTCTCCTTGAATTTCAATTATGCTGTCCAGAGCACTTCCTGTTTTGACTGAATCATCGGGAATGCTCTATCCATTTGTTTTTACGCGCATCTTTTCCGAAAACCGTTTCGCACTTTTCGGAGTGCGCTCTGGTTTGAAAATGACAGGATGTTGATACATCGCATAGACGACATTTTCATGTTCGATGTCCCGATGCCATATCATCGTCGCTGGTGCTTCCAAGCCCCATACCGCCGCCCATGCCACCTCCCATTCCCATGCCGCCACCGCCTTTCCCACCTTCGCCCTTCGCTCGGTCATCCTTGCTGCGTCCGCTGCCGCTGGATGGTCGTGTCGGGCCCTGAGACGGGATTTGCAGGTCGAGCGGGATAGGATCGAGATCAAGGGCGGTTCGAATAAAACTGCGCAATGACGCGACCAGCTCACCGGTATGGATCGGGTGTCCTGCCACCAGTTCCCGGGCCGCCTTTTCTGCAAGCCTTACATGCTCTTCCGTCCCCAGAAGAAGAACATCCGAAAGCGCCGCCTCGACAGAATCGCGAATACGTCGGCGGCGTTCAGAATGCGCAACGATCTCCACCGTCTCGGCTTCTTCCGTTTCCGGTGGACGCCGCAACTCCCGCAAATGGCGCGGATCGACGGCAAGGTCGCCGGTAAACGAACCGCCAAGCGTCTTGTAGGCGGCAATGAGTGTCTTCAGCCGTTCGTTGATCTGGCGATTCATGCGCTCGCGTCGCTGTTGTATCGTCAACATCATAAGCAGGCGGATGCCGACGCCGATGAGCGTAAAGAGCGCCAGGCCGAACAGGGTGGCTGTCAGACTTTGCCAGGAGCTGAAATCAATGCCGCGCAGCGAAAATCTCCATGGGGAAGGGGTTGTCGTTCGTACTAAAGCCCGAAGTGTGGTGTGTTGCAACACTTGTTGCGGATACGGGCATGTTCATTTGGGCCGTGCAAAGGGCAGTTTGAAAGCGCTGATGCTAATCCCTTGGAAGCTGCCTTCTGGCCCATTCTCCTTCGGGAATGGCCCGTCCGATATTGTAGCTGAAAGTGTCGATCACCATCGTTTCCGCATCGACCTTGCACGTAAAGTCGATAGCATACCATTTGCGCTGGCTGCGAAAGGCGCCGTCGCTGACTGTCAGGCCAGTTGCTGAAACGGAACCTCCTTCCCGTGCGAGCATATCTGGAAATGCACCAGGTTGATGGCGGCGCACCTGTTCGAGCGCCTCGATACCGCATATCTGGATGATCCGGTCTTTGGGCGCGAGCTTGCCCAGCGCCTGTTTTACACGAGGATCGGACATGGCATCCTTTGAATAGATTTCGTGCGCTCGCGTCAGTTTTTTGGCCGGAGTGGCCGGTTTGGGAGCGTTGGCTTTCTGATCCTTTGCCGTTTGAGCTGTTTCGGCGGGAATTGGCTTTTCTTGCGATGTTTGGGGCTTCGGCTCTTCAGATACCGCGATCTGACCGGTTTCGGATGGCTTCTCGGTTTGAAGAAGCTGTTCCGAAGGCTGGGCTTCCTTTGCAGACGGTTCTTCCCTAGCCTGCTCGGCATCCGTCGCGGCAGCGGCGTCCGAGGGGTCGTCCGGCTTTTGCGTTTCTTCAGGTGTCGTGGGCGGCAGGTCTTGCTCCGGGGGTGATTTCACCTCCTGCTTTGCGGCCGCAGACTCGAACGCCTGCGGTTGCGGTGGAGGTGGAGGGGTGGCCTGTTCCGGCGGTTTCGGTGCCTGCTGCTGCGGCTTCTTTTCAGGGGGTGGGGGCTGAACCAGTTCCACATTGACGCTCTGTTCAGAAGCAGGCGAGGGAAGTTCCGGAAGGCGGACCAGAAACAGCAATGCCAGCACCAGATGCAGAGCCACCGAGGCAGGCAGCCCCCAACCGGCCTCTTGCAAAACTCTTCTGGTGAACTGCAGCATGGCTCCAACGATCAGGGAATCGAAAGCTTCAATCTAGAGCGCATCCTGAAAAGTGTGAAACGGTTTTCGGAAAAGATGCGCGTCAAAATAAACTGTTATAGCAGGGCGCTAAGATGCTAACGCATCGCGCCCTGAAAATGCTCAATCGCCGCACAGGCTTAACCAAAACTCGATGAGTCAAACTCATCGAGTTTTGGTATTAGAGCCCGACATTCGGCCTGTCGATCACTTCACGCAGGGCAAAGCTGGAATTGATCTTCACTACATGCGGAAGAGCCGAAAGCCAGTCGCGATGGATGCGCTCGTAATCCTCGAGATCGCGCGCCGCAACGCGCAGAATATAGTCGTATTCGCCCGACATCAGATAGCAGACCAGCACGTTGGGGCAGCGTTTCACCGCAGCCTCGAATTCGGCCAGCGTTTTGGCGAACTGCCCCGAGAGCGAGATATGGACAATCGCAATCATCCGGTATTCGAGCGCTTTCTGGGACAAGCGGGCATGATAGCCTGCGATTACACCGTTTTTCTCAAGAATATCGAGGCGGCGCGAACAGGCGGAAGGCGACAATCCAACCTTTTCCGCAAGGTCTGCATTGGTGATGCGTGCATTGCCCTGCAATGATCTGAGGATTGCAAGATCGATAGGATCAAGATTGCTCATTCGAAGAACCTTCGAAAAAGGGGGTGGCTTGCGCAATAATTCACCAAAAAACCGGGGTGCGCAAATCTTCTTTGCAAGGACATTGCATGCTGCAGATGTTCTCATTTTCGGATCGACAACGACCCACGGCAAGTGGGCAAAAAATGAGAGGAACGCTTATGCGTGTCGGTTGCCCGAAGGAAATCAAGAACCATGAATATCGTGTCGGACTGACCCCCGCCGCAGTTCGTGAATATGTGGCTCATGGCCACGAAGTCTGGATTGAAACAAAGGCAGGTGCCGGTATTGGTGCCGATGATGCCAGCTACATCGCCGCTGGCGCGAAAATTGCCACTTCTGCAAAAGACATTTTCGAGAAGTGCGACATGATCGTGAAGGTCAAGGAGCCGCAGCCCTCCGAATGGGTGCAGCTTCGCGAAGGCCAGCTTCTCTACACCTATCTCCATCTTGCGCCCGACCCGGAACAGACCAAAGGTCTGCTCGCTTCCGGCGTAACGGCAATTGCCTATGAAACCGTAACGGATGATCGCGGCGGACTGCCGTTGCTCGCTCCGATGTCGGAAGTGGCGGGTCGCCTGTCGATACAGGCCGGTGCGACAGCGCTCCAGAAAGCCAATGGTGGCCTTGGTATCCTGCTGGGCGGCGTGCCCGGTGTGCTACCGGCAAAAGTCACGATTATCGGCGGTGGTGTCGTTGGGCTTCATGCAGCCAGAATGGCAGCGGGCCTTGGCGCCGACATATGCATTCTGGATCGCTCGCTGCCGCGTCTGCGCCAGCTCGACGATATATTCGCCGGTCGCGTTCACACGCGTTATTCCAGCATTCAGGCGCTGGAAGACGAAGTCTTCTCTGCCGATCTCGTCATCGGCGCTGTGCTGATCCCCGGTGCTGCAGCGCCGAAACTCGTTACCCATGAAATGCTGTCCGGCATGAAGAAGGGTGCGGTTATCGTCGACGTGGCTATCGATCAGGGAGGCTGCTTCGAGACCTCCCATGCCACGACACATTCCGATCCCACTTACGAAGTGGACGGGATCGTGCATTACTGCGTGGCCAATATGCCGGGCGCCGTTCCCGTAACTTCTGCCCACGCCCTCAACAATGCGACCCTTCATTACGGTCTGGCGCTTGCCGATCGTGGTCTGAGGGCGATTGCCGAGGACAAACATCTGCGCAATGGCCTGAATGTCTACAAGGGACGCATAACCAACAGACCGGTCGCGGAAGCGCTCGGCTATGAAGCTTTTGCGCCCGAAAGCGTTTTGAACGTGGCCTGAAGCTTCGCGAGGCGGCGCCGGTCATTCGGCGCTGCCTTCTCAGTCTGGGTGTGGATAGTCAGCGTATGTGTGGATTGACAAGCTGTCCGAACCGTCTATAACCGTAAATGCAGACTGAAGATTTAAGACCATCTGCAAGGATGGTCTTACTGTGTCTGGAATCCGGATAAGTCCTCTTGCAGATGTCTTAGCGACGTTGGGAGGACGCCGTAATGCACGGTAGTAAAATAGCCCTGAGGGGCGTGCCGGATATTATTTCCTACATTGATGCGAATGACGGTATTCGAGGCCGCGCCGGTATTATCTGGTGGCTTGCCCTCGGTGGCCTGTTCCTTGATGCCTTCGCCAATTCGGCGTTGAGCGCCGGCCTTGGGCCGATGACACGCGACCTGGGACTGGATGCGGCGCAGGTCGCGCTGATGACATCCTTCGCTTCGTGGGTAGCGATTGCATTCAATCCGATTGGTGGCTGGATCGCCGATCGTTGGGGCCGCATGCGCCCGCTGGTCTTCGCAAAGTTCATCGCGCTCATCGGCGCGGTGCTGGTGATGACGGCCCATTCCTATGAAGTTATTCTTATGGGGCGCTTCTTCGTGGGTGCCGCCTACGGTATCGATTTTGCCATCGCCATGGCTGTGCTCGCCGAATTCACACCGGCACATCTGCGCAGCCGTCTCAACACCTGGCAGGGCATCTGGTATACAGCCGTTTGTACAAACGTGCTTCTGGCCATGTTGTTCTATAGCTGGGATGTCGGTGACTCGATCTGGCGCTATTCGGTCGCGGCAACCGGTGTCTTCGCTTTCTCGATCATGATGCTGCAGCTCGTCTTCATGGTTGAAAGCCCGATCTGGCTTGCCCGCAAGGAAAGGCTGGAAGAGGCCGCCCGTGCGATGACCCGTATCTATCATCGTGATTTCATTGCCGCCCTGCCGGAAGACCGTTTGCCGGTTCTCAATCAGGCTCGCCGCGGCATTGCCAATGTCGCCCTGATTTTCCGTGGCATCTATCTGCCGCGCACCATTCTTGCCGCGACCGTCCAGATCGGGCAGTCGATCCAGTATTTTGCCGTGGGCTGGTACCTGCCGCTCATCAGTGCGGCGCTGTTCGGCAAGGATTTCCTCTATGCCATGCTGGGCACGCTGGTGTTCAACGTCTTCGGCATCATCGGCGGTTTCTCTTCGCCGGTCATCGGGCGCGTGCTTGGCTTGCGCAAGGCTTCCGCCATCGGCTTCGGCGCGGTCTTCGTCATGCTGGTCATCATGGGCCTGTTCCATGACACCATGCCGACCTGGCTTGCAGTGATCGTGCCTTCGCTGTTCATCCTGTTCCATTCCGGCGGTCCGGGCGCAAATGGCAAGAGCCTGTCGTCGCTCTCGTTCCGCAGCGAACTGCGTGCAGGCGCGAACGGCATCATCGGTGCGCTCGGCGCCATGGGTGCGGCGCTTGGGCTGCTGGTTTTCCCGCTCTTCCGCGAGAACTACGGCCTCGGCCCGACGTTCCTGATCCTGTCGGTCGTTCCGCTGATTGCCTGCATCATCTGCTCGATCATTCAGTGGGACCCGACCCGTACCAAGGTCAGCCCGGATGACGAGCCGAATGCGCCGCAGTTCGAAGGCGACCGGTAACAACGGAGGATAATGTGAACGGACGCAAACAGGCCATTCTGGCCATTGATGAAGGAACGTCCGGAACCAGGGCCGCGCTTGTCGCGGCCGACGGTTCGGTCTCCGCCGTCAATTACACGACGCTTGCCGTCTCTTCCCCGCGTCATAACGTGGTGGAACAGGACGCCGATGTTCTTTTGCAAAAGACCATCGAAGTGTGCGGCAAGACGATTGCTGCGGCGCGTGATGCTGGCGTGGAAATCGCTGCAATGGCAATCGCCACGCAGCGCGCGACCGGTGTTCTGTGGGATACGCAAACGGGTCGGGCGCTGGTTCCGGCCATGGTCTGGCAGGATTCACGCTATGCCGAAGAGCTGAAACCGCTCGGAGCTATCTGGAACGCGAAACTCGTGTCGCTTGCCGGGCGTCCTGTCGGCGGACGGGCGATCTATCTGTGGGCTGCACGCCATATGCAGGAGACCCCCGCCGTGCGCGAGGCATGGAAGGCAAAAAGGCTTGCTTTCGGCACCGTCGACACCTGGCTGCTCTGGAACCTGTCAGAAGAATGCAAAGCCGTCACCACGCCGACGAATGCGACCTCTGCCGGGGCCTATATTCTCGGTGAGCATCGCTATTTCGCCGATTGGGTAGAGGCGCAGGATTTTCCGCTGGAGCTGTTGCCTGAGCTGAAACAGGACGCTGACGATTTCGGTTATACGCGGCAGGATATTCTGGGTATCCGCGTGCCGATCAAGGCGTCTTGCGGCGATCAGCTCGGTGGTCTGGTCGGTCTTGGCTGTCACGATGCGGGGCAGGCTATGTGCGTGCATGGCACGGGCAGCTTCGTCGATCTTGTGATCGGAAAGCAGACGCCGAAAAATCCCGGCCTCTATGAAGCAACTTTCACCATGACGGCCTGGCGGAGCGAGAACCTCTCGCATTTCGCGGTCGAGACCTATGCCGCCACAACAGGATCGGCGCTCAACTGGCTCTGCAATGAAATGCGCTGGTTCGAGAATGCCAGGGAAATCAGCGAACTGGCTGCAACCGTGCCGTCTTCCGACGGCCTGTTCTTCATGCCAACCCTGACGGGATTGCGCCAGCCGAATATCGTTCCGGATGGCCGAGCATCGCTGACCGGCCTTTCGATGGCACACAGCCGGGCGCATCTTGCTCATGCCATTCTGGAAGGCATTGCCCATTCGGTCGTTTCCTGTGCGGAGGCGAGCTCGGAAGTGGCTGGCGTTCCTGTGCGGGAAGTGGTGGCAGGCGGTGGGCTTTCCTCCAGCGATACGCTGCTGCAATTGCAGGCTGATCTCAGTGGTGTGCCAGTAAGGCGCATGGCGGATCAGGATCGCGCGAGCCTGCGGGGCACCGCGTTTCTGGCAGGCAGCGATGGCTTGCTCTGGAGCGACCTCGCGGAAGCCCGCGCCACGCTGCCCGAAGGCAATCTTTTCATCCCCAAGACCAGCGAAGCGGAAAGACAGGACCGTAGAGCGCGATGGCACTCCCTCACGGATGAGGAAGTCGCACGCGTTCAGTCGGGTCACTATGAATAAACAGGAGTTGAAATGCTGAATCTGCGCTCCCGGCGCGCGGACAAGGATCGCGCCCGGATGATCCGCACCGAGCCGCTGAGGCTGAACCGGTCGGAACAGGAAGACCGTCTTGCCACTGAAACCTACGATATTCTGATCGTCGGTGGTGGCGTGACCGGTGCTTACTGCGCCTTTGACGCAAGTCTGCGCGGCTTTCGCGTTGCGCTGGTCGAGAAGGATGATTTTGCATCCGGCACGTCGTCAAAATCCTCCAAGATGGTGCATGGTGGCTTGCGCTATATCGAGCAGGGCAATCTTGGCCTGGTTCGTCATTCCCTGCTGGAGCGCCAGCGCCTGCGCCGCAATGCAAGCCATCTGGTGCAGCGTCTGCCTTTCCTGTTCCCCATTCTGGAACGGGATGGTGTGTTCGATTCACGCTTTGCCAAGGCGTTTGAAGGCTTGCTCTGGACATATGATCTGGCTGGCGGCTGGCGCGAAGGCATTCTGCACCAGAAGCTGACCGCTGCCGAAGTGCTGGCGCATTGTCCGACCTTCAGGGACGAATATCTGCGTGGCGGTCTCATGTATTTCGATGCCCGCGTCGACGATGCACGTCTGACGCTGGCGCTTGCCCGTTCTGCCGGTTTTTACGGAGCCACGGTCCTCAATCATTCGAAGGTAGCCGAGATTACCCGCAGTTCGGGCCGGGTCGATGGCGCTATCGTGCATACCGTCGAAGGCAAGGAAATCCGGGTGCGCGCCAAGACCGTCATCATGGCGACGGGCGTATGGCTGCGGGACTGGATGGGGCTCGGCAAGGATGGCGAAAAGCCGTTGCATGTGCGCCCCGCCAAGGGCGTTCACGTGGCAATCCCCTGGTTGAAAATCCGCAACGACTGCACGGTGACGGTGCCTGTACCGGGGCGCAGCCGCCGTGCGACCATCACGCGCTGGGGGAATGTCTCCTATCTCGGCACGACCGATGAGGATTATCAGGGCGACCTCGATGATGTGCATTGCACGCGCCGCGAGCTTGATTTTCTGATCGAGGGCGCATGCAGCGCGCTCAATATCGACCTGACGCCGGACGATGTTGTCGGCAGCATTGCCGGATGTCGTCCGCTGGTCGCTGCCTCGTCAGGCGGCAGCACCATGGATGTCAAGCGTGACCATTCTGTGCATGTTGCACCTGACGGCCTTGTCACGATTGTGGGCGGCAAGCTGACGACGTCGCGCCACATGGCCGAACAGACGGTGGATGCTGCGGCGAAAGTTCTCGGCGATCGTCGTCGCTGTACCACGAAGAAGGCATTTCTGCTGGGCGCTGCCGGTTATGACGCGCAGGCAATCGTGGCTTCCGGCGGCATGGAAGCGCATCTGGGCGAACGTTACGGTACGGAATCGCGCTTCGTCAGCGATCTGATGGCCGCTCGTCCTGAACTGGCCGAGCCCGTCGTGGAAGGACTGCCCTATACCCGTGGCGAAGTCGTCTATGCCGCCCGGCACGAACTTGCCCGGACCATCGATGACGTGTTGTCGCGTCGTATGCGTGCCCGCCTGATGGCGCGCGATGCCTCTGCCCGCGCTGCCGCAAAAGTTGGCGCCCTGCTGGGTGAGGAACTTGGTCTCCCCCAGGCCGAAATCGACCGTCAGGTCGCCGCTTATGTGGCCGCGACCGAAAAAGAAAAATCCATTCTCACAGGAGTGAACTGAACATGATCAGCAAGGAAGCCATCAAGCGCGGTTATAATCGCGGAAATTATGTCGTCGGCGCCCCGACACAGCCGCATTATGCCGGCAGCATCAAGGAAATCGGCACCGAGGCCGAACTGGCCCAGAACGCCGTTTCGGTGGATGCTGCTCTCGTCGAGAAGCTGCAGGGCGTTGCGGACGAAGTTCTGACCGCGCGCGAAGACCTCGTTGTGAACACCCGCGACTGGTGGGCGCGCACGATGGTCGCGGAAACGGGCGGAAAGCCTGCAACGGTTGACGGCGTGTTCGTTCGCGTTTCGACGGTGGAACAGGTTCAGGCCGTCATGCGCCTTGCGCATGAAGCCAAGGTTCCGGTCACGGTTTCTGCCGGGCGCTCCAACGTTACGGGCGCGGCGCTGCCGCTGCGCGGCGGTATCGTGCTCGACGTCTGCAATCTCAACCGTCTTGTCAGCTTCGATGCGGACAGCCAGATCGTTGAAGTTGAAGCTGGCATGTTCGGCGATATTTTCGAGGAAACGATCCAGCGCGACTATGGCATGACCATGGGGCACTGGCCGTCTTCATACGGTATCAGCACCGTGGGAGGCTGGATCGCTTGCCGCGGCGCAGGCCAGCTTTCCACGCGCTACGGCAAGATCGAGGATATGGTCTACGGCATGGAAGTCGTGCTGGCCGACGGTTCGCTGGTGACGGTTGGAAACTATGCCCGCGCAGCGATCGGCCCCGATCTGCAGCAGATCTTCATCGGTTCGGAAGGCACGCTCGGCATTATCGTGAAGGCGCGCCTGAAACTGCATCGCCTGCCGGACTATGCCCGCGCTATCGCCTATGGGTTCAAGAGCTTCGGCATCGGTCTGGAAGCCTGCCGTCGTATCATGCAGGGCGGTGCCAATCCGGCTGCGTTACGTCTTTACGACGAGCTGGAAAGCGGTGTGCAGTTCAATCTCCCAGAAAGCAACGTGCTGCTGATTGCCGATGAAGGCGCGAAGGAAATGGTCGATGCCGTTATGGCGATCAGTGAAAAGGTTTGCGCCGAACTCGGTGACAAGCTCGATGGCGATACGATCTTTGAGAAGTGGCTCGATACGCGCTATCTGACCGGCAAGAGTGCGGAGGGCTTCAAGCGCAGCCCAGGCTTTGTTGCCGATACGCTGGAAATGACCGGATGCTGGCGCGATCTGCCTGCGATCTATGATGAGGTCGTTGCCGCCATCAATGCAGTGCCGGGTACGCTGGCCGGTTCGGCGCACCAGTCGCATGCCTATGTCGACGGCGCCTGCCTCTATTTCTCGCTGCGCGGTGACGTGGACGTGGAAAAACGCGCTGAATGGTATCGTGCTGCATGGGATGCTGCCAATGCCGTTCTAATCAAGTATGGTGCAGCATTGAGCCATCACCACGGCGTCGGACTGCTCCGCGCGCCTTACATGAAGGACGCTCTCGGATCGGCATTTCCGCTGCTGGAAACGGTGAAGAAGGCGCTCGACCCGGACAACCTGCTTAACCCCGGCAAGCTCGGACTTTCGCTCGACATGCCAAGAGACGGAAAATGATGGAATGACATTGGACAGAACGATCGGTGAGCGGCTTTTGCGGGCGCCAGTCATGGCAACGCTCTACGGCGTAGACAATCTTCAGGCATTTCTGGACAGCAAGGCGGAAGTTGGCATCGTTGCCAACATTGCCCTGCGCCATGTGGCTGAAGTGCTGAACGCGCTCAAGAAAAGCAACAAGCTGATCGTTCTGAACATCGACAGTTGCGAAGGCCTGTCGCAGGACAAGGGAGCCATCGAGTTTCTTGCCGAGATTGGCATTTCGGTTCTGCTGTCGACCCGCGTTCCAACCATCCAGAAGGCCGCTCAATGCGGCCTTCTGACCATGCAGAAGGTCTTTGTGACCGACCGCTCCACCTGGCCCCGCAGCCTGAAGGCGATCTCGCAAAGCGCACCCAATCTGGTGCAGATCATGCCATCGCCGATGCTGGGCTATCTCTCCGTGGAGGACAAGCGCCGTCTGCCGCCTATCGTAGCGTCAGGATTCATCTGCAACGAAAGCGATGTCGGCACAGCGATGACACAGGGTGCAATCGCTGTTTCCTCAAGCAACAAGTCGCTATGGAACTATTCGGGTGCCCTGCGCGGGAAGGGAAAAAGCTAGATTAGGCTGTTGCGAACTAAATTGTTGCACGACCTTGTTTTGAACAAGATGTGCACCTATATGGTTGTCATAGGCATTGCTTAAGAGCGCTGGAACGCGTCTGTCGCTCGCAATAGCCTTCATCGCTTGATGCTTTTGACCACGGATGTACTGGCACTGGTAGGAAAGCGATGATGAGGAAGGTCGGTGCGTTTTCGCCCCGGCCTTTTTTGTTGTCTGCAGTTTCGCGAGAATGAAGCAAAACGGCCTGCTAAATTTTTCAAGCAGGCCATTTGTCTAAAAATTAAGCAGCGAGTGCTTCGTCTTCCGAGGTCGGGACTTCGGAAATCGTCTTCAGAACCTGCGAAGCGATCTGGTACGGGCAGCCCTGCGAATTCGGGCGGCGATCTTCCAGATAACCGCGATATCCATCCCTGACGAATGCGTGTGGAACGCGGATCGACGCGCCACGGTCGGCAACGCCGTAGGAGAACTTGTTCCACGGGGCGGTTTCATGCTTGCCGGTCAGGCGCATGTGGTTGTCCGGGCCGTAAACGTCGATATGGTCCTGCAGGTTCTTGTCGAACTGCGCCATGAGCGCTTCGAAATAGTCCTTGCCGCCCACCTCACGCATATATTTGGTCGAGAAGTTGCAGTGCATGCCCGAACCGTTCCAATCGGTATCGCCAAGCGGCTTGCAGTGGAATTCGATATCGATTTCATACTGTTCGCAGAGGCGAAGCAGGAGATAGCGGGCCATCCAGATCTGGTCGGCGGCGTTCTTGGAGCCCTTGCCGAAAATCTGGAATTCCCACTGGCCCTTGGCCACTTCCGCATTGATGCCTTCGTGATTGATGCCGGCATCGAGGCAGAGATCGAGATGTTCCTCGACGATCTTGCGGGCGATGGAGCCGATATTCTTGTAGCCGACGCCGGTGTAATATGGACCCTGCGGGGCAGGGAAACCCTGTTCCGGGAAACCGAGCGGGCGACCATCCTTGTAGAAGAAATATTCCTGCTCGAAGCCGAACCATGCATCGTCGTCTTCGAGGACGGTTGCGCGGCTGTTGGACGGATGCGGCGTGACGCCATCCGGCATCATGACTTCGCACATCACGAGAACGCCGTTCTTGCGCGCAGGATCGGGATAGATCGCGACTGGCTTCAAGACGCAATCGGAGCTGTGGCCTTCGGCCTGCATCGTCGATGAACCGTCGAAGCCCCAGAGCGGCAGTTGCTCAAGCGTAGGGAAAGCATCGAATTCCTTGATCTGCGTCTTGCCGCGCAGGCCCGCGGCAGGGGTGCATCCATCGAGCCAAATGTATTCGAGCTTGTACTTGGTCATCGCTAGTCTCTCTGTCATCCTCGGTTGATCAATCACCCCAAGTCATGCAGTGTCGCGCGGCTCGGTGTTCGATTTAATAGAAGCAAGGACCGTGCCAGTTTCGAATTTGGCGCGTTTTCAAGGCGGCAAAGGCCATTGCGATCAAACCGCCAAGATTTGTGCAATGGAGAGTGCAAAGTGTCTGCTTAAAAAACAGGCAACGGATTACTATTTCATCACGCCTGAAATGCAGGCTGCATCATTAACGTGTCGTCGCGTGTCACGGGGGGCAGAAAGCCCGGAAATTCAAAGGCATAAAGCAAAATCGAACAAGCGGACAGAATAAGTCGTTGGACGCTCCGGCCACCATTCTTCACCTTGTCCTCAAACAAAAGGGGAGTGACTGATGGCACGTTCGATCAAAAGAAAATCGGCTTTTCTGGCAAGCCTGGCGTTGAGTGTTTCGGCAATGACTGTTTTGGCGGCCAATGCTGCGGAAATCACCGTGATGGGTTATCGCGGCGCATTCCAGGACAATTACGTCAAGGCCGTCATCGAACCGTTCCAGAAGGAACATCCCGACATCAAGGTCACGTATTACGGCGTGCAGAATGCAGCGACATCGCTCGGCAACATGCGCGCCCAGAAATCCTCACCCCAGACGGATGCGGTGATCTATGACCTTTCGGTCGCCAAGATTGCTGATGAGGAAGGGCTGGTCGAAAAGCTCGATCCAGCATCGCTCAAAAATTATGCGGATGTCGCCGATCTCGGCAAGGAACTCGCTGGCTCCGCAATTCCGATCACATATGACACGCTTTCGCTGCTTTATAATCACGATGCATTTGCGGAAAGCCCACCGGATAGCTGGGAAGCGCTCTGGGACAAGCAGCAAAGCGGCAAGGTCATCATCCCGGCACAGGGCGGTGGCGATATTCAGGCCATCCTGCTGACGATCATCGCGAACCGCCTCGCCGGTGAAGACGACTATACGAAGACCGTGAAGCCGGGCGTCGACAAGCTGGTGGAACTCGCACCCGCCGTGCAGACGTGGGAACCGAAGCCCGATGCCTATACGCTGGTTGCAAACGGCACGGCGACCTTGTCGATCGGTTACAATGCCCGCGCCCAGTTCTATTTCGACCAGACCGGCGGAAAGCTTCAGTCGGTTGGTCCGAAGGAAGGTACGGCTGCGCAGGTGAACGTCATCAGTGCGATTGCCAACGGCAAGAATATGGATGCAACCAAGACATTCATCGATTACGCGATAAGCCCCGAGGCGCAGGCCCGTTTCGCCGAGATCATGTTCTATGCGCCATCGAACACGAAAGCGGATGTGAACGACGAAACGAAGAAGCGCATTCCGTACATGGATACGGCCCAGCGCGAAAAGCTTATTCCGGTCAACTGGATGACAATCGGCGATATGCGCGACAAGCTGCTCAATCCCTGGCGTCGCCAGATCATTCCGGCTGGTCGTTAAAACCCTACCTCACCCTGAAATTCACGCTTCCGCCCCGTTTCGCCGGGGCGGCAACGACCCCTCACAGGTTTCGATATGGTAGCAGAAAGCTCATTTCTACAGTTGAAGGCCCTTACCAAGCTTTACGGTAACAACTACCGGGCAGTGGACGATCTTCATCTCGATCTGCCGCGCGGAAAACTGCTCGGCCTCCTCGGCCCGTCGGGCTGCGGCAAGACGACGACATTGCGCATGATTGCCGGTCTCGCATCGATCTCGGACGGCAACATCCTGATTGATGGCAACGATATTTCGCACAGGCCGCCCCATCAGCGCGATATCGGTCTGGTTTTCCAGAACTACGCCCTGTTCCCACACATGACCGTGGCCGAAAATGTCGCTTTCGGTCTCGATATGCGCAAGGTCGGCAAGGCTGAGGCGAAGAAGCGCGTTGAGGAAGCGCTCGAAATGGTGCGGCTTCCCGGCTATGGTTCGCGTAAACCCAAGGAAATGTCCGGTGGCCAGCAGCAGCGTGTGGCATTGGCACGCGCGCTGGTTATCCGCCCGCGCATTCTTCTGCTCGACGAGCCCCTGTCCAATCTGGATGCGAAGCTGCGCGACGACATGCGGATCGAAATCCGCGAGATTCAGAAGCGCCTCGACATCACGACAGTTTTCGTCACACATGACCAGGTCGAAGCACTCACAATGTGCGATGTCGTCGGCGTGATGGATAGCGGTAAGCTGGCGCAGCTCGGTTCGCCGGAAGAAATCTATGAAAAGCCGTCCTCCCTGTTTGTGGCCAAATTTGTCGGTCGCGCCAATGTCCACAATTGCGAGATCGTCGATGAGAATGTCTGCCGTCTGGGCAGCGCCGCCTATCGCTGCAACACGCATGGAAAGACACGCGGGACCGGGCAGATCGCCATTCGACCGCATCGCATCAATCTGACCCCCAACCGCGATCGCAATCTGGTCAGTGTCGTTACCAACAGCGCGCACGGCGTGGTCGAGCGCACGACCTATATCGGTGACATCGTTCAATACGACATCGAAATCGAGGGCGCCTGCCTGAAAGTTGAAGTGCCGACCGCCAGCGCGGGACATGCATTCCATACCGGCGACCGGCTGCTGTGCGAATGGAAACCGGAAGATATGCTGGTTTTCGGGAGCTGATGTCATGACAGCGATCACATCAACCGAAATCATTCCGGCAAAGTCATCGAGACGCCGGCGCTATAGTCTCGTCGCAGTTGCGCTGCTTCTGCCGATGGCCTTGATCAATCTCATCGCCTTCATCGCGCCGGTTGCGCATCTGGCTCAAATATCCTTCCTGCAGAGCGAAAGCGGCGGCGTCCTGACAGACCGCTACACGTTCGAAAACTACATCAATTTCTTCACCGACAGCTTCAATTGGGGGCTTGTGTTCAACTCGCTCTGGCTGAGCGCGTTCATCACGCTGGCAACGCTGGTTTGCGCCTATCCAATAGCGCTTTTCCTGCATCGTGTTTCGCCGGTCTGGCGCAACTTCCTTTTCGTGGTGACGGTCTCGCCGCTGCTCGTCAGCAGCGTGGTGCGCACCTATGGCTGGATGGTGCTTCTCGGCGACCAGGGGCTCGTCAATGGAGCCTTGATGAACCTTGGCATCATTTCCTCCCCCATCAGGCTCGTCAACAATACGCTCGGCGTATTCATCGGCATGGTCGAAATCCTGATCCCCTATATGGCGCTGTCGCTGATTGCCGGTTTCGGGCGTCTGAACGCCTCGCTTGAGGAGGCTGCGGCATCACTCGGCGCCAATGCCTTCACGCGGTTTCGCCGGATCATCCTGCCGCTCACCTTGCCGGGTATAGCGCTTGGCTGCCTGCTTTGCTTCGTGCTGGCGATCAGCTCCTTCATCACGCCGAAATTGCTGGGCGGCGGACGCGTGTTCCTGCTGGCGACGGAAATCTACGATCAGGCTGTGATCCAGCTTGAATGGCCGCGAGCCGCCGCAACCTCCGTCATTGTCCTGATCATCTTCGGTCTCGCCTTGATGGTCTATTCCCGCATCGCACGTCACATCGACTGATTGGCAAAGGAGAAACGAGATGATTGGTTCAACTTCATTGCCATTCCGCCTTCTGGTCGGCCTGCTGTATCTGTTTCTGCTGGCCCCCATTCTGGTGGTCGTGCCGCTATCGTTCAGCAACGACAACTATCTCACTTTTCCGCCGCAGAGCTGGGGCGTGCGGTGGTATGCGGAAATGCTGCACCATGAAACGCTCATTCAGGCGTTCTGGATCAGCCTCGGCATTGCATCGGTCGTCACCGTCCTGTCGCTTCTGGCAGGTATCCCGGCGGCCTATGCGATCCGCCGTTATCAGTTCCGTGGACGCGAAGCGGTGCTGAACCTCTTTACCGCGCCGCTGCTTCTGCCGTCCATCGTGCTTGGCCTTGCCATTCTGCTGGTCTTCGTGAGGCTGGAACTGCTCGGCACATTTACGGGCCTCGTGATCGCCCATCTGATCGTGACGACCCCTTACGTCATCCGCATCATGATAACGGCGTTCTCGACCCTGCCGCCATCGGTCGAAGAGGCCGCCACGATGCTGGGCGCATCGCCGTTCACCGTGTTTCGTCGCATCACCCTGCCGTTGATGATGCCGGGTCTGGTGGCAAGTGCAGCTCTGTCCTTCCTCCTGTCTTTCGATGAGGTGGTGATCTCGCTCTTCATCACCGGGCCGCGCATGACGACGCTGCCGGTGGAAATCTTCAACTATGTCGAAAGCCGCACCGACCCGATGACAGCAGCCATTTCGGTCGTGCTGATTACGGCGACGCTGCTCATCATCTTCGTCATCGAACGCACACTCGGATTGTCACGCACAATCGGCAAATAACCTCCCAACTGAAAGTGACTGCAAGCATGGAAAATATCGCCCTCTGGATGTCGCAACCGCATTTCAGCTATCTGGAAATTGCCCGGACCTGCGGCTTCTCATCCTTCGTTCTCGAACTCGAACACGGCACTTTCGATCTGTCGACGCTGGACCAGTTTCTGGCTTTCACCAAGGCGCAGGGTCTCTCCACCCTGACCAAGGTGCTGGCACCGACGCCGGAAGCCATCCAGCAGGCGCTGGATTTCGGATCGGACGGCGTCATCGTTCCGCATATTCTCGGTGTGGAACATGCTCATCAGGTGACAAAAGCTGCAAAATATCCGCTGGTTGGCACGCGCTCTTATACCGGTGGCCGCATTTTCGGTTATGCCCGTCCGGCGACCGATGCCTTCGAAAAAGAGAACAAGCGCACCAAATGTTTCGCGATGATCGAGACGGCGGAAAGCCTTGCCGACGTCGAGAAGATCATTGCGCTGGATACGGTCGACGGCTTGTTTCCCGGCCCTTCGGATCTGGCGCTTGCGCGCGGTCGGGGAGCCTACGCTTTCAATGACGACGACAAGGCTGACCTGCGCCGCTGTGCGGCGGCTGCACGCGCTGCCGGAAAGCCATGGATCATGCCCGCCTGGACCGAAGCCGAGCGGCGGTTCGCACAGGAAGAGGGTGCCACGATGCTGGTCGTCGCCACCCAGAACATGACGCTTCGCCAGGGCATGGTCTCGACTGTGAACATGCTCAAAAGCGAAGCCCTCGTTGCCTGACGATTACCTGAACTGAATACCCACTCATTCGCTGGAGGAAAAAATGAAGATTAGTCTGATCCAAACGAGCCCGCAGACCGACAAGGCAGAAAACCTGCGCATTACGCGGGGATTGATGGAAGATGCCGTGCGCACGGATTCTCCGGACTTGATCGTGCTGCCCGAATATTTCGAATATTATGGCGGTACTCCGGAAGAAAAGCTTGCAGCGGCAGAGAGCGTTCCCGACGGTCCTGCCTACAAGATGGCGCAGGATTTTGCCCGCGAGCATAAGGTCTTCGTCCATGCCGGAACCCTGATGGAAAAGGTTCCGAATGAAAAGCGCATCTACAATTCCACCTTCGTCTTCAATCGCGAAGGCAAGGAGATCGCGCATTATCGCAAGATCCATATGTTCGACATCGTCGGACCGGACGGGACGGCCTATAAGGAATCCGCAACCGTCAAGCCGGGCGAGAATGTCGTCGTCTATGACCTTGACGGGTTCAAGATTGGCTGCGCGATCTGCTACGACATTCGCTTTGCCGAGCTTTATCTTGAGCTGGAAAAGGCCGGTGCCGATGTCATCGTTCTTCCTGCCGCATTCACACTGCAAACGGGCAAGGATCATTGGGAGGTGCTGGCGCGTGCCCGTGCCATCGAAACCCAGACCTATTTTGCCGCCTGCGGCCAGACCGGCAGCACGGTTTCGAATGGCGAGCGGCGTCATACCTATGGTCACTCGCTGGTCTGCGATCCGTGGGGCCATGTCGTGGCGCGGGCGTCCGACGGCGTCGGCTTCGTGACGGCACGCATCGAGCGTGCACAGATCGAGCGTGTGCGTTCGCTAATCCCCATGGTCAGCCATCGCCGCATCGGCAAGCAGTTGCAAGCCTGCGCATAGGAGGCGTCATATGTATACGATCAATCCCATGCCGGAGCAGGTTGCTGCGGGTGACCTCCAGCTCCTGTCGGGGGTCGAGACAGCCACCGTCGGGCACTGGCGCTTCTTTGGCTTCATGCATCGTTCCATCCAGCCGCTCCTCCCGAAGCGCCGTGTGGTCGGCACCGCCGTCACCATCGCCATACCGGGTCCGGATTCCACCCTGCTTCACCACGTAACCGGAATGCTCCGTCCCGGCGATATTCTGGTGGTGGACCGGATGGGCGACGACCGCTATGCGTGCTGGGGCGGCGGTGTGACCATCGCTGCGAAGGCCTCGGGTGCCGTCGCCGGGATCGTGGATGGTCCCTGCACGGACCTGACGGAAATCGAGGATTCCGATTTTCCGATGTGGGCAAGGGGCATCTCGCCCATCACCACCCGGCTCTACGATCTGGGCGGCGGCATCAACATTCCGGTCTCCTGCGGTGGTGTCGTCGTCAATCCCGGTGATGCCATTCTGGCCGATGAGAGCGGGGTTCTGGTCCTGCCGCGTGACGAAGTGAACGCGGTCGCCTCGCGCGCGCTCGACATACAGGACAAGGGCAAGGTGCGGGAGGCTTCGGTGAAGACCGGTCTCAAGCTCGGTGACGTGTCCGGTGCCACCAATAAAATTCTCGCCCACGCGGGAAACTGATCCGATATGGGCCGGTTTCGACCGGCCCCGATCATTTGTGGGATGGAACATGACTATTTGCTTATTTTCATCCCGCAAGTGTCTTAGAAAGAAAGGACGAATCTGGTTGCCCGGAGCGCAATAAGGGACTTCAAGAAACGCAGGCGCGCGGGTAATTGAAATGGGAAGGGACATACCCGTCCATGAATATCCGTTTTCTGGAAACGGTGATCTGGTTGTCGGAACTGCGTAATTTCCGGGCGACGGCGGCTCGCCTCAACATGACGCCGGCAGCAATATCCAATCGTATCGGTGCTATGGAGCAGGAGCTCGGTTTCCGGCTCTTCGACCGTGATGCCCGCGACGTCAACCTGACGGCGGAAGGCGAAGCTTTTGTCGAGGGCGCGCGCGATGTGGTGCGCCGTTACCATGATCTGGTGGAAAGCCTGAGCCCGCAAAACGGGCTTGAAGGAACGCTGAAGATCGGCATCGTTCCAAGCCTTGCCATGACAATATTGCCGGGCATTCTCGATATTGTCCGGCAACGCTACCCGCAGATCCGTATCTCGATTACGACCTCGTCATCAAAAGGGATCGTGCAGAAGCTGGAGCAGCGAGAGCTCGATATCGTTTTCGCCATAAGGCCTGAGCCGACACCCAACTTGCGTGTCGTCGACATATGCACTTTCGGCATGTTCTGGATATCGCGCAGCAATCAGTTTCCGGGCGGGGCAGACGACATGCTGTCACGCGATGACCTGCTCGGCTGCAATCTCATTTCCTATGAGAGCGGTTCCTACAATTATCAGCAGATCATCAATTATTTCACGGAAGAGCGCCTGAAAGACGCGACCGTTCATTATTCCAACTCGCTCACCACAACGATCAACATGATTTCGGCAGGTGTCGGGATTTCCGTCATTCCGCCGGTGGTGATCCAGAAAGAGCTGCGGACTGGCGAGCTGCAGGTGCTGAATACCAATGCTGCTTTCCCGGCGACGAGCTATAGCGCTATCTATCTGGAGAGCGCGGCAACGCGGCTGATCACGCTTGTGGCCAATATCGCCCGTGAAGCCGGACGCAATTTCAGCAGCAATTTCAGTGATAGTCTGGCTTATCAGGACTAGTGTGGTGGATTTGAAGTTCCTGTCATTTGCATGGCATCATCGTCCAGGAACTTCAAATCCGTAAACCACACTAGATTCATTGGGTTCCTAGTGTGGCTTTGAATCCGAAATTCGTTCGCAACCCCGCTCCAGAGTGATACGAATTTCGGATTCGCCACACTAGCGCGCAGCTTCCCGTTCAGGCTGGCTTCAATTCACCTTGAACTTCATCCTCGCAATAAATGCTGATGATTTCTTCGGCAACCAGACGCTGCAATTCCCACAGATTGCGGTCACGGATGCCTTTTTCTTCCAGATGCTTGACGGTGAGATAGAGATATTCGGCGCAGGAGCCCATATGTCCGCAGGCGCGCGCGAGCAGTCGGGCTACCGATGTCAGGGGCATGTTGTCCGAAAGCCTGTCTCCGCGCGGGCCGGCCCAGAATACGAGCGCACGCACAGGCCCATCTCCGGTATCGACCGACACCCAGCGAATGGAATAGGCATCGTCAATCGAACTGATTTCGCGCCGGATCATTCGGCGTAATTGTCCAAGCCGGTCCTCGTCGGACAACCGGAAAACAATCCCTTTGCAGCTACCGCCCGGTCGAAGCGCAAGCATGAGGCCCGGCTGGGTCATCGTTGCGCGCCAGCGCGTCAGCCGGAGGCAGAATGAACGGTGCCAGCCACTCGCCGTTCCGGCGCGCGAGGCCACCGCATCGAAATCCGGTTTCCAGATCAGCGAGCCATAGGCAAAAACCCAGAGCGGGTCGTCTCCTGCTTCGTGAAAGAGCTGATCGGCCAGTTCATCGACCTCCTTGTCGGTGATCGGTGCTCTGCCCGGATCGGGACCGCGGTCGACCTCAAGCCGAAGGCTCAGCGAAACGAGCTCCTCGGTCAAAGCCATCGGGGAAATATCGGCAGAAGGTATGGCGTATGCAGGCTGATCGTAATTCTGGGTAATTCTTTCACGGCAAAGCATGTTCATGGGTGCGTCGCCTCAGATATTCGCATTTTTGCGCATATCATCAAGCTGCCGCAATGATGAAAACAACAATTCCCGATCCCGCAGATGTTCCTCATAAAGAGACGCGAAAATGGAATTCGTCGTCACATGCGGCTTGGGCGCGGACTGGGCGCGTTGCAGGCTGTTGTTGGCCTTGCGCTTGGCGTCTTCGACTTCGGCAAGCAATTCCTGAAGCCTGCCGGAGCCGCTGAACGCACGAACACCGGCTGCCCGTGCGCCTGAGGCGACTGTATTCGATGTCGAGTGGATCATGGTCTGCATCTCCATTGGCAAGATATAGAGCTGATCGTGATGTCTGTTTATGATATAATGATGTTATAAAATGTACTAAATTACATTCTTGTGATGTTGTGTTTCGGGCATTGTTTTTAGGAATAATTCTATTTCTTGCTGATGGAATTTTTAGCACTATTGGCTCGCTGGAAACGAGGCAATCAATGCCAAAACAACCGCTGAACCAGGAAAATTCGCATGGTAGCGCTGCGTCTGGCTAGATTTCAGACGCGCAGGGTTGGGCCTTGAGAGCGGGATATCAATCAGCGTCGTGGTTCATGAACGGCAGCATATCGACCGTGTCGATGGCCGTTGGCTCGACAGGCTTGCCGTCCGGCTTGGCAAAAATCATCACCGCAAGACAGTAGATCAAAAACACCGCCACGCCGATAGCTAACAGGCTGGCAAATATGAGTGGCCAATCGAACATGCCCGGCACCTTGGCGCAGTTTGCGCGCCAACTCAACCGTCTCTTGCGACAGGCAAGCCTCGACGCTAGCCTGTCGGAAAAGCACGACAAATTTTTATTGGGGGACGCAATGTCCGAAATTAAAACATTGGGGTCCAGGCGGGTTTACGAAAATCGTTGGATGAAGGTTCGCGAGGATCGCATCGTTTATCCGGACGGCAGTGAAAGCATTTATGGCGTCGTTGAGAAGAACGATGCGGCAATGATTTTCGCGATGGACGACGAGGACGGCGTCTATCTGGTGGAGCAGTTCCGCTATCCGGTCGGGAACCGCTTCTGGGAACTTCCGCAAGGAGCGTGGCAGGAGCAGGCGGACGTCGATCCACTGGTTCTGGCTCGTGGAGAGCTGCGAGAGGAAACCGGGCTGACAGCTGGGGACATGGCCTATCTCGGCGAGACTTACGAAGCCTATGGTTTTGCAGCCAACAAGTGTCACATCTTTCTCGCCATAGGACTACAGATGGGAAAGCCCAGTCTTGATGCCGAAGAGCAGGGGCTGATCTGCCGCCGTTTTCCTATCGGGGAAGCAATAGAGATGATCCTTCGCGGCGATATCAAAGATGCCTGTACAATCGCTGCCTTCGGGCTTTTGAGCCTGAAAGGGATTATCTGAAACAGCCACATGGATGCAGTCGCACCCACTGATCTCAGTGGGGCAGTCTCCAGAGCAGATATAAGCCCACGACTGTCGGCACGATAACGCCGAACCAGAGCCATGTCTGGTCCATCAGCAACAATCGCGTCATTTCTTGTGAGTCTCGATCCAGGTAATGCCGAAGACGACAGCGCTGACGGCCAGGATCGCTGTTATCTCAATCCAAAAAATCAACTGCATGGCGATGTCCTCCAGCATGGTTAACAAACAACGAATGAAAAGGTTCATTTACATGGGTGGCGTTCGTTGACATAGAGACATCATGATGTCATTATGTCTTAATGAAAATTACAGAAGATCATGCTCCGCTCTATGCCAAGGTGGAAACATTGCTGGCGGACGATATTTCAGCGGGCGTCTTGCCCACTGGCAGCCAGCTTCCGCCGGAAGAGCGGCTGATCGAACGTTTCGGCGTCAGCCGGACGACTGTTCGCAAGGCTGTCGAGAATCTGGTGGCGCGGGGCCTCGTCGAAATCCGCCGCGGCAAGGGCACGTTCGTCGCTCAACCCAAGGTCACTCAGGAATTGACGGAGTTGACCGGGTTCGTCGAAGACATGAAGGCGCTTGGTCGGGCCGCGACGGCGCAACTGCTCGACAAGGAGATTGTGCCTGCCGATGCAGATGTTGCGCGGCAGCTTGCTCTGCCTTCAGGAACTCTGGTCATGCGGATCCGACGCGTCCGGTTCGCTGACGGCGTCGCGATGTCTTTCGATGAAACATATCTGCCGCGTGAAATCGGTGAGAAGATTGTCACGCACGACCTGGATGTCGAGCCGATCTTCACACTGCTTGAAGACAGATATGACCTGCCGCTAATCGAGGCCGAGTATCGGCTGGAGGCTGTAAGCGCTGCGCCTGCCGTCGCAGCGGCCCTTGCCGTCGAGCCCGGAAGCGCGGTGTTTTTGATCGAGCGTACATCATTTACTGAAGGGCATCGGGCGATAGATTACGAAAAACTCCACTATCGCGGCGACCTCATCAGCTTCGTCACTCGCCTGGCCCGGCGACCGCGTGATCGTCAATAGCTCCGGGGGCAAAATGCTGGCTTTATGGTTGTTTATAGCCGCTTTCGGTGCAAGTGCGCTCGGCGGTGTGCTGGGCATGGCAAGCGGCATTTTCATCGTGCCGGCACTCACGCTTTTTTTTTGGCGTGGACATTCACGTCGCCATCGGCGCGAGCATCGTTTCGGTCATCGCCTGCTCCTGCGGCAGCGCGGCTCCGCTCCTGAAACGACGGCTGACCAACATCCGCCTTGCCGTTGTTCTTGAGACGGCAACCACATTCGGCGCGTTGACCGGTGTGTTCCTCATCGGGATCGTTTCGACTTCACTTCTCTACGGTTTGTTCGCGGCCATTCTAGTGCTTTCGGCGAAACAAATGCTTGTAAGACGGCGCGAGGAAATCGGTTCAAACGCGTCCGACGTGACAAGTCTGGCGACAAGCCTGCGCCTGCATTCCAGCTTTCCCGATCACATAACGGGGCAGGAGGTGCATTATCGGGTCGGGCATGTTCCGCTGGGCATGGCACTGATGTATGGAGCAGGACTTGTTTCGGCCCTTCTGGGAATAGGCTCAGGCGTTCTCAAAATTCCGGCGATGGACACCGCGTTGAAGCTGCCTATCAAGGTTTCGTCCGCCACCTCCAACTTCATGATCGGTGTGACGGCCGCTGCAAGCGCAAGCGCCTATTTTGTGCATGGCGATATCGATATCGGCATCACGGGTCCGATTGCGCTTGGTTCGGTCATAGGCGCGCTGGTCGGTGCCCGACTGCTCATGAGCCTTCCTGCTGAAAAGCTGCGCATTTTCTTTGTCGTGGTCCTCATCGTGCTGGCGATCCAGATGTTTCTGAGCGCTTTCGGTATTGAAATTGTTGGAGGTTCGAAATGAAAGCTGCTGGAAATGTCGGGCGCCGGGACGAAGTCATAGCATCGCTTCTTTGGTATGGCACATGGTTCGCCACTGCCATCATCGCAGTCGGTGTCATCATGACCGCCATCGAGCCGCCACAGTCTTTCTTCAGCGGCTACGACATCGTGAAAGCGGGCATTGCGGTGTTTATCCTCTTGCCGATTGTCCGTGTGGTGTTGACGATGTACCTTTTTGTGCGTGAGCGTGATTACGTTTACGCCGTCATCGCGGCAACGGTTCTGCTGATCATCGCAACCGGCATAGTCGTGGATTTTAGCTCATTTTAGAGCATAATCCGACCGGAGTGAAACGAAGATCGATAAGATTATGCTTGAAATAGAAGAAGTTAGAGCGCCGATCTGATGCAATCAGATCGAAACGCGCTCTAAGCCCGGATCATGTTGAGATTTGAGAAATTGAGATGCGAAATCAAAGGGATCGTGACGCTGCGGCAATTGAGCTGTCGCGGATATGTGCCGCGTTCCGATAGGCGCGTGGAGTGAGGCCCGTTTCCAGTAGAAAATAGCGGTTGAAATTGGAGAGATTATTGAACCCGGCTTCGAAACAAATGTCGGTTATTGCGATATCCGTTTCGACCAGCAATGTTCGCGCCCGCCACACACGCACAGAACGGCTATAGGTCGAGAAGGTCATACCCGTCAGTCGTTTGAAAGCGCGGGAGAAAGACGCCGCGTCCAGCCCGACAGCTTCGGCAACGTCCTGCATCTGGCGGTCCGGGCTCGATTGCAGGATCTGGATAGCCTGATCGATACGCCGGTGCCGCTTGTCGGACGCTTCGCTGTAGAGCGATACGAAATGCTCGCTCGCCAAGGCCCGCTTTTGCTCAGCGCCATCAATCGCATTGAGTATTTCAAGAAAAAGTCCAAGGCCCGCTGCATCCGACTGTCGATGTAATTCCAGTATCATCTCTCCGATGTCGAGCGCTTCTCTACCGATGATTTCGATCCCGCGGCGGGACAACTGCTTCAGACGATAAAGTACTTCGAATTCGGGGCAGACGGACCGCACCTGAATAAGCGCGTCAGCATTGAATTGAAGGACAAGATCGCGCCCCGGAACAGATGTCGCGCCCGGCGTGATCCAGTTGTGCGGCAGGTTCGTTCCGGTAAGAACCAGATGGCCGGGCTGAAATGGTCCCACATAATCGCCGACATAAGCCAATCCCTGCGCGTGAGGAATATAATGGATTTCCCACTCTGGGTGATAGTTCCAGATGCAGATCGGATTGGGATAATCGTCACGACGAATGAGATAGGATTTTCCACCCGGCAGGGTGATGCGCTCGCGTGTGGCGGCGTATGCGTTCGGAAGTGTAGAGGAAAATTCCGATGATATTACCATGATATTACACCATATACCGCGTCACAATGTCAAAATAGTATCAATTAATGACGAAAAACAAACTAGTCCCTTTTGACCGTTTTTACAAAATTCAGGCCACAGGGTGCCGGGAAGAGGAGCATCCGGTGGGAACATAATTGGGAGGATGACATGCTACGCACAATCTTGCGCACGGGGTGCGCCATCATAGCGCTTACCGCCGCATCCGATGCTATGGCTGCTGCGGTTTGCAGCAAGGATGTAAGAGTCCTGGCGCAGCCACGCGACGGGCTTACCTTGCTCGAAGACTATGTGGACGAGTTTGAAGAACTTTCCGGGGCAGGTTTCGAAATCAGCTATCTGAACGAGAACGACCGCCGTGCCAAATCACAAGCGGATGCGTCCACGGTCGGCAGCTATAACGTCTACTATGTCGATGAGGCCAATCTCGCATTGTTTGCGTCCTCGGGCTGGATTGTTCCACTCGCGGCTTTCTACCCCAAGGAATATGATTACGACGATTTCGACGCAGGCATGCGTGCGGCTGCCACATATGATGGCAAGCAGTGGTTTGCGCCCGTTCAGGGCGGTGGCGACCTGATGGTCTATCGGACCGATCTGCTCGAAAAGGCTGGCATTCAGCCACCCAAGACCTGGGACGAATACAAGGCGGCTGTCGCCAAGTTGCATGACCCCGAAAATGGCATCTACGGAACCGCATTGCGCGGACAGCGCGGCTCTGGAGCCAATGTCTGGCGCTGGATGCCGTTGTTCAAGGCAAATGGTGGCGAATGGTTCAAGGATGGCAAGCCGGCTTTCAACTCGGAAGCTGCGGTGAAGGCAACCCAGGAATATCTCGATCTTTTCAAGTATTCCGCTCCCGGCACACAGACAGGCTCCTGGGATGAATCGACTGGTGCCTTCCGCGCAGGCAAGGTGGCAATCATCATCGAATCTGCCCCTCTCGGCGGCATGTCGGTTGATAAGGCGCAGAGCCAGGTCGCCGACAAGGTTGCCTTTGCTGTTCCACCAACACCACTTCCCGGCGCTGGTTACGCGCATGGTTTTGCAATTGCGTCGAAAGCCAATGCGACTGACGAAGACAAGGCTTGCGCTGGACTTTTCGTTGCCTGGGCAACGTCGAAAGAGCAGGAAGCCCGTCGTCTGGCTGCAGGCCAGCCGGGTGAACTGACTCGTACCAGCACCTATCAAAGCCCGAAATATGCAGAGACTTTCGGCCAGAACCTTGCTGATGCAATGGCCGCCACCGGTGCCCGCACGACAGTGACCTTCTGGCAGGACGCGCGCTGGCAGGAGCTGGGAAATCAGTGGGGCATCATGCTGGAAGAGCTTATCACCGGCAGCCGCAAGGATATCAAGTCGACGCTGGACGAGCTTCAGGCATTCGCGGAAAAGCTCTAGGCGTCGTGCGTTCGGGGCGGTTTCATAGCCGTATTGGCTGAGCCGCCCCGCCTCCCAGGATAGGTTTCGATCTTTGGAGGCAGATGCGCCTCACGCCGCAACCTGTCTCAATCATCGCCTTCAGACAAGGAATGTCCATGCAACGCGGACGCTCGCTCCCATATCTGTTCTTGGGGCCAACCCTGCTCATTCTCGTCGTCCTGGCGCTGGTGCCAACTGTTTTTGCAATCAACATTTCGCTGCAGAACAGGACTTTGTCGCAACCGGCGGCGGAATATGTCTGGTTTGCGAACTACGCGGCCCTGATTTCCGATCCGCGTTTTCTCAATGCATTGTGGGTTTCGCTGAAATGGGAAGTCCTGACGGTCGTGCTCACCATGTTGACCGGCGTGGGGCTTGGCATTGCGATGTTCGAAGCTGCCAGCCCGCGTATGCGAAATCTTCTCTGCGTCCTGTTCATCATTCCTGTGCTGCTGCCGCGCGTCTGCGCCGCATTCGTATGGAAGTTCGCGTTTCATCCGCTTTATGGCGCTCTGACCTGGCCTGTCCGCGAACTGACTGGCGCCACTCCGGACATTCTTTCGACACCTGTCGGGGCGCTGCTCGCCGTCGCCTTTGTAGACGTTTGGCAATGGGGCTTGTTTTTCGCGGTCATCGTGTTGAAACTGCTCGAAGCATTACCGCCTCAGCCCATGGAAGCGGCTCGTATCGATCGCGCCAGAAGATGGGAAATTCATCGCTTCATCACTTTACCGATGCTCAAGACACCGCTCATAAGTCTTCTGCTCGTCAAAGCCATCGAAAGCCTGCGTTCTTTCGATCTGGTTTACGTGATGACGCGCGGCGGGCCCGGAATCTCGACCGAAACCCTCGACATGTATGCCTATTCGCAAGGCTTCATTGAATCCGGAAAGATCTCCTACGCCTCATCGATGGCCGTCATCATGATGCTGCTTACCGTCGTCATTTTCACTGTTGCCTGGAAGAGATTGAACCGATGAAAATTTCGACCATCTTTCTGCGCGTGCTTCTCGTCTTTGCGGCAGCGCTCGTCGTTTTGCCGTTGCTCTGGACGTTGCTCAATGCGTTCAAGACCAATGCCGATCTTCTGGTAAGCACACCAAAAATCATCTTTCAGCCTGTCTGGGACAATATGAGCTATGTGCTCAACCGTCGCTCGGTGGCGCGTGCGCTTACGAATTCGCTGATCATCTGCTCGTCCGCTGTCGTCATTGGCGCATTGATTGGTGTGCCTGCCGCTTATGTCATCGCGCGATACAAAAACCGGATTACGACTGAGGCTCAGTTTTTCGTTTTATCGCTGCGTTTTCTGCCTCCCGTTGCGGTCGCCATTCCCATGTTGGTGATCTGGCTCACGCTCGATTTGTATGACAGTCGCCTTTCTCTCATCATCACTTATCTGATCATTACCGCATCGATTACGATTTGGCTGTCGGTTCCGGCGTTTGAGCGCGTGAGCCTCCATGTGGAAGAAGCCGCCAGGGTCGACGGGTTGGGGCGCTATGCAACATTTTTCCGTATTGCCCTGCCGATTGCCCGGTTTCAGGTATTTGGCGCCATCGCCTTCTCCTTCGTTCTCGTGTGGAACGAATTTCTTCTGGCAATGATGTTGACGACGTCTCGAGCCAAAACGCTGCCTATCATCGCTTCTGAAATGTCTCAGCTTGGCATGAATGTGCCGTGGGGCATCCTCAATGCCGCCGTCGTTCTTCTCTCCCTTCCGCCGTTGATCCTGCTTGGGCTTCTTGCGGGTGGATTGAATGCTGTCTTCACCAAAAAACAAAATCAGGAATGATCCGATGAAAGCACTTGTTCTGGAACGCATCGGCGAATTGAATCTGCGCGATATTGCGCTGCCTGCCGACATGGGGCCGGATGACGTTCGCATTAAACTGCATACGGTGGGGGTGTGCGGGAGCGATGTGCACTATTATACGCATGGGCGCATCGGAGACTTCGTGGTCGAACAACCAATGGTGCTTGGTCATGAAGCAGCAGGCACGGTGATCGAGGTCGGCGGGAATGTAACACACCTTAAGCCGGGAGACCGTGTTTGTATGGAGCCGGGCATTCCTGATCCGCTATCTCGCGCTTCGAAGCTTGGTCTCTACAACGTCGATCCGGCTGTGCGTTTCTGGGCAACTCCACCTATCCACGGAATTTTGTGTCCCGAAACGATCCATGCCGCAAACTTCACATATAAGCTGCCCGACAACGTATCTTTTGCAGAAGGCGCGATGGTCGAGCCCTTCGCCGTTGGCATGCAGGCTGCAACGCGCGCGCGCATTAATCCGGGCGATACGGCCGTCGTGACCGGTTGCGGCACAATCGGCATCATGGTCGCTCTGGCGGCCTTGGCGGGAGGCTGTTCCCGCGTCCTGATCTCGGATCTTTCGGATGCCAAGCTGAAACTGGCAGAAACCTATGATGGCATCACAGGCATCAATCTTCGCGAAACGGACATCGTGGATGCAGTCAATGATGCAACCGGCAATTGGGGAGCGGATATCGTCTTCGAATGTTCTGGAGCGGCGGCAGCCGTTCGCGACCTGTTCAAGATCGTGCGCCCTGGCGGCACGGTCGTGCTGGTCGGCTTGCCACCGGAGCCGGTGCCGTTCGATATTTCGGCTGCAACGGCACGGGAATGCCGGATCGAAACGGTCTTCCGCTATGCCAATGTGTTCGATCGTGCGCTTGCCTTGATTGGTGCAGGCAAAGTGAACCTGAAGCCACTGATTTCGGAGACTTTTCCGTTCGAACAATCCATTGCCGCTTTCAATCGGGCGGCTGAAGGCCGTGCGACCGATATCAAGCTGCAGATCATCCTGAACGAGGAGACAATCTGATGGCCGCCGTGGAATGCCGGTCCATGCTGAAGCGATATGGTGCACAGGAAGTTATCCGTGATTTCAACCTCGCAATCAATGATCATGAGTTCGTGGTTTTCCTTGGTCCTTCCGGTTGCGGAAAATCCACAATCCTGAGAATGATTGCCGGGCTTGAAGAAATCACTGGCGGCGACCTTATGATCGGCGGCCAGCGAGTGAATGATCGCGACCCCGGTGACCGCGGCATAGCCATGGTGTTCCAGAACTATGCGCTCTATCCGCACATGACTGTTCAGGAGAATATCGTTTTCGGGCTGGAGCGCGCGGGCACCCCCAAACAGACCATCGCTACCCGATTGGCGCCGGTGGTGACGGCGCTGGGGCTTGAAGCGTATCTCGCACGCAAACCTGCGGAACTCTCTGGAGGGCAGCAGCAGCGCGTTGCGATCGCACGCGCAATGATAAAAACACCGGACGTGTTCCTGTTCGATGAACCATTGTCCAACCTCGACGCAAAATTGCGTGGGAGTCTTCGGGTCGAAATCGCCAATCTTCATCATGAACTGAAGACGACCAGCATTTATGTAACCCACGATCAGCTTGAAGCGATGACTTTGGCAGACCGGATCGTGCTGATGAAGGATGGCCGCATAGAGCAGATGGGAACGCCTGAGGAAATCTATCAGGCTCCCGCAACGCTATTCGCTGCTGGCTTTATTGGCACGCCCAATATGAATTTCTTCGAACTCAATGCCAGTGATGGACAGCTTGCAGACGAAACCATCCGCTTGCCCTGTCCTTCCGGGCTACATCAGGGTCCGGTAACGGTCGGCATACGCCCAGGTTCATTCAGTCTGAATGAGGAAGGAGGGCAAATTCGCGGTGAGATTGAACGCAACGAATTTCACGGTGAGAATCGTCTGGTTACAATTCGCACCGGCAAGCACTTTTTCAATATCGCTGTTCCAGCTTCAATGCGTCTGCGGGAAGGCCAGAATATAGGGCTCGACGTGATGGCAGATAGCCTGCATCTATTCGACACAAATACCGCTTTGCGTATTCCGGTATCCGGTAGACAACAGGAGGGCTGAACCGCTGCGGTTCGGCTTCAAGGGCAGCTAGAGCATTTCCTGTTTTGATTGAATCATTGGAAATGCTCTATCCATTTGTTTTTACGCATGTCTTTATCCCGAAACCGGTTCCCACTTTCGGGAGACATGCTCTAGGCGTATCGCTGGCAGTTCATCTTTACTGTGCCTGTGGTTCTGCCTGCATCCGGCCGGTCACTTCCACGGCGGTATTGGCTTCGCCTCCTCCTCATTCAGTCCGATCTGCAATATAAATTTTTATTTCTCTTCCTTTAAAGAAGGGGATATTTCAATTTTATAAGTATATTGGTATCATTTCAATATATTTGACAGAATTGATGGCATTGAAAATTATACTCTCTCTATTTAGTGAGGGAGAGGACAATGGCTCGAATTCCAGGGACGGCGGAAGACGATCATATCGTCGGAACGGACAATGCGGACTATATCGCGACCTATGCTGGTGATGACGTTGTAGACGGAGGTAAAGGCAACGATTTCATCACGACAGGCCTGGGCGACGACCGTATCCGAACAGCAGATGGATTTGACAGAATTGACGGCGACGGTGGAGACGACCAGTTTGCCATTTTTAATACAGGCGGTGCGATCGCAGGAGGGTCGGGTGTAGATCGCATGATCATCGATCTCTATATGCGCGATCAGGATATCAGCCTTGGCGCCGGTCATCTCATGATGGGGAATAGTGCCGCCGACCACATCTATTTCAGCAGTATTGAACAGCTTGAGATTCAGTCAGGCAAGGGTAACGACTATCTCGACGCAACCACTTTTGCATTTGTCAAAGCCAGCGGCGGTGCGGGCAATGATGTGATCATATCCGGTGTTGGCGATGATGTGTTGAATGGTGATGCTGGTAACGATCAGCTCTTTGCGGGTGCGGGGCGCGATTCCGTCTGGGGTGGCGATGGCGACGATCTGATCAACGGAGCGGATGGCGACGATTATGTTCTGTCCGGCGGCGCTGGTGACGACCGGATTCTGGGTGGTGCGGGACGAGATTCGCTCTCAGGCGGTACCGGAAACGACACATTGTTTGGTGAAGCCGGTGATGATGACATCTACGGGGATGAAGGTGACGATATTCTTGATGGCGGCTCCGGAAACGATATCCTGTCTGGAGGCGATGGTTTCAACGTCATGCGGGGCGGAAGCGGCGACGACTGGTTTTTAACCACAAGCACTGGCGTGGCGGACGGCGGCGAAGGTTTCGACCATCTCGATGTCAGCCTTGATGGCAGGAGCGCGGCGGTGGATCTCGATCTTTCGACTGGACAAACCCCGACAGGTCTCAGCTTCATGAACATCGAGGAAATAGCAGTCACTGTATCCGGTGCTAACGACAACAGCCTCTATGGTTTTGAGGGTCGCGATATTTTCCAGACGGGTTCTGGCGCTGATTTCCTGGTGGGCCGAGCTGGCGACGATTTCCTTAATGCCAATGCCGGAGATGACAGGCTGGATGGCGGTGAGGGTAATGACCGTCTGGATGGCGGCGAGGGTGCGGATGAATTGATCGGAGGCGCAGGCGCAGATAATTTCGTATGGGATATTCTGGCACCTGACGGAACAGGCATTGATACCGTACGGGATTTTAGCGGGGCGGAAGGCGACGTTCTGGAATTTTCCTACATCGCCCAGAACAGTACCGGTATCGACGACTTCGATAGCTTTGTGACGGCATCTCGGGACACGGATGCCGGCTTGTTCGTCTCCTTCAACGGGGCGACGGATCACGGCATTCTGCTCGAAGGTGTGACCTTGTCGGATATTAGCCCGGATAGCATCGTGTTCGGCGACATCTGACAGAAAATGACCGTCATCGCCGGGCCGTTGGTTTGCCGCCAGAGATCCATTTCTGGCGGTGAACGGCGCTTGATCAGATTCTCGGAGGCAATATTGCTCGATATACAATCTCATTCGGTTGTCGGGCTGATGTGTTACGATGTTCTCGACCCGCTCTAAGTATTTGTTCTGTCGCATTATCCTACGCAAAACCGCTTCGCACTTTTGCTGGAAATGCTCTAGTATAGATTGCCTGACTATTGGAGGGGCCTTTCGCGACTTAAAGACGCGATATTATCAGATGCTATTCGCTGTGGGCCGCCGTATCCTGCCGGCATTCATTGAAATGGAGGCAGCCATGGCTGACAGTAATTCTTCGCGCGCCAAACGTAGCATACTTGTTGACGGTTTCACGAACAGCGTTCTCGACCCGAACCAGCCAATGCTCGGGCCTCTTCAAAATGGTGGAACGATTATCGCCAATACAGCTCCAGGCTGCTGGGGACCGATGATTACGCCTCGGTTGCGCGGCGGTCACGAAGTAACCAAGCCTGTATTCATCGACGGAGCCGAGGTTGGTGATGGCGTTGTCATCCGTATTCGCGATATTTCGGTGACCTCGCTGGCAACGGCTTCCGGACATGACACGGTTTCCAACCAGTTTTGTCTGGGGGATCCGTTTGTCGCCGCACGTTGCCCAACCTGTGACGAGGTTTGGCCGGAGACGCATATCGAAGGCGTTGGCCAGAATTCTGTTCGATGCAATAAATGCGGTAACGCGGTCAAACCGTTCTCAATGGAACATGGTTATACGGTTGTTTTCGATGATACGCAGTCGGTTGGCCTTACATTGCCTCAAGATGCTGCGCGGAAGATTGCTGAAAGAGCCGATCATTACGCCTCGTTGCCTGACAACTCGGTGCAGCATTCTATCTTGAATTATGCGCCGTCCGACCTTGTCGGCGCAATCGTGCGCATGCGTCCATTTCTAGGGCAGCTAGGCACAACGCCGTCAATAGCGATGCCGGATTCTCATAATGCCGGTGATTTCGGCGCGTTCCTGGTTGGGGCACCGCACAATTACGCACTCACAGCCGAGCAATTGCAGGAACACAAGACGGATGGCCACATGGATGTCGACGCTGTTCGCGCCGGAGCCGTTCTTGTCTGCCCGGTGAAGGTGAAGGGTGCCGGTGTTTACATGGGAGACATGCATGCCTCTCAGGGGGATGGAGAAATAGCCGGGCACACGATGGACGTCGCGGGAAGTGTCACGCTTCAGGTTGAAGTACTCAAGCACTACAATAATGACGGTCCCGTTCTTTTCCCCTTGCTTGAAGATCTTCCTCCTTTGGCGCGCCCCTTCAGCACAGAAGAAAAATTGAAGGCGGCAAAGCTGGCTCAACAGTGGGGCGTGAAGAATACGGAAGAGGTCGCGCCGATTTCTGTTATAGGCACGGCGCCAAACATGAATGCGGCTATTGTGAACGGATTGGAAAGAGCTGCGAAACTGCTTGGTATGAGCGTGGCGGAAGTCCGAAATCGTGCGACTGTAAATGGCGCAATCGAAATAGGTCGTGATCCCGGTGTGATCCAGGTTACCTTCCTGGCTCCGTTGAAAAGCCTGGATGCTGCCGGACTTGGAGAGATCGCGCGGAAGCAGTATGACCTCTAAGAGGCGCCAATATTTTTCGTGAAATAGATGCGGCCTTCGGGCCGCATTTTCGTTGATTGTCCGGGGCGTTCCGTCGCCAGCCGTTAGAGCGCCGATCTGAATGAATCAGATCGGCGCTCTAACTTATTCTATTTCAAGCATAATCTTATCGATCCTCGTTTCACTCCGGTCGGATTATGCTCTAATTCGGCGGGTGGAACTCGTTACCTGCCGTAATGCAGGCAGGCGGGGAGGGCACCGCTGTCTTCTGACGATTATTGGGCCGGTGTTTCATTCTGCTGGGGCTGTGAAGCCTCGGTCGTTGCGGGATCAGGCTGCTGAGGTGTCGTTGAGGGATCGTCGGCAAGAACTTCATTCGTCTTGGCTTTGATTTCCTCTGCTGTGGCGCAGCTATTGCCCATCTTGGCATCACGGTTAGCGCACTTCGAGTACTTCGCCGGTGCGACGATCAATGACCACGCGCATCTCGTTGTCACGACGGTCTATTCCCCGGACAATATAGACGCTTCTACGTCTTGAAACGCTGTCGACTTCCTCCATCCCTTCACTGCGCGCAATTCTCGCTGCCCGACGTTCGCTGATTTCATCGCGGCTGGGGCGTCCATCCCCGTCCGGAATGACCTGGATGCCGTTAGGGCCTATTTCGATGCTCTGTGCGTGCGCGGGAACGGTTGAAACGAGAGCCGATATCATTACAGCTACAATTGCCGAAAATTTGTACATGGCACCTGCCCATTGTTGGTTTGCGCCCGCCATGGCCATTAACCAGCCAGACCGTCGCCGGTTCCAGCTATCGCAGTCAAATCTTCTGACACTTTGAACATCCTGTGATAGCAACCAGCATGCAGTCGAAGCGTGATCCGGTTCATGCCACATGGTTTCCGTTATGCAGGGCGGAAACCGTAAACGTCTCCCTTTAACTTGCCGTCTTGACAGTATTCTATCGCCCGCACTACGCTGCAGTAACACGGCAGATTATTACTGAAGTGAGGGGAGGAATTCATGACTAAAGGTTCCATTTTTACAGGACTGGGTCGGGTTTCAATTTCACGACGCCAGTTTATAACCTCGAGCGCACTGGGCGCAGGTGCTCTGCTTCTACCGTCCTTACCATCTTTTGCGGCGGACACACCCAAAGTCGGTCTGGTCATGAAGTCGCTCGCCAACGAGTTCTTCAAGCAGATGCAGGCAGGCGCTGAGGATTATGCCGCCAAAAACACCGATAAGTTCTCATTCGCGGCTGTTGGCATGAAGGATGAGCGGGATTTTGCCGCTCAGGTCGATGCGGTCGAGAATTTTATTACACAGCAGTTCAACGTGATTGTGCTGGCTCCAGCCGATTCCAAAGCCATGGTGACGCCGGTGAAGAAGGCTCTGGAAGCCGGAATCAAGGTCATCAACATTGATGTGGCGCTCGATGAAGAGGCGAAAAAGCAGGCCGGTGTCGATCTTGCCTTTTTCGGTCCTGACAATCGCGAAGGAGCAAAGCTTGCCGGCATGGCGCTTGCCAAGGATCTGGGCAAAGGTGCCAAGGTGGTGATCCTCGAAGGCAATCCGGAAGCCGACAATGCCAAGGAGCGCAAGAAGGGTTTTGACGATGCCGTGGCCGAAGGCGGATTGACGCTGCTCGATTCCAAGACAGCACATTGGGAGACGGAAGAGGCCAACACGCTGATGACAAACTTCCTGACCCAATATCAGGACATTCAGGGCGTGATGGCTGCCAACGATTCCATGGCACTCGGCGTCGTGAAGGCGCTGGATGCTGCCGGAAAATCAGGTCAGATAAAGGTCGTGGGTTTCGACAATATTCCTGCTGTCCAGCCCTTGATCAAGGACGGCAAGATGTTGGCCACGGTCGATCAATTCGGTGCGCAGATGGCTGCCATGGGCATAGATTACGGCCTCAAGGAACTGGCGGGCGAGAAATTCTCTGGCTGGGTGAAGACGGATATCAAGCTGATCACCGCCCAGGATCTCTGAAACATCGCCAATTAGAGCGCATCCCGAAAAGTGTGAAACGCTTTTCGGATAAGATGCGCGTCAAAACAAATGGTTAGAGCGCCGATCTGATTCGATCAGATCGAAACGCGTTCTAAGGGGCGGCGCTCCAGGCGCCGCGCCTCTTTATCCGGCAGGCAGGAACAGACATGCAGTCAGCCGACGTCATTTTGAGATTGGAAAATGTCGGCAAGACCTTTCCGGGTGTGGTTGCGCTGAATGGTATCGCGCTGGAGCTGCAGCGCGGCGAGACGCATATCATCCTAGGCGAAAACGGTGCGGGTAAATCGACCCTTATCAAGCTTCTGGCGGGCATATACCAGCCCGATACGGGTGAAATTTTTCTGAACGGCCAGCCCTATAGGCCAAAGACCCCGCATGATGCGCAGGTTCAGGGTATTCGCATCGTGCATCAGGAACTCAACCTGCTGTCGCATCTTTCCATTGCGGAAAATCTGATGCTGGAGAGCCTGCCGAGGCGTTTCGGTATCATGGACCGGGCAACACTGAACCGGCGTGCCGATGAATTGCTGGCCGAGGTCGGCCTCGCGCTCGACCCGCGCATGCCGGTTTCGGAGCTTGGCGTTGCACAAATGCAGTTGGTCGAGATCGCCAAGGCGCTCGGCTATGACAGCAAACTGCTGGTTCTGGATGAGCCAACGGCGACATTGACGCCGCCGGAAATCGAACGGCTGTTTGCGATCATCAAGCGCCTGAAGACGAAAGGTGTCACGATCATCTACATTTCCCACCGTCTGCACGAGGTCTTCGAGATTGGCGACCGCGTGACGGTATTGCGCAACGGCCGTCTGGTCGAGACGCGCAACCTGCAGGGACTGAATGTGCCGGATCTGGTGCGTATGATGATTGGTCGTGACATTGCGGACGAGTACAGCTTCAACGCCGATATAAAGCCCGGTTCCGTCGCGTTGGAGGTGAAGGGGGTGAAGCGCAACAGCAAGGCTCCACCGGTTTCATTCTCGGTCCGGCAAGGTGAAATTCTGGGTGTTGCCGGTCTGGTCGGATCGGGTCGCACCGAGGTGATGCGTGCGATCTTTGGCGCGGATCCAAGATCGGCTGGGGAAATCGATGTTGATGGCAGGCCGGTGAAGATTCGCGACCCGCGTGATGCTGTGCGCAACGGTCTCGGTTTCCTGACCGAAGACCGTAAGAGCCAGGGGCTCCTGCTGGATATGCCTGTATACGTCAACGCCACGATCACCGATCTGAAAAAGATTTCGCATGGCGGTTTGTTGGACAGCAGCGTGGAGAAAGCCGCTGTGACCGAGCTCATCGAGCGGCTGCGCGTCAAGACATCTTCCATCGACACGCCGGTGCGTAATCTCTCCGGCGGCAATCAGCAAAAGGTGGTTCTGGCAAAATGGTTGTTCCGCGGGTCGTCCACACTGATACTGGATGAGCCGACACGTGGGGTCGATGTTGGCGCAAGGCGCGAAATCTATCAACTCCTGTGGATGCTGGCCGCCAACCGGAAAGCAATTATCATGATTTCCTCGGATCTGCCCGAGCTGATCGGCATGTGTCACCGCATTATTGTTTTCTCCAATGGCAAACTGGTGGGAGAACTGGATCGGTCGCAATTCGACCAAGAGCGTATTCTTTCGCTCGCTTATCAGGAGCATGTTCACGCATGACAGAGCCCACTTCCGCACCTGCCGAACATCCCGGCGCTGTTGACCGCCAGAAGCTGAAGCGCTTTCTGTTGCGCGATGCCGGTGTATTTCTGGCGCTGATCCTGATTACGCTGGTGTTTTCCGTCACCGCACCCTATTTCGCAACGTCGGGCAATGCGCTGAAGATCTTCGTTCAGATCGCCATCAACACGGTTCTGGCTGCGGGTATGACTTTTGTCATCCTGACTGGTGGCATTGACCTTTCAGTCGGCTCAGTTCTCGCATTATGCACGGTCGTCGGCGCCCTTATCATGACGTCGGGTCTGGATCCGGCCCTGTCAATCCCGCTGGCTGTCCTGGGGTGTATCGCCGTTGGCGGGCTGTGCGGGTTCATCAACGGCAAGGTGTCGACCTACTGGAAAATCCCGTCTTTCATTGTCACTCTGGGTATGCTGAATATCGCCGCCGGTGCGGCGCGTGTGGTTTCCAACAATTCCACCATCACCGGTCTTCCGCAGGGGTTCGTCGATTTCGGCAATCTGATTGTCGGCGGTTTCCTGCCGTCGATTTTCCTGATCGCAGTGGTGGTGATTGCTGTTGGATGGTTCATTTTGCGCTTCACCGTCTTCGGCCGCATGATCTATGCGGTCGGCGCGAATGATGAGGCGGTGCGCTTGTCGGGACACAATCCTGACGCCTACAAAGTAGCCGCCTTTGTCATTTCCGGTGTCACTGCGGGTATCGCTGCGGTTGTTTATCTCCTGCGCCTGAACATCGGAAGCCCGATTGCAGGCGTCGGCTACGAACTCAATGCGATCGCGGCCGTCATCATCGGTGGGACGAGCCTGTTCGGCGGCAAAGGTTCAATCGTCGGCACGCTGGCTGGTGCCTGCATCCTGCAGGTCCTGGCGACGGGCCTGCAATTGCTCGGTATCGGCGATAACTACAAACCAATCATCATCGGTACCGTGATCATCCTCGCCGTTATTGTCGATACCTATCGTGAGAGGCTATTACGACGGGTTCGCTGACGGTAAGATGGGAAGAGTAGGTCCAAGCTAGTCAAAGGGGCCATCGATCAGATCGAAACGCGCTCTGGAACCCGGCGCTTTATGTTTCAAATCGCGCCGGGCTAAAGCTTGCAGTTACTTCTTCGAACTGGTGGTCAACGGAACTACGATCTCTTTCCAGAACTTGTCTTCATCGATGTAGTTCTGAATAGCAGCCTTTTGCGTGCCGACCGGTCCCGGTTTTGCTTCCGCATTGCCTCCAATATCATTGTTGGTGAAAGCAAGGCTTCGGCCATAGTCCAGGCCCATCTCCGTGTTCACGTCGACATACACACCGCTGATAGGCGCAGCCGCACCATTTGCCGGGCGAGGGGCGTTGTTCCAGGCCAGAACGATTGACGGATCGATGACATAGGCTGCGGCAAACAGGTCCCACACATTGTCGGGCCCGAATACTGCCCCGCCGTCCGCCTTGATCTTTTCCTCTCGTGCAAGCCAGAGCTTCTTGATGCCGGGAGGGCTGTTATCGACCATTTGCCGATACAGACCCTCTGGCATTCCTCCTGTATGTTCATTGGCTTCCAGACCGGAGATTACCTGATTGCCGTATGCTTTGAAGGTTTCGGATTTCGGGTCCCCCCATTTGGCTCGGACACTGATCTTGGCGGCTTCTGGGTCCGCCCACCAGTTGAACTCTGCCGACGCTGATGAATTTCCGGGGACATAGAAAGCGCCACCCATATAAACAATTTCGGCGACCTTCGATGGAAAGCTCGGGTCTTTGAGAATAGCCCTCGCAATATTGGTGAGTGGGCCGATTGCTACCAGCTTAACCTGGCCGGGATATTTGTTGACGGTGTCGACAAGGAAGTCCACGGCGTCTCTGTTTCCGTCCGGGTCCGGATTATCCAGGCCATATACCCGCTTATAGGTTGGCGCTTCGCCATATTTGTACTTATAGACGTCGGGCCATTTTGCCGTGGGATCCGCATCGATCTCATTGCCGGCATCCGGTCGCAGATAGCCACCCCAGCCTGTGATAGGGCTGATCTGCAATTCGGCTGCCAGAACGTCTGGAGCGGCCCGATTTCCTCGCCAGTTGCGAATACCATACCGGCTGCCTTCATAGATGGGCACATCGGAGCCGAGCGCTTCCAGTTGTCGGACACCCGCAGCCACACCCGCTGGCATGGGCGTATTCCCCGAAACGACAGTCACGCCGAGCAGATCGATGTTGGGAGCCCGCTCCAGCAGGAGCATGGCGGTACCATCGTCGAATAGCTCGACCATGTCAGCGTCCAAGATGACTTTCGTGCGAGGCTCCTGCGAAAATGCAACGCCGGATACTGCCAGCGAGCAAGTCAAAGTCCAGGCAAAGATAGACGGCCTGATATCCATTCTGTCCTCCCTTTGTGGTGATCCGCGTTGGTAAAACGCGGCATTAGGATAGAATATCACGCAGTTTTTCTTGTCAATATCAGCGGATATTGTAAGGCCGCATGTTAAAAGAAGACGGATTTGATCTGTATTCGATGATAATAGATTGAATTCGGAAATTCAGCGTATCAAATAAACCTGCACGCCTCGGGAGTGGATTGTCGCTACTGTCAGTCCCGAACGGTTTTCTGTAGCCAACCACATTGCATTGTCGCTGCACGCAATGTGGTTCCCACAGGTAGTTTGTCGGTCGGCGCAACAGGCCGACCGACGAGTTTTCGCGTCGGCTTTACTTCTGCCAACTCTTGACCAGTTCGTCGTAATTGACCGTAACCGGCTTTTCCTTCTCGTTTTCTATCTTCAACTGAGGAGCGAGGTTGCCCTTGGAAACGGCATCCTTGTTCCAGTATTCGATGTCATGCTCTTCGGCGAGTTTCGGTCCGATGTCACCTTGAACCCCTGCGCGCTCCAGACGCGCGAGAACTTTTTCCTGTTCCGCGCAAAGCGAATCCATCGCTCCTTGCGCTGTTTTCGCGCCTGACGATGCATCGCCGATCGCCTGCCACCAAAGCTGGGCCAGCTTTGGATAGTCAGGAACGTTGGTGCCGGTCGGCGACCACTGTACCCTGGCCGGAGACCGATAGAACTCGACGAGACCGCCGAGCTTGGGTGCCCTGTCCGTAAAGTTCTGGTGATGGATGGACGAGTCACGAATGAAGGTCAGTCCCACATGGCTCTTTTTCACATCGACCGTCTTGGACGTCACAAACTGCGCATAGAGCCACGCAGCCTTGGCGCGGTCATCTGGAGTGGATTTCATCAGTGTCCAGGAACCCACGTCCTGATAGCCGAGCTTCATGCCGTCTTTCCAGTAAACACCGTGCGGGGAGGGGGCAACGCGCCATTTGGGCGTTCCGTCCTCATTCACAACGGGCAGTCCAGGCTTGGCCATATCCGCTGTAAACGCCGTGTACCAGAAGATCTGCTGGGCAATATTGCCCTGCGATGGGACAGGGCCGGATTCCGAGAAGGTCATGCCCTGGGCCTCCGCCGGAGCATAGGCCTTGATCCAGTCGAGATATTTCTGGATGGCGTAGACTGAAGCCGGCCCGTTGGTGTCGCCGCCGCGCGCGACGCACGAGCCGACGGGACGCGACTGGTCATCGACCTTGATGCCCCATTCGTCGACAGGCAAACCGTTCGGCAGGCCCTTGTCACCGTTACCGGCCATGGAGAGCCAGGCATCGGTGAAGCGCCAGCCGAGTGACGGGTCCTTCTTGCCGTAGTCCATATGGCCGTAGACCTTTTTGCCATCGAGCTCGCGGCCGGTGAAGAATTCGGCGATGTCCTCATATGCCGACCAGTTGACCGGAACGCCGAGATCGTAACCATACTTGGCTTTGAAGTCGGCCTTGTTCTTTTCGTCGTTGAACCAGTCGTAACGGAACCAGTAGAGGTTGGCGAACTGCTGGTCGGGAAGCTGGTAGAGTTTCTTGTCCGGGGCAGTGGTGAACTTGCTGCCGATGAAGTCGTCCAGATCAAGGCCCGGATTGGTAACGTCCCTGCCTTCATTGGCCATGAAGTCGGTCAGGTTGCGCACTTGCTGATAGCGCCAGTGCGTGCCGATCAGATCGGAGTCGTTGACCCAGCCGTCATAAAGATTCTGGCCGGTCTGCATCTGGGTCTGGATTTTTTCGACGACATCCCCTTCCTGAATGATGTCGTGCGTGACCTTGATGCCGGTGATGGCGGTAAATGCGGGCGCCAGCACCTTGGATTCATAATCATGGGTGGTCAGCGATTCCGAAACGACTTTAATATCCATGCCCTGGAAAGGCTTGGCCGCATCGATGAACCACTGCATTTCCTTTTCCTGATCGGCGCGCGACAGGGATGAAAGGTCGCCGATTTCCTTGTCGAGAAATTGCTTCGCCTCATCCATTCCTGCCGAAGCTGCACCTGTCATTGCCAGCACGATGAGTGCCGTAGTCGTCATTAGATGCCGTCGCATGTTGATCCTCCCAAAGCTTGCGAGTGCATATCGACTTTTTGGGCGCGGTATGTCCCCCGAGCCCACTACTGCATGAAGCGGACGTATCTCGCTTCGGACTCCTTATACAAAGCGGAATACGCCAATGGCGTAGACCACTGAAATGGCGACAGCCCACCATAGGTTCGGACCAACCAGCCCAAGCCATGCCAGATTGATGAATGCGCTGCCGAGCAGCGAGATGAACAAACGGTCGCCGCGTGTTGTTTCGAACCGCAGGATGCCGTTGCGCGGCGAGCCGCCGGGCGAGACATATTCCCACACGCACATGCCCAGCAGCAGAATCGCTATCGCGCTGAAAAACACTGCAGTCTGCCAGGTCCAGGCCATCCAGGAAAAGTCGGGCATATGAAACATTGTCATACCCTCCCCAGGGCGAAGCCCTTGGCGATGTAATTGCGGACAAACCAGATCACCAGTGCGCCGGGTATCAGCGTCAGAACACCGGCCGCAGCGAGAAGCCCCCAATCCATACCGGCTGCGGAAACCGTGCGCGTCATCGTGGCGGCGATGGGCTTCGCGTCAGTCGTCGTGAGTGTGCGCGCAATCAGCAATTCCACCCAGGAGAACATGAAGCAGAAGAATGCTGCCACGCCGATGCCTGATGCGATCAGGGGCATGAAAATCTTCACGAAGAATTTTGGAAACGAATAGCCGTCGATATAAGCTGTTTCGTCGATTTCTTTCGGCACGCCCGACATGAAGCCTTCCAGAATCCACACTGCCAGCGGCACGTTGAACAGACAATGCGCCAGTGCGACCGCGATATGGGTATCGATGAGCCCGAAGGCTGAATAGAGCTGGAAGAACGGCAGGGCGAACACGGCCGGTGGCGCCATTCGGTTGGTCAGGAGCCAGAAGAAGAGGTGTTTGTCGCCCAGGAAATTGTATCGCGAGAAGGCATAAGCCGCGGGTAGCGCTACCGAAACTGAAATCACCATGTTCATGACGACATAGGTGATCGAGTTGATATAACCCGAATACCAGGCGGAGTCAGTAAAGATGGCGCGATAGTTCTGCAAGGTCGGCTGGTGTGGAAAGAGCGTCAGCGACGTGAGGATTTCCTGATTGGTCTTGAAGCTCATATTGATGAGCCAGTAAATCGGGATAAGCAGTAACACGATATAGATCGTCGGGATCAACCAGCCGAACCGCGACGTGTCTCGTCTGCTTGATCGCTGTCTGATGGTGCTTGCAACCGGCACAATGGCAGGCGTGCCGCCCACAACGGTCCCCGCAGAGGCTCCTACAGAAGTTCCTTGCACGGCGTTCATCTCACACCTCCTGATCGTGGCTTGTCATGACGGTGTAGAACACCCACGACAGGAGCAGGATAATGAGGAAGTAGATCAGCGACATAGCCGCTGCTGGCCCCAGATCGAATTGACCCAGTGCCATTTTGACCAGATCGATCGACAAGAAAGTCGTCGAATTGCCCGGCCCGCCGCCAGTCACCACAAAAGGCTCAGTATAGATCATGAAACTATCCATGAACCGGAGCAGAACGGCGATCAGCAGAACGCGCTTCATCTTGGGTAGCTGGATGTAGCGAAATACCGAAAAGCGCGAAGCCCCATCAATCCTTGCTGCCTGATAATAGGCATCGGGGATGGATACGAGGCTCGCATAACACAGCAGCACCACAAGGCTGGTCCAGTGCCAAACGTCCATGACGATGACCGTCACCCAGGCATCGAACGGATCGTTGACGTAATTGTAATCCAGTCCGAGCCAGTTGGCGTAATAGCCGAGCAAGCCGATGTCACTGCGTCCGAAAACCTGCCAGATCGTGCCGACCACGTTCCACGGGATCAGCAAGGGCAATGCCATGGTGACCAGACACACCGGGACCCAGAAGCCCTTTTTGGGCATGTTGAGGGCAATCAGGATACCAAGAGGTATCTGGATAGCCAGGATGATGAATGAAAAAATGAGATTGCGCCCAAGCGCATCCCAGAAGCGACCGGAGTGAAGGATCTGTTCGAACCAGTCTGTTCCAGCCCAGAAGAACTGGTTGTTACCGAACGTATCCTGCACCGAATAATTCACTACTGTCATGAGCGGAATGACGGCAGAAAAGGCGACCAGCACCAGCACCGGCAGGACCATGAACCAGGCCTTGTTGTTCCAGCTTTTTTCCACAGTCAGCCCTCCATTCCCACGCGCCACGAATCCGCGAATATACCGATTGCCTTCGGATCGAAGGTCACATGCGGATCAGTGGGTATCTCGTTATCCTCGCCGATCACGATGGCCAGTTTCTGCCCCTCGAAGCCCGCTCGCACGATACGGTAACGTCCAATATCCTCTACCTTGTCGATACGGATCGGCAGACCTTCACGACCGAGCCTGACAAATTCCGGTCGGATACCCAATTCGATGCGCGTTGCATCGCCAGTCTGCGGTGTGCCGGGCAGCGGAATGGTTTGCGCGCCCACTGTCGCGGTGCGGCCTTCGATCCGGGCTGGCATAAGGTTCATGCCCGGCGAGCCGATGAAATAGCCGACGAATGTATGCTTCGGACGCTCGAACAATTCCGCCGGGGTGCCGATCTGTACGATTTCCCCATTATGCATCACCACGACCTTGTCGGCGAATGTCAGTGCCTCCGTCTGGTCGTGTGTGACATAAACCATCGTGAAACCCGTTTGACGGTGCATGCGCTTCAGTTGCGAACGCAACACCCACTTCATGTGCGGATCGATAACCGTCAGCGGTTCGTCAAAAAGGATCGCGTTTACATTCGCGCGTACCAGACCCCGACCGAGTGAAATCTTCTGCTTCTGATCGGCCGTCAGTCCGCGCGCGCGCCGCCCGGCAATGCCGTCGAGGTCCGTCATCTCCAGAATGTCCTTGACGCGACGTTGCACTTCCGCTTCCGGCATACGTCGATTACGCAGCGGAAAAGCAAGATTGTCGAAAACGGTCATCGTGTCATAAACGACAGGAAACTGGAAAACCTGCGCAATATTGCGATCCTCAGTGGCAAGTTCGGTCACGTCCTGGCCATCGAAAAGGATACGCCCTTCGGTCGGTTGCAGAAGGCCGGAGATGATGTTGAGCAGAGTTGTCTTGCCGCAGCCGGAAGGGCCGAGCAGCGCATAGGCACCGCCGTCCTCCCACTCATAATTGACCATGTTGAGCGCATATTCACCTGCGGCCTGTGCCTTTGCATTATAGGCGTGTCGGATATGATCGAGAGTGATACGTGCCATCGTCGCCCTCCTACGTCGCCAGATCGACCGCATGGCCGACTGCACGACCGGTTTCGTCGAATGCCATCAGGTGTCGCGTGTCGAGATAGACTTCGATTTCGCGGTCGGGCTCGAGGATCTGGATGCCGTGCGCCAGCATGACCCAACGGTCCCCTTCGTAATCGAGATGTATAAAGCTCTCCGATCCGGCGATCTCGGACACCAGAGTACGGGCTCGAATGGGAACCGTCGTGTTCTCGGTTGGCTGCACAAGCAGGTGATGCGGCTGAAAGGCGATGGTCAGCGGACCGTCGCTTAATTTGGCCAACTGGCCCGGCACGGGAAGGGCGGGGCGATCGGCCCGCAGGAAACGGTCGCCTGACTTGACCATGCGCGCCGTGTTCAAGGGCGGGTCGGCAAATGTGCGTGCTGTGACGAGGTCGAGAGGGCGGCGATATACATCAATTGTACGGCCAAACTGGGTGATGCGGCCTTGCGAGAGCGCAGCCGTATTGCCGCCGAGCAGCAGGGCTTCCGAAGGTTCGGTCGTTGCATAGACGAAGATTGCGCCGGATTCGGCAAAGATGCGCGGCAGCTCTTCGCGTAATTCCTCACGCAGCTTGTAGTCGAGATTTGCCAGCGGTTCGTCAAGCAGCACCAGATTGGCCTTTTTCACGATGGCCCGGGCAATCGCCGTGCGCTGTTGCTGGCCACCGGAAAGGTTGAGCGGTGTACGATCCAGATAAGGCGTCAGCTTGAGAAGTTCCGCTGCCTTGCGAACCTCACTGTCGATTTCCGATTGTGCCTTGCCGGCAATGCGCATTGGCGAGGCAATGTTTTCGTAGACGGTCAAGGCCGGGTAATTGATGAATTGCTGATAAACCATCGCCACATTGCGCTTCTGCACGGGCATGCCGGTAACATCCTGCCCGTCGAACAGGATCGAGCCCTCGCTTGGCTTGTCCAGTCCGGCCATCAGACGCATCAGTGAAGTCTTGCCAGACAAGGTGGGGCCGAGCAGGACATTCAGGCTTCCGCGTGGAAGAATGAGGCTTGTGGAATGGATATGAGTCTCTCCACCCACCATTTTCGTGATATTTCGCAATTCCAGCATATGTCCCGAGGCCTCCTCCAACCGTCGGAATTATTGCGCTTATTGGCTAATCCCCTCAATATGGGCTTTCAGGGACTGTGCCTTACCCTTTATGAGCAACCTGCCCAGTTTGTTTCTTCGCAACAATTTCTGTTCTACGGTCAGTCTCGTCACGTGTTCACGAAGTGTGCGGGCGCTACCATACCGGGGTTTCCCAAAAGACCCTATCCGACATACTACAGCACAGCACCAGGCGCTCAACAAGCGCGAGCCTTCACGTGAGGCGGCGCGACAAGCAGAGACATCTTCTGTGTTCGAACAATCCCGGTTCGGATTATTTTGATAAGCAGACAATTCGCAATTTTGACGATAGCGCAGAGCGCAACTATTACCCCTGACGGTCATGAGTGGCTGGCCAGGATCAAAACAATTCGTGTTGGTCAGAGCCCTGACGTAGCCCCGTCTGACTGCCGTTCTCGCGATATCTCTGACGTTTATATCACCGTTATCTGAAGAGAGGGCACGCGCATTTGCAACTGACATGTTCCTCCGCTCGATCACACGTTCAGCCTTTGCCGGTGTGAAAGTGAATTAATGAAAATCGAAAACAAAAGGAAAGTCAAATGAAGATAATTGTTTCAATTGCGAAACCTGCTCAGCCGCCATTCGCACCGGGTGACCGGGCGAAATGATGGTGCGCGTTCGTTGTGAGCGGCGTGGGTTGGTTGGCTCAGGAAAATGGTCAAAATCCCGAGGCGATATGGACCGCGTTTACGCCAAACACTCAAGGGAACATTGCGTATAGCAATGGCTACGCCGAAGCGTCGCCCGGAAATCAACCCCCAAGCCTTCGGAGCAGCCTTCCTGCTCAATGAGGGATGAATGAGCAAGGAGCAGCACCGAAGGTAGTAGGGCGCGCGGTAGCGCGCCCCTGTCATTAATAGTGGCCCCGCCTCACTCGTGGCCCACTGTAATAGGGGTGCCTGTGATGGTTGCGCCAGGCATTGTGCCTGTAATGACGGTGTGAATGCCAGCGCGGTCCACGATAATGGCGGTTATGCGAACGCCAATGGTTTCGCTGGTAATGATGCCGTTTCTTCCAGTGTTTCCGTGAATGATGGCCCCGATGATCCCGGACCTGTTCGACATTCGAACTCACGTCTGGCTTTGCGACGTTAAGCATTGGTGCTGCGTTCGCTGCACCCGCTCCGATCAGCATCCCGACACCGAGAACACCGGCGATCAGTCCTTTAACTAGGTTCATTCTGCGTACTCCTTTCAAGTTCGCATCCTGAAACCTAGCGCATGAACTGACGATGAACAGGAAAATACAGGAAATATCCGGACTGGTGACCATGCAACATTTCCAGACAAAAACTGTATCAGACTAGCACCTTCGCACTTCAACGACTACGTATAGGAATGAAGTCGTGCCTATGAAAACGTAAGGGAGAAATATGCTTAGAACTGGCGTCGTTGGAACCATTCTGATGCTGTTTGCAGTTTTTCCTGCTGTGGCAAACGACGCGCAACTGGTCGCCGATATGGCTTCCAAGTGCTGGAAGTTGCCCGAGGACATGGACTATCAACGAGCGTCTGCAACTTTCGAGGTTACATATAATGCCGAGGGCGAGTTGGTGCGCATTGTCACTGTCGAGTATCAGCCAGTTCGGCGGGCAGGTCGAGAATTTGCAATCAGCGCTCAACAGGCGTTGAATGAATGTGCGGACAAAACTCCGGTCAAGTCTCGGACAATCCGGGTCGTAATGCGATATACGGCACCTGCATCGGATGGACCATTGATCATGAAGAAGCCTCTCCGGTAGTCGGACAATGCTCCCACAAGCAACGCGATATCCCTCACATTACCTGATTGACGGTTATAGCGATCATGTGGAGGACATCATCAGCGGAGCAGCCGCGGGAGAGGTCGTTTGCGGGTTTTGCGAGGCCCTGGAGCACGGGGCCGATGGCCTGTGCTCC
>NZ_VEWK01000013.1 GCF_006376675.1 Brucella pecoris
GCTTCATGAACCGCCGTATACGGAACCGTACGTACGGTGGTGTGGGGGGAGGGCCTAAAATGCCCTCCTACCCGATCCGGATCAATAGAGAATGCGCTCGTTGAGCTTCGTTATTGTCTCGCTGGCATCGGAAACGCCGTGCTCTTCCATGAGGCAGGACCAGCCCCCTTCAGGGCGTTTATCGATACTGAATATATTATAGCGGGCGGCGGGTTTATGGCCGCCGAAGTTCTGGCTCGCAGACGGTACGCTGATAACGGGAATCTTGCCGTCAGGTCCGTCGATCTCATAATGCGTGATCAAATGCGTGTGGCCATGCAGAACCAGCTCAGCACCGTGTTTGCGTATGATCTTTTGAAAACGGCGAATGCCATAAAGGCGTTTATGGGCGGGTGTCGCGCCATAAATGGGCGGGTGATGGATCATCACGATACGGAAGAGCCCGCGCGCACCGGCTTCATCGAGCATTGCAGCCAGACGTTTCCCTTGCTCAGACCGAAAGTCGCCGCTGGCCATGAAGGGAGCTGTTGCTCGCGCCGAAGAAACACCGATCAGCGCAACGGGTCCACGCACCCGCATATAAGGGAATTGCGGGCGATTGCCGTGATTGTCGATGCCGTCACCGCGCATCCACGGTTCCCATTTCCGACAGGTCTTGTCGAGCGCGCCGGGCACATAAGCATCATGATTGCCAGGAACGACCGAAACATCGTTCGGGTTGCCCAATTTGGACAGCCAGTCATGGGCAATATCGATTTCCAGATTGAGCGCCAGATTGACGAGATCGCCTGTCACCGCGATGTGATCCGGCGATTGCGCCTGCATGTCGCCGATGAGACTATCCAGCACAGTTCCGTGCATCGCGTTTTTGCGATTGCGCAGCCAGTTGATGTAGCCGGTGATGCGCTTCGATGCCAGTTCGCGGTATCTCACGCGAGGCAAAGGCGAAAGGTGTATATCGGAGATGTGCGCGAGACGAAACATTAAGCCCATTTACTGGATAATGCGTGAAACCGAAACCTGTTTAGCGACTTTTTGTTGATGTCATTGCTGTTTTGGATAGAGCGCCGTGCATCCTTAAGGATGCACGGCGCTCTAAACTATTGAATCTACGCATCGTGCTTTCCAAAAATCGATTCCGATTTTTGGGCTGATGCTGTAGGTATATTGCCTCGCGGAGAGACGGTATGCGCTTTCGTCATTTTATATTTCATACTTATTTTCTAATGCGGCGCCCGATGACCCTGGGCGTCAGGGCTATTGTCTTCGATGAAAACAAAAATTCCGTTTTCCTGGTGAAGCACACCTATGTGCCGGGATGGCAATTGCCGGGCGGGGGCGTCGAGCGCGGCGAGACCTTCGGGCAGGCGTTGGAAAAGGAATTGCGCGAGGAAGCCAATATTGTTCTGAAAGGCCCGCCACAGCTTTTTGCGCTCTACAAGAATGCGCATGCATCGCCGCGCGACCACGTGGCACTTTATATATGCAGGCAATTCGAACAGACGGCACCGCGTTTGCCGGATCGGGAAATTGCGGAATGCGGTTTTTTCCCGCTGGACGATCTGCCGGAAGGGACGACACCGTCGACCAAGCGGCGTCTGCAGGAAGCGCTTCACGATCTGGAACCGCTTCCGCTTTGGTAAAGGCGCGGATGCCGCACCTTTACCGGAACGTAGAGGTTTAGAATCGGTAGGTGATACCCGTACCGATCAGCCATGGATTAAGCTTGGCCTTGCCGCTGACTTCCACGCCGCCAGCCAGAGTGGCGTCGAACTTGGGCTCCAGGAACAGCTTCTTGACGTCGAAGTTCACGCCCCAATGCTCGTTGAGCATGTAGTCGAAACCGATCTGCAGCGCGCCACCGAATGCATTCTTGACCTTGAGATATTCAACGCCGGTCGCATCCTGGTTGTAGAACATGGTGTAATTCACGCCAGCACCGACATAAGGCTTGAAGGCGCCGAAATTGGTGAAGTGATACTGCAGGGTGAGGGTCGGAGGCAGAATCCATGCCTTGCCGATCTTGCCCAGTCCGTCGATTGAACCCGCGCCGTTGATATTGGCATAGGTGGTGCCGAGAATGAGTTCGGCTGCGAAATTATCCGTGAAGTAATAGGTGATGTCGAGTTCAGGTGTGATCGACTTCGAATAGTCGAGATCCGAACCCGAAACGCCGTTCACATAGCCGGAATTCTGGGGAACGACGCCAAGTGCGCGCACGCGGATCTGCCATGGTGACAGGGCTTCGGGCACAGCCTGAATTTCAGACGCTGGCTGGGCTATGATGGCGTCCGCAGCGAATGCAGCCGGTGCGGCAAATGTCAGCGCTGTCGCAGCCAGCAATCCCCTCGTGAAGCGGTTCATCTTCTCTCTCCTTAAGTCGTGGTCGGTCTTGGGTAATCGTGATGCGTGCAATCTGGACCGCGCAACGAAACGCCCCATTGATCGAAATCAAAGGGGCGCAAGAGATTTCAGAGAGTGCTGATGTTCTTCCCGCACTGTTGCAGGAAGACCGCAGTTTCGTCGGGTCAGTCCTTCGGGAAGCGATCCCGGTCGTGAGGTGCAGAAAAGTCGATTTCCGGCCCCACAGGAACGATACCCGTCGGATTGATCGTCTTGTGGCTGCGATAATAATGACCCTTGATGTGCTCCATGTTCACGGTCGAGGCCACGCCCGGCGTCTGATAGAGCTCACGCGTGTAATTCCAAAGGTTCGGGTAATCGGTGATACGGCGCAGATTGCACTTGAAATGGCCGACATAGATCGGATCGAAGCGCAACAGTGTCGTGAACAGCCGCCAGTCGGCTTCTGTCAGGCGGTCGCCGGTCAGATAGCGCTGCCGCGAAAGGCGATCCTCAAGCGAATCAAGCGCTGCGAACAACTGCCCGAACGCTTCTTCATAAGCGTCTTGCGCGGTGGCGAAGCCGGCGCGATAGACCCCATTGTTGATATTTGGGTAGACGAAGTCGTTGAGCGCATCGATCTCGCCGCGCAGTGCTTCAGGATAGAAATCGAGCGAAGCATCACCGAATTCGTTGAAGGCGGTGTTGAGCATCCGAATGATTTCCGACGATTCGTTGGACACGATCGTCTGGCGCTGCTTGTCCCAAAGCACCGGCACGGTGACACGGCCGGAATAGTTCGGATCGGCGCGGGTGTAGATTTCATACAGCCGCTTCGAACCGTAGAGCGCGTCGCCAGTGCTGCCGGTCGTGCCGGTGAAGGTCCAGCCTTCTTCCGCCATCAGATAGTCCACGACGGATACTGAAATGACGTCTTCCAGCCCTTTCAGCGCGCGAAAGATCAACGTGCGATGCGCCCACGGACAGGCATAGGAAACGTAGAGATGGTAGCGCTCCGGTTCGGCTTTGAAGCCGCCTTCGCCGGTCGGACCGGCACTTCCGTCAGCGGTCACCCAGTTGCGGAATTGCGATTTCGAACGCTCAAAACGGCCTTTCGTGCTCTCGGTGTCGTACCAGGCATCATGCCACTTGCCATCGACCAGAAGTCCCATGTGATTTCTCCTTTTGGATAGAGAATAGGGCTGAAACCGCCGTTTTGCAGCACCGCAAGCCGTGAACAGTGCGTAACGGTGCCAAAACGAACAATCAGCTCTGCCATTTTGAAAAAAATAGTTTTACCTCTGTCCATTTTGGTGTAATGCAACTTCCAAATTGCGGTCGACAGGCCGCCTAGGAGAGCGATGTAATGGAAATGCTTTTCATCCGACGATGAAACTTGGACCGTGCCGTGCGCGCGGAATGCATTCCATTGACCTGATGGTCCCCGACTTCTCCTATTGCGATCAAAGCCCATGCAGCAGCTTGAACTGACCTACGCGCAGGAATGCCCGGCGCACGACATTGAAATCGAAGCCATCAATGCTAGAGCCTTCGGACCGGGACGGTTTACGCGGGCCGCGCATTTCATCCGCGAAGGCGGCCCGCACGCTCTCGACCTCTCCTTTGTTGCGCTTATGGGCGGTATCGTCGTGGGGTCGGTGCGGCAGACGCCGGTTATCGTCGGCAAGACGCCCGCACTCCTGCTTGGCCCCCTTGCTGTGCGGCCTGAATGGAAAAAGCGGGGCATTGGCGGCAAGCTGATGCGCATGTCGCTGGAAGCGGCGACGAAAGCCGGTCACAAGCTGGTCATTCTCGTCGGTGATGAGCCCTATTATGGCCCGTTCGGTTTCAAGATGGTGGAGCCGGGTTCGATGGTCATGCCAGCGCCGGTCGATCCGCGCCGGATGCTTGCTTGCGAACTGGCGCCCGGCGCGCTGAACGGTGTCAGCGGAATCGTGCGCCACGCGAACCGGGGCTGATTTCTGAATAATTTCTCTTGTTTACGGAAATGCTTGTCCTCCCCTCATCCTGAGGAGCCGTCGCAGACGGCGTCTCGAAGGAGAGGGAAGCTGAACTGACGCTCGCCCTTGATCCTTCGACAAGCTCAGGATGAGGGCGTTGGGCGAGTCGGGGCGGGTTACCGCCCTTCGCGATACCACATGCTGCCGAAGACGAAGAGCAGCAGACTGAGCGCCAGAAAGCCGGAGAAAAGCGGCAGGCGATTGACACTTTTCAGTTGCGTGTCCGAAGTCTCGCGGAGGCCGATCCAGTCATTGCCGCTCGCTGCACGGTTGCCGCCGACGGCGGTGATCGTGGGAACCCGGACTGAACTGTCGGCGCTTGGATGCACGCGATGGACCGAGCCGCCGGTCGCCTCGGCAAGTGGCTTCAGGCGATCCGCTGTGGAGATGCTGTCTGCAAATTCCGGCGCATCGATCGGCCCCACATGGGCCAATGCTTCCAGATCGCCGTTCTTCACCCGGAAGATGCCGATCTCGTCCGTCTGCAGCGAGCCTTCGAACAGGCCCGGCTTGCTTTGCGCAAGATTGACCTGCACTTCCTTGCCGGAAGGTGTTGTAACGGCCGCTGTACCCGGATTGTCGCCCATGGTCTGGCGGCGGATGGAAAGCGTGCGGCCATTGCCCGCGGCGGTGAGTGCTTCTTCCTCCAGTTCAGGTTCCTGCATCAGCCAGTGGGCAATGCGACGATAGAGCGAAGCATAGGGGCCTCCGCCTTCGAAGCCGCGCGCCCAAAGCCAGCCCTGATCGGAGAGGAACATGCCGACACGGCCTTTCCCGACGCGGTTGAGAACCAGCAGCGGCTTGTTGTCTGCGCCGCTCATGACCGTTTCGCCCTGCGGCGCCGTGATGTCGATAGTGCGGAACCAGCGGCTCCAGTGCGGCGGCTCCTGTTCGCTGCCGTCGAGGCCGCGTGTCACTGGATGGCGTTTGCCGATAGTCGTGAGACGCGGATAGAACGCCTTCTCTGTCACGGCGCCGGTGGGCATCGCGGGCAGGGCGCTATAAAGCGGTGTGCGTGCAATTGACATGTCGCCTGCATATTCCGGACCGGCCGCGACCAGCAGCGCACCGCCATTCTCCACATACTGCGCGATGTAATCATAATAGAGAAGCGGCAGCACGTCGCGGTGCTGGTAGCGGTCGAGAATGATGAGATCGAACTCGTTGACCTTGTCCACGAAGAGTTCACGCGTCGGGAATGCGATCAGCGACAATTCGTTGATCGGAGTGCCGTCCTGCTTTTCCGGCGGGCGCAAAATGGTGAAGTGGACGAGATCGACAGCAGCATCGGATTTCAGCAGGTTGCGCCAGGTGCGTTCGCCATTGTGCGGCTCACCGGAGACGAGCAGTACGCGCAGGTTCTCGCGAACGCCGTCCACGGTCGCCACGGCACGATTGTTGGCGTCAGTTACTTCGCCGGGAAGCGCTGGCGTGGCGATTTCGACAATGTTCACCCCGGCGCGTGGCAGGGTGATGGTTACAGGCGTTTCCTGCCCGACCTGCGCTTCTTCCTCGCTGACGGTTTCGCCATTGACGCGGATTTCGACCGGCGCGGGACTGCCGAGGCTCTTGCCTTCATCGATCACCGTAAACGACATTTCGAGCGGCTTGCCGCTGATGCCGTAGCGCGGTGCCTTATTGAAGCGGATGCGGCGGTCGAATTCGTCCGGTTTGCCGGTCACAAGCCCATGCAGCGGTGCATCGAAGCCGAGCGCATTCTTGTTGGCGGGGATATCGTGCACCTGACCGTCGGTAATCATGATCGCGCCCGCCACGCGCGATGGCGGCACATCGAGAAGCGAACGCGCCAGCGGTCCAAACAGCCGGGTGGCGTAACCGTCTTCGTTTTCGCCGGGTTTGCCAGCTTCCACGACGCGGGTTTCAAACTGCGGCATGGTTGCAAGCTGGTCCTGCACCGCTTTCAAGGCGGCATCGGTGTCGGCGCGGCGCTGTCCCAGTTCCTGGCTCTGGCTGCGATCCACGACTATTGAGACCACGCTTTTCAGCGGTTCGCGTTCTTCATTGATGATGACGGGATTGAAAAGAGCGAGTGCAAGCGCTGCCGCGGCCAGCAACCGGATCAGCCCGCCACGCATTCTTAGCGCAATCGTGGCCAGAACCAACAGCGCCAGCGGCACGAGAATGGCGATAAGCCACGGCGTGGAGAGGAACGGTTCGAATTCGATATTCATTCTCACCTCCTATCGCCGTAGGTTTCTACCGCGTCAGCTACTACGCTTCCATCCTCATCCTGAGGTGCGGAGCGAAGCGAAGCCTCGAAGGATCGAGGGTGAGGGCAGGCGCGCCGTGCGTTTCCCCTCAGCCCTTCGAGACGCCATCCCCGCGCAAGCGCGGGATGGCTCCTCAGGATGAGGGGGAAAGACAAACGGGATTGGGCGATGACGTGGCTGCAAAACATCATGCTAATTCCCCAGCCGTTCGATGAGGTCCTTGGCGTGGACCTGATCGGACTTATAGTTGCCGGTCAGCATATACATCACGATGTTCACGCCGCCGCGAATGGCATAGATGCGCTGCATCGGATCATTTGGTACGGTCGGGAGCAGCGGATTGCCTTGCTCATCGACAGCCCACGCGCCCGCAAAATCATTGGCCGTAATCATGATCGGCGTCACACCGTCGCCGGTGCGCACGGGACGTTCCCGGGGCGAGGCGTTCGGTGTCGAGGCCTCCACCCAGAGCGGGCTTCCTTCATAGCGACCGGGGAAATCCGGCATGATGAAGAAGGATTTGGTCAGCACGTGATCATCAGGCACGGGTTCCAGCGGCGGAACGTTCATGCCATCGAGAATGGCGCGCAGGCGCTGGTTGGCAGGCGAGGCGGACGGATCGAGACTGGCACCAGCCTGCAACTGGTCGCGCGTGTCGAAAAGCACTGTGCCACCTTGCTGCATATAGGCATCGACCTTGGCAATCGCTTCCGGGCTTGGCATCGGCGCATCAGGGTCGATCGGCCAGTAGATCAGGGGATAAAAGGCCAGCTCGTCCTTGGCGGGGTCGACACCGATAGGGTCGCCGGGTTCAAGTGCGGTCTTGTCCGTCAATGCGAAGTTTAGACCCCGCAGTCCTGCCTTGCTGATATCGTCGGTCTGGGCTCTGCCGGTGATGACATAGGCAAGATGCGTCTGCGAGACGGAGTTGATGATCGCCTCGTCTCCCGGCTTGCTGTCGTCATGCACCTGTTCTTGAGCTTGCGCTTCGCTTACTCCAGATGGAAGAAGGTTGAAGGCGAGGGAACCGGCAAGCAGGAGAGCTATGCCCGCCGCCTTGGCACGCACCTTCATGCGACGACGGAAGGCTCCGCGCAGCCACAACATCAAAAGCGTATCAAGTGCGAGAAGCATCGCTGCGGTCGCAAAGAATGGTCCCGCCAGTGAAATCGACTGATCTGATGTATAGGAAGCAGGCGTTACTCCAACGGAAAGTGCCGGCTGGGCGATCGGTTGCAGCTTGATATTCGCACCTTCGAAAATATTGAGAGCTTTCAAGCCGTCCTCATTGCCATAGAAACCGGGCGGCGTGTTGATGCTGACGCTGGTCTGCTTGTTCTTTTCGACGATCAGTGGCTTGGCTTCCGATGTGGGCGGGGTCAGGGCGCCGGAAGCCGAAAGAAGCTGGTACGGCGGCAGCGAGACCGAAGCCTGATTGTCCTGCGCGCCGGTCCTCTGCGACAGCGACACAATGCGGCGCAGCATCTCCACGAAGGAGCCTGAAATGGGCAGGCTCGACCAGCTAGCATCGGGAGAGATGTGGAACAAAACGATATTGCCGCGCCCGCGCTCTTCTCCAGTCACAAGCGGCGTTCCATCCTGAAGAATGGCATACGCCTTGTCGTTGAGATCGAATGACGGCTCGGCAAGGACCTGCCGGGTGACAGTTACATCATCGGGGACATCCAGACCGGCGAAAGGCCCCTTATCCGGGAACGTGCGTAATTTCTGCGGTTCGGACCAGGACAACGTTCCGCCCAAGGCACGCTCGCCCTTTCGCAGCTTCACCGGCAGGAGCGGATCGTTGTCGCTGGCTCCAGCAAGACGCGGGCCTGCAAATCGCACGAGTGTGCCGCCATCCTGTATCCATTTGGAAAGCTGCTCGGTGACCGGCTGCGGTAATGTTCCGATGTCGGCCATGATGAGGATCGACGGCTTTGCATCCAGCACTTCCGGCACGGATTGCAGAAGATCGGCAGAGCGCGGTTCGATCAGATTGACGTAAGGCGAAAGCGCCCTGGAAATATAATGCAGTGGCGAGAGCAAAGGCTGCGCCAGATCACCGTCACCGCTGGCGATAAGGCCGACTGTGCGCCGTTCCGATCCCGCATCGATCAGCCGGGTTGCACCGGCCTGTTCGATACCATCAACGCGGATCAGGCGGAAATCGTTGCGAAGTTCCACCGGCAGGTTGAACCGTGCAGTGCCTTCCGTGCTTCCAAGCCCGAAGGAAAGCGGCGCTTCGGCGATGCGGCGTCCCTTGTCGTCATAGGCAGCGGCGGTGAGCGTGCGTGGTGCCGACACGCCTTCCGGGCGGATGGCGATGGCTTCGAGACTGTCAGCCTTGTTGTCGATGCCGGTCAGCGCGAAAGTGCGGCTGAGGCTCGCGCCATACCAGAGAACGGAGGCCAGACGCCCTGACTTGTCCAGTTCTGCAAAGGTTTCCGCGTCACCTTGCGATGCGAGCCCATCGCTCATGAAGGCAAGGCGGACCTTTGTATCTGCGGGCAAGGCAGATGCCAGCCGTTCCATTGCCGACTTGCGGTCGACCGGGATCGGGCGCGGTTCCAGCGCCTGAAGACGCTCGGCAGCGCGCTTGCCGTCATAGGGGCCGATTTCGGCGTTGGCTGGTTCTGCCGAGCCCAAGATGTAGATCGGCGCATCGGTGCCTTCCGCATCGGAGATGAGTTTTTCGGCAGCATTGACCCGCTGTTGCCAATCCTCGGCGGAAGCCCAGCCATTATCGATGACGATGGCGAGCGGTTCGTCGCCTGCAAGCGCGACCGGACGTGGATTCCAGATCGGCGAGGCCAGCGCCAGAATGACGAGCGCGGCAATCAGCAGCCGCAGCAAGGTCATCCACCATGGGCTTTTCGACGGGACTTCCTCGCGCTTGAAGACCTGCGCCAGAATGCGGAGCGGCGGAAAGGTTTCCTCCTGCGGACGTGGTGGCGTCATGCGTAGAAGCCACCAGATGACCGGCAGGGCGATCAGTCCTGCGAGAATGAGCGGCGAACCGAAGGCGAGCGGCAGAAAACTCATGCGCCCGCACTCCCGGTTGCGCTGAGCGCATTATGCAGGCGTGCCAGTGCTTCCGCCGTCGGCCGGTCCGTCCGGTGGACCGTATAGCTCCAGCCAAGCCGCTTGCAAAAATCCGACAGGGTTTCGCGGCGGGCGGTGTAGAGGCGGCGATAGTCGTCTGCATAGGTCTCGGCCCGGCCGGCGACGAGCGTGGCGCCGGTTTCAGGATCGCGGAACTCGGTGCGACCGGAATAGGGAAATGTTTCCTCCGCCGGATCGGCAACTTCCACCAGATGCGCGCGGACACCCCGCTTCGCCAGACGGTTGAGAAGGTCGGTCAGCTCGTCGAACGGATGCAGAAAGTCCGACACGAGGACGACTTCGGAAAAACGGCGAATCTGGCCGATGTCCGGCAGTGCTGCAACCGGCACTTCGTGCATCAGTGCGCCTGCCAGACGTTCCGCGCCGTTGCGAGCCGAAAAAGGCTGGATAAGCGCCGGAAAGGCGATGCGTTCGCCTGAGCGCGACAGAAGTTCGGCAAGAGCGAGTGTCAGCACGAGCGAACGCGCTTCCTTGGAAACGGGCGCAAGCTGCGAGCGATAGAGCATCGAGGGCGAGAAATCACACCAGAGCCAGACGGTGTGGGCGGATTCCCATTCGCGGTCGCGGACATAGGTATGGTCGTCGCGGGCGGAACGCCGCCAGTCGATGCGGGCAAGAGATTCGCCGTCCACATAGGGGCGGAACTGCCAGAAATTTTCGCCGGGACCGCGTTTGCGCCGTCCGTGCCAGCCATTCATGACCGTGTTGACCACGCGCTGCGCTTCGACCAGCAGATCGGGGATGGCCGCTGCCCGCGCACGGGCGCGAGCAAGTGTCTCCTTGCGATCTGCGGTGGAAACTTCTGCGCCAATGACCATCAGACAGCAGCCTTTACCAGATTTGCGATGACGTCGCGAATATGCATGCCATCGGCGCGCGCAGCGAAATTGAGCGCCATGCGGTGTTGCAGAACCGGCTCGGCCAGCGCTTTCACGTCGTCGACGGACGGGGCGAGACGGCCTTCATAAAGCGCTCGGGCACGGGCGCACAGCATCAATGCCTGGCTGGCGCGTGGGCCGGGACCCCAGGCGATATGTTTCTTCGCGTGCTCGTTGTCGGCATCCGGTCTGGCGGAGCGCACCAGCTTGAGGATTGCTTCCACGACGCTTTCCGACACCGGCATGCGTCGCACCAAAGTCTGCATTTCGATCAACCGTTCGGCGTTGATGATCTCATAGGCCTTTGCTTCCGAAACGCCGGTTGTCTCCAGAAGAATGCGGCGCTCCGCATCCAGTTCCGGATAGAGAATGTCGATCTGCATCAGGAAGCGGTCGAGCTGGGCTTCCGGCAGCGGATAGGTGCCTTCCTGCTCCAGCGGATTTTGTGTCGCAAGCACATGAAACGGTGCGGGGAGATCGTAGCGCTGGCCGGCGACAGTGACATGATATTCCTGCATCGCTTGCAGCAACGCGGACTGGGTGCGTGGGCTAGCGCGGTTGATCTCGTCGGCCATCAGGAGCTGCGCGAAGATCGGGCCCTTGAGATAACGGAACGAGCGGCGCCCGTCCGCATCCTGTTCCATGACTTCCGAACCGATGATGTCGGAAGGCATCAGGTCGGGCGTGAACTGGATGCGCTGGCCGGAGAGGCCGAGGACAGTTCCCAGCGTTTCGACCAGCTTGGTCTTGGCAAGGCCCGGTACGCCGACGAGCAAGGCGTGCCCGCCAGCCAGAACGGCGACGAGTGCGCGCTCGATCACATTTTCCTGACCGAAGATCACAGTCCCGATGCTGTCCTTGATGCGGGCGATGTCTGCGAGCGCCCGTTCGGCCTCCGCGACTATCTGTTCGGGATTGGCGGTTTCAGGCGTAACGACAACGCTCATGTGGACCTCGCAATATGACCGCTCTGGCGGAAGTGCCTTATAAATCGCATATAGTGCTGACAAGCCGCGAAACGGTGACTATTTCATGACTTCGAGCATATAAACACATTCGGGCAGGAATAACCGAGTCGGATGATAAAAAGCACCCCTGAAGGCAAAGACGCGCCGCAAGATTCCTTATGGAATATTGGGCGGAGCACTGAGACGACCGGCGGATTGGAAGCCCTGATCGCGCGCGCCCATGCCGATGCGCAAAGTGGACCGGCGACGAAAGAGCGCGGAATCCCGCCTGTGGAGCGCTGGAACCCGGACTTTTGCGGCGACCTCGATATGGAAATCAAGGCGGATGGCACCTGGTTCTATATGGGCACGCCGATTGGCCGCAAGCAGCTTGTGCGGTTGTTTTCGACCGTTCTGCGCAAGGATGAGGACGGCAGAACCTATCTCGTAACGCCGGTGGAAAAAGTCGGTATCCGCGTCGAGGACGCCCCTTTTATCGCTGTGGAAATGGAAGTTTGCGGCGAAGGCGAGGCGCAGGTGCTGACATTCCGCACCAATGTGGGTGACGTGGTGACCGCCGACGCGCAGCATCCCTTGCGCTTTGTGATCGAGCCCGTCAGTGGTGGGCTGAAACCCTATGTGCTGGTTCGCGGGCGGCTGGAGGCGCTGATCACACGTGCGGTCATGTATGATCTGGTGGCGTTGGGCGAGGAAATCGAAATCGATGGCGTGCCGACATATGCCGTTCGCTCGGGCGGCATGGTGTTTCCGATCATGGCATCCGATGCACTGGAGGCTGCACTGCAATGAATGAATTCCCAGCCTTTTCAGCCGGTGATTTTGCCGAGCGGGTTCGGCAGTGGCGTCCCAACCAGGATGATCTGACCGGCGATCATTCGCTTAATCCCGATATTACACAATTAATGCAGATGGCTAAGATGCGCGATGCCGCCGTGCTGGTGCCGGTGGTGGATCGCGGATCGGAAGCCACATTGCTTCTGACACAGCGCACGGATACTTTGCGCAAGCATTCCGGCCAAATCGCCTTTCCGGGCGGTGCAATCGACCCGGAAGATGGCACGGCGGAGCGGGCAGCGCTTCGCGAGGCCAATGAGGAAATCGGGCTCGCTGCGGATCGTGCCGAGATCATCGGCAATCTGCCACGTTATCTCACCGGCAGCGGTTTTTCGATCACGCCCATTCTTGCAGTGGTGAAGACGCCGTTCGACGTTCATCCGAACCCGGACGAAGTCGCCGATATTTTCGAGGTGCCGCTTTCCTTCCTGATGAACCCGGAGAACCATCGGCGTGAAAGCCGGGTATTCAACGGCAAGGAACGCTTTTTTTACGCCATGCCCTATCACGAGCGATTCATCTGGGGGGCAACCGCCGGTATCATTCGCGGACTTTATGAAAGGCTCTACGTTTGAGCGAGAGTATGAATATTTCCGGCAAGGCGGACTGGCTGAAATCAAAGCCGTTGCAAGCCCTGTTCAAGGCGCTGAATCGTGATGGCGGCGAAGCGCGTGTCGTGGGTGGCGCGGTGCGCAACACGCTGCTGGGCACCAAGGTGAGCGACGTCGATCTGGCGACGACGCATCTGCCGCAGGATACGGTCAGACTGGCGACAGAGGCCGGTTTCAAGCCGGTGCCGACCGGCATCGAGCATGGCACGATCACAGTCGTCGTGCAGGGGCACCCGTTCGAAGTGACGACGCTGCGGCAGGATGTCGAAACCAATGGCCGCCACGCCAAGGTCGCCTTTGGGACCGACTGGAAAGTCGATGCGGAGCGGCGCGACTTTACCATCAATGCGCTTTATGTGACGGCTGACGGCACGATCATCGATCATGTCGGCGGCCTTGCCGATATTGAATCCCGGACGCTGCGTTTCATTGGCGATGCGGAACAACGCATTCGCGAGGATTACCTGCGTATCCTGCGCTTTTTCCGTTTCTTCGCCTGGTACGGTTCGGGACGGCCGGAGGCTGATGGCTTGCGGGCCAGCGCACGATTGAAGGACGGTCTTTCACAGCTTTCCGCCGAACGGGTCTGGTCGGAACTGAAGAAACTCCTGTCAGCTCCCGATCCGTCGCGTGCGCTTTTGTGGATGCGGCAGGCCGGTGTCTTGAATCTCATTCTGCCTGAAAGCGAAAAATGGGGCATCGACGCCATTCATGGGCTGGTGCGGACCGAGACTGATCTTGGCTGGCAGCCCGATCCGCTGCTGCGGCTTGAGAGCATCATTCCGCCCGATAGCGTGCGGATGGAAGAGATGGGCAAACGGCTGAAAATGTCCAATGCGGAAAGGGCCCGTCTTGAGGCTTGGGCACGCGCTGATGCGGTCAAGCCGGAGCTTTCCGAACAGGCGCTGAAGAAAACAATCTATCGGGGTAGCAAGCAGGCTGTGCTCGACCGCATTCGCCTGGCCTATGCCGCGGCTCGGGCCGATGCTGCAGACAGCGACGATGCGATGATCCGCGCCGGTGGTTTCGCGCGTCTTCTGGATGCCGCCGAACATTATGATACCCCTGTTTTCCCCGTCACGGGCAGCGATCTTCTGGCTATCGGCTTTGAAAAGGGGCCGGAGCTTGGAGAAGCATTGCGGTCGCTTGAAACTTTCTGGATTGACTCCGGTTTTAGCCTTGACCGGGCAGCACTTCTGCGCAAGCTTGATCGCGGTTAGTGCGGTTCCGCTCTAACCGTTTTTTCCCAAGCATTTCCGAACACAAAACCGTGTCTCACTTTTGTTGGAAATGCTTTTAAATTGAACAACTGATGGCTTGCCTGCAAATTTCAGCCGTAGTTTCATCGCCTTATAGCTGGAGCATGTTTCCCGAAAGTGGGAACCGGTTTTGGGGCAAAACATGCCCAAAACAGGAAATGAGAACTTTTTAGCGCGCGTTTTGAAAGAGCATGAGATGTCCAATCCCGATACATCGATACAAGACAAGGCAGCTACCGATCCGCAGCAGAAGTTTGGCACCGAAGGCCTTGCCGCAATGGAGCGGCCGAGCAAAATCACCCGTTTTTTTATGGGGATCGTATCCTGGGCCGAAGGTCTCAATCTGAAATATGCCAAGCTCGGCAATCCGCCTGTCTATGACAATGCGACCTTCCCCTGGTCAGCCGAAATCGAGAAGGAATGGCCCGCCATCCGCAAGGAACTGGAAAAAGTTCTGCTGCGCCAGAGTGAGTTGCCTTCCTTTCAGGATATTTCGACCGATGTGAAGACGATCTCGACCGACAATCGCTGGAAGACATTCTTCCTGCTCGGTTTCGGCGTGAAGTCGGAACAGAACATCAATGCCTGCCCGGAAACCTGGCGTATCGTCAACAAGATCCCCGGCCTGACGACGGCGATGTTCTCCATCTTCGAGCCGGGCAAGCATCTGCCGCCGCATCGCGGGCCTTATAATGGCGTGCTGCGCCTGCATCTTGGCCTCATCGTGCCGGAACCCAACGACCAGCTTGCCATTCGCGTGGACAAGCAGGTTTGCCATTGGCAGGAAGGCAAGGTGCTGATCTTCGACGATGCCTATGAGCACGAGGCGTGGAATCATACCGACAAGACGCGCGTGGTCCTGTTCGTCGATTTCGTGAAGCCGCTCAAGTTTCCGGCGCGTTTCGTCAACTGGTGCCTGATGAATCTTGCGATCTTCACGCCCTTCATCAAGGAAGGGCTCGATAATCACAATGAGTGGGAAAAGAAGTTCTATGCGGAAGCAGAAAAGCTTCGTAACCAGCCGAAGAACTGAACGGTCTGACACTGGTTTGACTTTCAGATCGTGCGCTCTTAGATACGGATAAAGGGCCGTGTCGCCCTTTTAACTATCCACCTCTGAACGAGGAATTGTTGATGCTGGAGATTGTAGGAAGCCTTTGAGCGTTCCGGACGAAACTGCGAATGACAGGGGCTAAGGGCGCCTGACAGGCAGGTCCAGGAGCGGAAACGGCATTGGCCGTGGATGGTTCACCGTCCGCGAGTGCTGATGCTTGTCATGGTTTCCATCCAGGCAAAAACAACAATGAATATCTCACGCATGGAACAGCGCGTCTTGCACGTGCTGGCGCAGGGCGGTTACATCCGCCATCTGCGCGAAGACGGACGTATCTGCGACATCGAATGCTTTACCCGTGAAGGCTATCTGCTTTCCGATTGCACGATGGCAATTTTCCAGCAGTTGCGCCGTAAGCGACTGATCGAATCCCGAATGGGCAGTCCTTATCGCATCTCGTTCAAAGGGCGCGAAAATGTTCGCGCTCAGCTCAACAACCGCTGAAGGAGAGCATCATGCATATTCGCAAGGAAACGCCCGAAGATGCCGCTGAAATCCGCCAGGTGACGGAGACCGCTTTCCGCCCCGTGGCCTATAGCAATCAGAAGGAAGGGGAGATCGTCGATGCGCTTCGCGCTGCAAAGGCGCTTACCCTGTCGCTGGTTGCGGAAGAGAACGGACAGATTCTGGGCCATGTCGCGTTCTCACCGATTCTGATCGACGGCGAGAATAAGGGTTGGTATGGGCTTGGCCCTGTTTCAGTCCATCCGGATCGGCAAGGCGAGGGGATAGGTGGCAAGCTTATCCGCGAGGGGCTTGCCATTCTGCGGCGCGAAGGCGCCAAGGGCTGTGTTCTTCTGGGCGATCCCGGTTATTACGGGCGCTTCGGCTTCAAGGCCGATTCGCGGCTGAAACTGCCGGGCGTGCCAGCGGAATATTTCCAGTGTCTGGCCTTCGGGCCGGATATGCCGGAAGGCGATGTGGCCTATAACGCGGCATTCGATACATAGATGTCTGATCCAAAAGTCACCATGCCTTGCTGCAAATGGCGTTTTTCTGCGCTTCCGGTGCTCATGTACTCAAGTACACTGCGCTCCGGTTCTCGAAAATCACCATTTTCGCTACGGCCTGACGCTTTTTGATTCAGACACTAAAACAAAGGGCCGGAAAACCGGCCCTTTTCATTCAGTGCCGTTACGGCCACTTCACCACAGGCGGCATGGAAGACAGGATGGAATTCACATTGCCGCCGGTCTTGAGACCGAAGATCGTTCCTCGGTCGTAAAGCAGGTTGAACTCGACATAGCGGCCACGGCGGATGAGCTGTTCGTTGCGATCCGCGTCGGTCCAGTCCTTGTTGAAGTTCTGGCGCACCAGATGCGGATAGACGACGGAAAAACCGCGTCCCACATCGCGCGTATAGGCAAAATCCGCGTCCCATCCGCCTTTTTCGTCCGGTGAATGCAGCCAGTCATAGAAAATGCCACCGGTGCCGCGCGGCTCATTGCGATGCGGCAGGAAGAAATATTCGTCGCACCAGTCCTTCACGCGCTGGTAGTCGACAATATCTTTGTGCTTTTCGCAGATGAAACGGAAAGCCTTGTGGAAGGCAAGGGTGTCCGGGTCATCCTGCGTGCGACGGCTGTCCAGAACCGGCGTGAGGTCAGCGCCGCCGCCGAACCACTGGCGCGTGGTCACGACCATGCGCGTGTTCATGTGGACGGCAGGCACGTTCGGGTTCTGCGGATGAGCGATGAGCGAAATGCCGCTGGCCCAATAACGGGGGTCTTCCTCGGCACCGGGAATCTGCTTGCGGAATTCCGGCGAAAACTCGCCATAGACCGTCGAGACATGCACGCCGACCTTTTCGAAGACGCGACCATGCATGATCGACATGACGCCACCGCCGCCACGGCCTTCATCCTTCTGCCACGGGGTACGAACGAAACGTCCGGGTTCGCGATCCGAAAGCGGGCCTTGCAGTTCATCTTCAAGCTGTTCGTAGCTTGCACAGATACGGTCGCGCAGTTCCTCGAACCAGAGCTGTGCCGCCTGCTTCTTCTCTTCGATGTCTGCGGGGATGATTGCCGGAATTTCGTCGCGTTGCATTGTCTGTTTCCTTCCGGCGCGGTTCGCCGGATCGCTTGGCGATATCGCGCAGCCAAGGTTAAATGGATGAACTATTGTTTCATGGCTTATCAAAGTCCGCGATTGGCGCAAAGCGCGAAGCGCGCGATTGCAGGGCAGTATAGACCCTCTCCCCAAGAAAAGACTCGTCTTTGTGAAACTGCTCCCCTATCTTTCTCTACCTAGGGTTTGGAAGTCGTTCATTTCCGGTTTTGCCGGGAGGGCATCGCATGACAGCAGCACCGCCCCGTCCACCGCTCGAAGGCTTGCGCAAGCAGCTTCAGAAGAGCCGTGTCCAGAAAGGCATGAAGCAAAGCCGTATGCCGCGCGATGGGTTCGTTCGCGAGACATTCACCCTGCCGAGGCTGGCGGCGCGCGAAAAGGCGCGCGAATGGTTCGAGACATTCCCCAAGGCGGCCTATTGGACCGAAATCGAGAGCTGGTGCGAGCGACCGGACGATGTGATCGAATTCACGATGCGTCGACTGGAGACTGCGGATTGAGTTGCGCTTTAATCGCAACGGTCAAAGCCTTGAAATACGATTCAGATTAGAAGTCCTGAAGGCGCCCTTCACAGACGCCTTCTCTGTTTGAATCGTTATTCCATTACAGCCTTATTTCGCCGTCGTTTGCGGTGCTTTTTCCCACGCATTCCAGTTCTGGATGATGCTGTCGGCATAGGCCTTGCCGACGCGATAGGCGTTGGTCGTGGCGAGCGGGAAGCCGCCGGAGTTCGCGGCAAGCGATTCAGCCGCAGTCTGGTCCTTGCCCTGACGGTCGAAGTTCGATGCGGTGCGCAGCAATGCGATGCGGTCGAAATCGAGCTTGCCCGCCTCGGCAGCGCGCTTCAGCGCGGTCAGTGTGGCATTATCTTCCATCTGCGATGTGCAATAGTCGGCCTTGCCGTCGGTCAGAAGCTTTACCCATTCGGTCATGGCTTCGCCAAGCTTCGCGCCATGCCAATAGGTATCGCCCGAAGCCGTATCGCAGATTGTGACCTTTGGTGCGCCGGTCGCGGCTTCTTGCGTATAGTGCTTGCGATATTCCTTCGCTGCGTCACTATCCAGAAGTGCGACGTCCTGGGTCGTTGCCAGTGCATAGTCGGCCAGCTTGCCGTTCAGTTCGAAGACCTCCGTGCCTGCGGCCCATTTCGGCTTCTCGCCGGGCTTTGCAGCGCCGAGGCCGAAGAAGTCGGTCGGCCAGCCTTCCGGCGTTTCACGAATATCGATGCGGTGGTTCAGATTGGCATCGATGGCGTATTTTGCCCAATGCGCCGATCCAAGCGTGCCATGCTTCGGATCGACACCGGCGATGCCCGCGATCAGGAAATAGGTGTGGCTGAGGTCGAGCTTGTCGCTCAGCGCCATAGCTGCCGTCGCGCTTGCGGCATTGGCGAAGCCCATCGCCGTCGTCATGTGGCAGAGGCCGTCGGCTGTGCAGTCGATTTCCGGATATTCCGGATTGAGGCCCGGCAGCTTGATTTTCTGCGTGAATTTTTCGCCTTCCAGCCATGGCTTGGCTTCCTCACCGAACATGGTGATGACCATCACCTTCGGTGCGATGGGCGAAGCCTCCTTGGCAAAAGCCGGAGCGCTTGCCAAAAGCGAAGCGGTGGAAGCGGCAAGAGTGATAGTGCGAATAGACAGGTTCATGGAAGAGCGAGCCTTTCAGACCGGATGGGGGGATGGGATGCCTTGCGAAACCGGCCCTTTCGCTAAGCGCAATGCTGGAGTCGTCATTCCTGTCGGAGGGAATCGACGTTTTCCTTCCGCTGGCGCAGAGCTTCGCCTGCTGTCATTGCAACCGAAACCGCAAGATTTAGCGATCTGGCACCGGGCACCATCGGGATCAAAAGCCGGGCATCGGCACAATCGTGGACATCGTCAGGAACGCCCGACGACTCACGCCCGAAGAGCAGAATGTCATTTTCCTGAAACTGATAATCCGTATAGGGGATCGCTGCCTTGGTGGACAGCAATACGATGCGGCGCTTTGCTTGCAGGCGCCAGTCTTCGAAGTGACGCCAGTCTGCATGGCGGGTGAGGGTGGCCTGCTCCAGATAATCCATGCCGGCGCGCTTCAGGGACCGGTCGGAAATATCGAATCCGGCGGGTTCGATCAGGTCGACCGCGAAGCCGAGGCAAGCGGCCATACGCAGGATGGTTCCCGTATTGCCGGGAATGTCGGGCTGGTAAAGTGCGACGCGCAGTTCCATATGAAGCGGGTAGCCCACAAAGCCGGTGGCTGCAAGCGTTCAAAGTGGTTGCGCATCTCACGTCAACACATCAGTTGGCGGGATAGTGTTCGCAAGAATAAAATCATTCCGGCATCACGAAAATATTCCTGTTTTGTTCCCCTTCCGTCTTGGCAATTCCTGCGGGGCCACCTAAAAGGATCACCATGTTCAGATGGTTTGAAAAACGACTCGAAGCCTATCCCGAAGAACCGCCGCGTGAACCCCCGCGCGGACTGGTAGCCTTTTGTCTTTATTACACCCGCGGCGCATGGCCGTGGATCATCGGCATGGCGATTTTCACGACGCTCATCGCCGTGATCGAAGTGTCGCTCTTTGCCTTCATGGGCAATATCGTAGACTGGCTGTCACACCAGTCGCGCGAGACATTCCTGAGCAATGAAGGCTGGCGGCTTGCGCTGATTGCCGGTGTCGTTCTGATTGTCCTGCCGGGCGTGGTGCTGATCCATTCGCTGCTCATCCACCAGACATTGCTCGGCAATTATCCGATGCGCGTGCGCTGGCTGATGCATCGCTATCTGATCCGCCAGTCGATGGCGTTCTTTCAGGACGAGTTTGCCGGGCGCATCTCGACCAAATTGATGCAGACTGCTCTCGCCGTTCGTGAAACGGTGATGAAGCTTCTGGACGTGCTCAACTATGTCATTGTCTATTTCGCGGGCACGCTGTTCATCGCAGCGTCTGCGGATCTGGTTCTGATGATCCCGTTCGCTGTCTGGCTCGGCGTCTACATCATCTTGCTGCGTATCTTCATTCCGCGCCTGCGCGTGATTTCGGAACAGCAGGCCGATGCGCGTTCGTCGATGACGGGACGCATCGTCGACAGCTACACCAACATCGCGACTGTGAAGCTTTTCTCGCATTCCAGCCGGGAGGAATCATACGTACGCGAGAGCCTCGATGGCTTCCTCGGCACCGTGCATCGGCAGATGCGACTCATCACGTTGTTCCATTTCACCCTTTACATGGCGAACTGCATTTTGCTGTTTGCTGTGGGTGCAATCGGCATCCAGCTCTGGATGAATGAAGCAATTTCGGTTGGTGCCGTAGCAGTTGGCATCGGACTGGTGCTGCGCCTCAATGGCATGTCACAGTGGATCATGTGGGAAATGTCCGCCCTGTTCGAAAATATCGGCACGGTTGAAGACGGGATCACGACGATTGCACGCTCGCATGAAGTTGTGGATGTCCCCCGTGCACCCGCGTTGCAGGTGACCAGAGGCGAGCTCGACTTCAACAAGATCGGCTTCCATTACGGCAAGGGCAAAGGGGTTATCGAAAATCTCACGCTCACCATTCAGCCCGGCCAGAAAGTGGGATTGGTCGGACGTTCCGGCGCTGGCAAATCCACGCTGGTCAATCTGCTGTTGCGCTTCTACGATCTGGAGAAGGGCCGCATCCTGATCGACGGGCAGGATATTGCCAAAGTCACGCAGGATTCACTGCGCGCAAATATCGGCATGGTGACACAGGATACATCGCTTCTGCACCGTTCGGTTCGCGAGAACATCATGTACGGACGACCGGACGCAACGGAAGAAATGTTGCAGCAGGCTATCCGGCTGGCACAGGCCGACCAGTTCATTCCGTTGCTGACCGACCCGAAGGGACGGCAGGGACTGGATGCCCATGTCGGCGAGCGCGGCGTCAAGCTTTCGGGCGGACAGCGCCAGCGCATCGCCATTGCGCGTGTGATGCTGAAGGACGCGCCGATCCTCATCCTGGACGAGGCGACATCGGCGCTCGATTCAGAGGTTGAGGCGGCCATTCAGGACAGCCTCAATACTTTGATGGAAGGCAAGACGGTGATTGCCATCGCACATCGTCTTTCAACCATCGCGGCGCTCGATCGTCTCGTGGTGATGGACAAGGGCCGCATCGTCGAAGACGGTACGCATGAGGAACTTGTCGCGCTTGGCGGCATTTATGCAAGTCTGTGGGCCCGTCAGTCCGGCGGCTTCCTCGGTTTCGATGATAATTCCGAGGATGCGCTGGTAAAATAAGGACAGAAGCCATTGATGAAAGCGGTTTACAGCCTGTTCGAACGCTGGGTCGATCCCTTTCGCGAACCGGACAGGCTGAGACCGCCTTCAACCACGCTCGGCTTTCTCTGGCATTATGCAAGGCAGGCGAAATGGCCGCTGGCTGCTTCCCTCGTGGTCGGCGGATTGCTGCCGCTGGTCGAGGCTGGACTGTTCTATTTCACTGGTAGGCTGGTCGATATTCTCGACCAGGCGGGAAAAGGTGGTGTTGAGCGAAGCTGGTCGGCGCTTTTGCAGGCGGCAGGCCCCGAACTGCTTTTCATGGGAATCACAGTCCTTGTGATCCGTCTCGTCGTGACAGCGATCAATACGCTGTTGGATGATCAGACCTTGTCGCCGGGCTTCTACAATATGATCCGCTGGCAGGCGAATTCCTATGTACTCCGCCAGTCCTATGCCTTCTTCCAGAATGATTTCGCCGGGCGGATTGCCACCAAGGTCTGGCAGGCGGGCCAAGCGGCAGGCGACCTCATAGAAAGTCTCATTCAGGTCGTCTGGTTCATGGCGATCTACAGCATCACCACGCTGTTTCTGGTTGGCCGGCTCGACTGGCGGCTGGCGGCAGCCGTGATCCTGTGGATCATTGCTTTCGGTTTCATCGCATGGCGTTATCTGCCGCGCATCCGCAAGAATGCCGAGGCTACGGCCGAGGCGGGCTCCATGATTAACGGGCGTATCGTCGATAGCTATTCCAACATCCAGACGATCAAGCTCAATACCGCCGATGACGACGAACGCTATCTGCGCGAAGGGTTCGAGCGCTATCTTGGCGCCATTCTTCCGTTCATGCGTTCGCTTACCGGGGTCCGCGTTTCGCTCACGGCACTTTCCGGCCTGATGATCGTGACGGTTGCGGCGATTGCCATCGATCTTTGGACGCGCAATGCCATCACAGTCGGGCAGGTGTCGTTCACGCTTGGGCTGGTGCTACGCCTCAACATGCTGCTTGGCCGTCTCATGATGCAGCTCAATGGAATGCTGCGCCAGCTCGGACTGATCGAAAATTCCATGCGGCTGGTTTCTGCCCCGCTCGGTCTGGAGGATAGGCCCAATGCCAAGCCCCTGCAGGTAACAGAGGCGCATATCCAGGTTCAAAACGTCACCTTTCATTACGGCAAAGCTGCGGGTGTTCTCGACAATATAAATCTGAACGTGCGTGGTGGCGAGCGGGTCGGTCTTGTCGGTCATTCCGGTGCGGGTAAATCCACCCTCGTGAACCTCATCCTGCGTCTTTACGATGTTGAGAAGGGCGCGATTCTCATAGACGGGCAGGACATTCGCGATGTCACCCAGACATCGTTGCGCCGTGCCGTTGCCGTCGTCAGTCAGGAAACCGCCCTGTTGCATAGGTCGTTGCGCGACAACATCATGCTGGCGCGCGACGATGCGACCGATGAAGAATTGCTGAAGGCGGCACGACAGGCCGAGGCTGACGGGTTCATTGCCAATCTGGAGGATTTTCAGGGACGACGCTCCTTCGATGCCTTTGTGGGCGAACGCGGCGTCAAGCTTTCCGGCGGCCAGCGCCAGCGCATTGCGATAGCGCGCGCCATTTTGAAGGATGCACCCATCCTCATCCTCGATGAGGCGACATCCGCGCTCGATTCGGAGGTGGAAGCCACCATTCAGGAGAATCTGAAGCGCCTTATGGAAGGCAAGACCGTGATTGCGATTGCCCATCGCCTTTCCACCATTGCGGCGCTCGATCGCCTCGTCGTGATGGATCAGGGGCGAATCGTGGAGGAGGGCACGCATGACGAACTTATTGCCCGTGACGGCATCTATGCGGGACTTTGGGCCCGCCAGTCGGGTGGTTTCATTGGGCGGAATGGATAAAGTTGAAAGCTTTGCGTTATCTGTGGTGCATTATCAGTTTGTTGCGCATTCGCTGAATTGAGCAAGCAAATCCGCCTGCGACATCGTGCCGTCATAAGGGCTTGGTGTCTGGACAAGCGATTTTTACACGCCTAAACCGGAAAGTGAAATGGAGGGAATTTCGTCCTGTGAGCACTTGCGGGACTACTTTTGCGCAAGTGCAAAAGAGGACGAGGGGAGAGTTCAATTGAACATGCAGGTTGAAAAGGAATTGGCACGTGAGCGCACACGACACGGCTGAGCCGACACGGCGTGATTTTTTGTATATTGCGACGGGAATGGCCGGTGTCGTCGGAGTTGGCGGACTGGCCTGGCCGTTTATCGACCAGATGCGTCCGGACGCTTCGACACTCGCGGCTGCGTCCATCGAGGTTGATGTTTCGTCCCTTGCGGAAGGAGCATCATTAACTGTTAAATGGCGTGGTAAGCCGGTTTTTATTCGTAACCGCACCGCCAAGGAAGTCGAGGATGGCAAGACGACCGTTCTTGGCGATCTCAAGGATCCGATTGCGCGTAATGCCAACCTTGCGTCGGACGCGCAGGCGACCGATCTCGCCCGCTCGGCAGGCGAAGGCAAGGAAAACTGGCTGGTGATGATCGGCGTGTGTACCCATCTGGGTTGCGTGCCGCTCGGTGAGTCCGGTTCTTTCGGTGGCTGGTTCTGCCCATGCCATGGTTCGACCTATGACACTGCCGGTCGTATCCGCAGTGGTCCGGCACCGGAAAACATGCACATCCCGCAATATGCGTTCACTTCCGATACGGTCATCAGGATCGGCTAACAGGTCTTGGGGAGAGAAGACATGAGTGCTGGACACTCCACATACACGCCGAAGACCGGCATCGAAAAATGGGTGGACGAACGGCTTCCCTTGCCGCGTCTCGTCTATGATTCCTTCGTGGCCTATCCGACGCCGCGTAACCTGAACTATATGTACACCTTCGGTGGCATTTTGAGCTTCATGCTCATTTCGCAGATTCTGACCGGCGTCGTGCTGGCCATGCATTATGCTGCGGATACGGGCATTGCGTTCAATTCCGTCGAGAAGATCATGCGCGACGTCAACTCCGGCTGGCTGCTGCGCTATATGCACTCCAACGGCGCATCGTTCTTCTTCATCGCCGTTTATCTCCATATCGCTCGCGGTCTCTATTACGGTTCCTACAAGGCGCCGCGTGAGCTCCTGTGGATTCTGGGCGTGGTGATCTTCCTTCTCATGATGGCGACCGCCTTTATGGGCTACGTGCTGCCCTGGGGACAGATGTCCTTCTGGGGAGCCACCGTTATCACGGGCTTCTTCACGGCCTTCCCGATCATCGGCGAACCGATCCAGCAGCTTCTGCTGGGCGGCTTTGCGGTCGACAATCCGACGCTCAACCGCTTCTTCTCGCTGCATTACCTGCTGCCGTTCATGATTGCAGGTGTCGTTATCCTGCACGTCTGGGCGCTGCATGTGACGGGCCAGACCAACCCGACCGGTATTGAAGTGAAATCGAAGACCGATACGCTGTCGTTCACGCCATATGCGACCATCAAGGACGCTTTCGGCGCGCTCGTCTTCTTCGTGTTCTTCGCCTACTTCGTCTTCTATCTGCCGAACTTCCTCGGCCATCCGGATAACTATATCCCGGCCGATTCTCTAAAGACGCCCGCTCACATCGTTCCGGAATGGTACTTCCTGCCTTTCTACGCGATGCTGCGCGCCATCACCTTCAACATCGGCCCGATCGACTCGAAGCTCGGCGGCGTTCTGACCATGTTCGGTTCGATCGCGATCCTTTTCGTCGTGCCGTGGCTCGATACGTCGAAGGTTCGTTCGGCTGTCTATCGTCCGTGGTTCAAGCTGTTCTTCTGGCTGTTCGTGATCAATGCCATCTTCCTCGGATGGCTGGGTTCGCGTCCGGCGGAAGGTTCCTACGTCTTCATGGCGCAGCTCGGTACGCTCTACTACTTTGCCTTCTTCATCGTCATCATGCCGGTCATTGGCCTGATCGAAACGCCGAGGCGTTTGCCGAACTCGATCACCGAGGCGGTTCTGGAGAAAAGCGGCAAGGCCGAGATTACCCCAGTGGAAATCCCTGTTGAAACTCGGGGCTGAACCAGCGAGAGAGATGAAGGACGTAACAATGAAAAACATCCTCAAGAGTTTCGCTGCCTTCGGTATTGCTCCGCTGGTTGCGCTTGGTATCGCCCTGGGTACGATGGGTGGTGCCTCGGCTGAGGAAGGCGGTAATGCCGCGGAGCCGGAACATTTTCCGATCCACCATCCCAAGCAGGAAAAGTGGAGCTTCGCCGGTCCGTTCGGAACCTATGACAAGGGACAGCTTCAGCGTGGCCTGAAGGTCTACAAGGAAGTCTGCTCGGCTTGTCATTCGATGAACCTGGTGGCTTTCCGCACGCTGGAAGGCCTCGGCTACTCGCCGGAGCAGGTCAAGGCGCTTGCCGCTGAATATGAAGTGGAGGATGGCCCGAATGCGGATGGTGAGATGTTCACCCGCAAGGCGCTTCCGACCGACCACTTCCCGGCACCATATCCGAACACGGCTGCGGCTGCGGCGGCAAACAACGGTGCGGCTCCGCCCGACTTTTCGCTGATCGCCAAGGCGCGTGCGGTGGAACGCGGGTTCCCGCAGTTCATCTTCGACATATTCACGCAATATGCTGAAGGCGGTCCAGATTATATCCATTCTCTGCTGACCGGCTTTGACGAACAGCCGCCAGCGGGCATGCAGATTGCCGAAGGTACGCATTACAATCCGTACTTCATTTCGGCAAAGGCTCTGGCGATGGCGAAGCCGCTGAGCGACGACCAGGTCACCTATGACGACGGCGCGCCGCAAACGGTGGATCAATATGCGCGCGACGTTTCGGCTTTCCTGATGTGGGCTGCAGAGCCGCATCTGGAAGATCGCAAGCGGACCGGTTTCCGGGTCATCATATTCCTGATTCTTTTTGCCGGTCTGGTTTATGTTGCCAAGCGTTCGATCTGGTCGAACGTGAAGCACTAACCGGTCAATCCGAGTTAAAAAAATGGGCGCCGCGGGCGCCCATTTTTTTGTGGTATGGATGCATGGAAAGTGATTGTTCGGTTCGCCGGGATACCATTGCCGCAATTAAGCCATAAAAATGACGGTGCGTCGCCGCAATGTTCTTGGCGCAAATGGGCGGTTTCTTTTGCAATTTGCTCGTTTGAGGGTGTAAAGGAGCTTGGCCCCAACTTTGCCTTGATTAATTTGACCGGCCCAACGGCCGCCTGAAAGGATGGAAAATGGAATCCGGATTTAAAGCCAGCTTGAAGGATGCGATCCGCACTATTCCGGATTATCCGAAGCCCGGCGTCCAGTTCCGTGACGTGACGACGCTTATGGGCGATGCACAGGCATTTCGCCGTTCGGTCGATGAACTGGTCTATCCTTATGCAGGCAACAAGGTCGACAAGGTAGCCGGCATCGAAGCGCGTGGCTTCATTCTCGGAGGTGCCATCGCGCATCAGCTTTCAGCCGGTTTCGTGCCGATCCGCAAGAAGGGCAAGCTGCCGCGCGATACCGTGCGGATTGCCTACAGCCTTGAATATGGCATCGACGAAATGGAAATGCACCGCGACGCGATCGAAAAGGGTGAGCGGATCATTCTGGTCGATGATCTGATCGCAACGGGTGGAACGGCGGAAGCGGCGGCGAAACTTCTGCTTCAGATGGGGGCAGACATCGTCGCAGCCTGCTTCATCATTGATCTGCCGGACCTCGGCGGACGCAAGAAGCTCGAAGCTCTCGGCGTGCCGGTTCGCACGCTCGTTGCCTTCGAAGGCGATTGAGAATACGAGAAAGCCCGGACTATACTCCGGGCTTTTCTTATTTCAGGCGCCGGTCTTGGGCGGCAGCTTCACCATCGCCGCGTTGTCGAATAACAGCACTTCTTCACCGTTCTGGTTATAAGCGCTTGTCGTCATGGTCAGCATCGACCAGCCGGGACGGGACGCAAGCGGTCGGATGGCATGGACCACACGCTTGTAGGTAATGGTATCTCCGGCATAAACGGGCTTCGACCATTTCAGGTTTTCAAAGCCGGGCGAGGGGCCGAATGTCGGGGGCGTCTCGCCGCGTTTCAGCGCTTCTTTCGTCGCCGCGAGGATGGACGCGACATTGAGCTTCATGAACACCGCCGTGGTATGCCAGCCGGAAGCGCAAAGCCCGCCGAAGACGCTCTTCTTTGCCGCTTCCGCATCCAGATGGAACGGTTGCGGATCATATTTTCTGGCGAAATCGATGATTTCATCGGCAGTAAACGTATAGCTGCCGATGACGAGGTTCTGTCCGAGATTTTCTTCCAGGAAACTCATGACGCATCTCCCGCTTTCTCATCGTAGTCGCGGCGTCCCATCATGCATGGATGCTGCATTTCGCACACGCTTTCGCCGCGCTGATTGAACAGCTCATGGTGGAACGTTACCAGCCCGATGGCCGGACGCGATTTGGAAATGCGCTTGTCCTTGATGGTCGTCACGCCGTTCAGCGTATCACCGGCAAGCACGGGGCGTTTCCAGCGTGTGAATTCGACGCCGGGGCCGCCTTGCGACGTGGAATTGGTGAGATAGGCATCGCAGACCATGCGCATGATGAGGGAAGTGGTCTGCCACCCCGATGCTGCCAGCCCGCCGAGAACGCTCGCCTTGCCCGCTTCTTCATCGAGATGGAACGGCTGCGGGTCGAACGCGCTGGCAAATTCGATGATTTCTTCCTTGTTGATCGCACGAGGGCCGAAGGGAAGGGTCATTCCCGGTTCCATATCCTCGTAGGCATATTTTGGCAGAGGCTTGGTCACCCTCGATCTCCTCCCACTGGAGCGGATTGCGTTCACATTCGGCAGCGCTTCCGCTCTATCTGTTTGTCTTGGATCGCGCATCCTATTCCGAAAACCGCTTCGCACCTTTCGGGATGCGCTTTATGCAGAATAAAGAAAAGGCCGCCGGTTTTTGGCGGCCTGATCGTATCAGGTATTGAAGCGGAACAGCATCACATCGCCGTCATGGACGATGTATTCCTTACCTTCGTCCCTGGCCTTGCCGGCTTCCTTGGCGCCGACTTCGCCATTGTATTTGACGTAGTCTTCATAGGCGATGGTCTGGGCGCGAATGAAGCCGCGTTCGAAATCTGTATGAATGACACCGGCAGCACCGGGAGCCTTGGTGCCGCGCCGGATGGTCCATGCACGGGTTTCCTTCGGTCCAGCGGTAAAATAGGTGATGAGGTCGAGAAGCTTGTAACCGGCGCGGATGAGGCGGTCGAGGCCCGGCTCTTCCAGGTCCATGCTTTCCAGATATTCCCTGGCTTCCTCGTCGGGAAGCTGGGCAACTTCCGCTTCGATTGCAGCCGAAATGATGACCGTCTGGGCACCCTGCTCATCTGCCATCTTTTCGATGGCGGCGCTGTACGCGTTGCCCTTGGCGGCATCGCCTTCGGCGACGTTGCAGACATAGAGCACAGGCTTGGAGGTCAGCAGGTTCAGACCTTTAAGCGTCAGCAGGTCTTCTGCTGCGATGTCCTTCAGCATGAGGCGAACCGGCTGGCCGTTCTGGAGCAGTTCCAGTGCGGTTTCCATCACCGGCAGAATGGTGAGGGCTTCCTTGTCCTTGGCCGTAGCGCGCTTGCGGATCTGCACGATGCGGCGCTCGATGCTTTCGAGGTCCGACAGCATCAGTTCCGTTTCGACCGTCTCGGCGTCTGACACAGGATCAATGCGGCCTTCGACATGGGTGATGTCATCATCTTCGAAGCAGCGCAACACATGCACGATGGCATCGACTTCGCGGATATTGGCGAGGAACTGGTTGCCGAGACCTTCGCCCTTCGAAGCGCCACGCACGAGGCCGGCAATATCAACGAAGTTGATGCGGGTCGGGATGATTTCCTTCGAACCCGCGATTTTCGCAATGCCGTTCTGGCGTGGATCGGGAACAGCCACTTCACCGGTGTTCGGCTCGATGGTGCAGAACGGATAGTTTGCGGCCTGTGCAGCGGCCGTTTTGGTCAGCGCGTTGAAAAGGGTCGACTTGCCAACATTTGGCAGACCGACGATGCCGCATTTGAAACCCATGATCGTACCTGTCAGACTAGAATAGAATTACCGTCGCTATGCGACATTGAGGTGTGAAGCGTCAAGAGGCGCAGCCGTCGCCGGGGATTAATCCTTCTTCCCCAGCAGCTTTTTCAGCATTTCAGCCATCGGGCCGCTTTCGGGAATGCCCGGCTTCCTCTGGTTCTGCCGCGCCTGCCGGATATGGCTCTGCGCCTTGGCCTTTGCTTCAGGGGGGGCCTTTTCCGCTTGCGCGGGATTGGCCTTGAAGCCGCTTGGCCGCTGATTGCCGTCGCCCATGGCGAGCGCAATGCGGTTCATGAAGCTGTTGTCTTCGCCTTTGGTGGCAAGCAGGCCCACATTGTCGGCGATAGCACCCAGAAGCGTATCCAGCCATTCATTGTCAGCCTTGGCGAAGTCGCCGAGGACATAATTATGCACGAGTTCCTTCGCGCCGGGATGGCCGATGCCAAGCCGCATGCGGCGATAATTTTGGCCGCCGGGGAAAGACTGTACATGCGCGTCGATGGATTTAATGCCGTTATGGCCGCCAGAGCCGCCACCGGTCTTGATACGCAGCTTGCCCGGAATAAGGTCGAGTTCGTCATAGATCACGACGAGATCGGCGGATGTCAGCTTGTAGAAGCGCATGGCTTCGCCGATGGACTGACCCGAGAGATTCATGAAAGTCTGCGGCTTGATCAGCAGCACCTTTTCGCCGTCGATCACACCGTCGGCGATCTCGGCCTGAAATTTCTTCTGCCATTTGGAAAAGCGATGGCGGCGGAATATTTCATCCGCCGCCATGAAACCGATATTGTGCCGGTTATGCGCATATTTGGGGCCCGGATTGCCAAGACCTGCGATGAGCAGCATGGTTCAGAGTCCCCAAAATACGAAAAGCGATTATTCGCCGTCCTTGGCTTCTTCTTCTGCAGCGCCTTCCGAAGCATTTTCTTCCGACTTCAGGCCGGCAGGAGCAGCAATCGTGGCGATGGTGAAGTCGCGGTCCTGAATGGCAGCGGTCGCGCCCTTCGGCAGCTTGATTGCCGAAATGTGGACCGAGTCGCCGATTTCGAGGCCGGTCAGGTCGAATTCGAGCGCTTCCGGAATTGCATTAGCCGGAACAATCAGTTCAACGTCGTGACGAACGATGTTGAGAACGCCGCCGCGCTTGATGCCCGGTGCAGCTTCTTCGTTCTTGAAGTGAACAGGAACGTTCACGTGCACAACCGACTTGGCGGAAACGCGCAGGAAGTCGACATGCTGCGGGAAGTCACGAACCGGATCCAACTGGTAGTCCTTCGGGAGGACCTGAATCTTCTTGCCGTCTACTTCGATCGTGGCAACCGTGGTCTTAAAACCACCGCCATGAATCTTGTAGAAGATTTCCTTGTAGGGGACGGCGATTGCGAGGGGTTCCTGCTTGTCGCCATAGATGACTGCAGGAATCTGGCCGTTGCGACGCAGTTCGCGGGAGGACCCCTTACCAACCCGGGTACGCAGATCGGCCTTGAGCACGTAAGTCTCGCTCATGGCATTTCCTTTCGATGTTACTGGAGTGTCGCTAGTACCGCTTGATGAGCCGTGCAAACGACATGAAACAGCCCGTATCGTCTGTCACAAGGTGAAAGACCGGACCGCTCCATTCCGCGTTGCCTCCAAGGGTGTCTACGCGGATGGCGGTGGCTATAGACCATAGCGTGCGGCGGCGCAAGTTTTTTGGATTTGCCCTCGCGCGGAGGCTGACAGGCTATAGTTGAAAAAATGATCCCGATAGCCTATATTCGGATCGGTAGCTGAAGCGCGAACTCCAGCTACCATGTTCTTAGATAAAGAATTGAACCCGCACTGTGGCTCGCCAGCTGGTGCGGGTTTTCTTTATTCTAAGCGTGAATCTAATAGGTATAAACCACATAGAGTTCACCTCCGAATAGAGGGCAAAGCCTTTGCCACGGTCCAGGTGGCTCATCCTCCCCGACGCGCCCGCTGGCTGGACGCTTGCTGCTTTTGCCCCCTGATCCAATTGCTATCAAAACTTCTGGTTGAAATCTACTGCCCGGCATCTGTGGGCATTTGTCTTAACGGGTGGCAATGGCAGCCGCAAAAGTGTTAAGCGAATGCCTGATCGACTGGCGGCTTGACCGTACGAGTCGTCTGTTCCTGCAATGTTTAAATAGAGCGGTTCCGGGCAAAGCTGAATCGTCGGAACCGCTCCATCAATTTGTTTTAACGCGCATCTTGTCCGAAAACCACTTCGCACTTTTCGGGATGCGCTAAAAGGAGGCGAGATGCAGGTCGGTATCGACATGGGTTCTGTTGCCGGAAGCGGTTCTGCCTCGGCAGCGGCGCTTGGCGGTGGCAAGCAGGCCATGCTTGATCTTGAGGAGCTGCTCGCCACGCGTCTGCTGGTGCAGGGCAATTCCGGCTCCGGCAAGTCGCACCTTCTGCGTCGTCTTCTGGAACAGAGCGCGCAATGGGTGCAGCAGTGCATCGTTGATCCTGAAGGCGATTTCGTCACACTGGCCGATCTTTACGGCCATGTCGTTGTCGATGCCGCTCGTACCGAAGCTGAACTGACCCGCATTGCCGGACGTATCCGCCAGCACCGTGTTTCGGTAGTGCTCAATCTGGAAGGGCTGGACGTCGAGCAGCAGATGCGCTCGGCTGCGGCTTTCCTCGGCGGTCTTTTCGATGCCGAGCGCGACTATTGGTATCCGATGCTCGTGGTGGTGGATGAGGCGCAGCTTTTTGCGCCTGCCGCCGCAGGCGAAGTGTCGGACGAAGCGCGCAAGCTGTCGCTGGGCGCGATGACAAATCTCATGTGTCGCGGACGAAAGCGCGGCCTTGCGGGTGTCATTGCCACGCAGCGACTGGCAAAGCTTGCTAAAAACGTGGCTGCCGAAGCCTCCAACTTCCTGATGGGGCGCACATTTCTCGATATCGACATGGCACGCGCTGCCGATCTTCTGGGCATGGAGCGCCGCCAAGCTGAAATGTTCCGGGATTTGCAGCGCGGGCATTTCGTGGCGCTTGGCCCTGCATTGTCGCGCCGTCCCTTGCCGATCAAGATTGGCAAGGTGGAGACATCGGCACGTTCGTCATCGCCGAAACTGATGCCGCTGCCGGATGCACCGGAAGATGCGCTCGACCTTATCTTCACGCCCGCACCGCAAGAAATCCGCACTGTTGTGCGCAGGACGCCGCCACCTCCACCGCCGCCATCGACGGCGGAAATTCTGGCGCAGGTGGCAAAGCCGAAGCCCGAGGCCGAACCGGCACAAGAGCCGTTGTTCCCCGGCATCGTGGAAGCCGAGCGCGATGAGCTTCTTGAAAAGGTCATGCGCGAGATCGTGGACGATCCGGAAGCTTCGTTCCGCTCAGTTGCCGTTCTCTATCAGGACTTTCTTGTGCGCTGCCGCATTCACCGCGTTCCGGGCGAGCCGCTGGCTCTGCCTGCCTTCCGCCGCAGGCTGGCGGTGGCGCAGGCCAGCATTGAAAGCGATGTGGCCAGTGGCGAAACATGGCAGCAGGCGCTGTCGCTGTCAGAAAGCCTCACCGACGATGTGCAGGGCGTGTTCCTGATCGTGGCGCAGGCAGCCGTCACCGGTGCGCCTTGCCCCTCCGATGCGGCTTTGGCGCGGGCTTACGGCACGCATTCGTTCAGCCGCGCGCGGCGTTTGCTGACCTATTTCGAGGAGCGCGGGCTTCTGGTTGTTCGCAATGATTTCAAGGGAATGCGCATCGTCAATTTCCCCGATCTTGCCTGTGAGACCGCTCCGGGCGACCCGAATGCGCCGGACGAGCTGGCGGAAGAAGGCGCTGCGGCTGAATAGAATAAGTTGTTGCCTGTGAAAACTGTCATGAACCTGTAATGATCCTCGCCGACAGCTTGCGAAACGGATCATTCAGGGCGACAGCGTGACAGAGCCAGTAAAGCAGCCGGATTTCAAAGAACTTTTCACGACTTTCGGTAAAGTGGGCCTTCTGTCCTTCGGCGGACCAGCCGCGCAGATCGCCATGCTGCAGCGCATCCTCGTGGATGAGAAAAAATGGATGGATCAGGAACGGCTGATCCATGCACTCAATTTCTGCATGTTGCTGCCGGGACCGGAAGCCATGCAGCTTGCGACCTATTCGGGCTGGGCGGTGAAAGGCTGGCGCGGCGGCCTGCTGGCAGGGCTGTTATTCGTGCTGCCCGGCGCAGTTGTCATGCTTGCATTGTCGGCACTTTATATCGCTTTCGGGCATGTCGAGGTCGTGGCGGGGCTGTTGTTCGGCCTCAAGGCTGCGGTTTTGGCCGTGGTTTTCGAAGCGCTCTACCGCATGGCCAAACGGACATTGGCCTCCAGCTTCTCCTACACAGTGGCGATTGCGGCATTCATTGCGATCGCCTTTCTGAAGCTGCCGTTTCCGCTCGTTGTTCTGCTGGCGGCTCTCGCGGGTGGGTTGCGACATATAGTTCAGGGAAATGGCGCAGCAACAATTCTGGGAGAGGCGACACCCGGTGCCCTGCGCGAATTCACGCAGCAGACGTTGATCTGGGGCGGGCTATGGCTTTTGCCTCTTGTCGGGCTTTTCATCATTTTTGGCGGTACGCATGTCTTTGTGCAGGAAGCCGCATTTTTCTCGAAGCTCGCCGCGGTGACATTTGGTGGCGCTTATGCCGCCCTTTCCTATACAGCGCAGCAGGCGGTCGAGCATTTCGGCTGGATGAAGCCGGGTGAGATGCTGACCGGGCTTGGTCTGGCCGAGACCACGCCGGGGCCGTTGATCCTCGTGCTGGTCTTTGTAGGCTTCGTGGGAGCTGCGAACCTATCGGGCCTGCCACCGCTTCTGGGTGGCTTCTTCGGCGGGTTGATTGCGCTCTGGTTTACCTTCGTACCGTGTTTTCTATGGATATTGGCGGGCGCGCCATTCGTGGAGCGGCTGCGTCAGGTGCGCTGGCTGTCGGCGATGCTGGGCGGGATCACGGCTGCGGTTGTCGGCGTGATTGCCAATCTGGCGCTATGGTTCTCGCTGCATGTCCTGTTTTCGCAGGTGGTCGAGAAGGCTGTCGGTCCCTTCACATTGCCGCTGCCGGTCTGGAGCACAATAGACAATGCCGCCGTCCTGATCGCAGGCGCGGCGGCATTATTGCTTGTCGTCTTCAAAATGAACATGCCGCTCGTGCTGTTGCTGGCGGCATGTTTCGGAATTGCTATTCGCCTGATGTTTTGATTAGTCGAACAGGCTCGAAACAGACTCTTCCGCTGCTGTACGCGCAATGGCTTCGCCGATCAGATCGGAGATAGAGAGCACGCGGATATTCGGCGCATCGTTGATCGCGGTGGTCGGCTGGATGGAATCGGTGATGACCAGTTCCTTCAGCTTCGACGCGGCGATACGGGCAACCGCGCCACCGGACAGAACGCCATGCGTAATGTAGGCGGTGACGCTGTTCGCGCCCTTGGCCAGCAGGGCTTCGGCTGCATTGCAGAGCGTGCCGCCGGAATCGACGATATCGTCGAACAGCAGACAATCTTTGCCGACGACGTCGCCGATGACGTTCATGACTTCCGATTCACCTGGACGTTCGCGGCGCTTGTCGACGATGGCGAGCTGTGCATCGATACGCTTGGCCAGCGAACGGGCACGCACCACGCCACCGACGTCAGGCGAAACGACCATGCAGTTGCCAGTTGCGTAATTGGCCTTCACGTCACGCGCGATAACCGGAACCGCATAGAGATTGTCGGTCGGGATGTCGAAGAAGCCCTGAATCTGACCGGCATGAAGGTCGAGCGTCAGAACGCGGTTCGCACCGGCTTCGGTGATGAGGTTGGAAACAAGCTTTGCCGAGATCGGCGTGCGCGGACCGGGCTTGCGGTCCTGACGGGCATAGCCGAAATAGGGCAGGACGGCGGTGATGCGACGTGCGGAGGAGCGGCGGAAGGCGTCGATCATGATGAGCAGTTCCATCAGGTGATCATTTGCCGGGTAGGAAGTCGATTGCAGAACGAATACGTCTTCGCCGCGGACGTTTTCCTGAATCTCTACGAAGATTTCCTGATCGGCGAAGCGACGGACGCTGGCCTTACCGAGTGGAATGTTGAGATATTGAGCAACGGATTCGGCAAGAACCCGGTTGGAGTTGCCTGCGAAAAGTTTCATTCTTTTGCCTCTGACGCCGATGCGGTCGCGGTTTGCAGTTTGGTTCTGTCGCAACAGTCCGCCGTAACGGACGTAATCTCTTAAAAACTTTAAGCTGCGTACTTTCTGACGGGATCAAGTACTGCAGCTTGCAAGGTTTTCTTTCGGATGTGGGGCCTATTGCAAAGAGTCACCGTCATTGCAAGGCCCTTGGGAACACAATTGCTGTTAAAAGCCCGGTTTTCCGGCTTTCCCACAGTAGGCAAACATGATTCAGCAAAAGATTTCAGTCTTTTGCTGCCAAAGCAACTTTCTATGCGCGATTTGCCGCAAGCCAGGTCGAATATTCCTGCATGGTGCGGTCGGCGATTGCCTGCATTGCGGAAGCCGGAACGACGCTCCATGAGTCTGCGGCCGCACCTGGAACTTTCTCCTGCCCCTGTATCCGGTGAAGACGGTTGCCGGAAGCGTCCAGCACGTCCCAGACGTAGAGCACAGTGGTCTGGTTATCTTCCGAAAGAACGGAGAAATAACCCTTCATGACATAAGCCGCACTTGGGTCGTTGTTGCCTGCAAGCTCGATGCCCTTCGCCTTGGCGTCATCATTCATACGATGAGTGAGGGGAGTCACCACATTCACAGGCGCGCCGACAATCGGAGCGATATGCAACTTGCCCGGCTTGAGCGCCGCACTGCGCTGCGGTGCCGCTGGTGCGGTCGTTGCGGGCGCTGTTCCGGTCGCAGCCGGGGTTGTTCCCGTGGGCTGGACAGGTGCTGTCCCTGTCGCCGGGGTGCCCGGTGTCGTCGCCGGTGCAGCAGTTTGACCGGAACTTTGATTGCTACCCTGTACGTTCAGAGCGGATTCGGTGCTGTTGCAGGCGGCAAGCAAGCTTGTAAGCACCCCGGCCAGCAACAACATCGTTGAAAGACGTGCCTTGTTCATGTTCGGCTTCATGCTCCTGAAGGCGCAGTTTCTCTGCGATAGGGCATTTTCAGTATGAAATAGTCTATCGATCTCTCCCGACGTGCATCTCACCCGAAAACTGCTTCGCACTTTTCGGGATGCACTTGTGGCAGTTTTATCGCCGATTGCGCCTCATTTGACAATCATATCAAGAGAATGGCGGGATAATGGCTGAGCCGCGCCATTTGTTGTGAGATAAGTCTGCCCCAGCGTCATCGCAGTCTGCGTATCGGAATCCGTGATGATCATATGCGCGAAAAGTGTCATATCCGGCTGGATGCTTTCCGGGTTTCCAGCATAAAACATCTGCGGGTCCATCCACGATGGCGTGAAGCGCGCACCCACCGAATAGCCGCAGGCATTGAGGCGGTGGCGGGTGAGGCCGTGCGCTTCCATGGTCCGGGCATGGGCGTCGAACACGTCGCCGAATGTCGAGGCGGGCGTCATTGCCGCTTCCACGGCTTCCAGTGCCTCACGTGCGGCTGCATAGAGCTCCAGATGATGTGTGGTCGGCTTCCCGACGATCAGCGTGCGCATCATTGGCGCGTGGTAATGCCGAAATACGCCCGACCATTCGAGCGTAAGCTGGTCGTTCTTGTTCAGCTTGCGCCGGCCGGATTTGTAGCGGCAGAGCAGGGCATCGTCGCCCGAGCCGATGATGTATTCATTTGCGGGGTAGTCGCCGTCACCAGCGAAATTGGCGCTCATCATCGCAGCCAGAATATCGGCCTCGTTCGCCCCGCCTTTGGTCAGCTTTATCGCGGCGTCGAGCGCATCGTCGCTGAGTTCGGCAGCGCGCTTGGCATAGGCGATTTCGGCAGGGCTTTTCAGCAGGCGCAGGCGATCCACCATGCCGGATGCGTCGTAAAGCTTGGCAAAGCTCTGCAACTGTTCATCGAGCTTGCGGGCATTGGCACCGGTGAGGCCGTGCGTCTGGTATTCGATCCCGATCCGGGTGCCGAGAAGGTCGAGTTCCGTCAGGATATTGCGCAGGTCGGAAGCCGGATTGGCATTGTCGCGGTCTGTCCAGACGACGATGTTCTCGATATTCGACGTGTGGCGCGCCTGCCGCAGATCGGCGGAACGCGTCATCAGGACCATCGAACCGTCGGCCTTCACGACGAGACACTGGAAAAAGCAGAAGCCGAACGTGTCATAGCCGGTCAGCCAGTACATGCTCTCCTGCGCGAACAGCAGAAGTGCATCCAGCTTTTCCTCCTCCATCTTCAAGATCAGACGGTCGCGACGTGCGGCGAATTCTTCCGGCTCGAAGTGAAGGGCCATGCGGTTCTCCCTATTCTTTGATGATGGCTATCGCTGCAATCTGGCGCCCGTAGTCGGGTTCGTTGCGATGAGTGGTGCGCCGGTAGGAATAGAACTGTTCCTCATCGGCATAGGTGCACTGGCGAAGGGATTCTGCCCGCACGCCAGCCTTTGTCAGCCGGTCGGTGATGAATGCCCACAGATCGAAAAGCTTGTGTTCCGGCTTATCGGAAGGCTGGAAATAGGCGGTGTAGGCAGAGTCCCTGCCGATAAATTCCGCGTAGAATTCCGGTCCGACTTCGTAGTTTTTGGGTCCGATGGTCGGGCCGAGAACGGCAACGATATTCTCGCGCTTTGCACCGAGGCCGATCATGGCTTCAACGGTGTTCTCGAGCACACCGCCGAAAGCGCCGCGCCATCCGGCATGGGCGGAGCCGATGACTCCCGCTTCATGATCGGCAAAAAGCACTGGCCCGCAGTCGGCAGACAGGGCGCCAATGGCGATGCCGGGAACATTTGTCACCATGGCATCAGCCTTCGGACGCGGGGCGCCGAACGGTTCGGTGACATGGAGGACATCGGGCGAATGAACCTGATGCACGGTCATGAGATGATCGGGTGCAACGCCAAGGCTTTCCGCTACACGACGGCGATTCTCGGCAACCTTTTCCGGCACATCGTTTGAACCGCTTCCAACATTCAAGCCCATATAGATGCCATCGGAAACGCCGCCCTTGCGGGTGAAAAAGCCATGCGCAATCCGCTTCCCGTTCTGTCCGACGGGCTTTTCAAGGAGAGGCGAGCGGAGCGGTTGCGGCATATCTGTCATCTTGCTGACTTTCGTAAACGGCGGGATGGTGGGGGAGGTCTGTTGGCTTGTCAATCGCTGCTTTTTGAAGGCCAGGGCATTACGTGGCCTCGAAAGGATAGAGGCGCGTCTGCCGGTCACTCAATGCGAGAACCTTGAACAAGGTTCCCATTTGATCGGGTGCGGCCAGTCTTTCGACGTCCTGCCGGATTTTCTCTTGAAACGCAGAATCCTTGCCCGAACCGAGTTTTCCGGCGCGATCGAGAAGGCCCATTGCGAGTAGAAACTCGCCTTGCGTCATCGTTCCGGTTTTGCAGCCGCTGGCCCGTGCGGTCTTCTCCAGACTATCGAAATCGACATGGCTGGTCAGATCGGCTTCGCCCGGATGGCCGAACACATCGTCGTAAGCATGTTTAAGCATGGCTTGCAGCGTATCGCCGAAACCGGCTTTCAGATGGCCGTAGTCGATATTGAGCGCCGCGCCGCGTGTGGTCGCGATACGACTAGCAATTTCCTGTATCAAGGCCGTGCGCGCCGGAGCCGCTTCAAAGATAGCGCCTTCGGGTGCTTCCGCATGGCTTGCAGGTAAAAGTGCCGGATCAATGCCGCCCAGTCCGCTGACGAAATGGAACTCATCCTTTTCATTGAGCGCGATCATCCGTTCGACAAAGCGGCCACCGGCCTTAACGAACTGCCGGAACGGAATCGCATCGAACAGCTCATTGGTGACGAGGATCAGTGGCCTGTTGGCAGTTTCGGTGGAAATATCGGCGAAGCGTTCGAACCAGTCGATCTTCGCCCCGGCATCGGACAGCTTTTCCTTTTGCCTTTCGACAAGGCGCGGGCTGGTTTCGACCATGGCAACACGCATCTGGCCCAGCATTTGCGGGGCAAGCCTGCCGATGGTGCGCAGCATGTCGCTCATCAGTGTGCCGCGACCGGGGCCGATTTCGCACAGCACGATATTGTCCGGGCGTCCGAGCGCATCCCATTCGCTGACGCACCAGATACCGATCAGTTCGCCGAACATCTGGCTCACTTCCGGCGCGGTGATGAAATCGCCGTCACGCCCAAAAGGTTCGCGGGTCGTATAATAGCCCGCTTCGCGATCACCGAGGCAGGCTGCCATATAATCGGCAACGCTGATCGGTCCGGTGCTGGCGATCAACCGTTTCAGCCGGTCTTTCAGCGTTGCTTCAGGCATCTTTCGCCGCTGCACGGTTGGCGCGCCACATGGCCCAAAGCCCGATCAGCACCATTGGCACCGAAAGAACCATGCCCATGGTAAGCCACCCGCCGAAGAGATAGCCGAGCTGGGCATCCGGCTCGCGGAAGAATTCGACGACGATGCGGCTGAGACCATAGCCTGTGACGAAAGCACCAGCGATGAAGCCCGGCTTCTTCAGTTTGCGCCCGACCCAGACCAGCAGGAACAGCACGAAGAAGAGCACAAGGCCCTCAAGAAAAGCTTCGTAAAGCTGGCTCGGATGGCGCGGCAGCGGGCCGCCATTGGGGAAATAAACTGCCCATGGCACATCGCTGACACGGCCCCACAGTTCCGAGTTGATGAAATTCGCAACACGCACCACGCCAAGTCCGACCGGAACACCGGCGGCAATCGTGTCGAACATGCTCCAGACCTTGATGCCGCGCGAGCGGGCAAAAAGGATCATGGCGAGCGTAGTGCCGAGAATGCCGCCATGAAACGACATGCCGCCATCCCAGACAGCCGGAATGGCAAGCGGGTTGGAGATATAATAGGAGAAATTATAGAAGAGCACGTAGCCGATGCGTCCGCCGAGCACCACGCCGAGCGCTGCCCAGATCACGAAATCATCGAGAGCTTCCGGTGCCATTGGCGGCTGGTTGTGTGCCCAGAGGCGATGACTGCGCAGAAGCTTTTTGCCATACCACCAGGCAAACATGATGCCCACGACATAGCCAAGGCCGTACCAGTGCACTGCCAGCGGCCCGATCTGGAAAATCACCGGATCGATATTTGGGAAGGCGAGCGCCGATGCGGGCAGCAACGTCTCAATCATGAAATCACTCCGTTTTGTGACGGAACATGCTGGACCGGCCCGTTATGGTCAAGCTGTTCCCGTCTGCTGCAAATCGCATTTTCGGCGCTTCCGGTGCTCGTGTACCCTTAAGGTAACCTTAAGTACATTCGCCTGCGGTTCCTGCGGGCGGCTATTTTCGCGACGTCCATGATTATTGCTTCAGATGCGCGGAACCCGATCACTTTCTATAGCTGCGCTTGCATCGGAACTGAGACGGCCCTATTTCAAATCTATGTTTTCAACAGGTCTTACCTGGAAATAAGGAATGATTGCCATGACCAGCGGACAGAACCGGGTTCTCGATGAACTTGCCAAGCTTGTGACGGATGCGGCGGGCGCTGCGCAGGGCGTGCGCCGTGAAGTGGAAACGGCGTTGCGTTCGCAAGGAGAACGCGTGCTGAACACGCTCGACGTGGTGCAGCGCGAAGACTTCGAAGCCGTTCGCGAAATGGCGATCAAGGCGCGGGCGGAAAACAGCGCGTTGCTGGCAAGAATCGAAGCTCTCGAAGCACGTCTTGCCAAATTCGAAGTTGATTCTGATGCCAAATCGGCGAAATCAGCTTCATCTTCGGCGAAATCCAAAAATAATCCCTGAATATTTATTAACAGGCCGCAAGTGGCAAAAACCCTTGTCTTAGAGTCGGTTAAGGCAAGGGTCGCGGTCGGTCCCTCATATATTTCCACATGCTTTCACGGCTCTTTGTTCAAAAGGGGCTAGCGTTCAGATTCAGCATCAATAGACTGAAAACACTACATGATTCGTAACGCGGTCATGTAGGCGGCGGCGAGGGGCTTAGTGTCAGGTTTCGCGTCTTTCAGGCTGCTTTCCAGTATCAGTTGCGTATGTGCGTGTGCCATTGAGGCGCTTGCATGCCGTTGTGCATGCCGGTTCCTCAACCGATCAATTCGTGTCTGTTTTCCTGCGCTTGTTCTTGCGCGGTGGCTGGCACGGGCGAGCAATGACTTGCGCGCCGGGAATTAGGAAGCATCTGGGGGCAGATGGTTCCCAGAACAGGAAACGGACATGAGCCTTCTTGAGCTTGAATTCGCACGTGAGGCACATCCGGTGGATGTGATCGAACAGGTCGCGCATTCAAACGACTGGACGTTCGAGCGGACTGGCGACGACGAAATCGCAATCTCGGTTGCGGGCAACTGGACTGACTATCACATCTCGTTTTCCTGGATGGAGGATTTCGAGGCACTGCATCTGGCCTGCGCATTCGACATCAAGGTGGCCGAGCCACGTGTGAACGAAGTGATGCGCCTGCTGTCGCTCATCAATGAAAAGCTTCTGATGGGGCATTTCGATCTCTGGCAGCAGGAAGGCGCGATCATGTATCGCCAGTCGCTGCTGCTGGCAGGCGGTGCGGAACCGACGAGCCGTCAGGTGGAAGTGCTGCTGTCGGCAGCGCTGGAAGCTTGCGAAGCCTATTTCCAGGCCTTCCAGTTTGTGGTCTGGTCGGGTGTTACGGCGCGCGAGGCGCTGGAATGCGTGGTGTTCGAGACCGTCGGTCGCGCGTGAGCGCGGATATTATCTGAATTTTGGCCCGGCGCTCGCGCCGGGTTTTCTGCGAGGCCGGGAATGAGGGCCGGGGAGTGAAAGAATGAGCGAAGCAGCCACCATCACCTGGGCAGATTTCGAAAAGGTCGATATCCGCAGCGGAACCATCGTGGAAGCCGTGCCATTTCCCGAAGCGCGCAAGCCAGCCTTCAAGCTGAAGATCGATTTCGGCGAAAAGATCGGTGTCAAGAAGTCCTCGGCCCAGATCACCAAGCACTACACGCCGGAGCAACTCATCGGCAAACAGATCATGGCCGTGGTGAATTTCCCGCCACGCCAGATCGGCCCCTTCATGTCGGAAGTGCTGACACTCGGCATGCCGGATGAAGACGGCGAAGTGGTTCTCGCGGCAATAGACAAGCCCGTGCCGAACGGTGGCAAGCTTTATTAACAGCGCGACGGCTTCAGATTGAACGCGCCGCGGCATCCGTCACCCTTTTCCCTCATCCTGAGCTTGTCGAAGGATCGAAGGACGAGGGAGAACGAAAGGTGCCTGCCCTGATCCTTCGAGACGGCTCCTTCGCAAGCTCAGGAACCTCCTCAGGATGAGGGGGAGGCGTTGTTGTGCTCCATGCGATGATCGCGATGAATCAAAACGATCTTGGAAAAGAAAACGGCCCCGGACGCTGGATGCGCAGGGTTCGTTCTTCAAGCCGGAATATGAATGGTGGCGCGCAGGCCGCCGGTCGGGGCGTCTTCCAGTGTAATGTCGCCACCGTGGCTGCGTGCAATATCGCGTGCAATGGCAAGCCCCAGCCCGCCGGTGCCACCTGAATCCTGCGTTCGTGCTTCATCCAGCCGGACGAAAGGCTTGAAGACGTCCTCACGGCGATCTTCCGGAATGCCGGGCCCGTCATCATCCACGACGACCTTCAGCCAGCCATCCTCATGCGAAATCGAAAGCTCGACATTCTGCGCGTGACGGAAGGCATTCGATACGAGATTACTGACCAGGCGCGAGAAGGCGTTCGGGCGCACATGGACCTCGCTGTCGCCCTCAATATGATATTTGAAACCACGTTCGCGCAGACGTGCCTCGTGCTCCAGTTTCTCGCAAAGCCTGGTGACGTCATAGCTTGCCGTTTCTTCCGAACCTTCGCCGCGCGCAAAGGCGAGATAGCCTTCAAGCATGGTCTGCATGTCGGCGATGTCCTGATTGAGCGGCTCGGTGTCGATCGAATGGCCAGTCAGTGCAAGCTGCAGCTTGAAGCGGGTCAGGATGGTGCGCAGATCGTGGCTGACGCCGGACAGCATGGCAGTGCGCTGCTCGATCTGGCGCTCGATGCGCGAGCGCATCTGGACGAAGGCAATGCCTGCACGGCGCACTTCCTCGGCCCCGCGCGGATGAAAACCTTCCGGCATCGGGCGCCCCTTGCCGAAACTTTCTGCCGCTTCGGCAAGTTGCTGGATCGGCTTGATCTGGTTGCGCAGGAAGGCGATGGCGATAATCAGCAGAACAAGCGCGGTGCCGACCATCCATGTCAGGAAGATGCCCGTATTGGACGCATAGGCCTGACTGCGCCGGGCAAAGACGCGCAACACCTTGTCCTCAAGCTTGATCCGGATTTCGATGAGATCGGAATCGCCAACGGTATCCACCCAGAAGGGACGATTGATCTGACGGGTAATCTCTTCACTGAGGAAGTAATCGAGAATGGCGAAAAAGGGTTTTGGTCCAGGCGGCGGCAGCGGATCGGGCGGCAGGATCGAAATGTTCAGCGCCAGCCGCTGCTGCGCGATGCGGATGAGATTGTCGTAGCCCGGTTCCTGCGGATAGGTTTCAAGAATGTCGATGATGCCCGCAATATCGCGCACAACGGCGGTCGACAGTCGTTCGGTCACCATCTGCCAATGACGCTCCATGAACACATAGGCGATCACGGATTGGAGCAGAACCATCGGGGCTATGATGATGATGAGCGACCGCGCATAAAGCCCCTTCGGCATGATGCGCGCCAACCAGCGGGAGAATTTTCTCAAGGGCGATTTCATCGTGTTAAAACGTCCCTAAGGCCGCACGGTTGCGTTTTCCATGAACAACATTGCGCCTGTACCTTCTGTACACGTCGCCCTGCGTTTTGAGAAAACACCATTTTCTGATCGCGATATTCCTGATTGCCGATGATTGCTATTCGATGCTGAGCTTGTAGCCGATACCGCGCACGGTCTGGAGCCAGACCGGATTGGCTGGGTCCTGCTCAATCTTGCGGCGCAGGCGATTGATCTGGACGTCGATCGTGCGCTCACCGACATCGCCGTCCTGACCGGTCAGCTCGTGGCGGGGGATGGTTTCACCGGCACGCTCGGCGAAGATCGCCATGATGTCCTGTTCACGATCAGTCAGCTTGATCGTCTCTGTTCTTTTCTTCAATTCGCGACGCGGAATGAAGAACGTGTAAGGCCCGAAGACGATTTGCTCGATCTTTGGCTGTGCAGGCGGCGCACCGCGACGCAGAATGTTATTGATGCGCAGCGTCAGCTCGCGGGGATCGAACGGCTTGGGCAGATAATCGTCCGCACCGGCAGACAGGCCGTCAATGCGACTGTCGGTCTCCGACAGGGCCGTAAGCATGAGAATCGGCACATTCTTCTGCTCGCGCAAAGAGCGCGTCAGCGAAACGCCGGTTTCGCCCGGCATCATGACGTCGAGGATCAAAAGGTCGAAGTCGATGCCTTCCAGCTTGCGGCGCGCTTCGGCAGCACTTCCAGCAATAGTGACACGGAATCCGCTATTGGTCAGATATTGCGAGAGAAGGCTGCGGATACGCGTGTCATCGTCAACAACGAGGAGATGCGGCGCGTCGTCCGAGAGCGTCTTTTCTTCTTCTGCAGCCATGGCGTCTTTCGATCCCATTCCGTTCCAATTCGACTATGACGCAAGATGCGTCGGACGGCATATTACTCACTGGAATGCGGCACGTCCATTCACTGCCTGCACGGAAGCGTTTTTGTACAAGCACTTACTGCTACTTTACGTAACACTTCCTCTCAACCTTGCCGGGCGGAGCTGTCTTCTGCGGAAAACTCGTCGATTTGCGTCCGCCGCTCGGGATTGACCATATTATAGAGGAAGCGTTCGATGACTTGGCGGTCCTGCGGACCGCAGTCTTCCAGTGCACGTGCGATGCGCCGCGACTGTGGAAGGGCCAGCGCAAGCGTGAGCTGGCGACCGCTCTTGGTCGGATAAAGCTTGCGGTGGCGGCGGTCATGCAGACCGGTGGCCTGAACGACATGGCCGGTATCGATCAGTTGTTTGAGCACGCGCGACAGGCTCTGCTTGGTGATCCGCAAAACCTCCAGCAGTTCCGCAACGGTCATGCCGGGTTTCCGGTTGATGAAGTAGAGAACACGGTGATGTGCCCGCCCGAATCCGATCTTTTCCAGAATAAGATCAGGGTCGGCGGTAAAATCGCGATAGGAAAAAAACAGAAGTTCGATCACGTTGAGATCGGCCGCCTCCTCAGCCGTCAACGGATTGCTTATATAATTCATATCGTTCGTCGAATTCACATCTGTGCTCCGTTCTGTCGCGTTAAATATGTCAGCATTATTGACATAATTCAATCGCCCAGATAATTTTCGATAAGCGTGAGCTGGATTTTTGGAATAATGTTTGCGTTGATGCATGCAAGGAGGAAGAATAATTGCGCCGACTGGCTTCCTGCCGCCGTCCCGAAAGGAAGGTGACAGGATCGGATTGTCGCAAGATTTCGTCCCTATGGAGGATTTATTTTCTTTCCATGCATGCTCCGCCTGGGATTCGCGCAATATGTTTGCGTGACATCAAAGCATTTTGAACAAAAAGGCCAGCGGTTACGCCGGAAAAGGTGACCGTCACACCAGTTATATCGATTTAACTGGGGAAGACGGGTTGCGGAGACGCTTGCCCGATCTGAAATCGACCTGAAACTGGCCGGAAACCAGATCGAGACAGCGCCGCGAGAAAAACTAAGGAGCAAGAAAATGGCCGCGATTCCATTCGATCAACGGGACGGATTCATCTGGTTGGACGGAGAATTCGTCGATTGGAAAGATGCGAAAATCCACGTGCTGACACATGGCCTGCATTATGCGAGCGCCGTGTTTGAAGGCGAGCGCGCCTATGGCGGCGAGATATTCAAGCTTAATGAGCATACCGAACGCCTGCACGATTCTGCGCGCATTCTCGGCTTCGAGATTCCTTTCAGCGTTGCTGAAATCAATGATGCCTGCCGCGAGCTTCTGAAGAAGCAGGGTTTTGAAGATGCCTATGTGCGTCCGATTGCCTGGCGCGGTTCGGAAACGCTGGGCGTCTCGGCGCAGAACAACCGCATTCATCTTGCCATCGCCATCTGGCAGTGGCCAAGCTATTTCTCGCCCGAAGAAAAGATGAAGGGTATCCGGCTCGATATTGCTGAATATTGCCGCCCGGACCCGCGCACCGCGCCTTCGCGGTCGAAGGCTGCCGGTCTCTACATGATCTGCACGATCTCCAAACATGCCGCCGAAGCCAAGGGCTACGCCGATGCATTGATGCTCGACTGGCGCGGGCAGGTTGCGGAAGCAACTGGTGCTAACGTCTTCTTCGTGAAGGACGGAGCACTGCATACGCCGAAGCCTGACTGCTTCCTTGACGGTATTACGCGCCGGACGATCATTGATCTTGCCAAGCGCCGCGGTATCGAAGTCATCGAGCGGGCAATCATGCCGGAAGAACTTGCCGGTTTCTCTGAATGCTTCTTGTGCGGAACAGCAGCGGAAGTGACGCCGGTGTCCGAGATCGGCCAATACCGTTTCAAGCCTTCCGAAATTACAAATGTTCTAATGAATGACTATTCTGCAGAAGTTCAGCCAAAGCGAGTGGCAGCAGAGTAACTGAGTTTTAAACAGAAAAAGAGCGGCCTTCGGGCCGCTTTTTTGTTATTCCGTCGCTTATTGTTTGACATTCCCTAGTTTAGGCACAAGATTTTTTTGCCGGAGTCGCGCTATTCCGGTTTAAAACTCAGATGGGGTGACGGTTATGGAATCTCTACTACCTATCATTCTCCAGCTTGTGGCTGGCGCTGTTGGCGGCAACATCGCAGGCGCAGTCAAGAATATCAGTCTGGGCACCACGGGTAACACGGTGGCAGGCGGTATCGGTGGTGTCATCCTCGGCCAACTGCTTCCGATGTTGACCGGCGGCGGTCTTGATTCCGCCCTAAGCGGTATCGTTGGACAGTTGGCAGGCGGCGGTGTTGGCGGTATCGTGCTTACGGCCGTTGTCGGCTTGATCAAGAACGCGATGGCCGCCAAGGCTTGACGCACGAGCGCATGTCTCCCGAAAGTGGAAACCGGTTTCGGGATAAAGACATGCGTAAAAGCAAATGAATAGAGCGCCGATCTGGTTCAATCAGACCGAAACGCGCTCTACAGACTGCATGGTTGTGGGGACAACCGGTGAGACGAACTGTCAGAGTGCATTCCGCAGACCGTGAAACGGTCTTCGGGGGAAGTGCTTTGGACAATCCTGGAGAGGGAAAACGGGCGGCGTTCAGCCGCCCGTATTTATTTAGAGCGCCTATCTTTTCCGAAAACCGCTTCGCACTTTTGCTGGAATTGTACTATCTGTGTGTCAGAAAGTGCTTTCCTGACTGCTATTTATTCGAGTGGAGTAAGACCATGGGGCAATTGCAGGCCATCATCGTTCCCGTCACGCCGTTCCAGCAAAACTGCACCATCCTTTTCGATAGTGAGACCAAGAAGGGGGTGGTGATCGATCCGGGCGGTGACCTCGATCGCATTCGGGAGGCGATTGAATCTCAGGGGGTCGACGTCGAGGCGATCTGGATCACGCATGGTCATATCGATCATGCGGCTGCAGCCCTCGACCTCAAGGAAGCTCTGAATGTGGACATTATCGGCCCCCATAAGGACGACAAATTCCTGCTCGATAATCTTGAAGCGACCGGCCTGAAATATGGCATCACAGAAGGCGTGCGCAATGTCACGCCAGATCGCTGGCTGAATGAGGGGGACAAGGTTTCCGTTGCCGGTCACGAATTCGATGTCTTCCATACACCCGGTCACGCGCCGGGGCATGTCGTGTTCTTCAGCCCCGAAGCGCGGTTTGCGATTGTCGGTGACGTGCTTTTTAACGGTTCGGTCGGGCGAACCGATCTGCCGGGCGGCGATCACGCGGCGCTGATTCGCTCAATCAAGGAAAAGTTGCTGCCGCTCGGCGACGATATCGGTTTCATCTGCGGACATGGTCCCGGCGGACGGTTCGGTGAGGAGCGGCGCTCCAATCCGTTTCTGACCGACGTGGGATATGCCTGATTATAATGAAGAAAGCCGCCTTTGAAGGCGGCTTTTTATATTGAACTCCGGCTTTAATTCGCAGAGCAGAAGTGGTCGCGTCCGTCATAACCGCGATAGGTGCCGGTATTCGGATTGAATGACCGGTAACGGTCGGAACAATACTGATACCAGCCGCGGCTCCATGGCTCATAGCTTGAGCGATAATAGGTCACCTGGCGCGCCGGGGCCGCCGGGTAGTAGGCAGGCGGCGGCGGAGGCGGCGCATAAACCGGGGCAGGCTGCACATAGGTCGGCTGCGGCTGGCTCAGCGCGCTGCCGATGAGGGCGCCTGCTGCCAGGCCGATCACACCTGCGGCGACAGCGTCGCCATTGTTGTGATGCCGACCACGATAATAGGGACGGTCCCAGCCACCGCGATCCCAACCATGACGACCCCAGGAATCTGCCGATGCTGTTGCAAGCGGTGCGGCAACTGCCGCGAGGGATGCCGCTGCCAGGATGGCTGTTTTCGCAAATCGGTTCATTGTTCGCTCCTTCAGAAGCTCGACTGTAATTTCTCCGATACGTCTGCCTATCGGGCGCAGACGTATCGTTTATGAATAACTGATTAACTCTTTCGACATGAATGGAGGCTGAACAATGGTGAAGGGCGACGGAAAGCTGTCAGTTTCCGGTCAATTACATGCAGTATCTGTAATATTTCGCGCCTGAATTGCTGGCCATTTATCGGCGATGAAGGGCAATAAAAAACCCCGGCAGAAGCCGGGGCAAAAGGTAGGTTCTTTTATGAACGATCAACCGGTAACGGTAATGTTCACAGCCTTGGGGCCTTTGCCGCGACGATCCGGTTCCGTCTCGTAGGAAACCTTCTGATTGTCTGCGAGGCCAGTGAGGCCAGAAGCCTGTACGGCAGAGATATGTACGAAGATGTCAGCGCCACCATCGTCCGGCTTGATAAAACCGAAGCCTTTTTCGGTATTGAAGAATTTGACCAGTCCGGTCTGTGCCATTGGATCCGTTCCTTTTCCTTGGCGCCACTGCTCTTGTGGGAGACAGTGGTATTACAAATTCTGCCAAGCGCACCACACACCCGGCAGAGGGTTATGCAGGCAGTTCTCGACATTGGGAAGGAACCGATCATTGCCGAAGGGGAGCCTTCGACCCGGAACTTATAGCGGCCCCGGCACGCCGTTCTTCCAGTCTTCCATTTGTTCGCTAAGTGCCCGAACAGGTGGAGACTGATCTATGATGCGGTATTTGGCAAGCAAATTCTTTGGGGGGTACATGATTGGTTATCTTTGAACCGGTATCGTCTGGATTTTTTACGATTGTTTCAAGAAAATCGTATAGCCATTTCCAAAATAGAACAGGCTATCCCTAATATATCGCGGATATATTAGGAAATTTTGGGGTTTTCTCATCGATTGCGCGAAACTATGCATGCACCACCGGCGGCGCGCAGCTTCGCGCAAATACCGTCGGCTTCACCACGGCTGTCTGCCCCGATGCGTACTGCATATATACCACGGCGACCGATCGGCGTCCGAATCCGGCTGATGACGGGATCGTGGCCGGCAAGTACGGCACTGAACTGCTTGCGCAGACGCGCCCATTGATTGACGGCTGCGCTACGGCGGAAATTGCCTGCGACCTGTATGCCCCACGGTTTGGGTTTCACACGTGACATTGGAATGGTGGCGCTCCGGATGATGGGCAGGCGTTTGCAAGCCGCATTGAATGCAAGCTTCGGATCAAGCGGACGGTTCACGATCTCCTTGCCTGCCGCAAAGTCGTCGGCGGGGGCGCCGGTAATGTCCAGCACGTAATTTTCTGTTTCGAGCGGCAGAAAACCGCCGGACCGTATCCAGTTGGAAACACGCCCGGCCCCTGCATTATAGGCGGCGGCTGCAAGGCCCCAATTGCCGAAGGCACCTTTCAGATCCCGCAGGAAACTCGCCGATGCGGGAATCGCCTGCTCGATGTCGAAGGGATCGGTGAGGCCGCGTTCCTTTGCCGTGTAGGGCATGAATTGCGCGATACCCTCAGCGCCCACAGGGCTGACGGCATTGTGGTCGAAACGGCTTTCCTTCCAGATCAGCCGGGCGAAGAAATCGCGCGGAATGCCATGGGCATCGGCATTGGCGCCAATGAGCTGGCAGATGCGTCCGACAGTCGGCGTCTTCTTCTCTGGCGGTAACGGTGGCGCATAGACCGGCGGGTTCGGTTCGCTCGCTGCGTAGGGTGAAGCGAGGCCGAAAGGCAGGCTGAAAAGCTGCGAAGCCAAGATAACCGCTATGCTACGCCGGTAACGATTCATGCTGCCTGTTCCGCCCCTCGACCTCGGCCAAAGTAACCTATATCGGCAGGTTGTCGATATGGTCTGCAAGGTTTTGCACTTTTGCGAAAAGACTTGCTCTTATCGAAGGTTGCGCCATCTTAGCCTTCGGGACAAAAGGAGAGGACAATGCAATTTCATCGATTCAGACAATTGGCTGTGCTTGCGGGCGCGCTGCTTCTCGCCGGTTGCGTGGCCGAAGGCGGCCCGGATTATCGCCCACCGATGCGCCCCGGACCGTCACAGCCGCAAATCTGTCCTATGAATTATGCGCCAGTTTGCGCCACGCGCGGCTCTTCGCGTAAAACCTTTGGCAATTCATGTCAGGCAAGAGCGGAGGGCTATCGCATCATCGCAAATGGCCAATGCTCGTCAAGGCCGGGTCCGGGTTGGGGCGGCGAGGGCGGTATGCGTCCGCCACATCAGGGCAACAGACCGGGAGTTGGCGCTTGCACGCGGGAGTATAGGCCCGTTTGCGCACGGCGTGGTAACGACAGGCGCACTTTCCCCAATCGTTGCGAAGCCGACCGCGCAGGCTATCGCATCATGAATGGCGGGCAGTGCCGCTGAAGACAGCTCACTTGAAAGGGCGGCAATTGCCGCCCTTTTTTAGACCGCATCCTGAACGGATGATGATTCTCTCACCGGTTTGCCAAAGCGGTCGATATTGGCGTCGCCCCATTCTTTCAATGCAAGCAAAATGGGCTCGATGCTGCGACCCAATGGGGAAAGACTGTATTCCACTTTTGGCGGCACCTGTGCATAGACCTTGCGCTCGATGAGACCATCGTCTTCCAGCTCTCGAAGCTGGTTGGTCAACATGCGCTGCGTGACGCTGGGTATCTGCCGCCTGATTTCATTGAACCGAAGCGTACCGTCCATGAGGTGAAAAAGAACCACGCTTTTCCATTTTCCGTCGATCAGACTGATGGCTGCCTCGACGGCGCAACCGGGGCTACAGTCGAAACGCGAATGCTTGGCCTTGGTCACATTGGTATCCTTTGTATACTAAGTACATATATAGACACTATGGGCGATATTTGTGCGTATTTATATAAATCGATGGTAGTCTAATATTTGGTCCATAGCAAATGGAGCAAAGACAATGAAAGCTGTTGCCTATCAGAACGCCGGTAAACTGGAGCGTGTGGATTCGCTCGTCGATGTGACACTGGACAAGCCGGTTGCAACTGGGCGCGATCTGCTTGTTCAGGTGGAGGCAGTTTCAGTAAATCCGGTTGATTATAAAATCCGTAACGGCGTTTCGCCCGAGGCTGGTCAATGGAAAGTGCTCGGCTGGGATGCGGTTGGCACCGTCGTGCAGACCGGCGATCAGGTGCGGGGTTTCAAGTCCGGCGACAGGGTCTGGTATGCAGGCTCGCTGGTTCGTCCGGGTGCCAACAGCGAGTTTCATCTTGTCGATGAGCGCATCGTTGGGCACAAGCCAGCATCGCTCGCCAATAGTGAAGCGGCGGCCTTGCCGCTAACATCGATAACCGCTTGGGAAATGCTGTTCGACAGGCTGGATGTGCGCAAACCTGTCGCTGGTGCGGCTAATGCCATTCTTATTATCGGCGGGGCCGGTGGTGTCGGCTCAATCGCAATCCAGCTAGCACGCGCATTGACCGATCTGACGGTGATAGCGACGGCTTCGCGACCGGAAACGCAGGAATGGGTCAAGCAGCTCGGAGCGCATCATGTCATTGACCACAGCAAGCCGCTGGCCGAACAGGTTGAAGCTTTGGGGATCGGTGCACCGGCCTTCGTCTTTTCGACGACGCAGACACTGGATCACCTTTCCGAAATCGTCGGTCTCATTGCGCCGCAGGGTCGGTTCGGGCTGATCGATGATCCGGACAAGCTTGACATCATGCCGTTCAAGCGCAAGTCGGTGTCGGTGCACTGGGAACTGATGTTCACGCGCCCGATTTATCAGACCGCAGATATGGGTGAGCAGGGCAGGCTGTTGAACGAAGTCGCGCGACTGGTTGATGAAGACAAGGTCAAGACAACGCTGACGGAGGTTCTTTCACCGATCAATGCCGCCAATCTCAAGGCAGCTCATGGTGTGCTTGAAAGCGGCAAGGCGAAGGGCAAGATCGTGTTGGAAGGCTGGTAAGTCCTCCAACACATAATCAGTGCGCCCCAATCACCGTCCCGGCCGGCCTGTCTTGCCGGGGCGGCGCTTCTTGCGCGCCGTTTCGGCCGGGTCTTCGTAAGACCCGATGCCAGCGCGCTCACGACGGATCGCCGCGTCATTTCCGCCAGCAGGCACTTCCGTCCGCTTGACCGTCATCTCGTCCAGCGTGTTCTTGCGGAACAGCGGTTTTGCCATGTCGGTGCCCGGTCCCATATCGTCGAGCGACGGCTTCTGGAACAGAGACGGCTTGCCAGCCGGGCGCGTCGTGTCGGCACCCATTTCATCCAGTGTCGGCTTGCGGAAACGGGATTTGCCAGTGGGTTTGCCCTTGTTGCGACCTGCACCCGCATCGCCCGCTTCGAATTCGCGTGCCAGCGGATCGTCGGCAATCGCCAGTTCTGTTTCGCGCAACCGCTTGATTTCGTCGCGCAGGCGCGCGGCCTTTTCGAAGTCGAGATCGGCAGCGGCGTCGCGCATCTGCTTCTCCAGATGCTCCAGATGGGCGGCAAGATTGTTGCCCATCATCGCGCCTTCTTCCGCGAAGCCCGAAATATCTGCGCGGACATGATCGCGCTCGTAAACCGAGCCGAGAATATCTGAGATATTCTTCTTCACCGAGGCAGGCGTAATGCCATGCTCTTCATTATAGGCAACCTGTTTCTCACGGCGACGGCTGGTTTCGTCCATCGCGCGCTGCATCGAGCCGGTAATATTGTCGGCGTAGAGAATGACCTTGCCATCAACGTTACGTGCAGCACGGCCAATTGTCTGGACCAGAGAGGTTTCCGAACGCAGGAAGCCTTCCTTGTCGGCATCGAGAATGGCGACAAAGCCGCATTCCGGAATGTCGAGACCTTCGCGCAGCAGGTTGATGCCAACCAGCACGTCGAACGCGCCGAGGCGCAGATCGCGAATGATCTCGATGCGCTCCAGCGTGTCGATGTCGGAGTGCATGTAACGCACACGCACGCCCTGCTCATGCAGATATTCGGTCAGGTCTTCGGCCATGCGCTTGGTCAGCACCGTGACCAATGTACGATAGCCTTTCTGCGCTGTTTCGCGGATTTCGCCGAGAACGTCATCGACCTGCGACTTGGCGGGCCGGATTTCGACAGGCGGATCGATCAGTCCGGTCGGACGGATGACCTGTTCTGCGAACACGCCGCCCGCTTCCTCCATTTCCCAGCCGCCCGGCGTTGCCGAGACAGCGATGGTCTGCGGGCGCATGGCGTCCCATTCCTCGAAACGAAGCGGGCGGTTGTCCATGCAGGACGGAAGGCGGAAGCCATATTCGGCAAGTGTTGCCTTGCGGCGGAAGTCGCCGCGATACATGCCGCCGATCTGCGGAACCGTGACATGGCTTTCGTCGATGAAAACCAGCGCGTTGTCGGGAATATATTCGAACAGCGTCGGCGGCGGCTCACCGGGGTTGCGGCCGGTCAGATAGCGCGAATAGTTTTCGATGCCTGCGCAGGAACCGGTTGCTTCCAGCATTTCCAGGTCGAAGGTCGTGCGCTGGTCGAGGCGCTGGGCTTCCAGCAGGCGACCGGCCCGATTCAGTTCGTCGAGACGATGCTTCAGCTCTTCCTTGATCGACTTCATCGCCTGATTGAGAGTCGGGCGCGGTGTCACATAGTGGGAATTCGCGTAGATCTTGACCGATTTCAGCTCGCCTGTCTTCTGGCCGGTCAGCGGGTCGAATTCGGTGATGGTTTCAATTTCGTCACCGAAAAGGGAAATGCGCCAGGCGCGATCTTCCAAGTGGGCCGGGAAGATTTCGATCGTATCGCCGCGCACACGGAACGAGCCGCGCACGAAATTAATGTCCTGCCGCTTGTATTGCTGTGCCACGAGATCGGCGAGCAATTGGCGCTGGTCGAGCCGGTCGCCGATCTTCATTTCGAAGGTCATGGCCGTATAGGTTTCGACCGAACCGATACCGTAGATGCACGAGACCGAAGCGACGATGATCACATCGTCGCGTTCGAGCAGCGAGCGCGTGGCCGAGTGGCGCATACGGTCGATCTGTTCGTTGATGGACGATTCCTTCTCGATATAAGTGTCCGAGCGGGGCACATAGGCTTCCGGCTGGTAATAATCGTAGTAGGAAACAAAATATTCGACGGCGTTGTTCGGAAAGAAGCTCTTGAACTCGCCGTAAAGCTGCGCGGCCAGCGTCTTGTTTGGCGCGAGGATCAGGGCAGGGCGCTGCGTCCGCTGGATGACCTGCGCCATGGTGAAGGTTTTGCCCGAACCGGTGACGCCGAGCAGAACCTGCGTGCGGTCGTCATTCTCCAGTCCTTCCATCAGATCGCGAATAGCCGTCGGCTGATCGCCGGATGGTTCGAAACTGGTTTCCATCTCGATGGCGATGCCGCCTTCGGATTTTTCCGGGCGGGACGGGCGGTGAGGTGTCCAAAGCTCGCCGTTTTTGAACAACGGGTTGCCGGAAGCGATCAGGTCCGACAGTGCCTGAACCGTTGCCGTGGCACCACTGGCATTGAGACCAGTGGCGTCTTCCAGACTGATGTCGAGACCGGCAACCGGATTGAGGCCAGCCGCCGCACGTTCCTTGGCGGAAGCGGCGCCGCCCATCGACGTGCCGCGCCCCGTGCGCGAGGCTTCCTTGCTGCGCTCGGGAATCTTCTTTGGTTGTTTTTTCGCGCTCACGCTGCCGCCGCGCGGCTTTGCGGCCTCGTCGCCAATCTCCTTCGCCCAGTCGGCGATGGAACCAGACAGGGGGGAACCGGATAGGGGAGCGCCGGAAAACTCGGCCTGTGGCGCTTCACCGAAGCCGCCAGCCTTGTTGTGCGAATCCTGGGAGTGTTTGTCTTTTGAGGAAGCCATGTCCCCAATATGGAATTTCAACGTCCAAATGAAAAGAGTGCGGGGCCGAAATCCTCCACACCCTTTTTATATCCAGCGATGCTCCTGACAGAAGGCTGTCAGGAGGGCTCGGATTTTCGGGCTGCTTTAAAGCCTGCCGCCGAGACGCATACGAGGGCCCGGACCGAAGTTATGCCCGAAGCCAGGACCAAAACCGGGATGATAGCCCGGATTGTCGCGCCAGCCGGGCCTGTCGACCCAGTGAGGACGAGGTGCCCCCGAGTTGGACTGACAATTGCGCCCGATGCAGCCATTATAGACGTTGCCGCCGCCGCCCCAACCCCGATAAGGGCCCGGACCCCAACCAGGCCCCCAACCGGGACCGCTATTGGCGATAGCCGAGCCGATAACCATGCCTGCGATGAGCGGTATGCCGACAGCGGCGGCAGTCGATCCGAAATTGTCGTTTGTCGTGTAGCCATTGCCCGTCTGAATGGCGATGTAGCTGGATGCAGCCCATCCTGTCATGCCGCCATAGGTGACCTGGCACCAGCCATAACCGCTGGTGCAGCCAGCGACGACGATGCCGACCCCGTTGGGAATGGTGCCGATGGTTCCGTACTGCGTTCCTGGACCTACGCGCAAGTTGAGAGAAGTGGTTACAATTGCCGATGATGCGTAAGCATTCGTTGAAATAAGAAGTGCTAATGTAACTATGGAAGATCTTACCGATAGTTTCATATATCATTCCTCTAATATACTTCTATTGATTACTTATAGCATGAAGATAATTATTTACGTGCATCACGATTTTTCGATTTCAATTCATGATTAATAAATGTCAACCTCTTGAAATCGCCGTCCATGCTAACGGTTTAAGCGCTTCATGCGGTACTTTTCTTCGCGACGGGCTTGTCTCATATTAAAGGGCGACTCTCTCAAGAACTTAAGGACTGACTTCGATGAATACTGACAATGCGCCGAAGGGCATGCTGACATTGCGCGTGCCCGCCATGCCCAAGGATGCGAATGCAGCGTTTGATATTTTCGGCGGCTGGGTGATGGCGCAGATGGACTCCGCCTCCGGTATTCGTGCGGCAGAGCGCGCCAAGGGCCGCGTGGTGACGGCGGCCGTCCGTGAAATGTCCTTCGCCAAGCCGGTGAAGATCGGTGACGCACTCTGCGTCTATACGGAGATTACGAAGGTTGGGCGCAGCTCGATCACACTGCGGGTCGAAGCCTGGGCACAGCGCTACCTGACCCAGCACATGGATCTTGTGACTCACGGCGAATTCGTCATGGTTTCTCTGGATGAGAACGGCAAGCCGACGCCGGTGCCGCCGGAAGAATAAAGCATCGTCGAGCCCGGCATTGCGCCGGGCTTATTTACAGGCGCGATAGCCGCTGCGGCGCTGCATCAGGTCGAAATGGAAATGATCGGCATGTTCCGGGTTATAGCCGGGGCCGAGAACCGTCGTGAAATAGCCGCAGGCATCGGAGCGCACGCTGTTGAGCAGGCCTTTTTCGCGGAAGGCGAAGAAGCCCGGTTTGCGCACCATGATGTTCTTGCCATTGTTCAATACGATCTTGGTGACGTCGATGGCGTTGCCGCGTGAATGTTCCGACATTTTCGCGCCGCGACGGTTGTTCATGGTACGGCAGGAATAGCCTCCGGCATTATAGATCGTGCTGACGCCGGACAGATAGCGCATCCGCGACGCGGGCTGCAGGTCGCCCTTGATCCAGCGGGCAAAGGCTTCCGTCACCTGACAGTTCAGCGTTGCTGCCGGTTTGAAGGCGATGGACCCGCTGTTGAAACCGGATACCTCGATTGGGTTTGCGATCTGGCAGGAACTGCTGCGATAGATCGTCGGCTTTTCTTTGAATACGACGCCGAGCCGTTTCAGCCGCGTGCGGCAGGCGGCTTCCGCATTGGACATCGTGTAGATGTTTTCGGCGGCTGTTACCGGGTTTTGGATCGGGGCCGTGAAGCCGTAGTCGCCGGAATATTGCGGCTGGCTCTGCTGTGTGGATCGCGCGACGTGGTTTTCTTCCTCTTCGGCAAGCCCGACGATGCGCTCTTCCTGCGGTTCCTGCATGACAGGTGCGTCCACAACCGGGGCAGCACTTGCGACCGGCGCGTCGGGAACCATCATATCCGAATTGCCGACACTGGCCTGCGGACGCGGGGCGCTTTCACCGGAACAACCGGCGATGATGGCCAGCAGAGCGATGGATAATGACGGGGCCAGACCTCGCAACCGGGAGCGCTGGCGGCTGACTGGAGCGGTGGCGGACAACACAGAACTCATGTCCATACCTTTTCTTCGGGAGACCAGACCGATGGCGTTTCCCGAATATTAGCCCGCAAGCGTAAAGGAAGAGTCAGCGCCCGCGTTAAGGGCTGTGGCGTAAACGGGGCAGCATTGGCAAAATGCCGCCGTTGTTTTATCACCATGCTGCGGCTTCGGGCCATGCCGCAGACAACATCCTCCCGGTCCCTAAAGTCATTTCCATGTCAGCACTGATTTCGCCAAGTGTTCTGCCGATCCTGCTTCTCATCGGTTCGAATGTTTTCATGACATTCGCCTGGTACGGGCACCTGAAATTCACCAGCACGCCACTTATCACCGTCATTTTCATAAGCTGGGGTATCGCGCTGATCGAATATTGCCTCGCGGTTCCGGCCAATCGCATCGGACATGAGGTCTATTCGGCGGCGCAACTGAAGACCATTCAGGAGGTTATCACACTGGTGATCTTCAGCCTGTTCTCGGTCTTCTATCTCAAGGAAGCCTTTACCTGGCACCATCTGCTGGGCTTCGCTTTCATAGCGGGCGGTGCGGCGTTAATCTTCAAGGCATGACGCCTTTTATACCAGGGCGCTGAGATGCTAACGCATCACGCCCTGAAAATGCTCAATCGCCGCACAGGCTTAACCAAAACTCGATGAGTCAAACTCATCGAGTTTTGGTATTACTCGGCGGGAACGAGTGCCGGCTTGCGTTTCCAGAACATGGGAATGAGCTCTACGGCCAGCATGGCGGCAAAGATCAGTCCGCAGCCGATGAAGCCGATGAAGGTCAGTCGTTCGCTGAGGAAGATAGCGCCGAACAGGGCCGCGAAAAGCGCTTCTGACGACAGGAAAATCGCGGCCTGTGCCGAGGTGGTGTAGCGCTGCCCGATAGCCTGCAAGGTGAATGCGATACCGGACGAGAAAACGCCGGTGAAGAGAATTTCCTTCCAGGTGAGCGCAATGGCAGTCCAGTTGAAGTCTTCGATCATGGACGCGATGGCAAGTCCTGCGACAGCGCTGGTCGCAAACTGGATGCAACTGAGCGCGATAGGCCGTCCTGCGCGGTTTGCCCGACCGATCAGGACCACCTGCAAGGCCCAGAAGACGGCGCCGCCGATGACCAGCCAGTCACCTTGCTTGAGTGCGGTCAGCGCTCCGCCGGAAAGCAGGAATATGCCTGCCAGACATGCCGCCGCACTGGGCCAGACGACCGGATGCGGCCATGTGCGAAACAGGATGACGCCGAGCACAGGCACCATCACGACATAAAGCCCGGTCAGAAAACCGGCATTGGTGACGGATGTGGTGATGAGCCCGATCTGCTGGAGAACGAGCCCGGTGAACAGGCTCAAACCAATGATCATGAAGAAGAGATAGTTCGACCGGCTCAGCCTGGCTTTTGCCTTTCTCCCTTCGGCTATGGCCAATGGCAGGACCGTAAGCGAGGCGATTGCCGAGCGGACACCGATGAACAGAAACGGGCCGATACTGGCCATCGCCGTCGATTGGGCGACGAAACCCATGCCCCAGATGACGCCTGCCAGAAGCAGCAGCATGTTGGCTTGTACGCGCGTCATCATTGCCTCGTTTCAAATTTTTCAGGATGTATTTCTATAGAAAGAGAAACCGGAAGCTTTTCGGCCTTTTCCGGTCGCCATGCTATAGGCAATATTACGGGCAGACGGCAAGGAAACTTCCGATTCTGCGACATTCGTGCATGGTCTGTTTATAGTTAGAGCGATTTCTTACTGACGGGGTATCTTATGCTTTTTGGGGATCGTCAATCCGTTGCGGTGACATCGATTGCCACAGCGATGCTGTTTCTGGCGGGTGGGGAATCGCAAGCAGCCTTCAAGAAAGTTCGCGATACGCTGGTTTTGTGCGATTTCGCGCAAAATTGCACGCTGACCCTGAGCCCGGTTGCGAGCGAGGGCGCGCCGGGGCTTGGCATCTTTCGCAGCAGCCAGTCCGGGGCAAAACCGGCGCTGCGACTGTCCTATATCGATCCATCACAGAAATCGGGCAGGCTGGAGGTTTCAATCGACGGCAAGCCGCTGATCGACGTCGACGTGACGGTCCTCAAAGCGCAGGACGATCAGCTTGATTATGTCGATGCAGGCGATGTCGCCAAAACGCTTGCCGCCATGAAGGCCGGCCAGAAATTGCAGCTAAAATTCGCCGGAAAGACTTCGACCTATTCGCTTTCGGGCCTTGTCGGCGGGTTGATCTATGTCGATGAGCAACAATCGCGCGACGGCACTGTCGAGGCATTACAGGTTACGGGCAGCAAGCCTGCTCCCGTTCCACCGGCAATCAAGCTGATCGAAACCGTCGAGCAGATACCTGCTGAAATCCGCAAGGATTTTTCGGACGAAGCGGCGGTTTGCGGCGGAGCCAGCCCCGGCACGTTCCGCAATGCGGGCGGTTTTGAGACGAAGATTGCCGATGGTCTCGATCTCATCGGCCTGCCATGCGGTTCGCCGGGGGCCTATAACCAGCCTTATAGCTTCTACAGCCGCTACGAAAACAAGATCGTGCCGATCTCGCTGCCGACCATTTCCGATGATGGCCCGACAGTGACCGACACGGCATGGAACATCGACTGGACGCAGAAAACTTCGACGCTGACGGCCTTCTTCAAGGGGAGAGGGCTTGGAGATTGCGGCATTTACGATGTCTGGAAAGCCACAGACAGCGGTGAGGGCCGGGTGCGTTTCGTCCTGCTGCAGGAGCGGTCGAAAGGCGATTGCGATGGAAATTATTCGGGAGGCCCGGAGAAATGGCCTGCGAGCTGGCCGGTCAACGCAAAGTAGGTGCCGCTTCAGGGTGGAGTTGACAGAGGCATACTTTTCCGCGTGAAATGATTGATGGAAATGCTATAGTTCTGTGAACGGCTATTCGAACGGTTCCGAGACGGATGTTTCGGTGACCGTTTTCTTTTTGTGTGTCGGAGGCTGCAGCCTTCGAAAAGCGCCTCGCATTATCCAAGCATTGCGCGAGGTGAGGCGGGCAAATCAAGATGCCGGTGCGTGCAGGCCTCGGGGTGAGGCGAGCACCGGACGAAGGAAAGGACTGGGTATGGAAAAGTTCCCTATGACCCCTGGCGGTTTTGCAAAGCTTAAGGAAGAGCTGCGCTGGCGTCAGCAATCGGAGCGCCCTCGGATTATTGAGGCAATCGCTGAAGCGCGTGCGCATGGCGATTTGTCGGAAAACGCCGAATATCACGCTGCGAAAGAAACCCAAAGCCTGAATGAAGGTCGTATCAACGAACTGGAAGATCTGGTTGCGCGCGCCGAGATTATCGACGTCTCGAAATTGTCGGGCGACCGCATCAAGTTCGGCGCTACCGTCACTATGATCGACGAAGATACGGAAGAAGAGAAAATCTACCAGATCGTCGGCGATCAGGAAGCCGATGTGAAGGAAGGCCGCATCTCCATTTCATCGCCGATTGCACGTGCGCTGATCGGCAAGGGCGAAGGCGACACGATTGAAGTCAACGCTCCGGGCGGTTCGCGTTCCTACGAAATCGTCAGTTTGAAATTCGTCTGATTTCCGTGTCCGCTGACAAGTCAGATTCCGGACAGGTTCGGGTTCAGGATGTCGAGGTGGTGGCGCCGAATTTCAAGCGCCGCCTCTCCGGTGTCACATCGACGATTGTTCAGTTGATCCCTTTGCAGCGCGCAAAGGGCCTGAACATTGCGACGATGGGGCCGGGTCTGCCGGACACGCTTCCGCATCTGGGATGGAACGCTCTTCTGTCTTTCTGGTCGAAGCCAAGGACAAAACCGTTCCGCATCTGGCATGCGCGGCGCAATATCGAAATGCTTGCGGGTATTTTCATGCGCGATGTGCTGCGCATGAAACTGCGGCTGGTGTTTACCTCGGCTGCGCAGCGCCACCACAAGCCTTTTACCAAATGGCTTATCCGCCGCATGAATGCGGTGATTGCAACGAGTGGCCGGTCGGGAAGCTTTCTCGAAGTCCCGTATCAGGTCATCATGCATGGCGTGGACTTGCAGCGGTTCCATCCGCCTGTCGGCGAAGAAGATAGCTTCGCGGCATCCGGCCTGCCCGGAAAATATGCCGTTGGTTGTTTCGGCCGTGTGCGTTCCTCCAAGGGAACGGACCTTTTCGTCGATGCGATGATCACGTTACTGCCGAAATATCCTGAATGGACCGCCATCATCACCGGGCGCACGACCGCTGAGCATCAGTCTTTCGAGGACGCTCTGAAGGCGAAGATCGCCGCTGCGGGTCTGCAGGATCGTATCCTCATTCTGGGGGAAGTGCCGGATATCAGGATCTGGTATCGCCGTCTGACGCTTTATGTTGCGCCTTCGCGCAATGAAGGTTTCGGGCTGACGCCGCTTGAAGCCATGGCATCGCAAACGGCCGTCGTTGCCAGCGATGCAGGCGCTTATGCGGAAATGTTCGTTGACGAGACGGGCATATCGGTTCCGGCGGGAGACGGCGAAGCCCTGTGCAAGGCAATCGAGCCCTATATGGCAGACCCGGCATTGGCACAACGCCACGGCGAAAATGCTCTCAAGCATGTCCGCGCCACTTTTCCGCTGGAAAAGGAAGCTGCCGCTATCAGTGCTGTTTACGAGCGCGTATTCGCCGGGAAGTAAAAAGTAACCCCCGGCGCAGAATCCAATATTTAAAGGATCATCAGCGGTTCGTCCTTGACCGGACGAATGGTCAAAGCTGTGCGCACGGAATCCACATTGGGAGCTGCGGTCAGCTCCTCGATCACGAAGGTCTGGAACGTGTTGAGATCGCGCGCGACGCAATGGAGCAGGAAATCGGACTCGCCCGAAACCATCCAGGCGCGGCGTACCAGTGGCCATTGCTTGGTTTTTTCAGCAAAAGCCTTGAGGTCCGCATCGGCCTGACGATGGAGGCCGACTGAACAGAAAGCAACGAGGTCCTGCCCGAGCGAATTGCCGTTGAGAATGGCGCGATACCCTCGGATGACGCCGCTTTCTTCCAGCTTGCGCACGCGGCGAAGACACGGCGGAGCCGAAATGCCGACGCGTTCGGCCAGCTCGACATTGGTGATGCGCCCGTTATTCTGGAGCTCCCGAAGGATTTTCCAATCGATTTCATCCAGATCGGCCTTGATCGGCATGCATAACTCCGCGCGCAAGGAAATTTCATTCCGGGGTAATTATAGAACATTCGTCGCCATCGTGGCGCAATCTAATCCTGCTCATATCAAATGAAGCAGGCGGATGTAAACTGCCTAACGCATGTCTTCCAAAAGTGGAAACCGGTTTTGGGAATAAAGACATGCTCAAGCAAAATGTTAAAGCGCGTCGCGCTTTAACACGCTGTCAACGCACCCAAAAAGCGCGCGTGAACAGGATATACACGGTAACGAGCTCCAGACGCCCGGCCAGCATCAGGAATGAAAGCACCCATAAGGCAGGGTCCCGGATGGTTGAAAAATTGCCAACGGGGCCGATGGTGTCGCCCAAACCGGGGCCAACATTGGAAAGCGCGGTCAGGGCGCCGGTGAAGGCCGATACGAAGTCAAGCCCGAGTGAGGCGAGCAGTACCGCGCCTGTGACGAGCGAAGCGCAGTAAAGGAACAGGTAGAGGAGAACATTCTGCGCAATGTCACCGGAGACTTCTGAACTGCCGTAACGAATCTTGATGACGGCATGGGGCATGATGAGGCGGGCGAGATTGGCCTGCGTCAGGCTCCACAGGATGATAAGACGGTTCATCTTGATGCCGCCCGATGTTGAACCGGCACAGCCACCCAGAAACGATGCGAGAAAGAAAATTCCAATCGCTGGCGGTCCCCAGAGCGAATAGTCCTCAGTGGCATAGCCTGTCGTCGTCATGACCGAGACGAAATGAAACGAGGCCGAGATCAATGCTTCGCCGAAAGGCACATTGGAACCGAGCCGCAGGACCACTGCGAGCGCGAAGCTGAAACCGATCACGATTGTGAAGAACAGCTTCACCTGGGGATCTGCGAGCAGTTCCATGCGACGTGGCATGAAGGCTTTGATGTAAAGCACGAAGGGTAGAGCCGAGAGGGCCATGAAGATCGTGGACACGACCAGAAGCAGCCGGTTTCCTTGATAAAAGCCGATTGAACTGTCGTGGGTGGAGAAGCCTGCTGTGGCGACGGTCGTCAGGCCATGATTGATGGCATCGAACACACTCATGCCGACGGCAAAATAGGCGATGATACAGGCAGCCGTCAGGCTGAGATAAGCAAGCACGATGCCCAGCGCGATCTGGTTCATGCGCGGCAGGATTTTTTCCGACTTGTCGGAGTTCTCCATGTGGAAAAGCGCGAGTCCGCCTGCACGCAGAGAGGGCAGCATCAGCAAGGCCAAACCGATAAAGCCGACGCCCCCGATCCAGCAAAGAAGCGAGCGCCATAAAAGGATGCCACGCTGCATATGGTCGAGCCCCGTCAGCGCGGTCGCGCCTGTCGACGTCACGCCTGACATGGCCTCGAAGAACGCCGTCGCATAGCTGATCGGCAGATGCGAAAAATAAAGCGGGATCGAGCCGAGAAAGCTTGCGGTCATCCAGAGGCAGACCGTCAGCAGAAAGCCGAGGCGCGGGGTGAAGCGCATGGTCTGGTTTTGCGTGGCAAGCAGGATCAGAGCAGAGAGCGCGCCTGTTGCCGCAGCCGAGCGCACGAAGATCAGCCAGTCGTCACTTCCGTCGCGCAGGTCGATGGCCGCAGGCAGAAGCATGGCAGCAGCCATGATGAGGCCGAAGCGCGCGCAGATATTGGCGACTGTTTTATAGATGGCGGCTGGCTCCGAGGTTGGGCGAATTGTCTCTTATATGATGTTTGTTTAGCGTGAGATCGATCCACCCGCAACGTGTGGCTATCAAAGGGTTTGCTTAAAGGTCACAAGCTGTGGCTAACGCACAGCAAATCCCTGTCAAACCTTGCAAACATTCAGGGGCAGACCTACTTTGGCCATAAGGTCGGGGCATTCGCCGAACTGGACGCAGAAGCGATTCCGGTGAGTTGAAACCCGCTGCTTTAAATCGATTTTAAAGTGCACCCCAAAAGTGTGGAACGGTTTTGGACAAGGTGCCGAAAAGACAAACGTGCGAAAACAGACATAAGGAGCGTCGATCTGGCTCGATCAGATCAAAACGCTCCGGGACCGGAGAGAACTTCATGTCACAGCGTCATGCGCCAGTCATCGTCATCGGCTCAGGTCCTGCTGGTTATACTGCAGCGATTTATGCCGCACGCGCGATGCTGAAACCCATCATCATTGCCGGGCTGCAGCAGGGTGGCCAGCTCATGATCACCACGGATGTGGAAAACTATCCGGGCTATGCCGAGCCGGTGCAGGGGCCATGGATGATGGACCAGATGGCGACGCAGGCGCAGAATGTCGGCGCTGAAATCGTCCATGACATCATTACCGAGGTCGAAACCACGGTACGACCTTTCCGTCTGAAGGGTGATTCCGGCACGATCTATACCTGCGATGCGCTGATCATCGCGACGGGCGCACAGGCCAAGTGGCTTGGCCTCGACAGCGAACAGACCTTCATGGGCGGCGGCGTTTCCGCCTGCGCGACCTGCGACGGTTTCTTCTATCGCGGCAAGGATGTGGTTGTCGTCGGCGGTGGCAATACCGCTGTCGAGGAAGCGCTTTATCTTTCGCATATCGCCAAGAGCGTGACGGTCGTACATCGCCGTGACGGTTTCCGTGCAGAAAAAATCATGCAGGATCGCCTGCTTTCGCGCCAGAATGTCTCGGTTGTCTGGAACAGCGTGATCGACGAAATCCTCGGTACGCAAGCAAAGCCGCCGATGGGCGCAACCGTGACCGGCGTGCGCCTCAAGAATGTCGTGACGGGCGAGACGCAGGAACTCGACACGCATGGCGTTTTTGTCGCCATCGGCCATGCACCTGCGGTTTCTTTGTTCGAGGGCAAACTCAAGCAGAAGCCAAACGGTTATCTCTGGACGGCGCCTGATTCGACGGCCACCGACGTTGCGGGCATTTTCGCTGCGGGCGACGTCACGGACGATATTTATCGGCAGGCTGTGACCGCCGCCGGTATGGGGTGCATGGCTGCTCTTGAAGCCGAGCGCTGGCTCGCCGCACAAGAACCGCTGCACGAAGCTGCGGAATAGAGCCTTTCCGAGCCAAAAGTGTGAGGCGGTTTTGCGTAAAGTGAATGCGGTGAAAACAATGAGAGGGGATAATCGTGGTCGCTCCGCTCGACTGGGATAAACTGCGCATTTTTCATGCTGCGGCTGAGGCTGGGTCGTTCACCCACGCAGCCCAGACATTGCATCTGTCGCAATCGGCTATCTCACGGCAGGTGAGCGCGCTGGAGCAGGATGTCGGCGTCCCGCTGTTTCATCGTCACGCACGCGGTCTGATCCTGACCGAGCAGGGCGAAACGCTTTATCGCACGGCACATGACGTGCTGATGAAGCTCGAGAACGTTCGCTCGAAGCTTGCCGAGAGCAAGGAAAAACCGACAGGCCGTCTCCGCGTGACGACGACTGTTGGTCTGGGTTCCGGCTGGCTGGTCGAGCGCATTCAGGAATTCGTCGAGCTTTATCCCGATATCCAGCTCCAGCTCATCCTCGACAATGAGGAACTGGACCTGACGATGCGTCATGCGGATTGTGCCATCCGGTTGAGACAACCGCAGCAGCCGGATCTGATCCAGCGTCGGCTGTTCACGGTGCATATGCATGTCTATGCATCGGCTGGGTATGTTTCGAAATATGGCAAGCTGAATTCGATCGATGAGATCGACCAGCATCGCGTCGTCACTTTCGGTGAACCGGCGCCAAGCTATCTGACAGGCCTGAACTGGCTGGAAATTGCCGGACGCGCCGACGGCAGCACACGTATTCCGGCGTTGCAGGTGAACAATCTGCTGTCGATTCGTCGCGCTGTTCAGCGTGGGGTCGGTATCGCCGTTCTGCCCGACTATATGGCCGACAAGGAATCGGGTCTGGTGCAGCTTCTGCCGGAACTGGAAGAAATACCGTCCTTCGATACGTTCTTCTGTTATCCGGAAGCTTTGAAGAACTCTGCGAAACTGCACGCCTTCCGCGACTTCCTGTTCTCGAAGGCCCGCAACTGGACCTATTGATCGTATCTTATGCTTCATCAAAAGGCCGCGCTGACTGCCAGCGCGGCCTTTTGTTTTTTGGTGATGGCTGATTACTTGCGCGGCAGCAGGCGCTGAACTTCCTTGGAGGCATCGGCGAGGGCGTCTTCCGGCGTGGCGGACTGCTCAACGACGCGCGAAAGATTGTCCACGATGGTCTGCGTTACCTTGACGCCGTTCGAGCCGGGGAAGGCATACCAGGGGATCATCAGCGACATCTGGTTGAGGCCGGCCTTGAAGAGCGGATTTTCCTCATAGAACTTGCCGAGATATTCGTCCGACTTTGCAGCCAGTTCGTTGTTCGGCACGTAGCCGGTGCCGGGAACGACAACGGAAGCACCGTAAGGACCGGCAGCAAACTTGGCGAATTTCCATGCCGCATCGATCTTGGCCTGATCTTCGGTCAGGATAACAACCGCATTGCCGCCGGTTGGCAGGCGACCCTTTTCAGCGTTGATGAGCGGGATTTTTGCCGTGCGAAGATCGAACTTGTCGCCGACATTCTTGATTGTGTTGCGCAGTGCACCCGTCGTCTGGAACGAGAAGCCGACTTTGCCAGCCGCGAAAGCCTGCTCGCCCGCCGCCTTGGTCAGAACCGGCATGCCGCCTTCCTTCACCATGCGGTCGACCAGCTTGAAGGCTTCGAGACCTTCCGGACCGTTGAAGGCGACCTTCTTCTCGTCTTCGGTCAGCATGGTGCCGCCCGCGCCGAACAGAAGCGCGGAGAACATCCAGTCGTCACCCTGCCAGCGGAAGTCGATGCCCTCATTGCCGTTGCCGAGGGCCTTGATCTTGCCGCCGAGCTCAATCACTTCATCCCAGGTGGTGGGCGGAGTGTCGGGATTGCCGCCCGCCGCCTTCAGAAGATCGGCATTGTAATACATGATCGGGTTGGAGGTTGCGAAAGCAAGGCCGACTTGACGGTCGCCGACGCGCGCCAGGCTCAGAAGATGATCGGTGAAACCCTGCGCTTCCATGTCGGCTTCTTTTTCGACCAGCGGCTTCATGTCGACGCCGATATTTCGCTCCGCCAGAACACGCAGGCGGTTCAAACCGGTGAAGGTGATGTCCGGCATTTCCGATGTCCCGGCCTGACGCATAATCGTCTGGATGCCTTCTTCGTAGGTTGCCGACGGGCTGACAAAGTTGATCTTGATGTCCGGATTTTCCTCCATGAATTTTTTGGAGATGTCGGCCATGACATCCTTGAAAAAGCCCGGCATCGGATAGTGCACGTTCAGTGTCGTGTCGGCAAAGGCAGGCGAGCCGAGGCCTGTTGCCATAGCCAGAGCGGCAAATGCGCCGGAAAAGCGTTTCATGTTTGAACTCCTGTGGAGGATGGGAGGGACGAATTCAGCCCTTGAGGCCGGTGAGGGTAATGCCTTCGATGAAGCGGCGCTGGGCGGCGAGAAATGCCAGCAGCAGAGGCAGGGTGATGACGAGAGTTGCGGCCATCAGCGCCCCGTAATCATCGCCTGCTTCCGCAGCGCGGAAATAGAGGAGGCCAAGCGGCGGCGTGGCGCGTTCCATGCCGTTGACGACGATCAGCGGCCAGAACAGATCGTTCCAGTGCGCGACAACCGAAAAGATCGAAAAGGCGGTAATCGCAGGCCAGGCATTGGGTACGATCACTCGCATCACAATGCCTGCTTCCGACATGCCGTCGAGACGCGCGGCGCTGATCAGATCGTCCGGCATGGCGCGGAAGAACTGCAGAAACAGGAATATGCCGAAGACCGAAATGAAGAACGGGGCGCTGAGAGCAAAATAGCTGTTGAGCACGCCGAGCTGGTTGAAACCGACATAAAACGGCAGTGCTGTGGCATGGATCGGCACAAGCAGGCCGAGCATGACCATCATCATCATGGCGCGCTGGCCGCGAAATTCTAGCTTTGCCATGGCATAAGCGCAGGGAATGGCGACCACGACCTGAATGACCAGAACCAGTGCACAGACGACCACGCCGTTAAACAGCAAAAGCCCCATCGGCACACGGTTGAATGCCTTGGCAAGATTGTCCCAAAGTGCCCAGTTGTGCGGGATCAGCGACAGGGAGGACGAGAAAATATCCTGCTGCGATTTTGCTGCCGTCGACAGCATGAAGATATAGGGCGCGAGGAAAAGCAGGGCACCCAGTGAAAGAATGCCGAGGCGAAGCGAACGGGCGAAAGACATACCGGATTCCTCAATAATGGGTGCGGCGGTCCAGCACGCGGAATTGCAACATCATCAGGATCACGAGAACCGCGAGAAAGATCACCGTCATTGCCGAGGCATAGCCAACGCGCAGATAGACGAAGCCTTCCTGATAGATGGTCCAGAGCAGGACTTCGGAAGCCTTGTTCGGGCCGCCTTCGGTCAGCGTCTTGACCGTCTCGAACACCTTCACAGCATTGATGATGCTGATCGTCGTGACAAAAAGCGTGGTGGGGCCGAGCAAGGGCCATGTGACCAGCCGGAAGCGCTCCCAGCTATTTTTCACGCCGTCCACTTCGGCTGCGGAATAGAGTTCTCGCGGAATGGCGGTGAGACCGGCCAGAAACAGCACCATGTTAAAGCCGACGCTCTGCCAGATGCCGATCAATGCGAGGCTGAACAGCACCGTTTCGCTGGAACCGAGCCAGTTAGGACCGGCAATGCCGATCATGCCCAGCATGGCGTTGACGGGGCCGAGTGTGGGATGCAACAGATATTGCCAGACGGTTGCCATGGCAACGAGCAGAGATGCCACCGGCAGAAAGTAGACCGTGCGGAAGAAGGATTTGCCGCGAACTTCGCCTTCGATGAGGAGTGCCACGCCGAGGCCGAGAAAGACGGAAGCGGGTGCCACGATCGCGGTATAAATTGCGGTGTTCTTCAGCGAGATCAGAAACGTCCGGTCGCTGAACAGTTCGGCATAGTTTTCCAGTCCGATGAATTCGAAACCGTCATAACCAAGCTCGAAATTGGTCAGGCTCCAGAAAATGACGGCGGCAGTCGGCAGGAGGATCAGGAGCACCGTTAAAATGATGGCCGGAGCTGCCAGTTTCCAGGCAAGCCGTTCCTCGCGGCGCCGGGCTTCTTCGGCCGCCGTGCGTGCGCTGCTGGCTGCATGGCCGGATAGCGTTATATCAGACATGAGCGGCAGCCTTTGCCGGAGATGCGGTTCTGACGATGTTCCCGGCGGGCTGGCGCAGGCGCAGACCGTCTTCTCCGAAGAGGTGGGCGTGGCTCGCATCGAAATGCAGGCCCACGGGCAGACCGACGGCGATGTCACGGGCTTCTTCGGGCGCAAGTTTCACGGTGAGGTCCTGCGGGGCACCGGGAGCCTTGAGGAAGACGAGCACTTCCGAGCCGAGAAATTCGATCCGCGAAACCTCTCCCGCAATGCCTGTCTTGTCGTGCAGCTTGAGCTGGAAATGTTCCGGACGAATGCCGATGCGGATAGCGGTGCCGGAATGAGCGACGACGTCCTGCAGGATGGCACGGCCTGCAAAATGCACCACGCCGTTATCGCTGACCAGTGCTTCCAGAATATTGATGCGCGGCGTGCCGATGAATTGCGCGACCTCGATATGGCGCGGATCGTTATAGATCGCAGTCGGCGTGTCGATCTGGAGCAGTTTGCCGCCCATCATCACCGCTACACGGTCGGCCATGCTGAGTGCTTCGGCCTGGTCATGGGTAACGTAGATTGTGGGGACACCGGCGCGGCGATGCAGTTCGACGATTTCCGCACGGGTGTGAACGCGCAGATTGGCATCGAGGTTCGACAGCGGTTCATCCATCAGGAATGCGCCGGGCTGGCGGACGAGCGCGCGGGCAAGAGCCACGCGCTGGCGCTGGCCACCGGACATCTGGCCCGGCTTGCGGTCGAGCAGGTGGTCGATCTTGAGGCTCGTTGCCGTTGCCTTGACCTGCTTCTGGATGGCGGCGCGCTTGCTGCGCTGGCCGGGAATGAAAGCGCCGATCATGGGCAGGCGTTCCATTGCGGTCAGATCGCGCATTGCCAGCGGCACCGCGATATTCTGCGCCGTCGTCAGATGGGGATAGAGCGCGTAGGACTGGAACACCATGGCGATGTTGCGGTCTGCGGGGTGAGCGCCGGTTATGTTGCGCCCTGCAAGCTCCACCCTTCCTTCATCCGCATGGTCGAGACCGGCCAGAATACGCAGCAATGTGCTCTTGCCGCAGCCCGATGGACCAACGAGGGCGATGAATTCACCTTCCGCAGCCTCGAGAGAGATGCCATCGAGAATGCAATTTCCCCCGTAGGATTTGCCGATGTCACGAAGGACGAGCGTGCTCACTGGCTTGCCTCCTCGGTGACTTTTGCGCCGTCGCCGGTGTGGTGGGGATAGACCTCATGCACTACATCATCGATGACATACGGCGTCAGTTCATCGATGCGGACGATGCTGCTTGTGGCGACTTCATCGAGATCGTGAATGGCAGCGCCGAGGATACGCTCGCCGGGTAGGTCGCGTTCCATCGGTCCTACGATGAAGGCGGCGGCAGGCGCCCAGACGTAATTCGTGCCGAAAGCATCGCCCGACCACGCACGATGCAGGTGACCGCTGGCATGAAGCTGCACATTATACTGCGCGAAAAGATCATAAAGGCGTTGGCGTGGGGCAGGGCGAATGCCCCAATAGCCGCTGTCGCCTTCATCTGGATCGTCCACAAAGAGCGGCTTGTGCGCGAAGACGGCGACGGGCTTGCCGTCACTGTCTTTCAGTTCGTCTTCGAGCCACTGAAACTGCTCTTCTTCTTCGGCTTCACCCGATCCGATAATCAGGCTGTTGAGGCCGACAATGCGCCAGTCGCCGAAATTTTCCGCCCAGCGATCCGGACCAACATGACGGCGCCAGCGCATCAGGCGTTGCGCATTGACCGGCTGATGGCTTTCGGGAAGATGGCCGATATCGTGGTTGCCCGGAAGGCTGAGAACGCGTGCTGGAAGATCGTTCAGGCAGGCACGGCAGAACAGAAGATCCGCCTCCACATCGGCGCCATCAACCGTCAGGTCGCCAGTGTGGATGATGAGATCGGGCTTTTGCTGATCGATCCAGGCAACGAGCGGTTCCCAGTTGCGATTGAAGTGCGGCTTGATGGGGCTGAGATGGGTATCTGTAATCTGAACGATCCGCACGGGTACGCTCCTTCTCGGGTCTGTCAATTATCGCCGCGGTTTTTCAAGCGCTGCTCATCCGCCAGACGCGTCATGCGCGGCGTCTTGCCGGGGCTTTTAGGCTCGTTGTGTGACAGGCCCGCTGCACTGCAGTGACAGTTGCATGACATCTGCTTTGGGCGACTCAGGGAAGGTGATTTGCCAATTTTGGAGGCATCGCATTTTTGCCGATGCTCATCCTTTAGGCGGCCGATCTGCACATTATAATATTACGAAGTAGTTCGAATGCTTTTAAACTATTGTTTTCATTTAGTTTTTACATTGAATCTAGTCATGCGTAAAACGCATAGCTGCATTGCGATAAAGCCGCATTGCAAAAACAATGTGCACGAGGCATATAAAGATCATCTCAGCGCTGCGTTTCCTCCTCCCATTTGCGCAGGCTGAGTGTTCCCCTCTGGAGGTTTGCCTCAAAGGCACCTTCAAAACTCAAAGCCAGACATTTGTCTGGCTTTTTTTTTGGCTTTTCGCCAGAGCGCAAGTCGTCCCGAAATCTGGATATGAAAAAGGGGCCTTTCGGCCCCTTGGTCATTCTGTGGTTGAAGTGTTTAGCGCAGGCTTGCGCAGAAGCGCTGGATGCGGGTGCAGGCTTCTTCGAGCAGCGTATCCGACGTTGCATAGGAAATACGGAAGTTCGGTCCAAGTCCGAATGCCGAACCGTGAACAACGGCGACGCCTTCGGCTTCGAGCAGCTCGGTGACGAAGTCTTCGTCTGTCTCGATGACCTTGCCAGCTTCCGTCTTCTTGCCGATCAGGTCAGCGCAGGACGGATAGACGTAGAAAGCACCTTCCGGCGTCGGGCACTTGATGCCTTTGGCCTGGTTCAGCATCGATACGACCAGATCGCGACGGGCCTGGAAGATCTTCTTGTTTTCCGGGATGAAATCCTGGGTGCCGTTGAGTGCTTCGACTGCGGCCCACTGTGCGATGGAGCAGGCGCCCGAGGTCTGCTGACCTTGAACCATATCCATGGCCTTGATGAGCTGCAACGGTCCTGCTGCATAGCCGATGCGCCAGCCGGTCATGGCATAGGCCTTCGACACGCCATTCATGGTGAGCGTGCGGTCATAAAGCGAAGGCTCGACCTGAGCGGGCGTCGTGAAGACGAAATCGCCATAGACCAGATGCTCATACATGTCGTCGGTCAGGATCCAGACCTGCGGATGACGAACCAGAACGTCGGTCAGGGACTTGAGTTCTGCTTCCGTGTAAGCCGCGCCGGTCGGGTTCGACGGTGAGTTGAAGATCAGCCACTTGGTCTTCGGCGTGATGGCCTTTTCCAGATCGGCGGCGGTCAGCTTGAAGTTGTCTTCGATCTTGGTGTTGATGAAAACCGGGTTGCCACCGTTGATCGCTACCATTTCTGGATAGCTGACCCAGTAAGGGGCGGGCACGATGACTTCGTCGCCGGGGTTCAGCGTCGCCATGAAGGCGTTGAACAGGATCTGCTTGCCGCCGGTGCCGACGATAACCTGTTCCGGCTTGTAATCGAGGCCGTTTTCACGCTTGAACTTATCAACGATGGCCTGACGCAGTTCAGGAATACCGGCAACGGGCGTGTACTTTGTTTCGCCGCGATTGATCGCGTCGATGGCAGCCTGCTTGATATTTGTGGGCGTGTCGAAGTCGGGCTCGCCCGCACCGAGACCAATCACGTCCTTGCCCTTGGCTTTCAGTTCACGTGCTTTCTGGCTGACCGCGATGGTCGCAGATGGCTTTACACGAGAAAGGGCGTCGGCGAGAAATGCCATGATAGATCTCCATAGATGGCAGGCTCTGTTAACCGGCACCGGGCGCGTCCGGTTTTGCGCGTTTTCTATGTCGCATCGGCGCGGGAAGCGCAACAGATGGATTGTGATTTCATCGGCAATTGCTTGATTTCGCGAAAATGTGTTGCCGAAACGAACAGATCGATCAGCAATGCTGACATATTAACGCAAGGAAACTGATTGGATCGGGCGATGTTGGGCTCTATCCCGCCATCAGGTCGTGCAAACTGCGCGTGGCCATGACTTTGTAGGCCGTTATCAGTGCATCGCATTCATCCTCCGGAACCTCGACTGCGATGCGCATGGCGGATTCGCCAAAATGCATCAGCAGGAAAGCGGACTCGTCCAGTAGTGCCGGCTCTTTGTCGGGGGCGATTCGGCGGATCGTATCGGCCAGCAGTTGCCCGTTCTGCCTGCTTTCGGCAATCTCCAGCTTTGACAGTGATTTGTCGGTTTGTGTGGCCGACCATATGTCGCGCATTGCCGGTTCCAGCCGCATCAGGGCCAGATACTCATCGATCAGTGCGTTGAACGCGACAATCAGCTCGTCGGCTGAATTGGCCGCCGCAAGTCCTTCCGCGATGCATTGGCGCGATTGTGCGTTGCAGCTTTCAAACAGGTAGCGGATCAGGGCGCTTTTATCGGGGAAATACTGATAAAGCGCACCAATCGAAATACCGGCCTGTTGGGCGATCTCGCTCATCTTGAGGCTGTCGCTGCCTTTAGCGGCGATCAGCGCCGTGGCGCATTCGGCGATGCGGCGGATCTTCTCCTGCGCGCGGCTCTGACTGGGCGTACGACGCAGGATCGGCGCGCTGATTGTCTCTGCTTGCTTGGCGGAATTCTGCTTCATGATCGACTCACATTTTTCGCTCTTGACAGAATATGAGGATTGCTCACATATTGCAAATATGAGGGTTACTCATATTTTGGGAGATGAAGAATGAGTATGGATCGGAATGACCGTTATCTGGTGATTGGTGCTACCGGCAAAACCGGTAGGCGCGTCGCGGAGAAGCTGCTGGAGAAGGGGTTGCCTGTTCGCGCCGTATCGCGAAGCACCGAAGTTCCCTTTGACTGGAACAACCAGTCCACCTGGGCTGCAGCGCTTGAAGGCATTACTGGCGCCTATGTCACATATCAGCCGGATCTGGCTTTGCCCGGTGCCGTGGATGTCATCCGCGCATTTCTTTCGGCGGCGAAGAAGGCAAGTGTGAAGCATATCGTGCTTCTCTCCGGGCGCGGCGAGGAAGAGGCGGAAGCTGCGGAACAGGTTCTGCAAGCTTCCGGGCTGGACTGGACCGTGCTGCGCGCTAGCTGGTTCATGCAGAATTTCAGCGAGAATTACATGCGGGACGAGTTGCTTTCCGGCTCGCTGACCTTGCCTGTCGCAGGGACGAAAGAGCCGTTCATCGATGCCGACGATATTGCCGATGTTGCGGTTGCCGCTCTTACGGAACCCGGCCACCGTAATAGGCTCTATGAACTGACCGGCCCGGAACTGTTCAGTTTCAACGAGGCGGTAAGCCAGATTGCCAAGGCTACAGGCCGGGAATTGTCATTTCACCCGGTTTCGTTCGCTGAATATGAGGTGGTGCTGCGCGAGCAGGCATTGCCTGAAGATGTCATTACGCTCTTGCGCTATCTTTTCACCGAGCTTTTCGATGGCCGCAATGCCAATGTGGCACATGGCGTGGAGGAAGCTCTCGGACGAAAGCCGCGCCGGTTTGCGGATTTTGCCCGCAAGGCTGCCGATGAGGGCATATGGGAGGGACGATCATGACAATGAGTTTTCAACTGCTTGTGCTACTGACGGCGTGGGGTAGCGCCATTACAGGCGGCATCTTCTATGCGTTCTCAAGCTTTGTGATGGCCGCACTGGCACGCATTCCGGCCAATGCAGGCATAACAGCGATGCAGTCGATTAATATCACTGTCATCAACGGTACGTTTTTTGCCATGTTCTTTGGGACGGCGCTGTTGTGCCTGGTGATTATCGTTCTGGGCTTGATGGGCATCGGAAGCCTGTCGAAATGGGCGATGATCGGCGCTGCCGTTTATCTTGTTGGCACTATCGGCGTCACGATGGTTTTGAATGTGCCGCTGAACGACCAGCTTGCGGCGATGGATGCCAATGATGCCGCATCGGCGGAGGTCTGGCTGGCTTATGTGCGCGACTGGACCATATGGAATCATGTCCGCACCGTGGCCGCGCTGATTGCGGCGCTTATTCTGGGCGCGAGCGCGATGGCAAAGGTCTGAGCAAAAAGCGGACAAACAAAAAAGGCGGGCCCGAGGACCCGCCTTTTCTTTGCCTAGCGGCAAAACTTATGCTGCGACGAGGTTGTCGGCAGACGAACGGCCCGAACGACGGTCCTGTACGATTTCGTACGTGACCTTCTGGCCTTCATCGAGCGTGGCCAGACCAGCGCGCTGAACAGCGGAAATGTGGACGAATACGTCCGTGCCGCCCTGATCAGGCTGGATGAAGCCGAAGCCCTTGGTCGTGTTGAACCACTTAACTGTTCCCGTAGCCATGGGAAATTCCTTTGTAACATTAGTAGTAGAGTAGTCCGTATGCTTCACATACGTCCCTGTGAATCGAATTTATGGACAGGAGATCGTCAGGAAGCACGGCGGGCCGCACGGGTCGCAAAGTCACTTGACCGAAAAATCGATGCACTAACTATATGCGACAAATTTGACCAATACAAGTCAGCTACGTTGCCAGCTAAAGCGTTTTGATCTGATTAGGCCGGGTCGACAGCTTTCGCTGTCCTGTTTTGATACGCATCTTGTCCGAAAACTATTCCATGCTTTCCGGGACAGGATCTAGAAATTGATTTTATTCAGGCTTTTTGCCATTCCGAGTCCCAACTGGTTTCGCGCGCTCGATCGGTCGAGCCAGAACAGCCGGAACAGAATCGGAGCACTTCCGTCGCAAGGCGACATTTCATGGTGATCCCAGGTTTCAGGCGTGGGGCTTTTCAATCGCAGATGGAAGCAGTGGCGGCGGTGAGACTCTGTCTGCCCCTGTTCGGGATAGTTGTAATCGACGGTTTCGAGATGGAGCATCCCTTCGTCATAAAGAAGACCGGTTTCCTCGGCGAATTCGCGATAGGCGGCGGCGAGAATATCTTCTCCCGGATCGACCGTGCCGCCCGGCACTTGAAGCGGTGTTTCAGGAAAATCGGGTTCTTCAAAAACCAGAAGGCGATCGTTCCACGTGGCGTAAATGAGTACTTTGTCGATGGGCAGGGTTGTGACAGTCATGGAATGTTTCCGGCGGGGTTCGCGTTCAGGCCATAATTGCAACGAATGATTTGCGGTAAAACCCGCATATTGTTGTGGGCCATCATGGATGGTTTGCGGGAAAAGCGTGCTGATCTCCTATCTTTGACTTCCACGTGACGTAGATATTCAGCATGTTGCAAACATATCTGCAAAATTGAACGGGCGGATGGGCAGCGAGGCAGGACATGACGTCTGAACCAGACAAGGACAAGACGAAGCAGAGCGCGCCTAAAAAAGAGCGTCGCCGCAGAAAGCCCAGACGCAGTGTCACCGAGCGCCTGCGCAAAAGTTCGGCCAAGCTGATCGGCGGCACTCCCTCACGCGACGGAACCGATCTCTTCTCTCAGGTGTCGATGATGGTAGGGGCTTTTCTGGCCTCGCCTGTGCGCAACACGCTGATTACGCTCGGAACCGGAATTTTCGTTCTCGTCGTGCTGATCGCCGTCGGACAGGTCGCCATCAATCGCTGGAATGAACCCTTCTACGACGCACTCTCCCGTCGGGATTTGCAGGCTTTCTTCCATCAACTGATGGTCTTCTTCGGGATTGCGGGCAGCCTGCTTGTGCTCAATGTATCGCAAACCTGGCTCAACCAGATGTTTGCGCTCAAGATGCGCGAGGGGCTGGCGCGTGATCTGGTGGGACAATGGCTTGTGCCGGGCCGGGCGTTTCGTCTCGCCAATGCGGGCGAGATCGGCATCAATCCCGATCAGCGTCTGCATGAAGACGCACGTCACCTCGCGGAAACCTCGTGCAATCTCGGGATCAATCTCCTCCAGTCGACCGTCATTCTGGTGAGTTTTGTCGGCGTTCTGTGGTCGCTGTCGAGCGGCTTCGTGTTTCATGTCGCGGGCTACAGTTTCTCAATCCCCGGTTACATGGTCTGGGCTGTCATCATCTACGCGGCTTCGGCCTCATGGCTGACATGGATCGTCGGGCGCAGTCTGGTCAACATCAACGCCAATCGCTATGCGCGCGAAGCTGATTTCCGCGCATCGCTGATGCGGGTCAATGAGCACGTGGACGCCATCACCCTGTCGCGCGGCGAAGGGGATGAGAGACGCCGCCTCGATCTGGATATCGATGCGGTTCTGGCTGCTATTCGCAAGATCGTCTTTGCGACCACGCGATTGACCTGGGTGACCGCCGGTTACGGCTGGCTCACCATCGTCGCCCCTATTCTCGTTGCGGCGCCGGTCTATTTCTCCGGAGGACTGACCTTCGGCGGGCTGATGATGGCAGTCGGCGCGTTTACGCAGGTGCACAATTCGCTGCGCTGGTTCGTCGACAATTTCGGGGCGATTGCGGACTGGCGGGCGACATTGCTGCGTGTCGCAAGCTTCCGTCAGGCGGTGTTGCGTATGGACGAGCTCGGTCATCTGGACCGGCAGATCGATCTTGCCACGAACGATAATGACAGGCTGACACTGGATGATGTTTCCATCGCCGCGCCCGATCAGTGCCTGAAACTTTCCCGCAAGGCCTTTTCGGTCAAGCCCGGCGAGCGGGTGCTCGTCACGGGCGGAACCGAGACGCAAAGAACGTTGTTGTTCCGCGCATTGGGCGGGCTTTGGCCATGGGGCGAGGGGCGGATCGGGATGCCGGTCGGCGATGGTGTCGCCTTCATGCCGCGCGCGCCTTATTTTCCGCCGGGCAACCTCAAGGGCGTGATCGTTTATCCGCTCGATATCAAGAAGTTTTCCGAAGAAGACGTGGAAAATGTTCTGCGGCGGGCCGGGCTCGAGCGGCTTTCCACGAGCCTCGACCGCGTTGCGCGCTGGGATCGCGTGCTGACGGACGATGAGCGCCAATGCATCGCCTTCGCCCGTCTGATCCTGCAGAAGCCGGAGTGGATCGTCATCGATGGCGCGCTTGATGGCCTTGATGCCGAAGCCTACGACCGGATTCGCGACATGCTGAACAGCGAACTGAAAGACGCTGCCGTCATTCATCTCGGCAAGCCGCATCTGCATGACGGTCTTTTCACGCAGCAGGTCAATCTCGAAGACGACCCTTCCGGAAAACCTCTGGAGCTTCCAGCCCTGAAAACGGCATAGAAAAAGCCGCCGGGGTGACCGGCGGCTTTTTTACTTTTATGCCCTTGCGATCAGCGGAAGTAATCCTGAAGCGGGCGCACTTCCAGCGATCCTGCCTTGAGCGCCGCGATGGCTTCGGCAGCAGATTCCGCTCCGGCCATGGTCGTGTAGTAAGGCAGTTTTTGCATCAGCGTTGCACGGCGGATCGACTTGCTATCGGAAACCGCGCTGGCGCTGTCGGTCGTATTGAAGACAAGATGGATCTGGCGATTGCGGATCGCATCCTCCACGTGCGGACGGCCTTCGATGACCTTGTTGATCTTGGTCGATTCGACGCCGTTGGCTTCGAGGAACTTCTGCGTTCCGCCGGTTGCCATCACCTTGAAGCCGATGCTTGCAAGCTTGCGGACTGCACCCAGCACGCGTTCCTTGTCTTCGTCACGAACCGAAACGAAAACAGTACCTTCACGCGGCAGTTCAACGCCTGCACCGAGCTGCGCCTTGGCGAAGGCCAGCGCATAGTCGTAGTCCAGGCCCATGACTTCGCCGGTGGACCGCATTTCTGGTCCGAGCAGCGTGTCGACGCCGGGGAAGCGGGCAAACGGGAACACAGCTTCCTTGACCGCGATATGCGGACGCTTGGAGGTTTCCGGTTTGCCGCCATAGGCGTTGAGTGCGTCTTCCAGGCTTTCACCGGCCATGATGCGCGCTGCAACCTTGGCAATCGGCGTGCCGATGGTCTTGGCGACGAATGGAACCGTCCGCGATGCGCGTGGATTGACTTCAAGGATGAAGATTTCATCATCCTTGATGGCAAACTGTACGTTCATCAAACCGCCGACATTGAGCGCTTTGGCGAGCGCCGCAGTCTGGCGTTCCAGTTCAGCAACGATTTCTGGCGAAAGCGTGTGGACAGGCAGCGAGCAAGCCGAGTCACCCGAATGGATGCCGGCTTCTTCGATGTGCTCCATGATGCCGGAAACATAGCTGTCCTTGCCGTCGCACAGGCAGTCTACGTCCACTTCGATGGCCTGCGTCAGGTAGGTGTCGAAGAGAAGCGGATTCTTGCCGAGCAGCGTGTTGATCTGGCCTGTCTTGTCGTTCGGGTACTTCGCCTTGATGTCTTCCGGCACCAGCTCCGGTACGGTGTCGAGCAGATAGTTCTGCAAGGAACGTTCGTCGGTGATGATCTGCATGGCGCGGCCACCCAGAACATAAGACGGGCGAACAACCAGCGGGAAACCGAGGTCAGCCGCAATGAGGCGGGCCTGTTCAACCGAATAGGCAATGCCGTTCTTCGGCTGGTTGAGATCGAGCTTGATCAAAAGCTTCTGGAAGCGGTCGCGATCTTCCGCAAGGTCGATGGCATCCGGCGAGGTGCCAAGGATCGGGATGCCCGCCTTTTCCAGTGCTGTCGCGAGCTTGAGCGGGGTCTGTCCGCCGAACTGGACGATGACGCCGTGCAGCGTGCCCTTTTCCTTTTCGACGCGCAGGATTTCCAGCACATCTTCCGCCGTTAGCGGCTCGAAATAGAGGCGGTCCGACGTATCATAGTCGGTTGAAACCGTTTCCGGGTTGCAGTTAATCATGATGGCTTCGTAATCGGCATCATTGAGCGCGAAAGCCGCATGGCAGCAGCAATAATCGAACTCGATGCCCTGACCGATACGGTTCGGGCCACCGCCGAGGATGACGACCTTCTTGCGATCTGAGACTTCAGCTTCCGAACGCGGCTGGCCGACGAATGGCGTTTCATAAGTCGAGTACATGTAGGCGGTCGGCGAAGCGAATTCCGCGGCGCAGGTGTCGATGCGCTTGTAGACCGGATGCACGTCGAGATCGGCGCGTAGCTTGGCCACGTCTTCCGCGTCCTTGCCCGTCAGGCTTGCGAGGCGCGCATCGGAGAAGCCCATGGCTTTCAGCATACGCAGGTTTTCAGCGTCCTGCGGCAGGCCGTGCTCGCGGATGCGCTCTTCGGTCTTCACAATGGCTTCGATCTGCTCGAGGAACCACGGATCGATCTTGGATGCATCGTGCACCTGCTCGGTGGTCAGGCCAAGGCGCATTGCCTGTGCGACCATGCGCAGACGATCCGGCGTCGGCGTGCCGATGGCCGCACGGATCGCATTCTTCTCGTCGCCTTCCTCGATGTTCGGAATGGCGATTTCGTCAAGACCCGTCAGGCCGGTTTCAAGACCACGAAGCGCCTTCTGCAAGCTTTCCTGGAAGGTACGACCGATGGCCATGACTTCACCGACCGACTTCATGGCGGTGGTCAGGATCGGCGAGGAGCCAGGGAATTTTTCGAATGCGAAGCGCGGGATCTTGGTGACGACATAGTCAATCGACGGTTCGAACGAGGCAGGCGTTGCGCCGCCGGTGATGTCGTTGTCGAGTTCATCCAGCGTGTAGCCGACGGCAAGCTTGGCCGCAACCTTGGCAATCGGGAAGCCGGTTGCCTTGGAAGCCAGCGCCGAAGAACGCGAGACGCGCGGGTTCATTTCGATGACGATCATGCGGCCATTGGCCGGGTTGATCGCGAACTGCACGTTGGAGCCGCCGGTTTCGACGCCGATCTCGCGCAGTACCGCAATCGAGGCGTTACGCATGATCTGGTATTCTTTGTCGGTCAGCGTCAGCGCCGGTGCAACGGTGATCGAGTCGCCGGTGTGCACGCCCATCGGATCGAGGTTTTCGATCGAGCAGATGATGATGCAGTTGTCCGCCTTGTCGCGGACGACTTCCATTTCATATTCTTTCCAACCCAGAACCGACTCTTCGATCAGAACTTCGGTCGTCGGAGACGCATCCAGACCGCGTTCGATGATTTCGAAGAATTCCTGACGGTTATAGGCGATGCCGCCGCCGGTGCCGCCGAGCGTGAAGCTGGGGCGGATGATGGCTGGAAGGCCGACCACGTCGAGCGCCTGCGCGGCCTTGGCCAGCGCGTGGGTCATGTAGCGTTGTTTGCGGTCAACTTCGCCGAGCTGCCATTCGGTTTCAAGCTTGTCGAGGGCCTTGTCCAGCTCATCACCCGAATACTGAGCCTTGACTTCGGCGCGCTTGGCTTCGTGGCGCTTGCGGTCTTCGTCCTTGATTTCGGTGGCGTTTGCGAGCCTGGACTCCGGCGTGTCGAGACCGATCTTTTCCATGGCTTCACGGAAGAGCGCGCGATCTTCCGCCTTGTCGATGGCTTCGGCATTGGCGCCGATCATCTCCACATTGTAGCGCTCCAGAACGCCCATGCGGCGCAGCGACAATGCGGTGTTCAGTGCGGTCTGGCCGCCCATGGTTGGCAAGAGTGCGTCGGGGCGTTCCTTGGCGATAATCTTGGCGACGACTTCCGGCGTGATCGGCTCGATATAGGTCGCGTCCGCCAGATCGGGATCAGTCATGATCGTGGCCGGGTTGGAGTTGACGAGGATGATGCGGTAGCCTTCCTCTTTCAACGCCTTGCAGGCCTGTGTGCCCGAATAGTCGAATTCGCAAGCCTGGCCGATGACAATGGGGCCCGCGCCGATAATCAGGATCGATTTGATATCTGTACGTTTCGGCATGGGCTCATCCTGTGTTTAGCCTGCCAGAAAAGCCCGCACGGTTTACCGGCGGGTTGGCAGCGTATGAATTCTGTGGGCTAAGCGGGCCTTATAGGCAATCGATTCCGAAAGCGGAACCCCACAAATCGTTTTATTTCAAAGAAAGTGCGGGCATTCACGAAAATTCTTGCCTGCCGCGGACTTTCTCGATGGATGTTATAACCGAACCAAACCGTTCGCGCGTAGATTTCTGGCTCGCGCGGCTGATCGGCAGCACGGAGCCGTCGTTCGTCAGCAGGCTGAAACTGCCATTGGTTTTGCGCAATTCGGCAACATGGCGGTCGGCAATCCAGTGCGAACGATGAATCTGAAGCCCGCTCGTGGTGCCGACCTCTTTCACGGCATCCGAAAAGCGGAGAAGGATGAGTTCCTGCCCCCGGCTGGTGACAACCCGCGTGTAGTGATCCTCGGCGGAGAGACGCAGGATCGCACCCCGATTGCTCGGGTTCAGTCGGGCCAGCAATGGTGGTGGCGTGTCGGAAACATTTCTCGGTGCGGCTTCCAGATCACGGCGTAGCGTCATATAGGCCAGAATGCAGAACAGGGCGCTGAGTGGCAACGCGATAACGGCATTGGCGAGGATGGCGGCAATTGTGGGCGTTCTGCCAGAGAAACCCCAGTCGATGAACGCAATCCAGAGCCCGATCGGCAGAGCTGCTGCGGCCGCCCCGATCATCATGCGGGCGAAGGCGTGTCTGGCGACAGGTTCCAGAAAGGCATCAGCCAGAACGGACAACACGATTGCCGTAGACCATCCGGCAAACTGCACGGAGAGCCAGTAAAAGAAGCGAACCGCCACCGGCATGGACTGGTCTGTTCCGAACGGACCCGTAATAGTGAAGATCAGGACAACAACAATGAAGGTGCCCCACAGACGCGGCGCCCGAATAATGGTCGCCAGTTCGCGAAGCGCGAATTGCAACAGGTCGCCGGTCACGTAGTTTTCCTGCATTTGACGCCGTTTCGATTGAGCCGGGTGCAGTCTTGTTGAAAGCGATGGGAAATTCAACAGGAACCCTGCGATGAACTTCGAACCGCTTCTTCATGCACCGCTTGCCATTCAAATTCATGTTGCGACTGTCGTGGCTGCTGCGGTTATCGGACTTGTTATTTTCATGCGTTGCAAAGGCACCACGCTGCACAAGGTGCTTGGGCGACTATGGATGGTCCTGATGATTACAACTGCATTATCCAGTTTCTTCATTCACAAGATCAACCTCGTCGGCGGATTCGGTCCGATACATATTCTTTCGATACTGGTGCTGTTGGGTTGCGGGCGCGCTGTCGCCGCAGCCCGAACGGGGCAGATCGAGTCTCATCGTAAAATCATCAGAAGCATTTATCTCGGCGGTATTCTTGGGGCGGGGGGCTTTGCGTTCATGCCGGGGCGCATCATGAATGAAGTCGCTTTTCCCTATGGCTTAAGATCGCCGTTTCTCATGGTATGTCTTCTGATGGTGCTTGTTGCGGCAGTTTTTATCTATCGCAATAGAAAGAGCTTTCTTGTGCCCAAACTATTGCGAAAGAGTCTCCGTTTGTGATTGACACTGCCATTTACTTTTTATGTTGCCGTGCCAACTCTTTATGCGACAATTGCATATATAGTTTGGTGCTGCTTCGTTGAGAGCGGCACGGTGCAGGGGAGTTGGTCAATGCGCTGGCAAGGCCGTAGACAAAGCGACAATGTAGAAGATGTGCGCGGAGAACAGGGTGGAGGCGTAGGCGGCGGCTTCGGTCGCGGTGGTGGCCTTGGCGGTCCCGGCTTCCGCATCGTGCGCGGCGGGGGAATTTCCGGCATTCTCATCCTTGTGGTGATGTTCTTCGTGCTGCGTGCGGTTGGCATCGATCCGCTGCCGATCCTGTTCGGTGATGGCAGTATGGGGCCGAGCGTGACGCAGCAGGCCGGCCAATCCGGACGGACAGTTGCCGAGGGCGGCAACGTTGCCAATGACGAGACGACGCAATTTGCCCGCACGGTGCTGGCTGAGACGGAAGACGTCTGGAGCGGCATTTTCCAATCCCGCGGCCAAACTTACACACCGCCGACAATGGTGCTATTCTCTGGACAGGTTCGTTCGGCTTGCGGCTTTGCTTCTGCAGCGTCCGGTCCGTTTTATTGCCCCGGTGACCGTAAGCTCTACATCGATCTGAGCTTCTATAAGGAACTGGCAAACCGCTTCGGCGCGTCCGGTGATTTCGCGCAGGCCTATGTCCTTGCGCATGAGGTCGGTCACCATGTCCAGAACCTTCTTGGCATTCTGCCCAAGTTCAACCAGATGCGTCAGCAGATGAGTGAAGCGCAGGCCAACCAGATGTCGGTTCGCGTTGAGCTCCAGGCCGATTGCTTTGCCGGTGTGTGGGGATATTACACGGAGCAGAAGGGTATTCTTGAGACAGGCGACCTTGAAGAGGCGCTCAATGCAGCACATCAGATCGGTGACGATACGCTGCAAAAGCGCAGCCAGGGCTATGTCGTGCCGGAGAGTTTCAACCACGGCACTTCTGCTCAGCGCGCCAAGTGGTTCCAGCGCGGCTTCGATAGTGGCAAGCTGGAATCCTGCGATACGTTCAGCGGCGATGTTTAAAGTGCCTGCAACATTTTAGAAAAGGCGGTTTCGACCGCCTTTTTCTTTATACAGGGAAAGCACCCGTTCTTTTTGGCCAAACCCGGCAATATTCGTCTTGTCGTGAAATAATTTTCCAGATAAATGCTTTCGCACCGGCGCGGCCTTTTCCGATTTGCAAGCGTGACGTTCAATTTTGAGCGACGATGGCGCGCGAGTTCTCCAATCAACACAATTTATGAATGTTCCACCCTTTTTGTCGTGGAGCATATTTCAGGTGTCCCATGCATGATCCCCAGTTTGTACGGCGGGGCTTGTTACTCGTCTTTATGACACTGTTTCTCGACATTATCGGCATTGCGATCATCATGCCGGTTCTGCCCACTTTTCTCGAAGAGCTGACCGGCGCGGATATCAGCACCGCTGCCGTCGATGGCGGCTGGCTCTTGCTGGTCTATGCCGGGATGCAGTTTCTGTTCGCGCCGATGATCGGCAATCTGAGCGACCGTTTTGGGCGGCGCCCGGTTCTGCTGGCCTCGATCTTCACCTTCGCGCTCGACAACCTGATCTGCGCGCTCGCAGTCTCCTACTGGATGCTGTTTGTCGGCCGTGTGCTGGCGGGGATCAGCGGAGCAAGCTTCGCGACCGCCTCCGCCTACATCGCCGATGTTAGCGATGACAGCAATCGTGCCCGTAATTTCGGCCTGATCGGCATCGCCTTCGGTGTCGGCTTTGCACTCGGTCCGGTTCTGGGCGGTTTGCTGGGTGAATTCGGTCCGCGCGTTCCGTTTTATGGAGCGGCGTTTCTGTCGTTCATCAACTTCATTCTGGCTTATTTCCTGTTGCCGGAGACTTTGAAGCGCGAAAACCGACGCACGTTCCAGATTGCCCGGGCCAATCCGCTTGGCGCGCTCAAGCAGATGCGAAACTATCCCGGCATCGGCTGGGTAGTGCTGGTCTTCTTCCTGTTCTGGTTGGCCCACGCCGTCTATCCGTCCGTCTGGTCCTTCGTCGGTGCTTATCGCTATAACTGGAGCGAAGCCCAGATCGGCTTGTCGCTCGGGCTCTTCGGTGTCGGGGCCGCATTCGTGATGGCGCTGGTTCTGCCACGGGTTCTGCCAGTGCTCGGCGAGCGGCGCACGGCGATCACGGGTGTGCTGTTCTCCTGTCTGGGCATGATCGGCTACGCTATCGCATGGGAAGGCTGGATGGTCTATGCCGTCATCTTCCTGACGGCGCTGGAAGGCTTGGCCGATCCGCCGCTGCGCAGTATTGCGGCGGGCAAGGTTCCTCCGTCGGCGCAAGGCGAGTTGCAGGGCGCGCTGACAAGCGTGTCGAGCATCACGACCATCATCGGTCCGCTTATCTTTACGCAGCTTTTCGCCGTGTTCACCGGCATGAATGCCCCGTTCGTCTTTGCGGGCATGCCCTATGCCGTTGGTGCGGGGCTGGTCTTTCTGGCGCTGGTCATCGTGGTGGCGCGAGTGCGGCCCATGCCGTCAGCCAAGCTGTCAGAGGTTTGATCGATACGGAAAACGAAAAGGCCGGAGTTTTCACTCCGGCCTTTTACTTTGATAACTCATGCGGCGGATTTATGCAGCCTGTTCGCGCTCGGGAAGCGGCGTTTCGCCCTTCTTTTCGCGGATCAGGTTGATGAAGCGGCGGAACAGATAGTGCGAATCCTGTGGGCCGGGCGATGCTTCCGGATGGTGCTGCACGGAGAACACCGGCTTGCCGACAACGCGCAGACCGCAATTGGTGCCGTCGAAGAGCGACACATGCGTTTCCTCGACATTTTCCGGCAGCGAATCTGAATCAACTGCGAAGCCGTGGTTCATCGACACGATCTCGACTTTGCCCGTCGTGTAGTCCTTCACCGGATGGTTGGCGCCGTGATGGCCCTGATGCATTTTCTCGGTGCGTCCGCCAAGCGCGAGCGCCAGCATCTGGTGGCCGAGGCAGATGCCGAAGACCGGAAGGTCGGTTTCGACGAGCTTCTTGATGGTCGGCACGGCATATTCACCCGTTGCTGCCGGATCGCCGGGACCGTTGGACAGGAAGACGCCATCCGGGTTGTGGGCCAGAACGTCTTCAGCCGTCGCCGTTGCGGGCAGCACGGTAACCTTTGCGCCGAGGCCGGTGAGCAGGCGCAGAATGTTGCGCTTCACGCCGAAGTCGAGCGCGACCACGTGATAGTCCGGGGCACCCTGTTCACCATAGCCGTCTGCGAGTGTCCATGGCGTTTCCTTCCATGTGAGGCTCTGGCCGATGGTGACGTCCTTGGCAAGATCGAGATTTTCCAGGCCGCCCCATGCGGCAGCGCGCGCCTTGAGGGCGTCGAGATCGAACTTGCCGCTCGGATCATGCGCGATGACCGCGTTCTGCGCGCCGCGCTCGCGGATAAGCGAGGTGAGCGCACGCGTATCGATACCGGCGAGCGCAATGATGCCGCGATGCTTCAGCCAGGCATCCAGATCTTCTGTTGCGCGGAAATTCGACGGTGACGTGATGTCAGCCTTGAAGATCGCGCCGACCGCGCCGTGGCGATTGGCTGGCGTCAGGTCTTCAATGTCTTCGGCATTGGTGCCGACATTGCCGATATGCGGGAAGGTGAAGGTCACGATCTGTCCGGCATAGGACGGATCGGTCAGGATTTCTTCGTAACCGGTCAGGGCTGTGTTGAACACGACTTCGGCTTCGATCGCACCGATTGCGCCGAGGCCCTTGCCTTCGATCACTGTTCCATCGGCCAGTACGAGGACGGCGGTTCGCTTTTCAACAGTCCAGGGTGCTGTTTTCGGTGTGGTCTCTGTCATGGTCTGCACTCCTGTTTCGTTAGCCGCGCGCCAGCGTGTGCTGTTATTTCGTTACCAGTTAGTGCGTCGAACTGATGGAATCAAATCGACACCCTAACTGTTTGTTTTCGTGCATGCCGTTGTCCCAAAACCGGTTCCCACTTTTGGGCGGCATGCTTTAGGCGACACGCATCCGTGTTTCAACCAGCCACAGTGCCGTTACGGGCGGATGGCTTGAAAGATGAAGCGTCAAGGGTCATATATGCGCCAAAAGGCAGCGGGGATTTAAACCTCCCGCCGCGAGCACGTGCCGATGTCCTGCTAAGCCTTGAGCAATAGAGAAACTTGAAGGCCGGGTCAATCGTCCGAAGCCATGCTTTCCTGAAATAATGATGATAATCGTCGTATTATTATTTCACGGGATGGTGGTTCGGACAGCTCGGCGTTTCTATGCGCTTGCTGTATAGATGCACGAAACGAACAACACAGAACAAACACCGTCAGGAGAGACGTTATGCTTCGCCAGGAGATTTCCCAGGCCCTCACAACCGCGCTGAAAGCACAGGAGAAGCGTCGCACGTCGACGCTGCGCCTTATTCTGGCTGCGGTAAAGGACCGAGATATCGCCAACCGTACCGCTGGCAAGGACCCGGTCGGGGATGAAGAATTGCTGGGCATTCTCGGCAAGATGGTGAAGCAGCGCGAAGAATCCGCTCGCATCTATGAAGAAGGCAGCCGCCTTGAGCTTGCTGAAGCCGAGCGCGAGGAAATCACGATCATTACCGAGTTTCTGCCACAGCAGATGACCGAAGATGAGATCAAGCAGGCCTGCGCGGATGTGATCGCTGAAATCGGTGCCCAGGGTCTCCGTGACATGGGCAAGTGCATGGCTGTCCTGAAGGAACGCTATGCAGGCAAGATGGATTTCACCAAGGCCAGCGCCATCGTGAAATCGCTTCTGCAGTGAAAGCGTAAGGTTTAACCGCCCTTCGTTTTGTTTAGCCCCCGCTCTGGCGGGGGCTTTTTCTTGTGCTATGCATGGCAAAGACCGATCAAAAACCGGGTGTGAACCGATGAAAACAGCTTTGCTTGTCATAGACGTTCAGAACGACATCGTGGCCGGGACGGGCACGCCGGAGCGGCAACCAGCTATCGACCGTGCCCTTGATGATATTGTCATCAGACTGCGTGATTTGCGGGAGAAAGCGCATAAGGCTGGAATTCCGGCCATCATGGTGCAGCACGATGGCGGTCCGGGCGACGAGCTTGAAAAAGGCATGGCCGGATGGGAAATCCGCGAAGAACTCGCCCTGGAACCGGGAGATATTCTCGTTGAGAAGCGGAGCTGCGACTCGTTCCACGAGACGGATCTTCACACCCTTTTGCAACAGCAGGATATCTCGCACCTCGTTATAGGTGGTTGCCAGACCCAATATTGCATCGACACCACTGTCCGGCGCGCCGTTTCGCTCGGCTATGACGTCACTCTGATCGGGGATGCACACACGACGGGCGACACTGCCAGCCTGCAATTTGCGGATATCGTTGCGCACCACAATGAAACGCTGAATGGTTTCAAGGCTGGGAATGCCCGTGTGCGGGTTCGCCCTGCTGCGGATATTTCCTTTTGATATTCAACGGCATGCAGCAGCGGGTGTTGTACCTGCTGCCGCATGGTCTGACGGTCAGCTCTGCTTGACCGTCTTGAGGCGTGTATCGCTGAGGAGGCCCTGTTCTTCGAGGACGGGATAGGCCATTGAGGCGAGCAGCGAGTTGATCTGCTTGAGGTCTCGGATGGTGTCGAGATGGATGGTGCTCGTCTCGATGCTGCGGGTGGCGCCTTCACGCAGCCGGGTGAAGTGGCGCAGGCTCGTCTGCTTTTCCAGTTCGCGCAGGCGGTCCTTTTCCTGCACGAGCTGACGGGCCGTGCGGCCATCGCGCGAAACGATCACGTTGAACGCCATATGCGCATTGGCCAGAACCATGGCGTGGAAATGGCTGAGTTCCGTCCAGCCTTCCTCGGTGAATTCCAGCTTGTGATCCATCTTCTTTTGAACATGCACCAGCATGTTGCGCACGATGATGTCGCCCACCTGTTCAAGCTTCACACAGGCACCCAGCAGTTCCTGCATGCGCAATGACTCGAAGTCGGTCATCTCATGGGTTGCAAGCCGGGTCAGGTAAAGCTTGATCGCGGCATGGCGCTTGTCCACGCGGTCATCGAGGGCTTCCAGCTCATTGATCCGCACCTGATCGGGCTTTTCATAAAGCTCGATGATCCGCCGCAGCATGACTTCGATCGTGTCGCAGACGCCGACCACTTCGCGGGTTGCATTGGCGAGCGCCTGCGAGGGCCGGTCGAGAACGGCGGTATCAAGGGCGCTATATTGTTCGATCTCGATCGGCTGCTGCGAAGCAGGGCTATCCTTGCCTGCATTGAGATTAACCAGCGCTTCGGTCGCACGCAGCACGAGGCCCGAAAGCGGAATGCCGGCAATCATCACGATGACATTGAACAGGATATGCGCATTGACGACCTGCGAGACCGGATCGGCGCCAAGGAAGGCGACCGAGGGCTTGAAGGTCTGGTAAAGCACCAGCATGATGAGCGATCCGGCACCGCGCATCAAGAGATTGCCGAGCGGAACGACGCGGGTTTCAGGCGGCGCCTGGCGGGTCAGGATCGGGGCGATGATCGACGAGCCCAGATTGACGCCAAGAACCATCACCACGGCAAGCTCTGGATGGATCAGCCCGCGCGAGGCAAAGGTGGTGAGCAGGATGACGGCGGCAACGCTGGAATGAAACAGCCATGTCATCAGCGCTGCTAGCAGATAGGCTGTGATCGGATCGCCGGACAGATAGTCGACGATGACCGGCAGCAATTCGCTTTGCCGCAGCGGCTCGGTGGCCTGTCCGGTCATTTCCAGCGACATGATGAGAAGGCCGATACCGACCAGAATGCGGCCGATCTGGCGCCAGTCGCGGCGCTCGGTGGTCATGAAGATGCCGGTGCCGATGACCAGGCAGAGCGGCACCAGAAGCGTGAGGTCGTAGCTCAGGATCTTGACGACGAGGGCGGAGCCAAGCTCGCCGCCGCGCACGGCCATGAGGCCTGCGACACCGCTGACAAAACCTGAACCGACGAATGAACCGACGAGAAGCGTGACCGCTGTCGAGCTTTGCAGGGCGACAGCAAGGGCAAGGCCGAAGGCGACGGAAAGCAGCGGGTTCTGCATCTGGTTGCGCAGGCGTCTGCGCAGCCGGTCGCCATAGGCACGCTCCACCCCGGTCCGCACCATCCGCGTCGCCCAAAGCAAAAGCGCAACTGCACCGGCCAGATGCAAAAGGACCAAAGAACCATTCACGGCAAAATCCCTTCGGGTTGGAGGTGAGGGTTGTAACTTAAGGTGATTAAGCTAACGCAACAAATGAAGAAAAAATATGTTCCGGCTAATCAAATCTTCAAGAGATATGGGCTTGTTCGCAATAAAATGCAATCCATTCCCGCAGTGTCATGACGAATATATGACAGTTTTGTGACAATGCGCTTGTTTGACCGCGACATGTGATTAGCGGGGAGGGACATGCCTGCGCGATGGACTGTCGGAGCGGGGGCGCCTATATAGTCAAATATCTATATTATCGTATCATCGGCCTGCCCGTATGACCTGAAAGTGAAATCTGTAATGCGTTTTCCGCCATCCTTTCTCGATGAGATCAGAGACCGCGTCCCGATCTCGACGCTGATAGGAACGCGCGCTTCGTTCGACCGCAAGAAAAGCAATCCGCCGAAGGGTGACTTCTGGGCCTGCTGTCCGTTCCATGGCGAAAAGACGCCGAGCTTTCATTGTGAAGATCGCAAGGGCCGCTATCATTGTTTCGGTTGCGGCGTGACCGGCGATCACTTCAAGTTTCTGACCGACCTTGAAGGACTGAGTTTCCCGGAGGCGGTGGAACGTGTTGCCGATATGGCTGGCGTTCCAATGCCAGCGCGCGATCCAGAAATGGAAAAACGCGAGGCACAACGCGCCACGCTTTACGATGTCATGGAATTGGCAGCGCAATTCTTCGAAAATCAGTTGCAAAGCGCCGTCGGCGCCAAGGCGCGCGCCTATCTGCGGGATCGTGGACTTTCGACCGCGACACAGCAGTCGTTTCGCATCGGCTATGCACCGGAATCGCGCAATGCGCTGAAGGAATTTCTGGCAGGCAAAGGTGTTTCCCGCGAGCAGATCGAGGCATGTGGCCTTGTCGTGCATGGTGAAGGAATTGCCGATTCCTATGACCGTTTTCGTGATCGTGTCATGTTCCCGATCGAGGATCTACGCGGGCGGATCATCGCTTTCGGCGGGCGTGCGCTTTCTGCGGACGCTCCGGCCAAATATCTGAATTCGCCGGAAACGGAACTGTTTCACAAGGGGCGGGTGCTCTATAACGGGTTGCGGGCGCGCAAGGCCTGTCAGCCGCAAGGCGGCGAGCCTGCCAAATCGATCATTGCCGTCGAAGGCTATATGGATGTGATTGCGCTGGCGCAGGCAGGCATCCATCAGGTGGTAGCCCCGCTTGGCACGGCGCTTACCGAAGAGCAGCTCGAACTTCTCTGGCGCATCAGCCCGGAGCCCGTTCTGTGTTTCGACGGCGACGGGGCGGGGCTTCGCGCCGCCTATCGAGCCGTCGATCTGGGACTGCCTGCCTTGCAGCCGGGCAAGTCGCTGCGCTTCGCACTTCTGCCGGAAGGGCAGGACCCGGATGATCTGGTCAAGGCGGAAGGTCCGGCGGCATTTCATGTGGTCTTGCGCGATGCGAAGCCGCTGGTCGATATGGTGTGGACACGGGAAACGACGGGCGGCGTTTTTGATACGCCGGAACGCCGGGCCGAACTTGAAGCGCGCCTGCGTGAAATAACGAGCCGCATCGCGAATGAGGATATCCGGCGCCATTACAGCCAGGATATGCGCGAGCGGGCACAGGCCTTCTTCGGCCAAGGACGTCATCAGGGGCGTCAGGGGTATCAAGGCGGTGGTCAGCGCAATTCGTCTTTCAATAACAGAAATGATGGCGGACGTGGGCGCGGCGGGCCGGCTGGCGGCAATGGCCGTCTTGCATTTTCCGACAGTCTTGTCCGCTCGACGCTGGTAAAGGGCGGCAGGCCGGGCGCGGGATCACATGCCCCGTTGCGTGAAACGGCTATCGTGCTGACGCTTCTCAATCATCCGCGCCTGATCGAAGAGGACTTCGAGACGCTGGCTGCACTCGATCTGGGACACGAAGTCCTCAAGTCGCTGCATCTGGCCATGCTGGATGTGCTGGCTGCCGGTCACATGGAAGATGGCCATGCCATGCGGCGTGCATTGGTGAATGCCGGTCATGGCAACCAGATCGAAATGCTCGAACTCGTGGTGAAGGGTGCGAAACTCTGGACTGCGACAGCTCTGGCGGCCGAAGACGATGCGCGCGAGGCCCTTCGGCAGGCGCTTCACTTGCATCAGCGTGCACGCACACTACATAAGGAGCTGCGAGCCGTTGAGGCCGCGCTTGAAACAGACGAGACGGGCGAATTGTTTGCGCGTCTCAGAGATATACAAAATCAGATTTTGAAAGCTGATGCGACTGAAGCTCTGATCGACGGTTTTGGCCTGTCTTCGGGGCGCCCGCCCGGCGGTTTCTGATTCGGTTTTCCGAATCAGCTCTGCGAGAACAGCCGGAAATGCGGGGGTTGCGATCCGGAAAACGTGCTCTATCTGGCCAACGAAGAGGCTGCGACAACAAAATGATTCGCTTTTTAAGCGCGAATCAGGTGAGTCGCTCTTGACGTATGGCGTAAATGACGGAATCACGACAGTTCGAACAAGGAAAAGAACAGAAACCGGTGATATCCGAGGCTGCAGGGCGGCGAGCTGGGGCCGGGCCGGAAAAATGGCCTGGAAGGCATCGTCTGGTCGACCGCCTGATCTGCCCACAAGAAATCGGAGATGATGAAGCCCGATACCGGTGGCAAGGTTAATCCACCATTAACAGGAAATCGGCTATTCGCAGAATCAACCGACGGATTGCGACCTCGCAAAACTGTCCGAGAACTCTATATATCTTAGAAGCGACCGGGGTCGCCTGGAGAAGAACATATGGCAACGAAGGTTAAGGAAAACGAAGAAGCTGAAGTCGAGCGCGAAGGTGCCACCGACGGTCCGCTTCTCGACCTTTCTGACGATGCTGTCAAGAAGATGATCAAGCTCGCGAAGAAGCGCGGCTACGTCACCATGGACGAGCTGAACGCTGTACTGCCTTCCGAGGAAGTGACATCTGAGCAGATCGAAGACACGATGTCGATGCTATCCGATATGGGCATCAATGTCGTTGAAGACGACGAGCAGGACAACGATCGCGAAGAAAACAGCGACGACGACACGGAAGAAAGCAACGATCTGGTCGAGTCCGGCGGCACGGCTGTTGCCACCACGACGACCAAGAAAGAGCCGACCGACCGTACCGACGATCCGGTGCGCATGTATCTGCGCGAAATGGGTTCCGTCGAGCTTCTGTCGCGTGAAGGCGAAATCGCGATCGCCAAGCGCATCGAGGCTGGCCGCGAAACGATGATCGCCGGGCTTTGCGAAAGCCCGCTGACCTTCCAGGCAATCATCATCTGGCGCGACCAGTTGAACGATTCCAACATTCTGCTGCGCGAAATCATCGACCTCGAAACCACCTATGCCGGTCCGGAAGCCAAACAGGCCCCGGTGATCGAGCGCGTGGAAGAGGAAAAGCCCCGCGATGACAAGCCTCAGCGCCGTTCGCGTGACGACGACGATATTACCAATGTCGGCGGCGACATGCCTGCGGAAGAGGAAGAAGAGGACGAGGACGAAGCCAACCTGTCGCTGGCGGCCATGGAAGCCGAACTGCGTCCGCAGGTCATGGAAACGCTCGACCTCATCGCCGACACCTACAAGAAGCTGCGCAAGCTGCAGGATCAGCAGGTCGAGGGCCGTCTGGCCGCGACGGGTGAACTGTCGTCCAGCCAGGAGCGTCGCTACAAGGAACTCAAGGATCAGCTTATCAAGGCAGTGAAGTCGCTGTCGCTGAACCAGAACCGTATCGAACAGCTCGTCGAACAGCTTTACGACATCAACAAGCGTCTGGTGCAGAACGAAGGTAAGCTGCTGCGTCTGGCCGAATCCTTCGGCGTGCGCCGTGAGGAATTCCTGAAGGAATATCAGGGTCACGAGCTGGACCCGAAGTGGGTAGAGCGCGTTGGTACGCTTTCGGCCCGCGGCTGGAAAGAGTTCGCAGCCAAGGAAGCGCGCGCTATCGACCGTCTGCGTTCTGAAATCCAGATGCTGGCGACCGAAACCGCGATTTCGATCGGCGAATTCCGCCGTATCGTCAATCAGGTGCAGAAGGGCGAACGCGAAGCGACCATCGCCAAGAAGGAAATGGTGGAAGCCAACCTTCGTCTCGTTATCTCGATTGCCAAGAAGTACACGAACCGTGGCTTGCAGTTCCTCGATCTCATTCAGGAAGGCAATATCGGCCTGATGAAAGCTGTCGACAAGTTCGAGTATCGCCGCGGTTACAAGTTCTCGACTTATGCGACCTGGTGGATTCGTCAGGCGATCACCCGTTCGATTGCCGATCAGGCGCGCACTATCCGTATTCCGGTGCACATGATCGAAACGATCAACAAGATCGTTCGCACGTCGCGCCAGATGCTGCATGAAATCGGCCGTGAACCGACGCCGGAAGAACTGGCCGAAAAGCTCGCCATGCCGCTCGAAAAAGTGCGCAAGGTGCTGAAGATCGCCAAGGAGCCGATCTCGCTCGAAACGCCGGTTGGCGACGAGGAAGATTCACACTTAGGCGATTTCATCGAGGACAAGAACGCGCTTCTGCCAATCGATGCGGCCATTCAGGCCAATCTGCGCGATACGACGACCCGTGTTCTGGCATCGCTGACGCCGCGTGAAGAACGCGTTCTGCGCATGCGCTTCGGCATCGGCATGAACACCGATCACACGCTGGAAGAAGTCGGTCAGCAGTTCTCGGTTACCCGCGAACGTATCCGCCAGATTGAAGCGAAGGCTCTGCGCAAGCTGAAGCATCCGAGCCGTTCGCGTAAACTGCGTTCGTTCCTCGATAGCTAAGCGGGCCTCGATAGCGAAGCCGAACAAAACATACGGAAAGGGGAGGCGATATGTCTTTTTTGAAGCGTCTTTTCGGTGGAGGTTCTGCCTCTGAGACACCGGCAGAGCCGAAAGAGGCTGGTCGCCTTGAGCACAAGGACTTTTTGATCATTGCAACGCCTTATAGCGAGGGCGGGCAGTATCAGGTCTGCGGCGTCATTTCCAAGACGATTGGTGGCGAAGCGAAGGAATATCGTTTCGTTCGTGCCGACCGTTGCCCCGGTATCGAAGATGCCGCCAGCATTGCGCTGAACAAGGGACGGCAGATTGTGGATGAGCAGGGCGAAGCTATTTTCCGCTGAACTACCTGCAAGAAAAATTGAAAGCCGCGCATATATGCGCGGCTTTTTCTGTTTAGAGGTTAATGCGGGTGGCACACCATGGCGACCATTTTGCGCACGACGGGCAGAATGGCGAGGAGGACCGGAAAGGCGACCGCCCAGGAGAGAGCCCATGCAGTCATCCAGCTCGATGCGAGATCGGGATGGGTAGCGCCAAGGCTCTTGGCGGTCGCAATCAATGAGACGATGAACGTCATCATGATCGATAGAATGAAAGGCATCACAATAGATGCATAGCGTGCTGGCAGCTTTCTGCGGCGTGCGCATTCAAACTGAGACATGTGTATTCCTGAATATTATGCGGGGAAGACGCAACGAAACATCAATGCGAATTGCCGTTCCCGGCCAGATTGATGCGTTGCCTAACGTAAGACGCTTACGGTCATGATGATGACTTGGGTCTAATAACCCGATAAGGATCGGATATCAAGTGTTCTGAAATGGCGGCGATTTGTCCATGCCATTCCCGACATAATTCCATTATACGCTGCATCATGAACGACAAACCATTCTGGCGCACCAAGACCTTGAACCAGCTCACCCGCAGCGAGTGGGAGAGCCTGTGTGACGGTTGTGGCCAATGCTGCCTGCATAAATTGCTCGATGACGACACCGACGAGATTTACTGGACGAGCGTAGCCTGCACGCTGCTCAATCCGGATAGCTGCCAGTGCCGTGATTACCCGAACCGGAAGAAGACGGTGCCGGACTGCGTTTTTCTGACACCGGAAATCGTTGATGAGGTGAACTGGCTGCCTGTAACCTGTGCATACCGTCTGGTTGCCGAAGGCTCGGATCTCTATTGGTGGCATCCGCTTGTTTCAGGTTCGCCTGAAACGGTGCACGAGGCTGGCATCTCCGTTCGCGGCAAGGTCACGGCTTTCGATCACGATCTGGAAGATGAGGACGACTATATCGACCATATGGTGATGCCGAGCCACCGATGATGGTTCGCTTGCGTTTTTCAAACATTGCGTAAATTTAATCTGCGGTGCGAATATCGCGGCGCGGTTTTAGTGGCACTGTAATATATTGTTTTAATTGAATTTATTTGGATAGCGTTTGGGTATGCGCTTTGCTTTAGGGGAAGCTGAACGGCACATGAACGTGAGTTTTTCATTCTGTTCATCTATCGGGCGCTACTTCTTGGGTGTCTCAGGCAAGACCTGAAAACAAATTGAAAGAGGTTCAAAGATGTCTGCTATTTCGCTCAAGTCGTTCGTCGTAACCGCCGCTCTTGGTGTTGCCGCCATCTTCACGACGGCAGCTTCGGCCAGCGCCGCATCGCCGGTTGTTGCTCCAGCCATCAGCACGTCGGCAAGCTCTGCCATCGTGAATGTCGACTACAGAGGCTATCACCATGGCCGTCCAGCCTATCGCGGCCGTGCCTGCTCCATTGAAGGCGCCAAGATGAAGGCCAATCGCATGGGCATCCGCAATGCGCGCGTCGTCTATCGCGGCAAGTCAGTTCAGGTTCGCGGCTTCCGTCACGGTCGTCCTGCCGGTGTCGTGTTCGCAAATGTGCGTGGCTGCCCGATCATTCGCTAAGAGGCCTGTACACGTATCAAAAGCCCCGGACTGATTGCTCAGGCCGGGGCTTTTCTTTGCTCGACAGACAAAAGAAAAGGGGCGCTGGTGTGCCCCTTCGCAATTCCCAATTGGGTTGCCGCTATTCCTTGATCTCGAAAACGACATTGACCGAAACGTTGTAGCTGTTCTCGCCGGCTGCGACAGGCACGGCATCTTCCGGTGCTCCCGCAGCCATGGTCTTGAACTGGGCGCGGGCGATCGGCATCGGCATGGGTGGACGGCTCTGTTCGTTGATCTCGATGACGCGACCAACGCCTACACCGGCAGCATCGGCAAGGGTCTTTGCCTTGGCGATGGCATCGGCAACGGCGCGTTTGCGCGCTTCATTGATCGTGGCGGACGGGTTGTCGTTGACGAAGCTCAGATCGCCGCCCTGATTGACGCCGAGCGTAACGGATTCATCGAGCACGTTTCCGACCTTGGCCAGATCGCGCACGCGCACCGTCAGGCTGTTTGAAACCGTGTAACCGGTGATGCTTGGCTCTTTCAGGCCATTCTTGTCATCAGGATAGACGTAGCGCGGCTGAATGCTGATGCCGCCGGTCTGCAGATCACGGTCTTCAATACCGGCTTTCTTCATGGCTTCGAGCACTTTTGCCATGGCTTCGTTGTTGGCAGTCATGGCTTCGCGAGCGGTCTTCGCCTCGCGCAGCACAGAGAGATTGAGGATGGCCATATCGGGCGAGGCAGTCATGGTGCCTTCGCCGGTGACGGCGATACGCGCAGGCTGCTTCGTCATCTGATTCTCCTGTGCCAGAGCTGGCAGCGTCAGAGCGCCTGCGAGCATGATTGCAGAAAATGAGGTTGCAAGAAGAGTGGTAGCGCGGTTGTTCATAAAATCTCCTGTAGAGAAAGTTGAGGCAGCTTTGGCGGAGCTGGTCGTGCCGACAAGGTTGACCGCTTTACCATTGAAATCATTTATTTCTTAAGTTCCCTCTTATGTCTGAAGCCAACGATATCAGATTCGGAATGCGTGCCAATTGCAACTGCCGGTTCAAATCAGAAACACCGTGGTTCTAGGTTGCATGCATCGCAACTGAATATGTGCGCATTAGGGCAACTGATGCATTTGACAGCTTGTATCCCGGCTTTCTTTAGGGTAGGGCAAGGATGCGTGGGGCCTGTAGCTCAATTGGTTAGAGCCGGCGGCTCATAACCGCTTGGTTGGGGGTTCGAGTCCCTCCGGGCCCACCATTCTTATTCTAAGTCACTGTTTTTTATTGCGGTGCGGGGCATCTGGGATTTGGGTGCGGGATTTTTCGTCCTCTATTTGTTCGGAAACCCGCCTTGATGACCTGATGCCTAACCGTGCCCTGTCAGCGTTCTTGGTGTAAAGCTCTGCCTGTTTCAGATTGGTCCAGCCGTACTGAGCCATTAGCTCGTGCGCACCTGCTCCGGCGTTGGCGGCAAGGGTTGCAGACAGTTTGCGCAGCCCGTGGGCATTCAGGGGAAGGCCAGCTTCGCGGCACTTCTCACCGAACCAATTCCCGAACCCTTCTTTCACGAACGGCTTGCCATACTCGGTAACGAGAAATGCCAAATCACCCGTTGGCGTATTCTCGATAACGGCCATGAGGGATTGCGGGAACTCAACGGTGATGACGGCCCCGGTCTTTTCAGTGCGCATCGTGAATATGTTTCCCGCCATGTGCTGGCGTCCTGCATGCACGATGTCAGAGCGCCGAAGGCCAGAATGAATTAATAGTTCGCAGGCGAGGCGGGGCTTTGTGCCTACCGGCCACCGTTCACAGAACTTTTGATAATCAGCTATCGACCAAGCTTTGAACCCTTCGGACTTATAACGGACGCGCTCAACATCGTCGGTGGGATTGACCGCAACATGGTCGTTTAGCTTCGCCCATGTAAAAAGGGCCTTCATCGCCTTCAGGAAGTTGTTTGCGAGCGCCGGACGGTCGGCACGGGCATCAATGGCCGCAATGATGGAACGCTTGTCTATGAGCCGGAAATCGGCGTTCTGCGATTTATCCAGCGCATCCTTGAAGAAGTTTTCCTGCTGCCGTCTCGTAGCCGCAGAATAGCTTTTCCACTTTGCGCTTTCCCTATATCGGTCAACAAGCCACCGCAAAGACTGCGCGGGGGCTTCTGGCGCTCTTGGTCGTAATTGGACGCCAGCCAACGCTTTCGCGTAAGCTAAGTCAAATTCAGCGCTATCGGGATCGGGTGGGAGCCGTACACGAGCGCCCTTGCCGCGCCGGAAGTACAGTTTAACCGTACCGTGGCGCGACACTTCTTTGACAACATGCTTTGGCAGTTTCTTGGGCATGGCGTTCACTAAAGCGGAATAATTTGCGGTTGAACAGTCTGTTTGTTGGATTGGTCGTCGTCATCAGGACTGACGCGATAAGTCCTGTCGCCTATCTCAACCTCAACTTTTACACGCTCCCGCTTGGCGATAGTTGCCATGCGCCGAAGATCAGCCTGCTTAATTGCAGCTCTTTTTGTCATCGGTCATACCTCTGCTTGTAAACTCGGTCAGCATGCTTGGAACAAGCCAGCGCCAGCCACTGCCAGAAGCGGTTACGGAATGAATAGAGGAGCATCATTGATCGGCCCTCCGCTGTTCAATCGCCATGTTGAAGCCCTCTTTAATCTGATGGATGTGGCGCTTCGCTTGATGGCCGATGTACATGAAGTCGGAGATTTCATTATCCGACAGATACCAATGGTTCGTGTCGCCGGTTACCTCGGCGTGATCCTGATCAAATCGCGAATGTAGAATATTCATCAGGATCGATATGGCGTTCTCTGCATCGCAAATCGGGTTTTCCAGAGCAAAGAGCGCGTCAGGCTGCTTCTTCTCATTCACTCGCATGTGACCGCTCCATAGTTCTGAATGCCTGCCAGATAGCCCATAGCGGCCCGTATCATGCGTTCGGCGGCTTCCGATCCGTAAACGCCGTTGCTGTCAGCCATAGCGATCTGCAAGGCTTTCAAAGCGCCCTGACGGGTCCATGCTGGTTGTGTCCAGTTACAGAGAACTTCGAGCGGCGGGCCATAAGAAACCTCTGCATAAGCCTGCGCCTCGTCATTGCCCTGCGGCGCATTCTTGTTGAAGTCATCCAGACCAGCCAAATAGGCGTCAATCGCTTCAAGCAGTGGATCATATGACGGCTGTGTATTCGTGGCCTGTAAGCCCACCATGGCGCGGTGGGTGCTGATTGGCCCAAAAAGTACCGGGCAGCTTACCGACCGACTGCGCGGCGTGATTGCGGCCATCATCGTACCGTCTGCATATTCGTCCAGAGCATCGCAAAGCTCATAGGAGAGGCGCGTTACTCGGTCGATGGGGCGCTCATTTTTCGGCATACCTTCGGCGGTTGCCTGACTTGGTTGTGTCGGCATTGCTATTCTCCGAATTGATTGAAATAGGCGCTTAGAGCGGTGCGCCGTCCTTGATCCAATCCTCGACAATCCCGTCGATCAGATCGGCAACGTTGTATTGGTTGATCGTGGCAAGCGCCGCATAGAGGACGAAATCCTGATCGTCAGGCGTCAGAACATCATATTCTGGAACGCGACCGCCATTGCCGAGCGCTATGCTCAGATCGTCGTCATCGGAAAGCGCCAAGCCCAAGGCAACGACTTTACGCACCACAGGGGCAAGGCGTCCCGGATTAACCGGGATACCAAAGGCGGGGTGAACAACCGTCATTGCTCGCCCCCATTCGATACCTTCATGTATGCAAGGAAAGAAATCGCGACGGGGTCATTTTTTGCAGCTTTGGCTACTGCGCACTCTTCCAAGGTCATACCAGACGGCATACCCTCGAAAAGGGTCGAGACTAAAGCAAGAGCCTCAAGCTCCCTCTCTGCCCGCTCAACACCATCATCAAGCATGTCGGCGGCGGCATCCAGACCGATGATAAAATCCTCATTGGTCGCATTTGGATAGCGCTCGAAAGCGAGTTTTTCCAAGGCTTCCATGCTGATGCGGTTTTCTACCGCCAGTTCAGCAATAGCCATCTGGGTTTCGGTTAATCGTGCAGATGTCATGTGTTTCTCCATCGGGCAAATCGCCCGTGGAGACAGTAATAATCCGTTCACGGATATTCCGTCAAGCTAAATAATCCGCGAACGGATTAGAATGTGATTGGCTTGTTCGGATAAACCCAATCAATCGGAGCAAACCATTCGACTTCTCGGTTGATAAGATCGTGTGAATTTTCGCTTGAAAGCGTCCACTTTCCGGGTGCCTCGCCGTGTCGAAGCTTGCGAAGATAGGTCGGGCCGTCCTTCACTTTTATTAAGCCGCGATACCCGGCAGCATCATTCGGATCGATTGTGGCTGAATAATAGATGTACGTTCCAGCCGAATACATTGGCTCAAGAGCACCGGGTTGCACCGTCAAAGCCCTAGTTTTCTCGGTAAAACCCGCAGGTTTTGGCACCCATGTCTCTTCATTGCGCTCAAACATCGCGACGATCTGGCGATCTGCCATAACGGTCCCTGACGCGGGCATCATGTCATTGGCAGATGTCCACCCCATTCTCGCATTGAACAGGTCAGACAAAGCATCTCTATGATGCCCTTCTGGCTCTGTTCCCTTGGTCCAGCGATTAACCGTTGATTGGGAAACGCCGAGTTCCTCCGCAAGCTTGGCTTGCGTCCATTCGGGTGTCGATAAAAGTACAGCGATTTTTTGAGCTATTTTCATGCCGCGATAATATCCGCCAACGTATTAACAATCTACTTCCGTTTGCGGATATTTGTAATTGACGAATAATCCGCGAACGGATAAATTGGCGGCATGCAACAGATACTTTTCCTCCGACATAAGATATTCAAGGCCAACCAAGCGGAATTTGCTCGGATGGCCCAAGTCAGTCAAGCGACTGTCTCGCGTTGGGAAAACGGGGAAGGCTCCCCGTCTCTCGAAAACATCATTGCACTTCGGCAGGCCGCTGCCCGAAAGGGGATCGCCTGGGATCATGAATGGCTTTTCTCGCCTCCATCCGATGAGGTGTCGGCATGAGCGAGTTCGTCACCGATGATGGTGAAGTACTCGACTATGCCACGGCGAAGGCCAAAGCAAAGTCCAACATTGCCACCTTCAAATTCGAACTTCTGGAGACAGTTCGCGGTGACCCCAGGTTGAGTGCAGCGCCATGCGAAGCCGTTATCGGTGTTCTCATCTCGTTTCTTTCGGTGGATGAGAAATCGCTAAAGCCGACGTTGGTCTATGCCTCAAGCATTACAATCATGGCGAAGACCAATATCAAGACGAAGCTATCAGCGAGAAAGGCGCGAAAGCTTCTCGAAGAGCAGGGGTATCTGGTCAGGAAAGGCACAACAGCTAGCGGCTGTGAACTTTATCAGGTCTGCAACCCCCATGTCGAACGTGTAAAAATGCACATTCAAGCAAAAGCAGAAAAGCTCAAGGAAGATGCGGCAGCGGCCCGTGAGGAATATCGGAGGAAGAAGGCCCTCAAGCTTCACAGGGGGTCAACGAATGACCCCACGGAAAATGACGAGGGGGTTATTAATTGTCCCCACAGGGGGGCAACGAATGACCCCAATATCGTAGAGCACTACCGTGGAAAGGCTAGCATAGAAGAGGAGCAATTCCTTTCTGCCTATGGAGAGGAGGACAATCAGTGTCAGCCTTTACCTGTTCCGGCCTCGCAGGAAGAACTTGAGCACATGATGACGGAAATTTGCTCCGGCGTCTCAATATCTCCAGCGGTCACATCGTATTTGAGACGAATGCTTCTGGCCGGTGAACTCACCCCGGCGATTATCACCCAGCAACGGGCTTTCGCGGAAAGGCATGTAGCATGAAGCAGCTCGACCTATTCGAATGGGCTTCAGCGAGGCCCACCGCGCAAATCATCAACTGGATACCGCACCTCGCTAAAAGAATGTGGGAAGAGCGGAATATTCCTATCCAACCGCAGCAGGCAACCGTCATGGATTTTCGGGCCACGATCTATCAGTCCGAAGAAAGGAAACGCGCATGATTGTGAGTAAGCATCCAGATGGTGGTTATTGCGTCATGAACGGCGCTTCCATCGTCGCAGGCCCTTTCGAAACAAACTCGGACGCATGGCGCGCCCTGGATCGTCTGGAAGGTGATCCGATTAATCCGGCAGAGAAGAAATCGGAATGGATCGCCAGCAAGATAATCGGAGGTGCCGCATGAGCCAGATCATGAACATCAAGACCGATGAGATATTCATCGTCGGCAACCGCCGCCCACTTAATCAGGATGCTGTTGCTCGATTGGCAGACAGTATCAGTAATATCGGGCTTCAGACGCCAATTACCGTTCGTTTAACTGATGTGCTAGACCCGGAGGACGGGGAATACACTCGCGCCTTTGTATTGATCACAGGGCATCACAGGCTTGAAGCTTACAAGGTTCTCGGCCTTGATCGTATTCCCGCGATCATTCGCAACTGCGATGAAATTGAAGCCCAGCTTTGGGAAATTGCTGAGAACCTTCACCGTGCCGAACTGACTGCTCTTGAGCGTGATGAGCAGGTTGCGAAGTGGATCGAGTTGAGCACTGAAAGAATTTCGTCTCAAGTTGAAACGAAAATCGAAAGAGGCAGGCCGGAAGGCGGCGTCAGTGCTGCCGCTCGTGACCTGAACATTTCCAAGCCTGATGCTCACCGCGCCGTCAAAGTTGCCAGCCTTTCCGAGGAAGCCAAGGAAGCCGCTCGCGAAGTTGGGCTTGATAACAACCGATCCGTATTGCTGAACGCCTCCAAAGAGGAAGACCCAGCGAAACAGGTTGAAGTCATCAAACAGAAGGCCGAACGTAAGAGCCTCAAGCAGCAAGTGGACGATGCATCATTCGCGGCAAGGGATGCAAAGGCAACGGCTGACGATTTTAATCGCCAGCTACAAGAATTGCGCAAGGAACTCGCCAAGCTTCGCGACGACAACGACACCCTGAGACACGAGCTTGCCTATGCCAGAAGCGGCACAACCGCCAAGCCTGACGACATCAGCCAAGAGCATTTCGACAGCATGGTAAAAGCGATGCTGGCATATCGTGAGGCTATGCGCATATCAAGCGAGAAGCCTTCTAATCTATCGCCACGTTCCGACGAATATCGACTTTCCAAGGATAGTGTCCTGCAAGCGCAGAGCAACTTGTGGAATTCATTCTTCCCTGACGACGAGGAGGAACACGCATGACCGAGCAAACCAATCCCCGCGTGACCGAGGCTGCCCGTTGGCTGGCGACGACACCGACAGACCAGAAGCCTCACCCTATCATTCCGGCGCTCCGTCGGCGGTTTGGCCTAACGATGCTGGAAGCCACCCTTGCCGCAGCGGAAAGCGTCCTTATCCAAGCGAGGGCAAATTGATCAGGAGGACCAGCAGCGAACGCCCCAGGACGGCAGCAGAGCGTCAGCGTGATTGTCGCGCCCGTCAACGCCGTGGTGATGTGATATTCCCTCTCGCGCTTCCTGGTGAAGCCGTCAGAGATTTCCTCATCGAAACCGGACATCTGAAGGAATGGGACGATGACGATCCGGAGCGGGTCAAGGAGGCTCTAGAAGTCGCCTTCCGGGATTATGTCACGCGTGACGGGTCGTGACGATGCGGGGTGATAGATTTGTCAGCAATGGCAAACAAGGCACCCAACATGACCCGGAACACCAAAGACCAGAAGGGCGCGGCATACTTCACCCGCGCTCTTCGTCTTCCAGAGAAGCCCCGCCAGCTTGTCGAAGCGGGACAGGCATATGAAGCGACCCGGAACGCCAGAGCGTTAGCATCGCGTGAGCTTTCCGATATGCGGTTGAGCCGCAGCAATGCCGAAGCCGGAGTTACGGTTCGGTCAATTCCCAGCCAAGTACAGATTGATGATGCAGCCGACAATCTGGCCGAGCTTGTCAATCAGGATACCGAGACGAGCGGCACCTTTCAAAGTCTCCATCGCCAATACGTCCACACGGCCAACCAGCAACTCCAGCCGGTTTATCAGGAATATGCCGCTGCCGTTCTCGAAGCGGTGGAGACACTGGATACCCTTCTGAAAGCTGGCGAAGATTTCCATCGTGAAGCTCTGCGGGCCGGTCTCTCGCCCGACCATCCAGCAATCAACGGCAGCAAGGGCCAGCGCGGCCTTATCGACAACTCCCTGAAACTTGCCCGGAGTTGGTGCCGATGATCTTCAGCATGTTCTCAGATGATGGCATTAGCCTGGAGCCGACCGAGGCCGTGAAGCAGCGCAATCTGAAGCTTGCCGAGCGTCACCGCGCCAAGGGCGATTACGTCCGTCATATCGAGATCGACATCAAGGGACCGATTGACGAACTGATGTTCTGCGACACGGTTGAGAAGCTTGCATCTGCTCCGGCAGCCCATTCGATCGATCTGATTATCGACTGCCCCGGAGGCGAATGCTTTCCCGCGATGTTGCTACACAAGCAGCTTCGCGACCATCCCGCCGAACGCAAGACGGCCCATATCGTCGGTAGCTGCGAAAGCGGCGGCCTGTTGATCGCACTGGCAGCAGATCGGCGCATCGCCAGCCGTAAAGCGTCTTTCCTCATTCATCAGACACGATGCGGGGAATACTCGGTCACATCGTGGACGGCGGCTGATTTCCAGCGTCAGGCAGATCAATTCCGGGCGATTGACACGGATATGTTCGCCCTAATCACGCAGCGCACCGGCATAGACGTTTCCACGATCCAAAACATCGCATCGGACGAAAGCCCGTCTTCTATCGATTGGTGCCTTGAAAACGGGATCATTCACGAAATTGCGGAGGATCGGCAATGAGCCTGCGAGACTTAATCAAGAACGCCCCACCGGAGCTTTTGAAATCATCCGTCCAAACTGGCGTCTTCTATGAAGCTCTAGCCGAAGTCATGGACGTATTTGATGCGATGAAGAAGCGACTGGATGCCCTGGAAGAAGGCGGCATCAAATACCGAGGCGCTTACCAGCGAGCACAGGACTATTCCAAGGGCGACGTGGTGACGTTCAACGGGTGCGCATGGATCGCCGTACGGACGCTCAAGGAAACAGAGGCACCGGCTTCATGTGATGGCTGGATGCTGATGGTGAAGAAAGGACGTGATGCGTGATGACCAATGACGAATGGGAAAAGCGCGGCGAGCAAATGGCCGAGGCCGTCCTGAATACAATCGAGAGAAAGATCAGCGAACGTATGGGCGACAAGATGCCCTTTCAGAAGGCTTTTGATGAAGCTTTCGATGCAGTGAAGGGTTACATCGACCGATCCTTTGAGGCTCTCGAAGAGACACTTTCCGATGTTGAGAAACGCCTCAGTGCCGTTGAGGCCAAGGCCAATCGGGAGGAAGAGCGATGAGCGATACCATCCGCGACCAGAAGCTTTGCGCCGATCTTGAAAGGCATCTCAACAAGAAGATGGCGCAGTACCTCGCAGAAATTTGCGATGAGGTGATGATCGAACATCCTCGTGCCGATCCCGTTGCCGTCGCCCGCACCCTCGCAGTGGCGTTGTCATCGGTCGATGTGATCGCCCTCACCAAAACCATCACAAGCAAATCTGTAATGACCGAAAGGGCATCAGCATGACCACGAACGCACAAGAATTCGTTACGGCCATCATGGCCCAGATCAAGCCTGTTCTCGATGAGAGCTTGGCCGCAATCGACCAGAAGATCATATCTCTCGAAAAGGCCCTGTCTCGACATGAGGCCGCAGCGAAACATCAGGCCCGTACCGACGACAAGCCCGACGCATTCAATACGCCGATTGTTGAGCTATTCGGTGACGATGCTGTGAATACGCTCCAGCGAGTTCAGGATGAGTTCGGCACCCGCGCCCGATACGAGACCGAGCTATTCCTGCGATGCTACGCACACGCAACCGAGATATTCGGACGCGTCCCTACCAAGGACGAGCAGCGCACAATCTTCAAGGTCGTCAAGCGCAATACAGATGGGATGACCTTCTGATGGCCAGACCTAAGCTCAAGATGATGAAGCCGCTGGTCTCGACCATGAAGCCCCGCCTCGGCCCTACACCTGGTAGCCAGAAGAGCCGAGACGCGCACCGTGTGAAGGTGGAGCCGTGGCGTCGGTGGTATCGCATCGCACGATGGCAGAAGCTTCGCATGAAGATTTTCACTCGCGACCTCTTCACCTGTCAGATGTGCGGACTGCTTGAGCCTGACACGTCCAAGCTGGTTTGCGATCACCGCGAACCACATGGCGGCAGTGAGACTAAGTTCTGGGATGAGACGAACCTGCAATGTCTCTGCAAGACTTGCCATGACGGCGAAAAGCAGCGCCTCGACCATCAGATGAGGGCCTATCGATGACCGGGGGGGCCATTTCGATCCAAAATCGGGCTTTGATCGCGTACCCACGCCCTCCACATTCGCATAATTTTTTTCCCCCAGATCGAATTGTTAAGCGAAACGGAAAAATGACCGAAAAACCCTCCGCCCGCTTGATCCTGAAAATCCGGGCTTCTGACCGCGCCACGATGGCGGCGGCACCCCATTTTTATTCGGAGAGTTAACATGAGCACCGAAACAGCCAAGGCGTTAACTGTTAACGCAAATATCAACGGCAATCAGGCCAATATCGGTATCAAGCGCCACGCATTGCCATATTTCGAGTACGACCATGGATCAGCAATTTCCATGCTCAAACGCCTGATGGGCAATTCGTGGACGGCGGATGATGTCACGAACGTTCTCGAATTTGCACTTGGGCCACAGCCAGCAGAAGGCACCGACCTCATGCAGTGGAGGCTTCTCAAGCCAATCGCTAGGGTCAACGGGGGTCTCACTACCCGAAAATCATGTGAAGGCATCATTCAGCTTAAGGAAGCTATTCGGGCGAAGGGCGTCGGCACATATGCGCCACTCGCCGCCATGGTTCTCCTTGCCGCACTGTACGGCGTTGATGAGGCGGATGCTTCCTTCTCCGATGAAGAGGAGAACGCCGATGGCTAAGGGCTGGTATCTAAGCGGTGAATTTAAGCGGCGTATGCTTCGGTTGCCTGAAAAGGTCCGCAAGGAGACCAATCGGGCCATAGAGCAGAACGCCGACGAATGGGTGCGTGTGTCGCGCAGCATGGCCCCGGTCGATCCGAAGGACGGCATCCATCTGAAACCAAGCATCCGCCATTACGAGACCGAGACAGGCGGTCAGGTTGTGCGGGCTGGCGGCGAAGCCACCACGCGACCCGTCAAGGACGGCCAGAGCGCCACATTCGATTACGCTCTGGCGCAAGAGTTCGGCACCCAGGAGATGGCAGCCAATCCCTTCTTCTGGCCCGCTTATCGCCTGTTCAAGAAGAAGTTCGCGAGCCGCCGTAGCCGCGCCATGAATAAATCAGTCAAGGATTTCAACAATGGCCAATGAACCCGCATTATATGCGCGCATGGAAATGCGTGTCGCCCAGGCCGAAAAGCAGATGGCGAAGTTTGCCAAGCAGCTTGACGGCGAAATGGGGAACATGGAACGCCGCACCAACAAGGCGGCGAAGAACATGGAAAGCTCGCTGAGCCGTGGCTTCTCCAAGATGAAAGGCATCGTGGCCGAGTTTGGCAAGGGCCTGTTTGCGGGCATCGCTGCCGGTGGCGTAGTTGGTCTCGCCGCGAGTGTACAGGCTGTCACGAAGTCATTTGCTGACCTTGGCCGCGAGGCGCAGACTGCCGGTATCAAGGTCGAGGATTTCCAGAAGTGGCGCTATGTTGCGGATCAGAACCGCATCGGCATTGACGCCATGATCGATGCTTTTAAAGAGCTCAATATTCGTGGTGATGAGTACGCAAAGACCGGCAAAGGCGGCGGCGCGGATGCCTTTGCTCAGATCGGCATGTCACCCGCAGAAGTCAAACAGCGCCTGAAAGACCCTTCAGCGCTATTGCTGGAAATCATCGACCGCACCAAGCGTTTGCAGAATACAGCGGCAGGCGTCAGGATATTTGATGAGTTACTTGGAGGACAAGGGGGCGAGCAGTTCACCCGCCTCATTGATCAGGGCCGCGAGGGTATCACCGCCACGCTCAACGAAGCCGAGAAGATGGGCGCTGTCTTCGACGCTGACTTCATCAAAAAAGCTGATGAGATCGACAAGGCTTTCAACCGTCTGGCGACCACGATGGGCACGGCGGTCAAAGGCGCTATTGTTGAAGCAGCAACCGCTCTGCAAGGCTTCCTGTCGTCGTGGCAGAACCTTGAAGACAAAACGCTGTCTGGCATCAATGCCGAATTGGACACGCTCATCAAGCGCAAGGCTCAGCTTGAAGCGCAGGCAGGGACCACAGAGGATACCGTTCTGGGCTGGATCGGCAAGGACGCTGCTACCGAATTGCAGGCCGTCAACGATCAGATGGCGCGCCTGCAAGCCCGCAAGGACGAGCTTACCGCCGTCAAACTCGACACCATCACAATCGAGCCACCGGTGAAGCCATATATCCCGCCTGAAACAACGAAGAAGGGCAAGTCGGATGAGGAAAAAGCGCGTGACCGGGCAGCCAAGGCCGCAGAACGCGAGCGCAAGGCCGTCACCGATCTGATCAAAGATCTTCAGTTCGAAGCCTCGCTGGTTGGCAAGACGGCACTGGAAAAGGAGAAGATGACCGCGCTTCGCCATGCTGGAGCGGCGGCGACGGCTGCGGAAAAGGCCCAGATCGAGCAGCTTGTGGAAGCAAACTACAAGGCTACCGAGGCATACGACAAGCAGCAGGCAGCTATTCAGGAAGTTAACGAGGCTGGCCGTGAATTCGCCGGTACGCTGGTTTCTGGCCTTCTCAGTGGCGCAAAGGCTTCGGACGTGCTGTCCGACGCTCTGGGCCGACTGGCTGACCGCTTCCTGAATTCCGGGCTGGATGCGCTATTCGGCGGTGGCGGTGGCGGGATCGGCGGTATCTTCAGCAGCATATTCGGAGGCGGCGGCAGTTCTGACCCATGGTCCGGTTTGCGACTGGCAGGCGGCGGTCATGTGCGCGGTCCCGGTTCATCGACCTCTGACAGCATCTTTGCAAAGCTTTCCAATGGCGAGTTCGTTGTGAACGCCAAGGCGACGAAACAGAACCGGGGCATTCTGGAAGCAATCAATAACGGCATGTCCTTGGACCACTTCGCGACAGGCGGATACGTGCCAGGCGGTGAAGCTGGGGCTGAATGTATTCTGGCGATAGGAGGGCAGGCATGAGCGCGTTAGCTATATCAGTTGGTACGGATGGCATTCTTGTTGCATCAGACGGCGTTTGCTACACCTACGAGACTGGCGAGGTGTCCGGCTTCGTCTCCAAGGTCATCCTGCTACCGGAATATGACTGCTTCATCGGCGCGACTGGCGCAGGCGCGTTTGCCGTTGCCTTGCGGTGGGAAGTCAACCAGCAGATCAACAGCTTTGACGATCTTGTGGACGGAATAGCAGGCTTCTGCGAGACCGTTCATCGGAAGCTTTTCACCGACATCTGGGGTGAATGGCACCGAGGCCCGATTAGCGAAGTCTCATGCGTCATCGGTGGATGGTCTGATGCACGGCAGGCATATGAGGCGTACCGCGTGGTCAGCTATGAAAAGCCGAGTGTCGATTTGAGCGATGGCCGATCCATAACAATAGAACCGTTCGTCCGGTCTCAATTGCCAGCCGATACGTGGTGCAACCATCTGCCGGATACGATGCATGAATTCGACCTGGTGCCGCCACTGCCGAACGAAGAGACAGGTGATATTCTCATGCGGTTGGTTTGCGCCTGCCGTGCCGATAGCGCGTTTGTCAAAGGTGAGGAAGAACGAGAGGGCGATAATCGTCACTATATGGCTGGCGGCTTTATTCAGATGTGCGCCATTCAGCAGGGACACAGCCAATCGTGGGTCGCTCATAGGTGGCCCGAAGATCAGATCGGCAAACAGATCGACCCCAACGGCCCAGAACGTTACCCGGCGTGGCTGAAAGAGCGCTACGAGCAGGCTAAGGCGGTCAGCGAGGTGGCGGCATGACATCACCGTCCCTTGAGCTTCAAAAGGCTCTGTATGACCGTCTCAAATCCGATCCGGCGTTGTCGGCAGTTATCAATGGCCGGGTATATGACACCGTGCCGGAGGGGTCCGCATTCCCGTATGTATCATTCGGGCCGTTCGATGAACTGAGAGATGATGCGGAATGCATTACCGGCTTCGAGATCACCATGCAGCTAGACGTATGGTCGAGAAAACCTGGCTTCCCGGAATGCCGCAAGGTTGGTGATCTGGTCAGGCGGGCCGTTCTCAGTGCCAAAATCGAGTTACTCGACAATCGGCTTGTATCGATATCACACCGACAGACCATGACAATGCGTGACCCCGATGGGCTAACCAGCCACGGCATCGTCAACTTTGTCGCGTTCGTGGAACAGGGAGCGTGAGCCAGATGGCAGTAGAAATTCGAGTTGCGACGACAGACGACAAGCCGAGGCTGCTAGAAATGGCAGCCAAGGCAACAGCAGAAGTGTCACCGTTTCCAGGCGATCCAACTGTGATTGAGGCAACAGCCGATAAGGCTCTGTCCGATCCTGATTTTCTAGTTCTGGCTGCGAAGACCTACACCGGTGACGGTTTAGCGACCGTTGGCTTCTTCTGTGCTCGCGTTGGCAATGGACCTTTCAGCGTGGATCGTGTCGCGGAAGAGATCGCGGCCTATGTCGAGCCAGACTATAGAGATGGCCGCACATTCGAGGGCTTCCTATCGTTCTACGAGACATGGGCGCGCAATAAGGGTGCAAAGCAGATTAGAATGCCTGCCCCTCGCAAGGGCTTTGAACGCGTGCTGGAAAGGCGAGGCTATTCGCTGGAAAACACGCAGTTCTACAAGGCAATCGATAATGCTTGGTCAAATGGGCGGTAGAGACGTGGACTTCTTCGAGACCGTGGAAGCAGAAGAGATGTTGGCAATTATCGAAGCTAAGTTTGGCACTGATGCCAGAGCACTAGCCGTGGCCGTCGCCCATGAGCATGTGCAATTCGTTCGTCAGTTTGGCAGAAAGCCGACAGAAGAAGAGCGCGCCGATATGATCGATCAGTGCTACTGCCGGTTGAACAAGCTGCATTAGCCGCATCCATAGGCGGGGGTGTCTAATCCCCGCCCCATTTTCATCTAGAGACCAGTCTAACACGCTCCGCCTTCGTCATCCCAACGATCAACTGCTTTTGCCATTGTCCGATGCTTCTTGATGAACTGGTTCAATGCAATTCGAAGGCGATCTTCATCAAAGGTGCCCTCCTGAAAACGGCGCGTGAGATATCGCGCCGCACCGGTGCGCAAGTCTTGCGTGTCGCCGGGTTTGCGGGCATCCCGAAGAAGTCGGGAAATCATAGTAATGTTTCTGGAATTCAAGGCGATGGAAGACATGATATCCTCCTTTATTGCGGGCCAGGCATTTTAAGCCCAAACGACAGCGCCCGTTTCAATTGCTGTCATGATAATCACCATGCGCCTTATGCTGGAGAAACGCAACTAAGGCCGCAATGTGTTGCCAGTATCCGGGTTCAAGCGGGGCGGTGTATGTCGGCCCCATACCGCCTTTAGATGCAGACCCGCCCGACAAGACAGCAATCATAAAGCGTAAGAAAAACGAAAATTGTCGCGGTTTATGAAAGATCGTTTGGGCGTCGGGTACGCGGGCACATGCCGGTCAGGTTGGCAGATACGCCCCCCTTTTATTGAATTGCAGATGCGTGTGTTGTCCTGGCGCACGGGTCTCAGACACCGATCGGTGACAGTTTAGACCTACCCCCGCCTCCTATTCCGTCAGGCTGCAAGCCATCATCGCGGGATTGATCGTTCTCTCATGCGGTGCCACAATCCTATTCATCCGCACAGCTTCAGCGTGGCCGTCGATGATGTTTCCCAGCCGATAGAAGCCTTTGCGCCTGTCTGGCTTGATATAGCCTTCTGAGACCAGTTCCTTGAAAGCGATATCGCTTATGTGCAGCACCCGCGCACCATCGTATCGGTTGATGAGCATGGACCGGACAGGCTTGTTGAGCTTCGACATGTGCAATCCACAACTGTTCAATAAATGTGATCTATTATAGCGCATTGTTCACAAGATGTGATATATTCGGCACAGTCTCCAATTCAGCAAACAGGCCGTTTCACCATGACGACAGCACATGAACTTTGCGCGGAATTCGATATCGAGATTATTCCAGGCACCAGCTACCCGCTACCGGGCCAGACACGCGCCGTTGCCACGATCAACCGACTGATCGAGAAGTACGGTGAAGGCCATGCCCGTATCGTCCTGTCCACCTTGGCAGAAGCAGCGGGAAAGCAGGGACTGATCGACAAGTACAGCCTATGGGCCGTCAGCGATCTTGTCCGGGCCTGCTCTGACTGGATCGAGACCGATCTATCAAGCTGGTATGAAGCATGGGATCAGATGCCTATGGGCTTTGCCATGTGGGAATGCAATCAGCTATCGGGTGTCGTGCTTCAGCGCGCCAGTCTTGCCGGTATGCTCTACCTGATGCTTTCCATGCACAAAAGCGCAAAGCGGGCCAACAAAGCGCCTAACTACAAAGCGCTTATGAAGGCTTACGATGAAGAGAAAGCCCTTCACCGGGCAACCTCGACGGAAATAGAGGGTAATCCAGATGGGGAACCCATGTTTCAGCCCTATACGCGCCACACAGACGCGGAACTGATAGAGATAGGGCAATACCTCATCCAGAATAAGCAATCGCTTCCACACGGCGAATTTGGGCCATGGGTGCGCGATAAGACCGGACTGTCATATAAGACCGCGCTGAAAGCAATGAAGCTGGCGCAGGCGGCTTAGGCCGTTACTCCTTTGCCAGTATATGGACCTTGATGTCGTAGCCGTCATCATCGTTATTATTCATTGATGAAAACAGGCCAATCAGCGCATCATCGGAATTATTCATGCCGATCTTATAGGCAAGCTTTTTAGGCACGTAACCGAGGTGGCGATTAACCGAACGGCCCATTTCTTTCCACGATCCATAAACCTTGATCGCAAACTCATCATACTCGTTCTCAGGCTCTCGAATAAGCTGGATAGCTATATCGTCAAAATCGCCATGAGATTTTTGAGAGCCTAGAAGAGCGCGGCCAAACGCAGCGACATTATCAGCCCTCATGCCGGTTCCCAATACGAGAACATCAGATGCGATAAGCTCCAAGCCATTTTTTGCAGCTATGGCTGCAAGTTCGTTGTGCTTTTCGTCTCGTTCCTGATCAGGTTGAGAATGATCGAGCTTGATACCTTTGCCCCGCAACTGATCCGCAACGCCTATAATAAGATTAGACCATATGTCTTCAATCGTCTCAGCGAGTTCGATCAGGCTGTCGTGGAAATCATCGTCCAAATCTGCCGCGTCTAACTCTTCGACAAATTGGTCAAATTCTTCGCTACCCTTAACCACCAGCTTATAAAGCCTATTCCCCTGATCGATGGTAAGGTTCGGATGCTTGAGCGCTTCAACGGTCTGCGCAGCTATCCTCTTTGCGAAATCGCCTTTTTCTTTAAGTGTCCCCAGCCAATCCATTCAGCCCACTCCCCCTGTTTGCCGCAAGCTGGCAGAGGCGCGGCGGGTGGTCAAGGGGTGTGTCCAGATTTGGGCATACCTTATGCGACCAGATTTGGACGCATCGGACTTTTGCTCATTTTTGAGCGAAACGTACCCACCTTAAGGATGACGCCCCAAATCTGGGGCCACGTCCGTCAATCCAAATCTGGATCGGCTGAAATGCCAGCCCGTTAAGTTTGCAACGCGTCAACTTACTGTCGGCGGCGTCAGTAGTTTTGATGTCGGTTCGTGCACCGTTCCGCGGTTCGATCTGCTTGAGCAATTCACCGGCCCGACGAATGCCGAAGTTCCCTTCTGGAACTTTGGCAGCTTATTCTGTTGTGGAAGAAGCTTTTCCATTGCGGAAAAGGTTTCGCCGGTCAAAGAGCGATGGCGAGGGCGATGCTCAAGCCAGAAGGTGAGAAGGGTGGACGTGGTAAAACTGTTCAGAAATCTGAAGGGTTTTCTCACGCCAGTCTGGCACAAGCCCGTTTCATTCTCCGCCACGATGATCAACTTGCCCAGTCTGTCATCAACGGACAACTTGTCCGCCGCGTTCCCAAACCCGACACCGTGTCGCTTTTCAAATCGCTCACGGTGAGCGATTTCAACCCTTCGATTTGAGCGAAAGGTTGGTGCGGGGTGTCGATAAAATTATCAAATCAAATCAAAGTGGGCGAATTGGTGGGTGCGGGGTGCCTAACTAACGGAAATTGCTTGATAGTTACACAACCTCCGGGCCCACCATTTTCCTCTTCCATCAGCTTTGTAGCGATGGGCGATATTCCCGTTGGAACCGCGCCGTGTGCGCTGCGCAGGCTATTTCAAGAATCCGGTTTCTGACGTCCTTCTTCATTAGAGCGCGTTTCGATCTGATTGGATCAGATCAGCGCTCTAACTTCTTCTATTTCAAGAATAATCTTGATCGTCCTCGTTTCACTCCGGTCGGATTATGCTCCAAGTACAGCCAGCTCGCGCGGTGTTGCCGATAATCGCGTTTGCACAACGCCGCCTGCTTTATCAGACTGGTGTTTTGATCTTCATCCCAAACTTTCAACAAATTTTAGCAGTTCGTTAAGAAAATAGTAACGCAATGAAACAATTTTTTAAGTGACGTGAACTGGCAACAAAATGGAGGTTTTGGGCGATGAGAAAAAATGCAGCCACCGTTGCGCTGGCATTGGCAGGGTTGGTGGCGAGTTCTCTCGCGGCTTCAGCGAAGACGAGTTATTTGGGTGAATTCCGGGATTGGGGTGTTTACCAGAACACCGAGCTTGCGGGTAACAAGTGCTATGCTTTGACTGTACCGATCAATTTTCAGCCGACCGGCGTGCAACATGGCGATAATTTTGTGATTATTTCCAAGGCGGACGGCCAATATAGCCCTCAATTGGTGATGGGATATCAGCTAAAGGCCGACAGTTCGGTCAATGTGATGGTGGATGGCACTCGCTTTCCATTTTTCACCGAGGGCAATCGCGCTTGGGCCGAAAATGTTGGCGATGAGGCCAGGCTGATGCGGGCTATGCGCGCCGGCAAAACGCTCAATGTGCAAGCGACATCGGCACGCGGTACGCAGACCCGCTATACGTTTTCCCTTATGGGACTGTCGGCCTCTTTGCAGCGCGTGGATGGTTGTCGTTAGAAATCAAAAAGCCCTGCCATATGGCAGGGCTTTCTCTTGAAGGGTGCCTTGTCACGAAAGCCAGGTCTGGCGATTGTACCAATCGTCCAGGTCGGAACGCACGCGGTCTTTCTCTATGCCGTAGCGTTCCTGGATTTTGCCTTCCAACTGTTCGCGCTGGCCATTGATCTGATCGAGATCGTCATCGGTGAGTTTACCCCACTGTTCCTTGATCTTGCCCTTAGCCTGTTTCCAGTTTCCTTCAACGCGATTCCAGTCCATTGGTCGGTCCTCCGTTCTGGGTTGGTTATGAATAACTAACGCAACGGGGCATGATTGGTTCAGCAAAAATTGCAAAACCTGGTCAGAGACCGAGAAACTTGAAGGGCTCGCTTTCCTTGAAACTGTCATTGACCACGCCATCGAAGGTATTGGTCTGATTGACGCCAAGATCGAGTTTCTTGACCTTGCCGTTCTCCGGTGAAAAATCGATTTCCTTCAGGTCAACCCAGAAGACATTGGGCGTCAAGGCGGATTCGAAGAAATAGAGCTTGCGCTTCTGATCGGCCACTGTCCGCCAGCGTGTCGAAGAAATGTTCGGCTGGTCGGGCGTCGTCAGGCCGTAGGGGACCGAAGTGTTCCGGATGACGCTGAAAACACTGGCAATCGATTCAACAGGATTTTCGGCTTTCGGGATGGCGTTTACGTAGAAGGAAGCGCGTGCGAAACGGTCGGCAGCGCGGTTGGTGCCCGGTAGCATGACGGTGCCGCCAATCTGGGTCCAGTAGGAATTGAGCGCTAGCTGCTCGTCATAGGTCGGCGAGTTGGTCATCACCTGATATTGCTTGCCGTGATGGATCACCTGTTTACCGTTGATATATTCGATAACCGCACTGTCACCGCTGGAATCGGATATCGCCAGATGCAGCGTGGCCAGCCTGTCTTCGCCCGGCACCTTGTCCGTGACGATCGTGAATGGATCGGCGCTCAGGTTCTTGACCGCCTCATCGACCGTAGCAAAATTATCGAGCACATATTGCGCCCAGGCCGCGATGCTGAGGCCAGGTGTGGTGCCGTCATATGTGGGATATTCGGATTCGACCAGCCATAGTGCGCCAACGGAAAGCCCCGCTTCGTTCAGCCCATCCGTGGTGGAGATGTCGTAACCAGAAGCGATGACGCTGCCATATTTGGAGGTCCACTGGATCGAGTTCTCACCCGCCTCGCCAGAGCGCTTCATACCGCGTGGAAAGATCCAGAGGTTGGTCGCGACATCCACTTTCCAGTCCATGGATCGCGCGGTCATCACCTGGTCGTTGGCCCCGTGATACACGAAACGCGTGCATGCTTCGGCAATCGGTGCGACAAACATGCTGCCTGCAACCAGCGCAGTCGTGCAGATGCTGGAAAAAGACCGCTTCAAAATCGGCATGGATCGTCCCCTCTGTGATGCCCTGTACTCTATCGGGCAGGTCCCGCTTTTCATAGTGAATGCCCTCGTACCGCGATATAAGGCGAGGATCGTTACTGGGAAGATGGGTGAACGGGTGTTAACGCTCGCCCATATATCCGCGCTGCTTCCATTGCTGCAGTGGCATTATGTCCGGGGGGCCGCCGCCTGCCTCATACCAGGAATCAACGGCCCATTTCTGGCCCTGACTGTCCTCGATAACCGCCGTCCAGTGTGGGTAGCGGCCGTCGAAGAAAGCGCCGCGAGACGTGCGTCGTGCGACGGTGTGCTGCTTCAGCCAGCCACGCGACTGCAGATAACGCAGGAAGTTATCGGTATTGGTCGATTCATCGATGCAATCCATCTGACCCTTGATGCGGGCCTTGCCGAACTGCATTCGAGGCTTGTCGCGAACGCCGATAGCTACGGTGCTGCGCTGTTCGAAGATTGCAACGGCCGTCCGCAATGCTTTTCGTTCACCATCTGCGCTACGGCCGCCGCCCTGCAGAAGTTTCCGGATGCGCTGCTCATCCCTCGCGGTGAGTGTAACCTTGGTCCGGTAATGGCACTCATAGCCGTGACAGACGCTGAAGGTCTGTGCCGAAGCCAGCCCGACCGGGAACACCAAGCCTATGAGAACCCCAGCACCCAGCAGTTTTATCAAATCGCTGCTCCGCGTTCGATTGAACGGATTTCCCTGCAATTTCAGCAGGATAAAATAGATCGAATCTTCTTACATCTTAGCCGTGCTTGTGGGTGGTGAAAAGCAGGGACGGTTCAAGACGTTCCAGCCCCTGATAAGGATTGGCATGGATTGCGAGAATCCAGAGGCAGAAAGAGGCCGTCAACGAATAGATGACGAGCGCTTTTACACCCGCTCGCACGCGGTCGGCATGGGTTGCTGCGATGGTTATAGCCGTGAGAAATGTCAGGGATAGCACGAGATACCATTTGTAATAGTCGATTGAGGTCGACCCGACAGCCAGACGGGTATTACGTGCGTCCTGGAGTTCATCGAAATCATTGATAAGCTGCGAGATAACCGGAGATGGTACATCGCCGCGCGCCAGATTGATGATCTCGCGCCTTATGTTCTGCAGGGCGGTTTCGACGGAAACTGCCGGCTCGACATTGATCTTGTCGCGCCATTCGTCGTCGATGACGGCAAGACGATAGCCGGTCAGGGCAGAGGTGAGGTTCGGTGCGTTCAATATCTCTGTACTGGACGTTCCAATCAGACGGGAAATGGCAGAGCGTTCTTCGCTGGTAGCCTGGTCTGCACGGGAATTGACGCTCCAGATATCTGCTGCGACAAAACCCAGCGATAAAGCCCAGGCCGTTGCAATAGTACTGATGAAGGCCCCGATTGGAATGGATAGAGCATCGCTGGTTGCATGTTTGGAAAGCATGTCGAGCGCGAAACGTCCGACCATATAGAACACAATGCCCAGTACAACGAAAGCCACAAAAGAAAGATAAATCGGCAGCTCGAAGATATAAGTCATTCATCCCCCACTTAGAGCATTTCCCTTTTTAATCGAAACATTGGAAATGCTCTATCTTTTTGTCTTTAAGCTCACCTTGCTCCGAAAACCGCTTCACACTTTTCGGGATGTGCTCAGGCGCACCGATCCGATTCAATAACATCGAAACGCACTCGAATATCCGGCTTCCTGGTCGCATTGTTATTGGAAATCGTTGAATTTTACTTAGAGCATTTCCAGCAAAAGTGCGAAGCGGTTTTGCGTCGGATAATGCGTGAAAACAAAGAGATAGAGCGGATCCGTCCTGTGGTTGATAGGTGCCGCAGTTTCGCTGCCATCCTTGAAACTGCTCTGGGTCTTTGTTCCGTACACGTGAACCGGAAGCAGTAAAGGTGAGGCTGAATAGCAAAAGACCCGCCGGTTTAGCGGCGGGTCGAACGACCGGAATCGATCTTGTCGTGAATTAGAGCGCATCCCGAAAAGTGTGAAACACCTACGCAGGGTCAGAAAAGATGCGCTTTAAAACAAATACTTAGAGCGCCGACCTGATTCAATCAGATCGAAACGCCCTCTAGAATGTAACGGAGAAGCCGATGACCGGCCCATGCTGGGTCACGTCATACTTGAATTTATCAACCGTATCGTTGTCTTTGTAATCCTGATAAAGCGCCCGATAACCGATGCGGAATGTCGTTGGCACATCAAAAACAAGCGTGCGGTAACCGAGATAGATCTGGCCGTTGGCGCTGAGCTTGGTTCCAGCGCCGAAGCCACCGATGTCGGCTTCGGCGAAAATGTTCCAACGGTCGTTGATATCGTAGAAGACGCGCGTACCCACGAAAGGATCAGTCCACTCAACCTTGCGCGATCCGCTGAAGCGGCCAACTTCGAGTCCGGCCTCCAGCTTCGTCCAGCGAACGCCGATGGTGGGTTCGATTGCAAAAACACGCTGGTTTCCGAAAAGCGTCGTTCCCTCGAGCTGTTGTTCGTAGATGCGGTAGTAAGCGCCACCTGCCAGGGTCGTGGTCTTGATGTCGAGAGCAAGCTCGTTGTCGCGGAGGTTTTCATCCTGGCTCGTTTTGACATACTGCCCGTCGATGAAAAAGCCTACCGTACCGTTGCCGATATCGACATTGCCCATGAAGCTCATATCGAGATTATCGAAAATCTCGCTGAAGGGGACGTTCACATCAGTGCTGCGACCCAGCAGACCGGCGCTGCCATTCAGCGATGCACCCCAGACATAAGGGCTGAAGATCACACGCCATCGCTGCTGATCCTGAATTTCTGGTTGTGGCGTAACGGCGTCCGCGGCGAGTGATGCCGTTGATGCAACTAATAAAACAGAAGATGCTAATATAATATTTCTGGTATATTTTTTCAGTAGATTCCCGTTCTGGTTATGCGAACTTCTGTTTTTCACTGAAAAACCCCCTATCTTATGTATTAGCAAAAGCAGCAATACATCGAATTGAAACCTTAATCCATATATATGTTAATCATCTCGCGAGATAAACTGAAATTTGATCGCTATACTAAGGTTTGTTCTGTTGACTCTCATCGAGAGCGATAATTTATTCGAAACGGGAGTGGCGCCTCTTTTTCTTCATCGGGGTGAGGCGGGGAAGTCAGTTTTGCAATTCCTGAAACGACAAATCGTGGAGTAACGAGGTTATCATGAAAATGAAACAGTCTATCTGGAAGTCATATCGCCAGATTCTTGCGCGCGGTGTCGCTACGGCTCTTATCGGCATTGGTCTGGTTGTTCCGCAGGCGGCGTTTGCTTGCACGAGCTTTGTTCTCTCGACAACGGACAATGGCTATGTGTATGCGCGTACGATGGAGTTCGCTTTCGAGCTGAAATCGGACCTGGTCGTCATTCCGCGCAAGTATCAGATTACATCGACTGCCGCTCAGGGCAAGCCGGGCATGAAGTGGAAAGGCCAGTACGCGGCTGTTGGCATGAATGCCTTCGGGCTGCCGGCACTGACCGATGGGATGAACGAAAAGGGGCTTTCGGGCGGTGTCCTCTATTTCCCCGATTTCGCCAAGTATCAGGACCCCGCGACTGCCAAACCCGAAAACAGCATCGCGCCGTGGGATTTCCTGAGCTGGGCGCTGACCAATTTTGCGACGGTTGAGGAAGTGAAGGCCGCGCTGAACTCGATCTCCGTCATCGATGTGAAGCAGAATGATCTTGGTATAGCACCGCCGGTGCATTATACGCTGCATGATGCCACCGGGGCATCGATCGTCATCGAGCCGGTCGATGGAAAGCTCAAGGTTTATGACAATCCGCTTGGCGTTATGACCAATTCGCCAAATTTCGAATGGCACATGACGAATCTACGGAATTACGTCAACCTGTCGCCTGAAAATGCAAAGCCGCTTGTTATTAACAAAGCGACTTTCCAACCGCTGGGACAGGGATCGGGTCTCCATGGTGTACCGGGTGATACCACGCCGCCTTCGCGCTTCGTTCGTGTAAGCGCCTATGTTTTGTCGGCCGAAAAGCTTCCAAGCGGACCGGAAAGTGTGCGCCTTGCAGAACATATCGCCAACAATTTCGATATCCCGAAGGGTCTTATTCGGGATAGCAGCGGTCATGCACCACTGGAATACACCCAGTGGACTGCAATCGCGGACATGAAGAACGACGTCTATTATGTGAAGACATACGACAATCAGATTCTGCGCAGTGTATCCCTCAAGGACATGAACCTCGACGCCAAGGATCTTGTAACGGTCAAGATAGATCCGTTGCCGGTTGCACCGGTTTTGATCGAGAAGAAGTAAGCTCGGTCATGGGGCGGCGATCAGCCGCCCCTTGACGATTTCAGGGAACATCATCGGAAGCGGTGGGGCCACCTTCGTTCTCAAGGTTTGCGATACGCTTTGTTTCCGAACGATTGAATTTCAATCTTACCCCGACACCGCCACCGTTTTCGGGAATGAATTGTGCCCCCGCTTTTTCCAGTGCAACCGCCAATGTGGAAATCTGCTCATCCGTTGGCCGACCCAGCTTGCGCTCAAACCGTTCGATTATCTCTGCGTCGATGCCGGATAATTGCGCCAGACGGTCGCGGGAAAATTCCACGAGCGCCCTCGCGGCACGGCATTGAGGTCCGGTTATCATCGTATAGCTCTCCCCTTGCAATCTTGTGCGAAAGACAAATGCTGGAAATGTAGCGCGCCTTGCGCGCATTTTATCTAATTGAAGCGAGATCAGAAATCATCCAAGCGGACTGATTTTCCTGCGTAGATACTTCATGTGTTTGCAGGAATTGCTCCTAGAGCGCGTTTCGATCTGATTGGATCAGATCGGCGCTCTAACTTCTTCTATTTCAAGCATAATCTTATCGATCCTCGTTTCACTCCGATCGGATTATGCTCTAATGATGGTCAGAGTTGCCGCCCTTTTTTCCGGCGCCGTTGATAATCGTTTCGAGTAGCCAGGGCTTATGGTCGATTATTTCGGAGAGCTCATGCAGGCCTATTTGCGAACCGGCTTCCTTTAGCAGCGCGTCGGCGACAGAGGCCGATCCATTCTTGCCTTCCTGTGCCATGCGATGCGCGCGCCGGATCAGAAGTTCCGGCTGTGAAAAACTGCTCTCGGCAAGTCTTTTCTCTATTCGGCGCTGTAGCTCTTCCGGAGCAATCATCTGTTGAATTTCCTCATTCCTGAAGCAGGCGCAATCAACGGCGACGTGCGACCCTCATTATGAATTTATGTTGAGATAAAGTTTTTACCACGTGACAATTCGTACAAATCAGGCGTTTCGGAAGATTTTACTGAATGGGCGGGTGCATGTGATCGCAGGTCTGTCCTACTTTAGTATGACGGGATAGTAACGAAATATTTCAGCACATCAAATCCGCAAAGTCGCCAATTTATTGCCACGCTTTCTCTTGTTTGCATCTGGCAAGCTACTTACATAGCCATTACGCCTTGGCGGGAAAAGCAGTGGTCAGGTAGAGCGCGTAACGGGAAGCGGGTTTCGCTTCGCGGGTAACACGCGCTGTAGCGGCTAGTGTCTGTCCGTTTGATAAACAATAATAATTCGATGGTTTGCAATGGCCACTCTTCGTTACTTTATCTGGCCCATGGTTTTTACCGTATTGGGTCTCGCAGGTGCCGTTTGGCTCGGTTACGAAATGACCGGCACTTTTGGAGGAATGGTCTCCGTCTTCATCATCTGCGCCGTTCTGAGCGTTCTGGAAATCTCGCTTTCCTTTGATAACGCGATCGTCAATGCCCGCATCCTGCGCGACATGACGCCGGAATGGCAGCATCGCTTCCTGACCTGGGGCATTATCATTGCCGTTTTCGGTATGCGCATCATCTTTCCGCTAGCCATCGTGGCGGTTGCCATGTGGACCGATCCGATCTCGGCGCTGAAACTTGCGATCTGGCAGCCGGATGAATATGCCCGCGTGATCTCGGATTCGCATACAGGCATTGCGGCCTTTGGCGGCACATTTCTGCTGATGGTCGGCATGAAGTACTTCTTCGATGTCGAGAAGGACGTGCACTGGATCAAAGCCATCGAAAGCCGCATGTCGAAGTTCGCTTCGGTTCAAGGTGTCGAGATTGGCGTCGCAATTGCGCTGATCATCTTCTTCTCCTACCAGCTTGATGCTGAACATTCGCACACCTTCCTAATCGCAGCCCTGTTCGGTCTTCTGACCTTCCTCGCTGTCGAAGGACTGGGCGAGGTTCTGGACGCGACGCAGGAGCAGATGGATATGGTCCGTCGCGGTGGTCTGGGTGCTTTCATCTATCTTGAAGTGCTCGATGCCAGTTTCTCATTCGATGGCGTGATCGGCGCGTTTGCCCTGACCACGAACCTGTTCATCATAGCGATCGGCCTTGGTATCGGCGCATTCTATGTGCGTTCGCTCACCATCATGCTTGTCGAGCGCAAGACGCTGGGCCAGTACCGCTATCTCGAACATGGCGCTTTTTATGCGATCCTCGTTCTGGCGGTCATCATGTATGTCCAGACGCTGGTGCATATTCCGGAAGTCATCACCGGCCTTATCGGTGCGGCTTTGATCGGCCTCTCGTTCATGTCTTCGCTACGCTATAACCGGCTCAATCCGAACTGGCAGGAAGAAGCAGAAGAAGTCACAGGGCATTAGGGTCCAGACTCAATTGAGCCACCATGTCACGAAAGCAGCGATGTAGCAGGTGGCAGCAAAGTTTATCATGAGCTTGTCATATCTTGTTGCAACGCGCCTCCAGTCCTTGAGGCGGGAGAAGGCGCGCTCAATGATGTTCCTGCGTCGATAGGCGATTGGATCAAAGGGTTTGATCCGCTTGCGGGTTGGGTTGTTGGGAATGACGGGTTCAGTACCACGTGTTGTAAGGAAGTCACGCAAAGCGTCGCTGTCGTAAGCCGTATCTGCAGCGCAAAGGCGTGGTGGAGGCAGAGGCTCCAGCAGTGGGATTGCCATTGGCGCATCCCCACATTGTCCAGATGTTATACGCAGCGCGATTGGACGGCCGCAACTATCGACAACAGCATGGATTTTTGTCGATCTGCCGCCTCTTGAGCGACCGATCGCCTGAGCATCCGCCCCCCTTTTCCGCCAGCGGCTGAACGGTGAGCCTTGGCGGTCGTGCTGTCGATCAAATGGATGTCGCGGTCAGCCTTTTGCACCAAGGCTTCAAACAGCTGTCGCCATAGTCCTCTGGCGGACCAGCGGTGGAAGCGATTGTAGATGGTTGTCGAAGGACCGTAACAGGCAGGACAATCCTGCCAACGGCAGCCAGATCGCAGGACATGGATGATCCCGCTAATCACCCGGCGGTCATCGGTTCGATGTGCGCCGGGCTGGTTCGTTGGAAGCAACGGGGCGATTACCGCCCATTGCCGATCATCAAGCCAGAATTCTCCTGCCATAATTCCCCCCTAACGAGCACAGGCAGTGAATCACGGAGAGAGAATATGTTCAATAGCTTGATTGGGTTTTGACCCTAGAGCGCGTTTCGATCTGATTGAATCAGATCGGCGCTCTAACTGTTTATTTTAACGCGCATCTTATTCCGAAAACCGTTTCACACTTTTCGGGATGCGCTCTAAATTACCTTGCGTTACAGAACCAAAGGGCAGCTTCGGGCTGCCCTTTTTGTTGGCCTTGACCGAATCACGGGAGTTGAAGACCATTACCGAATGGGAGTGAGATCGCTTTCATGCTGCAGATCGCCTTCAGGGGGACATGATAGGCGCACTGCGGCCAATTCGGGGAGAGACGTTCCATGATCGTAACACGGTTGAGCAAAACCGCCTTCGTGGCGGCGATTGCCTTTTTCGCAACGTTGGTTTCGTTCGGTAACATTACCGATTACGACACCAATTTCGGGTTTGTGCAGCACGTCCTGATGATGGACACCATCTTTCCCGATGCCACGATCAAATATCGCGCTATCGATAATCCGACGCTCCACAATGCCGCCTATATTCTTATCATCGCGGCAGAGACGCTGACGGCAATTCTGTGCTGGATCGGAACATTCGCCATGCTCGGTCGGCTGACGGAACGGGCAGCGAGTTTCAACCGCTCCAAGAAATGGGCCATTGCCGGCCTATCGCTTGGTTTTCTGGTCTGGCAGGTCGGCTTCATGTCGGTTGGCGGGGAATGGTTCGGCATGTGGATGTCGCAAACCTGGAACGGGATCGAATCCGCGTTCCGGTTCTTCATCACAATCATCGCCGTGCTGATCTTCGTCGTTATGCCGGATGGCGAGTTAGAGTAAATGCGATGTTGAGGCAGGCTCGTCGATCAATTCGACGCCAGCCTGTTTCATCTTCTGTAGCATGATGTCCATTGAGCCGTTGAGGTCGATTCCACGGCATGCATCCAGACGGACGCGCACCTGAAAGCCTTCAGCCACGGCGTCGAGCGCCGAATAAGCGACGCAGAAGTCGGTGGCCAGCCCCACCAGCGTGAGCGAACCGATGCTGCGTTCGCGTAAGTATCCGCCAAGACCAGTCGGTGTGCTGCGGTCGTTTTCGAAGAATGCCGAATAGCTGTCTATGCCGATGCGAAAGCCTTTTCGAAGGACGAGCTGTGCCCGCGTCCATTGCAGGTCAGCGTGAAAATCCGCGCCGTGACTGCCCTGCACGCAATGGTCGGGCCAGAGCGTCTGCAGGCCATAGGCCATTTCGATTGTATCGAAAGGTTTGGCGTGGGCATGGGTCGAGGCGAAGCTTGAATGATTGGCCGGGTGCCAGTCCTGCGTGAGGATGACGTGCTCGCTTTCGTCGATCAGCCGGTTGATGGTGGGGATGATTTCGTCACCGCGATCAACCGCCAGCGCGCCGCCGGGGCAGAAATCATTCTGGACGTCGACAACCACAAGTGCGTGACCGATCATAGGGTGCTCCCGCTTCGCTTCATCTGTAACCGGACTATAGCCAGACCGGTTTCGCGAGACCAGCAATAAGCGGCGTTCTGGTATAACACGGACAAGGGTGCTACGGACGATTCCAATCAGGAACCAAATAGGAAACCATCATGACAGACGTAATCGTCCGCGACAGCAATGGCACCCAGTTGAATGACGGCGATTCCGTCACGCTCATCAAGGACTTGAAGGTCAAGGGCACCTCCACGACGCTGAAGCGGGGAACGCTGGTCAAGGGCATTCGCCTCACCGGAAATCCGGACGAAGTCGATTGCAGCACCAAGCAGGTCAAGGGACTGGTGCTGCGGACAGAGTTTCTGAAGAAAGCTTAGCATTACAGTTGCATTCTTCGTGATGCCGGGCTGCAAAGAGCAATTTGTCTGCGTTCCGGTGCTCACGTACCTTCAAGTACGCTCCGCTCCGGTACTCGAAAATCACTCTTTTCGCCACGGCCTGACGAATTTGCAACTGTAATGTTAGGTTCAGGCATCAATCTCCACGCGACCGCGTGGGCGGCTGCAGCAGGCGAGGATATAGCCTTCGGCGATTTCATCGTCGCGAATGCCGCCATTGTGGTTCATTTCGGTCTCCCCGCCGAGGCACTTCACTTTGCAGGTGCCACAGATTCCGAACTCGCAGGCGCTCGGAATCTTGAGACCTCCATTACGTGCAGCAAGCAGGATTGTGTCGTTTTCCGTGCATTCGACTTCCACACCTGAAAGGCTGAAGACGACGCTTGCGGCCGCAACTGCCGGTGCCGGGGCGGCGGGTGCTGCCGCGGTGCTAGCCGTTTCGGAGAGCGTGGACGGCACCGGAACCGACGAAATCTCGCTTGCCGGGTTAAAGCTCTCCTGATGGTAGTTGGCCATGTTGAAACCGGCGTCTTCCAGCAGGCCGCGCACACCGTTCATGAACGGTTCCGGTCCACAGCAGAACACCTTGCGATGCAGGAAATCAGGCGCCAGCAATTCAAGCCGGGCACGGTCGATGCGTCCATGCAGACCCAGCCATACGTGTCGCGGTGACGACTGTTCCACGATGAAAGCCAGATGCATTGCTTCCATGCGACCGGTAAGCAGTTCCAGTTCGCGCCGGAAAATGATGTCATCCGGGGTGCGTGCGCAATTGATGAAGGCTAGGTCGGTTGCCGGTGCGCAGTCAAAGAGCCAGCGCGTCATGGAGACCATCGGCGTGATGCCGGAACCGGCAGAGACGAAAAGATACTTTTCGCCCGGATGGTTGGCGAGCGAGAAGTCGCCGTTTGGCCCGTAAGCCTTGATCTTCATCGGCGGGCGCAGATTGTCCAGCATCCAGCGTGTGCCGATGCTGTCTTTCTGCGCCTTGACCGTGACGGAGACGTGGTAGGGACGGGAAGGGGTCGAGGAAAGCGTATAGGTCCGAAGCACCGGGCCAAGACCATCCGTCCGTTCTATTGGCAGTTCAAGAGTGACGAACTGGCCCGGCGTATAGCGGAACCAGTTGTCCTCGGTGGTCTTGAAGGAGAAGGTCATCACGTCTGGCGCTTCTTCGATGGCCGAGATGCATTCCAGCATCTGCAACCTGTCGTTCCACGGCAGCATCTCGTCCAGATATTTCAGAGGCTGCATGGCCTTCTCACTTCTCAATTCGCATTACACTATCAGGCGACGCGGCTGAGCTTTGCCGTTTCGCCACGCAGGCGCGGTGTAATGGTGTTGGTGTACCATTCCAGGAACTGCATTACGCCGCCTTCATGTTCGACCGAATACGGGCCGGGCTGATAGGCGGGCGACCGAATGCCGACCGCGTTTTCTTCAACGATCTGCCTATCCTGGTCATTGGTCTGGATCCAGACATGGGCCAATTCATCGAGGTCGTAATCCACGCCTTCAACAGCATCCTTGTGGACGAGCCATTTGGTGGTGACAAGCGTTTCCTCGGCACTGATTGGCAAAACGCGGAAGGAGATCGCGTGATCCGCCATCAGGTGGTTCCAGGTCGATGGATAGTTGAACAGCAGCATTGCACCGATATTCGTGTTGCCAGCCACCTGATCGCTCAAAGGCTTCTTGACGGCTGCCTTGCCGGACATGGTGTAGCTCACCGCGTCGCGCAGAAGCGGAATGCGGGTGATGCGATAGCGTCCATCCTCGGACATGTTGAATTCCGCAGGCAGGCCGACGCTGGCGCAGTTCTTCCAGAGCTGGTTGATTTCCGGATCTTCCATCACACCTTGCACGCCGGTTGCAGACGGAGCTTCCGGGTAGGTGCGGCAGAGTTCGGGATGGTTCGCGGCGCAGTGATAGCATTCGCGGTTGTTTTCCCAGACGAGCTTCCAGTTGCCCTTCTCGATGATCGAACTTTCGAAAGCGACTTTCGCGTCCTTGATATTGTGCGGCGCGAGATAGGGTTCGACCAGATTGCGGAAAGAATTGAAGTCAGGTGCTTCCTCGGCGACGCAGACATAGATATAGCCCGCGACCGTGTCGCAATGAACCGGCTTCAGGCCATATTCGGCAGGCTTGAAATCGGGGCCGACCTGACGCGCGAAGAGCAAGCGTCCGTCCAGTTCGTAAGTCCACTGGTGATAAGGGCAGACGAGCTTTGCAGCGGTTCCCTTTTCAGCGGCGCAAATGCGCGAGCCGCGATGACGGCAGGAATTGTGGAAAGCGCGAATGCCACCCTGTGCATCGCGAACGATGACGACTGGATAAGCGCCGATCTGCACGGTCATATAGGAACCGGTCTTCGGCAATTCGCAATCGTGACCGACAAACAGCCAGTCCTTGTAGAAAATATTCTCCAGATCCAGCTTGTGATATTCTGGATCGGTATAGAATTTCTGCTCCAGGCTGAAATTGGGGTCGCGCCCGGTCAACAGCCCCAGCATTTCGTTGCGAACGTCCATAGAATTGAACCCTTGCTTTCCATCTTGGATCTGCCCTCTGCTGTTCTCCCAGCGACTATGGCTCGATCCGATGTTCCCTTTGTCTTCCGGAAGCACGGCTTGTCCCGTTATCTCAATGGCTTGCCCACATCTCCCGAGGTCTGTGAACTAGCTTCCGTTATCCCGATTCAATCACTGAACTATTCTAAACGCGCATTGGGATGCGACATGGTTTTCGCGTAAAGACGACACGTCAAAATGTCGCTTTTGCGGCGTGATCAGATCGTAGCAAATATGTGTTACATACGCCTTCGGAGCGTTTCCGGGATTGCAAATTGGTTTAAAAGCCAGTTACCACGTCAACCACATCCCAATCTGTTTCATTCCATGGGAGGCTCGGTGGCCATGAAACGTTCTGAAATCAACGAAATCATCCGCGAAAGCGACGCTTTCATCCGTTCGTTCGGCTACGTCATGCCGCCTTTCGCATATTGGTCGCCCGACGAACTCAAGGCGCGGACCTCTTCCGATGCGCATGCTATTCGCGACGCGCGCCTTGGCTGGGATATCACCGACTACGGGCAGGGCAAATTTGCCGATCTCGGCCTGTTTCTCTTCACCACGCGCAACGGCAATGCCGAGGACCTCAAGCGCGGTGGCGGAATGCTTTATGCCGAAAAGATCATGATTTCGCGCAAGAACCAGCTTTCGCCGATGCATCGCCATGTGGTGAAAGCCGAGGACATCATCAATCGTGGTGGCGGCACGCTGGTGCTGGAACTGTTCAACTCGCTGCCAGACGGCAGTGTTGATGAGGAAACCGACGTGACAGTCGCAACGGATGGACGTCTCGTGACGCAGAAGGCTGGCGCTCATCTAAAGCTCCAGCCGGGTGAAAGCGTGACGCTGCTGCCTGGCAACTGGCATGCCTTCTGGGGCGAGGGTGGCGATGTGTTGATCGGTGAGGTTTCGACCGTCAACGACGATCTGACCGATAATATTTTCCGCGAGCCGATCGGGCGTTTTTCGAATATCGAAGAGAACGAGAAGCCGCTGCATCTTCTGGTATCCGACTACAACAAATGGCTGTGAGCCTACCGATATTTCTGCTCTGGCTGCCTGCAAATGGCGTTGTTTGACGCTTCCGGTCTGCATGTAACTTTAAGTGAACGGCTCCCCGGTTCTCTAACGCCGTCATTTCCGGCAAACGGGGCCGGGAAGCTCAACAGGCTCTCACGAAGGCAAACTGAAGGACTGAACATATGAAGCTGGCGATGATCGGAACGGGCTATGTGGGGCTGGTTTCGGGTGTGTGTTTTGCTGAATTCGGCTTTCACGTCACCTGCGTCGACAAGAACCCGTCGATCATTGAGCGGCTGGAGGCCGGGAAAGTCACCATCTTCGAGCCGGGGCTCGATGAACTGATGACCCGCAATATTCGCGATGGCCGGCTGGAGTTCAGTACTGATCTTCCGGCAAGTGTCGCGGACGCCGACGTCATCTTCATCGCGGTCGGCACGCCATCCCGTCGCGGGGATGGCGAGGCGGACCTTCAATATATCGAAGCGGCTGCGGATGAAATCGCCGCAGCCATGAAGCCCGGCGCTGTGGTCGTCATCAAATCGACTGTCGTGGTAGGCACCAATGCGCGCATACGCGACCGCATCAAGGCTGCCAATCCGGGCGTCTCGTTCTCGATGGTGTCCAATCCGGAATTCCTGCGGGAAGGTTCGGCAATCGAGGATTTCATGCGACCCGACCGTGTGGTTGTCGGGGTGGAAGACGAACGCGGGAGAACCGCGATGCAGCGCCTCTATCGTCCGCTTTACCTGCGTGAAACGCCAATGGTCGTCACGTCGCTGGAAAATGCGGAAATCATCAAATATGCGGCCAATGCCTTTCTGGCCATGAAGGTGACCTTCATCAACGAGGTGGCTGATCTTTGCGAGAAGACTGGCGGCAATGTGCAGGAGGTGGCTCGCGCAATCGGCATGGATAACCGTATCGGCTCGAAATTCCTGCATGCCGGTCCGGGCTTTGGTGGATCGTGCTTCCCGAAGGACACACGTGCTTTCGCTGCGACCGGCAAGAAATATGATGCGCCGCAATCGCTGATCGAGCAGGTCATTGCGGTCAATGAAGCGCGCAAGCAGACCATGGCCGAACGGATCGTGACCGCCGCCAAGGAAAACGGTGCGGATAAGGTGGCTGTTCTGGGCGTCGCCTTCAAACCGAACACCGATGATATTCGCGAGTCCCCCGCGCTCGACATTATCACGGCCATTCAGAAGGCCGGGATCAAGGTTCAGGCGCATGACCCTGAGGCCATGGACGCTGCCAGGGCGGTGCTTCCTGATGTTGTCTGGTGCAATTCTGCTTATGAAGCGGCGACGGGTGCGGGCGTTGTTGCCCTGCTGACCGAATGGAACGCTTATCGTGCGCTTGATCTGAAACGGGTGGCCAATGTCATGGCCGGAAATGTGCTGATCGATCTGCGCAATGTCTACAAGGCAGAAGACATTGCGGGCACCGGGCTTGATTATCGTTCCGTCGGCCGGACACTTCCAATCTGAGTGAAGCAGTGGGGGAGTTACTCCCCGGCTGTCAGCCGCTTTTTCTCGTTGGCGATGAGCCAGAGATTGCGAATATAGACGACGAGGCCAAGGCCTTGCCCGGCGATGAAGACCGGGTCCTTGCGCTGGATCGCGTAGATCAACAGCAAGGCGCCGCCGAAGAGCGAGAAGAACCAGAAGGCGACCGGCATGACGCTGCGCTTCGCCTTTTCGGACGCGAGCCACTGCACGACAAAGCGCATGGTGAAGCAGGCTTGGGCGATGAATCCCAGCACGATCCAGCCGTCCCACTGCGCCACGAAGACCTCGTGCAACCACTGCGACAGGCTGTTGAAAATATCAGTCATGGGTGATCTCTCTCACACGCGGAACGACCTTGCGGCGCTTCCGTAGCCACCAGACGCCATAAAGGTCGAGAATGCCGCGCATTCCACGGTCCAGAATGCCGTAATTGGATTTGCCGTGGCGGCGCTCGCGATCGATGACATCGACATGCACGACATCGAAGCCCTCGCGGATCGCCAAGGCAGGCAGATAGCGATGCCATCCATCAAAGAAAGGCAGTTGTCGGAACAAGTCAGTGTGCAGCGCTTTCAGGCCACAGCCGGAATCGCGGGTCTTGTCCTTGAGGATCGCGCCGCGCAGATTATTGGCAAAGCGTGACGAAAGCTGCTTGAGTTTTGTATCCGTACGCTTGAGGCGCTGTCCGGCAGCAATGCCGTAATCAGGCCCGGCCTTTAACAGCGCATCTGCCAGAACGGGGAGATAGGCGGGGTTGTTCTGTCCGTCGCCGTCCATGGTCACGACGATCTTGCCGCGCGCTGCGAAAACACCGGAACGCACCGCGGCGCTCTGGCCTGACGACCGGTCATGGCGTAGGTGGCGGAGTGGCTTGCCAGCATGGATGCGGCTCGCGAGTACATCGCTGGTCGAGTCCGTCGAACCGTCGTCGACGACGATGACTTCGTATGCGCGGCCCTGCATGGCGGCATCGACTTCATCCAGCAGGAATGCGAGATTGTCGGCTTCGTTGCGGCAGGGGATAACCACAGAAATCGTCGGTGTGTCCAAGCGGAGTGTTCCTTTATTCCTCGCGCTATCTGCTTAAGCTCGGCTTTCCTGCCCGGAAACCCGATAACGCGCAAGGCGCGCTCCATAGCATTGATTGGATGGCAAAGCCAAGACGGTTCAAGTAAACGTGAGTTCTGGCCCGGATAATAGCTCGATTGATCGGTTGACTGCCGTTTTTTAGCCGGACATCGCCGGATACGGAAGAGCTTCCGCCAGCCAATCCAGAAAATTCTGTGTCACCTGATCCCGGTTGATCTCGTTGAGGCTCTCGTGGCGGGTGCCGGGCAGGATCGTGCATTGGACACGCTCGAAGCCCATTTTCCGCATTCTCCCCGCCAGTCTCAGCACTGCGGCACCGTTCGCCGTTGCCGGGTCTTCGGCACCGCCAACAAGACTGAACGGCATGTTTCGTGGGACTTTCGAGAAGTTCCGGTCATCAGTGCCACGGCGGATCATGCGGAAAATATCGATCCACAATGCCACGCTGGCGTCGAAGCCGCACAGTGGATCGGCGACGTAAGCATCGACCTCGGCCGGGTCGTGCGAGAGCCAGTCGAACAACGTGCGGTGGCCTTGTATGGACCGACCCCAGGCGCGGAAGGTCATTTTCGGCAGAATTGTGCTGGGGACATCCGAACCTTTCAGCATGCGCTCCATATAAAGAAGTGCCATTGCTGCAGCACTTTCTACTCCCCCATCGAAATTCGCATTCCAGATTGCCGCCGCATCGACCGTATCGGCGTAGTCCAGAACATAGTTCAGCGCGATCAATCCACCCATGGAATGACCGAAAAGAACGACCGGCAAGCCCGGATGGTTCTCGTGAATATGGCGGTTGAGTGTCCGTACATCCTCGATAGCCATAACATGGCCCAGCTTTTGTGCGAACATTCCCTTCGGTGCATGAGGCCCGATGTTGTTCCCGTGTCCCCGGTGGTCGTGGATATAGACGTGGTAGCCCGCCGCGACCAATGCCGAGGCAAAGCGTTCGTAACGTGCGGAATGTTCGGCGAGGCCGTGGCATATCTGGACGACAGCTCGCGGACTGTTGGCGCAGACGACGCGGAACGGGAGTTCTGATTTGTCTGAAGCCGGTAGATGATGAATGGTTTTGAATGTCATTTCGTCATCTGATTTTATGCCGTGCAAATAGTCAATCTCCCGCGATGTGGCGTCGTTAAAACAGGCATTGGAGCTCGGGCTGAATGAAATTTAGGCAATTGCGTTTTTTGTGCAGATTCTGCTTGAAAAGCGTAAAAGCTTAAGCAAATCTAGCTTTGAAAACGGGGGTTTCGAAGGGCAATCAGGGGCGTCTAGACAAAGATTCCACGTCATAACTTGCAGGCCGTCCGATGAAAGGGAGGAAACTTTCGCGGACGGTGGCCAGAGGGGAAACCGGGTGACGGAAATATCCGCGCCCGGTTTCATTATTTATGGTTCTCATCAAACGTTGATTGGCTGTTGCCACTGCTTCTGTTTCGCGGGTTGCCGTTTGCTTCCGGGGCATAATTAGCCTACATACGCGTCAACAATTTCCGCGCGGCTCGGTAAGCATTGGACCGATCGCGCTTCTCAACCTGCGGAGACGACGCGCTTTATGGCACGCCAATTCATCTATCATATGTCCGGGCTGAATAAGGCCTACGGCGCTAAGAAGGTTATCGAAAACCTTCATCTGTCATTCTATCCAGATGCAAAGATCGGTATTCTCGGTCCAAACGGCGCCGGTAAATCAACGATCCTCAAGATCATGGCTGGAATGGACAAGGATTTCACCGGCGAAGCTTGGCTCGCGGACGGTGCTACTTGCGGTTACCTGGCGCAGGAACCGCATCTCGATCCAGAAAAGTCTGTGCTCGGCAACGTGATGGAAGGTGTGGCTGCGAAGACCGCCATTCTCGACCGTTACAACGAGCTGATGATGAACTATTCTGATGAAACCGCAGACGAAGGTGCGACGCTTCAGGATCTCATCGACAGTCAGAATCTCTGGGATCTGGAAAGCCAGGTTGAAATGGCGATGGAAGCTCTGCGCTGCCCGCCAGCGGATGCCGATGTCACCAAACTTTCGGGTGGTGAGCGTCGTCGCGTTGCACTTTGCAAGCTGCTGCTGTCGAAGCCCGACCTGCTGTTGCTTGACGAACCGACCAACCATCTTGATGCAGAAACCACTGCATGGCTGGAAAAGCACCTGCGTGAATATGAAGGCGCTGTCCTCCTCATCACGCATGATCGCTACTTCCTCGACAATGTAACAGGCTGGATTCTCGAACTCGATCGCGGTCGCGGCATTCCTTACGAAGGCAACTATTCTGCCTATCTGGAAGCCAAGTCCAAGCGCATGATTCAGGAAGGCCGTGAAGACGATTCACGCCAGAAGGCGCTGGAGCGTGAGCGCCAGTGGATTGCCGCAAGCCCGAAAGCGCGTCAGTCGAAATCGAAGGCACGTATCAAGGCTTATGACCAGTTGGTCGAAGCTGCCAACAATCAGCGTCCCGGCGATGCCCAGATTCTGATCCCGGCAGGCGAACGTCTCGGTCAGGTGGTTATTGAAGCTGAAGGTCTGACCAAGTCGTTTGGCGACCGTATGCTGATCGAAGACCTGACATTCAAGCTGCCTCCAGGTGGCATTGTTGGTGTTATCGGTCCAAACGGTGCCGGTAAGTCGACGCTGTTCAAGATGATTACCGGTCAGGAAAAGCCGGATTCCGGTTCGATCCGCATCGGTGATACTGTGCATCTTGGTTATGTCGATCAGAGCCGCGACCACCTCGATCCGAACAAGAATGTCTGGGAAGAAATTTCCGGCGGCAACGACATCATCAAGCTCGGCAAGTTTGAAATGAACTCCCGCGCTTATTGCGGTGCGTTCAACTTCAAGGGCGGCGATCAGCAGGCCAAGGTTGGCAATCTGTCCGGTGGTCAGCGCAACCGCGTGCATCTCGCCAAGATGTTGCAGGCTGGCGGCAACGTTCTGCTGCTCGACGAACCGACCAACGATCTTGATACAGAAACGCTGGCAGCGCTCGAAGATGCGCTTGAAAAGTATGCTGGCTGCGCTGTTATCATCTCCCATGATCGTATGTTCCTCGACCGTCTCGCGACGCATATCCTCGCCTTCGAGGGCGATAGCCATGTTGAATGGTTCGAAGGCAACTTCGAAGATTATGAGGCTGACAAGGTTCGTCGTCTCGGACCGGAGAGTGTCAACCCGAAGCGGGTGACGTATAAGCCGCTTACCCGATAATGACTTCCAAGGCCGGTGCATCGCACCGGCCTTTTTATTTCAGGCCCTTTTCACGTGATGAAAGGAAAGACGATGAAAGACTGGTCCGCAAAACAGTATCTGAAGTTTGAAGATGAACGCAGCCGCCCGGCGCGCGATCTTCTGGCGCAGATACCCCTGTCAGTGCCGCGCAAGGTGGTGGACATCGGCTGTGGACCCGGCAATTCGACCGAGCTTCTTGTGGAGCGCTGGCCGGATGCGCAGATTTCGGGCTTCGATACGTCGCCAGACATGATCGACAAGGCGAAGACCCGTCTGCCGGATGTGGAGTTCTTCATCAGTGATGCCGCCAGTTTCGAGCCGGATGCCGAAACGGATGTGCTGTTTTCCAACGCGGTTTTCCAATGGTTGCCGGACCATATCGAGCAATTGCAGCGGCTGTTGTCGCTGCTGCGACCGGGCGCGTTTCTGGCGATCCAGATGCCCGACAATATGGGCGAACAAACCCATGTCGGGATGCGCGATGTTGCGAAGACCGCGCCTTTTGCTGTGAAGATCGGCACCAAGGGCAGGGCGGCTTTGCCGCCGGTCGCGACATACTACAATGCTTTCGCAGGCGATGCGGCGCGGATCGACATCTGGCATACGATCTACAATCATCCGCTCGCTGGCGTGGATGCCATCGTGGAATGGGTAAAGGGGACCGGATTGCGACCGTTTCTCGATCCGCTCGATGAACAGGAGCAGGCGGATTATCTAAAGGCTTACAAGGCGAGGATAGCTGACCATTATCCCACGACCGCCGACGGGAAAGTTCTGCTGCGGTTCCCGCGTATTTTTCTGGTTGTTCAGAAGAAATAGCCGCCCGACAGACAACTCTACACGGGGAATTGATCGATTGCCTGTGTAGAGAGAATTGATTATTATATAATTATTTCAATGCATTATGTTTCCGCATCATTGCGCGGTAATGTCAATCATGTCTTTTAGCAACTTCTTATATTGGAATAGATTGCATGCAAACGATTTTGTTCCTATGGTCTGGCCGCATCCTGAAACCGCTCTAGATATGGAGCCGTCATGATCGCAACGCCGCGATGCGCGTCATCCTCGCTGCGATTTTGTTCAGGAGGCCGGTTTCGATGCTCTTGCTCCGTTTTTATTTTTTGATGGAAATGAACACCGAGGCCGCCGGCTCAAGGACTGTTTGAGGCGTCATTGCTCCTTCGCAAATGGGCTGAAACAGCACGATTTTGACCGGGAGGACATTTCAAATGCGAGGCTGCTTTCCGATTGAAATGCGGTTCGCACTTTATGTTTGTGAAGTGAAACAATCGTCGATTTCTGTAATCCCCGCATGAGATCGGCGGCTTGCAGGCTGTTTCAGAACCGCCTGTTATCGGGAGTTTTCAGAATGAACAATGCAGAAATGCATGTGGACGCCAATGGCGAGGTCGAAGTGGCACATGATGCCCATGATACGCGCCGTCGCGTCTTTGCCATCGTGGCCAGCGCATCCGGCAATTTGGTGGAATGGTACGATTTTTACGTCTATTCCTTCGGCGCGCTTTATTTCGCATCGCAGTTTTTTCCTGCGGAAGACCAGACCAGCCAGTTGCTGAATGCGGCTGCGATTTTCGCAGCAGGTTTCCTGATGCGCCCAATCGGTGGCTGGCTCTTCGGCCGTATTGCCGACAAGCTCGGTCGCCGCAAATCCATGCTGATTTCGGTTACGATGATGTGCCTTGGCTCTTTCGCTATCGCCATTTTGCCGACTTATCAGAGCATCGGTATTCTGGCGCCGTTCCTGCTGCTGATCGTGCGTTTGCTGCAGGGCCTTTCGGTCGGCGGCGAATATGGCACGACCGCTACCTATATGAGCGAAGTGGCGCTGGCTGGACGCCGTGGTTTCTTCTCCTCGTTCCAGTATGTCACGCTGATCGGCGGGCAGTTGCTTGCTGTTCTGGTGATCGTGGTGCTGCAGTTCTTCCTGACGTCGGACGAGCTTCATGCCTGGGGCTGGCGCATACCGTTTGCCATTGGCGGCGTTGCGGCCATCGTCGCTCTTTTCCTGCGGCGGACCCTTCATGAGACCTCGACGGAAGAAACCCGCAACAACAAGGCGGCAGGCAGCTTTGCCAATATCTGGAAGAACCACCGCAAGGCTTTCCTGGTCGTCGTCGGCTTCACGGCTGGCGGTTCGCTCGCCTTCTATACCTTCACCACCTATATGCAAAAATATCTGGTCAACACTGCTGGTATGAGCAAGGAAACGGCCAGCGAAACCATGACCTTCGTGCTGTTGGCCTACATGCTGATGCAGCCGCTTTTCGGCGCGTTGTCCGACAGGATAGGGCGTAAGACGATGATGATTGGCTTTGGCGGTATTTCGATCCTGACGACGATCCCGCTCATGACGCTGATCGGTTCGGTGCAGAGCTCGACCATGGCGTTCATCTATATCGTGATCGCTCTGGCGGTTGTCAGCATGTACACCTCGATCAGCGGCATCGTGAAGGCGGAATTGTTCCCGGCGGAAGTGCGGGCGCTGGGTGTCGGATTTTCTTACGCCATTGCCAATGCGATCTTCGGGGGCACCGCAGAATATGTTGCGCTGTGGTTCAAACAGCAGGGCATGGAAAGCGGCTTCTTTTGGTACGTGACCATCATGATGGTCATCGTGTTTGCAGTCAGCATCTTTATGCCGAACCCGCGCGAGCACGGCTATCTGCAGGGGCACGGTACCGAATAATCACACCACGTTCATCTGTAAAAACGCCGCCTCCGGGCGGCGTTTTTATATATTCACCGCTTCATCGTCTTCCGGCGACAGAAGCCGCGTCGCACGCCATTCGGTCAGCTTGGCATTGATTGCGTCGAGCACGAAGAAGCGCGCTGAATCCCTGTCATATCCATCATCACGCAGCGCATCGTAATCGGTATGCGTGTGACGCACATGCGCGACTGTCGCCAGCCAGACAGCAGTGGATGGTGGCAGCATCTTCATATGAGGGCTGAGCGCTGCCGCGCGGATAGGCTCGGAATCCGAATAGGGTATCGCCGGAAGCAGAAGCGTCAGCGATTTGGCGATTGCTTTCTGACGCATTGTGCCTGCACGCATGGCTCATCCTTACAGTCAGTTGTTTGTGCGAATCCTTTGCTTGGCCATTCTGTCACGAAAATCGCTTGCACAGGAACTGCTTTCCATATAAACATATCTTTATATCTTTTACGGACATCCATGGTGGGCCGTGAATGAGAAAATGCGTCAACAAAGAGCGGAAGGCATGGCCGGTTTGCAACTGCAACTCGATCTGATGGTAGATGTGCTGAAGGCGGTGGCTGAGCCAAGCCGCTTGCGCATTCTCACACTTCTGTCACGCGGTGATCTCACCGTCTCTGATCTCACGACGATATTGGGGCAATCCCAGCCGCGTGTTTCGCGTCATTTGAAGCTGCTCGCGGAAGCCGATCTTATTGACCGCTATCAGGAAGGCGCATGGGCTTATTTCCGCCTCGCCGACAATGCGATCAGCGGTGACCTCGCGCGCGGGCTTCTGGCTCGCCTCGACAACACCGATGCCCTTGTTGAACGCGACATGGAACGGCTTTCACAAGTGAAGTCCAGCCGTCAGGAAAAGGCCGCCGCCTATTTCAGCGCCAATGCCGGTAGCTGGGATCAGATTCGAAGGCTGCATGTTTCCGAGAATGCGGTCGAAGTGGCCCTCAAGAAAGTTATCGGTGACAAGCCGTTTCAGGCGATGCTCGATGTCGGCACGGGAACGGGCCGGTTGCTGGAGCTTTTTGCGCCGCTTTACCTTCGCGGCGTCGGTATCGATATCAATCGCGATATGCTGGCTATGGCGCGCGCCAATCTCGATCTCGCGGCCGTTGGCAATGCGCAGGTTCGCCAGGGCGATGTCTATGCGCTGCCGGTGGAGCGTGAGAGCTTCGATCTGGTGACCATTCATCAGGTTCTGCACTTCCTTGATGATCCACTTGCCGCCATTCGCGAAGCGGCGCGGGCTTTGCGTCCCAACGGGCGATTGCTGATCGTTGATTTCGCACCGCACAAGCTCGAGTTCCTGCGCGAGGAACACGCACATTTGCGGCTTGGCTTCAGCGATGAACAGATGCTGGGCTGGATGAGAGATGCCGGTCTTGAGCCCGAAAAGACACTGGAACTGGAGCCGAAGGCGGCCAATGGGGATGAGGGGCTGACAGTGAAGCTGTGGCTCGCCCGCGATCCACGCCTTCTCATCGCCGATCCGGTTTCGCATGTCTCCCAAAAGTCGGAACCGGTTTTGGGATAAAGACATGCGGCAAAAACAGACAATAAGCATGACGGAGACAGTTTGATGGGTTTTTACGGTCTTTCCCGCCGACCGGATGTTGGCCAGACCACCCGGGTATCGTTCGAATTCTTCCCGCCCAAGACGGAAGAAATGGAACAGCGTCTCTGGGATACGGTCACACGGCTTGCGCCGCTTCAACCTGATTTCGTCTCCGTTACCTATGGGGCCGGTGGTTCCACGCGTGAGCGCACAGTTCGCACGGTGGCCCGCATCCTCAAGGAAACCGATATCAAGCCAGCGGCGCATCTGACCTGCGTGGATGCAACGCGCGAGGACGTCGATCGTGTGGTGCGTGAATTTGCAGAGCTTGGCGTCAACCGTTTCGTGGCGCTGCGCGGCGATCCGGCAGCCGGTATCGGTGAGAAATACGTGCCGACGCCGGGTGGCTATCAGAACGGTGCCGAACTGGTCTCCGGTCTGCGCAATATCGCGGATTTCGACATTTCGGTTTCCGCCTATCCGGAAAAGCATCCGGAAAGCCCGGATTTTGCAACCGATATCGATATGCTGAAGCGCAAGGTCGACAATGGTGCAACGCGCGCCATTACCCAATTCTTCTTCGAAAACGATCTTTACGAACGTTATGTCGAGCGCGTTCGCCGTGCCGGTATCTATATCCCGATCGTTCCAGGTGTCCTGCCGGTGCATAATTTCAAGCAGGTCAAAAATTTCTGCGCGCGGTCGGCGACGCATATTCCGAGCTGGCTGGCGGAGCGTTTCGAAGGACTGGACAATGATCCGCAGACGCATCAGCTCGTCGCAGCGGCGATTGCCGCCGAGCAGGTGATGGATCTGATCGAACGCGGTGTGCAGGATTTCCATTTCTACACGATGAATCGCGCCGATCTGCCATTTGCGATCTGTCACATGATCGGTATAAGGCCAAAGACGGAAGCAACTCTGGAAGTTGCCTAAACATATAAAAAGCCCGGCGGTGACGCCGGGCTTTCTCGTTTTCGTGCGGGTCGGCCTATCCTCAAAACCGAAGCCGCCGTAATGGTTTAGGCTAATTCCCTCAAGGGATGACGCCTGCTATCAACGCTGCAACAAATGCAAATGCCGCACAGATCATGAGGACATTCAGAGATCGCGTAAGTCCCATTGGTCTGTCTCCTTCATATGCGCCCGGTTGACCGGACACGCGCTGGTAGGAAGCCGGAATCTAAGCGCAAAACGTCTCGAACAAAAGAAGATTTCGTGCTGCAATCTGCCGTGATGGAGAAATAAACCTATCGTTTACCACCTAAACTATTGAAATATTTGACTAGAAAAATTTGTTCACATTTCATGAAAAAGACACCGAACTGCCACGTTTGGTACTGTTTTCGCCGTAGTTGCCACATGCTTTTTGACATGTTTTTTGTGATTTTCAGCGAATTAGCGCCAAAAATGCCGACAAGGTGAGGATAGATATCACTGTCGAATAGAGGATGACGTTGGAGGTTATCGCTGCCTCGCGACGATAATGCTCGGCCAGCATGAAGGGACCCGTGCCGGTTGGAAGTGCTGCAAGAAGGGCTGCGCTTTGCGCGAGCAGGGGAGGCAGTCCGAACACATAGACGGCCAACAGCCAGGTTGCGAGCGGCTGGACGATGAGCTTCACCGAAACGAGAAAAGCGATGGCATTGACGCTTTCGCGTTCGATCTTGCGCGGTTGGGCGAGGAACAGGCCAAGCGCGACCAGCGCGCAAGGAGATGCGGCACCACCGAGCATCTTCAGGAAGGTTTCCGCCGGGGCGGGGATGGCGAGCCCCAGAAAGGACACCACAGCGCCAAGCGCCGGAGCGACAAGCAGCGGATTGCGGATCAGGGACCGCATGACCTTCCAGATGAGATGAAGCGGCTTCTTCTCGGTCTGCAAGCCGATTTCGATCAGCACGATCGCAAAAGCAAAAGTAACGCAGACGGTGATGATGATCGAAATGGTGGTCGCGGCCAAAACGCCGGAGCCGAAGGCGATCATCGAAAGCGGGATGCCCATATAGCCGGTATTCGGATAGGCGGCATTCAGCCCGTCAAGCGCGGTGTCCGCCAGAGGCAGTTTTCCGCGCAGCCGCACCAGAAAGGGCAAGGCGAACGCAATGGCGCTCGAAAGCAGAAACACCGCGATGAAGCCCGGCTGCCAGAGCTCGCTGCCATGGGTATTGGCCATGATGTCGAAGAGAAGGGCAGGCAATGCCAGATAGACGACGAAACGGTTCAGCTCCGCTATCGCATGAGGCCCGAGTATTTTCAGCTTGAAGGCGCCCCAGCCGGAGAAAATCAGCGCAAAAACGGGAAGGACGACGAGCAGGGTAGTGAGCATGAAACGGGCATTCGTGGTGAGAGCAGAATAGGAAAAGGCGCGGGGATGATCCCGCGCCTTATGATTTGCTTAGAGCTTGTCGAGAAGCTCTTGGGTCGGCCAGGAATCGGCAGGCATTCCAAGACGCATCTGCTCAGCACGCACAGCATCGCGGGTCAGCAGACCGAACACACCGTCGATCTTTCCACCCATATCGTAACCGCGGGCCTGAAGCTTGGTCTGGAGTTCCTTAAGCTGCTCCTGCGTCAAGCCCGGAACGGGGTTACCCGGATCGAAGGCAGGCGCACCGGCCAGACGGGTTGCAAAATAAGCGGCCGTCGTAGCGTAGACGATGGACTTGTTCCATTCGACGAACACGTCGAAGTTTGGATAGGACAGGAAAGCCGGTCCCTTGCGGCCCAGCGGCAGCAGCAGCGACGCATCGCCATCATCCGGGCCGAGCGGGCCGTTGAGGCCCATCACGCCTTGCGCAGCCCACCAGGAATGCGGCTTGCGGTTGGTGCGGATGGCTTCTTCCCAAGGCAGATCCTTGGTGAGACGCACCTCTTCAAGCCAGGGCTGGCCACGCTTCCAGCCGAGTTCCGAAATCATGCGACCCGCAGTCATCATGGCATCGGGAACGCTGTTCTTCAGATCGACCTTGCCGTCACCGTCGCCATCGACGCCGCGTTCCAGATAATCCTTCGGCAGAAGCTGCATCATGCCAATTTCACCAGCCCATGCGCCGGTGGTCGCTGCATCGACGACGCCCTGATCGAATAGCTTGAGAAGGGCAATCAACTGTGGCCGGAACAGGTCCGGACGGCGGCAGTCATAGGAAAGGGTAACGAGCGCATTCAGCGTGTCGAAATCGCCTTGAATGGCACCATAGTCGGTTTCGAGCCCCCAGAAGGCGGCAAGGACTGGACCCGGAACGCCATAGGTATCTTCAACTTTCTTGAAGACATCAGCATATTTGACCAGGTTCTCGCGGCCCTTCTTCAGGCGCGCTTCTGAAATGAGGCGCTTGGAAAATTCGGTGAAAGTCAGGTTGAAAACAGTCTGCTTGCGGTCGCGATCAAGCACCTTTTGCTCAAGCATGGCCTTGTGCAATTCGGCGATGCCCTTTTCGCCGACACCGGCGTCACGGGCTTCCTTGGTCAGATTGTCCATCCACTGGCCGTAATCGATCTCGCATTCCGGCTTGGGAAGATTGACGGTGTTTTCAGTTGGCGTCGCAGCGGGCGCGGGAGACGCGGCAGCCTGAGCATGGGACATGGCTGTCGATGCAAGCAAGGCGGCTGCGATAACTGAAGCAAATAACTTCATTGGTAACTCACACTAATAAACTGGGAGCAAGCTGCTCCCTCCGAGGATTGTTTTAGCTATTGCCTCAACAAGCCCCGGAAATGAAGCAAAACTTGGTGTGAACTGCCAAACTGCGCTGTGTTACCGAACTTTGTTGCTTTCCAGCCACTTTTTCCATGCGTTGGCATCGCCTGCAAAGACATTGATGTCGGCGTCGCCCTTGATACCGGGAATGGAGCCCGTGCCGGTATATTGCCAGAACGTCCACGGATGCGGGCCGTATTTCTCGTCTGGATGGCCGGCGACTGAGCGCAGCCAGAACGGGTAGTCCGGCATCTGTCGCAAATCGTTGTCATCGAAGAAATCGACCGTCGTGTAAACAATCGGGCGTTTGCCGTAATGCTTTTCCAGCGCCTGCAGGAAGATGCGCATTTCCTTGCGCACGACCGCTGCGTTGGGGCGCAGCTTGCAGGTCGGCGATTGCGGGTTCCATTCCATATCGAGAACGGGCGGAAGCGCGCCGGGGTCACGCGGTACATTCTGGATATACCACCGCGCCTGTTCGATGGCCGGGCGGCAGAAATAATAGAAATGATAGGCGCTCCGCGCGATACCTGCCTGACGCGCGCCGTTCCAGTGTTCCTGAAAACGATCATCGACGCGGTCGCCACCCTCCGTCGCCTTGATGAAGGCGAATGAAATGCCGCTGGCGCGCGCTGCGCTCCAGTCAATATTGGTCTGATATTTGGAGACGTCTGTTCCGTGGATCGGATAGTGCCATGGCGTTTTACCGGTCCAGTCGTGTGGGTCTCGATCACCGAAACGCGGGGCTTTCACAGGGCCGGATGGCGGTGCGATCCGCGCCACCGAACCGCCTGATTTCTTTACGTCGGAAAAGTCGTAATCCACCGTCGTGCAGGCGGAGAGAAATAAAGCGCCGAGGGCGAGAATGCTGTAGCTGGCCAGACGGTTCATATAGTGGTTCCGTATCGCGAATCAGTCCTCTAACGGTTACGCGATCCGGAGGTGAACGTCACCAGTCTGGCTGGAAAGATTGGTGTTTAATCTACGGCCTGGGGCGGTGTTGTCGAACGAATGACGGCTATCCAGGCAAAGCCGCGATAGAGAATGCGCTTCTCAGTGATTCCGCTGTGTTCCTGTGCGAGCTGTTCGCAAACCGTGAACAAGTCGCTGCGCGGCGCGACATGGAACCATTCAAGCCATTTGAAGAGAGCGTTTCCGAACCAGCGCGGCAGCCGGGCCTGATCGCCGAAATCGACGATGTGCAACTCTCCGCCGACATTGAGATGCCGAATGCTTTCACGAATGACCGACTGCCATTGCGGGATCATCGATACTGCATAAGAAATGAAAATCCGATCAAAACCGGTTTGCCCGAACAGTCGTTCAGGATCGAACTGGGCTGCATCTGCGCGATCAAGCCGGATGCGGTTTTCGATGCCTGCGTGTTCCGCTGCCCGGCATGCCGTATCCAGCATTTCTGCTGAAATATCGATGCCGAAGAGTTTTGCATCAGGATAATGTTCCGCGGCTTTCACCAGATTGCGACCGGTGCCGCAGCCGATCTCCAGAACTGTGCCGTTTTGGGGGACGGCCAGACCTGCGATCATGGGGTCGCGACCCAGAAGGTAATATTTGCGGGTGGCGTCGTAGAAGTGCCGCTGACGGCGATAGATGCGATCCATGAGGTTGGCATGGTCGACACCCTGAACGCTCCAAGGGCTACGCAGCATGTCAGACATCCTTCAGCACATAGAGGTGGAACCCGCCGTAAATCGAGGAGCGGTCGCGGTCGTGCAGGGTGCGGGATTCTTCTGCTCGATATTCCCAGCGATCCAGAGTTTGCGGCGCCACCCGTCCCGGAAGCAGACTCGGTTCTGCGGCGGTACGAAAGATGACACGGGCATTCGGTGCTGCCGTGCGGGTGATTTCGCCCCACAAGGCATTGAGCTGCTCGTCATTCATCCAGTCTTGCGCATCCAGCAGAATATAGCGGTCGACTGATGCTGCAGGCTTGGCAGCGAGAAAGTCGGTGTAGCTCGCGTTCTGCACAGTCATGCGATCGGCGCGTGCACGGACCGTTTCGAAATTGGCGCGCGACAGATAGGGCGGAAGTGGCCCGGTCTCCTCATTACCACTATAGCCACGTCCGAATGCCTGCCAGGCGAAATAATTGTCGGTGAGGGGAAAGCCGCAAGCCAGTTTCTCAAGACGGCTACGCAGGACAAGCGCCATGTCGCCGTTTCCGGCAGTGGCAAGGGCATCATATTGCTGTGGCGGTATGCCCAGGCCAAACAGGGACGATTTGCGGGCTGTAGCCCAACGTACCATGCGTTTTTCAAAGAGGGGGGCAAGCGCCGTGTCGAAGAAGCTGCGCTGTTCTTCCATCGTGCGCGCCTTCAGGATATCGCGCGGGTCAATCCCATAGAGCCGCGCCACGCGATGGCCCATGCCGATGAAGACGCCGAGCAAGCCATGGCGGTAGAGATCGCGCCAGAAAATGGAAATACGCTGGCGGCCATTCCACTTGCGCTTTTCCCAATAGGCGCGGCTTTCGCCGTCCAGATGTGGCCGAATGAAGCGCTTGTAGGCGGCAAGATTGGTCTTGTCGTCGGCCTTTCCATAAAACCGGTAGAACGCATCGTAGTCCGGCAGGTTCTTGACGGCGGCAAGTTTCAGCCGGTTGAATGCGACATGTGCCTGATTGAGGTCGACTGCCTCCACACGCGCCGGATCGGCGGTCAGGTAGGACATGGCATTGCATCCGCCGGAAGCTATGGTGACGATGCGGTAGCCAGGCTCAATAGCCAAAGCTGCCATATCGACTTCGGGGTCTTCCCAAATCTGCGGATAGACCAGCCCTTTGAAGAGCCAGGCAAACAGCCTTTCGGAGAAGCCTGCACGCGAGAGGGCGCTGTTCTGGGTCACGGCACGTTTGAGAATTGCGTTGCCGGCTGGGCTGTCTGTCATCAAATTTCCCCTAAAGCACGAATCCAGACTTCGGTTTTGCAAAGTTAAACATCGTCCAATGACAGGGGCGTGACGAGTTAATTGCGGGTTTTTAAACCCTGCGCTGGTGGCTATACGCCTGTAATACTGTCGCTTTATTACGCTCGGTAAGACTATTTGAGAGAACTTTTTCGCGCTGTTGCCGTTTTTTTGTGTGACGGTCCGAGTCGACGGGATTTCTGTGTCGATGAACGACCGTAAAAGGTGATTGACCGGACAAACCGGTCAGGCACGGAGAAAACAGAGAGAGGCGTTTGGCAATATCGCCATTTGATGCCTGAAACCAGGCCAACGAGCCTGATCTAGGAAGGAGAGCCAACGTGAAGAAGTTTCTGATTGCTTCTGTCGCCGCCGTATCACTTCTCGGCCTTGCAGCATGCAACGACAAGAAGGACGACACGAGCAACGCACCGGCACCATCCGCGCCGGCAGCGCCTTCGAACAATGACACGACGACGACGCCAGCCCCAGCGACTCCAGCCCCAGCCACTCCGGCACCATCGACGCCGGGTACAGGGACGGCACCTGCCAACTAATGGTGCGAAGTCGTGACGCATGATGCGTCTGCATTTGGATGGCGATCCGGTCTCCGGGTCGCCATTCGTGCCAGTGGGTTTTGAGATGAACGCTAAAGCAACCACGATGGGAAAAGACGGGAATTCTGCGTTTTCCGTGTTTCAACACAGGCTGGGTTCGGTTATGGCTTTTGTCATGAACCGTAACTTCCTGTTCTTCGTATCTGCCATTGTTCTTGTTGCACTTGCCGCTTGCGGCAAGGGAGATGACGAGAGCGCTGCCACAACCAATGGCGGCGAGCAGGGCGCTGCTGCTATATCACAACCTGCCAAACCGGCAGAAAGTGGAAGCAGTGAAAAAGGTCCCGATCTGGTCAAATCGCTCCGCGATAGTTCCGGCGTCGTAAGCCCGGAAGAGAAAGCGGCCGCCATTGAACGCGCACGCGCAAATGCTGTCGCTGCGGCAAAATCTGTCGGTCAGACGGATCAGCAGGCGCAGGCGGCAGGAGAAGCGGCAGTCACGGCTGCACAGCGCTCCTTCGATGAACGCGAGCCCCAGCAATAGGCTTGCGACTGGAGAACTCCGCAATATTGTAAGCCAATGCCTTCTCATTCTTTCTAAATGTTTGTTTTTTCGACTTTCGCCTGTGTGGGCGGTTTTCAGTTCATTTGGAATTCTATAGAAAAGTCCCATGTCGATTTGGGTTCGCATTGGTGAGTTTGTCACATCCGTGGCGTCGAATGCCATTTCTGGCGTTATCGAAGCCGTGCGCACCGTTTTCGAAGGTGATGCCGATACACGCCGTCAGGTGGCCTTCTCTATCGCGATGATCGCGCTTTCGGCCAAAATGGCCAAGGCGGACGGGGTTGTCACCCAAGATGAAATCCGCGCTTTTCAGGATATTTTCGCCGTACCGAAGGAAGAAACCGCACACGTTGCGCGGCTTTATGATCTCGCCAAGCAGGATGTTGCAGGCTATGAATCCTACGCGCGTCAGCTCGCCGGATTGTGCAGCGAAGGACAGACCAATTGTCATCTTCTCGAGGACATTCTTGACGGGCTTTTCCATATTGCTACCGCTGATGGCTATGTGCACGAAAAGGAAATGGCCTTTCTTGCGGGCGTAGCCGATATTTTCGGCTATGACGAGGTTGCTTTCGACCGGATCGCGATCCGGCACGTCCAGCGTGGTGCTGATGATCCTTATGCCATTTTGGGGCTGGAGCGCGGCGTTTCCTTCGAGATGGCCCGCAAGCGCTATCGCGCGCTGGTCAAGGAGCACCATCCTGACCGGCTGGTCGCAGAAGGTTTGCCGCTCGAATTCATAACCATTGCCAACAGGCGTCTGGCGGCGATAAACGCTGCCTGGGCGAGTATTGAGAAGAATCTGGAGGCTGCATGAGCAGCGTGCGCGAAATCGAGAGCGAATTGCTGCAGGAACTGGCGCTGGAGCGGCCAGATTTTGTCGGGGCAATGCTCGATCCGTCACCGAATTTCGGTCCGCGCCGCGACGGAAAAGTGCCTGTCTTTCTTATTCTCCATTATACCGGGTTATCGACTGCCGAAGAGGCAGTGCAGGTTTTGAAGTCGCCGGATATGGAAGTTTCCGCGCATTATCTTGTCCATGAAGATGGACGGATTGTGCAGATGGTTTCGGAAAAAGCGCGCGCATGGCATGCAGGCAAGAGCTTCTGGAAAGGCGAGACGGATATAAATTCCGCTTCCATCGGCATCGAGATCGTCAATCCGGGTAATCTTGAAAATTACCCGGCCTTCAAAGATGCGCAGATCGATGCGGTTATCCGCCTCTGTCGCTATATCTGCGAGCGCTATGCCATCAGGCCGGAAAATGTTCTGGCCCATTCGGATATCGCACCGGCGCGAAAGACCGATCCCGGCCATAACTTTCCCTGGAAACGGCTCCACGATGCAGGCGTAGGGCACTATATTGAGCCGACGCCGGTCCGGGGGGGACGGTTTCTGGCACGCGGCGAAAACGGCCAGCCGGTCGAAGCCTTGCAATCCATGCTGGCACTTTATGGCTATGAAGTCGCCATCACCGGTGTCTTCGATGAAGGCACCGAAACCGTGATTAAGGCCTTTCAGCGTCATTTTCGGACACAAAATGTGGACGGGGTGGCCGATGTATCTACTATAGATACCCTCTACAGGCTAATTTTTTCCCTGCAAAATGTTACCGCCTGACCAAGTGTGTGCGGGCAAGTTTTCTATTCAGCGTTGATTCGCATTTCTGTAATGATTTCAAAAAAATAGTTTGTTTGAAGCCGATCGTCCGGGAGATTTTGTAAGGGTTTCGCTTGCCTTAGCGCGAATTGCAAATGTTACAACCTGTAAGACTATTTTACTTTTGCAACCAATCTTCGGCTGCATTTGCCCTCCACTTCATCGCTCAATCCCAGCGGACAAGGGTTTAAAAACCCATATTGGGCGGGATCAAAAAACAGGACTGTCTCTCCCAAGACGGGCGGTCTGACAAAAGAAACGTTCCAAGACGGTAGGTTATGAAAACAAATTTTGTTGTTGTTTGCGCCCTTGTTGGCGCGATGAGTTCGTTTGGCCTGAATCCAGCACTAAGTGCCCCTTCATCTGAACCGACCAACCTCGCAGCTCTCCTCAAGGCACGCCAGCAGAACAAGACTGCGGAGGCGGAAAAGCCAACCACAGCGCCGAAAAAGGCATCAGTCGTCAGCCGCCGTGCGGCACCTGCCACCAATGGTTCCACTGGTAAGCGTTCGCAGTCGAAAGACTCGACTACCCGTAGTGCCAAGGGTGGTAGCACCTATTCCGGTATCATCAACCGTTATGCATCAACATACGGCGTACCTTCCGCACTTGCTCATGCAGTTGTGCGTCACGAAAGCAATTTCCAGCCGAACGTGCGGGGCAAGGCCGGTGAAATCGGTCTGATGCAGATCAAGCTCTCGACCGCACGCGGTCTCGGCTATACGGGCTCTGCCAAGGGTCTCTACGAGCCATCAACAAACATCCAGTTCGGCATGAAGTATCTGGCCATGGCGCAGAAACTCGGCGGTGGAAGCACCTGCGGCACGATCCTGAAGTACAATGCCGGTCATGGTGCAACGCGCATGAACCCGACCTCTGCAAAGTATTGCAGCTCGGTCAAGGCCTATATGCGCGCGCTCTGACGCGAATGCAGATTTGCGTCGGCGGTCGCGTAGAGTACAGGCTGCCTGATGTAAACGGAAAGCCGACAGTGGAGACACTGTCGGCTTTTCTGTTTCGAGTGTGTTCATAATTTTTGAGAAATCCGGTTTCACTGTGCTGCTATCGTTGCTATATGCGCGCTGTCAGTCGGTCGGGCAGCCGCGCTTGTCATATGCCGAAAGGCGGCAGGTGAGGAAAGTCCGGGCTCCATGGAAACACGATGCCGGGTAACGCCCGGCGGGGGCGACCCCAGGGATAGTGCCACAGAGAGTAGACCGCCCCGTCTTCCGTACCGCTTTGTAGAGCGGCAGGGATGACGGGGTAAGGGTGAAAGGGTGGGGTAAGAGCCCACCGCGTCCGCAGCAATGTGGATGGCACGGTAAACCCCATCGGGAGCAAAACCGAATAGGGACGGCGCGTCGGTTCGCAAGGACCGGTAATCAGTTTCCGGATCAGCCGTCCGGGTGGGTTGCAAGAGGCGGGTGGCGACATCCGTCCCAGATGAATGGCTGCCACGTCGGGCGCAAGCCCGGCCATACAGAACCCGGCTTACAGACCGGCTGACAATTTTTCTCACAAGACTGTTTCGATATTCGAACGCAAGAAACGGATAGTTGCGTTGCGGCCGGGACTCTAATTGGGACCTCCACGAAATCATGGAGGTCGATATGTCCAGCTTGAAAGACAAGGTTGCAATCATCACAGGTGCATCATCTGGAATAGGGCGTGCTGCTGCATTGCTCTTTGCCAGAGAAGGCGCAGCAATTGTACTGAATGCCCGCGGACTTGCGGGTCTCGAACGTGTAGCTGAAGAGATCGCTGCGTTCGGCGGGAAAGCCCATTGCGTTGCCGGCGACGTTTCTGAAGTCCAAACCCATGAAGCGCTGGCTACGGCAGCGAAGGACAAATTCGGTGGGCTCGATATCGCATTGAACAATGCAGGCACGGTCGGGCCTGTCGCTCCGCTTGCCGAAATCGGCCCCGATGATTGGCAAGCCGTCCTCTCGGGAAACCTGACCTCGGCCTTTCTGGGAGCCAGATCGCAAATTTCACTGATGCTCGAACGGGGTGGTGGCTCGATTATCTTCACCTCAACATTTGTCGGTACGAGCGTCGGTATTCCCGGCATGTCGGTTTACGGAACCTCGAAGGCAGCCCTTATGGGGATGGTCAAGGGCATAACCGCCGACTACGGCGCGCGTGGTATCCGGGCAAATGCGCTACTGCCAGGTGGCGTCGATACGCCGATGGGCGGAGATGAAAAGCATAAGGAATGGGCTGCAGGCCTGCATGCGATGAAGCGGATTGCCCAGCCGGAAGAAATTGCGCAGGCCGCGCTGTTTCTGGCCGGTCCCATGTCGAGTTTTGTCGCTGGGTCGGCGCTTTATGCAGATGGTGGCAATGCGGCAGTGAAATAAAGAGATGGGCGGCTTCGCGATACGAAGCCGCCCATTCGAAAGCCTCGGGAGGGGCCTAGATTGGTATGCCGGTTAGGAAATCGTAGATCAGCTTCATGTTCAGGACGACGATGATCGCTGCAGTGATGGCGGCAAGGATCGTCACCCAGCGTGGAGCGACCAGCGGTCCCATCTTCTTTTTCTCTGCCGTGAACATGACGAGCGGAATGATGGCAAAGGGAAGCTGAAGGCTCAACACGACCTGAGACAGGATCAGAAGTTCAGTCGTACCTTGCGATCCATACATGATCGTCACGACGGCGGCCGGAACAATGGCCACGAAGCGTGTGATTGCACGGCGCAGCCACGGCTTCAGACGGATGTCGATAAAACCTTCCATGACGATCTGGCCGGCCATAGTCGCAGTAATGGTCGAGTTCAGACCGCAGCACAGAAGCGCAATGGCGAAGAGTGTGGGCGCGAGGGCTGATCCCAGCAGCGGGTTCAGAAGGGCATGAGCCTTGTCCAGATCTTCGACGGCGGTATTGCCGGTCGCGTTGAAACTTGCCGCAGCCAGGATCAGGATCGATGCATTGACCAGAAGAGCGAAGGTCAGGGCAATAGTAGAATCCAGCGTCGCAAAGCGTATGGCCTCGCGCTTTTCAGCAGTTGTGTGGCCATAATCGCGTGTCTGGATGATGCCGGAATGCAGATAGAGATTATGCGGCATGACCGTGGCGCCAATGATGCCGAGCGCAATATAGAGCATGTCCGGATTGCCGATGATCTCGGTGGTTGGTGCAAATCCCTTGATGACCGCGCTCCATTGCGGTTGCGCCATCAGAATCTGGATGAGGAAGCAGAGCGCGATCACAGCCAGAAGCGTGATGATGAGCGCCTCGACACGGCGAAAGCCTTTGTTCTGCAGATAAAGCACCAGAAGGACGTCGGCGGCGGTGATGATGACGCCGATTTCAAGCGGAATGCCGAAGAGCAGGTTGAGACCGATGGCCGTGCCTATGACTTCCGCCAGGTCGGTGGCGCAAATTGCAAGTTCGGCCAGAAGCCAGAGCGGCCACGCAAGAAAACGCGGATAAGCATCGCGACAGGCCTGCGCAAGGTCGCGACCGGTCGCGACGGCAAGACGAGCACAGAGTGCCTGCAGGAGAACGGCCATCAGATTGGACAGCAGAACAACCGATAACAGCGTATAGCCGAAGCGGGAGCCGCCAGCAAGCGACGTGGCCCAATTGCCAGGGTCCATATACCCGACAGCAACCAGATAGCCGGGACCGAAAAAGGACAGCGCGCGGCGAAACTTCGAACCGGACCGATTAACTCTGATAGAGCGGTGGACGTCGGACATGGATGCTTCGCCGCGATCCCGTCGCCAGCCTTCAAATGTAACTTCACCAGCGCCGGAGGGACCTGCTCCATGAGGTGCCATGATAAATGCCTTGATTTCTTTATGCAGTTGCAAACTATTCGCATTAAATAATCGGTCGTGTGCTGGGTGTCAACAGGAAGTGAAGGGCAGTAGGGCAGTAGGGGAATAGGGCAGTAGGGGAATAGGGGAATAGGGGAATAGGGGAATAGGGGAATAGGGGAATAGGGGAATAGGGGAATAGGGGAATAGGG
>NZ_VEWK01000014.1 GCF_006376675.1 Brucella pecoris
GTGGCGCCATATAGACCCCATCATTCCAAACTGTCAACGCAGTTTCGAAAAAATTCAGGAATTTTCTTTCCACAGACCAACAAACAAAAAGAGCCGCTCTAAAACAGCCCCTTGGAAAACACGTTTAGTTTAATCGGGTTCGTATTCGCGTATGCCGTCGTCCTTGGCAAACAATACGCATGGTCCGTGAGAACCTCGCGGATCATATGCATATCCTTTGGATGCGAGCGCGTGTGTCATGTCGCGAATTCCAGCCAAGCCATAAAGATGATCGTGCAGTTCAAGGAAGATGCGTTCCACACCTGGCAAATCGGCACTCTGGAGCAGATCGCGCTCAGCGCCTTCAATATCCATGACGAGGACATTGATACCGTGGCGAACAATAAATTCGTCAATATTGATCGAGGATAACTCGATAGCGTGCTCATACGGCCCCTGCTTCTCATCCATGGATGACATCCAGAGGTCACGCCGCACATAGAAGCGGAAGGAGCTAGGCTCCCCCGCCGTTAAGATACCTTGCGAAAGCACAACATTATTGAGGCCGTTAGCGTCGATGACGCGTCGAGCGAGTGTCGCCGTAGTTGGATTCGCCTCAAAGGCCCAAACCGACACGTCGGAAATCTTTGCGATAATGGATGTGATGATCCCGATACCCGAACCCAGTTCCAGCACGCGGTCGCCCGGCTTCACCGCCTTGAAAATGGACCTCGCTTCCTTGGCCTCGTAGCTCCCGCTCGTCAAAGCCTGCCATATAACAGGTGACACTTCGTCGGATGCGATCGGTACGTTAATCCCATGTACTTTCAGCAATTCCTGCGCCCCAATTCCCCAGCATTAAAGTATTATATTCAAACGTCGGAACAGAGGATGTTCCGACTTATTCAACACATCGAAACGTAACTTTGCGATGCGACCAGTATGTGAACATAAACTGATTTGTGCAGCTTATGCCAGTTATCACGGCATGACACCGTCAGCGATCTGAACCCTGGCCAACTGCCTTCACCGCCTGTCCACTGCGATCATGTAGATGTTTGAGTTTTGAAGCAGGCATCGGCTTACCTATAAGATAGCCCTGCACCTGGTCGCATCCCAATCGTTTAAGACATTCGAACTGCTCCTCGGTCTCAATGCCTTCTGCGATTGTTACCATTCTGAGGCTGCGCCCCACCCCCGTTACGAGTTCGACAATCGCAAGAGCATCCGGCCGCGTTGTCACATCGCGCACGAAGGACCGATCAATCTTGATCTTATCGAATGGAAATCCGCTAAGGCTGCCGAGCGACGAATAGCCCGTTCCGAAATCGTCCATCGCAATCTGGATACCCAATGCCTTCAATTGGCGTAGTGTGCTCAAGGTCTGTTCGTTTTTGTCCAGCAAAACCGATTCTGTAATCTCGAGTTCCAACCGCTCCGCATGAAGTCCGCTTTGCTCAAGCGCATCAACTACGCTCTGAATAAGGTTCAGGCTGCGAAACTGGACAGGAGAGAGATTGACCGCAATCTTGAGCGGCCTGTTCCAATGGGCGGCTTCCTGGCAAGCCGTCGCGAGCACCCAGTCTCCAAGAGCATGAATGAAGCCGATCTTTTCGGCAACCGGAATAAATTCAACAGGTGAAACAGAACCGCGGACAGGATGAGTCCAACGGAGCAGCGCCTCATAACCACATATTTCACGTGTTATGGTGCAAGCCTGCGGCTGGTAATAGACCTCCATTTCGCCATTCTCCAATGCTTTCTGAAGATCAGCTTCGAATGACTTCTTTTCCCGCAAGCGCGTCTGCATCTGCGATTTGAACACACTTGCATGACCGGGCCCGAGTGCCTTTGCTTCATAGAGCGCGAGATCAGCATGTTTGAAAAGCTCTTCTGTGTCCGGTTCACCCTGGGAAATTGCAACGCCGACACAGGTTCCGATTTTTATTTCCAGTTCGCCAACATGATAAGGCTGGCTGATCGCGTCCATTAGACGATCCGACAGCTCCAGAGCTTCTTCTTCCCGCAGCCCTGTTGAAAGCAGGGCAAACTCGTCTCCGCCCAGCCGGCATACCATGTCACCACGTTCGCCGAGCTTGGTGAGACGCCGCGCAACTGCCTGCAATAGCGCATCACCGACATCATGCCCAAGTGTATCATTGACGTCCTTGAAGCCGTCGAGATCTAGAAGAAGAATAATAGCTGACTGGCTTCCGGCCTGCGCGGCCTGTAGCCTTTTCTCCAAATCCTGCCGGAACAGAACGCGATTTGGTAATCCTGTCAGAGCGTCGTGATGCGCATCGTGCTCAAGCCGAAAATTCTGCGACTGCAGTTCACCTGTCGCCTGCCGGAGATCGCTCGTCAGGCGCTGCATGCTACCGTGGGCCCGATCAAGAAGCTTATTGTGACGAAGTAGGAGAATAACCAGCACGACGCCGCAAAGAATAAGGCCCGCCGCCAATCCGGTGTAGATGAGATGTAGTTGGCGAACTTCAGCCTGCGCGACATCGATAAGCCCAACGTCATATTCAACTGCGGATGATGCGAGCGCTGTCATTGGCCCGTCAAGTGTGCTCATCAATTGCAGAAGGGTTTTGATTCCCTCCGCGTCGAGCTTATCCAGTTGGACATCAAGTGTCTGCAGAACGTCGCTCAGCTTCAAAAACAGATTGCGCCGCTGTGGATCATCTTGAATGAAGGAACGCAGATTACCCTGCTGTAGCAACTCCAGCCGACCGAGCATAATGTCCAGACGAAGGCGTACTTCGTCATGTGTGTCCTCGTTCAAATTCAGGGCATAGCCAGCCAGAACATGCTCAAGCCGCATATATTCCGACACCGTCTGCCCAACAGCCCAGGAGTCATTGTAACGGGAGAATTTCTGAAGCGCTGTCTGTCGTTCGGCAATGACATAGGCGATGTAGGCCGTTGCCACCACGAAACAACAGATAATAACGCCTAGAATTCGTCTCACACTTTGCCTCTATTCAACTATCAGCTTGGCAACCTGCCACGCGGAACGTGTGTAATAGGTCTGGCTTTGGAGCTGTGGGTCGCTGTCATATGGGTAGATTATAAACAATGGTCCTTTATCGCGAACCGCCATGTAATTGCCATCCCGCTTCATAGCAAGAATAACATTGAACTTCTTGAAGTCCTCCATCGGTAGCGAGCTGACATAGTCATTCAACGCTACCGCTGTCACTTTCGTTCCCCTGGCGCCGACGAGCGTCATAAGCTTGTCCATCGATACGCCCTCGAAACGCACGCGGCCATCGTACCATGGATTAGCCGTTTCTACGGTCACCAAACCGATAGCCTCCAGCATGTCCCGGTCGAATTGCGCCGTATCACCAACATTGGTATTGGCGATATTGCCGGATATGACCAGGATCGGCTTACCCATCGGCTTGGCCAACGGCTCCGCAGCCGCCCCGGATAGCCAGACGAAAGGCAAGAGCAGACAGAAAAAGAGTCGGATGAGTTTCATTGCATTTCTCCATGATAAATTAGACCAATAAAGAGAATTGCCTAAATCAACGTGAAGATCGCATGAGTTTTGTATTTTTTCATGTTCATATGCAATAAAATGAAATATCAGCAGCAAGTGTGACGCAACGTAACTTCAAATGATCGCGGCCCGCGAGTTACCCTGCTGTTTGATCGCGTTATACGATAGTAACGCTTTTACTATGCCATCGCAGATGGGTCCACCGTGAATCCAGCACAGCAGATTTCCAGCATAAGCGCAGAACGGATTTGCGTGAAATAATATATGAAAACAATTGGATAGATCGGTTTCAACACTTCCACATCAACTGAAAGCATTTCAGTGCATCCGACAAAAAGAAAAAGGGCAACGTGAGTAACATTGCCCTTTGAAGAAATTCGACGATTATCGTCTGTTCAACCGGCCAGTTGCCCTCCGGTCATTGGCTCTGGAGCTCCGGTGGTGCTCGGAAAGCTGATCGGTAAGCCGCGCAAGACCCGCACTGCAAGGAAAGCAAAGCATTCAGCCTCTACAGCATCGCCGCGCCAGCCAAGTGTTTCGGCAGGGACGAGTTCCACCTTCGCACGCTCAACCAACATGCGCATCATGGTCGGATTGCGACGCCCGCCACCACTGACTGCAAGTCGTTTCGGTCGACGCGGCAGAATATCCAGGGCCTTGCCCACTGCAGAGGTCGTGAACGCAGTCAATGTCGCCGCGCCATCTTCCTCACCAAGTCCATCGGCCATCGCCTCGGTAAAATCGAATCGATCCAGCGACTTGGGGTACGGAGCAGATAGATAGGGGTGCTTGAGCAGTTCAGCTAGCCGCATCTCGTCTACCTTGCCCTTTGCAGCCAGCGCCCCGTCGCGGTCCATTTCGCCCAATCCATGCTTCTTCATGAAGTCATTGATCGGCGCATTGGCGGGGCCAGTGTCGAATGCCACAAGCACATCACCGCCATCCCACCACGTAATGTTACCGACACCGCCAAGATTGAGTATAGCTGTACTGCCGCTCGCATCGGCACTGCGCAACAAGGCCGCATGATACACAGCCGCGAGCGGAGCACCCTGCCCGCCTGCGCGTATGTCTGCTGTCCGGAAGTCATAGGCTACTCGGGTTCCGAGCAGCTCGCTCATCAAGCCACCATCACCAAGTTGCCGGGTGTCGCCTAGCTTGCCTGCTTGCGGCGCGCGATGCAGCACCGTTTGTCCATGGAAACCGACGACGCCGATGTCCGCCATCGACAATCCATTTTCCTCGACCAATTCCCGCACAGCCGCGGACTGCGCGCGTGTCAGCGCTTCCTCGGCCTCGGCAAATACAGCAGGCTCTGGCCCCTCAAAATTCCAGATGCGGGCCTCGGCTTGCGCCTGTTCCAGAAGATCACGAATCCAGCGCGGATAGGGTTTCAACGCATAAGCGCCGAATTCTGCAATAGTTTCACCATCAGTTTTCAAAAGAGCAACGTCGATGTTTCCATCAAGCACGGTGCCCGTCATCAGGCCGACGGCCCATATTGGCTGCATAACGTCTCCTATCCCAATGAAATTGCGTCGCCGACGCCCTGCCGCAGTGCAAGAATACCGCTGTCGGAATGGCGCGTCGGATGGATGCGGTTGGTGAGCAAGGTCCATGCCCTACCCGCTTCAAAATCGATCCACAAGCCGGTTCCCGTGAAACCAGTGTGGCCGATCGTGTCCGTCGAATTGAAGTTGCCGCCTGACCAGCCTTCATAAGGCCTTTCCCAGCCATGCGTACGGGTCGCGGACAATGGCTGGCGCATCAGGCTGATGGCATTTTGCGATGCGCTACTACCATCAAGCAAGCCAATTGCGAAATCGAGTATGGAAGCAGCCGTACCGAACAGACCCGCATGGCCAGCACCCTGCAATGCCGAACAATTGTCGTCGTGCACTTCTCCGCAGAGTACGCGACTGCGCCAGGTGCAATCTTCGGTGGCCGCGCTCATTTCGGCCTCCGCTGAGAAAGCAAACCCATTGCCGGGATCCATCTCGCGAATGGTCTTGCCATAAAGTCTTTCCATCGCAAAGCCGAGCAGGATGAAATTAATATCCGAATAAACCGGCGTGGATTTTCGCCATTCGCGCTGCAGAATAAAAGCGCGCAACAATACCGGATCCCGCCCATAGGTGTAGGTGGGTTCGACCGATGGAAATGGTGTCTGATGACCAAGACATTCGCGAAAGGTGACTTTGCGCTCCCAGGCGTCGTTATCATACTGCCTGAGATCTGGAAGCAAGGTGATCAATGGTGCATCGAGATCAATGTTTCCTTCCTCAGCAAGCGCCAGAATGCGGGGAGTCGTAAACATCACCTTTGTCAGCGATGCGAGGTCGAACCATGTATCCGTTGTCATCGCACGTCGGGTCGGGATGACCTGCGCATAACCGGTCGCCCGGACAGCCCGGTTCCCAGAGAGATCGACCATTCCAAACACCCCTCCCGGAATACGCCCTGAATCACACGCTTCCGTCAGCAGACTGAACGCTTTTTCAAAGCGAGCCGTAAAGGCGGTATCGACAGTGTGGCGGACATTCAGTTCTGCCATGATGACTAAGCCTCGGTCCGGGCCATGTGATCATGACCATATATCTGCCAATGAGCCGGCATCGGTTCATAACCGAGTGGGCGAACGAGCGACGGCACTTGCCGTGTGTCGAGGGTAAAATGTTCATTGCGCCGATCAATGCTTGGAACAGCAGAGATCAGTCGCTTCGTATAGGAATGTTTCGGCGCAGAAAGAACCGATGCAGCATCGCCGATTTCCACGATCTGCCCGGCATAGACAACTGCGATGCGGTGCGCGATGCGCTCTACCACCGCCATGTCGTGCGATACGAACAGATAGGCGAGGCCGCGCTCCTTCTGGAGATCGATCAGCAGTTCCAAAACTTTGGCCTGTACTGAAACGTCGAGCGCGGAGACAGCTTCGTCCAGCACCACCGCCGAAGGACTAAGCATCAGCGCGCGGGCGATGCAAAGCCGCTGGCGTTGCCCACCCGAGAATTCATGCGGATATCGTTCCAGACTGTTTGTGGGTAATCCCACACGGTCGAGTAGTTGCAGCATCTTCTGCCGCGTTTCCGGCCCATCGCGCCCGCCAGCAGCGACAACCGGCTCAGCAAGGATGCTGTCGATACGAAGGCGCGGGTTGAGCGATGCATAAGGATTCTGGAAAACCATCTGTACTGAAGTGAAGCTTCGGGAATCGATGGTGCCTGCTATACCGACGTCAAGCTTGCCACGTGAGGCTTTGACAAGTCCGAGGATCGCCCGCGCAGTCGTTGACTTGCCTGAACCACTTTCTCCCACAACAGCGAGTGTTTCGCCGGGAAGAAGATCGAAATCAACGCTCTCCACTGCATGAACTGCACCAAGTTTGCGGCCGAGAAAGCCACCCCTTACGGGGAAACGAACCGTGAGCCCTTCCACAGCCAGAATTGGCTTTGCGCTGCGCTCTGCTGTGCGTGCATTATCGGTTCGCACCGCATTACCACTTTCAAAATGCGGCACGGCCTTCAGGAGATGTTGCGTGTAAGGATGCTGCGGGCGATCGAGAACGGCACTCAACTCACCTTGTTCGACTGCTTCGCCATGCTGCATCACCATGATTTTGTCGGCCATGCCTGCGACCAGCCCTATGTCATGGGTGATGAAAATCATCGCCATGCCGGTTTCGCGTTTCAGCTCTGCGAGCAGTGCCATAATCTGCGCCTGTACCGTAACATCAAGCGCAGTGGTCGGTTCGTCGGCAATCATGAGACGTGGATTACAAGCAAGCGCCGTTGCAATCATCACCCGTTGCAGCATACCGCCGGAAAGCTGGTTCGGGCAGTATTTAAGACGCCGTGCAGCATCTGGAATGCGCACGCGATCAAGTGCGTCCTTGGCAGCGGAAGCCGCCTGCCTTCCGGTAAGCCCGCGGTGGAGACGGAACGATTCCTCAATCTGTGTGCCGATCGTGAGCACAGGATTGAGTGACGTCATCGGCTCTTGAAAGATCATGCCGATTTCTGCACCACGGATTTTCGTCAACTCACCTTCGTTCGCAACAGCCAGATCAATCATGGTACCATCGGCGCGGTTCAGCTTGATCGTTCCGTCGATAATGCGACCTCCACCGAAATCCACAAGACGGTTGATCGACAAAGCGGTGACCGATTTGCCCGAACCGCTTTCACCGACAATCGCCAGCGTTTCTCCAGCGTCGAGATCGAAACTCACACCACGCACAATCTCATTCGCTTCCGGATTTCGGCCGAACCCGACACGGAGATTCGAGACGGATAGAAGTTTGTTCATGCCGCGCCCCTCCGCATTCTAGGATCGAGAATGTCGCGCAGGGCGTCACCCAGAAGATTGAAGCCAAGAATACCGATCATGATCGCCAGTCCCGGAAATGCCAGCAGCCATGGCGCGGTTTCCATGAGATTGCGCGCATCTGCCAGCATGAGACCAAGCGACGAAGCGGGTGGCTGGGTGCCAAGACCGAGGAAGCTCAAACCTGCCTCTGTCAGCAGCGACCAGGCGAGCGCCAAGGTGATCTGCACGGTCAAAGGCGCAACCAGATTAAGCAGCAGGTGGCGCGAAAGGATATAACGGTTGCTGCTGTGAAACGTACGTGCCGCATCTACGAATTCGCGCGTTTTGATCGACAATGCCGGACCGCGCACAACCCGCGTGAATATCGGCGTGTAGACAATGGCAATGGCAGCAATGCTCGTCCCGGTTCCCGGTCCGACCACGGCAATGATGAGAAGCGCAAGCAAAATTGCCGGGAATGCCAGCAGCACGTCCATCACACGCATGACGGTGCCGTCCCACCAACGCCCGAACCAGGCTGCAGTCAATCCAAGAACAGTACCAGCAAAAGCGGCCATTCCGACTGCTGAAAAACCGACGACGAAAGATTGTGCAATACCAGCCATCAGGCGGCTCATCACGTCACGCCCAAAGAGGTCCGTTCCCATCCAGTGGGCAGCACTTGGAGGGCGCAGCCTGTCTATACGGTGCTGCAACAACGGGTCATGCGGCGTGAAACCAAAATAACCGAGGCAAGCTACAATCAGATAGACCAGCACAATGAGGCCGCCAATGCGGCCACTCGGATGAGCAAGAACGGACCGCACTATCTGCATCAGTTCTCTCCCAGACGAATGCGCGGATCGAGCGTAACATAAAGGAGGTCAACCAGCAGATTAACGATCATGAAGTTGAAGGCGATGAAGAGAATACTACCCTGCACCAGCGCATAATCGCGCTGCAAAATGGCATCAAGCACCATACGCCCCAGCCCTGGTAAAGCATAAATCTGCTCAACCAGCACAGCCCCACCCAGAAGATAACCGAATTCCACGCCGCTCAACGTCACGACCGGGATAAGTGCATTGGGCAATGCATGCCGCCAGATGACAGCGCGAGCCGAAGCGCCTTTGCTGCGGGCTGTGCGAACATAATCATCGCTGAGAACATCCAGCATTGCCGAACGTGATATGCGTGTAACCGATGCCGCAAATGCGAAGCCGAGCGTTACGGCGGGCAAGATCATCTGCAAAAAATTCTGCCACGGATTTACCCATAGCGGCGTGAATTCGCCCATGGTGGGCAATACACCGAAGCCTGCAGAAAGAATATAAATGAAGAGGAGACCGAGAACGAAGCTTGGCGTCGACTGGCCAATCATCGCAAAAATACGAACCGCAAGATCGGACATTTTCTCGTTGCGCGTAGCCGCATAAACCCCAGCCGGGAGACCGACAATCAACGCGATAATCATCGACATCAATGCCAGTTGCAGCGTCAGCGGAAAGCGCTCCAGAATAACTGTCAGAACCGGCTTTCCGAATGTGACAGACACTCCCAGATTACCCTGCAACACGTCACCGAGCCAGCGCCAGTACTGTGTAGTCCAGCTTTGATCGATGCCGAAATATTGCGCCAGTGACTGCCGTTGTTCCGGCGTCAGCAATCCAGCCTCCGTTCCGAGCATAGCCGTGATGGAATCGCCCGGAACCATACGGATCGAAACGAAGACAAGGATCGACACCCCCAGCATGACCAGGGGAAATGTCAGCAGCCGACGTGTCAGACAATTCATGTCAGATTACTCATGGCCTGCCGTCAAGGAAGGCAACTAAAAGCCACGCCTTCCTGATGAAGGCGTGGCGGATTTCATGACATCACTGCCCAATCTGCAGCTTGGTTACGCCGAATAGCGAACCGGTGGCGCGAGGCTCAAAACCTGTAACGTTCTTCTGGTGGGCAACATAGTTGTTGGCCGTATAGAGCCAAACCCATGGAGAAACTTCCGTTATGTGCTTTTCGAAATCGGCGAAGATCACCTTGCGTTTTTCAGGATCGGTCTCAACTCTTCCCCTTTGCATCAGATCATCGAGCGTATCGTCGATATACTGCGCGACCTTTTGAAGATTCCCCGCCTTGGTCCAGTACCGACCATACATCGTATAGGGATCAGCCGAACCGCCGTTCAAAGCCACGGCCATGTCGAAATCACCCTTCAGCCATGTATCGACATAGACGTTGAGTTCCATCATCCGGATATCGAGCTTGATGCCGATTTCGGCAAGTTGCGACTGGAGGACCTGAGCTTCAGCCGCAGCGGTTGCTGGCTCTCCATTCGCAGCTATGATGGTTGCCGAAAAGCCATCCGCATAACCGGCATCCGCCATCAGCTTCTTTGCTTTTTCGACATCGCGTTTATAGCAGAAAAGCGTGTTCGGATCGCTTGCATAGGCGGGCATGGTCAAGGGACCTGTCACCTTGCCTTCACCAAGCAATGCGGTATCGAGCACATCCTGGCGATCAACAGCGCAGGAAATGGCCTGACGCACGGCCAGCTCTGTCATTGGTTTGCGCGAGGGATTTAGCTGCAATACGTGATAGGCTAGTGCCGGTGTGCGTACCAGTTCCAGCGCGCTCTCACGTGGCACCATCGTTGCGACCAGCGGGTCGTTGAGGAGAGCGAAATCGATCTGCTTGGCGCGAAGTGCCGCAAGAATTGCTGTTTCATCCGGCAGAACACTGATGTCTATACCATCAACTGCTACTTTACCGCCCGCCCAGTCGGGATTGGCTTTCAGCACTTCCTTGGAATTTGGCTCCCAGCGCTCAAGGATGAATGGCCCTGACCCAACGGCCTTCGTGCCGATGCTGCCAGCCTTGATCTCGCTTTCGGGAACTACCGCCGCATTGATGCTGGCAATAGCTGCCAACAACGGAACATCTGACTGAGAAAGCTTGAAGATAACCGTTTCGGCGTCCGGCGTTTCAATAGCAGCAATGGAACCGAAATTGGCACGCGCTACAGCGCCTGTCTTTTCATCCAGAATGCGCTCGAATGATGCTTTCACATCGGCAGGCGTTACCGGCTGCCCGTTCTGAAATTTTGCATTCTTGTCGAGTTTGAATGTGAGAATCTTGCCGCCATCGGAAAACTGCCAACTCTGTGCAATGGCAGGTGCGATTTGAAGGTCCGAACCAAGACGGACAAGCGGCTCATAGATAAGTTCCAACAGGCGAATCGATGAAAATGCTGGTTGTTTATGTGGATCGAGGCCGGTGGCATCCTGTGACCAAGCCATCCGGAGGGTCGCGGCAAATGCCGCCGAAACACCCAATCCACCAAAACTCCCAATGCTCATCGCTATTGCGGCGGCACCCGCAACAAGGCTCTTTTTGAAACTCGCTCCCATTTTCTTCCCTCGCAAATTACTGCAATGCTAATGTCCGACTGCTTCCCCGCTTCGGCTTACACTTTATTGGCATTTATTGCCTGTCTAAGAAATCCCCCAGCATTCTTTAATGCCGTTCTTGCTTCATCCACTGGCATTCCCGTGATGACCACGAGAATTGCGAGCTTAACGTCATTGTCCGTCACGGCGAGAACGCGTTTCGCCTCTCTCGCCCCGCAACCAGTTGCCTGCATAACAATTCGTGACGCGCGCGCGACAAGCTTCTTATTGGTGGCGCTGAGGTCCACCATGAGATTCTCGTATGTCTTGCCGATTCGGATCATGCTCGCCGTCGTCAGCATATTGAGAACCAGTTTCTGCGCCGTACCGGATTTAAGACGCGTAGAACCTGTCAATATTTCAGGCCCGACAACGGGCGATATGGCAATTTCGGCCATAGTCGCAATGGTCGAATTGGGATTGCAGGACAAAGCCACCGTTGTGACACCGATTGATGCTGCGTAGGCCAAGCCGCCGATCACATAGGGCGTGCGTCCGCTGACTGCGATTCCTACAACGACATCGTGCGGAGCCAAACCGATATCGCGCAGATCAGATTCGCCTAACGACGGGTCGTCTTCTGCCCCTTCGATTGCATGTTGTAGCGCATCCACACCGCCAGCGATCAACCCGATCACCATACCTTCCGGTACGCTGAAAGTTGGCGGGCATTCCGATGCATCGAGGACACCAAGGCGTCCGCTTGTTCCAGCACCCATATAGATCAGCCGACCGCCCGACCGAAATGCTTCGACAATCTTATCGACCGCCTGTGCGACATGAGGCAACACATTCTCAACGGCAGCCGGAACTCGATGGTCCTCATTGTTGATACGACGTACAATAGCGAGGCTCGACAAAAGATCGATATCCATCGTGGACGGATTTCGCTCTTCTGAAACCAGCCCTTCCAGCTCAGATAACAACGCCTGTTCAGTCATGCCTCTGCCTGCTTATAGAACAGCGTTCAGGATCCGCTGCCATATGGTTAATGAATGGTAAGATTATAAATTCCCTTAGTCAATCACATTACGGAATAAATTATTCCTATTCGATGAGTACCATACGTTTGCGCTCAACTGGAGAGCACCATATTTCGAGCAAGAATGATCGCACCTGAAACAGCATCGCCATCGGCAGGTTTGAGTCGCCGGCGGACATCCGGCGCCAGCCACGGTTCGAGTGGAGTAGCAAGCCCGCCGATCAGCGTAACGCGAGGTGCCCCTTTTTCGAAAAGTACACGCACGATAGTATCTATATGGCCCGCAGCAGTTTGAACGATCTGGCGCGCGGCTGCATCGCCCTGATCCGCATGGCGCATGACCATAGGTGCCAGAGATGCATATTCCGTGGCAGTGGCCCGGTCCATCCAAGCGACCGCCTCCATCGGGCTTTGATTAAAACGCACCATGACTTCGTTGAGAAGTGGCGTGCGTTCAATACGTCCGTCATAGGCCTGAAGCGCCCGCTGAATCGCTGACAACCCCAGAAAAGCACCACTGCCTTCGTCTGAGATGGGAAAGCCGTAGCCTCCAACGCGGATATCGACGCCATTCACGAAGCCCAGGCCGATCGAACCGGTTCCCGCAATAACGATAGCCCCGTCATTACCCGAATGTGCACCGAGACAAGCGCCTTTGCCGTCACTCATGAAATGAATACTCGAAAATGGGTGCGATATGGCCTGAAGCGCTTCGAGCGCACCCTGTCTGCCTATGCCTGCAAGTCCCACACCTACATGCGTTCTTGACAGCTCCTCCACCTCCAGACCCGCCTCGCTAATCGCTGCATCGAATGCTCGCGCGATAGATTCCCAGGCTTTCTCTATTCCAAGGCGTGTTGTCGCCGGGCCGGATAACCCCTGCCCCAGAACATTGCCAGCTTCATCTTCCAGCCGGGCCCTGCAACCCGTACCGCCGCCATCCACACCAAGATAGAACCGATTTTTTCCTATCCCGTCCGACATCATTCTGACAGCCGTTCTATATCTGCGCCGCAAAGCTTCAGTTTGCGATCAAGCTGCTCATATCCGCGATCCAGATGATAGATGCGATTAACGACAGTTTCTCCCTCGGCAACGAGTGCCGCCAGGACGAGCGAAACCGATGCCCGCAAGTCCGTCGCCATGACCTGTGCGCCATGTAGCGGGCGCCCGCCGCGCACCAACGCGGTCGTTCCCTGCAGTTTGATGTCAGCGCCAAGCCGCATCAATTCCGGCACATGCATGAACCGGCTTTCGAACACCGTTTCGCGGATGAGTGACGCTCCTTCCGAACAAGCTGCCAGTGCCATAAATTGGGCCTGCAGATCGGTGGGAAAACCGGGATAGGGTTCGGTCGTCAAATCAGCACCACGCAAGGAGCCGTTGCGCGAAATAACCAGCCCGCGATCGCTTGGCCATACACTGACGCCCATGGTTTCAAGCACTTGCACAACAGAAGCGAGATGTTCAAGACGGGCGTGAGTCAGTTCGAGGGTGCCGCCGGTAATAGCCGCTGCAACAGCGTAAGTGCCTGCCTCGATGCGATCCGGTATGCCGTGGTGACATGCAGGCCGCCACGATGTATCGCCTTGAACTAAAATGCGATGTGTACCCGCTCCTTCAATCTGGGCTCCCATGGCGCTCAGACATGCAGCAAGATCAGCAATTTCAGGCTCACGAGCCGCATTCAGTATTTCGGTTTCGCCACGAGCGGACGTTGCCGCCATCATCGCCGTTGCCGTCGCACCGACGGAAGGCGCAGGCAAAACAATGCGGCCTCCGATAAGGCCATTATCGGTCGAGGCGACAATCCAGCCGCGATCAATGGAAACATTTGCGCCAAGCGTGGCGAGCGCTTTCAGATGCATATCGACAGGACGCGCACCGATGGCACACCCGCCCGGCAAGGAAACACGAACCTTGCCAAGTCTCGCCAACAAAGGTGCCAGCACCAGAACCGTCGCCCGCATCCGCCTTACTGTGTCATAAGGCGTTTCTTCCACAACAAGATCAGTCGCAGTTATTGTCGTTGAATGCGGCGCGCGGGAAATCTGCGCCCCATGCGATTGCACGACATTAAGCATGTTTTCGACATCACTGACCGCAGGAAGATTTGTGAGTTCAACAGAATATGGGCTTAGCAGGGAAGCCGCGATTTGAGGCAGTGCAGCATTCTTCGCACCGGAGATATTGACCGCACCCTGCAAGGGTTTTCCGCCGACAATTCGCAATCGTTCCATGTCTTGCCACCATATCCTCACTTACAGAGAGTTAGCTCATTCCACACTTTTTAAAAGGTAGGAATTTTATATTCCAAATCAATTTGGGTTGTCTTATGGACTAAGGCAACCGAATATCGAACCCTCCGACGCCGGAATGGGGAATAATCGCACATGTCGATCCTGCAAAAAATCAACGCCAAACTAAATGAACTGACTGTTGCAGACCGAAAGATCGGCCAGTTCATCATCGACCATCCGGAACAGGTGTTGCGGCTTTCCTCTTCTGCATTGGCGGAAGCGACGGGGCGCAGCCAGTCGAGCGTCGTCAAATTTAGTCAGAAATTCGGTTTTGACGGCTATCAGGAACTTAAGCTTGCCGTCAGCGAGGCCCGGGCCAAAGAGTGGCAGGTTCCGGCCGGGATGGTCCACGGTACGATCGAGACCGGCGACAGCTATATTACGGTGCTGCAGAAGCTGATCGGCAGCAAGCTCCAATCCATGCAGAAAACGATTTCCGCCAATGATGAACAAGGCATCGACGGTGCGTTGCAAGCCCTCATCAGCGCCCGGCGTATCCACCTGGCCGGTGTCGGTGCATCGTCACTCGTCGCACGCGATTTTTCCTACAAGCTGATGAAACTAGGCCGCAACGTGATGCACGATAGTGATAGTCATATCCAGATGGCCAATGTCTCGACCTTGCATGAGGGCGATGTTCTGTTTGCCCTTTCCTACTCTGGAACGAGCATCGAAACATTGCGCATCGCCGAACAGGCGAAGAAGTGGGGAGCGACCGTAATCGCTGTTACGGGCCTCAACGAGAACCCGCTCAATAAAATCGCCGATATTCGCCTGTACACGGTCGCCGACGAAGAGCGTGTTCGCTCATCATCAATAACGGCGCGCGACGCGCAACTGGTTCTGACGGATTTACTTTTTATTCTGCTGTTCCAACGCCAACAGGATGCCAATGATTATGTACATAAAAGCGAAGCTGCGGTGTCTTCGCTGAAAATATGAGCCGCGAGTTCAATCAATAATAGCGGCAGCGGCAAGGCTTGCAAAAGCGGCAACGAATGCCACTGCGACCGCACCGACCTTCGTGAACAGATTAAACGCATCGCCCGGCGTTTCGCGGTTTGACATGTTGAGATAAACGAGCGTCGCCGCTACGATGATACCAATCGAAAAAGCGAAAGCGGAAACCCACTGCCATAACTCAGGCATGAAACCTCACAAACGATAAACCAACTTTTGAGACTGCGGACCTTTATCGAAACTTTATTACCGCAGTGTGATCTCACTTAATGTTTCCTGTTCAGGTACGCAATGTAACATGGAGCTTTCAAGCCACACAATCATCAATTTGTGATTGCTACACCCCCTCGAATTCGCCTAATAGTTACTTTTCACAATCGGAGGTTGCAGACCGCTTCGATTATTCTGAGGCTGCTGTCGACGCCGACGACTGCACAAGCTTTTGAATATAGGCCGGAAAGTTGACTTTCCGACGGCGAAAGTCGTGATATATCTGCAGAGAAACGAACCGTGTTCAAGCACAGGCTTTGCACTGAAACAAGATCACAAAGGTATGCATAATGACTTCACCGTCATCTTCTCCGCGAATCGAACAAGAAGAACGCCTCGAGCGATCGGCACTGTTGCAAAGCAAGCTGAGCGAGCGCGGAATTGGCGGCCTTCTGCTCGGACCGACCGCGAGCTTGCGTTATTACACCGGGCTTGTCTGGCATATCAGTGAACGTTTTCTGGGTGCCCTCGTCACACCGTCGGAAGTTATTTATATCGTACCCGGCTTTGAACAGAGCCGCGTCGAAAGCCTACCGCACCTGCCGGGAGAAATCCGCGTATGGCAGGAGGAAGAAAGCAGCGCTGCGCTGATAGCGTCACTCATTCCGGAAGGTACCACACTTGCCGTAGATGATGCCGTCCCGCTGTTCGTCTACAACGCTCTCAAGCATGAAATCTCTCCTGAGCGTCTGCTCGACGGCGGAGAATTGATCCGAGAACAGCGCCTCCGCAAATCAACCAATGAAATCGCAATCATTCAGTACGCGATGGATCTGACGCTTGAAGTTCATCGCCGGGCGCATGCGTTGATCAAGCCTGGCATCACGGCAAGCGAAGTGGTGCGCTTCATTGATGAGCAGCACCGCGCACTTGGCGCTACCGGCGGGTCGACATTCTGCATCGTCTCTTTCGGTGCGGCGACCTCACTGCCGCATGGCGCAGATGGAGAGCAATTCTATCAGCCGGGCGACGCTATCCTTGTGGATACCGGGTGCCGCATCGATGGCTATCATTCGGATCTCACACGCACCTACATGCTGGACGAGCCTGGTGCAGAGTTTTCGCGCATATGGACAATCGAACGCGAAGCGCAACAAGCAGTTTTCGACACTGCGAAACTCGGCGCGGCTTGCTCAACACTCGATGAGGCCGCTCGCATTACACTTGTGAAACATGGATTGGGACCAGATTACGCGTTACCGGGCCTTCCGCATCGCGCCGGTCACGGCCTGGGTCTGGAGATTCACGAGGCCCCTTACATCGTCCGCGGTAATTCGCTCCCGCTCGCTGAAGGCATGTGCTTTTCCAACGAGCCTATGATTGTGGTTCCTGACAAGTTTGGCATTCGTCTGGAAGATCATATCCATATGACGGCAACCGGACCGAAATGGTTCACCCAACCGGCAAAGGGTCCAACCGAACCTTTCGCGTAAAGCCGCATTATTGCTATCGATTGCTGGATATTCCTGCCCAGCTTTCCGATTGCTTTTCGCCAACACCAATCAGATCAATGGCTCGGGCCGCGATCTGATTGGCCACTTCGTCGACCGACTGCGGTTTGAAATAGAAGGCCGGGACAGGTGGCATTACAATTGCACCCATTTCCGTCACCGTGCACATATTGCGCAAATGAACCAGATGCAGTGGTGTTTCCCTTGCGATCAGGATCAGCCTGCGCCGTTCCTTCAAATGAACATCGGCAGCACGGGTCAGGAGACTGTCGCTATGGCCTGTTGCGATCGCCGCGAGCGTGCGCATGGAGCATGGCGCAACGATCATACCCGCAGTTGCGACTGATCCGCTCGCGATCAGAGCACCTATATCGCTGACGGAATAACTTCTGTGCGCCAGCCGATGCAGAAGCGCATAACCGTCAGGACCCAACTCATGCCGCAACGTCTGTTGCGCGGCATCCGATACGACAATATGGGTTTCGACGTCGTTCAAAGAGGAAAGCTGCTCCAGCAGTTTGAGCGGAATAAGGGCGCCTGACGCGCCGGAAATACCGACAACGACCCGTTTCATTGCATTTTTCCCTTGTCTAATCCAAGCTCGTGCCACATCGCATCCACCCGTGCGATAACATCGTCACTCATACCCAACACCGTGCCCCATTCCCGTTCGGTTTCAGCACCAATCTTGTTGGTCGCATCAAGGCCCAGCTTTCCGCCCAAGCCCGAACGCGGCGATGCAAAATCGAGATAATCCACCGGCGTATCAGCAAGCGTAACGACGTCGCGACTCGCATCGAAACGGGTGGAAAGTGCCCACATCACATCATCCCAGTTGCGGACATTTATGTCCGGATCGACTGCGATTATAAGCTTCGTATAACTGAACTGCGGTAACATCGACCAAAGCCCCATCATGACCCGCCGCGCCTGACCGGGATAGCGCTTGTCGATCGAAACCACCATTGCACGATAAGAACATGCCGCCGGAGGGAGCCACAAATCTGCAATTTCCGGAAACTGTTTTCGCACTATCGGCACGAACAGCTCATTCATCACTTTGCCAAGTCTGGCTGGCTCGTCCGGTGGACGGCCGGTATAGGTGGAGAGATAAACCGGATTCTTCCGCATGGTCATCGCGGTCACTTGAATGACCGGGAAATCCTCGACGCTGTTATAGTAACCGGTGTGATCGCCATACGGGCCCTCTGGCGCGGTGACTGATGCGGAAACTCGCCCTTCAAGAATAATTTCAGCATTAGCCGGTACGGCTAATGGCACAGTACGCGCATCGACCACGGATAGTCTGCGCCCGGCAAGCAGTCCAGAGAAAGCAAGCTCGCTCATTCCTTCAGGCAAGGGCATGACGGCGGAAAGAATCGTCGCCGGATCGGCTCCGATAGCCACTGCAACGGGCATATCCTCGCCTCGCCTTTGCCACATACGGTGATGGCGTGCACCGCCACGATGAGCGAGCCAACGCATGATCAACTTGTCCGGACCAAGCTTCTGCATCCGATAAATGCCAACATTTATGTCCGGTGGATCATCCGGTGCCCGCGTTATGATCAGCGGCCATGTAACAAGCGGTGCGGGCTCTCCCGGCCAGCACCACTGGATCGGCAGTAAATCGAGATTGACATCTTCGCCTTCCAGTATCGTGGCCTGTACAGATGCGCGTCGCACGTGACGAAGACGCATATTCAACGTAGCTTTTGCCAGAGGCAGCTTGCTCCATACTTCGCCTGCCGAACGCGGCGGCGTTGGTGCCCGCAATTCCGCCAGCATATTGGCCAGGTCGGAAATTCCATCGACAGAAGAACATCCAAAGCCCAACGCAATCCGCCGTTCGGACCCAAAAAGATTGGCCACCAGAGGCATCGAATGATGACGACCATCGGCATCGACCGGTTGCTCAAAGAGCAACGCCGGACCATCCATCTCGAGGACACGTTTGTGGATCTCCGTTATCTCCTGAACAAGCGACACCGGACGCTTGATCCTGACAAGATCGTTACGGCGTTCAAGTTCCGACAAAAAGCTTTGCAGGCAGTCGTAGTGCAGCGGAGAAGAAGGAGGCGTTTTCATCCCCGACTTTTGAATATCGAATTCTTTCGCCGTCTTTGATCTGAATCAAACTGTCCGCTTATTGAATCGCATAATTCTAAAATCATCTTGTAAAGCTCATCGGAGCGGAGTGATGATGAAAATACCTCCGGCTGTGGCTGTCCCAGCCCGGCTTGTTCCGCCGTTTCTGATCGCCCCTTTTGTCTCGCGCATTTTCCTTCAGGTGATGCGCGCACATCCAGGTCTGTTCGAACGTCTCGGAGATTATGCGACGAAACGTTTCCGTTTTCACCCCTCCGATATACCATTCGCCTTCGTGATCGAGCCGGATAAACCGCGCATCACAATCTTGCGCGACGATGAAGTCACGGAAGTCGACGCAGGTATCGAAGGCCCGCTGGTTATGTTGCTCGCGCTTCTCGAAGGTAAGCTTGACGGGGATGCACTGTTCTTCTCCCGGGATATTACCGTGACGGGTGACATGGAGGCCATGCTGGCGCTTCGCAACGCACTGGATGACTGTAACATTGACCTTCCATCCGACCTCGGCACAAGTGTCGGACCGTTTGGCCCGGTGGTGCGTGGCATCGCAAATTACGTACGCAGCAAAGCCTTGGGCAAGGAATCTACCGGATGGAACTGATTTGTCCTGCAGGCACGCCGTCGGCCTTGCGCGAAGCGGTAGGCGCGGGAGCGGATGCTGTCTATTGTGGATTTCGCGACGAAACGAATGCGCGCAACTTTCCCGGCCTTAACTTCAATCGTGACGAACTGCGCGATGCGATCCAGTTCGCCCATGCTCGCAAAACACAGGTTTTTGTGGCCATCAACACGTTCATGCGCGCGGGCGACGAACAGATTTGGTATCAGGCTGTGGACGATGCCTCTGCCCTCGGCGCAGACGCGGTTATCCTCGCCGATTTCGGTTTAATGGCCTATACGGCCGAGAAACATCCCGCGCAGCGGCTTCATGTATCCGTACAAGCTTCCGCTTCCAATTCCGATGCAATTCAGTTTCTGGTCGATGCATTCAAGGCAAAGCGTGTCGTGTTGCCACGCGTTCTGACCATTGCAGATATCGCAAAACTTGGCCGCAAGATCGATTGCGAAATGGAAGTTTTCGTGTTCGGTGGCTTGTGCGTAATGGCAGAAGGACGATGTTCCCTCTCTTCTTATGCCACAGGCAGATCACCTAACATGAACGGCGTTTGTTCGCCGGCAAGCCATGTCCGCTACCGCCAGGACGGACAGGAACTCGTTTCCGAGCTCGGTGACTATACGATCAATCGTTTTCCAGTGGGCGAGCCCACCGGCTATCCGACACTCTGTAAAGGTCGCTTCAATATTGCAGATGAGCAAGGTTATGCATTCGAAGACCCGGTTTCGCTGGACGTCATGAACCATATAGATGAGTTACGGGCAGCGGGGGTCTCGGCACTCAAGATTGAAGGCCGCCAGCGTGGCAAGGCTTATGTTGGCGAGGTCGTCTCCACACTTCGCCAGACACTTGCGGCAAGCCCCGAAAGCCGCGCTGCCTTGCTGTCCCGCCTCCGTCTGCTGAGTGAAGGCCAGCAGACGACTTCAGGCGCATACGATAAACGCTGGAGATAGATATGTCAGCAGCTAGCCTCAGCCTCGGTCCCGTACTCTTTCTGTGGGATGGTCCAAAATGGCGGGATTTTTATTTCCGCATCGCCGATGAAGCTCCGGTCGACAATGTTACCGTAGGTGAAATCGTATGCTCCAAACGGTTCCACTTCCTGACACCTTATATGGACACTGTAATTGAGCGACTGCAGCGCGCAGGAAAAACAGTAAGCCTTGGCTCACTGGCACTTGTCATGCTTGAAAGGGAAGCCAAGCAGGTCCGTCAAACGATCAAGGAAGCTACGCTGCCGGTGGAAGCAAACGATCTATCGGCACTGGGGCTTTTGTCCGGCACGCCGCACACAATCGGTCCGCTGGTCAACGTTTACAACGCCGCAACCGCGAAAGTCCTTGCAGCACGCGGCGCGCAATCGATCTGCCTCCCGCCAGAACTACCGCTTAGCTCGATATGCGAGATCGTCAAAGCCGCACCTGATATTGCCTTTGAAATATTCACGTTCGGACGAGTGCCGCTAGCCATTTCAGCCCGTTGCGCGCATGCACGGTCCAAAGGACATATAAAGGACAATTGCCAGTTCGTCTGCGGCGAAGAACCGGACGGATTGCCGGTCAAAACACTGGACAGCCAACCTTTCCTGGCACTGAACGGCGTACAGACGCTCTCACATACCTGTCAGTCCCTACTGGAGGATTTGCCTGATCTGCAGGAAGCGGGAATCAGACGTTTCAGACTATCGCCGCAGGATTGCGATATGGTGGAAGTAGCCCATATCCATACCGAGGTGCTGAGCCGGCTTATTAGTCCCGACGAGGGGATAGCGCGCTTGCGCTCGGTCTATCCAGGCGTGCCGCTCTCGAATGGATTCCTGCACGGGAGTATCGGGGCGTCCTGGATTAGCCGTCAGCGTTCAATTGCTGCAAACTAGATACAGGCAGTTTCCACTGTCAGAAGACATAATCTAGAGCGCGTTCCGATCTGACTGAATCAGCTCGGCGCTCATAATATTGTTTTAACGCGTATCTTATCCGAAGACAGTTTCACACTTTTCGGGATGCGCTCGAGCTTTCGCCTTCGGCTATCGATCTCAGATGTCGGAGTTCGCGAACAAGCAATGATTGCCTGCCGCCTTCAACCCAGCCTTTGGCCTGCCACTGGCTGATGATACGCGATACCGTATGCAAGGTCGTCCCGGTCAATTCAGCAATATCCTGTCGCGAAACAGGAAAATCGATACGCACGCCGCCGCTTTCTTTTACCCCTGCTTCACCGACCAGCCTCAACACTGCATGAGCAACACGTGGTTCGACTTCCTGCGTCGAGATTTCCCTGATGCGGTTATGTGCTGCGTCCAGTCTACGCCCGATTATCTGCATCGTATTGACAGCAAGTGCTGGATTGCGCGCCATGAAATCAGTCATCATTTCCATCGGCCAGGCTAGCACCAAACTATCGACAGCGGCCAAAGGTGTACCCGGATAATCCTCGCGTCCCAGCGCCACCGCGAAGCCGAAAAGTTCTCCAGGATTGACAACCCGCACGATAATCTGTTGGCCATCCACTGTAACTTGCATGACTTTCAGCCGTCCGCGTAGCAATACATAGAAATGGCTTGCATCGTCACCTTGATTGAAGACGGCAGCTCCCTTGGACACCACACGCTGTGTAGACTGGCTAAGAAACTGGTCAAAACTCGCATCATCCATACCGGCAAAGACCGACAGGGAGCGGATATGTGTTTTATCAAGGGGGGTAGCCATCACATCCTCATTGCCACGCCGCCGACCGGCGGAAAAACTTGGCGTCAATATCAGCGGCGTCGCTGGCATCGCTACCAGACCAGACCCGGAATGAAAACACTAATCGCGCTTCCTGAAAGTGGATGCATCAATAACGAGCTTTTGCAAACGGGCGTAAAGGCTTCGGCGCGGTAACTGCAATAGAACGGCAGCAGCCCCCACGTCACCGTTGCACCGATCCAATGTCGCGCGAATAACGCTATCTTCAAAATGGTCAAGTTGCTCCGACAGTGAAAGCGGGCTGGGCTCGCTGATGGGCTCTTGCCCTAGTCCCAACACCATCTGCTTGGCATAATTGCGCAATTCCCGGACATTTCCTGACCATTCGTCTGAATTCAGCCGCGCTTCCATCGCGGCGTCGATAGCAGGCCGGGGCTGCCCGAACTGGGCTGCTGCTTCATCAAGAAAATAGGAAAAAAGCAAACCGATATCCTTGCGCCGCTCACGCAGCGGAGGAACCCGCAATCTAACTGTTTCAAGGCGATAAAGCAGATCGGAACGAAAACGACCGGCAGCCACGGCTTCTTCCAGATTACCTTTCGCAGCAGCGACGATTCTCAGATTAACTGCGCGCGGTTCTCCTGAAAGCGATGGCAGCTCACGCTCTTCGACAACCCGGAGAAGCTTGCCCTGAACGGATGGCGACATACTGTCTATCTCATCAAGAAACAGTGTGCCCCGATCGGCATCGACTATTCGCCCACGCTGGATACGGCTGCCGAACAGAACTTCGTCCGCGACGGCGTCGGGCAAAGCCGCACAATCGATGGCGACAAAACCGCGAGCGTGACGCGCACTCCAGCGATGCAGGAGACGGGCCACCAACTCCTTGCCTGTCCCGGTTTCACCTTCGATGAGCACATCGACATCGACGCTGGCAAGCTGGCGGATCGTGTCGCGTAACCGCATCATCACCGGGGTTTCACCAAGCAAGGGATAATCCTGCTCGGCCTCAGCCGCAGCCCGGCGAAGACGGCGGTTTTCCAGTACCAATCGGCGCATTTCCAGCGCACGACGCACACTTGATATCAGATGATCGGCGGCAAATGGTTTGGCGATGAAATCGAACGCTCCTTTTTTGAGCGATGCCACAGCCATTCCGATGTCACCATGCCCCGTCATCAAGATAACCGGCAGTTCCGGGTCACGCGCCAGCAATACTTCCATCATCGCATGTCCATCGACGCGCGGCATGCGGATATCAGTCACAACGATGCCCGGATAATCAGGCGTCAAACTGGTCAAAGCAGACTGACCGTCGCCATGCGTTTCGATATCGAGACCAGCGATCTCAAATGAATCGGCCAAAGCCGTTCGAAACGCAACATCGTCATCGACCAGCATAACCCGTAAAGGTTCACTCTCCGTCATGGCCGTTTCCTTTGTTTACCCGCTTCAAAGTGGCAGCAAAAGCTGCGCCGCCGAGCTGCGATGGAACGACACACAACGTTCCTTCCAGTTCGGCCATGAGGTCTCTTGCGATGCCGAGACCCAGACCGAGACCGTCCGCCTTTCCTGTTACAAAAGGGCTGAATATCTCATCGCCCAGTTGGGGATCAATGCCTGGCCCGTTGTCGTCGACGATAAGGGAAACCTGATCGCCTTCCTCGCGGACGGTAAATGAAACGCACGGATTGTTGCTGTTTGTCACCGCATCCAGAGCATTCTGCAGCAAATTCACCAGGACCTGCTCCGATCGAACACGGCATGCGAATATCACCACGTCGGACCGCCCCGGTATATCCAGTCGAACATTGGCATTACGAAACCGATCTCCCATAAGCAGCATCGTGCCATCCACCAACTCATTCAGTGGGAGCGGTCGGACAATACTACCGCGACGACGTGCAAATCGACGCATTTCCTGTGTGATCGAACCGATCCGTGCCGTCAGTTCCACAGATGTATTGAGATTATCGGCAACCCTGTCGAGCTTGCCATTCGCGAGATGATGTCGTGCGTTTTCGGCGAGTGTCCGAATGGTCGCGACCGGCTGGTTGATCTCGTGCACCAGCCCCGCAGTGATCGATCCAAGAGATGCGAGCCTGTTTGCCTGTGCCAGTTCCTCCCGCGCATCGCGGAATCGTTTGTCGGCCAGCTCGCGTTCCGTCATTTCTGCGCTCAACGCAGCCGTTCGTTCGTCAACTGCAGCCTCAAGTTCGGTGCGATAGGCCGCAGCACGCGCCGCACGACCCACTCGCCAATAAACTGAGCCGGCAATTACGACAAAAACGAGTATTGCCACCACCGCGATCAGGCGCGCGAGATCGTTTGCGGCACGTAGCGCTGGTGCAGTTGGTACCGTATGGACCAGTTTCAATGCTGTTTCAGCAATTGGTTCATCGACAGCGACTGAATATTGGCCGGAGGGCCCAATCATCATCCCATCTGTTACAAAGCGATAATTGCTCGGTTTCATATCCGCAGCATTGAACTGCCCGCTCTCTACGATCTTTGCACGTTCTGATGTTGAGATCGGCTGAAAGGAACGAAGGTCTTCAATCTTGTCTGTGGAGGCAAGTATGATCCCGCGAGGGTCGACGACGAAGGTTTGACCGGGATCGTTCGACCATGTCTGCACCAGCCTGTGGAACTCGAATTTGATGACGACCACACCAACCGGATAGGCCTGATCGCCAATGCGGCGTGCCAGGAAGAGGCCAAAGCGACCGCTCAAATCGCCCATGGCATAATATTCTGCCGAACCTGCCGCCATTGCGCCCTTGAAATAAGGACGGAAAGCGTAATTGCGGCCGACAAAGCTTTCCGGTGTATTGGCGTTCGATGACGCAATAACAGTACCGTCGCGAGCTATCACATAGATGATTGGCGACCCGACCTGACGCGCGAGAAGCTCCAGCTTCTGATTGAGACGTGCTGTCGCCTCTAGCGAACCGCCCGCGAGCACGTCACGCAGATCGCTATACTCCTTTAAAACGACAGGCAATAACCGGAACTTCGCCAATTCACTGTCGATGAGACGGGTCTGCTGGCGCGCTATAAGCGTCGCGTCCTGTCGGAGACCATCAAGCGCTCCGCTTTCAGCCCACAGCCGGGCGGAAAACCACACACCGATTGCCAGCAAGAAAACGAGGGCAACCAAAAAGAGTTTTGCAATTTTCGAGGGCATCATCATTTGTGCTGATTTATGCAAAGTCAATTGAAGAGTCACGCAGAATCTTGCACAAAATATACAAGAGAATGTGACGAAATTTGCCAAAATGACTTTTATTTCAACGGCTTGATATTTTTGCCCCGTCTCTCTGGCGATCAATGCTTCGCTACAGCATCTTAGCACCACTTCGAAAAGGGAGTTTCGAAGGGAGGAGCTTAGCCATGCAACATCGATATAGCCCCAGCATTGCAACCAACTCTGGGCCACACACAGAGATCGGCTCATTGCGTGCTCGAAGCTAAGCCGAAGTACGGCTGACATTATTCACCAGCGCCAACACAAGACTTTATCGCACAGGCCCAAGAGGGTGCGGAGAGCCGAGTTGATGGCAACGGAAAACACCCCGAAACCGTTTCCGCGATCCGGTTCCACACAAGGGGTGAAATTCAAAAAAATCGAGAGTTTGAAGGAGTAACCCATGGTCTCAATTGCAAGCGAACGGAGTGACGTGCGAGGCACCAACAGCCGCCTGAAGTCCATTATTGGCGGCTCGACCGGCAATCTGGTCGAATGGTTCGATTGGTATGTCTATGCAGCATTTGCGCTCTATTTTGCCCCGCACTTCTTCCCGTCGGAAAGCCAGACCGCGCAGCTCATGAGTGCCGCCGCAGTCTTTGCCGTTGGCTTCGTCATGCGCCCCATCGGCGCCTGGATCATGGGTGTTTATGCTGATCGCAAGGGTCGCAAGGCGGGTCTCGCTCTATCGGTAACACTGATGTGCGCGGGTTCGTTGATTATCGCGCTTACGCCGGATTACCAGACCATCGGGCTTGCAGCACCCGCTCTTCTCGTCCTTGCACGTTTGATGCAGGGCCTGTCCGTCGGCGGTGAATACGGTGCCAGTGCCACCTATCTATCCGAAATGGCAGGCAAAGACCGCCGCGGATTCTTCTCCTCCTTTCAGTATGTCACGCTGATTTCAGGGCAGCTTCTCGCAATCCTGCTTTTGATTGTACTCCAGTCGACCATGGAAACCCCGGCGTTGGAATCCTGGGGCTGGCGTATCCCGTTCTTCGTGGGCGCATTGCTTGCTGTTGTCGTGTTCTGGCTGCGTCGCGGTCTTGCGGAAACCGAAAGCTTCAAGAATGCAAAGGCCAATGATGCTCCGAAATCGGGCTTCTGGACGCTTATAAAGCATCATCCGAAGGAAACGGCTCTGGTCATGCTGTTGACCGCTGGCGGTACGCTCGCATTCTACGCCTATTCGATCTACATGCAGAAATTTCTGGTGAATACTTCCGGCTTCAGCCGCGAAGTGGCAAGCCAGATCAATGCCGTGACATTGTTCGTCTTCATGTGTCTGCAGCCAATTGCGGGCGCTTTGTCGGACAAGATCGGCCGTAAGCCATTGATGATTGCTTTTGGCGCGGCAGGTGTTCTTTTCACCTATCCGATCTTCACAACGCTGGAACAGACCCGCGACCCGATAACAGCCGGACTGCTGGTCATGGGTGCACTCATCATCGTCACCGGCTACACCTCAATCAACGCTGTGGTGAAGGCGGAGCTTTTCCCCGCTCATATTCGTGCACTCGGCGTGGCCCTGCCCTACGCGCTGGCCAACACTCTCTTCGGTGGTACTGCCGAATATGTGGCGCTGAGCTTCAAGAACGGCGGCTGGGAACGTGGCTTTTATTGGTACGTCACCGTCATGATCGGCGTTTCCCTGATCGTTTATCTGCGTATGCGGGATACCAGCAAGGACAGCATGATCAAGGAAGACTGACAAACTGCCTCCCAAGCAATGAAATGCCGGGTCCAAAGCCCGGCATTTTTTATTCCTCTCCCTGCATGGCCCGAAATCGCCCCGGGCTTTGGCCCATCCATTTATGAAATGCACGATAAAAGGCACTCGGTTCGCTGTAACCAAGTTCAGCAGCCACTTCCGCCACACTCAGCCTGTTTTCCTGCAAAAGCCTTTCGGCAATCACGAAACGTAGCTCGTCCTTGATCGTGCCAAAACTCTGCCCCTCCCCGCGCAGCCTGCGCCGCAAGGTTGGTGCGGACATGCCCAGTCCGCCTGCAATTTCTTCAAATGACGGCCAGTCCGTGATTGGCAAGGCATTCAATTGCGCACGTACCCTTGCGGAAAGATCATTATCGTGACGATAGCGGATCAGAATATTGGCGGGAGCTTCGCGCAGAAAACTTTCGAGCGCCACATCACTGCGAATGATCGGCAGCGATAAATAAGACGAGGAGAAAACCAGCTTGGTCACCGGTTGGTCAAATAGCACCGGCGCGCCGAAGAACTTATGATAATCCTGACGGTGAACCGGAGCGGGGCAAGCAAAGTCGAGTGTGCGCAACGGAATACGCCGCCCGATCAGCCAGCAGGCAACACCCATCAGGATCAGCCAGTAAGCACGATAGGCAAAGGCAGGTCGCGGAGCCCCGGCATCGGTCAGAACGACATGGGCCATGCCATCGCGGATCCGCAATTCACCGTGCGGATCGTCCAACACCACATTGAGAAACTGCAAGGCACGCCGCAAAGCGCGTTCCAGCGTACCCGCATGCAGCACTGCATGACAAAGCAGATTGAAGCTGCCCGGGCGCATCGGCCTTGCTGCAAGTCCGAAGAATTCGTCGTCAATCGTTTCGGCGATCAGCCACCATAAACGACCATATTCAATATTCGTGACGGGCTCCGTCACTGCTCCCGGCAGGCCAATCTTCGCCATCAGAGGAGCCGTATCTATCCCCCGGATACGAACGCTTTCGAGCGCATCCTCGACAAAGCCCGGCGCTATGTTATGGCGTTCCATGATTTCTCTATATTGCAAAATCGATCACGCATTAATGCATCTAATGTCATTGTTTGCAATGCATGACAGGTTAACCTTTAAGCATGGTTGGCCACGAGGAGGTGGCGGTCTGGGAGGTTATACTGGATGACTGGAACGTCCGTTTCAGCGCAACTGGCACGTTATGGTGATGCCGTTGCGCAATTTCGCATCGAAGATGCCATTGCAAAGCTTCACGGCAATCCTGAAACCGGCATCAATGCGTGTGTTGAATGCTGCGACCGGCATATGGGCGACAATCGCATTGCCCTGCGCGCCATTGCAGCCAATGGCGCACTTTCCGAATTCACCTTCGAGAACCTGCGCGATATGGCCGCTCGCGTCGGCAATGTACTGAAAGATGCAGGTGTCGGCGCTGGCGACGTAGTCGCAGGCCTTTTGCCGCGCACGCCGGAACTCATTGCAACCATTCTCGGCGCATGGCGTATCGGCGCTATTTATCAGCCGCTTTTCACCGCCTTTGGCCCGAAAGCAATCGAACATCGCCTGAAGACAAGCGGCGCCAAACTGGTCGTCACCAACACGGCCAATCGCGCCAAGCTGGCTGAGGTTGAAGACTGTCCCAAAGTCGCAATCGTGCTGGCGTCCGATGAAAGCCTGCCTGCCGGTGACGTCGATTTTCGCGCGACGACCGCTTCCGCTTCGGTCGATTGTACGCCAGTGCTTGGCAAGGGTAGCGATCTGTTCATGATGATGTCGACTTCCGGCACCGCTGGCCTGCCCAAAGGCGTGCCGGTTCCACTTTATGCGCTGATGGCATTCGGCGCCTATATGCGTGAAGCCATCGGTCTGCGTTCTGACGATATTTTCTGGAACATCGCCGATCCGGGCTGGGCCTATGGCCTTTATTATGCCGTGACGGGTCCGTTGCAGCTTGGCATGGCAACCACGCTTTACGAAGGTGGTTTCACAGCGGAAAGCACCTACGACATCATCGAGCGTCTTGGTGTCACCAGCCTCGCCGGTTCGCCGACCGCGTTTCGTCTGCTTATGGCAGAAGGGCCGGAAGCTGCGAAACGCGTCAAAGGTCGCCTGCGTGTGGTGTCCAGTGCCGGAGAACCGCTTAACCCGGAAGTCATTCGCTGGTTCGACGCATATCTTGGTGCACCGATCTATGATCATTACGGCCAGACCGAACTCGGCATGGTCGTGAATAATCATCATGGTCTTGAACACCCCATCCGACACGGTTCAGCCGGTTACGCAATGCCGGGTTATCGGGTCGCCGTTCTGGATGAACAAAGCAATGAGCTTGGTCCTAACCAGCCCGGCGTTCTCGCTGTCGATATAGCGAAATCGCCGCTTCTCTGGTTTTCCGGCTACTACAAACAGGAAACGCCAGCCATTGCGGACGGCTACTATCGCACCGGTGATACGGTGGAATTCGAGCCGGACGGTTCGATCAGCTTCATCGGTCGCGCTGATGACGTTATAACATCCTCCGGCTATCGCATCGGACCATTCGATATCGAAAGCGCCCTTCTTGAACATGCAGCCGTGAATGAAGCGGCGGTTGTCGGCGTACCGGACCCGCAGCGAACGGAAATTGTGAAGGCATTCGTTATCCTTGCGCCCGGTTTCGAAGGTACGCAGGAACTGAAGGATGAGTTGGCGTTGCATGTGAAGAAGCGCCTCTCCGCCCATGCCTATCCGCGTGAAATTGACTTCCTGAGCGAACTTCCCAAGACGCCAAGCGGAAAAATCCAGCGTTTCCTGCTGCGCAAAGCGGAAATCGACAAACAGCAACAGACGAAGGCCTGAGGACAAGAAAATGCAGATTAAGGATCGGGTATTTCTGATCACCGGCGCAAGCTCCGGCCTCGGGGCAGCGGTCGCAAAAATGGCCGTCGATGCCGGTGGCAAAGTCGTGCTTCTCGATGTGAATGCGGAAGCTGGTGAAGCACAGGCTGAGGCACTTGGCACGGCCGCAAAATTTCACCGTACCGACGTCACCAGCGATGCGGACGGCAAGGCTGCCATCGCGGCCGCACTGGAGGCTTTCGGGCGCATTGATGTACTCGTCAATTGTGCCGGTGTGGCACCGGGCGAAAAGGTTCTCGGTCGCGACGGTGCGCACAAGCTGGAAAGTTTCACACGTGCGATCTCGATCAATCTGATCGGCACCTTCAATATGCTGCGCCTTGCTGCCGAAGCCATGGCAAAGAACGAACCCGGCGAAGGTGGAGAACGCGGCGTCATTATCAATACGGCGTCCGTTGCAGCCTTTGACGGCCAGATCGGGCAGGCTGCCTACTCCGCTTCCAAGGGCGGCGTTGCTGCCATGACCTTACCAGTGGCGCGCGAACTGGCGCGTCACGGCATCCGCGTCATGACGATCGCGCCCGGAATTTTCGCCACGCCGATGATGGCCGGCATGCCGCAGGAAGTGCAGGATGCCCTCGGCGCCTCCGTACCGTTCCCTCCCCGCCTCGGGCATCCTGCTGAATATGCAGCCCTTGCCCGCCACATCGTGGAAAACCAGATGCTCAACGGTGAAGTCATCCGTCTGGATGGCGCACTGCGCATGGCAGCAAAGTAACGAGGAACAATCATGTCCAACAGCGATCCTATTGTCATCGTCGGTGCTTCCCGTACTCCCATGGGTGGTTTTCAGGGCGACTTCGCCAACGCCCAGGCAACTGACCTCGGTGCAGCCGCCATTCGCGGCGCACTTGCAGGGGCAGGCCTTGCGCCGGAAGCAGTCGAGGATGTCTATATGGGCTGCGTCCTGCCTGCCGGTCAGGGACAGGCTCCGGCACGCCAGGCTTCAATAAAAGCGGGATTGCCGGTTTCCACCGGCGCAACAACAGTCAACAAGATGTGCGGCTCCGGCATGAAGGCAACCATGCTCGCGCATGATCTACTGCTAGCAGGCTCTGCCGATGTGATCATATCGGGCGGCATGGAGAGCATGACCAATTCGCCCTATCTGCTGCCCAAGGCACGTAGCGGATATCGGATGGGACATGGCCAGATTCTGGACCATATGTTCCTTGATGGGCTTGAGGATGCTTACGACAAAGGTCGCCTGATGGGCACCTTCGCCGAAGACTGCACGGAGGCTTATCAGTTCACCCGTGAAGCTCAAGATGAGTTCGCCATAGCCTCGCTCACACGTGCGCAAAATGCCATCAAGAATGGTCTTTTCGCAGCCGAGATTACGCCCGTTACCGTGAAAGCTGGGCGCAACGAGATCGAAATCTCTATCGATGAACAACCCGGCAAGGCAAAACTTGACAAGATTCCAACCCTTCGCCCGGCATTTCGTGACGGCGGTACCGTGACGGCCGCCAACTCCTCCTCAATTTCGGATGGCGCGGCAGCCCTCGTTCTCATGCGCGCCTCCGAAGCAGAAAAGCGTGGGCTCACCCCGCGTGCGGTTCTGGTCGGCCATGCGACCCATGCTGATAAGCCAAACCTTTACCCCACCGCCCCTATCGGTGCCATAAACAAACTTTCTACGAAAATCGGCTGGAACTTGAAGGATGTCGATCTCTTCGAAATCAATGAGGCTTTTGCAGTCGTTACCATGGCTGCGATGCGCGATCTCGACCTGCCGCACGACAAAGTCAATATTCACGGTGGTGCCTGCGCCCTCGGCCATCCTATCGGCGCATCGGGTGCACGCATTCTCGTCACTCTGCTTTCAGCCCTTGAAACCCACGGCCTGAAGCGCGGCGTGGCTGGTATCTGTCTTGGTGGTGGTGAAGCAACTGCCGTCGGTATAGAGAGGATCATCTGATGCTCTTGACCGACACCCAGGCGCAGATCCGCGACGCCGCCCGACAGTTTGCACAGGAGCAGCTTGCGCCGGGTGCCGCAGGACGCGACAGGGAACACGCTTTCCCGCGCACAGAACTTTCTGAGATGGGTGAGCTTGGCTTTCTCGGAATGCTGGTGCCGGAAGAATGGGGTGGTTCCGATCTCGGCACAGTTGCCTACGCGCTGGCACTGGAAGAGATCGCCGCCGGCGATGGTGCCTGTTCAACCATTGTTTCCGTCCATTCATCCGTCGGTTGCGTTCCGATCCTGCGTTTTGGCACCGAAGAACAGAAACAGCGATTTCTACCCAAGATGGCTTCCGGCGAATGGATCGGCGGATTCGCATTGACCGAACCGCAGGCAGGTTCCGACGCTTCCGCGCTCAAAACCCGCGCACGTCGCGACGGGGATCATTATGTGATCGACGGCTCCAAGCAGTTCATCACATCGGGTAAGAATGGCAGCGTGGTGATCGTGTTTGCCGTTACCGATCCATCGGCGGGCAAGAAGGGCATTTCGGCTTTCATCGTACCGACCGACACTCCGGGCTACGAGGTCGTTTCCGTGGAACACAAGCTCGGTCAGCATTCGTCGGACACATGTGCGCTCGCCTTTACGAACATGCGCATTCCAGCGGAAAACCGACTGGGCGAAGAAGGTCAAGGCTACAGGATCGCGCTTGCCAACCTGGAAGGCGGGCGTATCGGCATTGCTGCACAATCAGTCGGCATGGCGCGCGCGGCATTCGAAGCGGCGTCTGGTTACGCCAAAGAGCGCATAACATTTGGCAAGCCGATCATCGAACATCAGGCGGTCGCTTTCAGGCTCGCCGACATGGCCACGAAGATTGAAACGGCCCGTCAGATGGTGCTTTATGCAGCCGCGCTACGCGAAGCTGGTAAGCCCTGCCTGACAGAAGCCTCAATGGCCAAACTCGTCGCGTCCGAAATGGCCGAACAGGTCTGTTCGGCTGCAATCCAGATTCATGGCGGCTATGGCTATCTGGCAGATTATCCGGTTGAACGCATTTATCGCGATGTTCGTGTCTGCCAGATTTATGAAGGCACCAGTGACGTGCAGCGTCTCGTTATTGCGCGAGGATTATAACGACTAGCCACGATAGTGTTTGCAAGTCACGGCAAAAATCGGCCAAAAGATTGCGCGTCGTTACAAAATGTAACCGCGCGCATAATGTGAGGCCAAATGACTGTCCGCCCGATCGTAAACTATCCGGATAAGCGACTGCGTATTGTAGCAGAGCCAGTCACCCTGTTCGATGGTGCCTTGCAGGAGCTTGGCAGCGATCTTCTCGATACGATGCGTGCGGCACCCGGCATCGGGATCACCGCGCCACATATCGCCATATCAAGACGTCTAGTGGTTCTCGAGCTGCCTACGGAAACAGGTCCGAAGTTTTATGTGAACCCGGAGATCCTCTGGGCGTCCGACGATAAAATCCATCATCAGGAAGGCAGCGTGTCCATGCCGGGTGTTGTCGACGAAGTCGAGCGCCACGCCCGCATCAAAATTCGCTATCAGGATTTGAACGGCAACGAGCAAACCGAGGAATCGGAAGGTTTGCTCGCCGTTTGCCATCAGCATGAAATAGACCAGCTTAACGGTATTTTCTGGATTCAACGCCTTACGCGATTGCGCCGGGACCGCCTCATCAAACGCTATGAGAAATCGCAGCGCCGGACATAACCGCGCTGCGAAGTTAGCTTAATAGAGCAGGCGGGCACGGATAGTTCCAGGAATTTCGCGTATGGCCTGTAGTACAGTTTCGCTGGCCTCGCCTACACCATCGGCTTCCATAACAAGATAACCCACCTCGCCATCGGTCTGCAAAAACTGGCTGGCGATGTTGATGTTATGCGTCGAGAAAACATTGACGAGGCTGTTGAGAATGCCGGGGCGATTTTCATGCACATGCATGAAACGTGTGCCCGTCGGACGCGGTGGCAACTGCACTTGCGGGAAATTGACGGCCCCTAGCGTGGAGCCAACGTCGGAATATTCGACCAGCTTTCTGGTGACTTCCGTACCTATACGTTCCTGTGCCTCTTCCGTTGACCCGCCGATATGTGGCGTAAGAATAACATTCTCCAGCCCCTGAATCGGTGAGACGAACCTATCGTTATTGGAAGCAGGTTCAACCGGGAATACGTCAATGGCAGCACCTGCAAGATGACCTTCCTGCAATACCTTTGCCAAGGCCTCCAGATCAACGACCGTGCCACGTGCATTGTTGATGAGGAAGGCACCCTTCTTCATCTTGCGCAGTTTTGCTTCGGTAATAAGCTTCGAAGTCGACTTGTTGGACGGCACGTGCAGGCTGACGACGTCCGAAATCTTGAGCAACTCATCAAGGCTCGCTGCCGGTTTGACATTGCCATATTGCAGTTTATCGGAAGTGTCGAAATAACGCACGGTCATGCCAAGGCTCTCGGCAAGATTACCGACCTGCGAACCGATATTACCATAACCGATGATACCAAGCGTCTTGCCGCGCACTTCGCGGCTACCCGTTGCCGTCTTGTCCCAGCCCCCTGAATGTGCGGAGACCGATCGAGAGAATATCCGGCGCATCAACATGATGATCTCACCGATTACCAGTTCAGCAACAGAGCGCGTGTTCGAAAATGGTGCATTGAAAACGGGAATACCGCGCTTGCGTGCGGCTTTCAATTCAACCTGGTTGGTCCCGACCGAGAAGCAACCGACTGCGATCAAACGGTTTGCCGCGGCAAAAATCTCTTCGGTCAGTTGCGTTCGGGAACGAATGCCGACGATATGCGCAGAAGAAATCGCCTCGATCAGATCGGCTTTATCCAGCGCCTTCGGCAAATGCGTGACATTGGTGTAACCGCAGGCTTTGAAGTAATCGACCGCAGTTTGATTGATGCCTTCCAGTAGAAGAACATTGATGCGGTCGCGTGCGAAAGAGAGACGTTCGGTCATTTTGGGGATTTCCAGGCTGTAACAGCGAATAGTCGGTTTACGACATGAATGAACGCACAGCCGTCGTCAACAGGATGAACTGAAAGAATTCAATCTGACGACAAATTCACGAAGAAAGTGAACGGAGTGGCGTCTTCTGGAACGCTGGACGAGCCGCATCTGACTGACATGGCTAATAACGCTAGTCCGTATTTGACTCACCTGCCAACTGGGCCAATGATGTCTTGTGCAATAGCAACTGGAGGGAATGCTCCCTATGAGCGAAACAATCACCCTTGATACGCATGAAGCCATTCGGGACTGGGTGGCTGCCCGCAACGGAAATCCAGCATTTATAAGCACGTCTATAGACCCCAACGCGGCGCCGGTCTTGCGAATTGTTTTTGAACCCGAGTTCGTCGCCGATGTCGAACGGCCATTGGATGCTGGCGGCCTTGAAGTTGTTGAATGGGAAGACTGGTTTCGCGTGTTCGACCAAGAAAAGCTGGTCATGCTCGTAGCGCATTCGAAGCCGGGGAAACTTGATAATTTCCACCAGATACTCAAAGCCTGACGACTATCCGGGAACGGCAGCGCCCCGTTTCTTTTCGAACCGGCAGTGAAGCATTGGAAAAGCTGGATTGACGAAATGGCCATCAGACGGACCGACTTTGAGGCGGCCCGTCTGTTTCAATATTCAGCTTTTCAGTTTCTTGCCAACGGTTTCCACGACCAGCGCCAGCGAAATGGCCCCCGCGTCTGGATGACCGATACTCTTTTCGGCCAGTGGCCTTGCGCGACCGAGTTTTGGCGCAAGCGGTGCTGTCGCTTCGGCTGCTGACCTGGCTATCTCTGCGGCTTCATTCCATGCGTCGACCAGCCGCTTGCCGCTAGCAAATGCGCTTTCCAGCGTTTCCACGAAAGGTACAAAAGCATCGACCAGTGTCTTGTCGCCGGGTTTCGCGCGACCGAGGGTCATCACCGCATCAAGCGCGCGTCTGCCCCCCAGAACAACGGCACTATCATCGATTGGGCCATTGTCAGAAAATTCAGTGCTCCACGAACGCAACAAAAGTCCCCATAGCGCTCCGGATGTCCCTCCGGCACGATCTGCCCAGGCATCACCCGCAACAGCCAGCACACTTGCTGTCCCGGCTCCGGCCTCGACTGCCTGGTCGGCAGCATCCTTCGCAGCGGCGGAGCCACGTCGCATACCCTGCCCGTGATCCCCGTCGCCCGCAAAGGCATCAATACGGCCAAGTTCTTCCTCGGCCTCGACCAGCACGTCAGCAACAGCGTGCAGAATGCCTTGAATACACACACCACCAGCGCGCCCAGCTTCATCCGCCTGAGCAAAATCGGGTGCGACATCCTCATCGGCGACAACCTCAGTCGCAGGCACGGCGGCAATGGCTTCCCCTCGACGCAGAACCGGCGTATCGCAAGCAGCCGTCCAGTAATGCTCCAACTCGTCATCAAGCCATAGAAGGGTCAGCGAACAACCTTGCATGTCGAGGCTGGTAACAAATTCACCCGCTTCCGGCGCCACAACATCAAGACCGGACTTTTCCAGAAGCGACGCAATCGCCGTCCACAGGACAAACAGTTCTTCATATTTGGTCGCACCAAGGCCGTTCAGAATAACGCCAACCCTTTGAATTCCTTTTGGGCGCTCTACCAGAAGCTTTTCCACCAACAAGCTCGCCAAACCGGAAGCAGGCAGGATTGCTTCTTCCTTGATCCCCGGTTCGCCGTGAATGCCGAGACCGAGCGCCATCTGGCCTTCCGGTACAGTAAAGAGTGGGTGCGGTGCGCCAGGCAGCGTGCAGCCTTTAAAAGCAACACCGAAGGACACGGTGTTCGCGTTGGCGTGACGTGATAGTCGTTCAACCTCGTCCAGTGACAAACCGGCTTCGGCAGCCGCGCCCGCAATCTTGAACACAACCAGATCGCCCGCAATTCCGCGCCGCTTCTCATGCATTTCCGCCGGAGCACTGGCTACGTCATCGGTTACGGGCACGATACGAACGTCAATGCCCTCGGCACGCAGACGTTCGGCGGCAACGCCGAAATTGAGGACATCCCCGGCGTAATTGCCGAAGCCCAGCAGGATACCGCCGCCCTTGTGGGCCTGTCGGCAGACACGCGCCACTGCGGCCGTGGACGGCGAAGCAAATACGTCACCTGCAACAGCGGCATCCGCGAAGCCCGGCCCCACATATCCGGCAAATGCCGGGTAGTGACCAGAGCCGCCTCCGACGACCACAGCTACCTTGCCTTGAGGCACCTTGGTGGAGCGAACAACTCCGCCGCGAACGTGGCGAACATAGCGGTTATAAATACTGGCAAACCCGGCGAGAGCGGTCGAGGCAAACTCCTCCGGCGCATCGAAAATCGTCGTCATTGAAACAGTCCTTGGTCTGGGTCATTAGCCGCGTGGCAGGATGCGGCGCAGATAGTCACGATTTGTAGCCGAAACGGAAAGCCCATCGCCACCATAATGTTCGCATAAAAACGGGCTGGCGAAACCGTGATCCAGCGCCATGCGGATAGCTGCACGATAATTGATAATCCCGCTTTCAAGCGGAGCTGGATGCGTGATTATCACACCGGAGGCCGGGTCTTCTGTACGGGTGTAGTTCTTCACGTGCCAGAATTTTGCGTAAGGCGCCACCTTCTCCATCATCTTCTGCCAATGCTCGACCGGACGGTGCAGACGAATGAGATTGCCCAGATCAGCGTTGATACCAACATTGTCGAGCCCCACATCCTCCACAAAACGGACGGAGCTTTCCGCAGTGCCGAGATAAGTGTCCTCATACATTTCAAGCGACAGCTCTATGCCGAGCTCCTCCGCATGACGACCGAGTTCACGAATTCGTTCAACGGCCTTGTTCCAGACAGCCGGATCGTCCGGGTTCTTCGCCCCATCAACTGTCCAGAACCACAAAGCTTGTTTCTGCGCATCTGTCAGAGGTTCAAAAAGCCCGAAGGAAACAGAGCCTGCACCGATTTCCTTTGCCGTGTCGATGACCCTGTGCCCATAGGCCAGATACTCGTCGCCGTGTTGTGCGTCGATCACGCTGCGTCGGGAGGTCGAAATTGCTGGAATCGTAAAGCCAAGAGACTTGACCACCGCCATAAATTCACCGCGACGGGCAGGTGACAAATCAGCCACTCGCAACCAACTGTCAGTCGGGTCAAGTTCTGTAAAGCCTGCATCCGCAACATCGGCCAAGGTGCGCGCCCAATCTTCCGCTGGCTGATCCTGTATCGAGCTGCCATCCGGCAGCATATTGGGATACTGAATCATCGCTGCTGCGATAGGCCAGGTTTCGCGCGTCCATTTGGAAGTCGTCTTTTTCAACTTGCTTTCCAGTTCTTTTGCTTGATCCATCGACATCAGGCGGCATTGCCATTGCCAGAGGAAATTTCGGGCTTCCGACTGCGCAGCTTGCCAATGACCCAGAAGACGGCGGGTGAAACAAGTAGGAAGACGCCGAGGGTCATCAGCGAAGCAACCAGGCCATTCGACCAGAATATTGAAAGCTCACCGCCAGACATCATCATCGATTGACGGAATGCGTCCTCTGCCTTGTCTCCGAGAACCATAGCGAGAACCAACGGCGCTAGCGGATAATCAAGTTTCTTGAAGATGTAGCCGAGCACGCCGAATGCGATCACCAGCCAGACGTCGGTTATCGAATTGGCGACCTGATAAGCCCCGGAAAATATAACCGCTACGATGATCGGGCCGATAATCGAGAACGGCACACGCAGGATCGACGCGTAAAGCGGCACGGTTGCAATCACCAGTATAACGGCGACAATGTTGCCGAGATACATGGAAGCAATCAGGCCCCAGACGAAATCCGGACGATCCGTGAACAATGTGGGGCCGGGAGTGAGGCCCCAGATCATCAGGCCACCCATCATCACGGCGGCGGTTGCCGAACCTGGTACGCCAAGCGCCAGCATAGGAAGCAGCGCGGATGTACCGGCAGAATGGTCGGCAGTTTCCGGCGCCACGATACCGCGCGGGTCGCCCTTACCGAATTTGGATTTATCGCGGGCGGAGCGACGAGCCACGCCGTAGCTCATAAAGGATGCAGCGGTTGGCCCCGCAGGCGTTATCCCCATCCAGATCCCGATAAGCGTGGAGCGGGCGAGTGTAAACCAATAGCGCGGCATTTCCAGTAGCGTGCGACCAATTTCACCGAGACGCACACGCGCCTTGATACCGTCGAACCGAAGTCCCTCCTCCGTCGTCAGCAGCAATTCGCCGATCCCGAACAGGCCCATGACAGCAATCAGAAAGGAGATACCCTTGATAAGTTCAGGTATGTCGAACGTCAGGCGTAAATTGCCGGAGATCGTATCCATACCCACCGAAGCAAAGGCAAAGCCGATCATCATCGAAACAAGTGTCTTGAACGGCGATTGAGCGCCCATGGATATGAAGCTGGCAAAAGCCAGAAAATAAACGGCGAAATATTCCGGTGATGAGAACCGCAGGGCGAAATTGGCGACCCAGCTCGAGAGCAGAGTAATCATCACAACACCGGCCAGTGCGCCAATGCCGGCCGAAACGAAAGCAAGTGTCAGGGCGCGGCTCGCATGTCCAGCCTTCGCCATTGGGTATCCATCGAAGGTTGTGGCAACAGATGAGGGCTCACCCGGAATATTGAACAGAATGGACGTCGTCGATCCACCGAACAATGCCCCCCAGTACATGCACGACAACAAAATAATCGCGGAGATCGGGTCCATCGTAAATGTCAGTGGCAGAAGCAGGGAAACACCGTTGGGTGCACCCAATCCCGGCAGGACACCAACCAGAATTCCAAGCGTCACACCCAGCATCATCAGCAGAACATGATTGAAGCTGAGTATGTGAGCGAAGCCATCCATCAGGAGACTGAAGTTTTCCATGTCTTTCCTCCAAAGACATCGGACTTTCCGGTATCAATAAATCCCGAAGAAAGCCTCGACCGGGCCTTTAAGGAGCGGAACCTTGAAGCCGATTTCAAAGATGACGAAAAAGAAGAGGGAAACGGCAATACCGGCTGGCAGGGAAGCCCACCACCTGTAGCGCCCCTGAAACATCATCGCTCCTGCGATGTAGATTGCAGTGCCGACATAAAGTCCCAAAACCGTCGATATGGCCGCGAAGCCAACCAGAGGTAAAGCGAAGCCAAGAACCGGTTTCAGCCGGGAGACCTCAATGAAGACTTCCCCGCTACCGCGATGTTTCACAAATGCCGCAACGAGATTGACGGCACTTCCGAACATGATCAGCAGCCCGATGTAAAACGGGAAATAACCGGCATCAGGGCCCATTTCCGTCCAACCAGTGCCAGCCTGTTGCGAGCCGTAACAAACCGCCGCCCCCAGCGCGCCCGTCAGGAGAGCGACGCCCGCCTCGACGATGAAGCGGGAAACGCCGCCTTCACCTTTTCCATTCATGGGATGAGCTCCTTCGATGAATGGTGCAGACGCCATTGGCGTCCGCACAAATACACAAAGCGTCAGTTGGCAAGCCAGCCTTCACGCTTCAGCACAGCCGTTACCGCTGTTTCATCGTTCTTGATAAAGGAAGAGAGATCATTACCGCTCATATAGGCGGCAGATTGCGAACTATCGGCAAGATACTTCGCCCATTCCGGCGTCTCGGCAACCTTCTTGAGTATGCCAGCATAGTAGTCGACGACTTCCTGATCGACCCCTGCCGGAAGCCATACCGTGCGCGGCATGGAATAATTTTCGATAGCAATACCTGCTTCCTTGCAGGTTGGAATGTCGCTCCATCCCATATCGCCAGCAACCTTGCCTTCGCCCTTGAGCTTTTGGCCGTTGAAGACGCAGAGCGGCTTCACCATACCTGCCTGCCATTGACCGAGATTCTCACTCGGATTGTTGACATTGGCCGCGATGTGCTCGCCCGCGAGCTGCACAGCAGCTTCACCGCCGCTCTTGAACGGGATATAGCCAAGCTTCGAACCTGTGGCATCATTGATCATCGATGTCAGAATCTGGTCAACGTCCTTGGACTGGCTGCCGCCAACCTTCATGCTCGTATCATCCTTGGCCTTGGCGACAAACTCAGCCGCGGTCTTGAATTCGGACTTTCCGTTAACCCAAAGAATGAATTCGTCCGAGGCAAGCGCTGAAACAGGAAGCAGGTCTGCCGACTTATAAGGAACCTTGGCGCGTACCGGCAAGAGATAGGCGTTGTTGGTGCCAAACGCCAGCTTGTAGGGATCGCCTTTGTAGCCAGCGGTATAGACAAAGCCTTCTGCCCCGCCTGCACTTCCCTTATTTGTAACGACGATTGGCGCGCTCATCAGGTCATATTTACCGATGATCGACTGGATTGTGCGCGCGAATATATCCGTGCCGCCTCCTGGCCCAGCGGTTACGACGAATTCCACAGGCCGCGTTGGTTCGAATGCCTGTGCAGACGATGCAATGACTGCCACTCCTGCCGCGAGGCAAGCAATGTGCAAAGACTTCTTCATGGTCTATCCTCCCAGTTAAGCGGCACAGGCCTCCCCCCATGCCGATAGTGTTAAAATGTCGAAAATCAGGCAGCGTCTGAAAGCGCCGATGCTCTTTTCGCCATTCGTGCCGCAAGCAGGATCGCTTCGCGCGTGGCTCCCACGTCGGCAACGCCCTTCCCGGCAATATCGTAGGCTGTTCCGTGCGCAGGCGTGCAAAGTGGGAACGGTAAGCCACCCATCATCGTCACCCCTTTGTCGAAGCCCATCAGCTTCATCGCGATCTGCCCCTGATCGTGATACATGGTCAGCACTGCCTGAAAGCCATCCTTCAGAGCACGCAAAAACACCGTATCAGCCGGGAACGGCCCATCCACATCGAACCCTTTAGCCCTGGCTGCCTTAACGGCAGGTTCGATGATTTCGATTTCTTCCATACCGAAACTGCCGCCGTCACCGGCATGCGGATTGAGACCGGCCACTGCAATCTTTGGGTTGTCGTGTCCCGCCTTCTTTAGGCAGGCCCAGGCCAGCTCCAGCTCGGCAAGAATTCCTTCAACAGTTAGAGTCGAGGCCACATCCTTGAGCGGAATATGCGACGTCACACGCGCGTTCCAGACTTTCTCCAGAACGTTAAACTCACGCACCTTGCCAGTGAAATTCAACACATCAGCAACAAAGCGGATTTCATCATCGTAACCAGGATAGGCAAATCGCATGGCCTGCTTGTTGAACGGAGTGAAACAAACAGCCTGCGCGTGACCTGCAGCGGCAAACTTCAGCGCTGCTCGAAAGTTTTGGGTGGCAAACGTTCCGCCCACCAACGTGGCCTCACTGCGCACAACGTCCTTCGGATCGAGATTCTTCAAGTCAACGAAGACGTGCCTGCCGAGCGGCATCTTCGGCGCGCTTTCGAGGCTGGCATCTTCCAGATCAAGCTCGACACCCGCGACGTGTGCGCCCTCGTCCAGAACGCGACGATCACCAAAGACAACGATATGCGCTTCTTTCCTGACATCCGGCAAGGCGAGGAGACGTGCCGTCAACTCCGGACTGACACCAGATGGATCCCCCATTGCAAGCGCAATTACGCTCGGTTCAGTGCCAGTGACGGTCATTAGCATCCTCCTCGTCTGCATTCTGTATGCAGCATGCATATGTCAGTCTCCTGAATGGTGCAAGCATTTTGTATTCTGTATGCAGCATTTTATATTGACGGCTGAGAGCAGGCCAGCCATCCTCGCCACAGTTGGTGAGATGAGGATTCGAACCCACTCTTTGAGAAAAAGGCCGATGGACGAAATTCAAAAAAACGAGCAAGCCGACAACGGCTCACAGGCGTTCCGCCGCACTGCCTTGCACGACATGCTCGTCAACCATCTGCGCGACATGATTATCGAAGGGCAGCTAGAACCTGGCACGCGTCTGCATGAAGGCCAGCTCGGGGAGCAACTTGGCGTGTCCCGGACACCGCTGCGTGAGGCGATCAAGTATCTGGCGAGCGAAGGTCTGGTCGAGCTTGTTCCAAGCCGGGGCGCCGTTGTGAAGCGATTCAGTGCCGCCGACGTGAAAGACATGCTCACGGTCCTGCGCACTCTGGAAGAACTTGCCGGAAAGCTCGCCTGCGAGCTGGCGTCCGACAAGGAAATCGCTGAGGTCCGCGCGCTGCACGACGAAATGATCGAGCGCTATAATCATGCTGACCGCCTCCAGTATTATAAGCTGAATCAGCAGATTCACCTGGCCATTGTCCGCCTTGCCAAGAACCCCACGCTAGCTGACATTCACCAGATGCTGCAGACACGATTGAAACGTATCCGTTTCGTCGGCCACGAAGGCGCGGAGAAATGGGCAGCAGCAGTAGCCGAGCATGAAGAAATGATACTGGCCTTGGAAGCCCGTGATGCGACCCGGCTTTCCGAGGTGCTAGGACGCCATTTGACGAAGGCCTGGGAGCGCGTACGCGACTCATTGTAGAGACTATCTGCCGCATAATTTTGTCTGCAACGGCTTTAAGCAGATTACTGTTTGATCGAAAACCTCAGATGAGGTCTACCTCAATCGAGCCGGATCGCGTTATAAATCAAGATGGGATCATTTTTGCTTATCTGATGCAGCGGTACAGACTATGGAACTGAAATGGCTTGAAGATTTCGTCAGTCTCGCTGAACACAGGAGCTATTCCCGCGCTGCGGGAGACCGCTACATTACGCAATCCGCTCTCAGCAAGCGCATCAAACAGCTTGAGGATTGGGTTGGCCTGCCATTGGTCGATCGATCTTCAAACCCCATAGGTCTGACAAAGGCCGGAGAATGCTTCCTTCCGCGAGCACAGGATGCTCTCGAAATGCTGCTCAGTGCTCGCAAGAGCGTCAGTGATGGCTATAGTGCTACCTGGGAAATCATTTCTTTTGCAACGCTCAACACATTATCGCTTACATTCTTCCCGCATTGGATGGCGCAGATCGAAGCATCCGGTGCTTCATTTCGCGCACGTTTTGCCGATCCTCACTCATCGTTCGTCGGCAATATTTCAACGCTCGTCAGCGGGCATTGCGACTTCTTTCTGACCTATGCGCATCCTGCTGTTCCCCAGATGGATGATCTTGGCACCTATCCCTTTCTGGCATTGGGGACCGAGAGGGTCATTCCAGTATCAGCTCCTACGCCGAATGGGCACGCCCTGCACAGCCTCAAGGACAAATCGCTACCAACGGCCTTCCTCAGTTATCGCGGTAATTCGTTCTTTTCTCTTGCCCTGCCTTGGTTGTTCGAAAAACATGGCTTTCAGTTGAGCACAGTTTACGAAAACGGAATGTCGGTTGCACTCAAGGCAATGGCGGTCTCCGGACACGGTGTGGCATGGATACCCGAAAGCCTCGTCGACGAAGAAATGAAGCGCGGTGTACTTGTCCGTGCTGGCGAAACGGACACTGATCTGTTGATTGAAATCCGCGTTTACCGAACACCCCAATTCAGGAACAAGCAGGCTGAGCTCTTCTGGCGCCGTGCCTCGCAACTGGTTTCCCAGAAAACCGGACACAACACCGGAAGCCTCACTTAAGAACCGAGTTAGAACGGGTCACGACCGAGAGAAAAGTCCAACAATTGCACTCAAGTTGGTTGCATCATCAAGGTCCCACAAATCCGAATAGATCTGATCTGCCTTTGGAACCGCCGAACAACAATCAAGAAATTTTCGCGCCCGATCATCAGCACCAAAAGGTTGCTGCAGGGTTCCAACAGCGAAGCTGCGCGATGCACGCAACACTCGTCCGTCTTTCAGGGTAACAGTGACAATATGGGGTAGCTTTTCCGCTGATGCCCGTTCTTCCTCTAAGGAATAGCTGCACATATTAACGACACCAAGCAGCGGATCATCCGCGAAGGCAGTAACAGCCTGCGGCGTAAAATCCGCAAGTGCGAGATATCCCTGCCGCAAGATGCGTGCTACGCAATATTGCATGGAGAAGCGGGCCTGCATCTGGTCCGTCGGTTGCGTATAGGCAAGATTCCGGTAATTCGCGATCCCTACCAATGTGTCTATAGCGACGACATCTTCGGCACCAAACCTGTGTTCTGCCTGAAGATCAAGCAATCCATCGATGATCATATGCGTGGACCCACAGCAGGGATGCCGCTTAGGCATGACGCCTGCCGTTTCGATCACATGCGGTCTATCGGCGAGAATATCTTCTATGTTCCAGCCAAGACGCGGGTCACCCGCGAACAGTTCGCGAATACCCTGATCACCTTCCAGAATATCGTGTCGTGCCTTCATTCCGGCCTTTGCAAGCAAGGCGGCCTCCACCGCATTGCGCGCCGCCATACCTGCGTGAAACGGCTTGATCAGCGTGCCGAACTGGCCCTTGGTGCCGGATGCAAAACTAGCAGCAATAGTGATCGCCTGGGCCGTCTCATCCACATCAAGATCCAGCATATGGGCTGTGGCAACAGCCGTGCCGATACTGCCCACAGTCGACGTGCCATGCCAACCGGCTGTGTAATGCGCCTGCCCAAGTCCCTCGCCTACTAGCGCCTGAGCCTGCAGGCCAGCCAGGTAAGCGTCGACAAGGCGAGCGCCTTTAGTCCTATCCAAATCAGCAAGCGCAATTATTGCGGGCACGATCACTGCCGAGGCATGGCTCATGCCCGGCAGGAAATTATCGTCGAAATCGAGCGCATGCGCCGCAGTACCGTTGACCAGCGCCGCGAGCATCGGACTGCCAACGCCACCCGTAATCAAAAGGGCGTTTCCGCCAGTGTTGAATTCGGCAAAGGCCGCCGCCACGCTTTGTGTGCTGTCATCGCCGCAGCCTGCCACCATGCAGGCCAACGTGTCCAAAATTGCGTTGCGTGCAAGTTCACGTGCATTCTCGCTCGACACTGGCTTCACACATGCTGAAGCAATCGCCGTTGCGACCGTCATCTCCTCTCGCTGCATGGCTTCACCCCTGAAATGCGTCGAGAATGAGCTTCAGAAGACGTCCGAACTTGTGCCGGTTCAACTGGCGTCCAGTGATGTCCGTGTCCACGCGATGCACGATCACCATGTCAAGCGCTGGCAGCACAATGCAGAAATGTCCACCTGCACCGAAACCTGCAAAGCTGCCTTTCGGGGTCACCACGCCGGGAAAAAACACACCGTCGCGCTCCAGCCACCACATATAGCCATAAGCGCCGCGCGCGCCCGCATCGGAATAAGGCATGACACATTCCTGCGCCCAGCCTTCTGGCAATATGGCTTCGCCATTCCAGCGGCCATCGCGCAGATAAAGCTGGCCAAAACGCGCCAGATCGCGGGTCGAAAGGCGAAACGGATAGGCGGCATGACGACTTTCTGTAAAACGATCATGCCAGCCGTCCGGCCTGTCACCGTGAAGCGAGAAGTCCTCAAATCCGAGCGGCTTTGCAATACGCTCGTCGAAAGACTGGTGCACAGTCTTGCTGGTCAATTGTTCAAAGATCGTGCCAAGCGCATTGAAATCCCAATTGTTGTAGCACCAGAAGGTACCGGGAGCGTGGGAATGACGCTTTTCCTTGATCATCCGCATCCATGGCGTTTCGTAGCCCGCTGGATGGTAGATGCCAGAACGGGCCGTCAGGAGATCATAGACCGTCGCTTGCTTTTCTACTTCGCTCAAGCCTTCATTGTCATCAATGCCTAGCTGCTCCAACGTCAGGCTGAGATCAATGGTGCCATCAGCTACATCCTGCCCCATCATCGCGGCAAGAATACTCTTGCGGATGGAGTGGCAGAGATATTTGTGCGTGATGTCGCCATATGTGTGGACGATCTTGTTGCCCTGAACGATCATCAGCGCATCGGTTTCCTGGCTATCGGCACAAGCGTCGACGGCGCCAAGCCCAGCTTCAGACCAACCCGCCGCAGCGGGGCTTTTCAGACGTTCCCATTCCTGTCCCGGATTGGCCACCGAATGATAGTTCATACTCGTATTTCCTTAGACTGATTATGTGCAACAGCTTCCACACTGGCATGCAGGAACTCCTGCGTGTATTCGACTTTGGCGCGCGAATGGCGCAGATCGTCCGCCGTCAATTCTTCCAGAATGATGCCCTTGTGCATGACCCCGACACGCTCGCAGATATGCGCCACCACGGCGAGATCGTGCGAAACCATGAGGTATGTGAGATTTCGCTCACGGCGCAGCACCTTGAGCAAATTGAGAATTTCCGCCTGCACGGAAACATCGAGCGCGGATGTCGGCTCATCGAGAAGCAGCACGTCCGGTTCGATGATAAGTGCACGGGCTATGGCGACACGCTGGCGCTGGCCACCGGACAATTCATGCGGATAGCGATAGAGAAAGCTCGGACCGAGACCCACCGCTTGCAATACGTCGCGAACTCGCTCGTCCTTGCGGTCCATGCCGTGAATGGCAAGCGATTCCGCCAACACCTTATGCACCTGCTTGCGTGGGTGCAGCGAGGCATATGGGTCTTGAAACACCATCTGCACGCGACGGAAAAATGCTTTGTCGCGCTCGCCGCCCATCTTCCGGCCGTCAAAGCTGAAGTTGCCTTGATAATGCGGGATGAGACCGGCAAGAGCGCGCAGGATCGTGGATTTGCCGCAACCGGATTCACCGATCAGACCATAGGCCTCGCCGCGTTCGAGATGAAATTTCACCTTCCTGACGACGGCGGCCCGCTTGCGCCCCTTGCCGAAGCTGATGGAAAGGTCCGAGACATCCACAAATGGAGAACTGACTGCATGTATCATGAGTTTCCTCCCACCAGCGTCGGCTCGGTCAGCCAGCTTTTGTCGCGTTCCGGCACCTTCAGCATATCGACCGGATGGTCGAGCCGCGGCAGGCTGGCCAGCAGTGCCTGCGTATAAGGATGGCGCGCCTTGTGCAGCTCCTTCGCCGGCAGATCTTCCATGATACGCCCCGCATACATGACCAGTACCCGATCGCAGAAATCGGCAACCAGGTTGAGATCATGGCTGATGAACATCAGCCCCGTGCCTGAACGGCTGACCAGTTCGTCGAGTATAGTTAGAACCTGGCGCCGCACGGTCACATCAAGCGCGGAGGTTGGTTCGTCGGCGATGATCATGTCCGGTTCGGGGATCAGCATCATGGCGATCATCACACGCTGGCCCATGCCGCCAGAAATCTCGTGTGGAAACAGACGCATGACACGCTCGGGATCGCGAATATGCACTGCCTCCAGCATGGCAATTGTTTTCTGTCGTGCTTCGGCCGATTTCACACGATGGTGCAGGCGATAGGCTTCCATGATCTGATCGCCGATACGGATCAGCGGGTTGAGCGAATATTTCGGGTCCTGAAGGATCATCGAGATACGGTTGCCGCGCACGCTACGCATCTGGCGTTCGCTGGCTGACAACAGGTCAATCTCGCCGAAACGCAGGGCCTTGGCACGGATCTGCGCCGTCTTTGGTGTGAGTTTGAGAATCGAGCGCCCGGTCATCGATTTGCCGGAGCCGGATTCACCCACGATGCCGACTTTTTCGCGCCCAATGGAAAAGCTGATGCCGCGAACGACATCGATGTTGCGATCAGCACCGGGAAAAGACACCCACAGATCATCGACTTCAAGCAATGGTTTTGTCATTGATCTTATCCGTTTCTAGGGTCGAGGACATCGCGCAAGCCGTCACCGAACAGGTTGAATGCAAGGCTCGCAAGCAGGATTGCGGTGCCCGGCACAGCGGCAAGCCACCAAGAGGTCATCATAAATTCACGGCCACTGGACAACATCGCGCCCCATTCCGGGCTCGGCGGCTGTGCACCAAGGCCGAGAAAGCCGAGGCCCGCAGCGGTCAGGATGATCGACGACATATTGAGTGTGATGCGGATCACTACCGAGGGAATGCACATAGGAACGACATGCTTCGCAATCACCCGCATGGTTGAAGCGCCCTGCAGGCGAATGGCAGCCACATAATCCGACGAGCGAATGGTCAATGTTTCCGCGCGGGCAAGACGCGCTATCGGCGGCCATGCGGCGAGTGAAATGGCGATGACGGCATTCTCGATACCCGGCCCGAGTGCTGCGGCAAAGGACAGCGCAAGCACAAGACTGGGAAAAGCGAGAAAGATGTCGACAATGCGCATCAGCGCCGTATCGACCCAGCCGCCTATATAGCCTGCGGTGGTACCCACGATGAGGCCGATAGGTGCAGCGATGACGGCGGTCAGCGTTACGATGTAGAGTGTGATGCGCGAACCATAGACAAGGCGACTGAAAATATCGCGACCCAGTTCGTCTGTACCGAAGAAATGGCCCCATGACGGTGGTTGAAGCCGATTGGCGAGATTGTTGGCACCGATGTCGTGTGTTGCGATCAGAGGCGCGAAAATCGCCACCAGAACCAGAAGGACGATGACCGCAAGACCAAAGAGAGCGGATGTGTTGGCCATCAGCTTGAACCAGGACCGGCGCAGTTGCTGTATATTGGACTGAAAGGCAGAAGTGGGTACGGGAGCGCTCAGCCAGGCCCGTAGGGAACTGGAAGTTTGCGCCGGCGACGTGCTGGTGTGCGTGTTCATCGGCAGTTTCCTATCGTGTGCGGGGATCGAAGACGCGATACAGAAGATCGCTGATCAGGTTGATACCGACGAACAGAATGCCGACGATAAGCGTACAGCCGACCACTGCGTTCATGTCACCAGCCAGAAGTGCATTGGTGAGGTAACGCCCGAAGCCCGGCCATGCGAACACCGTCTCGGTCAGCACCGCACCTTCCAGCAGGAAAGCATAGGACAGCGCCACAACCGTCACGACCTGAACCGCAACATTGCGGAAGGCATGGCCCCAGACGGTACGCGCCCAGGACAACCCCTTGACGCGTGCAGTGATAATATATTCCTGATTGAGTTGCTCGATCATGAAACCGCGCGTCATGCGGCTGATATAGGCCATCGAGCCGAATGCGAGGATCAGCGCGGGCATGATGATATGGCTTACGGCGTTCCCAAAAGCATCCCACTGGCCCTGCATCGCGCTGTCGAGAAGCAGGAAGCCGGTCGTCGGCTCGACGGAATATTCGTAAATGAAGTCTATCCGACCCGGCCCGCCAATCCAGCCCAGCGTGGCATAGAAAATCAGCAGCGCCATCAAGCCGAGCCAGAAGTTCGGCGTGGAATAGCCAAGCAAACTGATCATACGCACGGCATGATCCAGAGGCGAATTGCGATACATGGCAGAGAAAACACCGAGCGGAATGCCCAGCGCGGTTCCGATGACGATAGCCACAGTCGCCAGTTCGATGGTAGCCGGGAAGACGCGCGCAATATCTTCCAGCACCGGACGACCGGAAGTCAGCGCGTTGCCGAAATCGAACATCAGCGCGTTCTTGAGATAAAGGCCATATTGCACAATCAATGGCTGGTCGAGCCCCAGCTTTCTATACATCGTGTCATAGGCTTCCTGGGACACATTATCGCCCAGCATCGCGATGACCGGATCAAGCGGCAAAAGGCGGCTGATGAAAAAGGTCAACGTGATCAGTCCCAGAAGCGTAATTGCCACTGAAACGACCAGACGCGCGGTGGCGGCGAGAAACTGAAGTACGGGTCCGGCCTCCCGATCGTGGTCCACCGCCTCCACATCTTCAATGATTTCGTGCGTCGTCATCTGCAAATTCCCGAAAGAGAAAAACGGGATGCCCGGTCCGGGTCGCGAAGCGAACCACAGGCGACCATGCGGTCATCCATTGAAACGGTGTGCACCCAGCCACTTCGAGAGAAGCCGCCGGGTGCGTAATTTCCGTTATTTTGCGGCCAGATCGTAGTAGACGCGGAAGCCGTTCCAGCTCCAATTCTTCATGGTCTTGTTGACACCGGCGACATTGTAAATCTGGAAGATGAAGGCGTGCGGCCCCTTCTCCATCATCTCTTTCTGCAGATCGATATACATCTGCTTGCGCTTGGCCTCATCCTTCTCGAACAGGGCAGCGTCGACTTCCTTGTTCACGGCTTCGTTGAAATAGCTCGCGCGCCAGCTCGGATACATGGTCTGCTTGGCTTCAGCCCGGTTGTCGGGATTGAATATCTGACGCGAAGCATTGCCATGCGCGTCCGGAACAGTCGTCTGCCAGCCCATCAGCGAAGTCTGGAACTCACGGCCACGGATACGGCTGAACAATTGCGCATTGGCCATGCGTTCGATCTTGATCTTCACACCTATCTTGGCGGCCGCGTCCTGAATACTCTGGGCAATCGGAGCGGCATAAGGCGCGGTACTGATGAACATCGTCGTCTCGAAGCCCTTCTCGTAACCGGCTTCCTTCAGCAGTTCGCGAGCCTTTTCGACATCAAGTTTGAAGGGCTGCCCTTCCTTCTCGTCCAGCGCGCCGAAAGCACCGAGCTGCACGAAACTTGCGCGCGGCACACCGACATTGTTGATGACCGTCTTGCCGAGGCCCTCATAGTCAATGAGATAACGCATCGCGAGGCGTACCTTCTCATTGGCGAAGATCGGATCGGCATTATTGAAGTTCCAGTAGAACAGCGAAGGCTTCAGCGAGCGTGAGGCGGTCACCTTGTCCTGAGTTTCCAGATCGCGCAGATCTTCCGGCGTCAGGTCACGGGCGATGTCGATGTCGCCCTTTTCGAGCAACAGTCGCTGAGTTCCCGCTTCCGAAACATGGCGGATCAACACCTGCTTGAGCTTCGGCGCTTCACCCCAATAATTGTCGGTCGCCTGGAGGATAACCACTTCAGCCGGGTTCCACCGCATCAACTTGTAGGGGCCAACACATTCCGACCGGGTGGCTAGATACTTGTTGCCCATGTCGTTATCGACCTGGTTCTGCATCAACACCTTCTGGTTCAGAAGGCTGGCAACACGGTTGGCGGCGATCGCCGCCAGGATGAGATTGACCGGATAAGGCTTGTCCAGCTTGAAAACGACTGTGTTGTCGTCCGGCGCCGAAATGGTCTGATCCACATTGTCCTTGGTGAAACCATATTCTGTCAGCGTCGCTGCGTTGCCGAAACCGAGCTTGACCGCGCGCTGGAGCGACCACGCCATATCACCCGCCGTCGCCTTGTCGCCATTGTCGAACTTCAGGTCATCGCGCATGTGGAATGTGATCTGCAACCCGTCTTGCGACACCTCCCAGCTTTTGGCAAGTTGCGGCACGATCTTGGTCTCGTCAGCCGGATCGAAATCGACCATGGGATCGCAGATATTCTGGATAATTTCATTGGTCGCGGCTTCGCCGATCTGCGCCGGATCAAAAGTACTGATAGCGTCAATATTCCAGGCCATGACGAGTGCGTTCGGCGGTGAGGCGGCTTCGGCGGTGAACGTCACGGCGCCCATACCGGCGGCAAGCGCGAGCGCCGTGGTGCGGCGCAGGATGGTTGTCTTCTGTTTTTGCATTGTTATCCCCTTTTATGGTTGGGCATTTTCGAGAGGTGCCGCGCGCGGACGCAGGGCACGAAATGCATACTCTTAGCCAGTCAATCGGCCGGACGCGGCTGCAGCGGCGGATTGACCTCAGGCGGGATCGGGCAGGTATAGGGCGTCTTTGCCGTGCGAGCTTTGTGATCGGCTTTGGCGTCGTTCATAATCTTCTCATTTTGAAGAACATCGAGTGCCGTGCCCGCCATTACCTTCGCAGCATAGACCATGCCCTTATGAGCAGCCGGCATCTTGCCTTGCGCGGTGATCTGCCAGGAATGGCCCGGCGAACCGATGGCGTGCGTTGCCACGCGTGCCTGAACAGTCGGCACGACCCAGCTCACATCGCCCAGATCAGTGGAGCCGATCATCGGTACACCCTTCTGTTCGCGCGGCAGCACGTAGTCGCAAAGCGGTTCGTTTTCCGCCAAAGGCTGGCCGACACGCAGATAGTCGGTTTCGATATCTTCTTTCGAAAGAGTCGTCTGTATCTCCGCTGCAAAGGCACGGTCCGCATCATCGAACGGCACGCCGCCCAAACGCTCCATGTTCGAATGCATCGCGATTTCCAGTGGCGTATTGCCCAGCAGGTTCGAGACCGCACTCATGATGGAGATATTGACGGTTGTTTCCGTCATCATTGCTGCGCCCGCTGCAACCTTCTTCACCCGATCATTGAGGGCGAACATGCCCGGCAGATCAGTGGCGCGGATGGCGTAGCGCACCTTGGCCTTGGCTTGCACGACGTTCGGCGCGATGCCACCCGCATTGAGATAAGCATAGTGAAGACGGCAATCGGACGGGATATGCTCGCGCAGATAGTTGCAACCGACACTCATCAGTTCCGCCGCATCCAGAGCCGAACGCCCTAGATGCGGTGCCGCAGCAGCGTGGGAGGCCCTTCCGGTGAATTCGAAATCCATCCGGGTATTGGCAAGCGATTGGGCGTCATCGACCTGCGTAAACGAAGCCGGGTGCCAGCAGATGGCAATATCGACATCGTTGAAAGCGCCCGCGCGCGCCATGAAAGACTTGGCCGCGCCGCCTTCTTCTGCAGGACAGCCATAGTAGCGCACGCGACCCTTCTTGTCGGTCTGTTCCAGCCAATCCTTGACCGCCGTCGCAGCCAGAATGGCAGCGGAGCCCAGAAGATTGTGGCCGCAACCATGACCATGTCCCGTACCGGGGATCGGGCGCGGCTCTGCTATGCCCGCTTCCTGACTAAGGCCCGGCAGCGCATCATATTCGCCAAGAATGGCGATGACTGGTCCGCTCTCACCCGCCTCGCCCATGACAGCAGTGGGAATGCCAGCCACATTCTCGGTGATACGAAAACCCTGTGCCTTCAACATTTCGGTGTGCTCGGCACAGGACTTGTATTCGGTATAGGCGATCTCGGGCATCCCCCAGACACGATCGCTCAAGGCTTCAAAATCAGCCTTCTTCGCATCCACTAGATCCCAGATCTCTTCACCATTCTTCACGGCGTACTCTCCCAACAATGCTTTTAAAGATTCTCGTCGATGAAACGGGCAAGCGCGCCAAACACGCGGCGACGATTTTCGATACGCGCAAAGCCATGGCCTTCATGCGGCACGCGCAGATATTCGATAGGCTTGCCGAGGCCGCGTAAGCAGGAATAGACCATCTCGCTCTCGCACGGGGTGACGCGCGGGTCCTCCAGACCATGTGCTATCATCAATGGTGCTGCGATATTTCCGATGCTGTTGATGGGTGAGAAACTCTCCAACTCATCACGCATGGTTTCGGCATCACCATATTCAACAGCGCGCAGCTCCTTGCGCCATGGTCCCGTCGTCTGCAACAAGGTGAGAAAATTGGCGATCCCGTAATATTCGACGCCAAGCTTCCACAGATCGGGATATTCGGTCATGGCCGACAAGACCATGAAACCACCATAGGAACGACCGAACACACCGATACGGTATGCATCGACATCGCTGCGTGCCGCGACCGCCATGCGCACCGCCTTGAGATCAGCAACGCTGTTCATGCGTAATTCGCGATCATCCAGGTGTTGGTAGGCGCGGCCATATCCCGTGCTGCCGCGAATATTTGGCGCGATGACCATGATGCCTTGCGCCAGCATGTACTGAATGTCCGCACGAAAATCCGGCTTCCACTGGGCTTCAGGACCGCCATGTACGATTATCATCACCGGATAACCATCGAGACCTGCAGCACGCTCCGGCTTGTAGATGAAATAGGGAACCTCCAAACCGTCAAAACTTGCAACGCTTGTCACTATCGGTTCGAGGAAAGTCGGTAATTTAACCTTGGCCTTTGGTGCGTCTGTCAGGCACGTGAAAGCACCGCTTTCAACATCGCAGCGCCAGATGTCGCCCGACGTCGCAGCACCTTCCACAGGCATGATCAGTGACGTGCCATCCGGTGTCCACGCAACGGAAGCGACCACTGCGTCAACCGGCATTTCAAGCCGTTTGAGTACCGCCCCGTCCCGGCCAATCAGAACCACGTCGTTCCAGCCTTGACGGTTCAGGACGAGTGCTATCCTGCGCTGATCCGGTGAGATAGCGAGCGCTTCGACATCCTGCCCGTCGAAGGTCGCAAGTTCAGTCAGCGATGCCGCGTCGTGCGGCTTGACCATGACAGAGAGATATTCGCGTTCCTGATCGGCAATCAGCAGAATGCCGGAGCCGTCCTTGAAGAATTTCGGCGATTGATAGCGTGCCCGTCCTTCATGCGGCAGGGCATTTTCATAGGTGCCAGTTTCGAGATCGAGGCGACAGAAATCCTGATCCGTCATTGCGCGCTGGCAATCATTGACCAGCAACGACTTGCCGTCGGGCGCAAAGACGGCGGGCGTGCGCCATCCGATCCCCTCGTAAACGCATTTCGTCTCGCCGGTTGCAACAGTCATCACATGAATATCCATGTGGAAACGGTCACGATAATTAGCGCCATAGGCGATCTGTGTGCCATCCGGCGACCAGCAACCCCAGGCATGAACCACCGTAGTATCGGTGGTAAGGAGGTGCGGCTCGCCTTCGGCATTTTGGATCAGCCAGAGCTGATGGCGTTCGTCGCCGCCCCAGTCGGTCGTAATGAGCAGGTCGCGGCTCTTGGGATTGAAGGCAAGATTGCCGACCGGTTCCGGCAGATTGGTAAGCTGGCGCGGCGTACCGCCTGCAAGAGGGCGCCCCCAGACCTGCGCCGTGCCGCTTTCATCGCTGAGATAGACTAGAAGTTCGCCGTCCGGCGAGACAGCGGGCTTCACCGCCTTGCAGATATCGATGTAGTGCGTCATCGAAAGCGAGGTATCGGCGGCCTTTGTATCGAACATCGAACTTTCCTTAATTCCAGATATTGATGAGTGCGCTCACGCCAACTGCCGCGCCAGCCGGGCAGAGGCGGCTTCCAACGCATCGACCATTGGGCCGACCGTCGATTGATGATTGGCAAGTGTGACGATGGTGAATCCGGCCTCCGGCCAGGCTTCCTTGAGTTTCCACGCCGTCATCATCGGCGTCACCATGTCGTATCTCGCCTGCACGATTTCAGCAGGGAGATGACGAATACGATCGATATTCTCGATGAGATAATTGTCCGGAAGGAAAGCGCGGTTGACGCAATAATGGGTGAAAATGCGCGATACCGCCAAGGCTGCTTCCGACTTCAGAAGTTTGGCAACATGACTTGCGTCCGGTTCCAAGGTCTGGGTACGCGCCGAAAATCCGCGCAGGCTCTGGGCCGCAGCCAGTTCCTGCACCAAATCACCTGACGTGAGCCGCTTGTAATAAGCGGCTAGCAGATCACCACGCTCCTCTTCCGGCACGAATGCAGCAAATTCCTGCCAGTGATCAGGGAAAACAGCGCGGCAACCATGGAACCACCAGTCTGTGTCATCCTGCCCGCCCAGAAATATGCCGTGCAACCGAAAGCCGAGGCAGCGCCGCGGATGCGCGACGCCATAGGCAAGCGACAGACACGACCCCCAGGAACCACCTGCCACAAGCCAGCGTTCAATGCCCAATCTCTCGCGCACGGCTTCAATGTCCGCGATCAGATGCTGTGTGGTGTTTTCAGCAATTTCAGCGACAGGGGTGGAACGTCCCGCGCCGCGCTGATCGAAGGTAATGACACGATAGGTGTCGAGATCGAAACTGGCGATCTGCGCGGCCGAGACGCCCGCACCGGGACCGCCGTGCAGAAAGACAGCGGGGATACCTTTCGGATTGCCATATTCCAAAACGGAAAGCTCATGTATGTCGCTGACTTGCAAACGGAACTCATGCGCCGACTGCGCGGCGCTTGCCGCTCCAACAGCGCCGCTTTTCAGCTCCGAATCATTGATTTGCTTCGCCTTTTTTTCAGAAGGACAAGACATTTCCTTCGGAACGCGCTTGGCATCCGTCATTCATTTCCCCATTTTTGCGCTCGTTTGAAAGGCGCGTCAGCCGCCGTTGTTCCAAGCTGATCTTCATGCTTTTTCAAGAGCGTGAAGAAAAACCGGAGAACAACTTCCCTTGACCGGCAGTTTTGTTATTTGAATTTATAGGCAGCAAATTTATGCGCTGGCTAATGCAATTTTAGACTTGCCATTCCAATTTGGAATAGCGAGGCAAAATCATATACACGAAGAAATTTTCGGCTCACAGCTTTGCTTCATTCGGATAAAGCTGATCTCACAACACCTGCGAAGAACAGCACTACCGAGCGTCATGGCGAAGAAAAGTAGGCGTACGAGCCCCGATCACCCAACACGCGTCAACAACCGTCTGAATGAAATGGGCAGACGTTTTCTAGCAAACTCTGCGATCATCGGCGAGCGCTTCGATCCTAACGGTAGATTCCAGTATGAATCTCACCGTTCAAATCGCACCAGGCACGATACATGCCGGGACTGTTGAACGGCAAACAGACATTACCCTTGCGATCCACGGCAACAAGGCCACCGGAGCCACCAATTTCACCGAGTTCGCGGACAACTGCATCAGCCGCTTCACCGAGCGATTGTCCAGCCCAGCGCATCCGGGCATCAATTTCATGACCTACGGCCCAGCGAATGAAATATTCTCCGTGACCGGTGGCCGAAAGCGCAACGGTCTGGTCGTCTGCCCAGGTTCCAGCGCCTATGACCGGACTGTCTCCAACACGTCCCGGAGTCTTGGCGGTCATCCCACCAGTGGATGTGGCTGCCGCCAAGTGTCCGAAGCTGTCTAGAGCAGCGGCTCCGACAGTTCCGTGCTTGCGGGCGGGATCGCCATCGTCAGCAGCACCGCTGCGGCGACGTAGCATTTCATCATGCAATGCCTTGCGACGTTGCTCCGTCGAGAACCATTCCGGAGGCATCATTTCCAAACCAGCAGCTTCGCAAAAACGCTTTGCCCCTGCGCCTGCAAAAAATACGTGCTCAGTCTGTTCCATGACCGCACGCGCCGCCAGGACTGGATTGCGTGGCCCGCAAATTCCCGAAATGGCACCGCATGCACGAGTAGCGCCGTCCATGATGGCGGCATCCATCTCATGCGTTTCATCCGTTGTGAAAACAGAACCACGGCCTGCGTTGAACAGTGGATTTTCTTCCAGCGCGACCACAGACGCCGTGACGGCATCAATGGCTGTGCCCCCGTCCCGCAACACGTCGAGCCCAGCCTGTAAGCATTCGCGTAAACCGGCATGAAAGGCCGCTTCCTTCTCCGGCGACATATTAGCCTTGAGAATGGTTCCAGCGCCGCCATGCAACGCAATTACAGGTACGAACTTGGACATTTTAGCTCACTATTAAGGATGCGTTCACAGATCGGAGTAATGCGAAGAAATATGCAAACTATCGGAATGTGTCAGCCGGTTTTGACTGGTTCGTGTCACTTTGTGTATTCTCGAGTTCCTTCGGCAAAGGCTGGCTTGAGCAGCGCATATGCATTTCACGAACGAATAGTTTTCGCCGCTTCTCATCATTCTCTTTTATTGCCATTGCAATACCCAGTCCGTAGGGGCCGATAAGAAGTCCTGGAGCCAGATCGGAAACCTTCTTTTCTCCCGCTTCATAATTCACAACCTCCGCGCGAATTTGTTCGCACTGCGGTGACTGCCATTTAGGGTCCTGCGAGGAGAGAGTGGTTGCATAGTTTTGCGGCGATGTCGTGCATCCTGCCAATGTCAACGACAGCAGGCCAATAGCCCCCGCCCCTATACGATCCATCTTCATACTGCTCCGTCTCATTGTTAAAACAGTTCCAACCCTGGGCCGGTTGGTGGTTGCAATTTCTATCACATCACCCGCGCTTTCCAGTGGGCTTCTTAACTTTTTCCATCTTCAAGAATCGCTTCCGCCACCAGTCCGCCAGCTATACGAAAGTCATCGGACCATTCGTCATCATCAAATACACAAAGCGCAATTGTTGCACATCTCTGCCTCTCCTTGAGAAGGGCGAGTGCAATGGCCTCTAAAGTAGCCGTTTCACCGCTCGTTTGGGCGATTTCGAGCCACAAACCTTTAGCAGCGTCTGCAATATCACGGGAAAACTCCATGTAGTCCGCCTCCTCGGAGGCTTCAGCAAGCAGAAGCCTTATTTCATCGAATCATAAAACAGCCCCTGATTTTTAGCGATTCAGAATGAATTGCGTCAGACACTTTTCAATCACACTACAGTCAACGATACTTTCTATTCGAATGAATATAAGCTTTGAAGCTTCAACGCATCACGACCGGTGGGTAGTGGTTTAATAAATAGTGAGGTCGAGTTTGAAGCCGGATTTAGTCTTTAAAGTCGTTCTCGCGCTTTGCACTGCCTTCCTTCTGATCGCTATATTTGTCAGATTTTATCACGAGTATCATGATATCGATCCGACCTGGGGCAATATGCGCCCCGGAATTCATCCCGGATGGAATGATCGCGAGGACTAGTTTCATTTAGCTGTGTTGATCGATTTGAGCTTTATCGAAGAGGCGACGTCGATCATGCACGCCTTCAGAGAAGAAAATCGCAGTAATCGTCACAATTTTATGACTGCAATCGTTAGACACCTTAGGCTAGGTTTCAATCCGTAAAGGTGATCTTCCGATCCCCTAGTGGAGAGGCATGGCATGACGGTTGAATCTAAGTCCATCCGTATCATACGAACAGTCGTGGAAACGCTGCGCCCACAATTCAACATAGAACTGTGGGACGGTACGCGGATAGGCACATTCGACGGTCCGTCACTGATGATCAACGATCCGACGATTGTTCGACAACTGATTCTCAAGCCCAATTACGATTCCCTGATCGATATCTGGACTTCGGGTCGTGTCGATATCAGCAATGGCACTATTTTTGATCTCGCCAGTGCCCGAACCGACGGCAGCGTGAAGAACAGACTAAAAGAGCTGCCCAAGTGGCAATTACTAAAGGACCTCCCAGCACTCCTATTTGCCGGAAAGTCCGACGCACGTGCGGCTTTGGACGGTAAGGAGCCTTTTGTCAGCGGATCGAACAAGGAAGCGATTACCCATCATTACGATGTATCCAACGAGTTTTACCGTTTATTTCTCGATGAGCGGATGGTTTACACTTGCGGTTATTTCACGGACTGGGCCAACGACATCGATCAGGCACAGAAGGACAAGCTGGAGCTGATCTGCCGTAAATTGCGCTTGAAACCCGGTGATCGGCTTCTGGATATTGGCTGCGGCTGGGGCGCTCTTCTTATTTATGCAGCGCAGAATTTTGGCGTCATCGGCACCGGCGTTTCGCTCTCCGAAGCGCAAACGGCGCTGGCCCGCGAGAGGATCAGGCTAGCAGGACTTGAAGATAAGATCACCATTCACGTCAAATCCTATACCGAGCTGGACGGCCAGTTCGACAAAATATCGTCTGTTGGAATGTTCGAGCATGTCGGCATCACCAATTACGATAGTTATTTCAGCACCGTGAACCGGCTTCTGCGTCCAGGCGGACTTTACATGCACCACGCAATCACTCGCCGCATGAAGAAGAACAAAAAATCCTTCAAGCGCAAAAGTGCTGAGCATAAGGCACTTGTGAAGTACATTTTCCCCGGTGGGGAACTCGATCACTTGGGGATGACGGTAGAAAATCTCGAAGGGTACGGCTTCGAAGTTCACGACGTGGAAAATCTGCGCGAACATTATGGCCGCACCTGCCGTTTATGGTGCGAACGGCTCCATTCCAATTTCGACAAGGCCGTTGCCGAAATTGGCTATCCAAAAGCGCGGCTCTGGCTCCTCTATCTTGCTGGATGTTCTCTGGCATTTGAAAGAGGCACCGTTCAGATTAACCAGACATTGGCTTCAAAACGCAAACGCGGCATTTCCGCCGTGCCCCAGACCAGAGCGGATATCTACGCCAATTTCGGCAACCCGGGCGCCGGCTGAAGCAACGCAGACATCTGCGGCCAGTGGTCTGATTCCGGCATTTGCATCCATCGGATGTGGATACCGAGCAAATGTCGGAATCGAGAAGACCACGCGTAAATTTATGGTCCTAGTGGATTGAATTTGACGTTTGAAACGAGATCTATGTCGGAGGGGTATCAAACGTCAAATTCAATCCACGAGTTCATCAAAGACGGAGGCATCTTCGCTAACTGTACGCCCTTTTTATCGAATTGGTCTGTATCAGACGCCAAAGCGGCGTCATTGCCTCCGTGATATCCCTGTAAAGCGCGTAGCGACGATTGTAGTGCTCAACCAAAGCGGCATTCGGCTTATAGTGCCGATCAGCACGCACCATGGCAGTGGCGCCATCTGTAAAATCAGAGAACAAACCGACACCGGTTGCCGCAGCTATGGCCGCACCGAGCGCGCCCGTTTCCCGCGAAACGGCAACCGACACAGGCACGCCGAGCACGTCGGCAAAAATCTGGGGCCACAGACGGCTCCGGGAACCACCACCGGAAAGCACGGCCTCCTCGAAAGTCGCGCCTGCTTTGCGGATTGTCTCCACGTGCTGACGATGACCAAAAGCAACACCTTCGAGTAACGCTCGGATCAAATGCCCCTTGGTGTGCCAGCCCGCAATACCGTAAAATCCCGCACGCGCATGACCGTCCTGCTGCGCTCCGTAGAGATAAGGGTGGTAAAGCGGATCATCATTTGCGGGCTCAATCGCCGCTGCCAGGCCGCAACAGACATCAAAAGGCGAGACATCGGCGTGATGTTCACCTTCGAAGAACTCCCGCACCAGCCATTCCAGATTTGCCGCCGAGGTAGCGCTGTTTTCCATCGCCATGTAACGGTTGCGATCGAAAGTCGACGTCATGAAAACCGGCCCCTCAAGATCGGGACCGTCGACAATGATCTGATTGATGCTCCACGTGCCAGCGATGATCGACGCGCTGCCCGTACGTGAAACCCCGGAACCGAGCGCCGATGCGACGACGTCGAAGAGTCCCCCAATCACAGGCGTACCCGCAGCAAGCCCGGTCTCACGCGCCACGGCTTCCGTTACGTTGCCTGCAATGTTGTCACTTTCGATGAGTGGCGGCAGGATATCCATGCAATCGCTCAGGCCATAAGCTTCCATCAGAGTCCTGTCATAACGGCGCTTTGCCAGATCAAGCAAGCCTGCTCCCGACATATCGGAAACTTCGCTAAAACGTTTGCCGGTCAGGCGATTGACGACAAAGTCCTTGGAGAAGAATACCGTGCCGATCTGGTCAAACAGATCAGGCTGATGACGCTTCAGCCAGGCAAGGAGGGTCGGGGTTTGGGAGGGCCAAGGACGCTGACGAGCTATCGGATAGGTCCTTGCGCCCACGCCTTCCGCTGCCCACTCTTCAACGAGATCGGTCGCACGTGTGTCGAGTGACTGTATGCCGATGAGAGGCTCCCCCTCCCGGTCAAGCGCATAAAGCCCGTTGCCATGTCCGGCACAACCGATAGCGGCGATGTCGCTCGCTGCTATACCTGCTTTATCGAGGCAAGCCCGTATGACCCTCTTGGCATTGGACCAGAGTTCACCAAGGTCACGCTCGACATGGCCAGGATGTGGCATGCAGCTATGTCCCTCCTCCCCCGCATGTGCGAGTTCGCGTCCCGTAAGATCAAAGACCACCGCTTTGATGACGGTGTTGCCCGCATCAAGCCCCAACAGATATTTTTGCATCCAGAACCCCTCCCAAGGTTCAACTGGTTCAGCAACTCAGCCCCGCTGATAAAGCGAGTAAGCCTCCTCGCCACTCGCATCCTGATGGATGATCGCCATCAATCCGCGTACGACGGCGCTAGGATTGGCATGCTGATATATGTTGCGCCCATAGACCATGCCCATTGCGCCCTGCCGCATCAAGGAGGCCGATTTTGCAAACACTGCTGCAAGGTCTTCCTTGCCACCGCCGCGCACCAATACCGGACAACGCGCCGCTTCAACAACGCGATGGAAGTCCTCCGCATTCGTCGTCGGATCCGCCTTGATGATATCAGCGCCCATTTCGCGGGCAAGCTTCGTAAGTGTCACGATCTTGTCGGCATCACCATCAACCATGTAGCCCCCGCGTTCCGTGACCGGCTGCATGACGAGTGGTTCGATCATCAGCGGCATACCGTATTTTTCGCAATCAGCTCTGACACGAGAAATATTCTGCACGCACTGGCGAAAAAGGTCCGGCTCATCCGGCAACATGAACAGGTTCACCACGACACAGGCCGCATCCATTTGCAGCGCACCGACCAGCGGTTCGGCTTCGTTCTGCAGCACTGCCCACATGTCGCGATGGCGTATACGATTATAAGGATTACCCATATCAAGACGCATGACCAGAGCTGGCTTATCCTTGCCGGGGATATCCTGCAAAAGATCTGCCTGGCCATAGTTCATCTGAATCGCATCAGGCTTTGCATCGACCAATGCCTGGACGACGGCTGGCATGTTCTCCAGTCCGTCGAGAAAAGACGGCTCGTTGCACACGCCATGATCGATAGCCACGTCCAGACAACGGCCATTGCCGAACAGCCGGTTCATCCGGACTTTGCGGTTTTCTCGCATAATTCACTCCTTTGTTCGTTCCTTGCGGAAAGCGTTTCCTCGGCAACACCGTGGCGCTCGCGCATGAGGGTTAAAAATCGCGTCAGCTCTGCATCGCTACGCTGCGGCGGCCAGCTTTTCTCCGCCGCGAGCAGATCAAGCACAGCCTTGGTCATGGCGAGGGAAAGTTCACCAGAAATCGCCAGTGTTGTGCGCCGCAGAAGCAGGTCATCCAGATGCTCAACCGCCTCTGCACGGATGAGATACAAAAACTCTCGCGTGCTGTAGTCGCTATGGGGCAAGGTGCGATCCACCCCACCCGTGATGAAACGGGCGATTTCCGCTGCATCGGTGCCGTAACGTTTGAAAAGCGATGCAATACGAGCCGAAGATAATTCCGTTGTGGTGGCCAGTTTTTCGATCCAGCTCGCGCGATCTTTCGGGAATGCGCGTCCACCGCCGATTGCACGTTCCGTCGTGTCGATCCGGCGCGATTGCGCCAAGCGCTTCAGCACCATGTCGGCAGCCATTTCGCCGAACGACCGGAAAGTCGTCCACTTGCCACCAATCATGCAGAGCACGGGAGGGCGGCCATCACATCCTTCAAGCACAGTACAGAAATGGTCGCGCGGAATACGTCCTGTAAAACTGTCATCGCTGGCTGGTAACGGACGCACGCCTGCGAACTGAAAGACAATTTCTTCGGGATGTATTTTGACCTCAGGCAACACGAAAGCGAGCGATTGCAAAATGTAGTCCCGCTCGTCTGCCTCGCAATGCACCTTGCCGGGGTCATCAACGCGGATATCCGTCGATCCAACGAGAACTTTGCCGAGATAAGGAAACAATATGCAGATCCGCCCGTCCTCGTTCTCGTAATAGATCATATGCCCATGGAGGCTGTCGCTGAGGGCGGGATTGTCGACGATGAGATGCGATCCCTTGGTGCCCCCCATCAGAGGTGCGGGCTGCGCCTCTTTCGGAAAGAGCGAGCCATTCGCCATGTCGATCCAGCCGCCGGTCGCATTGATGACCAACCGTGGTCTGATTGGCAGCATTTCGCCGGAGATTCCGTCGAGCAACAAGAAATCACCACCACCACTTTTCCGAATTGTCGCATAGTTCAGCGCCTTCGCATTGTGGCCAGCAGTGAGGCCATCGCGAAGAAGTTCTATACCGACCCGCTCGGGATGGCTGACCCAGGCATCAAAATACGTAGCAGAGTTGCGGATCGCTGGATTGAGTGCAGGCCATTTCGCAAGCGTCGTCTTGCGGCCACGAAAACGGTGCTTTGGCATCAGCGCCCGTTTACGCGTCAGGAAGTCGTAAATGCCCAGCCCTGCTTTGATGGCGATTGCACCACGTCGGCTTGGACGGCGGGTAAGCCCCAGAAAGCGTACAATCCCATTACCAAGGCCCGAAAAAATGTCGAAGATCGGAACCGTCGTCGGCAATGGAGCCACATAGTGGGGAGCATTACGAAGCAGTCTGTCACGCTCGACGAGGGATTCCTTGACGAGGCTGAATTCGCCATTCTCCAGATAACGCAACCCGCCATGAACCATGCGCGAGAGCGCCGCACTGGCACCCGAACAATAGTCCGACTGCTCGACCAGCAGCACATTCACGCCCTGCAGCGCAAGCTCGCGGAAAACGCTGAGCCCGTTAATGCCACCGCCAACGACACAAACATCCACCTTCGGGCTCTGGCGGAGCCCGTTCAACATCTCTTCACGGTTCATGATGGCCGTCCGTTATCCGTCCATGTTAACCAGTTGCGTCGAAATAGCCGTGTCAATTGTCATAAGATCGTCAACTGACAGCCGAAGCTCTCCCGCCTGCGCATTGTCGAGTGCTTGTGTCGGGTTTCGCGCGCCGCAAAGCGCAAAGGTGACACCGGGTTGCGCAAGCGTCCATGCAATCACGATCTGAGCAACAGTCGCGTCATGCTGATCAGCGACTGGCTGTATCGCCCTGGAAAATTCCTTTGCCTTCTGCCTGTTGGTGACGGAAAAGCGCGGATTGTCCTTGCGCTGATCGTCGCCGGAAAATACCCGTTCCGGTCCAATCACGCCGGACAGAAGACCAAGCGCGAGAGAGGAATAACTCAAGGTCGATACATTGTTTGCCGTGGTAAGCGGCAACAAATCCTTCTCGATCTCCCGATCTATCATGCTGAATCGCTCCTGGATCGCATCGAGTGCTCCCAACTGGATATATTGTTCCAGCTCCGAACGATTAACATTGCTGGCACCGACGGCACGGATTTTTCCTGCCTGCTTCAATTCCTCAAGCGCCGCGACGGTCTCTTCGATCGGTGTTGTCGGGTCCTGCCAGTGAGTGATGTAAAGGTCGATATAATCAGTGCCAAGGCGACGCAGACTTTCTTCCACCTCGTGGATGATCGCATCTCGCCCCAAATAGCGATGGACTGGTTTTCCATCCTGATCGAAGAAGTGGTTACCTTTTTGGGCGTGCCAGACAAGACCGCATTTTGTAACGATAACTGCCTTGTCGCGGCGCCCGACAATCGCCTTGCCGACAATTTCCTCAGATCGCCCGAGACCATAGGCCGGTGCGGTATCGATCAGTGTTACACCAGCTTCCAGCGCCCCCTGGATAGCCGCGATGGATTGGGCTTCGTCCGTTCCGCCCCACATCCAGCCGCCTATGGCCCATGTACCGAGACCGACTGCGGAAGCCTTGACGCCGGAGCGTCCGATTTCGCGGACCAACTGTTCGGAGCTCATGCGGAAAATCCTTCTTCGGATGCGAGTTCGAGGATGCGGGCACCAGTCGCCTCGTCTGTGACGAGTGTATCGAGATGATTGCCACGAAGAACACTCAGGATAGACGCAGCCTTGTTCAATCCGCTGGCAACACCGATCTTCGTCGGGATGTGGGCAAACTCGTCCAGCGTTAGCGAGACCAGAGCGCGGTTCAGACTATACTCACAGACCTGACCATCAACATCGAGCAGATGAGCCAGAAGCTCGGCACTAGCTCCGGAATGCTCGATAGCCGTGCGATCCTCACTCGAAGAGGGGTGCAGGTCGTAGTAAGTCGAATCCGTACTGACGATAGAGCCTATGCCCACAACTGCTATCTTGGCCTCCCTTGCCCGTTGGAACACGTCCGCTACAGAACGCATGTTCATCAGCATGGCGCGTTGCCCAGCGTCATCTGCGAACAAAGGCGCATGTATCTGATATGAGTGTCCGCCAAGCTTTTCGGCCATCAACGTCGAGACGTGGTTGACGTCAGTATAGTGTTTTCCCTGCACACAGCCCGTCGCCGGAATGACCTCAACATTAAAACGGCGAGGAGCTTGAATGCCTGTAACAACGGCACTCACACCCTTGCCGCCGGTAATGCAAATCGTGTCGCCATCAGCGATTTCTTCTACAAGCAAGCGGGCGGCCGCTTCTCCAACCGCCAGCAGAGCGGTTTGCGGATTGTCGGATACGGTCGGCACAACAATGGCGCGGCTGATACCGCCGAGCGCTAGCAGACGTTCTTCCAGATCGACAAGAGGCTCGACCGGCGACTTGATCTTGATTTCAACGAGACCAAGCTGGCGACCGCGCTTGATGAGCCGGTTGACTGTCGCATGTGATATGCCGAGTTGGTCCGCTATCTGCGCCTGTGTCAGTCCTTCAAGAAAATGCAGGACGAGTGCCTGATGCATCTGGCGAGCGACAACGATTTCCTCACGCGGCGCGGTTGTTCTGGGTTTCAGTTTGGCAATGGACATATCAGGACGCCTTCCGCTTGTGCAGGAAATGGTCGATAGAAACCGCCGCAAGAAGAATGCAACCCTTGATCATGTCCTGCCAGTACACTGAAACATTGAGAAGGATCAGCGAGGATGTGACCAGCGAAAGCAGCGCCATACCGAGAATGGCACCAAGGATCGTGCCGGAGCCGCCGCTCAGCGATGCACCGCCGATGACTGCGGCAGCAATGATGTTCAACTCCATACCGACGCCAAAGGTGGGCGTCGCAGCGCCGAAGCGGGACATATAGATGACGCCTGCAACACCAGCGAGCGTCGAGCACAAGACTGTCACCCAGAATTTAACCTGGTTCGTCTTGATGCCCGAATAGAGCGCAGCCTTTTCATTGCTGCCGGTATAAAACACCTTGCGAAAGGCGGTGGCCCGGCGCAGCAGGAAATCAAACAGAATGACGACAGCAACGAAAATCAAAATGACATAGGGTATGCCATAGAAGGTACCCTGTCCTACTGCCTTAAAACTTGGCGGCAGTGTGAAAAGCGATAGCGGCGTGCCTTTGGTGATGATCAGGCAAAGGCCGCGCACAATCACCATGGCCGCCAGCGACGTGATGAAGTGGTTGAGACCGACGACGGTTACAAAGAACCCCATGGTAGCGCCGATGGCGCCGCTCGCCGCGATGCCGATAAGCGAAGCCGTCCAAGGATCAAGCCCGGCAAGAAAGAGCGCACCGGAAAGGACCATGGAGAAACAGACCACCGAACCGACCGAAAGGTCGATGCCCCCGACGATCAGCAGGATTGTCATTCCCACGACGACAATACCTTCCACCGAGAAGCTCATCAGCATCGCGCGAAAATTGCCGAGCGTCAGAAAATGCGGCGATGCGAAGCTCATTACCACGCCCAATGCAAGAATGATCGCAATCAGACCGGCCTCACGCATAGTCCCGATGCGCCTTATCGACGATGTTCTCGGCACAGTCGCCGCCATTGTGTCGATAGCCATTTCACCCTCTCCCATTTTCTTTTTATGCAGCATGGTGCGATGTCCGTTCCGTGCCAACGCCCGAAGCCAGACGGATCACCGCCTCTTCTGACATCGCAGCCGCTGAAAGCTCTCCCGCAATGTGTCCTTCCCGGACCACCAGCAGGCGGTCGGAAAGACCGAGCAGTTCCGGCATCTCGGATGAGATGACGATGATGCCGATTCCGGAGCGCGCAAGCTCCCGCAGCAGCCGATGAATTTCCGCCTTCGCACCGACATCAATGCCCCGTGTCGGTTCATCCATCAGAATGACTTTGGGTTTTACCGCCAGTTGCTTGGCGATTGCCACTTTCTGCTGGTTGCCGCCCGAGAGCGATTTCACCGGCGCTTCAATGCCGCCCATGCGTACGGAAAGCCGTTTCGCAAAATCCTCTGCAAGTGTAGCCTCGGCGCGACCATTCAGAAGCCCGGTGGCATTGGTCAATGATTTCAGGTCCAGTACGGAAATATTCTGCGCGATGGACATTTCCAGAAATACGCCAGAACCTTTGCGGTCTTCGGAAAGATAAACAATGCCGGCCTTGACGGCATCAGAATAGGAATGGGTTTTCTGCGTTTTGCCATGGAGGCGGACTGTTCCCGCCGTACGCGGACGAAGGCCGCAGATACCTTCGGCGATCTCGGTTCGCCCGGACCCTATAAGGCCGCCTATACCAAGAATTTCGCCTTTGCGGACGGCAAAGCTTACATCGCGGAAACGCACACCGTCGGTAATACCATCGACTTCGAGAATGACTTCACCTGCCGCCTCGTGGGGTCCAAGCTTATCGGGATAGAGCTGTGTTATCTCACGACCCACCATTCGGCGCACCACATCGTCCGGCGTGATCTCTGCAATACAGTCAGTGCATACATAACGACCATCGCGAAAAACGGTCACCCGATCGCAGAGACTGAAAATCTCGGCCATACGATGACTGATATAAATGATAGAAATGCCGTTGGCCTTGAGATCGCGGATGATCGAAAAAAGCTGTAGCGCTTCCGTTTCGGTGAGCACTGCCGTCGGTTCATCCAGGATCAGCACGCGACAGTCGAGTGTCAGCGCCTTGGCGATCTCGACAAGTTGCTGGCTGGAAATCGGCAAGTCGGCAACTTTTTGTCGAACATCAATCGCCGCCAAACGATTCATCACAATCTGCGCATCTCTTTCCAGCGCGCGATAATTCATGAACGGCGAACGGCGGCGGTTCGTCGCCGCCATGAACATGTTTTCAGCCACCGTTGCATCCGGACACAGTGCAATTTCCTGATGCACAAGACCGATACCAAGCGATTGCGCCACAGCGGGCGAAGCAATGTGAACCGTTTTCCCGTCGATGCGTATTTCACCCTCGGTCGGCTGCAGCACGCCAGCGATGATACTCATCAGCGTCGACTTGCCAGCGCCGTTCTCACCGCAGAGCGCATGAACTTCGCCGCGTTCAAGCGTGAAATCGACATGCGTCAGTGCCTTCACCGCTCCGAAATGCTTGGATACACCATGGATGGTCAGCACCGGTTCAGCCATCATATTCCTCCCTATCCGTCAAAACCATCCGCGCCGCCTGACGCGGATGGTTCTTGAGCAGAGCCTACTACTCTTCAATGCCCTTGGTGCCACGACGCTTCAGGTATTTGTCCCAATAGAAGTCATCAGCATTTTCCGCCGTCACAATTGAAAGGCCGTTATCGACAACGGGAATGCTCATCGGGTTGAAGCCGGACCGCTTGGCGTCATTCATCGGATCGATCAATTCCGGGTGCTTGGCGAGCCACAGCAGCATGAAGCCCATATAGCCCTGTATGCCCTGGTTCGGATTGATAGAACCGAAGACTTCGCCAGCCTTGATCATGTCCAGGATGTTGGCGTTGACATCCGCACACATGACAAGGACCTTACCACCGGCTTCCTTGTTTGCCTGCGCGGCACCGATCGCAGAGTTAGCCTCCGGCATGAAAACCGCACCAAGGTTCGGATTGGCCTGAATCAGGCTCGACAGCCCCTGATAGGCCTTGGTCGGGTCCTGATTGGAAGCAGCGCGACCAACCAGTTTCATGTCCGGCCACTTCTCTTCCATGCGAGCAACGAAAGCGGCGATACGCTTGTCGTGATTATCCTGTCCAGGGTTTTCAAGAACGGCATATTCGCCCTTGCCACCCATTTTCTCGGCGATGGCATCGGCAGCATAGGTGCCTTCGCGAGTGTTGTCCGAAGTGATGAAGGACACCCGCTTCGACAGTGGTGAGTCTGCCGCGAATGTGACAACAGCCGTGCCCTGATCGATGGCTCGATTGATGGGCTCGATGAATGGATCGGAGTTCATCGGGTGAACGAGAATACCAGCCGGATTCTGCGCCAAAGCTTGATCGAACGTAGCGATCTGCTTGTTCACATCGTATTCCGGCGAACCGGTATACTCTGTCTCGCAGCCGAACTGCTGGCCGGCCTGCTTGAACATTTCATAGACTGGAAACCAGTATTCAACGCCAGAAACCATGACGTTCATCACATATTTTTCACCCGGTTTGCAGCGGAACGGATTCTCCGTCTCAGCCGCCGTAGCAGAACCGGCCAGAAGCGTTGCCGCAAGGACCGTCAGTGCGGTCGTGCTCAGAAATTTGCGCAAGTGTCCTCCTCGAGGCCGAAGCCCCTCCCAAACGCGCCGAAAGCGTCCCAAAACGCCGTTGATCTTTATGAAAACCGACCCTCCTCCTCGAAGGCCAGTATTGATAGCTAATCGCAAAGAAATGCGCCTGTCAATATAATTCACTATATGAAATATATTTCATCAAACTACTTCGATGGAACTCCAGATCCCGGTTTAGCTGCGCATCAGCCACTTCGCTCATGGTCGATTTCAATAGGCAGCGAAGAGCATATCTGCGCGATGAAATTATCGACGCTGACGGCATTCTCTCTGCTTCTAAAAATGGCCGCGACCTCTGACATGATCGGCTTTCCAATTATTGGGCGGAAAACCGTGTTGGGCATGTTCACGACGTTTCGCACCACACCCGGTATTACCGATATACCGGCCCCCAACGACACTTGCGTCAGAACGGATAGAAGACCGCCCGGCTTTGCAACGATTTTTGGAGTAAACCCGCCGCGCCTTGCAACCTCATACGTACCTGCCTCCTGTTCCGGCAGAATAAACCGGCTTTTCGAAAGGAGATCGTACTGGTCGTCCACTTCGTGAAGTGCAAGTCGATGGTCGGATGGCAAAGCCAGACAAAAATAGTCCTGCAGCAAGACATGGGCGTTGAGCGAAACGGGGAGCATCATGGGCAGACGGACGAAGCCAATGTCGAGTTGTCCTTCCTCAATGAGCTTTGGGAGTTCCTCCATCGGAAACTCACGCGAGTGAAGCTCCACCTGAGGCCAATCTCCTGCGAAACGGTTGATTTGCAACTGCAGTGCGCCCGCGTAGGCCGCAGAACCGACATAGCCGATTTCGATCCGCCCGATCTCTCCGCGTCCAGCTCTTCGCCCCACACTTTCAGCCCTGTCGAACTGATCCAGCACAAGCCTTGCTTCCTTCAGAAACATCTCGCCAGCATGGGTGATAGTGACTGATCGCTTTGTTCTGAGGAAAAGCTTTGCACTGAGCCGCCGCTCGATTTCCTGTATCTGAACTGTGAGCGTAGGAGCGGCAATATTCAACCGTTCAGCTGCTCTGGAAAAGTGAAGCTCTTCGGCGAGTGCCACGAAATAGCGAAGGTGCCTGAGTTCCATGTGCGCTTCCAACAATTAGGTAAAAACTAATATTATTCCAAATTACCGCGAATGAAAGAAATTTAAAAATCCGATCTATTGGCACTGTCAATCTCTATGAAAGAGTGCCTTATGTCCCGACATGCTGTCGCAATCCTCTCCTCGCTAATCACAACGATAACCCTCACTAACTCGGCATTCGCGCTGGACTTGCCGACAAAACCTTTTCTTACGCTCGAAGCTGCCCGCCTCGTCGTTGCGGCCGCCGAGGAAGAAGCTAAGGTGAATGGCTGGCCCTGTGTGATCTCTGTCGTCGATGCGGAGGGTATGCCAATTCTGACCGTGCGCATGGACGACGCATCAGTACCTGCTGGCGTCGAACTTGCACCTGAAAAAGCCCGGACAGCCGCTCTTTTCCGTCGGGAAAGCGGCGCTTTGGAAGATGCCATCAACGGGACACGTCCTGCTGTCATCACCGCGCGTGGATTTGTGCTTATGCGTGGTGGCGTGCCCATCACCGTGGGCGGTAAGGTTGTCGGCGCCATCGGCGTATCGGCGGACACGCCCGATCATGACCAGCAAATTGCTAAGGCTGGCGTAGCTGCGTTGACGACAAAATGACAACAGCTATCGCGTCCGCACCGCGTCTTACCAATTCGACTTTGATTTTGCTGACGGCATCGACCGGTTGCGCGATGACGGTGCTGGACACAAATGTCGTCGCAATGGTCCTACCGACTATCGCACAGGAATTTTCTGCCAGTTTTGCCGACGTCGAATGGGTAATCAGCACTTATGTCCTTTGCTTCGCATCCCTTCTCCTTCCTGCGGGTGCGGTAGCCGATCGATTCGGGCGCCGTACCGTTTTCCTGATCGGGATTGGCGCGTTCGCATTTTCCTCCTGGCTTTGCGGTGTTGCGGATTCAGCCGCATCGCTCTATTTCGCGCGTGCTTTCCAAGGTGCGAGCGCTGCATTCCAACTAGCACCGGCACTTGCAATCATCGGCCATACGTTCCACCGCGAAGAAGAACGTAATCGGGCATGGTCCATCTGGGGCGGAATCATGGGGCTAACCATGGTATTGTCACCCATTTTCGGTGGCCTTATCGCCCATGGTCTCGGCTGGCGATGGGCATTCTACATAAACCTACCTATCTGCATCGCGCTCGGGCTCGCAACACTGCGCTTTATCACGGATTCAAAAGATGAAAATGCGCGCCGTCTCGATCCTGTCGGGATTATTTCCTTTGCCGCATCCATGTTCGCGCTGACATGGGGGCTCATCAATGGGCAGGCGCACGGCTGGACGTCTCCAGTAGCGTTGGCTGGTTTTGTTGGCGGTATGGCGGGATTGGTGATTTTTCTCATTGCCGAACGCGTCCAACAGCGCCCAATGCTCGACCTCAGCCTGTTTCGCAATCCCCGCTTTATCGGCGGTGTGTGGGCGATGTTCGCCTACGCCGCCTGTGCGCAAGTGATGGCGTCCATGCTGCCGCTCTTTCTTCAAAATGGCTTCGGTCGCGCACCGTTACAGGCCGGCTTTGCCATGCTTCCATTTGCGAGCGCCATGCTGATCTTTCCCAATGTCGGGCGCTATCTCGGAAAGAGAACATCATCTCGGGAAATTCTTTCTCTCGGGCTCATGATCGTGGGCATCGGCAGTCTCGTGACGAGCTGCGGCGCCTACTATAGCAATTGGTCTATTGTCATGTGCGGCATGTTTCTGATCGGGAGCGGTGGCGGCCTCTTGAATGGAGAAACACAGAAAGCGATCATGAGCACGGTTGCGCGCGATCGCGCCGGGATGGCATCCGGCATCAGCACCACCGCTCGATTTACTGGGATTCTGCTGGGCTTTGCGGTCCTGAGCGGCGTGCTGGCAAGTGCTGTCAGGACCCATTTGATGCAAACGGGGTGCAACGATTCCACGTGTAGTGGAGAGTTTGCTGATGCAATAGTCGCAGGCGACCTGCCTAACGCACTTGGCATGGTAGCGCCTTCAGCAAGGGCAGTTGCAACAGAACTTGCCATGCGGGGCTATTCCGTTGGCTTCTCGGTTGCGCTTCTTGTTTCCGCAATCGTAGCCATAGTCTCCTCGCTTTTGGTGTACCGTCTGATGAAACGACGATAGCCTTTTGGCGAGAAGCCCTATTCTTTCTTGTATAGCATGCGCGATCGCTCCAGATGGCGCAGCATGGCAGCCTCGGCACGGTCCGCATCCTTGGCAGACAGGCAATCCAATATCTCCTCGTGTTCCACGAGTGTATATTTCTCCTTGCCGGTCCAGATAAGCATATGAGTGTGATACTCTTTCAGCCATGCCAGCATGGCTTCGCTCACTGCCATCAATATTGGATTGCCGGAAATCCCGGCTATCCGGACATGAAACTCCATATCGGCAGCGATGAATGCGTCCGCGTCACCGAACGATTCCCGCTGCCGCTCGATGATCTGCCTCAGTTCCGCGATATCGCTATCCGTTATCCTCTGTGCAGTCTCGCGAACAATACCGCGCTCGAAGAAAATTCGCGCACTCTTTAGATGCTCCAGAGTATCCATTGATTGCGCAAGCATGATCTTCGCAGTCGGATCCACTTGCTGAAAGATCGACTTGGCCGTCAGCTTCAACACCTTCGCACGCTCTCCGTGCGAAATGCTGACTAGCCCCATCTTGGCAAGCGATTGCATTGCCTCGCGGATTGCGGGACGACCAACACCGAAACGCTCCATCAGAACTCGTTCCGACGGCATTTCGTCCCCCGGCCCCAACTCGCCGGAGGTGATCATATTTTCAAGCCGATCAAAAACTTCGTCGGACAGTTTGCGACGAACAATAGGTTCGAATGGCTGGTTCATTGCATCTCACCCCTCACGCGCTTTCTCCCCTTATGCATCTTCGACTGCCCGGAGAAAAGTTATTTGCCCACAGCAGCCGAGACGCCTCACAATTTTTCGCTTGCGCATAATGGAGTACTCATTATACCAGTTAACCTGTATATGCCAAGCGAACACCGCTGGCAACAAACCAATAGCCAGTTCCCGGTAACGACCATGCACATAAACTTGACCTATCGCATTGAGACAACCGGCAGCATCGAGCAGATGGCAGCTAAGATCGCGAGTGATCAGTCGACCGGTACTTTCGTCTCCGTTCCCGGTGAAACGGAAGAGCTGAAGGCGCGCGTTGCGGCACGCGTGCTCGCAATTCGTCTACTTGAAGACGCAACCGTGCCTGCATGGCCGGAGCTTGAATCCGGTCACGGGCCGATCAAGCGCGCCGATGTCGATATTGCCTTTCCGCTTGATGCTATCGGCACCGACCTTGCAGCGCTGATGACGATTGCCGTTGGCGGCGTTTACTCGATCAAGGGCATGACCGGCATTCGCGTTGTCGATATGAAGCTGCCGGATGCATTTCGTACAGCCCATCCCGGACCACAGTTCGGGATTGCCGGAAGCCGTCGCCTCACGGGCGTTGAAAAGCGCCCGATCCTCGGCACCATCGTCAAGCCAGCCCTCGGCCTGCGTCCGTATGAAACAGCAGAACTCGTCGGCGAATTGATCGAATCCGGTGTTGATTTCATCAAGGACGATGAAAAACTGATGAGCCCGGCCTATTCGCCGCTCAAAGAGCGCATTGAAGCGATCATGCCGCGCATTCTTGATCACGAGCAGAAGACTGGCAAAAAGGTCATGTATGCCTTTGGCATCTCCCATGCCGATCCCGATGTCATGATGCGCAACCATGACATGGTATTGAAAGCTGGCGGCAATTGCGCCGTGGTCAACATCAATTCGGTTGGCTTTGGCGGCATGAGCTTCCTGCGCAAGCGCTCAGGCCTCGTGCTCCACGCCCACCGCAATGGCTGGGACGTCCTGACCCGCAATCCAGGCGCTGGTATGGATTTCCGCGTCTATCAGCAGTTCTGGCGCCTGCTCGGCGTCGATCAGTTCCAGATCAACGGCATTCGCGTGAAATATTGGGAGCCGGACGAAAGCTTCGTCAATTCGTTCAAGGCTGTCAGCACGCCATTGTTCACGCCTGCCGATTGCCCGCTTCCCGTTGCCGGTTCCGGCCAGTGGGGCGGTCAGGCGCCTGAAACCTATGAACGTACAGGCCGCACCACGGATCTGCTTTATCTGTGCGGTGGCGGCATTGTCAGCCATCCCGGAGGTCCTGCTGCGGGCGTTCGCGCCGTTCAGCAAGCATGGGAAGCAGCAGTCGCTGGTATCCCGCTTGAAACATATGCAGCCGATCACCCAGAACTTGCAGCCTCGCTCGCAAAGTTCGGGAAAGGTGGCGAATAATGTCACAGGCTTCCAGCGAATTGCTATTGTCCTATTACGGTGACGACCTCACCGGCTCGACTGATGTCATGGAGGCACTTGCTTCCCACGGCGTCGACACTGTTCTGTTTATGAATGTGCCGGATGAGTCGCTGCTTGCACGCTTTTCGCACTGCAAAGCCATCGGGCTTGCAGGCACCAGCCGCAGCGAAACGCCGGAATGGATGCAGGAACACCTCACGCCCGCATTCAACTGGCTGAAAAACCTCAATGCGGCGATTGCCCATTACAAGGTCTGCTCGACATTCGATTCCGCACCGCATGTCGGCAATATCGGCAAGGCCGTGGAAATTGGCAAAGCAATCTTCGATCAAGCCTATGTGCCGGTGATTGTCGGTGCCCCGCAGCTCAAGCGTTACACATCTTTCGGCAATTTGTTCGCCGCCTATCAGGGCGAAACCTATCGCATCGACCGCCATCCCGTCATGAGCCGCCATCCGGTCACGCCAATGCATGAGGCAGACCTGCGCGTGCATCTGGCTCAGCAGACAGCGCTTAACACCGTGCTCGCTGATCTCGTAGCGCTTTCAGCCGCCGATGCGAATGAGCGTGTAAACGCGATTGTCAAAGATGCTGACGGAATGGTGCTCCTCGACGTCGATAGCCATGAAAGCCAATTGCAGGCAGGCGAACAGCTCTGGCGTTTGCGTTCCCGCGATGGCTGGTTTGTCGCTGGTTCGTCGGGCGTTGAATATGCGCTTCTGGCCGCTTGGGCCAAGTCGGGACTGATCGGTGCGAAAAAAGAGTTTCCACTTCCGGGCAAGGCTGACCGCATTGCGGTCGTTTCAGGAAGCGTTTCACCGACGACAGAACGTCAGATTCGTCATGCGACAGAATCAGGTTTTACCGGCATAGATCTCAACCCTCTCGATCTTTTGGGCGAAAGCAGCAATCAGGCAATCGAAACCGCCGTTACTGAAGGCCAGAAGGCACTTAAGCAGGGCAAAAGCGTAATCCTCAACACCGCCCTTGGCCCTTCGGCTGATCGAGGCACCGAAATCGACAAGATCGCAGGCAGCCGCCACAAGCTGGCCCGTAGCCTCGGCTTCATCCTCCGCAGCCTTGTCGAACGCGAACAGCTTACCCGCGCAGTTATTGCAGGCGGCGACACTTCCAGCCACGCATTGCGTGAATTGCATGTCGATGCACTCACCACGCTTTTGCCGCTTCCACAAACTCCGGGGTCGCCGCTTTGCACGGCACACGGCGCTCACGCCGCCACCAACGGCCTGCAGGTTGCCCTCAAGGGCGGCCAGGTCGGTTCTGACGGTTACTTCAGTCAGATTCGCGACGGGGTGACCGCTTGAATCTGGAATACTCATTGACTGGTTATACCAGTTGAGCTACCAAAAGTCTGGGAAGGAACTACAATCATGACAGCTATCGCTTTGTTCGGAGCGGGCGGCAAGATGGGCTACCGTCTGGCCAAGAACCTCAAGGGTTCGCGCTTTGACGTACGTCACATCGAAGTCAGCGACGCAGGCAAGGCACGCCTGAAGAACGACCTCGGCATCGACACCATCGATGCTGATGCAGGTCTTGAAGGCGCTGAAGTCGTCATTCTGGCTGTGCCGGATACCATCATCGGCAAGGTTGCTGCAGGCATCGTTGACAAGCTGAAGCCAGGCACAATGGTTATTGCGCTCGACGCAGCTGCGCCATTCGCCGGTCATCTGCCAGAGCGCGCAGACCTTACCTATTTCGTGACGCATCCTTGCCATCCGCCGATCTTCAACGACGAAACAGACATGCAGGCAAAGAAGGACCACTTCGGCGGTCTGTTTGCCAAGCAGCACATCGTTTCGGCTCTGATGCAGGGTCCAGAAGAAGCCTATGCGCTTGGTGAAGAAATCGCCAAGGTCATCTGGGCACCTGTCATGCGCTCGCACCGCGTAACCGTCGAGCAGCTCGCAATCCTCGAGCCAGGTCTTTCGGAAACCGTTTGCGCTTCGCTTCTGGTCGTCATGAAGCAGGCCATGGACGAAAGCGTTCGTCGCGGCGTTCCTGAAGAAGCTGCTCGCGACTTCCTGCTTGGCCACATGAATGTTCTCGGCGCCGTCATTTTTGGCGAAGTTCAGGGCGTATTCTCCGATGCCTGCAACAAGGCAATCGAATTCGGCATTCCTGCGCTGATGCGCGATGACTGGAAGAACGTTTTCGAACCGGAAGAAATCGCAGAAAGCATCCGTCGCATTACGTGACGTCACTTGGGAGGGCGCAAGCCCTCCCCACTTACCGCCCTTTTGGGAAACGGGGCTTATTGGGAGGTCTACATGAAGTTTACACGCAGGAAAATTGCGCGCGGTTTTGCGATTGCAGCCGTCTCGGCAACATTGGCAGGCAGCGTTGTCATGCCAGCCTGGGCTGCCGATCTTATCGCGATCATCACACCATCGCATGACAATCCATTCTATAAAGCCGAAGCTGTCGGCGCGGAAGCCAGGGCCAAGGAGCTTGGCTACGATACGCTGATCCTTCAGCATGATGACGACGCGACCAAGCAGTCGCAGCTTGTCGATACGGCCATCGGCCGTGGCGCAAAGGCGATCATCCTCGACAATGCCGGTTCGGAAGCATCGATTGCGGCCGTTCAGAAGGCCAAGGACGCGAAGATCCCTTCGTTCCTGATCGACCGTGAAATCAATGCCTCGGGTGTTGCTGTTTCGCAGATCGTTTCGAACAACTATCAGGGCGCTCAGCTCGGCGCTGAAGAATTCGTCAAGCTGATGGGCGAAACCGGCAATTATGTCGAGCTGCTTGGTCGCGAATCCGATCTCAATGCTGGCACCCGCTCCAAGGGCTATCACGACGTCATCGACGAATATCCAGACATGAAGATGGTTGCGCAGCAGTCTGCCAACTGGAGCCAGACTGAAGCTTTCACCAAGATGCAGAGCATTCTGCAGGCAAACCCTGATATCAAGGGCGTGATTTCCGGCAACGACACCATGGCTATGGGTGCATGGGCAGCGCTTGAAGCTGCAGGTCGCAAGGACGTTATCGTTGTCGGCTTTGACGGCTCCAACGATGTGCGGGACTCCATCAAGGCTGGCGGCATCAAGGCAACTGTTCTTCAGCCAGCTTACGCTCAAGCACAGATGGCTGTCGTACAGGCTGACGAATATATCAAGACCGGTAAGGGTCCTGCTGAAGAAAAGCAGCTGATGGACTGCGTCCTCATCAATCCTGACAATGCAGACAAGCTCGAAACCTTCGCTTTGAAGGACTAGCTCCCAAGGCTTGCGACATCGGGAGCGCCGACAAATGTTAGCGCTCCCCATATGTTCCTAATACCAAGGATAAATTCATGTCAGTGCTGAAGTCAGCTTCCATTATCCTGCTGGCCTGCGGTGTCGCGCTTTCGGGCTGCAAAATCATCAAGACTCCGACAGCAGAAGAAGCCGCAGAAGCACGCGGCGATAATTTCAATCCCGATCGTTCGGTTGCCGACATCTGGGACTCAAAAGTTAAGCCGTTTTTTGCCCCGAAAACTGCAACGCTTGATGAAGTGATGCAGGCAGCAAACGCAGATGCGGATGCCGCTGGAGCAAAATACGGCCATCGCGAAAAGCAGGGCAATGCCCCCTGGACTTTTGCAGCCAAGCTTGAAGGCACTGTGGTCGCCGCCGAAACGAAATCGCGCGCAGCATATGTTGATGTCGACAGCAATGGCGATGGCAAGGCCGATGCACGTGTGCAGATCGGGCCGACGGTTCGCGGCAGCGCAATCCGCGACAGCCTTTCCTTTGTGAACTTCAACGAGTTTCGCAATCAGATCGACTGGGCTCAGTTTGGCAAGGCGTTCAACACCCGCGTCAATGACGATGTTCTTTCAAAGCTTCCGCGCGAAGATCTGGTTGGCATGAAGGTGAAAGCCGAAGGTGCTTTCCCGTTGCCATCGAAGGGACAGCTTCCTCTTGTCACGCCAGTTTCCATCTCTTTGGAGAAATAATCGATGGAGACGGAAATGAACCCAAAGGACGATATCGTCCTCAAGCTTGAGGATGTTTCCAAGGTTTACTCGGGCATTGTCGCGGTCAAGCGTGCCAATCTCGAATTGCGTCGCGGCTCGGTCAATGTGCTTGTCGGTGAAAACGGTGCTGGCAAATCCACGCTGATGAAAATCATCGCTGGCGTTGAACGCCCAACCATGGGGAAGATTATTCTCGATGGAGAGGAAGTGTCATTCGACAGTCCAGCCGACGCGCAAAAGCGCTGTATTGCGATGATCTTTCAAGAACTGAACCTGTTTTCAAACATGTCGGTGGCAGAGAATATCTTTGCCACACGCGAAATCATGCGCGGGTTGCGCGGTATCGACCACAAGGCGCAGGTTGTAAAAGCCAACGAATACCTCGACCGACTCGATGCAGGCATCAGTGCAAATACGCTTGTCGCCGATTTGCCGATTGGTCAGCAGCAGCTTGTCGAAATCGCAAAGGCAATCTCGATTGATGCACGCATTGTCATTATGGACGAGCCAACATCCGCACTTTCTGCAGCCGAAGTCGACATTCTTTTCAAGGTGATTGCCGAGCTGAAAAGTCAGGGCGTCGCAATCGTCTATATTTCGCATCGTCTCGAAGAACTGATGCGGATCGGCGATTACATCACCGTTTTGCGTGATGGAAAAATCACCGGGCAGGAAGAGATCAAGAATATCGATACGCAATGGATTGTGCGTTCGATGATTGGCTCCGATGCCAAGGATTTTGCAAAGCCTGTGACCCACAAGATCGGTGCAGAGCGGTTTCGTGCTGAAAACATCACCCTACCCCGCCCAACCGGCGGATTGGCAGTCGATGATGTATCGCTGAGTGTGCGCGCAGGCGAAGTTTTGGGCATTTACGGCCTGATGGGCGCGGGGCGCTCCGAGTTCTTCGAATGCGTGATGGGCCAGCATGGGCATTCCACTGGTAAGATCTATATTGATGGCGAGCAAGTGAAGGAGCGCGACACCACCCGTCGTATCCGGCGCGGTCTTGCGCTCATTCCGGAAGACCGTCAGCGCGAAGGTCTGGTGCAGATATTGTCGATTGCCAACAATCTGACACTGGCAAGCCTCGACCGTCTGGCCCGCTTCTTCCACATCACGTCAAAGCGTGAAAAGCAGGCCATTCAGGAAGCCATCAAGGACCTTTCGATCAAGGCACCCAACCCGGATTTTGAAGTCACTTCAATGTCAGGTGGCAACCAGCAGAAGGTCGTCATCGGCAAGGCGCTGATGACCAATCCAAAAGTTCTCCTGATGGACGAGCCATCGCGCGGCATTGATGTGGGCGCAAAGGCGGACGTCTTCCGCACCATGCGCAGGCTTGCCGCCGAGGGTCTTTCCATTCTTTTTTCAACCTCTGATCTGGAAGAAGTCATGGCGCTCTCCGATCGCATCGCGGTGCTCAGCAATGGGAAGCTGATTGCCATATTCGACCGCGATAAAGCGACGGAAGCCGACATCGTTGCCGCTTCGGCCAAAGGCCACGGACATACGCATGACAACGACCACAACAAACAAACAAGGGAACTCGCGTCATGACAGCCAACACGACGACGGCCGCCACTGACTCAACCTTTAACAGCGGCTCGGCCCTGCTGACACTGATGAAACTGAGAACCTTCATCGCGCTTTTCGCTGTGTTTATCTTCTTCTCATTCGCAGCGCCAAATTTCCTTTCTGCCGCCAACCTGATCTTGATGTCGAAGCACGTAGCCCTTAACGCATTCCTTGCGATGGGCATGACCTTCGTCATCATCACGGGCGGCATCGATCTCTCGGTCGGCTCCATCGTCGGGCTTTGCGGTATGGTTGCCGGTGGCCTGCTGATCTATGGCGTTGACCTTGGTGTCGGCTATACGATCTATTTCAACATCATCGAAATCTCGCTGATCACATTGGCCGTTGGTGTCGCAGTCGGCTTCATAAACGGGCTATTGATAACCAAACTGAATGTTGCGCCCTTCATTGCGACACTCGGCACGCTTTATGTAGCGCGTGGCCTGGCACTTCTGTCCTCGGACGGCCAGACCTTCCCGAACCTTGTAGGCCGCGAAGACCTGGGCACAACCGGCTTCGCCTTCCTCGGATCAGGCAGCATTCTCGGTCTTCCGGTCTCGATCTGGATTCTGATCGTCGTCGCATTGGCAGCAGCCTATATCGCGCGATACACGCCGCTTGGTCGCCAGATTTTCGCAGTCGGCGGCAATGAACGTGCGGCACGCATGTCGGGTATCCGCGTCGACCGCGTAAAGATGTTCGTTTACATGTTTTCGGGCTTCTGTGCTGCGATCGCCGGGCTTATCATCTCGTCCGAACTGATGTCGTCGCATCCGGCAACCGGCAACTCGTTCGAGCTGAACGCTATTGCGGCAGCCGTCCTCGGCGGCACTTCGATGTCGGGCGGACGCGGCACCATTGGCGGCACAATCATCGGTGCATTCGTCATCGGTATTCTCTCCGACGGTCTGGTTATGATGGGCGTTTCGTCCTTCTGGCAGATGGTCATCAAGGGCCTTGTCATCATCATTGCCGTGGTGGTCGATCAGGCACAGCGCCGCCTCCAGCAGCGCGTTACACTCATGCAAATGGCAAAAGCGGGTTAAAAATGGCAGAATTGAATGGCGCTCTGATCGGCTGCGGTTTCTTCGCAATCAACCAGATGCATGCATGGAATGACGTTTCGGGTGCCAAGATCGTGGCAATCTGCGACCGTGATGCTGAGCGGTTGAAGATTGTCGGCGACCAGTTTGGGATCGAACGCCGCTACACGGATGCGGAGGCGCTGTTTGCAGATGGCGGCTTCGATTTTGTCGATATCGCCACCACGGTTTCAAGCCATCGTGTGCTGGTGGAACTTGCGGCTGCGCACAAGGTGCCAGCAATCTGCCAGAAGCCTTTTGCCAAAACGCTTGATGATGCAAAGGCCATGGTGAAGGTCTGCGATGAAGCAGGTATTCCGCTTATGGTGCATGAAAACTTCCGCTGGCAGACGCCTATTCAGGCAGTGCGCAAGGCACTCGACAGTGGTGTCATCGGCACGCCATTCTGGGGACGTTTCTCCTTCCGCTCCGGCTTCGACGTGTTTTCTGGCCAGCCTTATCTTGCAGAGGGTGAACGTTTCATCATTGAAGACTTAGGCATTCATACGCTTGATATTGCGCGCTTTATTCTGGGTGATGTCACGAGCCTTGTTGCACGCACCAAGCGTGTGAACCCGAAGATCAAGGGTGAAGATGTAGCAACCATTCTCATGGACCATGAAAATGGTGCTACTTCCATTGTCGATGTAAGCTATGCCACCAAGCTCGAAACTGATTCTTTCCCGGAAACACTCATTGAACTTGATGGCACCGAAGGCTCGATCCGGCTTTATCAGGGTTATCGCCTTGAAGTGATTACGCCGAACGGCACCACGGTTTCCGACGTTTCGCCAAAACTGCTCTCATGGGCCTCACGTCCATGGCACAATATTCAGGAAAGCGTCTTTGCCATTCAGCAGCATTGGGTCGACAAGCTGGCATCCGGTGAAGAAACCTCGACATCGGGTGCTGATAATCTCAAGACCTTCGCGCTCGTTGAAGCCGCCTATGACAGTGCGGCCAGCGGCAACCGCATCGACATTAACGCGTTGCTCAAATGAGCAGCGTCGATCCTTTTCTGCTCTTTGGAACGCGCGAAACGGAAGCGAAACCACTTCATCTGAAAGCGGGCCTGCTCGCCGTCGATTTGAGCGATGGCAATCTACGAACCATCAAATATGATGGCGTTGAGGTTCTGCGCGCTGTTTCCTATCTCGTGCGGGATCGAGACTGGGGAACCTATAATCCGGAAATCCATGATCTGAATGTTGAGCAAAACGACAGCGGCTTTATCATCACCTATCAGGCACGTTGCGAAGGCCCGGATGCGACCCAACTCACCATTGATGTCCGCATTCAGGCAGAGAGTGGCGGTACGCTCACTTTCGACGCCGTAGCGAATACAGCGACAGGCTTTGAAACCAACCGGTGCGGCTTTTGCATTCTGCATCCAATCGTCGGGGTAGCAGGCTCCGCTGTGAACGTCGAGCATGTAGACGGTACACTCAACAACACCCGTCTGCCCGATCTGATCGAGCCATGGCAGCCTTTCAAGGACATGCGTGCGATCACCCATGAGACCATGCCTGGCGTTACGGCGGAATGCCGCATGGAAGGCGATACGTTTGAGATGGAAGACCAGCGCAACTGGTCCGATGCATCTTACAAGACCTATGTACGTCCGCTGGCCTTGCCATGGCCTTACCAGATCGAAGCCGCCAAACCCCAGCATCAGCGCGTCGTACTCAATATTTCCGACACGCGTTTAGCGAAACCGAAAACCACCCAATATGCTGAGCCGGTGCGCATCACGCTCGGTGACGCAAGTGGAAAAATGCCAAATATCGGCATCATCATTACGCCTGAAGAAGCCAAGGCCAGTTTAGCTGCAATAGAGCTGCTCGAGGAAATAACCCCGCAGGATTTGCTATTTCATTACGATCCTCTGGCAGGTCATAACGGATCAGCTTTTGCTGATTTCACGACCTTGGCTGCGAAGCATAAAGGGTGCATCTCGCTTGAAATAGCATTGCCTTGCGAGAAAGCGCTCATTGATGAGACGACCGCAATCGCGTTTGACATGAAAGCAGCTGGCTTTACCCCAGATGCGGTCATTGTTTCACCGGCTATAGATCGGCAGTCAACACCGCCCGGCAGCGAATGGCCACCCTGCCCGCCGCTTGAAGATGTTTATGCAGCAGCAAGAGCAGCCTTCCCGAATGTGCGGCTTGGCGGCGGAATGCTGAGCTATTTCACCGAACTAAATCGCAAGCGCGTTCCGGGCGAGCTTGTTGATTTTGTCACCCATTGCACCAATCCAATTGTTCATGCCGCTGATGATCTGAGCGTTATGCAAACACTGGAGGCGCTGCCTTTCATTACCCGTTCGGTGCGCGCGATCTACGGCGACAAGCCCTATCGCATCGGGCCGTCGACCATCCCCATGCGCCAGAACCCTTATGGCAGCAGGACGATGGAAAACCCGAATGGCAAGCGCATTGCGATGGCCAATCGCGATCCGCGCCATAATGGAAAATTCGCGGAAAGCTTCGCGATGGCCTACGCCATATCGGTGCTGAATGCTGGCCTCGATAGCCTTTCGCTTTCAGCACTCACAGGGTCTTTCGGCCTACAGGCACAGGAAGGCGAACCAACATCGACAGGTGGGAAACGTCCGCTTTTCAACACAATAAAAACTTTGGCCGAGCTGGCGAGAAGGGAATGGCAGCAGCTTATCTCGTCTCAGCCTGAGCACGTTTTGGCCTTTGCAACCGAGCAGGAATTCTGGCTCGTGAATATCAGGTCTCAGCTTCAAACCGTTAGCATCGCCCAGTTTAAGGAGATTGTCCTCGCTCCCTATTCCGTTCGAAGCTTGAAGCGCTCTCAATTCTAGCCAGGCCGCTGTTGCATTCTGATCAAGATTTCTAATCCGGACAATAAATGTTTTATGCCCGCCAGTAAAAACTGGCGGGCATAAAACAGTAGCGTTTTCAGTAATTTAAATCAAATCTGGCGCGTTATGAAGAACCAAATCACTCCCACTCGATTGTTTGAACAGTATATAACCACTTGAAATTACTACTACATTCTTGCTGACGCCGAGGAAATTCCGACCCCAAGGCCGTCAAAATGTTACGCTTTTGATTTTAAAGGGAAATCGCCGCGAAAATTTTTTCGTCGGTTACGGCATCTATCGGCACAAATTGCCTTCAAAATTGATTTTTGAAGGCAGATGGCGCGCTCCGCAGTTGGCAGAAAAGTACCGCCACTGTCTCTATAGCACGTTTCCATCCTCGAGCGAGGATCGCGAGTGAAGAATCCCCGACTGGAAGATACAAATCCTCGGACTTCAGCCCTCGGAATTCTAGGATTTGTATCATAATCAATGAGGCATCTGACTGCCCGAAACCTGCCCCATCGCCCGTGCAGTAATCACCACCATAAGCATCATTCTTCATCTAATATATCATATCTGACTGTTTAAGCGATCTAATATGTCATATTTGAAACTCAAAGGGCCAGAGCAATCTCCGTCTGGTCATTGATGAAAGCGCCCTCATACTCCCGCGCTTGGCTTCCCAGAACGCCCGCTGATCGCAGCGTTTCGCGCCAGCCATCGGAAACACGCTGCGCCGTCTCCCGGATTATCCGGCGAGCATCGTGGTCGGCGATCTCGAAAAACTCGCACGCCTCAAGAGCCAAGCGGATCGAGCGATCATGCGCACCGCCTTCGATAATCGCCGTTTCGAGATGCGGATTGCGGTCCGGTGCCGGATTTACATCGAAGACCGGAGATAACCGCCAGCGGCCCGATCCCACGTAGAGGAAGCCGTGGTTCTTCAGATGATCATCCTTGTTCGACACGAGGATCGTGAAGAGCAATCGCAGGAAGAGTTCCTGGAAATCAGCCTGCGGATCGGCGGCGTTCGCTCGTATGAAATCGACGATCTCAGTGTAGGAGCCAAGTTCGGTCCCAGTCTTGCCTAAAGCCGTGCGGGCCGAGATGTATGGAATCCGTGTGGCACCACGCCGATCGAACCGCTGGATCAGCGCCACGGGAAAGGGCGTTTCAGCCAGTTCCAACCTGACGGCTGGCGTGCGGATACCACAAGCCTGTGCCAAACGAAGCGTCGCCACCTCGACACGCTCAATCGGCTGTTGGTCATGAACCGACGTGAACTTGGCCAGCCAGAGCGTATCGCCATCCCGGACGTTGGCCTTGGGACGCGCGCCACCGGATCCGCCCGCGCCGGCGAGCGCCTGCAGTTCTTCGGCGGCGATCTCCTTGCCCTGCTCATAGGCGCGGGCGATGGCGGTGATCGCCTGCAGATCGACCAGACGTGGCACCGCGTCAGCCGCCCTGCCGCGGATGATCCTTCCTGCGTCGTCGAGAAACCGCAGCGCGCCTTGCCGGCAACTGTCGTCGGACAGCGTCAGATACTCGAATTCGGAAAGACCATTGCCATAAGCGCGTTCGAGAAGCCTGCGGCCCCATGTATCCGGCGCAGCGTCAGCAAAGGCACCGGCCAGCGCATCGCGCATGTTTCCGGGCTGCCCGGACGTATGGAAAGGTCCTCCCTCAAGAGGGAAATCCGGCTGCACGGCAAAGGCTCGCGGGTTCTCTATCCAGGCCGGATCATAGGCGAAGGTCGAAAACTGACGCGGCCCGTTCCGCGTGAAACGCAACTGGCCAACTGGCATCAGGCTTTCGCCGAGAACGACATGCGCGGTAAAGTCGGCCATCAGAAGGCCGCGCCGTCAGGATCGATGATATCTGCGCCATCCTGTGGGGGCTCCACACTGGCCTTCTGTCTGCGCAACTTAGTCGCAAAGGTCCGGCCGCGGCGCGGCAGGCGCTCATCGGCCAGCGCCAGCCCCAAATCGTCCTTGCGGACGTCGATCAGGTCAGCCAGCCGCTCCACCAGGCCCAGGACGACCAGGACATCGGCAAGCGTGCCAATGGCGACGCCAGCGTCGCCCTTCTCGAGCCGCCCGACAGAACTGGGCGACGTCCCTGCGCGTATCGCCAGATCCGCTACGGCGATTCCACGCCGCAAACGCGCGCCACGGATGTCGCGGCCGAGCCTCTCAAGTGCAGTTTTCGACTTCGGGGAGCCCATAGCAACAATCCATATACGAAGAACAAACTCTCTTTGTCTATCATATATGACTAGTTGGTAGATACATCAAGAGCCAGCTGAGGGAGTGTCGAAAGGCCGGCCGCGGCACCTGCTTGCATAGCGCCGCGATTCTCCAGCTCCTTGCTGGCGGCTGATTGGGAGTGAACGTCCCGCTAGTTGGAAGCGTATCGGTTGTGTCCGCAGTAAGATCGGCAGACGATTGGCACCTCGGGAGGAGTGACCATTTCGCGCTGTGGATCAGTCGGCATCTCAAACCGGATCGCCCGCAGTTCAAATATAGAATTTGAAAGGTTGCTTCTCGGCCCCGGCGGCGCTGCCCATTGTCAGCACTTCGCCGACTTTGTCTGCGAAACGAATGGTGACCGGCAGTCCGTCGCTGAAATTACATGCGTTGTAGTTGATTTTTGTGAGACCTAGGATGTCGGCCAACACCGTCACGATGGGGGGATATTCGCCGCTCGCGCGCAGCACGGTCACGAAAAGTGGGTTCGGCGTCTCCGGGCCGATATAAGTGTCGATGCGTGGTGCATATCCCGTGGTCCACAGATAAGCATCTTTGTCGCCGAGTTGGATCGCCGTGCCGCGCAGACACGGATAATCGCCGTCGCGGAAGAGCTTGGTCTCGCCATGAGTCGATTGGATACGCACGCCAACGATATTGGTCCCATCGGGCGCTGCCCTGCTGAAGGCCTCCCACTCCGCGTCGTTGAACTTGGTCCGGCCGTGAATGAACAGCTCTTTCGGATAGGCTCCAAAGCGTTGCTTGTAGGTATCAAGAACCGTCTTGATCAGCTTTCCAGCTGCCAAATCGCTGAGGTGAAATTCTCTGTTTTCGGTCTGCCACGGCCCGTTCGCCCCGCGAAAGACGACACCGTCTCCTTCGCTTAGGAACATCTGCGCCGCACAGCATGCGTGATTGTCGGGATGATTGGGAAGTAGCTTGAAGACCAAGCCGACGTAGCAGACGCCTGGCCGCATTCCCGCAATCTTCCACGGGGGTTCGGCCTGCGTTTTGTAGAACAGGCCCGTCGCCAGGTTCCAGGCGACGGTGGCGGAATCCTGGGTGCCACGCTTCGGATATCCCGCCTTGTTCACGAACTCCTCTGGGGCAAGGGTCGTCTCGCGAATGAGCTGGGATGTCATGCCCAGCTTCAATAGCTTCGCCTTGATCTGACGGTGAAAGTCAGGAATGTCGTCGAATACCGCTTCAAGCGCGTCATCAATGACACCCGCCAGCAGCGGAAGGTCGGCGCGCCCCTTCTGGCGCCTGGACAACTCCCCCTTTAGAAGCTCGACCTTGCGGCGCTGACCCGCAACCGGCCGACACGTTTCGAACACGTTTTCCGGTACGACGACGATCCAGACGTCAACTGTCCGCTCCTCGTTTTTCGCGTGACGCTCGATCGGGTCGATGAACAGTTTGGTCGTCGCGGCCACCGCCTCGTGATGGTTCTCGATCGCAATCGCGGCACGGATGTCCGCGGGATCGATCTCGCATGTAATCATGGCCCCCAGATCGACGCGGATTCCGAATGCCTCCTCGAGACCGGGAAAGTCGGACAGATGCAGCCGGAACTCTTTGTCGCGCTTGCCGCGAGGCGGAATCGCGACCGGAGTGCTGATCGCATCTAGCCAGCGGCGCAGGAGATCCAAGCCGTGTTTTGTACCAATCGCCCCAATCGTGATCTGCGCACGATCGGGCGTCGACGCCGGACCGTAAAGCGTGAGACCGTCTTTCGGATGATCCGAAGCCTGGCCGTGCCCAAATCCGAGCGGTGGTTCCGGAATGTAAAGGACCGGAATGGATTTTTCAGGAAATTCGATCAAGCGTCCTCCTCCCCGAAGTGGCCACCGAGCGTTGTCGAATCGGCTTCCTCCGCATCCTCGCCCAACTTGTTGGTCTGGCGCGCGGTTACGGGCGCTGTGAACTGGATCGGCATTGCGTCGAGCGTGATGCTGCCGCCCGAGCCGACGGCAAGATCGACATAGGGGCTGTCGCCGGCCAACAACTCCATGAACGCCATCACACGCCCATGCCAAGCCTTGTTCCGCCAAGCCGAGCAGATCGAACGCCGCAGGCGAAACTGGATTTTAGTGTCTGGAATGGCAATCGGCTTGTTGCGCTCCCCGATGTCGGAGAACAGCACGCGGCCCTTGAGACGCATATGGGGATATGGGAAGAGGCTGGGAATAACGCTGACACCGTATTCCCATATCTTCTTTCGGGCGACGCCGCGCAGCATGGAATTGCGGCTCTGGCCCTGGCGCCCCCATGAGACACGCTTCTTGAGGCCCAATTTGTCCTCGCCGACATGGAAGGACAGTCCGCTCGAGAAGGCGTGAGCAAGAAACCCTTCGCGGGCGCAATGCTTCTCCCACGCCTGGCGCAAGAGATTCATCATGATCGACCGGGCATCCCGACTTTCGATCCCCGCATCCGATGAGCCGTTCTCGAGGAGATCGAGAACATCGAAGTCACGCTCGGCGCGAAACGGCCCCACCCGCTCAAAATGTTCCGTCAGGTCGAATGGGCTGGCGAAGGTTAGGAAACCGTCGCCGAATTCGGCCATCGGGTATTCGAAGGACGCGCCGAGCTTTCGCAGCAAAGCCTCATTGGCTCGGTTGCGTGGCACCAGATGATTGAGCTTGTCCGGCATCCTTAGGATCCGCAGCCAGTTGGATGTCAGGACCTCGGGAGCCGCTTCGATCTCCACGGCGCGCCGACGCAGATGAGCGTACCATTCAGGCTGTATGATACCACCGCCCCCCTTGGGCACCTGCTGCCTTTCGAGCGATTTGAGCAGGCTCGCCAGCCCCTTTGCCCAGCCGCTTTCGAAATCGACATATTGCAGGCCGCCGATACCGAAGAGCTTCTGGAAGGTGCGGATCTTCAGCGGAATGATGAAATTGGGATCCTGGAGCTGCTTCGTCAGGTCTTCCGCGATGGCGATCTCCTCGCGAACGCCCCTCCTAGCGAGCGTCTCGTCGCTGCAGCACAGCAGCATCTTGATCGCCCGCGTCTGAAGCGCTGCGGTGAGCTTGCCGCGCCATTCGTCCCCGGCATCGAGATCGAAGATGTCGGCAAAGACCTTGTAGCCGGCAGCTTCAAGCCGCGGCGCGAGCCACAGCACAAACTGGTCATCACCAGGCGTCGCCTTGGATATGAAGATCAGGTCGCGTTCGACAGGCTCGCTCCCGCTCATCTACTCGACCGACTTGTCGACGAAGCCGAGCGTGTTGGCGTTCTCGATGAGCGTCCGGACTTTCGCCCGCTCAAGGCCTGCCGGAACCTCCGCCTCGATCTCGAGCCTGAGCTTGACCTCGCTGCCCGGCAACGTCGTGAGCTGCTCGACGATCGCTTCGACGATCTGATGCATGTCCCTGGCAGGACGGTCCGGTGAAATCATCACACTCCCCATGAACCGGGTCGGCTTCCTTTCTACCGGAGGACTGTCAGGCGTTCCGCCAGCCGGCTGTCCACCGGGTTCAAGCGTCTGATCGCCTGGCGCTTCCGGCCCACCGGTCGGCCTGGGCTGCGTTGGTGCTGGCCGATGCGCCTCAGCCACATCGGGCTTCACAACAACACTGTCGCTGTCGATGACGATCACCGCATTGCCGGCACGATCGATCGCGAGCCCCAGATAGGTGTCCGACTTCTCGTCCCACCGCTCGGCATAGGCGAAGGGACCGGGCACTATGCCGCCCACCGCGCCTTGCACGGCCTTGATCAGAACCTCCTGGTTTTTCAGGCGAGGCAGGTAAATGTAACGATTGAGGTATTCCCGCAGGTCCTTCAGCGACAGGTGCGGCTTGCCGTTCCAGATATATTTCTGAAGATCGCGATCGAGCCGTGTCGGTCCGAGGTCGATAAGCAACCCTTCTTCAGCCACAAGCTTCTTGCTCGCCCGTCCCAGCAACCCGTCCTGCGCCGGAATCTTGCCCGAAACCCATTCCACATCGGCTTGAGCGCTCTCCTGCGCCGGATAATGCAGATAGCACCATGCTTCCTTGAGGCGGGTCTTCATCGTCTCGTTCGATTCGGCCAGCTTCGCCTTTGCAAGCGCACTGTCGCTCTGGGTTAGGTTGAGACGGTCCGTATCACGAACAATCTCGCCCCAAGCCAGAGATGCGCGTACCGCGTCCTTCAAATTGTCGAGCTGTCGCGCCTCCGCCGCGATGAAGACCAGCATGTTGCGGTAGACACGCGGCGTGCTGCCGCGCTGCATCAGGATATGCTTGGCTTCAACCAATGCATCCGAGCCCTCGCGTCCGTTGTGTGGATGGGCGACGCCCAGCACCACAGCGCGCACGCCGCCGGCTTCATCCGGCACCTCGGCCGATGACGCCGGCGCCGTCTGCACGGCGTCGAAATGCCCCCGATCAGAGAGGCTATTCACATACTTGCCAAGCTCGCTGTCGATCGTCACTTGGACGAGCGCCGTTTCGATTTGCGCTGCCTTGTCCGCTGCGATCCGGTTGAGGCTCGCTGACATCGAGTACCAGTAGCGACCCAGATCGGCGTGCATGAACTTGGCCTGGTTGGTCAGCCGCCGCAGCGCATCGCCGAAGATCGCCGGACGCTCGCCGGGCTGCACCACGCCGAGATTGATCTGCTTGTCGTCGAGGCCGGTATTTTGCTGCTGATGCGTCGGTGCCGTGCCCATGAAGATCGCGCGGGCGACCCGCCTGGTCGCCGAATAGCGGTTCAGGTTGGGCGCGGACTGGTCGATCTTGTAAGGGGTGGATGTCGTGCCATCGACATCGCCAGCAATAATCGATTGCCAGCTCACGTCGAGATAATGGAGCAATTCCGGCTCCACGCGCGGCGAGCTCACCGCGACGCTGCCGGGCATGATCATCACCGACGGATCGCCATTCATCCAAAGCTCGTGGATGGCCTGCGCCATCAGCCGCAGCACGCCGCGCGTGCGCTGGAATTTCTCTAGCGATCCCCAAGTTGAATAGAGCTGGTCGAACAGTTCGGGATGGATTGGATAGGCCTTCTCGAGCTTGCGCCGATAATCCTCGTCGGCGCAGCCCTGCGGGAAGTCGTTTGTATTATCGCGATAGAGCTTCGCAAACTGCTTCAGCGTGTTGTCGCGATGATGGAACTTGTCGCCGGGGATGTCCTTGAACAGCCGCCGCCGAACAATCTCATAGCTCTCTTCCTGGCTCGCCGGCCGCCATGACGATTCCACGCGGCTGAATGTCTGTTTGAGACGCGCCAGCGCCTCCTGGCCGCCTTCGCCACCAACCTCGATCTGGGATGCTGGTAAGGATGCCACCAGCAAGGTTCCGGGACTGGCCTTGACCGCTTCGGTCAGCGATTGGACGAAGGAGAGGTTCGCGTCGAAGGATCCCGACGGCAGACCTTCAACTTTGTAGATTTGCCTCAGATAGGCGACCCATTCGTCGATCAGGATCAGACATGGCGCATACTTCTTGAAGATCGTTTCCAGCAGGTGGGAGCCGGGCGCGATGCCGTTGGCATCATTCTCGGCGACCATGTCGAAGGCCTCGGCCCCACCGAGCTGCCACGCCAGTTCGCCCCAGGTCGTACGAATTTTTCGGGCGCCCTCGGCAACCAGAACATCCTGTGGTCCTCGCGAGGTGCCGACGAGCACCGCGCGATTGATCTTCTGGGGCACGGTCAGGCCGTGCTCGTCCAGCAACCGATCTAGGCCGGAGAGATCCTGAACCGGCGTCCCTCCCGCCATGTGGTAGAGGGCGAGCATCGAGTGGGTCTTGCCGCCGCCGAAGTTCGTTTGCAGTTCGACCACTGGGTCGCCGCCGCCGCCGGAAAGTCGCTTGGCGGCACCGATCAGGAGAGTGCTCAAACCCTCGGTCAGATAGGTGCGGCTGAAGAACTGACGCGGGTCGCGGTACTCGGCAGGCGCGCTGCCCGAATGAACCTTGGCGAGATCGGCCGCGAACTCGGCCTGCTGAAACTCGCCAGTGGCAACATCAGGATGCGGCTCTACCACTTCGCGCCAGGGCAGTAGCCCCGCCACGGTCTCGACGGAAATCTCCAGCCGTTGGGTCTTGCGGCGCTCTTCGTTGCGCTGAAGCTCGGTGAACTTCGTGCGCAAGATCGTCTCGCGCATCTTCGAGAGTTGCTCGGCAACCTCGCCGGCGCTGATCGATTCCATCAGGCGGCGCATTGTGTCCAGCGCCCGCTCGGCGTCGTCGTAGGTGAAGGTCTCGTTGTGCGAGAGCTTGTTGCGGACGTCGAGCAGTTCCGAAACATAGGAGCGCTCGGGGTGCCCAAGCACCGATGTGAAGGCATCCTTCCAAAACGCCATCATGGTCTTGAGCAAACCCTGCTGATCCCAGCCCACTTCTCCGGCGGAATTGGGCTTGAGCCCCTGCACTCGCTGCACGACCTCGATCTGCCAATGCCCCTTGACGGAGGTCTCCAGCCTCTTCTCGACGAATGGAATGAGCGCCGCAGGGAGCAGCTCCATACCCTCGAAAACATACTGCCGCGTACTCTTGGCCACGTCCTGTTCCCCCTTAAATGTCCAGCCGGATCTGACGATCCCCGCTCGTGTCGTGGATTGTTGCCGCCTGCCGCGTCAGCTCTGTCCAGTCGGCGATGAGGGCGTTGTAGGCGGTGGCCTCCTTCGCATCCTTCCGCTTGTTGGCGCTGATGTCGTAGAGGCAATAGGCAAGGTCCTTCACGGCTTCGGCCTGTGTGTTGATCTTCTTCAGCAAGACGGCTGTATCGTGAGACAGGCCGTCCTTCTCATGAACCTTGACGAGATGCTGGAGACATTCCCACACCGTCAGGTGGCGGTCGCTCTCCGGTTCCCAATCGTCGTCGATCTCATCGCGCGTCAGGATGCGCACCTTGCCGGCGGCGCTTTCAACGATCTTGGCGTGTTTGACGCTTTCGACCGAGATGCCGCGCGCACGGGCGAGATTATCAGCAACGCCATAGTCGCCCTTCCCATTCCCATTCTGCTCAAACCAGGTGATGGCGAAGCGCGTATCGGCGTCGAATTCGCCCTGAATGCCGCCGAGATATTCGTCTAGCTCCCGATTGATAAGCTGGAGCGCAGTCTTCACGCTCATCGGGCTATCGTCGGATTCGAGAACGGCTTTGTAGCGCGAGAAGACGCCCATGCCCGGGCCAATAGCCGATTGAGGCATGTCGGCAGGCGCGATGTTGGCAACTTGAAGTTCGGCAATCGCTGGTGGTAGTTCGCGTTTTAGGGCGCGAATGAACTCGGCCCGGGTGATAACCTCGGCTGTAGCTTCCTTCTTACGGCAGACGAGGACGACCGAATTGGCGAGTGCGTTGCTTTCCTGGCCGCGCATTCGGTTTGCCAATTCAGTGCGCATTGGCCAGGTGCTGACCACAGAATACCCTGCATCGAGAACCGCTTGAAGGAAGGTCGCCCAACCTGTCGAGCTTATACCTTCCTGCGCAACCTCACTTTGCTTGAAGGCGTAGTATATCGCGGCGGGAAAATGAGCAGACGACTGCCGGGACATATTGGCAATGGCCCTGCGCATTCCGTCTAGGAAGAATGCCTCAGCCGCTTCTCGCCCACCCTGCCGATAAGGAGCGGCGATAAGTTCTTCTGACTTTGGCGTCTGAATAACCCCGAAGATGTCTGGATAAATGGAACGCAAAACTGGCTTGAGCCAACAAAAGAAAAAATCCGACAGATCGGCGTAGCCGATATTATCGTAGTAAGGTGGATCTGTAGAAATAACCGAATTTGCCGGATAAACCACCGTTTGCGCATCATGATTGGTTTCAAAGCCTTCACCACCAGGAAAAAACCTCTCAATAACTTTTATGATACTCTTAAGGCTTGTTCGATAATCGCCGGCAGCGTCCGCGAAAACATTATTCTCGCCGAAATCCCACATCATCGGAATTGCTTGTCGGCCGAACAAGTTCCGAACTTGGGTCTTAGAGGACTCCCATCGGCACAGTGAATTTTGGATGTCCGCAAGTCTGCTAACGCCAAAAGCCAAATACACGCTGACTGCTTCGGCATAGGCTTTCGCGCCCAGGCCACCGTCCCGCAGCGGCGTTGGGTCGGAGGAGAGAACGCCCCCAGCGTCGGCCTCCATTTGAGCGCGCGCCTCATGTACCAGGTCGCTATAGGTATTCAACGCGACGAGCTGTCGTTCGGTGAACAAGTCACCGAAGGTTTCCATTCCATAATCAGGCGGAGTGAAAGCACGTCTGTCTGGCGAAATAGTCATTTCTGGTCGCCAGGAAGCTTTAGCAGAGCGCGCGACCAGAGTCTGATCGTCGTTCGGCGCTACATAGATGCGCTCCCTATGCCCGTTGGCGACGATGGCGATTAATTGTTGCCCCAAGCCGCCCTGTTTGGCGGCATGGCGCACATGCTCCATCGTGATTGCTGTGCCCGATACCAGGCAGCGAAAGTTTGCACCGCGCCCAGCTTTTGTACCTTCTTTGGCAGCCGCGATCTCGGCCTTCGTGCCGTTATGCCGGATGCGATACTTTATCGTCTTAGCCTGTCGGTCCACTACAGGTTCGATCCAAGCCTCTTTCCCTTCCTTGGAACTCAGCAAGAAACTCGAAGCAATCGGCACCTGCATATCCGCAAAGGCCGGGTCCGGGCTCGGCACCGTTCGCGCCCAAATCCAGGCGATCACCGTCGCTTTGCCGCCGCCGTACTCCTTTGGCACGTCCACCTGTGGGTAAAGATGCCCGATGCGCTCCCGCGCCTTCTCCCGCATCCATTCGCCGTAGTATGTGGCATCCTCGGCCAGGCCTTCGGCATTGCGGTAGAACGACCGTTCCTTGATGCCGGGATGAACCGGAGGCAAGTCTTTGAACTTCGGCGGGATCTCGATCATCGCCTTTCCGATCATCACCGCGACCGGATTGAGATCGGACCCATAGGCGGGCAGGCCGAGACGCTGCGCCTCCAGCGGAATTGAGCAGCCGCCCGAGAACGGGTCATAGACCGGCGGCAACTCGCCGCCGCAGCTACGCCGGATTTCGGCCCGTGCGCGCTCCAGCACTTCTTCGTTCGTCGAATTCTCCCAGAGCACCAACTCTTCGATGATCTCAAATAGTCGTTTGCGCTCGATGTCTGCCGCGCAATCCTCCAGCGTCGGCTCGGGCGTGTCAGGCACGCTGCCCTGCGCGCCAGCCTTGCGGTCTCGCCACACCCTGAGGCGCGCGGCAAGATCCGCCTCTGCCTGCTTGCGGATCTTCGGTTCGTCCAGCAGCTTATCCGTATAGCCCGATGGATCATCCACGAGCTGAGCGAACAGCACCGCCCGGCACGCAGCCAGCGGCCGTCGTGCCCACCACAGATGTAGCGTGGACGGATGCCCGTGCCGGATCGACTTCTCCCGCGCGGACGCGGCGTTGATCGCTTCGAGGGGAATGGCAACCTCGATGAGTTTCTTTTTGTAGTTGTTAATCGAGGTCATAAACCAGCCTATATGTTGCGGGGTGAATAGTGACTTCTCCGCCATCGCGTAATGCACGCAGGCGGGTTCCCGTCATTTCGACGGGTTCACCCTCTGGGTTGACGAGAATGAATGAGTAGGTGTCCGGCTTCTGGTCGAGCAGCGCCCAGACGTCGGCATCAAGCTGGAGCGGATCGCGTTCCAAGCAGTGCTCTTTCGGATAGTAGTGGCGCAGAATCTCACCGCTCGCTGAACGGTGCTCCCACGGGAACCTCGCGCCGTTGGCACGCCCGATCCAGCTCCCATCCGAATGGAAGAAGCGATCATCGCCATCCGCCTTATAACCTTGGGTCAACGCGAAGCGCGCCATGACGCTAGATCGTGGCGGTTTCGCCCGAGGGCGCGACTGACTGACTTTGACTGGTTCCGCTAGCAGGCCTTCATCGGGCTGATCCTGCGGCGGCTCAGGCTTGGTCGGTTCTGCTGGCTCGTCATCTTCGGACAACTCCAGTCCGATGCCGGGGAGATCAGCGCCAGCGTCTCCCGCCCGGTCGCTGGTATCCGAGAAATCGTCTTCGATCACATCCTCCGCCGACGAAATATCCGGTGCACCAGCGGTCTCCGGCGTCGTCGTTTTCTGCTCAGGGCCAAGCGTGAAATTCTCTTCGAGATACGCCCTGATATCTTCGGGTGACCGTTCAAAAGCATAGGCTAGAGCCGCGCGAATATCAGCGCTCAGGCTCTTGCCGATCTCCTCGGGCACACGCTTCGCGAGTTTGGCCTTCGATAGCGGGCTGACGAACAGCTTTCCGTCAAGCCACAGGATGTCCGTGAGCCGTGCCGTGCCAGCGGGCACGCCATCGAGATAGGGAATGACCTCCAGCTTGGGCGTCTGGACCCAGCTCGTTGCCGCGATCGCTTCCGCCAGTGCTCGCACCCGCTCGGTATCGTCAGGACCGGCAAGCTCGATCCGTCCAAGCTGCGTTCCGAACGCCGACAGCCAGTTGTGGCGCTCTTCCATCGCAGCCAACAGTGATGGCTGGTTAAATTGTTCCTCGACCAGGTCCGACAGCGCTGGAAGCGCAGAGAACGGCAGCGCCTGTACGGTCTCCGCCTGCAAGCGTTGAAGGTCGGCTGTCTTGCGCTTGACCCAATCGTGCAGGTGACTCCATCGGAACAGGGTTGGCATGCTTAGCGCGTAGGCGAGCCTGTCAGCCGGCACCCATTCGCCCAGTAGGTTCACCCAATGGCCGCACTCTTCCCAGATGCGGATCGGGTATCGGACCAGCAGCGTACGAACACGGCGGGCGTCGTCGGCCGACAGTGCCTTCCCCGAAGCCAATGTACCGAGCCATTGCAGCGCCAAGTCGGCTGAGGGACGATCGGCCACGCCGATGCGATGCCACAGGCTGAGATCGAGCACAGAGGCGCGGACAACCGCTGCGCCTGGAACATCCTCCTCGTCTCCGGCCAGGAAGACACCGCTCGATGTTACCCAAGTCCCGTCCTGCGCGAGGATCAGTTTCTCAGCCCTGAAAGCGTCCCTGATACTCTGCGCGTCCACCGTGGAAGCACCGTCAAACATCTGGTCGAGACGGCGATACCATTTCTCGATCTCATGAGCCGGGGCCTTGTCCGATTTCGCAAGCGCGCGCAGCCGGTCGAGCAATCGGCCTGGCCCGCTCGGCGTGCTGCGGACGCCGAGCAGATCGAGCAGTGGCCGCGTCGTTTCCCGGTCGAACAGACCATGGACGAAGGATTCGACGTCGAGCAATGCCTCCGTCTCGGGAGTTCGTCTCAGCAGGTCTATCGGCTTTTGAACGTAACCGCGGGCGTCGCGCAGGCACGGCAAATCGCTAAGCCGAAAGGCCCACATGGGTCTAATATCTCGACGCAGAACCGTTCTTTGATTCCCGTTGGACGCCTCCTCGACAACACGAGCAGACATCTTTGGCGACCAGAAATCGCTCTTTTCGGAAAGGAGCTTCTCAGCGACGGCAACCCATATTGTGGGGTCATCCTTTGCGAGGCGGTTCCAATAGGCCCATACATCAGACTCGAAATCCCAATCAACGATGTAGAACCACGGATCCTTGTAGCGAAACTCGATACGGCCAGCGAAGCCGCGCCTCTTCAGCTCGTCTTCAAGAGAGCGCTGCCTCCCGGAAAGGGTGCGCATCTCAACCAGTGGCGGAAACGATTTCAGGCCCGCCTTGCTAGACGAGACCCATTGAAGCCAATCCTCCTTCGAGCATGACCGAAACTCAGAGACATATTCAGAATGTAAGAGCTGGGTCTGCTTCAGCGCTGGCGGCAGGAGCTCATCGAGCGCCCCGCTGTCATCAAACAAGATGGTCTTTGAAACGGGCCGAAGCTTCTTGTCGGCGCAGGCGAAGCGGAAAGCGTCTCCAACCGTCGCGCCTAGCTTTGCCGCGATCTGGGCAAGCTGAACACATTCGGCCAGCTTGATATCTCCAGAGCCAAAAAAATCGGCCGCCACCCGCTCGACAACCGCGTTGACGTCACTGGTCCCATCGAGCCCGATCTCGTCTAGAACCGCAAAAGCAGCCTCGACGCCATCCCCTCGTCCGCCAGCCGGTTCGCCTTTGTCGCGGCGTTGCTCCGCTAGAAAGCGCGTCCAGTTTTGATTGAGAACGATCAAGTGCTGTGCGAGAAACTCCCAGTCCTCATCCGACTGGAGCAGCTTCTTCTCGCCCAGCCGCACCACTTCAGATGCAGAATAGAGCACTTCCTTGCCCTGAACAGGAACGATGCGAAGGCAATCGGCGTCGTGGCACTGCCAACCCGTCACCTCGGGCGCAATGTAGGCCCAAAGGTTCAGCAGATGCCGCCAGGAGGAGGGACGAGGCAGATGCCGGTCCCGCAGTCGATCTAATAGATCATCCTTCGAGAACTCCTCAAGCATGTTCCAGTTGATCAGCTTGGTTCGGTCCGCGATCGCCACATGCCGGCACAAAGCCGGACGAGACTTCTCGTCCAACAATGCCATCGCCTGTTCGGCCGACCAGATGTCGAAGATCGGCAGAGGAATGATGATCGCCGCTTCCGCGGCAACCAGATCGCCATCATCGGTCAGCAAGATCCGTTTGCCATCGATCGCATCCGCGAAAGCCAGCTCGGCGATGGCTGCGCAGGCACCCTCAAGCGTGCTTGCCTCCCGGTCGACGTCGGGAAGTAGACGATAGGCCGCCGCCCGATCCGAAGTGCCGGTTTGAGACTGTTCGAGCCACTCAACCATCGCCTTGGCTGCGAGTTCGCCCGCGCGCTTCAAGAGCCAACGGTTCGTTGGCGATGTCTCCGGGTCCTTGATCTTGAGACGCGCCGGATCCTGGATAAACGGTGCATTGCATGCGAACGGGAGTGTCGTTTCTACGCCAGTCGGCAGCACGACATAGAGTCGGCCTTTCGCACCCAGCACGATCTCGACCCGGCAGGGCGGGAAATCTCCACCATCTTCCGCGCCGAGCATTCGCTCCTTGCGGATCTCATCGAGCGCCTCGTCGGGAAAGGCCTCTTCGGCCGACCGCACGAGCAGGAAGGGATCGTCGGCCTTGTCGTCGAGCGCCATCCATTCGCTATCGGCAATCGGACCAGGGCCAAGACTCTGCCAATGCACCACCTTGTCGCCGATCTGTAATCGGCGGATCCGCTTGAAGAAAAGCAGCGATACCGGGCTCTTCAGCCATTCATCGAGATTCTTCTCGACCTCCCGGCGCAGCAAGGCATCGGCAATGGCCACTTCGACCCGCGTAGTCCCGGCCGTAGGCTGCCTGCCGTCGATCCAATGCGGCTCCGTAAACCGGCTACGCTCAAAGGCGACCGCCAAACTCGGTGTGAAGAGCTCCACCCGATCGCCGAGGCTGAAGGTGCTCTTGAACCCGATACCGCGAAACCCGATCGTGTGGAGCGCGCGCTTGTTCGAATAGCCGAAACGGCAGATCGACGCGAAATGGGCCTCGATGAAGTCCTCGCCATTGTGCTCGAACACAAAGCGATCATTCTCGATCGATACACGCGCTTCGCTGGCGCCGGCATCGTCGGCATTCTGGAGCAGCTCGGAGAGGATATGGCGCGGGCTCTGCACCTGCTTGAAGAGCTGGTGCCACGGGCCGGCAAGCTCTGGGTCTGCCTCGAGCTGGTCCCAACGTTTGGCTGCGCGATCTTGAATCGAATGAAAGTAGCTTGGCGGGCCGACGACCGCGGCAGCTATTTGGCTCTCCACGGTCACAGCGGCAACTCCAGCGCCGATGGCATGGCAACCAGCTCGGGTCCGCGCGGCGGGGCGCTCTTGCGCCAACCGCCCTTGACCGTCTGGATGGCGGAAATCGGCAAGCGTTGCGCTGCAGGCAGCTCACGGAGGTCGCGTACATGCCAGAATACCGCCCAATGCCCCCGGTTGTCCGAGGCATATTGGCCTGTCGTCGGCGGACGATGTGCCATGCCCTGGGAATGTTTGCCGTTGCCGCTTTCCTCGCTGCCGACGTACCAGCCGACCCACGACACGATGAAACTGTCCTTGGCAGGCACATCCTCGTGCGAGGGATAGATCAGGACCGGAACGCGCGCGCCGCCACGCAGTTCGTCGACCTGGCGGAACAACTCCCACTTGCGCGAACCAAAAGCGACGAAGCCGGACTTTTGCGCGATATCGACGCCGGACTGAAGATGTTCTAGCGGGACCGGGGCAAGAATGGCGAAATCCTTGATCTCCATCACGATGCCCTCCCTTGCAATCCGTAACGCTTGAGGCTGACGCGATAGCGATAGGGGGCGACCTCCTCGACCACGACGCGATCCCCGGTCCGGGCGCGATGCAATTGATAAAAGGCGCCGATCCAACCTCGCGCTCGGAAGAATTTCTTCTGGCCGTCGAGATCGGTCTGGACCGGCTCGCCGCCGCCCCAATCGATCGTCAGGTCGCGCTTGGCCCGCGTCGCCTTGTTGGAACCGCCTATGGCATCGGCCGGAAAGCGGTCGAAGAACGAGCGCAGATAGATGTGGTTATTCGTGATGTTCCCGTCGGTGATCTCCACTTCACCGACCACACGTCCCGCCGCTGACCGCGAAGCGGCGGTTGCCGGTCGCTTCAGCGGCCGTGCGGCCTGAACTGTCGCAGCCGATGGGCTCATGCCTGCCGGTGCGGCAACGCCTGGCTTCCCGTCATCCCGCTCAATGTCGATATGCAGCTTTTGGCCGCGCTGGGAGACATCGACTTTCACCGTTTCGGCGCTGCCGAACCGATCACGACGCGAAGCTGCGGCCATCGGCATTGCCGGATTGGTGGCCGTGGCCTCGGCTTCGAACTGGCTGGCAATCCCAGCGATGGCCGCGTCGTCCAACTCGACCCAGGTCACGGCTCCACTCTTGTGCCGGTAGGGAACCGGACGGTCGAGCCGACGCACATCGGCCAGCTTCCAGGGCGTGTTCCATTTCGCGACTTCGCCCGAGCGGATCATGTCCTCGGGAATGCGGTGATGTTCAAAAGTGGCGATCATCTCCGCTGGCGCTAGCGGCGCGCCGACCTCGATCAACCTCGCCACACCATAGACCGCCCCGGTGCCTTTACGGATCAGACCGAACCAGCCGCGATGCGACGCCCCCGACGCGCGCATTTCCCAGTCTTTGGTCCCGCCAAGAACGTAGCCAATCCAGGGATCGGCGATGATCAGTCCTTTGGTGACTCTCATCGCGGCGCCTCCGCACGCTCGAGCAGGCGCGGCAGGTGGAACTGAATCGCCGTTTCGAGAAAGGATGGCTCACGCTCGACAAGAGGGCCGCGCACATAGCGCGGCTCATGGGCGAAGCCGCCGGTGACCGGGACAACGGCCAGAATGAACTTCTCCGGCTCGTGCAGCGAGGTGATGACCTCCTGCCGTGTGATCATCACGGAGTCCGCTCCGTCGACGCGGCCCTTTACCTCGATGAAACGCAGATGACCTGACTTCGGATCGTGCGAGGCGATGTCGTATCCGATCTTCTGAGCGGAAACATCGACGGGCGCATGCCCCAAGCCGCGCTCCGCCGCCATGACCGCTTCCATCGCGGCGAGCTCGATGACTTTTCGAGCCGCAGGATCCTCCGCGAAATGGCTCGGGATGCTCGGTGCCTGACGCGCATCCAGAAGACCGCGCGGAATGACCACCATTCCGCCGCGCACACGCGGCGGCTGCGACGATACGAAACGCTCCTGTTCAAGCTGATCCATCCGGCGCTTCTGGCGCTCGGCCAGATCCTCTGCCCGGCGCTGGGCGTTCTGCCAATTGAGCCGCGTCTTCTTGCCGGCCTTCTCTTCCTCCTTCAGTTCGAATGCTCGCGAGTCCCAGTAATTGATCTCCTTCTTGAGCCGAGCGCGGACCTCACGCTCGACCTTCTCGATTTCAGGCAGGCGACGCGCCTTAACTTCCGCGACATGCCCCTGCGCCAGCTCCACCGTGGCGAAGCGAATGGCCGTCTTCTCCAGCTCGCTCGTCAGCCAGCTCTCGTCGAGTAGGTCACGGACGGCGTCGATCTCCTCGGCCTTGGCCGGGCGAAGGTTAAGGTGCGGCGCGATGCCGGCATTGACCACCTTGCCAGCCTTGTCGATCGCAGCGAACTGGAGCCGCTGCGAAATCACATGCGGCTTGCCGGCGCTCGTCGTGCGGCCGTCCTGAACAGTATGCTCCAGAAGGAAGACGGCCGAGAGCGCGTCGCCTGGATCGGTTTCATCGACCAGGATCGCGCCCTGACGCATGATCTGCTCATACTGCTCGCGGATGAGGCTGATCACGGCTTCCAGCAGCGGGTGTCCGGGGCACACGAAAGCCGCAACGGGCTGCTGGTTGATCAGACTCTTCTCAAAGCATATCCGCTCATACTGCTTCTGGATTGGCGCGCCGGTGCCGATCTGGCGATCGCGCTCGCGGATGCGTACCGGGACATGGGTTACCTCCCAACGTCCTTCCTCGCGGCGCTTGAGACGGCCGCCGAGCTGCTGGAACGCTTCGACGAAGAAGCTCTGGATGTGGTGTGGCTGAAGCCGCAGCGCTTCTGCCCGCTCCATCTCGAGCCGCAGTTCCTCGACCCTGGCCTCGGGCATGGTGTCGTTGGTAAGCGCGCGCCGTCGGAGCAGTTCGAGCAGATGCGTCTGATCGACCGCGCCATCAACCTGTTGGAAGAGCCGCGCCTTCACATCCTCCTGCTCGCCATATTGAATCGCCTGGAAGAGAAGGTCTCTCAGGGCTGTGCCCTCGAAGAGTTCACCAAGCACGTCATAGACGCGGCCGCCCAGCGCTTCCCGTGCCGCCTCCAGCTTTTCGAGGAGGCGGCCATAGACCTCGCCCTCGCGTGTGTCGGCGGCGACGAGATTCCACAGGTGACAAACCTCGGTCTGACCGATGCGGTGGATGCGGCCGAAGCGCTGCTCGATCTTGTTGGGATTCCAAGGCAGATCGTAGTTGACCATCAGATGGCCGCGCTGAAGATTCACACCTTCGCCGGCAGCATCATTGGCGATCAGGACGAGCAGATCCTTGTCCTGCATGAAGCGCTCGATCACCTTACGGCGCTCCTCGCGCGACACGCCGCCATGAATCACATCCACCGCCTCGGGATTGCCGAGGCGCGCCCGTACCTTGTCGAGCAGGTAATGGAGCGTGTCTTTGGGCTCGGTAAAGATGATCAGCTTGCGACGATTGCCAGCCGCGTCGACCATCAGATCGTCGTCGAGAATGCGATTGAGCTGGGTCCATTTCGTATCGACGCCGGAGCGCAGAACGCCCAAAGCCATCGACTCCAGACCCTTCAGCGTCTCGACTTCCAGCGCGAGCTGCTCGACCGTCTCGGCTGTGGTTGCGCCCGTCGAGATCAGCTCTTCGAGCTCGTCGATCTCCTCCTGGCCATATTCATCGATGTTGCCGAGCACGTCCGCATTGACCGATGGCTCTGCGATCCCGGCCCGTTTTCCTTTGGTGGCAAGACGCGCCTCACCCAGCTCGGTCTCCAACCGCTCCCGGCGGCGCTTCAGCGATTGGTAGATGGCGGCCGGCGACGAAGCGAGCCGCCGCTGTAGAATCTGCAACGCGAACCCGACATTGTTGCGCTTTTTGCCGTCGCCCTCGGCGAAGCGCAGCACACGGTTCATCTCGGTACGGACATATTCGGTAACGGCGGCATAGAGCGCGGCCTCGCCGTCCGAGAGCTGGTATTTGACCGTGCGCGCGCGGCGCTCGGGAAAGAGGGGCCGGCCGTCGAACTTGAGCAATTCCTCCTTGGTCAGGCGCCGCATCATGTCTTCTGTGTCGGCATAATGAACGCCGTCGCGGAACCGTCCCTCGAAACGATCCCCGTCGAGCAGCGCCATGAAAAGCTGAAAATCCTCTTCCTTGCCGTTGTGCGGCGTCGCCGACATAAGCAGAAGATGCCGGCAGACCTGGCCGAGCTTCTGGCCGACCTGATAGCGCCGTGTATATTTGACCTCGCCGCCGAAATAGGTCGCGGACATGCGATGCGCTTCATCGCAAATGATCAGATCCCACTCGCGCGCGCTCATGAGCTTTTCCTGCAGCTCTTCATTGCGCGCCAGCACGTCGAGACGAACGATCAGCCGATCGCGATCATTGAACGGATTGCCCGACCGCGACGTCTCGATCATGTCGCGGGTGAGGATGTCGAACTCGAGATTGAATTTCTGGCCGAGTTCGTCCTGCCACTGCTCGACCAGGCTGCCGGGCGCGACCACGAGACAACGCTCCAGGTCGCTGCGCGCGATGAGTTCCTTGATGAGCAGGCCAGCCATGATCGTCTTGCCGGCGCCTGGATCGTCCGCAAGCAGAAAACGCAGGGGTTGGCGCGGCAACATCTCACCATAGACCGCTGAAATCTGATGCGGCAGCGGTTCAACAAGACTGGTGTGGATCGCGAGATACGGATCGAAATAATGCGCGAGCTTAATGCGATTGGCCTCAGTCACCAAGCGCAGCAACGCGCCATCGGCGTCGAACGACCATGGCCGTCCGTTTTGCTCGACCTCCAGGCGATGCTCGTCATCTCGGTAGAGAACCGCTTCAGCAACGGTCCCGTTGTGATTACGGTAAACGACGTTGATCGCCTGGTCGCCGATCCAGTCGACCGACACCACCTCAGCCGGCTGCGCGGACGCAATGCCGCGAACCGACGCCCCGTTCTTGATATCCTCTAGCCTTGCCCCCATCAGTCCTGGCTCCCCCATGCCGTCATAACTGAAGTTCCGCCTTCTCAAGCGCGGCTTCAGTTTCTTTGCGGTTTATTGTTACAATATGCTGTGTGCGAGCGCTCTGCTTGGCAGCATCATTAAGCAGTCCAAGTCGTTTGAGAACATAGAAGAGCATTGCGTAGCGGACAGAAAGGACGCCGTTGCCGTGCTCAAACCCGTAATCCTTGGCGACAACTTTCTGCTGGCTCACGGTCAGATCGGGATGCGGTCCGATCATGACATCGAAATAATTGTTCCAGAGCCAGTCCTGCTCGCCGGTCGCGCCCGGCTTCCCCTTGTCTCCCACCTCCAATATGCGAGGCAGGAGGAAGTCTTTGAACTTGTGCTCAAGATGACAATAGGCGCGGGTATGCCAACGGAAACCGTCATAGCCGAAGGCATGCGGCGTGATCCGGCGCCAGATTGGATCCGGGCGTACACGGTTCATCGACTGGTAGAAGATGTCCACGGAGACACCATCGCGCACGGCATCGAGGATTCTGCGCAAGACCTCCATGCCGATGTCCCGTTTCGGGGTCAGCGCGACGTCGGCCATGGGGACCGTGGCGATCCAAGAATCGTGGGCGGGCACGGTGCCCTCGGCCACCGAACGGAGCTGGGCCAGATAGACATACGGATCAGGGTCGTTGAAGCGCAGGACAAACTTCTCGGCGGCAACATAGCGCTTGGCGCGCGTGTCATACTCCACGTTTCCCGGCGCCCGCTCTTGATAGAGCGTCAGATCCTTCGATGCCTGAGGAACTGAGACGCCGAAAAAATCCACGATATCGGCGCGATTGATTGAGCCCTCCCAGAACAGGCGGAACTCAATGAACTCAAGTCTTTGTTCGACACCCCAGCGCACTCGCGATCCTCATATCAGGCTAGAAACTATACGGACATTGACATCCGATCCGTATAGTTGATATATGCATCCTGTCGTCGAGTCAACAATGAAGGAGATTCCAAATGGCCGACAGGTACGTCACCAAGCACCCCAAGGGTTGGGCCGTGAAGGCGCCCAGCGGCGAGCGCGCAAGCAGCGTTCATTCCACACAGCGTGCAGCCGAACAGGCAGCTAAGCAGACGGTTCGCAACCTCGGTGGTGGCGAGGTCCGTATCCAGGGGCGTGATGGCCGCTGGCGCGACTCCGACACCGTGCCGCCCGGCAATGACCCGAATCCGCCGCGCGACAAGAAGCACTAGGCGCGGGCGGGAGGCCACGACATTGAAACGGATCCTGACAATCGACGGAGGCGGCATTCGCGGCACCTTCCCGGCGGCGTTCTTGGCCAATCTCGAACAGGATCTCGGCCAGCCGATCGGTCGCTATTTCGACCTGATCTCCGGCACCTCCACCGGCGGCATCATAGCCATCGGACTGGCGCTTGGGTTGCCCGCGGCAGACATTCTCAAGCTCTACGAGGACAAGGGGCCGGCAATCTTCGCGCAGACGCGCGGCGGCGTCGCGGGTTGGCTCGGCCGGCGTTTTCGGACCGGGCGCTGGCTGCTTTGGGGACCAAAGTATAGTCCGCAACCCCTGCACGACGCGCTCTATGACGTGCTGGGGGATCGCAAACTCGGCGACGCCCGCACTCGTCTGGTGATCCCCGCCTGGCATCCCCAGACGCAAGGCGTCTACATCTTTAAGACCGCCCATCATCCGCGCCTCAGGACCGACTACAAGGAACTTGCGATCGATGCGGCGATGGCCACCGCTGCCGCGCCGACATACTTCGCGCAGCACGTCACAGCCAATGATGTTGGGCTGGTCGATGGCGGGCTCTGGGCCAACAATCCGACCGGCATCGCCGTCGTGGAAGCAATAGCGACGTTGGGCTGGCCGGCGGAAGATATTCGGGTCCTCAGCATCGGTTGCCTCGAAGACATCAAGGTCGTTCGTGAAGCCTACGGCGCGGCCAGGCTTGCGCCTCAACTCGCCAGTCTGTTCATGGCCGGCCAGTCGCATGGCTCGCTTGGCATCGCTCAAATTCTCACGGGCGATCCGCATGAGCGGCGCGCCATCTATCGCGTCTCCCAGCCGGTGCCGGACGGGTTCTACTCCCTCGATGACACAAGCCGAATCCGCAGCCTGAAAGACCGGGCCTTCGCCGAGGCGCGCATTCAGAAACCTATCCTTCAACCGCAATTCTTCGCCAAGCCGGCCGAGGAATTCGTCCCTCATTACAGGTGATGCCATGACTGTGCATGACAAGAGATTTGCGACGACGCACGACGATGTCCTCGAAGCGATGGCGGAGGCACTCGATATTCCCCCGTCTAAATTCGAAGAGGCGAAAAGCCGTTACGAAGCGATCGGCAACTGGCTTGACCGGCCGGAGTCCACCATCGCCGAGTATGATCCGGCGATTTCGCCGCAGGGTTCCTTCCTGCTAGGCACGGTGACGCGACCGTTCACCGATGCTGAGGAATATGATGTCGATCTCGTGTGCCGGCTTGAAGGCTCCAAGGCCGAGTTCACGCAAAAGAGCCTGAAGGAAGCCGTCGGCTATGAGATCGCGCTGTACGCCCAGGCACACAGCATGTCGGATCCTGAGGAGCATCGCCGCTGCTGGAGGCTGAACTACGCTGCCGGCGCGCAGTTCCACATGGATATTTTGCCTGCCCTGCCGGACGCACACCGCTTTCAGACTAAGCTCTTTGAGCAGGGGTATCGTGCGCTCGCGCATGATGGGGCGCTGAGTGGCCATGCCATCGCGATCACCGACACGACCCAGCCGCACTATGATCAGCCGACCGAAGATTGGCCTCAGAGCAATCCGACCGGTTTTGCGGCCTGGTTCCGCAGTCGGATGCAGGTGCGTCTGATCGAGGCCAAGCACGCGCTGGCAAAGCGCGAGCGGATCACCGCCAGCGTTGACGACATCCCCGACTACAAGGTCAAGACACCGCTGCAGCGCTCGATCCAGCTTCTGAAGCGGCATCGCGACTGCATGTTTGCCGATGACTGCGAACATAAGCCGATCTCGATCATCATTACGACGCTGGCGGCCCATGCCTATAACGAGGAAGCCACCATCTCGACGGCGCTGCAAAGCATTCTGACCGGTATGGACCGCTATATCGAGGATCGCAGCGGCATCGCCTGGGTGGTCAACCCCGTCAACCCAGCCGAAAACTTCGCGGACAAATGGGCGGAAGAGCGCAAAAAGCGAGACAATTTCTACCGCTGGCTCAATCAGGCCCGGCAGGATTTTGCGCTCTATCTGCGGGCCAATACGTTCGACAAGATGCCCGAACTGCTCCGCGAGCATCTTGGTCCCAAGCTCGTCGACCACACCATCGCAGCGATGCTGCCCGTTGCTGCTGCTGGCCTCGCGGCCCCGGCCATTGCAACGGATGCCTCCCGCATAGAGGACATGGAGCGCGCCGAGCGCGCCGTCGAACAGATCAATCGCACGGGATCGCAATCCAAGCCTTGGGCGAGAGCATAACCGGTCCACGAAATTGCTCACGCTGGAGGAAGTCAGGAGCGCCATTGCCTTTGACCAGCCGAAGCTTCACGCCTCGGCTGACGGTCAATCGATCAATGTCGAGGGCACCTATCTCGTATTTGAGAAGGATGTCGTTTCGGCACCGGACGGGCCCATCGCCGAATTTTACATCAAAATAGAGCTAACCGACCATTATCCCCGTTTCGAGCCGCGCGTTTTCGAGGTCGGCGGCCGGATTCCGCGAAACCCCGATCGCCACATCAATCCCGATGGCGATTGCTGTGTTACGGTTTGGGAAAATTGGTTGGTCATGGTCAAGGACCACTCTTTCAGTAATTTCCTGAATGGCCCGCTTAATGAGTATTTTCTCGGGCAGTTCTGGTTCGAGAAGACCGGGAAATGGCCGTTTGGCGAAAGGGCGCATGGGACGCCGGGTCTCGAAGAGGCCTACGCGGATGCGCTGGGAATTCCAAACCGGCGAAAAAGCCTGCTCTATCACCTGCGGTTGCTCTCCCAGGTCTGGCCCAAAGGTCACTGGCCATGCCCGTGCGGAAGTGGAAAGCGTCTGCGGTATTGCCACCGCGACGACCTGATGGCCATGCACCAGCATGTTCCGTCTCATGTTGCGCGACGAATGTTGCACCGGTTGAAGCCGGACAAGCATGAATTTAGCAGGGCCGGATTCTAGGGTCGATCATCGGTCTGAAAGAGAAACCTGTTGGGGGAAGGCCTTTCCCTGCGATCGAGCCTGCAGTCTCGACCGACCCCTTCTGCGGGAAGACCCGCAACGCCCCTGAGAGGGAGAGTGCTGACGGAATTTCCGTGACGGGTTGGTGGCTGGAGAAGGTCTCCGGCGCCCGTCGTGGAGAACCGCGATGTTCAGGAATGACCACAACGGGCGTGCCGGCTCCGACCGCGCGAGCCTATACGACGACATCACCAACAAGATCATCGCCGAGCTGGAGGCAGGTCGCTTCCCCTGGGTCCAGCCTTGGGGCACGTCCACGGCTAAGGCGCCCCTCGCCATGCCGAGGAACGCCGCAACCGGGCGGCACTATTCTGGGATCAATGTGCTGATCCTCTGGGGCGCGGTGATCCAGCACGGCTTCCCCGGCCAGAGTTGGCTCACCTTCCGCGAGGCCCTATCGTTTGGCGGCAATGTCCGCCGGGGCGAACGCGGCACCACCGTCGTCTATGCCGACCGCTTCACGCCGGAAGATGAAAAGCGCCGCGCTCGCGAAACCGGCGAGGAAGCCGCCGCAATCCCGTTCCTCAAGCGCTTCACGGTCTTCAATGCGGCGCAATGTGACGGCCTGCCGGAGGAGATCGCCGTTGTTGCTCCGCCGCCTCCGCCCGGTATCATGGAACCGCAGGTCGAGGCCCTGATCCGGGCAACTGGCATTGACTTCCGCATCGGCGGGGACCGCGCCTTCTATGTGCCGGCGCATGACTATGTGCAGGTGCCGCCGCCCCATGCGTATTTCGAGCCGATCAATTGGCACAGGACGGCCCTGCACGAGCTGGGACACGCCACGGGTCACCCCTCACGCATGAACCGCGACTTCTCGGGTTCCTTCGGCTCGAAGAAATATGCCTTCGAGGAGTTGGTCGCGGAGATCAACGCGGCCTTCTGCTGCGCCTCGCTCGGCATTACGCCCACCGTCCGCCATGCCGACTATATCGGCTCCTGGCTCCAGGTGCTGCGCGAGGACAATCGCGCCATCGTGCGCGCCGCTTCTCAGGCGAGCAAGGCGGCCGACTGGCTGCTGGGGTTCCTGCCGGGCGCCGATGTCGATGCGGCCGACGACGAACGGCAGGCGGCGTGACGTTCCTGAAAACCGGAAAGGCGGAGAATGGACTTCCCCTTCAAAAATGGAGGGCTTCTGTTAGACAAGACTGACAGGAGACTTAGAATTGAAGCAGCGAGAATT
>NZ_VEWK01000015.1 GCF_006376675.1 Brucella pecoris
AATCACCGATCAAGTTCGAGATGATAAACCGTAAATTAGTGACAGAACCTCTCCACTAAATAAGGGCAAGTCCACATCGGGCGACTGTCGCGCGGGAGATGGTCTCCCGCCTCCAAGACAGGAGCCGGTCACATGTCCCTCAATCAAGCTCACGCCTTCGCCTTCAGCCTCGCCACCACCCTCATGGTCTCCATCGTCATCTTCCAGGCCGGCGACGGCACCATGGGCGTCATGCCCGCCGGCGAATATGACGGCGAACTCGCCGCGATCGTTCACGAGATCGATCCCTTCGCCCGCTGACCGCGGGCAAGGCGACAGAGCCGCAAGCGGAAGTCCTACGGGATTTCCGCTCCCGCCCTGCCTTCTCTTCGCCTATACTATCAACGCGCCGTGGTGGTGGTGGAGGCGCAACCGTCAGACCTTTATCTCACGGAGAACACCACCATGATCTTCATCGGCATCCTCTCCAGCATCGCGGCGATTGGCATTCTCTGCTGGTTGCTGTTCACGCTGGCTGTCTTCGCGCTGCCGTTCTTTGCCGGCGTCAGCGTCGGGACATGGGCCTATCAGACCGGCGCCGGCTGGCTCGGCGCAATCCTCGTCGGCCTTGTCGCTGCCGCACTCACACTCGGCCTGGGGCAGTTCCTGCTCGCCTTCATCCGACCGCTCTGGATACGGCTCGCGATCGCACTCGCCTTCGTCGCGCCCGCGGCGCTTGCCGGCTACCACGCGACGCATGGCATCGTGAAACACACCATGCCCTCCGACACCTGGCAGCTCATCTTCTCAGTTATCGGCGCAATCGCCGTTGGCGTCACGGCGCTGATCCGGGTGACGGCCATGGCCACGCCCGGGCCAACTGGGCAGGCCATCGTGCGAACCTGACATCGGTGCCGGCGGCGGCGGGATGGTCAAGTGATGTCTTAGCGGTCGCGCCTTCCTCGTCGCCAGGCTCGTTTGCAATCGCGCTGACCGGATCGACGGTTAACCCAACTGACGCGCCATGCCATCGGTGACGGCGCCGGTGGCAATGCCGTGACAGCGCGCAGACGGTGCGAGTGCCGGGAGGGGGCGATCTCGTGGGCGACGGGCAGGAATCGGCGGAACGTAGCGTCTGGCGGAGCTGGTTTGGCCCGCGGTGTCAGACGTCGCTACGGTCCATCGGTCGGTATGGTCGCCAAGTTCTCCTGTGATGCGTCTCTGTCATGTCGACCGCTCCAAAACGGCCTCTTCAATGGGCTGATCTGGCCGAAGGTCGGCTGCGCCTCGATCGCCTATGCCGCAACAGCGGCGTCGAAACTTTCTTCCCCTGCCGGCTGCGCCGTCATTCCTCGCGAAGCAAGAAAGCTCCTCCTTTGCTGTCAGGCCCCTGCGGGGTGCGCCGTCAATCGCCTCCGGCCTCTCGATCGCCATCGAGGCCGCAATGGTGCGGACTCGGAACAGAGTTCAAGGAGAACTACCATGGCGACCATCGGCACCTTCAAGAAGACCGGCAACAACGAGTTCACCGGCGAAATCGTCACCCTCAGCGTCCAGACCAAGAATGTCCGCATCGTCCCCGAGGCCCGCGCTACGGGTGAGAACGCCCCGAGCCACCGCGTCTTCGTGGGCCGCGCCGAGATCGGCGCCGCCTGGTCCAAGACCTCCAACGAAGGGCGCGCCTATCTGGGCCTGAAGCTCGACGATCCCAGCTTCAACGCCCCGATCTACGCTAACCTCTTCGACGAGGAGGAAGGCGAGACCCTCTCGCTCATCTGGTCCCGTCCCAACGGGCGCCGGGGCGACTGAGGCGCCGCGCGAGGCCCCGGCCGGAAGGCCGGGGCCTTCGGCTTTGAGACGACCGAATCAGTTGCCGACTTTTGCGGTCTGACAGAGGCCAACTATGTACTTCCGACTGGAATGCACTGCCAAGAACGACTATTATAGTCGTAGTCTTGGCGTACGCGTAGGTCCGTGTGGGAGGTGATCATGTATGATCACCGCCCGACAATTTCGGGCCGCACGCGCGTTGCTGGGTTGGACACAGGAGACGCTCGCTGACAAGGCCCGGGTCTCATTGACCGCGCTCAAGCGCCTCGAATCCCCCAGTGGACTCGAGGTCTTCGAGAGCACGCGCGATGAGGTGAGACGGGCTTTCGAACGCGCCGGCATCGTCTTCCTGAACTCCGATCAGGGCAAGGGAGTGCTGCTCGTTGATGCGAAGAAGGAAACCTGACGTTCGACAGGTCGCGGCGTTGCCCCCTCTTCCCGCGTCAAGGCCTTGCGTCCTCATTCCGATCAAATCACGGTTAACAATATCCTCCAGTTTGGATACATCTCGCGATCGGGGGATGTTGTGACCAAAGACGATTTTCTCGATCAGCCGCCGTCGGGGGCGGCATTGACCGCCTATGACGAGGCGCATCTGAAGCTGTACGTCCGGCTGCTGGATGCCGACGCTGAAAAAGCCGACTGGCGTGAAGTCGTCGAAGTCCTCTTCGGCCTCGATGCCAAGGCCGAACCGGAGCGCGCTCAGCGCATCTACACCAGCCATCTCGATCGCGCGAAATGGATGACGAAGAGCGGCTTTTGCCAGCTTCTCCAGGGCCGTCTGCACTGAGGTGATGCGTAAACCGCATCACGTTGCGGCCACTTCGTTCTTCCCGCGCTCCGTTCAACCCGGAATCGTATCCACTGCAAAACTCGCGTTGCACAACCTTGCGCGGAGGCAGTGGAGAATGTCCGAGGATGAAAGCTGGCGGTCCGAAGCCGCCTATGACTATATCGACAAGTTGACCCCCGGCGATCTCGCCTGGGAGTTCCTGCGTCGTAACCCTGTATACAGAAAATCCTATCAGGAACTGGCAGCGGTCGGGCGGTTGACCGAGGATGTCGCGGGCGAGTTCGCCGATCAATGGGGCTTGCGATTTCGTCGCCGACCCTCGCAACTCGGCGCTCATCCAGCCGATCTTCTGGACCCCGCAAACCGATCCCGCGACACTCCCGTTCACCGTCGGAGCGAACCCGGCGGGAGATCTCCGCCTCAGCGTTGAGGATCTGCACGCCCACGCCACCATCGAGCATGATCCTGGTCTGATCCGGCTCGTACTGCTCGGCGAGCCCCACGACGTGGCCCTGTTCAACGTCGATGATGCCCGCCCCGTCGGCGCGTTCATCATATTCGATGAGCTGACGCCCGACCGACTGACCGCGGTCGAACGCCTCTGGCACGCTATGTTCGGCAAGCGCGTGCCGCCCGATCCACGCCTGACGTCGCAAAGACGTCAGCGCGCCCGCCAGATGCTGCGCGCCATCGACGCGCGCGAGAGCGGCGCCATCTACCGCACCGTCGCCGAGCATCTCTTCCCCCAGCACAAGATTGACGCAGCATCCTGGGTCGGCGACCCGATCCGGGAGATCACCATCCGTCTCGCCCGCGACGGCATGAAGCTGGTTCGCGGCGGCTATCGGACATTGCTGCGCCGCCCACGCCGGGATCGCTGATACCCGCTCGCGTGTCGATTTTAGCATCTTACTTCGACATCGTCTGGGGCACCGTCTTCGCGCCACCGTGCTCGCAACCCGCCGCTTATTCGAAGCGGCCGCCCGCGAGACCACGGAGGTGCGATCATGGCCGAAAGAGCCGCCAATTTACCGCCACGCTACCTGAGAACGCAGGAGGCGGCGCGATTCCTCGGCCTTTCCGAACGCACCCTTGAGAAGCATCGGACCTACGGGACCGGTCCGATCTACCGCAAGCTCGGCGGCCGCGTGGTCTATTCCGTCGATGACCTCCAGGCCTGGGCGGATCGCGGTCTCGTCACCTCGACCTCCGACCCGCGCGGCGGCACCGTGCTGCCGGCCAAACGCCAGACCGCCTCGTCCGCCACCGCCGGCGGCCGCTTTCCGCGCTGAGACGGCTGGCCATGTCGTCCCACCCCCACCATCGCGAGGAGCGCGCGCAGCTGGATCTGTTCCGGGCGCTGCCCGGCGATCTCGCACCCCGCGACGCGCAGGACCTCATGGCCTATCCGTTCTTCTCGCTCGCCAAGTCGAAACGCCTGGCGCCGATCGACTTCAATGCGGGCTCGGTGAAGATCCGTGTCGAAGCCGTGCCCGAACACGGTATGGCCACGATCTGGGACGCCGATGTCCTCATCTGGGCTGCCTCCCAGATCGTCGAAGCACGCGATGTCGGCCTGCGTCCGTCGCGCCTGATGGCCACCACCCCCTATGAAATCCTGAACTTCATCGGCCGCGGCGTGTCGCTTCGCGACTACGACCGCCTGAAGGCCGCACTCGACCGGCTGCAATCGACCACCGTCGCGACCTCGATCCGCCAGCCGACTGAGCGGCGGATGCACCGCTTCTCCTGGATCAACGAATGGAAGGAGCGCGCCGATCATCGGGGCCGCCCGCTCGGCCTCGAGCTGATCGTCCCCGACTGGTTCTACGGCGCGGTCCTCGACGACGCGCTCGTGCTGACGATCGACCGCAAATACTTCGATCTCACCGGCGGGCTGGAGCGCTGGCTCTATCGCCTGGTGCGCAAGCACGGCGGTCGCCAAGAGTTCGGCTGGAGCTTCGACTTTCCCCACCTCCACGCCAAGTCCGGCAGTCTCTCGCCACTCAAACACTTCGCCTACGATCTGCGCGACATCGTCCGCCGCCAGCCGCTGCCGGGCTATCGCCTGACCATCGAGCAATGCGTCGGCGGTCCCGAAATCCTGTCCTTCGTACCAACCGATCCCGACGCGCTCGGCATCCCGCGCCGCCGTCGCCGCTCGTCAACTCGCCCTGGGGATAAGCTGTGAATCATCTCGTGCTATCAGGGACCGGCACTGTCGTGCCATCGGGGACCGGACTCTCGTGCTATCGGGGACCGGAATCGCCGATTCATCGCGCTGAATCAGTCTCTTGCGCGCCCCGTAACTTACCTAACCTAGATTCCTTCGGAATCTTTCTAACGGAACCTGCTTTTTCGCGCCGTGTGGACGAGGCCCCGATCGCCGGGAGCCCGTTATGATCGTAGCGCTCCTCAACCAGAAGGGCGGCGTCGGCAAGACGACGCTGGCGCTGCATCTCGCCGGTGAATGGGCTCGGCATGGGCAGCGCGTCACGCTGATCGACGCCGATCCACAAGGGTCAGCGCTGGACTGGTCGCAGCAACGCAGCCGGGAGGGATTGCAGCGGCTGTTCGGCGTCGTCGGCCTGGCGCGCGACACCCTGCATCGCGAAGCGCCGGAGCTGGCGCGTGACGCCGACCATGTCGTCATCGACGGACCGCCACGCGTCGCCAGCCTGATGCGCTCGGCGCTGCTCGCCGCCGATCTCGTGCTGATCCCGGTGCAGCCGTCGCCGCTCGATGGCTGGGCCTCGGCCGAGATGCTGGCGCTACTCGGCGAAGCGCGCATCTACCGCCCGCAGCTTGCCGCTCGCTTCGTGCTGAACCGCTGCGCGGCGCGCACTGTGTTGGCGCGCGAAACCGCAGAGACACTCGCGGATCATGATCCGCCATTACTCGCGACGACAATCGGCCAGCGCATCGTCTTCGCCGATGTCGTGCAGACCGGGCGGATCGCTGCCGAGCATGACGAGGATTGTCCGGGCGCGCGCGAGATCGCCGCGTTCGCGGCCGAGGTGGCGAGGCTCGGCGCATGAGCGAACGATCCCCCAAGCGCGGCTTCGCATCCCGGCCTGGCGATCCGGAGAGCTGGATCAAAGCGACCGATCGCCAGACGCAGCGCCCGCAACTCGCCGACGACTTCTCGGCCAGGCTGACCATCGACGTGACCGCCGACATGCGCGGGCGGATCAAGATCGCGGCCTTCCAGCGCGGTCAGACGGTCGCAGACATGCTGCGCGCGCTGTTCGAGCGTGAATTCCCACCATCCCAAGGAGACGACTGATGACCGGCCTTGCCGCCGCATCCGCGCGCGCCGGCCGCGCTCTTCACGCGCCGCCGGAATATCTCACCCAGGTCGAACTCGTCTGGATCGAGAAGCTGATCGAGCACTGGATCCGCTTCGGCCGCGAGGTGCGCGAACAGGTCCTCGACCGTCGCCGCCGCATTCTCTTCTTCCCTCCCGGTACGACCTTCGCGCTGGTGCGCTGGGCCGCGAACGAGCATGGCACCGTGCTCTCCCGCCTCGACATTCTGCGCGCGGTCGGTGCCGACGAACCCTGCCAGACGATCCCGACCGTGAAGCCTGGCGGCGACGTCCTGCTGCGCGTCGATGGCTGGCCGAAGGTGGAGCGCATGCTCCAGCTGATCGACGCGATCGAAGCGATCGGCATCGATCCCGTCGATGTCTCGTCGGATTACTGGCGACACGTTCACAACCGCCTGGCCGTCGGCGAGACGCCGCGCGGCTACACGATGCAGCGCCACCGCGCCTTCCTCCTGGCGCGGAGGATGGGCGCATGACCCGGCTCGGCTACGCCATCACGACCACCGCCGCAGTGTCGTTGCTCGGCATCCTGTCCTTCGTATCCTTCGCACCGAAGCTGATCTGGAACGCGTCGGCCAGCACGCCGATCGGGCTCTACGCCATCGAAGCCGACCAGTCCCCGGACGTCACCGATCTGGTCGCCGTGAATGCGCCCGAGCCGCTCGCGAGCTTCCTCGCCGAGGGCGGCTATCTGCCCCGCGGCGTGCCGCTGGTGAAACGTGTCGTAGCGCTTCCAGGGCAGCGGGTTTGCAGGACCGGCCTCACTATCACCGTCGACGCTGTGCCGATGGGCGATGCACTTGATCGGGATCGTCGCGGCAATCCGCTGCCCTTCTGGCAGGGCTGCCGCCTCGTCGCCGAGGGCGAGTTGTTCCTGATGAACTGGCAGGTCCGCGACAGCCTCGACGGCCGCTACTTCGGCCCGCTGCCGACCTCCGCCGTGATCGGCCGGGCCATCCCTCTCTACACCGACGAGGACGGCGATGGCCGCTTCGTCTGGCGCGCGCCGACGCGGTGACGGCGTGCCCAATCCCAACCTCACCGCAGATTCACGGAGGCAATCATGTCCCTGATCGGTCAGTTTACCCGCGACGATGGCGGCTTCATCGGCCACTTGGAAACACTCCTGCTGCACCAGGACATCATCATCATTCCGGCCGAGCCGTCCGATGCCGAGAATGCGCCGGATTTCCGCGTGCACGTCTTCGACAGTATGAACAACGAAGCCCGAGCCGAACTCGGCGCGGGTTGGAAGCGCACCGGCGAGAAGGCCGGAGAGTACGTCGCGCTGCAGCTTGATGATCCGTGCTTTCCGCAGCCGATCCGCGCTAACCTGTTTCAGTCGGCCGACGATAAATCGGCGTGGGGCCTGCACTGGAACCGTCCCCCCAAGCGCGGCGAGCGGGACTGAGCGATGCCGGCCCGACGCCATCGCGCTGTCGTCGGACGGTTTCCCACCGTCCGGCACACAGTCTTCCTTCTCCTTTCCGGCCTGTTCACCGGCCTGTCGTCGATCGTCCCGGCCGCCGCACAAGACGCGTCGGTGGAGCGCGCAACACCTCGTGATCCCTATGCCGGTCATATCGCTGACGCCGCGCGCCGGTTCGACATTCCGGAAGCGTGGATTCGGGCCGTCATGCGCGTCGAAAGCCGTGGTGATGTGCGCGCGATCTCACCCAAGGGCGCGATAGGGCTGATGCAGATCATGCCAGCGACGTGGGGCGATTTGCGCACCCGACATGGTCTCGGCGGCGATCCATACGACCCACGCGACAACATCATGGCCGGCGCTGCGTATCTGCGCGAGATGCACGATCGCTACGGTTCGCCTGGCTTTCTTGCGGCCTATAATGCCGGTCCAGGGCGCTACGAGGAATATCGCTCCACCGGTCGCGCGTTGCCGGCCGAAACGCGGGCCTATGTCGCCTCTCTCGCACCGATCGTCGGCGGCGGCGATCTTGCTGCTCCTGTGACGGTGGCGACCGCCGATCCGCTTGCCTGGACCCGCGCGCCGTTGTTCATCGTGCAGGTTGATAGCAGGCCGCGTGTCGATCGGCAGCGGACCGACAGCGATCCGACTGCACCACCCGCGCCGGAGTCGGTGCGCGATCCAACGCCGCCTGCACCGCAATGGAATGGCCTGTTCGTGGCGCGTGCCGATAGTGGGGGGCCCCGATGATGGGCTTCGCACTCCCTGCGGCATTGTCGGGTTCTGGCGTGGAATTGGCGTCAGAAGCGGGAAGAGCAGTCACCACAACCGCACGATGGCAGGATAAAGGGCCGCGATGTGCGGCCTTGTGCGGTTGTGGTTTTTCAAGAGGTTATGGCGCGTTTACGCGATGTGCGCCTGATCTGCGCAGCCTGCCCGCGCGGCGCTTTCCCAACAATTTCCTCGGCTTTGCGCGATGTGCGGGGCCACGCCCATGAGCGCTGAGGACGATTTCCGTATCCGGCCAGGTCGGATCCGTTCGACGCGCGCACAGCAGGCCAGACCGTTCATCGCGCAGGCGCTCGCCGCCGCGCAGAAGGCCGGCGGCGCGGTATCGCGGCAAGGAAGGATCGGGCCCGGCAACCGCTCGCGCTTCGGCCGCGGCCAGCGCGCGGCGGTGCAGGCCAATCGGCTGCTGACCGCCCGCTCGCCGGGCGCCGTCGTCAAGGCCCGCGTCGTGCGCCAGGGCGGACGCAACGCGCCGCTCGGCACCCATCTCAATTATCTCCGCCGCGAAGGCGTGACCCGGGACGGAGAGAAGGCCCGGCTGTTCGGTCCCGGCGGGGATGACGCCGATCCCAAGGCGTTCGCGGAACGGTGCGAGGATGACCGCCACCATTTCCGCTTCATCGTGTCGCCCGACGATGCGGTTGAGATGGCGGACCTCAAGGGCTTCACCCGTGAACTGGTCGGGCAGATGGAGAAGGACCTCGGCACGAGGCTCGACTGGGTCGCAGTCGATCACTGGAACACGGAGCATCCGCATGTGCATGTGATCATGCGCGGCGTCCGCGACGACGGGGAGAACCTCGTGATCTCGCGCGACTACATCAAGGAAGGCATGCGTGACCGAGCGCGCGATCTCATTACGCAGGAGCTGGGACCGCGCACCGATCTGGACATCCGTCGCACCATCGAGCGCCAAGTCGAGTCCGAGCGCTGGACCAATCTTGATCGTCAGCTCGCGCGCGACGCTTACCGGACCGGCATCGTCGATCTCGCGCCGCATCCGGACCGGCAGCCCGATGAATTCCATGCCCTGAAGGTCGGGCGGCTGCGCAAGCTCGAACGGCTCGGGCTCGCCGACGAGATCGGTCCCGGTCAATGGACGATCTCCGAAAAGGCGGAGGCAACGCTGCGCGAGCTCGGCGAACGCGGCGATATCATCAAGCGCATGCACCGCGGGCTGACCGACCGCGGCATCGAACGCGGCGCGGCAAGCTATGTGCTCGCCGGCGAAAGCCTGAACGATCCCATCGTCGGCCGGCTGGTGACGCGAGGTCTCGACGACGAACTCAAGGGCACGGCCTATGCTGTGGTCGACGGGATCGACGGCCGCACCCACCACATCAAACTGCCCGACATCGAGGCCGCCGGAGACAGCGCGCCGGGTTCTATCGTCGAACTGCGCAAGTTCGATGACGCGCGGGGGCAGCGGCGTGTCGCGCTTGCCGTCCGCTCGGATCTCGACATCTCTGCCCAGGTCACCGCGACCGGCGCGACCTGGCTCGATCGGCAGGCGATAGCCCGCGAGCCCATGGCGCTTGGCGGTGGCGGATTCGGCGCCGAGGTGCGCGACGCGATGGACCGGCGCGCCGAACATCTGATCGAGCAGCGCCTGGCTGAGCGCCATGGCCGCAGCGTCATCTTCTCCCGCAACCTCATCGACACGTTGCGCCAGCGCGAGGTCGATGCGCTCGGGGCGAAGCTCGCGGCCGAGACCGGGCGCCCGTTCGCAAAGGCGGGGTCCGGGGAATATGTCGCCGGCGCCTATCGGCAGCGCATCGCCCTCGCGTCGGGCCGCTTCGCAATGATCGACGACGGCCTCGGCTTCCAACTCGTGCCCTGGTCGCCCTCTCTCGAAAAGCACCTTGGCCAGCAAGTCTCCGGCGTCGCCCGCGGCGATGGCGGGGTCGACTGGAGTTTTGGCCGCAAACGCAGCCTCGGCCTGTAGCCCGTAATCAAGAAAGGACCCCGCCATGTCGGCGACCAAAATCCTCTGGGGCCAGATCCTCACCGTCTTCATGATCGTGCTCTTCACGACCTGGGCGGCGACAGAGTGGACGGCCTATCGGCTCGGCTTCCAGCCCCAACTCGGCCCGCCTTGGTTCGAGCTGGCCGGCTGGCCGATCTATTATCCGCCGGCCTTCTTCTGGTGGTGGTACTTTTACGATGCCTATGCGCCGCCGATCTTCGTCGAGGGCGCCTATATCGCGGCGTCCGGCGGCTTCATCTCGATCGCGGTGGCGATCGGCATGTCTGTCTGGCGGGCACGTGAAGCGAAGAACGTCGAGACCTATGGTTCGGCACGCTGGGCCCGGGATGAGGAAGTAAAGGCTGCCGGCCTGCTCGGTCCCGACGGCGTGGTCCTCGGCAAGCTCGACCGCGATTATCTGCGCCATGACGGCCCGGAGCATGTGCTGTGCTTCGCTCCCACTCGCTCCGGCAAGGGCGTGGGGCTCGTCGTGCCCTCGCTGCTGACCTGGCCAGGCTCGGCGATCGTCCATGACATCAAGGGCGAGAACTGGACGTTGACGGCAGGCTTCCGGTCACGACACGGGCGCGTGCTGCTGTTCGACCCGACCAATCCAAAGTCCGCCGCCTACAATCCGCTGCTCGAGGTGCGACGCGGCGAGTGGGAGGTCCGCGACGTTCAGAACATCGCCGACATCCTGGTCGATCCGGAAGGTTCGCTCGAGAAGCGCAATCACTGGGAAAAAACCAGTCACGCGCTGCTGGTCGGCGCGATCCTCCATGTCCTCTACGCCGAAGCCGACAAGACGCTCGCCGGCGTCGCCGCCTTCCTCTCCGACCCGAAGCGCCCGATCGAGTCGACGTTGGCTGCAATGATGAAGACCGCGCATCTCGGCGAAACCGGTCCGCATCCCGTCATCGCAAGCGCCGCGCGAGAGCTGCTGAACAAATCGGACAACGAGCGGTCTGGCGTGCTCTCGACCGCCATGTCGTTCCTTGGCCTCTACCGCGATCCCGTGGTCGCCGAGGTGACGCGGCGTTGCGATTGGCGCATCGCCGATATCGTCGGCGGCAAGCGGCCGTCGACGCTTTACCTCGTGGTGCCGCCCTCGGACATCAACCGGACCAAGCCGCTGATCCGCCTGCTCCTCAATCAGATCGGCCGGCGTCTCACCGAGGACCTGCAGGCGAAGGGCGGCCGGCACCGGCTGCTCCTCATGCTGGACGAATTCCCGGCGCTTGGGCGGCTCGACTTCTTCGAGTCCGCGCTCGCGTTCATGGCGGGCTACGGCCTCAAAAGCTTCCTGATCGCCCAGTCGCTCAACCAGATCGAGAAGGCTTACGGGCCCAACAATTCGATCCTCGACAACTGCCATGTCCGCATCAGCTTCGCGACCAACGATGAGCGAACCGCCAAGCGCGTGTCGGACGCGCTCGGCACCGCGACCGAGATGCGGGCGATGAAGAACTATGCCGGTCATCGGCTGTCCCCCTGGCTCGGCCACATGATGGTGTCGCGGTCGGAAACCGCCAGGCAGTTGCTCACGCCCGGCGAGATCATGCAGCTTCCACCCTCCGACGAAATCGTCATGGTCGCCGGCACGCCGCCGATCCGGGCCAAGAAGGCGCGCTATTACGAAGATCGCCGGTTTCAGGAACGGGTGATGCCGCCGCCCACCATAACGAAGCCGGACGTGGTCTCGTCCGATGACTGGAGCAAGCTCGCGCTGCCACCTTCGCCAGAGATCCTGGCGTCCGCGACCGGAACCAACCCAGATGAGGAGGACACAACGGATTCCGAGCGCCGCCGCCAGCCCGAGCTGAGCCGCGTGCAGCCGATAGCTAAGGTGGCGCCGATCGAGAATGAGTTCGAAATCGACCCGCTGGACGATGCCGATGACGCCGCCGCGCGCCTCAGCCGCATGAACCAGAACATGCGGCAGGTCGCGCGCCAGGCTTCGCTCGACCCGGGCGATAGCATCGAGCTTTAGGAGAGCCGCGATGACGAAATCTCCCAAGAAGCAGCGTCTCTCCGTCTACCTCGAGCCCGACGTCATGAAAGCTCTCGCAGCGCATGCGGCCCGGCGTGGCCACTCAATGTCATTGGTTGCCGAGGCCGGCATCGCGTCCTTTCTGTCGCCCGACGCGGCGGAACGTCAGGAGGCGGCGACCACCAAGCGCCTCGACCAGATCGACCGGCGCATGACCCGCATCGAGCGCGACGTCGGCATCTCCGTCGAGACGCTAGCCATCTTTGTCCGCTTCTGGCTCACCACGACGCCAGCATTGCCCGAACCCGCCGCTCAGGCCGCTCGCGCCAAGGCCGGCGAGCGATACGAGGCGTTCATCGCGGCTCTGGGTCGTCGACTCGCGGGCGGGCCGAAGCTGCGGCAGGAGATTTCGGAGGACATTGAGGCGGTGAGTCGCGACAACTGACGAATATGCTAATACGACCTCAGCAACTCCGCCAAATGGAGACTACAGCATTGTCGATCCAGATTTCGCATGATCAGAACTCGGGGCGTTGGTCCTTTTCTTATACTCGGCATTTATTCGTCGCCGTCGGCATGGTGTTCCTAGCCGGAGGTATCGCTGCGCTTGCCGGGCCTTGGTGGCTACCGATCGCCGCATTCATTTTTGGCAAGATCGACATCAAGATCGACTCGTTTGCCAACTACTGGGTGGCGGGTATCCTTATCGTAGTCGGCCTTTCAATCTTGGCATTCAAATTCTTCGTACTCGATAAGTGGTCGCAGCGCCTGGAAATCGACAAGAAAGTCATAACCCAATCGCCGCCAGCAGTGCATGAAGTGAAGCGCTATTTCGATGACCTCCTGGACGACCACTCTTATCGCTCAAGTTTCGATACGTACTTCTATCTCGCGTACAATCAATTCTTGGATTCTTCTAACGCTCTTCAAGACACAAAGACGGCGGCTCTCTTCAATCATTTTTCCAAGGATGCAAAAGCGTTACACCATTTCGCCGCAGAGAATTTCTTCGTGTTCCCCGATAACCAAGGAACCAATCCGGACTACCGGTATTGCTTGGCCCCACATATGAACATGGACCGGGACATGGGGGCCTACGATGCGAAGAAGGTTGCGCAATACGACGCACTGAAACGTGAACTCGCCGAGCGCGTCGGACAAGCTCGGCAATCCTACGACGCTTTTGTTGGCCGACTTAGAAAGCTTGGACACATTTAGCGCCCCTGACGCTCATCGCTTGTTCGTTTGGGCCGGCGTCTCTCTCTGAAACACGTCGCTGGGACGTCTGCAAGTGATCGCCTCTGCGCGCGACCCGGACCATTTTCGTCCGCACCCAATGCAAGTATTCCGCCGTTTCCCTGTCTTTGTACGCCACAGTCCGACGACCACATTTCTGTTGTTGTCATGCCCTGATTTCTGCCTCTTCTAATCATCCCCGATCCAGGGCCGCTTTTCGCGGGCCCGCAAGAGAACGGGGACGACGTGGCGGCCACTCACCAGAAATCAGAGGCAATCCTTCGCGGCGCACGCATGCTGCGCACGGCCTTGGGGCCGGCGATCGCCCAGTTTCTGGAAGACCCCGCGATCGTCGAGGTGATGCTCAACCCCGATGGGCGGCTCTGGATCGACCGCCTGTCTGAGGGACTCTCCGACACGGGTGAACGGCTGTCGCCCGCCGACGGCGAGCGCATCGTTCGCCTCGTCGCGCACCATGTCGGCGCCGAAGTCCATCCCGGCAGCCCCCGCGTCTCCGCCGAGTTGCCGGAAACGGGGGAGCGGTTCGAGGGCCTTCTGCCCCCCGTCGTCGCCGCGCCCGCCTTCGCGATCCGCAAGCCGGCGGTCGCCGTCTTCACGCTCGACGACTACGTATGGACCGGTGTCATGACCGCCAACCAGGCGGAGGCGCTGCGGGTTGGCGTCGTAGAGCGCCGCAATATCCTGGTCGCCGGCGGCACCTCGACTGGCAAGACCACACTCACCAACGCGCTCCTCGTCGAAGTGTCGAAGACCGCCGACCGCGTGGTGCTGATCGAGGACACGCGCGAGCTCCAATGCGCCGCCCCAAACCTCGTCGCCATGCGCACGAAGGACGGCGTCGTTTCGCTGTCCGATCTCGTCCGATCCTCGCTGCGCCTACGCCCTGATCGCATCCCGATCGGCGAGGTGCGCGGTGCTGAAGCGCTTGATCTGCTTAAGGCCTGGGGCACCGGCCACCCCGGCGGCATCGGCACCATTCATGCCGGCACCGCCATCGGCGCGCTCCGCCGCCTCGAGCAGCTCATCCAGGAAGCTGTCGTCACCGTTCCGCGCGCCCTGATCGCCGAGACGATCGACTTGGTCGCCGTGCTCTCCGGCCGCGGTGCCTCGCGCCGCCTCGCAGAACTCGCTCGCGTCGAGGGGCTCGGCCGCGACGGCGATTACCGCGTCCTCCCTGTCAGCCAGCACCCCATAGGAGATGCGTCATGATCCAGCATGCCATGCGTATTCGCCGTCATATCGCGACGGCAGCCTTCGTCACCTTCCTCACCTTGACGCTCGCGCCCGCCGCTCACGCGTCTGGTTCGTCGATGCCGTGGGAAGCGCCCCTGCAATCGATCCTGGAATCCATCGAAGGACCCGTCGCCAAAATCATCGCGGTGATCATCATCATCGTGACCGGCCTTACGCTCGCCTTCGGCGACACGTCAGGGGGCTTTCGTAGGCTCATCCAGATCGTCTTCGGCCTGTCTATCGCCTTCGCCGCGTCCAGCTTCTTCCTGTCGTTCTTCTCGTTCGGCGGCGGAGCGCTGGTCTGATGGCGACGTCGGCCGAGACGGCAGGCGAAGTGCCGGGCTTTTCGGTCCCGGTCCATCGCGCGCTGACCGAGCACATCCTGCTCGGCGGTGCGCCGCGCTCGATCGCCATTCTGAACGGAACGCTGGCGGCGGCGCTTGGCCTCGGCCTGCGCCTCTGGCTGGTCGGGCTCGGTCTCTGGGCGATCGGTCACTTCACCGCTGTCTGGGCGGCCAAACGCGATCCGCAGTTCGTCGATGTCGTGCGCAGGCATCTGCGCATCCCCGGTCATCTGTCGATTTGAGGGGTGCGGCCATGATGAACCTTACCGAATATCGCAACCGCAATACCCGGCTTGCCGACTTCCTCCCTTGGGTCGCGCTGGTCGGCGAAGGCGTCGTGCTCAACAAGGATGGCAGCCTGCAGCGCACCGCGCGGTTTCGTGGTCCCGACCTCGACAGCGCCGTTCCGGCTGAGCTGATCGCAGTCGCTGGACGGCTTAACAACGCCTTCCGCCGCCTCGGCTCCGGCTGGGCGATCTTCGTCGAGGCGCAACGACACGGCGCCGCTACCTATCCCGCCAGCATGTTCGCCGACAGCGCGTCCGCGCTGGTCGACGCCGAACGCAAAGCGGATTTCGAGGAAGCGGGCGCGCATTTCGAGTCGAGCTACTTCCTGACATTCCTCTATCTGCCGCCGGCCGAAGACACCGCGCGCGCCGAAACCTGGCTCTATGAAGGCCGTGACCATGCGGGTGTCGATGCGCACGAGATCCTGCGCGGCTTTACCGACCGCACCGACCGCATCCTCCAGCTCATCGACGCCTTCATGCCGGAATGCGCCTGGCTGGATGACGCCGAGACGCTGACCTTCCTGCACTCGACGGTCTCGACGAAGCGCCACCGCGTCCGCGTGCCCGAGACGCCGATCTATCTCGATGCACTGCTGGCCGATCAGCCGCTCACCGGCGGGCTCGAGCCGCGCCTTGGCGACACGCATTTGCGCATCCTCACCATTGTCGGCTTCCCGACCGCGACCACGCCCGGCATCCTCGATGAGCTGAACCGGCTGGCCTTTCCCTATCGTTGGTCGACAAGGGCCGTTCTCCTCGACAAGACCGACGCCACAAAGCTGCTGACCAAGATCCGGCGGCAATGGTTTGCCAAGCGCAAGTCCATCGCGGCCATCCTGAAGGAGGTGATGACCAACGAGGCTTCGGCGCTGGTCGACACCGACGCGGCGAATAAGGCGGTCGACGCCGACATGGCGTTGCAGGAGCTCGGGGCCGACTATGCCGGTCAGGCCTATGTGACGGCGACGATTACTGTCTGGGACGAGGATCCACGCATTGCGGCCGAGAAGCTGCGCCTGGTTGAGAAGGTCATCCAGGGCCGCGATTTCACCGCCATGCCCGAGACCATCAACGCTGTGGACGCATGGCTCGGCAGCCTGCCCGGCCACGCCTACGCAAACGTGCGGCAACCGCCGATCAACACGCTCAATCTCGCCCACATGATCCCGCTGTCGGCGGTATGGGCGGGACCGGAACGGGACGAGCACTTCGCAGCCCCCCCACTGCTGTTCGGCAAGACCGAAGGCTCGACCCCGTTCCGGCTTTCCATTCACATCGGCGACGTCGGTCATACACTGATCGTCGGACCGACCGGCGCCGGGAAGTCAGTGCTGCTGGCGCTGATGGCGCTGCAGTTTCGTCGCTACGAGCGATCCCAGGTGTTCGCCTTCGATTTCGGTGGCTCGATCCGGGCCGCGGCGCTCGCTATGCGCGGCGACTGGCACGACCTCGGCGGAGGACTCACCGAAGGCGCCGACGATAGCGTGTCGCTTCAACCGCTGGCGCGCATCGACGACGTCGCGGAACGGGCGTGGGCGGCTGACTGGCTCACCGCCATGCTCGGGCGCGAAAGCGTTTCGATCACACCCGAGGTCAAAGAGCATCTCTGGTCCGCGCTCTCGTCGCTCGCCTCCGCGCCGCTCGGCGAGCGCACGCTGACGGGCCTATCGGTCCTCCTGCAATCCAACGATCTCAAGCAGGCGCTTCGGCCCTACTGCGTCGGTGGCCCTTACGGCCGCCTGCTCGACGCCGAAGCCGAACATCTCGGCCAGGCCTCGGTCCAGGCGTTCGAGACCGAGGGACTGATCGGCACCGGGGCCGCTGCTGCGGTCCTCGCCTATCTCTTTCACCGCATCGAGGATCATCTCGATGGCCGGCCGACACTGCTGATCGTCGACGAAGGCTGGCTCGCGCTCGATGACGAGGGCTTTGCGGGGCAGCTCCGCGAATGGCTGAAGACGCTGCGCAAGAAGAACGCCAGCGTCATCTTCGCCACCCAGTCGCTGTCGGACATCGACCGCTCCGCCATCGCCCCGGCCATCATCGAGAGCTGCCAGACACGCATCCTGCTGCCGAACGAACGCGCGATCGAGCCCCAGATCACCGCGATCTATCGCCGCTTCGGGTTGAACGACCGGCAGATCGAGATCCTCGCCCGGGCCATGCCCAAGCGCGACTACTACTGCCAGTCGCGGCGCGGCAATCGCCTGTTCGAGCTGGGCCTTTCGGATGTCGCCTTGGCGCTCTGCGCCGCCTCCTCGAAACAGCATCAGGCGCTGATCGCGGAGGTGCATGCCCGTAGCGGCACCGACGGCTTTCTCGCCGAGTGGCTCGCTGAAAACCGCCTCGGCTGGGCGGCCGACCTCATCGCCCATCTCACCAACGTCACCCCCCAAACCGATCCGGAGGCACGCCCATGACCCGTTTCGTTCATTCCCGCTCGCGCGCCATGCGCGTCGCTGCAATTGTCCTCGCCGCTCCGATGGCGCTCTCGCCGATCCTCAGCAGCCCGGCCGCCGCGCAATGGATCGTCTACGATCCGACCAATTATGCGCAGAATGTCCTGACAGCCGCCCGGACGCTTCAGCAGGTCAATCAACAGATCACTCAGCTTCAGAACGAAGCGACAATGCTGATCAACCAGGCCCGCAATCTGGCGAGCCTGCCATACTCTTCCCTCCAACAGCTTCAGCAGTCGGTTCAGCGCACCCAGCAGCTGCTGCAACAGGCGCAGCGCATCGCCTACGATGTCCAGAACATTGATCAGGCGTTCCAGACCACCTACGGCAACGCCTCGATGTCCGCTTCCGATCAGGCGCTCGTGGCGCAGGCGCGCGAGCGTTGGCAGAACACGGTCGGCGGGCTGCAGGACGCCATGCGCGTGCAGGCGGGTGTCGTCGGCAACATCGACACCAACCGCACAGAGATGTCCTCGCTGATCGGCCGAAGCCAGGGAGCCACGGGCGCACTGCAGGCGACGCAGGCCGGCAACCAGCTCCTCGCACTTCAGGCACAACAGCTTGCCGACCTTACGGCCGTCGTCGCGGCAAACGGCAGGTCGCAGGCGCTCTCCGAAGCCGAGCGTGCCGCAGCCGCCGAACAGGGCCGCGAGCAACGCCGCCGGTTCCTCACGCCGGGCTCCGGCTACCAGGCCGGGAATGCCCGCATGTTCCCGAACAGCGGTAACTGAGGGCGCGGCCATGGACGGCAAGATGCTCGCCCGACTTGGCGCTGTGGTGTTCGTCGCCGTGGCCGTCACTGCGACGGCAATCGAGATGAGCCGGAATGAGGAGCCAGCGGAGAGCTGGGCTTCGTCACGCTCAAGCACGACGCCGTCGGATCCCTTGCGCGACGAGTTGTTACGCTGCCAGGCCCTCGGCGAGGCCGGGCCGCGTGATCCTGCCTGCCTGCGGGCCTGGGCGAAAAACCGCAACCGCTTCCTCGCGCCGGGCGCTCGACCGGCAGAGCGGCTGCCAGAAGCCGCGCCGGCTCCACACCCGCCAGCGGACAAGGATGTCCCGGCCCAGCCGGCGCCGGTGTCGCCGATGGCCGAGACGCGGTAGCGTCATGGGCAACACCGGCGTCATCGACCACTTCCTCGAGGTCTTCACCCGCTACATCGATTCCGGCTTCGGGCTGCTCAGCGGTGAAGTCGCTTTCATCGCCACGACGCTGATCGTCATCGATGTGACGCTGGCCGCGCTGTTCTGGTCCTGGGGCGCCGCCGACGACATCTTCGCCCGCCTGGTGAAGAAGACGCTGTTCGTTGGCGTGTTCGCCTACATCATCGGCAACTGGAACAACCTCGCGCGCATCGTCTTCGAGAGCTTCGCCGGCTTGGGCCTCAAGGCCAGTGGCACGGGCTTCACAACGGCCGATCTGCTGCGGCCGGGCAAGGTGGCGCAAACCGGTCTCGATGCCGGGCGACCGCTTCTGGAATCGATCTCCGGCCTGATGGGCTACTGGTCGTTCTTCGAGAACTTCATCCAGATCGCCTGCATGTTTCTCGCCTGGGCGCTGGTGTTGCTCGCCTTCTTCATCCTCGCGATCCAGCTCTTCGTCACCCTAATCGAATTCAAGCTCACCACGCTGGCCGGCTTCGTCCTCATTCCGTTCGGCCTGTTCAGCAAGTCCGCGTTCATGGCCGAACGGGTGCTCGGCAACGTCATCTCCTCCGGCATCAAGGTGCTGGTGCTGGCCGTCATCATCGGCATCGGTTCCACCTTGTTCTCCGAGTTCACCGCTGGCTTTGGTGGCGCCACGCCCTCGATCGACGAGGCAATGGCCATCGTACTCGCCGCGCTGTCGCTGCTCGGCCTCGGCATCTTCGGTCCCGGCATCGCCAGTGGCATCGTCTCTGGCAGTCCGCAGCTCAGCGCCGGCGCGGCGGTGGGTACAGGCCTCGCGGCCGGCGGCATGATCGCCGCCGGAGCCGGCGCGGTCGGCGCGGTTGCCTCCGGTGGCGCCGCGCTTGTCGGAGGCGCGGCAGCCGCGGCCCGGGGCGGCGCGGCCATGGCGGGTGGCGCATCCACGGCCTACAGCCTCGGCGCAGCAGGCCAGTCAGGCGCCGGCGGCGTCGCCGCAGGCCTCGGCGGTGTTGTTCGGGCAGGCGGCAGCGCGGCTGTCTCACCCCTGCGCCGCGCCGCCTCACGCGCCGCTGAGAGCATGCGCTCGAGCTTCAATGCCGGCGGTAAGACCGCGTTCGAAGCGACTGGCGGCTCCTCCACGATGGGATCGGCCGGCGGCGACGCGGGCGGCGACGGTGGCGGCTCGGCCGCTCCCGCCGCCGCGGGCGGACCGCCCGCATGGGCGCAGCGCATGCGCCGCTCCCAACGCATGACACACGCCGTCCAGGCGACCGCTCACGCCGTACGCTCCGGTGATGCCCATGGCGGCGGCTCTTCCGTCAATCTTTCCGAAGGCGACCGCTAATGTTCAAACGACCCTCGACCCACTATGGCAAAGCCCCCGAACCCGAAACGCCCTATCAGCGCGCCGCACAGGTTTGGGACGAACGGATCGGCTCCTCGCGCGTCCAGGCAAAGAACTGGCGGTTGATGGCATTCGGTTCGCTGACCCTCTCCGCCGGCTTGGCAACTGCGCTGGTCTGGCAGTCGGCACGCGGCACGATCGTCCCCTGGGTGGTGCAAGTCGACCGGCTCGGCCAGGCGCAGGCGGTGGCGCCGGCTGTCGCGGACTATCGTCCGACTGACCCGCAGGTCGCCTTCCACCTGGCGCGATTCATCGAGCAGGTCCGTTCGATCCCGGCCGACGCCATCATCGTGCGGCAGAACTGGCTGCGCGCCTACGACTTCACGACCGACCGCGGCGCAGCGGCGCTTAATGACTATGCCCGCGCCAACGACCCGTTCACCAAGGTCGGCCGCCAGCAGATCGCCGTCGAAGTCTCCAGCGTGATCCGCGCGTCTCCCGACAGCTTCCGCGTCGCCTGGGTCGAGCGCCGTTACGAGAACGGCCAGCTCGCCACGACCGAGCGCTGGACCGCGATCCTAACGATCGTCGTGCAGGTTCCGCGAAACGCCGATCGGCTCAGGGCGAACCCGCTCGGCATCTACGTCAACGCCATCAACTGGTCACGGGAGCTTGGGCAATGAAGCCGTTTTTCCGTAAAGCCGGAAATCCGGCTTCGCACAATTCCGCATTCCCGGCTCTGCGCCGAGGCGCATTTCCGCTCCTGATGCTGGCGACGTCTGCGCTTGCCGGCTGCGCCACCAGCACCCCGCCGCCGGAGATCTCCTACGACAATGCCGCGCCTGCGGTGCAGACGGTGGATCCCCCGGCGCCGGTAACAGTCGTGGAACTGCCGCGGCCCCTACCGCTGCCCGGGCAGATGAAACCGGTGGAGCGCTCCCGTCAGGCACCCGAACCGACCGATCCTACAGCGCGGGTCAACCAGGCCAATGCTGCAGCCCGCATTCAGCCGGTGCGCGACGGCTTCATCAATTCTATGCAGGTCTATCCGTTCACCCAAGGCGCGCTCTATCAGGTCTACACCGCCATCGGGCAGATCACCGACATTGCGTTGCAGCCCGGAGAGCAGCTCGTGGGCTCCGGCCCGGTCGCCGCCGGCGACACCGTCCGCTGGATCATCGGCGACACACAGAGCGGCGCCGGGCCAACGCTTCAGGTCCATATCCTGGTGAAGCCGACCCGGCCGGACCTGATGACCAATCTCGTCATCAACACCAACCTGCGCACCTACCACATGGAACTGCGCTCGACCGAGCGGACCTATATGGCCTCGGTCTCCTGGCAGTATCCGCAGGACCAGCTCATAGCGCTGCGCCGTCAGAACCAACTGGCTGAAGCCACGCAGCCGGTCGTATCCGGCGTCGACCTTGCCAATGTCAACTTCCGCTACGCGATCGACGGCGACCGCGCACCGTGGCGGCCACTGCGCGCCTTCGACGATGGCCGCCAGGTCTTCATCGAATTTCCGCGCGGCATCGGTCAGGGTGAGATGCCGCCGCTGTTCGTGGTCGGTTCCGAGGGCAACACCTCGGAACTGGTGAACTACCGGGTGCGCGGCCATCACATGATCGTCGATCGGCTCTTCGCCGCCGCCGAGTTGCGCTTCGGCTCCGGCGACCGCCAGAAGCGCGTCCGCATCGTGCGTACCGATGGGAGGCCGGCGTCGTGAGCGAGACAGAGTCCCGGAAAGAGGAAGGGCTGGACGAGGATGCTCGGCCGTTGACCGGCGAGCCCGTCGGTCCCGCGCAGATGCGGCTGCGCGCCGAACCGCCTCGCGTCACTCGACTGTCGCGAAAGGTGCTGGCCGGGCTCGGCCTGGTCGCGAGCTTCGGGATCGGCGGTGCGCTGATCTATGCCCTTCAAACCCGCGATGACGGTCGGCCGAACGAGGAACTCTACTCGACCCAGAACCGCTCGACAGCCGATGGCATCGCCGGCTTGCCACGCGACTATAGCGGCGTGCCTCAGCTGGGCCCGCCGCTTCCGGGCGACCTCGGCCGCCCCATCCTTGGCGCACAGAATCGCGGCCAATCCGTGCCGACGCCCGGCGTGGCCCCGCCCAATCCCGGCCTCAGTCCGGAAGAGCAGCGGCGCATTCAGGAACTCGAATCGGCGCGCACGGCGCGGCTGTTCGCCGCCACCGAAACTCGGACGGCCCCAGTAGCACCGTCGCAAACTACGCCCGGCGCACAGCCGATGCCCGATCTCACCAGTCTCGGGCTGGCCCCCCCGCCGACGACGCCAACCGCGCAGGACCGGCAAAACGCCTTCCTCAACGCTGCTGTCGATCGGCGCACCGTCGCCGCTGATCGCGTCGCCGCGCCAGCCTCGCCAAACGTGCTGCAGGCGGGCGCCGTGATTTCCGCCGCGCTGATCACCGGGATTCGATCGGATCTGCCTGGCCAGATCACGGCCCAGGTGACCGAAAACATCTATGACAGCCCGACGGGCCGCATCCTGCTCGTGCCCCAAGGTACACGCGTCATCGGTCAGTACGACAACAACGTCCAGTTCGGACAAAGCCGCGTCCTGTTGGTATGGAACAGGCTGATCTTCCCGAACGGGCGCTCGATCGCTCTCGAACGCCAGCCGGGTGCCGACGCCGAGGGCTATGCCGGCCTGCAGGATGGTGTCGATTATCACTGGTGGGATCTCGCCAAGGCAGCGGGGCTTTCGACCCTGCTCAGTGTTGGCGCCGAACTCGCCACCGATGACGATGACCGCTTGATCCAGGCAATCCGCAATGGCGGCCAGGACACGATCAATGATGCGGGCCAACAGATCGTCCGGCGCCAACTCAATATCGCTCCGACGCTCACCATCCGGCCCGGCTTCCCCGTGCGCGTGATCGTCACGCGCGACCTCGTGCTCGAACCATACAGAGGGTGATATGACCAAGCTCAAACTCGGCGCGATCATTGACGACAAGCCGATCAAGCTCACCATCGAATTGCCGGCGCTGCTGCACCGCGATCTCGTCGCCTATGCCGAGGTCCTGGCTCGCGAAACTGGGCAGCCGGTTACCGATCCGGCGAAGCTGATCGCACCGATGGTTCAGCGCTTCATCGCTACCGACCGAGGCTTTGCTAAAGCGCGGAGCCGATCCACCTCCCCCGAATAATCGTTTATACTCGATCAATCAGTCGACGAGCCCTTCACCCATTGCTAACCGGCGTGCTTGACTGAGGCTCATCTCCACCAGATTCTTAAGAGCCGGGTTCTGATTTGATGTCGACCAAACCACACTGGATGATACGGTGTCTTCGCTGCTGATAATCGGCAGGAATCGCAGTTTCGGATATGCGATGCCGAGTGTTGAATCGGTCGTCAGAGTAATTCCGAATCCCCGACCGACCATGTTTAGCAGGTTCTCCCGGCCCACACGCTGAACAGAGATTTTCGGGTGAAACGCGGTTCTAGACAACTGCCGCACCAGATAGTCCTCTATCTCCGGTCCTGCTGCGTCCGCAGTCACGAGAAACGTCTCGTGCCTAATGTTATCCCAAGTTACCGCTGACAGGGCGACGACCCGATGAACATCAGGGACTGCGACAAAGATCTTCTCATTCCACAGCTTTTCGGCTCTGCAACCAGGTAACCTTGGAGCGCCGGGCATAAAGGCAGCATCAAGCCGACCATTGAGGACGGCGCTAGCGTTGGCTTGCGAGGTCGCCTCTTCAAGTTTGATATCGACAGCGGGAAAGCGGCTGTGGAAGGCGCTTAGCAGTTCCGCGAGGAACCCATTTGCCAATGATGCCATGAACCCGATGCAGACCTTGCCCGAATGGCCCCGTTTGACGAGAGCAAGACCATTTACGGCCTGACACAGATGCTCTGCACCGACCGCGGCATCCATCAAGAAGCGCTCGCCTGCTGGCGTCACACGAGCTCCTGATCGGTTGCGATCGAACAGAGAGATCCCGATGCGATGTTCGAGCAATTGGATACGTCTGCTAACGGTAGATTGAGGAACATTGAGCATTTCCGCGGTACGCCGAAAGCTTCCCTGCTCAGCGGCGAGTATTGCGTATTTGAGGTAACGCAGATCCAGAGTGAGATCCGGCATCTTAATCGCCTTCATCCGATGTCCGGATCGTCGACGGCCGTGCCTGTTCGGCGGAGAAAAGCTGCCGCCTTGATGGGCTTGATCCCGCTGGCCAGACCGTAGCGCTCCGCGGAGAGTGGATCGCCGGATCTCCGGAACAGGTCGTGGCTGCAGTGCAGTGGCGCAGACTCGCCGAGATCAAGCTCTCCCCGACTTCATGATCCTGAGCGACCGATAAGGGAGGCTTGCCGATGTCGCTGGTCATTGCATCGATCCCAGGTTGCTCTCGCCGCCCGGCCGAAATCGGACGCCGAGCACGAGAGGCACTGCGAGTGCGTTGACAGCCAGCGCCGACAGCCAGATCGCGCCCGGCCACTGCTCGCGGACCACCAAGTAGAAAGTGGAAAACAACAGTGGGCCAACGATTGAAGCGAGGCTCATGGCAGACGCCAATACGCCCTGGAATTGGCCCTGCTGGTCATCGTCGACGAGACGGGTTGCCAACGACTGTAGGGCCGGCGTGCCGATGCCGGCGAGGGCGATGACCGGCATGATTGCAAAAACGACCCAAGCGTCTTTGGCAAAGGCCATCACCAGTAGAGCGATGCTGGCGCCCGCGATGCCTGCCAAGACGGCACCTCGCTCTCCCAGTAGCTTTGCGGCGGGCCCCGGCATCAACGCTTGTGAAAGTGTTTGGCACACTCCGAAGGCGCCCAGCGAAAGGCCGATCCACAGACCGTTCCATCCAAAGACGTCATTGCCCCAAAGTGCCCAGCATGTCCCGTACACTTCACCGGTGGCGCTCAGCACGAAGAAGAGTGTGACCACGGGCATCAAGGATTTCGTAGAGAATGCCCACTGCATCGGGCGCAAGGGATTGAATGCTGCGAAGTTGATCTTCTCGTTGGTCGGGGTTCGCGACTCGGGAAGGATAAACAGTGCTAAGAGAAAATTGCCCGCGTTCAGCACGGCCGCAGCGATGAACGGGAGCCTTAACCAGTGGTCGCCGAGAACGCCGCCGAGCACTGGCCCCAGGATGAAGCCGATGCCGAACATGGCGTTGAACAAGCCAAAGCGCCGTGCACGCATATCTTCCGGAGAAATGTCCGTGATGTAGGCTGTTGCTACCGAGATATTAGCACTGGACAATCCGGCGATGGCGCGGCCGACAATCAACAGCCATATCGATGGAGCGAACGCCATGACCACGTAGTTGATAACTGCCCCGCCAAGCGAGATCAGCAGCACCGGTCGGCGGCCGAGCCGATCACTTAATGCGCCCAACACAGGCGCAAAGATGAATTGCATCGCCGCGTAGAGCGCGGTCAGGATTCCAATGTAAGCTGCCACATTGGGGGCGTGCGTCACATCTTCGATGAGACGGGGGAGGATTGGAAAAATCAGGCCAATCCCGATCGCATCGAGGCAGATGGCCGCAAAAATAACGGTAAGCGGTCGGTTCACTGCAGGGTTACGCTCACGGGCTTTCCGTCAAAGAATAAGCCGCCAGTAGGGCCGTTCGCATCGAGCGTTGCGGCCCAGACGACGCCTTTGGCAGCTTCAGCCGGAGCGCGATCATTCTCATCGTCGCCGCGTTCGGGATGGCTGGCGACCGATCCGGGATCAACCGCGTTGATCAGGATCGGCGTCTGCGCCAGCGACGTGGCCAGCGTCGCAGTCAGCGCGTTGAGGGTGTACTTAGCCAATGAATAGGCCGGTGAGAACAAAGGGCCTGGGTCACGCTTCCCGATCTGCTGCGCGGCCGCGCTTGTGACGTTGACGATACGCGCTGCGGGCGCCCTCCGGAGCAGTGGCAGCAGGGCCTGAATAAGCGCCCAGCTTCCAAACACATTCACGGCGAACAACGCCTGAAGCGCCTCCAGATCGACCTCGAGCGCCGAATGAGTATGGAAATCAGGCATGGCGCTCGCGTTATTCACCAGGACGTCGAGATGATCGATCGCCGCTGCCACATGCTCCGCCAATTCATCGATGCTGGAACAGTCGGCTAAATCCAGTGGCATGGCGCTAGCGCTAAAGCCGGCCTCACGCAGCTCCGCGGCAAGCGGCTCCGCTTGCCCCACGTCCCTCGCTGCTAGGATGACGTGATATCCCTGCGCAGCCAGTTGGCGAGCGACTGCGAGGCCGAGCCCGAGTGGACGGCTCACGCCGGTGATCAGAGCGTTTTTGGAGTTCATCATGCTCTCCTGCGACACGGCGCCTGTCGCACCAGAAGGAAAATTATACTTGGTACAAGTTTCCTACGCTGCCAGCCGGGGGATGTCAATAATTTATATACTCGGTATATTTTTTGAGGTATGAGGGCTCCATGTCACAGCCATCCGGTCTCCGAGCCCGCAAGCGGCTCGCCACCCGCAGAGCCATTTCGCAAGTTGCCGATCGTCTATTTTTGGAACGCGGCTTCGAAAACGTGACTGTGGATGAAATCGCCGCGGCGGCGGGAATTGGTCGGATGACAGTCTTCAATTACTTCCCCCGCAAGGAAGACATGTTCTTCGATCGCGATGAAGAGGGCCGCGAAACAGTGCGGGAAGCTTTGCGCCAGCGCGATTCCGGTGAATCTCCGATCGAGACATTACGTCTCCTCGCCCACCGGTTGGTTGCGGAACAGGCGCCTTACCTAGAATTTTCTAGCCGTAGCCAGGACTTCATCAAAACTGTTGAGCAAAGCGAAACGCTTAGGGCTCGAGCACGTGTGATACGCGACGAACTCGCGCAAGTCGTGGCTAAGTCTCTAGCTGAATGCCTCGGGTATGAACCTGCCGATGCTGACGCCCACTTGGCTGCCGGCCTGCTCGTAGCTGCGTGGACTGCAGCGTTCCTAGAAGCGCATCGGATCTTTCGTCAAACGCAAGATGCTGACGCGGCGAAAGCGGCGTTCCTTGTGATCGTCGACAAAGGTGTCCTTGGCGTGAAAGCAGCAATGGCGGAGACGCCCTACGTCTGAAGCGTCGCCGCGAGAAAATGCTGATTCAGGTGCTCGGGCGACTCCATCAGCATGGCATCGTGAGGGCACCAGAGATCCGGAGGCGCCCCTATGCTGCGCGTTGCAGCCGACTGAGACCCGCCGATGTGTACGCTACGGCTCGAAAATGCCGCACGGCAGTTCGAGGCGGCTTCCAATACCGATAACTATTGTTCTCAATCGCCTCAGCAATGAAGGAGGTTGAGAATGCCAAAGACCGAAACTTCTCAAATCAGGCGAACAATCCGGCGCCACCAATTGCGCGAGATGGTGCCGATGGCTGACAGCACAATTTATGAAATGGAGCAGCGTGGTGAATTTCCCCGTCGGTTCGCGCTCTCGCCACGGTGTATCGTTTGGGACCTAGCCGAGGTCGAGGCCTGGCTGATGGCGCGGCGGGCTGCCCCGATCCGTCGTGCACAGCACCCAGACGTCACCAAGCGCAAAACCCGACCGGTCAAAGGGCGGGATCAAGCTCCATCACAGGCATAGCTGTCGGCAGAAGCGTCGGGGCGTGCTTCCGACCGTCGATCCAGGCGTCTACGGTATCCGCCCACTGCTGCATCATATGCCGACGCTGCACCTCATACTCGGCCTTGTTGTAAACGCCGCGCGATGAACGCCCGTCCTCGTGCGCAAGGCACTTTTCGATCCAGTCGCTGTTAAAGCCCAGCTCATTTAGTAGCGTCGAGCCCGTCCGCCTCAGATCATGGACCGTGAAAGGCTCCAGCGGCAACCCCTCCTTCTTGGCCTGTTCGACGACCGCATAGGTTACCCGATTGAAGGTCGCGCGCGACATCGGCGCGTCCGCGTCGTACCGAGACGGCAACAGATATCGGGAGTTGCCGGAGCAGGTCTTGAGCGCGATCATGATATCCAACGTCTGTCGGCACAGGTAGACGTTGTGGGGCTTTGATCGCTTCATGCGCTCCTTCGGGATTGTCCAGACAGCGTTGTCGAAATCGATCTCGTCCCAGACCGCATCCTGCAACTCGCTCTTCCGGACCATGGTGAGGAGATAGAGCTTCATACCGAGGCGGATCGTTGGCAACGTCGCGACATGCTCGAGCTGTTTGAACATGATGCGGATCTCGGCGGGCGAAAGCGCGCGGTCCTTTGGCGTAAAAGTGGCGATCGAGGCCGGGCCTACGTCATCGGCCGGGTTGGCGACCTTCTCACCGTGGAGAATGGCGAAGCCGTAGATTTGCTTCAGGATATCCCTCACGTGGATGGCGGTCGCTGGCGCTCCCCGTTCGACGATCTTGCCGCAGTGAGCGCGCAGATCATCGGGAGTGATCTCTGTCAGGAGACGATTCCGCCAGACGGGCATGAGTTCGCGCTCAAAGATGGAGCGGCGCATCGCGCGGGTGCTATCAGCCATGGTCGCGTTGGTCAGCCATTTCTCGCCGAACTGGCCGAAGCTCTTTGCTTCTTTGATCCGGCGCTTCTCCCGCTGCTTCTCGATGGCGGGGGATCGCCCCTCGGCAATCGCCCGGCGCGCATCGATGCATAGCTCTCGAGCCCTGGCGAGCGATATCCCGTCACGGGCATACCTACCGAGATAGACGGTCTCCCGCCTGCCGTTCAGCCGATAGTCGAGCCTGAACGAGATGGCGCCCGACGGTGCAACGCGCACATACATGCCGTCACGATCAGATACCTTGTACATTTTGGCTTTTGGTTTCAGACACTTAAGTGCTGCATCGGTCAACATTTCGGGTCTCCTCGCGGAAAAGTACCGTCACGCGGTTTTTGGAGGCCGATGTGGTCGAAAACGCTTATATTTCAGCGCATTAGATCGAAAAAAGTACCGTCATTTGCCTCGCTTGACCTGACGGTACTTTCGTTTTCCCGGTTTATCAATGGGGGCGAGGCCCGTCAGCAAGGCCGACGAACGCGATCTATGCCCACCGATAGATGTCGATAGGCATAGAAGGAATTTATTTGTGTTTTCAGTTGGTTGGATCGTACTTCAGCGTAAATTCGGCGGCGTTCGGAGGGGCCTGAATCATTCCCACTCGATGGTGCCCGGCGGCTTCGAGGTCACGTCGTAGACGACGCGATTGATGCCGCGGACTTCATTGATGATGCGCGTGGCCGCATTGCCAAGGAAGTTCATATCGTAGTGGTAGAAGTCCGCCGTCATACCGTCCACGGACGTCACGGCGCGCAGCGCGCAGACGAACTCATAAGTACGGCCATCGCCCATCACGCCGACGGTCTGGACCGGCAGCAGAACGGCGAAAGCCTGCCAGATGGCATCGTAGAGGCCAGCCTTGCGGATTTCGTCGAGATAGATCGCATCGGCTTCACGCAGGATTTCCAGCTTGTCGCGGGTAATGCCGCCTGGGCAGCGGATAGCAAGGCCCGGACCCGGGAACGGGTGACGACCGATGAAGCTGTCCGGCAGGCCGAGTTCCTTGCCGAGCATACGAACTTCGTCCTTGAACAACTCGCGCAGCGGCTCGACGAGCTGCATTTTCATGCGCTCGGGCAGACCGCCTACATTGTGGTGCGACTTGATCGTGACCGAAGGACCGCCGGTAAACGAGACGCTTTCGATGACGTCCGGGTAGAGCGTGCCCTGTACAAGGAAATCCGCGCCGCCGAGCTTTTTGGCTTCTTCTTCGAACACTTCAATGAAGAGACGGCCAATCGTCTTGCGTTTCTTTTCCGGATCGCTTTCGCCTTCCAGCTCGCCGATGAAGCGATCGGCTGCGTCCACGAGGATCAGCGGAAGATTATAATGTTCGCGGAACATTTCCACGACCTGCTGCGCTTCGTTTTTGCGCATCAGACCATGATCGACGAGAATGCAGGTAAGCTGATCGCCAATGGCTTCATGCGCCAGAAGTGCCGCAACGGAGGAATCGACGCCGCCGGAAAGAGCGCAGATAACCTTGCCGCTGCCAACCTGCTTGCGGATCGCCTCGACGGCCTGTTCGCGATAGGCGCCCATCGTCCAGCCCGGCTTCACGCCGACGATGCGGTGAACGAAATTCTGCAACAGCTTCGCGCCATCCGGCGTATGCACGACTTCCGGGTGGAACTGCACGCCGTAATATTTACGCTTTTCGTCGGCGATGGCCGCAAAAGGTGCATTCGGCGAGGTGCCGATGATGGTGAACCCGTCGGGAAGCGAGGTGACGCGGTCACCATGGCTCATCCAGACCTGATGGCGGGTGCCCTTGGCCCAGATGCCGGCGAAAAGCGGGCTGTCTTCCTGCACGTCGAGGAAAGCGCGGCCGAATTCGCGGTCATGACCGCTTTCCACCTTGCCGCCTAGCTGGGCGCACATGGTCTGTTCACCGTAGCAGATGCCGAGGACAGGAATGCCTTCTTCGAAGACCGCTTGCGGCGCGCGCGGCGAGCCGATATCGGTCGTAGAATGCGGGCTGCCCGAGAGGATGACGCCTTTCGGCTTCAGCCGCTTGAATGCCTCTTCCGCAGACTGAAACGGGACGATTTCGCAATAGACGTTGGCTTCGCGTACACGTCGCGCAATCAGCTGCGTGACCTGGCTGCCAAAGTCGATGATGAGGATTGTGTCAGGATGTGCCGTGGTGCTCATGTGCAGCATCTATTTAAAAAGTGATCGGGATGCAATGGCTATATGAGGTATAGACGTCATGCTCAACAAGTGCATTATCAAAAAACGGCCTATGCTGACACACTGTTGTCAGGAGCAAACAGCAGCCCGTTAGCGATTGCACCCTCTAAACGTTCGACGGCATTTGCCAGCTTTTCATCGATAATATGCAGATATTGAGTCCAATCCCCTACATGCTGCAATTCGTTTGCACCATCGGATATACCGCGGAGCCCGACAATCGGAACTCCGGCAAGCTGGCATGCACGCAGACAGGCATATGTTTCCATGTCGACCATATCTGCCTCAATTGACGCATAGGCTTTGCCAGAAACGATATTTGCGCCCGTCGAAAGCGACGCGGCGGCGATTCCCGGTACGGATATAGGGAGCTCGATCACCTTGGGCAGATCAAGAAACGGCGTGGTTCCTTTTTCAAACCCAAGTGGCGAGGCATCCATGTCGCGATACGATACAGATGACGCCTGGAACACTTCCGCTTGCGGCAATTTTGCTGAGCCTGCAGAGCCAAGCGAAACCACGAGGTCAGGCTTTTCGTCTGCCTGCACCAAACCTGCAAGAGCATATGCAAGATTGGCGGCTGCTTCGACTGGTCCTACCCCGATCATGAGTGGCGTGAAGAGTTTCGCCAGATGGCGCCCATATTCGGCATCGACAGCCATAATGTAAAGCAGGCGCTTTCCGGCGACGATTTTCATCATCCCTGCAGGCCTTTTCTGTCCTGCACGACCATCATCGTTCCGGTCATCGTTGCTATGAGGCGTACCTCCGTATCGGTAACCGCGAATGCCTGTCCGTCGCTAACCATGATCGTACGGCCAGGCTTGGTGACCTCGCCACGAAACAGGAAACGCTCCCCTTTACCGGCTGCCAGCAGGTTTACCTTGAATTCGATGGTCAGCACAGCGGCATCGGATGGCATCAACGTCAGCGCTGCATAGCCGCAGGCAGAATCAAGCGCTGCAGAAATCATACCCGCATGGAGAATGCCGTGCTGTTGGGTCAGCTCCTCGCGAAACGGCATCTCAACTTCCACGATACCAGGTTCGCAACGTGTCAGTTCCGCACCAATCAGTTTCATTGCGGCCTGCCGCCCGAAACTTTCCTCGACACGTTCCTTGAAATCCGGTTCCGCTACGCGGTGCGCTGACATCCGGTCCCCCGTTCTATTTTGACCTTTGCAGAATGCTCACATAAAACCCGTCAGTGCCAGTGGACAATGGCGAAAATACAGAGCCGTGAGATGGGAATACCGGCTTCGCGTCACCGGCATCCGCGACAACTGTATCCCACAAAGTCTGCGGCGCAACTTCCATGAAGTTGGCGTTATCCGCGAGAAACTGCGCAACCTGTCGCGTATTTTCTTCCGCAAAGAGCGAGCAGGTAACATAGGCAAGCCGCCCGCCCTGCTTCACATAATGCTTTGCAGATTCCAGCACTTCTGTCTGATCTTGAACACGTCGCTCAAGCTGCTGGAGATTCAGTCGCCATTTCGCATCCGGGCGGCGGCGCCATGTGCCGGAACCCGTGCAAGGCGCATCGGTCAGCACGAGGTCCATCTGACCCGTGAGCGGGTCGAGTGCATCAATATTTCCATGCACCTGCGTGTTGCGCACGCCAGCGCGCTGCAATCGCTCATGCATGGGCGAAAGCCGCGCACGTTCCGCGTCATAGGCGTGTATTTGACCGCTATTTTTCATCGCAGCAGCCAATGCCAACGTCTTGCCGCCAGCCCCAGCACAATAGTCAAGCACGTGCTGACCTGGCTTTGCACCAGCAAAAAGCGCGGCAAGCTGCGAGCCCAGATCCTGAACTTCGAACCAACCATCGAGAAAAGCCTGTTCGCCCTGTACATTCGGATGGCGGCCAAGTGCTTCGATCGGCGGAATACGTAGCGCCTGCTGCAATAACGGTGCGGATGCAGCACCGGCCTTTTCAAGCGCGGCAAGTGTTTGTTCAGGCTTTGCCTTCAGGCTGTTGACACGCAGATCGACTGGCGGCCGCGTAGCCAACGCTCTGCCTTCTTCCACCCAACGCTCACCGAAAAGCTCCTCGAACGACGACGCGCACCACTCAGGTATATCGGCCTGAATATGAGCGGGAGCTTCATTGATGTCGCGACTTTCCCACGCAATACGACGCGGCTGTTCCAGCGTTCCAGGTGCAAATTTGTCGCCATCCAGTACCGCATCTATAGCCGCATTATCCATACCGCCATCGGCCAGCAGAGCGCCGAATGCCAAAGCGCGTGCATCATCGGCGTCCATTCGCCATGCGATGGACAGCTTACGGCGTAGCGCATCATAGACGATATTGCCGATCACAGCGCGGTCGCCTGCGCCTGCGAAACGGTGGGAAGCGCCCCAATCCTTCAACACGTCAGAAGCCGGGCGCGTGCCCGCTTCAATCTCGCCTAAAACCTCGATAGCCGCCTGCAGACGTCCGCCAAGCCGCATTGTGTCTCCTTCTCGAATGCCTGATCGGGCATAGCCTTCATTACAGGGAAAAGGCAATCGGCAAATCAAAACAAAAAGCCGGAGCTGCAAGCTCCGGCTTTCTTTCAAGCTTATAACGACGGATTATTCAGCCGCTGTTGCCTCTTCGTTGGTGGCAATCGTATTGGCTTCGTAGCCATGTGCTACCTTCAGCGCTTTGCGCACACCGGCTTCGTAATCCGGGTGGATGAGTTTGAAGTGACCTAGCTGACGCTCGACGATGAAGCCCGGCACCCCACCCATTGCTGCGGCAATATTGGAGAACAGCCGATGTTTCTGCCCGTCATCGAACAGATTAAACAGAGCTCGCGGCTGCGAGTAATCGTCATTACCAACACGATGGTCATAACGATCGGCATTGCCGGAGAGACGCAACGGCGGCTCCTTGGCTGATGGCTGCTCGACCGGGCCGTTAAACGAATTCGGCTCGTAATAAGCATCCGGATTGCCGGTTTTGATACCGCCATAAACATTCATCTGGCCATCGCGATGGTAGTGATGAACCGGACACTTCGGCTGATTAACCGGAATGCTCTCGTAATGCGTGCCAAGACGGTGACGGTGTGCATCCGCATAAGAGAAGACCCGCGCCTGCAGCATCTTGTCAGGCGAATAGCTGATGCCTGGGACGATATTCGATGGCGAGAAAGCCGCGTTCTCAATCTCGGTGAAGTAGTTTTCCGGATTGCGGTTCAGCTCCATGATGCCGATATCGATCGGCTGATAGTCCGCATGCGGCCAGACCTTGGTGAGGTCAAATGGATTGTACGGCGTCTTGTCAGCATCGAGTTCCGGCATGATCTGCACCTGAACCTTCCATTTCGGGAAATCTCCCTTGTCTATGGAGGTGAACAGGTCTTCCTGTGTGGATTCACGCGTACGGCCAATCACATTCTCGGCTTCTGCATTGGTCCAGTGCTTGTGACCTTGCATGGTCTTGAAATGGAACTTGACCCAATAGCGCTCGCCCGCATCGTTCCAGAACGAATAAGTATGAGAACCGTATCCGTTGATGTGACGCACATCGGTCGGCAAACCGCGATCCGACATCAGGATTGTCACCTGATGCAAGCTTTCCGGCGAGAGTGACCAGAAGTCCCACATCGCAGTCGCCGAACGCAGATTTGTCTTGGGATGACGCTTCTGAGTGTGGATGAAATCCGGAAATTTGACCGGGTCGCGCACGAAAAACACGGGTGTGTTATTGCCGACCAGATCCCAATTGCCTTCTTCTGTATAAAACTTAAGAGCGAAGCCGCGTACATCGCGCTCGGCATCAGCCGCACCCTGCTCACCGGCAACGGTCGAGAAACGCGCCAGCATCGGCGTTTTAGCGCCTGGCTGCAGAGCCTTGGCTTTGGTGTATTTCGAAATGTCGCCGGTAATGGTCAGCGTACCATGGGCACCCCAGCCCTTGGCGTGGACAGCACGCTCTGGAATGCGTTCGCGGTTCTGATGGCTCAGTTTTTCAATGAGCTGATAATCCTGCATCAAGAGAGGGCCGCGCTCGCCCGCACTCAGGGAATTCTGGTTGTCCGGTATCGGAGCGCCTGCACTCGTCGTCATTGTCGGGCGATCTGCCATGGGAATTCCCTCCTGAAAAAACCAATATTGGAATACGACTAGCCTTGCTAGAAGCATAACACGGTTCGTCCGCGTCATACCGTGGCTAGGTAACGGGCTCAGATTAGACCCATTCCAATCATAATCTCCAATTGCTTTTCCGATTATTTTCGATAAGTTTTTCCTATCATGTTCACTGTACGTCAAATGCGCTATTTCGAAGCGCTTGCCACCACGCTGCATTTCCGCAAAGCCGCGCAACTGGCCCACGTCTCCCAACCCGCGTTATCGGCCCAGATCGCGGAAATGGAAGCCCTTGCAGGCGCACCACTCTTTGAGCGCTCTCAGCGGCAGGTCATAATGACAGAGCTCGGCAAGCAACTTTATCCGGGTATCCAGACAGTCTTGCGCGAACTTCACGCACTTGAAGAAATAGCTGCGCAAAGCCGGGGATTGCTGCAAACGAGACTACGGCTAGGCATCATTCCGACTGTTGCGCCTTATCTGGTTCCCGTTCTCATTCCCCTTTTGCGCGAACGGCATCCGTCGTTCCGCCTTCAATTGCGGGAAAGTGTAACCGCGAAACTTCTCGATGAATTACATGCGGGTGAAATCGATGCGATACTGGCCGCTTTGCCGATTGACGACGAACGGCTTGCGCAAAAAAAACTGTTTGATGACCACTTTTTGATCGCGACCTCCACCGATGATCGAACGGTTCTGGCTTCGCCTATGACACAGGACAATGTCGCTCTTGACCGTTTACTCCTGTTGGAAGAAGGACATTGCATGAGGGAGCAGGCATTGGCCGTCTGTTCTCTGCCTCCGCAGCGCCAGCTTGTAAAATATGGCGCTACCAGCATGACCACCCTTTTACAAATGGTAAGCCATGGCATGGGACTGACATTGATTCCAGAGATAGCAGTGCGTGCAGAAACTCGTGGCAATCATATGCGCATCGTCCCTTTTGACGGCGAGCAGCCAAAACGAGAGATTGCACTTTTCTGGCGCCGACAGAGCATGCGCCGCAAGGATTTCCTGGCACTTGGCGATTGCATCACCGAAAGCGCCAGCGGACTTCTCATCAATCCAAAAGAATTAGAAGCCCTCACAAAATAAAAAGGGCGGCTTGAAGCCGCCCTTTCGTGAATGCACTGAAAACAGGCCTTACATACCGCCCGGATAATTCGGGCTTTCCCGTGTGATTGCGACACCATGTGAATGGCTCTCCCGCAAACCGGCATTGGAAATGCGCACGAAGGTTGCCTTCTCGCGGAATTCCGCCAACGTCTTCGCGCCTACATAGCCCATGGATGCACGCAGGCCACCAGCGAGCTGGTGCAAAACGGCGGAAATTGGACCCTTATAGGCTACCTGTCCTTCAATACCTTCCGGTACAAGTTTCAGTTCGTCCCGCACTTCCGCCTGGAAATAACGGTCAGCCGAACCGCGAGCCATGGCACCGACCGAACCCATACCGCGATAAGCTTTGAATGAACGGCCCTGATGCAGATAGACCTCGCCGGGGCTTTCTTCCGTACCGGCCAGCAGGGAACCAGCCATCGCCGCGACCGCGCCAGCGGCCAGCGCTTTGGCAAAATCGCCAGAGAACTTGATGCCGCCATCTGCTATCACAGGGATATTCTGCTTCTGTGCAGCCTCTACGGCAGACATAATGGCCGAAAGCTGGGGGACGCCGACACCGGCAACGATACGTGTGGTACAGATCGAGCCCGGTCCGATACCCACCTTGACAGCATCCGCTCCTGCATCGATCAGCGCCTGCGTACCAGCAGTCGTCGCCACATTGCCTGCAAGAATTGCAACATTCGGATAGGCTTTCTTGATACGAGCAACAGCGTCGAGAACACGCTGCGAATGGCCGTGGGCAGTATCCACGACCAGCAGATCGACGCCCGCTTCAATCAGGCGCTCCGCACGTTCGTAACCGTCTTCACCGACGCTGGTTGCTGCTGCAGCGCGCAGACGCCCCTGAGCATCCTTGGCGGCATTCGGATTGAGCTGCGACTTTTCGATGTCCTTGACCGTCACCAGACCGACACAACGACCCTGGTCATCAACGACAAGCAGCTTTTCAATGCGATGAGCGTGCAAGAGACGCTTTGCTTCGTCCTGATTGACGTTCTCGCGAACCGTAATGAGGTTCTCGCGAGTCATCAGCTCGTGGATTTTCTGTTTTGGATCAGAAGCGAAACGGACGTCGCGATTGGTCAATATCCCAACAAGCCGTCCGGGGCCTTTGGTTGCATTCTCAACGACCGGAATGCCAGAAATTCCGTGCGCCTTCATCAATGCCTGCGCATCCGCCAATGTGGCGTCTGGCCCGATGGTGACCGGGTTTACAACCATGCCGGATTCGAACTTCTTCACCTGGCGGACTTCTTCGGCCTGACGCTCCGGTGTCAGATTGCGATGAATGACACCAATGCCGCCGGCCTGTGCCATCGCGATGGCCAAGCGGGATTCTGTCACTGTATCCATGGCAGCGGATAGAAGAGGAAGGTTAAGTTCGATATCCTTGGCGATGCGCGTGCGCAGATCAACCTGCCCCGGCATTACTTCTGAATGGCCCGGCTGCAACAGCACATCGTCGAATGTGAGAGCGAGAGCGCCAGTGGACGATTCCACGATTTTAGCCATTGCCAATTCCTTTGCCGATCTGATCGAATGAGAAAAGCCGCCTCTCCGGAATATTTCCGCGAGCAGCGACGTGTCTGGTTTGTTAGGTTGAATTGGCACCGGCTGGTAACACGGTTATGACCAAATGGAAAGCCTTTTACTGACAAGTTTCAGTTACCGATAGGGATTTGCGTGGTAAATCTCTGCGCACGTCGAATTCGGGCAGCAACAGGTTTGCAGGGGCAAAGTGAGAAAATCCTATAAACGCGTTCCGATTATCCGCCGGTCAAAAGCCATGTGGATGTCACCGCATGTCTGGAAACCACGGTTGGTCTTCTGGTGCGGTGCTTTGGCCATAGGCCTTATCAGCGTCGGGTTTGCCGAAGCTGCTGACATTGCACAGCATTGGTTCAAGACCCTCACGAATGGAAGCGCCTGGCGCACGTGGCTTCCCCTGCTTATCACCCCTCTTGGGTTTATGGCCTGTTCCTGGGTGGCTCTCTCCTGGTTTCCGAATTCCGGCGGAAGCGGCATCCCGCAGGCAATCGCCGCACGTCACTTACACGATCATGAAGATCGATTCCTGCTGCTTTCGATCAGAACAGCCATCGGTAAAATCGTGCTTACTCTGGTAGGGCTTTTCAGTGGTGCATCTATTGGGCGTGAAGGCCCTACCGTGCAGATCGGCGCGTCCATCATGATGCAGTCGGCGCGTTTTGGTGGCATGGAACAAGCACGTGGCCTCATTCTCGCCGGCTCGGCTGCCGGCATTGCCGCCGCTTTCAACACACCTCTGGCAGGTGTCGTCTTCGCGATCGAGGAAATGGGGCGTGCCTATGCCGCCCGGACCAACGGGCTTGTATTATCCGCCGTCATTCTCGCCGGTCTTGCTTCGCTTGGTCTCGTTGGTAATTATAATTATTTCGGCCTAACTACCGTTACTGCCTCGACTGGCAAGGACTGGGTTCTGGTGATCGCCTGTGGGGTAATCGGCGGAGCATTCGGCGCTGCCTTCAGTGCGCTCGCACTTGAACTGGGACGCCGTGTCCGACGTCGTGTTCAAAAAGCTCCCCTTCGCAATGCAGTGGTTTTCGCAGGAATTTGCGGCCTCCTCGTCGCAATCATCGGCATCGCATCCGGCGGATCGACCTTCGGCGCAGGTTACGATCAGGCCCGGAGCGCTGTCGAAGGAGGGGCCCTTCCACCACTTTACTTCTTCGGGAAATTCCTTGCCGGGCTCCTCTCCATGATTTCGGGGATACCGGGCGGGATATTTGCGCCGTCTTTATCGGTCGGCGCGGGCCTTGGCAGCACAATCGGTCTTGTTCTTGGAACCAGTGCCAGCCTAGCTGCCGTGCTCGGAATGGCTGGCTATTTTGCTGGCGTCGTTCAGGCACCAATGACTGCTTTTGTCATCATTCTGGAAATGACCGGCAATCATAACAACGTCATCCCCCTCATGTGTGCATCAATGCTGGGTTATGGCACCGCGCGGCTCATATCAAATGAGCCGCTCTATCACGCCCTCTCGCGTGATTATGTGGCTGACGTGCTCCGCCAGCGCCGAGCGCGCGAAAAGAATATGCTCTCTTAACAGAGCAAAAACGGAGGAGAAAACTGTTCATGGATCGCAGAACATTTGCCAAGTCGCTTGCAGGAGTTGGAGCAATGCCCTTTGTCATCAATGCCGCATCGGCAGCTACTGAGGGAGGAGCAAACATGCTGGAACTTATGGGTGGAAGCATCACGGATGTACCCGGAATCAAGCTGGGACACCATACACTGACAAAACGCCCGACCGGCTGCACCGTTCTTCTTTGCGAGGAAGGCGCTGCTGCAGGCGTCGATGTGCGCGGCTCTGCACCTGGTACACGCGAAACAGACCTGCTCGATCCGATCAACTATGTCCAACAGGTTCAGGCCATCCTGCTTTCAGGTGGCAGCGCCTACGGTCTGGCCGCTGCGACTGGCGTGATGCGTTATCTTGAAGAAAACAATCTCGGCTTCAAGATCGGCAAAGGCGTCGTTCCAATTGTACCGGCTGCAATCCTGATGGACCTCGGCGTTGGTGATTTTTCTGTGCGTCCCGATGAGGAGGCTGGGTATTTGGCATGCAAAGCCGCCAAGGCAGAAGCTTCCGGGGAAGGTAATATCGGCGCAGGTGCTGGAGCAACCGTCGGCAAGATGTTCGGCATGGACTACGCCATGAAGGGCGGGCTTGGTACAGCCAGTTATAAGGTGCCAGGAACTGAAATTGTGGTGGGAGCTATTGTTGCCGTCAATGCCGTCGGGGATGTCTACGCGCCGAACTCGCGCCAGATCCTGGCAGGTGCTCGGGCAGAAGACGGCAAAAGCTTCCGCGATACGATGTCTGCCATTATGCAGGGCCACGGGGTGGTCAAGTCCGGCGGTGCCAACACGACGATCGGCGCAATAGCGACCAATGTTCCGTTCGACAAGGCTCAACTCAAAAAGATCGCTGGCATGGCACATGACGGCTTTGCGCGCACGATCAATCCGATCCACACAATGTGGGATGGCGACACGATATTCGCACTTTCGACTGGCAAGGCAAAAGGTGTTGAAGCCGATGTGACGGCAATTGGAGCGATTGCCGCAACTGTTATGGCAGAAGCTGTGGCACGCGCGGTTATCAATGCTGACAGCCTTCAGGATTTGAATTTGCCAGCATATAAGGATTACGCCCCATAATAAGGTGGTTATCTGCTGACAATATCGTGTATTTCGGTGGTGCCCGTGAATGCACGTAAGGCAGTCTGAGCTAGCTGTAGAAGCATGTTCTTTACAGAAGCGAATCCTTCTATAGTCCGCCTATGCCAATACGACACTTAAGCGAAACCATCATCAATCAGATCGCGGCGGGCGAAGTCATCGAACGCCCCGCCAGCGTCATCAAGGAACTTGTGGAGAATGCCATTGACGCTGGCGCGACCCGCATTGAGGTCGTGACAGGCGGCGGCGGCAAGACATTGTTGCGCGTGACGGACAATGGTTCTGGAATTCCCGTCGATGAGCTTCCATTGGCCGTCTCTCGCCACTGCACTTCCAAACTGTCAGACGACGTGCACGACATTCGGGCATTGGGATTTCGTGGGGAAGCTCTGCCATCTATTGGGTCAGTTGCAAAACTGACACTCAAATCGCGACCGCAGGACGCCGATTCCGGCTTCGAAGTTTCGGTTTCCGGCGGCCACCTCGATGGTCCCCGCCCCGCCGCATTGAATCGGGGCACAATTGCCGAGGTGCGCGATCTTTTTTACGCGACGCCTGCCCGTCTCAAGTTCATGAAGACGGATCGCGCTGAAGCTTCCGCCATAAGCGATGTCATCAAACGCATCGCAATTGCCTTTCCACATGTCCGCTTTTCGCTCGCGGGCACCGACCGGACACCGCTGGATCTAGCCGCAACCGGTAGCGGAGCGGAAGCAACACTCGAACGTATCAATCAGGTGCTTGGAAAAGAATTCGGCGAAAACGCCCTTGCTATCGATGCCGAGCGCGACGGTGTGCGTCTGGCCGGGTTTGTCGGCATACCCTCCCATAATCGTGGCAATGCCCTGCATCAGTTTGCCTATGTGAATGGTCGCCCAGTGCGTGACAAGCAGCTTTTCGGTGCGTTGCGCGGAGCCTATGCAGATGTCATGGCACGCGATCGTCATCCGGTTGCCGTATTGTTTCTGACATTGGATCCGGCTCTGGTCGACGTCAATGTGCACCCTGCCAAAGCTGATGTGCGATTCCGAGACCCAGGTCTGGTACGCGGATTGATTGTCGGGGCGATCAAACAAGCACTGGCACAATCGGGCATTCGGCCTGCGACCAGCGGTGCCGATGCCATGCTGCAAGCCTTCCGCGCTGAAGGGTTCCAGCCGTCATCGTCATCATTCGCATCCCGTTCAACATCTACAGGTTATGCTTCTAGCGGCTGGCGTCCTGCACCTTCTGCACCAAGAAGCGAATGGTCTCCGCAGACTGCACATCCAGCTCATCGGCCACTCGACTTCGCAGCATCACCATCTTTCCATGAAAGTGACCAGGCGAGCCTCGCCGCTGTTATTGTTCCTACGGCAGATGCTCGGGCGACGCTCGATGACGCACCGGTTGAACTTCAGCAGAAACCGCTTGGGGCAGCCCGTGCCCAAATCCACGCGAACTATATAGTATCTCAGACAGAAGACAGCCTTGTCATTGTGGACCAGCATGCCGCTCACGAACGCCTTGTCTACGAAGCGCTGAAAAATGCCCTGCATTCCCGCCCGATACCGGGACAAATGTTGCTTATTCCAGAAATCGTGGATCTACCGGAAGAAGACGCCGAACGTCTTGCAATCCACGCAGAAACACTTGCGCGCTTCGGTCTTGGTATTGAGCAATTTGGGCCAGGTGCTATTGCTGTGCGTGAAACGCCTGCAATGCTGGGAGAAATGAACGTGCCGCAAATGATCCGCGACCTTTCCGATGAGATCGCGGAACATGATACTTCGGATGGGCTAAAAGCCATGCTGAACCATGTCGCCGCAACCATGGCCTGTCACGGCTCCGTACGTTCGGGGCGACGGTTGAAGCCTGAAGAAATGAATGCACTTCTGCGCGAAATGGAAGCCACTCCCGGTTCAGGCACCTGCAACCACGGCCGCCCAACCTATATCGAACTGAAGTTGACGGATATCGAACGGCTTTTTGGCAGGCGCTGATAGAATTACGACGAAGCAGGATGCGGTACTGCTGGACGCAGTGCCCGGTGCTTGCTAGAGTTGACTACAAAGGTTTTAGTCACATGAATAAATTTGAATCGCCCCGTTCCTCCGAAGCTGTTCTGCGCTATCTCGACGGTGATTATGAAATCATCAGACACGGAGCTTATGTCGCGTGCGCCGTGACCGGTGCCCATATTCCGCTCGATGAATTGAAATATTGGAGCGTCTCGCGGCAAGAACCCTATGCAACCGGCCTGATTTCTTTTGAGCGTGAGCTGGAAGTCAACCCTGAATTGCGCAGCCGCAAGAAGGCTTAGAACGCGTTTCGGTCTGATTGAATCAAATCGGCGCGTCTCAACTGTTTGTTTTAACGCGCATCTTGTTCCGAAAACCGTTTCACACTTCTCGGGATGCGCTTTAGGTCAACTCGTAGCACGGTTTTTAAAGCGCCCGATGATCGTATCCAGAATGTGGTCAAGCGCATCATTGCGGGTAAATTTAAGATCTATGTCAAGGACGGCAAGTTTCGCGGCAAACCCAACGGGAATTCCGATCATCGTGGCTAGACGCACCTGATCCTTCGCCGTGGTGATCAACCCCAACCCTTGACGACGAGCCGTATCCATCAAGCTACGAATATCGTCCGGTCCAAAATTGTGGTGATCGGGGAACGAGCGCGTTTCCACAATCTCACCGCCTGCTTCAGCGACGCTTGCATAGAACTTCTCAGGATTACCGATGCCGGCAAATGCAAGCCAGCGATTACCCGCTACAGGTGTGGACGACGATGGTTCTAGCCAGGCTTCATATATTGGCCTACCTGCTCGCGCCGCCTGACGGATTACGAAATCAGCACCATCGCCCTTACCGATACGCAACAATCCGTCTGTCTTACGCATCTGATCTATCAGCGGAGCCCGCAAAGGCCCTGCCGGTATAACTCTACCGTTGCCAATACCGCGCGTCGCATCCACCACCAGCAGCGAAAAATCGGCAAAAAGCCGCGCGCTTTGAAAGCCGTCATCCATAATGATGAAGTCGCAACCGAGCGTTTGTAAATGTAGAGCCGCCTTCAGCCGATCAGGACAGAGAGCCACCGAAGCGTGTCGGGCAAGCAGAAGAGGCTCGTCCCCAACATAGCGAGCGCTGTCATGTGTGGCATCAACGACATGTAATCCCTTATACGCACCGCCATACCCGCGCGAGACAATTCCGGGCTTCATTCCCCGTGCTTTTACACCTTTCGCGAAGGCGATGGCAGTCGGTGTTTTTCCTGCTCCGCCTACGGTAAAATTGCCAACGCAGAGGACCGGAAGAGAAATCTTCGGCGGCTCCGCTCTCAAAAGCCGACGCCCTGCCACCGCTCCGTAGAGCCAGGCAGCAGGTGCCAGAGATAAAGCTCGCCAATCAGGTTTTTCCCACCAGAAAGGCGGCGCCTCACTCACCATCGTCAGTTTCCGCCCGCCTGATAGGCAGCCTCGTTACGGTTACCGGGCAACTGTGCCTGCAGGATCAACGGTTGGATAAATGGTTCCAGCGCCACAAGCGTACGATCCAGAGCGCCGCGCATGTCCTTGACCGTGTTTACACCGGCATTGATCATGGTACGCAGGTGCTGTGGATTATTGAACAGGAAATTGATCGCCCCTGCCAGCATGTTGCGATCCTTCACAATACGCGCGCCACCATTTTTGATAAGGCGCTGGAAGGACTCGCGGAAATTCTGGACGTTTCGTCCGGTTAGCACGGCAGTCCCCATCATTGCCGGTTCCAGCGGATTATGTCCGCCTTCCTTGGTCAAGGAATTGCCAATAAACGCTATCTCGGTAAGCTGGAGATAAAGCCCCATCTCCCCGATAGTATCTCCCAGAAGAATATCCGTGTCGGCTTCAATCGGCTCGGCAGCGCTGCGACGTGCAACCTTGAGCCCTTTTTCAACCAGCATGGCCTCGATGGCTGGAGCACGGTCCGGATGGCGTGGCACAATGATTGTGACAAGATGCGGATAGCGGACTTTCAGCATCTGATGAACCTCGGCTGCAATCGCTTCTTCGCCATCATGGGTAGAGATTGCTGCCCAAGTCCGTCGCCCAGCAATCTGGCGCTGCAATGTTGCCAGCGCCTGCTGATCCGCTGGTGGAGGATTCGTATCTACCTTCAGATTTCCTGAAACGCTGACAGGCCGCGCTCCAAGTGTCCGAAAGCGATCTGCATCGAGTTCCGACTGTGCGACCACATAGGCAAAATTTTCAAAAAGAGCTTCAGCCAGAGCCGGTCTTTTTTGCCAGGCGGCGAAAGAACGATCGGACATGCGCCCGTTGACCAGAACCTGCGGCGTATGGCGACTGCCGAGCGAAAGTACTGTTGCAGGCCAGACCTCGGACTCACAACCGATAGCAAGATCAGGTTTCCAATGGTTGAGAAACCTGTTGACCGCTGGCTGCAAATCCAGCGGAGCGTATTGGTGAATGACTTTGTTACCCAACTGATCCGCGACAACTTTTGCCGATGTCACAGTACCTGTCGTCAGCACGACATGAACACCCGTCGCAGCAATTCGTTCAATCAATGGTGTGATCGCTACGGTTTCACCAACACTTGCCGCGTGAGCCCAAATAACCGGTCCTTGTGGGCGTACGATGGCGGATTTGCCGTAGCGCTCGCCGCGACGCGTTCGTTCTTCCTTGCCGCGAGAGGCACGATAGGCAATGTAGGGGCCCATGAAGGGATAGGCCGCAGAACCGAGTGCACGGTAGGCAGACAACATATTGCGCGCCCAGCGTTCGCTCATTTCGCTTTCTCCAACGCAGCATAGGCCTTGGCAGTCGCGTCGTTGAGTTGGCGCGTTAGCTCCATGCGTTTTTCTTCCAATTGCGTTTCATCGGCATCCGCGTCGACCCATACATTGTCGCCGCGCACGATAATCGAACGCCCAAAGGGTAGCGGAATCGCCGTTTTATCCCAGGACTTTTCCAAAACATGGTTCCGGGAGAAAGCATAAGCAACCGGTATTATCGGGCGACCGGACAATTTCGCCAATAAAATGATACCTTCTCCGGCTTCACGCGCCTTGCCATGAGCAATGTCCGCTATGATTGACGCCGATTGCCCTTTCTTGAGAGCATTCTTCAACGTCAGAAGTGCACGTGCGCCGCCCTTTTCAGGTTTCGAGCGCGAACTTCGCCCGCCGGAACCACGCACCGTCACCAATCCCAACTTTTCCGCGACACGAGCGTTCAATTCTGCATCGGCACTTCGTGAAAACATAGCAACCAGTTCGATTCCCTTGGGACAGATGAACGGTCCCATAAGATGTTGCCCATGCCAGAAGGTCACGATGAAAGGATCATCCTTGCCAACCAGCGCTTGCGGGTCGGCAGATTCTTTCAAGCGTGAATTGGTGATGTAAACAAACTTGAAATAAGCGGTAATGAGCCAGACAAGCACTCCTTTAACCGCAGCAGATTGCGCCAATGGCCCGCGAACACGCCGCCAGAGGCGCTTCGCAAACCCTTGCTTCTTACGCTCGGTTTTCCGATCCGAGCTATCTCCGCTTGGCATCCGATTCCGGTCGGGAGCAGGCAAGCTGCTCAATCCGCCTTCAGTATAACGCTTTCCGGATCGAGCAACCGATGCAGGTGCACGATGAAATAGCGCATATGAGCATTATCGACAGTTTGCTGAGCCTTAGATTTCCACGCGGTCTTGGCTGTCTCGTAATCGGGGTAGATGCCAACGATATCGAGGTTCTCAAGATCTCGGAACTCAACAGTGCCAAGCTTTTTCAGCTCGCCGCCGAACACCAGATGAAGAAGCTGTTTTTTGTCGTCTTCGACGCTCATGACAATTATCCCTGAACAAATTTGGTTCGCGGCATGATTAACCCAAGGGCTAGCCCGCGACAACACTCAACATTTCTTGCAGAAGGTCCCCGCTGGAGGCAACGAGAGCGCCATGGCTCAGCGTGGGGCCGCCATATGTAATCGGCAAGGCATCGCTTGTCAGGATTGCCCCACCCGACTCACTCAGGATCAGATCAGCTGCTGCCAGATCCCAATCATGCGAATTTGGCCGAATGAAGGTACCGGCTATATCTCCGCGTGCCACCATCGCAATACGGTAGGCGAGAGAGGGAACATAGGGATGAACCTTTACACGATCTCTCCAGCTATTCGGCAGCGCCGTCACCATGTTGCGGGCTGATGCGATAGTAACCGCTTCTCCCGCTGACGGCAGCCTGACATGAACGGCAATACCGTTCTGCGAGGCACCGACTCCTTTGCCAGCCTCGATGAGTTCCTCGCGCGCCGGACATTCCAGAACACCAGCCAAAGGGCGACCATTTTCAACAATGGCAATACTAACGCACCATTGATCCTGTCCCGCGATATAAGCGCGGGTCCCATCGATCGGGTCGACCACGAAGGCACGGCTACGTTTTACAGCGGCCCGTTCATCGACTGTTTCTTCCGAGATCCAGCCATAATCCGGTCGTGCACTTAAAAGAACATCTTTCAAATAGCGATCGGCCGCCAGGTCCGCTTCGCTGACGGGCGAGACACCGTCTTTCAGCCAAACTTCCGGAGAACGTCCGAAATAGCGCATCGCGATGCGACCGGCTTCGCGCGCAGCATCACGTAGAAGCGCCAGCTCTCCTGTAATGTCGCTGTGTTTGTCAGTTTCCGGCAAGAGTCATGCCTTCAATCACCAGGGTTGGGGCGGTCATTCCGAAGTTTCGGTCGATATCTGACGCAGGGGTCATGTTGAGGAACATATCCTTGAGGTTCGAAGCGATCGTCACTTCGCTGACCGGATAGGAGAGTTCACCATTCTCGATCCAAAAACCCGACGCACCGCGGCTATACTGACCGGTAATCATGTCCACGCCCTGCCCGAACACTTCCGTTACATAAAAACCTGTACCGACGGCGCGAATTAGTTCTTCTGGCGACTGTGAGCCGGGTTCGATGGCAAAGTTGGTGGATGCAGGCAAAACACCAGAACCGGAGCGGACACCACGACCATTGCTTTGCAAGCCAAGCTCGCGTGCGCTCGATCCAGAAAGCAGCCAATGATTGAGGACACCATTCTCAATCATCGTCAACGGTTGTCCTTCAATCCCTTCCCCATCGAAAGGGCGCGAAGAAGAACCACGTACACGCAGCGGATTGTCCGTGACGTTGATACTCTGTTTCAGAATCTGCTTACCAAAGCTGTCGCGAAGAAAACTTGTCTTGCGGGCAACCGAAGCACCGTTGATAGCACTTGCAAGGTGCCCGGCAATACCCCGTGCAAGACGGGGATCATAAACGACGGTGACGGGGCCAGTCTTTGCCTGACGCGCGCCCAGTCGACGCACAGCGCGTTCACCGGCACGGCGACCAATATCATTGGATGTGTCGAGATCGGAGAAATGCAAGCGCGAACTGAAATCGTAATCGCGTTCCATTTTCGTGCCCTCGCCTGCGATGGCCGAAACCGACTTTCCGAAGCGTGTGGCAGCGTAATGACCCGAAAAACCGGTTGACGTGACCAGCACCAAGCCACCCAGACTACGCGAAGCGCCAGCCCCGCCTGAATTCGTCACGCCTTTGACTGCGAGCGCCGCCGCTTCTGTTGCAAGCGCATCCTGGGTCAGACGTTCGGAATTGATTTCCGTTGAATCGTAAAGATCAAGATCGCGGGGCAAAAACACGAGTAGCGATGGATCGGCCAGTTGCTCGTAAGGATCTTCCGGTGCAACACGTGCCATGGCGACAGCCCGCTCCGCGAGGCGGTCCGGATCGGCGCTCGCATTGGCGGAAACACTGGCAATGCGACGACCTACAAAAACACGCAGGGCGAAATCATCACTCTCTGACGATTCGGTTCCCTCAACCTTGCCCAGTCTCACCGACACGCTAACAGATCGCGCCCGCATCACGACTGCGTCAGCTTGATCCGCACCTGCCCGCTTGGCAGCAGCCACGAGAGCAGCGGCCCGATCGACAAGCTTATCCGTCGAATTATCTGAAATCATTATATAATCCGAGTTTCCCAAGTTCATCGCGGTTCAACCTTGCACTACAATCTGCAGCGGGACCTAAACCGGGACTGGCCAAAAAATATCGTCAAATTGTTCGACATCGGGCTGATTACAGCCATATCTTGTTTCTATATTGCCGAAATCAAAGAGCTTCAAGGCAAGCCCTTCTACATTTCTCCAAATTCCAAGAGCTAAGCATGATTGCAACTGGCGGAAGTCTCTACCTACAGTGTCTGATGATTTTGGGCGGTGCCATTATCGCTGCGCCGTTATTCAAGCGATTGGGGCTTGGCACAGTCCTCGGCTATCTTGCGGCAGGCATCACAATCGGCCCCGTGGCTCGGCTTATTGCGGATGGAGAAGAGTTTCTGCATTTTTCCGAACTCGGCGTTGTCTTTCTGCTTTTCATCATTGGGCTTGAGCTGAAACCTTCCAGACTTTGGGCACTGCGCCAATCGATCTTCGGACTTGGTACTGCGCAAGTTCTGCTTTGCGGAGCAGCTTTAACTGCTCTAGGCATCTACTTTGCTGGCCTCAGTACGGAAGCAGGTATCATCATTGGTTTTGGGCTTGCACTCTCTTCCACGGCATTTGCCATGCAAGTTCTGGAGGATCGGGCGGAAACAAACCAGAAGCATGGCCAGCGTGCCTTTTCGATTCTGCTGTTTCAGGACCTTGCGATCGTACCGATCCTCGCCATCATCCCGGCACTTTCGCCCAACGAACCTTCGCAGGCGAGCGCCGGGTTCCATCTCGCCACAGCTATAGCAGCCATCGCCGCGCTGGTGATTGCAGGACGCTATCTCATCAATCCGATGTTTCGCATTATCGCCAATACTGGCGCTCGCGAAGTGATGATAGCAGCAGCGCTCTTTGTGGTACTCGGATCAGCCAGCTTGCTCCAGGCTGCCGGTCTTTCCATGGCCATGGGTGCATTCATTGCCGGCGTCTTGCTGGCGGAATCTTCGTATCGGCACGAACTTGAAGCCGACATCGAACCTTTTCGCGGCATTTTCCTGGGGCTGTTCTTTGTTGCGGTCGGCCTTTCGCTGAACCTCACGGTGATCCTGCAGTACTGGAAGATTATCCTTCTTGCAGTGCCCATCTTCATGGCGACCAAGATCGCCATCATTTATCTGCTGTGCCGCATCTTTCGGTCCAGTCATAACGACGCGGTGCGGATTGCCTTTCTTCTTCCGCAAGGGGGCGAATTTGCTTTCGTTCTTTTCTCTGCAGCCTCGGCTGCGGCCATCATCTCAAGCGCGCTCGGTTCCGAGCTTGTGGCTGCCGTCACCGTATCCATGGCTCTCACACCGCTTTCCGTCGCGATAGGATCGAAGCTGCTCATCAAAGACAAAACTGTCGATGTCATTGAAGAAAACTATGAAGGTGCGGGTTCTGATGTCTTGATGATCGGCTTCTCGCGATATGGCCAGATTGCATCGCAGATTCTTCTTGCCGGTGGTATCGACGTAACCGTGATTGACAGTTCGCCCAATCGTGTCCGTGCAGCGGGAAAATTTGGCTTCCGCATTTACTTCGGCGATGGCACCCGCAAAGACGTGCTGGAAGCGGCCGGAATCCGAAAAGCGAAAATCGTCGCCGTTTGTACCCACAAGAAGGAAACAACCAACCACATCGTCAATCTCATACAGTCGGAATATCCCGATGTGCGCCTGTTCGTTCGCTCATACGATCGCGAACATACGTTGCAATTACGAGCGCAAGGCGTTGAATATGAACTGCGCGAAACATTCGAATCCGGTCTGCTGTTCGGTCAGCGGACGCTTGAGGGGCTCGGCATAGCCGAAACGCAAGCCTATGGAATCCGCGAAGATGTGCGCCAGCGCGACGAGGACCGTCTCCACGTGCAGGCTTCGGAAGGAATTCTGGCCGGGCGTCATCTGCTTTTCAACAAGCCGGTCACACCAGAGCCTCTGGTTAAACCAGCTCGCGAAGGCCAGCGCATCGACAAAGGTGCAGATGATATCGTGCCCGCGGCATCGTCAAGTGACACAGTCGGATCACCGATTCCGGCGGAATAGCAAAACGCATTTCAATACCGATAAACTCAAGTCGCAATGCTTGAGTTTATCGACCCGATCTTTCTGTCAGCAGCCAATTCTATGGCGCGTTTCAACTCGTCGCGAACGCTGGCGCTTTGTGACAGGATTTGTTCAAACTTCAGAAAATCCAGAAGCCCGATCCGTTCGACATTCGGTCGGATAAAAATATGCGGCGGACGAATGCGAAATTTGTTTTCGATGATGGAGCACATCGTCAACTGGTTCGCACCGATTACCGCTTCAAATGTGGTCGGCATATAGTCATCCGGACCCACTGGCGTACCCACAACGTCGATGCCGATAACGATATCGGCCTCGTCGAATAACAAATCAAAGGGGACAGGGTTGAACAAGCCACCATCGACCAGAATGCGACCGTCCCGGCGCACCGGAGCAAAAACCGGTGGTATGGCGCAGGATGCGGCGATTGCCGAATGCAGATCGCCATCGCGAATATGAATCTCCCGAGCAGCGTGAAAATCCGCCGCTGTAACAATCATCGGGATTTTCAGCTCTTCCACATTCGCGGGCAAGCTGGCAGGCAGGAAGACATCAAGCACCTTTTCGATGTTGAACTGGCTAACCCGCAAGCCGCCCTTCAGCAACTCCACCCAGCGAGCCGGTCGGGTTTGCCACATGCGCTTTGCGACTTCAGAGCGGCGATTGAAGATCGCTGCCATATATTCTCGAATTTCCTTGCCGGTCATGCCACTAGCCATACCGGCACCAACAATCGAACCTATCGAAGAGCCGGCAATGGCAACCGGTTTAATGCCCAGTTCGTCGAGCACTTCAACGATATGAATATGGGCAATGCCACGTGCCCCACCCCCGCCGAAAGCGACGGCAATTCGGGGTGATGACGGCACTGCCTTTACCAAATTGGCACCTTTTAGCTTTGGGCTGGACCGAAGATCAGAATAGCCGGTTCTGCTTCAAGCAGCTTTTTGGCAATAGCCTTGACTTGATCCAACGTCACGGCATCAATCAACTCCGAGCGCTTGTCGATATAATCACGCGGAAGTTCAGTTTCCTGCAAGCTGACGAGAGTTTCGGCGATCGCAGCGGACGAGTCCAGATTGTTGACCGCATAAGACCCTTTGAGGAAGCTCTTGGCGGCAGCGAGCTCTTCTTCAGTCGGGCCGTCGGCGGCCATTGCAGCAACCTGCTCGCGGATGATCTTCAGGGATTCCTGTGCCTTATCGGGACGGGTCGCCGTCGAGATCATCAATGCCGAAACATGGTCACGCATGACCATGGATGATGACACTGAATAGGCAAGACCGCGCTTTTCGCGCACTTCGGCATAAAGGCGCGAAGTAAAGCCACCACCCAGAATATGGTTCATCAGATAGGCAGCAAAGAACTCGGGATCTTTACGCGGTATAGCCGGATAGACAAAGCTGATCGAGGTCTGCGGCATGTCAAAATTGAGACTGGTCGTCGTACCAAGTGCCAGTTTGGCATCCGGCACAGGAACCAGTTCAGCCATCGCGGGCAGATCGCCGAACACTTTATCCAGCAACACCCCCAGATCTGTGGCGTTGATGGAACCCACCACACCAATAGTCAGCCGGTCACGCGCAAAATTTTTGCGATGGAAATTGGCCAGATCATCACGCGTAATCGACTGCAGCGACTTCACCGTGCCGTCATCGGGACGCGCATAAGGATGATTGCCATACAGGACTTCGGAAAACTTGCGTGATGCGATCGTCGAAGGATTTCGCTGCGAAGCTTCGATGCTTGCAATTACCTGCTGGCGAATACGGTCAACGGCATCCTGATCGAAGCGAGGCTTATTGACAGCAAGGGCAAGCAAATTCGTTACTGCGTCGCGATTTTCGGCCAGCATACGAATACCGCCTGAAACGGAATCCTGTGTTGCGGAAAAGCTCATTTCCGCTCCCAGATTATCCATCCGTTCCTGAAACGCATCCGATTTCAGATCACCCGCGCCTTCGTCGAAAAGCCCCGTCATCAAATTAGCCAATCCCTCCCTGCCGGAAGGATCCTGCGATGTGCCACCCTTGAACGAAAACCGCATCGAAATAAGCGGGACTGAATCGTCCTCTACCAGCCAGGCATGAATGCCCTTTGGCGAAACAACTTCTTGAATTTCGATGGCACGCGCTGGCAAGGCGCACAAGATCAACAGTGTCATCGAGGCCGCAAGCATAGCTACAGCGGACCGGGCTGGGCGAAAGTCGAGAACACGTTTGGAGTTCAGCATGATGATCTTCTTCACTGGATCGCTCCTCCCGCACCATCGGCACCGGGGCTTCCTGCCGAGGCATCAGGATTCTCGCGGGCACTTTCCGGCTCGGCATCTGGTGGAAGCAGGTAACTTGTTACCGATTGGTCTTTGACGAGATAGCGCGTTGCCACGTCTTTGATCTGATCGACAGTGACAGCTTTGATGATCTCAGGCCATTTCTGGATATCGTCAACCGTTTGCCCAACGGACAGCGTCGAACCATAAATCCGAGCCATACCCGTCTGGCTATCACGTGCAAAGATCACTGCCTTCAGGAAACGATTGCGAGCTTGGTCAAGTTCAGTTTGACTGACGCCATCCTTGATGATCCGCGCCACTTCGGCCTCAACTGCCTTTTCAACGTCTCCCAGCGTCGCGCCATTACGCGGCGCGCCATAAACGGAAAAAGTGCCGTCATCAAGCGCATCGCCATCGTAGCTTGCGCCCGTATTGGCAGCTATACCCTGTTTGACGATCAGTTCTTGATAAAGGCGCGAGCGCAGCGAACCGCCAAGAATTTCACTCAGGAGATCGAGAGCTGGCGCATCGCCTGGTTTTACATTCGGAAACCGTTTCTCATTCGCATAGGAGGGAACCAGCCAGGACATACGGAACGAAGGAGTGCTGACGCGCTCATCGTGCAGGGTAACGATGCGGGCTGCATGCTTCGCAGGCTCCTGCGGGCGCTCACGTGGCAAGACCTCGGCGCGTTTCGGCACATTTGCCCAGGTTTTCAAGGTCAGATCGCGCACGCGTTCCGGTGAAACGTCACCAGCGATAACCAGCGTTGCGTTATTCGGCGTATAATACTGCTGGTAAAAATCGATAGCGTTCTTGAGGCTCAGCTTTTCCATTTCCTGTTGCCAGCCGATGACAGGCTTGCGGTAAGGATGGTTATAGAAAAGAACAGCATCGGTATTTTCCATCAGCATGGACGCAGGATTGGAATCAACCCGCATCCGGCGCTCTTCCAGAATAACGTCCCGTTCGGTTTTCACGGCTTCTTCGTTGAGCACCAGATTTTCCATCCGGTCCGATTCGAACTGCATCACCATTTCCAGTGCTTCGGGAGATACACGTTGGAAATAGGCCGTATAATCATAAGACGTGAAGGCGTTTTCCTGTCCGCCGATGGAGGCAACTTTCGCCGAAAACTCACCAGCTGGATGGTTCTTCGTCCCCTTGAACATCAGATGTTCGAGGAAATGCGCAATACCCGATACGCCGGGAGCCTCATCGGCCGATCCCACATGGTACCAGATCATCTGGGTCACGACCGGCGCGCGATGATCGGGGATAACGACCACTTCCAAACCATTTGGCAATGTGAAGTGACTGACTCCATCCGACTGGATAATTTCTGGAAGCGCCGCTTGTGCAGTAGCTGGTGGCGACGGAGGCGCTGGTTGTTCAGTAGTAGCGGCAGGTTGGCTCTCTGCCCAGACAACACCGTTTGCCATCGGTAAAGCCAGCACGAAACCCAAGGCGGTGGACAATAGCAAGCGCCGGAGTGAGGGGTTATTCACCAAGCGACATCTCCAATTGGTTTCATTTCCGCCCAGTCCTTCCGGGCGACAAATTCAATTTTTATGCGAACGGAATCGTCCGCTAATTCAACCGGCGGCTTTCAACTGGATCAGCCGAATGATCGTGCCCCCGTAGTTGCGCTCTTCCAGCACTACGAATCGCTCGTCAAGGTCAAGAGCCGCCTCCGCATCCTCTTCAAGCACCAAAAGTGCGTCAGGATTAAGCCAACCACCCTGAAGCGCTGATAAAAATGCCTTTTCCCCCATTCGACGTCCATAGGGAGGATCAGCAAAAACCAGGTCAAACGGCTCCATCGTTCCGACGATACCCAACTGGCAGGCGTCCCGTCGCAAAATCTTGGTGTGTCCCTGAAGACTAAAAGCCTCAATATTCTGGCGTAATAATCCCCGCCCTTCCGCAGATTCTTCCACGAAGATCGCGTAGCGCGCGCCACGCGACAAAGCCTCCAGGCCAAGCGCGCCAGTTCCTGCGAATAGGTCGAGGACGCGTGCGCCCTCCACCTTGTCGGGAAAATTATGCGCGAGAATATTGAACAGACTCTCGCGCGTGCGGTCGGTGGTGGGGCGAATGGCGTTGGTCGAAGGTGTTACGAGCGCACGGCCACGAAACTTACCGCCGACGATCCGCACCGCCGCCTCCAGTCCTGCCGCCGCCTGACTTGCCGCCGCCCGGCTTTCCACCTGGCTTGCCGCCCGGCTTGTTGCCCGGTCCACGGCGCGGACCATCATCAAAACTATGGGACTTGTTGCCCGGTCCGCTGCTGCGCGGGCCGGAACGCGTATCGCGGTCAGAAGCGCCAGAACGGCCTTCTCCACGCGGTCCACCCGGCTTACGGCCTTCAAAGCCACCCTTGCCACGCTCTCCTACCCGGCTTTCCGTATCGCGCAATTCCGCGCGCTCCCGCTTGCCAGGGCGACGTTCCTTGCGTCCATCCTCGCGCGGTTCACGGCGCTCTGGGCGCCCTTCATCCGAGCGACTTCCATCCGGGCGGGCCCGCGGCGGACGGGCGTCCTTGTCGAAGCGACCTTCCGGCCGCTTGTTGTAGCGACGTTCGCCGCCTTCTTCGCGTCCCTGATCCTCATCGCCAGTCCGACGCGGACGCATCTGCAGATCGCCACTGAACTTCGCCGAACGGTGTGGAACCTGACGCTCGACACGTGCAGATTTCGCAGCCGCCTTTTCACCCTTGGGGCGCGCACCCGGCGCCATCCAGACATTGGCATTGCCGCGACGACGCGGCTCCACCTTCTCCGCATTCTTGTCATCGCGACCACGGCGACGCTCAGGGCCGCTGGAAATCCACTCGCGTTCACGCGGGCCGCGACGGCGTTCACCTTCCTCGCCCTCGTCTTCCATTTCGCGGCGGGTAAGTCCCTGAACAGCGGCATTGGAAAATTCACTCAAGACTGGCGCATCAAAATCTGCACCCGCGTCTTCGATCAATTTATCGCCCAGTTGGTCCCGCAGGATACGCCCTTTGATTTCGCGTACCGCGCCTTCTTCAAGATCGCCAAGCTGAAACGGGCCGAAGGAAACACGGATCAGGCGACCGACGGTGAGACCAAGCGCGCCGAGAATGTTCTTTACTTCGCGGTTCTTGCCTTCCCGCAAACCGATCGAAATCCAGACATTTGCACCCTGAACCCGCTCGAGTTCTGCTTCTATGCTGCCATAGAACACGCCATCAACAGCAATACCGTTCTTCAATTCATCAAGCTGTTGCTGCGTAACCTTGCCATGGGCCCGGACGCGATAGCGACGCAGCCAACCTGTGGATGGCAGCTCCAGAACACGCGACAACCCGCCATCATTAGTCAGGAGCAAAAGGCCTTCAGTATTGATATCGAGACGACCGACCGAAAGAACGCGCGGCATTTCGGCAGGCAACGCCGCGAAAACCGTTGGACGGCCTTCCGGATCGCGATTGGTCGTCACAAGGCCGGCGGGCTTGTGGTAAAGCCAAAGACGAGTACGCTCAGTCTGTTTCAGCGGCTTTCCGTCGACCGTGATAATGTCCGTGCGCTTGACATTCACTGCCGGGCTCGCCAGCACCTTACCATTCACAGCAATGCGACCGGCGGCGATCATCGTTTCAGCTTCACGGCGGGAGGCTATACCAGCACGCGCAAGGCGCTTGGCAATGCGCTCGCTTGTATCCTCCTGCCCTTCGGTGCTGCGTGGCTCGAATTTACGTGGCTTGTCACGCCCACCGTCATCGCGGCGCGGACGGCTGTCACGGTCTTGCCGACCAGGGCGATCGAAGCGCCCTCCACGGCCATGCGGACGCTTGCCGTCCTTGTTGTCGTCGTCTTTAGTCATCTGATATTGGCCTTTCAGCGGCGCTGCCGTGTCACCTTACACCTTTAATGGCAGGCAAGGGACAGCCGGAAACAGGAACGCCGTATAAATCCGTTCGCAAATCGGTTTCGATTTCGTGAATTATGCAGTAACAAATCGCTCCATGGCTTGCGAGCGAAATTTCCGAAAGAATGCATGAAATGGAACGGGCATGAAAAAGATTGCCGACGCCCTGAACCAGAATACGGCCACTCCCATGGAGATAGCGCTGCAAGAAGCGCGCACTGCAAGCTTACGCGGAGAAGTCCCGATTGGCGCAGTTGTCGTGCACCAGGGAACAATTATTGCACGGGCGGGCAACCGCACGCGCGAACTGAATGACGTGACTGCCCATGCAGAAATACTCGCAATCCGCATCGCGGGCGAAGTTCTAAAATCGGAACGCCTCGTCGAATGCGACCTCTATGTAACGCTTGAACCCTGCGCTATGTGCGCAGCCGCGATTTCTTTCGCCCGTATCCGCCGCCTCTATTACGGCGCTTCCGACCCGAAAGGTGGCGGCGTAGAGCATGGGCCGCGCTTTTACACGCAACCCACCTGCCACCACATACCGGAGATTTATGCCGGCTTCTCGGAGGCTGATGCCCAAAAGATCCTCAAGGACTTCTTTCGAGAGAAACGCTGAACGCTCAGCTCAAGGCCTTGCGCCCAGTCATATAGCGCAACGTATCGTCACGCAGCGCAAAGTGATGGACAAGAGCCATCAGGGCATGTCCCGCAATTACTGCAAGTAGGAGCCAACCCAGTAAACCGTGCAGTGCATTGCCAGGAGCGGTCAGTGCAGCGTTCTGCACGCCCGTCTGTTCGAAGATCTGGATGTCAAGAAACGAGAACCCTCGCCCACTGCCAAATGTGCGCAGCAAAGCCACAGCCGGAACTGCGAACATCAGCCCGTAAATAAGAAGATGCCCCAGAGCAACCAGCTTACCAGCACGGCCTTGTTTATGCGGACGCCTGTTAATGTTCAGCAAACCCCATAGACCACGCAGCAAAACTAGTATTAGCAGCGCAAAACCGAGTTGGTGATGCGCAGACCAGAAAAAATTATAAAACATTGTATCCTTGGCAAAGACGCGAAGAATGGCAGAGATAAATTGCCATAGAAACAAAAGGGCCATCAGCCAATGAAAGGCCCTACTGATCAGGCCATACCCGTTTCGACTATCTAAAAAAGTATTCGTATTACTCATCTCACCATACCTTACGCTCAGAGCTAATATGGTACGATCTGCCCCAAATAAATCTTTGATCGAAATCAAATACGCGTTAAAATGTCGAACATTACAAATATTTAATATTTTTATCCGTCGATCAGAATGCAGTAAACCAAAAATAATGCACATCTTTATTCTAACAATAAAACAAGCCGTAGTAAATTTATCTACTACGGCTTGTTTTATTGAACAAGAAATATCAATCAGATATTAGTTCCAAGGCAGGTAATCACGCCAGCCTTTGGACTTACCTGAGGCTTTCTTGCGTTCACGTTCTTTTTGCGCTTCGTCGGTTCCCAACTCGCCTGTCGCGGCTGTAGATGCGGGTTCACGGTAAGCCAGCGGCGGCTCACTCAGATAACGGCGCGTTGTAGAGGAGCCCTGAACCTGTTGCTGGCGCATAGCCTTATAGGCTGCAACCTTTGCCGGATCGAACGTCGGTGTACGGGATTCATAATCTTCGCGGCGGCTGTTACCGCGCGGCAATGCCGCCTGGATATTGGATGCAACCGGGCCATCCTGAACAACGGGCGACACGAAGTTCGGGTCGTCGCGATTCGCAGTAATCTCGTCACGCAGGCGCTTGCGGCGCTGTTCCGGCGATTCCGGCCAGTTAGGATCGTTGGCGCTTGCAAGGCTCTGCTGCGGCGCCGGTAATTGCCCCTTGTCGCCCGGAGCGGGACGCACCAGATCGGGACGAGGCTTGTAATCAATGCGTTCTTTTTTGTTCTTGCCCTGACCGAAGCTCGCCATATTGGAAACGTCGTCGAAGAGCTGTGCGCCCGCCGTCTTGTCCGTTCCATAGGTCGGCGAAGAAACGCAACCGGATAGCGAAACTCCCGCTATCACCGCCATAAGCACCAGAACTCGTCCTTCAATCTTCATTAGCGCCACTTCTTTTACGCTTGCCGATTTTATCTTCACCAAAATTTGCTCAAGCAAGCCTTGACTGAAGAAACCGGCAACTCCAAGGCAGATCGTAAATTTATTCAAGGACTGCCTTTTACATGAGAGGAACCCATGCGGCAATCCGGTGTTAATCTCTATTTCACCATGTTCACGCGCGGACCCGCAACCCCTGTCACGCAAACAAATAATCTGCCCCGGATGAAACCGAGGCAGATTGCCATTGACGAGATCAGGCCTCGAGCTTGCCGAGTGTCTTCAACTCACGCAGTGCCTCGGCATCGCGGGCGGACACATCCGGGAATTCCGGATCAGAGCCCACATCCGTCGTATAACGCCAGGACCGCGCGCATTTTTCACCTTCGGCACGGACGGGCACGACGGCCACGCCCTTCACATCGGCAAGCGTGAAAGCGCCTTCCGGTGCCGCAACATCGCTGAACGAGATGCCGCTGGTGATGCAGATTTCCGCGAAATCGAGACCATCAAGCGAATCGCTCAGGCTCTTGTCGGAGATATGCACCACCGGCGAAGCTTCCAGCGAAGAACCGATGCGCTTGTCCGCACGTTCCAGTTCGAGAGCGCCGGTCACGACACGGCGAACCGCACGCACCTTGCGCCACTTTTCGGCCAGCACATCGTCGCGCCATGCAGCAGGCGTCGGGCGGAACTGCTCGGCATGGACCGAAACCGACTGCGGATAACGGTCGAGCCACGCTTCTTCCATGGTGAAAGGCAGCATGGGCGCCAGCCAGGTCGTCAGGCGGTCGAAGATTTCGCGCACGGTCTGCAACGCGGCCTGGCGGCGAACGCTCGACGGCGCATCGCAGTAAAGCGCGTCCTTGCGAATATCAAAATAGAAGGCCGAAAGCTCGACATTCATGAAATCGATCAGAGCGCGCGCAATGCGTTTGAAGTCAAACGTGTCATAGCCGGAGCGCACAAGCTCATCCAGCTCTGTCAGACGGTGCAGCATCAGGCGCTCGAGTTCCGGCAGATCGGCATGAGCGACGTTTTTGCCTTCGTCATGCGCCAGCGTGCCCAGCATCCAGCGGATGGTGTTGCGCAGCTTGCGATAGGCGTCGATATTGGTCTGGATGATGCTCTTGCCGAGGCGCTGATCTTCCCAATAATCGGTCGTCATGACCCACAGACGCAGAATATCCGCGCCGGATTCCTTGATGACATCCTGCGGCGTGACTGTATTGCCGAGCGACTTCGACATTTTCTTGCCGTGTTCATCCATGGTGAAGCCATGGGTCACGACGGCATTGTAAGGCGCCCGACCGCGCGTGCCGCAGCTTTCCAGAAGCGACGAATGGAACCAGCCACGATGCTGGTCCGAGCCTTCGAGATAGACGTCTGCTGGCCACTTCATGTCCGGGCGGTCTTCCAGCGTGAAGGTGTGGGTCGAACCGGAATCGAACCAAACGTCCAGGATGTCGCGCACCTGCACCCATGGCTCATCGGCGCGGTTGCCAAGGAACCGCTCGCGCGCACCTTCGGCAAACCATGCATCAGCGCCTTCCGCTTCGAAAGCATCGAGGACACGCTTGTTGACCGCATCGTCCTGAAGAATGTTGCCTTCTTCGTCCACGAAAACGCAGATCGGCACGCCCCAGGCGCGCTGACGCGAAAGCACCCAGTCCGGGCGGCCTTCGATCATCGAGCGCAGACGCGTCTGACCGGCAGCCGGTACGAAACGTGTATCATCGATGGCCTTCAGCGCGCGAGAGCGCAGCGTAGTGCCGTCGCCGAGGTTCTTGTCCATATAGACGAACCATTGCGGCGTGTTGCGGAAGATGACCTGCTTCTTGGAACGCCAGGAATGCGGATAGGAGTGCTTCAGGCGACCGCGAGCGAAGAGCTTGTCACGGGCGATGAGCTCATCCATCACGGACTTGTTGGCATCGCCCTTCTTGCCGTTGTCGTCGATTACGCGTGCGGCGCCGCCTTCGCGGTCCGGACCGAAGCCGGGCGCGTCCTTGGTATAGTAGCCATCGTCACCGACCGGGAACGGGATGCTCGGATCAATACCACGCGCCTCCAACTCGCGGACATTGTTCATCCAGGCTTCAAAGTCTTCGCGACCGTGGCTTGGCGCGGTGTGGACGAAGCCCGTACCCGCATCGTCGGTCACATGATCGCCGTCGAGCATTGGAACCGCGAACTCATAGCCGCCCGCAAAACCCTTCAGCGGATGGTCGAGGACAATTTTGCCGAGTTCATCTGCCGAAATACCGCGCAGGCGCTTGAACTGGAGTTTTGCCTTTGCAAAACCTTCTTCGGCCAGCTTGTCGGCGAAGACAAGCTTTTCACCCGGACGCGGGCCAAAATCGTTCTCGGCTTCCGTGACTTCATAAAGCCCGTATTCGATACGCGACGAATAGGACACAGCGCGGTTGCCGGGGATGGTCCATGGAGTAGTCGTCCAGATCACCACATCGCTGCCGGAGAGATCATTTTGACCCGCGACCGGGAACTTGACCCAGATCATATCCGACTCGACATCGTGATATTCGACTTCGGCTTCGGCAAGCGCCGTGCGCTCGACGACCGACCACATCACCGGCTTGGAACCGCGATAAAGCTGACCGGAAGCCGCGAACTTGAGAAGTTCGCCAGCGATACGTGATTCAGCGTGGAAGTTCATCGTGGTGTACGGATTTTCAAAATCGCCAAGAATCGCAAGGCGCTTGAACTCTTCCGACTGGATCTTGATCCAGTTGGCAGCGAATTCACGACATTCCCGGCGGAATTCGTTGATCGGCACTTCGTCCTTGTTCTTGCCTTCGGCGCGATATTTTTCCTCGATCTTCCATTCGATCGGCAGGCCGTGGCAATCCCAGCCCGGAACGTAGTTCGAGTTATAACCACGCATCTGGAACGAGCGCGTGATGACGTCCTTGAGGATCTTGTTCAACGCATGGCCGATATGGATATTGCCGTTGGCATAGGGCGGGCCATCGTGCAGCACATAGAGCGGGCGATCCTTCGCCTGCTCTCGTAGCTTCTTGTAAAGGTTCATGCCCTCCCAGCGTTCGACAAACAGCGGCTCGCGCTGCGGCAAGCCCGCGCGCATGGGGAATTCGGTCTGCGGCAGATAAAGGGTTTTGGAGTAATCGATTTTGGTCGTCTCAGTCATGAGGGTATTCGCCTGTGAAGCCCTGACCAGAAATGGCGGGCATGTGGATCAAAGAAAACAGGGGACTGTAGAGCACAGTCGGTCGTTCCCGGACCTCCGCGCCAGATATTGCCTGGCAAAGCAGCCATTCAGGCAAAGCGGGAGGCCGGGCCAATAATTCGTATGGCCGTCATGATAAGCCGAAAATCCGTCATCATGGGCACGCTTTTAGCAATGAGCTTCACAGGAATAAAGAGGCCTGAGAGACAAAGACGCAATAAAACGGCATCTTCGTCCCTGAAAATGGTCACATTGATGCTCTTGAGATCAATCCAATGAGAAATCGAAACGATAAGTCGCAGACAGACCCACCATGAACTGGTTCGGGGACCCGCGCTCCTTGACGATGCTTGAATCCTTTGCCGACCCTTGGAGACGACTATATTCACCGAACAGGCTTGTATCGATCTTGTCGGTCGCCTTCCACGTAATGGCGCCGCCAACACCAGCCGACTTGAAACCGCCGCCCGGATTATACTCTGAAAGTCCTGAGGCGACTGCTTCCTCGGCATCGACGCCGAAATAGGTCTTGAAGTAATCTTTCGAAGCGAAGGTCGCACGTGGACCGCCCGACACGCGAATGACTGGCGTCACATCGTAGAATGCATCAGCAGCAATATCAGCTACAACGCCTTTATGCGCACGAATACCTTGACGGACTTCGCCGCGCACCCGCAGCCAGTCGGTTGGATAAACATCAACGAACGCGCCCGCCTCGCCGCCAAATTTCGTGTTCTTGAGGCCATGAATATCGTCATCTCGTTCGAAAAGAAGTTTTCCAGCGAGACCTACGCGGAAACGATCATTGTCGATCAAGGCGAAAGATACATTGTCATTTCGCGACGAAAAGCGTGTCGCCTGCCCCTGCCGGCCAAGTGAGATCAACGGTTGGGCGGAAAAGCGATATTTGTTCGATCCTTCGAACTTCGGGGCAACGAGGCCCGCTGCACCGACCTTGAGATACCAGTCACCGGACCAGAAATGTTTGCGTGCGGGCTGAACCGTTTCTGCCGCATAGATATCAGCCTGCTGTACATCAGCCGAAAACGCGAGAGAGCCACCTGTAAAAAATGCAGCACCTGCAACGAGGGCCAGCGAAACAATACGTGCCACATTCAACTCCAACAAAAAGCGCCCCAATAAGTTTTGAGACATTTATCACTTTTTGTCGAGAATAAGTAAAATTTGATTTAAATCTTAAGTGGAAAATGAAACTAAAACTCGCCTCACGCGAAAGAAAGCAACCGATCCAGTTCCGAAAGCGGTTTCGCGCTTCCAAGCAAGGTCCGTGCCTCGGCATCATCGCGCTTCATCTGCTCGATCAGCGGATCAAGGCCGTCAAACTTAATCTCGCCACGCAGGAACCCGAAGAACGACACGCAAGCGGTCTCACCATAAAGATCGCCCGAGAAATCAAAAAGAAAGGTTTCAAGAAGGGGGCTACCATCACTATCGACAGTTGGACGACGACCGAAACTTGCAACCCCGTCATAAAGATCGCCATTCTCGCGCCTGAACCTGACGGCATAGATTCCATGCTTCAGGCCTGCCTGCGCATCGATTCTCATGTTGGCAGTCGGAAATCCAAGGGTTCGCCCGAGCTTTTTCCCGTGAATGACTTCGCCGCACACCATATAGCGGTAACCAAGAAGCCCCGCGGCTTCAGCGACATCACCTTCGCAGAGCAGATTTCTTATGCGGGTCGATGAAACAAGATTATCGCCTTCGTCGGTAAAGGCTTCGACGAGTTTTACCGTGAACCCGGCCGTTTCTCCTGCTTTTTGAAGAAACTCCGGCGTCCCGCGCCGCCCCTTACCAAAATGAAAATCGTAACCAGTAACCACACAGCTTGCGTGTAATCTTTCGACCAGAATGTGTTCGACGAAATCTTCTGCCGAACGGGATGAGAACTCGCCGGTAAATGGTTGTTCAACGACAGCGTCAAACCCCATAAGACGTAGAATTTCAGCCTTCTTTACCGCCGCAGTCAAACGATCAATCGGCACATCCGGTTTGAAAAAGCTGCGGGGGTGAGGTTCGAATGTGAGGACCACCGCAGGCAAACCGCGTTTTTCGGCGATCTCCAGCGCACGCTCCAGCACAGCCTGATGGCCGCGATGGACACCATCGAAATTACCGATTGCCACCACACAATTCTGCAGGCGTTCCGGCAAGGAATCCGTTCCAGAAAGTCGCTGAAAGCTGGGTTTAGTCATTTTGATCTGAACTTCGATTGGTCGTAACGAGATTGTTCGAACTCAAACAAGAGCGTTAAGCGCAGCGACCGGTCGATTGCCGTGCTTCTGGAGAAAGGCTTCCATTTGAGCGATATCAACCGTGCCATCGGTTGTATAGTCCGCTGCATGAACCCCACCGGATACATAAAGCACATCCAGTCCGAAATCGGCAGCGCCCTTCACATCTGTTAGAACACCATCTCCAATACCAAGAATTCGGCTTTTCTCAACTTTCTCGCCGCGAATTTCTTCGGCGAACCGTAATGCCGCCTCGTAAATCGGGCGATGCGGCTTTCCGGCTATGAGGGTGCGTCCACCCAACTGGCCATATTCGCGCGCTAGTGCCCCGGCGCACCAAATCAGCCGCGTACCGCGCTCAACCATGATGTCTGGATTGGCGCAAATGAACGGAAGGTTGCGCGAGCGCAACCGGGCCAACAGTTCCTTGTAATCTTCCGGCGTTTCGACTTCATCATCATAGAGTCCGGTACAGACAACCCCTGAAGCTTCAAACTCCTCAACCAGCTCAACGTCGAGGCCATCATAGATCGTCAGCTCGCGTTCACAGCCAATATGGAACACCTTTCGCGGACCTTCCGCGATCAGATCACGGGTTACATCGCCGGACGTGACAACACGATCATATGTATCGACAGGCACACCAAGCCCCAACATCTGCTTTTCGACATCTGGATGAGGTCTTGGAGAATTGGTCACTAGAATAACCGTGACACCTTTGGCACGTGCACGTTTTAGCGCATCAATTGCAGCCGGATATGCCGACACACCATTATGCACCACACCCCATACATCGCAGAAGAGCACATCGTACTGGTCGGTCAGATCGTCGAGGCGTTCGAGCTGCTTCATGGTTTCCTCTTGATAATCCATCTGTAAGGTGAGAACCGCTATAGGGTGACTGGAAGACCGCCGGAAAGGCTGCCAGCGCTCCATCTAGCGTAGCGCACCACATCTGTCACGGCTTTTGGCCCAGATATCCGCGCGACGAAGCGCGTCCAATTATCCCATAGTATATTTCACCGATCATTTACCGTGCTTCGTGACCGACTGTTAGAAAGATACTGATAGGAGCGGATACAACTTTTCATTTCATGTGTCGCAAACACAACCATCGGCGGGGGCCAAATTGAAAAACTGGGTTACTCAAGTCCTTAGGCTCGCGCAGCATATTTTTCACCGTTTGTCGCAACTGATGGGTCCGAATTTGATCAAGGACGAGCGCGGCAATTTTGCGATGATAACGGCTTTGGTGCTCGTGCCTCTGCTTCTCGCAGGTATGATCGCGGTTGACTCCGCCAATCTTATGCGCGTGCGCAACAATGTGCAGGCCTCGCTTGATGCTGCCGCACTTGCTGTAGGCAAGAGGTTTTCCACCGGTGAAAGCCAGGCCGTCGTGCAGGTCTATGGCGCTCAAATTTTTACCACTAACCTCACCGCGCTAAGCGCAGATACAGTCAATTTCGAGATCGCCTTCCCCCAGGATAGGACGACTGACCAACAGATACTGGCTACGGCTGCATTTACCTACAAATCTCTGTTTGGCATGGTCGCCTCCCGCCTCACAGGAGATAACTGGGACCAGTACCGATATACGCTCAACTCTTCCGTCAGACTTAAGAACACGATTGAAGTTGCCCTGGTCCTCGATAACTCCGGTTCAATGGATGAAACGAGAAGCGGATCAACAAAAAAACGCATCGATCTTCTTAAGGAAGCGGCCTCGCAGCTTGTGGAGACGATGGCCTCGCAATCCGCGCTCATAACGCACGTGGAAAGACCTGTGCAGTTTTCATTAGTTCCTTTCGCAGGTTCGGTGAATGTCGGCCCGCAATTTCTGAATGCAACCTGGATGGACCCGGAAGGCAAGTCTTCCGTGAATCTCGAAAACTTCACACTGCCGGTCACGATCGACAGTACGCGCAAGATAGAAGAAAAACCGGCAGGCAGCGGGCGATTCTACAAATCAGGAACGGGTTGGGGAGAACGCAACAACAAGCCTTTCTCGCGTGCGGAACTCTATTCCGACCTTTCCCAGCGGTCAAAGGACACTTGGCTAGCCTGGCAGGGGTGTGTCGAGTCTCGTCCGGGAACCTATGCGCTGGATGTAACTCCTCCTTCTGACAATAATCCAAACACGTTGTTTGTACCCATGTTCGGCCCAGCTGAATATTACAATACAGACAGCAAAGGAAACGTCACCTCCACCGTTTTGAACAGCTGGTGGCAAGACGATATATCCCTGACTTATTCACTCCGACAAAGCGACCTCAAGAAATACTACCTGCGGGATTCCCTCGACAAGATTTACCGAGGTGGAAGATCGAAAGACGGCGGCCCCAACTATAGTTGCACATCATTACCTCTCACGCCCTTGACAGACGTTACGAGCGAACAAGGGATGAAAACGATCCAAACCGCAATCAAAGCGATGGTGCCAGCTGGCGGCACAAACGTCCCCGAAGCGATGGCCTGGGGATGGCGAACAATCGTCCAAGGCGCGCCATTTACAGAAGCCCGCGCTGCAACTGAGCGGGGCAACGACAAAGTCGTAATCGTACTGACCGACGGTGCCAATACTTACTATAAATACGATGGACTCGCTGGTTCAGGACCGGATCGTGCAGGAAATTTGTCTTACTATTCGGCACATGGCTATACCGCTCGCATAACCAAAAACTACACTCAGGCCCGCTTGTTTCAGGAAAGTGGCGTTTCGGTTTCGCAAAACAACAGTACGTACACCAAGGCTATGAATGCCCGCTTTGCAAAGCTCTGCGACAATGCCAAGTCTGCTAATATCATTGTCATGACAGTCGCGCTGGATCTAAGTGAGGCAGACAGCACAGAGAAAGCGCAAATAGATTTGTTGAAATCGTGCTCTTCAAACTCACGGGTGCGCATGGAAAGCGGTAAACCAGTCAAGCTCTTCTGGAACTCAACGGGCGGCGAACTGAGCGAAACTTTTCGTCAGATCGGCGACGAGCTGTCAAATCTTCGCATCGTCGGTTGATATCGAAAGCCGTGCCACCATATGCGGAGTTGGTCAGAGCCATCCCTTGGCTGTTCCGCGTTCAGGATGGTGCAAATTAACCATCATTCGCCTGTCAAATTTCTCAGGCAATCTTGACAAGATCAGGTCGGGCTTCTATCTCAGAGCCACGTTAGCACTCTCGCATGATGAGTGCTAACAAGCGCGGATCGGCTCGATCCGTTAACAGGGTTCAACGTCTATAACACCAAGGGTTATACCATGGCTGATATCAAGTTCCGCCCGCTTCATGACCGCGTCGTCGTTCGTCGCGTTGAATCGGAAGCCAAGACCGCTGGCGGGATCATTATCCCTGACACCGCCAAGGAAAAGCCGCAGGAAGGCGAAATCGTCGCTGTCGGCACTGGCGCTCGTGACGAAGCAGGCAAGCTGATCGCTCTCGAAGTCAAGGCTGGCGACAAGGTTCTGTTCGGCAAGTGGTCGGGCACCGAAGTCAAGATCGGCGGCGAAGATCTGCTGATCATGAAGGAATCCGACATTCTCGGTATCGTCGGCTAATCCTTCAGGTTCGCGCCGGTTAGGCGAAGCCAGAGATTAGTTTCTACCTGAATATCAATTCACCATAATCTGACCGGGACATTTCCCAGGAGAGTAAAATGGCTGCAAAAGACGTAAAATTCGGCCGCACTGCGCGCGAAAAGATGCTGCGCGGCGTCGATATCCTCGCTGACGCTGTTAAGGTAACGCTCGGCCCTAAGGGTCGTAACGTTGTTATCGACAAGTCCTTCGGCGCTCCGCGCATCACCAAGGACGGCGTATCGGTTGCCAAGGAAATCGAACTCGAAGACAAGTTCGAAAACATGGGCGCACAGATGCTGCGCGAAGTGGCTTCGAAGACCAACGACACTGCCGGTGACGGCACCACCACTGCGACCGTTCTCGGTCAGGCTATCGTTCAGGAAGGCGCAAAAGCTGTTGCTGCCGGCATGAACCCAATGGACCTGAAGCGCGGCATCGACCTCGCAGTGACTGAAGTTGTTGCTAACCTTCTCGGCAAAGCCAAGAAGATCAACACCTCGGAAGAAGTTGCTCAGGTTGGCACGATCTCCGCTAACGGCGAAGCCGAAATCGGCAAGATGATCGCTGAAGCGATGCAGAAAGTCGGCAACGAAGGCGTCATCACGGTTGAAGAAGCCAAGACCGCTGAAACCGAACTCGAAGTCGTTGAAGGCATGCAGTTCGACCGCGGTTACCTGTCGCCTTACTTCGTCACCAACCCGGAAAAGATGATTGCGGACCTCGAAGACGCATACATCCTTCTGCACGAAAAGAAGCTTTCGAACCTTCAGGCTCTTCTGCCAGTTCTCGAAGCTGTTGTTCAGACTTCCAAGCCACTCGTCATCATCGCTGAAGACGTTGAAGGTGAAGCTCTTGCAACCCTCGTCGTCAACAAGCTGCGTGGCGGCCTGAAGATTGCTGCTGTCAAGGCTCCTGGCTTCGGCGATCGCCGTAAGGCAATGCTCGAAGACATCGCGATCCTCACCGGCGGTCAGGTTATCTCCGAAGACCTCGGCATCAAGCTTGAAACCGTTACGCTCGACATGCTTGGCCGCGCGAAGAAGGTTTCGATCTCGAAGGAAAACACCACGATCGTTGACGGTGCAGGCCAGAAGGCTGAAATCGACGCTCGCGTTTCGCAGATCAAGCAGCAGGTTGAAGAAACCACGTCTGACTACGACCGTGAAAAGCTTCAGGAACGTCTCGCCAAGCTCGCTGGCGGCGTTGCCGTGATCCGCGTTGGCGGCGCAACGGAAGTTGAAGTTAAGGAAAAGAAGGACCGCGTTGACGATGCCCTGAACGCAACCCGCGCTGCGGTTGAAGAAGGTATCGTTGCTGGTGGCGGTACCGCTCTGCTCCGCGCTTCGGCTCAGATTGCTGCCAAGGGCGCAAACCCTGATCAGGAAGCTGGCATCAACATCGTTCGTCGCGCTCTGCAGGCTCCAGCTCGCCAGATCACGACCAATGCCGGTGAAGAGGCTTCGGTTATCGTTGGCAAGATCCTTGAAAACGGCTCGGATACCTACGGCTACAACACAGCCAATGGTGAATTCGGCGACCTGATCAAGGCTGGCGTTGTCGATCCCGTTAAGGTTGTCCGCACCGCCCTGCAGAACGCAGCATCGATCGCCGGTCTTCTGATCACCACCGAAGCCATGATCGCTGAACTGCCGAAGAAGGATGCAGCTCCTGCTGGCATGCCTGGTGGCATGGGCGGCATGGGTGGCATGGATTTCTAAGAAATCCATAAAGCTCGCCCATGAGTACAATGCCTGCACCGCAAAGCGGTGCGGGTGGCGGCATGGATTTCCAAGAAATCCATGGAGCTCATTTTGATGAGAATGCGAGAAAGGCGGCCCTTGGCCGCCTTTCTTTTTACGTTAGGTAACCATTTGTGATTTATGAAAAATTTACTCTGCTCACGCTTTGCAGCAATGAAGCTTGTATTTTAGAAACTTCTGATTGACTCCCGGTCGCCAATCATGGTCAATCCCGAATGACATAGAGATGGACTTCCTGTTTGCCCCCGCACTTTGGAAGTCCTGTCTCAGGCAACAGGAAAGGCAGGCTTCGGCCTGTCTTTCCACTTGCACTCCTTTAAAGGTTCAGCCCTTATTCCGCGGCGTCGATCTGTGCCTTGCCTGAAGCCAAGGCATCATAACGAGCACGGGCCATCATTACTTTTGCTTCATTGGCTATCGCCCACTCACCCAGCGCACGCACGGGCCGCAAAAGATCACGCCCCATTTCTGTCAGTTCATATTCGACCTTGGGCGGAATTGTCGGGAAGATCGTGCGTTTGACGAACCCGTCCCGCTCCAGATTACGCAATGTCGTCGTCAGCATTTTCTGAGAAATACCGTCTACGGTTCGGCGCAATTCGTTGAAACGCATTGGGTGATTGCCGAGGTAACTCACCACAAGCACTGTCCACTTATCGCCAACACGAGACAGAATTTCCGTTACGGTCCTGCACGCATTGGTTTCCTTGAAGTCACCGGGTTTCATAAAAGTGCCTCCTTGCGCCGTGAATAGGTCACTTATATAGCGTCGGTTTCCAACAGTTACTACTCTAATAGAGGTGTTTTCGATGTCTAAGCTCAAAGTCGCCGTTATTGTCGGCAGCACACGCGAACAGCGTTTTGCCCCCGTGCCTGCGCAGTGGATTGCAAAACTCGTTGCGGAACGGCCGGAATTGAATGTAGAGATTCTCGATCTCGCCGACTATCCGATGAGCTTCTATGGCGACCCCGCCACCACGACGGCTCAAGCTGAAACCGCCGACAAATGGAAAACCAAGCTTCGCGAATTCGATGCCTATATTCTCACTGCGGCCGAGTATAACCACGCTCCTACTGCCGTTTTGAAGAACGCCATCGACTATGGTGACTGGATTCAGAAGCCAATGGGGTTTGTCGGCTATGGTGGCGTCGGTGGCGCTCGCGCTGTCGAACAATTGCGAATGATCGCTGTCGAAATGTCTTCGATGTCGGTCAAAACCGGCGTCCATATCCTTTTTCCCGATTATCTCTCTGTCGTTAAAGGTGAGAACACGCTCGACGACCTCCCTCATCTGGCAGAGGCCGCCAAGAACATGCTCGATCAGTTGATCTGGTGGGGTAAGGCGCTTAAGTCCGCTCGCGCCGTATGACATAGAGTAAGCCGGAACGTTAGAATTCCGGCTTGCCGCTACCATTGTGCGCCCTATGATTATCCACAGTCACAATGGAATGGATCGTCATATGCGCAAAGAACTTCCCATCGCCACGGCCCCAAAAGATGGTCGCAAGATAACAGTCGTCTGGACCGATGAAGACGACCAGCGCAACGAGTCAATTGCTCAATATCGAACGCTTGCTCAGTTGCAGGCTGGCGGCGGGCAATGGGACGAAACCGATACTGGCTGGTGGACTTTCACCGACAGCAAAACCCAGCGCAAAATAGAACCGACCGCCTGGATTTCCGAGACGGATGACAGCGACGAAGAAGACGATGCGTGACCGGGCAATCCCGGTCAACAAAAATTGACTTTTTCAATCATATTTTATCAAATGATTGCGTACTAAATGTTTCACAGAGAAACATTGGCCCCCCAAGGCTTTGGCGGTGCTATATTCAATCTGAAAGGCTCGGTTCCGAGTCCAAGTTAGCCGGAGACCTGAAATGACTGCTACGCGTACCGAAACAGATACTTTCGGACCGATTGATGTTCCCGCAGACCGTTATTGGGGCGCACAGACGCAACGCTCACTGCAAAATTTCAAGATCGGCGGCGAACGTATGCCGCTGCCATTGGTTCACGCATTGGGTGTTGTAAAGCGTGCGGCAGCGGAAACCAATATCGCCCTGGACAAGCTTGATCCGGTTCTCGGTCAGGTCATCGCAGTGGCGGCGTCCGAAGTCATTGAGGGCAAACTCGACGATCACTTTCCGTTGGTCGTCTGGCAGACAGGTTCCGGCACGCAGTCGAACATGAACGCCAATGAAGTGATCTCCAATCGCGCCATCGAACTGCTTGGTGGCGAGAAGGGTTCGAAGAAGCCGGTTCATCCGAACGACCACGTCAATATGAGCCAGTCGTCCAATGATAGCTTTCCAACGGCAATCCACATCGCCACGGCAGTCGAGGCGGTCAATCGCCTTTATCCAGCGCTGAAGCATCTGACCAAGGCACTCATGACCAAGGAAGAATCCTTCAAGGACATTATCAAGATCGGTCGTACCCATACACAGGACGCAACGCCGGTTACTCTCGGACAGGAATTTTCCGGTTATCGCGCCGCCTTGGAATATGCGCATCTTCGCATCGAACAGTCACTCGCAGACGTCTTTCTGCTCGCACAGGGCGGCACCGCCGTCGGTACAGGTCTGAATGCGCCAATTGGCTTTGATACGGGCTTTGCTGAAGCCGTGAGCGAAATTACAGGCCTCACTTTCAAAACCGCGCCCAACAAATTCGAAGCTCTTGCCAGCCACGGCGCCATTCTCAATTTCCATGGCAGCCTGAATGCCTTGGCGGCAGACCTTTTCAAGATCGCGAATGACATCCGTTTCCTCGGCTCCGGCCCGCGTTCTGGGCTCGGCGAACTGTCACTGCCCGAAAATGAACCTGGGTCCTCCATCATGCCGGGCAAGGTCAATCCGACCCAGGCCGAAGCAATGACCATGGTGGCAACGCAGGTATTCGGCAACCAGACGACAGTAACGGTTGCCGCAAGCCAGGGGCATTTCGAACTGAATGTGTTCAAGCCGGTGATCGCATACAATGTCCTGCAATCGATCCGCATTCTCAGCGATGCCATGGTGTCATTTGCCGATCATTGTGTAGAGGGCATCGAACCGAACTTGAACCGCATCAAGGAACTGCTGGATCGCTCGCTGATGCTCGTGACCGCGTTGGCTCCGGCTATCGGTTATGACAATGCAGCCAAGATTGCCAAGACAGCTCACAAGAACGGAACGACCTTGCGTGAAGAAGCCTTGGCAAGCGGACTGGTGTCGGAAGAAGACTATGAACGGCTGGTGCGCGCGGAGAGAATGATTGCACCAGAGTGAATTGGTATTCATACTGTAAACAAACTGTCGAGGATTAGACGGCTTTCCTTGACAGTCAGCAATCGTTAATTGATGCCTCAGTTCAACAGGAGATAGCCCCGCATGTCCTCTATCACTCCACAGTCCAACGGCGCTGTAACGCTCATCGCCCGCATCTTTCTTTCGATTCTCTTCATCATCGCCGGCTACGGCAAGCTGACCGCCATTTCAGGCACTGCAGGTTATTTTGCCGGAATCGGCCTTCCGGTTCCGACCGTTACGGCTGTTATCGTCGGTCTGGTAGAATTTGTCGGCGGCCTTGCAATTCTCGTTGGCTTTCAGACCCGCATTGCTGCGGCCGTTGTCGGTCTCTTCACCATTGGCGCAACACTTGTTGCCCATATGGACTTCTCGCAAGGCATGAATGCTATGATGGCTCAGAAGAACCTCGCAATTGCCGGCGGCCTCTTCATCCTCGCCCTGCACGGCGCAGGTTCGCTTTCGAT
>NZ_VEWK01000016.1 GCF_006376675.1 Brucella pecoris
AAAACGGTGACGCTTGAAGATGATATCTGATGTCTGCATCGCCAAAATTTACGCCCAAACCGTCAGGCAGGCAACTGTAGCCCAGTTAACGTGACAACACCCTCGGGGCTACTATTCTCCTTCGCCCTTGCATAATGTGTTCTAGAGCCGAATTCGCCAAAGTCCAATAGACAGTATTCAAACGCTGTGGGCAGCTGCGGCCAAACCTAACTGCAAATGGTCGTGTCATGTTTTGGTAGCGCCGCACTTTGAAACGTTGAGCATGGTTATGGTCGTGCGGCGATTACTTCGATTTCGACGAGGTAGCCAGGACCTGCGAGGCCTGCGACCTGAAATACGGAGCGGGCGGGAAGGTTGGGCTGTTCCTTAGTGCCGAAAAACTGCGTGTAACCCTCCATGAAACCCTTGAAGTCCATCTTTGCTTCCTTGGATGGATCTCCGACGAGGAAAACCTGCATTTTGACCACGTCGTTCATTTTGAGGTTCATTCCAGCGAGCGTTTTCTCGATGGATTTGAGTGCGGAGACGGTTTGAGTCTTTGTATCTCCGTATGCTTCAATTGAACCCTTAGGTGCTTTTTCATCGGCAACCGAAGCGAGTGCGCCACTGACATAGACCGTCGTCATTCCAGCTGGAACTTCAACGGCCTGCGCGATTGGAAAATCCGAATTCGGGATTTTGTGGCGCACAACCTCTGCTGCGGAGGCTCCGACTGAAGTCGCCATCAATGCTGAGAAGAGAATCGCGCCCGTAACAAGTTTCATAGTCTATGCTCCATTTATTGGAACACTTCTGGCCGGGATTAAGACCAGAAATGTCCGTTTCACTTGTTCTTCCATTCTTATGGCAATCAATGCCGGGATTCCGACACCAATGATATGTCTACCGATCCGGAGATCCAGATGTCCTTAACGGGCATCTTTGACATCTTCTGCCGTCGCTGCATCCTTGTAATCGTTGCCGAAGTTGGTCCGGATATAGTTCACCACGGCGGCGACCTGATTGTCCGACATCATTTCTCCGATCGGCGGCATGCCCTTCTGGCCATGCAGAATGACATAGATCGGATAGCCTGCGGATTCGAGGTTTTCATTCTTGGTGAGCGCTGGATATTTTCCTGCGCCGACGGCTCCCTGACCCTTTGACATGTGGCATGCCTGGCAAACATTTGCATAAAGCTCCTCCCCGGTTTTCTCCGTGAAAGTGTTGCCTTGGCTGAGTGTGGCTCCGGCGGAGTCGGCAAGTGCCGGGCCGCTGAAGCCGGCCAATGAAACAGCAAATGTCGCCGCGAGAGACCACATATATTTTCTATGACTGGACATGACAAAATCCCTCACTGGATTTTTGAGGTTCAATGATCCGATACTCTTCATCCTTGCATCACACGCTTGTGCAGGCGCTCGATAGCATCGATCGACGACAGGATCGCGCCTTCCTGCCAGGCAGGAATATAAGAGGCGTGTTCTCCAGCAAGCACGATGCGTCCATCGATCTGACAGAGATTGTCGTAATGTTCCTTGCGTGCCTCGTCCGTCCAATCGCCAGCGCAGCCAAGCGTGAACGGTGAACGATGCCACGCCCAGGAAACCCCATTTTCAAATTCGTCTTTGTATTGCGGATGAATGAGTGCGCCTTGTTCGACAGCTTTCTTGACCCGGTCTTGTGGTTCCATCGCTGTGAACTCGTAGGAAGCAGGGCCGTTCCACGTATAACAACCCAGCAAAACACCCTTTCCACCCTTGTTAAAGTCCGTGCTCGGATAAGAAATGTTGGTGATAGGAAGATCTGTGTAAGTGACGCCGCCAAATATCAGCTCGTCTTCCTCCCAGAAGCGGCGTTTCATTTGAAGGCCTACCTTGACCGATGATGCGTATGGTACGGCACCGATGGCCGCCTTCATCTTGTCGGAAACCTGGATATCAATCTGGCTGAGGATGGTAAGCGGTATTGTACATACACACCAGTCGGCGGTTTCCGTGCGAGTTTCTCCCGGCTTCTCGGTATCCTCATATGTTACCGTAACACCCTTGTCGCCCTGTTCGATCTTGACCACCTTGGCATTGAAAGTGATGAGATCCTTGACCTCCTTGGCAAAGGCGTCACCGATCCGACCCATGCCCCCAACCGGCTGGAACATGGTTGTTTGAAACTCATAAAGCGAGAAATTGGCCAGCGCTCCCCAAAGTCCGGAGCTCAGAAGGTCCTTGAATGCAAGTGGCTCACCAGGAACAGGCGCTGCTCCCAAACCGCCCCCAGGGTCTTTCGCATATCCGCGGAACTCCGCTGAAACGGCGCCCTTGACGTATTGATAATCCTTGTCGAGGGCCCCCCAGGATTGAAGTGCTTGCAGGAGCATCTCTTGATCCTCCTTGCCGACGCCTTCTTCGAGCTTGCCCTTTTGGGTCACCTTTGCCAAAAGCTCTGAAACATGCCCCTGGAAATCGATCTTCACATCGCGGACGCGTTGCGGTTTGCCACCGAAGCCCTTCGTTGAGTGCAGCATCGCGTTGTGATTGATCTGTTGGAACGGCTCCAGTTGCACCCCGAGTCGGCGACAATAAGCCAGCAAACCGTTGTGATGATAGGGAATACGCCACGGCCCGGGATTGATGTAGAGCCCTTCGTCGAATTCACATTTCTGCGTGAAGCCGCCAAGTTCCTTAACGGTGTCGCCGCCGCGGATTGTCCAGTTTCTGCCACCGGCGCGGTTGTTGAATTCCAGAACCTTGACCTTGTAGCCAGCCTGACGCATTTCGAGCGCCGCCAGCATTCCTGCGAGCCCGGCTCCGAGGATCAGGACTGTGGCGCCCTTTGGATCGCCCTCCAGTTTCACAGGCCCCTTATAACCAGACTCTGCCGCAAGCCCCAGCGTGGTCATCGCCTGGTACATTGCGGCGGTCCCGGCTGTAAGGCCAATCATCTGCAATAGTCTGCGCCGACTCATGCCGACATAAGGCTGCTCACTCATCATCTCCCACCTCCTTAAGATGCGATCAGGTCTCTGTATTGTCTGCTCAGTGCGTGGAAAAAGTTTTCAGATAAGCGATAACATTGGCAATTTCGTCATCCGACTTCAGACCGGCGAATGCCATCTTGGTCTTGGGGACCATGTCTTTGGGCTTGCGCAAGTATTTGCTTAATGTGTCATCGTTCCAGACAAGGCCACCGGCTCCGGCCTCTTTCATTGCGCTGGAGTAACTATAACCGGCATAGGTGCCCGCTGTCCGTCCGATAACGCCTTTTAGCGAAGGACCAACCCGATTGGTGTCCTGGTCGGCAACATGGCAAGCCTGGCACTTGTGGAATACCTGTGCACCTTTGTCCGCATCCTGAGCGCTCGCTCCAAGGACATTAAAGGAAATACAGCTTACCGAAATGAAAGCAGCGATTATCTGCGTTCTTAACATTCACTCCCCCTCACGTGCCGTCAACTGAAAGTAATTCCAGCATTTGTTAGTGATAACTTACCTTCCTAAGTTTATGAAACAGAAAACTGTTCACAAAAATTTGTATATCTTGACATTTTCTCTCATGAAATATTTGAGGGGTTGCAATCCCCCACTGCTTTTTGAACTCAACGGATTGTGGAATCTTTGCGATCTCTTCACGTCCAGGTCCGCTTGCGACGCTTTTAAGTGGTGGTGTGCACTTCCTCTGTGATCAACAAAGCTCTGCTGCCATCTTGGAAGCTAACAATTGGCAATCCATCTGCGGCCACATTTGGCAAAACGCCATCGAGGCACGATCATAGTCGGCGTCTCAATCCTACCGCAACGCACGTATGGCATTCAGGATCACGGCGATGTCGATCACTTCCAGGCGAAACGCGCCTGCTACCGGTGGCAGAAGCCCAAAGGCTGCGATAATCATCGCAACTATCGATAGCCCGAGACCGACCAGGGCTTGGCAATGACGTGACCCGATGCTTGATCGAGGAACGCTGCGAGGCGAAGCACGTCTTGTGCTTCTCAGCCGTTCGTCACCCTCATGTCGATCACACGTGCTAGGCCGAACGTCAGCGTGCCAGTCTTGTCCAGAACGGCTGTCTTAACCTTGGCCAACGCTTCCATTGCGCCGCCACTCTTGATGAATACGCCGAGACTGGCAGAGCGAGACATACCGGAAATTATGGCAACCGGTAGTGCAAGTATGAGCGGGCAGGGTGTAGCAACGACGAGGAGGATGCGATCGCCAGACAGCCTCCAAGCAAGCCCGGCGATCAATAGGGTGAGTAGCAGGAACCACACTGCAAAGCGATCTGCAATGCGTACGCTGGGTGCTTTGCTTTCCTGCGCCTGATGGACGAGCCGCACGATATTGGCGTAGGTACTCTCAGCAACCGGTCTGGTTGCGACGAGATCAAAGGCATCCCCCAGATTGGTTGAGCTGCTTAGCGGTGGCACGGTGTTTCCGTGATCAAAGGAAAAAGAAAGCGGCCCGGTAAAGGTTTAAACGTACGACGTCGCGCCGAAAAATAGAGAAGTTCCATAATTAATATTACGCGATTTTTGCTAAGATATTGATTTTCTTATTTTTTTGTTATATAGCCTCTGCCTTCGTTGCCATTCATGCGCCCGGGATTTCCCATCACGGATAACTCCCTTATTGTTTTGCATTTATAATTGCGAAGAATGGCGTCTCCACTGTGCACTCCCACCGCCGACGATGCCATCCCACATCTTGGTTTGGTGCCCACTATGAACCGCTACAACATCGCTGAACGACGTACAATTGCGCGCTAGCGACCCCGCTCCGCTTGAAATTTATCCTGCTACGATGTATATACTCTTGTATATACAAAGGAGACCGATATGCCACAGCTCCGACACTCCGAATCTACACCAGCCCGCGAAGCAAAACTCTTCCGTAACAATAAGAGTCAGGCGGTACGCATTCCAGCTGACTTCGAACTTCCCGGCGACCGGGTGATGATCCATCGCGATGGAGATCGACTTATCATAGAGCCGGTGCGTCGCCAGAACCTGTTGGAAGTGCTTGCCGGGCTGGAACCGCTTGGGCCGGAAGATCAGTTCCCTGATATTGACGATACCCTGCTACCGTTGAAAGAAATCGACCTGTGAGCGCGCTGTACATGCTTGACACCAATGTCGTGTCCGAGCTTGCACAAAACCCCAAGGGCGCTGTCGCCAGACGCATCGCCGAGGTTGGACCAGAAGCAGTTTGCGTCAGTATCATCACGGCAGCGGAGTTACGCTTTGGATGCGCCAAGAAAGGATCGCCGAAGCTGCTGGCGCACATCGAGGCCATTCTTGGAAGTATACAAGTGCTCGCACTTGATACGCCTGCCGACGCCGAATACGGGCGAATCCGAGCCGAATTAGAAGCCGTTGGCAAGCCCATCGGTCCGAATGACCTCCTCATCGCTGCCCATGCTTATGCGCTCGGGATGGCGTTAGTCACGGCCAATACCGGAGAATTCTCACGTATCCGTGCTCTGAGGGTCGAAAACTGGCTACGCGACTGAGCGGTGCTGTTGTTCGTTCAAAGAGAATCTGCCGCTGAAGGGGCAGATCACTAAAAACTGCATTTATGATCGGTAGATTGTCCCTTTGTCTGCTCATGCCTCGGATAAAGACTGGTTTTCCGCTGAGGTCTGCTATGAATGTGGCTGTCGAATCTATACAACAAGCGATGACATGACGACTGATGACGACCGACCCGCTCCACATTCTCAAAACCATTTATGGATATGATGCCTTCCGCGGGCGGCAAGTTGAAATCATATCGCACGCGATAGCAGGCAATAATGCATTCGTCCTGATGCCGACAGGCGGCGGCAAATCGCTATGCTATCAGATTCCCGCCCTTGTGCGGCCGGGCATGGGGTTAGTGATTTCACCGCTTCTGGCGCTGATGGCCGATCAGGTCTCCGCGCTCCGGCAGGCGGGTGTGAAAGCTGCAGCGCTTAATTCCGACCTTGCTGGCGATGACAGACTGGCCTTGTGGCGAGGTATCCATGCCGGGGCGCTTGATCTGCTCTATGTCGCGCCTGAAACACTGCTCAGGCCGGATACGTTGCAACGCCTGAGCGATGTGCCTCTCTCGCTGATCGCTATTGACGAAGCACATTGCCTGTCGCAATGGGGGCATGATTTCAGGCCGTCTTATCGGCAGCTTGATGTGTTGATGGCGCAGTTTCCCAACACGCCACGCATGGCATTGACCGCAACCGCTGACGAGCCGACACGTGCCGAAATCCTGTCGCATCTGCAGATTGATGAGCGCGATGCCTTCATCGCCGGTTTCGACCGTCCCAATATTCGCTATGCGATCATGGAGAAGGACAATCCCCGCACGCAGTTGAAACGTTTTCTACAGGATCACCAAGGCGAAAGCGGCATCGTTTACTGTCTTTCGAAACGGAAGACAGAAGAAACGGCCGAATGGCTGCGCAGCCTGGGCTACGACGCCCTCTCCTATCACGGCGGTATGGAAAAGTCCGCGCGCGAGGCGAACCAGGCACGATTCCAGCACGACGAGGCGGTCATCATGGTGGCGACGATTGCCTTTGGGATGGGCATCGACAAGCCGGATGTTCGCTTCGTCGCCCATATCGATCTGCCGGGGAGCATCGAAGCCTATTATCAGGAGACAGGTCGTGCGGGACGTGACGGACTGCCAGCCGAGGCGATGATGCTCTACGGTTATGACGATATCGTCCTGCGCAGCCGCTTCATCGAGGAATCCGACGCGCCCGATCAGCGCAAGCGGATGGAGCGGCAGAAACTCGACATTCTCCTCGGGTTGGCCGAAACGGCGAACTGTCGCAGACAGGTGCTGCTTTCTTATTTCGGTGATCGATGCGAACCATGCGGCAATTGCGATACCTGCGCTGAACCACCAACCCTCTTCGATGGGACAATAGCCGCGCAGAAAATATTGTCCTGCATTCACAGAACCGGGGAGCGGTTCGGGCAATCCTATATTGTCGATGTCCTTCTTGGCGTCGACGATGAGCGCATCAGCCGCTTTGGCCACGACCGGATTTCGACTTTCGGAATTGGCCGCGAGCATGACAATCACACCTGGCGCGCGATCGTACGGCAGTTGGTCGCACAGCGGCTGATTGATGTCGACTTTGCCGGGCACGGCGGTTTGTCGATCTCGGAGACAGGCAGGCAGTTTTTGCGCGCAAAGCAGGCGCTCATGTTGCGTGTCCCGCGGAAATCGAAGCCATCACGTGGGACTGTTTCGCGTGGAAAATCGGTAACATCCGCCCTTTCGGAGCGTGATGAGGCGCTGTTTCAGGCGCTACGTGAGAAGCGGCTAGAGATCGCGCGCACGCAAAATGTCCCGCCTTACGTCATTTTTCACGATCGGACACTGATCGAACTGGCCACAGCCAGACCAGCCTCCCGCGCCCAAATGGCCGACGTGCCCGGTGTCGGCGATGCAAAACTCGAACGCTATGGCCCGGCCTTTTTGGCCGTCATCAACGCACACGGGTAAATCCGTCGCAGCTTTTGGAATTCAACAATACCGGCCTTAGAGTCTGTCAGCGCTACCCGGGATCGCCAGGTTCCGTCGGGTTTGATTTTGTGTTTCTTAAGATCATTGCTGGATTCTCATCATGGATAAATTCGTGATATCAGTTTTCTCATAACCGATCCCGACCGTTCATTCTTCTCCGGGTCAAATGCCACCGATCTTCTTTCACGGCCGTCTATCGTCAGTCAGACATTCACCCTCGGCTGCGATTTCTATCGCCCGACGCACCGCCTCCTCTGCGGCAAAGGTGGCGATTTCAGCTTCGTGCGCGGAACAAGGACGAATTCCGAAACCCCACACTGTGTACATCTCATTTTGAGCAAGCGTCGTGTTACCTGGATCTACCACTTTTAGTGCGTACTTGGTTGCCGGTGGGGTCATGGGGGCAGCTCCGTAGAAGCTCCCACTACTGACTTCGAGCTGACCGACCTGGCAGCGCACGCCGTCGAATTCTTTGAGCGCCGGCGGCAAGCTACCAGCAAGGACGATCGCATTAATTTTCGAAAAATGACCGTACAGCGAATAGCAGTATTCGGTATCCAGATCGAAAATGCGCAGCCGTGAGATCAACCGATCGACACCTGCATATTGCAAGATACAATAATACGCACACCCGTCACAAACCGGAATGTCCGCTTCATCAAGCACCTGCGCGTTCTCGCCGAATATGTCCCATGGAATTTCTTTAAACATTTCATCATCTCTAACAAGCCAATAGACATATTGTGAGACCAATCAGCCACCGGCGCAAACGGATCATGAACGCCGATGAAAATTTCTAACTGGGCGCTGAACAGTATTATGTGACTGGATAGATACGACCGTTGCGACAAGCACAATTGGCAGGTTTGGGACGTTAAAGTTTGACAAACAGCCAAGAGCGCAAACCCTGAGGCAATCGGCCGACCATCTGGATCGCGCTCGAAGAAGCCTGTCGTCACACCCGCCAGGTCTGCGACGACCGTGCTGAATGGCTGATTCCGGGTTTCACCAGACCTGACGAATTGAAGCCGACAACCCAAATAAGAAAACCGGGAGCACGTATGACGCGTGCTGCCGGTTTCATATTTCGATAGACTATGGGTTCCTAAATGGCCGCTTACGCGAGTGCCATTCTCATTTCGCCAATATATTCTCCACGCTCCCAGAAATGGCCCCATGCGGTGTTTTCGTAGTTGGCCCGGGGAAGTCTGTAGAGCGTCAACCGGACAGGACCTTGCTTTCCAAGTGCGAGCAACCGCTCGCGATAGGTTGGGGCTGCGCGACGAGCGAATTCATTCGCGAAATCGAATTCGTACTCACCATGGATATCAACGCTATCGACAAAACACTGGTTCGTGTCATCAACAATCACCACACATCCATTGAGCGTGGAATAAGCGCGACAGGCTCGCTTGAAATCATGCCAGACCGAGCCTTGTGCTGATTGATTATAGCGTTTTTCAACGGTGGCCTCATCAGCGAGGAACGAAAAATGTCCCTCCTCAAAATCCTTGAGCATACGTGCTGCGATGCCATTGCTGGCTTTGTCGATACCGTAGTCGAGTGGTGAAGTTCCAATCATTGAAAAATCCTTTCTTGAAAATGATTGTCTGTCAGCTTCAAAAAGCGCTGACTTTTATATTAGAGCACAATATCGCAATAATATCAAATGCTTATGCTGTGTCCGCCATTCAAATAGTGCCAAATATGCCCCAAAATGGCTGCATTTCGATCCGATTTAATGCCTGCTTCATGACATAATGTCGCATGTTGGGGCGCGTCAGTGGCATCCGCAATCAAATCGCGGATTTTTAATATCTGGAGAAGCCGAAAGCCCTATTTATCCGGGCAATGCCAGAAATACCCCAGACTAAAACATCGGGCTCGATGGACCTCGGCTTAGATCTGGATGCAAACACGACGTTTGCCCCTGTCCGCCAATCACCATTTTTCCTTCTCGCTCAGCGACCACGACGAAAAGCGGCCTGGAGATCGGAATGCTACCGTATCGTGGGCAAATCGATGGTAGCAGACACGAGAGGCGTTCATGTGATTGGCTTTGGCCCTCCTTTTGCTACAGACTTCCTTGTCGCCCAATACTTGTAAGCTCCTTGTCAGTCAGGATTCTGTACTGTGCAGAGGCGGTTATTCAATAGTCATCACCCAGTCCCACCGAAATCCGTTTCTACCCTGTTCCCACCTGCAACCGTAAGGGTTACAGACAATGCGGCTTCGGCCGATCTGAACGTCAAAGGCATGATGCGTATGACCACATATCCATAAATCCGGAGCCTGTTCGGAATGCAGGATGTCATTGAAAGCCTCTGCGCCACAGGCAAACAGAAAATTTGCCTCTTGCCCCGCATAAGCCGGCGGCGTGCAATCGGGATGCGGCATGTGATGGGTCAATACCACAGTGGAGCCGTCAAATGGTTCTGCCAGCTTTTGTCGGATGTAAGCTGCATCTGAACGATGCAGTTCCAGCATATCCTCCGGCGTGAACCGTTTGCCATCCTGCATGGAGATTGCATGAAAATCATTGAGCATCTGACGCGCCATCCACATTCGCTGCGGCAAATCAGACTTCACGGGGAGTTTCATCAGGAAATCGACCCATAGGCTTGCGCCAATGAAGCGCGTATTGTCGATAACCACCTCATCCGCATCAAGACAATAAAACTGTTGCGGCCATTGCAGAGAAAGCGCCTCGATTGCCTTGATCGTCTGCCTGTCGCTCTCAAGCGAACGGTCCCGGTCGTTCATCATCCACTTGTTCTGATAAAATTCGTGATTCCCGGGGACATAGATAATAGGCTTCTCGTAGCGCCTGATCAGGAATTCCAGCGTCAAATGGAGATCTGGCGCCGCATTGAGATCGCCGGCAATCATGATCAGATCACAATCCGACGCTTGTTCACGTGGTGGATAAACGACTTCCTGCAGTTCATTATGCACATCAGACCAAATCCAGAGTTTCATGCCAATCTATCCCAGCTCTATTATTCGAACAATTTTCATGTCAGATTTTCCATGACAGGTAGTCGCGCCCTTCGGCAGCAGCGCAGAAGGCATCAGACAGCTATGCTGATTGATGATCTGCGGCCTGATCAGTTGGATCTTCCTCAATTGCCGATGTCTTTCTGGCCAAGCCGGTAAAAGCGGCTGAATGTACGGGCGTAGTTTCTGTCGAGATCAAGAAGCCAGAGCTCGGACGTGATGCCATTCGGCACGATGGGGCCGAGCCGGGGATGCTCGAACAATACTCCTTCGAGGCAGGTTGCCCGCCGTGCGCTCAGCTTCCAGCTGGTGATCGCCGGCGAATTTGTCAGTTCGCGCTCATCTGGATAATGACCTTGGAATATCCGCTCGAGATCGGCGACCAGAGATTTCAGCATCCTGATTTCGAGTTCGAGCTGTTCGCGATTGTATTTTCCGTTTTTGATTATGACCGCCATGAAGTGTTCCTGATGAATGAAGAAAATGAAGGATCGTTCGGGCGCGTATCAACGCGCCCCGGAATAGGTGTTTCGTGAAATTCAACGCATCTGATTGTTATTGAGAGCAAAGCTGAATGCGTTCAGCGTGACAGATGCATCCACCCTGACTATCTGGGCAGAAGATTCTCCGCTACCTGATCTATTGCCTTTGCTCCCATCGGTTGGTCTTTAGCTCGCCGTTGAGAATGGCAGATACCCCTGTTCGTCTGCATCGCAGTGAACGTCCGCTCTACGGCATAACGGATAAGTCCGTGACACGTAGATTCACAAGCTTCGCACGACTCATCGGCTGATTGGCCCCTGTCTGCTCAGCGCAACACGTTATCCGGCGTCAAAATCTGAATCTTGGGAGTAGGCATCTGGTCGAGCGCTTCGACCGCCATCTTCGCGATCTCTTCATCAATCAGCCGCGCTTGCTCCTCTTCGGTTTTCGCGAAGGTATCGCCGAGCCAAATGACGAGCTCTTCTCGGAGAGCGTCTTGCACGCCCAACACTTTTTCTGCGACACCCGGTGCACCGATCAGTCGGTCAAGATCAGCCAGTGCCCAGACCCTATCCTGACCTTGGCTTTGGCTAAGCAGTGGGTCGATCAGAGCGAATTCACATTGCTCGACATCTATGCCGTAGTATTGTTGTGCCAGCCGCCCCCACAATGCTGAGGCGGTCGATGTTTCAATGCGCCATTGATCCAGAGCCCCTTTATGGGCGCTGATGCCATAAATCAGACTGAACACACGGAGACATCTGCGTTCCTGTTCATAGAACATCAATTCGAATGTGTAAGGGCCTGTCGGAAATTCCAAGGCGCTCCGGTCTATATCGGTTTCATCTGCGGGGGATTTCGATGCGGTAGTTTCTATGACACTATTAAAAGTATCGCGTGTCAGTGGCATAGAATGAGACGAGCGCAAATCCTTAAAGCCGGTCTTCACCGTGGCTTTCGCCAACGCTTCTTCAATAAGGCCGATGATTTTCTCGCCCTTATTCCATACGGCATAACGGAAGATTTGCTCTGATAAAGCTCGTTTCCGGCTACTTCTGTCATGAGCACGGTCAATCAAATGAAAACATAACGACAGGTGTAGCGCTGCGTTTAATTCGCGCTTGTAGCTTCGCTGCGGGAATTTGTGTTCAATGAGATCAATGTAGCCAATTACGGTTTCTGCAAACATGATTTCTCCATCTCCAAAGCGACTGTTCGTCGCCGGAGTCAAATGGGTGTGAAGGTAGGTCGCCATTGCGAGTGGCCACAGATTTTGAAGACAGCGAAGATCGTAGCGTTGCGCGCGAACGCACACGACCGGACTGACAGAATGGGAAATTGGGAGTTCGTGCCTTAAAGAGCACCGAACGCGTCAGAAGCGGAAATTATCTCCGCTAGGGAGCCGCTATGTCGACATGGAATTCTGATAGTGGATCTTTTAATCCGCCACGAATATCGATAAGAGTTGTCATAAGCTTGGCTCCTGTGTTGGCAGGCTAAGTCAGTCTCCATTCAGGTGTTACCAGCACCGGGATGGAGGCGCCTGATCACTCAGGCAAGGCGACTATTGCAGGATCTGAATTGAGCTGCAAGGATCCGGAACAAAAAAAGATCCCAATCGAGCATTTTTATCTAAGCCCCGGATATCACCGGCTTTTTTGGCTTCACCAAAACAGTGATAAAACGTAGTGGCCATCAGGCTTTTGCGCTGTGATGCATACCTGAGGAAGCCGAAATGTGGAGCTTGAAAGTTATCCACAGGCTGGCCGTAGAACCTGTTTCAGTAGCGGAATATCCTGCACATGTGTCATGAATAGCACTGACGACCCCGAGCAACCGTGTCATTTCCCTGCTTAAGCTTCGACGATATTCCGCTTCAACGCCGACGTCGAACAATCCGATTCATCTGCAAACGACGTTTCATGGAGTAATGGGGGGACGACAGACAAAAAGCACAAACTGCGTTTGTAAAATTGTCAGGTTGAAATCGGCGCAATATGGTTTGGAAAACGATCCTCAATGTTCGGTGTCGTCAAGAACCCCACCGGGCCTCAGATGCATCTTGCGACGGAAATCCCAGCCGCTTTTTGTGTATCTGACAATCAGGTCATCAATGACTTCCAATGAAGCATCTTTATCGAAGCCCTGATCCGCCAGCGCATCAAGAAGCATATCAATCAGCTTCTCCGTCCCGTCCTGATTGCCAGATTTCACCGCTTTGACAATCATAAAATGCAGCAGCACTCGTGCTATGTCGTCACGCGTCGGTTTGCGCTGTATCCTCAAACGATCGCGATAGTCCTTCTGCCGTTCGCGCTGCTTGCGCAAACGTTCCGACTGCTGCCTACTCGACGTCATGGCTTCTCCAGATTACGTGCCAGTAATCAAAGCTTGAGCTCGAAAACCGTCGGCGCAAAGCATTTTTTCACCACCCCGCGTCTGCCCGCAAATGGCGTTCATCCCTGAATCGGAAATCTCGAATCCAGCAACGTTTGTCCAGAACCCCGCAACGCGCTTCTCGAAATTCGAATCGGATTATTGCAAATTATTGCGATTTGAAATGCGTTGCTGGCAAATTGGAACGACATGTCAACACGTTGCGATGCGATACACGCAATATATGATGAATTGCCCGCACTACATATCCATTTTAGAAGCTTTATTTGCCGCTCTATGAAAGTTTATAGCCTCAAACGGCGTTTCCATCTGACACGCAAATCTGGAAAAGTGCCCGTCGACCATACTCTTCTACCTCCCGCGCCCCTGAGCTCCCTCAGATACGGCAGTCCTGCACGTGTTTCTCGGCCTTCAAACGTCGTTTGCCGATGAATCGGATATGTCCTGTTTCGTAACGGTTTTCTGGAAGCCAGCAACCTGAATCCAGAAGCTGGAATCGCAAGATTGCAAATCATCCTGACTTGATACGCTTCGTAGGCTCGCTGAAAACCGGTAGCAGCACATCACGTTGCCACACCGGCAAATCATATCAGCGCATCCCAAGGCATCACGACCCGAAATGCCCTCCCTTTACCGCCAGTCCGGAAATATGAGCGTGGCAAGTGGCGCTTCAGCCTGGTTCGCAGCCCGGGCAGGCATTTCGTCCTGTCGCGTGACCAATGCAATAAATTTCCCACACGCTCACTCACCGCACTGCGATCACATCAGCAACATGAATCAATCAGTGAGGATCGATTCATAAAATGCATTGGACGCCCTCGCCTCGATGTCGGAGTCTGCTGGTATGTCGAACCAGAACTCGTTTCCGATACATTTTCGTAAAATCCAGCCGCACAACAATATGCGGCGTTTCTATACATTATCGGTTCAGCCGAATTTATTCGGTGAATGGTGCGTCATGCGTTCCTGGGGGCGGATCGGCACACTCGGACAATCCGTGCAGCAAACAGTTCTTGACGAAGCATCGGCCACCACTCTTCTTCATCGACTTGTCGCGGTTCGTCACAAACGCGGTTATGAAGAAGTCCCATGACTTCTCATCATAGACGACCATAGATCCTTCGGTCTCAGCTTGCGGAATGCTATGGATATGTGTCCCCAAGCAGTCATTCTTGAACCGTCAGATATCCCCGGCTAGAGGGCGTCAACAGGGCAGCAGGATGCATTTGAACATTGGTTGCTCACTGGTGTGACAATCTGTCCATTTTTGAGCGGCTTTGATCACGATTCTAAGCTATTTTACTGCCGTTCTGGTGCGTTTTTGATGTGCTGGCGCGACGAAAAAACTTACAAACTATTGTTTTTATTGCAATAATATGCTTTACTGATTAAGTCAGCATTGTTTGAAGCTGACAAGCAATCATTTTACCAGAAAGGCATTTTTATGATTGAAAGTACACCAACCACACATGCCCTGAAACCTATGTCTGGCGCGCAGCTACAAGCCGCTCGCCGCGCTGCCGCAGATAGATTCTATCAAATCGGCATGTCATATGTTCCTGAAGATTATACCGTAAAATTCAGGAAAAGCTTAACCGGGGTTGCTCGTGGTCATGTCCGGCAAATTGAGGCCCCACGACCTGTCACACGCAAAAGCCTTTACATCTTTTTACACGAATGCGCCCATGCTCATCTTCACTTCGGCGGAACAAGGTTGCCACGTCACGTAGAGGAATTACAGGCTGAAAAATGGGCGCATAGCAAAATGAGAGAACACGGCATTCCCGTCCCTCGTACTATGACAGAGCGTGCCAAGAAGTATGTTGCCAGGAAGATTGTGCAAGCCGAAAAGCGAGGCGCAAAATCAATCGACCCCGAAGCCCGACGCTTCGCTTCTTCTCGCTGATTTCCACGAAAGCAGGACCAGTCAAAAAGCAGCGGTGTGAGGTGTAAAACACCGTTGCGTTTGCAGTCGTCTTACGTTGAAGATAATGATGATCTTCTCCATGATAGTCACGATTGCGCGTTAGAGCGTCGGGCGATTAATGTGCAACGCAACCTGCAGCCTTGAAATAGTTCCAGCATTCCTGCGGTGAGAATAGTCCGCAGACTTTTCCGACGGCTTTCCAGAGATCGTCGTAGGTCCTTGCCTTCGCCTTGCGCAACAAGGACTTGAGCTTTGAAAAAGCCATCTCAATTGGATTTTTGTCCGGTAAATATTGCGGGAGGAACAGGATCCAAGCGCCCTTTTCAGCGATGGCCGCAGCCGCTCTGGGGCTTTTGTGGACGTTGAGATTGTCCCAGATCACCACATCGCCCGGCGTGAGCGTCGGTGCAAGTTGGGTGCGTACGTAGATGTCGAACTTCTCGCCGTCCATGGTACCATCAACGACGAAGGGCGCGGTGATGGCATCGCATCGCAGACCGGCGATAAAGGTCTGGGTATTCCATTTACCAAATGGTGCATCAGCTTGAAGGCGTTGGCCTTTTCTGCTCCTGCCGCGTATCGGTGTCATGTTGGTCTTGATGGACGTTTCATCGACAAAGACGAGACGACCGGGGTTCTTTTGCATGGCGGGCTGGCGATGCTCACGCCACTCATCACACTCCTTGCGCACGTCGGCGCATGCGCGTTCGGCTGCCATCAGCGTTTTTTTATAGGTAAAGCCCGCTCGGCAGAGCAGCTTCGACAGGTTCGAGGTGTCGGCCTTTAGTGCGTGATGCTCCTCCAGCCACATCGCCAGGTCAGGCATGGTGATATCCGGCTGCACTTCCACCTTGGCAATGATGACATCCCGGCAAAGACCCAGTTTACCGCTACCACCGGGCCGTCCACGGCGGGAAGGATCGACCGAGCCCGTTCGATCCAGCCGCTGCTTGAGCCGAACCGCTGTGGCGGGGGAAACCTTGAAAGTAGCCGCAGCAGCCCGCCGCGACTGGCCCTCTGATATCGCATCGACAATTCGTTGACGAAGGTCCAAAGAGTAGGCGTGAGACATGGCAAATCCTCCTGCCATGTTGAATCACAAATCTGCAGCCGATGGAATCGGCAGATTCACAAAATCAACCCGACGCTCTAGCTGAGCTTGAATCGAGAAAACCATGCCGTTTGCCCGCGGTCGAATAACCTGACATGGCAGCCCGCACTGAGAATATCTTTCAGATCATGTTTGTGAACACGTGACCCCGGCCAGTTCGATACCGACACGTTTCAACCCATGGACAAGTCCCTACCCCGCAATCTGACCGCAGAAAATTTGCGACAGAACTCCACAGTGTGATGCAGATCATTATGTCATTCGGATACCGTAAATTTCGTGGTATAAGCCTCAAATAAATCGAGGACGATGAAAATGCCAAGACCGTCAACTTTGCTGAAGAGAAATCGCAAGTTCATTCACCAACTTGCCGAAAAATATCGCGTTCGCAATCCGCGTGTATTCGGATCGATCGCGGCTGGTACAGATACGGAAGAAAGCGATATCGATATTTTGGTCGATGAAACTCCAGAAACCACATTCTTCAAGCTCGGTGGCCTTCAAATCGAACTTGAAGAAAGGCTTGGCGTCAAGGTTGATGTATGTACACCGGGAGATTTACCTGAGAAGTTCCGCCAGGATGTGATCAACAGGGCCATCGCCATATGAGCCAACCGGAATTGCGTCTGTCCGACTACCTGGCTCACATCAGAGAAGCCTGCCAGGAAGCCATCAACTTTACAGATGGCATGAAATTCGAAGACTTTACACTTGATATCAAGAGCCAGCGGGCTGTCATGATGGATTTCATCATGATCGGAGAGGCTTCGTCCCGCATAGCAAAAGAGTACCCCGAGTTTATTGCCAGCCGCTCGGATATCCCATGGATCCAAATGCGCGGCATGCGCAATCGCGTGGCGCACGGATATTTTGACCTGAACCTCAGCACAGTATGGAAATCAATCCAGGTAGAATTGCCGGAGCTCCTGACCGCTCGTTCGAAATAATCAACGACCGCCAAGAGCGCCGCGCCAGTATGATCGATATCTGCTCCTAACAACAACGCCATATCGACGGCCTATTCTTCCTTGCCTTGGAAGGTGTGAACCGTTCCGGCACCGACCTTCAGCCAATCCGAGAGTTCATCGGTTTCAGTGCAACACTTTATGAGAGACCGCTTCTTCGGGGACACACCTATCAAAGCTCAGTGTAGCTACACCGCGAATTCGAAGGGTGCCAGGCAGGCGCCGTAAGGGACGCGCACTGTCAATAGTGCGGGTACGGCTGGGTTCGCAACGATGTTGACCATGCAAGGCACTAACTCACAAACTTTCGTAAGCGGGTAGGCTACCCACGTATCTTTCGTCGGTATGATGGGCGATTTTCTGCGTGAATCATGCGGAGAATCCTATGAGCGACACTGTGAATCAGGCCCGGACATTCGAGGTTTTGACGGCGGAACCTGTGCGGAGCCGACGGCCGCCGCGTGACTGGTCGGATGACGCTGAATGCTTTGTTGGCTGCGGAAATAAAGCTGGCAGCATCATGTGTCGTGACGCCGGCGAGCCTTGCGACCTGCCCGCCTGCAAGGGGGACTTCTATCGTGGTGAAACCCAGCGTGCTGGTAATCTTTGCCGGGCCAGCCCAGGAAGAAAAGGGCGCCTGATGGTGGCTACCAAGGAAGTTGATTCCTGTGGCAGTCAGCTCCGCGGCCCATGACGCGTGACCGAGGGAACGAAGGAATACTCCCTTCCATGCGCGTCTTTTGAGCTGCTTTGGCGCTGTCATTTTTCGGCGCCTCCGCTTGCTATCAGAATGTCCTGGGTAGCGCGAAATGCGTCTTGCAGCGACTTGTGGTTATCGAGACCTTCGAGAGCATAGCTGTTGAGGAACTGGCGCCCGGCGAACAGCTTGCGGTCGACGGGGTTCAGGTCTGCTTCGTCGCAGACGCCTTGCCAGTGCTCGGCGATGGTTGTGATCTGATGTTCGATCAGCGCGGCGGCTTCGGTTTCTTTCAGGTGATAATCCGGCGCGGCGGCGAGCAGAGTGGCGAGCGTGCTGGCGCGGCTATCGCCCTTGATGAGCATGGCCTGCGTGGCTTCGTTGCCGGTACGGCCTTGCGGGCAGATGTCATAGGCAGGCGTCAGCGTCAGCATCCTGCCATCCCAGAAGGCGGCATGATTGCGGGCATGGTCGTCGGTGTTACCGCACAGCACATTGAAGCAGATCCGTCCGTAGAGCTCCTTAAGAGTGTCCTTAGGGTCAGTGAAGCGGTGGCGGATGAGTTCGGCCAAGTCTTCGTAGGAGGCATAGCGGGCCATCATCTCATCGAGGCCCAGCATGGTCAGGGCAGAAACCATGGCGTGCCGCGTCCAGCCATCTTTTGTATGCGTGCGGTCAAAGCGCTCGATAAGCAGCACGTCCTTATGGGCGGCGCGGGTCATCGACACGGGCGCTGCGCTCAGTTCGCAGGCCGCTGCCAGCTTCATCGCGATGAATTCGGCCTTCACGACGCTGTAAGTGTCGTTGGCGGCCGAGAATTTAGCGATGAATTTCTTTGCGCCGTCGTCGATGAGAGCCTTGGGGCGTGCACCACCAATCGACGTGCCGTGATTGAGGGCCTGATCGAGTGCCGGGGTCAGAGGCACGCCTTTTTCGATAAGGGCGGCCGCTTCCATGAGTTCGGCGAGCGATGCTTGTGCGGCAAGGCGGGGGACATACTCTGTGGCCGATGCCTGGAAATCGAGGGCGCCAATGCGGTCAGAGCCCGATTGGAGCAGAAAGGTCAGCTCGCTGATCTCCGGCACGCCAGCAGCGTCGGGCTTTTTGCCCGTCAGCCTATTGATGATGACGCGGCGACCCCAAGCGTCCGGCGAGGCGTCGCGAATGCAGCTTGCCATTTGTAAGCCGTTGATGGGCGCGATGACTCCTTCCTGGAGGGGGAGTTCAGGTTCATAGAGGGAAATGGCGCTCCTACGGCGCCGGTAGCTCGTACCGTAGGTAAAGAGCAGGCGTTCGCCATCCTGGTCCAGGCGGCCCGCGACGACCGGTTCCGTCGCCCCCGGCAGCCACATCCAGACAAAAGCTTCGGTAGCGTCCGCCTTAGAAGTCATCATCGATTTCCTTCACACTGTGGCGGACGCTCTTAGGCAGAAGGGTCAGTTTTTCGTCAAGGCGGGCATTGTGCATCTGGAGGGTGCGCTCGTCATAGTCGAACAGGCGTACGCCGACGATGGAGGCGACCTCAAAGGCGATGCCGATCTCGGGGCCCGGCGCGCCTTTTTCGATGCTGGAAAGGGTCGTGCGGCTGATGCCGGCGCGGTCGGCCAGTTCTTGCGCGGTCAGGCCGCGCTCGGCACGGCCGACGCGGATCAGCTTGCCGAGCATGGCGAGCGCCTGGTGTGTGACTCTGGAGTAGCTTCTCTGACGGGGCACGGTTATACCTGATTTGTTCATTTGAGTGGACGTGATGCCTTCTCATGTCCGGAATTTTGCACATTATGCCATAGGGCTGACGTCTAGTCAAGCTTTGTTCATTTGATTGATCATAAGAGTTGTTCGTGCCCAGAATTTTGTACAAACTAAAAGTCTTGCGCGCCCGCGAGCGGTCAGGCTCTAGTCTTTGCCCGGAGCCCCGCAACGGGTGGCACCGTTACCTTAATCAGAGCGTAAACATCAGCGGCGATAACAGGGTATGACGGAACCTCGCGCCTCACTTTATCACCGCCATCGTTTTCCAGCCGAAATCATCGCCGAAGCTGTGTGGCTGTATTTCCGCTTTCCCTTGAGCTTTCGCATGGTTGAAGACATGCTGGCCTACCGGGGGATTATTGTTACCCGCAAAACGGTCCGCGAATGGGCTGAGAAGTTCGGGCGAGACTATACCAACAAAATCCGTCGCCGTACCCCACGCCTTGGTGATAAATGGCACTTGGATGAAGTCGTTATTACGATAAAAGGCAAACGCCATTTTCTGTGGCGCGCTGTTGATCAGGATGGCTTTGTGTTGGAAGTTTTGGTTCAAAAACGCCGTGATACCAAGGCTTCCAAGCGTTTCATGCGTAAACTGCTATCCAGTCAGGGTGCTTCTCCTCGTATCATGGTCACAGATAAGCTTGGCTCTTATGGAACGGCCAAGCGGGAGATCGGTCTCACTCTATGTGATCATCGTCAGCATAAGAGGCTGAACAATCGGGCTGAGAATTCCCACCAGCCCATACGGCGGCGCGAGCGGGTGATGAAGCGATTCAAATCAGCACGACATTTGCAACGCTTCGCATCAGTCCACGACCCGATTTACAACCTTCGTCACTTTCCCCGCAATCAATTCAACGCCACTGATCATCGCGAACTACGACAAACCGCCACCAGCATGTGGCGTGAAATCGCATGCCTGAAAGCCAAGTAGGAACAACAATATAGGCCGAGTTACGCTCGCGCTCCGATTAAGGTAACGGTGCCCGCCCCATATTCTCACGGACATATCCGTTACATCAGAGAAAAGCGGATCACATCTGGCTTCTGCTTTATTCCGCACCCAAAACATAATCCACCCAAGCAGGCCTATGTTCCGGCATCATCAATAAAGATGCCGAGATGCCATGGCGCAACAATGCAATTAGCTTGAACGCATCATGCCAGATCGGGCAATCCATTTGCATTCCCGCGGCTCATTTCGTTTATGGTCTTACGGTAACGGGTCTTGCGACCAGTAAGGAGGACAAATGACTGTCATACTTCCTAGCAGCGGACGTAGCATAGTGACTGCCGCTGTCACGCCGTGCGAACATCTCCGATGAATTCCTCGAGTGTGATCAGATGTGGGCGCACCGCTTGTAGATAGGCGTCATGGATTCCAGCCGGGACGACAAGACGCACGCCTACTTCGGTCATTTCACGGAATTGCGCTTCTGAAACATCTTCCTGAAGGGTCAGACGATGTTTCGTTCGAATGCGTTCGACTTCATTTATAATCTGCCGCCATCTGTCCTTGCATGTTGTTTTTGCGCCAAGCATACGTAATCGATGCGCTGGAAATGATGCGTCCTCATAGGCTGTAATGTTCGGGACCAACCCATCAGATTCAATATCAGTTGCCGGGTCAATATTGACATGGACCATAACATGGACCATTTATTATGCAAAGTATGTGCGAAACACAAAGGAACATGGACCATGCGCGTATCTGTCAGTGACGCGAAAGGCCAGCTCACCGAACTGGTAAAGCGAGCCGAAGCCGGGGATGAAGTCATTTTGACCCGTCGCGGCCATGAGATCGCACGGCTTGTAGCCGTTGCGACAGCGCCCGGCCCTAAGGGCCGACGCGCACTGATGGAAAGGGTGAGGGCAACGGCGGCGGCGAAAGCATTACCCGGGGCTAATGCTGCGCGTAGTCAGGACTTTCTTTATGACGACGATGGGATGCCCATATGATCGCCGTCGATACATCCGCGCTCATGGCGATCGTCCTCAATGAGCCCAAAGGCGAAGCTTGCATGACCGCAATCGAACAGTCTGATGAGCTATTGATTTCCGCAGGAACAGTTACTGAAGCCCTCATTGTTGCTGCGCGACGTAATGTCGGTGAAGAGGTTGACGCATTGATTTCCGGGCTCGGCTTCGAAATCGTATCCGTGACAGCCGCTTCCGCACGCCGGGTCGCTAACGCTTACGCCAGATGGGGCAAAGGCATTCACCCAGCTTCGCTCAACTATGGTGACTGCTTTTCCTATGAAGTTGCTCACGAGCATGGCTGTCCCTTGCTCTATGTAGGAGACGACTTCGTTCAAACAGACCTGCGCTCGGTTCTATAATGGTTGACTCCAGCCAATGCGATATCCGGTTAACCGGCGATGCAATGTTTCTCACCGCTATGACTTCTTCGAGAAAGCAGCGTCGGTATTGTCTCGACCAAATGAAATAAGCTGGTTGCGCGCCTAGGATGCATTATTTTCCCATCGGTTCCAGAATAACGCGCCTGCTAATAACACCATTTCGGCACCAGAACCCTTTTCTTTCACGATGACTCATATCCGCATGATGCGAAGTAGTTTTGAGCATTTTGTGAATCGATATAGGCTCTAACGGTGAATGAACCGCAATACTATCCGATTCCTGGACACGCTGCCCCGGACGCCTACCAAATTCCCGATGCGTGTTTTCGGATATTGTTTCCTGCACACTTCAAATTTGAGATCGTGCTTGATAGGATCCGCCGCGTGTAAACATCACCGATAACGTGACCGGAGATGTCTGCATATCCCCGGCGGTCCGGGAAGAGCGTCGGGGATTTAAATGATTTGGGCAATTACGATGACTGTCGCAACACAGCACATGCACACCATAATGACGTATCGTACAGAAAACAGTTCGCTGAACCAATCATCGAAACGATGATCCTGTGCTGATTCCGCCTGTTCGTTGGCTTCAGTGGTGAAAAGCGCGTTTAACACTTTTGATTTATGATAATCGAGACGACCATGCATGACCCCGCTCCTGCATATTGAGAGTGGTATTTATCATAAAGTCAAATTTCGATCATCTTTGACTTTCGTTGATCGACATAAGTTTACAACCGTACCGTCGTCAAACGGTAGCGGGCTGTAAAACCGTGAACAGCGCCCCACCATCGCGGTCCAGATCCTGAATATCCAGGAGAAGCAAGCCATCGGATTCGGGCACCACGAGTTCCGTCTTTGTGGCGTTCATTGCGGCTGCAACGGCCTTTTTGTTTCCCCACGCTTTTCCACGCCTGGTCACATCCGGACCATCTTCAGGCCTAGCGATGCTGAATTCAACGCCGCCCACATCAATGCCGTCGCAGATGAGATTTCCGGTTCCATGCAATAATGTAACAGCCATCACTACTCCCTGTTTCTTAATCAAAATCATCCAAAGTTTAGCAGCTTGTCAGTTTTCAGAACCATCCTGCTTCGCTTTTAACCGCTCATTCAATAGGAGCTTGAGCCGCGCATTTTCCGCTTCCAGCTCTTCCAGTTCTTCGTCTGTCACCGGTCCGTCTTCAGGCTTGGGATTTGGCCTTTTCGCACGAGGCCGCTTTTGCGGTGATTTGAGAACGGGAGGCGAGGCTAGAATTTCATCTATCCCCTCCTCTTTCCGCTCGGGCTCCACAACAACTGGCCCTTCTTGAGGGACCTTCGGCTCTTCAGCGGACGATAACACCTCAGAAGAAGCGACGGGCTCGACCTTTGGGGCTGCTGCCTTGCCATTTATTTCATCGGGATCTGTGGTCGTAACTTTGATGGATAGTCGCGTTGGCAATATAGGTTCAGGCTGCTCAGAGCTTTCGCCGGCTGTGGGTTCAGCATCTGGCTTTTCGTTCGGCAAAGCCGACCTCTTCCGCGATCGCCAACTCTTCAACCGCGCAACGAGACGTTCCCCCAGTGACTTCATCGTGATCGACCTCCCTATCTGGTGTGCCGAGATGCTGTCAGCTTGAGCCTGACAACACAATAGTTTTGGCAACCATGGGCCCTTACACATGTCACCAGAACGCTTGAACAGATCAGTTATCGAGGCTGGCAGAGCAGTCTTAGCGATCGTTTCTCTACTGCTGTTCCAATCGTCGAAGCATTTTGAGCAACTGTCTGTTCTCCATGCGCAATCTGGCGGCCAGTTCACGTTTCAGATCGGCATTCTCTATTTCAAGAGCTGACAATTCAGCCTGAATATCGGGCTCGGCAACCACCCGATTTGCCGCTTCTTGTTTCTGTGAAGCTGATTTTTTCAAACTGCGTCGAACAGATGGCTTTTTCTTCCTGACAATAGCATCCGCCACCATGTTTGCTGTTTGCAGCTCTTCCATTGCGATTAGCGCCTCTTCAGGCCCTGAGGCGTCAATGTTGGAAAGTTCTGGCTCGCTCAGAGCCTCTTCAACTTGCTTGATGACCGGCTCAGTTTGCGGCACAGCATTTATGGTCGTGGTCTCAGATTTGCGTTCAATCGGCTTGGATAGATCAGGCTGGACCCGAACCTCCACTGGAGATTGGGGCGCATCGGCCTCCACTTGCCGGGCAATCGACTTCAGATCCAGATTTCCCCACAAAGATGACGAGCCCTTGCGAGTACGCTTGTTCTTATATTCAACGACAATATTACGGTTTGGATTTTTCATCCGTGAGTAGCTTTCCAGAGGAGATTTGAAGGTACGCTCCACGCGCGTCAAAGGGCCTTTTACCAGTAGCTACATATTACGCGGCGGATTTTCAACACTCAACAGAATGTCCGACCTGCTCGATATGTCCTGAAAGCAAGTTCATCTCATCTTGAACACATGATGTACACGGCCTTATTGTTACATCAACCATTGACCTGTATTTTTGACGCCTAAATGAATTTCCAAACATCGATCTGGAGAAGCATACCATGGCAGACGAAACCATTGTAGCAGTAAACGAGACACCAGTTGAGGTGAGAAGCGCCGAGCCTGTGGGTGCCACGAAGAAAACCCGTGCACCACGCAAAAAAGCTGAGCCTAGGCCCGCAAAGGCGGCTGCAGCACCTGCCGCTAAAACCACGAGGGCCGCATCCAGACCAGAGAAAGCGGCCAAAGCTGCTTCAAAAGCAGCACCCGCTGCAACACCACCGGTAGAGAACAAGCGCAACAAGTACACGCCGGCCCAGCGCGCCTCCATCCTTGCTTCGATCGAAAAAGCAACAAAAGACGGCAAGACCACTCTCAAGGCTGCATTGCAGCAGACTAAAGTGAGTGAGCAGACCTACTATAACTGGAAGAACGCTGCTACAAAGAAAGCGCCCGCGCCGTCGGCAGGGTCGTCCAGCGATGATCTTTCCAGCTTGGTTGCACTGGAAGCAGAGAACCTCAAGCTACGCCAGGAACTTGCTGCAAAGCTGCGTGCTGAGAATGAAGAGTTGCGTAGACGTCTGGGTCGAACCTGAGGCGAATTGCTCCGCAGCATCTGCACCAGGGTGCTGACAAAACAGATGACTTCCCACGTGTAAGTCATCTGTTGGCCTTTCGATGATGAAAATTCGAAGCCTTTGTTCTCTCCTTCCAAAGGCTCTCTAATAAGGCCAAGAGTGAGGATTACCATTCCGCACAACTTCTGGTCTGGATTAGTGCATGACGACTACCAAGCGTCACGGGCAGGATTATGCTGACTGCCAATACCAAGATGGAGTCACATCATGATTTTGGATCCCGCTCAGGCCGAGGCACTCTACAAAGCGATACAAGCCCTGAATGAAGGGGGCGGCCAGCTACTTAACGCTTCCTTTGACGCATTCGTCCTCGGTGAGGCAATCATTGATGTTTGCACCCACACTGATGATCGCATCGAACTGCGATCTGCCGACAATGTAACTGAAATACACGACGACCTATCCGCTTTCGCAGTTGCCTATCGTTTGCAAGCACTGTGATTGCTCAAGCGAAGGATGACACTGCGTTCGATTTCAGTTTTTTATCTATGAAATCTTCGTACGGACCGCTGGGCTGAAACTTAACAGAAGACAATTGAATAATGCGCTTAACCCATAGTGCCCGACTCAAAATTCGAGCCTTGCGATACGCCGTGTCATTCGCCTGATTGACGAGATGAACATCCATGCCTCTGCGGATGCAATTGAAGCCTCCCAATCTTTTGCCAGACGGCGGCAGCGGTTGAGCCAGGCGAAGGTTCGCTCGACGATCCACCGTTTGGGCAAAACCACAAAACCTTTGGCCTGATCGGATCGCTTGACGATTTCAATTGCCAGCGCTTTGAGATGTGCCACAGCAGTTGTCAGCTTTTCGCCAGCATATCCGCCATCGGCAAAGAGTTTCGCCACGGTGGGATAGTTGTCACAGGTGCGATTGATCAGATCAGGTGCACCGTCCCGGTCCTGAACGTCGGCACCATGCACGATGCCTTCCAGCATATTGCCCGTCATATCGGTCACGATATGGCGCTTGCGCCCTTTGATCTTTTTGCCAGCATCATAGCCTCGTGGACCGCCAGATTCCGTCGTTTTGACCGACTGGCTATCGATAATAGCGGCTGTCGGCTCCGCCTTGCGGCCTTCCGCCAGCCGTGTCACCGCAACCAGCATTTCATTGATAAGATCAAGCAAGCCGTTGTCGCGCATCCGGTAGAAATGGTACTGCACCGTCGTAAACGGCGGGAATTCCTTCGGTAATTGCGCCCATTGGCAGCCGGTTGTCGCGATGTATTGGATTGCGTTCCACAATATGCGGGGATCATGCTCGCGCGGACGGCCGACTTTGCCCATCGGCTGCAAAAGCGGCGCAACAACTGCCCACTCATCGTCGGTACAATCGCTTGCATAGCGCAAGCCACGTCTGACATAGTCTCGCCGAGCGGTTTCAGTCCAGGCCATGTGATCCTCCGTAGTCTTGGTAAACCACAGAGAATCATAAACTCCTGAAATCGCTCAACTTAATTTTCGGTTCGGCTCATAGACCGGGTCATCGTCCAATGACGTGCTTTTTTGCTATTTCCAAGGCCTTCCGCGCATTGTTCTCAGCGGTCTCCTCGGTCGGCGCGACAGACTGGATTGTGAGCCTGTCTCCGCCCTCCACGACAAAAATATTCACCCCCTTCAAGCCACCGACATTCGGGAGGCGGATAAGTCGTCCAACTGCAGGGGAGACATCGATTTTCTCGATTTTAAACCCGATTTTTTCGGAATTGACGTCCAGCTCTGTGAGATAACCTTCGTCCGTTCTGTTTTCTTGCCCTTGCTCGTCGACATGGCGATCGATAGCGATCATCAAATGTTGATCGTCATCTGTTCCGCAGCAGGACATCCGAAAGTTAGTCGGTTCTTCCGCATGATACGCAGAGGCATCGAAAATCGACCAGAACTCCTGCTTGATGGGCGTGAACTCGTGGATTTTGAAACCGTCGGCCCGCACGGGGACATTAATTCCGGCAAGTGCAATCGCGATGACGACCGCTATGAAAGATCTATTTTTCATTCAGGGCACCATTACATTAAGTTAAGCACGACCACAGTGAATCTGGACCGCTACGCTTGATAAAATAGTCAAAACTTGCGTCATGATAGCGTTCATGCAGCCAAATCAGTTCAGTCACAGTGGTCCGGCGCAGGGCAGCTCGACGCGGACATCTTTACCTGCAATCAGATTCTGATCGGATGCGAGGATCAGTGTTCTGTCGCCCTCTCGTGCAAGCGAAATGATGCCTTGCTGCAGTTTCTGGCGTATGCCGTTGATGTCCACGCTGGCGGTGTAATTGACCAATGCAGACATGCATCCACACATTCCGATCGACCGGTGCAAATTAAACCTCGCGTCGAAGGAAACAATGTTTGCCTGCCTCTTCACCTGCCCGGGCTTCAGATCGGCGCAGGCCGATAGTCCGTTCTGCAAATCAATTTCGACGGCATCGCTGGAAGCTGCTTGTCCCGCGGAGATAGCGCAAAGGAACACAGCCACGAATGATCTGAATAAGGACCTTCTTCTCCGTGCAGAAATCCTGATGACCTCGTCTGCTTCAGGAAGCATTTGACCCGAAACACTAATCATTTTTCGTTTTGATCCGTTCGTCGTTAGCCTCATCTGTCTTTAACGGAGCAATGTGCTGTTTCAAATTGCCGATCAAACCAGTTTCTCGCCCCGCATCTTTTTCTGATTTCGGTCCGTCGTCGATTGCCAACGCACTTAGGAGCGCTCTGGTCTCATAATTTCCAGCATGCGCATCTCCTGTAACCAACACTGTTTTTCCTCCGTGAGACGCAGCGTCCCTTAGCGCCTCGAGCCGATTGATTTCCATCATAAATGCCATGGCGTCGGCATCTGTCAGTGTCGTATCTGCTCGAAAGGCCGCAAGGGCTCTCGCATTGCCTTCTGCGATAATGCTACGACTGGCTGCGATCCCCCGCGCCGTAATTGACATCGCAGCAGCAGAAGCCTCCGCACTCTTTGTCCGCTTTATCTTCTCAGCCTCCCCATCGTTGTGCGCCGCTTCCAATCTGCGCTGAGACGCAAGCACTTCGTTGAAGGCTGAAATCATCTCCGGCGTTGGCCGTGGATCATCAATCAACACGGCACGGATCTCATAACCATATGCATTAATAGCTTCGTCCAGAGATTCACGGACAGTACGCGTGAACTCATCGCGATCGGTATAAAGTTGGTCGAATGTTCTCGCCGCCGCGACGGCGCGCGCATCTGTTGCGACGTAGGATTCGATTTGCTCTTCTGGATTATGCAATTCGTAAAAGGCCGCCTCTACCGCGGAAGGAATAACCCGATATTGCAGGCTGATCGGCATGGTGACAAAAGCATTGTCTTTGGATTTGACGCCAAGTTGAAGAGATATCTGTTTCGTCTGCAAGGAAAACGGCGAGCGGGCGCGCTGAAATGGCCAGGGAAATTTGATCGACAGACCCGCTTTACGATAACCAGTGAAGCGCCCAAACGTTTCAACAATTCTCACGTGCTGCTGAGGCGTCATGACAAAGAAGCTCTTAAGCCAACGCAATCCCAGATATATCGCCAGTATGACAATGATAACCGAAACAGGCGTTGTAATAAAGGAACTAGAAAATTCGAATCCGAGTAAATTAAACATTCCAATCCTTCTAACTTTCGACTTCACTATTTTCAGTTGCTCACTGAAGGGCGCAGTTCCTCATCGTTCAACGCAGAACATTATAATTGGCGGCATTCGCTATTCTAACCAAAGCTCTTTGACTGGCAAGACGCTCTGGTATGTGTGTCACCGACAGTAGCCTGCTTCATGCGATAAATGACCTTATGGACTGCAGAAAGCTGCTCATTCCCACCGAGTGGGTGCCACAGGCTGCGACATATATTGAGTTTGGACAATTATGCTGGCGACGCGGACAAGTATATGGGCGCGCCAAACTCTATTCACATTCCCTCAATAGGACAGCGAACTACCAGAGTGCAGGGATTAGGAAAGGGAAACTCAAAAAGGGTGCAGAATGTCCGTATTGCGGAAAACTTTTCGGCCCTGGAGCAGATGTCCCTGATCACATATATCCGGTCGCACGCGGAGGCTTATCAGTAGCAGAAAACATGGCTTACATCTGCGCACGCTTTAATCAAAAGAAGAGCAACCGCACGCTTAATGAATATATTTACGAATATCGATTAGACATGAAGGATATACATATTAGATTGAGAAAACGAGGGAAAATCTTTTGATATCGTTTTCCCCAGAGCGACGGCTATTCTAAAAATCCAGCTTACTAAACATCAACTCTTTTGTTTTAGACGAAAAGTCAATTATTTGCTGTCGATCAGCAAATTGGGATATATTTACGGACATGGCAACGCTGGTTATGCTGCCATCAAGCTGTGTAAATATCTCACCATCGGAATCCAAAGGTGGCCGTTCTAAGCTGCGCCAAACATCCTGAAACCAGGTTGAGCCACCTGGATACTCACTATCGCATTTCCATGCCCACTTCTCGCAGATTTCTGGAATTGTGCGATAGCAAACTGGCCCTTCTCGGCCCTCAGATCTCGTCAACGATGCTGACGATCCTGCCATCCTCGATACGGAACGACGACGCACCGGAGAAGGCCAGTTCCTGCCCAGCTTTCCATCCGTTCGGAAGGTCAATCGCCACCACAGCGGAATATGCGATCTCAACTAGTGTCGTGTCCGCGACGGTGATTGCGTTTGTGACGGTCTGCCGCCGCGTTTCAAACGCCGATGCTCCGAATTTCGCCATCTCTTCAAGGCTCTGCTTGTCCGATGTCTCGGCCGTAACCTGACCACCCGAAATGTTCCGGAAAGACACTTTGTCGGAGAGGCAGACTAGCATCCCGTCGACATCCTTGTTGTTGTAGGCATTAATATAGGCTTGGATTAGGTCGGGCAGGCTTGCCATAAATCACACTCCATCTGCATCGGCATTTGTATAATCACCGTTCCCGTCGCAAAAGTCCCAAAACTTGCGACGCTCAAGAGTATGACACCGGTAAAATATCGTATCAAAAAAGCAATTTGGGTGCGGAACAAGATTTAACGATCAAGGCAAAGATTAAAACAGATCCCCGACCCAATCTTCAAATGCATGACGTACCCGAATTACAAAAACTGTTCCGTCTACTTCAATTTGATAAATAATGAGGTGGGCTTTAAACGGGTGCACCCGCACAGGTGGAGAAATTTCTTCCCGTGCACGTGCCATTTGTGGGTTCTTTGCAATTAAATCCAGAGTGTTAAACAACTCTGCATGATAGCGTTTCGCCTGCACAGGCCCAAACATTGCTATACCCTGCTCGGCGATAGCAATGATATCGTCTTCCGCAAGACCAGAGAGTTAAATTCCATCAGTTGCGTTTCAGAGATTTTTCGGTGTTAGCGAGTGCCACTGCGAAGAGTTCGTCCTGTGAACGACTTCCTGGGCCACTTTGTAAACCCTCGTCAACAAAGCGCTGCATCGCTGCGATCTTATCGCTGCGCATTTGATCTTTACGGATCAAATCGCGTACATAGTCACTCGCATTCGAATAGCGTCCCGTTTTGGCCTGAGCCTCAACCCATTCTTTCATAGGATGAGGGAGCGATACGTTCATCGTTACCATCAAATTCTCCCTTCACTGCAATTAAAATCGCAGATTGGCAAAGTTTGTCAATGTTATTATCACTACCTGTCCATTTAACATTCTCGGCCAGACCGTTGATTATGATTGCCAGTCAACAACGGGCCTTCGCAACCATCCGGTGTTCAATATCGTGTGTGTTAAACGTGGCCCCGCCGGCTCTAAAAAGTGCTGTACAGATATTGGGCAGTAAACAGATCGAGATGCCCGCCACCGACATTCTTGTAGACCGTGATCTGGCGATCATCGCTGCGGCCCGGATGTTTTGACTGACATAGCTCAATCAAATCAGCTTCGATCTGCTCAAGCTTGATCAGTCCAGTGGCGAGCGGAATTCCGAGTTCGCCCGAACCATCACAGCAATGGCGCGTATCAACAAATACCCGTCCGGCACGACGGAACACGTCATCATCGGCTTCACGCATGTCCGGCATATAGGCACCGATCAGATCGACATGAGCGCCCTCTTTGAGGAGTTTACCCTTAACCAGCGGATTGGTCGACATGGTGACACACGATATGATGTCCGCCATCGATACTGTGTTATCGAGATTCTCCACGGCAACGATGTCGACGCCAGCAATGTCAAGTCGGCTGGCAAGTTTTTCCGCCCTGTCGAAGTTGCGGTTCCAGATAAAGACTTGATCGATCGACGGTCGGCTGGCGCAATGAGCCTGCACCACATGGGGCGCTAGCCCCCCGGCACCAACCACCAGCAAGGTACGGGCGTCCTTGCGCGCCAGCAGGCTGGCGCCAAGTGCCGAATCTGCCGCCGTCTTCTTGAAGGTTTCAATGGCGCCGTCGCAGACCATCAGTGCTTCGCCGGTCTGACCGCTGAACAGCGTTACCGTGCCCTGGATCGAAGGTTGGGCCACAGGAAGTTTGACATTCGCAGGGAAAACGCCGACCAGCTTGACGGCAACGGCCTCGCCTTCGAGCCACGCTACCAGGGATACGAACTGGTTGTCAGCACTTTGCCGGTCCTGCAGTACGGTAGTGTCGCATTGCGGTCGTTTGCCGCTCGCGTGCGCTTGACGCAAGGCTTCGATCAATCCCGGATAATCGAGCGCAGCATCGGTGTGATGTGCATTGAGAGTTATCATCATTCCTGTCAGGCCACGCGCGTCAGAAAACTTTTGGTACGCGGATGTTGTGGGTTGCCCATCACTTCTTTAGGCGGGCCGGATTCAACAATCAGGCCCCCATCCATGAAAATCAGATGGTCGGCGACTTCGCGGGCGAAGTTCATTTCATGTGTGACGACAATCATGGTCATGCCGTCTTCGGCGAGCTGGCGCATCACTGCCAGAACCTCTCCGACGAGTTCCGGATCAAGAGCTGATGTGGGTTCATCAAACAGCATCAGCTGAGGTTGCATGGCCAATGAACGGGCAATCGCCACGCGTTGCTGCTGCCCACCGGAGAGCTGGTCTGGATAATAATCGGCGCGCTCGGTAAGGCCGACTTTTTCCAGCAGCTTCATCGCCGCAGCGGTGGCCGACTGGCGACCTATCTTGCGTACGATCATAGGCGCCTCAATGATGTTTTCCACCACGGTCTTGTGTGGGAACAAATGGAAGCCCTGGAACACCATACCCATTTTCTGGCGCTGGAGTGCCAGTTCGTTGAAGGACATCGTATAAAGCCGCTCACCCTGCCAACGCATGCCGATCGGCTCGCCTTCCAGCAACACGGTACCGGAATCCGGCACTTCGAGATAGTTCAGGCAGCGCAGCAATGTGCTTTTGCCGGAGCCGGATGGGCCGACAATGCAGGTCACGTCCCCCTTTTCAACCGTCATGTCGATGCCGTCGAGCACCCGGTGATTGCCAAAAGATTTGGTCAGTCTTTCCACCTGCAGCAGTGGCAAGCTCGCGGGCGTTTCATTCATTTTTGATATCCAAGCGCAAATTTGAAGGGCAGCAGTCTGGACAGGAATGATGCGGAACGGGTGATCTGCCGGGATTTCAGGTGGTTCTCGATATGGTGTTCGATGATAGTCAGGGCGGTTGACAGGATGAGATACCAGATCGTAGCCACGATCAGCAGCGGAATGGTCTGATATGTGCGCGAATAAATCATCTGCGCCGAATAGAGCAGATCGGGCAAGGCAAGCACGCTGACCAGCGACGTAAATTTCAGCATTGAAATGGTGTCATTGCCGATCGGCGGAATGATAATACGGATTGCCTGCGGCAACACGATGCGCTTCATGATCTGAAACCGCGTCATGCCAAGTGTCGCGGCGGCCTCGGTCTGGCCCGGATTGATCGCCTGGATGCCAGCGCGGATGGTTTCGGCGGCATAGGCGCTTTCTGTAAAGGACAGGCCAAGCAGTGCTGCACTCATCGGCGTGATCAGCGTGTTCATGTCCCAGGACCACAAGGTCGGCCCGAACGGAATGCCAATGGTCAGATTGGGAACCAGAAGCGCCAGATTGTACCAGAAAATCAGCTGAACCAGGGGTGGAACGCCGCGAAAGAACCATATCCACAGCCAGCTTGCCCATTGCAGCACCGGATTGGCTGAAAGGCGCATCACGGCCAGTATGATGCCGATTGCAAAACCAAAGATCATTGCGGCAAAAGTCAGGAACAGCGTGCGCGCCAAGCCAGCGAGAATGTCGGGATGAAACATGTAGAGCACAACAATGTTCCATTGCAGGTTCTCATTGGTCGCCAGCATATTGACAAAACTCAATGCGATCACAATGAGCACGGCGCCGGTGATCCATCGAGATGGATGGCGCACGGGTATCGGTTTGACACTATGTATATCCGGCCGGTGCGCGACCGTCTTAGCTGTTCTTGCCATGATTTACTCCAGACTACCGTATCGTGTTTAGCGAAATTCGTATTCGAACTTACCAAACCCGCCGCCCCGTGTTCCGGGCCGGCCCTTGCGCAATGGACCGCGGCTGTATTCGCACCGCCGCCGGCTGACGGGCGTTCTCATTCAATCGGCCCTGACTATTTTGGCTCCGGATTGTCCTTAGTAACCAGAACCGCCTTTTCCAGGGTGCCGGCGCCATCAACGCCCCACTTTGCCATGATTTCCTTGTAGGAGCCGTCATCGATCATGGACTGGATGGCATCACGGAAAACTGGCCCAAGCGCATCACCCTTGCGCACGCCAATGCCGTTGAAGACCGGATTGCTGACCAGTTCAGATACGCTGAAGCGCCCCGTAATCTTGGCCATATAGTGCATTTTTGCCGATCCGGCCGCCACCATCTCAACACGCCCCGAGGACACAGCCAGTTCGGCGGCGTTCTGGGTGGTGAATTGCTGCAGATTAATCGGCTTCTCACTGGCGGATTCGCACAATTCCGCGCTCTTTTCCTTCAGATATTGGTAGTCCCAGGCACCTGTCATCACTGCAACGCTATGGCCGCACAGATCTTTTTCCGACTTGATGGAAAAGTCCTTGCCTTTCAAGAAGGCGTAGGCGGTGCCTTCCTTACGCTGAGGAATGAAATCAAGCGAATCAAGCCGTTCCGGCGTCACACCGAAGGAAGAAAATCCGGCGTCAAAACGCTTGCTGGCCAGGCCCGGAATGATGGCGTCGAAACTGGTTGCGGTAAATTCGAATGTCACGCCAATGCGTTCCGACATGGCTTTGGCCATGTCGATGCTCCAGCCTTTCAGGACGCCGTCTTCGACAAACTCGTCCGGTGGCCAGTCATTGAAGGCAGCAATCTTGACGCCCTTCCTGTAATTCTCCGGCACAGCGTCCTGTAGTGCCTTGATCGGTGCGGCATGCACCGAGGTGATGCTGGCGGCCGCGGCCAGCGCCGCCAGCGCTACCATCATGCGCCGGGATGCGGTTTTGCGACGATTGGTCATTTATCTCCCCTTTGATTGGAACTTTATCCCCGTGCGAGGCTCGTCTTCTACTTGCGTTGCTGATAATGATATGCGAACGTTCTCACAATATAGCCATTGATTGATCGCATCCGTCAAGTTGAAAGTTGAGATCAGGCCCATCATCGCCTATGAAACGGTACAGGTATTGAGCAGCGTGAAACTGCTTGGAAGGAACGCGCAGACATGGGTGAACGACGCGCCGACAAGACGACCATTGCCGATGTGGCGCGCCTGGCCGGCGTCAGCACCGCGACCGCCGGACGTGTATTGGGCGGCTATGGCTATACCAGCGAAGAAATCCGCGACAAGGTGAAGAAATCCGCTGATATGCTGGGCTATCGCCCCAATCTGCTGGCACGCAGTCTTATCACCGGGCGCAGCAAGACCATAGGCGTTGTCGCGGGCGACATGCAAAGCCCGTTTTACGCCAGTATTCTCCGCGGTATTTCCGATGTGGTTCGTGCGCGCGGCTTTGGCTTGATCGTCACCAACAGCGATGAATCGATCGATCGTGAGCTGGAGGCAGTGGATCTTCTGCGCGAAAAGCAGGCCGACGGCATCATCATTGCGCCCTGTGATATTCTCAAGGCGCAGCACTTGCACGATGTCGTTGCCAGCGGCTGTCCGGTGGTTCAGATCGATCGCCGCGTGAAGGGATTGAAGGCGGATTCGGTGACCGTCAATGGCCGCCAGGCCGCCCACGCCGCAGTGACCCAAATGATTCTCGACGGCCATAGTCGGATTGGCGTACTGGCGGAACTCGAGCATGGCCGCTACAAGAATCTCAACGCATTTCTTCACGACCGCCAGCACAAGAAAATCGATATTTCATCGCTTTATCCGAGCTGGCAACGTCTGCTCGGCTATATCGAAGCGCATGAGGAAGCCGGGATCGCCTTTGATCCGAGCCTCGTTGCCCAGGTGGGCAGCTATTCGATCGATATTGCCCGCCAACACGCCATCGCGTTGCTGACCCGGGAAAACCGGCCTTCAGCGCTGTTTACCACCGATGGATTGATGTCAGCCGGCGCCATGCTGGCAATCAGCGAACTCGATTTTTCCATTCCGCAGCAACTGTCCGTGGTCTGCTTCGACGATTTGGACTGGATGTCGTTCTTTACCCCTAAACTGACGGCAATCCGGCAGCCGCTGCTCGAGGTTGGCGAAGCCGCGGCTCGTCTGGTCCTGGAGCGGCTCGATAGCGCCGATCGGGCGCAGCAGGATATCGTGCTGCATGCCGAATGGCAGCCGCGCTGTTCGCTCGCCCGCCATCCCGGTTGATCTGGCCGGTCTTAACCTCAAAAGGACATTCGCAGCGGACTCAATCCTGCAACTCGGCTATAGCCTCGCCGAGATCAATCGGCGCGGCATGACCTGTACCACCATATTGGCCACATGTCGCCGCAGCAACGCATGACGCCGCTTGTAGCAATGTTGCAGGCGCCTCGCCGTTCAGCAAGCCATAAAGGGTGCGGGCAATGAAACTGTCGCCCGCGCCTAACGTGTCAACCGCCACAATCGGCGTTGCTTCCGCATGAAAAACCCCTTGCGAACCGGCAAGAACTGCGCCCTCTGTACCACGGGTGACCAGCACCCAATCCGCGCCGCTCTCGCGGAGGCAGGATATAGTCGCTGTGACCTGGTCCGATGAGAGCTCACCGCCCGAAACAGAGGCCAGAAAGCATCTCGGGCCAATACGCCGATAGTGTTCTACGTCGCGGCGGGTGGAAAAATCATAGGACAGGCGTTGCGGTGCAATGGCATCCAGCCAGCCGTCAAGGCCGCTCGACTGACCGATATGGACGGCATCGAACCGGCGCGCAAACTGAATATCGGCAGTGCTCGGCTCAAACATCGACACTCCGAGATCAAAGCGGATGAAATAGCGATCATTATTGCCGCGATGACCAATGATGCAATATGCCGTCTTGCCTGTGGCCTCCATGCGCAGATGCGAAGTATCGACCCCCTCGTCGCGCAGTGCGGCCTGAATGACCCTTCCGGCCGCATCTGCGGCAACCACGCCGATATAGGCCGCCTCGGCCCCAAAACGGCTCATATGGATAGCGACATTGACACAGTTACCGCCCGGAAACATTTCCCGACGCGAAATGTAACAATCGACGACATTATCGCCCATCGCCGCGATTTTGATCATTCTTATTTTCCCAATTGACAAGATGTGAGAACGTTCGCACACTAAAGTAGAACTGTCAACGTATCGCGGGGTTGGTACCGGGAAATGTTGCACTGGACCGGAACGGCTGCCGATCGGCGCAGCCGGGCTCTTCAAGACGCTGAAAAGAGGAATAGAATGCCCAAACAACTTCCTACCGATATTGCTGAAACCTTGAATGCGCTTGCGCAGCGGGATTTTTCGCATGTGTTTCTGGTTGCCTGCGGCGGATCGCTGTCAATCATGCATCCGGGCAAGTATTTTCTGGATCGCCATTCGGGACTGCTGACCTCTGATGTCTATAATGGCGACGAGTTCGTCACACGCGACCCGCGTCGCCTCAACAGCGATGCCATTGTCATTCTGTGCTCCCAGACGGGCACCACCAAGGAAACGGTGCGGGCGGCAGAACATGCCCGTCGCCGGGGCGCCTGCGTGATCTCCCTGACGCTGGATCCGCAATCGCCGCTCGCCGCCGCCGCCGACCACGTGCTGCAATACCAGGCGTCCTACACCACCGGCATTCCGATCGATGGTGCCGACAGCAATTACAGCGTGCTTTACATGTTGCTGGCGGGCATTGTCGATTTACGCGACAAGACCAGCCTGCTGCCCAAACTGCTGGAAAGCCTGCCGGCACTGCAACCGGCCATTGAACGCGGTCAGCAGCATTTTGATGAAACCTTTACCAGATATGCAGAGCGCTATGGCCGCGAAAAAGTCGTGTACACCATGGCTAGCGGTCCGGTTTATGGCGCAGCCTATTCATTCTCCATCTGCGTGCTCATGGAAATGCTGTGGATCAACTCGCAAGCTATCCACGCCAATGAGTTCTTCCATGGCCCATTCGAAGTCGTCGATAAAAATGCCTGCTTCGTCGTCATGATTGGGCTCGATGAAACGCGTGCGCTGGCCGAGCGTGGCCGGGATTTCCTGTACCGTTTCGGCGAGCCGGACAATATGTTGGTGCTGGATGCAGCGAAACTCGATCTCGCTGACATAGATGACACTTTCAAGGGATATTTCGTGCCGTTGATTTTCTTCGATGCTCTTTGGAAATTTGCCTATAAGTTGGCGGCGAAACGTGAACAGGTCATGCTGGACGGTCGCCGCTACATGAAAAAGATCACCGACTACTAACAGCACCCCGGCTCAATCTTCGTTGAAGTTGGGCCGGGACTACTACCGTTCCCGACATTGCCATGGCTGCTCGCTATACGGTGAATGGCCTCCATAATGCGGAGCTCGCCGCTACGATCTTTTCCGACCAACACCGTACGACAATCAATTGCGTTTGCCAGAGATCACTACATTACCTTTTCAAAACCGCACTATATACCGCTGCGCCGAAATCACTGCCCAAAGATGATATTCAAAACTCTAGATTACTTGAACCGGAACGGCTGTTCCATTGGCGGAGAAGATATGCATGTCCTTCGTCGAAGCTGTAAATCGTAATGTATCTGAGAGCCTAAAATCCGCTTCCTCAGGGGTTTTGATCAGATATTTGGTGTCGGAACCGACCATGTCGATGTAAAGGATTTGCGCCTCGCCCAGATGCTCTACAAGATCCACGGTTCCCGAAAAGAGGGGGCTGCCAGTTTCCTCGCGGGCAATCCTGGTACTCTCGGGTCGAATTCCAACGCTAACTCTATCATTGAGTGCGAAAGTTCCATCACTGGCTTCAAGGGCAAGTTTCGTCCCACAATCAAGATGACAGGTATAACTACGTCCCGAGGTCTCCGATATAGTGCCCGCGAGTATGTTCATGGCTGGAGAACCGATAAACTGCGCAACGAAAAGATTGGCTGGCTTTTTGTAAAGCTCTACTGGTGTTCCAATCTGCTCGATATTGCCATCCTTGAACACAACGATCCGATCCGCCAGTGTCATCGCTTCCACCTGATCGTGGGTCACATAAATCATCGTGACATCGGGCATGCTTTGCTTGAGTTTTGCAAGCTCGATGCGTGTAGCCACCCGCAGGGCTGCATCAAGATTGGACAAGGGTTCGTCAAACAGGAAAACACGCGGGTTTCTGACAATTGCGCGTCCAATCGCAACACGTTGTCTTTGCCCTCCCGAAAGGGCCTTTGGCAAGCGTTGCAGATATTCACTAAGCTGAAGAATTTCGCCGGCTTTCTTGACCCGTTTGTCTATCTCTGCCTTCGTCACGCCGGCAATACGCAGACCGAAAGCCATATTCTCATAGACTGTCATATGAGGATAAAGTGCATATGACTGGAAGACCATCGAAATACCCCGTTTCGACGGAGCGACATTGTTCATACGCTCCCCGGCGATGACAAGATCACCCGACGTTATCGTCTCAAGGCCTGCAATTGAGCGCAACAGGGTTGACTTTCCACAACCGGACGGCCCGACGAAAACGACAAACTCCCCCGATGTAATATCAAGGTCAATGCCATGGAGTACTTCCAGGTTGGCGTAGGATTTACGTATATTCTTCAGCGACAGGTCGGCCATCGTTCCCATTCCTTTTATTCTTGTTTCGCTTGGGTTGTGTTGCTCACGGAGCCAGACTTGCCAGGAACCTCGTTATGGGGCCCGGGACACGGTTGAGGATTTCGGTATCGTTCTTTCTTCGAATAGCCGCGCGGACGATTTTCGCACCCAGATAACGCACAGGTTCGGGCGGAAGCTTGGTGCGGTTTTTGATCCCCACCAAACCACAACTGCTCCATTTATCCACGCGTCCCAGGATCAGGCTTGCAAGGATCCGACCTGCGACAGGCGCCTGGGCAATGCCGGTCCCATTGAAACCCAGAGCATAGAAAATATTCGGGTAATGCCTTAAATGATCGAATACCGGTAGATGCTGCGCCGTACAGTCGATCGGACCGCTCCAGTCATGAAGGATCGGCACGTCCTTTAGCTGAGGATATACGCGGTGCAGTTCACGTATATTGTCTGCACCGCCGTCGCCGCTGCGATTAAAACGTTCGTCAATCCGATCATTATAGGCAATTCCACCCGTTCCCCGTCCAAATACGACCTGATCCGACGGCGTGCGCTGATAATAGAGCACGTGTTGCTGCGCATCACAGATCGAAGCACCATCAGTCCAACCGATACGCTTGAGTATATCTCCAGCAGGCGCTGTCGCAACGAGTTGACTGCTCACCACATAAAGATAGGGATGAAGCTCAGGGATCGCGGAAGCCCAAGCATTGACCGTTAAAGCAACTTTGTTGGCAGTCAATGTCCCGTCTTGTGTTTTAAGTTCGGGCCGCTCACCCGGAACGATCTCCAAAACAGGGCTTTTTTCATGAATGACAATCCCCTTGGAAAGCGCAAGTTTGCGAAGGCCAAGAGCAAGCTTGGCAGGCTGGACAGTCCCTGCCCGCTCCTCGACAATACCGGCATATGATGCGCTAGAGCCAGTGCGCCGTTCAATGTCGTGCGCATTCAGTGTCTGGAACGGGTTGAACCCGGATTTCTGACAGATATCCAGTGCTTTCGCCCACGCACCTTCCTGTGCGACAGAACTTGCGGTCCACAGCCAGCCATCAAGACGCAGATCCATGTCAATGGTTCCACAATCTTGCAGCGCTTTCAGCTCATCAATTGCATCGCAGGTTGCCTGACAAAGCATGCGCGCATCTTCGTCGCCCACAAGGTCGCGCAACATATCGATTTCAGCATACCAGCTGTGGACTTGTCCGCCATTACGCCCGGATGCGCCCGAACCGCAAGAATCTGCTTCCAGGATTGTGATACGCGAATTTGGTTCTTGTTCTCGTATCCGCAGTGCCGTCCAAAGCCCGGCATATCCCCCGCCAACGATTGCAATATCGCATTGCTGCTGACCCGTTAAAGGTGCGGTGACCGGATCTGCGCCAATACTTTGCAGCCAGAAGGAACGATCCTGCTTCGCCGCGACAACGGGTGGTCTCATTGTGATAGAGCTCATAGTCAGACCTTCTGCGCTGTTGCAATCACTTCGTGGTATTTGTCGAGCAGCCATTGTGGGATTGACTGCAAGGGCTGGGGAAAGCCCCCCGGGTGCGTGCAGGTTTCAGACGCACTGACAGCAGCCTTTTGCAGCGCCTCTTCTTCAGAGCAACCTTCGAAGAAAAGCGCCACCAGAAATGAGGCGATAAAGCTATCACCAGCTCCACAAGTGTCGACCACGTTCACGGGTACGGAACCTGCGGAATACAATTGGCGTCCATTGTCATAGAAAGAACCGCGTTTGCCGCAGGTAATAACGACCTGTTGAGCTCCAGCCCGTTTGAATTGTGTAATCAATGGTTGAACCGGTTCGTCCGGGTCGTCTGGTCCTGATGCAAAAACCAATGGGACGCCCTCAAGCGTCAGGTCAAAATGCCGGGTAGAGACATCCACACTGAATCTGACACCGTCCTCTACAAGCTGACGCACCAGTTTTTCACTGGAATTGGTCCCAAGATGAGTCCAATCGGATGAGAGCAATGCCTGATATCGCTGCTGATCTGGAATGTAGTTTTCACCAACACCCAGAGATTCAAACAGAAAATGCCGTTCACCGTCATTATCGGTCAAAAGCGTTACAGCTGAATTTCCCTGAATAGTTTCAATATCGCTTGGCACAAGTCCGACATCTTCGATCACACCAAGCATGATCTCTGCTTCCCTGTCGGGTGCCAGTGCGCCGATATACCGGGCACCGACCCCAAGCCGTTTCCACTGCACAGCAACATTAAGGGCATTTCCACCAACAGTAACGACCCCCTTGTTCAGATAAGCATCAAGGCAGTTGTCACCCACAGCAACAAGATTGAGATTTGCGTTCTTCATCATCATTCCGCAGTATCAAAATGAGGGGAAATCGCATCAAGGCAGCGCCGCCAGACTGCAACCGGATCCAGTGCATATGAGCCATTGCCAAATGGCTCGAAGGTCAATGTGCCCCGGAATGAATGATGAGCGATTTCAGTAAGGTAGCCGTCAAGTGGCAAGTTTCCGTCCCCCCACGCCAAATGTCCCGCTGATGTTCCATCGACGACATGAACATGGGCAAGACGTTTGCCAAATCTCGAAAAGTAATCACTGACCTTATCTTCAGCCGCTGCCATGGCAACCAGATCAAGTACCAGATCGACATTTTCCGCATTCAGATCCTGCCAGAGACGTTCAAGATCGGCGGCATTATTGACGATGTTGCTTTCAGTGCGCTGTAGGGGCTCAAGCAAACATCGAAGCCCCAGATTGGCCGCATGTGTCGTAATTCTCTCCAACGACTGAAGCGAATGGTTCCACGCGCGTTCGCGGCTCTCGCACTCAAAACCCCGTCCGGGTGTCAAGAAGAGGTAGCTCGCACCCAGTTCGGCACTGAAATCGGCTGCTCGCAGAAAGCATTCAACACTCTTTTCACGATAAGCTACGTCGCCTGAGGCTATGTTGACCGGATAAAGAACCTGTTCCGGGGTGAAGCAATGCACGCTGATCCCGTTATCATTCAGAATTGACCGGACACCTGAATGCCGTGCACGGTCAGCATGAAACAGATCAAGATGGGGGGCTATTCCCCATAGCTCCATACGTTGAAAGCCCATCAGTCGAAGCTGTTCGACAACCCATTGAAAGGGATAGTGCTGGAACGAAAAGTTGGCACCGATCAACTGTTCACGTTTTAACATTTTCCACCACGCTATTTGCCGATGCCTTCCGCCAGCCCGCGAATGAAGAAACGCTGTGCGGCGAAGAAGACGATCAGGATCGGAAGTGCCGAAAGTGTCATTGCAGCAAAGACAACGGCATAATTAGTTCCGTGTTTTGCCATGATTGATGTAAGGCCGACTGGCAGGGTCTGCACATCCGCACCACTGGTGAAGATCATGGCGAAGAGATATTCATTCCAGGCAAACAGAACGTGCAGGATCACGCAGGAGACGAGTATCGGCTTGCAAAGAGGTAAGGTCACACGCCAGAAAATCTGACCTTCACTTGCCCCGTCCATGACGGCGGCTTCATCTAGATCACGTGGCAGACCAAGCATATAAGCGCGAATAAGAAAAGTAGTGAACGGGATGCGAAATGCCGTGTAAAGGATGATAAGAGCCCAATAGGTGTTATAGAGACCAAGCTTTTGCATGATCCGCACCAGCGGAATAACCGCAACCGTTGGGCTTAACATCAATCCGCCAAGTACCAGGCCAACGAATATTGGCTTGCCCGGCAATTTTGATCGCGTCAGGCCGTAGGCGGTCCAAGCGCTTATCAGAACCGTACAAACAGCCGAAAACAACGTGACGATAATGCTCGTTGCAATGTAGTTCCTGATGCCCTGATTCCAGGCTGATATATAGTTGTCCACCGTAAAAGCCGTAGGAAGCGCAAATGGTTCACCAAATATCTCCGAGTTAGTCTTGAAACCGTTCATGGCCATCCACGCCAGCGGGTAGATTACGACAATACCAAGGCTGATGAGGAAGGTGACCAGACAGACACGCACGAGCGTCTGAGCAAATTCCGTAGGTTTCGTCTCGGTCGATTGATAGGAGGCGTTGTTCATAGTTCCACCCTCCGCTTTCTGGTATACCAGAGTTGACCAAAACCGGTCAGGAGCGTGATGATAAAAATCACCGATGCGATAGCCGCGCCATAACCGAAGTCATTTTCAATAAAGGCCTGTTGATAGAGCCAAGTTCCCAGAACCTGACTGCTGTTGTTAGGGCCACCGCCAGTCATAACCATGACTTCGTTGAAGACCTGAAACGCGCCGGTAATCGTAATGATAACCATAAGGCCAGTCATTTCGCGTGTCAGTGGGAAGGTTATGTTCCAAAGCCGACGCCACATACCCGCGCCGTCCATCGTCGCCGCATCATAAAGCTCGCGCGAGATCTTCTGGATCGCGATGGCAAATAGAAGGGTTGAATAGCCAAAGCCCTGCCACTGGCTCATGGCAATGATTGAGTAGATCGCGGTCTGTTCTTCTCCCAGCCATGACCGAGACCAAGCGGCAAGTCCAAGATGATTAAAAGCGGCATCCAGCAGGCCTATATCAGGCTGATAGATAAAGTAGAACAGCAGCCCCGTCACCGTGATCGAAATTGCTGATGGTATGAAATAGACAGCGCGCCAGAACCTGCGCCAGGTCTCATGCTGCAAACCTTCAATGATCGCAGCAAGCACGAATGCGCCAAACACCTGGAATACGACCGAAATGACGGCATAAAGCATGTTGTTCAAGATCGCCGTCCAGATCACCGGATCGTCTTGCAGACGTCGATAATTATCCAGACCGACAAAGGCAGTTTCGCCAGTAAAAATATCCTGATTTGTCGTGCTGACGATAAAGTTGTCGATGATGGGATAGTAGACAAACCATAGGATTAAAACGAACGCGATCAGAACCCAACGGAACGACAGCAACTTCGCCAGCAAACCGGACTTGTCGAATTGCGACCCGTCCGGCAGGGGGAAGCCGTTTTTGACAGCCTCCCCTCTATATTCACGCTTCATGACAGTCATCGGGCAATAACATCCTTATCGGGAAGAGGCTGCAGCCTTTTTTACCTTTTCCATGACCTGTTCCGGTGTCATGGATCCACCAATCAGGGCTTGCAGGCCCGAAAGCCAGACAGATGCAACGCGCGGTGGATTGGCCGTATCAAGCCACGGCATCAGATAAGACGAATCCGCGATAACCTTGAGACCTTCAACGACAGACGGGTTCATGCTTTCAGCCGAATATCCGCCAACAGTGGCGCTTGGCTGCCCATAAGGTGGGGCCGACAAAACCTTCCCGTTTTCGGGCGAGGTGATAAACTTCATGAAATCCACAGCTAGCGGAATATTCTTTGACGCTGAATTAATCATATAGCCTTCAGGTGCGCCTTCGATTGATTTTACATCACCTTTTGCGCCTTCTACTGCCGGCAGTTTAAAAAAACCAAATTCTTCCTTCTTCAGTGCGCCATCCGCCGTGCTTTGATCAAACTCAATAATTTCCTGATAGTACATTGCGGATTTGGCGTTGCTGAACTGCTGCAATGCCGAAGCATAGGATGAGCCATTTGTACCTGCGCCGTCCGAACAATCGTCGATGAGTTTTTTCAGCTGTGTCAGGCTTTCAACATAGCCTGCATCCGAATATTCGGCCGTCTTCGGGTTGAAATCCTTTTCCAACGTCGCTTGCGGAACGTTATAGGCGAGCAATTGTCCGGCAAAATGAACAGCAGGCCAGCCTTCTTTGTTACCGAACGAAATGGGCGTTACACCGGACTTACGCAGGGCAGCGCACGCACTGATCAGTTCATCGAAGCTCTTCGGTTCCGCTACACCGGCCTTGTCAAAGAGGGCCTTGTTATAACCCATGAACTTTGCGTCCAGATAAAGCGGAATACCGTATAATTTGCCATTATACTGGAATGCGCTGACGGCAGCATGGGCGAACTGTTTGCCCCATGGCGTGTCGGGGCCAATAATCTGGGTCAGATCGACAGCTCGATTGCCTCGCACAAAGTTCTCACCCCAGCTCCCGGTCCAGCTGAAGTAGATATCTGGCAATGAGTTAGACGCGACTAGGGCCTTGGTTTTGCCCTTCACGCTATCGTCGCTTTCCTGAATAAGCTCAATTTTGACGCCGGGGTGAAGCTTCTCGTATTCCTTAGCGGCATTGACGAAGAAGGGGGATAGCTGTTGAAGGCCGAACTTCGTCAAAATGCTTAAAGTGCCAGAATATTCGACGGGAGCATCAGGTTGTGCAACGACACCATCATCGGCGAGAGCAGCATTTATGTTGACAGCTAACAATCCAAACATCAGAAGTGACGCAAGGCTTGTTGTGTTCAAAAACGTTTTGCATTTCATCTCGAAGTTCCTCTCTTTTAGCTATTTTTCTTTATTTCGTCAGAATGCAGTAACCCGACCCGGCAGAACCGGATCGGGGAAAGCTCTTAGTACTCGACACGCTTGTAATAGCGCCGCGTGGTCAACGGGTGGTCACGTTGCACTTCCAAATGCGCGCTCAGACGTTCAAGCATGGTTGCCAGAATGATTGGAGAAATCAGGCTGCGTGTCTTTTGTGAGATGCCCGGAAGACTGGCAGAAGCAGCATCCAGAATACGAACCTTGTCAGTGTAACGCTTTGCGAAATTCTCAACCCGGTCCGTCAATGGACGACATGCATCCTCACCTTTGAATATGAACAGGCTGACGCCCGGCTCAACCAGTTCGAGTGTACCATGGAAGAAATCGGACGCATGAACGGGACGTGTACGGATCCATTGCATTTCTTCAAGAATGCACATCCCGTAGTAGTGCGCTTCTGACCATGAAGTGCCAGCGCCGGTAAAGATGTGATATTTTTCGTCCTTGATTTCCTGCGCCAGTGCGGCAGCGCCTTCTTCAAAGTTTTCCTTCACCGAAACTAGTAGTTCGGGCAGACGCTTCAATTCGGAGACGGTTTCATCGAAGTCTTGAAATTCGCCGCGCTCAGCGAGCAGCGACAGTATGATCAAGAGGGTCTGCAGATAAAACGACTCCGAAGACGTGTCGTCTTCGGCAAAATTTGTAAAGTTGTAATCCGCATCGAGGCCCAAGGGGGTATCTTTGTGACCAGTGAGAGAGAGCGTTTTCACGCCCTTCTTTTTCAAGAACGCCAGAAGATGCACGCTTTCCTTAGTCGTTCCGGACAAGGATGGAAGAATGACAAGCGCCTTTTCGTCCAACCCGGCAGGCGCTTCTAAAACAACTTGTGCCGAAAATGCCGATGACACCGGGAAAACGGTTGCGTTACGGGCAATCTCGATTGCGGGCTGAGTCAGAAACTGTACGCCGCCCGTTCCCATGAAGAAAATGCGTTCTAGGCCATTATCGAGCAGCCTGCGCATCAAAGCGCGTACGTCGTCTGCAATTGCGACCGCGCCGTCTTGTATTTTAACAAAGCGATCTTTATCGAAGTTGAGCATTACTACCTTCCCGTTTGCGCAGTTTAGACCTCGAGAGTATCCCGAAGCGATATTGCGCCTATAAGTCGTTACGACAATGTGAGATCGATCTCACATCTATTTAACGCACAAGATTTTTCTTGTGGCAAGTGGGTTTCAGAAATTTTTTTGCAGGCAGAAAATCAAGCTTCGTCGGCTCATCGACGGCTGACCGAACCTCGGACTATCAGCTTGGTTTCAAAGCTTATTTTCTTTGGAGGTCTCTTTTTTCCTGCTATTTTTTCTAGCAGAAGCCGGCCCGCAGCACGACCTATTTCCGACACCGGCTGGGCAATGACCGTGATCTGTGGATCGGTAAAAGTCGCCAGATTGAAATCATCAAAACCGATCAGAGAGACTTCGTGGGGAATCGATATTCCCATCGATCGGAATGCTAAAAGCGCTCCCTGCGTCATCAAGCTGTCGACGGTAAAAAGTGCCGTTGGAGGCTTTCTTTGACTGAACAAACGTATGGTTGCATCCACAGCATGCTCCACCGTCGATTGTGCAACGCAGATCAATTTTTCACTTGGTTCGATGGCATGGGCAAGTAACGCAGTCTTATAGCCGTTGAAACGCTCACGTGACGTGAAGATGCGTGCATCATCGTGCAAAAGCGCAATATCGCGATGCCCCATTTCGATCAGATATTCAATGGCCTTGCGCGCGCCACCTTCATTGTCGACCACAACACTGTCGCACTCGACGCCCTGCGCTACGCGATCGATGAGGACCAGGGGTACGTTTTCGTCGATCAGACGTTGCAGATGCGAACTGTCTTCGGCTGATGTCGGCGCCACGATGAAACCGCGAATGCTCAGCGACTGCAGGCTGGCCAGCAGTGATTTTTCCTGATTCAAATGCTCTTCACTGCTCGCAATGATAAGATTATGGCCTTGTTCTCGCGCCAGCACTTCGACATTATGTGCAATTTTAGCAAAGAAGGGATTTTGTATATCGCCCAGAACACAGCCAATGATTGGCAACTGCCCGCTGCGCAGAGCCTGGGCCAATCGGTTGCCTCTGTATCCTAGTTTCTCTGCAGCAGCCTGAACCCGCTGCGCCGTTTCATCACCAACATAACCGTAACTGTTAAGTGCACGCGCAGCAGTGGCACGCGATACATTCGCCAGCGCCGCCACATCTTTAAGGGTAGCCGATTTCTGAGCCATACCATTTTCACAACTGATGATCCTTGACAGTTGTTATCATCCGCAGAGGCGCAAGAGTAGTACCGTTTATCAAATGATTTGCAGGATGATTGATCGACGATTATTTGCGCTCTGATCTATTGTGCCGTGAAAGGCCGGCATATCAAAACAGCCTTCGTCGTATAGAATGGAACAGGACTGTCAGCCAACCAGGAACTCTCGCGATGCGATGATTGCCAGTCAAGATTCTTGCATGTTTTTACGCATGTCTCCCAAACCCAGTTCCCACTTTCGGGAGACATGCTCTAAAATGCACGGAAGATTTCGAGGGCTTTTGCTGAATACATGATTGCCGGCCCACCGCCCATTTCGATAGAGACTTCGAGCGCCTCGATGAGCTGCGTCTCCTCTGCTCCATGCTTCCTTGCAGCTTCGACGTGATAAAGGATGCAATCTTCGCAGCCCTTGCTGACGGCGATCGCCACAGCGATCAGTTCTTTCTGTCCCGATGAAAAGCTGCCGGGCTGGGTGGCCTGCTTGCTGATCGCACCGAAGCCCTGCATCAGCAACGGTGTGGATTTCGAAAAGACACCGAGACGTGCCTTTGCCTGGCCGAGTTTATCCCTGATATTTTCCATAATGAACTCCTCACGAAATGGAATTGAACCAGCACGTCCCGTCATGGATGTGCTGCATTTCCAGCTAAAGCGCGTCGCGTTCAATCATATTCAGGCGACACGTTTTGTTTTTACGCATGTCTTTATCCCCACACCGGTTCCCGCTTTCGGAAGACATGCTTTATTGCAAAAACCCAGCTGGCGAACGGTCGAGCACCTCGTTCGCGCGAATGGCGAAACGCCCGGCCAGCGGTGCATACCTCGCCGCTTCGGGATCTGCAGCGTTCCCCACTCTGGCACGGTCAGCAATGCCAACAAAGATCACGGCAAACCGGAACAGGGCAAAAGCAACATGAAAGGGCTGCGGCTGCGGAACATCGGGAAGCATCGCGCGGTAGAACTGAAAAAATTCGCCGACATGCGGAATGCCGTCGCCTCCGTGACCCAAAATCCCGCCATATTCATCCGGCGACGTAAACCAGGGCATGGCCGAAAATGCCAGATCGGCCAGAGGGTGACCGATCGTGGATAACTCCCAGTCGAGAACTGCAATGACACGCGGTTCGCTCGGATGAAACATCATATTGCCCAGCCGGAAGTCGCCATGGGCGATGGACACCAGTCCATCGTCAGGCGGAAGCAGTCCGGTAATCCGCTCCGCAAGCGCATCCAGAACCGGATCGTCCGAGAAACTCGACCCCTTTAGCTGGGTGGTCCAGCGATGGACTTGCCGCGTAAAATAGTCTCCCGAACGACCATAATCGCCAAGACCGATTTCGGAAGGCTGATAGCTGTGCATCTTCGCCAATGTTTCCGCCATCGATTGATAAACCGCGCGCCTCTCCGACGGCGCCATTCCCGGCAAGGTGCAATCCGAAATGACACGTCCGTCGATACGTTCCATCAAGAAGAACGGCGTTCCGAGAATGTCAGTATCTTCGTGGAACAGAACCATCTTCGGAACCGGGACATCGGTTGCGGCAAAGGCCTGCATCACACGATATTCACGGTCGATCGCGTGAGCACCACGCAGAATTTCTCCCTTCGGCTGCTTGCGCAAGACCATGCGCCGTCCGCCAAAATCGACGAAATAGGTCGGGTTGGACTGTCCACCGCCTATCCGTTGAAGGCCCATCACACCCGGACCGAAACGCGCTTCGAGGAAAGCGGCAAGGCGAGCGGGCTCGAAATCAGGAGATTGCGATACCGCCGTCACTTCGCTTGCCCTCCAGCAACGTCCCATTTCCAGAAATCACGCTTTTCCTCAATCAGATTGCGGTGCAGAACCATTTTGTGCACCTCGTCTGCGCCGTCGACCAGCCGTGCCTGCCGAGCGTAGCGGTAGATCCACTCCGCACGCGTATCCTTGGAGTAACCGCGCGCGCCATTGACCTGGATTGCCGTATCAGCCGCCCGATTGAGCAATTGCGCAACATGAATTTTGGCCATGGACACCTCCTTGCGAGCCTGCGAGCCTTGATCGAGCGCCCAGGCCGCCTTCATGACGAGAAGCCTGCCGATCTCGATATCCATGGCCAGTCCGCCAAGGAGGATTTGAACGCTTTCACGATCGGCAAGGCGAACGCCGAACCCCCTGCGCCGGTCGGCATATTCGGTTGCGATCTCGACACAGCGCTTGGCGAGGCCGAGCCAGCGCATGCAATGAGTCAGGCGAGCGATCCCGAGCCGCGTCTGCACAACACGCAGTCCCTGTCCCTCCGCAAGAAGAATGTTTCTGCTGGGAACGCGCAGTCCTTCGAAGACCAGCTCACAATGGCCGCCATGCTCTTCAGGCCCCATGATCGGAATACGGCGCCGGATCGACCAGCCAGGCTCGTCGCGATGAAACAGGAAACAGGTATGGCCGCGCCGGGCGTTTTCCGATGTCCGCGCGACGACGATAAAGTGCTCGGCGGTCTCTGCTCCGGTTATGAACCATTTGTGGCCGTTGATCAGGAAATCATCGCCGTCGCGCGTTGCAACGGTCTGCATCATCCCCGGATCGGAGCCGGAACCGGGATCTGGCTCTGTCATTGCAAAGGCGGAATTGACCTTGCCTGCGGCGATCGGGCGAAGGAACCACTCCTTCTGCTCTTTGGTCCCCAAAGTCTCGAGAACCATCATATTGCCGTCGTCGGGGGCAGCCGAGTTGAACACAACCGGGCCGAAGATCGAACGGTTCATCTCTTCATAGCAGACGGCCATTCCGATGCGGCTCAGCCCCTGCCCGCCGTAGTTCTCAGAAAGTTGCAGACACCAAAGGCCCTCCGATCGCGCTTTTTGCCTCAGTCGCGCCAGCACATCCGGATGAATGTTCTCATGCGCATCATAGGCGGAAGGGTCCTGCTCAAGCGGAAGTATGTGGTTGTCAACAAAATGTGCAATTCGCCGACGGTAATCTTCGGTTCGGGCATCAATTCTTAAATCCATGATAGGCGTCCTAAAGACTGGAGCAGAGATGGCCGCCATCGACCGCAACGATGGAGCCGGTCATGTATGCGGCAGCGTCCGAACACAAAAGCTTGAGAGGCGCATCCAGATCCGACATTTGACCGAGCCGGCGTTGCGGAATCCGGCGGATGAGGCTCTGCCCGGCCTCCGTCTCGAAAAAGGCGCGATTGAGGGGTGTTTCAATATATCCAGGACAAAGAGCGTTCACGCGGATGCCGTATCGCGCCCATTCCAATGCAAGCGCTTGCGTCAGTTGAACCACCGCCGCCTTCGAGGCCGCATAGGCCGATACTTGGCCTGCAACGCGCAATCCCAGAATGGACGCTACATTGACAATGGCACCGCCGCTCGCTTTCATTTTCTGGGCCGCAGCCTGCGCAACATGGAACACGCCCTTGAGATTTGTATCGATGATCGTTCCGAATTCGGCGGAATCCATCGATATCGCAGGCGCTGTAGCCGTTACTCCCGCATTGTTGACGACGACATCAATGGGACCTGAGATAGCCTGAAGGACCGCTTTCACGGAGTTCACGTCGGATACATCCATCTGATACGCTTCAGCTTGCCCGCCAGCATCGCGAATATCGGCTACAGCACGTTCAAGCGCTTGTACATTGCGTGCAGCGAGGACCACATTCGCACCTTCCGCTGCGAGCATATGAGCAAAATGATTGCCAAGTCCGCTGGATGCCCCGGTAACGAGTATCGTTTTGTTTCGCATGATCAAGTTCTCCCGCTTCTCATTGGGCGTAACGTCGCCTGATTTCAGCAATCAATCGGGATGCCTCACGGTCTCCAAGTTCCTGCCGCAGAGCAGTGGGCGGTTTACCAAAGCGAAGAGCCTTGCGTGCGCCTTCATCCAGTGAGCCAGCGTCGACGACGCCTTCCGTGATCACGTCGCCACCGGCAAGCAGCACCGCGCCCTTCAAGCGGTCAGCGACGACCGCCGCACGATCTTCCGGCAAAGGACCGCAATCGTCTAAAATCTCCCACAATCGACCGGCTTCACCGGTCTCGCGCAACAAGTCGGCCGGCTTGTAGAAGTTGCCGAAAACCGCAAGGCTTTGCTCGGCATGCAACATGATGCGCGGATGGGTGAGATTCATGACCTCAAATGGTCCCAGAGGCAAATCGAATGCCGAACGGGCAACGGCGTCTATCTGCCCTGCCGTGGCGATCCCCTCCTCAAGGCAGCGCACGGCTTCATTGCAATAGGGGCAAAGGAAACGGTTGAGCGCAAATCCGTTGCTATCACGGCAATGCAACGCTTCCTTGCCGGTGCTTGCAAGAAAATCACCTGCAATCCTCGCCGCTTTCTCGCTCGTCGCCCGTGCCGCCACAAGCTCCACCACGGGATTGACTTCCGCGGGGCTGAAATAATGCAGACCGAGAAAACGCTCGGGATGCCGCAAGGCCGTTGCAATCTCATCCACGCGCAAGCAAGATGTGTTGGTCGCAATCACGCAATCGACAGAGACGAACGCCTCCACTGACCGGAGAAGGTCTCGCTTAACCTCAAGGTCTTCGAACACGGCCTCGATCAGGATCATGGCCTGTGCAACCGATGACAATTCACTGGACATCTCCAGGGCCGCCAGCAGATCGGGCATACTCTCCCGTTCAAGTCGACCCCTGTCGGCCTGGCGTTCGAGGTAGCTCCTGATCCTCGCCTCGGCGCGAGTGAGCGCGTCCCGGTTGGGGTCAACCAAGAGTACGGAAAGTCCGGCACCGATGCAGGATGCGGCAATGCCCGCGCCCATGGTGCCTGCGCCGATGATTGCTATGGACTGCATCAGAGTGCTCCCTGCCAATCCGGATTTTCGATGACAAGCGCTATGCCCTGTCCGCCACCGATGCACATCGTAGCCAGCCCGTACCGCCCGCCGGTGCGCCGAAGCTCGTGGATCAGCTTGACTAGTATAATCGCACCCGAGGCACCTATCGGATGCCCCAGTGCGATGGCACCTCCATTCGGATTGACTTTTGCCATGTCGAAGCCGAGCCGGGTGCTCACGGCGCAGGCCTGGGCGGCAAATGCTTCATTGGATTCGATGATGTCGATCTCCGCCACCGAAAGCCCCACACGAGCGAGCGCCTGCTCCACAGCCGGGACGGGACCAAGCCCCATGAGCTCCGGCGCAACGCCGCCCAGTCCCCAGGCGAGGATATGCGCCAGCGCTCTTGTGCCGCGATGCTCGGCTGCTTCCGTGTCCATCAGCACGAGAGCAGCTGCGCCATCGTTTATGCCGCTGGCATTGCCTGCGGTGACGGAGCCATCCTGACGGAAAGCCGGACGCAACTTCGCAAGATCGTCGGCGCTGACATCCGGGCGCACATGCTCATCCGTATCAAACTCCCATTCGCTGCGGCCTTTTCGGACAGTTATCGGAAGAATCTGTTCTTTGAATCGTCCTTCAGCTATCGCATGGGCGGCCCGGCGGTGCGATTCCAGAGCGAGGCCGTCCTGTTGTTTCCGGTCGATACCATCAAGTGCCGCGATGTTCTCCGCGGTGATCCCCATATGGCCGTTGCCGAAAGGATCGGTCAGCGCCCCGACCATCATGTCCACGGCGGCAACGTCACCCATTTTATGACCGGCGCGGAGCTGGGTCAGTAAATGACCTGCCCGGCTCATGCTTTCAGCGCCACCGGCAAGCACCGTCTTGGCTTGCCCCAGCGTAATCTGTTCGGCAGCACTGATCACCGCCTGAAGACCGGAGCCGCACAACCTATTTAAGGTAAGCGCAGGAGAGGTTTGCGGAACGCCTGCGCCGATGGCGACCACGCGTGAAAGATACATGTCCTCCGGCGCGGTGTGCAGCACGTTGCCGAATACCGTCTGTTCTATGTCGTTCGATTCTATTCCGGCGCGTTTGATCGCCTCTACAGTGACAGCAGCACCGAGTTCACGCGGGCGCAGTCCAGCGAGCGCGCCGCCGAAATCGCCAATGGCGGTTCGCACGCCCGACGCGATGATGACAGATCGATTCATCTTATTTCCCAGAGGAGCCTGTGCCCATTGCATTGGATTACGCGGCCGGATTACCGGCCGCTCTCATGCCGACCGGCGTGTCAGGGTGCGACCTGACCGCCATCGACAGGGATGATCGCCCCATGGACGAAGGATGCGTCGTCAGATGCCAGAAACAGGCTCATCGCTGCAATTTCCTCCGGTTGACCGGGGCGTCCCAGAGGGATGCGGGTCTCCACCATTTTGATGAAGCCGGGATCCTGCAGAGCTCCCTCGATCATCGGAGTGGCGACGGCGCCGGGGCAAATGCAGTTGACCCGCACGCCTTTCTTCGCCCAATCGAGTGCAAGAACCCGCGTCAGCGCGACGATCCCACCCTTCGAAGCGGTATAGGCGTCAGCGCCCGTTAAACCGGCGATGCCGTTGATCGATGCGATGTTGACGATCGCACCGGCGCCCTGCGCCACCATGACCGGAATTGCATGTTTGCACCCGAGCGCGACGCTTTTCAGGTTGATCGCCAGGATGGCGTCCCAATCGTCTTCAGGCGTGTCCACGACGCTGGCCATCTTGTAGCGACCGGTCGCGCTGAAGCCGATCCCGGCATTGTTGACGAGAATGTCGAGGCGGCCGAAATTGTCGATCGCCGCGGCTATCATTGCCTTAACTTCCGCTTCCTTCGAGACATCCACCTTGACGGCAATACCTCCTATATCAGCGGCGACCTTCTGTGCCGCCTCGAAATTCCAGTCTGCGACGACAACCTTCGCTCCCTCAGCGGCAAGGCCCCGGCATGTGGCCAGCCCCTGCCCCGAAGCTCCGCCTGTGACAATCGCAACCTTGTCCTTGAAACGCATGTATTTTTCTCCTGGATTCGAGGTCAACCGAGAGAAGCCGGGTCGAGTGTTTCAATCCGGGCTTTCAGCTCCGATGTGAAGGCAGCTGCCGTCATGCCGTCGATAAAGCGATGATCGAAAGCAATTGAAAGCTTCATGATAGGGGCGATGCGGATCGCATCGTCCGCACCAACCACAAGCGTCTTGATGATCGCGCCTGCGAAAACAAGCGTCGCCTGCGGCCCGTTGATGACCGGTGTGCCGGTCTCAATCCCGTATGCGCCAAGATTCGAAAAGGTGATCGTTCCCCCGTCGGTATCCGATGGCTCCAGGCCGCTTGCGCGGGCTTTGGCAGCGAGCCCGGCAATAGCCGCGTTCACGGCCCCAACGGACAGCGCATCGACATTCCGGATGACCGGGACGACCAGCCCTTTGGGCGTTGCCACCGCCAGGCTCACATTGGCACGACGATTGATGCGAACACGGTCGCCTTCCAGCCGTCCATTGACCAGTGGGTGACGTACAGCGGTATCGCCGACAATCTTGACGAGGATGTCGTTCAGTCCGGCAGCACCAAGCTGCCCTCTCAATTGCAGCACCTTGCTCATGTCAACGCTGACAATCTGAACGAAATGCGGTATCGACGACCAGCTGTTGCCGATATGGACTTTCATCGCACGCTGAATGTGGCTCAGTTCGATGAACGCGTCGGAATCCGCCGAACCCGCAGCAAGCGCCTTGATGCGATCTTCCGTGATCTCCTGCCCCGCGAGGAGCGCAAGATCAACCCCCAAATCGGTAGCGAGCTTGCGCATGCGGGGTGAAACACGTACCGGTGGCACGGTCGTACCGACTTGTGTGGCGGAAACCCCGTGCAGAGCCGCATCGGTCGCCTGATTTTTTCCCTCCACACTTTCTGCTGGCAGATCGTCGACCCTGGAGAGGTCAATCTCTTCGTCTGCTTCAGCAATTACCGCAATGGGAGTGTTGACCGCGACCTCTTGGCCGATTTCCACCAGCAGCTTGCGCAGAATGCCCCCCGCCTGTGCTTCGATTTCAACGATCGACTTGTCCGTTTCCATTTCGAATAGCGGTTTTCCGGCCTCGATCGACGCACCGAGCTCGCAGAGCCAGTTGCCAACCTTTCCGCTTTCCATCGTAATGCCGAGCCGGGGCATACGCACAATGTACATTTCCCCTCTCCCTTAATTGAACGTCATGAGTTCACGAACCGACACCGCAATATCGGACGCCGTCGGGCGGTAGAACTGCTCAAGGTGCAGGCTCTGGGCAATCGGAACATCGGGGCCAGCCAGACGACGAACCGGTGCGCGTAAATCAAAGAGTGACTTTTCGGCGATGATTGCGGCGATTTCTGCACCTGTGCCGCCGGTCTTTGCATCTTCATGGACCAGAAGCACCCGTCCGGTCTTGGCAATAGAGCCAAGGATCAGGTCTTCATCCAAAGGCTTCAACCAACGCGGATCGATCACTTCAACGTCGATGCCGTTTTTCGCGAGTTCCTGAGCAGCTTCCAGGGCAGTCTGAACCAAGGTAGCTGTCGCGACTATCGTTACATCCGCACCTGAACGTTTGATATCGCCCTTGCCGAGCGGCACGAGATGTTCTCCATCGGGAACCTCCGCACGCTGCGTGTAAAGCACCTTGTGCTCGAAGAAGAGAACGGGATTATCTTCCCGGATAGCAGTCTTCAACATTCCCTTGGCATCCGCCGCATTGGACGGCACCGCAATGTAGAGACCCGGCGCGCTGACGAAGAGTGCCTGAGGGCTCTGCGAATGCTCTGGTCCGGAACCCCCGGCAATGCCGATCGGCAGGCGGACGGTGACGGGAACCTTCATGTCGCCGCCATGCATCCATTTCCATTTGCCGAGCTTATTGTAGATCTCGTCGAAGGCAAGGCTGACGAAGTCGCCGAATTGCAGCTCGGGAACAGGCCGGAGCCCGGTGATTGCCATACCGAGAGCCGCGCCGATGATCGTTTTTTCCGCGATCGGAGTGTCGAAAATCCGCTGATCGCCAAACTCTTCATGAAGCCCCTGGGTCGCACCGAACACGCCACCGAACTTTCCGATATCCTCGCCGAACAGAATGACGTTTGGGTCGCGCTCGATTTCCTCACGAAGTGCCGCGATGATAGCTTCGCGCATATTCATTTTTGCCATAATGACCTTCCCTCCCTCAGGAAAACAGACCTTCGAAAATCCGCTCGCGCGGCGGCAGCGGAGAAGCTTCCGCCATCCGGATCGCGTCGAGCACCTCCTGCTCGACAGTTTTCTCGATTTCGGCAAGCGCCGTAGCGTCGAGCGCACCGCGGGCAACTATGAGTTCGCGAAAGTTCTTAATTGGATCGCGGTTTTCGACCCAGTCCTTCAGGACCGCCGGATCGACATAATTGTAAGAATCGCCCTCATAGTGACCGCGGTGACGGAAGGTCTGCGCCTCAATGAAGGTCGGTCCCTCACCCCGGCGGGCACGCTCGACCGCCTCTCGGGTGATTTCGAACATCAGCAGCGCGTCGTTGCCGTCCACGACAAAGTTCGGGATGCCGTACCCGTCTGCCCAGTCAGCGATATGCTCCCGAACCGCGTGGGTTTCCCGCCAGTGAGCGGAAATGGCGTATTCGTTGTTCTCACAGATGTAGACGATCGGCAATTTATAGAGCGCGGCCCAATTCATGGCACCGTGGAAGGCTTCCTCCGATGCCGCACCTTCTCCAAAATAAACCGCAGTCACGCGGTCTGTGCCTTTCCATTTCGATGAATAGGCGGTTCCGAGACTGATTGAGAACTGGGATCCAATCGTGCCGGCCTGCCCCATGACACCGCGCGAAAGATCGGCACTGTGAACGATTCCAGCACCAAGGCCCCGTGTCGTACCCTCAATCGTCCCAAGGAAATCGCCATAGAGTTTTTGCAGCGGCACTCCCTTGGCAATCATCTGGTTGCAACCGCGATGATTGTAGAAGAGATAATCGTCGTCACGAAGGTTTGCAATCGAACCTGTCGAAAGCGCTTCCGAACCGATGCCCGAATGATAGAAGCCCGAAACCTTGCCTTCCTGCATCAGTCGGATCAGGTTTTCGTCGAACTTGCGAATTCGCACCATCATGCCGAACAGATCGGACAACCGATCCTTATCATAGGCTGAGGGGTTGATCTGGGTCTTGAATATAGGCGCCATTCTGATTCCTCCCGGATAAGATATCGTCTGGACACGATGGATCTGGTCGGACCGAGCCCGGCAGCACGCACCCGCCGCGAAAATTGCGTCGACCACTGCCGGTTATTCTCCTCTCCCGGTCTTCCCTCCCTTTCTTTCTGAAGTTATTGCCTCTATTCTAGATTCAGTCAATAAAATAAATCGATCGCTCGATTTTTTTCGCGACAAAGGAACCTTTTATGCCCGCCCTGACATCCGATGCCCTGAATACCAGCGAGATCTGCCGACGTATGATCGAGCGCAATCCCAATACAATCCGCGTTCAGAAGGAACGCATGGCGTTGCCCAAACTGATTCGGATCGTGGAAGCGACCCTTCAGCTGTCGCGTCGGCAAGGATTTCATGCGACGAGCTTGCGAGAGCTCGCCGCAGAGGCAGGCATGTCCATGGGTGGTCTCTACGCGTATTTCGATTCCAAGAACTCGCTTTTGCGGATGATGATTACGGAAGTTTCCAACACCATCGTCGAATATCTGAAAGATGCACCCGACGAGATCATAGCAGATCCCCGCGAGCATCTGAACTGGCTCATCCGCACCCATGTCGAAGTGACGGATAGAATGCATAACTGGTTCGCTTTTTCTTACATGGAAGTTCGATTTTTCGCACAGGAAGAGCGCGATCTCGCACTTGATGGTGAATTGGCAACCGAGAAAATATTCGCTTCAGTTCTGCAAGTTGGCGTGGACAAGGGCTGCTTCAATATTGATGACGTCAATCTTACAGCAGCCCTGCTCAAGCCCTTGCTGCAAGACTGGTATGTCAAACATGGGAAATACAGGCGGCGGAGAATCTCGGCGCGTCAATATGCCGATGCCATTATCGACTTGGTTGATCGAGCATACTCCTCGGCAAGCTGCTTGAGCTTGCGAACCTGACCGGCCTCAAGCCCGGCATACCGCCTCTTTGACCCGCAAAGATCTTCTCAGCGAAGCTTAGAGCACATCCTGAAAAATGGGAAACGGTTTCGGAAATATGTGCTTTAAAACAAATAGTTAGAGCGATACCAGCACAAAGGCGCTTCGTGCTTTTGTGCTGGAAACAGAGCAAAGCAAGGAGGCACGGCTGTTTTGATGGTTAAGCTTTAACGCAAACCGCATTCATATCGGAATCAGAGTGGGTTGTCGGCTTATTGCCTTATGGTCGGGGCTACTCCCGCCGTCGCTCCGCCATCGCAATTGATTGTCTGTCCGTTGACATAGGCCGCTTCGTCACTCGCCAGGAAAACCACCATGCCAGCAATGTCGCTTGAGACGCCAACCCGTGGGAATGGCAGTGTGACAAGTGTTGCCGCTTCCAGTTCAGGCTTATTGGACTTGATTTGCTCCGTCAGAACAACGCCCGGCGCAATCGCGTTAGTACGAATATTATGCCTGCCGTACTGTACCGCCATGTAACGCGTGAAACCCATGATGGCAGCCTTGCTTGTTCCATAGGCGACAAGGCCGGACGCCCCTTTGTGCCCAGAGCCGGATGCCATATTGATTATCGATCCGCCTCCCTGACGTATCATATGTGGCAATACAGCCTTACATGCGATAAATTGACTGCGCAGGTTGACGCTGAATGTCAGGTCCCAGGTCTCGAGGGTCGTTTCGAGAACGGTGGTGTCTCTGGCCCAGGCATCCGCAGTCATCGCCACATTGTTATGCAGTATGTCGATTCGCCCAAAGTGATCGATAGCCATGCGCACCACCCCATCGATCGATGGGGCATCAGTGGCGTCGAAGCGAACCGCGATCGCCCGGTCGCCCGCTGCATGCGAGACCGCCTCCGCGCCAGACAAGTTCCTGTCAGCTATTACCACCCGCGCACCCTCCTGCGCGGCAAGCAAGGCCGTGGACTTTCCGATGCCTGAGGCTCCTCCGGTCACGATCATTACACGTTCATCCAGTCTTCCCATGAGAGAATGTCCTATGCTGCGTCCAGAAAAGCGCACCCAGAAACGCGCCAGAACGTTTAAACAATACGCCTTATCGCGCGCCTGGGTACAGCGGATGTCAGGCGTTGAAATGCAGCTTGAGCCCCGGACGCAGCCAGCGAAGCTTGAACAGTTTCCCCGAGCTTGAACCTGTCACCCAAGCGTCGCGCATATCAGAGCCACCGAAGCAGATATTGGTCGTGACAAAATCCGGCAGTGCCACATGCTCATAGTCGCCGGCGGGATCTACGATATTGATGCCACCGTTGAAAACTGTCGCAACGCAGATACGTCCATCCGCCTCCACGGCAAGGCTGTCCAGCCAGGAAAAGCCGCTCGCGTTCCACACCAGCTTTCCAGGCGTCCAGGGATCCGGACCCGGTTGAAGCACGCCGGGGTTCTCGACGTCGAATGCCCAGAGGCGCGCGGTCTGTGTTTCGGCTACATAGAGTGTCTTATCGTCAGGTGACAGTCCGACACCGTTCGGGGCCTGAAGACCACCCCGCAGGCGCGCAATATAGGACCCGTCGATACGCGCGTAATAGAGATATCCAGTGTGATGCCACTCGGATGTACCTTTGCCAAGGTCTGTAAAATAGAAACCACCGTGTTTGTCGAAAACAATGTCATTGGGACCGTTCAGAGGCTTGCCATCACATTCTTTATAGAGCGTGGTTATCTCTCCTGTTGCCAGATCGACGCGCTGGATGGATCCGCTGGTGTAATCTTCCGGGATACCGTAGGGAGACGTGCCTCCATCCGGCAGATCCATCCAGAGAAAACCGCCATTGTTGGCTATATAAACCGCTCCATCAGGCCCAATGGCGGCACCGTTGGGCCCGCCGCCCAAGTCGGCTATTATCTCCTGACGCCCGTCAGGATAAACACGCGTCAGCGTGCCTCGCTTGATCTCAACGACAAGAACCGTTCCGTCAGCCATGATGATTGGGCCTTCGGGAAACAGTAATCCTTCGGTTACAATTTCAAAATCCATTGTATTTTCTCCAGATACTTGGAAGCTGAATTTTAGAAAGCGTTTACTTGATAACGACTGGGTTCACCGGAGAGCCGGTTCCGCCATAAACCTTCAGCGGTGCTGCACTGTAGAGGAAGGACCATTGGCCATCCTGCGCGCAATGCTCGGCTAACTGGTCGAGCTGAGCAATCTCGGTGAAAGTCACCCCCAGATTTCGCATCAAAGCGGTGTGAAGAGGTAGTGCGACGCCAGATGCAGGATCGAGTGTCACTTCGTTGGCGATGGTATCGGTAACGAAGTTCGGAATTTCCATGTCTTTGAACCATTCTACCAACTCGGGGCTATAGGTCAGACCCGGCTCGTGGTAGTCGCGGTAGAACTCGTCTTTGGTCAAACTGTAGAACCTCCCGATCCAGCCTGTTCTGATAAGCAAGATATCGCGCTTCTCGATAACCAGTCCCTGGCTTTCAGCAGCCCGCATCAGATCCTCATGCGTGAACGTTTCGGCACGATCCAGATGCTGTTTGCCCCGGTAGCGAGCTATATCTATGAGGACACCGCGTCCTACGACGCCACGTTCAGCAATCGGCAGCACACTTGCCTTGGTCATCACCCCAATCGTCGTGTCGGCGTCATATCCGTTCCACAACTGATTATCGATCCAGACGTGACCCAAGGCGTCATATTGTGTGGAGCCCTGCAGATACATAATCATCATGTCGTCGGAGTATTCAGCCTCACCAGGGGTCTCCGCCCCCTTGCCACCAAGAAAATAGCCGTGGTCCATTACATTGATGCGCTTTGCACCCTCCCGACCTGGCCAGACCGGGTCCCCGCCTGGATATCCCATGGGAATCTGAAGGGTGAAAACCTTACCTTGTCGAACGGACTGAATGCCACGTAGTACCTGCGCCTGATCGAGATAGTTCAGAGCTCCGACCTCATCGTCAGCCCCCCATTTACCCCAGTTCTTCGGAGAATTCTTCAACAGGTCCGAAGTCGTCTTTTGTTCCTTCAACAATTCTTCCTCCCGGTTTTTCCCTAATCACGCGGTCGCTTGTTCGGTGGAGTTCATTTGCACCATCACCTTCACGGTATCGCCGCTACGTAGCTGCGTCTCGAAGGCCTCGTTGATGCGTTCCAGCGGAAACACGTGCGTTGTAAGTTCCTTCGCCCGAATGCTCCCTGAAGCGAGCCCGGCGATGGCATTTGCAAAATCGCCACCCAGCGCACCGATGATGCGGGGCATCTTATGGACGATCTTTGTCGTATCAATAGGAACCGCCTGTTCGGGCAAACCGACAAAGCAGACTGTTCCACCGGCACGCACCATCTCGAAACTGTGCTTAATGGTTTGAGCCGCTCCTGCCGCCTCAAAAACCACGTCGGCCATTCCTCCTTCTCCGAAATGGTATGGCCCGCGACCGATCTTTTCCTTGATCCATTCCAATGGATCGCCGGTGCGTGCATCGAAAACTGCGTCCGCACCGCACTCGATGGCTTTCTGTAAGCGTATCGGAGAGACCTCAACAACATAGACGGTCGCCCCTCTCGCCTTGGCAGCTTGCAAGCAGGCGTTTCCGATCATGCCCGCGCCAAGAACAACCACCTTATCACCCGATTTGACCTCGGCGAGAGCAACCGCGTAGATACCGACGCCGACCGGCTCAATCATAGCTGCGGACAAGTCATCGACCGTGCTGGGCACATGGTGAATGGAGCGTCCGACCACTGCATTCTCGATTCTGACATACTCTGCGAAAGCACCCGGCTTTCCGTAACCTGTGGAACGCTTGAAGACATCCGGGCACAGCATCCATTGCTGGTTTTGGCACCAGACACACTCCCCGCAGACACCAAGAGAAAAGCCGGTTATGCGATCGCCCTTCACCACGTCGCAAACCTCCGCGCCCACTTCTTCGGCGATGCCGAAGAACTCGTGCCCCATGATCTGGCCGGGCTCAACATACATGCCGAGCTTGTAGCTATGGATGTCCGACCCGCAAACGCCGCAATTCGTGACCTTAATGATCACGTCGCGTGGTCCCGCGACCGGTTTTGGGACATCCCGAACTTCGAGCTTTCGGGGTTCCACATAGACAGCAGCTTTCATTGTGCAAGCCATTGCGCAGGCTCCTCCTCCTAAAATTCATCCCGAAAGCGCACGATGTCTTTCTGGAAAACAGATTTAAAAACACTCTATGTAACACCCTGTCCTGCTAGCCCATTCGGTGCTCAATGAACCCCTTCAAGGTTGACGTAAAACGTGAACTGATCTCTCCGTCGATGATCCGGTGATCAAACGACGTTGAAATATAGATTGAAGGACGGGCCTCGATCTTCGATCCGACAGCGAAGGGACGCCGCGATAGGGCTCCGAAAGCAACAACAGTCGATACGCCTGGGGCCAGGAGTGGAGTGCAGAAATCGACCGCACTGTTGCCGAGATTGGAAAGAACGATGGAAGGATGCATGGTCTCATCGTCATCGATCGCTGCATTGCGCGTTCGTTCGATGAGGCGACGCCATTGCGGGGCTCGTTCGGAGAGCGACATTGTCTCTGCCCTGCGTAAAACGGGGATCAGAAGTCCTCTGTCAGTCGCCGTCGCGATGCCTATATCGGCATGGCGGAAATGAACGGCGTTGCCTGCACTGTAAGCGCAGAGCACGTCGCGAACCTCAATAGCCGCCCGGCAGACCGCATCGAGTAAAAGATCCATGTATGTCAGAGAGGAACGAGCATCTCTCTTTCGCTTCTCGAGTTCGGTGGCATCTGCGAGCGCGACCTGCGTGAACTGCGGCACGGCCGAGGATTGCATGCAGCTGTCCGCCATGGTCTTTCTTATACCCGCGATTGGGACGACCTTCAGAATGTGACTCGCCTGCGCGGGTTCCCGATCCACGATCATTGCAGCCCTCCGAATGGTTCGCTCGATGCCGGCCCGGGGTCTGTGGGCGAGGTATTTTCCGTCAATGGCTCTTCGGCTTCAGTGGCATGAAACCGCGGAACGGTGACGGGCCCCTGCGTACTTCCAGCAGTCTGACTTGCCAGATCCTTCGACGTATTATTGCCCATCGGTTGCGGGCGACCGACTATCAGTCTCATTACGAAGGGGCGCCCTACGCATATCTGACACATGTCTTACGCTCCCGTGCTAGCAGGCGCCACATAGATATCTCGAAGTTCCCTCTTGAGGGTTTTTCCAGCGGCGTTACGCGGCAGTTTGTCCACAAATTCCACCCGCGTCGGCTTTTTGTAGGATGCGAGCCGGGTCAGGCACCACGAAATGATGTCCTGGGCCGTTGTCTGTGGGGCATCCGGGGTCAACACGATGACAGCCATTACCGTTTCCACCCAACGCGGATGGGGTATGCCGATGACAGCCACTTCTGCAACCGCAGGATGGGCATCTATCACGGCCTCAACCTCGGTACAGTAGATGTTTTCCCCACCCGAAATGATCATGTCCTTCTTGCGGTCGACGACAAACAGATATCCTTCCTCGTCACGCCGGACCAGGTCGCCGGAATGAAACCAACCGCCCGAGAACGCCTCTTTGGTGGCAACAGGATTACGCCAATACCCCTGCATCACGGTCGGGCCACGATAGACGATCTCCCCGACACCGCCCTCCGGCACGTCGTTCATGTCGTCATCGACAACGCGTACTTCCACATTGACGACAGGCTTTCCAACCGATGACATTTTGGAGACAGCTTTATCTGCGCGCATCGCAGTGGTAATCGAACTCATCTCTGTCTGTCCGAAAACGTTCAGCATCTTTACGTCAGGGAAAGTGGCGGCAATCGCCTCAAGAACCGATGGTGGTGATACGGACGCCCCCCAGGTCACGCGTTCAAGCTCAAAACAGCGATCCGCAATTTCCGGCAACGCGCAGATCATCTGCCACTGCGTTGGCACGAAGTAGCAGGACGTAATCCGTTCTGCTACAAGAAGGTCCAAAACCTCTGCGGGATCAAACTGGCCGGAGGGTAGTATGGTCGACGTTCCCCCAAGGAAGAGAAACGGGAGAATCCCGTTCAAACCGCCAATGTGGAACAAAGGCAAGCCAGCCAGCCATCTCCGGTCCGTTGGCGATATCTCCAGGCTTATGATCATATTCATCGTATTAACGTTGAGGTTGTGATGACTAAGCACAGCTCCCTTCGGCCGTCCCGTCGTCCCCGAGGTGTACATGATGAAGGCGGGAGCATCCTCGCGGACATCGATGTTGGGGGGTGTGTTGCACTCTTCCAGGACACGCTCGAACGATTCCGCTGCGAAGCCTGCACAGCATTCCTCGGGACCGGTAGCGATGACGAACCGGATGTTCGTTGCGTCTGCCCGGGACGCTGCGCCTACCGGGAGAAGGGCCTCGTCAACCAGCAGTCCTATCGCGCCACAATCAGAAAGGATATAGGTGATCTCGGGCGCAGCGAGGCGAAAATTGACCGGAACACAGATTGCCCCGAGCCGACAGACCGCAAGATAAGATTCGACCAGCTCCAGACAGTTGGTCATCAGGACGGCGACACGGTCGCCTTGAGACACGCCTCTGGCCGCCAAAGCTGCGGCAAGCCGGTCGACGCTGCGATCGAGGTCGCGGTATGTGCGGCGCTCACCGTTGAAGATGAAAGCATCAGTATCGGGTGACAGCCGAGCATGGCGGGCCAACTGCGCACCCAGGCTCAACCGACGGAACAGATCCAGCGTTTCTACTGACATTTAATATTCTCCCAACCAGTTGTCGCCAGCTTCGAATGAGCCTCCGGGCATGGGAGCACGCAACCAGCTTTCCTTCACTCCACCCTGAACACCAAGGTAGAAACAGGATTGCGTGCGCAATTCCCACGTGAGATCATCCACTCGCAAACAACTTTTGCAGAATTGTCGGTTGACTGAAGCTGCAACACCGCTTCAGCTATTGAATAGCATTGCTCAGGTGGATGTCGAAAGCACGGTCAAGACACCAAACCTTCGACATCCATTCCCGATTAGTGTGCGGCGGCGGGCGCTGTAGACGGCGCCTCATCGGAAATGCGCACTTCCTTTGCCAGATAAATCGGTATGACCGTCAACAGGAAAACGATTCCGCCAACAAGCCAGACCGTATCGAGCGCTCGAATCCCGGCAACCTCCACCGGTTGGACCCAGCCTCCTGATAGACTGAGGATAATGTAACCGCCAATGACTTGACCGGCAGCGGAAATGCCGTTCAGCGTCCCGGAGAACTCAGGTTTGGCAACGGCTCCCCAATAGGCGTTGACGGTGCCCCAGAAAAAGGGATTGCAGAGCGTACCTGCTGCAAAAAGTGCAAATGCAATCACGATCGGGTTTGAGGTATAGGCCGCGATTAAAAAGCCTATGCCGCTGATGACGGGACCAGCCGCCAACGCCGGTCGGCAATATCCACCAAAGATGGTCTTGAACACCCACCCGTGAAAAAAGCCATAGATCACGGTGACCATGTAACCGAGCGAAATATAAAGCGAAACACTACTGCCCTCAATCTTGTAGAGATTGATAAGCTGATAGAAGCCCCATGTGGCAATCAGCCATGTTGGCGTGGTGGCCAGGCAAGTGGCGACGATCATGAACAAAACGCTTCTCTGACGCAATATTTGGCCCAGCTTACCCCAACTGAAGTCGCTGTCCAACGATCTGCGTTCGGTTCCTTCGTAAATGAAGTTAAGCTCACCCTGAGAGATTGTCTTCATTTCCTCCGGTTTTTCCGTGGTACAGAACCACAACAGCAAGGTTGCGGGAATACCCAGCGCGGTCACCAGCAGAAACGCGTCTTGCCAGATTGCTTTTTCGGCCATCATTAACGCAAGCGGTGCCGCAACGACGAATGACACCATGCAACTCGAAAACCAGATGGCGGCAAAGCGCGTTCTTTCGACTGCCGGCATCCACGACGTCAGAAGCTTATTGCAGGGAGCCCAAAGGAAACCGAAGAAAATACCGAATAAGATATTGCGAATGAATAAGGTCCAGTAATCATGCACCCACAACATAGCCGCACTTAGGATCGAGCATCCTATCACGCAGATGAATAACATCCGGCGTGCTCCGAACCTATCTGAAAGTATGCCTGCGAGAAACAGGACCGGAAAATAACCCAATAGATATGCTGCCGAACCTGTCCCGATTTGCGCAGGTGTGAGATTGAGTTCCTTGGCCCAATATGGGGTAAGTGCTGCAAACACGCCTTCATCAAGCCAAATTGTAAAATTAATCAAACATATAATGGCAAATACCAGATGCCGTTTGCCCAGACCGCCCCTCGCCGCCTGGTCATCTCTCGATGCATTTTCTTCCATCGCTCTCTCCTCCCACGATAGTTTCAGATGCTGATATGACTGAATTTCGCGTGGAAGATACCCTACCACTTTGAAGATTTCAATCGATCGCTCGATTTTTTTATTACAGTTAAGGCGCCTGGGTAGGAACTGCATGTTAAACTGCCAGTTACGGGTTGGATCGTTCCGGCGTCGGCATTTATGGCGTTTCAGCGACCAGAATCTAAGTATTGCAATTGCATAGTAATCCGAGACATCCCGCCTATGGCGATGAAGTCCACTGAGCTTCCCTGACCCTCTGTGCCGGCCTTGACTTTTGTCGTAAAGCTGCCGAGTGCGTCGTAAATAGACATCGTTAAGAGTAACTCGAACAGTAAAGTCGCGGATCAGCCTGAAATCACATGTTTTAGCAGGGATGCAGTCATATTTCTCCACTCGTCTGAGGGAGGCAATCCCCTAATACCTTGAAGGGACATGAACCTCAGGCATACCCGATAATTTCTGTAAGCTTCAGAATTGATTAACTAATTCGCATTAGCAGCCCACGCCCCGGCAAGAAGCCGGTCAATTTGGTAATTTGGGCTGCAATGAAAACACAGACTTCTTCACCTCTTCAATTTCGGAATATGATCTCTGAATTCTGCGACAAACGCGTCATGCCGCATGTGTCCGAAGAAATACTCGATAAGATCAAGTCATACCTCGATGATTTGATTGTCCAGCACAGAAAGCCTCCGATGCGCCGAAGCCAGATCCACTGGTTATCATTCGCCTCGGAAAGCCGGATTGATTGCGAATTAACGGAGAAGCTGAAGAATATTATCCGGCCCGCACTGGAAGCGCTAATTCGCTGGGTCGACAATGGCGTTCCCCAACCCGATCAGATTGCGCCAAAACATAAAACACCGGATCGTCGCCCCGCCGTGCGTTTGCCAAAGCCGGACCGGGCCTCGGCCTCGGTGAGAAATCCTGTTCGCCCAAGGCCGTCCAGTTTAGCGTCGGCGGATCCTGTTGAGGAGTTTCCGGAACCGCTGTTTGGGTGGACCGAAGATCCGCAAACTTTCCAGCAGGCCTTGAATTACCATATGCGCAGGTTCGGCGAGACTTACTGGCGTCTCCACCGCGCAATTATAAAACAGCATGAGATTTTCGACATCCGCACGATATCGAATTGGGTGAATGGAACGAAGACGCCACGCTCTGCCGATAGCTTCGATGTACTTACGAGAATAGAAAAGCGATATCGTCTTCCTGAGAGTTATTTTAAATCCAGACTGCCTCATCAGGCACGATCAATATACAGTCACGAACTCGGCAGCGATGTTAGTGCCGCCGAACGGCGGCGCATTGTCTGGCATTTGCCAGACGACTTTAATCAGCTTTCCTTTAGCAAACGGGAAGAGATCCTCGAATGGGTCCGGCGTGTGATCATATCGGGCTCGACTGACTATCGCCAGTTTCAGAGGAAGGCGTCCAAACAGAGATATGCGATCCGATTTCCTGGAATTTCTTATGGCGCAGTATTGTCACCACGCACCAGATCGGAAACTTTGGATTTCGAAGGCAGTGTGGATGAAGATGATTTTATCGAAGATCCCGATCTGCTCGCGGGCGTCGTAGACGCTCCTCCCCGCCTGGCAATGGAGATGGCCAATCTTGTGCGGTTTAAGACAGCAACCCTGACATCAGTCGGTTTTCAGAGAAATGGTGTTTGGGGAGAAGAAACTGCGTCTCAAAAGGTTGAGCATCTTGGACTTTTATTCGGCGCCCTTGCTGCTTCTCCAGATAGTGAAGTCAAGGGACGCGGCATTCCTCTGCGGAAAATAACGTTCGGTTTGCTCGTCTTTCCCGGAATCTGGGACTGGTACCTTCAGTGGCGAGAAAAGCGCCGCGGCTTTTACACATCGTGGGAGCAGGACATGCTGAGCGCAATACTCGGCATGACACGCCCGGAAACCGGTTGGATGTGGCAACATGCTGAATTAGCAAAGGGACTGCAGCCTGTTCCAGGATTGGTGACTGTCCGTCGTCGAATGATTTGAGACTATTTGTGCTTTTGAAGATTGGAGTTTCCGGCTCGGTTTAGGGGTTGATTTA
>NZ_VEWK01000017.1 GCF_006376675.1 Brucella pecoris
GATAAAGCTATGATGAGCCGAAAATCCTCTCTTCTTAATTAAACCAGTTTTGTCTCAAAGGCCCTGATGTCGGACAATCGAGGCTCAGGCAGCGACGCGTGGTCTTAAAAACCTCACGGTCATCACAGCAGATATGAACGATTTTTCCATCGACCAGCGCTTTGATCGTGTGGTTTCGGTTGAGATGTTTGAACATATGTCGAACTGGCAATCATTGTTAGAACGCGTGCGCGGATGGCTTCATGCGGATGGTAGGCTGTTCATCCATGTCTTCACCCATCGCGATCGCTCCTATCGCTTCAATCATGAAAATCCGGCCGACTGGATTGCCCATTACTTCTTCACGGGCGGCATCATGCCTGCCTTCGACCTTCCACATCGCTTCGGTGATATTTTCACTGTCGAGCAGGACTGGCGTTGGTCGGGCAGGCATTACCAGCAAACAGCCTTGGACTGGTTGCACAACTTCGACACATCGATTGATCAGATCAGGCCAATTCTGCATCAGGTTTATGCGCAAGATGCTGGTCTTTGGGAACGGCGCTGGCGGCTCTTCTTTCTCGCAACGTCTGGTCTTTTTGGCCACGAAAATGGCGACATCTGGGGCGTCGGGCACTATCTTTTGAAGCCCGTCAAGTAAGTATTATTCAATAAATGCAAAAGCGCTTGCCTGATTGCACAATCTGCGTTTTGCCGACAATCTAACTCTTTCTGTCGTTCTTGGATTGGGCGGCAAGATCAACTCGCTCCGTTGCAACGCACGCGTAGTCCGGAGTCATGATCTTGACGAAGAAGACGCATCTCGTATCGGTCTACGCATTTGGAGATGACCGGTGTTGAACTCCAGCGCACAGGATTCTACCACATCCAACACACCCTCTATGAACGCTCCGGCTCCGAACGCCAATGCACCTCCTTCGGCAACGCCGACGACCCACGAGGACAAAGCACCAGATGCGGGTCAGAACAGTTTTACAGAAGTAACCACACGGATGATATAACTAAGCTGTTACGTTTCAAAATCCATGAAAAGCCATATCAATCGCGTGTCACATCTCGCCGTTAGAATTGACGATAACGTTTGAGAGGAAGCCATTTGCTTTGAACGATGCATTTGAGCTGCGCATCGTCACGCGATTATTTTCTTTCCAAAGTGCTGACTTGGCAGCAGCCAACGCTTGCGCAATCCCAATCTGGGCTGCAGGCGAAATATCTATCTTGTGGCGACGTGCTTCAGAAAGAAGCTCACTGTAACTTCTGGCCAGAGAATGGCAGCAGACCGGTCGCACTGCTGTGCTTGGTCTTGTCATTCAACCAGATGTCGATGCGTCGTCATGCTTTCTATATGAGGAGCTACCAACCAGTTCAGTAGATCTCTGCTTTCCGATATTGACGCGGAGCTCAACATTATCGGAACAATTTCGGCGTTTCATGAGTTTGTCTCCGTATAAAAATGTATGTTTCGGCGCCAGTATGGAGGAGGGCGAGATGGGAGAATTGTTGTTCTGGATTGTTCTCCTTGGTTTGCCCGCGCTTCTCATCGGCGGATTTGCATACGCGCACTATCTGAAGCGTACAGGTGGTACGAGCTCGGGCGAAGACGGTGCTTAACGAAAGCAGGGATAAATCGATGGCACCCCGCGCAAACTGGAAGGGCCAGCTGAAGATTGATCAGCTTTTGTGCCCCGTTGCACTGTTCACGGCGGCGTCGACTTCTGAGCGTGTTTCATTTCATCTGATTAATCGCAAGACCGGAAATCGCCTCAACCGGGAATTCGTGGACAGTGATACAGGCAAACCAGTACCGCGCGAAAACCAGCTCAAGGGCTATGAAGTATCGTCTGGCACCTATTTGAGTTTTGACGAAGAGGAAGTTGCTTCGGCCATTCCCGAAAGCGATAAAACACTGAATGTCACGCGTTTTATCAAATGCGACGAGATTGATGATGTCTATCTCGACCGGCCATATTATCTCGCCCCTGTTGGAGACAGCGATAGTTTCGTACTCGTTCGTGAGGGCATGAAAGCCGAAAACGTGGCCGCAATCGCAGAGGCTGTTCTTTTCCGACGTGCGCGACAGGTTCTGATCCGTGCCGACGATGATGGTCTGATAGCCACGACGCTTAATTTCGAATATGAGGTACGAGCGGCAGCGGAGGCATTTGCCGACTTGGGTACTTTCAAGTTCGATCAAGAAATGCTCGACCTGGCGAAGCATATTATCGACACCAAGATGGGAAGTTTCGACCCCGCAGGCTTCGATGACCGGTACGATGCAGCACTGGAAGATTTGATAAAGGCGAAGATTGAGGGGAGACCGCTAAACAAGCCGGTCGCGCCGAAGACTGCCAAGGTTATCAATCTCAAGGAAGCTCTTCGCAAGAGTGCAAACCTGGGCCGGGCCGGGCAGGCGCCGACCAAAGCAACAAAAGGCAAAGCCAAGTCCGGGGCGGCATCTGGAACAAAGTCTAGAAAAAGGGCTGGCTGATCATGGGACAGCCACTCGAAACCTATCGTAGGAAACGCGATTTTACCCTGACCAACGAGCCGCGCGGTAAGTCTTCACGCACCAAAGGCGAGCTCTTTGTCGTGCAAAAACATGATGCTCGCAGACTGCATTATGATTTTCGCCTTGAGATGGATGGCGTGCTGAAAAGCTGGGCCGTGACGCGAGGTCCAAGCCTTGTTTCTGGCGAAAAGCGACTGGCCGTGCATGTGGAGGACCATCCGCTTGAATATGCGGATTTTGAAGGCACGATTCCTAAAGGTGAGTACGGTGGTGGTACAGTTATCGTCTGGGATACAGGGCGTTGGAAATCCACTGGTGATGCACATAAGCAATACAAGAAAGGGCATCTTGAGTTCGAGCTCACAGGTGGAAAACTCAAAGGTCGCTGGCATTTGGTCCGGATGCATGGAAAGCCAGACGAGAAGCGAGAGAATTGGCTCCTCATCAAGGGTGAGGACGATTTTTCCAGAAATCCTGATGAACCTGACATTCTTGAAGAGATGCCGAAATCAGTAAAAACCGGCCGCGCCATCGCCGATGTCGAACACGAAGCGCCAGGTTGGTCGTCGAAAACGGGTCCGATCAACAAGAAGTCGACTGCTCAAGAGAAGGGTGGGGGCGCAAATATCAAAAATGCGAAGAAGCGACCGATGCCGAATTTCGTCAAACCTGAGCTCGCTACGCTCGTGTCATCTGCTCCAGATGGAAACCGCTGGCTTCACGAGATTAAGTTCGACGGTTATCGCATCCAGGCTCATATTGCGGGGGGCAAGGTCGCCCTTTATTCGCGTGGGGGATTGGATTGGACTGAAAAATTTGGCCCGCAGATCGCCAGCGATCTTGTTGGTACGGGTGTGAACGAAGCCATATTTGATGGGGAGATCGTTGTCGAAAACCAGTCGGGACTGTCCGACTTTTCAGCTTTGCAAGAGGATCTAAGCGAGGGACGTTCCGATCGGTTCGTTTATTACCTCTTCGATCTTCTACATGTTGATGGTGAAGATCTCCGCCAGACTCCTCTGGTCGAGCGCAAAACGTTGCTTGAAAAATTAATTTACGGATTATCGTCAACACTTCGCTTCAGCGAGGCCTTTGATGCCGATGGGGCTACGGTACTGAAGAATGCCTGCGGACTTGGCCTTGAGGGTATTGTGTCGAAGCTCAGGGAGGCATCTTATAGAAGCGGTCGCAGCAACGATTGGCGTAAGTCGAAATGCATTGGACGACGGGAATTCGTTATTGCAGGCTATGTTCCCTCGACGGCAACGCGAGCGGCAATCGGTTCGCTCCTTTTGGGTGTACAGGATAAAAAGGGGCTGGTTCCCGTGGGCCGGGTAGGAACAGGATTTTCGGTCAGGATTGCAAAAGAACTTTACAAACGGCTGCAAGCCATGCGGCTGAATGAGAGCCCCTTCGCAGTCCCGCTGACGGCAGATGAAAAACGCGGCGTCAGGTTCGTCAACCCGCTGCTGGTAGCGGAAATCGAATTTCGTGCCTGGACTGCCGATAAGCGATTGCGTCACGCGTCCTTCAGGGGGGTGCGAGACGATAAGGCTGCCAAGGACGTCATATGGGAGAAGCAAACCATGTCACCCCGTATTTCCAGTAAAGGCCCCGAGGAGATCGACGTGAAGCTCACACATCCCGACCGGGTTTACTGGCCGGGCGAAGGTGTCACAAAACAGGGTCTCGCAGATTATTATTCCGCTATCTGGCCTCGCATCGAACCTTTCATCGTCAACCGCCCCCTGGCATTGTTACGCTGTCCAACCGGAATTGACGGAGAACACTTCTTTCAAAAGCACGCGTGGAAGGGGTTGAATGAACATATTATCGAAGTTCAGGACCCAGAGAACAAGGAAGAGGAGCCTTATATCAGCATTCGGGACTTCAACGGGCTGATCGGTCTGGTGCAAGCCGCGACGCTGGAAATTCACCCCTGGGGTTCTACGCTCAAAAATTGGGAGCTACCGGATACATTGACGATGGATCTCGATCCTGGTGAGGGGGTTCCCTGGTCACGCGTGATCGAAGCCGCAATCGAGACCAAGGAACGTCTGGAAAAACTCGGATTGACGACGTTTGTTAAAACGTCCGGCGGCAAGGGACTGCATGTGGTCGCGCCATTGAAGCCGAAGGTCGACTGGGACGCCCTCAAGAGCTTTACAAGGGCTATTGCCGACCAGATGGCTGCAGACAGCCCTGATCGCTATGTTTCGACGATTTCCAAGGCCAAGCGCAAAGGCAAAATTCTTATGGATTATCTGCGCAATCAGCGCGGCATGACTGCTGTAGCACCCTATTCGCCGCGGGCACGTCCCGGTGCCGCAGTTTCCATGCCGCTTGGGTGGGAGGAAGTGACGTCAGCAATAGGCCCCGCCCATTTTACTATTCTCAACACGCCGACCCGGCTGGCCGCATTGAATAGCGATCCCTGGCAGGATTTTCGCAGCGCAGAAACGCCGCTGCCTAAGCTGAAGAAATAGGTAGAGCTCTTCGCATCAGCTTTTTTTGTTTTCACCGGCGAGGCTTTTTCGTAGAGCATCCATGATGTTGATAACATTGCCTTCGGTTTCTGGTGCAGTCTTGCGCGGCTTCGACCCCGTTGCCGGTTTCTTTTTCTTCTTTGCAGCAATCATCGACTGAAGGTTCTTCTGCATCGGGTCCTGAAGGAAATCGGGATTCCAATCTTCCGTCTTGCCCTTGATGAGCTTGCGGACCATGGAAAGAAGCTTCGTATCAGGTTTGCCTTCCTCAGTATCTGAATAATAGTCGGTCGCTTTCCGCACCTCATCGCCGAAGCGCAGCGTCCACAGGACAATTCCGCGTCCGCGTGGCTCAAGAAGCACGGCTCTTTCGCGTCGGTACATGACGAGGCGGGCCAGACCGAAGACTGCGCTTTTTTCCATTGCCTCGCGAATGACGGAAAAGGCTTCCTGGCCTACCTTGTCGGATGGCGCGAGATAATGCGGTTTGTCGTACCAGATCCAGCCAATGCTGTGGCGCGGCACAAATTTGTCGATGTTTATAGTTCTGGTGCTCTCGAGTGCCACAGCCTCCAGCTCATCCTCTTCAAGAGTGACATAGCTGCCGTCGCCTTTCTCGAACCCCTTGACCTCGTCATCATCCCGCACGGGCTTGTGCGTAACCGAATCTAAGTACCGGCTGATCACCCGGTTGCCGGTCTCAGCATTCAAGGTGTGAAAACGCACCTTCTCGCTGTCACTGGTCGCAGGCGTCAGCTCCACCGCACAGGTGACAAGCGAAAGTTTGAGATAGCCTTTCCAGAAACTGTGGGGCACGATGTGATCCTCCGGGAAGAACAGGATAACCTGTTTGACGCCCGATAGTTCCCGATCAGATTCGTTCAGCCTGGGAACCTGTCGCGGTTTGCAGTGGTTATTCGATAAGGAAAATCCGACTGGGGGATGCCCATTGCTTGAAAAATCTTCCGCTGTCCCGCTGCTACAAAACAATGCTGCTCATGGGTTACTCCATGTCAGCGACACCGCGCCGGGAATTAGACGCCTGCGTTGTGGAGCCGGGTTTCGTTATGTTCGGTTTGACAAAAAGGCGATTTCCGTCGCGGATCGAAACAGGATTGCTAAGCTTGCCATTCCGCCTGCTTGGAGCGATGTCTGGATATGTTGCGATCAGCGCGGACACATACAGGCGACCGGTCGCGATGCGCGCGGAAGAAAGCAATATCGTTACCATTCCGCGTGGATGGCGATGCAGGAGGAAACCAAATTCTCAAGTCTGCCAGACTTCGCTCGTGCACTCAGCCGACTGCGTAAAGCACTTGATGCTGATATGCGGCGACGCTCGCTCTGCCGTGAAAAGGTCATTGCGACCGTCATTTGGCTGATGGATCGGCTGTTACTGCGGGTTGGAAATCCCGATTATGCACGGGACAACAAGAGCTTTGGGGTTACTACCCTTCGCAATCGGCACCTGCGGGATGATGGTAGGGGATTGCGGCTCGTCTTTACTGGCAAATCAGGCAAAATGTGGAGTCTCAAGCTCTCCGACAAACGGATTGCGCGTATCGTGCGCTCCATACAGGAACTGCCTGGGCAGCAGTTATTTCAATATATTGACGAGGAGGATGATCGCTGCCCTGTTTCCTCTCAGGATATAAATGACTATCTGCGGGTGACTATGCAGTCCGATTTCACGTCGAAGCATTTCCGGACATGGGCCGCAACGGCGACCGCCCTTGAGGCGCTACAATGCCTGGAACTGCCCGACAGTGACAGGGCTAAAAAGCAGATGCTGAATAGCGAAATCGATAAGGTTGCGCACCGGCTCGGTAATACAAGAGCGGTGTGCCGGAAGTCTTATATACATCCTGACATTCCTGAACACTGGCTGGCCGGAAAACTTGCTTCGGAGGTTGATGCTGCTGGAACTATCCGGCTGGTAGCCCCGGAGTTGAGCGAAGCCGAGCGTCGCACTTTGAAATGGCTGCTTTTCGTTGGCACGGTACACAGATAACAAGCCGGTCAATAGCCGGATTGCCTCTTGGTGTTTTCCGCGCAGGTCTCATCGGAACGATATCAAGCCAGAAGCCCGGACGTTGAAGCGGCCCGCTCGAAAGCGAGCCTTGCATCCTCTGTACTCGCAATGTCATATGTACACAGAAGGCAGGCCTTGATCGCGATCCCGAGACTATCGAATTCGAATCTGTTCCATTGAGACAATAGTATATTTTCGGCATCCGCTACCGTTCTCACTGTCTGCGTTATGCCTACCGCTATTTCGATGACGACAGCGTCATCCCAGTGCAGATGTTCCATGAATAGCTCCTTTCGTGCAGTGAACCTGGCATGGGATTGAAAGTTCCGTGGTCGCCCAATCTTAACGCCAGGAGTCGATCAACTCATCGGTGCAGACCAGTTCAAGCTGTTCGCTGAACCGTTGGTGACAAAGGGAAATGATCGCATCGTGGGTTTGATCGGAAACACTGCACACTGCGTCGTGGACAATGATCACACGATATCCGCGGTCCACTGCGCCCAACAGGGTCGCGAGGACGCAAAGGTCCGTCTCTGCTCCGCTGACGATCAAATTTTGAACACGCCTTTTGTGCAGATACCTCTGGAGAAAGCCTTCGGTCCAAGGGGAGTATACAGTCTTGTCGAGCAAGGCAGCAGGCGGTGAGAATTCTCGCAACGGGTCGACCAGTTCGATGAGCGACGGATCAATGCGGTTGAGGGTCAGGGTTTCCCATTTGCGGTAATAGGCTTTCCAGGCTCCCACGGCTGCGTCAGGTGTCCTTGGAGGTATGAAGCGCGTAAAGATCGTTTCCGCACTGTGTCGGGAGCAGATATTTACGATATTAGGTAATATTGCCTCAATCCACGGTACATGCCAGGGGGAGGCGGGTCCGAACAGATTCTGCATGTCGATGCACAAATGCATACAGCCACGCCGTAAGTCTCCGCGTAGAAGTCCGGTTTCCAGCGGCATATTATCCTTCAAGCCTTTCTACGACGATTTGCCCAAAGGCTCCCTCAACTACACGCGACATCCGTGCCGTTGCTTCGTTCACCGCGTCGGCAGTTGATAAGCGAATATGCTGCGGGTTCTGGAAGTAGACAGAAATGGCAGTTCCAGCATCGTCAAAGAACTGAACCGAATAGGCTTCATTGTCTTCCATCGAAACGACTTGGGTTTCCATCGTCATTTGCCAAACTCCTGTTTGACATGCCGAACTCGTCAGAATTGGTTTCGTTCCAGATAAATTTCCCGGAACTTCAGGATTCGGGTTCCCAACGGATATGAGCGTCGGTACGATCGACGTTCGACGTGACTATCAAGGAAAATGCCAAGTCTGACGCTGATCGAGCCACAGAATAGCGATGATGCATGGCGGCGCCCGCAGCGGATGCCGCCACATCACAAAATCGGCTTGCCGCCAGTGACTGCTATGGTGGCACCGGATGTGAAACTCGATAGAGGGTCCGCCAGCATGACATAAGCCGAAGCGAGTTCCGCCGGTTGAGCAAGTCTTTTCATCGGTGTCTGTTTGCCAAAATTCCGCACCGCATCCTCTGGAAGAGTTGACGGTATGAGCGGGGTCCAAACCGGACCGGGCGCGACCGCATTGGCACGGATTCCCTTTTCTGCAAGAAGCTGGGCCAACCCAGCGGTAAAATTCTGGATCGCACCCTTTGTCGTCGCATAGGCTAAAAGGGTTGGATTCGGCATATCTGAATTGATGGAAGCCGTATTGATGATCGCAGCGCCGGGTATCATATGAGAAAGGGCGGCTTTTGTCAGATAAAACATCGCATGAATATTGACGCGAAATGTCAGCTCCCATTCTTCGTCGCTGATATCATCGAGTTCGGAGAAACTCGCCTGATGAGCGGCGTTGTTCACCAGAATATCGATTCCGCCTAGTTCGCCTACCGCACGATCAATCAGGTCGCGACAGGTTTGGGCATGCTGGATATCGCATTTCATCAAGACGGCTTTTCGACCCTCTTTCTCGATAAGTCCTTTGGTCTCAAGCGCGTCTTCATCTTCTTCCAGATAGGCGATCAAGACATCCGCACCTTCCCGCGCAAATGCAATTGCAACAGCGCGACCAATGCCGCTGTCTCCTCCGGTGATGATTGCTCGCAGCCCCTTCAGTTTTCCTGAACCCTTATAGGTGGCTTCTCCGTGATCCGGCTTTGGGTTCATCTTATCGGTAATGCCCGGCATCGGCTGGTGCTGGGTTGCGAACGGCGGTTTGGGATATCGGCTTTCCATCTTGGCTTGTCCTTCATTGGGGCCCCGCAGCTCTAACAGCGAAGTTGGCCCCATGTTCCCGGAGTTCTGTCTGGAGAAGAAGCCAAGGTCAGTCGATGCGATGAGGGTGACTATTGTTCCAGGTTGCGTCGCAGAAACAGTGCTTCCGCTATCGAGGAGAGGTCATTGTTGCGAGCGCTCAATATAAAGCCAGCGAAGCGCTGGCCATCCAGCCTGGGATTATCCGGCAGGGCGAATATAAAGGGTACGGCGCCTCGCTCCAGTTCGGAGATGAGTGAAAGTACCGCTTCCGGTTCCAGAGCGACATCCATAACGACGGCGTCAATGGCTTCACATTCCAGATAGTCCAACGCCTGGCTGGCCGTTGTGACGGGACCGAGTATTACGGCGCCAGCATTCGTCAATCTGGATTCCGCTTCTTCCGAAAGCAGAAATCCATCTTCGAAAACCAAAATGCGCTTTCCTGCGAAAAGACGCATAGCATCATCATTAGGACTAAACATTACAAGCAGTTGGCCATGTCTATTACCGAATAACAAGATGTCTCGTGCAGAATTTACATTCCGAGCGATGACACGATTTCGGGAGTGCCGATGCTTGGATAACACCATCTAAGCTCCATCCACGATATCGTGAAGTTTATGACGGGCGCGGTGCAGACGGCTTTTAACCGTTCCGATCGAGCAATCGCAAAGCTGGGCCGTTCGTTCATAGCTTTTGCCCTCCAACACTACCAATGCCAGAACGCGGCGATATTTGTGGGGCAGGGTTTCCATTGCTGTTTGCACGTCGTACGCCTCGAGCGTAAGTTCTTGCGAGGCTTTGACTGAAGCTATGGGTGAAACGCACTCGCTCAGGCCCGGGGCTTCACGCTTCTGGATGCGAATACGCGTGCAGAACGTGTTGCGCATGATGGTGAAAAGCCAGGATTTCAGCGGCGAATAGGGAACGTATTTTTCCCGATTGGCCAGTGCTTTCAGCAATGTTTCCTGAACAAGATCCTCAGCATCTTCTTTCTGGCGGTAAAATGTGCGGGAAAACGCGCGCAAAGCCGGTATCATCTCAACGAGATGTTCCGGCTCCAGCATGTAGTCGGGATTTGGCTTGAAAGACATCATCTTAGCCTTTCCGAACAAAAGTCCGGTTTGAGAACGGGGCGGCACAAGGCCGCCCCTTTGAATTACGAATTCTCATGGTTCTGTTGACCTGCCTTTACATGCTGTTCATGGGCTCCCCCACGGGAAGACGTCTGCTGCTGTTGCTTGTCGCCGCCTCCGCTGCTCGCATGCTTTCCATCGTTCTTGTGGCTCTGCTGGCCGGCTTTCACGTGTTGTTCGTGTGTGCCACCTTGCGTGTGGTTCTGTGCCATTCTCTTTCCTTTCGGTGGTTTTAAACCATTGATTGTTGGGAGTGGCATTCGTCGCGCGTGACATAAGCTTAACAAGACAGAGCAAATGATGTTCCGGGAAAACGACTGTAATAAACTTCACGTTTCGGCGGCGCGCTCGAACTCCGCGACTTTGGCTAGTTCTTTGAGAAACATCGCCTGTTCGCGCTCAAAACCGATCTGGGCACGTAAGCGTAGCAGGTAGGATGGGTGGATCGTCACAAGGATAAGGTGGTTCTTGAACTCGAGAGGGATGCCGCGTATCGCTGCAATTTTCATCGGCTTTCCGAAAAGAGAACGGGCGGCAACTGCGCTCAGCGCAACGATGAGCCGGGGGTGCAACCAGTTCAATTTCACGCTGAAGCCACCAGCGACAGGCCTCGATATGGCTGGTTGACGGGCGCTGGTGAAGGCGGCGTCTACCGCGCTGTGTGTGTCGAAAGTGTTTTACCGCATTGGTGATATAGCACCGCTCGCGTTTGATACCGACTTCGTTCAGGCAGGTGTCGAAGAGCCGACCTGCAGGGCCAATCAAGGGCCTTCCTCCAATATCCTCCGTGTCGCCAGGTTGTTCGTCAACGAAGAAAATTCGGGCGCCGACAGGCCCTTCGCCGAAAACCGTCTGTGTTACATTTTGATAGAGTTCGCAACGCCGACAAGTCCGCGCTTCGACGCAGACTTGTTCAAGATTATGTTGGCGACGGGTGATTGCTGGCACGTTCATTGCCGACCTGTGGCCGAAGGCGGCGTCTGTGTTTCAGCGGATGCAGGTGGCTTGCTATTGTCATCCATGAAACCGCGACCGGGGCGCATTTTTCCGTAAAATTCGACTGCGCCCCAGACAATCACGGCCAGTATCAGGCTGGAAATCAGTATTGTGAGAATACGCCGTCCATTCAAACCTTGACGGGCCTTGCGCGGATCTACTTCTTTCATAGTCAATCCGCCTAGCCCCGGCGCTGACGTTCGCGTTCAATTTCGTCCGCGGTGTAGGGCGCGCCCGACGCATTGAAGCTCTCCCATCCTTCTTCGATATAAGCATCGCGTCTTTGGCCGATATTGACCCGCGCCCAGTCATCAAGAATAGCGTCGACCTTCTCTCGCTCCGTCTCATCGCAACGAACGGCGACCAGAGTACTGCCCCGGCGAATGGCTTCGCTATAGGCCTGCGCCTCTTCTTCGGGCACTCCGCTTTCAATCAGTGCACCGACAATGCCGCCAGCAACACCGCCAACCGTGGCCCCGCCGATCAGCCCGACCAGCGTGGCGGTCAGCCAGCCACCGGCCACGACCGGACCGACACCCGGTATGGATAGCAGGCCCAGCCCGGTCAACAGCCCGGCACCACCGCCTGCTACTGCACCAAGACCGGCGCCGGTTTCAGCACCTGTGACTGCACCCTCCTCGTCCTTCAGGGCCTCGCCTGCATATCGACCATCTGTGTTATTCGAAATCAGGCTGATATTTTCAGCCGGAATCCCGTCTTCTTCGAGCGCTCTAACGGCATCGACGGCTTCGTCGTGATTGTCGAATAGACCCGTGATATAAGCCATTTTCATCTCCTTTATTGTGTTTTGCGACTACAACCGGTCACTGCGTGGTGATGTTTCCCTGAAAGTCGAGAAGAACTTTGACAGGCTGACCGTCGCGCGCGGCTTCGGCGCGCCAGACGCCATCTTCGCCGAGTTGAAGATTCATGATGTTGGTGAACCCCTCTTCGGTCAGGCGTTCTTTCGCCTGATCCTCGGTAAAACTGTTTTCCCCTGGCACCGGTGCTCTCGGATTTTTCTCTCCGGGCGTGGTGACTGCGGGGGTCTGAGGTTCTTCAGATGGGGTGGTTTGGGCAAACGCTGCTGGCGTGAGTAGCAGGAAGGCTGCGCCTGCGAGATATCGAATAGACCGTTTCATCGTTGGCTCCCTTGTTTCTGCGGGACCGTTCCAACCAATGAACCGGTATAATGTTCCCTTGGGGTCAGCGAGCGCCGAGAACCATTTCTCTGATCCAGCGTGTCAGAAGCTGATTATAGGCCTTTTGATGGAGGTCTCCGGTGAGCGCATGGTCCGCGCCGCCCAACGTCCGAACCGTCAACGAATGGGTATTGATGAAGGCAGTTTGATAACTTGCGACCGTCGGGTGGGGGACGATGATATCGTGCTCGGACTCGACCAGCAGTACATCGCCATGAAATTCTCGGGCCTGTCGAAGTGCGCGGTTGTCATCAAAGTTTACGAGTGTCGAACGATAGGATTGCAGGTCACTGCGGTCGAGCCTTGCTTTAGGGACTTGCCAAAGCTGGTCGCGATAAAGTGCGGGGGCTCTTAATGCCAGCCAGCGGACGGGCCGAAACTCGGTCAGCAAGGTTGCGAGATACCCGCCATAGCTACTTCCTATGACAACAATCGAACTCTCTTCTACCATCTTGAGGCTGGCCAGCCGGTCATATGCAGCAATGGCATCGTCAAGATTTTCACCGCGCGTTACGGTTTTGTTGCTGGACAGCAATTCCCCGTGACCGCGCATGTCGAAGGTAAGACAAACGCAACCGAGCGAGGATATCGCATCTGCTCTTTCGATATCGCGTTCCTGGCTACCGGCCCAACCGTGCAGAAATAGAACGCCTGGGATGGTGGTATCCGGAGAGATGACAGTCGCGGCCAGTTCGTACTGGTCGAGGCTGACGGCGGTAACGTTACGGATCATGATAGATTTTCTCTATTCGCGCGTATTTGTGGAGAGGTCGTCCGAAATCGTCGTCACCGACGTAAACGACGAAATCGTCCTCGTTGAATGTAGGTGGCGGACCATAGCTCTCGCGCAATACTGCCTGTACGGCGTTGACAGTTTCGTCCTGTGCCAGTTTTTCCAATGCCAAGACTTCGGCAGGGGAAGCACCTCCCACACGCCATGACTGTTCCAACACGCCGCAGCGGACGCCATTTTCCGTGATCGGCCCGACAAGAACGTCGTAGTTTCTGCGCGACGCAATCAGTCCAAGATGTTGCCGGGCAGCTTCATCGTAGCGTCTGGCATTCTCGACGACCCTGCGTGCGACGGGGGATTGGAGTTGGTGAAGCAGAGCGTCCCAGCTGCCGCGCACCACACGCAAACGGCTGCCCGCATAAACCTCACTCCCGTCCGCGTCATGGGATGTGTATTGACGGCCAAGATAGCTTCCGATGTGATTTTCGATCTGGACCTGCCCGACGGAGTAGGTGGTGGAGTTGTCAACGTCCTCTTCGACGACGAGCCCGTTTGCAATTTCGCGATCAGACACGGTTTCCAGAAATCTGTCGAGGGCGCGAACGGTTTCTATGACGGTCTGGTCTTTGCCGCCGGAAGCGTAGGGGTTTTTGAACCGAACCTTGTGCTTTTTCAGCAGGGCACTAGCGGCATCCAGTGCATGGCGATGTGAAAAGACTGAAAAACCGGGCAGAACACAATCCTGCAAACAAACTACAAATTTTCCTGCCCAACCTTCCGGCAAATTGTCATCGTCGTGCCAGTGTGGGTGGGTAACGAGTTTCGTTGCCATAAAACCGTGGTGAACGATGCCGCCGTAGAAGTTCTCAATGCTCATTTCGGGGTGTCCGTCCTGGCGGACCAGAGCAAAAGTCGGTACGAAAAACGTTTCGTTGTTCTCGTCAAAGCTTTGCAGGGTGGGCAGTAAGTGCCTGCCAGTCAGCGAAGATAGGCGTGCAGCCAGCGCTTCCACGCTGGCTACATTGTGAGGACTGTCGGAAGACTGGCAAACGACACGAATTTTTCGCGTAGGATCACCCCGGAATAGGGCACTTTCCATGTCATCACCTCGCTACCGGTCTTGAAAAGCCTGAGATCAGGCGGCTTCCGCACGGAGATTGGCAGAGGACTCGGCGAGTTTCGTCAGGTCCTTATCGGTCTGACCTTCTTCCTGCAGGGTCTGGTCGAGGAGTTTCGCCACATCGTTGTGGCCGAGGGTTTCAGCCCAGCGTTTCAATGTGCCATAGCGCGTGATTTCGTAATGTTCGACCGCCTGTGCAGAGGATATCAAACCGGCGTCGAGGGCGGGACTATTCGCAAATTCTTCGATGATTTCCTCACCTTCAGCAATAATGCCTTCAATGGCATCACAGGTCTTGCCCTGAGCACGCTTACCGAGAATCTCGAAGCATTGTTGCAGTCGTTCCACGTGTCCTTCGGTCTGTTCCCGGTGTTTTTCGAACGCGCTCTTCAGCTTTTCATCTGTGGCTGCACGGGACATTTTGGGAAGCGTTTTAAGAATCTTGCGCTCCGCATAATAAATGTCCTTGAGCGTGTCATAGAAAAGATCGTTAAGATTACGTTGCTTGGTGCTGGCCATTTCCGGCTCCTCCTTATGGTTCTGAACTGTTCTTGTCGTGCCCCTGAAAATTGTGACAACGGTGCACCCAACCCGCCAGCAATAATTTTGTTTCGCACTGTCGCAAAAAAATCGAGACGGTCAGCTTAGTTCGGTCAGGGCTGCACCGTGGAGCGGGACGGCTAGGTGGGACTATCCGGACAGACGCCGCCCTTGCCCGATGTGATGAACAGGGTTCCCAGCCCGGGCAATGCGACGGCAAAACATGATGACGGCAAGCCACTTCAGGATAATCATCGTTATTTCCAGTTCGTTCTGTCAGGTCTTCGATTTATGCTCCGGCTTGGTCTTCTGTTTGGTAGAGGCCATTTTCTCGAGTTCCTTCTCGCTCATGGACTTGGCCATTTCCTTGGATGCTCCACGGAGCTCGCTTTTTGATTTATCCCCGCGCTTCGCAGCCAAAGCCGCGCCAGCAGCCTGTTGCTGTGCTTTGGATTTTGCAGGCATCTTCATCTCCTGTAAGGGTTCGGACGGTCTCGACCGTTGTTGTCGCGTCTCATTTCACGTGCGCTGGGATTGGCAAGATCATTCGGGCGCGCGCCATTGGGGTCGTCAAAATCGAAGTCCTTTTGCGGATCCTCCGGTTGAGGCTGACGTGGATTGCCGGGCGCGTCGGACTGTTCGTGCGTCGGGCGTGCCTGATGGTCCCGTGTTTCGTGCTGGGATGGTTCGTCCACTCCGACGCGATCCTTGTTGAAAAAGAGTAAACGGATGTTTGAGGGTGCAGTGTTGAACATTGTGCTTTCTCCGTTCCGACGACCCGGTGGTTAACAGCGCTCCGAACAAGCTTGCAGGCACATTGTTCCACCAAGAGTAGCGAAACTCGGGGGCACTGGATCTTGGATCACGGTTGCAGACAAGTGAAAGGGAACATGAGCTGCCCTCGGCGGTTATCGAAACTTGCAACAGAGGAGTTTTGATATGGTTCAGGCAAAGAAATGGTCAGCGGACGTGACCGAACACAGCGACGCGCTAGATCTCGAACCGCATGTGTTCGAGCAGGATGATCCGAAGGAAATCGCAGCTTCCCTGAAACGCTCGGCTGACAAGAGTCACAAACGCAAGGCGGAACCGTTTCGCTCGGCCATGTCCATGCTGACCTTCTATATCAACCGCGCCGGCAAGAATTTGCCGGAAAAGCGCAAGCAAGCGCTGGAAGCCGCCAAAGAGGAATTGCGCAAGGCTTATGGCAAGTCTGATCAGGCTTAACCCTACCTGAACAAAGGAGAAACCAATGAGTATCCAGAACGACAAAAGGGGTGAGTGGCGGAGGAGAACTCTTATTGTGGGTGCCGGGACACCGTCCGACCCGCCTGAAATTCCCGAAATTGAACCTGAAGGCATTCCGGTTGAGCCGCCGGAGACTATTCCGCAACCAGATAAGGGGCCGTTCAACCCCGACGAACCCGAACAGATACCGCCCCTTCCTATACCTGAACATCCTTCACCCGGCCCGGTCAATCCGGGCCAGCCGACAATGCGTTGCGCCCTCTCCTGTTAGCCTGAACCGGGATAAGGAGCGGTCTTCAACAATCGTGCCAGATGCACGCAGTTGGCGGCCAGCATTCTGGTTGCGGAAATGACGGTGGCGGGGACTTCTTCCAGATCGATGAAATTGGTTGATTGCATCGCCTCGCCCACCCAATAGGTTACGCCGTTGGCGGGGAGAGTGAAACCCACATCGTTCAACGCCTGATAGAGCTGGGATGACACGAAATGCGCCCCGTCCTCGTTCCCAACCACTGCCGCCACGGCTACACGCCCGTAAGACGGCATTCGGTTGTTGTCATCAGTCTCTGAAAGAAATGCATCCATGCGTTCCAGCACACGTTTGCAGATACTTGATGGTTGTCCGAGCCAGATTGGCGTGCCGAAAATTAGAATATCCGCGTCGAGGATTTTGGTTCTGAGTGTCGGCCACTCGTCGTCTTCGCTTTCGCGCGATGTGACGCCAGGTTCGATGTTGAATTCACTCAGCCGCACATGCTCCGTCTGCACGCCATAAGGAACAAGATGCGTATCGAGATAATGTAGCATCCTGTCGGTCGAGGATGGATTCTGGTCAACACTTCGCTTCAAGGTGGCATTGAGCGCGATCGCTTTGAGCGGAGGAAGGGAAGGCACAGTCATTCAACCACCTGCCTTTCTCGTGGCGTGTTTCGGTTGACTCAGCGCGTCGGAAAGGTTCTTGCGGTCCGGGTCGGCAAGATTGTGCCCAGCGGCATCGCGTTTCTTTGCCGGGTCGTCGTCGGGAGGCTCGTAACCACGAGGCCGGTTTTCCGGCGGGCCTTCCCATTTCGGCTTCTGATCTGTGGTGCCGGCTTTCGGGTCGCGTTTCATGGAAGCCTCCATCTGTTGAAACTGACAGCCCAACTTTTCAAACCTTGGATTGTTTCATTGAATGAAAAGGAACTCCGAGTGAGAGAGCGGGAAATAGCCGGACAGCAGCAATGAAATTCTGCGGAACAATTGGCCTGTTTCATGGTTGGAACCCGGGAGGCCCAATATGATGAAAACAGATGCAGAGGCTGGCGGCAGCTCTCAAGCTGCTAGGATTACGGGACACGGCCGTTAACGGCCCCGGTAAAACCCGATGACAGCAATACTTCCAGCCATGCATCCGGCCTGCGGCGGGTATGGGCATTGAAAGAGAATGCGCAATTCGCAGGAAGAACCACGCAGATGCGTGAAGGCCCAGCCTAAATGGTCTGGTGGTTCATTATCGCCGTGATCGTCATCGGATGTTTTGTGATCTCATGGAGGTAGCAATAAACATGCAATCGAAACAAGAACAGGAACAACAACGCAAGGCTTCGCCCCGAGCGCTCAGATATTTTCCGCGTTTCGTATTAGCCATATTGGCGGTTCTGCTGCTTCTCTTCCTGGGCTGGAGCCTGACCGGTGGTGGATCGGTAACGCAAAAGCAAGGCATCCAGACACCACCCGCTACGGCTGACGCCGATCAGCCGAATACTGAACCGCCTGTGGAAAATGACCAACCACAGACCGGCACGGGCGGCGACCAGTCGGTGAACCCGCCCCCGGACCAGAAATGAGGATCAATCATGAACGAGAAATCAACCACACCACTGACGGATGATAAAGACATCAAGTTCCTGGCCGAGAACTCGGATATTTCTCCGCTGCAGGCTCGCCAGTTGATCGAGCGTTTTGGAAGGGATCGGCAAAAATTGCTTGAAGAAGCGAAGAAATTTAAAGCGGAAGGGTAGAACCATGGCTCAGATCACACGTGACCACGACAAGATCCACCGGTGGGCGGAAGACCGAAACGGGCGGCCCGCAATGGTGGAAACCGGTAGCGAAGGCGGTATATTGCGTATCGATTTCGCAGAAAAAGACCAGAATCTGGAGGAAATCAATTGGGATGATTTCTTCGCCATCTTTGACGATAGAAAGCTGGCTTTTCTCTACGAAGAAACGGAGGATAGCCGCTTTAACAAGTTTATAGATGCTGAGCAGAATTCCTGATTGCAACTAACCCGCAAGCCCTAGTTCGGCTGGGAATTCAGGAAGGAGCCTTCGAGCCGGGCAGAACGTTCACATTCGCTGCGACGGGCGTATTAGGGTGACGCTCCATATATCTCTTGTGAGCAAGTCGCGACGCCAGTTCCGCGATGTAGTTCAAATCCCTCAGCCCGTTCTGGTAAAGCATAATGATTGTAGACGAAAGGTCAGTCGCAGCATATTCCCTATCGCTTTCTTCAAGAATGATCGCGGCGTTGGAAAAGCAGCTGCGCATGAAGTTCACTTCTTCTGGCTCATAAATGCGGCTCGCTTCGTTGAAGAGCGGCATCTCATTCTCCTTTCGGAAGCATCAACGATACGCTTCCTGACTATTTAAGATATCCCCATTTGATCACTTCGTGTTTCGAACGCGCTTAGGGATTACGGCAAGCGTCCACTGCCATCTTCGGGGTGACGTTCGAGATTCTGTCTGTTGAGACAGTCGAGAACTCGCTTTGCCTCGTCTTCGTTCAATGCGATCTGCAGCTTGCCTTCGAACGTGATCGGATTGCCCTTGAAGGCGTCAATCACCGCCCAGGTGCCATCGCCATTTTTGTGAAGTTCGTATCCGTTGTTGATCATGGTCTTCTCCCGTTCTTCGCGGCCCAAATCATATCAGTTCATGTCGGGCCAGGCCTTATCTCCCACAAGCGGTACGAACATCACACCGCCGAGATCTTCCTCGTCGAATTCCTCCGTAGATTTACGGGTGATGCACAAAAGGCGCTGGGCACCCGCCATACTGCCGACCGGTATGATGAGCCGCCCGCCTGGTTTGAGCTGCTCTTTGAGCGGTGAGGGGATCTCCGGAGCACCTGCTGCAACAATTATCGCGTCGAAAGGAGCTTCTTCTGGCCAACCATTGCTGCCGTCGCCCGTGCGCACATGGATATTATCGCAGCCGAGGTCTTCGAAGCGTTGTTGCGCAGCTTCGGCAAGGGTGGAATACCGTTCGACAGTAAATATCTGACCGGCAATCTGTGCTATGATCGCCGCAGCGTAGCCGGAGCCTGTTCCAATTTCGAGAACGTGTTCAGCCCCACCCAGATGCGCCGATGCAATCATAAAGGCAGTCATATATGGTTGTGAGATCGTTTGGCCATTTTTGATTGGTAGAGGTGTGTCTTCATAGGCAAACTCGATAAAGCCTTCATCGATGAATTTCTCACGAGCCACCGTGCCCATCGCATCCAGCACGTGCGCGTCATGGATACCGCGATGGACAAGTTGCTCCACCATTTGGACACGAGCTTTCTCAAGATCTCTCATTGTCGCTCTCTCGGGTCGAATTGGACCCAATCCATTCTCTGTAGACATCAGAATCAAGGCAGAGAAATAGGAAAAACGAAAGGCCCGTCCAATGGTTCCAACGAACGGCTCATAACCAGGCGTGGTACCAGCATCGCGCCAATTAAATGTGACGCAGCATGTTTCCATGAGAAAAGCCGAACTTTGACTATGATCATGACAGCCCGATAGATCACCTTATCGGTTATCAATTTTCGGCTTTGAAGGTCGCGTCGGGGCGAGGGAAGTATACTGACTGGCAATCAGCACATCGCCCAATGGCCGGGCCAGCGGTTTATCTCCTTTCAAGATGAAAAACCATTAGCGATTTCGGCTGTCCGCCACGCGATCTTTGTATCCCAAAGTGCTGTTATACCTCCGTTGTGTCGACAATGTCTCGCCCGGTCGCGGCAACCATTTCCATCCGCTGTGCGAATTCACGTCGGAGCGTCCGTCGGAGTTCGGCTGCTTCGTGGCGCCTGCGATCCAAAGCGTCGACGGGGGGCAAGGTAGGCACTGCAACAGGTCGCCCGGTCTCATCGACCGCTACCATTGTAAAATAACAGGAATTGGTGTGGCGGCGCTTGCCCGAGCGGATATGCTCCGCTTCCACGCGAATGCCGATTTCCATAGACGTCCGGCCAGTATGGTTCACCGAAGCCCGAAACGTCACTAGTTCACCAACATTGATAGGCTCTTTAAACGTGACCTGATCGACAGAAAGCGTAACCGCATATTGTTTCGAATAGCGCGATGCACAGGAAAAAGCGACACGGTCCAGCAAGTTCAACAAAGCGCCGCCGTGAACCTTGCCGCTGAAATTTGCCATGTCGGGCGTCATCAAAACCGTCATTTCCAGGCGGTGGGAATCGGGTTCGGTCGGCAGCATAGAGGTCCTTTCTGGGTCGTGTCAGCGCGGACTTCTCATATCGGGGACGACCCGCCTTACTAGCGTAATCTACGACTTTCTGGCTGGATTTTTGAAAGAATAAAATCGGCGCACCGTTCGGCGATCATGATGGTCGGCGCGTTGGTGTTGCCACTAACCAGCGTCGGCATGATCGAGGCGTCTGCCACCCGCAGTCGCGGTACGCAGATGACGCGCAACTGGCTGTCGACCACAGCCATTTCATCACATCCCATCTTCGCCGTGCCTGAAGGATGATAGACGGTCTTTGCAATCGAACGCCCATATTTCTCGATGGCTTCGTCGCTTTGTGTAGCATCTCCGGGAGCCAGCTCGCGAAAGCCGAGTGCCTTCATAGCCGGTGCGGCCAATATCTTGCGGCCGAGTTTTATACCTCTTACCAATGTATCGATGTCGGCTTGTTTAGTGAGATTGTTGCCAACAAACAAGATTGGATCATCTAGCTTGGAACTTCGGAGCGAGACCTTGCCGCGTGCTTCAGGTCTTAAAATGCAAGGATTGATAGATACGCCATGGCCATCCATCTGGCCGCGCGACGCGTCACCTACGAGCGCAGGGGTAACGTGGAACTGGATATCGGGGCGACCGCAGCCGGATGTATCGATGAAGCCGCCGGTCTCCACGACGTTCGACGAAAGAAGGCCCGAGCGATTGAATAGATATTGCAGGCCGTTGGCGACGGCTCGAAAGCCTCGGTCCTGTCCCTTCAACGATATCGAGCGATCTGTAATACCATAAACGGACGCGGTGATATGGTCTTGAAAGTTATTGCCCACACCGGGCAGATCGCGGATGACTGGGATTCCATGCGACGTTAGGTGCGCTCCGGGCCCAATGCCTGACAACATCAACAATTTCGGCGTCGCTAGCGCTCCGGCACAAAGAATGACCTCCTCCCTTGCCAGCACGCTGTGATCTGTGCCATCAGCAGTGCGATAAACTATACCGGAAGCGGCGCCATTTTCAATGATGATGGTGCGAACGCTACTTTCGGTGCTGACCGTCAGCAGCGGTGAACCTTTGACAACTTTCAGATAGGTTGCAGCCGTCGAACCGCGGCGTGCCTGCGATGTGGTGGTCTGAAAGAAGCCAACCCCATCCTGTGAGGCACCATTGAAGTCGTGTGAAAAAGGCAGCCCCACTTCTTGGGCCGCGCGCACAAATGCCAAACTAATCGGATGACGGTGGCGCGGTTCGGAAACCTTCAGCGGTCCGCCAGTGCCATGAAAATCGTCGGCGAGCGTTTCATTGTCTTCGCAGCGTTTGAAGACCGGCAAAACCTCGTCATACCCCCAGCCATCACATCCAAGATCGCGCCACGTATCATAATCTTGCGCCTGACCGCGAATATAAATCATAGCATTAACGGAAGAACCGCCGCCCAAAGTACGCCCTTGTGGCACGACGAGCATTCGACCATTGGCGCCCGGCTCTGGCTCGGTCTGATACTTGAACGTCCGTTTACTGCCAAGCACGCGTACGAAGGTGGCGGGGATATGGATGAAGGGGCTGTTGTCCTTCGGTCCTTCCTCTAGTAACAGGACACTCTTACCGGCCTTAATCAGCCGGTTGGTTACGACGCAGCCGGACGAGCCGCCGCCCACAACGATGTAATCGAAAGTCTTCATCCGCTGGCTGATCCTTCATGGCGCGAAAACGGGGGGCGCCAACATTTCCGGTCAGCGCATCCGCGATCTGTGTCAGGCACCGATATGGCTGACGAATTTTGTGGTCAGATAGGCATCGAGGCTTTCGGTGCCGCCTTCGCTGCCATAACCGCTATCCTTGATACCGCCGAAGGGTGTTTCCGCCGCGGCAATGCCGAAATGGTTGATCGAAACCATACCGGCTTGAAGTTCCGAAGCAAAACGGTCCGAGATGGACAGTGAGCGGGTAAAGGCAAAAGCAGCGAGGCCGAAAGGCAGGCGATTGCTGCGCTGGATCGCTTCATCGATGGAACCGACGCGGACCAGCGCTGCTACCGGGCCGAAGGGCTCCTCGTTCATGATGCGTGCATCTTCCGGCACGTCGGACAAGACGGTCGGCTCGAAGAAGAAGCCGGCATTGCCGATGCGTCGGCCGCCGCATTCCAACTTGGCGCCATTGGCAACAGCGTCGTCAACGAACATTTCCATCGCATCGAGACGGCGCGGATTGGCGAGCGGCCCCATCCGCGTTCCGGCACTCATGCCGTCGCCGACCTGCAGTGCTTTTGCACCAGCAACGAAGCTTTCCCTGAAGCTGTCGTAGACAGAATCCTGGATATAGAAACGGGTGGGAGAGGCGCAGACCTGCCCAGCATTGCGGTATTTCAGCATAACTCCAAGTTGTGCGGCTGCAACGACGTCAGCGTCGTCAGCGACGATATACGGCGCATGGCCACCCAATTCCATCGTCGAGCGCTTCATATGGGAAGCGGCGCGTGCCGCGAGCGCCTTGCCAACGGGAACCGAGCCGGTGAACGAGATTTTCTGAATAGTAGGCGAGGCAATCAGATAGTCCGACACTTCGGCTGGAATGCCAAAGACGATGTTAATAACGCCATTAGGTACGCCAGCATCCTGAAACGCCTTTGCCAGTTCAATACAGGCAGATGGCGTCTCCTCCGGCGGTTTGGCGATGACGGAGCAGCCGGCAGCCAATGCGGCGGAAACCTTACGAACAAGCTGATTGATCGGAAAGTTCCAGGGGGAGAAGGCCGCAACGGGCCCGACCGGCTCCTTGATGACCATCTGGCGGGCGCCGGGAACGCGAGAGGGAATTACCCGGCCATAGATGCGGCGCGCTTCCTCGGCGTGCCATTCAATGTGTTCCGGCGCGGCGTTGGCCTCGCCACGCGCTTCCGCCAGCGGCTTGCCCTGCTCGCGGACCATGTGTTGGGCAATGACTTCTGCGCGTTCGCGCACGATCGCCGCCGCACGCAGGAGAATGCGGTAGCGCTCCAGCGCGGTCGTCTTGCGCCAGACCTCGAACCCTTTGGCAGCCGCATTGAGAGCGGCGTCGAGATCGGCGCGTTCGCAGACCGGCAGTTGTGCGATGACTTGACCGGTAGCGGGGTTTTTGACGTCCGCAGTCCGACTGCCCGAAGGCGCTCGCCACGTACCATTTATTAATAGCGGCTTATCCAACATGATTTGCTTCCTTGAGAGTACGATCAAACAGGTTTAGGCAGGTTGGCAAGTGCCTGCGTATAGTCTTGGGCAATGCGGGCCACGATCTCCGCTGCAGGTAGGATTTTGGAAATCAGTCCGGCGCTCTGGCCTGCCTCGACCTTACCTGCCTCGACATTGCCGTCAAAAGCCGCAGCCTTGAGCGAGCTGGCCGTGAAGAGCACCTTGCGGTCTTCGTCGGACAGCCCTTCCACTTCCGCTTTCGCCATTCCCTCGGCGAACCGGTTGCGAATGACGCGGATAACGCCGAAGCCTCGACCAACTACCATCGTATCGCTGACACCCGCCTTGACCAGAAGATCCTGATAGGCCGGGTGCAGCCGCGCTTCGCGTGACATCATGAAACGCGAGCCGAATTGCGCAGCGCCTGCGCCGAGCGAAAGTGCCGCCGCAAGTCCGTGACCGTCTGCGAAGCCGCCGGAGAGGATCAAGGGCATGTCCGGTACCGCCTTGGCGATGGCGCGGCCGAGCACCAGGGTCGAAACGAGTTCCGGCGGAGGATGCCCGCCGGCCTCGCCGCCGACGGTGATCAGGCCGTCGACGCCGGCGTCAGCGGCCTTCCGGGCATGCACTTCACCGGATACGACATGCAGGCAGATCGTGCCGGCAGCCTTGAAGCGGTCGAGATATTTCTTCGGGCCGCCTTGCGATGCGATCAGGACCGGGATGCGCTTTTCCAGCAACAAGTCGATGATCGCCTCGGCGCCTTCGCGATAAAGGGGCAGGTTGACGGCGAAAGGCTTGTCCGTTCCGGCTTTGATCTCATCGATCGCCTCTTCCAGATGATGCGGAAACATCGGTCCTGCGGCCAACACGCCAAGGCCGCCGGCATTGGAGACAGCCAGTGGCAGAGCCGAGTTGGACGAGGCCCAGGACATGCCTGCCTGGATGATCGGCAGATCAATGCCAAGCAGTTTGGTGACATTGGTTTCGATACGCATGAGCATTCAACCTTCGATTCCCGCCAGCTTGCGCGCATGCGCAGCAAGCTGCTTCTTCTGGATTTTCGAGCTGGCGGTCATTCCGATCGCTTCGAAATCTTCCACGATCCAGACATGGCGCGGCACTTTGAACCCCGCCATCTCCTTCTTCGACCAATTGATGATTTCCGTGGGCGTCGTCGTGCAGCCCTCGTTCAGGATGACGAACGCGGCGATGACTTCGACGAGCCGTTCGTCCGGGACGCCGACAACCGCAGCCTGACGGATCAACCGGTTCTGGTGCAGGACGTTCTCGACATCGGCCGGGGAGACGTTTTCGCCGCCGACACGCACGATATCCTTCGTCCGGCCCATGAAGCGTAAGCGGCCGGATAAATCGAGAGCCCCAAGGTCACCGGTCGAAAGCCAGCCGTCGGTGGAGAGCGTGGCAACGGTTTCTTCCGGCTTGTCGAAGTAGCCTTTCATGACATTCCAGCCATGCACCTGGATTTCACCCGGTTCGTTCGGGCCGGCGTCGCGACCGTCTTCGGTGCGAATGCGGACCTCGACGCCGGTCTGCACCCGCATGGCGGCGCTGACGCGTAGGTCTTCCGGCTCCCACCAGCAAGATTGCGCGACGTTGGGCGAGGCCTCGGACAGCCCGTAACCGACCACGCACTCACGAGCGCCAAGTTCATCGATGACGCGGCGAACGATGGTGGGTGAAGCGGCCAGCCATGCGCCACGCAAAATGAGCTGGCGGGAAGGCCGTTCCAGATGATTCAGTAGCATTAGCGCCATCGTGTCGTTGCCGGAAAAATGTGTGCAGCGTTCCGCCTCCATCAGCCGTAATGCCTCGCCGGGCTCGAAACGGTCCATGCTGACCAGTGTGACCGCATGTTGCAGACAGGAGAGGATTGATAGCGTCGTGCCGGCAACATGGAAGAACGGTCGGGCACTGTGGAACCGGTCGCCTGATCGAAGGCCCATCCGAAGTCCAGAGAAGAAGGCATTCGGCAGCATGTTGCGATGGCGAAGCAGAACACCTTTCGGGAAGGAGGTGGTGCCGGAGGTGTATTGGATCAACAAGATGTCGTCCGGCTCGTCGCAAGGCTCAACGGGTTGGAGTTTTGAAGCGCATAGATCGTCCCAGCTTCGAGCCGCTGCCGGCACGTCATCGCCGATTACCAGAATCCGTTGCAGATCCGGCAGGGCCTCATGCGGCAAGGCGGTATCGATACCGGTACAAATCTCCCGCAGCATAGCGATAAAATCGATCTTTAGGAAACGATCGCAGGTGATAAGCGTCGAAACGCGAGACTGATTCAGCGCATAGGCCATTTCCGCATCAACGAAGCGAGTGTTAATAGGCACGGTGACCGCGCCGAGAGAGCCGATTGCCAGAAAGATGACAATCCACTCCGTGCAATTGCCGAGGCAAAGCCCGACATGATCGCCCTTCCTGACGCCGGCAGCTGCGAGCGCTGCCCGGGCGAGGGCGACCTTTTCTTCCAACTGGCTGAAGGTCAATCTTCCACCCGTCGCGACGATTGCCTCGATATCGGACGCGATCGCTGCCGATCGGCTCAAGGCGGACGAAACGGTGAGAGGACAAATTGCCTTGAGATCGAGCTCGCTCATTTGCTGCCCTTCCCGTCAACGGCCTGGGAAAACTTCTCGATGCCGGCCCGCCAGCCGCCATCGGCGAGATTGCGCGCGATTGCTGCCATCTCGATACGGATGCCGTTGCCGAGATTGGTTTCATGTCCGAGATCGACAGCCTGCTTGGTCAGCGCCATGGCAAGCGGCGGTACCGCTGCAATGCTTTCGGCAATTTCCTGGCCGACCTGCTCGAGCACATCGGCTGAAACGACTCGGGAGACAAGACCGCGCTGGTAAGCTTCGCCGACCGCCATGATGCGGCCGGTAAAAAGCAGTTCTTTCGCGTTCATGCGTCCGATTGCCCGTTGCAGCCGTTGTGTGGCACCGACTGTGCCCCATTGCGGCTCGGGAAAGCGGAAGGTGGTTTTTTCGGAGGCGACGACGAAATCGCAGCTCATGATAATCTCGCCGCCGGACCCGACCACCGGGCCTTGCGTCAGGGCCACGATCGGCTTGCTGCATCGGCCTATCGCATCATAGGCCGCAAACGAGGCCTGACGGCGGGCGATCATCCAGGCTTCGTCCTTGCCAGTCCGCTCTTTCAAATCCGCGCCGGCGCAGAAAACCGGGCCATTGGCCGAGAGAAGGATGACGCGGAGATCCTGATCGCGATCCAGTGTCTCGAACGTTTCGCGTAGCGCAAGGCACATGTCCAGATTGACGGCGTTGCGCGATTGCGGGCGATTGAGCACGACGCGCGCAATGGCTCCTTGGCGTATGACTGAGACGGCGTCCAGGCTCATCCGATTACTCCTTCCTCACGAAGCGCCGCGATTTCGGCGTCGTCGAGGTTCATTTCTTGGCTGAGAATGGTGTCGGTATCGGCACCCAGTAGCGGTGGACAGCCGATTTCGGGCGCATCGAATCCGTCGAAATTGACCGGTGTACGCAGCCCCTTGAACCGCCCTTCGGCAGGATGTTCGAACGTGCCCACGACACCGCGCGCCTGCATGTGGGGATCCTCAAGGATTTCGCGTGTCGTATTGATTTCGCCTGCCGGGATCCCGACCGCGCGCAACGCTTCGGCCAACGGTTTTCGTTCGCGGGCAGCTATTGCAGTGCGCAATTCGTCCATCACCCGCTTGCGATTGGCCAATCGCCCCGCGTTCTTGGCGAAGGACGGGTCTGCACCAAGTTCGTCAAGGCCGAGCACGTCGCATAGCCGGCCCCAATGCTGGTCGCTGCCGCTGATGTGCAGCCATCCGCCATCGCGGCACTGGAAGGCCGCGGAAGGGACGCGACCGGGATGTTCGGTACCGGAGCGGCCGATATCCTCGCCCAACGCGAAAAGGCGGGCAGCCGACAGTGCGAGTAGGCTTGCCTGCACATCCATCATCGCCAGATCGATATGGCATCCCTTGCCGCTGCGACCGCGACCGACGAGGCCGGTAAGAATGGCGATGGCGATCCAGAGGCCGGCCGTCAGGTCGGCGATCGGCACGCCAGTCTTGGCGGGCGGCGAGTCCGCGTGGCCGGTCAAATGCATGATGCCGGACAAAGCCTGAAACACGGTGTCGTAACCGGCGCGCTCCCGGTAAGGCCCGGTCTGGCCGAAGCCAGTATTGGAGACGTAGATCAGGTTCGGATTGAGCGCCGCAAGGGTTGTGTAGCCAAGATTGAAGCGCTCCATGTCACCAGGCAGGAAATTTTCCAGCACGACATCATGCTGGGCAGCCAGCGTAGCGGCGATTTTCTGCGCTGTCGGCGATTTCAGGTTCAGCGTCATCGATCGCTTGGCGCGATTGAAAGCGAAGAAATAGGCGCTTTCGCCGCCGGGAAGCCGGGGTTCGAATGTTCGTGATTCGTCACCGCTACCCGGCCGCTCCACCTTGGTGACGGTAGCACCGAGTTCTGCCAGGATTTGGGTCGCCATAGGCCCGGCCAGAACGCGCGAGAAATCGAGGATACGAATGCCTTCGAGCGGTTTCATTTGGCCTCCTTGCGGAAACTACGCATTTTCGCGTTGAGATCTCGACCTGCGGACATTGCCTCGGCATAGGGAAGGTCGGCCACCTGATAATAGAGTGTCTTTGCCGCCGCCATGGCGAATGGATTGGCCACGGCCCAGGCTTCTGCAATCTCGATCGCCTTTTCGAGGACCTCTTCCGGCGCGGCAACGCGGTTGCAGAGGCCGAGCGCAAGAGCTTCTTGGGCACCGATCAGGCGACCGAGGCTGATCATCTCGAAGGCCGCCTTGCGTCCGAGCGACCTCTGAAGCCCGGTCATGACGAGAGCCGGGACGATGGAATGCTTGAGTTCGGGATAGCCGAATTTGAGATTACTCGCGGCCACCATCATGTCACAGCCGATGGCGAGGCCCGCACCGCCGCCGATGGCTGCACCCTGGACGGCCGAGACGACAGGCTTCGACAGACTTTGCATCATTGCCTGCGTCCGGCAGGTCAGGTCGGCTCGCTTTTCGACCAGATCCTGATTGGCGGGCGTCAACGTGTCGAATTCCGAAAGATCGGCGCCCGCACAGAAGGCCCGGCCATGACCTGCAAGCACAATGGCGCGAACTTCCGCGTCCTGATCGGCAGCGAGAAATGCATCGTGGATTGCTTGAGTGAGTGCGGTATTCAGTGCGTTGAGCTTGTCGGGACGGTTCATTGTGATGATGCGAACTGCATCACGGTTTTCGACACGAAGAACGGAAAATGGGTCGGTCATGCGCTGATCCTATGCCGCGAGATGGCCAAAGCCGCTACGCGCGACCCGGCTCAGGAGTTCACGCTTCAAGACGGCCTCACACCGGCGAGAGGCGTCCTGCAGTTTTTTGAGGTCGAGACCGGTATCGATACCTTCAGCCTCGAACAGATTGACGAGGTCTTCCGTCGCGACATTGCCGGTAAACCCATCGCCATATTTTATTTGCGTCGGATGGCCGCCGACACCGCCGATGGCGCTATCGAACCAGCGGCAACCCGCCTCGTAGGCCGCGTAGCAATTGGCAAGGCCGGTTCCGCGCGTGTCGTGAAAATGCGCAATCGGCACAATGTCCGGCAATTCGCGGGCGATGCGTTCGAAGAGACTTTTGACGGTCGCCGGTGTGCCGTGGCCTGTCGTATCGCAAACCGAGACATGCTTCACACCAAGCTCGGAAAAGCGAGAGAGGTCTGCCAAAATACTCTCCGGATCGACTCTGCCTTCGAAGGGGCAGCCGAGAGCCATGGAGATGACCCCGATCAGGCGGAACCGACCACCGGCAAGCCGCACCATTTCCGCGACATTGTCCCATTGGGCCTGCCGGGTGGCGTGAAGGTTTTTCTGTGTGTGTGACTCCGTGGCAGACACGAGAAGGCTGATTTCATCGGCGCCGTGGCCGGCGTCGAGATCGTCAAGCGCACGCTGCACTGCCTTGGGGTTGGGGCAGGTTGCCTTGTAATAAGCGCCCCGCTGCTTTCTGATGCCGGCCAGAACCTGAGAGGCATCCGCGAAGACCGGGACGTGCGTGGGACTGCTGTAGCTCGTCGCCTCGATGCGCGGAAAACCGGCATCCGAAAATTCGTCGATCAAAGAAATTTTTTCGGCAGTGGAGATCGAAGCTGTCTCGTGCTGCATTCCGTCACGCGCAAAACATTCGCAGATTGTGATTTCACTCGCCATGCCTCACCTCCATTCGGCTTGGCGATAGAGATGAATTTATTCGTTCACAATGTCAACTATTTTTATCATTGAAAGTTTCGTGCCCGCATTCTTCGTCAATGCTTTTCAAGTCTGACTGGGAGGCAGAATTTCGCAATTCGTGATAATATCTGCTGCTTGTGCGGGTAACGCGCCGCAGGAGTTCGATAAGTATCTGTTGCTCTGCGTTGCTAAGTGTTGCCAGCATTTGCTGATTGCGCTCAAACGATGCATCAAGGATTGCGCGTGACAGCGCTAGCCCTTCCGGGCTGAGTCTGAGAAGGATGCTGCGACCATCTTCCGGATTGGCAGTTTTGGCTATATAGCCCCGATCAATCATTGCCGAGACTGTGCGACTCATTTGGCTTTTAATTAAGCCACTATGCTTCGCTAGCTCCTGCAGCGGTACTTCTCCTAGATAATTAAGAACGGCGAGAACGCGCCACTCTCTTGGCGTTACGCCATATTGGGGTCGAATCGAAAGCGCCGCTATTCGTGTGGATAGACCAGCCAAGCGCTGTAGCTGAAAGGAAAACAGATCCCGAATGTCTGTCTCCTTATCTGAGTTATCATGGCGTTTGTCGAAATAGTCCCCGGAATTCGTCTTCAATTGATCGCGGTTTTGCACGGTCATTTCCTCTTGGGGTTTTCACTCTCGTCTATCTTTATGCGATTTTGGGTCGCCATGGCGAGCGTGACAAAATGTTATCGCAAATTAGTTGACAACGTGAACAATATAGTTACCTTCGTCAACCAGTTTGGCTTAAAGCTAACGACTTGTCGACCGTGCCAATCTGTCAGGGGAACGAGTGGCGGCACAGGGTCTTTTTTCGCGGAGGAGAAACAAGATGTTACAGCGGTACAAAGCGGCCTGCCTTCTTGGCGGAGCTATGATTGTATTAATGACAGTGCCCACGTTTGCGGCAGATACAACCTTGACTGTCGCGGGTTTTGGCGGAAATCTGCAAACAGATCTCCGCAAGACCATATGGCAGCCGGCGGCAGATTTGGCCGGCATTGAACTGCGTGAGGAGACCCATGACGGCCTGGCTGCCGTGCGGGTGCAGGTTCAGTCCGGTTCGCCTACCTGGGATGTCGTACATCTGGGCGCGGACGAGTGCGCTGTCGGTGGCAAGGAAGGCCTGTTTGAAAAACTCGACTATAAGGTGATCGACACGAACGGCTTCGACAAGCTCTCATATGGCGAAAACTGGATTGCGACCAACACCTATTCGGTCGTGCTTGCCTGGCGCACGGATACCTACAAGGACAAGAAGCCGAAAAGTTGGAAGGATCTTTGGGACGTCAAGAATTTCCCCGGCCGCCGTGCGCTCAGCACCTATCCGCAGGAAATGATGGAAATCGCGCTTCTGGCCGACGGTGTCGAGAAGGATAAGCTCTATCCCCTGGATACCAAGCGTGCGCTCGTCTCTTTGGAAAAAATTAAGAAGGACGTTGTCGTCTGGTGGTCGTCAGGCGCTCAATCGGCGCAATTGATCAAGGACAAGGAGGTCGACATGATGGCGATCTGGGGCAGCCGTGTCGCCAACGTCATCAAGGACGGCGCTCCGGTCGAGTTCACCTATCAGGACGCCATTCTCGGTTACGGATGCCTGGCAATTCTGAAGGGATCGCAGAACGCCGAAGCGGCACAGAAATTTATTGCCGGCGTCGTCTCGCCTGAGGTACAGGCACGCATCCCTGAAATGATGCCCTACTACGGACCGCCGAACAGCCGTGCCTTCGAGATGAAAAAATTCACGCCCGAAGTTCTGGCAAAGTCGAACATGTCGCCCGAGAACGTCAAGAAGCAGATATTCCTGAACGCCAACTGGTGGCGCGATAATAACGCCCTCGTCCGCGAGGATTATAGTCTGCTGATGTCGAACTGACGTCGATCGCATACGGAGAACGGCAATGACATCAGGTGCAGTCTCAATCCGCCAGATCTACAAGGTCTACGGGAATTATACGGCGCTGGACGGGATATCGCTTGATATCGCCGCAGGCGAGTTCCTGACACTTCTCGGCCCTTCCGGCTCGGGGAAAACAACGCTCCTGAACGTCATTGCCGGCTTCGAGCGACCAGACAGTGGTAGCCTTCGGGTCGACAATGCGGAATTCATCACCAAGCCACCGCATAAACGTGATCTCGGCATGGTGTTTCAAAGTTATGCGCTGTTTCCGCATATGGACGTCTTCGCCAACGTCGCCTATCCGCTGAAGTTACGAAAGGTCGATGTTCCGACCATCAAGTCGAAAGTCAAGAAGGCGCTGGAAACCGTGCATATGACCCATCTTGCCAGCCGTCGGATACACGAATTGTCCGGCGGGCAGCGCCAGCGTGTGGCTCTCGCCCGCGCCATCGTCTTCGAGCCCCGCCTGCTCTTAATGGACGAGCCACTTTCGGCGCTGGACAAGAACCTGCGTGAACATATGCAGATTGAGCTGAAACGCCTGCATCGCACGCTCGGCATGACGACTGTATATGTCACGCACGACCAGCAAGAAGCGTTGACGATGTCGGACCGTATTGCGGTCCTCGACCGCGGCCGGATCATGCAACTCGACACACCGAAAGCCATTTATGATGCGCCGAATTGCAAGTTCGTCGCGGGCTTCATGGGCGATACGCGCTTCGTGCCGATCGAAAAGAACGGGCCGGATTTCACACTGCGCGGCCAGCCGCTCAAGCTTGGAGCGACGCCACCGAAAGCCGCCGACGATATCTATCTTATGGTGCGCCCTGAACGGCTGCGCTGGCACGGCTCTGTCGAACGGGACAACCGTATCGAAGGCCAGGTCATCGATGTCACCTATCTTGGCGATAGCCACATGGTATCGCTCCAGCTTCCCCAAAACACGGAAATCTCGATCCGCCATACCGGTGCGGAGAACACGCCGCTACCCAGACCTGGCGACAGGCTGGCGCTTTGGATGACGCCGGAATCCAGTGTGATTGTCGAAGGAGAGCGGCCATGACCATGGCGGATGCGAATTTCTCCGTCGCACAACTCAATACGGATGTGCTGCAACAGTCTCGACGCAGGACCGGGCTTGCGTTTATCGGCCTGTCATTGCCAGCCTTCGTGCTGGTCATGCTGGTGCTGATCATTCCATTTTCCTGGTTGGCGTGGATGTCGTTTTATGATGCATCTGGCGCGCTTTCTGCCGAAAATTACGCGCGGTTGCTACGTCCAGCCTATGTCGATAGCTTTTTGACGACCTTCAAGGTGGCCTCAATCGTCACGGTTGTCTGCGTTATTCTGGGCTACCCGGTTGCCTATCTCCTTAGCCAGCTTCCGGAGAAGGTGGCACAGGTGTTGATGATCTTCATCATTCTGCCGTTCTGGACATCGGTTCTGGTGCGCACCTATGCATGGCTCGTGCTCCTGCAGAGGCAGGGGCTCATCAATACGTCACTTATCAATCTCGGGCTGGTTTCCGAGCCGCTGCCGCTTGTCAACAATCTCACCGGCACGGTCATCGGCATGGTGCACATCATGCTGCCCTTCCTCATCCTGCCGCTCTACGCGTCAATGAAGACAATCGACCCCATACTGCTTCGGGCCGCGTCTAACTGCGGCGCGTCGCCGGTTCAGGCCTTTCGGCAGGTGTTTCTGCCACTGTCCCTGCCGGGCGTTGCGACCGGCGTGGCGCTGATCTTCGTGCTCTGCCTTGGCTTTTACCTGACGCCGGCACTGCTTGGCGGCGGGCGGGTAGCAATGTGGTCGACCCAGATCGCCGACATGATCGCAAAATTCGCAAACTGGGGGGCGGCCAGCGCGCTGAGCGTCGTTCTGCTCATCGTTACCGGCTCGATCCTGTGGGTTGTCAACGCACTGTTCAGGGCGGCGAGCGTTACCAAGGGAGGCACCTGATGCTAAAATCTCCAGCCACTTCCACCCAGATAACCCATGGCGACCGGCTCTGGCTCTATGTTTTCGTCGGCATCATCCTGGCCTTCCTGATCATTCCATGCTTGATCGTCATTCCCATGTCCTTTTCGGATTCCCAATATCTCGAATTTCCTCCGCGAGTGCTTAGCCTACGCTGGTACGATGCCTTTTTCTCCTCGCCGGAATGGCGCCAGTCTGCCGTGGTTTCCTTCAAGGTCGCAGGCGCAACGACGGTGCTTGCGACAATACTCGGAACGCTTGCGAGTTATGGCCTTTTCAAGTCGGCCAATCTATTCAATCTTGTGATCCGCAGCGTACTGATCCTGCCGATGATGGTGCCATTGATCTTCGTAGCCATCGGTGTGTTTTTCGTCTTTGCCAAGCTCGGCATGAACAATACGCTGACCGGGTTGATCTTGGCCCACACGACGCTGGCCATCCCCTTCGTCATGATTGCCGTGACAAATGGCCTGAAGGGTTTTGATCTCAATCAGGAGCGTGCGGCCCGCAGTCTCGGAGCTTCCCCGGCTCGCGCATTTTTCACGGTCACTGTGCCGCAGATCAGGATCTCGATCTTCTCCGGCATGCTGTTTGCCTTCATCACCTCGTTTGACGAAGTCATTGTTTCGCTGTTTGTGTCCAGCGGCGCCAATTCGACGCTGACTAAGCGCATGTTCGCCAATATTCGCGACCAGGTCGATCCGACGGTCGCCGCCATCTCGTCCATGCTAGTCGTCGCCTCGATCGTCATTCTCATCGGCACGCAATTCGTCAAGAAATCGAAAGTGAGAACCGCGGACTAAGTGCTACGGGCTCATCGTTATAGGCCGGAAGGTCGTTCTTAGGAGGAAACCATGCTTCAGAACTCGCTTCGCGCGCGCGATATCGCCGTGCAGATTCATCCGCAGACCAATCTGGCCCTGCACGAAAAGGTCGGCCCGACGATCATGGCGCGTGGCGAGGGCGCCTATGTTTATGACGACGACGGCAAGCAATATATCGAAGGCATGTCCGGGCTATGGTGTGCGGCGCTCGGCATGAGCGAGAAGCGTCTCGTCGAAGCGGCGACACGTCAGCTCAACACGCTTCCATATTATCAGAACTTTGCCCATCGTGCGACAGAACCGGGCATCGAACTGTCGGATCGCCTGCTCCGGCTGTCGCCTGTGCCGATGTCCAAAGTCCTCTTCCAGAGTTCCGGTTCGGAAGCGAACGACACGGCCGTCAAACTCATCTGGTATTATTTCCATTCCCAGGGCCGCTCGGAAAAGAAAAAGATTATCGCGCGCAAGCGAGCCTATCACGGTACTTCGATTGCCTCCGCCAGCATTACGGGTCTGCCGCATCTGCATCGCGACTGGAACCTTCCGCTCGAAGGGTTCCTGCATGTGACATGCCCGCATTTTTACCGCGACGGTCTGCCGGAAGAAACGGAGGAAGAGTTCGCAACACGCCTTGCTGAGGAACTGGATGCACTGATCTTGGCCGAAGGCCCGGACACGGTGGCCGCGTTTTTCGCGGAGCCCGCCATGGGCACCGGTGGCGTCGTCCTGCCACCGAAAACCTATTTCGAGAAAATCCAGAAGGTCCTGAAGAAGCACGACGTTCTTCTGGTCGCCGACGAGGTGATCACGGGGTTCGGCCGCACCGGCAACTGGTGGGGGACGCAGACCTACGACATGCAGCCCGATATCATCACCTGCGCCAAGGCACTGACATCAGCCTATATGCCACTGTCGGCGATCCTCCTGTCAGAACGAATCTATGACGGCATGAAAGCGCAAAGCGAAAAGATCGGCGTTTTCGGCCATGGCTATACCTATGGTGCTCATCCGGTCGCCTGCGCTGTTGGCGTGGAAACCCTGCGCATCTATGAGGAAGACGGCATCATTGATGACGTGAAGCGGTTGGGCGCGCACATGGGCAAGCTGATGCATCCGCTGATCGACCATCCGCTGGTTGGCGAAGTGCGCGGTGTTGGCCTGATGTGGGGGGTTGAACTCGTGCGCAACAAGAAGACGCGCGAAGCTTTTGCACCGGACCTGCAATTCGGAATCGGCGTTCAGAACTACGCATTCGAAAATGGTCTCGTCTGCCGCTCGCTGGGCACAGCTATTGCCTTCGCGCCGCCACTGATCTCCACAAAAGAACAGATTGATCAGATTGCGGATCGTTTCAAACGGGCTCTGAACAACGCGCTTGATGATTACACGCGCTCGGGCGGGAAGCTGGACTGAAGCTGATAAAGGGAGGACAAATATGCTTGCCATTTGTGACAACCGTCAGTTTTTGCACAGACCTTTGACGAGATTAGCCGGTGGACGACTTGCACAAAATCCCGAACAGCCAGAGCGCATTGACTTGTTGAAACAAGGGCTGGCAGCAATCGGCGTTCAGCCCGTTTCTCCAACGGATCACGGACTCTCAAAAATCGCTGCTGTCCATGATGACGACTATTTGGATTTTTTGCAAAATGGGTTTGCCGAATGGAAAAGCTCTCCAGCTAATGGACCAGAGATGCGTGCGAGCGTGCATCCAACGGTTCAGATGAATCGCAAACCCGTCGATATTCTGGGTCGGGCCGGATACTACCAGGCAGATGCTAGTTGCGTGCTACTCGACGGTAGCTGGGAGGCATTGTATGCCAGCGCCAATACAGCCATCGAAGCCATGATGCGCGTACTTGAGGGGGAGGATAAGGCTTACGCGCTTTGCCGACCGCCCGGCCATCACGCATACGCAGATAAGGCCGGCGGCTTCTGTTATCTTAATAACACTGCCATTGCCGCGGAACTAGCTGCACGACGCGGTTTGCGCGTCGCAATCATTGATGTCGACGTGCATCACGGCAATGGCACGCAATCAATTTTTTACGAGCGATCGGATGTTCTGACGTTGTCAGTGCATGGCGATCCTGCTCACCTCTATCCCTATTATGCAGGCTATGAGGATGAGGGCGGAAAGGGGCAGGGAATCGGGTTTAACCGGAATTTTCCGGTGCCTTTGCACAGCGACAGTGAAACATATCTTGCCGCGGTTGACGCTGCCTGTACCGCAGCGCAAAGCTTCTCGCCCGACGTGTTAGTCGTCGCGCTCGGGCTTGATGCTTCTTCTTCTGATCCCTTTGCTTGCATGAACGTTGATGATGACGGTTTTAAACGTATGGGAGAACAGTTGGGCGGGTTGTCAGCAAAGACATTGGTTGTTCAAGAGGGAGGTTATCCATCGCCCAGTTTACCGCTGTTGCTACAAAGCTTTTTAACTGGGTTGACAGCCTGATCAAAACGAAGCTGCGATCCCGTTGTGAAACATTAAAGGCGACAGAGGTAATTTTGAAGCCCACTTCCGCTCGAGAGCGTCGCGAGGCCATCCAGTCGAAGGTGATTGAATGCGGATACTGTGTTTCAGCAGCTCCTGAAAGCGCGGCAGTACCGGTGAGTGAGCACTGATGAGGTCACTAGCTAACACCAATTGGTTCCTGCTGGAGTTGTTAGGTTTCTCGGCTAATCTTGGTCCAATCGATTTCAGCGAAATAAACAAAGGGGAAATGTTGTTCCGGTTTATTCCTGACGAAGGGCATAAAAACCGAAGTGGCTTTATTCATGGTGGTGTTATCATGACATTTGCTGATATTGCGGCAGCCAAGATTCTTCGCACAACCGATCCAACGTTTAAGTATACAATTGTGCAGACTGGTTATCAATGTTGTTATCCAATTGAATAACTGAACGGTAGAGTTCAAAACCCGTGAAACGCCATATCGAGCGCGGATACGATCTCGTCATGTGAAGCAGAAAGGTTTGTGACTGGGTTCTTTAATACGGACACCGGAATTGCCGACATAAACTGTGTAACCAACACATGCTCCTCTCCTTCAATCTCGAAGCTCGGATTGAGCCGCTTCGCCGGGATGGGGGCCAGCGCTTTAATAATTAGAGGGATGACAATACGTGTTTTCAGCTCATCCAGTAGGTCAGCCTGTACGTCGAGCACATAGCCGCCACTCGGATTGGAGTAAACGTCATATCTCGCCATTAGAATTGACGATAACGTTCCAGAGGTAAGCCATTTGCTTCGACGTAAGCATTAGAACTTTGCATTGCTGGACGATTTTCTTCTTTCCAAAGTGCTGACTTGGCAGCAGCTAGCGCCTGCGCAATTCCACTCTCGGCTGCACGCGAAATATTTATCTTATGTCGGCGCGCTTCAGAAAGAAGCTCATTATCGATTGAAAGATTGGTTGCGCGCTTGAATGTCCGGGCAGATTCCAGTTGTGGCATAAGATGTGCTCCTTTGGTCCGTAATTATATGCGCATATTTATGTGCATTCAATCGGAATCTGTATGTAACTCGTAGGCAGATATTGGCTCCGGACTAGCCGCATTTATGTGCATGATCACTGTCTCACGTTGTACCGTCCCACGTTCCGATGAAGACGCGGGGGTGCTCGATATAGGAACAACTGACGCGATCCGGTCGGGCGCGAGATACGCGAAACTCTGACTGGCAATCAAATGGTTGGATCGGCAATCAGTGATCACCGCTAACCCATTGTTCTCGGATGAACCGGACTGGCCGTTTCCGGCCCGTCAGAAGCGTATTGCGGAGAAGTTGGGGAAGTCCACAATTGATAGTCGGTGTAGCGGTATCCATGCATTGGCAGCATTGTTAATATGGCTAGCCGCGAACTGCCGTTGAAAACTGCAGCCTATATGACTAAGGAACCATTTCTAGCGACGCAGCCCAGTCTGAGCTAACAGCGGTGGCATCGCAGCCTTATTTGCTTTCTCCTTACATAAAGCGCATGGTGATTATCATGACAGCATTTGGAACGGGCGCTGTCATTCAGGCTTAAAATGCCTAGCCCCGCAACAAAGGAGGACAAAATGTCTTCCATCGCCTTGAACTCCAGAAACATTACTATGATTTCGCGCCTTCTTAGGGAGGCTCGCAAACCCGGCGACACACAAGATTTGCGCACCGATGCTGCACGCTATCTCGCGCGCCGGTTTCAGGAGGGAACCCATGATGAAGGTCGCCTACAGATCGCCCTGAAACAATTCATTAAGAAGCATCAAGCAATGGCAAAGGCCGCCGACCGTTGGGATGATGACGGCGGCGCGGTAAAAAGAGAAAAATAATGCCCCTTTCATTTCCAAACCCTAGCAGAAGTTTCGATGATTTTGAGGTCGGAGTACGCTTTGTCGGCTACGATGGAATGACCTCGGTTCCGTTTCTAATCGATAAAACCGCACTGGAGAAAAATGGCGTCATCGCAGCGACAGAATTATCGCTTCTTACTGCCTTCGACGCCTCACGGAAACTGATCTACGATGTTGCCCGCGAAGTTTATTCTCAGACTCGGCAAACTTCCTATCGGATCACTGTGGAGGACATGAAGTAAGTCCTTCTGCAAATCTTGAAGTAAAAGGTGAGCCTATCTGCGGTCACATTTCAGCCTCAGTTGCTTCGCTCGAATAAAAGGCGCATGGTACATGTCTCGACAGCCATTGAAACGGGCGCTGTCGGTTGCGAGTGTTAACTCCAGCCCCAATACAAGGAGGACATCATGTCTTCCAAAATTATCAAACCATATTTTGGCCCGACCGACTTCCGCATGATGCGGGAAATATTGAGGCGCGCTGGCTATCGGCTTTACGATACCGCAGATAACCGAGCCGCCCACCTGGCCGCAGCAAAGTTGCTCATTCAAGAATTCCAATCTGGTCGCTCGCCATCGCGAGCACTATCGAAGCTTTCTCGGCGTCATGCAACTGAGAATGTGGACGGATCTCCAGCCGTGATTTGAACCATCAACCGATTGGTTAGGCACACAAGAATTAATTAGTTCCTCAAGAACAGGAAGTTTTCAGAATGCCCCGTGGTCAGAAAAGAAGTAACCGAGAAACAAGAAAACCAAAGCAAGACAAGTCGAAATCGAAAGTTGCGTCAACGGAAGTTGTTGCAGGACGTTTTCCTACTCCTACCAATGACTTGATCAAAACCAAACGGCATTAGTTATAGCTGTGTCGCTCCACCAAGCGAGGTGGGGCGACAAGGTCCTCCTGAGAAAACACCCAGCCGTCATTCATCTAACAAAGGAGCCGAAGATCCGCTTTCTGTTGTGTTCCTGCGTAAACGGTCGCATAAAAGATGTGACTCCCGGCTGCCCTGAACTTCCTTTCACATGCTTCGACTGCTGCATTTGACCTGGTGGTGTAAACCAAATAAGTATTATTAATATTCATACTAATTATATAATGATTTCTATAGAAAATATTATATTTATATTGATAGTCGTACATTGTATATTTAACCATTGTTTATTTTTACTGGAAACAGCTAGTGTGAGGATAGTTCTATGACGACGTCTACTTTTAGTTCAACGGGGGATTTGTTTTGCGAAGGAAAGAATCTTGGATCTGTTCACTACAGCATTTCCATACTCACGGAAGGCGAAAAGACATTTACAAAAGGGATCATGTGGGCGAGCATGGACATGCTTCGGCAAGCTTATTCAGGCGAGCTTGTTCAGTTATCATCGGAAAAAGGCGACGGCTTGCTGAGCGTGGACGTACGAAACGTCGGCATACATGGAAGTGCAGACTTCTTTCTAGTGGGAAAGCATACGTTTTAGAGCCCCTGCATGACTGCGTCGGTGTTAACAGACGTAGGAGGCGAGCACCCATGCTACCAATCCGATATCGATGCATATTATGAGGAATGCAATCAGATACACGCCTATTTTACTATCCAGAAATTTGTGGCCTGTCGTTTTCTCCACTCCAGATTTGTCACCTATCATTGAGACGATACCACCCCCGACATACTCTCACGAAATAGGCCTCTCGGTCTCGATGAGAAGTCGACGCATTGGAGCTCAAATAGCTTTTCAACCAAGGCAAATGCGTCGAAGGCATGTGTTGGGCCAAACACTTTGCACTAAACGGTTCGCGGACCTTGTTTTCCATCCGCACAATATTCCGGATTGCGGGATAGAGCTGTTTGCGGCTGAACTCAGCCCTTTGCTCTCTCACCTCAACGCCTGTGATATTGGGGAACGTATAATATCAGCCACGGGCCAACCTCAACCGGAGCGTCTTTCGAGGAGGCCATCGAAGGACTGAGGACTTTGCCGTGACTTGCGGGGCCGTGTAGCCGCCTTCATTCTCCCAGGCTTCCAGTTCTCTTTGATTAGATTGAGACAAACGTTGGGCGCGAATAGCCAAAAGCATGTCCAGCATCTGCACAGGATCATGGCGGCCGTCGCTAAAGATCTCACAAAGGTGTTTGGCGGCTTCCAGGCGTGTCTCCGGTTTTTCGCACCCGTCCAGTGAATAGCCTGAGCGCTGCAAAAAAGCACGAAGCGAAGGGAAATCTTGAGGGCCAAAGTATGGTAGGTGGGAAGCGGAAGACATCGTGTGTCTCCCTTCACTTTTGGGGCCGGAGATTGTTCACTCCCAACGACAGCGCCCGTTTCAATTGCTGTGGGTAATAAACAGTGCGCCTTTTCGGATTAAAGCGCAAGCAGACATTTGATAGTTATCAAATTTAGAAATAATCGGATCAAAAATATATTAGATAATCATGAGTCGACGAAAATCAACGCGTCGCTTTATACTCTTGCATCTTCTCGATTTCGTGAATGAATTGTTCGGCATACTGAGCTGTATCAACATAGTTCGGTTCATTTGAACCAAGAGTATAACGGCGCGTAAATACCGCCTTTAGTCGATTCAGAAATTTGGGTTCAGTTTCAGCTAGATGGCCGATGAGAACCTGAAGTATTTGCTCGTGCGCAAGAACCTTTCGTTCCAGAGCTGTGGTGTCGTCAGCCATTGCGTTTACTCCTCGGTAAAGAATGGCGTGGCGACCGGGAACGTGAGAAACCGCCGCAAGAACGCCGGAGAATGTTCGCCAGCTGCGTCCAATCCTTTGATGGCGAAGTCATCTGTTCATGCGCGTTTCTTAGATCGCTTCTGCTGGCCGTGGTATCCTCATCGTGCCGTGGTCGTATAGAAACAGGTTCCCATCCAATGTTACGGTTACGTTGTTTTTTCATTATAGCCTCCTCATTAGGCTTCCTCGCCATACTAAAGCGCCTTGGCGAGTTCGTTGCCGCATGCAGTTGCCAGCGCGGTGTTGGGTTGCTCTGTTCCCAACGGTGTTGCCCACCCTGACTTCTCGATAAGAGTACGGCGAGAGTAAGCTGGGGCGGCCTTAAACTCGGCCAGGATGTTCACAACAGCCGGATCGTTTCTTGATTTTTCAAGGCAGTAAGGCGTTAGGGCAAGTGCCACCCCGTCGGACATGTTGGATGCAATCAGGCGCTCAGAAGTGCCGTGCGTGATCCACCCACCGACAGAGAAGCCGATGGCAATTGCAGCAATGGCACCAACCAATGCTCCGCCGAGCGCGGGCTTTAACCATTCAAATTTGTTCATGATGGTATCCGATCTTCAACGATCGAACGCAAATAATTATGCGTTGAATTTTGAGTATAGCACCATTGCGGTCAATTTTCGCGTGAATTTTTGCGAACTTGTAATTTTAAGTTGCTGGCCAGTAGAATGATAAATTTCTGCGTTTATTTGTCATTGGAATAATCACAGATTCTGAAAGTAGGGCGTATGGCGTAACGACCTTTGGGAAATAGCGCGACGCGTGGCCGGATGTTCCGTTGGTGGTGGGGGCGCTCCTTCCCAAGCCATAGAGGAAGTAATAAGGACTCGTTTTAAACGCCACTGTCTCAGATACAAACTCCAGCTTATTGTGCGACCTATTGACCTTACTGGAAAGCGCAGAATTAAAAGCCAATAAGAACCAGACATGAAATTGGCTTTCTAATTTACTGCCGCCTCGCCAACCGCCTGCGCGGAGGAAGCAAATAAAAGCACCCCATATTGGCGAGACGGTTCGAAAGTCGAAACTGCGCGAACCGTTCAGCGCTCGTTGCATTAAACGACAAGCCCCGGAACTGAACAGGGAGCAAATCGCCAGCCATCTCCGAGAACACTCGGTCAAGAAAAACTGGAAACACATTCGGAGGTATACAAGGGTACTAAGGGGCTGGTACCGACACATCGAGCGGTAACGTTCAGCTAGTGTTAGTTGTCGGTGATAGTCTTACTGCCTATTGGTTCGATGGCGGGGCTCTTGTTTTCAAACCGTCAGAAATTTCAACAATCTCACCAATTGGTGGACTTCATGATGGATATCTGACATACCAATCGGAGAGAACATTTTAGCAACATTTGCGATAGAGGCTTAAAGAAATTAATGGCGATTAAGTTTACAAGCACTCCCGACCGTCCTGTAGAACCCAAGACCGGCAAAGCCTCTGGAAAGAATAGCAAATACGCATCGGACAAAAGCCCAGAACTGGATCTCAGGAACGAGAGAAGGTCACCTGAATGACCAAAGCGCGGCTCATTGTCGTTGCGGCCTTCGATCGTAATGATGCCGGTGACTTAGTTTCTGCTTTCGACCCGATGGCCTTTGAAACAGAGGGCCGCGCTTTACGCGCGGCGGCAGAATTGGAAGGGAAGCATATTGGGGTTGTAGCGTGGAGCCGCGAAGCAGATCCTGATATTGGAGAATATGGCCCTCCCGCAATTTTGTTCCAGTATGGCGATATTCCGGATATGGATTAGTGCTCTTTAATTCATGAATAGCCATACATTCGGCTGACCAGGTCTATTTCTCCAAATCGATAGCAAGTCTTGGAGATGTCGGAGAGTGCGCAGGACATGCCTTTATGCTTAATTAGGCTTTGTTGACGAAGTGGATTCCCAAATCAGCGAAAGCATGATTCAAGACTGTCTGTTAGGAGGCGGGATGGCGCGCGACGATTTTAGCGAGCAGGAATGAGTTATGATTGAAGGCTTATCGTCACCTCGACCGTATACTTCATGTTCTGCAGTTGGCTGTCCTTTGCGTGACATGAATGAGCGTTATGGCAAATGGAATTCAATTTATGTTCGATTTTGACGTTACAATTCCGACGCATTGCCACTCGATACGACAACACCAGAAAATCCGTCGAGCCATTCCTCGCTATTAAGGCCGTTAGAATATGGCTGCCACACTTTGTCAGTATGACTTAGTTCTTTTCTATCTTGCTCCATTATTCTTCACACTTGAGTTGATTCTCGCATTCGACGATGCGGCCTGCGGAGGAAAATGCCAAGCTGAAGCGTTTCGTTGCGGCTTTTGACGAGAGGCCTTTAAAACTCATTGCATCAGGCTGAGGCTTTTCATGACTTTGCGCAGTGTTGAAACGCTTTGATAGCCCGCGTCCACGCTTGCCGCCGCCAATGGGACACCTTCGGCCAGCCGACGCATGACATGGGAAGCACGTAGGCGCTGACGCCATTCGATAAAGCTCATGCCCGTTTCCTGGCGAAACTTGCGGGTCATTGTCCGTCGGCTCATGCCCACCTCTTCGGCCCAGTCGTCGATGGTAAGGTCCAGACCCGGATTCCCGAGAAGATTCCGACACAGTTTTCGTAGCTGTTTTTCTGCTGGAAGCGGTACCGTCAGCGGCTGTCTGCCGGCGCAGCGGATTTCGTCCAGAATGAGAGCGGAAAGATGCAGGCCGCGTCCGACTTCGTCATAAAGCAGCGGCTCCTTCGCGAGCGCTTGAATGCTGGCATCGAGCAGTGCGGAGACCTTGAGGACCCGCGTTTCCTCCCACAGGTCGCGCGAAATGTTCTCTTCAACATAGAGCGAGTACATTTCCGTTTCGCCGAACGTTTCCACCGCGTGCGGCAGATCGGGCCCCAGTAACACCGCGTAGCCACTTGGTAGCATGAAGGCGCCTTCTTCGGTTAGCGCCGTCATGTAACCAGTACTCCCATAGAGCAATTGTCCGCGCCGATGACTGTGCCAGCCAAAATTCATGCCGGATTTGTATTCACGCCGCATGACCGCCAGAGGGCGCGGTAAATTCTGATAGTCGATGGCGTGTTTCGGTCGCATGCAAATTTCCGTTTGGCCCAATTTGACTGAAATTGTCATATTTGACGGAAATTGCAGAATTTCGACCCAATTGCAACGGAGTTTGGCCTGACTCCATCAAGGTTGCTGAAATATATTCAGTTGGGTAACGCGTTCATTGATAAGCGCAAATTAGAATTATTCTGAAATTCAAGTTTGCGCAACGCCAAAATCTTTGCATAGCCCGCAGCCATGATAGCCAGCGGGAGAAAATGCCGCTGGCTGGCCGGGCGGCAAGGAGAGCCGAATTGAATACGAGTGGTACTGCGCCCAAACAAGGCACAAAGAACCCACGACGCACGAGCGTCAAATCTCTGCTGGAAACCGCAATTCTTGGTGGCGTGGCTTCCATCGCAATCGCGGCGCCATCCGCAGCGCAGGAAACCGGAATCCTCCGGCTCGACACGATCGAGATAAAGACATCGGATGGAAAAAGCCCGCGTGCTCCTGTAGAAGGCTATGTTGCCGAATACAGCCGTGCCGCAACCAAAAGTGACGCACCGATCCGCGAGACGCCCCAATCTATTTCGGTCGTCACCCGTGACAATATGAATGACCGCGCGGTGCAGTCGGTCAGCGAAGCCATGCTCTACAGCGCCAACGTGAACGCGCAGCGCTATGGCGCCGATGTTCGTTCCGACTATTTTACCGTGCGCGGTTTTCCCGCCGATCTTTACCTGGACGGCCTGCGCGTTCCCCAGATTGCCAGCCAACCGGGTGGTTATTCGGGCTTCGTCGTCGAACCTTATTCTCTGGAAAGCGTGGAAATCCTGCGCGGTCCGAGTTCTGCCCTGTTCGGTCAGAGCAATGTCGGCGGCATCGTCAATATGGTCAGCAAGCAGCCGCAGGCCGAAGCTTCGCGCGAGATTTATCTGCGCGGTGGAAGCTTTGAGCGTAAGGAATTCGGTGCCGATATTACAGGGCCTATCAACAACGATCCACGCTTCACCTATCGTCTGAACGGAATTTTCCGCGATAGCAACACGTCCTACGATCTAGGCAAGAATGATCGTATTGCGATCAATCCCAGTTTTGCCTGGCGGCCGGATGCGGATACCAGTCTTGTGGTTTCCGGCGGCTACCTGAAGGACAATATGGGACAGGCCGGTGTCATAATCCCAGCCTATGGCAGCGTATTGCCAAACCCGACAGGGCAGACGATTTCACGCGACTTTTCCGATGGCGACCCGCGCAATGCGATCTACAAGAAAGAGATCGGTTATGTGGGCTATGATTTCGAGCACCGCTTAAACGACACGTTCACTCTGCGCCAGAATTTTCGCTACTCGCATATGAAGACAGATTACCGCAATCTGTTCACCGGCGTCATCCCGACCAAGGGCTGGGATGGACATACGATTCCCCGCACCAACTATCTGGCCCAGCCCGAACTCGATGCGATGGCCTTCGATACGCAACTGGAGTCGCGTTTTGATACGGGACAGTTGGCTCATACGCTGCTTGTGGGCATCGACCAGCAATGGCAACGTCTCGACAATTATACCGCGTCGGCAAGCGGCCCATCGCAAGACCTTTTCAACCCGACCTATGACCAGCCTGTCGCCGAGCTGTCGCCTACCACACGGCTTTTGCAGAAACAGTACCAGACCGGCATTTATGTTCAGGACCAGATCGAAGCCGGCAAGCTGCGCGTAACGCTGGGTGGCCGCAAGGATTTCGTGAGCATCCGTTCTGAGCAGACCGCACTTTCCTCGGGAAAGACCACGGATTACGAGCAGGACCCCGACAAGTTCACAGGCCGCGTCGGCGTGGCTTATCTGTTCGATTCAGGCTTCGTGCCATATGCCTTGTACTCGACTTCGTTCCTGCCGACATTGACACTCGCCGATATGCCACTCAAACCTACTACCGGCACATTGAAAGAAGTGGGTTTGAAATATGCACCGGAGGGCGAAGATTACACTGTCACAGTTTCGGCTTTCGAGGCTGAGCAGCAGAATGTCGTGAACCGCATCTCCGGTGTCTATTACCAGACTGACGAAGTGCGAGTTCGCGGGATTGAGCTTGAAGGAACCGCACGTCTTTGGGACAGGCTGAACATCACCGGTGCATTGAGCTTCCAGGACCCGGAAGTCAGCGAAAGCCAGAATCTTGCCCAGATCGGCAAATTGCCTTATACGGTGCCAAAGAACCAGCAATCCTTGTTCCTGAGTTATGACATGCCGCTGCCGGGCAATATTGAAGGCAATCTTGTCGTCGGAGGTGGCGTGCGCCGCATCGGAAAGACGGCGGGCGACACGCTCAACACCTTCTACGTGCCGTCCTATACGCTGGTGGATGCGTTTCTGCGTTACGACATCGGCAAATATCATTTGCAGGTCAACGCCTATAATCTTGGTGACAAGAAATATGTGGCTGGCTGCAATTCCACCAGCCAGTGCTATTATGGTCAGGGTCGTTCCATCGTGGCGACGACGAGCGTTCGATGGTAACAGTTTTTTCGCGACGTAATATTCTTGTGGGGGTAGCCTTGGTTACCCTTACAACTGCCGCGCGCGCAGAACCATCAAAAATAGTAACGCTCGAATGGGCGGCGACGGAAATTCTTCTCTCTCTCGGTATTGTCCCAGCGGGTGTTGCCGATCTGGCGGGATATCGCCAATGGGTGAACATCGAGAACGATAAGCTGTCCGCTGCGGTCGATGTCGGAGGACGTCAGCAGCCTAGCCTTGAAGCGCTGATGCGGCTGAAGCCCGACCTTATTGTCACATCCGCATTGCGTCATGGCGCCATTGCCGCCCGTCTCAATGAAATTGCACCAACCATGCTGCTCGATACGCGTTCCGAGAAGTCCGACTTCTATCGCAACATGGAAGCCGGGCTTTCAACCGCTGGCAAAGCAGTCGGGCGGGAGCCGGAAGCTCGTATGGAATGGGCCTCTTTTGAAGGCCGTCTTTCCACCGTGCGGGCGAAGCGCTCTTCGCAGGAAACAAAGATTGTCATCGCGCTGCCATTGCCGGGCGTCGCCCGTTTGCGCATCTTTACGTCCAATTCCGCTGCGATGACGACTCTGACGAAAGCCGGATTTTCACAAGCTGTCGGTCTTGGCATGCAGTCCTTCGGCTTCACGACAATGGGGCTGGAAGATCTCGCCATGCTGAGCCCCGATACGCATCTCTGCCTTCTTGACGATGATCTCCCACGGGAATTGACGGAAAGTGCTCTCTGGCCTGTCCTACCTATGGTCGCGAGCAATCAGATGCACACAATCGGCCCAGATATCTGGCCCTTCGGCTCCACACGGTCGATGTTGCGTCTGCTTGACCGTGTGGAAAGTGCCTTGTCCGCCTAACCGAAGTTATCGCGATTGATGCCGCATCAATAGAATGAACAACGGCGCTCCGATGAAAGCAGTGACGATTCCTGCCGGAATTTCGTGCGGTGCGATAAGCGTTCGTCCAATCATATCCGCGAAGGCAGTGAGAATTGCCCCCATAAGCGCTGTAACCGGCACGAGCTGACGATAGCGGGCACCACTGCACAAACGCGCGGCATGCGGCGCGATCAATCCTACAAAGCCTATTGCACCGACCGTCGCCACTGCACCGGCCACCGCCAGCGAGGCCAAAAGCATCGTCCAGATCCGGGCGGACATCGTATTGAGACCGATGGATTCCGCTTCATCCCGTCCCATCGCCAAAATATCGAACCATCTTGCAAGCATCATGAACAGAGGTATGAGAGCGAGCCAGGGAGCAAGCGCCGCCACATCCTGCCAATTGCGCCCATGCGTGGACCCTGCCAGCCAGGAAAGTGCTTCCGCGACCTGCAATTTGGCTTCAATGACGATGACGGTGCTTACGGCGGAGAGACTGGCGGCAACGGCAATACCGGTCAGCGCAGTACGTTCCGGCGACATGCGCGTCGAGAGCAGCGAAATGACGAGGACCACCAGACATGCCCCCAGGGTCGCAAGAAGAGCGAATAACGGGCTGCCGGGCACGACGCCGATCAAAAGTCCCGCAAGCCCGGCAAGCGCGGCCCCTTGCGACAGTCCCAGCGTCTCAGGACCGGAAAGCGGATTGCGCGTGACGAGCTGAAGCAGCAGACCAGCACAGGCAAGCAACGCTCCCGCCCCCATGGCGATCAACACGCGCGGCAAACGCAGCGCATAGACGGTATCCCAATCGGTCTGCCAACCGGCGACACCGTCACCGAAGAACAAACCAAGCAATAGGGCCACCACCATCAACCCTACGAGAATCGGATAAAGTACTGCTTTCCGCTGAAACTGAACTTTTCCTGAAACGATATTTGCGCGGGAACGTGTTTCGCCCTTGATCCTGCGAAGAACCAGAATCAAGACGGGAGCAGCGAAACAGGCAGGAAGGATTCCGGTGGGAATGATCGTGCCATTGCTGCTCAACAACTGCGCCGCAACATCCGCCGCGAGAAGTGCCACCGCCCCCAAAAGACTTGCAGTTGGTAGCAAAATACCATGTTTGCTGAAGCCCAGAGCCCGCAGGAAATTCGGAACGGCGAGACCAATAAATCCAATAGGCCCGGCGATGGAGACAGCCGCACCGGAAAGAACAACCGTAATCAACAACCCGACGATGGCCGGCGCTTTTCCCAGCCCCAGTCCCGAGGCCATATCATTTCCGAGCGCCATTACATCGAATTGCCGTCCCAAAAGGGTAAGCAGGAGTATTCCGCCAATGATCGCGGGTGCCAGCGGAACAATCTTGGTCCAACCGGACTGTTCCAGAAGACCTGAAGACCACAGAAGAACGCCCGATGCCCGATCGTCGGCCATCAACACAATCGCCGATGAAAGTGCCGACAAAGCCAATGAGATTGCCACCCCTGCGAGCGCAAGCCTGACCGGTTGTGCACGCAATCCGCCCCCCACCAGGAGGCAAAGGCCTCCACTAATAGCCCCACCAAGGATGGTCGCGAGAAAGCCCGGAAAAGCGAACGGAAGCAACAGACTGACGACAATGAGAGCCAGTTGTGCACCGCTGGTCACAGCCAGTATGTCAGGTGCGGCAAGAGGATTACGCAACACCGTCTGCATGACCACGCCCGCAGTTGCAAGTGCGGCACCAACCAGAACAGCGGCGAAAGCCCGAGGCAGACGGATGGTTTCAATAATGATCTGCGCCAGCGACTGGGGCCGCGATGGCGCCTGCAAAGCGTCGGACAGAGCGACGTTACCACTGCCGACAACGAGTTCGGCGATAACCAGCCCCAGCAGAAGCATCGACGCCAGTATAAACAAACCGACAACATAGGTTCTGGGCTTGGCGGCTTCCGCGACGACATCCCGTGAGGTCATATCGCAGCCTGATCGTGATCATTGATAATCCACCGTGGCAGACAGAAGGAGATCGGCAGAACAGGATGGGCGATAACCTCCATGTCGAACTCAAAGGCTTCCTTGAGATGTTGTTTCGTCAGGACACTTTGCGGTTCGCCCAAGGCCATAAGCTGCCCCTTGCGCATCAGAATGACATCGTCAGCCAACTCAATTACCTGATTGAGATCGTGAAGTACGGTTATGATGGTGAGGTTACGCTCCGTGTTGAGTTTTTTGAGAAGTGTAAGCAGTTCCGACTGATGCCGGATATCGAGAAAGTTTGTCGGCTCATCAAGGAAGAGTACTGAAGGGTTTTGCGCCAGAGCAAGAGCCACCCAGGCGCGCTGCCGTTCGCCGCCCGACAACGAAGCGACCTGCCGGTGGCGAAGTTTTTCGAGGCCGACCTGTGTAATCGACTGCGCGATTATAGCCCGATCTGTCTGCCCCAGACGCGAGAGCAACCCACGGTGAGGATGGCGACCATTTTCAACGAGTTCCTCGACCGTAAGACCCGCAGGAACTTCAGGCATCTGCCCCAGTACCGCGACCTTTCTGGCAAGTTCGTTGCGGCGCATGCCGCTGATTTCACGTCCCTCAAAAAGCACCTTGCCCCGTGAAGGCTTTTGCAGACGCGCCATGCAACGCAACAATGTGCTTTTTCCAGAGCCGTTGGCGCCACATATCGCAGTTATCCGGCCGGAGCTGACGGAAGCACTAACAGATGTCAGCGCAGGCGAACCGTCATAATCAACAGATAAATCGTTCACCTGAATGACCGCCGGCTTCGTCTCCATTTTCGAATTCTGTTCCGGCAAGGTTCACGCAGCTTTCATTGAAACTAGAAAGATTTGAAATAATAACAATTCTTGACTGAGGCAAGCGACTTTCGAAAGCCTCCGCGTAACGCCTGAGCAATTGCCGGACGTTGGTTGGATCTCATTTTGTACCCAACTGGAGTTGTTCGCGATGATGCGAACGGAGATTGGAGCAAGCCGGTCTTTGCTAGGTGTCGATCATTGCATTTGCAGCTATAGGCAACGTTGCAGAGCCTCCTCTTAGAAAACTGCGGAAACATTGGGAAAAAGCTGCCCTTCGCTGGATCGTGAATCCGCGACTCTCTGCTTCTAATGGAAGGTGATTGAAACTGTTGCCGCTGCAGGAGGCATTGGAGAGCTCCCGTGCACTCAGCCCGGTCCCGCAATAAGGTTGGATTTGTTCGAGGGCACTGAAAAAGCCCTCAGTCTATCCCTGATTTGGAGGAGATGAACAGAACAACTGGAGGAGTGCTGTCCATCTCCGCAGTCAAAGCCCGTCTGGTCGCAGTTCTATCCGGGTACGGCCGGGAAGAGTCTGAACTGATGGGGTGGATGCCCCCTCCGGTCGGCATCGGAGTATGATGCCTGCCCAGCGCCATGGTGGCGCTCATGGAGGAAAGGCAGATGACACAGGTGCATATCCTTGCGATCGACCTCGCGAAGCGGAGCTTCCAAGTCTGTGGAACGGATCGCGGCGGGGCGTGTGTGGATGCCCCCGGTTTGGCAAGAAGATTTTTTGACGGTAGTCCGCGAAACGAGGAATTCTATCGGTCGTGTGTCAGGCCTCTCGATGTGGCCTGATTAGCCACGGGCCGGGATGCTGTTCGAAGAACAGGGACCACATCGGTTCAGTTCAGAGAGCTTTGTGCTCGAGCGCCGGGACTGGTTTACCCCATTCTGAACATTGAAGTCCTTTCCGCATCGTTCCGTCAGTCGATCTTCCCACCGGAGCTTTTGGCCCCAGGCATCACCGCATCACCTTTCGAGAAAGGCAGCAGATTACGCCATTCTGTAATTCTGCTCCTTGGTCATCATTGCCCATATGATACGCGCCATCTTGTTGGCGAGCGCGACAGCCGCCACCATCCGAGGCTTTCGTCCAAGAATTGCTCCAAGCCAGTTGTCCGGTAACACGCCCTTGCGCACTATCCAGCGGATCAGGCTCATGGCTCCGACGATGAGGAGCTTTCGGATATCGGCCTGCCCCATCTTGCTGACACCGCCCAGTCTTGTCTTGCCACCCGTTGAGTGCTGCCTGGGCACAAGGCCGAGCCAAGCAGCAAAGTTCCGGCCGCTCTTGAATGCACGAAGATCGGGAGCAAACGCGAGGATCGCGCCGGCGGTTACGGGGCCGATGCCGGGAACGGTGCAAAGTCGACGCATATCTTCATTCGCCTTGGTAGCTTCTCGAAGCTTCAGCATCAGCCCATCGATCTTCTCGGTCAGCAGCCCGATCTGGTCCAGGTAGAGCTGACCAATCTCTCTGACTCCATCAGGGAGATCATTTGTCTGATCGGCCAGAATACCTACCACCGTAGTGAGATTGGCTGGTCCTTGAGCAACGACGATTCCAAATTCGCCGAGGTGCCCGCGCAACGCATTGATGAGCTGGGTGCGCTGGCGCACGAAGCACTGGTGCGTTCGAAACGCCACCGCACGCGCCTGATGTTCAGCGCTCTTGACCTCGACATAATGCATGTTCGGTCGCTGTGCAGCCTCCGCGATCGCCGCTGCATCGGCTGCGTCGTTCTTCTGCCGTTTGACAAACGGCTTCACGTAGATCGGTGGAATTAGCCGTACATTATGGCCACAGCCTTGAGCAAAGCGGCCCCAGAAATGGCTGGTGGCACAGGCCTCCATCGCGACGATACACGGCGACTGCTCGTTCAAAAGTTGCTGTAATCGGGCTCGCGAGAGAAGCCGGTTGAATAGAACCGCCCCGCCGCGATCCGTTCCACAGACTTGGAAGCTCCGCTTCGCGAGGTCGATCGCAAGGATATGCACCTGTGTCATCTGCCTTTCCTCCATGAGCGCCACCATGGCGCTGGGCAGGCATCATACTCCGATGCCGACCGGAGGGGGCATCCACCCCATCAGTTCAGCATGAATTCACACCATCTTCAACATTGAGAAGCTCAATTTTGAGAGAACGAATTGCTCATTAGACAAAAGCAAACATCACCGCAGATACTGCTGAAGATTGGCGTCTTAACTTGATCCGAGCACCTCCATATCTAGCGTCGTGAGCCGTTGCGGATCGGCGATGGCTTCGATGCCGACGATCCACCCCTGTTCGACAATGATTGCCAATGCGACCAGCAGTTTGCCCTTCGGCGCGACCAGGACACCGACGGCACCATTGATGAGTGCGGGACTGGCGTTGCGGGCGCGGCCCTTGAAGGCGGTGGCAACCTGTTCTGCGCCACGCAGATCCGTCACAGCATTGAGACGCGCCGCCGCATCGTCGGCATGGAAAACCACATTGGGATCAAGCACGGCGAGCAGGCCGGAGAAGTTGCCTCCGCGTGACGCAGCCAAGAAAGCTTCGACGACCTTGCGCTGTTGACTCCGACTGGCCGAGGGGACTTCCTCGTTGCCTTGCACGCACCGCCGTGCCCGGCTCGCCAATTGTCCGGCGGAGACTGGTGAGCGTTGGACGATCGTCCCGATATCGTCGAAGGAAATGTCGAACATATCGTGAAGCACGTAGGCGATACGCTCTGCCGGTCCCAGTTTCTCGAGCACGACCATCATGGCCAAACCGACCGCATCAGCGATGGCCATTTCCTGATGTGGGTCGATGCTGGCGATTGCCATCACCGGTTCCGGCGCGTCACGGTCCAGACTCTCCTCCCGCCGGGCTTTGCGTTGACGCAGCATGTCGAGGCACACTCGCGCCAGCACAGTTGTCAGCCAACCGCCAAGATTTTCTACCCCTTGCGTATTGGAGCGCGCCAACCTCAGCCAACTGACCGCCATTTCAGGCACCGCAGGTTATTTCGCGGGAATCGGCCTTCCGGTTCCAACCGTTACGGCCGTTATCGTCGGTCTGATAGAATTTGTCGGCGGCCTTGCAATTCTCGTTGGCTTTCAGACCCGCATTGCTGCGGCCATTGTCGGTCTCTTCACCATTGGCGCGACACTTGTTGCCCATATGGACTTCTCGCAAGGCATGAATGCGATGATGGCTCAGAAGAACCTCGCAATTGCCGGCGGCCTCTTCATCCTCGCCCTGCACGGCGCAGGTTCGCTTTCGAT
>NZ_VEWK01000018.1 GCF_006376675.1 Brucella pecoris
GATAAAGCTATGATGAGCCGAAAATCCTCTCTTCTTAATTAAACCAGTTTTGTCTCAAAGGCCCTGATGTCGGACACTTTCCGACTACCCATTTGAGTGGCTCATTCCATAGATGGATACCAGACTGGTCACCCCGACACCGACAGCCCACGGCCAGATCGAGTTCGCCTTTCTCCATTGTTTCCAGCAAAGAGGCGGTATTAGAAATCTGGATTTCCAGCGTTCGCTTTGAACGAGAGTCCTGAAACCTTTTCAGCACCGAGGGCAGCCATGTGCTCGTCAGATCATCGGATGCACCTATCCGCAAATGAAACGCGTTGGTGCTTCCTTTCATAAGGGTCCGCGCTTCCTCGCTCAAGCGCAAGATCGCCTTTGCATAACCCAACAGCGACTGCCCCTGCGGGGTCAGCGCAACCGTACGGGTACTACGTTCGAAAAGGACGTTTCCCGCCTGCTCCTCTAGCCGCTTGATATGTGCGCTGACGGCGGATTGCGTCAGGTTCAGTTGCTGCCCTGCCCTCGTAAAACTCGATGCGCCAGCGACTGCCTCAAAGGTCCGCAACAGCACGATATCGAACATTGTTTCACCTCGGATCATGATTAATAGCATGATGATAAATCGTTTCTCATGATCAATAAAGTTTGGTTGACTCTGCCTTGGCGGGAGATCGGAGGTCGGCAGTATGTTGCTGGAAACCTGGATACCGTTCTTTCTTGCCACACTGGCTTTTGCATTCATGCCGGGCCCGGCCATTCTGTATATGTCGGCACAGACCCTGGCCTACGGTCACAGGGCAGGTTTGATGGCAGCCCTCGGCATCCATCTCGGGTGCTACATCCATATAGTGGCGGCAGCTGTCGGATTGGCGGTGCTGCTCGACAATGCGCCTGTGCTCTACTCGTTCGTCCGGATGGCGGGAGCACTCTATATGTTATGGCTTGGTGGAAGGATGATCTTTCCGGGCACCGAGCAAGAAACTAAAGCTCCGATACAGCACAGAGGCATTCTGCGCGACAGCATAGTGGTCGAAGTGCTCAATCCGAAGACTGCGTTGTTTTTCCTGACGTTCCTGCCCCAGTTTGTGGACCCGCAAGCACCGATGCCAAGCTGGCTTCAGTTCCTGTTGCTGGGCACTATCGTCAACGGTGCATTTTCGCTTGGCGACCTTGCCTCGATTGGCATTGCTTCTTTTGCCTCGCCGTTTGTTTCCGCATCCGGCTCCAGGATTTGGGTTTCAAGGGTCAGTGGCACTATCCTGGTCGGACTCAGTGCTGCGATCATGGTGCATGTTTTTTGAGAGCCCTCTTTCATCAATTGCGACACCAAGGTGAGAAATGCCGAACTTTCTGATGAAATTCTTTGCCTAGTCGCCTATTCTCTGTTGATTGTCGGTTGTCATATCAGCCCTCCCGCCTAAGCCAATAACAAACTGATTGGCAAAGCCACCGAGACCGACGACCAGCTTAAGCAGCTGTTCAATGAGGCAGGTGAAAGCTGCCTCCATAACCGCAGTCATGACGTAAATGTGGTCGTCTATATATGGCTTGGGCTCAACGAAAGGGACTGGTGCTATGGGCATCGCTTTGAAGCAACCGCACAGATGGACTGGCACCGCTGCGCCACCAATTCCCAACGCTTTTCACTCGACAAGCTAGCGGAGGTCAGGAGTTAATGGTAATGCTGAAACCGATCATCGTTTTCTTCATCAGTCTTCTCCTGCTCGTACCGATCTGCATCTTTGTCGGGTACGGGATAGGGGAAATCATCGCGGCTTACGTCTACCCCGTAACCAGTCCGTCGGACAGGTACAAGGGGGATCGCGAACTGTTCGCCGGCGTATACGGCATTATGTTCATTGGCGGTTTTATATATGTCGCTTCCGTCGCCTTCGCTGTGTTCCGGCTAATCAAAGCCATCCGAAACAGGCCGTTATGATATGGCAATACACAGGGGCCAGACGTTGGCAACCAGGGACAGCCCAACCCATTGAGGCGGTCCAGCTGCGATTGACGTGTGTGCTATTGCAACTTCCTTTACGGCGGACACATTCGTGGCTGACAACGCGGTTAATGCCATAAGAACCACAAGTTTTGCTTAAATGCCTCATAAAGACTCCTTCATCCCGCGAAAAACTGGATCGCATACAAAAGAACAGACTCGTCTGTGCACAATTTTCTAGATTCATCGCGCATCCAATGTTCCAATTCAAACAGGCTGCCAACTTTCTCATTTGACCTTGGGGTAGCTATTGGTTCCAGTTACGTTGACAGTGTCCACCCAAATGGCAGAGTAGAAATAGGCCCACTACCCCGTCGCCAATTGCGACTTAATCGGCAATGCGCTGAGTATCTATCTGGAATTCAAGCTGTTCTTGACTACGTTTTCTGCGTCAAAATGAGGAATAACTATTATGGCCACTTTTATTCTGATAGCCGGAGGATGGCAGGGCGAGTGGGTCTACCGGAACGTAGCAGATATACTCACCACTCACGGGCACAATGTCGTGCCAGTAACGCTTTCGGGACTCGGTGATGTTCCTGCCCCAACGGCCAATCTTGGAATCCATATCCGCGAGGTCGCTGATCTCGTGCAAGCGCAAGGCGACGATCTTGTCCTTGTCGGGCAATCCTACGGTGGGATGATCGTGAGCGGCGTAGCGGACGTTGATCCATCGCGGATCCTGGCATTGGTTTACGTTGATGCTTACGTGCCTAGTTCAGGAGACTCTGTATGGTCGCTGACAACGCCCCGTTTTCGGGACATGTTCGTCACCGGTGTAAAAGCTGACGGGCTGAATTGCTCCCCGCCTTCCAATCTTGACCCGAGATGCCGCCCGCATCCGATCGGGACGTTCCTCCAGTCAATTACTCTCACCGGACGTTGGCGTGAAGTACCGCGCAAGACATTCGTTGGCGCGCATGGTTGGGAAGGAAGCCCGTTCCTTGACCTCTACCGACGGTTGAGCCAAGAACCGGAATGGTCGACCTTTTCGCTCAATTGCGGGCACAACGTAGCACGCCTGGAACCAGAGGCTCTGACCCAGATATTGTTGGCGCAGGTTTGACGAGCCAGTGGCTGCAATTCGTTCGGCTACAAACGAATGGCACCAAGGCTCGTTCTGATATGTTGCATGAAAACCTGAGTTTCCGCCGATACTTCATCTTTTGCAAGGACCAGTTTCATTCCGAGCAAAGGCAGCGAAGGCAAGGGCTCATGAATGATATGAAGATCTCTTGGCACAGCATTCTTGGTCATGACACTTATGGCCAACCCGGATCGCGAAACGGCGATAAGACCGGCAATGCTATTGCTGGCATAGGAGACACTATACTGTAATCCGGCTTTCGCCATAGCGTCACAGGCAGCCCGGTGATCCATCGCGTTGGAGGCAGGTAATGCAAGCGGTATTTTGTCGCCAAACTCATGTTCTTCGAGCGTTGCCTTCGCACCAACCCAGACCATCGCTTCGGTTCGGATGATATCGTTGACTTCGTTCGGATTGAGTGTCGAGATCAGAGCGAGATCAACCTGGCCGGAATGGAGCAGGCTGCGCAATTCGACTGTCGGCGCAGCGACAACTTTGATGTCAACATTGCTGTGGTTGACGCCAAAACTCCTGAAAATCTTCGGAAAGAAAGCCAGTAGATAGTCTTCCGGGCAGCCGAAAACGATGGACCCCTTTAGACCGTGATCAGAGAATGCAGCGAGGGCCTCCTCATGCGCTTTCAGAATGCGTTCTGCATAGGTGAGGAATTTTTCGCCAGCACTCGTTAACCGAACACCGCTCCCGCTGCGATGCATAAGCGTTTGCCCCAGCGCCTCTTCCAACCGTTGCATCTGCATGGTCACAGCCGATTGCGTTCGCCCCACCTGTAGTGCTGCCGTGCTGAGTGAGCCGGTTTGCGCAGCGCGAACAAATGTCTGCAACAATCGAGGGTCTAACGATGCCTGCATATCAATTTTCCTGATAATCAAGCGCCATTATTATCAAATTTACTTGGAAGTATCCAGCTGCAATGGTTGATCAAAATTTGGCCGGAGAACCGTCATGTCAAATAACCTCGAGCCCGAATTCTGGGTAAATGTCGACAAACACTTGATCCGATACGGAGGTGTATTCGACCCGGCGATCATCGAGCGCGCAGAAGGCTGCTTCGTTTACGATGCCGACGACAGACCCATTCTTGACTTCACCTCCGGGCAAATGAGCGCGCTCCTCGGCCATTCTCACCCGGCGATCGTGGAGAGAGTAAAAGGACAGGTTGAAACGGTCGCACATCTGTTTAGCGGCATGCTTTCACGACCCGTCGTTGAACTCGCACGACGATTGGCACTTCTGGCTCCCGGCCTCGACAAAGTACTGCTTCTCTCTACGGGCGCTGAATCGAACGAAGCTGCCATTCGCATGGCAAAGCTCGTAACTGGCAATCACGAAATCGTAGCGTTTTCCAAGAGCTGGCATGGCATGACCGGAGCTGCTGCCTCCGCGACTTATTCGGCTGGACGAAAAGGTTACGGTCCAGCAATGGCCGGATCGATCACGGTTCCCGCACCCAACACATTCCGTCCTCGCTTCAAGAGGGTCGACGGCTCAATTGACTGGCATGCTGAACTTGATGACGCTTTCGCCTTGGTCGATGCCCAATCAACCGGAAGCCTCGCCGCATTCATCGCCGAACCAATCCTCTCCAGCGGTGGTATGCTGGAACTGCCGGAAGGCTATCTCAGCGCTCTCAAAGATAAATGCCACGAACGCGGCATGCTTCTTATTCTCGATGAGGCTCAGACGGGAATTGGTCGCACCGGGGAAATGTTTGCTTATCAGCGCGATGGTGTCACACCGGACATTCTGACCATTTCCAAAACGATTGGTGCGGGTTTGCCACTGTCGGCAGTGCTGACGACTACCAAGATCGAGCAGGAGGCCTTTGAGCGCGGGTTCCTCTTCTATACAACCCACGTCTCGGACCCGCTGCCAGCAGCGGTCGGTCTGGCAGTGCTGGATGTTGTCGAGGAGCAGAATCTAGTCGCACGAGCACGGCACCTCGGCAAAAAGCTGATCGACGGTCTCAATGCAATCAAGCAGCGCTACGAATGTGTCGGCGATGTTCGCGGACGCGGTCTGTTCGTGGGCATGGAGATTGTCAAGAACCGCACCAGCCGGCAACCGGACCACGAATTAGGTGCGCGCATTGCGAAAGAAGCGTTCAACCGCGGTTTGAACATGAACATCGTCAAGCTGCCGGGTATGGGCGCTGTCTTCCGTATCGCACCTCCATTGATCATCGCCGAAGAAGAAATCGATCTCGGCCTCGATATTATTGCCCAATCCATCGAACACGAACTTATGACTGATCAAAAGGCAGCAGCAGAATGATGAACGCGGCGACGTCAAATCCTGCGCAACAAAAACAGCCGCAGACAATCCGCGTATTGGTGGCAAAACTTGGCCTCGACGGCCACGACCGGGGAGCGAAAGTCGTGGCTCGCGTTCTCCGCGACGCTGGTATGGAGGTTATCTATACCGGGCTTTACAAAACGCCTCTTCAAGTCGTTCAGGCGGCAATTCAGGAGGATGTTGACGTTATTGGCGTCAGCCTGCTTTCGGGCTCTCATGTGCCGTTGTTTCGAGAACTCGGGCGCTGCCTACAAGAACAACGCGCCGGACACATCTTCGTCGTTGCCGGTGGCGTGATTCCAGAGCAGGACTATGAAGCTTTGATCGATGGCGGTGTCGATGCGATAGTGCCACAGGAAGCGCGTGTAGAAACAATCGTCACTACCATCACCGATCTTGTAACGTCCCGTGGCCGCATATGACAGCTGTCGCTCAGGCCCCCTCGCGAAAGAAACCTGCTTATAAGCCATCGCGGGATTTCGTTGCTGATGTTCTCTCCGGCGACATTTTGGCTATCGCACGTATGATTACGCGTGCTGAAACAGGAATTGCTGAGGCAGGCCCTGCACTGGCGGATATCTACCAACATGCAGGCAAGGCCCACATCATCGGCATCACCGGCGTACCGGGCGCCGGAAAATCGACCCTCGTTTCTGCGTTGATCAAGGCATTTGCCGCTGATGGCCATAAAGTCGGTGTCGTTGCCGTCGACCCCAGTAGTCCCTATTCAGGTGGTGCGATCCTCGGCGACCGCGTTCGTATGAGCGAGAACGCGCAGGCGAACAACGCATTCGTCCGTAGTATGGCCACCCGAGGTCATCTGGGCGGACTTGCGCCGGCCACCTTGCAAGCCGTCGATGTTCTCGATGCCGGTGGCTATTCACCAATTATCATCGAGACAGTCGGCGTCGGCCAGGATGAAGTTGAAGTCGTTTCGGCAGCACATACGGTTGTCGTGCTTTCCGCGCCCGGTCTTGGCGACGATGTTCAGGCAATCAAGGCAGGCATTCTGGAAATCGCCGATATCCATACGGTCAGCAAGGCAGACAAGCCCGAGGCAGCCGCCACACTGGCGGCACTAAAAGCCATGATGACACTTGGTGCACCACCACAACAGACATCGTGGTCGGTCCCCGTTTTCGCGGTCAGCCCGATTACGGGTGACCACGTGAACAAACTCAAGGAGCTAATCCAGCAACACTGGCTTCACCTCAATGACAGCGCCGAACTTGCATCCCGCCAGCGAAAAATCTGTATGACGCGAATTTTAGGTGCGGCAAGACGCTTGTTTCACCAGCGTTTCGTGACCGGCGCTACCGAGATCGAGGCCCTGCTGCAATCGGTTTTGGAGCGACGGGATGACCCAGAGACAGCAGCGCGCACTCTACTCAGCCGCCAAGAGGCTTTTAAATGACAAAACTATATCGGGAAGATGCAATCGCGAGCATCAGCGCAGCTCAGGCCGCCTGGGAAGCCAATGAACTTGCGGCCACGCTTGCCACCCGTTCGGAAGAAAAAAACGAATATGAAACCGAATGCGGTATTCCGCTGAAGCGGGTCTATACGGCAGCAGATGTCGCCGACATTCCAGACGACGCACTCGGCTTTCCTGGAGCTTATCCATTTACCCGGGGACCATATCCCACCATGTATCGGGGACGGCCTTGGACGATCCGGCAAGTTGCCGGGTTCGGCAATCCCGAAGCTACCAACCAGCGCTACAAATATATGGTTCAGACGGGGCAGACCGGTCTCTCTACCGATTTCGATCTACCCACACTGCTCGGACTTGATTCAGACGACCCCATGGCATTTGGCGAAGTGGGCCGTTGTGGCGTCGCCATTGACACCATCGATGATGTCGACCGCCTGTTCGACGGTATCGATCTGGAAAAGATCTCGGTGTCCCTGACGATCAATCCATCGGCCTGGGTCATCTACGCCATGTATGTGGCTGTTGCCGAAAATCGTGGTTACGACCTGATAAAGCTTTCCGGTACACTGCAGGCTGATCCCCTGAAAGAGTATGTCGCGCAAAAGGAGTGGATTTATCCCGTCCGACCGGCCGTAAGGCTCCTGCGCGATCTGATCATGTATAGCGCCAAGACTACGCCCAAGCTCAATCCGATTAGTCTCAGCGGTTATCACCTTTCGGACGTCGGCGGCAATGCGATCCAGGAGATCGCCTTCATCATGGCCTTCACCACAGCCTATTGCGAAGAAGTGATTGCCGCCGGCATGGACATCGATGATTTCGCGCCGCGCCTTTCTTTCTTCTTCATCAGCCAGCAGGATTTCTTCGAACAGATTTGCAAGTTCCGCGCAGCAAGACGCGTCTATGCCAAACTGATGGCTGAACGCTTCGGCGCAAAGAAAGCTGAATCAATGCGGTTGCGTGTACATGTGCAAACAGCCGCCATGAGCCTGACAAAAGTCGAACACCAGAACAACTTGGTGCGCACAGCAATTCAGGCGCTGGGCGCAGTTCTGGGCGGCTGCCAAAGCATGCATACCAACGGTCTGGATGAAGCTTTCGCCATTCCGACCGAGGAAGCAATGAAACTCGCGATCCGCACGCAGCAGATCATTCGCGATGAGATCAATGTAACTTCAGTGGTTGACCCTCTGGGCGGATCCTATTTCGTTGAACGTCTAACAAACGATATGGAAGAAGAAATCTGGAAGGTTCTAGCCAAGGTTGATGAACGCGGCGGCGCGATTAAGCTCGTCGAAGAAGGCTGGTTCCAGCAGCAGTTGGCCGATTCCGCGTATGCTACGTTCAAGAAAATCGAAACAGGCCAAAAAGTTTCGGTCGGCGTCAATCGTTATGTCGATGATAACGCCACCAGCGCCGATGTCGACATTCATCCCTATGATGAACAATGCACCCAGGTTCAGATTGACCGTCTCAATGTCGTGCGCGCAAGCCGTGACAATACCCGCATTCATGCCCTGCTGACGGAACTGGTTGCGCAAGCGCAATCCGACGACGTGAACCTTTTGCCAATAACCATTGAGCTTGTGAAGGCCAAGGCATCGCTGGGCGAGATCTGCCACGCATTGCGTGACACCTGGGGCGCCTACGACGAACCAATGATCGTATGAGAAACAAAATGGGAAATACTGTTGTCGTTCATGTGGATGGCGCCATTGCCTGGGTCAAGCTCAATCGACCCGACAGGCTAAACGCTATGAATCAGTCACTGGTCAATGATCTTGCGGCGGCTCTGGATCGCATTGAGCCAGATGAAAAGATACGCGTTATCATTTTGCACGGTGAAGGGCGTGCATTTTGTTCAGGCGATGATCTTCGGGAACTCGACAATCAGACTGCCTCAGCTGGTGCTACGCAAGCGTGGGTCGAATCCATTCAGGCGATCACTTTAAAGATCATGGGATCGAGAAAAATAGTCATCGCTGCTATTCACGGCTGGTGCGTCGGAGGCGCACTCGAATGGGCAATCAATTGCGATTTCCGGATCTTTGCAGAAACGGCGCGCTGGTTTTTTCCTGAAGTCACTTATGGGTTCTTTGTCACCGGTGGCGTAACCGCCTTGTTGACCAAGCACATTGGCCCTCAAGCCGCAAAGGAACTCATTATTCTTGGTGAGCGTCACGATGCTGCCAAGGCACTTCAGGTGGGCATTGCCTGGAAAGTCGTTCGAGACGAAGAACTTCTCATGGAAGCGCGGGCGCTTGCGTTAAAAATCGCTGACCGCCCATCAGTTTCGGTAGCCGCGATCAAAGAGGCAATCAACGAAGGTTTCCACTCATCGCTCGAGCAGGCCATGGCACGCGAGACACGCGCTACGGTTTCTGGCTTTCTATCCCCTGACGCGCAGATACGCGCGAGCAGATGGGGTTGACGATGGATCATACCCCTATTCAGGCGGACTTTCCCAGCCAGTGCGACAGCAATATCGAGATGCGGGTTCTACACAAAATTCTAGCACATCAAGCAGAGATGCTCGGCGACAAACCCTTTATCGACATCTGTGGCCGAAAAGCCAGTTTTCGGGATATACACCGCATTTCGAACCAGCTTGCCAATGGTCTGCGCGCACTTGGCGTCGAGCGTTCGGACCGCGTAGCGCTTTCGCTACCCAATTGTTTGGAATTTATAGCTGTCTGGTTTGCAGTTGCAAAACTGGGTGCAATCGAAGCGCCCAACAATCCCGAACTCAAAGGCGAACTGCTCAGTCACAATCTGAACAATTGCGGCGCGAAGGTGCTGGTTATCGATGCAAAGCGGCTCAGCTACATCGCCCAAATACAAGACGAGCTGCCCGCAATCGAGACACTCATTCTGATAAATGCGAACGCTGAGGCGGCACGGACGGCTGGCGTGACAATCAAGCATATTGTCACTTTTGACGAGTGCTTGGACCAACCGGAACAATTCGAACCAGTCGATATCCACTATTCTGATCCTATGTCGATCCTTTATACGTCAGGCACAACCGGTCCTGCCAAGGGCGTTTTGATGTCGCACCATCATTGCTATTGCTGGACCATGGCGATGGCACTCAATCTTGGGTATACCGCCGTCGACAGCTATTTCTGCGCATTGCCTCTTTTCCATACTGATGCCCAGATGTTTGGCGTCTATCTACCGCTCATATTCGGAACACAGACCACGCTGGTTGAAAGTTTCAGTGCATCTCGCTTCTGGGATCAGGTCCGATCCAGCGGTGCCACTGCAACGAACTTACTCGGTGCCATGGGTGTCATTTTGGCCCGGGCAGAACCAAACGCCGATGATGGCAGTAATCCCCTTCGGGTCTGTCAATGTATTCCGATGGTTCCTGACAAAACCGCGTTCGAGCAACGCTTTGCTATCAAACTGGTTACCGGTTACGGCCAGACCGAAACCAGTTTCGTGACGCTCGATACCCCCGATACAACCCGCGAAGGTTCATGCGGCAAACCTCACCCCGATTGGGAGGTAGCAATTGTAGATGAGCACGACCGGCCAGTTGGGCCTGGTGTGGTGGGGGAAATCGTTTCGCGACCGAAACAGAACTGGTATATGTTCTCCGGTTATTATCGGGCGGAAGCCAGAACCCTCCAGACGCTGCGGAATCTCTGGTATCACTCGGGCGATGCCGGTTATCGGGATGAAGACGGCTGGTTCTATTTCAAGCATCGCCTGAACGAGGCAATTCGCCGACGCGGCGAAAACATCTCCGCTTTCGAGGTTGAGACAGTAGCTGAGGCGCATTCTGACATTGTCGAAAGCGCCGCTTATGGCGTTCCCTCCGAATTTACCGAAGAAGACATCATGTTGGTGGCCATGCGCCGACCGGGATCGGCACTGACACCAGCGGAACTGGTGGAGCATTTTCGTGCTCAGGCACCGCGCCATATGACCCCGCGTTATATCGAACTTACAGACGGACCGTTGCCGCGGACACCAACGGAAAAGATTGCCCGCAGCGAACTTAAAAAAAGGGGGGTAACTGCGGAAGCATTTGACCGGGGGACGCGCTAACCCGCGCCACCCGGCCCAAAGGTCCTGAAAACAAGGGAAATCTGCGCATGCGGGCAGCGCAGGCAGGGACATTGTTGATGCCCACGAATTTAATGGGAGACTTGCATGAAACGGTTACTGCTTCCGGCAATAAGTTTGTCAGTCGTACTTTCTCTGGTTGGCGTCGCTTCGGCCGACATCGTGGTTGGTGTAGCTGGCCCGATCACCGGCCCAAATGCCGCTTTCGGGGCCCAGTTTCAAAAAGGCGCGGAACAGGCGGCGAACGATATCAATGCAAAAGGCGGCATACTCGGCCACAAAATCAAGGTTGAGATCGGCGATGATGTTTCCGACCCTAAGCAGGGCATCTCCGTCGCCAACAAGTTTGCTGCCGACGGTGTCAAATACGTAATCGGTCACTATAATTCCGGCGTTTCCATCCCTGCTTCTGAGGTCTATGCCGAGAATGGTGTACTCGAATTTTCTCCGGCATCCACCAATCCGCAGTATACCGAACGCGAGCTTTGGAACACATTTCGCACCTGCGGTCGCGATGATCAGCAGGGCAAAGTCGCCGGCGACTATATCGCCAGTCATTTCAAAGATGCCAAAATTGCGATCATTCACGACAAGACGCCTTACGGCGTCGGGCTCGTCGATGTTGCCAAGAAGGTACTGAACGATGCTGGTATCAAGGAAGTCCTTTATGAGGGCATCAACATGGGTGACAAGGACTTCTCAGCTCTTATCAGCAAGATGAAACAGTCCGGCGTTTCGCTGATCTATTTCGGCGGTCTCCATACTGAAGCCGGACTTATTATGCGTCAGTCTGCGGATCAGGGGCTAAAGGCCACCCTGTTTTCGGGCGACGGCATGGTCTCCAATGAGCTTGCTTCGATTGCTGGCGACGCGGTTATAGGCACATTAAATACATTTGCGCCCGATCCACGTAAGAACCCGGCAGCAAAAGACCTTGTTGAAAAGTATCGCGTTCAGGGCTTTGAACCGGAAGCTTATACGCTCTATTCTTATGCCGCGATGCAGATCATCACACAGGCCATCACCAAACTTGGCTCTGCCGACGATGCGCAGAAAGTTGCCGAGACAATTAAATCAAGTGGCCCCTGGCCAACGGTTATCGGCCTGATCAGCTATGATGAGAAAGGCGATATTACCCGACCAGATTATGTTGTCTATGAATGGACCAAAGGCCTGGACGGCAAACCGACATATGGTGAGAAATAGCCCCAGGACCGCGGTATAGCTGCTCATTTAACGTACCGGTTACTTTGCATAATCACAGTGACGTCGCGTCACCAGCCCGTCACTGTGATCTGAGCAGGGAATATCAACATCCCGCCCTCAAAACTCGCAGTTCAGTCCCGCCTCTTGAGCTTTGATCCAATCTACGTAGGGCTTTGGCGCTCTTGGTAACTGAGTATGCGCAATTCGGTTGCGGTTGCGTCGGTTGATGGCATCCGATCGTCGCATTACACGGGTTTTCTCATAAAGTTGGGAAGCACTTCTGCCAACTGGACAGGAACATTCGCAAAACAATGACGAGCGACCAACGTATTCTGCACCGTAACCGGGGCATATTTGTTGGCAGTTCTTTTGATTTTGAGTCGAAGTCAGAAATATCAAACACTGTGCATATCGCGAGTTTCGCATCGATATTTCATGCCTATGGGATTCCTGATTTTGGCAAATCATGATTCTCTTTTGCGATGCCGAAGAGAACGCTTCCCTCGCCCAAGCATGCTGATACGCTTTCACTGAATGCGTTGCGCAGTCTGGTCACAGGTCTGGTTGAGAAAGCAGAACATGCAGAGGCTCGGCTTGAGAGACTGGAAGCTGAGAATGCAGCACTCCGTAAGGAGAATGCCGAGCTTCGTCTGGAAAACACCCAGCTTAAAGTCGAGAACCAACTGCTTCGCGATGAGATTGCTCGGCTGAAAAACCTGCCGCCACGGCCGCCGTTCAAACCGTCGGGCATGGATAAGGCAACGGACGCGAAAGCTCAGGACAAGCAGGCGGGCAAGAAGAAGCCGCGTGGACCGAAACTGGATGTCGAGCGCGTTGATCGGGATGTGGTTTTTCATGCCCGTGTTCCGGACGGTTCACGCTTCAAGGGCTACAAGAGCTATTACGTGCGCGATATAGTTTTGCGCGCTGAGGTTATTCACTACCGGCGCGAATGCTGGGTTGCTCCGAACGGTAAGACTATTCTTGCGCCGCTACCTGCCGGAATCGTCGGTGGTTATGGCCCAAACCTCAGGCGGCTCTGCCTGATGCTGCATGCGCAAGGTCAGGTCACAGCGCAACGGTTGTCGACCCTGCTTAATGACATCGGCATGGACATCTCCAAACGCCAGGTTGTGCGTTTGCTCACTAGGGGGCTGGATGGCTTTGTTGCTGAGGATGCTGCCGTTCTGCATGCTGGCCTGGTGTCGGAAGCCTATGTAACGGTCGATGACACCGGGGCCCGTCATGCGCGTGATAACTTCTATACCACCCATATTGGCGGCGAGCATTTTACCGTCTTTCGCACCACGAAAACAAAATCCCGCCTGAACTTCCTGTCGCTCTTGCGCGGCAATTACCAGGATTATGTGCTTAACGATGCTGCTTCTGATTATCTGAAGACGCGACATGGCGTGGATCCGACAGTCATCGCCAGGCTGCAAACACGCACACCTCAACGCTTTTGCAACCAGGTCCCCTTTCTGGAACACCTGGCGCAAAAAGGTGTCGACATCTTCGATAAGGACATGGTTCGGGCCGTCGCGGAAGCGGGCATCTGGGGTTCTGTTCGCCACCACGGCCTGCTGGGCAATGCCGTCATTATCTCCGACGATGCCGGCCAGTTCCGGGTTGGCAATCATGCGCTGTGCTGGGTGCATGCGGAGCGACTGCTGCAAAAGCTGATGCCGGCGACGCCACAGCACGTCCGGTGGGTGGAAAATATACGCGATCTCATTTGGAGCTTCTACAAGGCGCTCAAGGCATTCAGGCAGAAGAGCCCCTCACCAGGATCAATCAGCGCTTTCCGGCAACGGTTTGACCGCATCTTCTCTATCCGGACGGGTTGTGTGGAGCTGGACAAGCTGTTGGCACGCCTGCTACGCCGCAAGGAAGAACTGCTCAAGGTTCTCGAACGCCCGGAAATTCCGTTGCACACCAACGCGTCCGAGAGCGATCTGCGCAGCTGCGTCACCAAACGCAAGATCTCGGGTGGCACAATGAGCAAAGAGGGGCGCATTGCCCGCGATACCATGCTGGGCCTTATGAAGACCTGCAAAAAGCTTCGGCTTTCCTTCTGGCATTATCTCGGCGACCGGCTTGGTATATCCAGTCAACAAACAGCCATTCCGGAGCTTGCAGGCCTCATTATCGCCAAGGCCTGATCCCACTTACTTACGACGGCCAGGCTTTGAGAAAGGCACCACCCGACCTGCTCTTGCTGGTGCTTCATCCATAATATGACCACCTGTCACGCTCAGTAATGATGGTGAAACATTCCACTGTTTGTCGTCATCCGTGTGCACCGTCACCGTCTTGCGATTGCGACGAATAACAAAGCCTCGAACCATCGTACCATCTGGCCCTTCAAACATCACGCCACTGCCGATCTTGATCTCCTGCAGCACAGCGGCTGTCTTTTGTTGATGGAGAAACTGCAATCGTTCAACGATGTGCCGGTTCAATTCCATCAGCGTGGCTTCATCAAGACTATCAATATCGAGCTCGGTAATCGGCGTCTTCTTCATCGTGCAATCTATACGACCTTCTTGGGCAAAAGGAATTATGGTAGATTGCAACTCACCGTGCAACTGCACAACAAAATGGCACCGCCAACGGATATGCCCCGCTTACTTCTGCACCCTTCGCGGAACCTCGAGATTGCCCCTATTATTACATTGAAAAACATAGTCGTTTTCGGCGAAACTAAAGCAAAGCAAGCTTTAGCTTTCGTCTGGCTGACAACTAGAATTCGCTATCGGGAGGAGTATTTGGTGCGAGGGAAGGTTCCGATGCAGCAGCGTTAGCGAAACCTTTTTACATTTTCGATGCTACCCTAATTTGGTTAAGAAATCCATCCCCTAAGGATAGGACGCCCCGACAACCAACAGGCTCATATAGTTGCGCAGCCTTCTAGACAGTCCTGCCCCGCACTAACGAAATCGGCAAGTAAAAAAGAATCGGCATTAGACTCGATAACGAGCCGAGCATAACTCGGCTTCTCCCTTCTGTAAAAGAGGTTCTTTGGACCTTTTTTCGAGAGGCGCCCCTAGCCCTCACAGTATGAGTATTAGAACGCATTGCACGCGCTTCCGTCACGCTACTTCAACTTCGTAACTCGTGCGACTTCGTACAAATGAGAGCTGCATCGTGAGCTTGGGCCAGTATGCGGCTGTTAAGTTGCACTGGCGTACAATGCGTAAGCAACCCGCATAATTGGCTGTCCAAAGCTGATCTCCAACCAGGCAAACTGTTCAAACGCATACGCTGCAGTCAAAGACCGAGAGCAAGCTTCCGCTTACATCACGCGAAAGAGCACTGAGCACGCGACAACGCATCGGGCTTCATTTCGCCAACAATTGACGTCTGAACCCTATCTTCATATCCAAACCATCTCGACCTCTTACGGGACCGAAACAATACGGCGGCCATTTTTTAGAGAACTGAGGCTAAGATCGCCATCATTTCGGTATCGCAATGATGGCCGCGAATGCACTTTCTGAGAATCAGTTCAGACACCCTACTCCACTGGAAAATGGCCTCATTCTCTTGTTGAAACAGACTCTTCTCGATTGAAATTCCCATATAGACAAAGCCTCTACTTTTTAGACGGCCGTCTATTTTCCAGAAAACGACACAAAAACAAATAGATAGAGCACCATCCGGCGAATCGATAAAATTTTGTTTAATTTTAATGCTGGCACTAACTCTTTGTTAATTAGCCTGCCTCTTGCAGTAGAATAAGAATCGGACATAATGACGGTATTTAGGCGGTATCAGTTCCAGTGCCGTCACTAGGGATCCCAAGTAATGAATACCGCAAATTCAGCAGCAGCTTTGTCGTTTGACGACATGATACTATCGCAAGGGCGCGAAATTTCTCGCAAGCTCAATCTGCTGCGTCACGAAAACTTTCCGCCGGATGCACGCAAGAGCATGCTGCGTCAGTTTTCTATGGCCGAGGCTGCATATTTCCTTGGTGTTTCTCCCAGCAATCTCAAGAAACTACATCTGGAAGGCAAAGGCGTCGAGCCTACAATTCTGTCAGGCGGTCGCCGGGCTTATAGTGTCGAACAGATCCAGGAACTGCGCCAGTGGCTCGATCAGAATGGCCGCGCCGAGGTAAAGCGCTATGTTCCGCATCGTCGCGGCAATGAAAAACTTCAGATCATCGGAGTCGTCAACTTCAAGGGCGGGTCCGGTAAAACTACGACGGCTGCGCATCTGGCCCAACATATGGCACTGACAGGCCATCGCGTACTTGCAATCGATCTCGATCCGCAAGCTTCACTTTCGGCTCTCCATGGTATTCAGCCAGAACTCGATGATTTTCCGTCGCTGTATGAAGCAATTCGTTACGACTCCGAAAAGAAGCCTATTCGTGAAGTTATTCGCCGGACTAACTTCCCAGGGCTTGATATTATTCCAGCGATGCTGGAGTTGCAGGAGTATGAGTATGATACACCGCTTGCTATGCAAAATGGCGGTGAGGGGAAAACATTCTGGAACCGTATCGCGCAGGCTCTGTCTGACGTAGACAGCGATTATGATGTCGTAGTTATCGACTGCCCTCCCCAGCTCGGTTATCTCACACTTACAGCACTCTCGGCGGCAACCTCAGTGCTCATTACCGTCCATCCGCAGATGCTCGACCTTATGTCGATGTCACAGTTTCTGCTCATGCTCGGCGATATTCTGAAAACAGTTCGCCAAGCAGGCGGCGCAGTGCAACTCGATTGGTTTCGTTATCTGATCACTCGTTACGAGCCGACCGATGTTCCCCAGGCTCAAATGGTAGGCTTCATGCAGAGCATGCTCGCCTCACATATGCTGAAGCACCAGATGCTGAAATCAACTGCGATTTCTGATGCCGGCCTTACCAAGCAAACGCTTTATGAGGTCGATCGTTCATCGATGAATCGCGGTACCTATGATCGCGCCATGGAAGCCATGGAAGCGGTCAATGCTGAAATTCGCAGCCTCATTCACGAGGCATGGGGGCGCTAGACTGCCGTCTAAAGCGGCGAATATTGAATAAAATCAGGTCTCTGACCGGTTGAGGACGAGAGAATGGCAAGAAAGAACATATTCGAAAGCGTTATGCGGGACGAACCGGCGGCCGAACAGACCTCGCAGCCGGTCGACAACGTATCGCGTCGGTTCGGTGCCGCCAAGTCTCTTTCCGCATCAATTGACGAACTGGCAAAGCAGGCCGCCCAGAAGCTTGATGGTGAAACAATTGTCGAGCTTGATCCAAATGATCTGGATGCTTCCTTCGTGGCTGATCGTTTGCCTGATGCAAATGACGAAGATTATCTGGAGCTTCTGGAAGCCATTCGCGAGCGCGGTCAGGACACCCCTATTCTAGTTCGTCCGCATCCCGAGACCAGTAACCGCTATATGATCGTCTTTGGTCATCGCCGAGCACGGGTTGCCAGCGAACTTGGTCTCAAGGTTAAGGCTGTCATCAAGCCTCTCGCCAATTTGGAACATATTCTCAGCCAAGGTCAGGAAAACTCTGCACGTGCAAATCTGAGCTTCATCGAGCGCGTTTTCTTTGCAGCACGCCTTGAAATGCTCGGCTTCGAACGTGACGCCATACAGGCGGCATTGACAGTCGATTATCAGACTCTATCGAAAATGCTGACCATTCCAAAAGCCATCCCCGAACACATTCTTCTGGCAATTGGACCAGCAAAAGGTATCGGACGTGACCGCTGGCTGGAACTGCGCAAGCTGATCGAGATACCCGGCAAAAAGGATGCTGCAGAAGAACTTCTGGCGACGCAGGCATTTGAAAATGCATCGTCAGGTGACCGTTTTGAACAGCTTTACGGCTATCTGAAAGGCGGAAGGCAGAAGAAGCCTGTCACCAAAGCGGCTCTGCGTCCCGGAGCCAACTGGACGGCCTCGGACAAGTCGGTCAGCGCTATTATCAAACAGAATGGCAAATCAGCTACATTGGCGCTTGGTGCAGCCAACGGGCCTCGTTTTGCCGATTGGATTTCTCGCAATCTGGACCAGCTTTATGCGTCGTTTCAGAACGAGGAGAAGTAAGTGAGTAAGCGTACGGACCAAAAGCTTTTGCTGCGGTTCAATTGTGTAGCCCTAATTCCGAAAGAGTAATCAAAGTCGGAATTAAGACATGCGTAAAAACAAATAGTAAGCGTATTTGCGTCGAAACTGTTCAGGAAGAGGAACGAGACAGCAAAAGAAAAGGCCCCCAAACGTCGCCGTATGGAAGCCCTTCTCATTGGTTTAGCAGCTAGAGAATCGCAAATCCACGAATCACTGTCAAGTGTAATTAGCGTCATTTCGGCGGGTTGATTTCTTTTGCCTTGTGGAAGGTGAAGGAAAATGGAGATTCAGTTAGCCTCGACGCCGTTTGGCAGTCGATCGATGACGCTTGCCTTGTTGGCAAGTCAGCAGAACACAAAACAGATTGCGCCGGGGACAGTTGTCGATAAATGGCAGCTGCATCGCTGGTTATGTGAAGCAAAGGCCTGTTTCGGTCTAAATGACCGTTCTCTCGCGGTTCTTTCCGCGCTGATGTCATTCTATCCGGAAACAGAGCTGAGCGAACAAAGCAGCTTGATCGTATTCCCGTCAAATAAACAACTGGCACTACGCGCCCACGGAATGGCGGACGCTACCCTGCGCCGTCACCTGGCAGCACTCGTCGATGCCGGTTTTATTCACCGTCAGGATAGCCCAAATGGTAAACGCTATGCGCGCCGTGCCAAGGGTGGAGAAGTGCAAATCGCGTTCGGTTTCTCACTGGCACCGCTCTTGGTACGTGCTTCCGAACTGGAAACAGCAGCCGAACGGGTGAGGGCTGAAAAGTCCGCATTACGCGAAATGCGTGAACGCCTGACATTGCTGCGCCGCGATATTACAAAGCTCGTCGAATTTGCCGTTCAGGAGAAACTTGCCGGAGACTGGCGCGACATTAATCATCGCTTCCGCTCCATTGTAGAAAGCATTCCGCGCCGTGCAGACCGTGAAGAGCTCGCCATGCTCGTTGAGGCATTGCGGAATATTCGTATGAATATCGATAACACATTGAAACTTCATGAAAATGTTCAAATTTTGAGCGGCAATGAATCTCAAAATGAGCGGCAGCAAATTGAATCAAATCCAGATTCCCATCTTGAAAAGACAACGTCTGAATTTATCGACCAGCGCGTAACTGAAATCACTAGCGTAACCGTTGAACCTGTCATCTCGCTCGACATGGTGCTTCGTTCATGTCCGGAAATCACCGCCTATGCCATCTCATCTATCCGACACTGGCAAGATTTATCCGATACAGCAGAGAAAGTACGCGCCTTCCTCGGTATCGATGGAAAGCTCTACGATCTCGCAAAGAAAACGCTCGGAATCCATAACGCATCGATTGTAATTGCCTATATTCTGCAGCGCTATGAACAAATCCACTCCGCTGGTGGGTATCTTCGAATTCTGATTGAAAAGGCCGCTAATGGTGCTTTCACGATCAAGCCTATGTTGATGGCCGCTTTAAACATGCAGAACCGATGCCAGTAATCGACGCCTTGTTATGTGGTTGAATGATAAAATGCAGCCGCGCTGCTGCGGACGAGAAGCGTACCAATCACAGCTTGGCTATCTCAAACCGCAGAACACCATGAGCTAGATGATGGTTTTGCGATTAAGGTCACTCGGTTAACCGAAAATGTAGCGGAAGCGTATCTTTCCATGGACCTTGGTGCCGAATTGCATAAGTCAGTGTCTTTATCATTGCGCTTAAACTTCAGCCCCACACCTAAATTTCGATTTGCCGGGAGGCTTTGACAGATACCAATGAAGTTTACCAAGACGCAACTTCTGCCTGCTTATCTGAATCGAATAAAGCTACCTGCAAAGAGGGTTAACAAGAGCCAGTACCTGCTGGTCGGTTTCTAGATCCCAACTAACTGCCGGGAAAAAACAAAAGGCAGTTCTGCAATGGGATGTACTCGAAAGCTTCCAGTCTCTTTCTGGCCCCATTCAGATCGCCAAGCAATGGGCTGTCGCAGGTTCGATCCCTTTCAATGTGAGAGGACTGTGTTCAGTGGGGGGAGAGCCAAAATTCTTAACTCTTGAACTAAACCCCAGACGGCTTCCCGCTGGAGAGTGGGTATGCAAATTAGACATACCGGAAAGCATACTTTCGATTTCTGTTTTCGACATCGCGCATGTATGACGAAGTATCATTCATCTGCAGAGTGCAATAAGCAAAAATTGGATATAAATTGATGGCATATATAACGGCAGAAATAAAATCTTCGAAAGTATATCATGGATACGATGAGGATAGGAAACCTGTTGTCGATGATTTAGACGGAGGTGAATTTGTAAAGAAACTTATCAATGTCTCTAGAATTCTATCTGTTACTGAAGATTATATTTTTATCGAATGTCCTCACAACACAGTGCAGACCTGGGAATATAAAGGAACGCTGGAGGAATTCAGGTTGAAACTGCGACGAGCCGGTGTCCCGGCGGAATAGGCGTTAGGGATTCCTCCACTTGATGGTCACACAGGCTTGAAACTGAAGACGCGTGCGACACGGGTTTCTCTTGCAGTGGATATGGAAAATGAAAATCACGTCAGTCAACGTTTACTATGTGCGTGGACAGGGCCTGAAGCCGGTTCTGGTGCAAGTTCACACAGATGAAGGCATATCAGGATTAGGTGAGGCCGCCATTTCATATGGAAGTGGCGGTACAGCCGCAGCTGGCATGATTACAGACCTGAGCGAACGGTTTTTGCTGGGGGGCGATCCGCTGGCCATCAACCGGATCGTTTCGGATATATATGACCAGACGTTCTGGCTAAAGAACCCCGGCGGAATAGCATGTGCAGGGATGAGCGCCATTGAGCAAGCCTTATGGGATATTCGTGGCAAGGCCTTGAATGTGCCTGTATACGAACTTTTTGGCGGGAAAATTCGCGATGAGTTGAACTATTATGCGAACGGTTGGTACTTCGGAGCTAAATCTAAGTTAGATCTGATCAGGAAAGCTGCTGATGCAGTCGACGATGGTCATTATGCCCTGAAAATGTATCCGCTGGCTCAAATACAGCCGAACGGGACGTTGCGACATCCACGTGGACGATATTCTGACAATTTCGATGCCGTTACTGCTGGAATCGAGTTAGTGCGCGATGTGCGAAAAGCGGTGGGACCAGATATAAGACTGATGCTTGACTTCGGTGGTGGAATTTCTGTCGCAGATACTGTGCGGTTTTGCGAGCGCACCAAAGAATATGATATCGAGTTTGTGGAGGAAATCACTGATCCGGGTGATCTCGGTGCATTGTCTCAAGTCGCTCCATTAATTGATATTCCGATTGCGGCCGGGGAAAGGCACTATCTCAGACATGGTTTCCGTGATCTTCTTGAGAAGCGCGTGATCAGCATATTACAGCCGGACATAGGTAATGCAGGCGGTTTTGCTGAGGTTCATAAAATTGCGGCGATGGCTGACGCTTACGGATTGAAGGTTCAACCGCATGTGTGTGGAAGTTCTGTTGCGGCAAACATCGCAACCCACCTGAGCGCATGCTTGCCCAATTTTTATATTCAGGAACATTTCCCTTACTGGGCTGACATACCCGGATATATCGAAGTGGCTACCGTATCCTTTGAAGAAAAAGCCAGGAATGGGAGTCTTCCAGTCTCCGAACAGATTGGGTTTGGAGTTGAACTGAATGAAGCTAAAATGAAGGAACATCTTTGGGCGGTTATCGGTTAAACGGCGTCATACTGCATACTGAGGGGTGAGGTGCGATCTGCTGTCGTTGAGTTGGCCGCAGGGACCAAGCTTTTAGTGTGGTTATTACCACTATTTTCGTTTGCCCTTGACACTGTTGTAGGCGAGTGTGTGCCGCAACTAAAATGTCGGGATGATATCTGATGAAAAAGCCAGGGAAACAGAACTGGGAAGTGGGGATGAACCTCATCTACTTTTCAGCCTTCCGGGCAGTGATGTTAACTGGAACGGTGAGTGCGGCTGCCGAACTTATCGGGAGAAGTCAACCAGCCGTCAGCCGGCTTCTGAATAAGCTTGAGACCGAATTGGGTGTCACTCTATTTGAGCGCAGAAAAGGACTGATTACCCCGACATCGGTTGCGCACCTTCTTCTGGATGAAATCGATCGAGCCTATACGTCTCTCGACTCTCTGAGAAATTTTGCGGCAACGGTTGCCGAAGGTGAGACCAGTCGCGTTACTGCCGCTGTTATGCCTGCCCTTGGGATAAGTTTCATGCCCCAGGCGCTAAAGAAGTTTAAAGCCAACTGGCCGCAGACACGTGTTCAGCTGAATATACGTCTTTCTGCCAAGATCGAAGAGTGGGCTGCGTCACAGCAACTAGATTTCGGTCTAGCTGAACTCCCATTCCGCAGATCCGGCTTCCAAACAGAAGTTTTCAGCGATGCCCCATATATTGCTGCGGTACCGTGTGACCATCATCTAGCCAACCGTGACAAAATTGAACCGCCGGATCTTCGGAACGTGCCGTTTGTTTCGTTCGCCTCATTCACCGCTGCCGGCCCGATCATTACACAAGCGTTCCGCGCGTCAGGTGAAAAACTCGACCCAGCTTATGAAACGACAATTTCCGCTGCCGCATACGAATTTGCCAAAATTGGACTGGGCGTAGCGTTAATAGACCCTTACACAGCCATTCACCAACTGGATGAGCGTGTAAAATTGGTGCCATTTCTGCCGAAAATACCTTTCAATGTGGCGCTACTTCGTCCCTATTCCCGTCCACAAAGTCGCGTGTCGGAAGCACTTCTAGACCTTTTGTTCAGCGAACGAGACGCAGTCTTGGCGAAGTTGCCGCATTTCTAACTGACAAAAATTGTTAAGTGTCAGGAATTTCCCCGCTCCTAATCATTATGCGTTTACCGCATAATGGAGGCCGATTTTTCTATTTTGAGCATTCCGAATTAGCTGTTGTACTCGTCGGACACAGAGGAGGGGAACAGCTAAATGAACATGGAGACTGCGCGGGACCAAAGTTATGACGTGATCGTCATAGGTGGCGGTATTAACGGTACCAGCGCTGTCCGCGAACTCTGCGCCGCTGGCTATAAGGTTCTGCTTGTCGAAATGGGTGATTTCGCAAATGGCGCATCGAGCAGGTCGTCCAGAATATTGCACTGCGGTCTCAGATACTTTGAGACCAAGCAGCCGGTCCGCACTTTCGCATCGTCACCTTATAAGTTGAAGAATGCGGTTTCCATGGCTCGTGCTGCAATGAACGCGCGAGAAGAACTGGTGCGCCTCCGGCCGGAACGATGCAAACCCTTTAAAATGTGCTTTCCCTTATACGAAGCAGATGAGTTGCGTGGATGGCACCTGGATATTGGATTTTCGCTCTTGAAGCGCCTCGGGTCGGGCCGTCTGCCACTGGAGTACCAACGGCACAAACGCAACTTTGACACCTCTGTGCCCCTAGCAAAGGATCTACGAGATCGAAATCAACTGCGGTCTATAGCGACTTACCGCGAATATATAATTGACTGGCCTGATAGGCTTTGCGTCGATGCAGTTATTGAAGCTGAAGAACTCGGCGCTGATATTCGTTTGTTCACTATCGCCAGCATTAAGGAAAAAAACGCTGAGGGTTTTTGGCAGGTTGATCTTAGCTCTGCAGATCGTGAAACAAGCAGTGTATTTGCACCGATTATTCTCAATCTAGCCGGAACATGGATAGACGACGTTCTAAAGCCCGTGTTCAGAGGAGAGAATGATCGCCTAATTCATGGGACGAAGGGCGCCCATATCGTTGTTCGCTTGCCTGAATATTACCATGGGCACGGGGTGGCGGCGCTCAACAGATTGGGGATGCCTATTTATTGTCTGCCGTTCAAGGAGGACCTTTATCATATTGGTCCGACGGAAACCTATTTCGAATCTGATGCCAGTAACGTTAGCGCAGATGACGACGATATCGAGTTTCTACTCGATGAAATCAATTTTCTTCTCCCCGCTCTCAACCTGACGAGACGGAATGTCGAATTTACCTGGGCTGGTGTGCGACCGTTGACCTTCAATCCCCAAAACCCCGACGGCGATAGAGTTAGGCAAATCCATGATTTGAAGGGAAGGGGCTACCCAGGAATTTTTGCGATGACCGCCGGGCCGGTCATGAGCCATCTGAGTGCAGGAAGAGAGCTCCTGGCCACGGTAGATGCAAACACTCCTGTACGGCGCCATCGGCAAAAAAGCCAAATGCAACGCACGCATGCGCCGCTGGGCACGGATGCGATCACACCATCGTTTCGAAACTACGTATCGCACGAACACGCCCATGATCTGAGAGGTATCTTCTATACACGCAGCGGCATCGGTTGGGGGCGGCACATAGACCGGGCCACTGCCACAGATGCAGCCAATGAAATTGCCGATCTGCTAGGATGGGAGCCCGAACAGATCGAGCGGGAAGTAGACAGGTTTCTTCAATTCCAACGGGAAATTCACCGTTCGGGAGAACCTGCAAAATCATAACGAAACAAAAAAGAGGAGTGAACTGAAATGGGTACGCGCAGACATCAAAATCTTGCTTTGGTGGCAGTTTCCACGCTTTCTATGGCGATTTCGCTTTTTGCAAGTGAAGCTCATGCCGAAGGCGAGCGGTTGAAGGAAATCCTGGAGCGCGGTACTCTCCGTGTTGGTTTGCAAGGGGCGTTTAAGCCCTGGTCTTTTCCTGGTGCAGACGGCAATCTCCAAGGCATCGAAGTTGATCTCGCCAAAAGCGTCTCGGATGCACTAGGTGTCAAACTCGAGCCTGTGATTATTACATCTGCGAACCGCATGCAGTTCCTCCAACAGAACCGGATCGATCTGATTGTCGGTGGTATGTACGATACCGCGGAACGTCGCAAAGTCATCGGCATCATTGAACCTGCCTACTGGGCGTCGGGACCAACCTTGCTTGCCAAGAAAGGTGTCATCAAAAGTTGGGACGATATTGCCGGAAAGCCAGTGTGCGGAAAGCAGGGAAACTATTATAACCAACAAGTCGAGCGGCAATTGAAAGCTAAGCTGATTGCATTTACCGGAAATGCCGAGGGTAAGGAAGCTCTGCGCGCCGGACGTTGCATTGCCTGGGTCTACGATGACGTCAGCATTATGGCTGATCTGGAGACACCGGAGTGGCAGGATTACGAGATGCCAGTTCAAGCACTCTATAACAACCCTTGGGCTGCAGCTGTCCCTCTTGAAGAACGAGATAAGGGCTGGGGCGTATTCATGGCCGGCATGGCATACCGTTGGCAAGCTGATGGTACGCTGATTGAACTTGCCAAGAAATGGAAAGTTGCACCGTCTGAATGGTTCACTGAGCAAAATAAGAAACTCCATTGGGATACCGCTTACCTCGAGCCAAAAGAGTGAGGCTCGTAGTTTCTGATCAGCAGTAGCTCGGAGTGATGATGATCGAATATATATCAAGTTTCTTCCGCAATCTGAACGAGACTGCGGGCTTGAACTTTATTGTCTTCTATGACGACTACGAGTTCAGCCGCTTTCTCGAAGGAGCGTTGATTTCACTGCGGCTCATGGCGTTTTCCATCTTGTTGTCGCTAGTGATCGGCGTTTTAGGGGCTTGGGCACAAACGTCAAAAAGCGCAATTATTCGCGTGGCGGTCGATGCCTATATCCAGGCGTTTCGAAATACACCTCCGATGATCCAGCTTTTGTTCTTCTATTTCGGTCTGGGTGCGTTCACACCGGCCGTGGACATGGGGGGATATTATGAGCCTATCATTTCTTCCTTTGGGTGGGCAGTAATCTCGCTCGGTATCTTTGGCGGGGCATTCAACGTCGAGATATTCCGGGCAGGCCTGGAAGCCGTTCCTGAAACAACAAAAGAGGCCGCTGAAAGCCTCAGCTTTTCGAACTGGCAAATCTATATGTATGTAACACTCCCACTGGCTTTTCGGATTAGCCTACCAGCGTTGACGAATAATCTGGTGAGCTTGGCCAAAACAACCTCGCTCGCCTATGTTATCGCCGTTCCAGAGATGACCTATGTCCTTAATCAGGTTTGGTCGGACAACATCAACGTTCCTGAGATGATTCTGGTGCTTTTCCTTTTCTATGTGGCCGTTGTGAGTATTCTTGCCTGGTTCCTGCATGCACTCGAACGCCGTTTGGCCCTTCCGGGGTATGAACATGAATAGGCGCGCTTTCACAATCGTTCCTTCGCAATTTGGAGTAGCGGCATTTTCTACCGCGTTCTCTTTGCGATACGGAATTATTCTCTTCGCCGTGTTTTTTGGGTCGCTGTGCATCGCTTATGCACAAACAACGAATGCCGAAACGCCAACAGCAGTCGAGATACTTTTCGGTTGGATTCCCTTTATCTTGCGTGGCTTTTTTCTGAACCTCTATATGAGTTTTCTAGCGATGGCCTTGGCGACAGTTCTCGGAATCTTTCTGGGTCTTATGCAGATCAGTTTGTTAAGGCCGGTAAGCGCCGTTGCCCGTCTGGTAACGCATCTGCTTAGAAACTCGCCTTGGCTCGTCATTCTCTTTATCACCATGTACATGATGCCTGAGGATTTTCGTCTACCGGGCGGGATTGTAATACCGTTCCCGGGTTGGATGAAAGCAACGGTCGCTTTCGCACTTCCAGTAATGGGTAACATAAGCGAGATCGTCCGCGGCGCGGTTCGTTCCATTCCGTCAGGACAATGGGAATCGGCCGAAAGTCTTGGGTTTACCCGTGTTCAAACGCTTTGGAATATCATTCTGCCGCAGAGTTTCCGGCGTTCAATTCCGCCTTGGATGAACTGGTATGCGCTTCTCACGCTCTCTACTCCGATGGCATCGATTTTCAGCGTAAGAGAGTCAGTTGCCAATGCGCAGGCTGCAATGGAAGCGTCTGGCGGACGGCCGGAGTTTCTCTTTCCGTTCTACCTGTTCTTACTCTGTTTGTTCTTCGCGTACATCTATCCAATCGCGCTCCTGACAAGGAAACTGGAGAAAAGATATGCTGTCTAAAAACAACATCGATGCGCGCCCTCTGGTTTCTTTAAAGGACGTGCACAAGGCATATGGCGATCTGGAAGTTATCAAGGGGATCAGCCTTGACGTTCGCAAAGGTGAGGTGATCTGCATCATAGGCCCGTCTGGTTCGGGTAAATCCACTCTTATTCGTTGCATCAATGGTCTAAGCTCAGTGCAAAAGGGATCGATAATCGTTGACGGACAGGAGGTGAATGATCCGAAGCTCGACAAACTCGCATTGCGGCGAAAAGTTGGAATAGTCTTTCAGCAGTACAATCTGTTTCCGCATAAGACAGTCTTGCAGAACGTAATGATGGCACCGATCAAGGTTCTGCGCGAACCAAAACAGGAAGTTGAGGAACGAGCGCGCTCCTTGATCGCAAAAGTTCGACTTACCGGCAAGGAAAACCAATATCCGGGTCAGTTGTCAGGTGGCCAGCAGCAACGTGTGGCCATCGCGCGAAGTCTGGCCATGCGTCCGGACGTTATGCTTTTCGACGAAGTTACCGCTGCGCTTGATCCCGAGACTGTAAAGGAAGTGTTGGCGACTATAAAGGAACTCGCATCCGATGGGATGACTTGTATCCTGGTTACCCATGAAATGGGCTTTGCGCGCGAAGTAGCCGATCACATCTACTTCACAGATCGAGGCGTTATCGTAGAACATGCTCCGCCGAAAGAGTTCTTTACCTCAGCAAAGGATCCTCGGACCCAGCAGTTCTTAAGTCAGATATTCTAAACTTAAAACGACACGACAATCATCAGTAGCATCTGGAACATACCAAGCCGGCCGCTTGGTGTGAACGGGTTTCTATTAGCTAAAGGGAAAAGCGATGTACCAGCAAGCCTCCAACAGTGTCAAAAATGACCCACTGTTACAGCCGCTGAAACTCAAGCACCTTGAACTTCGCAATCGCATCATGAGCACCAGCCATGCGTGTGGACTGGAAGTCAATGGAATGCCGCTTGAAGCTTATCAACGATATCATGAAGAAAAGGCCAAAGGTGGAATTGCGCTGTCGATGTTCGGTGGATCGTCCAATATTGATATCGATTCACCGAATGTTTTTCGACAATTGAATGTGGGAACAGACGACATCATTCCTCATTTTCAGCAATTTGCCGAGCGTATGCACCGCCACGGTGCAGCGCTCATGTGTCAGATCACCCATCTGGGCCGACGCGGTGAAAGCTATGGAGGCGACAGGTTGGCGATGATTGCGCCATCCCCCCTCCGGGAGACACTTCATCGCAGTATACCCAGAGAAATGGATGAGAACGATATTAATCGTGTTGTGAAGGCATTTGCCACGGCGGCACTGCGATGTAAGGAGGGGGGATTGGACGGCATCGAGACCCATGCCGGTGGTCACATGATCGGACAATTCCTGTCACCGATTTCAAACCGCAGAACCGATCGCTTCGGTGGATCGCTTGAAAACCGAATGCGCTTTCCGCTGATGGTGCATGAGGCGATCAGGAAGGCCGTAGGTGATGATTTCGTCGTTGGTATTCGCATGGCCGTCGATGAGGGGCCCGATGGCGGGATGGGTTTTGAGGAATCCCTGAAAGTTGCTCAGGCACTTCGCGATATTGGCGGGATTGATTTCTTCAATGCAATCTACGGCATGATGGACACGACCCGTGGACTTGCCGAAGATGCTATGCCTGGAATGGGGTCGCCACTCGCACCGTGGGTCGAGCCGGTTGGGCGCTTCCGCCAAGAACTCGACATTCCGGTATTCCATGCTGCGCGCATTTCGGATGCGGCTTCCGCGCGGTACGCTATCCGTGAAGGCAAAATGGATATGGCAGGCATGACAAGAGCACAGATCGCTGATCCATACCTTGCTAGTAAAATCGCGTCGGGACGTGAAAGCGAAATCCGGCCATGCGTAGGGGCCACGCATTGCCAGTCGCCGCATCGTCCTGCTTGCCTTCATAATCCGGCAACAGGAAGAGAGACGGTCCTGTCTCAAGTTTTTGCGAAAACAGAGAATGGCAAACGTAAAATCGTCGTAGTTGGCGGCGGGCCCGCAGGCCTTGAGGCTGCCAGAATATGCGCCGAACGTGGCCATGAGGTCTCGTTGTTTGAAGCGGCGTCCGATTTCGGCGGTCAGCTTCTTCTTGGGGCGAAAGGATCGTGGCGCGGTGACCTCATGGGCATCGTGGAGTGGCGGGTAGCCGAACTCCATCGTCTTGGTGTGTCGCTTCAAACAAACGCCTATCTCGATGAAAATGAGATTCGATCGCTGAATCCAGATGTTGTTTTGTTGGCAACGGGCGGCATGCCTCAAATCGATCTTCTGCATGGAAGCGATCTGTGCGTTTCGACCTGGGATATCCTTGCTGGTCAGTCGAAGTTATCGGGTGAAGTACTGGTCATCGATGGTACCGGACGACATCCAGCTCCCTTGGCAGCTGAGAAGGCGATTGGTCTTGGAGCCAAGGTCCAATTTATCACGATTGATGCCCAAATTTGCGAAGAGCTGACTTATGCCGAGCGGGTTCGCTGGAAAAAGCTCTTCCTAAAATTCGGTCTATATCCCAAAACTGAAACGCGTTTGACGGCAGTCCATCGCCAGGACAACCGCTTGGTCGCAACGCTTGTGAACGACATTAACCGGGATACAGAAACGGTTGTGGTTGATCATGTTGTTGTGGAGCAGGGGAGCGTGCCATCCAACGAGGTTTTTGAGGCTCTTCGATCCAGTTCTTCAAACAACGGTGTGACCGATCTGCGTGCCATGGTTGACGTAAAGCCTCAACCTGTCCGCGACAGACCCGGTTTTGAGCTTCATCGGATAGGAGATGCTCTGGCCAGTCGGAACGTTCACTCTGCGATGTTGGATGCAATAAGAATATGCAGTCCGCTTTGAGAATTTGGAGAGCGTGTTTAGCGTCCGATTTTATCCAGCAGCTGATACCATGCTGCTACTGTCCGAACGGCTGGCGCTCTCATCGAGAAAAAAGGAATGTCTTCTGGCTTCTGGCGCTGCACCAGCGCCAGATCGGGCTTTTCGCCTTGCAGCAGGTCAATCGCGTAGCGCCCAAGAAGACTCGACATTGCAATGCCGGTTCCGTTGTAGCCGAGCGAAAACGCAACATTCTTGTTGATCAGTCCAGTTTGAGGAAGGCTGTCCATAGTCATAGCTACAAGCCCCGACCAACGATTGGTGACCCTGTATCCGTTCAACTGCGGGAAGGTGTCATACATTGCTTTGGCAAGGGTGGAATAAGCGGCAGCAGAGTCATTTTTGCCGAATGCGCCTCTCCCACCAAAAAGAATGCAGTCTCCGCTGCGTCGGAACCAGCGCATCATTCGGCGCGTCTCGCTGTAGCTCCGATTGTTGCAAAGAATGTCGTCAAAAACAGAGGTAGGCAGCGCTTCGGTCGAGATGATTGCGCTCCTGAACGGAATGATGGTCTTTCGCACCTCATTGGTAACAGAGGTGATGTCAGAATAGGCATTGGTTGCGATCAGAAGCTGTTTGCATTTGACCGATCCATCTTTCGTATAAATACGTCTTTCCGAACCTTCTTCGATGATACGAAGAGCAGGACTGTTCTCGTAAATCAGGCCTCCGCCCAAGAGCACTGCATTGGCCAAACCTCGGCAGTAATTGAGAGGATGAATGATGCCGGCATGGGAGTTCAAAACACCTCCGAAGAAGCGCGTGCTTCCCGTCTCATTCGCAACTTCATTAGCATTAAGTACGGTGATACTCGTATCGCCGAATACGCCCCGGGTCGTCTTTGCTTCTTCCACGAGCATCGCGAATGCGGTCTCGTTATGCGCACAGCGAATGTTTCCGGTTTTGGAAAGATTTGCCTTTCGGATCTGAAACTGCTCGACATAATTTTCAACGCAATCCATCGCCGCATGACCCAGCGCGTTCATGCGTTGAGCGACTTGCTTACCGTGAGCTTGCGCCATGGTGTTTAACGATACACGATACTTCGTCGATACCACCCCGCCGTTTCTTCCAGAGGCGCCGAAGCCGACTTCTTGTGCTTCAAGGACGACAGGCTTCAACCCACGTTCGATTGCTCTTATCGCTGCAGATAACCCGGTATATCCACCTCCGATGATGACCACATCGGCCGCAATATCCGCCTCCAGTGTATTGCAGTCGAGGGGTGGCGTTGCAGTCTCACGCCACAATGATCTAGGGGGGGCGAATTTTCGCATTTGGAAAAACCCTGAGCTTGCTTACAAGTTATTGTCTCTCACCTTCGACTGCATCTGCGAGTTCCCTCAAAGTCGAAAAATGGAAATCCGGCTTCGTCACAACCTTGGGAACTGGTGTTCCGCCAAAGCCCTCGAGGCCCTGTCGACGCTCGATCCAGCAAACCTTGTACCCAAGCTCTTTAGCGACGCCAATATCGTGATACTGGCTTTGGGCCACATGCAGAATTTCATCCTGCTTAAACCCGAAAGCCGATTGGCGCCCAAGGTTGTAGGAAAAGAAACGCGGATCTGGTTTCGGATACTGGGCGTCGTCAGCAGTGACGCTGTCATGAAAGGGATTGCCAAGTTTGTTCGCGTTTGCGCTGAAGCCGACGCGATCATAATTAGTCATGGCAACCAGTCTGAAGTGTCTGCGCAATCGTCTGAGCGCTTCAGCAGAATCCTCGAATGCGGGGAAGTCAAAGAAATGGCTATGGAACTTGTCACCCGCAGCGCTGTCATCCGACAGTCCGAGTTCCTTTGCAGCGCAGAGATAAACGTCGCGCATGACTTCACTTGCACGTCCCGGAAATCTTTCTCTTGCTTTGAGATAGGGCTGGAAAATCTGCTCGTCAGTCAGTGTCTTTGCTGCATCTCCTCCTGCGGAGCGGAAACCGTCCAGAATACCTTTCTCGAAGTCGATACACGTTCCCACAATATCAAAAGTCAGAACTTTAAAATTTTCGAAGGCCATGAAAATTGTCTCTCCTGTTCCGGGCAAAAGCCAGCTGTCTGGCCACTTTGGGATGCCGGGGACAACTTCATCAATTCTAATAATAGTCATCTCGGAGGTTACATTTTGTAATGTCACACATTCGAAGGCTTCTTCCATCCCTCAACGCACTTGTAGCTTTCGAGGCAGCGGTCCGGTGCGGAACATTTGCAAACGCAGCCCGCGAGCTCGGAGTAACAAGTCCCGCCGTTAGCCGGACTATCGGACGATTGGAGCTGCATCTAGGTATGCAACTTTTCAAGCGAACTCCAACGGGAGCAGAACTAACGGAACATGGGGGTGATCTCTTTGCTGAAGTCTCTAAAAGCTTTTCCAATATAGAACGTGTCTTAACCGGGATAAGGCAAATCGCACAAACGAAGCGACTGACGGTGCGAATATCGGTCTCAGGAGCTTTCGCTACGCATTGGTTTATGCCGAGAATGAATAAGTTTCAGGTAGCATTTCCAGATGTAGAGATTCAGTGGCAATTGATCATTGGTCCACTCGATTGTCCGGTTAGCGACGCCGATATCGCGATGCGGTTCGATCCGAAAGTGGATGATCGGCATCGAGTTTACCCTCTCATGCCTGAGCTTCTGATGCCTGTGCGATCTCCTGCGTTCGACTTAAATTCTACACAATCCCGGTCGGGTTTGAATCAGGTGATTACTCTCAGTGGGTCGCAGTTCAGATGGGCTGATTTGTATTCTGGAGATGCACTCAAAGAGATAGCGCGGGAGCTTCAGTTCTCCGATTACAATGTCGTTGTCCAGGCCGCACTTATGGGACAAGGCAATGCTATCGGCTGGCTAAGTGTCGTGTCGACGTTGCTAGCTAATGGTTCGCTGGTTCCGTCTCATTCAGTTGTGGTTTCAACCGGAAGACGTTGTGATTTGGTGACTTCGGTTAAATCGAACGAATTCATCATTGACGATATTTGCGACTGGATCGTAGATGAATATCGGCGGGATGTGAAAGAGATAAACAAGACATACGAAGGATTGATTGAGGAATTTTGAGATTCCAGACCATACGCGTAGCAAGATCATTCTCGACCCGGAAATTTCGGGAGCCCCCGCGGGCACGTGGAGATGTTTTGCGGTTCGTATCCAGTCCAGACACAATTGAGCGATCCGCACCTGGAAGAGACAGGCCATTAGTTGCTGGAGGCACATTTCGAAGAATTGCTTGCTTCCAATCATCCGCTGCTTTCTCATGCGGGAAATGTCAGCCGATGGGCCATTCTGATCGTCCTCATGACTGATACGAAGTCCGCATTGCGGCCGTGCAACCGTGATCATACGTCCACCTCCGAACAACAGGTGTGCTTTTCAACGCGCAGTATGTAAACTGACAGCGTTCAATGGAGAGGGAGGAAACGCCGGTGCCCCGATTTCTCGCTGTTTACACTATGAAGCCCGAAGACCTCGCTTCGTTTCGAAGCCTGTCCAAAGCCGAGCAGGATGCTGTCGATGCGGCCGGCATACCACAATGGGTGGCATGGGAAGAACGCAATGCCGCTTTCATCCTTGATCGCGGCGGTATGGTGGGCAAGACGACGCGTGTGACAAAGGACGGTGTCACCGAAGCGGTGAATCCGTACTGCGGCTATCTAGTCGTGGAAGCGGAAACGGCTGATGCCGCCGCAAGGATGTTTCAAGACCATCCGCACATCACTGTGTTTCCGGGCGACGGCGTAGATATCATGCCTTTTCTAACGTGAATCTCCTTGAACGAGCGCCGTCTCCCTCAATCCTTTTCCAACCCAGGATCCGGGCGTATTACTATCTCGCATAGGAAGCAGACTAGCAAACTTCGGGCGGTTGCGTCGGGAAGTTATCTTTGGCTGGGACCAAACTGTGGCAGCTGAGCGGCTTGTATTTCTGTCGTTCGATTGGACGCTCGCCTCAAAGCAGCCTTTTTGACACAAGTTGGCTAACTGTCGGGGAAGGGGCCAGACCGGCAGGTTTGAGAACTCAGTTCAAATTGCTGCCGATGGCCAGACACTGTCCAACACAGCTGTCACGCGCAACAATAAGCTTTCCTGTTCACCACATTGGGTGCATGTGGCGCGGTTCTTCAATGGTCTGCGGTGTTGGAGAAAGCCCCAATCTCATCGCGATCCATGACGCATTCGCGTGCTCAGCTGCATTTCCTGCATCGAGCATGACCACCCGACTCTCTGCCATTTTAACCCAAAGTCGGATCTGCTTTCGCGGCGCATCATTTGTGCTCTCTGTCCAGGTTACATAATCCACGCTCACTTCGTCATAGTGGGAAGCATGCATTTCCCCTTTCGTGCGCTCCAACACGAGGCCGGTCTCAAAGAAATGCGCAAGCCCAGTGCCTGACATGATCTGAGCAGCGACACCTGCGGATACGAACAGTCCGAACGCCAGTACAGCAAGGCCGACACTCAGGCTCAAAAGCTTGCCCCACCAGGGACCAGACAAACAGAAACCAGCAGCCAGAAAAGGCAAGGGGGCAACGAACACGGCGACCAGACCGGTAATCATCCAGACGCGATCATGGTGACGATTGACACGCAAACTACGATCCCAAACTCCAAACCCCGCGTTCTGCGCGGCAGCTTGAGCTCGATCGGTCAGAGCCTTTTTATCTCGCTTTTCAGTTCGCACAACCGTATTCATCCAGAATTGGCCCTGGGAAAACTGTTTTCCCGAATATGTCGCGCCATTGTTCTCACCTTCCATTCTGATTGGAACGCTATATTCGCATACCACCTCAACCATTAGGGTATGAGCGTGAGTTACTTCCATTCACATGGGGTCGCGGTACACTGGAGCGGAATTGAGCCATTGGCGCAACGCCACTATTATGTCAGGAGTTTTTAATAGCACGAGGATGGAAGGCGACAAAGCGGATGCTGGCGGAGCTAATGAAGTGCTATGGCTTTGGTCTTGAATGGACTTTCACCGACAAACTTGGCGCCTAAGCGTGGCAAATTTGATGTGTTCGTCGCCTCCACCGTCAGATGTGAAGACATCGCAAATCCGGCCAAAATAGTTTGAAGTAATTACGACCTGTCCCTTCATTTATCGCTGTTGGTATAATGCTCTTTCGCCATATTCTCGAAAATAAAGAAGAATACAATCAATATTAACACGATGATGCCGCAAGTTATTGCTGTTATGGGCCAGCCGTTAATCATCCCACTAACGCCGAACGTTGTTGCAAGTAAAATCGCCAAAAAAATTTTCTAAGCACTGTGGGCCCTTTCGGTACGGTGCTGACGTATAGTCGATATCGAAATGATGACCTATGTTGGACTTGCGCAAGTCAACTGGATCTGGATTTCCCGATTGGCGGCCAGTCCAGGTTCGCTCGCAAGAACGAGAGACTTTGTTGCATTCTTACTGATCACGATAACGCCTTGCTGCAATACTTCTCGCACGCCTCCTATATTGACGCTGCTCATATATGCTGCCCGCGCCGAAAAGCACCCGCAGTCACCAATTGGCTTGGATAATTGAAAATTGGTTTTGACTGAAACGAGGTTCGTTTTCGTCTCAGTTTCTGAGGCTTTGACCGTCACGCATGCCGCCAGTTCATTTTGAAAGGCAACGCCGCCAGTATCTGCGGCGGTGGCCGCATTGCAGAGCAATGCGGAAAGAACTGTGCCATAGATCAAACCTTGCATGGACGGCTCCTCGTTTATTGCGGTGGTAATTTTTTAATGCAGCTCAAAATGTCCGTATCGCAAACGGGAACTTCGGATCGCGTTGCTGGCTCATCCAGCCACCGATGATACGCGCTACGAATCTCCACGTCCTTATAACTGTAGATTTTCGCCTTCTTGTCGATGCGGCTCGCTTCCAATGCTCTCGGGGTTACAGCCATATGAAAGGCCAGCTCATTGAACTGCCAGACTTTCCAGTCCGTTAGCCGCTCAATGACCCGTACATGATAATAAGGATCATCTGCTCGCTCCGGTCGTACTTTATAGACGTCGGCCCACCGTACTATTTTCGGTGAAACGGATAAGACGATGCTTTCCTGATGTTCCTGGGCCAAAACTGGAGTGACAGTGAGAACGCCAAAAACTGCGAGAGAAACGAAAGGTCTCAATAGTTTCGACATTCATTTCCTTCCATCAATTGTCCCATCCTTCATTTTGAAGCGACCAATATTGCACAGCCTTCCAATATCCTGAATCGCTATCCATGACGAAACTGGCTGATCTGCAAAGTAAGATGGGGAACTGGAAAAAACAAACGCCAATTTCTGCCGAACGATGTTAACGGCATTCAACAATAATCCAGCAAATATAGGGCGACAAAGCAGATATCGGCCTAGAATGATCGTCTGGCTCTTCACACATTCTGGCCCATTTTGAGATGTGGCGAGTATTGAGTAAGATAATCTGTATGAGTATTGATTCTCTACCGCCAGATAGATCGGCGACCTTGTTATGGCAATCAGTTGTACCGGTCACAGCAGCAGTCATCGTCGTTCTTGTCGCCTCGCAAATCCCCTTGCCTGGTATCGATACGTCTGTACTGTCCGAGCAGGCGATTTACTCTCCTAACGGAGCGCTGGCGCGTTTCTCCATCTTCGCGCTTGGGGTCATGCCGCTCTTCACTGTGCTTGCCCATGTGGAAATTGCGAAACTGATCTTCCCCTCTTTGGCGCGTTGTCAGATTGCCTCTTCGGGAAATGCTTTTCGGATTAGCGTAGTCATCAAGTTCATTGTCCTCCTTCTTACTGCCATCCAGGGATACGGCATGATGAGCGCGCTGGCGGCCATGGACGTCGTGGATGGATCTCCTGGAGCCACAAGTGTCGGAATCGTTTCATTCGTCGGCACTACCGCAGTGTTGATCTGGCTAAACGACATGGCGCGCTTCCCCAATTTGGGCAATGGCGTCTGGTTGCTTCTGGCGATCCCACTTCTCGGCGCGTTACCGCTTGATTTCGTCACATCAATCGAACTGGCGCGCTTTGGCGCCGTTCCCGCCATGGACTGGCTGATCGCCACCCCTGTCATCCTTCTGGCCGTTTGGATGATCGTTGTTGCCAACGCACTGTTATCAGGAAAGGGTGGTGAAGCAGCGCCAACACTTTCGCTGACGGTTCTGCTCTGGCCACCATTTCTCGCCAGTACCGTTGCCGGCTATCTGTTCATCGTCCCGCTAGTCTTCGCCCCGGAATTGTTTTCCGACACGCCTTGGCTGCTGAACCTGGCGGCTCTGGCACTGTCCACCATCCTCGTCCCGCTTTTCGTCTACGGCTATTATAGGCTCATTTCGATCGTCCAGCCTGAGATAGCGTGTGGAGAAATCAGATCGATCCTAGTGGTGGTCGCCGGCGTTCAGATCCTGGTATGCATAGGAATGGGTATTCTGAAACAGGCTACATCTTTTTCGTTCATTCCCAGCGGCGGGATGCTGATCGTTTGCGTTACTGTCATGCTGGCTCTCAGATGGTCACTTGGCGGGCGTTCGCTGGTAGGGACATGATGGCTATCCCAAGGATCGTTTTGGGATTTGCTTTGTCACCTCTTGCATCGGGAATACTACAAATCTTTGTCATGGGAGGCTTTCGAGGCTTCCCAATCATCATGTACAGCTACCCGGTCGCATTAATTCTCGGAATACCTGCATTCTTCATCGCTCGATATCTTGGTTGGCTGAGTTTGAAGGCTGTACTTTCAGGCGGTGCGGGGCTTGGGATACTCGCTGGGCTCATGCTTGCTTTCGATGGGTTTCATGGCCGCCAGCTTTCAGTAATCCTTGGCTTTGCTCTCCTGGCGACCCACGGCACAGTTGTAGCGGGGTTGTTTTGGATTATCGCCTTGTGGCAGCGCCATGAGCGTAAAGTTCTACCGCCAGGACTACAGAATTGAATGCGGAGATTTTTGCTACACATAGCCGCTCTCGGAAACTCAAATTTAGGAACGCCGAAAAACTATGAAGACCCCCTTCTCAACCGCCTGTCTGATTGCGATATTTCTATCGGCGAGCGCTCCGTCCTGGGCTGACACTGTTGAAACGTCTGTTCGGAACGCTTTTGAAGCGATGGCGTCTGCCCAAAGCGAAGAAGCATACTTTGCTGCAACGCGCAGCATTATTGCACTTGGCCCTAACGCTCTGCCGAGTCTGACAAAACGTCTAGCTGCAGCCAAGGACGACGATGAGCGTATCGAGGTCACCTATCTCCTTGCCGGAATTGTTGGTCCGATGAAATTCAAGCGAGAGCCGATCGAGTTGCCGCCTGAACTAGTCTCTCTTATCGGAAGACTTCTTTTTGAAACGAGAAATCTGCAACTTGAAGCCAATCTTGCCAATTTCACCGTTGTAGCTCCTCATCCCGCCGAATTCGGTCCGGGATTACTCACCCTGCTGGAGCGAACGGAAAACGAAGCCTTGCGAGCCACCACTTCGGCAGCAATCGTCTATCAGGGGGAAGACGTTCTACCTCTTGTACACAACGCGTTCTACGCCAGCACCAATGACCGGTTCAGCGGTGACCTCGCGCATTTGCTCGCCGATACGGAACTCAATGAACGGTCGATAGCCAAAATGAAGGACTTGCTTAAATCCGACAATGCCGGCGCACGTCAATCGGCTGCGCGAACACTCGGGAAGGCGGGCTTAAAAAATGACGCTTTGCTGGAATCTGCCGTGAAAGATCTCGCTTCCGCCCGAACAGAAGTCGAATTGAGCCTCGCCGCCGGTAAAGTCAGGAAACAGACCGACGGCAGCGATCGCGTCGCCAGTGCGCTTGCCAATGCATTCAACCGGGCACATAGGATTGAGGAGAGAGCCGAACTTGTATCTGCACTGCTGGCGACCGGCGAGCCCGGTGAAAAACAGTTATTTGCCGTTCTGCAGGCTTCCAACGATCCCGAAGAGATCACTGATATAATGAGGCTCACGAACAGTAGCTTTCACAATGATCCACGGTTGTCCTCCGCCTATATAGCCATCCTGAAGCGGACTGACGACGAAAAGGTAAGCGAGGCTGCAATCTTTGGTCTCGTGATGATGCGAACGACCGGCCAGGGAGCCATAAAAGCGGCATTGGACGAGAAGTCAGTCGATGATCGTTTACATCGCAGGCTCATAAAAGCGGCAAGATCTTTTCCCTCGGTTACAACTTCAGACTGATGGTAGGCCGTTGGTTCAAAAGGGATTTTTCACTTAAAAAACCGGCTCATAAACGCATGCCTGCAAGGGTATGAGGATGATTGCAATGGATTATGTTATGACAAAAACGCGTTTCCGCATTTTGATATTTTCCTACATTGCGACGCTTGTGGCTACAGCAGTTGATGCAGTGTATTTTCCAGCGCAGGTTTCGGAAGAACTGGCAGCGACATATGCCAAGTAGGCTTTGCCTCCGTTTGTATTGAGTCCCGCCGTTTTCCTGGCTCTGGCAGCAGTGTCGTTTGCTGCAATCCTCATCCCGCCAGTATCTCTATTCTTTTTCAAGAAATGGGGGCGATGGCTGGGGGGCTGTACGACCATCGTCATGCTCGTTGCCGTACCATTCCTGGGCCCGTCGCTCTCGTCCGGCTTCGGAACGGCCATGTTGCAATTGTCAGCAGCGTTGTGGGGGGCGGTTTTGGCATTGGCATATTTCTCCCCATCAGCCGAGATTTTCACTAACTTCTCCTTCTCAGGTGCTTTGGGTCGGACGGTGCTATAATTGATGGGCAATGGAACGGGTCTGATGGGGTCAACGCCGCTATTCTGACACGAACCCATCGCCCGAGAGGTCGACCTCATCTGAGCGATGGATTGTCAGTCAATTAACTGGATTTGACCGCAACGCCGTTCGTCCAGATCTCGGAAATAATGGAGCCGGAAGCTGTCGATCCGATATCAGGCGAACCATCGGATAGCTGTTTTCGGTATCCGTAAGTACGTTACAAACATGCAAGGCAGCCCAACAGGGCTGGTTTTGCGGATGCGGCGTTTGGAACTCGAGTTGCACGGTTGTTTTTCTGTTGTGCAGAATCAAGACAGGCTTTAAGTATTTTATGGGTCAATTTTGAAGACCGTTCATTCCGAATGTATTACTATGGGAATAAAATGAGAATCTTGTTCACCACACTCGGTGTTGTCCTTGCGATAACTTCCACAGCCATCGCTGAACGAAAGCCAACCATTCTTGATCTTGTTGAGAAAGGCTATGAAATCAAAACGTCAACTGGAAACTATGTGTTTCTGCAGAACGAAGAAAAGATTTATATGTGCTCATTTCTTCAGGTAAGTGAATATAATGTTGCTTCGGGAGAGATTGATGCCATTAAATTCGATTGCGCCGCTGTTAAATGATGGGCATGGAGCTGTTTGCAGCCGTCGTACCGTTATTGTTCAGTATCCAACCAGCATGGCCGGATGAAAAAGAATGAAGATGGTCGTGTTCATTCTCGGAGTAGCTCAGATTCTGATTGGGTTATTGTTCATTGTTGAAGCGTCGTCAGTACAACGACTGATACTTGGTACGATATCATTTGGGCTTGGATCCGTTTGTTTCGGCATTGCAGTGATCATTGGTCGGCTGGACGAAATCCGTGCAAGCTGTGGTGGATCCAAACCCCGATGACAGACCTATGATCCAGATCAATCTCACAGAAACCTAGTGCCCAGTTTGAACTGGTTTGAATTCGTCTGAGACGGTTAATTTCAGTTACTAGCGATAGTCGGTGTGCTTGTCATGTTGTATGACGGCGGCCCGACCTGTTGCTGAAACATGAATAAGCGAATTGATGGCCCTAACCAACGATAGGCATCGTAAATATACGACTGGTACTGGCGCGCAGGTGTTCCTCCTGATGATTGTTGCTTTTGGTATCTAAGGTGCCGAAATTTTACGAAAGTCGTTTCTGAAAGGTCCTGAACATGAATAGCGCGGACGGAATTAGCGTATCGGTGTATACACGATGGCATCAATTGGCGGTGCCTGTTGCCTTTGCGCTGAGTGCGGGAAGTTTTCTGTTCGTGATTTTCAATCGTGGTTCGCTGGTCATCGCGGGAGTAGTTGCTCTGCTGGGCCTGTTGGTACCATTGCTTATAACCTTCAAAGTCTTTCCAACCCGCAATCTGATTAAGGTCACCTCCGATGGTTTGGAGTTTTCACACCGTGCACCAATTGCATTTTCTGACTTGACGAGTTGGGGTGATGACAATCTCCTCAAGCTGGTCCGCTCGGGTTATCCAACCCTGCTCGTAAGTCCGCTGGATTTGCCTAACCGGAAACGACTGTTCAGCGAGTTTCGAAATGCGCTCCAAGAATGGCAAAAGAAGCAACAGCACGCTAACAAACCAGTACACCGAACTCATTTCTACGGATCGACGGGTGCCCGCGTAATAGGTGCACTGATTGTGGCCTTGGGGGCTATCGCGGCCATAATGGCAGTGAATCTGCGTGAACCTTCAATTGCACTCGCCATCGTCGCTGCTTCGGGGGCGTTATTTGGGTTAGCGATGTTGTTTGGTAAGCGGGTATGAAGCTCTTGGTGAAATAACTCCCAAATCAGGGCTTCATATAACCTGTCTGTTTACACATCGTTCTTGCCCAGCAGCGGTAGTTCCCCCTAGTCGTCCGAGCCTTTCTTTGTCTCAGGGGGAATTGGAAGTGGCCAAGTAGTAATGCGAGAAGGGGCGACTGATCTCTGGACTGTTTTGCGCTTTCAATTCGGTCATTGGAGCAACGTTCACACGCTCCCGAAACCAGTCTCTCCTTTTAGGAAACTAGACAGTTTTACTTGAGCGATGCGATTGAATAACGAGACAGATTCCGGAATCATTCAAGCAGCCGCACTTCAAGCTTTGCAATTGCAGATACTGATCCTAATACCAATGAAATCGCTTGCCCGATGAGATCTGGGAGAGAATACTTGCGTATTCGGCAGCACACCGCAACAGAGCGTCTTATCGGTCTCCCGGGTCTGCGGAAGGGCAAAGGCAAGATACTGGGGACGAGAAAAGCCGCCGACCGTCATGCGGCCGACGGCATCATTTCTAAAACCCTACGAGTGGTTTCAATATCGACTACTTATATGCGGAAATCACGATTTCGATCAGGGTATCCCCACCTAAGTCGGCAACGCCCACGGTTGCACGGGTTGGCAGCAGCGAAGGGTCGATTGTCCGTCGTCGAATGATTTGAGACTATTTGTGCTTTTGAAGATTGGAGTTTCCGGCTCGGTTTAGGGGTTGATTTA
>NZ_VEWK01000019.1 GCF_006376675.1 Brucella pecoris
CATAACCGCCAAACTCAATCAACCAACTCAAGGGACGAACCAGTCTGCCGCTAGCAGCGTCGCCGCCCTCGTTGTGGGGGCTATATAGGGGCGGCCCCTCGTACCTGTCAACAGTGACGGCGAAGTTTTTTGATGTTTTTTTGACAGCTTTCCACAAGCCGTCGGATTTCCACGTATTTACCTTATATTATAGCGCGCTTGATGCACCATGCGCAGTTGGGAGGGCCATAAACCGGCCTCATTACCCAAATAGTTTCCGCGATACTTTCAAAACTGGCAATAAGCCACGGCTTGCGAGCCACTGTGGAAATCCTGGTCCGGCAGGCTTGTCGTTGACTTACGTTTCTTCGACAGGCAAAACTCACATGCCCGTTTGGGAGCCTTCCGACAGGATGGAAGACACCTTAGCACCGGATTGGCGGCTCATCCGCTTTTCCGACAAACGATTTCAAGCACGTTTCGTGCAGTCAGTTTTTTGAAGAAGGGCCGGCTATAGCAGTATGAAAGAGATGCGGCCGAACAATCTCGATCCGGGTGACGAGCCCCCGCTCAGCGTAGGCGGACGGCGGCGGCCGCCTGATCGTCGCGAAGTTTCCGCCCGCTGGCTCGCCGGTACGTTTCTGACCGGCGTTACATCTTGCATGCTGATCGGCGTCGCTTTGTTTGCTGCACTCGACGGGCGCGAACAGTTGGCCACGCCGCCTGAAATTCTTGCCCGGAACGACATGCCTGGTGTGATCGACGACGCCGCCATTATAAAGGGTGGGCGCATTGTCAGCACCGTTTCCCAGCAAAAGGCACGAGACCGGCGCCGCTTTGATCTCTCTACCATGCAGAAAGTGGGCGAGCGTGAAGTCATCCGGACGCGACCGTTCGAATTTGTTCGCATGGCTCTGGCTGTCGATCATCCAACCAACCGCAAATATCCGGCGTTCAATGCCCTGACCGTGTTCTCGGAGGGACCAGCGGCTCCGCAACCTACCGATGCCGGTCAGATTTACGGCGCGAAGGTCGAAAGTGAAGTCAGCCTGCAGGTCGTCGACTTTCCGATGAACAGCACAACCTTCGACGCTTCCAGCGACCTTACCGTCGACGAGGTCGAAAAGGTCGTGCGTGATACTGGCGGTCTACTGACTGACGGTGACGTGCAGGTAGCCTCGCTTCATTATGTCGATCCTGCCCGTTTCGGCGGTACGGATTCTCCGTTCGCACTTGGCCCGGCGCTCGGTGTGAAGATTACTCAGGAGAATGTCAGTGTCGCACAGCGCGGCGATGACGAAACGGTCGGCGAAGGCTTTTCGGAAGAATTGATCCCGTTCCGTCAGACAGCCGAAATCGCGCAGGCGCTCGAAGATGCCGGCTATACGGGCAACGATGCCGGGAACATGGCCGATTCGCTCACCAAGCTGATGAACTCGCCCCGCCTCAAGGAAGGCAGCGTTCTGCGTGTCGGCACCGAGACCCGGGATGGCGTTGACCGTATCGTGCGAGCAAGCATCTATAATCGCACCACCCATCTGGTGACGGTCGCGCTCAACGACCGCGGACAGTATATTCCGTCAGACGAGCCGGAGCAGACCCCGCTCCTGCAGACCGCTTTCGATGGCAATGCCCTGCCGACGGCAATTCGGGGCAATCTTCCCAGCGTCTATGACGGGATCAGCCGGGCTGCACTTGCCTACGGCATGTCGGAGACAATGCGCGAACAGCTCATCAAGATGCTCGCAAGCGATGTCGACCTGCAATCGCGACTTTCACCGAGCGACCAGATCGACGCCTTCTTCTCGCTGCCGGACGATCCCGACAAGCCGGAAGCCGATTCGCAGCTTCTTTACATTGCCGCTAATTTCGGTGGAACAACCCGCAAATTCTATCGCTATCAGGCTCCGGACGGCAGCGTCGACTACTTCAATGGCGACGGCAAGAGCGCGAAACAGTTCCTCCTCCGCAATCCGGTTCCCAATGGTGTCTTCCGCTCACCGTTTGGCATGCGCCGCCATCCAATCCTCGGCTATAGCCGCATGCATACCGGCGTGGACTGGGCCGCACCGCGCGGCACGCCGATCATCGCTTCCGGTAATGGCGTGGTGGAAAAGGCAGGCTGGACCAATGGTTATGGCAACCAGACCTTGCTTCGCCACGCCAATGGTTATGTGAGCAGCTACAATCACCAGAACGCAATCGCTCGCGGTGTTACAGCCGGTGCACGTGTCCGGCAGGGACAGGTGATTGGCTATGTGGGATCGACAGGTCTGTCGACCGGTCCTCATCTTCACTACGAGCTGATTGTGAACGGCACCAAGGTCGATCCTCTACGCATCCGCCTTCCGGACAATAAGGCACTTTCCGGCAAGGAGCTCGAAGCCTTCAAGCAGGAACGGGACCGCATCGATACGCTTTTGAACAGCGATGAAAACGGCACCAAGCTTGCCTCGAACGGATCGACCAAGAGCTGATAAAGAAAAGGCCGGGCGAAAAACTCCCGGCTTTTTATTTGAAGGATGTCGTTCGACTTACTCAGCGAACTCGACTGTTACGCCGGCCTTCACCAGCTTTGCCAGCTCTTCGGCATCCCAGTTGGTCAATCGCACACAGCCATGGCTCGACGTCTTGCCGATTCTCGATGGCTCCGGCGTGCCGTGAATACCGTAGGTAGGCTTTGAAAGCGCAATCCAGACCGTTCCCACTGGCCCGTTCGGTCCAGGCGGAATGGTCAGCACCTTGTCGTTATTACCCTGCTTGAAGTTGATCTTCGGATTATAGGTGTAATTCGGATTGATCGCGATGCGCTCGACCTGAACGATTCCGGATGGTGAAGGATTGTCCGACGAGCCGATGGTCGAGGGATAGGCGACGACCAGCTTGCCGGTTTCATCATAGCCGCGAACCTGCTTGCGCCCCTTGTCGGCAATGATACGAGCCACCTTGGTCCGGACAGGCTTGCCGAGATTGGGGATCTTCACAACCGAGCCGGGCTGGTTGAAGTTCACGCCGGGATTGATCTCTTTCAGATAGGTCTCGTCGATATGAAACTTTTCGCCGAGCATTTCGGTGACCGATGTATAGGCCATCGCTGGGAGCTGCGCCTTATGGGCGTAATCCTCTGGGATTGAGGCAACATATTGCCGTCCAACATCCTCATTGGTGATTGTGTATTCCGAGAAGGCCGGACCGCCTGTCGCTTCCAGCTCCGCATTGACCGCCGCCTCGTCCGTCGGACTGATCGACTTTCCGGTCAGTTCGCCGTAGGCCGCAGCCGCCTTGTCGACATTGCTACCCGAACGACCGTCGATGACGCCAGGCGATGCACCCACGCGATCGAGGAGTATTTGATAGGCTGCGATCTTCGCCTTTGCGCCCTGCCCCTTCGGCATTTCGATGGCCGGAGCCATATCGCCCGGATTGGGAACACCTCTTGGCTGTTCATAACCCGGCTGGCCATAATCCTGCTGGCCGTCATAGCCGGGATTGGCACTGGCTGAATTGGTATTGGTATTGTCGGGATATTGATCGCCTGCTGGCGGCAGTTCCGATCGCTGCACCTGTCCATCCCGGTTGCCGCCATATTGCGGTGCTGCCGGAGCGTCCGGATAATAATTCGGGTCCTCGGGCACATTGCCGAAACCGTCATAGGGTGCACCACCGTCGACCGGTCCATCGAGCGTCCAGTTGTCGTCTGGCTGCGGTGCACGGCGAACCCGACGGTCATAGGCGTTCGGGTCATAATTATTGGCATCCTCGACACTGAGAATACGCCCGCGACGATCCATGGTAACGCGGCGGCCATACTGGTCGATAAAGACCCGCACCCGGCGATCATGATAGATTTCTTCACCTGGATCATAAAGCTGCGCAAGCTGTACCGGGCGTTCGGTAGCCGTTGCAGAATTGCCTTCCTCTGCGCGCGCTTTACCGTCGACGGCGGTTACCGCGACGGAAGCAAACAAAGCGAAACGAAGCATGCGTGTGGAATGCGCCATGAAGAATGCCCTGGGTGATCGAGAGATCATGGATGCCGCGAATATGGTTAATAACTGATTAGCTGATAACAGCAGATGCCAGATGAACTGGACATGAAAATGGCCGACATCGGAGGAAATCTGGAAAACTTGTCAGGCCAGACATGAAAAAGGCGCCGCAACCTATCCGGTTGCGACGCCCAAAGCCTTCAACTCATGCTCATTCAAGCGTTCTCGTCGACCTTCTGGCCTTCGTCCTCAAGTGCACCGCGAATCGGACGGAAGTTGAGCCTGTCCGAACCAGCAGTAATCTTGACGATGGAGCCATCCAGAATATCGCCCAGAAGAATGCGCTCAGCGAGCGGATCCTGAACTTCCTTCTGAATGACACGCTTCAACGGACGTGCACCATAAGCCGGGTCGTAGCCCTTGTTGGCCAACCATTCGCGTGCATCTTCTTCAAGCTGCAATGCGATCTTGCGATCGCTCAGAAGCACCTGAAGACGCTGCATCTGAATATCGACAATCACACCCATATCTTCGCGGCGCAGCCGGTGGAACAGGATGATTTCATCGACACGGTTCAGGAATTCTGGACGGAAGGCGGCACGCACCACGCCCATCACTTCATCACGAACCGATTCGACATCGTCCTTCTCGCCAAGATTGACGAGATATTCGGCACCGAGATTCGAGGTCATGATGATGACCGTATTACGGAAATCGACCGTGCGGCCCTGCCCGTCGGTCAGGCGTCCGTCATCCAGTACCTGCAACAGCACGTTGAACACATCAGGATGCGCCTTTTCGATCTCATCGAACAGGATCACTTGATACGGCCTGCGGCGCACGGCCTCCGTCAGAACACCGCCTTCTTCGTAGCCGACATAGCCGGGAGGTGCGCCGATCAGCCGGCTCACGGAATGCTTTTCCATGAATTCCGACATGTCGATACGCACCATGGCCGTGTCGTCTTGGAACAGGAACGAAGCCAATGCCTTGGTCAGTTCCGTCTTGCCAACGCCCGTGGGGCCCAGGAAGATAAACGAACCGATAGGCCTGTTGGGATCCTGAAGCCCGGCACGTGCGCGGCGAACGGCCTTCGAGATGGCCTGCACTGCCTCGCCCTGCCCGACGACCCGCTTCGCCAGTTCGTCTTCCATACGCAACAGCTTCTCACGCTCGCCCTCCAGCATCCGGTCGACCGGAATACCGGTCCAGCGAGAGATGATCTGCGCCACGTGGTCAGGTGTAACGGTTTCCTCCAGCAGAGAACCCTTGTTTTCCTGGCTTTCCGCTTCGACAAGCTGCTTTTCAAGCTGCGGAATCTTGCCATAGGCAAGTTCACCCGCCTTCTGGAACTCCCCGCTACGTTGAGCGATGGCGAGAGCATTGCGCGCCTCTTCGAGCTGACGCTTGAGATCGGCGGCAAGTCCAAGCTTCTGCTTTTCAGCCTGCCACTTCGAGGTCAATTCCGCCGATTCTTCTTCCAGATCGATCAGTTCTTTTTCAAGACGCTGCAGACGATCCTTGGACGCCGTATCGGTTTCAACCTTCAGCGCTTCGCGCTCGATTTTGAGCTGCATCACGCGGCGATCGATTTCGTCCAGTTCTTCCGGCTTGGAATCCACCTGCATGCGCAGGCGCGATGCGGCCTCATCGACAAGATCAATCGCCTTGTCCGGCAGGAATCGGTCGGTGATGTAGCGATTCGACAGGGTTGCCGCAGCAACCAGAGCAGAATCCGAAACACGCACCTTGTGGTGCTGCTCGTATTTTTCCTTCAGGCCGCGCAAAATCGAAATCGTATCCTCGACGGTCGGTTCATCGACAAATACCGGCTGAAAACGACGTGCAAGCGCTGCGTCCTTCTCGACATACTTGCGGTATTCCTCCAGCGTCGTTGCGCCGACGCAGTGCAGTTCGCCACGTGCAAGGGCCGGCTTCAACAGGTTCGAAGCATCCATCGCGCCATCGGATTTGCCTGCACCGACAAGCGTGTGCATTTCATCGATGAAGAGGATGATCTGGCCGGCAGCCGTCTGCACTTCCGAAAGCACCGCTTTCAGACGTTCTTCGAACTCGCCGCGATATTTGGCACCGGCAATCAGCGCGCCCATGTCGAGCGCCATCAATTGCTTGTCCTTCAAGGATTCAGGCACGTCGCCATTGACGATGCGAAGCGCCAGACCTTCCGCGATTGCGGTCTTGCCGACGCCCGGCTCACCGATCAGAACCGGATTATTCTTGGTGCGACGCGACAGAACCTGAATCGTGCGGCGGATTTCCTCGTCGCGACCGATCACGGGGTCAAGTTTGCCTGCGCGCGCATCCTCAGTCAGATCGCGGGCATATTTCTTCAACGCATCATAGTTGCTTTCAGCGGACGCCGAATCGGCTGTACGACCCTTACGCATATCGTTGATGACCTTGTTCAGCGCCGTCGGGGTCACACCGGCAGCGGAAAGAATTTCAGACGTCTTTGCAGATTTTTCCATCGCCAGCGCCGTCAGAAGGCGCTCGACGGTGACGAAGCTGTCACCTGCCTTGCTGGCAAGCTCCTCGGCAAGCGAGAAAACCTTGGCAAGCGGTTGCGAAAGATAAAGCTGGTCGTTGCCGCCCGACACTTTGGGCAGCTTTTCGAGCGCGTTCTGCAGGCCGATACGCACATCAGCAATCCGTCCGCCTGCGCGTTCGATCAAAGACGTGGCAAGTCCTTCGTCATCATCGACGAGAACCTTCAGCACGTGTTCCGGCGTGAATTGCTGGTTGCCAGATGACAGCGCGAAAGTCTGTGCAGACTGGATAAAGCCCCGGACACGCTCCGTATATTTTTCAATGTTCATAAATGTCTCCTTTGCCTTCCGGCCCGTCATGCAGCGCCAGAAGATGTATGGTGACGAAGCCCCCGCAATGGGCGGGCTCCTTTTCCAGTACAGCATATGGGACCATCGCCGGGTTTCGGCAAGGGTCACATGCACTTGCAAAACCAAATAAAAATGGCGCGGAAACCGCGCCATTTTGAAGTCGATACGAAGATACGAAGTTATGCGTCAGAATTCACTGGTTCCGTTGCTGGCGTCTCGTCACCACTATCCTTGGCAGCGCGGCGCGGGCGACCCGGACGGCGCGTGGCGCGGCGTGGTGCTGCTTCGTCGGTAGGAGCAGCATCGGCAACAGGAGCGGCCTCGACAGCCACCGGTGCTGCCTGCTCGGGAACAACCTCAGCCGGAGCAGAAACATCTTCAGCCACCGGCTGAGCTTGCTTTTCCTGCGGCTGTTCGTCGGAACGCTCGTCGGCGTTAAAACGCTCGCGCTGCGGACGGCGGCCGCGACCAAGACGACGATCACGATTGTCGCGTTCGCGCGGCTGCTGGCGACCTTCGCCGGACTTTACCGGCTCGCCGCCATCTTCACCATAGACAACTTCAGCGGGCGTGCCTTCGATAACCGGCTGCGGGCCGGAACCGTTGACAGGCTGCGGCTGCGTTGCGACAGGCGAGAAGCTTGCTTCCTCGTCTTCCGCACCGTCATCGTCGAAAGTTTCCTCGCGCTGGAACGGCACCGGATTCTGCGCCATGGCAGCCATGATGATGCGATTGTAATGTTCAGCGTGCTGAAGATAGTTTTCTGCTATCACGCGATCGCCAGATGCCTGTGCGTCTCGCGCAAGTGCTGAGTATTTTTCTGCAATATGTTGCGCATTGCCACGGATCTTCACATCCGGACCATTGCTTTCGTAATTGCGCGACAGAGGATTGGGGCCCTTGCGGTTGTTGTTGTTATTATTGTTATTGTTATTGCCCCGTCCGCGCATGCGCCTGTTCTGCTGTGCTGGCCTCATATTCATCTCTTTTCAGATTAAAGGGCGTAGAAACTCCCAGCCAAAAAAGCTGCCGGTTTCACGCTATCGAGCCATGGAGGAAGTACGCCCTAAAAACTTCCCACAAATCGACTGCTCCTGAGTTAGGTACACCTCTGCAGGTCACCGAAACTCCGCGGTTGCATTAATGCATAACCATTCCGAAAAGCTTGCTCTTCGAGATTATGCTTGAAAGTCGTGTACTTCCGCACAAGCCATCCCCAAAGAACCCTCCGGGGAGCATGACCAAAAATCGTCATGGAGCATTTCCGCCACCGCCCATCAGCGGGCAAAACCATTCTGGCTGTATACGGTGGCCGGAAACTAAACGGCTTCGCCGCAAATTCCAAGTGTTTTTTAGCGGTTCACCGCATCAAAATTGCATATTCGATTTGTGCGCGAAAAGCATGGCCCTTCTGTGGCCACCAAGATCACTCGCTTGTCCCGCGAGAGAAAAACCTGCGCTTTCAAACAGCGCTTCAACATCCTGGAATTGTCCGGCGCCAATTTCCACGGCAACCATTCCATTCCTATATAGGTGATCTGCTGCCTTCTGCGCAAGGGCCCTGTAAAAATTCAGTCCGTCAGTGCCGCCATCAAGTGCGGCAAGCGGATCGTGTTCGCGCACTTCGCGCGACAATCCCGCTATGTCTTCATGCGGAATATAGGGCGGGTTTGAGACAATGAGATGAAACCGCCCGCACACATTTTCGAACCAGTCGCTTCTGAGCGTCGCAAAGCGGTCGCCCACCCCATTGGCGGTTGCATTGATTCGCGCCATCGCAAGCGCACCTTCCGCCATATCGAGACCGATGCCGTGCGCGCTCTCGAAGTGGTGCAAAAGCGAGATGATGATAGCGCCCGTTCCTGTCCCCATATCGAGCAGTTCAAGCGTGCTCGTCTTTGCGGCGAGTGCTTCCAAAGTCGGAATGACCAGCTCCACCAGCACTTCCGTATCGGGACGCGGTTCAAGCGTCTCTGCAGAAAGCCGAAAAGGCAGGCCGAAAAAATCGCGAACACCCATGATCCGGTGAACCGGCTCGCCCTTTACGCGCCGATCCAGCGCATCGTATAGGTTCTCGACGGCCTCAGAATCTATCAGTTGCTCAGGCGCGGAAATCAGATCGAGCCGCGTTTTGCCCGTCGCCCATTCGACCAGAAGCCTCGCGTCGAGATCGGGTGTATCGAGCCCCACGTCCCGAAGCTGCTTCCGGGCGGCGCTCATCAGTATGTCGAGGCGTTCGCCGCTCACGCTCAGGCGCCCAGCTCGGTTAGGAGTGCGGTCTGGTGATCGGAAATCAGCGCATCGACCAGTTCGTCCAGATCGCCTTCCATAACCCGGTCGAGCTTGTAGAGCGTCAGGTTGATGCGATGATCGGTGACACGTCCCTGCGGAAAATTATAAGTGCGGATACGCTCGGAGCGGTCGCCCGATCCAACCTGGCTGCGCCGCGATTCCGAACGTTCGGTATCCGCCTTCTGGCGCTCCATGTCGTAGAGGCGCGCGCGCAAAATCTGCATGGCGCGGGCGCGGTTCTGGTGCTGGGATTTTTCAGCCTGAACGACCATGATGCCGGTCGGAATATGGGTAATACGCACGGCCGAGTCGGTCGTATTGACGTGCTGGCCCCCTGCGCCCGAGGCCCGCATCGTATCGATGCGGATATCTTCGTTGCGGATCTCGATATCGATATCTTCTGCTTCAGGCAAAACCGCGACGGTTGCAGCCGAGGTGTGAATACGGCCACCCGCTTCCGTTTCAGGCACACGCTGCACACGGTGCACACCCGATTCGAACTTGAGCTTGGAGAACACGCCCTTGCCGGAAACTGTGGCGATGATTTCCTTGTAACCACCGGCATCGCCTTCGCTGGCCGAGACCAGCTCGACACGCCAGCCTTTTTCGGCGGCATAGCGCTCATACATGCGGAAGAGATCGCCCGCGAAAAGGGCTGCTTCCAGCCCCCCCGTACCGGCACGAATTTCGAGAATAGCGTTCTTCTCGTCAGCAGCGTCTTTCGGCAAGAGCAGAATCTGGACTTCCTGCTCAAGCGTCTCGATGCGCTTTTCGACTTCCGGCAGCTCTTCCAGCGCCAGTGCGCGCATCTCGGCATCGTTGGTTGCATCGTCACGCATGGCCGCCAGATCGATTGCTTCCTTGCGGGCGTCGGTCAATTCGCGAATCTTGCCAACCACCTCCTGAAGCTCGGAATATTCCGATGCGAGCTTCACATAGGTTTCCGAATCCGGATTGTTGGCCATCTGGCTTTCGATCATCGAGAACCGCTTCAAGAGCTGGTCCATCCGGTCCTGCGGCAATGCAATCATGTCATGTCCTAAAAATTGTCAGCGGCGTGCAAGAATACAAAACGAGACGCCGTGCAAACCTGCACCGCGACCGTCCCGTCAGGTCAATCTGCTTCGCTATAACGGAATATCGTTGTCTTCGGCAAATCTCATCAGCATTTCGCGTAGTGAATGCGCGCTGTTCGGCTTGTCCAGTTCTTCCGCCAGCAAGGCTGTGAGCTTGCCTGCATCCAGCGCGTCGAGCATGGCCTTGACCGGGCCGATTGCCGCCGCCGACATCGAGATCGAGCGAAAACCGATACCCACCAGCGCCATGGCAGGAAGCGGCCGGCTGGCCATTTCACCGCACAAGGTGACCGACTTGCCGTGACGATTGCCGGTTTCCACAATGAAGCGCAACGCACGCAGGAATGCGGGAGAAAGCTGGTCGAAACGGCCCGACATCAACGAATTACCGCGATCGGTCGCCATCAGGAACTGGAAAAGATCATTCGAGCCGACGGAGATGAAATCGACGAGCGACATCAGTTCCTCGAGCTGCCAAAGCAGCGACGGCACCTCGATCATCGCTCCCAGTTTCAGACACATGGGCAACTGATGAGCGAACCGCGACAAATGACGGACCTCACGATCGATGATCTCGCGCGCGGCCTTCACTTCGCTGACTTCCGTGATCATCGGCAGCAGGATTTTCAACTCACGGCCGCCCGCCGCCTTCAAAAGCGCCCTTAGCTGGGTGCGCAGCAGCCCCGGACGGTCGAGCGTCAGCCGGATGGCCCGCCAGCCGAGTGCCGGATTTTCTTCCTGTACCGTCGAACTGAAATAAGGGAGAACCTTGTCTCCACCGATATCCAGCGTCCGGAAAGTCACCGGCTTGTCACCTGCAGCCTCGATAACTGAGCGATAGAGGCGCTCCTGCTGCTCGGCACGCGGAAATGTCGAAGCGACCATGAACTGAAGTTCAGTGCGAAAGAGGCCGATCCCCGCCGCACCGGACGCCGACAATTGCGGCAGATCGACAAGAAGCCCTGCATTCATCAGAAGCGAGATATCGACGCCGTCCTTCGTGACGGATGGCTTGTCACGCAACTCACGGTAATGGGCCTGACGCCGCGCCCGGAACCGCACCTTTTCGGCATAGGCCGTTTCCAGATCGGATTGCGGACGCAGATGCATGATGCCTTCATCGCCATCGACAATTGCCGCATCGTTGTTTTCGGCCATGGATACAATGCCCTTGGCCTGGCCGACCACCGGAATACCCATCGCGCGGGCGACGATCACAACGTGGCTCGTGGCAGCGCCGTCTTCCAGAACGACACCGCGCAAGCGTTCGCGCGGATAATCCAGGAGTTCGGCAGCTCCCATGGAGCGGGCGACGATGATCGCATCCTTGGCCAGCGATTCGGCAATGGTCTTGATGTCGCGCCCCATGAGCTGGCGCAGCAGACGGTTCGCGAGATCGTCGAAATCCGACAGGCGCTCGCGCATATAGGGATCGGTCAGATGCACCATGCGCGCACGTGTGTCGCTCTGTACCTTTTCGACCGCCGCCTCGGCAGTCAGACCATTGTGAATGGCTTCTTCCAGGCGCCGCACCCAGCCGCGATCATGGGCAAACATGCGATAAGCTTCGAGTACTTCGCGATGCTCACCTTCTGCTGCCACATCGCGGCGCGACAGCATGTCATCGATGGAGATACGCAGGCTGCCCAGCGCTTCGTCGAGCCGGTTGAGTTCCGCCTGACTGTCCTCGTTGAAAAGATTGGTGACGACGATGCGCGGCTCATGCAACACCACATGGCCAAGGCCGATACCGTCGTTGAAAGCCTGTCCTGTCACGCTCATCGGGCGACCGAGATCGAGCTCTATGCCCGGACGTGCCAGACGCAAACCGTCACCGGTCGCGATGATTTCGGCAAGGACCATAGCCGTGGTTTCAAGTGCTTCAACCTCGTCTTCCCGATAAGCCCGCTTGGTCTTGTTCTGGACGACAAGAACGCCCAAAGTGCGGCCGGCGCGCAGAACGGGAACGCCGAGGAAGGAATTATAGGCTTCTTCACCCGTTTCCGGCAGATAGGCGAAGGCCGGATGGCTCTGGGCATCTGTCAAATTGAGGGGACGGGCACTCGCTGCAATCGTGCCGACCAGACCCTGACCGAGGCGAAGCTGGGCAAGATGGACAGCCTGCGGGTTGAGACCTTCAGTGGCATAGAGTTCGAGAACGCCATCGGCACGCAATATGTAGAAGGAGCAGACTTCCGCGACCATGTTCTGGGCGATTTCGCGAACGATCCGGTCGAGGCGCGCCTGCGGTTCCAGCGGCTCCGCCATCAATTCGCGCAACCGCTTGAGCAGTACGCGGGGACCGGTTGTCAGCTCACGCATGATCGTCGGGGGCTCCTTCACAATTGCTGACGTGCGTTCCGCCAGCCGATTCCCAATACCCGCCCGCGAAGCGTTACGCCAACCCCTTTGTGAGCATTTTTGACACGCGCGTCCAGAACAAATAGTCGCTGCTCGCAAAATGTTGCAGGGCCGCGCACCCTTTCGGATACGCGGCCCTGCATACAACTATGCTTCAAAACGGAATGTGAACCGGCTGGTTACTTGTCGAGGCCGTAGACCGCGTGCAACGTGCGCACGGCCAGTTCCGCATAAGGGCCGTCGATCAGGATCGAAATCTTGATTTCAGACGTCGTGATGGCGCGGATATTGATGCCCTTTTCGGCCAGCGCCTTGAAGGCCGTGGCCGCAACGCCCGCATGGCTGCGCATACCGATGCCGATGACCGAAATCTTGGCGAGGCCCGTTTCGGACTGGATGTTGTCGAAGCCGATTTCACCCTTGACCTTGTCCAGCACCTTCAGCGACTTGTCGACATCACCGGTCGGAATGGTGAAGGTCATGTCGGTCTTGGAGCCGTCTTCCGACACGTTCTGCACGATCATGTCGACATTGATATGCTCTTCGGCGAGCGGTCCGAAAATTGCTGCCGAAACGCCCGGCCTGTCGGCCACGCGCCGCAGCGAGATCTGAGCTTCATCCTTCGCAAAGGCGATACCTGTGACGACCTGCTGTTCCACGATTTCATCCTCGTCGCAAATAAGGGTGCCGGGCGGGTTGATCGGATCACCCATGCCCGGCGCATCTGGGTCCGTAAAGCTCGAGCGCACGAAAGTGCGCACCTTGTGCACCATGGCGAGTTCGACCGAACGCACCTGCAGAACCTTGGCACCGAGCGATGCCATTTCCAGCATTTCCTCGAAGGAAATCTTCGAAAGACGCTTCGCCTTCGGCTCCACGCGCGGGTCGGTGGTGTAGACGCCATCGACATCCGTATAGATATCGCAGCGATCAGCCTTCACACCGGCGGCGATGGCGACAGCAGACGTGTCCGAACCGCCGCGTCCGAGCGTTGCAACGCGGTTGTCAGGCCCAATGCCCTGGAAACCGGCAACGACGGCAACCTGTCCCATTTCCATGCGGCGGATGATTTCCGAACCGTCGATTTCCTGAATACGGGCCGCGCCATGGGCGTTGTCGGTCTTGATCGGGATCTGCCAGCCCTGCCACGAACGCGCATCGACGCCGATTGACTGAAGTGCAATTGCCAGAAGGCCGCTCGTTACCTGCTCGCCGGATGCGACGATGGTGTCATATTCACGGGCATCATAGAAAGGCGAGCTTGCACCGCAGACTTTCGGCATGTTCTGCACCCAGCCGACCAGTTCATTGGTCTTGCCGGACATGGCCGAAACGACGACGGCAACCTGATTGCCCGCCTCGACCTCGCGTTTGACGTGGCGCGCCACATTATAGATGCGTTCCAGATCAGCTACCGAAGTGCCGCCGAATTTCATCACGATGCGCGCCATTTAAGGTTACGTCCCGCTGTTTAGAAAAATTTCACTCTCACCTGCCCAAACCTTATATTGTTGCGACAGGCAAACCCGGGGTCACATAGCTAAAATGCCGCGCTTCCGCAAGGCCGCGATTCGTATCGGGCCACTTGAGAGCAAAATTGATTTGTTCCTTGACTTTGGAGTACTACCTTGAGAGCAGAACCGCACGCTTCCGCCGCTGGAGAATGAAATGACCGAGACCGCCCGTACCACCATCGACGCTTCGGAAATCGAGCATTTTTCGCGCATCGCTGCGGAATGGTGGAATCCGCAGGGCAAGTTCCGCCCGTTGCATAAATTCAATCCGACACGGCTTGCCTATATCAAGGAAAAAATCTGCGCCAAGTTCAACCGCGATCCGAACTCGCCGCGCCCATTCGAGGGCTTGCGCCTGCTTGATATCGGCTGCGGCGGCGGTCTTCTCTGCGAGCCAATGGCACGTCTTGGAGCAACGGTAATTGGTGCCGACGCCTCCACGACCAATATCGAAGTGGCAAAAATCCACGCCGCACAAAGCGGCGTCGAGATCGACTACCGTGCCACCACAGCGGAAGCATTGGCCGAAGCCGGTGAAAAATTCGACGTCGTGCTCAACATGGAAGTGGTCGAACACGTTTCCGATGTCGACCTGTTCATGTCCGCGACCAGCGAAATGGTTAAGCCCGGCGGACTGATGTTCGTTGCCACCATCAACCGCACGCTGAAGGCCTACGGTCTGGCAATCATCGGCGCGGAATATGTCTTGCGCTGGCTGCCGCGCGGCACGCATCAGTATGAAAAGCTGGTTCGCCCGGAAGAACTAGAATCCGCGCTTGCTAAAGGGGGCCTGCGCCTCATCGACAAGCTGGGCGTGACCTACAATCCGCTTGCCGATAGCTGGAGCCGCTCCCGCGACACCGATGTGAATTATATGGTGCTTGCCGAACGTCCGGTCTGATTCCATCAGCCTCTTTGCGCGCGCGTTGTCATGGCAACGCCTGCGCAGATGACCAGCGCCCCGATCCAGGTCAGCGGCGGATAGTGTTCGCCGAGAAACAGTGTTCCCGAAATAAGCCCCAGTGCCGCCGCGACATAGCCGATCTGGCTGAGATAGACCGGCCCGCCAACCGCCTGTAACCGAAAGAACAGGGCGAACATGCCCGCCGATGCGATCGACTGGGCCAATGCAGCCCATGGCGCGAACGCAAGAGTTTCAATCGGAAACTGACCGGTGAAGACGACTATCCCGATCAAGAGCATCAGTGCCGACGCCAGGTGGCTTCCCGCAGCAAGTTCGGTCGGATCGGAGTTTTTCGGCCAGTCCAGTGTGCGATAGACGTTGCCGATGGCCAAAAGCACTGGAATGAGCAATGCCGCAGCGATCCACAATGGATCGGCGGGCTTCCCCACTTCACCGCGCGTCATCGCCACCATTACCGCACCGATAAAACCGGCCGCTATACCGCCTATCCCGAGCGCATTGGGCCGCCGCAGCCCAAACCCCATCGACAAAACAAGCGTGATGACCGGCGACAATGTGTACATGATGCCGGTAAATCCAGCGCCAAGGCGCGGAATAGCGGAAAGAATGAGGAGATTGGGCAGCGCATAGGAGATGAACGCGGTGCAGATATAATAACGCAGCCGCCCGCCTGAAAAGCTGATCTTCTTTCCTTGCAGGAGAAGAACGGCAAAAAGAATGATACCGGCGCTTGCCGAGAACAGAAATGTCCAGATGGCAGGCGGGATACCTGACTGCGCAGCGATCTTGCCAAGCGGCAGGATGAGACCCAGCAAGGTACCGGTTGCGATCAGCAAAAAAGGCGCAGAATCCGTCAGTTTCATGCGCCTTGTCTCCTGTGTGGCAATCAGTTCTTGTCTTCTGGGAATACCGGCAACGGCAGAACGTCGACACCGTCTTCGAGCAGCGTTTGCACATCCTCGCGCGACGCTTCGCCGTAGATACCACGTGTTTCGGTCTCGCCGAAATGGATCTTCCGAGCTTCCTCGGCAAATTTGTCGCCCACATAATCTGCATTCTCTCGAACCTTGCGGCTCAATTCCCGCATTTCATCCAGTATCTGCTTCTGCGTGTCACCCAGCGTCATGGCAATATTTTTCCTTGCCACGGCTTGTCGAAACGGCTGGAGCCATCAGCGATTTCTGGACGGCTTGCGAATTGCACACCGGGCAAGCGACAAGCTTCCTTTCCGACTGACGGTCGAAATCGGCATTGTCGCGAAACCAGCCCTCGAATTCATGGCCCTGATCGCAATGAAGCGAAAAGCGGATCATGGAATTTACGCATCCTCTTTCTGTTTCGTCGAGCAAGTCCGGACATCGAACTCCCGCGCATTCTTCAGGTTCGGTATCTTGGCACGTGCAGCCGTGCTTTCCGCCACGTCGATGTCGGCCAGAATGACACCCGGTTCATCATGGTCGGCTTCGGCGAGAATTTTACCCCACGGCGAAACGATGATCGAGTGACCATAGGTTTCGCGTCCATCCTCATGCAGACCGCCCTGCGCGGCAGAGATCAGGAAGGCACCATTTTCGATGGCACGCGCACGCTGCAGGATATGCCAGTGAGCCTCGCCAGTCTGTTTCGTGAAGGCAGCCGGGCCGGTGATCACATTGGCGCCGGCAAGCGCCTGGGCACGGAACAATTGCGGAAAGCGGATATCGTAGCAGATCGCCATGCCGAAGTTTGCGAAAGGCAGTTCGGCAATAATGGTTTCCTTGCCCGGCTCATAGGTTGCCGATTCGCGCCAGCTTTCACCATTGTCGAGGTCGACATCGAACATATGGATCTTGTCATAGGTTACGAGCTTCTCACCTGAAGGCGTGAAAATTCCGGCGCGATTGGCAATCTTGCCGTCTCCGGCATCGATAGCGGTTGAACCGATATGCAGGAAGATGCCGTGTTTCGCGGCGAGTGCCGAAGCAGCCTTGAAAACAAGATCGTTGGCTTCGTCACGCAGGCTCGCCTTGAAGGCTGCACGATCACGCATCATCGCGCCAGTCATTTCCGGCGATTGCACATAGGCCGCGCCCTTCGCTGCCGCGTCAGCGACGAGTTTCTCCAGAGCCTCGATATTGCGGACAACATCTGTGCCGGAACGCATCTGTATTGCGGCAGCGCGGAACATGCTCATCGGTTTCTCCCCCTTTATATTCTAGGCCAATTCGCCAGTCTTGAGCAGGCCGTCCAGCTTGCCCTGATCGTCCAGCGCGAAAAGATCATCGCATCCGCCGACATGAACAGGCCCGACGAAAATCTGCGGGAAGGTGTTACGGCCCGAACGCTCTTGCATTTCAGCGCGCAATTCCGGCGATGCGCCTGCATCGATTTCATGAAAGGCAACACCCTTGCGGGTCAGAAGGTCCTTGGCCCGGCTGCAATAAGGGCAACCGGTGCGCGTGTAGATCGTTACATCAATCATCATAAACTCCAGTGTTTGACCACTATATAAGTGGCAAAAGCGCCGTCTGGAAGCCCCGAAGCTTTTCACGAGCTTGTGTAGCCCACTATCCGGTTCAATCCGGCAGCACCCGGCTGAAAGTCAGCACATCCACGCTTTTCGCGCCGCCGCGCAACAAAGCCCGCGTCACCGCCTTGACCGTAGCACCGGTCGTATAGACATCGTCGATGAGCAGAACCCGCCGCCCGCGAACATGAATCTCGTGTTCCTGCGGCACGCGAAACGCGCCGTCCACATTGCGCCTTCGTTCTTTTGTGCCAAGACCGATCTGCTGATCGGTCCGGCGTACACGCTTCACGCCTTGCGGCGCAAAGGGTTTCGATTCCAGTTTTGCAAGGGCACGGGCGAGTTCCGCCGACTGGTTGAAACGCCGTTGCCAAAACCGCCAGCGATGCAGAGGCACCGGAAGAATAACCTCGCATTCATCCAGCAGTTCACGACCCGCGCGCTGCATCCAGCGCGCCATCCACGGAGCGAGATCGGTCCGGTCATGAAACTTGAGCGAGACCACCATGCGCTGCGCCGCCCCGCGATGCAGGACTGCGGACCGGAGACGCCGGAAAGGCGGGGGATCGGCAATCGCTTCCGCACTCATGAAGTTCTCACCGAGGTCATGACTGAAAGGTATGCCAAGCACCTGACAGTAGGGCTTTTCTATAAAGCGCAGCTCCGGCCAGCATTTCGAACACAGCGTCCCTGGTTCGGATACATGCATCCGGCAGCCGATACAGGTCGGTGGAAACAACATATCCGCCGACGAGCGAACGGTCCTGCCAGCAAGCCGCCGCAGCCTGTCGCTAACCCCGCGCAAAAAGGTTTGATGCGTTCTATCGTCATCCGCCATTGCATTCGCCCCCGTTCGAATGCATCTATCCCCGCAACGATTGTACTGAACCTTGCTCGAAAGAGAAGACGAATTCCATGCCTGCGCCGATCGATGAAAACGCGATCTTTGATCGCGATCTCCTGCTCTCGTTTCGCCGCCGCGCCTTTGCGCGCGCTGAACCCGGTGCAGATTTCCTGTTGCAGCGCATTGCCGACGATCTCGCTGATCGCCTTGACGCCGTGGAGCGGCGTTTTCCGGTAGCCATTGATCTCGCGGGTCATACCGGCGGTGCTGCCGTCGCCATTGCACATTCCGGCAAAGCGGACCTGATTGTCCGCATCGAACGCGACAAGGACTTTTTGCGAGGCCCATTCCCAGCCATCGTCGGTGATGAGGAAATGCTACCGCTGAAACCTGGCAGTGCCGATCTTGTCGTGTCCCTGATGGCGCTTCACGCAACGAACGATACGCCGGGCACGATGGTGCAGATCGCCCGTGCCTTAAAGCCGGACGGATTGTTTCTGGCCGCCCTGAGCGGCAGCGGAACGCTTGGCGAACTGCGCGAAAGTCTTCTGCAGGCGGAAATCGAACTGACAGGCGGCGCTTCGCCACGTATTTTCCCCTTCCCCGACGTGCGCGATGTGGGCGGCCTCCTGCAGCGTGCGGGCTTCGCCCTGCCCGTAACCGACGTCGACAACATCACCGTTCGCTACGATTCGCTGTTCAACCTGATGGCCGACCTGCGCGCGATGGGCGTGCAGAACATCCTGCACGATCGTTCCCGAAAGCCGGTTTCGAAACGCCTTTTCCTGCGTGCGGCTGAAATCTATGCCGAACGGTTCTCTGATCCGGACGGACGCATCCGCGCCACGTTCTCCATCATCTGGCTATCGGGCTGGGCACCACATGAATCGCAGCAAAAGCCGCTGAAGCCCGGTTCGGCAAAAGCATCGCTCGCCGAAGCGCTCAAAAAAGCAGAAGAAAATTAATCAGCAATCGCCGTGATGGCTGCCGTTTGCCTCAATAATGCAAACGGAATTGGGGCTTGGCTGAAGCACGCTCTTGCGCACCGTATAGGTCTGGCCTGCTGCGTGCGGCTGGTTGCCGGTATCGCGCTTGATCGAACCGGTCATGGTGCGGTCAATCCCGTCCGGAAGCACCGACTGGGCTGCGACCTTGTTTGCCTGATCGTTGAGAACCGGCACAATAATGAGAGCCAGAGCGACAACGGCGGAGCCGAACAGCAGCACAACGCGCAGGATTCCGCGACCGGCCCCAAGACCGGTTTTGGTCAGCGACTTTGCCGTGTATTCATTGTGATCGGCGCTAAAATAATTGTTATCAAAACTCATGCTTCAAAACTCCGGGGCAGCTCGTGAACGAGAATGCCTCAACGGAGTGAATCATAGATTAACCGGCGAGCGGAATCGTAAGAAATTGCCAACCTTTTCCACAGTCGGAAAAGGTAATCAGTTTACAAAAGATCGAGCAGGAACGGGATCAGCGGTTCGTCGGCAGGCGGCATCGGATAGTCACGCATATCCTTCGGGCGAACCCATTTCAGCGCCTGCCCTTCCAGCCCCTGCGCAATGCCTTCATAGCGACGGCAGACATAGAGCGGCATGAGCAGGTGGAAATCATCATAGGTGTGGCTGGCAAACGTCAAAGGCGCAAGGCAGGCCGCTTTCGTGGTGATGCCGATTTCTTCCTGCAATTCGCGGATCAGCGTCTCTTCCGGTGTTTCACCCGGCTCCACCTTGCCACCGGGAAATTCCCAGAGACCGGCAAGCTGCTTGCCCTCAGGGCGCTGCGTCAGCAGGACCCGGCCATCCGAATCCACCAGTGCACAAGCCGCAACCAGAAGAAGACGGCGTCCCTTTACCTCGGTCATTTCTCGTTGCTCTCCCGATAGGCATAGCGGTAGGCTTCCTGAAAGCCGAAGCTCTCGTAAAGCGCAAGTCCGGCGACATTGTCCGCCTCGATCTGCAGCCATGCCGTCTTCGCGCCGAGCTTCGCCGCCCATTTGAGTGCCGAACCGACAATCGCATGCCCGTGCCCCTTACGCCGTGCGGCGCGCTGGGTCCCGACATCGAACAGTCCCGCCATCACCCCATCCTGCACGCAAAGCAGGTTGGATACAGCGCGCCCGCCTTCCTCCAGCACGAACATGCCCTTGTTCGGACGAACGCTGTTGAGAAGTTCGGAGAATCCGGGGCGCATATCCTCCGGCCTTTCATGGATGGAAAGCGAGGCATCCACGAAACGCCCGATATCCTTCAATGGTATCTGGTCGATGGCGCCCGAGAGATCGAGTTCCTCGAGATTTGCCGTCATCACGATGGTCTCGTCCTGACGCTTCCAGCCCAGCCCTTCGAGATAATCTTCAAGCTCGCGCGGCGCGAGCGGTGAAAGCCTGAAACACGGAACGCGACCATAAGCACGGAAACGCTGCGCGGCCAGTTCCACGCGCGTTGGAATATCGCGCGTGTCGCCGGGATCGAGCGGGTTGATCGAGTTCAGACGCCTGGAAGGGTGCGCCGCCGTCATGCGTATCGCCCATGTGCCGTCATAGTGAACAGACGTCGCTGGCCATGCACGGAAGCCGACGGCTTCAAGCTGGCGAACGGTGGCAAGACTTGGGGCGCTGTTGGGCTTTTCCATTGCTTCAATCAACTTCTGTAGTCGCCATTGATGGCCACATATTCCTTGGTGAGATCGCAGGTCCAGACGGTTGCCTTACCCTTGCCGATCCCCAGATCGACGCGAATGCGGATGTCTTCGCCCTGCATATAGGCAGAGGTCTCCGCTTCCGAATAGGCCGGATCGCGTTCGCCCTGGTGCGCAACGCGAATATCGCCGAACCAGATCGCCAGCAGATCGCGGTCGGCCGGTTCACCGGCCTTGCCGACAGCCATGACCACGCGGCCCCAATTGGCGTCCTCACCGGCAACAGCCGTCTTGACCAGCGGCGAATTGGCGATGGAAAGCGCGATCTTCTTTGCTGATGCTGCGGATTTGGCACCGGTCACTTCGACTTCCACCATCTTGCGTGCACCTTCACCATCGCGCACCACCTGCAGCGCCAATGATTTCAGGAGACGGCCCAACGCCTTCTTGAACTCGCCCAGACGCTTGTCAGAAGCATCGGTGATTTCAGGCGCACCACGTTCTGCCGCTGATCCGGTCGCAAACAGCATCAGCGTATCCGACGTGGATGTGTCGCTATCAACCGTTACTGCATTGAAGGTCGAACCAACGCCCTTGGAGAGCAGGCTCTGCAACACGTCAGCCTTGATCGGCGCATCGGTGACGACGAAAGAAAGCATCGTCGCCATATCCGGCGCGATCATGCCTGCGCCCTTGGCGATACCATTGATCGTGACCGGCACCTGACCAAGCAGAACCGTTTCAGTCGCGACCTTCGGATAGGTATCCGTGGTCATGATCGCCTTGGCGGATTCCGTCCAGAAATCCTCGACGGCATTCTTGTTCATGTCGCCAAGCAGATGCGCGAACTTAGCAGCATCGAGCGGCTCACCGATTACCCCTGTTGATGCCAGGAACACGTCGGTCGTAGCGCAACCAACGGCCTTTGCGGCAGCTTCTGCGGTTGCTTCTGTCGCCTCGCGGCCCTTGACGCCGGTGAAGGCATTGGCATTGCCGGAATTGACAACGACCGCGCGAGCCTTTCCATGCACCAGATTGCGACGGCAAAAATCGACCGGCGCCGAGGGGCAAAGCGAACGCGTGAAAACACCTGCGGCTTCGGCCGGTCGGTCGAACACCATCAACATTACATCCGTTCGCCCCTTATACTTGATCCCGGCGGCGGCGGTAGCGATGCGCACACCATGGACGACAGGCATTGCTGGGTAATGTTTTGGAGCGAGCGGAGAAACAGACGCGGACATATGTGCCTCGATGGGGTGCGGTTTGGATTTTGCCGCATTGGAAAGGTTTGCGGTTTAAAATCAAGCCGGAAACGCTAGATCAAAATAAAAAAACGCCCCGGCAAGCCGAGGCGTGATGTTTGAAGTGAAGCTTTACTGCTGCGGAGCAGCCTCTTCCGGCGCGTCGCCGTTGTCCGCTCCTTCCTGGGCAGCGGCAGCGTCCTTCATGGCTTTCTCTACAGCCGGATCCTTGTAGTCGATCTTCATTCCGTCACGCAGCTTCTTGACGGCTTCGACATAACGTTCGCGCAGGATGATCGAACGGATCTGGTCCTTGACCTGATCGAATGCCGGCGGCTGCTTGGTGCGGCGATCTTCAAGTTGGATCACATGAAAACCGAACTGGGTCTGTACCGGCTCCTTGGTGTATTCACCTGGCTTGAGAGCAAGGGCAGCCTTTTCAAACTCCGGCACCATCTGGCCTTCGCTGAAATAACCAAGATCACCACCATTGGCAGCGGTGCCATCGGTGGAACTTTCCTTGGCAAGGTCCTCGAACTTGGCGCCGCCTTCGAGCTTCTTGACGATCGCTTCGGCTTCTTCCTTGGTCTTCACGAGGATGTGACGTGCACGCACTTCCACCTGCGGCGGCATGGCGGCGATTTCCTTGTCGTAGCGAGCACGCACATCGTCATCGCTGATCTTGTCGACAATCGCATCCTTGAAATACTCATTATGGAGCGCACGTTCGCGCAGGAACGCCATGCGATCCTTGAATTCCTGGGACTGATCAAGCTTTTCCTTTTCCGCTTCACCAGCCATCGCCTTGATGTCGATCAGGGCGGCGAGCGCAGCCAGACGGCGCTGCTCGGCAGGAAGGCGCGAGAACTGCGGATCGAGATCGCCTGCAGCCTGATCGACCTCACCAATCGTGATATCCTTGCCGTTGACGGTGGCCAGAACCTTGGACGGGTCTTCCTTTTCTGCAGGGGCCGCGGCCGGTGCAGCAGCAGGCTTGGCAGCATCCTGTGCGAATGCGGCGCCTGAGTAGCTCGCCAGCGCCACAGAGGCTGCCAGAGACATGCCGACGACAGCGAGAGCCTTGCGATAAGGGGCTTTCAGAATGGCTTTCATATGGAATTCTCTCCTTCGTGACCGCTTACCGGCCCCATGAATGCGGCGGAATTTGGCCCGGATACCCCCTATATTGCAACAAAGGAAAGGTTTTCCAGCCCTTAGAGCAACGTTGACATCGCCCGAAGCCCCTCTTATCTGTCCTTCGGCTTTACGTCCAGTAAGGGGCGGGTGAATTGCGCCGGAAATGCGCCGTATCTGGCAGCTTTCACGATGCAGTTTTCTTGCAATTGTTTCAATACGCGTGAATAAAGCATTCGACATTGCCGGAAGCGCTTCCGGCTGAACGGACAGGAAAGGACCAGTGATGGTCAGCTTTGGCGGCCTCGCCCGCAAGATATTCGGTTCATCCAATGACCGTCAGGTAAAGACCCTGCGTCAGCGTGCGCAACAGATTACCGCGCTTGAGAAGAATTACGAAACGCTCACCAACGAGCAGCTTCAGGCCAAGACTGCCGAATTCCGCGCCGCACTGGCTGACGGAAAGACGCTTGACGCCATTCTGCCCGACGCATTTGCGACGGCGCGTGAAGCCGCGAAGCGCGTGCTCGGCATGCGCCCGTTCGACGTGCAGCTAATCGGCGGCATGGTTCTGCATGAACGCGGCATCGCCGAAATGCGTACAGGTGAAGGCAAGACCCTGATGGCGACCTTGCCGGTCTACCTCAACGCGCTTGAGGGCAAGGGCGTCCATGTCGTGACGGTGAACGACTATCTCGCCACCCGTGACGCCGAAACCATGGGCCAGCTTTACAACTTCCTCGGCCTCACCGTCGGCGTCATCAAGCATGGCCTCGATGACGATGAGCGCCGCGCGGCCTACGCCTGTGACATCACCTACGGCACCAATAATGAACTCGGCTTCGATTATCTGCGCGATAATATGAAATATGAGCGCGCCCAGATGGTGCAGCGTCCGCACAATTACGCCATCGTCGATGAAGTGGACTCGATCCTCATCGACGAAGCGCGCACGCCGCTTATCATTTCCGGCCCGCTGGAAGATCGTTCAGAGTTCTACAATCTCATCGATACCTTCATTCCACCACTGGCGGACGAAGATTACGAAGTCGATGAAAAGCAGAAGACCGCCATTTTCACCGAAGTCGGCACCGAAAAGGTCGAGCAGCTTTTGGAAGCGGCAGGCCACCTGAAGGGTGAAAGCCTTTACGACATCGAAAACGTTGCCGTCGTTCATCACCTGAACAACGCGTTGCGCGCTCACAAGCTGTTCCAGCGCGACAAGGACTACATCGTCCGCAACGACGAAATCGTCATCATCGACGAGTTTACCGGCCGCATGATGCCGGGTCGCCGCTATTCGGAGGGCCTGCACCAGGCGCTGGAAGCCAAGGAACAGGTGACGATCCAGCCGGAAAACCAGACACTGGCTTCGATCACCTTCCAGAACTATTTCCGCATGTATAACAAGCTGTCGGGCATGACCGGTACGGCTTCGACAGAAGCCGAAGAATTCGGTAATATTTACGGCCTCGAAGTGCTCGAGATTCCGACCAATCTGCCGGTTAAGCGTATCGACGAAGACGATGAAGTCTATCGCTCCGTCGAGGAAAAATACCGCGCCATCGTGCGCGATATCCGCGCCTCGCACGAAAAGGGTCAGCCGATCCTCGTCGGCACGACCTCGATCGAAAAGTCTGAGCAGCTCGCCGAACGCCTTCGCAAGGAAGGTATCAAGGAATTCCAGGTCCTGAACGCCCGCTATCACGAGCAGGAAGCCTTTATCATTGCACAGGCCGGCGTGCCCGGAACCGTCACCATCGCTACCAACATGGCTGGTCGCGGTACCGATATCCAGCTCGGCGGCAATCTGGAAATGCGCGTTCGTCAGGAACTGGCCGATGTTCCGGAAGGCCCCGAACGCGACGCCAAGATCGCCGAAATCAAGGCCGATATTGCACATCTGAAAGAAAAGGCTCTGGCCGCCGGCGGGCTTTACGTTCTCGCCACCGAACGCCATGAAAGCCGCCGCATCGACAACCAGCTACGCGGTCGCTCCGGCCGTCAGGGCGATCCGGGCCGTTCCAAGTTCTTCCTGTCGCTGCAGGACGACCTGATGCGCATCTTCGGTTCCGACCGTATGGACAGCATGCTGCAGAAGCTCGGCCTCAAGGAAGACGAAGCCATCGTCCATCCGTGGATCAACAAGGCGCTTGAGAAGGCGCAGAAGAAGGTCGAGGCGCGTAACTTCGAAATCCGCAAGAATCTTCTGAAATACGACGACGTGATGAACGATCAGCGCAAGGTGATCTTCGAACAGCGTCTGGAAATGATGGATGAAGAAGACCTGACCGAGATCGTCGGTGAAATGCGCCACGAGGTCATCGAGGACATGGTCGTCCTGCGTATTCCAAAGGACGCTTATGCGGAAAAGTGGGATATTGCCGGTCTGAAAGAAGACATCATCTCCAAGCTTAATCTCGACCTGCCGGTCGAGGATTGGGCCAAGGAAGAAGGCATCGCAGAAGAAGAGTTTGAAAACCGCATCAAGGAAGCTGCCGACAAGGCTGCAGCCGAAAAGGCCGAACGCTTCGGCCCGCAGATCATGACCTATGTCGAGAAGTCCGTGATCATGCAGTCGCTCGACAATCTGTGGCGCGAACATCTTGTCAATCTGGACCATCTGCGCTCGGTCGTCGGTTTCCGTGGTTACGCCCAGCGCGATCCGCTGAACGAATACAAGACCGAAGCTTTCGAACTGTTCCAGTCGATGCTTGCGAACCTGCGCGAAGTGGTTATCTCGCAACTGATGCGCGTCGAGATCGTTCGCGAAGCACCGCCTGAACCGGAATTGCCGCCGATGACCGGCCGTCATATCGACAGCACAACAGGCGAAAACGATTTCGACGAAGCGTCCTGGGCTGAACATCAGCACGACGAGCGCAACGTGCCTGCTGCCGAACGCGATCCGACCGACCCACGGACCTGGGGCAAGGTCAGCCGCAACGAACCATGCCCATGCGGCTCCGGCAAGAAATACAAGCACTGCCACGGCGCTTTCGAGTGAAGTGAGCGGGCTCAATCGTCGTCTCTGTCAAACAAACCCCGGCAAGCCATTTGCCGGGGTTTGTTGTTTCAACCAAGCAACTCATGTCGATGTATGTCGAAGGCAGTGATATGCCTTTCTTTATTTTAGATATGTCAAATATAGATGCCGTTTAGGAAATACTCACCATTCCTTGAAGTCTTTCGACCTTCGGCAGATTAGACTTTTTCTTTTTCTCTTTATAAAGAACTCCTGTCTAAGGTTTCCATGCGCGCCAAAGGCAGCAAAGCATAGGCGCGAAAAGCCGGGTTATCCGGTGCAGAACAAGCGGGTCCTGAGACGCCCGCAAAGACAGGGTTGGCAATTAGTGCGGTTTTCGGCGGCTGAAACGGCGAGCCGGTTTCTACCCGGCAAAATCGCAGCCAGACTTCGTCCCATGACGGAGCGGCTGGATGCTGTGCTTACGGATAGCGGACCGCAGGCAAGCGCACAGCGTTCTTCGCTTGTCGCCTTTTCCGTGCGCATTGCGAGTGCCGCCATCGCACTCCTGTCTCAAGTCATTCTGGCCCGGTGGATGGGTGAATTCGAGTATGGCATTTTTGTCCTCGTCTGGCTGACCATGATCATCATCGGCGATCTGGCTTGTTTCGGACTGCACACAACCATTATCCGTTTCGTACCGGAATATGTGCAGCGTCAGATGTTCGGCCTCGTGCGTGGCATCATCCTGACCGGACGCATCTTCGCTTTCACAGCCGCCACACTCGTCGCGCTTCTGGGGGCTACCTTGCTGCTGCTGCTCAAGGACCATGTCGCGAGTTATTATCTCGTGCCATTCATTCTCGGTTTCATTTGCCTGCCCATGATAACGCTCGGCAACATGCTGGATGGCATTGCGCGCTCGCGCACCTGGGTGATGATGGCGCTGACGCCAAGCTATATCGTTCGCCCGCTCCTGGTTCTCCTGTTCATGATCATCGCGCATGAGGCAGGGTTACCCTCCACGGCAGCCATCGCGCTGGCGGTATCGATCGCTGCGACCTGGCTTACCACCGTTGGACAATTTCTGACGGTCTCCCGTTCACTGGAAAAAGATATCCCCGCCGCATCGCGCGACCAGCGTTTTGGCGAATGGATGAAGGTTGCCCTGCCGATTTTCCTCGTCGAAGGTTTTTTCTTCCTGCTCATCAATGTCGATGTGCTGATGGTAGGCCACGCACTCGATCCTGAACACGTTGCAATCTACTTTGCGGCAACAAAGATCATGGCGCTTGCTCATTTCGTCTATTTCGCCGTGAAGGCGAGCGTCGCCCAGCGCTATTCGGATCTGCTGCACAGCGGCGACCGCGCCGCATTCGCAAGCTTTGCGGAAGCCTCCGTTCGCTGGACATTCTGGCCGACGCTGTTTCTGGGTGCCGTCATTCTGCTGGCAGGCTATCCGCTTCTGCGGCTTTTCGGTCCCGCCTTCACCGCCGGTTATCCACTTCTGTTCATCCTCATCATCGGGGTGATCGCGCGCGCCAGCGTCGGCCCGGCGGAAAGCCTCCTCAACATGTCGGGAAAGCAGAATATCTGCGCTCTGCTCTACGCAGCCACGCTTGCCGTCAACGTCATTCTCAATCTGGTGCTGATACCGCGCCTCGGCCTGACGGGCGCTGCCATTTCAACAGCCATCGCCATGCTGATGGAAGCGGCGCTTCTTTCGGCAGCCGTATCACGCACCTTGCACATAACCATGTTCATTCTCATTCCACGAGACCGTGCCAAGACCTCGGAGGGGACTTTGTAATGGCCGCGAAACCTTTGCTTGAAGAATCGGCAGGCGGAAATGCAGCCCACATCGTTTCGGAACTTTCCGAAAGCGGCATGGCCCATGAAGCCGCCAAGAAGCTGGAGGAAAGCCTTCATAGCCGCGATATACCGCGCAAGCTCGCAATCTATGGTGCAGCAGCGGGCTTCGAGTTGCGGGATGAACTCGATCACTTGAGCAACCGAACGGTCGAACCGAACATCTTCTTCAATGCGCGGTTCCTGGCACCGGCCATGCCGCGTCTTGAAGATCGCGAGGTTCGCTTCATGGTCATGCGCGACGAAAACGAAATCCGCAGCCGCCTGCGCTTCGTCATGCCCTATACGATCGAGCGTCCCGGCCTGCCGCTTTCGACGCCCGTGATCCGCGCCTGGTCCACGCCGTTCGGACCGCAGGGAACACCGCTGATCGATCATGACGACCCTGTCGGCGTGCTGGAAGACCTGTTCGATATTCTGGCGCGCAGGCATCTCAATTTGCCGGATGTGCTCGTTTTGCCCGAAATGCGAGCCAACGGCCCGGCGGCAAAGCTGATCCGTTCGGTTGCTGTAGGCCGACAACTGCCTTTGGTCGCCATAGAACAGAAGGAACGCCCCTTTCTCCAAAGCGATCTGGACGGCGACGCCTATATCAAGCAAGCAATCGGCGCGCACCATCGCCGGGACTATAATCGTTTGTGGCGCAGGCTGGCGGAAAAGGGCGAACTTGCCTATCGCGTCGCCCGCACGTCTGACGAAGTGCGTCACGCATTCGAACATTTCCTGACACTGGAGGCGAGCGGCTGGAAAGGCAAGCGCGGCACCGCCATGGCCGTTGACCGGTTTCGCGCGGCTTTCGCCCGCGAGGCGGTCAACAATCTTGCTGAACGCGACTGCGTGCGCGTGCATACGCTGGAACTGGATGGACGGGTTATCGCCATTTTGATCGTCTTTACCGTTTCAGGAGAAGCCTGGACATGGAAGACTGCCTATGACGAAAGCCTGAACGCCTGGTCGCCTGGCGTTCTTCTGATGATTGAAGTCGTGAAGAACCATCTGAACGATCCCAACATCAACCGCACAGATTCCTGCGCCGTCCCCGACCATCCGGTCATGACGCGGCTCTTCGACAAGCGCGAGACAATCGAAACGCTGGTAATTGGCCTCAATCCGTCCACGGACAAGCTTGTCCGTCAGGCTGCCTCGCAGATTCATCTTTATCAACGGACACGCAATCTGGCCCGCATCGTACGCAACCGCATCCGCAGCTTCACCGAGAGGAAATAGGGTCGAATTTAAGCAACCTTAAAAAAGCCCAGAAATCACTGTCCTGAATCTCTGCGCCGGATTTATCCGGCAAGAAAGTTGCGATTGCAGTTTTGCGGAAGCCCTGCGAAGCTCCATCCCCAACAGCCACTTTGAGATTTTGAAGGTTCAGGAATGCGATTTCCACGCCCAACCGTCGCCAGCGGTACGCTTTGCGTCCTGACCGCGCTTTATCTCCTCGCCTTCACCAATACTTCTTTCTGGCAACGTTTGATCGCCTATTTCTCCGATCATCCGCAAAAGCTCGTTGTTGGGGCGGCAGCCCTTCTTCTCATCCATATTGCCGTCCTGATGGCTTTCTCGGCAAAATATATCATCAAGCCGGTTCTGATTTTCGCCATATGGGTTGCCGCTGGTGGCTCCTATTTCACGGATACTTTCGGCACGATCATCGACCGAAATGTGGTCGAGGCAACGCTCACGACGACAAAAGCCGAGTCAGGCCATCTGATAACGACGGGCTTTCTGCTGCATATGCTGCTTTACGCCGTCATTCCCTCGCTGCTCATCCTCTGGATCCGCGTGAAGCATCGGCCTTTGCTGCAAAAGCTTCTCGTCAATACGGTTTCGATCATCGTCTGCCTGGCCGTCGCCATTGCGCTGATCGGTTCAGATTACGGCAGCTTCTCCTCCATGTATCGCGAGCATCGTTCAGACATCATGGAACGGCTCATGCCCGGCACACCGCTCAAGAGCACGGTGCAATATATCGTACGTGACCTGAATGACAGGCAGATCGTGATGCAGCCGCTCGCCCTCGATGCCAAACAGGCATTGCCACCGGTTGCATCGGGCAAGAAGCTGCTGACGGTTGTCGTGGTGGGCGAAACGGCCCGTGCCCAGAATTTCAGCCTTTACGGCTACCCGCGCGAAACCAATCCTGAACTCAAGCAGCAGGATATCGTCACCTTCACGAACACAACAAGCTGCGGAACAGACACTTCTGTTTCCGTGCCATGCATGTTCTCGCCCTTTACGCGCGAGGATTATTCGAGCTCCAAGTTCCATGGTTCGGAGAATCTGATGGATGTTCTCAAACATGCTGACGTACAGGTTGCATGGTACGAGAACAACACCGGCAGCAAGGGCGTGTCGGACCGCATACAGACGGTCGATCTGCAGAATTCGAATGATGCGCGCTACTGCGAAGGCGGCGAATGCCTCGACCAGATTCTGGTCGACCAGCTTCGCGATCGCCTGAAAGACATGAATGGCAATGCGACGATCGTCCTGCATATGACGGGCAGTCACGGACCATCCTATTATCGCCGTTATCCGCCGGAATTTGCAAAGTTCAAGCCGGAGTGCCGCACGAGCGAATTTTCCGATTGCACCACGGACCAGATTGTCAACGCCTATGACAATTCCATCCTCTATACCGACCATATCCTGTCGGAGATTATCAATGTCCTCAAAGCAAGCGAGGACCGTTTTGCCCCTGCCATGATCTACATGTCCGATCATGGCGAATCGCTTGGCGAAGATGGCCTTTATCTTCACGCCGCGCCCTATTTCATTGCTCCTGACGAGCAGACGCATATTCCTTTCGTCGCGTGGTTTTCACCCGACTACGCCAATGCCACCAAGCTCGACACGGCTTGCGTCAAGCGGGATGCCGCCGCTCCTTCCTCACACGACAATTTGTTCCACACGATCATTGGCATGATGGGTATTAAGACCTCGGCGTATGACCAGACGCTGGACCGCTTTGCCAATTGCCGGAAAGCCCATGTCGCAACGTCGAACTAAAATACTCGGCGTCGCGCACAGGTCGCTGATTATATTAGCCGAACCAATGATTTGAGCCGTCCGACAAAGCGTGATACACTTTGTTTTGGGAGAGCGCATGGACAGGCGGAAAAGGAGGTCCGCACCGGTGCAATCCGGTATTCCGAAGGGGTGCCTGAAGACCGGTTAAAATTATAAAACTTCCGTCTGGCTCAAACGCTGTCGCGCCCTCCCGGGGAAGGAGATGCGCTATGGAATATTTTCACTATGTCAGCACGCTGGATTACATCCTGCTGGGCTTCATCGCCTTGTTGGTCTTCTGGAATCTGGTCGAAGCGAACATACACAGATAAATAGCGGCGGCTTATTTTAGAGCGCATCCCGAAAAGCGCGTAACGGTTTTCGGATAAGATGCGCGTTAAAACAAATATTTAGAGCGCTGATCTGATTCAATCAGATCGAAACGCGCCCTGAAGTCGTTGTGATCCCGTGGAACCTATTGTGCCTGATACGATCAGGAACAGGGTTCTTTGACGAAAATACAGCCGTTGCGACGAACGGTTGAGTGGATTGCGCGTCATTATCTCTTTGCCTCGTCCGCCTTCCGTCCGGAGAGCGGTGCAAGCTGCACTTTTGAGCAATTGACCTCGTTTCGTTTAGCCGGTATATCCCAACCCGCTGTCCCTTTGGACCATATCGAACTGCTTCGGCGGAAATGTGCGGGTGTGGTGGAACTGGTAGACGCGCCGGACTCAAAATCCGGTTCCGAAAGGAGTGTCGGTTCGATTCCGACCACCCGCACCATTTTATTAAATAATATATATATTTTTCAATAACTTAGCGAGAATAAATATTCTCCAGCCCCTACCGTGGCCCCTACTTTTTCATTCGGTTGGCTGTTTGATAAACTTTGATATTAAATCAAATCGCCTCGCGCGCGCGCCCTGTGAAAAAAATCATCAAATAGGCCAGAGCCGAACCCTCAGAAGTATCAAAACTACCGGCAACGCAGAAAAAATATCGAGAACGCCCCTAAGCGAAACCGACAAAACCCTCAAAACCTCATCCCTGCTGACGCTGCCCAATATGGACAGCCAGTAAATCGCAGTATTTTAGTGAAAGCCATGAAATCGGGTGTCTCCAAATTTGGAGAGACCCACTCCAACTTTGGCTGGCGCTATGATGTCACGTAAATCGGTTTCTGCTCGCGTAGTGATGCCAGATTAATCGGTGAAGCCTCGCGCGCGTGCGCGTATTGGTCCGAAAAGGGGTATGCGCAAAATTGAGCAGACCCCCTCCTTAAAATTCAGGAGACCTTAAAAGGCGTTATCCCGGCTTTCCCGTAAATCAGCCTATTTTAGGGGAGAGGGGCTGATGTCGGTTGTCATTGGAGCAAGAATCACGTGAGTTCTGAAATGGCTGGCAGTTGGGGAGGGCGCATGATTTTCTTATCGCACAATCATCAGGACAAGCAGATTGTCGAGCAATTCGCTATTCCACTGCTCGAAGCATTAGGACAGGATCAAGTTTTTTACGACAGTTGGTCAATCCAACCCGGCGACGGCATCATTGAGCGCATGAATGCTGGCCTGTCCGAGGCGACCCTCTTTTTGTTCTTCGTTTCAAAAAATAGTTTAGCGAGCAGAATGGTTGAAATGGAATGGCAGAATGCGCTGATGGCAAAAGCCAAGGGGCAATTGCGATTTGTTCCTATCCGTGTCGATCCTTCGCCTATACCGGCGATTTTGCAGCAAACCTCGTTCCTTGACTTGTTCAATAACGGTCTTGATGTAACAAGGAGGCAAGTCCTAGATATCGCGAAGGGCAATAACATTTTCCAGCCCAGTGTGTCGGGTTTTTCAAACATCGTTGGGACTTACACAATAGCTGGAGACGATCTGACGATTACAATGAATGCGGTCCATTTCCTTGAACCTGCTTGTGAATTCGGATTTGTTACTACCAGCCCGCTTGATGACTTTTTTTGTCGAGTTGTGGGTGCTCCCTCCTTCATTGAGACGCCCTTTGAGGGGGGTAATACCCCAGACGGAATAGCCAATATGATGGCTATAAAGAGTGGTTCGCCACTTGTGCCGGGCTTCCCTTTCCGTGTCCGCGTTACGCCAAAGAAAGGAAAGCAGGTGATGATTGATAAGGTTCTTCATCGTGAATCTGAAAACTATTGGAAGCCTGTTCTACTCACAGAAGGCTGACGTTTCAGTTGAGTAGTCATGCTCGCGGCGATGAGTACGCCTTTCGGCAATGTTCCACGCAGTAAGGGTGTCCATTTTGGACGACCTCGCCACAGAACAGGTGAAGCTCTCCAGCCTGCGCCCGATTGACCGGCCATTTGCATTGATGCCTCGAAAGGTCAGCGAGCGGGAATCCTTCATACGGCTTTGTCAGGTTATCGAGCATGGGGAGAGCCTCCGAAAACTGGGTGCTGTTTTTCCAGTGCATCGATACGAGCGCGAACAAAGGTCGGAGTGAGCAATCCATTCATCAGGCGCTTGCGGCATCCATCCAGAACGCGGTCATGCAATCTGCTCAAATCTGAGCCGAATAGAACTGCGAGAAATTCATCAGCTTGTTGCTGTGATGCTGGGACCGAAAATGGCGTGTTTTCATCTTCCCCGTTTGCTGCGAGTGCATACCCGTTTTTTTTCTTTGCCGGGAACTCGGGGGAGCTCGCTACGGCGCTTTTGATTTGCGCGCTTCGCTCCCCCTCAACGTCACCCATAACTGGAGAACCGTCGCTCACTTCATAGCCGTTTATTACAGGTAATCCTGTAAGGTATTCCTTAAAGGTAATTGGTGGCATTTTCTGCCCACCTTGATGGGCACTTTCTGCCATCCTTGGTGGGCACATATCGCCGTCCTTATCATTTTCAGGGTGGGCAACTTCTGCCACCCTTGCAGGCTCAAGGTGGGCATTATTTGCCATGCTGGATTGCGGCCTATTGCGTACATTCTGATCGGCTTTAACCTCGCGCTGGCGTTCTTCCAATTCCTGAATATGCATCTGAACTCGCTCATGATGCGGGTTGTCGATGCGATAGACCGTGATGCCATTTCTGCGGCCCACGGGAATGAGATAGCTGTGTTGCTCAAGCAGTCGGCGGGCCTTAACTGCCGTATGATGCGAACGCAGACCAGCGCGGATAAAGACACGGCTGTTTGATGCGTATGCAGTTTTTGCCTGGAGTGTCTTCTTGTCGATGGTGACAAGGGACGCATAGACGATAATCAGATTGAGGCACTGACCAGCGCGCAATAGCGGATCGGCTGCGACGGTCTCAAAGAGCGAGAACTTGAACGAGGCCAGTTCCTGCTTTGCCTGTTCGAACGCATTAGGGAACTGACGGCGTGGGAAGGCGTGAACATCGGCGGATGAATTGGCGAGCTGGCTCATGCGCCTATACCTCCCGGCACTTTGCCGAAATTCTCGCGCTCATCAACGAAGTCCTCATCGGTGTCTTCAAAATCTGCATCCCCGTCAATCTGATCGAGAAGCGCGATAGCTTCCTCAATCCATTGCTCCAGAAACAGGCGGCGCAGGCGGTTAATGGCAGGGCTACTCATGTCGCCCTCCTTTCGGAGCGGGCAACACCCAGATTGAAACATGCGTCAGTCCGCGCACGATGCGCAGCAGCAGAAAGGCGAGAAAAACACGGATCAGTTTCATGATGCGCCTCCCATGTCTCGCCAGCGAATAATCAGAAAGCCTACATCGTGGCGTATGTCTGCCGTGAATGGTTCGCCGTGAAGCTGCTCCATGAGGAAAGCCAAGTCGTTCGCGCCGTCCTGAATGGCTTGAGCTACCGTTTGCCCACTCTGGACGGATTGACCGAAAGCACCGGCAAGGCGTTGGTTGCTGGTGATGCTCATACTGCACCTGCCATTTCCAAACCAATCAGCACATCTGTTGCCAAATGTTCGGCGTGCTCCAAAACTTTTCCGAGGTTTCCCGGTACAGTTTTGCTGAATTGCCCGTCATCATCTTCAATCAAATGCACAGCAGCACGACAAACATTGAGCAGCGCGGCCAAGGTCAAACCAGTTTCAAAGGCAGATTTGATTTTGTCTTGGTTTTTAGACAAGCCTTCGGCGTTAGCCGGAATGGTATGTTCCGTCATTGGACTTCTCCAGATTTTCAGAATTGGTTAGATCGGTCTTGCCCTTGTCAGGCATACTCTCTCAGAGGGGTTCAAAATAACCGTCACAGGCGTCACAACCGTCACAGCCATTGATTTTATTACGTTTTCTCGTGACGGTTAGAAATCCGTGACGATTGCAACCGTCACACTATGCCGCCAGAAGCCTTGATATCTGGGCTTCCATATCGCGGCGACGGCTCTGAATATCGATGCTCCAAGGCTTATAGGAAAGCATTTCAATCTGCTCGCGAAGGGCTTCGACCTTTGCCAGCACCGGATTGCTAATGCGCAAGGCTGCGTCCTTGGCGCGCTTCCAAGAAAGCATCAGGAGCCAGTTGAACGTGCTGCGCTTGAAAGCCCGCTTGCTGTACTGGCGGCGATAGCTGGCCCATGCTTCATTCATGATTGCTGACAGGTTGAACATTTTTAACCATCTTTCATGTAATATTATTCGTTAACCATAACGATAATCGTTACATATAGACCTGTCAACATAAATTCGTTATACATAACGAAAATAGTTATGTGAGGTAATGATGCTTTCTCCTGAACAATGCCGCGCTGCGCGTGGCTTGGTTGCTCTATCGCAAGACGAACTGGCAAAAGCTGCGCGCGTGGGAGCTTCCACCGTCCGCAACTTTGAGGCTGGTCGGTCTGTACCTGTCGTCCATAATCTGGAAGCGATAAGCAAAGCACTCGAAGCGGCAGGCGTCCAATTTCTCGAAGATGGACAGGTGGCAAGCGGGCCGGGAGTGGCGTTGAAGAAATGATCGAGGGGCAAAAGACACTCGATTGCAGGGCCTTGTTTGAATTCTGATTTTTTGCTGATAGTGATTTGCGGTGCCGGGGCGGCACCGAGGGGGATTCATGAATTACGTAACGGCTCTTTTAATTGGTGCTGCACTTGGCATTATCCAATTTGCTGTCTCTTCTCAGAAAAAACCGACTAGGAATGGCCATCCCATTCAAGCATTGGTCGTTTTCGTTTTCATTGGTGGCTTAGTCTATGGGACGATTATTTGGCTCGTTGCCAAACTGTTCTAAACCCCGCGTTGCTTGATGCGTACTGCCATTGTGTTTCCTTTGGACAAAAGAAAAAATCCCGCATGAGTGAGGCTATGTGAAATTAAACGAAAGTCAGAGGGAAACTTATAAGCACGTCAAAGTTGAATGAGCTATTTGGGATTTCCCATCATGAATTTCGTAAGCAATTCAATCTGCTCCTGCTGCTTTTCGATAAGTGAGCGCAGTTCAGTTGATCTCATTTGATCTAATTTGTCATGAAGCGCCATAATCTCAATTTCAGCTTTTAAGTTCACCTCATAGTCATGACCAGCATCAAGCCTGTCTCTTGATGTCTGTCTATTCTGGCTCATCATAATTATCGGAGCCTGCAAAGCAGCAATCATCGATAGAATTAGATTTAGAAATATAAACGGGTACGGATCAATCGCGTGCGTAGCGGCCAGTAAATTAATACTGACCCAAATTGCGAGCAGTGCGGCGAACACAATAATAAATGCCCACGACCCTCCAAACTCAGCAACTTTGTCAGCCAGCCTCTGCCCGAAAGTTAACTTATCGTCAAAAACGCGATTTACATTTCGTGCAATGGTTTGCCTCTCAACCAGCCCCTGAAAGATACGCATTTCCCTTTCAGTGAGGGATTCTAACGGTTTGCCAAGGTAGTGGATAACTTGGTCGGCCAATTGGCGCTTATTATCAGTTGCCACTTTAGTAGTACGAGCCATATCAACCTCATTTTTATCAGTAACTATATATCTCCAATTCAAGGCTTGCTACTGTATATATCTCATTAGCCAAAGCAGATGCATAAAATAAGCCAGTACGGCTACCTCGCTCAGCCCCAGCTTTACGAGCTAAGTCAAGCAAAAGCGCCGAGCTTGGGGCACGGTTTTGTCCATTGTGTTTTCCTTAAGTTTTGGTGATGTTGATTGAAGGTTGCCTATCTTGTCGGACTTATAATCATCACGAGAGAATAATATGTATTAAAAAGACCACTTCAGGAGCGGTGGCCTCCAATCTGAGACAAGTTTTATAAGGGGAACCGGTAATTGAAAAGCGAGGATTTTGAACTAAACCGCTCATCGTTAGTTATCCCATCAGAAGGGAAGTCCGATGATTAAAAACGGCTTCGACATCCGTCACGATAGCGACGGGAAATTTGCGGTAATTGACGTCTTCAACGGTGCGGTGGTAGTGATAAACGGCCACCTGCAAACGGGATTGACGGAGGCGATGGCAGAAGCTGCCCTTGACTACCTTAGTCGAAAATACAGTGAGCGTCACGATGAAGGTGGCTCTGGCCGCTTGCCTTGACGGTATTAAAAAGCGCAGCGCCGGTTTGCGCCCCTGCAGCCGGGGCCTTTTGCTGGCACAAAACACCGACTGAAGGGCAGTGCTTTTGAACTGATTGTTGCACTATCCCTGTTGCAAGACCGGCCCGTTATCCGCCGTTAACAACCGGAGCCTGTCCCGTATTCTTCCCGTTAATACGGGAGCGTATTATCACAAAGCCTATCTGATCCATTGAATTGTTACACGCTCGCTGGACATTGGTGATACGGTCAAATCTGAGCACAATGACTTGAACGGAAAACCGTGCAAGTCTGGAACCTTCCGCTCACATGCAAGAGAGTATCCACCATGGCAAAAGGCCAAGTACGCAGCAATCGTGAAGTGCGCAAACCGAAGAAGGACAAGTCAGCCTCTGCTGATAAGGCGGCAAGCAAGACAGGTGGCGGCTTCACCACACAAATCAAAGACGCCGAGAAGCAAAAGAAGTAACTGACAGAGGCTGTTTTCACGGCCATCCTTCATAAACCAAGTTGCAAGGCACGAAATCGAGGTAGGCGTCAAAGCGCCTGCCTATTTTAAAAATCTGCATAACGGAGGTCCGTATGATTACAGCATATATCGGATCTGCTGCGGTCAGTGCTGGCGTATATCTCATGCTGAGAAACAGGACACAAAAGATGCGGCTCGCAGTCTCTGCGAGTGTATTCTTCGTGCTGTTTGCGCTTTTCACTGTCTGGTTCATCAACACCGGTGGCACTTACGGCATCATGGGCAAAAATGGCATTGCACCAGATTGGGCAATCTGAAAACTATTCACTAATGATAGCAAACAGGGCTGCGCCCGCCCGGTTTGCTGTAAGCGCTATTACGCCCGCATAGACGTCCATTTCGCATCCTGTCGTATGGGCAATCGCACGTTCCTACATAAGCCGAACGCGCTGGTTGTCCCGAACGACGCGCAGGAGCTACGCGAGATGCAACAGGCGGCGCAACTGACCTAGAGGTGTTAACTACCTTCGGCGGCGCGATTGGCGGCTTTTCTGCCAGATACTGCTCAGACACCCAACCGGTACGATTGTCGTAAGACACACTGAACCAGCCGGATCGATAGTTCAGAGCCGTGACCGTTCTGCCCCGCTCAATCGAAGTGATTATTTTTCCTGAAATAGAAGGTTCCTGCCTCATATTCACATTGGCTGTCGCATAGAGCGATTTGCCCACCAGTGGATGACGGTTCGATGATGGAGGAGGCGTTTCCGTCTGCCGTGGCGAGGTCGCCTGTACGAAGCCAAGGGGCTGAATTGCCGGTTCGGGAGATTGGATAGCAGGTTGCGAAGCTACTGGGGGAGAGGATGGCACGGTTTGCGGTTCGTCTTTGCCGAAAACCTTCACAAGAACGAATAATGCTGCTGCCCCTAGAATCCAGTTTTTCGCCTTCGCCAATTTTTCATCCCCCAATCCCCTTAAGGATCAAAGCAAAGTTTTGGCTAGCTGTCGAGACGGGGTTTCCGGCGCAAGTTGAGATAGACTCATTGCACGCGCCATGAGAGGTGGTTCGGTTTGTCTGAACAGTTTCGGGCGTTTCGTTAAGTGGATTTCCGCCGCGATTATGCCGCCACCAT
>NZ_VEWK01000002.1 GCF_006376675.1 Brucella pecoris
ATAAATCACCGATCAAGTTCGAGATGATAAACCGTAAATTAGTGACAGAACCTCTCCACTAAATAAGGGCAAGTCCACATGACATAGTCTCCGAGGTCGAGGCGAATGAAGCCAGCCTCAGATCCCTCGCGCACGGGCTTGGACTGGATGACCTTGTTGCCGTCCAATGCCCACCAGATGGCGTCAAGGATCGAAGTCTTGCCCTGCCCGTTCTTCCCGGTGATTTCAACGAGGTTGCCCTCTGGCTTAATCTCAACGGCAACGAGCTTCTTTATGTTCTCGGCCTGAAAAGAGATGACTTTCATTATATGAACCTCAAGTTTCTTGCTGCTTCCGGCCTTCCGCAATGAACCCTTCGCGGACGGTGTCTCTGAGGCGGCGCCATCTTCGGACGCATGCCTGTTCCGGGGTTTCCCGGACCTTCTTCCCCTTGACGGTGACCTCCATGCAGGAGCCGTAACCGCCGCGGATGAACTGCTTGTAGAGCTCGAAGCCAGCCTGAATTTCCCACTCGTCATTCATCGGGAAGCCGCATGTCGTGGGCGAGAGAAACCACTCCTGCCTCGTGGATCAGATCCTTCTGCTCTGTCGTGAGCGGGAGGCCCTGATGCCAGGCGCGAATAGCGACTTCCATCTCCGCGCGTCGGTCGGACGCACGTTGTGCTGCATTCAGAATGTTGGTGTTCATTTTGTCGGCTCGAAATCTACGCTATGAATGACATAATACTATACGCATCGTATGTGTCAACAAATAAAATACGAAACGTATTGACGGAGCGCAAAAAAAAGGAACATAAAGAAAAGGCCCCGCTGCATCTAGCAAATGCACGGGGCCGCGACTGGAGAGATTATTCGTTTAGCCGACGAGGAAATCCAGTGACGATTGAATATCATACGTCACGTATTTCCTCAAGACAAAATGAATGAACCGTCCAGTCTGCTGCAAGGTATGACGGAAACCGGTTCGGCCGTGCAGTAGATGATTGAGCAAGGAACGGGATTCGATCTGGCTCAAAGGGTTTCTGGCGGCGAAAGCTGGTGGTCTGCCCTGATCGGCGTGAGTGCTCACGAAAAAGAGGCCAAGATGGTAAGGCGAGCAAATGCGCCGTTACCTGTGGGATAAGCGGCGGTCGGCTCGGTCGGGCATGGACTACCCCTCCTACTCCAGGAGCCCTTCCATGTTATTCATGGCGGGGTTCTTGGTCTGTGGGAGTCACGACGATCTCTCCATCGAGCATAGACGGTGAATCTATATAGAATCGTAAAGTAGATTGGTTTCTGGGTATGAGCCTATGGAGTGCTCAAGCCTTTAATATTATTGCTAAAATGTCATTCCAAAAAAATGCATGGCGAAACGAAGAAAAACGAAAGCTGGCGCGTCACAGCATAGTCACCTTCGCCTTAACCCGTCCGACAATCGGCACGTCCAAGGCACTCCGTTCATAGCCTTCATATCGAGGGTTACGACCGGTTACTCGAACGAGCGGAGTTCCTTCAGAAGGAAGGACTTCGACCATCTTGATCGCAACTGCATCACCATCATACACAGCGAATGCTCCGGGAGGAGTTGGACGAGTGTCGTTCGTGTCGATGATGACGCGGTCACCCGGAAAGAGTGAGCCAGGAGCGGTCGGATTATACGGATCGTACATATAATCGCCGACAATCTCCATGACACGCGCGCAGTCATTGTGAATATCAAGACCGACTTCGAGGAAGTCCTTCGGCATATCCCAAAACTCATCGAGGTTTGTGGATTTGATAAGTTCTGCCGCGTTGGATTTCGCCTTCAAACGAGCGGCCTGCCCTTCGTCATCGGCTGGATCGGCCAATGGGGCGGTCCCGAATAGCAGCCACGCAGGGTCAACGCCGTAATGCTTTGCGTATAAGAGGGCGTCCTTATCAAATCCGCGTGTGCCATTTTCATGCGCTGTGTATGTGACAACCTTCACGCCCATGCTACGGGCGGCATCCGTTGCCGACTTATACCCAGCGTTTACTCGTGCCACCTTGAGGCGATGGAACGGCTCTTCTTGATGCATAACGAAGTCTCCTGACAAATTAAATACGTTTCGTATTTACCATAGCCAATTCGCATTGTATTACATATCCAACACGGAGTGAATAACAATGCGAGATAACACTACCAAATTTCACGACATCCTGACCCGATACAAACAAGTTATGGCGGAAGTTGAGCAGCTTACCCTGACTGGTCGTCAGATAAAGTTCGTCCGCAATGAGCTTGGTGAAAGCCAGATGGCATTCGCCAAGCGTATTGGAAGCACGCAGGTTTCCGTCTTCAGAGCAGAAGAAAAAGACGGAAAACTTTGCACGGGTCTCATTGTCCTCACCTGCCTTGCGGCAGCGGAGGAGCTCGGGTTCGACATTCCGAGTGATGAGACTTTGCGTGATCCTGTTGGGGAGTGAGCCCCGATGGTTGGCACAGGCAACCTGATTTGGACCGCTGAACTCGATCGAGAACTGCGGTCCCTCGTACGCAAAAATACTCCTACTCGTACTATTGCCCACCTCCTTGGTGTGCACCGGATACAGGTGATCCGACGCATCAAGAAGCTTGAGCTAACTGCTGATAATGCAGGCGAAAAAGTATTCGAGGCTCCTCCTCATATCCAGAGTTACAAGACATCCCGCAGGGGATTTTACGTACCTCCTCATCAGGAGGCGGCTTACTACGACCTCCTGAAATCAGGGGTCTCGATAGACGAGGCGCGAAAGCGTCTCAAAATTAAGAAGCAACCTAAATAGAGGTGCATGATGATGACCAGAGACCACAACACCAAGACTGAACAGGAGCTCTACGAAGAGCAGAAGTTCCTCGAAGGCTTCGCAAACCTGAAGAGCATGGAGTCGGATATGGCCGGCACCAAGGGTGACATGAACGCCGAATACAAGCGGCTGAAGGATCTCGGCTGGTCCAAGAAGGACTACGATTTTGCCAAGTCCCTCGAGGACAAGGACGTCGGTCAGGTTATTGCCGACTTCGAACGCAAGCTCCGTATCGCCCGCATGTTCGGTCACCAGCTTGGCCGCCAGCTCGACATCCTCGACAAGGATCGGACACCGCAGGAAGACCGGGCCTACGACGAAGGCTTCGCAGCCGGGCGCCGTCGCAAGAGCGCGACCAACCCGTACCAGCCGGGCTCGCAGGAGTTCCAGAACTGGCAGAAGGGCCTGAATGACGGCACCGAGCTCGCCAATAAGGATCTCTCCTCAGCTGTGAGCGAGCAAGCGCCAGACTGATCCAGCCTACCGCATTCAACCCGGCAATAATGCCAACAGAAGGAAAATGAAATGAACACTTTGGTTTTTAATCTCCGTGACCGTGTCAAGCTCGCTGAAAGCGGAGAGACTGGCGAGATCATCGGCCGCGCTGAATACACCTACACCGAACCGCATTACCTGATCCGCTATAAGGCTGGCGACGGACGTCAGGTGGAAACCTGGTGGGGCGAGAGCGCTCTTCGCGCTGCCTGATCTATCAATACGACCCGGCATTCATGCCACATGAGAGATAAGCCCGGCGCTAAGGCGCCGCGGCTCACCGGTAAGACCGGATACCTCACCCAATCATACTGAAAGGTTCTCGCGATGGTTTCGTCACCACGCGGACGACCTCGGATTCCATGGTGAGACCATGGCTAAGGGGCGTCTTTCGAAGTTCCAGCAGTCCAAACTGGACGCAGCATTTGCCCGAGCCGACAGGGAGTCGGCGCTGAAGAAGCAGGGCGGCAAGTGCATCTACTGTCTCGATCCGCTGACAGTCAAACAGGTAACCCGCGAGCACATCAAGCCGCGGTCGGCCGGAGGTCTCGATAGCAAGGACAACATCGCGGCAGCGTGTGCTCCCTGCAACCGCCTCAAGGGTTCAACGCCATACGGAAAATTCATGCGGCTCATCAGCGAGCCGAGGTCCGGCGAACCCATCAAGTACCGCCTCGTCTGGTTCTCCAGACAGCTCAACAAACGAATAGCACTGATGGAAAAGCGCGTGATGCGCGCCGTCGGGAGGAAAGAATGACCGTCACCGCATCTGGATATGACCTGAAGAAGAACGAGCTTTACGAAACAGAGGCGTGGGCGACAGAAGCCCTGCTCAACTACTTTCCCGTGCGCGGATACAACGTTTGGGAATCAGCGGCCGGAAATCACAAGATGGCTGACGTGCTGAGGGCCAACGGGGCGGAGGTCTACACCTCTGACATCGAGACTTACTACCGCGAACACGACGAGATCTTCGACTTCCTGTCTGACCGGGATGATTACGAGGTCTACGACTCCATCGTCACCAACCCACCTTACGGCAAGCAGAACCGTACTGCGGTCAAGTTTGCAGAGAAGGCGCTGGCGCGTTGCGCTGGCAATGTGGCGCTGCTCCTGACAGCGAAGTTCGACAGCGGCAAGACCCGCAAACATTTGTTCGCTGACAACCCACGCTTCCTCGCAAAGATCGTTCTCGTCGATCGCATTAGCTGGGAAGGCAACGGCCAGACAGGGACCGAAGACCATGCTTGGTACGTCTGGGGGCCGAAACCTCTGTTCCCTGCCCCGGCCCGTCTTCTCTATGCGGAGCGACCGGCATGAGCGATTCACCCGGAAGCTACCTTGTTATCGATCCGGGCCGGTCAATGGGCTTTGCTTATTGTCTGGCCGGTGGAGAGAACATCCGCCACGGCACCTGGAAGTTCAATCAGAAGAGCGCGGGAGAGGCATATGCCACCTTCGTTCAGTACCTGAAGCGCACGCTGAGCGCCCTGCCCGACCCGCTCGTTGGCATAGAGCTGATGACCATCGTCGATCACGGCACCCCCGGTGGCAAGTCAGCCATCGATGCGCAGCAGGTCATCTTCTCTTCGGGCTGGCCCACCCATGCACAGACTCTGTGCCACACGATGGGGCTGCGGGAGCCGCAGTTCATAGCGATCTCGACATGGCGCTCGAAGACACACGGCAAGCTCCGCGTGCCTGACACCATGAAGAAGGCCAAGCAGGCCGAAAGATCCAAGTGGTTCAAGCTGCAGGCGAAAACGTACTGCGACAAGAACGGATGGTCTTACTCGACTGAGGATGAGGCGGAAGCGCTGTGCATGCTCGACGCCCTCCGCATCATGAATGAACCGGACCACGCCTTTGATCGCGGACGGTCTTTCCAGCAGGAGAATTTCCTATGAGCAATCCAATCAAGCCGGTGATGCGCGTCACTCCAGAGCAGGAACAGGCGATCCGCGATGCGGTTCACCGACATCTGGTCCACGCCACGAACCGCGCCTGCGCGGAGACCGGCATCTCTGGGATGGTTTTCGTTCTGGTCGGCGTCAGCACGTTCCTCGAGGAGCTGACCGAAGTTAGTGCGACTGCTGCGGTGGATTACTTCCGCGCTCTCGCCGATATGTACGACGGCACGCTCAGCAAGGACGTGCGCTCGGAAGCCGATGCTCGTCGTTCCACTGCGGTGGCAGCGATATTTGCCAACCTCGATCTGTATATGGCGGGGGCACAGGGTAATGCGTGAGAGAGTTAGCGGCCGGTTTACCGACAGCTTCCTCGAAGATCTGCGAGAACGCATCCCAATATCGGAAGTCATTCGGACCCGCGCCAGCGTCGACAACAAGAAGAGCAAGCCGAACCGTGGAGATTATTGGTTCTGCTGCCCCTTCCACGGTGAAAACCGCCCATCGTTCCACTGTGAGGATCGCAAGGGACGCTACCATTGCTTCGGCTGCGGCGTTACCGGCAACCATTTCAAGTTCCTCATGGAATTGGACGGCGTTTCATTCCCTCGGGCGGTGGAAATGGTGGCCTCTCTCGCCGGGGTTAATCTCCCCGGCAGGGAAGAGACCGAGAAGGAACGCCGCGAGCGATTCCAGCGTGAACAAGACCGCAAAAAGCGCGACGAGCAGCGCGCCCGGCAAGATCAGAAAGACATGGAGAGGAAGACGGAAACGGTTCGCTCCATCTGGGCAGAAGCAAAGCCGATAGCCGGCACACTGGCTGAGGAATACCTCCGGTCTCGTTCGATCGAGCTGGCAGACTTCCCGGAAGGGACAGAATGGATGCCAAGCCTCCGGTTTCATCCGGGGCTTTCGCTTCAAGGAGCAAAGCACCCTGCCCTGATTGGCGGCGTGCAGAACAAGGACCGCAAGCTGATCGCCATCTGGCGAATCTTCCTTCAGCCGAATGGCAAGGCCCTCGTGAATGAGGACGGCCGGAAGGTGAAGCTCGGTCTCGGTCCTGCAAATGGCGGGGCCGTGCGGTTGGGGCCGGTAACGGAGACGCTGCGGCTGACGGAAGGCATCGAGACAGGTCTCGGGGTAGCGCTCCTGTCCAGCAAGCCAGCTTCTGTGTGGGCCACGTTGTCCACCTCGGGAATGATGGGGTTGGAGATCCCAGAAGGCGTCAAGCGCCTTGAGATCTACGCGGATGGAGACAGGCATCGCCTGCACCAGAGGACCGGAGAGATCGTGGATCCACCCGGAATAGCCGCGGCCAAGAAACTTCAGAAGAGGGCCAGAGAGGCTGGCCTCGAAGCAGTGATTTATGCGTCCCCGGAGCCTGATGACTGGCTCGACGTGTGGACCTTGAGGAAGAACGATGAGCAACGAATCCGTAACGTCCAATACCTATAGCAACATCAAGATCGAGCAGCTTATCCTCGGCGCCATCCTCCTGGACGAAGCCAACTACTGGAACATCCAGGAGCTGATGAACATGGAGATGTTCGCATCGAACGATCATCAGAAGATCTTCGCTGTGATCTATGAGCTGGCAAGTGATGGTCGAGCCGTGCGCGTTCCCATCGTGGCAGGCCGTCTCGGCTCGCTGAGCAACGATCAAGACCCGGACGCCTATCTGTCCATGCTCCTGCACGTTGCCAGCCGTGAAGAAGAGCTGCCTCTTTCAGACTATGCCTATGAGCTGCGCAAGACAGCCAGCCGCCGCAAGATCAAGGCACTGGCCGAAGGAATCCTGAAGTCGGCCAACGACATCAACCTCGACCCTGATCAGATCATCGACCGCGCATCCGAGCGCCTTGCCGATATGTCGCGCAACGCCGCCATTGAGCATGAAGCCAGCGTGTCGAGCACGATCCGACAGATCTATACATCTGCGACACAGCACGGAAGCGGCATGGCATTGCGCCCTTGCCTCAAGGGGCTGGAACAGATGGTCGGGCTCTTCCCGCAGGGATCGCTGGTTTTGTGGGGCGGTAACCCCGGCTCGGGCAAGACGGCAGCGGCGATGCAGCAAATGCTGTTCTCTTCCGTCTCCCACCCAACGTCTCTCTTCGAGCTGGAGATGGACAACATGGCGCTGGTCGCGCGCTCGGTGGCCGGGCAGACCGGCGTCTCCATGCGCGACATCCTGCGCGGCATCGACGAGAAGCAGATGGAATCTCTCATGCAGGCGGAGAAGTTTTTCCAAGACCGCAAGCTGACCATTGTGTCGCCGTCGAAGATGACCATCCAGCAGATCCGCAGCCGAGCCTTCGCTCACAAGCGTAAGTTCGGCCTTGATCTTCTCTGCGTCGATCACTTGAAGCTGGTCGATCGTGTAACGAAGAACCGCATGGACCCGGTCGAACGCGCATATGAAAACGCTCGTGATCTCAAGGCATTGGCGAAGGATCTTAACTGCGTTGTGATCGGCCTCTGCCAGTTCACCAAGGCAGCTCGTCAGAAGGAGCATCCGGAGCCTGAGATGGAAGACTTCTACGGTGGCTCGCTCGAAGAACACGCGGACATCATGCTCGCCAACTTCAACCGATACGACTGGCTGAAGAAAAACCCACCCTCTTCCAACGGAAAAGGCCGGGAGAAGTGGGACTCAGACCTCGAGGTTTCGAGAGGGAAGATTGAAATCTACAAGCTGAAGGACCGCTTTGGGTCGCCGCGCGACAGGCACATCTTCGATTGGGATGGGAAGCTTACCCTGTTCAAGGATCAGGTCACACAGACCACCTTGTGGGAAGACACGGCAGGGATGTGAGGTCAGTCATGAACCAGTTTGAAACGTACACGCAGAAGCAGTTCAGCGGCGGGTTCAAAGCCTTCCTGCGGACGTCAATGGACGGCGAAGCCAAGCCCATTCTCGGGGTCGGAGGCAAGCCGCAGATCTTCCCGACAAGGGAGAGCGCACTCGAAGCTTTGAACAAGCACCTTGTCCGCTACGTCAACGGCCATCTCCACCGGTTCGGTGAAATAGCCGGAGCCGAGATGGCTAAAGCGGAAGGCGCGTTCAAGGAATCGGTGAGACAGAAGGGCAAGACCCGCACGATTTCAGTAACCTACAAAGGACGGGCAAAGCGATGCGCAAAGAAGAAACCTTGAAGATTATCAAGCACTCCGATCGCGATGTTTATGTGGCGTGGGTGCTGTGGGTCATCGGAATGTCGGAGCGGAGCATAGCCACCGTCCTGATGAAAAGGCCGAAACAAATATCTGGATTGGTCACCCGCTCCCCTTACGCCAACCGCTCAGCCATGACAGATTCAGAGCGAAGCAAAGCACTGAGCGAGTTGCTGGGGATCCGGGAGCAGGACGACGGAACGCTTACCGATGGCGGGCTTCTCGACCGGATACCAATGAAGATTATCCCGCTGCGTGGTTCGCAGAGGAAGGGCGCAAGGAGTCGGACATGACTGCCAGCAAGAGACTGATGGGCCGGCTGAAGGCAGCGAAGGAACAAGCGAGCGAAACGCTCAAGCCAGGTGTCCTTCCACTGGTCGCCTTCTATGGTCGAGGCGAGGAGCTCGATGAGCAGCGCTCGCGGATGTATGAAATGATTGGCAGGGTGATGGCATCCGACACGCTAGGAGATGACGTCGTCGCCACTATGCCGGAGCGCCGGTCATTCCTCGATGTAAGAGACGCCGTTACGATTCTTAATGCGCAGGCCAGCCCCATCGAATTTCTGGTATCGAATGGGGAAATGGAATTGGGACCGGACGAAGATGGAATGGGCGGTGTGCGGTTTCACACCGCCATTCGCTTTAGGGATCTCGTTCAGGGAGCGCAGGTCAAGGTGCTGAAGTCAGCCAACCTTGAAGGAACAGGCGGCGGAGGCTTCGGCCCGACGGACATCGTCAGTTATCAGGTGGACTGTCGCAAGATCCTGCAACGACTGAAGAGTGCCATCGGTGACGAGTGGGTTTACCAGATGCTCGAGGCGGTTGTCGTTATGGATGAATGGCTTGATCTATGGCCGGAAAGCCGGAAGGCAGACAAGCGAGGGACCAAGCGGAAGCAGAGACTGAAGACGATTCTCGCCCTGCATTACGGTCTGGATAAGGTAGGGAAGCAGCTCGGCTATATGAACAACGCTGCTTTCAAACAGCGCTGGCATCGTGACGTACCGGAGATGCCTCCGTCAGTTCGGCGTCGTAGTCGGGAGTCCAGGGCTGCAAACCAGCTCGCCTTGCTGACATCGCAAGGCGCTCGGTCAAGGTGAGCTCGCGCTTACCATTGAAAGTAAGGCTCGCCGTGACCGAGTTCTGGATGCCAATCGTGTTGGCTGCTGCGGTTATCTGCTTCTGATTGAAGCCCATACGAATGACCCAGACTCGGAAGTGATTGATTGCCGTTTTCATGAGCTCTCTCGATATTCTTCTGTGATTTCTTCTGCGACACGGAAGTTGTCGTCGTTCAATTTCATAAGCTTGACCAGTACATGGGCGGAGTGCGGGATGTCCTGCTCTCCGTCCAGCCATTTCATGACCCGGTGCTGAGGAACGCCAACGATCTCAGCGAAGTAGGTAGGTGTGATGTCAACCTCATCGAGCAATACAGCAAGCTCGGCTCCAGTAAGGCGACGGTAGCCGCCAGCCTTGCGGGTATCGATGGTCCGGCTGTCGTAGAGACGGATCACCGCTTCCATTGCTGCAACGTACGCTTGCTGTTCCGTGTCGAAGAATTGGATGTTGCCATCCCTACCCCGCACGAGATCGGGGATCAGTCCGGGTAATGAAAATTGTCCGGTGAAGCGGTCACCCTTGGGTAGCGCCTTGGCGATAAGCTTCGATGATGGTTTCTGCGACATGGGAATCCCTCGTTGTTACTGACTCACACTTACCCTCTTATCCCACCTTCGGCCAAGTCGGTCTGTCGTAGCGGCCGGTTTTCTTACGTCCGTTCTTCCAGACCGAGATGAACCCGGTGTTCACGTTTGTGCCCACGTCCGAGAAGGAATTGGGCGGTAGATCAGTCCATTCTGCGCCCATGTCTTCCATCATCTTGCGGAAGGCTATGGACTTGGCGGTCTGCCGGAACTCAGTCCCGGCCGACATGATGGCGACGAGCTGCCCGTCCGGCTTGAGGAACTGGATGGCATGCACGACGTGGTCGATGTCCCGTTCCCGGTCGAAGGGCGGGTTCATGACTACTCTGTCATAGAGGCGAGACGAATCCGGCCGGAGCGACAGGAAATCGGCGCAGACTACGCGGCCGTAGACGCCCTGTGCCTCGAGTTGGTGAGCTAGGTGCGGCTGCACCTCTACACAGTCGACCACATTGTCCATGCGGTACTGATCTATGTAGCGGTCGCGGCCGCCGGACCATTTATCGAGGGCAGCCGGGGTGCTAAGGCAGCGTCGGGCAAGGTTGCCGGTCCCGGCCGACGGCTCAAGGATGTGTATCTGGGGCTCGTCCTTTCGCTGGAGCAGGCGTACATGGCTGATAACCTTTTCGGCAGTCGCGTCTGACGTGGGGTAGAATCCGAAGTAGCGAGCCGGTGTGGTCTTGATGTTCTTGAGAGGATCTTCCTCCTTCGTCATCCCGTCGCCGATCACCTCGCCGTAGTGGTCGGCCAGGATCTCATTGACCTTCTTCACCAGATCTTTGCGGCTGAACCAGAGATGGGCGTTGCCGTTCTTGAAGATACGGACCTTGAAGTATTCGGAAACCACCTCAAACTGCACTGCTTGATTCCATTTCCCTGGGTTCTCGCGGTTGATCTTTTCGACGATGCCCGCATAGCTGGCCTTCGCTGACTTGCCGTCGAGCACGAGGAACGTTCGCTCTACATCGGTCAGCATATCTGCGCGATCACCATACAGATGCGTGCTGCTGCGCAGCAGGTAATCGATGATCATGCGCGAGCCGACCTTGAATCCGTCGTGCGAACGGAAGCGACGGTCCAACTTCGTGAAGACATTGACGATGCCGCGCCGAAAGATCATCTCGGCATCACCTTGGAATCGCTCGAGCGTGGCGTAGATGTTCTCCGGGGTGACGGGCGGCAGCATGCGGTCGATCTCATCCTGATTGATGATCTCACCATTGCGGCCGGTGCGCTCCGGGACATACTTCATCTGGTCGCGCAGCTCGTTCTTGGCCTGCATGTCCATGAGCTGTTCGATGCCAGCGATGTCGATGACGTGGGTCCATACGGTAACGTCGATGAGACGGCGCGCGGTGCGCAGATAGCGGTCACGGTCAGGCAGGTTGACGGCCCGGAAGAACTCCTTGACTTCCTCGGCGCCGTCGTAATGGCGGCTCGGCTTACCGGGAGAAGCGGCCTCCCACATCAAGCCTGCCTTCGTGACGGCGGTCGATGCTTCGGCTATTTTCTCAAATGCTTCTTCGTACAAACGAATTGCTTCATCGCGATAAGCGCAGAGTTGTTCGATCGTTGCAGTGGGTACGAGTGTGCTCACTTCAATCTCCGTGGTTGCCATGTTTGGCGGGATGATGGACGGGGCACCGAAGTGCCCCGCTTGTTGTGTGTGGATTATGGGTTAGTGGCGGCCACCCTTTCCGCCACCGCCATTACCGCCTCCGTTTCCATTGCCGCCACCGCCATTGCCGTGACCATTGCCACCACTGTTGCCATGGCCGTTACCGTTACCGTTGCCATTGCCGTTGTTGTGGCCGCCGTTACCAGAACCTGGACCGGAGCCGTTGTTGTTTCCGCCACCATTGCCGTGGTTGCCGCCGTTGCCATTGCCATTACCTGGGCCGTTGCCGGTGTGGTCTCCGCCATTGTGGCCGCCGTTGTTACCGCCGGAGCCGGTGTCGCCACCATTATCCCCTCCGTTGTCGCCACCGTTGTTCCCGCCAGTGTCACCGCCGCCGCCGTTGTCACCTCCGCCGGTATTGCCACCGGTGTCGCCGCCGCCGTTGTCGCTGCCGCCTCCGGTGTTACCGCCGGTATCCCCGCCAGTGTTTCCACCGTTGTTCCCACCGGTATCCCCGCCAGTGTTTCCACCGTTGTTCCCACCGGTATCACCGCCGGAGTTACCACCAGTATCGCCACCGGAATTGCCGGAACCGCCAGTGTTTCCACCCGTAGAACCGCCAGTGCTGCCGGAGTTCGAACCGCTGTTGCTGCCGCCACCAGAGTTGCCGGCATTGCTGGAGCCGCCGGAGTTGTCGTTGCCGGCAGTGCCGCTGGTTCCACCGGTATTGCCGCCAGCATTGGCGCTGGATTCTCCGCCGCTGGCTGCACCGTTATCGCCCGAGGAGCTCTTGGCGCCTGGGGTGCGGTCGCCACCGGAGTGTTCGATAACCCGCACGCTGCTCGGAAGATCGCGGCAACCCTGAAGCCACTTCATAAGCGTGGCACTGCCGGTGCAGCCATCGGAAGCAAGGGCAGACGAGGTCGAAAGAGCGAGGGATGCGATGAAGATGATGCTAAACTTTTTCATATTGTTCTCCGTTGAAAAAGGGCAACACGCCCCGATATGGCGCCCCGAGAGGAGCGCCATCGCAGTGGGTGTTGAGGTGTGACGGAGGGTGGTTAGATGCGCGTCGGCATCTGAACGAAGGTCAGGTAATCATCGTCCGAGTTGCGGATGACGACCGGATCTCCAGCGCCCATGAGCATGAACTTCGCTTCACCATCGACGTGCGAAAGGATGTCGATCAGGTATTGGGCGTTGAATCCGATCTCCAGCGACCGCTCGTTCTCAATCGAGACATCGACGGATGCTTCACCGAAGTCGACATCACGACACGTGAGAGAGGCTATCCCCCGCAGGAAGTTGACCGAGACCGAGCCGCCCTTTGAAGGGAGAACCGCGCTGGCCTGCTTGACGCCGTCAATGAAGGAAGCCGGATAGATCGTGGCGTGGTGATCGTTGTTCATAGGGATGACGCGGGTGTAATCCGGGAATTGTCCGTCGATGACCTTGCTGTCCACGGTCTCGTCCTCGCCGACAGTGAACCGAACGCCGGTCTTGCAAACCGTGATCATCGTTTCTTCCGGGCAGCCCTTGCGCTTGAGGAGCCGCATCAGTTCAACAATTGTCTTGCGAGGGATGATGACAGCGGGGATACCGTTTGCGCCTTCTGGCGCAGGCATCTCATATCGAGCCAGCCGGTGGCCGTCCGTGGCGACGAAGGTGATGTGGTGCGAGTTCTCGATGACGTGCATATACACGCCGTTGAGATAGTACCGCGTCTCTTCCGTGGAGATAGCGAACTGGACCTTGTTGAGAATTTTGAGCAGCGTGGCTGACGGCAGCGTGAACGTATGGTTTGACTCGTTCAATCGGCCCCGGAAGGCGTGGCTTTCGGGGAAATCTTCGACCGGGATGTCCTGATTCAATGTCAGGTTCAGCTTCCCGATGTTGGCGGTGAGCTTCTTCTGTGACATGGCGAAGTTGATGGCCGGAGCATCCTTCACCTTATCCATTGTGGCTTTGAGCTTGTGAGCATCGACCAGAGCAGTGAAATCCTTGGATACATTGCCCGGCACAAAGGTCGTGGTGCAGATGTCAAGGTCAGTGCCGAGAACATAGACGCCATTCGTCGTCGCCTTGATGAGGACGGTATCGAGAACGGGGGTGATGTTGCGACGTTCGACGATCTTGCAGGCGTTCTCAATAGCCTTCCTGAAAACCGAGTAGTCCAGAGAAGCAGTCGAAACAGTGGCGGTGACGTTGTCGATATTGCTCATGGTATAGATCTCCGTGGGGTCGCATGATTGCGAGGGGGTAGAAAAGAAAAGGCCGGGCGAATGACCCGGCCTTTGGTGTGTTTATGAGGAGTGTGTTACTGCCGTTGGACAGGAGCCATCGACCAGAACATCGAGCCAATCCAGCCGATAAGTGTCCACCCGAAAGCTGTATTGATAATCAATATAGCCCACGAGTCTGGTCGTCCGTGGCGAAAAGCAAAGATCGTCGGCATGAAATAGAAGAAGAGAATGATTCCAACAGCGATGATGTTGAATGGTGAATGGAAAAAGCCTTCTTCCATTTGAGCCTCCCTTGCCCGCTAATACTTCGTGGGGAATTGGATAACCTGATACGCAACCACTTCCCGTTGCATGGAACTCAACATCATAGGGTCGTGAGTTTCAAGAAGTTTTCGCAGTCTCTCCGCCATATCTGATGCAGCGCGGCCAGGGTTGTCGGCTTCAACGACACACTTCAGGCTGATCTGAACGATGAAATCCGGCATGGCATCACATCAATGACGTTGCGACATGGCATGCCAGTTTCGACCGGTAAGCGAGCGCCGCTGCAGCCCGAAGGGCATACAGAGCGTCGTCTGTGTCGGTGATGGCTTCGGCCAGCCCTTCCTTATCGCGGCCGTAGACCGTGAAGAACTGCGCGACCCCGCCGGACTGGTTCCCATTGATGTAGGTTTCGTTGTCCTCCGGGTCGTTCTCATTAACGCAGCCGGCCAGTTCGAGGTGTGTGAACTGCGACCAGTCCGGCTCTTTGTAATCAGTGCAGCAATTAAAAAGCTCGTCGGGCCTCTCGGGTGTCATAGCCTTATCCTTTTGCATACTTGCGAGGTTAAATGTCTCGACGAATACCGAGGAAGACTGGAAATCGTGGTGCCCCGTGAGTTCCGACGCCTTGAAATTTGAAGGTAACCTTCAGACCAATGAGGCTGTCACGTTCTGCCCAGAGCTGGTCACGCTGTGCCTGGCTGAAGCCAGTGCCGAGTTCAAAGCGGACGCCTTGCCATTCGCAGGCCAGCGCACCAAGGGTTCCCTTCGGAATCATGCCAGCCTTGTGGCTGGAGCGTTCGGTGTGGCCGAGTGCGTTGACGGTGGCTTCGTTGCCATTCTCCATCTGCTCGACGGTGCCGAGGATGACCGCCTCGTCGTCGGAGAACCGCTTGACCTTGAGAAGGATTCCTTCACGGGTGGTCGACCGGCCGAACTTATAGATGCTGTTCGGCTTGCGAAGCATCACGCCTTCCCACCCCTCTTCGTCAACGCAGCGCTGCTCGTATGCGTCAAGCTCCTCCAGCGAAGTGATCGTGTCAGGCAGGAGTGGAGACATATTCGAGTGATAGATCGCAGCCATGTCGATGATGCGCTTGCTGTAAGCTTCATCCGGCTCGGAGAATTTGTCGAAGGCAACCAATTTGAACTCGGGCTCGCCATCCTTCCGCATCACCTTGGATTGCACGGTGTTGAAGTCATCGCGCTTGCCGTCGGTGAAGGTGAGTATCTCACCGTCGAGTCCGACGAGGACCGGGCTGGATAAGATGGTGCGGATGTGCTCGTTCGGTATGGGTTTCAGCGACCGGGTCACCGCGCCATCCCGCATAATCAGGCAGCGGATACCGTCGATCTTCGGGGTGGCGTAGTAAGGAAATTTCAAAAGGGCGACGTCAGCCGTCGCCGCGAGAAGCGGCTTGAACATATCGTTCTCCAGTGGGTGCAAAGTTGCGGGTTAGTCCTTGGTGCATACAGCCTTGGCGGCTAATCGCTGTCTTCGCCGTCCATCCGGCATTCAGCAGTAAAGGCATCGATAGCATTCGCTGCCGATGCGGCGCGGTCTGCATTTGTAATGTCGGGCATAGTCAATCTCCTGTGGTGCCATGAATGGCGGGTTCATCTTCGAGGTCGACGGTCACCGCCTCGCCGTTGCCGTCGTGCTCGATGACCTTGTAGACATTGGCCGATGTATCCGGCCGGCGGACGATCTCATGTGCCTGCCGAGCCGCGTCATGTGCGGTCTCGGCATCGATGTCGATCTCCCATGTGACGAGATAGCTAGGCATGTCACTTGTCCTTCAGAAACTGGCGCAGATCGACGATCAGTTCCTCGTGCTCTTCCTGCACGGAATCCTCTTCGTCTTCCCACGCATTGAGATTGCGGCGCAGGAGATCCAGCATCACTGTGGAGGCTGCGATCACCGGAGCATTCGATATGTGGCAGTAAGCAACGTGCTCGTAGTTGCCGTCCGCATCGCGAGGGGTGCAGATACCCACCCATTCTCGTGGCGTATTGGCATCGACCTTGAGCATGGTGCAGGCATGTTCGATGTCGAGCGGGCAGTCGTCGACCGCCCACGGTCCTTGTGTGTGGGGCACGGAATTATCCTTTCATGCCGGGTGGTGGTTAAAAATGGAACGCTTCGCTATCGATCATATCAGCTCGTGTAAGGCTGTCCGTGCCGGCGATCGGAGCGTCGATAGAAACGTTCTTGAAGTGGTCGAACTGACGGTTGTAGGCGGTCACTGCCGCTTTGACGGCTTCATTCAGCTTATTGAGCTCGACCCTGTTCCTGAGAGCCATTTCCATAACCGCCGCGATCACGTCCATCTTTGCGGATGGGTCGAGATAGCCGGGGACCATCGGGCGGATAAGCGCTCGCAATTCGTTTGGCTTCTCCCGCGCCATCTTCAAAGACTTGTTGCGGTAGTATCGGCGCATTCTTATTGCCCGCTCTATTTCTGGCGCTCGTTTTTCGTTAGTATATATTCCGGTGCGCGCTCTACTTTCGCGGCGAAGCTGCCTCGCCCTTTCAAGTAGTACGGGATCGTCCCTTATTTTATCCTGCTTTCGCTTGTCTATTTCCTTAGCCTTTTTAGGGTTTTTCTTTCGCCATTGGCGGACATACTCGCGTTTATATTCGCGGTACTTCTCCCGGTTATCCTCGCGCCATTTACGCTTGTATTCGCGCAATTCGTTCTTGAGCCGCTCAACCTCGTCCAGCGCTTCTTCCGGGTCCATCTGCAGGATGCGATCAAAGTCTGCTCTCTTCATCCATTTCGGACACTTCATCTTTAATCTCTTTTCTGCCATGCGCGGCGGGGTGGTCGGGTTTATATGCTTATGTTGATACACTCACCGAAGGGGACCGACAGAGAACCGAAGTCACGGTTGCGACCATAAACGCCCCACAGAACAGGGTGCGGAGGCTCATCACCGAAATCACCGACGTATAAATCGCTGAGGTAAATCGTGGCCTTTGCGTCCGGGTACTCTGCATTGATGAGGCGGAACGTATCGCTAAAGGCAGTACCGCCACCGCCCTTGGGGTGAAGGACCAGCTCGTCGCCGGTCTCAAACTCCTCGACATGGTTCACTGTGGCGTCGGCATAGATGACGGTGAGCCGGTCAACTGCGCCCTCTCCGAAGGCCCCGTTAATCTCAGCGGCAAAGTCACGGAGGATCTCATCATCGATCGAACCGGAAGTGTCGACCGCAATCACGATGTGACTGACGCCATCAGCAATAGTGCCGGGCGTAACGAGACCGAGCGGCAGAAGACGACGGTTCGGCTTCGCCCAGGAAAAGTCACGGGTGCTGGACTCGTCGATGAAGCGGCGGAGAACAGCCCGCCAGTCGACCTTCGGCATGAGCAGCTCGTCGATGATACGCTGCACGCCAGCCGGAAGTTTACCAGCCTGCGCAGCCTTGGCGGTCATGGCAGCCTGCCTGATCTGCGTTTGCATCTCGGCACGCAGCTCGGCCTTGGCTGCCTCGTCGTGCTGTGCGCAGCCATCCATCGTTCCACCGCAACCACCGGTATCGCCCTGCCCTTCAGCGGAGTCGTCGCCGTTGTTCTCGTCGTCGAGGATACGGTAGATCTCCTCGGCTGAAAGACCGGTGAAGCGCGCCTCGAGCAGGCCGCGCTCTGGCATCTTGCCGACCTTGCATTCGACCAGCTCGCCGTTAATGGCGTAGTCGCAGGCATCGTTCCAGCGGCCGGGCTTACGGGACTGGCGTCGGATGTGATGCTCCAGGGCGTTGTGCATGACCTCATGGGCCAGCACGAAAACCAGCTCGTCCTTCTTCAGCTCATCGACGAAGGGCGGGTGGTAGAAGAGATGACGGCCGTCTGTCGCCATCGTATCGACCTTTTTCGGGTCATCCACCTGCACCTTCTTGAGTTGGAGCATGAGGACGCCAAAGAATGGGTGGTCCCACAGCAGCGCCGTCTGAGCGGCGAGGATCTTGTCTTCGGTTTTCATGTTGGCCTCCGTGTATCAGAATGGAATGTCATCCGGGTCGACGCCCTGATCGAGAGTGGATCTCATGCACGCAGCCACTTCGTCTGCATGCAGTGTCGCCTTGAACGCCTGCAGGAGTTCGTCATCTTCGATCGGGATGAAGGGCACGATCTGCTTTCGAGACAGCATGAACCGCCGCTCCTGCTTGATGAACGAAAGGTAGTAAAGGTGGGTGTTGAGAACGGTTTCGGGAAGCGGAGCAAAGCTCCAGCGATTGTCAGCGTGGTCGCTCTTCCTGAAGTTGTTCATGATGACGTCGGTAGTCAGCACGATTCATCTCCTTGCGATTACCAGCGCGGTCGCCCTGGCAATATCCTCTGGTGAGAGTTTCGATTTCAGGATGCTGGTGATGGTGCCCTCCATGACTGGAGAGTCGTCGAGCCAGGCGTCGGGGTGAGCAGTCTCACAATTGACACCCGGATCTATCTTTTGGGCGATCAATGCCTTTCGGCTGCGGCCAATCAAGCCGCCGCTGCTGGTATTGTTGTTGACCCGATAAGTTCGCTTGCGAGGGTCAAAGACCAATGTCCAGTGTGCTGTCGTCTTGTCGTCCTTGATGCCGATGAAATGCCATCGCAGCTCCTCAGCCTGCGTGCCCGGATGGATGTGTTCAGGGTGGAAGGGACCGAAGACCCTGCGAATGATGGCCATCACCCTCTCCTGTATTGGATAGCCAGCGCCGTAGCCCGAGCAATTTGCTCTGGTGAAAGCTTGGCCTTCAGCATGTCAGTCACGCGGCCAGAACTGACTTCCGACCGCGCTGCTTCGGGGAGGCTGAACAAGTCTTTATGGCTTATGGAAGCGGCATACTTTGCTGCCTGCTTGTTTTTGATGACGCGGCACGTATAGCGCCGCGTATCGAATTGAAACCGGAGAGACCACGCCGTGAACTCCCCGTCCGCTCGGACGCCGGAGAAGAACCAAGTGATGCGCGAGGTCTGTTCTTCCGTCTTGTAAGGGCCGAAGATGGCGCGGATTTCTGCCATGGCATCAGCCTAGAGTGACGTCTTGGTTTCTCATGGCCCACGAAGTGAACGTCTGCGTATGGCTGAGCTTCGGTTCACGGCGCACGGCATCGACACACATCATGATTTCAAACTCACGAGGCAGGCGCTGCATGTAAGCCATGCCGTTGTCGAAAGACCGCTCATCAACCTTACGGGCAAGGCCAGACGAGATTGCAAAGCGGGCTGCCGGGTCTTCCGGAACAGGCGCGCTGTTCGGATTGGCGAGTACCAGATCTAGCGAAGGCAAGTTCTGGTAAACACGAAGGAATCCTTCAAGTTCAGCCGCCGCGCCTTCACCAACGATAGCGGATACACCCTGCAGGCGGAGTGCCGTCGGAAGATTCAGGATCTTCGCCGCCTGTTCCCACGAACGGGGCGTTGGGAACGCACGCTCATCATTCTTCGGCATCGAATGGATCAGTGCCGGACGGAACCGAAGGAAGGCAATGAGCTGCGGATCAACGCCGATCTCGTTGAAGTATTCGACGTGGACATTGTCATGTCCGGCGCTCGTATCTGCATCGACGTCGATGTGAGCGAAGCGGTTAGCGAGAGCGGTAGGCATACGCTGTGCCGCAGCACGGTCAGCCTGACGATTGCCAGCCGCAACCACGCGCCAGCCCTTGGGCAGTACGTAGTCGCCGACCTTGCGGTCAAGGACCAGGCCGAACATTGCCGCCATCATCGAAGGTGGTGCGGCGTTCAGCTCGTCGAGGAACAAGATGCCTTCCTCACCGTCACGTTCGGTCTGCGGGAACTCGTCCGGCACTTTCCAGCGGGTGGTCTCGCCGGAAATATCAGGCAGGCCCATCAACGCCACCGAGTCACGGGTCGAAGCGCGGAAGTCTACCATTCCCCATTTGCGCTCGGTCACAATCTGGCGCAGCGAAGCGGACTTGCCGACGCCGGGAGGGCCCCACATGAATGCCGGGATGTCGGCGTCAATGAAGTGGTTGAGCAGAGTCGTTGCGGACTTGAGGTTCATAGAAGGTCTCCGTGTTTGCCATATCTGGCGAGGTTGGGAAGCCCACCGAAGCGTGACAGCCTGACCGCATCAGCAAGATCTTCACCTTGCAGAAGTGAGGCCATCGCATCAGCGAGCGTGTCACGCTCAAAGCGTGGGAAAGGTGTGAGGTTGTATGGCGACAGGTCGTTGGGCGGTAAGTAGTTGTTGAAGTTCGACCGGTATCTCGGAGCCACTTCACCGAAGTAGCCGCGATACCGTGCTCTTGGTCTAGTGTTCGGCGGGCGGTCGAAGGTCAGCTCGTAACGGCGAGTTCCCAGACCGTCATCGAGGACAAGAACAAACCAGAATTTCAGGTGGTATTCTGTGATCTGTCGTGCATACGGGCCGTACATTACGCCGGTCGGCATGTGTTCACTCTATCCAATGTGGTTCGGAGCCTGCCTTGATTTCAGATACCGCCCAACAATGCAGGTTGCCGATCTTTTGCAGCTTTGCTGCTTCGGCGTCTGCCTGTTTCCGTGTCTCGGCGACGATCCAATGATCTTCGATGTTGTTGCCGCCGTGATTGATGGACCAAGCTACGATGAACATGGCATTTCCTTTCTCGCATGATTGCGGGTGGTTATTTCCACACCTGATAGTCCGGGAAGAGAACGGCGGGACCGCATATAAATGGCAGGTTCGAGAATGACGGTTCCCACCCATTGGACAACACATTGTTGCGGTAAATCTCGGTCGCCCGGATGTTTCGGATGTGACGGTCGTTGATCGAACTGGTCTCGCCGACGAACATATCGCGGTACTCGCCCCGATAGAGCACGTTCACGCGCTCTATCGGTTCGTCGAAGAACGTCCGCACATGCTCCAATAGTTTGGCACGGGGAACTACCGTGGCGCGCGCAACCGTAAACCGTTCCTCTTTGATGTCGCCGAGTACCGGGATGAGGAGAAATCGAACAGGCGATGGGTGATTGCGTTCACTCATGCGAGAAAGTCCGACACGCTGTCGAGGATCTTCTGAGCCTCATCGGCCACGTCGCGGCGGATCGCTGGCCTATCGCGCAGAGTCGAGGCATCGTGCTCGGCCAGTGGCTTGAGCCGTTCGACCATGGCGGAAAGCTCACGGTCGCCAGTGATGTTCAATGCTGGCAGGATGCTAATCAGATCGCGCACATTCTCGACAAGGCTGTCGCGAAACACGCCTTCCGTCTTGTCACCCGGACGACCGGCTGGCTTGTAGGCGTTGAGACGCTCGACCATGCGGCCGGTGACGTCTGCCACGCGGCGGTAAACATCGCGCACCGCTTCCGTGGTGGCGTCGGAGACTTGCTGCTCGATTTCCTCGCGGATGCGGTCTGCCTGGGATTCAGACATCTGGACGCGGAAGTCTTCCGAGGTGGGGACCGGAAGAACCTTGCAGGCAACGCCGAACTTGCTGCGCAAGATGTGAGCGTCCGGGTAGTCGTCGTCCTTGAACATGCCGTTCAGGCGGACACGGGCATCGGCCACATATTGCGGGTAGTCGGCGAGGAATTTGTCGACGGCCCGGTCGAACTTGGCGACCTGACCACGCACCCATGACATATGCTGCAAGTATGCATCGCTCGCCATGATGCGACTGCCGTTGTCCATCCATGGCAATGTGCGCTTGAGGAAGTCCGAGCGGGTTTCGCCGACGATGGATACGATTTCCGCCAATGCCTCCTTCGGGAGGAGCAGCTTGTTGTAGCGGCCAGCGTCGGCGGCAGCGCCGTGGTTCTGGTTGACCTCGTCGGTGATCTGCCGGTCAAGGCGACGGCCTGACCATTGCGAGATGGACAGGGAAACGATCATCGCGCGGCTGGCGAGGACCGAGGAAACGGATTGAGGATTGGTCATGATATTCACGGGAGTCTCCGTTGTGGTGCCATAGTTGGCGGAAATGTGGATTATGGTTCGAGGATTGCGCCTTTGGTAACCGCGAAAATGTCCTGTCGGAGGCGCTGCATCGCACGGTAGTTTGTGTCGCGACGGCTCTCGAAATGGAACGCTGATCGGCGAGTGTCGATTTCTTTGACGCCGGTCGTAATGCATGGATATGCGCGGCCAGCATCTGGTCCGGTCATAATTCGGGACATGCAGCGGCAGTCTAGATCCCGGTCAAGGGCGTAGCCAAGCGCACGGTAGCGGTTTTCCATCTCTGCGACCGAAACGCGCTCGCAGCCAATGGCTAGGCGGTGAATAATCTCGGCCTGCAATGCGGGATCAGTCGTCATGGCTGTCTGGCTCCCACAAGGTTTCGAGTTTGTCGGTGAGCGCAGGGAGCCTGACGGCGCGCAGGCCAGACAATTTTATCCCGGCAAGTCGAGCGCGAGCATTCATCTCCTGCGCATCGCGGATGGCTGTTTCGGGATCAGTCTTGCGCAAGAACAATGGGACGAAGTCGCACCAGATTATCGCGAAAATATCCGCAGCCTCTTCGTCATTGCCATCGTCGACGGCAGTATAATGCTCCTCGCAGTCAGGCGAGATGATGAGCTCACGTCCGCTGAAAAAGCACGGACAAGTGAGTGGAACAATGAAAGGACGGGCAGACATGTTCGTCTCCGTGTGCGCATGGTTGCGGGTGAAAGCGTCAACGACCGCGCAACAAAAGGCGGTAGGCGACGAGCGAAGCGGCGATATAAATCAAGCCGATGGCGATAAAGACGGTCTCAAAAGACATAATGTTCTCTGGTGCATGGTTGCGAGGGGGGGGGGCGTGCCGGTTGCGAGGGCGGGCGGTCACGCGGATTTCCCGCCGAGTTGAGTCAGCCGGCTTTAAAAGCCCGGCGCATGGTACACCTCCGGTTTTGAGGGATCGGAAGTCAGCCTCAAGGGGGCAGAGGCCAAACTATCAGGACACGAGCGCTATCGCGGCGGCCCAGAAAGCAAGCATGAAAACCGTGACGACCACGGCAGGCATGACGTCGTAACAAAGGAAGTCAGCCAGTTCGCGGAGTGCATCTTTCACGCGCGCACCTCTATGCGGCAGGAGCCGACGGCGAGAGTCTTTGCGGCGGACACGGCGCGGTAACGACTTTTGTATGTCGTGAGGTGCTCAAGGATTCCGTTCGGGAACTGGATTGCCAGCGACCAGCGGGTCGTCGAGCGGCGGCGTTCGTTCAATATGACGTATGTGTATGCAATGGGCGCTTTCATGGCGCTGATCTCCTCTTTTCGCATGTTTGCGGGGTGTCTGCTTAGTAGTCGAAGGCGCGAAGCGTCAGGCGGTGCGCGAGTTCGCGGCCGCAGTCATAGGCTTCATCAAGCTCGGTGTAGTCGTTGTCTTCACTGCGAGCAGGGTCGGCCCATGTGGAGGACAGCCGGAACTCCCTCATTCCGAGCAGGAAGGCTTTCAGTTTGTGCATGATTCACTCTCCGTGGGTCGCATGGTTGCGGGGTTCGTGGTGCTAGACCGGCACGTATCGCGAGCCATTCCAGACTTGCAGCGTCTCGCGGTTCGCGGAATCGCTGGAGCGTCGGGCTTGGTTCATGGCGTCGTCAGGATCGTGCGCGCCGATCATGATCCAGCCGAAAGGCGAGCGGCACCGGAAGCTGATAAGCCCCGGCGCGGCGAGTGGGAGATGACAGCTCGAAACGCTATTCATTGATTGACTCCGCTACGGGAATGCCCGTGCACGCTTCAAGGTTCGCGTCAGTGGGCTGGATTGCGGCCGACAGGCAGGCGATGGAGTCCGTGGGTTCGGCGAGCGCATACGCTTCAGCCTCACCTGTTACGGGAACGCATGAAGTCCACTGGCCTTCATCGGACGACTGCGCGACGTCGACACATGCTTCAAGGTCGTCAATATCGCGAAATTCTTCGATGATAGTTGCCTTTGTGAAGCCCTTATCGAACGCGACCACGACATATTGCGCAGGCATGTCAGGGCGCGGAATAGGCGCCGTATCATGCGGGAGCGAGACAGGCAGGAAGGCGAGTGCGGCGAGAATGGTTTTCATTGCAGTGACTCCAAGACGCGAGCGGTTGAAAGGCGTGCGCGCATGGCGTCAGACCGCCGAACCGACTCTTCAAGCTCGCGCAGGAAGGCGGCACGTTGTGCGGCCTTGGCAGTCTCAAAATGTGGGTGGCGGAAAGGCGCATAATCAGCCTGCCGCCGGACGGATTCCGGGCGTGAAAGCATGACAATTTCTCCATGAGCGCATGATTGCGAGATCGGCGTGAAGCCGTGAAAAGGCGCACGAAAGCGCCCTTGCAGGGGTTCACGGAAAAGCCGGGCCCTATTCGGACCCGGCCTTGTCGATTTTTCAGGTTAAGCCGCCTTCGCTTCCGCCGTTGCTTCCGGCTTCGCCTTGATAAGGCGTGGGGCAGGCTTCGCAGGCTTTTCCGCCTTTGGCTGCGTCAGGGCACGCTTGTGCATGGCAAGGAAGTTATTCAAGGCGCGAGCGAAAGCCTTGTCGTCACGGCTTGCCGCTTCATCGTCGATGACCTTTTTCGCCGCGGACTCCACACGTTCCATCAGGGACTTGGCCGCCTTGCTCGCGCCTGCATTGGCTTCCTTGGCATAGTTCGCCGGAGCAATTTCCAGCGCCTTTTCAAGGTTCGATTCCTTGCCCTTCGCATAGACGAACGTCTGCGATTCCTTTTCAAACTTCGCCTTCGAGAAAGCGCCTACCCATGCACGCAATCCGGCACGGTAGTTAACCGGCGTGACGGCATAAAGCGCGTTCACATACTTTGCATCGTTGTGTTCATCCAGATGAGCGATAGCCGAATAGGCGAGCTGGTGCTCCCGAGCCGTGAACGTGGCAACATCTTTCCCACGGCCTTCGATTGCCTTGCCGAGCGCGTTGCCTTTGAGAACGTTGAAAGTAGCCATGATGAATTCCTTTTCCATTTGTCGCATAATTGCGGGGTTTGAAGCCGAATAGCTTCACAAAAGGCAGGCTTTCCCTGCCCTTTATGCTGCAATTCAGTAGCCAAGCCATGCCAGAACGGCACCGCCTGCAATGCATCCGCCGTTGATAGCGGCGATTGTTTCGCCGGATACACAATCGAATAGCTCGCAATCGTCAAAATCGATTGCCTTGTGTCCGTGCCGTGCCAATTCAGCGATTGCCGCATTGATTGAGACGTTGCTTTCCATCGCAGTTTCAAAATCCATTGCCTTGCCTTTCCGTTGAAAAAGCCCGGCCTAACCGCCGAGCTATCGCAACGGAAAAAGCCGGAAAGCTTTTTCAGCAATTCCAGCCTTTTCACGTTGAAAATTCTTTGAATGGTTTATCTCGAAACATCCGGCACTTGCCGGGGACTAGCCTTATAGAGCGGCGCATGTTCAGTGCATCAAACCGGGTTATTCCAGCCGGACCGCATATTGCCTATTGTGCTTTGCCTTATCGCCCGTCCCGTTTCCGGCGGCGCATATTCGCAAGCGTCCTATTGTTAAGTCAGGCCGGACTAACATTCACGTTAGATTTTCTCGCAGGCCCCGATTGACTGGCAAAGCTTGTAAGACTTCACACGCATCAATCACCGATTCGCAACCGCGCCTTTGTTGATCCCTAGAACCTATTCAACCCCGCTAATCCACACTGACAAGTCAGTCACGATTTACGTCCGCCTAGCAAGTAACAGGGCAAAAGCCGTTGTCTTGTTTTCAAAGAACCCGCCTGCCCGTTGCCGGTCTGGCGTATCGTTGCCCCGTTGCCGTTGCTTCGATACACATAGAATAATTCAGAGCGTATTAAACGCAAGCGCTATTTTTAATAAATTATACGTTTTGTATCTAACGTATTGAAAACAAACAAAACAAATTTATACGAAACGAATTACATTTCCGCCACAGCTCCCAAAAAACAGGCTATTTTCAAGCCGGTTTTTCAATGGATCGTCGATGCAATAACAAAACAAAAACAATATGTTAGCGCGCTCAAAAACCGTTTGAGCTGTTATGATTTTTGACCGCCGGAAAATTCGATATGAAGCCAGACGGATACTAATGCGTTGATTTTTTTATGAATTTACTTGTTATCAGTTAAAAAAACCATCACCCAGGTATCACGTGCCCGGCCATGCCATGACGGCAGGAAGGCCGCGCCATAGGCCGTCAACCGCATATGCGGCCGGTAGGCGGCAGGCGCTGGCAATGGTGCAAAAGCGGATAGGCTTTTCACTTTTCCCCTTGCGTGGACTCAAATCGGCGAGTCAAACAAATGCCCATAAGCCATTATTGCCAGCGGCGATAAGGTACGGCCCAGACGCCGGACGCCGCGCATGGTGCACATAACCACAATCCACATACGCTAACAGGACTAGCAGAGCGAAGCGAAGGCGAAGCCGGAAGGCACCTGCCATGCCCCACGCCATGCCAGCGCCTGCCCATGCCTGCCCGCTCATGGCGCGCTATGCCCGTGCCCACGTGCACGCCACCCACGCGCCTACCCATGCACCCACGCGCCTACCCATGCGCCCACGTGCACGCCTCATGCACGCCCACGTGAGCCGCCATCAAATGTCATTGCATATCAATGGGTTAGACCCCGTGGCCGGTTAGGTTCTTCTGGCAGGGGGGCGGGGCACCGCGGGTCGGGCGCAGCGCAGTCTTTGAGTGGTTTTGATCATTTCAATTCTACCCTTCCGATTCCGCGAAAGCCGGGTTTGAAAAACCACGATGGGATCACCTGGTCACACGCTGGTAAACGTAGAAAATTCTGGCGACGGGCTACCGGCCAGTAGAAATATTATTCTCCATAGACGCCGCATTGCAGGGTGATCTGTAGAACAAACATATCGTTTGGGGGTCGAAATGCAGATCAAGCTCGGTGTATCCAACATCTCCTCGCTGAAAAGCTTCACCAAACTTTCAGATCGGCTTGCGAGTGGGAAGTTCAGAGACGACCTTCATCGTGGAGTTGTCGATGCTGGTCGCAAGACCAAGACGAAGGTGCAGCGTGCAGTCACCAAGCAAATGAACCTGAAGGCCGGAAACTACAATAAGTACGTTGTCGCCGGTACGCGGGGTATTTCTCGCAAAGCAATTCTTGCCTTTGACATCTTCGGTGTGAAGGGCGGTACGGACATTGATGAATATCGGGGACTTCGCTCGGTTAGCAAACGCAACCGACTGAATGTTGGCCGCACAGCTCTTGAGCGTGGCTCTGTCCGTTCAGGGGTGTGGAACAATCCGCGCATCTTCAAGCGATCGTTTGAAGCCAACGGAAACTTCTACTCAATGCTGCCACCGAGCGCCGGGACGTCTAGTCGCGCTCCGAAAGTGCTTTGGACCTTCGGCCGGAAGCCTAATCAGCCACGAGGTGCAGGCGGCAAGTTCGCCTCCTCGGGGGTGCAGTACGGCAAGATCCGCCGGTTGTTCGGCCCCGCCCTCATGAAGGAAATCCCGGAAGACGAATCCTTGGATACGTTCCTGCTTTTCGGGCCGCAGCTGCTCGAGCTGCATGTTGGTAAGCGCTTAGAGAAACTCATGAGGTTCTAATGGTTACGAAGAAGCCGGCCCCGAAAAAGGCTCCGCTGAAAAAGCCGGCTGCCAAGAAACCGTCAACCAGAAAGCCTCGCGCTTCAATCAAACCAGAGTTGAAGGTCAAGCTGGCGGACATGATTGTCAACCAGACCGACCTTGCTGAAGCGATCGGGATATCGACGCGCCGACTGCGGCAACTGGAGAAAGAGGAAGAGGTCATCTTCTCGGAATCTCTGGGCAAGTACCGGGTGGGCACGGTCTTCCAATCATACGCAACGTATTTGCGCGAAGGCGCCGTCAAGAAGACTGGCAACGAAGGGCTCGATCAGCTGCGAGCTGAAAAGGTAATCGACGCCAGGATGACGCGCATGAGGAAAGACCGTGAGCTCATCTCTCTCGATGAGGCTCTGGGAACGGCTGATGAACTGGCAGGACTCTTCCTCTCGTACTTGAACGGGTTGCCTGCCGAAATCACGAAGGAACCGCGTGAGCGGCAAAGGCTTCATGACATCATTGATAAAGGAAGGCTTCGCCTCGCCGATCGTCTCGGAAAAAAGATCGATACTTTACGCACGGGTCAGGAAGATGCTGACTCCGAGGACGAGGACTAACCCCATCCAATGGGCGATGGACAATCGAGAGTACCCGGAAACTGCTGGTCACCCAGGGCCGAGAGATCCGCACAAGACTCCATACATGACGAAGTTCGCGATGGCTGTTCACGGCCGTACGCACAAGCGTGTTGTGTTCGTTGTCTCCGCCCAAAGTGGGAAAACAGAAACGTTCCTAGACCTTATCGGGGAGCGCTTAGATACGCAGCCGGTTCCGATCTTGTACGTGGGCCCGTCGAAAGACTTCATCACCAACCAGTTTGAGCCTCGCATTGATGAGCTCATGAAGAGCACCTCCCTGAAGGGGCTGTCTGCGGTGAAGTCGAAGCAGAAGAAAACCAAGAAACTCATCAGCGGTGTGCCGCTGCGACTGGCTCACGGTGGGTCATCGACGGCTCTGAAATCAGATCCCTACGGATTGTGCGTAACGGACGAAGTGGATGAGCTGGCTAGCAACCTGAAAGGTCAAGGCGACCCTGTCGGTATGATCGATGCGCGTGGCGACACCTACCCGGATTTCGTCCACGCCATCACGTCAACGCCAAGTGAGGGGGCTGTCGAAGTGGAAACCGACGACGATAGCGGCCTTGAGTTCTGGGCTGAGGCAGATCCAGAAGAGATCAAGTCCACTGTCTGGCGGCTATGGATGACCGGCACAAGGCATCATTGGGCGTGGCCGTGTCCTCACTGCAAGGAATACTTCATTCCTCGGTTCGCTTGCCTGTCGTGGGATAAGCCGAAAGCGGAAGATGGCAGAGAGCTTCCATCGAAGCCTTCATTAGCCATGAAGACAGCGCACCTCGAGTGTCCTCGCAACGGCTGCCTGATTTATGAAATGGACCCCTCTCCTGATGGTGATCCAGTCAAGACGACAAAGGAATGGATGAACGAGCGCGGCGATTATGTTGCGCCTGGACAATCCATCGACACGGACGGAGTCATCCACGGCGAAGAGCCCGAAAGCTGGACCTTGAGCTATTGGGCTTCAGGTCTTGCATCCCCGTTCAAATCGTGGGGCGATCGTGCTGCGGCTTATGTCGAAGCCGTGCGGTCTGGCAATCCTCGGTCCATCCAATCGGTCAAGAACCAAGGCTTCGGTGAGTTGTACTCGCCGGGCGGTGGCGCTGCCCCTGAATGGGGCGAGGTCATGGAATGCACCGACGATTACGTCATGGGCGAAGTGCCTGAAACCGTTAAGGTTCTGACGCTGACCTGCGACGTGCAGCTTGACCGTCTCATCTACGTTATCCGTGGATGGGGTGCTGGCGGCACGTCATGGCTGGTCGAAGCCCGTGAGCTGTACGGCCTGACCGAGGGTGAGGAAGTCTGGGACACGTTCGCCAATGTGCTGACGGATACCTACGACGGCCTACCCCTCAAGCTGGCTTTGGTCGATTCCGGCTATCGGCCGGGTAAAAAGTTCCTTGTTCCCGAGCACCGGGTTTACGCATTCGCTCGTCGCTTCCCACATCTCGTGCGGGCGACCAAGGGATCGTCAAACCCGATGCGCAAGCCGCTCTTGGCAAACAAGATCGACATTCAGATCGGCGGCAAGGAAATCAAAAAGGGTCTGGATCTACTCCGGCTGGACACCGACTATTTCAAGTCGTGGGTACAGCAGAAGATCCGGTGGGCCAAGGACTCGCCCGGTGCGTGGTATCTGCCCGAGGACATCAGCGAAGATTATGCCCGCCAGATCGTTTCCGAGAGCCGCATGCGCGCTCCCGGCGGCAAGGTGAAGTGGGTGCAGCGGGCGAAGGAAAACCACTTCCTCGACTGTGAATCCATGCAGGGCGCCTGCGCAATGATCCTCAACCTGTCCAAGCTGCGAGACGACGTGAACCCTTCGAGGCGCGTTGTTCGTGAAGTTCAACCTACCGAAATGCCAGAAGCACAGCCGACCCGTCCAGCCCCTAACCGGCCTGCGCGGCCATCGAGCGTGTGGGGCAGCAGAGGGAGCATCTGGTGATGGCCGATGAACCAGCACCGAACGTTTTCACGTTCACGCCGGAAGAGAAGGCAGCCTTCCTCCGGGATCTGAAGGAAGCGTATTACCTCGGCGCCATCCGTGTGAAGTTCCGAGAACGTGACGTTTCCTACCGAAACCGCGCTGACATGAAGGCCATCATCGACGAGCTCGAGGCCGAAGTGAACCCGCAACGGCGTCGGAAGCACACGATCCTGACCACGTTCAGCAGGGGGTACTAATGGCGAACCTACTGGACAAGGCCATCGGGTATTTCAACCCGAAGGCCGGGGCTGCGCGCGCGGCGCAACGACGACGCATGGAGATCCTGGATGGCGCTCGTTCATACGAGGGGGCGTCGACCGGACGTCTTGCTAAAGGCATCAACGTTGTATCGGGTACGGCGGATGCAGAAATCCGCAAAGCGGGACAAACCCTCCGGGATCGATCGAGAGAGCTTGTCCGCAATAATCCGATCGCGACAACGATCGTAGGTAAGCACGCCGACAACTTCGTTGGCTTCGGCATTACCCCTCGCGTCAAAGACGAGAAGGTGATGTCGCTGTTCAATAAGTGGAAGAAGGTTTGCTTCTCTGGCACCGGCCTGGACTTCGACGGCGGCATTTATCTGATGGCCCGCATGATGGTTCAGGACGGCGAGGTCTATGTTCGCCGGCGTATCCGCAGTCGGGGCGACGGGTTCCCCGTCCCTCTTCAGCTCCAGATCCTGGAGTCTGAGTATTGCGACTGGAGCAAGCAGGGTGTTCCGCCCGGCAATCCCGGCAATCGGATTGTTCAGGGTGTCGAGTTCGATGCCATCGGCAATCGCCGCGGTTACTGGATGTTCAACGATCATCCGAAATCTGGCCTGTCGTATCTGACCAGTGGCCTCGACAACGTGGCGAGCAAGTTCATCCCAGAGAACGAGATAGCACATCTGTATGAGCCGCAGAACAATCAGGTGCACGGTGTGCCTTGGCTGCACTCGGTGATGAACGAGATTCGCGAGCTGAAAGACTACGAGCTTGCAGAGAACATCCGCAAGAAAGTCGAGTCCTGCATGGTCGGCATGGTCATCCCCGGCGATGATGAAGTCGACGAGAACGATCCGAACATCGGCCTCGACGAGACCATGGACAAGGCAGACCCTGTCGATGTCACGGACATCTACGGATCCCCATTCGAAAGAATGGAGCCCGGCATGTTCGGCGTGTTGCGTGGCGGCAAGGACATCAAGTTCAACAGCCCGGCCATCTCGGCAGGTGTTGAGGCTTACATCCGCACTCGTCAGCGCAGCATAGCAGCTGGTGTCCGCATGCCCTACGAAATCATGACCGGCGATTTCAGTCAGGCAAACTTCGCTTCTGGCAAGCTTGGCCTGCTCGCTTATCAGGGTTTCGTAGAGATCGTGCAGTGGCACTACATCATTCCGATGGTGCTTCAGAAGGTGTGGGATTGGTTTATCCAAGCCGCAATTCTGGACGGTTCAATACCGAAAACATGGAGTGAAGAGGTCGAGTGGGTTCCGCCAGAAGTGGCAAGCATCACCCGCCTTGACGATGCTCGCGCTGATCTCGCTGAGGTCCGCATGGGCAAGCGCTCTATGCAGGATGTCATCGCTGCAACCGGCCGTGACCCGCAGCAAGTCCTTAATGAAATCGATCAATGGAACACTGCTGTCGACAAGACGGCAAGCAAGGTCGTGCTCGACAGTGACCCTCGCAGGGTGACGTCACAAGGCCAAGCGCAGTGGCTTCAGGACGGCGATTCCAACAGCGGAGGCAGCAATGCCAAAACCCCTTAGAGAGGCTCTTGAGAAAGAGATCCGCATCCCTAAGCCTTATGCGGCCTGTGAGGTGCGCTCTGATACCTTCAACGAAGATGACCGAACGGTCGAGGTTTGCTGGACAACCGGCGCCAAGGTCAAGCGGTACTCTTGGGACGAAGGGTACTACATGGAAGAGCTGGCCGTGGACAAGAAGGCGATCCGTATGGACCGCTTCAACGCCATGTCCCTGCTCGATACCCACGAACAGTGGTCCATGGACTCACGCCTTGGCACGGTAATTCCGGGCAGCGTGAAGATCGAGAACGGTCGGGGCTACGCCACCATCAAGTTCTCCCGCAACGAAAAGGCCGAGACGATCCTTCGGGATCTCAAGGACGGGCACCCGCTGTCCATCTCGGTTGGCTACAAGATTCACCGATACGAGAAGACCGAGGGGTCGGACGGGCAACTGCCTATCCTCCGGGCGATCGACTGGGAACCGATGGAGCTATCCGTCGTGCCCGTACCGGCGGATGCCGAGGCCATCTCTCGATCCGAGCCAACCGGCAAGGACGTCGAAAAAGTTCTGGTTCGCCAGGAAACCCCTGAAGCGGTCGAGTCCGCAAACATCACGGAGACTACACCCATGAATAAGCGCGAAGCAGCTAAGTCCTACAACGGAGATAAACTCGCGGCCCTGGCCCTCGGCGCTGGTATTTCCCGCAGCGAAGGCGAAACCGACGACGCTCTGCGCGCTCGCCTCATCGCCGTTTACGACGAGGAAGACAAGCAGCGCAAGGAAGCTGACGATGCGGCCCGCGCCGCAGCTGAAGCCAATCAGACCCGTGCAGCACAGCAGCCGGTAGCGCCTGTCACGCAGCCAGCTGCCGTCAGTCAGGCAGAGGTCGCAGAGCAGTCCCGCGCTGCCGTCGCTGCCGAACGCAAGCGAGTCAAGGACATCAATGACCTGGCACGCACGGCAGGCTTTGAGGTCAACGACGAAATGGTCCGCACCGCTGTCGACGCCGGCACCGATGTGGAAGCATTCCGCAACGCCCTCTTCGACAAGATGGTCGAGCGTCAGGCGGCCAACCCAACCTTCCCTGTCGTGGAGACTCGCGGAATGCAGGACTCTCAGGAAACCATGCGCCGTATGGTTGCTAACGCAATCCTGCATCGCAATAACGTGGTCACCAAGCTCGAAGACGGTGCCCGCGAATGGCGTTCCATGTCCACCATGGACATCGCCAAGGAACTGCTGCGTGCCCGTGGCGAAAGCACCCGTGGCTCGATGCACGACGTCGCACAGCGCGCTCTGCACAGCACGTCGGACTTCCCGATCATCCTGCAGGACATCACGACGCAGACGCTTCTCAATGCGTACGGCCTGTACGAAAACACCTTCCAGCTCTTCGCAACCCGGACTGTCCTCTCCGACTTCCGTGAAACGAAGGTGCTCGATATCGGTTCGGCTCCTGACCTGCTGCCGAAGAACGAGCATGGCGAGTTCCAGTCCGGCACCCTTCGCGAAAGCGAAGAAGGTATGAAGCTCCAGTCGTACGGTCGCAAGATCGGGTTCACCCGTGAAATGCTGATCAATGACCAGCTGAATGCATTCATGCAGCTCGTCGCGAACTGGGGCTTGAAGGCCGCCAAGCTCGAAGGCGACATCGTCTGGGGCGCGATCCTGAACAACGTCCTGAAGCTGAAAGACAACAAGGTTCTGTTCCATACGGATCACAACAACCTTGCTGGCACCGGCACCGCGATCGATCAGGCAGCGCTTGAAGCAGCCCGCCTGCAGTTCCGCAAGCAGAAGAACATCGACGGTGAATCCATCAACGTCACGCCGAAGTTCCTCTTCGTCGGCGCGGACAATGAAACCGTCGCTCAGAAGCTGATCACCGGCATCACCGTTCCGACCACCACGGCGGACGTTGTCCCGCAGGTGATCCGTTCGATCCAGCCGGTTTACGAGCATCGCATCGACGCTCTGGCAACCAAGGCATGGTTCCTGTTCGCTGATGCGGCATCGACCATGGGTCGCGGTATTCACTACCTGCACCTGCTTGGTTCCGAAACCCCGCGTACGAACGAGCGTCTCGGCTTCGACGTTGAAGGCGTCGAATACACGCTGGCTCACGACTTCGGTGTTGGCCTGACCGACTACCGCTTCGCGTACAAAAACGCCGGCACCGCCAAGTAATCTGGCCTTCGGTCACCATCACCAAGGGCGCTGACCCACGGTCGGCGCCCTATCCATTTGTGCGAAACAAGGGAGCATCCCCATGCGCAATTTCATTCAGCCCGGCAAGGTTATCACCGTTGTCGCGGTAGCAGCCGTCACTTCCGGTTCGCTCGTTGTCGTCGGCAAGATCTTTGGTATCGCTGCCACCTCGGCCGCTATCGGCGAAGAGTTCGAACTAGCTCTCGGTGGCGTGTACGAACTTCCCAAAGTGTCCGCTGAAGCTTGGACTGTCGGCGCCGAGATCTACGCTGACGCCTCTGGCATCGCTACGACGATCGCGACCGGTGCCACCAAGATCGGTGTCGCCGTGGCTGCAACAGCCAACCCGTCCGGTGTCGGCAACGTCCGCCTCAACGCCAACTTCTAATACCGGTGCGCGGTGGCTTGGGAACGGGCCGCCGCCCTCCGTATGGAGTGACCAATGAAACAGTACATCGTCAAGCTGGATACCATTATCCAGGGTCGCCCGGTGTCAGAGAAGGACATTGTCTCTCTCTCCGACAGTGAAGCGAAGGGTTACAAGGCCGCCGGTTTGATTTCCGCGGTCGAGGCTGACGAACCAGAGAAGCCGGTAGCGGCTCCTGCCCCAGCCAAGAAGGCTGAAAAATAAAGAGGTTTCGCCATGGCAATGTTCGACCGGATGGACAAAGTTGTTAGCAAGACGGTCGATCGGGTGAATGCGATCCCGTTTGTATTCACCCCCCATGCGTCGACTCCGAATGGTCGGGCTGGCCCGGACGCCACCCGTAAGGTGGTCAACGGCAAAGGCATCTTCGATTACATCTCGGTCGAATACGGTGTGCAGCTCGGAGTGCGTAGATCATATCGTGAAGCGAACGATCTGCGTTCGCTCCAGTCCGGTAGAGATCCGCAGCTATCTGTCGACCGCCTTTATTTCCCGGTTGGCGCAGAGGAGCCCAAGCAGGGCGACCTGGTGGTTTTCCCAACCCGGCCGGAGCTTCCTGACTTTCAGGTCGTCTCATCACAGCGCGACGGTCTATCCCGCATAGTCCTTATGCTGGTGCAGCTCGGAGGTCAGGCATGAGCGTCTATCGCAGCATCACCCGCATGGCAGCAGTCTGCGCGCTCAACAATTATTTGGAAGCGCCATGGCCGACTCTCGCCGGGCCTTACATCTTCGATTCCAAGATCGAGCCGGTTGAAGACATGAAGATCGACAGGGTGTTCCCCTGCGTCGTCATCTATACCGACTACGACAAAGACCCGTGGCCCAAGTCCGGCCGTACCTACGAAGACCGGTTCATGTCTCTCACCTTCGAATTGCTGGTGGTGCAGACGGTGAAAAAGGACGAGGAAGGTAACGCCGAGCCTTACAGTCTCGAATGCCCGTCGACTGACAGCGAGATCGAGACGACGCTGGATGCTCTCGAGCTGCAGGTGTTCCGCGCCCTGACCAAGGGTAGCACCGCCAGTGACGTCTTTAACTATCTCTGCCCTGCTTACCAGAACGTGGTTAGCCGTCGCGGTGCATCAGTTGAAGGCGGCCTGCGTCTCGCGGCTCGTCAGGTGACCGTGGAAATGAAAGCCATCCGGGAAAACGCTATGGGCGTCATCCCACCTGAGATTGGCGCATTCCTCAGCAGGCTCCAGACATTCAGCGATTACAGCGACCGCATCGACGACATCACCGCCATGCTCACGGCAAATGCGAATGACACGCCAAATGACCGGGCAATGAAGACGCTCGGTTATACCCGTGACCTCGCTGAGAAGCTGGGTTCCCCGACAGGCGCGCAGCCTCTCCTGGCAACGCCGATCGTCTGGCATCACCAAGGGATTCCCCTATGAGCTCGTTCACCGTTTTCGATCGACTAATCGAACGGCTTGAGGCGGTGGAGTCTGTTGTCCGCCGCATGACCGTCCGCCAGAACAACATGTTCCGTGAAGGCGTCGTGAAGGAAGTCGACTACGAGAACGGCACCGTCATCATCACGGCTCACGGCATAGACTCCCCGCCGACGTCATGGTCCGAGCAGGCAGGCGACATCAACGAGTGGACGCCACCGTCGGTCGGGCAGCGGGTCATGCTGCTCTCGCCAGACGGAGACATGGCGAAGTCGGTCATGATCAAGGGCGGGTTCACCGACGATACGCCACAGCCCCACAATAAGGGTGCTGAGAAGCGCGTCGTAATCGGCGGGACAACAATCACCCACACGGCGGAAGGCCTCTTCATAGAAGCCAATGGGACGACGTTTCAGTTCACCGGAGAAGGATTCGTCCAGGTCGGTGGCAAGCAAGAGCACGACGAAAAGAACGTCGGCAGCACGCATATCCATGGCGGCGTAGTGCCTGGAGCAGCGAACACAGACGTCCCTGCAAATTAAGGAGCAGAGCAATGAGCAGCAAGAAAACCTACATTGTCAACGCCGACGGCTACATCGCAGGTGCAGGCCGCAAGAAGGGCGACAAGATCCAGCACATTTCAGACCGCGAGGCCAAGTATCTCGTGTTGTCCGGCCTTGTTTCTGAGATCGGCACGAAGTCGGCCGCCGCGCCAAAGGCAGAGCCGGACCCGTCTGCGCTGGATAAGAAGACGCGCTAATGGCTCGAGTAGGCATTGACGCCCAAACGGGCCGATGCCTCTTCGGATGGGACCACTGCCGGCAGAGCATAGTCACCATTCTGACGACCGAGCTTGGCGAGCGCGTGCAACTGCGCGGCTTCGGGTCCGACATCCCCAACATCATCGACCGGCCACAAATCGTCGAAACCATCATCGATCTGTATGTCGCGACAGCACAGGCTCTTGAGCCTCGCATTGTCGAAGGACGTCAGCTCGGTGAGCCAGGGTTCGTCCTCTTGCGCGCCAACGTAGATGCGGGAACGCCGGGCATCGTCAAGCTGGAAGTGGGTGGTGTGTTCTTCGAGAACGGCCATCTCGGTGACTATTCCAACCCCGTCGAACGAACAGCCATTCTCGCCCTGAAAGAAATCGAAGGGGGGATTCTGGCTGTGGCGTGACGCTGTCCCTGCGAGAGGATTCGCCCGTGGCTATCGACCTGACACTTGTCCCACTGCCGGATGTGATCGAGACGCTCGATTACGAAACCATCTTGAGTGAGATGGTCGCCGACTTCAAAGAGCGGTGGGCCGTGGTGCGGGAAACAAAACCAGAGCTCCCGGCGTACAACGTCGAGATGCTCGAGACTGACCCGGTTAAGATCGTCATCGAAGCTTTCGCTTACCGAGAGCTGTTGTGGCGCGCTCGTGCGAATAACGTTGCTCGCGCACTTATGTTGGCGACAACGACCGGGGCGGATCTCGATAACTTCGCAGCCGACTTCGGCATGACCCGTCGCATCATACGGCACGACGCCGATGGCAACCCCATCTACGAAAGCGACGAAGAGTTCCGTCAGCGGCGCAATCTGGCACCGGACGGCTATGCCGCAGCCGGACCAGAGGATGCATATCGTTATTTCGCATGGTCAGCCGACGGCAGCATCAAGCAGGTGCAGGCCATCAAGGGCGAGAACAATCGGTGCGATGTCATCCTCCTCGGACGTAACGGGGACGGCACAGTCGACCAGGATGTGGTCACGAAGGTCTACGATGCGCTGTCAGCAAAAACCCGTAGGCCATTGACCGATAACGTTTATGTCCGATCCGCTACGATTGTCAGCCAGGTCATTCGGGTGAAGGTCACTGCGCAGACAGGACCGGACATCTCCACGACCGTCGCCAAGGCCAAGGCATCGATTCAGGCATACGCCAGTTCAAGGTCTGCAATTGGCACTGTGCTGCGCGCAGACGGTATCGTCGCCGCCGCTCATAACGGCAATGCGCTCGAGAGCGTGGTGGTGGTCGAGCCATCAACCGATGTCGATCCGGGCAAATACGGAACGGTCTATGTACCAGAGGTAATCGTCGAGGTGGCGTGATGGATAGCGGTGAGTCGTTGCTCCCACTGAACGCGACCGATTTTGAGAAGGCGCTTGAAGGACTTGCTGCCTTCTCCGTCAATCGGGTGGATGTCGATCTCGTCAAGAGAATGCGCGATCCGTATCTCACTTCGGTCTCGCACCTTCCATTCCTTGCATGGGGACGCGGCGTTGATCTCTGGAGAGACAACTGGCCGGAGTGGAAGAAACGCCGGATAACGGCTGAAATCTACGGCATGAAGGGCCTGAAGGGCACTCTGCCGGGGATCAATAAGTATCTGTCTTTTGTGGACGCCAGCATCTACGACGCGGTCATCCCGCCTGTCGGCATGTACCTGACGGACTATTCGGCTGAGGCGCTCGACAAGTGGCGGGAACAGTTCGCCGAGCTTCGGCTCTATCCTTACAGCATACCGGGTGAGCGCCCGGCCTTCGCTGTCGGAGATGGACTGCGCACAGTGCCGGGTTACGTTGGCGGATTCTTCGTTATGGAGAACGAGGCTGCACGGTACTACGGGCGTCGGGCCACTATCGTCGAGGATGAGGTGGAGACCGAGATCCGGTCATTCGACCAGATCGGCACATGGGGCAGCGATGCGGCGGTCGACGTCACAACGTTTGCCATACCAGCAGACTACAACCCGATCGATACCGTCGTGGACAATTGCTACGTGGGGCTTTCCTACGTCGCCGACAAGAACCGTGGCCGGCTGATCACCATCGGTCAGGACGGAACCTTCGGCTCTGGGCAGATCCCGCACGGCGTCGAGAGCGTGACTCCGCTGAGTATCGCGCCAGAGCGAGTCTACGAACGGCATAGCGCGCGCTACCTCGAAGCCTTTCTGGCGACGGGAAGCAAGACCGGCGTCAACTACACGCATGTCTATTCGGATGCGTCTGCGCTCCACATCTACGACCGCTGGCGGTTGCTGGATGATACCAAGGCGCGGATCGGACAGGCGGCTGGCCTGTTCTCGCCGTTCATCAACTACAGCTACATCGGCCTCACTTCATACACCGCTCTGCTCAGGGTCAAGGCTACCTACCGCAGAGAGGGAATGTGGAGCTACGTCGGTCACGCTTTCGTCGGCAATTGCCATATCGGTCTCGCGACCGAGCGCGTCAAGGACGTCGGGGAAGCGATCTACAAGTCGCGTTCTCTGCGTGACCAGATCTGGTTCACCACGGCGACCTACCGCCCCATGCGCATCGCCGATCTAAGTTTCACAGCCGACCAGAAATGGGACGGCATGGTTCCCATTGAGAGGACTTCACTATGAAGATTGCCCGCTTTACCGCCAACCAGAACGCGACCCTCAGCGATTTCGAGAACCTCGCTGAGTTCCCTCGCGATGCCATGGATACCTTGATCTCGGCAGCAGTCAGCGGCGCACTCGATGCTTGCTACTCAGGCGCAACGGTCGCCAAGACGGCAACGACGCAGGTCACGGTTGAAACGCCGGTCATCCTTTTCAAGGACGGCAAGCTCTTCACGGGCAGCGACAGCCCCACTGTTTTGAACCTGCTGGCGCATATGCCGACCTCCGGCAACCGTCGCATCGTGGCGGTGCTGCTTCAGGCACAGACGGCGAATGACGGGACTGAGCCTCGCGATTTCGTGGTCAATGGTTCGGTCTATCCGCCGCAGGTGGATCCGCAGCCAACGGCAACCGTCGAATGGCGCAAGGTCAACGTGGCAATCCAGCTCGGCGATCAGGCACCCTCCCCGGTCAAGCCTGTGGTCGACAGTGCCAACACGGTCATTGCGTGGGTGACGCTATCTTCCACGGAAATCGTACTGGTCGAGCAGAGCACAGACAATCGCATCACCACGATGCGCTCGCTGGACTCCCGCGTGCAGGTGCTCGAAGGCTGGATGGATGAAACGCAGCCGGTCGTCGAAGGTCTCAAGACCGACGTGTCCAAGCTGGTTGCATCGAACGCCGACAAGTTGTCGCGCCAGATGCAGATCTACCTCCTCGAGCAGCTCGCTCGCGTGGCGGAAATGACCGGGATGCCGGAAGGAAAGTCCTACTCGAAGTCGGATTACTTCCTCGACGAAACGGACAGCGATCTCGAGCACCTGCAGTCGGTGACGAAGGTGGAAGAAGGCATCCGGTTCGCTGACGATAACTCGGCGCAGATCACCCTCGGCCTTCTGACACCATCTGACACCAGCATTCAGGTGTCGACGGGCGGCATGGTCTTGCCGCGCTATACCGAGAATAACCTGATCTCGATCACGGAGAAATCGACCGAGCACGCTCTTGCAAACGGCGGCTCGCAGACGATCTCCTACACGCTGAAGACTATCTCGAAGACTCGTATCCGCTACGGCGACCCGTTCCTCGTCTGCACGAACGCAGCGTGGTGGGGCACCGGCCGGTACGATCAGACGAAGGGCATCTTCTACAAGAACGACGGCACGAACTATAACGTCGAGTTTGCGCAGGATAACGGCGGCCCGGCGCATTACATCATGCGCCTGCGTCAGATCTTCTACGACACCTACGAAGAGCCATATTGGGCGGCAACAATCGTGCAGGCGTCTTACACCGGACAGGTGGCAGGCAATACCTTCATGATGCCTCGCTCTGGTTGGGTTCCCGGTTTCAACATCTACTTCAGTCGCGTTGATGCGGGTGGCGGTGACGTCCGTCTCGGGCTTTGCGAGGTGTTCGAAAACGGTGCGCCAAACTACGGAAGCTGTCTGGCGGTCACCACTGTTGCGGCGGCCGACCTGAAGATCCACCCGATCGCGACAAAGTTTGCAATCGAACCGGTCTTCCTCGAAGGTGGCAAGCGGTACGGTTGGTTCGTCATCACCTCCGGCAACCACTGGCTGGCGATGGCTGAAAACAATAAGTACGCACAGGGTTCGTTCTTCGTATCGACGGACGGCCTCTGGTCGCAGGGTAGCATTTCTCTCGACGCCTGCTTCGAAGTGCTGGTTGCAGAGTTCAGTGCCCCTCGCGTTACTGTAAACCTGACGGCGTGGAATCTCTCGGGTGGTATCTGCGGCATTGACCTTCTCACCAAGCAGGTCGTGCCGGATGGCTGCGAGATTTCGTATGAGGTTCAGGTCGGCTCGGTCTGGCATACGATTGAAGCGGTGGCGAGCGGGGTCTCGCCGCTGTTCAATCTGCCGGCCAACATCAACGCTCGCATGGTCCTTCTGGGCACCACAGAGCTGATGCCGGGCATTAACCTCGGGCAGTCGAATGTCACGGTCTCGCGCCCGCGTACCACCGGTGTTCACATCACCAAGGAACGCACGGCACCGGGCCCGGTCACAGAGGTTATTGAGATCCTCGTGCTCGAGCATTACGACGAGGTCAACCATGACCTGACGTGTTCCATCCTGACTGGTTCGGGCTATGGCACAGAGACCGCGCCTACGGCCGTTACCGACGAAGTGCAGGCAGATGGCTCGATCCGTCGCGTCTTCACCTGGACGCTCGGAGCGCCCATCACGTCATGGAAGCGCAAGACGACATACGGCACTAGCTCGGCGCTGGCTGTCTTCCTCGTTTCGTCCGCGACAAGTGCGTCATACCCATAACCATTCGTAAGCGAAACTTCGTAGCGAGCCCGGCCTTTGCGCCGGGCTTTTTCATTCAGGAGATAGCCACATGGCAAAGCCAGAGATCGATCCGGCAAAGCTCTACAAGGTCGACCTTGCGAAAAGCGTGAAGATTGGCCGTTTGATCATCAACCCGTCGAACAGCACGCGCATCCGCGGTGATGCACTCGCCGTGCTGGTCGAGCAGGACAAGAACGCAGTAAAGAACTACGAGGCGGTATAATATGTCTGACCTGTCTAGCTTCCTCTCAACCCAGAATAAAGCGTGGAGCACGCAACTTTGGGACGGCCTCATCGAGGCGATCGGGGCTAGACTGGCGCCCCTCGAAGAAAATCTCGGTATTCAGCGTGAGGTCACCGACGCGATTATCGCTCGCGGCCTCACCGTTATCGAACAAGAGTTGGCTCCTATCGTAAACAACGCGGAAGAATATTTCGGCGGTGCTAAAACGGATCTCGATGCAAAGCTTGTTCGGTTTGAAGAAAAGGTAACCGGTGGAACTGTTATTGCACTGTCTGCGAGTTCATCCAAGCTCGTCTTAGGCGAGCTTGTGACGCTGATCCTAAACCCGAAGGATCGAGAGTTCTTTGCCCCTACACCCTATGTCGCCGTGTCCCGCGCGTCGACTGTTGCAAATTGGGCGATCGGGAAAGTGAGCAGCTTCAATCGATCGACCGGAGTTCTTGCCATCACACTTGAAAAAGTGGAAGGCACGGGCGGACCTTATAATGATTGGGTGATCACAAGTCTCCCTGCCGCGACCATGCTTCAGCAGTATTTCTACGAACAAACTGTTACACTTCGGGCGCAGGTGGCGTCGGATAAATCGGGCACCGCAGCGGACAAGAGTGCGACGGCAACCGCCCGTGACGAAGCTATTTCCGCCCGATCCGGGGCCGTAACCGCGAAAAACGCTGCCGATCAGGTTTTCGCCGATATGCGTAAGGCCGTGGCCGCGCCCGTAGTGACGCCCACCAGCCCTGTCGAAGGCCAGCTTTGGTGGGATGGTTCGATAACTCGCGTTTATCAAAGCGGCGTCGGTTTTGTGCCTACGGTCACTGTCTCGATTGGCGGGCGGCGCTATGAAGAGGGAATATTCGGTGCCTCGCCCGACGGCATTATAACAGTCGGCGGCGGTTTCACAGCGGCAATGGTGTTTCTTGATGGCAAGCTTGCAAAGCAAGACACCGATTATACAGCAGACAGTCCTGTCATCACCGTATTGGATCCTGTTGAAGGGCAGCCCTACTTCGTCGAGGCGTATCTGTCTACCGATGCGACCGACTATGACACAAAGGAGCAGGTAAACACCAAGATTGATGCAGCCATCACGTCTAAACTCGGACAGCCAAACGGCGTCGCGTCGCTGGACAGTACCGGCAAGGTGCCTTCCGCACAGTTGCCAGCCCTGACAACGACAGCAACCGTTGGCGCCGCGATGGCCGGTTCCAATGGGAAAACAACACCTGCGGACGGCGACTTCTTTGCCGGCGTCGAGGCAGGCGGCTCGACCATGTTCAAAACGACATGGGGGAATGTCAAGACTGCGTTGCAAACGTGGATCCGTGGATGGATTACGAAGTCCGATGTTGGGTTGAGTGCTGTCGACAATACGTCGGATGCAAATAAGCCAGTAAGTACTGCGACACTGAATGCACTTAATGGCAAGCTAGGTGCAGATTGGGCGTCTGTCGCGGGCTTTGTAGGAAATACTCCTGATACTCCTTACATTCGTCACCGGGATACCACCACACTTGTTACTCTTGCGAAGTCTTCCGACATTTCTAACGTCAATAATCAATTGAACTATCGGGCCACAGATCATCGTTTTGATGGGTTTATCCAAAACGACGTCTATACCACAGGGACGCGAACCTCTCCCGGCACCGGAGCATCTGGGTACGTTGTTACGTCGATTGAAAAGCCGAACGTAGAACTGTTCTGGGTCCGCAGCAGGCAACCGCAAATCTATATACCGGCATTAGGCTGGCGTGCACTCGGAGGTTGGTAATGAAAAGTTTCGGTAAATTTGTGCCGCAACCGCATGTGGTGGACCTTCCCCCCATGCAGGTTGGGGTTAATGAGGATGGCACACCAATTATGGGGAATAGCACGTCAGTAACGATCTTGATTTTCAAGGATGAAAACGGGGTGGATATTATCGATGTAGCGAAATCCTACCCACATGCCTTCTATATCGCCATTGACGACTATGGCCATGTTGTCTCCATGACTGATGACATAGAGAAATCCCAGATTGCCGAGTTCCAAATCATCGGCATTGACAGCGATTTTGGTTTCACGTCCGGCCCCGGCGGCACCGTCTACGGCAAGTTGTGGAATGGCTCGGAGATTGTTGAGCCACAGCCGGAACCCGTTGTGGTTATCATTCCCGCTGTCACTCTTTGGGAGCGTATGACCGAAAACGAAGCGGAGCAAGTGAATGGCGTAATGGCCACGCAGCCATTTCGTACCCGCAAAATCTTCGAAACCGCAAATACCTTTCGTTCCGATCACGAACTTTGGCCCTTGCTTGAACAAATCGCAACGCAACTATTTGGGTTAGAACGTGGGAGCGAATTGTTGGCCCCACCACTCTGAACTCGTAGCGCCGTCAGAACTGGAAGTAGATAAAGCTCACTGGATTTTCACCGCCAATAACCATTAGGCAGTAGACCCAAAGGCCAACCCACAAGACCGCTCCCGACCGCCAAGGCAATAGGAAGCGTTCTACAAAGGCGAGGCTTGTAGGCCCGACGACTGCGACGATGGCACCGGCAGCTATTATCCAGTCGGCTTTATCGAAGCCTCCTAGACCGCCCGAGCCCGCAAGCCCGCTAAACACCGAAATTGCGGTCGAGAAATCGGGGGAACGAAAGAGTACCCAACCGGCCATGACAAATAGCATCGTCAGAAGCCAGCCCGCTATGGCTGGCGTCTGGAATGATCTTCCTTGCCAATATCGGCAGACGATCAGGCCGACGCCGTGCATCGCGCCCCATACTACGAAGGTCCAGCCCGCGCCGTGCCAAAGGCCGCAAAGCGTCATTGAAACAAGCGTGGCAAAGATAAATCTCGCCTGTCCGGCCCTAGAACCGCCCAACGGGATATAAAGGTAATCGCGGATATATCGCGAAAGCGTCATGTGCCAGCGCCGCCAAAACTCGCGGAGCGAAGTAGCGCGGTAAGGCACGTTGAAATTGATAGGAAGCCTCAAGCCCATCATTAGCGACATTCCTATCGCCATGTCGGTATACGCCGAGAAATCGAAGTAAAGTTGCAGCGAGAAGGCAAGAACACCCATCCAACTATCAAGGAGTGGTTGCGGCGCAATTGCCGACGCCGCGAACATCGGATCAGCAATGGTCGCCAGCGGGTCGGCGATCAGAAGCTTTTTTGCAAGGCCAAGCGTGAGCAGAACAAAGCCGCGTCCGAGCCTTTCATTCGCTCCCGGCCGCAGTGGATCTTTCTCAAACTGCTCAACGATTTCATCGTGGCGCACGATAGGTCCGGCTATGAGGCGCGGAAAGAAAAGGACGAACAGCATAAATCGGCTGAACCGATAGTGCTTCTGGTGTCCGCGCATCTGATCCGCGAGGTACGAAACAAGTTCGAACGTGAAGAACGATATGCCTATCGGCAGAACCCAGGATGAATGCGGCAACGAGATGCCGATGATGCCTTCGATATTGGCGATGAGGAAGTCTGAGTATTTGAACAGGCAAAGCACGGCAAGATTTAGGGCTATGCCAATCCAGAGCAGTGCGCGCAGTCGAAAGCGGAAATAGATTTCCGCGCAAGCCCACGTTAGCGCAGCTTGGCCGAGCAAAAGCGGAACGAAACGAGCGTCCCACCAACCGTAAAAAATCAGAGACGCTACGATCAAGACGCCGATACGAACTTCCGTTTTGCGCGCAGCCAAGAAGTAAAAGGCGAGCGTCAGGGGAAGGAAGATCAGGAGGAATAGCTGTGTTTGAAATAACATCTGTTTACTTCTGCGCCGCCGTCACTTGAAGAATGTCCGTCGACTGGCCGTCGCGGTATGCCCGACCAATCGCCCTAACGATTTGCGCCCCTAGCGGGAGGCGATAGTGCATCGGGTCCCAATAGTTGAGGTCGTTCGTCGTAAACGGCGAAGCAAAGGCCATATCGAATATTGGAATTCCCCGCGCCCCGGCTAATTCCTTAGTACGGCGAAAGCATTCTTTTTCAGCTTGTTCGTTTCGTGTTCCGGGCACGGCAAGCGCCGTGACATTGACCGGCATCCGAACGATTAACGTCTTTGTGTCGTCCGGGATTTCGGAAAGTGTTACGGCAAGCCAGTCGAGTGCAGGGAACTTGAGATTGGCCAATTCTTCGGGCGTTAGTGGCGTCAAGTCTGGCTGCGGTATTGGCTTCTCGTGAATATGGGCGTAGGCGCGTTCCGCGTCGTAGTTATCTTCGCCCGGTGTAAAGTCGCCGAAGCCGTCAGCATCTTGGTAGGGTTGGCGCGACCCTGTCGCGACTTTCACTGATTTGCGAAGAGCGTCCCAAAGCTCAAGATTGAGAATATCCGCGAAATCGTTGATGGGATTTTCGTCATAGAAAGTCTTTGGAAAGAGCCGGAAAGTCACACGTTGTTCGTCTGCCGCTTGATTGCACCAAACCATCCAGTCGAGCGACAGAATAACGGTTTCTGGCTTCTCGACTTGCCGCAAGAATAAGCGCGCGAGTTGCGTTTGTTCCCATGCGGTCGATGCATCCATAGACAGATTTGCGAACTTGCCGCCGAACTCATTTTCCAAATCTTGTGGGGTGAGTAGGCGCGATGAAGACGTTCCAAAGATAGCGGATTGATGCCGACCAGAGCGAGCAATGGACGGATACGTGTACCTTTGATTGTGATCGGCGAACACCTGTGAAAGCGGCGTTATCGGAAAGTTGCCGAAAGGATTAAGAATGAAAACGGCCAAGAATAGCAACGCCACGCTTCCGAATGCGCCAATCACTGTCCATCGGGAGAATGTATTCCAACGCTGGTTTTGGGAAGGCGAAGTGGCGGCCTGATACTGATCGTCGCTTCTTAAAAAAGAATTCAAATAATCCGTGACGGCGCGAATAGCCCTCATAAGTCCCCCAACCCAAAATTAATCCGTCCAAAATCCAAGCGATATGGCCCTATCATAATGGCAACTTGTTTGGAAACGTTCGGATACAAAATGTATCAATGCCGCCAGTCTTTGGCGGCATTTTTGCAACGCTCACAGCCCGGCCATCGTGCCAGGCTTTTGATTTTACACCTGACCTACCCGGCCATCGTGCCGGGTTTTGTCGTTTCTAAGGAGCCGATCAAATGGCAGATATCTATCTTCACGGTGTTGAAACGGTGGAGCAGAACAACGGCCCTCGCCCGGTCGAGACCATCGACACCGGTGTCATCGGCCTGCTTGGCGTTGCGCCTGATGCGGACCCGCTTCTCTGGCCGCTGAACACTGTTGTTCCCGTCTACGGTGCTGGTGGCGAAGTCAAAGGCCTCGGCGCAACTGGAACTTTGAAGGACGCGATTGACGGAATTTTCGACCAAGCCGGGCGCGTGTCGCAGACAATCCTCGTCGTTCGCGTCGAGGAAGGCGCGAACATCAACCAGACGATGAGCAACATCATCGGCGACGCGACGAGTTACACTGGCATGCATGCCCTGCGGACGGCGCAGGGAGAGCATGGCTTGAAGCCAAAGTTGCTCATTGCTCCGGGCTTCATGTCGCAACGACCGGCCGATGGCATCAGCGCAATTGAGATCACGGCGGGTGGCGCAGGTTATACCTCCGTTCCGACAGTCACGATTACCGGTGCGGGATCTGGCGCTGAAGCCGTGGCAACGATCAACTCCACGACCGGAGTGGTCGACGAGATCGTGATCACGAAGCCAGGCTTCGGTTACACCACAGCTCCAACGGTAACGCTGTCCGGCGGGGGTGCAACCACCGATGCCACGGCAACCGCCGCAGTCGGTACGGTCGCTAACCCGGTGACCATGGAATTCCTCACGCTGGCGAACCGATTCCGCGCTGGCGTGATCAAGGACTCCACCGCGACCACGACCTCAGCAGCAATCCAAGACCGCCTGGACTACGACACCGACCGCCTTCTGATTGTCGAGCCAATGGTCAAGGTATTCCGGGATGCGGCTGTTGTAACCGAACCAGCCTCCGCCCGTGTCGCCGGTCTCCAAGCTCGGGTTGACTACAGCGAAGGGTTCTGGGTTTCCCCTTCGAACCATGTTGTCGAAGGCATCGTCGGCATTTCGCGACCGATAGAGCATTCGATCACGGACCCGTCGGCAGAGTCGCAACTCCTCAATAAGAATGCGATTGCCGCAATCGTTCGGGCACCGAGCGGCGGCTTCAAGCTGTGGGGCAGCCGAGTGCCTTCCTCGGACTCGTTGAAAAACTTCTGGTCGGTTCGCCGCGCCCACGACACGATCATCGACTCGGTCGAGCTCGCGTCTGAAGCGTTCATCGACAAGCCGTTCAGCCTTCAGAACCTGACAGACATCGCAGAGACCGTGAACTCGGCACTCCGTCGATGGGCTGCCATGGGCGCAACGCTCGGCGGGCGCGTATGGCTCGACGTGTCTCTCAACACCAAGGAGACGTGGGCCTCGGGGCATCTCTACATCAGCTACGACGCTGAAGCCCCTGCTCCGATCGAGCACATCACGTTCATGTTCTCGCGAAACACCGGCTACTACACGGTCCTTGCCGAGAATGCCGCTCGTGAAATCGCTCGTCTGGCGGGCACTGCCCTCCAGACAGCGTAACAAAACCTCCCGCACGATAAGGAGATCATCCAATGCGGCATATCCTGCAAGGCTTCACCATGTTCATGGAAGGCCTCGACTTCGGTATCGACACGGAAGAGGTTGATCTGCCTCTTCCCCGCCCAATGACCCAGGAATATCGCGGCGGCGGTATGGACCTTGGCGTTTCACAGGCGATGTCGGCCATCGAAGCCCTCGAAGTCACCGTGAAGATGGCGGGGCACAACCCTGACATCATGAAGCGCATGGCCCTTCGTCCTGGGCTCACGACCCGCGTGACCTTCCGTGGCGGTATTCTTCGCGAGCTGGACGGCGGTATCGCAGCCCACGTCTGCATCGTGGAAGGTGCCATCAACGGCAGCTCGCGTGATCGCTGGCAGCGTGGCGAAAAAGGCGGCGTCGAGTTCGTCATGAACTCCATCAAGTACATGCGCTACGAGGCGGACACCGACGTCATCCATGAGCTTCAGGCATGGCCTCCGAAGCGCATCATCAACGGCGTTAACCAGCTCAATGAGCTGAACCAGGCGCTCGGCTACTAAGCCGGGCGTTCTGCTTTTCAGGAGAGTGGAATGAACCAGGTCACGAAGTCTCTCAGCCGAGAGGAAATCGCGAGGGTGGAAGCTCGCAAAGCTGAAACGAAAACACTGCAGGAGGCGATTGCAAAGACGCCTCCCCGGTTTGTGAATGGGGACGAGGGTCGACTGATGGTCGTCGATCTGGATTTCCCGGTCGAGTATGATGGAGTCACTTACAGCCAGATTACCATCCGCCGCCCGGTCATCCGCGAATGGCGCGATTATATTCAGGCGTGCATCGACGCTGTGAATGAGCACGGCAAAGGCGCCGACGAACGTGTCGACATGCCGTGGATGAGCGCCCCAGCAGCTGTTCTTGAAAGCCTAGACTTTGTCGACGGTTCCCGTGTGGAGGCGGCGCAAGAAGGTTTTTTCGCGCAGTCAACGTTACCCCACGAGGAGGGTACGGAGAACCAATCCCCGCCCGAATAGAAGCGTGGCTCAGCATCTCCTACAAGGTAATGCGCGAGAGCAACGGCGGGGTATCCCTTGAATCCATTCTGGACATGACCTTCCCGCAGCTTGTCGAGCTATGGGCCGAGGCTATCCAGCTACAGTAGGTGGATAGTTATGGCATCTCGTGTTGCTACCCTTCGTCTTCAGCTGATTGATTCCGCGAGTGGCACGGCCAAGAAAACCTCGGAAGCCCTCAAGGGACTTGAGTCCACGATTTCCAAGCTCGGGCGCAACGGTGTGGCCGGCGCGAAGAACTTGGGAAACCAGCTCGACTACTTACGCCGTAAGGCTGCGGCCGTCGGTGATTTCAAAGACCTGCGCCGTGGTCTGGCTCAGACCTACGGCCAGTTCCGTCAGGCGCGCACTCACGCCAAGCAGCTCGAGCAGGCTCTTGCATCGGTTTCCAAGCCGACAGCTAAGATGAATGCCGACATGCGCTCGGCGCGTAGCGCTTTGAAGGCAGCGACGTCAGCGTTCAAGGATCAGCGTTCGGCCGTTCGTTCGGCCGAGCAGGCACTGAGATCCTTCAGCGTCAACAGCCGCACCGGGATTTCCGCATCGCAGCGTCAAGTCCGAAACGAGATGGCGCAGACCATCCGCAAAATGCGCGAGATGGAGCGTGAGGCCCGTAAGCCGAAGCGCCCGCCATCACCACCCGGTCGGTCGAGCGGTCCTTCGGTTGGAGGAGTCGTAGCAGGCGCAGCTGGTGGGTATGTAGCACACCGCGCAGGTGGTGTTGCCCGCAACGCATTCCTGGACACGGTCTCTTACGATCAGGCGAAGGCTTATCGTGATGCTCTCGGCTATGATGCGTTTGACGCCAAGGGCCGCGAGGCCATGAACGCGCAGTCTGAGAAGATCGGTTATGAAACGCGCTTCACCAACGCGGACGTTGTCCGTGGGCAGGTAGGCTTGCTGCAGGGTGGTATCCGTGATGCGGACGCTATCATCAACGCCATGCGCCCGATCACGGACTACGCTCTGGCTATGGGCGTCAGCTTGGAAGAGGCGACGGAAACAGTTCGAAGCTCCACACAGATTCGTCAGATCTCGCTGACCGATGCGAAGGCTGTCACCACATTCGTTGACAGCTTGGTCTGGATGGCGAAGAACGCCGGTATGGATGACAGCGACGTTCGCCAGTATGTCCGATACGGCGGCAGCGCCATGCAGAGCGTGGGGCTGTCTGATCCAGTTGCCAACGCCATGGGCGTCGTGCTTCGCCGTTCTGGCTATAAGGGCGACGAGGCTGGTGTGTTCGCACGTACGGCCGCTGCAAAGCTCGGCGCTCCGACCAACCCCGGCCGACTGGCTCTTCAAACGATGGGCCTGAACTTCGATGACTACGTGACACAGCCAGAGGCCTTTAAGGTCGGCGGCATCGACAAGATGATCCAGGAAAACTTCGGTGTCCGTCTGGGCAAGGAGATGCAGGATAAGATCACGAAGTACATCGAGGAAGGCACCTTCTTCAACGAGGATCTCGGGGAAGATATGCCTGTCGGTAGTGACCGCGGCATGTTCACTTCTGGAATCATGGACATCATCGAGCCAGCGTTTGGCAAGATGTCAGCCAAGGACAAGAAGGATCTCGCCAAAAAGCTCGGTGACTTCCACAAGTTCAGTGCGGAGAGCGTCGACTCCGAGCGCTTGCTTATGGATATCCTCAAGTCCGATCCCACGATTGCTCAGCTCAATGCGTTCTTCACACAGAGACAGGGCTCACGAGCCAGCGTGCTCGCAAACAGATTCCCTGAGCTGCAGAATGCCATCCAGCTTATGCAGAACACCCCAGAGGGGATCACCAACAAGATCGGCGTTAAGGCGAACGAAGGTCTCTACGGTGACTACACCCGTGCGACGGGTGCGGTGGAAACGGCGCTCATCAAGATCGTCTCCGATTGGGAAAAGCCGATCAGCGGCGCGCTCAAGGGTGTAGACTATCTGGCATCCGAGTTCACACAGCTGAGTGAAACCACCCGTCGGGTCATTGAAGCTTTGGGTGCTCTCGCCCTCGCTGCCGGTGGCTACGCAGCCATGCAGGCAGGACGCGGTCTTCTTGGTCGAATCCTTGGTGGCGGCGCAGGTGCTGCCGCCTCGACGGCAGGAGGTGCGGCGGCTGGTGCGGCTGGCGGTGGGATCATAAAGAGCGCCCTCAAGCTCGGTGGGCGGGTAGTCGCCAGTCCGCTTGGTGCAGGCGCCATTACAGCTACGGCTCTTAACCAGACCGACCCAGACGGAAACCTATGGGGGCTGACAAGCGGCGTTGACGCATGGGTGGAAAAGCACACGGGTATTAACCCTTCGAACGTTCAGCTCGGACGCAAGCGCACACCCCAGGAATCTCTTGAGGTCGACATCTCGCAGCAGACAGCTCAATGGCCTATCGCCGCTCAACAAGGAATGCGCGAGTATATCGGCGTTCTTATGCAGGGCGGCGCAGAGGCTGAGAGCAAGGCCACGGCCACCGGCGAGCAGATCAAACAGGCTCTGACGGTTAATGGCGCACTGACAATCGATACCGGCCAGCTCGAAAGAGCACTGGGTATGGCACGTCAGTTTGCCGCTGTGGCCCGTGGCGGTAGCGCTGCGGCACCAGCCGTGTCGCCGTCTGGCGGCTCCCTTGATCCGAAGCTCGACGGCAAGCGAGCGGCAGGCGGTCCTGTGAAGGCAGGCGGCGTGTACCAGATCAACGAGCGTGGGCAGGAGATTTTCGTACCGGGATCTAACGGAACGATCATCCCGAACCACAAGATCGGTGGCGGCGGGGTGACTGTTCATGCGCCGATCAACCTCGGCGGCATAACTGTCGGTGCTGGCGCAGATGCTGCCAGCATCAAGGCTGCGGTCCAGCAAGGAGTCGATCAGGCTGTCAGTCAGCTTGATGCGAAATTGCGGCGCTCTCTCGAAGTCGCATTCACCAACATAGCTTATGGAGATGCGTGATGCTTATGGCATGGGGACCGTTCCGGTTCACAGTACCGAACTATTCGGTAGAGACAGTCCGACGGTCCCTGTCGCCGCGCATGGAGGAGCAGCCCGTTATCGGCGCCGCTCCTCTTCTCCATCGGTTAGGTCCGGGCGCAGAGGAGATCACCCTCGAGTCAACATTTCATCCCCGGCACTTCAACGGCCGGGGGCTGTCCCAGCTCGCCGGAGTGCGTGAGGCGGTTAACGCTCTAGTCCCTCTTCATCTCGTTCACGTTAACAGCGCAGGCCAGAACATATTCGGTCAATGGCTGGCGACGTCGATCAGCAATGAGGAGACCACCTTCGACACAGCGGGGACTCCACAGACGGTGACGGTCACCCTCGCAATGAAGCGGTACGACCAGTCAGCCGCTCGTCTGGCAGCGCTATCGTTGTCTGCAGGTGGCATCTCGTTGTCCGCAGGCATAGGCGCAGGCGGATCATTCAACGTTTCACTGAGGCTCGGGTTCTAATGCCAGTCCCTAAATTCTCGATCAGCGCCAATGGCGTAGACATCACTGATCGGCTTGCAGGCTCCGGTGTCAGCATGACCATCACAGATGGCGTGGGAACAAGATCGGATACCCTGTCCATCGTCCTGGATGACATTGACGGTTCGATCGCTGCGCCAAAGACCGGCGCGGTGCTTAACCCGATTGGCGGGTACGAAGGGCAGATGCGGGATTTCGGCCTGTTCTCCGTGGACTCGGTGGTCTTTACGGGCTGGCCGCAGCAGATACAGATTCAGGCGAAGTCCGTCGCAGCAAAGTCCCTCACAAAGCAACGAGAGCCAAAGGCATATCCCAAGAAAGACTTCCCAACATACGGGGATATTTTTGCAGATATCGCCGGGCGCGTAGGTTTGTCTCTCAGCATTTCGGACGGCATCAAAGCCACCGTCAACGTCTATGAGGCGCAGACCGAGGAAAGCTCGGTCGAGTTTATGACGCGCATAGGCGAGAAGCTTAACGCGTCCGTTTCCGTCAAGGCTGGACATGTTGCTGTAGTTGCTCGCGGCGATGGCAAGAGCGCTACTGGCGCGTTCTTACCTGACATAATCGTAGCCCGTGGCAAAAACCTCTTGAGCTATTCCGTCACAGAGAAGGATGAGCCAAAGCACAGCAAGGTCGAGGCATCCTACTACGACAGGAAGAAAAACAAGAAGGAGACGGTCGAGGTTTCGACCGGACTTGAGGGGCCGACGTTCTCGATCCGTGTTCCACTTCAGGACAAGGACGAAGCCGAGCGTCGAGCCGACTCCGAGGCTAAGAAATTACAGCGGAGTGCCGCAGAGGCATCGTTCGAAATCAACGGGGAGCCTTTTGCTCAGGCAGGAGCCAACGTCATTGCCAGTGGATGCAGGTCGAATGTTGACGGGGCTTGGTTGGCTGAGACCGTGACGCACAACTTCTCCGCCAGCGGCGCGTACAAAACGTCCATCTCCTGCAAGAAGCCTAATAAAAGCGGTTCTGGCTCTGGCAAGAATGGCTCTTCCTCATCGTCGGCATCGGCAGGGAAGACAAACCCCGCAGGATCTACGCCTCGGAGCACTCCGCAATATGAAGCGGGCGTGCCAAGCCTGACCGGCGATCCCGGCTCCAACATTGGATAGGAGATGGCAATGCTGAACCGCGTCGTCACGAGCTTAACCGGGGAAAAGGTTTACATCACGATCGACGGTGATGTCCTCGACGCCATCGCATACGCCTACTACGGCAAGCACGGGAAAAATACCGAGGCTTTGATGGAAGCGAACGCTGACCTGCTGGCATACGGCCCGACCCTTCCGGCCGGTCTGCGGGTCAAGCTCCCCACGATATCCCAGGAAGAACAGGCACAGGCGTTTAAAACCCTGTGGGACTGATCGTCTCCCTCACGGGATGACGTAGCCCGCCTGCTTCCCCTTCCACCCGGAGCGGGCGGGCACACCAAACACCATTCAGGAGAAACATCATGTCGCGCATTCCGGCGCAATGGATGCCGCACGTCCCTATGAAGCGGATCATCTGCCATTGGACGGCTGGCACCAACACTGCCAACGACGTCGACAAGAAAGCTTATCACATCCTCGTGCAGGGTGACGGGTCGACTGTCCGAGGGGTCGCTTCCATTGCAGCGAACTCCGGCAAGCTGACCGATAGCTATGCGGCGCACACGCTCAACTGCAATACGGATTCCATCGGGATCTCGATGTGCGGCATGGCTGGCGCTGTGGAGTCACCGTTCATTGCCGGCAAGTATCCGATTACGAAAGTGCAATGGGATGCTCTGGTAGAAGCAGTGGCCGAGCTGGCTGCCACCTACGGGATCGAGGTCACGCCGAAGACGATCCTGTTTCACGCCGAGGTCCAGACGAACCTTGGTATCAAGCAGAAAAACAAGTGGGACGTTACCCGCTTGCCATTCGACGGTAGCATTACCGGCGCGACCCACATTGGCAACCGCATGCGTTCGGAGGTTTCCGCGCGCATGAAGGGCGGCTCTACGGTCGCTCTCGAGCCTATGCCCGTCGGCGGCATGGCCCAAGCCGTCACCCTCGCCAAAACCCGAACGCAGAAGGGTGGCCCGGACACCGGAAGTATCCCCGCAGGCACGACTGTTGAAGTGGTCGCGGTCGATGGGATGCTCATCCAGATCGAGACTCCGGCTGGCTATCTCGTATGGGCTGACCGCAGCGACTTCGATGTGGTCGACGGCCCGGCAGTCGAGACAGACACCAAGCCGAACCCGAAGCGTCAGAAAATCGCAGAGATCCGCAGGCTGCTCGACAGTCTCGAAGCTGACCTCGCCTGACCAATCAGCCGCCCAGGCGGTCCTTTAAGGAGTAATCCCCATGAACTATTCCATCAAAGCGCTTTCCGCGTATGTCGTCCTCGCGCTGGTTGGCGCAGCCTTCATCCTCATCGGTGCGGTTGCCGGTGCTCTGGCGCAGGACGCAGCGACATCGGTGAAGGCCTCGACAATCTTCGACGTCTTCATGCCGTACATTCAGGAAGCGGCATTCGCTCTCATCGCGGCCGCAGTGGGCTGGCTTCTCGTGAAATGGACCAAGCTCACCGGTCTGAGTATCGAAGCAAGCCATCGAGACGCCCTGCAGACTGCACTCAAGAATGCGGTGAACTTCGGTCTCAATAAGCTCGAAGATAAAGCCGACAAGGCGTCCATCGATGTTAAGAGCGCCGTGCTCGCCGCCGGGATCGACTACGTTCTCAAGTCAGTGCCGGATGCGGTCAAGTTCTTCGGGCTCTCGCCCGAGCGCCTCGCCGATCTCCTCGAAGCAAAGCTCCACATCTACCCGGATGTCGGCGAGCTCGTGTCGTATGACGAGAAGTCAAAGGGCGAAGGGGCTGCCGGTGCTTGAGGTCGTTCTTTCGGTACTGGCAGGGGCATTCGCCTCGCTGATCCGAGATCTGTTTAGGGACTGGAGCTATGAGCGAAGTCTGAAGGATCTCGGCGCCGCCGACGCCGTGAGCGAAATATCAAAGCAGTTGCAGGGCAAAGCCGATGAACAACATGAAAATGACATGGCCGATAGGGGCACTGCTTCTGATGTCGCTCGCAGGCTGCGTGACCGCATCGGGACCGCAGGGTGAATTGGCATTGGGGCGGGCGTGTCCTGCCCCGACGCCGCTGCCGAGGCAACAGGCAATACTCAGCTACCTTGAAACGGCTGCGCCCTCCAAGGAGCTCGATGTACTGGCGACTGAGTGGGAGCGGCTCGACGAAGGTGCAAGAAGGGCGCGGGAATAATGGGCGATTTTTTCAAAGAGCAAATGGGCTTCATCCTGGCAACTGCCGGGGGGCTGATCGTCTCAGTCATGTCGTCGGAGCGTCACTCGTTCGTGGTCGCCATCACGCGCGTGGCTGCCGGTCTCTTCTGCGCGACGGTCTTGGCGGATCCATTTATTGATTTCATGCAGCTCGAACCGGGGACGTATCGCAACGGCGTCGCCGGACTTTTTGCAATGATGGGCTACGCGCTCACACGGTTCACCGCGAACATTGACGGCAATACTATGCTCGATTTCATTCGCGCGCTCAGAGGTGGAAAATGACGACACCTGCGGAATCTTCACGCATTGGCGACAAGGTCTTCGGGTGGGTGGTGCTGATCGCCTTCCTCGCTTTTCTCGTTCACCGGCCGGTGTTTCGACTGATCGAGGATATCAGCATGACCCGTGAGGAGCTTGTAATACAACTCGTGCCCAGGGCCATGACGGAAACGGCGGGTTATGCCTGCCGTGCCCTTCACGCCCCTCCGTAGGAAAACTGCAATTCTCTTAATCCTCCCAAGGATACGCCCCGCTGCCGAAAGGTGGCGGGGCTTTTTGCGTTTTACCGGTCTGCTTTTCTGGCTTTTCCACAGCCGAAGAAACCCGTGGATAATACCAACCGTCCGTGGGACACCGGGATGCTATCTTATTGAAACGTATTGCGTGAAATTAATTACACGTGGGACACCTAAACCCACCTTTTCCGGGCTATGCGGCGACTTTTCAAATCTTCTCGACCGCACCATCTTCTCTCAAGAACAATTTAAAACGCTTTCCCCGCAAGGGGTTACAGCTATTTCTTGATTAGAGATCTTCACTTCCCATCGACGCATTACCAATGAAAACGCGCCCTTCGAAGAAAAGCGCGTCTGGTTTATGACGATATTCTCGTTCAGTTTTTGCCTATTTCCGCGATGATTGCGTCGCTATGCTCCCCAAGCTTCGGCGAACGCTTGTCGAGCTTCAGTTCGGCATCGGAGAAGCGAATGGGCGTTCTCAGGCCGGGAACGCCTTGCGGATCAATCTTCATTGCCCTTGCCTCGAATTGCGGGTCTGTAAACACGTCGGCCACCGTGTTGATCGGTCCGGCGGGCACGCCGATTCTGGCAAGTTCGGCTAGAAGATCATCACGTTTCCACGCCTTGGTCTTTTCTTCCAGAAGTGCTGTCAGAGCAGCCCGGTTGGCCACACGTGCCGAATTGCTCACGAAACGCTCATCGGCTGCGATGTCGCCAATGCCAAGCAAGGACGTCAGTTTGCCGAACTGTCCATCATTGCCGCAGGCGATGATGAAATAACCATCGCATACCGGCAGCGTCTGATAGGGCGCGATATTCGGATGCGCATTGCCCATGCGCTTCGGCGATACGCCTGATGCGAGATAGTTCATGGCCTGATTGGCCAGTACTGCCGACATACAGTCGAAAAGTGCCATATCGATGTGCTGGCCTGTGCCGGTACGCTCGCGCATGATGAGTGCGGATTGGATCGCGATCACGCTGTAAAGCCCGGTGAAGATGTCGGCAAAAGCTACGCCGATCTTCTGCGGCTCACCGTCAGGTTCACCGGTGAGATCCATGATGCCGCCCATGCCCTGGATCATGAAATCATAGCCCGCACGCTCCGCATAGGGGCCGGTATGGCCGAAACCGGTGATTGAGCAATAGATCAGGCGCGGATTGATGGCTTTCAGGCTTTCATAGTCGAGGCCATACTTATCCAACCCGCCCAACTTGAAGTTCTCGATGACAATGTCAGCGTCGGCTACAAGCTGGCGCACCAGCTCCCGGCCCTCGTCGGTGCGAAAATCCGCCGTAATCGAGCGTTTGCCGCGATTGCAGGCATGGAAATAGGCGGCGGACTGTTCGCCTTCCACATCAATGAATGGCGGGCCCCATTTGCGTGTATCGTCACCTTCAGGGCTTTCCACCTTGATGACATCGGCTCCAAGATCGGAGAGCGTTTGCCCTACCCATGGCCCGGCAAGAATGCGCGCCAGTTCTACCACCTTGAGACCGTCAAGCGGCGTGTTCTGCATTTTCAGCAATCCTGTATTAGAGCGCATCCCGAAAAGTGTGAAACGGTTTTCGGATAAGATGCGCGTCAAAACAAATAGTTAGAGCGCCGATCTGATGCAATCAGATCGAAATGCGCTCTAAATAAAGAGGCCCGCCCGCGAACTGCGAACGGGCCCGAATGGAAGGCTTGGCGATACAGCGATCAGAAGAAAGCCTGAATGCCGGTCTGGGCACGGCCCAGGATCAGCGCATGAACGTCATGCGTGCCTTCATAGGTGTTCACCGTTTCCAGATTCTGCGCGTGGCGCATGACGTGATATTCGATCTGGATGCCGTTACCGCCGTGCATATCGCGCGCCTGACGGGCAATATCGAGCGCCTTGCCGCAATTGTTACGCTTGACGATGGAAATCATTTCCGGGGCCATCTTGCCGTCGTCGAACAGACGACCGACGCGCAAGCTTGCCTGAAGGCCAAGAGCGATTTCTGTTTGCATGTCGGCCAGCTTCTTCTGGTAAAGCTGCGTGCCAGCCAAAGGCTTGTCGAATTGCTTGCGATCGAGGCCATATTGGCGCGCGCGGAACCAGCAATCCTCTGCCGCACCCAGCACACCCCACGAAATGCCGTAACGGGCGCGATTGAGGCAGCCGAACGGGCCCTTGAGGCCGGAGACGTTCGGCAGAAGTGCATCTTCCGAAACCTCGACGCCATCCATCACAATTTCGCCGGTGATCGATGCGCGCAGCGAAAGCTTGCCACCGATCTTCGGTGCGGAAAGACCCTTCATGCCCTTCTCGAGCACGAAGCCGCGAATAGCATTGTCGTGCGCAGCGGATTTGGCCCAGACCACAAACACATCGGCGATCGGGGAGTTTGAAATCCACATCTTGGAACCGCTCAGGCGGTAGCCACCGTCGATCTTTTCGGCGCGGGTCTTCATGCCTGCCGGATCGGAGCCTGCATCGGGCTCAGTCAGGCCGAAGCAGCCGATCAATTCGCCGGAAACAAGGCCCGGAAGATATTTCTTGCGCTGTTCGTCGGAGCCATAGGCGTAGATCGGATACATCACGAGCGACGACTGCACGCTCATCATCGAACGATAACCAGAATCGACACGCTCGACTTCACGCGCCACCAGACCGTAAGAAACATAGCCCGCATTGGCCGCGCCATATTCTTCGGGAAGCGTCACACCCAAGAGGCCGGCCTGCCCCATGAGGCGGAACAGTTCCGGATCGGTCGTCTCATCCAGATAAGCCTTTTCAACGCGTGGCAGCAGAACGTCCGTTGCAAAAGCTTTGGCCGAGTCGCGGATCATACGCTCTTCTTCGGTCAACTGTTCATCCAACAGAAACGGGTCTTCCCAGCTAAAAGCCGCACGTGACATTAGTGTATTCTCCTCAATGAAAATTCGCAGGAAATATGAACCGTGTGGATGTTTGGTGCAATCGACGTTTACTCATCGATCTATTCCATTTAGTAATGGATCATGACCTCGATATCACGCCGCCTGCTTCCATCCACGAGCGCGCTCGCCGCCTTTGATGCGGTTGCGCGACACGAGAGTTTTTCTGCTGCTGCCGAGGAATTATCGTTGACCCAAGGCGCAGTGAGCCGGCAGATTGCAACGCTTGAAGAACAGCTCGGGACCGCGCTTTTCGACCGCACCAGCCGTCATGTCGTCCTCTCTGATGCGGGACGTGTCTATCTGAAGGTGGTGGGGCCAGCGCTTGCGTCCATCCGTGCCGCTTCGCTGCAAGTGATGTCGCAAATGCGTGGCACCACGCTCAATCTGGCTTTCCTGCCGACATTCGGGACACGTTGGCTGATACCGCGCATACCGCGCTTCGTGGCGAAATACCCAGATATCATCCTCAATTTTGCGACACGTATCGGGCAATTCGATTTTGATCGCGAGGGCCTGGATGCTGCGATCCACATCGGCCAACCGGATTGGCCCAACGCCGACAGCATTTTCCTGATGGATGAAACCGTCGCACCGGTCTGCAGCCCTGCTTTTCTTCAACAGAATCCGGTTCGCGCGCCGGTCGATCTTCTACCGCTTCCCTTGTTCAATATGGCTTCCCGTCCCGGCGCATGGGATCATTGGTTCAAAAGCCTCGACATGACAGCGCCCGCTTCTCCAGGCATGCGCTTCGAGCAGTTTTCAAATGTCTCGCAGGCCTGCATTGCCGGTCTCGGCGTTGCTTTGATGCCCTTATTCCTCATCCGCGCCGAGATCGAGAGCGGCCAGCTTGTCGTCGCCTGTCCGCATACGGTCAAAAGTCCAAGCAGCTATTATTTTGTGACGCCGAAGGCTCGTTCGCACACTCCGGCGGTCTCGGCCTTCCGTGATTGGCTGCTGACGGAAATCAAATATGAAAGCGAAGATCAACCGGCTACGAAACCAGCATAACCATCGTCCAGCGTCTTGCTCAGGATCGTCGAATAGTCGGCGAAGGATCGGTCACCGGACCGGACACGCCCGAATGATGGATCGGCGAACAACTTCATCGGAACGAGCGCAAGCGGCGTCGCGACGGGTGTTAGATGGGCACCCTGCCCGGCCCGCAATGTTGTCAGAATACCGAACATTTCGCCTGTGATGCTTGGGCGGGAAAGCACGGCCATGCGGTACTGGCCGGATGTATTCGTCACCAGATAGATGTGACCCGAAAGATGTGGGACGGAAACCGCACCCTGTTGCGAGAACGAGACGTCGGAACGTTCCCGTTCGCGAAAACTGAGATGGCCGGTATCGAAATCCCAACCAATTTCCGTGATGTAAGCGAAGATCGCTTTGTCCTCGCCAAAGGATGGGCGCAAGGTCAGGTAATTGCCTTCAAGCCATGATACCGAGGCGCGTGAATAGGCTCCCAGCTCTTCCGCTGCATGACCGTTGCCATTGTTGGTGGGATGGCCGGGCGCTTCACTCTCCTGCTCTCGCAAGGCGACACCCATAGCCTGTTCGAGCCGGATGATCGTCGCCAGCGTGAACGGCCTGTGTCCCGACAGCGCCTTTTCCAAAGTTGAAAGGCTGATCCGGGCCTCATCCGCCAATAGCTGGCGTGAAATACGCCGTCGAGCAATTTCCTCACGAACCCGTATCGCGACACGGGTATTGATCTGGTCGGGCAAATGGGAGTCCTGATCGGACATAGCTCATCCTGAATTGCGTACTTTTCTTCACAATTCCACACATATGCGTAACCGGCAAGGCGGTTTGCGGAAAGTGGCGGCTGAAACTTGGCAAAGCTTACGCTGGAGTGGAAACACCGCATCCAGCGACAATGTCTCCAGTTCTTCGAGGTGAACAAGGAGCATGTCATGTCACCCGCGATAAGCCTTTCAAATCAGCGCATTAGAGGCAGGGCTCTCTCCCGCTTCTGTTCATTCGTCTGGTTCTGCAACATGGCGCTACTGCCTGCGCTAGCCGTTATCTTCTGTCTGTTGCAGATCGCTCATGCCCGTGCCGAAGTGCCCGCTTTGGTCACTCCAAACGAGGTTCAATCCGGCAGCCTTCTTCTTGAGACAAACGATGCCGGGCGTTATGTCGAAGCGCCCCGGCTTGCAACCGATGTCAATCTCGACGTGAGCGGCCCGACAGCGCGAGCCCGGCTGACGCAGGCATTCGAGAACCCGACGGACGGTTTCGTTGAAGCCTTGTATGTTTTCCCGTTACCGGAAGACAGTGCTGTCTATTCGCTGAAAATGGTCATCGGTGATCGCGTGATCATCGCTGACGTCAAGGAGAAACAGGCAGCGCGCGAAATATACGAACAGGCGAAAAGCGAAGGGAAAAAGGCCACGCTGATCGAACAGCAGCGGCCAAATGTGTTTACCAATGCGATCGCCAATATCGGTCCGCACGAGAAAGTCGTCATTCAGATCGAGTATCAGCAGGCCGTGCGTCTTTCCGATGGCCGTTTCTCGCTGCGTGTCCCGTTGGTCGTCGCGCCGCGTTACAATCCCGACAATGCCTCCCCCGTTGTTCAGGAAGTCGAAATGAAAAACGGTTGGGGCAAGTCGAACGATGCTGGCAAGCCTGATACTTACAATGCGCCGCTTGTGACGCCTTTGACGCCACCGGCTGCCCTGCGAACCAATCCCGTGACCATCTCAGTCGATCTGAAGGCAGGCTTCCCTCTTGGAAAGGTTGAAAGCCCTTACCACAAGGTCAGGATCGATACGACGAATGACACGACACGAGAAATCACGCTGGATGGAACGGCGGCTGCAGATCGCGACTTCGTTCTGGAATGGAGCGCTGTCGCAACCGATACGCCGCAAGTCGGCCTGTTCCGTGAGCATATCGGTAAAGACGATTATGTGCTTGCCTATGTCACCCCGCCAGCGCTTGCGACCACCCGAAATGCCAAGCGAGAGATCATTTTCGTGATCGACAATTCAGGATCAATGGGCGGCACCTCCATTGAACAGGCGAAGGCCAGTCTGGACTATGCGTTGTCACGTCTTCAGCCCGGTGATCGCTTCAACGTGATCCGCTTCGATGACACATTGACAAGGTTCTTCGAGGACTCCGTCGATGCCAATCAGCAGAATATTGCATCTGCCCGCGGTTTCGTAACGAGCCTCGAAGCACAAGGCGGAACGGAGATGTTGCCTGCCCTTCACGCTGCGCTTGATGACAGCAATCAGGGCAATGGGTTGCGCCAGATCGTATTCCTGACTGATGGTGAAATCAGCAATGAGCAGCAATTGTTCGATGCCATCGCAGCCCGCCGTGGACGCTCGCGTATTTTCATGGTCGGCATCGGCTCTGCCCCGAATTCCTATCTGATGAACCGAGCAGCGGAACTCGGACGCGGAACCTTCACGCATATCGGATCGGCGGCTGAAGTGGATGAACGTATGCGGGCACTTTTCGACAAGCTTGAAAACCCGGCTGTTACCGATCTGAAGGCCAATTTCTCGGAAAAGAATGTGAGCATGACGCTCTCCCTTCTGCCCGATCTCTATCGTGGTGAGCCACTTGTCATCGCAGCGCGAATGGGCAAGGCGACTGGAAACCTTGTCATTGAAGGCCAGATTGATAGGCGTCCGTGGACAGTCAATCTGCCGCTCGATCAGGCAATGAATGCTGAAGGTATTTCGAAATTGTGGGCACGTCGCAAGATCGACGATGCGGAAGTGGAACTTACCCTTGGCAACATTACTCAGGACGCAGCCGATGCGCGCATTCTTCGCCTCGCACTGGAGCATCATCTGGTCAGTCGGCTGACGAGCCTCGTGGCCGTCGAAAAAACACCGTCGCGACCGGCAAATGCGCCACTGACCCGCGCCGATATTCCACTGCAACTGCCTGCCGGTTGGAATTATGACACGCTGTTCGGCATTCGCGCGGATCGCAACGTGAACGATCACGCCAGCATGAAATCGGATGAGCAGAGCGATAATGTTCGCGTCCGCAAAAGCCCTGTCTCGCCGTCGTCCCCGACGCCATCCATCCCTTTGCCACAAACGGCAACACCAGCAACAATGCTGCTCATGCAGGGGCTGGGCCTGATGCTGGTTGGCTTGTTCGTCTTCTGGTTCTTCCGCCGCAAGGAGAATGTGTGATGTTCACCAATCCAGTTATAACCGGGAGCGCGCTGAGGCGCTCCCTTCTTCCAGGGGTAGGCATCGTCTTGATCGTGTTCGGTCTGGCAATTGCTGGTCAGGGCGTTTGGATACATGCCAAGGCGTTTGCAGCGCAAATTCTGCTTGAAAGGGCATTTGCGGAAAGTGTCGAAACCGGCGTTCCGGTTAAGCCCTGGACCTGGGCCGATACATGGCCGGTTGCCCGTATCGAGGCCCCGCGCCTCGGTGAATCGGCGGTCGCTCTGAAAGGCGCCAGCGGACAGGCACTGGCTTTCGGCCCCGGTCATCTCGACAATACGGCGATGGCTGGTGAACGGGGAACGGCCGTATATGCCGCGCATCGCGATACGCATTTCGCATTTCTGAAAAACATCGAAAAGAATGATCAGATCGTCGTCACCCGGAGTGACGGGCAGAGCGTTTCCTATCGCGTCAGCCATATGGTTGTCGCACGTTGGGATGAAGCGAGCATCGTTCCAGATAGCGAGGGCCACCACCTCGTGCTGGCGACCTGCTACCCATTCGACGCCATTACACCGGGGCCGCTTCGCTATCTGGTCTATGCAGATATGGAGACCGGTCGGTCAGGCGATTGACTGGCCGATTGATCGACTTGCGATTTCATATGAATGCAGGCGTTTTTTGTGGTCATGGATCATGCCGGTCAGCATCAATTCATCAGCGCCAGTGCTTTCGGCAAAGGCTTTGATGCCCTTGGCCACAGTGTCAGGTCCACCAACGACACGGCATGACAGCATCTGGCGAACGAGCGCCTGAGCAGATGGATCGAGCCGCTCCATATAGCCTTCGACAGGAGCCGGCAGCTTGCCCGGTCGACCGCTGCGAAGATTGACGAAGGCCTGCAATTGTGACGTGAAAAGATAGTTTGCCTCTTCGTCCGTATCAGCCGCAATTACGTTAAGGCCCAGCATCACATAAGGCTTCTGCATATATTCCGATGGTTCGAACCGTTCGCGATAAAGGGCGATGGCGCGTTCCATTTCTGCAGGCGCAAAGTGTGAGGCAAATGCGTAGGGCAGACCCAGCATGGCGGCAAGCTGTGCGCCAAACAGGCTGGAACCGAGAATCCAGACCGGCACATTCAATCCCTCGCCCGGCACTGCGCGCACGCGCTGGCCGGGTTCCGCCGGTTTGAAATAATTCAGCAACTCGACCACATCTTGCGGAAAGGCATTGGCATCGCTGTCGAGATTGCGACGAAGCGCATGAGCGGTAATCTGGTCGGTACCCGGAGCCCGCCCAAGACCGAGATCAATGCGGCCCGGAAACAGGGAAGCAAGCGTGCCGAACTGTTCCGCAATCACCAGAGGTGAATGATTGGGCAGCATGACGCCGCCCGCGCCGACGCGGATTGTCGAGGTTCCGTTGGCAACATAACCGATCACCACAGATGTGGCAGCGCTGGCGATGCCTGGCATATTGTGGTGTTCGGCAAGCCAGTAACGGTGGAAGCCGAGCCGTTCGGCTAGTTGCGCAAGTTCCAGCGTGTTGTGCAGCGACTGCGCTGCATCATTACCTTCGGGAACGGGCGAAAGATCGAGAACGGATAAGGGTATCATACTGGCTCATATGGGTTGGAACGCGGCATCCGCAACGTTAGAAAGTAAAAAAGGCGACCTATTTCTAGGCCGCCCTTTGTCATTGGTTCAACGCAAGTTTCAGTGATGTTGCGCTGTAGCCGGTTCACCGCCTTCTTCTTTTGATGCGATATACTCGCCTTCCACATCCTTCTTGGCGATGAAGGTGTAGAACATCGGCACCACGAACAGCGTGAAGATCGTGCCGATCACGATGCCGGTGAAGATTACCAGACCCATCGAATAGCGAGCCGCCGCACCGGCCCCGGTCGCGATGATCAGGGGTACGACACCAAGCGCCATCGCCGCCGTGGTCATCAGGATCGGGCGCAGGCGGGTTTCAGCCGCGACGATGATCGCATCCCGGCGGGAAAGACCATGCAGGCGGCGTTGCTGGTTGGCGAATTCCACCATCAGAATACCGTGCTTGGTAATCAGCCCGACAAGGGTGATGAGGCCAACCTGTGTATAGATGTTCAGCGTGCCGAGACCGATATTCAGCGGCACGATTGCGCCGAAGATCGACAGCGGAACCGACATCATGATGATGAACGGATCGCGGAAGCTTTCAAACTGTGCCGCAAGCACGAGATAGATCACGATAACGGCGAGGCCGAAGGCGATCAGGATCGTGTTGCCCTGCTCCACTTCCAGACGTGACTGGCCGGAATAATCCAGGAAGAAGCCTTCCGGCATCTTGGATTTGGCCAGATCGACCAGAGTTTGCAGGCCCTGTCCGGTCGTAACACCCGGCAGAGGCAGAGCCGAAATCGTCGCGGAGTTTAGCTGGTTGAACTGCTCGATTGCCGCAGGCGATGCGTTCTGGTTGATCGTGATGACCGAAGATAGCGGGATCATCGAGCCGGAAACACTGCGTACATAGAAGTCACCGAGCTTTTCCGGGTTCGAACGGTATGCATCAGGCACCTGCGTGATGATGTCATAGCTGTTGGAATCGCGGTCGAACTTGGCGACAGATGCACCACCAGTCAGAAGACCGAGTGTCGAACCTATATCGCTGATCTGCACGCCCAGCGTCGCCGCGCGGTCGCGATCAATAGTGATCGTGATCTGCGGTGCGTTGAAGGAAAGCGAGTTCTGCACAATGATGTACTGGCCGGAGGCCTGTGCTTCGTTCTTGATTTCTTCAGCCAGTGCGAAAACCTGATCGGCCGGGCCGGTCGATTGCAGAGCAATCGAGATCGGTAGACCGCCACCCGTTCCCGGCAGGGATGGAGGTGCGAAGATGAAGGCCTGAACGCCTGCGACCTTGGAGATACGTGCGGTCAGGTCTTCCTGAATTTGCTTTTGCGAGCGGCTACGCTCGTTCCAGTCCTTCAGAACCCACAGCGCGATACCCGATGTCGTGCCGCCGTCCATGCCGACGATCTGGAAGCGGGTCTTCAATTCCGGAAGATCCTTGGTCAGTTCGTCGATCTGTTCGGCATAGAGATTGGTATAGGCCGAGGTTGCATATTGCGGAGCCTGGAACATCGAGAACAGCGCGCCGGAATCTTCTTCCGGTGCCAGTTCGCTCGACGTGTTCATGAACAGGAATCCCGTCAGTCCCATCAGCGCTATAACGATCATCAGCGTGATGCCGCGATAATTGAGCGAGTTGGAGACGCGGCGGTGATACCACTTCTCGAAGCGCGAGAAGGTCCGGTCGATGAACTTCTGGAACCGTGTCTGATCCCCATGCTTGAGCATGCGCGCGCACATCATCGGCGAAACCGTCAATGCGGCAATGCCTGAGATGATAACGGCACCGGCCAGCGTGAAGGCGAATTCGCGGAACAGTGCGCCTGTCAGGCCGCCTGTGAATCCGAGCGGCGCGAACACCGCTGCCAGCGTGATTGTCATGGCGATGATCGAGCCGGTGATTTCCTTCATGCCCTTGAACGCGGCATCCATGGGCTTGAGGCCCTCTTCGATATGCCGGTGAATGTTCTCCAAAACCACGATGGCGTCGTCGACCACAAGGCCGATGGCGAGAACCATAGCAAGCAGCGACAACAGATTGATCGAGAATCCGAGCACGTAAAGAAAGAAACACACGCCGATCAACGAGATCGGAATTGTGACAATCGGAATCAGCACCGACCGGAACGAGCCGAGGAAGACGATGATAACCAGGATGACGATGGCGACGGCTTCGCCGATGGTCGTGAAGACTTCCTTGATCGAGGAGCTGATCTGCTCGGTCGCGTCGTAAACGAGAACGAGTGACATGCCTTCCGGCAGCGACGCCTGGATCGACGGCAGTTCCTTGCGAACCGCAGCCGCCATATCGATGGGGTTTGCTGCCGGAGTCGGGAAGACGCCGAGGAACGTACCCGCCGAGCCGTTGAAGGAAACGATGGTGTCCGTGCTTTTCGCCGCCAGTTCTACCCGTGCGACGTCACGCAGGCGAACGACATCGTCACCCGATGCCTTGATCGGCATTGCGCCGAAGGCCTCCGGGGTCTGCAAAGTCGATTTCAGCGTGATCGAAGACGCCACATATTCGTTCTTCGTCGTGCCCGGTGCCGACAGGAAGTTGGAGGCCTTGATTGCCGCCAGAACTTCCGGTGCCGTGATCTGGCGGGCCGCGAGCTGGATCGGATCGAGCCAGACGCGCATAGAATAAACCTGACCGCCCAGAATTTCAGCCTTCGCAACGCCCTGAATGGTGGACATGCGCGGCTGGATAACACGCTCCAGATACTCGGTGATCTGTTCGCTCGTCATGTTCGGGTTCTGCGCCGCCAGATACATGGTAGCGAAGTTCTGGCCCGTTCCCTTGACGATGACAGGGTCGTCGGATTCGTCCGGCAAGTCGCCGCGAACCTGATTGACCTTGGCGATGACTTCCGTCAGCGCCGCATCCGGGTTTGCCCCGAGCTTCATCTGCACGGTCACTGTGCTCGACGATGGACGGCTTGAAGACGTCACATAGTCGATGTTTTCAGTGGTCGCGACCGCTTCGGCGATCGGCGCGGTAATAAAGCCCTGAATGAGATCAGCGCTCGCACCGGCATAGTTCGTCGTAACTGTGATGACGGTTTCATCGACCTTCGGATATTCGCGCACCGTAAGCTGCGCGATCCCCTGAAGGCCCAACAGGATGATCATCAGGGCGACCACCGTGGCAAGCACGGGGCGCCGGATGAAAATATCGGAAAAGCTCATCGTGATCGCCTATTGCTTGTCAGCCGGTTGGCCGGCTGGGATCGGATTGACGGTGTTGTCGATTTTCACCGGTACGCCAGGCGAAAGCCGGTTCTGACCTGCCGTAATGATGATATCGCCAGCCTTGAGACCGCTTGTAATCTCGACGATACCGGAATAACGGCGTCCAAGCTTGATGAAGACCTGCTGTGCGACCTGCTTCTCGCCCTCTTCCGGCTTTGCATCGGCGGCTGGAGCCTTGGTGGCATTTGTGTCTTCCTGCTTTTGTTCAGGACGAACAGCGTAGACATAATCGCCATAAAGACTGGAAATGATCGTGGTCTGCGGCAGCGCGATGACGTTGTCTTCTTCCGGCAGTTCAACGCGAACCTGCACGAACTGGCCCGGCGTCAGCTTGTGATCCGGATTCTGCACTTCGGCGCGCACGGAGACGAGACGGGTCGTCGGATCAATCTTCGGGTCGATACCGACAATCGTTCCGGTGAAATCCAGCGCTTCTGCAGTCGAGCCAACCTTCACGGTCTGTCCGAGCTTGATTGATGACAGCGACTGTTCCGGGACGGTAAAGTCGATACGCATCACATCGGTGCTCTGCAACGTGGCAATGACCGTACCCGGTGTCAGATACTGACCTATATCAACCTTGGAAATGCCAATGACGCCGGAGAATGGAGCCTTGACGGACTTCTGGGCCAGCGTTGCACGCATTTTTTCAACGCGCGCGCTTGCGGCATCGGCGACCGAAGCTGTTGTATCGACATTCGACACAGCACCAACACCGCGCGTGCGCAACGTATCAGCGCGCTTCAGGTTCTGCTGGGCAAGAACGGCTTCAGCTTCAGCGGCGGCGAGGTCCGCCTTCTGAATGCTATCTTCCATCTGAAGCAGCAGGTCGCCTTCCTTGACCTCCTGATTGGCCTTGAAGTTGATCGTCTTCACAAGGCCGTCAAGCTGTACGGTCAGATCAACGCCATTGAGCGCATTGGCCGTGCCGATGGCTTCCACACCCGGCTTCCAGACGCCCGGCTCCACTGTGACGGTCGAAACCGTCTGGGCGGGTTGCTGCATGTTGGCGAAAAAGTCTTTGATGGCCTGTGATCGAAACAGGTTAAAGCCAACGAGGCCTCCAACGACGATCACCAGGAATATTATTGCCAGAATAAGGCGCTTGATCATTGCGGATGCACTCCAGATGGCTCCCTGATCGATCAGGGTTGGGGGATTGGCCGCGGCGCCTTCTTTTGCAGTCACGCAAAGGTCGCGCGTATTTTACTTGTATGAAAGTGGCGAATTACTGTACCGTCTGGACGGTATTGTCAACATGCGAACTGTCAGGAGACGCAAGTCAGTTGTTAGCGAAAAAGAAAGTCTCGTCGCGCGAACGTATTTTGCGCGCTGCTACCGAGCTTGCCCGTGAGATCGGACCTGCTCACCTCTCTCTCGATGCCGTAGCAGCCCGTGCGGGGCTTTCAAAAGGCGGGTTGCTTTATTCTTTTCCGACGAAAGCCAAACTGCTCGAAGCAGTCGTAGAAGAATATATGAAAGAGCACGAACATGCCATGGAAGTTCAGGAGACACTCCAAAAAGGCGATAAAAACCGCTTAGCGCGGGCTTTTCTTGATGTTTACCGGGTTCAGGCTGATGACGAGCCGCCCGCTTGCGGCGTGCTTGCAGCGCTGGCCGAAGACCCCGGTTTCATGGTGCCTGTTCGTCAGTATCACCGGGCATTGCTGGACCGTATGATCAAGGATACGACCGACGCGGATACGGCACTGATCGTTTATCTCGCCGTCGCCGGACTTGAATGTTCCAAACTGATGGAATGTGAAATTCTGAACGATGAAGAACAGCGTACCGTTCTCTGTCGTCTGGAAAACATGCTGACAGAAAACTGACAGTTGGAAAGAAAAGGGCGCTATGCGCCCTTTGGTTTAACAGGCTGCGAATCAGAGCGGAGCCATATCGCCCCTCGCCCATCCTTCCGAGGTTTCGGCGGCAAATTCGCCAAAGCGCCCATCGGCAATCGATGCACGGATGCCCTCCATCAGATACTGATAATAGGCCAGATTGTTCCAGGTCAGGAGCATGGCGCCGAGCGCTTCACCGGATTTCACCAGATGGTGCAGATAGGCGCGGCTATAGTCGCGCGATGCAGGGCAATCCGATTCCGGATCGAGTGGGCGATGATCATCCGCATGGCGCGCATTGCGCAGGTTTACCTTGCCGAAACGGGTGAAGGCAAGACCGTGGCGGCCTGCTCGCGTCGGCATCACGCAATCGAACATATCGATCCCGCGCGCGACAGACTTCAAAATATCGTCCGGCGTGCCGACACCCATCAGGTAGCGGGGCTTTTCCGATGGCAGGATCGGGCAGACGACTTCCAGCATGTCGAGCATGACCTGCTGCGGCTCGCCGACCGCAAGCCCGCCGACCGAATAGCCCTTGAGGTCCATTGCCTTCAGCGCTTCTGCGGATTTTTCACGCAGACGAGCGACATCGCCGCCTTGCACGATACCGAACATCGCCTTGCCCGGTTGATCGCCGAAAGCGACCTTGCAGCGTTCAGCCCAGCGTAGCGACAATTCCATGGCGCGCTCGGTGTTCTTTTCCGGCGAAGGCAGCGCCACGCATTCATCGAGCTGCATCTGTATATCGGAATCGAGCAATCCCTGAATCTCGATGGACCGCTCCGGCGTCATTTCATACGCCTTGCCATCGATATGCGAGCGGAATGTTACGCCGTTTTCGTCGAGCTTGCGCAATTGCGCCAGAGACATGACCTGAAACCCACCGGAATCGGTCAGGATCGGACCCTTCCAGCCGCCGAACTCATGCAAGCCGCCGAGCTTAGCCACGCGCTCCGCACCGGGACGCAGCATCAGGTGATAGGTGTTGCCAAGGATGATATCGGCACCCAGTTCCTTCACCTGGTCCATATACATGGCCTTGACCGTACCGGCCGTACCGACGGGCATGAAGGCAGGCGTACGCACCACGCCGCGCGGCATGGAAATCTCGCCCTGACGAGCCGCACCATCGCGTGCAAGCACCTTGAATTCGAAGTTTTCGCTTGTCTTTAAGTTTTCCAGAGTCATGCGGTGTCTTTAGCTTTGTCGGCTCGCTCAAGCAAGCTGCCGTCACCATAGGAATAAAAGCGATAGCCGTTGTTGATGGCATGATCGTAGGCAGCGTGCATCGTCTCAAAGCCGCTGAAGGCTGATACCAGCATGAACAGCGTCGAGCGTGGCAAATGGAAATTGGTCATCAGCAGATCGACTGCCCTGAACTTGTAGCCGGGCGTGATAAAGATGTCGGTCGCGCCAGACCATGGGCGGACGATACCGTCCTCGCCCGCAGCACTTTCGATCAAGCGCAGCGATGTCGTGCCGACACAGATGATCCTGCCGCCTCGCTCGTGTACGGCATTGAGCGCATTGGCAGTCCGTTGCGAGACATAACCGATTTCCGAATGCATCTTGTGGTCGGTCGTATCGTCGGCTTTGACCGGCAAAAACGTTCCCGCTCCCACATGCAGCGTTACAAAATGCTCTTCGATGCCTTTGGCCTTGATCTTTTCAAGCAGGTCGGGTGTGAAATGCAATCCGGCAGTGGGGGCAGCAACCGCGCCTTCTTCACGTGCGTAGACCGTCTGGTAGTCCTTCCGGTCACGTTCGTCTTCAGCGCGCTTCGATGCGATATAGGGGGGCAGCGGAATGTGTCCGACCGATGCAATCGCCTCATCCAGCATGGCGCCCGAAAGATCGAATACGAGAAGCGCTTCGCCTGCATCGCCCTTTTCGGCCACGGTGGCGTCAAGCGTGCCGAGGAAGCAGCTCGAACCGGAGTGGCCGAAACGAATACGATCGCCTTCTTTAACGCGCTTGCCCGGCCGCAAAAATGCTTTCCAGCGATCAGGGCCGGTGCGCATATGCAGCGTGGCGCTGATCTGCGAAATATTGCCGTCACGTTCGCGCATGCCTTCAAGTTGCGCAGGTATCACCTTGGTATCATTGAAAACAAGGGCGTCGCCCGGCTGCAGAAGATCCGGCAGTTCGAATACTTGTCGATCTTCGAATGGCTGGCCAGGACGGACGCACAACAGCTTGGCGTGGTCACGCGGCTCCACTGGACGTAGAGCAATGCTCTCTTCCGGCAATTCGAAATCGAAAAGATCAACGCGCATTATGAACCTCTAAAGCATGTCCAGCAAAAGTGCGAAGCGGTTTTGCGTCCGGAAATGCGGTGAACAAATTACGGCCCCGGCATGAACCGGAGCCGTAATTTCTCAATGGAATTGGCAGGATCAGACGTCGGCAGCGATACGGGCCGTCACGATCGTATCCGGATCGGCAACAGGCTCACCGCGCTTGATCTTGTCGACATTGTCCATGCCTTCGATAACCTGACCCCAGACGGTATACTGACGGTCGAGCCACGGAGCGTCGGTAAAGCAGATGAAGAACTGCGAGTTGGCCGAGTTTGGGTTGGCCGAACGTGCCATTGAAGCAGTGCCGCGCTTGTGCTGCGTGTTGGAGAATTCCGCCTTCAGGTCTGGCTTGTCCGAACCGCCCATGCCGGCGCGCGAACCATTGAAATGAGCGCCACCCGTCTTGCCGAACTTCACGTCGCCGGTCTGGGCCATGAAGCCATCGATCACGCGGTGGAACACAACGCCGTCATAGGCACCTTCGCGGGCCAGTTCCTTGATACGCGCAACATGATCCGGCGCGAGATCCGGATAAAGTTCCAGAACGACGTTGCCCTTGGTGGTTTCCAGAACGAGCGTGTTTTCAGGGTCTTTGTAAGCCATTGGGCCTCTCCTTGTATTTTACTTCTTGTCGGCCTGAAGCGTGGCCTTGATGATCTTGTCGGGGTTTTCCACGGCGCCATTATCGGCTTCGCTACCCTTCTTTATCTTGTCGACGATATCCATGCCGCTGACAACCTTACCGACCACAGTGTACTGGCCGTTGAGGAACGCGCCGTCCGCAAACATGATGAAGAATTGCGAATTGGCCGAGTTCGGGTTCTGGCTGCGGGCCATGCCGACCGTGCCGCGCACGAAGGGTTCCTTCGAGAATTCTTCCGGAATATCCGGGTAGTCCGAACCGCCGGTGCCAACGCGCGAGCCATCGAAGCCCTTGTCCATATTGCCGAACTTCACGTCGCCGGTCTGGGCCATGAAGCCCGGGATGACACGGTGGAAGGCAACGCCGTTATAAGCGCCTTCACGAACCAGCTTTTCGATCTGGGCCACATGCTTGGGCGCGAGGTCGGGGCGGAGCTGAATAGCGACGTCGCCGTCCTTCAGCTTGAGAACCACGGTGTTTTCGGCATTGGCGGCAGCAGCCGTCTGAACTGCCCCTTGCGACAGCGCGAAAAAGGCAACAGCGGCAAGTGCCGAACGAAAGAAAGACATGATCGAAAAACTCCCTGCGGTCAGGATTTAAATTTGGCGTTCAAAGCGGCAGCGACTGCCGCAGGAACAAAGGGCTTTATATCGCCGCCCATGGAGGCAATCTGGCGAACCAATGTGGCGGTAATCGTGCGCACCGCCGGGTCGGCAGGCAGGAACACGGTTTGCAGTTCCGGCGCCATGGTGCCGTTCATGCCTGCCATCTGCATTTCATAATCGAGATCAGTGCCATCGCGCAAACCGCGCACCATCAATTGTGCGGCATGTTTGCGTGCCGCATCGATGACCAACCCGTCGAAGGAAATGACGGAAACCCGGCCCGCATCCGTGCCCAATAAGGCCTTGGAACTTTCACCGATGAGCGCCACGCGCTCCTCGAAGGTGAAGAGGGGCTTTTTGCCGGGATGAGCGCCAATTGCGACAATAACCTTGTCGGCAAGGCGCAGGGCACCTTTGAGGACATCCATATGGCCATTTGTCACCGGGTCGAAGGAACCCGCATAAATCGCGATCGTCATTTCTTCCAGCTAGCCTTTTCTGACGGGATTTTCAACAAGAACCACTACGATAAGAAAACAGAAACCAAGAAACCAAATGAATGCGATATGAACAGCGATTTCACGACAAGTTCACAACCGATTTACCAAGATAGGTGCAAGTTCGGTGCAACCTTTTCGCTTCTGAAGCGTATGTATGTCGAAAGGATAACACGATGATGATCTTTCTTCTGGCATTATCCATGATGGTCGCGATGGCTGCGTCGGCAATCATATTGCTTCTCGATGAGAACGAAGCCAAGCGTCAACGCGTACGTCAGGTGGCATTCGACATCAACAGCTTGCGTAACATGCGTTCGCGCTGAGTATGAACAGTCGAGTTCACGCATCAGCGTTGGAGCTTGCTGAAAAAGAGTTTCTGTGATCGCCAATTCCTCCAGTCTTGGCATCTGAAAAAGGCCGATGGTTCCCGCCATCGGCCTTTTTCATTGTTCAGAACAAAAAGCCGGGGCTTTTTGATTATTCTTCGGTGTCAGCAGTTGGCGCTTCGCCTTCGGAAGCGGCCTCGCCGTCATTGCCGTTTTCTTCATCGCTATCCGCTTCGGATATGCGTTCGACCGAGACGACCTTTTCACCATCCGCCGTGTTGAAGATCGTGACGCCCTTGGTGGACCGTCCGGCAATACGGATACCGTCAACCGGTACGCGAATGAGCTGTCCGCCATCGGAAACAAGCAGAATCTGATCGCTTGCCTCGACCGGGAACAGGGCAACAAGCTTGCCGATTTCGTCGGTCTTCGACGTATCGGTAGCGCGAATGCCCTTGCCACCACGACCGGAAACGCGGAACTCGTAAGACGAGGAACGCTTGCCGTAACCGTACTCGCTGACTGTCAGCACGGTTTCTTCGCGTGCTTTCAGTTCCTGATAGAGTTCTTCCGAGAGATCGGCATCAACACCGACTTCTTCACCGACCACAACAATATCATCGGCATCGTCCGCACCTTGCGCCCTGCGCTCGGCAATCGAACGCTTGAGATAGGCGGAGCGTGTCGAGGCATCGGCATCGACATGATGCAGGATGGCCATCGAGATGACTTTGTCGCCCTCGGCCAGATTGATGCCGCGCACGCCGATGGAATTGCGGCCTGCAAAGACACGCACATCGGTAACCGGGAAGCGAATGCACTGGCCACCGGCACAGGTCAGAAGCACGTCGTCGAATTCCGTACAGGTATCGACCGAGAGGATTTCATCGCCCTCGTCTTCGAGCTTCATCGCGATCTTGCCGTTGCGATTGACCTGAACGAAGTCCGACAGCTTGTTACGGCGAACCGTACCGCGCGTGGTCGAGAACATGACATCGAGGTTTGCCCAGGACTCTTCATCCTCCGGCAGCGGCATGATCGTGGTAATGCGTTCGCCCTGCTGCAATGGCAGCATGTTGATGAGCGCCTTGCCGCGCGATTGCGGATTACCGACCGGCAGACGCCAGACCTTCTCCTTGTAGACAATGCCACGCGAGGAGAAGAACAGAACCGGCGTATGCGTATTGGCCACAAACAGACGCGTGACGAAATCTTCGTTCTTCGTCGCCATGCCGGAGCGGCCTTTGCCGCCGCGGCGTTGCGCACGATAGGTCGTCAGCGGCACACGCTTGATATAACCAGCGTGACTGACGGTAACGACCATATCTTCACGGGCGATAAGATCTTCATCGTCCATTTCTGCGCCACCAAGACCGAACTCGGTGCGACGTGGCGTGGCAAACTCGTCGCGAACAGCAATCATCTCTTCCGTGACGATTGTCATAACGCGGATGCGAGAACCCAGAATATCCAGATAATCGCGGATTTCTTCGCCGATCTTGTTCAGCTCGTCCGCGACTTCATCGCGGCCAAGTGCTGTCAGGCGCTGTAGGCGCAGATCAAGAATAGCACGCGCCTGCTCTTCCGAGAGGTTATACGTGTTGTCTTCATTGATCGCATGACGCGGATCATCGATGAGGCGGATGAGTGGTGCCACATCGGCAGCGGGCCAACGACGTTCCATCAACTGTTCACGCGCCGTTGCCGGATCCGGCGCACGACGAATAAGAGCGATGATCTCATCGATATTCGCAACTGCAATTGCCAGACCAACCAACACATGCGCGCGGTCGCGCGCCTTGTTGAGCAGGAATTTTGTGCGGCGCGTAACCACTTCCTCACGGAAGGCGACGAATGCGCGCAGCATGTCGAGCAGATTGAGCTGTTCCGGCTTGCCGCCGTTCAGCGCCACCATGTTGCAGCCGAAGGAGGTCTGCAGCGGCGTGTAACGATAGAGCTGGTTCAGCACGACATCGGCAACGGCATCGCGCTTGAGTTCCACCACGACGCGATAACCTTCGCGGTCGGATTCGTCACGCAGATCGGAAATGCCTTCGATACGCTTGTCGCGCACCAGTTCGGCCATTTTCTCGATCATCGACGCCTTGTTCACCTGATACGGAATCTCGGTGATGATGATGGCTTCGCGATCACCGCGCATTGGCTCGATTGTAGCGCGTCCGCGCATGATCACCGAGCCGCGACCGGTCGTGTAGGCGGAATTGATGCCAGCGCGTCCGAGGATGATACCACCCGTCGGAAAATCCGGGCCCGGAATGATTTCCATGATTTCTTCCAGCTCGATGGCCGGATTTTCAATCAACGCTATGCAGCCATCAATGACTTCGCCAAGGTTGTGCGGCGGAATATTGGTCGCCATACCGACCGCGATACCGCCAGACCCATTGACAAGCAGGTTCGGGAAACGCGCAGGCATAACCACCGGTTCCCGCTCGCGACCGTCATAATTGTCCTGAAAATTGACCGTATCCTTGTCAATGTCCGACAGGAGGGCTTCGGTGAGCTTTTCCAGACGGCATTCGGTGTAACGCATCGCTGCCGGTGGATCGCCATCGATGGAGCCGAAATTGCCCTGTCCGTCCACGAGCGGATCGCGCATGGAAAAATCCTGCGCCATACGCACGAGAGCGTCATAAATAGATGCGTCGCCATGCGGGTGATACTTACCCATGACCTCACCGATCACACCCGCCGACTTACGGTACGGGCGGTTATAGGCGAGGTTCATCTCGTTCATGGCGTGGAGAATGCGGCGATGTACGGGCTTCAGGCCGTCGCGCACATCGGGCAGCGCACGGCTCACGATAACGCTCATCGCGTAATCGAGATAGGAGCGCTGCATCTCCTCGATAATGGAAATCGGTTCGATACCGCTAGGGCCGCCGTTTGGGCCACCATTCATATCGTCGGAACCGGGTGGAGGCGTTTGATCTGACACTATTCAGATTTCTTTCTCAACAGAATCGATAAAGTCACTTTATAACGGAAACCAGCAAAAAACGCCAATTTCACGACCGTTTCGGCGGGCTATTTCCGCCTATTAAATCAAGGACTTAAAAGATATTCACATAAAGATTGAGCAAGGATGTTGCTCGTCACGGCGCTTTGCATCGACCATGTACCCCTGATCGTCTACAATTCATGTATCCGATTGAGCATAACATGCCAACAAGAAGGGCGCGTGCAGTATGGGGTTCTACGATACGGTTTTCAGCGCGTTCGTCACCCTTCTTGTTACAATCGATCCGCCCGGACTGGCGCCGTTGTTTCTGGCGCTAACGCCGGGCATGGAGCGGCACCACCGCGGACAGGTGGCGCTTCGCGCCTCCATCATCGGTTTTATCGTGATGGCGCTGTTTGCCATTGCGGGTGCGCAGATCCTCGGCATGTTCGGCATAACGATCGGTGCGTTCCGCGTCGCCGGTGGCTTGCTTCTCTTCTGGATTGCCTTCGAAATGATTTTCGAGAAACGAACCGAGCGCAAGGAAAAGAGCGCCGAGGTAGCCATCACCAAGGACCATATCCGCAATATAGCCGCCTTCCCGCTCGCCATTCCGCTGATTGCCGGTCCGGGAGCGATCTCGGCTATCGTGCTGACATCGGACTCGTTCCATGGAATTGGACCGCGAGCCGCTCTGCTTGGCGTCATCGCTGTCTGTTTGCTGATTACCTATTTTGTGCTGCTGCTTGCAGAACGCGTTGACCGGTTTCTTGGCGAAACCGGCCGTTCCATTCTGACTCGTCTCCTGGGCGTCATTCTTGCAGCGCTTGCCGTTCAGTTCGTTGCAGATGGCATCAAGACACTCATCAGTGGTTAAGCAGACTTCTGCGCCTTCTTGCCGATCATGGCGTGACGAAGCTTGGACGAGAACCAGTCGATCACGGCAACCGCGATCAGGATCATGATGATCAGGAAGGAAACATCCTGAAGGTTCAGAACCTTGATCTGTTCTGCCAGATGCGCGCCGATGCCGCCTGCCCCGACAATACCGATGATCGTTGCCGAACGGGTGTTTGACTCGAAGAAGTAAAGCACCTGACTGCCGATCAGTGGCAGAACCTGTGGCAGCACACCGAAGCGATAGCCATGCAGCCTGCCACCACCCGATGAGAGCACGCCTTCGACCGGCTTCTTGTCGGCGCCTTCAATGGCTTCGGAGAACAACTTGCCAAAAGCCCCGAAATCCGAGCAGGCGATCGCGAGAATACCGGCGAATGGTCCAAGCCCCACAACCGACACCCAGATCAGCGCCCAGATCAGCGTATCGACGCCGCGAATGGTGTCGAGGAAACGGCGTATGCCGAAATGCAGGAAGACATTCGGGATAATGTTCTTGGCGGCCAGAAAACCGAATGGAAAGGCCAGGATCGCCGCCAGCAATGTGCCGAGATAGGCGATTGCCAGCGTTTCCATCATCGACCACAGATAAAGGCTGAAACGCCCGCCGGACGATGGCGGCATCATCATCAGCGCGAAATCGCCGAGACGACCAAGACCATTGAGAATGCGCAACAAAGAGAAATCGAGCCAGTAGAAGGCGAACCAGACGGAAGCAACCAAAGCTACGGTTAAAATCGCCAGATTTCGCCAGGCACGCGCGTTTCCGAACAATTCGGCATGTTCTGCCCGAAGTTCCTTTTCATGCGCGTGCGCCTCACGGGAGAGACTTTGTGCAATATCGGTCATAATTCTCTCCTCAACCAATACGGCCCAGAAGCGCGTGGCGAATACGCTGCGTAATGAGATCGATGGCAACAATGGTCACGATAATCAGAAGCAGGATGGCGCTGACATCGCTGTAATAGAACTGGCGGATCGAGGTGAGCAGCTCCTGACCGATACCGCCCGCACCCACAAAGCCCATGACCGAAGCGCCACGCACGTTGATTTCAAAGCGCAGCAGGCCATAGGAAGCAAAATTGGCGGCGACTTGTGGAAGCACGGCAAAGCGGATGACCTGAAAACCGGAACCACCCGATGCACGAATGCCTTCCACCGGGCGCATATCGATGTTCTCAACAACTTCGGAGAACAATTTACCCAGCGCCCCCGTTGTATGAAGCATCAGCGCCAGCACACCGGCCATCGGCCCAAGACCGAAAGCGATAACGAAAAGCAGCGCGAAGACAATTTCAGGAACCGTACGCAGCAGCTCCAGCCCGCGACGAACGACGAAACGCACCGTCGAATTGGGAGCCATATTCGATGAAGCTGCAAATGACGCGGCAAAAGCGATGATGCCGCCGATCAAGGTTGCCAGGTAGGCAATCAACAGCGTCTCAAACAGCATCTTGAGCCAGCCGCCAAGGTTCCAGTACCAGGCTGCCATATCGCCCCAGAAATTGGCGATGGTCAGGTCTGGTAGAATCCGGCTGAGATAGCTTGTAAAGCGAAAGAGATTTTCGACCAGTGTGCCCGGCCGAACATCGGCAACGACGGAGGCAGCTATGGCGATAGCGACAAGCGCAAGGAGGAGCGCGATACCGTAGAGACGTCGTTTGCCGACTTCTCTCCGATAATCGGCAAGCAGGCTTTTTGCTCCGTTGCCGTCCAGTGAGGATACCGTCATGCGAGATTCCCTAACAAAAATGCCCGAAGCTTGTTGAGCTTCGGGCATTTCGATTACTTTGCGGATTAGGACTTGCGAGCCTTGTCGTTGAACTTGAGCATCTCGATGATCGGCTCATATTCCTTGGCTTCGGTCGCTACGAATTCCTGATCCTTGCCGTCGGAAAGGGCGTCAAAACCAGCCTTGTCCTTCTTCGGCATATCGAGGAAAGCCTGCTTGATGTCGGCCTTGAGCTGGTCTGGCAGGGTGCTGAGAACAGCGAACGGGCCTTCTGGGAGGAAGTCCGACTTGAAGATGATACGGAAATCATCCTTCGTCATCACCTTGCCGTTTGCATCTTTCAGAACGCCGCGGCTGATCATGCGGGTCAGGTTGGAATCGTCTTCCGAGTTCCAGGAGTTTGCGGCAGCGTCTGCGGTGCCCTGTGCGAGAGCGAGAACTGCGTTTTCATGGCTGCCAGCAAAGAAGTTCTTACCAAAGAACGTATCGACGCTATAGCCATCGCGGTTGAGGAAGAAGCGTGGCGCGTTGTTACCCGATGTCGAGTTAGGATCGACGAGAGCAATTGCTTTGCCCTTGAGGTCATCCATCTTCTGGTATGGGCTGTCGGCGCGAACATAAACAACCGAATAGTAGCCGTTTACGCCGGTGTCATGACGCTGGTTGACGAGCGGCGTGGTTTCAACGCCGGTCATGACAGCGCGGGCATAGGACGCCGGGCCATAGAATGCGATCTGAATGTTGCCAGCGCGCTGACCTTCGATAACAGCGGCGTAGTCGTTCGCAACGCGCAGCGTAACCTTCGTGCCCAGTTCCTTGCCGAGGTAAGCTGTCAGAGGCGCATAACGGTCGGAAGTGGTCGATGCGTTTTCTGCCGGAATCACGCCCAGAACGATTTCCGGATAGTCCTTGCTCCAGTCTGCAGCCTGTGCAGTGGAAGCCAGCATTGGCATGGTCAGCGTAGCGGTGAGCGCTGCAGCCGCCAGAAAGTTTCTACGGTTAAGCATAGCTATCTCCTGTTAATCCTGAGTTTGGAGCGTAATTTTTCCGGCGTTTAGGCGGAAAGCTGGCGCAGAACGGCTTCAGCCGACTGCGGAACAGGCATCGGCATTGGCTCGGCCGCATCATCCTGATCGATGACGTCATCGGCTTCCATGCCGTAAAGGTCGCGTGATGCCATATCGGTGAGCATCGACGGTGTGCCGCGGAATACGATCTTGCCGGCAGACATGCCGACGAGGCGGTCGCAATAGCTGCGCGCAATATCGAGCGAGTGCAGATTGCAGAGAACCGTGATGCCATACTCGCGATTGATGCGACGCAGAGCGTCCATGACGCTGCGGGTGTTGCGCGGATCGAGCGATGCAATCGGCTCGTCGGCGAGAATGATGCGCGGCTGCTGAACGAGCGCCCGGGCAATCGCCACGCGCTGTTGCTGACCACCGGACAGCTCATCGGCGCGATGCGCTGCAAGATGCGCAATATCGAACTGCTGCAGGGCGGAAAGAGCGATCAGACGCTCTTCATCGCTCCAGATGCGCAGAAGCGACTTGGGCGTCGAAACATAGTTCAGACGGCCCATCAGAACATTGGTCAGAACATCAAGGCGATCGACCAGATTGAAATGCTGGAAAATCATCGCGCATTGTGCGCGCCAATCGCGCAATCCCGAACCCTTGAGCCCGGTAACGTCGCGACCATCCCAGTGAATTGTTCCCTCCGAAGGTTCAACCAGGCGATTGATCATACGCAGCAGCGTCGACTTTCCCGCGCCCGAGCGACCAATAATTCCAACAAACGAGCCCGGCTCGATCTCGAGGTCAACACCCGAAACCGCCACCTTATCATTATAGCGGCGCGTTACGTTTTTTAGTTGAAGCATGAATTCGTCTCCATTCATGCTCACTATTGATCCGTTCAATGACACTGTAATGAACGGACCATGACGTTTGTGTAAACTTACATTCCGCTTTAAGATTTTAATTTAGGCAATTGTTTTAATGCTCATTTCCTGCAGGTGACGCAGGAAGGCATCTGTGGAAGCAGCGACTTCACCTGAATTGTCTATTATGACAACATCGTCTGCACCGTCATCGAAGCTCACTTCGCGCTTAAGTCGCAAAGCGATTTCTTCTCGACTTTCACGTCCGCGCGATGCAAGCCGCTCTGCGAGTACTTCCGGCCTAGCCGAAATGACGACCACGGACCGTTCCGAATAAAGCCTGCGGATATCGCCAAGCACACGCCGCGAGACATTGGCAATCACGACGATACCGTCGGCGATTTCAGCCTCGAGCGATTTCGGTAATCCATAGCTTAGACCATGCGCCTGCCAGTGCAGGGCGAAAGCACCCTCGCCTGCGGCTTTCGTAAACGCTGCTTCATCCAGACTGTCATGATCTTCCGTTCCCGGCATTTGCGGGCGGGTGATGATGCGACGCACAAAATGAAACCGCGTGTCGCCAGCAAGAGCGACACGCGCTGCATCCATAATCGTGTCTTTGCCGGCCCCACTGGGGCCGACGACGGCAACGAAACAGCCTTTCGGCGTATTGGACTGCATCGGCATCAGAGCACCCGCTCGCCTTCGCGCCAGACAGTGCGCACAACCGGAATTGCGCCTTTCGGACGCACGCGAACCAGATCGGCACGCTTTCCGATAGCGATTTCGCCGCGATCATCCATCGCCATGGCATCGGCCGGGTTCTTGGTTATAAGGCGGACAGCCTGTGGCAGTGCAATCGGACGTTCGCCCGAAGCAAGACCGAAAGCCGACTGAATGAGGCTGAACGGAATGTAATCCGAAGACAGGATGTCGAGGCTGCCATTATCGACGAGATCGCGTGCAGCGATATTACCGGAATGCGAACCACCGCGAACGATATTCGGCGCGCCCATCAGGATCGACAATCCGGCCTCCTTGGAAGCCTTCGCTGCTTCCATAGTCGTAGGGAATTCGGCAATCCGCACACCATGATCAAGCGATTCATCGACGTGATTGCTCGTCGCATCATCATGACTCGCCAAAACGATCCCGCGATACGCCGACAAATCAGCAATCGCACGGCGATGTTTGGCCGAATAGGCGTCCGAATCCGCCATACGCTTCTCACAATGCACCCGGAACTCCTCATCCGTGAGCTTCATCTTGCGCATGTAATAAGTGCGATACGTATTAAGATCAACGAATTGACGCTGTCCCGGTGCATGATCCATCAGCGAAGCGAGTTTAACGCGGTCATCGCCTGCGAAAAGCTCGAATGTTTCAAGGCAATCTGCTGAGGATACTTCGCAGCGCAGGTGCAGAAAGTGGTCTGCACGCAGGCGATTTTCGCGAACACCGCTTTCGATCGCATCCGCAAGCATCCGCATATCCTCGCCCACGAAGTCACGGTCATAGTCTGAGCCGACACGCATGGCATCGAACACAGTTGTGATACCTGATGCTGCGACCTGCGCATCATGCGCCTGAACTGCAGCGTCGACATTCCAGCGGACTTTCGGGCGTGGTGCGTAATGGCTTTCGAGCTGATCGGTGTGCAGCTCGATCAGACCCGGAATGACATAGTCACCATCCATGTCATCGCCACCATTGGTATTACCTTGATCAATGGCTTCAATTTTGCCGTCACGGATCAGGATAGAACCGGAGACAATCTCGTCAGCAAGCACGATGCGGGCATTTTTAAGAACGATTTCATTAGCCATTGGATAGCTCTTTCATGACCGCTTTTGTGTTGGCAGCCGTTTCGTATTTCGAAAGGAAAGCCTCGATATCAAGCGTACGGAAATCATCGAGCCCATCACGCAGACGTTCGTGATCCCAGTCCCACCAGGCCAGTCGATCGAGGCGATTACCGATCGCAGCGTCGAAGCGTTCGCGAATGAGACGCGCCGGGACCCCGCCAACAATCGTATAGGGCGCTACGTCCCTGCTCACGACAGCTCCGGCGCCGACAACCGCACCATTGCCAACCGTCACACCCGGCAAGATGGTGGAGCCATGGCCGAGCCATGTGTCATGACCGATCTTCACGGCATTGCCGCGTCGCCACTCGAAAAACTCGGCTTCATCCTTTTCGCCCGGCCAGTAATCACCTGCACGATAGGTGAAATGATGCAGTGTCGGACGCCATGTCGGATGATTGGTCGCATTGATGCGCACATGGCTGGCAATATTGGAAAACTTGCCAATCTCTGCGCACCAGATTTCACAATCGATGCCGAGATAGGAATAGTCGTCCAGCACAGTCTCCGAAACGCGGCTGCGCGCGCCGATCTCCGTATATCGACCGAGCTTGCTACCGTTGACTTCAGCCGTTTCGTGAACCAGTGGTTCTATCGAAAGCTTGGTCATGCCGCCGCCCTCGGCGAGAAGGCGGTTACGTCGATAATACGACCAGCAACCTGTTCACGCACATCTTCATCGTGGAAAATGCCAAGCATTGCGATGCCTTGCGCCTTCTTGGCCTTGATAAGATCAACAACGACTGCCCTGTTTTTGGCATCGAGCGAAGCGGTCGGCTCATCAAGCAGCAACACCGGATGATCCGTGATGAAACCGCGCGCAATGTTTACGCGCTGCTGTTCACCGCCGGAGAAGGTTGCTGGTGGCAATGCCCAGAGCCGTTCCGGCAGGTTGAGCTGCGCGAGCAATTCGCTTGCACGATTGCGAGCAGCATCGCGATCAACACCACGAGCCACCAATGGCTCCGCAACGACATCGATTGCCGCCACGCGCGGCAATGTGCGCAGGAACTGGCTGACATAACCAATCGTATCACGCCGAACGGCCAGCACTTCGCGCGGATCGGCTGTTGCCAGGTCCACCATACGGTCTTCGTGACGAATGAGGATAGAGCCTGCATTCACGGCGTAATTGCCATAGACCATCTTGAGAATGGAGCTTTTACCGGCACCGGAAGGTCCGCCAAGCACGGCGCATTCGCCTGCTTCCAGATTGAAGTCCACGCCGCTTACCACTGGCAACTGAATGCCACCCTGCAAATGCATCGTGAACGTCTTCGCCAGACCCGACACGGCCAGCGGAGAGGATGTTCTAACTTGTGTCATTTTTCACCTCACGCATGAAGTTTCGCTAATTTACGAACAACACGCTGCAAACATCTGTTTTAATTTACTAAACCGGCAAAATAGACGACACGAGCAGCTGCGTGTAAGGCGCTTGCGGGTCATCCAGAACGCGGTCGGTCAGGCCCTGTTCGACAATATGGCCATCTTTCATGACCATGATGCGATGGGACAGAAGACGCGCCACTGCGAGATCGTGGGTCACGATGACAACCGAAAGGCCGAGATCGCTCACTAAACCGCGCAGCAGGTCGAGAAGGCGTGCCTGCACGGACACGTCGAGACCGCCGGTCGGTTCATCCATGAAAACAAGGCGCGGAGCCGTGACGAGATTGCGCGCAATCTGCAGACGCTGACGCATACCGCCGGAGAAAGCGCGGGGCTGGTCGTCGATGCGGTCAGCAGCGATTTCGACACGTCCGAGCCATTCGGTTGCTGTATTACGGATATTGCCATAGTGGCGCTCGCCAACAGCCATCAGCCTTTCACCGACATTGGCACCTGCCGAAACGGTCATGCGCAGACCATCGGAAGGGTTCTGATGCACAAAGCCCCAATCGGTACGCATCAGAAAGCGGCGTTCAGCCTCTCCGATCTTGTAAAGATCGCGGAACTCGCCATCGCGCATCCGATATTCCACGCTGCCCGATGTCGGTTCCAGACGTGTCGCCAGACAGTTGAGCAAAGTCGTCTTGCCCGAACCGGATTCACCGACAATGGCCAACACTTCGCCCGGCCAGAGCGAGAAATCGATATCTGCGCAACCGCGGCGGCTGCCATAAAACTTCGAGAGATTGCTGACTTTCAGCAGAGGTTCGACGCTCATTCCGCGGCCTCCTTATTCGCTGCCAGATGACCAAAGTGGCCATTCGCCTGACGATCTTCACAATAATCGGTGTCGGAGCAGACAAACATCGAGCCACCACGGTCATCGAGCACGACTTCGTCCAGATAGACGCCGCGAGCGCCACACAATGCGCAAGGCTCTTTGAATTTCTGCACTTCGAATGGATGATCCTCGAAATCGAGGCTCACGACATCCGTATAAGGAGGCACGGCATAGATGCGCTTTTCACGACCGGCACCAAAAAGCTGCAGAGCTGGCGACATATGCATCTTCGGATTGTCGAACTTCGGTGTTGGCGACGGTGCCATGACATAGCGCCCTTCGATCATCACCGGATAATCATAGGTCTTGGCGATATGGCCGTGGCGCGCGATATCCTCGTAAAGCTTCACATGCATGAGGCCATATTCAGCAAGCGCGTGCATCTTGCGCGTTTCGGTTTCACGCGGCTCCAGAAAGCGCAGCGGCTCAGGAATTGGCACCTGATAGACAATCACCTGCCCTTCAGTCAGCGGATATTCCGGAATGCGGTGACGTGTCTGGATGATAGTCGCCTCACCCGTATGGGTGGTCACGGCAACATCGGCAGTTTTCTGGAAGAATGCCCGGATGGAAACGGCATTGGTCGTATCATCAGCGCCCTGATCGATAACTTTGAGCACATCATCCTGACCGAGAATTGCCGCCGTCACCTGCACGCCGCCCGTGCCCCAGCCATAAGGCATCGGCATTTCACGGCTTGCGAACGGAACCTGATAGCCCGGAATAGCGATGGCTTTCAGGATCGCACGGCGGATCATCCGCTTTGTTTGCTCATCCAGATAGGCGAAATTGTAATTGGCTAGACCGCTCATTCTGCTGCTTCCTTTGCCAAACCGTCTTGCGGGCCTTCAGTCTCGTTGTTCGCTTGGTCATATTCCGCACGCATACGACGGATGAGGTCGAGCTCGGCCTGAAAGTCCACGTAATGTGGCAATTTCAGATGCTCGACGAAGCCGGTCGACTGCACATTGTCGGAATGGGAAATGACGAATTCTTCGTCCTGCGCCGGTGCTGTCACGTCAGCATCGAATTCACGGACACGCAGTGCCCGATCGCAAAGCGACATCGACATGGCTTTGCGCTCGCTCTGTCCGAACACCAGACCATAACCACGGGTGAACTGCGGTGCCTGCTTGGACGAGCCTTTGAACTGGCTCACCATCTGGCATTCGGTCAACTGAACACGGCCAAGCGAAACGGCAAAGCCCAGTTCTGGCACGTCGAACTCGACTTCCACCTCGCCAATGCGGATTTCACCGACAAATGGATGCGTGTTGCCATAACCGCGCTGCGTGGAATACCCCAGCGCCAGCAGGAAGCCTTCATCACCCCGCGCCAAAGCCTGCAAGCGCAGATCGCGCGGCATCGGAAAGGTCCATGGTTCGCGGGTAAGATCGCCCGGCTCATGCCCTTCCGGCATCGCACCGTCTTCTTCGATCATGCCGTTGACACCGAGAATATCGGTCACGCGTGGCGTTTCTTCAGGCTCAGCCGCACGCACTTCCGGCTCAGGAACGCTCACATCGCCAGCCAAATCCGGATCAAGCAGTCGGTGCGTATAATCGAATGTCGGCCCCAATAGCTGCCCGCCGGGCAGATCCTTATAGGTGGCCGAAATTCGGCGTTCGATCAGCATATTCGCCGTTTCCAGCGGAAGCGAATAACCAAAACGCGGCAATGTCGTGCGGTAGGCGCGCACCAGAAAGATTGCCTCAATCAGATCGCCACGCGACTGGCGCACGGCAAGTGCTGCGAGTTCGCGGTCATAAAGCGATCCTTCGGCCATGACGCGATCAACGGCGAGACCCAACTGTTCGGCAATCTGGTCAAGACGCAACGCCGGAACCGAACGGTCGCCGCGGCGACGGTCATCAAGCAGACGGTGGGCATTGCGGATAGCAGTTTCACCGCCCTTTACAGCAACATACATGAATCAGCCCTCCAAATTCTCTACGCGAGTGGTGCGGGGAAGCGCTGCGACTTTGCCGTCAGCGACGAGCACCAGATCGATACCCAGCGGAAACAACGCGCCATTTTCACGCCATTGCGCAGCAAAATCCTGCGGCAAACCATCAACGGTCAGCACAGTTTCATCCTTGATACCGGGGCCTTTGAGGCTGAAACCCTGCCCGCTCGTCAGAGACGAAACTGCTAGAACAACAGTCGTCGAACGATTCGGAAATTCAGGGTCTCCCTGCGCGAAGGAAGAAAGTGCCGGCAACGATTGCGCATCCGTTACAAGTGCGAACTGTGCTTTCGACTGATCGCCGACGATTGGTGTACCGGTATGGAATGTCAGCCAGGCCGTTGCGTCCTGATTGGCTGCAATTTCAGCATCGACCCAGACGCTGGCATCGTGATCCAGAAGCGTTGCTGCGATCAGGCCAAGCTCAGGCGTGAGCGGCTTTGATGGCGCAGCCGCACTAGGCAGCGAATGGATACGACCAGGATTTGCCATTGCGTGCATGACTGCATGAAACGCCGACTGCGCTTCATTGACCGGATCAGCCAGTCCGCCTTCAAATGCAGAAGAAGAATGGAGCATCAGTTGTCTCCCCGAACCATAGTGAAGAAATCGACCTTCGTGGCAGCAGCTTCGCCGCGCCGTTTTGCATCCGCGGTATCGACCCGACCACGCAATGCGTTGAGCACGCTGCTTTCGGTCGCATCGCGGGTGGTTTCATCGAGCCAGAGCGCATCAAACAATGCAGCCAGCTTCGCCTTTTCCTGATCGCGCCCCAGCGCATAGGAATGTCCAACCGAGCCATTCGCCAGACGAACAGTTGCGCGGGTAACGGTTGCCTCGCCAACATTGAACGCAGCGCCGCCACCGCCAATACGGCCGCGCATCATAACCAGTCCGGTTTCCGGACCACGCAAAACTTCAAATTCAGGCTTGTCTGCCCAGTTCTGCCAGAACGTTTTCAATTCTTCGCCGCTTGCGCGTGCGAGAAGCGCCATACTGGTCTGACGTGCTGCCTGCGTTGCATCCGGCGCCAAATTGCTTCCAGCGGTGGAGCTGGCTCCACTTTCACCTGTGCTGTGCTGCGTAGTTTGCCGGGGAGTATGCATGAGCTTATCCGCCCTATCTAATCTTGTTGACGTGATGATATTAGTTATCTAGTTATATAGACAACTATACAATACCAGAATAGATATACCCTGCCAATGACAGGACGATGACAGTTGATGACAAAGAACAGGCGAATTGAGAGAAACAGCGGTGTCGCTATCTGGCGGCAGATTGCCGACGAGATACGCGGCGACATCATGGCCGGGAAACTGCAGTCTGGGGCGCGCATGCCCGCTGAAATGGAGCTTGCCGACAGGTTTGGGGTCAATCGCCATACGGTGCGTAGCGCCATTGCAGCTCTGACACAGGAAGGTGTGTTGCGGGCAGAACAAGGGCGCGGCACCTTTGTGGCCAATGCAAAACGCCTCACCTATCAGATCGGCCGCCGCACCCGTATTTCGCAATCGCTGGCTTCGCAGGTACGCGATATGAAGGGAAGTCTACTCGCTTCCGGCACAGTCCCAGCCTCACCGGATATAGCCGAGGCCCTTGAGATTGAGCCCGGTTCGCCTGTCACGCGGCTGGAAACCTTGCACAGTGCCGATGGGCGCCCGGTGTCGCGTGCAACCCTCTGGATCAGTGCCGAAAATTTTCCTGAAATTGCGATGGACTATGCGGAAAGTGGTTCAATCACCGTGGCGTTCAGAAAAGCAGGTATTGCGGATTATTTTCGTAAATCCACAGTCATATCCGCCCGCCATGCCGATTCTGACGACCTGAAACATTTGAAACTTTCGCCCGGCGCTATTGTGCTGACAGCCAAGGCTATCAATGTGAAGCCAGATGGGAAGCCAATCCAGTATTCGCTGACACGGTTTTCAGCCGACAATATGGAGTTCTCAATCGAGACCTATCCCGGCGATCCGTTGGTGAACGGCGCGCTTTGATCCAATACCGATCTGCTAAGACTATCTCCACATTACGTCGAAGCATTGTATGAACGTGGCATCGACAGGAAGCCATCGCCCAGACAGGGAAAATCTGATGACCATCGCTATTTTTCACAATCCGAAATGCGGCACCTCGCGCAATACTCTGGCGATGATCCGCGCCAGCGGCGAAGAACCCGTCATTGTCGAGTATGTGCAAAATCCGCCCACGCGGGAACGCTTGGTCGGGCTGCTTGCGGCCATGAACCTTACACCGCGTGAATTGCTGCGCGAGAAAGGTACACCCTTTGCCGAACTCGGCCTGTCCGATCCAAAATGGACAGACGATGAGCTGATCGACTTCATGATAACTCATCCGATTTTGATCAATCGCCCCATTGTTGAAACACCGAAAGGCACCAGACTGTGCCGCCCCTCCGAACTGGTTCTGGCTCTTCTGGAAAACCCTGTTGCTTTGTTCACCAAAGAAGACGGCGAGCAGATTACATTCGGAGAAAAACCGCGCTGACAGGGATTGCCAGCTCGCAATCGACACTGTGTAATCAGCGACTTTAGAAAAATTCGCCAATAGAAAAGGCGCTGTAAAACAGCGCCTTATCGAATTTTACTTATAAACTGGATGAGGTTTATTATCAGAACGGAATTTCGTCATCCAGATCGCGCGAAAAGCCACCGCCGCTACCGCCGCCCGAAGACGGGCCGGACGAACCGAAATCACCGCCGCCGCCGGAATAATCCGACATCTGGTTGCGGTTGCCGCCGCCGCCAAACGAACGGCCCTCACCGCCACCTTCGCCACGGCTGTCGAGCATCTGCAGTTCACCGCGGAACTTCTGCAGCACAACTTCCGTCGAATAGCGGTCGTTGCCGTTCTGATCCTGCCATTTGCGAGTCTGGAGCGCGCCTTCGATATAAACCTTAGCGCCCTTCTTCAGATATTGTTCCGCGACCTTGGCAAGGTTCTCATTGAAAATGACGACGCTGTGCCATTCTGTACGATCCTTGCGTTCGCCGCTCTGACGGTCGCGCCAGCTTTCCGACGTCGCAATGCGCAGATTGGCAACCACATCGCCCGAATTCAGACGACGAATTTCCGGATCGGCACCAAGATTGCCGACCAGAATGACTTTGTTGACGCTACCAGCCATCGAAAAATTACTCCGGGTCTTGCATGCACGCTCTTTCCGTACGGCTTCGCACAGACAAGAGGCACGTTCCAAATGATAGATCAGGCGCAACGATGCGCCATCACCAGAAACTCATATGTTCACCTTACAGGACTGACTCAATGAGCGCTCAATCCAGGGCGGTGAATTCGTCAATGTCCACAGAGTTTATGTTCTTGTTTTGTTCAAAATGCAACCTTCCGACATTAAAAAGTCACACGTTCGCCACACATTTTGATGGGTTTTTGCACCGTTTCCTGTGCTGAAAATGCAACTAGCCTCATTTCAGGGCCTGAAACTGCATCTGCCTTAATTTCAAAACAGCCTCATCGACCATCCTTATGAAGCCATGACGTCCCCACTTCGCAGACCGCATCAACTGCCAAGGAAAAGCCCTGCCGCTCACTGTATCTTTGGCGCGCAGGGCTTGGGGTTTGAGCAATGCTCATGTGTCGACATTAATTCGTCGGCAGGTCTTTTCGGATCACAAAGGCGCACGGCCATTTGCATTCCGCGCAAATTCAAATTGTCGGCAATCACACTTTCAATCAACGAGGCATCATTCCTTGCGAAAAGATGCTGCCGCAACCGAAACGGATTGTGCTTTCATCTCTGTGAAAGCTAGGCACTGTAGTCAGGTGGACTCATGCTCCTTTACCTCCCTACTGGGTCTCCCCGCCTCCTGCGGACCTCTTGCCGATGCCGTATCATCCCACTGCGGCACCTCTCCGCTATCAGCGAGTAAAGGTAGTCTGCTCCTGTCAGGAGTGACAGTCAACGCTCTTGCGTTCACATTTCGTATCGCCTATCAGAAGGCTGGTTGTTCGATATTTGTTCTAATGATAAGAGTGCACCGATGAATGACCGGAGCCCCCTTCTTATTGGAGGGTTTCACCCCATATTAGAGACCGGCCCGACGTGTTTCACCATTCGGCGCCGTTTATCCATGGCATCTTGAGCAGGCAGGACGCGGAATGAGCGATCAGAAATTCATTTCCATACGTGGCGCGCGCGAACACAATCTGAAGAATGTCGATCTCGATCTGCCTCGCGACAAGCTGATCGTGATGACGGGACTTTCCGGCTCGGGCAAATCCTCGCTTGCCTTCGATACGATCTATGCGGAAGGCCAGCGCCGCTATGTCGAAAGCCTTTCGGCTTATGCGCGTCAGTTTCTCGAAATGATGCAAAAGCCGGATGTCGACCAGATCGACGGCCTGTCGCCCGCCATTTCGATCGAGCAGAAGACGACGAGCCGCAATCCGCGTTCGACAGTCGGCACCGTCACGGAAATCTACGACTACATGCGCCTGCTCTTTGCGCGTGTCGGTGTGCCCTATTCGCCGGCGACCGGCCTTCCCATTGAAAGCCAGACAGTCAGCCAGATGGTCGACCGTGTCATAGCACTGGAAGAAGGCACACGCCTTTATATCCTCGCGCCCATCGTTCGCGGCCGCAAGGGCGAGTACAAGAAGGAGCTGGCGGAGCTTCAGAAAAAGGGCTTTCAGCGCGTCAAGGTAGACGGCACCTTCTATGAGATCGCCGACGTTCCGGCGCTGGACAAGAAGTACAAGCACGACATTGATGTGGTCGTCGACCGCGTTGTGGTCCGCGCTGACCTGTCGACCCGCCTCGCCGACAGCCTTGAAACCAGTCTCAAGCTTGCCGAAGGTCTGGCCGTTGCCGAGTTCGCGGACAAGCCGCTGCCGCCCGAAGAAACGGCAGAAGGTGGCGCAGCCAACAAATCGGCCAACGAAACGCATGAGCGCATTCTGTTCTCGGAAAAGTTCGCGTGCCCGGTTTCCGGTTTCACCATTCCTGAAATCGAGCCCCGCCTGTTCTCGTTCAACAACCCTTTCGGCGCCTGCCCGACCTGTGACGGCCTCGGCACGCAACAGGCCATCGATCCGAACCTGATCGTTCCTGACGAAACGGCAGCATTGAAGGACGGCGCGATTGCGCCATGGGCGCGATCCTCGTCGCCCTACTACAATCAGACGCTGGAAGCGCTTGGCAAAGCCTATGGCTTTAAGATCGGCGCACGCTGGGCGGATCTTCATGAAGAAGCCAAGCAGGCCATTCTTTATGGTACGAAGGGCAAGGAAATCACCTTCCAGTACGATGACGGCTTGCGCTCCTATCAGACGACAAAGCCTTTTGAAGGCGTGATCCCTAATCTGGAGCGCCGTTGGAAGGAAACCGATTCCGCCTGGTCGCGTGAAGATATCGAGCGCTTCATGGCCTCGACGCCCTGCCCTGCCTGTAATGGCTATCGCCTGAAGCCGGAAGCGCTGGCGGTCAAGATAGGCATGAAGCACATCGGCGAGATCACGGAAATGTCGATCCGCAAGGCCGATGCCTGGTTCCGCGACGTCGATGGCAGCTTCAATGACAAGCAGCGCGAAATTGCCGCCCGCATCCTCAAGGAAATTCGCGAGCGCCTGCAGTTCCTCAACGATGTCGGCCTCGACTATCTGACGCTGGCGCGCAATTCCGGCACGTTGTCGGGTGGTGAAAGCCAGCGTATCCGTCTTGCCTCGCAGATCGGCTCCGGCCTGACCGGCGTGCTTTACGTGCTGGATGAACCATCCATTGGTTTGCATCAGCGCGACAATGCCCGACTTCTCGACACGCTGCGCCATCTGCGCGATCTCGGTAATACGGTTATTGTGGTCGAGCATGACGAGGATGCGATCCTGACCGCCGACTATGTGGTTGATATAGGCCCGGCGGCAGGTGTTCATGGCGGCAAGATCATCGCTCAAGGTTCGCCGCAGGATGTAATGTCCAACGCCAATTCGCTGACCGGCAAATATTTGTCCGGCGCGATGGAAGTTGCCGTTCCGGCGGAACGCCGCAAGATTTCCAAGACCAAGCGTATCAAAGTCGTGGGCGCGCGCGGCAACAACCTGAAGAATGTCTCGGCGGACATTCCGCTCGGCACGTTTACCGCTGTCACCGGCGTTTCAGGCGGCGGCAAGTCCACCTTCCTGATCGAAACCCTCTACAAGGCTGCTTCGCGCCGCATCATGGGCTCGCGCGAACACCCGGCGGAACATGACCGTATCGAAGGGCTGGAATTCCTCGACAAGGTGATTGATATCGACCAGTCGCCGATCGGTCGCACACCGCGCTCCAACCCGGCAACCTACACCGGCGCCTTCACGCCGATCCGCGACTGGTTTGCGGGCCTGCCGGAAGCCAAGGCGCGCGGCTATCAACCGGGCCGCTTCTCGTTCAATGTGAAGGGCGGACGCTGTGAGGCCTGCCAGGGCGATGGCGTCATCAAGATTGAGATGCACTTCCTGCCGGATGTCTATGTGACGTGTGACGTCTGCCACGGCAAGCGCTACAATCGCGAAACGCTGGAGGTCTTGTTCAAGGGCAAGTCCATCGCCGATGTGCTGGATATGACGGTAGAGGAAGGCGCGGAATTCTTCTCCGCTGTTCCTGCAGTGCGCGACAAGATGGAAACGCTCGTCAAGGTTGGCCTCGGCTACATTAAGGTTGGCCAGCAGGCAACGACGCTTTCGGGTGGTGAAGCGCAGCGCGTGAAGCTTGCCAAGGAACTGTCGCGCCGTGCAACAGGCCGCACGCTCTACATTCTGGACGAGCCGACAACCGGCTTGCACTTCCACGATGTGGCGAAGCTGCTTGAAGTGCTGCACGAGCTGGTCGAACAGGGCAACACGGTCGTAGTGATCGAGCACAATCTGGAAGTCATCAAGACTGCCGACTGGGTGATCGATCTTGGACCGGAAGGTGGCGATGGCGGCGGTGAGATTGTCGCCGTGGGCCGTCCGGAAGACATCGTGCAGGAGAAGCGGTCCTACACCGGTCACTTCCTCAAGGAATTGCTGGAGCGCCGCCCCAAGCGCAGTTCGGAGGCTGCTGAGTAAGCGGCAGGCAAAAGAGAGTTATTGGAAGCCGGGCCCAGTGTCCGGCTTTTTTGCTATTCAAGTCGGTTTGATCGGTATCGATCAATCATCCACAGGTGAAGGATTTGCGCGGCAATTACCACGATAAACACCATTCCGACTGATTGCAGGGTGTACTTTTCGGGATCACGCTGCGCGGCCGAAATCAACACGCTTGCCAGCAAGGCATAGAGCAATGGAATGAAGGCGAGAGCTGGAATTCTCGGAGCTGTCCAGTTTACTTGCCCGGATAATCCCCACTGCATGGGAAGCCGCTCTAGCTCCTTGAACCGGCGGTTAGCGATCACGGCAAGCAGCACACTTGTTGCGAAGCCAATTAAAGCAGATGCAAGCATAGGCCCCTCCAGATTGGTGTGTGACCTTCAAGGTGCCACATCGCGACGGTCTGTAGAAGCACTCACCGGCCCCCAAAACGAAAAAAGCCCGGATAAACCGGGCCTTCTCGACAGCCATTCGCGACAATGCCGCGATGGCCGGAAATTTATGGTCACGATCCGTTCGAAGAGCTTTCACTCTTCTGATCATGATTAGCCGTTTACGGCGTCCTTCAGGCCCTTGCCAGCCGAGAACTTCGGCACGTTGCGAGCCGGGATAGCAACTTCCTTGCCGGTCGATGGGTTGCGGCCGGTCGAGGCAGCGCGATGCGAAACGGAGAAAACGCCGAAGCCAGGCAGACGGACTTCTTCACCAGCCTTCAGGGCACCCGTAACAGCAGCGAGTACGGCGTCAACAGCAGTACCGGCATCAGCCTTCGTCAGACCGCCCTTTTCCGCAACTGCGGCAACCAATTCGTTCTTGTTCATTGGCATTTCCTTTCTTTATCTACCGGAACGGATAACGTGACCGGATTGAGGGGAGTTTATTCAAATCGGTTCACAAACCAAGCCTGTCAATGTGAAAAAACCCCGGAAAACCGGGGTTAAACACAGAAATGCCGGGCAAATTGCCCGGCATTTCGTTTGTTGGTCCTGATAGACAGCTTCCAGCGGGACTATTCGACTGAATCAGAATCGCCCGCTAAAAGTTCATTTCTATGCGCACCCTGTCTGCAAACCGCTTCGCGGTTCCCGAGACGCGCACTTTGTGACCTAGCATTATCCGATGCAAAACCGCTTCGCGATTTCGCCGGAAACGCCTTAATGGGCGGTCGAGATCCCTGCGTCTTCCTCGACCGAAGGCACGGTCGCCGGGGTTGCAGGTTCCGTCCATTCGATCGGCTCAGGTTCGCGAACCAGAGCGTGCTTGAGGACTTCACCCACGCGAGACACCGGAACGATCTCAAGATTGTTCTTCACATTGTCCGGAATATCCGCCAGATCCTTGGCGTTTTCTTCCGGGATCAGAACCTTCTTGATGCCGCCGCGCAGAGCCGCGAGAAGCTTTTCCTTCAGGCCGCCGATTGGCAGGACACGACCACGCAGGGTGACTTCGCCCGTCATTGCGATGTCCTTGCGAACCGGAATACCGGTCAGCACGGATACGATCGCCGTGACCATCGCAATACCGGCAGACGGACCGTCCTTCGGTGTTGCGCCTTCGGGCACGTGCACGTGGATGTCGCGCTTATCGAACAGCGGAGGCTCGATGCCGAAATCGATTGCTCTGCTGCGGACATAGGATGCAGCAGCGGAGATCGATTCCTTCATCACGTCGCGGAGGTTACCCGTGACGGTCATGCGGCCCTTGCCGGGCATCATGACGCCTTCGATGGTCAACAGCTCGCCGCCGACTTCAGTCCAGGCAAGCCCTGTCACGACGCCAACCTGATCTTCGCCGTCGATCTGACCGAAGCGGAACCGCTCGACACCCAGATAGTCGGAGAGGTTCTTTTCGGTGACTTTCACCGACTTCTTCTTCGACTTCAGGATTTCGGTCACGGCCTTACGTGCCAGGGTCATCAGTTCACGTTCGAGGTTACGCACACCTGCTTCCCGCGTATAGAGGCGGATAACATTGCGCAGGGCATCGTCCGTGACCGAAAACTCCTTCGGCTGCAGGGCGTGATCCTTGATCGCCTTCGGCAGCAGGTGCCGCTTGGCGATCTCGAGCTTTTCATCCTCGGTGTAGCCGGCAATACGGATGACTTCCATACGATCCAGCAACGGACCCGGAATGTTCAGCGTATTGGCCGTCGTCACGAACATGACGTTCGACAGATCATATTCGACCTCAAGATAGTGATCCATGAAGGTCGAGTTCTGTTCAGGGTCCAGCACCTCGAGCATGGCCGATGACGGATCGCCGCGGAAATCCTGGCCCATCTTGTCGATTTCATCGAGCAGGAAGAGCGGATTGGACTTCTTCGCCTTCTTCATCGACTGGATGACCTTGCCGGGCATCGAGCCGATATAGGTGCGGCGGTGACCGCGGATTTCGGCCTCGTCACGCACGCCACCAAGCGACATACGGACATATTCACGACCGGTAGCCTTGGCAATCGAACGCGCGAGCGAGGTCTTACCCACGCCGGGAGGTCCGACGAGGCAAAGAATCGGACCCTTGATCTTGGTCGAGCGGGCCTGCACTGCGAGATACTCGACAATGCGTTCCTTGACCTTTTCGAGACCAAAATGATCGTCACCGAGTACGCCCTCGGCGAAGTTCAAGTCTTGCTTGATCTTCGACTTCTTGCCCCATGGAATGGACAGCAGCCAGTCGAGATAGTTGCGGACGACCGTTGCTTCGGCAGACATCGGGCTCATGCTGCGCAGCTTCTTCAGCTCGCCTTGCGCCTTTTCACGGGCTTCCTTGGAAAGCTTGGTCTTGTTGATGCGTTCTTCCAGTTCAGCCGTCTCATCACGACCGTCCTCGCCGTCGCCAAGCTCTTTCTGGATCGCCTTCATCTGCTCGTTGAGATAGTACTCGCGCTGCGTCTTCTCCATCTGGCGCTTGACGCGGCTGCGAATACGCTTCTCGACCTGCAGAACCGAAATTTCGGCTTCCATGAAGGAAAGTGCCTTCTCAAGGCGCTCACGCACCGAGAGGATCGACAGCATTTCCTGCTTTTCGGGAATCTTGATCGCGAGATGCGAGGCAACCGTGTCGGCAAGCTTCGAATAGTCGTCGATCTGGCTGGCGGCGCCAACCACTTCCGGCGAAATCTTCTTGTTCAGCTTGACGTAGTTTTCGAAGTCGGAAACCACCGAGCGGGACAGCGCCTCGATCTCAACGGCATCTTCCTCAGGCTCCGGCAAAGCCGCAGCATAGGCCTCGTGATAATCTTCGCGATCGGTAAACTTGGAAACCTTGGCGCGTGCCGTACCTTCGACCAGCACCTTGACGGTACCGTCCGGCAGCTTCAGGAGCTGCAATACATTGGCAATCGTGCCGATTTCATAAATCGCATCCGGTGCCGGATCGTCATCGGCAGCGTTTTTCTGGGTGGCGAGCAGAATCTGCTTGTCCACACCCATCACTTCCTCCAGCGCGCGAATGGACTTTTCGCGACCGACAAAAAGCGGAACGATCATATGCGGGAAAACGACGATGTCACGCAACGGCAAAACGGCATAGAGCCCGTCTGCACCGCCCGCTTCAGAACCACCCAACGGTGTCTTCTGTTCAATACCCGTCATAACTCAGTCCTTTCTCAGGTCTTTCAACCTGACTGCCACGTCCGCGCCCCCTTTCATTATGAGGCAGGTCGCGAATGTGCTTCGGTCCATACTTGGAGAGCCGAACCCGGCAATTCAATAGCCTGTCGCGGGATGGCTTTCATAGAATCGTCATCTATCCTGCGCTGTCGCGTGGATTAGTACAATATCCAGCTTAGGCTGTACCCCGATTGCTGCGCCTGCAATAGTGACAGGAACAGCCTGGCGCAAGTCTGCACATGAAAAAGGCCGCTTGCGCGGCCTTTTTAAGGATTAATTGTTACCGCTTAAGCGGAAACGTTACCCTTTTCGTCCTGCCGCTCGGCATAGATATAGAGCGGACGAGCGCTGCCATCCACCACATCGCCGGAAATGACCACTTCCTGTACGCCTTCCAGCGTTGGAAGCTCGAACATCGTGTCGAGCAGGATCTTTTCCATGATCGAACGCAGGCCGCGTGCACCCGTCTTGCGCTCGACCGCCTTGTTGGCAATCGCCCGCAAGGCATCGTCGTGGAAGCTAAGCTCAACACTTTCCATGTCGAACAGGCGTTGATACTGCTTCACGAGCGCATTCTTCGGCTCGGTCAGGATCTGCACCAGAGCATCGACATCGAGGTCTTCGAGTGTCGCGATCACCGGCAGACGGCCGACGAATTCCGGAATGAGACCGAATTTCAGCAGATCTTCCGGTTCCAGCTCCCTGAACACTTCACCGATACGACGATCGTCAGCCGACTTCACGTTTGCACCAAAGCCTATGGAGGTCTTCTCGCCACGCGCGGAGATGATCTTGTCGAGACCGGCAAAAGCGCCGCCGCAGATGAAGAGGATGTTCGTCGTATCCACCTGCAGGAATTCCTGCTGCGGATGCTTGCGGCCACCCTGCGGCGGCACGGAAGCGACGGTGCCTTCCATGATCTTCAGAAGTGCCTGCTGGACACCCTCGCCCGACACGTCGCGCGTGATGGACGGGTTATCCGACTTGCGGCTGATCTTGTCGACTTCGTCGATATAGACGATGCCGCGCTGTGCGCGTTCCACGTTGTAATCGGCAGCCTGAAGCAGCTTCAGGATGATGTTCTCGACATCTTCACCGACATAGCCTGCTTCCGTCAGCGTCGTCGCATCGGCCATGGTGAACGGCACATCGATAATGCGTGCGAGCGTCTGGGCAAGATAGGTCTTGCCGCAACCCGTCGGACCGACGAGAAGGATGTTCGACTTAGCAAGCTCGATATCGCTGCTCTTGGACTGATGGGCGAGACGCTTGTAGTGATTGTGAACCGCAACCGACAGAACGCGCTTGGCATCCTTCTGGCCGATGACGTAATCGTCAAGAACGGCCATGATTTCCTGCGGCGTAGGCACGCCCTCGCGCGACTTCACCATCGAGGATTTGTTTTCCTCGCGGATGATGTCCATGCAGAGTTCGACGCACTCGTCGCAGATGAAAACGGTCGGGCCTGCAATCAGCTTGCGCACTTCATGCTGGCTTTTGCCGCAGAACGAGCAATAGAGCGTATTCTTGGAATCGCCGCCGCTGTTGCTGACTTTGCTCATTGCAGTTTCCTTTCAATGGACCGAAATGAACCTTGGGCGCTCAAATCGATCGTTTCTTCCGGTTCGGACCCAGTGCTGGAGGAGAAACGCGCCTCCCGCCGGTCACAACGGCAGCAAATACGCGCCACCTGTAGCCTTGGGTCTGTAATCAAGGGCCTGTAGTCTCAGGATTCCTGTCACCGTGTGGCTCCCCGACCGAAGGAGCCATTTGGCGACTTTTGCAGAAGCTGTACCGCCGAACAAATGAAAAATAAGTTCCCGGCAAAGATTCGGCATAATCTGACCAAGTTTAGCGCCCCGAACCCCAACAGATGCTTAACGCGGCGCGTTAACCATCACGTAGTTGCAAGAATTGGGCCCCTTTTGTGGCAAAGGGCGCTAAAAACAGGTGCGAGCCGGAGATTCCGGCTCTTACTTCGATTCGTCCGCGCCCACGTCGCGCGATTCAACCACCTTGTCGATAAGGCCGAATTCGAGCGCTTCCTGCGCGGTCATGAAATGGTCGCGGTCAAGCGTGCGTTCGATTGTTTCGTAATCGCGGCCCGTATGCTTGACGTAAATCTCGTTCAGGCGGCGCTTCATCTTGATGATGTCCTGCGCATGGCGTTCGATATCCGACGCCTGGCCCTGGAAGCCACCCGATGGCTGATGGACCATGATACGGGCATTCGGCAGCGCATAACGCTGGCCGGTCGCACCAGCGGTCAGAAGCAGCGAGCCCATCGAAGCAGCCTGGCCCATGCAAAGCGTGGATACCGGCGGGCGGATGAACTGCATCGTATCATAGATCGCCATACCGGAGGTTACGACACCGCCGGGCGAATTGATGTACATGTTGATCTCTTTCTTCGGGTTTTCTGCCTCGAGAAAGAGAAGCTGCGCGCAAACCAGCATCGACATTCCGTCTTCAACCGGTCCATTCACAAAGATAATGCGCTCCTTGAGAAGGCGCGAGAAAATATCATAGGCCCGTTCGCCACGGTTGGTCTGCTCAACCACCATCGGGACGAGGTTCATGACGGTTTCGATCGGATCTCTCATTATGGGCCTCTGGATATATTTATGGCGAAGTGAATAGTTCTGAATCGTGAGTGTTCCATACATAGGGCGTTGCGCCCCTGTTCCGCAAGTGGCGCAATACTCCCCGCCTTAGTCCCAGTCCGACTCCGGCTTTTCAGGTCGAATGCCGCGCTTCTCGTCCAGCGTTTTGCGGGCCACTTCGGTCAGTCGGGCCTTGATGCGCACGGAGCCGTCTTCCAGATTCTCGCGTTCGACATTGCTGCCATGCTGGTAAATCCAATCGAGAAGATGAAGCTCGAAAGGAGACAGCAGGACATCGACCGAACCGAGTGCACCGGCTATCCGTGTTTCGATAAGCGAAAGCAACCTGTCAACGCCTTCACCGGTAATGGCCGAAAGAGGAATAGGACGCCCCTCCTCGCTGCCGGCTGCCGCAAGGCGCAGGGCAGCTTCCCGCCCACTTTCGTCAAGGTTGTCGATCTTGTTCCAGATTTCGACGACACGCTTGCGGTCCTGCGGCTCTATACCCAGCCCCGCAAGAATGTTTTCCACGTCTTCCGCCTGAGCAGCATTGTCCGGATCGGAAATGTCGCGGACATGCAGAATCAAGTCAGCCTCGACCACTTCCTCAAGCGTAGCGCGAAATGCAGCGACGAGATGGTGCGGCAGGTTTGAGATGAAACCAACCGTATCCGACAGGATCACGGTTTCGCCATGCGGAAGGCGAATGCGGCGCAATGTCGGATCGAGCGTGGCGAAGAGCATGTCTTCGGCCAGCACTTCCGCACCGGTCATGCGATTGAAAAGCGTAGACTTTCCCGCATTGGTGTAGCCGACGAGTGCGACAATCGGATGCGGCACCTTGCGCCGCTTCTGGCGATGAAGCGTGCGGGTGCGCACGACCGTTTCAAGCTCACGCTTGATCTTCAGGATCTTGTCCTGCAACAGACGTCGGTCGGCTTCGATCTGCGTTTCACCGGGGCCGCCGAGGAATCCGCCACCACCGCGCTGACGCTCAAGGTGGGTCCAGCTTCTGACCAGGCGGCCCTTCTGATAATTCAGATGCGCCAGTTCGACCTGCAAGGCACCTTCCTTGGTGTTTGCACGCTCGCCGAAAATTTCGAGAATGAGTCCCGTACGGTCGATGACCTTGACGTTCCATTCCTTTTCCAGATTGCGCTGCTGCACCGGCGTCAGCGCATGATCGACGATGACCAGCCCAATGGCCTTTTCCTCGACAGTTTCGGCAATGGCCTCTACTTTTCCCGCGCCGAGCAAGGTCGCAGGTCGCGGATTGGCAACAATGACGATTTCGGCATGCTCGATGTCGAGATTGATCGCTCTGGCAAGCCCTACGGCTTCCTCAAGGCGTGCCTCATTCGAACGCTGAAACTGCGAGCGCGCGCCCTCGTCAGCGGTCGCACCGGCATTGTATCGCTCCGGCAGGACAGGAACGATGACGGCTGCCCTGGTGGGTTCAGGCTCTGAAATTTCAAAACCTTTATCTGCATCGGCAGATGTCGGCTTTTTATCCTTGAATTTGGACAAGTATATGCACTCCGGGACGCGGAAACTGTGAAGAGCGCATTCAATCTGAAGAGATCAGATCAATGCACTATCTGACATTGCAGATAAGTCACCGCCAAAGCTGTTTCAAATGAAAGACGCCCCGGATTGTTTGAACATGACGAACCGGACAAGCCGTGCGTGTCCGGTCATCATCAAGCAGAAACAAAAAACTGGAGCGAGACGACATGGATCGTCACGCTCCAGCGAAAATCGGAAAGCGTCAGGCTTCTTCGCCTTCGAACATCTGCACAGGCTGGCTTGGCATGATCGTCGAAATCGCATGCTTGTAAACAAGCTGCGAATGACCGTCACGGCGCAGAAGCACGCAGAAATTATCGAACGACGTTACAATGCCGGTCAGTTTCACGCCATTGATAAGAAAAATCGTCAGTGAGATTTTCTGCTTGCGTACAGAATTCAGAAAAAGGTCTTGTAGATTTTGCGATCGTTCAGCCATTGTTTTTATTCCTTTAATCGATCAGCAGCCAGCTCGCGATGTGTTAAACGAACACGCGCATGCACATAAATCAAGCACCGGAGCGTGCAAAACCGGTACTCGACCGCAATTGCTGTGGAAAGACAACTGCTTCGCTATTTAGCTTCGGTTAACAGGATGGGAATCTTTGCGCAACCGTCAATTTCATTAGCGTATCGGCAATTCCTGGCGGGCAAGATCGCATCAGGCTCTCAGCCTGTCATGGCAAGCTCTTCTTTTTGCTGCGATTCAAGTAAAGGTTGCACCCTGTCCAATGCCCACATGTAAAAACTTCCGGGCTGGAGAGAAACAACTTCCTTGTGCTTTTTATGTATATGAAAGCCTATAAAATCAGGATGATTGATCGGCTCCAGGCCATAGGCAGGATCATAGATGCGCGTGGCATCCTTCCCGACCCAATAGTAGAAGTTTTCCTGCGGTGCTGAACTCTTGAAAATCCCGTATTTGCGGGCGAGGCGCGAGATGCCGTCATTACCAAAGACAGTGATGCCGATCGAGGCGGGCGTTACTTCCTTGCCGATCAGGCGATAGTAAATTGGACGTAATTTTCCTCTGCGCACGCCCAGCCAGTTAGGCAGAGGATAGTTAGCCGATATGTAGGTCTCAAATTCGCGAATAATCGGATGATCATGCGGAAGATAGAGCGCGGACACGCCGACCCGAAAACGATTCTCCCGCGCGAGATATGGTTTGTTCGGATCGGGATGAAACTGCTTTAGCAGATAGACATCCGTATCCAGCCAGACGCCCTGCTGATATTTCATCAGCATGATACGGAAAATATCGCTGAATTGAACGATAGTCCGTTTGGAGCTGAAATTCGGATAGTTCGGGTCAAGCCGTTTGAATGTCGTTTCAGGCAGAATACTGCCAGCATCGTGCAGCTCGACGCCCGGTGGTACATTCTCGATCGGAGCGTAGGCAAAGAGCTTTACCCTTTGACCGGTCATAACCATTGATGCAAGACAAACGCAATCGACCTCTCGCAAACGCGAGCCGTACCAGAACGTACAGATATCCATGTCAGCCCCTAAGCCTTAACCCCGGCTGAAGCTAACACAAAGTTGTGATCAGAAGAACTCCAGACTGACGCGGAACATCTGTTCCACATGCTTTACCGCGTCAGATGTTGCGAAAATGACGACGCGATCCCTGGGCTTGATCCGCACATCGCCATTCGGGCGGATCACCTGCCCGTCACGATAGATCGCTCCGATTCGCAAGCCTTCCGGCAGGTCGAGATCACGCAATGGAGCGCCAACGAGCGAGGAGGTCTCGAGGGCTTCGGCCTCGATCAGTTCAGCCATGTCGCGGTAAACGCTATACACGGCTCGAATGCGGCCCCGTCGCACATGCTGGAGGATTTTCGAGATCGTGACAGCCTTCGGATTTATATAGGCGTCGATCCCCACCATATGGGTGAAATCCTGATAGGCAACCGTATTCAGAAGAGCCATATTGGACTTGCAACCAAGACGTTTTGCCATGATGCTTGATAGAATATTGACCTGATCCTGATTGGTCAGCGCGACCATCAGATCGGCGTCCTGAATATCAGCTTCCTGCAAAATATTCTGGTCCAGCGCGCTGCCGTGCAACACCATGGTGCGCTTTAGCTGATCTGCAATCGCGAATGCGCGGTCGTGTTCGCTTTCGATCATCTTGACGCGCGTATGCCACTTGCGATCCTCGATGGCCTTGGCCACGTAGAGACCGATATTGCCGCCGCCTGCGATAACGATGCGGCTGGCTTCCGGCTTTTCATGCCCGAACAGACCCAATGTGCGACGGACCTGCTCACGCGTGGTCACGACATAGGCCAGATCCCCCGCATTCAGCTCGTCGGAAGAACGCGGGATAAACAGGCTGTCATTGCGCACCACACCGACGACGGTTGCTGCGAGATCGGGAAACAGATCGGTGAGCTGTTTCAGCGGCGTATTGATGACCGGGCATTCCTCAAGACATTCGATAGCGAGACCGATGATCTTGTCGTCGGCAAAGCGCAGCACGTCTGTTGCACCCTGCAACGCGATGCGCCGCAGAACCACCTCACCCACTTCCAGCTCTGGCGAGATGATGACGTCGATTGGCAGGTTTTCGCGCAGGAACAAATCCTGATATTCGGCCTTGAGATAGGAGTGGGCACGGATGCGGGCAATCTTGGTCGGCACGTTGAAGACAGAATGCGCCACCTGACAGGCCACCATATTGACCTCATCGGACAAGGTGACCGCGATGATCATATCCGCTTCGTCGGCACCGGCGGCCGCAAGCACATCAGGCTGCGAACCGTGGCCGACAAAGCCCCGGACATCGAGCGTGTCGCGCACGATTTCGATGTGGCGTGCCGATGTGTCGATGACGGAGACGTCGTTCTCCTCGGCGGCAAGCCGCTCGGCGATGCCGTATCCGACCTGCCCTGCTCCGCAAACGATTACCCGCATGACCGCTCCGCCTGAGACAATTAGAGCATTTCCAGCAAAAGTGCGAAGCGGTTTTGCGTAGGATAATGCGACAAAACTAATATTTAGAGCGTCTCCAGCATCTCCGCTTTAGCTGGAGCGCTCTAACTACTTATACGCCCAGAGATTTCAGTTTGCGATGCAGCGCCGAACGCTCCATGCCAACGAACTCCGCCGTACGCGAAATATTGCCGCCGAAGCGGTTGATCTGCGCAATCAGATATTCCTTCTCGAAACGCTCGCGTGCCTCGCGCAACGGGAGCGCCATGATGTGCTGGTCCGACTCTGTCGGAGCACGCGGCAGCGTGTCTCCGATTTCAGCCGGCAGAAGATCAGCCGTCACCGGTGCTTCGGGATCGTCGCCACGCGCCAGAATCATCAGGCGTTCGACATTGTTGCGAAGCTGGCGAAGATTGCCCGGCCAGCTATGCGCCTGCAGAACCGCCATGGCATCCGGGCCGATCTTGCGCGGCTTGATACCTGCCTGTTCGGCAATCTGCTTCATGAAGTAATCGACCAGGGATGGAATATCCTCGCGCCGGGCAGCCAGCGGCGGTACCTGCACCGGAACCACCGAAAGACGGTGGAACAGATCCTCGCGGAATGTGCCTTCCGCAATCATGCCCTCAAGGTTCTGAGCCGTCGAGGAGATGATGCGCACATCCACCTTCACACGCTTGGTGCCCCCGACGCGTTCGAATTGCTGGTCGACAAGTACGCGCAGAATCTTGTTCTGTGTCTCGCGCGGCATATCCGCCACTTCATCGAGGTAGAGGATACCGCTATGGGCTTCTTCCAGAGCACCAACCTTGCGCTCGCCGCCGTCCATTTCCGTGCCGAAAAGCTCGATCTCCATGCGCTCCGGCGTGATGTTCGCCGCATTGACCGTCACAAACGGCCCGTCGGCCCGGCTCGACTGCGCATGGATGGCACGCGCAACAAGTTCCTTGCCCGCGCCTGACGGACCCGTGATCATGATGCGGCTGTTGGTCGGCGCGACGCGCTCGATCGTCTGGCGTAACTGGTTCATTGCCAGCGAGGCGCCGATCAGTTCGAGATGGTCGCCGGTACGCTTGCGCAGGTTCGAGACTTCACGCTTCAGCTTCGAAGTTTCGAGCGCCCGTTCCGCGACGAGAATGAGGCGGTCGGCCTTGAACGGCTTTTCGATGAAATCGTAAGCGCCGCGTCGGATCGCCGACACCGCCGTTTCGATGTTGCCATGACCGGAAATCATCACCACCGGTAGGTCGGGATGCTGCTTCTTGATTTCATCGAGCAGCGCCAAGCCGTCCAGACGGCTGCCCTGCAGCCAGATGTCCAGAAAAACCAGTCGGGGAACGCGATCATTGATCGCTGCAAGAGCGCTGTCCGCGTCGAAAGCCGTGCGTGTCTCATGGCCTTCATCGCTCAGAATGCCTGCAACAAGTTCCCGGATATCCGTTTCGTCATCAACTACAAGAATATCGGCAGCCATATCAAATCACCTGTCCAGCTCTGTTCTTTTCGTCATTTTCCGTATTCGTGCCAGCTTGGCTGGCAGGTCCCGTGCTCACGCCCACCTCGTCGGCAGGCGCTTGCGGAAAGACCATACGTATCATCGCGCCCCGTCCTCCATGGAAGTCCGGAGGCGCGTCATGCAATTCCAGATGCCCGCCATGATCCTCAACGATCTTGCGGACAATCGCGAGACCAAGACCAGTGCCCTTCTCCCGCGTCGTCATGTAGGGTTCGAGCAGCTTCTGGCGATCGTCACCCGGTAAGCCCTTGCCATTGTCGATGATATCGACAACCAGATGCCCATCCGCCTGATAAGAACGAATAAGAATGTGTCCCTCATCGCGATCTTCCTTCGGAAGTCCGTCAATGGCTTCACTGGCATTCTTGATGACATTGCCAAACGCCTGCCCGATCAGGCGGCTGTCAAAGGAACCAACCAGCTTTTCTGTCCCAAAATCATTCTGGAACCGGATATCGCTGCGGCTGACTTCAATCAGGAAAGAGGCTTCGCGCAATGCCTCGCGCATATCCATAAGCCGCATTTCCGGCTTCGGCATGCGGGCAAAAGCCGAAAATTCATCGACCATGCGCCCGATATCGCCCACCTGGCGAATGATCGTATCCGTGCACTGGTCGAAAACTTCACGATCCTCGGTAATCACCTTGCCGTAACGGCGACGAATGCGTTCTGCGGAAAGCTGGATCGGCGTAAGCGGATTCTTGATCTCATGCGCAATGCGGCGTGCGACATCCGCCCAGGCGGACGAGCGCTGCGCCTGCACCAGATCGGTGATGTCATCCACCGTCACCACATAGGAATGATCTTCGGATTCCGTATCTTCGACAGTCACCTGCACATTGAAGGTGCGGGCCACCCCACCACGGGTCATGCTGACCTGCTCACGGTGTACGGCGCGCCCCGTTGAACGGGTGACCTCGAAAGCCTGCCCGATCTCAGGCGCGATACTGGTGAGATTCTTGCCGACAGCATCTTCCGATGTGACCCCGAACATATGCTCTGCGGAACGGTTCAGAATGGAAATACAGCCGTCCGTTTCGATACCAATGACGCCTGCCGTCACCCCCGAAAGCACGGCTTCGGAGAAACGGCGGCGCTCATCGATCTGGTCCTTGGCTGAAATCAGTTCGTTACGCTGGCTCTTAAGTTCCGCGACCATGTTGTTGAAAGTACCGGACAAAGCACCAACGTCGCCATCCGAAGTCCGCACAGGCACCGAGACGTCGAGATTGCCCGCCGCCACGTCATCCGACGCTCCGATCAGCAGTCGGATCGGGCGAACCAGCCGGTCAGCGACGGCAATACCGGTCCAAATCGCCGAAAGCAGGACAATCAGCGTCAGGCCGAAATAGAGCAGTGCGAACGCGATCTGTGTCGGAATGCGGTTCGCGTCCATGTCCTGATAGCGCTGGGTGTTGGCTTCCATCAGGCGCATGGCGTCGATAATCTGCGAATCCACAGCCCGAACAGTATAAAGATAGACATCAGGTATCTCGCGCATCTTGATGATGGCGCCGACGAAATTACTGTTTCCTGGAGGAATGATAACCGGCTTGCCGTCCAGAGCCGTTTTCAACGCATCTTCCGTCGGTGGAGGCAAATGACCTTCAACACCGGTGTTGCTCTTTACGACCACATCACCGTTTTCGCGCACCAGAAACGCGCCAAGCAGACCGCGACCGCGTGCCTGCAGCGTCATCGTATCAATAAATCTTTGGCGATCGAGACTGTAAACAGTGCGTTGCCCGTCCAGATCCTGCAACATCGAATAGGACGTGCTTTGCAGATTGAGTGCGGTTTCCCGAATATAGGCGGTCGTCAGGCTCTGCGATGAACTCACAATATCGCGTGTATTGGTATCGAACCAGCGATCCAGACCGAGATTGAGCGTTACTGAGGCCACGATGGCGACCACGATAGCGGGCACCGCCGCGATCAGCGAAAACAGCGCTACGATACGGACATGCAGGCGCGAAGCGGCTTTTCCAAGCCGCCGCGCCATGATGATGCGATAGACTTCGCGGCAGATCAGCAGAATAAGGAACAGGATCAGCGCGACATTGATGATGACCAATGTCAGCGTGACGGTCCGGTCCGGCGTGATAGGCGTGATGCCAATCAGAATGGCAAAGGAAGCCGACGCAGTAATAAGCGCTGAAACAACAGTGATAATGCCCGGAAGCGCCAGAAGCCTGCGCCCTTCGCCGCCTTGCGATGATTGTGTCTCGCTGTTCATGTCCGCCGTCAGACTCGCCGTGTTCATGTTAACCATGTTACCCAATACCGTTGCATCTATGCAACGCATTGTGGCGAAAATGCAACGTTTGTTTCGAACTGAGCTGTTGATGAAGAACAACTCGCGCTCGGAGGCGGTTCGGACGTCCAGCGATCAGCCCTACAGGCTCACATACGGCTCTCAATTTCGAGAGAAATACTTCAGAAATTGAGCCTGGCCATCGCCAGTGAGTCGACAAACGCACCGGCTCTGAAGGCATCTTTTTTCCGAAGACCTTCCGAAACGAAACCGAACTTCTCATAGAGCCGGATTGCGGCGGCATTATCGACATAAACGGTCAGTTCAAGCCGCTTCAGACCGAGCCAGTTGTCGGCGACATCGATCAGCTCGCTCATCAGTGCTGTGCCGATACCCTTGCCGACATGATCGTCATGTATGCCTAATATGATATCTGCTGCATGGCTCCGTCGTCCTCTGTGTCGCACCAAGGCAGCATTTCCAACAATCACTTCATTGATAGTGGCAACGATTACCGTTGCTTCCGGACCGAGCGACTCCAGCCATTTCTTCGTGATATCGAGGCGTTGGAACGGGGTGCGTAATGTACCGAACCGGAATCCCGGCATGTTTTGCAAACCGGTGAGGCCTTCGGCATCTGTGGCTTCAACCGCACGAATGACGAGATTGTCTGGCCGCATTTGAACTCCCGTGCCTGTTACATTGCTCAAATAATCTCAGTTCGTCCACTGACAGATATCCAGACAGATCGAAACCGGCTGGCGGTTCTTATCGCAAATACACCCGTTCGAGGCGGCGTAAGATAACAGCGGAATGTCCCGGCAATAAAATGAAGAAGTTGCAGCAAATATGGTGCCCCAAGCAGTCAGGCACAATATCCAATACATCTTGACCTCCTTGCGCTGGAAGATCAGACATTCTCCTTGCTGACAGCAAAATTCTCAATGCCAACAAATAACCGGTAAATATATAAATTTCTATTCCGCCCGTTGTGATGGTTTTACACTATCTGTCGAACTATCGTTCCCTTGGTTTTACGCCTGAACAACCGGACACCTTCACGAGCTTTCTTAAAAGTTAGAGCACATCCCGAAAAGTGTGAAACGGCTTTGGGAAAAGATGTGCGTTAAAACAAACACTTAGGGCAGCGATCTGATTCAATCAGATCGAAGCGCGCTCTAAGCCGCCCGAATTGGGCGGCGATGAGATATTCAGTATTCTGAAAAGATTCGAGAGCCTGGCAAGGCTGTGCTGGTTCGCTCGATGCGAACCAGCCTTTTCCTTCTTGTCTGGTCAGTTTTCAGCGCCGTAGGCGTCGAAATCAAAATACTTGTCGTTGACTTCCTTGTACTTGCCGTTCGCGCGGATTGCCTTGATGGCATTGTTGAACTTTTCAACCAGTTCTGGACGGCCCTTCTTCAAGGCAACGCCGACGCCGACGCCATGGATATTGTCATCCGACGGATAGGTGCCGACCATCTTGCAGCAGGCGCCATCCGGCGTCTTCAGCCACTCGCTCAGCGTTACACTGTCGTCGTTGACGGCATCAAGGCGGCCATTGGCCATATCAAGCCGATATTCTTCGGCTGTCGGATAGGCCTTGATCGTGCTGTCGGTGAAAGCGTGTTCGGCATAATTTGCGTGTGTCGTAGACACCTGAACACCGATCGTCTTGCCGGCAAGGTCTTCCTTGGTCACACCCTTGATATCGCTATCCTTGGGCACCGCAATGCCGGGAGGTGTGTTGTAGTATTTGTTGGAGAAGTCGACCTGCTTCTTGCGCTCGTCCGTGATCGACATGGAAGAAACATAAGCGTCGAATTTGCCGGCTTGCAGTGCCGGAATGGTGCCATCCCACTCCTGGGTAATGAATGTGCACTCGGCTTTCATTTCCTCGCAAAGCGCTCTTGCGATATCGACATCGAAGCCCGACAACGAGCCATCAGGATTGGTGAAATTGAACGGCGGATATGCGCCTTCTGTTCCGATTACAAGTTTCAGCGGCTCGTCGGCATTTGCAGTGCCAATTGCCAAACCACCCGTCGTGGCCACGATCCCCACAATCGAAGCTGCCACAGCGATACGCTTTAAAACGCGCATTCCAAGTCCTCCCATTTTAGTTTGACTGGTTCCAGAATTGGTCTTCCGGTTCAGCCCTTGCAAAGGGGAAGATTCACAATCGTCATTGCGAAGTGCCGACTCGTTATGATTTCTCCCCCATCATCATCAATAGATGGTTCTACAGAGCTTGCACAACGTCTTTTCAAGAAAGGTGAAGCAGTTGAGGATGCGCTTCAGACAGGCAGCGAAACGAAACGCTCAGCCGCCGGTACATGCGGAAGGAACGGCTCGGCCAACGCCCCAGGATAGACGTCCTTGCACGATGGTCAGTGTTTGCCTGCCGTTCGAATAGGTGGTTCCTTCCTGGCCCATGGCGGGCAGATCGACAGCAGCGGCCCCGTTGACGGATACCGAAGCACGATCACCGAAAAGACGCACTGCCAGATGTGTGCCATCCTCGCATGTATATTCGCTGACAGGATAGGGGTTGCCCGCGCCGATAGAGGCGCCAGACGCTGAATGCTCGAAGCTTGCGAGCATCAGAATACTGATCGCCGCGACCGATAAATTTCTCAGCATAACGGTTCTCCAAATGGGTACACCAACGCAGTTGAAGCAAAGAAATATTTCGTCTTTCCCGGTCTTCGGTACACTTCGAGTCATATTCGATGCAAAAGGCGGATGGCGCAGCCGGATTGGATATCTTTACCACGTCGTCAACGGCGGCTGCAACACGGCCAGATGTTGCCCCAAATGAGCAGCATGGCTAACGGCGATATCGAAATAAATGGCGCACCCGACAGGATTCGAACCTGTGACCTCTGCCTTCGGAGGGCAGCACTCTATCCAGCTGAGCTACGGGTGCATCGCCGGAAGGCTCGAAGCCTTTTCATGCGCGTTTCTAACTGAACCGCGCATGTGCATCAATGGCTTATTTTGATTAAGCGACGCAAATTTTGCCGTTAAAGCACATCCCGAAAAGTGTGAAACGGTTTCCGGCTAAGATGCGTGCCAGAACAAACACGTTACGAACGCAACCCCGGAGCCTCCTGCCCCGTGCGCTCCACATATTCCGTATAACCACCGCCATATTGATGAATGCCGTCCGGCGTCAGTTCCAGAACGCGGTTCGACAACGCGCCAAGGAAATGCCGATCGTGCGATACGAACAGCATTGTGCCCTCATAGGAAGCCAGCGCCTTGATGAGCATTTCCTTCGTATCGAGATCAAGATGGTTGGTCGGTTCGTCAAGAACGAGGAAATTCGGCGGATCGAACAGCATTGCCGCCATGACCAGACGCGCCTTTTCGCCGCCCGACAGCACACGGCATTTCTTTTCGATATCGTCGCCGGAAAATCCAAAGCAGCCAGAGAGAGCGCGAAGCGGCGCTTGGCCTGCCTTTGGAAAACGCTCTTCCAGCCATTCCAGTATCGTTGCGTCGCCGTCGAGCACATCCATCGCATGCTGTGCAAAATAGCCGAGCTTGACGCTGGCGCCGATATTGACGTTGCCCTTGTCCGGCTCAGCAGCCCCTGCAACCAGTTTCAGCAGCGTCGATTTTCCCGCACCGTTGATGCCCATGATGCACCAGCGTTCGCGACGGCGAACCATGAAATCCAAACCGTCATAGATCGTGCGGCTTCCATAGGTTTTGTGCACGCCCTTGAAGCTGACGACGTCTTCACCCGAACGCGGCGCGGGTGCGAAATCGAAGGCGACCGTCTGACGGCGGCGTGGCGGTTCCACGCGGTCGATTTTCTCCAGCTTCTTTACACGGCTTTGTACCTGAGAAGCATGGGAAGCGCGCGCCTTGAAGCGCTCGATGAACTTGATTTCCTTGGCAAGCATGGCCTGCTGGCGTTCGAACTGGGCCTGCTGCTGCTTTTCATTCAGCGCCCGCTGGCCCTCATAGAAGGCATAATCGCCGGAATAGGTTGTGAGCGAGCCACCGTCGATTTCAATGATCTTGGTCACGATGCGATTCATGAACTCGCGGTCGTGCGAGGTCATCAGCAACGCGCCGTCATAGTTCTTGAGAAATGCTTCCAGCCAGATGAGGCTTTCGAGATCCAGATGGTTGCTCGGTTCGTCGAGCAGCATTACGTCCGGGCGCATCAGCAGAATACGCCCCAGCGCGACACGCATTTTCCAGCCGCCGGAGAGCTTGCCGACATCGCCATCCATCATTTCCTGCGAGAAGCTGAGACCTGCCAGAACCTCGCGTGCACGGCCATCCAGACCATAGCCATCGAGCTCCTCGTAGCGCGCCTGCACTTCACCGTAGCGTTCAATAATCGCGTCCATCTCGTCCATGCGGTCCGGATCGACCATTGCGGCTTCCAGCTCGCGGAGTTCTGCTGCAACCACGCTGACAGGGCCCGCACCTTCCATCACTTCCGCAACGGCGGATCGACCACCCATCTCACCGACATTCTGGTCGAAATAACCGACTGTCACGCCCTTTTCGACGCCGACCTGCCCTTCATCCGGCTGTTCATCGCCGGTAATCATGCGAAACAGGGTCGTTTTGCCTGCACCATTGGGACCGACAAGGCCGATCTTTTCGCCACGGTTCAAAGCGGCGGAAGCCTCGATAAAGAGAATGCGGTGGCTGTTGGACTTGCTGATATTGTCGATGCGGATCATGGAACGGGAGGACTTTGCAAGATGGTGTGGAGTGTAAGGGGATCGCGTTGCGGCCTCCCTATGCCACGGCGGCACCGGCAAGTCACCCCGCTTCGCGATTGAACAGCGCCGTTCAAGTCATGGAATGTTGTGCAGCCATTGCCGGGTCGAGAATTTTTCGACCACAAGCTTTTCCGCAGCCGCATATTCTTCCGGCGTAATCTTGCTGCTCACACCGCCATTCAACGACACAAAAGTGTCCTTCATACGCTTGATAACTTCTTCGCGTGGCAGTCCGGTCTGGCTGCGCACCGGATCAACGCGCTTGACTGCGCTTGCCGTGCCCTTGTCGCTCAGCTTTTCGCGCCCGATGCGTAGAACCTTCACCATTTTCTCGGCATCCATGTCATAGGCCATGGTGACGTGATGGAGGACAGTTCCCCTGGAAAAGCGTTTTTGCGCCGCGCCGCCGATCTTGCCCTTGGAACTCGAAATGTCGTTGAGTGGCTTGTAGAAAGCGTCGATGCCGAGCGAATTGAGTGCTTTCAGCACCCAATCGTCCAGAAATGCATAGGAATCGGCAAAACTCATGTCACGCACCAGCTCGCCGGGCGCATAGAGCGAATAGGTGATGGTGCTGCCTGGCTCCACGAACATGGCGCCGCCGCCGGTAACGCGACGGACGGTTTCGACACCGAATTCCCGTGTTGCTTCCATATCGACTTCGTTGCGCAGTGACTGGAACGCGCCGATGATGATTGCCGGGCGTTCCCATTCCCAGAAGCGCAATGTCGGCGCGCGACGTCCTGCGGCAACTTCCTGCGCCAGAACCTCGTCCAGCGCGAGATGCATGGCGGGTGAAACAGCAGGCATTTCAACTATCTGCCATTCAAAGTCCCGCCATGTGCGCGCAACACCCAAGGCACGCCGGACGGCAATCGCAATCGCTTCCGGGCTGAAGCCGAGCATCATGGCGTCGGGCCGCAGGCCTGCCCTCACCGCATCGGCAATCTGCTCCGACGACGCATCGGCCGAAAGACCATCGATAGCGTTGCGGATATCCTCCAGAGCCTCATCAGGCTCAAGGAAGAAATCACCCGCCACCTGCACATCGCTCAGACGACCGTCACGAACCTCCAGATCGACAACGACAAGTTTTCCGCCGTGGACTTTGTATTCGCCGTGCATGGGTGCAGCCTTCCGAAGAGTGAACGTGAGTGCTTCACTCTCATTTCATGAAATCTACAGGAAAGGAAGCTGCCTTAAGCCGGGATTATATGTCGGCTTCCGCAGGAACGGTACGTTGAATGAGCGACGTCTCGCGCACTTCCTTCGTTTTGTGGCCGACATAAAACCCGGCAGCAATCATAGCCACCAGAATAATGACGATCGATTTGAAACTGAAAGGTAGATGACGCATTTCGGATACTCACTCCGACTGCAAGCAAACCAGAGCAGGAAACGATTGTCGACCCCACACAAGTTCGGCTTCGTGAACATTCGCAAATTTCGATTGGATGTTGCAGCCTTGCAGCTTTTTACGGGTTACGCATTCATCCTCTATTCAAGATATCGGAACTAAAGCATATTTCATCTATATCAGAGGGAATCATCATGATACCTGCACTCAAAACGACTGTTGCTTCATTATGTCTTGGTGGCTTTGTGACCGCCTTCGGTCCATTTGTTACGCAGGCATCTGCAGCCCAGTTGCAGCGCTGCGCAAGCGAAAATGGGGTCTGCCAACTGCCTTATCCGGCTGAAGTGGTCTATGGAACAGGCGGACAGAATACGTCGCGCTTCATCGACCGACCGCAGGTTACCTGCTCGAACAGGGTCTTCGGTGATCCGGCGCCCGGCAAAAAGAAAAGCTGCTCCTTCGTCGTACAGGATCGTTGGGACAGGCCGGATCGGCCAGGCCGTCCTGATCGCCCCGGTCGCCCCGACCGGTATGACGACAATGATCGCGATTGGAGTCGCTGCGCCAAGGAAGGTGGATTCTGCGATTTCTACGGTCGCAAGCGCGTCCGCTATGGCGCAAATGGCCGGTTCACGGAAGGCGTCTTCCGCAATGGCGTTCGGTGTGATAACCGCGCATTCGGCGATCCGGCACGCGGCAAGGCCAAGGCTTGCTACGTCCTCGATTGACGACTGGACGTAAGGACATGAAGGCCCGGACTGTTCGACAGTCCGGGCCTTCTAGGGCGGTTCCGGTTTAAATGGAATCGTCGGAACCGCTCTATCTATTTGTTTTCACGCATTATCCGACGCAAAACCGCTTCGCACTTTTGCTGGAAATGCTCTAATATGGTTGAACTGGAATCGTGAAAAACATTATAACTATTTGTTTTTATTATATATTGTCCCGATTTTCACTGAAAATGCTATAGCAATTTCGTCCTTTGCCTTTCGCTGCATAGAGCGCGATATCCGCATTGCGGGCCAGCGCCTCGGGCGATGAGCCGTCGCGCGGTGCGAGAACAGCGCCGACGCTTGCCGAGACATCAAGATTGACGCCGTGAATGACAAAGGGCTCGCGAAAAGCTTCGACAACCTTTCCTGCAACTAACTCTATATTTTCCCGGCAGTCGTCATCGGGAAGAATGACGGCAAATTCGTCACCGCCCACACGCACTGGAATATCGGTTTCCCTCAATGCAGAGCGCAGACGTCGTGCCGCCTCAATCAGAAGCGTGTCGCCCATCAAATGACCGTAAGTATCATTGACTGCCTTGAACCGATCGAGATCGATCAGCAGGGCACCAATGGGTTTGCCCTGCTGCAACGCTTTTTCGATCAGCGGAACGGCGAGTTCGGTCAGTGCCCCGCGGTTATAAAGCTTGGTCAACCGGTCTGTCAGTGCGAGGCGTTTGAGAGCGGTGGAATCATCGTTAAGAAATTTGTTCGTCTTCTGCAGGCGCAACAATCCACTTGCAACGCGGGCAAAGTCCTCGAGCTTGGTGCGCTCTGTATCAGAAAGCTGTCTGGGCGCATTATCGAGAATGCATAAGGAGCCTACGATTAACCCGTTCTCTATAGAGACCGGCGCACCTGCATAGAAGCGGAAACGCGGTTCGCCGGTCACATAGGGCATTGCGCAGAAGAAGTCGTTTTCGACCATGTTTTCGATGACGAAAAGTTTGCCGCTTTCCACGACAAACGTGCACGCGGTCAGCTCGCGCGGACAGCTACTGACCTTTTCGCCCGCATTGGCAGCAACGCGCTGCCAGTCCTCGTCGACGATGTTGAGAGCAGCTGTGCTGACGCCAAAAACATCTTTCACAAGCGATACAAGCGTATCCAGTTCAGGCAGCCCAAGGCTCGTCACTGAAACCAGACTGCGGACGCTTTCCAGTCGTTCGACTTCATTTGCAGGAACCGAAAAAGGCTTCGTTTCTGTCATCGAACTATAGGCATCCAAACTCATCATTCTCACCGTCATCCACACTACTTTCCGGGCTATAGATAGTGAAGACAACCGTGACAACAAGCCAAGCCTGCCGGAACCAGCCAAATTCGAACAGGTTTTCGTCCACCTAAAGCCACAGCGCAAGCTGGTGTTACATCATAAGAAGAAACGCGACCGATTGGTCACTGTTTCAGTCGCTGGAAACATGGACTGGAGACCACCATAGTTTTACAACAATGCTTGTGCCGAAACCGGCGCTAATAGCCGATACTATCAGCAAGCACCATCAGAATGGGTGCTGGTCATGGCATACCTTCCACGGGAAGGCGTCAATGCGTGACTCGTCAATTCAAATGCACGGGATGTTGATTCGTCATTGCAGACCTGACGAAGTTGTTTTCCTCGGTCATTCTCACGCCCAATCAAAAAAATTAGGTGGCAGGGGTAATGCTATGATCCTCTTTTCTATTGTCATAGGCGTGTTGACGTCTGCGGTAGTGATCGCCGCATGTGTCATGCTTTGGAGATATGAACGGTCTGATCCTGCGGGATAAGAATGAACAAGAACTGCGGCGGAGACGACGCATATCCGGCGAATGAAATAGACCGCACAAATTATTTCTATGGAAAAAGGATTTAATGGTGGGCGTGACAGGGATTGAACCTGTGACCCCTCCCGTGTGAAGGGAGTGCTCTCCCGCTGAGCTACACGCCCGATGAGCCATGCTCAATCAAGGTGGTGCGGATATACTGGCCTGCGGCTGCATGAGTCAAGCGTCTCGCGAGCCTGTTCCCATAGAGATTTCAAATCATTCGAACAAAAGCTACGGATCAAACAAGAACGGCAATCACTTGATGAATGATTGCCGTTCTACATCGATATGGAAAGGATTTCAGAGAGCTGCGAGACGCGAACCTGCAGTCTTGTCGAAAGCTTTCTGCAATCCGGAATCACGGTCGTAGACATCGCCGTAATAGTGAACTTTTCCATCCGCTTCCGGCCATGCCGTGAAATAGGAAATGTAGACTGGCACGGGGTCCTTGACCTTGATGCCTCGTTCGTTCTTGCCGAAATATTTTTCGAGATCCGTCACGGATGTTCCCAGAACAGCCGCCGCCATGTCGCGTGGTCGCTCCAGACGAATGCAGCCGTGGCTCAACGCGCGCATGTCACGGCTGAAATAGGATTTGGCCGGGGTGTCATGCATGTAGATATCATGCGTGTTTGGAAACAATATCTTGAGCTCGCCAAGAGCATTGTCGAGACTCGGTTTCTGACGGATGCCGACATGGGCTTTGCCCGCAGCAACCGCGCTCCAGTTAACGGCACTGGCCGAAATCTTCTTGCCGCCCGCATAAACTTCGTAGCCATTGCGATCGAGGTAGCTCGTATCGCGCATGACCTTGGGCAGCATTTCGTTCAGGATGATCGAACGCGGTACACCCCATGACGGATTGAAAACGACCGTCTGCACCTTGTTGTAGAAGAAGTAGGTCTGGTGGGTCGGAGAGCCGATAACCACATTCATGGCCAGCTTTTCTTTTCCGTCCTCGAAATATTCTGCGCGGTAGGCGGGCTGGTTAACCATGACGTAACGCGTGCCAAGATCATGGGGCAGCCAGCGCAGGCGCTCCATGGAATAAAGGATACGGTCGCGCTTGATAGAAGTTTGCTCGCCTTGAAGGGCGGAAAGAGTATTGCGACCGATGACGCCGTCAGGTGCGCCGCCGGAAAGCTTCTGGTAATCCTTGATCGCCGCGACGAGTTCCGGGTCGTAGACATCGCCGTTTGCATGCGTATCCAACACTTGCTTGTGCTCTGCCAGGTAACTGGCAGGCGCATGTCTCGCAATCAGGGCGACGATCTTGCTGAGCTGGTCATTGGTATCGCCCGGCTTGATGATGCCATTCAGCGAGATGCGGATAGGTTCTGCAGACGGCGGCTCGGTATTCGCCAGTTCGCGCTTCAATGCCGTATATTGCGCATTGTTCGGCTGGAAACCATGCAGATAGGCGGCCGGATCGCTTTCCGAGGCCAGCCGTTCCAGGACAGTCTTCGGATCGACGCGGTCGCGTGGCAGATCGTGGAAGCCGCTGAGGCGGTCGGCGATCACACGCCCCTCGCCTGCGTCGATGGCATAGCGCAACGCGCGGGCGGACATGCGAATTTCAAACTCGGCGAGCTTCTGCTGGCGCTCGGATTCGGCGGTAGCGTCGAAATTGTCAGCCGGAATCGTGACTGCATATTCATCGGGGTTGAGCCCGTCTTCATCGGCGCGGGCAAAGAAGGCCGCGACATTCTTGGCGCGATCAAGCACCTTGTCATCGGCAGACCAGATGAACGAGCGCTGATGTGAATAATAATCCACAATCGCCTGGGCGATTTCTTTCTCGGCTTTGACGTTGATGGATTTCAGATAATCCGTCGCCGCATCGAATGCGCGCTCGCCCGGCGTTTCATCGCGCACTTGAGGACGGATCGGCGACATGCCGGATGTCAGTGGATCGACAGTGGCCGGCTCGGTTGCCGCCGTCACCTGCATATCGAGCGCGCTGAAGTCGATGTTGACCAGAGTATCTGGTTTATAGTCGTAAATCTGCGGTCCCTTGACCGTCACGCGCTGGGCTGGCGGAAGGCTGCGCACGGCGGCACGAGGGGCAGAAACGGTGTTGGGAGCAACGGGTGCCGTAGGAGGGGCTACCTGCGGCTGGACAGGCTGCGCCTGCTGCTGTCGACGCTGCTGGAAGAGTTCCAGCAGCGAGTTTGCGGCCTGAGCCTGTGCCGCCGGGAGAAACACCGAAGCTGCCAGAGCCAGTGCAGCCGCGCGACGGATATTCAGTCCGCGCCCAGCGATGCTCTTCTCATCCATCTGCGAGTGTTTGGAAAACTGCATTTCAAACCGCCAAAGTTGATGCGTTCGCTAAAAAGCGAAACCGTCCGAATCTCGCGCACAGAATTTATGAATCTCGTTTAGAAACTTTTAACGCTAATGTTTTCTGAAGCAATTTTCTGTTTTGCGTTTATCACAATTGTTTGAGGCATCTTCCGGGGAGATCTGCCGGAAGACCCAAATGAACAAAGTGACGCAGTGGCATCCCCTCCACATCGCGCTAAAAGCCCCGCAGACTATGGCTCCGATGCCCGTCCTCGGAGCTTCGATCAACCTGTTATCGCGCAGTCCGGAAACGATGACGTTGTCCGGCAGGCGCAACTGGCAAGCAAGCGAGGTACCACGATGGCAGAAGCAAGCGCCGCCGATCTTTTTCCTCTTGGTGAAGACGACACCCCCTACCGCAAGCTGACTTCCGATCATGTCTCTGTCGATAGTTTCAAGGGGCAGGAAGTCCTGACCGTAGATCCGGAAGGGCTTCGCCTGCTTTCGGAAACGGCTTTTGCCGACATCAACCATCTGCTGCGCCCCGGTCATCTGCAACAGCTTGCCCATATTCTCGAAGATCCGGAAGCGACGGACAATGACCGTTTCGTCGCTTACGACCTCCTGAAAAATGCCAATATCGCCGCTGGCGGCGTACTGCCCATGTGTCAGGATACCGGCACGGCGATCATCATGGGTAAGAAGGGTCGTCGCGTCTGGACCGAAGGCGGCGATGCCGATGCTCTGGGTGCTGGCGTTCTCGATGCCTATAACAAGAAGAACCTGCGTTATTCGCAGCTTGCGCCTCTTTCGATGTTCGAGGAGAAGAACACCAAGAACAATCTGCCCGCCCAGATCGATATCTACGAAGAAGGCGAAGACGCCTACAAATTCCTTTTCGTTGCCAAGGGCGGCGGCTCGGCCAACAAGACGTTTCTCTATCAGGGCACACCGTCGCTGCTGACGCACGACCGCATGATCGACTTCCTCAAGGACAAGATCCTGAGCCTCGGCACAGCCGCCTGCCCGCCATATCATCTGGCAATCGTCATCGGCGGCACTTCGGCTGAAATGAACCTGAAGACGGTCAAGCTCGCCTCGACACGTTATCTGGACAGCCTCCCGACAAAGGGTTCCGAAACCGGCCATGCTTTTCGCGACCTCGAAATGGAAGCCGAAATCCACAAACTGACGCAGTCTCTCGGCGTAGGCGCGCAGTTCGGCGGCAAATATTTCTGCCATGACGTCCGCGTCATTCGTCTGCCGCGCCACGGCGCTTCGCTGCCGATCGGCATCGGCGTTTCCTGCTCTGCGGATCGTCAGGCCAAGGGCAAGATCACCAAGGACGGTATCTTTCTTGAAAAGCTGGAAACCAATCCGGCCAAATACATGCCGGATATCGACGAAGAAAAGCTGTCGTCGCACGTGGTCAAGATCGACCTCAACCAGCCGATGCAGGACATTCTCAAGGAACTGTCGAAGCATCCGGTCAAGACGCGTCTGTCGCTCTCCGGTCCGATCATCGTGGCGCGCGATCTGGCACATGCCAAGATTCGCGAGCGGCTTGAAAACGGCGAAGCCATGCCGGATTACTTCAAGAACCACCCGATCTATTATGCCGGTCCGGCCAAGACGCCTGCAGGTTATGCCTCCGGCTCTTTCGGACCGACCACGGCGGGCCGCATGGATTCCTATGTGGACCAGTTCCAGTCATTTGGTGGTTCGATGGTCATGCTCGCAAAGGGCAACCGTTCGCGTCAGGTGCGCGAAGCCTGCGGTCAGCATGGCGGGTTCTATCTGGGTTCCATCGGCGGTCCGGCTGCCCGTCTGGCACAGGATTGCATCAAGAAGGTCGAAGTCGTTGAATATCCGGAACTCGGTATGGAAGCGATCTGGCGTATCGAAGTGGAAGATTTCCCGGCCTTCATCGTCATCGACGGCAAGGGTAATGATTTCTTCAAGGAACTCAATCTGGGTTAAAAAACAAAGGGCGGCGCGAGCCGCCCTTTTAGTTTCAGGCGTTTGTGCCGCCATCGATGGTGAGCGAAGCTCCCGATACGAAGCGCCCCTCGGCGCTGGCAAGCCAGGCAACCAGGCTTGCGATATCGTCAGGTGAACCGAAGCTGCCAGTTGCGATAAGTTCACGTTGCTGTTCGGCATGCTCGCCAGCCGCCGGATTCATGTCCGTATCGGTGGAGCCGGGCTGTACGACATTGACCGTGACGCCTTTCGGACCGAGATCGCGCGCCAGACCTTTCGTCAAACCGATCAGAGCCGCCTTACTTGCCGCATAAAGACTGATACCTGGCCACGGCACGCTTTCGGCGAGATTAGAGCCGATGGTGATAACGCGCCCGCCAGCGCCGAGATGCGAAGCGGCTGCGGAAACGGCGGCAAAGACAGCGCGGAAGTTCACAGCCATCACATCATCAAAGTCGGCAAGCGTCACCTCTTCGAGTGGGGCCGCATGCCAGATGCCGGCGCTGTTGACCAGTATATCAAGACGGCCGAAATCCTTGACTGTTTTCTCGATCGCAGCGGCGATCTGATCGGCGTCGCGATTGTCGGCCTTCAGTGCCAGCGCCTTGCCGCCGTTTGCTACAATTTCGGAAACCACGGCGTCGGCTTTTTCCTTGCCGTTCACATAGGTGACGACAACTGCTGCGCCATCTTTTGCGAGCCGGTGCGCAATTGCTGCACCAATGCCGCGACTTCCGCCGGTAACGAAGGCAACCTTTCCGTTCAGAGATTCAGATGGCATGCCATTTCCTTTCTGTATCGATTGATACATAATTGCTGACAGGCTTGCGTAGAACCGTCAAGCGATTTATTTAATGATCGATACAGAAAGGTTCAGACGTGGCAGAAAAAGGACGCCCCCGCAGATTCGACCGCGAAACAGCCCTCCGTGCTGCAATGTTCATATTCTGGGAAAAAGGTTTCGATGGATCGTCGCTGGCCGATCTGACGACCGCCATGGGCATCAATGCTCCCAGTCTCTATGCAGCCTTCGGAAGCAAGGAAGGGCTCTATCTGGAGGCCCTTGCCCTCTATGCCGGTGAAGTCGGCATTGAAATCTGGTCGACACTGGATGAAACGCCCGATGTCCGTGAAGCTTTCGAGAAGTTCCTGTTCGCGACGATAGACTCCTACTGTCAGGACTCCGTGCCGCGCGGCTGCATGATCGCGCTCGATGCGCTGCATCGAACGCATTCGAGCGAAAACGTCTGCGCGATGCTGCGCAATCGCCGTCAGTCCAATATCGAAATCCTGAAAAAGCGGCTTGAACGCAGTATTCGAGAGGGCGACATTGCCGCATCCGTTAATTGTGAGGCGATCGCAACCTTTTACGCAACGGTTCAAAACGGCATGTCCATTCTCGCGCGCGACGGCGGAACGCGAGACGACCTCACCGCAACGGCACTGGGGGCGATGGCAGGCTGGGAGAAACTGGTTTGCCCGCAAGGGAAGTCAGGCAACCAGCCTTAACCTTGGGGCATCATCAAGATAATCCGCCACCAGCGATGCCACTTCGGCACTTGCGATGATGCGGCGATGTCCGAGGCCATCCGCCCAGTGCACCTTGACATGAGAGCCTGCCTTACCGGCCATTTCCGCACAGATGGCGGGCACTTCCTTATCGTCATGAGCATGGATGACGAGCGTCGGAATCGTCATGCGGCGCAAATGCACGTCGGTGTCGAAGTCAGTGATCGGACGCGCTGCGAGATAACGTACCTGTTCCTTCATTGCATTGCGCACATCCCGACCCAGCCCAAGCACTTTTCCGAAACCGTCGAACACACCTGCCATCGAATGCGGTGAAGCAATCGTCACCAGCTTTGCCGGACGGTGCGACCGATAACAGCCAAGAGAGCCCGCGGCCGCATTGACGATGACCGCGCCGCCGAAGGAATGACCGATCATTGCATCGAACGGGCCATACTGGCGCCAGGCTACATCGACGGCAGCGATTGCCTGTATCATGTTGAGGGTGCGGCCAGACGATGCGCCATGCCCCGGCAGATCGATGGAAACAACCCGCTCGCCACGCGCGACAAGCTCGCGAATGATCGTCATCATATCTGCTGTGCGTGATCCCCAGCCATGGACCACGAGCGATGTTCTTCCCACATAAGTATCGGGCTCGAACAGATAAGTCGCGACAAGCCCGCGATCGATAATCAGATCAAGCCGTTTTGCTTGATTCAGATCTTTGCTCGCCCGTTGAAGCCGCGCTGCATAAGCCTTGGTCTTCGGTTTGCGGCTTGGCGTTCGGCAGAAAATCCTGAACGCGGCGCGGCCTGCCTTATCGGCATCAATGCGCCCAAGCACACCCAGGCCGAATCGCGTAACCTGCAAAGAAAACGATGTCATGACAGGGCCTCAATTATGTTCAATCATGAACAAATAATTGTACAAGAATGAACAAAATGCAAGACAAGACTTCGAAGCTGCCGTGGGACAACCCGCGTTTCAAGAACTGGATCGCCGTTGCGCGTGCCGGCAAGGCGGTGGAACGCGCCCTCGCCCAGGGGCTGTCGGCCTTTGATCTCAAGATCGCCGACCTCGATGTACTGATGAATATTTATCGCCATCCGGGCGAATCCCAACACGATCTTGCACGTCGCATTCTCGTCGGACGTTCCAACATCACAATGCTGTTGCCGAAGCTTGAGAAGCGCGGCTTGCTGGTGCGCGAAGGCGACCCGGCAGACAAGCGCGTGATGCGGCTGACGCTGACCACAAAGGGCGAAAAGCTTTTGGGACATGCGCTGACGGTCTATACAGAACTGATCGATCGCGTCATGGCGCAATCGACAACCGCGCAATGCAATTCGATGGGCGATGTGATGCGGCGCATATCCGAAATGCTGGAAAAGGAATAGGCTGGAAGCCGGATCAGCGATCCCGCTTCAGGCCCTTCTGGGCAAGCTCATCGAGATAGGTTTGCCACAGCGCGTCCTTTTCGGTGCCGAGCTTGTGGAGGTAGGTCCACGAGAACAGGCCGGTGTCGTGCATATCATCGAAAGTGATGCGGACGGCGTAGTTGCCGACGGGTTCCATCTTCATGATTTCGACATTGCGCTTGCCGCCAACAGTCACGCGCTGTTCCGGCGAATGCCCCTGCACTTCCGCTGAAGGCGACAAGACTCGCAGCAATTCTGCGGTCAGTTCGAATTTCTGGCCATCGTCGAACGCCACAGTCAGCAGCCTGCGGTCATGCGAAACACGCAATTCAGTCGGCCAGACGTCACTCATCACCATTCTCCAGCTTGGTTCTTTGCCAGCTTTTGATAGGCCCCGCGCTAAAATATCGCAATAGTTACCGCCATTATTGAAAGAGCTTCACGCGCGCGAAACTGGACAATGGAGCCCGCAGATCCTATTTCTAGATAAACGATGCGGATATCCCTCTGCATCATGTGGAAACAACGGCTTAATGATGCACACAAACCAAGCCCGGCCACTTGTTTCCCCGAATGGACCCATGATCGATCCTTTCGGGCGTGCCATTACCTATCTTCGCGTTTCAGTGACGGATCGTTGTGATTTCCGCTGCACCTATTGCATGGCGGAACATATGACGTTCCTGCCCAAAAAGGATTTGCTGACGCTTGAGGAACTGGATCGGCTCTGCACCGCCTTTATCGAAAAGGGTGTCAGGAAGCTGCGCCTGACCGGTGGCGAGCCTTTGGTGCGCAAGAATATCATGCACCTGATCCGGCAGTTGTCGCGCCATCTGAAATCAGGCGCGCTCGATGAATTGACTCTGACCACGAATGGATCGCAACTTTCACGCTTTGCCGACGAACTGGCAGAGTGCGGTGTGCGGCGCATCAATGTCTCGCTGGACACGCTCGATCCCCAAAAGTTCCATGGGATTACCCGCTGGGGCGATCTCCCTCGCGTTCTCGAGGGCATAGAAGCAGCCCAGCGCGCCGGTATCCACGTCAAGATCAATGCAGTCGCGTTGAAGGATTTCAACGACCGCGAAATTCCCGAGCTGATACGCTGGGCCCATGGTCGCGGCATGGACATGACGCTCATCGAGACAATGCCGATGGGCGAGATCGAGTTCGACCGTACCGACCAGTATCTGCCACTTTCACAGCTACGCGAGGATCTGTCGCAACAGTTCACGCTTTCCGATATCCCTTACCGCACGGGCGGCCCTGCCCGTTATGTGACGATTGCCGAAACAGGCGGACGGCTCGGTTTCATCACACCGATGACCCATAATTTCTGCGAAAGCTGCAATCGCGTTCGGCTTACCTGCACCGGCATGCTCTATATGTGCCTCGGCCAGAACGACGATGCTGACCTACGCAAAGCCTTGCGGGAAAGTGAAAACGATCTGCTGCTCAGCCAGGCTATCGACGAAGCCATTTCGCGCAAGCCCAAAGGTCATGACTTCATCATCGACCGCGATCACAATCGCCCTGCTGTGGCACGCCATATGAGTCTTACCGGCGGCTGATCGGCTTATACTTAAAAAAGCCGACAAGCTGAAATAATTGTCGCGAGATTGACTTTAAAACGGTATGGAATCCTAAACTGGATTCTGTATCGTGCCGCAGTCAGCAAACTTTCGTGCAAGTATTTTCATGCTTCTCGCCATGGGCACCTTCACCATCGGCGATACGATCACAAAATACCTCCTGACCGAGATGAACAGCGGACAATATATGCTGATCCGGGGTATATTCGCGACGGTGCTCATCGGTTTTCTGGCCTGGCGACATGGTGCACTGCGCGGCCTGTCGCTTGAAAAGATGACGATCCTGCGTGTTGCGAGCGAAGTCGTGGCCACCGTCACTTACATTTATTCCCTCGGTCATCTCTCCCAGGCGTTCTGTTCGGCAGTTTTTCAGGCAACGCCGCTCGTCGTGACACTGGGCGCTGCACTCTTCCTGAAAGAGAGAGTGGGCTGGCGCCGCTGGTCATGCATATTGGTCGGCTTCATCGGGGTCCTTATCATCATCCGGCCCGGAACGGACGGAGCTGCGAGCTTTGCCGCCATCGCCGTGCTTCTTGCCAGTGTATGTTTTGCCGCCACACGCGATATCGCCACGCGCCGCGTGCCTGCACACGTGCCGACCCTTTATTTATCCACACTGACGGCGGGCGCGATAATGCTGACAGGTGGCGCACTGACAGTTCCTATGGGCGGATGGCAGCCTGTCGGTACTGTTACAATCGGCGCCATCGCCATTGCTGCCATTCTGCTTCTCGTGGGGTATCACTTCATCATTCTGGCGATGCGTGAAGGTGAAGTATCGTTTGTTTCGCCGTTCCGCTATTCCAGTCTTCTTTGGGCAATAGGTCTCAGCACTTTGATTTTCGGCGAAGCGCCCGACATGTATACGATTGCTGGATCGGTTCTGGTAGTCGGGAGTGGTGTCTACATGGTTTATCGCGAGAACGTATTGAAGAAGCGGAAACGCAACAAAAGTACGCTTGCAACAATTCCGACCGGCGTGGAGCCTTCATGATTGCCGGGGCCATCATCGCTGGTGGACTTTCCAGCCGTATGCAGGAAGGTGGCGTCGCTGGTGACAAATTCCTTCAGCCGCTTGGAAACACCGGCACTATCATTTCCCATGTCGTCAGGCGGATCAAACCGCAGGTCGAAAGCCTTGTGATCAATGCGAATAGCGATGATCCCCGCCTGATTGATCTCGGCGTGCCGGTGATCAAGGACCTGCCAGCCGAACATGGCGGTCCGCTGGTGGGCATTCTGACCGCGCTGACGCAGGTGCGGGGAACTTCACTCCTGCTGACGACAGCCGCCGATACGCCATTCCTGCCTCATGATATTGCTGAGCGCCTTCTCTCGCGTCGGAACGAAACCGGGGCACGGGTTGTTCTCGCCAGCTCCCTTGGCCGCGTCCATCCGATTTTCGGACTATGGGAAACCGGGCTGAAGGATGAACTCTCCGTCTGGCTCGCAAACACAAACAGGGCGAGCGTTTTCGCATTCGCTGAACATATCGGGTTCGAGACACTTGATTTTCCGCTTGCCTTCGCTGGCGATAGCCCGGAAACATATGATCCGTTCTTCAATATCAACCGGCCCGACGATCTTTTGGCAGCGCAGAAACTGGCTGAGGTAATGGAATGAATCAGAAGCTGTTCGGCATCACCGGCTGGAAAAACTCCGGCAAGACGACGATGACCGAACGTCTGGTCTCACACCTTACCGCGCGTGGATACCGTATCGCCACGATCAAGCATGCCCATCATAATTTCGATATCGATCATGAAGGCACCGATTCCTGGCGTCATCGAAAAGCGGGTGCCGCGGAAGTCGCTATCGTCTCGTCGCAGCGTTACGCGATCATGCATGAGGGCCTTGGCGAAGAAGAGCCTTCGCTCTGGGAAATCGCGGCCAAACTGGCACCCTGTGATCTGGTTCTGGTCGAAGGATACAAACGCGAGACGCACAAGAAAATCGAGTTGCGCCGCGAAGGAGGGCATGAAGGACCAGCTCTCTCTGTCGACGACCCGACAATCGTTGCGATTGCCAGTGATCAGCCCCAGCCCGGTGAAAAAGTGCCCGTGTTTGGCATCAATGATATTGATAAGATAGCTGATTTCATCGAACGTGAGATGGCTATCTAAGAAATTCTCTAAAATATGGCATATAAACGATACGGTTCGCCATATAGTAGCGGAATATTGCAGAAAACACCGAGAATTTCCCGTTATAGACACACAATTTAATTGCGTTGAACATCTTGCCAACCATCTCGAAATGGTGGGAATATCGTCGCTAGAACGGATGGCGACAACCTGAGTGCGAAAAAATATTGCGCATGATCGGCTCAACCATCTATTGGTAGCGGCGGGGGGAATCCGCTACCAAACGTGCAATTTAAAGTTTCACGGTCGTGACTACCCCTTAAGCGGCTGAACCAGAAGAAATAATCAGGGAACCAGCCAGAACAAACGAGAGGACTAAAAATGCGCGTATTGAAGCGTATAGCCGCTGCAGCATCAGTTGCAGCACTGGCGATCACGATTGGCAGCATGACTGCTGGCGTTGCAAATGCGGAAGAACCACTCAAGCTCAAAATCGGCACCGAAGGCGCCTATCCTCCCTTCAACTTCATCAAGCCGGACGGCACCCTCTCAGGCTTTGACGTTGATATCGCCAAGGCGCTCTGCGATGAAATGAAGGCACAGTGCGAATTCGTCACCCAGGAATGGGACGGCGCTATTCCTGCACTTCAGGCAGGCAAGTTCGATGCCTTCATCGCCTCCATGTCCATCACGGATGAGCGCAAGAAGCAGGTCGACTTCTCCAACAAGTATTACAACACACCTCCCGGCATCGCCGCTCCGAAGGACACCGACATCAAGGGCGTGACCAAGGAAGATCTCGCTGGCAAAACCATCGGCGTTCAGGTTTCCACCACACACTCGAACTATTCGGAAAAAACCTTTACCGACAGCACGATCAAGGCTTATCCGACCGCGGAGGAATACCGTCTCGATCTCGCCAACGGTCGTCTCGACGCCGTCAATGACGACAGTGTGACGCTGGCCGAATGGCTGAAGTCACCAGATGGCGCCTGCTGCAAGATGGTCGGCACTTTCCCACCGGTTATCGAAATCCATGGCCCGGGCGCTGGCGTAGCGTTCAAGAAGGGTCGCCCGGAATTGGTTGAAAAGTTCAACGCAGCCATCAAGGCGATCCGCGCAAACGGCAAGTACAAGGAAATCAACGACAAGTACTTTGACTTTGATGCCTATGGTGCCGAAAATTAATCAATGCTGACACATATGCGCCGGTTTGCTTTCCGCAAATCGGCGCAAAACATTTTGTACGGGCTGCCGCACACACCTCGCTGCGCAAGACCTTGCAGGCGATAAGAACTGGGCGAATGCCTTTAGGAAAAAAAGAATAGGCGCATGGAACATTACGCCACTTTGTTGAGTTTCGGTCCCGATGGTTGGGGCGCAAGTATTGCTTGGGGGCTTCTGGTAACTGTCTCGCTGGCTCTGGCGACGCTTCCAGTCGGTCTTGCTTTGGGGTTTCTGGTAGCCATCGGCAAACAGTCCAGCGAACCATCGATACGGCTGGCATCAAACATCTACACCACAATCTTTCGCGGACTGCCTGAGCTTCTCACGCTCTTCCTTGTTTATTTCGGTGCCTCGCTTGGGCTGCAGCGGCTTTTGAGCATGTTCGGCATCGAGGCCAATGTCGAAATCAATGCGTTCGGCGCTGGTATGGTAGCGCTGGGCTTCGTCTTCTCGTCCTATTCGAGCGAAGTCTTCCTTTCAGCGTTCCGGGCGATCCCGCGCGGGCAATATGAAGGCGGTTATGCAGTTGGACTGTCGCATTGGCAGACCATGCGCAAGGTGATCCTGCCGCAGCTCATCCGCATCGCATTGCCCGGCCTTGCCAATCTATGGCTGGTGCTGCTCAAGGACACATCGCTGGTTTCGGTCATCACCCTGTCCGATATCCTGCGGCAGACCTCCATTGCGGCACGCGTGACCAAAGAACCGTTTCTGTTCTTCGGCATAGCTTGCCTGCTCTATCTGGTTCTCGCAATCATCTCCTCCTACTTCATCGACCGCATTGCCCGATGGGCCGATGCAGGCTCCAATCGTTCGCGAGGTGCATGATATGAGCCAAACTGTTTCCAACGCTGCAGGCGAAGTGATGGCTCCGCCACCGGTGGTGAAGCAATGGACGGGCATGCGCATTGCCGGCCACATCATCGTCGCACTCTGGTTTCTTCTCTTCGCTGGCCTTGCGATCTATCTTTACAATGCGTGGCGTATCGATCTGTTCGAAACCTATGGCCCACGCTACTGGTCCGGGCTTCTGATAACGCTGAAACTGGTCGCCGTATCGATCGTCATAGGTGCCCTGCTCTCACTGCCGATTACGGCCGCACGCATGTCCAGCAACCGGTGGCTGCGCGGACTTGCCTTCGGTTACGTCTATTTCTTCCGTGGCACACCGCTGCTGGCGCAGACATTCCTTATTTATTACGGTTTCGGAACATTCCGTCCTTTCCTTGAAAGCATCGGGCTCTGGGTCTTTTTCCGTGATGCATGGAATTGTGCCATTCTGGCCTTTTCGCTCAACACGGCAGCTTATCAGGCTGAAATTCTGCGCGGCGCTATTCAGAGCGTGGCACTGGGCCAGTGGGAGGGTGCCGCGGCGCTTGGCATTTCGAAGCGCGTGACATTCTGGAAGGTCATTCTTCCGCAGGCGCTTATCGTGGCATTGCGCCCTTACGGCAATGAAATCATCCTGATGATCAAGGGCTCGGCCATCGTCGCTATCATCACAGTGCTTGATTTGATGGGCGAAACACGTCGTGCTTATTCACGGACATTCGATTTCCAGACTTATCTTTGGGCAGCGGTCATCTATCTGCTGATCGTCGAATGTTTGAGACACATTTGGGATTTCCTCGAACGACGCCTTACCCGGCATCTCGTTCGCTAGACATTGCCAGATTGACATAAACCGAAATATCGCCCCCGGCAGCCTTGCGGCTGCCGGGGGCGATCTGCTTAGAATACATTTTCCAACTGCAATGCAACAGGTTGAGTCATGCTGAAAATCTGGGGTCGTATCAATTCCACGAATGTGAAGAAAGCGCTCTGGACAGCGCGGGAACTTAATCTCGAATACGAACAGATAAACGTCGGTGGCCAGTTCGGCGGATTGAAAGATCCGGTTTACCTTGCCCGCAATCCCAACGGACTAATCCCATTGCTGGAAGACGGTGACACCGTGCTTTGGGAATCCAACACTATCACGCGCTATCTGGCTGCGGCTTACGGTAAAGGCACGCTGTGGATCGAAGACCCAGCCAAACGCGCTCAGGCCGAAAAGTGGATGGATTGGGCCTCTGCGTCCTTCTACGTCAATTTTAGCGACGTCATGAAGCACTTGATCCGACTGCCGGAAGCAGAACGGGATCCAGCCATTTTGGAACGAGGCCTGAATGGCCTTGCGCAATCGATGCAGATCGCCAATGAGGGTCTCAAGAATTCACCCTGGTTCTCGGGCGACAATTTCGGTATCGGCGACATTCCCGTCGGCTGTTATGCTTATGCATGGTTCGAGTTTCCAATCGCGCGCGCCTCTCTTCCTCACCTTGAAGACTGGTATGACCGCCTTAAGCAGCGCCCGGCCTATAAAGCAGCCGTTATGACGCCCCTCACCTGATTCATTACAGCTAGAGCGCGTTTTGATCTGACTGAATCAGATCGGCGCTCTAGCTATTTGCATTAACGCGCATTTTTTCCGAAAACCGTTTCACACTTTTCGGGCTGCGCTCTATTCAGAGGAATAAACGAATGACGACACCCGCTAAAGTCGCCTTTCTGGGCTTAGGCGTCATGGGTTACCCGATGGCAGGTCACCTTAAGAACAAAGGTGGGCACGACGTTACGGTTTATAACCGTACAACCGCAAAAGCCGAGAAGTGGGCCAAGGAGTTCGGCGGCAGCTTCGCGGCGACACCCGCCGAAGCTGTACGCGATGCGGATTTTGTTTTCGCCTGTGTCGGCAATGATGACGATCTTCGCTCCGTGACCATCGGCCATGACGGAGCCTTCTCAACCATGAAGAAGGATGCAATTTTCATCGACAATACGACGGCCTCCGCCGAGGTGGCCCGTGAACTGGACGCCGAAGCGCAAAAGCGCGGTTTTCATTTCATCGATGCGCCAGTCTCTGGTGGACAGGCAGGGGCCGAGAACGGGGTGCTAACCGTCATGGTCGGTGCATCTGAAGCTGTTTTCGAGCGCGCCCAACCGGTTATCGATGCTTATGCGCGCATGGTTGGTCTTATGGGACCAGTTGGCTCCGGTCAGCTTGCGAAGATGGTCAATCAGATCTGCATCGCAGGTCTTGTTCAAGGGCTGGCGGAAGGCATCCATTTCGGCAAGAAAGCCGGTCTCGATATCGAAAAGCTGATCTCGGTGATCTCGAAGGGTGCCGCCGGTTCCTGGCAGATGGAAAACCGGACCGGAACCATGAATCAGGGCAAATATGATTTCGGCTTTGCCGTTGACTGGATGCGCAAGGACCTTGGCATCTGCCTGGAGGAAGCTGACCGTAATGGCGCGCTTTTGCCTGTCACAGCGCTTGTGGATCAGTTCTACAAGGAAGTGCAGAAGATCGGTGGCAACCGCTGGGACACGTCTTCATTGCTTGCGCGACTTGAACAGTCCTGAGACAAGCAGTTTCCAACAAAAAAGCCCGGCAATGCCGGGCTTTTTCATGTCCCATGCATCAAGCTTAGAACTTAACCTTTGCCGTGAGCGACAGGCCACCAACAAAGTCGTTACCGAATTCGCCCTTGGAACCAGTCAAGCTCGGCTTACCGCCGACAACGGTATCATCGAGCTCACCAGAGGACAGCCAACCAGCCGCACCTGCCAGACGAACTTCAAACTGTTCGTTTGGCTTATAGTTGGTGCCAAGACCAAACAGCCAAACATCGGTCTGTGATGTCAGACCCGTGCTGGTGCCGCGATCCCAGGTTACTGTACCTGCTACCGACCATTGTTCGTTGAGCTTGTGGCCGACGCCGCCGCTAACCGTCCAGCCATCCTGATAATACAGATTCAAACTGGTGATCGTCCTGCCCTTAGGAGCAACATTGCTGTCAGATGCGTTGAAATCCACGTGAGTTATGGATGACCAATCAGTCCACTTGACCGAGCCGAAAGCAAGCCAATCGGGAGCGATACCAGTCTGGAACTTGAATTCAACCGACTGTGGTGTCGCGACATCGCTTTCAACATTGATCGGGACTGCACGTCCGCCGATAATCGCCAGATTATCAATCGTACCTTCAAGGTTGTACTTAACTTTGGACTGATAAACGAGCGTCGCGCGCATCGCATATTCTGGAATTTCATAGGCAGCGCCGAGGCGCCAGCCCACAGCTTCGTCCTCTACATCCAGAGATGCTACACGAAACGGACCGGGAAACGGGAAATTCGTCGGATTGTTTCTTGGGTCGATGCCCGGAATCATGCGGGTCTGTTCGCCCCGGAGTTCCTGATAGCTGACACCACCAAGAATGCGGAAGTAGCTTTTTTCACCAGCCGCAAAACGGTACGAGCAGTTCACGCCGTAATCCTGCGAGGAAATCTTCTGTTCGATTGCCGTAAACATGCGAACCGTATCGACACCGACGTCGGTATGAATTCCCCAAGGCTGCCGATATTGCGCTGCACAGGCAAAATCATCGGTCAAATCGAATTTTGCAGATGCTTTCGGGACCCAATAGCTCTTGGCTTCATCAACCTCAGTTTCATATGGCTTTCGGGTAATGGGGTTTATTCCACCTGACATCGCACCAATAGCCGAACCATGGATATTCTTCAGCTTACGCTGGGGGGCTACATAAGTGCCGGTCGTATCAACGGCATTGCCTTTTTCGAAAAGAATATCGAAATCCTGCGAGCTACGCTCGAAGCCACCTGCATTAGCAGCAACCGCGCTCCCGAGGAGAGCTGCGATCATTCCTGCCATTTTCACGCGCTGTACACTCATAAATGTCCTCCCACAGAGCATCAGTATTAACGTTGACGAAAACGTAAATCAGGAAGGATTCAGGCCGCAAGGTCCATTAACTTGGATTAGCACTGTCGGATTTTCGACGCATTCGTCGAAAATGGCTAAAACATCAAGCACCTCACCATTTAATGAGAAGAATTCAACCAAGCACATAGCGAAACATGCCTAATTTGGCCTATTTTCGGCCCATTTTTCGCCTTGTTGCGAAAGCGCAACATTGCAGAAAAACAATCGAAATTGGAGTTCGATCAAGCGCTCCAGCTATTGAAGCACTCCGAAGTTCTATCATTGCGGATAAAAAAACACCCGGCCGTGAAATGCACACGGCCGGGTGTTTGATTCGGAGGCAGGATGCTTTTTGACGTTAGGTCAAATCAGCCTGCATCACGTATGCGTGACTCGGCAGTTGCCACACGCTGCGCCGCTTCTTTCAGCTCGATCAGTCGTTCACGCTCTGCTTCAACGACGTCTTCACGCGCATTTGCAACGAATTTCTCGTTGGAAAGCTTCTTTTCGATACGATCCATTTCGGCGGCAATCTTGCCTGCTTCCTTGGCGAGGCGTGCAGCTTCCGCCTTAAGGTCAATCAGATTGCCAAGCGGAATGCAGATCGTCGCCTCACCGAGCAGCATCTGCGCCGAGCCTTTAGGAGCCTGTGCTTCAAACGAGACGCTTTCCACGCGGGCAAGGCGCTTGATGGCTGCGTCATGTCGGGCAAACCGCTCAACGCTTGTCGCATTGGCGTCCAGAACAACGACCGGGGCAATAGCGCCTGCTGGAACGTTCATTTCTGCGCGCACCGAACGAATGCCGGTCACGAGATCGACGAGCCAGTTGATGTCGGCTGCGGCTTCCTCGTCCTCGAAGGACAATTCCGGCCATGCAGCAAGTGCCAGCACCGTGTCGCGCTTCTGTCCCTCGGCTGCTGTCAAAGTCCAGAGCTCTTCCGTCATGAAAGGCATGAATGGATGCAGGAGCTTGTAGATCTGATCCAGACAATAGGCTGCGGTGGCCTGAGCCTCTGCCTTGGCGGCTTCATCATCACCCATGAAGATCGGCTTCAGCAGTTCCAGATACCAATCGCAGAACTGGTTCCATACAAAGCGATAGGCAGCACCTGCGGCTTCATTGAAGCGATAGGTGTCGATACCTTCCGTCACGGCTCGCGTTGCCTTGGTCAGCTCCGTCAGAATCCAGCGATTGACAGCAAGCTTGGCGTTTTCCGGCTTGAAACCAGCGTCGAGCTTCACGCCATTCATCTGGGCAAAACGCGTGGCATTCCAAAGCTTGGTGCCAAAATTGCGATAGCCAGCAATGCGTGCCGGATCGAGCTTAACGTCACGGCCCTGAGCGGCCATGATAGCAAGGGTGAACCGTAATGCGTCGGCGCCATATTCATCCATCAGCTCCAGCGGATCGATGACATTGCCTTTCGACTTCGACATCTTGGCGCCGTGCTTGTCGCGAACCAGAGCATGCAGGTAGACCGTATGGAACGGGATTTCCTCCATGAAATGGAGGCCCATCATCATCATGCGGGCGACCCAGAAGAACAGAATATCGAAACCCGTAACCAGAACACTGGTTGGATAATAGGTGGCGAGTTCCGGCGTCTTGTCCGGCCAGCCGAGCGTCGAGAACGGCCACAGTGCCGACGAGAACCATGTATCGAGAACGTCGGTGTCGCGTTCAAGCGTGACATCTTCACCATAGTGAGCGCGTGCGGCGGCTTTCGCTTCTTCTTCGCTTTTTTCGACAAAGTACTGGCCGTCCGGGCCGTACCAGGCCGGTATCTGGTGTCCCCACCAGAGCTGGCGTGAAACCGCCCATGGCTGAATGTTTTCCATCCAGTCGAAATAGGTCTTTTCCCAGTTTGCCGGGACGATTTTCGTCTTGCCTTCGCGTACTGCCGCCATTGCCGGTTTGGCCAGTTCGCCAGCATTCACATACCACTGATCTGTCAGATATGGTTCAATCGGAACGCCGCCACGGTCGCCATGAGGAACCGCGTGCGCGTGATCCTCGATCTTTTCCAGATAGCCGCGTTCGTCCATCAGTTCGACGATGCGCTTGCGCGCTGCGAAGCGGTCTTGTCCTTCGAGTTCGTGGATAAGCGCCTTCAACTCCGGCGTCAGTTGCAGCCCTTCGAGGAAATCCACATTGTCTTTGATCGTTATCGATGCGTCGGTCGTCAGAATGTTGATAGCGCGTAGCTCATTCCGCTTTCCAACCTCGAAATCGTTGAAGTCGTGCGCAGGCGTGATCTTGACGGCGCCGGACCCGGCTTCCGGGTCAGCATAATCGTCGGCAACGATTGGAATGTGGCGACCAACAAGCGGCAGCACGACATCGTTGCCAACCAGAGCATGATAGCGCTCATCCTTCGGATTAACTGCTACACCGGTATCGCCCAGCATGGTTTCCGGACGCGTCGTCGCAACGACGATATAGGTATGCGGGTTTTCCGGATCGAAAGGAACGTTCTCAAGCGGATAACGGAAATGCCAGAGATGGCCTTTCGTTTCACGCGATTCGACCTCGATGTCCGATATCGCCGTCAGCAGCTTTGGATCCCAGTTGACCAGACGCTTGTCGCGATAAATGAGTCCCTGCTTGTAGAGCGAGACAAACACCTCCAGAACCGCGCGCGACAGCCCCTCGTCCATGGTGAATCGCTCACGCGACCAGTCGCACGAAGCACCAAGACGGCGCAACTGGTTGGAAATCATGCCGCCGGATTCGGCCTTCCACTGCCAGACCCGCTCGATGAACTTCTCACGGCCCATGGCATGACGGTTCGGCTCCTGACGTTCCATCAACTGGCGTTCGACGACCATCTGCGTAGCAATGCCCGCGTGATCCATACCAGGCTGCCACAGCACGTTCTTGCCGCGCATGCGCTCGAAGCGAACCATGATGTCCTGAATCGTGTTGTTGAGCGCGTGGCCCATATGCAGCGATCCGGTAACGTTCGGCGGTGGAATAACCACTGCGAACGGATCGGCCCCCGGCTTAGCGCCCGCACCCGCCTTGAATGCACCCGCTTCTTCCCAGCGTTCAGCAATTTTCGGCTCTATCGCCGCGGCGTCATAGGTCTTCTCAAGCATGGAATTATCCGGTCTTTATGCGCGATGAATGGATTGAAGGCTCAATAGCAACTAACAGGCGACAAATCACTTTAAAAGTGACAGCGCCACCATTGGTCATTTTAAAAGTGAAAACCCGCCTGCTGAACAGACGGGTAAAATTTCAATAAAACCTGATGCGGGTTATCGGTCGCCACGCACGACGCGCTCGATCTCTTCCCGAACAAGCCGCTCGACGAGCGTTGGCAGATTATTATCCAGCCAGTCCTGCAGCATCGGGCGTAACAATTCCGCAGCGATATCGTCGAACGAGCGACGTGGTTCGGCTCGAACGGCGTGGTTCAAGTCCTGAAATGCCGAAGCCACCTGACGTTCGGCGACCTGCGACATCATGTGGGCAATAGGCTGTGTCTTTGCAAAGGATTCTGCGACCGGCGCTGCAATCTCTGCCTGAACCGGAATCTCCTGCTCGGCAATGGCAGGTTTCTGCTCTATTTCCGTATCAAGTTTCGGTGCGAGCGAGGCATCGACGGCCTCGGCAATTCCATCTTCAACCGCCAGATCGACTTCCTCCAGAGATATGTCGATGTCGGCGGGTTGCTCCAACGACGACGTAGCCTCGGATTGGGAGCGATCATCGTTTTGAGCATTGAGGACAATTTCCTCCTCGTCGTCGGCTTCGCCTTCAAGTTCGGGCGCTGCCTGCAACGGTTCGACAATCGGACCGCGCAATGTCGGCTCGTCCTGAAACACATTGCGCATCATTGCGGGTTTTTCAGGCTGCACAACGGGTTGTTCCGGAACAGGGCGACGGAACTCCGCAACCTCTCCACGAACGGAAGAGGCCGCCGCCGGAGGCTGGCGGGTGACATCGCTATCTTCAATGATCCTGCGGATGGACGCGAGAATTTCTTCCATCGACGGTTCACGTGTTGCGCTGGATGTCTGTGCCATGGCTACTATCCGTTTTCCTGTATTGCGACATTGTCTGCAAAAGACAGAGAATCAATGGATTAAGGGTAGCGGACGATCTCCTGTTTGAGAATCCCCGGCCAAGGCACGATGGTTCAAACTCACAGCTTTATGGATTTATTAAGAATTGATAGTGCTGCGAAATTCCGAATCGGCGGCAAATGAAAGGCACCCGAAGGTGCCTTTTTAATTCCCGTTTAGCTTTCAGAAGATCAGCGACCGTCCGGCGTGCGCAGACCGAACCACTTGTCCTTGACAGCCTTATAGTGTTCTTCCGGCTTGTACTCGGCAACCTGCAAGCCCATCTGGCTTGCCGTCATACGGCCAGTCGCATTCAGAAGAGCATAGCTGGCGACAATCACATTACGCTCGGATTCGACCAGAGCGATCTGTGCGGTAATCAGATCGTTCTGCGCATTCAAAACGTCGAGTGTCGTGCGCTGACCGACTTTGCGCTCTTCGATGACGCCATCGAGAGCAAGCTGCGCGGCGGAGATGCCGTCACGGTTTGCCTTGACCGACGCGCGAGCGGCTTCAAGCTGCGACCACGCCGAACCGATAGCCTGACGAACCTGATCGCGAACGACATCAACTTCGATGCGCGCCTGACCGAGCTGTTCCTTGGACTGGCGAACCTGAGCCGAAGTACGGCCACCGGTATAGATCGGAATGCTGACACCAACACCGATCGACGCCGAGTTACCATCGGTCTGCGAACCGCCTTCACCGGAATAGGTATCGAGACGGCTGGCACTTGCCGTAAGGCCGACAGAAGGAAGCAAAGCGCCTTCTCTGGCCTTCACGTTATATCCAGCGGCGTTGACAGCATATTGCGTCGCGAGAATGCCAGGATGCCCAGCCGTCGCAATATTGAAGGCCTGATTTGGCGAGCTTGGCAGGTTCTTGGCCGCAGCAGCCGTTGCAAGCTTGTCCGGCTGAACGCCGACAACCTGCACATAGGTTGCTTCAGCAGATTTGACGTCTGCACGGGCTGAATTCAGCGCAGCCACAGCGGTCGAACGGCTTGCATCTGCCTGTGCAACGTCTGTACGCGTACCTTCACCAACATCAAGGCGAGCGCGAGCAGCACGAACCTGTTCGTTCAGGGCTGCAAGGTTACGTTCACGCAGTACCGCAATCTGGCGAAACTGATAAACATCCATGTAAGCGGTCACCGCCTCATAGAGTCTGTTTTGCTCTTCGTTGCGGAGATTTTCGCGCTGAGCGAAGACCTGTGTTTCTGCTGCAGCGACATTGTTCTTGGTTTGAAACCCATCGAACAGCATCTGGTTCAGCTCAATGCCGAACGTGCCTGTCGTACGATATCCCCGACTTGAAGGTGTCTTGCCATGCCCTACGTTATAGGAACCGGTAATCTGCGGGCGATAACCGGACTTGGCGATTGCGACACCTTCGTCCGTGACACGGACCCCTGCGCGGGAATAATTCAGGTTAGCATTGTTCTTGTAGGCTTTCACGAGAGCGCCGGTTAACGTCTCCGAGAACGCCGCCTGCCCCGTTAAGATGGTGCCAGACAACAATGCTGCGGCCGCTACCAGTCCTTTGCACGTTTTGAACACCGGGTACCTCATTTTAAGAACAAACGAATCCAACTATCGAACCGATCGGTTCGGGCAAAACCTAATAACCTCTAAATTCGGTTATTTCTATTGCCCCCGCCAGAGCTTGCACAAACAAATTCCGCAGCGTTGCAGAATTGTATCATCCGCTAAAATTAAAACTCGAACTGTGGAATGCGCTCGAATCCCGGTAGCGGACGAACCGCAGTGTTGAACACACCGCGTCCCGATGCAACACCATTTTCCTTAACGTAGATCCGCGCAACTCCGGCGTTCCCGCGGCCTTCAACGGCGACGAGGCGTCCGCCGTCCTTAAGCTGGCTGAGAAGAGCGTCCGGAACGAAATCGACAGCGCCTTCGATGACGATCACATCGTAAGGGGCTTCTGATGGATAACCTGCCTGCAGTTCACCTGAAACGATCACAACATTGTCATAGCCCAATTCGGCGAGACGGGCGGTGGCAGCGGCGGATAATACGGAATCATTTTCCAGACCGATAACCGAGCCGGACAGCTTGGAGAGAATAGCAGCAGAATATCCAGTGCCGCAGCCGACATCGAGAACCACGTCGGTCTCCTTGATCCGGGCAAGCTGCACGAGCTTCGCGAAAGGCGACGGCTCCATAAGATAGCGAGGCTGCTTGCCTTCGCTTTCAAGAAGCTGGTCTTCATCGATATAGGCAAGAACCTGACGGGCGGCGGGAACAAAAGCCTCGCGCGGGACGGTCAGGAAAGCATCGATAACCGCCAGATCGGTTACGTCCGTCGTACGGATCTGATTGTCGACCATCTTTGTGCGAAGTTCCTGGAAATCGGCTGCCATAGCCCTAAACCCTTCCTTGTCGCGGAATGCGATGTTTCATGCCATCAGCGCCTGTCAGCCAAGATTGATCCGCGTCTTCCTGATGAGCGGTTCAAATCCGTTTCTCGCTGCCAGAGCACCATAAACGAGATTTGCCGTTGATGTGGCAAAAATCGCGGGTCCAGTCAATGAAACACAGCGTTTGCGGCATTTATGCTCACTGATACCCGCATTGATTACCGGTTCGGAATACAAGATGCCGGAAAGCCCACGGCTTCCCGGCATCTTGACGCGTATTCAAAAAAACGCATCCCGAAACCGCTTCACACTTTCGGGATGCGCTCTAGCTTTTGTGGCACATTGATACAAGCGTCTCTGAAATCACATTTGCGAAATCAGATTATTGGGCGTTCGTTGCCGGATATCCGGCTGCGGCCAATGCGGAAAGCACAGCGTCCTGTGGAACAGTGCCCCCGAACTCCACCTCTTTCCTGTCGAGATCGATTTCGATTGGTGCCGTTGCATCGAGTTTACGCAGCGCGACGGTAATGTTATCGGCACAACCACCGCATTTCATCTTGGGAACGGAAAACTTCATCAATTTAGTCACTCCTATTGGGTGTGACGCTAAGATGGAGCTTCCCATCGTGGCAAGGTCAAGGACTATTTTTCAATCGCCTCCTAGTGGTCTGATTCCGACATTTGCATCCCTCGGTTACTGGCGTCGGACAAATGTCGGAATCAAAAAGACCACTAGCAAGTTTGTGAATCGAGTGGATTTTTCGAATTTGACGTTTGAAACAGCGTTTCAGTTCGTCGGGATTCAAACGTCAAATTCAATCCACTAGGGCGCTTCACACGTCTCCGGCACACTCTTTTCCAGTTCCAGCGGCGACTTGGTCAAAGACCCCGTCATGATCTGCATCGGCTTGAACGGTGGTTCTTCCTGCATGCCTGGATTTGTGAGATGAATCGTGTAGCAGCCTGTAAAGACGACTTTCTTTCCGTCCGTCGTCTCAGCTTCTATAGCCAGGGGCTGACTCCAATAGATCTGGCCTGCCCCCGGATCGGGATCGGTCTTCCGCAGCGCGACCTTCACGCTCTTGGTAGTCTCATAGCCCTTTACGAAGGTCTTGAAATCCGGTTCTCGTCCCTCCTCGGAATAATAGCCGTAGGCCCTGCTATATTCCTTGCGATTGATCGCATTGTAATAGGACTCAATCAGCGCCTGCGGTGTGGAACGATCATCGCGATAGTCCGGGACCGTCACACCTCCGGCGGCATCCTGAGTCTGCTCGGAAGGCTTGGTTTCTTCTACAGGCTCGGAAGCATTATCATGCTTCTCCTGAACGTTTCTGGGAGTCTCTTCGGGCGCAGCCTTCTGTGGATTTTGCGCCATGGCGCTTCCGACTGAAAGGCCCGCCACCCCCGTACTCAGAAAGCCGATCACAGCAGCCAGCATGAGAGGTTTCATCCGGTCATTCGACATTCGCTTCTCCTCTTCCTAGCAAACTTTTTGCGGAGCGCGTCATGTGCGTTCCCAATTTGGTGTATTGCAGTAATGATGTTACAACACTAACTATAGTGAAAACGTGGCAATCGCAGAGGAAACTCAGCCTGTTGCGACAAGAATGGACGATTCTCCGTCCATATGCCAGCACGACACCGGAAGAGAAAAATGGGCCGTTTCGCAGTCATGACGCTAACTGATAAAGCTGCTGATCGCGTTCGCGAGATTATCGCATCGCGGGATGGCGCGCTTGGTATCCGGGTAGGTGTGAAAAAAGGCGGCTGCGCCGGAATGGAATATACCATTGATCTCGTCACAGAGGCCAAAGCCGGTGACGATGTGATCGAGAAGGACGGTGCCCATGTTTTCATCGCACCGGAAGCGGTTCTTTTTCTGCTTGGAACCCAGATGGATTTCGAAGTGACGACGCTACGGACGGGTTTTGTCTTTAATAATCCCAACCAGACATCGGCTTGCGGTTGTGGCGAATCCGTCGAAATCCAGGCTGCCTCTCCTGAAAGCCTTCGCGATATGCAAGGCGTAGCCTAGAGCATCTCCTGTTTTACGCGCATCTTGTTCGGAAAACCGTTTCACATTTCAGGATGCGCTTCAGAAAAGGTTCTTCGCCAATGGATGACGAAGCTCTTCGCGATCTGTTGCAGGATTTTGGCCCTATCAGTATCCGGCGCATGTTCGGCGGTAAGGGTATTTATCACCAAGGCCTGATTTTTGCGCTCGCCGTCCGTAACGAACTTCTTTTCAAGGCTGACGAAATAACCATTCCAGAATTTCTCGACGCTGGTGCAAACCAATGGACCTATGAAGGTCGCAAAGGTGGGGATCCAATCGCCATGCCTTATTGGAGCGTGCCGAGCGAAGCTTTCGATGACCCGGAAGTGATGACGCGCTGGGCACGGCTTGCCTACGATGCCGCTTTACGCAGTGAGAAAACCGGGCCCAAAAAGAAATCGGCTGCGAAGCGCTAGTGGTCTGATTCCGACATTTGCATCCCTCGGTTACTGGCGTCGGACAAAGGTCGGAATCAAAAAGACCACTAGCAAGTTTATGAATCGAGTGGATTTTTCGAATTTGACGTTTGAAACAGCGTTTCAGTTGGTCGGGATTCAAACGTCAAATTCAATCCACTAGCCTGCAGCCGATGGTTCATTTCAGTACTTCTTCCGTTAGACCCCGGTCGGAATCAGCATAAAGGCCGGAATATCGTTACCGAAGCCAACAGGTGTCGGACCGTCATCGTCACGATCACGACGGCGCTTCTGTTCATGCTGAGGCCTGCCGCGGCGCTCGTCATTCGAAGTGCGGATCGAATCACGGCGATCACTGGCTTCGATCACCGGCTGCGGCTGTTCGGCAGGATCAATAGTTTCGACAGGCTTGGCATGTGCCTTGTCCTTCGACTTTTCCTTGCCCTTGGCATCCTTGCCTTTGCCACGAGCATTTCTGCCCTTGCGCGGCTCATCCGCCTCGTCGGAGGCTGGCAGCGTCGACAGATCACCGTCCTGCCATTCGATCTTTTCGCCAATCATGTTTTCGATAGCAGCCAGATATTTTGTATCCGAAGGCGTTACAATGGTGAAAGCCTTGCCGGAGCGTCCCGCGCGACCGGTACGGCCGATGCGGTGAACGTAGTCTTCCGAATGGATCGGAACATCAAAATTGAAAACGTGACTCACATCTGGAATGTCGAGACCGCGTGCAGCGACATCAGATGCTACAAGCAAGCGCAGTTTGCCGTCCTTGAAGTTGGCAAGCATGGTCATGCGAGCACGTTGATCCATATCGCCATGCAAAGCGCCAGCGTCGAACTCATGACGGGTCAGCGAGCGAAACAGCTCGGACACATCCTTCTTGCGATTGCAGAAGATGATCGCATTCTTGAGCGTATCGCCTTCCGCGCGGATGAGATCGCGCAGAACCGCACGCTTGTCCCAGTCCTTCTTGCTGGACTTGACCAGACGCTGGGTCACGGTCTTGGCTGTGGACGACGCTTTCGCAACTTCGATGCGCGTTGGCGAATGCAGGAACTGTTCGGTCAGCTTGGTGATTTCCGGCGGCATGGTGGCCGAGAAAAACAGGGTCTGACGTGTAAACGGAATGAGCTTGCAGATGCGTTCGATGTCCGGGATGAAACCCATGTCGAGCATACGGTCTGCCTCGTCGATGACGAGAATTTCAACACCGGTCAGGAGCAGCTTTCCGCGTTCGAAATGATCGAGCATACGGCCAGGCGTCGCGATGAGGACATCGGCGCCCCGTTCCAGCTTGCGTTCCTGTTCATCAAACGAAACGCCGCCAATCAGAAGCGCCACGTTCAGCCGATGATTGACACCATACTTGGTGAAATTTTCCTCGACCTGCGCTGCGAGTTCGCGGGTCGGCTCCAGGATGAGCGTACGTGGCATGCGCGCCCGCGCCCGGCCCTTTTCCAGAAGCGTGAGCATCGGAAGCACGAAAGACGCGGTCTTTCCGGTTCCCGTCTGCGCGATACCAAGAACGTCCTTGCGTTCAAGTGCCGGAGGAATAGCTCCCGCCTGAATGGGTGTGGGCGCAGTATATCCCGCCGCTTCTACAGCAGCGAGCACTTTCGGGGAAAGACCGAGTTCGGCAAATGTCGTCAATGGAGGCGCAGCTCTCTGGTTTGGAAATGATTTCCACCCATCCTGTCATTGCGGCCGCGTCATCGGGCGCAGGAACCAAGGCAGAATAAGGTGTCTGCAACGCAATATGCGTTATCTTGCAGCATCGCGTACGTCCACAGCGTGCAAAAGTCAACTAAAATACCATCGAAAGATATCAAATTGCTTCGATTGTGCTGCAACAATCGAAATCAATGCGGAACTTGAACAAATTTACTCAAATTATCAAAAGCTAAAGAGCATTTGCCTAGCTGAATTTACCCGCCACTTATATGCTGCAACTAATGCCTGAACTGTTCTGTCAGGATGCGCTCGTCCCAGGAATGATTTCGGTCGAAGAGGATGGCGACCTGGCTGTTCGGCGCTTCCCGTACGGTTACAGACTTGACCGATTTAACCTCGTTATTGTCAGCGACCGCATTGACCGGGCGTTTTTCGGTTTCCAGCAGATCCATACGAACAGTCACATGCTTTGGCAGAAGCGCCCCACCCCACCGGCGTGGACGAAACGGGCTCACCGGTGTCAGCGCCAGAAGCGGCGCTTCAAGCGGCAGAATGGGGCCTTGCGCCGAAAGATTATAAGCGGTGGAACCTGCAGGCGTCGCGACCATAACGCCATCGCAAACGAGTTCGTTCAACCGCACCTTGCCGTCAATCGTTATTCTGATCTTGGCGGCCTGATAGGACTGGCGGAAAAGGGAAACTTCGTTGATCGCCAAAGCCTCGAACGATTGTCCGGATTCGGTTTCTGCGACCATCACAAGCGGGCGAATGGTTTCCATTTGCGCAGCCAGAATACGTTCCGGCAGATCGTCCACGCTGAACTCGTTCATCAGGAAGCCGACAGACCCCCGATTCATACCGTAGATCGGCGTACCGCTGTTCATGAAGTCGCGAAGTGCCTGAAGCATGGTTCCATCGCCGCCAAGCGCCACGATGATATCGGCGTCCTCGGCAGCCACATGGCCATAGCGGGCCACGAGCTCCTTTTGAGCCAAAAGTGATTCTTCGGTTCCTGATGACAGAAAATGAAGCGCGAGCGATTTATCTTCCATATTTACAGTCCCGAATCCGGCCCAACTCTGACAAGTTTGCCACTGTTTCCCCAACCCACTATTGGCTATCACATGAAAAACCCGGTTGCCATGACCTGCTTGCGATGAATTTTCGTTTTACAGCCGCTGCATTTGTGCTAATCGGGCGCAAGTGCCCTTATAGCTCAGTTGGTAGAGCACCTGATTTGTAATCAGGGGGTCGGGAGTTCGAGTCTCTCTGGGGGCACCACTTTTCTCATTCTGCTTGTCTTTGCGTGTCGCACGACAACGCTTAAACCCGCAAAATGCGGGTTTTTGCCCTATAGTCTTGTCTTTATGAAAGTTGCCGAAGAAATCTGGCGCTCGGGACATATCCAAATATTCCAGCGAGTAGAGCGGTCAGACTTCATTTTGCTCGACCTATAGCCGAGAATCAAAAATGCGGCCCAAAGAGCCGCATTTTTTTGATTTCAGTCTGATTTCAGTACCAGCCGACTGCGACCTGAGCCTCTTCCGACATACGGTCCGGGGTCCACGGCGGGTCAAACGTCATCGTAACTTCCACCATAGAAACGCCCTCGACGGCTCCGACGGCATTTTCAACCCAACCCGGCATCTCACCGGCGACCGGGCAACCTGGCGCTGTCAGCGTCATTTCGATCTTCACGGTGCGGTCGTCTTCGATGTCGATCTTGTAGATGAGACCAAGCTCGTAGATATCGGCTGGGATCTCGGGGTCATAAACCGTCTTCAAGGCCGCAATGATGTCATCCGTCATGCGCAGGAGGTCTTCCTGCGGAATGGCCGAAGCAGAAAACACCGAATTGCGTTCGGCCTTTTCTCCGCTCTCGGCAGACGCGGTCTCGGCTTGGTCGTGAACTTTCTGTTCCATATCGGTCATCCGAAAAACTTCCTTGCCTTCTCCAAGGCTTCCGCCAATGCATCCACTTCAGCACGGGTATTGTACAGGGCGAAGGATGCACGGCATGTAGAGGTAACGCCGAAACGTTTCAAGAGCGGCTGTGCGCAATGCGTACCCGCACGCACGGCCACCCCGGCCCTGTCGATCACCATCGACACGTCATGCGCATGAATTCCCTCAAGCGCAAAGGAGATGATCGCTCCCTTGTCCGGCGCATTGCCAAAAATGCGCAATGAATTGATCCGCCCGAGCTGCTCATGAGCGTAGTCACGCAAATCTTCCTCATGGGCGAGAATGGCATGACGGCCGATCTTTTCCATATATTCGAGTGCTGCACCAAGACCAATCGCCTGAACGATCGGCGGCGTGCCTGCTTCGAAACGATGCGGCGGATGATTGTAAGTGACGTTCTCTTCCGTCACTTCCTCGATCATTTCGCCGCCACCCTGGAAGGGACGCATCTTTTCCAGCATCTCTGCACGTCCGTAAAGAACGCCGATACCGGACGGACCATAGACCTTGTGGCCGGTGAAAACATACCAGTCACAGCCGAGTTCCTCCACGTCGACCGGCAGGTGCACCGCGCCCTGACTGCCATCGACCAACACTGGAATGCCACGTGCATGGGCGAGCTCGACGATCTTCTTAATCGGCGTTACCGTGCCGAGCGCATTCGACATATGCGTGATGGCGACAAGCTTGGTGCGCTCCGTCAGACGCTTCTCGAATTCCTCGATATGGAAGATGCCCTCGTCGTCCACCGGCGTGAAGACCAGCTTTGCACCCTGACGCTCACGAATGAAATGCCACGGCACGATGTTGGAGTGGTGCTCCATGATAGAGACGAGAATTTCGTCACCTTCGCCGATATGCGGCATGCCATAGCCATAGGCGACCGTATTGATGGCTTCAGTGGCATTCTTGGTGAAGACGATTTCATCGACAGAACCGGCGTTCAGAAAACGACGAACGGTCTCGCGCGACTTCTCATAGGCATCGGTTGCAGCATTCGACAGGAAATGCAGGCCGCGGTGTACATTCGCATATTCATTGGAATAGGCATGCGTCACCGCGTCGATGACGCTTTGCGGTTTCTGCGCCGAAGCGCCATTATCGAGATAGACGAGCGGTTTGCCGTGTACTTCGCGCGACAGGATTGGGAAATCCCGGCGGATGGCTTCCACGTCATAGGCCGCAACGAGCGGATTCTTCTGGTCCATGATCGTACCTTTTGCCGTTCGGCAGGAAAGGACAGCGCGCCCATCTGTGCGCGCTGTCTCATTCAACCGGGCCCGATTTACTCAGGCCCGACTTCATCAGGCATGAATGGCGAGCCAGTTGGACAGCACTGCTTCCAGTGCTTCAACCAGCGTTTCGTCTTCCAGCTCTTCAATGATCTCGGCGATGAACGCCTTGATCAGCAGGCCACGTGCGTCATTTTCCGAAATGCCACGGGCCATCAAATAGAACAGATAGTCCTTGGAAAGCTCGGCAACCGTTGCGCCGTGACCGCAGGCCACGTCATCCGCAAAGATTTCGAGTTCCGGCTTGGCATCGAACTCGCCTTCATCCGAAAGCAAGAGCGTATTGCAGGCCATGCGGGCATCTGTCTTCTGGGCGATCTGCGCGACGCGGATCATGCCCTGGAAAACGCCGCGCGCGCGGTCTTTGACCACATTGCGGATGATCTGGGTCGAACGTGTGTTCTCGACCAGATGGCCAACCGTCATGGTAATGTCGGTGTGGGTGTCGTCGGCCAGCAGATTGAGGCCGCGAAGCTCGAAGTCGGAATCTTCACCCGTCACATTGACGTGCACTTCCTGACGAACCAGCTTGCCGCCTGCATTGACGATGTAGAGCGTGAGCTTGGAACCCTTGCCAATCGTCGCATTGAACTGCGAAAGCTGCGTCGCCTGGCCGAAATCGCGCAGGATGACCCAGAGGACTTCTGCGCCGTCACCAACCGAAACATGGCTCACCGACGTCGAGAAAGCATCGCCCTCGCCGCCGTTCTGGCGTTCGATGATCGTTGCCTTGACATCCGAGCCGATACGAACCGGGAAACGCGTGTGGCCCTGCCCGGTCTTCTGGATGTTCTGGATTTCGAGAGGCGCTTCCAGCTCGGTGCCGTCGGCAATCGAAATCATCCAGCCATCGCTGACATAGGCAGCGTTGATCTGGCCGATTGTATCGTCGGCGCCACGTGTCTTGAGCTGGAGAGCCAGCGAGCCGTCGGCCAGCGCTTCACGCACCGGCGTCAGCGAAACACCTTCTGGCGCCTTGGCGTCAAGCGCAACGCCATTGCTGGCGGCCAGAATGGTGGAACCGGCGAGCAAAGCCGAAAGCGGCTGCGTACCCGCAGAGCTGTCGAATGCCGCAACGCCCTTCAAAAGCGTGCGGAAATCCGTGTAATGCCAGCTTTCGACGCGACGGGATGGAAGCCCGTTGGTCTTGAGCAGTTCAAGCGCCGTATCGCGTGCAACAACGACATCGCCGTTGCCGGACAAATTGCCGATAAGATCGCCAAAGCTGTCGATCAGCGCGCTTTCAGCGGGCGTCCTCGGCTTTGCGGTCTGAGCGGTCTGGATATTCATAATCCAATCCTCCTCAGGCTGCTTCGCCGATTACTTCGGCATAACCGTTTTCTTCCAGATGCAGTGCGAGGCTCTTGTCGCCAGACTTGATGACCTGGCCCTTGTAAAGCACGTGCACGCTATCGGGAACGATGTATTCGAGCAGACGCTGATAGTGAGTGATGACGATCACGGCGCGGTCTGGCGAACGCAGAGCATTGACGCCTTCCGAAACGATCTTCAGCGCATCGATGTCGAGGCCGGAGTCGGTTTCGTCGAGAACGCAAAGGCTTGGCTCCAGAAGCTGCATCTGAAGAATTTCAGCGCGCTTCTTTTCGCCGCCGGAGAAGCCGACATTGAGCGGGCGCTTGAGCATGTTCATGTCGATGTTGAGGCCACCAGCGACATCTTTCACGCGCTTGATGAATTCCGGAATCTTCAGTTCCGGCTCGCCGCGCGCCTTGCGCTGGCTGTTCATCGCGACCTTCAGGAATTCCATCGTGGCAACGCCCGGTATCTCCATCGGATACTGGAAAGCGAGGAAAATGCCCTTAGCGGCACGTTCCGCCGGGTCGAGTTCGAGGATCGACTCGCCATTATAGAGAATGTCGCCTTCGGTCACTTCGTAGTCGTCGCGACCGGCGAGAATGTAGGACAGCGTGGACTTGCCCGAACCGTTCGGACCCATGATCGCAGCCACTTCACCCTTGTTTACGGTGAGGTTCAGGCCACGGATGATCTCGGTATCCGTGTCGGCGATCTTTGCATGGAGGTTCTTGATCTCAAGCATGAATGTAAACCTTGTTCTAATGCCAGGAAAAGGCTGGCCAGAAAATCACTGGGAAAGAGGCGCGTGGGTTAGCCCACACTACCTTCAAGCGAGATGCCGATAAGCTTCTGGGCTTCGACGGCGAACTCCATCGGCAGTTCCTGAATGACTTCCTTCACGAAGCCATTGACGATGAGAGCGATTGCCTCCTCTTCCGGAATGCCGCGCTGCATCACGTAGAACAACTGGTCTTCGGAAATCTTGGAGGTGGTTGCCTCGTGCTCGAACTGCGCCGTAGCGTTCTTTGCTTCGATGTACGGCACCGTATGCGCGCCGCAATCGTTGCCGATCAGAAGCGAGTCGCACTGGGTGAAGTTGCGGGCGTTTTCAGCCTTGCGATGGGCCGAAACCTGTCCGCGATAGGTGTTGTTGGACTTGCCGGCCGAAATACCCTTGGAAATGATGCGGCTCGACGTGTTCTTGCCGAGATGGATCATCTTGGTACCCGAGTCGATCTGCTGATGACCGTTCGACACGGCAATCGAGTAGAACTCGCCGCGTGAATTGTCGCCGCGCAGAATGCAGGACGGGTATTTCCAGGTGATGGCGGAGCCGGTTTCAACCTGGGTCCAGGAGATCTTGGAATTGTCACCACGACAGTCGCCGCGCTTGGTGACGAAGTTGTAGATGCCGCCCTTGCCGCTGCTATCGCCCGGATACCAGTTCTGGACCGTCGAATATTTGATTTCGGCGTTCTCCATCGCAACCAGTTCAACCACAGCAGCGTGAAGCTGATTTTCGTCGCGCTGCGGCGCGGTGCAACCTTCCAGATAGGAAACATACGCGCCTTCTTCAGCGATGATGAGCGTACGTTCGAACTGGCCGGTGTTCTTCTCGTTGATACGGAAATAGGTCGAAAGCTCCATCGGGCAGCGAACGCCCTTCGGAACATAAACGAACGAACCATCCGTGAAGACAGCCGAATTCAGCGTGGCATAGTAGTTGTCCGATACCGGAACCACCGATGCCAGATATTTCTGCACCAGTTCGGGATGTTCGCGGATCGCTTCCGAAATCGAGCAGAAGATCACGCCCGCCTTGGCTAGTTCTGCCTTGAAGGTGGTCACGACCGACACGCTGTCGAACACGGCATCGACGGCCACGCGGCCGGATGCATAGACGTTGTCGGAGGGATTGTCGTCGATTTCGCTCGGATCGCCCTGCTTGCGGACACCGGCAAGAATCTCCTGCTCACGCAGCGGAATGCCAAGTTTTTCGTAGGTCCTGAGAAGTTCCGGATCGACTTCATCGAGCGACTTTGGGCCGCTCTGGTTCTTCGGAGCCGCATAGTAATAGGCATCCTGGAAATCGATCTTCGGATAATCGACGCGCGCCCAGCTTGGCTCTTCCATGGTGAGCCAGCGTTCATAGGCCTTCAGACGCCATTCCAGCATCCATTCCGGCTCGTTCTTCTTGGCGGAAATGAAGCGAATGATATCTTCGTTCAGGCCCTTGGGAGCCTTTTCTGCTTCGATCGTCGTCTCGAAGCCATACTTGTACTGGTCCACGTCAAGGCCGCGGACCTGATCAATGGTCTCCTGCACTGCAGGCATTGGCGTTCTCCATCCTCGTCGGGGTCAAGGCCCGACAGTTGCAAACGTCAAGGTGATATGTCTTGAACAATACCGCCTCAATATAGTGTGCGTGGCCCTTCTTTAAAACCTCTCTAAACTGAATTTCAAGCACCGGGTTCAAATTTGCCCCTAAAAATGCCGATTAAAACGATCAACTTAATGAAACAAGCTGATGATACGTGGATTGCGGGGGGCGCCTTCCTGCTTTGACGCCTTGATTTCCCTTAAAAAATTGGAGTGACCGATCCGCATGATCAGAATCATGCTCGCCCTTGCCCAACACATGTAGGAACATACATAGCCAAGTGAAAGGGAGACCATGATGAGCACCCAGAACCTGCAGGACTATGTAAAATTTCTCGAACAACAGGTGAATGACGAGGGCCGCACCATCGAGCAACTGAAGTTTTTTCAGGACGCCCACGACAAGTTCAATATTTCAAACGCCAGCGCTTCAAACGACATCGCCGCTGATATAGCCAAGCGGGAAGAGTTCAAAACGCGCTACGAGGGTTATATTGCGGCTGCAAAACAGAAGCTCGGTCTCGACTTTTAAAGCGCGTTTCGATCTGATTGATTCAGATCGGCGCTCTAAATATTAGTTTTAACGCGCATCTTTCCCGAAAACCGTTTCACACTTTTCGGGATGCGCTCTAAACTGTGATCAGGCTTTCCCAGCACGGCGCGCGATAATCTTGCGAAACACGTCGAGAAACGCATCGACGTCCTCCGGCGTCGCTGTGGGTTCAAGCGACACACGGATCGCTCCGAGACTGTCTCCGTGTCCCATGGCCGACAGCACATGGCTGGGGCCCACCTTTCCAGACGAGCAGGCCGATCCTGCCGAAAGTGCGACCCCGCCTAGATCAAACGTAATCTGTACGGTTTCCGCTTTTTGCTCCTCAAGGGAAAAGAACGTCGTGTTCGGCAACCTGTCGACCGATTTGCCGTAGATCACGGCATCCGGGGCGATTGCCTTCAGCCCGGCTTCCAGCCTGTCCCGCATAGCCGAGGACCAGCCATCACCGTCCAGTCGTGCCTTGGCAGTATCTGCCGCAGCACCAAAACCTGCAATCAGCGGCAGAGCCTCAGTTCCCGCTCTATGCCCCTTCTCCTGACCACCACCGCGAACGAGCGCCCTCGGCATCATGAGATCGGAAATGGCGATAACAGCACCAACACCTTTCGGCCCACCGATCTTGTGTGAGGAGATTATGAGGTAGTCTCCGCAATTATCTGAAATATCTAATTTAATGCGCCCTGCAGCCTGAACCGCATCGATGATATAAATGCCGCCCGCAGCCTTGACGATGGCCGCAATCTCCGCAATCGGCTGGATGATGCCGGTTTCGTTGTTGGCGGCCTGTATCGCCACAAGCGGCAGCCCTTGGCTTTTGTCGTGATCGGCGAGAGCTGTTCTTAGGGCATCGAGTTCTATGATGCCATTTGCATCGACCGGTAGAATGGTGACGTCCTGCGCGGCAAACTGGCCACCGGACAACATGCACGGATGTTCCGTATCACTCACATAGAGATGTGACAGGCGAACTGGTGAACGTCCCATCATGTATTGAGGCGTCAGCAGCGTCGATGCGGCTTCCGTTGCTCCTGATGTAAAGAAAACATGGTCTGGCCTGGCATTGACAAGCGCTGCAACGCTCCGGCGCGCTGATTCAATGAGCGCGCGCGCGGCGCGGCCTTCACGATGAACGGAGGATGGATTGCCGGTAATGCCGAGCGCATTGATGACCGCATCCCGTGCTTCATCAAGCAACGGAGCACTGGCATTATAATCCAGATAGAGCCTCTTGCCGCTCCCGTTCACCGTACCTATCTCCTAAACAAAATTCTGGAAGCGCAATTTTCTTGAATTTTCAATCAAGAAAAGCCTATTAAGCCCCCATAGGAACTGAAACTCGCTTTCAGTCTGTCGAAATTTCAAACCGGTTCTAGAAGCGGCGACCAACGACGTCAAGTTTCGCCGCCCAAGTCCGGCCTTCCCGTTACGAGCGGAGTACACATGCCAGAAGTCATTTTCAACGGCCCTGCCGGACGCCTCGAAGGTCGCTATCAGCCTTCCAAAGAAAAGAATGCTCCGATCGCGCTTATCCTTCATCCGCATCCGCAATTCGGCGGAACGATGAACAACAAGATCGTCTACGATCTTTTCTATATGTTCCAGCAGCGCGGCTTCACCACCTTGCGCTTCAATTTCCGCGGGATTGGCCGCAGCCAGGGTGAGTTCGACCATGGCGCAGGCGAACTGTCGGATGCGGCAAGCGCACTTGACTGGGTGCAGGCGCTTCATCCCGATTCCAAGACGTGCTGGGTCGCCGGTTACTCGTTTGGTTCCTGGATCGGCATGCAGCTTTTGATGCGCCGCCCGGAAATCGAAGGCTTCATTTCCGTTGCACCACAGCCGAATACTTATGATTTCGCTTTCCTCGCACCCTGCCCTTCATCCGGCCTCATCATCCATGGGGATCAGGATAAGGTGGCACCACCGAAGGATGTGCAGGCATTGGTCGACAAGCTGAAGACCCAGAAGGGTATCACGATTACCCAGACCACGATTCCGGGTGCGAACCACTTCTTCACTGGTCAGGGCGATGAACTCATAGAGGATTGCGCCGAGTATCTGGATCGCCGTCTGGCAGGCGAGCTGGTTGAAGTGCGTCCTAAGCGGTTGCGTTAAACCTTAAGCAATCCGGCAAGTCGTTTTCCAGATTTGCAACGTCTCATCCGGCGGGTCTCCCGCCGGATTTTTCATGCGATGTTACCATCGCCTTCAAATGATTCGTTTTCTCAAATCCATCTTATGGGCGTGACATGCCGGTTTATGCTTTCCTTGCTATCGCCATCGTGTCCGAAGTCATCGGGACGCTCAGCCTCAAGGCATCAGAAGGGTTCACACGACTGGGACCGTCTCTGATCGTCGTGGTCGCTTACGGCCTGGCCTTCTACTTTCTTTCCATGACGCTGAAGACCATTCCCGTCGGTGTCGCTTACGCGGTCTGGTCCGGGATCGGGGTCACGCTCGTCGCCCTGATCGGCTGGCTGTTGTTCGGCCAAAAGCTCGATATGGCTGCAGTGGTCGGTATGGGGTTGATCATTGCGGGTGTCATTGTGCTCAATCTGTTTTCGAATACTGCGCAACACTGAGGCCGATGCCGGCTGCTTGCGATCAACGAAGCCAAATTACTGGTTCGAAACCCGCCAATTCGGGAGTTTCCTTGTTTTTGGCGGTTGATTGGTGCTAAAGGCGGACTTATCACATGGGTGTAAGCAGCCGCTTGCGACCAGTTTCAACTTCGCCTTATCAGTCAGGGAAAAGGAATGTCCGGTTTCAAATCCGATTTTCTTCGCACGCTTTCCGAGCGTGGCTTCATTCATCAGATTTCCGATGAAAGTGGCCTCGACGAATTGTTGGCCAAGGAAACCGTGACGGCCTATATCGGCTTCGATCCTACGGCTCCGAGCCTTCATGCAGGCGGCCTGATCCAGATCATGATGCTGCACTGGCTCCAGCAAACCGGGCACAAGCCTGTTGCGCTGATGGGCGGCGGCACCGGCATGGTCGGCGATCCGTCCTTCAAGGACGAAGCCCGCAAGCTGATGACCGAGGATACGATTGCCGAGAACATTGCCGGCATCAAGCGCGTCTTCGCCAACTACCTCACCTTCGGTGACGGCGCGACCGACGCCCTGATGGTCAACAATGCCGACTGGCTGCGCAACATCAACTATCTGGAATTCTTGCGTGATGTGGGCCGTCATTTCTCGGTCAACCGCATGCTTTCGTTCGATTCGGTGAAGACGCGCCTCGACCGCGAACAGTCGCTGTCATTCCTCGAATTCAACTACATGATCCTTCAGGCCTACGATTTCGTGGAACTGAGCAAGCGTTATGATCTGCGCCTGCAGATGGGCGGCTCGGATCAGTGGGGCAATATCATCAACGGTATCGATCTCGGTCACCGTATGGGAACCCCGCAGCTTTATGCCCTCACCTCACCGCTGCTGACGACAGCATCGGGCCAGAAGATGGGCAAGTCGCTTGGCGGCGCAATCTGGCTGAACGCCGAGATGCTGAGCGCCTACGATTTCTGGCAGTACTGGCGCAACACGGAAGATGCCGATGTCGAGCGGTTCCTCAAGCTCTACACGACGCTTCCGCTGGACGAAATTGCCAAGCTGGCTGCCCTTGAAGGTGTCGAAATCAACGAAGCGAAGAAAATCCTCGCGACGGAAGTAACGGCGATGCTTCATGGGCGCGATGCTGCCGAGGAAGCTGCAGAGACTGCCCGTAAGACCTTTGAGGATGGTGAACTTTCCGAGAATCTTCCGACGGTTGGCGTTCACAAGGCAACGTTGAACAGCGGCATCGGTGTACTAGCATTGATGGTTCTGGCCGAGCTTTGCACGACTAACGGCGAAGCCCGCCGTCACGTTGAAGGCGGCGCCGTGCGCATCAATGACGAACCTGTCAGCGATCCTCGCATGACCGTCGATGCCAGCGCGTTGAACGATCAGGGCGTCATCAAGTTGTCGCTCGGCAAGAAGCGCCACGTGCTGATCCGTCCTGCATAAGCCGGACGATCATTAAACGAACAAAGCCGGGCTTCACGCCCGGCTTTTTGTTAGCACGCTCGAACCATTTCACTTTTCGCAATGCGCTTTAGAGCATAATCCGACCAGAGTGAAACGAGGGCGATCGAGATTATTCTTTAAATAGAAGAAGTTAGAGCGCCGATCTGATCCAATCAGATCGAAACGCGCTCTAGAACTCAAAGATCGAACGGAATATGCCCGGCGCAATGACGGAGATCGGATTGACCATCACCTGTGGCTGCTTGGCGCTACCCGCAAGCTTGTAGGTAATTCCGATTAGGCCCCGATCGCGCCCGTTTCCAAGCAAAGCACCGAAGATGGGAACTTCGCCGAATAGCCGGTTGACGCCATAGGCGGGCATGAACGTGCCGGTGATCGACATGTTACCCTGCTTGTCATAGAGCGTTCCCTGGAAAGTGGTGCCGACGGTCGGGCCACGCACCACACCCTTGGACAGATTCAGATAACCGTTGCCTTTCTCAATCAGTGAAAAGCCGCGCTCGATATCAACCCGTGAAACGTCGATATCGCGCTTTACGGCCTGATTGAGACTTGTGCCGCCGCTGGACGGCGGGCTGGAAACGATTTTCGCAAGACGCGGTTCATTGATGATAGCAAAGTTGCGCGCATCGATCTGTCCACGCAATGGGCCGTTGCCCTGTGCAGCCAGTCCGACCGTGATTTTGCCGCCACGCATCTTGTCATAGAAATCGAAGAACCGAAGCACCGCTCCAGCATCGTTCGATTGCAGCGAGATCGATCGCGCGTCGCCCTGGTCGTTATTCGTAGCCACGAAGGATTCGCCGGACGATGTGACGGCATTGACCGATACGCCTGAAACTTTACTGCCTGCGCTTTCATAGGAAACGGCAACATTGCGCAGAGTTTCACTATTAAAGCCGCTGACTTCATCAAGCTGGGCGCTAACGACCACACGCGGATTGTTGGATTTTCCACCGCTGCTACCCTTCTCGCCAAGATCGGAAACCTGCTTGATCAACGCACGCGCGTCGAATTGCGAACCACGCACGTTAACCCGATAACCGCCACCACTTTTGGTCGCCTTGACTGAGAGGTTGTCGTTTCTGTTCAAACGGATCTCGCTGAAATTCGCCGATTGGAAATCGCCTTTCGCAATGGAAAGATCGCCCTTCGCGCCGAAAGCATCGCCGGAGAACACAAGATTGTTGATGTCCATCTTGCTTTTGTCGTCAGCACCCTGGACCAGATCGAAAGTTGCTTTTGCCGGTATGCCTGCGCCTTTGCGCCATCCAAGCCAGGGCAGATCAATCTGCGTCTTGCCAAGATCGGCCGAAACACGCCGCTTGCCGCCATCTTCCATTCCAAGATCCACCGACATCGGGCCGGAAAAGATGGAGCTTAGCCCAGGGAAGACCGCATCACGGCTCTTGTCGTCAATATCAAGCTTGATTTTCTGTTCACGTTTGGCCGGTCCCGAACGATCCACCGGTTCCGTCATACTGACTTTGGCAGGAATGCCGTCGAGCTTTGCATCGGCGGTAATAATGGCTGCCGACTGATCGACTTTGATGTTGCCGGTCGCATCACTGACGGAGGAGCCCGCTATCGGCTTCGAAATATCAAGGCCAGTGAAGCCAATATCAGCGTTCCATTTAAGTGTGCCGGGTGGCGGATCTTTGGAAACAGCAAAATTCACCTTCACGCGCGACTTCACATCGCCGGTCACATCGCCAGGCAGAAAAGGCACATTCTTCAGAACGTCGATAGGCTTGTTACCGGCGATTTCGGCAATTGCCGAGGCCTCACCCGAGACACCGAGATCCAGCTCCGCGATAACGGGGCGCTGCGGTCCCCAGGGAATAATAAGCGTGCCGTCTGATACGTCTACCTTGCGATTATTCGGTGTGTAGGCCACGCCTTTCAAAAGCTTGATGGTCGTATAGGCGCCACGAACCGATATTTCGCCATCGGCATCCCGCACCGGCGGCAGCTCACCAACCACATCGAAGCGCGTATCGAAAACCTTGAAATCCGCCTTGATTTCATCGCCCGTCAGCGGTGGCGGCAGGCCCGGTCCATTGAAGCGACCACCCGCGAGCGAAATATCGATGCGGCTGTCCTTGACGGTCCCGCCGAAGAGGTTTTTCAGCACCCATTCGCGCGCGCCGTCCGCGACATCGATTGGCCAGAGATGCTTGGCGTCGGCAACGGGCATTTTGGGAATGCGCAGCACGAAGATCATTTCCGGCGAGCCGTCGCCGAAACCCATGCTTCCCTGGCCAAAAAGCTGACCGGTTTCCGTCTGCACGTCGAGATTGGCAAATTGGATGCGCTGCTGGTCGGCCATATAACGTCCGGCAATGCGCGTGGCAAAAGATAGCGGCGGGTCGGTCGATTCCGATGGCATGCTTGTCGCTGACGTGGTCAGGGCCTCGAAGCGATATGTCGGCCCCCCGGTGTTGTTTTCAGATTCCGGTTCCGGGCCGAAGGCGCCGTTGAACTGCGCCTGCATACCACCGAGCTGCAACTTGGACGGCTTGATCTCGATCTTACGGCTTCCCACCGTATGTTCGAGGTTAAGGCGAATACCACCACGCACATCTTCAACCTTGCCAAGCTGCATATCTATGCCGTCAACAGCGAGTTCAGTCGCGAGACGTTCGGCTTTGTCGCCATCGGCTGCGGATCCTGTCAATGACAACCGCGCCACAGCTTCCAGTTCGAAATGGGCCGGGTTAACGCGATTGCCATTTATAACCGGAGAGACTTCAGGCGGAGACCCCAATGCAACGGGGATGTCGCGAACGTTCAGTTCAAAGCCAGCAAGGCTATTGTCAGCCACATGGCGGTCAATCGTGCCGTCCAGTGCAATTTTCTTGCCTTTCCAGACGACGCTGCCGGTGATGGCGATCTTTCCGCCGTTTTCAATGAGACGAGCCTGTTCTATGTCCAGAACCTGTTGCTCATCGCCGACCTTGAAAGCGATAGTGCTGTTGAAAATGCTTATGACATGCGTGTCTTGCGCGCGTAAAAGCTCCAAACTACGGCGCATGGCACCGAAAAGCTCACCAGAAATAGCATCAAAATCGATGATGCCATGTTCATCGTAAGGCAAGGACTTCCAGAAGCCAGGCCCTTTCGTTTCCGGCATTTCAAAAGAAACACCATCCACTTCGAGCTGAGCCACTCGTACCTTGCCAGTCAAAAGCGGAAGCGGTGCCAGTCCCAGACGTACGGACTTGATTCCGCTGATTTCGAGACCCTGTTTGGGGTCTGCAATCGATACGTTGCGAGCTTCCAGTGCAACATGACTGTCCTGATCCAGAGATAGCGCCGCGCTCCCAATGGATGCGGAGGCACCCTCACCAAGAATACGAGTCAGGCTTTTCTGTGCTTCGTCACGCAATAGATTGCTGTCAACGCCACTGCGAAGAATGACAAAACCGGCACCGACGACGAGAACCAGAAGAATGCAGATCGACAAAATTGCATGGGAACAGCGCGACAGAAATGAACGGCTCGAACGCGTCGCGCCGGGCAAATAGCCACACTCGCCGTCAGCGGCGAGACGTTCGATTCTTTTCATCTCCCGCTTGCTGAAGCGGATCTTCTGCGGTTTCTCTGTCAACAACCCAGCCAGAAAAAGAGTGCTATGCCAAACGGTCTCTTAGAATTTACTTCATTAAGCGACCGTAATTATATGTTTTACAACGACTTCCAACCCGTTTCATGCGTTTGCACCGGCAACCGTGCGCCTATCCTCCAACATCACGAAGACGCTGACATCAATGGTTGCACAAGCCTTGCCTGAATGCGATAGCTCAGACTGTAACAGGTGGTTTCCATCCTAATCCATAAAAGAAAGGCGCAGATATGGCTCATCCCCAGGTTGGCGATCCGGCACCCGATTTCACTCTGCCTTCGGATAATGGCGAAATCTCCCTGTCATCTCTCAGAGGTAAGCCAGTCGTCATCTATTTCTATCCGAAAGACGATACTTCCGGCTGCACCAAGGAAGCGATTGCTTTCTCTCAGTTGAAACCGGATTTCGACACTATCGGAGTTCGTGTCATCGGTCTTTCTCCCGACAGCGCAGTAAAACACGCAAAATTTCGCAAGAAGCACGACCTGACTGTTGATCTTGCTGCCGATGAAGACCGTGTGGCGCTTGAAGCCTATGGCGTGTGGGTCGAAAAGAGCATGTATGGTCGCAAATATATGGGTGTGGAACGCACGACCTTCCTGATCGATGCGGATGGGCACATCGCTCGTATCTGGAACAAGGTGAAAGTCGCCGGTCACGCCGAACAAGTGCTTGAAGCCGCTCGTGCGCTCTGAACGATGCCAAACAAAACATCATACGAGCAGACGCTGCGCGGAAACGCCATTCGCGCCATATCTGCTTGTGATCTGGATGAAAAAGTCAGGCTGACACGAGAAACCGCTCATCGCTGGTTTGGACGTACGCTTTCGGTGCGCAGCCCGCTTGATCCACCGTTGCCAGACCGTCCGGGGCGCCCGGCCAAGCCGGAGCTTGTGCCGCCGCGCATGATGAAGAAGCGCTCGCTCCACACGGAGCATGGGCGAATTGCGCTCATGCATGCACTCGCCCATATCGAGCTGAATGCAATTGATCTTGCACTCGACATCATTGCCCGGTTTGCCGCCAAACCCATACCGCGCAGTTTCTTCGATGGTTGGATGAAAGTCGCCGACGATGAAGCCCGCCATTTCACGTTGTTGCGCGACCGTCTCAAGTCGCTCGGCGCAGACTATGGCGACATGCCTGCCCATGACGGGCTTTGGCAATCGGCACATCAAACCCGCAACGACCTTGAAGCTCGTCTCGCTGTCGTGCCGCTTATTCTTGAGGCGCGCGGACTTGATGTTACACCATCCCTGCTTGAGAAGATGATTGAGACCGGTGACCATGAAACCGCTGCGATCCTCGACGTCATCTACAATGATGAGAAAACGCATGTTGCCGTGGGGGCCAAATGGTTCCGATTCTTCTGCGCGCAGAACAAAATCGATCCTGCAGCGAGATTTCGCGAACTGGTTCGTGCCAATTTCCGTGGCGACCTCAAACCGCCCTTTAATGAGCTGGCGCGCGCCGAAGCTGGATTGACGCCGTCCTTCTACCGCTCTCTATCGCCGGTATCGATCTAGTCGCTTCCTCAAATGCGCCGCTGGTGAAAACAAACCCGGTCGCATGGTCCGCGCAAGCCTCAAATGTAAAGGTCTGTTAACCCTAATAAGTTGTAATCAAGCTAGGGAATCGAGAAGGGGCATGCGGCTGGCATGACTGGGAAGCAGGCGAAAACATCGACAAAAAAGGTGTTCGGAGAGCGCAAGGAACCGCCTGTCCTCATCATTGCGCGCGGTGAAAAGATCAGCCATTTCACCTTTCGTCCCTGGATGGCAGCCCTTGGTGGTGCAGCTTTTCTGGCGCTTTCGGCAGGGTATCTTGGAGCGACTGCTTATCTCGTACTGCGCGACGACCTGATGAGCGCTGGCATCGCGCGTCATGCCCGTAATCAGCAGCTCTATGAAGATCGCATTTCCGCACTTCGCACCGAGGTTGACCGCATTACCAGTCGACAAATGCTCGATCAGCAGGTGATGGAGAACAAGGTTGCCGAATTGATGCAGCGTCAACAGACCTTGAGTGCGCGTGACGGAAAACTTGCTCCCTTGCTGGAACGAGCTTCGCAATTGCAACCGATGCCGGAAATGCCAACGGAGAACGCACCAGATCTGGAAAAGCATAGTCAGCTTATCCCCGACGAGGCTCTGGCAGGACACGATTTTCCGGGTATAGACCCGATCATCACCGGGCCTGTGCCCGGAAAATCTCTAGCTGAAAAGCCTGACCGTCGGGCCGACGCTGGTTCGATAGGGTTGCGTCTCTCAGGTGGGCTTTCGGGTGAATCGACACTAGAGACCTCCGACAAGATACTGGCCACCATCACCCAGAACCTTCATCGCATCGAGAGCGAACAGAACGGCAAGGTGCGCGTGCTGGCAGATGCAGCTTATGAAAAGGCCGACAGTATTATCGATACTTTGAATGCCGCCGGATTGCGGATCGAAACGCCGCACAATGCTGCCATAGCGATGGGTGGACCGCTTATTCCGGTTTCGTCACCCGGAACTGTGATCAATGATTTCGATATGCAGTTGCGTAACCTTGATAGCGCCCTTGATCGGCTCGACCAGGTACGCAAACGTGTGAGTGCCCTACCCCTTGCCAATCCTGCACCGGACAAACCTGTAACGAGCCTATTCGGTGTGCGCCGTGATCCGTTTCTCGGAACGGCTGCGTTCCACTCCGGTATTGACTTCCGTGCAGCCTATGGACAGTCGGTGAAATCCACCGCAGCAGGCAAGGTCACGAAGGCGGGTCGTTTCGGTGGATACGGTAATATGGTCGAGATCGACCACGGCAATGGATTTTCGACCCGTTTCGCTCATCTCAGTCGCGTTGTTGTGCGCGATGGGCAGCATGTCGCCGCCGGAACCATTGTGGGTGAAGCAGGAAGTTCCGGACGCTCGACTGGCAGTCACCTGCATTATGAAGTCCGTGAAAACGGGCGCGCGGTCAATCCTGTCAATTTTCTCAAAGCGGGCAAACAGATAGAGCCATTGCTTTAAGTTACTGAAACGAAAAAACCCGGCCAGAAGCCGGGTTTTGTTTTCTATGCACGTGTATTTACGATTAATCAATCGATGTCGTCGACCATTTCGCCGCCGCCCTGAATACGGTGGGCAAGTGCGGCTTCCATAAATGGCGTAACGGTACCATCCAGCACTTCCTGCGGGTTGGTGCTCTCAACGCCGGTGCGCAGATCCTTGACGAGCTGATAAGGCTGCAGAACGTAGGAGCGAATCTGATGCCCCCAACCGATGTCGGTCTTGGTGGCATTCGCCGCATCCGTCGCTTCTTCGCGCTTTTTCAATTCCTCTTCATAGAGGCGTGCGCGCAGCATCGACCATGCCTTTTCCCGGTTCTTGTGCTGTGAGCGCTCCGCCTGACACTGCACCACGATTCCAGTCGCGATATGCGTGATACGCACTGCTGAATCCGTGGTATTGACGTGCTGGCCGCCCGCACCCGAAGCGCGGTAGGTATCGATGCGAACATCGGCTTCCGTAACCTGGACATCGATATTGTCATCGATCACAGGGTAGACCCAGATGCTGGCAAAGGACGTGTGGCGGCGAGCGTTGGAGTCATAAGGCGAGATGCGGACCAGGCGATGGACGCCCGATTCTGTCTTCATCATGCCGTATGAATTGTGCCCCTTAACGAGAATGGTTGCGGACTTGATGCCCGCTTCTTCGCCATCATGCACTTCCATCACTTCGACCTTGCGGCCGCTGCGTTCCGCCCAGCGCGTATACATGCGCAACAGCATCGACGCCCAATCCTGGCTTTCCGTGCCGCCAGCACCGGCATGCACTTCGACATAGGTATCGTTCGCATCGGCTTCGCCCGACAGCAGCATGTCGATCTGGCGACGATCAATCTCGACCTTCAGCTCACGGATGGTATTTTCCGCGTCCTCGATGATCGACTTGTCACCTTCCTCCTCGCCCATGGCGATGAGTTCGATGCTATCTTTCAGCGTCTGGGTAAGCTGATTGATGCCATTGATGCTGTCTTCCAGTTGCTGGCGCTCGCGCATCAGCTTCTGGGCTTCCTGGGCATCATTCCACAACGTGGGATCTTCGGCTTTCTGATTGAGATAGCCGAGACGTTTTATCGCCTGATCCCAGTCAAAGATGCCTCCTCAGCAGGCTTATGGCCTGCTTGATTTCGTCAACCAGCGTCTCGATTTCCGCGCGCATGGGCAAATCGTTCCTTCAATATCAGTCTATTTCATCTGAGAAGCTGAACCGGTCGGTTCAGGCGCCGCGGACCATAGTGAGCACGCGGCGCGGTGTAAAGGGTAAAGCCCTGCTTTTCCCGATCAGTAAAGTCCGCCGGAACCGGAGTTGATCGCACGGGTTGCCTGCGGCGACTGTGGCGCAACGGGTGAACCTTCACGGAACGAATCCATGCCAATGACCGAATAGCTGTCAGACGGGCCAGTACCCGGCTTGAAAGCCTCCATGATCACATTTGGATCGCCTTGATTGGCGCGCATGCCGGTCTTCCGGTTGATAGCGATAACGGTCATGCCTTCAGGCACGCGGAAATCCACCTTCGGCGTACCGGCCAGAGCTTGCTCCATAAAGGACTTGAACACTGGCGCTGCCAGACCGCCACCGGTATTGCCGCGACCAAGTGGCGTGGGTGTGTCGTAGCCCATGAAAACGCCGACCACGAGATCAGGAGTGAAGCCTACGAACCAGGCATCCTTCTCGTCATTCGTCGTACCGGTCTTGCCGGCCATTGGACGATCGAGGCTCTTCAAAATCTGCGCCGTACCGCGCTGAACGACACCTTCCATCATCGACGTGATCTGATAGGCGGTCATCGGATCGAGCACCTGATCGCGATTATCGATCAATGTAGGCTCATCCTGATTGGCCCATTCCTGCGCATTGCAGCCCTCGCACTGGCGCGCGTCGTGCTTGAAGACGGTCTTGCCATAGCGATCCTGAATGCGATCGATCATCGAAGGCGTTATGCTCTGGCCGCCATTTGCCATGATGGAATAGGCCGTCACCATACGCAGAACGGTTGTTTCGCCCGCACCAAGCGCCATCGAAAGAACGGGCAGCATCTTGTCGTAAATACCGAAGCGTTCAGCATATTCAGCCACGAGCTTCATGCCCATGTCCTGCGCGAGACGCACCGTCATCACATTACGCGACTGTTCGATACCGTAACGCAGCGTGGACGGGCCGGAGAACTTGCCGGAATAATTCTTCGGAGCCCAAACGCCAAGCGAACCACCCTGATTGACTTCCAGCGGACCATCCAGAACCACGGAAGCAGGTGTATAGCCGTTATCGAGGGCCGCAGCATAAACGAACGGCTTGAATGAGGAACCCGGCTGGCGATAGGCCTGCGTCGCGCGGTTAAATTCCGATTCCGCGTAAGAGAAACCGCCGACCATGGCCAAAACACGGCCCGTATGCGGGTCCATGGCGACAAGCGCGCCCTCAAGCTTCGGCGGCTGCTGGAGACGATAGCGGGAATCGCCTTCCTTGGAGACATAGACGATGTCGCCCGCCTTCAGAACACCTTCCGGCGACTTCGCGCTGGTACGCTTGCCACCGATATTCACGACGCGCATCGCCCACTTCATATCATCGGCAGCGATGAACGCGCGCTTGCGTTCCTTACTGCGGGAACCTGATGCCTCAAGCGGCGGCTGCAGTCCGATATCGGCGCCTGCAGCAGAAACATTGAGCACAACGGCGAGCTGCCATTCCGGCACATCCGAGTAGGACTGCATATCACCGAATGCTGCGCCCCAATCGTTGCCCAGCTCGACATTCTTCATCGGTCCGCGCCAACCGCGTGCTTCATCATAGCGAAGCAGTGCCGCCTGCAAGGACTTGCGCGCTTCAACCTGAAGGGTTGGATTCAGCGTTGTGCGAACAGAAAGACCACCTTCATAAAGCGCATCGACACCGTATTTCTGGATGATCTGGCGGCGCACTTCCTCGGTGAAATATTCCGACGCAAACACATAATGGGCGTCCGAACGTTCCTTGACACCGAGCGGCTGCTTTTTGGCTTCGGCGGCTTCTTCGGCGGTGATGTAGCCGTTTTCGCCCATTCGATCGATCACCCAGTTGCGGCGCTCGATGGCGCGCTCTGGCTGGCGGAACGGATGATAATTGTTCGGGCCTTTAGGCAAAGCTGCAAGATATGCGCTTTCGGCGATAGAAAGCTCGCCGACCGATTTGTCGAAATATGTCAGTGCCGCACTGGCGATACCGTATGAACCAAGACCGAAGAAGATTTCATTGAGATACAGTTCGAGAATACGGTCCTTGGAGTACGCCTGCTCGATGCGCATAGCCAGAATGGCTTCCTTGATCTTGCGATCATAGGTCTGCTTCGACGTCAGAAGGAAGTTTTTTGCGACCTGCTGAGTGATAGTAGATGCGCCGACCGGACGGCGGCCGGAACCCATATTCTTGACGTTGGTTATCATGGCGCGAGCAAGACCCGCGAAGTCGAGGCCATGATGTTCGTAGAAGGTCTTGTCTTCAGCCGAAACGAAAGCCGCTTTGACGCGGTTCGGAACAGCCTGAATGGGAATATAAAGACGACGCTCACGGGCAAACTCTGCCATGAGGCTACCATCGGAGGCGTGAACGCGCGTCATTACCGGCGGCTCGTATTTTGCGAGCACCTCGTAATCTGGCAAATCCTTCGTGAGACTTCCGACGTAAAGGGCGACGCCACCTGCCACGAGGAGCATCAGCACCGTTCCGATCCCGAAGAAATATCCGATAAGCCTTACCATAAATGCGGAATCCTGCCTTCAGATTATTCACATGATAAGGGTCAAAGCACGAACAGCCAACCCTTTAACCCAATTTTGCCGTATAGCAACCACTGGCTTAGTGACCAGCAAATGAGTCAAAGGCAAGATGGTTTACGTGTTTTTACCAATTTAACGCTGTCACTTTCGTCCGCATGACGAAAATCCACAAAACTGTTGCAAGCATGCATCTTATAAGCTGAAGCGCATTCAACACCAAGCGGACATATCCACTTTCCAGCTCCCTACCCTTTGCTCATGCTTGCCGGATGCTTCAACGTTTCGAAAGCCTTGATTGCAATCGCCAATCGATCCGCGAGCCTCTTGCGCCATTCCGGGTTACTAATCAGCTTTTCATCCTCGACGTTGGACAGATACCCGATTTCGATCAGAACGGACGGCACATCCGGCGCGCGCAGGACCTGGAAACCGGCGAAACGATGCGGATTATTGATGAGGTTCACCTGCCCTTGCAGGGAATGTATCACCTTCTCGGCAAAACTCAGCGAGAATGTATGCGTTTCACGTCTTGTCAGATCGAGAAGGATATCGGTCACCTCGGGCTGCTCTTCTGGTGCGGCTCCGGCCAGACTATCCGACTTGTTTTCACGCTCAGCCATGGCGCGCGCAACAGAGTCCGATGCCTTATCGGAGATTGTGTAAACTGTTGCGCCGCGAATATCGTGCTGGTTGATCGTATCTGCATGGATGGAAATAAACAGATCCGCCTCATGTTGGCGGGCAATCCGCACCCGTTCGGAAAGGCGCAGAAAAGTATCATCAGAGCGGGTCATCAGAACTTTGATGTTGCTTTCCTGTGCCAGACGATCTCGCAGCTCCTGCCCGAAAGCGAGCGTCAGATCTTTTTCCTTGATACCACTGAGGCTTTCAGCTCCGCTATCGATACCGCCGTGACCAGGATCGATCATAACGGTAAACGGGCGCGCGGCAGACGCATTCCGCGATATAGCCTGAATGGGCTTTTCACCCCGGTCCGTCGAGCTCGTTATTTCCTCGCGGCCTTTCAATTGTTCCGCAAACTCCCGGTCCGAAGTGGCAACGACATCGGCCACCAAGCGGTAACCCGATTCACTTTCATTTTTCAGAATGCGAAGATCCTCGACCTTGAAGGGACCGCGCAATGTCAAGATCAGGCGTGAACGGCCCTTGCCGACGAGTCCATAGCGAACGCGAGATACGAGCCCTCGGGCTTCCAGACTTTTTTCATCGAAACCAAAGCGTGTTTCAGGCAAGTCGACGACAAGGCGATGCGGATTATCGAGAAGCAAGGTCGAAAGTTTTGGTTCCCGATCAAACATGACGACGATGCGCGTTCGCAGATCATCGCCGGCCATACGGAAGGTCAGCGCAGATAGTGGAGAAGTGATGCGATCGGCAGCAAAGACAGATGCGGTTTGGAACAGCGAAATCGACAAAAGAGCAAACAATGCCAGGAGGCACCTTGCACTCGGCAATCGTGTCATAGCGTTTTCAGCGCTTCGAAAATGCATCAGCCGCCACAATCAAGAACAACATCATTGAATGACTGGTATCAATAATCGCGATACCGGCACGCTTGCCCCTGCACCATCTCGCCCGAATACCCATTAAAACACTCGTACAGAACTACAGTTAATGAAGGATTTCCAGCCGTATTTCGACCTTGAATAGGTCCTATACTCAGCTTTCGGCGAAATTGCGATACGAATGTCAATTGATATTCGCACTTGTCATCGTTCAAACGACGCCATAAAAGCTATGAAAGGTTATGGGTGAACTATCAGAATCGTTTGCCGGTTCTCAAAACGAACCGCAAGTAATGATAGTGAAAACAGCGGCATATTCATTCGCCGCCCTCGATAACCGGCACAGAATTCAGCGGAGATGTGGCTCCCCCGCCCTCCGTTTCTATCGGCCGACTGCGCATCTTTACGCGCTGTCGCCAACGCTCGAAAAGAGCAAAGAGGTCGGCCCGGCTTTTCCGGGTCATATATGAGGTCGTTTCGTTCGGAACAGCTATGGGTCAAGCAAGACTGACCATTGCGAACCTGAAGACCGTGATCGCCACGAGGCCGTCGCGCGCGGAGGCAGCAGCTTTTATTCCGACGAACCCAGAATCATCCGGCAGATGCAACGCAGTGAGCACGGCGGCCCTCAGGGTTTTGCCCGGCGTACGCGTTTTGCGTCTTGGCGCCGGCAGGAAAGACAATAATGTCCAACAAAATGCTTATAGATGCCTCCCACCCGGAGGAGACCCGGGTTATCGTTACTCGGGGCAACAAGATTGAAGAATTCGACTTTGAGTCGGAACACAAGAAGCAGCTCAAAGGCAATATCTATCTCGCACGCGTCACCCGCGTCGAACCTTCGCTTCAGGCTGCGTTCGTGGAATATGGCGGCAATCGCCATGGTTTCCTCGCATTCTCGGAAATCCATCCTGACTACTACCAGATTCCGGTAGCAGATCGTCTCGCTCTGCTTGAAGCGGAAGCAAAAGCTGCACGCGCCGAAGACGATGAAGACGAACCACGCGCCAAGAGCGAACGCACCGAACGAAATGATCGTTCGCGTCGCAACCGTCGTCGCGGTCGTCGTGATGGCCAGAACGGTGAAGCGCAAGCCAATGCTTCCGACAAGGAATTCCCAGCGGCTGAGCCTGTTGGCCCGGACTTTGAAAATTACGTGCCGGGCACACCGGCTATTGCCCTCTCGCAGAAAAGCGACGTGATCTCCGAGGCTGTCGAAAACGGCGACGAAGACGAAGTCGAAAATGAAGAGGATATGGTCGAGTCGGTCGGCTCGGAAGATGCTCTTGAAGAGCTTCCAACGCATACTCGCACCAATCGTCGCCAGTACAACATTCAGGAGGTCATCAAGCGTCGCCAGATTATTCTGGTGCAGGTGGTCAAGGAAGAGCGCGGCAACAAGGGCGCAGCTCTCACGACCTATCTCTCGCTTGCCGGACGTTATTCGGTGCTGATGCCAAATACCGCGCGCGGTGGCGGCATTTCGCGCAAGATCACCAATCCGCAGGATCGCAAGCGTCTGAAGGAAATCGTCAAGGAACTCGAAGTGCCGCAGGGCATGGGAGTGATCCTGCGCACAGCCGGTGCAAACCGCACGAAGGCCGAAGTCAAGCGCGACTATGAATACCTGATGCGTCTTTGGGAAAATGTGCGCACGCTGACGCTGCAATCGACCGCTCCTGCCCTCGTATACGAGGAAGGTAGCTTGATCAAGCGGTCGATCCGTGACCTCTACAACAAGGACATCTCGGAAATCCTCGTTTCCGGCGAAAACGGTTACCGCGAGGCCAAAGACTTCATGCGCATGCTCATGCCGAGCCATGCAAAGGTTGTTCAACCGTACCGTGAACAGGTTCCCATCTTTACACGCAACGGGGTTGAAGCACAGCTCGACCGCATGCTGCTGCCGCAGGTCACGCTTAAATCGGGCGGTTATCTGATCATCAATCAGACGGAAGCGCTTGTCGCGATCGACGTCAACTCGGGCCGTTCGACGCGCGAACATTCGATTGAAGACACAGCGCTCCAGACCAATCTGGAAGCTGCCGAAGAGGTTGCGCGCCAGCTACGCCTGCGCGACCTTGCCGGCCTGATCGTCGTCGACTTCATCGACATGGAAGAAAAGCGCAACAATCGCGCCGTCGAAAAGAAGATGAAGGACTGCCTGAAAGATGACCGTGCCCGCATTCAGGTAGGCCGCATCTCGCATTTCGGCCTCCTGGAAATGTCGCGCCAGCGTATCCGTGCATCCGTGCTTGAAAGCACGATGCAGGTCTGCCAGCATTGCGGTGGCACTGGCCATATCCGCTCGGATTCCTCCATGGCGCTGCATATCATTCGTGGCATTGAGGATTATTTGCTGCGTCATTCCGGTTTCGACATTCACGTCCGCACACCGGCTGCATCGGCGCTTTATGTTCTCAATCACAAGCGCCAGCTTCTTGCCGATCTGGAAGGACGCTTCGGTGCAGCGATCAGCATTGACGCCGATGAAAGCGTCGGCCACCAGCATTTCGTCATCGACAAGGGCGCGCCGTCCACGCGGCCTATAACCCAGCCTCCGGTGCAGCCGATGGCCTATATCGAAGACGACATCGAAGATCCGGAAGTCCCGGTTGATGAGGATGAAGCCGAAGAGGAAACGACGGCTGAGGTTCAGGTTCGTGAAGATCGTGGTGATGAAGCTGACCGCAAGCGTCGTCGTCGTCGTCGTCGTCGCGGTGGACGCGATCGCGAAAACCAGGAACAGCCAGCAACGACCGATTCCGAGTCGGACGAAGTTTCCGACGAAGACGATGACGCCGATGAATCTCAGGAAACATCTTCGAATGCTTCATTGAGCGAAGAAGATCGCCGCAAGAAGCGCCGCCGCGGTCGCCGTGGTGGGCGGAAGAATCGTCGTGATGACGAACCCCGTGCGCGTAAGGTTCCCGATCCTGAGTTCGTCGGATATACGCCGGTTCTGCCTGTAAAGGTCGAAGAAGCTGTTGCTGAAGAAGTTGCAGCCGATGTCACTGAAGCGGCTGTTCCCGTCGCCGAAACGGCAGTTGAAGAAAAGCCCGCCAAGCCCGCTCGCAAGACGCGTGCTCGCAAGTCTGCAAAGACTGAAGAAGTGGCTGAGGAAGTGGTTGCCGTTGAGGTAGAGGAAAAGCCTGCCAAACCGGCCCGTAAGACCCGTGCTCGCAAGAAGGTGACTGAAGAGGCACCTGTTGAACCAGTAGCGGTCGCCGATGAGCCGGAAGCGGAAACGGAAAAGCCGAAGCGGCGTACCCGTAGAGCTGCCGCCAAACCGATGGTTGAAGTCGAAGAAGTGGCGGTGGCCGACGCAGAGGTAGCAACTGTTGTCGAACCGCAGAAAAGCGCTGAGCCTGTTGTGACCTCGAGCGAGAGCGAAGAGCAAAAGCCCAAGCGCGCAGGCTGGTGGCAGAAAAAGGGCTTCTTCTAAGCACCGCGTCATGCTTGAAATGAAAAAAACCGGCGGAAACGCCGGTTTTTTGTCTTTTAGAGCGCATCCCGAAAAGTGTGAAACGGTTTTCGGAAAAGATGCGCGTTAAAACAAGTATTTAGAGCGCTGATCTGATTCAATCGGATCGAAACGCGCTCTAACGGAGATCGATGTTTCAGAAGCCGAACAGATTCAGGCTTTCTGTTGTGGCAGCCAGTTTTCCAGCCTGCGGACAGCCTCTTCCATTTCCTCAATCTTTCCAGCATAAGAAAAGCGCATTGTGCGGTGTCCATCCAGCGGGTCGAAATCGCGCCCAGGCGTCGCCGCGATGTTGATTTCAGCAATCATACGGCGAGCAAATTCCATGCTGTCATTGGTGAAACGCGAGACGTCACAATAGGCGTAGAACGCACCGTCCATCGGTGCGGCCAAGCTAAGACCCACGCGCGGAAGGTGATCAAGCAGGATAAGCCGGTTCTGACGATAGCGATCTTTCACCCGCTCCAGTTCCATCGTTGCATGAAAAGCTTCGATGGCAGCACGCTGTGAAAGCTCCGGCGCGGAGATGTAAAGGCTTTGGCTCAGTCGCTCGATGGCACGAATATCGCTCTCGGGCAGCACCATCCAGCCGATACGCCAGCCGGTCATGCAGTAATATTTGGAGAATGAGTTGATGACTGTCACATCGTGGGAAATCTCCAATGCAGTGACATCATCCGTTTCATAGGAAAGCCTGTGATAGATTTCATCCGAAATAACCCGGATGCCCAGATCGCGGGCTGTATTTATAATCGCTTTCAGTTCCGGTTTGTCTATGACCGCGCCGGTGGGATTGGCGGGGCTCGCAAACAATACGCCCTTCAAAGGCTTTTCAGCATGTGCCGCTGCAAGCGCTTCAGCAGTCAGCGATGCCGACGTTCCGTTGCCGGTCGGTATTTCCACGACTTCAAGGCCAAGCGCCGTCAATATATTGCGATAGGCAGGATAGCCTGGACGTGTAATGGCAACCCTGTCGCCCGGATCGAAATAGACCAAGAATGCCAGATTGAAGGCGGCGGATGAACCAGTGGTAACAGCAATTCGCTCTGGCGAGACCGAAACACCGTAGTGGTCGGCATAATGGGAAGCAATCGCCTCTCTCAATTCAATCAGCCCGAGAGCGTCGGTATAACCGATGCGACCGTCTTTCAAAGCACGCTCTGCCGCTTGTCGAACGATCTCGGGCGCCGGGTCGGCAGGCTGTCCCACCGCCATGGAAATGATTGGATGCCCGGCTGCGCGGCGACGGTTAGCCTCCGCCAAAACGTCCATGGCATGGAAGGGCTCGACCGCGCTGCGGCTGGAAAGAGTGACCAACTTTACCTCCAGAAAATTGCGAGTGTCGCTTTCTACACCCGCCGTATAATCGCCGGATTGCTAAAGCAACAGCACCTATCGAGAAAATACGACCAAATCCCGATCTGGAGATTATGCCGCCGCTCCGTCTATCGGTGACTGAATGCAAAGGTTATAAGATTCGCGCCGGTTTCAAGAAGGAAGAACAGCACGATGGGGACGATGACTGCACCTTTCCCAGCCAGAAGATTTTCTTTCCAAGGTTTAGTTCGCCGCTCAGTCGCTACAGTGGCCGCACTGTCCATAGCTGTTACCAGTGCCCTGCCCGCATTCGCTCAATCGCGCGGCGGTGGTGTGCCTATCGTTCGGGATGCGGAGATCGAGGCACTTGTTGCCGATTATGCCGCGCCGATCCTCAAGGTGGCTGGCCTGGGCGGTCGTGGCGTTCGAGTCATTCTGGTCAATTCACAAAGCTTCAACGCCTTCGTCGATGGACGCCGTATTTTCATCAATACAGGCGCGATCATGCAGGCCGAAACACCCAATGAAATCATCGGCGTGATTGCGCACGAATCGGGACATCTTGCGGGCGGACACCAGGAACGCTTGCGTCAACAGCTAAGCCGCGCCCGCAATATGGCGATCATCGGCATGCTGCTTGGTGTAGGAGCTGGCGTTGCAGGTGCTGCAAGCGGCAGCGGCAATGCGGCAGGCGCCGGAGCGGGCATTGCCATGGGCTCAAGCGAAATCGCCATGCGCAGCGTACTCAACTATCAGCGCACTGAAGAAATGACTGCCGATCGCCTTGCCGTGAACTATCTCAATGCCACAGGACAATCGACCAAGGGCATGCTTGATACTTTCGAGCGCTTCGCGTCCGCTCTGTCGCTTACAGGCACTCAGATCGATCAATATCGCATCAGCCACCCGCTTCCGCGCGAGCGAATTTCGAACCTTGAGGAGCTTGCGAGAAAGAGCCCTTATTTCAACAAGACCGATTCTCCAGCCCTGCAGATGCGCCACGACATGGCTCGGGCGAAGATTGCGGCCTATTCCGGCAATATGGGTGCATTGCAGCGCATGTTCCGCAGCAATCCCGGCGGGCTTCCGGCGCGTTATGGCAATGCAATCACGACGTTCCTGAACGGCTCGGCCCGTGCCGCATTGCCGAAATTCGATGCATTGATCAAGGAACAGCCGAAGAACCCGTATTTCCAGGAAATGCGCGGTGAAGTCTTGCTGAAAGCCAACGATGCAGCAGGGGCGGCAAAGGCCTTTCAGAAGGCCGCTTCGCTCGACCCGCGCAAGTCACCGCTGCTGCGTATGAGCTATGGGCGCGCGATGATGTTGACAGGAGCCAAGGCAAACATGCCGACGGCAATCAAGGAAATCAAGGCAGGCATTGCTTCCGATCCAGAGTTTCCCGGCGGCTACGGCTATCTGGCACAGGCTTATGGACAACAAGGCGACATGGCCCTCGCAGACCTCGCCACTGCCGACATGAACTATTATTCGGGCAAGCTTCAACAAGCCCAGATCTTTGCCATTCGTGCACAAAAGCAGATGAAACCCCGTTCACCTGAATGGCTTCGTGCGCAAGACATAATCAATGCCAAGAAAAGCAAGTAGGACAGTCGTTCGCACCTGCTGCCGGCATTCAAGACAGATAGGATTTTTGGAATGAAGAACATAGTTTCCATAACAGTTGCCAGCGGCATCGTGGGTATCGCTGCACTTGCAGTGGGTTACTATGCAGGTACCGCCCGGCAAGTTTCGACTGCTGTAGAAAGCCCTGCTGCTCCCGCGGCAATGAACCAGCAAGCTATTGAGAATGTCGTGCGCAACTATCTCATCCAGAATCCCGAATTGATGCTGGAGGTACAAAGCGCGCTGGAAACCAAGCAGGCGCATGCGGCGCAGGAACAGATCAAGCAGGTACTGGCTGCCAATCGCAGCTCCCTTTTCGATCCCAAGCATGATGCCGTCTTTGGCAATCCCGACGGTGATGTGACAGTCTACGAGTTCTTCGACTACAACTGTGGCTATTGCAAACGGGCCCTGCCCGACATGGAAGCGATCCTGAAAACCGACAAGAACGTGCGGTTTGTCTTGAAGGAATTTCCGATTCTCGGACCAGATTCCGCCAAGGCGCATATTGTGGCGCAGGCTTTCAAAGCGCTGATGCCGGAAAAATATGCTGAATTCCATGAAGTGCTGCTGGGTGCGCAGGAACGTGCGACGGAAGATTCTGCCATCGCCGATGCCGTAAAACTGGGCGCCGATGAAGCGCAGCTACGTGAAAAGATGAAGGACCCGGCAATTACGGGCGCATTCCAACAGACCTATCAGTTGGCACAGCAGCTCAACATTACCGGCACGCCATCCTACATCATCGGAGATGAACTGGTGCCCGGCGCAATCGGCGCTGATGGTTTGGTCGAGAGAATCGCGGCGGCACGCACTGCGGCAAAAAAATAAGCAGTTCCGCGATGGCTTGACTGTTCGCTTTTGTGAAACAGTTTAAGCCATGGCCTCCAATGTTTGTGTTGCGAGCAAAGAAATTGCCGTACTGCCCGCCTATTTTGCAAAGAATAGCGGGAAAAACCGGTTCGGCAAAACATCTGCAATGATTTAGAGGGTTTCGACTTGCGTCCAAGCCCTCTATATGAAATGCGAAGTGTACCGAAATTTCGTGGTAAATGCGTTATCAGTCGCGGACGGATATGGCAAAAACAGTTTTTGTTTTGAACGGCCCCAATCTCAACCTTCTCGGTAAACGAGAACCGGGGATATACGGTGTTGCAACGCTCGAAAATATCGAGGCGGACTGCAAGCGTGAGGCCGAACAACTTGGACTTGATGTCGATTTCCGTCAGTCCAATTACGAAGGTGATCTGGTGACCTGGATTCAGGAGGCTGGCGACAAAAACGCCTATGTCCTCATCAATCCTGCCGCCTACAGCCACACTTCGGTTGCTATTCATGATGCGATCCGCTCGGCCAAGGTAACGGTCGTGGAAGTGCATCTTTCGAACATTCATGCGCGTGAGGCTTTCCGGCATCACTCCTATGTATCCGCAGTCGCCAAAGGCGTTATTTGCGGCTTTGGCGCGGAAGGATATCTGCTCGGTCTGCGCGCGCTTGCGGCAATTGCCAAAGAAGAAGAAAACAACGGGCAAAGCGTTAAAGGGGCCTAATATGTCCAGCAAAAATTCCGTCATCGACAAGGAAACGATCCGCGACTTGGCGGACATTCTCAATGAAACCGACCTGACCGATATCGAAGTGGAACACGGTGATCTGCGTATCCGCGTTTCGCGCAAGGTTACGGTTCAGGCAGCAGCAACCGTTATGCCGGCACCGGTCGTCGCCGCAGCCGCCGCACCAGTTGCTGCTGCTGAACCAACAAAAGCTGAGCTGTCCAAGAACGCCGTTCCGTCGCCAATGGTTGGTACGGCCTATCTTGCTCCGGCTCCAGGCGCTCGCAACTTTATCGAGGTTGGTGCGCAGGTGAAGGAAGGTCAGACCCTTCTCATCATCGAAGCCATGAAGACCATGAACCAGATTCCGGCTCCACGTGCCGGTACGGTCAAGGCCATTCTCATCGAAGACGCTCAGCCGGTTGAATTCGGTGAGCCGCTCGTCATAATCGAATAAGACAGAAGATTACGGCTTATTCAATGAACGGGCAGCAAAGCGCAATGTTTCAAAAGATACTCATAGCCAATCGTGGCGAAATCGCTCTTCGCGTGCTCAGGGCTTGTAAGGAACTGGGCATCAAGACCGTCGCCGTTCACTCCACGGCAGACGCCGACGCGATGCATGTACGGCTGGCGGACGAAAGCGTCTGCATCGGCCCACCGCCATCGCGCGACAGCTATCTGAATATTCATCAGATCGTTGCTGCTTGCGAAATCACCGGTGCCGACGCAATCCATCCGGGTTACGGCTTCCTGTCGGAAAACGCCAAGTTCGCGGAAATTCTTGAAGCGCACGGCATCACCTTCATCGGCCCCACCGCTTCGCATATCCGCATCATGGGCGACAAGATCGAAGCCAAGCGCACTGCAAAGCGCCTCGGCATTCCAGTCGTCCCTGGTTCTGATGGTGGCGTGACGGACGACGTGGAAGCGGCACGCATCGCGAAGGAAATCGGCTACCCGGTCATCATCAAGGCTTCGTCCGGTGGTGGTGGACGCGGTATGAAGGTCGCCCGCAGCGAGGAAGAACTCTCCATCGCTCTTGCAACGGCTCGCTCCGAAGCCGCAGCGGCGTTCGGTGATGACGCAGTCTATATCGAGAAATATCTCGAAAAGCCGCGCCATATCGAAGTTCAGGTCATGGGCGACGGTGCTGGCAACGCCATTCATCTGGGTGAACGTGACTGCTCGTTGCAGCGTCGTCACCAGAAAGTATGGGAAGAAGCCAATTCACCGGCTCTCAATGCTGAGGCACGCGATAAGATCGGCATGGTCTGCGCCAATGCCTGTGCCGAGCTGGGCTATCGCGGTGCGGGAACGATCGAATTCCTTTATGAGGACGGCGAGTTCTATTTCATCGAAATGAACACACGTCTTCAGGTGGAACATCCGATCACGGAAGCCATCACGGGCATCGATCTCGTTCACGAACAGATTCGCGTTGCCGCCGGTCTCGGCCTGTCGGTAAAGCAGAAGGATATCCGGTTCTCCGGCCATGCCATCGAATGCCGTATCAACGCCGAAGACCCGCTGACCTTTGCGCCTTCGCCGGGCCTGATCACGCATTATCATACGCCGGGTGGCCTTGGTATCCGCGTGGATTCGGGCGTCTATTCCGGCTATCGCATTCCGCCTTACTACGACAGCCTCATCGGCAAGCTCATCGTGCATGGTCGCAATCGCGTCGAATGCATGATGCGCCTGCGCCGCGCACTGGACGAGTTCGTGGTCGATGGTGTGAAAACCACCCTTCCGCTTTTCCAGGACCTGATCGCCAATCAGGACATTGCGAACGGCGAATATGACATTCATTGGCTGGAAAAATATCTGGCCAAGAAAACCAAGAGCGAAAGCGCCTGACGAAAGTGACCGCAGGAGTATCCCCGGACGACTATTCAATCGAACCGGAGCTGCTCCTGCGGGCCTATGCCACGGGAGTATTTCCCATGGCCGAAGAAGCCGACGATCCCGAGGTCTTCTGGGTTCGTCCTGAGAAGCGCGGCATTATCCCGCTTGATGGCTTCCACCTGCCGAAAAGCCTCCAGAAGACCATCCGCCAGGGTATTTTTGACATAAGACTTGATAGCGATTTCGACGGCGTGATCGAAGGTTGCGCCAGCGGAACTGGAGAACGCGCGCGCACATGGATCAATGGCCCCATCCGCGAATCCTATAAGAAATTGTTCGAGATTGGACATTGCCACACGGTTGAAGCCTGGAACGACGGCCAACTCGTCGGCGGGCTTTACGGTGTAACACTGGGACGCGCCTTTTTCGGCGAAAGCATGTTCACGCGCAAACGGGATGCGTCGAAGGTTTGCCTCGCCTATTTGGTCCAGCATCTGGTCAGGCAAGGTTTCGTGCTTCTCGATACGCAGTTCACAACGCCGCATCTTGAAAGATTCGGCGCTGTGGAAGTTACACGGAAAAAATATGAGAAACTGCTGGAAAACGCGCTCGAGGGTATCGCACGTTTCTAACCGGATACAACCTAGAGCGGTTCCGGTTTAAATGGAATCGTCGGAACCGCTCTATCTATTTTTTTTCACGCATTATCCGACGCAAAACCGCTTCGCACTTTTGCTGGAAATGCTCTAGTTACGCTGATCTGGCGGTGGTACTTCCGACTTCTGTTTGCAGTCCTTCAGCCAAACGTCATAGATCGGATGTTCGACAGCATTGAGTCCGGGACTATCGGCGAACATCCAGCCGGTGAAAATACGGCGTATCTTGCGATCCAGCGTGATCTCATCGACTTCCACAAAACCATCCGTGCGCGGCGCTTCGTTCTCGGTGCGCGAGTAGCAAACTTTCGGCGTTACCTGAAGGGCACCGAACTGGACAGTTTCATTGATATAGACGTCGAATGTCGTGATGCGTCCGGTGACTTTATCGAGACCTGAGAACTCAGCAACCGGATTGGTGATGCGTTCGGCCATGGCTGCCTGAAAAGTGCTGGTGGTCGCCATGAACGAAATCAGGGCAATTTGAACTGCTCTTTTGATCGAGTTTTTTCCGTTGCCAGCCGCGCCGTGAGATTGCTTCGTCAAAACGGAGATCCGCATCCAAAGGGTTTAAATTAAGCCGGAACAATTCCTAAGCATGAAATGTGACGATTCGTTGCCCTGTCGCAAGCCGCAATGCAGTCGTTGCTGCGAAGCAAGCCGTCTATCCTCAAACCTTTTCCGCTATCGCGTAAAAAGGGCGGGCATATAAGAAATCCGGCGCGAATTAACGCGCCGGACAAAAATCAAAACCGATTATCAATTGCCGGGCGTCCAGGCATCGTACTCGCCAGTCACGCGCGGACGTTCCTCAGGTTCCGTGCCCGGACGAGCGATAGCGCCCTTCGGACGATAAGCCAGCGGAGAACCAGTCAGATTCTGCAGATGCGGTTTCTGCCAGTCACGTGGCTTGTAATCTTCCTTGGAAGGCGGCGTGTCGACGCGATGATGCATCCAGCCATGCCAACCGGGAGGAATAGCGCTTGCTTCCGCATAGCCATTGAAGATTACCCAGCGGCGCGTGCGACCTTCGGAGTCCTTGCCACCCTGGTAATAGATATTGCCGAACTCATCCTCACCGACGCGCTCACCCTTGCGCCACGTATGAAACCGTGTGCCGAGCGTCTGGCCGTTCCACCAGGTGAAAACTTGCGTAATAAATTTCTTCATGACCTATTCCAGATCCATCATTGCCACAGGTGATCGAAATCACCGGGTTTTCTTGCTTATGGCCCTATCGCTCGGCCATGGCAAGGGTCAAGTTGCCGCTGTCACAAGAGTATGAAGAGCCTAAAGCGCTACGCGCTTCAGGCCTTTATATTCTCGCATGTCTTGATCCCCAAACCGGTTCCCACTTTGGGGAGACATGCTTTACATATTCCAGCTTTCCAGCGACTTTTCCATTACCAGCACAGGTTCCTTGCAATTGGGATCGCCCCAATCCTCGTTACGACCGACTTTGGTATAGCCTTTGCGCTCGTAGAAATTTACCGCCTTGGTGTTTCTCTCGATCACTTCAAGCTTCATCGTTCGAACGTCAGGAAAAGCCATCTCGACTTCAGCGAGAAGCATCGTTCCAATACCTTGAACCTGCGTATCAGGACGGACATAAAGCTGATGTAGCAAAGCCTTGCCTTCTTCGGCTTGGCTGGCAAAAGCCATTCCGTCGATGCCGCCCTTACCGTTATCTGCGACAATGAATTCCGAATAAGGCTTTTTCAGATTGGCCTTCAGCACAGCAATGCTGTGCCACTGGGCGGTAACGGCATCCACCATTTCTCGCCCTAGGATGTCATCAAAGGTCGCGTGCCAGGTCGCTATAAGCAGCTCGTTCACTGCCTTAAGATCAGCCTCTGTCGCGCTTCTGACCCACATCACTCTTCGATCCCGAGCTTGGCCTTGACCAGTTCATTGACAGACTGCGGGTTGGCCTTGCCGCCCGTTGCCTTCATGACCTGGCCGACGAACCAGCCAGCCAATGTCGGCTTGGCCTTCGCCTGCTCGACCTTTTCCGGGTTGGCAGCGATGATGTCATCGACAGCCTTTTCGATGGCGCCAGTGTCGGTGACCTGTTTCATGCCACGTTCTTCAACGAGCTTCTTCGGGTCTCCGCCTTCATTCCAGACAATCTCGAAAAGATCCTTGGCGATCTTGCCGGAAATCGTACCATCCTTGATCAGATCGATAACCGCGCCGAGCTGTTCCGGGTTAACCGGCGAATCCTCGATATCCTTACCTGCCTTGTTCAGCGCGCCAAGAAGATCGTTGATGACCCAGTTCGCAGCCGCCTTTCCGTCACGACCGGCAGCAACTGCTTCGTAATAATCAGCAATGGCCTTCTCAGTCACGAGAATCGATGCATCGTAAATCGAGATGCCCTGCTTCTCGACGAGACGCTGCTTCTTGACGTCCGGCAGTTCCGGCAGATCTGCTGCCAGCGCATCCACGAATGCCTGATCGAACTCGAGCGGCAGAAGGTCTGGGTCCGGGAAATAACGATAATCATGCGCTTCTTCCTTGGAGCGCATGGATCGGGTTTCACCCTTTATAGGATCAAACAGGCGCGTTTCCTGATCGATGGAACCACCGTCCTCAAGAATGGCAATCTGGCGACGGGCTTCATACTCTATCGCCTGACCGACAAAGCGGATCGAGTTGACGTTCTTGATTTCGCAACGCGTGCCGAACTCACCGCCCGGACGGCGGACGGAGACGTTTACGTCGGCGCGCATGGAGCCCTCGTCCATGTTGCCGTCGCAAGTGCCGAGATAACGAACAATCGTACGCAGTTTGGTCAGATAGGCGCGGGCTTCATCCGACGAACGCAGATCCGGCTTGGAAACGATTTCCATCAGCGCCACGCCAGAACGGTTCAGGTCGACATAGGACATGGTTGGATGCTGGTCGTGCAGAGACTTGCCCGCGTCCTGTTCCAGATGCAGGCGCTCGATGCCGATCTCCACGTCTTCGAACTGGCCCTTGTTGTCGGGGCCGACCGAAATCATAATCTTGCCTTCGCCAACGATCGGCTGCTTGAACTGCGAAATCTGATAACCCTGTGGCAGATCAGGATAGAAATAGTTCTTGCGGTCGAAAACCGACTTCAGATTGATTTGAGCATTGAGTCCGATACCCGTGCGAACCGCCTGCTTGACGCATTCCAGATTGATCACCGGCAGCATGCCCGGCATAGCCGCATCCACCAGAGAGACATTGGAATTAGGCTCCGCGCCGAACGAAGTGGAGGCACCGGAAAACAGCTTCGATTCTGACGTGACCTGCGCATGGACTTCCATGCCGATGACGACTTCCCAGTCTCCGGTGGCACCGGAGATAAAGCTTTTCGGTTCAGGCGTGCGCGTATCGATAAGTGACATTACTGGCTCGACAATACTGTGATTGGGCTGAAACTGATTGCTTACTGGCTAGAGCAAAGCCCCACCAGATGCAAGCTTTTCAGCCATCCGTTTCCATGATCGCAAAACGAAAAGGCCGCGCGATGCGCGGCCTTTCCGAATTCATGCTTGAAGCGAAGATCAAGCCTCTTCGGACTTATCTTCATCGGCCTTCTTCTTGGGAGCGGCCTTCTTCTTCGCAGCAGCCTTCTTGGCAGGCTTTGCTTCCGAAGCAGCATCTTCGTCTTCAGCCGTCAGCTCTTCCTTCGAGACCTTCTTGTCGGTCACGTTGATATTGGCGAGCAGATGGTCAACGACCTTTTCTTCGAAGATCGGAGCGCGAAGGTTGGCAACAGCATCCGGCGTCTTGCGCAGGAAGTCGTAGATTTCCTTTTCCTGGCCTGGGTAGCGACGGACCTGGTCGTAGACGGCGCGCTGCAGTTCTTCTTCAGAAACTTCAACGCCAGCCTTTTCACCGATTTCGGAGAGAACCAAACCGAGGCGCACGCGGCGCTCAGCAAGCTTGCGATATTCCTCGCGGGCAGCTTCTTCCGTGGTTTCTTCATCTTCGAAGGTACGGCCAGCCTGCTGCAGGTCGAAGTTGATCTGCTGCCAAATGTTGTTGAACTCGGCGTCAACAAGCTTCTGCGGCGTTTCGAACTGGTAATCGCCGTCCAGAGCGTCGAGAATCTGACGCTTTACCTTCTGACGGGTGATCTGGCCGTATTGGCTTTCGATCTGTTCGCGAACGACCTGACGCAGGCGCTCAAGCGATTCGATGCCGAGCTTCTTGGCAGTTTCGTCATCGAGAACGAGTTCGTTCGGCTTGGCAACTTCCTTGACCTTGATATCGAAGGTAGCTTCCTTGCCAGCCAGATGAGCGGCGCCGTATTCAGCAGGGAACGTTACGTTGATAACCTTCTCGTCGCCAGCCTTGACGCCGACGAGCTGCTCTTCGAAGCCCGGAATGAACTGGCCCGAACCAAGAACGAGCTGTGCATCATTATCCGCACCGCCTTCGAAAGGCTCACCGTCGAGCTTGCCCAGATAATCGATCGTGACGCGATCTTCGTTTTCGGCCTTGCCCTTCTTGGTTTCGAAGGTGCGGGTCGACGAAGCGATGCGCTTGACCTGATCGTCAACTTCCTCATCGGAAATATCAACGACTTCACGGGTAACGGCGATCTTCGAGAAATCCTTGACTTCAATTGCCGGCAGAACTTCGTAGTTCAGCGAGAAAACGAAATCAGCCTTACCATCGAGAACCTGTTCGGCCTCTTTTTCGTCTTCCGACAAGATGACTTCAGGCTGCGTAGCAGACTTTTCGTTGCGCTCAGCGAGAATCGAGCGCGACGAATCGCTCAGGATTTCGTTCACGATCTCAGCCATGAAGGACTTGCCATAGGTCTTGCGCAGATGTGCTGTTGGCACTTTGCCTGGACGGAAGCCGTTGATCTTGGCGCGACCGCGCGCGGTATCGAGCCGCTCAGCGAGCTTGGCTTCGAGATCTCCGGCCGGAACCACGACTTTAATCTCGCGCTTCAGCCCTTCATTGAGCGTTTCGGTAACCTGCATGTTCAAACCTTCACTTCTTGTCATTGTCCCGCCGTCACCGGCTTATTTGCCTTGTCGCGGGAGAGAAATTCTTTTGCCTTATGGCAGTTGGTGCGGATAGAGAGCAGCCGCACCAAACCCCACCCATTGATTTCCTTGCACAATATCCACCCGAAAGGCAGTCTTGTGTCCCAGTTTGTGTCACAGTACGTATCGCAAAATTGCGGCGTAAAATCACACGTTGGCGCACCTACTACAATCAGCGCCCAAAAAACACAAGATCGGATTGCCGACTGCTCAACAAACCCTTTACATTATTAGTTCCGGGCGATGGCAATTTTGGGACAAGAAAGCTCCCTATCGAGATGACTATGCGACTTACCGGAATCACGGTACGGTTGCACTCGATTACCTCATGGGGGAGGAATTCGAGGGCATGACATCTGAAGTTTGTATGATGAATAGGCTGGCTGTTGTTCTGGCTGCTGACAGCGCGACTACCGTCTCACGATGGGTCGACGGCAATCGAGAAGAACGGTACTTCAAAGGCGCAAATAAAATCTTTCAGTTGTCGAATAAGCATCCGGTTGGCGTGATGATTTTCGATTCCGCTGACATACTCAATGTGCCATGGGAAACGATTATCAAATCGTTCCGAAGCGAAGCCGCTGGCAAATCCTTCAACACCGTAGAAGATTACGCAAAAGAGCTGTTTAACTACCTCAACGAAAATCAACGTTTCTTTCCTGAAAACAAACAAACCGAGCAAATCATTCGAAGCGCGCAAGGCGTTGCCTGGGGCACGATATCGTCAGTTATTGAAGACGTCGGTCCAGATGATCGGTTTCAGGCGATTGTAGCTGCCTTCACTGAGTCTGATCGCCAATTGGCCAATATTGCCGTTCCAAACGGTCTCGACGATGAAAATATTGATAAGGCGCTTGGCGATACCCGGCATGCAGTTTCCGAGTTCATTGAGGGATATCTAGGTCACTTAGGGATTGCAATTGAAGGTGGCATCGAGGGATTGGCCGACACTTCGATCCGAGAAGTAATAAAGCGACCTCAACAACACCTCAGCTCAACGGGCCTGGTTTTCGCCGGATATGGCGATCACGAATATTTCCCAGCGATGGTCGAGTACAGGCATTACGGAATTGTAAATGGACGACACATTTACGAACGAAATACCTCGGAGAAAATTGATCATGATAAGCCTGCATGGATATCTGCATTCGCTCAGACGTCCATGACCGATACATTCTCCTTGGGCCTGAGTGCCGACGTGTACGAATCGTTGATGGTGGCAGTTGTCGACACGATAACGAATTTTGCTGAGGATGTTGCAGGCCAGAGCGGTGGCCAAATCGCCGCAATTGACGATCTCGCGGGGCTAGTGCAGGCTGCACGTAATCGAATTAGTCAAGCTGTACTTGACAAAGCTAGCAAAGACCATTCTTTGCCACTGCGTAGCGTACTTAGTGTTTTGCCGGTCGATGAGATGGCAGAACTCGCGGAAACGTTAATTACTCTTCAATCGTTAAAGGAGAAGGTTACAAAGCCTTCTGAGACGGTTGGAGGACCAGTTGACGTGGCAATCATTACGAAACACGAAGGCCTAGTCTGGGTTAAGAGGAAACATTTCTTTAATTCAGACATTAATTCGAGATACCAGTTGCGCCAAGCAGCGCTTCATTCGCAATAACCCGTGGAGCAAACAATATGACTTCTCAACCTAATTCACTCCGAAAGGCAGTCGACAGGTCGGAGCAAGCTCAGGAGAAGCTTCCTCCTCGCCGCACTGTGATTGATAAAGAGACTGTGATTTCAGAAAGCCGCCAGCAGTATCGCGGTTTCATTGAAGCGATTAACCGCGCCAGTGATAAAGAAATAGAGCGCGCCCTCAAGATGGCAGCGTTCTGATCTACAACCCCGCTCCGGCGGGGTTTTTTATTGCCCAAGCATGGGAGTCCCGGAGGTTCTACGGATTTCATGCCTTTTCAATGGCTTGCAAAAAAGTGGGGCAGAAAAGCATGCGTTCAAAACATTATGTTTTTTCATACGTCTGCCCCACATTTCGGCAGCCAAGCAACCCAGTTTATGCACCGAATTTCCACAACCGGAAAATGCAGATTGACTAACTTTCAAAATGAGAACATTTTAGGAACATATCCACATTGAGCGGAATATGTTCCTGAGCGCATAGGTGCATGGGGCGGGTTTCGCTTGCCCTGATTTTGGAGTGTGCCTTGCGCCTTCCTGAGACTATAGAGCGTCTTTATTTGGACTTTGACGGCTTTTTTGCGAGCGTCGAACAGCAATGCGACCGGCGTTTACGTGGTCGCCCCATCGGAGTCGTGCCCTTCGAAGGCACCGACCGCACTGCCGTCATTGCCTGTTCGAAAGAGGCGAAGAACTTCGGCGTTAAAAACGTCATGCCGATCAAAGAAGCGAAGCGGTTATGCCCCGACCTTATCCTGGTCCCGCAAAAGCCAGATCTTTACCGGCGCGCTCACAATGCCCTGCTCTGCGAGATCGAGACTGTCATCGCAATCGACACAGCCAAAAGCATTGATGAGCTGACATGCGTTCTCGACGACAGCGGCAAGCGAGACCCGGAGCTATTGGCAGCGCGCATTAAATCGGCGATCTCTGACAACATCGGCCCGTTCATCACCTGCTCAATCGGATTCGCCGCAAACCGCCAGCTTGCAAAGATCGCCTGCAAGGCCGGGAAAGAAGAAACAAAGCGTCGAGGATCCTACGGCAATGGACTGGCCATTTGGTGGCCTGCGATCATGCCGGACCCGCTTTTGCGCGTCGAGCTGGAGGATATACCCGGGGTCGGATCGAATATGGCAAAGCGGCTTTATCGCAATGGCGTGTTTACAACCACCCAGCTCTACGCCTTACAACCGAAACACATGCGGAAGATCTGGAACAGCGTCAACGGTGAGCGACTTTGGTATGCCCTTCACGGCTACGATATCCAGGCGCCAGCACAGCAGCGCGGAATGTTTGGCCATGGTCGCGTTTTGCCACCTGAAGCCCGCTCAATAACGGGCGCTTATGAGATATCCCGGCTACTGCTGACCAAAGCCGCCCGCCGTCTTCGTCGTGAAAATTTCTATGCAGCAGGGTTGTGGCTATGGCTTTCAGTGCGTGACGGAACATGGTTCGGCAAACATTACTTGCCGGTAGTGAATGACGATCAAGCTATTCTGTCGGCGCTGCGCCTGCTCTGGCAACGCGTGCGAGACGACCATCCGCGAGGCATAACCATCTTTCGGGTCGGCGTGACGTTGTATGATCTGTCACCAGCAGGCGAGCGTCAGATGGATATGCTGAATAATGACGATGCCGTGCGCCAGAAATGGGAAAAGGCAAACAACGCCGTCGATACGCTCAACACGAAATATTCCGGAACCATCGTAAGCATGGGCGAATGGAAACCGCCTGCAGGCGGGCACGTGGGCGGCAAGATCAGTTACACCCGCATCCCGTCCGCAGAGGATTTCTGGTAATGGGCAATTGGAAATCCACAATCAAGGTCCGAGATCTGGATGATGAACAGCGACTTGAATTGACCTGCAAAAAGTGCGGTCGCGTGACTTACACAACCAGGCAGATGCTTTGCACGGGCGCTGATCGTTCTCAAAAGTATCTTGATGAGATCGAGGCGAAGGCCAGGTGCAAAGGGCGCGGCTGTCGCGGTCATATGCGTATGGCAATGGTACGCCTGCAGGAAATGAGCGGATTTGTAGGGGGACTTGCATGAGCGAAACAACGAAGACCCTTTGGCTGGACAGCGAAAATTAATGCCCTACCTAAATCCAGACCATCGAAGGAGGATCGAATGTTCGGACCAAAACAGCCCGGCGATTATCCCGACCGTGAAATTGATTGTCAGGAAGCGATTTCGCAGGGCCTCGCTGACCTTGTTGAGCAACAGGTAGCGGCTGGCGCGACGGAAGCTGAAGCCACTGCGGCGCTTTCGGGCGCAAACGTCGTGGGTGTCCGAGAGCTTATTCAGGATGCGGTCGATGCTGGCTGGTCAGAAGAAGAAGCGGCAACAGCCATCCGTGTTGTATCCGAAGGATTACACCACGGAGCAACCGGCACAGATCCGAACGAATAAGCGACGACGAAGGCAAGACACCATCCCGACCGGTAGAAAAGAAAAAGCCCGCCGCGTCGGGTGACGGGCGGGCGCTTGGTCATTCATATTATAGCGGATCGCTGCCGTTTTACCGCGTTAGGGACGCCGCTGCCCAGCCTCCAGACGCTGCAGGATCTCCATCACAACACGGACATCCCCACGCACTGTCGTTAATGTTTCCTGTATTTCCTTCGAATTATCAGCTGCGCTTTTGATCGCCTGGGAGTTTGAGGCTATCTGATAGCTCATGCTTTCCTGGTTACTGGATAGCTTGCGGATATCGGCCTCTATAGTTTGGAACCGCTGATCGTTTTTTCCCTTATCCTCGCGCACTTCGGCTAAGCGCTCTTTATGATAAGCCTCGTGCGAGAGCTTCCACTTTGCGAGATCCTCGATATCGCGGGATCTGTTGACCCAGATCGTTACACCGCCGAGGATGAGGACGGCGATCTGCCCGAGCTGCAGCAGCGTGTTGAAGTTCCACTCAAACTTTCCTTTGCTTGGTAACCGCATCGCACCTTCCCTCACCGTAGCCCCCTTGCCCAGCCGTCATAAAATTCCGCGCATCGATCCGTTCGCGCATTCTGCCTGTCCAGCGCCGCTCGCTCCCTTTTAAGGATGGAGCGGACTTCCGCCCCCTCGATCAACGGCGCATGCGGCTCTTTCTTGCGACAGTCATCGGGATATTCAGGCGGGACAATGCGCGCCTGCGCCTTACCCTGCTGTTCAGCAGCCTCCTGCAGCAGTCGATCACTGGCGCAGGAACTGCAAATCATCGCGATCAAGCAGACAGGCACGGCCCGCCGCTGCCAGCTTTTTCTCATAGTCCGCTATCTCCTGTTCAGATTTTTCGATCTGTGCGGCCTCAGCTGCGCGAGCGTTCCGCAACTGCACCTGGTAGGCTTCAATCACAATCGCGTTGGCTCTGCCCTGCCGTAGCAGCTCGTCGCGTTCCGCCCGCAGCGCCGCCGCCTGAAATTCGGGAACAAGGCCTTTCTTTGCCTGCCCCTCGAAAACAACGCCGAGATAGGGAAGATCTTTGAGAACCGGCACGCCGTTAAAATAGATCGCAGACAGCACGATCCCGACGGCGCAGCCAGCGCCAAACTTGAGATAGTCCAGCAAGCCGAACATCACAGACCCGCCAGACAAAGTTCCAGCTCACCGATGCGCTGAGCGTCACCCAGCTCGCGGCGTTTTTTCAGACCGTCCACGACCTTTCCCCCGGCGCGATTGAAAGCAGTCATCGCGTTGCAAGCGGCACGCCATTGCCGTTCACTCATACGGCGGGCGGCAGTTGATTTGCAGGCCGCACCTGTCCCGATGTTGTAGGAGAGATCCAGCATAGACGCCTGCACGCTGATGGGTGCCTGGTCGAAAGTGCGGATACACTTGCGGAGCGGTTGCCGGAAATCGTTCTCCAGTCGGGTGATGAGCTTTTCGCGGCACTGCCTGTCAGTATAATAGTCGCCTTTCTGCACGCCTTTGGTTTCACCCAGGCACACAGTCCAGACCCTGCCGAGCTTGTCATAATAGGCATGGTTTTCCATACCTTCCCACGGCGCGGTCAGATAAGTCGCCGTCAAAGCAACTAGCCCCAACCCAGACGCCAGAGCCGCCTTTGCGCGTTTACTCGCCATTTCGAAATACCTTCTGAGAAACAAGGCGCATCACAAAGGCTGCGACCACCACAACAAAGGTCAGCAACGCGAACACGCCGGAGGGGATGGGAAAAGTGTCACCAAGGAGCGGCAACACCGCTTCAATGCCGGTCAGAACACCGGCAAGCAGGATCAGGCGGACAGACCACGCCTTTCGCAAGACGTGCCGCCAATCGGGCACAAGCTGCATGACAGCCTCTATTTGACGATGGATATGAGAGAGATCTTCAGCTGCAGGCTGATATTGTCGTAGGCGACATAGCTCCAGCCGATCCAGCAACCACAGATCCTGCCGAAGATATTGAAGCGAGCGCGATACGAGAAAAACAATCGGCCATTCGCGTCTCGATACACACCCTCATAGAATGTGCCGGGTTTCGACCAGTCAAAGCCGCCGCTATCGATCTGATAAACAGTGGTAACGCCTTCGAACCTGAAACCGAAAACATTGGCCGCAAATCCGTAGGCTGGGTTTCGCATGATCCATCGTGTTCGCTGCCACCACAATTTGAAGCCCTTGGCTTGCGGCCAACCTAGCTGATGTTGCGCGCCGTCCAGGTCGTCATCATGCGTGTGAAAAAGCGAGAATGGGTATGGCAGAACCGAAATCCCTGCCAACACCGACCAGAGCGCCAATATCGGTGCGATCAGGATCGCTACCAGCTTGGCAATAAGCAGCAAGATCCCGTAGATCGCCCACTTGATGAAGACGACCGGATAATTCCGGATAATGTATTTCATGATTGCCCCGTTGGAAATTCGAGCGGCGCTAGGCGCGACCTATACCCATGCCCATAGGTGACCCGCCCGTCGTCGAGGTTGCGGGCGCTTGCGGTTTAGGATCAGGCACCGCAGGCGTTTTAGGACTGTTCTCGTTTGTTTTCGACGTGCTGGCAGCAGTCGACTTTTTCTTATCTTTGGATGCCTTGCTGGCGACCGGCTTTAGCTTCGCTTCGATATCGGTCATATATCCCGACTTGCTGATGCGGTGGGTTGCTGTCTCGATAATGAATTCTATGCCGTCAATTTCCGGCCGCACATTCTGGTAGGAAAACGGCGCGCCTGCCCGAATGGTCGGATCGCCAAACACTGTGACAAAGGTTTTGACAGTTTCCGCCTTGAGGCTTTCAGCCTTGGACTTCGCAGCTTTTTTCGCTTCGGCTTCCGTGCTGAAATTTTCCTTCACCGTAAATTCGGCAGTGCCTTCCTCGTCGCTGTCTTCCTCGACCTCGACCGTCTCAGCCTTGGCGCGGTCGCGAACCTTTGCGCGCACTGTTTTGACTTTCTTGCGATAGGCGAAGTTGATGCGACATGTGCCCTGCACAATCTCGAATGGCCCTACAATGATAGGCGTCAAATCCTTTCCGCTCGCAGACTTCCCGCTACCACGCTTCGCAAATATCAGCTTGCCATCCTTGACCGAGAACAAAGCACCGTGAATGCGTGCCAGACGCTCGCAGACATGCATGTCGCTCTCATCCTGCTGTCCGAACCAGTCGTACTTGTGCGAAGCAACTTCATCGTCGATGACGGGCTGTAAACCGTTTTCGGAGGCGATTTGCTGCAGGATCTCCGCGACAGTCTTTTCATCCCAGTGGCGGGAGCGGCTCTGCTTGAACTTGTCGCGGATATTCGCCCCTCGCCCGCGAATATTCATGCCGTAGGGAAGGCAACGGATCTCCGGGTCATCTACCGTGAACGCCCCGAAAGGGAGTATGCCGGTTTCTGCATAGCCAAGCGACACCTCGATCTTGTCACCTTTTTTAGGGATGGCGGCGAACGGGTTGCCATCATTCAGGTCGACATCAATCGAGTCCGAGCCGACACCCTCTTTGTCAGTGACAGTCAGCGAGATAAGCCGTTCATTCACAATGGACGCGACGGCTTTGCCGTTGACTTTTATTTCAAAGGCTGGAGTCTTCATGAAGCACCTAGTGCTGGACTTTGATTAAAAGGGGGAAAAATGAGGAAGCTTTTCGTTTCTACTGCGCTGCTGAGTAGCATCGTTCAAATCGGCGCTGCGACGGCAGATAATAATAGGCCGACACCTCAAGCAGTGACGGCTGCGATGGCAATGGTCAAAATTGTAAGCCAAGACATCAAGAGGGATCCAGAGAATCCAAGGGTTTTGGTGCAAATCAAAAATGACAGCGACCTTGCGTTCAGCTGGATCACTGTATCTTGTCGCATCATGAAAGGTGACAAGTTCCTCGACGTAGCGGAGGCATACATTACAAATGTTCAGCCAGGGGAAACCGCCGGAGAACAGGCAACCTATTCCGCAACACCAGAGAACAATGAAGCTGATCGCGCTATTTGCAGACCAGCGATTGGCTTGTAGGCTAGTCCCATAGTGCAATTAGCGGTTGGTTTTGATCTGTTCGCAAAGCATCGGGAAGATGAATTTTTGTACCAATTGGCAACCGATGCGGCAGCGCCGCCAGCCCTGGGTTAGCTTCCAAAACCCGCTCGACATAGCCGCTTTCGTCGCCATAGACCTTACGGCAGATAGCATCAATCATTTCGCCTTGTATCGTTGTATAAACACGCCCCATGGCATCACCCGAATAGTGACTGAATAACTGAAATCGGCGAAAAGCTGCCACCGCTGTAGCGCTTGAGCTGGATGCGAAAAACATCCATTCGCGGCTGTCCTAGCGCAGTATGATACGATTGGTCTTCACTAATACCTTCGATCACATGCATACCGTAGACATTCCCGGCTAGTGTAATAAGCGGCAATACAGTTCCGGCAACTGCCGCCCCGCGAAGGCCTTCAAGAACAGCCAATCCGCCGAACTCATGTGGGAACAACACTCCTTCAATTGTCGTGCGATCATCGTCGCCGCCTGTCCATTGGAGGCGGTTCAACCCGCCTACAGTGTTGATGTCGGCCCAACGGGTGGAAAGGTCACGCTTCAATCCCCGGTAACCGAACCGAAGGGAATGAAACATGAAAGGCCCTAAGCACATCGGAATTGCCATTACATTCCCCCGTCGGAATATGCTCCGCCAGACGCCGCACGGAATTGAGCCGCGACTGCTTGTGCTGTCTGAGATGCGATCTGCTCCGGAGAAGCACCGGTCTGCACGTTCATATGAACCGTCACCACAGGAGCAGGCTGCGGATTGGTAACCCGCACATCTTGCGTTCCACTCGGCATGGTCTGTACCGGCGTAGCAACTGAAACAGATGGCGTCCCAACCAACGAAACATCAGCCGGCCCCTTTGCACCTGCAATGCCAGCAGTAGGAGATGGCGCGGTCAATGCGTTCCACAGCGCACCGAAACTAAACGGCTGCGACGCATTTTGCGCGGGCTGATTTGGCAGAGGCGCGGCTGGTAACACTTGCCCCGTACCAGTACCTGCTTTGGCCCTTTGTTCGTTGGACTTCTGTACGAAAAATTCCGGGTTTATGTAGCGAGGATCGGACGGACCTTTTGCTTCAAGCCCCTTGTAGAGACCATAGGCCATAAGCCCCCATATGCCACCACGGGCGACCATACCCCCGGTGCCACCGCCAGCACCAAGAATTCGGCTTAACCATCCAGCACCAGCACCACCAGCAGCTGCAGCGCCACCGCCAACCGCTGTAGAAGCGGCACCAGCCGCCGCCGTTCCTGCGATCAGGTTTCGCAGGTTTAGGAGCGGACCGGAAACCGCCAACAAACCACCAGCAATCATAGCCCAGTCAACCATTGAAAGTTTGGCCAGATTATCCGCGAACTCACCAATGCTGTTAGCACCCTTGACGGCATCAATCAGCGTGATAGCAGCGGAAGATACAAGGGCGATCTTCCCAAATGGGGACATAGCTAAACGGGTGATACCGCGCCCCAAAGTCAGCATCGCTGCGCCGGTAGCGGCAATGCCGAGTGCACTTATCACGGTCGCAGAACCAGACATCTTGCTGAGAGCTTCCGAGATATTCCCGGCAGCGCCTAACAGATCCCCTTCCCCAATATCTTTGGCGAAGGCTTTCAGATCTAGACCGATCTTGCGGAAATTGTTCGAGAGCTTAGCCAGATCAATCATGCGCTGATCGACCTGAGTGCCGTCGCCTTCAAAGGCCTTGCCAAACAGAAGATCACCGAGATCATTGATTAGCTGGCGTGTTCCGCCCTCGCCCCCATAACCAAAACCGCTCATCAAGCCCTTGACGGCCATTTCGATCTTATCGATGACGCCCACTCGCTTATCCAGCGTGTCCAGCACATCGCCGATGCCAAGGCTCATATCCTTGATCGTCGGCAACCAGCTGTCACCAACGCCGATGCCATAAGCTTTGATCTTGTTTCCGAGCAACTGCAAGGCGTTCGCGGTCGTTTCAGCGCGAACCATATATTCCTGAAACGCGGATCCGCTGTAATTCGACTCAGTGCCGACCATCGCAAGCTCGCGGCGCAGTTCTTTTGTATCGGCAATGATCGGCATGAGTGCCCGCGCCTCATCACCGAACAAGGCAGAAGCGATGCTGATATGCTGATCTTTCGGTAGCTGCTGGATCCGCTCGATTACGTTCAATGTGGTCTTGAGCGCATCTTTCTGCATGTTCTTCGATACCTTGACGGAATCGAGGCCGAGCTTTGCAAATGCCAAACGCTGCGACTTTGTCGCCTGCTCGCCTTTCGTCAGCGCTCGCCCCATATTGCGGAACGAGGTCGCGGCAACTTCCGCCTCAGCACCTGCCGAAATCATCGACGCACCGAATGCGAGTGTCTGAGTATCGGAAAAGCCGAACATCTTGCCGGTCGCAGCAACCCGCTTGTCAAACTCGACGAGGTCGCGAGCAGCCGAAGCGGTATTGTTCGCAAGGTGATTGATGGCGTCAGCGTGCAAACCGATCTGGTCGACGTTGAAACCAAGCTGGGTCTTGATCTTTGCCAATGCGTCGCCAGTTTCGCCCTGCGACGTATCCCACGCCACGCTGACCTTTGCCGCCATTTCCGAGAACTTTGTCAGTTCCTGCAAGGCAACGCCGGACTGACCGGCAGCAGCATAGATCGAGGCAAGCCCATCGGCAGTTACCGGGAGTTCCTTCGATAGTCCGAGGATCTCGGATCGAACGACGGACAATTGCGCAGGCGTGCCGTCGACGACCTTGCGGACATCGGCGAACGCTTCCTCGAATTTCATGGCAGCACCGACGGTGCCGCCGATGCCTTCACGAACGCCGACATAGCCTGCACCAATGGCGACAAGATTGCGAGCCAGCGCCCCGACGGAAAAGCCGCCGCCCGCCCCCATGATCGCGGACGTGGTTCTGCTGGCGCGACGGTTGAGACCGTCGAGCGCAGCAGCAACACCGCGAGCGGGCCCGGTGATCTGATCGACAAGCGAAACAACAAGCTTGGAACTCAGGACAGCCATTATTTTCTCTTTGCTTTCATCAGATCGACGGCCTCATCACGCCACAGCAAGACTTCCTGCGGCGTCATTTCCATGAATGTCGATATCGGTGTGTAAAGGTTCTGGCTAAGCCAGATGGTCAGGCGTCGCCATCCGAGCTTTCCTCGATCAAGAAAGGGGTGACGATCTTGCTGCACCTCTTATAATCGCCGAGGGAGAATTGCGCGATTTCTGGCTGAGTTGCCCCAGAGAGTTGCGCAATCATCAGTGTCAGCACGGCATTATTGCCGCCGCCATTTGCAACACTTTCAACCGTGATGAGATCCGCGACCTTCGGCTCGCGAATGGTGATTTCATCTGTCTCGACACCAGCAATCTTGTATGTCGTCGAGAGCTTCACTTTTACGGGTTCAGGCATTTTCGATCCTTGTCGAACTGGCGAGCGTTACGCGAGAAGCGCGCTGCGGATGGATTGCGTGCGAGACGTGCCGCCGATGGACACATCAAACGGCGTCATTTCGATCAGGATCGCCCCTTCGACTTCCAGCTTGTAATAGCGAAGCGTGATCGAGAAATCGTTTTCGGCCATGTCACCCGGCTTCCAGGCACCATGATCGTTCTTGATGAGGCGACCGCGAATATAAGCAGTTGCGTTGACGACGGTGCCATCCTCGTGCACGAGCGCACCGGTCACCATGAACTCGCGTTCGGAACCGACCTCTAGGCCGAACAGCGTGATAACCTGCGGATCAAAGCCGGAGAGCTTGAAACTAGCCTCCATCTTTTCATAACCCATCGGGACATCAATCGGCAGCACCATACCGGCGTTGCGCAGTTCCTCGACCTTTTCCGTCGGCACCGGCAGCGTGATTTCGCTTGCCTGCCCGATCTTCGAAACGCGGTCTGCAAAAATGGTGCAGTTCCGCAGGATATAACGCGGCATGTCAGACATGAGCCTAACCCCTTAATAACGTTGAAATGGGAAAATTGGAGCGGGATGGGCTGGCAGTTAGCCAGCCGATCCGGAAGTGATTTCCTGCGCAACCTGGTTGAGCAGCAGCGTATAACTGGCGATGTTGCGATATGCCGTGATACGGATATCAACCATCGGTGCAGGCGGTTCGAACTTCACACCAAGCTTGATGATGCCTTGCGCCATATCGTTGTCGGTGTTCGTGTCCAGCAACCAGCAATCATGACCAGGCAGGATTGCGCCTTCGGCTTCCATCTGCCGGAGGAAAGCGCGCCCACCTTCGACCATGAATTTCAGATTGGCGCGGGAGAACGGCTTGTCGACAAATTCGAGATATGCCTTTTCCAGCGCTTCATTGATCGCGTCAGCAGTACGCCGCACAGAAATGAACTGCCAAAGAAGTTCTGCAGAACAGGTCCAGACACCCCAGAGCCGGAAGCCGGTATTATCGATATTGACGATAGTGTTGACCCGGTTTTCGTTGAGGTAGTTCGACTGGTCGCCATATTCGATGGGGCGATTGACGCCGACAATACCGGAGATCCCAACATTCGAACCGGACCACCAGAAGCCTTGCTCCAGATCCATTTTCGCCTGCTTGGCGGCGAAGATCGGCGAGGATGGGGCCGGAACATTGGCATCAAGTTCCGTGTCGTATTTCAAGACTTTCGGATCGCAAATCGCGATGCGCCCTGAATTGATCAGCCCACGGTACTGCACTGCAGCCTGATCGGTCGTGTCCGGCCCGTCGACATAAGCCACGGCTTTCAGCTTTTCCGCCACACCCATCAGTTCGGCAACAACCGGGTTCATAACAGAACCGATATTGGCGGTTGCGGTTGCGTCCTTGGATCCAGCCTTGCCAGTGATCGTAACCGTCGGTGTGCCAGTAAAACCGTAGCCAGCCTTGCGAACGATGATCGCGGTGATCGCACCTTCAGCAACAACAGCCTCGGCGACTGCACCGGATCCGGTGCCCATGATCGCGACAGCAGTCGTATCGGCATCATAGCCGGTACCGCCTGCTGTCACATTGATAGAAGCGATGCCGTCGGCTGGCGAGGTCTGGGTAAAACCGGGGGCAATGAGCAGTTTAGGCTTATACAAGCCGTCGGAGGATGCGCGCCGGAAGGCATGGACGCCGGTAAAAGCAGTCTGGTCGCCGATCAGGTTCGACCAGGTTTCCGCCGTCGTCTCACCCTCATCAACCCGAACCACAATGATCGGACAGCCGACCTGGTCGAAAATGCTGTCGATGGCGTTTTTCAGCGTACCGGCATTGCCGAGAGTTGCTGCATCCTGCGGGCGCAGGATCTGCACCGGCTTATTCAATGGGAACGCGAGCACGTCCGCATTCGGCGCAGTGCCGATAAGACCGATGACTGCAGTGCGCGCAATACGCACCAGAAGCGGGGTTTCGGCACTTTCGAATACACGCGTGCCATGGTGAAAGGACACAGATGCCATAGCGGCACTCCTTGGATTGAGACCTCAGCGGGTCAGGTTTTCTGGAATTAAATGTTCAGATGAACTCAGAGCGCCGGCTGCGGCCACTCGATAGCATCTAGAACAGCACGGGCAGCGACTTCATCATCCGCCGCATCAATGTCGCGCTTGGCACCGAGGCGGATGCTTTCGATCATAGCCCCGATTTGCTGCCATTGAGCGAAGGCAGCAAGGACGATGTTTGCAACCTCATCAAGTGTTTCAGCCGTAATTCCGACCTCCGATGACAGCATTGTATAATGAGAAGCCTGTGGATTGACCGCCGCTTTGAATGCCTGCGCCTCAGTAACTTTCTGCTGATATGTCATCGCCTGACCCGTGCCGGGTGTGATGTATCGGAGCCGCTCTTGCTCTGCCGCCTGATCAATCGTGGCCCGCAACTCCGTCTTTAAATCATCTAGGTGCGTAGATGACGGCTCGCTTACTATCAACACCCCGTCTACCCATTTTAGATTAGGGTTTGACAACAACTGTTCTCGCTGCTCGACACTCACTTCGAATGCATGGCCGGGGATATTGAAGTTGATGTCCTCTTCGAAAAAACCCGTATGCTTGCCTTGCGCATCACAAGAAGCAAAAATTTTCATGCCGGATCTCCTAAACAATCAAAATCAATTCTCACAGGTGAGCTGGATCCAATTGAACGCACTTGAAATGAAGACGTACTCCTAGATTGGATACCAAGAGATGTCTGCGATGAGAAGGTATCGCCATTGGTTAGAACAACCCGATAATCGGCATTGGAAAAGCTAACCGGCAAATTGATAGTCGTCAGTTCGCTGGAAGGCGTTCTGACGACAGAACCCCATATATGGAGTTTTCCGTTGTCGAGGACCTCCCTGTAGATGCCCGAGCTAAGGGTTAAACCGAGGCCCGCATCGAACATCGGATGCGCACTGAAAACCAGCCAATTGTTGCCATCACATAATAGAATCAACCAAGCTTTTTGCTTGTTTAGAACCACCGTCGATGTCGTTGGCTCGTTTGAAAACTGTATCCGTCCGCCATCTTCGCTTGCGACATTGACCGTGATCGAAGGAGCAACGTTCCGAAGAAACCCGATATAATTGACACCGAACTCTGATGGCTTCGGAAGATTGTAAACAACCGGTCCTTCGGGGCGTGAGAAAAACATACCTCCAGCATCTGCCGGTGTCAGATTTATTGATGCACTGGGGGGGGTGATGATGCGATTGAGCGGGGACAAGCTGTAGTTCGCATCTATTAACTGAAATCGCTCACCATCATAGACGATGTTCAAAATTGCTCCGGCCCGCCAGTCATCTTTTATCGGAGCAACAAAATCCGAGCTGCGGACAATTTGCTTTGCAGCCATGCCATTAACTGAAAGCGTCGTCGCGCCTTGGCACGCATGTGGAACACGCATATTAATCTGCATGCCCACCCTGTAGTCCGTCGGTACCGGATCGAGTGCGACGGTCAAAGCAGTCGCGGACCCTGCTGCGACTGCGTAACGCCACTTGCCGGACTGTACATCCAGCGCGATTTTCTCAACGTATACGCCGCCAATTTTCTCGAATATTCGACCGTCTGGCAGACTAACACCGTGGCCATTGGCTGGAGTAATTATTGCCCAACCGGCAGATGTATATTCTGCAATTTTGCCAGACTGCCCTACCCACGCTCCTGTAGCGCCAACCGGAACTACATATGCGTCACCCAATGCCGGGGAAGCTGGCGGAGCTGCAGTTGTCATAGATACAATCGGCAACCATGGCAGGCGATTGATCCGCTGCAATGCAACCTTGAACGATGGATCGACGACGATAGTTATCGCTGCGATGTTCGAGAAGGCTATTTCTAGCCGGATGGTGCCTTCCACCGTTTGTCCGCTTGAGGGAATAGGTTTGCTGATCGGGGGGTCATAGCGCGCAATGGCAATGAGATCTCCATCCTGATCGATAAGGCCCGCCTCGCGGATTGTGTACGGGCCCTCAGCAGCTTCCAGGAAAATATCGAAATAAGCGACATTCGAAGCTCCAACAACGGTACCGTGACCTGAGATAGCCTTGCGTGCGATCTCATTATACAGGGCAGTTTCACCGCCCGACGGCACAGTCACCCCATCGCCGATTGCAATATGCGTAACGACGACAGCAGTACCGTTGGCAATCGCTGCTGCCTCTTTTGCGCGGCCAAGGTTCGTCATCAATGCGAACGTGTTTTGAGCCATAATCTTAAACCTTGTAGTGAGCAGTCGCCGACAGGAACGCGCAAGGCGCTCCGGCGACATAACTGGTCGCCCTTAGAACGGGCGGTTCAAATGCAAATGGATGGGCGATAGCTGCCAGCCTGGTTCTCGCAAACGCTCCCACATAAAGCGGACCGCGAGCCTGCACGACGGCGCGGGTGGCAAAAACACGAGATTTGGGTTTTGCCGCATCAACTGACGCGATTGCCGATGCCTGTGTTTCCAGATCGAAAACCGGACTGCCGTTGCGATAAAGGATCTCGACACGGAACGTCCCGCGCCTTGAACCATCTTCCCACCATTCAATAATTCGGGTTTCCAGCTCGAATGCCGCAAGCGCCCGCTCGACAGCGCCACGTGTGCCCTTGAGCCGATGGACCATTGGCGAGGCGGCAATGACCCTGCGCTGTTGCTCTTCGGTCCAATCAGCAGACCAGACATCCACCGACACACCCATAGCAAGATATGGCAGCAGAGCTTTCGGGCACGTCGCCGGATTCCAGATCGTCGCAATGACGGTGGGATCAACCGTCGCAATCCGTGCCAGTTCAGCAGCGAGCAATGCGACAGTGAGTGGCGAAGAACGCGCAGGAAGAATGGAACGTGCGAGGTCTGCAACAGCGTCAATTGCTTCAGCTGGCGTCATTGCCACGATCCTTGCGTTTGAACCGTATTGACCGTGATTGTGCCAACTTGTCCGACACCTTTCGAACCCGGTTCGATATCAGCAGCAGGCGAAACAACTTCGACAGTGACATTGTCATCAACAGCCGCGCGACCGCCGATAACCTCACGCTGCACAGCCAACCCGATGCGACGGCGGGAGACTGCATATGCGGTCAGTCGCCTTTTCGCTTCCGCTGCCATAGCCGACACATCGACACCCGGCGCATAGTAAAGAGTGACCTCGATATCGTAGGCCGTGACTGTGGCAGGCTCGATACGAACATTGTCGCCGATAGGCCGCACATCCTTCGGCGTCACCGCCTCGAATGCCCGATCCAACAACGATTGATCGGTAGGGCCGTAGGTGACGGTCGGCAGGATCACCACGAGAATTTCAGGCGCAAGCACCGGATCGCCGGTAGCCCGACCGGAGAACGGGTTTGGGATCAGGCCCATTGAATAGGCGTCTGCATAAAGCCCATTCGTATAGGTCGCCGCATCTTCCTCGGAATAGACCGCGACATCGGCGATATCCCGCTTTCCATCCAGCTCCAGAGCATGAAAGGCATATGCCCCTTCCGGGCCAGCGGTCGAAAACGCTTCAAAGGCGAGCAGGATACGGGCACGGAAAATGTCGTCGAGTTCGACCCACCTCCCCAGAACCGGATCCCATTGCGAATTTTCCGGCTGATCGTTTTCGGCATTGTCGTATACAAGACGTGAGATACCAGCATAGGTCGCTGCGATATGGTCAAGGTCGCCGCCGATGGCGGTTGCCAGAGACAAGGCGCGGATAGCTTCATTGACCCGCTGGCGAAACTTCATTTCCTGATAGCCGCCGCCTTCCGAAAAGGCGATCACCATGGGATCGGTTTCCAGCTTGTCAACATCGTAAGAAACGCCGAACCGCTCCAGCGCTGCAATCAGGTATTCATCGCGTGAGCTTTTGATTTCCTCAAAATCCACCGCGACGACACTTGGAACATCGCCAAGGTCAGCCAGGTTCGGCGCAACAAAGCGGCTCATGACATAGTCCTTGCTATAGTGATGCTCGTGGAAGTCTCGCCTTCGGTCACTGAAAAATCGCCCTTGTGACCGTTCGGGTAATAGACACCCCGTATCTGGAGATCGATGACGCCCTGTTCGTTCAGATCGCCAATGTCTATGCCGGTCACCGCAAAGCGCGGCTCCCATTTCGCAATTGCCATGGCGCAGGCTGAATAGATGCCGAGAATGACGCGGTCATTCATCGGTCTATCGATCAGGCCCATCAGCTCGGAACCAAAATCTCGACGCATCACGCGAGATCCAACTGGTGTTGTCAGGATGACCTCAATCGACTGCCGAACATGGTCAAAGCCCGCCAGCAGTGAACCATCCACGTTCGAAAAGCCGAGCGACGACATGGTCTATTCCTTCACTGGGCGCACGGCCTTTTGCCGGTCGGATGGCTTTTCCAGCTGATGACCGTAGGGAGCCATAAATTGTTTGGCGACCGCATCCGGCATTTCCTGCTCTGCGGTTTTGGCTATGTAGTAGGTTCCGCCGTAAAAGCCGCTTTCCTTCACGATGACTTTCATCGCCTGTTCTCCTTTGGTCAGTCGCACGACCACTTGGTCGCGCCAGAAATGAGACTTGCGCCACAACCCGTCGTGTCGCCGGTTCGCGCCACGGGATCGCCTTCGCAGATGAATTTCGAAGATCCCGACACAATCGGCGTGACGCCGTGACCGGGAATGGGGCAGGAATGTAGATCGCCTTTTCTGGCGATGAGCTTTCCCTCGCAGCTCCACTTGTCGGCTGACGAAATTACGGTGCCGCCATGACTGGAAGTATCACCGAGACGAACGATCAGTGGCATCAGGCGAGATTTCCGTTGGAGGCAGTAAAAGTGATGTTTGCCGCATCAATCGTGACAGTATCATCGCTGATGAAAAAGCGAACACCGCCCTTGACGATCACCGCGTCCGGCCCGTCGTGCGGGCGCGGATTTGCATTCGAGTGCGTCGAGAAATCGATGACAGCGTCAGTCAGGTCACCGCTTTCCGACATAACATCGACCTGCTGTCCGACCGTTGGCGGGATATGGGTCGATATCCCGCCCGCTGCGATTTCCTTCCACGGGATCCAGCCAGTTCGGAAAGGTTGCTCGCCGCCCTCTATTTTGACGCGGGCGACGCCCTTGCCATGGTCGATTTCATCAATCACGCCGGTTCGACGATGATTGGCCAAACGGCGCTCGACCTCGAACAGTCGGCGCTGCAGCTCGACGAGGATATCAGCGAGATTGTCAGCCATCACATTTTCTCGAAATCGATCCGCGCAATGTCTGGTTCTGTCGCCTCCGCTGCCAGCGGAGGCACATCGCAAAGCGCCCTCGCCTCATCCAGCGTGAAACCAAACCGCCGACGTTGCTCTATGGAGTTAAGCTGGGTGACGGCCAAGCCCATCAGTTCTTGCAGTTTCTGCAAATATGGATGCTGTACCGCTTCCATCTGATCGAGCAGTTTCTGCCATACAGAGGTCGCCGCAACAGGCTCGCCGAAAACCGGATCCGGCAACAAATCACAGGTGATGCTTTGCTGATGCGCCGCCATACGGGTGCCGGTTTCGGCATCAGCCGTTCGCCTGCGCTCGACTTTCACGATATCGCGAACAAGCGTCCGCCAAATCTCTGCCCATGGATTGCCGGGATCCATCAAGGCGGCGATTGATTGCCTATCGACAACATCAAGAAACAATTCGAAGGCAGAGTCCGTTGCGGGTATTCCCGGAATGATCGTGCTTTCGCCTGTCTCCTGATTGGTTTCGACCATCGACGCTGCGACGCCGGTTTCAATCAAAAGTTCAGTAAGTCCGTTCTGCCAGAGGCGTCGCGCACCGCTCAGATCTTCCGCCTTCGATCCGTCGGTATAGACCGAAATAAAAGGCTTCTCCTGATCGGTGCGAAGGCTACCGTCCGCGCCGACATCAATAGATCCAATTTCACTGTCGAGAACATTGGAACCGACCGAGGTCGAACCGTTAAGTGCCCCGATTGTCGCGATACGCAGTGCAATTCGACCTATAGACATCAGATCTGCCCCAGCTTCACGACGATGAGATTGCTATATCGATCCGATACTGCGGCTACTTCAAACCAGGGCTTTCCCGCCCTATCATTCGCGCGGACCTTGTCGCCAACCTTCGGATCAGGACCGGAATAGATTGAACGATCCAGAAACAGTTCAGCCTCACCAAGCGACAGGCGAGATCGATACGTCCCGGTAGGACCGGGAGCGCGCGAGTCATCCCCACCGACATGCAGGAGTGCGATAATATCGACCGTTGGCCGATCAGGATCGACCACCTGCTTTTTCATGAAAGACAGGCGAACCGACTCGCCATAGCTACGCGTCATCTTTTGATCGACCATAGCTTCCAGTTTTCGCCAGTTCGCCATGTCGCTTATACCGAAAGACGCACCGCGCCGAAGTCGGAAGGGTTCGCTGCCGCTTCGGTAGCGTGACCGATGAAGGTATTACCGGTCGCTGTCGTCGAGATATTCTTGTCGGCGGCGACGTAATAGACCTTGGCACCCACAGACCAAGCCTGCGCGGAAACCTTCGGCAACCCGAATACACCCCTTGTTGAGATTTCGACTGGATCGCCGGAAGCTGCTGAGAACTGCGCAACGCCAAAGAGATCGCCGACAACAACAAGATCGCCAGACTTCACGTCAGCCGGAGCCGGAACGGTGATGGTATCACCGGGCTGGATATAGTTTTTCATGGGAGTTCTTCCTTATGAAGGATCAGAGCGGAAAGGATGGCGGATCCAATGACCCGCCCTATTTCGATCAGGCCCCGGCGTTCTTGTAGCCAAAGCGATAGTCGGTCGCGCCACAGCCGAAGTCGTGTTCAACCGACATGCTGAAACCTTGACGCCCGAACGGCTCATCCATGCGCACGCGCGGTGCCTCGTAGCCTTCCAGATAACCCCAGCGATAGTTCGAGCCTGCGGAAGGTTCGCCGAACAGATGCCAGGCATTGTCTTTGATCTGGCTCGTTTCAATCAGCTCGAACTTGCCGGAGAAGATATTGACGGTCGAAACCGTTGCGGGAGTGATGGAGGCAAGAAGCTTTTCCGCTTCTGTCAACTTGTCTGGACCGACCAGCATGATACGAGCAGCATTCGACAGCAACGGATTGCCATCCAGGCTCTTTTGCTTGCTCATCGCCTTTCGACCATCACCGACACTGTCGACGGTAATTGCGGAGGGCGTACCGGCAAGGTTCTTGTGATCCGCGTGGAATACCGGCTTTCCGTCAGCGAGGTTTCCATTAAAGGCGCTCGCATAGAAAGTCACTTCCTCAAACAGCGCGACAGATGCACCATAGCTGGTAAGAAGATCAGAGATTGCACCGAGATCATCATTAATCAGCATCTGCCGACTGACATTCAGTGCGATAGCGTAGCTGAACGCCTGCACCTGTTCCTTGCCTTCACCAAACGAGCCGTACTTGATCTCGCCGTTTTCCAGCACCTTTTTCAGGAGTGGGAAATCGCCGACCTTCACTGTGGTGTCGGGACGGAAGTCACGGAAGTTTCGCTGGCGCGCAAATCGGCGGAACGTCGGCTGGGCAAGCGCATAACGCTGTTCCAGAGTCCGGTTGACGGCACCTTCGAAGATTGCCGGGAAATCCGAGGTCGAATGCGAAGCGCGCGTAAACACATCGTCGATGTCACGGGCATTCATCATGCGGCGACCGCGATAATTGACGCTCTCTGCGGCCAGATCCACAAGGCCCATTCCCATATACTGGCGAGCGGCAGCGGACGGACCAGCCTGCGGCGTCGGGGCACCGAGGCCGTATGCCAGCGCCTCGATCTGAGCTGAGCGACGAGTGACCGCCTCATCGTGAACCACATCGACACGCACACGGCTGTCGGTTGGACTCTGGCGCTCATTCGAGACCATGTGATCAAGAAGCAGGCTGCGGAACTGCTCAACCGGCGTGCCAGAGCGAACATGTTCGCGACCGAGATCAGGAAAACCGGAACGGGTAGCCAGATCCTCAATAGTACTGGACCGCTCACGTTCGGCGCGGACGCCTTCATCGACAGCAGCTCGGACCGAAGGATCAACCGTCGGTGCGTTGCGCTGCTCGCTTTCCATGCGGGTTATATCCGCACGGACCTGGTCGGCCTCGGCTAGAATACCCGCATGTTCCTGTTCGATTGCCCGAACCGCATCTTCATCGAGATCATCGGTAATTCGGGCGCGGGCAGCTTCCGCACGGTCAGTGATTTCTTTCAGCTTCGAACGCAGACCCAGCAAGGCAACGTTGGCACCGATCAGGTGCATTCCGTCAGGCTGTACGAAAGCACGATAATCGAGGGATGCTGCATGCGATGGATCTGCGGCGAACAACGCCATAGCCAGACCGACGCAGACAAATGCGGCGACGGTCGCGAAAATGTAAGCACCCTTTTTCATGGTGTGCGTTTCCTTCTATGTACCGGGCAAAACAAGCGCCGTCGCCCTGCAACCCCGGAGAATTGCAGGCGGCAAACTGGAATTTGTTGATTGCTGGATTAAGCGAGGCGGCGGACGGCTTCCGCCATTCTCATCCGGGCCGAGGCCGCAAACGTCGAGACCGGCTTACGGTCGATCATAAGCGGGAACGTATCTGCGTGATTACGCACCTGTGCGCCGGGATCTGCCGGAACCGTCACGAATGAAATTTCGTTCGGCGTCCAGCGCTCGACGAACACCTTTTCGACTTCGCCCTTTTTCTGGGCTTCCTCAATCCGGATCTTGTCGATGGAATAGCCGACCGACACATTTTTGATGATGCCATCGGAGACAAGGCCGAACATGCGGTCGGCGCGCTCGTCGATACCGGCTTTTGGAAACCGGATCTTGGCTTTACCCTCACCGCCGTCAACCCACGCCCGCTCGACAACCGCGACCTGCGAAAAGGTCGACCAGACAGAATGACTATCCAGAACCGGCGCACCTGCATTCATCCGCGACAAGTCGATTGCTTTATCGCTGACAAGCAGGATCTCGTCGAACGGGACAACCGTATCCCAGCCGACATACCGGCGACGGCGAACAGTTGCGCCGGTAGTCCATACCAGATCCAGCGTGCGCGTTTCAGCATCGACACCGGAAGGCAACAGCCGGACTTCCTGCATCTGCATCGGCAGACTGTCCGGCATTTTGCGCAGGTTAAGTTTCGTCATCGTTTTCGTCCTTCTCAGGAGGATCATCAGTATCAACGGGTTGTTGAACCTGACCGGCCTGCGATATGCGGCGCGGGTCGCTGTCGAGGATAATGCCGCGCTTGTCGAGCTTGGCATTGTCCGAATGGATTTCGTCCAGAACGTCATCCGTGTTCTCGCCAGTCTCGGCAATTGCCGATGAGAGCGAGCGGAAACCGGCCCGAACTTCCTTGATCCTGGCGTTCACATCCTTCAGTGGGTCCGCCGAGTAGAAACGCGGCGGCGACCAGTCGACCGCCACTGTCGGTGTGCTGATCTTCCCGGCGAGATAGGCGGCTTCACAGAACCAGTCCCACATCGGCTGCAACAGCATAGGTATGATGATATGCCATTGCAGCATTGAAATCATGCGCCGGAAGCCTTCCAGACCGATCTTGCTCGACGAGTAATTGACCTTGTCGAGCCGCCCCGTCATCAGTGCATAGGGAACGCGCCAGCCAGCTGAGATCGTATGCAGCATCGAAACTTTATAAGGATCGTAGCTGTCGGTGACGGCAGGCTGTGAGAATTTCATATCTCGACCGCCGACCGCATTGTAGAACATACCCGGCGTGAACTTTTCGACACGCTGTCCGTGCACATTGTAAATGCCCGGTGTCGTCGCCTCGCCATCCTTGCCGGTCAGCGGCAACCCTATCGTGTCGTCAATGTCACCGCCTGTCATCACCCCGACAATACAGGATTCAAGGCGCTTTCTGACAAGCTCCGACTGCTCATACTCGGCAAGGTCGAATGTATCGTCCATCGCTGGCGTCCCCCATGGAACGCCCCTGACCTGTGTGCGCTGTTTTTCGAAGACATGCGCAATATCAGCTGCCGGAACCGGCTTCGAAACGATGGTCGATTGCGGATCAAAGAAGCTGTTTCCGGGGTGAGATCCGAACATCCAGTAGGCACGCTTGCGGCCTATCGCATCAAACTCGATACCCTGAATTGCCTTGCCGCCGCCCGACAACACCCCTTCCTTGGTACTATCGAGCAGATCCGATTCAATCACCTGCAACTGGAGCGGGACCGGCAATCCGTCTTCCAGCCTGCGACGGCGGCGACGTACCATGCCGTCACCACTTTCAAACATCTCTCGAACCGTCAGGGCAACAATACCGTTGAAGTCGAGATCACCGTCAGCGTCGCAAACCTTGCTCCATTCCTGGAACAGCTTGATTGCTTCCTTGTTTTTCGAGCGCGGAATGATGCCGTCGCCGATGGCGTGACTGACCAGCTCGGAAACAGCTTTCGCCGCATAGGGATTGTTGCGGACCAGATCCCGCATACGGTCGCGAAGCTTGCGACCGGCGCGAGCGATCTCGGCATCTGCCGATGTCGATTTCGCGCGACGACCTGATTTCAGGCGATTGGTTTCCGCTCCGGAATAGCTGCGCTGGACAATCTCCATTGCAGCCCGGTGACGAACACGGCGCAAGCCCGCCTCCGGCGACACATAGCCGATGGCCTTATCAAGAATGTTCCCGATACCCATTAGTCTAACGCCGCCAGAATGGTACGAGGACCACGCGATTTACGGGCCCGAAGATCCGCAAGCGCCTCCCGCATATCTTTCAAGGAATGATATTCCACCTCACGGCGGGTTCCGCCTGAGTGGAAGATGACTTTCTTCGCGCCGGTAAGAATGGCTTCCTCAAGCGCTGCAATCTGATCGTCTATAGAGGCCACGATTATAACCACTCCGAAGGTGCGATTTGTGGAAGGGATGAAACAGGTTTGATCTCCGGTGGCGTTGACAACTCGCCCTCACGGTGCGCCCAGTTGGCATTCACCATCTGGCGAGCGGCAAAAGCATAAACCGTGCAGTCGAGAGCTTCGTGCCGTCGCCCCGGAACCGGCACAAACTGCCGGACAGTTTGTCCGCGCGAATATTTGACAACCATCTGCTCACCCACGAGTTGCTCAAACCAGACATCTGGCAGAGATTTCGAAAAGCGCATCGAACTGGCACGCGCCAGCCGACCGAAAATGTGGCTCTTGATGCCATCGACACCGACGATGAACAGCTTGCCACCCTTCACGGTCGATTTGGATTTCTCAATCCATGGCCGGTTGCCACCCACGCCCTTGATTGCAAACACGCGCCTGCGGAACCGTGGGAATGCATAACGATAGACAGTTTCCATCGTTTCGCCATCCGAGCTATCGATGCAGGTGGCATCGACCTTGATCTTGCCGCCGAGCGGATGATCCCATTGCGTGCCAAGCGCGACATCCAATTCCGACCAGGTCGTGTGATCCTCGTATCGGCCCCAAATCACCTCATGTCCCAAGGCGTAAGGAATCCCCTCTTTGTCCCAGCCAATGAAGGTGATTTCCAATCGATCATCCTGCACGTCAACGCCAGCGGTGATGATGAGAACCTGAACCGGGATTCCGGTCGTGGCCGTCGCATCGTCATCGTCTGGAGTTTCCGCAACCAGGCTGAAATCTTCGGCGCGGCTTGCAAGCTCGATATCGTCCAGCTCGTCGGTGTTTTCCTTCCAGCCTTGCGCGAGGATCGTGTTGATGAAGGTCTGAAGCTTCGACGGATCATTCTTCGCGCCGACAAACTCTTTCGCCAAACGCCCCCAAGACGCATTCGGTAGCAGCGAAATCAGGGCATTCATCCGAAACCCTGCATGATCTTTGACTTCAGGCTTCAGCGCCCGCCAGCGACCATTCGCAACCATGCCGGGCTTGTGGCGCTCATCGACAACCGAGCCGCACTCCCGGCAAACATAATACGCTTTTTCCGGCTCACCTTCCGGCCATTGAATGTCGGACCACTGGATCTCATGGAAGTGTCCGCACTCAGGGCAAGGCACCTCATAAATTCGCTTGTCAGACTGTTCATAGGATTGCAGTACATGGCTGGTTTCCTCATAAACCGGCGTCGACCCCATAACGATCTTGCGATCCGCAAACGACAGGGTGCGGCGCTCAGCGAGCAGGATCGGCGACCCTTCCTTGGTCGCCGACATGCCGTCTGCCTCATCGATAAACAGGATGCGCACATTATGGCGGCGCAGGTTGCGCGGTGCCTTTGCCGCAATAACTTTCAGAAACCCACCCGGAAAGCGCCGGGAAAGCAGAGTGTTTCTGCCGCCTTCATCAACATCGCCGGTCAACAATCCGTTGAGCGCTGGCGAGGCATCAAAGATCGGCTCGACATCCGAAACCATATAGTCGCGGCAGTCAGCCTCAGTCGGCAGGAGCGAAAGGATCGGCGACGGATCGTTCGAACAGAAACTGGCCATCGCGCTTGTCAGAAGCGTAGTGAAGCCGACACGCACCGGCTTCACCAGTGTCACACGCTCAAGCGCGCTATCGCCGATAGCGTCTGCAATTTCGCGCTGCGGTGGCCAGAGCCTCACCCGACCCGTGAGGGATGAAACTCCCTCCGGCAGATAAACTGTTTGCTCAATCCACTCCGAGAGCTTCAGTTTCGGTGGCGGCGTCAGGGCTTCCCAAACTGCCCGCCGCGTGATCGCCAGAGCCGTCGTCATCGTCCTTTTCACCAAGCTCTGTAAGTGCTGTGCGAATTTCCTCGTCGATCAGGTCGACATCGAAAGTGGTAAGGTGTGGCAGCATCTGGCGGCATCTGGATGGAACCGCCATCATCACGTTTCGCACGCGTCGGGCTATCGAAACCCATTCGTTGCGAACCTCGGCAATTGGGACCAGTTCCTTCCGCATCGCCGCGTTGCGCATTGCTGCCTGGTCGGCTTGCTCGCGTGCCAGTCGGGCACGTTCTGTTGCGAGCGCGTCGACATTGTCACCGCCTCGACCTGCCGCGATCCCGCGCAGATGCTCGCAGTAGAGCTGGACGGACTTCCGCAGGTCGAAGCGATTCCGACCTGTCTTCACGATGATTCCACGCTCGACGTAATCGGATATTGCCCGCTTCGAAACGCCCAGGATCTCTGCGAGATCCGCCGCTGTTATCTCGGCAGCGTTTTCAGGCTGTTCGTCATCCTCAACCGGATCTTGCTCTGGCAAAAGCGGCTGCGCGGCCTGATCGACATGCTTCTTGTGCGATTTGGCAGCAAAGCTGGGGCTGACATTGAACTTTTCTGCTGCCTGCCGGACGGTATGGCCTTCCTCAATGAAGGCTATGACCTGCTGGCGCAGCTCGTCTGAATACCCTTTGGCCATGTGATTCCGATTCCATTCAAAGGGCGGAGGAATCCCCCTGTAAGAATTCGCAGAGACCGAAATCCCGCAGTCGCGCTCACCCGCTCCGGTGATAGGCCCGGAAAAGGACCCAATGGAGGGGGCGGGTCGGGGGCCGGTCGGTCAGGTGCGCCCAACCCTCGATCCGCTCACCGGTCGAGGTGCTCACTCGCACGATCTCATTATGGCAGGAGCTTTTTGAGAGCAGCATCGACGCGCTGCTGCAGCAATGGTGCCGCTGTTCTCTCAAATGCCGATCTCGTCGCGCCCTTGGTCATTTCCACCGGGATGAAAACACCTGACCGGGTATAGGTGATTTTGGTTCCAGACTTGTTCAGCCTATGGAAAGCATGGCCGTAAAACTTTGGAACGTTGACGCGACCGGGGAAGCGTCCGCCTTTCAGAAACGATCCCGCGAATAACTTCCGCTGCCCAAATGGCTTTGCGGAAACGCCTGCACGCAATTCGCGAGGCGAAAGATATTTCAGACGAATATCGCCGCCTCGCGTCACCATTTCGTAAGACAGCTTACTATGACGGGCGTGCCCCGGATCTCCGATAGCCTTGATTATGGTCTTGCGGGCGAGCCCCGTTTGCTTGGTCAGGTTTCGAATAACCTGTGTCTTTGCCCGGTTGCCGACCTGATTGATGATGCGAGGGAGAACGTTCGGAAAGCGCGAATGGAGAACCGCGATCCTCGATCCGAACAGCGAGAGGTGCTTATCGGCCCACTTTGCAGAAATCGTTGCCATGATCGCAATTCCACGTCACTTGCAGGCGCTGCTGCTGAAATAGTCATCCATCGTGCAGAAATGCTTTGCGCATCCACTAAGCGCGAAAGCGACCAGCAGCAGTGCAATCAGGACAAACAGTCGATTGTCGATGGTTCTGATCATTGGACCGGCCTTTCAACAAAACCGTTTATCCTTAGTACAAACGAAAAGAGCGCCAACTGGCGCTCATCGTTCGGAGAAGTCTGGACATAGCTTACGCACTGGCCCTGAATCGATTGCTGCCGTTTTGGCAGTCAGGGCGGGGTCCGAGCGCGACCACCTCAGGAACTAGTCCCCACGTTTTACCGTGTATCGAGGTTCACTATTCATACCGGATCATCCCGTGAGCAGATTACGCTCACAAAGGTTCGAGAATTGCAATAGGCACAGTCATTGCCACTGGCCTGCCCATAATCGAAACCTCAATCACAACGAGACCGTTGCCCTTTGTTCCACCCGAAACCAGTTCTGCACGGCAACCGGCAAAAGGACCATCGGCAACACGCGCCCATTTCACCCCGATAAACTTCCGGTGAAAATGCTCGTAATCATATTTACCATCTTCGGCTTTCGCTTTGAAAAGATATACCTTTTCGGCACTGACCAGAAATGGCGCTTCATATCCACCAAGGATCGAAACGACGTGATCGAAACTCAACAGACCGGCAAGGCATTCGTTCAAAACTGCACAGCGTACCAGCACGTAACCATTCATGACGGGCTGCTGTTTTGCCGGAAGGACTCGATGCTGTCGACGAACCACAGGCCCCATTTTCATGGGGACAAGTACTTCGATATTTTCTTTTTCGAGCGCTTCCCGCACCGAAAGTTCGCGTCCTGACATCACCTGAAGGACCAGCCAAGGAGAATCATCGCCCGCGCGATTCGCTGCCGCTGCCCTCATCCGAGCTACCCTGCCACGCTCTGCAAGCACCTTGTCGATTGCGCAAGCCTGCTCGAATGTCGGCTGTCTCGTGATAGCATCTGCAATCTGCTTTGCGTCAATTGCCATCATTTTCACCCAATCCCCTCAGTGCGATTTCGAAACCGTTCAAACCCTCCGGCCCACCAGCCGGGAAATATACCCACTCGGCATTGCCGGGGTCCGGGAACCATGGCCAGCCCTGCTGACTGTGGAAATCGGCCCATGCCTTCCACTCGTCGCTGCCAATGCGAACCTGTACGAGCAAATCCTTGATCGCCTGCAGGCGCGCTGGAACAAGCGCGCCACGTCCACCAGATGCACGCTCGAAAAGCTCATTCACTGCTGGAAAGCCCTGCTTGGCCTGCTTATCGTGCAGCAGATATTTCTCGGTATAGCGCCCGCTATCGACCAAGCCCTTCTCGATCTGGGTCAGGCCAACAACACGAGTGGGACCGTTCAGCAACAGCTCATAGACCCTTGCACCCCACATTTTGCCCAAAGGCGCTGCCTGCGCAGATCCGGTCTGCTCGACCGCCGCTTTGGCTGGCAGCTTTTCCCAGCGTCTTTCGCGGAGATAAACCGCATAGGAGCAAACCAGCTTCCGACCCGACGCCTTCGCAGCCTCGACGTAGCGCGCAGCCTCGTCGACTGCCGCTTGCCTTTCCTCCGGCGTCAGAGACAGCCACACACGGAAAGCCTCAGGCTCGCTGTCGGATATCGCTGTAGGCCAACCATGGAAACCACGCTTGAACGAACGTTCGACGGATTTCCGGCTTTCCCTTCCATCGTCCTCGCTCTCGCGCGCTCTCTCACCTAATGGTTTATCTAATGGTTCTATTACGGTTTGGGTGACACCGTGACACCCGTCGGCGTCGTCAATGTCACCCGTCGGTGCTTCCGTTGTCACGGGTGACACCGTGACACCCGTGACACCATGACACCCGTCGGCGGCAGGTTTTCCCGCCTGCAAGCTGTCCAATGCACGCATATCGAAATCGTATCGCGTGGCCTGCCCCGGTCGTCCGCCGCCCTCGGCCACGACAATCAGCAACCCTTCATCGACGAAGTCGCGTAGAAGACGCTGCACGGTACGCTCGGAAAGCTCTGTTTCAAGCGCAAGCCGTCCAACTGTAGGCCAGATCCCGCGCCCGTCATCGTCCGCGAAATCTGCCAGACGGATCGCGAGCATCTTGCGGCTCGGAGATCCAAGTTGCGCCTTGAACAGGCGTGACATGACAGCAATGCTCATTGCGCTGCCTCCAGATACTCAGCGGCAGGCAAACGCACCCACTGGTCAGCCATCGCGGCTGCAATGCCCGTGAAAAACCGGCTGCGCTCGCGCCAACGGTCAGGACCTGGCGGAATACGATGCACGCGCGCCTCCCTGCCCTCGACAATGTCGGTAGCGGTCAGCGGTGGAAGGTTGCGCAACCAGAAGCAGGTACGCTTGACCTCACCATGGCCAAATTGCCAAGGCTGTACGCTCTGGGCGGGCGGCGCATAGTTTGTGATGCGCGCCTTGGCATGCTTGTGCATGACAGGGTTTTCGACGCACACGCGGTGAATGGGAGCGTTCCAGAACGTTGAAAACAGTTCCGCCGCTTCATCCAGTTCGCGCCAGATCTGTTCGACCGTCTTGCCGCGCGGGGGCACCGTCAGCCAGCGAACACCGGAGTTGCAAAGCCGCGTGCATGGCGGATGTGCGACAATCAACAGATCCCAGCCATCATGCAGTAGATCCCGCGCATCGCCGACAACATGACGGTTTGTCTTGTCCTCGGCTGGCAGCAGATCGCACGACCACGCATCATGCCCAGCGTCGAGGAATGCATTTCGCACCGTGCCGGAAAACTCACAGGCTACGAGAACGCGCAACGGTTTTATCGTGTCGGAATGTGTCGTCATTGCCCCACCCTCAGCCACACCTCAAAATCGGCGCGCAAATCGCTCCACCGGTCTGCTGCAGCGGCATCGCTATTCAGTTCTTTTCTTGATTTGATCCGAAGGATGGCGCGCAATGCGTCTGCGGCAGTATCAGCCGTCAGTGGCCCCTCGGCGCCGTGCCTTTCTTCCAGATAGATCCGGAATGAAGCCTGATCGCATTTCATGGCAGCTTCCGCCGCGAAGCCCTTCGAAATACGCCGCTTTTGCTGAACCGGCGCGGCCTTACGTGATGCCGCGATTGCGCGGTCGACAAGCCCCAGCAAAAACCCGACCATATCCGGCGCGTTGACCAGAAAATCGACCTCATCCGGCGTTGCACCGGGATGAAAATTCGCGATTTCGATCAATTCGCCATTACGTGTTTTTGCTTCGACAAACGTGGCTTTCTCAGCGCAGCAAAGCTGCCAGCGCGCGCCGTCGAGTGCCCGATATCTATCTTTGATCTTCCGCAGACGGTCGGCATCAGAGGTCATAGCGCCTCCAGCCATTCGATAATGTCGATGCCGCAATTGAGCGCCAGCTGTCGTTCGGCACCCGCCCCCTTGGACGCCCGCCAACCCGGCAGCAAAACTAACGTGTCGGCCTCAAGACAAATGAAGTTACAATATGATGCGAACGCTTGCCGTATCGGAAAAAGCTCCGGTGGTCCCTTATGGGGATATTCGGCAGGGTTATAGACCCGATGCCCCGCCAAGCGGAGAGCGGCGGCAGCGCTGCGAAAAGCCGGATAATTGAAATCCGGCAATCCCGTCATTGGCCCGGAAAGATAGATGATGCGCGGGCTTCCCAATGTGGCGATAAAACAATTGGAGCACATTACGCGGCCTCCACGTCAGCGGCAGGCGCTTCATATCCCCATACATCCCAGCCTGGACGCTTGCGGCGCGCATTCAGTTCCAGCTTTGGGAGATCCGGATAAAATTTCTCAATCTGCTCAGCGAAATACTCAGGCTTGGCGGAATGCTCGCCCTTCTTTTCGGCGTAGACCGTCGGCGGGAGCATTTCCGGCAGCGGGCACGCCACCTCGCCGCGCCTGCCGATGAGCAGAAGCTCATGCCGGTCCCTGCCCCAATAGCCGGTGCCGATATCGACCTTGTCCCAAACCCAGTGATGCACATAGGTGAAGCCGCAAGCCTCCATGACCCGCAGCGAATCCAGCAACATCGGATTTGTCGCCCAAAGGAACAGTACAGCAGGATGACTACCACCGATCAGCTCGACCATCAGGGCGACGATTTCGTCGGTAGGCATCGTCGGATAGTGGTTCTCAGCGCTCTTTTCGCGCCCCGTCACTTCCGAATGAACCTGATATTTCCACGCCGGATCTGCATAATAGACCGGATAGAGCCGATCCAGCTTTGCCGGTGCCGTCGCCTTGCCGCGCTCGGCGGTCAGCGCCATTTCCGTAAGTCTGACAGCGTGGCGCACCTTCTGTTGCTGGGCACGAATGCTCTTGCTTTCGACCTTGATGCGCTTTTCTTCTGCCAGAGCGCCCTCGACCCACGCAATTTGCGCAACATCCGACGGCAGAGCCTTGAGGCGATCAAGCGCCACACCATTGTCAAGCCGGGTGCCCCGCAGCTTGTCGAGCGCCGCCTTGCAAATCTTTTCCCCACGCTCGGCATCGCGTCGGATGCTTCGCTCTGGTTTTCCGGTCAGTTCAGCCGTGGCGGCAACAAAACTCTTACGCTCTGCCCGGTCGACCAAGTGGCCAACTTGTCCGCTTGATTTGCGGTCGCCGCCATGGCCGGTTTCCGGGTATTTTAGGAGATACAATTCCTTGCGCCGGAAAACGAACATGGCGCGATCTGCTGGCGTCAGTTCGGCACGGGCAAGATTCTCGTCGATCTCCCAAAGCTCGGCATCGAGCGCACTTTCCTTTCGCACAAATGCCGGGATTTCCTGCCAGCCAATGGCGAGCGCAGCCGCCAACCGGTGGGCACCAGCCGACAGAATGTAGGGCGAAGCGCCCTTGCGCTTGCTGTCATTTGCCCGAACTGTTATCGGCGTCCGCAAGCCCAGTTCCGTAAAGGACGGCTTCAACGCCTCGACTTTCGCCGGATCCACTTCGCGCAGGCGCTTGCCCGTGTCGATATCGGATATCCGGATCATTTCAGGTAGTAGCGCGTCCATGTCACCGCCCCGCAAGAAACAGAAAGAAGATGAGAAAAGCCGCGACTGGTGACTCAGCAACCAACGCGGCACAAACGATCAGCGCGACCTCGCGCGGCTGGAAACGGGCGATCATGGGCCGATCCGGCGAAGCGGCTCCCTGCCGTGCAACTGGCGAAAATCGTCGCGCAGCTCGGCCAGCTTTTCCCAGCCCATGACCTGCCAGCGTCCATCGACCCGCTTGACGGCAAAACGATTGCCCTTGCGCCGAACCTCAACGCCAAACCCAAGCAGTTCATATTGCGTGGCATCAAAACCGGATCTGACACCGCATTCGAAGCGACGAGGCCCACCGTGCGACGCAATCCATTGTTCGACGAGCGCGGAAACAGCAGTCATTTTCCCGCCTCCAGACGACGCAACACGTCCTCCAGCGCCCGGATCGCCTCCCGCACTTCCTTGGTGATTTCCCGCTTCTCACCGGCGTCAATGCGTCCATCTTCCAGCGCCGTAACGATGGATTTTGAAACATCCATCGTCTCGGACATGACGCGGTGCGCATCCATTTCCGTGAGAGGCGCATTGTCGAGCGCTTTCATTGCCCCTGATGCTGCCGGAACAAGCTCATATCCGAGCAATCCGGCTGCAGCCTTTATGATCGTCGGCGTTTGCGCTCGCCGGTCGACCTCGACCGCGACATCAATCGGCATGAAGCTGTCGGCATGTTCCACGCCGAACGATGCGTACTTGGAAAGCGTCGACACGCCGACACGGGTAAAGGGCACGATGCAGGAAATGCCGCCCGACAGCATGTATGCGCCATCGGTAGCAGACTTGAGGGAACGCTGTTCTTGCTCGGAAATTGTGCGCACGGAAACACCCCTGAAAATTTCAAGGAAAAAAGTTCGTCAAAGGATTCGATGAAGTTGGTCAGCCCAGCCGGTACGACTGAGAAATCAGATTAACCAGGCGGCCCACAGGCTGAGGAAACGACCGATGAAGTCATTACACCGCACTCCCCAGAACAGAGGATGCCGGGGCGCGTCCGGCGTCGTCCTTACGGCGCGCCCCGGCTGTTACGCCCGATGGGAGGTTATCAGGCGATTTCGAAACGTCGGGGAGCACAGCAGAAGTATGAAATGCTGCACCCCCCTCATCACCCGAGCCGGAGAAGTCGGGCGATTGGAAACTGGTTGCAGGAGCGGGATTCGAACCCGCGACCTGTTGGGTATGAACCAACTGAGCTACCGCTGCTCTATCCTGCGACAAAGAAGCTGGAGCGTCCGAGGGCGGCAAGGACGCTCCAGCACCACCCGCAGAGGAACATGCGGGCGATTCGAGAGGCGGGCCAAAAACATCAGGGCGTAGAAAGTGACGGGAGATACCCGTCAGGCGCTCTACTTCCAAAACGCGCTCCGGCGGCACGACAAACCACTGGTTTACCGCTTGAGGCGTAATGCGAAGCGCACGTGCCAATGAGCTGGCACCTTCTGCCCGTTCTTTAGCGGCCTCTAGGGCCTGATGCATTTCGTTTTTGTCAGCCATGCTGATTTTTAAAGCATAGCTTTCATTTAAATGCAAGGAATTCTTAAATGGACGAAATTATCCACATTGAGTCACATCCCATTATGGATGAGACACAACTCGCTCTGAAAATCGGAACGGCTTTGCGGACTGCTAGAAAGCAGCGCGGCCTTGTCATGCGCGACATCGCACAGGCTGCGGGCGTGAGCACAGGTGCCGTGGGCAACTGGGAACGCGGCGCAAATGTTATGTCGATGGAAAACTTGCAGGCCGTGGCGAGCTATCTTGAGATTGACCCCATCGCCCTTAGCAAAGGCGATGTGAAATTCTTATCCGAGACGCAGCCGGTGTCCGATGCTGAAATAATCTCGGATGCTGGCCACATTGACACCGGCCCACTTGATGTCGAGATCCTTGGCGTCGCAGTCGGCGGCGACGACGGTGACTTCACTCTTAATGGAGAAGTCTCTGGATACGCACGTCGCCCAGCGGGGATCGCGCACCTTAGAAAAGTATTTGCACTTCATGTTCTTAGCGACAGCATGGTTCCCCGGTATGAACCTGGAGAACTGCTATATTGCGGCGGACGTGACGCCGTTTCTGGAGACGATGTAGTCATCGAAATGTTTCCAGAGCAAGGCGAAACCGTCGGCAAAGCATACATCAAAAGACTAGTGAAACGCTCGAAAACCGAAATTGTCTGTAAGCAGTACAACCCTGCAAAAGAACTTGTCTTCGATCCATACGCCATCAAGAATATGTGGCGCGTGATACCTACGCGCGAGCTTCTCGGCTATTGATTGCATAAGCTTCTGCATAAATTCGAGCATTTGAACTGACGTAAGTTGGGTTCAGACTAATGTTGCGCCCAGGCAACCCTTCATCCCGGCAACCAGCACAAAATAACTTTAGTCCCAACTGACGAATCGTCGTTTTGGGACCTATGCCAACACGATACAAATCGTGAGGCTTACGCCATCTGATACGCCCGCAATCTGCACACTCGATCTCAATTACCGACGTAGATCCTACGGTTGGCTCCTGCACACAAGACATTCCACAAACCACCCTGTTCTAATTTTGTTCTCACTATTGATTCTTTTTTCCGCCTTGTCGAATCGATTCTAACTTTCATATTTTTAAAGTATTGCTTGCATTTAGTTGAAAGCGGTGCTTTATTTTTGCCATCCGATCTGAACCAGCTCAGACGTCGAAAGGATGGAAACCATGATCCAGTACCAAACCGCACCAATTGCCAAGCCAGCACCTCTCTACACCCAAAGCATCATCGGCAAGCTTGCCGACACAATGCTGGAAATGGCCTTTTCCGGCCAGAACGTCACCCCAGAAACATTGGAAAGCTACGGATTTAGCAAGGACGTTGTCGAGCGTTATGGCGCACGCGCTACCGCCCTCGCCCGTCGCCGCTCAATCCGAAGGATCGAACGCTACATCTAAGTAGCGCCGATCCTTCCAGATCGCGGAGGGTGGCATGGCAGCGCATTTCAGTATCAGCCCACATTTGACGGCAGCGGATTTCGATTGCCCCATTCGGAATACATATCTCGGACAGGCGCATATCGCCGGAACGGGACCGGAAGGGACAACCTGCCGCCAGTGCAAGCACTGGGGAAAGACGAAATCGGTCAAGGACGAACACGGCAACTATGTCGAAAAGTTTGCCCCCCCCCCCAAGCGGAATGGCAAGAAACACATGCTGTTTCCGGGCGAACCGAAAGACGCCTACTGCCTCAAGCCCATCCTCAACAAAGCAAAGCGAGCCATCCCGCATCGCGCGTTGTCGTGCCGATTTTTCGAGCCGAGCGAGAACCCGATGCCCATTCTCACCGGTAAGGATGCGTAACCATGCAGGATAATCACGAGTTTAAAACCGAGACAGGCGGCTTTCACTTGCCGACGGCATACCAGACCGAAGACAGCGACCTGAATTACATGATCGTTCTGTCTACTCTGATTGCGTGCGTCGCCTGCGCAGGCATTCTGGCATCGCGAATTTTCGGCTGATCGACCGAATTTTATGGCCCGTTGGTCAGATCAGGAAGAACGGCAGGCCATAGCGGACGAAACCCGTGATGCCGTTCTCGATACGATCTTCAACCAGTGGCGCGAGATCCGCACCTCCGGAGCGTCTGCCGAGGACGCCTTGGACGGCTTGACCGAGGGCCTGCTGGCAGCGGTCGCATCGCTCATAACCACAGTAACCGTGCCGGAGAGGCGCGAGGCAATGCCGCGATTAGCGGCAAACCGATTGATTCATCAATTCAAAATCACCCGCGAGAGGGGCTTGGATCCGCATGACTAAGATTGTTGCATACAAAGGCTTTGACGCCGAGCTGCGCTGCCGAGGATACCAGTTTGAGCTGAGTAAGAGCTTCCAGCATCAAGGCGGCGTTGTCGCTTGTGAAAGCGGCTTTCATGCCTGCGAATACCCTCTTGATGTCTTTGGATATCATCCTCCAGCGAGCAGCCGTTATGGAGAGGTCGAGCTTTCCGGCGACACTAGCAAGGAAGGTAAAGACACCAAAATCGCAGCAGCCGAAATCACCATCAAAGCCGAGTTGAAAATCCCGGAATTGATCGCAGCCGCAGTGCGCTACATCGTCGACCGGGCCAAACGCATTGATGGTCATCACGCATCTGGCGAACGCGAGCTAATAGAAGTTCAAGGCGACCGAGCGATTGCAACTGTATCAGGACACTGGAGCGCTGCCACCGCATCGGGAGACCGGAGCGCTGCCACCGCAACGGGACGCTGGAGCGCTGCCACTGCAACAGGATACTGGAGCGCTGCCACCGCATCGGGAGACCAGAGCGCTGCCACCGCATCGGGAGACTGGAGCGCTGCCACCGCAACAGGATACCAGAGCGCTGCCACCGCAACGGGAGACCGGAGCGCTGCCACCGCATCGGGAGACCGGAGCGCTGCCACTGCAACAGGATACCGGAGCGCTGCCACTGCAACAGGATACTGGAGCGCTGCCACCGCATCGGGACGCTGGAGCGCTGCCACCGCAACGGGGAGCTGGAGCGCTGCCACCGCATCGGGGATCCAGAGCGCTGCCACCGCATCGGGAGACTGGAGCGCTGCCACCGCATCGGGACGCTGGAGCGCTGCCACCGCAACGGGTTATCAGGGCAAGGTACGCGGCAAGGAAGGCTGTGCGCTGTTCCTCGTCGAACGTAACGACCAGATGGAAATCATCGCGGTATGGGCAGGCGTCGCCGGTCAGAACGATATTAAGCCAGATACGTTTTACATCCTCCAGAACGGCCAACCAGTCGAGACCGAGTAATGGCCCGATCTCGCAAAAAACCTCCAATGACTGCCGAGCGCGTAGAAAATGCGCTCGACATCCTCGCGCGGATCATGGCCGGGGCACCGAAGGGCGAAGCCGTCCTTATGGTCCCACTGTGGAAGCGCCTGGAATCCGAGCTGGAGAAATTGCGAGACGCTGAGGACGTAGTAGCCAAGGCAATCAACCGCTTACAGACCAGAACTCAAGTTTCTCCTTAATGGGATAGCAGCGATGACAGAGAAAAATTGGAAATGGTACGCAGGATCTAATGACGAATATTATGCCGTAGGGCCGTGCGACACGCGTGGGAACGCTATCGATGAGGCTCACGATAATTTCGGCGATGATGTCGGCATTCACGTTATCGAGGCTGTCAAGGGTGAGGTTCGCCTGAGAGACTACATCGGCGCGAACTGTGCAATCGAGGAAGCGGAGGAACGAGCGTATGATTTGCGCAACCCAGACAGCGACGACAACATTTTCGATGTATCAGCAGAGGAAGAAAAAGATCTCGTCGTAATGCTGAAAGCTGCCTGCGATGCATGGCAGATCAAGCATAACCTCCATTTTGAGCCGTGGTGTTTCACCAGCACACGAAACGCCGAGTATATCGCGCCGGAAGTCCAGCCATGACCGACGACAGCAAACACCTTTATGCACACTTTCGCGCAGAGATTCTCTGGATGATACAGCCGATACTGGCGAGCCAGCAAAACGATGAAAGCTATTTCGGGTGCAACCTCATCATTGAGCCGTGCGATCTGGGTGGATGTATCATCGTCGCCATATCGCGCACTGCAATGGCCGTTTTTCGTGATCCAAGCGGATACTGCACAACGGCAATGAGCGCACTTGTTCCAGAGGCCGCTTTTGAACACTGCAAGCCTCATGCCGCAATCCCGATGAGTTATTGCGGGCAGCAATACTCGCCCAGACTTCCAGAGTGGTCGCAAGCTGGCGATGTCGTCATGCACTCGGCAGGCATGTTTGTTGGCACAAAAATGCGCCATCCGGACTGGATGGCTGAGGACGATGAATTCTATCCTTGCCTATACCAAAGAACCGGGGCTGTCGGCTCGCTCGAAGTCGGCATTGACTACAAGGCAGAACCGGGCCGTAGCGTAAGCTGGCGTGCGCCGCTGACCCAAGCAATGGAATTGCCCGCTCGCGAAGAAGACATCATCGGCATTAATCCCGGAGTGATCGGGCTGTTTGAGCGCATGCACAACACGGTTACCGAGAACCGCCAGAACGGCATCCATTTCTACGCGCTGCAAACAACCAACAGCACAACCGGGCACGGACCTATAATCCTCCGGATGCATGACTACCCCGATTTCGTAGGCGTGATGATGCCAATGAGCCTTCCGAAAGACCCACAGCGCGATTTGCCAGAATGGCTGACGACGACATTCCCGGAAACGCAGGGAGGGGTACAATAATGGATCGCCCTATCCTTTTCAGCGCGCCGATGGTTCGCGCCAATCTTGACGAGCGCAAAACGCAGACACGCCGCGTGCTGGACGCATGGTGCGATGAACCGCCAGCGTTTGTCGAAAACGGAATTGTCAGCGCCTACGACGAGAATGATCATCCTTATCGCTGGCCAAAAACTAATGCTATTGGCGACCGCCTCTGGGTACGCGAGGCTTGGTGGATTGCGACACGTTACAGCTATGGGACGACGCCGGGTGGCGACGAAGTACCGCCTGCACCGCTCGCCTACCGCCATTCGGATCCGATCCATTACGCCGCAGACGGCAACCCGCCCAATTGCGCTAACAAGCATTATGGACCTAACGGCTTACGCCCCGGTTCCGGAGCATTTGCCGCCCCTGATCCCTATGCCGTCTGGATTAAAAAGCCGTCCATCCACATGCCGCGTTGGGCTTCGCGCCTGACCCTAATCGTCACCGACGTTCGGGTCCAACGCTTGCAATATATCAGCGAAGCTGACGCGGTTGCGGAAGGTGTTGAACCGCTACACGGCGGCTGGTTTCCCTACGGAATATCCACATCCATGACCACGATTCAAGATGGTCGGGAGGTTCCTGCTCAACATTGCACTTCTGCGCGCGATAGCTTCCGGATGCTCTGGGAGCACATAAACGGAAAGCGTTCATGGGACGCGAACCCGTGGATAATCGCTTATACCTACCACGCCATCAATCGCAATATCGATCAGATTGAGGTGCAGCCATGAGCGTCTATGTCGATGATATGGCCGCAGCGTTCGGCAACATGCTCATGTGCCATATGTGGGCTGACACGGATGAAGAGTTGCTCACGATGGCAGACAAGATCGGCGTGCAACGGAAATGGATACAAGGCCATCCAACACTTTCGTTCGGCAAACATCGGAACGCATCGTGGGTTCACTTTGACATAGCGAAATCCAAGCGCGCGCTAGCAATAAAGCTCGGAGCCCTCGAAACCGACCGCTTCGGGCCACTCGAATATACTGCGAAGCTCCTAATCGCGACCGGCGACCCAAAGCGAGTGGAGATCGGTAACAGGAAGTTGGCAATGGTTGCAGTGTGCCGGGAACGCCGTCAGAAAAATGGAGGGGCACTGTTATGAACAAGCCAAGTGATGTCGACATTCGCAACGCTATCGATTATGCGCTGCGCCGCTGCCCTATTGAAGATACAACCGAGGGCGATGAAGGTGACTTTGTGATGGAAATCACGGATCCAGCAACAGTAACACCGTTCGTCATGTGCCTACTGGAAGAGCTGGGCGTCATTTAAACGATAGTCGGACTAAACGGCAGGGCGATTTTCTTGAGCTCACTCTGCCGCCATTCTAACGATCCGCCCATGCCATACCGGGGACGCTCGATTGTGTGCCCCATCAACAACCGTCGCAGTTCATCATCCAGGTTCGCCTCTTTCATTCGATCCTCAAAAGAATGACGAAAGGAGTAGATCTTATGCTGAGGCGTCGGGAAGAGGCTATTTTCCTTAAAATATTTGTTTAGCGTAGCGGACAGATCATTCTCGCGGTTTCGGTAACGCGGGAATCCTTGCTTGTGCTTGCGGAACACAGCGAGTGCTACGCCGACCAACGGCACAATGCGCTCAGATGAAGTTGTTTTGATCTCGCGCGGATCATCAGGATCGTCACGCGGCTCGATGGCAATATGCGGCACCTTATGCGAAAGCCGGATCGATGACGCAGTCAGGTTTGCCAACTCACTTGGTCGCGCGCCTGTTTCGATTAGCGCCAGCACGATCCCCCGCGCTTCCTCATTCAAGGTCGCCAGATTTCCCGGTTTCATAATCGTTCCGGTAAGCCACTCACGAGGGAACGGCGGGCGGGAACGCTTTTTTCTTGTAGAGAAGTTGAGACGTGCGAACGGGTTCGCCCTGCCTTCCTCGCCGATATAGGTGAAATAGGCGTCGTAAAGCACCCGCATGTTGCCGATGTCGCGATTGCCAGACGAAGCCGAGTGAGTGGATTTCCCCTCTTTGGGCGCGATCCTGGACAACCAGTGACGATATAACTTCATAGCGTCATCACGCGTTATGTCGGTCATCGCCTTATCGCCCTCGACGAGAGCGATAAAATTGTTCACGGCCCGCAGCTTCACCTTTTTCCATTGCGCCTTTTGAACAGCACTCTTGTTCACCAACTCATCCGGCACGATCTCATCGCAATAGATCTCGAATGCATTGCTGACAGTCACATCAGGAACGGGAATACCACCGGCAACGCCTTGCGCCAGCTCTTGCGGCAACCGCTCACTGGCAACGCGTTCCAGGCGCGTGACGATTTCATCAAGTGATGATTGTGCGCTCATCGTTTGAGCAGATCGGTAGGTAAGTCCGAGAGCCTCGACGCGCTTCATCGACGCTTCATATCGAGAGCGAGCCGGATCACGGGGTTCATCGAGCACCATGGAGGCCCAAAGGATATTGTCCGCCTCTTCCATCAAATCCCGCTTGGCGCGGGCGAGAGCGAGATCATCTGTTTTCAGACTGACACGAATCGTTGGCGCACGCTCATCGCGGGGGGCGAGATTGTCCGGCACACGACGGCGGTAATAGTATTTTCCGGACCTCAGAAACAGGAACCTGTCGGCATCTCTTTTGGATGAATTACGCCCCATCAACCCACCATATCGCACCAAAAAAATGAGCTTAAAAACCCAGTTTGTAGCACAATATGTATCACAGTTTGGCGCAAAAATGTAAACCGCCAAATTGCACTTTGGCTGTTTTTCGTTTTATTTCAATTGGTTAGTGATTTGAAAGAGGGTAAATTGTGGTGCGGATAGAGGGACTCGAACCCCCACGGTCTCCCGCCAGAACCTAAATCTGGTGCGTCTACCAATTTCGCCATATCCGCTTCTGAACCGAAGCGCATTCTTTAGAACGCACCGAATTCGTCTCAGATCTTGAACTGCCCTCGAAAGCGCGCGTCTCTATATCATCCAATTTTCCCGGTTCAAAGGAAAAAAGCCGCCTTCCCGGCAGAGAATTACCACGCTCGCTCCGACTACCCTTCCCGTCTCTATATAGCGATCCTGCCGCATCAGCCAACCCCTTTGAAACAGTGCGTGATTGTAGGATCAATAAAGCGGCTCCTGATAGAGCTGCCGTCCGTCTTCCTGCAGCGCTTTGATGACGGGGCCTCCGTTCGGATCAACAGCGACCACGGCGGTGATCCGCCGCTCCCGCTGACTGTCTTCTATCGCGCGTCCCTGCCCCTCGGGCACATAATATCGCTCAATACCGAAATTGAGACGGATATTCGATTGCGGATCATCCGAGATGGAATAGACGGCTTCGCCGCGAATCTGCACCTCACCAGACGCAAGCTCCGAAAACGAGTGGAATGAGGCGCGAGAAAAGCGTGCTATTCCGTTCGAATCGGGTTTCACCGCCACATAAACAGTCCTCGAAGCGGCAGGACGCACGCCCTGAATGTCTTTTCGTGACAGGCTGGAAATCTCGTAACCCAGAACAACATAATCGCCGCGCATCAGGTCGCGCGGATCGAACGGTTCCGTCTGAAGCGTCACTTCCGTGCCTGAACGCAAGACAGAGGCGCGTTTTTCGATACCTGCATAAAGAATACCTGTTTGCAGCAATGCAGTGATGGTTGCCCCGACATAAAGCCATTTGAACCGAATGGTCATGGGTGAACCTCCACGCTGCTTTTCCGTCCGAAACGGTTCTCCATACGTCGCACAAAAGCAGCCAGCAGCAGCACGAGGATGCCCGCAGTCAGGAAGAATCCTGACGTTCCGATCATCGTACCGACCGTCTGAAAGGCCAGATAGAGGACTTCGATCGAGAAAGCGGCATAGGCTATCGAACGCAATCCGCCGTTGTTCCGACCACCAATCGCAATGGCTCCGACCGAAAGCGCCAATATGAAGATGCTATATACTATGTCCCGATCCAGACTTGCGGTAACGCCGGAATAGGAGAACATCTGGTTGAGCTGAAGTGTAACGAGTGACAGCAGCGCGAGAGCCAGGCCGTATGCCGCGAGCGGATGAGCGAAGCGGGTCAGTCTCTCCAGCGTCGCATGGGCAAAACCGTCAGCCAGTATCAGGCCGATTCCCGCAAGCAGCATAAGCACCAATACCGTATTGCTCTCATGCTCGGCATAGACGAGCAAAGCCCAGCCGATGGAGAACATGGCCCATAGATGAGCCGCATGCCGCGAGCGCGTGAAAAGGGCTGCCATAGCGCCAAAGAGCAGAAGCAGCGGGCCGACCCAGCGATAGGTCATATCATCGTAGGACGAGCCATCGAATACATAGGTCGAAAGATAGAAACAGGCGACGCCCGCACCGAAAGCCGCCAATACCGGCGCCCGCAAAAGAAAGGCTGAAATCAGGACGCCGACAGACCAGTAGATTGCGGCGGAATGGATCTCGCCGGACAAATGATACATTTGCCCCACGAGCGCCAGCCCTGCCCCGAACGATGCGGCCCCTACAATATAGAGTACAGCGGGGAACATCTTGTCACCACGAGACTGCCGCCAGGCGCCGCCAAGATAGCTCGCCCATATAAGAACGAATATGAGGCCGATACGCATAAGGCGCGGCATTTCCTGCCAGTTGGCAGCAACCAGCATGATAACGGCTGCACCAAGAAGCAACCCGCCAAGCGTGGCCAGAACGGAACCGAGGCTGAAGACCGAAGCACGTTTTTCAAGATCGGCATTCAGCTTCGATGCTGTTTCTACATCGATCAGACCGTCTCGCTGCCATCTCTCGATCAGGCGTTCAACAGAAATGGAAAGTGACAAATTAGCTCCTGGTCAGTCTGTCAGTTGTGCTGTCGCAACTGTAAGCGGTTGAGAACATATAGGAAACCACGCTGTCGGCAAAGGGTTGGATCAAATCGCTTTGCGGCAATTTTGTGCCCTGCCAGTCTAATCGATTTAACGTGTCGTGCAGAACCCGCAGAGCAGCTATGCAAACTCGGGTCTGCAACCTGCGAAAACAATAGCTTATATCATGGACAACAAACGAGATGAATTGAACAGAACTCCAGTTCCTCAACGATGAAGGAATAGCACGATGAACCTTATCCGCTCTTACAACAACTGGCGCCGTTACCGCGACACCGTCAATGAACTCAGCCAGCTCTCCACCCGTGAGCTGAATGATCTTGGCATCTCCCGCGCGGACATTCCGTTCGTGGCTCGCCAGACCAAGACCCGTTAAAGACCAGGGCTCGCTAATTTAACGAGCCTCGCAGTTTCTCCCGATAGGGGTTTCTCCAAGTCTGGATCCTCCTCCCACCAGACTTGGTTCATCGCAGAGCCATCCTCCTCCCAGGCTTTGCGATAACAAGGCCGGTTCTCCTCCTCCCGATACCGGTCTTACCATAATGGCATCCGTCGCTCCTCCTCCCGCGACGGATGCCATTTCTTTTTGCGGCACGATTCCCGTCCTTAGCGAGCCTTCTCCATTGAAGGCGTTCAACAAAGGCGATAAGGGAATGGCCCATGTCAAACACATCCGATCTTTCTCCCGTTCACGTCGTCGGCGGCGGCCTTGCCGGTTCTGAAGCTGCATGGCAGCTCGCGCAGGCTGGTGTGCCCGTCATATTGCACGAGATGCGCCCTGTGCGCGGCACCGATGCCCATAAGACGGAGAATCTGGCCGAACTTGTCTGCTCCAACTCTTTCCGCTCGGACGACGCCGAGACCAATGCCGTCGGCGTTCTTCATGCCGAGATGCGCCTTGCCGGTTCTCTCATCATGGCTTGCGCCGACGCCCATCAGGTTCCTGCTGGCGGCGCACTGGCTGTCGACCGCGAAGGCTTTTCACAGGCTGTGACCGCAAAGCTCGAAGCCCATCCGCTGATAACCATCGTTCGGGAAGAAGTCACCGGCCTGCCGCCGGAGGAATGGGGAACGAGCATCGTTGCCACCGGGCCTCTGACCGCGCCTTCACTGGCGGAGGCCATTCAAGCGCAAACCGGTGCAGATGCTCTGGCCTTCTTTGATGCCATCGCACCGATCATCCATTTTGATTCGATCAATATGGATGTTTGCTGGTTCCAGTCGCGCTATGACAAGGTTGGTCCGGGCGGCACTGGGAAAGACTATATCAACTGCCCTATGGACAAGGAGCAGTATGAAGCCTTTGTGGCCGCATTGGTCGAAGGCGACAAGACCGACTTCAAGGAATGGGAAGGCACACCCTATTTCGACGGCTGCCTGCCGATCGAGGTGATGGCCGAACGCGGACCGGAAACCTTGCGTCACGGACCGATGAAGCCGATGGGTCTCACCAATGCTCACAATCCGACCGTGAAGGCATATGCCGTTGTGCAGCTCCGTCAGGATAATGCTCTCGGCACGCTTTACAACATGGTTGGCTTCCAGACAAAGCTGAAATACGGCTCCCAGACCGGCATCTTCAAGATGATTCCAGGTCTGGAAAATGCGGAATTCGCCCGTCTCGGTGGCCTTCATCGCAATACCTATCTGAATTCGCCAGTGCTGCTTGATGCTACCCTTCGCTTGAAATCACGCGAAACATTGCGCTTTGCCGGTCAGGTGACAGGCTGTGAAGGCTATGTTGAATCGTCTGCAATCGGATTGCTGGCAGGTCGTTTCACCGCAGCAGAAAAGCTGGGGCAAACACTGACGCCACCTCCGGGAACAACCGCATTCGGCGCCCTGCTTGGCCATATTACGGGTGGACACATTGTTGCCGACGACGAGCCGGGCAAACGTTCGTTCCAGCCGATGAATGTGAATTTCGGTCTGTTCCCGCCCGTCGATGTTCCAAAGCCGGAAGGCAAGCGTCTGCGTGGCAAGGAAAAGACTGTTGCCAAGAAACAGGCGCTTTCCGCACGTGCTCTGGCTGATTGTCGTCAGTGGCTAGGGTTGGGGCTAGGACTAGCTGAGTGATATCGCTATAGGCTTCGTTCGATTGAATTGAAGCCCATCGGCTCTGGCTGCTCAGAAGTTGGCTCTGAACATGAGCCATTGCTTTCGGATGGCAGAAATGTCCGCCACCTTTTCCGCAACCTGCGCGCCCAGGCGCTCGATTGCTCGCAGATAGGCTGGAGCAAGCGCCAAAGGCAGAAACGCCGGAGCGAGGCTCTTCGGCAACTGCGACATGTTCTTCTCGAAAATCGCCAGATGTTCACGCGCGAAAGCCAGCATGATGCTGACGACGCGCTCAACAGCCGCCTTGTCTTCGCCAGCAATCAAGGTCTCGCGAGTCACGCCGACGGCCTGCAACATATCAGCGGGAACATAAAGCTGCCCGCGTCGCCGATGAATGGGCATAAGACGGAGTAAACCGGTCACTGCCTGCGCCACACCGGCATGACCGGTAATTTCTGTCTGTGCCTGAGCAGCATCTCTATCAAGTACAAAGCCAGCTAACTGGATGATAGCCGATGCGGTTTCACCGCAATAGCCCTCCAGATCATTGCGGCTGGGCATGGGATCGTCATAGAGATCGAAAATGCGCGCTTCGCAGTAATTATCGAAGGCGGCTCGCGGCAGCTCATATTTTTCAATGGTGCTGATCAGCGCTGCGGCAACGGGATGCGCTTCGGCACTGCCCCTCGCCTCGCCGTTAATGAGATCGCGCCACCATTGCAGCCGAACTTCTCCGGGTAGCGGTTCGTGAACCAGATCACGGATACGCGCAATCTCTGCATTGAATGCGTATAATGCAGCCAGACCGCCGCGACATTCTTCCGGTGCATAAAGCACTGAAAGATAGCGATCCCGGTCAGCTTCGCGAAGCAATGCCAGGCAATGTGCCTCATTCTCGTTCATAGTGTCAGTCTACAGCAATCAGAGCCGCCGCAACCGCGCGATCTTCGGCCAGAAGCACATTATACGTTCGGACGGCTGCACCCGTGCTCATGGGATCGGAAGAAATACGGTGTTCGCGCAGGATGGCGCGCACATCTTCAGGGATACGGCGCAAATCCATGCCTGTCCCCACCAGCAGAATTTCAATGTCAGATGCCTGCTCTAGGATCATTTCCAGATCAGCTTTGGCCAGGACTGGCGGTGTTGCGGGTTTCCAGCCGTGAATTCCAGAAGGTAGGCAAAGTATGGACCCGCGATGCGACATCTCGGCAAAGCGGAAGCCTCCATCGCCATAGGCATCGATAGGAGCACGGCCCGGAAAATGGGCCTCGCGTATCTCTATCCCTTTAGCCATTCTCAGCTTTCCAAATTCAGCGATTGCGCCAGTTCATCATCCATGGAATCGCCTGCTTGTTCTGATCCGCGCGGCTTGAGTCCGAACTGAACCAGCAATGGAGCGGCGATGAAGATCGACGAATAACTCGCAACGATAATACCGACGCTCAGCGCCAACGCGAAACTGCGGATATCTGCGCCCCCGAAAGCATAAAGCGGGATATGCGCGAGAAAGGTCACAAAGGACGTCAGCAAGGTACGCGACAGTGTCTGGTTGATAGACGCATCAATGATGGCTGGCAGCGGCGCGCTTTTGTAAACTCGAAGATTTTCGCGCACACGGTCGTAAATCACGACCGTGTCGTTGAGTGAATAGCCGATGATCGTCAGGATTGCCGCAACGCTCCACAGATTGAACTCCATGCGAAATACAATGAACATGCCCGCAAGGATGATAACGTCGTGCAAGGTCGAAAGCACCGCACCAAGCGCGAGCTGCCAGCGGAACCGGACCCATACGTAGACGAAGATACCAATCAGCGACAGAATGACTGCCAGAACACCGGCGCGCGAAAGCTGTTCCGAAACCGTCGGTCCAACCACTTCGACCCGCTGGAATGAGTAATCCTGCTCGAATTCACCGCGCAGCTTCACGGCGACGGTTTGTTCGGCATCGTCGCCGACTTCCTGACTGCCGATAATGACAAGAGCGGAGCGTGGTGACTTTGCCGGCAAAACACGCGCGCTATCGATATTGAGCTCGGCAAGCCGCTCGGTAATGTCTTCAAGATTGGCGTCGCCACTGCGGGCCTGCAATTCGACCATTGAGCCGCCACGGAAATCAATGCCGTAATTGAAGCCAATATTGACGAACAGTGCGACTACGATGGCGCAGGCCAGCACAGAGATGCCCAGTGTCACGAACTGCAGACGCATGAACGGGATGTGCGTCACAGTCGGAACCAGCTTCAAACGGCGCTTCGGCACTTCCTTTGGCTTCGCTGTGCGCACCCATTGCGCGATCACCAAGCGGGTGAAGGTGAGCGTCGTGAAGAGCGTCGTACCGATACCCACCGCCACCGTCAGCGCGAAGCCGTGAACCGTTCCCGAACCGAGCAGGAATAGAACGAGCGCTGCAATAAGTGTGGTGAGGTTCGCGTCGATAATGGTCGAGAGAGCGCGATAGAAGCCGGATTCCATAGCCTGAACCACGGAATAGCCTTTGCGACGATCTTCGCGCACACGTTCGTAAATCAGGATGTGAGCGTCAACTGCCAGACCTATGGTCAGCACCAGACCGGCAATACTGGCGAGACTGATCGAAGCGCCGATCAGCGACAGTATCGCCGTCAGGATGATGATATTGACGGCCAGTGCGATCATGGCGATCACACCGAGGATACCGTAGGACAAGACCATGAACAGGCCGACCAGCAGTGCAGCAAGCAGCGCTGCCAGTGCGGCGGCGCTGGCATAGTCTTCGCCCAATGCAGATGCGATCGTGCGCTCTTCCAGGACCGTAACATTCTGCGGCAGCGCGCCGGAACGCAGCACAACCGCCATATTGTTGGCCGCCTGAAGATCGAAGGCGCCTGAAATCTGCAGCTCATTCGTATCGAGCTTCTCATCGACGGCAGGTGCGGAAACGATCTGGTTATCGACGACGATAGCAAAGCTTCCACCGACCAGATGCGATGTTGCTTCGGCAAGGTTCTTGCGACCTGCATCGTCCAAAGTCAGCGTAATGACAGGTTCGGTATCATCGTCCGCAAGTGTCGCCTTGGCATCCGTCACATTGGTGCCAGTCAGGATCGGCTGCTTTTTGACGAGATAGCCAACGGGCGGATCGTCATAGGAATAGATGATTTCACTGTCTGCCGGTGGCGTGCCACGAATGGCATCATCCGGTGACATGGTGCCATCGACAGCACGGAAAGAGAAATCGCCGCGGACGCTCAGAATGTCTTTCAGAAGCTGCGCGTCATAAACACCGGGAACTTCGACCCGAATCTGATTGCGGTTTTCCTCTTCCACAACTGGCTTGCCATAACCAAGCTCTTCGAGACGCTGCCGCATGATATTGGCAGTGCGTTCGAGTTCCCCGCGTCCGGCATTCTGCACTTGCAGGACCAGTCGCGAGCCCCCGGAGAGATCAAGCCCAAGGGCGATCTGCTGCTTCGGCAGAAAATTTGGTAGCTTTGCCAGCGTTTCACGCGAGAAAAAGTTAGGGGATGCGATGACAAAACTCACGAGAACCGCAAGCCAGATCAGGGCAGATTTCCAGCGTGAAAAATAGAGCATAGAGCAGCAATTCCGTATCAGCTTGGATAGAGCATACCGGAGTTCACTTATTGCGAACCGCTCTCCGGCGTCGTAGCACGCAAAACTTATGTAGCGCTTACCGAATAATGCGCAGGCCCCGGTTATTGAAATCTTACCGGGACCTGAAGTGTCGTGAAAAGAATTACTTGTTCTTGTTGTCGGCGACAGGCTCGCCCTTGACGCGAACATCCATCAGCGTGCTGCGCATGACGCGGATGCGAACGCCTTCAGCGATTTCGACTTCAAGTTCGTTGTCATCAACAACCTTCTGAACCTTGCCAACAATGCCGCCGCCAGTGACGACGGTATCGCCGCGACGAACCTGTGTCAGCATTTCCTGGCGCTTCTTCATCTGAGTCCGCTGCGGGCGGATGATAAGGAAGTACATGATCACGAAAATCAGGATGAACGGCAGAATGCTCATCAGCATGTCTGGGCCAAAAGCGCCGCCGCCAGGTGCTTGAGCGAAAGCCGGTGTTACGAACATTAGGAACTCCTCTGAAGTCTCAAAGACAAATTATTAAGGGCATTACAATGGTTGGCGCGCCAAATGCAACCGGCGATGACGCCACCTGCGCCAAGGTCGCACACTTTTCGCCTCCGCTGTGACATGTTAAGCCGTTACCCCTATCATCAGGGGCATGAAATGACGACCGAAGACATACTCAGCCAGAAACTGGACCGTTTGATCGCCGCTCTGGAACGCATCGCGCCGCCGGAAGCTAAAACACCCGATCTTGATGCCACAGACTGTTTCGTCTGGGCTCCCGAACGCCTGACTCTAGATCCGGTCAGCCGCGTGAACCGCGTGGATATCGCACTGATCCGTGGCGTAGATTTGGTACGTGACCAGCTCGTGGACAATACCCGGCGTTTCGCAAAAGGATTTCCAGCAAACAATGTGCTGCTCTGGGGAGCGCGCGGCATGGGAAAATCCTCGCTCGTCAAGGCTACACAGGCAAGCGTGAACGCAGAAATGCCGGATCGCAACCCGCTCAAGCTGATCGAGATTCACCGAGAGGATATCGATAGTCTTCCGACATTGATGAATCTCATCAAGGATACGGACTATCGGTTCATTCTGTTCTGTGACGATCTTTCCTTCGATCACGACGATACGTCCTATAAATCGCTCAAGGCCGCACTTGAAGGCGGCGTTGAAGGCCGACCGGGCAATGTGATCTTCTATGCGACCTCGAACCGCCGCCATCTGATGCCGCGCGACATGATCGACAACGAGCGTTCGACAGCGATCAATCCCTCGGAAGCCATCGAGGAAAAAGTATCGCTTTCGGACCGTTTCGGCCTCTGGCTCGGTTTCCACAAATGCAGCCAGGACGATTATCTTGCCATGGTCGACGGCTACGCGGCCTATTTTAAGCTGGCTTACGATCCAGCTAAAATGCATGCGGAAGCATTGGAGTGGTCCACAACACGCGGAAACCGTTCAGGGCGCGTTGCATGGCAATATATCCAGGATCTCGCAGGTCGCCTCGGGATTGCAATGTAAAAAGACGAAAGCAACCATAAAAGGAAAGGCGGGCTTTGGGCCCGCCTTTTTTCTTTATCGGATCGCTTTTCGATCAGGATTCCAGATACTTGTTAGGATTGACCGGAGCCGAATTCTTGCGCACTTCGAAATGCAGCTTCGGAGATTTCGCGTTGCCGCTCATGCCTGATTTTGCAACTTCTTCGCCGCGACGAACCTTCTGTCCACGCTGAACCAGTATCTGGCTGTTGTGGCCGTAAACGGTGACGAGGCCATTGTCGTGGCGGATCAGAACCGTCTGGCCGAATTCCTTCAGACCATCACCGGCATAGATGACGACGCCATTTTCAGCAGCCTTAACCGATGTTCCTTCTGGAACCATAATGTCGATACCGTCGCTGACCGATGTACCTTCACGCTGGCCGAAGCTTGCGAGAATACGGCCACGCACCGGCCAACGCATCTGCGAAATGCCGGTTGAAGAAGGCGCAGCCGCCTGATCCTTTTCGGCATCTTCGATCACCTTGTTGCTCGCTTGCGGCGGCGTATAAGGCTTCACATCGGCATTGGCGGTCGGCGCAGCCGCTGCCTTGGCCGGGTTTTCCGGTGGCTGCGAAACCGCTGCAACCTGCGTTGCATTGCCTGCCGCGGCAGAAGGAATGACGAGCGCCTGTCCGACACGGATAGCACCATTCGACAGCCCGTTTGCCTTCTTCAACTGTTCGACAGGAACGTTATGCTTCTGCGCGATAGAGAACAGCGAATCGCCGCTCTTCACCGTGTATGTACCGTTCGGCGCTGGCGGCGTCGTTGCATTTGCGCCCGCAGCAGCCATATCGTTTGCCGAAGGCTTCTTGCCGTTGACGGCAGGTGCCTGCGGTACGACTGCGATATTGTTGTCCGTTGGTCGTGGCATGGTTGGGTTCGCCGGAAGCTGTCCGAGAACCTTTTCCTGCGCACCATTCACGGTGTTACGCGTAGATGTTGCCGCGCTGGCGACTTTGGTTTCAGCAGCGTTGACCGTGTTGTTCACACGGTTTGCTGCCATGTCCTGCACCTGCCCAACCTGATTCTGAATGGATGCCGCTGCGACCGGGGCCTGTACCGACTGCCGTGCTGCTGCGACAGGCGCTGCCATCGGCGCCGAAGTCACCGGCGGCAATGAATTGCGCTGAACGGAACCGCTTGAAGCGGGGGCTACGGGAGCCGCGGATGCATAAAGATCGCCTGTCGGCTGCTGTGCGACACGCTGACTGGACGTCGACCCCGTACTGATACCATCAGTGAAGCGCATCGTATCCGCACTGCACCCGGCACCAAAACCGGCAATCAGAACGATCGCGACATTCCGCAGGAGACGTTCAGACGTGTGCTGCAAAATTTGTAAACGCATGTTCAACTCGCCCATACTCGAAACTCAGTAAGGTGATTAAAACGCGTTAATGTTACTCTCTGGTTAAGAACGGCAAATCTTCGAAAAAAGATTCACCAATTAAATACCATAAGCGCACAAAGCAGCCAGTCCGCCCCCGCCGACTATGCTGGAGCGAGCCCGATAACCTTCATTTCGACGAATCGATACGCATGTCGGTCACAGAACGGACGAGACACCTTCGACAAATGGCTGATAGCGGACCGACATCACGTCCTCTTGCTCGAATCGGCTGCCAACCTTGGCTATGCGGGTCATGACCTGCTGGCCATCTCCTGGTCCGATTGGAGCTATCAGCACACCATGCGTTGCCAGAAGATCGACGAAATGCCGTGGCACGTCCTCGAATGCGAGCCAGATCAGAATACGGTCAAAGGGGCCGCCCGGCATTCCATGGCGACCATCGGCATGTTTGACCATGATGTTTTCGCGCTTCAGCGAAACGAATTGCTGGAGGGCGTGATCGCATAGCTTGCGATAGCGCTCGACGGTCGTGACACGTCCGACGAGCGAAGACATTACCGCCGCTGTAAATCCGGAGCCGGTTCCAATCTCTAGCACACGATGACCGGGCTCCAGCTTGAGTGCAGCGATGGCCCGAATCTGGTCGTCGATGCCTTCCATATACTCGCCGCAGTCAAGCGGCGCAGTCCGTGAACTATAGGCAAGATGCGACCATGATGATGCGAGGAAGCTCTGGCGTGGCGTCGCTTCAACGGCTGCAAAAAGACGCGGATCGTCAATTCCATATCCGCGCATTCGCATAACGAAGGATGCAAATCCTTCTCTGTCCGAAAGCCGTGGGCGCTCAGACGTCGCCTGCCTCATGCTTCAACCCCAAGTGCTACGCTCAGTTCCGCCCGAACCTTATGCGCGGTCAGATCGAGGTGCAATGGTGTCACTGAAATGCAATCGGAACGAATGGCCGCAATGTCACTGTCGTCTGCTACCGGAGCCTTGCCGCGTCCGAAATGAAGCCAGAAATACGGGAAGCCGCGTCCGTCGCGGCGCTCATCGAGGCGGGCGTCATGGCTGAGTTTACCCTGAGCCGTGACGCGTGTTCCCTTGACTTCATCCGCGCCGCAATTCGGGAAATTGAGGTTCAGCAGGACGCCTTCCGGCCATCCCGCATCCATCAGCTTGCGGATAAGATCAGGCGCATGCGTTTCCGCTGTTTCCCACGGCACGATGCGGCGGTCGCCTTCATAGTCATATTCCTGCGACAATGCGATGGATCGCACACCGAGCAGCGTGCCTTCCATAGCGCCGGCAACCGTCCCTGAATAGGTGACGTCATCGGCAATATTCGCGCCGGAGTTTACGCCGGACAGTATGAGATCGGGCGCGCCCGGCAAAACGTGGCGAACTCCCATAATGACGCAATCGGTCGGCGTACCGCGCAATGCGAAATGGCGATCATCGATCTGGCGAAGACGGAGCGGTTCCGACAGCGTCAGCGAATGCGCGAGGCCACTCTGATCGGTTTCCGGAGCGACGACCCAGACATCGTCGGAAAGCTTGCGTGCGATCCGCTCCAGAACTGCGAGGCCTTCAGCGTGGATACCATCATCGTTCGTCAGCAGAATTCGCACGTCATCACTCCTTCATTGTGGCTATCGGTAGTTTTGATTCACGCAGCTTTCTCAATCCGCGTGAGGCCGCCCATGTATGGCTGCAATGCTTCAGGAATATGAATGCTGCCATCCTCTTCCTGATAATTTTCCATGACGGCAATCAGGGCGCGACCGACCGCGACCCCCGAGCCGTTCAGCGTATGGACGAAACGGGTCGATTTCTCGCCTTCCGGACGATAACGGGCATTCATGCGACGGCCCTGGAAATCACCACAGACCGAGCAGCTTGAAATTTCGCGATAGGTGTTCTGGCCCGGCAGCCACACTTCAATATCGTAAGTCTTCTGCGCACCGAAACCCATATCGCCGGTGCAAAGCACGACCGTACGGAACGGCAGACCGAGGCGCTTCAGCACTTCTTCGGCACAGGCAGTCATGCGTTCATGCTCTTCGATCGAGCTGTCGGCATCGGTGATCGACACCATTTCCACTTTCAGGAACTGGTGCTGACGCAGCATCCCGCGTGTGTCGCGACCGGCAGAGCCTGCTTCCGAACGGAAACATGGGGTCAGTGCCGTATAGCGCTGGGGAAGCGATTTGGTATCGACGATTTCATCGGCAACCAGATTGGTCAGCGGAACTTCGGCGGTTGGAATCAGCCAGCGGCCGTCCGTGGTGCGGAAGAGGTCTTCCGAGAATTTCGGTAGCTGGCCGGTGCCGTAGACAGCTTCGTCGCGCACCATCAGCGGCGGCATCGTTTCGGTAAAACCGTGCTCCATGGTGTGGAGGTCGAGCATAAACTGACCGAGCGCCCGTTCCAGACGCGCAAGCGGTCCCTTCAAAACCGTAAAACGCGAACCCGCAAGCTTTGCGGCACGCTCGAAATCCATATAGCCGAGCGCTTCGCCCAGCTCGAAATGTTCCTTCGGCTGAAAGGAAAAATTGCGCTGGTTGCCGATGCGACGAACTTCTACATTGTCGCTTTCGTCCTTGCCGAGCGGTACGTCTTCCAGCGGAATATTGGGGATGGTCGACAGCGCGTCGTTCAGTTCCTTGGTCAGGCGACGTTCTTCGTCCTCGGCCCGCGCAAGAAAATCCTTCAACTCGGCAACTTCCGCCTTCAGCTTGTCCGCCGTCGCCGCATCCTTTGCAGCCATAGCCTTGCCGATTTCCTTCGAAGCGGCGTTGCGACGCTCCTGGGCAGCCTGAACCTTGCCGACATACTCGCGGCGTTTTTCATCCAGCGCCATCAATTCGGACGACAGCGACTGAGCCCCGCGCTTGGCGAGCGCTTTGTCGAGGGTTTCAGGGTTTTCGCGAATCCATTTGATGTCGAGCATGGGAAAAGCCGTTTCTTGAAATTGGACAGAAGCGAGGCCGCATAGGATTGCGACCTCATACAATCAGAGTGACAAATCAGGACGATGAAGCGTCGTTCTCGGCGTCAGCGGATTCCTGCGCCTCATCCCGTTTCTTCTCGATCATGCGAGCCACGATGATTGAAATCTCGTAGAGAAGGATCGTCGGCAAGGCAAGGCCGATCTGGCTCGCCGGGTCGGGCGGCGTCAGGACTGCCGCCACGATGAAGGCGATGACGATTGCATATTTGCGCTTGTCCTTCAGGCCAGCCGACGTCACCAGACCGACACGGGCCATCAGGCTCGTGACCACCGGTAGCTGGAAGACCAGACCAAAAGCAAAGATGAGCGTCATGATGAGGCTCAGATATTCCGACACCTTCGGCAGAAGCGATATCTGCACTTCGCCGCCGCCGCCGGTCTGCTGCATTGCGAGGAAAAACCACATCACCATCGGCGTGAAGAAGAAATAGACGAGCGCGCCCCCGGTCAAAAACAGGATCGGCGATGCGATCAGGAATGGCAGGAAGGCCATGCGCTCATGCTTGTAGAGGCCGGGTGCCACAAATTTGTAGATCTGCGCGGCAATGATCGGAAATGCCAGCACAATACCGCCGAACATTGCGACCTTCACCTGTGTGAAGAAGAATTCCTGCGGTGCCGTATAGATCAGTTCTGCTTTCGAACGATCCATGCCTGCCCAGTCGAGCGCCCATTGGTAGGGCACGACGAGCAGGTTGAAGAGCTGTTTGGCGAAAGCGAAACAGAAGATAAATGCCACGAAAAATGCCAGAATTGCCCAAATCAGGCGTCTGCGCAGTTCGATCAGGTGCTCAAGCAGAGGCGCTGCGCTCTGTTCGATTTCGTCCTCGTCGCGTTTCACGCTTTGGTTCCTGTCTTTTTCGTGGTCTTTTTGGCAGGTGCGGCAGCGGTTCTGGCCGTTTCGGCCTTTACCGTTTCCGATTTCGCTGCAACGGGCTTCTTGGGAGCAGGTTTTGCGACAGAAGCTGCCTTTGGCGCGGCCTTCGTTTTAGCTGCGGGGGCTTCGGTCGCTTTGCTCTGTGCCTTGGCTGCCGTCTTGCGCGCCGCCTTTTGGGGTGCTTCGGCTTTTTCCGCCAGCGGCTCCACAGCAGGCGGCACCAGTTTGCCACCAGCATCGACGGGTGTCGTCACTTCAGCGGCCTTTTCAGGAGTCGCCGGAGACATGGAAGACGTGGACTGAAGGCCAGAGCGTAAATCCTCGCCTGCGCTTCGAATCGGATCGAATACCTGCGTAATCTTTGAACGCGGGTCGAGCTTGCGGGTTTCATCAATGATATTCTTGACATCCTCAAGCTCTGCCTCTTTCAAGGCCTCGTCGAACTGCTGCTTGAACTCGTTGGCGGTAGCGCGCATACGCGCGGTTGCCTTGCCGAATGCCCTCAGCATTTTCGGCAAATCCTTGGGACCGACCACTACGATCATCACGATCGCAATAATCAGAAGTTCAGACCAACCGATATCGAACATATTCTTGATACCCCGCGCAATTCGCGCGCGCGTCCCGTCTTTCGGCGGAAAACCGCACTTGTAAATGGCAAAATATGCTGCGCGCGTTTCCGTGCACGCAGCATGCTTTATCCGTTAGATCAGGACTTGGTGGTTTTCTTGACGTCGTTGACAGTTTCGTCAGCCTTGGCGTCGATCGTACGGCCCGAATCCTTGGCTTCATCCTTAGCGTCTTCGTCGGACATGCCCTGCTTGAAGTTCTTGATGCCCTTGGCAACATCACCCATCAGCTCGGGAATCTTGCCGCGGCCAAACAGAAGAAGGACAACCGCCAGAACGATCAGCCAGTGCCAGATGGAAAAGCTACCCATTTCATTCCTCTCATTGCCGCGAATGCGCGGCATGTTCCTGCAATGCCAATTACGATTTAAGCGCTTTCAACAAATCTTTCAAACAGAAGTATGACGGTGAACGGCTTTGCTACAAATAAAATTGGCTCCAAAGACCGGGGTGAGACTATTCACCACGTGGGGCGAGCAAGCCGAGGCTTTCCAGATCTATGTCTTCGAGCGGCTCTTCATCTTCGGTCAGCTCATCCGGGTCTAAATTCGGCGCCGGAACTGCAAAACTTGATGGCATGCGTGCGGATAGAAGCCCTGCCCCACGCAGCTCTTCCAGTCCGGGCAAATCTCGGATTTCCGGAAGGCCGAAATGGTCAAGAAAAGACTCCGTTGTTCCGTAAGTGACCGGACGACCCGGTGTACGGCGGCGGCCGCGCAGCTTGATCCAGCCCGTCTCCATAAGGACGTCAAGTGTGCCCTTTGAGGTTTCGACACCGCGAATGTCTTCCAGCTCGGCGCGCGTGACCGGCTGGTGATAGGCAATGACGGCCAGCACTTCCATCGCGGCGCGAGACAGTTTGCGCTGCTGGACAGCTTCGCGGCTCATGAGAAAGGCGAGATCGGGCGCGGTGCGAAACGCCCATGCACCGCCAACCTGTACAAGATGCACACCGCGCGTTTCATATATTTTCTGCAAATGTTTCAAAACAGGCGCAACCTCCACATTGGCAGGCAGACGTTCCGCCAATGCGCGCTCGGAAACGGGTTCGGAAGATGCGAAAACGATGGCTTCCACAATACGTGCGAGTTCAGCGAGCCCCTGCGTCGAGACGGAAGCTTCTTCATCCATCAGATAATCATCGCTATCAATTTCAGCCAGATTTTGACGTTCCGCTTCAGACATCCTCGTCCTCATCCAATTCGCTGATATCTACCGTCGCCCTGATATAGATCGGCTCGAAAGGAGCGTTTTGCCTGACTTCCAGCTTACCTTCGCGCACCAGCTCGAGACTGGCGGCAAAGGAACTCGCAAGTGCCGAGGCCCTCTCGCGCGGTGAAAGCGCATAGTCGATCAAGAACCGGTCGAGAGAAACCCAGTCTCCAACCGTTCCCATCAAACGCACAAGCGCCACCCGTGCTTCTTTCAGCGACCAGACTGCCCGCCTGGCGATTTGCACCTGCGACACGGCCTGCCGCTGCCGCTGTGAAGCATAGGCGGTGAGAAGGTCGTACAATGTCGCGGAAAACTGGCTGGTCCTGTCCACCATGACCATTTCCGGCATGCCGCGCGCAAAGACATCCCGCCCCAGCCGATTGCGATTGACGAGCTTCGCCGCCGCATCGCGCATGGCTTCAAGCCTCTTCAAACGATAGTGCAGCGAAGCTGCCAATTCTTCGCCTGTTGCTCCGTCGTCACCCTGTTGCTTCGGAATCAGGAGCTTCGACTTGAGATAGGCGAGCCAGGCAGCCATGACGAGATAGTCGGCTGCAAGTTCAAGGCTCAACACGCGTGCCTTTTCCACGAATTCCAGATATTGCTCCGCGAGCGCCAGAACGGAGATACGGGCAAGATCAACGCGCTGGCTCCGTGCAAGATGGAGCAGCAGATCCAGAGGACCTTCAAATCCCTGAACATCGATGAGAAGAGACGGTTCGCTTTCGCTGCGCTCGGGATCACCTTGCCACAGCGCATCCATCGGCACGAGCGTGCCGTCTTTGCCGTCTGCGTCTGCTCCCGATGCCGCCAAACCCGTTTCCCTGCTGATAAGATCGTCGGCGGATCAGCCCGCCGACCGTCTCAGTTTACCAAGTTTTGACGATTACGCTATCAGTTCGAACATGGCGTTGAATTCTGCACGCAGTTCGTCCTCGTCGGAAAGATCGGGATCGCCTGCATAGACTTCGGCCAGATCGGCACGGCGCTTCGCCTTGCCCTCAAGAACCGGCACACGCGCTGCAACCTGCTTCAGTTCGTCCATTACGCCAGCGCAATAAAGAACCATATCGCAACCGGCACCGATGATGCCGTCTGCAATGTCGCCAAGTCCGCCCGAGAGCGCCTTCATGGAAATGTCGTCGCTCATGACGAGACCGTCGAACTGGATGACGTCGCGAATGATCGTGTTGATGACAGTCGGCGACAATGTCGATGGACGCTGCGGGTCGATGCAATCGAACACGACATGCGCCGTCATCGCCATCGGCAGATCGTTGAGCGCCTTGAATGGCACGAAATCATGCGCGACCAGTCCATTCAGTGGAACAGTTACGCGGGCCAATTCCTTGTGCGTGTCGGCAAACGCGCGGCCATGCCCTGGCATATGCTTGACTACGGGCAACAAACCACCAGCAAGCAAGCCCTCCGCAGCAGCTCGCCCCATTTCCGCAACCGCATGCGGGTTCTTGGAATATGCTCGCGCACCAATGACATCATGTGCACCTTCGACTGGCACGTCGAGGACCGGCAGGCAGTCTACATTGACGCCAACCTTCAGCAGATCGAATGCATGCAGGCGAGCATGAAGCCATGCAGCGCGCAGACCAGCTTCGCGATCACGCGCATAGATCGCACCGATTTCCGAGGCCGAAGGATAGTTTGGAACGAGCGGCGGGCGAAGGCGCTGTACGCGGCCACCTTCCTGGTCGATGAAAACAGGTGTCTGGTCCCTGCCCGTCAGGTCGCGCATATGCGCCGTCAGCTCCGAAACCTGTTCCAGACTTTCAACATTGCGCGCAAAAAGAATGAAGCCCCAGGGTCTTTCATCACGAAAGAACGCAATTTCATCCTGAGTAAGTTTCGTTCCCGACACACCTGCAATCCATGCCTTGCACTCTTTCATGCGCTCGTCCTTCAAATCGTCTGGAAATGCTGTACTCAAGTATCCCTGTTTCGGTTTAGCTGAAAAAATCAGGGCTAGTGGTCTGATTCCGACATTTGCATCCCTCGGATATGAGCGCTGAGCAAATGTCGGAATCAAAAAGACCACTAGTAACTTTATGAATCTAGTGGATTTTTCGAATTTGACGTTTGAAACATGATTTATATCGAACAGGTATCAAACGTCAAATTCAATCCACTAGATAGTGGACCATGAAAAAGGGCGACCGAAGCCGCCCTTTCAATATTCAGTGTCTGATAAATCACTGCGTCACGAAGCAGCTACCGCCCGCAGACTTGAGGCGTCCGCAAAGTGCGGATGCATCTTCCTTGGAACCGCCCTGAACGCGGACACGATAGTAGGTGCCCTTGCCCGGAATGTCGGCGCGCTTGATGTCGACGCTACGGCCACCGATCACGCTGCCATACTTCTGCGCCATATTGGCATAAGATTTCTGTGCCAGCTCGGCAGATGGCTGCGAAGCGATCTGGATGAAGTAACCGCCTGCCCCTGCTGCCGATGCAACCTGCGGCGCAGCCGTGGCAGCGGCTGAACTCGCTGCTGCAGGTGCCTGCGTACGCTGCGGAACATTGCCGACGATGTTGACTGGCTGTTCAGCAGGCCGTGACGGCACCACCGGAGCGCGGGCCGGAAGACGGGGAGCTTCCGCAGCAGGCTGAGGCTGTTGTGCCTGAGGAGCCGGTTCAGGTGCTTGCGCGACCGGTTCTGCAGGTGTGTTGCCAGCCGCCAGTGCGCCGATTTCATCACCGCCAGCAGGCGCGGCCGGCTGCGGGGTGTTTGCAGGAGGCAGTTGCGAAGCCGTTTCCTGCGGAGCAGGAGATGGGTGGACGATAGAGCCATCCGGACGAACAATCATGGTTTCCACTTCGCGCGGCTGAACCAACGGCGCATTGTGGTTCGTATTTTGATTCTCGACCGGAGCATTATTCGCCACTGGCTGTTCGTCCGGCGTATTGTCCGCCATGTTCTCGCTGTCATCCGTACCTGAAATGTCCACCGGCTCTTCACCGGAAGTAATCAGGGACTTTTGTTCCGGATTATTCGGCAGGGTACCAGCAACGCGATCATAAACTGCCTTGTCCTGGTTCGGCACCGTTGCGCCGCCCGGATTTTCCGGCTGCATCTTGATCGGCTGATTGTCAGCGCGAATCACAACTGGCTCGCCGGAACCGCTTCCTCCGATGAAATGATAGCCGATCCCGCCAAGAAGCACTGCCACGCCGGCTACACTGGCCAGGATAAGGCCACGGCGGCCACGGACGGGACGATTGCGATAGGCTTCGGCAGCACTGCCAAGATCATCTTCCGGCTGCATCGCAGCACGTTCACCGTAGTCGCCACCCTCAAAGGTCTGCGCACCCTGGGCCGCCCAATGGTTGTAGAAATCGTCTTCATTACCCAATGGGTTGGAGGCTTTTGGCTGCGCTGGTGCCTGTGGCGTTGCCAGCGAGCGACCATATACTCCCGCAGATGCGGCAGCACCAACGCCCATTGCAGCAGCGCCGACAGCGGCACCAAGGCTGGCACCGGAGTTTGGCAGATAGCTTGAAGCGCTTTCACGGAATATATCCTCAAAAGCCCTGTCAGCCTCGCTCTGCGCGTCGGATTTCGCTGAATCATCCGCACCGACCGTGTTGAAGACCTCCGCGAATTCCGCTTCAAGATCAGTCAGACCAGCATTGGGCTCTTCTTCGCCGTAGCTTACTTCAGGCAGATCGAGGGAATGCGTCTGCTCGACCTTCTCTTCGGCCACACTCAATGTTTCGACTTCGGGTGCCGGAGCACTGACGGCAGTCGTATGGGTACTTCCGAACTGCGAGAACGAAGCCGGTGATGATCGGTAATCATCGTCCGAACGCACCGCATGCGCGTAGGCAGCAGTTTCCTCTTCAGTTTCCGTGCTCAGATCGAGATCGTCTTCCGTAAAGAAATCATCTTCGCCGAAGGCATTCTCATCCTGAATTTTGGAAACATCGCCCGACGGTTCAAAACCAAAATCGTCTTCCGAAAGGCTGATCTCAGCCATTTCGGGAAGATCGTCCTCTGTTCCTTCGGCAGCAACTGCAGTGTCTTCAATGTCGAACGAAAAGTCGTCATCGAACGAGAAATCGTCATCATCGTCATGAGAGGACGCTAAGCCTGCAACAGGCGCATAATCAGCCTGCGGTGTTGTCGCGACCGTATCTTGTCCTGAAGCTTCCGAGGAGAAATTGCTCCGCGTGTAATACGGGTACCCCGCAGGAACCGTCTGGGGCGCGTAAGCTTCGACTGGCGCAACTGATGCGGCAGACTGAGGTCCATTGTCATAAGCCTGCTCATCGAGCTGCAAATCGTCGAAATGCAGGTCTGCCAGCTCAGGCTCATCCTGATAAACATGATTCCGCACCGACGCCGCATCATGCTGGACATTTGCCGCTGCTGCAGGCGCAACATGTGAGAAGTACGTCGCGTCGTGAGATACTGGCTGTGGCTCGTCTCCGAAAAGGAGATTCTCCAGCTCGTCCTCAAGCGAAACGGGTGCCGTGACAGCGGCATAGGATTGCTCAGCGGGTTCTACGGCCTGAACATTCCAATCGTGCTCGCGTGCAGGCTGGTAAGCCTCTTCATGCGGCTCTATGGCTGGCTGATAGATCGTCGGATCGTAGTCAGTTTGATCGATATGTACCGGCTCAACGGTTTCCCGGCGGCTGTAGATCGACGATGCAGCGTAACCCTCGTCGTTCGAATCGCGTGCAGCCGAATAATCGTTGTAATCGAATTGCGGTACAGGCTCGCTGCGGTCCGCCTCTTCGAACTCCAATGTTTCGAACGAAGGCGTTGCCAAAGCTGGCGCCTGCTCATCCTCGCTCATCTGAAGATCAAGTTCGTCTTCCAGAGCGGACGCAAGTTCTTCCTCATGTATCAGCGTTTCGCCCGCCGGGTAGGAATCATCGCGCGTGGGCGTTGCTTCGAACTGCGACTGGTCCGTAGGCTGAGAATAATCATTGAAGTCACCGAGCAGCTCGCGCTCCAGATCCAGCGCGGGATCGAAGCCGGGATCTGTCCGGTTATCCTCGAAGTGAGTGGGGCGGCGCTCATTCCAAGCGACGTTATCATCAGCAGGCGTGCCGAAGTCCATGATCCGTGACAATTCCATCAGCGGATCGTCTTCGTGCAACGGACGCTCGCCGTAATTACGGGGATTTGCACTGCTGTCCGTCATAACGTGTTCCTAACTCAAACCCTGGACGTCGCAAGACGTCTCCATACATTGCTTTTTAGCGAGGCAATGTGGGCAAAAGTTGACGGAAGTTTCCTGCGCCAGAAGGAAGACCAATGACTTGCGTTCATTATGGCCTCCCACCTGTTCGACTTGCCAACTTTTGCCTTCAATCAGTCTTTCGACCTGAACAGCTTCGTGACAGCCGAGTGGTCACCGAAAACATCTCGACCCGCATTTCGCGGTCCGCTCACTGCGGTGACCAATCTTCGAGTATAATCCGTCTCAAAGGCTCTCACCTTCAAACTATACTCTAGCGCATTTCCGTTGGAGCGTCCGCACCGATTATCGTCAATCCGGAACGCAGTACATCGGAAACAACCTGTACCAGCCCTAGCCTGGCTAGCGACAAGTCTGGATCGTTAACCTTAATAAAACGTAAGTCCGGGTTCTCTGTGCCTCTATTCCACTGCGAATGGAACGCGCTGGCGAGGTCATAAAGATAGAATGCAAGCCGATGCGGCTCCTGATGAACAGCCGCAGCCTCGATCAGACGCGGATATTCTGCAAGCTTGCGAACGAGTGCAATTTCGCTTTCATCGGTCAGCTTGTTGAAATGCGCAGCCATGCCGACTCGGTCCAGATCGGCAAGCCCAAGTTGATCGGCAGCCTGCCGGAAAACCGAGTGACAACGCGCCGAAGCATATTGCACGTAGAAGATCGGGTTGTCCTTCGACTGCTCGGTCACCTTGGCAAAATCGAAATCCAGCGGCGCGTCGTTCTTCCGGTAAAGCATCATGAAACGAACCGGGTCGCGGCCGACCTCATCCACGACCTCGCGCAGCGTTATGAACTCGCCCGACCGCTTCGACATGCGCACAGGTTCGCCATCACGGAACAGCTTGACGAGCTGGCAGAGCAGCACTGTCAACTTGGCCTTACCGTCGGAAACGGCTCTCGCGACCGCTTCCAGACGCTTGACATAGCCACCGTGGTCGGCGCCCAGCACATAGATCATCTCGTTGAAGCCACGGTCGTATTTGTCCTTGAAATACGCGACGTCGCCAGCAAAATAAGTGAAAGCGCCATCGGACTTCATCAGCGGACGGTCAATATCGTCGCCCACTTCCGTCGAACGGAACAATGTCTGCTCCCGGTCTTCCCAATCTTCCGGAAGCTGGCCCTTTGGAGGCGGAAGCTTGCCCTTATAAACATGGCCCTTGAGCGTCAGATCGTTGATTGCATTGCGAATCGCCCGTGCGTGATCCACATGCAGCTTCCGCTCGGAGAAGAACACATCATGATGCACATTGAGCGCATCGAGATCAGCACGGATCATCGCCATCATGGCGTCGATCGTGCGATCCTTTACGAGAGCGAGCGCTTCGGCTTCCGGTATTTCCAGAAGCTTCTTCCCGAATTCCTTGGCAAGCTCCTGCCCGACCGGAACGAGATAGTCGCCGGGGTAAAGACCAGCCGGAATCTCGCCGATATTCTCGCCTAGCGCTTCGCGATAACGCAGCATCGCGGAACGCGCCAGCACATCAATCTGCGCCCCGGCGTCGTTGATATAGTATTCCTTGACTACCTCGTAGCCTGAGAATTTCAGCAGATTAGCCAGAACATCGCCCACAACCGCACCGCGGCAATGGCCCACATGCATGGGACCGGTCGGGTTTGCCGAAACATACTCGACATTCACCTTCAATCCGGAACCAAGCTTGGAACGACCAAAATCAGTACCCTCATTCAGCATCGCCGAGAGTTCACGCTGCCAATAAGCGGCCTTGAGACGCAGATTGATGAAGCCCGGACCCGCAACATCGACAGTTTCGACATCTTCATCCGAGGCAAGAGCTTCAGCTATCCGAACCGCGAGTTCGCGCGGGTTTTCACCAACAGCCTTGGAGAGCACCATTGCAGCATTGGTTGCGATATCGCCATGGGAAGCATCTCGCGGTGGCTCGACACCGATGCGCGAAAGATCGAGTTCGCCACCGTCTTTCGGTTTCAGATCAATATCTTGCAACGTCTTTTTGATACGTGCGTCGAAATCTGCAAAGATATTCATGGTCTGTCCTGTCAGGCTTACGCCGGGCTTTTAGTCCTGCTTTTCCGGTGTCGGCTCGTTCCAATAAAGTGCGGGATCAGGTCAATTTACCGATAGATGCCGCTTCGTTTGGCCCCGATTAAGCTAAATCGGGTGTGTGGTCAAACAATCGTCGGTGTTCTCGCACGGCATAATTGTCAGTCATCCCGGCGAGATAATCAGCTATCCGCCGTGCTCGCGATGCTTCATCCAGCGTCTCGCAGCCTGATTGCCATTCTGGTGGCATGATCATTGGGTCGGCAAAACAGGCGTCAAAAAGGTCTTGAAGAATCTTGTCGGCGGCGTGCCTGCGCACCACGACGCTGTCGTGGAAATAGAGGTTCTTGAAGAGAAACCGCTTCAGCACTTTTTCGTCGGTGCGCATGGAATCAGAAAACGCCACCAGTGCATGCGACTGACCGTGCACATCTTCCACGCTGTGCGGCTTTGCCGCTGCCAGACGACGTTGGGCCTCTTCGATCACGTCTTCCACCATGATCGTGATCTGCCTGCGCACCAGTTCGTGTCCGGTTCGCACGGGATCAAGGTCGGGATAACGCGTCCGCACGAGATCGAGCAGGCGTTTCGTCAACGGCACCTCGTCAAGCGCATCAAGGCTCAAAAGCCCTGCCCGCAGACCGTCATCGATATCATGGGCGTTATATGCAATATCGTCGGCAATGGCCGCGCACTGCGCTTCCAGACTAGCGAACCGCGTGAGCTCCAGATCATAGCGTTCATTGAAATCGAGAATCGGCAATGGAACAACAACATCGGGATGCGTCGCAAATGCGCCCAACAAAGGCCCGTTGTGCTTGACCAGCCCCTCCAGCGTTTCCCACGAGAGATTAAGCCCGTCGAAATCTGCATATCGATGTTCGAGCTTGGTCACGATCCTGAGCGACTGCGCATTGTGATCGAAGCCACCGAATGGCTTCATACGCTCATTGAGCGCTTCCTCACCGGTATGGCCGAAGGGCGTGTGCCCGAAATCATGGACAAGCGCCACAGCTTCGGCAAGATCTTCATCGAGCCGTAATGCGCGCGCCAGAGCACGGGCAATCTGGGCGACCTCTATCGTATGCGTGAGCCGCGTTCGATAATGATCGCCCTCGTGCGCGATAAAAACCTGCGTCTTATGCTTCAGACGGCGGAAAGCCGTGGAATGGATGATGCGGTCCCTGTCGCGCTGGAATGGCGTGCGTGTCGGGCTCTCCGACTCAGGCACCAGACGGCCGCGACTCTGTGCAGGATCACAGGCATAGGGCGCGCGTTCGCGATAACCAAAGCCTATTCCTTCCAGCGACATTGCGATGCATCCTTCACTGTAATATGATTACGCCAAATTGGTGCGGACCCAGTACAGACATTGACTTCCGCAGTTCGCGTTCATAGCTATCAGCTAACCATGAAGGCAAGTATGCGGCTATCGGAAATCTGGAGAAATCACCCGGTTCATATTCGCAATTGCAAACGGAACAAAGCAGATGACAGGCATTACCGTTTCAGATTCCGCAGCAAAGCGGATCGCCAAGATTCTCGGATCGGAACCGGGAAAGACTGCCCTTCGCGTTTCTGTCGAAGGCGGCGGGTGTTCCGGTTTCTCCTATAAATACGACCTGGTCGATGAGCAGGCCGACGACGATATCATCATCGAGAAGCTTGGTGCCAAGGTTTTGATCGATTCCATCTCCGTTCCTTATCTGGACGGCTCGGAAATCGATTTCGTCGATGATCTGATGGGGCAATCGTTCCAGATCCGGAATCCGAACGCCACTTCGTCCTGCGGCTGCGGAACCAGCTTCGCTATCTGATTGGTGCGCAGAAGTACCAAATTCAAAACCGGCTGCCACACGGCGGCCGGTTTTTTTTAAAGGTTCGGGAGAATAACCAGCCTCAAACCTTTACCGAAGCAACCGTGGCTTCGATGTGATCCACCAAGGCATCCGGCAGGCCGAGACGACCGGCCAGCATATCCAGATACCCGCGCTCAGCCCGGTTATCGGGATCTATCGCAAGGCGCGAAGCGGTATAAAGTTCGACCTTCTGCTCTTCAGTCAGTGCAGCGGAAACCAGACCGTCGATATCGACGGGATCGGCGAGCTCTTTCTCAAGAAAGGCTTCCGCCTCATCGTCAAGACCGGAAATTTTCACTTTCTCCATGATGCGTGCACGCTCGGCATCGTCGATATGGCCGTCGGCTTTTGCAGCGGCAATCATCGCCTGCACGAGCGTCAGCGCAAAACTGTTGCTCATTGCCGGAGATTGCGGGTGGAACGGAGAATCGGCCGGGGGCGGCGGAAGAAGTTCAGGCTCCTTCGCGACCGGCTGTTCTGCCGTCTGCGGTGCCTGACCGGATTTGTAGTTCTTGTAGGCGAGATATCCCAATCCGGCGACTGCAGCGATCCCACCAACGGTCGCCACATTGCCAGCGAGCTTACGCCCGGTCTTCGTGCCGAGAATGGCGGCGGCAATGGCGCCCGTCGCAAGCGGGTTCTTCTTTGCCAGGTCTGTAACCTGCCCGGCCTTATCGCGGACGCTTCCCGACGTACCGGGTACTTGCGATCCCAGAAACTGTTCGAGAAGTTTCTTGGCGTCGAACATTCGAATATCTCCTGTTTGGCTCCTGTTCATGAGCAAATAGGAACGTAAAACGGCCAATACAAACAGTTCAGCATCAAAATATTCGCGAATATTGAAAATACTGGGGTTGAAAAGCTGTGACGCAAGATAGCGTCCTGCTTGCCCTCACCTCCCCGAGCGCATAATCATAGCGATATGAAAATCGCTACGTGGAACATTAACGGCGTCAAGGCCCGCATCGACAACCTCCAGCATTGGCTGAAGGAATCTTCGCCCGATATCGCCTGCCTGCAGGAAATCAAATCGGTCGACGATCAGTTTCCACGTCTGGAGATCGAGGCGCTCGGCTACCACGTGGAAACACACGGTCAAAAGGGCTTCAACGGCGTCGCACTTCTGTCCAAGAAATCGCCGGATGAGGTCAACCGTGGCCTTCCGGGTGATGATAGCGATGAGCAGGCGCGCTTCATCGAAGGCGTCTACTCCACGGACAAGGGCGTTGTCCGCGTCGTTTCGCTTTACCTGCCGAACGGCAATCCCGTGGACACGGAGAAGTTTCCCTACAAGCTTTCGTGGATGCAGCGGCTTGAACTATGGGCAAAAGACCGTCTTGCCTTTGAGGAGCCCCTTGTCCTTGCTGGCGACTATAACGTCATTCCTGAACCCGAGGACGCCAAAAACCCCGGCCAGTGGGTCGGTGACGCGCTCTTCCTGCCGCAATCACGCCAGGCATTCCGCAGACTTGAAAATCTGGGCTTTACCGAGGCTATCCGTGCGTCGACCGACGATAGTGGGATTTATTCGTTCTGGGATTACCAGGCTGGCGCCTGGCAGAAGAACAATGGCATCCGCATCGATCACCTGATGCTATCACCCGAGGCGGCCAATTGTTTCATATCGAGTGATGTGGAAAAGCACGTTCGTGCCTGGGAAAAGCCATCCGATCATGTACCGGTGACGATAACGCTTTCGGTCTGAGGCTAGTTCAAGACGAAGATCAGAAATCGCCTTTGGTGGCATAGTCACTGGAGAGTGCGATCGCATTACGACGATCTGCTTCACCGGCAATCGAGAATGCCTGTTCCTGCATATCGCGTATCCATGGGCAATCCTCGGTCGGGCAGCGTTCGAAAGCCGCCGTCATCATCGCGAGGCCGCGAACGGTCTTGCCTGCCTGAAACAACATATTGCCAAGCATGGCCTGTGCACCGGCATTACCCTTCTTGGCAGCAAGCTGGAACCACCGTGCGGCCTGCACGGAATTGCGTTCTCCGCCGTCGCCGTCGAGCAGCATCTTGCCAAGCTCGAACTGGGCTGCGGAATCACCGAAATTCGAGGCGGCCTGCACATAGAGATTGCGCGCCATGCCCGGATTTGCATTGACCGGCGAACCTGGAATGCCGCGCTTCACATAGCCCGCAAGCGCCACGAGAGCATCGGCCACATAGGAGTCGTTTTCCGATCCCGGCTCCGAGCCTTCGCGAACGATCTTTTCGAAAATCTTGTAGGCTTCGTAATCGTTTTCCGGCACGCCATCGCCATCGGCATACATGCGGGCCAGTTTCCACTTTGCGCCCTGATGGCCACGATCCGCAGCATAGCGCAACGCCTTGATCGCCTCGTCCTTGTGACCGTTCTTGTAGGCAGAGAAGCCGAACTTGAAGAGTTCGAACGGGCTTCTCGACTTTTCAGAATCGTCATTAAGGTCGAAAGCAAAGGCGCTGTTACAGGCAATGGCCAAGCCAAGAGCCATAGCAAGGGCGCTATATGAAAAACTGCGGATACGCATCACAACGCTGGTCTTTCACACTCAGTGGAGGAAACATTCATCACGGACAGAATGCACGCTGTTTTCGTCAAGACTGAGACCCGATCTTGACCGAAAAAAGCCTTACCATCATTGGAACGAAGAAAGGGCGAGCGAACAGGGTTCATCCTGTTCCCAATCCGTTTGCTGTGCAACAACGCGCCCTTCGTCATTCCTGCCTATCCTGTTGGAGTTTACCGGCTCCAGATTTTTTGATGGCTTCTGCCTTTCCATGATCGGTGACGCCTGTTTGTGGCGGGAAATGGGCAAAAAGTACCTTAGCTCTTTTTAGCCTAAAGCAACGGTAAAGACTGTTGCCAATTGACAACAAACTGAAGGTTGTTCTGAACAACAATCTGCTCGTGTTGACGTGAGCGATACGAGCTCGCAGTCTGACATAAAATCTAAGATGCCGGGGGAGTCGGGAAGCCACCTATGAGCAAATACCGTCGCCCTTATAGGCGCCCTTATCGCCCGGCCCGCAAAAGCAATGGCATAAGCTTTCGCAGCATCTTATTGACTATATTACTTTTTTCTTTTCTTGCCGTATTGATCGCTTATCTGCCAATCCAATCGGCTCCTAAAGAATCATTGAACGGACCCGTCTATGTGATTGACGGCGACACTCTGGTCCTCGGCAAGAAACATATACGCCTCAAGGGTATCGACGCGCCGGAGATGCAACAGCAATGCGCCCGCACAGGTCTCCCTTACGATTGCGGCAAGGAAGCTCGCAACATATTGCGGTCCAGAATCGGCAAGTCGTCGATTCGGTGTGAGAACGAAGGGCGAGATCAGTACAATCGCGATCTGGCGCGCTGCTATCTTGGAGAAACCGACCTCAACCGCTGGATGGTCGAGCAGGGCTGGGCCGTCTCCTACGGCGACTATCGGCGCGAGGAAAGAGACGCCCGCAGCAACCGACGCGGCATCTGGGCCGGACAGTTCGAGCAACCGTCTCTATGGCGCAAGGAACATCGCAATGAGGAAACTGCACAACAATCCGACCGCAAACCTCTGCTGGCTGTAATCGGCGATACCTTTACCTATATAAGAGACCGTATTCAGAACTTGATCGAAATGATCCTGCCCCGAAGCTGATAGTATTCATGGAAAAACTAGACGCGCTCAGTCGCTCAATCCGGGCCTGCCGTATCTGTCGCGACACACCTCAGTTTCTGCCGCCCTTGCCCCACGAGCCCAATCCCGTCTGCATTGTCTCGGATACAGCGAAAATTGCCATTTGCGGTCAAGCTCCCGGCATTCGCGTGCACAACACTTCCCTGCCGTTCAACGACCCGTCGGGAGACCGCCTGCGGCAATGGCTCGGCGTGTCACGCGAGGAGTTTTATGATCCGTCGCGTTTTGCCATCGTACCGATGGGTTTTTGCTTTCCCGGCTATGACAAGCATGGCGGCGATCTTCCGCCGCGCCGCGAATGCCGCCAGACCTGGCATGCCCGCGTTTTCGCCACGATGCCGCAGCTAGAATTCATTCTGGTCGTCGGACAATACGCGCTTGCCTATCACCTGCCCGACTATCGGGGACGCAATCTGACTGAAACCGTCAAGAACTGGCAGCATTTCATGGAGACACCCAATCCGGCAGGACGAATCGCACTGCCCTTGCCGCATCCATCCTGGCGCAACAGCGGCTGGCTCAAGCGAAATCCATGGTTCGACGCTGACGTTGTGCCTGTTCTTCAGGCAAAAGTCCGCCACCTGCTCGGCGACGATAAATAATTTTTACTCCTTTCGTTTTCATCAGAAAATTTTTCCTGTAACTTCGGTTCATTGCGAACCATAAGGTATGACGTTTCACCTATTCGCAAAGTTCGGGAAACGATTTCTAAAACCGGGAACGGAAACGCATGGACAGGCTCGACAGGAAAATACTGCGCTTATTGCAGGAAGACGCGACACTTGCGGTGGCAGACGTTGCCAAGAAAGTTGGCCTTTCCACGACGCCTTGCTGGCGCCGCATCCAGAAGCTCGAAGAAGACGGCGTCATCAAGCGCCGTGTCGCCATTCTTGACCCCATTCGCGTCAATGCGCGGGTAACGGTGTTCGTATCGGTGCGCACAAGCTCCCACAGCCACGAATGGTTGAAGCGCTTTTCCGAAGTGGTTCAGGAATTCCCTGAAGTCATCGAATTCTACCGCATGAGCGGTGATGTGGACTATCTGCTTCGCGTGGCTGTGCCGGACATCGGCGCCTATGATGCGTTCTATAAGCGGCTCATCAGCAAGATCGAAATTCGCGACGTGTCTTCTTCTTTTGCCATGGAGCAAATCAAGTACACCACCGAATTGCCACTCGATTACATGGTGCTCGACAAAGATAACAACTGACGCTTTCAAGCTGTTGATTTAAAAGAAAAGCCCGCTATAGAGCGGGCTTTTTTGATTGTGCTGACGACCGTCATTTCGAGCCGGATATTCCAGCCTGTTCGAAGGTGGCCATGCCGCTATGGCACAGCGCCGCCGCCTTGACGATACCGGCTGCGAGCGCTGCACCTGTTCCTTCACCAAGGCGCATTCCCATATCGAGAAGCGGTTGCTTGCCCATCTTCTCCAGAAGCTTGCGATGGCCGGGCTCGGCAGAAACATGGCCGAACAGGCAATGGTCTATGGCTTCCGGATTGGCGGCAAAAAGAACCGCTGCGGCAGCGCTTGCCACAAAGCCATCGACGATGACCGGAATTTTCTCCATGCGTGCTGCCAGAATTGCACCGGCCATGGCCGCAATTTCACGACCGCCGAGACGGCTCAACACTTCCAGCGGGTCCTGCAGATGTGCCTGATGGAAGGCAACAGCCTGGCGCACGGCCGCAAGCTTGCGCTCGAGCAATTCGCCCGTCGAGCCCGTGCCCGGCCCGACCCAGTCTTCCGCCGTGCCACCGAAGAGCGCCAGCGCGATTGCCGCTGCAATCGTGGTATTGCCGATACCCATTTCACCGATGCACAAAAGATCGGTTCCACCGGCAATCGCTTCCATGCCGAAGGCCATGGTCGCAGCGCATGTGCGCTCATCCATTGCTGGCTCTTCCGTAATGTCCCCAGTTGGGTGCTCCAGCGCCAGATCGAAAACCTTCAGCCCAAGATCGTTGGCGATACAGATCTGGTTGATTGCTGCGCCACCGGCGGCGAAATTCTCAACCATCTGTGCCGTCACGCTTGGCGGAAACGGGGTGATATTCTTGGCCGTAACGCCATGATTGCCGGCAAATACCGCGACCAGCGGGCGATTGATCTGCGGCGTGCGCTTGCCGGTCCATGCGGCAAGCCATGCCACGATCTCTTCCATGCGTCCGAGCGAACCGGCAGGCTTGGTCAGTGTGGCCTCACGCTCGCGAACAGCCCTTTCGGCTCCCAGATCGGGACCCGGCAGATTTCGGATCAATTCTCGGAAATCGTCAAAAGGCAGGCCGCTAGCGCTCATAGGTTCAGTCCAATCAATGATGGGAGGTGTAAATTCGTTGGGCTCGTCCTATAAGCACTGACGCGAATTTTCAAATCACCTCTTTGAGTTGAAGCAACATTGAGGCGAATTATCGCGGAATTTCGTTTTGAGAAACAAAGTGGAACAGTCACTTGCAGCGAAATAGTCTCATTGGCGATACAATACGGAGCCTGGGCTTTTTGAGCCGTCTGCCGCTTCCGCAGAGCTGGTTCGAGAATGGCGATGATTCGCTGCCCCGCAATGCCCGTGCATTTCCGCTCGCCGGAGCAGTTTTGGGCCTGCTGGCAGGCGCTGTGCTTTTCATGGCCTATAAAATGAACCTGCCGCCCCTTGCCTGCGCGCTGCTTGCAATTGGCGCCCTGGCGGCGATGACCGGCGCGCTCCATGAAGACGGCTTGGGCGATACCGCCGATGGTTTTTTCGGAGCTTCTTCGCCCGACCGCCGACTGGGCATCATGAAAGATTCCCGTATCGGGACTTTCGCCGCGCTGACGCTGATTGTCTTCGTCGGTTTGAAAGCGGCTCTCCTGATGGCGATCATCGACCGTGCGGGTGCAGGATATGCGGCAATTGCGCTGATAGGCTGCGAAGCGGCAAGCCGCGCTGGCATGCTGGCATTCTGGCACGCCCTGCCCTCTGCACGTCCCGGCGGGCTTTCCGACAGTGTTGGCCGACCGCAATGGGAAACCGTTGTGTGCGGTTTCGGGATCGGGCTGGTCTTTCTTGTCTTTACACTCATACCAGCGGGCGGATTTCTCTCGCTCATCAATGCGCTTGTGCTGGCGACAGTTCTGCTATTCGGCTTTGCCAGACTTTGCATGGCAAAAATCGGCGGACAGACCGGCGATACACTGGGCGCGGCGCAGCAGATCGGTTCGGTTGCCATCCTCGCCGGGCTTGTCATGGCGCTTTGATGCAACCACATTGCATCCATGGACACGACAAGCATCGAATCCCCGTGCATATTGGTTTGCACAATCGATACCGAAACCGGCTTCTGCCTCGGCTGTGCCCGGACGCTGGATGAGATCGCACGCTGGTCCAGCATGAGCGCTGACGAGCGATTGGCCATCTGGGCACTTCTCGCAGACAGGCACGAGATTATTGTAGAAAAGAGAATTGGCTGATGGGGCGCTTTTTCTGGCTCATTATTGCGGCGGTCGCGATTGTTGTCCTGCTGCTGATGTCCAACAATGACAGCGGCTCAACGCTTGGCATGGACAATGACGTGTTCGCCCGCGCAGCCTATCTCGGCATATGGGGTGTCGTGCTTGCTGCCGGTCTGCTCGGCTCCGGCATCAAGTTAACCGACTTTGCGCGTAACATGGCCATGTGGGCCGTGATTATTCTCGGCCTCGTTGCAGGCTACCAGTATCGTTATGAGCTACAGGACGTCGCGAGCCGGGTCACGGCTGGGCTGATCCCCGGAAGCCCTATTTCCGGTCGCAATGCCGATGGCACCCTGACCGTCACGCTTGCAAAGGCTGCGAATGGCCATTTCGAGGTCAACGGACGCGTGAATGGCGAACGCGTTCACTTTCTGGTCGACACCGGCGCGTCCTCGGTCGTCCTGTCCCAGCAGGATGCAGAGCGCGCAGGCATAGACACCGCCTCGCTCAACTATTCCGTTCCGATCATGACCGCCAATGGCACGGCAAGTGCAGCAGTCATCACCATTGCCACCTTGCAGATCGGCGATATTGAACGCCAGAATGTGCGAGCAATGGTGACCAAGGAAGGTCTGATGACCGGGAGCCTGCTCGGCATGAATTTTCTACAAACGCTCGGCGGATTCACTGTTCGCGGCGACCAGCTTATTCTTATAGATTAAGCAGCTTCTGCCGCCGCTTCTGTCACAACGGCATAAGCCTGACGCAGAACGTCACTCGTCGCGCCCAGCTTGGTGGCATCCGTCGAAAGGATCTGTCGCCAGCGCCGTGCACCCGGCTGCCCGGTAAAAAGCCCGACCATATGGCGGCTCACATGCGAAAGCCTGCCGCCTGACGCAATATGGCGATCAGTATAAGCGCACATTTCATCAATAATATCTGCTATCGAGGTATCAGCCTGTTCACCGCCATAAAGGCGCGCATCCACCTCCGCCAGAAGCTCCGGATTATGATAAGCGGCGCGACCGAGCATCACCGCATCGACCTTCCGCAAATGCGTTTCGGCTTCATCAAGCGTGTTGATCCCGCCGTTGATGCCGACGAAAACGTCGCCAAGCCGCTCCTTGAGGCGATAGACGCGATCATAGTCGAGCGGCGGAATCTCGCGGTTTTCCTTGGGCGACAGTCCTTTCAGCCACGCCTTGCGGGCGTGTACCCAAAGCGCATCCGCACCAGCGTCAAGTGTCAGATCGGCCAAAGTATCGAGCGCAGCTTCCACATCCTGATCGTCAACGCCAATACGGCATTTGACGGTAACGGGCACGGAAACGGCTTCCTTCATCGCTGAAACGCAACGCGCCACCACATCCGGGGTCTGCATGAGACAGGCTCCGAATGTACCGGACTGAACGCGATCCGACGGGCAACCGACATTGAGATTGATTTCATCATAGCCGTAATCGGCGCCGATCTTCGCGGCCTCTTTCAGCTTCACCGGATCGGAACCGCCGAGCTGCAGCGCCACAGGATATTCGGCAGCATCGAAACCCAGCAACCGGTCACGCGGGCCGTGGATGATAGCATCCGCAACAACCATTTCGGTGTAGAGCAATGCGTGCCTGGAAAAGAGCCTGTGAAAATACCGGCAATGTCTGTCCGACCAGTCGATCATAGGCGCAACGGCAAAGCGAACATCCGGATAGTTGCGTTTTTTTGATTTTATTTCAGTCATTTATACAACAATCCTGAGAATGCGATTCAATCGCAATCAGCGCCTTCAGTTTCCATTCGAGGTCGGAACTATCCCAAAAGCCACAATTGATCGAAATGATCAAGTTTCGCCACTCTTGCGGTCACCAGCGCCCAATATAGTGACCCAGGAAGAATTTTCATACCCGACACGAAAACTCTGGCCGCTCCAGAGAGTAGAATGCCCTGTCTTCTCCTCAGTTACGCACTATGATTGAGTACGCAAACATTCTCCCGATTCTCATCTGCGCAATTCAAGGAAATTCGGCGTGACCTCCTTTTCCCCTTTCGGCAAATCATTCGATGCGTTTCTTTTCGACATGGACGGCACGATATTGAGCTCCATCGAAGCGACCGAACGCGTGTGGAGTGAATGGGCGATACGCCACGGCATCGATCCGGTCACATTCCTGCCGACCATCCACGGTGTCCGGGCAGTCGAAACCGTCCGCCGCCTTGCTCTGCCGGGCGTGGACCCGATCCGCGAGGCGGAGATTTTGTTTCAGGCCGAAATGGCGGATTTAGACGGTATTGCACCTATCGACGGCGCATATGACTTCCTCAGTTCATTGCCGCAAGACCGTTGGGCAATCGTGACCTCGGCGCCGCTTGAACTTGCTACCCGTCGCGTCGCTGCCGCAGGACTTCCGATGCCGAAGACCATCGTTTCTGCCGAAGATGTAGAGCGCGGCAAACCGAGCCCTGAATGTTTCCAACTCGGCGCAAAGAGGCTTGGTTTCGATCCGCGCAACTGTCTTGTGTTCGAGGATGCGCCAGCCGGTATTGTTGCCGGGGAAACTGCGGGAGCGAACGTAGTCGTGGTGACCGCAACGCACCCGCACTCCCCGAAAACATCGCACCTCAGCATTGAAAGCTATCGCTATCTGCAGCTCGACATTCTGGATGATGGCAAGCTGGCTCTGGAACCGGCCACGCCAATCTCCGTGGGTTAAATAACCCGCCGCCCTTCCCGCCAGACGGTGCGGATGATCGGAACATGATCGGCGATCTGCACCCGAACCAGATCAGCTCGCTTGCCTGCGAGGATCTCGCCGCGATCCTCCAGCCCTACCGCCTGGGCAGGGTTGGCAGAAACCAGTCGAATAGCTTGAGGCAGCGAGATGTTCTCCGCGACATCTGCGAGAAAAAACGCCGATTGCATCATGCTGGCTGGGATATAGTCCGACGATATGATGTCGAGATTCCCGGATTCGGCCAGTTCGCGCGCGGAGACATTTCCAGAATGCGAACCACCGCGCACCACATTCGGCGCTCCCATGAGAACCGACATTCCGGAATCTTTTGAGGCCTTCGCCGCAGTGTGTGTCGTGGGAAATTCGGCAACGCGGATTCCCTGCGCCTTTGCTTCAGCGACATGCTCAGTCGTCGCGTCATCGTGGCTCGCCAGAATAACCCCGCGCTGGTGGCACAATTCGGCAATCGCCTTGCGCGTTGGAGCGGAATATTGCTGGGACTGCCCGATACGCCGCTCGCAATAGAGCCGGAACTCTTCTTCCGAGAATTTGAGCTTGCGGATGAAATAGGTTTTGTAGGTTTCGATATCCGTGAACTGGCGCTGCCCCGGCGCGTGATCCATCAGGGATACCAGCCTGACCAGCGCCTGATTACCGAACTGTTCAAAGGCCGGAAGACAGTCGGGCGCCGAAACCTCGCAGCGCAAATGCAAGAAATGGTCGGCCCGCAACCGGCCCGCATCGCGTCCCTCCGCAATTGCCGACGAAAGCTTGCGCATATCGTCGATACCCGTCTCGGCGTCATCATCAAAGCCTATGCGCAATGCGTCGAAAACGGTGGTGATCCCGGAGGCAGCAATCTGGGCGTCATGCGCCTGGACGGCAGCAATCGGGTTCCAGCGCACCTTCGGGCGCGGAGCATAATGCCCTTCGAGATGATCCGTGTGCAGTTCCACCAGTCCGGGCGTTAGGAAGTCGCCTTCCATGTCGTCGCCGATACTGGACGCACCGGTGGAAATATCGGTGATCTTGCCGTCTACGAGTTTCAGAGATCCGAGAACGACATCGTCGGAGAGTACGATGCGGGCATTGCGCAGAATTGTTTCATTTCCCATTGCCTACGGCCTCCCAACTGCTCGTGAGGCCCGAGCAGACGCCACCTTGCCACCGGTCAGAGGATGCAGCGAATGAATCTCGAAAGGAGCCCCTTTCTCAGGTTCTACGAACAAAGCGAGATTCGCAACCTCTACGGCGTCGTCCAGCAGCGGCGTGAAGAACTCATCTAGCGTCCGCTCCACGCGAGCGCGGTCTTTCTCTTCCACAGGGCCGGTCAAGGTCATGTGAAAGCGGAACTCCTCGAAAACATAAGGATAACCCCAGCGCTCGATGTTGTGCCGCTGTGTCTCGCTAAGACGCTCCGGCCGCCGCTTTGCAATTTCCGCCTCATTGAGCGGCGCGCGAAAGCGGTCGAAGGCAACGACAACATCATTTGCAAGCTGGTTCAACTCGGCAACAGGTTCTTCTGGTACAAGAGCAAAGAACGGTCCTATTGCGTGAAGTTTCAGACGAGGAATGGTAACAGGTGCCGCCGATGAGGCGAAATGCATCAATGCGGAAAGCAGATCATTTTCGGTCTGTTTTTCGTCCAGACGGAACGGAGCCTTCATTGTCGCATGAAAACCATAGCGGCGCGGCTCTTCGGTCAGCTTGGCGATTTCATCGGTTGCAAGCGAGCGAATCGCAGGCATCTTGACCGGCTCGCCACTGAACGCGCTTCGTCCGAGCCAGTTTGCGGCAACCTTCAAAAGCGCATCGTTGGATGGCGGCGTGAAATAAATCGCATAACGCATGTCAAATCCTTAGGCGAGGTTCGCTACACGACGTCAGCGGAACTCCAAGATATCAGGTAATGCATCGCGCTTCTGAAAAGCTATCCCGATTTTGAGGTCGATGCGGTCCGGCGGATGCTTACACAATGAATGTGGCAAGTCGATAAAGACCAGATGACAGTCATCACCAATTACCGACAAACCAATTTTACACGAGCGAAAATTAGTATAGGCGTTAGCCCCATTGGAAGTGAGGAGACTGACATGGGCGGATTTGCGTCTATCGGCGAATGCATGATTGAGCTTTCAGGTAATGAAGGCGATCAATGGCGCATGGGTTTTGCGGGCGATACGCTGAACACTGCGTGGTACATGCGGGCGCTGACGGACAAATCCTTTTCCGTCGAATATGTGACCGCTTTCGGCGAAGACAGCTTCTCCCAGAAGCAACGCGTGTTTCTGACATCGAACGGTATCGGCATTGCTCACAGCCCCGTTATCGACGGGCTTCACCCCGGCCTTTATGCAATCACCCTCAACGGTGCCGAGCGCTCCTTCACCTATTGGCGCAACGACGCCGCCGCCCGGCGTCTCGCCAGTGATCGCGCAGCGCTGGAAAAAAGCCTGAACGGTCGCGACATCATCTATTTTTCGGGCATTTCAATTGCCATTATCCTGCCGGAGCATCGCGACACGTTTTTCGACGTCTTGCGAGAATGCCGCGCCGCCGGTTCGCGAATCGCATTCGATCCGAATTTCCGTCACCAGCTCTGGCCCGACCGGAAAGTTGCGCAGAACATCATCAGCGAAGCGATGCGCATTGCGGATATTGCGCTGCCCACATTCCCCGATGAACAGGCGCTTTTTGGCGACAAGGACGCCGGCGCCTGCGCAGATCGCCTCGCCGCGCTTGGCGTGAAAGAGATCGTCGTGAAGGATGGCACGGAACCTGCACTGGTCGTCACGGGCAATGAAAGCGTATCGGTGCCGTCCGTTGTGGCACAAGCCGTGGACACCACCGGCGCTGGCGACAGCTTCAACGGCGCATATCTTGCCGCGCGATTGAAGGGGCTTGCTCCGGTGGAAGCAGCCCGGAAAGCCCATCTGGTGGCTGCACGTGTCGTTGAGATACGCGGCGCGCTCGCTCCGATGGAAACCGCACGCGCCGCCTTTTCCGACTAAAGCGTGTCGCGCTTTATCATATTCAAACGACACGCTTTAAGCTTTTGTTTTTACGCATGTCTTTATCCCAAAACCGGTTCCCACTTTTGGGAGACATGCTCTAATTATTCTCGCGTAAAGCTGAAATGGCTGGTCTGGGCATAAACCTCGCCTGGACGTAATATTGCCTGCGGGAAATACGGGTACTCCAACGATCCCGGCCAAATCTGCGGCTCCAGGCAGAAGCCTGCGTGTTTTCCGTAGGGCTTGCCCATCAGGCCGATACAATCATTGGCCATGGTGTTGCCTGCATAGAACTGGACGCCCGGCTCTGTCGTCGAAACGTCGAGGCGAATACCGGAACGAGCACCCACGACCGACGCACATGGGCGCAATGGTCCGCGCGCAGCGGTCAGGCAGAAATTGCTGTCATACTGGACCTGACTGCCGTTCTCCTCGAAGCGAATCGGACGAAAATCCCTGAAATCGTAAGGCGTTTCTTTGACCGGCAGAACACGACCGTCCGGAATGAGAGCATCATCGACGGGCATATAGGCGTCGGCCTCGATCTTCAGTTGGTGATCTAGAATATCGCCCTCGCCGCCATCATCGAGATTGAAGTAACTGTGATGAAGCAAATTGCATATGGTCGGCTTATCGGTCACCGCTTCCAGACGGACAATCAGCGTTCCGTCCCCATTGAGCATATATGTGCAGCTCACATTCAGATTACCGGGGAAACCCATCTCGCCGTCCGAAGCGACAGTCGCAAGCGTCACGAAATCCGGACCGTTTCCGGTTATCTTCCAGACGCGGTTGCCCAACCCCTTGCTGCCGCCATGCAGGTTATGACGGCCCTGAAAGTTCGGTTCCACCTCATAGGTTGTTCCATCCAGGTCGAACCGGGCATTGCGAATACGATTGGCCGAACGACCGGCAATAGCGCCCAGATGCGGTGAGTGAGCGGGATAATCGGCAAAGTCGCGATAGCCGATCACAAGAGGAGCCGTATGACCCTCCATCCGCAAATCCTGAATGGCAGCGCCCCAGCTTATGATCTTGGCCGTCAAAGGGCCGTTGGAGATAGTGAGCCGGTGAACCGCCTGCCCGTCCGGTGCATGTCCGAAGATTTCCGAATTCACGTTTGCCCGCCTGTCAATGATGCAACGATGAGATGCGCATGAAGCCGCATCAATGCGCAGGACGCAAGACACATCATGACCAAATGACGATTTTGAACCAATCTTGATTGAACCTGCAAACAAGTATTTTTCACACTATTTTCTTATTCAAGACAGATGTTATCCTCATCTATAAACTACAGAATATTATCGATAAATACTAAATTAGAGGATTTTAAATGAAATCTAACTTTCAGAAAGTCATGCCCTATATTTTTATTGAAGAAGGTGGCTATGTAGACAACCCTTCTGATCCGGGCGGCGCAACCAACATGGGTATCACCATCGCAACCTTGTCTGCATGGGAGGGACGCCAAGTATCTCCCGACGATGTAAAGGAAATGACGCAGGCGACCGCCACTCAAATCTATCATTCGCAATTCTGGAACAAGATCGACGGAGACAATCTGCCTTCCGGGATCGACTACGCCGTATTCGATTTTTCAGTCAATTCAGGACCAGGGCGCGCGGCAAAAATGCTACAAAGCGTTCTGGGTATGCCCGAAGATGGTGTCATTGCAGCGCAGACGGTCGCGGCTGCAAATATGCGATCCGCTGACGAGGTCATCAACGCGTTGTGCGACGCGCGCGCGTCCTGGCTGGAAGGTTTGTCTACAGCATCAACCTTCGGAAAAGGCTGGCTCGCTCGTGTCGAACGGGTGCGTTCCCGTGCCCTGGCGCTCGCCGCCAATCCGCCGGTTACCCAGCCTGCAGAGCCCGTGAGCGAAATTTCGCCCAAGGCCCGACAGAGTGACATGGCCTTCACATCGGCTTTGAAGCACCCGGAAGCTTTGGGGACAATGGGGAGCGTGGCCTCTGGAATCGCGGCAATTGCATCAGGGAATGGCCCGGTGCAGTACGCCTTGGCAATCGTCATGATAGCTTGTGCTGCCGTAGGTCTCTGGTACTTTGTCAGGCGCGTCAGAAACGAGCCATAGGCGCAGTCGCGATAACTCGGTTTTGAGAATATTTCCAAAGTTCGAGTTTGTCTTTATGTTGCGCTTCGCATGTTGCGCGCCTTATATGCGCTTTTGAAAGCTTGGTGGTTATGAAAGTAATATGACTTTCCCTGTCACCGGAAAAACGCTAGACACGCGCAAACAGTCAGATGTGTGCCAACTGTGGCACCGCCATGAATAAAGGAATCGAAACTTGTCCTCTACTTTTGACAAAGTCGCCGACATCATCGCCGAAACTAGTGAAATCGACCGTGATACCATCACGCCAGATAGCCACACCATCGACGATCTGGGTATCGACAGCCTCGACTTCCTCGACATCGTCTTCGCTATCGACAAAGCTTTCGGCATCAAGATTCCGCTTGAGCAGTGGACCCAGGAAGTGAACGAAGGCAAGGCTCCGACCGAAGAATACTTTGTCCTCAAGAACCTCTGCGCAAAAATCGACGAGCTGGTTGCAGCCAAAAAGGGCTGATCCGGCACATAATATGGCGGTATTGAGGGGTGAACAGAAATGTTCGCCCTGATTCCGTTTCTGATAGTGCGAAATTTTCGCTTGTCAGAGCAGTCGCAGTGTCTGAATCAAATAATCGTCAGACCGTGGCGAAAATGATGATTTTCGAGGACGGGAGCGGAGTGTACTTTTGAGCACAATCCCGAAAAATTGTAGACTTTTCGGGTTAGATTATGCGTCTAGGCAAAGTACACGAGCACCGGAAGCGCAGAAAAGAACCATTGCTATTGCTAGTGCTCTTTTTGATTCCGGCATTTGTCCCGCGCCAGTAACCGAGGGATGCAAATATTGGAATCAGACCACTAGCCAAGGCATTGCGACTTTTGGATCGGACACTCAGTATCGACGGACGAACGGGACTCATGCAGAACAATAAAGTCGTCATCACCGGTATCGGCATCATCTCCTCGCTTGGCGAAGGAGTCGATGTGCATTGGAACGCTTTTTCGAAAGCTGCGGGCGAACCGCGCCTCGAGAAGGAAGCCTTTGCGCCCTACACTGTTCATCCACTGGGCGAAGTGGACTGGAGCTTGCAGATTCCAAAGCGCGGCGATCAGCGCCAGATGGAAACCTGGCAGCGTCTTGGTACTTATGCTGCAGGGCTTGCACTTCAGGATGCAGGCATGAAGGATGACGAGGCGCTTTGTGCAACCATGGACATGGTCGTGGGCGCTGGTGGCGGCGAACGTGACATCACGGTCGACATGCAAATTCTGGATGAAGGCCGCACCCGTAACGATCGCGGTGTCATGTTGAACGAGAAGCTCTCGACCGAGCTTCGTCCGACCCTGTTTTTGGCCCAGCTTTCCAACCTGCTCGCAGGCAATATTTCGATCGTGCACAAGGTGACCGGTTCTTCCCGCACCTTCATGGGCGAAGAAGGTTCCGGCCTTTCAGCCGTTGAAACCGCCGCCGCACGCATCCGCACCGGACAGAGCACGCATGCGCTCGTCGGCGGTTCCTATAACTCAGAACATTTCGATATGATTCTCGGTCACGAGCTTGGCGGACTGCTCAAGCACGATGGCTGGGCGCCGCTCTGGCAGCGTGAAGGTTCGGCAGGCGGCGGGATGATTTCCGGCTCCGGTGGCGTGTTCCTTGTTCTGGAAAGTGCTGACCACGCGGCCAAGCGCGGCGCGCGCGCCTATGCGGAAGTGACCGGCATCGAAAGCGCACAGATCCGGCGGGACAGTGCCGATCTCAAGAACACCATCCGCGAACTCATCCTTGCTGCCAATGGCGGCGAAGACCCGTCCTATGTTGTTTCGGGCGCTTCCGGTGCCCATGAAGCGACCAGCGCGGAGAAAGCCACACTGGACGCTCTGTCAACCGCTTATCGCGGCATTTCAGGCCTGACCGGCCATATGCGCGAAGCACAGTTTCCGCTGGCATTGGCACTTGCAGCCATATCCGTCTGGAAAGGCGAGGCTTTCGCGCCGCTGGATGCATCCGAAAAGGACGCCGGTGGCCCAATCAGCGAAGCAATTGTCACCGTAGTTGGCGCTACTCGTGGCGAAGGTGCCGCAAAGCTGGTGAGAGTATAAGATGACGAAATATACAGACCATCTCGGCCGTCCCATTGTTGCCATCACCGGTGCTGGCGTGGTTTCCTCGCTCGGTCAGGGCAAGGAAGACAACTGGGCTGCATTGACCAGCGGGAAATCGGGCATCCATGCCATCACCCGCTTTCCAACCGACAATCTCAATACGCGTTTCTCTGGAACAGTCGATTTCCTACCCGAAAGCGATGTAGGTGCATCGGCGCTATCTGAAGCACTGGCCCGGCTTGCCGGCGAAGAAGCCCTCGCCCAGTCCGGCCTTTCCTCGACCGATTTCGGAGGCCCGCTTTTTCTGGCGGCTCCTCCGGTTGAACTGGACTGGAAAAGCCGGTTTGCACTTGATGCGACTGTGAAGAATGAAGGCCCGGCGAGCTATCAGCTTCTGCTCGAAGCCTGCCGTCGCGCGCGTCAGGACGCCCTCTTCAACACGACCCAGTTCGGCTATATCGCCGAACGCCTGTCGGAAGCTTTCGGCACGCGCGGCCTGCCGATCACGCTGTCGACCGCGTGCGCCTCGGGTGCGACTGCGATCCAGCTCGGTGTCGAAGCCATACGTCGCGGCGAAAGCGATCGGGTTCTTTCCATCGGAACTGACGGGTCCGTGTCTGCTGAAGCGCTGATCCGCTTCTCGCTGCTGTCCGCCCTTTCCACCCAGAATGAAAAGCCCGAAAAGGCGTCAAAGCCTTTCTCCAAGGACCGCGACGGCTTTGCCATGTCGGAAGGGTCCGGTGCGCTGGTGATGGAATCGCTCGAAAGCGCCATTGCACGTGGCGCAAAGGTTCTGGGCATCCTGGCCGGTTGTGGCGAGAAGGCCGATGATTTCCATCGCACGCGTTCGAAGCCCGACGCCTCGCCTGCCATCGGCACAGTGCGCGCCGCGCTTGCCGATGCAGGACTGACCGAAGATCAGATTTCCTATATCAACGCGCACGGCACCTCGACCCCGGAAAACGACAAGATGGAATATCTGGCGCTTTCGTCCGTATTCGGCGAGCGCATCGAATCCATTCCGGTTTCGTCCAACAAATCGATGATCGGTCATACGCTGACCGCTGCGGGCGCTATCGAGGCCGTGTTCTCGCTTCTGACAATCCAGACGGGCACGCTGCCGCCGACCATCAATTACGACATTCCGGACCCGGCTATTCCGCTGGACGTTGTGCCGAATGTGAAACGCCAGGCGGAGGTTTCCGCAGTCCTTTCGAACTCATTCGGCTTCGGCGGACAGAATACGAGCCTTGTTTTGGCGGCAAATCCGAATTAATCGGTCCGGCAAATACGAATTTTCCCATAATCCCGGACGGTTCACCGTTTCCGGGATTATGTCTTGAAAAGGATTACCTCATGCGCGCTTTGCAGCTTCTCGACGATCGTCGCCTTGAAATCACCGATATCGCACCGCCGCCTGCCCCCGGCATTGGCGAGGTAACGGTGAAGATCAAGGCCGTTGCGCTCAACCACATCGACGTTTGGGGTTGGCGAGGCATGGCCTTTGCCAAGCGCAAGATGCCATTGGTGATCGGTGCGGAAGCTTCGGGCGTCGTCGATGCCGTTGGACCCGGTGTTTCCAACCTGCTGCCCGGCCAGCTCGTCTCGATTTACGGTGCGCGCACATGCGGGCTTTGCCGCGCCTGCCGCGAAGGCCGCGACAATCTGTGCGAACATGTCGGCGGCGTGCATGGTTTCCATCTCGATGGTTTTGCCTGCGAGGCGGTCAACCTTCCAGCGCGCCTGCTCGTTCCAGCACCTCCCGGCGTGGACGCCATTGGCGCAGCCGTTGCGCCTGTAACCTTCGGTACCGTCGAACACATGCTGTTCGACAATGCCAAGCTGGAACCGGGCGAAACCGTTCTCGTACAGGCTGGCGGTTCGGGCATCGGCTCGGCTGCAATCCAGCTTGCCAAGAAAATGGGCTGCACCGTCATCACCACAGTCGGTTCTGACGACAAGATCGAGAAGGCCAAGGCCCTTGGTGCCGATCATGTCATCAATTACCGTGAAGACCGCTTCGAGGGCGTGGTGCGCAAGCTCACCAAGAAGAAGGGTGTGGACGTGGTGTTCGAGCATGTTGGCGCGGATACCTGGGCGGGTTCGATGCTCTGCATGAAGCGCGGCGCACGTCTCGTCACCTGTGGTTCGACCTCCGGCGTCTCCACCAACATGAACCTGATGCAGCTCTTCCAGCAACAGCTCAAGATTCTGGGTTCCTTCGGCTGCCGCATGGAAAACATGGCCGATGCGATGCAGAAAATGGCGCGCGGTATCGTGCATCCGGTCATCGATACGGTGGTCGGGTTCAACGATATCGATACCGCGCTGAAGCGCATGGAAGGCCGCGACGTCTTCGGCAAGATCATTCTAGAGATCGATTGAGCCCGTCCCGTCCATGATGTTCAAGCTGAAACTCCTGCTCTTCCGCTGGTCGCGCAAGCTGAAGCAGTTCAACTACTGGCTCTGGGCTCAGGCCGTATTTCTGCTGCTTGGCCTGTTGCGTTTGTTTCCGGCGAAGGCTGCCATCAGCTTTTCGGCTAAGGTGGCCCGTCTCATTGGGCCACTGACGCCACGCCACAAGGTCGCGACCAGCAATCTGCGCAAAGCCTATCCTGAGAAGAGCGACGCCGAGATCGAAGAGATCGCGCGCGACATGTGGGATTCCATGGCGCGTCTTCTGGCAGAATACATTTTCCTCGATGCCATCTTTGACTTCGATCCCCATGCCACAAAGCCGGGGCTCGTCGAAGTGGAAGGCATTCCGATCTTTGAACGCCTACGCGACGAGAAGAAGCCGCATATCTTCTTCACCGCCCATACCGGCAATTTCGAGCTTCTGCCGATTTGCGCCGCCACGTTCGGCCTGAATGTCACCGCCCTGTTTCGTCCGCCGAACAATCCCTATGTCGCCAAAAAGGTTCTGAAGGCCCGCCATACCAATATGGGCCATCTCGTGCCTTCGAAGGCAGGAGCAGCGTGGGCATTGGCAGGTATTCTGGGCGATGGCGGCAATGTCGGCATGCTTGTCGACCAGAAATTCTCGCGTGGCGTACCGTCGACATTCTTCAATCGCCCGGTGAAAACCAATCCGCTGCTGGCCAAACTTGCACGGCAATATGATTGCGATGTCTATCCGGCGCGCTGTATCCGCCTGCCCGGAGGGCGCTACCGTCTCGAACTCCATGAGCGCATGGAACTGCCGCGCGACGATAAGGGCCAGATTGACATCGACGCCACTGCACAATTGCTCAACGATACCGTCGAGACATGGGTCCGCGAATATCCCGGCCAGTGGATGTGGTTCCACAAGCGCTGGGGATAGGATTTTTGCTGCTCATATGATACGGGCAAGCCACGCTGCTCAATCTTTTATTTCTACGCATTATCCGACGCAAAACCGCTTCGCACTTTTGCTGGAAATGCTCTGGGAGACCATCATGCGCCCTATCGCCATCGCCCCGTCCATTCTGTCCGCCGATTTCGCCCGTCTTGGTGAAGAAGTCGACGCCGTGCTGGAAGCCGGCGCCGATTGGGTGCATATCGACGTCATGGACGGGCATTTTGTGCCGAACATCACTTTCGGTCCGCAGGTGGTGAAGGCGATACGCCCGCGCACGAAGGCTTTCTTCGATGCGCATCTGATGATTGCGCCCTGCGACCCATATCTGGAACCGTTTGCCGAAGCTGGCTGCGATCTCATCACAATTCACGCCGAAGCTGGTCCGCACACACATCGTTCGCTGCAATCGATCCGCGCTCTGGGCAAGAAGGCCGGTCTGGCGCTTAACCCGGCAACACCTGCCGAAGCACTGACGAATGTTATCGAAGATGTCGATCTCGTCCTCGTCATGACGGTCAATCCGGGCTTTGGCGGCCAGAAATTCATTGCGCCGATGCTCGACAAAATCAAACGTGTGCGCGAAATGGTCGGCAACCGCCCTATCGACATTGAAGTCGATGGCGGCATTACGCCGGAAACTGCAGGCTCGGTCGTTGCCGCTGGCGCCAACATTCTTGTGGCCGGTTCAGCGGTTTACAAAGGCAATTCTGTCGAATCCTATCGCGCCAATATCGACGCCATTCGAGCAGCGGCTGAAGCCGCCCGCAAAAATTAGACACCCCTCTTTCTACAGGATGCACCCATGATCCCGCGCTATTCCCGGCCTGAAATGGTCGCCATCTGGTCGCCCGAAACGAAGTTTCGCATCTGGTTCGAAATCGAAGCCTATGCCTGCGAAGCGCTTGCGCAACTCGGCGTCATTCCAAAGGAAGCGGCAAAGACCATCTGGGAAAAGGGTAGCGTGGCGAAATTCGACGTCGCCCGTATCGACGAAATCGAGGCCGTCACCAAGCACGACGTCATTGCCTTCCTGACGCATCTGGCCGAGTTCATTGGTCCTGACAGCCGTTTTGTGCATCAAGGCATGACATCCTCGGATGTGCTCGACACCACACTCAACGTCCAGCTTGTCCGCGCTGCTGATCTGTTGCTTACCGATATGGACCGCGTACTGGCAGCGCTCAAGACCCGTGCTTTCGAACACAAGGACACGGTGCGCATCGGCCGCAGCCATGGCATCCACGCCGAACCGACCACGATGGGCCTGACCTTCGCACGCTTCTATGCTGAAATGCAGCGCAACCGCGCCCGCCTTGTCGCAGCACGCGCGGAGATTGCGACGGGCGCCATATCGGGCGCTGTTGGCACCTTCGCCAATATCGACCCGCGCGTCGAGGAATATGTCTGCGCCAAGCTCGGTCTGGAAGCGGAACCGGTTTCCACGCAAGTCATTCCTCGCGACCGTCATGCGATGTTCTTCGCGACGCTCGGCGTCATTGCGTCGTCCATAGAGAATGTCGCGATCGAAATCCGCCACATGCAGCGGACGGAAGTTCTGGAAGCCGAAGAGTTTTTCTCTCCGGGCCAGAAGGGTTCGTCGGCCATGCCGCACAAGCGCAATCCGGTTCTGACCGAAAACCTGACCGGCCTCGCCCGTCTTGTGCGCATGTCTGTCACGCCAGCCATGGAGAATGTCGCTCTCTGGCATGAACGCGATATTTCGCATTCGAGCGTCGAGCGTGCCATTGGCCCGGACACCACCATCACCCTCGATTTCGCGCTCAACCGTCTGGCTGGCGTCGTCGAAAAGCTGGTGATCTACCCGGACAATATGCTCAAGAACATGAACAAGTTCCGCGGTCTCGTGCACTCCCAGCGCGTGCTTCTGGCACTGACGCAGGCAGGTGTATCGCGCGAAGACGCCTACCGTCTCGTGCAGCGCAATGCCATGAAAGTCTGGGAACACGGCGCGGACTTCCTTGAGGAACTGCTGGCAGATCAGGAAGTGCGCGCGGCTCTCTCCGAAGAACAGATCCGCGAGAAATTCGATCTCGGCTACCACACCAAGCATGTAGATACGATTTTCAAGCGCGTCTTTGGTTGAAGTGCGCTGACCACCCCTCCCTCAGCCCTTCGATCCTTCGACAGGCTCAGGATGATACGCCGTTTTCAACGGCTCCTCAGGGTGAGGGAGGAAGCACGGAAACAGGAAAAAGCCCCATGCTTATGAAAACATGGGGCTTTTTTACATTCTGAAAATCGGCTGTTACGCCTTGGTCTTGATCGTGTTGACCACGTTGCCCCACGGGTCAACAAACGTGCTGTTGTTGCCCCCACGCGTGTCTTCCAACTCAACCCAGCCGAGGCCAGTCCGATCCTCGTCACGCTTGCCCGCACCGGCACTCTGCCAGGCATTGGCAGCGATATGGTGGTGGTAACGCCCGGTGGACATGAACACTGCCCGATCACCATAGGTTTGAACAGTTTCGAGACCGAGTTCATTATGCCAGAAGGTTTCGGCTTCATGGGCATTGCCGACGCGCAGATGAACGTGACCAACCACAGTGTTCTGCGGTGCGCCGTCCCATTCCCCACCCTCGCGCTTGATGACATCGAGCAGATTTCCAACATCGAGCGGATCGGTGGTCATGGCGACGCGGTCGCCATTCCATTGCCACTCATTGTTCGGACGGTCTGAATAGATTTCAATGCCATTGCCCTCGGGATCGGTCAGATAGATCGCTTCGCTCACCTTGTGGTCCGATGCGCCGCTGACCGGCAATTGCTTGTCGATGGCGCGGCGCGACCAGCGCGCGAGGTCTCCTCGCGTCGGCAGCAGGAACGCAGTGTGATAAAGGCCGGCGCTGCGCGGATCGTCCGGCCTGGCGGCCGAAAACTGTTCGATTTCCATCAGTTCGCGATCGCCCGCGCCCAATACAATTGATGCGCCGCGACGGGCCATTTCGCGCAAGCCCACGACATCGCGATAGTATTCGGCCAATGTCTCGGCATCGCGTGCCTTGAGGCCAACGCGGGCCACACGCATCGGCGTTGTCATTGCGAATGGAAGCGGAGCAACCGGACGTTCGGTTTCAACTGCCGTTGCTCTCAAATGCTGTGTCATATCGCCCTCCTTCGACGGCATTTCTGCGCGAGCGGCAAGAATATTAGCCATGACAGCAGTCCCGGCAGCGCCGAGGATCTTACGTCTGCTGATTGTCATGTCATCATCTCCGTCGCATTTCAAATCTTGCCCAAACATCGCCATTTGGGGCGTGTTTCACAAGATCGCGATCAGCGAACAGGCTGTTCATCATTCGCATGCCCTCTATGCAATGCTGACACAACAGGACCGCTTGAAGAAGTCACAAAGCCTCTCTAAATGGGAAGTCATGAAAGTCAAAGACGCAGATATCCTCATCATTCCCGGCTATACCAATTCCGGCCCGGACCACTGGCAGACTCGTTGGGAAAGTAAACTCTCGACCGCGCGGCGCGTCCAGCAGGCGGAATGGACCAAGCCTGTTCGCGAAGATTGGATTGGCGAAGTCGTCAAGGCTGCAAATGCTGCGACGAAGCCTATCGTGCTCGTCGCGCATTCGCTCGGCGTCGCAACTGCCGTTCATGCCATGCCGCATATCCAGCATAAGATTGCAGGCGCATTCTTTGTCGCCCCGCCAGATGTCTCGAACAAAGCTATCCGTCCCAAGCACCTGATGACCTTCGGTCCCTATCCGCGTGAACGGCTGCCCTTCCCGACCATCACGGTGGTCAGTCGCAACGATCCCTTCTCCAGCTTCGAAGCTGCGGAAGATGTGGTCAAGGATTGGGGCGCAATGCTGATTGATGCTGGTGAATCCGGGCATATCAACTCGGAATCCGGACATGGACCGTGGCCGGAAGGCTCGATGGTATTCGCAGAATTCATGACGCAGCTACAGGCGCCGAAGCATCATTGATGCTTATTCAGACTGAATGAAAAAGGCGGGTCACAAGCCCGCCTTTTCTTATTCGTATCTTGCGATGGACTTAGAGCGGTTCCGGTTTAAATGGAATCGTCGGAACCGCTCTATCTATTTGTTTTCACGCATTATCCGACGCATCGAAGCGGGATAAGAAATCAGTCCAGTGGACTGATTTCCCCGCGAAGGCGCTTCGCACTTTTGCTGGAAATGCTCTAGTCACGAACCGCTTTCGTCAGTGTTTCCGCTGCAAGCCGGATATAGCCGCCATCATTGCTGAGCGTCAGGAAGCGGAAGCCGAGCGGAATATAACGGCGCGCAAATTCCGGCGAAGGCGAATAGATGCCTGCGATCTTTCCTGCTGCGGCGGCCTTGCGCGCAATATTGCCGATCGGCTCCACAATCGCATCAGAATTGGGATTGGCCTCTCGCCCGTTGCTCCATGCAATGGAGAAATCAGCCGGTCCCACAAAAACACCGTCAATGCCGCGAACATCCAGAATGGCATCCAGCGCATCATAGGCATCGCGCGTTTCGATCATCGCGAAAGCAAGCGTGTCATGATTTGCGGTCGTCAGATAGTCATTGGAGCCAGGCGCCCCATAATCTGCATTTGCCCTGAATACTCCCCATGAGCGCTCGCCCACCGGCGGATACTTCATGGCGGCTGCAAACCTGCGGGCATCCTCGACAGAATTGATCATCGGAGCGATGACGGCCTGCGCGCCGAAATCAAGGGCGCGGCTCGCCATGTCGAAACGGCCGACAGGAATGCGCACAACTGGCGGCTTGCCAGCATTCAGGATCAGGCCAAGCGAGCGCAGAATGCTCGATTCATCATGTCCGCCGTGCTGCATGTCCAGCGTGACGGCGTCGAAGGCGCTGTGTGCGAGAATTTCAACCGTCAGGGGTTCAGGCAGCGACGACCATGCGGAAAGCACAGTTTCACCGGCGCGAAGGCGCGAAGACAACGACATCCGAATTTCCTTCATTTCATAAGTTCAGGGCGGACATACCACCGGTACCTCCGCCCTGATTCATTCATCAATCCTGCTTCACCTGACGAACGGCTTCCTCAAGGAAAGCGAACATCTTTTCGCGGATTGCTTCATCGTTTACGCTAACGCTCGCCGCGTCGAAATCAGCGCGAATTTTGCGGAAAACATCCTCATCACCAGCTTCCTCAAAGTCAGCGGCAACGACTTCCTTGGCATAGGCTTCGGCGTCCGCATCCTTCTTGCCAAGCTGGTCAGCGGCCCAGAGTCCCAGAAGCTTGTTGCGGCGTGCCTCCGCCTTGAAGCGCAGTTCCGCATCAAGCGCGAATTTCTTTTCAAAAGCGTCGCGGCGATCATCCATGCCAGTGGTCATTCATTAAGCTCCCAGACTTCCAAGTTAGAAGAGATCGTCATCCGTTCTCTTGCCTAAAGCTGGCAAGGGGCGCAAGATTATACAAGAGCTAAAGACTACTTTCTTGCGACTCATGCATAAACTTCGATCAGAAACATCGAAAACGGGGGAACGGGCACAAAGCAGGATTGTTAAAAGCCCACAATTGCTATAGGTAGCCCGCGAGAATAGCGGCTTCGAGCCGATCACCATAAATATGGAAATCCGAGAAAAGCCATGAACCGTCGCCGCCGTATTTACGAGGGCAAGGCCAAGATTCTTTATGAAGGCCCTGAACCCGGTACGCTCGTCCAATTTTTCAAAGATGACGCAACCGCTTTCAATGCAAAGAAGCATGAAGTCATCGACGGAAAAGGCGTGCTGAACAACCGCATTTCTGAACATATTTTTACCCAGCTCAACCGCATTGGCATCCCAACGCACTTCATCCGCCGCCTCAACATGCGTGAGCAGTTGATCAAGGAAGTGGAAATCATTCCGCTTGAAGTGGTTGTGCGCAACGTCGCAGCCGGTTCGCTTGCCAAGCGCCTTGGCCTTGAAGAAGGCACCGTCCTGCCGCGCTCGATCATCGAGTTCTACTACAAGGCCGACGCGCTCGACGACCCGATGGTCACCGAAGAGCATATCACGGCCTTCGGTTGGGCAAGCCCGCCGGAAATCGACGATATCATGGCGCTCGCCATCCGCGTCAACGACTTCCTCACCGGCCTGTTCCTCGGCATCGGCATCCAGCTTGTCGACTTCAAGATGGAATGCGGACGTTTGTGGGAAGGCGACATGATGCGCATCGTCGTCGCCGACGAGATCTCGCCGGACTCGGCACGTCTTTGGGACATCACCACCAATGACAAGCTCGACAAGGACCGTTTCCGCCGCGATATGGGCGGACTGGTCGAGGCCTATCAGGAAGTGGCACGCCGTCTCGGCATCATGAACGAGAACGACACGCCTCGCCCAGCCGGCCCCACGCTTGTAAAGTAAAATGATCCGCCCAGCCCGAAAGGGCATGATCCCGAAAAGTGGACACGGTTTTCGGATAGGATCATGCCAGAATAAGCCTTTCGGGCTGTTTCATTCGTTCTAAAATTGCAGGAACTATAGAGTGATCAAGGCACGCGTCACCGTTACACTGAAAAACGGCGTTCTCGACCCGCAGGGCAAGGCCATTGTCGGCGCGCTCGGCAGCCTCGGTTTCGACGGCGTCAACTCGGCCCGTCAGGGCAAGGTTTTCGATCTCGAACTGAATGGCTCCGACAAGAGCAAGGCCGAAGCCGACCTGAAGGCCATGTGCGAAAAGCTGCTCGCCAACACAGTGATCGAAGACTATTCCATCGCCATCGCCTGAGCCCAGTAAAGGAAGCAGACGCCATGAAATCCGCAGTCATTCTCCTTCCCGGTCTCAATCGTGATCGCGACATGATCGCGGCGCTCACCAAGATTACCGGGCAGGCTCCGGTAACCGTCTGGCAGACCGACACCAGCATTCCCGACGATGTGGACCTGATCCTGATTCCGGGCGGCTTCTCCTATGGTGACTATCTGCGTTGCGGCGCAATTGCAGCCCGTATGCCGGTGATGCAGGCCGTTCGCGAGAAGGCCGATAAGGGCGTCATGGTCATGGGCGTTTGCAACGGTTTCCAGATCCTCGTCGAAGCCGGGCTCCTGCCGGGTGCATTGATGCGCAACGCTTCGCTGAAGTTCGTCTGCCGCGAAGTGAAGCTTGAAGTAACCAACGCCAACACGTCGTTCACGCGCGGCTACAAGCCGGGCCAGATCATTCGCTGCCCGGTCGCGCATCATGACGGCAATTATTTCGCCGACGCCGAAACGCTGAAGCGCATCGAAGGTGAAGGCCAGGTTGTGTTCCGCTACGCCGAGGGCACCAATCCGAACGGATCGGTCAACGACATTGCCGGTATCGTCAATGCACGCGGCAATGTGCTGGGCATGATGCCGCATCCGGAAAACCTGATCGAAGCAGCCCACGGCGGTGACGACGGTCGGGCGCTTTTCGCAGGTGCGCTCGGCATCGCGGCGTAAGCTAGCAAATTGATAAACGGAAAAGGCGGCTCCAATCGAGCCGCCTTTTTTGTTGCGCTTGTTTCGCCGCAAAACTGCACTGGCAAAGCAACAGATTTCGTGGCAGCTTGGCTTCGGGAGGGTCCCAACGGCAGAGGAAGCGTCGGGATCGCCCCATATTTGTTTCATGCGCTATCCAAGCAAGAGAGTTCACATTTTTGCTGGAAATGCCTCGCACATTTTAGCGATAACGAATCAGGGGAACTTCATTCATGCAGCTTTATTCACGCCCTCTTTCCCCTTACTCGGCCTTTGTCCGTGGGGTTCTTTACCTGAAGGACCTGCCATTCAAGCCGATGAACCTGCCCTACCCGTTTCCGGCCGATTTCGGCAATGTCACGCCACTCCGCCGCGTACCGGTACTGATTACCAGCTCCGGCGAGACGCTGTTCGAGGGAGCGGTGATCGCCGAATATCTTGAAGACCATTTTCCGGAAGTATCCGTACTGCCCGGCACGCCGCGCGAACGCGCACTCGCACGCCTGTTGGCCCGCGTGACAGAACTGGAAGTGCTTGGACCGGCGATGAAGCTGTTCGTCCTGCTGAGCAAACCAGAACGCGACAATGCCAGCATCGAGCGTCTGTTCGACAAGATGCATACCGGCCTGAAAGTGGTCGAAAGCCGTCTCTCGGACAAGGCCTATGCGGCTGGAGACGAACCAACCCTTGCAGATTGCTGGCTCTTGCCGGTGCGCTTTCTGATGGAGCCGTTGAAGAAGCTCTCGGGCAGAGCAGATTTGCTGGACGAATTCCCGAAATTCGATGCATATGCAGTAAAGGCAAAACAGCACCCGGTTTTTGAGCGCATCTGGAACGAGATGAGCGACGGACTGAAGGCTTTCATGCCGCAACTTGCCTGACATATTCCTCCCGCCCACCTCTCATGCGTGCCTTTTTGAAGGCGCGCACTATCGGAGCCCCCCCTTGAAGACCAAGACTTTCGCTCTTCTGGCCCTCCCGGCCATTGCATTGCTTGCAGCCTGCACTTCCAGCAAGCCCACGGGGCCCATCGCCGTCGACGCCAGCAAGGCGGCACTGCCAACCATGGAGCGCATCGCGCTGGCAGCAAATAGCTGCTGGTTCAAATCCAAGGACAAGGATTTCCGTGGCTATACGCTTGCGCCGGAACTGAATTCCTTTACCGGACGTCCGCGCATTCTGGTCGTTCCTGCCCGTAATCCGGCATCACGTCCGCTGCTCGTCGTGCACGCTCAGGGCAATCCGGCACGCGTCGAGGCCTTCGGACCCATGATGCAGGAAAGCCATGGCGGCCGGATCGCCGCCGACGTCAACCGCTGGGCTTCGGGCCAGAGCGGCTGCCAGTAAAACCAGAGCATGTCGCGGAAAAGTGGAGGCCAGTTTTCCGCGACATGGTTTAACGCAGATGAAATCGCACTTTGCGCGCTTCGCGCTCTGCCTCTTCGCGCTGCAGTCCGATATCGCGCAACTGATCGTCTGTCAGTTCACTCAAGGCGATCCGGCTGCGTCGTAGCATCATTCGATAAGACACCCAGTCTAAAAAGCGGCTTATATATCCGACTTGTGGCCGGGAGGCCGTTGTCAGATTGACCTGCAATCCTTTTGGCAAGTCTGTGATGCTATCTGCCACCGGAACGGGGAGAATTGTATCTATTGTCTCGGTCTGCGGTCTGAAGTAGAACATTGGCTCGGTCCATTTCATTGCCAGTTGGGCCAGTTGGGAGCTGGGAAGCAGTCGAGGCAAACCGTATGTTTGGCTCGATGTCTGCATTGTCACCAAGTAGCGACGAATTGACTCTATAATTGACTTGGCAATAGGTACAATTTATAAGTTGTCACCATGACAAATTGGATTCCAGACCTTGCCGGTAAATCCGGTCCGTTTTACCTGCAGCTTGCCGATGCCATCGAAGAGGCAATCGGGAATGGCGGATTGCCAACGGGCACCAAGTTGCCACCGCAACGCAATCTGGCATTTGACTTGAAGGTAACAATCGGTACAATCGGTCGTGCCTATGCCCTGGCCCATGAGCGTGGCCTTGTGACAGGCGAAGTCGGTCGCGGAACCTATGTCCTGGGCGAAGAACCTGCAGACAACGCGCTCACCGCCTCCGGTATCGCTGGTACAAAGCCCGCCGATGTTCCCTCGGGGAAAATACGTTTCGACACGACTGCTGCTCCGGATGTCGGCCAGCACGAAGTTCTGGCCAAAATCAACGCCGACGTTCACCGGGATTTTCCGCAGGATATTGCGAGCTATTCGCGTTATTTTCCGCAACACTGGCTGGAAGCCGGGCAAAAATGGCTTTCGCGAGCGGACTGGCGGCCGGATCTCGACAACATTGTCGTCACCAATGGTGCACAGGCTGCAAGCATTGCCATCATCACGGCTTTTACGAATCCAGGTGATCGCATCCTGTTCGAAAATCTCACTTATGCGCAGATCAGCCGCTCCGTGCGCCTTCTCGGGCGCCGTACCATTCAGGCAAGTCTCGATGAATATGGTCTGATCCCGGAAGAATTCGAACGCGCCTGTCGCCAGCAGCATCCGACACTCGCCTTTCTGATGCCCACACTGCACAATCCGACACTATCTGTCATGCCGGAAGAACGGCGTCGCGCAATCGCCGACATAGCAAGGCGTTACAATGTCTGGCTGATCGAAGACGATATCTATGGTGTCATGTGCGACAGCCAGATTCCACCCTTGGCAAGTTTTGCGCCTGAACGCACATTCGTCGTCTCTGGCCTGTCGAAAGCCGTTGCGGCTGGGATACGCAGCGGCTGGGTCGCCTGCCCTGCGCATTGTGCTCAACGTGTGAAGGTCACGCACAAGATGGTCACAGGCGGAGCAGCATTCCTGCTCGCCGAAACCGGTGCCCAGCTTGTGTTGTCCGGCGAGGCCGACGCCATTCATGGCAAATGCCGTGCAGAAACCGTTATGCGTGAGGAAATGGCCCGCACAATCTTCAGCGGTTTCGATTTCGTTTCCAAACCCACCATTCCATTTCTCTGGATGGGTTTGCCGGAACCATGGCTTTCGGGAACCTTCAAGGCCGCGGCCTATGAAAGCGGCATTCTGATCGATGACGAGGACGAGTTCAAAGCGGGCCGTGTCGAGCAGGTCTATCACCGGGTTCGCGTTGCCTTTTCCTCGCCCGCCGATCGCGAAGTGGTCGAGAACGGCTTTTTGACCCTGCGGCGACTGCTCGAAAACGAACAAGCGGGATATGAAGGCAGTGTATGACGGACTTGGTTTCGTTTTATCGTAATTGATATACGATTGAGGCTGGGAAAGCGGTATTTTCCTGTCGCGCTTCCAACAGAGTTAGGTTAAAGAGGCCCCTTGAAACCTTAGATGCCCAGCCTTCGGCGGAAGGTTTTTGGGTGCCACAGCCTGCGACGGGGTTGCCCATTTCCATGACTATTTCCAATAAGCGCGACATCACGCCGGAACTCATCGAATCCCACGGCCTCAAGCCGGACGAGTATCAGCGCATTCTTGAACTGATCGGACGCGAGCCCACCTTCACAGAGCTTGGGATTTTCTCGGCCATGTGGAACGAGCACTGCTCCTACAAGTCTTCCAAGAAATGGCTTCGCACGCTTCCGACAACCGGACCACGTGTTATTCAGGGTCCCGGCGAAAATGCAGGCGTGGTGGACATCGGTGATGGCGATTGCGTCGTCTTCAAAATGGAAAGCCACAACCACCCGTCCTATATCGAGCCCTATCAGGGTGCGGCAACCGGCGTCGGCGGCATTTTGCGCGACGTTTTCACCATGGGCGCGCGTCCGGTTGCGGCGATGAACGCGCTGCGCTTTGGCGAACCTGACCATCCGAAGACCCGTCACCTGGTATCCGGCGTCGTGTCCGGTGTCGGCGGTTACGGCAATGCCTTTGGTGTACCGACCGTTGGCGGCGAAGTGAACTTCGACAAGCGTTATAACGGCAACATTCTGGTCAATGCCTTCGCTGCCGGTCTTGCCAAACATGATGGCATCTTCCTGTCAGAAGCCAAGGGCGTCGGCCTGCCGGTCGTCTATCTGGGTGCCAAGACGGGCCGCGACGGTGTCGGCGGCGCAACCATGGCATCAGCTGAATTCGACGAGTCGATCGAAGAAAAGCGCCCCACCGTTCAAGTCGGCGATCCCTTTACCGAAAAGTGCCTGCTCGAAGCTTGTCTTGAGCTGATGGCCTCCGGTGCGGTCATCGCCATTCAGGATATGGGTGCAGCCGGTCTCACCTGCTCGGCTGTCGAAATGGGCGCCAAGGGCGACCTCGGCATTGAACTCATTCTCGACCATGTTCCCGTCCGCGAAGTGAACATGACGGCCTATGAAATGATGCTTTCGGAAAGCCAGGAGCGTATGCTCATGGTTCTGAAGCCGGAGAAGGAAGCTGAAGCGCAGGCGATCTTCCGCAAGTGGGGTCTCGACTTCGCCATTGTCGGCAAGACCACCGACGATCTGCGTTTCCGTGTCATTCATCAGGGTGAAGAAGTCGCCAACCTGCCGATCAAGGATCTGGGTGACGAAGCGCCGGAATATGATCGTCCGTGGATGGAGCCGGGCAAGCACGCACCGCTTCCCGCAAGCAACGTGCCGCAGGTGGAAGACTATTCGGCAGCACTTCTCAAGCTGATCGGTTCGCCGGATCTTTCGTCCCGTCGCTGGGTCTATGAACAGTATGACACGCTCATTCAGGGCAACTCGCTACAGGTTCCCGGCGGCGATGCCGGTGTGATCCGCGTTGAAGGCCATGAAACCAAGGCGCTCGCCTTCTCGTCGGATGTGACGCCGCGCTATTGCGAAGCCGATCCGTTCGAAGGCGGCAAGCAGGCTGTGGCCGAATGCTGGCGCAACATCACCGCGACCGGCGCAGAGCCGCTGGCTTCGACCGATAACCTGAACTTCGGCAATCCCGAAAAGCCGGAAATCATGGGCCAGCTCGTCAAGGCCATCGAAGGCATTGGCGAAGCCTGCCGCGCACTCGATTTCCCGATCGTTTCGGGCAATGTCTCGCTCTATAACGAGACCAACGGTCAGGCCATCCTGCCAACGCCGACCATTGCCGGTGTCGGCCTCATTCCAGATTGGTCGCAAACAGCCAAGATTGGCGGCATGCAGGACGGTGATACGCTGGTTCTGCTTGGCGGCGACGGCACGCATCTCGGCCAGTCGGTTTACCTGCGCGATCTGTTCGACCGTGCCGATGGCCCTGCCCCTACTGTCGACCTTGCGCTTGAAAAGCGTAACGGCGAGTTCGTCCGTTCGGCTATCCGCAACGGTCAGGTTACGGCCTGTCATGACCTCTCCGATGGCGGTCTGGCGATTGCCGTTGCCGAAATGGCGATCAAATCCGGCAAGGGTGCAGAACTCGATGCGGGCGACGGCCTGCCGCACGCAGTCCTTTTCGGTGAAGATCAGGCGCGCTATGTCGTCGCGGCCACGGCGGAAATGGCAAAGCTCATTGCCCTCAATGCCGAAGGCGCAGGCATCCCGTTCCGTGTACTCGGCACCGTTGGTGGTGACCGCTTGAAGATAGGCAGCATTGTTGATGTCAGCGTTGCCGATCTGACTGACGCCTTTGAAGGCTGGTTCCCCGGCTTTATGAGTGGCGAACCGGTTAGCGATAACTGATCGTATTTCTTGCACCTGAACTCTTTGTTTTACGCATTATCCGACGCATCGAAGCGGGATAAGAAATCAGTCCAGTGGACTGATTTCCCCGCGAAGGCGCTTCGCACTTTTGCTGGAAATGCTCTAATTGCCGCCCGGATGGAAACCCCGTCCGGGCGGTTTGCTTGTCGGCTATTTAAGCGTTAGACAGATGTTTGTTGACGTTCCACGATGGTGCGTTACGATTCGATAAAATGATAAGAAGATGCCGGAAACGGCGGGAGATTTTACATGGCTATGGACGCACATGAGATCGAAAAACTGATACGCGAAGGAATTCCCGACGCAAAGGTGACGATCCGCGACCTTGCCGGAGACGGAGATCATTATGCCGCCGAGGTGGTCGCGGAAAGTTTCCGTGGCAAGTCCCGTGTGCAGCAGCACCAGATGGTCTATGATGCGCTGAAGGGCAATATGGGCGGCGTGCTTCACGCACTCGCCTTGCAGACCGGCGTACCGGAATAACGGAAGGCCGTTTGGGGGAGCCCCATTTCGACGAGCAAATCCTGCTGCGGCAAGATGCTGCTCCCCTGAATACGGATTTCTTAAGCATTTAACTTGCTTTCGCCCGAACAGGGTGGTTACCAGCATACAAATGACTATATTGGGGAAGACCTCCCAGTTTACGCCGAAATTTGCCTCGGCGTATTTGTTTAGCGCATAATCCTGTCCGAAAAGTCAGGCAACTTTTCGGGATTGTGCTTGGAAAGGACCGCAAATGACCGGCATCAACGATTTCATCGACAATGAAGTAAAGACCAACGACGTCGTGCTTTTCTTGAAGGGCACGCCAGGTTTCCCGCAGTGTGGTTTCTCCGGTCAGGTGGTCCAGATCCTCGACTATCTCGGCGTGGATTACAAAGGCGTCAACGTCCTGTCCTCTGATGAACTCCGTCAGGGCATCAAGGAATACTCCAACTGGCCAACCATTCCTCAGCTCTATGTGAAGGGCGAATTTGTCGGCGGCTGCGATATTGTGCGCGAAATGTTCCAATCGAACGAATTACAGGCGCTTTTTACCGATAAGGGTATTGCCACCAAGGCTGCTTGAGGATTAATTGCCGGTTATACGGTTTTATTAGCCTCACCTTTTTTCCAAAGGCGCCGTTCTACGGCGCCTTTTGCGTTTGCTAGATGCTTCAACGACAGACTTCCATCTGTCGGCTTCTGCTTTCTAAATTTTGTCGTTCGCATCGTGTCTTTCAGACGCGATGCGTCACTTTGCCAAGGAATGCCAGTCATGCCGCTCGACATCAAGAACGGTTCCCCGGACCAGAAGGCCTCCATGCGTGGGCGTGGAGAATTCATCGCGCTCATTGCAGCGATCATGGCCATCAATGCGCTGGCAGTCGATATCATGCTGCCCGGCTTGCCGCAGATCGGTGCAAGCCTTGGCATCCAGTCCGAAAATCATGTCCAGTTCGTCATCACCGCCTATCTGCTCGGCTTTGGTGTTTCGCAACTGTTCTATGGACCGCTGAGCGACCGCTTCGGTCGCAGGCTGCCGCTGTTCGGCGGGCTCGTCATTTACATTCTGGCAGCTCTGGGAGCGGCCATCGTTACCGATTTCACGACGCTTATCATCCTGCGCGTACTCCAAGGGCTTGGCGCTGCCGCCACCCGCGTGATTGCGGTATCCGTGGTCCGCGACAAGTTCGCCGGCCGTCAGATGGCTGAGGTCATGTCGCTCGTCATGATGGTTTTCATGATCCTGCCTGTCGTTGCACCTGCAACTGGCCAGCTCATCATGCTTTTCGGCGAATGGCACCTGATCTTCCTGTCTATGGCCGTCATGGCGCTTGCCGTCGGTATCTGGGCCTTTTTTCGGTTGCCAGAAACGCTGCCGGCGTCCAATCGTCGTCCATTGACCGTAAAGAGTGTGATCGGTGGATTCGGGATCGTTCTTTCGAACCGCGTCGCCCTGTTCTACATGCTGGGCACATCGTTCATCCTCGGCGCGCTGTTTGGCTACATCAATTCGGCGCAGCAGATCTTCGTCGATATTTACAAGCTCGGCGCCTTGTTCCCATTGGCTTTCGCCGCTGTTGCCATGACACTGGCGCTTGCCTCATTCATGAACTCGCGTCTGGTCGGCCGCTACGGCATGCGACGCATTTCCCAAACCATGCTGCTGGTCTTCACCGGGTTCAGCCTTTTGTGGATGGTTCTCTCAGCCACGATGGAGGGCCCGGTTCCCTTCCCGATCCTGATGGCGATCTATATGACCATCATGTTCTCGTTCAGCCTTGTGACCGCCAACTTCAATGCGCTGGCAATGGAGCCGCTCGGTGAGGTTGCAGGGACGGCCTCCTCCGTTCTGGGCTTTGCCCAAACCGTGATCGGCGCGGCATTGGGCGCTATCATCGGCCAGGCCTTCGACGGCACAACCACGCCGGTCGCAACCGGCTATTGCGTGCTCGGATTTGTCGCCCTCGGCTGTGTGCTGATAGCCGAACGCGGCCGGTTGTTCAGGGTGCAGAACCCGCCCGCCGAACACGTAATCTAATTATACATCAGGAATAAACAATCAAAGCCCGCTCATAGTTAGCGGGCTTTTCTTATGCCATACACATGCTATCAGTTGGTGTTTCGGGAGCAAAAGCAGAACGCGCCGGCCAGCAGGCGCATCGGGGAGGATAAGCCACCCCGACTTTGGCAAGAGCTTTGCTCTCGAACCGGAGTGACACAAATGGGTTTCATACCCGTGAGTATCACGCTGACGATAAAGAAAACCCGCACGGGCTGGCAATGCTACGTGCGGGTCAGACTCTTTATCTAAGCGAAACGGGTTGGGAGTTCGCGCTTCCAACCCACTCCGCCAATATAGTGCCCAGATGCCAAAAACACAAGCTGGCCCGAGGCGCTGCTAATCCTCCCAGAGTGCAGCCTGAATGGACTGCCAGCTATCCTTGCTCGGTGCCACCAAAAGCCCACCACCCGTGTGAGAGGGCAAATATGCGCTTCCGTCCCACCGTGCGAGATAACCGCCAGCTTCTTGGTGGATCAACGCTCCTGGAAGATGGTCCCAAGGCATGAGCTTGTTGTAGACGGCAAAATGCGCCCCACCGGTCGCGATGATGCGATACTCGTGCGCTGCGCAGCGATAGCCGACCTGCGACAGAAATTTCGTATGATTGCGCGCCAGACGCGACCGCATCGGTTCGTCCGTATATTGCCAGGAAACCGAGCCAGTCATCTGGTTGATCGAGGCGGGTTCGGCAACGCTGACCTTGCTTACATCCCCATTGGCGTGACGGATGTAGCTTCCGCCACCCTTTGAAGCCATGATCCAGTCATTTCCGACAGGATCATGAATGATACCGGCAACCGTTTCGCCTTTCGACACAACCGCAAGCATCACGCCGAAGAGCGGAACGCCGGATGCAAAGTTGAAGGTGCCATCGACCGGGTCGATCGTGAAAGCAAGCTCCGCATCATCGAGACCAGCAAGCAGGGCCGGATTGTCCGAGCAGGCCTCCTCGCCGACGATCACTGCATCGGCGAAACGCTCTTTGAGCTTGGCTGTGATCAGCCGTTCTGCATTCACATCCGCCTCTGTTACCAGATCGGCGGGTGAAGTCTTCTGTCGGATATCGCCAGCATCCAACCGACGAAACCGGGGCATGATTTCCTGGCGAGCCGCATCTGCAAGCAAATCCGCCAACCAGTCCATCTGTCCTTCATCAAACCGCATGATCACCCTCTCCCACATTATTCGCCATCAGCCCTGCAAAGTCGAACAGCTTGCGATCCAGCAGATGGCTTGGACGCACATTCGTCATCGCGCGGATCATCGTGTCCTTGCGGCCCGGCATACGCTTCTCGATATCGGTCAGCATGGCCTTCATCGCATTGCGCTGAAGCCCTTCCTGACTGCCGCACAGATCGCACGGAATAATCGGAAACTGCATTGCGGTCGCAAACTTTTCGAGATCGTCTTCCGCCGCATAAGCCAGCGGCCGGAATACCATCAGATCCCCTTCGTCGTTCAAAAGCTTTGGCGGCATCGCAGCCAGGCGCCCGCCATGGAACAGGTTCATGAAGAAGGTTTCGAGAATATCCTCCCGGTGATGGCCAAGAACGATGGCCGAACAGCCCTCTTCACGAGCGATGCGATAGAGGTTCCCCCGACGCAGACGCGAGCACAGCGAGCAATAGGTGCTGGTTTCAGGCAGCTTGTTGGTCACGATCGAATAAGTGTCCTGATATTCGATACGGTGTTCGATTTCATACCGTTTCAGGAAGTCCGGCAGAATGTGCTTGGGAAAATTCGGTTGCCCCTGATCCAGATTGACGGCCAGCAACTCGACCGGCAGCAGACCGCGCCATTTGAGATCGAGCAGCAGCGCCAGCAGGCCATAGGAATCCTTTCCGCCTGAAAGGCATATCATCCAACGCTCGCCGGGCTTCACCATCGCAAAATCGTCGATAGCTTGCCGCGTGAGACGCAAAAGTCGTTTGCGTAGCTTGTTGAACTCGACCGTGGTCGGGACATCGCGAAACAGCGGGTGACAGCCGTCACCGCCTGCGTCTTCCACAGTATCCGGCGCAATATCTGGATCGAAAGCGTTCATGGTGCTTCCCGAAAAATTGAGGATCTTGCAGGCTTCATACCCAAAAGCAAGCGCGGGGAAAACCAGCAAACTGTAATTCTTTGCAGGCAAAAAAGCGCAAGTGCCTGATGTCGCCTTTTACTTTACGACTGCAATCATCCACTCAGGGATTAAATTTGAATGCTTGATATTGCAAATTCGAGGCGGATCATCCGCCGCAGATTGTTTCTGTCCGTCATTCTTCTGGCGTGCAGCACGCCACTTTCCGCATGTGCGACCTATCATTCAGATCGGCAGATCGATGATACGCTTGGGCCCCCTGGCCCTATCGCCAAAGTACCGGGATAAAGACAAGAAAACCCGCGCTGCAAGCAACAGCGCGGGTTTTCGATTTCGGCATAGATCCAGCGCGCCTGAGCGCACTTGATATTAACGCGAGTAGAATTCGACGACCAGGTTCGGTTCCATCTGGACGGCGTAAGGCACATCCGTAAGGGTCGGAACGCGGGAATAGGTTGCAACCAGCTTGTTGTGGTCAACTTCGAGGTAGTCAGGAACATCGCGTTCTGCGAGCTGAATAGCTTCGAGAACGATAACCAACTGCTTCGACTTTTCGCGGACTTCAACGATGTCACCGGCCTTCAGGCGGTAGGACTGGACGTTGACGCGACGACCGTTCACATTCACGTGGCCGTGGTTGATGAACTGGCGGGCAGCAAAGATCGTCGGAACGAACTTGGCGCGATATACGATTGCGTCGAGACGCGATTCCAGCAGACCGATCAGGTTTTCACCGGTGTCGCCCTTGCGGCGAGCGGCTTCTTCGTAGGTCTTGCGGAACTGCTTTTCGGAGATGTCGCCGTAGAAACCCTTGAGCTTCTGCTTTGCGCGGAGCTGTACACCGAAGTCCGACAGCTTGCCCTTGCGGCGCTGGCCGTGCTGGCCCGGGCCATATTCACGACGGTTGACCGGGGACTTCGGACGACCCCAGATGTTTTCGCCAAGACGGCGATCAATTTTGTACTTAGCGGATTCGCGCTTGCTCATCGCATTTCCTTCAAAAGGTTAAAGCGCCCGGAGGCGCTGGAGGAAACGCGCCCTCCTCTGCCCTCGGTTTCGAGGACTGACAGGATGAAGCGCGCAGCAGCGATCCTCATCCACGGGACACGTCAAATGAACCGCCGGCACGAAAACGCGCCAGCGATGGGCGGCTTTTAGTCGTGCAGCTATTATGTTGTCAAGCTCAACGAGCCGAAAAAGCCTGAAAAACCGGCCTGCAGGGTGTCTTTTCTACCATTTGCTACGTCCTGCCATCAAGCGTGAAGGAACGCACTTGGCTGTTTCATCATTAGACATGAGGATCCGCTACTCATGAGGCGTCAATGGCTTTGTCTTTTTTCCTGCCCGGCAAGGGTGCATTCACCACGCTGATTGCGCTGGGCCTTGTTGCGGTGCCCTGTTTTTCGGGCATCGGTTCCGATGAGGCGCAGGCGCAAACTTTCATCGAACGCATCCTGAAGCAGGACGCCCAAAAGGCAAAGCAGCATCGCAAACGCCCGGCGGTAAAACGCACGCAGAACAAATCGGCGCCAAAACAGCGAACGGCAAAGCAGGCGGAAAGCGCCCCGGCAAAGGCGGAAACAAAACCCGTGCCCGGTCTCACGATACCTGTTCCGACGCCAGCCCCTCGCCGGGAGGAAACAGCAACCAAAACTTCCGAACCGGACACCCCGCCCGTTCCAACGGAAAAGCCGGAGGAAGAACCCAGGCAGGTACCGCAACCGGCGCCTGCTCCAGCTACGGATACGCAAATCGCACCCGGTCCGACTGAGCCGCCAAAATCGGCTGAGAACCCGAAACAGACGGACGAGAAACCACAAGAACCGAAACCTGATCGTGCTCAGCAGCCGCAGCCGGAAAAGGATGAACGTGTCTATCAGGTGTCCTGCCCGGCACTGATTTCCGGCGAAGTCGACGGCAAACTGCTACCCCCGATCGAGGACGGTGAGAAATGTGGAGCCCACTCTCCTCTGTCTCTAACCGCCGTCGGCAAGGGTGAACCTTTGAAATTCGCCAATGCCGTCACCACAAATTGCGCGATGGCCGTCACGCTGGCGCAATGGAGCATTGAGGTAACCAAGGCCGCCAAAGACGTGTACGGGCCGGATTCAAAGATCTCGGAAATCGGCACCGGATCGGACTATCAGTGCCGGAAGGTAAACGGCGCTACGTCGGGACGGGTTTCCGAACACGCCTTTGCAAACGCGCTCGATATCATGTCGTTCAAGTTCTCGGACGGTCGCAAGACAGAGTTGGAAAGCGGCTGGAACGGTTCCGATAAGGACAAGGCTTTCTGGCGTGCTGTGCATAGCGCAAGCTGCAAGCTTTTCATGACTGTCATCGGCCCCGACGGTGATGCCGCACATCGTACCAACATGCATCTCGATCAAGGATGTCACGGCAAATCTTGCCTTGCACGTATCTGCCAGTAAGATATCGTCGTAAGCGTTGGAAATTCATAAAAAAATCAGAATTGCGTCCGTAATCTCTCTTCTATTATCGGTTCAATCCTGCCGCTCGCTTGTGAACGACGGGTTTCCAAAAGGACATGGGGCATGAAATCGACCAAATTCATAATTTCCGCAATTTTCGCACTTGGCTTCTCCGCCGCTGCCCATGCTGATGCTGTCCCGAAAAGATCGAAGGATTTTACGGGAAACTATCAAACGTTGGTGAAGGATCAGCAAGCGGCTCCACAAGTCGCGGACTGCATCGCCAGCGCTTATGATTATGTCAAGAAAAGCAAGAAGTATGATCGTCTCGGCTTCACCAAGGATGACATCTCTTCGGCAGAAACCAATGATAAATCTTCGAAATTCAGCACTAGCGACCCACGCAAGGTTTCTGCTGTAATTTCGGTTCCCGGCGAAGCGCGCAACAAGAATGCATCCACGAAATGGGACGGCATCACGCTGCGCTGCGGTATCACCGGTGGCAAGTTGAAAGCAATCGAACTGACGACCAACAAAGTCGGCAAGTAGCCATAGCGGCGAGTGCCTGATGGCGCTCGCCAATCATATTCAGTGTTTCTTCCTGTCGTCTACATGTTGCGGCAGGCCTTTCCGCTTGGTTTCAGCAAACTCTTCAAGTTCCTTTTCGGTCATCGATTCATACATTTCTTTCGATGCGCCGAAGAGTTCGCTTTTCTTGATTTCACCGCGTTTGGCAGCAAGCGCTGCACCAGCCGCTTTTTGCTGAGCCTGGGATTTTGCGGGCATTGGACTTCTCCCTGTTACGACAAGATGAACGCATACAGAGGGTGGTCGGTTCCTGACTAATCGGTGTTTCCATCGAAACGCGAGCGGGCATTGCGAAGCAAAGCGCGGTTTTCGACTGCCCACTGCCCGAGCACATCAATGGGCACGGCCAGAGAATGTCCAAGGTCAGTCAGTGCATATTCCACTTCTGGCGGTGATGTCGGGCGGACGTGTCTGGACACAAGGCCGTCACGCTCCAGCGACCGCAAAGTGACTGTCAGCATGCGCTGCGAGATGCCTTCAATGCTGCGTCGCAAAGCATTGAAGCGCATTGAGCCGCCTTGAAGATTGAAAATGACGAGAATACTCCAAGTATCGCCAACCCGGTCCAGCACTTCGCGGATCGGACATGCTCCATCCTCGTCCGTTTCGAAGGCTGGCGTTGATGAAAGCAAAGGGGTCTTGCCATCTGGACGTGTCGGTATCGTCATACTGTTTCTCCACGAAAACCGGTGGCAGACTGGCGTTCTTCTGCATCATTGAATCTGGAGATTTTCCAGAAAAAGTGCGAAGCGCCTACGCTGGAAAACCAGTTCGCCGCCGACTCCTTATCTTTCTTCAATACGCCAGATAATGCGTAAAAACCGTTGGTTAGGCGATCTCACGATCCCATTTTAGAGCATAATCCGACCGAAGTGAAACGAGGATCGATAAGATTATGCTTGAAATATAAGAAGTTAGAGCGCCGATCTGATCCAATCAGATCGAAACGCGCTCTAACTGGAGCAGGTCCATAAGCTTGCCTTCACGGTGGTTACTTCCATGTATCCTGCTCATGTAAAAGTGCGTTCTTCACAAGTTCGGCAGCATCACATATGTGGTTATCAGAAATAACCTGATTATGAAACATACCTTAATTCGTTCGATACGAGAAGATCGGAAAGGAAAATGCCATGACCAAGATCGCACTGATCGGCGCAACGGGTTTCGTGGGCGCTGCAATCCTCAAGGAAGCTACGGCACGCGGCGACCAGGTCACAGCACTTGTTCGCCACCCTGAGAAAGTCGAAAAACTTCCCAACGTTACGGCAGTAAAGGCAGACGTGTTCGATACCGATGCGCTTGCAAAACAACTTGCGGGGCACGACATCGTGATTTCAGCTTACAATCCGGGCTGGAGCGACAAGAATATCCGCGAAAACCACATCAATGGTAGCCGCTCCATCACGGAAGCGACCAAAAAGGCAGGCGTCAAGCGGCTCATTGCCATTGGCGGTGCAGGCAGCCTTTCCATCAATGGCAATCAGTTGGTCGACTCGCCTGAATTCCCCGCCGAATGGAAAGAAGGCGCGCTCGGTGCCCGTCAGGCGCTCGAAGACCTGCGTGGCGAGAATGAGCTGGAATGGTCATTCGTGTCGCCAGCGATCATTCTTCAGCCGGGCGAACGCGCCGGAAAATATCGTCTTGGCGGCGACGAACCGGTTTTCGACGACAAGGGTGAAAGCAAGATTTCAGTTGCTGATCTGGCAGTCGCAATTCTGGATGAGGCAGAAAAAGGCCAGCATATTCGCGAGCGTTTCACAGCCGCCTATTGATACCAATCACAAAAACGCCATGTTTTTGACAGGCGTTCGCCGCAAAACCGGTGGTGAAATACGCGCATCACCACCGGCTTTTCGCACAAAAAGACCGCAAAACAGGCCAGCCCCCGCTTTGCCTTAATTAGAACGCGCATCTTTTCCGAAAACCGTTTCACACTTTTCGGGACGCGCTCTCACTCAAACCAGTTCCACGTCCACGACGCCCTGAATGGCTTTCATGGCGCTGGCGATCTGCGGACTGACGCGATAGCGGTGTGGTAGCTCAATCTCCACTTCCCGCTGGCCGTTGTCCTTGATGACGATCAGGCTCACCTGCCCGTCGCCACGCGTGTTGAAATGCGGCACGATATGACGGACCGCGTCAGCCGAGCGCAGATAAAGTCGCAGCGCCTTCTGCATGCGGCAGGCCTCGTCTTCCAATGACTGCACCGTCTGGATACGCAAGCCTATTCCTTCGGGGCGATCCTCCGCCTGAACCGTAATAACGACCGACTTGCCGCTTTCCAGAAGATCGCGATATTGCGCAAGCCCTTCGGAAAACAGGACCGCTTCGAACTGGCCGCTGGCGTCGGACAGTTGCACGATACCCATCTTGTTGCCGGTGCGTGTTTTACGCTCCTGCCGGGCTGTCACGGTTCCCGCCAGACGACCGGCATTGGCACCGCGTTTCACGGCTGCGGAAAAATCCGCCCAGCTTTGAACACGCATACGATCCAGCACATCGCGATATTCATCAAGCGGATGGGCTGAAAGATAGAAGCCGACGGCCTGAAACTCGCGGTGCAGCATTTCCGATGGCAGCCACGGAGCGGCCTGCGGCAGAATAAGCGTTTCCTTCGGCGCGCCCGACAGGCCGAAAATATCGGACTGGCCACTGGCGGCATTCTCCTGCGTACGCTGGGCAAAGCCCATGATGCGGTCCATGCCTGCGCTCATCGCCGGGCGTTCACGACCAAAACAATCCATTGCGCCGGCATTGATGAGGCTTTCCAGCACGCGCCGATTGACGACACGCGGGTCGACGCGCTCGCAGAAATCCTCAAGGCTTTCAAAAGGCTTCTCGGCACGCACATCGACAATATGATCGACGGCCGCCTCGCCCACTCCTTTGATGGCGGCAAGCGAGTAAAAGATCTGCTTCTCGCCGACTTCAAACGGGCGGAAGGACGTCATTACCGACGGCGGAACCACTTCAATACCCAGGCGATTGGCCTCCCGCCGGAAATCGTTGAGCTTGTCGGTATTCGACATATCGTAGGTCATCGACGCGGCGAGGAACTCGACCGGATAATGCGCCTTCATATAGGCCGTCTGGTAGGAGACGATGGCATAGGCTGCGGCGTGCGACTTGTTGAAGCCGTAGTCAGCAAACTTGGCCAGCAGATCGAAGATCATGTTGGCCTGCGCCTTGTCGACGCCGCCTTCAATCGCGCCATCCACAAAACGGACGCGCTGCTTGTCCATTTCCTCGCGGATCTTCTTACCCATGGCGCGGCGCAGAAGGTCAGCTTCGCCGAGCGAATAGCCGGAAAGCACCTGCGCGATCTGCATCACCTGTTCCTGATAGACGATAACGCCCTGCGTTTCCTTGATCAGGTGATCGATCTTCGGGTGAATGGAGGCGATCTCCTCCTCACCATTCTTGCGCGCATTATAGGTCGGGATGTTCTCCATCGGACCAGGACGATAAAGCGCCACGAGCGCAATAATATCTTCGATCCGGTCCGGGCGCATGCCGAGCAGCGCCTTGCGCATACCCGCACTTTCAACCTGGAACACGCCGACCGTTTCACCGCGCGACAGCATCTCATAGGTCAGCGCATCATCGAGCGGTATATGAGACAGATCGATGGCGATCCCCTTGCGCGCCACCAGTTCGACCGCCGTTTCGAGAACGGTCAATGTCTTGAGACCGAGAAAGTCGAATTTGACCAGCCCCGCCTGCTCGACCCATTTCATGTTGAACTGGGTAACGGGCATGTCGGAACGCGGATCGCGATACATGGGCACGAGTTCGGACAGTGGACGATCACCGATCACAATACCGGCGGCATGGGTCGAGGCATGGCGGTAAAGCCCCTCGAGTTTGAGCGCCATATCGAGAAGGCGACCGACAACCGGCTCCTTCTCGCGCTCCTCATTGATCTTCGGTTCGGTCTCGATAGCCTGCGCCAGTGACACCGGATTAGCCGGGTTCTGCGGCACCAGCTTGCACAGACGGTCAACCTGCCCGTAAGGCATTTCCAGAACACGCCCGACGTCGCGCAGCACGGCGCGAGCTTGCAGGGTTCCGAAAGTGATGATCTGTGCGACCTGATCGCGCCCGTACTTTCCTTGCACATAGCGGATCACCTCTTCACGGCGGTCCTGACAGAAATCGATATCGAAGTCGGGCATCGAAACGCGATCCGGATTGAGGAAACGTTCGAAAAGCAAGGAAAAGCGCAATGGATCGACGTCGGTAATCGTAAGTGCATATGCGACGAGCGAACCGGCACCCGAACCACGGCCGGGCCCTACCGGAATGCCTTGGGCTTTCGCCCATTTGATAAAGTCGGCAACGATCAGGAAGTAACCGGGGAACTTCATGCGGGTAATGATGCCGATCTCATATTCGAGGCGATCGGTATATTGTTCCGTCGTATAACCTTCTGCGAGACCTGCGGTCTCCAGACGCATCTTCAGGCCTTCACGCGCCTGTCGGGCAAGCTCATCAGCCTCCTCCTGAACGGCGGCCTCTGCATCATCGGACTCGCCCGTGAACCGCGGCAGGATCGGTTGGCGGGTCTGTGTGTACCAGCTACAACGCTCCGCAATCTCGACAGTGTTGTCGAGTGCTTCAGGCAGATCGGCAAAAAGTGCCGCCATTGCCGCGCGGCTTTTCAGATGATGATCAGGCGTCAAGCGCCGGCGATCATCGTTTGAGAGAATCTGGCCTTCCGCGATGGCAAGGAGCGCATCGTGTGCTTCAAAGTCTTCCGCCTTGAGAAAGAACGCCTCATTGGTGGCCACCAGAGGCAGATCCATCTCATAGGCAAGCGCCACCGTCTTTGCTTCCAGCGCACGATCGTAGCCAGCCTGACGCTGCAATTCGACATAAAGCCGATCACCAAAGGCTTCCCGCAGGAAAGCAAGTCGCGCCTCCGCCCTGTCGGGGCGGTCGGCGGCAAAAGAACGACCGATTGGCCCCAATGCGCCACCGGAAAGCACAATGATGTCTTTCGACAATGGCGGCAGCCAGCTTGCTTCAACATGCACCGGATCACCCGCCTGGGTTTCCAGAAACGCGCGACTGACAAGCCGCACGATATTCGCATAGCCTTCTTCCGTTGCCGCAAGGAGCACGATTGGAGCAAGGTCCAGCGCGATCCTGCGATTGACGCTGCGTCCATTGTCATTGTGATCGCCGAACGCAATATCGACCTGACAGCCGATAATGGGCTGCAGCCCGTCTTTCGACGCCTTCTGTGCAAACTCAAGCGCGCCGAACAGATTATTGGTATCGGTGACTGCGATAGCCGGCGCCTCGTCGGCAATCGCCTGTTTGATGATCTTTCCGAGCGGCAATGCGCCTTCCAGCAAGGAATAAGCCGAGTGTACCCGCAGATGCACAAAACGTGGCGTCAAGGCACCGTTATTTGCTGCATTACCTGCTGCCGCATCACTCATTCCATCGACCCCGATCATCTGCTGAGCCGCCCGGATGGACATACATCCGGCGCTCTAAATCTCCGCATCGTACTTTCCGAAAATCGATTTCGATTTTCGAGCCGAAGCTGTAGCCGCCTGATAGCACATTACTTCAGTGACGGACCATATTTATGACCCATCGCGGCTGGCGACTCTGTCGCCTGATAGCATCAGTTTCGGGGAATGATATGGCGATGTCCAGTAAGACTATCGCCACCATGTCGCAGGTTCACAGGAACCAGCCAAAGCATTTCCAGTTTTTCCGGAAACACCGGAAACGCCCTATCTTTTGCACGCATGTCTTTGCCCCTAAAACCGGTTCCCACTTTTGGGAGACATGCTCTATTTCCTTCAGATCACACTCACCCAGATGGCGAAAGTTGCGATGAACAGGCTTACCGAAATGAAAGACAGAACGTCGTGGACGAGATCGGTCATGTTGGAAACTCCTCTGTGTTCACGTATGTTTATTTTTTGTTCTATTTTTGTTCCAAAGTCAACACCTGTTCTGGAGCGGCGTTCATTTTAGGGTTTACGAATAGTGAATATACAACCGCAGGCATGAGCCCTGGGAAGCCAACAGCAGGAGGGCGTGTCCGTACCCCGTCCTTCGAGACACCGCCTGCGGCGGCTCCTCAGGATGAGGTGCGTGGAGCGCCTGTCATTATGTCCAGAGTGCATACAGAAAAATTGAAAGGCCGAAGCGAGAAGGTGGTCAAACGAGCCGTTGTCCTATCCCGCATTGATCAGCCTTTGGTGCACGTCAACACGAATGGTTGGAGCGCCAGGTTCGATCAGATCAAGACGGAACCCACCTTGCCCTTCGAGACGCCGCCTGCGGCGGCTCCTCAGGATGAGGTCTGCTGCAATGAAAACAGGTGTTAAAGATCGACGACCTTGCCATCCTGCAACGTCACGCGCCGGTCCATGCGGCGGGCAAGTTCATGATTGTGGGTGGCGATCAGGGCCGCAAGACCTGACTGACGCACGAGGGCTTCCAGAGCGCCGAAGACGTAAGACGATGTCGTCGGGTCGAGGTTGCCGGTCGGCTCATCTGCCAGAAGAACAAGCGGCGCATTGGCAACGGCACGGGCAATGGCGACGCGCTGTTGTTCACCGCCCGAAAGTTCAGAAGGACGATGAGAGGCCCGCTTGCCGATCTTCATATATTCAAGGAGTTGTTGCGCACGCTCTGCGGCAGCTTTTTTGGACAGCCCGCGGATCATTTGCGGCATCATCACATTCTCCAGCGCGGAAAACTCCGGCAGGAGATGATGGAACTGATAGACAAAACCAACGTCGTTGCGGCGCACGGCTGTGCGCTCGTCGTCGGACAATTTGCTGCAGGACCGCCCGTCGAGAAAGACCTCGCCTGTGTCGGGGCGTTCCAGAAGACCTGCCGTGTGCAGCAATGTCGACTTGCCTGCGCCCGATGGCGCGACGAGCGCTACCATTTCTCCACGACGAAGCGTGAAGTCGGCATCCTTCAGAATGACCAGTTCACGGTCGACTTCCTTGTAGGCGCGGCCGACACGCTCCAGCCGCATGATGATTTCAGCCGCCATTTATTCGTACCTCAATGCTTCAACCGGATCGAGCTTGGCAGCGCGCCAGGCCGGGAAAATGGTGGCAATGAACGAAAGCACCAGAGCCATGACGATGACAGAAATCGTCTCGCCGGGATCCATCTTGGCCGGAAGCTGGCTCAGGAAGTAAAGTTCCGGATTGAACAGCGTCGTACCCGAAAGCCACGAGAAGAACTCCCGCAGACGCTCGACATTGAGGCAGACGACAACGCCCAGAACAACGCCGGCCACAGTGCCGGTGACACCGATGGCGGCACCCGTCATCAGGAATATGCGCATCACCGCGCCACGGGGTGCCCCCATGGTTCGCAGGATCGCAATATCGTGTCCCTTGTCCTTCACCAGCATGATGAGACCGGAAATGATGTTCAGCGCCGCAACGAGGACGATGAGCGTCAGGATCATGAACATCACGTTGCGCTCGACTTCCAGCGCCGAGAAGAAAGTCTGATTGCGCTGGCGCCAGTCGACAAGCGAGAGCTGGCGTCCCGCGGCCTCTTCCACCGGCGCGCGCATCGCATCCACCTTGTCGGGATTATCGACAAAGATTTCAAGCGATTGCACCTTGCCTTCCTGATTGAAGAAAAGCTGTGCTTCGGAAAGCGGCATCATGACAATCGACGAGTCGTATTCCGACATGCCGATCTCGAAGATCGCGACAATCGGATAGGCTTTCACACGCGGATTGACGCCAAACGGGGTCACATCGCCATCCGGAGAAATCACCCGCAGCGTATCGCCGATGGAAAGACCTAGATTTTCCGCCATGCGGGTTCCGATGGCGACACCGCCGCCCTGATCGAAACCTTTCAGCGTACCCTGACGAATATTGCCGGAAACAAGCTTGAGCTTGTCGAGGTCCTCTTCACGCAGACCGCGCACCAGGGCGCCGGTTCCAGCACCGATATTACCCTGAACAAGCGCCTGCCCTTCCACAACGGGAATGGCGAACTTGATGCCGGAAATACCGTCGATCCGCTTGATAAGGTCGGCATAATCATCCAGCGGACGATCGATCGGCTGCATGATGAGATGGCCGTTGATGCCCAGAATTCTTGTCAGAAGCTCGGCACGAAAGCCGTTCATCACCGCCATGACGATGATGAGGGTCGCCACGCCCAGCATGATGCCGGTGAACGAAAACCCGGCAATGACCGAGATGAAAGTCTCGCGGCGGCGCGCACGCAGATATCGCCATGCGATCATCCGTTCGAAAGCCGAGAATGGACCAGACTTCGGAGCCTTCTGTGCTACCTTTGCCTGATCTCCGGATTTTGCTGCCGCCGCGTTACTCATGCTTCTGCCGTCAACAGGTTGATTGCGGCTTCAACGCTCAGAATCTGGCGTTCGCCGGTCTTGCGATCCTTGATTTCGACTTCACCGGCAGCGACGCCACGCGGGCCGACGATCACCTGCGTCGGCAAGCCGATCAGGTCCATCGCGGCAAACTTGGCACCCGGACGATCATCCGTATCGTCGAGCAGCGGATCGATGCCTGCATTGGTCAGCGCTTCATAAATCTTCTCGCTGACGCTGTCGCAACCTTCGTCGCCGGGTTTCATGTTGACGATACCGGCGCCGAACGGCGCGATAGCCTTCGGCCAGATGATGCCTGCCTCGTCATGGAAGGCTTCGATGGCTGCTGCGACAAGGCGCGACGGGCCGATGCCATAGGAACCCATGGAAACCAGATGTTCCTTGCCGTCCGGCCCCTGCACCTTCGCACCCATCGGCTCAGAATATTTGGTGCCGAAATGGAAGATGTGACCAACTTCGATACCGCGCGCCGAAACCTGATCCTCCGGCTTGACCTTGGCCCAGTCGGCCTCATCATGCATTTCGTCGGTCGCCGCATAAGGCGTCGTCCAGCGCGTGACGATGTCAGAGAGCTGCGCATCGTTGCGGAAATCTGTGTCCGCCCCCGGCACGGCGAGATCAAGATAGGCCTTGTCGCAGAAAACCTGGCTTTCGCCGGTTTCCGCCAGAATGATGAATTCGTGGCTGAGGTCGCCGCCAATCGGTCCCGTATCGGCGCGCATCGGGATCGCCTGCAGGCCAACGCGCGCAAAAGTGCGCAGATAAGACACGAACATGCGATAGTAAGCCATTTTCGCGCCCTCATAGTCGAGGTCGAACGAATAGGCATCCTTCATCAGGAATTCGCGCGAACGCATCACGCCGAAACGCGGGCGCACTTCGTCACGAAACTTCCACTGGATGTGATAGAGATTGAGCGGCAGGTCCTTATAGGAGCGCACATAGGAGCGGAAAATGTCGGTGACCATTTCCTCGTTAGTCGGGCCGAAGAGCATATCGCGCTCCTGACGGTCCTGAATGCGCAGCATTTCCTTGCCGTAAGCATCGTAGCGACCGCTTTCGCGCCACAGGTCGGCGGACTGGATGGTCGGCATCAGGATTTCATTGGCGCCCGCACGGTTCTGCTCTTCGCGAATGATAGCGCAAACCTTGTTGAGAACCTTCAGACCGATCGGCAGCCAGGAGTAGATGCCGGCCGACTGTTGGCGGATCATGCCCGAACGCAGCATCAGCCTGTGGGAGACGATTTCCGCCTCCTTGGGGTTTTCCTTCAGAATAGGCAAAAAATACCGCGACAGACGCATCGTAACCACCAATCAAGAGGGACTGCCTGAGTGCTTCAAGAATCAGGCAAAAATTAAGCATATTCGTCGGTTTCTTACCGGGTTATACACCGGTTGGAAACCCGCCTGAAAAAGCTTTCGCGATAGCGGATTTCCCCATCCACAGCCGCCGTCGTCAGCCGAATGAACCAACGATGCGAAATACGGCCTCCAGATTCACATTCAATTTCAATATATTACAGATATATCACCTTCATTGAGGAAAATTTGCGAAAGAAATATGACGTCACAGAAGATTTTTCGTGACAAAAGCTGTGCAGTTCGCTATTTTTTTCAGCATAAGAGCAACAACGGAATAAAACCGTTGGTTTCACGCGGTCAAAGTCTTGGGAGGATGGATCCAGGCGCGATTTTCGCAGCCGCCAGTCAAATGGAAACGGATCGAACGCGTATTTGATTAGCAAGGCGAAAGCCTTGCTTTTTTTTTGCACTTATAGCGCACTCATACTTTCCGCGATTTCACTGTTTTATAGCTCGCAATAACACATTGATTTTGTGGGATTTATCCGGATGCCTTTCAGGCGCTCAAGTATTAAATTTCACTTAAGTATAAATCGATTTATTTGAAGAACATTACATGCGGCTTGGCATCAATGTCACAAATGACGCCGGGTTGTGCCCCGTCGGAAATTCAATACGTTACGCTGACAGGCTCAATATCCGGCACAACCCCTGATAGGTATGTCCACTTTTCTTTATACAAAAGAAAGGCTGCCTATTTTTTAGGCAGCCTTCTAAACTTAAGTTAGAGCATTCATGAAACTCAAGTCAGATCCGGGAAGAAATGCGGAATGTCATCGAGACCGAAACCGCTGATCTGGGTCATGTAATAATAGAGCAGGAAGATAAGCGTTGCGACGATGGTTGTCCGCAGAAACGCACGACCGATGCGCGGCTTCGCCGGGGCGCTGGCCACCGTGCCCAAAGTCACGTCGTTCTCTTCGGCCTGCGTGCGCAACCCAACCGGCAACAATGCAAAGAGCGTCGTCCACCAGATGACGAAATAAATTGCGATGCCTGAAACCAGAGACATGATTAAACCTCTTCCAGTTCGATCAGCGTACCGTTGAAATCCTTGGGATGCAGGAACAGAACCCGTTTGCCATGGGCGCCGATTTTCGGCTCACCGTCGCCAAGGATACGTGCGCCTTCCGCCTTGAGGCGGTCGCGAGCGGCGATTATGTCCGCGACCTCATAGCAGAGATGGTGCATCCCGCCGGAAGGGTTCTTTTCCAGAAAGGCCGCAATGGGTGACCCCTCGCCCAAAGGTTCCAGCAATTCGATCTTAGTGTTGCCGACGTCGATGAAAACCACGGTCACGCCATGTTCGGGCAGTGCTTGCGGATCGGTGACTTTTGCACCGAGCTTGCCACGATACAGCGCTGCTGCGGCATCAATATCCGGAACGGCAATCGCCACGTGGTTCAAGCGTTCGAGCATCAGCACCTCCCATGCCGGTCATTCTGCAACTCTTAAAGCGTGTTGCATTTTATTGCATTCATGGAACACGCTTTAAGTTTTTTGCGCATGTCTTTATCCCAAAACCGGTTCCCACTTTTGGGAGACATGCTTTGATAATTACCGTATCCTATTCACGAATACGGTCACCACCGGCTTTTTGCCCCATGCTTCATTTGCCGCAGCGCGGACTGCACGACGCACGGATTCCCGAACAAGCTCGATATCCTTGCGGCGAACGCGCGGTATGCTGTCAATTGCCTCGACGGCTGCATCCAGCAGGATGTCTTCCATCAGGTCACCCAGAGCATTTTCTTCCGGCACGCCGAAAGTCACGAGATCGGGCTCATCGATGATCTTGTGTTCACGGTCCAGCAATACCGAAACGGCGACATGACCGACATAGGCGAGCTTGCGACGCTCGACCATGCCGATTTCTTCCTCGTCGCCGATCAGCTTGCCGTCCTTGTAGATCCGGCCAACCGGTGCTTCATCGATAATCTCGGCCTTGCCGGGCGCCAGACGCAGCATGTCGCCATCACGCACCTGCGCGATCTGCTCGATGCCCTCCGTCGCGCCAAGCGAACCTTGGGCAACCAGATGAGCGGCTTCGCCATGCACAGGCACCAGAATTTGCGGACGCACCCAAGAATACATGCGACGCAATTCGTTGCGCCGTGGATGACCCGACACGTGAACCAGTGCGTCCTCATCACCAATGATCTTGATACCGCGATCTATCAGCCGGTTCTTGATATCGAGGATGGCTTTTTCGTTGCCGGGAATCGCGCGCGATGAATAGATGACCGTATCGCCAGCCGACAAGGCAAGGCTGCGCATTTCATCACGCGCGAGCTTCGCGAGCGCTGCACGCGGCTCGCCCTGACTGCCGGTCAGGATCATCACCACATTTTCGCGCGGAACATAGCCGTAATCCTCTTCGCTAAGATATTCCGGCAAGCCTTCCATATAGCCAAGCTCGGTAGCAACCGAGATAGCGCGTTTCATCGAACGCCCGACCACCAGTACCTGTCGGCCCGCGTCGCGCGCTGCTTCGGCGATCGACCGGATACGACCGACATTCGAAGAGAAGGTCGTGACGGCCACGCGACCGCGCGCGTTTTCAATCAGTTCACGCAGGCTCTCGCCCACCTGGCGCTCCGAAGGGGACTCGCCCTCGCGTAGCGCATTGGTGGAGTCGCAGATCAGCGCCAGCACACCCGCCTCACCGATGGCACGGAAACGCGCCTCGTCGATAACCGGCCCCAGCGACGGTTCCGGGTCCATCTTCCAGTCACCCGTATGAACGACGGTGCCAAGCGGCGTCGTGATCGCAAGTGAAACCGGTTCGGGAATTGAGTGGGTTACCGCAACAGCCTCGATCTTGAAGGGGCCAACCTCGAATTTCTCGCCTGCCTTGTAGATCGTGATCGGAATTTCAGGCGCGCCATGTTCTGACTGTCGCTTCGCTTCGAGCAGACCGGCAGTGAATGGCGTCGCATAGACCGGAACCTTCAGGCGCGGCCACAGATCGAGCAATGCGCCGAAATGGTCTTCATGCGCATGCGTGATAACGATGCCGCGCAGATTATGTTTTTCGGCCTCGAGATAGCGTATATCCGGCAGGATGAGATCAGCCCCCGGCTGTTCCGGCCCCGCGAAACTCACGCCCATATCCACGACCAGCCATTCACGATTATCCGCAGGACCGAAGCCGTACATGGCCAAATTCATGCCGATTTCGCCCACGCCGCCGAGCGGCAGAAAGACGAATTCCGTAGTATTGGATCGGGCCATGAAATTTCCTCTTTGATTAGAGCGCATTTCCATCTGATTGAATCAGATCGCGCTCCAAATATTTATTCTAACGCGCATCTTTTCCGAAAACCGTTTCACACTTTTCGGGATGCGCTCTAATTCTGCACTATTGTGGCATCAACTGGACCTAAAGCTGTCCTGTTGCAACCCCGATAAGACGCGATAAAGCAATTATTTGCGTATTGTAGCAGCAGTTCCGAAATAGACATCGCCAGCCGTTACCGCAACCCGCGAACCTTCATCTTCGCGAATAACAAAACGACACGCCTCATCGATTGTCTCAAAACGACCTTCGATGATGCGACCTTCAACCTGCATGGTTACATTCTGACCGAGGCCATGCGCACGCTGTAGCCAGCGCTTGCGAATATCGTCGAGGCCCCGCCCCTCGTTCCAGACACGATAATTGACCGACCATGCGTCCGACAGGGCTGCGAACAAGGTCTCGGCATCGCATTTGCTGCCAAGAGCCCGCAATGAGGTTGCCGCATAAGGCAGATCATCCGGAAAGGCGACGACATTGGTCCCGATGCCGATAGCAACAGCGAACAAATTCTTCGCCAGTATGGAGGATTCAAGCAGGATTCCGGTGAGTTTAGCGCCATTGACCAGAACGTCATTCGGCCATTTGAGGCCAATTGTCGGCGCAACGGCAGGCCCGGTTGCCGCGAACACCGCATCAAGCGCATCGGCAAGCGACAGGCCGGCAACGAAACCAAGCGTTGCCGCTGTCTTCATTTCATAGGATTCAACGAGCAGCAGCGTGGAGGCAAGATTGCCCTCAGGCGTAGACCAGGCACGGCCTCGTCTTCCTCGGCCACTTTCCTGTCTCTTCGAAACAAGCCAGAGCTTGCCCGGATCACCGCTAGCTGCCCGCTCCAGAGCAACCGCATTGGTGGAACCTACCGTCTCGAAACTTTCGAGACGGTAGCCCTCATTTGCCGCAACAGGCGAAAGCGCAAAACTCATCTATGCTTCCGCCTTTTGCATTAATCAGAAGAACGTCTTGGCGGCGGCTTCAGCAAATCCGCCGATCGGGCCCGCAAGGAAGACGTAGAAGAGCACGAAGGCACCCGTTACGCCGAGAACGAGGCGAAGCTCGCCTGCGACCGGAACGAAGCCACCCGTCGGCTCATCGAACCACATGATCTTGATCATGCGCAGGTAGTAGAACGCGCCCACGACCGAAGCCACGATACCGATGATGGCGAGCGGATAGAGGCCCGCTTCGACGGCGGCAAGGAAGGTGTACCACTTGCCGAAGAAACCAGCGAGCGGCGGAATGCCAGCGAGCGAGAACAGGAAGATGGTCATGATCGTTGCCAGCACCGGATTGGTGCGGGACAGACCAGCCAGATCCTCAATGCTCTCCACATTGCCGTCCTTGGTGCGCATTGCGAGAATGAACGCAAAGGTGCCGAGCGTCATGGCAAGGTAGATCGCCATGTAGATCATCACGCCCTTCACGCCAATCACCGTACCGGCGGCCAGACCAACGAGCGCATAACCCATATGGCTGATCGAGGAATAAGCCATCAGGCGCTTGATATTGCGCTGGCCGATGGCGGCAAAGGCACCGAGGACCATCGAGGCAAGCGCGATGAAGATCACGACCTGCTGCCAGTCATGGGTGACCGGAGCAAAGGCTTCCGAGACGACGCGGATGATGAGCGCCATGGCGGCCATCTTCGGGGCGGCTGCAAAGAAAGCTGTCACCGGGGTCGGCGCGCCTTCATAGACGTCCGGCGTCCACATGTGGAACGGAACGGCAGAAATCTTGAATGCCAGACCGGCCAGAATGAAGACGAGACCGAACACCAGACCGAGTTCACGCTGACCGCCGGAGACGGCCTGAGCGATTTCGGTAAAGCCGATATGGCCGGTGTAACCGTAAACGAGCGAAATGCCATAAAGCAGCATGCCCGAGGAAAGCGAACCGAGAACGAAGTATTTCAAGCCAGCTTCCGTCGAACGGACGCTATCGCGGTTGAATGCTGCCAGAACGTAAAGCGCCAGCGACTGCAATTCGAGACCGAGATAGAGCGACAGCATGTTGGATGCTGAAACCATCAGCAGCATGCCGAGCGTGGAAATCACGATCAGGACCGGGAACTCGAACTTGTCGAACTTCTCAGCCTTGGCAAAGCCGACCGACATGATCAACGTCACGATGGAGCCGATCAATGTCAGCACCTTCATGAAGCGGCCAAAGCTATCATTGACGATGGCACCGCCGAAAGCAGCACCGTTCGTCGGGAAAAGGACCACTAATGCCAGCGCCGCAATAAGCACTGCGACGGATAATCCGTTGACGAGCGTGGTCGCCCGTTCGCCAGAGAACACGCCAATCATGAGCAGTGCCAAGGCGCCTACAGCAAGGAGAACCTCCGGTGCTGCAAGGGTCAGATGAGCTATGAGATCAGTCTGCATGACCTACGCCTTTATTTCTTACTGTGCCAGCACGGCGCTCGCGGTGCCCGCGAGTGCTGCGTCGTAATGTTGGACCAGGGCGTTCACGGCACCGGCGGTCACATTGAAAACCGGGGTCGGATACACACCGAAGAAGATGGTGAGCGCCACAAGCGGGTAGAGAATGAGCTTCTCGCGCGGGCTGAGATCCAGGAGCGCCTTCAGGCTTTCCTTGGTCAATGCGCCGAAGACCACCTGACGGTAGAGCCAGAGCGCATAAGCCGCCGAGAGAATGACGCCCGTAGTCGCGAACAGCGCTACCCAGGTATTGACCCGGAACACACCGAACAGCGTCAGGAACTCACCGATGAAGCCCGAAGTACCCGGTAGACCGACATTCGCCATCGTGAAGATGAGGAAGGCCACCGCATATTTCGGCATATTGTTTACCAGACCGCCGAACGCCGCGATCTCGCGGGTATGCATACGGTCATAGATCACGCCGACGCAGAGGAAGAGCGCGCCCGACACGATACCGTGCGACAGCATCTGGAAGATAGCGCCCTGCAGGCCCTGCTCATTGGCTGCAAAAATACCCATGGTCACATAGGCCATGTGGGCAACCGACGAATAGGCGATCAGCTTCTTCATATCTTCCTGCACCATCGCGACGAGCGAGGTGTAGATGATTGCGATGATCGACAGCGCGAAGATGAAGGGGGCGAAATCAGCAGAAGCCAGCGGGAACATCGGCAGCGAGAAACGGATGAAACCGTAGCCGCCGAGTTTCAGGAGGATACCGGCCAGAATGACCGAGCCTGCCGTCGGCGCTTCAACGTGCGCGTCCGGCAACCAGGTATGAACCGGCCACATCGGCATCTTCACGGCAAACGATGCGAAGAAAGCGAGCCATAGCCATGTCTGCATACTTGCCGGGAAGTCGTACTTCAGCAGCTCAACGATATTCATTGTGCCAGCCTGCCAGTACATGGCCATGATGGCGATGAGCATCAACACGGAGCCGAGAAGCGTGTAGAGGAAGAACTTCAAGCTTGCATAGACGCGACGTTTGCCGCCCCACACGCCGATGATGATGAACATCGGGATAAGGCTTGCTTCGAAGAACACGTAGAACAGGAACAGGTCGAGCGCGCAGAACACGCCGATCATCAGCGTTTCCAGAATGAGGAACGCGATCATGTATTCCTTGACGCGCTTTTCCACCGATACCCAGCTTGCGAGAATGCAGAAGGGCATGAGGAAAGCGGAAAGCACCACGAACAGGACGGAAATACCGTCCACGCCCATATGATAGGTGATACCGCCGCCCATCCAGCCGGTCTGTTCGACCATCTGGAAACCAGGGTTCGAATTATCGAACCCGGCCCAGACGACGAGCGACAGGATGAAGACGAACACCGTCGTCAGCAAAGCGACGTTGCGGATGTTGCGACGCGAAGCCTCGCTGTCGTCCTTGATCAGAAGGATCAGTAACGCGCCGACGAGCGGCAGAAACGTGACCGTTGAGAGAATTGGCCAGTCGGTCATCAGAAAGAGCTCCCGAGCATCATCCAAGTGACGAGCGCGGCGACGCCGATCAGCATCGCGAATGCGTAGTGATAAAGGTATCCGGACTGCATCTTGACGACGCGGTTGGTGACATCGAGCACGCGAGCCGAGATGCCATCCGGGCCGAAGCCGTCAATAAGCCAGCCGTCGCCCCCCTTCCAGAACAGGCGGCCAAGCCAACGAGCCGGGCGTACGAAAAGGAAATCGTACAGCTCGTCGAAGTACCACTTGTTGAGAAGGAACTGGTACAGGCCACGATGACGTGCAGCCAGTGCCTTCGGCGTTTCCGGCGAGCGGATGTAGAAGATCCAGGCGACGATGAAGCCGACGATCATCGCTGTGAACGGCGACAGCTTAACCCACAGAGGAACATGGTGATATTCCTCAAGGATCTGGTTGGCAGCCGAGGTGAACAGCGCACCCTTCCAGAATTCGGCATATTCGTGACCGAAGAAGAGCTCCTTGAACACGACACCGGCAAAGAGCGCACCGACGCCGAGGATCAACAGCGGAACGAACATGACGGCCGGCGATTCATGGACGTGATGCATGACTTCGGCCGAAGCGCGCGGCTTGCCGTGGAAGGTCATGAAAATCAGACGCCATGAATAGAAGCTCGTGAAGAGCGCCGCGACGATCAGGAGTGTCGAAGCGTAGCCGCTGGCAGCACTGTGCGAAGCGAAGACGGATTCGATGATCGCATCCTTGGAGAAGAAACCGGCGGTGCCGATGATCGTGCCAGGAATGCCCAGACCCGTAATGGCAACTGTACCGATGACCATCATCCAGTAGGTGATCGGGATCAGCTTGCGCAGGCCACCCATGCGGCGCATGTCCTGCTCTTCCGAAACGGCATGGATAACCGAACCGGCGCAAAGGAACAGAAGCGCCTTGAAGAAAGCGTGCGTGAACAGGTGGAACACGGCGGCGCCATAGGCACCCACGCCGAGCGCTGCGAACATATAGCCGAGCTGCGAACAGGTCGAATAGGCGATCACGCGCTTGATGTCGTTCTGCACCAGGGCGACCGTTGCCGCGAAGAAGGCAGTCGTGGCGCCGATGATCGTGACGACCAGAAGTGCGGTCTGCGACAGTTCAAACATCGGCGACATGCGGGCGACCATGAACACGCCCGCGGTAACCATGGTAGCGGCGTGAATAAGCGCCGAAACCGGGGTCGGGCCCTCCATAGCGTCCGGAAGCCAGGTGTGCAGCAGGAACTGCGCCGACTTGCCCATCGCGCCCATGAAGAGCAGCAGACAGGTGATCGTGATCGCGCCTTGCTTGTCGAGCTGATAGCCGAGGAAGTTCAGAACAACCTGATTGGCATCGGCAGCGCCTTCAGCCGGAAGATAATTGGCCGCAGCAGCGAAGATCGTATTGTAGTCGACCGACTGGAACAGCGCGAACACACCGAAGATGCCGAGCAGGAAGCCGAAGTCGCCGACGCGGTTGACAACGAACGCCTTCATCGCGGCGGCATTGGCCGAAGGCTTCTGGAACCAGAAACCGATCAGGAGGTACGAAGCCAGACCCACGCCTTCCCAGCCGAAGAACATCTGGAGCAGATTGTCCGACGTGACCAGCATAAGCATGGCGAAAGTGAAGAGCGACAAATAGGCGAAGAAGCGCGGACGATGCGGGTCGTGGTGCATATATCCAATGGAATAGATGTGCACGAGAGCCGACACCGAATTCACCACGACCAGCATGACGCCAGTGAGCGTATCGATGCGCAGCGACCAGTCGAAAGAAAGCGCGCCCGACGTTACCCAGTGAAGAACCGGGATACGGACGGTTTCCGCGTCGTGGCCGAGCGGAATCTGGAAGAACACGACCCAGGACAGGATCGCGACGACGACCATGAAACCGGAAGTGATGTATTCGCTCGCCTTGGCTCCGATCTGATTACCGAAAAGACCGGCAATCAGGAAGCCGAGAAGCGGAAGGAAGACGATCGCGTAATAGAGCATTTGCCCGTCAACCTTTCATAACATTGACGTCTTCCACCGCGATGGAACCGCGATTACGGAAGAAAACAACGAGAATTGCCAGACCGATGGCCGCTTCAGCAGCCGCAACAGTCAGAACGAAAAGGGCGAAGACCTGCCCGACCATATCGCCGAGCTGACTGGAGAACGCCACGAAATTGAGATTGACCGAAAGAAGGATCAATTCGATCGACATCAGGATAACGATGACATTCTTGCGGTTCAAAAAGATGCCGAAGACGCCAAGCGTAAACAGGATGGCCGAAACGGTGAGATAGTGGGCGATACCGATTTCCATATGCTTATCCTCAGATGCCTTTGCCCGTTTCGACCTTCTTGATCTCGATCGCCGTTTCGGGCGTGCGAGCAACCTGGGTCGGAATGGACTGGCGCTTGACATTCGGCTTGTGCCGCAGCGTCAGAACGATGGCGCCGATCATCGCGACCAGAAGGACGAGACCAGCAACCTGGAAATAGAAGACGAAGTCGGTGTAGAGAATGTCGCCCAGAGCAGCGGTATTGCTCCGCTCGGCGATATTCGGGATCGGCACAGCACCCTGCCCCAGCTTCGGCGCAAACATGTTGCTTGCGAACACGAAGATCAGTTCGCCGAGCAAGATGAGGCCAACCAAAGCGCCGACCGGCGCATATTGCAGCGCACCGCGTTTCAGTTCCGAGAAATCCACATCCAGCATCATGACGACGAAGAGGAAGAGCACCGCCACTGCGCCGACGTAAACGACGAGCAGGATCATGGCGAGGAACTCGGCCCCCGTCAGCAAGAACAGAGCTGCCGCATTGAAGAATGTGAGGATCAGAAACAGCACCGAATGCACGGGGTTGCGTGCCGCAATCACCATGAACGCGCTGGCGATCATGATGAAAGCGAACAGATAGAAAAACGCTGCCGCAATACCTGTCAGCATGGGGATCCCCCAACACCTTTCCGTGAGCAAAGCCCTATTGCTTTGCCCGCTTTATTCATAAACTCTTGTCCAAGCATCACCGTGATCGAAAACCGAAGCCGATTTTCGATCCGATGCTCGAACTGATCGAAAAAACGATCAGCGATAGGGCGCATCCATCGCGATATTACGCGCGATTTCGCGTTCCCAACGGTCACCGTTGGCGAGGAGCTTGTCCTTGTCGTAGTAAAGCTCTTCGCGTGTCTCGGTCGCGAACTCGAAGTTCGGACCTTCGACGATGGCATCCACCGGACATGCTTCCTGGCAGAAGCCGCAATAAATGCACTTCACCATATCGATGTCGTAGCGCACCGTGCGGCGGGTGCCGTCGTTGCGGCGCGGACCGGCCTCGATGGTGATAGCCTGTGCCGGGCAGATCGCTTCGCAAAGCTTGCAGGCGATGCAGCGTTCTTCACCGTTCGGATAACGGCGCAGCGCGTGCTCACCACGAAAGCGGGGCGAAACCGGGCCTTTTTCATGCGGGTAGTTCAACGTCGCCTTGGGCGCGAAGAACTGCCGCATGGAAAGGAAGAATGCGCCAACGAATTCCTTCAGAAGGAGCGATTTGGCTGCTTGAGCAAATGTTGCCATTGTTATTACTCCTTACGCCAGACCGAAGACTTTGAGGAAGGTCGCGGTTGCGACAACCATGAAGAGCGAGATCGGCAGGAACACTTTCCAGCCAAGGCGCATCAGTTGGTCGTAGCGATAACGCGGGACGAAAGCCTTCACCATTGCGAAGAGGAAGAAGCAGAAGCAGAGCTTCAGCATGAACCAGATGATGCCCGGAACCCAGTTGAGGAACCAAACGTCGACCGGAGGCAGCCAGCCGCCAAGGAAGAGCGTGGTCATCAGGGCGCACATCAGCGTGATCGCCACATATTCGCCGAGGAAGAACAGAAGGAACGGCGTGGACGAGTATTCGATCATATGACCGGCCACGAGTTCGGATTCAGCTTCCACAAGGTCGAAAGGAGGACGGTTCGTTTCAGCAAGGGCCGAAATGAAGAAGATCACGAACATCGGGAACAAGCAGAGCCAGTTCCAGTCGAGGAACGATGCCGGCAGGCCAAGCATGGTGCCGAGACCGGTATTCTGCGAAAGCACGATGTCGGTCAGGTTGAGCGAGCCAACCGTCAGCAGAACCGTAACGATCACGAAGCCGATGGAAACTTCGTACGAAACCATCTGTGCAGCGGAGCGAAGCGCGCCGAGGAACGGATACTTCGAGTTCGATGCCCAGCCACCCATGATCACGCCGTAAACTTCAAGCGAAGAAATGGCGAAGATATAGAGAATGCCGACATTGATGTTGGCGATGGCCCAGCCTTCACTGACCGGGATGACCGCCCAGGTTGCCATTGCAAGAACGGCGGAAACGAAAGGCGCAAGGAGGAAGACCCCCTTGTTTGCGCCAGACGGAATGATCGGTTCCTTGAAGACGAACTTCAACAAGTCGGCAAAAGCCTGGAACAGACCCCAGGGACCGACAACGTTCGGACCGCGACGAAGCTGCACTGCTGCCCAGATCTTGCGATCTGCGTAAAGCAGGTAAGCGACGACGATCAACAATACGACGAGCAGAACGACCGACTTCAGCGCTATGATGAGCGCGGGCAAGACGTAAGCTGCAAAAATTCCTTCCATTGTTCCGTCTCTCTCTCGCTTACTCGGCAGCCTGCTGGAAGCCACCAGCCGCGAGCGCCGAGCATTCGGCCATGACGGCGGAAGCGCGCGCTATTGGGTTCGTCAGGTAGAAGTCCTTGACCGGGGAGACAAATGCATCTTTGCCCAGGTTGGAAGCCCCATTTGGAGCCTTGCCTGCCAGCGCGACAAGATCGTCAGCGGAAGCAGGTGTGATGGTGTCGATGACCAGCATATGCGGATAGTCCGTATAGAGCCTGGCGCGAAGCTGCTGCAGCGAATCGAACGGCAGGCGCTTGGCCAAAGCGTCGGAAAGAGCGCGCAGGATTGCCCAGTCTTCCTTCGCTTCGCCCGGTGCGAAACCGGCGCGGCTGCCAAGCTGCACGCGACCTTCGGTGTTGAGCCAGGTGCCCGACTTTTCCGTGTAGGCTGCGCCCGGCAGGATCACGTCGGCGGCATGTGCACCGGCATCGCCGTGCGTGCCGATGTAAACGACGAAGCTCGAACCCTTTTTGGTCATGTCGAGTTCGTCTGCACCGAGCAGGAACACGACGTCCAGATTGCCCAGCATGTCGCGAGCCACCTTGCCGCCCTCACCCGGCACAAAGCCGAGGTCCAGAGCGCCAACGCGCGAAGCGGCAGTGTGCAGAACGGAGAAGCCGTTCCACTTGTCCTTGATCGCACCGACGTCCTGAGCGAGCTTGGCGGCGGTCGACAGAACAGCACGGCCGTTTTCGCCGGTGAGCGCGCCCTGACCGATGATGATCAGCGGACGTTCAGCCTTGGTCAGCACGTCGCGGAAAGCGTTCTTGCCAGCAGCAACTGCAGCCAGCGTTTCAGCGCCAGCACCCAGATATTCATAGTCGTAACGCAGTTCAGCCTGTTCGCCGATCAGGGCGACCGGGAAATGACCCATGCGCTGACGCTTGCGGATGCGTGCGTTCAGAACAGCAGCTTCAACGCGAGGATTGGAACCGATGATGAGCAAAGCATCAGCGTTTTCAATGCCTTCAATCGTTGAGTTGAAGAGATAGGTTGCGCGGCCCAGAGCAGGGTCGAGAGCGGCGCCATCCTGGCGGCTGTCGATATTGGCAGTGCCGAGCGAAGCCATCAGGCCCTTCAGCGCATAGATTTCTTCAACCGAAGCCAGATCGCCTGCAACAGCGCCGATCTTTTCAGCCGACGTTGCGGAGACCTTGGCAGCAATAGCAGCGAAAGCTTCCGGCCAGGTTGCGGCGACCAGACGGCCATCCTTGCGAACATATGGGCGGTCGAGGCGCTGGGTGCGCAGGCCATCCCAGATGAAGCGGGTCTTGTCGGAAATCCACTCTTCGTTCACCGCTTCGTTGACGCGCGGCATGACGCGCATCACTTCGCGGCCACGGGTGTCAACGCGGATGTTCGAACCGACCGCATCCATCACGTCGATGGTTTCAGTCTTGTTCAATTCCCACGGACGCGCCTGGAAGGCATAAGGACGCGAGGTCAGAGCACCAACCGGGCAAAGATCGATGACATTGCCCTGCAGTTCCGACGTCATGGCGCGTTCGAGATAGGTGGTGATCTCGGCGTCTTCGCCACGGCCAATGAGGCCGAGTTCCGAAATACCTGCAACTTCCGTCGTGAAGCGGACGCAACGCGTGCAGTGAATGCAGCGCGTCATCACAGTCTTCACGAGAGGTCCGATATATTTGTTTTCAACCGCACGCTTGTTCTCGCGATAGCGCGAACCGTCGGTGCCAAAAGCCATTGCCTGATCCTGCAGATCGCACTCGCCGCCCTGATCGCAGATCGGGCAATCCAGCGGGTGGTTGATGAGCAGGAATTCCATCACGCCTTCACGGGCCTTCTTGACCATCGGCGTGTTGGTGAAGATTTCAGGCGCTTCGCCATTCGGGCCGGGACGCAGATCGCGCACGCCCATAGCGCAGGATGCCGCCGGCTTCGGCGGTCCGCCCTTTACTTCAACCAGACACATACGGCAGTTTCCGGCGATGGAAAGCCGCTCGTGGAAACAGAAACGCGGCACTTCCGCGCCCGCGGCTTCGGCAGCCTGAAGGAGCGTATAGTGATCGGGTACTTCGATCTCTGTGCCGTCAACCTTGATCTTTGCCATCGTTTATCCAAACCTGCGGCTTAAGCCGCATTTTCCAGATCTCAAACTCTTGCGCCTGCCCTTGTATTGGCATGGCCTTTTCCGAAAACCGCTAGGCACTTTTCGGGGCCATGCCCTGTCGGGCAGGCTCACACAACTCGTTAAGCCTTATTCCGCTGCTTCCAGACGGATATTGCGGCTCTGAACGGCGTTGCGGGTATAATCGTCAATGCGCTTTTCAATTTCCGGACGGAAATTGCGGATCAGGCCCTGAATTGGCCATGCAGCAGCATCACCCAGAGCGCAGATCGTGTGACCTTCAATCTGCTTGGTCACATCGAACAGCATGTCGATTTCACGCTTCTGCGCATTGCCCTTGACCATGCGTTCCATCACGCGCCACATCCAGCCGGTGCCTTCGCGGCACGGCGTGCACTGGCCGCAGCTCTCATGCTTGAAGAACGCTGCCAGACGGGCAATCGCCTTGATGATGTCGGTGGACTTGTCCATGACGATCAGGCCGCCGGTGCCGAACGACGATTTCTTGTCGCGCATGCCATCAAAGTCCATGATGGCATCCATCATGTCCTCGCCCTTGATGACCGGGCACGATGCGCCGCCGGGGATAACGGCCAGCAGATTGTCCCAGCCGCCGCGAATGCCGCCTGCGTGCTTTTCGATCAGTTCGCGGAACGGAATGCCGAGCCCTTCTTCCACAACGCATGGCGTGTTCACATGGCCTGAAACCTGGAACAGCTTGGTGCCGACATTGTTCGGGCGTCCGATGGACGAAAACCATGCTGCGCCACGACGCAGGATCGTCGGTGCAACCGCAATCGATTCCACATTGTTCACGGTCGTCGGGCAACCATAAAGGCCCATATTTGCAGGGAATGGAGGCTTAAGACGCGGCTGGCCCTTCTTGCCTTCAAGGCTTTCAAGCAGAGCCGTTTCTTCACCGCAGATGTAAGCACCGGCTCCGTGGGATACGAGAACATCCATATCCCAGCCGCATTTGTTGCCCTTGCCCAGCAGACCGGCTTCGTAGCACTCGTCGATTGCTGCCTGCAGGGCTTCACGCTCACGCATGAACTCGCCGCGAATATAAATATAGGCGGTGTGTGCGCCCATGGCGCAACCGGCGATCACGCAGCCTTCGATCAGCGTATGCGGATCGTGGCGCAGAATTTCGCGGTCCTTGCAGGTGCCCGGTTCGGATTCGTCGGCGTTGACGACCAGATAATGCGGGCGACCGTCGCTCTGCTTGGGCATGAACGACCACTTGAGACCCGTCGGGAAGCCAGCGCCGCCACGGCCACGCAGGCCCGACGCCTTCATCTCGTCGATGATCCAGTCACGGCCCTTTTCGATCAGGCCCTTGGTGTTGTCCCAATGGCCGCGCGCCATGGCACCCTTCAGGGACTGATCCTTGAAGCCGTAAATATTGGTGAAGATGCGATCTTTATCAGCCAGCATGTCTCACCTGTTTCCGTTCGTGTTTGCCAATATCGAAGTCATCATACCGGCTTCTTTCCGAATACCTTGACGTATTCCTCGACGCCGCCCTTGGCCAAAGCCTTAGCCTGCTTTACCCAGTCTTCGCGATCAATGCGACCGTGGAAGCTCAGATAACCGTCGACCCATTCGCGCTCGGCCTTCTTCCAGGAAGCCACCTGCTTGAAGGTGAAGATACCCAGCTCATGCAGGGTTTCCTCGATCTTCGGACCGACGCCCGAAATCAGCTTCAAATCGTCAACAGCTTCCGGGCGCTCCACGGCAACCGGACGGTTCTTGTCGTCAAGCTTGAAGTTCTGCTTGGCATCGACAGATGCTGCTTTTTCGGCTGCGGCCGATACCTTGACGTCCGAAGGCGTCTTGAGCGCCGGATCGGTTTCAGGTGCGTTGGTCACCGGTTTTGCAGCATTGGACGGAGCGACGTTCTTCGCTTCCTCGGCAGCTTTCGCAGCGGCTTCCGCCTTTGCCTTCTCCTCGGCTTCGGCCTTCGCCTTGGCTGCGGCGGCATCGGATGCCTTGCGGGTTTCAAGACCGACTTTCTTGTAGTCGAGATCTTCGGTCAGAGCGGTCAGGCCGTTCAGCGGCTCAGACGTCACGCGGTCGATCTGCGGGCCCGGCTTGATGGTATCGCCCTTGCCAGCTTCGAAAGCGTCGATGATCTCGGCAAGACGTTCCGGCGACAGGTCTTCATAGGCGTCCTTGAAGATCATGACCATCGGTGCGTTGGCGCAAGCGCCCTGGCATTCCACTTCTTCCCACGACAACGTTCCGTCGGCATTGAGCTCGAACGGATCGTGGTTGATCTTGTGACGGCAGACATCCATCAGCGCTTCCGAGCCACGCAGCATGCATGGCGTGGTGCCGCAAACCTGGATATGAGCGCGCGTGCCGACTGGCTTGAGCTGGAACTGCGTATAGAAAGTCGCGACTTCCAGAACGCGGATCAGCGGCATGTCGAGCATGGCTGCAACATGTTCAATGGCAGCTTTCGTGACCCAACCATCCTGCTCCTGCGCACGCATGAGCAACGGAATAACAGCCGACTGCTGACGGCCTTCGGGGAATTTTGCGATCGTCTTGTGCGCCCAAGCCTGATTTTCCGCGCTGAACGCGAAAGCGGCTGGCTGGACGGCATCATCTGCGAGACGGCGAACGGACATCAGCGGTCAACCTCACCAAACACGATATCGAGCGAGCCAAGAATTGCCGACACGTCGGCCAGCATATGGCCGCGGCACAGGAAATCCATGGCTTGAAGATGGGCAAAGCCCGGAGCGCGCAGCTTGCAGCGATAAGGCTTGTTGGAGCCGTCCGAAACGAGGAAGACGCCAAATTCGCCCTTCGGCGCTTCGACTGCTGCGTAAACCTCACCGGCAGGCACATGGTAGCCTTCCGTGTAAAGCTTGAAGTGATGGATAAGCGCTTCCATCGAGCGCTTCATCTCGCCGCGCTTCGGCGGCACGATTTTGTTGTCGGTATTGGAGACCGGACCGACGCGTTCCTTCCCGAGCAGAAGATCAACGCACTGGCGCATGATGCGCGCCGACTGGCGCATTTCTTCCATGCGGATCAGGTAGCGGTCATAGCAGTCGCCGTTCTTGCCGATCGGAATGTCGAATTCCATCTCGTTGTAGCACTCGTAAGGCTGCGACTTGCGCAGATCCCATGCGGCGCCCGAACCGCGAACCATGACGCCCGAGAAGCCCCACGCCCAAGCATCTTCGAGCGACACGACGCCGATATCGACGTTACGCTGCTTGAAAATACGGTTCGGCGTAATGAGGTCATCAAGGTTGTTGAGCGTCGTGAAGAACGGATCGATCCATTTGCCGATGTCTTCAACGAGCTGATCCGGCAGGTCCTGATGGACGCCGCCCGGACGGAAATAAGCTGCGTGCATACGCGCGCCACAAGCGCGTTCGTAGAACACCATCAGCTTTTCGCGCTCTTCGAAGCCCCAGAGCGGCGGCGTCAGCGCGCCAACGTCCATGGCTTGCGTGGTCACGTTGAGAAGATGGTTCAGGATACGACCGATTTCCGAATAAAGAACGCGGATGAGCTGGCCGCGCTTCGGCACATCGATGCCCAGAAGGCGTTCGACGGCGAGCGCATAGGCGTGCTCCTGATTCATCGGCGCCACATAGTCGAGGCGATCAAGATAAGGCAGAGCCTGAAGATAGGTCTTGGCTTCCATCAGCTTTTCGGTGCCGCGATGCAGCAGACCGATATGCGGATCGACGCGTTCGACGACTTCACCGTCGAGCTCCAGCACCAGACGCAGCACGCCGTGCGCGGCAGGGTGCTGCGGACCGAAGTTGATATTAAAATTGCGGACCTGAGTCTCAGCCATGTTCAGCTTCCTGTTTGGCTGCAAGAGCCGCCAAGAACTCCTCGCCGGTCATCCGGTGGGTGTCATTGGCAAAATCGTAATTCGCAGGCTTGTTATCGATGAAGATTTCTTCGGCGAAATGGAACCGCTCCGGCTCGGCGAAAGCCTGCATCGAAACGACTGTCATTCCATAGTGGACACCGCGCCAAAACAGCGACGAACCGCACTTCGAACAAAAGCGGCGCTCACCCCACTCCGAGGAAGAAAAGGTCGCCAGAGCTGCTTCGTTTTCGATCTCGACGGAGTTGCCGCAATTGACTGCCATGAAAGCACCACCGGACCAACGCCGACACATGCTGCAATGGCAGACATCCATTTCCATCTTCACCGGAGAAGCGGTGAATTTCACCTCTCCGCAAAGACATTGACCGTTCAATCTTTCGCCTGCGCCCATGAGTCTGTCCTCAGTTCGCCTTGGCTTTCTCATCGCCCGGCAGAACGTAGTCCGTTCCTTCCCACGGCGAGAGGAAGTCGAAGTTGCGGAATTCCTGACGGAGCTGCACAGGCTCGTAAACGACACGCTTCAGCTCGTCGTTGTAACGAACCTCGACGAAACCGGTAAGCGGGAAGTCCTTGCGCAGCGGATGGCCTTCGAAACCGTAGTCGGTCAGGATGCGGCGCAAGTCCGGATGACCTGAGAACAGAATGCCATACATGTCGTAGGCCTCGCGCTCATACCATTCGGCGCCGACGAAAACTGAAACAGCAGAAGGCACCAGCGTGTCTTCATCAGCCTGAACCTTGATGCGGATGCGCTGGTTCTGACGTGGAGACATGAGCTGGTAGACAACATCGAAGCGCTCGGCGCGCTGCGGATAGTCGACGCCCGAAATATCCGTCAGGTTGACGAACTGGCACTGCACATCGTCACGTAGGAAAGTCAGAACACTGATAATGCTCGCAGCCGGAACCGAAAGCGTCAGCTCGCCATAGGCAAGCTTCGCCTCTTCGATCGCGTCGCCGAGGCGTTCCTTGATGTAGCCGGAAAGTTCACCGAGAGCTTCTTCGCTCATTTGCCTAACTTCCTTCTTTAGAGCGCGTTTCGATCTGATTGAATCAGATCGGCACTCTAACTGTTTGTTTTTACGCATGTCTTTATCCCGAAACCGGTTCCCACTTTCGGGAGACATGCTCTAGAACCCACACTACGCTTGCCCTTGGGAGCCCCTTGCGGGGATGGCAGGCAGTCGAACCCTAACAAAACTGTTTTGCACGAACCGGTCGATGACCGGATCAGCGCTCAATCGTACCCGTGCGACGGATTTTCTTTTGCAGCATAAGAATGCCGTAAAGCAGGGCTTCAGCGGTTGGCGGGCAACCCGGAACATAGATGTCGACCGGGACCACGCGATCGCAGCCACGCACCACCGAATAGGAATAGTGGTAGTAGCCGCCACCATTGGCGCAGGAACCCATCGAGATAACGTAACGCGGCTCAGGCATCTGGTCGTAGACCTTGCGCAGAGCGGGTGCCATCTTGTTGGTCAGCGTGCCTGCAACGATCATCACGTCGGACTGACGCGGTGATGCACGCGGAGCAATACCGAAACGCTCAGCGTCGTAGCGCGGCATGGAAATATGCATCATTTCCACGGCGCAGCATGCGAGACCGAAGGTCATCCACATCAGCGAACCGGTGCGCGCCCAGGTGATCAGAGCGTCAGCGGACGTGACGATGAATCCCTTGTCGGAAAGCTCGCTGTTCAGATCATTGAAGAATACATCGTCGGAACCGACAGGCTTGCCCGTGCGCGGGTCAAGAATGCCCTTCGGCTGCGGAGCCACGAGCGTTGTGTTGGCTGTGGTCAATCCCATTCCAGCGCTCCCTTCTTCCACTCATAAATGAAGCCGATGGTCAGAACGCCAAGGAACACCATCATCGACGCAAAGCCGAACCAGCCGATTTCACCAAAGGACACAGCCCATGGGAAAAGGAAGGCGACTTCCAGGTCAAAGATGATGAAGAGAATCGACACCAGATAGAAACGGATGTCGAACTTCATACGGGCGTCATCGAAGGCATTGAAGCCGCACTCGTAAGCTGAAAGCTTTTCGGGGTCGGGCTGTCTGTAGGCGACAAGAAACGGCGCAACCAGAAGGGCTACACCAATTACCATCGCAATGCCGAGAAAGATGACGATCGGCAGGTAGGAACTTAAAAGCTCGTTCATGGTCCTTTATCCGGCTTGAATACGAGGCTGCGCCGCCTGTCATAAGCTTTTTGGAGCTGACGACCATGCGACACATTGCATCTGTTGCAACCTCGTCGCCCCAAGCAGCTTCAAAAGGCATGCCGTGCGAACTAAGCGCTTTTCGCCGGGACGGTTATCGCAGCGCGTACGCAAGCGCAACCCCTCCGACACGATCTATTGGGCAAAGACGAGCCAAGATGCTTAACAAGCCATGGCATGAAGCCCGCTTATCCCACTGAAAACCCGTATAACATGAAAAGATCATAATTTCGTGAGGAAAAGTCGCACGGTCTTCCTCGCTTGGCAATCGCCGGGAGAATCAATTGGCTGCAACACCACAATGAAAGTTGGGGGTTTCAGCACTTACTTAAAAATGAACTCATGGAGCAGCTGAAGCCGTAGCTCCGACCAGCCTGCCCGGCAGATACAACACAAGCGATGCAGCCCCCTTGATCGCAGACGCGCCATCTGCGAGCACAGCCTGGCCGGTCGTCTGGCTTTCCCGCCCGTTCAAGGCTCCCAGCGAAAGACTGCCATCGCTGACCAGAGCCATAAGCGACGGCGATGAGGCAAAGACATTATGTGCACCACCATCCAAATCAGTCGCGTCGATCACCGTGATCCCATATTTCTGGAGTGTCGGAATACTGGTTCCGTCCCCTACCCGCGCATGACCGCCGGTGATGAAGGATGACACACCAAGCGCACGATCACTGCGCGATGTCATAACCGCCGTTGGACGCGGCATTGGATCAATATCCCTGACCTGCTTTTCAAAGACGTCGAGATCGATGTCCGGCGCCGCAAGCAACAGCGCACTGATGCGGTGCAGAACATTCTTTTCGCCGCGCAGGGACAAGGTTCTCAAGGCTTCCATGGTAACGAAGCTGCCCATGGAGTGCCCTAATAGGACGATACGTTCGGCATTGCTGCGGGCCACAAGCTCCAGCAAGCGCGCCAGACCGTCCCGTGCGAAGTCCGCGCTATCGCGATCATAAACATAAAGACCCAGATCGCCGCCCGACGGCCAGGCATATTCGATCGCGACCGACTTCATCTTGTAATCATGGACGAATTGCGCCAGACGAAATGTGCTGTCGGCAAAATTATTGTTGTAGCCATGCACGAAGATCAGGATTTCCTTGTCCTTCGGTCCCTGCTTCGCCAGCGCGGCATTCAATTGTGCGAGAAACTGCTCTGCATTGTCGTAAGGCTGGAATGCCGTGGCAGCGAAATTTTTGGCGGGATCAGGCTTGTAGCCGGTCGACTCGACCTGTCCTTTGACATGCGCAGCCGGAATACCGACATCGACTTGGGCAAAATTCAACGCTTCCGAGCGTTTTGAATTGTAAGGCTGCGAGAAATTATCCGAACGCTGGCGGCTTGTCGCAACATAGATGGGAACCACCGCCGCCGGTTTCCCCGGCTTGACGATGGCCGCTTCGGCTGCGGCCACCGATTGCGGGCTGGAATGCGGCCCGTGCCACAGCAAGGCGCGGGGCGAGCCACATCCGGCAAGAATCAAAAACGTTGCAAGCACACCAAGAAAAGCGTGTCGGGTCATCGTGGCAGCGATCCGTTCCTGTCATCCGATTCCACGAGATTGAAAGCAGGAAATTCGCTCCATGGCAATGCATCGGCCAAACCGCCGACTTAATCTGCTCCGATGAGCCGACGGCCCTGACACTGAAAATTCCGTTCGCATTTGCGGGTAAAGTTGGAATGGAACCGGTCCAAATGCTGAAAGCTTTGCGAAGCCATGCCTTCAGATCGCAATCGCCCCGGTTATCATGGGAGGCATAATCGACCGAAGCAGCGCAAGGAGGTCACGCATGAGCCATTATCTGCTCGCCAGCGGCGATCTTCTCGTCATTGCCGCAATCATTCTATCGGTCGCCTATCTGTCCTGGAAGCAGTTTTCCAAATAACAGGCGTGTCGCTTGACAATGCAGCAGCGACCCAACAATTCCATAACGATTCTTTGTTAATGAGGCGGTCCGGGAAGATAACGCGGTGGGCGCCACTTTCGTGTCAACGTTCAATCTATTGATTTGTTGAGAGGAAAGTGGCGCGAGTGACGGGGCTCGAACCCGCGACCTCCGGCGTGACAGGCCGGCACTCTAACCAACTGAGCTACACCCGCGCATTTCTCGGCAACCTTGCGGCTGCGTCGCACCGGCGTTTCCGTCCGGTGTGAGCGGTCGTTTAAGGGGTTCTCGAACAAGTGTCAAGCGCGTGTTTGGGGAAGAATTACGATATTGCAAAATTCATTCACAGGACGTCTCAACGCCCGTTCATGAACAGCAATTCTGGCTTGAAAAGAAACGAAAACGCGGTGGGCGCCACTTTCGTGTCAACGTTCAATCTATTGATTTGTTGAGAGGAAAGTGGCGCGAGTGACGGGGCTCGAACCCGCGACCTCCGGCGTGACAGGCCGGCACTCTAACCAACTGAGCTACACCCGCGCATTTCTCAGCAACCTTGCGGCTGCGTCGCACCGGCGTTTCCGTCCGGTGTGAGCGGTCGTTTAAGGGGTTCTCGAACAAGTGTCAAGCAAGGGCCACGAAGAAAGAATAAGAATTTTCGATTTTGCTGCATAACACCCGATTTCCGGGCTTTTTCAATGACATCAAACTTATCCACAAACTCATTCAAACCCTCGAATCCAAACCTGTTTTAAGAATCATCCACATCGCATCTGGCGACAGCCTCCTTCGTATAGCTATCAGCAACTGCAATTGCTTCTTGATTTAATACCAACTGGTTGGTATTGTTTTACGGGAGTAAGATTATGGCACGTAAACAAAACCCGCTGACCCGGACCAATCTGCTTGATGCGGCCTTGAGCGTTATTCGAACCAAAGGCTATGCCGCCACGACGGTCGATGACATCTGCACCAAGGCATCCTTGTCGAAAGGCGCTTTTTTTCATCATTTTTCCAGTAAGGAAGATCTGGCGGTTGCTGCGGCGAATTACTGGTCGGAAATGACGGGCACTTTCTTTGCGGATGCCGCCTATCACGCTCCAGAAGACCCGCTTGAGCGCATCAAGGCCTATGTCGCGTTGCGACGGCAACTGATTCAAGGCGCCCTGCCCGATTTTACTTGTCTCGTCGGCACCATGGCGCAGGAAGTCTACGAAACCAACTCCGTGATCCGGGACGCATGTTGGGACAGCATATCGGGCCATGCGGACACGCTGGTTCCAGACATTTCAGCCGCCATGGAGCGCTATCAGGTTGCGGGTGAGTTTACTGCTGAAAGCCTTGCCGTTCATACCCAGGCGGTTATTCAGGGCGCCTTTATCATCGCCAAGGCAAGCGGTGATCCGCTTCGCGCGGTCGAAAGTATCGACCATCTTCAGCGGTATATAAGCCTGCTCTTCAAACAGCCTATCCAAACCCAATGAACTTAAAACGGACAAAGGGAGGAAACCATGTCCAGCACTATTCGCCTGCACCGTGTCTTCGCCGCCAAACCGGAGAAGGTTTACCGGGCATTCGTCGAACCGGACGCGGTAGCAAGCTGGCTGCCGCCATATGGCTTCACCTGCACCGTCCACGAACTGGATGCAAAGGTGGGCGGCAAGCACAGAATGTCGTTCCGGAATTTCACGACCGGCCACAGCCATTCTTTCGGCGGCAAATATGTTGAACTCGTGCCGGGAGAACGTCTGGTTTATACGGATAGTTTCGACGATCCGAACCTGCCGGGCGAGATGAAAGTCACGATAACCCTGAAAACGGTTTCGGTCGGAACGGAAATCAACATCGAGCAGCAGGGCGTGCCCGATATAATTCCAACCGAGGCTTGCTATCTCGGCTGGCAAGAATGTCTGGAAAAGCTGAAGAAGCTGGTCGAACCCGAAATCAATCAGTAATGCTGTTTCGACAATGACCCACGGCTTGTAACCAACCGTGGGTCATTGATCCGGCAACCTCTATGCGATCTGGGGCTGTCTCACCGAAGAGACATGACGGGCCAGAACCGGCACCAGTAACAGCAGCCCCACGATCGATGAATAAATCTCTGGAGCCACCAGAAGGATCGCTGCAACAATCATCAGGACATTTTCCCAGACCTTGGTTCTGACCAGGAGGAACCCTGACAACGCAGCCCCCAGAGCGGTGATGCCTATGGCGCAGCCAAGAAACGCCACGAAGAAATCCGGCCAGTTGAAGTCAGATGTAACCAGCAGGAGCGACGGGGAGAACACGAAAACGAATGGCACGAGCACCTTGCCGAGACCAAGCCGGAACGCGGTGTTGCCTGTTTTGAACGGATCGGCGCCTGCCATGCCTGCCGCCGCATAGGCGGCAAGCGCGACGGGCGGCGTGATATCTGCCAGCACCCCGTAATAGAAGACGAAGAAGTGAGCCACGATCGGCTCGACGCCCAACAATCCCAGCGCAGGCGCGGCAATTGTCGCCATGATGATATAATTGGCCGTCGTCGGAATTCCGCAACCCATCAGAATGCAGACGATGCCCGTCATGATGAGCGTGAAAAGCAGCGTCAGTGTCTGCGGGCCAAACCAGGCTGCAGGCACAATGGTTCCGAAATAGGTGGCGAGCTGCCCCGCAGTCGACGTCACGATATAGGAAATCTTGAAGCCGACGCCGGTCAGCGTCACCACGCCGACAATAATGCCGACAGTCGCCGCCGCCGCGCCAACGGCAAGCGCGTATTTTGCACCGTCACGGAGCCCGTCAAAAATCTCACCCACTGACATGCGCTTGCGCGGATTGAGCAACCCAACCGCAATACAGAGCGTAATGCCCCAGAAAGCAGCCATATACGGTGTATAGCCTGACAGCAGGACACCGATCAGCACGACCAGCGGAATGACGGTTGGCCAGTCACGCTTGAAGGCTTCCTTCAGGTCGGGCAGCTCTTCCTTCGTCATGCCGCGCAGTCCGTTGCGCTTGGCTTCGAAATGCACCTGCATCAAAACGCCGAAGAAATGCATGAAGGCTGGTACGATGGCGGCCAGAATGATCGTTGTATAAGGCAGGTTCAGGAATTCGATCATCAGGAATGCGGCGGCGCCCATGATCGGCGGCGTGATCTGCCCGCCCGTCGACGATGCCGATTCCACGGCAGCGGCGAAGTGGCGTTTATAACCGAGACGGATCATCGCCGGGATCGTCAGCGAACCGACGGTCACGGTATTGGCCACAGAAGAGCCCGAAATCATGCCGAACAGCGCGGAGCCGAAAATGGAGACTTTTGCCGGACCGCCTGCAAAGCGGCCTGCTACCCAGGCCGCACAATCCAGAAACAGTTGTCCGAGGCCGATACGGGTCGCAAAAACCCCGAACAGCACGAAATGGAAGACGTAGGTCGCAACCACGCCAAGCGCGATACCGTAGATGCCCTGCGTCGTCAGATAAAGATGGTCTACGAGCTGACTGACTGTCGCACCGGGATGCACGAGAATGCCCGGCATATGCTGCCCGTAAATTGCGTAGAGCATGAACAGGATGGATATGATCGGCAGCGGCCAGCCGACTGAACGTCTTGTTGCTTCCAGAAGCACGAGAATGAGAAGACCGCCAAGAACGACATCAGTGGTTGTGGGATTCCCGACGCGGAAAGCCAGATCGTCGAGCGGTATCATGGGAACATGCGCGACGGCCACAACTGCAATGATTGCCAAGGCCCAGTCAATGACGGAAATACCAAGCGGCCTCAGCCATGACGATGTGGAGGGTTGACCGTACCCCTTGCGGGAAAACGGGAAGACAAGAAAGACCAGACCGAGCACGAAGGAAAGGTGAATGCCGCGATGCACCATTTCCGACAGAAGGCCAAAGCCCGCCGTGTAATAGTGGAAGAGGGAAAGTATGATCAGCAGCGCACCGACAATACGAGCCGCGAGTGGTGCCAGCGGGCGAAACCGAATCTCGGAATCGAACTTCTCTTCCAGCTCGCGCGCCTTGGCTTCATCCAGTTCCATGGGCGACAGTTTCGCCTCTTGCTCGCTCATACTGGCCTCTCCATTCAAAGCGCAGTTGATCCAGTTGAATCAAAAAATCGCTCTAACCACTTGTTTTTTGTTAGTATGACTCTGAAAAATGCTTTCGCACCAGACTGGAAGCAAATGCACGGAGTTCTGACGAAGCTCCGTGCATTTTGTTCACCCAAACAGGAATGGGCAACTTACTTCAGAGCGCCTGCTTCCTTGTAGAAGCGTTCTGCACCGGGGTGCAGCGGAATGCCAAGGCTGGTCGTTGCTGTATCCAGCTTGATGAGTTTGCCTTTCGCGTGCCCGGCATCAAGCGCTTTTCGGCTGTCGTCGTTAAACAAGGTCTTGGTGATGTTGTAGACAAGTTCATCCGGCTGCTTGGCGCTCGTGACCCACTGCGCAGCGACGGCCAGCGTCTCCGTTTGACCGACGTCCTTGTAGGTATCAGCCGGTACTGCGTCCTTAGAGAAGAACGAGTATTTTTCCAGAATTTTCTGCGCTTCCGGGCCGGAAATCGGAACCAGCGAAATGCCATTCGATGTGGCCAGTTCCGAGATTGCACCGGTCGGATATCCGCCAACGAAGAAATAAGCATCGAGAGCACCGTCTTTCAGACGCTCTCCCGCCGGACCGGGCTTCAAATGCTCAGCTTTGATGTCGCTTTCGCTCAATCCATATGCTTCCAGAACGATACGGGCATCGACGATCGTGCCTGATCCCGGTTCATCGATGGAAACACGTTTTCCCTTGAGATCGGCAACGGATTTGATTCCCGCATCCTTGCGGGCAACAAGATGGATGGTTTCAGGATAAAGCGTAGCAATCAGGCGCAGATCCTCGACCTTGCCCTTGCCTTCATAAAGGCCGGTGCCCGTATGTGCCCAGTAAGCTACGTCTGACTGAGTGAAACCTGATTCCAGCGATCCAGACTGAATAGCGTTGATATTGGCGACAGAACCGTTCGATGAAACCGCAGTCGCCACCAGACCCGGAACGCCTTTATCGCCTGCTCCGGAAATCGCGTTCGCGATCAACCCGCCTATCGGATAGTAGGTCCCCGCCGTTCCACCGGTGCCGATGCGGAAGAAAGCCGGAGCTTGCGCCAAAGCAATACTGGCTCCCACCGCCACAATCCCTGCAAATGCAGCAACCACACCACGCCGGGTGAACTTTCCCATTGTCATAACCGCTCTCCGTTCCCTGATTGATTTTGTTTAAATTGTGTCGTGGAGCATGGAAAGGCGCACGCGGCTTGTCAAGCGCCTCTCCCAACATTGTTTATATCCGCTGCCAAACAGTAACTATATTCAATTATCTGAAATAAATACAGGATATTAAAAATAATATTAAATATAACTCGAAAGGAAAAGCCAACATAAATCAAAACCATAACCACATTTACTAAGTATAATAAAATCCCCGCTAAGAATCGAATTATATCTCCATAAAGTGACTTGAAACCGCGGAATTTGTCGCTATCTTGGTTTTATGGCGTGTGCTGCGTGCGCCCAGGGACGCCCCTGAATACGGAGACTGTTTTTAACCGTTTCTGTCAGGGAGCTGCCATGGCTGGTCGCATTCAAAATACTATACGCAATTTTCTTGATAGTGAGTCGTCTGGCGGCCTGTTGCTCATAGCTTCGGCGATAGCGGCATTGGTGGTGGCCAACTCACAACTTTCCGAAACCTATTTCAGCGCTCTTCATGCTTATCTCGGACCACTGTCCGTCCAGCATTGGGTCAATGATGCGCTGATGGCGATATTCTTCCTGATGGTGGGGCTGGAGATCAAGCGCGAGATGGTTGATGGCCATCTTTCGTCGTGGCCGCGCCGTATTCTGCCTGGCGTAGCGGCTGCGGCAGGCATGGCGGTCCCCGCCCTGGTCTATCTGTCCTTCAATCTCAATAACGGTGCGTCCCATGGCTGGGCTATCCCGGCTGCAACCGATATCGCGTTTGCACTCGGCGTCATTTCCTTGCTGGGGCCGCGGGTTCCGACATCGCTGAAGGTGTTTCTTGCAGCTCTTGCCATCATCGACGACCTCGGCGCGGTGATCATCATCGGGCTATTCTACACAAGCGGCGTTTCACTGATGGACTTGGGTCTGGCTGCGGCCGTCTTTGCGGCCCTGTTGATTTTGAATCTCACCGGCGTGAAGCGGCTGACACCCTATCTGCTATTGGGCCTCGCACTGTGGTTTTTCACGTATCGCTCGGGCGTTCACGCGACGATCGCAGGCGTTCTGCTGGCGCTTACAATTCCGATCAAACGCACGCCCGCGAAGCCAGAGGCAACCATCTCAGAAAGCCCGCTGCATCTGCTTGAGCATAGCCTGATCAAGCCGGTTTCCTTCATCATTGTGCCGATATTCGGCTTTGCCAATGCGGGCGTCAGCTTTTCCGGCCTTGGTATGGATGCTCTCTTTGCGCCTGTGACCATGGGTGTTGCCGCCGGTTTGGCCCTCGGCAAGCTCGTCGGAATTTTCGGTGCGGTATTGTTGCTTGTAAAAACCGGGATCGTTGATTTGCCTGCCGGGGCAAGCTGGACACAGATGCTGGGAACGACACTTCTGTGTGGCATCGGGTTCACTATGAGCCTGTTTATCTCGCTCCTCGCTTTCGACGATGTTCTGCTGCAGAACGAAGCGAAAATCGGGATACTGATCGGCTCGCTGATCGCCGGACTTGCCGGTTTCATCGTCCTGCGCTTTGCCAAACGAGCGGATGGGCGAAACTTCAGCCAATAAGCCGGATACGTACCGCGCCCGAATGTTCGACACTCGGGCGCTATACACACAACTACGAGGCCAGCAACATTCGCTCGCCTGAGCGTTTTTCCGCAATCACGGACATTTCCGACTGGCCGCGGATAGTTGCCTTTATCTGAGTTTCATCCATCAGACTGAATGCCGTAGCCCAGGCATCCGCTCTCGCTGCATCGCGGGCCACGACAGTCAAGCGGTGATAAAGTGCCGCCGAAAACCCTGTCTTTGGATTGAGCAAATGGTTGAAGCGTCCGGATTCCTCGAACTGGAAACCGGTGAAGCTGGATGTTGCGAGTGCCTGATCACGGATATCGATATGTTCTTCGGCAGTAGCGCCCGCTTCCAGATCGGCAATGCCTATGCGCCATGCCGTACCGTCCGGCCTTGAACCAAGCGCGCGATATTCCCCCAAATCGACCAGCGCATGTTTCACCCCCTCCCTTTGCAACAATACCGTCACGCGGTCGGTAACGTAGCCTTGCGCAATACCGTTTAATGTCAGAGCCATTGACGGCTTGGAGAACGCAACGCGGTTCTCATCAAATAAAACGTGGTCGAACCCTACCTTTGCAAGCGCCTCGTCCCAAAGCAGCCGCGACGGTCCGTCGGGAGAAGGATTCTCTTGCGAAAAGTGCTTCTTCAGGCAGTTCCAAAGAGGCTGAACCGTCGGATCGAAAAGGCCGCCACTTGCTTTCCAGCATTCATGGCAGATGCGCAGGACCTCGACCAGATCAGGCGAAGGCGATGCCAGCGCCCCGTCACGATTAAGTTTGGCCAGCTCTGAATCTGCGCGATAAAGGCTGAAGATGTTCTCCAGCCTTTCTGCCTCTTGAGCAGCTTCACGTAGCAACCGTTCGGCAATCGAACGATCAGGATGATAAAGTATGATCTTGGCAGGTGCTCCCATCGCCTGACCGCGCCAGAAGGTCGGTTCGGGAAGGCCGAGCGAAGCTGCCTGTTTCGGAATAGCGCAGAGCATTACGCCAGCCGCACCTCCTGCGAGCACAAGCCTGCGACTGACACGCTGTCTGCCGTCAATGGGCATGGCTTTCGGCTCCAAGATCGGTGGTCCGTACGGACTGGTCGCCGAGAATGTAATCCTCCGGCATTTCAACGAAAGTACTGATACGCCCGCCCTTTTCCGCAACGAACTTCTCCGCTGCTTCCCGTGTCGAAAACGGTACGGCCTCCTGTGCCCCCATTCCGCCAACTGCAGCGCTTTCGATCACGAAAAAAGCCTTGCGCGCATCGACCCAGTTTTCAGCTCCCGGCTCTTCCCAACTTGGCGCTTTCGCCATGTCCGAAACGTAGATCGCTGCGATCCCCTTCGGCTCCTCGGGCAGCATCGTGAAAGCGAGCGTATCGCGAGCGGAAGAGAACCATACCGCCTCGTTTGCCGGTTCGAGAATGATCTGGCCCTTGGGGCCTGGGTGTTCCAGAACATTCATCCCGCAATAGCGGCCCATGGCGCTTTCCGTCAGCGCGAAAGGCGCCATGACCGCATCTTTCTTTTCGTCCGGAGAACATCCGGCAAGCAGAACCAGAAACAGGGGAGTAAGAAACAGAGCGCGTTTCATAATTCTTTCCTCGAGAAAACCAGCATCGCAAGGGACAGCGGCAGCATGACCCAGAGACCGAGCGCCAGTGTCAGGGCTGGAGCAGACAGCGTGGCATTACCAGCTATGCCGCCCATGCCGGTCAGAGTACCGGCCTGCCCCAGACCGAAATTGAGAAGCCGGTAGGAATCGGCAGGGTTGAGAAGAAGCAGGCCGTTGAGCATGCCACCGCCCACGATGCGGCCCTGATCGAAAACCAGCAGGGCAAGAAGCGCTGCGTCATAGATCAGCACGAAGAACAGCCAGACGCCGATGGCGATACCTGCTGCCGTGCTCCGTTCCCGCACCAGCGTGCTTGCTAGGAAACCGATGGCGATAAACACCGCTCCCAGCAGGATCGACGAGACAATGAGTTTCGATAACGACAACCAGCTTCCCGCATCCACGCCAGAGCCGGTCACGATCAGCGCCACAGCCGCCGCGCCGTATCCGAACAATGTCGCGAAGGCGAGAATGGCAAGCTGACCGATAAACTTCCCGAAAACCAACTGGACCCGGCTTATCGGGTAACTCAGAAGCAGAAGCATCGTGCCGCGTTCCATTTCACCGACGACAGCGTCATGCGAAATGAGAAGTGCAATGAGAGGAATGAGGAAGATGGTCAGGCTGGAGAGGCTGACAATCACAACGTCCAGCTTGCTTGCGGCAACCGAACTGCCCGTGGGTGCGCTGCCGAGAAAAGTCATGCTTAAAGCCAGTGCCGCAAGCAGCAATGTGGTTGCCAGAACCCAGCGATTGCGCAAGCCTTCCTGTATTTCCTTGGAAGCGATGATGAGAATATTGTTCATTCCGCTGCCTCCGCGCGAGCCGCTTCTCCGGCATTGAGAAAATGGGCGTAAAGCTCGTCAAGCGTCGGCGGAACGAGATCAAGCTCCGTGAGATTGTCGTTCATGGCCACAATATCGCGGACAAGCGCCATCTTGCCTTCCACCGGAGCTTCCGTTTCGAAGATATCCGGGCCGAGACGATGCCAGCACAACGCAGCATTCGCGGTTGTCGAAGGCAGCCGGGAGACGTCTGGCGTCTGCACGCGTATACGAAGTGGTAGTTGTGAAATCTGGCGCAACGCATCAATGGAGCCATCGGCAATGATCTTGCCCTTGTTCGCGATGATGACGCGCCCGACTTTGGTTTCCAGCTCGGTCAAGGCATGGGACGACATGAGGATTGTCGTGCCTTTGCTCCGCAACTCTTCAAGAACTTCATAGAAGCTCTGACGCAAGGCGGGGTCGAGACCGGTCGTCGGTTCATCGAGCAGTAGAACTGATGGTTGCCCGAGCAATGCCTGAGCAAGCCCCAGTCGTTGGCGCATCCCTTTCGAATAAGTGCCAACCCGCCTGTTCGCGGCATGGGCAAGGCCGACGCGCTCCAGTAGTTCTGCATTTTGGGCAACCGGCATTCTCTTGAGCCGCGCATAGAAGCCGAGCGTTTCCGCTCCCGTCAGTGCCAGATTGAAGGAGACGTGTTCAGGCAGATAGCCAAGCCGCAATCTGGCGGCAAAAGCACCCGTCGCCGGGTCCTCGCCCAGCACGCGAACTGCGCCCTTGGTCGGACGGATCAGCCCGAGCATGAGCTTTATCATCGTGGTTTTGCCGGCACCGTTATGGCCGACCAGCGCAATGCTTTCTCCGGCGTGAAGGCTGAAACTTGCCTCGCTGATGGCGTTGAAACCGCCATAGGACTTTGTGACCTGATCAAGAATGACAGTCTCAGTCATTTGGTTTTCCTTTCGCCGCATCGGCCGGATACGGCGGCTTCATAAGGGGATGGCTGTCGACAACACCGCCCGGCAGAAGTGCCGGGAACTGGGTCTGTGCCCAGCGGATTGTCTCGATTGCCGGACTGTTGATGAGAATTTTTGCCTGTGGCGCGGTCCACAAAACCTTGTCGATCAAATCATTGGGCCGATAAGGGCTGTCTGCGATACCGTCGCCGTTCAGATCGAAGGCCGGATTGTCGCTCCAGTAATTGCCGCGTCCATTGACCGACCAGTCGAGGTTGCGCGTGCCGACATATTTCACCTGATTGCGGTTGTGGATGAAGGCGTTGCCGCTCATGGCGTTGCCCTCGGAACCGGCAGTGAAGTGAATACCTATGCTGCAGTTCTCGAAACTGTTCCCGGTGAACTTGTTCTTGTTGGCGTTATAGATGAAGACGCATTTTTCGGGACCGAGCCGCGCGGTCTCGCCCGCCAGCGCCTCGGTTTTGTCTTCTGTTGGCAGACCGTGCTCAGCCTTCTGGACACCGGCATCCAGCCAGCGATCTATCGGCTGCATACGTCCGATCACGCGATTGCCGGAAATGACCGAGCTGTTTGCATAATTGAGCAACAAGCCATGATCCCGGTCGCCGTCGGACACATTATCCAGCACCTTGAGACGGTTGGTGTACATAATCGCGAAACCGACTGAATTGTTGCGCGAAACATTGCCGATGACCTGGCTGTCATCCGTGTACATGTAATGGACGGCGAACCGGACATCCTCCATAACATTGTTGCGGAAGATGTTCTTGCGGCTGGCATTGGTATAAATGCCGTCGCGCCCGTAGCGAATGACGTTGCCGACAACCTGCGCGCCAGGCGCATTCCAGACGGAAACGCCACTGCCGGTCTGTGCCATACGCACGCCTCGACGGCCAATGATCTCATTACCGCTTGCGATGGAATTTGCAGCACCGTGCAGATAAATTCCATAGAGATTATCGATAAGGCGATTGTCCTCGACGCGTGCGCCCGTAGCGGTTTTGGCTACGAAAATGCCGGAATTGAGGTCCGGCATGTTATCGCCCGAACCGCGCACTTCCAGTCCGCGCACGATAGCATCCGGCGCGTTGACCGTTATGGCATTGCCTGAGCCCAATCCGTCCAGAACAGCACCGGACTCTCCAATCAGTTCAATGGCGCGATCGATCGTAACCGCGCCATTGTGTTTGCCTTTCAGAAGCCGGACGACATCGCCCGGCTCCGCTTTGTCGATAGCCGCCTGTACGCCTTCGCCTGCCACGACATCAATCTGCCGTGCCTGCAAACCGTCGCAAAAAACGACGGTAAGCAGCATTGCGGCGCTCAAGGACTGAAACCGGCGGGGGAACATCATGGCAGTCAGGCCTTCTTCGGTTCCACGAGCATCCGACCCTTCATTTCCATGTGCATGGCGTGGCAGAACCACGAGCAGTAATACCACCACACACCTGGCTTGCTGGCCGTGAAGGTGACGGACGCCGTTGCCTGCGGCGCAATCTCCATGTTGACGCCGTAGTTGATGATGGCGAAGCCGTGAGTAAGGTCTTCGATTTCATCGATATTGGTGACATACACCGTCACCTCATCGCCCTGCTGGACGGTGAACTCGGTGAGACCGAAGGCTGGCGCGGCGGACGTCATGTAAACGCGTACCTTGTTGCCATCCCGGATCACCTCATTGGCGTCCATCAGGTCGAGGCCATCGGCTTTCGCCTGAGTGACAGCATCCGCAAAGAATGGGTCCTCGCGGCTCCAGAAATTGACGGGATTGATCTTCGAGCGATGAACGATCGTTGCATCGTGCGGTTCGGCAAAACTTGGCCCGTCATGGACAATCGCCATCTTCTCACCGGAAATGTCGATGAGCTGGTCATTTTCGGGTTTGAGCGGCCCGACATTGAGATAGCGGTCCTTGGAGAACTTGTTGAGCGAGATCAGCCACTGACCATCGGCGTCCTTGGTCTGACCCATGGACGTGTGATTGTGGCCAGGCTGATAATGTACATCGAGTTTCTGCCGGATCGGATCGACTTTCTCGCCCTTGAAGGCGCGCTTGGCATCCTCAATGTTCCATTTGCAGATTTGGCTGTCGATGAAGAGCGTCGTATAGGCGTTGCCCTTGCCGTCGTAAGCCGTATGCAATGGCCCAAGTCCGAGTTCCGGTTCCGCAACCACCGCATCGCGGGGCTGGATCTTGTCGTCGAAAAGCTCGTCGAACTTGCGGACGTCGAACACCGTAACGGTCGGCGACAATTTGCCGTTGGCGACCACATGGATACCGTCTGGCGCGGTGTTGATGCCATGCGGGCTGTTCGGCACAGGAATGTAACGGGTATATTTGGAACCATGGCGTCCATCGATAACCGGAACGCCGTTGATTTCCTTGAAATCACCCTTGGCAACGGCCTCTTCGATACGCTTCAGATTGAAGATGACGATCCAATCCTGCTCACTCGACATCATTTCGGCGAGGGTCGTGCCTTCCTCCGAATTGTAGCAGGTGGCAAAAGCATATTTGCCCTGATAATCGCAATCCACGTTGTCGAGATTGCCGTCGACCATGATCTGCCAGGCAACCTTCATGGTCTCGCCGTCAACGGCCGTGAAGATTGCATGATATTGTTTGGTATCGTTAAGATTGCTGCCGTCATTCGGGATCGGCGCGCGATCTTCACCATTGCAGAAAACATATCCGGTTTTCGGATATTTCTGGACACGCAAACCGTGCACCGTGTGCTGGTTTGGCAACTGAATGATTTTGTCGCATTTCATCACATCAAGACGAATGCGGCAGACACGCGTATTGGCCTTGTCGTTGGCATAGAGATAACGCCCGTCATAGGTACCATCCGTGAAGGACGGATGCGGATGGTGCAAGTCGCCGTTGAGGAATATGCCGCCACGATCTTTCAGGAACTCTTGATCCTGCGGCAGAAGGCCTTCGGTCAGCACCTTCAGGCTTTCGTTTGTCTGGCCCCAGCCGGTCGCGCTATCGCGATTGAACACGGGAATGCGCATCAGTTCGCGCATCGACGGCAGGCCGACAATACGGACTTCACCGCACTGCCCGCTGGAAAAGAAGACGTAATATTCGTCCAGTTCTCCGGGCTTCACCTCTGCACTATGGCCAGTCCCACCGGCAGCAGCCATTGCTGGTTCGGTTGAACCTGCAAACAGCGCCCCACCAAGACCGCTTGCACCGGCGGCGGCCACAAAGGCCGACGTACCGAGCAGTTGTCTTCGACTGAGCTGCGTTTTCTTGGTTTCTTCAGACATGCTTCTCTCCTTTAGAAAAGTCAGGCAGCGGGACCGGTATCGGCAGCGCCTTCAACCGGTTTTCCTTTGACTGAGATGACGGGTCTGGCCGGTCCACCGCCACGTTCGGCAGCCGCAGCAAGGGGGGCATTGCGGGCTGCGAATTTTTCGCGCTTCACACGCACCTGGATCATGTGCGGGCAGCGTTGGTCGTCGTGATAGAGTTCCTGACAATGCATGCAGTAGATGCATTCATTGACATTGATCTGGCCCTCGGGATGGATCGCCTCAACCGGGCACTCCTTGGCGCATCGATGGCAAGGCGAGCCACATTCCGGCCAACGCTTCAGCCATTCGAACATGCGGATGCGTCCGGGAATGGCGAGTGCAGCACCGAGCGGGCACAGATAGCGGCAATAGAAGCGCTCTATGAACAGGCCGATGCTCAAAAGTGTCAGGGCATAGATAACGAACGGCCACTCACGAGCGAATTTGAGAATGATCGAAGTCTTGAACGGTTCGACCTCGGCGAAAACTTCAGCCAGCGCCACCGAGTAGAGCGACAAACCAAACAGGCCGAGGAAGATTATATATTTGAGCGGCCAGAGGCGTTCGTGCAGTCCCCATGGCAACTTGACTTGCGGTACCTTCAGCCATTGGGCAAGATTGTTGGTAAGCTCCTGCAAGGCGCCAAACGGGCACAACCAGCCGCAGAACGGTCCGCGGCCCCAGAACAACAGTCCTGCTGCCACCGACGCCCACAAAATGAAGATCAGCGGAGATGTCAGGAAGAACTCCCAGTTGAAGCCGGTGATCAGGGAGTTGATGAAGGTCAGGACGTTGACGACCGACAATTGCGCATTGTTGTAGAAGCCTAGCCAGACGAGAATGAACAGAAGATAGCTACGCCGCAGCCATGTGAAGAAGCGCGGATGCCTGACCAGACTGTTCTGGAAGAAGAAGATGCCGACGAGAACCGTGATGGCGAAAGCAGTGATGATCACATTGACACGATTCATCTCCCACATCCGGACCCAGAGCGGATTGCCCTCACCCAGAATATCGGCGGCATTTGCTTCGCCGACCGGTTGCGGCTGACGCGGCGCATCGGCAGTCGGTGCGGATTGCGCTGGAGCAGGTTCCGGCAGCTTCGCCAGATATTTTTCCGGCAAATTGTAACCAAGATCATAGCTGATATTGGCTTTGTCCCGCGCCCCGAAGCCACGCTGCACCAAAAGCTGCAGATCCCACGGTTCCGTCACATCGAAGGCAAACCCGTCCGGCACCTGGAACAGGGCAATCTCGCGCAGGCGCGGCGCACCGTCAGCCATGATGTCGCCGATACGGGTATGGTTCTTGTCGCGGAAGCGTACGCCCTGCCCGTCCTGCATCAATTCGATGCGGTCAAAGATGCCACCGCGCACATAACCGGACCCCTTGAAGGAATAGGCTCCGTCGCCCGCGACCAGGATCGCCTGATGCCCCGGCTTCAGCCGCTTTTGCAGGCGCTCGAAGCCATCCTTGCCAAGCAGACTGATGCCGATCGTCGGCACGGAAACCGGCGCAACGTAAAGCTCGATGAACTCATCTTCGGGATTGGCTGTTTCGGGATTTTCGGCGGCGCGATCATGCTTCGCGTCACGGAATGCCTGTGTGACATCGCCAACCGACAGTTTCAGGCTGCGAACCGAGCCGTCGCCGATCAGCGTCTGCCAGTCCTGTTCATCACGGAGCTGTAAATCGACGGCGCGCTGCACATTGGCTGCGACAGCCTGCACAGGACTATTACCCAGACGCCCGCTGCGGATAAGTCCAACGGCCGAGCGAACGACGCTATCTCCCATGACGAGCACCGTGACAGTGGCGCCGCTGACAATTTCCACCTGCGGAGGCTTGCTCTGGCCAGCGGCAACAGCGCTCATGTCGCTGTCGACCAGCGAGTTCAGCGCTGCCACAACCTTGGCTTCGGGAATGCCGATCAATACGATCGGCTCTTTGTGGTCGACCAGTTTTATGCCGCGTATGACACCTTTGGTATCAATGCCGACGACGATATGGATCGGCTTGCCGGAATAACCGATGGAACTGGTGAAATCTGAATTCAGATAAGCATAACCGACCACTTCGCCACGCTTCATGAGTGGCGCGATTGGCGGCTCACCTTGTGGCGCGCCTATAGCGTCGGCGTCTTTGAAAAGCGCACTTGCCTCAACCTTGGGAAGGTATTTTTCCAGATCAGCGGCGGATGCCGTGGTCTGCCAGCAAAGACCCAGAACCATCGCTGCCAGTGCGATGGTTCTGATAATTTCGAACAAAAAGGAGAATGGCTGGCTGACGCTTGGAAAACTCTGCTCCTGAAATCGATAACTCGGAGCAACCACACGGCTCAATAATGCTATTTTCACGTCCAACCTGCGCCTGCTCAGCGAATAATTGCGAGCATATCTTTCGGTTGGAAATTAGCGGATCAGACACAGAGTTCATTGATTTGAAACAAATACAAGAAGAAATCATCCCAAATTATCAACGCCCATCAATCAAGCGCCGCAGCTTTCTATCCGCGCTGCGCATTGTGCGTTTCGTCAGACGGCCTCCAGATTCTATAACGGATTTCGAGGCCATCTTTCGCATAGATGACAATCGGAAGCCGACTGTTGTAGCGGAGCATGAAATTCTCGCCCCGAACCGGCACGAATGCAGTCCGCTTGCTATCCGGTGGACAAGCCATCAACGTGCCTGACATACGGTCGCTGGCCGTGAGAGTGAAATAATCGAACCCCCAGCCCTCAATGGTGCTCGGGGTTAAACTTCCGCCGAACCAACTGATATTGCAGTCCACGGTGGTGTTGCGGCCTGCAATAATTTCAACTTTGGCATCCTGTTCTTTCTCAAGCGGCGGTAGATGGATGACATAACGATAGGAGCCGGCAGGCGCTGCCGGGAAAGCAGCGAGATTCTTTTCCGATTCGGTCTTGTCCTGAGCGCTCGCGCCATAGGGAATGCCGAAGCTCGCGGCGACCAGCGCCATCTGTAAGAAATGCCTGACTTTCATGTTCATACTTTCATCTGTTGCAGGTTTGGTAGCGCCTATTCGGCCAGACCGCCGGTTCCGGTCGCAGTTGCGCTATCAAATAAGAGGAAGACGATTGGCATGCCCGGCTCGCATGTGGCATCCGTTCGCCTCGCACCAACCCTCCCTCCCACGGGCGCAGAATATTCGGCTACGACCTCGCCGAATGTATTTCTCTGAGTAGCCACTTTCTGCCCGGCCTGCACCTCTTCATTCAGTTCAACGTGAAGTTCTACGAAGCCGCCATGCGTCGTAATAACCGGGGCAGCTCCATCGGCAATGAAGACACCGGAGTCCTTACCGGTTCTTCCTAATTCGCCCTCTATGATCTTGTGATGCTTGAGAACGTTCATCGTGCCTTCGACGAAGAGAGCAATCTTCGCGTAATCAAAAATGCGCGGCTGGCCTATTTCCGGCGTAAAGGCCGGGATACCAGCGTCGATCAGCGCGTTTGGGAGAAGGCCGTGTTCGCCGAAATTGTCGAAAATCTGATCGATGGGATAAAGTTCAGCCATCGCCCGCACTTCCGGCTGATCCATTCGTGCCAGATGGAATGCAGTCATATCCATACCGGTAGCCGCAGTATGAAAATCGATCGCGTAATCGAGATTGGGGCGCAACAAGCGATTGAACACCAGCCCGGCATGTCGCGCTGCCGCTTCCGGCGCGTTCTCGTTCCCCGGAAACAGCCGGTTGATATCAACGAGGTCTACCCCTCGTCCTGAACTGGGCCATCGCCTTGCCATCGCCTCAAGCGCAGGGCGCGACACATCAAAAACGGCCATCACAGAACCGGACATTTTTTGCGGGTCGAGCTGGTTCACGATTGTCTGCAATGTGTGCACCGGGCTCATTTCGTCACCGTGCACACCACTGATCAATCCAAGCCGTTTGCCTGGGGATTTGCCTTTCATCACCGTGACCGAGACATGCCAATACTGGCCCGTCGGCATCCGCACGCCCCGGAAATAAAAATTGTGCCTCTTGCCCGCTTCCAGATCGGAAATATCGAGGGAGGAGATCACCGGCTTACCGTCGATGACATCGCCGGTATACACCGTCCCCGAGACTTTGTTGCCGGGCTCTGGTTTTGAATCGGCTGTTTGAGCCTGCGCCGGCCCTGTTGCAAGCGCTGCGGAACCGGCCGTAGCAATCGACGCAAGCATGAAATCGCGCCGGTCAATGCTCTGTGATTTTGTCTCGGTCATTACGGTTCCCAGCATCAGATAATGGATCGAAGGCCAAGTGGCCCTTACTCCTGCACAGTTTCAGAAGCTGCGTCCTTTTTCTCCTCTGCTCGTCTGCCCAGACGTTCGGTCATGCGCTGAATGACGAAATAGAGACCAGGTGTGAGAAGCAACCCAATCGTAGTGGCGGCAACCATCCCGCCGAAAATCGTCACACCGACGGCTTGACGAGCACCGGCACCCGCACCGGAAGACAGAATAAGAGGAAGGATGCCAAGGATGAAGGAAACAGCCGTCATCATGACCGCCCGGAAACGCTGCTCGGCTCCGGTTCGGGCCGCCTCTGCAGCCGTCAGACCGCTCTCGCGTTTTTCCTTGGCGAACTCAACGATAAGGATGGCATTTTTTGCCGCCAGCCCGATCAGCAACACCATCGCGATCTGAACGTAGAGGCTGTTCTGCAGTCCAAAGAATGTGAGAGCAGCAACTGCCCCCAGCAGCGCGGCACCAAGCGACAGGATAACGACCGCCGGCAAGGCCCAGCTCTCATATTGGGCAACAAGGAAGAGATAGGCAAAGAGGAAAGCAAGCGCAAAGACGATTGCCTCCTGACCGCTGCTTCTGCTTTCCTGGAAAGACAGTCCCGACCATTCATACCCATAGCCATCCGGGAGAGCTTCCGAAGCGACCTGCTCCATGGCCGCCATGCCCTGGCCACTACTGGCGCCCGGAGCCGGAACCGCATTGACCTGCGCCGAAACCGAGAGATTGTACCGGGTTATCACAAACGGTGCCAATACCGTTGTTAGAGAGACCACGCTACGCAATGGGACCATGGTTCCATTGCGGTTCCTGACGTGGAGTTTGAGGATATCTTCGCTATGCGCACGGAAATCGGAATCGGCCTGAAGATTGACCTGAAACACGCGACCGTTCAGCGTGAAATCATTGACATAACGCGAACCGAAATTCGCGCCGATAGCCGCATAAACATCCGAAACACTGAGGCCAAGGGCTTCGGCACGGGAACGGTCGACGTCGACATAGATCTGCGGCACATTCGCATTGAACGTCGTCGCAGCTCCGCCGATCTCCGGTCGCCGATTGAAGTAACCGAGCATGGCGCTCGTCACCTGCGCTATTTCCTGCGGGGGCTGTCCCTGCAAGGCTTGCAACCGGAAATCAAGACCGCCGACCGCACCGATGCCAGCAATTGCGGGTGGAGCGAAAACCGAGACATTTGCGCCCGGCACCTGCGAGAACTGCGCGCGCAAGGTGCTGATGATATTATTGAGTTGCAGCGCCTCCGTCTCGCGATCTTCCCAAGGTGTAAGTGCAGCAACAGCCATGGCGCCGTTGGGCGTACTGGTTGACTGCAGGATGCTGAACCCGGCAACAGTTATGACGTCCTGAACGCCCTTGGTCTCACTAAGCACCTTCCGCACATTCTCAACGATCAGGTTCGTACGGTCGAGCGACGCGGCGCTTGGCAGTTGTATATCGACAAAGAGCGCTCCCTGATCCTCGTCGGGCAGGAAAGTCGCAGGAAGATTGACGAAGACAAGATAGGCCGCCGCAAAACAAGCGATGATGCCAGCAACCGGTACTATCCAGTACTTCACAAGAAATCCGACGATCTTGCCGTAGCCTTCGCGGGTTTTCTCCATGAAACTTGAAAACCAGGCCAGAGGGCCGCGCCGGTAGCCACCCTGGCCGCGCTTCAGCAAAAGCGCTGCAAGTGCGGGACTGAGCGTCAGAGCGACGAATGAAGAGAGGATTAGAGCCGACGAAATCGTGACTGCGAATTGTCGATAGAGCTGCCCGGCGATGCCTTCCAGAAAAGCCGTGGGCGTGACCACCGCCAGCAGAACGAGAGTTGTTGAAATGATTGGCCCGGTGATCTGTTGCATCGCCTTGCGCGTGGCTTCAACGACCGTGATATCAGGCGTGTCATCAAGCACATGCTTGACGTTTTCCACGACCAGAATTGCGTCGTCCACGACAAGTCCGATGGCGAGCACCAGAGCCAGCAGGGAAATCATGTTCAGCGAGTAGCCAACAGCCAGCAGCACCGCCACCGCGCCCAGCATCGAGGCTGGAATGGCGAGCGCTGAAATAAGCGTTGCCCGCCAGTCCTGGAGAAAGATGAATGTGACGGCAAGCACGATGACGAAAGCTTCGAACAATGTTCGCGCCGTCAGTTGAAGACTGGCCTCCACGAACCGTGTCGCATCATAGACGACGTGATATTGTAGTCCCGCAGGAAATCTGGACGACAGGCGCTCAAGTTCAGCCTGCACTGCAGTTGCGGTCTGGATCGCATTGGCATCGGGCGACTGGTTGATCTGCAGCATCGCCGATTCATGACCGGCAAAACTTGCTCTCGATGCATAGTTGCGCGCGCCAAGTTCCAGACGAGCGATGTCGCGCAGAAACACTTTTGCACCGTCTGTTCCGGTGCGGATGACGATGCCTCCAAATTCATCGGTGTCACGAAGCCGCCCCTGAGCCACCAGCGTATATTGAAGTTCAGTGCCTACCCGCATGGGAGGCGCGCCTGCCTGGCCAAGCGTCGCCTGGATATTCTGACGCTGGATCGCGGCCGAAACCTCGTCGACGGTTATGCCCAGCGCATCCATTCTTTGCGGATTGAGCCAGACACGCATCGAATATTCAGATGCACCAACAACGCTCGCCTCGCCGACGCCAGGTACGCGCGAAATTGCATCGACAATCGTCGTGGTCGTAAAATTGGTAATCTCAAGCGCGTTCAGGCTGTCGTCCGGCGAATAGAATGCAATTCCCAACACAAAATCGGGCGAACGGGAACGGACCGACACACCCTGCTGCGCCACAGCGGCGGGCAACCGGGAAATCGCCAGTTGCGCCCGATTCTGGACGTTGACCTGCGCAAGTTCAGGATCGGTGCCAACTTCGAAGGTGACGGATAGCGAATACTGCCCGGCATTGGAACTCGTGGATGACATATACATCATGCCATCGACGCCGTTGATTGCAGTTTCCAGCGGACCGCCGACAACGTCGGCAATCACCTCAGCACTCGCACCGGGATAGAACGCCGATACATTTACTGTTGGCGGTGTAATCTGCGGATATTGCTGGATTGGCAATGAAAAGATCGCAATCGCACCGGCGATGGAGATAATGATCGAGATGACGATGGCGAGACGAGTTCGCCGTATAAAGATTTCAGATATCATTGCCCCACCCCTGCACTGCCGGGGATCGGATCGCGCGGAGATACGGCCTGGCCGTCGGCGATTCTCTGCAAGCCCTCGATGACGATTGTTTCGCCAGCCTTGAGGCCATCGGTCACCGGCCAGTCATTGCCGACACGCGAACCCGTCGTGATTGGACGCCGGGAGACCGTATTGCCTTCGTTGAGAACATAGACATATTTTCCCTGACGGTCCTGCAGCACTGAGGACATGGGAATGACCGGCAACTCGCCGACCGTTTCATCAAGCAGATTGACGGCAACGATCTGGCCCGGAACCAGAATATGGTTGGGATTGGGGAAGAGCGCGCGCACCGCCACAGTGCCGGTCTGCGCACTTACTTCATTGTCGATGAACTGGATGTTCCCGCGTTCGCCATATTGTGTGCCATTGGCCAGCATCAGGGTCAGCTTGAAGCTCTCGGGATTGACAGTCCCCCCTCCGGCCTCCTTCTGACGAATACCAATCAGAGCGCGGTCAGTGATAGAGAATACCACCCGTACAGGATCGAGCTGGACGATCCGCGCAAGCGGTCCCGCACTCGGACCGACGAGATTGCCGACTGTGAAAAGCGAGCGACCTATCGTCCCGTTAATCGGCGATCTGACCTGCGTATAGGAGAGATTGAGCCTGGCATTGTTGAGCGCGGCCTCCGCATTCTGGACGTCTGCCGTGGCGATATCGAAAGCAGCCTGCGCTTCGTCAAGAGAAGCTTGCGAAGCAGTATTGCGATTGGCGAGAGTCCGCGTCCGCGACAGTGATTGCCGTGCTGCGTTCTGGGCGGCTTCGGCGCGTGCCACCTGTGCTTCGGCGGACATGACCGCCGCCCGCATCTGATCCGGTTCGATTTCAAAGAGGAGATCGCCTGCCTTGACCGCAGCTCCCTGTTCGAAGGTCTTTTCCTTCAGGAAGCCTGTAATCCGTGCCTGAATATCGACGGCTTCAATCGCCTCGACCTGCCCGTTAAAACGTGTAGGTGCAGTCGACGGCGCCATTTCCACTTTCCGCACGATCACAGGGGGTGCCGCGCCGGCTGGAGCCTGCTGGGCCAAGCCTGGCTGCAAAAGCAAGGACGAAAGCATCAATACAAGAGCAGCATTCACAAAACCACGAACGAGAGTCTTCTTCAATTGCGCGTCCTCCCTCCGGTCGGGCATCGACCGATCACTCACGCATTTCGGGTACTCAGGGCTATTCCGATATAGGCGACACCAGCGATCAGCAGCGCGATTCCTGCGATTGATCCTGATGGCAAGTCATAGGTAAAAAGGGGCCATTTCAACACCAGAGCCAAGCTGGCGGTCCAGGCGATCAGGCCGGAAAGAGTAAACCACCACCAGCCGCTTGCCGGTCTGATTTTCCAGGACAGCGCGAGCTGAAGAAAACCATGGACAAACACCACGATGGCAATCAATAGAGTGATGGCGAGCGCACCTTTCAACGGGTTCAGATAGATCATGATCCCGCCAACAAGCTCCACGGCCCCGGATAATTCCTGCCAGACGAAGCCTGCCCAACTCTTGACCCAAAGCGACTGAATTATCTTGACGACCCCAATAGCCACGAGCACAAGGCCAAACATCGTGCTGGCTGCAAACTCTGAGAATACCGGCAAGAACAGGCAGAGTACTCCGCCCGCTATCAGAAAAACGCCGAGCCCGAGAAAACCTTTCCATTTCCTCTCTTCGACAGTCTTGCGTTCCAGTCGCTGCAGTTGCTGAACGTCCATTGTGGACCCTTCAATGTTAAAAGGGCTGCGTTACTGCGATTAAGCAAGATGAGCATGTTTCGATATAATAGTACAGCCTGCAGGCTATAAAATTAGTGGGCTATCGACCAATCACCATCTTCAAGTTTCAACCAACTCGTAGAAGTGATCCCAGAGCGCAGACTCAGTTGCGCCACCAACCCTTCGACCATTCGATCATCTTCCTTGCCGGCGAAGAGCGTCGCCTCGATCTCGACTTCGTCGCTTCCTTCTATGTGATGGCTTCGGATCGCCTGGAAGCGGAGTTTCTTCAAATCGAGCGTCTGGATCAGCACCGCTCTCACAGAAATTTCGCTTTCCGCAAGACATCGGAACTTCACGAGATAGAACTGCTCGGTTTCGGGTTCGACAAAGGAGTAACGGTTCACAAGCACCGCAATTCTTGGTAGGGAAATGTTCAGACAGACTATGAAAAACGCCGTTTCAACAGCGAGAATCCACAATCCGTAACCAGTCAGGACGCCTACCGCTCCAGTACTCCAGACTGTGGCAGCGGTACTCAGTCCCTTTATACTCGCGCCATCTTTGATAATCAGCCCGGCGCCGAGAAAACCTATCCCCGTAACGACCTGCGAGCCCATTCTAAGATCGCCTTCAAGGCCAAGAGCGTGGGGCAGCGAAGCGTAAGCTGCGGCACCCAGCGCCACAAGGCCATGCGTAGCAAGGCCGGAATGACGTTGTTTTATCTGACGTTCAAGACCGATTGTGGAACCAAGCAGAAGAGCCAGGCCGAGATTGACCATGATGGATTGCATTGCAACGATCTCCGGCATGCTGGTCCTTTTTACTTATCAAACGGCCCAGAAAACAATTGCCGGGATAACAAAATGATGAAAAAGCCGAGTGGATTTTTACCCCGCGTTACATAAGGATAACGACAGGTCAAACCGCTGAATTGAACAGATTGCAGTATAGACACCCTTTCTGGGACTTAGGAAGTCTTCTCATCTAAACGACGTCATATTTTATTATAGTGCTTGAAATGTTTCATCTAAAGTAGTTTCATCGACAAATTCCGGACGCATTCTTTCCAACATCGACTGAGGGGTCAGATAGCATGGGGTTGCTTGGAATACTGCTCGGACTAGCTCTGCTCATGTGGTTTGCCTATCGCGGCTGGAGTGTGCTTCTGCTTTCTCCTGTCGCCGCATTGCTCGCTGCGCTTATTTCCGGCGAGCCTCTTCTGGCAAACTGGACATCAACTTTCATGGGCGGAACGGCAAGTTTCGTCGCCCGATGGTTTCCACTTTTTCTACTCGGTGGCATTTTTGGCAAGTTGATGGATGACAGTGGTTCCATCACCGCTATTGCGCGATACCTGACCGAGAGACTGGGCGTAAAACGCACAATGCTTTCCGTCGTGTTGGCATCGGCAGTCGTCACCTATGGTGGGGTCAGCGTATTTGTTGCCTTCTTCGTTCTTGTGCCGATGGCACGTGAGATGTTCAAGGCGGCCAACATACCTGCGCGACTGATGCCGGCTGCGATCGGGCTCGGTGCCTTCACCTTCACTATGTCTGCAATGCCGGGCACACCCTCAACGAACAATGCCATTCCGATGCCCTATTTCGAAACCACCACCTTTGCAGCGCCGGGACTGGGGATCATCGCATCCATCATTACGCTGGCTTTCGGCATGTGGTGGCTGCAGCGGGCCGAAGCCAAGGCGCGTGCTGCCGGAGAAAACTATGTGGACGATACTGACGATCTCGAGATTACTGAGAAAGTCAGAGAACAATCCACGCTATCGGGCGACTTCGATCCGGCCGAATTCGAACACGGCGCACGCGCCGAAAATCAGCCGCCGTTCTTCTTTGCCGTTCTGCCTCTGCTTGTCGTCATCGTCGTCAACTTCCTGATGGCGCTCATCATCCTGCCCCGTATCGATTTCTCGTTTCTGGAACAGGAGCCCTGGGGGATCGATGTCGGCTCATCCATTGGCTTGTGGGCGGTTCTCATTGCGCTGGCGACGGCCATTCTGACATTGATAGCGGTGAATTTCGGGCGACTGCGGGCAATTCGAGAAAGCCTCGACGCCGGGGCAAACTCCTCGGTCCTGCCGATCCTCACCATAGCAAGCCTTGTCGGTTTTGGTGCTGTCGTGGCCGCCATGCCTGCCTTTGCGGTGGTTCGTGATGCGGTGCTTGAAGTGCCGGGCGGGCCGCTTGTTTCGCTGGTTGTCGCCATGAACGCGCTGGCAGCCCTCACCGGAACTGCATCCGGCGGCATGGCCATCGCGCTCAATGCGCTTGGCGAGGAATATATGCGGCTGGCGATCCAGTACGGGATCAATCCCGAACTGATGCACCGTTTGACAGTCATTAGTGCCGGAACGCTGGATGCTCTGCCGCACAACGGTACGGTGCTTCTACTCCTCCAGATCAGCAAGCAGACCCATGCATCGAGCTATTTTGACATGGTCATGACCGTAATCGTCGGTGTGATCATATCGCTCGTGGCGGTTTTCGTGCTGGGATCAATGTTTGGCTCCTTCTGAGTGTAACCATTATTGTTGAAAGGAAGCGAAAATGAAAAGGACACTTATTCTTGCCGCCGCCCTGTTTTCAGTGATGGCAAGCCCTGCATTCGCGCATCTCAACCCCGCAGAACATGGTTCGTTTGCTGCAGGGTTCTCCCATCCCCTGTCTGGTGCCGACCACATCCTTGCTATGGTTGCTGTTGGCCTTTGGGCGTCGATGCTTGGCGGGCGTGCGCTCGTCGCCGTTCCGGTTAGCTTTGTGGGCGTGATGCTCCTCGGATTCGTGGCAGCACTCAGCGGGGTGTCACTTCCCTATGTCGAACCGGTCATCCTCGCATCCGTGATTGTGCTTGGCCTCTTCGTCGCCATGGCGTTCCACGCATCGACCCTGACCGCCGCGCTTATCGTCGGCTTCTTCGCCTTCTTCCATGGCTATGCTCATGGTGGTGAGATCGGTAGCGCCGCGTTTCTTTCCTACGGTGCCGGTTTTGCGCTTGCGACGGCATTGCTCCACACTGCTGGCATCGGTGTAGGCCTTGCCGCAGGCCATATGCTGAAGGGGCGTACCGGGCAAATCGTGATGCGGATGGCTGGTGGCTTTGCTGCCCTCAGCGGTCTCTATCTCATGGCTGGGTGATGTGAGCATCATTTTGCTGGATCATTCAACGAGACATCCCCAGGCTGATACTGAAAATAATGGGTCGGAACCGGAGTTGCATATGCAATCTCCGGCACTGCCCATGTTGCATCTCATGCGGCTTGTCAGCCCCAGCCAACCCGTTGGCGCATTTTCCTATTCGCGCGGACTGGAATGGGCCGTCCACGCGAGTATCGTTACAAACGAGGAAAGCTGCGCCGATTGGGTACTCGGCCTTCTGGAACACAGTTACGCTGCACTTGACGGAGCAATTTTCTGGCGGATGATTTCGGCGCTGATGCGAAACGATCAAGCTGAATTCTACCGCCTGAACGACTGGCTTGCAGCAAGTCGCGAAAGTAGTGAGCTCGAACTGGAAGATCGCCGCATGGGCGAATCCTTGCTCACATTGCTGTCGGAGCTTGGTGTTGAGCGAGCACGAAACTTCGCATCGGAACAACGTGCCACCTATCCGGCAGCCTTTGCGATCGCAGCACGTAACTGGGATGTCGCGCCCGTTGATGCACTGCGCGGCCTCATGTGGAGCGTGGTTGAAAGTCAGATCATGGCAGCAATCCGTCTCGTCCCGCTCGGGCATACGGCAGGACAGAGGATACTCATCGCCGGAGCAGCGAAGATTGAACGGGCTGTCGAAAAGGCTCGTACGCTGAATGACGACGAAATCGGCAACACCGCTCCCGCAATGGCCATGGCGAGCGCCTGGCACGAGACACAATACAGCCGACTATTCCGGTCGTGAGTGAAGCGTTTCCTGATATCGCCTGAGATTTTCTTCCGCAGACGTCGCTTCGGCCGGAGCCACGGGCACCAGCGCCTTGAAAGCATATTGTCCGATCAGCATGACCCAGGTGACCAGCACGAATGTCGAGGTCAGAACCGGCATACCAATCGGTTTCAGGAATATGGCGACCGAAGCCCATAGCCATGTGGCCACGACGGCACCAAAGATGGCGTAAAGGAAACTGCTCCAGCTAAAAACAAGGAAGAAGCCGCCAAGGGCAATTGCAGTTAATGCCGCGTTATAACCGAACAGTCCGTCGCGAATGGCCCCTTCCGGACCTCCGAATACGGCGGCAACCACGGCCCCCGTTACCGCTCCCAGGAGTCCCATCAGTGCGCTTATCCGGGAATGGATCGCGATACCGGCAAGGATGATGTAACCGGTGATCCAGTTATCCTGAAAGAATATCTGACCGATGGCCGTGCCGATCCCCATATACCAGGTCGGAAGAACATAAGGGACCGCATAGGAAAACTGTTCTGGCGAAACCGGTTTTGCCATCGGACCGGCATCTATGGCGTCGAACTTGAGAATTGCGAACAGAAAGAGCCAGCCGACCAGCACGAATGGCATTGTCAAAGGCGCAACCTTGTTTGGCCCCAGAAGCGCAGCGATACTGGCGAAGGCCATGGTTGAAAAAGCTGCGCCGAAAATGAGATAGACCGTCATAGCCGGCGACGGCACGGCACCGCTGCGAAAATCTGCACTGGTGAATGCGATCAGCGCAAGGGCGACCAAGGCCCCATTGAACCCGAACAAACCATCCCGGATAAGCCCCCTGTCAGCCTTGAGGATGATTGCCGTCAGCGTGCTGGCGACAACGCCAAGCACGCAGATGACGGCATAAATCCAGGAATTGACCAAAATGGCGAACAAAATGACCAGCCCCGACAGAGGGTTGTTCTGGAACACCACCTGCCCGATACCGCGCAGCGTCCAGTCGACAAACCCCAGAGAAGGATGATCCTGCAAGGCATTGAGCTGCATGGATTTATTCCCCTTCTTTCGCAATCCTGACTAGAACAGAAAATAGCGCTGTGCCATCGGCAGAATGTCGGCCGGCTCGCAGGTGATCAGTTCGCCATCTACCCGCACCTGATAGCTCTGCGGATCGACCTCCAGCTTGGGTGTAAGCCCGTTATGGATCATGTCCTTCTTGCGGATCGTCCGGATGCCCTTCACGGCAACCAGTTGCTTGCTGAGTTTCAGCTTCTCGCCGATGCCGTCATCCAGTGCTGCTTTCGAAACGAAGGTGACGCCAGTGGAACCAAGCGCCCGCCCCAATACTCCATACATTGGCCGGTAATGAACCGGCTGGGGCGTCGAGATCGAAGCGTTCGGGTCGCCCATTGGTGCAATCGCAATCATGCCGCCGATCATCACGAGGCTCGGCTTCACGCCGAAAAATTCCGGCTTCCACAACACCAGATCGGCCCGTTTTCCGACTTCGATTGAGCCGATCTCATGGGCAAACCCGTGGGTGATGGCGGGATTGATCGTGTATTTGGCAACATAACGCTTGGCGCGGAAATTGTCGTTCCGGCTGCTATCCTGGCTCAGCGGACCGCGCTGTACCTTCATCTTATGGGCAGTTTGCCAGCAGCGTAGCGTCGTCTCACCGATGCGGCCCATCGCCTGAGAATCCGACGACATCATCGAAAACACGCCGAGATCGTGGAGAATGTCTTCGGCGGCAATGGTTTCGCGCCGGATACGGGATTCCGCGAATGCCACATCTTCGGGGATTTTCGGGCTGAGATGGTGACAGACCATCAGCATATCGAGATGTTCATCGACTGTGTTGATGGTGTATGGACGGGTCGGATTGGTTGAGGACGGCAGGATATTTTCTTCGCCTGCCGCCGTAATGATATCGGGCGCATGACCGCCGCCAGCACCTTCCGTATGGAAACTGTGGATGGTCCTGCCCTTCATGGCAGCGAATGTATCTTTGACGAACCCGCTTTCGTTCAGCGTATCCGTATGGATGGCCACCTGAATATCTTCTTCGTCGGCGACGTTCAGACAATTGTCGATGGCCGCTGGTGTGGTACCCCAGTCCTCGTGCAGCTTCAGACCGACAGCGCCAGCTCTGATCTGCTCACGAAGGGGTTCGGGCATGCTTGCATTGCCTTTGCCCAACAATCCCACATTGATCGGAAGCGCTTCCACAGCCTCCAGCATACGATGGATCGCCCATGGCCCCGGCGTCACCGTGGTTGCGAGCGTGCCAACCGTTGGTCCCGTTCCGCCGCCGACCAAAGTTGTTGTGCCGCTGGCGAGAGCTTCTTCGGCCTGCTGAGGCGCAATGAAGTGAATATGCGTATCGATGCCGCCGGCAGTGAGAATTTTGCCCTCACCGGCGATTACATCAGTCGCAGGTCCAACGACAATATTGACGCCGGGCTGAATATCGGGATTACCAGCCTTGCCGATCCCCGAGATACGGCCATCCTTGATGCCGACATCGGCTTTGATGATACCCCAATAGTCAAGAATGATGACATTGGTGATGACCAGATCGGCTGTTTCGGCAGAGGGACGCTGTCCCTGCCCCATCCCGTCGCGGATGACCTTGCCACCGCCAAAGGTTACTTCCTCGCCGTAGATGCAGTGATCTTCCTCGACCTCGATGATGAGCTCTGTATCTGCCAGACGCAGACGGTCACCCTTTGTCGGGCCATAAAGATCAGCATATGCCTGACGCGTAATCGTCCCCATCTGTCCCTCCTAAAGCTTCCCGTTGATTTTTGCATTGAAGCCGTAGACTTCCCGGTCACCATCCAGTGCAACCAGTTCGACTTCGCGATCCTGCCCCGGCTCGAAACGCACCGCAGTCCCGGCCGGAATATTGAGCCGGAAACCACGCGTTTTTTCCCGATCGAAGACAAGCGCCTCATTCGTTTCATAGAAGTGATAATGCGACCCAACCTGGATCGGCCTGTCGCCCGTGTTCTCAACGGCGATGGTGCGGGTTTCGCGACCGTTATTGAGGTCGATCGACCCGTCTTCGATGAAATATTCACCCGGTATCATGATCGTCTCCTGAAGCGCATCCCGAAAGGTGTGAAACGGCTTTCGGAACAAGATGCGCGCAAAACAAAAAGCCAGAGTGTTTCCCCAGTGTGTCTCCAATGATTCAGGAAACGCCCTACGGAATGGGATTGTGGACGGTCACCAGTTTGGTGCCGTCCGGAAACGTGGCTTCCACCTGGATGTCGTGGATCATCTCAGGCACGCCCTCCATCACTTCATCACGCGTGAGAAGGGTCGCTCCGTAGGACATGAGTTCCGCAACAGTCTTACCGTCCCGGGCTCCCTCCAGAATTTCGGCAGAGATATAGGCCACAACTTCCGGGTAGTTGAGTTTCAGCCCCCGGGCCTTGCGTCGCTCTGCCACCAATGCTGCGGTGAAAATCAGAAGTTTGTCCTTCTCACGTGGCAATAGTTCCATTTGTAGACCCTCTCCAAAGTCGATTATGTTGCCCAGATGCGCGGTGCGGCCGCCGGTTTCCCTAGTCCGGCTTCGCGCAGAACTTCCCAGGCTTTGCGAAACAGCGTCTTGGCTTCAGACATCCGCCCGCCGAGATAGCGACAGACAATCACCCGTTCGAGCCGCGACACAGAGAACAGGTTGCTGGCTGATTCACCCAGCGTTTCGCGAATAAGGTGAACCGCGTTCTCGTCCGCCGGTCCGGCATAAACCATCGTCGCGACAATCGGTTTGGCGCGGAACGCAAAGGCGGCATTCATCGCCGGATCAGCACCATGAAGGCGAAACTGTTCAAACCAGATCGGCTTTCCGTCCCTGAATATTTCGATCCGTTGGCGGACTTCCCCCGTGTCGAAGTTTTCCTGACAGGCAGGCCGGCCAAGGCAAATAATGTCCCAACCCAGATAGACCGCATCTCCGCTCAGGGAGACATGGGTGCTAATGGAGGCCCTGGCGCCGTCAAAAACGATTGTTTCCTGCGGGAGATATTCGCATACGCCGCCCTCACCCACTTCTATCCTTGTCGTCTGCGTACTTTGGCCCCGCTGACTGCGATAGAATTTGGTCGCGCCCGGCGTTGTGAGAACGGCTCTGGCGCTGCGACCTAAAAAACAAGAAATATCAAGGACATCGTCGCCAGCGACACCGCCCGGCGGATGAAGAAGATAGACATGAGCGCTGCCATCCTTCTCAGGATAGAAGGGTTGTTGGACCGCAAGCGGCCCCACGTGACGCCGCCGCATGAGCCGCGTCGCTTCACGATTATGCTCGAACCGCAGTTCAAGCTCGGCATGCCAACCCGTGCTCATCAATGATTGCCACCTTTGAGTTGCCGAAAATTTCGATACGCTATCGATGTCGAACAATAAAACCAAGGCAGATCGTAATATTTCGGCAGAATAACCCGACAGATCAATAACGACAAGTTCAATTAGAGACTTGATTGATGCACTATCAACTTGCTTCAACGACGAGCCTTATAGAAGCGTGGTCCGGCTTATCATCAACCAGGATAAAACATTCACTCCTCGGACAATCGACGGACCGGAGCCCTTCGCAAAGGATGTTCTCTAGTGGTCTGATTCCAACATTTGCATCCCTCAGCTCAAGCGCTGAGCAAATGTTGGAATCAACAAGACCACTAGCAAGTATATGTATCTAGTGGATTTTTCGAATTTGACGTTTGAAACAGCATATGTGTCAGCCGTGATTCAAACGTCAAATTCAATCCACTAGCGAGCACCCAAGCGATCGATCACGCGCGCTGGCAGATGAAGAGCCAGGGAGGCCTGCTCAAATGTACCCTGACCGGCAGCGATGAAAGTGTCGTCCATGCCCGCATATTCGTCAGTAATAAGCCTGCGCAGCAGATAGCCTGAACCCAGGAACTTGATCAGCGTATCTGAGCTTGCGAACAGGGTATGACCACCGCTATCGACTTGGGAAATATCAAGAACCTGAATATTCTTGTTCTGCAGGAAAGCGATGTCAAAGCCGCTGCCAACCCGCGGCTCCCCGCCCGCCAGCCTGCGAGAAATATCGAGAGCCCGATCACGCCGCGATACGACAATCGTGAAAGGTTTGGGCAGATAATCAATGTCGTCAATCTGGCTGCGGAAGAGGTCAGGATCGAGATCAGGAGCTGCAAGCAGAACGCCCTTGATACGTTGCAATACATTGCGGCGTTTATTTCCAGATAGAGTTCTCAATGCTTCCATGACGACGACCGCGCCCATCGAATGCCCAACGATGACAATGCCATTGGCATTGGTCTGCGCCGCCAGTTCAAGTGTTTCTGCCAGTCCCCTGCGTGCGATGATCGCGCTGTCACGATCATAGAGATATCGCGTAAATGCCGCGGCAGACGCCCATGAAAAATGGATCGGCACCGAAGAGACATCATAATCGTGAACAATCTGGGCGTTGCGGAACAGTCCTTCGGCAAAGTTGTTGTTGTAGCCGTGGACGAAAATGAAGATTTCGCGCTGCGACGCCGGGCGGCTTGCCAGACGCCGGTTCAGCTCTGCGATCATTGCCTGTCGATCCGGCAACGGGGCATAGTTAGAGGCTATAAAATTCCTTCGGGGATCAGGCTTGACCGATGCAGTTTCAACAGTGCCCGGACGGTGCGTTTCAGGAATATGCACGTCGATGGTCGAGAAGTTCAATACTTCGGATCTGTTGCGGGAATAAGCGATACTCGGATCGCCTACTCTCTCCCGCACCGTTGCAACCGTGAACGGAACCACCGCTCTGGAATGCGCCCGGTCGACGACATCTGTTCCCAGACCGGTGACAGCCCTGTTACCAGCGCATCCTGCTACGATGAGCAGAACAAAAGCGAGGATGAAAACTTGCTTCAACTCATATCCTCGCTCGAAAATCGACGCAGCACGGCAGCCTGGTCGCGATGGTTTCGCATGCACAGTTTTCTGGCAACGCCATACTATGAGGTTGTCGGCAACGCTCCTTCGAGCGCTTTCTTGAGGCGCTGCTCCTGCTCGACAGACAAGGACGTTTTCAAGACCCTGCCGCGCAGGTCGGGGAAATCGGCCATAACCCTGTCCCATTGAATCTTGCGCAGAAGAACGAACAAGGCGGATGAATTTTCCGGGATCGTCTCGCCAAGCGACACGATGAACTTATCGTCGATACCATAATCGGTTAGCGAGCCCGACAAAGCTCCGGCACCAGCACCGACTGCGCCGCCAAGAGCCATACCGGCAAGTGGGTTGAGAAAAATAAGCCCCACCAGTCCGCCCCATATCGCTCCGGAAAGCAGCCCCGATCCGGCACCCACGGCTGGCAGATTGTATTTCTGCTTGAGATGAACCTTGCCCTGTTCATCCCGCACGACAATCACCGCATCCTCAAGATCGACAAGATATTCCTTTTGAAGCTGGTTGAGCTTCAGAAGAACGGCATCCGCCTCTCCCACGGTATCAAATCCAATTACAACAAGTTCCGACACTATTGTTTTCCTTTCCTCTAAGCCCGAAATGACGCTGTCACATAGATCAGCGGCGCCATCTTACGGTGCGAACATTCGTAATTCTTCCGTCTCTGGCCCGCACGGTCACATCATAGGTTCTGCGGGACCGATCAGCCCGGTAAAGAAAATGGCTGCCACGGCAATCCAACGCGCGAACATTACGAAAACCGCGCATTCTCAGCAGTCGAGCACCTTCGGCACATCGTATTCTGTGACCGTTATTGATCCGTGTTCCAACGACAACCGAATGGCTCTGACTGAAAGCAGGAACCGTCTCGGCAACAGTTCCAATGGTAAAGATGGCAGTGAATGCGAGAATAGCGGCGACCGAATGTAGCTTCATGCTTCCCTCCAAGTAACAAAGAACCACAACTCACCAGCCGAACCTGTTCGCCAATTTCGTGATTGGCGTCACAAGCGAACGCCTCCAGATAAAGGTAAAACGGTCGGAAAAACGCCAGTTAGAGCGCGTTTCGATCTGAATGGATCAGATCTGCGCTCTATTATTTTTTGTTTGGACGCACATCCCGAAAACCGTTTCACACTTTTCGGGATGTGTTCCAAACAAGCTTTTGGAACGCCCACAGATACAAGTTGATCGAGAGGCGCTCCAAATAACAAATGCAAAAATTGAGTGTAGACATACTGAAGCAGCATGTCTTTATCTCAAAACTGGTTCAGACTTGTGGGCGACGTGCCTCAGCGACAACGCGCTTCATAAACACGGCCGTGCTGATCGCGATAGCGGCAATACTGAACGCCGTTACGGGTTTGAGCCACGCCAACCAGCGTACCTGCCGCTGCACCGATAGCTGCGCCGGTTAGCGCGCCACGCGTGTCACCTCCAATGGCAGCTCCGGCAAGCCCGCCAATCGCGGCGCCGCCAACACCATAGCCGGCTGTTCTTCGTTCATCTGTCGTGCACCCGCTGGCGGTGGCGCCAATTACGGCCATCGTCAAGACGCTGTACAGGATCATCCTCATTGAAATATCCTTCCCATTTTGATTATGCCTTTATCCGATATTACATAGGCCGCATCTTGAAAGGTCAAGCTATCCGGTTTGCAGCCCGGTCACTGGTTCTTCGATCAAAGAACTTTCAGCGTTATTCACGGGAAAAGCCGAATATTTCGGCGAACCAGCTCGTAGAGGAATATTGCGCGCAGAAAGTCAAACTAACGATAGTGATTGGCACTCCGATAAAGGCTCCGAAGACGCCCCAAAGCGAGCCCCACGCGAACACGGAAAAGAGCGTTGCAAACGGCGACAGGGAAAGTGTCTTACCGGTCAACCGAGGCTCGATCACACTTCCGATGACAGATTGTATGACGTTCAACCCGACAAAGAGGGCAAGCACCCACTGCCAGTCGGCGAGGTGCGTGAACGCGAATGCGGTAATGAAAAGTGTAGCGACAAGGGGGCCAAGAAAAGGAATGAAGTTCAGGATGAACGCGACAAATCCCCATGTTTCGGAGAACGGCAATCCAATCAGACGGGTCAGAAGCCAGACAAGGGAACCCGTGGCAAGGCTCATCACCCCCCTGAGCAGCATGTAGAACCGAATTTTTGCGGCTGCTGACCGACTAGCCTGAAGAAACCTATTTGCGGCGGACTCGTTTTTCAACTGCTTGATCCGCGAGCGAAACTCCTCGGTTTCCGCAAGGCCCAGCAGAACATAGACCAGCGCCACGAGCCAGAAGCTGAACGTATTATTGAGGCGGCTACCTATCGATTGAAGTGTCCGCAGTGCCCAGCTCACGCTGAAATTTTCAGACCAAAGAACTGAAGTCGCTATGCCATGCGCATCAAGCCATATTTGAATCTGCTCATATAAGAGCTGATATCGAACCGCGTCGATCAATATGCGACGCCCCACCTGCCCGACGGTCCATGCGATCAACCATCCGAACCCGAGCAGAAGCAATACCACCAGAAGAAACGTGACGGCCAATGCGAGATAGCGTGACATGATTGTTGAAAGAGCACTTTGCGCCGGCCAAACGAGCATAATAATAAATAGCGCAAACGCGACCGGCGCGAACACTGCCCTGCCGTAATAGAGCAATGCAATCAAGACGCATCCTGTAATCAGGATCAGGGCTGCATTGCTGGCTTTCGGCATAAAACCTCCCCACCCCCAACAGGCGAAATCAAATTATGTTCTCCGGGTATTCTTGTGAATCCTGCCATCTTTCATGACGATCGCCAGCGTCTGCTCCGGCTTTTCAAGCACATGGATATCATCGAGCGGATTCTCATTCAGAACCAGAAGATCGGCAAATGCCCCAGGTTCGACGAGACCGAGCTTGCCGGGGTAAGGATTGCGCAAATTGGAAAGCTCCAGCAGCTCGGCATTGACCGATGTTGCTGCGCGGAGAACGTCCGCGTTCGAATACCACTGACTCAAATGGGTCAGCATGAAACTCTGGCGCGGGGTCAATGCAGGCGAGAACAGAACATCGGAGCCCCAGGCGGTCTTGATCCCGTATTTGCGAGCAAACTCATAAACCCTTGGCGTACCGGCAAAAAGCTGTTGAATGCGTTCGGCACCGGGGCCCGTTTGTGAGGCCGCATCGTCCATGGTCAGGAAAGGCTGCATGCTCAGCCAGACATTCTTCTCCGCGAACATACGCGCAGTTTCTTCATCCATCAGATGCGCATGTTCGACACACGCAGCACCCGCTCTGATAGACCTCTGAACCGTATTCGATGCATAGGCATGAACCGTGACATAGGTGTTCCAGTCCTTTGCCACATCGACCGCAGCGCGAATTTCATCCTCGCTGAATGTCGACATATCCAGCGGACTGCGTGGCGAAGATACACCACCGCCAGCTACGATCTTGATCTGCGATGCACCCTGCAACAACTGCTCGCGCACACGCATCTTCAGGTCGCCAGCATCATCGACGATTGCCGCAGCTCCAATCAGCTCGCCAGTGCTGAGTCTGCCGCCGTCGCGTGGAATTTCCGTTGGTAGTCTGAGATCACCATGTCCCCCAGTCGTCGTTATCATCGCGCCTGCGGGAAAAATGCGCGGGCCAGCGATAATCCCCGTGTCGATCGCACGCTTGAACGAAAAAGTCGGCCCTCCCAGATCACGCACCGTCGTAAAGCCGCGCAGAAGCGTGCGTTCCGCCTCTGCCGTGGACGCTGCGAAAATTATGCCCAGATCTCCCTCCAGAAGAACCGGCAGCGGAACCGCGGCGTAAACAGCATGCCAGTGCGCGTCGATCAGACCCGGCATCAGCACGCGGTCGCCGCAATCGATAACCGTTGCCCCATCTGGCGGAGCGCTGTTTGTCGTATCGACCGCTGCGATGCGGTTGCCATCGACCAGAACTTGCACACCGGACTTAAGTGAATCCGCTTTCCCGTCGAAGAGCCGCGCCCGCGTCAGAAGAATTTTGGGGGACTGCGCATAAGAACGATCCGCAACCATCGCCGCCGCTGCAGTCGCGGCTGCACCTGCAAGAAAATGTCGTCGTGACAATCGGTCCAGTCGTCGGGAAACCTGTTGTAATATCGGGCTGGAGCAACCACAGCCGTCACCGTGAATGAAATGCTGATATTTTCCACCCAGTCGAAACATAGCAACTCCCGATTGAATCAGTTATCCAAAAAGGCTACTTGAGTATCTTGAAGTAATATACGTCGATAAATCTGCCCCTGACATCGTTTTCGACACGCCCCCGAATTTCAATTTTGTTCTTGGTATTTATTTCTCTTCCGCGCCAGACTTCCCGCTCTATTCGAACTCGCGTTCTTCCGGTGTGATCCTGAAAAACATACTGGGCTCTTCTCGCATTGCTTTTGATCGAACCGGTAAGCACCACACGGGTTCCGACCGGCGTCCGGGTTATGGCATCCGTCGTGACTGTATTTCGGGCTTTAAAAGAATCCAGAAACTGGGCATGTGAAACATTCAGAGGGCCCAGGAAGAACAGGCCCAACATCAACGTAAATTGAATCATACGCTGCTTCACCGAGGTCATGAACTTTCACCTCCTTTTAGCAATGATCGATTTTCTTCTTCAGCGTCAAAGAAACTGCGGTCGATGATTAGCTTTATCGCGGGAAGAAAAAAGATATTTTCCCGAGAAAAATCCAAGTCTTAATTTCTGACTGGTTTTTCCTTCGGTTTTTCTCGCACGCACTTAACTTGAAAGTCCATAAGAAGGTTTGCATGCAGCTTCCGACTCGCTGGAATTGCTGCTCCACGCGCAGCTTCGTCAATTGATCAATGCCAGGCGTGTGGACGGATTTCACCAGAAACGAAGTCGCCGCTAATCCACGAGCGTCGTTTGTGCCTGACCGTCAAGCACTTCATCGGTCGCGGGTGCATGCAGCCGACAATATGACGGCAGATTTCGGCAAGGTGTCTGCCGAGCCGACATTTTACCGGGTGAAGTGAGCCAGGAGATATGACAGCTTCGATTGCAAGTCGGGAACAAAATGCGACGGGCAAGATCATCGAATAATGATGACGACAACAAATAGCGCGGGGGCGGAACTGAAAACGTTGGAACTGGCTCAGAACGAGCAGAATTATATGCGCGAACTGCGCAGGGAATTTCACAGACATCCGGAACTTTCCTTGAATGAAAAGCGCACGTCTGCGCGTATCAGGAAAGAGCTTGATGCGATCGGCGTCCCATATACTCAGGTTGGAGAGTTTGGGATCGTGGCAACTATAGTTGGTACACAAAGCGAGCGGGTTATCGCTTTGCGTGCCGATATGGATGCGTTGCCAATAGAAGAAGACAACCCTCATCTGGAATACAGATCTGACGTGCCTCGCGTGATGCATGCCTGCGGTCATGACGGGCATGTCGCCATGTTGCTGGGAGCGGCGCGCGTACTTGTCCAAGCGCGCGATCAGCTTCATGGAACAGTCAAGTTATGCTTCCAACAGGCTGAGGAAGTTGGCGAGGGAACGGAAGACATTCTGCGAGAACTCGCAGAATACAATGTTGAAAGCGTGCTGGGCATTCACCTCTGGTCTGAGTTGGAGACCGGCAAAATCTCCATTGAAGCAGGCCCTCGAATGGCGGCAGGGCAATCCATCGACCTGACGATCCATGGCATTGGAACACACGGCGCCTATCCGAACAGGGGCGTCGACCCCATCATCGCGACTGCAGCGATTATCATGAATTGTGCCGCACTCGTTAGTCGTGAATTTGACCCGACTGAACCTGTCGCATTAACTTTTGGAAGTATCTGCGGCGGCAATGCAGACAATGTTATTCCAGATAGTGTCAGGGTCTCAGGCACCATGCGTGCAACGCGACCCGAAACGATGAGCTATCTTGAAGAAGCGCTAAAGCGGACTGTAGCCAGTACGGCTGATGCGTTTCGGACACGCGCTGAAATCAGGTTCAGTGGTGGTGTTTCGGCAGTGACCAATGATCCAGCATGCAGCAATGTTGCGCGGCGCGCCATTCAAGCTCTTGGTCTGGAAAAGGACTGCATCAGCTTCAATACGATAATGGCGTCAGAGAACTTCGCCGACTTCCTGAACGTCTATCCAGGTGTCTTTGCTTTCATCGGTGTGCGCAATGAAAAGATCGGCGCCATCTATCCCCACCACCATCCAAGATTCAACATTGATGAAGATGTGCTCTTCAGAGGGGCAGCCCTGTATGCGCAGCATGCAATAGAATACTTCAGGCGAGAAAACTAACAACATTATAAACATATAAATTTCTTCAGAAACTTTATTTTACTTTCAAATTTCAACAACACGGGAGGAAATTATGAAATACTTGAAAATCGCAACAATAACACCATCAGTAATCGCGATGGCGCTATCTTTAGGAGCAGGCATTGCTCACAGCGATGGGCCAATGAAACTAATCATTGGTACAGAGGGCGCCAATCCACCAATGAACTACCAATTGGCGGATGGCACGGTTGCCGGATTTGAGGTTGAGATCGCCAAGGCGCTCTGCGACCAGATGAAAGCGCAATGTGAATTTGTCGCCCAGGACTGGGATGGTGCTATTCCCGCCATACAATCGGGGAAGTTCGATGCGTTTCTGGCTTCGATGTCGATCACCGAGGAGCGAAAGAAGCAAGTCGATTTCTCCGATAAATACTTCAACCCGCCTCCGGGAATGGTGGCATTGAAGGATGCGAAAATCAACGGCGTCTCCAAGGACGATCTTGCTGGCAAGACCATCGGCGTGCAGGGATCGACGACCCACGCAAATTATGCTGAGGCTTACTTTACCGACAGCACGGTAAAGGCTTATCCAACCTCTCAGGAATTCAAACTGGATCTCGTGAACGGACGTCTTGACGCCATTAATGATGACAGTGTGTCTCTTGCGGAATGGCTTAAGACACCGGAAGGGGCCTGCTGCAAAATGGTCGGCACATATCCGCCCGTTTCAGAATATCACGGAGCAGGCGTTGGAGCTGCCATCAAGAAGGGACGCCCGGAACTGATCGCTAAGTTCAACGAAGCGATCAAAGCGATCCGCGTCAACGGAAAGTATAAGGAAATCAACGATAAATACTTTGATTTCGACGCTTTCGGAGCTGACAACTAAACAACCTTGATGAAGGAGAAAACACTACCGGGCTTCATTTGAATCCTGGTAGGCCCCTTCAGATTGTAATCCCTGCGCTCTAACAATCCATAGTGCAGGGATTTACATTACTGCTCGTTCAACCGGCGTCCGACAGTGGATTCAGGCGTTACTGCCTCAATTTCTGCAGCCAGCCAGTGCTTGAGGATGGGGCGATGCGCTCCAATCACATTGACAACAGGCACCCCACTTTCGCTGGCAATTTCCGTAACACCACTTTTCTTCCGAACAGGGAGCCAGAAAATTCCGGTCTTCTTTGAGATACAACAAATCCGCTTTGTGCCTGTCGTTCTAGAATGGCTCGAATGATGATGCGGCTGTCGTCATCATGCTTCGAAGCCTGACAGCCACGGAACAATATGATGTCGGCAGAACCTGTCTCACTATCCCCAGTAATCGATGTTCGCACCATACCGCCCATTTCGCGACATGCGACGATCTTCTCAATGATCGATTCGCTCGAACCCGGTGAAGTGTTGGAAATCATCAATGATCACGATCCAGTGCCGCTGCGCCATCAGCTTGAAACCCGCAATCCGGGCACATTTTCGTGGGTTTACAAGGAAACAGGTCCGCTGTGGCGGGTCGAGATCGGTCGCCGAAAAGGCCATCATGGCGCTGACCATGAATGCACCTGCGGCAATCACTGAAGTCTTATAGGCACAACGTCCGGGACGAATTGAGATGATCGGCGCGACGCTTTCCCGTTGGACCCTCTCCTACTTTGCCGCTTCGCTGGCTTTCCTCGTCTTTGGACTTGCCCTGATGGCAGGTGGTTTCGGCTTTCCGGGTCATGGAATTCGCGCGGCTGAAACACTCATAGTCGTGCATGCTATATGCATCGGTTGGCTCGCCCTGCTCATGAGCGGAGCGCTCCTGCAGTTCGTGCCGGTTCTGGTGAACAGATCTCTGTGGGGAAGCCGAGCAAGCCTCCCCGCCCTGCTTCTAGTCGTGACGGGCCTGTCCGGCCTGCTCGTTGCCTTTGCAGGTATGGCTGGGCTGACAAACAGCCCGGCATGGTTGCTCCCGGCCTCGGGCTTCCTGTTGACCTGCGGATTTTCCGCCATTTTCGCCATATTGGGCACGACGCTCTGGCTCGCTCGTCCAATCACCCTGCCCGCCCGGTTCGTTGCGGCAGGCATATGCTGCCTTCTGATAACGGCTTTGCTTGGCAGCATTTTTACCTTTGCGCTTTCCGGTTTCACCGAGCAACTCGCTCTGCTCCAGATTGCCGGAGCGGCATTGCCAGTTCACGCCGCGCTTGGCCTTGGTGGCTGGATGACCTTTACCGCGATGGGCGTCAGCTACAGACTGCTGACAATGTTCATGTTGTCGCCAGATGCTGTGCGGCAGACCACCAGAATCATATGGTGGGAAGGCGCTGCGGCTCTGACCATCCTCGCTGCCGGAATAATCGTTGTCGCGTTAGGAGTGGGATCGGTCGAAATCGCCGTCACGGCGGCGCTTGTTCCCGGCATCGCCTGCATCGCACTCTATATCATTGATATTCATGCGATCTACCGGCAACGCAAACGCAAGACGATCGAGCTGAACAGCGCCGCCAGTATTCCCGCCTTCATCGCGCTCGGGTTCTCGCTCCTTCTGGCAATTGCCCTGTTCTGGACGGGCACCTCTGATGCGATGACTGCTGCCCTCGTCTATCTGTTCACCTTTGGATGGCTAACGGGCCTCAGCCTTGCCCAGCTCTACAAGATCGTACCGTTTCTGACCTGGCTCGAATGTTATGGCCCCGTCATGGGACGTGCACCGACACCGCGCGTGCAGGATATGGTCAGCGAACGCCGCGCACGACAATGGTTCGCTCTTTATTATACCGGCGTTGCAGTGGCGACGCTGGCTTTGATTACTGATTACCCGGTCGCGTTTCGTTTGGCCACGACCTTGAATCTCGTAGCGATCCTTGCATTGATCGTGCACTTCTTCCGCGCCCGACGGCTTCTCGATGTACCGGACGGCTTACGTCTGCCAAAAGGGGCGACCCTGCCGCATCTTATCTATGCCGGCGAACCAATTCTCAGGAGATCGAAATGACAGTCTCAGCTCAGGACATCTCGCACCACGTACTGGACGTACGCCCGCTGATCAAGGGCGGCGTGGAACCATTCAATGCGATCATGGAAGCAATCGACAACCTTTCGCCGGGACAAAGTCTTCTGCTGGTCGCGCCGTTCAAGCCAGCGCCGCTTTTCAGCGTCATGGAGCGGAAGGGCTTTTCCGCAAAGCCCGAACCGCTGGAGAATGGTGACTGGCAGGTGCTTTTTACTCCGGTGATCGATGCCGCTCCTGAACTGCGGTTCTCGGACAATGTTGTTTCGCCGGATGTCTGGCCAGAGCCATCGCGCTATCTCGATTGCACGGACATGCAGCCGCCTGAGCCGATGGTGCGCATACTTGCCGAGGTGGAAGACATGCCTGCCGGTGCGGTTCTGTTCGCCCTGCTGCACCGCGAGCCTCTGTTCCTCTTCCCCGAACTCGAAAATCGCGGTCACGAATGGGTAGGCAACTTCGACGAGACCGGCGCCGCCTATCGTATCATGATCCGCGTTGGAGACGCGAGGTAGTTGTCATGCAACACGAAACATATGCCCATATGGAAAAGCAGATCATCGAAAGCCTCCGTCTTGTGCTTGATCCTGAACTCGGATTCAATCTTGTTGATCTCGGCATGATCTACAGCATCGACATTGGTGATGGCGGGAATGTCGATATCAGCATGACGACGACGACACCCGGCTGCCCGGCAGCGGGTTTTCTCACCGATGCCGTTCGTGCCAGCGCCGAAACTGTTGAAGGTGTCCGTGCGGTGAATGTCAAACTGACCTACGAACCGGAGTGGATTCCGGAAATGGCAATGCCTGAAGTGCAAGCGCGGTTCGCACTCTAAGCGCCCTATACGCCAATCACCAAAGCCAGCGAACGGAACTGATCTGTTCGCTGGCTTCACTTTTGATCGAACCTCTTCGTTTCAGCCTTTGTTCCAGCGCAAATAAAGCAGAACATATGTCAAGCAACCAATTTAACTCATTGATATTTAACAATTAATATTACTGAACTTTCCGCATCACCTTGATCGCAGTCAAGGACCATCGAAACATCTCTTTCTATGATCGGCATGACAGAGCAGGAAATGCTCGGTCCTATCGTAAAGGAGAGTATCGATGGTCGACCAGATGCAAATCAGCCGCCGCAGCATATTGGCAGGAGCCGCCCTCGCCGGAGCGCTTGCGCCGGTTCTGGCAACCACATCCGCCTGGGGACAAGGCGCGGTGAGGAAGGCAAGTGTAGCAGAAATAGCGGCACTCCCGCGCCAGAAAGTGGAGTTGGTAGACCCTCCCTTCGTGCATGCCCATAGTCAGGTTGCAGAAGGCGGACCCAAAGTGATCGAATTCACCATGGTGATTGAGGAAAAGAAGATCGTCATCGATGATGCGGGGACCGAAGTTCACGCCATGGCATTTAATGGCACCGTTCCGGGACCGCTCATGGTCGTGCATCAGGATGATTATCTTGAACTGACCCTCATCAACCCCGAAACCAACACGCTGATGCACAATATCGACTTCCACGCGGCAACGGGTGCGTTGGGCGGCGGCGGGCTGACCGAAATCAATCCGGGTGAGAAGACCATTCTGCGCTTCAAGGCGACGAAACCTGGCGTCTTCGTCTACCACTGCGCACCTCCCGGAATGGTTCCATGGCACGTCGTATCGGGCATGAACGGTGCAATCATGGTGCTGCCGCGCGAGGGCCTGCATGATGGCAAAGGAAAAGCCCTGACCTATGACAAGATCTATTATGTCGGCGAACAGGATTTCTATGTGCCGCGTGACGAGGACGGGAAGTTCAAGAAATATGATGCGCCCGGTGACGCATATGAAGACACGGTCAAGGTCATGCGCACCCTCACCCCAACCCATGTCGTGTTCAACGGCGCTGTTGGTGCACTGACCGGCGACAAGGCCATGACGGCAGCGGTCGGCGAGAAAGTCCTGATCGTCCATTCGCAGGCCAACCGCGATACGAGACCGCATCTGATCGGAGGCCACGGGGATTATGTCTGGGCGACCGGCAAGTTCAACACGCCGCCGGATGTCGATCAGGAAACCTGGTTCATTCCGGGCGGCGCGGCCGGAGCAGCTTTCTATACGTTCCAGCAGCCCGGCATCTATGCCTATGTGAACCATAATCTGATCGAGGCCTTTGAACTCGGCGCTGCGGCCCATTTCAAGGTCACGGGTGAATGGAACGACGATCTGATGACATCGATTCTCGCGCCATCCGGCACGTAAAGCGAATGCATGGAGGCGCCTCAACTCCCAGGGCGCTTTCCGCAAACCTTCCCTGAATCGTGCTTTACGAAGAAAGGCTTGGGCTGCATCCATCTGCCTCCCGGATGGATGCACTCCCTCGATATCCGATGAACGAAGGCAGAGGAAAAAAATGCCTGCGTGATCTTGCCGTAGCCGTTCCGGCGGTTGTGCTGGCAGTCGTCGCGGGGTTGTTTGTCGTTGACGCCGTCGGGCGACCAGACCACGCAATTCCCGGCGCATCACCTGTCGGTCCCGAGACGATTGTCATCGCGCCGCGCACCATGACTTATCGGGCGGATGGCGATTTTCAGAAGAACAATTATCCTGTCGATGCCCCGTTGATCACCAGCAAACTGCAGCGGGCATTCGAGATCATGAAGTATCAGGTTAGCACGACCGATTACGAACGTTGCGTCGCTGATGGCGGCTGCCAGCCTGCCGAGACCTTGCCACACAATCACGATGCATCCGCTGCAGATGCTCCCATAGTTGGCGTCAGCTATGATGATGCACAAAATTATGCGGACTGGCTTTCGCGAAAAACCGGCGAAATCTGGCACTTGCCCACGGACGAGCAATGGGCTTTCGCCGCTGGCTCGCGCTTTCCCGACGATGCGCTCGGCGTCGAGGACGATGCTGCAACCAATCCGGCACTGCGCTGGCTGAGGGATTATGAAAAACAAAGCGCCCGCAAACTGGACAGGAACCCTGCCAGACGTCCTGCCGGTGCATTCGGTGTCAACGAACTGGGCGTGGCCGACATCGCGGGCAATGTGTGGGAATGGACCCAGACCTGTCACCGCCGCGTCAATATCGATGCCTATGGCAAGCAGATTGCAGAAATGCCTTCATGCGGCGTTTATGTCGTCAATGGCAAACACCGCGCGGCGATGAGCTCTTTCATTCGCAACCCGAAAACCGGAGGATGCAGCGTCGGAGTCCCACCTGATAATCTTGGTTTCAGACTGGTTCGCGACAATCGCTGGCATGTTGTGATGTGGAAGCGCATCCAGAATATCGGCGCATGAGGGATTAACTGTGAATGCCCGATCCCCGGCCCCGAAAACAATTCCAAGCCCGCTTTGCTGTGCTAAAGTGAATGCGTGGTCCTGGAGTGTGAGAAACGCAATGTCCATGATAGATCGCGGACTGGTCAGGAAACTGTCGCTGTTCGCAAAAATGAGCGATAGCGAACTCGATAAACTTGTTTCGTACGCCTCTATAAAACGCGTCCCTCCAGGAGAGGCAATTTTCGAACAGGGCGACGATGCGGTTCTTTTCTATCTCCTCCTGCATGGGCGATTGAAGGTCAATCAGGTGACGCCGGACGGACAGCAGATCATTGTCCGCATGGTGCATCCCGGAGATCTTTTCGGGTTCGCCAGAGCCTTGCAGAGAAGCGATTATCCCGGCACTGCGATCGCCGTCGCTGAAAGCATTGTACTGGCCTGGCCCACGGAGCTTTGGGATTACTTTGTCGAGCAGAATCCCGGTCTGGCAATGAATGCAATCCAGACAATCGGCAAAAGGCTGGAAGAAGCCCACACGCGTATTCGTGAAATGTCGACGGAAGAAGTAGAGCGGCGTGTCGCACACACCGTTCTGCGCCTTGCACGTCACGCAGGCCGGAAAGAAGAAGACGGCATCCGAATCGATTTTCCGATTACGAAGCAGGATATTGCCGAAATGACCGGAACAACGCTGCATACAGTGTCACGCATTCTCACCGGCTGGGAAGCGCAAGGGTTTGTTCGCGGCGGACGCCAGAAACTGACCGTCCTCAATATGTCGGGTGTGAGACGGCTTGCCGACGGCGAGCAATAAAGCAGCAGGGAAGTATAAAATACGATAAAAACAATTAGTTGAAAAACACTCTTCTCAAAGAGATTCGCGGCACGCTCTTCGTGTCATCCGAAAACTTCCCGTTCCTCGGATTTCGCTGCGAGCAGCGCCTCTATCATCAGCTTTTCCGACAGGATATGGCGGCGCACGCTCTCCAGAAAACCACGAAGCATATATGAAATGGTGTCGGAAGCGAGGCTGGAACGGCGCTCTGCAATCGCCGTCAGGGTCTGCGACAATTCCTCGGCGGCCAGTCGGTCATAACGATGTTCTGCCTTCAGGCGTTCAATGATAGCGGTAGCAAAATGGGACTGAGCCTGCCGGCTGAAATCGGGAAACAGAACTTCTTCTTCGAGCGCATGGGTTTCGCCGACAAGGCGCGGTATAAGCATGGCTATACGCCGATACTCCTCCATTGAAGCGTCAGTTTCGAGATCACCAGCGATTTCTTCCAACTGCAGACACAGCTCCAGCAAGTCGTGATGGTGGGTTTCAAGACGACTGACATCGACCGCGTGCAAAACTGACGATGCTTCCATGGCTTTGTCTCCCCCGACCTACTGACCGAGGAAAAGAACGGCTGCAATCACGATGGAAGCGGCAACTGCGGATAGCGTCCCCGCGCCCTGCAATGCCCCCATACGATAGAGAACCAGCGAGAAACCGATGATCGCGGGCGTGGCGACCATGAGTCCGATCTGTGCATCCGTCATTGAAACGTCCTTTGCTGTTGCCACGATACAATGTCGTCGCCAGCACATTTCTTCTTTGCCAAAACGCAAAGAAGGTCCGAACTGCGGGCGCTAGGCATGTTCCATGTCTGGAACCGAAGAAATAGCCATAGCTGCAATAAGTTCAGAGGATCGCGCGGAAGACGATCTTCTGCTCTGGATTCTCGTGTGGAGCGAACTCATCGCCTTCGCAATCCTGCTGATTGCGTTCATTGTGATGTCGATCATCAATGTGGAAGGGGTTGCACAGTTGCGCGCGCATCTGAGCCCAGGGCTCGCTGCAACCAACACCGTTGTGCTGCTGATGAGCGGCTGGCAGGCGGCGGTCGCCGTGCGCAGGCGTAACGATATAAGTCAGGCTCGCCGGCCACTTTTATATGCCGCCTTTTTCGGCCTGATTTTTGTGGCAATCAAACTGGTCGAGTATTCGCATGAAATCCGGTTTGCAGGCGAGGAAGCGACGGGGTCGTTCTTCGAGCTTTATTTTCTCCTGACCGGTTTTCACCTTTTGCATGTGTTGTTCGGTTCGGTCGTACTGGCCCTTGTCGCGTGGCGACCGACACGCTCGAATGTCCTCCTCATTACGACACTCTGGCATGCCATCGACCTCGTATGGCTGGTGATGTTTCCCGTTCTTTATCTCGCTTGAGGCCCGCTGTGTCCGATCGCAACCACCCTTCGCTGACCCGCACATTTGTCATTCTGATTCTTCTCGCTCTAAGCGGTGCATTCATCGCAGGCACCAGCGCCGGAATGCTTGTAGGCATCGTCATCGTGTTGATCCTCGCATTTGCAAAAGGCTGGTTCGTCATTCTCGATTTCATGGAAATGCGAGGGACCAACGGCATATTGAAGCCTGCCCTGCTGGCCTGGCCTGCTGTTTTGCTCACGCTTGCTTTTGCGCGTTCCATCATTGTGCGAGCCCTCTTCTGAACAACAGTGTCGGTATTTGCCAAATCGCAAAGAAGGCTTTCCTCCGACCGATAGAACAGTCCTGTCCCGTGATGCTGGCGAGGGGATTGACCAGCCACATTATCGACGGGGGATTTGTTGCCGGGGCTTTGTCCCTCGGCCGATGAAAGGACGAAGGGATGGCAGAACGCCTAACCAAGACCGGCGCTCGAAACGTCTTCTACGGCGGGTCTATTTTCTTTTTCGCGATCTTCGTGGGGCTGACAGCGCACAGCCACTACTACATGAAAACGACTTCCACGGATGAATCCACGCTGACGGAAGCGGTCGCGCGCGGCAAGCACATCTGGGAGAAAAACTCCTGCATCAATTGCCACACGCTGCTTGGCGAAGGCGCTTATTTTGCACCCGAGCTTGGCAATGTCTGGAAGCGCTGGGGCGGCGAAGAAGACCCCGAAGGCGCACGCGAGACGATGAAAGCCTGGATGCAGGCACAACCTACCGGGATCGAAGGGCGTCGCCAGATGCCTCAGTTCAACCTGAGCGAACAGGAACTCAACGATCTGGCTGATTTCCTCGAATGGACCAGCCGCATCAAGACGCAGGACTGGCCGCCCAACGAGGCAGGCTGAGCGCGGGATGAACGGAGTTACACGATATGAAATATGAAAGCCAAAAGGTCGCGATGCTCTATTTCTATGGAGCACTCGTCCTGTTCATTGCGCAGGTCGCATTCGGCGTTCTCGCCGGTACGATCTATGTTCTGCCCAATACGCTCTCCGAGCTGCTGCCCTTCAACATCGTCCGCATGATCCATACCAATGCGCTGGTCGTCTGGCTGCTGATGGGCTTCATGGGCTCGACCTATTATCTGCTGCCGGAAGAAACGGAAACCGAGCTCTACAGCACCAAACTCGCCGTCATCCAGTTCTGGCTGTTCTTCGTGGCGGCCGGTGTCGCTGTTGTCGGCTATCTGTTCCATATTCACGAGGGGCGTGAATTTCTCGAACAGCCATTCATCATCAAGGTCGGCATCGTCGTCGTCTGCCTGATCTTCCTGTTCAATATCACGTTGACGGCGCTCAAGGGCCGCAAGACGACCGTGACCAACATCCTTTTGTTCGGTCTGTGGGGGCTGGCGCTGTTCTTCCTGTTCGCCTTCTACAATCCGATCAATCTCGCGCTCGACAAGCTCTACTGGTGGTATGTCATCCATCTGTGGGTTGAAGGCGTGTGGGAACTCATCATGGCGTCGATCCTCGCCTTCCTGATGATCAAGCTCAACGGCATCGACCGCGAAGTCGTCGAAAAATGGCTTTATGTCATCGTTGGCCTGGCCCTGTTCTCCGGCATTCTTGGAACAGGTCACCATTATTACTGGATCGGTGCACCGGGCTACTGGCAGTGGATCGGTTCGCTGTTCTCGACACTGGAAGTCGCTCCGTTCTTCACCATGGTCATCTTTACCTTCGTGATGACATGGAAGGCCGGTCGCAAACATCCAAACCGTGCTGCCCTTCTCTGGTCTATCGGTTGTTCGGTGATGGCTTTCTTCGGTGCGGGCGTATGGGGCTTCCTGCATACCCTGTCGTCGGTCAACTATTATACCCACGGCACGCAGCTTACCGCCGCCCACGGGCACCTCGCCTTCTTCGGCGCCTATGTCATGCTCAATCTCGCAGTCATGGCCTATGCGATCCCCGAATTGCGTGGACGAGCGCCATACAACCAGATGCTCTCCATGGTGAGCTTCTGGGCCATGTGCACGGCCATGTCCGTGATGACCTTTGCGCTCACCTTCGCAGGTGTTGTCCAGACCCATCTGCAGCGTGTTCTGGGGGAAAGCTTCATGGTCGTGCAGGACCAGTTGGCGCTGTTCTACTGGATACGCCTTGGCTCCGGCGTCGTGGTGGTGATTTCGGCCTTCATGTTCATCTGGGCCGTCTTGGTTCCGGGCAAGGAACGCCGCAAAAACACCTCCGGCTTCGTACAACCCGCCGAATGATCGACACCAGGCCCCGCCTCATGGCGGGGCTTCATTGCCTGATACAAAGGAAAACGGCCATGAACCCCATTCTCAGAAATGTAGAAAATGCCGATGTCTCGATCCCACCATACAGCCCGTCCGGTAATGAATGCGCGCTCTTTGAAATGGCCTGGACGCGTAAGCTGCCATTGCTTCTCAAGGGACCGACCGGTTGCGGCAAGACGCGCTTTGTAAGCCATATGGCCGCAAAACTCGGCCTGCCGCTTTCTACGGTTTCCTGCCATGACGATCTGGCGGCTGCTGATCTGACCGGGCGCCATCTGCTGAAAGGTGGCGATACCATATGGGTCGACGGTCCGCTGACCCGCGCAGTGCGCGAAGGCGGCATCTGCTATCTCGACGAGATTGTCGAGGCGCGCAAGGATGTGGCCGTGGTTCTGCATCCGCTGACCGACGACCGCCGCCTTCTGCCATTGGAACGCACCGGCGAACTGCTTGAAGCGCCTGACGGCTTCATGCTCGTCGTTTCTTATAATCCGGGTTACCAGAACCTGCTGAAATCCCTGAAGCCAAGCACGCGACAGCGCTTTGTCGCCATCGAGTTTGATTTCCTGCCCAAAGAACAGGAAATCACGGTGGTGAGCGAAGAAAGCGGCCTCGCTGCCCAAAACGTTGCGCCCCTGGTGGCACTGGCTCACCGGCTGCGAGGGCTGAAAGGTCATGATCTGGAAGAAGGCGTTTCAACACGTCTGCTGGTCTACTGCGCCACGTTGATCGATGCTGGCATGTCGCAGCGCGAAGCCGCACGCGCCGCGATGATCGAGCCGCTGACCGATGAGCCGGATGTGAAAGCCGCTTTGATCGAAGTTGCTGATGCAATGCTGAAATAGGCAGACATACAATGCTGGATTTTCTGGAACTGGAGGAAACCGTTGGCCGGGCCTGGCACCGCCTGATCGGCAAGACCGGATCGTGGCCACATTATCCCCAGCACGCTGTACAACTTGGCGATATTCGCCAGAAACTCGCCATCTGCTTTCGTGGCTTTGGTGGCGATGTGGCCGTGCAGATCGCCCCGGCCCGCGCCCGAACCTCCGGGCACAGGCTGGGTTTGCGGCAGCGCATGGCTTTGGGCGAAGAGAAACTTAGCCACCCGTTGCGGGATGAAGCGACATTGATGCTACCGCAGGAGATTGCGCTCTTCCCCGATCGCACGCTCAATTACGACCTCTATGTCTGGCTTGCGGGTTACATGGCAGTTATGCCGACCGAAGTGGACGAGCTTCCCCATGACCCTTTGCGCCGCAACCTTGCAGCGCTTGCCGTGGCATCGGATACCGTTGCGAAGACTTGCCGGATATTTCCGGGCCTGCAGCAACGTTATGCGCGCCTGTGCGAAGCGGTGCTGGCCGTGCGTCCCAAGCGTTCGCTCTATGGTCTCGAGCAACAGGTGGAGGAGCGCATTCTGTCACTTCTGAAACAGGGTGCAGGACTGACGGACGATAGTCTCGCTACAATCTTCCCGCATTGTGCGCCCGCAGGATACCTGCCCGCCCTGCCCGTACCGCTTTGGCCGGAGCTGATAAGACGCGAGGAAACCGCACCTCGCGACAGTGACGACCAGCCGGTACTCGATAGTAGGGCGGAAGGTGTCGAAACCGAACGGCAGATTGCAAACCGCGAGCAGCAGGACTCGAGGCTGGCCGACAGGAGCCCATTCATTCTCAATCGCTTTGAGAAAATCCTTGCCATGGCAGAGATGGTAAGCGTCGACCGGCCAACGGACGATAGCGACGAACAGAATGCAAAGTCTGCCGATGAACTTGACGATCTGACATTGGGCGAGCGCAAAGGCAGACCTGCAGCCCGTTTCCGTTTCGATCTCGATCTGCCCCCGGAAGCTGTCGACCGAACAGCTCTTACCGCGAAACTGACCTATCCCGAATGGGACTATCGGAAAGGCGTTTATCTTCAGGATCATTGCAGCGTTCTGGCAGCACCGGCGCAAGCCCGAGATGTGCGCATGGAACTGGACGATGAAGCGACGAGCCTTGTGCGCCGGGTGCGTCGTCAGTTCGAGATCCTGCGGCCCGGCCGCGAATTGATGCGGGCGCAGCTCGATGGCAACGATCTCGATCTTGATGCCGTGGTGCGTTCAAGATGCGATTTCGCCGCCGGAGGTCAGGGCAGCGACCATGTGCATCTGATGAGCCGACCCAAGGCAAACGACCTCGCCGTCACAATTCTGGTCGATGTCTCGCTATCCACCGATGCGTGGATCGATAATCGGCGTGTGCTGGATGTGGAAAAGGAGGCGCTTCTGGTTCTGGCCAACGGCATTGCTGCCTGTGGCGACCGATGTTCCATCCAGACCTTTACCTCGCGCCGACGTTCATGGGTGCGGGTCGAAACAGTGAAGGACTTCGACGAAACCTTTGGTCCTGCCGTTGAACACCGCATTGCCGCGTTGAAGCCTGGCTTCTACACACGCATGGGAGCGGCCATCCGTCATGCAACGGCAAAGCTTGCGGAACAGCCCAACCGAAAGAAGCTTCTGCTGGTCCTGACGGACGGGAAACCGAACGATGTCGATCATTATGAGGGCCGGTTCGCACTGGAGGACAGTCGCAGGGCGGTCAGTGAAGCACGCACAACAGGTGTCAATGTCTTTGCCGTAACGGTCGACCGGGAGGCGAGCGCCTATCTCCCGGCGCTTTTCGGCCGGAGAAACTATGCGCTGGTCGCCAAACTGGCGAAACTGCCTGTCGCCCTACCGGCAATCTATCGAATGATGACCGGCTGATCTGTGCCAACCCATCTTCATCTCACAGTCGCTCGTAATCTCAATACATCAGACGCTTCGTCCTTCCTGGAAGCGTAGTCAGACCGCCGGGTCTTCACCCGGCGGGACGGTCATCACATCAGCCCATTCCGGATGCCTGCGATATTGCGCGCGTACATAGGGGCAGAGCGGTATAATTTTCATTCCATTCTGGCGCGCATCCTCAATCATGAAGGTTACGAGCGCTGCGGCCGAACCCGTGCCCTTCATACTGTCCGGCGCTCCGGTGTGGTCTGCGCTGATCAGGTTGGCACCACGCTTGGTGAAGGTGATTTCAGTTTCACCTTCAATTCCCTCGATACGGGCCACATAACGTCCGCTGCGGGCATCTTCGTCTTCCTTGCCCATCCTCATATCGACCATTTTAGTCTCTCCCACTTTCTGATCTTCTAGTGGTCTGATTCCAACATTTGCATCCCTCGGTTACTGGCGCGGGACAAATGCGGGAACCAAAAGACCATTAGCAAGTTTATGAATCGAGTGGATTTTTCGAGTTTAACGTTTGAAACATCGTTTCAGTTGGTCGGAATTCAAACGTCAAATTCAATCCACTAGAACGTTTCGCAGTTTTGCCGGAAACGCTCTATCCTACGCGTTGCATTTGAAGAGCGCGCTCCATATCCACCCGATTGACCATCGCGCCGAACAACGACGTTCCCGTATCGAACAAACGGCTGAAAGCCAGCGGTCCAGCATCGACAGGATCGAACCCGATCCGGTCGATAAAGGCAGCCACCTCCCGGCGCGCATCCGCATCGTTCCCGGCAATGGCCAGCGCACGGCGTTCCGGATCGCCCGCCAAACGAGCTTCCTCATCTATTTCATGATAGCCCATATGGTTAAAGCTCCGCACCAGCCGCGCACCCGGCAGAAAATCCTGCACAATTTCACTGCTTGAACGCTCACCTTCAAACTCGGCGATCGTTCCGTCTGTCGGTGCCCAGTAGTTCATCGCATCGATAACGATCTTGCCCTTCAGCAGTTCCGGCGAAAGATTGCGATACTTGGACAGCGGCAATGCGAGAACGACAATATCAGCAACTGCAATCACATTTTCTGCCGTATCGGCCTGTGCGCCCGGCACCATGATTTCCAGCACAAGTGCAATATCTGCCGGCATTTTGGAGGTTGCCATTCGCACCGCATAGCCCGCCGCAAGTGCACGACGAGCTATGGCGGTGCCGACGCGGCCCGCACCCAATATGCCGATTGTCTTTACCTGAGATGTTGGCATATTCAGTTTGCTCCTGTTTATTTTCCAGAACCCAGTTCCGCATCGACAAGCGGCTTTACCTTGGTACCCAGCAGTTCTATCGAACGCAGGAATGCCCTGTGCGACATTTGTCCGACATCCATCTGCAAGAACTGCCGCATATGACCGATGTGCTTGTGCAACTCGACGATACGTTCGGCTATTTCCTCCGGGCTACCGGCAAAAAGCGCGCCCGCACCACTTGCCTCACGGTCATAATGCGAACGTGGCGGCGGCGCGAAACCCCGGATTTTGCCAAGCTGTTCCATGACGGCATGCCAATGGGTCCAGAAGAACTCCTTTGCTTCTGCAGCATTCTCGCCGACAAAGCCCGGTGTTGCGACCGAGACCTTCACTCTTTCCGGGGCGATTTCCGCTTGGGCGGCTGCGCGGCGGTAAAGATCGGCCAGCGGTGCAAAACGCGACGCCTGCCCACCGATGATTGCATAGGAAATTGGCAGACCGAGCAGGCCCGCACGAACCGATGAATGCGGATTGCCACCCGTTGCGAGCCAGACCGGCAGCGAACCACTATCTGGACGTGGCACGACAAGCGCGTCGTTCAATGCCGCGCGAAATTTACCCTGCCAGGTGACGTTCTCGCTTTCATTGATCTTCAAAAGCAGATCAAGCTTTTCGGCGTAAAGCTCGTCATAGTCGTTGAGATCATGCCCGAAAAGCGGAAAGGATTCAGTTGAAGAACCTCGACCCGCCGTGATTTCAGCACGACCGTGGGACAGCGCGTCCACCGTGGCAAACTGCTGATAGACGCGTACCGGATCATCAGTACTCAGCACAGTTACCGCGCTACCAAGCTTAATGTTCTTTGTGGTCGAAGCCGCCGCACCCAGAATGACCGTCGCAGCCGAAGCTGGCATCTCACGTGTATGATGCTCGCCAATACCGAAATAATCGAGCCCGACCTCATCGGCGAGCTGGATGGCTTCAAGCAAGTTGCGTGTTGCATCTGCGGTAGAGCCGAGCTCGCCGGTAGCGGTATTCTTCTGCACATCCCCGAAACTATATACGCCCAGTTCCATATCGTTCTCTCCTTGAGGCGTAGTGAATATCTTACGCCTAGCGGTATATATTAGTAACTGAGTGCAATATCGGTACTGCTTGTCGGCATACAAGGAGGCACATTTTCGAAACCCGGTATCCTGCAAGTGCCTTTTGCACGGGATAGTTCTACGGGCACATACGCGCTCAAATCAGAAAAACACTATCACCGCCGACCATGTAGACTGCGGGATCGTCGGTCGTTTACCTTAGCTATGAAGAGTATGGAGCAATTCCGTTTTTGCCTGAATTGTTGAAAATGCCTTAACCGGAGACGAAGCCTTAATGATTAAGGGTATAGCGCTTCTATTATTGTTCCAGCTATTTGGCGAAAGCATCATCTTCATGAGTGGGTTCCCCATACCGGGACCTGTTGTGGGACTCGTGCTTCTGTTCGTCGCCATGCAACTGTGCAAGATGTTCAACTGGAATATCTTTGCCGAAGCCGAAACGGCCGCGGATGGGTTTCTCAGCAATCTCGGTCTACTCTTCGTGCCGGCCGGCGTTGGAGTGGTGGCCATGTGGCACCAGATTCAGGGACAAGCCACCGCAATTCTGGCAATTGTGGTTGTCTCGGCAGTTCTCACATTGGCGGTAACGGTTTGGACCTTCGTTCTCGTGCAGCGCCTCATGGAGCGGAGATAATGCTATGAAACATCCGCTTGAACTATGGGTTTATCTTTCAGCCTCGCCGTTGCTATGGCTGACACTCACATTATGCGCCTGGATCGTGGCAACGCACATTTCAGTCCGGCTAAGACGCCATCCGCTGGCCAATCCTGTTCTGATTTCCATCGTGCTGCTTTCCAGCCTGCTCGTGATCTTCGATGTTCCCTATGCGAGTTTTTTTGAGGGAGCCCAGTTTATCCACTTCCTGCTTGGTCCGGCCACCGTTGCCATCGCGGTGCCTCTATTCCGCCAATGGCATCAGGTGCGCAAAACGCTCATTCCAATGGGAGCAGCGTTGGTTGTCGGCTCCTTCTTCGCAGTTCTTTCAATCGTCGTGATGGGCAAATGGGCCAATCTCTCCAATGACGTGCTGATTTCGTTCCTGCCAAAATCTGCGACGGCAGGCGTGGCCATGGCGATCTCTTCGACACTGGGTGGCACGCCATCACTAACCGCAGTACTGGTCATACTGACCGGTATCATCGGAGCACTGGTCGTCACCCCTTTCATGAATGCGATGCGGATAACGGATTATGCCGCGCGGGGATTTGCAGTTGGGCTGACGTCACACGGCATCGGAACTGCGCGCGCTTTCGATGTTGATGAAACGGCGGGGCTTTTTGCCGGGATTGCCATGGCCCTGAATGCGATTGCAACGTCGCTTGTGGTTCCCCTGCTCGTGAAACTTATTTTTTGAGCGGATCATCCCACCAGAAAAAGGACGTATTAATATAAAGGGCGGCACTTTGAACGCCGCTGTTCATTTTCACTGAGAACTGGCTCTGACTCAAACTAGCTGCTGTCGAATGGTGAACTTTCGCTGCTTCATGGGAGGATCGGCGAACCCAACGGCTAGAGACAATCGTCCACCACCTCGGTTTGGCGCTCGGAGGCAGACCAGCAGCAGCCTTAGCCAATCATCTTATGATGCCGGTAGGTAACGATACCCTGTTGCGGGCGGTCTGTCGGCATGCCGCTGATCAGAGCGATGATCTGACTGTCATCGACATCGATGGTTTTGCCTTCCGACGCGGCCAGACTTATGGAACAATTGTTTGCGATCAGGAACGACGGAGACCTGTCACTCTTCTGCCTTCGGGCGTCGGATACGTCTCGCTTATGGCTCGCCCAGCATCAGACGATCTCAATCGTCGCTCGTGACCGAGGGGCGGATATGGCGAGGCCATCGCAAAGGCTTTACCGGATGCTGACCAGGTGGCTGTAGCTGGCGCGGCAGAGGCCAACGCCGATAAAGAATGCCCGCACACGACCTGAGCAAATAGGTTGGATTAAGCAAGCCAATGTTCCCTTCGAATGGCTCACTGACCGTATCCTAAATATAAGACTTTGATTTTAAAGGTAATGGTGGGCGATGAGAGACTCGAACTCCCGACATCTTCGGTGTAAACGAAGCGCTCTACCAACTGAGCTAATCGCCCGACTGTCCCGCCAAATGTCTGGCCAGCCGCTGTGAGAGCCGTTTAGGCAATTCGCGCGACAAGCGCAAGTGCAAAAATCAGCATTCAGCTTCTTTCTTGTATTTTTCTACAGTCTCCATCATTGCTTCTGCCGATAGAGCAGCCACAGGAAGAAAGGTCCCCCAAAAAGCGCTGCCAGAAGGCCTGGCGACATCGGCCACGGATAAGCCAGATTGCGCCCCGCCCAATCGGCGAAGACCAGTAGCGAAGCGCCGACAATCGCCGAAGAAGCTATTCGCATCAATGCGTTACGAAACCCTAGCATTGTCACGAAATGCGGCACCATGAGCCCTATGAAGCTGATCGGGCCGATGGTCAGGGTCGCTGCGGTTGTAGCCACCCCAGCAATAGCAAGAAGCACGGCACGGCTGGCTGAAACCTTGATGCCGATGGAGCGTGCCGTCATGTCGCCCAGCGGAAAAATATCGAGTGGGCGTCTAGCAAGGATAGCCGCGACAAGAACAGCCAAGGCGCAGGAGCAGACAAGCGCCGTATCATTCCAGCCGATATTGCCCATTGACCCTGAAAACCAGTTCAAAAGCCCAGCGACGCGGGGATTTCCGCTGGCAAGCAACAGAATCATCAGGGCATGGAATATGCTTCCAAGCCCAACCCCGACCAGCAGAACGCGCTCCGGCTGGAAGGCCATGCGCCAGCCGATCAGGGAGATTGCGGTCAGGACGACGAATGCACCGATGGAAGCGGCGACGAGTTTCGACATGCCGCCGGCATCGGGCAAAAACAGCACCGCAATGGCGAGACCAAAGCCCGCGCCATAGCCGATTCCAAGCAGATCGGGGCTTGCAATCGGGTTGCGCAGCGTGCCCTGGAGGATCAATCCGGCGACCGCCAGGCATATGCCGGCACCCGCCGCCGCAAAAATGCGCGGAAATCGCCATGTCGTCGCCACAAAGTCCGGGGCGTTTAGCGACATGAAAGGGGTGTTTTTTGCCACTAAAACCGACAACACCACGCAAATCACGAAAATGCCTAAAAGTTTGCAGAGCGCCAGACCCGGTTTTTTGATGCTTCTCGTTTCAGGCGTCGGTTCGTGAGCCGAAGGGGTGCTCGGCAGCCGTACCCGGCTCGCCAGAATGACGAGAATCGGACCGGTGAAAAGTCCGGCGGCGGCACCGGATGGAATATTGCCGATGAATGGGATGACGGCCCGCAGGATCTGATCGATGCCGACAAGAAGCAACGCCCCGAGGACAGTTGACCAGACCAGACGGCGCCCATCCTGTCCCGGTGCAAACGTGCGGGCGAGATTTGGCGCAGCCAATCCGATCATGCCGATCAGCCCGAGACTGCTGGTGATGACTGCGGCCATGGCAGCGCCGGCGGCAAGAAGCACCAGCCGCATGAAGGCGGGAGAAACACCGAGCCCCCTCGCCTGATTGTCGCCCAGCGACAGGAGATTGAGCGGTCGTTGCAGAAGGAAGATGAGGAGTGCCAGCGGCAACAGGCGCGGCAGGAGATAGAGGAAAACCTCCCACCCGCCCTGCTGAAGCGAACCGGCCTGCCAGGTCAGAAGATTGATGAGATAGTCATGGTTGAAAAGAACCAGCAGGCTGAAGATCGCGTTGCAATATAGGCCGACCATCAGACCGGCCAGCACAACTGTCGTCGATGAGAACCGCCCGGCAGAGGCGATCAGCAGCGAAAGCCCGAGCGCAAGGGCAGCACCAGCAAGCGCGATGACTTCGCTGCCGCCAGTCCACAGGCCCGGCGCGAAGATCAAAGCCAGAGCGAGCGCAATCTGCGCGCCGGAGGCAACGCCGAGCAGGCCCGGTTCCGCCAGCGGATTGCGCAGCACGGTCTGGAACACAGCACCGCCCAGACCGAGCGCGCCGCCGACCAGCACGGCAACGGCGAGACGCGGCAGAAAACTGAAATAACCGATGACATGACGCGGATCGGTCGGATCGGGCGCCGTGACGATCCGGAGCCACTCACCCGGCGCGGCAATGGTCAGGAAGCCCTGAACCACCAGCAACAGGACCAGCGCCATTGAGACGCCAAGCACAAGCCAGCGCAGTGAAAAGCGACGGCCCCCACGCTCTTTTCCGGATGAAACCGAACCGATGCTCATCGGATTTCCCTCACCACCATGGCGCTTAGTGCCGACGCGATCAGATCAGCCAGATGCGCCGCAGAAGGCACACCACCAAAAGGATGGAACTGGCTCAGCCATGCGACCCGCCCGTTACGGACGGGACCGAGAAGCTTCCACATGGTATTCTGCTGCAGGGAGCGCTCCGTCTGGAGCTTTTGCGACGGTATCTCCACCACCAGAAAAGCAGCATCGGGGTTGGCCATCAACTGGTCGAGCCCGGCGCGCGCCATGCCGGTTCCGTTCACCGGCCCGGTCCACACATTGTCGAGACCGAGCTTGCGCAAAACAGCATCGGGAAGTGTCCCCTTCCCGTACATGGTCATTTCCCGCCCGCCAATATCGGGCAGCATGATGCCGACGGGGTATCGATGCCCTTCTATGGCTGACCTTGCCGCGGCAAATCTCTGTTCAGCCGCTTCGGCAACCGATGCCGCCAACGCGCGTGGCTGATCGCACAGATCCGCCACCCGGTTCAGGATATCGACCGCCAGTTGATAGCGCTCGACATTGGGCGTCGTGATGCTGGGAACAAGTTCGACACGCGCCACATCCGCGATTCGCGGTGTCATCACCAGATTGTAATCGGTTGCGATGACGAAATCGGGCTTCAGCGCCGCAAGCGCCTCCAGATTGATTTCCCAGAACGGCCCGACATCGGCAACGCCGTCCGGCAAAACGGGTGAAGCCATGCGCTGGCGGTAAAAGCCCGTATCCGAAAGACCAACCGGAACGATGCCGAAGGATAGCATTGCCTCGGCAGCCGCCCAGTCGATCGCGACGATACGCGGTGCGGATGCGGCCCGCGCCGGAAAACCGGAAAGCCCCGCGCAAAGCGCGAGGCCCGGACCGGCTGACAAGCCAAGCAATATCTGGCGACGTGTCAGCAAACCTGTTCGCCCATCAGAAACTGACCTTCACGCGGCCAATGACCGACCGGCGGTCGCCCTCATAACAGCTAAAGGTGTCTTCGCAGGTCGTGAAATACTTCTTGTCGAAGAGATTGGTCGCATTGAGCTGGAAGGTCATGTCCTTGTATTTGTAGCTCATGCCGGCATCGACCAGCGTGCGGCCATCGACCTTGACCGTATTGGCCTTGTCGCCATAGCTGGAACCGACATAACGCACGCCGCTGCCCAGGCTGAGCCCTTCGAGAACGCCGCTGCTGACGGTGTAGTTGAGCCATGCCGAAGCCTGATGTTCCGGCACCATGGTCGACTGGTTGCCGATGAACTGCGGCGCATCCTCGGTCACTTCCGTTTTGGTATAGGTGTAGGAACCGATGAAGTCCCAGCCATAGGTGAGATTGACCTTGCCTTCGAGTTCCAGACCGCGCGAGCGCACCTCGCCTGTCGCCTGTGGCCCATCGACATAGCTGTAGGAAACCACATTCGATTTCACGATGTCGAACCAGGCGAGCGTGAACAGACCGTCGAAATCCTTCGGCTGATATTTTACGCCAACTTCCCACTGGCGTCCTTCGGACGGATCGAAAGTGTTGCCGCTATTGTCGGTGCCCAGATTGGGCACGAAGGATTCCGAATAGCTGACATAGGGCGCAATGCCCCATGGCGTGACATAGGTAAGGCCGGCGCGGCCGCTGAACTTGCCGATATCCTGATCGGTGTCGCTATTATCCAGCCGATTGTGACTATCGAGGCTCAGCCAGTCATAACGACCGCCGAGCGTCACGATCCAGCTCTCATTCAGCTTGATCTGGTCCTGCGCGTAAACACCCGTCTGGTTGTATTTCTGACGATAGCTCTGCGTCATCGTGGTCGGCACCGCGATCGGAATGCCATAGGACGGATTGAAAGGATTGAGGCTTGGAGCCGGATCACGATACTGCGTCACGTCGGAATCCGAATAAGAATAATCGAGGCCAAACAGCGCCTGATGCGCAATATTTCCGGTTTCGAATTCCGCAATCGCCTGATTGTCAACGACGAGGCCGCTCATGTTTTCATCGAAACGGCGCGCCTGACGGGTGATGCCCGTCGGTCCAAGGCCAAGCGCAAGCACATTATCCAGCAGGAAACTGACCTGACCGTAGCGCAGGTTCTGCTTCAGCGTCCACGTGTCGTTGACGTGATGTTCGAACTCATAGCCGATGCTGCCCTGTTTCTGGACGCTGCGGTTGAAATCCGGGTCGCCCACCAGAATATCCGGCAGTCCCGGATAGAGATTGCTGATGGTGGCGGGCAGCACGCTGCCGCCGCTGTCGTCACGCAAAAGCTGGCCGGAAACCGTCAATGTCGTATCGGCATCGGGTGCCCAGGTCAGCGACGGGGCGATCATGTAGCGATCGTCCTTCACCTTGTCGCCATTGGAATATTCGAACTGCGTATCGCTCTTCCGCACCACACCGATCAGGCGATAAAGCAGGGTCTTGTCTTCATTGACGGGACCGGTCAGATCGACCCCGAACTGCTTGCGGTTGAAGCTGCCATATTCAACGGAGGCTTCGTGGAATGCCTCGGCCTGCGGTTTCTTGGTGATGCGATTGACGAGGCCGCCGGCATCGCTCTGGCCATAAAGCGACGAAACGGGACCACGCAGGACCTCGACCGAATCCAGTTCATAGGGATCGTTGCGGAAGAAGGTGTAGCTGTTGGAGAGCTGGCGCAGCCCGTCCTGATAGGAACTGGTAGACTGCGCATTGAAGCCGCGCATGAGAATCCAGTCATAGCCCTTCGGGTCGGGGCCATAGGTTTCGATGGTGACGCCCGGCACATAGCGCAGCATTTCCGTCACGCTCTGGGCATTCTGGGTTTCAATCTGCTTGCGGCTGACCACCGATACCGACTGCGGCACCTCGATCAGGGGTGTGTCGGTCTTGGTGCCACCGCTGGACCTGTCGACCACGACACTGGCAGACGTATCCCCGCTATTGTTGCCCTGAAATGTGATCGTATCCAGCAGCAGCGAACCGTCGGCGGCGACCGCGCCGCCTTCGCCAGCCTGCTGCGCCGCGATGGTGACGGTGTTGCCGCGAATGCGATAGGACAGGCCCGAGCCGGACAGGATGCGGCCCAGCGCTTCCGACCGCGTCAGGCTGCCCTGCGCACCGTCCGAATTCTTGCCGCGTACAATGTTCGCGTCGTAGAAAAGCTGAACGCCGGTCTTGCTGGAATATTGCACCAGAGCTTTTGAAAGCGGCTGCGCCGCAATATCGAATGAAATGCGCTGGACCTGCGCGGCCCCTGCCGTCTGGGCCAGAACCGGGTTTGGCGCAAGTGCTGCCACGGCGATGAGCGCACTGGCGGCGAGCAATTTTACGGGCAATCCGGATTTGAGAAGAGCTACACGTTTCTGGTTGTTTCCGGTCTGAATTTCGCTCTTCTTATCGACGCGCATGCTCTAATCCCCGATGTCTGACGCCCCTGCCATAAGCAGGATTTTCCCGTTCTATGCTGGCTGCAAAACAGCCCTTCAGAGAGTTAGACACCTCGGAAACGCAAACTAATGATCGGTCAGAAAAAATTTTTGACCTTTTTTATCCACTTATGGTCTACACATGGAAAAGCTCCAACTATTGGAGCTTATCTGCGCGTCACGACCGTCACCCAGCCGGAAGCGTTCAGAACTTTCACCGGAAGGGTTTCGGCGATGGTGGTGAGTGCGGCTTCCGCATCGCGCGTGTCGAAGATTGCCGTCACCGGCATGTTGCCGATCTCGGCATCGGTCAGGAAAATACGGCCCCGGCGATACCGCTCGAGTTCGCTCAGGACACGGCGCAGCGGGACATCCTCAAAGATGACGCGGTCATTGCGCCACGCTTCCACGATCTGGGTGTCGGCGCGATGCGGCACGGCGATCTCGTCCCCGCCATAGGTAACCTGCCATCCTTCATCCAGGCGGATTGGATCGGCAACACCGAAAGCCACAGAAACGGCATGTTCGACCACCGAGACCGTCACGGCATCGTCCGCCAGCTTGATGTCAAACGCCGTTCCAAGTGCGGTAATCGTGCCGCCGCCGGCATTGACGACAAAGGGGCGCGCCGGATCGGCTGCGACCTGAAAGAAGCCCTGCCCTTGATGAAGCACGAGATTGCGCCGACTGTCCGAAAAATCGACCGAAAGCGCTGAATAGCTGCCAAGTTCCACCGTGCTGCCGTCGGCAAGAGTGAAACTGCGACGCTCGCCGACATCGGTTCGGTATGTGGCGAACAATCCCGGACGCGACAGCATGTAGGCGCCGGGCGCAAGGATCGCGGCGGCAAGCGCTCCCAGCACAACGCCCCGACGATTGACACGACCGGACCGGCGGTAACGATCATATTCCGGCTTCACCGCATCGAAACGCTGCCAGAGCGTCTGCGCGCGTTCATAAGCCACACGATGCGCCGGATCAGAGGCCATCCAGACCGAAAAGGCGCGCCGGTCCTCGGCGCTGGCAGTTTTGTCCTGCAAGAGAACAAACCACTCCAGCGCTTTCATGAAAACCGGATCGGTCTCGAAATCCTTCATGCGCGTTCGAACGTTCCCGTTATCGGCTTCGGTTAGAGCGCGTTTCGATCCGGTTGAATCAGATCAGCGCTCCAAGTATTTGTTTCTTTTGCATTATCCTACGCAAAACCGCTTCGCACTTTTCGGGATGCGCTCTATTCCGCAAGCCGTCTGTCCAGTTCGGCAAGTGCAGCCACGATCTGCGTTATAACCGTATTGCGGGAAATTCCCATACGCTGCGCGATCTCGTCATAGGTCAGCCCTTCGATCCTGTTGAGGACGAAGGCCTCACGACGGCGCGGCGGCAGAAGCGCAATGGCCTGCAGAAGCCGACGCAGTTCGCTGCGATAAAGCGCCGTCATTTCCGGCGACGGACGGCTATCGGCAAAACGCTCCGGCGCATCGTCCTGAACTTCGACATCGCCACGGCGGCGCGTATCGCGCAGATGATTGAGCGCAAGATTGCGCGCGGCACGCTTCACATAGGCAGGTCCCGGCGCTTGCGTCCCGTCGTCGGGTCTGGCCAGCAGGTTGAGAAAGGCCTGCTGGACGACATCTTCCGCCGTGGCCGAATTTCCGACGATGCGCCGCACGAAAGCGCGCAGGCTCGAGCGCTCGCTTTCATAGAGTTCCGTCAGATCCCACAACCGGGAATTCATTCGTGCCCGCTCTCCAGACTTGCATATGTATAGGCCTGCGTAAACCGAGCGAGCCTTTCAACATGCCATAACCGCCTGAAAAATATCGCGCAATCACAGTGATTTAGAAGGATTCCAAGTGCTGTATATAAACATGCATATTACACTCATGTTTTATCCAGTCAAAACATGAGCTTCGGTGTATTCTTATCGGAAAACCCAGTGATACTGTGCGGGCAATTTCTGCACAACATATTGCAAAAATACAACAAGCTTGTGGAGGGGCGACGAATGCCGCCCCATAATCCTTATCCAGCCAGTCGCTCGGGCGAACGCAGGATGGATGCGCCACCTGCCGCCTGTACGGCAAGGCTTCCATATTCAATCCCTGCGGCAAGTGCCCGGTGCGCGTCGCGGCCTTCGAGCCATGCATCGATAAAGCCCGCATTGAAAGCGTCACCCGCTCCGGTCGTATCGATGACCGGTACATCCTTTGCCGCCATGTGAAGGTCCGCTTCGGCTGTACGCAACCATGCGCCGTCGCCGCCGCCCTTGAGAGCCACGACCGGGAAGTGCCCGGCAAGTGCGTCGAGCGCCGCAGCCGGATCGTCATGGCCGGTTATGGCCTGCGCTTCCTCGCGATTGGGAAGGAAGATGTCGACGCCTTCGCAGGCAGCCAGCAGGCCGGGGTCGTAGATCAGGGTTTCATCCCAGCTCGGATCGAGCGAGACGGAAAGACCTGCCGCCTTTGCCTGTTGCACGAGATCGGAGATTTCGTGCAGCGTGGCGAACTCGGCGATATGCAGATGCCCCGCATCCTTCCATTGCAGCGCGGTTTCGAGCGTCGACGGAAGTGCAGAACCAGCGCGGCGCGAGAGGAATGCGCGGTCATTGCCGATCACGCTTGCCACCGTCACCTGCGGTCCGGCATCGTCGGCCCGCTCCAGAAAGCGCAGATCGACACCATCGATCTTCAGGTCCGGCTCCAGCCCGCGCGACAGGCCGTCGAAGCCGAGCCGTGCGACCAGCGCGACCGCCCTTCCCGCATGGGCAAGATGCGCCGCCGAAATGAAGGCGCCACCACCTGCCGCCATCTTCATGCTTTCGGCAAAGACCTCGCGGCCGGGCTGCGGCAGCGATTGCAGCCCGGTGAAGATGAGATCGCAGTAAATCCGCCCGATACTGAGGACAGCCGGACGCCTGAATTGTTGCGGCATCATAGGCGGCCCAGACTTTTCTCGGTCTTGGCATCGAAGTGATAGAGGCTTCCGGCAGGTGCGGACACGGAAAGCGTGCCGCCCGTTGCGGGAATGACCTTGCCCGGAGCCGTTGCAATCACCGAAACGCCGTTGACGTCGAGATGCACCAGCGTCTCCGCGCCAAGCGGCTCTACGGCCGTCACAGTGCCGGTGAGTGATAAGCCGCTGGCTGTCCCGTCCTCGACTTTCAGGTCATGCGGGCGAACGCCGACCAGAATGTCGCCATCCGGCGCAAGTTCCACGCCCGATCCGTTGCGACGGCCCGCAATGAGGTTCATCGACGGGCTGCCGATGAAGCGCGCCGTGAACACGTCGGTCGGATTTTCATAAAGCTCGGTCGGCGTACCGGTCTGGAGAATGCGGCCGTCTCGCATGACAACGATGCGGTCGGCCATGGTCATGGCTTCAACCTGGTCATGGGTCACGTAAACGGTCGTCGTCTTGAGACGCTGATGCAAGCGCTTGATTTCGATACGCATCTGCGCGCGAAGCTGGGCGTCGAGGTTCGACAGCGGCTCATCGAAAAGGAAGGCTGACGGATTGCGCACCATGGCGCGACCGATGGCGACGCGCTGGCGCTGGCCACCGGACAGTGCCGCCGGGCGACGGTCGAGATAGGGTTCCAGCCCGAGCGCCTTGCCGGTTTCCTCGATGCGCTTGTCCTTCTCGGCCTTGGACAGTTTCGACGTATAAAGCCCGAAGCCGATATTCTGGCGCACTGTCATATGCGGATAGATCGCATAATTCTGGAACACCATGGCGATGTTGCGCTGCTTCGGATCGCTTTCGTTGACAACTTCGCCGCCGATCTTCAGATGACCGCCGGAAATGTCTTCAAGCCCGGCGATCATGCGCAAGGTCGTGGACTTGCCACAGCCCGAAGGGCCGACAAAAACGACGAATTCGCCGTCCTTGATCTGGAGATCGATTGCCCGGACCGCCTCGACCTTGCCATAACGCTTGACCAGCTTTTCAAGTTCGATGGTTGCCATCAGCGTGCCTCCACAAGTGCACTGAATTTTTCATTGAGTTCGCGGGCAGCCTTTGCTTCGGCAGCCGCATGGTCGAAGGCTGCGGCCTTGAAGCGGTCCGCTTCCGCCTTGTGCCGCGCGAGTGCCGCGTTCATCGCGGTTGGTGCCGGACCGCCAAGACGGTCGCGCACGGCTACGAAATGCTGCGGCGAAACCAGTTCCTCAAACTTCTCGCGCCCGAAGGATGGCTCGCGCCCGGCAGACTCGCGGAAAGCATCGAGGAAAGGCTCAAAACCGTCCTTCTCCAGACCGCCGCCCATCGCGACGACAGCGCGCGCGACCCTGGCTGCGATTTCATGCGCCTGCCGGAACGAAAGCCCTTCGATGCGCACCAGCGAATCCGCCAGTTCGGTGATCGTGATGCAGGAGCGGCGGATATTTTCCGCCACGCGGGCCGGGTCGATCCGGATCGCGCCGATGAACGCGGCCAGAAGATCGAGCACGCGACCAGCGGAGGCGAATGCCTCATAGCCCATCGCTTGGGTCTCGCCCTCACTGTCATTCATGTCGGTGAAAGGTGTGTTGTGCATCACGTCGAGGACGGTGCGGGCGCGGCCCATGGTCTGGCTTGCCAGGTGGCGCATATGTTCGATTGGAACGGGATTGCGCTTCTGCGGCATGATCGACGAAATCTGCACGAAGGCGTTCGGCACGTAAATCTGGCCGACCTCGAAACTGGTCCAGAACTGGAAGTCCTGAATGAGGCGCCCCAGATGCACAAACATCAGTTCCAAAGCCGAATAGGTGGAGGTTATGTAATCTACCGCCGCAATGCAGCTATAGGAATTGGATAAGGGGGCAGCAAAGCCCAACAGGCTCGCCACTCGTGCGCGATCGATCGGGAAGCCCGAGGTGGTGATGGCCGCCGCCCCCATGGGTGACAGGTTGACGATGGCGCGCGCGGCTTCCATCCGTTCCATATCCCGGATGAGAACCTCGATTGCCGCCGAAAGATAGTGACCGAAGGTCGATGGCTGTGCAGGCTGGCCATGCGTATAGGCGACGATCAGCGTCTCCTTTTCACGCTCGGCGGCTGCAATCATGCTATCCAGCAGATTGCGCGCCTGCGTCATCAGCGTATCGATACGATCCTTGAGGCCAAGCTTGAACAGCGTGTGGTCAATATCGTTGCGCGAGCGTGCCGTGTGAAGGCGACCGGCAGTATCGGCCCCGATACGTGCTTTCAGCTCCTTCTCGATGAGGAAGAAGAAGTCTTCCACCTCGCCGGTATAGGTCAGCTTCGCAGGGTCGATTTCCTTGTCGATGGCTTCCAGTGCACCCGCAATGGCTGCGGCCTGTTCGCGGTCGAGAATGCCGGTTTCGGTCAGCATGACGAGATGGGCGCGGTCGATGCGGCGAAAGCCGTCGACATGATGGGTCTTGGCGCCATCAAAAAGCGGGCGAAGCACGGTTTCCTTGTAAACCGGATCGGGGAAGACGCTTTTATCGGACAGCCGTGGATCGAGATCGGACATGGTTCAACCCTTGAGGCCAGCAAGCATGACACCGCGCACGATGTAACGCTGGAGAAGAAGAAAGACGACGAGCGTGGGAAGCGTGGCGATTGCCGCGCCGGTCATGATCATTTCCCACTGGATGGACTGCTCGACGGCGAAGCTCGAAAGCCCGACCGGCAGCGTATAAAGCTCCGGGCTGGTTGCAACGATCAGCGGCCAGAAGAAGGCGGTCCAGTTGCCGAGGAAGGTGAAGATCGCAAGCGCCGAGAGCGCAGGCGTCACCAGCGGCATGGCAACTTTCCACCAGATCTGGAATTCGTTGAGGCCGTCGACGCGGGCAGCTTCCAGAAAGTCGTTGGGAACACCTTCGAAGAACTGCTTCATGAGGAACGTACCGAAGGCCGTCATCATGCCGGGGAACATGATGCCCCAGTAGCTGTCCAGCCAGCCGAGCTTGCTCGACATCAGATACCACGGGATCACCAGCATTTCGGTGGGGATCATCAGTGTGGACAGGATGGCGAGGAAGATGAAATAGCGCCCGCGGAACTGGAATTTCGCCAGCGTATAACCGACGAGGCTGTCGAAGAAGACATTTGACAGCGTAACCACGACCGCGACGATCATGGAATTCAGGAACCAGCGCAGGAAGCGGCCATCGGCAAGAATGGTGACATAGTTCTGCAGTGTCGGCTCTGCCGGGATCAGGCGCAGGTCGTAGACCTGTCCTGCCGTCTTGAGCGAGGTGGAGAACATGAAAGCCAGCGGCGTGACCATGATGAGGCCACCGATGAGCAGCAATGTCCATGTCACGATGCGACCGGGCCGCAGATTCTGGAAAGGGAGCGGTTTGTTTTGAACGGACGCTGTCATTTCTTTTCCCTCAGGATCCAGAGCTGCAACAGCGAGACGCAAAGCAGGATGGTGAACAGAACGACGGTTTGCGCAGCCGCATAACCCATCGCATAGGAGGAGAAGGCCGTCTGATAGATCATCAGCACCAGCGGCTTCGTGGAGCCGAGCGGTCCGCCGGGATCGTTCGTGGTCATGTTGTAGACCTGATCGAAGATGCGCAGGAAACCGATGGACGAGAAGACGACGAGGAACACCGTGGTGGGCTTCAGAAGCGGGATCGTGATCTTGCGCAGGATCGCCCATTCACCGAGGCCGTCGATGCGTGCGGCTTCATAGAAAGTGTTGGGAACAGCGCGCAGGCCTGCCATGAAGATGATGATCTGGAAGCCGAGACCGGCCCAGATGGACGTCGCCATGATCGCATAGAGACCCTGATCGACCGAGCGCAGAAAGCCCTGCTGCGGCAGCCCGACCGAACTCAGGATATTATTGATGAAGCCGATCGGCGCGGGCTGATAGAACCAGCGCCAAACCCATGCCATGGCGGCTGCCGTGGTGAGATAAGGCAGGAAATAGAGCGCGCGGATAAAGCCGTGCATGATCCGCACGCGATCCAGAAAATAGGCGATTGTAAACGCCACCACGAGGCTGATCGGCGTGCCGACAAGCAGATAGGTGAAAGTGTTCTTGAACACTTTCCAGAATTCCGGATCGGCGAAAAGCTTCTGGTAATTGGCGAAGCCGATGAACTTTGGCGGGTTCATCAGGTCCCAGTCTGTGAGAGACAGCCAGAAGGCCTCTATCGTCGGGTAAAAGCGGATGACCGAATAGAACAGGATCGGGAGAGCGAGGAAGCTCCACACCCAGATCAACCGTCTTGTGCGCATGGAAAGGCGATCCGTCAGGCGATTGCCCGAAGGCCCGTTCGCTCTGCCGCCTGTTTCTGCAGTCATTGTCATGTTTCAAGATCCTTCGGCTACGGATGAGCCGTGCCGCGAGAAGAGCGGCGAGGCCCTGCCCCGCCGCATTTCAAGCCTGTTACTTGGCCGCGTCGAGCACATCCTGCTCGGCCTTGGCCGCCTGGTCGAGAGATTCCTTGACCGGCTGCTTTTCGAGAATGACGCGGTTGGCCATATCGACAGCGATCTGGCGCTGCTTCAGCTCATCCACGAACATGGTCGTATGCGCATATTCCAGACCTTTGAGGAACGGGCCGTAGATCGGATCGGCAAGGTTCGCTTCCGTCAGGGCTGCCGAACGGCGCGCAGGCAGTTCACCCACATCCTTCAGCCAGATTTCCATGGCTTCCGGCGAGGAGATGTAGTTCAGGAACTTCTTGGCGGCTTCGAGTTTCTCGCCGCTTGCCTTGGCGCTGATGCCGTTGGCGAAGTAGCTCGCATAGTTGGAGCGCACGCCTTCCGCATTGGCCGGAAGCTCTGTCACGCCCCATTCGAAGTCCTTGATGGTGCGGAACGAACCGAGGCGGAAGGTGCCGTCGATGGTCATGGCTGCCATGCCAGCGCGGAAAGCGGCCTGACCTTCATCCATGAACTTGACTTCGCCGACCTTATGTTCGGTCTGGAGACCGGTATAGAAGGCCAGTGCCTTTTCACCGGCAGCGTCGTTATAGGCGACCTTGCGGTCATTGTCGGTATAGGGCTGACCGCCGAACTGGCGCACCAGAACCTCACGCCACCAATGCTGGTCCTGCCCCGGCATATCGAGCGTGATGCCTTCGGCCAGAAGATTGCCGGAAGCGTCGCGCTTCGTCGTCTTCTTGGCCGCTTCGACCATTTCATCCAGCGTCTTGGGCGGATTGTTCGGATCGAGGCCAGCGTCGGTGAACAGCTTCTTGTTGTAGAACAGGGCCAGCGAACGCACAGCGGTCGGCAGACCGTAATATTCATCGCCGCGCTTCATCGCCGAAACGATCGGGAAGAACTCGCTCTCGATCTTGTCATGCGGGAACGTGTCCTGCGGCAATGGCTGCAGAATGCCTCCAGCCACGAACTTGTCGAGCCAGCCATAGAAAAGCTGCATCACGTCCGGGCTCTTGCCCGCCATCTTCGCTGCGATCACGCGCGTCTGATAGTCGTCGTAAGGGAACGTGACCTGCTTGACCTTGATGTCCGGGTTGGCCTTCTCGAAATTCTCGATCAGTTTGTCCATCGCCTTGACACGTGTCTCGAAGACATATTGCCAATATTCGATTTCGACAGCCTGAGCAGCATTGATCGCAAAGGTGCTGAGCCCTGCAACCAGACCTGCCAATAACAGCTTACGCATTTAAACCTCCCTAATGCCCCGCCCACCGGTTCGAATGCGGTCGCCAGGCACGGCTGCGGCAGTGCCTCGCACAATCCGCATATTCCACCACATGCCGCGCAGATCGTGCGCGGCGCCCATTTTCACTCATGCGGAAACCCACTTCCCCGACATGAGGCCGGACGGTCTTCACCACCCTGCCTTTACGGTTCAACGTTGCGGGCACTTTGTCAATAAGATAATTTAGTTGAATTAATATATTGCTGTTAAAAGCGCCTCGCGTTATCTCTTTTGACGGGAGACAGGAGGGACCATGACATCGAAATCAGATGGACACTCTGAAGACGGATCGCTCATCGCGCCTGCTGGCGCACAGGGCGGGTCGCTTGCGGTCACCCTTGGCAAGAATCCCGAGCGAATTCGCGATCATAACCGGCGCGTGGTGCTTGATGTCGTTCGCCGCCACGGTCCCCTGGGCCGGATGCATATCGCCCGCCTCACCCATCTGACCGCGCAGGCCATCGCCAACATCGTCGATGAGCTGGTTTCAGAGAATCTGCTCATGCAGCTTGGGCGGCTGAAAACGGGACGCGGCCAGCCGCCGATCCAGTTTGCCGTCAATCCCGAAGGTGCGATGACCATCGGTGTCGAAATGGGTTCGACGCATATGGTGACGACAGTACTTGATCTGTCCGGCAAGCCGCGCACGCAGCATGTGCGCCCCATTCAGGATGTCAGCCCCGACAGGCTCTCCGCACAATTGCGAAAAGAAGTCGATGCCGTGAAGGCTTCATTTCCCGCGCGCCTGCTTGGCATAGGTGTCGTGATGCCGGGCCCGTTCGACATTGAAGGCATGAGTTCGGTCGGCCCGACCACCCTGCCCGGCTGGTCCGGGATCGATGCGGCAGCGGTCCTGAGTGAAGCCTGCGGCGAATCCGTTCTGGTCGAAAACGACGCCAACGCCGCCGCCGTCGGCGAACGCCTGTTTGGTGCAGGACATGCGATTTCCAATTTCGCCATGATCTATTTCGGTGCCGGTATCGGGCTTGGCATGATTCAGGACGGCGCGCCGTTTCGCGGCGCTTTCGGCAATGCCGGTGAAATCGGCCATATCGTCATCACGCCCAATGGACGCAGTTGCGCCTGCGGACAGAGGGGCTGTCTTGAAACCTATGCCTCCCTTCATATCTTGCGCGAGAAGCTTCACGCCGCGGGGATCGAGGACACCGATTTCGATGCGCTGGAAAAGCTGCATGAAGATCGCAACCCGGTTCTGATGGGCTGGGTGCAGGAAGCCGCCGAACATCTGGCGCCAATGATTGCCATGATCGAAAACATTCTCGATCCCGAGACAATCATTCTGGGCGGCATGGTGCCCGATGCGATCATCGACGACCTGATCTGGCATATGGGCGGCCTGCCGATTTCGGTTGCGAGCCGCCGCGCCCGCGCATTGCCGCGCGTCATTCGTGGGCAGACGGGGCAGTTCACCGCTGCTCTGGGTGCTGCCTCCCTGCCGATGTTCGAGGCCATGACGCCGAAACTCGATACAAATTCGGAAATCTGACCATGCTCACCGCCCACCAGCGCATCGAGCGCCAGAAGTCGTCCCCTGCCCTTGTCCGGCTGCACCAGGCACTGAGCAGGCTGCGTTCGACAGTCACGCTGATGCATACGGGTGCGCATCCTGACGACGAGCAAAGCGGCCTCCTGGCCTATATGCGCTTCGGACTTGGCATGCAGGTGGTGATTGCCTGTTCGACACGCGGCGAAGGCGGGCAAAATGCGCTTGGACCCGAACGTGGCGGCGCGCTTGGCGTGATCCGCAGCCGCGAGATGGAGGAAGCAGCCCGCATTCTCGATTGCGACGTGCATTGGCTGGGCCATGGTCCTGACGATTCCGTCCACGATTTCGGCTTCTCCAAGGATGGTGACGGTACTTTTGCCCATTGGGGCGAGGAGAAGACCGTCGAGCGGCTGGTCCGCGCCTATCGCACCGAGCGCCCGGATATCGTGCTGCCAACCTTTCTCGATGTTCCGGGCCAGCACGGCCACCATCGCGCCATGACGCAGGCGGCGGAAACGGCGATACGGCTGGCTGCCGACCCCACCGCCTTTCCAGAACATTTTTCCGAAGGGCTAATGCCGTGGCAGGTGGCGAAATTCTATCTCCCTGCCTGGTCGGGCGGCGGCGACACCTATGATGACGAGCTTCCGCCGCCCGATACGACATTGACGGTTCATGCGGCAGGACGCGATGCGGCAATCGGCGCCGACTACGATCGTATCGGTGAGTGGTCGCGCGCCTGCCATGCCACACAGGGCATGGGTCGCTGGCCGGAAGCGCCGAAGGTTGAGTGGCCATTGCATCTGAAACTGCCAGAAAGTCATTCGGAAACGACAATCCTTGACGGGCTTCCCGAAACTCTGGCCACACTTGCAGAAATCAACGGACTGACGCTTGAAAGCCGAAAGCAGCTTCTTGATGCCCATTTGTCTGTTGAGGGCGCAATCGCAGCTTTTCCCAACAGAGAAGCCATTATCAAAAATCTTGTCGAGGCCGCAAAACGCCTGAAAGCTGTGCTAGCCAGCGCACCGGAAGATTTCCTTTTGCAACACCGGCACAGGCTGGAACGCAAGCTGCGGGAAATCGACGCCGCGCTGATCGAAGCCGCCTCGCTGTTCGAGCGCGCTTATCTGGACGAACCTGTGTTGGCGGCGGGCAGCGAAACGCGCCTTGTCGTCGAATACGGCCCCGGAACGACGGCAATCGCAGTATCGGCGGAACCCGTATTGCCGGAAACCTGTTCGATTTTCTGTGAAGAAGAGGCGCCAGAGCGAGAAATCCTGACCATTTCCCTGGCGAAAGATACAGCACCTTCCCCGCTTTTCGAACCTGTATGGCGGTCGATTGCCGGCAATGGGCAAGCCTGTATCCGGCTGAAAGCGCAGTTTGAAGGGCATCTTGCAGAACGCAGCTTCGATCTTGAGGAACCGCTCGCCATTGTGCCGCCTGTCTCGCTGAAGATCGCCCCGCCAGCCGTCATCCTGTCGGGCGAACACGACCCATTGCCGATCCAGCTTATGGTCAACGGCCCGGCAAAACGGATCACCTTCGCATCGCAGAAAGGCTGGGAAGTCGGTGTAAACGGGCTGAGCACCGTCTTGTATCCGCCTTCCGATCCGACACCCGGACTGACCTGCCTGCAGGCATTGGTTGATGGAACTCCGGCCTGGCAAACACACGCCGCCAACTATCCGCATATCGGCAAAACCGTCTGGCGCGAGCCTGCCATGCTGCCTGTGCTAACCCTCGACGTGAAGCTGCCCGACGCACGCATCGGCTATATCGGTGGCGGTGCGGACAATGTTGGCCTGTGGCTGAAACGCATGGGGCTTGATGTCACCGACATCGAACCGCATCATCTTGCCGGTGATCTGTCAGGGTTCACGACCATCGTGGTCGGCATATTTGCCTTTGGCCTGCGCAATGACCTGGCAGCAGCGACGACCAAACTGCACCGCTTTGTCGAAGATGGCGGGCATCTGGTGACACTCTATCACCGACCGTCAGATGGCTGGCATCCAGACAGGACACCACCGCGAAAACTAACCATCGGCTCTCCGTCATTGCGCTGGCGCGTTACGAACCCGCATGCGGCAGTTACGGTTCTTGAGCCTGAGCATCCCCTCCTTGTCAGTCCCAATATGATCAGCGAGCGCGATTGGAACGACTGGCACAAGGAACGCGGGCTTTATTTCGCCTCCGCATGGGATGATGCCTATCAGCCGCTTCTTTCCATGCATGATGATGGAGAACAGCCACTTTATGGCTCTCTTGTTTCCGGCAGGATAGGCAAGGGTCGTCATACGCATACGAGCCTTGCCCTGCATCATCAGCTCGATAAGCTCGTTCCCGGTGCATTCCGCCTGATGGCCAATCTGGTGCAAGCAGCTTGAGAGAAGAGACCGGTTGAAGAAGTCGCTCTTTATGTAAGCTAAAGCTAATACAATAAGGAATCTCTATCTGCTATTTTTATTTTAAATTCAGTAATTTATTAATCATATGAAATACTCATTTTCCGTTTACCATGCAACTTAAGAGGGTACACATAATTGGCGGGTAGTTTGCTCCCAGGTCACAGCGACCACTAAACAAGCAAGAATGATCTCAGGAGCAACACATGACCAAGTTTTTCGCACGTTTCCGTAAGGATGAATCCGGCGCAACCGCTATCGAATACGCGCTGATCGCCGGCCTCGTCGCTGTCGTCATCATCACTGGGGCAACGACGCTGGGAACGAAGATCAGCGAAAAGTTTGACTCGATCGCGACCACGGTAGAAGAAGCTGGCAAGTAATCAGCATTCGCCTTCAGCAACAATACAACCGCCCTTCGGGGCGGTTTTGCTTTTGCGGGTCCTGTTGTCACCTTCATTGGCAACTTTTGAAACCCCAAGGCGTTTAGGGGATGTGTGAGGAGCGTATTCCATGGGCTGACGCAGAGGTTTGATCACAGCTAACCAAGCTAACGCTCTGCAATCTTTATTGATTATGGGCTTCATAAAGAAACGCGCATAATCCCTCTAAATAGTGGTTCGCCGCGTGGTTGTTGCGTATTCCAGCGCCGACCCCGGCCTTTCGGGAGTAGCGAACATGTCATTGAAATCCATTTTACTGGCGCTCGGCATCGGCGCTGCCGGTTTGACGCTCAGCGGTTGTGTTTCCGAGGGATATTATGGCTCGGGCTATTACGATCCATATTATGTTCGTGGCGGCTATGTCGGTACCGGCGTCGTCTATAATAGCGGCGGTTACTATCGGAACTATCCGCGCTACCCGCGTTATTACAGAGATTCGCGCTATTATCGTGACCGGGATCACTATCGTTATCGCGACCGGGATCGCCCGCGCCGTCCCGACACCAACAGGCCGGATCGCCCACGTCCGCCTCGGCCGGACCGCCCGCCATCAGGCAATGCAGGCCGTCCAAATCCGGGCAATCTGCCGGTTATCCAGCCGATCAAGCGCGGTCCGCATAACTAAAGCAAAACACCCGCCGAAATCCGGCGGGTGTTTTGCATAGAAGGAACTGATGTCAGAGCTTGATGACATATTCCTTGCGGGTGGTCTCGATGACGTCCCAGCTTCCCTTGAAGCCCGGACGGATGACGAAACTGTCACCGGCAACCACTTCGCGGGCTTCGCCGCCTTCTTCGCTGACGACGGACCGACCGGACAGGATGTGGCAGAATTCCCATTCGTCATATTCGATGCGCCATTTTCCGGGCGTGCTCTCCCAAATGCCTGCAAAAAGCGTGCCTTCGGGATTTTCTTCCAGATTCCACGTGCGGAATTTTGGAGCACCTGAAAGAAGGCGCTCCGGTGACGGTGCGCCTTCCTCCGGTTCGATGCCGGTCAGGTCGAAATCGAGAAACCGGCTCATAAATCAGACCTTTGCCAGCGCCTGCTCGATGTCGGCGATGATATCATCTGCATCCTCGATGCCGATAGACAGCCGCACGACATCCGGACCGGCACCCGCCGCCACCTTCTGCTCGTCGCTGAGCTGGCGATGCGTCGTCGATGCCGGATGGATCACCAGCGAACGGGTGTCGCCGATATTGGCCAGCAGCGAAAACAGTTCGAGGCTATCCACAAACTTGACGCCAGCTTCATAACCACTCTTGAGACCGAAGGTGAAAACAGAGCCCGCACCCTTTGGCGCATATTTTTGCTGGAGAGCGTGAAATTTATCATGCGGCAACCCCGCATAATTCACCCATGACACTTTTTCATGGCCGTGCAGCCAGGATGCGACCTTCAGCGCATTGTCGCTGTGGCGCTGCATGCGCAGCGGCAAGGTTTCCGCCCCGGTCAATATCTGGAAGGCATTGAACGGTGAAATGGCCGGGCCGAAGTCACGAAGCCCCAGCACACGGGCAGCGATGGCAAAGGAAATATTGCCAAAGGTCTTGTGCAGCTCCAGACCCGCATAATCGGGGCGCGGTTCGGTCAAAAGCGGATAATTTCCGGATTTTGCCCAGTCAAAAGTACCGCCATCGACCAGAATACCGCCCATGGAATTGCCGTGACCGCCGATAAACTTGGTCAGTGAATGCACGACGATATCTGCACCATGTTCGATCGGACGCACCAGATAAGGTGATGCCAGCGTATTGTCGACGATCAGCGGCAGGCCGTTTCTGTGCGCGATTTCGGCAATGGCTTCGATATCTACCACGATACCGCCCGGATTGGCGAAGCTTTCGATGAAGATGGCGCGCGTCTTGCTGTCGATCTGCTTTGCGAAATCGGTCGGGTTGGTGGCGTCGGCCCAGCGCACCTGCCAGCCGAAGGATTTGAAAGACTGACCAAACTGGTTGATCGATCCGCCATAAAGCTGGCGTGCGGCAACGAAATTATCGCCCGGTTGAAGCAGCGTATGGAAAACAAGAAGCTGCGCGGCATGGCCGGATGCAGTCGCGACCGCCGCCGTACCACCTTCGAGTGCGGCAATGCGCTCTTCCAGAACAGCGGTCGTCGGATTTGTGATGCGCGTATAGATATTGCCGAACGCCTGCAGGCCGAACAGGGATGCCGCGTGGTCGGCATCATCGAACACAAACGAAGTCGTCTGATAGATCGGTGTTGCACGCGCACCTGTCGTCGGATCGGGCTTTGCCCCAGCGTGAACAGCGAGCGTTTCAATCCCGGGAGAGCGTTTTGACATCATTTCCTCCTGTGTCCTAAACCCCAATCAGGTCCGGACGTTAGGCGTTGCCGTCAGGAAAGCAAAGGAGGATTTTCCGCCAAATGTAGGAATCGCAGAAATTAAATCCGAAAGCTCTTATTCAGAGACCAGACGTGGATATTCGATAGCCGGGCAGCGGTCCATGACGACGGTGACGCCTGCTTCTCCGGCCCTGTTTCCAGCCTCTTCGTGCACGACACCAAGCTGCGTCCACAAGACCTTCGGGCGATGCTTCATTGCGAGAACCTCGTCCACGATCCCCGGTAGCGAATAAGGTTCGCGAAAGACATCCACCATATCCACCGGTTCTTCGATATCTGCCAGATGCGCCACGACACGCTGACCGTGGATCTCCTTTCCCGCCTGCCCCGGATTGACAGGAATCACGCGATATCCCTTGGAAAGCAGGAACTCCATCACGCCATTGCTCGGGCGTTCCGGCTTTGGTGACGCACCGAGAAGCGCAATTGTTTTGACAGAAAGAAGAATCTCACGAATCTGCTCGTCGATAGGGTTTTTCATCTTTGTTCTCCTCAATCGCTTGAGCCAACGCTTGCATGAAAGCAGGCGCTCTAAGTTCTTTTAGGTGAAGCATAATCTTATCGATCCTCGTTTCACTCCGGTCGGATTATGCTTTATTGATGAATAAACTTGGGAGGAACGCATGAATATCAATACAGCACAGGACCGGAATGTCGATCCGATGACAAACCATTCGTCGAGCCCTGTCATGAATATCGAAGACCTGCGTGCCTTCATGAAGCACGAGTTTCCGCAACTCGGAAACGCTTTCGAGATCACGGCAATCGACGATGGTTCGGCATCCATGCGGCTTCACGCCGATGAACAACATCTGCGTCCTGGCGGCACCGTTTCCGGCCCCTCGCTTTTCGCGCTTGCCGATGTGACGGCCTATGCAGCCATATTGGCCCATATCGGTCCGGTGGCGCTGGCGGTGACAACGAATCTCAATATCAACTTTCTGCGCAAACCCTCTCCCGGTACAGTCGAGGCTGTTGCGCGCCTCCTGAAACTCGGCAAGCGCCTTGCCGTACTCGATATCAGTCTGACTGACGGTGCGAGCGGCGAACTGGTTGCCCATGCAACGGCAACCTATTCGATTCCACCGAGATAAAAGCGTTAAAATATACGGTACTATAATACCAATGCAATAACCTTTTGATTTTACTTGCCTTTTAAAACAAAGCTCTGAATATAGGACTTGACGGCCACGCCGCCATTGTGTATCGACCCGCCAGACGCGAGCAGAAGTGATCTTTTGCCCGCTCGTTCGGGTTGGACACGATCCAACACAAGCAACAAAAAAAGCCCTGATTTCAAGATCGGGGATTAAGTCAAGGAAGACTTCAATGGCAACTTTTTCTCAGAAGCCGGCTGAAGTGGTGAAGAAGTGGGTGCTGATCGACGCCGAAGGTCTCGTCGTCGGCCGTCTTGCATCGCTCGTCGCCAACCGCCTGCGTGGCAAGCACAAAGCAACCTTCACCCCGCACGTTGACGATGGCGACAATGTCATCATCATCAATGCCGACAAGGTTGTTCTGACCGGCAAGAAATACACCGACAAGGTTTATTACTGGCACACCGGCCATCCGGGCGGCATCAAGGAGCGCACTGCTCGCCAGATTCTCGAAGGCCGTTTCCCGGAACGCGTTCTCGAGAAGGCTATTGAGCGTATGATCCCGCGTGGCCCGCTCGGCCGTCGCCAGATGAAGAACCTGCGCGTTTATGCAGGCTCGAACCATCAGCATGAAGCTCAGCAGCCGGAAGTCCTCGACGTCGCAGCGCTGAACCGCAAGAACAAAGGGAATGCATAATCATGGCTGAGCAGCTCAACTCGCTCGAAGAACTCGGCACCGTTGCCAAGACCGAAGCTGCCGCTCCGGTTCACGTCCAGAAGCTGGACGCACAGGGCCGCGCTTATGCCACCGGCAAGCGTAAGGACGCCGTTGCACGCGTTTGGGTCAAGCCGGGTTCCGGCAAGATCATCGTCAACGACAAGGAATTCGCACAGTATTTCGCGCGTCCGGTTCTGCAGATGATCCTGCAGCAGCCGATCATCGCTTCGAATCGCGCCGGCCAGTTCGATATCGTTGCCACCGTTGCCGGTGGCGGTCTCTCCGGTCAGGCCGGTGCTGTTCGTCACGGCATCTCCAAGGCCCTCACCTACTACGAACCGGGCCTGCGCACGGTTCTCAAGAAGGGTGGCTTCCTGACCCGCGACAGCCGCGTCGTCGAACGTAAGAAGTACGGTAAGGCCAAGGCTCGCCGTTCGTTCCAGTTCTCCAAGCGCTAAAGCGCTTAGGGCCAGTTCTCCAAGCGCTAATATCTGTCGCTTCAGAGCTTACAGAAAAGCGGGCCTTCGGGTCCGCTTTTTTGTTATGTAAAAGGAGACTCAAGCCAGCACGGAACCAGTCGAATGTCGTCCAGTCGTTTTGCCGCCACACCGGAGCCTCCCTATCTGATCGTCACCTTCGCTTCGCAGCGTATTGCGGGCGAGGATGATGGCTACGGCGACATGGCGGTTCTAATGGGAGAACTCGCGGCCAAACAGCCGGGCTATCTCGGCATTGAAAGTGCCCGCGACGCGGAAGGCTTCGGCATCACCAATTCCTTTTGGGCCGATGAGGAAAGCATTCGTGCATGGAAGCGCGACGTGGATCATCTGGTTGCGCAGAAGCTTGGTCGCCAGAAATGGTACGAAGCCTATCGCGTGCGCATTGCCCGTGTGGAACGCGCTTACGGATTTGATGCCAAGAGCGCGTGAAAGCGCTATAGAAGCCAGATTATCATCGGGGAAGCGGCCATGCCCTCAAAGACCATCGACCACGCGATCACCGCCCGCAGCCTGACCGGTGCAGCAACCGATCCCACCCATGCGGGTGTGTTGTCATTCATGCGGCGCATGTACACGAAGTCGCTGAAGGGCGCGGAAGCTGTCGTCTGGGATATTCCCTTCGATGCCGCCGTATCCAACCGGCCCGGTGCGCGCTTCGGCCCGCAGGCGATCCGGCGGGCGTCGGCGATCTTCGACAATGATCCGCAATATCCCTTTCAGCGCGATCTTTTCGAGAACCTCGCCGTCATCGACTATGGCGACTGCCTGCTCGACTACGGCAATCACTATAAGACCCCAGCCACTATCGAGCGCGAAGCGGCGAAAATCCTGAAATCCGATGCATTCCTGCTGACGCTCGGCGGCGATCATTTCATCACGTGGCCACTGCTCAAGGCCCACGCTGCAAAATATGGGCCGCTGGCGCTGGTGCAGTTCGATGCACATCAGGATACGTGGTTCGACGACGGCAAGCGGATTGATCACGGCTCTTTCGTGGCCCGTGCAGTGCGCGACGGCATTATCGATCCCGCTCACTCGATCCAGATCGGCATCCGCACGCACGCGCCGGAAGATTGCGGCATCAGGATCATTTATGGCCATGAGGTCGAGGATATGTCAGCGGCGGCGATTGCCGATGAAATCCTGAAGCGCACCAATGGCCGGAAGACCTATCTGACCTTCGATATCGACTGTCTCGATCCGGCCTTTGCGCCGGGAACCGGCACGCCGGTCGCGGGAGGCCCGTCTTCGGCAAAGATGCTGTCTGTCCTGCGCAAGCTGACGGCTCTTGACTTTGTGGGCGCCGATGTGGTCGAGGTTGCACCGGCCTATGACCATGCCGATATAACAGCAATCGCGGGAGCGACGATCGCAATGTACTATTTGGGCCTTTTGGCCGAACGGAAAGAACGACGATGAAGCGCAGCGCTTGTTCATAGATTGATTCAAGCGCCTCGAGAACTGATTCCGAATATTGTCGTAACTTTCTGAATTCAAAGGCAAAACGCATGAAACCGAAAATCTTCATTGATGGCGAACACGGCACCACCGGCTTGCAGATCCGCACCCGTTTGGCCGAACGCGACGATCTTGAAGTGATCTCCATTCCGGAAGCCGAGCGGCGCAACAAGGATTTGCGCGCCGACTGTCTGCGCTCTGCCGATATTGCGATCCTGTGCCTGCCGGATGATGCGTCCAAAGAAGCGGTTTCCCTTCTCGAAGGCCATAACTCGACCCGCATCATCGATACCTCGACCGCCCATCGTGTGCACCCGGACTGGGCCTATGGTTTTGCGGAGCTGGCCAAGGGCCAGCGTGAACGCATTGCCGAAGCGCGCCTCGTTGCCAATCCGGGCTGCTATCCGACCGGCGCGATTGCGCTTGTCCGTCCGCTCCGCGATGCGGGCCTACTGCCTGCCGATTATCCGGTGAGCGTCAATGCCGTCTCCGGCTATACGGGGGGCGGCAAGCAGATGATTGCGCAGATGGAAGACAAGAACCATCCGGAGCACCTTGCTGCGAATAATTTCCTCTACGGCCTGCCGCTCAAGCATAAGCACGTGCCGGAACTGCAATTGCATGGCCGTCTGGATCGCCGCCCGATCTTTTCACCCAGTGTCGGACGCTTCCCGCAGGGCATGATCGTGCAGGTTCCCCTGTTCCTGAGCGAACTCAAGGGAACGCCATCACTTGCCGCGATTCATGCCGCACTGACAGAGCATTACGCTGGTCAGGACATCGTCGAGGTCGTACCGCTTGAAGAAAGCACCAAACTGGCGCGTGTCGATGCGGAAGAGCTTGCTGGCAAGGACGGCATGAAGCTTTTTGTCTTCGGCACCGAAGGCGACGGAGAGGTCAATCTGGTGGCGCTACTCGACAATCTTGGCAAGGGTGCATCGGGCGCGGCAGTCCAGAACATGAACCTCATGCTCGGCAAAGCCTGATGACGACGAAGCCGATGTTTCCCATAGAATGGAATATCGGTTCATCGGAGCCTCTGGCAGATACACATTCAAGCCTCGTCTGGAAGGTCGAACGCAGCGACCATCCGGGCGAGATTTTTGTCGTCAAGCAGTTGAAACCAGCCGGAATGGACGAACTGCGCGGCGCGCATTATCTGGACTGGCAGGATGGCCATGGTGCGGCACGATTATACGGCCTCAAGGGCACATCGATGCTGCTCGAATATGCGGGCGACTATCACCTCGATGCGCACCTGAAACGCGGCAAGGACGCCGAATGTCTACAGATATTCGGCGAGGTTCTGAACGCGCTGCATACGCCCTCTCCTGCCCCGATACCGGCTGACCTGCAACCTCTGGAGAAGCACTTTTCCGGTCTCTTCGCGGTGGCGCATGAAAGCCCTATCTATGCGGAAGGCGCGTCTGTTGCAAAGCGTCTGCTGGCGACGCCGCACAAGGCCATTCCGCTGCATGGTGACATTCACCATGAGAACATCATCAAGGGACCACGAGGCTGGCTCGCCATCGACCCGCACGGGCTGGTCGGCGACGCAGCCTTCGATGCAGCCAATATCTTCTACAATCCGCTCGACCGGGACGATCTATGTCTCGACCTTGAACGTGCCCGGCACATGGCCGAGCATTTCGCACCGGTCATCGGGTGCGAACCGGCCTATATTCTGGATTATGCCTTCGCCTATGGCTGCCTGTCAGCCGCATGGCATCGTGAAGATGGCAACGATACGGACGAAGCGCGGGAACTGAAGATCGCGTCCGCGCTCAGACACTTGCGCCAAATGGCTTATACCGCGTAAGCGCCCTTTGTTGCGCGCCAGTGCGCGACCGCGAAGGCCAGAACGATCAGCGCAAAGAACTGATGCGTCAGGCCCAGATGCAGCGGAACGCTCATCAAAAGCGTCGCAATGCCGATAACGGCCTGCACCAGAACAAGGCCAACCAGAACAACGGTGCGGCGCGCATGGGTGGTGCCGGGCGCCTGTTTCCACACCTGCAGCGAATGCAGGACCGCCAGAACCAGAACCGTATAGGCGAACATGCGGTGCACGAACTGCACAGTTTTCGGGTTTTCAAACAGGTTGCGCCACCATGGCGACTGGATGAACAGATCTGACGGGATGATAGCACCATCCATCAGCGGCCATGTATTATAGGTCAGACCGGCGTGAAGCCCGGCCACCAGACCGCCCAGATAAATCTGCACCAGAACTGCGAACACGACCCATCCGGCAAAGCGCTGGATCGGCCTTTCCGCCGGTCGTTCGCTATAGGTGACAAGCCCGCGCGCAATATAGAACACTGCCGTTATGATGATACAGGCTGTCGTCAGATGGATCGCCAGACGGTACTGGCTGACACTTGTCAGCTCACTCAGGCCGGAAGCGACCATCCACCAGCCGATGGCGCCCTGCAAGCCGCCGAGCGCGAGCAAGCCCAGCATACGGTACTTAAGACCGCCCCCGAGACGCCCGGTCACCCAGAAGAAGGCGAGCGGGACAGCAACCAGAAATCCGACAAAGCGCGCCAGCAGGCGATGCGCCCACTCCCACCAGAAAATATACTGGAATTCTTCAAGAGACATGCCCTTGTTGATCTGCTGGTATTGTGGAATCTGGCGATACTTGTCGAACTCTTCCACCCATTCGGCATGGTTGAGCGGCGGAATGACGCCGTGAATGGGCTTCCATTCGGTGATGGAGAGGCCCGATCCGGTCATACGGGTGGCCCCGCCAACCATGACGATAGCAATCAGCACGACGAACACCGCATAAAGCCAGTATCGCACAAGGCGACGGTCACGATCCTCTTTCGATGATCTGGAACCCTGCCCTACACGCTGCGCCGTTGCTGCCGTCATGCCATTCACCCTTCGATAATGAGCCGAAGGATACATGCAGCATCGACCTGTGAGTTACAAGTTCATGTCACGCGACATGCCGCCGCGTTTTTGCCCTTTCACTGTCCCTTCTCACGCGCTAGTGATGTGCCGGGAAAAGGAGAGATGCATTATGCCCGTTCGGCTGAAGAAACTGATCGGCACTTTTTTGCTGGTTTCACTGGTCATCATCTATGCGGTGTTCGCGACCATCATCGCCGTGGCGCATCTTGCTGAATCGAGTGCCTGGGTGCATCTCCTTTATTTCTTCGTGACCGGCATTCTCTGGGTTCTGCCAGCCATGGGCATCATCTGGTGGATGGCACAGCCACCACGCAAGAAACAACACTAATCTCATTTGAGGATGTTGCAGGTGATGGCGGGCGAAGTTACAGCGCGCATCCTGACGGATTTCAGCGAGATCGGTCAGCTATGGACCTATGACTCGGCCATACATGGTGCGCCGCAATCGCTCGCATGGATCGATAATTGGCGCGCAATTGTCAATGCTGACAGTTTCGTGGTTGGGCTGTTTGACGGCGATGATCCAATCTTGGCTGTGCCGCTGGAAGTCGTCAGCCAGAACGGCGCGAAAATTGCGCGCTATCCCGGCGGGAGCCACGCCAATTGCAATTTCCCGTGGCTGTTGAAAGACCGTGGTGCAGACATCGAACGAAGCGCGACCCGGCAGATGATCGATGCAATCCGAAGAACACGACCCGATATCGATGCGCTCTCGCTGACACGTCAGCTTTCCGAACTGCAAGGCGCAGTCAATCCGCTGCTTGCTCTCGCAAAAGCGCCTAATCCAAATCCGGTTCTCGCTGCTTCGCTCGATGGCGGCTTCGATGCCGTGCTTGGTCGCGGCAATCGCAAGCGCAAACTGAAAAAGCATCGCCAGCATAGTCGCCGATACGAAGAATGCGGTGGCTGGAGAATTGCTAGCCCTCAGAACCATGCGGAATCGGACACGGTTCTCGATCTGTATTTTGCGATGAAGGCACAGCGCTTCCAGCAGATGGGCATCCGTGACCCTTTCGCCGACGAGAATGTGCGCAATTTCTTCAAGGCATTCTTCGGCCAAGGCCTCGCGAAAAGTCAGGACGTGAGCGAACTCCGCTTTCTTGAAGTTGGCGGAACCATACGTTCGATCATCGGAAAGCTGCTCTGCGATTCAGGGCCGACCGTCGAATTTGGCGCAATCGCAGAAGACGAACTGATGACGGCAAGTCCGGGGGAGTTTCTCTTCTTCGAGGACATCAACCGCAGTTGTGACAACGGTCGTTCGATCTACAGTTTCGGTATTGGTGATGAGCCGTATAAGCGCGAATGGTGCGATATCGAGCGCACGATCTATGACACGCTGGTGCCGCTTTCCGCCAAGGGGAGGCTTTTCACGGCGCTTCAATCAACCCGCAATGCGGTTGCCGGAAGTCTCAAGCGCAATCCGCGTCTTTGGGACATGGCCAAGGCTCTGCGCAGCAAGCTTGCAAAACGCTAGAAGCCGTTAGCAATCTGATTCAGAAACGCAGACTAAGGCACTGTTCTTGAATCACAATTGACAATCAGGCCGTTTCGTCCATCAGAATAATGACGTCTTCATAACCACCTTGATCAAGGTCCAGAGCGGCCAGCGCAACGCCTTTGTCATCCGGATCAACGATACTCATCACGACGGAAGCAGGCCCATCGGCAATGCGTCGAATCTGCTCCGAAGATGACGGACCGCACTCCACCACAACGAAATCATAAACCGTTTCCAGTGCGTCGAGGATGAGCGGCAACCGGTCGGCGGAGCGCATGGCGACTTCAGGATCGGCCTCGCCCAGCGGTACGACATGAGCCTGCGAGAACCGGTCACTGTGGATGACCTCGTTGAAGCGGCGCTCGCTGGTCAAAAGCTCAGTAATGCCAGGCAGATGCGTGCCGTCCAGCATGGCAAGGCCAACAGTTCCCTGCGCGGTCATGTCCACGAGAATTGCGCGTTTGCCACGGTCGGCGAACTCTCGCAGCAGACGCACCGTTCCCGCCGATGCTTTATCGCCTTCGGGAGAGACGACCACGATGCGCTTCAACTTTCCACCGGCGAGCAGATCGGCAACAGCCTCCACACCATTGGGATTGCGCTGTCTCGTCTCGCGCTGCTTGATCATTGGAAACTCCTCCACGGATTTCCTTATCTCGGAAACCGACGGCTTCGCTGCAAACGGCATAGTCCATGAACGACGTGGTGCCGCAATCGTTTCCTCGGAAACAGCATCAATACGTTCGGACATGGATGGCGGTATGGCAGCGGCTTCAACGGCGGCAGCAATAACCGGCATTTCGATTTCTTCGACTGCCGCAACCCTTTGGCCATCCGCCGCCACAAATGCACGCCCGCTGAACAATTCACGCAGGAGAACGAAAATCGACAGCAACAGCAGGCCAGCCGCAAAGGTCGAACCGACAATCGGCAATATCATCGGATAATAAGGTACTGCGGGTGCTTCGGGGGATGAAAAAACCCGGGCATCGACCGGCACATAATTACGGTCGGTGCGCGATGCGGCTTCGCGATAGCGTGTCAGATAGGTTTCCAGAAGCTGGCGCTGCGCCGTCGCCTCCCGCTCCAGTGCACGCAACTCCACTTCCTGATCGCCCGCCTGCGCCGCCTGGGCCTTCACGCGGTTGAGCTCGCGATTGAGTTCGTCCTCGCGAAGCTTTGCCGCGGAGACTTCATTGTCCAGGCTTGCAACGAGCTTGCGGCCTTCCAACCTGATCTGCTGGTCGAGATCGGCAAGCTGCGAGCGTAACGCCTTTATGCGCGGATGACCGTCCAGAAGCGTCGTCGAAAGGTCCGCAATCTGGGCGTTGAGCTGGATGCGTCTTTCGGCAAGACGCTGCATCATGCCGGACGCAATGACATCCGGCAGCGTGTCGATGGAAGCACCCGAGGCGAGCGCTTTACGAATGCTTTCCGCTTTGGCTTCCGCCGAAGCACGGCTGGTGCGAACCCGCGTAAGTTCGGTGGAAACTTCCGAGAGCTGCTGTGTCGCAATCGTGCTATTGCTCTGTCCGGTCAGAAGCCCGCGCGAAGCACGGTAATCGGCAACCTTCTTTTCCGCATCGCGAACACGGTTGCGCAGGTCGTCAATTTCGGGAGCAAGCCAACCGGTGGCATCGTCGTTCGACTCCAGTTTCGCGGCCTGTTGAGACAGGATGTACTGACTGGCAAGCGCATTGGCGACGTTTTTAGCTGTCTCGGGATTTGCCGACGTGTACTGCACCACGATGACGCGCGAAGCGGTCACAGCGAAAACCTGCATGTTCTTGCGCAGCTTCTGCAAAACGCGCTCTTCCGGGGTCAGTCGGGCGGGATCGGTTCGCATGCCGAGCATGATGAGAAGGCGGGTCCACGGCTTCACTTCCGTCGTCGTGAAGGCTTCATTGCCGGTCAGCTTGAGTTCGTCGGAAACTTTCTTGAGAAGATCGCCGGAGGAGAACACCTCGACCTGGCTCTTCACGCCTTCGGCGTCGAAGACAGGTCGCTCGGCTGCTGTCTCGCCATTGGGACGGGTATAGATGGATTCGCGAGCCTCGATCATGATGCGGGCTTCGGCGCGATAATCCGGCGTCAGAAGAAGACAGATGGCCCATGCGAGTGCCGCCATGAGGAGCGCGCCGACGACAATGAACAGCCAATGACGGCGCAGGCTTGCAAACAGCGCACCGATATCAATATCTGCGTCCCTTGATAACGGATCGACTTCTGCCATTCCCCATTCTCCATGGACTTCGCGAGTGCGCTTGCGCGCGTGATCGCTCTCGCCCGCGTGGGGTAATGCACCCCCGAATCTGGCCGGAAGGTAAAGGAACAAGGTAACCAGAGGGTTAAGCAGGATAAGTTCCCAATTGTCAGCGAGGCATAAAGATTTTGCGCCGAACCCTGTCTTCTTTACCAGCCATTAACCCTAATCAATCGATAACGCTTGCAACCGATATTCGTAATCGCGCTGTCAGTACCGCGTCGATTGCGTTCGTAAGAAATATTGCTTTTCGGAAGAACCGAGGCGGATGATGACGGCGAAGACAATTCACAACAAGCGCAAAGGCCACGCTCTGCTCGTGGCACTCGGCCTTGCCGCCATGACGCTTTCCGCCTGTTCCAGCTATCGCCCTGCCCCGCCTGCTTTCCACGAGGCGCTGAACCAGCCTTACATGCTGGATGCTGGCGATCGCGTGCGCATTACCGTTTTCGAACAGCCGAGCCTCACCAACACCTATAGTGTCGATCAGGCCGGCTACATTGCCTTCCCGCTCGTCGGCAGTATTCCGGCGCGTGGCAAGACATCCAAGCAGCTCGAGGGCATCATCGCGTCCAAACTGCGCGGCGGTTATCTGCGCGATCCTGACGTCAGCGCGGAAATCGACCGCTACCGCCCGATCTTCGTAATGGGTGAAGTTGGCGCCGCTGGCCAGTATTCCTATGTTCCGGGCATGACCGCACAGAAAGCAATCGCCGCCGCTGGCGGCTTCAGCCCGCGCGCCAACCAGGAGAATGTCGATATCACGCGCCAGTTCAACGGCAAGGTTCTGACCGGCCGCGTGCTGATTTCGGATCCTATCCTGCCGGGCGACACGATCTATGTGCGCGAACGTCTGTTTTGATGGCGATTGATGGCCGATGACACCAATGTCCCCCCACTGCGCATCGTCCACTGTTTTCGCGAACCGACCGGTGGGCTCTTCCGCCATGTTCGCGATCTCGTGGGCCTGCAAGCAGAAAAAGGCCATGCAGTCGGCATCGTCTGCGATGCAACAACCGGCGGCCCGCGTGAAGACGCACTTCTGGAAGAATTACGGCCAAAGCTCGCGCTCGGCCTCCATCGCATTGCCATGCAGCGCCACATCGGACTGGGCGATGCAGCAGCCGCACTCAAAGCATACCGCATCATCAAGAAATTGCGGCCGGACATATTGCACGGACATGGCGCCAAAGGTGGTGTCTATGCGCGATTATTCGGCTCAGTCTTACGGGTATTTAGGTCTCGCGTAGCCCGTATCTATTCACCGCATGGCGGTAGCCTGCATTTCGACCGGAAGACGCGCCGTGGTGGCGCCGTCTTTCTGCTCGAGAGAATGCTGGCTCCGATGACCGACGCGGTGATGTTCGTTTCCAACTTCGAAAAGCGTATCTATGAAGAAAAGGTAGGGCGGCCCTATGGCCTCCATGCCGTCGTATATAACGGTCTGGCGGAAGAAGAATTTATATCGGTCGCAGACGCGCCCGGTGCCAGTGACTTTCTCTTTGTCGGCACGATGCGTGAGTTAAAAGGACCGGACCTCCTGATCCGCGCCCTTGCCCGCTTGCGCGAACAGCATCAGCGCAATTTCACCGCAGCCATGGTGGGAGACGGTGCGGAAAAGCCCGATTTCATTGCTCTCGCTGACGAACTTGGCGTTTCCGGGCAAGTCCGCTTTTTGCCCGGAATGGCGGCGCGAGAAGCTTTCGGTTTGGGACGGATAATGGTGGTTCCGTCGCGCGCCGAAGCATTTCCCTATATCGTGCTGGAAGCGCTCGCAGCCGGAAAGCCGGTCATCGCCAGCAATGTCGGCGGCATTCCTGAAGTGTTCGGACCTCGTTCCCCGGCATTGGTGGAACCCGAGGTCGAGGCACTGGCAAACAAGATGCTGGGCGCTGCGGATGATCTCCTAACATTTCACGCCGCAATGCCCGATGTAATCCGGCTGCATGAGCGTTTCAGCCTTCCATCCATGGCGCACTCGATCGAAACCATTTATTTCGAGGCGCATCCGGATCGGGCAGTACCGGAAGACTGACCGCTACCGCCCTTCCCATCAACCCGCCATTGCAGCAAAGGGTTCGGATGCGGATATAGCCCTGTCGAACTGTGACCGAAATCCGCCTCGCGCCGCAAAATAGATATAGTGGAACGCATCGGCACGCCCGCCGATGAGCGAAATATCCTCGCGCTGCCATTGCCAGGGCAGCATATCGAGCTTGTCTTCAAACGGGTCCGATATGGTGGCCGACCAGAAAGCAGCAATGCCATTCGGCTTGAGCGCCCTTTTCACAAGCCTCAGACCGCCATCTTCATAGATGGCTCCATTGGCCGCGCGGACGGTAAAATCCGGCCCGTTATCCGTATCCATCAATATGGTATCGTATCGGCCCGGCTCTGCGCGAAGAACATCCATAACGTCTGCAACCCGAACATCGACACGCGGATCATTCAACGGATGGTCGGCAAGATGACCGATATGGGTCCGGTTCCAGTCCACGATTTCCGGGACAAGCTCGCAAACCGTCACCCTGGCATCAGATCCGAGCAAATCGAGTGCTGCCCGAAGCGTGAAGCCCATGCCAAGCCCGCCGATAAGCATATGAGACACCTGCCGACCGTGAAGACGCAGCGATCTTTCGGCCAGTACCGTCTCGGACTGGAAATTGACGTTGGACATCAATTCCAGGCCGTTGTAGCGAATTTCGTAGATATGGTCGCGTTTTCGCAACAGAATTTCATCGCCGGCAAGATTGCCCGCTCTAGCCAGTTCGGCCCAAATAGTCATGATCAACCCTAAAGCACCCTCCAAAGCGGCTGAAACCAGTTCGGATAAAGTGCATTAAAACAAACAGTTAATGCGACCTTGCAGGGTCGCAGCTTGAATTGCTCTCATCAGGATTTTTTGGGTCGCTGTGCGGTCAGGCGCGCAGCAACCCCATGACATCGTCCGATCTGGTGCCGATCAGAAGTGGAAAGAGAGCCGGTCTGTTGGCGGCAATATGTGCCGAACAGTCCAACGGCGAAATGCCGCTTGCAGCTTTATCTTCCAACGGTTTCATATTGTCGTCCTAGGCAATATAGTCAGACAAGGCAAGCCTCGTGTCGGTTTGCCTTGCGACAACTGGCGCATATTGGTTCCCGCCGCCAATGCTGTAACAGTATGGGCAGGAACCATATTATTTTAGCTGTCACTAACAATAACGACTTTCAGCCGGGTGTTTACTAGTGGATTGAATTTGACGTTTGAATCCCGACCAACTGAAACGCTGTTTCAAACGCCAAATTCGAAAAATCCACTAGATTCATAAATCTTGCTAGTGGTCTTTTTGATTCCGACATTTGTCCGACGCCAGTAACCGAGGGATGCAAATGTCGGAATCAGACCACTAGGTATTCGCCAGATGTTTAATTGAGTGTTTACCTAAGTCAAAAGCTTGTCATGCTGCGTTTATATTCTGCTTAGGACTCTCGGTCTAATTACTACGCTGTCATTTTACGATCAGGGGCAATGTTGTGCGAGATAACAATGGGCTTTCTCCATTTGGCCGCAAAGCCATGGAAGCCAACGGCAAACAGGATTCCGGACAAGACTCCAAGCCACGAGGCCCGGTGAAACTCAGTCCGCTGGCCCGCCAGATGGCCGAGCAATATCAGCGCGACACGTTTTCGCCGCTGATGTTGAGCGGCGTCATGCGCATGGTAGAGTTCGGCCTCGTCTTCTTCTCCGGCATTCTGAGCTTCCTGCTTTACGTCGGCATTCGCACGCACCTTATCTTCTATTATCCGCTTATCATGGTCGTCGGCGGCGCGCTTTTCGTCCTGCTGATGGAAATCAATGACGGCTATCAAATCAACGTTTTGCGCAGTCCCGGGCGCTATCTGCGGCGGCTTTTCATCAGTTGGGCTGCTGTGCTCGGCACCCTTGCCATTGCCGGCTTCCTGATGAAGGCGTCTTCCGATTTCTCACGCGGCTGGTTCCTTTATTGGGCGCTCAGCGCCTGCGTGATGCTTTTGCTCTCACGCATTTTCATCGCCTGGAAAATCAAGCGCTGGGCACGCAACGGTACCATGGAACGTCGCGCCGTCATCGTCGGCGGCGGCCCCAATGCAGAAACGCTGATCCGTTCGCTGGAACAGCAGCCCGACAATGATATTCGCATCTGCGGAATCTTTGACGACCGCGACGACAAGCGTTCGCCGCCCATTGTCGCGGGTTACCCGAAACTCGGCAACATCAACGAATTGATTGAGTTCGCGCGCATCGCTCACATCGATATGCTGATCGTGTCTCTGCCGATCAGCGCCGAGGCGCGTGTGCTGGCTCTGCTGAAGAAGCTATGGGTTCTTCCGGTGGACATTCGCCTGTCAGCGCTCAACAATCACCTGCGCTTCCGCCCACGTTCCTACTCCTATGTCGGCGCGGTGCCGATGCTGGATATTTTCGACAAGCCGATCAACGACTGGGATTCCGTCGTCAAACGTGTCTTCGACGTCGTCTTCAGCGTTCTGGGCATCGTTCTTCTGTCGCCGATCATGCTGGGCACAGCGATCGCCATCAAGCTGGATAGCAAGGGCCCGGTGATCTTCAAGCAGAAGCGACATGGCTTCAACAATGAAGTCATCAATGTCTGGAAGTTCCGGTCGATGTATACTGAAATGTGCGATCCGACGGCCAAACAGGCTGTCACCAAGGACGATCCTCGCGTAACGCGTGTCGGGCGTTTCATTCGCAAAGCTTCCATCGATGAGCTGCCACAGTTCTTCAACGTCCTCGCAGGCTCCCTGTCGCTCGTCGGCCCGCGTCCGCATGCAGTCGCAGCCCATTCGCATAACGTACTCTACAATGAGGTGGTCGACGGCTATTTCGCACGTCACCGCGTAAAGCCCGGCGTCACCGGCTGGGCACAGATCAATGGCTGGCGCGGCGAAATAGACAATGAAAACAAAATCCGTATGCGCACGGAGTTCGATCTCTACTATATCGAAAACTGGTCGCTCTGGCTTGATCTCAAGATCCTGTTCCTGACACCGATACGGCTTCTCAACACGGAAAACGCCTATTGATCAGCGTGGCGGAAAGGTTTGACGGCAGTCCGCGTCCAGCCATGATGCCGCCGGTGGATGTGGCGCGCAAACGCGCGCTCAACCGTCTCATTGCCAATACCGCAATTGGCATCGGCGTATTTCTGCTCGGCTTTGTGATGAGCGAGCCTGCGCCCTATGAACTTTATATGGTCGGCCTGATCGCGCTGGCACTGCTGTTCGGACTGCGATTGACCCGCACGAGCCTTGTGCTGCTGGCCCTCTTCGCCGCATTCAATTTCGGCGGCATGATTTCGGTCATGCAGATGGCGGACGTCAAAAAGGCCCCGCTCTATATCGCCGTTTCACTCTTTCTGGCTTTCACATCGGTGTTCTTCGCCGCTGCCATAGAAGGTGATTACAGGCGTCTCAGAACCATCTTCAACGCCTATCTTCTTGTCGGCGTGCTTTCTTCCGTGCTCGGCATTGCAGGCTATCTCGGCCTCTTTCCCGGTGCCGAAATCTTCACACGCTATGGGCGGGCGCAAGGCGCATTTCAGGACCCCAATGTCTACGGACCCTTCCTGATACTACCCTTGACCTGGACGCTTTATCGCGTCATGCGCGGCGGTGTGCGCGATGCACTTGTCTATCTGCCTTTCTGCTGCCTGCTCATGCTTGGGGTTCTGGTGTCATTCTCGCGCGCTGCGTGGGCGATGGTTCCCCTCTCCTTCGCCATTCTGTTCGGCGTGCTCTTTCTGCAAAGCAACAACAATCGTTTTCGCCTTCGACTGATCGCAATCGGCCTGCTCGCCGTTGTAACGATTATTCTCGCGATCCTGATTATTCTGCAAATTCCCGGCGTCGGCGATTTCTTCCGGGAGCGCGCACGCCTCGAACAAAGTTATGACAGTGCAAGGCTTGGACGTTTCGCGCGGCATTGGCTTGGAATGATCCTCGCCACCCAGCATCCACTCGGCATCGGTCCACTCGAATTTGGGCCTATGTTCGGCGAGGATACGCACAATATCTGGCTCAAAGCCGTTCTCGACTATGGCTGGATCGGTTTCATAGCCTTCCTGACGCTGACATTTCTGACGCTCGGGATCGGTTTCAAGCTTCTGTTTCGCAATCGCCCGTGGCAGCCATATCTCCTGGTCGCTTACGCGACTTATCTCGGTCATGTCCTGATCGGCAACGTCATCGACACCGATCACTGGCGTCACTTTTATCTTCTTTTCGGGATCATCTGGGGTTGTGCAGGGCTGGAATACAGGTATCAGCTTTCACCCAAACTCAGAGACCAGCCAGGAGGGCAGCGTCTTGCAATTCGTGATATACGCCGCAGCAGCCCTCTTTGAAATTGCCGGATGCTTCGCCTTCTGGGCATGGTTGAAGCTCGACAAATCAGCGCTCTGGTTGGCACCGGGCATGGTGTGCCTTGCATTGTTCGCCTATCTGCTGACCCTCATTGAAAGCAATGTGGCCGGTCGTGCCTATGCTGCCTATGGCGGCATCTACATCATCGCGTCGATCCTGTGGATCTGGTTTGCCGAAGGCGCCCGCCCGGACCGTTGGGATGTGGTCGGCGCATGCATGGCTTTCGCCGGCACTTGCATCATCCTCTTCGCACCGCGATCCTGAGCTTTCAGCAATGCCGGAATGTCATGTGCAATTTGTCAGTTTCCGGAAATTAGGCCTTGCGTGCCAAGACGTTATATTCTACGGCTTTTCCCGGCTCGGAGCGTAGCGCAGCCCGGTAGCGCACTTGACTGGGGGTCAAGGGGTCGTGGGTTCGAATCCCGCCGCTCCGACCAATTTCTTCCCCAAACCTTTATTTTCATACGATCTTTCCTTTGCACCGTGCGTGCAAATCGGATTAGCTCCGACATGAACTGCATGGAGGAGAGGCATGAAGAACGTTCTGATCACCGGTGGTAGCCGCGGCATCGGTCGCGCTACAGTTTTGCGCAGTGCGGCGCAAAACTGGTCTGTGGCCCTGAACTATGCGGGGAACGAACAGGCTGCACAGCAGACGGTGGCCGAGGCTACGAAGCTCGGCGCGAAAGCGCTGGCGGTCCGGGGCGACATATCCAGCGAACAAGACGTCATCGCCATGTTCGACAGGGCAGAAGCCGAACTCGGCCCACTGAAAGGCGTCGTCCTGAATGCTGGGATCGTGGCGCAAACCATGCCTCTTGCGGACATGAGTGCTGAACGTCTGAAAAACATGTTCAATATAAATGTTTACGGCACCTATCTATGCGCGCGCGAGGCTGCACGCCGGTTGCAGCCGGATAGTGCAATCGTCATCGTTTCGTCCATGGCCTCGCGGCTTGGATCACCGTTTGAATATGTGGATTATGCCGGGGCGAAAGGTGCCCTCGATACGCTGACCACCGGTCTCTCGAAGGAGCTTGCGCCGAAAGGCATTCGCGTCAATGCGGTGCGTCCCGGCCTGATCGATACCGACATTCACGCCAGCGGCGGCAATCCGGATCGAGCGGCCAAACTGGGCGCTGGCACACCTGTTGGACGGGCCGGTAAGGCGGAGGAAGTCGCGGAAGCCATCTTCTGGCTGCTGAACGACGCCCCCGCTTATGTAACCGGAACATTCATCGACGTTGCCGGTGGGCGTTAAACAAACGGTAAGAGCGCCCAGACCTATTTCTCACGCAACTGATAGGTCTCGGCGATGTAACGATAACCCTCGCCTTCCCGCTTGAGATAGGCTAGTGCCGGAAACGGCATATGGTAGCCGATGAACGGAAGCCTTTCGGTCGCGATCATGTCGAACATGCGCTTGCGCGTCTGCACGGCGGCTTCCTTGTCGATATCGAAGGAAACGTGCCATTCGGGTCGTTGCAACGTAATCACGAAATGGTTTGCCGTATCTGAGATCAGCATGAGCGACTTCCCGCCCGTTTCAACGCGGAACGCCAGATGGCCCGGCGTGTGACCGTAGGCCGCCACAGAATGAATGCCGGAAACGACCTCGCTGTCCTCGCCCAGAAACGTCATCTTCTCAGCCAGTGGCTTGACGTTTTTGGCCACCATTTCGGCAACCGTCTTTGCCGGACTGTCGAGCCGGGCTGGATCAGTCCAGAAGTCGAATTCCTTCTGTCCGGCGGCGTAGCGCGCATTGGCGAAGGCCGGCTTGCCACCCTCCATCAACCCACCGATATGATCGGGGTGGAAATGGCTCAGCACCACCAGAGACACATCATCCGCCTTGTAGCCCGAAGCCTCAAGCGCACTGGTCAACTTGCCCAATCCCGCTTCGCGGGCTCCTGCTCCCATACCGGTGTCAAACAGGACAAGCCCCTTGCCCGTATTGATGAGCACCGGCGTGAAGCTGTTGACGAAACGGTCGGGGGGCAGAAGGTTTTCCTCGAGAAGTGCAGCGACCGCTTTCGGGTCCTGATCGACCGCATATGTCTTTTCGGGCGCTTCACCTGCCCTCCGTCCATCGGAAAGCGTGGTGATCTCGAACTCACCGAATTGAAAGCGATGAAAGCCCGGATTGTCTGTCTGTGACGGGATTTGCACTTTGGAACTGCCTGTTTCGGCTGCTGCCCTGGCGAGATCAAGAGGGGACAAGGCCAATCCGGCCCCGGCAGCAGATGCTGTAACAATGAAATTACGTCTTGAGATGGTCATCGATCGATCTCCCGGCATAATCTATGGGTAAGAACGACAGGATACTCGAAAACGCTCCCCGATACATGGGATGCGTGATCAAGTTTCTGTTGGGCCATAACAATGATGGCCCTCTTGCCTCGCCGTTCAAGAATCACTATTTACAGGGCCGCGCGGGACGACCCGTGCCTGTGTTCGCGTCGGGGACGGCCCCATAGGAGGGTGTCCTATGGCAGGGCCGATCGAACAATTCGCAATCAAGCCCATCGTCAAACTTGGCGAAATCGGCGGTCAGCCGGTTGCTTTCACCAATTCTGCACTCTTCATGGTGCTGACGGTGCTGGGTGCGGGTGCGTTCATGTTCCTCTCATCCCGTAGAGGCAGTGTTGTTCCGGGGCGCTGGCAATCCTCGACCGAAATCCTCTATGAATTCGTGTCGAAAACATTGCGCGAGAATGCCGGTGAAAAAGGCATTATCTTTTTTCCCCTCGTCTTCTCGCTGTTTCTGTTCATCCTGTTTGCCAATCTGATCGGCATGTTCCCCTACGCCTTCACTGTGACGAGCCACATCATCGTAACGTTTGCGCTGGCCATGCTCGTCTTCCTGACGGTCACGATCTACGGTCTCGTGCGGCATGGTTTCAAGTTCTTCCGGCTGTTCATGCCTGCGGGCGTGCCGGTCATGCTGGCGCCGATCATCGTGCCGATCGAAATCATGTCCTATATCTCGCGTCCGGTCAGCCATTCGGTTCGTCTGTTTGCCGTCATGCTTGCCGGGCACATTACGCTGAAGGTCTTTGCCGGTTTTGTCATCGGGCTGGGCAGTCTCGGAACACTCGGCGTGCTCACTGCCGTGCTGCCGCTGGCAATGACCGTGGCACTGACCGCACTCGAATTGCTGATGGCGATCATTCAGGCTTACGTATTTACTATGCTGATCTGCATGTATCTCAACGATGCACTGCATCCGTCGCACTAAACCAACGACTTTGCGGGAAGGACGACCTTCCCGCCTTCTCAACGAACGGGACGGCCCGTTCAGAACCCTTGTGAGGGAGCATTTAAATGGCATGGATTTATCTGGGACTGGCCGGAATTCTTGAAGTCGTCTGGGCCTATTTCATGAAGAAGTCGGAAGGGTTTTCACTTCTGACACCAAGCGCCATCACCATCGTGACGATGATCGGCAGTTTCATTCTGCTGTCCATCGCCATGCGCAGCCTGCCGCTTGGCACGGCCTATGCAATCTGGACCGGTATCGGTGCGGTGGGTGCATTTCTGGTGGGCATCTTCATTCTCGGCGAGGCTGCGACCTTCTTCCGCGTCGCAAGCGTGTCACTGATTCTTGCCGGCATCATCGGATTGAAGCTCTCATCCACCTGATCCAGCCCGCTTACAAAAGAAAAGGGAGGCTAGCGCCTCCCTTTTTTCGTTTACCCTAAGACAGGTCAACGCACCTGATCGAGAAGCCGCTTGCATTCGAGAAGATCGAACAATGCCTCTTGCAGGAGCGAGCGATTATCCTTCGAAGGCCGTTTTCCGTCGGCCCCGATGGGACCATCTTCCTCGCCCTTCAACAGACCGAAAAGCTTGCGAGCTGGTTGCGGTGCCTTGATACCGCTCGGCAGAGCCATTTCATTGTCTGCCGCCTCTTCAGCAGCACGCTTATCGGCAGCAGCCTGCTTCTGACGCGTGATCGCCTCAATTGCCTGAACGTCGCCATTGCCAAGCGCGATAATGAACTGGGCATTGTTTTCGCGAAGCAGACGCTGCACGCCCTTGATCGTGTAGCCCTGATCGTAGAGCAGATGGCGAATGCCCTTGAGCAATTCCACATCGAGCGGCCGGTAGTATCGGCGACCGCCGCCGCGCTTCATGGGCTTGATCTGGGTAAAACGCGTTTCCCAAAAACGCAGCACATGCTGCGGAAGATCAAGATCATCCGCTACTTCGCTGATCGTCCTGAATGCATCAGGGCTCTTGTCCATTCCACTTGCCCTTTCCAGTGGTTCGGGTTTCGCCATCACGGCGCAACCTTGCCGATCCAGATAGTTCAAACTCGTTGCCAACGCGAACGCGTCTGCTACACGAAAGGCGCTTGTCACCATCGGATTTTAAGAGACGGGAGTTAATAATCTCCAGCGTGCAAAAAGGCACTGCTTAAACGTCATTCAAAACCAGACGGCGTTCAACACAAGACCATTTCTGAGAAACGTATCGCCTCTCAGATTTCAATATCAGCGAAGCGATTCGCTCCGCCAATTCCATTATATAATATCAGAGCTTTATAAGCATCCCTTCACGCAGAGCGGAAGGCGACAAGGCCGTTTCCTGGTCACTCCGGAGCCTGTTCGGGGGCTATCCTCGACAAACCGCGATCATCACGCCCTCAAGAACCTGACGGCTGAAACAAAACAGCGCTCTCCGCGCGTGGCCATAGGCCAGGCACGGAAACGATATCAACTTTGCAATGATGATGCCAAAAAACAAAATGCCGCCCGACAGGCAGCATTTCAGTTATTATTTCTGGCTTTTGGTTTCGCGCTTCTGGTGTTCCTGCAGAATACGCTGCTTGAGAACATTGGAAGCTTTGAAAGTCATCACACGACGGGGAAGGATTGGAACCTCCTCGCCTGTCTTCGGATTACGGCCAATGCGCTCGTTCTTGTCGCGAACCTGAAACGTCGCGAAAGACGACAGTTTCACGGTTTCACCGTTGACGATAGCGTCACAGACTTCATCGAGGATCATCTCGACAAGAGCCGCCGACTCCGTTCTGGAAAGGCCTACCTTCCGGTAAACAGCCTCTGCCAGATCAGCTCGCGTGACCGTTTTACCTCCCATGACCGAACCTGCCTGGTTAGCGTTTGAACAGATAATATCCTTACGTGACAGGACGTTACACAAATAAAAGCGTAACGGTCAAGCCGGGAGTTCCATCAACGCAAATCAAATTTGCTACCTACCAGCGCAACAGAACCGCGCCCCACGTGAATCCGCCGCCCATAGCCTCCAGAAGAACGAGGTCGCCCTTCTTGATACGGCCATCCGCAACAGCGGTCGCCAGCGCCAGCGGAACCGATGCCGCAGAGGTGTTGCCATGGCGATCCACGGTGATAACCACCTTGCTTTCAGCGATATTCAGCTTCTTGGCGGAAGCGTCGATAATACGCTTGTTGGCCTGATGTGGAACGAACCAGTCGATATCCTCGGCAGTGAGCCCGGTTTCCTCGAAAGAAGCCTCAATAACGTCCGTAATCATGCCGACAGCATGCTTGAAGACTTCACGGCCTTCCATGCGCAGGTGGCCGACGGTCTGGGTTGTCGATGGGCCGCCATCGACATAAAGCTTTTCCCGGTGATTGCCGTCCGAGCGCAGATTGGCAGCGAGAACGCCACGATCCGAGGTCAGCCCGTTGCCTTCAGCAGCTTCCAGAACCAGCGCGCCGGCACCGTCGCCGAACAGAACGCAGGTCGTGCGGTCGCTCCAGTCGAGAATACGCGAGAAGGTTTCTGCCCCAATCACCAGAACCCGCTTCGCCATACCGCCGCGGATATAGAGGTCTGCGGTCGTGATGGCATAGATGAAGCCGCTGCAAACGGCTTGCATATCGAACGCAAAACCACTGGTGATTCCAAGCTCACGCTGGATTTCCACTGCACTTGCCGGAAAGGTGTGGTTGGGTGTCGAGGTGGCCAGAAGAACGAGATCAATGTCAGTCGGCTGCAAACCGGCATTCTCGATTGCTGCGCGCGCCGCCGCAGTGCCGAGCGAAACCGTGGTTTCGTCGTCGCCTGCGATATGGCGCTCACGGATACCCGTGCGCTGCACGATCCATTCGTCCGAGGTTTCGATAATACCTTCGAAATCGGTATTCTTCATGACCCGCTTCGGCAATGCCGAACCGATACCCCGCACGACAGATCTTATCATCCCTTATTTCCTGTCCTTAAGCGACCGGCGCGGCGAACATGCACGCGCGCAGTCGAGAATTCTGGCCCTACACATAATCGGTAAAAGTTACTTCACCGCTTCGGTACCGAAAAAATAATCGGCAACCCCAAATCTTTTCCAAATGCATCTTCCGGATGGCGTTACCGGAACTAGAGCGGTTTCAGTTAAAACGGAGTCGCTGGAACCGCTCTATATATTTGTTTCGTCGCATTATCCTACGCAAAACCGCTTCGCACTTTTGCTGGAAATGCTCTAAGCCTTCGCAGCCTCGCCACCATCGTTCGAAACATGCGGATGACTGTGGTGGAAATGTGCCAGATCAGCCTCGATCTTTTCCAGAAGGCGATTTCTCACCATGTCATAGCCGACTTCCACTGCCGAGCTGAAGCCTTCAGCATTTGCGCTGCCATGGCTTTTGATGACGATTCCGCTAAGCCCGAGAAAGACACCGCCATTGACCTTGTTCGGGTCCATCTTTTCGCGAACGCGATCGAATGCGCCCTTTGCAAAAATATACCCGATCTTCGCAAGCCATGTGCGAGTCATTGCCTGCCGAAGCAGTGTGGCCATCTGGCGGGCCGTACCTTCGGCAGTTTTCAGTGCGACATTACCCGTAAAGCCTTCCGTCACGACGACATCGACAGTGCCCTTGCCGATATCGTTGCCTTCAACAAAACCGGTATAGTGCAATCCCTCAAGCGGCATATCGCGCAGAATTTGTGCAGCTTCCTTGATCTCGTCGAGGCCCTTGACCTCTTCCGTACCGACATTGAGGAGACCAACAGTCGGCTTGCGTATCTCGAAGAGCGCGCGCGCCATTCCGGCGCCCATCACAGCATAATCCACGAGCTGACGCGCATCGGCGCCGATTGTGGCGCCCACGTCCAGGACAACACTTTCCCCACGCAAAGTCGGCCATATAGCGGCTATTGCCGGACGCTCAACATCAGACAGCATGCGCAGGCAGAATTTTGACATGGCCATCAGTGCGCCGGTATTTCCGGCTGAAACACAGACATCAGCATCGCCCGTCTTTACTGCTTCAATCGCTTGCCACATGGACGATTTGCCGCGACCGGAGCGAAGCGCCTGACTTGGTTTGTCATCCATTTTAACCGCAACCTGACTAGCGCGGAATTCGGATGCAGCTTGCAGTTTCGGGTAACGTGCCAATACAGGCTCGACCTGACCGGCCAGCCCGAAAAAAATGAACCGGATGTCAGGATGGCGTTCAAGTGCCTTCGCCGCGCCGGGGATGACCACTTCTGGGCCAAAATCACCGCCCATGGCGTCAATCGAAATTTTAATCACTCTAGATTATTCCTGTACGATCCCTGCCCCTGCGCTGCATTTGCAGCAGACAGGTTTTCGGCGAAAATAGTGTTTTTGCGTTTCCGCACAACCAAATTCTATCAAACTCACTGTGAACTACGGCTTCTTTTGCCATTCTGAAAGTTTCGCAAACGGCGAAACGGGCTCCTCGTCACCGTCGTCGTCGCCGAAAACTTTCGATTCGCTTTCGTCAGGCAGGCCCGGCTTGCGAGGATAAGGATCAATGGCGAGATCGAAGAATTCCTCCGCAATCGCACCAACGTCGATCTTGTCGCCGACAAAAACTTCCGGAATGTCCGCACCTTCCGCATCGAGCAGCATTTCACCGCTTTCATCAAGCTGAATCCGAGCGAGCCGCGAATTTTCCGGCACGAAGATCGTGTCGACTTCTTCGCCGACATGATTGGTCAGCGGCTCCAGCGTCACAATGCAGGACTGCACGATTTCCGCATCGATGCGACCGCGCACCCGAATACCGTCTTTTTTCCAGGGCGTGATCAGAAATTCCGCACTGAACGCGTTTACGGCCATTAGCCCATGCTCTGTCGCGAGCGCTGCGCGCTCTTTCTCATCCGTACCTATTTTCACCGTTACGCCCTTTTGCGGCAGGTGAAGAACCGGAACAGGATAGGTGAGCGCCGGTTTATCAGTCATTCTCATTGGCCTTTTCAGCAGTGTTTTGTGGCGCAAAGTCCATCTTTAACGCGCATCTTGTCCGAAAACCGCTTCACACTTTTCAGGATGCGCTCTTATCTGCATCCATATAGGAAATGTCGCCTGCCGCCAAAGCATCGTCTGCAATTTTTTGCAGGCGATCACGGCACCCCATAACATATTCGCTTAGATGGTGCGCATGCGGCCAGAATTCGAGATCCGGACGGATATTGCGCGTCAGCGCGGCCGCGAGCCTATCCGCATCATTTGCGTCCAGCGCCTCACCATAAGCCGCGACGCGCCCATAAAACATGCGCGCAAGCTTCTTCATGCGTTTAGGTACACCCTGGTCGCCGATGCCGAGTTCACGTAGCGAATGGTCGACATCCTTGAAAAACTCGTCGGCAATTTCCTGTGCCAGATTGGCCAGCGCCACGTTTTCTCCCCTCATGCGATGAAGAGCGAGAAAAATATGCACGGAAAGCATTTCATAGCGACCGAGCGGCGTATCGGGCACCTGAAATTGTGCATAAAATCGTTTTTGCCGCGCCGCCGCCACGATCACCTCGTAAACGCGAAGCATGATTGCCTCGTTTGCTTTCGATTTGCGGCGGAATAGTTGGAGAATCATGTCCGTACGACCGTTCCAGTTGCATAAATAAGCAAGGTGGTTTACCGAAGTTCTCCCGACGGCGAAAGTGCCGCGCTGATTTAGAATGTATGGAGAGGTCTTTGTTGCAGCGAATTTTTCCAAGTGCATCCTCTGGCGTACGCAAGCAGCGTGCCCTTCTTGCAGGCACGGCAGTTCTCGTCGCAGTGACTCTTGCAGGGTGCAACACTGCATCCACGCTCAATCCGTCCGAAACGCTGACAGAGGGTTACGTACTCGACCAGCAGGCACTCGATTCGGTGCCGGTAGGTTCCAGCCGCGAGCAGGTGCTTCTGGCGCTCGGTACGCCGTCTACCACCGCGACCTTCGATAATGAAGTCTTCTATTACATTTCGCAGAAGCGTTATCGCGCAGCGCAATTCATGAAGCCGAAGATCATCGAGCGGCAGATTCTCGCCATCTATTTCGACAAGGACGGCAAGGTCGAGCATATCGCCAATTACGGCCTGAAGGATGGCAAGCTGTTCGACTTCGTGTCGCGCACCACGCCGACAGGCGGCAAGGACCAGACCTTCCTCGGCCAGATCATTCAGGGCGTTTCCAAGGCTCCGACCTCGTTGCCGGGCGCTGCAGGCGGCGCCAACAACTGATCCGGTCGGATACCTGCAAACAGAAAACCCGCCTTCACGGCGGGTTTTCTTTTTGGAGCCATTGATTCCGTCAGGACATATGCGCCAGCACAGCCAACAGCAGAAGAGCCACGATATTGGTGATCTTGATGGCCGGATTGACCGCAGGACCGGCTGTATCCTTGTAGGGATCGCCAACCGTATCGCCGGTCACCGACGCTTTGTGCGCTTCCGATCCTTTCAGGTGTTTCACACCATCGGCATCGGTAAACCCGTCTTCGAAGCTCTTCTTGGCATTATCCCACGCACCGCCGCCTGACGTCATGGAAATCGCCACGAACAGGCCATTGATGATAACGCCGAGAAGCGATGCACCGAGCGCCGCAAAGGCCGCGGCCTTCGAGCCTGAGATGAGCAACACGCCGAAATAAACGACAATTGGCGCCAGCACAGGCAGGAGCGACGGGATGATCATTTCCCGGATCGCGGCCTTGGTCAGAAGATCGACAGCACGGGCATAATCGGGACGTTCCTTGCCCGTCATGATTCCCGGCTTTTCGCGGAACTGGCGGCGCACTTCCTGCACGACCGCGCTCCCGGCCCTACCCACGGCCGTCATTGCCATGCCGCTGAACAGATAAGGGATCAGACCACCGAAGATCAGGCCAGCAACCACGTAAGGGTTTGAGAGATCGAAAGAGACTGGCCCCATATCCGCGAAATACGGATAAGTCTGTCCGTTGGCAGCGAAATAGGCCAGATCGTTGGAATAAGCCGCGAACAGCACAAGCGCGCCGAGGCCCGCCGAACCGATGGCATAGCCCTTCGTGACGGCCTTGGTCGTATTGCCGACAGCATCGAGCGCATCGGTGGCTTTGCGGACCTCCGGGTCGAGACCAGCCATTTCCGCGATGCCACCTGCATTGTCCGTGACCGGACCGAAGGCATCGAGCGCCACGATCATCCCTGCAATACCGAGCATGGCAGTAACGGCGATTGCCGTACCGAACAGGCCCGCAAGCTGATAGGTCGAGATGATGCCACCAACAATCACGATTGCTGGAAGCGCGGTTGATTCAAGCGAAACCGCCAACCCCTGAATGACATTCGTGCCATGGCCTGTGACGGAAGCCTGCGCGATGGAATTCACCGGACGCTTGTTGGTGCCGGTATAATATTCCGTAATCACGACGATCAGACCGGTCACGATCAGGCCTATCAGCCCGCACATGAAGAGATTGGTGCCGGTAATGCTTTTGCCGGCCACAGTTCCGATTTCGCCCCAACCGATGGTCAGCGTATTGGCGACAGCAAGACCTACGATGGAGAGCAGTCCTGTCGCGATTAGTCCCTTGTAAAGGGCGCCCATGATGGAACCGTCGACGCTGAGCTTGACGAAGAAAGTGCCCATGATCGACGTGATGACACACGCACCGCAGATCATCAGCGGATAGAGCATAACATTCGACAGAACGTCCGATCCGTTGAAAAAGATCGCACCAAGAACCATCGTCGCAACCACGGTAACGGCATAGGTTTCGAACAGGTCGGCGGCCATGCCTGCGCAATCGCCGACGTTGTCGCCGACATTATCTGCAATGGTAGCGGGATTACGCGGATCATCCTCGGGAATACCGGCTTCCACCTTGCCGACAAGATCGCCGCCGACATCAGCACCCTTGGTAAAGATGCCGCCCCCCAGACGCGCGAAGATCGAGATCAGTGAGGCACCGAAGCCGAGCGACACAAGCGCATCGATAACCGTGCGGTCCGAAGGCGAGTAACCAAGCCAGACAGTGAGAATAAAATAGTAGACGGATACGCCGAGCAGCGCGAGTCCTGCCACCAGAAGGCCGGTAATAGCTCCTGACTTGAACGCCAGCTCAAGCCCTCCGGCGAGGCTGAGCGAAGCTGCCTGCGCAGTGCGCACATTGGCGCGAACCGAAACGTGCATTCCGATAAAGCCGGTGACACCCGACAAAACCGCCCCGATCAGGAAGCCGATTGCGGCACTGATCGACAGCAGATACCAGGCTGCCAGAAAAACCACGACGCCGACGATTGCAATCGTCGAATATTGTCTTGTGAGATAGGCTGAGGCACCCTCGCGGATGGCTTCAGCAATTTCCTGCATGCGCTGCGTCCCCTGATCGGCTGCAAGAACCGAGCGGATCGCCCATATGGCGAAGAGAACGGAAAGCACACCGCAGGCAATGACGAGAACTAAGACTGCCACTCCCATTTGCATAAAGGCCAACTCCCATTGAGTTTGCGCTGGCTACCGTCAGATCGCAGGCCGCGATTGTCGGCAGGCACATGCGCAGGATAGGCCCGAAAACCCCTCCCCGGACCCGATTGAGCGGCATGGAAGTGCCTGAAGCCAATACAAGATACCGGGCTTCATCGGTATATTCACGTCTGGAACTTACGCCTTGGAATCAATCAATTGGCGCGATTCCTTGCATTTCAGCATTCTCAATGCCGCATACCCAACATGCGAAACGGTTTAACAAACGTCAAGTCGTTCTTTACCAGCTTACAATGAAAGAAGGGCTGCGATTTCTCACAGCCCTTCTTTCATGATTATTGCCAGAGATACCGGATCAGCGCGGCTTCACACCACGGCTCTCGCCACGAATGACAAATGCCAGTCGGTCAAGCACGGCATTGACCAGTTTCGGTTCGTCTTCCGTGTAGAAAGCCTTGGCGATATCGACATATTCCGACACGATGACGGCCGTCGGCACGTCCTTACGTGTCTGCAATTCCCAGGCGCCAGCACGCAGGATGGCGCGCAGCGTCGAATCGAGACGCGACAGCGGCCAGTCTTCCGTCAGCGCCTGATGGATCATCGGATCGAGTTTCAACTGTTCATCGACGACACCGGCCACGATTGCACGGAACCATTGCGGATCGGCATCGAGATATTGCGTGCCGTCCACTTCCTTGCCGAGACGGAAAGCTTCGTACTCAGCCACCACTTCCAGAACGCCCGTCCCGGCAACATCCATCTGATAGAGCGCCTGGACTGCAGCAAGACGGGCAACGCCACGCTTGTTCGCCGTGCGCGGAAGATTTGGCGTTGGGCGGCCCTCGGTAGAAGAATTCATAATGATCAGACTCCGAACTTCTTGCGCAGATCGATCATGGTCAGCGCAGCACGGGCAGCAAAACCGCCCTTGTCCTTGTCTTCGCGGCGGGCGCGAACCCATGCCTGCTCTTCGTTCTCGACCGTCAGAATGCCGTTGCCGATTGCGATGCTTTCCTCGACCGAGAGATCGGTGAGAGCGCGGCAGGATTCATTGGATACTATATCGAAGTGATAGGTTTCACCACGGATAACCGTGCCGAGCGCGACAAATCCGTCATATTCTTTGCCGCCATTCTCTTCGCCATCGAGAGCAAACGAGATAACCGCCGGAACTTCCAGCGCACCGGGAACCGTCACGACATCATAGGTTGCCCCTGCCTCATCCAAGGCTGCCTTTGCGCCATCCAGAAGCGCGTCAGCGAGATCATCGTAGAAACGCGCTTCAACAATAAGCAAATGCGGCGCATGCGCCTCGTGCTTGGACATGAGAAACTCCATGACAAATTTTGCGGACCGCAACGATTGCGGTCAACGCTTAAAATCGGGATATGCTTTTACAGCCTGGGAATTTAGGCTGTAAGCCTATTTCTGATATTGCGCAAGCCTTGCTGCGTAACGTGCCAACTGGTCGATCTCGATATTCACCTTGTCACCTGCTTTCCGCTCGCCCCAAGTCGTGACTTCCAGCGAATGGCGGATCAAAAGCACATCGAACTCGCTTCCATTCACGCCATTGACCGTCAGCGAGGTTCCGTCGAGCGCAACCGAACCCTTCTGGGCGATGAATGGTGCCAGTTCTTCCGGCGCGCGCAGGGTGAACCGCACTGCATCGCCCTCATCCTTGCGCTCGATGATTTCAGCCTGTCCGTCGACATGGCCCAAAACAAGATGACCGCCCATTTCGTCGCCAAGCTTCAGCGAGCGTTCCAGATTGATATTCCGTCCGCTCTGCCAACTGGAGATCGTGGTCAGGCGTAGCGCCTCTTCCCATGCCTCGACTTCGAACCAGCGGGCATTCGTGCCCTTTTCCGGAAGCGCCACCACCGTGAGGCAGACACCGGAACAGGCGATTGATGCGCCAAGCTCGATCGTTTCGGGATCATAGGCGGTTTCGATACGCAGAAGAACGCCCTCATTCAGCGGCTTGATCCGGTCAACCTTGCCGATATCGGTTATAATGCCTGTAAACATCAAGTCTTCCTTACATATTCCGCATAGGCATCGTCGCCGTAGCGAGCCTGCCGCAGAATTTTGAACTTGTCTGCGATATGGGTTGCAAGCCCGTCGACGGCAACCCCATGCTCCGAGCCGATTTCAACCGGCGAGCTGATGATAGCAAGCCGGTCTACCAGCCCCTCTTCCAGAAAGCTTTTCGCAACACCTGCTCCGCCTTCAACGAGAACTGAGGAAATGCCCTGTGCGGCAAGATCGTCCATGAGTTCGGGCAAGGCGATGCGGCAGTCATGAGCTTCGGTTGCGAGAATGCGGCAACCGGCGGCCTGCAGCTCATAGCGCCGTTCCGGCGATGCTTCTTCGCCACAGGCAATCCACAAGGGCTGGGCATCAGCGGTCCGTACGAGCATCGAGGAAAGCGGCAGGCGCAATCCGCTGTCGAGCACCACACGAACAGGCGAACGCTGTTCCAAACCCGGCAAGCGACAGTTCAACACCGGATCGTCGGCCAGCGCTGTTTCAATACCAATCAGGATCACATCGCTTTGCGCTCGCAGAATATGCGACTGCGCACGTGCAATCGGCCCCGTTATCGCAACCTGCCCCTCACCCCGGCGACCGATCATGCCATCAGAGGAAAGCGCAAGTTTCAGAATCACTTCCGGGCGTTTCTTTGCAGAACGATTCAGATAACCGGCAAGATCGTCAGCAGCCTGTTCGGCGAGAATGCCGGGCACGACTTCGATCCCTGCCTCGCGCAAAATGGCGAAACCCTTTCCGCTGACACGCTCATCTGGATCGGTCGCAGCAACCACGACACGCGCTACCCCTGCCCGCACCAGCGCTTCAGCACAGGGCGGCGTGCGTCCGTGATGTGCGCATGGCTCCAGCGTCACATAAGCCGTCGCGCCGCGAGCGGCCTCTCCCGCATCAGCCAGTGCCTGCGGCTCGGCATGGGGTCTGCCGCCAATTGCGGTTACACCGCGTCCGACGATGATACCGTCCTTGACGAGAATCGTTCCGACTGACGGATTGGTGCCTGTCAGCCCTTTATGACGCCGCGCATGACGGATCGTCGCGTCCATGAAGCGAACATCATCCGGAGTTGCGTTCGAATGCGGAAACTTGCTGCCACTCATTCTTAAGCGTCCAGATCGTCCTCGGTTTCAGCAACGGTCAGTTCATCGATGACGTTATGGAAATCGACGGCCTTGCTGAAATTGCGATAGACCGATGCGAAGCGGATATAGGCAATATCGTCGATGCCTTTCAGCGCATCCATTGCCAACCGCCCGATTTCATCGGATGTCACCTCCGCCTCGCCCGAACTTTCAAGCTGACGGACAATGCCGGAAATGGCGCGTTCGACCCGGTCGCTATCGACTTCGCGTTTGCGCAGCGCCACCTCGATGGACCGCGTGAGCTTGTCACGATCGAAGGGGACCCGACGCCCGCTTTTTTTCACGACCATCAGGTCGCGCAACTGCACGCGCTCAAAGGTCGTGAAACGACCGCCGCACACCGAACAGACACGGCGTCTGCGAATGACAGCGCCGTCTTCCGCAGGGCGGGAATCCTTCACTTGCGTATCTTCAGACTGGCAATAGGGACAACGCATGGAACTCTTTCAATCTCAATATCGGCAGCTTCAATACTGGTAACTTTGCACTGGCGACGAACAGCTCATATGTGGGGTTATCCCCGCCAAAAACTCAAGAGCTGTACCACCGGCAACCGATTCCCGGCAATCATAGCCCATAAGCGGCAACCTACCTACCAGATGCGACAATGAAAAAGCCCCGCTCAACAGAGTTGAAACGGGGCTTCATCTTGATCATGGAAACGGGTTTAGCCCTGATAGTCGTACATTGGGAAACGGGCGGTCAAGTTCATGACCTTTTCCTTCACGGCTTGTTCGACGGCAGCATTGCCTTCGTCGGAATTGGCAACCTTGAGGCCGTCGAGAACTTCGGCGATCAGCGAACCGATTTCCTTGAATTCAGCAGCGCCGAAACCGCGGGTCGTGCCTGCAGGCGTGCCGAGGCGGACGCCGGAGGTGACGAACGGCTTTTCAGGGTCGAACGGAATACCATTCTTGTTGCAGGTGATGTTGGCGCGGCCGAGAGCGGCTTCCGCACGCTTGCCCGTTGCGTTCTTCGGACGCAGATCGACCAGCATCAGATGGTTGTCAGTGCCGCCGGAAACGATATCGAGGCCATTCGACTTCAGTTCTTCGGCAAGCGCGCGCGCATTGTCTACGACGTTCTTGGCATAGAGCTTGAATTCAGGCTTCAGCGCTTCACCGAAGGCAACCGCCTTGGCGGCGATGACGTGCATCAGCGGGCCGCCCTGAAGACCTGGGAAAACAGCCGAATTGAACTTCTTCGCCAGATCGGCATCATTGGTGAGGATCATGCCGCCGCGTGGACCGCGAAGCGACTTGTGTGTCGTGGTCGTGCAGACATGTGCATGCGGAACCGGCGAAGGATGAACGCCACCGGCAACCAGACCGGCGATATGCGCCATATCGACCATGAGATAGGCACCGACTTCATCGGCGATCTCGCGGAAGCGCTTCCAATCCCAGACGCGCGAATAGGCCGTGCCGCCTGCGAGGATGAGCTTCGGCTTGTTCTCACGTGCAAGGCGGGCAACTTCGTCCATGTCGAGCAGATGGTCGTCCTTGCGAACGCCATAGGACACGACATTGAACCACTTGCCAGACATGTTGACTGGCGACCCGTGTGTCAGGTGACCACCCGAATTGAGGTCGAGGCCCATAAACGTATCGCCCGGCTGAAGCAGAGCGAGGAACACGGCCTGGTTCATCTGGCTGCCGGAGTTCGGCTGAACATTTGCGAATTCGCAGCCGAAGAGCTTCTTGGCGCGTTCGATGGCCAGTTCTTCCACGACGTCCACATACTGGCAGCCGCCGTAATAGCGCTTACCCGGATAGCCTTCGGCATATTTGTTGGTGAGGATGGAACCCTGTGCTTCCAAAACAGCGCGCGAAACGATGTTTTCCGAGGCGATCAGCTCGATTTCATGGCGCTGACGACCGAGTTCGTTGCGGATTGCACCGAAAATCTCGGAATCGATGTCCTCGAGGCTTGCATTGAAGAAAACGTCGGAAGACGCATTCTTGGCGGCGGCGTTGGCTTGAGACATGTTTCACACCCTCCGGGTTAGCCGGTAAAAGCTATATGGATGAGGCGCATTATCACACTTGAACGCACAAGGCCAATGGTCGCAAAGCGAAAAGCTTATTCCAAAATGCGGCAAACCGATTTGATAATTTAACGGAGACGAAAAAGCCGCCCGAAAAGCTTTCGGACGGCTTGGAAAACTCAAACTCAGGATGAGAATCAGGTGTCGGTGCCGAGTGCGAGTTCGGTCGCACCGTCCATCTTGTAGATGTCATCGCGGAACTGCACCACGCCATCGCCAGTGGACCATGCGGAAATGTAGACAAAGTGCAACGGAACCGGATCAGCAAGCTGAATCGGGGTATTCGTGCCGGACTTGATCGTGCCTTCGATGTTCTGACGATCCCAGCCAGCGGTGTTCTTCAACAGCCATACATCAAGATCGCGTACGTTCTGGACGCGGACGCAGCCCGACGAGTCGAAGCGCATGAGCTTGTTGAAATAGCTCTTCTGCGGCGTATCGTGCATGTAGACTGCATACTGGTTGTGGAAGTTGATCTTGGTCGAGGACATGGCGTTGATCTTGCCTGGGTCCTGACGGAACATCAGCTTCACCGCATCGTCCGTGTTCCAGTCGATGGTTTCCGGTGCAACTTCTTGACCGGACTGGTCGTAGAGGCGGATCTTGTTCTTCGCCAGATATTGCGGGTCTTTCCGCATCAGCGGAATGATGTCCTTCTGGATGATCGACTTCGGCGCGGTCCAGTAAGGATTGAGAATGACTTCGTGAATCTTCGAATTAAGGATCGGCGTCTGGCGGTCGATCTTGCCGACAACCGCCGTATGGCGCTGCACGACGCTGCCGCCTTCAACGGCCTCGATGCGCGCGGCCGGGATGTTGACCATCACGAAACGCTGCTCCTGCATCCCCTGATTTGCTAGAGGCGAAAGGCGCTGCAAATTGGTCTGGAGCTGTCCGAGGCGGGTATTGGCGTCCACATTCATGGCCGCATAGGTAAACTGCCCCATGACGCCGTCGGCGGGCAGGCCATGACGGGACTGGAAGCGCTTCACAGCAGCATCGACATAGGTGTCGAAGGAGCTGGAAAGTCCCGCTTCCTGCGGCAGATCGCCGGAGATTATGAGACGCTTGCGCAGCGCCTGTACGGACGGATCGGTGACGCCGATCTGGAGCTTTGCATTACCCGGAACGCTCGGCCAGCCGCCCCGACCGGCGATATCGGTATATTGCGCGATAGCGGTCTGGAGATTGCCAACCGTCTGCGGGCTTAAGACCGGCTGGTTGGTTGCGACCCGCTGGCCACCTGTCGCACGGGCGTCGAACTGGTCAGCCCAGTTGCCGCGCCGCGACGATCCAATAACGTCGGTCAGAGCTTGCTGAGCATAAGCCGAGGAAACCACGGCTGAGGCTGCCACGGAAAGGCCGGCGGTTGCCGCGCCGCGCAGGAAGCGGCGGCGATCGGCCCTGAAAGCATCGGCTGGTCTGTCGGTCTTGGTCATTTTGCTTAGTCCCAAAAGGCTAGCCGCTCGCGCGGGATCTTCAAGAGAATATCAGCAATAGGTCAACAAGGCGATATCCGGACTGCAAGCAATGCAGATGCTCGCTCTCCGAAATTCGATTTCGAGCCCATTCCTGACTGAAGTTGGCACAATCTTGCCCGTGCCCATTCTAAAACGCTTATGTCGTTTTTTATGGCTTAATCATGTCGCAGGGCCTGAATTTCAAGCCATGCGCCTTACGATTGGGAGCTTCACAGCGCCTTATTCTTCTCAATGGCAGCCTGTTGTGACAGTTCTGCAACAAAGCTTTCAGTCAATTAACGGCGACCCTCGTGTTCGAAGCTGGTCACACTAAACCTCGATTTTCACGCATGTCTTTATCCCAAAACCGGTTCCCACTCTTGGGAGACATGCTTTAGAGCCGATAAGCGATGCTGTCGTTCCAGAAGCGGTCAAGACGCTGCAGCGACTTGTTCATTGCCGTGAATTCGTCAACCTGGATGCCACCGACCTGCTCGATTGAGGAGATATGACGCTCGTAGAGCGAGGCCACCTGATCGGCGATCTCATTGCCCTTGTCCGTCAGGCTGACGCGCACCGAACGACGGTCAACACGTGAGCGCTGATGGTGAATGAAGCCCATCTCGACAAGTTTCTTCAGATTGTACGAAACGTTGGAGCCGAGATAGTAGCCGCGCGAGCGCAGTTCACCGGCAGTCAGTTCCGAATTGCCGATATTGAACAGCAGAAGAGCCTGCGTCGCATTGATGTCGCTCTGGCCGTTACGGTCGAACTCGTCCTTGACGACGTCGAGCAGGCGGCGATGCAGGCGCTCGACGAGCTGGAGGGCTTCCAGATAAAGCGAGCGAAGTGCAGTTTCCGGTGTCGTGAGCGGAGCGGATACGTCCGTCTTGCGCTGTGCGTTGATCATTTCTTTTGCCTCTCTGCCGGAGCCGCATTTCATGAAACCATGATGCAGCTCTCTTCCTGTTTTATGCGGTGTATTGTTTCTCACCGTGTCTTGAGAGGAATTTAGGGGAGATGCATAAAATTCGACTTAAAAGTCAGCCTTAACAGTAACTTACCGGCGAGATTGGCTATTCAGGCTTAATGTTTGCTTACTCCGTGCCATTTTCAGGGCCTGATCAGGAAGCCCTATTCCAGCGCAAAAATGCCTGTTTTCCGGGTGTTCCCAAGCTCGCCACATTAAACTTTCGTCATTTGAGAAGTGCCTCGATAGCAGCTAGATATTGGCCACCAACAATCCATTGGAGGGACCATGGCGCTTCGTCTTGCACAGTATTTTGTGGTCGGCGGGCTGTTAAGCTTTACCGGCTTTACGAGTTTCGCTTACGCTGAACCGGTTACCGCAGCTCCGCAACTGACCATGTATAAGGATCCCTATTGCGGCTGCTGCGAAGGCTGGGCTGACCATATGAAGGCCGCTGGCTTCGATGTGACGGTAAAAGTCGAGGAAGCGATGGACACTGTAAAGGCAAAGCATGGCGTGGGTGCCAATCTTGCCTCATGCCACACGGCCGTCGTCGATGGTTATGTCATCGAGGGACATGTTCCAGCCGGTGCAGTCAAGCGATTGCTGGCAGAGCGGCCGCAGGCGACGGGGCTGACCGCACCCGGCATGCCGATGGGATCGCCAGGCATGGAAATGCCGGGCAGCAAAGCCGATACCTATGATGTCCTGCTCTTCAAAGGCCAGATGACGAAGCCCTTCGCCCGTTATGAAGGCACTCAGGCGCTTTAACTGTTTGTTTTGAAAAGCATCCCGAAAACCGTTTCACACTTTTCGGGATGCGTCCGAAAGCTAAACCGACAGGCTCGCGCGGGCCTGCCGTCTCTTCTCGAAAAAGAGCAGGATGCGAAAGACGATATAGATGCCAATACAAGCCGCGTTGAACCCGACCGTCAGCGGCTTGTATTCGAAATGCCGGGAAAAAACGGAATAGATGGCGATTTCGCCGAGTGCTGCCACGAACCAGAGCACCGGCCCCCAGGGGGCGCGCATCCACAGCCCGGTCGCAGCGACAGGCATCAGAACGGCCAGAGCAACAACGGCTGTCTGCCAGGGCCACGGCATCAGATCGAAACGCCACAGAAGTCCGGGGTGAATACCGATCAGCCTGATCCAGTAGAAAACACCGCTCGCCAGAGCCACAAGGGCCAGTAACCGAACGAACCATGTGAAGGCCCATTCGGTTCCGCTTGGCTGGGTATGCTGGCGCAGCTCGTTCATATGCATCAAAAGGTCAATTCCTTGTCGCCCAGATTTGCGAAATATGCATTGACCTGTTCGGGCTTCACTTCATCGAGCGTTGCCGGTTTCCACGCTGGTGCACCGTCCTTGTCTATAAGCAATGCGCGAACGCCTTCATAGAAATCGTGCCCTTCCAGCATGCGGTTGGCAATGCGGTATTCCATGCGCATGCAATCATCGAGATCGAGCGGTCGACCATCGGCAATCTGGCGGAAAGTCACCGCGACGCTGGTTGGCGAACGGGTGGCGATCACCTTCACAATATCCATTGCAGCCTTGCTGCCCGCTTCGGCTTCTTTTTCCAGTGCAGCCATGCAATCGGCAAGCGTTGCGCCGGAAAAGCATTCCGCAATGATCTGGCGGGTTTCGACTGAGGTTTCAAAATCTGGATACTGACTGCGCGTCAGCGCCGCATCGAGATCAGCGGTCGCAATGATGTCGTCCCGGAAATCGTGCAGATCGCCTGCAGCTACAGCATGTGTCGCGATCCCGCTCTGCAGACAGTCGCCCCAGCGGATGCGATTGCCGGTCAGGGCAAGGTAATAGCCGAAATTGTCGTGCAGATGCGGCAGGAACGCACTGCCGCCGACATCCGGGAAAAAGCCGATGCCGGTTTCCGGCATGGCGAACATGGTGTTTTCCGTCACGATGCGGTGCGAACCGTGAACGGAAATGCCCGCGCCGCCGCCCATGACAATTCCATTGATCAGGGAGATATACGGCTTCGGATAACGGCCAATGCGCGCATTGAGCCTGTATTCGTCACGGAAAAACTCATAGGCAGGCTCTCCGGCCTGACCGGCCTTGAAAGCGGCAACCACATCGCCGCCCGCGCAGAATGCGCGCCCTTCGCCTTCGAGAATCACGCAAGCCACCTCAGGATCGTCTTCCCAGGCCTGCAAAGCGCGATCCAGCGCCAGAATCATCTTATGCGTGAGCGCATTAAGGGCGTCAGTCCGCGTAAGCTTTACAAGCCCCGCTTTTCCCTTGCGTTCAAAGCTGATTTCGCTGCCACCGCCGAAGTCAATCTGCATGTCATGTCTCCCGTTCCATCAAATGGGTAGAAAGTGAGACGCCCCGCGTCAATCCTGCACAGGTCAATGTTCTTGGTTTAACCACTTTTCCCATGATAAACGGTGCGCATCCGATGCCAGCCTTGAGGCTTCTTGTCCCAAGGCGTCAATTCTCGGGATTAGTTTCATGACCGATCGTCAGTCCAAATACCTGCCCACCAATATCAGCCAGCACGTCGATGACGTGACAGGCAGCAGACGCCTGCGCCGCATGCGCAAGGCCGACTGGTCGCGCAGGCTGGTGCAGGAAACCCGGTTGACGGTCGATGACCTCATCCTGCCTTTCTTCCTGACCTATGGAACCGGCGTTGCGGAGCCTGTGGAAGCAATGCCCGGTGTCGAACGCTATTCGGTCGACATGGCTGTTCGCATGGCAGAAAAGGCCGCCAAGCTCGGTATTCCTGCCATTGCCCCCTTCCCGCGCGAAAAGCTCGAAGTGAAAACCGAGGACGGCGCCTTCGTCGCCAGCCCGGACAACCTGATCAATCGGGCCGTGCGCGCAATCAAGAAGGAAGTGCCGGAAATCGGGATCATTACCGATGCGGCGCTTGATCCCTTCACCACGCATGGCCATGACGGCATCTTGCGGAACGGCGAGATCGTCAACGACGAATCGGTTGCCATGGTGGTTCGCGGCGCACTTTCACAGGCTGAAGCTGGCGCCGATATCATTGCCCCATCCGATATGATGGATGGCCGCGTTGGCGCCGTGCGTCAGGCGCTGGACGAGCATGGGTTCTGCCACCTGCCCATCATGTCCTATGCCACCAAATTCGCTTCGGCCTTCTATGGCCCCTATCGCGACGCCATTGGCACCCAGGGGCTGCTGAAGGGCGACAAGAAAACCTATTATCTCGACCCGGCCAATCCGGAAGAAGCGGTACGTGAGGCCGAACAGGATATTGCCGAAGGTGCGGATATGCTGATGGTCAAGCCGGGCCTGCCCTATCTCGACATCATCCATCGCCTGAAGAGCGAGTTCCGCCTGCCCACCTATGCCTATCAGGTGTCGGGCGAATACGCGATGATCAAGGCCGCCGGGATCAATGGCTGGATCGACGAAGAAAAGGTAATGATGGAAAGTCTCCTGGCGTTCAAACGCGCCGGTTGCGACGGAATTCTTACTTACTTCGCAATCGAAGTGGCTGAAAAGCTTAAGCAACAGGGTTAAGCTGCCAGCCGGTCGGCGGGAAATCATCATATTTCCTTGAAACCGCCGGTTTTGGTTCCCATGTTGATGACTGTTCCGCTGAGGTAGCGGGACAGCGCCGGTTGTCACACTCCCCCGGACGCTTCCTTGGAAACGACTGGAAGGAAAAATGTCCGACCATATTCTGCACGGCGAAGTCATGGGTCCGCGTTATGAAAGCCGCGCATTCTTTGAAGGCGTGCGCACGCGCCGCATTATGGCTTTTCTTATCGATTATCTGATTGTCTTTCTGCTTTGCATCCCGGCAGCAATTGTCATTGCAATCCTCGGCATCATTACGCTGAGCCTCGGCTGGATGCTCTACGGCATCATGTTTCCCATGGTCGCGCTGTTTTACGTAGCGCGTACTCTAGGCGGACCGCAGCAGGCCACCAAGGGCATGCAGATGATGAACCTGAAACTTGTCCGGCTTGAAGGCGGTACGGTCGATTCGATGCTCGCAATCGTCCATACAGTCCTGTTCTGGGGCCTCAATGTGGTGCTGACGCCGCTGATCCTGCTTGCAACGCTGGTTCTCGACCGCAAGCGCACCGTGCATGACCTGTTGCTTGGCACGGCTGTCATCCGTTCGGATCGATAAACGCGTAGAGCGCCGTGCGTCCTTTTGGACGCACAAACGAGGCTTTAACGGATCGAAGCGGGAAAAGAAATCAGTCCAGTGGACTGGTTTCCCCGCGAAGGCGCTTCGCACTTTTGCTGGAAATGCCTATCTGTTTGTTTTTACGCATGTCTTTATCCCGAAACCGGTTTCCACTTTCGGGAGACATGCTCTAGATCAAAAAAATTCAGAGCCGGCTGCGCAAAATGCCTATTGACGTTTTGTGCCGTCGGCTCAATCCTTAGAGATAGTATCGTGATGGTTTCGGTATTACCATTTCGTGGATATTGAATGACCCATCAACCGCAACAGTCTCCGCAGTTCTTTCTGACAGCTCCGTCGCCCTGTCCTTATCTCGAAGGTCAGATGGAGCGAAAAGTCTTTACGCATCTGGTCGGCGACAAAGCGAACGAGATCAACGATCTTCTGACCCAAGGCGGTTTCCGCCGTTCCCAGAACATTGCCTACCGCCCGGCCTGTGAATTGTGCAGAGCCTGCATATCCGTTCGCATTCTCACCGGAGAGTTCAAGATGACGCGCAACATGCGCCGCGTCTGGACGCAGAACAGTGACCTGATCGGGCGCGTGCACAAGGCCCAGCCCAGCACCGAACAATATGCGCTTTTCCGCGATTATCTCGATGCGCGCCACCGTTCCGGCGGCATGTCGGACATGACTGTCCTCGACTATGCGATGATGATCGAGGATACGCATGTGAACACGCAGATCATCGAATATCGCAAGCGCGGCCCGGAAAGCTTTATCAGCGCCAAGGGCGACGGTGAGCTGATTGCCGTAGCACTCACTGACGTTATGGCCGACGGCCTGTCAATGGTCTATTCGTTCTTCTCACCGCATATGCATGACCGGTCGCTTGGGACCTACATGATCCTTGACCATATCCAGCGCGCCCATGCCGCCGGTCTGCCACACGTCTATCTCGGCTATTGGGTCGAGGGATCACGCAAGATGCAGTATAAAATCCGCTTTACGCCGCAGGAACATCTTGGGCCTCGCGGCTGGCAGCGGTTTGAAGGATAACGTCGCGTTTTCCTGATCTTGCTCGCTCCAAAACGAGAGGAGCCATTTTCCCTCATCCTGAGGAGCCGTTGAAAACGGCGCATCACCCTGAGCTTGTCGAAGGATCGAAGGGCTGAGGGAAAACGCACAAGGTCTACCCTTGTCCCCCAGCATCCTTCGAAATGGTTCCCTTCGCTCCCCTCAGGGCACCTCCTCAGGATGAGGGGTGCTGTACCTGTCAGAACTTACCCGAACGCGGAAAGCCTTTCGGTACGGTTCGCCCGGCGGAAGCCCGTGCACCGATCCACTCGATGAGCTCGTCCTTGTTGCGCGTAAAGGTTCGTTCTGCCGAATCCTGCCAGGACAGCCCTTCGGCAATTGCAAAGGTGCGGACGTCGGATACACCGCCGTCCTTATACTTTTGCAGGCGTACGCCCTTGCCGCGTGTCATTTCCGGAATATCGGAAAGCGGGAAGACCACCATCTTGCGATTCTCGCCGACGACAGCGATGTGATCGCCGGAAACGCGCTGGCACAGCTTTGCCTCGTCCGGCGCTTTGACGTTCATTACCTGCTTGCCCTTGCGGGTATTGGCGATCGCCTCGTTCTCGGGAACGATGAAACCGTTACCCTCGTGGCTGACGAGCAGCAGTTTCGCAGATGGATCGTGAACGAAGGCCGTCAGAATATCCTGATCGTTTTCCATATCGACAAGGATGCGGATCGGTTCGCCATGGCCGCGACCACCCGGAAGCGTGTTCGCGCCGATGGTGAAGAACTTGCCGCCCGTCGTGAAGAACAGAAGCTTGTCGGTCGTCTCGGCATGAAAAGCGAGCTTGAGCTTGTCGCCCTCCTTGAAGGCGAGCGTCGAGAAGTCGGCCAGATGCCCCTTCATGGCGCGCAGCCAGCCCTTTTCCGAAACCACGATGGTGACCGGCTCGCGCTCGATCATCGCCTGATGAATGTCCTCAAGATCATGCGTCGGCGCATCGGCAAAAGTGCTGCGGCGTTTGCCCAGCTTGGTCGTCGGGCCAAATTTCTCGCGGACAGATTTGATTTCAGCGCTGATCTTCTTCCACTGGCGTGTGCCGGAAGCGAGCAAGCCTTCCAGCTCAGACTTCTCGGCGCTCAAGCCGTCAAATTCTTTGCGAATTTCAAACTCTTCAAGCTTGCGTAAGGAACGCAGGCGCATGTTGAGAATGGCTTCGGCCTGATTATCTGTCAGCTCGAAGGTCCGCATCAGTTCCTGCTTCGGCTCATCCTCTTCACGAATGATGCGGATGACTTCATCGAGATTGAGATAGGCTTTCAGAAAACCACCAAGGATTTCCAGCCGCTTCTCGATTTCTGCCAGACGGTATTCGGAACGGCGAACAAGCACTTCCTTGCGATGGTCGAGCCACTCGCGCAGAACTGAACCCAGTGAAAGGACGTTCGGCACCTTGCCATGCGACAGCACGTTCATGTTGAGTGAAACGCGGTTTTCAAGCTCTGTCAGCTTGAACAGCGATTCCATCAGCAATTCGGGATCGACCGTCCGGTTTTTGGGCTCCAGAACGATACGGATGTCTTCCGCCGACTCGTCGCGAATGTCGTCGAGCAATGGCAGTTTCTTTGCCAGCAGCAGCTCGGCGATCTTTTCGATCAGGCGCGATTTCTGAACCTGATAGGGAATTTCGGTGATAACGATCACCCAGGTGCCGCGATTGCCCTCTTCCTTCTCCCAGCGGGCGCGAACACGAAATGCGCCGCGACCCGTGCGATAGGCATCGAGGATATTGCCGTGCTCTTCGACAAGGATGCCACCGGTTGGGAAATCCGGACCACGCACCTTGCACTTCAACAGAGCAGCCGGATCGGTCTCGGCTTCACGCTTCAGTTCTTCCCATTGTTCCGGCGAGGTAACAAGTTCCTCTACCGGCGCGTCGGGATGGTTGATCAGATAAAGCGCCGACGAGCAAAGCTCCGCCACATTATGCGGCGGAATATTGGTCGCCATGCCGACCGCGATACCTGCCGAACCGTTTGCAAGCAGGTTCGGGAAGGCGCCCGGCAGAACGATCGGCTCCTCATCCTCTTCATTATAGGTCGGACGGAAATCGATGGCGTTTTCGTTGATGCCTTCCAGCAGCAGCGTCGCCACTTCCGTCATGCGCGCTTCGGTATAACGCATGGCGGCAGCGTTATCGCCGTCGATATTGCCAAAATTGCCCTGCCCGTCGACGAGCGGATAACGCACAGCAAAATCCTGCGCCAGACGCACCAGCGCATCATAGATCGACGCATCGCCGTGCGGATGGAACTTACCCATCACGTCGCCGACGATACGGGCGCATTTCGCGTAGGCCTGATCGGGATTGAGGCGCAGCAGACGCATGGCGTGCATGATGCGGCGATGCACCGGCTTCAAGCCGTCGCGCACGTCCGGCAGCGCGCGATGCATGATCGTCGACAGCGCATAAGCGAGGTAACGTTCCTCGAGAGCCGATTTGAGATCGACCCGTTCGATGTGTTCTTCGCCGTCACCCGGCGGAATCAGACTTTTTCCCATATCTCTCAGTACCAACTGCGCGATTCGCCAGCAAGAGTTACGGAGAACCAATCCAGTACATTAGTGCGTCGTGCGTCCTTTTGGACGCACAAAGGTCGCCCTAACTTTTTGAATCTACGCATCGTGCTTCCCAAAAATCGATTCTGATTTTTGGGCCGATGCTGTAGTGTGTAATAGTCGCAATCCTGCCGCCATTTGTGTCCTATAGAGTTGCCAGAGGTAAATTTCCCCTGCTGCAATCACAGGCTGAGCAAATCATGTTGTTATTGCGCGTGATTTCCGCCTATGAATGCCGCGCTACATTAAAGACTAGGCAGGAGCTTCGAATGCAGGTTTTCGTCAATATCAAGCCAGCGGCACGTGTTTTGGCCGCCGGTACAGCGCTTTCGCTTATTTTCGGCAGCGCGGCCATGGCAGCCGACGCCAATGCAGTCGCCGAGCGTATCAAGGCACTTTACGCAAAACAGGGTGGCGAACTGAGCTTCGCCAATGTTCAGGCGAACGGCTCCGACATCGTGCTCCAGGGCACCAAGATCAAGCTGCCGACGATCGGCGAAAAAGAAACCGCCCTCGGTGACATTACGCTCCAGAACGTTCAGGATGCGCCGGACGGCGGCTACAGCATCGAACAGGTCATCGTGCCTGATCTCGCCTTTGCCGGACAGGAAGACAAGAACGACAAGGCCGAGATCAAGGGCCTTGCGATGCAGAACGTCCATATCCCGTCGGAAACTGCCAAGGGCCCGCTCGACAGCATGGTCATGTATGACAAGCTGAAGATCGACGAAATCCAGTTCGGCACGCCCGGCACGGATGGCGCCACGGTGAAGGGTTTCGACCTGTCGCTCGACACCTCCAACAAGGCCGAAAAGATCGGCTATGTCTGGACCATCGCCAATATCGACGCGACCTTTGAAAAGGACGGCAAGAACCCGCTTGCACCGCTCGACATGAACACCTTTAACGGCTCGCTGAACTCCAAGGGTAGCTGGTCGCCGGCTTCGGGTGACACATCGCTGGACCAGTTGGAGCTTCAGGCAGAGGAACTCGGCAAGATCAACATCACCGGCAGCCTCGGTGGGTATGATCTGGCTTTCCTCGAAGCCGTCCAGAAGACGCAGGAAAACATGAGCAAGGCCGATGCAGACAAGGACGCTGCCGGTCTTGCCATTCTGGGTCTGGCAGAACAGCTAAACCTGAAGAACCTGTCGATCCGCTTCGACAACGAAACCCTGACCCAGAAGCTTCTTGATTATTACGGCAAACAGCAGGGCGCCGATGGCACGCAGCTTGGCCAGCAGATGAAGATGATGGTTCCGCTGATGGCGACACAGTTGAAGAACCCGGAATTTGCCCAGCAGCTCAAGGCAGCATCTGACAAGTTCTTCGATGATCCGAAGTCGCTGACCATCAGCGCATCGCCGGACCAGCCAGTGACCTTCGCTTCCATCGTTGCTACGGCATCGCTGGACCCGACGAAGATCATCCAGCTTCTGAAAGTCAGCGTCGACGCCAACGATTAAAATAAAAGAGCCCGGGAGTTTCCTCACCGGGCTTTTCTCCGCCTAACAAAAACCCGGCTCGAGGCCGGGTTTTTTTACATTTCATAAAGGTCGCTTAGCTCTTCTGAACCGGAGCCAGACGGATATGCAGATCGCGCAGTTGCGCGGGTGTCACATCCGAAGGCGCGTTCATCAGAAGATCGAGCGCCTGCTGGTTCATCGGGAACAGCGAGATTTCGCGCAGGTTCTTCGCACCGACCAGAAGCATGATGACACGGTCGATACCGGCAGCCATGCCGCCATGCGGAGGCGCGCCATACTGGAATGCACGATAGAGACCGCCGAAACGCTCTTCCACGTCTTGCTGGCTCAAGCCGACCTTTTCAAAGGCCTTGACCATGACGTCCGGCAACTGGTTACGGATCGAACCGGAGGCAATTTCGAAACCGTTGCAGACGAGATCGTACTGGTAAGCCTTGAGCGACAGCGGATCCTGCGTTTCCAGTGCCTCCATGCCACCTTGCGGCATCGAGAACGGATTGTGCGCAAAGTCGAGCTTCTTGTTGTCTTCGTCCCATTCGTAGAACGGGAAGTCGATGATCCAGGCCAGTTCGAAACGATCGCGATCGACGAGGTTCAGTTCTTCACCGGCGCGCGTGCGGGCATCGCCTGCGAACTTGTAGAACTTGGACGGCAGACCGGCAACAAAGAAGCAGGCATCGCCGTCGCCAAGACCTAGCTGGTTGCGGATCGCTTCAGTGCGTTCTTCACCGATATTCTTGGCAATCGGGCCTGCGCCTTCAAGCTTGTCGCCTTCCTTGCGCCAGAAGATATAGCCGAGACCCGGCTGGCCTTCGCTCTGCGCCCAGGAGTTCATGCGGTCGCAGAATGCGCGGCTGCCGCCGGTCTTGGCCGGAATGGCCCAGACTTCGACCTTTGGATCGTTGGCGATCATGTTCGCGAAGACCTTGAAGCCCGAACCGGCGAAATGATCGGTCACAGCCTGCATTTCAATCGGGTTGCGCAGGTCCGGCTTGTCCGAACCATAGGTGCGGATCGCGTCGTCATAGGCGATACGGCGGAAGGTCTGCGTCACCGGCTTGCCTTCGGCAAACTCTTCAAAGATGCCGCGCATGACCGGTTCCATCGTTTCCCAGACTTCTTCCTGAGTCACGAAGCTCATTTCAAGGTCGAGCTGGTAGAACTCACCCGGCAGGCGATCTGCACGCGGGTCTTCATCGCGGAAGCAAGGTGCGATCTGGAAGTAGCGGTCGAAACCGGCAACCATCAGAAGCTGCTTGTACTGCTGCGGCGCCTGCGGCAGCGCGTAGAACTTGCCCTCGTGAATACGGCTTGGCACGAGGAAGTCGCGTGCGCCTTCCGGCGACGAAGCCGTCAGGATCGGCGTGCTGAACTCATTGAAACCGATCTCGGTCATGCGGCGACGCATCGCGGCAATGATCTTGGTGCGGCTCATGATGTTCTTATGCAGCGTTTCGCGGCGCAGGTCGAGGAAGCGATACTTCAGGCGGATATCTTCCGGATAGTCCGGCTCACCGAAGACCGGCAGCGGCAATTCCTTGGCGGCGGCCAGAACTTCGATTTCCGTTGCAAAGATTTCCACTTCGCCGGTCGGCAGATTCGTATTGACCGCATCGCCTGCGCGGGCCTTCACTTCACCATCGACACGGATAACCCATTCGCCGCGAACGGTTTCGGCAACCTTGAAGGCAGGCGAATCGGGGTCGGCCACGATCTGGGTAATGCCATAATGATCGCGAAGATCGATGAAGAGAATGCCGCCATGGTCACGGACGCGGTGAACCCATCCGGAAAGGCGAACGTTAGAACCAACGTCCGTCTTGCGAAGGGCTGCGCAGGTATGGCTGCGGTAACGGTGCATGATTTCTGCCTTTGGAATAATAAGTCAGGACTTACTGACGAAACGCTTTAAATTCTCGCAGAAAAGCGCATTTTGACCGGGTTTTGTCAAGTCTGCACTCCCTACGGGTTTTGGTGTTAAACCACCTTGACGTAAAGTGTCGACAAAAAACACTATGTGCACGTTCCGTGGAAGCTCTTTCCTGATTATTTCGCGACAAGCGACAAAGCTTTGTCTATTTGTTTTGTCGCATTATCCAACGCAAAACCGCTTCGCACTTTTGCTGGAAATACTCTAAAAGGTAGACATGCATCTGATTACGACCACACAGGCCCTTGAAGAGGCCGTATCCGCCCTCGCCAAATCCGATTTCGTAACAGTCGATACGGAGTTCATCCGTGAAACGACGTTCTGGCCGGAATTGTGCCTTATCCAGATGGCTTCGCCGGACCATACGGCGCTCGTGGACGCACTTGCGCCGGGGCTCGACCTCGCGCCGTTCTTCCGCCTGATGGCGGACGAAAAGGTGGTCAAGGTTTTCCACGCTGCACGGCAGGACATCGAAATTGTCTTCCACCTCGGCGACCTCATCCCGTCACCTGTCTTCGATAGTCAGGTGGCAGCAATGGTCTGCGGCTTCGGCGACGCCATTTCCTATGACCAGCTCGTGCAGAAAGTTACGGGCAAGCAAATCGACAAATCGTCCCGGTTTACCGACTGGCGCCGTCGACCGCTTTCAGACAAGCAGCTCGACTATGCCCTGGCCGACGTTACCTATCTGCGCGACATCTATCTCTATCTGAAGGAAGAACTTCGCAAAGAAGGCCGCAGCGAGTGGGTGAACGAGGAAATGGCAGTGCTGACCGCTCGCGAAACCTACGACATGCACCCGGATGATGCGTGGCGACGGGTGAAGGCCCGTGTTCGCAAGCCGATCGAGCTGGCTATCATGCAGTCCGTCGCCGCCTGGCGTGAACGCGAAGCGCGCGAACGCAATGTGCCGCGCGGCCGCATCATCAAGGACGACACCATAGCTGAAATCGCCCAGCAGCAGCCGCGTGACGCGGAAGCACTGGGCCGTTTGCGCTCGATCCCCAAGGGATGGGAGCGTTCGGCACAGGCTGCCGGGCTTGTTGCCGCGATCCAGTCCGCGCTTGAAATTCCCAAGGAAGATTTGCCGAAATTGCCGAAGCCGTCGCATTCGCCTGAAGGCAGCGCCGCCGCTGCAGATATCCTCAAGGTACTGCTCAAGCTTGTGACAGAAGAGCACGGCGTCGCTGCAAAGATCGTGGCCAGCTCGGACGATATCGACAAAATCGCCGCAGAAGGCGACAACGCCAATGTGCCTGCCCTGCATGGCTGGCGTCGCGAGGTTTTCGGCCAGAAGGCGCTCGATCTCATCGACGGCAAGATTGGCATCAAGTTCGAGAACCGGCGGATCAGGGCGGTTGAGTTAGGGGAGTAAGGGAGTAAGGGAGTAAGGGAAAAAAAGCTTATTCTCGGTCAAGGCAAATATTTTACTTGCCTTGTCCACTACCTGATCGCACCCTATTCCCCTATTCCCCTATTCCCCTAAATCATTCCCGCATCCCCTCAATCGCCGCGTTGCCAACCGCGAAATAGATATTCTTTCCGGTCAGCTTGGAAAGCTGCTGCAGGCGACCTTCGGGACGATCCGAAATCAGATCCGCAAGATCGCCCGGAACCACCAGCGCAATGCCGTTTTCTTCCTCACGCCAGACAAGGCGCGGGATGACGCCCGGCATCGACGCCGACAGAAGATAGACCACGCGCAGCAAGGCTCCGAGCAGCTTCGCCCGTTCGCGCAGGCGCGGTGTGGCAAGCTGCATGATCTCCGGCGCAATCTCGTCCTCGATCAGCCCTTCGTGGCGATAATAGTTGGCAAGCGCCATGAAGGAGCGCCCGGCATGGTCGATACCGCCGAACGAGCCGTGAGCAATGATGTTCAGCGCCTGTGATCCGCGATAATCGGGATGCGCGCGCCAGCTTATATCAGCCACGAGGCAGGCAGCCTGCCTGTAGCGCGCTTCGTCTTCTGTTTCATCGAAACCAAGAACCGGCAAGGACAATGTCGTCCAGGTTGCCAGTTCGCGGGCATGACGCGGAGACCGTGAGCGCAAAATGGACAATTCGTCTGCCGAGGCCAGCAGAGGATCGAGCCGCTGCTCGTTCTTGGGCAGAAGTGAATACAGATAGCCTTCACGCACACCGAGCGCCGAAAAGACGATCTTCGAAGGCTTCATCAGACGGATCGTCTCAAGCAGCACAGTGGCACCATAAGACAAAAGCTGGCGGCGGTTTTTCGAAACCGCTTCGATGCCGCGCATCGTGTCGAGATTGCCCTTGGCAACGCGCTTGAGGAAGCTCTGCGCTTCCACCGGGTTTATCTCATAGCCGTGCATGACATGCAGCGGATAGTTCTTCGCTGTCATATGCAGCTTGGCAAGGTTACGCCATGTTCCGCCCACCGCATAGAAAGCCTGGCCCTGATGCGCTTCCAGAAGCGTCGCCTTTGCCAGTTCCGTACGTGTGATCTTTGCTGCTTCGGGCAGCTTCTCGTTGGACATGTCCTGCAAACGCAGACCGCCGAGCGGTAAGGTGATACCCTCGCCCACTTCATGGTCATCCACTGCGATAAGCTCAAGACTGCCGCCGCCAAGATCACCCGTCACGCCCTTCGGCTTGTAGAAGCCGGAAATGATGCCGAGCGCCGAATAATGGGCTTCTTCCTTACCGGACAACACTTCGATGTGACGACCGAGAATGGCCTCTGCCTGCGCGATGAAATCCGGGCCGTTCTTCGCTTCGCGCGCAGCGGCTGTGGCCAGCGCGTGAATGGAAACCGCACCGGCCTGTTCTGCGAGTGCGCGAAAACGCTTCAGCGCACGAAGCGCCGCTTCAACGGATTTCTCGTTGAGCTTGCCGGTTTTCGCCAGGCCTTTTCCAAGGCCGCAGAGAATCTTTTCGTTGAAAAGCACCGTCGGAGAACGGACGATGCCTTCATAGATGACGACACGGATCGAGTTCGAGCCAATGTCGATGACCGCAACGGGCTTGAGTCCCTTCAGGCGGCCTTGTGCTAAAGCTGCGCTCATGCAGTCGTTTTTCTTTCCGCCTGCGCGCGCTTGCGATGCGCGATAAGGCGGGGGGCCGAAGACTTCAGCGACTTTCCGCGACCCGACAGGCTAGGATTGGTCATGAAATATTCCTGCGCGTTGAAAGCTTCTTCTCCAGCTTCCTTTTCTATCCGGCGAGAGGTGCCGTCCGCAAGTAGCTGATAGCTCTGTTGGTTATCAATTATGTTGGCAAACATGATTTGTGACAGGATTTGCTGGTGCACTGTGGCATTTGTGATCGGAACGAGGGTCTCCACGCGGCGGTCGAGATTACGCGGCATCATGTCGGCGGAACCAATATAGACGATAGCCTTGTCTGAAGGCAGGTCATTGCCGTTTCCGAAGCAGAAAATGCGGCTGTGTTCCAGAAAACGCCCGACAATCGACTTGGCGCGAATATTGTCCGACAGTCCAGGAACCCCCGGACGAAGACAGCAGATACCGCGCACGACCAGATCAATCTGCACGCCCGCCTGGCTCGCCATATAGAGAGCGTCAATTATCTGTGGATCGACAAGCGAATTCATCTTCATCCAGATCGCCGCCGGACGTCCGGCCTTCGCATACGCAATCTCGTCCTCGATGTGCTTGAGGATTCGCGCGCGCAAAGTGAAGGGAGAAATCGCGATCTTCATCTCTTCGGCGGGCTGGGCATAGCCAGTAATGAAATTGAAGATATGTGCCACGTCGCGGGCGATATCCGCGTCCGACGTGAAGAACGACAGATCGGTATAGATGCGCGCTGTAATCGGATGGTAGTTGCCCGTGCCCAGATGCACATAGGAACGCAGCCTCTGGTCTTCACGGCGCACCACGAGCGACATTTTCGCATGGGTTTTCAGTTCGATGAAGCCGAACACCACCTGAACGCCTGCGCGCTCCAGATCGCGCGCCCAACGAATGTTCGCTTCCTCATCGAAGCGGGCCTTCAGCTCGACCAGCGCCGTCACCGACTTGCCGGCTTCCGCCGCATCCACCAGCGCGCGCACGATCGGGCTGTCATTGGAGGTACGATACAGCGTCTGCTTGATTGCCAGCACATCCGGGTCGGCGGCTGCCTGCCGCAGAAATTGCACCACCACATCGAAGGATTCATACGGGTGATGAACCACAATGTCCTTTTCGCGAATCGCGGCGAAGCAATCGCCGCCATGTTCGCGAATACGCTCCGGGAAACGCGGATTATAGGACACGAATTTCAGGTCTTCACGCGGGATCGAGACGATCTCAGAAATCATGTTGAGCGCCAGAAGGCCTTCATGCACGCTGATGCGGCTTTCCGAAACGCTGAGTTCCGTTGCCACGAAAACACGCAGAGCCTCCGGCATTTCGCCGTCGAACTCGATGCGGATCACCTGTCCCCGGCGGCGGCGCTTCAATGCCGTCTCAAAGAGACGTACGAGATCTTCGGCTTCTTCCTCAACTTCAATATCGCTGTCGCGGATGATGCGGAATGTACCGGCGCCACGCACTTCATAACCGGGGAAAAGCCGCCCGATGAACAGGCTCACCGCGTCCTCGATCGTGATGAAGCGATAAACGTTCTGCTGGTCTGTCGGGAGTTGGATAAAGCGCTTCAGCGCGACCGGGATACGCAGGAGCGCGGTCATCGGATGATTGTCGGCACGCCGCGCAAGCTGCAGGGCGATGGAAAAGCCGAGATTCGGAATGAACGGGAACGGATGCGCCGGATCGATGGAGAGCGGCGTCAGGACCGGGAAGATCGTTTCGAGGAAGTGGTTTTCAAGCCATTCCTTTTCCGGCTTTGAAAGTGCGGATGGGCGGACGATCTCGATGTTTTCCTGTTCCAGTTCCTCGCGCAACGTCCGGAGACGTTGCTGCTGTTCTTCCTGCAGGCGCCCTACTTCATCCAGAACGAAGTCGAGCTGTTCCTGCGGCGTGCGTCCATCGGCGCTGCGCAGCGCCACACCGGCGCGCACCTGAGCGGCGAGACCGGCGATGCGAACCATGAAGAATTCATCGAGATTGGCGGCGGAAATCGATAGGAAGCGCAAACGTTCGAGCAGTGGCTGCCGCATGTTCGCGGCTTCTTCGAGAACACGCCGGTTGAACTGCAACCAGGAAAACTCGCGATTGACGAAGCGGTCGGCACTTTGCATCAGCTCGCCGTTCAAAGCTTTGTGAACACCGGGGCCTGCTTCCATGTCGGGAACGATGGCTGGGTTGGGGGCTAATCCGGCTGTCATCTCGTGTATCCCGCCTTCAGTCGCGTTGGGGGTTTCGCTCGCCATAACGCTGTTTTCGCTCATTTTTCCTGTCCCGACTTCCACCGGAATATTCCGGCTCTGCCTATTGGCTTTACGCGCATCTAATCCCGAAAACCGCTTCGCACTTTTCGGGATGCGCTATAAGCCTATGACTGTCATATGACAGTTTGATAGCAATTAGCCTGAAATGTCCTCAGAATTGATGAAAACGCTTCCGGAAACAAGACTTTCGCGGTACACGCATGCCAATGTCTATGCATGATCTTGTCCGGCACCCGGTTCGAGACCATGCTCATACCGCCCATCGACCAGAACCGGAGCATATCATGTCCGATCACATCATTCCTCACTTTCAAAACGACGCCGGCCATGCTGCCATCGAAATCGGCGTGAAGGAATTCATGTGCGTCGGTGCAAACCCGCCTTTCGATCATCCGCATGTGTTTCTCGACATGGGCGATGAAAGCGAAGTCGTTTGCCCGTATTGCTCGACGCTCTACAGCTACAACGCCAAGCTCCATGCCGACGAAACCGTTCCGGCTGGCTGCGTTTACGAAGCACCTGCGGATAAGGCTGCTTAATCCAAACAGCCTCATAAGAATGCCGGATGATCTCATCGACATGAGCAAAGGGCGCATATTGATTGCCGGGGCTGGAGTTGCCGGTCTATCGGCCGCACTGGAGCTGGCAGCGCGAGGCTGGAATGTCCGGCTTGTCGAAAAGGCTGAAACCCTTTCGGAAGTCGGCGCAGGCTTGCAGCTTGCGCCCAATGCAATGCGCCATCTGGAACGGCTCGGCATTGCCGACCGCCTTTCCAAGCAAGCCGTAATGCCGGAGGCGCTCTACCTCATGGATGGGCGTAAAGCGCGTCCGCTGATGGAAATGAAGCTCGGCGACAAGGCTTGTCAGCGCTGGCATCATCCTTACGTCGTTTGTCACCGCGCCGATCTGCAATCCGCCTTGCTCGATGCCTGCCGCGAAGAGCCGGGCATAGAGATCAGCCTCGGCGCTGAAATTACAAGCCATCAAGCTGAAAACGGCGCCGTGGCAGCCACCATCCGCCACGGCAATTCCGAAGAATTTCTCGATGCCGCCTATCTGATCGCTTGCGACGGCGTCTGGTCGGATGAGCGGTCAAAGGCCGGTTACAGCAAGGCACGCTTCAGCGGCCATATTGCCTGGCGCACGACCCTAGCTTCCGAAGCCCTGCCCACATCGTTTTCGTCCGCTATTGCGACAAGCAATGCCGTCTCCGCATGGCTGGGCAAACAGGCGCATTTCATCGCCTACCCGGTCAAGGACGGCAATTTCGTCAATTTCGTCGCGATAACGACGGGCGAAAACCCCGGCGAAGTGTGGTCGAGAACCGGCGACCCGGCGCGTCTGCGCTCCATCTACGCGGATTGGGGCGCTCCCGTTCGCGATGTACTGGCAGCAGCCGATGCATGGACCTACTGGCCGCTTTTTGAAATGGCCGACGCTCAATTCGTCGGGCCCGACCGGACGATTTTTCTCGGCGACGCATCGCACGCGGTCACACCATTTGCTGCGCAGGGCGCAGCTATGGCGATCGAGGATGCCGCAGCGCTTGCCGAAGCGCTGGACAGCAGCAACCGCGAAGCAGGACTGAAGCGGTTCGACATCGCCCGTAAGGAACGGATCACAGCAGTCGCCAAGCGCGGTCAGTTGAACAGGTTCGCCTATCACGCCACCGGCATTTTCGCGCTTGGCCGCAACACACTTTTTGCCATACGCAGCTCGGATAGTTTCCTGAAGGATCTGGACTGGCTCTATGGCTATAATGCTATTGCGGCCGTACGGAATTAAGCCGCGTCGCGTGCTGCTTCGAGCGTCGCAACGTCGAGCTTGACCATCTTCATAACGGCATCGGCCACCCGCTGGCGCTGTTCGGCAGTGCCATTCTGCAGGACATCCAGCAACATCTGCGGCACAACCTGCCACGAGAAGCCATATTTGTCCGTCAGCCAGCCGCACTCCATTGGCGCACCACCCTCCATCAGCTTCTCCCAGAACATATCCAGTTCCACCTGATCCTTGCATTGGACGAAAAGTGAGACTGCCGGGGAAAACTTGAAGGTCGGCCCGCCGTTGAGGCCCGATATCGGCTGCCCGTCGAGGGTAAAATTCGCAACCACCACATCGGTGCCTTCAGGCTTGTGTGCATGCTCAAACCGGATGAAACCATCGACGGAAGCCGGTCTTCCGCAGGCACGGAAAATCGAGACATAATGGTTCGCCGCTTCTTCTGCCTGCCTGTCGAACCAGAGACAGATTGTCAGACCTGACATTTTCTCCTCCCTGCCGCATCGGCCCGAAAATCGAAATCGATCTTCGGGGCGATGCGTAGTTTTAAAGGGTTAGAAGAGTGGAGCGTTCTTTGTGCACCCGTAAGGACGCAGGGCGCTCCAAGTGTTTGTTTTTTCTATTGTCTGGAATACTCTACCCCATGACCTTGCTGGCTTCTTCCATATCCATCCACATTATCTCCCAGATATGACCGTCAAGATCTTCGAAGCTGCGTCCATACATGAAGCCGTAATCCTGTTTCGGCCCCGGATCGGCCTTTCCGCCAGCATTCACCGCTTTCTCCACCGTCGTATCGACTTCAGCTTTGCTTTCCGCAGATAGACAGATCAGCACCTCGCTGACTGTGTTGGCATCGGCGATCTTCTTCGGTGTGAACTGGCTGAATTTTTCGTGGTCAAGGATCATCGCGTGAATGGTGTCCGAAAAGACCATGCAGGAAGCTGTTTCGTCCGAGAACATCGGGTTTTTCGTGGCACCTATAGCTTCGTAGAAGCTGGTGGAGTTCGCAACATTCTTCACTGGCAGGTTCACGAAAATCATTTTCGGCATGAGATTTCCTCCGTTGGCGGGCTATGCGGCCCGATCTTATTTTACGATTATCTATCGCCTGCCCGCCTCCCCCGGCGATAAGGTCGAGCCATGTGTCTCAGGCCCGGTATGCATTCGATTCTTGAGCGTTCCGAGCGTGAGGCAATTCACGCAGTTGGCATTGGAAGAACTCAAAGTTCGCTTGTGCATAATGGCAGATAAGTTATAATTAGCAACCATGAAGTTAGAAAAAGTAACTAAGCCCGAGAAACCAGCCGCCAAACGCAGTTATGACGACGCCTGCGCTGCGGCCCATGCCCTTGATTTAATTGGGGAGCGCTGGTCTCTTCTGGTAATGCGCGAATTGATGTTCGGCCCCAAACGTTTCAGCGATCTGAGGGCTGATCTGCCGGGCGTGAGTGCAAATGTCCTTACGCAGAGGCTGGAAGGGCTGGAAGAGGCTGGCATTCTGCGCAAAACGAAACTCCCCCCTCCGGCATCGGTGCAGGTCTACGAACTGACCGAGTGGGGCTATGAGAGCGAACCTATCCTTCAGACATTGGGCCGCTGGGCCGCACGTTCGCCAAAGCACGATCCCAACCTCCCGATTTCAACCGCTTCCTTCCTGCTTTCACTGCGAACCATGATGGATCATAACAGGTCCCTCGGTATGCGCGCCGTGATCGGTCTCCGTCTGGACGGAGAAGATTTCACCGCCCGGCTGGATGATGAAGGGATTCGGATAGAGCGCGGCATAGCGCAGAAATACGATCTGCATTTTGAAAGTTCGCCGCGGATGCTGGCTGCCGCGATCTATGGCGGACAACCTCTTTCCGCTCTGGAAACTGCCAATGTTCTCAAAGTCATAGGCGACCGCGCCTTGGCGGAAAAATTTGTGACATTGTTTCCGCTTCCCGATAAGGCTCCGGCGCCGGAATAAAATATGCAACTTTTTAGTTGCGTATTTTCTCGATCGCTTTATATTGGCAACCGTTGAGTTGCCAATTACGGAGGATGCATATCATGACTATTGCAAGCAATACAGACCGCATCGTGAAGTCCATCGACATTCATGCAGGGATTGACCGCGTATGGCGCGCCCTCACCGATCACGAAGAGTTCGGAAGCTGGTTTCAGGTCAAGCTCGACGGGCCGTTCATCGTCGGCACCCACTCGTCAGGACACATCACCTATCCCGGTTTCGAGCAGGAGCCTTGGGAATCCTTTATCAAAGAAATGAAAGCTCCAACCTATTTCGCCTTCACATGGCATCCCTACGCCATAGACCGGAGCATCGACTATTCCAAGGAACCGCCGACGCTGGTGGAATTCAAACTGGAGCCTGTCGAAGCCGGAACGCGGCTGACGGTCGTCGAAAGCGGTTTCGACGCCTTGCCTGCCGAACGCCGACCGCTGGCGTTGAGAATGAACGAAGGTGGTTGGGAGGAGCAGGTTGGCAATATCAAAAGACACGTCGAAAATGCATGACGGGGCAGAGATGACAGGTACGGACATCTCCATCGTTTTTGCAGCGCTAGCCGATCCGACCCGGCTGGCGCTCATAGAAACCCTGAGCGATGGCGAAAGCCGTTCGATTGTGGTGCTGTCGCAAAATGGCAGCATCACCCGGCAGGCAGTCACCAAGCACCTGTCAGTGCTGGAACAGGCAAGACTGGTCGAACGGGAAAGGGTGGGACGGGAAAGCAGGTTTCGTCTGCACCCCGCCCCGCTTGTCGATGCTCGCGCCTATCTCGCGACCGTTTCCAGCCAGTGGGATGACGCACTCCAGCGCCTACGCCGGTTTGTGGAAGATTGAACTCGCGCATTTCCAGCAAAGTGCGAAGCAGTTTTGCATAGGATAATGCTTGAAAACAAAGAGATCGAACGGTTCCGTTTTAACTGGAACCGTTCTAACGCTGGTTGAAAAGCAGCGAGGATGCGCCCTTTACGAAGCCGAGCTTTTCGTAGAAGGGCACAAGCCGTTCCGGGCAATACAGCTCGAAGCTTTTTACGCGCTTCAGTTTTTCATGGCTGAGAACGCGTTCGACAAGGGCTTGTCCCAGCCCTTGTCGCCTGTGCTGTTCCGAGACAATCACATCAAAAATCAGCGCCTTGAAAGTGAAGTCGCTGAGAACGCGGGCGAAGCCTGCGATCTCGCCTCCCGCGTCAAGGCAGAAAAGAAGCACATCACAATGCGCGAGCATATGTGTGACGTCTTCAAGCGTACGTTCTTTCGTCCACCATTCTCTACTATAAAACTCATGAAATTCGCGATATTGCTCAGGCGCGAGTTTCTCCACCCATTGAAAATCAGTCACGAATTGCCTCTCCCGTTCGTTGAACTATCAGTCGCAAAGGCGTTTCAGAATGGCAATCCAGTTTGAGCAGACCTGTCCTATCTTTCGTATGTTCGACATAGAAAAAGCCCGTGAGTTCTATCTCGGTTTTCTGGGGTTCACTCTGGATTGGGAGCATCGATTTGCCGAGGGAATGCCGCTTTATATGCAGGTTTCTCGCGGCGCATTGGTCCTGCATCTCAGCGAGCATCACGGCGACGGAAGCCCCGGCGCCAACATTTTTGTGCGTATGCAGGGCGTTGAGGAACTGCATAAGGAGATCAGTGCGCGCGGCTACCGCTTCATGCGACCGGGGATCGAACATGAACCCTGGGGCCGCGTGATGACGGTCATCGACCCCTTCGGTAATCGCATCCAGTTCTGCGAAGGTCCGCACGAGGAATAAATAAAAAACACCCGCCAGATTTTCTGACGGGTGTTTTAGAGCGCGTTTCGATCTGATTGGATCAGATCGGCGCTCTAACTTCTTCTATTTCAAGCATAATCTTATCGATCCTCGTTTCACTCCGGTCGGATTATGCTCTAAGTTCATGATTGGAATTCCGGGTCAGTGCAGGATCTGGCTCAGGAACAGCTTGGTGCGTTCGTGCTGCGGATTGTCGAAGAACTCGTTCGGCGAGTTCTGTTCGACGATCTGGCCCTGATCCATGAAGATCACGCGGTTGGCAACCTGACGGGCAAAGCCCATTTCATGCGTCACGCAGATCATGGTCATGCCTTCGGCGGCGAGGCTCACCATCGTATCCAGCACTTCCTTGACCATTTCGGGATCGAGAGCGGAGGTCGGCTCGTCGAACAGCATGACCTTGGGGTTCATGCACAATGCGCGGGCAATCGCCACGCGCTGCTGCTGGCCGCCGGAAAGCTGGCCCGGATATTTATTGGCCTGTTCCGGAATTTTCACGCGGGCCAGATAGTGCATAGCGACTTCTTCCGCCTGCTTCTTCGGCATCTTGCGCACCCAGATTGGTGCCAGCGTGCAGTTTTCCAGAATGGTCAGATGCGGGAAGAGGTTGAAGTGCTGGAACACCATGCCGACTTCGCGGCGTACTTCATCGATTTTCTTGAGATCGTTGGTCAATTCGATGCCGTCGACGACGATTTTGCCCTTCTGGTGTTCCTCCAGACGGTTGACGCAGCGGATCATGGTCGATTTGCCGGAGCCAGACGGCCCTGCCACGACGATGCGCTCCCCGCGCATGACCTTCAGATTGATGTCGCGCAGCACGTGAAACTCACCGTACCACTTATGCATGTTAGTGATTTCGATGGCGACATCGGTTTTGGAAACCTGCATCTTCGAACGATCGACTTCGAGTTCGGATTGCGACAGGGCACTTTGTGCACTCATTTCCATTATTCCCTTTATTCTTATCGTTTATGACCCGTGTCGAGCCGTCGTTCCATGAATATAGAGTATCGCGACATTGCGAAACAGAAAATCCAGAAAATGAAGCCCGCAAAGATCAGACCGGTGGCGGGCGTCTGTGGAGAAGCCCAGTTGGCATCCGAGAAATTCTGGCGAACGATACCAAGAAGATCGAACATGCCGATGATGTAGACGAGGCTCGTATCCTTGAAGAGACCGATAAAGGTGTTCACGATGCCCGGAATCACCAGTTTCAGCGCCTGTGGCAGGACGATCAGTCCCGTTTTCTGCCAGTAACTGAGACCCAGCGCATCTGCACCCTCATATTGCCCGCGGGGAATGGCCTGAAGGCCGCCGCGCACCACTTCCGCCATATAGGCCGAAGCGAAAAGCGCCACACCGATGAGCGCACGCAGCAACTTGTCGAAGGTAACGCCCGGCGGCAGGAACAGTGGCAGCATGACGCTGGCCATGAACAGCACCGTCACCAGCGGAACGCCACGCACCATTTCGATGAAGATGATCGAGAACGTCTTGATGACAGGCAGCTTTGAACGGCGTCCGAGTGCAAGCACGATGCCAAATGGCAGCGACACGGCAATGCCCACGAAGGACAGGACAAGCGTGACCAGAAGCCCGCCCCAGAGTGGCGTTTCCACGAAGGGAAGACCAAACCATCCGCCCACCAGCAGGAAGAAGGCGACAATCGGAAACACGAAGAAGAACAAGATCGCGTTGAGAGCCTTGTTCGGAACCTTCGGGATCATAAGCGGCACGAGCAGGACAACGAACATCAACGCGGTCAGATTGACACGCCAGCGTTCTGAAATCGGATAACGGCCATAGATGAACTGCTCGTATTTCGCATTCACGAATGCCCAGCAGGCTCCCGACCACCCTTCCGGCTGCGCGCCGCCCTGCGCGACAGTCAGGCAGGCGGTGCGATCCGTACCGGTCCACACGGCGTTGACGAACAGCCATTCGATGATCGGCGGAAGGAACCATGCCACGGCCAACAGGCCGAGAACGGTTAGCGCGGCATCCACCGGCGTTGCGAACAGGTTGACGCGGAACCAGTGAGAAATGCCCTGAACAGAGCGCGGAGGTGCTTCGCCATCCACAAGCTGTGTACGCACATATTGGAGATCTGCGTTTTCCATTGTCACCTCTCCACCAGTGCCATCTTGGCATTGAACCAGTTCATCAAGCCGGAAACGAACAGGCTGATGCCCAGGTAGATCACCATCCAGATCGCCACGACTTCGACCGCTTGGCCGGTCTGGTTGAGGATGGTTCCGCCAACCGCGACAAGATCAGGGTAGCCGATGGCGATAGCGAGCGACGAGTTCTTGATGAGGTTGAGATACTGGCTCGAGAGCGGCGGGATGATAATGCGCAGCGCCTGCGGAACGATGATGAGACGCATCGTCTGACCGGGGCGAAGCCCGACCGCATAGGCTGCTTCGGTCTGCCCCTTGTTGACACCAAGAACACCGGCGCGAACCGTTTCAGCGATGAAGGACGCCGTATAGAAGGAGAGAGCCAGAAACAGCGCCAGAAATTCCGGCTTGATCTGTGCCCCGCCCGTCAGATTGAAGGTTCCGAGCTTCGGCAAGTCGAATGAAACCGGAAAGCCCGTCGCAATCAGCGCCAATATTGGCAGGCCGATAATTAATGCAATTGATACACGTATCGTATGGAAAGGCTTTCCCGTTGCCATCTGGCGGCGTTTTGCCCAGCGTGCAACGATAACAGAAGCCACGATGCCGATGAGAAGCGCCACGGGCAGAAGCCATGCCCCCTCGCCCCAAACAGGCGCAGGCATGAAGAAGCCGCGATTGTTGAGGTAGGTGCCAAGCGGAAGTGCAAAACTGTCGCGGGCCTGCGGCAGGACGGACAAGACGCCGAAATACCAGAAGAAGATGACGAGCAGCGGCGGAATATTGCGGAAGACTTCTACGTAGACCGTGCAGATCTTGCGGATCAGCCAGTTGTGCGAAAGCCGACCGATGCCAACCAGAAATCCGAGGATCGATGCCGTGACGACACCGAGCGCAGCAACATAAAGCGTATTTACAAGGCCGACCAGAAAAGCCCGGCCATAGTTTGAATCGCTGTTGTACTGAATGAGCGTCTGGCTGATATCAAAACCAGCGCGACCATTGAGGAAACCGAAGCCGGAAGCAATGTTTGCGCGCTGCAGATTGGTGATCGTGTTGCCCACGATCCAGTAGATTGCGCCAATGACCGCACCAAAGACAAGGACCTGATAGAAGATGCCGCGAATTCGCGGATCGTACAGGAGCGAAGTTCCGCCGCTGTCCTGGCGACGTTCAGTTGCAGAATAGGAAGCCATATGTTTCCTGTGCCTCTCGGCCGGCCACATCGACCTCGAACAAGAACGGCTGGCCGCATTTGCGGAGCAGTTTCTGACGTCGAGGCGTTGAATGCCGAACCGTTCGGTCTTGCCGTCCCCTGCACAGGCTCATCTCGAGCTTGCGGGCCTGCAAGACGCGGTTGAATTCCGAAAAGCAGCTTGTCAGCATTCAAATGCCCGCCAGATGCGGAGGCATTAGCAAACGGACAAACCGCAGAGCCGACAAATCCGGCGGGTGCTACTGCACCCGCCTGATGATCAGTCTGGAGAATAACGCCCGTTAGCGCACGGGGATGCCATATTGCAGGCCACCCTTGTTCCACTGGGCATTGATGCCACGTGCAATCTTAAGCGGGCTGCTGGCGCCGATGTTGCGCTCGAAAATTTCACCGTAATTGCCGACGCCCTTGACGATCTTCACCACCCAGTCATTGTCGAGACCGAGATCGGTGCCAATCTTGGTATCCGCCTCTACACCGAGAAGACGCTTGATGTCCGGATTGTCGGATTTCTTCATCTCTTCGACATTGGCCTGCGTAATGCCGTATTCCTCGGCGTTGAGCAGCGCATTATGCGTCCAGCGAACGACATCCGCCCACTTGGCATCGCCCTGACGAACGGTCAGACCGAACGGCTCCTTGGAGATGATTTCTGGCAAGATGACGTGATCGTCCGGATTGGCGAGCGCCAGACGAACCCCATAAAGACTGGACTGGTCGGTCGTATAGGCATCGCAACGACCGGAGTCGTAGGCCGCGTTGGCTTCTTCGATCTTCTCGAAGACAACCGGATTATATTCCATCTTATTGGCGCGGAAATAATCGGCCATGTTCAGCTCGGTTGTCGTACCAGCCTGAACGCAGATGGACGCACCGGAAAGCTGCAATGCGGAATTGATGCCCGACAGCTTCTTCGAATTGATCATGAAGCCCTGGCCGTCAAAGTAGTTGATGCCAGCAAAATCGAGGCCGAGCGCAGTGTCGCGGCTGATGGTCCACGTCGTGTTACGGATCAGAACGTCCACTTCACCCGACTGCAGGGCCGTGAAACGTTCCTTGGCGTTCAGCGGCGTGAACTTCACCTTGGTTGCATCGCCGAAAATCGCAGCAGCCACAGCGCGGCAATAGTCCACATCGAAGCCAGACCACTCGCCCTTGTCGTTGGGCGAAGCAAATCCAAGCAGGCCCGTGTTAACGCCGCACTGCAGAAAACCTTTCGCCTTCACATCGGAAAGCGTGTCTGCGGATGCTCCCGAAGCGACACCAAACAGCGCCGCTGCACCCAATACACCCGTCATAAGAGTTTTTTTCATCTGGCCTGCAACCTTTTTTGTTCCCTGGAGAACGCCGAACCGTTGGCCCATAGCGTCTCTTGTTGCTTTGTTTTTTGCATAAACCCATTGGAAAAGCCGCGTGACCTCCCAAGCCCATGCCTACAGCAGATTGCCCTCGCCCGAGACCGCTATCCGGTCTTCGATTTTTGTTTTTGAGCGCAGTGACAAACCTGTCGCCTTCACAAGTCGTATCGAAGGCGAAATTTTGCCGTTGGTCAAGGCATTAACGTAGTCCGGTGTACAGACGTCTCAAAAAGATGAGGGAGAAATATTCAGAAATTTACACGGTTTCCCGATTTCTGGGTAGAGCCCTTCACAGGTGAAACCTTTACCGCACCCATGTGAGATACAGCAATTTAGTTCATTTAATACAAATACTTATTTATCACTACCATCCAAGATACACGACACTATTGACAACCCTTGGTAGAAATCAAACGCGCGGCATTGCGCTTTCATCATCCAAAGAAAAAATAATATTTCGCGTCGCCATATAGCGGGCAACCCACCAGGTCGCCACGAAGCCGATTGTCAGACCTGCGAGAACGTCAGTCGGATAATGCGCGCCCGCCGCAAGCCTGCTGATCCCGAAGAGAATACATACGGTGACAGTCAGGATGCGCCAGCGTGGCAGGAATATCCAAAGCGAAACCATCATGATGCCCGCCATCATGGAATGGCCGGATGGAAAGCTCTCATAAAGAAACTGCCCCTTGAAGGGCGAGAAATAGGCAGCCCCCACATCGTCAAGGAGAAACGGGCGCGCCCGGCCTATGGCGAGTTTGCCGATCTCAACGGGAATGCTCGCGACGACGATTGACGTCAACGTGAGCGTTGCCCAACTGTGGAGCTTCACGAACCAGGGCCTTGCACCGGCACGCAGTTTCGGCGAGAGCAGCATCGCCGTGACGAGCCACACGACCATACATATCGCGAGCCAGACTATGGTGCGAATCGCATCTGTGACCGCCCGCAGAAATTCCATGATGAGATTGGTGCTTTTCGCCGTGACCCGAATAATGTCCGCATCCCACAGATGCAGCACGAGTATGATGAAAGGCAGAAGCACGACGATTGCGGTCATTTCAAGCGTCCAGGAGGACGGCGTGCCCTTGTCGGCCGGGCGCAGAAGAGCCTGAAGGAGTTCAATCGCGGCGCGAAAGGGATAAAGAAAAATGCTTCCCGTGCTTGACGCCACCATATTGGAAATATCCTTTCACAAGCTTCTTACGCAACAAACAGCGCGCGAGGTTGCATCCAGAACGCGCGCATCCTATCCAAGTATTCAAAGTTTCCGCCGCAAACGGAATCGCAGATCTTTTTGCCGCAGCCGACCTTGATGCGACCCGGCAGAATGCTCTCTTTCGAGAAGTGACGGGCGAGAATCGGCGGCGAGAATCAGTGGGATAGCATGCAACATGGTGTGGAGGCATTTTCGTGACTAAGCAGCAGGGCAAGACAGAGAAGCTGGGTATAAACACACGGCTCGCTCACGACGGTTATCAGCCACGCGACTATCATGGCTTCGTCAATCCACCCATTGTCCGCGCCTCGACTGTGCTTTTTCCAGATGCGGAAACGATGGTGACCGGCGGCCAGAAATATACCTACGGGACGCGCGGCACGCCGACCAGCGATGCACTTTGCACAGCAATTGACGCGCTGGAAGGTTCGGCGGGCACTGTCTGCGTTCCATCCGGGCTCGCAGCGGTTACCATTCCGCTTCTCGCTTTCCTGTCGCCGGGCGATCATGCGCTGTTTGTCGATTCGATCTACAATCCGACCCGTCATTTTGCCGATACCATCCTGAAGCGCATGGGCGTGGACGTCGAATATTACGATCCGGAGATCGGTTCCGGCATCGCAAAGCTGATGCGACCGAACACCAAAGTGGTGTTTACGGAATCGCCTGCGTCGAACACGTTCGAAATGCAGGACATTCCGGCCATCGTTGAAGAAGCGCACAAGGGCGGCGCCATCGTCATGATGGACAACACCTGGGCAACCCCGCTTTATTTCAAGGCGCTCGATTTCGGCGTGGACATTACCATCCATGCCTCGACCAAATATCCATCCGGCCATTCCGATATTTTGTTCGGCACGGTTTCGGCCAATGAAAAATGCTGGCCGCAGCTTCTGGAAACCCACGGGACGCTTGGACTGTGCACGTCGGCTGACGATACCTACCAGATCCTGCGCGGCATGCGGACCATGGGCGTGCGGCTGGAACATCACCGCAAGAGTGCCATGGAAGTTGCGCGATGGCTTGAAAGCCATCCGGCAGTCGACCGTGTCCTGCATCCCGCACTGGAAAGCCACCCCGGCCATGAAATCTGGAAGCGTGACTTTTCCGGCTCCTCCGGCATTTTCTCCTTCGTGCTTGCCAGTGGCGACCAGAAAGAAGCGCATGCGTTCCTCGATGCACTGAAGATTTTCGGCCTTGGTTATTCCTGGGGCGGCTATGAAAGCCTCGCCGTTCATGTCCGTCTCAATGACCGGACAGTAGCAAAGGGCGACTATCCGGGGCCGGTGATCCGGCTACAGATCGGACTCGAAGACGTGCCGGACCTCATTGCAGATCTCGAAAAAGGTTTTGCAGCGATCTAAGCCGGTTTTGCAGCGGTCATCTTGCGTGACCGCGCTCGAACCGTCTTTTTTGCCGTCTTCAAGGGTTTAGGCTCTCTTTCGGAGAGCCCTTCCACAACAGCTTCTATCATGGTGCAGGCAACGAAATCCGCCTGTATTTCTTCCCGCAGTTCTTCACGGTCAGCGGAACGCGCTTCGTTCGGGTCATGCCACAGCACCACGCCTATACGCACAGACGGCCGCAGCCGTCGCAGACGGCGTACGGCAAACCGGGCGTGGCGCGCCGCCTGCCGATCCAGAAAGCAGATAATCAGCGTATCCCTTCCGGAAATGTCCAGCGCCCTGAGATTTGCCGGTTTCAGCGCATCATGCGCGACGGCTTCTGCTGAAGCGCCCTGTACGGCAAGCACCTGCGCCAGCATGATCGCAGCCGTATCGTCGAGCCCTTTCCTGCCCCCGAATGTCAGAAGCGACCGGCCTTCTCCAGAAGGAAGCTCAAGATCGGAAGCACTGTCATCACCGTCCGGATTCTCAATCGCTATCTCTTCGTCATCGCCTTCTTCCTCACTTGCAATCTGTTCCAGATTGGCCACCAGCGTCTTCGTGCTTTCGGCAACGATCTGAAGTTGCGGCTCGGTCAGAACGCCACGGAGACGGTCCCGTTCTGCCATCAACAGCGCCGGAATAGCGACCGAGCCGTAAAACTCGACCAGGTACTTGCGCTCCAGCATTTCCTCGGCATTGTCCGTAGCCTCATCCGGATCGCCAGCCAAAAGGCGTTGATACAGACGTTCTTTCGGATCAAGCACAGGTTCGTTGCCAAACAGAATTTCCAGAAATTCAAACTGCGGCACGTGACGTCCCAACACCACGAGGCAGACCGTCAAAGGCGTTGACAGTACAAGTCCGACAGGCCCCCACAGCCATGTCCAGAAGATGGCAGATACAATGATCGCAAGCGGTGAAAGGCCGGTGCGAGAGCCATAAAGCCACGGCTCAATCACATTGTTTATAAGAAGCTCGATGATGACGAAAAGCCCGATCGTCCAGAGCAACAAGCTCCAGCCCGGAGCAACGGCAAAGGCGAGGAACAGCGGCAGGATCGCCGCTATGACCGGACCGATATAGGGGACGAAACGCAAAACGATCGCCAGCATGCCCCACAGAGCCGCGTTCGGAATACCCAGTATCCAGAGCCCGAGAGCGAGAGGCACACCGTAGGTGATATTCACCACAAGCTGGGTCAGCAGATACTGACCAACCCGCTTTCCCGCATCCTGCAAGGCTTCGGTTGTGCGGTGAAGATCACCATAGCCGACCAGCCTTATGAAGCGATCCCGCAGTTCCTCCCGTTCGAGCAACATGAAAATCACAACAACAACGACAAGACCCGTTGTCGCCAGCGGGCCGATAAGTGGTTCGATGATGCTCCGAAGCGTTTCAACCGGATGGCGCGGTGCAAATATCTGGACGAGGAGCGGCTTTTCCTCCGGTTGGTCGGAAGGCAGAGCCTGTGTATTTTGTTCGGGTCTGTTGATTTCAGTGCCGATGCGCTCGGCAAAGCGGTTGAGCCTGTCAAAGAAACTGTTGTCGGAGCTTGCTTCCTTGAGGGTCCTGATCTTCTCGATGATGTTGTATTGATAGAGCGAGATATTCTGTCCGACTTCGGAGACCTGAAAGGCAACCACGGCGCTGAATACAGCCACGATCAGGAAACCACCCGCCACGCTGGTAATCACGGCAAACAGTCGCGGCAGACCTGCCCTGCGCAGAAAGGCGACAATCGGCGCCAGTGCAAATGTCAGCAGCACGGCTATGGCCAGGGGGAGAAAGACGTCTTTTGCAAAATAGAGAATAGCAACGGCAACGGCCATTGCCGCCAGCGTCGGCAGGCGTGGTGGTGCAGTCGTGACAGAACGCACCGCAGAATCCGGATTGTCGATACTCTCCATGACCCCCTCTTCAGCCGTCTTGGAATATTCGGCTTGTTAGCCGCAATAACTGAACAGGAGGCTTTCGGTTCCATGCCCCCGTGGAACAGACAACAGATTAAATTAGAATATACTAATAATAATAGTACCAGAAATATTCTGGTTCCAATGGAAGTAAATATTAATATAATTAAAATATCGGCCTTTTCTAAATTGCGGTAAGTACTGGAATTTATGGGGAACTGCTTTGTCGTTGATGCCAGTAAAGAAATTTATCAATCATAGCCTACACAGATCACTTCTCATTCTACTTTTAGTGGTGATTTCATCGGTTTCGTATGCCCAGCAAGCACCCAAACCGGTGCAGGTCGGCGTCTATGTCAGCGAGCCGTTCGTCAATAAGCAGGGCAATGCATATTCCGGTATGGCAATAGATATCTGGCAGGATATCGCCACGCGAATGAACCTTGCTTCGCAATATGTGGAATATCCGAACTATACTGAACTGGTAAAAGCCGTATCGGAAGGTAAGGTTGAAGCCGCCGTCACCAACCTGACCATCACAGAGCAGCGCGCCGAGATCGTCGACTTCACCCATCCGTGGTTTGACGCGGGCTTGCGGATCATGGTGCATACCGAAGCGGGCAACGGCTGGGACGATTTAATCAATCGACTTGATGATGCAGGGCATCTGGTGACCTATGGCTGGATTCTAGGTATCCTCATTGCCGCCACTGTATTGCTGACGATCTTCGACAGGCGTTTCGACGAAGGCTTTCCGAAGCGCTGGCGCGAGGGACTGGCGGAAAGCTTCCATCACGTCGTTTCCATTGCAACATCTGGCAAAACCTCGCGGAAAAACCTGTTCGGCTGGATGGGGCGCATCTGGCAAACGTTCTGGATGGTATTCGGCATAGCGATTATCGCCTACCTGACCTCATCGATTACAAGCGTGATGACCATCGCCCATATCGACAACAACATTTCGAGCCTTTCCGACCTGCAGGGAAAATCCGTTGGCGTACGTGCAGGCAGCGTCGCCGAGCAATTCCTGAAATCCCGCTCCATCGCGACAGTGCCTTTCAACCATATGCCGGAAGCCGTAAACGCACTCGTCAGCGATGAAATTGCGGCAATCGTGGGCGACGGACCTGTCCTGGAATATTACGCCCACCAGCACGCCGATCAGCCTGTCGATCTGGTCGGCAATATATTCAGTCCGGATAAATATGGCTTTGCCTTTCCGCGTCATAGTGAACTTGTCAAACCCGCGAGCGTAGCAATCATCAGCGCCCATGAGAATGAAGATGTTGCTAAGCTGAAAGCCAAGTATTTCGGACCGGAGAACTGATGGTGCAGACATGAAAAAGGCGGCCATTGGCCGCCTTTCTTCCAACACTGCGACTGATTTACCGGCCCGCGACAATGGATGAAATAATGCCGGTTGCGATGCTGATCATCATGTAATCGTTGTTGACCTTGACCCAGTGATAGCCGCGCGGCGGCTTGCGCAGCTTGTAGCCCGAATAGTTGTTCACGACGTGACCGCGATAGTTTGGCGGCAGACGGTTGCCCTTCTTCCAGCTCTGGTGACGGCGGTTGTCATACTTACGCGCGTCATATTTCGGACCGCCCTTGTGCATCTGGCTGTGAGACGGCTTGCCATGATGCGACGGATAGGATTGTGCCATCGCAGCAGGCGCTGCGAGGAAGGAAAAGGCAGTAAGAGCAATAACGATCGGCTTCATATCGGCTTCCTTTGTTATGTTCGATGAAGCGAAAATACGCCTGCTAATGTGAATGCCAAGTGAATGCTCCCATTAAATAAATTTAATGATTTCATATGATTAGTTTTCGTGAACCCGCACCCTGTCCGAAAACCGCTTCACACTTTTCGCGATACGCCCTCGTCCCAAGCCGTCAACATGCATTTCCCATCCGTCTAAAATGCGCTAGGAAGAGGCCAAATTCATGCGCACTCCCTTAATGGGGTTACGTGTCAGAGGACTACATCATGATGAACTGGGTTTTCATTTTGCAAGGCGTTATCGCGATAGGATTGGCCGGGCTGGCCATTGCAGTCATCCTGCGCCATCGTCGCCATTGACGCTGTTACGGTTTGCGATATTTTTCGTACGGACCCATTAGTCCCGACGCAACCGAACACGAAATCAATCGTTTAAGCTTTATCTGACATTTTCTCAGGAGGAGACAGGGATGCGGAAAGTGGCGCTTGGGCTGGTTGCTTTGCTCGCAATAACGGGCTGCACGACCACGGAAAAGGATATTTCGATCGGCACCGGCGCTGGTGCCATTATAGGCGGCATTGCCGGTGGCGGACGCGGCGCGCTTATCGGTGCCGGCGCGGGCGCGTTGGGCGGTCTGCTGGTGCGTGAACTGCGCAACGGCAATTGCCAGTATCGCGACCGTCACGGCCGCATGTATGTGGCTCGCTGCAGGCGATAGTCCCAGCAATCAGCAAGGATCATCGAAAGCGCCGGTTCTCCGGCGCTTTTTTGTTGTTCAACATCCACAACCTGTCCGCCCGGATTGGAACCTTCATTCGCCGGTATCGTTTTAGAAGCAATAGAGACAGTTCAGGGAGAACTCCGATGAAGCTTGCTCTCAAAGCCGCCCTTATTGCTGTGGGTGTATTTGCTGCGGGCGCAGCGCAGGCGGCGAACGCTATATCCACCACCAATCTCAATATTCGCACCGGCCCCGGCACGCGCTATGCAACGCTGGGCTCCATCCCCGGCGGAGCGCCAGTGACCGTGCAGGGCTGCACGTCCGGCTATGGCTGGTGCCAGGTCAGCTACGGCCCGACCTATGGCTGGGCGTCTTCGCGCTATCTGGCATTTCGAGAGGGATCGTCCGGCGGTTATTCCGATGATTTCGGCAGAACAGCAGCGCTCATCGGCATTCCGCTTATCGCTGGCGTCGCCATAGGTTCTGCACTCAATGATCGTGACGACTATTGGTATCGCGATCGCCGGTACTATCGGGACAGACATTGGGATCGTCGTGGATGGCGTGACCGTCCCAACTGGCACGGACGTCCCGGCAATCATGGGCCGCGGGTTTACATGAGACAGCGTGGATCGGACGGCCCGCATGGGCAATAACTGACACGGCAACAAAAACGGAAACGCCGCGAAGTGCTTTGCGGCGTTCTCTCGTTCTATCTTTGCTGGATGGCCGCGCGGTGTCTTATGGTGCCATCGGGTAACTTCGTGCCATAGGGTGACAAGGCCAGCTTCGTTGAACTTCAAGAGCAGCATCGCTTCGAATTGGTCGATGGTTCCATCAAGGCGAATGAGGGTTGTCGCCATTGCCAGCACAGCCGAACTCTCTTCAGCAACCCCCTCTTGCACATCATAGTCAACCCTACGGATCGTGCTGCGGAAGCCATTGAGAAAATTTCGCGACACCGTGCCAGCCTTCACCTCGAATTCAAGGTGTCGCACCGCAAAAAAGGCTAAGGCATTTCAGAACGTTAAAGGGGTGAAAAATCGAAGTGGCGATCCCGACAGGATTCGAACCTGTGACATTCAGCTTAGAAGGCTGACGCTCTATCCAACTGAGCTACGGGACCTCGCCTTTCGAAAAAGGTCGAAATACTTCGATGAATGCAAGGCTTTTCCAGCAAAGCCTTGCTGAACTATCGCAATGCCCGACCTGAAGCAATCGTCAGGTCATACAGGCAATCAATGCGTCCAGGGTATCGTCCGGTCGAAACGGAAATTGTCCGAATAAGAAACCTTGCGGCGCTTCGGCTCATTCGGCTCGATAATGCGGTATGCGATGCCGTTGCGCTTTGCATAATCAACAGCTTCTTCCTGAGTGGCGAAGAACAGTCGAATCTGGCTCTTCATATCGCCGGAAGAGGTATAGCCCATCAATGGCTCGACCATACGCGGGCTTTCCGGCTCAAACTCCAGAAGCCACTGGTCTGTTTTAGCCTGACCGGACTGCATTGCAGTCTTAGCTGGACGGTAAATACGTGCAACCATTTGAAGAACCCTGAACTACTCTCTTGCTCCACACAGGAGCTGAAAATCCACCAAGCCAATAGTTTACACGCGAATGCATGTCAACGCGATAAAGACGCACGCCACAGCCTGAGCCAAGGCATTTATATATCGATCAATTCAAATCTTGGGGAAGATGGTCGGAGCGGCAGGATTCGAACCTGCGACCCCCTGATCCCAAATCAGGTGCGCTACCAGACTGCGCTACGCTCCGTCGCTTTTAAGCGGGTGCGGCTTCACTAGATAATCAAACGAGATAAAGCAAGAGGCAAATTTATCAGATTGCGCTTTTTCCTTTCAATCCGAACAGGATGGCCGGAAGAGCCGCCTTTTCCCATTCCTCATTCTCAATATGCCGATGCTTTTCCCACCGGAATGCAACTTGGGGCAGCAGAGACCGCGCCACCTGCAAGCAACCGGGGCGCTTTCCCGTCCGAAAGTAGCAGAATCAGCGAATTGACAGCGCTGGTAAAGTAATCTTACCAATTATCTGCCTACATAAATTAGCACTTCGTAATTCAACTGCCATTCGGGAGAGGATGGCCGTTCATCGCATAACCGTCGAAAAAATTACGACGGCACATTCGATATCAAGGAGAGAAACTGCATCACATCCAGGAAGGGAGGACCTATGCCCTGGAATCAAGTTTATGACCCTTTGGGGAGCATGTTCTGGTCGACATTGCTTGCCGCCTTGCCAATCGTCGTCCTGCTGGGCGGTATCGGCTTTTTCCACATCAAAGCGCACACCGCAGCCATACTTGGTCTTCTGACGGCGCTTGTCATTGCGGTCGTAGGATTCGGAATGCCGGCCGATATGGCCGGTGCCACTGCCGTTTATGGCGCCGCCTACGGTCTTCTGCCCATTGGCTGGATCATTCTCAACGTCATCTTTCTCTATCGGCTGACCGATCAGACCGGCCAATTCAATATTCTGCGTGATTCCATTGCCGGTATCACGCCGGATCGTCGTCTCCAGCTTCTCTTTATCGCCTTTTCGTTCGGTGCCTTCTTCGAAGGTGCCGCCGGTTTCGGCACACCTGTCGCCGTGACGGCTGCGATGCTGATGGGCCTGGGTTTCGCTCCCCTGCCCGCGGCTGGCCTTTCACTGATCGCCAACACGGCGCCAGTCGCCTTTGGCGCGCTTGGAACACCGGTCATCGCGCTTTCGGCTGTAACGGGAATCGACCTGTTGCAGCTCTCCGGAATGATCGGACGCCAGTTGCCGCTCTTCTCCGTCATTGTGCCTTTCTGGCTGATCTGGGCATTTGCCGGACGCAGAGGCATGCTGGAAGTCTGGCCAGCGCTGCTGGTCGCGGGCGTGGCCTTCGCCATTCCACAATATCTCGTATCCAACTTCCACGGGCCCTGGCTGGTGGATGTGGTCGCTGCGATCTGCTCGATGGCAGCTCTCGCAGGCTTCCTGCGCATCTGGCAGCCGAAGCGGATCTGGACATCGACCGGCAAGGAGGGCGAAGAGGATTCGGTACCCCTGGCGGCACCGCCCAAACATTCCACCGGAACCGTTTTCCGGGCATGGACTCCCTGGCTTATCCTGTCGGTGTTCGTGTTCCTCTGGGGCACGCCGCAAATCCGGACATGGCTCGATTCGCTCTGGATCTGGAAAATGCCGATCCCCTATCTGCACAACCTGGTGTTCAAGGTTCCACCCGTCGTTGCCGAAGCGCATTCGGAAGCTGCGATTTATACGCTCAATCTGCTTTCAGCCACCGGCACGGGTATCCTGCTCTCGGCTGTGGTCGGCGGACTGGTGCTCGGCTTCAACCCGCTGAAGCTTCTGAAGGAGTATGGCAAGACCGCCTATGTGGTTCGCTTCTCGCTGATCACGATCTCGGCCATGCTGGCGCTTGGCTATGTCACGCGCTATTCAGGCACCGATGCGACCCTCGGCCTCGCTTTCGCCCAGACTGGCTGGGTCTACCCGTTCTTTGGAGCGATGCTTGGCTGGCTCGGCGTTGCGCTGACGGGTTCCGACACGGCGTCGAACGTCCTGTTCGGCGGCTTGCAGAAGATCACAGCGGAACAGCTCGGACTGTCGCCTGTCCTGATGGCGGCGGCGAACTCCTCCGGTGGCGTGATGGGCAAGATGATCGACGCTCAGTCCATCGTCGTCGCCTCGACCGCGACGCAGTGGTACGGACATGAATCGAAGATCCTGCGCTATGTGTTCTTCCATTCCATTGCGCTTGCCGCGCTCGTCGGCCTTCTGGTGATGGCTCAGGCCTATCTGCCGCCATTCACCTCCATGGTTCCGACCGAAACACTACCGGCCATCACGCATTGACGTGACGTGACCACAAGGCGAACCCACGCGAGCACCCCTCGCGTGGGTTTCTGTTTTTCAGCGAAGCCTTTCGTGAAAGCCTCTTCGGGGGAACCAAATCGCGCGTGCATGCGTTCTCACTTCATTATCAACCGACTGGAGACTGAATGTGAATAGAAACGGACTTTATCTGATTATTGGCGCGCTGATTGTCGTGGCTGCGGGTCTTGCGGTTTATGTCTATCGTGAAGAGACCAAACCCGCCGGAATTGAGATGAAAATCGGAGAAGGTGGTGTTTCCATTCAGGAAAATTGAGATCGAAACAAAGTTATAAACATATAAACCGATTAAGATTTCAAACGCTTACGCTTTGTGATGCAACGTTTCCGCTTCCGCTATGTTATTTGGGTCACCAGATAAAACGGAGGACCGAAATGGGTATCCAGACTGTTTCCGACGAGCTTTATCGTCGTCATGAACGCGAATGGGCAGAGCTGCGCAACGCGGTTGAAGCAAGCGAAGCCAACCAACGGCAGCAGGAGAAGGCTTCCGGCCAGACCTCTTGCGATGACAAGACGTCTGGGCACCAGTAAGTCTTCACCAATCCACCTTGAAACGCCGCGAAAGCGGCGTTTTTTGTTTCCGCTTCATCGTTCAGGCTGCACCCACCAGATGCTGCGGTAACCAAATGCGAAGGAACAATTGGTAGCGTCTCCCCATCGCGATTCGAACAGGAGACAGACGATGGCTGCACGAAAACGCACCACCCGCTCGCCCAAGCGCTCCACAAAGCGCTCGGCCAAGTCGTCGGGCAAGTCTTCCGGCGCGTCCACCCCCGTTCTCGCGCTTGCCGCAATCCTGGGTCTTGGTGCCTTCAGCCTGTGGGCAACCTCCCAGCACAAGAGCCCGCAAGCCGCGATAACAGCCCTGTTCCAGCGCCCCGCCTCCAAGCCGAGCACACAGCCGGTAGCACGAACCGAGCCAAAGGCGGCCGTCACCAACAAAGCCCCCGAAAGCAAGGCTCCGTCGAAGGATTATGGCGCTGCTGTCGGCCCTGTGCCGCGTCCATCGGCGCCCATTGTGGCACCCGCACCGCAAAAGCCGGTGCAGCAGGCTGCAATCCAGCCCGCCACCCCGCCGCGCCCCACAAATCAGGTTGTCGTATCCCCGCCCGCCGCTGCGCTGCGCTCAATGCCGCCGCGTGGCGTCAACACTCCGGCAAGCTCCCCATCGGTGATTTATGCCAAGTCACGCCTCACCATTCATAAGAATGCCTGGAACAAGTCACCGTCTATCGGTGTCGTGGAAAAAGGTCGTGAGATGCGCTCCTATGGAAAGACCGGACGCTGGCATCGCGTGATCGTCCCCAAGACGAACATGATCGGCTGGGTCCATGAAGATCAGCTCGTCGGCGGACGCAACAAGCCGGACAGCGCAAGCCTGATAACCGGCTCGATTGCCAGGAAGACACAAACTGCAACGGCAGCCGCACCAAAACAGGCTCCAAATCCAGCGCATTCACGCATGGAACCGCCCAAAGCTGTCGGCCAGAAAAATTAATCCAGACCACGCGCCATTGCTTCGAGCTGCCGGTCGCCCGGCAGATAATTGAATCCTGCTTCAATCAGTGACGAACTGTCTGCGACCAGATCGCCATAAAGCTGGTCGTAAAGACCGCTTTTGCCCGCTGCAGAAAGCACGATTCGCATGAAGATCGGCGGAACAGGGACAAGGCGCACTGGTTTTCCCAAGGCAGCACGCAGCTTCGTTACGAGCTCTTTTGTGGAACGCGGTTGCGGTTCGGCAAGATGAAACACCTGCCCAGCAACCTTTTCCGCAGGCGCAACGCTTAAGAATGTCAGCGCGCGGGCGACATTCTCAAGTGACACGAAGCTGCGCCTGTTGTTTGCCAGACCGAACGGCAGCGGCAGTCCGCTATCGCAAAGCTTTATCAAGGCCATCAGGTTCGCCCGCGCTCCGGGACCGTAAACGAGAACCGGGCGCGCGATGACGACCTCAATCCCGTTGATTTCGCGCAGATCGGCTTCCGCCTTTGCCTTGGCGCGCCCATAATCATCGCGCGGTTTCAGCGGCATGTCGGGCGTCAGCGGCGACGGGTTTCCGGCAATCGTATAGATCGTGGATACAAACACGAAGCGCTTTACGTCGGCAGCTTTTGCCTTGGTGGCGAGTTCCACGGCCAGTCGATGATTGACCGCATCGAATGTATCTGCATCCGGTCGTTCTGCGCCGGTGCGGTGAGCAAGAGCTGCACAATGAACGACCGTTTCCACACCTGAAAAATCCGGATCAGACAGTTCATTCCGGGACAGAGGCAGGACATCATGCCCTTCCCTGCCCAGCATTTGAGTGAGTGCGCTACCGATAAAACCACCCGCCCCGGTAACCGCTATCTTCATCCTCAGCGATCCGGCTGTTCGCTGCCCGCCAGAACCTGTGCGGCAAGCGTGCGCGTGATGCGGCTTTTCTGCTCAAGCGCCGCCCGGTCGAGCTTGTCAACGATCAGGATCGCCGACAAAAGCGAGCGCTCGATCCGGCTCACCAGATAGGCGACGACATGCGGCTCGACACTCACCTGCCGGTCCGCAAAAAGCTTGTGAATGACCCCGGAAAGCAACAGATCGTCCGGTTCTGCAATTTCCACCACGGTTGCAGCCTTGAGACGCGAGGCAAGATCGGGGAGTTTGACGTTCCAGTTGGCTGGCCACAGGCGGGAGGTCATGAGCAGAGAAGGCCCAAGCCCCTGAGCCGCATTCTGCCGAACACTGTTGATGAGATGGAAAAGCCCGGTTTCATCGAAAGGCGCCGCACCGATATCATCAATCAACACCGGATATTCGGCAGCGCCGTTCACGGCTTCCTCGGTGATATTCGAAGGATCGACCAGAAGCGCACCCGTTCCGGCGCGCCAGATTTCGGCCAGATGCGTCTTGCCCGATCCTGTGGGGCCGGCAAGAATCGTGACAGGCGACAGCCAGTTCGGCCAGCGATCGATCAGATCGACGGCGGCACGGTTGGAGCCGGTGACGATCATGTCTTCCCGATGATAACCGGGCTGATGCTCAAGATTCAACGGAATCTGGCGCGGTGCCTCACGCATCGCAGCCTCCTGCAAATCCTGTTCCAAGTCCTGCCCGGTTACGACCCAGTCTCATTTCTCTTTGCCCGCATTCTCGCCTGCCTCGATCAGCGGCCCGGCATCGGGGTTCGGCTGATGATAGGCAGGATCATACATCGGTGAGTGGAGATAGCTATTCAAAGCGAACCGCACAAGCACCCCGACTGCAGCCGCTGCGGGCACAGCCACCAGCATTCCGGTGAAACCGAACAGCGAGCCGAAGGCGAACAGAGCGAACATGAGCCAGACCGGATGCAGCCCGACGGATGACCCGACGAGCTTCGGCTGGAGGATGTTGCCTTCCACGAACTGACCAAGGAAAAAAACACCTGCGACGGCACAGATCATGATCCAGTCTGGCCAGAACTGGACCAGCGCCACACCGATGGCGAGCGCCAGGCCGACAAAGGAGCCGATATAGGGAATAAAACTGATGAGACCGGCGAAAAAACCGATCAACAGGCCGAAATTGAGCCCGGTCAGGGTAAGACCGATTGCGTAATAGGTTCCCAAAATGAGGCAGAGCGTTCCCTGCCCGCGAATGAAACCGGCGACGGCAGCGTTCATCTCACGTGCGATGCGGCGCACGGTGTGAAGCTGGCGGCGCGGCACCCATGAATCGATGCGGCTGACCATGCGGTCCCAGTCCAGAAGCATGTAGAACGCGACCACCGGAGTCACGACAAAAAGGCCCGCAATATCGATCAGCGATTTCCCCGAATTCCACAGGGACTGGAGCAAGGTCGACATGAAACTGGCGCCCTGCTGGAGCAAGGAACTCAGATTCTGCTGAATGACGGAACTGTCAATGCCGATATATTTCTTCAGCCATTGCGAATCCTCATTCGCCAGCAGCGACTGTAGCTGACTGATGTATTCGGGGATTTTTGAAATAAAGTCAGCAAGCTGCGTGGCCAGAATCGGTACGACAATCATCAGACCGAGGACCAGAGCCATCAGAAAGATGAGCAGGATCACGATCGTGGCAGCAAGCCGTGAAAGGCCAAAACGTTCCAGCCTGTCTGCGACAGGGTCGAGAAAGTAGGCCAGCGCCATTCCAGCAACAAAGGGCAGCAGGACCGAACTGAATACGACGAGGAACAGGACAAAGACTGCGACAGCTCCAACCCAGAATATCGCCTGACGGCGTACCGAAGAGCCAGTCAGCGCGCCGACTTCCACATTGACGTGAATGTCGCCATCGCGAACTGTCGCTTCCGACTGACGGATCGTTCGGCTGGCGCTCGAGCGCGTGGGTGTCGGTTTCTTGACCATAGGCGTTTTATTTTCCAGGAAACGTATTGGATAAAGCCGTCCTGATAGCAGAATGGCGTTACGGATATGTTAGTGCGACCGGGAACAAGTTAGAACGGTCCGTGAGGATTGCAATGTCTGTGCGAAAAGCCTGACGAAACACAACCTTCTATCGCAAGAAGAATGATCCATCGTGTTTCCAGGCAGAATCCTGCGCTATTTCGCTCTTTTCCGGCTTTGTGGCCTTGCGGGCAGCGCCGTCTCGTGCCATTGCGCGCACATTCTCTGTTTATCGCATTTTTTCCTGAGCAAAACCGTTACACGCTTTTGCCGAAAATGCATTAAACAACGCGTGGATAAGCACCCAGTTTCAGGAGCAGGCCATGACCATGGAAAAAAAGTCCGCCGATAAGCCAGTTGGCAAGAACGGCCTGACCTATGCGCAGGCTGGTGTCGACATCGATGCCGGTAACCTGATGGTCGAGAAGATCAAGCCGCTCGTGCGTTCCACGCGCCGCCCCGGTGCGGACGGAGAGATTGGCGGCTTTGGCGGCCTGTTCGACCTCAAGGCTGCTGGCTTCAAGGACCCCGTACTCGTTGCCGCCAATGACGGCGTTGGTACCAAGCTGAAGATCGCCATCGATGCCGACAAGCACGACACGGTCGGCATCGATCTTGTTGCCATGTGCGTCAACGATCTCGTCGTGCAGGGTGCAGAACCGCTCTTCTTCCTCGACTATTTTGCGACGGGCAAGCTTTCGCCGGATCAGGGTGTCGATATTGTTGCGGGCATCGCCGAAGGATGTCGGCAGGCCGGTTGCGCGCTGATCGGCGGCGAAACCGCTGAAATGCCCGGCATGTATCGCGACGGCGATTACGATCTTGCCGGTTTCGCGGTTGGTGCGGCTGAACGCGATCGTCTACTGCCACGCGGTGACATTGCCGAAGGTGACGTCATACTCGGCCTCGCTTCCTCGGGTGTGCATTCCAACGGATTTTCTCTGGTGCGTCGCATCGTCGAACTCTCCGGCCTCGGCTGGAAGTCCGATGCACCGTTCCAGCCGGGCGCGACGCTCGGTGAAGCGCTGCTCACCCCGACACGTATTTATGTGAAGCCGCTCCTCGCTGCGATCCGCGCTTCGGATGGTATCAAGGCGCTGGCGCACATTACTGGCGGCGGCTTTCCGGACAATATTCCGCGCGTCCTGCCGGAAGGTCTTGCTACCGAAATCGATCTTGCGTCCATTTCCGTTCCGCCGGTTTTCTCCTGGCTTGCCAAGACGGGCGGCGTCGAGCCGAACGAAATGCTGCGCACGTTCAATTGCGGCATCGGCATGATTGCCGTCGTGAAGCCTGAGAAGGTCGAGGAAGTCGTGGCTACCCTTGCCGCTGAAGGCGAAAAGGTCGTCACGCTGGGCCGGATGGTGAAGCGTGAAAAGGACGGTGTCATCTACAAGGGCACGCTTTCGCTATGAGCCGCAAGCGGGTCGTCATCTTCATTTCGGGCGGCGGCTCCAATATGGAGGCGCTGATCCGCGCCGCTGAAGCGGCCGATTTCCCAGCAGAAGTCGTGGCGGTTTTCTCCGACAAGGCAGAAGCTGGCGGCCTTGCCAAGGCGCAGGCTGCCGGTATTGCCACGCAGGTTTTCAAGCGCAAGGAGTACGCCTCGAAGGATGCGCATGAAGATGCCATTCTGGAAGCGCTTGCCGCGTTGCAGCCGGATATCATTTGCCTTGCTGGCTACATGCGTCTTCTGTCAGGCCGCTTCATTGCTCCTTATGAAGGTCGCATTCTCAACATTCACCCTTCCCTGCTGCCGCTTTTCCCCGGACTGCATACCCATCAGCGCGCGCTGGATGCGGGCATGAAAGTCGCAGGCTGTACCGTTCATCTGGTGACGGAAGGAATGGATGAAGGTCCAATTCTGGCACAGGCGGCGGTACCAGTACTCGCTGGCGATAATGCCGAAGCGCTTGCAGCCCGCGTTCTGAAAGCAGAGCATCAGCTCTATGCGCTGGCCCTACACAAATTTGCCGGTGAGCGAGGCAACCAGCCGGATTTCACCGGTGCGATGGTTCTCAGTGCGTGATAGCGCGCGACAAATTAATCACAGCCCAATTTTTTTGTTAATAAAACTTTAATTTCCCGCAAAAAGCTCTAATTCCCTCTCGTAACGGAACTTGCTTCGGCAAATCTCGTTAAGAGTCGTGTAAGCGTCTCTTTCAATATGTGTTTTAGAAGAGGACAAGGACATGTCTCTCCGTTTTTCGACTTCCTTCCTTTCGGCAATGGCCGTTATTTCCGGCATTGCTGTTACGGCTCCAGCCATTGCTGCCGACTACGTAGCTCCTCCCGCTTCGGGTCGCACCCAGCCGCGCTCGGAAGTCGGCACGCTGTCCTGCGATATTTCTCCTGCCATCGGCGTCATCATCGGCAGCCAGCAGGATGTGGACTGCGTATTCAGACCCGCTCGTGGACGTGGGCCGCTTGAGCATTACACCGGGACGATTACCAAGCTCGGCATCGATGTCGGCTTCATCAATGGCGGCCGTGTCGCCTGGGCCGTATGGGCTCCGACCGTTCGTCCGGAAGGCGCTCTTCAGGGCCGTTATGTCGGCGCATCCGCCAATGCAGCGATTGGCGTCGGCTTCGGCACCAACATCCTGACCGGCGGTTCGTGGAAGACGATTTCGCTGCAGCCGATCTCGCTTCAGGGCCAGCGTGGCCTGAATGCTGCTGTGGGCGTTTCCAAGCTGAGACTGCGTTACGCCGGCTAACGAGCAGCGCGAATAAACAACAACGCCGGGGCGCATATATAAACTATATATGCGCCCCGGCGTTGTTGGATAAATATTTATGAGTTTATTTTTCGAATCCAGATCTTGGTGTCATGCACTGCCAGCCCGCCATAGGGTGCGGCAGGTTCAGCACCGATCAATATATTGATCCCCTCGCCGCGCTCGAATGTCGAGTTCGGGAAAATGCCCTCCGACACGACGACCCCGCGTTTTTGTCCGGCACGCAGCACGGCATGCAGCACCAGCTCGCCGCGATGATTGCCGATCTCGATCCGCTCGCCATTCTCGATGCCAAGCTCTGCTGCATCATCAGGATGAATGAGCAACTCAGGCCGGATTTCCTTGGCGAGCGATGTTGGCGTTTCGGCAAAGGTCGAGTTCAGGAAATTATGCGCCGGTGAGGTCGTCATACGGAACGGATGCTCGGCATCCGCCGTTTCGATCACTTCCCAATAATCCGGAAACTCGGGGATCGACTGGAACGCTCCCTGCAAGCCCATGACTTCCGGTGGCTTGTTCGGCGAAGGGCTTCCGGTCCAGTCCGGACGAAAGCGGAATTTGCCGTCCGGCCATTTAAAGCCATTGATATAGTGTGCTTCCTCAAACGGCGGCTGCAGATCGACAAACCGCTTTTCCTTCAACTCGTCGAATTGTGGAAGGTCGCTATTGGCATTCATGTTGTCGATCAGCGTGCGCTCGTCCAGATCAAAGCCCGGCAGATGCGCAACGCCAAGACGCTTTGCCAGCTCGTTGATAACGAAGATGTTCGGACGCGCATCGGCGAGAGGCTCGATCAGCTTCGGTCCCAGAACCACATGCTGCTGCCCACCGCCGCGATAGATATCGTCATGCTCGAGGAACGTCGTGGCGGGCAGGACGACATCGGCCATCTTCGCCGTGTCGGTCATGAACTGCTCGTGCACAGCGACAAAAAGATCCTCGCGCGCAAATCCCTTGCGAACCAGACGCTGCTCCGGCGTCACATTCATCGGGTTTGTGTTCTGGATCAGCATGGCCATGACGGGCGGACCGCCATAGAGCGCTTCCGCGTCGCCAGTCAGGATACGACCGATCTTCGACTGATCGAGAAACCGAAGACCGACATCCTGCATGGCGCGACCTTCGATCTCGCGCTTGTCCATCTTGAAGATGCCGGAGTTCGAATGAAACGCCCCGCCGCCTTCATGGAGGAAAGCGCCGGTGACGCAGGCAATCGAGGCGGCAGCATGCATATTGACCGCACCGTTGCGCTGGCGGGTAAAACCATAGCCGAGGCGGAAATAGGTGCGCTTGGTCTTGCCGACGAGATGGGCAAACGCCTCGATCTCTTCCACGGTCAGGCCGGTAATTGCGGCGGCCCATTCCGGTGTCCGGGTCTGAAGATGCGCCTCCAGCCCTTTCGGGTCGTCGGTGTAGCGCTCCAGATAATCCCAGTCTGCAAGGCCGTCACGAAACAGCACGTGCATGACGGCGCAGGCAAAGGCGCCATCCGTGCCCGGTTTCAGCACGATGCCCATATCCGCCTGCCGGACAGTCGCATTGGCATAGACGTCGATGACGACGATCTTCGCGCCGCGATCCTTGCGCGCGCGGACCGCGTGGGTCATGACATTGACCTGCGTGGCAGCGGCGTTGGTGCCCCAGATCACGACCACATCGGCTTTCGCCATTTCACGCGGATCGGGACCGGTCAGGCTTCCTGTTCCGGCAAAATAGCCGGTCCAGGCCATGTTGGTGCAGAAACTGTCGAACTGATTGGAATAGCGCTTGGCAAAGCGCAGGCGATTGATCGAGTCGCGCTGCACCAGCCCCATCGTGCCCGCATAGTAATATGGCCAGACACTTTCACTGCCATAGTCCTGCTCGGCTTTCAGGAAGCGCTCGGCGATAAGATCAAGGGCCGCTTCCCATGATGCTTGCTTCCACTGTCCCTCGCCTTTCGCACCGGCGCGAACCAGCGGATGCTTGAGGCGATCGGGATGATGAACACGCTCGGCATAGCGCGCCACCTTGGCGCAGATGACACCAGCCGTATAGCTGTTGTCCTTCGCGCCGCGCACCCGCCCGATGGTGCGCTCATCGAGAATTTCGACATCGAGTGCGCAAGTTGACGGGCAGTCGTGCGGACAAGCCGAATGACCTGTTTTGATGTTCGAGATGGGAGCGTGCTGGTTCATAACGCCCTTTTATCCCAAGCGACTTCTCGCAGAAACGAAATTCTGCCGGAAGATTGTCACTGTGACGAAATAAATTTTCAAGACAGGCGCAATGCAATCGCACCGAGAACAATAAAGCCGGCAGCCACGAAACGTGGTAGCCCGACTTTTTCTTTCAACACCAGAGCCGAAATGAGCACACCGAAGAGGATAGCCGTTTCGCGGAGCGCCGCCACGACGGCAATCGGTGCCATGGTCATGGCCCACAGCGCCAGACCGTAGGAACCGAGCGTACCAACACCACCGATCATGGCCGGACGCCAATGATTGCGCAGATACTGGATGAAACGGTCCGGTTCGCGATAAAGGGCCCAGCCTGTCAGCGGCATGGCATTTATCAAGAACAACCACAACGTATAGGATAATGGTTCGCCCGAAACACGAACACCGAGGCCGTCAATAATCGTATAGCTCGCAATGAAACCGGCATTCGCCAGTGCAAGCAAGGCCGTGCGGCTTGATGTGCCGTGATTTCTGCGTCGGGCATCAAGCGCCATTGCAAGCACACCGGAACAGATCAACGCTATGCCGAGCCAGCTTTGCCATCCCATGATCTCACCGACAAGCGGGCCACTCACCAGCGCCACTATCAAAGGCGGCGTGCCGCGCATGATCGGATAGGCTTCGCTCATATCGCCGGATTTATAAGCCGCAGCCACCAGCGACATGTAGAATATCTGCGTGACGGTTGAGGCCAGTATGTAGCCCCAGCTCGCCGGGTTCGGCAGCGGCAGAAAGGGCACAATGAAAAGAGCAATCAACCCGGCGGCGCCGGTAACACTGGCAGCGCCGAAGAACTTGTCTCCGCTTCCCTTTACAATTGCGTTCCAACTCGCGTGAAGGAACGCGCCAAAGAGGACGATCAGAAGGACGCCACCAGACATTTCGGGACTCGACTCAAGGAATAAGGAGCGGATGATGAAGGTTGTATGTCACATTTGTGACAGTAGAGATATTGCAGGAACGACGCAGACCGGGGTCTTTTTGAGTATCTCCGCCCCTTGCCGAAAACAGGCCGACATGAAACAAGCGCAACCATGAATTATCGTCACGCCTATCACGCCGGAAATTTTGCGGATGTCGTCAAGCACGTCATCCTGACGCGTCTCGTCGAATATCTGAAACGCAAGGATCAGGCCTTTCGTGTCATCGACACGCACGCAGGCATCGGTCGCTACGATCTGAAAGGTATCGAAGCAGGCAAGACCGGCGAGTGGACCGGCGGCATAGAACGCATCGTGGACGCGGTGAAAAAAGGGCAGATCGAGCAGCCCGTGCTGGAGTTGCTGGAACCCTATCTCGCTGCCGTTCGTGCGGTCAATGAAGGTGAAAAGCTTCGCCATTATCCGGGCTCGCCGCTTGTCGTCCGACATTTGTTGCGCAAACAGGACCGCTTGTCCGCGCTGGAATTGCATCCGCAGGATTCCACCAAGCTGGCGAAACTCTTCGACGGTGATTATCAGGTTCGCGTAACCGAGCTTGACGGCTGGCTTGCGCTTGGCGCTCACCTTCCGCCGAAGGAAAAACGCGGCATGGTGCTGGTCGATCCACCGTTTGAAAAGGAAGGCGAATTTGATCGCCTTGTCGACGGTCTGGTCAAGGCGCATAAGCGCTTCGGCGGCGGCATCTATGCACTCTGGTATCCGGTAAAGGACCGCAAGGAAACGGAGCGGTTCACCAGACAGCTCCGTGAAACCGGCATCCCGAAGATCATGCAGATCGAGCTCGCGATTCGCGCACCGTCCGCCGAACCGCGTCTTGACGGCACGGGCATGATTGTCGTCAACCCGCCCTATACACTTGAAAGTGAGATGCAAACCCTGCTTCCCTGCCTTACCAAGCTTCTGGCTGAGGAAAAAGGGAGCAATTTCAGCATCAGGTGGGTGCGCAGCGAGGCTGATCGCACTTGACCCGCGTGAATTGCTGACGGAAACTGCGCCTCAACGCTTCGGCTATCATAGACTCGAGCGGGTGCGAGCCCGCAATTTGGGACAGGACAGAGATATGCAACGAACCCTGGAACGTATCGGACAGTATTCACGCGCAGCCCTGTTTGCGGCGTCTGTCCTCCCCCTGACGCTTGTGTCTCTGCCGGCCAGCGCCGCAGATTATCTTGCTTCAGCGCCTGTGGGTATTGCCGATGCTGGCGCATGCAGTCAGCAAAGTGTTTTGCGCTCGGTGGTTTCAGATTTTGGCTATCAGGTGCGTCATGTCCCGAACCTGCCGCAGGTCGGCATTTCGGCAATGAGCGATGTTCAGCTAACGCGCTTTGAGCCGAAGACCAATCCGGCCCAGATCGAGCGCACCTATTGCAAGGCAACCGCCGTTCTGACCGACGGTCAGTACCGTTCGGTCTGGTATATGGTCGAAGAAGGTCAGGGCTTTGCCTCGATGGGACGGAACGTTGAATTCTGCGTCGACGGTTTCGACCGCTGGTATGTTTACGACGCGAGCTGCCGCGTTCTTCGCTAAAATTAAGCGGCTTGATACGGTCGGCCGTTGAATGAGTGGAGGGCATATGCTGCGGAGGTTTGGCGCGGCTGCGATTATGTTGTTCGCAGCGACAATTGCGAGTGTTTTGGCAGTTGCGCCAGGTCGAGCCGATGACGTTCCAGGCGAGTTCGACTTCTACGTCCTCGCCCTCTCCTGGTCACCCAGCTATTGCGCATCGGAAGGCCCCCGCGCCAACAAGCAGCAATGTGGAACCGATCGTCCCTTCGGTTTCGTGGTGCATGGTCTCTGGCCGCAGAACGAATGGGGTTACCCGGCGAACTGTCAGCTCGATAACGTCCGCAGTCGGGGCGGCTATGTGCCTCGCCAGATTATCTCCAGCCTGTCAGACATCATGCCCGCTGCCGGTCTTGTCGCTTATCAATGGCGCAAGCATGGCAGTTGCTCCGGCCTGTCGCAGGACAAATATTTTTCCACGCTGCGCAATGCCTTTGATCAGGTCAGCGTTCCGCCCAGCTTGCGCAATCTGGCGAGTCGGCGCCGTGTGGACCCTCTACTCGTCGAAAAAGCCTTTATCGCCGCCAATCCCGGCATGAAGCCGGACGGAATTTCGGTGAGCTGCAAGCGGAACTATCTTCAGGAGGTTCGCATCTGCATGACAAAGGACCTGCAATACCGCGCATGCGGTCAGGTCGATGCCAATGCCTGCCGAAGCCGCTCCGTCATGATGCCCGCAACACAATGATCTATCAGGAATAAACGATGACACAGATTCTCTATTCGCCCGCTTCGCCCTATAGCGCGAAGGTCCGTATGGCCGCTCACTATGCCGGCATTCCGTTTGAAAGCATTGTCGTCAATACGTCGGCGGAACCGGAGAATCTTATCCATGCCAATCCGCTTGGAAAAATCCCGACTCTGGTGACGGATGACGGCAAATCGGTTTTCGACAGCCGTGCGATCACCCAGTATCTGAACCGGGTTTCGGGCAACAAGCTTTTCCCGCGCAATGCCGAAAAGCGCACCGATGCAGAGCGCTATGAAGCCATCGCCGACGGTCTTTGCGATGTGCTTCTGGCGCATGTCTATGAGCGGCGTCTTCGCCCCGAAGAGAAAATTCATCAGCCCTGGCTCGACTTGCAATGGCGCAAGGCCGAACGGGCGCTCGACCTTCTGAACGAGGCACCGCCACGTCTGGCGGGCAAGCTGCATGGCGGTCATATCGCCGTCGCCGCTACGCTCGGCTATCTGGCGCTGCGCTTTGAAGGCAAATGGGAACGCAATCGCCCCAAGCTCAAGCGCTGGATGAAGCGTTTTCAGGAACTGCACCCGGAACTGACGGAACTGCTGCCGCGCGGCTGAGTTATCTGGAAGTGAAGGAGAAACCCCGGATTTTCCGGGGTTTCTTTTTATTGTTTATTGGTTCTTGTCGAGCGCCTGCAATATCCGATAGGCGGCCTTTATACGTTCATCGTTCGGATAATTCCGGTTTGCAAGCAGAACGATTCCGGTCTTCTTCGCTGGAATAAAAGCCGCATAGGCGCCAAACCCGTTGGTCGACCCTGTCTTGTTAATCAAGACATCCACTGACGGCTGCCGGGGCGTATCAAATTTCTCGATCTTGTGCGATTTCAACGCCATATCCGACGAATTACCCGCCAGAAGCGTCTTGAGCGAGGTTGGATAGGTATAGAACTCCCAGCCAAGTCCCTGATTGTTCGCGCCGACGCGATAATAACCCGTGTGCGTTGCCGCGACTGCTTTCTGGAAGTCAGGTTCCAGGGATGAGCTGTCGATATTCAGTTCGACAAAGCGGATAAGATCAGGCGCGGTTGTCTTGATGCCATATGCTTGTGCGTCCAGCGTGCCGCCCGATACCCGGATTGGCTTGTCGGCTTTCGAGTAGCCGTAAGCGTAGTTCTTCATCTGGCTTTCCGGCACGTTGACGAAAGTATGCTTCAGGCCGAAAGCAGGCAGAAGCTTTTGTTCCATCAGGTCATCGAATGGCTTGTCCATGCTTCGTGCCGCCAGATAGCCGAACAGACCGATGCTGGGATTCGAATAACGGCGCTGTGTGCCTGCCGGATAGTCCGGCTTCCATTTCTTGAAATATGCCAGCATCGAACTGTCATCGGTGACAGCATCGGGAAATTGCAGAGGCAATCCTCCCGGTGTGTAGGTTCCCAGATCAAGCATGGTGATCTTGTCGAAACTGCTGCCTGCCAGTTCGGGAGCCCATTTGGTCGCAGGATCGGACAAGGCGAATGCGCCGGTCGCCAGCCCGTAACCGCCAAGCATGGCGGTGAACGTCTTGCTGACTGAACCAATCTCGAAAATCGTGTCTTCGTCGACTTTCTGTCCGCTTTCCTTCGATGCCACGCCATAGCCGAAGAAGTGGCTTTTGCCGTCGATAGTTAAGGCAACCGCCATGCCGGGGATCTTCTGCTCGGCCATGAGTGGGCGTACGGTTTCATCGACGATACGGCGCAAGTCATCATCATTCACCTTGTTCGCAGCCAGCGCGCCGCTATTCGGGATAATAGCGGCGGTAGCGAGGAAACCGATCAACAGTGTTGTATATTTTCTCATGACAGATAAATAAACCTCATGATTATGCGCTCCGCTACGTCTCTCTGAAGACATAGTCGTTATTGCACTATCTATTATACTGAAGCCCGTTTGCAGCAATTTCCAGTGCTTCTGCGGGATATAAGCCTTTCAGGCACTGCTGATATACGATGGTTGCGTGAAGACGACAAACGACGTTATCTAGCATTTGGCATTAGAAAAATTTGGGGCAACATGGTTCGACCGCATCTCCCGCTCAATTCCCTGCGCGCCTTCGAGGCTTCGGCGCGTCACTTGAGTTTTACGAAGGCCGCGATTGAACTTTACGTTACGCAGGCGGCCGTCAGCCATCAGGTCAAAAGTCTGGAGACCCGTCTGAACGTGACCTTGTTCGAGCGCCTGCCCCGTGGGCTCATGCTGACGAGCGAGGGGGAAACGCTGCTTCCCACATTGAAGGACGCATTTGACAGGATTGCCGGAACACTTGAGCGTTTCGAGGCGGGGCATTATCGGGAAATATTGCGGGTCGGTGCTGTCGGCACGCTGGCCGTCGGCTGGCTTCTGCCGCGCCTGCGCGATTTTCAGAATCGCTACCCGTTCATCGACCTGCGGCTGTCGACCAACAATAACCGGGTGGACATAGCGGCAGAGGGCCTGGACTACGCCATCCGTTTCGGCAGTGGCGCCTGGCACGGCATCGATGCAACCGAGCTGCTGGAAGCACCTCTATCGCCGCTTTGTATTCCGGAACTCGCGCATGAACTGCAGACGCCGGCCGATCTCGCGCGGCATACGTTGCTACGCTCCTACCGTGCCGATGAATGGACACGATGGTTTCTGGCTGCGGGCGTCACGGGCGACATGCCCCTGCCCCGAAGCATCATGTTCGATTCGTCGCTTGCGATGATGGAAGCAGCCATGCAGGGAGCGGGTATCGCACTGGCCCCACCGCTGATGTTCGCCCGGCAACTGCTGTCGGAAACCATCATCCAGCCATTTGAGACGACGGTGACGATGGGCAGCTACTGGCTGACAAGGCTGCAATCACGGACGGAAACGCAAGCAATGGCCGCTTTTCGCGAATGGCTGACAGATGCCGCGAACAACTGAACTGGAAAAAAACGCAACAAAAAACCGGGCAGTTGCCTGCCCGGTTTTCCGTGTTCAATTATCAGATAATTAGAACTTGTAGCCAACGCCGACGCGAATGTCGTGGGTGTCGAGCTTGTTACGAACCGTTTCGGTGCCAAGATCATAGTTCTTGTTACCGAACTGGGTGTAACGGTATTCGACGCGGCCCAGGATGTTGTCCGTGAGCTTGGCTTCCAGACCGGCGCCAGCAGTCCAACCAACGCGGAACTTGCTTTCGTCGTCAAAGCCGTTGTCGAGCTTAACCTGCGAACCGGCAACACCAGCCGTGATGTACGGCATAACCGGGTTCAGGTCGTAGCCGAGACGTGCACGCAGCGAGCCTTCGAAGCCCTGCTTGACTTCCAGACCGTCCTTGGACTTCTTGGCCCAGGAGTAACCGGCGTCGCCTTCAACACCATATACGAACTGATCCTGCTGGAAGTTCCAACCAGCATAAGCGCCAGCCTTCATGTCGTCCGGCTTAACGGTGCCTACGGTGTCGGTCTTGGCTTTGTTCCAGCCATAGCCGAGGTACAGACCGGTGTAGCCACCAGCCCAGCTATACTGCGGAGCCATTTCAACCGGAGCCGGAACAGGAGGCTGTTCCTGAATGGCATCAGCAGCGAAAGCAGTCGCAGAGAACGGCAGCAGCGCAGCCGAGGCGATTACAAGAGACTTAAGAGTGCGCATAGCATTCTCCTTACACAAATTACGTTTGGCGCGGTCCCTTATCGGGTGGGCGACGTCGGGAGTAAATCGTCCGTGCCGCGCTGACAGGACCGACATATCGGCGGTAATTGCGGCACGAAATGCCCGCTTCTGTGGAGAGAACCTGACGAGAACATGGCAAAAATGCGATGTTGCATTATCGCAACGCCGGATTCAGCCACCTATATAGTGGGAGGGTTTCGATTCCAGCGACCGCAACGTCCGGCGGAGTGAAACGAAGTTGCTGAAATCCCTACCAATTTGTCAGTTGTGAATGTTGCAGATGCGGTTTTTAGCTGCAATCTTCCGACCGAAATGGCATGAAATCGATTGAAGAATCTCGATAAGAAAGTGTTTACCGTGTTGAACGATCACGAGCCTCGCCTGCTTGCTAAATGTCCGGTTCTGGTCACCGGCGGCGCACGGCGCATTGGCAAGGCAATTGTCGAAGACCTTGCCGCCCACGGCTTCCCGGTCGCCATACACTATAATCACTCCATCGATGAAGGTGCGGCCCTTGCAGCCGCCATAAACGAACAAGGCGGGAAAGCCTGCGTCGTGCGCGCGGACCTTTCGTCCGAATCCGATGTTCGCAATCTTGTGGAGGATGCGTCGCGCCAGATCGGGCCGATCCGGCTTCTGGTGAACAATGCATCGCTCTTTGAAGACGATCACATCGGCAATCTTGATATGGCGCTGTGGGACAAGCATTTTGCCATCCACCTGAAGGCGCCGGTCCTGCTGGCGGAAGAAATGGCGAAAGCTCTGCCCGACGATGAAGAAGCGCTTGTCGTGAATGTCATCGACCAGCGCGTCTGGAAGCTCAATCCGAACTTTTTTTCCTACACGCTTTCGAAGACGGCGCTCTGGAATGCAACCCGAACCATGGCGCAGGCGCTTGCACCGCAAATCCGGGTCAACGCAATCGCTCCCGGTCCGACATTGCCGAGTGAACGGCAGAAGCCGGGCGATTTCGAACAGCAGGTCGAAAAACTTCTTTTGCAGCGTGCGCCGGAATTGTCGGAATTCGGGCGTACTGTTCGCTATTTCTGGGAAAGCCGCTCCGTCACCGGCCAGATGATCGCCCTTGATGGCGGACAACATCTGGCATGGGAAACCCCGGATATTGCAGGAATTACCGAATGACTGGAAACCGCAAGAACAATGAGGATACCGCTGCAAAGCTGCCGTCCGATGACGAGCAGGATGTGGCCGGTATTATCATTGGTGACGCGGAAACCGAAGAGGATGACGAAAGCGACGATATAATCGACGTTCCGGCATCGCCGTCCGCTGCCGATTCCATTCAATGGGATTCCTCGGATGGTTTGCCGGATATTGAAGGCCTGAGCGGTCAGGACATTATCAATGCTTTCGTGAAGCGCCTGCCCAACAATCCGGGCGTCTATCGCATGTTCAACAGCGATGGCGATGTGCTCTATGTCGGCAAGGCACGCAATCTCAAGAAACGCGTCTCCAACTACGCACGCGGCATCGGCCATTCAAATCGCATCACGCGGATGATCCGCGAAACGGTGACAATGGAATTCGTCGTCACCCGGACGGAAACCGAAGCCTTGTTGCTGGAAGCCAACCTCATCAAGAGGCTTCGTCCGCGCTTCAACGTGCTGATGCGAGACGACAAGTCGTTTCCTTATATCCTTCTCACTGGCGACCATCGGGCACCCGGCATCTTCAAGCACCGGGGCGCGCGGTCCCGCAAGGGGGATTATTTCGGCCCCTTCGCCTCTGCCGGGGCCGTCGGTCGCACGATCAACGCTCTCCAGCGCGCCTTTCTTTTGCGAACCTGTACGGATTCGGTTTTTGAAACGCGCACGCGTCCCTGCCTTCTCTTTCAGATCAAGCGTTGTTCCGGCCCTTGCACATATGAGATCAGCGACGAGGACTATGCTGAGCTTGTCAGCGAGGCAAAGGCGTTTCTGTCCGGAAAAAGCCAGTCGGTAAAAGACCATCTTGCAACAGCCATGCAAGCCGCATCGGCAGACCTCGATTTCGAACATGCCGCAGTTTACCGGGATCGTCTGGCTGCGCTTTCTCACGTGCAGTCCCATCAGGGCATCAACCCGCAGACGGTCGAGGAGGCCGACGTTTTCGCCATCCATCAGGAAGGCGGCATGACCTGCATTCAGGTCTTCTTCTTCCGTACCGGCCAGAACTGGGGTAATCGCGCCTATTTCCCCAAAGCCGACAGCTCGCTCGGCCCGGCAGAGGTTCTCGGGGCATTTCTGTCCCAATTCTACGACGATAAGCCATGTCCGCGTCTCGTTCTATTGTCCGAGACTGTTGAGGAACAATCGCTGATCGCCGAAGCGCTCTCGACGCGCGCGGGGCATAAGGTGCAGGTCAACGTTCCCCAGCGCGGCGAGAAGAAAGATCTAGTTGATCATGCGCTCACCAATGCGCGCGAAGCGCTTGGACGACGGCTTGCCGAAACATCGTCGCAAGCGCGCCTGTTGCAAGGCATGGCCGAAACCTTCGGCTTGTCCCAGCCTCCACGCCGGATCGAGGTCTACGATAATTCGCATATCATGGGTACGAATGCTGTCGGCGGCATGATCGTTGCCGGACCGGAAGGCTTCGTCAAAAACCAGTACCGCAAATTCAACATCCGCTCGACCGACATTACGCCGGGTGATGATTTTGGCATGATGCGCGAGGTGATCGAACGACGCTTCTCGCGGCTGGTCAAGGAGCATGGCACGCCGGAAAAACCCACTGACGCAGAAATAGCCGATACGTTTCCCGCATGGCCCGATGTCATTCTGATCGACGGCGGGCAAGGTCAGGTTGGTGCGGTCAGGCAAATTCTCGGTGAACTGGGGATCAGCCATCTCGTCAACGCAATCGGCATCGCCAAGGGCGTAGACCGCGAAGCGGGACGCGAGCGCTTCTTCGTGGAAGGCAAGCAGGCGTTTACGCTGCCGCCGCGCGATCCGGTGCTTTATTTCATTCAACGTCTGCGCGACGAAGCACACCGGTTTGCTATCGGCACGCACCGCGCCCGGCGCAAGAAGGAAATGATCAGGAATCCGCTCGATGAAATTGCGGGAATCGGTCCATCGCGCAAGCGTGCTCTTCTGCACCACTTCGGAACCGCGAAAGCAGTCTCCAGAGCTGCGGTCGCCGATCTGATGCAGATAGAGGGCATCTCGGAGGCCATGGCCAAGACGATTCACGACCATTTTCGTGACAGATGACGTAATTTTGTCCAGGATTGAAGCGCAAGCGTCATTAGGTCCCGGTAGAATATATTCGCAGGTGTTGATTTTACCTCTCATCCCTGTTGATGTGCACTGAAGCATTTTCGAGCCAAAATTGTGAAATAGTTTTGCGTTCGGAAATGCGTAAAAACAAATAGTTAGAGCGGTTCTAGCGATTCTGTTAAAACAGTAACCGTTCTAACAGCGACGCGGCGGAACAATGCAGAACAAACATACCCTCTCCTTGCCCAATATCCTCACTTATGGCCGGATCATCGCGGTTCCCCTTGTGGTGTTGTGCTTCTTTGTCGAGGGACGGCTGGAATCAAGCGATTTCGCCCGATGGACCGCGCTTGGATTGTTTGCCATCGCCAGCATCACGGATTTTTTCGACGGCTACCTCGCCCGCATATGGAAGCAGACATCAACTATCGGTCGCATGCTCGACCCGATAGCCGACAAGCTTCTGGTATCAGCCATTTTGCTGCTTCTCGCGGCTGACGGCACGATTGCCGGCTGGACGCTGTGGGCCGCGATCATCATCCTGTGCCGCGAAATCCTGGTTTCGGGCCTGCGTGAATATCTTGCGGAGCTTAAGGTCAGCGTTCCCGTCTCCCGCCTCGCCAAGTGGAAGACGACAGCGCAAATGGTTGCGCTCGCTTTCCTGCTCGCCGGCCCTGCCGGTGACAAAATCATGCCCTATGTAACGGAAATCGGTATTGCCCTGCTTTGGGTTTCTGCCCTGCTGACGCTCTATACGGGCTGGGATTACTTCAAGGCGGGCCTTAAACACGTAATGGATTGATCCAGTGACGGTAAAACTCGTCTATTTCGCATGGGTGCGTGAGAAAATCGGCAAGGGTGAAGAGGTCATTGAACTCCCCTCACCCAAAACGACCGTGGGCGATCTGATCAGCCACCTGAAATCGCTTGGGCATGAATATGAAGCTGCCTTCGAGCATGAACATGTCATTCGCGCCGCGATCAATCAGGAACATGCCGAACATATTGAACGCGTGCATGACGGCGATGAAGTTGCACTCTTCCCACCGATGACGGGGGGATGAGATGAGCGGGCAAACCACGTGCCCACTTTTCGTCGGCATCAGAAGCGAAGATTTCGACACGGCAGCAGAACTGGGCAAACTTGGGCATGGGCGCACGGATATCGGCGCCATCGTGACCTTTACCGGCCTTTGTCGCGATGAAAGCGGCACGCTATCCGCTCTGGAGCTGGAACATTATCCGGGAATGGCCGAAGCGGAAATCAGCCGTATCGCCCGGCAGGCCATCAAACGCTGGCCGATAACAGCCCTCACGATTATTCACCGTTACGGGCTTATCAAGCCGGGCGAAAACATCGTCCTGGTTGCCGCAGCGTCATCGCATCGACACGCAGCTTTCGAAGCCGCCTCATTCCTGATGGATTACATGAAAACTGACGCCCCGTTCTGGAAGCGGGAGCACCTCGTGGACGGTTCGGTCGGAGGCTGGGTGGCGTCCAAAGACGAAGACGAAAAGATCCGTGAACGCTGGCAACAGTCATAATCTCACGATTACTTGTCATTCTATTGATCTCTATTTCTCGTTTTAATCGTGAATTAACTATTTAACCCCCTAGAATAATGACTAATTTAGGCGGCGTGTTCTTGCGCTGCCACAATTTTCACATGAAGATTTCGCTAATGTCGGCTTTATGAATCAGGCGCTGACAAGCGATGATGACAGACAGATTGGAATCCGCATCAGCGCCATCTGTCTTGCAACAAACAACGCGTGCGGGAACAGAAGTTTCGGGCTTTAACGATGCGAAATGGACTTGCGAAAACCCTCTCGATTGCAGCGGCACTTATGGTTGGCATTGGCGCGCTTGGTGGCGCTGCCTTGTTTCTGACCACATCGATGCCGACAAGCAGCCTTGCGGCGGAGAAAACGGTCAGCGGCAAGGTCATGTATCGCGAGCGTATCGCGCTGCCGCCGGAAGCCAACCTCACCGTTCAGCTTTCCGACGTCTCGCTGGCCGATGCCCCATCCAAAGTCATTGGAGAAACACGGATTGAATCCGTTCAGGGTTCACCGATCCCGTTTGCCATCAATTTTGATACGGACCAGATCCAGCCCGGCCATACCTATGCCCTGCAGGCCCGCATTTCCGCAGGCGACACGCTCTGGTTCGTTAACGACGAACGCTATGCCATCGATCCGGAGAACCCCGGCGAACCGGCAGAAATCAAGGTTGTGATGGTCCGCAAGAGCGGTGATGAAGGCGTGTCCATCGGCATTGAGGGCAAGGATTGGCTCGCGGAGGACATTCAGGGCGGCGGCGTGATTGAGAATGCGCAGACGACATTGACGGTCTCGACCGATGGCACCGTCAGCGGTTCGGGTGGCTGCAACCGTTATTTCAGCAAGGCAATCGTCACCGGGGAAAATATTTCCTTCGCCGATATCGGATCGACCTATGTCCAGTGCCCGCCTGCCCTCATGACCCAGGAGCGCAAGTTCATGGACGTGCTCGGCAGGACGAAGTCCTACAAAATCGATATGGGTAAGCTTGTTCTCTTCGACGATGAAGGGAAAGAAATGGCGACGCTGGCGCAAAGCCTCTGAGAAAAAAAAGCCCGGTCAGACCGGGCTTTTTCTTTGAATTCTTGAAAGGGCTTAAAGCGTTTTGCGCTTTAAGCCCTTGTTTTCGCGCACGTCTTTATCCCAAACCGGTTCCCGCTTTTGGGAGACATGCTTTAGCCGACGATTTCAGTGCCCGAGAACCAGTACGCGATTTCTTCTGCAGCGGTTTCCGGAGCGTCCGAACCGTGGACAGAGTTCTCGCCGATCGACAGGGCGAATTCCTTGCGGATGGTGCCTTCGTCAGCGTTTGCCGGGTTGGTTGCACCCATGACTTCGCGGTTCTTGGCGATGGCGTTTTCGCCTTCCAGAACCTGAACGATCGTCGGGCCGGAAGACATGAATTCGGTCAGTTCGCCGAAGAACGGGCGATCCTTGTGAACAGCATAGAAGCCTTCTGCTTCACGCAGGCTCATCCAGACGCGCTTCGAAGCGACGACGCGAAGGCCAGCCTCTTCAAGCTTGGCGGTGATGGCGCCGGTCAGGTTGCGGCGGGTCGCATCGGGCTTGATCATGGAGAAGGTACGTTCGATTGCCATTATGACACCTTGTTTGACGGGAAATGGAGAAAAGTGAGGCTCTATACCGTCGATAGGCCGAATTGCCAAGAGGCGAACCGATTAGCACCTTGAGACAGCATAGAATTGATTGCATAGATACACCGTGCCGATTCAACTTCGCGGGAAGCGGCATGGACAGGTGTTCAGGGGGCTCTCATGGAACAGTACTTTCAGATGTTCGCCTATTATAACCGATGGGCAAATGAACTGGTCTATGCTGCGGCTGCCGAGCTGAGCGACGAGCAATACAGGCTCGATCTCGGCCTATTCTTCGGTTCCATTCACCGCACCTTCAATCATTTGCTGGTTGCCGACCGCATCTGGATGAAACGCTTCACCACCGAAGGCGATCATCCCAAGACGCTCGATGCCATTATTTCCGACAATTTCATCATGCTGCGTGACCTGCGGCAGGCGGAAGACGCGCGCATTTGCCGCTATGCCGACAACCTCGATACACAGAAGCTTGCCGGACGCTATACTTACACCCCTACTCGTGAAATGCGCACGATAAGCCAGCGGCTCGCGCCCTCGCTTGCTCATATGTTCAACCACCAGACCCACCATCGCGGACAGATTCACGCTGCGTTCACACGGCTGGGTACGGAAGCTCCTTCACTCGATCTTGCACATTTCCTGCGGACGGAAGAGGGACGGCGTTTCGCTTGATACTTGCGGAAACGCTTCAAGCCGTGCAAAAGCGCATTCATCATGCTTATCCTTGACGACATCTCCGTACGAATTGCCGGACGCCTCCTGATCGACCACGCCAGCGTAACGCTGCCAGCGGGATCGAAGACTGGTTTTGTCGGCCGCAACGGCACCGGAAAATCCACGCTGTTTCGTGTGATTACGGGCGATCTTGCGCCTGAAACAGGCAGCATTTCGCTTCCGAAGAATACCCGTATCGGTCAGGTGGCCCAGGAAGCCCCCGGCACCGAAGAAGCGCTGATCGAAATCGTCATGAAGGCGGACAAGGAACGCACGGCGCTTCTGGAAGAAGCGGAAACGGCGACGGATCCCCATCGCATTGCGGAGATCCATACCCGGCTTGCTGATATCGAAGCCCATTCGGCGGAAGCCCGCGCGGGCGCCATTCTGTCGGGTCTCGGTTTCAATGCCGAAGCACAACGCCGGCCGGCCTCCGCCTTTTCGGGTGGCTGGCGTATGCGTGTTGCGCTCGCTGCGGTTCTCTTCGCCGAACCGGATCTGCTGTTGCTCGACGAACCGACCAACTATCTCGATCTTGAAGGCGTGCTGTGGCTGGTCGATTATGTGAAGCGCTATCCGCACACGGTCATCATCATCAGCCACGACCGTGACCTTCTGAACTCGGCGACCAGCTCGATCATGCATCTCGACCAGAAGAAGATCAGTTTCTGGCGCGGCAATTACGATCAGTTCGAGCGCCAGCGTCACGAAATGCTGGAATTGCAGCAAAAGGCCCACGCCAAGCAGGAAGCGCACCGCAAGCACATGGAATCCTTCGTGGAACGGTTCCGCGCCAAGGCAACCAAGGCCCGTCAGGCGCAATCGCGCATGAAGGCTTTGGAAAAGCTCAAGCCAATCGAGCTTTATGTTGAAAGCAATGTGCAGCCGTTTCGTTTTCCGGATGCCGACAAAAAGACTGCATCGCCTGTCATCGCCCTTGATAATGCTGACGTCGGTTATGTTCCGGGTAAGCCTGTGCTGCGCAATGTGACCCTGCGTATCGACAATGACGACCGCATTGCGCTGCTTGGCTCGAACGGTAATGGCAAGTCGACGCTGGCAAAGCTGATTGCCGGACGGTTGCAACCGGAAAAAGGCACGCTTACGCTTTCACCGAGCCTGAAAGTCGCGTTCTTCGCACAGCACCAGATGGATGACCTGATACCGGAAGACAATGCCATCGAGCATGTGCGCAAACTGATGCCGACGGAGCCGGAGGCAAAAGTGCGCGCCCGCGTTGCGCAGATGGGTCTGTCGACCGAGAAAATGCTGACACCGGCCAGAGATCTTTCCGGCGGCGAGAAAGCGCGTCTCCTGATGGGGCTTGCGACCTTTCATGGTCCGAACCTGCTGATCCTTGACGAACCGACCAACCATCTCGACATCGATAGCCGCGAAGAGCTTGTGCATGCGCTCAACGCTTTCAACGGTGCGGTTATCCTGATTGCCCACGATCGCCATCTGATCGAAGCTACAATGGAACGGCTCTGGCTGGTCCGCGAAGGTGGCGTAAAGGCGTTTGAAGGCGATCTCGACGAGTACCGGCAGATCGTTCTTACCGATGCCAAGGGAGAAGCGGCTGCCGACCGCGACGACACCTCCAAGGTCAACAAGGCAGAACAGCGGAAACTTGCTGCCCAGAAACGCGAAACCCTGGCACCGCTGCAGAAAAAGATCAAGGAAACCGAAGCCTTGATTCAAAAGCTGCAGAAACAGATTCAAGGCTTCTCGTCACAATTGGAAGACCCGGCTCTGTACGAGAAGGAACCCCAAAAGGCGATCCGGATCAACAAGGACATGAGCGATGCACGCTCTACCCTTGCGGATGCAGAGGACAAGTGGCTGGAGCTTTCCACCGAATATGAAGAAGCGATGGCCGACTGAAAATCGGCCGTTTGTCTGCGGATAGTGCCTTACGCGAACATCAACAAGATCACTATTCCCAGCACGACCCAGCCGACGATGCGCATCGCGACCGGCAGAGGACGGGGCATGAACCGCACCGCAAGAAGTGCGAATACGACGGTCAGAACAGGAAACCCGAAATAAAGCGCGGCGTAACCGCTTTGCCCTTCGAAGGAAGAGCCGAACACGCCCAGCCATTCGAGCGGCATGAGTGCGATCAACGCAGCGAGAGCCGAAAGCAGCAATAGCAGCAATCTGTCGGAAATTGTGCGGATCATCGTCATCGATTCAGCTCTGGGGACGCAGGCGCGTACGCATCAGGGCATAAAGACCGAATGCACCGAGGATCAGACCGATGGTCGTATAGACCTCGTCAGGCGTTTCGGCTCCACGGCGCAGTACGAGATCGGCTTTTGAAAGCTGAAGCCCATCCGTGTTTCCCTGCACCAGACGAAACGCGTAAAGCCCCGGAATGACCGGATCAATATCGCCCGCACTTTGACGCAGAACGCTGCCATCCTGCGGTCGGTCCGTATTGATGGAACCGCTCGTCGAGGCGAAACCAAGTCCCTGGGAGAGAACCGGCTGGCCATCGCGGCTGACCGCAAGTGTTACCGCCGAGCGCCTTTCCGCAGGCACATAACCCGGCAAGGGCGTTGCATCGATGAACACACGCACAGGCCCATCAGCCGCTGACAGCCTGACTTCCTGTATCTTGAAGCCGCTTTGGCGGTTTTCAAGCATGGTCCAGCGGCCGATTTCGCTGCCGGTGAAATGGCGCATATACCACGGATAGCCGATGCCAAGGCCAAAACCGGCGACAATCATCAAAATGAATAGCGCTCGCATCACGCTTTGCGCTCCCAGCGGCGATCTGGCGTTTGCTGCCAGTAGGTCAAATCGTGGTTTCCTGTCTTGAAACTCTTCCATTGCGCTCGGGCAATATCGAGCTGCTCCTGATCGTGCCCGTCGAACATGACGACAAGGCGCTCGTAGGCGTCCGCCTGTTCCAGCCCCGCGCCTTCGACGAGAAAGCGCACCGTTGCTCCATTCGGATTGGCTTCACTGGTGGTCAGCAATACCGGCTGGTGCTCGGGATGGGGCTCTTTATCGATGCCATGCGCCACGAAAGACGTGTCGGAAAAGGTCCAGAGCAGACCATCCAGCGCATCGCGTCTTTCCTCGCTGACGGTCTGGATCGTGACACGCCAGCCGCGCCCGAGCGAACGCTCGACCAGACCGGGCAAGGCCTCGTCGAGTGTCGATTCCGTCAGATGGTAGAAGAGAATTTCCGCCATGCACTATCCGTTTCGGAACGGGTGGAGAAACTGATTCCGCTTTTCCACCCATCCTGTTGTTTGGCAACGATTTTAGCTTTCAAAATGATCCCGGACAAGGCGGTCCAGCAGGCGGACGCCATAGCCGGAGGCCCATGTCTGGCTATACTCGTTCGCAGGCGATCCCATGGCCGTTCCGGCAACGTCGAGATGCGCCCAAGGGGTCTCGCCGACAAAGCGCTTCAGGAACTGCGCCGCCGTGATCGATCCGCCGTAACGGCCAGCGCTGTTCTTCATATCGGCAAACTTCGAATCGATCATCTTGTCATATTCGGTACCGAGCGGCAGGCGCCACAGCTTTTCGCCAGTCGACTGACCTGCATCGTAAAGCTGATCCGCAAGCTCATCGTCATTGGAGAAGAGACCGGCATGGTACTGGCCAAGGGCGACCATGACAGCACCCGTGAGGGTGGCCAGATTGATGATGAAACGCGGCTTGAAACGGTCATTTGTGTAGTGCAGTGCATCGGCGAGGACGAGGCGACCTTCGGCATCGGTGTTGATGACTTCAATCGTCTGCCCCGACATGGATGTCACGATGTCGCCCGGACGTTGGGCATTGCCGTCAGGCATGTTCTCGACAAGGCCGATAATGCCGATGGCGTTGATCTTTGCCTTGCGCCCCGCCAGAGCGCGCATCAGTCCTGTGACGGCTGCAGCGCCACCCATGTCACCCTTCATGTCTTCCATGCCGGAAGCCGGCTTGATGGAAATGCCACCTGTGTCGAACACTACGCCCTTGCCGACGAAAGCAACCGGCTTTTCCTTGCTCTTCGCGCCCTGCCATTCCATGATGACCAGCCGCGGCGGACGAACGGAGCCCTGCGCCACGCCCAGAAGCGCGCCCATGCCGAGCTTCTTCATTTCCTTCTCGCCAAGGATTTCGACCTTCACGCCAAGCTTTTCGAGCTTTTCCGCTTCCTGTGCGAATTCTACCGGTCCAAGAATATTCGCTGGCTCGTTAACGAGATTGCGCGCCTGGATGACGCCCTCCGCCACCGCTTCGGCAACTTCGAAAGCCCGCTTTGCCGTATGCGGGTCCGCAACGCAGATGCCGATCTTCGCTGCGTGTTTCGGATCGCCATTTTCCTCATTGTTCTTGCGCGTCTTGTAGCGTTCGAACTTGTATGAGCGCAGAATCATGCCAAGCGCCAGATCTGCTGCCTCGTCACCAGCGATGGTGGTTTCAGGCAGTGCAAGCGTCACGGTTGCGCGCTCCGTCTTGCCGATTCGTGAAAACGCTGCGCCACCGATCTTCAGCCAATCGTCATTGCCAAGCTTACCGGGCTCGCCAACGCCAACCAGAACGATCTTTTCGACACCGCTGGAAGTTGTTTCGATCGCTTCCGCCGTCTTGCCCAAAGCACCGGTAAATCCGGAAATTTCGGCGATACGCTTGATCTTTTCCGCACCACCAGCGGCCTGAGCCGCCTCGTCAGCAAAGCCGCCACCTTTGGCGACCAGGACGATAGACACGCCTTTTTCCGGTACTGCAAAATCGCTGAAAGAGATCGAAGGACGTTTAGACATGACAACTCCAAACTTGATGTCGATTTGAGAATGACACGATTGTGTCGCGACTTTTCCCCACTCATGTGAGACGAATATGGCGAAACAGCAAGAGTGGATGCCAGAATGTGCCAGTTTTAGCCCGAGGAAAACCGTGCAGGACGCAATTGCAAACCCGTCTTCCCCGTTCCGGGCAAAAACTGGTTGCCTTGAGCCAACGCATCGCTCATTAACAAGGTCCATCAGTGGGAACAGCAGAGCTGGCGTCTTCGAGTTGCATTTAGTAATCTGTTAACCGCGTTTATTGGGCCAATCTTAGCCAAGCGTCATTAAGTTTAGTGATTATCACGAGTGCTGCAGCCTTTTTCGGATGCGTGCTCCCTCAACGGAACCGGGATGTAGACTCTACCTATGCGATTGATTGAGTTGTACATCTTGCGCCGGGTGGCGATCATGTTCCTTGCAGTGCTTGGTGCGGCAGTGGGCATTACCTGGACAGTACAGGTGCTCCAGCGCATCGACTTTCTGACCACAAGCGGACAGACATTCCAGACAATCGTTCAGTTCAGCTCGCTTTTGATTCCGTCAGCCATCCCTCTCGTGATGCCGTTTGCGCTGATTATTGCGATCACACAGACGCTTTCGACGATGAATCAGGATTCCGAACTGGTCGTCATCAATGCTTCGGGCGCACCGCGCAGTGCGGTCATGCGTCCTATTCTGATTCTTGCGGCCGTTATTTCCGTCGTGTCATTTCTCGTCGCCAATTATGTCGATCCCTATGCGCGCATGAACATGCGCGCGATGATCGCCAATGCCAGCGCCGACCTGATGAATGTCATCGTTCAGGAAGGCAATTTCCGTAAGCTGGCGGATAATCTTTACATTCAGGTCGCTGAACGACGTGCCGACGGCAGCATCGGCGGGCTTTTCATTGCCGATTCCCGCGATCCATCACTCGACCTCATCTATTATGCTGCGGATGGCGCGATTGCTTCGACGCCGACCGGCGACATGCTGCTGATGCAGAACGGCGAGGTGCAACGGCGCGACGTGTCGGATGGAACCGTTTCGATCATCAAGTTCAATTCCTACGCGTTCGACCTCAGCCAGTTCGCCTCGGCTGGTGACGATTTCGTCATCTATGCAAAGGACCGTCCGCTTTCCTATCTGTTGAACCCGGACCCGAACGACCCGGTCCTTCAAACCCGACCGCTACGCTATAAGGCCGAATTGCACCGGCGTCTGACGCAATGGCTCTACCCGGTTGTCTTTGCAATGATCGCACTGGCGTTCGCGGGCGATTCCCGTTCGCATCGCGAAGCGCGTGTCTCGGCATCCTTCTCGGCAATCAGCACCGCCCTTCTCGTCTATTGGGCAGGCTACTTCGCATCGGATCGGGCAGACAAGGATGCAGGCTATATCGTCGTCATGTATCTCGTGCCTGCTGCCGTCATTCTCGTGACAGGCTTTGCGCTCGCCACCGGACGGCAGATCGGCCTGCCTGACAAATGGAACGACCGCATTCTGGATAGTTTCGACAGCTTGAGAAAGCGCGTTTCGGAACTCTATGCCCGTTTCACCGGACGTCCACGCAACAATGCCGGAGGCCAGGCATGATCGGCTGGACACTCGGACGCTATTTCTTCATCCGCTATGTGCAGATCACGTTCTATTTTCTGCTCGGCATTTTCGCATTGTCATTGCTTCTCGATTTTACCGAGAATGCGAGCAAGCTTGCCAATCTGCCTGACTATACGGTTTGGGCAGCGCTTGGCCTTTCCGCCATGCGCGTGCCCTTCATCATGCAGCAGATGATTCCATTCGTTGCCCTGTTCTCCGCAATGGCGACGCTCATCTCGCTGAATAGAAAATACGAACTCGTAGTTGCGCGTTCGGTGGGCGTTTCCGCCTGGCAGTTCCTCTTGCCTGCCTGCTTCGGCGCCTTCCTGTTTGGCCTCGCCACGATCTTCATTCTCAATCCGTTCGCGGCTTACGGTTTTGCCAAGGCCGATGAAATTGCCTCGACGTGGAAGACCGGCAAGGTTACCGACGTATCCGCGTTGCGTGACCCCTGGCTGCGCCAGAAGACCGATGAGGGTGAAACCATCATCGGCGCAAAAGGCATTCTGGATCAGGGGGCTACGCTTGCTGATGCGACATTCATTCAGTTCGATGAAAAGAAGAATATCAAGGTACGCTACGACGCACGGACCGCACAGCTGATGGACGGTCATTGGGAGCTAACCGACGTGACGCGATTCGCGCGCGGCGAAGAACCCCAGAAAATGGCGAGCCTCCAGATCGAGACGCAGCTTCGTCCGGAATATGTGGAAGAGAAGCTCGCGACACCGGACACAATTCCCTTCACGCAGTTGCGTCACAAGATCGAAGTCGCACGTTCCTTTGGTTATTCGGCAAACGCTTTTGACATGCAATACCAGTCACTTCTGGCCTTGCCGGCCTTGCTGATGGCGATGACTCTCATTGCTGCAACAGTGTCGCTGAAATTTGTGCGGTTTGGTCAGTCAGGAGCTATGATTCTGGGTGGTGTTATCGCAGGCTTCATGCTTTATGTCGTTTCGGTGCTCGTGAAGGCATTCGGGAATGCGGGATTCGTTCCGCCATTCGTGGCTGCCTGGGTTCCAGTTATTATCGCGACATTCTTAGGTGTCTCCTTTCTGTTGCATAAGGAGGATGGTTAGTGGGTTCGAGTAACGCCCGCATGGTATTGCCCCATTCGTTCTCGCGCCTGACGCGCGGGACGGCCTTGGCGTGCGTCCTTGCTTTGCCTTTCATTTCTGTCGCGGCCCTGCCCTCACCCGCATCGGCACAGGACACTCTTGCTGCCAATTACAAGAGCGATCCGAACGCACGCATGCTTCTGCAGGCTGACGAGCTTGTCTATGATCGCGACGTCAACACCGTCACGGCTCAGGGCAAGGTACGCATCGAGTATGACGGTAATCATCTCGTCGCCGACAAGGTAACTTATAACCAGCAGACGCGGCGCATGACTGCGACGGGTAATGTTGAGATCGTCGAACGCGACGGCAACAAGATCTATTCCGACCATATGGATGTCACCGACAGTTTCCGCGACGGCTTCGTAAACGGCCTTCGCGTCGAGACGACGGATAACACCCGCTTTGCAGCCGAAAGCGCTGAACGCAGCAACGGCGAGATCACGACATTCAACAACGGCGTCTATACGGCCTGCGAACCCTGCGCCAAGAATCCGGACAAGCCTGTTCTCTGGCAAATCAAGGCACGCAAGATCATCTGGAACAGCACGACAAAGACGGTCCGTTTCGAACATGGCCGCTTTGAGTTTCTCGGCATGCCGCTTGCCTGGTTCCCGGCATTCGAGATGGCCGACCCGACGGTGAAGCGCAAAAGCGGCTTCCTGTTTCCGGGCTTTTCCTACAAGGACGATCTCGGCTTCGGCATCAAGAATTCGTATTTCTGGGCACTCGCTCCGAATTACGATCTGACGCTTTCCACGACAGCCTATACCAAGCAGGGCTTCCTGACCGAGGCCGAATGGCGTCATCGTCTTGAAAATGGCACCTATAACCTTCGTATCGCTGGCATCCACCAGAACAAGCCCGAAGAATTCGATTTGAACACCGTTGACCGCGAAGAAGACAATCGCGGCATGGTCTCCTCAAAAGGCGATTTCGAGCTCAATTCGCGTTGGCGTTTTGGCTGGGATGTGATGGCACAGACCGACCGGAATTTCAGCCGAACGTATGATATTGAAGGGTATAATGCCGGAACTCAGGTTTCTAAAATATATCTCACGGGTATCAACAACCGTAACTATTTCGACCTGAATTTCTACCGCTTCAATGTGCAGGAATCCCTTCTCGCGGATAATCCGAGCGAAATGCATTCGAAGCAGCCTTGGGTTTTCCCAAGCCTCGACTATTCTTATACGATGCCAGAGCCGGTTTATGGCGGTGAACTGAATTTCACCACCAATCTGCAGGCGCTGTACCGCCAGAATGCAAACCATACGGTGAATCCAAAAAATGGTTTGCCTTACTATGCTCGTATTCCGGGCTTTAGCGGCACGAATGTTCGTCTGACCACTGAAGCAGAATGGAAGCGCACCTTCATCACGCCGGCCGGTCTCGTCATCACCCCATTGCTGGCACTGCGCGGTGATGCAATCGGCACCAATACAAATTTCGATCCAGCCGCCGCTGGCTATACGGACGCACTTGTGCGCTCGGAAGCCTTACGCGCCATGGCAACCGCCGGGCTTGAACTGCGCTGGCCGATCCTGTTCTCGACCACGAGCTCGACCCATATCATCGAGCCGATCGCACAGCTTTATGTTCGCAACAACGAACGCTATGCGGGCGAATTGCCAAATGAAGACGCCCAGAGCTTTGTCTTCGATGCGACGAACCTGTTCTCGCGCGACAAGTTCTCCGGTTATGACCGTGTCGAAGGCGGCACTCGCGCCAATCTTGGTCTGCGCTATTCAGGCAATTTCAACAACAGCGACTGGGCTCTTTATGCCCTCGGCGGTCAGTCGTTCCAGTTGGGTGGGGTAAATTCTTACGGTACCAGCGATTTCGTGAATGTCGGCGCAGATTCCGGCCTGCAGGATGCGCGCTCCGACTATGTGGCCATGATCGGTACGTCCAATTCGACAGGTCTTGCCCTGGCTGCTCGCGGACGCTTCGACAAGGAGAGTTTCTCGGTCCAACGTGGCGAACTTGAAGCCCAGCAGAGCTGGCAGAAGCTGACAGTTTCCGCGCAGTACGCCTATATCGCGCCACAACCTGCTTACGGATATAACGACCTCCGCCAGGAAGTTACAGGTTCGGCAACGGCTCGTATCAATACAAACTGGCGCGTTTTCGGTTCAGGTACCTATGATCTTGTCTCCGAAACATTGGTACGCGCATCGTCTGGCCTCGCCTATGACGATGAGTGTTTCACTTACTCTATGGCATATACCCAGACCCGCAATCCGGGTGAGGATAAAACCTCATATGGCATAGGCTTCAACATTTCGCTGCGCACGTTGGGTGACATAGGCAGCGGCACTCAGACTTTCTAAACTTGACGGACCGGAAGCACCAGAAATGCTTCCGGTCTTTTCATTTCATTCGACAAAGAAATTTGCACATCAAAGCCTGATTTGGCTTTCTTTCTGTAGTATTCACACGATACAACCTTCGCAAAATAGCTTTTGGGTCATTGTTTCGCCGCACTGGGTCATCTATACAGGCAGCTTATGATCAGCAGCTGATATGATTGATTGTTGGCTGACCGACGATAATGACCATAAAGGGATATGTCCGGTAAGGATTGTCGTTCATCGACCGGAAGGAATCGGGAAAGAAAGATGATGATTGCAAGACCTCTCTTCGCCTCCATGCTAAGCGCCGCTGTCTGCATGACGACGCTTGGAACGGTTGCGGTTCCAGCATTTGCTGCAGGTGCAGGTTCCGAGGTCAAAGTCATCGTTTCCGGCAACGCCATCACGAACAGCGACATTCAGCACCGCGTGGCCTTTTTGAAGCTGCAGCGCAAAGGCGGCAATCTCAGCCAGATTGCCAAGCAAGAACTGACTGATGAAATGCTGAAGCGCGTCGAGATGAAATCGCGCGGCATCAATATTTCCGAACAGCAGGTCGATGAGGCTTATGCCGGTTTTGCCAGCCGTAACAAGATGAGCCTGGCACAGCTCAATCAGTTGATGAACCAGTCTGGTGTTACGCCGGATCATTTCAAGAAATACATCATGGTCCAGATGGGCTGGGGCCGTCTCGTCAGTGCCCGCTTCCGTGCGACCGGCATGGTCAGCGAACAGGAAGCCGTTCAGCGCATGTTGAAGGATGGCGGCAAGAAGCCTGTGGCGACCGAATATCGCCTCCAGCAGGTGATTTTCGTGGTACCCGCCTCCAAGCGTTCTCCTGCCCTGCTCTCCAAGCGCAAGCAGGAAGCCAATGCACTTCGCTCGCGCTTCCAGAACTGCGATGCAACCCGTCAGCAAGCCAAGGGCATTCTTGACGTAACCGTTCGCGATCTTGGCCGTATCATCGAGCAGCAATTGCCGAACGAATGGTCGAAAGCGGTCAAGGCAACGTCAGTCGGCGGCACCACCCCGCCGCAGGAAACCGAAAAGGGCGTTGAATTCCTGGCCGTCTGCTCGACCAAGCAGGTATCAGATGACCGTGTTGCCCAGCTCGTCTTCTCCATGGAAGGCGCGGATTCCGCTGCCGGTCAGGAAAAGAAAGCCGAACAGCTCAGCGAGAAATATCTCAAGGAACTGCGCGAAAAGGCGACAATCGTCAATCGCTAAACTGACCTGACGGATTCATCCGTATTCATTGGACTATTGACGCGATGTCCGCAGCACCTGTTCCTCCCCTCGCCATCAGCATTGGCGATCCGTCCGGCATCGGCCCCGACGTTGCACTTGTCGCCTGGCTCCGGCGCGACGAGCTTGCGCTGCCGCCTTTCGCCTTGCTGGCAGATCCGCTTCAACTTGCAGAACGTGCGCGACATCTCGGACTTGAAATCGAGATTGCGGTTGTTCCCGCCATTGCTGAGGCAAGCCGCGTGTTTTCTCATGCATTGCCGGTACTTCCGCTCGACAACAAGCTGACGGATAGCGTCGGCAAACCCTTGCCGGAGAACGCTGCTGGCATCATCGAAGCCATCGAGCGCGCCGTCGAACTCACGCTGAAAGGTGAAGCTTCGGCAGTTGTCACCTGTCCGATTTCAAAGAAGCCGCTTTATGAAGCCGGGTTTCATCATCCGGGCCACACGGAGTTTCTGGCAGAACTGGCCAGCAAATATCTGGGCAAGCCTGTCACGCCAGTCATGATGCTGGCCGGTCCGCAGCTTCGCGCCGTTCCAGTCACCATACACATTCCGCTTTCCGAAGTGCCGGTCCGTTTGAATACTGTCGATATCATCGAAGTTTCGCGGATCACTGCCACTGAGCTGCGGGAACGGTTCGGCATTCTGTCGCCGCGTCTCGCCATATCCGGGCTTAACCCGCATGCGGGAGAAGGTGGGGCCATGGGGAAAGAGGATGACGCCATCATCCTTCCCGCAATCGAGGCATTGCGCCGTGAAGGAATAAACGCTCGCGGGCCCCTGCCCGCCGATACGATGTTTCACGCGCCCGCCCGCGCGACCTATGATGCTGCGGTCTGCATGTATCACGATCAGGCCCTTATCCCGGCCAAGGCACTTGCATTCGATGAGACAGTGAATGTGACCTTGGGTCTTCCCTTCATTCGCACGTCGCCGGATCATGGCACGGCTTTCGATATTGCTGGCAAAGGCATTGCCCGCCCGGACAGCCTTGTCGCGGCCATTCGTCTTGCACAGGAACTGGCTGAAAACGCAGCCAACGCACATTAACGAGTACAATGGCATGAGTATTGATGGCCTTCCCCCGCTTCGCGAGGTAATTGAACGGCACGATCTGATGCCGAAGAAATCGCTCGGCCAGAACTTCCTTTTCGACCTCAATCTAACATCGAAAATCGCCCGTCAGGCGGGTAATTTGCAGGATCAGCCTGTTATTGAGGTTGGCCCAGGCCCCGGCGGTCTGACCCGAGCACTTCTTGCGCAAGGCGCTTATGTCACTGCAATCGAACGCGATGAACGTTGCCTGGATGCGCTTGCGGAGATCGAAGCGCATTATCCGGGTCGTCTGCGCATCATTTCCGGTGACGCCCTTGAGCAGGATTTTGCAGCACTGTTTCCAAACGGGCCGAAGCCGCGCATCGTTGCCAATCTGCCTTACAATGTCGGCACGCAGTTGCTGCTTAACTGGCTGCTGGTCGAGCCGTGGCCGCCCTTCTATTCATCCATGACTTTGATGTTCCAACGGGAGGTCGCCGAGCGTATCGTCGCGACACCGGACAGCGATCACTATGGACGTCTGGGTGTGCTTGCCGGATGGCGAACAGTTTCCAAGATCAGTTTCGATGTGCCGCCGCAGGCATTTACGCCGCCGCCGAAAGTCATGTCGTCGGTCGTTCATATTATTCCGCGTGAAAATCCGCTGCCTTGCAACGCCAATGCGCTTGGACAAATTACGCAAGCTGCCTTTGGACAACGCCGCAAGATGCTGCGCCAGAGCCTGAAACCTGTTGGCGGCGCCGAGCTTCTCGAAAAGACCGGCATCGACGGAACGCGCCGTGCAGAAACGCTCAGCGTCGAAGAGTTTGTCGCGCTGGCAAACGCCCTTCGCCCACTCAAATAGTTAGTGATGACGGCTGCTTTTCCCCGAAGCTGACTTCGTGGCTTCGGGTGCAACGGGCATGACTGGCAGCTTCATTTCGTTGACGATCTGGCCCACATGGTCGATTTCTTCACGGAAGCTGTTCAGGGATGAGCCGGTCAGTTTTTCGCCAGCATTGAGACGCGCCGTCAACGGATCGACATATTGGTCGCCAACCTTGAGCTCGTAATAGAGGTGCGGGCCGGTCGAATAGCCCGTCGAACCGACATAGGCGATCACTTCTCCCTGCTTCACGCGATCACCGACCTTCAAGCCCTTCTTGGCCGATGAAAGATGCGCATATGTCGTGCTGTAGCCGCCCTGATGGCGTATGCGGACATACTTGCCATATCCCTTCTGATACGAGATCAGTTCCACCACACCGTCACCCGCCGCAACGATAGGCGAGCCGATCGGCGCATCATAATCGACACCATTGTGATGTTTGCGAACATGCAGAACGGGATGGATGCGCCAGCCGAAACCATCATTGAGACGGCCATTCGGCAGCGGCTTCTGCATGAGATATTTCGTCATGGACGAACCGTCTTCATTGAAATAGTCGGCACCGTTATTGCCTTCATGACGGTACAGGCGGCGGCTCTTACCGTCTGTCGTGAACTCGACGAAAACCAGTTCCGGTTCGGTCTCTGCGCTTTTGCGGAATAGAAGGTCGATCAAATCGGGCTTTTTGCCGTCATTCAGCGAAATACCATTCTGCGAAGCCAGCTTCTCGACTTCACCGACGATTGTTTTCGGTGCACCTGCCTGCTCCAGCCGCGATGAAATGGAGCCGCTATTGCTGACCGCATTTTGCGGATGATAGGCTGTCAGCATCGCATCGCGCGACAGGCGCGCAAAAAGGCGCTCATTGCCGGTGGCTCGGAAAACGCCATCGTCGGCGCGTCCATAGATCGCCTTGTCGATATCGCCATGCTCGAAGCGTGCAAGCGCGATATGCTGCTCTCCATCGGCGTGTTGCCTCGATTTGTCGACCAGTAGTTCAAGATTGTCTCCGGGCACCAGTTCTGTGCGTGCCAGGGCCTCCTCAAGCCGGTTGCTGTCTTCGACCGCAATCCCCGCCGCCTGCAACAATGCGCCCAGTCGCTCACGCGACTGCGGTGCGACAATAATCTCGTGAACCTTTGCGCCCGAAGCGACAGCCGGTTTGGCGAGGCTGACATTCACAGGAACACCCCGTTCCAGCTCTTCCTCTGGCCGTTTCGGCAAGGATTTCGGTACGGAAATCCCTCCGCGCAGCGTGTCGTCCAAGGCAGCACGGCTGGAACCTTTGAGATCGAGCACCACATGCTGATAGGTGTATAGACGCGCATCACCGTCCTCGACGCCTTCAGCGATGTCAATACGCCGCGATATGCGGCTGGTCGGATCGCCATTCACCGCTGGCGTCAGACGCGCCTCTTTCGTCGCGGCATGATGCTGAGCCAAGGTCGCCGGATTGACCATGACAGGTTGCGAAGCGTGACCATGGCCTACAAGTCGCCCGGTCGTAAACAGAAACCCACCTCCGGCTATGGCCGTTGCTGTGATCAGCGCCAGACAGAACCGTAGATGCGTATGCAGGGAAAACCGGACCTGCCGGAATGGTTTCAAACTGTGGGAAGAAAGCGGTTCGCCCTTCAGGGCCGACTTGAAGGCCGCAAAATCTGGCTCTGCCGTCGCAGCAACTTTTCTTTCGTTTGCTGGCGCTGACCAGAAGACCATTTTGAACAATTCTCCACCACTGGATTATCGGCGGATCAGTGGTAAAGACAGCGGCCAAAATAAGGCTTACGGCGGGATATCCACCGTAAGAGAATCACATTCTGTGAATTCTGAAGATCGGGTCTTCAGAGCGCCGTGCGTCCACTTGGACGCACAAAGGACGCTCTAACTTATTAATCTACGCATCGTTCTTTCCGAAAATCGATTACGATTTTCGAGCCGATGCCGTAGCCCGCCCCCGGCGATGTTCGACCAGCATCGACCACGTATAGAGCGCAAGCCCAGCCCAGATCAGCGCGAAAGCACCCAGCTGCGCATTTGAGAACGGCTCGTGGAAGATGAAGATCGCAAAGAAAAACAGCATCGTCGGCGTCATGTACTGCATGAGACCGAGTGTGGTATAACGCAGCAGCTTTGCACCACCCGCATAAAGGATCAGCGGAATAGCCGTGAAAGGTCCGGCCAACAACAACATCGTCACATTGAATGCCGGGCCCGTAGAGAAATGGTCCTGACCGTTTGCGGCGAGCCATAGCACATAGCCGAGCGCCGGAATACACAGGATGAGCACTTCGAGCGTGAAGCCCTGCAGAGGTGGCATGGGCAATGATTTGCGGAAGAAACCATAGAGGCCAAAAGTCAGCGGCAGCGCCAGCGATACCCATGGCAGACCGCCTGCATTGATCGTCAGCAAAAGCACAGCTGCAAAAGCGAACCCGACAGCGACATACTGAACCTTGGTCAGCCTCTCGCCAAGAAACAGACCGCCGAGAACGACATTGAACAGGGGATTGATGTAATAGCCAAGTGCTGCACCCATCACCTGATCGTGGGCAACAGCCCAGACATAGATCGACCAGTTAATGGTGATCAGTCCGGCGGTCAGGGCAGCCATGGCCAGCATGCGCGGCTGGCGCACGGCATTGAGAATATCCTTGAACTGCCCCAACACAAGAAGGAGCGCCAGCGCGACCGGAACCGACCAGATCACACGGTGCGACACGACTTCCATCGCCGGGATGTGACCGAGTGCCTTGAGATAGAACGGGAGAGCGCCCCAGAGCCCATAGGCTCCGATAGCCATCAAAAACCCGCGCGACCCGTCAGACAGGCGCGTATCGGTGATGGTTTGATCGGACATGCCTCTCTCCTCGGCGAACTAGAGCATTTCCAGCACAAGTGTGAAGCGGCTTTGCGTAGGATAATGCGACAAAACAAGTAGTTAGAGTGGTTCCGACGGTTCTGTTAAAAAACGGGGACAACTCTAAAGTTGCTCGCAAGCTGATTACGGCAGGCGAAGCATCGAACTTCACCTGCTATGCGCTCAACAATCCATAAAATCCATTCAATTAAACTGATCGAAGCATCAATCGTCGTGAACAGATGGATTTACTCGGCAGCAGCCAATCCGGCCATCGAACGGTTCTTCATCAGCTTGTAATTGACCGAATCCATCAGGGCCTGGAAGGACGCATCGATGATATTGTCCGACACGCCGACCGTGCGCCAGCGGGCGCCGGTCGCATCCCCGGATTCTATCAGAACGCGGGTGATGGCGGCTGTGCCGCCATTGAGGATACGCACCTTGAAGTCCACCAGTTCAAGATCCTCGATCTCGGCCTGAAAACGCCCAAGATCCTTACGCAACGCAATATCGAGCGCGTTGACCGGACCATGCCCTTCGGCGACCGACATGCGAACCTCGCCATCGACCTCCACCTTGACCACGGCTTCGGAAACGGTCTTCAACATGCCGTTGGCATCGAAACGACGCTCGACAAGGCAGCGGAAGGATTCGACCTTGAAGAATTCCGGCTGCGGCGTCAGCATGTTGCGCGCTAGAAGTTCGAAACTCGCATCCGCGCCTTCATAGGCATAGCCTTCCGCCTCACGCTCCTTGACCAGCGCGATCAACGTGTCGAGACGGACATCGTCCTTCGCAACGCGGATACCCCTGCGTTCCAGTTCGGCGATGAAGTTGGATTTTCCGCCCTGATCCGACACCATAACTCGCCGGCTGTTGCCGACTGTTTCCGGCGGTATATGCTCGTAGGTCTGTGGTTCCTTAAGCAGCGCCGAGGCATGAATTCCGGCTTTGGTCGCAAAAGCGGAAGTACCGGTATAGGGTGCCTGCTCCGTCGGCGGACGGTTCAAAATGTCATCGAAGGCACGCGAGATCCGCGTGATCCCCTTCAGCGCGGCAGGCTTGATACCCAATTCAAAACGCTCGGCCCAATATGGCTTCAACGCAAGTGTCGGGATCAGCGAAACGAGATTGGCGTTGCCGCAGCGTTCGCCGATACCGTTGAGCGTACCCTGCACGTGGCGAACACCCGCATCGATAGCCGCGAGCGAGACGGCAACCGCCTGCTCGGTATCGTTGTGCGCATGGATGCCAAGGCTCTCGCCAGGGACCACTGCCGTCACGGCAGTGACGATTTCGGCCACTTCAGATGGTTGTGTACCGCCATTCGTATCGCACAGCACAACCCAGCGCGCACCGGCTGAATAGGCCGCCTTGGCACAGGCCAGCGCATATTCAGGATTGGCTTTATATCCATCGAAGAAATGCTCACAGTCGACCAGCGCTTCCCGCCCTGCCATGCGTGCTGCGGTGACCGAAGCCGTAATTGACTCCAGATTTTCCTCATTGGTGCAGCCGAGTGCGAGACGGACATGATAGTCCCAGCTTTTGGCGACGAAGCAGACTGCATCGGCTGAAGCCTGCAGCAGACTGGAAAGACCAGGATCGTTGGATGCAGAGACGCCCGCGCGCTTCGTCATGCCGAAGGCCACGAACTTGGCGCGTGCAGTCTGGCGACGCTTGAAGAAGGCTGTGTCAGTCGGGTTGGCACCCGGATAACCACCCTCCACATAATCGACGCCCAGCTCTTCCAGCAACGCGACAATCGACTTCTTGTCTTCCACAGAGAAGTCAATGCCGGGCGTTTGCTGCCCGTCCCGCAGCGTGGTGTCGTAGATATAGATGCGTTCGCGTGCCATTGTGCCTGCCTGTCGGTGGGTCTGCGGTCCGGTCAACCTTGCTGTTGCGGCCAGCTTTCAGTGTCGTAGTCGGGATGCTGATAGGAAATCATGGTTCTTACAAATTCGATGCTCTCCGGATCACGCTCCGTTGCATAGCCGGGAAGGCTTGCAAGTTCCGGCACATAGGGAAGCTGCTTCTCGATGCCCCACTGGACTGTCGGCTCGATTTCCTCCGGCGCATCGAATGCGCCGATGGCGAGCGCGATCCCGTCGGGTGCCTCGTAAGTAAGCGGCGTGCCACACTCAGGACAAAAGCCCCGCTGCACATGATTGGACGAACGGAAGCGCTTAGGCTCGTTGCGCGTCCATTCCAGCTTCGCATCACTTACCGACACCAGAGGCGCATAGAAATTGCCGAACGCTTTCTGACACATGCGACAATGACAGATCGATGCGGAGCCCATCGCACCGTCAACGCGAAAGCGAACCGCACCGCACTGGCAACCGCCGGTATAGATCGGTTTGTTATCAAGCGTCATGTCATCCTCCCTATTCAACAGCCTGTTAGCCTACCACATCCCAACTGGTTGTGCGTTCGCCCGTTGCCGGGTCCTTGCCATCCTTGAGCTGAACACCTTCCTGAAGCAGTTCATCGCGAATGCGGTCAGCCTCGGCCCAGTTTCTCTCATTGATGAAGCGCAGGCGCTCCGCAATACGTGCTTCAATGGCCTCACTATCCACTTCGGCCTTTGCAAAGACCGGAATGTCTTCAGCCGAAACGAAATGCGGATCGAACAGGCCCAACAGAGCCATGCCCTCGCCCAATCCGGCAACATCGCGTGCCTTGAAAGCCTTGCGCAACGCCGTGATTGCCGTCCAGCTGTTCAGATCGTCAGACAGGGCCTCGACGACCTCACCAACTGCAGTCAGCGTTTGCGGCAATTCGAAACCCCTGTCGCGCAGCAAGCCATACCAGCGATGCAGTTCATCGGCAGATTCTGCCAGACGCTGCGCCGTCCAGTTGATCGGCTCGCGATAATGCGTCTGCAACATCGACAGGCGAGCCGCCAGACCGACCCAGCGATCGCGCGCATCGACGTCGTCCCAGACACCCAGTTGCGGCAGACCTTCGTTCAGCACATCGCGAATGGTGATGAAATTGCCGAGCGATTTCGACATCTTCTGCCCTTCGACCTGCAGGAAACCGTTATGCATCCAGATGCTTGCCATCCGCTCGGTGCCAAATGCGCAGCATGATTGCGCGATTTCGTTCTCGTGATGCGGGAAGACGAGATCAATGCCGCCGCCATGAATGTCGAACTGGTTCTTCAGCGGATCATCGCATTTCAGGCCACCGCCAAACGGCTCAAGCAGCTTGGCCATCGACATGGCCGAGCACTCGATATGCCAGCCCGGACGACCCAATACCGAGATCCCCGCTGGAGAGGACCAGCCCGGCTCGCCCTCCTTCGACGGTTTCCACAAGACAAAATCCATTTCGTCCCGCTTGTAGGATGCTACGTCGACGCGGGCGCCTGCCAGCATCTCATCCAGTGAGCGGCGAGCAAGCGCGCCGTAGCGCGGTCCCTTCCGTTCGTTCATTGCGGACGGCGAGAAGAGAACATGATCCTCGGCCACATAGGCCACACCGAGTTTCACCAAACGATCGATCATGGCGCGCATCTCGTCCATGTGCTCGGTTGCACGCGGCTGAACGCTCGGCTGTAGATTGCCGAGCGCGGTTACGTCAGCCTGAAACTGTGCGTTCGTGCTTTCCGTCACCCGACGAATGGCTTCATTGAAGGATAGATCAGGGTAATCGCGCGCGGCGCGTGCATTAATCTTGTCATCGACATCGGTAATGTTGCGCGCATAGGTGACGTGTTCCGCGCCATAGACATAACGCAGCAAACGGAACAACACGTCGAAAACGATCACCGGACGAGCGTTGCCTATATGCGCGAAGTCATAAACCGTCGGTCCGCAGACATACATGCGCACATTGTCGGCATCGATGGGAGAAAACTCCTCTTTCGTGCGGGTCAGCGTGTTGTACAGACGCAGTTGCGGCGCATAAGCCATTGTAAATATTCCCCAAAAAGACCTACTGGAACCGTTCCGCTCAAACAATATGCGGCACTGCTCCAGCTACTGTTTTCACGCATTATCCCACGCAAAACCGCTTCGCACTTTTGCTGGAAATGCTAAGCGCAACTGACCGCAGCCGACTGACCGGGGCGTTATCATCCAATTTTTATGAAAGGGAGACGAAAACGGCCGGGCCAGCAGGCTGCTAGCCAATAATAATCGCACAAATACAAATGATCGTGGTCGGCGTTTTCATGATTGCACTTATCCTCAGAGGGAGTGCCTCCGTCAAGAGCTTTCGCTAAGTGCCTGTTCCAAAAGTCACCCTGCCCTACCGCAAACACCCGGATCGCCGTGTTTGTTGTATTTTTGCAACCCGCGAGCGCCCTCTCCAGCGTTAACCGGAAAACCGCAAAACCGGCTCCAAACAGCCTTCATTCGGTCTCAATCAATCACAAAATGGTGAGCAGGCATTATCGAAAGGAAGGACCAATGTCTAAGAGTGAACTGCAACCTCGCCAAGACCGACTGGTTGATAAATACCGCGAAATCGGACCTGCCGTGCTTGTTGCAGCATTGCTGAACGCAACGCAGCGCAGCAGCGACGGTCGTAACGACAATCGCCGGCGTTCCATTCTCGCCGTCAAGAAGACAGGCTGAAGAAGCTGATATCGTTCAGCGCCTGGAGCATTTCCAGCAAAAGTGCGAAGCGGTTTTGCGTAGGATAATGCGACGAAAAAACCCTTGGAGCGCCGCAGGCTCGGCGATCAAAGTCGGTGGATGCGTAACACATAGCGCCAGTCCAGCAAGACTGGCGGTCACTGTCAGAACATCGAAAGCTGGCCGCCATTTCCGTCATCGGATTCGGGCTTGTTCTTTCGTTTCGGCACTGCACGCTCCGAAGAAGCCTGCTCCTCTACACGTTCCTGCAAATCGGGCGTCGTGTTGGCGACCTTGTTGACCTTGTCCGACACCGGTATCGCTTCAAACAAATCATCCTGCGCCGGACGCATGATATCCGCCACTTCTCGCGGCAGAAACCGCTTGCAATCAAGCCAGCGGGCAAAATCTTCCGGCTGCACGACGACCGGCATCCTTTCATGGATCGGCCGCAACAAGCCGTTTGCGCTTGTCGTCAATATGCCTCCGGTATCGATCTGCGATCCATCCACACTGCTCCATGTCTCGATCAAGCCGCCAAAAGCGACAATGCCGCCCTTGCGCGGCCGCACCCAATAGGCTTGAGCCTTATTCTTCCCTTCACGGCGCCACTCATAGAAGCCCGATGCCGGAATCAAGGCGCGCCGGTGGTTCAGCGCCGCGCGAAACGAATTCTTCTCCGCAGCCGTCTCGGAGCGGATATTGAACATGAGCGGCCAGTCGTTCGGGTCTTTGACCCAGGACGGAACAAACCCCCAGCGCACGAGCATACCGACGCGATCCGGCCTGTTGCTGCCCGGCGGCGGCGTTTCCCCGCCCAGAATGGTCAATATGGGCTGCGTTGGTGCGATATTATATCGTGGAGGAAAATCCTCTGCGATCAATGCGGCCACGAAGGCTTCCAGCTCTTCCCGGCTTGCAGTCAATGAAAAACGTCCACACATAGTGAGCATGTTCAAGCTTTTTGGTGAGCGGTCAAGGGGTGCTTTTCCATAGCCAACTGGTGTAGCTTGAGCATCATGAAAACAGTTCCCGTATTTCCGATTCCAGCCAAGGTTCATGGTGTTTCGCTGATCTGCAGACGCGAAGGGCGGTTTCTTCTGGTCGAGCGCGGGAAAGAGCCGTGGAAAGGCTGGCTTGCTTTTCCGGGTGGAAGTATCGAACTGGGCGAAACGTCCGAACAAGCCGCGATCCGTGAACTCAAGGAAGAAACAGCGCTTGATGCAAAGGCCCTGTCGCACGTCATAACCGTAGATCTGGCGCTTGAGGGGAAAGCGTATGACAAGAGCTATTACCTGTCCGTCTTCCGGGCCTGGCAGGTTTCTGGTCAGGAAGTCGCCGGAGACGATGCTGCATCGATTCACTGGCTGACGATAGAAGAAATGGCGTCTGCAAGGGTGACGGACAGTACCCTCGATGTCGCCCGCGCGGTGGCGGAAAATGAAGACAAGCGCTTGGATATTAATCCTGTTTAGCGATCTGCCTTGAAGAGGCCCCTATTTATAGCAATAGCTCATTTTCAGGTGAGAGGTTTTTGATTGAAAAGCATTCCGTTTTTTCGACCGGCTATCTGCTTCTCGATCGCTTTGTGGGTCGGGGCGGCATCTCCGGCTTTGGCTCAGGACGCGCCCTATGAAGGGAAGATGTTGCGGCTCGCAGAAATTCTCGGCTCGCTTCACTATCTGCGCAATCTTTGCGGCGAAGCTGGCAGCGAATGGCGCGATCGGATGGACGCGATTGTGTCGGCGGAAAAGCCTTCCGAAGCCGAACGGGTACGGCTCATTTCGAGCTTCAACCATGGGTATCGCGTGTTCAGCGACAATTACACCCGCTGCACCCCTTCGGCGCTTGCGGCGATAGATCGCTACATGAAGGAAGGCGAGGACTTGTCGAACGAGATCATCTCGCGCTATGGAAATTAACCAATCATTCACTCTTGTGCGGATTGACAGCATTAGTTCGTTCAAATCCGTGATAATCTGTTAACACTGTCTTAAGAAGGCAGTCACGTTGCAAGGTGGTAGAGCTCCCGCGAAACGGTGAGACACCGGCATTGCAACAGAAAGGCGAAAGCCAGGATGAAGTCTATGGAACATGCACCGGCCGATCTGGACGAAATGATTGCGCGCGAGAAGAAACTCGTCGCAATCGAATATCATAACGAGGCCTGGGCTGACGGTATCTCCGAAGGTATCGAACCGGAAATCCTTGCTGAAGCAGCCTTCACGACGGCGCTTACCGAACTGATCCGCGAAGCAGGCGACGACTGTGCGCTGGAGCTGATCGAGAAAATGCGTGAACAGATCGTAGCGGGAACCTTCCTGCCGCAGCGCATTCTTCAATAGCACTGGTAGAACGCCGGTCGCGGGACCAGACCGGCGCAGCAGTTCCCTCCCGGCGTCCCTCTTCTAGCGCCAAATGTCATTCCCGATCCGGAACTCCGCCTCTCCCCGAACTTTATTGGCCGGGATAATCCTTGCCTGCGGCATCGCCTTGCCTGCCGCTGCCGCCAGTTCATTTGACATTGCACTGGCCGATCAGTCAGATTTCCTGCCACGGCCAGGTGCCCGCGCGGTTGCGGATGAAGGCAACAACCCTTCCCCCATTCCAGCGCCCGGAGCACTTCCTCGCGCGGTGCCACGAGTATCGCCGGACAATGCGCCTGCCCCGGCTGCATCCTCCAAGCCCATGCCGGAAATCCACCGGGATTTCGACAAGCTGCCCGAACCCGTGCGGTTGACGCGTGAACGCATGCTGGAAGCAGCACGTTCCGGTGACATCGAGAAACTGCGACCGCTCCTTGGCGCCGAGGACAAGGCCACCCAACTCTCGCTCGAGGACCACGAGGAAGACGTTATCGATTTTCTCAAATCGCTCTCGGGTGACGAAGCGGGCCGTGAAGTTCTGGCTATCATCGTCGATCTGTTGGATACGGGCTATGTGCATCTGAATGCAGGCAAGGACGACGAGGTTTATGTCTGGCCCTATTTCTACGCCATGCCCCTCGACAGACTGACGCCGCCGCAGATCGTGGAGCTTTTCGAAATCGTCACCGCCGGTGATTTCGAGGATATGAAGAAAGCAGGCGGCTATATCTTCTACAGTATCGGTATCGGGCCGGACGGTAGCTGGCGCTTTTTCACTGCGGGTGAATAGTCAGACCCCGAAACGTACCCGGCTCGGCGGCTCGTTGTAGATGCGTTGCCAGACCCGGCGAAACTGCCGTGCGGAAGCAAAACCCGCTTGCGCCGCTACATTCTCGATATCGAGTTCGGAATTCAAAAGCATCTCGCGCGCAAGGCTGATCTTGAGACGATTGACATAGTCGGTCACCGTCATTCCGGCATATTCATTGAACAGACGCGAGAAGTTGCGCGGACTCGCACCGCCAATATCCGCCAGTCGTTCCACCGACCATTCCGCCGCCGGATCGTGTGCGATGGCATCCTGTGCGCGATGCACGACCGGGTTCATATGGTTCCGTCCCTCGAGCCAAGGCGATAGCTGTGGGTCATTGCCGCTGCGCCGCAAATAAACGACCAGATAACGCGCAACCGCCAGCGCCGTGGCGTGATCGGTCAGTCCGGCAACAATGTGCAGCATCAGATCGATGCCTGCGGTGATGCCCGCGCTCGTCAGCCTTTCACCATCTTCAACGAAGAGCCTGTTTTCATGAACACGCGCGGCTGGGGCCAGCCGTTCAAGTTCGCCAAGCGTCAAATGGTGCGTGGTGCAGGAATAGCCGTCGAGTAATCCCGCGCGCGCTGCGAGCAGCGCACCGGAACAGATCGTCACCAGCCGCACACCGGGACGCACCGCCTGGCGAAGCCATAGAACGATTTCTTTTTCCAGAACGGCATCAGCAGATCGGTCGATCTCCGCATTTCCGAGCGGAATGTCAGCCGCACCCGAAACAATGACCAGTGCGTCATGTGGCAGGGCCTCCGGCAAAGGTTCCACCCCCGCCACCGGCAAGCCAATGGAGCTGAGCGCGGTTGGGGCAGGCCCAATATAATGAACCTCGAACCGCACCTTATGCTGTTCAAGATTTGCCTTGCGCAAAACCTCCAGCGGTCCCGCCACGTCGAGCAGAAGCACACGTGGCGGGATGACGACATAAACCGGAACTATCCGGGTAATGTCCGCATGGTCACTCATGCTGCCTTCCGCTCTCCCGGCGCAGCCAGCGCCTGTTCCACGGTTACAATACGGGCAAAACGATTGGCCAGAACAAGCTCGGTGCGAGCCTTGATATCGGCAGCGCTCCACTCGCGACCGCTTGCGTCCATCATGGGAAAGGTCAAGGTCGCTTCACTGACGAAATCGACATGATATCCAAAATCTGATGCCTGCCGCGTTGTCGTCTCGCAGCATTGCTCGGTGCGAATGCCGGAAACCAGCACGCGGCGGATACCGTTGGCAACTAGCCACACGTCAAGCCCGCTTCCAACCAGTGCGCTGTGACGACGTTTGCGGAAAACTGCATCGGGTTCAATCGACAGGGGCGAAATCGCCTTCACCAGACCCGACGCTTCCGAGAACGGGCCTTCACTCTCGACATGAAAAATCTGCACCACCGGAATACCGGCACGCTTGGCGCCATCGATCAGCGCCTGCTGGCGTTCAATATAGGCACCAACCTCTTCGTCCCGGTAGTAAGGCCGGTGGCGGAATGACTCCTGAGCGTCGATAACCAGCAAAGCTGTATCTTGAGCGGACATTTTTGTTCTCCCGATAAAAGACTATAGGGAGAGAATACGCCTTGCAACCGGGATCAAAAGCCACCTGACGGACAATCAGGGGACAGATCACGCCAATATGTTACAAGCTCCGTATCTTAAAGAAGATCACCAAGCGGAGACGCATATTTCGCTGGCGTAAACTCGACGACATCATAGGTTGCCAGTCCGTGACGCCTGAAAGGGTCAAGCCTCAATATCGCGTCCAGTTCGCTCTTGCTGACCTTACCGCTTGCGAGGATCACGCCGCCGTCTCGTGGATTTTTCGGCCCGGAAGCCAGAAAAACGCCATCCGCATATTGCCGGTCCAGAAACTCCCGATGCGCTTCGAGGTGCCTCCCGATCTCCTCAAGAGGCTTGATGTAGGTCAGGTTGACAACGAACACGAGACGACCTTCAGCGATGCGGCAATGCTTCGAGGAATTCTACCGGCTCGCCCTTGTTGGCGTTCACGATTTCCGCTTCCCACATTACCTTGATGCCACGCACGAAAGTGCCAATCGGCCATCCTGTGACAGTCTTGCCGTGATAGGGCGTCCAGCCAGCCTTCGAACCCGCCTGCTCATGCGTGATCGTTTCGCGGCGCTTCATGTCCACGATGGTCAGATCGGCATCGTAGCCGACCGCGATACGACCCTTGCGGGCCATGCCGAAAATGCGGTTCGGGCCGTGGCTGGAAAGATCGACGAAGCGCTCCAGCGAAAGCCTTCCAGCATTAATATGGTCGAGCATGATCGGCACCAGCGTCTGCACGCCTGTCATGCCCGACGGGGAAGCCGGATAAGGCTTCTGCTTTTCCTCCAGCGTGTGCGGAGCGTGGTCGGAACCGAGCACATCGACGATACCCTGATCGATGCCCTTCCACACGCCGTCGCGGTGACGCTTGTCACGGACAGGCGGGTTCATCTGGATGAGGTTGCCGAGTGTCTTGTAATCGTCTGCCGACAAGGTGAGATGGTGCGGCGTTGCTTCGCAGGTCGCGACATCCTTATGATCTTTGAGGAAGTCGATTTCTTCGGCGGTGGAGATATGCAGCACGTGAATGCGTGCGCCGGTATCGCGGGCGATGCGCACAAGCCGTTCCGTGCACTGAAGTGCTGCAACTTCGTCGCGCCAGACCGGGTGGCTCGACGGATCGCCCTGCACGCGCAGGCCTTCGCGCTCCTTCAACCGGAACTCATCTTCTGAGTGAAAGGCCGCGCGACGGCGCGTATTCTTCAGGATCGAACGAACGCCATCATCGTCTTCAACAAGCAGATCACCGGTGGACGACCCCATGAAAACCTTGATCCCGGCAGCGCCCGGCAAGCGCTCCAGTTCGGCAACGTCGTTTGCATTGTCGCGCGTACCGCCAACCCAGAAAGCGAAATCGCAGTGCATGCGATGGCGGCCACGACGAATCTTGTCTTCCAGCGTCTCGGCGGAAGTGGTGAGCGGCTTGGTGTTCGGCATTTCGAAAACGGAGGTCACCCCACCCAGAACAGCGGCGAGTGAACCGGTCTCGAGATCTTCCTTGTGTTCAAGGCCGGGCTCGCGGAAATGGACCTGGCTATCCACCACGCCGGGCAGAATATGCAGGCCCGTGCAGTCGATCACCTCACCTGCCGTATGTGTGGAAAGAGAGCCTATGGCAGCGATGCGACCATTGCGAATACCGATGTCGCGTTGGCCTATACCGTCGTGATTGACGATGGTTGCACCCTTCAAAATCGTATCGAATGTTTCGGCCATAGTTGTCTCCTGCCAGATTGATAGGACTTGCGAGCCTTTCCATTGGGGCTTACGTAACGAGGGCGCGAAAGGCAAGGACGAAGCGATGACGACGGCAGTTGAAACGGTAAATCTTTCAAACAGGGCTTTGGTTCACATCACGGGCGACGACGCGGAAAAATTCCTGCAGGCCGTGATTACAACCGATCTCGACAAGCTTGGACCGGACGATTTGAAACCGGGAGCATTGCTCGCTCCGCAAGGAAAGATCCTGTTCGACTTTCTCATCTCACGCATTGATGGCGGCTTGCGTTTCGATCTCCCCGCAAGCATTGCCGCTGATTTTATCAAGCGTATCACCCTCTACAGGCTGCGCGCAAAAGCCGAAATAACGCAACTACCAGAATCGCTTGTCAGTGTTTCCTGGCAAACAGAATCACATCCTTCACAGAATGATTCAATCAAGCGGGACAGCCGCTTTCCGACCGAGCTGAACGTACACCGGATTTACGGTCCGGCCGATGGCACGACCGATGAAAGCGCATGGACAAAGCTGCGCGCAGAGTATGGCATAGCGGAAGGCGAAACGGATTTCGCTTATAATGACGTATTCCCGCATGACGTCAATTTCGACCAGACCGGCGGCGTTTCCTTCCCGAAAGGCTGTTTCATCGGGCAGGAAGTCGTGTCGCGCATGCAGCATCGCGGTACGGCTCGGCGGCGCGTTCTGGTGGCACACTCCGATGGAAATCTGCCTCCGATGGGTACGCCTATTACCGTTGATGGGCGCGAGATCGGCACGACAGGAAGCTCCGCTGACACTATCGGCATCGCGCTTGTGCGCATCGATCGCGCCAAGGATGCGATAGATGCGGGTAGTCCGATTCTGGCTGGCGAAACGCCCATAACACTCACCTTGCCGCCTCACGTGCGGTTCGGGTTTCCGGAAGCTGAAGCGGGTAACGCCTGATGGCAAGCGCCGACCGATCTTCCGGCAAGACACGTGCCTGGCAACGCATGTTGTCGGGACGCCGTCTCGACCTGCTTGACCCCTCGCCGCTCGATATTGAAATCGAAGATATTGCTCACGGCCTTGCCCGTGTTGCGCGCTGGAACGGTCAGACTGTTGGTGAGCATGCTTTTTCGGTCGCACAGCATTCGCTGCTCGTGGATCAGATATTCAACCGGCTGGTGCCCGATGCCAGCGTTGAATGGCAGCTATTGTCACTCCTGCACGACGCACCGGAATATGTGATCGGTGACATGATCTCGCCCTTCAAGGCGGTGATGGGTGGCAATTACAAGATAATCGAAACGCGGCTGGAAAACGCAATTCACCTGCGCTTCTCGCTGCCGGTAACTGTGCCTGCGCAGCTCAAGACGCTGATCAAGCGCGCGGATCAGGTTGCCGCTTTCTTTGAAGCCACGCGACTTGCCGGTTTCACCGAGACCGAGGCCGTTAAATATTTCGGGCGCCCGCGTGGCTTCGACCCCGCAGGGCTGGATATCGCACCGCGCCCCACACAAGACGTGCAGATGGATTTCCTGGCGCGATTTGCGGCATTGGACAAGGCACGACACCCCCGATGAGCCGGATCGTCGTGACGCCCTTGTCGCAACTGGCAACACAACTCGCATCGCACCAGCCCAGCCATGTCGTGACGCTTGGAAGCGAGGCCCCGGCGGCTCTGCCTGATGGCTACGATGCCGTCCGTCTGTCGCTGACATTCAACGATATTATCGAATTGCGCGAGGGGTTGGTCGCCCCCGATGAAACCCATGTGCGGGGACTTCTGAACTTCGCGAAGAGCTGGTCCATGGATGCGCCTTTGCTCATCCATTGTTATGCTGGCATTTCTCGTTCTACGGCCGCGGCTTATATCATCGCTTCGGCTTTAAACCCGGCGCTGGATGAAAGCGAGCTTGCCGCGCTTGTTCGCAGCCTGTCACCATCTGCGACGCCGAATATCCGGCTCATATCGCTCGCAGACGAAGTTCTGGGGCGAAACGGACGAATGACTGCGGCCATACGCGCAATCGGACGCGGAGCGGATGCCTTCGAAGGTGAGGTTTTCAGCTTGCCTGCGAGACATTGATCGCTCGCCCGAGAGCATTCAAAAACCCGCCGCGCGCATCAGGCGGTGTTACAGCACGCGGCTCCCAGACATGCCGCATCAGAAAATAGCCGGTCATCGTGAAGGCATGATCGATGTCGTCATAGGACGACGCGCGAACAGCAGTATTGTTGACGAAGCCGGGCAGCAGCAGCAGCTTGTCGGCCCAAGGCGCCCCGGCATCACGGCAGACCGCGCGCCCGGATTTCGGCGACACATAGATCAGGTCTTCCTTGACGCCTGTTGCCGCGCATTTCTTGAGATCAAGGCCGAAGCCCAGCTCTTCAAGCATCATCACTTCGAAACGCAGCACCAGTTCGCCAGAGGCCAACGGATCGTCAAAATGTTCGATGATGAGCCGCAATGTCTCATAGAGGCCGCGATGCGGATCGCGTTCCGGCAGGAGACGCAAATGGGAAGCCGCCAGTTGGATACCGTATAACGCCACTGGCGTTTCGATGAGGCGGGCGGCGGCAAATTCCAGCGGTTCGATGGTAAAACTGCCCATATGCTCGTCCAGCCGCGCCCACCATGTCACGTCCACATGATTGCCCGGCTGTAGCAAAGGCTGCATGCGGCGGGAACGCCCGCCGCGCACCATACCCATATGGCGGCCATGCTCACGGGTCATCACTTCCACGATGGCGCTTGTCTCGCCATGGCGTCGTGTCCCGAGAATTATGCCTTCATCGCGCCATTCCATGGCCGCCAGTCTTATAATTTAGGTTGGAAAATCAAGACCCATTTCACGATAGCGTTCCGGGTCGTTGCCCCAGTTCTCACGCACTTTCACGAAAAGGAAGAGATGAACCGTCTGTTCCAATATCTCGGAGATTTCCTTGCGCGCGGATTGCCCGATTGCCTTGATCGTCTCACCCTTGTGGCCAAGCACGATCTTCTTCTGGCTTTCGCGCTCGACATAGATCACCTGCTCGATGCGGACTGATCCATCCTTGCGCTCTTCCCAGCGTTCGGTTTCCACCGTCGACGAGTAAGGCAGTTCTTCATGCAGGCGCAGATAGAGCTTTTCGCGCGTGATTTCGGCTGCAAGCTGCCGCATCGGCATGTCGGAAATCTGATCTTCCGGATAATACCAAGGACCGTTCGGCACGTTCTCTGCGAGATATTTCGCAAGATCCTTGCAGCCCGATCCGTTCAGCGCCGAGATCATGAAGGTCTGGTCGAATGCGACCAGCTCGTTGGCCTTGCGGGCAAGGTCCAGCAAAACCGGCGGATCGACACGATCAACCTTGTTGAGCACCAGAACTTTCTTCTGGCGCACGTCCTTCATGCTTGAAAGCAGCGCTTCGGCGTTCTCGTTCAAACCGCCTTGCGAATCGAGAAGAACGAGAATGATGTCGGCATCTTTCGCACCGCCCCAGGCCGTGGTGACCATGGCACGGTCGAGCCTGCGCTTCGGCCGGAAAATACCAGGTGTGTCCACCAGGACGATCTGCGCCTGATCTTCAATGAATATGCCGCGCACAAGAGCGCGTGTCGTCTGCACCTTGTGCGTGACGATAGAAACCTTCGTTCCCACAAGCTGGTTGACCAGCGTGGATTTCCCCGCATTCGGCGCCCCGATCAACGCCACGAAGCCGGACCGGGTCTGGCCTGCCTCGTTTTCGCCGTCAGCCGGCGTCGTCCGATTGTTCATTTTTTATCCTTCCAGACGATATTTCCTTGCAGAACGCCGCCGTCCCCTGCGTACGGCATTCCGGATACGACAAAACCGCCGACGAAAGCGACACATCGTAATTGATTGATTATAACCGATCTCGACTTAAAAAACGCCAACTCTTGCATCAAGCGGAATCGTCGCGCTTCCAGACGCCTTCGCGATAAAGCATCGCTTCCGCCGCATTCTGTTCGGCTATTCTTTTGGAACGCCCCTCACCCGTTTCCGTGGCAAAGCCCTTGACCGTAACCTCCACCGCAAACAGCGGATCATGGTCCGGACCGGTGCGGCTTATGATGGCGTATGAAGGATGGACGTTGCCCTGCTGGTGTGCCCATTCCTGCAATTCCGTCTTGGCGTCACGGCGGGCAGCGCCCGTTTGCAGAGACCGCTTCTCCCAGTAGCGCTTGACGAAAGGCCGCACGGCCTCCAGTCCGCCATCGAGATAGATCGTGGCGATCAGTGCTTCGACAACATCGGCGCGGACATTCAAAAGACGCTTGTCATTCAGCGACTTGATATCGGAACCGGTATGGATGAGGTTAGCGAGACCGATCTCATCGGCAATCGCCGCACAGGTTTCTGCGTTCACCAGCGCATTGAGGCGAACCGACAGTTCACCTTCGGATGCGTCCGGAAACTCATCGAACAGCATTTCCGCGACGGTCAGTCCCAGAACGCGGTCACCGAGAAATTCGAGACGTTCATAATTTGCGCGCGATGGCGCCTGCACACTTGAGTGGGTGAGCGCACGATCCAGCCGTTTCAAATTGAGAAAACGGTGTCCGGTGCGCTCCTCCAGGATTGCTGCTGCCTGATTTGCCGAAGCCATTTCAGTTTCCGGTTACAGCTGTATGCGGCGCGGCATTGACTGAACTGAACAGTCGGCCAAAGCGAACATCAGTCGGCCATTTCCAGATTTCCAGCGGGCTCGCCTTGTCGGCAATGGAGAAGAAGATGATGTTTGCGCGCCCGACAAGATTCTCAAACGGAACATAGCCAACGCCGAAACGGCTATCGAGCGAGTTGTCACGATTGTCGCCCATCATGAAGTAATGACCGGCCGGAACCTCGAAAACACGCGTATCGTCACCGATGGAGTTTGGCGACAGATCAAGCGTGTCGTAGGTCACGCCGTCCGGCAAGGTTTCACGATAGACTTCGACGGGGCGGTTCTGTTCGGTGACATCGGGATTGTTGATCGTGCCGATGCGATCGCGCTTGACCGCCTGATCATTGATATAGAGCACACCACCGCGCATCTGCACACGATCACCCGGCAGGCCGATCACGCGCTTGATGTAGTCGACGGAAGGATCGCTCGGCAGCTTGAACACCACCACGTCACCACGCTTCGGTTCGGCACTCCAGATGCGACCTGAAAACAAATCCAGTCCGAACGGCAGTGAATAGCGCGAATAGCCATAGGCATATTTCGAAACAAACAGATAATCGCCTTCGAGAAGCGTGGGGCGCATGGAGCCCGACGGTATGCTGAAAGGCTGGAAAAGAAGGGTGCGGATGACCAGTGCCAGCAGCAGCGCCTGCACGATAACGCTGATGGTTTCGCCAAGGCCGCCGGATTTTTTTGTCTCACTCTTGCTGGACACGCTCATTGTATCTCCGCTTCCGATAACGCGATCTAATAACGACTATGAATGCATGACGCAATCAGGCCACCGGCAGAACGCCGGTTTATCGCACGATTATGAGCAGGAGTTTACCTGTCACAACCACAACTATTTCGTCTCTGTGCCTGATCCAAAAGTCGCTATGCCTTGCTGCAAATGGCATTTTTCTGCGCTTCCGGTGCTCATGTACCTTTAAGTACACTGCGCTCCGGTTCTCGAAAATCACCATTCTCGCTGCGGCCTGACGCATTTTGATTCAGACACTCAGGCAGGGCTTCGATGATCACGAACGCCTGCGCGAGAGGAAAATCATCGGTAATTGTCAGATGTATGGCGGGGCGTGTTCCGGCGGGCAAGAGTTTCTGCAGCTGCTTTGCGGCACCACCGGTCAAATGCATGGTGGGCTTTCCGGAAGGGGCATTGACCACGCCCATGTCCCGCCAGAAAACGCCCTGAGCTATGCCAGTTCCAAGCGCCTTCGCACAGGCTTCCTTCGCCGCAAAGCGCTTTGCATAAGATGCAGCACGCTGCTTGCGCCCGTCCGATTTTTTCTGCTCGACCTCGGTAAAAACCCTGTTGCGAAAGCGATCGCCGTGTCGTTCCAGCGCGCTTTCGACACGACGAATATCGATGAGATCGCTGCCTATACCGACGATCATACTTTCTGAAGCTCCTGTTCGCGGTGCAGGCGATGTTTTTCGGCAAGGCGTTCGATACGGCGACGGCGGAAGGCCGAAACGGCAAACCGGGTAACGAAATAGACCACGACAGCGAATGCTGCGCCCAGAATCGTTGAGCCGAATAGCATCGGCTTCAAAAGCGGCGTCCAGATTTCATCGAAATGCATGGTTTCCAGTGCCCGCCCGAGATGAACTGGCGGAGCATCGTCGATGCTTCCATTCATGATGAAGCGGCCCAGCTCGAATGTGCTGCCCCAGATGAATGGCAGGGTCAGCGGATTGGCAAGCGTCGTGCCAAGTGCCGCGGCGGCAATATTTCCGGCAAGGAAATAGGCCAGCACGATTGCGATGATGAGATGGAAGCCAAAGAAAGGCGTGAACGCCGAAAACACGCCCACGGCCAGACCGGCTGCGACAGCATGAGGCGAGGCAGTGATGCGCAGAATCCGCTTTCCACCGTACCGGAAGGAACGGGAGAAGGAGCGGCGCGGCCAGACCAGAAGCCTTAAGCGCTCTTTTCTGGTCGGAGGATTACGGCGTTGAAACAGCATGCGCTTCTATTAATGCTCTCCCATCGCGGAGACAATTGTTATTATTCGGCCAAAACTGCGGCGTTGTCGCTGCGCTCAAACGGAACAGTGTCCAGTCGAGGCAAATAAAACCGCGGCGAAACACCGAGCATCCTGCGGAACATCGTCGTGAAAGCGGAAACGCTGTCATAACCCAGATCCAGTGCCACGCTCGTCACCGCCTCCCCTTCTGCCAGGCGGGGAACTGCCGCAAAAAGACAGGCCTGCTGGCGCCAGACTGAAAGGCTTACGCCAGTCTCCCGTTGGAAATGCCGGGTGAACGAGCGCCGGCTCATCGCCATCCTGTCCGCCCAGTCATCAATTGTGGCGCGCGAAGAAGGCTTTTTCACGAATTCACGACACAGTTTCTGCAAGCGCGGATCCGATGGAAAAGGCAGGCCCAGCGAGCGTTGCGGCAATGTGTGAAGGTCCCGCAGGATCAGTTCGATTACCAGAGCATCGCGACTATCCGGTTCCGGCGTGCTGTCCTGCGTCGTTGCATCCGTTATGAGGCACGCACCGCATGAGATCGGTAAGCCCGACCACGTGGAGATAATCCGGTACGCCCGAGACGGCATCGACGCAGATGTAAATCGATCGCATAAAGACTTCGCCGAGGATTTCAACCGAGTGCTCCACACCTGCCGGTATCCACATGGCGTGGTCACTGGGAATCATCCAGCGTCCAGCATCCGTCGTCACCAGCACCACTCCTTGTGAGGCGCAGAGAAGTTGTGCCCGGCTATGGCGGTGGCGCGGCACAAAATAGCCGTCGGGATAGCGTGTCGGCAAGGCAATCACTGGCCCGCTCATGCCCTCCAGCATGGCAATACGCTGCTCGTGGAACTTCTGCAGCTCCTCGCTTCCCGGCAGTAAAAGCCCCGGCGGAGACTTTGGTTTCATTGCAGTTCTGCCCTGCGTTTGGCCCACTCTCGAAACTACTGGACCAAATCACGAAAGCGGGCGAGAGGCAATAGTCCTATTAATGGCTTGCTGAGAATGGGTCGCGACATTCGCTGGCGGAATGAATTTGACGTTTGAATCGGACAAGTACCGGTTCAGACGTCAAATTCATGAATTTTCGTTGGTTCCTCATCAACACCCCGTAATTTTCTTGAGGGTCTTGTTTCCTGTTTTCGGATGGTATCTGCAGGAAATATGCCTGAGAGCCTGGATCAAAAAGCGTCATGTGTGTGCGAAAATGGTGATCTTCGAGTACCGGAGCGCAATGTACTTCTAAGCATGGTCCCGAAAAGTTGCAGACTTTTCGGGTAAGACTACGCACCAGAGAAAGCTACATGAGCACCGGAACGCAGACAAATTGCCATTTGCAGCCACACAGGGCGACTTTCGGAACAGGCTCTGAAGACCGGCTTTCATCTTCGGAGAAGTAGTATGAGCATGAGTGCTGCACAGCAGCCATCAAACAGCGGCGCGGATAATACTGTCCTCGCTATTATTCTGGCCACAAGCATGGGCCATTTCCTGAACGACATGATGCAGTCGCTCCTTCCTGCCATCTATCCGATGCTGAAGGATAACTACAGCCTGTCATTCTGGCAGATCGGCCTCCTGACATTCACTTTCCAGATGACGGCATCGATCCTGCAGCCGCTCGTGGGTATCTATACCGACCGCAAGCCGATGCCTTATTCCCTGCCTTTCGGAATGGGCTGTACGCTTGTCGGGCTGATCTTTCTGGCAACGGCACATCACTATTCGATCTTGCTTCTGGGGGCGGCTTTTGTTGGTTTCGGCTCGTCCGTCTTCCATCCGGAAGCAGCTCGCGTGGCGCGTCTGGCCTCGGGCGGGCGTCATGGCTTTGCGCAATCCCTGTTTCAGGTGGGCGGCAATTTCGGCTCGTCGATTGGCCCGCTTCTGGCAGCGTTCATCGTTCTGCCTTTCGGCCAGATCAGCGTGTCATGGTTCTCCGTCGCCGCACTGATCGGCATGATGCTGCTCTGGTATGTCAGCAACTGGTATAATCGCTACCGGATTGCCAATGCCAGCAAGGCGAAGCCCGACAAGACCCTTCCGCTTCCACGCAACAAGGTTCTGGTGTCCGTTGGCGTTCTGGCAATGCTGGTCTTCACCAAGTACATCTACATGGCCAGCCTGACGAGCTACTACACCTTCTACACCATTAGCCATTTCGGCGTGACGGTGCAGGCATCGCAGCTGCTTCTGTTCCTGTTCCTCGGTGCGGTAGCTGCGGGAACGATCATAGGTGGCCCGATCGGCGACAAGATCGGTGCGCGCAAGGTGATCTGGGCATCTATCCTCGGCGTCCTGCCGTTCACGCTGGCCCTGCCCTATGCGAACCTGGAAATGACGGCGATCCTGACGGTTATCATCGGCCTGATCCTCGCCTCGGCCTTCCCGGCAATCGTGGTGTTCGCACAGGAATTGCTGCCGGGACGTGTCGGCATGGTGTCGGGCCTGTTCTTCGGCTTCGCTTTCGGTATGGCCGGTATCGCTGCTGCTGTCCTCGGTATTGTGGCCGATAACAAGGGCATCGAGTATGTTTACAACATCTGCTCGTATCTGCCCCTGCTCGGCCTGCTGACGATTTTCCTGCCTAAGCTGGAAAAGAACCGTCAAGCCTAATCCATATGAAAAGCGCACAGCCCGAAAGCCATTTAAGCTTTCGGGCTGTGCTCAAAATAGTGGAGCACCGCACGTCCCCCAACGGCGGTGCTCCCATGCTACTGACCTTTTGACGGCCCGGTGCAGCAGCATTCTCTTGATAGAGCATCTTCCGCTCTATCTCTTTGTTCCAACGCAAGTTCAGACGGCGAAACTGAAGCCGTGCATCGTCTCCCTGCGAAATTCATCGAAAGCAGCCGCAACCAGACGGATCAGCGGCTTGCCGTCGCTTGTTGCGCTGATGACACCACTGCGGACTTCCACCAGACCATCAGCCACCAGAGGCCGCAACAAGGCCAGCTCGTCGGAAAACTCCACGCCCGGCGCCGTGGTATTCAGATCGACCCGGAAATTGCACATCAGGGCTGTGATGATTCCGGCACGGATACGGTCACTTTCGCGCATGGCATAACCGCGAACCGTTGCAAGGTCGCCCGCTTCAACCCGCTTGGAATATTGCTTCACGTCCGAGATATTCTGGGCATAACCACCGGGGAATTGCGAAATCGATGACGGTCCGAGACCGATCAATGTCTGGCAGCGATCATCCGTATAGCCCTGGAAATTCCGGTGCAGCGTTCCATTGCGCGCAGCGACGGCCAGATTGTCATCCGGCAATGCGTAGTGATCGATCCCCACCGGCTCGTAGCCGAAACCGATGAAGCTGTCCGCCACCACACGTGCCTGAGCGAAGCGCTCGTCAGCATCGGGCAGAAGGCTTGCATCGATCAGGCGCTGATTGGCGCGCCGCTGCGGAAGATGCGCATAGCCATAGCAGGCAACACGGTCAGGCTTGAGCACCGCAACCTTTTCACAAGTCTCACGCAATGTCTCGACGGTCTGCAACGGCAGGCCGTAGATAAGATCGAAGTTGAGGCGATCAATGCCGACTTCCCGCAGCAGAGTTGCAGCCTTAGCAACCGTTTCTATCGGCTGAATGCGACCGATGGCTTTCTGAACCTCGGCATCGACATCCTGTACGCCGAGGCTGGCGCGGTTGACTCCCATGAGCGCAAGCGTTTGCACCAGCTGTGGGGTAACCGTGCGCGGGTCAAGCTCGATGGCGTGTTCCATCTCAGGCGCAAAATCGAACGCAACGCGCAGAGCGGCCAGAATGCTCGTAAACTGACGCGGGTTCAAAATTGAGGGCGTACCACCGCCCCAATGAAGATGGACGACACTGGGCCGTGCTGTCAGGCTCTTGCTGACAGTTTCGATTTCGCTGAGCAAAGAAGTGCAGAAGTTTTCGACCACGTCGTTGCGGACCGCCATCTTGGCATGACAACCGCAATAATGGCAGAGCTGCCGGCAATAAGGCACATGGATGTAAAGGGAGACGCTTTCTTCCGGCCCGATCTGGCGCAACCAACGATGAGTCGTATCGACCCCCACAGGCATGAAATCAGCAGCTGTCGGAAAGGACGTGTATCTGGGAACCGCCAACGCGGCGTAGCGTCTTATCGCTTCTTCATGCATAGCGCGTCCACCTTAAGCGTCGGGCGCTCCGGCGAGGCCCTGCCGGATATGCGCGCACCAGAACCGGGGCGACATTCCGCGGGGCAAGACGGCATGATGCGGCAAGGAAGCCCGCATGCATGACAGCCGATATTGCAATTCCCAGCCACAACAGCACCTGTTTTCCCCATTTTGAACGTGCAATCCTGCAACGGATCGCATCAATCTCTATGATCAGGAATAGGCTGTTCTGCCGGGTGCTGCATTGATTTGAATCAACGGAAATACACCCGGCTTTTAGGGATGGCAGCTTGAATTCAGAGGTTTTCCGGGTCCATTCCGGCAACGGCCGCCAAAGACCGGCGGGACAGGATCTCAACCGTATTGGCGTCAAGCAACTGGATCAGCCCCTGAGTCTTCAGCTTTGTGAAGCTCCGGCTGACAGTTTCAATGGTTAGGCCGAGATAATCGGCAATATCGGTACGGTTCATCGAGAGATGCACCGGGTTCGGCTTCTCGCCGCGCTTTTCAGCCCGCGCGGACAGCACCAGCAGAAAGCTCGCAAGCTTTTCCACCGGTGCAAGGCGCCCGAGAACCAGCTGATGGTCGCGCGCCGTGCGAAGAGCTGCCCGCGTCATCTGGTGCAGACGCTCCTTCAATTTCGGGAAACGCTCCATCAGATCATCCATCTCTCTGGTGGAGAAGGCGCACAAAACCGACGGTACGACCGCTTCAGCAGACTGGGAGTACGTCTCGTCGTCAGCCAGACCGAGATAGTCGCCAGGGAACATGAAACCTGCAATCTGCCGACGTCCATCCGGAAGCGACGTGTAGATTCGCAGCATGCCGGAGGTCAGGCTGAAGACACGGCGCTTCGGCTCCCCCTCTTCCACCAACTGCTCATTGGCATCGAGACGCTTAGACGTCATGATTGCTTCGAGAGCACCGAGATCGCCGTCGTCAAGTGCCGCACAAACCGCCGTTCGTCGGACATCGCAATCCACGCATACCCCACATGGCGCACGGTAAGGCGATCTGGGGTCGAATCTGATAGGCGCTACACTCACGATGGAACCCTGTTTGTGGAAGCTGGAAGAACGTTTTTGCAGTTACCCCTTAAATAGGTAACTAGAACGCGTCCCGCAAAGCGGAATTTCGCCGCAGGGGTGTATCGTCCCCCGCAGCGTTTCAAAAGCCGTCGGTGTACTTGTTTAAATGTTGCGGCTACCGGGCTTCACAGCCGGAATTGCAGCAAGCTCCGGCGGCAATTTATCCGCAGGATAGGCCGGAACTTCATATTCGGCGAGAGCAATCAGCCTCGTGCCAACATCCGCCTTGCCCGCCGAGCGGTCGACGATGCAGGCCGCAGCCACAACTTCAATGCCGAGGTCCTTCATGCAGTCGATCGTTTCGCGTATGGAAAGTCCGGTCGTGACGATATCTTCCACGATAACGACTCGCGCGCCCTTCGGCACATCGAAACGACGCAGGCGGAACACACCGTTCTCGCGCTCTACCCAGACCGACGGAACACGCAGATGGCGTGAAGTTTCGTAGGAGGGAATCAAGCCACCAATTGCCGGACCAACCACATAATCGATAGGTCCAAGATCTGCCGCCTGGATTTTCTCTGCAAGCGCTTTGCATAGCTTTTCCGTCTTGTCGGCATGCATGAAAACACGCGCCTTCTGAAGGAAAACAGGACTGCGCAGGCCTGACGTAAGAATAAAGTGGCCTTCAAGGATCGCTCCCGCTTCGCGGAAGACGGCAAGCACATCTTCGGTGTTCATCTTAGTCCTATCCGTTCACGCGTTTCGCGCCGCTGACGCTCGCGCTTTCTTTCAATTGGGAAATGATACGGTTGAGATGCTTGAGGTCCCAAACCTCGACATCGATAATCATCTCGGTGAAATCCGGTGCGGTGCGTACCATGGAGAGATTGTGAATATTCGCGTCGTTAGCAGCCACGATCTGCGCGATCTCCGCCAGAGAGCCGGGCGAATTGATGGCCGATACGCTGACGCGAGCCGGGAAACGCTCACTCATCTGATCATCGATGTCCCAGCGCACGTCGATCCAACGTTCCGGCTGATCGTCATAGGCTGTCAACGCAGGCGACTGGATCGGATAGATCGTTATACCGGCGCCGGGCTGCAGGATACCGACGATGCGATCTCCTGGCACGGCCCCCTCCGGGGCAAAGCGCACCGGCAAATCCGAGTTGGTGCCGCGTATCGGCAGCGCCTTTTTCCCGGGCTTCGCCACGGCATCCGCATCGGTCTTCGCTGCATCCTCACTGCCCTCAGGCACCTTGAAGATCATGCCGGCAGCGTTCTGGATGTTGAACCAGCCCTTTTCGCCAGTCTTCGCCGGACTATTCTGCGATGTGACGCGTGTGTCCTGATAGTCCGGATAGACCGCCTTGACCACATCGGTGGACGGTAGCTCTCCGCGTCCGACTGCGGCCAACACATCCTCTACATCCTTGCGTGCCAAACGCGGAAGTCCTGGCTTCAGAATATCCTTGCTGAACGGCTTACCGGCACGTTCGAATGCGCGTTCCAGAATGCGCATGCCAAGCCCCGAATACTGTTTGCGGACAGCCGAGCGGGTCGCGCGGCGAATGGCTGCGCGCGCCTTACCGGTTGCAACAAGCGACTCCCATGCCGCAGGGGGAACCTGCGCCTTGGAACGGATGATATCGACCTCATCGCCGTTCTTCAGTTCGGTCATCAACGGCATGATGCGACCATTGACCTTCGCACCGACGCAGCTGTCACCGATATCGGTGTGAACGGCATAGGCGAAATCGATCGGCGTCGCACCACGCGGCAGAGCAATGAGGCGGCCCTTGGGCGTGAAGCAGAAGACCTGATCCTGAAAGAGCTCTAGCTTAGTGTGTTCAAGGAACTCTTCCGGATTATCGCCTTCTGAAAGCTGCTCGATTGTCTGGCGCAGCCATGCATAAGCATTGGTCTCGGTCGACATTTTGTGCGGATTATTGGCGCTGCCACGATCCTTGTAGATCGAGTGGGCTGCGACACCAAACTCCGCAATCTCATCCATTTCGCGTGTGCGAATCTGCAGCTCGATACGCTGGCGCGACGGACCGATGATGGTGGTATGGATCGACCGGTAATCGTTCTGTTTGGGTGTGGAGATATAATCCTTGAACCGGCCTGGAACCATAGACCACGTCGTATGAATGAGACCAAGCGCCCGATAGCAATCCTGCGTCGCGTCGACCATGACACGAAAACCGAAAATGTCGGAAAGCTGCTCGAATGACAGTCCCTTGGTTTCCATCTTGCGGAAAACCGACCACGCCTTTTTCTGGCGGCTCTTCACACTGGCTTTGATGCCGTGCTTCTCGAAAATCTCGGAAAGATCCTTTTCGATCTTCTGCAGCAGCCCACGGTTTTTCTCAAGAAGCTCGGCCAGACGATCCGTTACTGCGCGCCATGCATCCGGATTGATATAACGGAAGGCCAGCTCCTCCAGCTCTTCGCGCATATCCTGCATACCCATGCGGCCAGCGAGCGGCGCATAGATATCCATCGTTTCCTCGGCAATACGCAGGCGCTTGTCTTCCCGCATTACGCCAAGCGTACGCATATTATGCAGGCGATCAGCCAGCTTCACCAGAAGCACGCGGACATCTTCAGAAATGGCAAGCAGAAGTTTGCGCAGGTTTTCCGCCTGCACTGCCTTCTTGGAAACGAGATCGAGCTTTTTGAGCTTGGTCAGCCCTTCAACGAGTTTGCCGATTTCAGGGCCGAAGAGCTGATCGATTTCCTGCCGAGTGGCCGTCGTATCTTCGATCGTGTCGTGCAGGAGCGCGATTGCAATCGTCGCTTCATCCAGATGCATATCGGTGAGGATCGCAGCGACTTCGAGCGGATGGGAGAAATAGGGATCGCCGGAAGCACGTTTCTGACTGCCATGCTTTTGCATGGCATAGACATATGCCTTGTTGAGAAGCGCCTCGTTCACGTCAGGCTTGTATCGCTGAACACGCTCCACAAGCTCATATTGGCGCATCATCTACGAGAACTCCCTTTCGAAACCGGTACTTGTACCTGCACACATACCGGGCATTGTGACCCAAAATCGCCGAAAATCGAATAGTTCTCGACGTTTAGGCTTAATTTTCTGCCGACAATATTAATTTCCGGCAGAAATCGCTCGTCATCTGGTCATTCTAACCGGCAACAAGCATTCAGAAACTTCTCGACCAGTCAGTGTGTAAACCGTCGGCGCATAAAAACATGCGCCGCGACTGGAAAGTCGCGACGCATGCACTATAGAGAAATAATTCGAACGACGATTAGAAGTCGTCGTTCTTCTCTGGTGCGACGAGGCCTTCGATACCGGCGAGCAGCTCTTCTTCCGACATACGGTCGAAAGCAACCACATCTTCCTCGGCAGCGTCTGCAATGCCTTCTGCAACTTCTTCCGAAGAAGAAGCAATCTGTGCAGGCGCAGCGGCTTCTGGCTCGTCGACTTCCACATGCTTCTGCAGAGAGTGGATGAGATCTTCCTTCAGATCATCTGGCGACAGGGTTTCATCAGCGATTTCGCGCAGCGCAACAACAGGATTCTTGTCGTTGTCGCGGTCGATGGTGATCTGTGCACCCTGGGAAATTTGGCGAGCACGGTGACCAGCCAGCAGAACCAGTTCAAAACGGTTCTCGACCTTATCTACGCAGTCCTCAACAGTGACGCGGGCCATGCGCGGTCCCTTTCATTTCTCGAACTTTATTGGATTTTCCCCACATAACGCTTGTGGAGCCAAATTACAAGCAAAAGCGGAATTGCTCGTGCCTCACCTCATGAAATCTGCCAAAAGAACGTCAATTTCATGGATTCACCCGATAAAACACGGCGGCGCGTCAAAACGGCACAATATTTTGTAAGCCAGAACGGGATTACTGAGACAAGACTCCCTTATAGGTAATTTTGTGCAGGTAAATAACAACCCATGGTTGCTTGTTTTTCTGTGATATATCCTTAGAAGGCAATAAACGCATTGGTAAAATTTGATACCACCCGCCGTTTAGAAAACAAACTGATAAGCGGTCGTCGGTCCACTCCCGTCCGGCCGTAGAGTGGATATATTGCACGATGTTCGATTCTCGTGAAAAAATTGCCCTTTTTATTGATGGCGCCAATTTATACGCCGCCTCGAAAACTCTGGGGTTCGATATTGATTATCGGAAGCTTTTGAAGGCATTTCAGAAGCGTGGCTATCTGCTTCGTGCATATTACTATACGGCATTGGTTGAAGATCAGGAATATTCCTCGATCCGCCCGCTGATCGACTGGCTGGATTATAACGGCTACAAGGTCGTCACTAAGGCTGCCAAGGAATTCACGGATTCCACCGGGCGTCGCAAGGTGAAGGGTAATATGGACATCGAACTGACAGTCGATGCCATGCAGCTCACCGATACAGTCGACCATTTTGTGATTTTCTCAGGCGACGGCGATTTCCGCTCACTTGCCGAAGCACTTCAGCGCAAGGGCCGCAAGGTTTCGGTTGTCTCGACCCTCACCACCCAGCCGGCCATGATTTCCGATGAATTGCGCCGCCAGGCCGATCATTTCATCGATCTGGTCTCGCTCAAGGCTGAGATTGGCCGCGATCCGTCGGAACGCGCACCGCGCCGCCAGGATGACGATCTCGACGACAGCTATTGACGCCGTCGTCGAGCCGGTTCATGCAGGGGCATGATTTCCGAACCATCTCCCAACTGTGATATCTGCCCCAGGCTGCACGCATTCCTGCAGGAATGGCGCCGCAAGGAGCCGTCGTGGCATAATTCACCGGTTCCACCGTTTCTGCCAGCGCATGATGACGATGTTCGGCTCCTGATTGTGGGGCTGGCGCCAGGTTTGCGCGGCGCCAATAGAACCGGACGCCCCTTCACCGGCGACTATGCCGGTGATCTGCTCTACAGCACACTGTGTGAATTCGGTTTTGCCACTGGCAAGTTCGAGGCTCGTCCTGACGACAGTTTGCGCCTGCTGGATGCCAGCATCGTCAATGCGGTGCGCTGCGTGCCGCCGGAAAACAAGCCCATCGGCGCCGAGATCAACAATTGCCGACAATTCCTGTTGCCGATGCTGACCCGATTTCGGAATCTGCAGGCAATCGTCACACTGGGAACGATTGCGCATCAATCGACGGTTCGTGCACTTGGTGCGCCGGTTGCGCGACATCCCTTCGGTCACGACCGGGCAAGCGACATTGGCAGCCTGCGCATTTTTTCCAGCTATCACTGCTCGCGCTATAACACCAATACCGGGCGGTTGACGGATACCATGTTCCGAACCGTATTCCGGAATGTACGCGACTATCTGAATCAAAAGAGCGCCTGAGGCGCTCTCATACTTTGCTGATCTTTATCCCTTATCCCGCATCAAGCGAGCCTTTTCACGATTCCAGTCGCGCTTCTTTTCCGTCTCGCGCTTGTCGTGAGTCTTCTTGCCTCGCGCCAGCGCCAGTTCCAGCTTCGCGCGACCCCGATCATTGAAGTAAAGCTTCAATGGCACCACGGTCATCCCGTCGCGTGATACCGAGTTGAACAGGCGGGACATTTCGCGTTTGCTGATGAGCAGTTTGCGCAAGCGCCGCGGCTCGTGGTTGAAACGATTGCCCTGCGTATATTCCGGAATATAGGAATTGATAAGCCAGAACTCGCCATTCTCAAAGCTCGCATAGCTCTCCGCTATGTTGGACTGATTGGCGCGCAGCGACTTGACCTCGGTGCCGGTCAGGACGAGACCGGCTTCGAGCGTATCTAGAATTTCAAAATTGAAGCGCGCCTTGCGGTTTTCCGCGATGATTTTGCGCACAGGAGAATTCTTGGGCTTGTTCATGATGGCACCATATAATGTGCAATGCCTGAAATGAAAACGCTCCCGAAGCTACGGGAGCGTAAAAATCAGCGAAAGCGGTAAACTTGACGGGTCAGTTGACCAGACCCGCATGCTTCATGGCCTGATCGATCTTCTCTGCCGTCGCGGCTTCCACAGTCACCATCGGCGAGCGCAAGACATTTTCCACGCGGCCGAGGCGCGACAGCGCATATTTCGGGCCTGACGGGTTTGGCTCGATGAAGAGTGCCTTGTGCAGCGGCATGAGGCGATCCTGCAATTCGAGTGCCTTGGAGAAATCGCCGGCCTGACATGCATCCTGGAATTCGGCGCAAAGACGCGGCGCAATGTTGGACGTCACCGAAATGCACCCTACCCCGCCATGGGCGTTGAAACCAAGAGCCGTTGCGTCTTCACCGGAAAGCTGGATGAAATCCTTGCCGCAGGTTGCGCGTTGTTCGGATACGCGCTCGATCTTGCCAGTCGCATCCTTGACGCCCACGATGTTCTTGTGATCGCGAACGAGTGCGCCCATCGTTTCCGGTGTCATGTCGACGATCGAACGACCGGGAATATTGTAGATGATGAGCGGGATCGAAATGGAGCGGGCCACACGCGAAAAATGTTCGTAAAGACCACGCTGGTTCGGCTTGTTGTAGTAAGGCGTGACGACGAGAACGGCATCAGCGCCAGCCTTTTCGGCATGTTGCGCCAGTTCGATCGCTTCCACAGTATTGTTGGAACCTGCACCGGCGATCACGGGAACGCGACCAGCTGCAACCTCAATGCAAACCTCAATGACGCGCTTGTGCTCGTCATGCGACAGGGTCGGTGTTTCACCAGTCGTGCCGACTGGGACGAGCCCTTTGGTGCCTTCTTCGATCTGCCAGTTTACAAATGCGCGAAAGGCTTTCTCGTCGAACGCTCCTTCGGAATCGAATGGCGTGACAAGCGCGGTAATTGAGCCCTTCAGCATTAGTGAACTCCTGAAAAAAGAAAGACTGGACCTCATTCCACCGATCAGCTTGGGATCACCCTGGGGCTTCTGACCGGGTTGAGGCGTTGCACAATAGTCTTGCCACACGAGTGGAGCAAGCGGGGTATACAGGCAAAACAAGGGCAATACGGCAGTTTTGCGACAAAATTTAAAGCGATCCCCAAGCTCCACCGGCTATTCGCTCGATTGCCTTTAGAAACATCGGCGGCCCGAAACAACCAAGATGCGGCAACACCGAAGCGATAACGCTTTAGTAAGGATAGATTCATTCCTTGAGCCTATCCTCATCATTGAAATAGCCAGTCAAAAACCGGGCTAAGAAAAGCCGGATTTCAACAACATATTGCACATCAACCAAGTCTTTGTTCTAGTTAGCCAATGTCAAAACAAGTCGCAGCGATATCCCTGAAAAGAAAAGCTCTCCTCGCGAGTTGCTTTGTTGCGGTTGCTCTGCAGCCGGTGATTTCGCTCGCCCAATCCTCGCTGCCGTCCGGCGTTCCCACCCCGCTTGCGCGTCCCTTTGCACCGACGACGACACACCAGTCGCCGATGAATCTGGTGACACCGAAACCGCGTCCGGCCACGCCTGATCCGGTCGTGACGTCAGCAGTCAGCCGCATGGAAAACCCGGCAGCGATTGGTGGAACGCTGAAAAGCGGGCTTGATGCCCTTTCCTCCCGTGACACGGCAAGTGCTATCGCATTCCGCAACGGGATGCCTCGTGGTTCGCTTGACCGCCAGATTCTGACGTGGGCTATCGCGACATCCGGTCTTGATGGTGTGCCGAGCGCTGAAATTGCAGCGGCGGCAACAGATTTGCGCGGCTGGCCGGGGACATCGGTTCTGCGCCGTAACTCTGAACGGGCCTTGTTCAAGGAAAATCCAGCTCCTGCGACCGTAATCGCAACATTCGGCAATACGCGCCCGCAGACTACAGACGGCATGATACTTCTTGCCCGCTCCTATGTCAGCACTGGAAATGCGGGCAAAGCGCGCGAACTGCTTTCACCATGGTGGGCTACACAGCGCTTATCAGCCGATGACGAGCAAAAGATCCTGAAAGAGTTCTCTGACGTTCTGACGCGCGAAGATCATCAGCGCCGTATTCTGCGTTCTCTTTATAATGACCGTATGCAGTCCGCAAAACTGCTTGCAGGTCCGGCACAGGCCCAATCGCTTCACAACGCTTATGCGGCAGTAGCACAGAAGTCTCCGAATGCCGCCAAGGCGATAGCGGACGTCGACCGCACGTGGCAGGGAAACGCCGCCTATCAGTTCCTGAAGATTCGCTATCTGCGTCGCGCCGAACGCTATAACGAGGCGACAGACCTCATGCTCAAGGCACCACGTCAGGCGTCGGCGCTTGTCGATCCGGATGCCTGGTGGGTCGAACGCCGCATCCTGTCACGGGAACTGCTCGACCTTGGCAAACCGCAGCTCGCCTACAAGCTGGTTTCGGCCCACGCCGCCGAATCGCCCACAATGGCCGCAGAAGCGGAATTCCATGCCGGATGGTATGCACTGCGCGCCCTGAACCAGCCGAAGACGGCTGCGCCACATTTTGCCAAGATCGCAGAAATCTCCTCGCGTCCGATTTCGGCGTCTCGTGCTTTCTATTGGCTCGGACGGTCGGCCGAAGCAGGTAGCGGTGGCGATGCGCGCGACTATTATCGCCGCTCCGCCCATTTCGGCACAACATTTTACGGACAGCTTTCGGCAGCCAAACTGAGCGAAAAAGCACCTGAGCTTATCTATCCAAGACCAACGGAAGCGGATCGCGCGCGGTTTGCGGGCCGTCCCGCCGTGCAGGCAATCAAGCGGCTGGAACAGGTCGGCTATAGCAGTCGCGCAACGACGCTCTACAATCAGCTTTCGCAGGAACTCGACAGTGTCGGCGAACTGGCTCTGCTGGCGGTCATGGCCGAGCGCAACGAGAACCACTATCTGGCGCTGCGCGTCGGCAAAAATGCTGCATTGCGAGGTCTTGATGTTGGTGCTCTCTCGCATCCGCTTGGCGCAATTCCCGCCAATGCCAATATAAGCGGATCAGGTAAGGCTCTAGCCTATGCTATTGCCCGGCAGGAAAGTGAATTCAACGTCGGCGCGGTTTCAAAAGCTGGCGCACGCGGTCTGCTGCAACTTATGCCAGCAACGGCCAAAAGCGTGGCGACCCGCAACGGCATGAGCTTCTCCGCGCCACGCCTCACGACGGATGCAGGGTATAATGCGACGCTTGGCGCCCATTTCCTCGGCGAGCAGCTTGACCGTTTCAATGGGTCTTACGTTCTTACCTTCGCCGGTTACAATGCAGGCCCTCGCCGCGCATCCGAATGGGTCGAGAAATATGGCGATCCACGTGGCAAGCCTATCGATCAGGTCGTCGACTGGATCGAACGTATCCCCTACTCCGAGACACGCAACTATGTTCAGCGCGTGATGGAAAACTACGAAGTCTATAAGGCCCGCCTGACCGGAAGTGCGGATATACAGACCGATCTGATTTACGGTCGCCGCTAGAGCGGTTCCGGTTAAAACGAAGTCGCTAGAACCGCTCTATCTCTTTGTTTTCACGCATGTCTTTATCCCAAAACCGGTTCCCACTTTTGGGAGACATGCTCTGAAATATCTCGCGCCTATATTGAGATGGTAGAAATGCTCTGAAATGAAAAAGCAGGCTATTCGCCTGCTTTTTTTGTCCGTCGTGATTTTGGTTTAGCAGCTGTTTTGCCGGGCTTTTCCGATTTCCTTGCGCTGGCTTTATTTGCTGCATTCGCCAGTTTCGTGGCTTGTGCGATCCAATCCTCGCGCTCCACGCGGCGTGGAAAACCTATACTCCGTTCGATCCAGCGTGATTCGTCATCGTTCCAGCTGGCAATCTGGTCGTAGTGAAACACGCCGATCCCGTTGAGCAGCCCCTGAACTGCCCCACCAATACCCTTAACGACTGTGAGATCATCAGGCTTTCCAAGGCGTGCAGCATCTAGAAGCTCTGGACGCCCCGGATCCTGATCCGGTTCCGTATTCACATCCGGCTTTTCCGTTTGCGAAGGCCAATTTCCGACGACTTCCGCGTCCGGCACGGCTTTCATTTGAGGCTTCTCTGGTTCGCTCGGCTGGGGCGAAGCCTTGGGTTCTGCAACCTTCTCCGGTATTTTGGTCTGCGTCACCGCTTCCGGCTTTTGATCGACAGGCAATGTAGCATGCGCCGCTGCAATGATCGTGCGCTCACGGTCTGGTATCGACGCACCTCTGCGCCGCACGAACCGGCCCAAAAGACAGCCTATAACGAAAGCGATGGCGACAAGAACAGCCAGTTGAACAATCAGCAACGGCATATGGTTTCCTCGTACTCCAAATTACTCAAATCCGACGAACATATTCGCCGTCAATTTTCCCCGCCCCAATTCGCCGCCACTACTTCGGACCGGTCAACCAGCCCACGCCCGCACCGATAAGAACCGCCGCAACGAGAACCGGCCAAAACGATACGGCTAGATAAAGCATTGTCAGGCCCGCCTTCTGTTCCGGAAACGGAAGATATGATCCGCTATGCCTATTCATAAAGAGAAAGGAAAGGCCCGAACAGGCGGACTGTCAATTCCGAACAGAAAACTAACGGGGGATGAGGATCCAAACTTGCTCAGCCTCACCGCGATTTAATCTACGGTTCGCGAATTTCGGCTCGTTCCAATTTCAGGCCAAAGGGCAGCGGCTGGTCCAATTGGGCTTGTATCTTTCGATAGCCGGCATTGTCTGCAGTCTCGCCCTTGATCGAGATATTGAGATCGGACATCTCGATCTCCCCTTTCGTCAGGTCAGAAACGAGTTGCAAAGCAAACTCCACCGAATCAACAAAGTTTGCGGGACTGCCTCGCCCTACAGCCATCTCGTCATCGAGCGGAATGCCAGGAGCCGCGTTTTCGGCCATCGTCATGATACGGTCTCTAACGTCGTTGTCCGGTACTGAACCAGACAGGACTATGCCGTCGGCACTCTTCTTTATCTGTAGCTGGTAGGGTGAAACGAGCGGCAGAACACTCGTCAGGTCGGTGATCTCCCGAAGCCCTCTTACCTTTTCAAGCGCATCCCGCGCAGCGGATTGCGTATCTGGATCGGGCGCTATGCCTTTCAGCGTGACGTCACGACCATCGACGTCGAAGCCGGTCCATATAAAAGGCGTGAGTGCTTCGCCAGTACGTGTTGCGATGTCCGTCTCGACCCGGTCTGCACCAAACCAGAGCGCAAGCGCTGTCAGCGCTGCGGTCCACGTTACACCGGGCCAAAACCATTTGAACATATCGTGGCGTCTCCACGCTGGAAATCATCGGATGCAAAGCGGCGAACACGTCCCGCTTTCTATTCGTACAAAGACCGAGTTTCCCGCAAAGGCAAGATCACAAACGTAAAAATCGGCAAACAAAAAACCCGGCAGCGATGCTGCCGGGTTTTTTTGAACAATCCCAAAGGGATTAGAACGAACGCTGGAAACGAACCATGCCCTGGAAGGCGTCTTCGCCGTTGAGGCTCGTGTTCTTGTCTTCCCACTTGGTGTACGAAACTTCCGGGGTGATCGTGAAGCCCGGAACCAGTTCGTAAGCAACATTTGCGGTTGCTGCGAAAGTTTCGGAGTCGTCATAAGCGAGCTGCAGGTTGAAGGTAGCCTTTTCGGTTGCCTTGAATGCAGCGCCACCCCAGACAGCCCAATCGCCGCCCCACGTGCCGTAGAACGAGTCGATTACGCGGTAGGATTCACCAGCAACGTTGGTCGCGTAATGGTCGTCGTTAGACTTGTAGCCACCCTGAACCCAGAGCGAGAAACGGTCGGTGATGTTTACGTCGCCGCGAACCTTACCGGCCCACTCTTCGTTACGAGCGTCGTAAGCTGCAACAGCTGCAATGGAACCCCAGCCGCCAGCGTACTTCAGACCGCCAACGATGTGCGGCGTGTAGTCGTTCAGCGTTACGTCAACGTCAGCGTCGCCGTTGCCGCCTTCTTCGAGCGACAGGATGGCCGAGAAGCCGTTGCCGCCGGTGAAGGTGTAGCTGATGAGGTTGGTGCGGTAGCCGCCAGCGAGGATCACGTCGTCGTTGATGACGTTGCCGAGGTAACCAGGGAAGGTCACGAAGGCCGATTCATCGAGACCAACGCGCAGGCCACCGAGCTGAATGTAAGCGTAGCGCAGCGAGCTGTTTTCGTTGCCCGATACTGGAGTGGTTGCTTCACCGTTACCGCCGCCGGTCCAGTTGTAACGCAGCTCGGTGAAGGTCTTCAGAGTGCCGAGTTCGGTTTCCGAAGCGGTCGAGAAACGGAGCGTTGCACGGGCCTGCTTATCCCAAGTGTCACGGTCCAGGTCGCTACGTACACGAGCATATACGTTGTCGCCGCCAGCTGCGTCGTAACGAACATAACCATGGATACGCAGGCAGGTTTCGGTGCCTGGGATGTAGAAGTAGCCAGCGCCGTAAGCATCGCAGACGCGGACATATTCAACGGCTTCTGGCTCTGGTGCGACGATTGCGTCGGCTGCCTGAGCGCCGGAAGCTGCAACCAGAGCTGCAGCGGAGCCAAGGAGAAGGCTCTTGATGTTCATTTCTGACCTCCAGTCAAAGTTAAAAATGGGTCTGGGCATTCTGATTTGGCTGAAGGACAACCTGTCCCCATCCCCTTTTGAAAAAGTCGCCCCGAAGCGCTCCTTCTTCTGGATGTGAAGATACTCGCCCGCTTTCTCGTTTCAACATCGAATGCACTCTCCCAACCTTTCTCGTGCTTCTATGAGGGAGGGTTGTTGCAGAAAAGACACGAAATTGCCCATTTCAGGGTGGGCTGTTTAGGGTTTATTAACATGAGTGAACGCGAATTAACGGGTCTTAACGCTTGAAAACACGCGATATTTGGCATCGTCCCCGTTTTCAGCCCGCGAATCCATGACTTCCCGTGCTCCGAGTGGAGAATATGTCAAAGCACCGTCGCGTACTGCCACATTAGCTGATTTGGGTGCGAATCTTTCTTGTTATACAGCTTGAAATGAGGCTGCCGACGCCTGGTGAAAGCGGCCGATTCCACGCATATTTCTGATTGCGTATATATAAAGTGCGATAATTCGCAGGAAATTTTACCAGTTGGCGCGCAATTCGCTTGAAATGACAAAGCGTACCGGCTATCTCGCCCTTACCGGAGAGGTGGCCGAGTGGTCGAAGGCGCTCCCCTGCTAAGGGAGTAGACCTCATAAGGGTCTCGTGGGTTCGAATCCCATCCTCTCCGCCAGCTGCCTCAAGCAAATCTCTTCACAAAAATCAGATCCAGATTGCCTCGCGATATGCGATTCCGTGCTTTTACGCACCGTTTTCGACGCATGTTGGATCACTTCCGATTTGCTGACTTTTTGAGTTTTGAATCCGCAAATTCCATAACGCATTGAAAATACATATTTATTGTAGAAGCCTTCGATTCTTGACTGGAGGTCAGAAATGAACATCAAGAGCCTTCTCCTTGGCTCCGCTGCAGCTCTGGTTGCAGCTTCCGGCGCTCAGGCTGCCGACGCAATCGTCGCGCCAGAGCCAGAAGCCGTTGAATATGTCCGCGTCTGCGATGCTTATGGCGCCGGCTACTTCTACATCCCAGGCACCGAAACCTGCCTGCGTATTTCCGGTTACGTTCGTTACGACGTAAAGGGTGGCGATGATGCCTATTCTGGCGTTGAACTGGGTGGCTGGGTGAAGCGTGCACGTTTCGCACTGCGCACGCATACTGCGACTGAAACGGAACTGGGTACTCTTCGTACGTTTACCGAAAACCGCTTTCAGTGGGACGCCGTTCCAGGAAATCTCGGTGACACCGGCTTTGAAGGCTATGGCGCTGATCGTCAGTCGACCACGCTGCAATTCGCTTATATCGAACTTGGCGGCCTTCGCGTAGGTCTCGACGAATCGTCGTTCCATACGTTCACTGGCTATCTTGGCGATGTCATCAACGACGATGTTGTAGCTGCAGGTGCTTATCGTACTGGCAAGATTTCTTACACCTTCACCGGTGGTAACGGCTTCTCGGCGACTGTTGCTCTGGAAGAAGGCGGCGAAGGCTATGTTGTCAACGACTATGTTCCGCATGTCGTTGGTGGCGTGAAATACGCCGGTGGCTGGGGTGCAATCGCAGCTGTAGTTGCTTATGACTCCGTTATTGAAGAATGGGCAGCCAAGGTTCGCGGTGACGTAAACCTCACCGACCAGTTCTCTGTCTGGGTGCAGGCTGGTTATTCCTCCGAAGAGTCTAACGATCAGATGTACGGTCAGTGGGGCGGCGACTGGGCCGTTTGGGGTGGCTTGAAGTACAAGGCCTCTGAAAAGGCTGTCATCAACGTGCAGGCTGCATACGAAGACTGGGGCAAGACCGCAGTTACCGCAAACGTTGCCTATCAGCTGGTTCCAGGCTTCACCATTACGCCTGAAGTCTCCTACACCCGTTGGGACGATGACCATCCTCTGCGTGTTACCAAGGATGCATTCCAGGGCATGCTTCGCTTCCAGCGCTCGTTCTAATAAGAGCGACGTTGAAAAATGCGCCAATGGGAAACCGTTGGCGCACATCCATTTAAAACACCGCTTACGATTAAGTGACACGATCCTTTCGAACAGGGAATTTCGAAAAGGATCGATAAACGAGGGGAATTCGGGGACGACAGAAAGCTGGGGGCAAACATGGTCTTTTAGAAAGGTCTAATCATGTCTCCGCATAAAGTTAGCTCACTTATCTTGTGCTCCGGGAATTATTTCATTAGTTGTATGCCTCATATATCAAAGGGGGGCGTGCAATGATCGTCGTTGGGGAAACGAAGATCGACACGGGCGACAAGTTTGCGCCGATAGTCGACTACCACTTAAAGTATACATCCAGCAAAAGTCCGAACCACCGGCTCGTCGAGCAATTTTCAGTGGCGGAACTGACGGGGAAATATATCAACATCCTGTGGGATGATGGATCACACAAGTATAATGTGAAGTCGTTTCTAGGCGAGATTGATGAGATTTTGAAGAGTGAACGCTTTTCAGGTTTCGATCAGCAAATGCTTGATTCCGTCATCGGTTCGCTTCGTGAGCGTGGCAACAGCAATGCAACCATCAATCGAAAGATGGCTGCGCTGAGCAAGCTGCTGCGAAAGGCGCACAAGATGGGAGATATCTTTAATCTACCGGAATTCGTCCGGCAGAAGGAGCGTGTGGGACGTATTCGATTCCTTGAGTATGAGGAAGAAAAGCGCCTTTTCGCCGCGATCAAGTCGCGCTGTGAAGATAGTTATCGGCTTTCCCTTTTCCTTGTCGACACGGGCTGCCGCCTTGGAGAAGCAATCGGTGTCACCTGGAACGATGTTCAGGATCAGCGGGTTACGTTCTGGCTCACCAAATCAAATCGCAGCCGCACTGTCCCACTCACCCGCCGTGCCCGCAAGGCTGCACATATCCCGCATGAGAAGCTCAAAGGCCCCTTCTCCATGCTCAATCAGGTCCGGTTCCGCCAGATCTGGAATGAAGCGAAGATGGAAGTCGGTCTTGGTACGGACGATCAGGTCGTTCCGCATATTCTACGTCATACCTGCGCATCCCGTCTCGTCCGGGGCGGGATCGATATCCGTCGTGTTCAGATGTGGCTGGGGCACCAGACACTCCAGATGACCATGCGTTACGCTCATTTGGCGACACATGATCTCGATTCATGCGTGAAAGTGCTCGAGGTCCACTAAAACGCATCTCGGAATGGGTAAACCGGTTTCGGACAAGGTGCGATATGGTTGAATGTTTGGAACGTCGATCTGGTTCAATCAGATCGACAGGCGTTTTTGATGGCTCCGGCACTGCGCGTTGGGCTTCTGGTTGTGAAACACCGACGGTGCGCACGCGCCCCTGAGGCGTGCAGATGTTCGGGTTCCGACCCGTTTCACTCTGCAGATCCTTATCGTTTAACTCGATTGGCGGACAGCAAGCCTGATCGTTCGCTTGGATTATTCAATCGACTAGAATCATTGTGATGGCACCAGTCACTGCAAGTTGCTATGCCTTCCGAGTTGGACAGGCGTAGGTGGATAAGATTTTCTCCAGCTCTTCGACTGCCCTCCTCACACGTTGATGGACTGAGAATCGACTGGAAATCGCCATGGGATCGCCTCGCCTTACACCACTCGTCGCAAGCTTGCCTTCTACTGTTCCTTTTATCGGCCCCGAAACGGTGGAGCTACAGCGCGGAAAGCCTTTCAAGGCACGGGTCGGCGCGAATGAAAGCAGTTTTGGTCCAGCGCCGTCTGTCCTTGATGCAATTCGGACCGAAGCGAGCGAAATCTGGAAGTATGGCGATCCTGAAAACTATGAACTGCGCCATGCCATTGCCGCACATCACGGCGTAAAGCCGCAACACATTATGCCGGGAGCAGGTGTCGACGCCTTGCTCGGGCTGGTAGTCAGACAATATGTTCAGGAAGGTGACAGGGTCATCAACTCGCTGGGCGGCTACCCAACCTTCAACTACCACGTTGCGGGTTATGGCGGAAACCTGGTTACTGTTCCTTATATCAACGACAAATCGGACCTCGACGGCCTGCTCGATTCGGCCCGCAAGCAAGATGCTGCAATTCTGTACCTCGCCAATCCGGACAATCCGATGGGAACCTGGCATATAGGTTCGGACATTCAATCCTTCATCGAGCGCGTTCCTGAAACCACCCTCCTCATTCTGGATGAAGCTTATTGCGAAACAGGGCCAGCGTCCGCCTTCCCGCCTTTTGAAACCGACCGACCCAACATTCTTCGGATGCGCACCTTCTCCAAGGCCTATGGTCTAGCGGGAATCCGATGTGGATATGTTGTCGGCAGCGCCGAAACCATCAAGTCTTTCGACAAGATTCGCGATCATTTCGCAGTGAATCGCCTTGCGCAGGCAGCAGCCATCGCCGCCCTCAAGGATCAGGCTTATCTGCGTGACGTAGTCGCGAAAATACAGGCAGGGCGCGATCGCATCGCTGCAATCGCTGAGGCAAACGGCCTTTCGGCCATCCCATCCGCTACAAATTTTGTCGCTATCGATTGCGGCAGGGGCGGAGCATTTGCCACTGCGGTTCTGAATGGACTGATAGCGCGTGATATTTTCGTACGCAAACCGGGCGCCCAGGTTCTGGATCGTTGCATTCGCGTAAGTGTTGGCATCGAGCAGCAACTCGATCTCTTCGAAGCAGCCCTTCCTGCCGCCTTGGAGGAAGCCCGGAAACACGCGGATTCTCGCGAAACTGCCTGAACGGTGGAGACCCATATGAAGATTCGATCCGACAGTCGGTCTCAGAACATTCTTTTCAGCACGCTTGCCGGGCTGTGCGGTGCCCTTGCAATTGCCGCTTATGCGGGAGCCGCCCATGGTGGAGAGAACCATCTGGGCAACATCGCTCCCCTGCTCCTCGGCCATGCGCCCGCATTTCTGGTGCTATCTCTCATTGTACCGTTCAGCCGTACCGCTTATCTGGGCGGCGCATTACTTGTGATCGGTCTCGCCCTGTTCTGCGGCGACCTCTTCATGCGTGACATGACAAGTGACCGGATATTTCCAATGGCCGCGCCGATAGGTGGATCGTTGATGATACTTGGCTGGCTCGCAGTCGCGGTCGCGGGCTGGTTCTCACGAACCAAATAAGAAGGGGAAAATAGGCCCCTTCTTATTCGAATAATCCTGATCAAATCAGGAATTGCCTTTCAGGCGTGCATTGCAGAGGCTGTAGTAACCGCCACCTTTTTGAATCCACTTCAAACCACCCAATGCATTGGCATCTTTCAGCCTATAATACTGCTCGAGGCAGGTGTGCATACGAGCCTTGCCAGCTGATTCGTTCGAAAACTTTGCAGAAACTGCCGTTGGAAATTTGACGCCTCTGGGCGCCGCAACCGTTGGGGCAGTTGGTTCACTGGTACCGTCGGTGCTGAAGGCAACTGGATCTGCACCAGGTCCGCATTCAGCCTTGCGGAAATCGTTCCATTTTGCAACATTGTCAACACCAGCGTCTTTTGCCGCCTGATACTTGGCGCTGCACTGCTTCATCGTTAAGCCCTTGGCGCTGTCATCAGCAGCAGTGCTTTTTGCCGTTTTCTTAGCTGGAGAAGCAGGTGCAGGAGCTGCGGCGGCATTTGCACCGCATTGCGCCTTGCGGAAATCGTTCCATTTCATGCCGCCAAGCGTGCCAGCATCTTTGGCAGCTTGATATTTCGCGCTACATTCCTTCATTGTCAGGCCCTTGGCACTGTCGTCTGCGGCAGGGGCGGCTGCACTCTTGGTTGCCTTTTTGGCTGGAGCTGACGGTGCTGCGGCAGCATCTGCGTCGTCTCCACATTGCGCCTTGCGGAAATCGTTCCATTTCATGTCGCCAAGCGTGCCAGCATCTTTGGCAGACTGATATTTTGCGCTACATTCTTTCATCGTCAGGGCGTTGGCGGGCGATGAAAAGGCAAATGCAGCAGCACTCATGATCATGGCGGTGCCGGCCATGGCGGTGATGGTTCGAATTGACATCTTGTCACTCCCTATCGAATGCAGCTCTTTCGATCACTCGGTACCTTTTACGCCTTGCGATCTTACTAATATAGAGGAACGGTAGATGTCATTGTTGCTCTGACCCGTTCCGTTTATACGCCAACATTGCGCTCCACAAAGTTGACTGTCAATCATTCGGTGAATATTACCTTCAGCTCAATACAAATTTTCTAACGGGCTTTCTTTGCTCGTTATGGTCATGCAGGTGGCATGAAGTAAAATTATAGTACTTCCTACCTCATGTCCGATTTTTATTCGAACAGAGTTAAAATCCGGAGACGATGCAGGTGATAGAGCGGATCATGATCATAGGCGGCGCCGGTTCGGGAAAATCAAGCCTTGCGCGTAGGCTAGGCGAGATTACCGGCTTACCGGTCATTCATATCGATACCCTCTACTGGCAACCGGGCTGGATAATGCGCCCGCGTGACGAGATCGGCCGTCTTACCAACGAAGCAGCAGATCAGGACACATGGATATTCGAGGGCAATCATAGCGAAACTATGATTTATCGTGCATCGCGAGCCGATACTCGTTTTTCTCGATATATCGACCGTGCGTCGCCTGTGGCGTGTATTCAAAAGAACCATAATCCATTACGGACGCTCACGCCCGGATATGGCGGAAGGTTGTGTGGAGCGTTTCGACTGGGGCTTCCTGAAATGGGTGGCAGGCTATCGCAAGAACGGTCGCATTCGCGCACTGGCCTTTCTGGAAGGTGCGCCTCAGCATCTCGCCAAGCGTCATTTGCGCAGCCCGCTTGACGTCAAACGCTTCCTCGCGCAGATGACGCACGAAATAAATCAAAACAAACAGCCGTCGCAATTGCGATAAATCTACAAACACGACCGTGAAATAACAATATTTCAAGCCGTGCGAAGCGTCGAAACGGCTGTTATATTTAACCGTCTCCCAAGACTTGACGCCGCGTGCTTTGACCCAACCCTCTGCACAGCGCGAATGCATGACAAGCCGGAATTCATTCCGGCACCGTAATCTATTTGCCGGATTACCGGCTTCTCGCTGTTCTGGAGTTTCCACGTGGCCGATATCGCTGATAACGCCGCCCCGCTCATCGATGCGTCGAAAGCCGCCGCATCAGACCGTCACCGCCTCTATGAAGATGCGATGGCTATGCTGATCGGCACGTCCTTCATTGCGCTCGGCATTACGCTTTATAGTCAGGCTATGCTGATGACCGGCAGCACGGCTGGTATCGCCCTTCTCATCCAGTATGCAACAGGCACGGAATTCGGATTGCTCTATTTCCTGATCAATCTGCCATTCTATTATTTCGCCGCGCGTCGAATGGGTTGGGCGTTCACCATCAGAACCTTTGTCGCAGTGGCCATGATGTCGGGCTTTGCTCGACTGATGCCCATGAGTGTCGATTTCTCAAGCGTCAATCCGCTCTTCGCAGCACTCATGGGCGGCACCCTGATGGGTATGGGGGTGCTGGCACTTTTCCGGCACCGCTCCGGCGTCGGCGGCGTCAATATATTGGCGCTCTATCTACAGGACGCTTATGGGATAAGAGCCGGCTGGTTTCAGCTCGGCCTCGATGTCCTTATCATGCTGATCTCGCTGTTCTTTATCCCGTGGGAAAACATGGTGCTTTCCCTGATCGGGGCGATTGCCATGAACCTCATCATCGCAATCAACCACAAACCGGGCCGGTATCTCGGTATAAGCTGAGTCAACAAAAAAGCCGCCTTGAAGGTGGCTTTTTTCATAACGACTATCTTGCCAGTCAGTGGGCGGTCATCCACTCACGCGCACCGCGCAGCGCTGCTGCCAGTTCGCCCTTGCTCATCGTCGCTGCCACCTGATTGCGCATACGGGCGGCCTTCTCGCTGCCGCGGATGGCGGCAATGTTCAGCCACTTGTGGGCTTCCACCACGTCGATCTCGCAATCACGGCCGATGGCAAATTTCATGCCCATTTCGAGAAGAATGCGATCCTGTGCGACTGCGTTGTGCGTATTCGAGAAGCTCTGAAACTGTGCCATTTTTCTCTGTCCCTGTTAAATCCCGAGAACCGTCCAGTCTTTATTTTCAAAGCCTGATTTCATTGCTTTGAAACTGCCGTCTCTGTCGTTCCGTTCATGCTCTCAAATCTACGGGAAAGGGTTGAAATGCGCGTTAAACCAGATGCTTAACGAGCAACCAACAAAATCCGAACAAGGGGTAAACTTGGGATTTTGTTAAACACGCAAGTGTCGCCGATTGCTGGATTTTTGCAAAAATTCGATTCAAATCCGCACGGTCGAACGAAACCAGTTGCTAACTATAGACAACATTCGAATGCGGCTGTGTGTGTAAAAAGGGCAGTATTTCAGGTGCCAAGCGAGACACAAATATCCCTCTTCCGCTTCGCCAAAAACTGGTTTACGTTTACGTTTGCGTAAGCTTGACGGATGTTCGAGGAGGGCTTCTGTCTCAAACTTCAAAACGCATCACAGCGGTTTCATCGTTGCGACCGGCAAAGCCGGGACTGGCGGCGATTTGGGAGGAAAGAATGATCCGCACACTTATTCTTGGAATGACGCTTGCAGCCACTTTTGCCGCCCCTGCCCTTGCCGACGAAGGGATCGTCGGCACGTGGAAGCGCCCGAACGGCACGATCATCAGCTATGCGTCCTGCGGCGCCAACAAGTTCTGCGGTACGGTGCAGACCGGCGAGTACAAGGGCAAGTCCATCGGCACGATGTCAGGCACGGGCGGCAGCTACAAGGGTGAGGTCAACAAGCTCGACGAGGGCAAAACCTATACCGGCAAAGCCAGCGTCAAGGGCAACACGCTTTCACTTTCCGGCTGCGTGATGGGCGGCCTGATCTGCAAGAGCGAGAGCCTCACGCGCCAGTAATATTCAGTGGCATCCAGAATAAGAAAGGGCAACCTCGAAGCTGCCCTTTCTTTTGATCGCTTATTCAGCGTGCCTGTTGGCCAAAGAGAATTTTCTGGGCTTCCTTGTCCGTCGCCAGATTGGATTTTTCTCGCTCTTCTTTCCCGACAAGCAGACCACGCTGAACCGCAGGGCGCGCATTCATTGTCTCATGCCAGCGCTTCAGATTCGGGAAATCATCCAGGTTCTGGTCGTAGTTCTTATGGGCATTGATCCAGCCGATCGAAGCCATGTCGGCAATTGAATATTCGCCTGCAATGTATTCCTTGCCTTCAAGCTGCGTGTTCAACACACCATAGAGACGGTTAACCTCGTTGGTATAGCGGTCGATGCCGTACTGAACCTTTTCCGGCGCATAGACACGGAAATGCCCGGCCTGCCCGGACATCGGGCCGAGGCCACCCATCTGCCACATCAGCCATTCGTCAACTGCGACGCGCTTGCGTTCGTCGGTCGGATAGAACTTACCGAACTTCCGCCCGAGATACTGCAGTATAGCTCCAGACTCGAACACCGAGATCGGCTGGCCGCCCGGCCCTTCCGGATCGATGATGGCGGGCATACGGTTGTTAGGAGCAATCTTCAAAAAGTCCGGCTGAAACTGATCGCCCTTGCCGATATTGACATACTTGACCTCGTAGGGAACGCCCAGCTCTTCCAGCATAATGCTGATCTTGAAACCGTTCGGTGTCGGCCAATAATACAACTCGATGGGCTTGGTCTGTTCGGCCATGGGCTCTCTCCCGCTGATCCTGACGTTGAGCGGGACTTATGTTCCCGCATTCCAATGATGGAAAACATAAGTCCCTTTCCAGCAGGCACAAGAGCCACACACCGCAATAAACGGAACATCAATATTTTTGAACGCCGCATGAACGACCCTCTCAGGGAGGGTTCAGGCGCAATGGCTAAATTGATGAGGGAGAACAGAAATCATTACGGCTTTGGGGGCCAACCGGTATGCTTCGACGTTTAACAATTGTCTGCCTGATGATCGCTGGCTTTGCCGCTGTTGCCAGCATTTTCGCTGACCAGAGGTACAACCTCTACCGGGATCAACCGGTAATCGGACCTGTCGCCGCGTTCACCCAGAAGCCTGTCGGAGAGCGGCCATGAAAAAAACCCGGACCATCGCCGCAATCGCCCTTCGGGTTTTCTTTTTCACCGCCATTTTCACCGGTCCGGCAGCCACCTTCGCCTACACGCAGATTGGCCAGCATTCCCAGATGAGCGGCGTCGGCCTCGTACTTTATGTAAGCCTGCAGCGCGCCGCATAAACTGGGTCATGTAACGGTCATCGGTTTTGCTATACTAGTGTCCTGATTCTGAAATTTGCATTGGGAATGATATCAAGCGAGATGCAAATTTCAGAATCAGAAGGACACTAGCAGCTTGGTTTCCTAGTGTCGTTTCGATCTCGAAGTTCGCTTACGACTACGATATCGAAACACAGGCGAACTTCGAGATCACGACACTAGGCCATGACACAGCGAATCGAACATCCATTTTTGACCGAGATCAAAACACCTCCGACTGTTGACCCGGAGGTTTTCAACGACGCCGGTGCGGCGGTTGCCGCCCTGCAAAAACTATATGATCGCAATACCGCCTTCCTGCGCGATGCGTTCGAGAAGGTTGCGCGCGGCGAAATTCCACCGCAGCGTTACCGCGCTTATTATCCCGAGATCTGTCTATCCACATCCAGCTTCGCTCATGTGGATTCACGGCTGGCCTATGGCCATGTCTCGACGCCAGGTGATTATTCCGCAAACATCACGCGGCCCGACTTGTTCGATCATTATCTGAACGAGCAGATTCGCCTCCTGATGCGCAATCACGGTGTGACCGTGACCGTGAAGGAATCGTCGACGCCGATCCCGATCCATTTTGCCTTCAAGGAAGGCACCTATGTCGAGGCTTCCGTCGCCAACGCCTTCACGCATCCGCTGCGTGATCTGTTCGATGTACCCGATCTGGCGGCGACCGACGACAAGATCGTCAATGCCGATTTCGAGCCCGCCCCCGGCGAACCGATGCCGCTTGCACCATTCACTGCCCAGCGCGTCGATTATTCACTGCATCGGCTGGCGCACTACACGGCGACAAGCCCGGCGCATTTCCAGAACTTCGTGCTGTTCACAAACTACCAGTTTTATATGGACGAGTTCTGCGCCTATGCGCGCGAATTGATGGCAGAAGGCGGCGGCGGTTATGAACAGTTCGTTGAACCGGGCAATCTGATTACGCGCGCGGGCGAGACCGAACCAAGCAGTGGCAGCCCTCTGCCCCGACTGCCGCAGATGCCAGCTTATCACCTGCAACGGGGCGACCATTCGGGCATCACGATGGTCAATATTGGCGTGGGACCGTCCAACGCCAAGACCATAACCGACCATATTGCGGTGCTTCGCCCCCACGCCTGGTTGATGCTTGGTCATTGCGCTGGCCTTCGCAACAGCCAACAGCTTGGCGATTACGTTTTGGCACACGCCTATATGCGTGAGGATCATGTTCTCGATGACGATCTGCCCGTCTGGGTGCCATTGCCGGCACTTGCGGAAATTCAGGTTGCGCTGGAAGAAGCCGTCGAGGAAATCACCGGTCTCGAGGGATATGACTTGAAACAGATTATGCGCACCGGCACGGTCGCGACCATCGATAATCGCAACTGGGAACTGCGCGACCAGCGCGGCCCGGTCCAGCGTCTTTCGCAGGCGCGTGCTGTCGCACTTGATATGGAGTCAGCGACAATTGCGGCCAATGGTTTCCGTTTCCGTGTGCCTTACGGCACCCTGCTCTGTGTTTCCGACAAACCGCTGCACGGCGAACTGAAACTGCCGGGCATGGCGACCGAATTCTACAAGCGGCAGGTGGCGCAGCATCTGCGCATCGGCATCCGCGCGATGGAAAAAATCGCGGCCATGCCGGATGAGCGGCTGCATTCCCGCAAGCTTCGCAGCTTCTACGAGACGGCTTTCCAGTGACACTAGGGGAATAGGGTAGTAAGGCAGTAGGGCCATATGTTGGTTAGCAACATATGATGCTCTTAGCATACTGCCTTATTTCCCAACTTCCCAATTGCCTTCAGCTCCATCATCGCGCCGTATTCGATAGCTAGAGGCATTTCATGTCGAAAAGCCGTGAAAACCTTTCATTCCTGTTGCTGCTGGCTGCTGTCGCGTTGTCGGTTCCGCTCGTGCTGGGATTTCTTGGAGCGGTGCACCCGGCTCTCGATTCCTTTTCGCATTTTCGAGCTCATCTGTCCGTCCTGCTGGCAGTGCTGACCATTCCCTTGCTTTTCACCAAGATGCGGCGTGAGGCGGCGATGCTGCTACTCTTTGCCGTCATGGCTCTAAGCACGACTGTTGGTGCTGCACGCGATTTCCTGAGCGGCTCCACCGGCGCCCATGCGCAGGAACAAGGCGGCGCACGCTACCGTCTCGTCCAGATCAATTTGCGCGAAGACAATCCCGAACCGAAACGCATTCTCCAGATGATCGCGCGGGAGAAGCCGGACGTCATCACCTATGAGGAGGCGAGCGACCAATGGACCAAGTGGCTCACCATTCTCCAAGGCTCCTATCCCTACCATCTCAATTGTGCTGATGATCCCAACACATGGGGCGTGGGCATCCTTTCGAAGCGGCCTTTCAGCGAAGATGCACAGACGGCCTGTGTCGGCGATGGTTTGCTCGCAATTGCGCCGATCAATTTCGGCGGAACGACCGTGCATGTCGCAGCACTGCACTTTTCATGGCCATGGCCGCGCTGGCAGCCCTATCAACTCCGCTACATCGAACCAGAACTGCAGAAGCTGAAAGGCCCTCTGGTCGTCGCCGGTGACTTCAATGCAGCGCCGTGGAGCAATGCCGTTCGCCGCGTCGAACGTGCCTCAGGCACCCGCCATATGACCGGTATTGGCGGCACGTGGATGACGCACCTACTGCCTGTTAAGCTCGCTCCTTATATCGGCCTGCCGATTGATCAGATACTCGTAAGCCCTGAAATCGGAGGGGCGGAGGTTTCGGCTCGCGAAGATGCCGGCTCCGATCATCTGCCAGTGCGGCTCGATTTTTCCGTTCCACCACCCGTTCGGCCAGATGAAGAAGAACCGGAAACCCAGTCCGTCATGCTGCAATAAAAAAGGCGGTCCCAGACCGCCTTTTTCTCGTGTCATCACGTAAACATTACATGTTCACGTAAACAGGTCCCTCACCACCTTGTGGCGGCACCCAGTTGATATTCTGGTTCGGGTCCTTGATGTCGCAAGTCTTGCAGTGCACGCAGTTCTGAGCGTTGATGACAAACCGCACATCCTTTGCCTGCGGATCAGCTGCGGAGTTGCCGTCGGCATCCACCCATTCATAAACACCCGCAGGGCAGTAACGCGTCGACGGACCAGCGAAGACGTCGTGTTCGGAAGTCTGCTGCAATTTCATGTCGCGAACCTGAAGATGCACAGGCTCGTTCTCGTCATGGTTCGTGTTCGACAGGAACACCGACGACAGACGATCAAAGGTCAGAACGCCATCCGGCTTCGGATAATCGATCTTCGCGTGTTTTGCAGCCGGCTCAAGCGACTGCGCATCGGTCTTGCCATGCTTCAGCGTTCCAAAGATGGAGAAACCGAAAAGCTGGTTGGTCCACATATCGAGACCACCGAGCGCCACGCCGGCAATCGTGCCGAACTTCGACCACAGCGGCTTGACGTTGCGCACCCGCTTCAAATCCGTGCCGATCAGGCTTGAACGCCAATTGTTCTCGATCTCGACCGGCTCGTCATTGGCGCGGCCTGCGGTAATTGCCTCGGCGATCTTGTCGGCAGCGAGAATGCCGGAAAGAACCGCATTGTGGCTGCCCTTGATGCGCGGCACGTTGACCAGACCAGCCGAGCAGCCGATGAGCGCTCCACCCGGGAACGACAGCTTTGGCACCGACTGGAAGCCACCTTCGGTAATCGCACGTGCGCCATAGGAAAGACGCTTGCCACCCTCAAAGACATCCTTGATGGCCGGATGCGTCTTGAAACGCTGGAACTCTTCAAACGGCGACAGATACGGGTTCTTGTAGTTGAGATGCAGCACGAAACCGACCGCAACCATATTGTCTTCCAGATGATAAAGGAACGAGCCGCCGCCCGTCTTCATGTCGAGCGGCCAGCCGAAGGAGTGCTGGACCAGACCCGGCTTGTGCTTGGAAGGATCAACCTGCCATAGTTCCTTGAGGCCAATACCGTATTTCGCCGGTTCACGGCCTTCGTCGAGCTTGAACTTGGTGATCAGCTGCTTGGCAAGCGAGCCGCGCGCGCCTTCGCCGACCAGCGTATATTTGCCGAGCAGCGCCATGCCGCGCGTGTAGTTCGGCCCATGCGTTCCGTCGCGCTCGACGCCCATATCGCCAGTGGCGACGCCGATGACCGCGCCCTTGTCATTGTAGAGCACCTCGGTTGCTGCAAAACCCGGATAGATTTCTACGCCAAGTTCTTCGGCTTTGGTGCCGAGCCAGCGGCAGACATTGCCCAAAGACACAATGTAATTGCCATGATTGCTCATCAGAGGCGGCATGGCGAAATTCGGCAGGCGTACTGAACCTGCGGGCCCCAGCACGAGGAAATGATCGGCAGTAACCGGCGTCTTGAAAGGGTGCCCCTCTTCCTCGCGCCAGCCCGGCAGAAGCTGGTCGATACCTACCGGATCAACGACAGCGCCGGAAAGAATATGCGCGCCGACTTCCCCGCCCTTTTCGAGGACGACGACGGACAGCTCTGGATTCGCCTGCTTCAAACGGATTGCCGCAGCAAGGCCCGCAGGGCCTGCGCCGACGATCACAACGTCGAATTCCATGCTCTCGCGTTCGGGAAGCTCCTGGTTTACATATTCTGGGGCTTCAGACATTCATCCCTCCGTCCGGTGTAACATCGTCTTCTCACTAAGGTAGCCCAGACGACGCATCCAATTGTTTTTGTGCATGATCTAATCGCGAATACCCATGAACCGACTGCCCGTCAGCACTGGCGGTACGAAAAGATCGCCGTTTCCCCGTATTCTGCCTTACCCTGTCGCAGAGTTGGAGACTGCCGCAAATGCGTCCAATTGTCCAAAACAGGCGTCCTACGTCCTCAAATTGATTTACCTTAACGTAAACGTCAAATTCATTCCATTCAAGAAGCCGCGATGAAGATTTGTTTGTGATGGTAGAAGAAGCATGTCCTCGTGTCATGTCAGGACCATGTTCGCACCTTGCCTGGCTATATGCGCATCAAACAGGGTATGAACTGTCACTAACAGGCCAAACGAACCCTAAATCTAAACCGGGCTCTTGCATTCACCTGCAAAATTCGCCACCTCAGAGGTGAGGTAGATAATGGCTGATAATCGCGAACCGCTGGATATTGAAGGTTTGCTCCGCTTCTATGCGGAGGCAGGCATTGACATGCCGCTTTCCGAAACGCCGATAGACCGGTTTGCAGAGCCTCAACGCCCTGCCTCTTCGCAGCCAACCGCGCAGATGCCGAATTCACCTGAGCGCGCCCGGCAGCAACAACCGCGCCCAGCGCCGGCCCCCGCCCCCACCAGCAAGCCTGTGCAAGCCGCAGCCGACCTTCCCGATACGGCGCAGATTGCGCTCGCACGCGAAGCGGCGGCACAGGCTTCAACGCTGGAAGAATTGCGGGAGAAGCTTGCGGCATTCGACGGCTGCAACCTGAAATTCACGGCGAAGAACCTTTGTTTCGCCGATGGTGATCCGTCATCCGACATCATGTTCATCGGTGAAGCGCCCGGACGAGATGAGGATATGGAAGGATTGCCGTTTGTCGGAAAATCCGGACAGCTTCTCAATCGCATGATCGAATCCATCGACCTGAAGCGAGAAAGCGTCTACATCGCCAACACGATCCCGTGGCGTCCGCCCGGCAACCGTACGCCGACGCCGCTTGAGACGGAACTTTGTCGGCCATTCATCGAACGACAGATCGAGCTTGCCTCACCAAAAGTTCTGGTTGCCCTGGGCGGTCCTGCGGGCAAGGCCCTCACCGGCGCGACGGAAGGCATCCTGCGCCTGCGCGGCAACTGGAAAATTCATCGTACGCCCAACGGCCTCGAAATTCCCGTCATGCCGACCCTGCATCCCGCATATCTTCTCAGGACACCTGCACAAAAGCGTTTTGCATGGCGCGATTTTCTGGCTGTGAAGCTGAAATTGGCCGAATTGATTAGTTGAAATCTCCGTAGTTCAGTGGCATCGGCAGGCGGTGCAGGCGGCATTGTCACCAACATGCCGCAAACTTGTTCTATTTCGCCGCTTGCCAAACCGCCTTTCGGCGACAAGTAGCCCTAAATTCAGTTTCCCCATGGGATTTCACTGTGGAGTTTTTCATGGCTGGCCAGCTCCTGCCCATAGCTGCTTTGCTTGCAAGCACCTTTCTTATGCTGCTTGCCGGTGGCCTTGCGGGTATTCTTTTGCCCCTGCGTGGTGGCATGGAAGGCTGGTCGACCACGACCATCGGCTGGATGGGCACGAGCTATTCCCTCGCCTTCACGATCGGCTGCATTGTGGTACCGCATCTGGTGCGCCGCGTAGGTCACGTGCGTGTCTTCTCATCGTTGGCGACGCTGCTTTCGATGGCGCTTCTTTTCCATGCTCTGGTCGTCAGTCCTGTCGCATGGATGATCTTTCGTGGCGTCGCGGGCTTTTCGCTCGCAGGCAGCTACATGATTATAGAAAGTTGGCTGAATGAGCGCGTGACCAATGAATCGCGCGGTCGCATCTTCTCGATCTATATGATCATCACCATGCTCGGCCTGCTGTGCGGGCAGTATATATTGCCGTTCGGCGATGCGGGAACACAGACGCTCTTCATCATTTGCGCCATCATTTATGCAAGCGCACTGCTTCCAACCGCCCTTTCAAGCGCGCAATCACCCAATCCGCTGACACAGGTCTCGCTCGATCTGAAAGGGCTTTACCGACGGTCGCCTGCTGCGGCCGTCGGTTCGCTGATTGCAGGTATCGTCGCAGGCACATGGAATTTCCTCGCCGCCATTTACGGTGAGATGAATGGCCTTTCCACCTTCGGCATCGCGACCATGCTTGCCTGCGCGATGGTGGGCGGCGCGATCTTTCAGTATCCGCTGGGTCGGGGGTCCGATTTTGTGGATCGTCGCTATGTCATGGTGATCGCCGGGGTCATCGGCTTTGCCTTGTCGATGGTGATGGTGCTGTTCCACCCCACATCGCCCTTGGCGCTCTACATCATGATGTTTCTGTTCGGCTCGGTGATCTATCCGATCTATAGCCTCAACGTTGCCCACGCCAATGACTATGCGGATGCCAGCGAATTCGTAAAGGTTTCCGGTGGATTGCTGATTATCTACGGCGTAGGCAGTGTCATCGGGCCCGCCCTTTCGGGTCCGTTGATGGACCTGATCGGTGCTCCGGGTTTCTTCGTAACCATGGCCATCGCTTACGCCTCGTATGGCCTGCATGCCTTCTGGCGCATCCGCCGCTTCGAGCGTCCGGCCATCAGCGACCAGAAGACCGAGTACAAGTTCCATACGCCAGACGGACAATCCACGCCGGAAACCATGCAGCTCGATCCCCGTGCTGAAGGCACACCCGGTCAAAGCTAAATTACTGCGTCTGCGGTGCGTTCACCTTGTGCGGCGCGATGGAAAGCTTGTGCTCGCGATAGATGATGAAACCGCCTGCAGCCATGACGACGGCGCTACCGGCCAGCATTTCGAAGGTCGGAATATCGCCAAACAGCAGAAAGCCGATGGCAAGTCCCAGCAGCATCGATGTGTATTCAAAGGGCGCAATCGTCGACATTGGGGCATGGCGATAGCATTCGGTCAGAAGAATCTGGCCGACACCACCGGCAAAGCCAGCACCGACCATCATGGCAAGCTGCGACCAATTCGGTACGATCCAGCCGAACGGAAGGCTCGCCAGAGAAATGATACTCGCGGATATGGAAAAATAGATCACGATGGTCGATGTGCGCTCCGTCTGAACGAGACGGCGCACAAGCATCATGGCCACCGCGGACGTGACCGCAGCACCCAGAGCGGCAAGTGCGCCGATGGCCTCGTCATTCCCCATGCCGCCGCCAGAGAACGCCGTCATCCGTGGCCAGATGATGACCATTACACCGCCAAGCCCGATGAGAACCGCGCTCCAGCGATAAAACCGCACCACTTCATGCAGGATGACTGCGCCCAGAATGACGGTAATCAGCGGCGAAGCGTAATTGATCGCGATTGCTTCCGGCAGTGGCAGCTTGGTGAGAGCGAAAAAGCTCATTGACATGGAACAAACGCCCACCAGCCCACGCCAGAAATGGCTGAAACCGTTCTGGGTGTGGAACACGCCGGAAAGTTGCCCACGCCACGCCAGATAGAGCAATATCGCGAAGATTGCGAAGAAAGACCGGAAGAAGATCAATTGTCCGACCGGCACACCTTCAGCCGCTTTCAGCAAGGTGGACATGGCGACAAAAACGGCAACGGAAGCGATTTTGAGACCGATGCCGAGCATCGGATTCGTTTCAAGATGGGCAGCCTCGACAGGCGCGCTCGCGTGAGCGTTCACAACGCAATTCCTTAAAACCATAAAGCGAAGGTTCGCCCAAAGTATCCGGGCGTGTTTTCTTATTCCTGTTTGTGACACAGCACCAGTAGCACAAAGGTCCGGCTGAAAATTATTTGGTAAAGCGCCTGCTGTGCCACAAAAGGCTGGTTACTTGTTCTGGAATTGAGTTTCCCTTGGTCTCAATTCCGGGTACGAATCCAGCATCGTGAGTTAAAGGAGAGAGTTTCGCTATGCGTACTGAAACCGGCCAGACATTCCGTCTCGAAGATTACCGTCCGACCCCTTACGCCATACCCGAGACGAAACTGGACTTCTCACTGGAACCGGAAAAAACCCTCGTCCGTGCGACCCTTACGATTGAGCGCCGCGATGGCACCCTGACTGGTACGCCCCTGATGCTCGACGGTGACGAACTGAAACTCGTCAGCATTGCCATTGACGGCAAGCCACTGGCCGATAACAGCTATGTCGCAACGCCTGACCAGCTTGAAATCAGCGACCTGCCTGAAGGCAAGCGCTTCACGCTTGAAATCGTGACGGAAATCAATCCGACAACCAACCGCCAGCTATCCGGTCTTTATCGTTCAAGCGGCGTTTATTGCACGCAGTGCGAAGCAGAAGGCTTCCGCCGCATTACCTATTATTATGACCGCCCGGATGTTCTGTCAGTTTATACGGTGCGGATTGACGCCGACAGGCAAGCTGCGTCCATTCTCCTGTCCAACGGCAATCCTGTCGACAACGGACCAGTCGAAGGTAAGTCGGACCGGCATTTCGCGATCTGGCACGATCCGCACCCAAAACCGTCCTATCTCTTCGCTCTGGTTGCGGGGTCGCTCGGCGTCGTGAAGGATCACTTCACCACACAATCAGGACGGCCGGTCGATCTGGCGATCTATGTCGAGCATGGCAAGGAAAGCCGCGCGCTCTATGCCATGGATGCATTGAAACGCTCCATGCGCTGGGACGAAGAGAAGTTCGGGCGCGAATATGACCTTGATGTTTTCAATATCGTTGCCGTTTCCGATTTCAACATGGGCGCGATGGAGAACAAGGGGCTCAACGTCTTCAACGACAAATATGTGCTGGCCGATCCTGAAACCGCTACCGACGTTGACTATGCGGGTATTGAGGCTGTCATCGCGCATGAATATTTCCATAACTGGACCGGCAACCGCATCACCTGCCGCGACTGGTTCCAGCTCTGCCTGAAGGAAGGCCTGACGGTCTATCGCGATCACGAGTTTTCCGCCGATGAGCGCTCCCGCCCGGTGAAGCGCATCGCCGAAGTGAAGATCCTCAAGGCGCAGCAATTCCCGGAAGATGCCGGGCCGCTCGCCCATCCGGTACGCCCACGCGAATATCGCGAGATCAACAACTTCTATACGGCGACCGTTTATGAAAAAGGTTCGGAAGTCGTGCGTATGATCCGCACGGTCATCGGGCCTGAGCTGTTCCGCAAGGGTATGGACCTTTATTTCGAGCGCCATGACGGGGAAGCCGCGACGATCGAAGATTTCGTCAAGGTTTTCGCCGATGTTTCCGGTCAGGACTTTTCACAATTCGCACTCTGGTACGATCAGGCTGGAACGCCGAAGGTGGAAGCCGCTTTCGCCTACAATGCGGCTAATGAAACCTATACGATCGAACTGACACAGTCGCTGGGAGCCACGCCCGGACAATCGGTCAAGAAACCAATGCACATCCCTATTGCCTTTGGCCTTATCGGACCCGATGGCAAGGATATGGTTGCAACGTCCGTGGAAGGCGGCGATGTGCGCGGCGATATCATCCATCTGCATCGCTCATCCGAAACAATTGCCTTTCATGGCATCAAGGAACGCCCTGTACCGTCATTGCTGCGCGGCTTCTCGGCTCCCGTAAATCTGACAGCGCCTTTATCGGACGAGGATCGTGCTTTCCTTGCACTGAACGACAGTGATCCGGTTGCCCGGTGGCAGGCACTAACCGGGATTTTCAGTCAGGCTCTGCTTGAAGGTGCCAAACGTGTTCGCGGCGGTCACGCAGCGGTCGTTGACGACAAAACCATCGAACTTGCTGGAAACGTAGCATCCGACGAAACGCTTGATCCGGCCTTCCGCGCGCTCTGCCTGACCTTGCCAAGCGAAAGCGACATCGCACGCGAAATGGGCAGCAATGTCGATCCGGATGCGATCTTCGTCAGCCGGAATCACTTCGTCGACGTCATTGCCGCCCGTTATGCCGGTAGCTTCGCCAAGCTCTACGATGCTCTGAAACAGGATGGGGCTTTCTCGCCAGATGCAGGCGCAGCGGGCAAACGTGCCTTGCGGAATGTGCTGCTCGATTATCTGAGCCGCAATGAGAAAAGCCAGCAACGCGCTGCCACTCAGTTTGCCGTCGCAGACAATATGACGGACCGCTTTGCAGCCCTTGCTGTGCTGGTGCACCGCTTTGGCGATACAGACGAAGCAAAGGACGCACTGGCAAGTTTCGAGCGCCAGTTCGGCAAGGATGGTCTTGTGATGGACAAGTGGTTCAGCGTGCAGGCGAGCCGTCCCGGTGTTGAAGCCTTGCAAGCTGTGCGTGATCTCACGAAACACGCCCTCTTCTCGCTCGACAATCCGAACCGCGTCCGCTCGGTGATTGGTTCGTTCTCCGCATCCAATCCGACCGGCTTCAACCGCAAGGACGGTGCGGCCTATGAGTTCTTTGCAGATACGATCCTGTCGATAGATTCCGAGAACCCACAGCTCGCGGCCCGGCTATTGACGGCGCTTCGCTCCTGGCGTTCGCTCGAAGATGCTCGTCGCGAGCATGCAAGAGCAGCTCTGGCGCGTATTTCGGCTGCGGGCAAACTGTCGACCGACCTGCGCGATATCGTGGACCGCACTCTCGCCTGATTCGCGACCTATCCTGATCGTCGTGATGATTCGTTCGTTCCGGTTGTTCAGCCAATCATCGGAACGAACCTTTCATGCTAACAGACGCAGAGGCGGCGACCAGTCCGCTTTCATGAGTCTTTTCATGCCTTTATCCGAATCAGATGCTATGCCGATTCCACTTAAGAGCTTGAGATTCATGAATAAATCGACTGATAAAAAGCCCGATTTTTACGCCTCGTTAACGAATTCGCTGGACAGCGCGAATCACTTTTGATTCATTGATGACATTCGGAGGTGGCGTATTCCGAATCACTTCACTCGCAGGGAATTCACGAGGGACCACTATATGGCGAGCACCGACGCGTATGGCGCGCCGGCGGGGACGCATTGCGAATCCGGTCGGAAAAGAAGGAAGGGCAAGCTCTCGGGCCATGTCAGTCTTCTTGCAGGTCCGGCCTATGGCAAGTTCGTCTCAATCGAGCCTATCCTGCGCCGTCTCGTTCCGGCACTCATCATCATTTTTCTGATTATTCTCGGCGTTGCGCGCGTCTTCTCGATGCTGGCGTGGCGCGAAGATATCGAGCAGCAGCATAAGGCCTTTCTGTCGGCAGCGACTGCCAATCTTGCGCAGATGATCGAACGTGTTGCCAACGGCACCGACGCCGGGGCGCAGATCGCCGCCAAGGACATTCAGGACACGATGGCGGAATTCCGCTCTCGCGGGCTGTCCTCGTCCGGCATGACACTTGCCGTGATCGATCCTCAGTCTTCAGTCGTAGCGATATCAGGTCCGATATCCGATCTATCCGGCAAGCCGGTCGATACGATCCTTGCAGAAGCGCAGCCACTATTCCTGTTTGCAGAACGCGCAGGCGTGCTGAAAGTCATGCTGCAAGGTGAACCGGCTTTCGGCGCCTTGTCGAAGCCGATGACTGTGCCCTATTCCGTTATCGCTATCGAACCGGAAAGCACGATCTTTGCGGAATGGCGCCGGGCGGTGTCACTCAACGTGACGCTGTTTGCGGGTACGACCGGCGTGATGTTCGCCATTCTCTATGCCTATTTCAGCCAGGCAGCGCGAGCCCGCGAGGCCGATGATCTTTCCGGCCAGATCCAGCGCCGTATCGATATGGCGTTGGGTCGTGGTCGCTGTGGCCTGTGGGATTGGGACATGGCACGCGGTCGCATCTACTGGTCGCGCTCCATGTATGAAATGCTCGGCTACGAAGCGCAGGATGCCGTGCTGCCGTTCGGCGATGTGGCCGCAATCATCAATACGGAAGATGGCGACCTCTATTCCATCGCCGAACAGGCCGCTTCAGGTGATATTTCGCATGTCGACCGCGTTTTCCGCATGCGTCATGCCGACGGTTCATGGGTCTGGATGCGTGTTCGCGCCGAAATCGCCGGCGAAGGCGATCTGCATCTGGTCGGCATCGCCTTCGACGTCAGCGAACAGCACCGTTTCGCGCAGCAGACGGCGGAAGCCGACATGCGCATCCGCGAAGCGATCGAGAATATTTCGGAAGCCTTCATCCTGTGGGACGCCAACAATCGACTCGTCATGGCGAATTCCAAATTCAGCGAATATGCAGGTCTTCCGGTCTGGACGCTGAAGCCCGGTGTACCGCGTAACGAAGTCGACGCCCATACGCGGCCCTTCACTTTCGAACGCCGCATGGCCAATGAACACAATCGCGCCGGTGGCCAGACTTTCGAGCGCCAGCTCAGCGACGGACGCTGGCTTCAGGTCAACGAACGTCGAACCCAGGACGGTGGTCTCGTTTCGATCGGCACTGACATTACCCAGCTCAAACTGCATCAGGAACGCCTGGTCGACAGTGAACGCCGTCTGATGGCAACCATTCACGACCTGTCCATTGCACGCAAGGGTGAGCGGGATCGTGTGCGTGAGCTGTCCGAACTTGCGCGCAAGTACGGTCAGGAAAAGGAACGCGCTGAGGCCGCTAACCGCGCCAAGTCCGAATTCCTCGCCAATATGTCCCACGAGCTGCGCACGCCGCTCAATGCGATTATCGGTTTCTCGGAAATGATACAGGCAGGCACGTTCGGTCCGCTTGGCTCCGACCGCTACGAGGAATATATCAACGACATCCATACCAGCGGTAACTTCCTGCTTAACGTCATCAACGACATTCTCGACATGTCGAAGATCGAGGCTGGACATTTCTCGCTGGACCGCGAGGAGATGGATCTCTGTCCGCTCATCAATGAAACGGTGCGCATGATCTCGCTGCAGGCGGATGAGAAGAATATCGCGGTCAATACACGTATCGAAGATGCGATGCAGCTTTATGCCGACCGGCGCGCGATCAAGCAGGTGCTGATTAACCTTCTCTCCAATGCGGTGAAGTTCACATCCTATGGTGGACAGATTACGGTACGTGCGCGCAAGACCGGCTCGGCCCTTTTCATGACGATTCAAGATACCGGTGTTGGCATTCCAAAATCGGCGATCAAGAAAATCGGCCAACCCTTCGAGCAAGTGGAAAACCAGTTCACCAAAACCCATACCGGCTCCGGCCTCGGACTTGCCATCACCCGTTCACTGGCTGAGCTTCATGGCGGCTGGCTTCGTATTCGGTCAACCGAAGGCGTCGGCACCGTGGTTTCAGTCTGCATCCCAGATCGCAAGCGCGGTCATGCTGGAAATAGTGCGGAAATTCACGCCGCCTAGAGCGCGTTTCGATCTGATTGAATCAGATTGGCGCTCTAAGTATTTGTTTTAACGCACACTTTTTCCGAAAACCGTTTCACACTTTTTCGGGATGTGCTCTAATCAGATATCCAGGAGCTTCTCGAAGCTCGCCCGCACTTCGACGGCGACTTCTGCCAGATGATGCTCCACGCGCTTGATATCTGGCATGTCCGCTGCACGGCACAACAAGTCGATCATGCCGGGAATGAATTCGTCGCGGCGGGCATCACCTCCAAGACACAAACGGATCGTCTGGCTCAAATTGGTATAAAGACGGTGTGCGCCGACAAGATTATCGGCGAGCGCCGGATCCGCAAAGGATGGGTCGAGGGCCGACAGAATTTCCTCGGTCTCCAAAGGTCGCGGCTTTCTGTCGATCTTGTTGGCCAGCACGGCAAATTGCGCAATGAATTCCAGATCGACAATGCCACCGGGCTTCAGCTTGAAATCCCAGTCATCGGCGGGTGGCTTTTCCTGATAGATGAGCTCGCGCATCTCACGCACATCCTTGGCGATCTTCTTCAAATCACGGGGCGAGACAAGAACCTCGTCGATCACGCTTCTGATGTGATCCATAAAGGCTTCGTCGCCATGGATCGGGCGCGCGCGGGTCAGGGCCATATGCTCCCAGGTCCAGGCTTCGCTGCGCTGATATTTGCCAAAGGATTCGATATGGGTCGCGACCGGTCCCTTGTTGCCGGAGGGACGCAACCGCATATCGACTTCATAGAGCACACCTTCCGCCGTCGGCGCAGAGAGTGCTGCAATAAGCCGCTGCGTCAGGCGGATATAATATTGCGAGGGAGCCAGCGGCTTTTCACCGTCGGATTCGTCCGTCTCCTTGTCGTGATCGTAAAGCAGGATCAGATCGACATCGGAGCCAGCGGTGAGTTCGTGGCTGCCAAGCTTGCCCATGGCAAGAAGAGCAACCTTGGCGCCCTTCACCTTGCCGTGGCGCCGTTCCAACTCCGCTTCCACGACCTCGAAGGCCTTGCCAATCATCAGTTCGGCGAGATCGGAGAAAGCGCGACCAGCGCGCACACCGTCAATGGCGCTCGTCAACAGGCGAATACCGATCAGGAAGCGATGCTCGGCAGCGAATATGCGCAGCCGGTCCAGCACTTCCTCATAATCGGTCGCGGGTCCAAGGAACACGCGAAGACGCTCTTCCAGATAGGCACGCGTCGGCATTTCGGAGAAAATCGCAGGATCCAGCAAACCATCGAAAACATGAGGGTTTCGCGTGATGATTTCGGCAAGCCTGGGTGCTGCGCTCATAATCATCACGAGGAGATTCAGGAGGCGGACGTTGGATTGCAGCAGGCTGAAAAGCTGGATGCCTGCAGGCAACCCTTTCAGAAAACCATCAAAGCGCAAGAGCGCTTCATCCGCACGCTTGGTCTCGGCAAAGGCCTTGAGCAGAGCTGGCGTAAGCTCGGTCAGGCGTTCACGGGCTTCCGCAGACTGTGTGGCGCGATAGCGCCCGAAGTGCCAGGTGCGGATCACCCGACATATATCGCTCGGACGCTCATAGCCCATGGCAGCGAGCGTCTCCAGCGTGCCCGGATCATCCACATCGCCGGTAAAGACCAGATTTCCGGATGAACTTCCAAGTTCGGGAGCCTGCTCGAACAATGCCGCATAATGCTTTTCCACGACCTTGAGCGCGTCGAGAAAAACATCGGAGAAGGCCGCCGGATCTGCATAACCCATCATATGGGCGACACGCGCAAAGCCTTCATCATCTTCAGGCAGGATATGTGTCTGCTCGTCGGCAATCATCTGGATGCGGTGTTCGACGTCGCGAAGGAAATAATATTCCTTCGCCAAAGCATCGCGTGCCTTGTCGGTGATCCAGCCCCGCTCTGCCAGTCGTGCAAGCATCGGCACCGTCTGGTTACCGCGCAATTCTGGAAAGCGCCCACCCGCAATGAGCTGCTGTGTCTGAACGAAGAATTCGATTTCGCGGATACCGCCTCGCCCGAGTTTCACATTGTGCCCACGCACAGCAATATCGCCATGGCCTTTGTGGGCGTGAATCTGACGCTTGATCGAGTGCACGTCGGCAATGGCCGCATAGTCGAGATATTTGCGCCAGACATAGGGGGAGAGTTCCGCCAGAACCTGCTTTCCGGACTCGCGATCCCCGGCGACCGGCCGCGCCTTAATCATGGCCGCGCGCTCCCAATTCTGGCCGCGCCCTTCGTAATAATGGAGTGCCGCACCAACAGGAATGGCCAGCGGCGTGGAACCGGGGTCCGGTCGAAGGCGAATATCGACGCGGAAGACATAGCCGTCGCCGGTGCGGTCCTGCAGAATGCGAACAAGGCGACGTGTCAGCCGCGAAAAGGTTTCGACGCATTCATACGGATCGCCAATGGCCGGTCTGGTTTCATCAATGAAGACAATGAGATCAATATCGGACGAATAGTTGAGTTCACGTGCGCCGAACTTGCCCATGCCGAGAACAATCCAGCCGCTGTGCATGTCAGGATGGTTTCGGTCCGGAAGTTTGATCTTGCCGGCACTGTCGGCATCGAGCAGCAGAAACCGAACGGCAGTGCCCGTGCATACCTCGGCCAGATCGGTGAGCCAGCCGGTGGTTGCTTCTGTATCGAAAATGCCCGCCAGGTCACAAAGTGCAATGAGGACATGTGCCTCGCGCTTCAGAATGCGCAGGGTGGTCATGAGGGAGGCTTCCGTCACGTCTGCACTTGCAGCACTGGCCGATATTTCCGACAAAATATCCTGAAGCGCCGCCTCTGGCGTTTTCGATTCAATGCGATCAAGAATACGCGGATGGCGGGTCAGTGCTTCGCGAATGAATGGCGAAAGATCGAGAACAGCGGAGAGAAAACGCGCGGCTTCCGCCTTTTGCAACAAAGCGACAACGCCCGGAAGCTCGTCTTCTCTAGCGCGTGCAACAAGATCGGCGAGGAAGGATTCCGCCTTTGAAGGATCGAGCGGCTTCAAAGCACGAATCTCTCTCTCGAAGAATAGTGCTTTTGCGTTTTCTGCCGCCATGATCCCCTCTTATGTCACGCCATTATTCGACCTTGTCCGATGGCAACGGGAACTCCAGCACAGCGCGCAGGCCCGGATCGTTGCCTTCAAGACGAAGTGCGCCACCGTGCAATTTCATTACAGCCTTGGCAAGACTTAAACCGAGTCCCGAACCGGGCTGCGTTCGGCTTTCCTCAAGACGGACAAAACGTTCTGTCGCCTGTTCGCGCTTTTCTTCAGGAATACCGGGACCGTTATCGGCAACGATAATACGGACCCAGTTCTGGTCTCGCTCCATCGACAGACTGACGGTCGCCGTCCGCTCTTCGCCACCCGCATATTTGCCCGCATACTTAACTGCATTGTCGACGAGATTGGAAATCGTCTGCCCGACCAGTTCGCGATTGATGTGAAGGGTCACCTCGTCGAGATCGCCAAGTGTCAGGCTCACGCCCGCATCTTCAGCGACGGGTTCATACATTTCAGCCACATCCCGGAGGATCGGCGCCACCGGCATGTTTTCCAGATTCTCGGATGAATAGCCTGCCTCAAGGCGTGAGATCATGAGGATGGCGTTGAACGTCCGGATCAATTGATCCGACTCGCTGATAATGTCTTCCATCGCCGCACGGTATTCGGGCCCGGCCTTCTTACCGGAAAGAGCCTCTTCCGCACGGTTGCGCAGGCGCGTCAGCGGTGTTTTGAGATCATGCGCGATATTATCGGAAACCTGTTTCAGCCCCTCGTTCAGTTCCAGAATTTTACCCAACATGACATTGAGATTGCCCGACAAGCGGTCGAATTCATCGCCGGAACCGTTGACCGGAAGCCTGCCGGTCAGATCGCCGTCCATGATGCGCTGCGATGCCCGCGAAACTTCATCGATACGCTTCAAGGCGCGCCGACCGACAAAGAGCCAGATCAAGAGTGCTCCAACGCCCATGATACCGAGGGCCAGCATCAGCGACCGGCGAACGACGTCCCGGAATTGTTCCGGTTCACCCAGATCGCGGCCGACCAGAAGCCGCATACCGTTTGGCAATGCGATCACAACCGCAATGGCGCGATGCTCCGTCTCGGTGCCCTGCTCGCCATAGCGCCTGTATTTGAAACCGCGCTCGATGACACCGTCGGTGTCCAGAACACCAGGCTCGACGCTTTCCACATTGCCCGCAAGGATGCGACCGGTCGGATCGGCCACCAGATAGAGATAGGCGCCAGGCTGGCGTGAACGATAGTCGATTGTGCGCACGAGCTGCGGAATACCGCCTCGTGCATAGCTTTTGCCGATGCTGCCGATTTCTTCGCCCAGAGACTGCTGGGTCTGCGCAGCCAGCATGGAGGCCGACAGATTGGTCATGTAGAAGACCAGCGCTACGGCGCCGACGATGAACAGCAGCAGGTAAAGCGTTGATAGTCGAACGGCGGTGGTGCGCATGAGCGCTGAAAAGCGGCTCATCAATCCACCTTGGCGGCTGCGGATTGTTTTGCTCGTCCGGCCTTCAGCATGTAACCAGCGCCACGCACCGTATGAAGCAGCGGAACGTCAAAGCCCTTCTCGATCTTCGAACGCAGACGCGAAATATGCACGTCGATGACATTAGTCTGCGGATCGAAGTGATAATCCCAGACGTTTTCGAGCAGCATGGTGCGCGTGACGACCTGTCCGGCATGACGCATCAGATATTCGAGAAGACGAAATTCGCGGGGCTGGAGCGTGATGTCCACATCCTGGCGGCGCGCCGTATGCGCAAGCCGGTCAAGCTCCAGATCACCGACGCGGTAGATCGTATCCGCCTCACGTGGGCTGGAACGACGCTGCAGGACTTCGACACGAGCCAGCAGCTCGGAGAATGCATAGGGCTTGGTCAGGTAGTCGTCACCACCAGCGCGCAAGCCGGTAACGCGGTCATCCACTTCGCCGAGCGCGGAAAGGATCAGGACCGGGGTCTCCATACCCTTGGCGCGTAAACCGGCCACGACAGACAAGCCATCGCGCTTCGGCAGCATGCGGTCGACTACAAGGACATCGTAGCTTCCATTTTCGGCCAGCGTATAGCCGGTCTCACCGTCACCGGCGATATCAGCGGAATGTCCGGCCTCGGTGAAGGCCTTCTCCAGATAGCGGGCCGCTTCGCGGTCATCTTCAATAACGAGAATCTTCATGGCGCTACTATAATACCGTTTGATGATAAGGCGATGCCAGGCGGAGAGCCGCCTGGCATCGAATTGCTCAGAGTCTTCACGGACTGCCGGTCATCATCCCTGATCGATCGGCAGGGCCACGAAGCGGCTCTGATCGTTGCTTTGCAATTGCAGCAGCACTGCCTTGCGACCCGACTTGGCGGCTTCGCTGATGGCGTTGTTGATATCCTTTGCGCTCTTCACCGTCTGGTTGTTAACGCTCATGATGATATCGCCGGAACGAACACCGCGGTCGGAAGCATCGCTGTCAGGATCGACATCGGTGACCACCACGCCGTTACCATCTTCGGATGGCGTCACGGTCAGGCCATAGGAGTCGAGTGTCTCGCTCTGGCTGCCGCTGCCATTGTCGCCCGAAGGGCTGGCCGCCTTGCCAAGATCGCCAGGCATCGCCTCGATGGTGATGTTGATTTCCTCGGCCTTGTTCTTGCGCCAGACGGTCACTGCCGTCTTTTCGCCCGGAATGATGCCAGCAACCTTGCGGGCAAGATCGCGCGGATCCTGCACGGTTTCACCGTTGACAGCCGTAATCACATCACCGGCCTGGATACCGGCCTTGGCAGCCGGACCATCCTTCTGCGGCGAGGCGACGAGTGCGCCCTTTTCCTCGGCAAGACCAAGCGACGATGCAATATCCTTCGTCACCGGCTGAATCTGGACACCGATCCAACCACGTTCCACAGAGCCCTTCTTGATGAGCTGCTCAACGACCTGCTTCGCGGTCGATGCCGGAATTGCGAAGGCAATACCGACGCTGCCGCCGGAAGGCGAGAAGATGGCGGTGTTGATACCGATGACCTGACCGGACAGGTTGAAGGCCGGACCACCGGAATTGCCCTTGTTCACAGCCGCGTCGATCTGGATGAAGTCATCGTAAGGACCGGCACCGATATCGCGGCCACGAGCCGAAACGATACCGGATGTCACTGTACCGCCGAGGCCGAACGGATTGCCGACAGCCACGACCCAATCGCCGACGCGAATCTTATTGTCATCGCCAAACGAGACGTAGGTAAACTTCTTCTTCGGATCATTGACCTTCAGCACAGCCAGATCGGTGCGCGGATCGGTGCCGATCAGCTTGGCGTCAAGCTCGGTCCCGTCGTCCATCACAACGCTGTAGGCATCGCCATCGGAAACGACGTGGTTGTTGGTCACGACATAACCATCCTCGGAGATGAAGAAACCGGAGCCTTGGGCGACAGGCCGTTCATGTCCAGGACGCGGACCACGCTTGCCGGGGCCACGGCGATCAGGACGGGCGTCAGGGCGTGCATCACCACGCGGGTCCATTCCGAAATCGCGGAAGAAGCGCTTCAGCGGATGATCGTCCGGAAGCTGGTCGAAGCCGGGAGGGCCCGAGAACTGGCCGCCGCGGTCAGCGGTTTCCTGCACGTCTTTCTTCACGCGGACGCTGACGACAGCCGGACGAACTTTCTCAACCAGATCGGCAAAACCGACGGCTTGCAACGGCGGAGTGACTTGCACGGCGTCGGCACGCGCGTCATTGAGCGCGCCGAGCGGGCCGGTAGCGACAAAACCACCGGCGAGAGCAGCCGACAGTGCAATCGCGGCAACGCCCTTGCGATAGTTGGAAATCCTGGCTCTGGACATTTATTTCTCCTTACGAGCAGTAATCCGGCCGCGCTCCGATCTTTCGGAAACGCAACCTGTGAAACCTTTATAGAGCGTAAGATAGCTGGGGCTACCTTACCGCGGCGTTTCCACAACATGAAAGTTTCGTAAGGTTGCGAATAACAATCGCAGATGACGGAAGGTTATTTGCCGTCCAGCAGACGCGAGAGTTCCGTCTGTTCGCTCTCCGTAAGCGGCTTAGGTGCTTCGCCTGCCTGCTTGCGTCCGCGAAAAGCAAAGACCAGCGCTGTGGCACCGATCAGAAGCACAACAACGGGGAAGCTCCACAGAAGAACAGTGCGCGCATTGAGACGCGGTTTCAAAAGCACGAATTCGCCGTAGCGGTCGACGATGAAGTCCATCACCTGTGCGTCGGTATCGCCTTCTTTCAGCCGGTCGCGAACGAGAATGCGAAGATCACGGGCAAGTTCAGCATTGGAATCGTCGATGGATTCGTTCTGGCAGACCATGCAGCGCAGTTCGCCCGAAATTGTGCGGGCGCGCTTTTCAAGCGCTGGATCCGGCAGGACTTCATCCGGATTGACCGCAAGCGCCGCCGTCCCTTGAAGAGCCAGAGCGGCGCCGAGCAGAAGTGCCGCAAATGCCGACCGCTTTCTCATGCTGCGGCCTCCGCTTCTTTCGACGCGGACTTGCGACTGCGTGACGGTGCGCCCACCCGCAGGCGACGATCTGCCAGCGAAAACAGCGCACCCACCATCATGACAAGGGCGCCATACCAGATGAGCGTCACGTCAGGCTTCCACCAGATGCGCACCACAACCGATCCATCACCTGGTTCATCTCCAAGCGCGACGTAGACCTGACTGAACCACAGCGTTTTGATGCCTGATTCAGTTGTCGGCATCTGGCGCGCCGGGAAAAATCGTTTGGACGGTTCGATTTGTCCGAGGGTGCGCGCGCTGGAATCGAGCAAGGTGAAAGTGCCTCGATTTTCGGTGAAGTTCGAGCCGGTCAATGGGCGGAGGCCCTCAAAGCGAAGCGTATAATCCTGCACCTTGGCTGTGTCGCCCGGACGCATGATCAGCACATTCTCCGTGCCGAAGGTGGTCACGCTCACAATACCGAGCAGCGTCACGCCAAGCCCGATATGGGCAAGTGCCGTGCCGAAAACCGAACGCGGCAAGCCCTTGAAACGGGCAAACGCCTTGCCCGCGGAAACCTTGCCGATGCCTGCCTTGAGGACGAGGTCGGTCAGGCTGCCGAAAATCAGCCATGCGGCAAGTCCGATTCCACAGGCTGCCAGCACCGATTTCGCCGATGTGCTCCACAAAACAATTGCTGCGGCCAGAAGCGAAAGCGCGAAGGCGGCCATCAGCCGTTGCGACACCCCGTAGAGATCACCACGCTTCCAGGCAAGCAGCGGTCCGAAGGGAACCGCAAACAGAAGCGGGATCATCAGAGGGCCGAACGTCATGTTGAAGAACGGCGCACCGACGGAAATCTTGTCACCGGTCATCACTTCCAGCAGCAGCGGATAAAGCGTGCCGATCAGCACGGTCGCGGCAGCAGTCGTCAGGAACAGATTGTTGAAGACAAGCGCGCCTTCGCGCGAAATCGGATGGAAGATGCCCCCCGCCGTCAGGCTCTGTACGCGAAGTGCGAAAAGCGACAGCGACCCGCCAATGAAGATTGCAAGGATCGCCAGGATGAAAAGACCACGTCCCGGATCGGTGGCGAAGCTGTGAACCGAGGTGAGTACCCCGGAGCGAACAAGAAAGGTGCCCAGCAGCGACAGCGAAAAGGTGAGGATCGCAAGCAGCACGGTCCAGATTTTCAGCGCCGAACGCTTTTCCATCACAAGTGCGGAATGAAGCAGCGCGGTACCAACCAGCCAAGGCATGAAGGATGCGTTTTCAACCGGGTCCCAGAACCACCAGCCACCCCAGCCAAGCTCGTAATAGGCCCAGTAGGACCCCATCGCGATGCCGCCGGTCAGGAACATCCAGGCGACCAGTGCCCACGGACGTACCCAACGCGCCCACGCAGCATCGAGACGGCCCTCCAGCAGAGCCGCCACGGCAAAGGAGAAGCACACCGAAAAACCGACATAGCCGAGATAGAGCAGCGGTGGATGGATCGCGAGGCCGATATCCTGAAGGATTGGGTTAAGGTCACCACCCTCCATCGGAGCCGGGAAAATGCGGGTAAACGGGTTCGAGGTGAACACGATGAACGCCAGAAAGGCAACGCCGATCCAGCCCTGCACGGCAAGGACATTGGCGCGCAGTGTTTCAGGCAGATTGCCGGAAAATGCAGCCACCAGCGCACTGAAAAAGGTGAGAATGAACACCCACAGCAGCATTGAGCCTTCGTGATTGCCCCAGACGCCCGTGATCTTGTAGAGAAGCGGTTTTTGCGAATGCGAGTTCTCGACCACATTCAGAACCGAGAAATCCGACACGACATAGGCATGAATCAGGACTGCCGATGCAAGACAGATCAGCGCAAAGACAGCAATTGCGGTTGGCGCTGCAACTGACATGAGCTGCGTATCCCGGCGATGCGCGCCGACCGCCGGCACGATCGATTGGATAATCGACAGGGCCAGTGCCAGAACCAGAGCGAAATGACCGATCTCGACACTCATCTGCAGTCTCCATTAAGCACCAGCCGGATCATGGGTCCGATACGGGATGCCCTAATTTTTATTTGCCTTCCCAGACGCCCTTTTCCTTCAGGCTGTCGGCAAGGTCCTTGGGAACGTAATTCTCGTCATGCTTCGCCAGCACATTGTCGGCACGGAACACTCCATCGTCTCCAAAGCGCCCTTCGGCGACCACGCCCTGCCCTTCACGGAAGAGGTCAGGCGGAATACCTTCGAACACGACTTTCACGGTCTTGATCGTATCGGTCACCGTGAAAAGCAGTTCGCTGCCCTCGCGACTGACGGAACCTTCCTCTACCAGACCGCCGAGACGGAACCGGGAGCCGGAAGCCATATCCTGCTCCGTCAGATCGGCAGGCGTACGGAAGAAACGAATATCCTGGCTGAAAGCCATCAGCATCAACCCGACCGCCACAGCCAGAACCACCAGCGCGCCGCCGATCAGGATCAGGCGCTTCCGTTTTCTCTGGCTGACGGTACGGGCAAAATTGCCGGTCGGTTTCATGCCGCGTGCATTGTCGTCTGCGGTCGCGCTCATTGTTGTGCGTTCCCTGTCTCTAGTCCAAGACCGGCTGCGAAACTTTGAAGGTTCGACCGGCTTTCGCCCTGAAGGGCAGTCATTCCGCGATTGAAAGCGTCCAGCGCTGCATCGCGGCGGTTGAGGATCATATAGGAGCGCACCAGGCGCTTCCAGCCTTCGACATCCCCGCTATTCTGGCGAAGACTTTCATCAAGACGTTGAACCATGCCTTCGATCATCGCCTGCCGGTCTTCCGGGCTGAGCGACGAAGCCGCATCGACGTCGTCCGCCGTCGGTCCCTTCGACTGCTGTTCGCCGCCGGTAGCGGGATCGCGAAGCCGGGCGATAGCCTGTTCGATCTGACCGCGCCACGGCGCATCGGCGGGCGCTTTGTCGAGAAATGCCTGCAGGCGATTGGCAGCCATATCCATACGACCGTCCTGCATCTCGCCCTGTGCAAGGTAGAATTGCGGGCGAACATCATTCGGTTCGAGCTCGGCGGCTTTCTTGAAAAAGCCTTCAGCCTCGGCGGTCACAGTACCGCCCGAAGCGGTCGCCAGTGCTTCACCCAACCCCAAAACGCGCGGAAAATTCTCACCGGCGATGCGAATGGAACTGCGATATGCATTGACTGCATCAGCGGCACGCCCCAGCCGCAAGTAGATCGGCGCCAGCACATCCCATCCGCGCACATCGCCGGGGTTCTGCGCCAGATGCGCTTCGGCGCGCGCCACCAGCTCATCGACAGAGCCACGATCCGCATTGGCCGAAAGCCGTTCGGCGAGCGGCATGGACGGCATGTCCGGTTTGCCGAAAAGCGGATAGATACCCCAGGCGATCAGCGGCACGGCGAGCACGGCCAGGAAAGCCAGCAACCGACCCGGTGCAGCCTTGCCTGCGGCCTCGGCTGCTTCCTTGCCTGACTTCTCAGCATTCAAAATGCGACGTGATATTTCAATGCGCGCCTGTTCGGCGCTCTGCGGATCGATCATGCCCCGCGCAGCATCGGCCTCGACCTCGCGCAACTGATCCCGATAGACCTCGAGATCGTTCTTTTCAGCGGGCAAGATTGCCTGCTTGCGCCGCGTGAGAGGCAACAAAACAGCCAGAGTGGCTGCCAATGTCAGTAATGTTGCAATAAGCCAGAATTCCATGGCTACGACTTAAGCGCAGCCAAGGGAAAAACCAACCACTACCTTCAGTAAGTGAGCGCCTAGGGCAATTCGCCGCAAAGGCAGGGTTAGGAATTGGAACGCCTTTCAATCTGATTCGATCAAATTGAAAGGCATTCCAATTCTTTGTTTTGGCGCGCATCCTGTCCGAAAACTGTCCCGCACTTTTCGGGATGCGCTTTAGGTGAGCGGCGTCCAGCTACCGTCCGGATTGCGACATGCCGTTCCACGCGCAGTCTGCTGTGATCCGCCAATATTGAAGCTGTGCGAATACTGGCGGCAATTCTGCGATCCGACCTGATAGGGCTGCGCCGCGGTCACGTCACCAGAATTCGATCCGCTGCCGTTCCAGGACACGGCCTTGCCTGCCGGTGAATATTCAAGCGCACGATATTCCGCCTCCAGCGCCTTCTTGCGATCGGCTGCGTTCAACTGATTTGCAGAGCTGCCGAGAAGGCCGTTGCCGAGCGACGTCAACAGGCTGGTTTCGGGCTTCTGTGCTGATGAACCACCGCCCAGCGAGCCGAGACCAGTTCCCTTGCCGCCACCCGTTGTGCCGCAGGCAGACAATGCAAGCGACAAGGCGAGCATCATCGAAGTAACTGAAATTGGGTGAGAAAACCTGGATACCATCATCATAACAACCGGCCTTCATAAACAATTAGCATGCACACTATATCTGCATACGGCTTTTCAATTTAATCTTCTAGTTCGCTTTCAGGCAAAAACAATCGTCAATCTTGTGTCAACGGCAACACGACCCGGACACCCAAGCCACCGAACGAACTCTTGCCAAGATGCAGGCTACCGCCATATTCGCGAACAGTGTCCTGTACGATCGCCAGCCCAAGCCCCGTTCCTGGTTTCGTTTCATCGACACGGCTGCCGCGCTTCAGCGCCGCCTCGATCTTGTCCGATGCCAGACCAGGCCCGTCATCTTCTATCAGGACTTCAAACTGTCGTTGTTCCCCAGAAGTAGGGGCAAGCCTGATGTTGATACGTTTACGGCCCCATTTACCTGCATTTTCAAGGAGATTGCCGACCATCTCTTCCAGATCCTCCCGTTCCCCGGCAAAAACCGCGTTGGGCAGGTCATTCCTGAAGGTAACGCTGAAAGCTGGATTGAGTTTCGCGGTCACGCGCTGCATACGTTCGAGAACCGGGGGCACGGGCGTGCGAAAGACCACGCTGTCCCGTTGTGCCGCGATGCGCGCGCGTTGCAGATAATGCTGGATCTGAACCTGCATCGCCTCGCTCTGCTCCTGAACGATGCGCCCGTGTTCGCCACCCATACTCCGCGCCTCGTTGACCAGCACGGAGAGCGGGGTTTTGAGAGAATGCGCAAGGTTGCCGACCTGCGTTCTCGAACGCTCGACAATGCGGCGATTGTTTTCGATCAGCGCGTTCATTTCACTGGCGAGCGGTGCAATTTCGACAGGCAGCGAGGCGTCGAGCTTTGACGAGCGTCCCTCGCGAATATCAGCCAACGCCTGGCGCACCTTGTCGAGCGGGCGCAGGCCGAACAGGATCACGGCTGCATTGATGAGAATACTCCCGATACCGAAGATCGCCAGATAAGTTGCGAGGCTGGTTCTGAAATCGGATATCTCGTTCAGAACCTCGCTGAGATTGCCCATGACGCGAAAGCGCGCCACGCGGTTGGCATTGTCCAGAACCACTTCAGTTTCGACGATGAAAAGCTCCTCGCCGTTAAGGCCCGGCAGGGTGTAGCTACGCATGAAGGAGCTGTCGAAGGGTGCCTGCGTGATCGGCATTTCCGGAACGAAACGCCCGATCAGCGAGGGCGACTGCAGTTTTCCGGTCAGGTTTGGCGTGACGGGATCGACTGACCAATACCAGCCGGAGAGCGGACTGGAATAGCGCAACTCACCCAGTTCCGGACGTCCCTGCAACGAGCCCTCGCCCGACGTGCTGACGGCACCGACAAGGCTGAAAAGATGGGCGGTCAGCAGGCGTTCGAAATTGCTGCGTGCCGCATCGCCATAAAGCGACCCGATGAAGGTGGCCACCACCACAAGTGCTACGATGACCCAGATCGTCGAAAGGGTGACAACGCGGACCGCGAGCGAACGAAGAGGAGGAAAGACGCGAAGAAGCTTCTTCAGTTGTCGTTGCCTTTCGTTTCGCCCTCGACCTCCCCTTCGGAGCGGATGCGATAGCCCATGCCGCGCACCGTCTCGATCAGGTCGACACCCATCTTTTTGCGCAGGCGACCGACAAAGACTTCAATCGTGTTGGAATCGCGATCGAAATCCTGATCATAAAGGTGCTCGACCAGTTCAGTACGCGAGACCACCTCGTCCATATGATGCATCAGATAGGATAGGAGCCGGTATTCGTGCGAGGTAAGCTTGAGCGCGACGCCGTTGACACTCGCCTTCGACGTTTTCGTATCGAGATAGAGCGGCCCGCAGACAAGTTCCGACGAAGCATGTCCCGCGGCACGGCGGATCAGCGCGCGCAGCCGCGCCAGCACTTCCTCGATATGGAAAGGCTTGGCCACATAGTCGTCGGCACCCGCATCGATACCGGCGACCTTGTCGCTCCAGCGGTCGCGGGCAGTGAGCATTAGAACGGGCATGGTGCGCCCGCTGCGCCGCCAGCGCTCCACGACGCTGATGCCGTCCATGCGCGGCAGGCCGATGTCGAGCACCACAGCATCATAAGGCTCGGTATCGCCGAGATAATGTCCTTCTTCGCCGTCATAGGCGCGATCAACCACGTAACCGGCCGCAGCCATCGCTTCGGAAAGCTGCCGGTTCAGGTCCTTGTCGTCTTCAACGATCAGGATACGCAAGCGGACATTCTCCCTCAATTCATGAAAAACAGCAGTAAATGCCGTTGTTATTGAGCGGGAACGGCCACTTCAACGCGGCGCGGACGCTCACCATCACGGCCCGGCACGAGCACGACGACCACGCACATGGGGCGGCCGTTCTGAGTCGTGGCGGTTGCCTTGGCAAGCTGGCCGCCCTGCTGGGCAGCCACCTGTTCGCCGACCGCCGCACAATCTCCGGCGGCAGCGACTATGAGATTGGACTTCTGCGGCGCAGTGATCGGCAAGGCACCGGCATCGACCGGCAGCAAGCCAATACTAACCGCGAGAAGCGCGAAAACTTTGAGTACAGAGTTCTGTTTCATCATGCCGCCTTATATAGCGCCCGAGAGCTGAACGATGCATGAACAACCATTCGTCTTCCGGGCCCAAAGGAAAATTCAGCCTCTGACTATCACGCTTTGTGAAATTATGAAATGCGTGAAGTTGCCCCGATACGCCCGATTATCGTAACAATTCCGGCAATTGCGGTCGCCAGTTGCAGCAGAACATCCGTTAAGGCACCCTGATCGATCACATCGGTCGCCACGCCGAAAATGCCCGCAAGTGAGAGAAATAGCGCGACGAGACCAGCCCAGACCGTGCGCGAAAGATACCATGATTTATCTGCGTTCATATTTTATCCCTATCAGTTGATGGTTGCAGCAACGTCCAGATGCGCAAAATCGCCCGGACCGCTCTTTGCGCCGATCATTGCGACACGAAACTGGAATGCCGTATTGCCGATATCGACCTGCCTTTCGGCCAATCCATAAATCCATGAAGGCGCCAATGTCTGGGTACTTCGTATCAACGTTCCATCCCGCCAGATTTCGATGCGATAGGCCTCACGCTCTTCGCCAAGCGGAATATCCTCGCCAAGCCAGTCGTCGGCATCGATACGCCCGCGCCTGATCCAGCCAAAAGACAGATCGCCATTCGCCAGCCGCCCCCCCTTCGGATGAACCGGGCTGAGTGGACGTAAGCCGCGCATGCCGCCGCTCGACCGAACCGTATCGAAATACTCATCCGAAAAAGCCTTGCCAGCCGTTCCCACACGCCAGTTGAGTTCAAGGCTGATTTCTGACGCCTGCAGACCGACAGAAACAACCGAGCCATCCAGCAATATGAAGGGTGTCTCGGCTTCCTTCAGGACCGACGCGGCCCGCTCTGTCCCAAGCTGTCCGCGCAAGAGACGGCGAAGCTTCCAGCGGTTGAGACCGATTTCCTCCGCATCCAGAAACTGGAACACTTCCCATTCACCATCAGGTGCTCGCAACAGAGCCGTGTTGGCTCCGTTCAGTATCTGCGCCATTGGCCGTGATTGTAGCTCGCCCGAATAAAGCACAACCTCAACGGACTGCCCCTCGATCAAGCGTCCGCTCGGAGCGCCTTCAAGCGGTGCAGTCAACTCGCCCATGATTGCCCGGTCCTGCACGATGGTGCGTTCCGTGAAACCATCTTCTGAAGGTGACGCGAACACAGCCGCGCCGCGCCATGGCTTTGCATGACAGGCAATGCGGAATTGTCCGGCTGCCTCCTCCGCGCCGGGCCAGAGCGGCAAATCAATAAGATGAAAGATCGGCTTCATATCGAGAGCCGGGCCGCCGCCGGGGCTGGTCGGCGTTTTGCCGTGATCGGCAAAGGCGATGTTCGGTGCCAGCGCGATTGCGCGGACAGTGCGGATTTCCCCGTCGTCCAGACCCGTGACAACATAGTTGCGCTCGCCGCCCATAATACCAAGCCGTACGCGATCTCCCACGTGAAGCGCGGCCATCGACCATGGCAGCGCAAAATCCACCGAACGCCGCTCCGCATAGCGCCGCGCTATCCAGGCTTCGGCGAGCGCCGTTGCCTGCCCCTGTTCCATGACACCGGAAAGGCTCAGCGTTTCCGTGCCCTGCCCCTCCTCACGGCGGACCGAAGCACCAGTAATCTGGAAATCGCGCAGCGGATCGTTGCAATAAAGCTCCGCCACGGAGGGCAGGTCATCGCGATCTTCGATCGTGACCGTGAGCGCTTCCCGGTCATCCGGCTGAACGTAATCAGACAATTCGAGCCCCGCGCCCGCACGCGTGATGCTTTTGAACACGAAGCGCCCAGCCTGTTCATAACCATGAACGCCAAAGACATTGAGCAGTGGCTCCAGCACGCCCCGCGCGCTCGATGGCTCACTGATGATAAACCCTGAAAGATAGCCATCGGCACCGGCGCAATCAGCTTCCGGCAAGCCAAAATCCTTGAGGATGCCTGCAATCAGTTCGTCCAGCGATACACCGCTGATGCGCCCGTTCAGCCAATGGCCGAGACGCCAGTTTTCCGTATCGCCCCACGTGTCGGCAGCCAGCGGGAATTCTGGAAACGGCCTCGTATCCCAAGACCAGAGATAGATGCGATCCTTATCCAGCATCCGCCCGCCATAGAGCGGGGAAACCGGATTATTGTCCTGCCAGTGGCGATAATGCGCGCGCAGAAAGCGATCCATGCCGATATCCGCGCGTGACCCGTTGGAAAAATACGGTGTTGCGTTTTCTGATGATTTCGGGTCAGGGAAAACATTCGGCTGGTTCGGCCCCTTGTCGACTGCGGGACAGCCAAGTTCAGTGAACCAGAACGGCTTCGACTGCGGTATCCACGCCGTCGGTTGCGCAGCTTCGGCCCCTGCAATGCGGTTATAATGCCGGTTGCTCCACCAGCCTTCGAGGTCTTTGTAGCGATAGACCCATGGCTTGCCCGCCAGACCATCCGTAATAGGCGAACGCCTGCGGGCCTCGCGGTCTTCGGCATTTGCGTAATACCAGTCATAGCCCTCGCCTGACGCGACGTGACCCGCCAAGCCATCCAGATCATAGGCCGTATCGAACCCATCCGGATTGCCATTGTCGAGATCATGATCGCGCCAGTCGGCAAGCGGCATGTAATTGTCGATACCGATGGCATCGATGGCCGGGTGAGACCATAGCGGGTCAAGATTGAAGAACAGGTCACCGCTGCCATCCTGCGCCTGATAGCCGAAATATTCCGACCAATCAGCGCCATAGGTGATCCTGCAGCCAGCACCGAGCCTTGCCCGCATTTCGGCGGCCAGCGTGCAGAGATGCGCGACGAAGGGAAAACTGTCCTGTCCATTGCGGATGCCGGTGAGCCCACGCAGCTCCGACCCGAGGAGAAAGGCGTCCACGCCCCCCGCCTGTTGGGCCAGCTCGGCGCAATGGTTGAGGAAGCGGCGATAGCCCCATTGTCCATCGACAAAGGCCTGCACCTGTTCGCCAGCAGCGGGTGTCTTGTCCGGCGAACCGGCGACGCCAACGGCAGGATGACAGGTGATGCGCCCGCGCCATGGATAGGCAGGCTGGCCGATGCCGCCATAGGGCGACGACAACTGATTGCCTTCCGGCACATCCATCATGATGAAAGGGTATAAAGTTACCTTGAGGCCACGCGCTTTCGCATCGCGAATGGCGGCGATCACGCTTTGATCGGATGGCGTTCCACCATAGGCCGCCCCCTCGCCGATTCTGGAGATAAGATGCGCGTCGGCTCGCGACACATTTTCTACCTTCCAGACATGGCTCGGCTTGCGGGCTGAAAGCGCGGTAACACCGGGACGAATGCGGCAGGAACCGGCACGCAAATCGTCGCCGAACCATGGCAGCACAATCGCAACATGGCGCAGGTCAGGACAAAGCGTTTGCAGCTCGTCCATTGAAGCGTTCCAGTCGCTGTGCGCGCGCAGAATATTGCGGTTGATCCAGCGCTTCTGACCGGCGAGCGGTTCGTCACTCACCGGATCAGGCGAGAGTCCGAACTCCGTCGAACCGGGGATCAGCGCCACCGCCCGGACGGATTGCGCAACCTTGCCGATGGGCCGCATCACTTCGAACTGGAACTGCGGCAGACGATTGCCGAACCGGTCGAGCGGAATGCGCTCGAACACCACATAGGCCGTGCCGCGATAGGCAGGCGCGTTTCCTGCCCCCTGTTTCGCCTCGATCAGCGGATCGGGAGCCTGCGTATCCGTGCCGCGATAAACACGCATTTCAATCTCGGTGAGATCGAGTTCCTGTCCGTCGGCCCATATGCGGCGAATGCTGGCTATCGAACCTTCCGCGACAGCATAGGCGGCATTGCCGAAATAGCTGTAGCTGGTGACTTTCGGTCCGCCCTTGCCGCCCTGGCGTTCCGTGGTCTTGTGTTCCTCGAAGCGGGTCGCCCAGATGAGCGTGCCGGAAACCCGGACAGTGCCATAGACGAAGGGCAGAGCCGCGCCTTCTTCGGCGGTGGCGACACGCCCGCCGTTCAGCCGCGCACCTTCGACATGACGTGTGGAATTGATGAGCGCATTGTCGATGGCATAGCCGCCCATCGCGCCAAGACCCGCGCCGATAGCAGCACCGACAGGTCCGAAGATGCCGCCGACCGCAGCACCTACCGCTTGCAAAACGATTGTGGCCATGAATCAGATTTTCCGTTCGGGAAAGATGAAAATTCCAGCGATGCGATTGCGCCATTGCGGCACCAGCACTGAAGCCATCACGCTATGCCCCTGATAGGCATGGATGAAACGGTTATCATGCGCCATGATGCCCAGATGCTTGGCCGCAAGTCCGGCCCGCCAGCGAAACACAACAACGTCGCCGGGCATTGGTACGGGAGAAGCCCGCCGGATCATGTGGCGGGACGCTGCCTCCAACATGGGATCGCCGGTCGAGACTTCAGCCCAGTCAGGCGCATAGACGGCGGGTGCTTCGGGTTCGTCCCCGTAAAGCGCCCGCCACACACCGCGCACCAGACCAAGGCAATCGCAACTGATACCGCGCGCAGAAGCGCCATGGCGAAAGGGCGTACCGATCCACCGTTCCGCCTCGGACAGAATACCTTCCGCGATTGTCATGGAACGAGTGCGCTCCCGTCATATTCATTGCCGCCATTGACATAGGCATAGGCCGCGTCATTGCCCGGAAGATGGGGGAAACCGCGAAAGTTCGCACCATTCGCGAACCTGGCCTTGCAGGTCGCAAAGCTCTTGTCGCAACCGGCTATGATGCGAAATGTATCTCCTTCGGAGATCGGCAGCACAGGCGATTCGGCCAGTTTGAGAACTTGCCCGGCATGAGCGGTCACGCGGACGCTCCGATCAGCATTCGCACCGTCAGTCCAGCAAAGCATACCTCCCGAAAACCAGCCGGGCGCGAAGCTGTCCAGACCTGCCACAGTCAGGCTCAGACCATCCGCCGCCAGCACTGTTCCTTCCGCAAAGTAACGCGGATCGTTGACATCGACGCCGCAACGGCTGTCGCCCAGACTGGTATCGCAATGGCGCAAAACGCGGCGCCCGCGCACCGCGTCGAACGCTGCTGCAGCCCCTTTCAGTTCCATCACAAACCGACTGCCGGACCGGCTGATCTTGCCCGCCGTCCACCGACGCAGAAGCATATGCTGTCCGGGTTCCGACCAGTTCACCAGATAAGCCTCGATGGAGGCACCGTCATAGCGGCCCTGCTCGATATCGCTATCGCTGATCTTCGCTGACGACAGAACACCCTCGACCTCGCCGCCTGCCGCCGACAGGCCGAGCGCGGTTGAGGCTTCGCTGCTGTTGAGACCGGTCAAGGGTTCGCAGGCAATTCCGCCCACCAGCAATGTGCGATCATGATCGGTAAAGCCCAGAACAACGCCGTCGCTTCGCCTGATAAGCCAGGCGAAGCAATGGCTTGTCACCTCACCCTGCAAATGTGATTCAAGTTCTGCCGGAACCGGGATCATATCTTCACCTCTATGATCGGGATCGAAGGAATTTCGCCCGCCTGAAACGAGGCGATGCTTGCCGTCAGGCGATCCGTATCGAAACGCACCGGCACATCGAACAGAAATCCGGCGGTGATGATTGCGCCCGGCGTCGGCACGTAATCCGGTGAAAGTGTCACCGTTCCAGCGGTGTGATCGACCGTGAAAGCTTCGCCTTCGGGCAGGATCACGCCATCTGCTGCAACCAGCACGGAACCGGCAACGGGATGTGTGATCGGGCGATCGTAACTCTCATAATGCTTGGCAAGCTGAAAACTGGCCTTCGCCCCATCGCCGACACCGATCGGCTGATCGCTCGCTTTGGGCGGGGCGCTGCTAATGGCTGACGAAAAATCGAAAGGATCGCGAAACCGGAATGCATGAAGCGACCCGCGCCGCGCTTCGAAGAAGGCCAGCACCTGCCTCAAATCATCCAGCGAGCGCAAACCGGTTCCGGCATCAAAATGCCTGCGGGAATGCGCCCACCGGGCATTACGCTTTTCCATGCCGGAGGTGAGTGTCACGATCTCATTGCGCCATTCCGGCCCACCCGTCGCCCCAAAGGAAACGCCGAGCGGGAAGCGCACATCATGAAAGGCTTCGATCATGCTCTTGTTTCCTCACGCACGATCTGGTCCGAAAACCGGTTCCCACTTTTCGGGATTATGCTCAAAGTCTCCTTGCGCCGCGACGCACTGCGCCTGCCAGCATCGTCGAAAGCTGCGCTTCCGACTTACGGAAGGACGAGGCATCCGGCGACGTCATGTTGAACACGACCTGCACCGGCTTGCCGCCACCGCCCGTCGCGACGCCCAGGCGACCATCCGCCCCACGTGCAAGCGGCAGGATGGCTTCGGCACCCGCCTCGCCCGTCAGGCCGAGCGAGCCGTTGCCCATGCCGAAATAGGTCGGGCTCGACACCACGCCGCCCTTTGCAAACGGCATGATGCCGCGAATACCGCTGAAAAGCCCGCCCATCATCGATGAGGTGAGGCTTTGCAAGGGCTGCGTGCCTGCTGAAAGCGCAGTCCCGGCCAGATTGCTGGCGAGGCCGCGCAGCACGTCTTCCAATCCCTTGCCGGATGTTATTGCACCTTTCAAAGCAGAGCTCAGGCTGTTCCCGAAGCTCGACGAGCGCTTTTCGAGATCGGTCAAAGCGCGGTCGAAGGCGCTCGTATCCGCGTTGACGGATACGGTAACGGTTTCATCTGTCATAATTCACCTGTCGGGAAAGGTGCGCATCAGCGTTTCGAGTGACTGGCGCGAAGGCGCGTCGAAAACCGGCGCGGCTGGGCCGAGTGCGGCGTTCAGTTCACGCGGCGTCATCGACCAGAATGCCTGTGGGGAAAGCCGCAGTAGACCGAACCCCGCCCGCATCACCTCATCCCAGGGAAATGGCTTTTGCGATGAAGGTTTCGATTCAACTGCGGCACTCAAGGGTTTGGCGCGGAATCCTTTTCAGGCGATCCGAAAGTAACTGTCAGCAGCGAGGCGACAATACGGGCAAAGCCTGCGGCACCGCCTTCTGTGCGCATGTCGGCCACGTCATCCGCGCTGACCGTATGACCGCCACCGCGAAGCCCAGCGCAGAGAATGCGCTGCATGTCGCGCGCCGACAGCCGCCCCGTTGAAAAGCGCGCTGTCAGATCCGAGAGATTATCGACCTCAAATGCCGATTCCAGTTCCGCCAGAGCGCCAAGCGTCAGGCAGAGCGTCCAGTCACGGTCATCCAGTCTGGCCGCGACTTCGCCGCGATGGCGATTGACCATCACAGTGCTTCACCGAAGGTGATGAGGCTTGCCGATTCCAGCGCGATCTCGAAGGTCACTTCCGCATCGTGATTGCCGCCATATTCCAGCGCCGTTATCTGGAACGGCCCGCTGATCGTGCCGAAATCCGGCAGGACGATCTGCCAGTCGCGGATCTCGCCCTCGAAGAATATCCGGCGGATCAGCGCATCGGAGGCTGCATCCTTGAAGATGCCCGATCCGCTGACCGATGCCCGCTGAACCCCGCTGCCCGCAAGCAATTGCCGCCAGCGCCCGGCGGCGTCGGCGTCCGTCACATCCACGGTTTCGGCATTGAACGCGATACGCTTGGTGCGCAAGCCCGCGCAGGTTTCAAACGTGCCGTCGTCGCGCGCCGTTTTCAGCAAGATGTCCTTGCCTCTCTGTGCTGCCATTCAAATCTCCCTGAAATTCAGTCTGCCGGTTCGGTCACGGCGCGGTAGCGCATGGTGCCGAGATAGCTGCCCAGTCCATCGGTATTGCGCGCCAGAACTTCGGTCAGCATCAGGTTCACAAGCCGGTGCCCGTTCACCTCGACCGGCTTTTCGTCGAGCGCCGTTGCGATCTTTGCCGCAATGTCCAGCACACGCTTGCGGCCGCTTTCCTTCGCCCAAATCTGGATATTGAGAAAATGCTCGCCACCCTTTTCGGTCGACGTATCCCAATCGCGGCTGGCGGTCTCGCCGAGCGTCACATAGGGAAAGGGTGTTTTCGGCGGAACATGGTCGTAGATGCGTTCTCCGCCAATCGATTCAATGAGTTCGTCATCCTTCTTCAGAGCCTCAAACAGAGCCTTCTGCAATGCTGCTGCGCCATTCCTCATGCTTGCCCCCGCCTGCATTTTTGGCTTTAAGAATGCCGGTATCGCGTGATCCCGACGCCTGTTGAACCGCAATGGCTTCCCCAACCGACAACGCTTTCCAGCGCAGCGCGCGGACGAGACCATCGAATGTAAGTTGCATTGAAATATTCATCGCCCCTGCTCGTTCGCCAGACAGACGAGATAGCGTTCGCTTTCATCGGGATCGTGGATCGTGCGGAGCGAAAAGACCCGTCCGGCCTTGCGCAATCGCATGGCGGTCGAGACATCCCGGCGGAACCGCAACAGGATGCGGTGAGTCACTTCCGGTTGCGGGCGTGTACCGAAATCCTTCTGCGATGTGGAAAGCGGTTCGATCCGCCCCCAGACCATGCCGACCTCGGACCAGTTCTCGACATAACCGCCCATGCCGTCTGCCACCGGCTGCATCGCCTCCAGCACCAGCTCGGATGTGAGCTGGCCCGGATCGATGAAAAGGACGTTGTTCATAAAGACACCCTCTTCCAGCTATCGATCATCTGGCCGATGACCGGCGGGAAGGAGCGTGATGCGGCATCAGCATCAACACCGGCGCGCGATTCGTAAAGATGTGCCACGAGTGTCAGGATCGCATGTTTGAGAGCGTCCGGAACCTCGACACCGCTTTCCCCGAAACCGGCCACAAAGTCGACTTCAAGGCCGATAAATTCGACTGCATCCGGATATTGCGCCATATAAAGACGCTGCGGCCTGCGCCCGTGATGCAGGACGAACTCTTCTGGAGAAAAGCTGATTGCGGTTCCGTCCGGCCTATACGCCACAACGGTCGTCACCGACTTGACGGGATATTTGAACAGGGCAAGGCGACTCGAGCGCGGCCAGCGATCGACACGCAGGCGCCAGGTCTGGTCGATCAGCGACAGGCCGGTTTCAGCCTCGATGATTTCGCGGGCGGTCGCGATGAGACGATGCAGAATATCGTCTTCGCTATCAGTGGAAATTCGCAAAAATGCGCGCACGTCAGCTATCGTCACCGGCTCCAGCACCGGTGGCGTGACAAGAAACATTGTCATGGGCTTTCCTCTAAATGATAACTTTCAAATCAGACAGTTAAACACGAACTCCGGGTGGAGATTCACCCGCTTTGGAACTGGAAACTACCTGCCAAAACCGGCAGGATAGGCCCGAAATCCCCTGAGAAAACTGACAGCTTCGAAGCGGTCAGGCGGCGAATTTCAGCAATTTGATCGCTTCGAAATCCTGCACCCCGCCACCGACGCGCTTCGTGGTGTAAAAGAGCACGTAAGGTTTGGCCGAATAAGGATCGCGCAGCACACGCACGCCGATGCGATCCACCACCAGATAGCCGCGTCCGAAATCACCAAAGGCGATGGCCGTGCTGTCGGCTGCGATATCCGGCATATGCTCGGCCTCGACCAGATCGAAGCCCATCAGCGAAGCCTTTTCGCCAACAGCGGATGGCGGCTGCCAGAGATAATTGCCGTCCTTGTCCTTGAGCTTGCGCAACACGCTCTGCGTCTTGCGGTTCATCACGAAGTTCGCATTCTGGCGATAACCGGCCCGAAGCCCATAGATGAGTTCGATCAGCTTGTCCGACGGGTCTTCTTCCGGCAAGGCACCCGCAACGCCGGTTGAAATATGGCCGATCTTGCCCCACGCCCAGGCATTATCCGCCACGCTCTCGTAATTGAGGAAGCCGCGCGGCTTGTTGACGCCATCGCCATTGACGAAGGCTGCCCCTTCCTGTTCGGCGAAGGCTGCTTCCACTTCCTCGGCAATCCACTGTTCGACATTGATCGCCGCATCGTCGAGGAGCGAGGAAGTCGCCGCCGGCATGGCGTAGATTTCCATGGTCGGGAACTGCAGTTCGGCCAGCTTTGCCGATGCGGTCTGCGGACGCGCATCGGTTTCACCCACCCAGCCCGTGGCCGGGCCGCTGACCGAGAACGGTTTTTTCAGAACCGCACCCGAAACCTGCCGCACACTGGAAATGCCGCGGATCGGCGACAGCACTGCAAGCCTGCGTCCGATCTCGGTTTCCAGTTCTGCAGGCACCAGATAGCCGCCATCCGGACCGGATGCATAAGAATGCGCCTTCTGCTCGATCCCGCGCAGCGTCTGCTCGTCGCCACGGCGAACATAGCCATCGAAAGCCTGCTTGTGCTCGACATTTACAAGCGGTGCACCGCCGCCCAGCGGCGGACGCGCCTGCTTGAGAACATGCTGGTCGAGCGCCGCTTTCTGCTCGTCAAGCGCGCGGTTGATGCGGTCAACCTTGTCGCGCAGCAGCACATCAGCATCCGCTCCCTTTTCAACCCTCTTCAGCCGTTCGTCATTGGCCTCGCGAAACGCCGAGAAGGCCGTCATGAACTCGTCGAAAGCCTCGGATACGTCGCCGTCATTGTGGCCAAGCGCCTTCGTTTCCACGCTCTTGGTTTCGAGCGGGATGGTCTGGTTTTCTTCCATTTAGGTCCTGTGGTTTCGTTGTTTCAGATCGTTCTTGCAGCATCGCGCATACGTTGCGCGAGACCTTTATCCCCAGACGACAGGCGAGCGTCCCGCCCCTGCCCCTGACCAGCAAGCGCCGCAAAGCCCTTGGCTATGACGGTTTTTGCGGCAGTTCGGCTCAGCCCCGCATCCCGCGTGAGCCAGCGTTCGAATTCACGGATCGTCGGCAGTGTCGCCTTGACGCTGCTGACCCGCGCCTGCGGCAGCATCGGAAAGGTGACGACCGAGATTTCCCATAGATCGGCTTCGATGATATGGCGCAGGCCGGTACGGGCATCCTTGCGCGCCTTGACGGTGCGAAAGCCGATGGACAGGCCATCCAGCCCGCCGCCGCGCATCAGTTCCAGCGCATCACGCGCCCGCGCCACGCCCTTGGCCAGCCTGCCCTCGACATAAAGGCCACGCGCATCCTCGCGGATCGCGGTCCAGACACCAATCGGCTCGCTCGCATCGTGCTGCCAGAGCATACGCACACCCGACACGCCACCCTTGGCAAGCGAGCGGGCGAAAGCGCCCCGTTCGATCACGTCATTGCCCAGATCCGGCAGGCCGAAGACACTTGCGTAACCCGAAAAGCTGCCATCCAGCTCGACATCTTCGATGGCGAGAGCGGCTTGTTTCGTTTCCAGCCGCATATCATGCATCGCCATTGAGCCCCCTTTCCTCGGGCAGAATTCCGGGGATAGGCGCGTATTTCAGCCGTTCGGAGAACCGCTTGAAGATGCCGAGCGCCGACCAGGCAGCAAGACTTGCCGCAGCCGATCCCATCAGCATCAGTTCCGCCCGGCCGAGCAATCCGCCGAGCGCCAGCGTTTCGGAAATCTTGACGCCTGCGGCACCGCCGAAAACCATGCCGCAAATGATGCCGACTGCAAAACGGATCGCCGCTTCCCGCTTTCCGTGCGGCAGCATATAGGCGAGCGAGACTGCGGAACCGGCCACCGCGCCCGCCATCTTGGCAAACCATATCCATGTCGTCTCCGACGCAAGCACTGCATCTTGCAAGTTGGTCATGACGGTCTCCTTTCCGGACGCGGCTGATAACCGACCGCATCGCGTTTTTCTTCGTCGGTGAGGAACGACGCATCCGAAATGCGCCGCCACAGCGATTCCCGCTCGGATGACAGCCCTTCTATGCGGTCGATATCGTGATCGAGCCGAAGATCGTCGCCAAAATGCGGGCCGAGCCAGCCGCCGAGAGCCTTGGCGGCACGGCCTATCAGCGGCAGCACCGTCAGCCGGTAAAAGGCGCGATTGGCCTCGGCATAGTTGGCAAAAGTATTGTCGCCCGGAATGCCGAGCAGCATCGGGGGCACACCGAAAGCAAGCGCGATGTCGCGGGCCGCACCATTCCTGGCTTCGATGAAATCCATGTCCTGCGGGCTGTAGCCCATCGCCTTCCAGTCCAGACCACCTTCCAGAAGCAGCGGACGCCCGGCACCCGATGCACCGGTATAGCCCTCCTCCAGTTCTTCCTTGAGACGCGCGAACTGTTCTTCCGTCAGATTGCCGCCATCCTTCGGCGCATAGACCAGCGCACCGGAAGGCCGGGCCGAATTGTCGAGCAGCGCCTTGTTCCAGGCGCCTGCCGCATTGTGAAGGTCCAATGCCATGAGGGCTGCTTCCAGCGGCGGAAACCCGTAATGGTCATCCAGCGGGTGAAACAGCTTGAGCTGCAGGGCAGCAGCCCCTTCGCTTCCAAGCGAAAGCCGCCTGCCCGCATTTCCCGAGCGATAAACCAGCGCCTGCGGCCAGCCGTCAGTGTCGGTCTCGACGCTGACCCGCTCCGGACGCAGGAGATGCAGTTCCATACGACCGCTCGGCAGATCGACACGCTCGATATAGGCATTGCCGGAAATTAGCAGATGTCCGTAAAACCGCTCGAAAAATGTCGCACCGTCCAGCCCGCATTGAGGGCGCGCAACCAGATCGAGCAGCGGATGCGTTTCATGTTCGGTTGCGCCTTCATAAAGCAGCCACGGCACGCTGCTGGCCGCTTCCGCAATCATGCGCACACAGCGATGCGCGACCGGATTGCGCATGAAGCCTTCACGCGCCAGCGACGTATAATCCCGCGCAATCCACGACGCGCCATGATCCATATGCAGTGCGACAAAGCCGTTCGCCATTTTGGTCTGACGCGGGGCGTCGGACTTTATGGCTGATACGGGCGTGTTTCGTCGCCCCGGCCATTTTCGGACCCAGTTCCATGCCATTTGATGGCTTCTCCAATTGTACGAGCCTGTTCCAAAAGTCGTCCTGCGTGGCTGCAAATGGCAATTTGTCTACGTTCCGGTGCTCACGTACCCTTAAGTACGCTCCGCTCCGGTACTCGAAAATCACCATTTTCGCGCACACATGCCGCTTTTTGATTCAGGCTCTTATGAGTATTCAGCCAAACCGGCGAATACGCGGTTTGCGTTCGGTGCCGAGCATCAGTTCGCCCAGCGCCCAGACCAGTGCATCCAGCCGGTCCGGCGACCGCCCGCTGGAAAGACCACTGGTTGCGAAGTCGCACATTTCATCCTCCAGCGCCGGAAACCGTCCGGCATGGCGAATGCGTCCCTATTCGTAGAGAGCGGCCACAGGCTCAGCCCGCAGAAACTTGCTCCGCGAGGCGTGGCGCTTGAGAACCGGCACGCTGGCATCTTCCGCAGCCAGCACCGCCGCCACCATATCGCCGCCCTGATTGACCTCCGCGACGATGGCGTCGGCCTGATGCGCGTGAAAAAGCGCAATGGCCTTTCGCGCCCATTGATGCGGCTTTGCGGCGTTCATGCTGGCATCGCCAAGCACATGGCCGTTTCCTTCATCATCAAGACCGGCTACGACAATGCCACAGGCATCCGACGCCTTGCCCGACGAGGCAGGCGGGTCGATCGCCACCACGATACGCACCAGTTCCGGTGTTCCGGCCTCGAAACTTCGCTCGATGAGGTCGCGTGACCAAAGGGCGTCGGCGCGCTCCTCAATCAGTTCACCGTCGAGTTCCTGTCGCCCGAGACGCGTCCCGGCATAACGTCGGTTGATGGTCTGCATGAAGCCCTGCGCCAGATTGGCCGCGTTTTCTTCCGTCCGCATATGCGTCATCGAAACAGAGGCGTCGCTGATCAGGGTTTTCAGGAGCGGAACCGCACGCGGCGTCGTGGTTACGACCTGGCGGGGAAAGGTTCCCAGACGCAGGCCGAATTGCAGCATGTCCCACGTTTCCTGTGGGTTTTTCCATTTCGCAAGCTCGTCGCACCATGCGGCGTCGAACTGGGGTCCGCGCAGGCTGTCGGGGTCTTCCGAAGAATAAAGCGACGCCACCGCGCCGTTCTCCCATAAAAGCCTGCGGCGTGTTGCTTCATAGCGGGGGCGCGCCAGCCGCGACACGGCCAGAATGCCGGACGGTCCGTCCACCATCACCTCGCGCGCATCGCCAAGGGTTTCACCGACCAGCGCGATCTGCCCCGATGCTGTCCGTGCGAAAGGCGGCAGCCCCAGCGCCATGCCGGATGTCCATTCCGCCCCTGCCCGCGTCTTGCCGGAGCCGCGCCCGCCCATGATAAGCCATGTGCGCCAATCGCCATAGGGCGGCAATTGCGCATCACGCGCCTGGAACAGCCACTCCGTCTCCGCTGCTTCCACTTGCTGCGGCGTCAGGCCCGCCGTCCAGAATCTCCCGCGCCCGCCTTTCTGCAAGTTCGTTTATCCTCCTGTTTAATCGCGTCAGCGCCTTGCGTGTTTCGCTCAACGAGGCAACCGCATTGCTGGCGGAAGGCTGGGCGGTCGTCTTCTCCTCGGCAGTCAACTCACCGACGGATTTGACCGCGCGGGCAAGTGCCATCAGCGCTTCCGAGTTGCTCTTGTCCGGCAGGTCCCCGCCTTCGAGCAGCCGTTTAAGCTCCGTCTGCAGACGCTCCAGAATGGCATCGCGTGCCCGCTTCTCCGCATCAGGCTTTGCAGATGAACAGGCCAGGTTCAGACGATTGAGACGATTGAGATATTGGCTTACCGAGACAGACAGCAGTTCCGCCATGTCCGCGGGGTCTATACCGTGTGCAATCTGCAACTGATGTGCCAGGCGAATGCGCGCTTCTCCGCGCGCCGGCTTTTCCACAATTTTAAGCTGCATGTCCACAATTTTCACAATTGCTTTAAAAGACATAACCCCAGAAAGCCGATATAGCCTTCTGGGGTTATGCACACCGGTATCGGCTGGGGGTATATAGCGTAACCAGCGCCAGTCACAATTTTTCGACTGTACATGAAACCTATCAAAGCACCGTTACGCCGTCAAGGACTATTTTCCTATTATTTGAATTTTATCCTACATACAAAAAGCCGCCAGCGTTTTAACCATTTCACATGAGGTATAGCTTATTTATCTGCTATGATAGATGGGCGAGTTCCGCCTGTCTCCGAAACCAACCGTGCCGAAGTCAGTGTTCATGCGTAAAACGGCAGAAAAAGATTCCGGAAGCTTGAAGCGCAAGCCATTCAGGGTTTCGCGCCTGATCGGGCTCGACGCATGGATCGATTCCACCCTCTACAGCCTACGTTACAATCTTGGCGAATGGTGGGAAAACATCACCATTTTCTCACGCCGTTTTCGCGTGCGTGGTTTCCGGCGTTTCGTGGTCGAAGTTCTCGATGAGGGGTTCACGCTCGGCGTCGGCGGTGCGGTTCTGATGCTGGTTCTGGCCCTGCCAGCATTCGAGGAAACCAAGAAGGACTGGCGCGCGCAGGACGATTATGCCGTCACTTTCCTCGACCGTTACGGCAATGAAATCGGCCAGCGCGGCATTCTCCATCGTCAGGCCGTGCCTATCGATGAATTGCCGGATCATGTCATCAAGGCCGTCCTCGGCACCGAGGACCGGCGCTTTTTCGACCATTACGGCATCGACTTCTGGGGCCTGACGCGCGCGTTCAGCCAAAACATGCGCGCCAATGGCGTCGTTCAGGGCGGCTCGACCATCACCCAGCAGCTCGCCAAGAACCTTTTCCTCTCCAACGAGCGCACTATCGAACGCAAGATCAAGGAAGCCTTCCTCGCGCTCTGGCTGGAAAGCAATCTCAGCAAAAAGGAAATCCTGCAGCTTTACCTCGACCGCGCCTATATGGGCGGCGGAACCTTCGGTATCGCAGCCGCTTCGGAATTCTATTTCGGCAAGAGCGTGAAGGATGTCTCGCTGGCGGAAGCCGCGATGCTGGCCGGTCTGTTCAAGGCGCCGGCCAAGTTCGCGCCGCATGTCAATCTGCCCGCAGCGCGTGCACGCGCCAATGTCGTGCTTTCCAATATGGTTGAAAGCGGTTTTCTGAGCGACGGACAGGTGGCCGTTGCGCGCCGTCACCCGGCAAGCGTCATCGACCGTGCCAAGAATGAAAGCCCGGACTACTTCCTCGACTGGGCTTTCGAGGAAGTGAAGAAAGTCGCCGCCCACATTCCGCAGCACACACTGATCGTTCGCACGACACTCGACCGCAACCTTCAGAAGGCAGCGGAAGAATCGCTCGAATATCATCTGCGCCAGTTCGGCAAGGATTATAATGTTGCAGAAGCGGCAACCGTCGTCATCGCCAATGACGGGTCCGTCCGCGCACTGGTCGGCGGGCGGGACTATGGCGAAAGCCAGTTCAACCGTGCCACCAAGGCATTGCGGCAGGCCGGTTCGTCCTTCAAGCCTTATGTCTATGCAGCGGCGATGGAAAAGGGCCTGACGCCCAGCACCATCGTTTCGGACGCCCCGATAAGCTGGGGCAACTGGTCCCCGCGCAATTATGGCCGCAGTTTTGCGGGCCGTGTGGACCTGACGACAGCCCTTGTCCGCTCGTTGAACAGTGTACCCGTCCGGTTGGCGCGCGATTATCTGACCACCGCCCCCATCGTTGCCCTGACCAAGGCAATGGGCGTGGAATCGCCGATCTCCTCGCACAAGACCATGGTGCTCGGCACATCGGAAATGACGGTTATGGATCAGGCCACCGGCTTCAACGTGTTTCCGAATGCGGGAATGGCGGGCAACCGGCATGGCTTTACGCAGATCGTTTCCTCTGAAGGCAAGGTGTTGTGGGATTTCAGCCGCGATGCCCCGAAGCCGCACAGAGCGCTATCGGAAAAGGCGGCACTCGAAATGAATTCCATGCTGGTGCGGGTGCCCGAACGCGGCACCGGACGCCGGGCGGCATTGCCGATGACGCGGGTGGGCGGCAAGACCGGCACGACGCAGAATTATCGCGATGCATGGTTCGTCGGCTTCACCGGCAATTTCACGGCCGCCGTCTGGTTCGGCAACGACAATTTCACCCCGATGAAGGAAATGACGGGCGGTGTTCTGCCTGCCATGGCCTGGCAGCGGATGATGGCCTATGCGCATCAGAACATCGAACTGAAACCCATACCGGGCGTGACACCACCGTTCCCGGCACCGCCCAAGAAAAGCGAGCCGCAAGTGGCGAATGCCAAGCCGGAAGAAACCATGGCCGCACCGCCACGCGTACTCTCGCCCATGTCGACAAAAGTTATCAAGGAGCTGCATGACCGCTTCCTTGCGGCCCCGCCTCTGCCTAAGATCGCCGAGCGCACGAAAATTTCGGTACTCTGAGGGGCGATGTTCAAGAGGATATTCAACACGGCGATTGTGCTTGTGCTGGCGCTGGGCGGCGGCATCTGGAGCGTCGACAAGGTTCTCGACCGCTTTGAGGGTTTCGGTGAACTCCGTGTCGGGGTCTGGGGTGCCTATCCCGCAGCGGGCACGCCCGATGCCGACCCCTATTCCAAGGCCCGCGCAGCTCGCAAAGCCTATCTGCCGCTCGGAACTGCAGAAGGTCTTCCCTTCTATGCGCGCAGCGACAATAGCGGGCGCACGCTGCAGCGCGGTTGTACCTATCGCCTGAACGGCATGACCCCGCCTGCCCGCTTCTGGACCCTCTACCCCGCCACGCCTGATCTCGAGCCGATTAAGCCGCGCGAAGGATTGCAGGAAGCATTACATTCCCGCGAAGTGCTTTACGGCGATGACGGCAGCGTCACGATCACAATCGGCCCCGATGCAGCACCGGGCAACTGGTTACCAGTCGAAGGCAGCGGCGACTTCGTTCTAGTCATGACGCTCTACGACACGCCTGCCGCATCATCCTCCGGGCTCTCTGATCTGGTGATGCCAGGCCTCGCTCGTATCGCGGGTGCAAACAAGGGAGCGTGCCGTGGCTAGAATTGTCCACCTCCTTCTCCTCGGCATCGTGGGCGCTGCGATTGTTCATATCGCGGTTCTTTTCCTCGTTCCCTTCTATTCAGACAAGAACGCATGGTCACGGATCGAAGCTGGAAGCGAGCCATACCGTTTCCACCGGCTGGACGAGAAAACCGGCCCGGTCAGTGACAGCGATCCGCTCGTCCAGCAAGCCACCTGCCGCTTCGATCTCGCCGATGGCCCCGTACACATCACGACAGGAGCAAATGTGCCCTATTGGTCGCTGTCGATCTATGCGCCGAATGGGGACAATCTCTATAGCCTGAACGACAGCGTTTCCAACGAACGCAAGCTCGACCTGATTGTTGGTGCCGACCCGATCGGCATGGCAAGCCTGCGTTCAGATGGAACGCAGGCTGACGCCCGTTCAATCCTGATCGAGCAGAATATCGGCGAAGGTGCCGCCGTGCTGCGTGTTTTCGTGCCTGATGTGACTTGGGACACGGAAGTGCGGCGCTTCTTCAACGACGCACAATGCGCGCCCTTCGAAGGGCTCTGAAAACCGAAGCCAATGGCGTGTCTTTATGGCACGGTTAATGAGTTGCTAAGGCTTCATCGCTACTATTCGGAACACCGACCCATGCGGGGAGCATTTCCACGCCAACCGGCTGCTGCCGGATTCGTGATCTGCAATTTGGGGCGGGCGAGTTGTGTGCCTACCGGAGTATTCTGCGTGACAAATGAACAGTTCCGCGCCCTGGAGGATATTTCAGGCCACCGGAGCCCGTCGAATTCAAAAGCGGGGAAAGCCAAGGCGGACGACCTTCTGGCGGCCGCGATTTCGGCGTTTGCGGGTATCATGCGCCCCGGACGGCAGGATATGCAGCAGCTTGATGATCTTGCCATGCCGCTTCTCCAATGCGCTTCCACCCGAGGCAAGCGACACGCAGCCAATGCGCTGGCACAATTGGAGGACGCGCCCCGTCGTCTCATTCTGGCACTGGCTGACGAGCCCGTCGAAATCTCCGCGCCTATTTTGCTGCGCTCTCCCCTTCTACGCCCTTCCGACCTCGTCGAAATCATCGGCAAAAACGGTCTTGCCCATGCGCGCGCCATTGCGCGGCGCCAGTCCGGCGACGTTCTTCTGCAAGGCGTGCTGCGCAGTTTTGCCGATCCGGTCATCGACCGCACACTGACGCTTCAGGAAAACCTCGCCAATATCGAGGCCGAACCGCTCGAAAGACCGGACGTGCCTGATCTTTCCGCAGCCAGCACACCGCTGATGAAGGAAGACAGTTCCGAACGGCTGGCGCGCGCCCTGCAACAGCCTTTCTTCGAGGCAGGCGCCATCACCGGCTCGCAGCATCTCATCGATACCGCGCTTCTGATCGATAGCCAGTTTTTCCGCAATGCGCTGGCCGATGCGCTCGACCTGTCCTTCGAACGGTCCGACGCGATCATCGGACAGTGGCCGGATTCGCACCTGCCGATTGCGCTCAAAGCGCTCGGACTGTCGCCTGCGGAATGCTATCTCGTCATGACGGCCATTCTGGGCCCTATCGACACCAATCGCGATAGCCTGCGAGAGTTTGTGCATATTTATCGCTCCATCGACCGCGAAAAGGCGATGGCGCTCGTGCGGCGCTGGAAGGCGGAAGACATGTCGGCCATGCTGCGCGGCAAACTGCGTGAAATGGCCGAATCCGAAGACGACACCCCGCTCGTGGATGCCGCCAATTCCGATCACCCATCGCTTCAGCGATCCGTGAAATAGCCTGTACCGATTAGCGTTTCAGTACGCTTCTCCGTCCTGCGAAATCGAGAACAGTTCCGACGCATCGGCAATGTCTTCCAGTTCGACCAGCCACAGGTCCGGGTCGAAGCGGGTTTCCCGCGCCATGCGGTCGCTTGCCGCCATGTCATCGGCGTCGTGAAGAATGCGCAGAAACATGCGCTCCCCGTCATTATCCTCTTCATAAGAGGTTTGCGGTGCAGGCGAATATAGATCGCAGGTGCCGAAGCGCGAGCTTACCTTGATGAAGATGGCGCCCGCCTCCGGTGAACCGCGGCGGGCGAGATAGGCAAAGCCACCCGCGCCCTGCACCTTGCGGATCAATGCCGAAACCCAGAAATCGGATGTCAGGCGCATCGGGAACCCATCAGCTTATAAGGCCGATCTCGCGCATCTTCGCGATGAGTGTCGCGTCGATTTCGCCGGTCACAGGCATGCTGAACAGTTTCTGGAATTCGCGCACAGCTTCCTGTGTCGTCTTGCCCGGCTGACCGGTCACCGGCACGGTGTCATTGCCGAATGCCTTCAACCCGGCCTGCACGCGAATAATATCCTGTGAGGTCACTTTCCCCGATTGTACGGCAGGCGTTACTGCCACCTGCTTTTTCGGTGCCGGTTTTTCATAAGATGCGAGAGCGGGTTTCGGCTTTGAATCCGTTTCCGTCTTCAAGACCGCGGGCTGCGGACGCGGCGTCGGAACCGCGACCTCGATGGCTTTGGCAACCTCGTCCTGAGCCGGGACACTGTTTTGTACACCGGCCCGCAATTGCGCGGGGATGTTTGCCTCCTGCACGCCAAGCTTTTGCTGCAGGGCGCGCCAGCGCTCCACTGCTTCGCGAGTCTGTGGCCCGGTGAAACCATCCACCGGCCCCTTGTAGACACCAAGCGTCGACAGCCTCTGCTGCAGACGTGCGATTTCAAGATCGGCATTGGGCGCAAGTGCCGGCAGCATGTCGTCAACCGACGCGCTCATATTCAGCCGGTCTGCAGACAGGCTGGCCGCCTCCAGCGTCGGGGCCGCCTCATTGTTTACGGGTTCGACAGAAGCAGTTCCGGTCGATTTCGGCACGCTGTCGCTTGCTGCTGTTCCCGGCAGGACTGCGCGCGGCGTCGGTTTGAACACGAAATCCGGTCTGGTGCGGAAGAACACGGCGTTGTGCGCCTCCGGCTGATACCAAAGCGCATTCGCAGAGACGAAACTCATCACCACCAGAAACGCTGTTGCCCCGCCGGTCAGGACGGGGTTGCGGACGATGAAATCTCCGGCAGCAATCGCCAGCACCGAAGCCGATGTAAAGAAGGAGCGGAGGAGCCGCGATCCGAGACTACGCCGTTTTGCGGGTTTGCGCATTTTTCTGCTCCCGGATTTCGTCGTTCTGCCAGTCATTAAGCCTTTCCCCCTGGTGACGATGAATATCGATCACCGTGCCAAGTTCCTGATATTCGTCTTCTCCCATGACAAATTGCGGACCTGCCACCGGAAGGCGGATCGTGACGATCGTGCCTTCGCCGGGGCAGCTTTTCAGCAGCATCGTTCCCTGATGCAATTCCACCAGCCCCTTGACCACCGAAAGTCCGAGGCCGCTTCCCTCCTGTGCGCGCGTATAGTTATTGTCGGCACGCACAAACGGCGTGCCAATGCGCTGCATATCTTCCGGTTCGATTCCGATGCCCGTATCCGACACGCTGATTTCCAGCATCGGGCGACCGTCAGTCATCACGCGGGTCGCATCGATGGTGACGCAGCCACCGCTTTGCGTAAACTTCACCGCATTTCCGGCCAGGTTGAGCAGAATCTGCTGGACGGCCCGACGATCCGCTACCAGTTCACCAATGCCGGTGCCGACGCGATGGCAGAAGGCAACGCCTTTCTTTTCAGCCTGCGGCAGCATGACGGCGGTGCACATTTCGGCCGCCTCGAGAAAAGCGAAGTGCTGCGGGTCGATGCTGTAATTGCCGGTTTCCAGACGCGAATTGTCGAGAACCGCGTTCACAAGTTCCAGCAGATAGTGGCCGGACTGGTGAATGAGGCCCGCATATTCGCGCTGCTTCTCATTGGCGAGCTTCCCGCCCATTTCATGCGACAGCATATCGGAAAAGCCGATGATCGAATTGAGTGGCGTCCGCAGCTCATGGCTGACGGCGGCAAGCAGGCGGCCCTTGCCGATACGCTCTGATTCCAGTTCCGCTTTCAGCGTTGCGATCTCGTCCAGAAGCTTCTGCTCCCCTTCGAGCGAACGGCCGATCAGCGTAATGGCGTGGGCGCTTGCAGCCCCCTCAAGGCGATAGGTGCGGAAGAGCATATTGCCATCTTCGATGGAACGCAGGCGCACATCGATCTTGCGCGAAGCAGTGCCCGCACGAAGATCGGCCAGAAGCGAAAGATACTGCACACGGTCAGCCACATGAACGCGGTCGATCAGGGCAGTACCTTCCAGCATTTTAGGCTGTACGCCCAGAAGCTTCGCCGAATTCATATCGACCGAAGACACCACGCCATCCGAATCGAGACCAAACTGCACGTCGCCTGCAGCAATTGCGACTTGCGGCGCGCTGACATTGATCTGCGCGGGCTTGGAGGCACTCGCAAAGCCACGCGCAACAAGGCTCGCCGCATAGAATACGAGAACAGCGACGGACACATAGCTGCCGCCGGAAATGGCACCACCGCTTGCCGTCGCAAAATAGCCGAGAATCATGGCCGCGAATGCAGCACCTGCTGCGGCAGCGCCGGGCTTGCGGGTCACAAACCAGACCTCAAGCGGCAGAGCGGCTGCCATCAGCCACAGAACCGCATTGCCGGACGAAAAGGCGCCGATAGCGGCAAGACCCGCGCCATAGGCAGCGAAGTTCAGGCCAGCCAGAGCAGGCGCAGCGACGCCCATCAGCGACAGCGCACAAAGGATCATGGCGATGCCTGCAAAGCTGACGCTGAGAATCGCAAATTCCGTAAAGCCGGGTGTTACAGCGGAAGCAAGCAAGGCGGCACAAAGCAGGACCGGCACGGTGATGACCGAACCGATGACACGTATGGAGGCCGCATCGGGATTGGATACCCAGCGGCGGCAGAAACGTTCGAAAAAACGGCTGATCGCCTGCACGCTGGTGCGGGCGGCATCGGCTGTTTTCAAAAGAATGGCGTTCAACGTGCCGTACTCACTCAATACTCTTGCATGATCGAAACCGGAAAACCGTTCGCCGTGACGACACTCTTCCAGCCAGCAACAGATTGCAGCCGAGGCTTTAAAGAAACGATAAAACGGGACCGTCCAAAGCGGATAAGTGACGCGCCGGGTCTGCTTTTCTGCCTATGGTAAACAGAGAGTAGCGATCAGGTGGGTGAAACTACCACGATCACACAATTCTGACGTTCAATGGTCGCATTATGAATCGTTCAGTTACGGAATCTTTTCGAATTCATCCGACATTGGCGCAAACCAAAGGCTCTTAACAGCAAGAAGGCAATGATCCGTTTTCTCCTCAAATCCGTATTCTGGTTGTCGTTGGCATTCATCGTGATGCCGCACTTCTTCGCTGCGGATGAGCAAAACAAGCCGCAGGAGAAACCAGCCCTTGCCGAGACAAAGCGCGAGCCGGATTCAATCGACCAGCTTCTTGCCAATGGCAAAACCGCCGTGGAACTGGGCAAGCTGTGCATCGATAATCCGTCTTTCTGCCAGAACGGAACATCGCTTGTTTCCAGCGCCGGAAGCGGCCTTCTGGAAGGAAGCCGCGCTGCCCTCGAATATCTAAGCGACCGCTTCGGCACCAAGCCGCAATCACCTGCAAAAGCGGAGCCAACAACCGCCGAACCTGTACAGGCCGCGACCGGCATTCCCATCCCGACATCGCGGGAAGAAGCCCTGCGCGCACTGGACCGCCACTCGACCGGCGCGATTACACGCTAGAGCGCTTTTTTAACGCGCATCTTATCCGAAAACCGTTTCACACTTTTCGGGATGCGCTCGAGTTTTCCGTGACCTTGCGGCGTTTCATGACTATATAAGCGGCAAGAAACTTCTTTCAGGCGAATACCATGACCACGACCATCGATAGCATCATGTCCGATTTCGAATTTCTCGACGATTGGGAAGACCGCTATCGCTATGTCATCGATCTCGGCAAGGAGCTACCACTCTATCCCGACGATGCGCGCGATGCGGCGCACAAGGTTAAGGGCTGTGTCAGCCAGGTCTGGCTGAAGACGTTGCCGCAAAGCGGCAACGATCCGGTCATCGAGTTTCTGGGCGATTCCGATGCGCATATCGTGCGCGGTCTGGTGGCCATCGTGCTGGCGCTTTATTCGGGCCACAAGGCTTCGGAAATTCTCGCCGTGGACCCGGAAGCCATTCTGAAAAAGCTTGGTCTTGACGAACATCTGACGCCGCAGCGCTCCAACGGCCTGCGTGCCATGGTGGCACGCATTCGCCGTGAAGCGGAGCTGGCGAAAGAATCAGCCTAACAGTTTCTCGACCGACAGGGCTGCTGCCAGCAGCCTGTTGTCGGTACCGCCACGTGCGCTGAGCATGAAACCGGTCGGCAGTGTCATGCCGGGCATCGGTATGCTGATGCTACAGAGGTCAAACTGGTTTCCAACCTGCGTATCACGCAGGAGCAATCCCTCCACACGATCATATTCAGCTTCATCGTTACTGACCGAGGCAATCGTCGGCGCAACAATCGGCGTGGTCGGCGTTACAAACATATCGAAGCCGCTCAGGCGCTCATCCATCTCACGAACAAGCGTGGCGCGCGTTTCCATGATTCCGCGATAGGTTTCCATCGGCACCTTGATGCGGACGGACAGCGGGCGCTTCACACGGATATCAACATTGGCATCCGGATCGCCAAGCCAGGTCGATGCGTGGACATGGCTTGCCTCGATCCCGGCGATGGAACCGACACGTGTTACTTCGCGCAGGCGCTGGATCAGGTCATCGACCTCCAGGTCCGCAATGATCGCTCCCGCCTTTTCGAGAAGCGCGACTGACGCCTCGAAGTGCTTTGCGACATCCGGCTCCATATCGGCCAGAAGATAGCCCTTCGGCAGCGCGACGCGCAGCCCTTTGAGCGGCAAGGCGTCCGGCAACACTGGCGTTTCACCCGCCATGACCGCATCGGTGATAATGGCATCGGCCACCGTCCTCGTCAGCGGACCGATGGAATCGAGCGACGGCGCCAGCGGAAATACACCGTCAAGCGGAATGCGCCGGGCGGTCGGCTTGAAACCGACAATACCGTTCAACGCTGCCGGAATACGCACCGATCCGCCCGTATCCGAACCGATGGCGATTTCGCTTGTACCTTCTGCCGCCGAGACGGCAGCGCCCGACGACGACCCGCCCGCAACGCGCGTGGGATCAATGGCATTGCCCGGCTCGCCATAATGCGGATTGAGGCCGACCGGCGTGAAGGCGAATTCCGTCATGTGGGTTTTGCCGACGATAACCGCTCCCGCGTCGCGCAGACGCCGGACAATCGCGGCATCCCGTGTCGCCGGGGCAGCGGCGCGGCGAACAACCGAACCGGCAAGCGTCGGCTCTCCGGCAACGTCGAAAAGGTCCTTGATCGAAACAATACGCCCGTCGAGCGGTCCGAGCGCACGTCTGTCACGAAGACGCGCATCGGCTGCATCCGCCTCGGCCCGCGCCTGTTGTGCATAGACTTTGCTGAAAACACGCTCGCTCCTAGCTCGCGCTTCCAGTCGCGACAGGATGCTTTCCAGTCGATCCCGTACCGAATTCATGTGATTTCTCCCCACTTCCCCAACGGGTACAAAGTCCCTTTGAGAAAGAGGCGATAGCCCCACCCCCGAAAGGTGTCAATGAGGGTGTCACCTCATATAGTCTGTGGTCGCATCTGCGGTCGATAGTCGTCGGTTCCCCAATGCAGGACCGCGCCTCTGCCCCGTTCCTTTTCCAGTTGAGGGTTATAATGCCTGTGCAGCGTGGCCAGACCGACCTTGAGCAGCATCTTGGCCGAACGCACGGGCCATTGCCGCTCGCGCTCCACGGTTTCAAGACCTTTCAGGAAGCAGCAGATATCGACCAGAACGCCGTTCAGTTCCGGCCCGACCGCCTCCAGCGCCCGCTCGACACGGATACGGCTGGCAAGTGCAATATCGGTCAGCTCGGCCATGCCGCCCGGCCCGCTGCGCCCGCCTCCGACACTGGTATCCCAGCGCATTGTCACAGACGGCATCAGCGATCCGCGCGTGAAGTCGGCGCGCAGCCTTTCACCGGCAAGAAACTCGTTTTCCGAGATGAAGGTAGAACCGTTCGCATTCTTGCGTCTGTAGAGCATGGCGAGCGGCGATTCTTCCAGGTTGATTTCGACCCTTTCGCCCTGCAGGTACTCGATGGTCTGCGTGTTTCCTGCCAGACGGGGTAACGGCTTGCCGTCCTCCTTCGACCGCTTTGCGCAATGCCGCGATGCAACAAGACGCTCCTCGTCCCAGCACAGCAACCCCTTCTTCTGCATGACCTCCAGTTCGGCACGGGAAGCGGCGATGGTCCCCTGATCCGTGGCGAGCAACACATGCGTAGCGCGAACCGAATCCTGAACCTCGCAGCCTCCATTCTTCAAAAAGCGCATGATTCTCGCTTCAGACACCGACAACTGCTTGGTCATGCCGCCAACCTCCAGGCCGTGAAAGCACTTTGCGCAATCCGCTCGAATGTCGAGACGATTGCATCGAATTCGGTATCGTCGCGCATGTCTTCCACCAGATGGCAGGCATGCATCACAGTTGTCCGGTCCCGCGCAAATCCGGTGGCCACTTCACGCATCGCCATGCCGAAAGCTGTATGCGCGACATACATGCCGATCTGCCGCATGCGGGCGACCTCCCGCCTACAACGCAACGGAGAGCGCAGCTCAGTACCGGAAACACCGAACATGGCCACGAGCAGATCGATAAGGGCATCGCACAGCACCATATTCTGCTGTTGCCGCGATCGGTCGGCGACGCCCTCCACCCTTTCGATACTAAGGCGTCGCCCATGCCGCGCCGCAAGCAACTTCAACGCTTCGAAAGCTTCCGCCCGCGTATGAATGACATCCGATAGTTCCAAAGACATTCATCTTTCCTCGCCAGAATAGGAATATCTTCTTATACGGAGGAAAATGCAAGTGTGGATAAGTTTCGTAAAATGAATTGCCGTCTTTGGTTAGTTACGGCAGTTCTAACATAGACTAAAGCCTTGCCATCACAGCATTAACCCGCCTCTATCAAAGGCGATCCATCACCATTTTACAGAAAAATCCGGCAAAATCTAGGAATATTATCCAACGCCATTTCACGTGGCTCATGCTCACTGGTATCGAGAAATGAGGGATTTTCGCCATGGAAGCAGATCTTAAACATGCCCGCGCACTATTTTTTGTCCGACAAAAGCAGAATCAACTAACGGCCATGCAGCGTATTGCTTTGCAGATCATTGCGGGCATCGATCGGGATGAAGTTCTCAAAGCACCGCAAGAGGAGAAGGAACGCACCAAACGGCGCCTCACACGTCTCATGGAAAAAGAGCGGCTAAAAGGCACGTGCGGTCACTGGAGTTATGACCTGAACCGGCACATTGCATTGAAACAGGCTTTCGACCGGATCGGTTGAAAAGACCATCAGCTTCCGGAAATTCTTAAAAACCCAAAAACAAAATGGCCGGTATCGAAAAGCGTGAGCTCAACAATACCGGCCATTTTGATAACACTTACAAGAACAGATGTGACGAAGCGTAACCTGCTCGGGAGTCAGGTCGATTAAGCCTCCTTAGGCTTGCGGCCCAGGCCCATCTTCTTTGCCAGACGCGAACGAGCAGCAGCATAGTTCGGAGCGACCATCGGGTAATTCGGGTCAAGATCCCACTTTTCGCGGTACTGTTCCGGCGTCATGTTGTAATGGGTCATCAGGTGACGCTTCAGCGACTTGAACTTCTTGCCGTCTTCGAGGCAGATGATGTAATCATCATGAACCGACTTCTTCGGATTGACGGCAGGCTTCGGCTTCTCAACGATGACGGGCGCTTCTTCGCTTTCGACGTGACGCTTGAAAGCGGCATGTACTTCGGCGATCAGCAGCGGCAATTCACCAGCGCGAATCGAATTATTGCCGACATATGCAGCTACAACATCTGCAGTAAGGCTCAGAAGCAGTTCTGCGCTCTCGTCGTGCGTGTCCAGATTTTCCATCAGATTTCCTTTTTACTTCTTATTGTTGCGTAATCGACGACTGGAGATCCCCGCCTGCCATCGTCGTTACGTATTCCAAAACTCTGCCCCATCCGTTCGCGACTGCGAATATCAGTTGATAATGTCATTTGCAATAGAATTGTCAAACCACATTACATTACTGACAAGTCTTTCTTCTTGAATCGGCAAATAGAAAAACTCGAACTCAACCTTGCTAAGATTGGGAAACTTTGAATCGCGATGTGTTCGCGTCGCCGCCCCTGTCATTTATTGAAGGATATGGATGAAGCCGCAGTTCACTGCCGCGCTTCCTTTAATTTGCCCGACCAGTGTTAGCAATAGTTTTCTCCCTCAAGTTTTCTTGTACGAAGCTCAAGACTAACACGTTTCCGCTACGTAGCTTTTGGCCGCAGAATCGGGCCTCAAAAAGGCATCGCTCAAATATATTTCAACGGAATCAACTCGCTTTCGCCTTTTCGGCCAACTATATAAATACCAGTATCACCCGCCAGAAGGCACGGCTTACCGGCCTTGCAGCAAATCGAAACAGTTTTCATTGGAATTGTGGATGTCTCAAAGCTCCTCCCAACTTCAACCGCCGCATGCAGCCAAACATCCGGTCAATGACACCCGCCACGGGATCACACGCACTGACGATTATGCTTGGTTGCGCGCAGACAATTGGCAGGAAGTATTCAAAGATCCGTCAGTTCTGGCCCCCGAAATTCGTTCGCATCTGGAAGCAGAGAATGCTTATCAGGCAGCCCTGATGAACGACACGGAAGTACTGCAGAAAACGCTGTTTGCCGAAATGCGCGCTCGCATCAAGGAAGACGACTCGTCCGTTCCCGCCAAGGATGGTCCATTCGCCTATGGCGTGTCCTATCGCACCGGTGGCGAGCAGCCCTATTTCATTCGCACGCCACGTGACGGCGGCACGGAAACCATCCTTCTTGACGGCGATGTCGAAGGCAGGGACAAGGCCTATTTTCGCCTCGCTTCGGCCGATCATGCGCCGGATCACAAGCTTTTGATCTGGGGATATGACGACAAGGGATCGGAATTCTACAAGCTGAAAGTCCGCGATCTGTCTTCCATGAAAGACCTTGAGGACATTGTTACCGATACCAATGGCGGCGGCGCTTGGGATGCGAAAAGCGAAGGCTTTTTCTATACGCGGCTCGATGAGAACCATCGACCCTCCAAGGTTTTCTATCATAAGGTCGGTACGGATCAGGCGGACGACCGGCTGATCTATGAAGAAAAAGACCCCGGCTTTTTCCTCGGTGTCGGCGGTTCGGCGCTGGACGATTATATCTTCATCGATATTCATGACCATGAAACGTCGGAATGCTGGCTCCTTCCCGCCAACGATCCGGCGGCGAAGCCGCAGCTCGTCATGGAGCGCAAGACCGGCACGGAATATGACATCGCGCCGGGCGGCGATGTGTTCTACATCCTGACCAATGCGGATGGCGCCAAGGATTTCAAGATTTGTCAGGCACCGGCATCAGCGCCGCAGAAGGAAAACTGGGTAGAGGTCGTAGCGGAAAAGTCGGGACGGCTGATCCTGTCGCACTCCGCCTACAAGAATCATCTTGTCTGGATGGAGCGCGACAACGGCCTGCCGCGCATCGTGATCCGTGATCGCGAGACCGGCGAGCAACACGCCATCGCCTTCGACGAGGAAGCCTATTCGCTCGGTCTTCACGGCAGTGCCGAATATGATACGGATGTGATCCGCTTTTCCTATTCGTCCATGACCACGCCGGAACAGCTCTTCGACTACAATATGCGCACGCGCGAGCGGAAGCTTTTGAAGACGCAGGAAGTTCCTTCTGGGCACAACGCCCAAGATTATGTCACGCGCCGCATCTTCGCAAAAGCAACGGACGGCGAACTGGTGCCGGTATCCCTACTCTATCACAAGGATACGAAGCTCGACGGCTCGGCGCCTTGCCTGCTCTATGGCTACGGTTCCTATGGCATCACTATTCCCGCAAGCTTCAGCACCTCGCGGCTGTCGCTCGTGGATCGCGGCTTCATCTATGCCATTGCCCATATTCGTGGTGGCAAGGACAAGGGTTTTGCCTGGTACGAAAACGGCAAGCGTGACAAGAAGGAGAATACTTTCACTGACTTCATTGCCGCCGCGCAGCACCTTGTCGCTGAAGGCTTCACCAGCCATGACCGCATCGTTGCTCATGGCGGTTCCGCAGGCGGCATGCTGATGGGCGCAATTGCCAATATGGCGCCCGATGCGTTCGGCGGCATCATCGCAGAAGTGCCGTTCGTCGATGTGCTGAACACAATGCTGGACGACACCTTGCCGCTGACCCCGCCGGAATGGCCGGAATGGGGCAATCCGATCACTTCGGAAGCGGATTACAGGATCATCGCGGGCTATTCGCCCTACGATAATGTCAGCCGTCAAGCTTATCCGGCCATATTGGCCGTGGCAGGGCTCACCGATCCGCGCGTCACTTACTGGGAGCCTGCCAAATGGGTCGCCAGACTGCGTGAACTCAAGACCGATGATCACCCGGTCCTGTTCCGTATCAATATGGATGCGGGCCATGCCGGTGCGTCTGGTCGCTTCTCGCGGCTGGAAGAAGTTGCCTACACTTATGCCTTCGCGCTCAAGGTGACGGGCAAGGCGGGCGACACGCTCTGATCCTCGACGTTAAGCATCGCATCCAGATTTTAAGGTGCGATGCTTCTCCATTGGAGAAAGTGTACTATTTCGCTTATAATCTTACAGTATTGCTCAATAGCTATTCTTTTTAAGGAGAGTTCGATGCTGCGTCAGGTCATTGCTGTTTTTCTCACTTCCGCATCGCTCGCGGTTACAAGCTTTGTCGTGCTGCCGATGTCGGCTGAGGCGCAGGTGCGCAAGGACGTCAGCGAATATGCAGGCCAGCGCTGCAATGTGCCGAAAAAAGGCAGCGGCATCATCGTCGGCCAGTTCAGCGGCGTTGACGACTCGCCCTTCATTACCGGCGGCGACGGGCTGGTCCCGATCGACCGTGTCCGGTGCTTCAGCAGTATGTCAGAATGCAAGGGCTGGCTCTATACGATGCAAAGCAAATACACCAATGCCGGGGCCGCTACTCTGGTGCGTTGCACCAAGCGCTGAATCCGAATTGTAAGAACTGCGGTTTTCACGAAGCGCTGCGAATGGCATCCTCCCACCGTTCGACACATCGTCTTCGGTTTGGGAGGATCGGAAATGCAGCAGCAGGCCAGCTATGTTCCCAGCTATGTTCATGGTGCGAGTGACAAGCTTCTCATCGGCAATACGATCGGTCGGCATCTCGACCAGGTCGCGGAGAAATATCCCGAGCGGCCGGCCGTCATCGTCCGGCACCAGAATGTCCGGCTGACCTATTGCGAACTCAGACAACTGACTGACGAACTTGCCGAAGGCTTTCTCGCCATAGGGCTGCGCCCCGGCGAACGTCTCGGTATCTGGTCGCCGAACAATCTCGAATGGATACTCACCCAGTTTGCAAGCGCAAAGGCGGGCCTGATCCTCGTCAACATCAACCCGGCCTATCGGGCACATGAACTGGAATATGTGCTGGCAAAAGTCGAATGCGCAGCACTCATCCTCGCGCCGTCACTGAAGACCAGCAATTATATCGATATCCTGCGCAGCATCGTTCCTGAACTGGATGAAGCCCGCCCCGGTCATCTGATGTCGGAGCGGCTTCCCACTTTGCGCTGCGTGATCCGGCTGGGCGCTGAACAGACACCCGGCATGCTGAATTTCGGCGATGTTGCCCAATCCGGCGATGAGGTCACGCACGAAGAACTGGCGCAGCTTGCCGAAGAACTACAGTTTGACGATCCCATCAATATTCAGTTCACCAGCGGCACGACCGGCAGTCCGAAGGGCGCGACGCTCTCGCACCACAATATCCTCAATAACGGTTTTTTCGTCGGCGAGGCGATGCAGCTTTCCGAACAGGACCGGCTCTGCATTCCGGTACCGTTCTATCATTGCTTCGGCATGGTGCTCGGCAATCTTGCCTGCGTGACCCATGGTTCCTGCATGGTGATCCCCAACGACAGTTTCGATCCCCTTCTCACGCTCCAGACTGTCGAGGAAGAGCAATGCACCGGCCTGCATGGCGTGCCGACAATGTTCATTGCGATGCTCGATCACCCGGAGTTCAGCCGTTTCAACCTCTCAAGCCTGCGCACCGGTATCATGGCCGGATCGCCCTGCCCCATCGAAGTGATGCGGCGTGTAGTGAGCGAGATGCATCAGAGCGAAATCACCATCGCCTATGGCATGACCGAGACAAGCCCGGTCAGTTTCCAGAGCTCAACGACCGATCCAATGGAGCGGCGCGTGTCCACGGTCGGGCGCATTCACCCGCATCTGGAGGTGAAGATTGTCGATGCGGATGGCAAGGTGGTTCCGCGTGGCGAAAAGGGTGAATTGCTAACACGCGGCTACAGCGTCATGCGCGGCTACTGGAACGATGCGGAAAGTTCTGCTGGCGCCATCGACGATGCGGGCTGGATGCACACGGGAGACCTCGCGACGATAGACGAGGAAGGCTATTGCAACATTGTCGGGCGCATCAAGGATCTCATCATTCGCGGCGGCGAGAACATCTATCCGCGCGAAATCGAGGAGTTTCTATTCACCCATCCCGCGATCAGCGATGTCCAGATTTTCGGCATTCCCGACCGCAAGTTCGGCGAAATCATCTGCGCATGGGTGAAGCTGCACAAGGACGGCGAGCTAACTGAGGAAGAACTTGCCGAATATTGCCGGCAGCAGATCGCACATTACAAGGTTCCGGCCCATATACGCTTCGTGGATCAGTTTCCGATGACTGTGACCGGCAAGATCCAGAAATTCGTCATGCGGCAGGTCATGATCGATGAACTTGAACTGCAGGAAATTCGAACGGCGTAACGAGGATCGGGACTACCGATCAAATCGTCATATTCACTAACTAATGAATACTGACCCTAATATTTTCGCTCATGGCGGCTTGCAAAGCGAAGGCGAGAATGCATATTACGTAAACGTAAGATTTTTGGGAGAGTCTCCATGGAAGAACTGATCGCGCGCATCACCTCCAAAGTCGGTATCGATGCGGCAACGGCAGAAAAGGCAGTCGGCATGATCCTCGCCTTTCTGCAGAAGGAAGGCCCGGCAGCCGAGGTCCAGAAGCTCCTGGCTGCGTTTCCCGGCGCTGAAGAAGCAATTGCCCAGGTCAAGGGCGGCGGCTTCCTGTCCGGCCTGATGGGCGGCGTGATGGGTCTCGGCTCCCAGCTCATGGGTGCGGGCCTCGGCATGGGTGAAATTTCCGGCGTAGCCAAGGAAACCATCCGCTTTGCCAAGGAAAAGGCCGGTGATGAACCGGTTGACGCCGTCATTGGCGCAATTCCGGGCCTTGGCCAGTTCGTCTGATCGAAGTTTGCATGCTCGAAAAGGCCCCGGTTTCCAGGGCCTTTTTGTTTTTGTCTTTCATCATTTAACCCGGCCCAGTATAAAACAATAGTATTTCAGTCATGTTTTTCACGATAACGTGAAATCTGTGTAATAATCTCTATAAATTCAAAATGATACTTGCCGCATTGGGGATTTAACCGGTGCGATGATTGCAATGTCCCGGATTGTATCGGATATTTGAACCAAGGGACGAAGTCTGTTCAATTTTTAAATGCGGAGGATCGCATGCGTTTGTTTTTCCTGACTGTCAGCGCTGCAGCGGTAATGGTCGCCGGTGTTGCCCAAGCTGATGTCACAGCCGATCGTCAGGCCATCATGAAGGACCTCGGACGTTTGGTCGGGTCGATTGCACCCATGATCAAGGGCGAGAAACCGTTTGACGCCGCCACCGCGCTTGCCGCGCTGGAAAAGATCGATGCAGATGCCAAGAAGCTCGATGTGGACGCTTTGTTCCCAGCAGGTTCTGATCAGGGCGATACCGAAGCTTCGCCGAAAATCTGGGAAAACAAGGACGACTTCGTCAAGCATGTCGAGAAATTCCAGACGGATGCTGCTGCAGCACTGGCCGCCAAACCACAGGATCTGGATGCGCTGAAGCCAGCCTTCCAGCAGGTCGCCGCCAATTGCGGTTCCTGCCATCAGGCCTATCGCGTCAAAAAGAACTGACATCCACGGTTGACATAGAGCGCACCGGACGGAAACATCCGGTGTGCTAGATCAGTTTGAGCAAATGGGCGGAGCGGTTCCAGCGGCTTCGCGCAGATGTAACTGTCATGCCGAATTACAGCCACAAGAGCGGCCCGCTGTTGCTGGAACCGCCACACGGGAACGGATAGAATGGTCCGAAAACTGGCATATGTCGCAGGCGCCGTGGTCCTGGTTGGAGCCGCGGCTTTCTGGATTCTGACCACGCCGCAAAAGGTGGACGCGACCGTTCTGGATGCGATGAAGCCCGGCGACCCGGTGAAGGGCGAACAGGTTTTCTGGGCGGGCGGCTGTGCTTCCTGCCATGCCGCACCGGGTGCATCCGGTGATGCACGCAAGGTTCTGGCGGGCGGCCATGAATTTGTTTCAGATTTCGGAACATTTATCGCGCCCAATATTTCCCCGTCCGAGCAGGGTATCGGCACCTGGACCATCCAGGATTTCACCAATGCAATGTTGAAGGGTGTCGGCAAGCAGGATGAGCATCTCTATCCGTCCTTCCCCTACACGTCCTATACAAGAATGCAGCCGCAGGATGTGGCAGATCTCTTTGCCTTTATGAAAACGCTGCCGCCATCCAACAATGTCGCAGCACCGCACAAGCTTTCCTTCCCATTCAATATCCGGCGCGGGCTCGGCCTCTGGAAGCAGCTTTATCTGACCGATCAGCCTGCGGTGGAAATCGCAAATGCTTCCGATCAGGTGAAACGCGGTCAATATCTGACTGAAGCACTTGGCCATTGCGGTGAATGCCACACGCCGCGCAATATCATAGGCGGCCTGAACACCGGCCAATGGCTTGCCGGAGCATTGTCGCCGGAGACCGGCAGCGATGGAAAAAGGGGCATTGTACCGAACATTACGCCGGATGAAGCGGGCATTGGCGGGTGGAGCGAGAAAGACATCGCCTATGCGCTGCAAAGCGGCTTTACACCGGATTTCGATTCGCTCGGCGGATCGATGACCGATGTGGTTGCAAACATGGCCCATCTCACCGAGGCGGACCGCAACGCCATTGCTGCCTATCTGAAAGCAATTCCAGCCCAGCCGAACGGCTATCCTGCGCGTTGAAGTTGCGTTGCAGCCTTCGTCAGCCACCGCGTCCAAGGCTTTTCCCCAAGGCTTTTGCTTGTCGTGGCGATAAGCGATGTTTATATCGTAAGTAATAGTTGAACAGAGGGAGCAAGCTGCCTGATGACTGCCGAAGACGCTATTTTTCTTGGCGCGAGCCGCAAGCCTGACGACTCCTACCAGCAGCCGGAATATCTAGCGCTGAAATACGGCAACCGGCACGGCCTCGTCACCGGCGCGACCGGCACCGGTAAAACCGTCACGCTGCAGGTTCTGGCCGAAAGCTTTTCGGCGGCTGGTGTTCCGGTTTTCTGCGCCGACATCAAGGGCGACCTTTCCGGCATCGGCGCAATAGGCGTTCAAAATGACGGCCTTCTCAAGCGCGCGGCGGAAGTGAAGCTCGCCCCTTATGAGATGCGTGCCGCGCCTGTGATCTTCTGGGATATTTTCGGGGAACAGGGGCATCCTGTCCGCGCAACCATATCCGAAATGGGGCCGCTTCTTCTCTCGCGCCTGATGAACCTGACCGACGCGCAGGAAGGTGTGCTGAACATCGCCTTCCGTCTGGCGGATGAAGAAGGCCTGTTGCTTCTGGACCTGAAGGATTTGCAGGCCATCCTGGCCGAAATGGCGGAACGCTCGGCGGAGCTTTCCGGCAAATACGGCAATGTCAACAAAACCTCGGTCGGCGCAATCCAGCGTTCGCTTCTGGTTCTCGACCAGCAGGGCGGCTCGAATTTTTTCGGAGAACCGGCGCTTAAAATTGCAGATCTGATGCGCACCACGACCGACGGGCGCGGCGTGGTGAGCGTACTTGCCGCCGACAAGCTGATGATGAGCCCGCGGCTCTATTCCACCTTCCTGCTCTGGCTGATGTCGGAACTTTTTGAGGAACTGCCGGAAATCGGCGATCCCGACAAGCCGAGGCTCGTCTTCTTCTTCGATGAAGCCCACCTTCTCTTCGACGAAGCGCCGAAGGCGTTGATCGATCGTGTCGAGCAGGTCGTGCGCCTGATCCGATCCAAGGGTGTCGGCGTCTATTTCGTGACGCAGAACCCGCTCGACGTGCCGGAAACGGTTCTGGCACAGCTTGGCAACCGCGTGCAGCATGCCCTGCGCGCCTATACGCCGCGCGAAACCAATGCTGTGAAAACCGCAGCCGATACATTCCGTCCGAACCCGGATTTCAACACGTTTCAAGCGATCACCAATCTCGCCACTGGTGAAGCGCTGGTTTCCACGCTTCAGGCCAAGGGCGTGCCCTCCATTGTGCAGCGTACGCTCATGCGTCCGCCTTCGTCACGCATTGGCCCGCTGACGCCGGAGGAACGCGCGAAAATCATCGCGGCAAGCCCGGTAGCCGGGCAGTACGATCAGGTTGTGGATCGCGATTCCGCTTTCGAAATGCTGGCCCGCAAGGCGCAGAATGCTGCAGCAGCCCAGCAAAAGACCAAGGAAGAGGAAGAAGGTGGCGGCGGTATTCTTGGCGATCTCGTCGGCACCGCACTTGGCACCGGTCGTCGCTCCGGTCGCCAGACAGTCGCGGAAGCCGCGATGAAATCCGTCGTCCGCTCGGTCGGCAATTCGCTGGGCCGCGCACTTGTGCGCGGCATTCTCGGCGGTTTCAAGCGGTAGAAAGCGTCAGCGTTACGCCTTCGCCGGTTTGGCTAGAACATAGGCGACAAGGGCATTGGCGTGGCCATGTCCCATGTCGAATTCGGACTTCAGCCAGTTGACGATTTCCATATGCTTGTCGCCCTTTCGCTGCTCGATCAGCGAAAGCCAATGCTGGATGGGCTGCCCATATTTTTTCTCGATGGACGGGAAATAGGATGCGGGGCCTTTGACTTTCTCGGCAGTCTTTTCTTCTGACATGGATGCCCTCCCCTCGTTTCGAAAAATATGGTCCGGGCGGAAAGTGACTGATTTTCGAGGTGGCGGCAAGCGAGCTTGCAATACAATCGAAAAAGCCCCGGACAGATGGCTGTCCGGGGCTTCTGCAATCTGCCGTTTCAGCGCTCGTTATTACATAACGAGGATCGGCGATTTCGCCGGTACACGATCATAGAGATCGATGATATCCTGGTTCAGGAAGCGCACGCAGCCCGAAGAGACCGCCTTGCCGATCGACCACCATTCCGGGTTGCCGTGCAGTCGATACAGCGTGTCCTTGCCGTCCTGGAAAATATAGAGCGCGCGGGCGCCGAGCGGATTCTTGAGGCCCGGAGCCATGCCGCCGTTCTTGGCGCTGTACTGCACCAGTTCCGGCTGACGGGCGACCATTTCGTCCGGCGGGGTCCAGCGCGGCCACTGGCGCTTGTACTGGATCACAGCACGGCCCGACCATGCGAAGCCTTCGCGGCCGATGCCGACGCCGTAGCGCATCGCCTGTCCATTTTCGAGGACGAGATAGCAGAAGCGGTTAGCCGTATCGATGACCAGCGTACCCGGCAGTTCGCCAGTCGGGTCCTGCACAACCTGGCGCAGATAGCGCTTGTCCATCTTCTGGATCGGAATTGCCGGAAGCTGGAAGCCGCCGTCCTCGACGGAGGCATACATCTGCGCCCAGCCGCCATAGGAAGAGTCGACATTGGCCTGCGGGGTGCGGTTGATCGGGTTGCCCGACTGATCCACATCTATAATTGGAACATTCTGCCCCAACTGAGCGCAACCGGCCAGGCCGGCGGCCGCTGTTGCTGTCATTGCCGTCAGAAAGGAACGGCGGGTAAGGGTCGTTTGCATATGAAAACCAGTTTGGTGACGGGAGGGGTTACAGATACACATTCAGGGTTAACGAATTGCGACCCGGCCAATTGTGGCAGATACGCGGCGAGCCATCGAAACGTCCTTAAACGGCTGTTTCCGGTGATCGGTTGCACGGAAAACGCCCGAAAAATGTGGCGTACACCCGTTCGCAATGCGGCCTAAACGTGGCGAAAGCCTACCAGCATGGCTCGTGTTGCAGCGGCGACACAATTTTGGGTGCTCGTGCCTGCATTCAATGAACTCGAATAGTTCAACTTTTAGTGATAAATCAGTCGAGCAATTGAAGGCTTGGCAAAATGAGCGCCGGAGCAAACTGTTTGTACTCGTCAGGCTGGTTGGACCGGTTGATCCAGACCCCACGCATGCCGAACCGCACCGCGCCTGCCACATCCCAGCGATTCGACGATTGGAACGAGATTGCCGAAGGATAGAGCCGCCATTGCAGTGTGATGAGTTCATAGACAGCCGGGGCGGTCTTGTATTTCCTGACTTCATCGACCGAAATCACATCATCCAGCAGGACGTCGAGCGCTGCCGAGCGGACAGCGGATTCCAGCATTGCCGGCGATCCGTTGGAGAGAATTGCGAGCCGTGCGCCCTTCTCCTTCAGGCTTTTGAGAGCGGCGGGCACTTCCGGATAGCAATCAAGCTTCCAATAGGCGTCCAGCAGATCATTGCGTAGTGCTGGATCAACGGAAGGATAGCGCGCAAATGCGAAATCAAGCGAATCCTCGGTGAGTTTCCAGAAATCGCTATAGGCGCCCATCAGGCTCAGCACCCAGGAATATTCAAGCTGTTTAGCCCGCCACAGTTCGGAAAATGCCCGTTCGTCCGGCCCGGCTTTATCTGCATGTCGTCGCACCGCCGAATGGACATCGAACAATGTGCCATAAGCGTCGAAGACATAACTATTGAATGAATTTACACTATTTTTCATGGTTACAAATCTCTGCTCAACACAACCTCTGCGCGCAAAATAGGGTAATTGAATTCAAGGCCCACTCTTAAGAACTGTGGGACACCGTTTCCTCCTGTGAGGGCCCGCCACGCATCGCGAAGCATAAAAAACCAGATTTGCTCCATCCTACTGTGATTTCAATAATAATTCATTGTCTTGAAGCTGAATTGCCCGCTGGTACCATTGCCGCCTGCGCTATTGCGGCCTATGTAGATTCCGCACGCAAGTTTTGAGGCAGCATCCGCTTGGCCCGCCGTAAGCTGCCCCTGTAAGTTGCCATATAAGCTGAATGAAAAGAGGAGAGTTTCCAATGGCTTTCGAACTGCCCGCCCTGCCGTATGACTATGACGCCCTTGCGCCTTTCATGTCGCGCGAGACGCTTGAACTTCATCACGACAAGCACCATCAGGCCTATGTCACCAACGGCAACAAGCTGCTTGAAGGCTCCGGCCTCGAAGGCAAGAGCCTGGAAGAGATCGTCAAGGAAAGCTACGGCAAGAACCAGGGCCTCTTCAACAATGCCGGCCAGCACTACAACCACATCCAATTCTGGAAGTGGATGAAGAAGGGCGGCGGCGGCAAGAAGCTGCCGGGCAAGCTTGAAAAGGCAATCGAGTCCGATCTTGGCGGCTACGACAAGTTCCGTGAAGATTTCATCGCTGCCGGTGTCGGCCAGTTCGGTTCTGGCTGGGCCTGGCTGTCGGTCAAGAACGGCAAGCTCGAAATTTCCAAGACTCCGAACGGCGAAAACCCGCTCGTTCATGGCGCAACGCCGATCCTCGGCGTCGACGTGTGGGAACACTCCTACTATGTCGATTATCGCAATCTGCGTCCGAAGTACCTTGAAGCCTTCGTCGACAACCTCATCAATTGGGAATTCGTCGAAGAGCTGTACGAAAAGGCCTGATGCCTTTCGTGTAGGAATAAAGAAAAACCCCGGTTTTGCCGGGGTTTTTTGTTGCTGCTATTCCTTGACTACCTGTACGCCCACATGTTGCGCGCGCCCTGCTCCCCATCCGGCGATAGCAGCCCCCAGCCCCAGCACAGCGAAGAAAAGGCCACAGGCGGTAAAGCTGCCCGTTGCGCTGTGGATCAGCCCCACGATCAGCGGGCCGATTGCGGCCAGCGTATAGCCCACGCACTGCGCCATGCCGGACAGATGCGCTGCCGTGTGCGAATCCGGTGCGCGCAGCACGATCACCATCATCGCGGCGGCGATGAGACCGCCCTGCCCGATACCCTGAATGATCGCCAGCCCCCAATAGGTCCAAAGCGGCAGATACAGAAAGCCGATCAGCGGCAAGGCCGCACAGGCACACAGAATGACATTGAGCAGGCTCTGGTTCTTCTGGCGGGTGGCGATGGAAGGCACTGCGAGACAGGTGATGACCTGCGCCAAGATCGAGAAGGAAACCAGACCGCCAGCCGCCGCCGGGCTCAGGCCCTGCTCGCGCAGGATCGGCGCCAGCCATCCGAAGACGATATAGGCCGTGGAGGATTGCAGTCCCATGAACAGCGTCACCTGCCAGGCCAGCTTGTCCTTCCACAGGCCGATAACCTTGAAACCCGAATGCGCGACATTGTGTTTCGCACGCATGGCCTGCGGCAGCCACAACAGCAGAACGACGGCCGCTGGAACAGCCCAGAATGCCAGAGCGAGATTCCAGGAACCGCCGAGCATTCCCTTGATGGGAATGGTGAAACCGGCTGCAGATGCAGCACCGCCGCACAGCGCCATCGTATAAAGACCGGTCATGATGGCTGCAGTTTTCGGGAAGTCACGCTTGACGACCCCCGGAAGCAACACATTGCCCGTCGCAATGGCCGCACCGGCCAGCGCCGCGCCGATATAAAGCGAATAGAACGTACCGAAGCCGCGGATTGCTGTCCCGATAGTCAGAACTGCCAGAACAATAAGCAGAACGCGCTCCGCACCGAACCGCTGTGCCAGACGCGGCGCGAATGGTGCGAAAATGCCAAGGCAGAGCACCGGCAAGGTGGTCAGCACACCGGCTGCAACGGATGACATGCCGGTGGCGTCGATGATTTCCGGCAGCAACACGGAAACGCTGGAAAATACCGGTCGCAGATTGGCCGCGATCAGCACGAGGCTCAGCCCCAACAAAATGCGCAGCGCCTTGCTTGGCGGCTGCTGGACCGGTGGCGGCGGAACGCTGTCAGCCTCCGCATCGACCAGCGCTTCCGGCTGCAACATCGCCTCGTTTTCTGCCGCGTTCAGCAGGGTCGTGTTCGTGTGGCTCATGATGCCAGCAACCTTTCAAGTTCTTCAATCAGGGGCGCCATGAAGCGGCGAACGGTTGCACCGGCCTTGTCAGGATCGCCCGAGGCGATGGCTTCGACGATCTGGCGGTGCGCTTCATGGTTCGGCTCGGGCAGTTCGCCGTCGAGCGTGGCTTCTATGGATTCACGAATGGAAGCTGAGAAAAAGGCATAGACCTCGATCAGTGCACTATTGCCCGAAGCAGCGACGATGGCTTCATGAAAGGCAAAGTCTCGGGCCACGAAAGTTGCCCGGTCCAGTTCGTCACGATTGCCGCGCTGTGCCAGCACTTTCTCCAGATGCACAATCCCCTTCGGCTTGATGCGTAAGGCGGCCAGACGTGCGGCTTCCGTTTCGAGAACTGCCCGGGTCTCAAAGCGGTCGCGCAGGCTGGTATGGCGGATGCGGTCGAGGCTGCGTGCCGTGTCGGCAGTGGAACGGACATAGGTTCCCGAACCCTGCCGGGTTTCCAGCATTCCTTGCGCCACCAGCGCCCGAACAGCTTCGCGCACCGTGCCGCGGCTGACATCGAGCGTTGCGGAAAGTGCGGCTTCATTTGGCAACTGGTCGCCTATCGACCAGCGTCCCGACGTGATTTCGCCTCGCAATGCCTGCGTGGCCGAATCCGTCAAAGTCTTGCGGGATATCGCCTTCATATCTTCACCAAATTCATCTGATGACTTGATGAATTAGACCTATGTAATGGAGCTGTCAACCGTCGCGAAGAAAGCTGATTGCGGACTGGAAACCACTGCCGCATTCCGTTAACAATTTTCGCGCACAGTGCCCCATAATCCAGCCGCTCGAGATTTCGGGCCAGACTTCAGGTGCCAATATGATCACACTTTACAGCCTTTCCGGAGACCACCTCGAACAAGTGGAAGTCGAGCCCGGCACTCCGCTGCCCGAAAATGTTATCTGGATCGACCTGTTTGCTCCTGGCGTCAATGAAGACAGTATTGTCGAAGCATGGATGGGCATTTCGATCCCCACCCGCGAAGACATGACGGAAATCGAGGAATCGAGCCGATTCTACATGGAAACCGGCGCGCAATATCTCACAGTGCCGATCCTGCACGCGGTCGATCTCGACCATCGCGAGCTGGCGCCCGTCACTTTCATCCTGCATGGTTCGCGGCTGATCACTGTTCGTTATGCCAATCCGAAATCGTTCAGCACCTATATCCTGCGTTCGACCAAGCCGGGCAACGGGTTGATATCACCCAAATGCTCGGGCCTGTCGATCATGCTTGGCATTACCGAAGCCACGACGAACCGCCTCGCCGATATTCTGGAAGGTGTCGCGGGCAAGATCGATGCAGCTTCGCATTCCATCTATCGCCGTCAACCGAAAGCCCGCCCGATGACGACGGAGGATTTCCGTCACATACTGACCCAGATCGGTGGACAGGGAACATTTCTCTCGCGAATGCGCGAAAGTCTGGCGGGGATCAGCCGCATGCTGGTCTATCTGTCGGCCATCAACAATCCCGCAGCCGGCAAGAAGGAAACGCGCAGCTGGATCAAGTCGCTGGAACGCGACACGCAATCCCTGACCGCCTATGTGGATTTTCTATCCAACAAGGTCACATTCCTTCTCGATACGATCGTTGGTCTGATTTCGGTAGAACAGAACGCCATCATCAAGATTTTCTCTGTGGCGGCGGTCGGTTTTATGCCGCCGACGCTAGTGGCTTCCATCTACGGCATGAACTTCTCCTTCATGCCGGAGCTGCAATCGCCATGGGGTTATCCGATGGCGCTTGGTCTGATGATCGCCTCCGCCCTGCTGCCGCTTTACTATTTCCGCCGAAAGGGTTGGCTGTAGCTTGTGGTGACAACGCAGGCGCACCATGTTATATCATGCGTTATAACATAGGAGAGCAGCTATGAACGTAACCCTGCGCAAGATCGGCAATTCCGACGGTGTGATCATCCCAAAGGAAATGCTGGAGCAGTTGAACGTGCAAACTGGCGACACTCTGGTCCTGACCGCAGAAAAGGATGGACTGAGACTGACCAGGAGCACGGAAGATCCGGAGGTCTTCGAGAAGAAAATGAAGATTGCCCGCGAGCGGATGAAAAAATATGAGACCGCTTATCGCGTGCTCGCTCAATGATCGACTTTCATTCGCGGGCTTTCATAGAAGCGCTGCATCAGGAGCAGTTGCGTCTGCATGGTGGTGCAGCGGGTATTCGCGATTCCGGTTTGCTTGATTCAGCGCTTGCGCGTCCGTTGCAAAAGGAAGCCTATGGCGATCCTGATATCTTCGATCTGGCGGCGGCCTATCTGTTCGGTGTGCTGAAAAACCACCCTTTCGTGGACGGCAACAAGAGAACTGGACTGGCTGCCGCTGACTTGTTTCTTTATTTCAACGGCTTCAGTCTTGAAGCCGTACAGGAAGACATTATCCAGCTCGTCCTGATGGTTTCGACGAGTGAAATAGATGAAGCCGGCGCAGCAGCGTTTTTCCGTGACCATACCGTCGCTATAGACGAAGACTAAACAATCTTCAGCGACACGATTTCCCACTCGACATTATTGATTTTCACGACATCGCCGACCGGCTTGCCGAACAGCAGAATGGCAACGGGCGCGACATGGGAAATCTTGCCGTTTGACGGGTCAGCCTCATCCTCGCCCACGATGGTCCAGCGGCGAACCTTGCCGTCGTCCAGATTTTCCAGATCTACCGTCATGCCGAAACGCACGACATCGCTGTCGGGAGCGGGAACGGAAAGCTCGGCATTTTCACGCCGCGCCACCCAGTAACGCAGATCGCGTGAGATACGCGCAATCGCCGAACGCTCGCCCGCGACATTGGCGTCCGCCAGCTCGCGCTGCAGCCGGGCGATTTCATCCTCGATCATCGTCAAGCCCGTCGGCGTGACGAGATTGCGATGCGGACTAACCGGGCGCTCGCCGAGGTCGGTCGGCGCATCATCCTGTTCTTTGGTGAAAGCTCTGCTCATTAGTTGAATGTAAGCGGTCGGCACCTCCCCGACAAGCCTCCCCGTCATGCAGATCGCCCGCTGTTGCGCCGGCAAACGCAAGATTTGCATATCCGGTTTTTATTGATTGATGAATCAATCAACGTTAAACTGGCCGCTCAGTTAGACTGAGAACGGACCAGGATTATGCCCAAGATCGGGATGGAGCCCTTGCGGCGGCGCGAGTTGATCGATGCCGCCATTCGTACCATCGGCCAGCGTGGTTCGCTGGACGTGACCGTCGCGCAGATCGCGCATGAGGCGGGCGTTTCGCCTGCGCTTGCGCATCATTATTTCGGCGGCAAGGACAAGCTCATTCTCGCCACCATGCGGCATTTGCTGCGTGAACTGGGGCAGGATCTCAACGCCGCCATCGGACGAACCGAGACGCCGCGGGAACGTATCGCGGCCATCATTGCGGTCAATTTTTCCGCATCGCAGTTCGCGCAGGAAACCATTGCCGCCTGGCTTACCTTCTATGTGCATGCACAACAGTCGGAGGACACCCGCCGGCTCTTGCGCATCTATGCGCGCCGCCTGCATTCAAACCTCGTCTTCGCACTTGAACAGCTGACCTCGCGCGAGCGGGCCAGCCGCATTGCCGAGGGTGCAGGTGCCATGATCGACGGACTTTACATTCGTCACGCACTTGGCGCCGATGCGCCCAATGCTGCCTCAGCCATTGCGTTGGTGGAAGACTACATCGCGGTTCAGCTTATGGGGGAGAAATGAGTATGGAAGCGGATTTCGTCATCATCGGCTCCGGATCCGCCGGATCCGCCATGGCCTATCGCCTGTCTGAAGACGGTCGCTATTCGGTGATCGTCATCGAATATGGCGTGCCCGATGTCGGTCCGTTAATCCAAATGCCAGCCGCCCTTTCTTTCCCCATGAATATGGAAACCTATGACTGGGGTTTTTCGACCGAACCAGAGCCGCATATTGGCGGGCGCAGCCTTGTAACGCCGCGGGGCAAGGTGCTTGGTGGTTCATCTTCAATCAACGGCATGGTCTATGTGCGCGGCCATGCACGCGACTACGACCACTGGTCGGAAAGCGGTGCGCGCGGCTGGGCCTATGCAGATGTACTGCCCTATTTCAAGCGGATGGAAAATTCGAGCGGTGGCCAGGAAGGCTGGCGCGGCACCAATGGCCCGCTTTATATCCAGCGCGGCAAGCGCGATAATCCGCTGTTCCATGCCTTTGTCGAGGCTGGCCACGAAGCGGGCTTTGAAGTCACCGAAGACTATAATGGCGAGAAGCAGGAAGGCTTCGGCCCGATGGAACAGACGATCCATAATGGTCGTCGCTGGTCTGCCGCCAATGCCTATCTGAAGCCGGCCCTCAAACGCCCGAATGTCAAGCTGGTCAAGGGGCTTGCGCGCAAGATCGTGCTTGAGGGAAAGCGCGCGGTTGGTGTTGAGATCGAGGCAGGTCGTAGCTTCTCGACCATCCGTGCGCGGCGTGAAGTCATCATTGCCGCCTCGTCGATCAATTCGCCGAAGCTCCTGATGCTCTCTGGCATTGGCCCTGCCGCACAACTGAAAGAACACGGAATTGAAGTGGTCGCCGATCGCCCCGGCGTCGGCCAGAACCTGCAGGACCATCTGGAAGTCTATATCCAGCAGGAATGCACGCAGCCAATCACGCTCTACTCCAAACTGAACCTGTTTTCGAAAGCGAAGATCGGCGCGGAATGGCTGTTCTTCAAGACGGGCGACGGCGCAACCAACCACTTCGAATCTGCTGCTTTCGTACGCTCTAAAGCAGGTGTGGAATATCCAGATATCCAGTATCATTTCCTGCCGGTCGCCATCCGCTATGACGGTAAGGCCGCGGCGCAGTCACACGGCTTTCAGGCACATGTCGGGCCGATGCGGTCGAAATCGCGTGGCAGCGTAACGCTTCGCTCGGCCAATCCGCGTGAGAAACCTGTCATCAAGTTCAACTATATGTCGCACGAAGACGACTGGACCGACTTCCGCCATTGTGTACGCCTCACCCGTGAAATCTTCGGACAAACGGCATTCGACGCCTATCGCGGCGCGGAAATCCAGCCCGGCGCGCATGTGCAGAGCGACGATGAAATCGATAATTTCATCCGCGAGCATGTCGAGAGCGCCTTCCATCCGTGCGGAACCTGCAAGATGGGTGCGGTTGACGATCCAACGGCGGTGGTCGATGCTGAATGCCGGGTGATCGGTGTCGAAGGCCTGCGCGTTGCGGATTCATCCATCTTCCCGCGCATCACCAACGGCAATCTCAACGGCCCGTCGATCATGGTCGGCGAAAAGGCTTCCGATCATATTCTCGGCCGTACGCCGCTGGCGTGCTCCAATCAGGAGCCTTGGATCAATCCGCGCTGGCAAGTTTCCGACCGCTGATAAAATTTAAGGGATAACAATGAAAGCACAACCCAAAGCCTCGCATTTCATCGGCGGCACATTCATGGAAGACAAGGCGGGCAAGACGTTGCCGGTCATCTATCCGGCAACCGGCGAGGAAATTGCCAAGCTCTATTCGGCGACACCCAATGTGATCGAGGCGGCTTATGCCGCAGCGCTGAAAGCGCAAGGTGAATGGGCAGCGCTGAAACCTGTCGAGCGCGGGCGCATCCTGCGCCGCACGGCAGAAATCCTGCGCGAGAAGAACAAGAAGCTGTCGAAGCTCGAAACGCTTGATACCGGCAAGGCGCTTCAGGAAACGCTGGTGGCGGATGCGGCTTCGGCCGCTGATGCACTGGAATTTTTCGGCGGCATCATTTCCGGCTTCAACGGTGAATTCGTGGAACTTGGCGGCTCGTTCGCCTATACGCGCCGCGAAGCACTCGGCATTTGCGTCGGTATCGGCGCATGGAACTATCCGATCCAGATTGCCGCGTGGAAATCCGCGCCTGCACTCGCGATGGGGAATGCCTTCATCTTCAAGCCGTCCGAAAACACGCCGCTTTCAGCGCTTGCATTGGCGGAAGCATACAAGGAAGCGGGGCTTCCCGATGGCTTGTTCAATGTCGTGCAGGGCTTCGGCGATGTCGGTGCCGCGCTCGTCAATCATCGCCTGACGGCCAAGGTCTCGCTGACGGGTTCCGTACCAACAGGCAAGCGCATCATGGCGCAGGCGGGTGAACACTTGAAGCACATCACCATGGAGCTTGGTGGCAAGTCGCCGATCATCGTGTTCGATGACGCTGACCTCGAAAGCGCTATCGGTGGCGCAATGCTCGGCAACTTCTATTCGACCGGGCAGGTTTGCTCGAACGGCACCCGCGTTTTCGTTCACAAGAAGATGCACGACCATTTTGTCGAACGGCTGGTCGAACGCACACGCAAGATTCGCATTGGCGATCCGCTGGATGAAGCAACTCAGATGGGGCCACTAGTAAACGGCGCACAGCGCGACAAGGTTCTGTCCTATATCGAAAAGGGCAAGGCAGAAGGGGCGAAGCTTGCTTGCGGTGGTGGTGTGCCGAAACTGCAGGGTTTCGACAAAGGCTTCTTCATCGAACCGACCGTCTTCACTGATGTGACCGACGAAATGACCATCGCTCGCGAAGAAATCTTCGGACCAGTGATGAGTGTTCTGGAGTTCTCCGACGAGGACGAAGTGATCACACGCGCCAACGATACCGAGTTCGGCCTCGCGGCGGGTGTGTTCACTGCCGATATCGCACGCGGCCATCGCGTAATCGGCCAGATCAAGGCCGGGACGTGCTGGATCAATGCTTATAACCTGACGCCAGTTGAAGTTCCCTTCGGTGGCTACAAACAATCTGGCATCGGGCGCGAAAACGGCATCGCCGCACTCGCTCATTACAGCCAGATCAAGACTGTCTACGTCGAGATGGGCAAGGTCGACAGCCCTTACTGACCACTGTAATCGGCCCGCGGAACTTCATTCGGTTCTGCGGCCGTCGGTGTGCAGTCATAGCGGTAAAGTTGGGGCGACGGCGTTGCCTGCGGATAGACGATGGCACGTTGCGACCGTTGGCTGGCTGGAACCGATGGTGAATTCCATAACGGCATAGCCCAGGACGGCCTTGTCAGCGTATCGGAAAAACCGGTCCCTTGAATAGGAATACGTCGACACTCGGTTCCGAGAGTACCGTTTAATCCGGCTGAGGTCGCAACACTGGTGCAGCTGATCAGGGCAAGCACCAAAGCGGTAAAAAACAGTCTCATATCGAAACACTTTCAAAACAACACTGCCAAACGCCCAAAGGTCGATCAGGCTCACGACTATAAAGCGCCTCCCCAACCCGGCTCCATTTGTACCGACAAGGCCATTCGGGACATCTTCAAACCTGAAACCAAAGATAGAAGATTTATCCAGGCGTTCAACAGCGCCCCCTGTACGAGACGTTCAAACTTCTGCGAACAAGCAGAAGTTCTATTCTGGCATTCTATCGAGAATAGTTCCTGTTCGGCATCAGACAACATATGGTGATAGTTCCAACAGGGTTGAGTTTATCAGTCAAAATCGGGAGGTTTCAGCTATATTATAGATTAATAATATATGCTTTGGGTGGCTAGCTAAAATCAAAGCCCCATGCAGAAGAATTTATTTGTTCAAGTACAAGAATGCATAAAATATGCACCTAAACAAAAAATATTGATAATAATACATGCTATCAATATTTCGCACATCGTGCGATTTCATATCAACAACCTGCCTTGGACTGAATGACTTGTGATGGCTAATGAGATTTCAATCTCGACCGACATGGTCGACGACAAGCTTCGCAAAGATTTTTGGCGATCTGCAATCAAACCCATATATGAAATCGTGGCAGAGAACAGGAAGTACCAGTTTTCTGGAACAATTGCTGCTCGCGCACTCGGCACTTTCCATGTAGGAACGACTTCCTTCAACACCCAGAACTACTCACGCACACGCAAACTCATCGCACAGGGTGGGCTTGATCACTACGTTCTGCAACTTATTACGGCAGGCAGTTTACGCGGCGATTTCAACGGGGTCGATGTCGTGGCAAAGCCTGGAGATATTATTATCATCGATCTGACACAGACCGTAGAAAGCCAGGCATCCGCCGGCTCACGCATCACTGTGACAATCCCCCGCAATGAACTGGAGGGGATAGTAGGCTGGCGCAATTTACACGGCCTTGTCTTGTCAGTGAATGCTCCCCTGACGCGTCTGCTTTCTGAATATCTCCATAGTCTGCAATCATTGATTGGCAAACTGGACAAGGCCGAAGAAAAATCAGCGCAGGAAGCAATGCTGACACTGCTTGGCGCAGGCATCAAAGGCGTTGCCAGAGAAGAAATGCAGAGCCTTCCCGTCAATCTTCCCATGCGCAAGACTATCCTCGCCTATATCGACCATAACCTGTTCAATCCTCTGCTGGGGCCAAATCTTATCGTCCAGAATCTTCGCGTCTCCCGCTCACGCCTTTACCGGACATTTGATACAGAGGGTGGTATTGCCACAATCATTCGTGAGAAGCGGCTCGATCATGCCTATCGCATTCTGGTCGGCGAGTGCAGCAGACAGGTGTCATTCAAGGAAATCGCTTATCGCTGCGGATTTCATGACGGCGCACAGTTTACCAGAGCATTCAAAACTCGTTTTGGCATGTCGCCAAAGGAAGCTCGTGAGACAAAAGCCCCGCTGCTATCGTCAGATATGGGCAACTTCAATTATACGATACGTCTTGCGGAAGAAGCCGCCAAACTCGGCGTTGTCAAACCGTACCCCATCAACCGGGGGAAAGACGGTCCAGAAAGTCATCGCACCAGTGATTGACGTCGTGGGTGATCAGAAAAGCCATCATGCTTTCAAACCGTTCCTTGCGTTCGGCAAGCGGCATGGCAAGCGCGCGGGCCATGGCATAGGCCATCGCCTCGGTGTCATAGGGATTGACCAGAAGCGCGCCGTCGAGTTCCTGCGCGGCGCCAGCAAAACGGGACAGCACCAGCACGCCGGGATTTTCAGGGTCCTGTGCCGCGACATATTCCTTGGCGACAAGGTTCATCCCGTCACGCAGCGGCGTGACCAGTCCGACAGCCGCCAGCCGATAAAGCCCGGCCAGCACCTCGCGGTTCAGGGAACGGTTGATATAGCGTATCGGCGTCCAGTCGACCGTAGCGTTTGCACCGTTCACCCGACCGGCCAGTTCTGCCACAGCGCGTTGCATATCCTTGTATTCCGGCACTTCGGAGCGGGACTTCGGCGTGACCTGCAAAAAGGTGACCTTGCCGCGATTACCGGGATCGACCTTCAGGAAATGCTCGAAAGCCTCCATGCGATTGGTGATGCCTTTGGAATAATCGAGCCGGTCGACGCCGATGATTAGATCGCGATCAAGCATGCTGTCACGCATGCGCTTTACGGTTGAATGACGTTGCGCCTTATCGGCTATCTTCGCGAAGGACGCCGTCTCGATACCGATACCGAAGCGCTCGGCACGAAACTGGTGCCCGAACGCTTCGAACAATCCGTCATCATTGAGCGGCTTGCCGATCTTCTCTCGCCGCAGGCAGCCGATGAAGTTATCGACATCGTTCTCGGTCTGGAAGCCCACCACATCATAGGATGCGAGGCCGCGCATGATGGTCTCATGCACGGGTAGCGTGAACAGGATATCGGCAGGCGGCCAGGGAATATGCAGGAAGAAGCCGATGCGGTTGGTGACACCGAGATTGCGCAGTTCGGCCGCCAGCGGAATGAGATGATAATCGTGGACCCAAATCACATCATCCGGCTCGATCATCGGCAGAAGATGCTTTGCAAACAGGCGATTGACCCGGAAATATCCGGCCATGTCCTTGCGAGTGTAATCGATCAGATCCAGGCGATAGTGACAAAGCGGCCAGAGCATGCGGTTGGCGAAGCCGGCATAATATTCATCGATATCCTTCTTGTGGAGATCGAGCAGCGCGTAGCGAATGGAGCCCACATCGCGGATCGCCAGTTCCTGCACCTGGCGATTGGGAAGGGTCCTGCCGGACCACCCGAGCCATATGCCACCGCGTTCGCTGAGCGCGGCCTGCAATGCCACCGCCAGCCCACCCGCAGGAGCCTTGCCCTGTTCGTCAGGCAAGGGAACACGATTGGAGACCACGATCAGCCGACCCATATATCAAATCCTCTCATTGTTTTGCTTGTTCATCGCCACAAAGGCGGGATAGCCAGAGACGAAGCTCTGCCGGGTTCGCCAACCGCGTGGCGCCCGGATGGTCGATTGCACGACCGATCACAACGGCTGTACCGCCGAGATCGCTTGCTGCACCAAGCATCGGTAAATCCGTCAGGTCATCGCCAAATGCGACCGGTGCCCTCCCCACAAATGGCTTCTCTTTCATAAAGCGGCGCAAGGCAGCACCCTTGTCGCTGATTGCCGGGCGCAGCTCGAAAACCATCTTGCCAGATTGCACGATCCAATCCGGCCCGGCGAGCTTCAGTGCCTTCCCGACGAGATCATGCGCCAGATCGGCTTTATCTGGCGCGGCGCGATAATGAAGGGCAACCGCACTGCCCTTGTCTTCGGCGAGAAGGCCGCTTACGCGAGATGCAGCCTGCCGTAGAAAATCCTTTGCGATCAGAAAATGTTCGTCCGGCTCGATCAGCTCGACCAACCCGGATGCGTGCCGGAACTCGGCACCGTGCAACGCGGCTATGGGACCGCGATAATCGGGAAAGCGTTCTTCGATGAACGCAATTGCCCGGCCCGTGACCAGTGCCATCGCACCGGACAGACGCTCGGAAATGATCGAAAGCGATTTTTGCAGACCAATTGGAACGATAACGCCATCGGGATTGGCGGCAATATCGAGCAGTGTTCCGTCCACATCGAAGAAAAGGGCGTGTTTTTGAAAGTCGATGACCGGCATACCGATCAGATCGGTAGCCGGGTCCTGTTCCTTGCTGGGCATGTAAGGGCAAACATTCCCAGCAGCGAATGGTTCCCGAATAAATGCAACAGGCGCCGATTCCCTGCTTAGGTCTCGTCAGTCAGGCGGCCCTACGTGCGCCCGTAGACATCATCGAAACGGACAATGTCGTCTTCGCCCAGATATTCGCCACTTTGCACCTCGATAAGCACGAGCGGCAGAATGCCGGGGTTTTCCAGCCGATGACGGAACCCACACGGAATATAGGTCGACTGGTTGGTTGTGAGCTGTATCTCACGGTCACCATTGGTGACTTTTGCCGTGCCGGAAACGACGATCCAGTGTTCGGACCGGTGATGATGCGCCTGCAAGCTCAGGCGTCGTCCCGGCTTCACCTCGATCCGCTTGATCTTGAAGCCGTCACCTTCCTCGAGAACCGTATAGGTGCCCCATGGTCGGTGGGCCGTGCGGTGAAGCTTGGCTGCTTCGTGGCCATTTGCCCGCAGCTTGTTGAAGACCTTGCGCACGTCCTGCGCCTTGTCGCGATGGGCGACGAGCAGTGCGTCGGGCGTGTCCACGACAAGGAGGTCATGAACACCGACGAGGCTGACCAGCCGGGTTTCGGACAAGACAAAGCTGTCGGTCGTGTCTTCAATAACCGTTTCACCGCGCAAACGATTGCCGTCGTCATCCGGCGCGATGAGATCGGCCATCGCCGCCCAGGAACCAATATCGGACCAGCCGCAGGATACCGGAATGCAGGCAATATTGTCGGCCTTTTCCATGATCGCGTAATCGATGGAAATCGCCGGAGCAGTCGCAAAATCGTCCTTTGCGATTTCAACGGTCTTGGTCTCGCCGTTGACACCGCGCCGGGCATGTTCAAGCGAAGCCTGCACGGCATTGAAGATTTCCGGCGCAAAATGCTGCATCGCTGCGAGCATGGTGCCAGCCGTGAAACAGAACATGCCGGAATTCCAGAAGTAACGGCCGCTTTCGACATAGGCCTGGGCGGTTTCTGCGTCAGGTTTTTCGACGAAGCGCAGCACGTCGGTGCCTTCGGCCTCGATATAACCGAAGCCGGTTTCCGGATGATCCGGGACGATACCGAAGGTGACGATACGGCCGGTTTCAGCTATCTGCCGCGCCTTTGATACGGCTTCCGCAAATGCCGCCTCGTCCTCGATCAGATGATCGGCGGGCATGACAAGCAATGTCGCATCCGGGCCGTAAGTCGCTGCGGCATGGAGCGCAGCAACGGCAACTGCGGGTGCCGTATCGCGCCCGAGCGGCTCCAGCAGAAATGCATTGTCAACCTTGCGCGCCTTTGCATCCGCATAGGCATCAAGCGTCAGAAACAAAAAGTCGCGGTTGGTCACGGTGAGGATATGGTCCACACCGTCGAGCTCTGCGGCGCGCTTGTAGGTTTTGCCGATCAGGGTACTGCCGTCCGGCAGTTCGATGAATGGCTTCGGGTGCGCATCGCGCGAAAGCGGCCATAATCTGGAACCGGAACCGCCGCTGATAATGACAGGAATAAAGCTCATTGCTCAGTTGTCCTTCGTTGCGTTGCGGGCGATGGCAAGTCCCGTTTCCAGAAGCGCCTCGGCCTGGCTCTCGTCTGAAGCTTCCACATAGCATCGCAGTTCCGGCGCATTGCCGGAAGCGCGATAATGAATTGCATTCCCGGAATCGAAGAAGAGTTTCACGCCGTCAATCGTTTCGGAGCGGACAACCGGATCGTCCATCTGAAACAGTGCACTTCGCGTCGCCTCATTCTTCAACAGGGCCAAAAACGCGAGGCTCTTTTCCTGCGGGATATTCTGAAGCCTGTCGCTAAGAGCAATACGGAAATGGAAGCGGGCTGCGATTTCGGACAATGGCTTGCCAAGCTCCTTGACGGAACCAAGACTGCTGAGAATTGGCAACAACGCATCGCGGGTCGAAAGCGCAGTCAATGTGCGATTGTCCCGGCTGATATCCGTGCCCAGCAACACACCGCCATTGGCCTCAAAGCCGACCACCGCCGATATGCCCGAGGCGATGGCCTGCGCCATGCCTTCGATGACATAGGGCGACCCCACCCGTGTTCTGATGACGCGCTCGAAATTTTCTTCAAGAGCGGAGTTGGACGTCACCGGCGTCACAATCGTTTTGACGCCAAGCCAGCTCGCCGTAATCGCTCCCACCAGATCGCCCCGAACGAAACGGCCCTTTTCATCCGCGATCAACGGGCGGTCGGCGTCACCATCGGTGGAAACAATGGCATCGAAGCGGTTTTCCTTCGCCCACTGGTCGAGAAGTTCGATATCCTCGGAGCGCAAAGCTTCCGTGTCGACAGGCACAAACACATCGGATCGACCGAGCGGTACGGCTTCTGCGCCAAGCTCGGTGAGGATACGGACAATGAGATCACGCGCCACAGACGAATGCTGATAGACCCCGACGCGCAAGCCGCGAAGGCTCTCAAGTCCGACAAAATCAACATAACGCTTCACATAGCGGTCGATTGCATCACTGCTAAGGGGCACATAATGCAGATGACGAAAGGCAAGATTTTCCGGCAGAGCGGCATAGACCGCACTGATGGCGCTCTCGTCATTCTTGTCGATTTCTCCGTCGTTGCGATAGAATTTAAGCCCGTTGCGGTCGTCCGGAATATGGCTGCCCGTAATCATGATGCATGGCGCTTGCTGCAAAATCGCAAAGTGGCTCAATGCCGGGGTTGGCAAAACACCGCAATCGACCGGCTGAAACCCTGCGTCCTCGATCGCCGCCATGCAGAGTGCCGCGATAGCCGGGCTGGACGGGCGAAGATCACGACCGACGAAAACCTGGTCGCGCGCGCGCAGTTTTCCGGCTTCAGAAAGCATCCTGATGAAAGCAAGAGAATAGGCATAGGCGGGCAAACCATTCAGTTCGTCCGCCAGTCCCCTAAGACCGCTTGTGCCAAATTTAAGCGATGTGCCACTCATGCTTTCCGCCAGATCTTTTCCAATGTCGAAGAGACCGCTCCTGCAAGCGCCCCCAGCTCAAAAGTTTTGTCATCTTATAACGTGAACATAAAACTATCATCCCCACAATGGTGCAATCATATGCACCTTATTGTGGGTCATAATCCGTATAGGCAGGCAATTTCAAATCCTTAACGCAGTCTGCGTTAATAATTGCTGTGGAGTTTGGCACGTTGTTCTAATCACGATGGAATTGACGCGCTCTTAAGTACTGAAATGGTAATCCCCCTAGGAATTAATAGGGTTCAAAAGTAGAATTTTCTCGGCATTATGATCGAGGAGATTTTTGATGAAGATGAGCAGATTTAGCGAACCGCAAATTCTAGCGATCCTGCGGCAGGCAGAAGGTGGTGTTCCAGTACCGGAGCTATGCCGCGAACATGGAATGAGCAACGCTTCATTCTACAAGTGGCGCGCCAGGTATGGTGGCATGGACGCGTCGATGATCAGCCAGATGAAGGCTCTGGAGGATGAGAACCGTCGGCTCAAGAAGATGTATGCCGAGATGAGCATGCAGACAGAGCTTTTAAAAGAGGCTCTTGGAAAAAAATGACGCGGTCATCTCAACGCCGGGAGATGGCCAGGAAAGCTGTGGCGTTACGCGGGGTCAGCATTGCACTGGCCTGCCGTACCTTTGGTGTCAGCGAGACCTGCTATCGTTACAGCGCCAGGCTGAACGAAGAGAACGAGCAGATCGCCGATCTGCTGATCGGCCTAACGCGGGCGAAGAAGAGCTGGGGCTTCGGTCTTTGTTTTCTTTACCTGCGCAATGTCCGGGGGCATCGCTGGAACCACAAGCGCATATACCGCATCTACCGCGAACTGGAATTGAACCTCAGGATCAAGCCACGCAAGCGGTTGAAGCGGGACAAACCCGATGCGCTGGCCGTGCCCGAAGCGCCAAACATGGTCTGGTCCATGGATTTCATGGTGGATCGCCTGGAAGACGGCAGGCAATTCCGGCTGTTGAATGTCTTGGACGACTTCAACCGCGAGGGGCTGGGCATCGAGGTGGATTTTTCGCTGCCTGCTGAACGCGTCATCCGCAGCCTGAACCAGATCATCGAATGGCGTGGTAAACCATTCGCCATTCGCGTGGATAATGGACCTGAATACGTCAGTGGCAAACTGATGGAATGGGCCGAAACGCAAGGAATTGTTTTATGCCACATCCAACCCGGAAAACCGCAACAGAATGCCTATATCGAGCGCTACTATCGCACCGTGCGACATGAATGGCTTGACCAACACACCATCGAAAGTATCGAGGAGGCACAGGAATTCGCCACGCAATGGCTCTGGACCTACAACAACGAACGGCCCAATATGGGCATCGGCGGCATCACACCCGCACAGAAACTAAAAGCGGCTGCGTGAATTCTACTGCAGAGCCCCGTTAAAAACGGGGGGATTACCATTTTTTCACATTCGCCAAATGTGTCATAGGTTTGTGCTACAGTTGGCGCACGGCGTCAAGGTTGATTGCCAAGCTGAAATTGTTTCCATGATAAGAGAAAAAGCGGCACCGTTCGTTGAATGAAGCCGCGCTCAGAATTTATGATGTCAAAACGTTAAATCAGTCTGGCCACTACATCGCGTAATGATGACTGCCAATGCGGTGCGGACCAGTTGAACACCCATTGGAATTTGGCGGTTGACAGGCGGGAGTTAACAGGACGTACCGCTTTGGTCGGATAATCGGCTGTCGTAATATCCGTAACTGTCGCGGTCGATCCGCCGAGCGTGACGCTTTCACTAAATATTGCGCGCGCAAAGCCACTCCAGTTTGTATCACCCGTACCAACCAGATGGTAAACACCGTAAGCTGAAAAGTCTGGCGTAGCCGCCAAATGATCCGCCACCCGGATAATCGCGTCGGCGATATCGAGTGCACTGGTCGGGTTGCCCCACTGGTCGGAAACGACTGAGAGAGCATCGCGCGTCTCCGCGAGCTTCAACATTGTCTTGACGAAATTCTTGCCGAATGGGCTATAAACCCAAGCCGTTCTTAGAATGATATGTTTTGGATTGGCTTGCGTAACCAGACGCTCACCTTCAAGCTTGGAGCTTCCGTAGATGCTGCGAGGTCCGGTGACATCCGTTTCAGCATAGGGTTCGTCAGCGTCGCCCGCAAAAACATAATCCGTCGAAAGATGGATGATAGGAATGCCACAGGTCTTCGCCGCCTCAGCAACGGCTTCAGCGCCAATTGCATTCACCGCAAAGGCAAGTTCCTGCTCATCCTCGGCCAGATCCACCGCCGTATAGGCGGCGGCGGAGACAACGAGGTCGGGCTTGATCGTCTCAATGGCACTGCGCACAGTGTCCGGCTTTCCCAGATCCAGTTCCGGGCGACCCAACGCAATCACCTCCAGATCAGGACGTTGAACTGCCTTCTCAAGGAGGCTCTGGACAACCTGCCCTTCCCGTCCGGTGACGAGGATTTTCATACCTTGGCCTCTTTCGCTGATGTGCTGCCCAGACGCTCACCAGCATATGTACCGCTGCGGATCGGCTCCCACCACCATGCATTATCGAGATACCATTGAATGGTTTTTTCCAATCCCGTCTCGAAGCTTTCCTGCGGCTTCCAGCCCAATTCACGTTCAATCTTCGAAGCGTCAATCGCATAGCGGCGGTCATGACCGGGTCGATCTGTCACGAAGGTTATCAGATCAGCATAACTCTTGCCGTTTGCACGAGGCCGCTTCTTGTCGAGGATAGCGCAGATCGTTTCCACAACATTCAGATTGGTACGTTCGGCACGCCCGCCAATGTTGTAACTTTCGCCGAGCTTGCCAGTGGTAGCGACCAGTGCCAAAGCACGCGCATGGTCCTCAACATAAAGCCAGTCACGCACATTCGCCCCTGCCCCATAAACCGGAAGCGGTTTTTCATCGAGCGCGTTGAGAATGACGAGCGGGATCAGCTTTTCCGGGAAATGGAACGGTCCATAGTTGTTCGAGCAATTGGTTAACACAATCGGCAGACCATAGGTTTCATGCCAGGCGCGCACCAGATGATCGGAGGCCGCCTTCGAAGCCGAATAAGGCGAGGACGGCTGATACGGGGTTTCTTCGGTGAAGATACCGCTATCGAAAGGCAGATCGCCAAACACTTCATCTGTCGAGATGTGGTGGAAGCGGAAGTTCGACTTGCGTGGCTCCGGCAGTTCTCGCCAATAAGCAAGTGCCGCATTGAGCAGACGGAACGTTCCAACGATATTCGTCTCAATAAAAGCACCCGGACCATCGATTGAACGGTCCACGTGGCTTTCCGCTGCCAAATGCATGACCACATCGATTTCGTGGGCGCGCAATGCTTCCAGAACGCTCGTGTCGTCACAAATATCGGCTTCAAGAAAGCTGTAATTCGGGTGGTTTTCGATCTGGCGGAGTGACGCCAGATTACCCGCATAGGTCAGCTTATCAAGGTTGACGACATTAACCTTCGGATCAGAAGCCAGATACCTACAGACGGCCGAACCAATGAACCCTGCTCCACCGGTAACGAGAATATTCATATCATTTCCTCAAACAAAAACTTCTGCGTCAGCAAAAAGCGGGGCCTTCTGATCCTTGTCAGAAAGCTGGACGCCTGAAGAAGGAAGTGGCCATTCAATACCGATAGCCGGATCGTCAAAACGGATCGAGCGATCATGCTCCGGGGAATAGTAATCCGTGACCTTGTAGATAACCTCAGTGTTTTCAACGAGTGTCATGAAGCCGTGTGCAAAGCCCTTCGGCACCAGAATCTGGTTCCACTTTTCGGCGGAAACTTCCAGCGCGACCCACTTCCCGAACGTCGGTGAGCTTTTGCGGATATCGACCGCCACATCCAGAATTGCACCACGCGTAACACGCACCAGTTTGTCCTGTGCAAATGGCGGCAACTGGTAGTGAAGCCCGCGCACAACGCCCTTGGCGACCGAATAGGAATGATTGTCCTGAACGAAAGTCAGATCAATTCCGGCTTCTACGAATGATTTCGCATTATAGGTCTCGGAGAAAAAGCCACGGTCATCACCGAATTTACGCGGGCTGATTTCAAAAACACCGTCGATACCAAGCGAACGAACGTCCATTATTTCTTTCCCAATTCATCAACACGGCGGCGCAGATAGGTCGCATATTCCGTCTTGCCGAGCAGGTCTGCGCGTTTGAGCACGGTTTCGCTGGAAATCCAACCACTTTCAAGGCCGATTTCTTCGGGACATGCAATCTTGATGCCCTGACGTTTTTCGATGGTGCGCACGAAAGACGATGCTTCATGCAGGCTGTCATGCGTGCCAGTATCAAGCCACGCATAACCGCGCCCCAGTTGCCGCACATTCAATTCGCCGCGCTCAAGATAGATATTGTTGACGGTCGTGATTTCCAATTCACCCCGCGCCGAAGGTTTGATTGAACGCGCGATGTCAACGACCTGATTGTCGTAGAAATAAAGACCAGTCACCGCCCAGTTGGACTTGGGCATTTGCGGCTTTTCTTCAATGGAAATTGCCTTGCCCGTCTTGCTGTCGAATTCGACGACACCATAACGGTGCGGATCATCAACGTGATAGGCAAAAACCGAGCCGCCTTTTTCCGTCTCGCGGGATATCTGGCAGAGCTGCGACAGACCATCACCGAAATAAATATTGTCGCCCAGAATCATGGCCACGCTGTCATTGCCGATGAATTCTCGACCAATGATGAAAGCTTCGGCCAAACCATTAGGATATGCCTGCTCAGCGTAAGAGAAATTGACGCCAAATTCGCGGCCATCTCCGAGCAATTTTTGAAACAGGGGCAAGTCATGTGGTGTCGAAATGATCAGAATATCTTGAATCCCGGCTAGCATGAGCACACTCAGGGGATAATAGATCATCGGCTTGTCATAAATCGGGAGGATTTGCTTAGAAACCGCTATAGTCAATGGGTAAAGTCTGGTGCCGCTACCGCCAGCGAGGATTATACCCTTCATGTAAAGTCACTTCCTTGGGATTATTCAGACAACAGACGTCTGCTTTAGCATCATGGCTTCGATTTGGCGACAAAGAAACAAAAAAACACCGCTCACAACGAGTGAATGTTTGTAAGTAGTCAAGGCTTCCGCATCAACCACCTCGTTCTTGCCGCGTTCCACATAAGACTTCGCTAGCTGAGCGCGATCAACTTTACCTCATGGCCAAATGACTCAACAACCTCGCCCAATAATGCGAGCCACCGCATGCCTCAAACGCAATAGCGGTCGGCGCCGTTTTCTCGAAGACCTTCACCATTTCTCTACGTAACAGCTTCTTGCAAAGAACCGGTTAGCCTAGCCGCTTACGATGTTTTATAAATTCGTTGCTACAAGATGCTCTTTACCAGTTTGGTGCAATAGGCTAGCAATCGCATAGCTATAATCAACAAGGAAGATGTATGAGTGATTGCGTTTCAAACGGCGGCCAAAACCAATTACTGACGATTTCAATTGTTACCTTTAATCCCGATTTTCATGAATTGGGCAAAACATTGTACAGCCTGTCAACCGCTCTGGCGCAATTCGACACTGGCACCTTCTTCATAACAATCGTCGACAATTCCGAAAAAGATTTCATTTCAGCATTTGTAGAAAAAGATTACCCGCATCTGCCTGTGCGTATTCTTCACGGACAGGGCAATATTGGCTTTGGACGCGCGCATAACCTCGCATTTCAGGATATGGGGGAGTTTCATCTCATTCTCAATCCAGATATCGAGTTGCATCCAGAGGCGCTTTTAAACGCGATTGCATTTATGAGAACCCATCCGCGCTGTGGGCTGGTCACCCCCTATTCGGAATGGCCAAACGGCGACAGACAATATCTTTGCAAACGCTATCCTGCCATCTTTGATCTATTGCTGCGAGGATTTGCACCACATGCAATCCGCATTATCTTCAAAAAAAGATTGTCGCGCTATGAAATGCAAGCCGAAACCCAAAACGCTGTTTACTGGAATCCGCTCATTGTAAGCGGTTGCTTCATGTTTTTCAGGAGTTCAATTCTAAGAAAAACCAAAGGGTTTGATGACGGCTATTTTCTCTATTTCGAGGATTTCGACCTCTCTTTGAGAGTACACGAATTTGCAGACATTGCCTATGTCCCCAGTATAAGTGTTGTCCATGGCGGCGGACATGCAGCCAAGAAAGGAATGTGGCATATCAAGGTTTTTATTAGTTCTTCGATACGTTTTTACCTACGCCATCGAATAAAGATAACATGAATTGCTAAAATTGCTATCCTCAGTTGCTCAGCCCCCTTAAAACTGGACCGTTTATAATGAGAGTTTTCCGTGCTATTGAGGTGCTCCCCGAATTTGGACCACAGAGAACTGGAATTTTCCGGGTTTAAGGCTCAAAGCGGCGGGGATGCCCTTGAGCCATTCATAAGCGAAATCGGCACCTTATTGCCAATGGCGCGATGTGGCCGGAATTCGTTATACAACACGGCGACAAAACACCCACGGGACCGAAGTTCGCGAGCTTTTGTATTGAACTGCCCCCCATTTCGACCGGACACGTCGGCATAAGCAGAAAGGCTCAAGCACAGGCTTGAGGACAGGCTTAT
>NZ_VEWK01000020.1 GCF_006376675.1 Brucella pecoris
CCTGTTCTCGGCATCTAAGCCGAAGTCAGGCAGAAATTCCACTTATCTCCGCTGTCCAGATTTCCCGAACCACCTCTTTAGCTATTGCTTTTGTAGATCGCTAAACATTGATCCCGATAGGTTTTGATCGCGGTCAATGCTCTTTCATCCCGAATCTTCGACGTTCTCCTCATCACAAGGGAATTGGTGTCGGAGGGCACATGAAACTGATATGGAAAGCGGCGGTCGGCGGCGCGGGTGCGCTAGCCGCAGCCTGGCTCTTTGCGCTTTCAACACCCCATTGGCTGACGGCGAAACACGAAGCCGCTGTCGATGTCACCGACAAGGCTTTGGTCGAAAAAGGCGAATATATCGCCCATGCGGGCGACTGCGCTGCGTGCCATACGGCACCGGGAGGCAAGGCGTTTGCGGGTGGGCTCGGTATGCAGACACCGCTTGGCACGATTTATTCCACGAACATCACGCCAGACAGCGAAACCGGTATTGGCGGCTACAGCTATACCGACTTCGAACGTGCGGTGCGGCAGGGTGTGCGTCAGGATAATGTCCATCTTTATCCGGCAATGCCATTTGTGTCCTATACAGTCGTGAATGACGAGGACATGAAGGCACTTTATGCGTTCTTCATGTCGAAGGTGGAGCCGGTACAACAGGATAACCAGCCCAGCACCTTGCCATGGCCGACCAACATGCGCTGGCCGCTCGCTTACTGGCAGCTGTTCTTTGGAAATTCTCGTCCGTTCGAAATTGCAGCGGACACTGATCCGGTGATCGCACGCGGCGCTTATCTGGTCGAGGGTCTTGGTCATTGCGGCGCGTGTCATACCCCACGCGGTCTCGCCTATAAAGAAAAAGCGGTGATGGACGATCCGAAGGGCAAGTTCCTGTCCGGCTCGGTTCTGGAAGGCTGGTATGCGAAAAACCTGCGCGATCAGGATACAGGCCTTTCGACATGGGCCGAAGACGAGATCGTCACCTTCCTCAAGACGGGGCGCACCGATCGCACGGCGGCGTTCGGCTCGATGGCCGATGTCGTGCAGCACTCGACCCAATATCTTGCGGAAGATGATCTGCGTGCGATTGCCCGCTACCTGAAGTCACTGCAGCCAAGCGAGGGACGTGAGCGTGAATGGCAGCCGAAGGAAGACGTAACGACAGCGGCACTCAAGGCGGGAGATTTCAGTGCGCCGGGCGCTTTGTCTTATGTCGAACAATGTTCGGTCTGCCATCGTATGGACGGAAAGGGTGCGCCACGCATTTATCCGGCGCTTGCCGGCAACTCGATTGTCTTTGCCGACGATCCAAGCTCGCTCATTCAGGTCACGCTGACCGGGGGAAGGACGCCTGATACGCCGGCGGACAAGATGGCTTTCACCATGCCGGGTTTTGCCAATCTTCCAAACTGGCAGGTCGCCGAAATCCTGAACTTCATTCGCAACGGCTGGGGCAATCACGGCGCTGCCATAACGGAGCAGGATATCGCGCGTATGCGGCGTGAAATCGCTCACAAGCCCGTCCATTACGTTCCGGAGAACAAGCAATGAAAACCAGTACGATTATCGTTCTCTGTGCCGGTTTTGCCGTGGCAGTAACGGGCGGCGCCTTCCTCTTCAATCACCTGCGGCCCTCGCTGGATGCCCCGGCTCCCCAAGCTTATGCGGTTCTGGACAAGGACAAGAAGCAGGTCGGAACCTATGTCATCCCGCCGGACCGTGACATTCTCAAGCAGCCGAACGCGCCCGAGATCATGCATGGCAAGCGGCTGCTCAACGAAACCGCGCGGCTCCTGCCCGACAATGTCGGTAACGGTCTTAACTGCAATTCCTGTCACATGGGGCAGGGCAAGATGGATAACGTTGCTTCCTATATCAACACCAGTAATTTCTATCCTGCCGTCATGCCCCGCGCAGGCAAGGAAGTCGATCTGGTGATGCGCATCAATGGTTGCTTCCAGCGTTCGATGAACGGCAAGCCGCTGCCGCCTGAGGGGGCCGACAGGAAGGCAATGATCGCCTATATGGACTGGCTGCGGCAGGATGTGAAAAAGGGCACGAAAGTGGCGATCCGCAATGCCGGTACCATTGATGAAAGTCTTGTTCCCGATCCGGTCAACGGTGCGAGGATCTATGCGGCCCAGTGTTCGACCTGTCACGGCACCGATGGCGAAGGCATGAAGGATCAGGCTGGCGACTATATCTTCCCGCCGCTCTGGGGCGATGAAAGCTTCAACATCGGCGCTGGGCTGGCCCGAACCTACAAGGCGGCGCAGTTCGTCAAATATGCGATGCCGCCAGCCCAGAACTACAATCTGCCTATCGGGCAGGGTGGTGTTCTGACCGATCAGGAAGCCATCGATGTGTCGGAATATTTCACCCACATGCCGCGTCCTGACTTTGCAGGCAAGGTGAAGGACTCGCCCAACATGAAGAAGCCGAAAGATGCGCGTTATTAGAGCATTTCCAGTAAAAGTGCGAAGCGGTTTTGCGTGGGATAATGCGAAAGAAGCCAGCATTTCCAGCAAAAGTGCGAAGCGGTTTTGCGTCGGATAATGCGACGAAACAATTAGTTAGAGCTGTTCCGGCAACTCCGTTTTGACCGGAACCGCTCTAAATGACATCGCCAAGAAAAGTGCCCCGCCATGTTCAAGCCAGGTGGGGCATTTGAATTTCTACGCCGAAGTTTTGCCGAGCGAAAATCTCTCTGCTATTCATACTGCGTGAAAACAGAGAGACAGAGCGGCTCCAATGATTCAGTATAAGTTGGAAATGCTCTCGGAGACTGCATGAGAAAACTTCGCTACCAGCGGCGTCAGTCGCGCTCTGCAGTGTGGGCGCTTCGGCTTGGCATTTTTGCGCTCGTGCTGCTTGCGATGGCGTTTCTTCTGCATCGCTTCTGGACACTGGAGACACCGGATCTGGTGCTGCTTGCCGGATTGAGCACTGGTCTTGCCGCTCTGGCTCTTCTCTGCTCGGCTAAAGGTTTTCGCAATCTCTGGGTCAATGGCGACAAGGGCGGCGCACGCTCCTTCTGGGGCGGCATATTCGCTTTTGCCGTGTTGCCCCCCGTCGGGCTGGTAGCAGCTCTGTGGTATCTCTCTCCACCCCTCTACGACATTTCCACTGATTTCGAGACGCCGCCGCAATTCCCGTCCAATATGCCGCCACGCCTGCAATGGATGAACCCGCTGACAGTGGCAGTGAGTGGCGATGCGCTGACCCAGTTGACCGCTTATCCCGATGTGGTCGGACGCCGCTATGAAGCCGCACCGGACCGCGTTGCGCAAGGGGTTGAGACGGTTCTGAGGACTTTCGGGTGGCAGGAGATCGCGCGGAACGCTTCTTCACCGGAACAGAACGCCACGCGATTTGCGGTGACCGCGCATAGTTTCATTCTGGGCCTGAAAAGCGATATCGTTATCCGCCTGCTCGATGAAGGTGAAACCACCTATGTCGATGTGCGTTCGCTGTCACGCTATGGCAAGCGCGATATGGGGCAGAATGCCGGTTTCATTACCGATTTTCTGGGAGCGCTGGAAGGCGAAGTCAACAAGGCTCCAGCGGATGTGGAATAATCAGCCGGGAAGATAGATACTGCCCAGCGACGGATGGCCGTCTGTCGTGACTTCACCACGTCCGACCAGATCTTCCAGATGTGCCAAAACGGACAACGCTGCGGCACCATGCAGTCGCGGATCGGTCTCGCGATAGATCACTTTCACCATCTCGCTGATTGTCCGGTCGCCCTGTAGAACACACTCTAGAATGGCACGTTCGCGCATCTTGCGATGGGCACGCAGGCCACGAACGAAGGCGGCAGGCCTGGTCACGGCGCCGCCATGCCCCGGCAGATAGACCTTGTCGTCGCGTGTCAGCAGTTTTTCGAGCGAGACCATATAGTCGTTCATGGAGCCGTCGGGTGGCGCGACGATGGACGTCGCCCAGGCCATGACGTGGTCTGCGGAAAAAAGAACGCCCGTTCCCTTCAGGCCGAACGCCATGTGATTGGCGGCATGTCCGGGAGTATGAATTCCTTCCAAAGCCCAGCCATCACCTTCGATCATGCTTCCGTCGGTCAGTGCAATATCCGGAATGAACTCTGTATCGGCGCTTGCCTCAAGCATGTTCGTTTCGCCCGCATAATAGGGGCGGGCAGGGCGATGCGGTCCCTCGGCGACAGTGCGAGCGCCAAGGCTTTCCTTCAGACGCTGCGCCAAAGATGAATGATCGCGATGGGTGTGGCTGACGAAGATATGGCTGACCGGACGACCAGCGATGGCTGCTAACAGGGCGTTGTAATGCGCCTCATCTTCCGGGCCGGGATCGATGATCGCCAGCGTATCCGTGCCGATAATATAGCTGTTGGTGCCGTGAAAGGTGAAAGCGCTCGGATTATTGACGGTGAGGCGTAAAATGCCTTTACTCAGTTCAACCGGCTTCCCATATTGGGGCGTGAAACTGCTGTCGAAAACAAGCGCCATTGAAGCGGCTTCCATTCTTCTTTGGTTTGATTGATGAAACGGCATAGGCCTTATATAGTCGGGTTGCAAACGTGAACAGTCACGCAGGCTGACAATCACGTCAGCGGGCAGTTTCCGGGGAATTTCGCATCCCGGTGTCTGTCGCCGCGTCAAAAGTGGAGTTGGATATGCCTCATAGAGCAAAGTCTCGCGTCGCCACCGCCTCTCTCGCAGCAGAATATCTGCCCACCAGACAACTGGCTCGTGCTTTCTGGTTTGTCGGGCTTGCGCTGATCGGAACGGCTGTTCTCACCATTTCCGCCAAGATCAAAGTCGATCTGGTCTACGTCAATGTGACGATGCAGACCTTCGCTCTCTTTGCAATTTCAGCGCTTTACGGTTCGCGGCTCGCCGTGGCGACTGTCGCTCTTTATCTGCTCGAAGGTGCGCTTGGCATGCCGGTTTTTACAGGAACGCCGGAGAAGGGCATCGGTCTTGCCTATATGGTTGGTCCGACAGGTGGTTATCTGCTCTCCTACCTTGCCGCTGCCTGGATCGTCGGACGTGCTGCCGACAAGGGACTGGCGCGTAACCCTCTCGCTCTCGGCGGTGCAATGCTACTCGCAGAAGCCGTCATTCTTTTGATGGGTGCAGGCTGGATGGCTTATCTTTTCGGTATGGAAAAGGCGATTGCCTTCGGGTTCGGCGCTTTTATCGTCGGCGATCTCGTGAAACTCGCACTTGCCGCATGCGGTGTCCCTGCGGTGATGTCACTTTTGAAGCGCTGAATTTTTATCGGTTCTGTATGTTGAAAGCCGGGTCGTTGGCCCGGCTTTTTCCTGTTTCGGTTGAAACTGCTTCGCAATTGACAGAGATCTCTTCAACAAGCTTTGTCGTTATAAGAAATCTGCTTTTACGGGGAGAATGATTTGCACGTCGAAACTCTGGTGGTCGAGCCGCTGACAAAAGACGCTTTTGCACCTTTTGGTGATGTCATCGAGACAGAAGGAGCCGAGCTTCGTCTGATCAACAACGGCACGACCGAGCGATACCACGATCTCGCGCGTGTCGAAGCCGCTGGCACTGAAGCAAGGGTTCTCGTCAATATTTTCCGCGGACAATCGTTCGAAGCGCCAATCGACATCGCCATGATGGAACGTCATCCTTTCGGCTCGCAGGCATTCGTTCCATTGAACGGCAGGCCGTTCCTTGTGATCGTCGCTGAGGATGACGGAGGCAAGCCTGCACGTCCGCGTGTTTTCCTTGCGTGTGGTGGTCAGGGCGTCAATTATCTGCGCAATGTGTGGCACCACCCGCTACTGGCGCTTGAGCAGAAATCCGATTTTCTGGTTGTCGACCGGGCAGGCAAGGAAGACAATCTGGAGGAATTTTTCTTCTCCAGTACCGCCTACCGCATTGAAACGACGCAACCTGCCTGAGCTTCATTGAGGGATATTATGGGTAAACTTTCCACACATGTTCTCGACACTGCCCATGGCAGCCCTGCGGCGGCGATGCGCATTGAGCTTTATCGTATTGCCACAAACGGCGTTTCCGAACTCATCAAGCGGACGGTGACCAATCTCGACGGACGCACGGACGCGCCTCTGCTTTCCGGTGATGAATTGCGCACCGGCACTTATGAGTTGCAGTTCCATGTTGCCGAATATTTTGAGGGACGCGGTGCGGAACAAGCCAATCCGCCGTTTCTCGACCTAATTCCGATCCGCTTCGCAATCGCCGATGTTGATGGAAACTACCATGTGCCGCTGCTTGTCAGCCCGTGGTCCTATTCAACGTATCGTGGAAGCTGATCCGGACTTATCCCCTTTTCGGGCAGACGAACTAGACTCCTGGCATTATCCATTGCGAGGAGCTGTTCATGGACCAAACCCCAAATCTGAAAATGCCCTTAGGCGCAGAAACATGTCACTCATAATGAGGCATTGCTGCTGCTCGATGCTATTGTGCATCTAAGCGTCAACTCGCGGAACCGGCCGAATCGCCGGAAACACCTGTCAGTGGAGATCACTATTTCGTGGCTGCGGCTGCTGTGGGGGCATGGGCAGGAAAAGGCGGCGCAATAGCATCTTTCATTGATGGCGGATGGTTGTTCGTGACGGCTGCTATCCTGGCAGGCCTATGTCGAAGATGAAGCATCGTTGCTGGTTTTCGACCGCATACTCTGGAAGAGCGTTTCGTCGGTTCCGGAAAATTTGTCCCTGTCCATGCTGGGCATTCATGCCACTGCCGATGCGGTCAACCGGCTTGCGATCTCGTCGAATGCCAGCTTGTTCAACAATGCCGGTGCCAGGGCATCAGGTGAAGGTGAACAAGCAGGCGGTGAGCGATACGGCAAGCCTTTTATATCAGACCAACTGGACCGGCTTCGCCAAAATGGGGCTGAACGGCAGTAATGATTTCAGCGTGAAGATAAGCAGCGATACTGGATAATGGCGGGAGGCGATCAGGATCGATCACGCGGCCAGCAATGTTGCAGTCGGTTCGATCTGGCCGCAGACGCGGCTTGATGTTGATGTTCCTATACGTCCCGCATCCCATACGGTCTCGATGCTGCCCTTTCCCGCAATTCACGGCGCAGGCGCGTTGGTCTTCGTCAGCGATGCCCCGTCAGGCTCCGAAATGGCCGATTCTGATGGCGAGACCTGGCGCAGCGTTCGCACCAGCACCATAATTGCCTGACAACAAATGCGGCGGATTGGCCGCTTACAGTTACCAGAGACAGTCTACGAGCCGTAATTTAGCCAAAAGAAGTTTGTTAAGCGCCTGAAACGGCAATTGATATAGTCCTACCGGAGGACTCATGTTAACGGTGGCGAGAAATTAGAATGCTTCGCAGCTATGGCGTACGGCAAGTCGCGAAGGGATTGACTAAGCTTTAATCCCCATTAGTAGTATAAATAGCCTTATGGCGCTGGAATCGTTCCGGTATTTCTCTCCGGCGGAGAGCGGGATAACACGCGTATGAGTTTGAAATATCCATGGCAGAGATTGGCGCTTTTGCCCCGCGCCAGCAAACAGATCATTCTGATGCTGAGCGATTGTGTCCTGCTGTTGTTGAGTGCTTATCTGGCTTTTGTCATCCGTCTCGGTTTCGTTTTCGTGCCGAACGAGGGGCAAACGTTCCTGATTTTCATCGCGCCCGTTCTGGCAATTCCGGTTTTCATTCGGTTTGGACTTTACCGCGCCATCATCCGTTATCTGGCTGAACGCGCGATCTGGCCGATTTTCCAGGCTACCGCCATCGCCGCGCTTTTCTGGGTTGCGCTCGTTTTCCTGATGGAACTTTACGGTAGTACCGGTCTGCCGCGTTCGGTTCCGTTACTCTACTGGCTTTTGAGCACGGTGTTCATATCGGCCAGCCGTTTCGGTGCGAAATGGCTTTTGCGTAGCTCCGAGACGGACAAACGTTATACGAGTTCAGCACTGATTATCGGGGTGGGCGAGCCTGCTCGCCAGTTGGCAACTGCGCTCCGCAGCCATAGCGATACATTGGTTGTCGGCTTTGTCGATCCTGATGGTCAGCTTAACGGCATGGATATTATCGGGCTGAGGGTCTATGGCGTGGAAGACATTCCCGCCTTGATCGAAAACTACGGTATCAAGCAGGTGGTTGTATCCGAGCCTGCGCTGGAACAAAAACAGCGTCAGGATTTTGCGCGGCTTCTGGGGCGCCTTCCAGTCAATACGCGTATTCTTCCACCAATTGCCGATCTGACGGCCGGGAAATATCTTGTCAGTTCGCTACGCAATGTGGAGATTGACGATCTGCTCGGACGTTCGCCGGTGCCGCCGGATGCTGCTCTGCTGCGAGAGGTGGTCGAGGGGCGGCGTATCATGGTCACGGGGGCGGGCGGCTCTATCGGCAGCCAGCTCTGCCGTACCATCGCGCAATGGAACCCGGCCAACATCGTTTTGTTCGAGTCGAGTGAATTCGCACTTTACAATATTGAGAGGCAGCTCAGGCAGATCGCCAGTTGCGAGATTGTGCCGATCCTTGGGACGGTCAGCAACCGGGACTGCGTTGAGAAAGCCATTCGCGACAACAATGTCGATACGGTTTATCATTGTGCAGCGTACAAGCATGTGCCGCTTGTCGAGAAAAACCCGCTGGTCGGTATATTCAACAATGTGTTCGGCACGCTGGAAGTGGCGCAGGCGGCTCTCAATACCGATGTGGAGCGCATGGTCCTCATCTCGTCCGACAAGGCTGTACGACCGACGAATGTAATGGGCGCAACCAAACGCTGGGCCGAATTGGTCGTCTATTATTGCGGTTTGCTGGCCGAGCAATCGGGAAAGAAGAAGGCGTTCTATTCCGTCCGTTTTGGCAATGTGTTGGGGTCGAACGGTTCGGTTGTTCCGCTTTTTCGTGAACAGATTGCCGGTGGTGGTCCGATTACGCTGACGCATGAGGACATGACCCGCTACTTCATGTCGATCAAGGAAGCTGCCGAACTTATCGTGCAATCTGGTGGCATCGCCGCGTCGGGAGATACGGTTCTGCTCGAAATGGGCGAACCGGTGAAGATCCGCGATCTGGCCGAGAATATGATCCTGCTGGCAGGGCTGACCGTTCGAAACAACGAGAATCCGCACGGCGATATTGCAATTGAGACGACAGGGATTCGTGAAGGCGAAAAGATGTACGAGGAACTCTTCTACGATCCGTCACTGGCACAGCCCACGCGCCATCCCAAGATCATGCGCGCGCCGAAAGGCAACAAGGCAGCCGTGGATGTTCCAGCCAGCCTTGCCGCACTGCGTATTGCCATGGAAAGCGGTGATATCGATGCCGTTCGCAAGGTGTTATTCGACGTTATAGCTTCCTGAAGCGCCCGCGAAAATACAGCAGCAGAACCAGTGTTGCGACAATTGCCACGAGCAGGAAAGCGATCTGGGTGATTGTGTGGTCCAGAGCAAGCAGCGCAACGGCGCAGGCAACAAGAATCACATTCAAAAGCGCTACATGGCCAATCACCTTGAGCACGCTCCAGCCGGAGCGTTTCGCGGCCTGATAGGCATGTTTAGAATGTGCTTTCAGGATGTTCTCGCCCTGGCTTAACCGCATCACGATGGTCGTGCCTGCGTCGAGAATATAATAGAGCGGCAGGATCAGCGCGACGGCGATATGCGTTTCCCGTGCGAGCAGGATTAGCGCTGTTCCTGTGATCAGGCCAAGTGGCAGACTTCCAGAGTCTCCCAGAAAGATCGTTGCTGGTGGACGGTTGAACAGGGCAAAGCCCAGCACTCCACCTGCCGCGATGATGCCGATACCGCCGCTTTCGAGCCCGGCAAGGCCAAGGGCGGCCAGAATTCCGATCCCCGACAGCGGAATCCCTACGCCTGCGGCAGTCATAAGATCGAGACCGTCCATGAAGTTGGTCACATTGATCGCGACCACCAGCGCGAAGAAAATGAGTATTGCCTCCAGCCAGTAGGGCAGGAGGTCCGGCAGCAACCGGAAATCCGGACCCAGGCCGTAGACAACCAGTCCGGCAGCAATGAACTGCGATCCCAGTCTGATGATCTCTGAAAGCTCATAGTGGTCATCCAACCCGCCGACGATCCAGAGCAAAAGCGAGGCCCCGGAAAGGCAAAGTGCCAGAAATGCGTTGATTTCCAGATCCGGCGCAAAGATCAGTAACGTCGCGATGATTGCGGGAATAATTGCCAGCCCGCCGATCTGCCGCGCTACCGTCGTATGGTTGGAACGCGAACTCATACGAGCTGCGAGAAAGCGCTCGGGCAAGAGCCGGTTTAGCAGATAGAGACCGATGCCGCACAAGGCAGCGCTGACGAGAAACGAAATCAACAAAAACAGCATAGTGAATACCGAAAATACACTCTTCCGTAGGAAGTAGCAGCTTTGAAGCCGGACGCAAATCGGCGGTTTCGTTTTAGGGAACAAGTGGCAACGATATGCGGTTGAAAACGTTCTTCACAGGACCTATAACCCCGAACGGGATTTCGCGATTAGGCGATTGCGCTCGGGTTTCGAAGCGGCTATAAGGCCGCGCAACCGGATGCTTCGAAATGCTTCGGTCTGATTTGTTGGGGCGTAGCCAAGCGGTAAGGCACCGGTTTTTGGTACCGGCATTCCCTGGTTCGAATCCAGGCGCCCCAGCCATGAATCATGCGTAAAATCAACGACTTATTGATTTTACTTAATGTTTCCCGGCTGGGAATCCTCACGCTTTTTTTCATTTCGCCGACTGTGCACAAAACTGTGACACAGAGCTATGACACATGCCGATTCGCCCTGGTCGGTTTGTCTCGTGGCTCCAAACGGCGAGTTCATTATGGCAGTCAGACATCAGGTTCAGAATCTTCAACGGCGCGGAAATATCTGGGACGCAATATTGGTTCGCGTCACCTTGCTTTCAGCCTCAAACAATCTGATCATCGACAAGCAGGCCACATGGCCCGCAAGCTCAATCTTCTGCTTTATGAAATTGCAGAAAACCCGCGAAGTGTATTGATGTCGAAAGAAGCTCTTGAAGGATTATTCCAATCCGAAATCGCGCGGATGAATGACCATATGGAGAACCCGCAATTTGCAGGCCAGCGCACGCCGACGGGGTTCCATCAGATCGATAATCTGACTGCCGATCTGGAAGTCGGGTGGGCTTATAGGCTTCTGGAAAATTCGGCACCCGCCGTGTCCTGTTCGAAGAGGAAGGTTGCCAGGGGTGGCGCTTTCTTGAGCAGGCGAAGGTGCCAGAGAGCCTCCGCCAAGACATCGCGACATCTTATCGTGGTGAACGCGAAGACGCAGAAAGTTCGCGCTTCGTCGACGAAATGCGCGCCCTCATGCAAGAGCACCGCCTGCCTTATTCGATCCTTAATTTCGAAAAGGCCAAGGCTGAATATTTCAAAGCGCATGAGGACGTTCTGCTCAATACCGATGATCGCTATCTCATCGATTATCCTGACGAGCAGGCTGAACCAGACCCTGCCCGGCCAGCACCAATTGTTTCGGTTGTAAATGTGGAACATGTGCCGGATATCATTCCACAGCCACAGCCACAGCCACAGCCACAGCCACAGCCACAGCCACAGCCACAGCCACAGCCACAGCCACAGCCACAGCCAGTTGTGGAAAATCCTGTTCCTGTATCAGCATCTGACATGTTGGGGCTTACTGGGCAGGACTTGCCAGTGAAGCAATTCATGAAGCAGTGCGACCTTCTGATCGCCAACAACCGTGAGAACTGGAACGAAGACACGGCAAAGGACGTCAAGACAGTTGTTCGCATTTTCTGCGGTATTCTGGACGAGCACAATGTTCTCACGAGCAGCGGCATTAACCATACCCACTTGGCGGCGTTGCGCCAGCATTTCAATAACATCCTTGCCAGATGGGGAAGTAGTTCGCGTTACGTGGCAATGACGACCGTGCAATTACGTGAGGCGACAGAACGGGAAGTAATCCGCGCACAAAAGCTTAATTTGCCAGCACCCAAGGTCGGCTTGTCGAGTGGAACAATCAGGCGTCATCTTGGTAACCTCGAACAATTCCTGAACCATCTTGTCGCGTCAGGTTTCATGTTGCGGGCATTTACGTTTAAAGGAATCAAGCCGAAGAAACGCAGCCTCGCATCCGTTCGGGCGCTGACTGCTAAACCCGGCCCTGAGCAGGTTGAACCGATCTTCCAGCTTCCGGTGTTCACCGGTTGTGCCGGGCCGATGCCGCAGGAAATGCGGGAGTTCGGGCAGATCGTATATCATTCGTCCCTTTATTATGTGCCAATGCTTTACGCATATCTGGGCGCAAGACGCGCCGAATTTACGGGCCTCATGGTTGATGATGTGGTTTACGCAAAGGATGAAGGTATGTGGTCCATCAAAATTCGGAAAAATGAGCTCCGAGGATTGAAGAACCTCCAATCAGTCCGCGATCTCCCCGTACCAGATGAGCTTATCCGACTGGGTTTTATCGACTACGCAAAGCGTTTGAAGGAACTCGGACACAGATGTTTATTTCCGGAATTGGTCGCTCCAGGACGCAAAAACGACACCGGTGATCGTTTCTACAAGAGCTTTGTCCCTTTGCTGAAAGCGGAAACGGGGCTTGGTGATCAGCTTTGGGGTCGTGCAATCCATGCCCTGCGCCATGAGTTCAGCAACACGCTGAAACAGAAGGGGATAGAAATGTCGATCATGGAAGACATTACCGGGCATCTGGGCCGAACGGAGGGAGAGACACGTTATACGAACATTGCCAGCTTGACGGTGATGAAGAAAACAATTGACGTGTATCCGGTCATTACGGGCCATCTGCAACCACAGCCCCTACGCTTGTTACCGTATGTCGAGGCAAAAGAACCCGCACCCTGGTTTAGAAAAGAAAAAGAGCAGCCGTCCCGGCGTCGCAATCCGTAATCGAGAAAACAGCGCGACGTCGTTAGGTGTCGCGCTGTATCTATTATCAACGTGGGAGGCATCCATCGAACGGAACGGAAAGTGTAGCAGACCCGTGTTTCGGACGTAGGTTCGGGGAATATATTCCATAATGCAAACGACGTTTGCATCGATGGGACCAGTACGCGATATGGATTGTAAGAATTTCCCGGTACTTCATTTGAAGTTGCAGGGAGGGGGCCGCGATGTGTCGGCAAGTCGTTTCGATTTGCCCGTGACGCATTTCAAATTTCAATAATTTGCAGTAACCCGATTCAAAACTTGGGAAGAGCGTTACGGAGTTACGGGCAATCGTTGCTGAACCCGAGATTTCCGATTCAAGCGTAAACGCCGTTTATGGGCGGGCGGAGGAACGAAAAACGCTTTGCGCCGACAGGTTTCGGGCTCATAATTTAATTGTTAGCGGGCAACTGGGGGTGAAATGGCATCGAGCAAGCAGCAGGCAGAACGCTTGCGAAAACAGCGCGAGCGGCAGAAAGAATATCGGGATCGCATGAGAGTAGAGCGTAAACCGACACGAGATGATGTTGCTCGGGTGTTCCTGCATTTCATGATTGCCAAAGCGATGAAGTCTGGCAACCAAGACTGGATGGAGAAGCTGATTGATCTGTTGCTTGATGGGCTGGCAGATCAGGGCTTCGATAAAGACGCTTCATTGGATGTCATTGATGATCTGATTGACAGATACACCAAAAGGGGCTGGGATTTCCGACGCAAAGTGCATCTGATGCCTCATGGAGATGCCGACGACCCGGAACAATGAATATGGCTTCCAAAACTGTGGCTGCCTGATTTCCACTGGATCGTTTCGCAAACGGCGTTTGTCCCTTTTGTCTGTTCTCCCCCCATTACTTCGTAAAACGCCGTTTGCAGATGAATCGGAAATCTCGAGTTTGAAATGGCAGGCCGGTTGGGGTGCGCAATGTGCAGGCACGTCATTTCGATTTGTCGGCAACGCGTTTCAAATCGAAATAATTTGCAGTAATCCGATTCAGAATTCGAGAAGAGAGTTACCCGAGGTAATTTGCCCGATTCAGCGGCAAACGTCGTTTGAAAGTAAGGCCGAAACGTATTCAGCATCGAAGTTTTTTAATCTATGCTTTGTTCCCGGCGATATATCGGGCAGGGACGCTTCGCTCAATGAGCGCTCTGGCCTGCTGTTAAAATGGGGGCTGAGGTCCCGCCTGTGGATAACTTTTAGTCCGCCGTGAAGAATCCAGAGCGCATTGATATTCCAATGAGATTTGGCGATTTTGAGTAATTGATTTTGCCAGAACCGGGGTTTTTCGGCTCTGTTTCCTTGCAATATCAGATTTTGGTTTCGCTCTACGGAGAAGTTTGATTCACTGGCTTTGAGGTGGCAAGGAGGAGCGGATCATGTCAAAGCCCATCGAACGGCGCGATACTGGAGAGCAGGACCTGTTCCGGTCCCGTCTCGACCAGATGATCGACATGACGCACGAGCTGGTGCGGCTGGCGCATAAGATCGACTGGCGGTTTCTGGAAGAACGCTTTGGCGAGGTTTACAAGGATGGCGGCGGCCTTCCGCCGTTGCCGACCCGGCTGATGGCAGGGCTTGCGATCCTCAAGCACACGTTCAACCTGTCGGATGAGGCGGCCTGTGCCCGCTACCTCGACAGCCCCTATTGGCAGTATTTCTGCGGGGAGGAATTCTTCCAGCACCGGTTGCCATTCGACCGTTCGTCGATGACACGCTGGCGGCAGCGCATGGGTGAGAAGCGGATCAAGGCCCTGTTGCAGGAAAGCCTGTCGGTGGCGGTCAAGAGGGGCGCGATGAAGCCCGCCGATACGCGGCAGGTGATCGTGGACACCACGGTGCAGCCGAAGAACGTGATGTTTCCGACCGATGCCCGGCTCCTTCATCGGGCGCGGGAACGGCTGGTGCGTTTGGCAAGGAAGGCCGGACTGGACTTGCGCCAAACCTATGTGCGGGTCGGCAAATCGTCCTGATCCAGCACCAGCGTTACGCGCATGCCAAGCAATTCAAGCGAGCGGGCAAGGCGCTGCGCAAGCTGAAGACCTATCTCGGGCGGACCGTCCGCGATATCGAGCGGCAGATCGCCGGTGACGAGCAACTGCGGGCGATCTTCCTCTGGCCGCTCTATCAGGCGAAGACCGTCATGGAGCAGAAGCAGCGCCAGCGTGGCCGCAAGATTTACAGCCTGCATGCCGATGAGGTCGAATGCATTGGCAAGGGCAAGGCCCACAGGCCCTACGAATTCGGCGTCAAGGTATCCGTGGCGACGACACTGAACCGCTCGAAGGGTGGCCAGTTCGCGCTGCACACCATGGCCTTGCCTGGCAATCCATACGATGGTCACACGCTGGATACCGTCATCCCCGACATGGAGCAAACCATCGGCAGCGAGCTCTCCCGCATCCTGGCCGATGCCGGATATCGCGGCCACAATGCGCCGGACAGCCACAAATTCCGGGTCTTCACTGCCGGGCAGAAGCGCCGCGTCACACCCGCTATCAAGCGTCAGATGCGACGGCGATCAGCCGTCGAGCCTGTCATCGGGCATCTCAAGAACGAGCATCGCATGGACCGCAACTATCTCGCCGGAAAACAGGGCGATGCCGTCAACGCGCCTCTCGCCGCCGTCGGCTACAACTTTTCCCTTCTGCTCAAGTGGTTCAGACAACTTTTGTGCCTGATCGCTGCGATCATCACCACGTTTCTGACGAAAAACGCTCTCTCGTCCGCAGCATAAGCTTGTTGAATGCATTTTCGTCGTTGACAGCGTCACCCGAGATCAACGCTATTTCGGCGTTCTTCACGATCGACCTTTTACCTTGTGTCTAATCGTCCAGATCTGTCGTTGACCGATACAGAAGCCTTACGGCTACTGGCTTTTGAAGCCGCAAGCGCGAAATCGAAAAAGCCGGTGATATCCGGGACTTAGATAAAAATTCCCGATTGGGATCTTTTTTTGTTCCGGATCCTTGCAGCCAAATTCAGATCCTGCAATAGTCACTTTGCCTGATTGATCAGGCGTCTCCATCCGGTGCTGGTAACACCAGAATGGAGACTAACTTAGCCTGCCAACACAGGAGCCAAGCTATGCTGGTTATTATCGACATTCGTCCCGGATTAAAAGATCTACGGCTTGGTAATCTTATCAGCCTTGCGGCTCCACAGCGGAAATAATTTCCGCTACTAACGCGTTCGGGGCTTTTTTAAGCCGGAACTCCCAATTTCCTATTTTGACACTCTGGTCGTGTGCGTTCGCGCGCAACGTCACGGTCTTTGCTGTCTCCGGAAACCGACGTCGCTTGCAATGGCAAGCGCGACCTACCTTCACACCCATTTGGCTCCGGCGACCAAAAGTCGCTTTGGAGATGGAGAAATCATGTTTGCAGAAACCGTGATCGGCTACATCGACTTGATCGAACACAAAATCCCGCACCGAAGCTACACACGTGAATTAAACGCGGCGCTACACCTGTCTTTATGTTTTCATCTGATCGACCGTGCTCATGACAGAAGTAGCCAGAAGCGAGCTTTGTCAGAGCAGATCTGTCGCTGGGCGCTTTGGAACAAAGGAGAAAAGATCATCGGGCTGATGGAAGAAGCTGTAGCAAAAGCGGCTGTGAAAGTTCAAAGAGATTTCCGCTCCTCTCGTTCTATGCCGCTGACCCGCGATACTTTTAGTAACGTCATCGAGTCTGTCGCATCGAAATCTCTCGTAGATGAAAATGATATAGACCGGAGCGCCTCGGAACTCCCGGCAGGCCCTTACACATTCGAATTGATGTTCTATGAACAAGAACGCACACGCCTTCGGGTGTTCAGTCTGATTTATGGCGTTAGCGCGCATAAAAGAGCTCTGGATCAGTGGCGCATTGAAGCATCGACCGCCTCAGCATTGTGGGGGCGGCTCGCACAACAGTATTATGGCATTGATATCGATCACTACGAATTCGTGCTGATCGACCCATTGCTTAGTGAAAGCCAACCCGAGGAGGGGGTCTGGGCGCTATCCGATCTCGATGGGCTACTGGGGATCCCGGAGATCGCGGAAAAAGTGTTGGGCGTGCAAGAGGCTCTCAGAGAAGAACTCATCATATGGCTTGGCGACACATTCGCGAAAACCGTAGAGGAGCAAGCGCGGCTGATTGGTGAAGAGATCGCGAAGATGGCGGTTGAAGCACTCGACAGCAAGTCTGGGCCGGAGATTCAGATTTTGACGCCGGATAACGTGTTGCGCTGAGCAGACAGGGGCCAATCAGTCGATGCGTCGTGCGAAGCTTGTGAAACTGCGTGTCACGGACTTATCCGTTATACAGCAGCGCGAACATTTGCTGCGATGCGGACGAACAGGAGTATCCGGCATCTCAATACTAAGCTAACGGCCAACCAATGAGAACGAAGGTTAAAGCAAAATAGCTGAGCTTGACTTTGTACAAAAAATGCTGGGTTTAACGGCAGGTTTGAAGCGAGTGTGATGAATCAATTTGCCGCATCTGCGGGCCTTGTATCTCGCAATTGATCGGATTCTCACTGGTGAATGACCAGACGATATGATCGCAACGATGAGACCGGAGATGTCGTGCCCCGTTGCCTCGAGCAATGGCTGTCGCCTTTCCGTTTCGAATTCACCAGCCCGACATGGAACCATTTACTGGTCCTCGTCATGGGGGCGCTCCTTTCGCCAGGAAAGCGCACTGTTACGTCATGCCTTCGGATTACCGGCCGTGCCGATGCAGCCAACTTCTCCACCTTCCACCAACTTCTCAACCGTGCCCGATGGAGCTCACGATCATTGCAGCCCGGCTCTTATCCATTGTTGTTGCACAACTTGTTCCCGAAGGCCCTATCGTGATCGGCATGGACGATACGATCGAGCGGCGTTGGGGGCCGCGCATTACGGCGCGGGGTATTTACCGAGATCCGGTCCGCTCCAGTCATGGACATTTCGTCAAAGCCAGTGGGTTGCGCTGGCTGAGCTTTATGGTTCTTTCTCCTGTTCCATGGGCGCGATGCGTCAAGGCATTGCCGGTATTGACGCTGCTGTGTCCGTCTGAGCGCTACAGTCAGAGGCTATGCCGAAAGCACAAGATGCTGACCGACTGGGCGCGACAAGGCGTTTTACAGATATGCCGATGGTTACCGGAGCGGCGTATTATCTTTATTGGAGACAGCAGTTTCGCAGTCCATACGCTGGCAGAAGCATTGCCTGACAGAGCAACTCTGATCACCCGTTTGCGCCTCGACGCCAATCTGTTCGCTGCGCCAGAACCGCGGCATGAGCATACCGTCGGTCGACCCGCACAGAAAGGCCAACCATTGCCAAAACTCAAAATCGTGCTGAAAGATGCCAGCACTAAATGGCAGCGCATCATTATTTCATCATGGTATGGCAAGCAGACAGACAAAACGCTCGATATCACATCAGGAACCGCGCTTTGGTATCGACGCGGAACACCACCAAAAGCAATTCGCTGGGTTCTTGTTCGTGATCCTTCAGGCCGCCGTGATCCGCAGGCATTCATGAGCACCGATATTGATCTCGATCCAGTTCAGATCATCGCTTTGTATGTCAGACGATGGCAGATCGAAGTGACGTTCGCTGAAGTCCGTACCCATCTTGGTGTGGAAACGCAAAGGCAGTGGAACAATAAGGCCATTCTCCGCGCAACCCCGTCGTTGCTGGCTCTCTACAGCCTTGTAACTTTATGGGCATGCGACTTGATTAGACACAATACCGTTCCCTACGCCGCCGCTTGGTACAAAAAGACCGACTGTACATTCTCCGACGCCATCGGTGCGGTGCGGATGGTTTTATGGCAGCAGGACGTTTATCGACACTCCCCGTCAAACCGCGACGTTCCTAAAATACCACCAGGGCGATTAAAACGCATGGTTCAGGCACTTTGTTTCGCCGCATAATGTACAAAGTCAAGCTGAGGTAGCGGAGTATCTTCTGTCCAGATATCAGGGTGGATGTCTTTGTTACGCTGAACAGCTCAGCTTTTGCTCTCAATAACAATCAAATGCGTGGAAATCAGGAAACGCCAATCCCGGGCGCGTTATTGCGCGCCCGAACGATCCCTCATTTTTTTATACATCAGGAACACGTCATGACAGTCATAATCGAAAACGGAAAATACAATCGCGAACAGCTCGAACTCGAAATCAGGATGCTGAAAGCTCTGGTCGATGATCTCGAGCGGATATTCCAGGGTGATTATCCGGATGAGCGGACACTGGCAAATTCGCCAGCAATCACAAGTTGGAAGCTGAGCAAACGACCAGCAACATGTCTCGAAGGCGTATTATTCGAACATCCTCATCTTGGTTACATCGTGCCCAATGGCATCACGTCCGAGCTCTGGTTACTCGATCTCGACAGAAATTATGCCCGCACCTTCAGTCGCTTTTATCGGCTTGGCCAAAAAGACATCGGGCAATGAGAAAGAATGAAACTGATCAGGCTGCGCACATCAATCGGCAGGACAGCCGGTATCGGCGTCTCTGCACGTCTGCCAGAGACGCGGATGCCTGTCTTGGAAAAACCTGACACGAAAACGGCTTCAATAATACGGATAGGAATAAGGGGAAAATGGCATGAAACTCTGGATCTGGTCTGACGTGCATAATGAACTGCAGGATGTTGCTTATCCAACACGGGAAGAAGCACCGAATTGCGATGTGATTATGATTGCTGGCGATCTCACTGCGGCGCCAGATCTACCCATAACGGTGGAATTCCTGATCAGGCGCTACGAGAAACCAATTATCTATGTCCCCGGAAATCACGAGTTCTATCAGAACAAATGGCTTATCGGTGATCGGGACCGTTCGCTTGAGAGCGACAGGCAGACGATCAAGGCAATCGAGGCGCTTTCTCTGCAATGGCCGCAGCGGTTTTATTGTCTCGATGCAGATACGGTGATTATCGACAATACGCGCTTCATTGGCGCAAGCCTATGGGTCGATTTCCTGATGAAACTCCCCGCGAAGTCTGATTTGCCGCAGCAAATGTGGATGACGCGTCAGATGCTCAATGATTTTCATGCCATCTCCATGCAGGATGGCAAACGGTTCACGCCGGAGGATATGCTGGAACTGCATCGTTCAGATGCAGCTTACATCCGACAAAAGCTGGCAGAACCGTTTGATGGCTCCACTGTGGTGTTGACCCATCACATGCCGCATCCAGATTGCACACCGCCCGTCTATGTGGGGCAAGAGGCAAATTTTCTGTTTGCCTGTGGCGCAGAGGCCTTCAATGACATCCTGCATTCCGAACAGGCCCCGGATATATGGATCTGTGGCCATACGCATCATGCCTTTGACATTCAGATCGGTCAAAGCCGCATCGTCTGCAATCCTTACGGTTACCGGTGGGAGCAGGGCAGAAACGGCTTTCGCTGGGACTGGGTGATCGATACAGAGTAAATGACAGCTCAAGGTGACAGAACCATTGCCGGTGTTCAGCCATCACGCGTATGGGCCGCGAGAAGGACGCGGGCGACATAGCAAGGCCGAAGCGTCGCCCGGCATTGCTACTGGTTATCGAACATTGAAAATTGTTCGTGAATGATATGCTCAACAATAATTTTCGCCTATTTTCATTATCGACCGTAAAATTTGAATAAACTTATGCTGTTGAGCCGCCCCGAGTTTGCCGTCACAGTTTTTCATCGGCTACAATTCCGCACTGGATGATTGTTTCGGCCTGTTGCAAACCGCTGCAAAATGTTTCAATCACACCTGTGCACCAGCCGGTTGCGAGAGAAAAAGTAATTTTCAACTGAGGGGAAGCGATATAATCCGGTGCTCTGTGCGCTTCCACCATAGGAAATGATGCACGATATATAATGCAGTAGCCGAACTTAGATACTTTGAGGGATAGTTCGGGAAACTTGACCTATTTAGAGAAGTAGGTTTCTGCCTGGTTTCGGCTCCGCTGCGAAGTTCGATGATATCGAATGGGTCCTAAATGTGCCGCATTCGCCAGCAACGACGGAGTTGACTTAACAGTTACATTTCGTCAATTACGCTACGGCGGATTTACTAAATTTATTCGAAAAGATGGCTGTCGTGACAAATAGCAGATTGGCCCGGAAAAAATCATGAGTATTGAGATATCTAGAGCAGAAGTGCCTCATGAGGTTGTAACGGCAGAGCCAACCGAAGGAGCTAAGGTTGCCATAGGGGACATTTCGGAGGCTCTATCGAAATATCGCTTGGCGTTAATTTTCGGATGGCAAGACGTCGCACAGCGTTATAGGCGATCCAGAGTCGGTGCCTTTTGGTTGACCTTGAATATGGCTGTGTTTATCGGCGCACTGGGTTTGATATTTGGGACGCTTTTTCAAAGCGAAATGCGCGAGTTCCTGCCATATCTTTGTGCTGGCGTTATTACATGGGGTTTTATCTCGACTTGTCTGAATGAGGGATGCACAACATTTACATCATCAGACGGCATAATTTTACAAGTTCGAATGCCGTTGTTTACGCATGTCATGCGCGCTCTATGGAGAAATATAATAATATTTGCCCATAATATTGTTATTTTTCCGATCCTTCTTCTTGTTTTAGGTAGAATGGTCAGTCCGAATGCGCTTTGGGCTATTCCTGGTTTTATCCTCTTATGTCTCAATTTATCGTGGATGATGCTCATTCTTGCGGTTCTTTGCGCTAGATTCCGCGATATGACGCAAGTGGTTACGAACATTTTGCAGGTATTATTTTATGCTACTCCCATTATGTGGATGGTTAAGATATTACCCGACCACGTTTCTAAGGCTTTTATCGAGTTGAACCCATTTTATCACTTCATCGAGCTTGTACGAGCTCCGTTATTTGGCGCATCCCCGTCCCTACTTGACTGGACCTTCGGTTTTGCTTGCGCGATAATTGGTTGGGTCGTCGCCATCTTATTCTTTGGACGATATCGCTGGCGCGTAGCGTATTGGTTGTAGAAAATGAGTTTAATTCAGCTTCAGAATGTGAGTGTCGAATTTCCTATCTATAATTCGACCAGCCGTTCATTAAAAAACAGGGTTCTTAGTATCGCTACAGGCGGAAAAATCGAAAGGCGAAGTGATCGCCTAGTGATTGTACGCGGCATTGATGATGTATCTATGACGTTCAGAGATGGCGACCGAATTGGACTGATTGGTCACAACGGATCAGGAAAAACCACGCTACTGCGTGTCTTATCGGGCATTTATACACCAACACATGGAAGTTCTGTAATTAATGGCCATTGCGTATCCTTGATCAATATCAATCTGGGAATAGATCCAGATGCTACAGGCCGGGAGAATATTCGTCTGCGCTCTGCGATGATGGGAATGTCACCCGAAGAAATTGCCGAGAAGTTCGACCAGATAGCAGAATTTTCCGGACTAGGTGAATTTTTGGATGTCCCATTCCGCACTTATTCATCCGGTATGCAGTTAAGATTGGCATTCGCGACCTCAACCGCGGTTCGACCTGAAATTCTGATCATGGACGAATGGCTTTCGACAGGGGATGAAGATTTCAAAGAACGCGCGAACATGCGTATGCGCGACCTTGTAGACTCTACGAAAATACTCGTTCTCGCGAGCCATTCAAAGGATCTTATGAAGAAAAACTGCAATAGAATAATCTGGCTCGAACATGGACGAGTCAAAATGGACGGATCTCCTGATGAGGTGTTAGCGAGCTATTTTGGCGAATGAAGTTGTCTTTAGGCAAATGAAGTTCGGTTAAATGAGTGTTCTAAGAGGCCAACTGTCATCGTTGAAACTTCTCCACAAGTGAATCTTTCGTTGAAATTATAGGGTAATGAATAGCCATGCCGAAATTCGCGAGCCTCTTGCGACAGGTGACCAATGCGTTACGCTATCTAGCACGAGGGGATGTCTCGGGGTTGGTCAAACGCCTGAAATGGTACAGACGTGAACATCATTATGTAAAATTGCGCAAACGGCTCACGAACCGAAACGGTATTGTTTGGGGGATTCTCTGCACACCTCATACCCTTTTCATCGCTCGGGCAATATCTGAACGTCTAACAAGCCACGGAATCGAAAGCGAAATCATAATGGGCTCTTTAAAGAGTTTTGATCATGATTTTTATATAGTTCTATGTGCACAGATGTTCAAGAGCCTTCCGCCAGCAAATAAACGTGTGATATTTCAGCTTGAACAGTCGGTGAGCTCAAGATGGTTTACTCCACAATATATGGAAATTCTGAAAGATTCTTTAGGAGTAATCGAATACTCTTTAACAAACATTGATTTCTTAGCAAAAAATGGCCTGAAATATCCAAATGTACATTATATGCCTATTGGTGCTTCGCTGAATGAGGCTGTTGTAGGTAGTGCAACGCCCAAAAAATATGACTTTGTGTTTTATGGCGATAGTTTAAGCAGCCCTAGGCGGCGAAGGTTCCTTGAGACACTACAGGAAAAATATAGAATTAGAATATGTAACGATCTATTTGGCGATGAGCTTTATGCTGTCATCAAAGAATCAAAAATTGTTATCAATATTCATTACTATGAAGGTGCTTTATTAGAAATGCCTCGTATATGCGAGTGCATTTCCTTGGGCGTGCCGGTTCTTTCCGAGGGAACATCTGATCAGGACGAGTATCCTGAACTAGAAGGTGCTGTGAAATTCTTTGGTGAAGGGTCTATCGATGACATGATGATCTGTGCGTCAGAGATGCTCCAGAATCTAGAAATGACAAATGAAGCTATTGGAACCGCCGTTTCTGTCAGTGCTGCACGTTTCAATTTCATGATGGACCGCTTTCTGACGGCAATTGGGGTCCTTCCAGCCAATGTTATTCTGAGCCGTCCGATTTATATTGCCCGAAAGAGTAATTTTTTCGCTCTTTCGCTGCCCGAAACGATTGAACGGCGCAGGATAATAGCTCAAACGCTGCCGGATGGTTGTGAGTTATTTGACGGAATTCGTCACAGTGTAGGTTGGATTGGCTGTGGGGGCAGTTTTAATGCATTATCTCGATATGCGCGCGTGAACGAGTTACCCCGGCTGATTGTCATTGAAGATGATGTAGAGTTGCCCGAGAATTTCAATGGCCTCCTTTCTGAGGTTATTGCATATCTCGATGAGCGCGAATCAGATTGGGATATATTTTCAGGCCTGATGGCTGATGTTCATCCCGAAGCGAAGGTTCTTTCTGTCGATCACGTTGGTGGACGCACTTACGTTACTATCAATAAGATGACCAGCACCGTATTCAATATATATAATGAAAGCGCGTTGAAACTATTGTCGCGATGGGACCCACTTGACACTGATGCTGTAACGAACACGGTTGACAGATATTTAGAGGGTCACAAAGACCTTCGGGTAATTGTGGCTGTGCCATTCGTAGCTGGTCATAAAGAGGATGCGACGTCGACGCTTTGGGGTTTTGAAAACCAGCGCTACTCCCCAATGATTGCCGAGGCGCAGCGAAAGATTGAAGCTTTGGTTGAAGATTGGCAGCGTACAAGTTCGGCAAAATAGTGTCTGTCAATCGGCGTGAAGATGGAATTTTTCTTAAAGACGTCTAATAAGTCGATCGTGAATAACGTATGCATACGGCGAAGGCCGCCTTGTGATGCGAATTTAATGTGACGTTGCCCCCAAGTTTTATCCAGTTTTGCGTTCGCTCCAGCGGTTTTGGGTTGCTGTATTCGGGGCGGTAGCGGCGGGTTGCGGTGCGGAGCCGTTCCGGCTGCGCAGCACCGCATCACGTCGCGGGTTGCACCCGGAACCTGCGGCCATCGGTGAGCTGATCTGACACGAAGTCCAGCGACCAGCGAACATTGGCAGTCGTCGGGATCAACATCGGCGCTCGGGTGCCTATCGCCCGCTTACGCCCGCCACGCTTGCGTACCGTCAGCTTCTCCTCCCGATAGAGCCGGAAGAGCCGCTTGTGGTTCACAAGGTGACCCTCACGCCTGAGCAGCACATGAAGACGTCTATATCCAAAGCGGCGACGTTCATGCGCCAGCTCCTTCATCCGCTCGCGAAGGTCATGGTCATCGCTGCGCCTGGTTTCGTAACGGATCGTCATACGGCAAAAGCCCGTGGCTTTACACGCCCGCCGTTCGCTCATCTGGTGGTGATCCATCAGATGAGCGACAGCTTTCCGCCTTGCTGCGGGCGTCACCACTTCTTTCCCAAAAGGTCTTTCAAAGCGGCGTTGTCGAGCATCGCATCTGCCAGGAGCCGTTTCAGCTTCGTGTTTTCGTCTTCCAGCGTCTTCAACCGCTTGGCCTCGGACACGTCCATGCCGCCGAACTTGGCTTTCCATTTATAGATACTGGCATCGCTGACGCCGTGCTTGCGACAAAGCTCCGCGACAGGCGTGCCCGCCTCGTGCTCCTTCAGAATGCCGATGATCTGTTCGTCTGTAAAACGGTTGCGCTTCATTCTCTGGTCCTCTCAATGGGCCAGAGCTTACTTCAAAATGGATTATTTCAACGGGGCAAGATCAAATGGTCTGATTATAGGTCGTATGGACACCGATACGACTTATGATGATTTGAACGTACTTGAGGTTGTCGACACTGGTCGTCGTCGCCGTTTTAGCGCCACCGCCAAACGACAGATTGTTGAAGAAAGCTATAGCTCTGAGGACAGCGTCACGACGGTTGCCCGTCGCCACAGTATATTTCCAGCGCAATTATTTTAATGGCGCAAACTGGCTCGTGAAGGCGCTTATGGAATCTGGAATGGAAAAAGCGCAGGAACGGGTTTTGTACCGGTTCGAATAGTGGAAAAAGGTTCTCAAACAACGGCCTGTTCAGAAGCATATGCGCCAAGGGCAGTTTGAGATTATCTGTGCGAACGGTCGCCGGGTTATTGCCGATAGTGACGTCGATATCGATATTTTGGTTCGCCTTATCCGTGGCCTGGAGAGCCTGTGATGATCACGCTTCCTTCAGGCCAGCAATGAGATTTGGCGGCGAAAATTTCGCCGCCAATTGGAGCATAAGAACGGCTGGTGATATTCACCTCACTGGATATCCGCTGCTGTATACCTTCGTGTTTTCAGGATATCTCGTCGACACCTTGGTTTTCGCTGTTTGAAGAATTTCGCATTTCTGCGATCGCTCTAACTCCTCCGCGAACACCGTCTGACTTGATTGCAGACCCCAGACGCTTAAGGTTTGATGAGTAGTCGGCGGGGCGAATTATGCCGGCCATTAAACCATGTATAAATCGGGTGCTGGCTATGCTCTTTCGATCCAACCAAGAAAGGTGCGCGTTCTGTTGTCCAACGACGTGACCGCCGGCGTATCCAGCTCTGGATGCGAAAGCATCACCAATTGAGTAGGCAACGTTGTTAGTCGAGTTTGCACAGAGGTAATGCGCCAACTCTGCCTGTGATTGGTTCCACTTTGTCCGATCAGTTACATTAACGGTGTTGGCTACATTGCTTCTAACGTCACGAATTGAGATGCCGGATATTAGCTTGGGGACGCTGAAAAACACAGAATTTGGGTTAAGCAATGCAAAAAGAGAGACGGTGAAGTCCTCGTGATAGGTTATCTTTTCGTAGGTCTCGGTTGGCTGTTGCGACAATACGATTCGACTGTAGAACGCACCGCACATCGGAATATAGTTATTCCCGGTGAAGTTCTTCGGCCAGTCTTGTGCAACAAAGCGTCTTTGCGGACGAAGCGATGAATTGCGCCAATCAGTTTCTCCAGCGACCATAATCGCCTCCGAAAAGCGCTGGCTCTCAACCACAAGGCTCGCGCAGGGCGGGAGGCACGTAAGCAAGTCAGCGATGTAGGCGGCCTCGTTGGGAAACACCCAATCGTCATCATCAAGGAATAGAACGAAATCCTCGCTGATTGAATTAACTGCAGCATTAATCAGATGGTTTCTGGTATCCGTCGCAGCAGGGCAATCAGCTGCAAGTATACCGACGTTAGTGGGGAAATTGGCAATCGCAGCGTGGTCAGAATTTTCAGTTACGACATAGGTTTTGATTGATCTATTATCAGTAGCCGCAGCGAAAGCCAGTGTGCTGGTTATAGCGCGTAGAAGCAAAGGAACATTGCGGAACTGCGACCTGATAACAAACGCGACCTTCGCTTCGGGTCGACCTACTGCCGCGTTTCTCAGCGAGGTGGTGCAAATATCGAATTGCCCTTGCTTTTCTCCCGTGAAAGGTAACTTGAGTATGCCATTCAACGAGTTAACAGAGCGATTTACGAGCTTGCCGGAAAGGTATTCGATCAGTGCTTTTGAGCCGAAAGCTCGATCAAACTCTGATTGGTTACCCTTACTATTATGGTAACAGGCGAGTTGCGGGGCCAGCAGGACCGCCAAGCCGCCAGCGAGTGTTTCCACTGACAGGCTGATGTCATAGAATTGGAACCCTTCAAAAGAAGGCAAGCGAACGGCGGCATTCCGGAGTGCCCGGCAGTTTAGCAAAATGGTATTGCCGTCAACCGTTTCGGCAGGAAGAACGAGCCCGCCTAGCGAAGGGCCACCATGCGGATCAAACAGAAAGCGACAGGCTCGTCCACCGCCCGCCAAAGCTGGAGCGGTTATTCCGGCATTTCCGCAGATACCCCAATTGGGCCAGTTGGTGTTGAGTTCATCAATGAGAGTCAAAACATAATCGTTTATTGATATTGGCAGAAAGACATCGTCATGCACGAACAGGGCATAATCGTCTTCGCCATCGATTATGCTTTGCAAGAGAGTGAATAGCGAACTGGACCCACGATGCAGAATTACATTTTCGGCATTTGGGTTATTTTTCGCAAACTGTTGAGCATAAACTTTGTTTCGTGCGGCAACGTGAATTCTCATGAGCGTATCTCGTGAAACTGATTTATGCCTGTGACTTTAATCTGAGGCGCTTTAGTTAGATCAATACCTTCGATGTGGCGAAGAGACTGAAAGTTTTCATTGACATCCTTGACCGCCGCCGCGACGACTTCCTTGTCGGGAAAGTCCTTTAGCATCTCAAGAGCTTTTTCCTCGCCTTCTTCACCGAAGAATTTACGTGACAAAAGAATAAAGTTTCGTATTGAGAAGAATTTCTCGTTCTCAACAAGATCATTCCTATAAAAATAGCCACCCGTGAAGTGAGTTGTGACCGCTCGCGGCTCATAAACCACTGATGCCCCCCGAAGCCACATGCGCCAGCTTACATCTACGTCTTCGAGGTAAAGGAAAAAGCGTTCATCCATCCCGCCGATTGAACGATAAAGTTCTGTGTCAAAAAGACAGAAAGCGCCGCTTGCCCACGGGGTGGTGAGGTCAAGCGGATCATATTCCTTTGGGTGTTCAAATGGCCATTGGCGCCCCTCGACGATACCAACAGGCTTTTTTGTTGCATCATATCTGTCAATCAATTGATCAATCGCGCTGTCATGAAGTATGCAATCTGGATTGATAATTATAAAAACAGGCGACTGTACGCTTTTGGCGAGCAGGTTGTGCGCTTCAGCAAACCCGATTGCTTTTCCGGTTTCTTGCCGAATGATAGATACCTCGACCCTTTCCGGCATACCTGAGAAGGTATCCAGATCGGAAGGGCCGGCGTAATTAACCACATTGAAGCGGATGTGTTTGTTGGTGGCGTTAAGAAGGCTTGGAATTAGAATTTCAGTCAAGTGGCGATAATGATCGCGCCCAAATACGCAATTAACGTCAATGGCTTGGCTTAACATTTCTTACAAATCTCATTCATCGGTGCGATTCAATTTCAGCTTTCTATTCCCGTTTTCAGCCAATTGGCTAGATTAAGTCAATGCCATGGCGGGGGGATTACCCCGTTTACACTGCGGGTGGCCAGTGCTATATCGCGCCGGGCTTTATCATGACAGCGGGATTCTATAGGATGCGTAGCGATCAGCCGAGTGCTGCATGTTTTTCAGAGATTTCGCTCGATGGCGTAAAAGGCGTACTTACGGATCTTGATGGAACGCTTTATGCCTATAAGCCCTGTCACCAATATGCGTTGAAAACTGCCTTTGAGTATGCATCTTATGGGCTGGAACAGGAAGCATTCTTTAATCTTTACCGAAATGCTCGCAATCGAGTCACAGCGCGTCTAGCTAGCCAAGGCGCTGGAAGATCTCGGCTATTTGCCTTTCAGCTTATGGGGGAGGAGCTGGGATGGCGCGCACCCTTTCTGGCTGCGCGTGAGCTTGATCGTATTTATTGGCAGTCTTTTATCGAACATATGACAGCAGATCAGGAGGCGTTGCGGCTCCTTGAGCGTTGCAATGATGCAGATATACCGGTTTGTGTTGTTACTGATATGACGGCGCATGTGCAGATCGACAAGCTAAAGCGTCTGCGATTGGAAAATAGGATCACGCATCTAGTGACATCTGAAGAAACCGGCGTTGAAAAGCCAGATCCTCGTATGTTTGAAGCCGGATTACGCAAGCTGGGGATTGGCGCTTTTGAAGCCATTATGCTTGGTGACGATCTGCGCAAAGATATACAGGGGGCTTCCGCTCTTGGCATTCGGCCCTATCTAGTCTGCCTTGATAAACCGGAAGAAGCATCGTGATTGCGCAACGGATTATGACAACGCCACTAATGCGCTTTCTCATCGTGGGCGGTGCCTCGACTTTTATCAACTATCTGGTCTTTACGGGCTTATATTCCGGTAAGATGCTGGGCTATATGCCTGCTTCTGCTATGGGGTTTTTAGTAGGTTTGGCTTTTGGCTATATATTTAACAAACGTTGGACTTTTGGAGCTACAGCGCCTTCTAGTCCTAGTATTATTGCTGGCTATATCGTTGTATATATGACATCTTTGTGCTTGGGGCTTCTCGCTATTCACGTATTAGTTGCTGACGCACGGATCAACCCGCTCGTTGCGAACGGAATGTCTATCATTCTGACAACCTGCACAAACTTCATCGGCACAAGATATCTAGTATTCCGGTAATGAAATATACAACTCCAGTCGATCGTTATCAGTTTCGTGCTAGAATTCTGGAATGGACCGGGCAGGTCACGCGCTCCCCTTTTTTCTGGGGTGTTCTTTTACTCAAGCTAGTTGCATCGGCCAGTTTTGGCTCGGTGTATATGACGGAATTATTTATTCCATTTATCGAATCATTCGCCGCGAACCCTCTTGCTAACACATATGAGACTTTTTGGCAGGCTGGACAGGAGGTAAGTTTTCCTTATCCTGCAGCGATGCTGTATGTAATGGCGTTGCCGCGAACTCTGGTCTATTGGGCCGGTTTTGTCGAATTATCACGGCCTGCACTATTGCTCATTTATCGGCTTCCTCTTTTAGCGGCAGATCTGGTTATATTTCTGATCTTGTGCCGCTGGATGCGCCAAAAAATTGATATTCTTCTTTGGCTTTATTGGGCATCGCCTGTTTTGTTTTATATAAGTTATATACATGGCCAGCTCGATGTAATCCCCGTTGCGCTGCAATTTCTATGTGTATATTGCATTACATCCGGTCGCCCAACATTGGCGGCAGTAACATTTGGGCTTGCCCTTGGCGCGAAAACACAAACATTGCTAATTTTGCCGTTTGCATTAGTTTTTATTTGGCAATATCAGTGGAGTTTATGGGCGGTTGCACGCTTTTTGCTGATTACGATAGCGGTTTTTGTCATCACCAACCTACCTTTCCTTGGAAGTGCAGGTTTCATCAATATGGTGCTACAAAACCACCAGCAGGACAAGATTTGGCTCGCTGCCATTCCAACCTCTCAACCGGGGCTGGCTGTTTATTTGATCCCGGCGCTTCTATTGTGTCTGATCGCCTATTCAATGCATATTCGGGTTCATAATCGCGACCGTTTCCTGACTTTTACGGGCTTTGCGTTTGGCATTATTCTGTTGTTTGTTGTGCCGTCACCGGGATGGTACTTCTGGGTTTTGCCGTTCTTCGTGTATTTCTTTGTGCGGCTTGATCCTTCATATTTGCTGCCGTTTGCTGCCTTTCAGGTGTTTTATCTGGCTTATTTTGCTTTGACGCCGGTTTCAGATTTCGCCACGGTCTGGCAATGGTCGCAGACTGGTGAGTTGGGGGCATTATTTAACTATCTGCAAGGCATCGGCATACACGCTGAGGTCGTTCTGAATCTTGTTTTTACGACCTTGCAGACCTTCCTGCTAATTTGCTGCTGCATAATGTATTATCGTGGTATCTACTCGCCACGTCAGCGAAAGTTCTCAGCGCGCCCCTTCATGTTTGGTGTTGCTGGCGATTCAGGTGCCGGAAAATCAACTGTATCGGCGGCAATTTCTGATCTGTTCGGGTCTCGGCATGTCGCGGTTGTTTGCGGTGATGATATGCATAAATGGCAACGGGGTCATGATCGGTGGAGCGAGCTAACTCATCTTGATCCGCGCGCTAACGAACTGCATAATGAACTGCATTATTTGAATGCCTTGCGTCAGAATCGGCCAATTAAGCGACGACATTATGACCACAATACTGGCCATTTTACTGAAGAGTTGGCAATCCACCCCAAATCTGTCACGGTTCTGGAAGGACTCCATACATTTTACTTGCAGCCCGCGCGTGAGTTGTTTGATCTCAAGGTCTTCGTGAAGCCCGATCCATCACTGCTTTTGCATCGCAAGGTGATGCGAGATATGCAAAAGCGTAATTATACTAAGGAAACAGTCATCGCGGCTGTCAAACGCAGGGAGGCTGACTCAGCCAAATATATTACAACACAGGAGAAATACGCTGATATCGTGGTGTCTATGATGGTGCACGATCCGATCTCTGACGTAATGATCGGTAACTCTGCGGTAGAATTGCGTGAATGGCTTCGGGTCACGCTTTCCAATTCATATTTCCTTGATCCTCTTGTCGAAGATCTGCATGTTATCCTTTCAACAGACGTTCACCATTACTACGACAATGATGACAGGCAAGTTCTTGATTTCAAAGTGCCTGTGGATTTTGAAGATATTCTAGCGCTAGCGGAAAAGCACGTTGGAGGGCTGGAGGAGTTTGGTGTCTATGATCCGCATTGGCACACCGGTTGGATAGGCGTCATCCAACTCATCTTAAGCTACTGCATGTTCCATGGGTGGAAATCACTTGATGAAAACTGAGTTGTTGCAACTTGCCGCTATTTCACGTCGCCTAGGTGCAGATGTTTCCTTTGTGCAAGGGGGTGGTGGGAACACATCACTCAAGATGAATGATAGCGATCTTATGTACATTAAGGCTTCAGGTATTAATCTAGATGCCATCGAGGCTAATACGGGATTTTTAGCGGTTGATAAACATCGGTTGATCAATGGACTTAGAACTTGCCGCACAGAAGCGGATTATAATAACCTTTTGATGAGGTGCTTGTTGGAAGAAAGTGAGACACACCATCGTCCATCTATTGAATCGGGCTTTCATGCCTTATTGGGCGAATGCGTCGTGCATTCACATTCTATCTGGGCGAACATTCTGACCTGTTCAGTTGAAGGAAGAGATTTGCTTGCCCGTACTATTCCTGAGGCTGTATGGGTTGATTATGCTACACCGGGTCTACCGTTGACATTGGCGATCACTGATCATCTAGAGCTGACGGAAACCTCCATCATTTTTCTGCAGAACCATGGTTTAGTCATATCAGCGGATACTCCGGAGGCAGCTTATGCACTGCATGCTGCGGTCAACGAAAAGGCGCGCGCTCTTTTTCCGTCTCTGCCTGTATTCCCGCTGAATACATCTGGTGATTTTCACGATGAGGGACTGCTATTTCCCGATCAAGCTGTCTATCAATATAGTCCTGAATTGAGTGCTTCGATAGCGGGTCATCAGACGGCGCAGGCTTATTCCTATTTATTGCATGCGATTCCGGCTGTGGGATTAACCCTTAATTTTATCGAGGATGCGGAAAAGGCCGTTTTGGTTGGTATGGAATCGGAAAAACACCGCCAAAAGGTAGCTCAAACATGAAACTTCAGCTTGTTATTCCCATGTCAGGTCAAGGCTCACGCTTTGCACGCGTGGGTTACACTGATCCAAAGCCCCTGATTAAGATTGATGATCATCCCATGATCGAGTGGGTGCTAAGGATGTTTCCTGGCGAAGAAGAACCTCTATTTATTTGCCGACGTGAGCATATTGAAAATACAGCTATGGCGCAGATTCTAACCGATCTTCGCCCAAATGGCCGAATTGCGGTTACAGAAGGTGCCAAGTTGGGGCCGGTTGCAGCGCTAATGGCAGCCGCGGATGAAATTGACAATGATCGTCCGGTATTAGTCAGTTATTGCGACTATTACATGCGTTGGGATTACGACGCATTCAAGGCCGCAATGGCAGTTGACGATTATCTTGGAGCGGTACCATGTTATAAGGGGTTTCATCCGCATCTGTTGCCTGTGAAAAATCTTTACGCCTCTTGTCGGGTTGATGCGCAAGGTAATTTGATCGAAATCCGTGAAAAGTATAGTTTTGAAGCTGACAAGACCAAGGCGTTACATTCGCCAGGTATCTATTACTTCCACTCTGGTGGACTAATGAAGAAGTATTGCACTCGGTTAATGGATACGGGCGACTCCTTAAACGGCGAGTATTACGTCAGCATGGTATACAATCACCTCATACGTGACGGTTTGCGAGTTGCAGTGCCTGAGGGCATTTCACATTTTTGCCAATGGGGCACTCCCGAGGATCTTGACGAATACCGTTATTGGACCGCAATCGCACGGAAGCGCCAATCATGAACATTCTTATCCCCATGGCCGGTGCGGGCTCACGCTTTTCCGAGGCAGGCTACAAAACGCATAAACCTATCATTCCTGTCTCCAGTCGGCATCGCAACGCGCATGTGCCCATGGTTGTCGCGGCGGTTGAAGATCTACCGGTGAATGTTGATGCGGATGATACGCATCTCATTTTTGTTGCGCGCGACTTCCATGTCAGGGATGGTGTTTGCGATGTGTTGCGCGAACGCTTCCCACGTGCGCAATTTATAACTGTTGATGCATTAACAGAGGGGCAGGCAAGCACATGCTTGCTGGCCCGTTCGCTGATTAACAACGATAAGCCATTGCTGATTGCCGCATGCGACAACGGTATGGATATAGCCCGGGAGGTTTTTGCCAAAGCTGCGCAAGCATCGGAGGTTATCATTTTCACATTTCGTCATAATGAGGCTGTATTGGCCAAGCCCCAGGCTTATGGCTGGATTAAAGCTCAGGATACTCGGGCAACCGGTGTTTCCATCAAAGTGCCGATCAGCCAGACTCCGATGGAGGATCACGCTGTTGTCGGCACATTCTGGTTTCGTCGAGGTAGTGATTTCGTCGCTGCGGCCGATCAGATGATTGCTGCCGATGATCGGATCAACGGCGAGTTCTATGTTGACCAGGTTATGGATTATCTCATCAATGCGGGACGGGACGTCCGCGTCACTGAGGTTGCGCGGTATCACTGCTGGGGCACGCCGAGTGATTATGAAGCTTACGAGAATACACTCGCATATTGGTCTTCCTTTATTCAGAACGAGCCTTGGGCATCATGAAACTATCGATTGCGATCCCTTGCTATAACGAAGCGCTTAACATTCCGCTTATCGTTACCCGTCTACGTGAGATTATTGTAGGGCGAGACGACGTTGAGGTTCTGCTGGTTGATAATGGCTCAAAGGACAATACCGCCGACGTGCTGCGCCGCGAGTTGCAGGAAGGCGATGCGATACGCGTTATAACGGTTCCGGTTAACCAAGGGTATGGATATGGCATCCTGCGAGGCCTTGAAGCAGCGAGTGGTGAAGTACTTGCATGGACGCATGCCGATATGCAGACAGACCCGCGCGATGTCTTAATTGCTTTTGATCTTTATAAAGAGCATGCTGGGCAAAAGATTATTGTAAAAGGTAAAAGACGTAATCGCCAGTTATTGGAACGGTTTTTTACTTTTGGCATGCAATCGATTGCGTCTGTTGTACTTAGGGTGCCGTTTGATGATGTTAATGCGCAGCCAAAGCTGTTCTCATGCGAATTCTATCAGGAATTTATCTCGACCCGCGCGCCGCATGATTTTTCGCTGGATTTATACCTATTGTACCAAGCGCGGATACACGGTTATCGCATTCTGGAAGTACCAGTCTATTTTGCCAAACGTATTCACGGTGAGGCAAAGGGTGGTGGCAACTGGAAAACGCGCATTAAGCTTATCAGGCGCACTTTTGCTTATATTTTTGATTTACGTCGCGAGTTGGCGGCTCAGCAAGGGCAAGATTCATGATTGTCATCCATCATCGCCGCAATACAGTAGCGGAACTCGCTGATACAGATCCGCAGTTTGGCGTGGAGATTGATCTGCGTAATCATGGTGATGATATATTGGTGACACATGATCCATTTATAACTCGCGCGGTCCTGCTACAGGACTGGCTCAAGCAATACCGGCATCGCTTTCTAATTGCCAATGTGAAGGAAGAGGGGCTGGAGCCTCGCCTTACTGCTTTGCTTGCTGAATATGGGGTTAGCGATTTTTTCATTCTGGATGAAAGCATCCCCTTTATACGTAAATATGCACTTGAGGGATTGCCAAATTTTGCGGTACGCGTTTCAGAGCTAGAAAGTATAGAAACAGCGATACGCATTGCCAGCTATTTGCACGGTGAGAACCGTAGCATTAACTGGATCTGGGCTGATAGTTTTACTGGTATGCCGCTTCATCCAGATGAAGCTCTGGCGCTTAGACAGGCGGGCTATCGCATTTGCATTGTCTCACCAGAGTTGCATCACGTTAACGATCCGGCTTCTTATGAGGCGCGCGCCCTCCGTTACATTGAGGCGTTGAAAGAGCCCGGTATGGAATCATCCCGTCCCGATATGGTCTGCACTAAATGCCCTCTGCTATGGGGAAGCAATTATAGTATTTGAGGGAGCGGATAAAAACTCGCGGCCCAATGTTGGGACTCAGTGCATTGCCCCTCGGATTCCTCCAATTACTGGAGGAAAATCGGGACTGAGATCACAACTCTCGGTCTTTCATGATATCTAAACTGTTGATAAATTTTTTGGATCGATGTACACCCGTGGCTAATCTTGGTGTACAGTAATTAGCTATATATCCGTGTTCTTTAGGCGATTACACGTTAATTGGGTATTATATCTAACCATCCTACTTTCTTAGACTTAGAGCGCATGCATACCAATCATAGTAGGAATTTGCGGATGAAGCCTGGCACTGTGGATCATTTCCTGAGTTCATTTTTTAATGGTAAAAGGGTATTCACAGAACGGTTGTTTATAAAAGCAAAGCATGTGCAATTGCGTTGTTACTTTAGTGTAGCAGTGAGGCAAAAGCCTGAAAGTTCGTTGGTTGTTCTCGCTGACAATCAGATTGCCGAATGGTTGAAGTACAATACGGAATGAGCCTTGTCATTTAACTTACAACTCCGAACTTACTTCAAGTAATGGAAATATCATGCGTCTGAAAGATGTGCGTGTACGGTTTTACCCAGTCAACAAAATGCAGTATGAAGGGCGATTAACAGACAATCAGCGCCCCAAAATCTTCTTTATTTTTGTTGTTCTTTTTTATATATTTTACCAGTTGCTTATGCAACCAAGCTGGGTATTGGGGGGTGGGATGTGGGCTGAAATGGCCACTAACTATTACCCCAATGCAAATGCTTTATCATTTGTGCAGAAGTTACTATCAACAGATGCTGGTTATATTCCTGCTCCGCAAAGATTAATTGCTTTGGTCGGTAATCAACTTAATTTGCCTGCTGCGACGATTCCATATTTTTACACTTGGTCTTCAATTTTTTTTACTGGAATATTAGTTGGTGTTTTTTGTTTACCTCAGTTTCGTAAGCTTGTAAGGAGCGATTACCTGCGCTTTTTTACTTCAATTGCGGTATTGCTAGTTGCTGATTTTGAGACAAGAACATTTATTAATTTTACTTATTTTGGTGCTTTTTTTGTGGCAATTATTACCGCGCTTGCTTTGGTTGAAGAATCGGAGGAAATTCCGTGGTGGGCTGGAATTACTCCAATTCTCATGGTTTCCAAGCCTGCGGTTCTTGCCGCCATGCCAGCAATGATCTTAGTGGCATTCGTTAGTCGACCTAGGTTTCGTTTGATTGTTTTGTTAACGGTCGTTTTGTGCTTGGGGCAGTTCTTGCAAATGTTTATTAGCTCGACGGCTGGAACGATGCCGTTTCGTAATGATGATATTACATTTGTTTCTAAACTGCTCACTGTTGTTAAATATTTTTTTGGATTTTTTGGGGGGTATATTACCGGCCCTTACTTACAGTTTCAACAATTTTACTTGATAATATTTGGTATATTTATTTTTTTCGCGTGTTTTTTCTTGTTTCAGTTTAAAAGAAGCAGTTCTAATGCGTTAATCGTAGTTGGCATTTCGATTTTGTTTTTTAATGTACTTCTTAATACCTTTGCGTTGAGTGATTCATGGAATCTGGATATGGCAAGACTCCACGGTATTCCTGTTCATAGGCACATAATCGTAGGTTTTTTTGGGTGTGTCCTCGTTATGTGTGGCGTGGTTTGTTCTGTAACAAATAATAATTCATTTAAATCGCGGTCGCGATTTATAGATGGATTTGGCGCTTTTTTATTTGTCCTTTGGTTTTTAGGCGTGGGCTGGCTTGCATTTGCTGGGAAAGTAAGCAGAGAGCCCGGTTCGCCTACTATAAATAATTCTCAGTGGCAAATTTTGGCTGAAGCTATCGATTCTGGCCAATCCCCTCTTTGTGTGCCAATCGATCCATGGTGGAAAGTTGCAAATTGGATGTATCACAGAAATTGCGGCTTGCTTGAGCCCCCTCCAGCTTGGGAAGATGGCCGTGTTCGGATTAATGATAACTTCACGCATCAAATAGATATCCCAGCTTCGTTGATTGATAAAACATTGGTTTCGGCTGCAATTTTAGTTAAACCTCTCGGGTCGGGCAAATCCTTTGTTGAGGTTCAAATGCGTATAAAACTAAAAGATGGTAATATTAGGTATTTATCAGGTTCGAGGGATTTCAATGCCTCTGGTGGACTTTTGATGTTAGTTGGGGGAGAGCCTATCCCTATAAATGATATTTCGGCCATTACTCTCATATTTAATGTTCCTGTAGAGGTTGCATTGACTCCTGAGGGGCCTGCAGGTGTTCCTGGTGTTGCATGGATGGGGCATTAATCCGCTGCATGTAAATCTAGCAGGCCGTTGAAGAAGTCTCTCGTTTGGCATTTAGAATTGGCTCATCGCCATTGTGAAATGCAACTGTGATCGCGATAGAGCCGTCGTCGAGCAATTCAGCGTGACCGTCGCCGGCAA
>NZ_VEWK01000021.1 GCF_006376675.1 Brucella pecoris
ATGATCCCAAATGCATGCTCTATCCCATGCATCTGCAGAACCTTAACAAACGCTTCTTCCGTCGTCATTTTCATGGCAGTGAATTCTCCTAAGCTACTTTTTCATAGGTTGACGCGAGGGCATTCTGAGCCGTTAACGCGCTTTTCCTGTCTTCAAGGACCATCTGGGCGAGTTTCGCGCCGATCATCATCGCCGGTGCATTTGTGTTGCCGGAGACGATTTCCGGCATGATCGAGCAATCCGCGACACGCAGACCTTCAATGCCGTGCACACGCAGCCGGTGATCGACAACAGCGCGTTCATCGACACCCATCCGGCAGGTGCCGGTCGGATGGTAGATCGTGGTGGAATTGCTTCGCGCCCAATCGAGCAATTCATCATCGCCATCCAGATCAGCTGTCGGTCGGAATTCCTGCGCAATTGCTGATTTGAGAGGTTCAGTCCGGGCAATGCGGCGTGCGATGCGAATTCCCTCGACCAATGTCTGCTGGTCGTGTCTCGTCGCCAGATAGTTGGGTTGAATGACTGGATGGTCGAACGGGTTGCTCGAACGCAAGGCGACCGTTCCACGGCTTTCCGGCCGCAACTGGCACACCGACTGGGTGAAGGCGGAGAAGGGATGCACACCTTCGCCGGGGCTGTCTGCCGACCATGGCTGGATGTGAAACTGAATATCTGGCGTGGCAAGTTCAGGTCGCGTCTTGACAAACCCGAAGACCAGACTGGCGGCCATCGTCATGGGGCCGGTTCGAAACAGCGCATATTCAAGACCGATGGCAGCCTTCTTGAAGAGACTGCGAACTTCATCATTGAGTGTTGGCTCGTTGCATTTGAAAACCAGTCGAGCCTGCAGATGATCCTGCAGGTTCTGGCCCACTTCCGGCGCATCGTGATGCACAGCAATGCCGTGGGCAGCAAGTTGTTTAGCCGGGCCGATACCGGACAGCATGAGTATCTGTGGCGAGCCGATTGCTCCGGCGCACAAGATGACCTCACGTCTGGCATGAATCGTGTGGCGGGTGCCGTCGGGGCGCCGATACTCTACGCCTGTCGCACGACCGTTCTGGATGACGACACGCATGATATGGGCATCGGTTTCGACGGTCAGATTTTCTCGATGACGGATTGGGCGCAAAAATGCGGACGCAGATGAACATCTGCGTCCCTTGTGCATGGTCAACTGAAAATGCCCCACGCCCTCCTGCGTTGCCCCATTATAGTCGGGGTTGTAATCGTAGCCATTGGCACGAGCCGCTTCGATCCACTTTTCGCAGATTGCCCGCTTCAGGCGCGGGTCTGACACCTGCAACTCACCCATGGTACCACGGTCTGTGGCTGCCGGGCGATGAAACGTTTCGAAACTCTCGAAAATGGGGGCCACATCCTGCCAGGACCAGCCGGAATTCCCGAACTGTGCCCAGCGATCATAGTCCTCCTTCTGGCCGCGCACGTAAAGCAGACCGTTGAGCGAAGATGAGCCGCCAAGCACCTTGCCTCGGGGCCAGTTCAGGCTGCGCCCGTTTATTCCTGAATCCGGTTCTGTCTGATAACACCAGTCATAGTTGGGGTCGTGCATGGTACGAAAATAGCCAACCGGAACGTGAATCCACGGATTGCTATCCTTGCGGCCGGCTTCCAGCAGGTGAACGGTGACCGAAAGGTCCGCACTGATCCTGTTGGCAGCGATGCAACCAGCCGAGCCAGCTCCAACTATGATGTAATCTGCCACTTCATTCATAAAGAACTTCCTCCTGACAGGATCCGTGTCGTGCGATGGAAACGGATCCCTGTCTTGCTGCCACTACAGCCCGCTGGTTCTGCTAAAGCCGTTTTCGCCTGCGCTCGATTGCAACAGCGGATGCCAACGACACCGCAGCCGCAAACACTACGTAGACGCATACCCAGAAAGGATCGTTGTTATTGATGGACATCAGATAGGTGGCGATCATCGGTGTCAGACCTGAAGCTATGATGCCCGAAAACTGATAGACGAAGGATATGCCGGTATATCTGACAGTCGGATCGAACAGGTCTGCAAACAGAGCTGCTTCCGGCCCGTAGCACATGGGGTAGATGATGCCGAAGGGCAGTACGACCCCCAGAATGATCAGCACGGGCTCACCGGTCGACATGAGCCAGAAAGCCGGGAAAACGCTCAAACCCAATAGCAACGATCCCCACGCATAGGTGACGGGGCGTCCGATCCGGTCGGACAGATGCCCGAACAGAGGAATGAAAGCTACCATGACCACGGCGGCGGCGCAGACCGTCCACAATGCTGTCGTACGGTCAAGCCCGGCAAAACGGGTCAGATACAGGATCGAGAAAACGGCAAAGATATTGAAGAACACGCCGTCGATATAGCGGGCACCCATGCCGAGAATGACGTTACCCGGATAGCGCTTGATCATGTCGGTAAAGGGCAGGCCCTGATCCCGGCCGCGAGATTCGGCCTTGGCCTTTTCGAATTCGGGGCTTTCGTGAATGTTCGAACGAACCCATGTCCCCAGGAACACCAGGACGATTGATCCGATGAAGGCTGCACGCCAGCCCCATGCCATGAACTGATCGTCCGGCAGAAGCGACAAGAGCGCCATGACGCCGGATGACAGGAACAATCCCAGAGACAAGCCGATCTGCGGCAGGGAGGCGTAGAATCCACGCTTGTCCTTGGGCGCATATTCGTAAGCCATGAGTACTGCGCCGCCCCACTCGCCCCCAATGCCAATGCCTTGAAGTATGCGAAGAAACAAAAGCGCCACAGGGGCCATCAGACCGATAGTTTGATAGCCGGGCAAGAGCCCGATGGCGACAGTAGCGCCACCCATCATCAGCAAGCTGACGATCAGCATCGCCTTCCGGCCGATACGATCCCCGAAATGACCGAAAACAAGTCCGCCCAAGGGTCGGGCGACAAAACCTACTGCAAATGTCGCGTAGGCCAGCATGACGGAAATGGTTTCGTTCTCCGATGGAAAATAAAGGTGATTGAAGACGATGCCCGCCACCACACCATAGAGAAAAAAATCATACCACTCGATGGTAGAGCCGATCAGGCTGGCAAAGACCACTTTCCTGACATCGTTATTCTGGCTGCTGCTCCTCACAGCATCCACAGTTGTATCCGACATGACGCCCTCCTGCGTTTTGACGGTTATGGCGCGATCCACACTCCTCCTGTGGATCGCTGTGTCTTTAGCCTTGGTGCAAAACGAGTGAGAGTCAATTGTTTTTTGAGACGTTATGTCTCAAAAAACATCAATGCATTGAAATTGCCGGATATTAAATTCTCTTGGATACGTGTGGCAGGTGAGGTAAACCACGGGAAATCTCAGTGTAACGTAGTGTTTTCATGAAAAATGAATCCAAGAGCCTGATTGCCAGTCCAAGTATAAGAAACCTGCAGATTCTTGAGTTGCTGGGCCGTCAAAGACGCGCGATGACGCCTGCCGAATTCATTGATGAACTCAAACTGCCCAAGCCGACAGTTCACCGTCTGCTTTCCTATCTCGAAGAGCAGGGTTTTCTCGCCAAGAACATTGATGGGAAAAGTTATCTGCCAGGGGCGCGCTTCCGCGAGATGGCAATTGGAGCCATGCATGCTTCGCTGAGCAGTCTTCCGAGCAGAAATGTTCTGGTCTGGCTCAATCAGCAGATCGGCGAAACATGCAATCTGGCTGTTCCCGACAATGATGCGATGATTTATGTTGATCGTGTCGAAACGCAGTGGCCGCTGCGCATTGCGCTCCATATTGGCTCGCGGGTGCCACTCCACGCCACTGCAGCGGGAAAAGTCACGCTCAGTCTGCTTTCGGAGGAAGCGTTTGAACGCTATCTCTTCACCGGAGACAAGCAGTCCTTCACCAGCAAGACGATTGTCGATACGACGATGCTTCGCGAGGAAATCGAGCTTGTGAGGGTGCGTGGGTTCGCAACAGATCAGGAAGAGCTCGTTGAAGGCATGATTGCAGTTGCTGTGCCCGTCATGGATGCGCGGCAGAATTTTTGCGCGACGCTGTCGTTCCACGCGCCGACCCAACGGCTGTCTCTGGAACAGGGGCTTACCCATCTTGATGATCTGCGACAAGCGGCGGAAAAGCTCGGCAAGTTTATCTGAGTGGCCGCCGTTGTGTAATCTCGTGGAAGATTGACGGGGCAGCAACTGCCCCGTTCCGGTCAGCCTATCGAGGCAAGCTCTTGTAAAAGAGCGTTCACCCAAACCTCAGATCAATTGCGATGAGAGGCGCGCTAGCGTCTGCCTCAGGTCCGCCGGGCAAAACGCCTACTTGCGCAATTCCGCTTCGATCTGGTCGAGAACCTGATCCTTGCCAATGCCGGTCAGGAAGGGCAGGCCCTTGATGACGAGCTTGGTCACCGAAGCCGAGATAGGTGTGGTGGAAACGATGAAATCCACGTTGTCGGCCAGCGATGCAACTTCGGTTGCTTTCGCCTGCTGAGCATTGAAGGTAAGCCCGCGCTTTTTCATTTCTTCGGTCACGGTTGCATTCACTGCTGTAGATGTCGCTACACCTGTGCCGCAAGCGAAGAGAATTGTTTTCATTCTAGCCATGGTTTCCTCCAATGTTCGTGCATTTAACGAAACGCGCGAATGTCGTATTTTTCTTGTCTCGAATTCAGTTGTAGACTTAAGCTTGTCGGCCGGGGTGTCTTTATTGCAGCGCGGTTTGAACGTCCTCAAGCGTGCGTGCAGCCTTTAACCTATCGAGTGCGTCGGCATCCTGAATGGTCACCATGATCTGCTGCAAGGTCTCAATCTGTTTGTCCTTGTCATTGATGGCAAGCAGAAAGACGTACCCTACGGAAACAGCTTCTTCGGGATCTTCCATATTGGCAAATTCAACTGGCGATTTCAGCGTAGCAAAGGCGATGCCGGCCTTGAGCACATGCTCGGGATCTGTATGCGGCACGGCAACGTTCTCTTCGCGCTCAAGCGGCAATCCGGTCGGCATTGACAGCTCGCGGCTCACGACAGCATCGGCATAGCTTGGCTTTACATAGCCTAGCTTTTCCAGCTTACCCGCTAGAATCCGGATGATTTCTTCATTCGTTTTTGCTTCGCTCTGAAGCTCGATCGCTTGTGGGTCGAGAAAATCAATCAGACCAGCAGCCATTCCATTCTCCGTTTAAAGAAGTCGCACGCCGATTTCGACGTGCGACTTATATTTCATGCGGCGATCATTCCACCATTAGGCGGTAATCTCGTCTGCAGGTTCGTCCTCAGCGCCGGCAGCGCGTTCCCATGCCTGCGTATTGCGACGATAGAGCATGAAAAGTGCTGCAATAACAACGGCAATCACCGCGATACCAATAGCACCAAGCCACTGGATGGCAGAGATGATGATGTACGGCACCCACAGGAATCCATCGACTACCGAAGTAATCTGCAAGGCGTTCTCAGGCAGTTTGAAGCCCGACGAAACCGCTGCACTCGTGAACAATGGTGCAAGCGCATTGGCGACATAAAAGCCGATGGCCAGCGTGATGGTTCCGACGACGACCATGCGGAACACGTTTCCTTTCAGAAGCGGGGCAGTCATGGCAACGATGAACGGAATAACGGCAAGATCGGCGAACAGGATTACGCGGTTGCCCGGCAGAATGACCGACAGAATGATCGCGATCGGTACCAGAATGAGCGACGACGAGATCGCGGCTGGATGTCCGATAAGGATTGCCGAGTCGAGACCAACGAGAAGTTCGCGGTCACCAGTACGCTTGCGCACAAATTCCTGTGCAGCGTCCGAAACCGGCAGCAGTCCTTCCATCAGGATTTTGACCATGCGCGGCAGAAGCAACATAACGGCTGCAAGCGTCATGCCCGTGCCGAGAACCTTGGCGAGAATCGTGCCGAAATCCCCTGCATTATAAAATGCGATGAGACCAAGCACCAAGCCGATGATCAGGCCGAGCACGACCGGCTCGCCGAATACACCGAAGCGACGTTCGATGGTTTCGGTGCTGATGTTGATCTTGTTGATGCCGGGAATGCGATCCATGATCCAGTTGAGCACGATTGCAATCGGCAGAATCTGTGCCGAGGCCAGATGCGGCACGGAAACCCCCGGTACACCGTAAAACTGCTGAACAGCACGCGCCGACCAGTCTGCAAACAGCAGCGAAAGTGCCGCAACAAGTGCTGCAACAATGATGCCGTAAGCCAAGTTATCGGTTGCAGCGACAACCAGCGAGCCTACGAAAGCAAAGTGCCAGAAATTCCACACATCGACGTTCAACGTGCGCGTCCAGCGAAGCAGCAGCAGCACGATGTTGACCAGAATGCCTACTGGAATAACCCAAAGCCCGACCGATGAGCCGAAGGCGATTGCCGCAGCCGAAGGCCAGCCTACGTCAACGATATCGCGCTTGATGCCCGTATTGGTGACGATTGCCTGAGCCACTTCACCGATTGAGGTGAACATGAGGCCAAGCACCAGATTAATACCGATGAAAGCGACGCCGATGGTGATGGCCGCACGGAAGGCTTTGCCCACTTTTGCGCCAAGTACCACTGCAATAATGAAGATCACGATAGGCAACAGAACTGTTGCCCCAAGCGTATCGACTGCCGTTTTTAGTCCGCTCAGAAATGCGTCCATTTATTTCTCCTCCCCCCGGAACACTCCCAAAGTGCGCCGAGCTAACAGAACGCCATTATTAGCTCGCACGTATCGACGTTTCAAAATGTGAATTGTGCGAAACGGCAGAACATTTGTATTCTATAGCAAACTAAAGTTGAATAACAAGATGGCATTTAAAGGACGCATCCGGCTGAACATGAAATGAACACTGGTATTGACTTAGAAACAAATGTTCATTAATCGGTAGGGTATCAGAGGAGACTGCGACAATTTTTGCAGGGACGTTCAGGAGGAAACGATGGCAACCAACGTGGCGTTGACAGGTCTGGCGCGTGATATGCAGGCGCGGGCCGACAGTGGGCGACCAATCCGCATCGGACTGATTGGCTCAGGTGAAATGGGCACGGATATCGTCACACGCGTTGCGCATATGCCAGGTATCGAAGTTGGTGCTATCTCCGAGTTGCGCGTTCCCAATGCCCTGAAGGCGGTCGATATTGCTTTTCAGGAAGAAGGTCATGGCCGCGAGGTTTCGACCGCTTCCGATCTGACCGCCGCCATGGAGGCGCATAAGGTCGCCGTAACAGATAACGCCAATCTGATCCTCGAAAACGATCTTATCGATGTTGTGATCGATGCAACGGGCGTTCCGGCTGTCGGTGCCGAGATTGGCCTTCGCGCCATGGAGCACGGCAAGCATCTGGTCATGATGAATGTCGAAGCAGACGTGACAATCGGCGCTTATCTGAAAGCGGAAGCCGAGCGTCTTGGTGTTACCTATTCGCTGGGCGCTGGTGACGAGCCGTCATCCTGCATGGAGTTGATCGAGTTCGTGACTGCCATGGGTCATCCGATTGTGGCGGCAGGCAAGGGCAAGAACAACCCACTCAATATCGATGCGGTCCCTGATCAATATATGGAAGAAGCCACGCGTCGTAACATGAATGTGCGCATGTTGGTGGAATTCGTCGATGGCTCGAAAACCATGGTCGAAATGGCCGCTATTGCCAATGCGACAGGTCTTGTCCCGGATAAAGCTGGTATGCACGGTCCCGCTGCAACGCTCGACCAGCTCAACAAGACACTGATCCCTGAAAAGGACGGCGGTGTGTTGTCCAAAGTTGGTGTGGTTGATTATTCGATCGGGAAGGGTGTTGCGCCGGGCGTATTCGTTGTCGCCGATATGTCGCATCCGCGTATTTCTGAACGCATGGAAGACCTGAAGATGGGCAAGGGTCCATATTTCACCTTCCATCGCCCATATCACCTGACGTCTCTCGAAGTGCCGCTCACCTGCGCCCGCGTTGTTCTTTACGGCAAGCCTGACATGGTTCCGCTTTCAAAGCCGGTCGCAGAAGTGGCTGCGGTTGCAAAGAAGGACATGCAGCCGGGCGAAAAGCTCGATGCCATTGGCGAATATTGCTACCGCGCATGGATCATGACTTCAGGCGAGGCGCGCAGTGCACACGCCATCCCTTGCGGGCTTCTGCAGGGTGGCAGCGTGACCAAGCCAATCAAGAAGGGTGAGCTGATTACTTACGATAATGCGGCTGTGGCTCCCGGTTCGAAGATTGCCGAATTGCGCGCGCGTCAAGACAAGCTCGTTTACGGAGCGTGAGGACAAAACATCATGGTTCAAGCCAAAAAAGTCGAACCGCAGGATACGGGCGACCCTCACAACTTGCCTTATGCCTTCCGCACTTATTCGCCGGAACAGCTAAAAGAAGCACTGCATAAAATGTATCTCATCCGCCGCTTTGAAGAAGGCGCGGAAGAAAGCTACACGCGCGGTCTTATTCATGGAACGATGCATCTTTCCATCGGGCAGGAAGCGAGCGCGATGGGAACGTGCCTGCCACTCAACGACGATGACATGATCACATCGACTCATCGCGGCCACGGCCATTGCATCGCCAAGGGTGCAGACGTGAAACGCATGTTTGCTGAGTTTTTCGGCAAGGAAACAGGTTATTGCAAAGGCCGTGGTGGCTCGATGCACATTGCTGACGTTTCCAGGGGAAATCTCGGCGCAAACGGTATTGTCGGTGGCGGTATTCCGATTGCGGTTGGTGCTGCGCTTTCCGCCAAGAAGCAGAAAAACGGCAAGGTTGTCGTGTCGTTCTTCGGTGATGGTGCAAACAATGAAGGCGCTTTCCACGAAGCTCTCAATATGGCCTCCGTCTGGAAGCTCCCTGTTGTTTTCGTTTGTGAAAACAACGGTTACGGCATGTCCACCTCCACCAAGCGCTCGACGGCGGTTGCCAATGTCGCTGACCGTGCATCGGCCTATAACATGCCGGGCATGATCGTGGACGGTAACAATCTGTCGGAAGTGGCGCAAGCCGTGCATGAAGCCACCGAACGCGCACGGCGCGGCGATGGACCAACGCTGATTGAAAGCAAGACGTATCGCATTCGTGGTCATTCCAAGAGCGATCGCAACCGCTATCGCACCAAGGAAGAAATTGAACATTGGCAGAATGATCGCGATCCGATTGCGCATTTCGAGGCTGATATGAAGGCTTATGGCTTCATCAATGACGCCGAGATCGAAGTTATACGTGCTGAGGTGGAGAAGGAAATCGCCGAGGCGATTGAGTTTGCCAAGAATAGCCCGGCACCCGATCTGACCAACCTGACCCGCGACGTTTACACGGACGATATTTGAACATGGACACCACAATCCGTGAGTTGAGCTATTCGCAAGCCATTCAGGAAGCAATGGCAATTGCCATGGAACGCGACGACCGCGTATTTCTGATGGGTGAAGATATTGGCGTCTATGGCGGCGCATTTCAGGTGACTGGTGATCTGGTGCATCGCTTTGGTGAAGACCGGGTCATGGATACGCCGATTTCAGAATTGGGCGGTGCAGGTGTTGCTGTCGGTGCAGCGCTGACCGGTATGCGCCCGATCTTTGAGTTCCAGTTTTCCGACTTTGCAGCGCTTGCGATGGAACAGATCGTCAACCAGGCTGCAAAAATCCGTTACATGCTTGGCGGTGCAGTTTCTGTGCCGTTGGTTATGCGGTTTCCGGCAGGTTCGGGAACGGGTGCCGCAGCACAGCACAGCCAGAGCCTTGAAGCTTGGCTAGGCCATGTGCCGGGTCTCAAAGTTTTGCAGCCAGCGACACCTTATGACGCCAAGGGCATGTTGCTCGCAGCCGTTGAAGATCCTGATCCGGTTATGATTTTCGAGCATAAGTTGCTCTACAAGACCAAAGGTCCGGTTCCTGAAGGCTTCTACACCGTGCCAATCGGCAAGGCGGAAGTGGTTCGCGAAGGGCGCGATCTGACCATTGTCGCAACGGCAATCATGGTGCACAAAGCCCTTGATGCCGCCGCTGAACTTGCCAGGGAAGGCATTGATGTTGAAGTGATCGACCTGCGCACCGTGCGCCCGATTGATCGCGAAACCATCATTAAAAGTGTCAAGAAGACGTCAAAGCTTCTCTGCGTTTACGAAGCGGTCAAGACTCTCGGCATCGGTGCTGAAATCTCTGCCATTGTGGCGGAAAGTGATGCCTTCGACTATCTCGATGCGCCGATCGTGCGTCTTGGTGGGGCTGAAACTCCAATTCCATATAATCCCGACCTTGAACGCGCGACCGTTCCACAGGTGCCCGACATCCTGAAAAGCGCTCGTGATCTGGCCAAGGGAGTGCGCTGACCATGGCTGTGGAAGTCATTCTCCCCAAGGTCGATATGGATATGGAGACGGGGCAGATTTCGCGATGGTACGCCAAGGATGGCGATACTGTCACGAAAGGTCAGCTTCTCTTTGAAATCGAGACCGACAAGGCAGCGATGGAAGTCGATGCTCCAGCATCTGGCATCATCGCAGATATTGGTGCTGCAGAAGGTGCTGTCGTACCCGTTGGCCAGACGGTCGCCTGGATTTACGCTGAAGGCGAAGCACGCAGCGGCAAGTCGGTTCCGCTTGTTGAGGAACCCGTTGCCGCGGCTCAGGTGGAGGCGGTCATTGAACCGGTAGCTCCAAAACAGGTTGAACCCAAGTCCTACCAAGACGATGAAGCGGGTTCAGCCAACGATGTTCGGGCAACACCGCTTGCTCGTCGGCTTGCGCGTGAAGCGGGCATTGATCTGATGTCCATTCGTGGTTCTGGCCCGAAGGGGCGTGTGCAGAAAAAGGACATCGAAGGCAATATCGGTGTCGCAAAGCCTGTAGTTGCTGCGGTGGCGGTTAAATCGCTTGCAAACAAGGATGCCGGATCTTCAGCTCTTGGACAGCTCAACGCTGTCTGGTTGCGCGAGGGTGAAGCAGGCCGTCTGCCGATTGTCCTGCTTCACGGCTTTGCGGCTGATCTGAATTCGTGGCGCGGTTTGTTTGCCGGTGCATCGCTCGGTCATCCGATCCTGGCAATCGATCTTCCAGGGCATGGCAATTCACCACGCACCGTTCCCGAAAGCATTGATGATATTGCTATTGCCGCGGAGACAACGCTGGCATCTCTGGGCGTAACATCCTGCCTTTTGGCTGGACATTCGCTCGGCGGTGCGGTCGCGACAATCGTGGCTGCACGCGGTGTTGTCGATGTGCGTTCTTTATTGCTGATCTCGTCAGGTGGCTTGGGCCCACAGGTCAATGGAGCGTTTATAAAGGGTCTTGTCGGCGCGAAAAGCGAAGCCAGCATCGTTCCCTGGCTGAAGCTTCTTGTCGCCGATGAGAGCCATCTAACGAAGCCGTTCATCAATGCAACAGTCGCTCAGGCGGCTGATGCAGAACTGCGCAACACGCAGGAAGCGATTGGTGCCCGCTTCTTTGCAGATGGCACGCAGACCTTTGAGGTTCGTTCAAGCATTGCCACGCTTGCGATGCCGGTGCGGCTTATCTTCGGTGCCGAAGATCGGGTCATCCCCGTTGCCCATGCTTATGGTTTGCCGGGGAAAGTGGGCGTCCACATTTTTGCAGGTTGCGGACATATGCCACAAATCGAAGAACGCGCCGCGGTGCTGCAAATCCTTAAAGAGTGCGCAGCCGCCGCCAATTGATGCGAGATAAGAAAAAGCACATCGTTTTGCGACGATGTGCTTTTTGCTTTTACTCTGACCGTGCTTTGTCTTTGAGCATCTGCGCGGCACTTTCTTCATCTGTGATGAGAACGGTCGGCTTCAGAAGCTCAATCGCGCCAAGCAGGGCTGCAATCTTCTCCTTGCCGCCTGATGTAAGAATACGCTTCGGCGTTTTCTGGAGGCTCTCAATCTTTGCAGACATGACACGGTCATGCACTGGATCATCAACGATCTTGCCGCTTTTATCATAGAAGTGGAACAACACGTCACCGACGGCACCATTTTCGATGAGCGACAATTTCTGCGCTTCATCGATCAGGCCTACACGATAAGATGTACTGCTCGCGGTCTGAATATCACCAACGCTCAGCAAAACCATGTCGAGTTCTTCGGCCATGTCCAGCACAGTATTCAACCCACAACGTTCGATAAGAGCGATCCGCGTTTCTTTGCTGTCGACCAGAGCAGGGGCAGGGATCAGATAGCCTTCTCCCTGAAAAATCTGCGCAAACTGCCAGGCGAATTCCGGTGGATTTGAACGGCGCGGCTGCACGATGCCGCCAAGCAGCGAAATGACTTTCAGATCATTGAGCGGTCGCGCACCGATATGTTGCAGGGTGCTGGAAAGGGTACGCCCCCAACCCACGCCAATCGTCATGCCGTGCTGCACTTTTTCCGAAAGATAGGCGCCGGTTGCCGCACTGATAGGCGGAATCGGATCGATGTCAGGCGAAGAGAGCGGCGCAACAATGGCGCGCTCAAGACCGAACGCCTTTTCAAGCTCGACTTCCAATGATGTCAGACTTGCCAGCTTGCCTTCGATGGTAATCTTTACTTCATTGCGAGCACGGGCATCAGCAAGAAGGCGAACGATTGTGACACGGCCGACACCAAGCGCTTCTGCAATGTCATTCTGGGTCATCTGCTCGACGTAGTACATCCACGCAGCACGTGTTCTCAACCGGCTTGTACGGTTTTCAGCAGCCACACCTTCCGATCCAATGATGAGGTCCGCTGCTTCCGGATTTTTCTGCGTCTTCTTGCCGGCTTTTTTCAAAGCTATCCCTCAAATTAATGGCGTATTATTGCATTATAGAAACGCTGTTCTTACACCGAAACTATTGCTTTTCCACGCGAAGGCAAACAATAATTCATGTGCTTGGTGCATCCTGTTTTGATGGCGCTGTAGTTAAGGAAAATGAATATGTTCCGCACTCTTTCGGAAGAAATTGCAGTCAATCTGAAGGACCGCCTGCGCGAGGTTCGATACATGATTCGTCGCAATCGCCATGAAAGTTTGCAGGGCGAGCGGTCGGCGGTGCGTCCTGGCGAAATCGTATCGCCAGAATTGTTGCTGGGACATGCGGCGAGCATGATGGACAAGGCGCTGACGACGGCTGAAACAATTTCGATTTCACTGATTTCGTCGAACCCAAATGTGCATAACAGCGCGCCGCATATAAAAAGCCTGTCGGTTTATTTCGGCGCTGGCGCTGAGGGAGCACGCGCTTTTCGTAAGGATATGTATTATCTCACGAAGGAAGTGCTCCGTCGCCATCAGTTGCAGAATGTGCTGATCCAGGAAGCTGCATTCGTAACGGTCCATGCCAGAATGGTGCAAAAGCATGGCTCGTTGCTGAAGAGCGTGTTTTCTGCAGAGGCAGGTGAAACGAAAATCGCGGCAACTTCCAACGCCGTGACGGCTATTTTTCTGGAACTGCTTGGCGAAAGGCCGGTGCGGTTTATCTCGATGGACGGTCATTGTGACCCACAGGCGCTGCGTAGATTTGAAACAACGTGCTTTGCGGCAGCCGGTATTGCCTGTGGTCTGGCGACCGCAAAAGCGGCCGATCTGGCAGGCGTCGATCCTTTGGAAAGCGCCATTCTTGCACTGGATGCGCGACATGATCGTCTCATGCAGGCGGCAGAGGATCGCGATCAGGCACAGCTCGAAAGATTGTTCCAGACCTTAATTGCTCATCTTCCGTAAGGAGAAAGCCCGGATAGTCAGATCCGGGCTTTTATACCAAAACTCGATGAGTTTGACTCATCGAGTTTTGGTTAAGCCTGTGCGGCGATTGAGCATTTTCAGGGCGTGATGCGTTAGCATCTCAGCGCCCTGGTATTAGTAGGTGCATTGCAGACGAGATTTAATTTCCAAACATGTCTGCGATCAGCTTTTTCGCGCGGGGAATTGAAGCCGGGCTCATGCTGAGTTCGGTCAGGCCCATGCGCAGGAATTCGCCGATGAGTTCCGGCTTGCCTGCTGCCTCGCCGCACATACCGACCATGATGCCTGCTTCTGTCCCCGCTTTTGCAGTCATCTCGATTGCGGCCATTACAGCCGGATGGCTTACGTCGTTGAGCTTCGCAACGGTTGGGTTGAGCCGATCCGCAGCCATCACATATTGCGTCAGGTCGTTGGTGCCGATGGAGAAGAAAGCTGCTTCTTTTGCAAGTTCGCGGGCCGAGAAAACAGCCGCAGGGGTCTCGATCATCACGCCAAGGTCAAACTCGGCAAAGGGCTTGCCTTCGATTTTGAGCTCAGTGATGCATTCCGCAATGAGACGTCTGGTTGCACGGATTTCTTCAATATCCGAAACCATTGGCAACATCACCTTGAGATTGCCGCTAACCGCTGCCCGCAACAGCGCGCGCAACTGCGGTTTGAACACATCTGGGCGGTCCAGGCACATGCGAATGCCACGCCAGCCGAGGAAGGGGTTCTCTTCGTCGGGAAACTCGATACCGGCAATCGGCTTGTCACCACCGATATCCAGCGTGCGCACAATAACCGAGTTTGGCGCAAAAGCTTTCAGAAGTGCCGAATAGGTTTCCGTCTGCATATCTTCTGAAGGCAGGTGAATATGCTTCATGAAGAGAAGTTCGGTACGGAACAGTCCGACACCCATCGCACCGGCTTCGAGCGCGACATCGATCTCTTCCAGCGCGCCCATATTGGCTGCGACTTCGATGATTGTGCCGTCGGCCCGACGCGGCGTGATGGAGCGGTAAGCATCCAGCGCCTGCTTTTCCTGCAAAGCTTTGGAAATGCGCGTTTCGATTTCAGTACGGGTAGCTATATCCGGATCGGAATGAACGATGCCGAAATTGCCGTCCACCGCTACGGTTTTGGCGCTCTTTAGCTGTTGAATTGCACTTCCTAGGCCAAGAACCGCCGGAATGCCGTGTGTGCGTGCAATGATGGCCACATGCGATGTTGCACCACCATGGCCGCAAACAACGCCTTTGATCTTCTTGAGTGGTGCGCGCGCCAGATCCCATGCGCCGATGTCTTCGGCAATGAGCACCGAGCCTTCGGGCAGACCTTCCAGATTGATGTCTTCCTTGCCAAGAAGAGCAAGGCAGATCTGACGGCTGACAGCATGAACATCATCCGCGCGTGCGTTGAGATATGGATCATCGAGTGCCGCAAATTGCCCGGCTACCGTTGAAGCAGCGGCGAGCATTGCAGAAATGCCATCCAGACCGTCGCGAATAAGCCCAAGTGCTTCGTCAGTCAGACTGTCATCTGCAGCAATATCCTTCAATGCCGCGATTATACCCCTGTCAGTGTCGGCGAGATTACCGCTGAAGAGGGAAGCATCCATGCGCTGCTGCACTGTTGCGATTGCCGATTTGAAGTGGGCAATCTCCGCGTCTATTTCAGAGGCTGCGAGCTTCCGGCCCAAAGGTTTGATTTCTTCGGGAAAAAACGGAAACGCTGTTCCCAACGAGATACCTTCGCTCGCCCCTACGCCTTTTATCTGGCCTGCGGGAAGCGTTATCGTCATCGCCGGCCGAGGCGTGGTCTCGGCTTGAGGCGTAACCACAGAAGCTGGGGTGGTCGAGGTTGTGGTTTCTTCGAGGCCAGCCTGTGGGTTTTCCAGATAGCCGATCAGGGCCTCAATGGCTTCAATCGCATCTGCTCCATTGGCACGAACGGTCACTTCATCGAGCTCTTTTACGCCAAGCAGCATCAGCTTGACGGAGCTTTTGGCGCTTACGCTTTTTCCGGCCTTGGCGATTTCAATATCACTCTCAAAACCCTTGGCCAGTTTAACGAAGCGAGTTGCAGGGCGCGCATGCAGCCCCTCATGCACCCGGACGATAGTCGAGCGTTCCATTTATGTAAGCCTCAAATCGACATCTGAAACATTCCGACATTGGTGATGTGGAAAATCATTCCAATTGTCTGTTTTAACACGCAATTCTAAACCGTTAGGTGGCCATTTTCAGCCGCCGATAGTGATAATCTGCCCTTCTTTGAGAGCAGCGACAAGCTCCTCGCCCGCTATTTCGCTGGCACAGATTTCACCGGGGCGATCAGTTGATTTCGCGCCTGTGAATGAAATAACGACGTGCCCGATTTCGCGCACCTTCTGCCAGGCGCTTTCGCCAACGGCAGTAATCTCTGCTTTGAGAGAACCAATGGTGATCTTTGCTCCAATAGCAGGAGCCGATGCTTCCGGACCTTCTTCCACAACGTGAAGGACAGATACTTCTGCCAGTTCAGGCGGCGACCCGTCAGCAAACAGGATGAGAACGCCGCCTTCGGCGAGATCTGCTACTTCCGGGCCGATCGCGGTGATCCGCGTTTTTAGATGTATCGACATAGAAGCGGTCCTTTCTTGGTATGGTCGTTCGATGCTTTGGAAATCGATTGGGGCATCTTATTGCACATGTTTGGGAGATTGCCTGCCGCCGCTTTTGCCGCGGCAGGCTGAGAGTTTTAAAGCACTGCGAGGCTGACGAGCCATGCGATCAGAACCGAAAGAGGCCCCATGATCTGACGGCTGATCAGAACTGCCGGAACACCAATTTCGATGGTCTTCGGCTTCGCTTCTCCAAGTGCCAGACCAACCGGCACGAAGTCGCAACCGACCTGCGTGTTGTAGGCAAACAGTGCAGGCAGGGCCATCGCCGGGGCGATTGTACCGTTTGCGATCTGCGGTCCTATGATCGCCACACCGACAACCTGTGCGATAACCGCACCCGGTCCGAGAATTGGTGACAGGAACGGCAAGCCGCAAATTGCGGAAAGCACGAGCAAGCCGACAATGTTATTGGCAAGCGGTCCGAGAGGCTGGGCGAGAATATCACCAATACCGGTATAGAGGATCAGGCCGATCAGCATCGTTACGAATGCCATGAACGGCAGAACGTTACGGATAACCTGATCGATTGTGCGACGTCCGGCCTGGAAGAAGATACCAACAACGCGGCCCATCACACGACCGATGCTGCTGATCAGTCCGACAAGACCGCCTTCGCTTGGCTGTTCTACTGGTGCAGGCGTGTCTTCTTCAACTGCAGCAGCAGGGGCTGCGGCGGTTGAGCCATCAGCGGGAACGATGTTTTCCGGCTTCACACCTGACACGTAAATGTCTTCGGTAATAAACTGGGCCAGCGGTCCGGACTGTCCAACCGGCGTGATGTTCACGGTTGGAATGCGCTTGCGTGGATAGACGCCGCAACGGGCTGTACCGCCGCAATCGACAACCACAACGGCCATTTCGCTTTCGATTGGCGGTGAGCGGAAACCGTCAACGGCTTCCGCGCCGGTCAGTTCGGCAATCCGGCGTGCAAGCGGATGAATGCCGCCGCCGGTGACGGATACAACTTTGCTGCGCTGCTCGGTCGGCTGAATGACCAGCGGGCCGCCCCAACCGTTGGAGCCGCGGGAAATCTTAACTGCCTTATAGGTCTTTACCATGTCGTCCTCCCCAATTCCCGCTTAAAGCTCAATGCCCTGACGCCGCGCCATGATGGCGGTGATGCGTTCAGTGAGCATGCCTTTAAGGAGGATCACGACGAGACCAACGATGGCGTACCAGATGGCGACGTTGATGTGATAACCTGTTGGAACTGCGCCTTTCTTCTCAAGTTCGAGAAGGGCAACGAGCACACCACCCCAGACGAAATACTCGCCCGGATTGATATGCGGGAAGAGACCCAGCGGTGGATGTACATAGGATACAGCCGCATCGTAGAAAGCAGGCTTGTATTTCTCGTCCAGAAACGAACCGAATGTATAAGCCATCGGGTTGGTCAGGAAGAACACCGAGAGAACCGGCAGAACCGTGTAGCGGGTGAGCGCAATACGTCCGGCGCCGCGTGCGATGCCATGGACGCGCTTTTCGCCGACCAGTTCGGTTACGGCATAGAAGGCGGTCATCAGCACGACGAGGGTTGGGATGATGCCCGTTACAAACCCCGCAAAGACTTCGCCGCCCTTTTGGAAAACGCCAATGAAGTGCTTGCCAATCGAGGCAAGCCAGCCGAGCTGTTCTTCCTGCTGGACGTTCTGAAGACGTTCCTTGAATTGATCGACGGTAATTCCGCCACTGCCAGCATCGCCCGGCGCGGTTGTTGTTGCTTGCGCAAGCTGCAGTAGATCATTTCCTGCGTGCTCTGCGGCTTGTTTGCCATGCAGGGCGGCATCGGAAATCATGCTGCCAGCCATATGTATTGTTTGCATCGTTGTGTCGGCATGTTGTGCCAACATCGTCACTATCGACATTGTTCCTCCTCGATTGCTTGTTCAGGCAAGCAACTCCTATGCTCCCACTGCCTTCAGACCTTCGAGTTCGATCCCATCGGATTGATCTCTGATGCGACCGATCTGCTCCATCGCCTGTTGCGCGGCAGCCACCACTTCAGGCGTTCCTTCTCCAATTGCGGGATTGTCCTGTAACGCGCTGAGGTGCATTCCCTCGAAGCCTTCGCGACGGATGAATTTTGCAAAAACCGTCCGTCCGCTCATCTGCAGGAAGCGTCGTACCACCAGGTCGCGGTCTACGACGATCAATACGATGACGCCTTTTCCAAAGCGCGCCCGTATGTGCCCCGCACCGACAAAACCGTCTGAATATTTCGAAGTGATGCCTTTCATCACATCGGAATAGTGGCGCATCTGGAACCAGACGCCCAGCGACTGAAAGCCCCACAGCAAGGCGAGCGCCAGCAAGGCCCACTGCCAGATAGCCATAATTGTTCTCCTCCCACGAAGGACGAACAGGATATTTCTCGCGTTCGTCTTTCATTAATTAGAGAACATTTGTCTTCTTGAATGTCAATATGTATAATTTTTCCGCTAAACGAAGACGAATGAAGACTGACATCTCGATCGGTTTCGCATAATGTCATTTACAAACCGGAGACCGCTCGCAACATGGACTTGCTACTCAGAGAACAAATGGCATCGATGCCTGATTTGCGTCATCGACTGCGTCAGCTACGTTGGTTCAGGGCGACATTCCGCAAGCATGCCAGTCTGCTGCATGAGCTCTATGGCGTTGAATATGACATCGATGAAAAGAAACTTACCGAGGCGTTTCTGAACTGGGTGGAGCTGGTTAATCAGAACAAGCGTTTTGCCAAGGTGGATCGCAAGGACTTCATCACCTTTGCTGCCGGTCTAGTGCTGCGCGAATTGATCCGCTTGTCGCCTGCACGGGCCGTTTCACCACCAAAACGCGCCACGGGCGATGCTGCCCGTCTTTATGAGATCGTGAGCTTCTGGCCGGAAGGTTTTCTCTACACCAATTACTGTATCTGTGCGATTGCTGCTGTGCAGGAACAGGAGTTCGGCACGGTACCGGATATTGACCAATGTGCCGATGAATTACGCACCTGGTGGTCTTATAGGGAAAACATCTCTGAAATGCCTGGCTATGCGATTGCATTTCTCGATAAGTTTCTTGGTGGCGAGCCCAACTGGGTCATGCCGGATCTGGCATCGGCGCGTGCAGCAGTGAAGCGCGCTTTGGGTGCTGATAATCCGGTCACAAAAATCAAGAATGAATAGTGGCCGCTTCCGTTTTGGAGCGGCGCTTTCGAATTTGAAGTTTGAAAAGAGATTCTTTCGAATGGGTATCAAACGCCAAATTCAATCCACTAGGATATAGTCCAATGAGTGCCGCCGCTGACTAATTGGCACAGACGGTTGCCAAAAAACCATAATTACTCAACAAGGGTTGGAATTAAACGCTCAGCGTCAAGAAATGGAACATCACTTGAAACGCATCAAAATTGGCTTGTTTTGTCTTTTCCTGACAGGTGCTTTGCCCGCACATGCTCTTGATACCGGTTCTCCGGCCGTTTTGAAGCCATCGCCGCAGCAAGTGCAGGCCGCCCATCTGACGTCCGAATTTCTCGAGCGTTTTCATTACCGGCCCATTCCGCTGGATGATGCGTTGTCGGTCCGGATCATGGACCGGTTCATAGACTCGCTGGATCCGGATCGGCTCATCTTCCAGCAGGCGGATGTCGACAAGTTCTTGACCGGCAGCAAGGAAATCGATGATGCCATTGAACGCCAAGACCTGACCATTCCGTTTTCCATTTTTAGTATCTACCAGCAACGCATCATCGAACGCATGACCTTTGCGCGCAGCCTGCTCAAGCAGAATTTCGATTTCAGCAAGCAGGAAGATTTCTCGATCGTACGCGATAAGGAACCTTGGCCGCGATCCAATGAAGAGAGCAATGATCTGTGGCGCAAGCGCGTCAAGAACGACTGGCTGCGTCTGAAGCTGGCCGGTAAGGATGACGCGACTATTCGCAAAACACTCGATAAACGCTACGAGAACTCCATCGAGCGGACGTATAAGTATAAAAGCGACGATGCTTTTCAGTCATTCATGGCGGCCTATACGACAGCGGTCGATCCCCATACGGATTATTTCGGTGTCAAGGCTTCAGCCGAATTCGACATCGCAATGAAGCTGTCGCTGGTTGGGATCGGTGCCGTGCTTCAAGAGAGGGACGACTACACGACAATCCGTGAGCTCGTTGCCGGCGGCCCGGCGCAATCATCGGGCAAGCTTGCCGTGGGCGATCGTATAATCGGCGTCGGCCAGGACAAAACCGGTCCGATCAAAGAAGTGATCGGTATGCGTCTCGATGAGGTTGTGCAAATGATCCGCGGCGACAAGGGATCAGTCGTGCGCCTCGATATTCTGCCGGCCGATGCTGGCCCCGACGGCAAGCATCATGTCATCACTCTGGTTCGTGACAAGATCAGTCTCGATAAGCAAGCCGCCAAGAAAACGATCCTTTCCGTAAAGGACGGAGCCGTCTCGCGCAAGATCGGAGTGATCACTCTGCCTGCGTTTTATGAAGACATTGGAGCGCGGCGAAAGGGCGATAAGAATTACAGAAGTGCCAGCCGCGATGTTGCCAAGCTTATCGCCGAGCTTAAGCAGGATAAGGTCGATGGCGTTCTGATTGACCTTCGCAACAACGGCGGTGGCTCGCTATCCGAGGCGATCGACCTGACAGGCCTGTTTGTTGGAAAGGGACCGGTGGTTCAGCAGCGCAACGCAGCCGGCGAAGTCAAGGTGGAAAGTGACAAACTCCCGACACCTGCCTGGAAGGGACCGCTGGGTGTGCTCATCAATCGCGGCTCAGCTTCGGCTTCCGAGATTTTTGCTGCGGCTATACAGGATTATGGGCGTGGCGTAGTCATCGGTGAACCGAGCTTCGGCAAGGGAACGGTGCAAACCGTGGTGGATCTCGACGAAGTGGCCAACAATCCTAAACCGGAATATGGGGAGCTTAAATTCACGGTTGCCCAGTTCTTCCGGGTTGATGGCGGAACGACACAATTGCGCGGTGTAACGCCTGATATCACTCTGCCGGGGCTTTTCGATCTCAAACTTGTCGGTGAATCGAGCTTCGACAATGCTTTGCCTTGGTCTCAGGTCAACGCTGCGAAATACAAGTCATCAGATGATATTAAAGCCTTGTTGCCACGGCTGCAAAACCTGCATGATGAACGTGTGCAGAAATCCCCCGAGTTCAAGGACTTTGTGGAAGACGTTGCAACGCTCAAGGCGCAGCGTGAGAAAAAGGTTATTTCCCTCAACGAAACCGAACGTCGCAACGAGATGACCGCCCAGGAAAACCGGATCAAGGCGCGCGGAAAAGTCAATGATGGTATTGATACGGAGATGGACGACGGCCTGCAATCGAATGAACGAAGCTTGAGTGCTGATTTAGCCCTCGAGAAAAACCGCAAGAGCGCGACGGATGTCCTGCAGAATGAGGCTGCGGCCATTGTTATCGACTTGGCTGACCTGCAAGGCAATGCGCCTAAACGCGCCGCCAACTGATTGAAAGCAGGGCCTCGGCCCTGATTTTTCTTTGAATTGGATTACTCTCAATACCACACCCGCGAGAAATGCTTCGCGATAAAACGCTGAATAATCGCGTTACCTCGCTCGTAAAACACCCTGAGTTGCGACCATAGCCAGTTCGCCTGACGGGCACTTGACTAACATATAGCCAATCAGCTATATATCAATTCATAGCCAATTGGGTATGAATTGAACGTGATCATGAGAGACGAAGTTTTCAAAGCGTTATCCGACCCGACCCGACGGTCGATATTCGAGCGTCTTTGTCGAGAGGGCGAGAAGACGGTTACGGTGTTGACCGCAGGAACGAATGTTTCACAACCTGTTGTCTCCAAGCATCTCGCCGCGCTCAAAAAAGCAGGCCTTGTCAGGGATCGTCACGAAGGCCGCCAAAGCCATTACAGGGCGGAATATACCGCACTGGTTCCTCTTATCGATTGGGCAAAAGAGTTGAACGGTTTTTGGGAACAGAAGTTCGATGCCCTTGAAGACCTGTTGAGGAGGATGGATCAATGAGCCAGATGTCAATTGATATGCGAACAGTAATAGTCGAGCGCGAAATGCCTCATCAACCCGAAAAACTCTGGCGCGCGTTAACTGAGCCTCATCTGATCGCGGAATGGTTGATGAATAACGACTTCGCTCCGACCGTCGGCCATTGTTTCAAGCTTCGAGGTGAGTGGGGCGGCGTATTGGATTGCCAGGTTTTGGTTGTCGAGCCGAACAGACGGCTGTCTTACACTTGGAACTATATCCATGAGGACGAAGCATACAATCTCAGAAGTGTCGTGACCCTAATTTTGACACCCACCGCTACCGGGACACATTTGCGGATGGAACAGTCGGGCTTTATGCCGGGTCAGAAGCAGGCCTTTCACGGCGCTCAACATGGATGGCAGAGTTTCCTTGAAAAGCTGGATGCAGTGGCCGCCAATTTGGACTGACTTCATTCTTCGTCAGATTGTTGCAAAACATGGCAAGCCTCAGAACAACAGGAGTTCAGCCGAGCTGCTTTGCGAACTCCTCAAGGAGAATGCACATATGGTCATAAATAAATCCATACGCCAAATTCACCGTTGGTTGTCGATTATTTTCACCCTTACCGTGATTGCGAATTTCGTCACTATGGCTTTCAGACAGCCTCCGGCATGGGTCGTCTACTCGCCGCTTTTACCGCTGTTTGTCCTGCTCGCGACTGGGCTGTATCTGTTTATTCTGCCTTATATTCCAAGACGGAGTGAGTGAAGCGTTTCCAGGGCCTGTTTTACCTCGTTCCCCGCTGGAATAAGGAGGACGCTCCTGGAAATGGCCGCCAATGGAGCGGCTATCTCCTGGCGTCAAATCAAAAACTCACACTGAGTTTTGCGTTGAAACCATTTTGTTTGGTGCCGGATGCGAACTGCCCATTATAGGACAGGCCAAGCGTGGCGTCTTCGGTCAGGCGGAAATCAAGCCCTGCTTCAAGGAGGGCGGCGTCTTCGGCAATCGGAAGACCCCATACCGTGAAGGCATCCGAGCCTATGAAGGTTGCGGTAGAAACCGGCGTAATATCGCCATAGGCATGACGCCAGCCGAGGTCGGCTCGTGCCATGGTCGCAATCGTTCCCAGAGTAAATTCGGTCGATGCGCGAAGCCCGAGTGTCGAGAAGCTGGTATCCGTCGTGTCGGAGTTGACCGAGAGGGCGGCTGCCGTCTGGCCCTCTTCTCCAAAACCATCCGTCTTCAGCCGCACATAGGCCAGATTGGCGTAAGGCTCAAAGCGGGCCTTGTCATAGCGAAGCTTATAGCCAAGTTCGCCAAATACCTGGAAAGTTCCGGCATCGTAATCGGCGTTCAGGCGATCGGTAAAGCCGGGAAAGGCGACAGAACGATCCATGTCGATGTTATGCCAAGTATAGGCAAGACCGGAGCGAAATGCCAAGGCATGGCCGTTATCGAGGTTCCATTCGGTTCCCGCATAGGCACCGAGCGTATAGTTGTCACTGCTACCCGACGAAGAGCGCTCATCCATATTGAAACTGGAATGGCTATAGCCTGCCAGAAGACCGAGACGCCATGTGTCGAGAACTGTACCGTCGATACCGGTAACGAAACCGCCGATGGATGACTTTGTGTCACCGGCATTGCCATCGCCAGCCTGCCTTGTCCATGCACCATAAGCATAGCCCCAGGCAGTATAGAGGTTTTGTGCCGAAGCAATGCTGGCGGGAGCAACGGCGTCGATGGCAGAGGCAGGGGCCGAGCCAGCCTTTTGCGAAGGAGCATAAGACAAGGCATTGATCGATACAGCCGGAGCGCCGCCGAAAGCCTGCTGCAAACGACCGAGTGCCGCATTGCGGACGAACTGGCTGTCATTGATCAGCGTGCCTTTGGTGGACGCATAAGCCTCACCGGAGAGGTTATCGAAGGCCGCACGGGCCTCCTCGGTCGACAGCATCAGCAGGCTGTTATAGAGTGCAAGTGACGAACCCGTCTGCGCCAGCGTATCCAGTCCTCTAGCTGTTGCCAGTTGGTTTCTTGTTTCTCCGACCTTCGCGAAAAGGGGAGGGGTAGGCTTTTCAGGCTCAGGCGTGCCGGGGTTGGATGGTTCCGCCGGGTCTTCCTTAATGGCGATACTCAGAAGAACATCTTTGGGCGAATAATTCACGGTCAAATTGAGAAAGGCGGATTTTGAGACAACAGTGTCAAAAGTTCCGCTGACACCACCGTCAGCATGCATAATGGTATAGTTTTGTCCGCTCTGATAACTGGCTTTGGGGTCGATGGCAGTAACGGAAACCGTACTGCCAGATATAGTGGCCAAGCCTGTGACACCCACGATATCGGAGCGGCGATTCAAGGGGCCATTTGCAGCGATTTCGACCTCGAGGATTGAGCCGGGCGTGAGCGTCAGATTACCATCGACAGTCAATATGCCAATGGAATTGCCTGGAGACAATATACCGCCTGACTGAACCGTAGTCTCCCCGACCGAGCCAAAACCCCCAAGGGTGGCGCCGGATAAGACGGAGATATTGCCGCCGAGTATAGCGCTGCTATTGTTAACATCACCGACGATCAGTTTGCCGCCTGCGACTTGTGTCGTGCCAGTGAAGCCTGAACTGTCACCATTGAGGAGAAGCGTATCAGTGCCCCCCTTGAAGAGCTCACCACCTAGCGGGTTCAAGAACTGACCCGAGAAATTGCCGCCATATACATAAAGTCGATCGCTGGCCCAGGACACTGTGCCGCCGTTTCCTGGCGTTGCATCCTGCAAGTTGCGAATTACCCCGCCATAGGCAGAGAAATCGATTGTTGCGCCTGCGGCAACGCGCGTTGCACCAGTGAAGCCCGTAAGATTTCCCAATGAACGGTTACCGTCAACAAGGCGTCCATATGCGACTGTAATTGTCGAGGCTGGAGCTGCATTCGTACCGATGACGTCCATAACCACGTCACCGGTTGCATCACTCGTTCCGATCACCAGATTGCCCTGAAGAGTGAAGCTTTGACCCGCGCCACCATTGAGCCAAAGCTTAGTGCCTGTTGCAGTACTGATCGTGCCCGTTGTGCCTCTCTCAACGAGATAACTGTTGAGCGTGGAATGTCCAAGAGCGGAGTGTAACCGTCCCCCGTTAAGGGTGATCAGTCCTGTACCCAGTGCATCAATGATCGCGCTGCCGTTCTCGTGATTGGCGATGAGCGTGCCCGCTGAAATCGTTGTGCCACCCGAATAAGTGTTGGCTCCGTCGAGATAAACCGTCCCCAAGCCCTGCTTTATCAAGGCTCCGGTTCCTGAAATGGAAGCATTTTCGTCGAATTTCAGTGTTGAATCAGAGCCTATCGTATTCAAAATGGCATCAGATGCGAGTTGGACGTCTACCGGACTGGACCCGCCAAAATCTTTAGCAAAATTATGCGTAGATACATTGACGGTAGCACTTCCGCTCGTCTCAGACAGGATCAATGTCCCGTTAGAGAAATTAAATCCACCTCTGACCGCACCGGTCAGGTTTAGCTCGCCGATGGTGAATGTCTGGCTATTAAGATTAATAATGTGGTTCGTAAAACTGTCTGCGATGAATGTTGCTGCGGCTCCCTGGGCGTTAGGGACAGTACCCTCCTGCCATGCTGCTGCGTTGCTCCAAAACGGTGGTGATGTGTTGTTCGTCCAGGTTTCGGTGTGAGCCGAAAACGGAAAGCCGAGCGCGGTCGAGACAACGCTGGAAGAAAGCCAGAGCAGGTGCTTCTTGCGTCGCGAAAACGGCGCACGCAAAAGTCCAGTTTTTAAAGTAAGTAGTGCCATTGCTGCCCCCAGAGACGCAGCAAGCCACTGCGATGCTGTTTTATATATCAGGAAATGCTGTATTTCCAACAGTTCGAACGGTCTATTGAAGATAAATGCACAGCGCATCTTCATTTAATAAGTGGTGCTAATATACGGTCTTCACATTGCCTAGCGTAATGATAATCGACCGTCAGTCTCTTACGACAATGGCTGAAGGTCTGCCTGTCAGCCCACCGCCTGCAGAGGCAGATAAACGCGGTCACCCTTAAAGATCAGGCTTGGATCGGTAATGTGCCCAAGATTTAACGCAACGGTTTCCGACACGTCTCTATTGTTTGTCTTGGCAATGACGACAATGTTGTCGCCAGTGTCCACAACAATGGCCGTATATCCCTGCTTGTCGAGGTCAGGATTGAAGCGGCCCTGGCTGTCCTGATCGCCGGATGGATGGATGTCGACATAATCTGCGAGTACCCACCCGGTTTTATCCGTGCCATCTGCCGCAAAACCATCCACCAAGGCCCATTGATTACCTGCCTTGTCTGTATGGCGTTCCCCTTTCTCATCGACTAGCGAGCCAGGGTGAAACGTAGCGAGTTTCTCACTGTCGACGCCTGGCGCTTCCCTGACGTTAAGCCCATCCGGCGCGATCACCACCAGTTGGGGTTTAGGTTCAGGTTTTTCTTCTGGTTGTTTCTCCGGCTGCTCTATCTCGGGAGGCTCGCCCGATGGTTCGGTTTTGGTATCTACGGCAGGAATAGAGTTATCTTCGCCATCTCCGAACAGTTTCGCAAAAGCATTGAAACTGTATATTGCCAAACCTCCGCCGAACGTGACGCCGTAGATCCAACGATCAGCCGTCGTCAAATTTCCACCCCACCCGGCTTTGCCACGTTGCTTTGCCCATAACCAGCCGGAGCCAAAAGCGAACATGGAGTTGGCGGCGGCGTCGAGAGGCTTAACCTCCCCTCCCAAAAACGGTAAGAGACTGCCAGCCGCATAGGAAGGCAAGTGATACTTATCTGCTTTGGTGAAGGCGCTCTGGCCAGTGCGCGCCTCTCGAAGCGCCTTGGCTCCGTAGGCAACATTGCTGACTGTGAACAGACCGCTGGAGAGGTTGGAAGAGAAGCTATAAGGTGCCCCGATCGTCCCTGGAATGCCGCCATAGACCTGATTGGGTAGATAGCTCAGCGCCGTGACGGCGCGTACTGTGCGTCCAAAAGGATGGCTTACGTCCATCTGTTTGATAGGCAAAGCCATCAGAACCTGGGTCGCGGCACGTGCGCCGTAACTGCTGGCATGAATCGCAAGCTGAGCATTTGCCGGAAGAAGCGGCATGACTATGGCAAATGTTCCAGTACCGACTCCTGTCAATACGAAATCGCCAATCCCCGCAGCCCGCATCCTCGCTATTGCCTGTACAGGACGCGATGCAGGTTTGTAGCCATTGAGCGCTGCTCGGAGATCAGGTTTGATCGCCGCTGTCTGTACCGGTCTGAAGATGGCGTTCTGAGTCGAGGTAAATGCTCCAAGTTGCTCCTTGCTCAACCCTGCCATTTGTCCCGGTGTAAATCTGCGCGACTGTGCGGTCGTGAATTCAGGTAACTGCTCCGGCTTGAGAGCGCCAAGATTTATATGCTTTACCCGTTTTTCCGGAATAGCTCGCAACTGATCGCCAGTCAGAGCCTGCCATTGGTGCTCGTTGAGTGATTTCCAGCCCATTGGCGACATATTGGTGATGTCATCGCCGGTCAGATTACGCGCAAAGATAAGCCCTTCGAGCATTGACTTGTGTTCTGCGCTCATTTTCTGCTTTTGTGTGCTGGTTATTGCTTCCATCTGGGGAGTGGTCAGTTCCGGCAGTTGTTCAGGCTTAAGCCGCGGAGCAATCAATCCGACGCTGCTTTCTGGCACGGACCGCAATTGTGGTCCCGACATCGTGTGTACCTGCCGCGTGCTCAATGCGCCGAATTGGGCTTTACTCAACCAGCCGAACTGCTGTGGCTCGAGGCCCGAAATGCCAAGTGAAGGGACGCGCTTCAGTGAAATTGCTTTGATCTGGGGCTCGGTGAGGTTCTTTTGCTGCCCCGCCCGATTGAAAGCCTCCCACTGCTTTTGTGTGAGCCACGATATCTGTCTGGGTTTCAACGACGAAACATTCAGGCTTGCCATCCGGTTTATCGGAATGGCTCGGGTCTGCCCCTGGGTCATGTATTCCGGCAGGCCTGCCTGATTGAATGCCTTCCATTGGCCGTTTGTCATTCCCGCCACTTGGCCTTTTGCGGACAGCCACGGAACCTGTTTTCCGTCGAGTCCGGCCATATCGAGCTGCTTGAATTGCTTGTCTGGAAGCGAGCTGAGCTGGGTTTTGGTGAGATATGTCTGCGAGCCTGACTTGTTGAACGCCTTCCATTGCGGACCGGTGAAGGCCGCGATCTGGCCGTGGGTAAGTGACTTGATCTGGTTCTGCGTCAATATTCCAGCGTCGATATATTTGACACGACCTTCCGGAATTCCGCGTAGCTGGTTACGGGTCAGATAAGGTTGCAAACCGGCCTGCTTGAAGTCGGCCCATTGTTTGGGTGTGAACCCTGCAACTTGATTGGATTTCAACCACGGGACATGCTTGGGCTCCAATTGCCCGATGTCGATATTGCGAGGTGCAGTGGCCTGTAGTTGCGTGCGGCTCGGACCACGGGGCGCGGATGGCTGATGGTTGGACGAGGCACCACGGATCCATGGCACAACATAGGCATCTTTGCCGTCCCAGACAATGCTGTGACTTTTGTTGCTATATTGGGGTTCGTCGCCTCGAGGTGTCCATCCGCCTTTGGCTGTTACATAGATATTCTCGGGATTTTTCGGTGCACGACCGAGCACAGTCGCGGTAATTGGTTGTCCGGTTTCGTCGATCAACTGGATCGTTGTGGGTGCCTTGCCGGATTTGACGGCCGGAGTCTGGCCTGTGTTGATGGAGCTGGTCGGCCCGGTCCCATCGGGTTCGAGGGGCGAGCGATAGGCCGCATTGGTAATCGTCGCATCCACTGGCGGCTGCGTTCTGCTTTCGTCACCATTGCCGGTCTTGACCGGTCGCATGGCGGTGAAAGATCTGACGCCCATACCAGTGCCGACCACGCCTGTTCCCAAACCAGTGATCGCATTGGTAAATTCCAGCCCCGACATCTTGTCGCTGTTTGTCAGAAGGTCGCTTGCCGTGACAGCGATCATCGGAACGCCAAGGACGGCTGCTGTGCCCTCCAATCCATGAGCGGCGACGTTAATGAGGCGTCCACTGTTCAGATAAGACCGGGCGCTGGCCGCATAGGGCGAGGCCTGAAGATTAAAGGTCCGCCCACCTAGCCTGAAGGTTGAATCTTTCATGCGCATTGCGCCGAAATTTGCCTGTAGCGAGCGCCCGAATGACATTTCAGTGCGCGCTGCCATGCCGAAGGTACGCATACTGCTGCCGATGACAGGTAGTGCTGTCATGGCGACACTCGCTACGTTCATCAGTGATTCAGTATCTCCCCATTCGCCACCGTGATCGAGATAATCAGCCTGTCTGATGACGGCGCGCCCGCCAAGATAAATGCCGCTACCGATTGCGATTGGTGCTGCCACTGGTGCGAGCGGAGAAAATGACAAGAGCATTGCTCCGGTGCCCACGAGACCGACGACCGGGTCAACAACCTTGTCCCACGCTGAAACGATGCGTGCATCTACGACATCGAGCGCGATCTGACCGTCTTGCCCTTCCTTCATTTCCAGATTTTTGGGAATAACCAGCTTGCCGCTGTCGTCGAACAGGCGGTTGTTCTCCTGAAAGTCTTTGACCCCATCAAATTTCTGTCCATTGGCGTCGACATATTTCGTATTGCCGGCGCTGTCCTGGATTGCGAACAATGTTGTTTGGCTTGTTTCACCACTTTCAGGTACGTAAAAAATCGGTACGGCCTTAACCTTGGGGCTGTCGCCACCAATGTTGTGGATTTCATCGATGATTTTGTCCCGCGCTTCCGCGTCGCCAATTCCGGTAAGACCGGTCGTTTCACCGATATAGTCGCTCAGTTCTTCGCCAGAGCGCTCATTAAACTTGCCGTCAAATCCCCGGTCTTGCAGCCCCTGAAACTGCGGCTGGAAAATACCGTTCAGTGTTTTGTCTTCATCCTTGTCAAGAAGCACGCGATCAGTGTCGTCCGTGCCTAACCGCTCGGGCTCCGACAAAAGCAATTCCGATCGGTCGATATTGCTCGCAATGTTTTGTTTGACATCATCCAACTGATCGCGCTGCTGGTTCAGCATGCCGAGCTGGATCTGCAGGTTGGCAATGCGTGGATCAACCCAGCGGCCCTCTTTGGGCGCGCCCTGTGTCGGGCTTATCTCGATCCACACCGGTTTGCCGCTGCCGGCAAGTGCTTCAAGTTTTTCAGAACCTGACAGCTCCTTAAGGTCCTCTGCGACTTCTGGAGCGACCTTAACGGTTTGCCCATTGCCAAGATCCACCTCTACCGGCGTTTGATTATCTGACAGCAAACCGGCAGGGGGTTCTGTCGTGCCGGGACCATACTGACCGATCGCCTCCTGTACCTTGGCTTCCATGCCCTCTATCTGCTTGTCGATTTCGCCGATGTTCACGTCGACGCGCTTGTCGAGCAGAGTGTTGACGTTGATTTTTGCCTGCTCATAACCGGCCAGTGGGCCGGGATTGGCAACGCACTGATCGCCGTTTGATGTGGGAATGGAATTCGCCTGAAGGTCTCGCCATTGCTGGGCAAGTGGACCATTGCGTGCCTCATCGCTTGCATTCTTGTCGTCGGGATCGGCAGTGATGTCGATCTCGAGCGTCTTGTCCTCGTATTTGATTTCCAGGACAAACTGTCCATCGGCGTTCTGGATGACTTCGGCACTTTTGAACTTGCCGCTGAATTTTCCACCAGCATCGGTAAACCCGTCTGGATCAAACTGGTGCGGTGCACGCTCCCTTTGCTGTGCGATTGTCTGATTTTCCAGAACTTCGTAGTCGGCTTTCCCGCTTTTTTGCGAATAGTAGGTGGAATAGGCCTCGCTGAGTTGCAGGGCGCCATCAGTCTGGGTCTTGAATAGTGCAACTTGCGGTTCGACCCAGCGCCATTCCGTCCTCACACTGCCATCGGGCTGCGTGACGTTGACCTGCACGGCTATCGATGTCGCACTTGCAAGTGCATCGATCCCACCACCGGCGGCGTTGTAGGCATCTGCGATATCCGGTGCTACCTTGAGGGTCTGATCACCAATGTTGATTTCGACCGGCTCCTGGTTTTTTTCCAGCATGCCGGGTGGTGGACTGTCCGACCCGGTTGTAAGAGTCATCATGTCGACAAGCGCCTGGTCGCCTGCCTTGTTCTTGACGTCGGCCTGAGCAACTAGGTCGTTGATCTCTGCCCACGCAGCTTCACCTTTTTCGACCTCATCCTGGAAGTTGTAATTGCTGTCGGCTGCGACGACCACCGTGTCATTGCGGCCGGGATAGTATTCCATGTTGACGCGCTTATCGATCGCCTGGTCGAGCAGCGTCTTGCCGTCTTTGTAAGCGTTATACGCCTCAGTGGCCTTGGTATGGGCATCGTGGGCGTCGGTTTGTAGTTGCTTGGCGTCCTCCAGCGTGCCTTCCGGCTTGACCGCATTCCACTGTAGCCTCAGGGGCTCGAGTTTCTCGTTTATGCCAGCCTGGGCTGCTTCGACAGCCTGCTTGTAGTCAGGGTCGAGCAGGTATCGGTTAAGATCGGCATAGTCGCTGCCGATCTGTGCCTTGGTCTCGGTTACTTGAGAAAGGGCAATATTCTCATCCTGAATTGCAGCGGCGACATCGGGGTGCATCCATATCCACTGGCCGTTGACGGGGTATGCAATCCATTTTTCGCCCGGTGGGATGCCATATTTGGGCGGATCGCCAGCCGGGTCCAGTACGCCATCCCTTTCCGTCGGCGTTGCCGCAATGCCGGGAAGTTTAGGGCCATCAGGATCAGCCGGATTGACGATACCATGCTCATCAATAGCGTCATCTTTCGCCTGCGTAGCATCGGTTGCGCTCTTTTCCTGAGCCTCCAGAAACTTGTCCGCGAGCTGGCTTTCGGCGAAGGCCTTGGTGACCTCGCCTTCCTTCTTTTCGGCGGGGTCCGTGCTGTTGGGATTGGCTTCAACCAAAGACTGCGCTAGCGCAGCCTCCGCGCTGTCCTTTTCGAGTGTTATCGTGTCGCCAGTCTCGTTATCCTTCAGGGTGACTGTACCATCGGAACCGGTGGTCATGGTGTAGCCGTTTGCAGTCACTGAGGTTGTAGTGGTTTCTTTGCCGTCTGCGCCTTTTTGACTGGTGGTTTCCGTTATCCGGCCGTTTTCATCGGTTTCGGTTCTGCTGGTCACGCCCGTCTGTGAATTGGTAACAGTCTTGGTTGTCGTGCCGGTCGCACCGTCCTTGGTTTCAACCGTTGTTACAGTATAGGACGGAGCAACCGGTCCCTGTACGCCTTCGGGAAGACTGTTGTCGTGAACCTCCTGGGTGTAGGTCGTTTCATCGCCAGTTTTGCTGTCCGTCAGGGTTATTGAAGTGGTAGTGCCGCTGGTTGTCTCCTTGATGTCGACACCGGCAGCCAGCAACTCGGCGCGGACCTGATCGGCAGACAATCCACGTTCCTGCGCGATCTCCTCGACCGTCTTGCCATTCTCGATAGCGTTTTTTGTATCGGAAACGTTCTGGTCTGCCGTCTTTACAGTGCCCTTGTCGCCGGGCAGGCCCGGAGCCGATTGTTTCGGATCCAGCTCGACCTTTTCTCCGTCTGGACCGATTACGAAGGTTTGCGTCGTGCCATCTGGCTTTACGGTCGTTTCAACTTTCGTCCCGTTGTCATAACTGGTCTCGGTATGCGTCTCACCACTACCAAGATCATCTGTTTCTGTGGTGGTCGTCACCCCGGTCTCGGAGTCGTAGCTGGTTTCCTGCTTTTTTTCGCTTTCTGTACGAATTGGCGACGTATCAGTGTCGCCATCAGGCGTGGTCGTCACGGTGTAATGGGTGCCGTGTTGATAATCGACATTCTCCGTAACCGTACGCCCCTGACTGTCGGTGATTGTTGTGACGCGTGTGTCACCATTCTGACCCTGGGTGACAACAATCTCGGGGGCTTTTTCTCCGCCAAGTGCAGTCATGACAGCTTCGCGCGTCATGCCTCGCTCCTGTGCGATTGTGTCGATGCTCTTGCCCTTGCCGAGATCGGCATGGATTTCGTTTGCAATCTCCGTAGGTGTTTTCTCGGTCTGTGTCGTAGAGACCGGCTTCAGATCCGGCTGCTTTTTTGCTGGCGGAGGCGGCGGGGGAGGTGGAGGTGGCGGGGGTGGCGGCGGAAACTTCCGAATAATATCAAATATTCGCATCCAACGTCTCCCAAACTGTAGATTTCAGGCCGTTCGCGCATAGCTTCCCATACCTCAGACCGGATCGGTCTGGATTGGGCCGGGCGCGAAAGCCTCCAGCATCCGCATGCTTCGGGAAATATGGTAAGGCGGTGTAGCCAGTCAGCAAAATCCACTTGGATTACTGTCCGTCGTCGAATGATTTGAGACTATTTGTGCTTTTGAAGATTGGAGTTTCCGGCTCGGTTTAGGGGTTGATT
>NZ_VEWK01000022.1 GCF_006376675.1 Brucella pecoris
GCCAACTGGTCGACGCTGACCCGCTGGCGCGGTCTGGAAGGATCGTTTTCATCGCCGTCCGTCAAATCGGCCATCCGGCTTGCGGTGCGCGCCCTGAACCAGCCGCGCAACCGCAAGAGTGCCAGTGCCATTACGGGCGATATTCTGGGCAAGCTGCTGGCAACCTGTTCCGGCGAGGATCTCACCGCTTTGCGCGACCGGGCCATCCTGATGGTGGCCTTTGCCTCTGGCGGGCGTCGGCGGAGCGAAATAGCCGGCTTGCGCGTAGAACAGCTTGTCAAACAGGCCCCAGTGACCGATGAGGACGGCTCCCCCTTCCCCTCACTCGGCATTCATCTCGGGCGCACCAAAACCAGTGGTGCCGATCACGATGAAACCGTCTATCTGACCGGCCGTCCCGTCGAAGCCCTTACCCGCTGGCTCGATGCGGCCAGGATCGACAAGGGCAGCGTGTTTCGGAAAGTCGATCGCTGGGGCAATGTTGCGGCACGTGCGCTCGAACCAAGCGCCGTCAACCGGATCGTCAAACAGCGCGCGCAAATGGCAGGGCTTGAACCGAGGGAGTTTTCAGCGCACGGCCTGCGCTCCGGCTATCTCACCGAAGCCGCCAATCGTGGCATTCCGCTGCCTGAAGCCATGGAACAATCGCGTCATCGCTCCGTGCAGCAGGCGTCCGACTACTACAACAATGCCAAGCGGCGCAGCGGCCGGGCGTCGCGGTTACTTTGAATCCACGTACTGCTGTCTTTGAAGCGAGCTAAACTGAGGTTATGGCTCTTTTTTGAAAGTGTGGATCCTGATTTCCCCACCAAGGATATTCTCGCCAAACGAGGAAATGATTTGACGATCCTTAAGCCAGGTCACCAGTTGTCGGTTTACATCGTTGTTGCCGATTTTCGGCGATCTCCCGAAGGTGGCGATATCTTGGAACGGTGCCGGCAATCTCCGAAGCACATCGCGGACTTCTGAAACCGTTAACGCACGGTGCAGCTTATTGAGAAGCGATATCTGAATTTTAACAGCGTTAGCGTTCAGGGTCACCGCTTTGATGAAATCAGCGCTATACCTACGGCTATCAATTGGATACTTGTTGAGGATGGCACCGACTTCGGCCGCCACGGAAGCGTTACCTACGATGTAAGTCTGATCTATGTCTTCGATCAGTTTCAATTTCTGGACATCGGTAATGCCACTCCGCAACAACTTGGCACGGAATTCATCGTCAACTGGATATTCATTCTTTTTAGCTTCAAAGGCTGTGAAATTGGCTGCGACCAACAGGAGCTTAAGTTCAAAGCTAGGCATGTTGCTAAATATTTCAGGTGTGACGCTGATTTTGTGCTCCTGAATTAGTATCACGATCTTATCGGCATCGACTTCAGGGATGTAATTAAAGCGCTTAGGGAGTAGTCGAACATAGGAATGGTAAATTTGCGGATTTAGAGCACCATTACCACCAATAAACTTTCTTAGACCGCTCGATGCTTCGTCGCCAGGGATTGGCTGCTCTGAGAGAGCCAAGGCAACTTCGTGATCCTGAAGATAGTTAGTAAGAAGATCTGGATCGTACGCCTCACTGTTCATGAATCCAACGCAATTGTCCCAGGAGGACGCAATCTGCTTTCCCTCCAACACGATTTTGTGGAAAACCGATGGAAGTTCGTCGAAGCTTGAAAAAGTTACAGACTGCTTCTTCAAAAATTCAGCACGCAGTTCAAACTCAACATCGTCACGATTTAATACTTCTACTATAGCCGTCAATTCCTCTTCTGTATTCTCCTTGAGTGTGAGGAGCACATCACTCACATAAACTCGAAAATCTGCTTTGATGCGCTTGAGCAACGACTGATCATTTATTTCCTTCAGAGTCGAAAAATTTCGCTTTTCGAGATTCTCGAGATCGTGCCAACCGATGACCAGTCCAACGATGTTTCTGATGTTTTCTTTAGAAATGCTATAGAGGCCGTCCTGTGCGATAAAGGATAGCACTCCTGGAAAATCCTTAAGACTGCCAACGTCACCAATCTCCATTGCCAAGGTGCGCAAGTGGTCAATATCGAAACGAACTTCCTCAACCAAAACCTGGCGTATGTTGTCGGCCAGGAACGTCCTTAGCGCCCCGGTGACGGACGAATTCTTCAACATTTGGTCAGGCGCATAAGCGAGTATTCGAGCTGCATGTGATGCGCCGTCCGTCTCGCTCAATGCTACGGCCGTAAAGCTTGGCCAATTTGACATCAACGTCCGTATAAGGCACTCGACCTGTGTGCCTTTTGCGTAGTAGCTCCGGAAGAATTCCCGACACTCACGAAAGTGAGTAGCGATAAAACTAATGGCATCGGAAAGGCGCTTCGAGTTCCCTGCAGCGTCCATCAGCAGGTGATCGAAGATGTGTCGATTGAGTACGAAATGATGACCGAAATCCTGGTCCCTCATCGAGGCGATCACCTCAGACGTATTGTCGATCTGGTAGTCAGGTTGAGGATTGGTGTAGCCACGAATTTGAACAAGGAAATTGTTGTCGTTTGGAGATAGCCGCCCTGCATGAAAAAGCGAAATGTATTGGTAGTATGTGTCGTCGAGATACCCTTCGAGAATCAAATATTTAAGGAGATCGCGGTTTTCACCTACCTCAGCGAAAACCTTATCTATTAGTTCCGCACTCTCACGGACGACCTCATTGAACCTACGAGTGCGCAGCGACGCGAGTTGTGCTTTTAGCTCTCGCAAACGCTTCTCCGAACTTTGCTTAAACGTCGAAGATTTACGATCGATATCTGTTTTGCGCTGAGCGAAGGACCTGACGGGATCTAACGACTCTTCCAAATCAGGAAAGTTTATCTGGTTCCGAGATCCTGTTACCGCGAATTTTTGGGTGATGATTGTCTCAAGTGCATCGCTATCAGGAAGATCGCTCAACTTAATGCTGCCACTTGCAGTATGAAGATTATGCTGACCTTGTGGTATACGCCGAATAATCTCCATAGCGTAAACTTTGCGTAGTTCGGATTGGTCCCTTAGTACCTGGGCCTCTCCAATCTTAAGATCAGTCTCGATACTGGAAATCTCAGAGCGGATTTCGCCCTCAATCTTCGAAACGTATTCCTCATAACGAGCCAAAACCCGCGATAGCACTCCTTCCTGTCGGTGAAGAGCGGCAAAATCTTTTGGGATCACATTTTTGTAGATCAAGACGGCAAGCAGCTTGTTCGGATTAAGCAGTCCCTCGCCGTCCGCTTTTAGATTGACCGAGTATACCACATACTCATTGAATATATTTCGGATGAGCCGCAGATCGCTCAGATATCTTGAGACTTCTCGTATAAATTGCTTGTTCAGCCTCGTATGGAGGTCAACGCGCTGCCCTTGCTCAAGAACTTTGTCGACGGAGTTTGAATGGTTGATGATCGGTACGACTGGTACAATGAATTCGAAGAACTTGGTTCGATCGGTATTGGCAAAAATGTCGTCTCTTAGGGCATAGAGAAACCTCACGCGGCGTTTGATCGCTTCGTTGGCATTGATTAGCCCGTTTATCTCCCGAAGAGTGACAAATATGTCCGGATTCTCGAAGCGATCGAGATCTTCAATTATGACAATGTCATAGTCCGTGGATTGGAAGAAATACAAAATCTCATCTAGATGCCTATTGAGTATCGACTCCTCGCTAGCTGCGGTGGGAGCGATCTGGACATCTTTCAACGAGAGGCTTTTTAGTGAGAGACCAAAACTGGTTGTATAGACTGCATGGATGAACCTCCACGCGAATACCGCGGCTAGAAAAATTGAGAGGTAATTGAGCCAGCTGGAGAAATCCAAAGGTTTGAAAAAGGACCCGGACAAAATGTCCGCTTGCTTGCTAAACAGATACCAGACACACGCTAGGCCAACTGTAATGAACAGCGAATTAGCGACGGCAACCCACTTGGGAACCTGTATACGTTTGAAACGGGAGAACGGTAGCTTATCTGTCTCCAAAACATAAAGGATCTGCTGAAGTATACTGCGCTCGATCTCTTGTTTGTTTTCGGCAATTTCCTTCTTATTTAGGGTTTTAGCTGGCGATTCAAGTTCAGCTGAAAATGAAGCCAAAGAGAGCTGCAACGCTCGCAGACTTGGATGTTTAATCAGAAACGACTTTATGACGCTGCTTTTTCCTGAGCCATAAGGACCGGTCAAAGCTATATTGAGCACATCATGTCTGTTGATAGCGTACTCCAACGCCTCAAAATAAATATTGGCATTGTCGGCCTCTGCAGTAGGCGCAAGATCAACAAATCGCGATGTAGACGCCGGCTGCGTCGTGACGGCGAGTTTACGCCACCAGACTTGGACAAATTTCCTTAAGCTCATTTTCCGCCCCCGCTAAATGATAACGCAACAGAGTTACCTCTCGCGCCTGCCGGGAGCAAGTGACAGTCAGCGGTCGTTCACAAAGAGAAGCATTTTGACAAGCCTACATTCTTGACTATTCGTCAATTTTAAGCCCCCCCAAAGTCAGCCGCCGAATTCTCAGCCTCGATCTGGCAAAGCACAGCCGCAGGGGAGGGCCGTCACGAGCGGCAGAGCCGGTCCACATTGATAGCGACTCCCAACCAAGCCAACGTCTCTTTACAACTGTAAAGTTCCTGGTATCACATCCGGCCCGCAATGATCTTTACAACTGTAAAGATCGCCTGTTTCGGCGTTAACCTCTCATTAACTAAAAAAACATTGTCGAATCGTCAGATATCGGTATCTTTGACGGTAATGAACACTTTTCGCGTTCATAACCGTCATGAGGAAATAATGCTTCAGCCAACCAATGTCACCGTCAGCGACACCGCATCAAAGATCGAAGGTTACACTTCGAAGCTTTCTGTGGAGCTGCGGGATATGCGGGAGGCCTTTTACCCACCACAAGCGCGTAAGTCGTTTACTCGCACCTTTTCCACGCTTGACCTAGTACGTTTATTGAACGTCCCTGAAAGCACATTGCGACAGCTTACCATAGAAGGGAAGGGGCCGCAGCCCGAGCGGGCGGAGAACAATCGCCGCACCTACACAATCGAGCAAGTCAAAGATCTGAGATCGTTTCTCGCCGACTTACGTCCAGAAGAAGCTCAGGATCTGCTTCCTTACCGTCGGCCTGGGGAACGACTACAAGTTTTAGCAACCTCCAACTTCAAAGGCGGTAGTTCTAAAACAACGACTTCGGTCCATTTAGCGCATTTCCTTGGCCTGCAAGGTTATCGAGTTCTTTGCATAGATCTCGACCCTCAAGCATCGATGACTTCGATGTTCGGCATTCAGCCTGAGTTCGATCTTGAAGAGAATGAGACTGCTTATGCAGCGCTGCGCTATGATGATGAGCGACGCCCTCTTGCTGAGGTTATTCGTGCAACATATTTTCCCGGCGTCGACCTAGTCCCTGGCAATCTCGAATTGATGGACTTCGAGTTTGATACTCCTTCCTACCTGACATCGCGAAACAGAGATGAACTCGGACTGTTTTTCGAGAGACTTGGAAAAGCGATCGCTTCGGTGGAGAACCAATACGATCTGGTAATCCTAGATACTCCACCTTCTCTTGGCTATACCACCCTGGCCGCCCTCTACGCCGCGACTTCATTGATCGTGACAGTGCATCCTGCGATGCTTGATGTCGCGTCCTGCAATCAATTTCTCATTATGATATCTGATTTGGCCGATGTTTTGGCCCAATTTGGCGCTCGATTCGACCACGATCACTTTAAGTTTTTACTCACTCGCGTAAATCCAAATGACGGGCCCCAAAAATATATGTCCGGTGTCATGCGCCGCCTTTTTGGTGATGATGTTTTAGTTGCTGAGGCACTGGAATCAACTGCGATAGCAGGGGCCGCAGTTGCCAAGAAAACACTCTACGAGTTGGAGCCGGGAGAGGTAGGCCGTGAAGCGTTAAAAAGAGCGATTGAAAGCGCAGATCGGGTTAACTTTGAAATCCTTGCTCTGATCCAGAAGGTATGGGAGCGATCCAAATGAAGAAAAGCATCCTGAAACGAATGGCCGATGCTGACAGCAGAACCGAATTTGTGGGCACTCCTGACGCCGCTGAACAAAATCCAATTGCAAGGCGCCACTCTTCTCCTGTCATCTCCAACGTCGGTCGAGCCCTCACGCATCTTACGGAAGATAGCATTGTTACACTTGATCCCAGCAAGATCGAGCGTTCCCCGTTCAAAGATCGGTTTGAAAACGATGCTGAAGCCGATAGCGAACTGGAGTTACTAAAAGCTTCAATCGCAGCAGAAGGGCAAAAGATACCGGTATTAGTACGACCGCATCCGTCCAAGCCCGGCCATTATCAACTGGCTTATGGATATCGGAGACTGGCCGCAATCAAGTCACTTATGGGGGAAACCGATCAGAATGAGCCATTAAAGATCAAAGCTTTCATTCGAGAGCTCACTGATCGACAGTTGATCGAGGAACAATCGCTCGAAAATGGCGTGCGTGAGGGCCTCACGTGGATTGAACAAGCAATGTGGGCTTTACAGTTAAAAAACGTAGGCTTCTCGCATCGCGCTATCTGTCCCGTGCTGGGTTTGAGTGAGTCTGCGATCTCGCATCTATTCAAGGTCAGCTCTGTTATTCCTGAAGATGTAATATATGCCATAGGTCGGGCTAAATCAGTTGGACGGCCTAAGTGGACTGCTCTCGCTGAAAACCTCAAAGAGCCTACCCAACTCGAAACCATTCGAGAGTTGATTGAGAGCGATGACTTTATCGCTTCGGATAGCGCGACACGTTTTGCATTAGTTTCCGCAGCGGCAAAACCGCTAAACGTTTCGGCAAGTGAAGCAGAAGCTGAAGAAACGAGGGAGTTTTCTCTGGGAAATCGGCTCTTTGGGCGGATTAGGTCCACCACGTCTGGTGTCATAATGACGATTCCAAAACAGGAAGGTCATTTTGCTCAGTGGCTAACCAACCGTATGCCAGACTTGATTAAACAATTCGACGAGCGTTCCAAGACTTAAACGGCAACGGAACGTATATGATCAACGGTCAATAAGGAGAGACCACAAAAAGAAAAAGGCCCCCAAAACGTCGCCGTCGTGGAAGCCGATTTCATGGTTTGTAGCAGGATCAAGAATCGCATTTCCTCGAATCAGTGTCAAGAGTCCTTGGCGCCATTTTGGTGAGCGGATTTCTTTTGCCTTTTGAAAGGTGAGAGGGAATGCAAATTCTGAAGACTGACACGTCCGCGTTTCGTGGGCGAATAAAGATGTTTGTCCAAAATTCTGACCGGCAGGAACAGCCGAAGCTGGGGAGGGGCGTAAACAGATGGGCGCTCTACAAACAGCTTTGCGTCGCTAAGGCAGAATTCGGTCTGAACGATCGTTGCCTTGCTGTGCTGAGTTCGCTTCTGTCATTTCTACCAGATGATGAATTGGATGAGAAAAGCGGCCTTGTCGTTTTCCCATCCAATCGACAGCTTTCGCTGCGCGCTCATGGCATGCCGGAGTCCACACTGCGCCGACATTTGGCGTCCCTGATTGAAGCCGGGATCATTGCACGCAAAGATAGCCCGACCCGCAAGCGCTACGCCCATAAGGACAGGGAAGGCGGCGTCGCGCTTGCTTTCGGCTTTTCCTTTGCACCCTTGCTCGAGCGCGCGTCTGAAATTGCTGCTATCGCGGATAAGATCCTCGCAGATCAGAAAGCACTGAAGCGTCTTCGCGACGAAGTATCCGTCATGCGCAGAGACATTGCGTCGGCTTTTGCGGATAAGGCCGAAGAAGCAGGTGAACATGGTGAACGTATCGAAGCATTGTTCGTTCGCTTCCGGGCCATTGTCGATGCTATTCCTCGTCGTGCATCTCTCGATGAACTGTCCGCGATCAGGGCCAATTTTGAAGCCATTCGTGGTGAATTGGCTATCACTTTGAAAACAATAGAGATTGTTCCGGAAATGAGCGGCAGCGTCGCTCAATATGAGCGGCAGCATAATGAATCCCTGCCAGAATCCCTTTTTGAATCTCAAAATAGCAAAAAGATTGATTTGAACGCACCTTCTGCGGAAACACCAGTTTCTGTGAAGCCGGAAGAAGGAACTTCTGGCGAGTTAACGCCTTCCATTTCACTCGACCTGGTGCTTCGATCCTGTCCAGATATTCGGGAGTATGGTGCGAACGGAATTGGCACATGGCGAGAGCTTCTCGACGCCTCGCGTATCGTTTCGGGCTTTCTCGGCATCAGTCAATCAGCCTATCAGGAAGCGATCCATTTCATGGGTCCCGAAACCGCTTCGACGGCCATTGCCTGGATTCTGCAGAAACTATCGGCCATCAATTCGCCTGGCGGATATCTACGATCTCTGACACAGAACGCGAGGGGAGGGACCTTCTCAATCCGTCAGCTCCTGTTTTCGGGAATGAAGGCAAGTGGGTGTTCCGTCTTGATGTGACATTTTTTTACCCCGGCTCTTAAGGCACAGCCATGACTTGGAAACGACTATCGCGAATAAGCCAAATTCTGGGCTCGAGCTTGGTCGTGGGATTGCTTTGTTGGCTGGTCTGGGCTGGTGCACAGGGTCTCGTTGGCGTCAAACAAAAGGTAGGATCGTCAATCGACGAGGGCCGGACGTTTATATGAGCGATAACCCCATCATATTTTGGACTCTCAGCGGATTTTTCGCGCTCGGCGTCATTCTTATGGCTGGTCTGGCCTTGATTTGCTTATCGCACTGGTTTTCCCTTTTCCGACGTTGAAACCGTTAGGTAAGTGGCCTTTCATAGGGGTAACCGGTATCGGCGACGGCAACCAAAGAAGATGGGTGTCTCGGGTCCGGTTCCCAGCAATGCGCGCGTGGAATACCGCTGATTAAGGGAGATACGAAGACCATCGCCGTCAGATTGCAGCGATGGACCTAGAGAAAAATCGGCGGGATGCCGATTCAGATCGGTCGAACGTTTTCTGCCTTGGCTTTGCCGGTCTTACGATCCTGGCCGATTTCGTAGGTGACTTTCTGGCCCTCTCCGAGCGAGCCGCCCGCTTGGGCTAAGCCGGTGACATGCACAAAAACATCACTGCCACCACTTTCTGGCGTGATGAAACCGAAACCTTTGTCAGAATTGAAAAATTTTACCGTGCCCATTGCCATATGGATCCTCTTAAATGGAGCGAGTTTTGCTTTGCCGATGGAGACTATTGAATGTGCAGGGGACGCGCAACCTCGTCGTATTGCGGCGACCCCATCGATTGATCATTGAACCAAGCAGCCGCTGGCCATATGACCAGTATGAGTTCTTGTGAGGAGGCGCAGACTTGAGTGTTATATTCCTGAACGGGTCAGGCAGTTTGATTTGTGACGGCGTTGATGCTGGTCAGATTGAATTTAGTATTGCGGAGCCTTCGGACAGTCCGGATACGACCAAGCGTGGAAAACTCTGGGGGAATAAGCAGGCTATTACTGCCGCGATGGATGCCCAGAAAGTGGAACTGAAACCTTCCGATGCTCATGATCTCTTATCTTTGGATGTCGAGGATACTGATCGGCAGGGCACCATGTCATTCAGTGTCCTGTAGCAGGAGGCTAAGCGAAGTGGCCTTTTTGGATCAGTCGAAAATTTCATTCGACGACTCGTCGTGCGAAAGAATGGCGCGTGCTGATGTGTTTGATGCGGGGAGGCTGTACACGAGCATCGTGACCCCGATAAAAGCTATCAACATAACAACAACGGCAACCAGTAGCCGAATGCGCTGTCGGCGTTTGGAAGATGATTGGCCAGTCCAATCGATCATAGACGGAGGGTAGTTGTCGTTCATAAGTCAATACTGCGCATAAAAATGTAAACAAGGCTCTGATTGAAAGCTGTGCTTACAAAATTTAACTGCGCGGTAGCGGCTGAAAACGCATGCACCCTCTCTACATAGCCATGAGCGACCGTCTTTCGAAGAGGGCTGACGCTTTTCGATGGCTTCAGCTGACTTTCAAGCGCTGCGAATTAAAATCAGCTTCGCGATCTCCCGAGGAGGGAGGCTCGGATCAAATCTCTTTTGTTTTCTGCAGCTGCAACAGGGGCGGCGACAATGGCAGGCGTTGGCGTTTGGCTCTTTTGCTCTCGGAAGATTTGCAGGCACTTTTGAGCATTCAGCTTGTCTGAATCTGACACTGGCTCAATGGGCCCGCCGTCAATGTCATGACGCATCGCATCTGGCTGGCTACACGCCAGATAATAGCGCTTCGCGTGAACATAAGCGCCGATAGCGCGACGAAGTGCAGTTACACTTACGCCTAGACTGAGGAAAGGTGAAACCTGCTGGAAAAAGCCGATTGCGACCGGGCGAATGGGATCGCCAACGGCAGCAGGTAGAATGCCCAACGGCTGCACAAGCAAATTCGTGATGGCCGTCGCTCTGCGAAGATCCTTATCCGTAGCGGTTACAGGCTTCGAGGCGATTTTCGAGTTTCCGTTCATGCTTTCCTATTCCCCCGCACTCTGGTGGTCCGCTGTCCTATTGAGAGAATGTGAACAGAGTTTGACACCGCATATTCTTATCCGCGTGTGAAACTGTCGACAGCATGATCGCAATAAACCAACATTTTCTGCAGCCTGTGGCACCCGCCGTGGTAGCCACGAGCAGCCTTGGGCTGTTGATACCGTTCAAAATACTATAATCGGCCAGTGAAAGAAATTTGTTGGGTCTGCGGTGGGTAACCGAAGTTAGGAGAGGCACGCCGTCGATGTTCAGATTGTTAACGGGATCGCTCATAATTCCAATGTTCTGTGCACAGGAATTGTCGGCATATGCAGCCGATATTCTGGTTAAGAATGATTTGTCTGCCTGTGTCGCTTTGAATGTCGGGGAAGTTCGAACATGGCCCTGAACATTAAAGATGGGGAGGCGGCAACCACCCCATCTTTAATGTTCAGGGCGTTAATCACACCACGTCACGACTGATGCAGTGCACCGTCAAGAGTTTGAATTCGGCATGCCGGATAACGGTCAAACGCAATCTGGGTCAATTCATGATGCAGCTCAACAATGGTTGCATTTGAAGTGTTGGATCCGGGCTCGTGCAGGTAGCATCCGAGCGTATGCATTGGCGGGAGGATCGATCGGCGATCCATTTCACATTCAGTGTTTCTATTTCTATACAATTCCACACACTTCCGACATGGCTGTGTTTTCGATCCGGGATAGACGGCCTTGAATTCCGAAATAGACGACGGTATCTTCCAAATCGGACGAAACGCTAAGAGTTGACGAATGAACGTACGGGATTTGAACGACGAACTCTATCCACGCGGTGCAATATCGCGCGTGACGACAGCTATGACGGATACGCCGGTCGTGCTCGTCAATGGTCCGCGGCAATGCGGGAAGACCACTCTGGTCAGATCTATGTTCCGCAACGAACGTCCTTATTTCACTCTGGATGATGACACAACACTAGCGTCAGCAAAAGCGGATCCGATTGGGTTCATTCGTCAGATCGATACCGGCATCCTCGATGAAGTGCAGCGGGCACCCGAACTGCTACGCGCCATAAAAAGCGCGGTTGATGATGACCGGCGACCGGGACGATTTCTTCTTACCGGGTCGGCCAATATTCTGGCACTTCCAACGGTCTCGGACAGCCTTGCGGGAAGGATGGAGGTTGTCACGCTGTTGCCCCTCGGGCAAACCGAGATACATAGAGCTGAAACCAATTTTCTCGACAGGATATTTACGGGTGAGATCAAAGTGCCCAAGAGCGCTAACATTGGCAAAGACCTGATCGATCGCGTACTCACAGGCGGATACCCAGAAATGATTGCCCGTGCCGATTCTCGCCGGCGGTCCATGTGGGCAAGGGAGTATATTCGCGCTATTGTTGAGCGTGACGTTCGCGAGATTGCTGATGTCGAGCGGTTAGATCAAATGCCTCAACTTCTTCGAGCTCTCGCATACCATTCAGGGCAGTTGTTAAATTTTGCGCAGCTCGCAGGCCAAGTGGGTCTCGATGACAAGACCGCCCGTCGTTATATCGGCCTCTTCGAAAATCTGTTCCTGGTTCGCCGGATCGAGCCTTGGTTTCGCAATCCGCTCAAACGTCTGGTAAAAACACCAAAAATCTTCATCCTCGACAGTGGGCTCCTGGCCGCACTGACGGGCCTAAACTTCGACCGCATTGCGAAAGATCGCGCCTTGTTTGGAGCGCTGCTGGAGACCTTCGTTGCCAATGAAATTTTCAGACTTGCCACTTGGAGCGATGTTCAGCCAGCCATTCACCATTATCGAGATAAGGATCAGGATGAGGTCGATCTCATTCTCGAAGATGAGACTGGCAGTTTGATAGGGCTTGAAGTCAAGGCATCCGCTACCGTCACAGCTGCAGATTTCAAAGGGCTGCGGAAAGTCTCGGCAGCCGTGGGAACCGCCTTCAAATCAGGATATGTTCTCTACGATGGCGATAAAATCCTGCCATTCGGTGAAAAAATGGCAGCGATTCCTCTCTCATGTCTCTGGAGTGACTAACCTTTGTGGTATAAATTTCCCGTTTTGTGAAAATTACAGATATCCAACTTGAACCGGAACCACCTGGCACCAAGGGCTCTCAATCGGAAGCGGCGCCGAGTGAAACGGAAGAGCGTCAGCTGCTTCGTCATCGTGCGCGGAAGGTGAATCGTCGAAAACAGAATAGTGAAGCTGGGTTTGTTGTTGAGGCCATCTCGCTCAAATCCTTGAACGCACCCTGTCCGGTGGCGAGTTTGGCAATGCCCTGTTCCAGTTTGGCGATGTAACGGCGTAGCTGGTCATTGCCCCATTGCTCGCGCGTGTGCCTTATGATTTCACGTAAATCGGCATCTGCCTCTTCCGTAAGGATGTAAGCAGTCAAGCGCGGCCCTCGGTCAACTCTTGATCGAGAATATCGCCGATGCCTTTGGTGGATACCTTGCCCGCAAGTCCTTCGTTGATCCGGGCTTGCAACAGGGGTGCCAGTTCATGCCATGCCTGATCGGTATTGTCAGCGCCGGGAAACAAGCGTTCCAGTGCGTATTGCTTGATCGTCTTGCCCTGCAAGGCAGCCAACGCTTTCAGGCTCTGATGCTGCTGGTCAGTTATGTCGATTGTCAGTCGGCTCATGTGATTAAGCTCCATTGATTACCACATATGAAGGTCTTTTGCTATGCCCCCCCGACCGCCTTTTTGGCCGACATCTCTGATGGAAGGACGGCCCGTCGGACGTATTTGTCGGACTTGTGTTACGGCTGAAGATGTGACAGCGCCTGGCTTTGGCGGGGAGCGGGAGGTTCAGGGGCACGTCCAGTTCCCCAAACAATATTTTTGCGGCGCTTCGTATCGGGCAGGAAGCGAGACCGGCATTCATCACGAGCAATAGATTCGGAGAATGACCATGGCCGGGGGCAGGGCTTACACGGTTCGCTTTGTCGTACAGCTGGCGAGCGCCAGCTGTACGACGGCAATACCAGGGCTTGCGGGTTTCGCCAGATCATACGGTATCGAAGGATTCTTTGAACTCGCGATCGGCAAAGTATGAAAGTTTATTGGCGACGATCGGATGTTGTCCGGCGAGGAAGAGCAACTGGACGTCTTGCGGCAGATTGCGGACCTCATCGGGGGTGAGCAGTGGCCGGGCGGTGTGTTGTTCGGTGTAGGTAATCCCGGACTTGTCGGAATCGAGGGCGCGGCTCATGGTCTGGAACACGACGGTTTCCTGCCCGAGCAGGTCGGAGACAAGGCGAGCGCTGTCGTGATCGTTGACGCCGAAGACCTGGAGGACGCCGGTATTTGACAGGAAGGTGCCGGCGCGTTGCCGGTAGATTGCGCGGAGCTGGTGAATGTCCTGCAGAATGGGCCAGAGCTGGACGCCATAGCCGGCCATGAGGCCCATGGCGCGTTCGACAGGCGCAAGATGGCCTAGCGCTGCGAACTCATCCAGCAGGTAAAGAACCGGTGCTGGCGGCTTTTCGGGACCGCGGGCCATCTCCGTCAAGCTTTGCGCAACGAGCAGGCGCATCCAGCGTGAATAGGTCGCGAGCCGGTCTGGGGGCAGGATCAGGAACACTGAAGTGTTGCGATGTTTAAGGTCGGCAAAATGGAAATCGGATCGGCCAAGGACAGAGACCATACGTGGGCTGTCGAGGAAATGTGTGTGGCGTTGTGCTGAAGAGAGGACGCCAGCCGCTCGCGGTCAGCTTTGCCGAGATGCCGGTTGGCGGCGCGGGCAATCAGGCCGGCAGCCTCATCGGTTTCCTGCATTTGCTTGAGCAGTGCATTGAACTGTTCAGGGGCCAGAGTAAGATATTCGCGTAGCGTGCCGAGATTGCGCCGGTTGTTCGGTTCGTGGGCAACGATCCTGAGGATGAGGCCTGCGATCAATGCTTTGGCTTCCTCGTTCCAGTGTGCCTCGCCACTCATGCCCGGTTCATCATTCACCATGGCGTCGGCAAGGGTGCTTGCGTCTTCTGCGAAGTCGAGACCGGACAGGTCGAACCTATCGAGCGGGTTAAAAGCAGCCGATGGTTCGTCAGTGGCGCCGAAGGGATCGAGAACATGGACCGGCCCGAATTGTTGGCGGGCGCGACCGGCGATTTTGGCATTCTCGCCTTTCGGGTCGATGCAGATCAGGGATCGGTTGGTGGTGAGCAGATTTGGAATGATGGTTCCGACACCCTTGCCGGTTCTGGTCGGTGCGATTGTCATAAGATGGGCAGGACCCTCATAGCGCATCAGCTTCGATGACTTCGGATCCCGACCGATCAGCAAACCGTTCTCGCTACGGGTGAGAGGAGATATTTCCCTGGGCGTGGCGAAGCGGGCAGAGCCGTGGGTTTCGCCGTCCATATCACCGAAATGTACAATCAGGGGATTTGTGATCAGGCGAAAGACGAGGGCTGCCAGCACCAGGAGGGTGATGAGATCAAGCGTGATATAGGGGATGGAACCAGGCCCGAAGCCGAGTTGTCCAAGAGCGAAGCGTCCGCCCAAGCCAACGGTGAACGTGACCGCAATGAGAATGATGATCAGCCCGAGCAGCGGTTTCCAGATACGGAAGGGCAGGCAGATCAGCGCAACTAAGGCCCAGAGCGGATCACGTGCGGCGGTGCGCATCATGTTTTGAAATGCGGTCCATGCCAGTGTCGCCTGACGCATTGTGTTTCCTTCAGAATAAATGGCGCGCGAATTGGAGGAGCTTCACAGCAGCAAAACCAATCCGAACAGAACACAGGCGCGAGCAATGCACATTCGCAACCCGCCTTTTTATGGGATGGGGCCGCTCAGATCGGCAAAGGCCCCTATTTGGACCATGCACGGAAGCACGCAGCGTATTCTCACTCCATCAAGCTTATTCCAGTTGGTCAGGAATTGGCCGATGAATTTGATAGTGAGCCGTTCAATGCCCGTCACCGGTGCCCTTGCCATCCGCACTCAGCAGATTGGTAAAGAGTTCCCTGTCACCGTCGCGTTTGAGGAAGCCGGGCAGTTCGCTGCACAAACAGTCAACGAGGTTTTGGGAAAACTCGTCCTTTCTATTTTCGAGACGATGCAGGACGAACGTGCCGAGCAGGACTTTTCGGCGGGTATCGTTGGTGCGCTCCTGTTTGTCGAGCCGGGCCTTCAGCGCCGATCGTTGCGCGTCCAGTTCGGCCAGACGCTGCTCGATTGATTTGCGGGCCATGCGTGATCTCCTCCAGTCAGATTCCTTCACGGTCGATGTTACCTAGACCACTCCATTACTACAATTATCAAAAGTTCGAGCGAAATCGTAATCTTTTTTTGGTTATGAAGGGCGCATATACGGGTTGCTTCGCAACCCTTGCTGCGTTATCGTAGGATTCTCGATGAGAGGAGCAATGGTTCTTGGCGATCTTCTATTGCCAGATGTCTGTCGTATCCCGAAGCTCCGGCCGCAGTGCGGTTGCGGCCATTGCTTATCGTTCTGGCGAAAAACTGACCAATGAACGCGATGGCCTGCCCCATGATTTCGAGAGGCGAAACGGCGTCGAGCATAGCGAAATCATTCTTCCGGACGGCGTGAATGCCGCATGGGCTCTGGATCGTTCCGTTTTGTGGAATGCCGCCGAGCGTGCCGAAAGGCGCAACGACGCGCGGGTGGCGCGGGAGTTTGTTGTTGCGCTGCCCCATGAATTGTCTGTCGAGGGGCGGCTGGATCTGATCCGGGAGTTTGCTCAGGACTTGGCCAACCGTTATGGCGCTGCGGTGGATTTTGCGATCCACGCGCCGCATCCGGATGGCGACGTTCGTAACCATCATGCCCATGTGATGATGACGACGCGACAGGTCGGACAGGAGGGGCTTGGAGCCAAGACCTATATCGAGCGCGCGAACAAAGAGCTTTTGCCGCAGGGGCTACCGTCCACGCAAATGCAGCTTGTTGATATCCGGCAATCCTGGGAGGGGATGGTGAATGAGCGCCTGGCGCTCGAAGGGCATGATATTCGCATTGATCATCGCTCGCATGCCGAGCGCGGACTTGAGATCACTCCGACCGAACATATGGGGGTTGCTGCCACGAGCATGCATCGGCAGGGTATGACGCTGGATCGGGCGCGGCTGAACTCCGACGCGGCACAGCGCAATGCCAAACTGATCCGGGAAAAACCGGAACAGGTGCTTTCGCTGATCACGAATGAGAAGAGCGTGTTCGACCGGCATGATATTGCGCGCACGCTGCATCGCTACATCAACGAGGACGCGCAGACTTACCAGAATGCGTTTGTGTCGGTCATGGCTTCACCGGCTCTGGTCGAGCTTCAGGGAGAGCGGGTCGATAGTGAAACGCGGGAGGTATCGCCGGCGCGCTATTCAACGCGGGAAATGATCGATCTGGAACATGGCTTGATGCATTCGGCTGAACGGCTGGCTGCGGCGCGCGATCATCGCGTTGATCGGCGGCATGTTATTCGGGCAATTGAACGTCAGGATCAGGCGATCGGGAAAAGTTCTGGCGGGGTATCGGCTGCGGGTAATGTTTTGCCGGGACTTTCAGATGAACAGCGCAGAGCGATCGGGCATGTTACCGGGCCGAAGCGTATATCCGCCGTGATCGGGTTTGCAGGTGCGGGCAAGTCTACAATGCTGGCGGCGGCGCGTGAGGCGTGGGAGGCGCAGGGCTATCGGGTGCATGGTGCGGCGCTTTCCGGTAAAGCTGCTGAGAGACTGGAGGAAAGTTCCGGTATCCAGAGCCGTACCCTGGCATCCTGGTCACTTGGCTGGCAGAACGAAAAACACCAACTTGGCCGTGGTGACGTGTTTGTTCTCGATGAGGCGGGCATGGTGGGCAGTCGCCAGCTGGCGGCGTTCATTGGTGAAGCTGAAGTGCGGGGCGCGAAGATCGTGCTGGTTGGCGACCATGAGCAGTTGCAAGCGATTGGAGCGGGGGCACCGTTCCGGGCGATTGCCGAGCAGATCGGGCACGCGGAACTATCCGAGATCCGTCGCCAGAACGTAGGCTGGCAACGGGACGCTTCGGTATTGTTTGCGACCCACAGGACAGCAGAAGGACTGGCGGCGTATCGCGATCATGGCGACATATATTTTGACGAGACTCGTGATCAGGTACGGGCTCAGATCGTTCGCGATTATATTGCCGATCATGAAGAGCATCGGGACCGTACGCGCATTGTCATGGCGCATCGGCGCGTCGATGTTCGTGCCATCAATGAAACGATCCGTTCCGTGCTTCAGGAGCGCGGGGAGCTGGCCAAGGTCGAGCCGACTGGCGAGTCGGGGGATGTGCGGGAACGAGAGCGGCATCAGGCGTTTACTTATCAGACCAATGACGGCAAACGGGATTTTGCTGCGGACGACCGGCTCGTATTCCTCGAAAACAATCGCGATCTTGGCGTCAGAAACGGAATGCTCGGCACGGTGGAGACCGTGCAACCGGATGTCATTCAGGTCCGGCTTGATGGAAAAGCAGCTAGTGAACCGCGTCTGGTCAATGTGCCTGTCCATGATTACCAGGCTATTGATCATGGCTATGCAATGACGATCCACAAGAACCAGGGGACAACTGTTGATCGCGCCTATGTGCTGGCGTCCGACACGATGGACCGGCACCTGACCTATGTTGCCATGACGCGGCATCGCGATAGTGTGCAGCTCTACGTCGCCCGGGATGAGTTCACCGGTCGGGGAGGGGATCCAATGCCGACAGGCCGACTGGTCGAACATGGCGGGGCTCCCTTCGAGCATAAGGTAGAGAACCGCCAGAGCTATTTCGTTACGCTGGAAAATGCCAGCGGCGAGCGTAACACGATATGGGGCGTCGACCTCGAGCGCGCCATGAAGGAGGCCGAACCGGTGATCGGGGCAATGATTGGGCTTCATCATGAGGGGTCGCAGCCGGTTGTACTTCCTGACGGCACGCAGACACATCGCAATGCATGGCGGGTTCAGCACGCCGGAGAGCTAGCCTATCACCGACTTGAACAACGTCTGTCGCGGTCTGGCGCCAAGGAAACGACGCTCGACTATGTCCGGGACTTTGCGGAGCGTCGGGGGATTGCGGAAGTGTTCGGGGTCACGAGCGAGATCGAAATTCCAGCCGAGAGGCTCGAGCCTCTTGTAGCGGCAATCACACATTACGATCGCAGTGTTGAGGAGGTCGCACGCGAAAAGGCGATGGCCGTTATTGATCAGAGGTTCGATATAGTGGAATCTCTGGTACGAGAAGTGTTTCGTGATCCGGACGAGGTCGCTGCCCGCCTGCGTGCGGCCATTACCGAGAAAGAGGGCAACGGCGCGATTATGGCGAAGGCGATGGCCGAGCAGCCGGAGCGTTTCGGAGAGCTGCGCGGCAAGTCGGGCATGTTGGGAGACAATAAGGAACGCAAGGCAGTTCGGCATACCGCGACGGCGGTCAGTGCCCATATAGGCTATGTATCCGAAGCCTGGGAACGACGGCTTGATGAGGAGCGTAAGAGCGAACAATGGCAGCGCGACAAGCGCGATGTGGTCGAAGTTCCCGGCCTCACGCAGCGAAGCGCCGAAATTCTGGCAGAGGTCGCGAAGACGCCAGTGGAAAAGCGAGGCCAGCTTATCGATCAGCTGCGATCATCCCGTGAGGGGCAGATGGCGCTGGATGAAGCCAGGCTGGTCGCTGATGCGCTCACGCAGCGATTCGGACATTCCGATCCTCGCAAGTTTGCCACCGAGCTCGACACGCGTCCGGAGCTGGCAAGCCAAGCCGAGCGTATCAAGACTGTCGCTCGCATGGTGGATTACACCCACACGGCCGAATTAGTCCATGACCATACGCTGAAGCAGCAACTCAGTCGTTCAAAGGGCCTCCGATTAGACCGATAGTAGCCCACCCCCAGGAACATCTGGACGCAAACAAGTCATCGCAGTCGTGGTGAAGACTCGTATGATGTCTTCGGTCCATCTCGTTCTGTCCTAGCAGAGACGCTGCTCTGGATACTGCTGGACGACAAAGCTACTACAAGTCATCGATGTTGAACGGCGCGCCTTGAACGAAAATTCCGGCCAGGTCTGCCAGTCCAGATCTTTGTGGCAAGCCGATGGGTTGATGATGCGACGATCAAAATGGCCTGCATTGTCTGGCGTCGGTAGTCGCACCCAAAACGAGTGGTAGTAGGGTTACATTAACGGTGTCGGCCATCACCGTATCACGATTTTTTGAACCGTACCCCGACGCCGCCGCCATTGTTCTCGGAAAGGAACTCTACTCCTGCGGCCTCCAGAGATAGCTTTAATGCTTGTGCCACAGAAGGGGATATCTGTTTGTCTCCTCGCTCCAGTTGGACGATTGTTCGCAAACTGACCTTTGAAATATCTGCAAGATCCTGCTGGGTCAGATTAAGCAGACCGCGAGCGGCCCGAACCTGAGAGGGAAAATTCTTCATTGAGCTCCACTATCGACGTTTGCATAAAATGCGCAAATATGCATATTATACGAAGACAGTCGGACAAGTGCTCACAACACTTGTCCGACCTGACCACAACCAAGCTTACCAGGAGCTCAGATCATGGCTGATTCTGACAATAGCACGACTTTGCCTTTCGTCACCCGCAGGAAAATATTAACGGGGACTGCCATTGTAGCAGGGGCTTTGGCATCCGATGTCTTTGCGCGGGACATGATTGAAAATGAAGCGCTTTCCGATCCGGTGTTGGCGCTCTGGCGTGAATGGCAGGACGCTCATCTTTTGATGGAAAGTCATGGCAGCAGGTTAAAATCTCTCGAGCAGCAACTTGCTGAAACTGTTGATTATCCCTGTGCAAAAATTGAACTCTCGGGTGGCGATAGTGTGACCGCTTACTCGCTCACAGCCATCCGGGAAATATTCGATGGTGCTCCTGATGAAAACGTTGCCTGCGCCAAAGCGGAAGCCGAGTTTGCTGAGCATCAGTTGCGATGGGATGAAGCCGATCTGGAAATTGGTTATTCAGCCACGGTGAGGGCCGAACTCGAAGCCGGCGACCGGGCTGCGAACATTCTCGATGTCATGGCCACAACTTCATCGACATCGCTGGCCGGCGTGGAAGCCAAGCTCGACGCCACATTGCGTGAAGGCAACGTCTGGGAAGACTGTTCGGAATTTCCGTGGCCTCAACTTCGCTCGGTGCTTAATGACATTTTACGGATGAGGCATAATCAGTCCGATGGTGCAAAATCATGAAAAACACCAGGCGTAGACTCGTTCCGGAGACGGCTTCTCATGAAACGCTCGTTGAACGCTTTAATCACCTTGGTCGTAACAGAAGCCTTGAACTAAGACGTGTTGTACGAATTCTGTTCGATGAATTTGAGGAAGCACAAAGGGGCAAACTGTCAGACAAAAAGAAAGGAGGACGTATTCTCAAACTGGTTCTGTTCGGCTCTCCTGCAGACGGTGGTGGCGCCTGGGGCGAACACTGTGAATCCCCCCGCACTTGCCAAGCAGGCAACCGATACTCCGATTTCAATCTGCTCGTCATTGTCAGCTCTCAATTTTTTGCAAGCCCACGTATATGGAAGCGGGCCCAGGAGCGGTTTCTCCACGAGTTGACAGTCACAGGACATCTGTCCACCCGCGTCAATTTCATCGTTCACTCCATTATGGACATCAATGATCAGCTTGCAAACGGCCGGTCCTTCTTCACTGAGATTGTCCGTAACGGGACAATGCTCTACGAAGCTCCCGGCTCCCTTCTTGTCGACCCCACTCCGCCGGGGCCGGAAGTTGCCAAGATTGAAATACAGCAAAATTTCGATCACTGGTTCTCAGGTGCCTTGCACCGCTTCGAACTGGCAAGTAAGGCTTTGGAACGTGGATTTTACAGGGAAGCGGCCTTTGATCTGCACCAAACGGTAGAGAGGCTTTATCACTGCGTATTGCATGTGCAGGCACTTTATAGTCCAAAATCCCACCGTCTGACCTTCCTGCGAGCACATGCGGAGCGAATTGCGCCTCAATTGACGGAAGTCTGGTCAGACAATAGCAGTTTTGCAAGCCGCTGCTTTGACCGCCTTGATCGGGCTTATATAGGTGCCCGTTACTCACGAAGTTATGAAATCACCCGTGAGGAACTGGAGTGGCTCACTGATGGAGTAAATGCGTTGCGGGAAGCCGTGGCAGCCATCTGCTTGCAACACCTTGATAAACCGAACTGTGCGGCAACGTGAGAAATCAGACCGAGCTGCGGCCAGTTGGATATACGGGTTGAAACCACTGTCATGGGTTAGCGTTCGTGCGCCGCTCGCTTCTTCCGCAATCATCGCAATACTGTTGCAAGAACCTGGCTTGATCGGGCGACGACGCCATGACTAAAGGGTAGAAGATCGAGGATGGGGTTCGTAGCAAAAATGCCGGCATCCTCGCCGCTTTCCGCTGAGACGAGCCTGCAGCCAACGACACCTTCCTTCTTTGTCTGTCAAAATAGGAATTGAGTGGGGTCTCTGGCAGGCCCAAAACCGCAGAAGCGATTCGCTACGCGTTCACTCGGCGCGAGGCCGAGAATATTATTAGTAAATAAAGTCAATAGCTTATCAGAAATCAGATAAGTATAATTATGGAACTTTTAATCATTTCGCGGTTGGCGAATTGCTGCGCTTCTGAGAGCAAATCATTTTCAAGTGGTATGTTTTTTCGGCTTCAATTGCATCAGCCCCCCGCGACACCTAACAACGAGAGAGCCAGAAAGGTTGCAAATAAGACAAGATGTGTCATGCCCTCAATGGCGTTGGTCTGACCGTCGTTCAAATTTATGGCTGCAGCAATAAGCGTGATGACAATCATCACGGTCTGAATAGGAGTCATCGCCATGATAATCGGTTGATCATTGAAAAGCGCGAAGCCCTCAATGACGGGAACGGTGAGGATAACTGTCGACAATGATGCTCCCAGTGCAATATTGATCACCACTTGCATGCGATTGGCAAGCGCGGCGCGAAGCGCGGTTAAAAATTCGGGTGCCGCAGACATAATAGCGACTACGAGGGCGGCCAATGCTACCGGGGCCCCGATCGCATGAAGTCCGTGCAACAGAAACGCTGACATCACTTCAGATAAAAAACCTATGAGTACAACGCCGATGATTAGTACGGCTATAGACGGCGCCAACGGTTCGTATTCGCGGGGCTTCCCGCCCCTCGCTTTCTTTTCCGGGTAGCTGTAGTTGAAAAAATAGCTATGCTGTCCAATTTGGTTTCTGAGAAATACCCAGTAGAGCATAGCCATCGCGCCCACTGTGAAAATCGAATAAACGCGCCATTTCTCATGAGGAATAAACTCGGGTACAACCATCGATATACTCATTGCCGTCAAGATCATAACGCCGTAAGTCTTCCCGGAATCATCGTTATAAGCCTGCTCTCCAAACTTCCATCCGCCAAGAAGTGCGGCCAGACCCAGTATTCCGTTAATGTCGAGCATGACAGCGGAAAATATTGTGTCCCGTGCAAGCGTGGGCGAGCCGCTGCTTCCGTTCATAAAAATGAGAAGAATGAGCACCTCGACGCCAACAGCTGACATCGTCAGGACCATCGTCCCATAAGGATCGCCCACTCTAGAAGCAATCGCTTCCGCCCGATGAGCGACCCGCACAGAGACCACGACGATAGCGATGATGAGACAGAAGGTTGCTATTAATGCACCGGTGGGTCCAGTTGCCAATATTGTCGTTTCAAAAGCAAATGCGACAACACCAGTTCCGAATGCCAGTACCAATAAGATTTCCTGCCAAACAACTGAAAACATACGATCATCCGATGTGAGCTATGACTTCGCTGCTATCCTCGATGCTACCGATTGATCTCCTGATCGCGAAGCGATGGTATCATAGATAAGGATTTGTCCGTCCATTCGTTCCCAAATGCGTTCATGCAACGTTATCGGAAATGTTCGCTCCGGTGAGAGGGGGCACCATTGCTGCAGGTGGTTCAATCGGCCGCCATTTGTTCACGAATAGCAGTTACTGATAGTGTTTTCCGGGACCGTCGAGATCACGCACAACGAAGGTGATGACGCGTCGCCCAGACAGTGAATGCGCAGGATCTCTATTCCTTTCCCGCTGATTAGTGGCGGTCAAGACGCAACACCGGCAGCGATACGGCGGAATTCAGGCTGATAAGGGCAGCGATCGTAGAGAGCACGTTATTTGGTCTGAGAATATCCGCGCAGAAGCGGCAAGGCTGGCTATGCCATTGACCATACCGACTATGTCGATATAAGAGCCTGTTCCAAAAAGGGTTGAGCGATTACAGTAGGTTATGATCCAATCGGATTGCTTACATTCGATGGAGATCACAATGGCCTGGACAGTAACCGCTCGCCGCCACTATGTACGACGCAATTCGCGCTATGTAACTGATTTAACGGATGCGGAATGGTCAGTGATCGAACCGCTGATGCCTTCGCCCAGATACCTTGGTCGCCCTCGCAAAACGGATCTGCGTGAAGTGGTAAACGCGCTTCTTTATATCGCATCTTCTGGCGGTGCGTGGCGGCTTCTGCCAACCGATTTCCCACCATTCTCGACGGTACAGAAATACTTCTACCGCTGGCGCGATGAAGGCTTGCTGCGTACCATCAATAACACGCTTGTGATGCTGGCGCGTGAGCAGGCTGACAGGCAGCCCAGTCCAACGGCTGGCGTCATCGACAGCCAGTCAGTTAAAACCACGGAAAGTGGCGGAATACGGGGCTTTGACGCGGGAAAGAAGATTAGTGGTCGCAAGCGTCATATTGTGGTTGATACTCTCGGCCTGATGGTTGGTCTTGTGATCCATTCTGCGGGCATTCAGGACAGAGACGGCGCGCCGGATGTCTTGAAAACCATTCTCAAACGTTGGCCGTGGTTGCGGCATATCTTTGCTGACGGCGGATACGCAGGACCAAAGCTCAAAGGCAGGCTGGAAAAAGTCGGGAAGTTTACACTGGAAATCGTCAAGCGGTCTGATCGCGCTGAAGGTTTTGAACTACTCCCGCGTCGATGGGTTGTCGAGCGCACATTTGCATGGCTGGGACGGTGTCGCAGACCGGCCAAGGACTTCGAGAAAACTATCGCTTCTTCTGAAGCGTGGATTTACATCGCAAATATCCGACTCCTTACGCGGCGTATCGCAAGAGCCTGATATCGTTATATTCATTTTGATTCAGGCTCTAACGTTTATACATTTTTTCTGGAAGTTTTTTGATTAGACGTCTTGGGCTTGCGTGCCAGCCCAACACTTTTCGCCAATTCCGATCTTTTAGCGGCATAGTTCGGAGCCACCATCGGATAGTCTTGCGGCAAGCCCCATTTTGAGCGATATTCGTTGGGTGTCATATTGAATTGCGCGTTCAGATGTCGTTTCAATGCTTTAAATCTTTTACCATCTTCAAGACAAATGATGTAATCATTAAACACCGACCTCTTGGGATTCACTGCAGGCTTCGGCTCTTCATGAATCCTCTCGTCATCGCTCTGACCTGCATTCAATTCTACTAGCTTGCTGTGAACCTGGGATATTAGCGCTCGTGGACAAAGGTTGACTGAGGAATCAATTTTTGATTCAAGGCTGCCATTTGGAGGCTGCTTTGGGCGAACGGATAGGTTTGACAGACGAGGAATGGTCGGTAATCAGTCCGCTTCTACCTGCTGAAAGTGGGCGTGGATGCCGCCCTGCTCAGGACAATCGGCGTTATTTCGAAGGCATGCTGTGGATGGCGCGCACAGGAGCGCAATGGCGGCATCTGCCTGATGAATACGGCAAGTGGAACAGCGTCTTCCGCCGATATCGACGCTGGGTCGAGACCGGTGTTTTCGAGGCAATGCTTGAGACACTGGCCGAACTGGTGGAACGGGATCGAAGTGCCGACATGATCGACAGCACCGTCGTCCGGGCACACCATTGTGCAGTCGGCATAAAAAGGGGACTCAAGAGACCGAGGCGCTTGGCCGATCGCGCGGCGGTTTCACAACCAAACTCCATGCCCGGTGCGATGCGAAAGGCCGACCGCTCGGCTTCGTCCTGACGCCCGGACAAACGCATGATACCCAGGGCTTCGCGCCGTTATTCCGGATGATATCCGACCAGATCGAGGCGTTCCTCGCCGACAAGGGTTATGACGCTGACGCCATTCGCGACGAGATCGCCAGCGCCAATATCGAGGCCGTCATTCCGACGAAAAGCAACAGACGCCAACCAATCCCGCACGACAAAGCCAAATACAAATGGCGTAATCAGATCGAGCGCCTCTTCAACAAGCTCAAGGGCACCGTTACTTTAACCTGAGTAAGTTCGCAATTTTGTCTATGATGCTGATCTTATGCGGTTTTCAGGCAAGCGATTTCACGCCACATATTTGTGGCTGCCTGACGCAGCTCGCGATGGTCTGCTGAGGTGAAAAGGTTGCGGGGGAAGTGGTGGAGATTGTAAATCGGGTCGTGAACAGATGTGAAGCGTTGCACATGTCGCGCTGACTTAAAGCGCTTCATGATCCGCTCTCGTCGTCGGATGGGCTGGTGCGAATTCTCAGCGCGGTTGTTCAAGTCTTTGTGCTGACGATGTTCGCAAACGCTCATCCCCAGTTCTCGTTTGGCCGCGCCATAAGATCTCAGCTTATCGCTAACCATGACGCGCGCTGAACAGCCCTGGCCACGCAGAAGTGTACGCATGAACCGCTTGGCAGCCTTGGTATTGCGGCGCTTCTGAACAAGAACATCCAGTACAAAGCCATGCTGATCAACCGCGCGCCACAGAAAGTGCTTCTCACCCTTGATCGTGATGACCATTTCATCCATGTGCCATTTGTCTCCAAGGCGTGGGGTGCGACGACGGATCGTATTGGCGTATTCACGTCCAAACTTCTCCGCCCATCCGTGCACCGTCTTGTGGGTAACAATGATCCCACGGTAAGCCAGCATATCTTCGACCATGCGAAAGCTGAGTGGAAAGCGATAATACAGCCACACCGCCTCGGCGATGATCTCAGCAGGGAAACGATGGCGGTGATAAAGAGAGGCACGAGATTCAATCATGGCCCAGTTTCGCAGCTTATGCTTGCGCCGAAGTTAAGGTAACGGTGCCAACCGAGCCACCTCTCTTCTTAGAACGGAGTATTCTCCTTGAGAAACAATCCCAATGTAAAATAACGTGTACGACACCAAACTGACTGCCAACAACGACGGTTGCGGCCGTATGATGAATCGAGATTGCAACATCTGTCCCTCGTCAAGCGCTCTGGAAGAATGCAACGGGATCAAATTTTCTCGATTAACGATGTTACCAAACAATGACGAGGCCGCAGCGGACGGGTTAAGGTGCTCGCCTGGCATTTCGTTGCCCGCAGCGAGAAATCGGGAAAACCGCCGCGTTCACCATCTCCGTCATGCCCGATTGGCACGCGGCGACCTCAGTAGAGAAACCTCATATGTATGATTTAGTTCCTGAACCTTCTTCTTTATCGCACGCATTGCAACCGGAGCGCAGACCGATTAGTTTCTCTGCGGGTCAAAAGGCGCGCAGCATACCGAGCCCTTGATATATCCAGAAAGATTGATCGTGAGACAGCCATAGCATGGCCTAGGTATTGCGCCAATCTCGATCAATAGTGCCTTCCTGCGCTTTATGATAATATTGGCTAGCGACGAGCCATCCTTTCGTCGGACGAAGAGGCAGGATGCAAGTTAAAAGCAGGAGGGGTAGGCTCGTAAAGAGATGCACCCATAAGGGAGGCTCGTAGGTTATCTGCAGCCATACAGCAAATACCATGCTAGGTATACAGCCGAACATCATGATAAAAAACGCTGGACCATCTGCAGGGTCTGCAAATGAATAGTCCAAATCACATACTTCACATTTTTCTCTCAGCGTGAGGAAGCCTTGAAAAAGATGACCTTCTCCACATCGAGGACACCGGCCGCGCACGCCTGTGGCGATGGGAGAGAGGCGCGGCCACTGATATTGAGTTGGCATATTGACTCCTGTTTTTTCGCGCTTGCCGACGGGTATGATCTGTAACTCGCAATCGTAGTGAAACCAATAAACCACTAATATGTTTCAATGGTGTTGTCACGTTAAGTTTCTCTGGCCGGAAAGGCCAGGGGCTCGTAGATATTCAGGCGAAACAGGCCGCAATTTT
>NZ_VEWK01000023.1 GCF_006376675.1 Brucella pecoris
GCCAACTGGTCGACGCTGACCCGCTGGCGCGGTCTGGAAGGATCGTTTTCATCGCCGTCCGTCAAATCGGCCATCCGACTTGCGGTGCGCGCCCTGAACCGGCCGCGCAGCCGCAAGAGTGCCAATGCCATTACCGGCGATATTCTGGGCAAGCTGCTGGCAACCTGTTCCGGCGAGGATCTAACCGCGCTCCGCGACCGGGCCATCCTGATGCTGGCCTTTGGATCAGGTGGACGCCGGCGCAGCGAAGTGGCCGGCTTGCGCATGGAACAGCTGGTCAAACAAGCCCCTGTCACTGACGAGGACGGCTCTCCCCTCCCCTCTCTCGGCATCCATCTCGGTCGCACCAAAACAAGTGGCGCCGATCACGATGAAATCGTCTATCTGACCGGCCGACCCGTCGAAGCCCTCACCCGCTGGCTGGAAGCGGCAAAAATCGACAAGGGCAGCGTGTTTCGAAAAGTCGATCGCTGGGGCAATGTTTCGGCACGGGCGCTGGAACCGAGCGCCGTCAACCGGATTGTCAAGCGGCGGGCGCAAATGGCTGGCCTTGATGCCACAGAATTCTCGGCGCACGGCCTGCGCTCCGGCTATCTCACCGAAGCAGCCAATCGTGGCATTCCACTCCCCGAAGCGATGGAACAATCACGCCATCGCTCCGTGCAGCAGGCGTCCGACTATTATAACGATGCTAAGCGGCGTAGTGGGCACGCATCGCGGCTGCTATGATACTATTCACGGAGGGACCTCCAACTCTTCGACCGCACTAAGCATGAACTGGATCGCGCTTACTTATAAACTGCCACATGCAGCTTGTTAACAGCGGTCGTTCATCGTGATGACCGCTCAAGAACGTGCCTGATCAGCTACGCTGGCTTGAAAACAATAGCGTGGGGTTTAGTTCTTCGGTGCCGATATATGGATTGGCATGGATCGCAAGAATCCACAGGCTGATCGAAGCCGTTACCGAATAAAGTAACAAGGCATGCCTCCCAGCCCGCACCCGATCCGCGTGGGTCGAGGCAATAGTTGCGATAGTCAGGAATGTCAGCGCCAGTACAAGATACCATTTATACTGGTCGATGGACGTGTTAGCGATAGCGATGCGATCATTGCGAGCATTCTGAAGCTCGTTAAAATCATGAATGAGCTGAGATACGATCGGAGCGGGCGTGCCATCACTGGCCACTGTTTGGACAACGGAACGAATGGCAAGAAGCGACCTCTCCACCTTCGGCGAAGGTTCGATATTATCGTCGGTTCCCCATTCATCGGAAACCACCAGGGCCCGATAGGTTTCTACTGCACTCTTAAGCCTCGCATTGTTCAGCACCGTGGGATGAGCAGTGCCCAGCATTCGAAAAATTGCAGATCGTTCGTTGCTGGTCGCGAGATCGGCTCGGGAATTGAGCGTCCATGCGTCTGCAGCGACGAAGCCAAGAGATAAAGCCCATGCGGTGGAAATGGTCCCGATAAAAGCACCAATGGGCACCGAAGTAGGGTCTTTCGACGCACGCGCAGCTCGCAATCCCAAAAGGAGCCACCCACAAGCATATAAAAGCGCCCCGAAAAAGCAAAATGCCAAGAATGATACGTAAATCGACATCCCCAGTAATGTTGCCATGAACGCCCCCCCAAAAAATACGTTGGCGCAACTCATTATATAGAGGGCGTAAATAAACCGTGTTCTCTTGCATAACGGCAATCTAGGTGAGATTCGTATTGCCTCATCAGAGAATGCTCCCGAACGGATAGCACATTGCCTCACCAGAATGCTCCCTATCCTCCGGTGAACTCTGGTAGCTGTTCAGCTTCGCCAGGTTCGATTCCGAAGATCATTCTATGCGCGCGATCGCGGCGCCAGCCTTTCACCCGTCGTTGCACCGTACGGATTAGTCCATCAGGATATTCACCTGGATGAATGGTTTGAAGCCGCTCCAGTAGCTCCCGACCGGTTCTCCATGGCTCAGCTTCAAACCAACTGTAAAGATCATTCGTGACGTTAACCAGCGGGTCAGGCCGCCGTCGCTCTCGTTTTAGTTTTGGCTTCGCTTTCGCTGTCGGACGAACTTCGCCCTCCGTCCACGCGATACGCAGGCTTCGCAAAAAGCTCTCGATATCGGGAGCCTCAGTTGAGGGTGTTCCCTGGTGCGCGATGTCGGCAAGCCGCTGTTGTCCTGCACGAATGTCGCGGAGGAGCTTTACAGGATCGAGTTGTTTACTCATGTGCAACAAGCGGTCGCGTACCTCCACCGCCGTCCTTGCATCCGACAAAAGCCGTTGATGTGGCGTCGCGGGAGAAGAGTAGAGCTTCTTGACCATCGCACCATCTCGCTGCTTTCCCAGCAATTTAAACGATGGTTGAAAGAAGTTCACGAACAAGCGTACCGAACGATAAAGTTCCGCGAGCGTCGCCGCAGCTTCGACACCTTCATACCGATGATAGCCAACAATACGGCGGACGACCGATCCGTTTTTCTGCTCTACATAAGCCTGATCATTTTTGCGATATGGTCGACAGCGAGTGAATTCGATATCTGAATCAATACAATAATCCCTGATCGTCTCGTTGATGAATACGCTATCGTTATCTGTATCAAAGCCAAGCAGCGGGAACGGCATTAAGCGGCGAAGCTCGGTCAAAACTTCCGTCAAGAGCTTCTGTTCGCGAACAAGCAGAGGCGCGCATTCGGTCCAACCGGTCGCAATATCGGTAAGGACAAGAGTTTGAATAAAGCTGCCGCGTGCGTTGGGACCGGAGTGCGACACCAGATCGGCCTCGATGAAGCCAGGTGCGGGATCACCCCAGTCGGAGAACTTTCGAATTGGGACACTCCGCTTCAATGCCGATGAAGCAACGGAACGTCGACGTCGACGGCCGCCCGGTGTTTCGCGCACGCTTTTCAATGTACGATCGATGGTAGCCGCACTCATCTGTAGCAAAAGTGTGCGGACCTGATCGTCTAACTTCAAATGGCCATGCTGTTCCATCGATGAGATCAAAATTGGCAGCAAGGGCTTCAATCGCTTGCCACAGATCCGGTCGGAGGCTTCCCATGCTACGATCAAAGCCTGCCGGGTCGCCTCGTCATAAATCTGCGCTCGCCTTCGCGACTGCGACTGCTTGTCGGTCCCGCGCAGCAGCCGCATCGCATGTTTGCGATGCATTCCACTTATCGAAACAAACTGGTCGAGGATCTGCGATTTTTCCTCCCGCTTTCCAGCCGCATAGCGCTTTGCCAGAGCAGCAATCAATTCATTTTTCGTCGTCACGCTGATCAACCTCATCTGATTTGCTCCGCACCCACAAATGCCGGGAGCAAATCAGATGAGGCAACAGCCAACAATCAGGGAGTATTTCTCGTGAGGCAATGCGGCGTCTCATCCTGATTGTCGCGCTATATTCTCTAGAAGGGAATGGGATATAGGTCCTCTGGTTTATCGCGGCGTTTATTCGAAGTTACACAGAGTGTGACGACCGATCTGAATGAAATAGATCAATGTTTTAAAATCTCTTTTCAGCACAAGTCTTCTCCGAAAACCGTTTTAGCCTTTTCGGGGAGGCCTCTATGTAGAATTTTTGCAATTTCGGCTTTACTAATTGATTACGAAGAGCGGTGTATTGGACAATGGGGTATCATCGATTCTATTCTTTTGGGTTGGGGCAAAGAATTGAGACTGGAAGCAGAAGTCGACAGCGTTGAAACACAACGCTCAAGTGAAAAAAGTTCGCTCCTTTCCCTTGCCATCATAATTGCGACAGCGTCAATTTTCGGGCTCACTTACAGCCTGACGGCTCCGCTGGTGGCGCATATGCTTATCAAAAGCGGGCTGACGGAAACGCTTGTCGGTGCCAATGCCGCCATGCATGCGCTCGGCGTCCTGTGCATAGCCCCCTTCCTTTCGGGACTGGCTATCCGCTACAAGCCCAAATATCTCATCATGGCCGCGCTACTTTCATCAGCGTTGCTTCTGATCCTGTTTCCAATGGTGCCTAGTTTCTGGTTCTGGTTTCCGTTGCGTTTCCTGCTGGGAATTTCTGCCGAAATTCTGTTCGTATTGACGGAAACCTGGGCCAGCGAGCTGAGCGACAATAAAAATCGCGGACGCATCATGGCGACCTATACGGCGTCGCTCTCGCTGGGTTTTGCCGGCGGCCCGCTGATCCTGTCGTTTACGGGGTTTGAAGGGTTGGTGCCATTTGCAATCGGGGCGGTCGTCGCCCTCCTCGCCTTTGTCATCATGAGTCTGCCGGGACTTCGACAGATTGAAATGGCCCAGCAAAAACACTCAAATTTCTTGCGTATGATGCGACTGTCGCCCATTGCCATGGGAACAACGGCAATCAATTCGGCAGTTGAAACAGCCGGATTGTCTTTCCTTGCCATTTATGCCATGCGGCTCGGCTGGAACGAAACCGAAGGTGCACAACTGATCACGGTTCTCATGGTCGGTGCCATTGCGCTGCAGCTTCCCATTGGCTGGCTATCAGACAAGATGAACCGGGTTACATTGATGATCGCCCTAACGGCGGTTTCCGCAATAACGGCATTTCTCTGGCCCCTGCTTCTATCGGTGAGCTGGCTGGCCTACCCGGCATTGTTCATCTGGGGCGGAATTTTCGTTGGCATTTATACGACAATGCTCGCGATAATCGGCTCGCAGTTCCGTGGGGCGGACCTTATCAGCGTCTATGCGGCGATGGGGCTGTTCTGGGGCGGTGGCGCCTTGGTGGGACCGATGCTGGCAGGCGGTTTTCTGGACGTGATGCAGCACGGCCTACCGACCTTTGTGGGAATGGTCTGCGTCGTTTTCATGGTGTTCGCCCTGATCGTAAAGCGCACGCTTAAACCCAGTGGAGACCCCCAGGCATGATACGCATCGTTCTTATTCTCCTTGGTCGCGAAATTATTCAGCGGCACTGGAAAATACTGCTCATTACCGGCGGCGTCTGGCTTCTCCTCGGCACATTCATCGCTATAGATGCGCTGGACGGAAAGACGATCATTCCGTCGCGCTTTTTTGGCTATTTCCTGCTGCCGGAAGCGGCTGTCGGCCTCCTGGCTGCCGCGTTCAGTCAGGGAACGGCGAGACGAATGCGTGTCGTGCAGGGTATCGCGTTGTTCGCGGTCGCCTTGCTGATCCTCAGCGCCACCCCCGCCAGCCACTTCACGCTTGCGATGGTGCTGGGGTTCTGCTTCCTTGTGGATGGCAGTGTGCGCATTGGCAGTGCATGGGTTGTCCGCTATCCCCGCTGGCGGCTGGGGTTGATGGGCGGCATTGCGGAAGTTTGCATCGCCATTGCAACGCTTCAGCCATGGCCAACATGGTACGCCGGAACAGTTGCCTTCAATGTCGGCGCCGTCATGATCCTTACCAGCCTTGGCATATTGAACATTGCGACACGGGTGCGACGGCTGGAAGAAGGCGCATCGATCAGCAGTATCTTCAACAGAAATCCTTTATGGAACAAGCCGGATTCCAGCTCCCTCGCCCATTCTGCCAATCGCAGCGAACTGATCGTCCATGTCTGGACTCCGACAGGTCAGGTCATGACCCCGCTTCATCAAAGGGCCATCAATCGATATATCGCAGCCGTCGATACAAACGGCGTCATTTCCACAGGCCATGCGGCTCTGGAAATGGCCCCACACGTCTATATCAGCCATTATCCGGCAGTCGAGATCGACCGATCGCCGGACGAATTCACCCGGACATTACGCGCCACCGCAGACAACAATGTGCCCGGACGTTTCCTGCCAAGCTATCAGGAAGAATCCGCCGAATGGTGCCAATCGACGGTGCAGGTGGTGATCAAGAATATCGACGCATCGCGATTGAATGCATTCTGGCAACATTACAGCGCAGACAACACCTATAATCTCACAAACCGCAATTGCTCAAGTGCAGTCGCTGATGCTCTGGATGCAGCGCTGGAAGGTGTTTATCGTGACCACAACTGGCCAATAATGACAGCGTTGCGCGCGATCATTTATCCTGAGCTATGGGCAGCGGGACTGATGCGCAAACGCGCAGAATCCATGGCGTGGACGCCCGGTCTGGTGCTGGATTATGCGCGCGCATTGTCGGCTCTGGTCGATCCGCCAAAATCGTTCATGACGTTTCCCAAACTTCGCCTGCTAAAAAAATACGCAAACACGAAGCAAGACATAAGCTAGCGCATGTCTCGCATATATCCGGCCTGGCTAAGTACCGGCAGGCTGCCGGATGACCGTAGAAAACTGTTCGCGCTCCATCGAGCGAACCGGCGTCAGCAAGGCGCGCTGCTGGATTTCACTGAACGGCAGGTCGCTGTTCATGAGCAACTCATTGTCATAGAGAAACTCCGGCAGATAGCCGGAGAGCAAAATCCTGTAATCAAATGGAAAACCTGGCTCCAGCAGGCGAACAAGGTCGAAAACGACCGTCGTGCAATTGGAGGTAAGTGTATTGTAGAAGGTCGGGTTTCTGGCAAGATCGTTGGCCTTTTCGATATATTTGAGCAACATCGCCCGCATAAGCTCCGGATCAACATCGACCGGATATCGATAAACACGTTCGTCGCGGACGTTGGTTCGCAAATAAATGATGTCGCGCTCTTCCGCCGCTATCATCGCGAGTTCGAAGCTTCTAAAAAAGCCACCCAGCGAAGAAAATTCCTGACCTTTTTTCTTGCGGATTTCGGCTGAGAACACCAGATGGCGACCATCTGCAAAGCCGAATGAAATCAATGTATGTGCAATGGCCGGATGCGTCCAGTAAGACAAGATGACATCCACCGAATTGAGTTCGCTCAACCTGTACGTCCCGGATTTCCACCTCGGCACAAATATCCGGCTGTCATTCCATGTGAAGTCACGAATGTTGTGAAATGTCACCTCGTCGTCCTGAACATCCGCTGTCACTGTGTGCTCAACATCTGCCGCCCAGTCGCGAGTAAGCGAGGGCTTCATCGACAACCACCAGGCCAAAAAAATGGAACCGAAGCAGATGAATGCAACGTTACATAAACCTATCAACTGACTGCTCGAACGCGATGAAAACAGGACCGAGATATAAGTCACAAGGACAAGTGCGGTCACGGCCATGACACAGATCTTGATCGTCTGACCTACCTGAAAATGAAACCAGAGCGCCATTGCCGCCCAGAATGCAAGCATTGTGCATAGCGATGTCCAGGCAAGCATAAAAAGCAGTTTAATCATGGTAAAATTCTATGGCTTCGGATCGGCTGTCATGAACGGAAATATTGCGAACAAACGGCTAGTGCTGGCGGTACGGATGCCCTGACACCAGTGTTTCAGATGATAATAGGTCTTGTTGCGGCAAGTTCGGGTTAACCCGTTTTCTGACCCCAGCATAGGACTGGACCTCGCGAATAGCGCTCTGGATGATGACGTTTCTTTCAAACGCAACGCGACCGGCGGCAATCACCTGATCTACCTGTTCTGTCGGAAGTGTAAAACGGGTTGGCACTTCATTGAAACGTGCTGCCATGCCGACAGGCAGATCCTGTATCGACAAGCGTTGTACATGAAACCGGACATCGCGACAGTCCCACCCTTTCAACGAGCCGCGATAGCGCATTACCGTGACGGCAGTCAGGCTGCATCGGTATGCAATGAGTTCCTCGCGCCATTGCGTTGTCGCCAGCTTGAGTGCATCGAACCCTTCCCTGACCGACGAGGAAATGGCAGTGTCAGTAACCGCGCCAAGAATTTCAGAAAGCCCTGGCCCTTGTAGCTCCCTCACCCATGGATATTCCATCTCACGGCCTGCATCCACGATGATGTAAAGAAACGTTTTCAGCTTCACAGCGTCCGCAGCCGACAATGGCCCATAGGGGGTCTGCGCCGACGCTCTGGCCATGGCAAATGGCGTTAGTCCAAGATTATCGGTCAGCGCACCATCAAGCAGTTTTATGAAATTCACATTGGTCGACCGGTAAGTGTGCAGAGCGTGTCCGTAAGCCTTCAGTCTATATGAAGCCTCGGGATCTTGCATGACCCGGCTTAGCCAATCGGGCTGGCGATATGCGCAGGCGCCATGATTAGATGCAACCGAAATGGGCTTGAAGACGACTGGAACCGCCGCGGACGCCGCGACCGCATCGGCGAGCCGCACGTCCTTCAGATTGCTGCACAGTGCTGCAAAGGTTTCTACGCTGAAGTGAAATGGAACCCGGTTATAAATATCCGATGCAGAGATCCAGATCGATGGCGCATTGGGCCAGTCAAACTTTGAATAGGTCGCACCATGGAAAATATTGTCATCGAGCCAACGGGCCAGCGAGGATCGATCATTTGCGCCACCATTCAGGACGCCAATGGCGACTGCTGGCGACAAAGCATTGGTGCGCACCCGTTCTTCAGCGTTCCTGACCAGAAACGTTTCACGGAAATCCCGATAATCATCGCGTCCTTTCATGCCAAAATAGGCCGCAAGAACCGCACCTCCAGACACCCCCGATATTATCCTGATATTATCGACCAGGCTTCGCTCATAGGGATATTCGTCCGCTATCGTATCGTCGAGCGCCCGCATAACTCCATAGCCAAAAGCGGCAGCCCGAGTGCCGCCGCCAGAAAACGCCAGGCCAATTATCATTGCGCCATCATCCCCATGATCGGGCACGAAATGATTGTCGAATGCGAGTAATTGAGGCGCTGAACGATTGATTGGCCCGACATCGGATGCCATGCAGCCCGAAACAAGAAAACTGACAACAAGCCCGAATATCGAGAACAGAAACTGTCGATTCTGCATTATGCCCCCAACGCCAATCGAACGACAGTTAACACTGCCATTGAAGCAAAAGCAAATGGCAGATCAAGGAACGTATCTCCCGCCACGATCTAAGGATTTAATGTATCGTCGAGTTCACATTTTCTCCAATCGGTCGCACCTATTTTAGGAAAACAGTTCTTTTGGAGCCCTTCTCACAGCACTGTTGTCCGCAAGGGACGCCAAGTGTTCTTACCTTTCATTTTTTCGCCAAGGACGAGCTATCATACTACGGATTGCTCGGTATCTACCGAGGCTCTCGGCTTATCTCTTTTCGCCGCCTACCGCGATCATTCCAGCTTATCTATCCCTCTCCCTGTTTATAGATTGGGACCTTTTAACTTAGGTAGGCCGCTGGCGCGCAACGGTTGTTTTGATGAGGGTTTCCTCGTTTACCGATTAAAATCGCTTCTGATGGCGGTTAAATCGCATAGTAAAACTCGCTTGCAACTGACCATTTTCTCATGCATTCCTTATTTGAACAAAGCCGCTTCAAGCGCGGGAGAAACAGCCGTGTCAAAACGTCAGGCCACCAGTGCGTTGCCCCGTCCCGCTCGCCTCATCGGTTACGCACGCGTCTCGACCGACGATCAGGTCCATGATGCACAGATGGACGAGTTGCAAGCCGCTGGCTGTGATCGCATCTTTCAGGAGCAGGGTTCCGGGGCTTCACGCGCCCGCCCGGTCCTGACCCGCCTGCTGTCGGAACTCGTTGCCGGTGACGTTCTCGTCGTGGTCCGGCTGGACCGCCTCGCCCGCTCGGTCAGTCACCTTCTGCAGGTTATCGAAGATCTCGAACAACGCGGCATCCACTTTCGATCTATCCGTGATCCCATCGACACATCCACGCCGCAAGGCATGTTTTCTCTGCAGGTGCTGGACGCCGTTGCACAGCTCGAACGCGCGCTGATTGCAGAACGGACCAAAGCGGGGATCAAAGCTGCAAAGGCGCGCGGCAAGCTTCCTGGAAATCCCGGCTTGAGAGAGCGCAAGCCGGAAGCGATCCGGGCCGTATCTCAAGCGCGCAACAAACGCTATCTCGATGAACTGATCACCTCGGCACAGACCTGGTTGCCTCTGGTGCAACAAATGCGCCCGGTCCACAGCTGGGAGAATATCGTACAGGTGCTCAATAGGCGCGGACATGACTGGACGGTCGAGCGTCTGCGCCGCGCCGTGCATCGTCTCGTCCGCGAAAAAATCGCCGACAAGAAGCTTGTTGCCCGATCCCCTCGCCGCATCCCTTCTGATCACCTGATGAAACTGGTCGCCGCAATTGCGATTGCCGATCCCGGATTGTCGCTTCGCGATATCGCGGCCCAGCTCGATCAGATGGGAGAGCGGCCGACGCGCGGTGGGAGGAAATGGCAGCCTTCCTCCGTTCGTCACCTTTTAGATGAAGCCCACCGTTTTGGTCTCATTCGTCGCTAAGCGCCTGACCGATCATTCGGCCGAGAGGCCGTCTTTCAATCAATGTGATAGACAATCCTCCGTCATTGGAACTTTCGATAATGCAACACAATATGCGTTACATGTGCCGCCCAACATCCATACGCCCGTGCAAAATACGCACAACAAGCAGCGTGTTCTCGTGCTCCCGGAAATAGATCACATGGGATCCGACGGCATATTTGAGATAACCTGGTCGGATGTCCGTCAACCGACCACGTTTGCTCCCGTCCGTTAACCCTTCAAAAGCATCCATGACGTCATTGATGTAGCTATTTGCTTGCTCTAATGACCATTCGCGTAAGGTGTAAACCCAGATATCTTCGAGATCGGCCTCGGCAAGCGGTGTAAGCTGATACCCATCAAAGCGCATGCTTCGTCTTCATTCTTTGCAGGAAGCCCTCACGATCCAAGGGCTTCGACTGACCAGACTCTTCGCCCGCAATCAGCGCCTCCTGCAAGGACCTAACGCGCGTTTCATGTTCTTCTAAAAGGCGCAATCCTGCACGCACAACATCACTGGCAGAGCCATAGCGCCCTCCCCTCACCTGTGAATCGACGAAATTGGCGAAGTGATCACCGAGCGTAACTGATGTGTTTCGTGACATATATTCACTCCTTTACGCGATTGTACCAATAATTGGTACCAACGCAAGAGCGATTGCCCAGTTCGTATACGGCGCCAAACAAAACGGGTTCAACGCCAAGCTCAGTGAGCTTCTAGCTTCCGCTGAGCGACACTGAGGTATTGCAATTGGCAGTTATGAGGCCCAAAGCGAACGCTCGACCGACGACACCTAGTTGCTGTAGGGTCTAAAAGAAACACTCGGTGGAGGCAATGAATGCCCTATGGAGTCAGCTTGAAAAGCTGCAACGCTACCGCAGTTAAAATCCTGAAGCTTTGGAATGAGGCGAGCGTATTTGAACCGAAAGGCTCGATGCTGGAATTAGGGTATCCGCCCCATCTGACACTTGCGGTGTTCGAGCAATGGCCAGGCGACGTTAGCGCAATCATGGCAGAGGTCTTTTCAGCACAGTGAAAACTTTTAATTACCTTCGACACAGTAAAATATTTTGACAATGAGACTATGATCCTCTGGACAGAGCCGCGTTCGAACCACGCTCTATCTGGCCTACACAGCAGATTACACGGCCACTTCGATCCCCTGAGCTGTCACGAACATTACCGCGTTGGTCGCTGGGTTCCTCACTGCTCCTTGGCAACTAACGTACCGCAGTCAGCCAGAGCGGCAGCTATCGGCTGGGCAGAAACCAGAAGACTCGCGTTCGCCGTCGAATTCGACTCGGCAGATTTCATCCAATTCCCGCCGGTCGTGATACATGAAGAACTGCGATTACGCTGAATGACCGGTTTGGGCGCAAAAGCGGTCTATTCTTCAGTTCGTTACCGCACCAACGATAGGAACGATTATTATGGCCACTTTCATTCTGATAGCCGGAGGCTGGCAGGGCGGCTGGGTCTACCAGAAAGTAGCAGATATCCTCGCAGGGCACGGGCACATGGTTGTGCCAATCACACTTTCGGGGCTCGGTGATACGCCTGCCCCATCGGCCAATCTTGAAACTCATGTAAGCGAGGTCGTTGATGTCGTGAAGTCGCATAGTGACGACTTGATCCTTGTCGGGCAATCCTACGGAGGAATGATCGTGAGCGGCGTAGCGGACGCCGTTCCGTCGCGCATCCGCTCACTGGTCTATGTTGACGCTTATGTCCCAGAAACCGGCGACTCGGTCTGGTCGCTGACAACACCGCGTTTTCGAGACATGTTCATCGCAGGTGCAAAAGGTGACGGGCTGAATTGTGCCCCGCCTTCCAATCTGGACCCACGATGCCGCCCACAGCCGATCGCGACATTTCTCCAGTCAATCACTTTAACCGGACGCTGGCGTGAAATACCTCGTAAGGTCTTCGTTGGCGCACATGGATGGGATGGAAGTCCATTCCTCGACCTTTACCAACGCTTGAGCGAGGAAACGGATTGGTCAACTTTTTCTCTCGATTGTGGCCACAACGTAGCTCGACTGGAACCAGAGGCATTGGCCCAGATAATGCTGACCCAGGCCCGACCAACCAGAGAAGCCTTCCCGTAGATGCATAATTATTGCTGCCGTCACTAGCGCCTACGTTCCACAACCGGCGTAAATGGGCGGCTTCTCACAGACTACCCAATTTCAAACAAGGACTTCAACGTCAGCTCACCATTCATTTTAACAAGACAACCGATCAGTCGCCTGATGTTCCTGACTATTTGCCTTCGGCCTGAGCCGGGTTATCTCGGTAGCGTTTCTGGAAGCCTTGCGGGCATTGATAACAGTTGGCCTTTCCCAAGGATTCAGTCATCGCTCCCTGCTTCAGGCTTCTGACTATTACATTAATGCCAGATGGCGCAGCGGAGCAAAGGCCAACACGAACGATGAACTGTTATAGTGGGGAAGGTGCCGTCCCCGGCACTAGAATGCCCTTTATTCGACGTAGAGGGTAAGCGCGTACTCCGCCGTTTCCCCACGCCGGGCGGCGTTGCGCATCAAGTAGACCTGGATGACGTAGTTTCCGCTCGACGGGATTGTGACGCTCGTGCCGTTGCCATTGATCGAACTGTTGTAGAGGGCCTCGTTTGCGCCTGGTGCGGTGATGTTAAAATAGAGGCTCGAATTTCTGGAATCGAGCTGGACGCTCATTTTCTGACCTGCCGTAGCGCCCAGTTTGTATTCAACTGTATCGCAACCCTTCAACTTCGAATTGATGGTCGAACTGGATGTCCCGGCAGCGAACTTGACCGTTTCGTGCCTGACATTGTCCGCCAGGCAAGGTGTCGCCAGTATCACAACAAGGCTCATCAGGATGGTGCGCAACATCGTCATCAATTGTCCTTTAGCAGCTTTCTTAACCGGACCCTGTTTTGTGGCACAATTCGTCCGATGGTTTTTCCTCCGAGTCAACAGCACACCCCGCTGCCAGCGAGTTGTAAACCCAGGGAAGATATCGCATAAACATACCACCCAATCGGACGATATGCGGGGATACTGCTCAAGGGGACGATTGGGCGTGTAAGGGCAAACCTAAACGGAAAGATGAGCGGATTGGTGGGAACTCCAGGAGCGCTATCATGGATTTGATGAACCTGCTACGCTCGGTCGAAGCCCTCCTCTACGAGATCGTGTCCTGGCTTGTATTCTATCCGCTAACCCTTTGGCGTTGCATCGTCAGTCCGGTCGAGATGGCTCTCTACGCTGAAAAGGAGCTGACCGATCCGCCTGACCAGCAGTTCGAGGATGCTCTTTCGCCCCCTCTCTTTCTGTTCCTGACGCTTCTTCTCGCTCACGGGCTTCAGGCGACATTCGGCACCAGCCAAGCAGAGCTTCCGGGCGTGCTCGCGGATATACGAAGCGGACTTCTGTTTCAGGCGGTCATCTTCAGCCTGTTTCCGCTGCTGTTTGCCATCCAGCGCGTGAAACAAACCGGCCAAGACATCACGCGCTCGTCGCTTCGTCCTGCATTTTATGGGCAGTGCTATATGGTTGTTCCATTCGCGCTGTCGGTAGAAATAGCGCTCGTGGTATTTCAGACCTCACGGATAACCGGTGCTGTCGTTCTCCTGGCAGCCACCATCTGGTATCTCGCATGCTTGACACGGTGGTCCACCAACGATGGCGTTTCCAGCACACCGAAGGCGTTCGCAAGGGCACTCGGCACCCTCGTCTTTGGGGCGCTAGGCTTTATGACGATAGTCGTTGTGGTCGCACTGGCGATCGTCCAACGTTGAGTACAGTACAGCTCGCCTAAAGCGCCGTTCGATCGCACAAGAAGTCGTTTTCCTTGTGAAGCACTTGGCCCGTTCACCGAATTGAATGACCTCGATCTACGTCACCAACTGGACGCCTAACTCATTCCCACAGTGCAAGCGCGGGGATCGTCCGTGCTTTCACAGAACTTCTTCGCTGCGAAGCACCACCGGCCGAACTCCATTTGCTTCACGAGACTGGCGACGCTGCGGTCCATATCCATTTACGCGACTGGGTCGCAAAATGTTGCCAAGCTTATCATGGTCATCTCTTTGCGCGATATTCCCAATGGATCGCTATTGCGGGAATCAAGAAAAGGACGACGTTCAGAATCTTCCAGAACCCGATGATATTGGCCATGTACATGTGTGTTTGATCGACGCTAAAGCCAAAAAAGACGGACATCATACTTGTTGTAATGCCGCTGAGCGACATCAACCACGCAAAGATGATAAACATCAGATTGATCAGGAAAGCTTTTAGCAGAACGTTTCTAATTCTAAGCGGCGTTTCCATCGAAATACTCCCTTGTTAGTAATGCGCCTTGTCTACTTTGCTCAGCACAAACCTTCTCATTGCAACCCAGCCGGCGCGCTTTTCCGCGGTCTTTTCCGACAATTCCACAAACGCGACAATCACCCTTGTCAGTTATCGTGCTGATCACAATCTCGGATTATGAGGTTGAGCACGCCCCTGAGAGCCACTTTCGCCTGTTGTTAAAGCTTATGAATCATCACCATCATCGTAGTCCTACCGATGTGATCGCTTATCCTGTTCACTCTAGGAGAGCTTGACGTTGATCTCGGGCGGAGGCATCTCACAAGACAGTCTCGGCAAATGAGTGCCACTCGCGACCCCGTATCGGCGACGATTAGCCGTTCTTGACTATTCGTCTGCATTTAACTTTGTGACGTTTCGCTCCCAGACAAAACCAATCTCAGTAATTTTTGTCCGCCGACAAAAGTAGGAAAATATAACTTTAAATCAATATGATAACGGACCGGAGCGCGAGCTATAGACCCCGCGAAGGCGTTAACTTATTATTAACTTTAAATTTGTTGCAGATCCCTAAGAATCGGACATAATAACGGTTAGTTTGGCCATTCTGTCCAAAAATCGTTTTTATGGAAATCAATGGGTAATGAACGAGATCTCGCTCAAAAAGCCGAAAGCCACGCTTAAATTCGAAAAACACATCCTCGATCAAGGGGATCAAATTTCGAAGAAGTTGCATTTGCTCAGCGTTCAGAACTTCCCAGATTCTGGAAAAAAGACACTTCGTTCATTCTCTCTTGCAGAAGCATCACAATATATAGGTGTAAGCCAGAGTCACCTTAAGAAACTTCATTTGGAAGGCAAAGGCCCCGCTCCTGAAACTTCGCCGTCGGGTCGGCGATCGTACACCGCTGAGCAGATGCATGACATTCGCCAGTATCTTGATCAAAACGGTCGATCGGAAACACGTAATTACGTCCCGCACAGAAAGCCAGGCGAACATCTTCAGGTCATAGCGGTCGTTAACTTCAAAGGCGGCTCTGGGAAAACAACAACTACCGCCCATCTGGCCCAACATCTGGCTCTTACTGGTCATCGCGTCTTGGCAATCGACCTCGATCCTCAAGCCTCGCTTTCGTCACTGCACGGGTTTCAACCGGAGTTGGATCAGGTCCCTTCAATCTATGACGCGATCCGATATGATGAGGAGCAAAAGCCGCTCTCTGAAATTATTCAGAACACCAACTTTCCTGGACTGGACATCGTTCCTGCAAATTTGGAATTGCAGGAATTCGAATATGATACCCCCCTCGCAATGAGTGACCGCAATTCGAATGCTGGTAAATCATTCTTTACCCGCATCTCGAAAGCCCTCGAAGAAGTTGACGATCAATACGACATCGTCGTCATTGATTGCCCTCCACAGCTTGGCTACCTGACTATAACGGCGCTCACGTCAGCCACGGCAGTTCTTATCACGATACATCCCCAGATGCTGGATGTGATGTCGATGGGCCAGTTCCTCCTGATGCTTGGCAATATTCTCGAGCCTATCCGCGCTGCCGGCGCAGAGGTAAATCTGGAATGGTATCGCTACCTTGTAACAAGATACGAGCCAACAGATCAGCCACAGGCTCAGATGGTGGCTTTTTTGCAGACATTGTTTGGCGAGTTTATCCTCAAGAACCAGATGGTCAAATCAACCGCTGTCTCAGATGCAGGGATCACAAAGCAAACGCTCTATGAGGTCGAAAAAAGCACGATGACACGTTCCACCTATGAACGTGCAATTGAATCATTAGATGCCGTCAATGGCGAAATTGAAGGCCTTATCCACGAATCTTGGGGCAGATGAGTTTGTCTGCTGACAAATTCAGCATTTATGATTGCAAATTCAGTGAGATAAGCGATTACGGAGATTGAAATGGCTAGGAAAAATCTTCTGGCGGGACTTACGGAGTCAACCGAAGAGCCAGTGACGTCCAATTATCGGATCGGTGGCGCATCCAAATCCATGATCCGTTCTGTTAATGAGCTTGCGCGTCAAGCTGACGCTTTCCTTGAAGGCGAGCAAGTCGTCGACCTCGATCCAAATGTTATAGACAGTTCTTTTGTATCTGATCGTCTTGGTACTGATGGTGAAGAATATCAGCAGCTTCTTCAAGCTATCCAGGAACGGGGACAGGACAGCCCTATACTCGTTCGTCCTCATCCAAGCGTAGATGGTCGTTTTATGATCGTCTTTGGTCATCGTCGTGTAAAGGTAGCCCGCGAGCTCGGACGCAATGTTCGAGCAGTTGTAAAGGCACTTGACGACAAAACACATATTATCGCGCAAGGACAAGAGAATTCGGCTCGAGCAAATCTCAGTTTCATTGAGAAAGCTCTTTTCGCAAAAAATCTTGAGACACTCGGATATGACCGTGAAACAATCTCCTCCGCACTAGCAGCTAATGCGGCAGCGATTTCCAAGATGATTTCCGTAACGTCCCGTATTTCGCCGCAACTCGTCAACATTATAGGATCAGCTCCTGGGGTAGGGCGCGAACGCTGGCTTGAACTAAGCCTTCTAGTCGAACGTAAGGCCGCTGCAATTTCCGAAATCGTAACTTCAGACGATTTTGGTTCAATAGATAGCGACGAGCGTTTCAATCGGGTCTTCACTGCGGCGAATGCCAAAGGCAAGCCGGTCAAAAAGGAACGAACCACACCAACGGCAAAGTCGTGGGGATCTAGCGAATTTGCCATTACGATGAGTCAAAAGCCGAAACAGGTCGATTTCTCTTTCAAAAGCGAGAAAGCTAGACCGTTCGGCGATTGGTTATCCGAGCGACTTGAAATCCTCTTTGAGGAATTCAAGCAATCAGAAACCAAGAATGGAGATTGAGCCGCAAAAGAAAAAGGCCCCCAAACGTTGCCGTCGTGGAAGCCCTTCTCGATGTTTTAGCAGACTGAGAATCGCATTTCCCCGAATCGGTGTCAAGAGTCATAAGCGTCATTTTGGCGGGTGGATTTCTTTTGCCTTTTGAAAGGTGAGAGGGAATGCAAATTCTGGGAACTGTCACGTCCGTGTTTCGCGGGCGAAGGAATAGTTTCGCCCAAAATCCTGAACTGCAGAATAAGCAGGGCAGGGGGGTAAACAGATGGGTGATTTACAAAAAGCTCTGTGTGGCCAAGTCAGCACTCGATCTCAATGATCGCTGCCTTGCTGTGCTCAGTTCGCTTTTGTCATTTCTCCCTGACGACGACATGAATGAGAAAACCGGCCTCGTCGTTTTCCCATCCAATCGCCAACTGTCGCTGCGTGCCCATGGCATGCCTGAATCAACGCTGCGCCGTCACCTGGCTTCATTGGTTGAGGCCGGCATCATTGCGCGCAAAGATAGCCCAACTCGCAAGCGTTATGCACATAAGGACAGGGAAGGGGGCGTTGAACTTGCCTTCGGCTTTTCCTTTGCGCCGTTGCTTGATCGCGCATCTGAGATTGCCGGTATCGCAGATAAAATCCTTGCGGAGCAAAAAGCCTTGAAGCGACTTCGCGATGAAGTGTCCGTCATGCGCAGAGAGATCGCTTCGGCTTTTTCAGAAAATGCGGATGGGTCCGGTGACCTTATTCAGGGTCTTGAAGGGCTATTTGTTCGCTTCCGTGGGGTTGTAGACACCATTCCGCGCCGGGCATCCCTCGATGAGCTGATGATTATCAAGGCCAATCTTGCAGCCATTTACGATGAATTGGCTATCGCTTTGAAAAACATGGCAATTGTTCCGGAAATGAGCGGCAACGTCGCTCAATCTGAGCGGCAGCATAATGAATCCCTGCCAGAATCCCTTTTTGAATCTCAAAATGGCAAGAAGATTGATTTGGAGGAGCCTTCTTCGGAAGAAACGGATCCTTCGATCTCCCAAAGCAAGAGCAGTATCCCTGTTTCAACTGCCATTTCGCTCGATCAAGTGCTGCGAACATGTCCCGATATTCGCGAATATGGACCAAACGGCATCAGCACATGGCGAGAGCTTCAAGATGCGTCACAGATCGTTTCCGGGTTCCTCGGCATTAGCCCATCCGCCTATCGCGAAGCGCTAAGCTTTATGGGAGCAGATGCGACATCGACGGCCATTGCCTGGATCCTGCAGAAGCTGGCGACCATCAGTTCACCAGGCGGTTATTTGCGATCCCTTACCCAAAAGGCGAGGGCAGGGGGCTTCTCCATCAGCCAGCTTCTGTTTTCTGGGATGATAAGCAATGGAAACCTGGCATCGGCAAGGATCGCAATGAGGCTCCAAAGGGCAGGGCGGCCCATGAGCAATACCAACCCTTGAAGTGTCACGCTAGGTGTTATTTATAGTCAGGTAGATGACGGTGCAGATTTTTAAGAACGCTTGGTTTGAGCGGTTTGCTGCGAAAGCAGAGGATCACAGACGCCGCCCTGATAGAAGCGGTGCGTCGTGCCGAGCGCGGTCAGATAGACGCCGATCTCAGTGGCGGTGTCATTGAGCAACGAGTCGCCCGGGCAGGACAGGGAAAGTCAGGCGGGTTTCGCACGATTATTCTATATAGGCAGGAGCGGCGGGCGTTTTTCGGAGGTTGACGATGGTGAAGAAATATAAGAGCGAAGCAATGGCGGCCATCCACGAAACTATGGAGGGCCTGTTTGAAGTCAGCGCGATCGACAAGCAGACCATGCGAGAATTTGATGATGCGTGCCTGACCGCGATTGAGCCCCTTACCCCGGAAGAGATCCGCTCCATTCGCGAGCGTGAACATATATCGCAGCCCGTCTTTGCCCGCTATCTCAATGTGAGCAAGGGTCTGGTGTCAGATTGGGAGCGTGGAGTGAAGAAGCCTGGCGGACCTGCACTACGCTTATTGACCGTTGTTCAGAAGAAAGGGCTAGGGGCGATTGCCTGATTGCGAAAAGAGCAATAAGGCGCGACAGACTCCTTTCAGTAGGCACTGTAACGTTAACTTTGTTGTAAAGCTCAGCGGAGGATAAGATGGCATGCACGACCGTCGCTCCTCGCTTTACCATCGCCACCGCTTTCCGCCTGAGATTATTGCAGAGGCGGTGTGGCTGTATTTCCGGTTTCCGCTGAGCTTTCGCATGGTCGAAGACATGCTGGCATACCGAGGGATTATCGTCACCCACAAGACCGTGCGCGAATGGGCTGAAAAGTTTGGACGAGACTATGCCAATACAATCAGTCGCCGCGTGCCGCGCCTTGGCGACAAATGGCATCTCGATGAGGCTGTCGTGACAATCAACGGCGAACGGCACTTTCTGTGGCGCGCCGTTGATCAGGATGGCTTTGTGCTGGAAGTGCTGGTCCAGAAACGTCGCGATACCAGGGCTGCGAGGCGTTTCATTCGGAAGTTGCTGTCAGGTCAGGGCGCAGTTCCTCGCGTCATGGTCACTGATAAGCTCGGCTCATATGGTGCCGCCAACCGCGAGATCGGCCTCACGGTCTGTGATCATCGCCAGCATAAGGGCTTGAACAATCGGGCCGAGAATTCGCATCAACCCATAAGACGACGAGAACGGGTTATGAAGCGTTTCAAGTCAGCACGACACTTGCAGCGTTTCGCATCCATCCACGACCCGATCTACAATCTTCATCATTTTCCCCGCGACCGCTTCACCTCTGCCATTCACCGCGAACTGCGCCAAACCGCTAACACTGTCTGGCGCGATATCGCTGGCCTGTAATCCGCTTACAAACGGTACATCAAAGTCCAGGATATATCCGTAGGCAGGTTAACGTAACGGTGCCCATTCTTGGCCGCGACCCTCCCGTACCCCGAAATCAAATCCTCTAGGCGGCGTTCCGCGGCTAAAACCCTGTCGCCAGATTGGATCAACACTCTGGTTCCTGGAGATTTGTCGTGTTCGCGCCCACCTGATCCCCGGCGCAAAGCTGCGTCGGCGCACAGGTCCTCACGTCAGGATTGATTGCCTGTTCGGATAGCCACCGAGACGGGCTCCGCGCCCCGGAGGTGCAACATGAACTTGGATCGCTCTTTTTTCTCCCCCGAGCCCGCCCGATCATTTCAAAGCGCCAATTTGGCCATGATCAACGGCGCTTGGAGCAGCTTGCTGCCAAACAACCCCCCAGCAGACGGCGCTTCAAACGCCGAAAATGCCATTGTTCCTCAATCATCGAAGGCTTTGACGCTCTCAAGTCACGGCACCCATACGTCTGCTTCGCTTGGCGCCGTGTCTCCTCCGATCGATGCAAACCGCCTCATTCGGGGGTTCAGGACCGGCGACCGAAAATTCGACGCAGGCAACGAAATCCTCGGTATTGGGTCCACTACCGGTTCTTTGTTCAACCTTCTTGACGGTTGGATAGCGGTATACTCCTTGCTTCCCGATGGCCGGCGACAGATCGTGCATTTCGCATTGCCAGGCGCAGTGCTGGGGGTGCTCTCGTCCGGTCACATGCCCTCAAACGTCGGCGCGCAGGCCCTGACGGACGTAGTCGTTTCCGTCGTTCCGATGTCCGTTCTGAAATCGCGCCTGCGGGAAGACCCGGAAATCGGCTTGAGACTCGCGCAATCTGTAGCGCGCGAACGCGATCTTGCCTTCGATCACCTGACGAGTATCGGGCGTCGCTCGGCACGAGAGCGCGTCGCCCATCTCCTGCTGGAGCTGTTCACGCGATATCGGGCGCAATGGCCCGGCAACCGCATCGAAGAGATGGCGCTTCCCCTAACTCAAGAACAGATCGGCGATGCGACGGGCCTGACATTCGTTCATGTCAACCGTGTCCTCAGTTCCCTGCGGAAGGAGGGAATCGTTCAATTTCAATACCGGCGTCTTCGAATCCTCAATCCGGATAAGTTGATCGAGGTCGCGGGAGTGGATGTGGAGATCGCGAAGGCGTGGCTCGATCAAAACTCTTCGCGATCAGATGATCGAAGGCGGACCACATAGGCCGGTCCGCCATGCGACAGCCGGATGCGCGTTATCGCGGTGACCAATCCCGACCGACAGGTGAATACTGGAGCAAGGGCCGATGGTCCGGCATTGGTTACCGCCTGAAGGCGGGCGTCTTCCGCTCGATCTCATGCGCACAAGCCGCCGGTCCGCCGGAAATCGTCTGTAGCGATCCCGAACGCCGGTCGTTCTTCACCCTGCCGCAGCGCTTGCGAGCGGCTCATCGGGCGTGAAGAATACGTCGGCGTGCATATCCTCGACGCGGAGCCTCCGGTTGGTGGCAACCACCATGACGGCCTCCACCATCGGTGGCGGCCCGGCGATATATGCCTTCCAGCCGTCGAGATCTGGCAGATCCTTTGCGACCACAGCATCGACATAACCGGTTCGCAAAGCCGTGCCCGACGCCTGGTCGGACAGAACAGGGGTAAATGCCAGATTTCCGTGGATGGACGCGAGACCCTCAAAGTGGTCGACGAGATACAGATCGTTTTCCGTCCGCACCCCGAAATAGACGTGAATGGGTTGTCTCATCCCCCGTGCCAGCGCGGTTTCAACGATCGACTTGATCGGGGCGAGGCCCGATCCGCCCGCCACACAGAGAATTGGGCCGGCATGCTTCTCGCGCAGAAAGGACGAGCCGAAAGGCCCCTCGACCATGACCGGGTCCCCGAGATCGAGCACTGAATGAATGAGGTTAGAGGCCACGCCATCCGGCACGCGACGAATGTGAAATTCCAGCTCGTCGGCGCCCGGCGGGTTCGCCATCGAATAATCTCGTGTCGGCGTGGCCGGAAATGTCACGCGCGCGAACTGGCCGGCCGTAAAGGAGGCAGGCCGACCGTCTTTCGGGCGAACCCGGACAATTTTGATATCGTGGGTGACATCCTCAATGCCAACAACGCTACACTGGAGGCGTCGACGTGGATGGTCGGCCAGCTCGTCCGCACCACCCAGCCATGTAACGGTGGCGTCGGTTTTGGGGATTGCCCGGCAGGCGAGTATCAGCCCCTCAGCTTTCTCCTCGACGGAGAGCGCGAAACGCGAATGCTCCCGAAGGTCGACCTCGCCGGAGTTGAGGCGGGATTTACATGACCCGCAGCGTCCGGATCGGCAGCCGTGCGGATAGGCGATGCCGCTTGCAAGCGCGGCCTCGAGTATCGTCTGGCCTAGCGCGACTTCGATGCTGGCTCCAGCCTGCGGCAGGTCCACTCGTTTGCTGTTCATGACCATATCACTCATGCGGGCGTCGACAAGTCGAGGGCGGCCATGAGTCCGGGCTTCTGGCTCGCAAACGTCCCGTAGAAGATCTGCGACCCGACGATGGTTATCGGTGCGACCCGCACCCCGGTTCGCGCTTTCGCTTCCTCCATCACTGATGGATCGGTCAGATCGCGCTCCTGGAACGTGATGTCTTGTTCTTTGAGCCAGGTCTTGAGCGCCCGGCAGTCCGGGCAAGTGGGTGTCGTATAGATGATGACGCTGTTTGTGCTGGAATGCTTCATCTGTCGTCTCCTTTCGATTTGACAGTTCTTCATCCAGCTTGCGGTTTCCAACGATGGCAGGGTCAAGAAGATTTATTAAGGGTTGACCTTACCATCGTTGGAAGCCCCAATCTCCTTGGACGCGAACAACAGAGGAGGTCCCTATGCTTCGCTTCCAGGTCCCGAACATGACATGCGGCGGCTGCGCAAAATCAGTGACCAAGGCGCTTTTGAGCGTCGACGGGATGGCCCGGATCGAGACTGATCCTGACAAACGCGAGGTCCTGATCGAGACGAGCGCCGACAGGGCAGCCCTTGTCGCCGTTCTCGAAGAAGCAGGTTACCCGGCAGACACTCCTGAATCATCGGGGTGAGAGGCGTTTCGCCACAGCGCCCTGTTTCCGAACAAGCGGGAAGAACGGTCGGCGGCGCGGCCCCATCGCCTCAGCCGAGCCGCAAGAACTTAATCTGGATCAAAGATTCGGAACGTCGGACCGAAGACCTTTGCACCGAAGATTCTGCCCTGCCGATAACTGGCCAGTGTCACGGAACAAGAATGGCCTGCATTCCGAGTTATCGCCAATGGCCAGTGAAGGACAACATCGAATGAGCTCATCGCATAGCCAACACGGCAACCACCACGCACATCATCGGACGGCTGCCAACGGTCCGCACCACGACCACGCGGCCGCAAGCATCGTCTCGGCAGCCGGCTCAACCCATGCCGAACATACCGGGCACGGCGGACACGATCATGCGGAGATGGTCGCCGACTTTCGCCGCCGCTTCTGGGTTTCGCTCATTCTCACGCCGCCCGTCCTGCTTCTGTCTCCGATGATCCGCCATTGGCTCGGCCTGACCGAGCTATTGTCGTTTCCGGGCGACGGTCTCGTGCTCTTCGTCCTCTCGACCATCGCCTACGTCTATGGCGGCTGGCCGTTCCTGACCGGCTTCACCTCGGAGCTGCGCAAGGGCCAGCCCGGCATGATGACGCTGATCGCGCTCGCGATCTCGGCCGCGTATTTCTTCTCGGCGGCGGTCACCTTCGGGTTCCCCGGCGAAGCCTTCTATTGGGAATTGGTGACGCTCATCGCCATCATGCTGCTCGGCCACTGGGTGGAGATGCGTTCCGTCATGGGGGCTTCCCGCGCGCTGGAGGAACTGGTGCGCCTGCTTCCAGACAGCGCGACGCGGATCGATGCGGACGGCTCGACGCATGAAGTAGCGATCTCCGCCCTCCAGCCCGGCGACCGCGTCATCGTCCGGCCGGGCGCGAAGGTGCCGGTCGATGGCGAGATCATCGAGGGATCGTCCGCCTTCAACGAGGCGATGCTGACAGGCGAATCGCGGCCTGTTTCCAAGACCGTCGGCGCGCCAGCCATCGGCGGGGCGATCAACGGCGCCAATGCCGTGACGATCAAGGTGACGGCGACGGGGGACGCGACCTATCTGTCTCAGGTCATCGACCTCGTAAAGAAGGCGCAGGCGACCCGTTCCAAGACCCAGGACCTCGCCAACCGGGCAGCCGCCTGGCTCACCTATATCGCCCTCGTCGTCGGCTTCGGGACGCTTTTCGTCTGGTGGATCGTTCTCGGATCGCCCCTGGAGTTCGCTCTGGAGCGCATGGTGACGGTCATGGTCGTGGCCTGCCCGCATGCACTCGGCCTCGCCGTGCCCCTGGTGGTGGCCGTCAGCACATCGCTGAGCGCGAGCAACGGTCTGTTGATCCGCGACCGGGCCGCTTTCGAGCGCGCGCGCAATCTTGATGCAACGGTCTTCGACAAGACAGGGACGCTGACGGAAGGACGTTTCGGCGTCAGCGATATTGTCCTTCTGTCCGCTGGCGACGAAAGCCAGGAATTGGCGTTCGCCGCCGCAGCGGAGAGTCAGTCGGAACACCCAATTGCACATGGCATCGTCGCTGAAGCCAAGAAGCGCGGCATCGCGATCCCCAAGGCCACCGAGGTCAGCAATATCACCGGCGAAGGCATTACCGCCAAGGTTGACGGCGAGGAGCTTCGGATCGTCAGCCCCGGCCATCTCGCTCGGCAAGGCAGCCCGATCGATCATCCGAAGCTCAAGGAGCTGGAAGCAGACGGCAAGACGGTGGTTGTACTTGTCCGCGATGGCGCGCCGCGCGCGCTCTTCGCGCTTGCCGACATCGTGCGTAGCGAATCGAGAGAAGCCATCGCCGAACTGAATCGCCTTGGCATAAAGTCGGTGATGCTGACGGGCGATGCGAAGGGCGTTGCGGAATCGGTATCCAGGGAACTCGGCATCTCCGAATATTTCGCCGAGGTGCTTCCCGATCAGAAGTCGGACAAGATCAAGGAATTGCAATCGCGTGGCCTTTCGGTGGCGATGGTGGGCGATGGCGTCAACGATGCGCCAGCTCTTGTCCAGGCCGATCTCGGCGTCGCCATCGGCGCTGGTACGGATGTCGCCGTGGAATCCGCCGATGTGGTCCTCGTCAAAAGCGATCCGCGCGATGTGGCGGCCATTCTCGGTCTCTCGCGCGCGACCTACCGTAAGATGGTCCAGAATCTGATCTGGGCGACTGCCTACAATACCGTGGCGATCCCCATGGCCGCCGGCATCACCTTCGGGACCGGCTTCCTGATGACGCCGGCCGTAGCTGCGGTCTTCATGTCGGCCAGCACCATCATCGTCGCCATCAACGCGCAGTTCCTGCGCCGCTACCGCAGGAACGGATGACCCACATGGATACGACGAACCACGCTTCGAGCCATGTGATCCTTCCCCTTCCGGGAAACGACGCCTTTGCCCAGCGCCTCGCCAGCGAGGGCGGTTGGCCGCTCGGCAACCTCGAAACCCGGAATTTCCCCGACGGCGAAAGCTATCTCCGCATCCTGTGCGACGTGACCGACAAAGCGGTCATTTTGGTCAGCACCCTGTCTCACCCCGATGAAGGCTTTCTGCGGCTGGTCTTCGCCGCCGACGCCGTACGATCACTGGGCGCCAGAGAGGTAACGCTGATCGCCCCGTACCTCGCCTATATGCGGCAAGATCGGCGCTTTCGACCGGGCGAGGCGGTCACGTCCCGCACATTCGCAAGACTCGTATCGGCAACCTTCGATCGCCTGATTACCGTCGACCCGCACTTGCATCGCCATCCAACACTTTCGGCGATCTATTCCATTCCGACAGCGACGCTTCATGCGGCCCCGCTCCTTGCCGACTGGATAGGGTCGGAGGTCAAGGCCCCACTGCTTATCGGCCCTGATGAGGAAAGCGAGCAGTGGGTCTCGGCCATCGCGAAGCGCATCGATGCGCCACATGCGGTCCTGAGGAAAGTCCGACACGGCGATCGCGACGTCGAAATCGAACTTCCCGATCTCTCCGCCTGGCACGATCGTCAGCCTGTACTCGTGGATGACATCGCCTCATCAGGCCATACTCTTATCGAAGCGGCGAGGAAGTTGCGACTGCAAGGTCTGGCTCCGCCTGACGTCGCTGTCGTGCATGGCATCTTCGCGGGCGATTCGTATCAACAGCTTGCCCCGCTCTGCGGTCGCATCGTTTCGACCGACTCCGTTGTCCACGCCAGCAACCGTATTGAGCTTGCGCCGCTTATTGCCGCGCATCTCCGGACGGACACGGCGGCAGGGTCGGATCAGATCCGCCACCGCCGTCCTCCGGAGCCGCTCGATGCGGTGGAGCGCGCGGGCATCGACTCATTCCCCGCCAGCGATCCACCGCCATGGTTGGGGGGACATCGGTAGCGCTGTCGATAGATCGCACTCAACAAGCAGTCAAAAAAGGATCCCGAAAGCATGGCCGCAGCGACTCCCGAACTCTTCAAGGCATGGCGCGACGGCTATGGCCAGATCCGACATAGCGACGAAACCATCGAGCGCATTCAAACGCTGGCCATGTCGGGACGGATCGAACCTGATCGGCTCTACCGACTGCTCGCAGCGGCCGACCGCCTGACCTCGGCTGCCATGTGGACCATCGTCCACATGACCTATGCGAGGCGTGTCGATGGCATTGCCAAGTTGTTTGAATAGGGCTTTGAGCAGCTTTCGCCTGTGTTTATCAAGCGGTCATTTCGGTCGTGTAG
>NZ_VEWK01000024.1 GCF_006376675.1 Brucella pecoris
GCGGGGTGGAGCAGCCCGGTAGCTCGTCAGGCTCATAACCTGAAGGCCGCAGGTTCAAATCCTGCCCCCGCAACCAACGATCCCTGCGACTGCACCAAGCCCTTGCCCTGCAAGGGCTTTTTTGCGTTCTGGCCCTCATCCGTCCGACCAAGGAGCATGTCCAGAAGCGCCTCTTCCTTCAGGAAGTCCGGGTTCTTCCTGCCACTGGCGAAGGTCAGGATCGCAGCCAGATCGCCGCGCAGCACGATCACCAGTTCCTCTCCATCGGGAACCAGTTCGATGCGGCTGACAAGCGTGCGCAGCCGTTCGGCGGCCTTTGCTCTCGTCGCTTCATTGTGAAGCTGATCGTGCAGTGCTTCGATCTGTTCATGATAGATCTTGGCCATGTTTGGATGCAGAAGGGCAGGCGGCTCTTCCGCGCCGTCGAGAAAGGCTTTGAGTTCCTTCTTGCGCGTTTCCAGTTTCGTGCCGCGTTCTTTTACCATTTCCACGGTCAGCGCCTCTTTGAGGTAAAGATCGAGAATCCTTTCAAGTTCGCGATCGATCTTCTTTATCTCCGTTTCTGCTGCTTCAATGGAAACGCGTGCGGCGATCCGGGCCTTGTTCACTTCCCGCGTAAATTCCTCGCAGAAATCCTTGAACAGTTCCGGCTCCATCAAATGCCTGTCGAGGCCGTTGAGTACGGAGGCTTCGAGCGTGTCGCGCCGGATGTTGAGCCGATTGTTACATGTTCCCTTGTTACGAGAATTGGTGCAGCCCAGCAAATCCTTGGAAATCATTGAATAGCCGCCACCGCAGCAGCCGCACTTGATCAGGCCCGTGAACAGATGCTTTGGCCGACGTTTCTCGCACAGGTAGTTCTCTGTGGTGTCTGACCATGGATCGTGTGCGAGCTTCTGTTGCCGTTCTTTTACGGCATCCCAGATGTACTGATCTATGATCCGGAGATCAGGAACGTCCTGAATTGCCCATTCGCTTTCCGGGTTCGGGCGCGATACGCGCTTACCGGTATCGGGGTCTTTGATATAACGCAGTCGGTTCCAGACCAGCTTGCCGATATAAAGCTCATTGTTAAGGATGCCGCTGCCGCGCTTCGGATTACCGTGAATGGTGGACGGCCCCCATTCGCTGCCTTGCGGTCCTGGTATGCCTTCGCTGTTCAGCGTCATCGCGATCGCCCGCGACGACTTGCCTTCCAGGTAGTCCGAGAAGATACGGCGAACCACATTCGCCTCAGCCTCGTTGATTGTACGCTCGCCGCGACTGGCTTCTCCGGCCTGATCGAACTGGCGCAAAACATCATAGCCGTAGCAGAGGCCGCCGCCTGATTTGCCGTCCTCGATCCGGCCGCGCAGGCCGCGCCGTGTTTTGTCGGCAAGGTCTTTAAGGTAGAGTGCTCCCATCGTCCCTTTCAGGCCAATATGCAGCTCGCTCACTTCGCCTTCGGAGAGCGTGACGATGCTGACGCCGGCAAAACGCATCCGCTTGTAGAGGCCGGCAATGTCTTCCTGATCGCGGGAAAGCCGGTCGAGGGATTCCGTCAGGATCACATCGAAGCGGCGCTTCAGTCCATCGGCAATCAGTTCCTGCACACCGGGCCGCAGCAGCGACGAACCGGAGATCGCCCGGTCGGTATAGCTGTCAACGACGGTCCAGCCCTCGCGCTCGGCACGGGTACGACAAATGCGAAGCTGATCCTCAATCGAAGCGTCGCGCTGATTGTCGGACGAATAACGGGCGTAGAGCGCAACTCTCATGAGACAGCCTCCCTATTTGCGGAGGCGTTTACGGGTGGCGCGCTCCTGTTCGGCTTCAACGAATTGGCGTGCGGCTTCGCGGGCAAGCATTCGGACGAGTTCACGAAGGCGCGGATCAGGCTTCGACGGATCGTAGGTCGGCATGGTGTCGGATGACACGAGGACCACCCGAACCTTGCTTGCCGTTTTCCCGCTCCGCTTTGCCACAGAATGTTCCTCGCCGCTGAGCGGACCATTCCGCTTCGGGGAAAGACTGGGCCGGAAACCGGCCGATGGGAATGCGAAATCGCGGGCATTTTGGCGACCTCCGTCATAGAGCGCAGTCCTTCATCGCGCCGTTTCGTAACCAAGCGTAGATCAGGCGGCGGGAGTAGAGGGCCTCAACCTGAGAATAGCTGAATTTTGTGCCGTGCGAATCCCCTAAAATTGAAAAAACGTTTTTTTATACAGCGGAAATCAACATCTGGAGTATTGGCCCAAAACTACGTCTCTTGATGATGATCTTAGCTTGTAAAGCTGAATGATTAAAAGTGGACAATTGTACTCATGTATCATCCTAATGACCTTTCATTGCGAGCCTTGAGTTTCGCAGATATCGAGTCCATTGCGAGCCAATTGCCTGTCGTACTGGGCGCGGGGGTATTTAGACCGCTCAGAAACAGCCCGACGATGGAAGGAATAATGGTGGGGCAGGAAGTTCAGGATGGGCTTTTCGCAACAGGTTACGATGTACGTTTTCTCGATGATATTGTTCTGGAGGAAACGGTCGAACCTTCGTTGCTTTGTGCTGTTCCTCTGTCAGGACAGGTTTCGCCTATGGAAGTTGAAGGATTTGGCAAATTGACCTTCGAATCCTCCAGCCCGATTCTCCTGTGCTTTGGCCAACCGGGTCACTGCCGAACATTTTGCAGATCCGGGCAACACAGCGCCGTTGGTGGCTTCACGATCCGCCAAAGCTTTCTCGACCGCGTTGCAGAGGCAGGAAATGATCGAGCAATACAAAATCTGAGGCGGTTATTTGAAAAAGACTTCTCAGCAATCCGTTTTCCAGCATCAACCGAACTGCGGATAGCCGCAGCAAAAACGCTTGATCTTCAATATAGCGGAACGCTTGCCCGTTTGCATCTGGAGAGCTGCGCCTTGGCTTTCGTGACGGAGGTTGCGCGGTTGATCAATGAGATTGGTTGTCGAGCAGAGGGGGTCTCGTCGCGCCATTATGATCAGGTTGTGCGAGCGCGTGATTTACTGGATGAAAATATTGCCAGGCCACCGACTATTGAAGCGCTGACAAAGATGCTCGGTGTCAATGCCACCACGTTGCGCTCAAATTTCCTGAAGATTTACGGCACGACGATTTTCGGTCATGTCCGAAATCGGCGCCTGGAAGTGGCGCAATTTCTGCTTCGTACGCATGATCTCAATATCTCTGAAGTCGCCTATCGTGTCGGCTTCACCAATGCGGGCGCGTTTTCCAGTGCTTATCGTAAACATTACGGCTATTCGCCTCGTCAGGAAACGACCTCGAAACCCTAATAATTTTGTTCTGACAAAGAGAAACTTCGTTCCGCCGAAGTTGCGGCCCCCGATTCTGGATAAGTCGATCCGAATGCTGGACACTTTCTATGGGGTAAATGGATGCGAACGAATATACGAGCCGCCTGGATAGGTGGTACTGCGATGGCAGTAGTCATAACTTTTTCAGAAAGCATAAGCGCGCAAGAGACTGTAGAGAATACCGGAACTGTTCTCGATACGATTACGATCACCGCTCGTAAGCGTGCGGAGTCAGTTCATGATGTACCGATATCGGTCACGGTAAAGGAGAGTGGTGACCTTGCCGTGGGTACTATCGATACTGGTGCCGACTTGGCACGTGAGACGCCGAACTTCAATTTTGTCGATTTCGCTGGCCCCGGTGGAAATTACGCCACCATGCGCGGTATTGGACCGCTCGGCAGTCCGCTCAATTCGCTTGATAATACAATCGGCTTTTCGGTCGATGGCGTTCCGACCAGTTCGTTCGGTTTTTCACCGACATTGATGGACGTCGAACGCGTTGAGGTCCTTCGCGGACCGCAGGGAACCATGTTCGGCCGTAATGCGCTGGGGGGTGCGGTCAACGTCATCAACAAGCCGGCAGATGGAACGCGCGAGTTCCGGCTGAATACAGAATATGGCAGTGATAATTATGCGCTCGCAGAGGCAATAGCTGGTGGCTGGATAGTTCCGGATCAGCTTGCGGGCCGAGGTGTGTTGCGGTTCCAGAATTTCGATGGCGACATTCCTAATCCGATCCTCGACCGCACGGAGGGTGCTGCGCGAGTGCAAGCGGGCCGGGGAACGGTAACATACACGCCTGACAATACGCTGACGATGACCCTTTCGGGAGGGTTTGATTTCGATAAGCGTACCAATCCTCTTTATCTGCTGAAGGAACATCCCGATTACCCGATCAGCGGAGTGGATGTACCTCAATATGGCAAGCGGGAGATGGGGTACGGCAACTTCACTGTGACGAAGGACTTTGAGAACTTCTCACTGACCTCGATTACTGGCTACCAGCATATCGACGTGTCAATCATGACAGACGATGCCGAGGGTTTCCTATATGATGTCGCCTATCCAGGCATGGGTGTAGATTATAACCAGCCGGGTCTTTTCTATGGCACATCCTATGAAACCGAAAAGCTTTTCACACAGGAAGTCAGGCTGAATTCGACAGAAGGCTCCCCGGTTTCATGGGTTGCAGGGGTCTCATACTTCCGTTCCGATTACACCATGGATCGGGACCAGACGAACCTGTTTTCATCGACGCTGAATGGAGCGAACGATACGGATATCCTGAGCCAGACATGGGCGGCGTTCGGCGATATATCGGTTCCGCTATCGGACAGGTTGACCGCTTCCGGTGGATTGCGCATCGCTCATGATCGTCAGGAAATGGATTCACTGTTTGTGTCAAATGGTTTTCCCGGAACGGTGCCGTCCTTCGCGCAGGATAGGAGTTTCGAAGATACATATCTGACCGGCCGTGCTGCACTATCCTGGAAATGGAATGACGATTTGATCAGCTATGCGTCTATTGCACGTGGCTACGCCTCGGGCGGCTTCGAGCGCTATACCAGTAACGCTGCCAACGGCATTGCTTCAGATCCTTTCCTGCCGTCGACCGTTTGGACTTATGAAATCGGTACCAAAACCATGTTGCTGGATCAGCGTGTCGAACTGAATGGAAGCCTGTTCTACAATGACGTCAAGGATGGTCAGGTAACGACCTTCGATCCAACCACCTTCATTGTCGGTTTCGCCAATCAGGATTACCGCAGCTACGGGTTTGAACTTGAGGGAAAATTTACAATTACAGAAAATTGGGCGCTGACTGGGGGAATAGGTGTCAGCAGGTCCGAGCTTCGTGACGTTGATCCGAACACCATAACGGGTGCAGTGAACGGAAATGCAGTGCCGAACTCACCTGAGTTCACGGCCAATCTTGGGGTGGAGTTCAGCAAAGCTGTTACCCTATTTGGCATGGATGGCCGTGTGGCTGCTGCCGCCGATTATCAATATGTTGGCACGCGAGAGGCCGATATCCAAAACTCCTTCAAGCTCAACGACTACCACCTGGTCAATCTGCGGGTTGGTTTGGAACAGGACAATCGCAGCGTCTATGCGTTTGCACGCAATGTGTTCGATGAGCGACCCGAATTTTTCGGTTCGACCTTCGGGCCGACAGCGCACAGCCTCATTATCGGCCGCGGGCGGGTTATCGGCGTGGGAGCCAGCGTGTCGTGGTAGGCACGCGTAACCTGACCGCGGTTGCCTCTCTGAATGTCGTCCAGGGGTTGCCAGCCTATTTCTTCACGCTTGGCTTGCCAGCCCTCATGCGTGAGGCAGGCGCTTCGCTGGATGTCGTGGCGCTCACCTATATCGTCTGGTTGCCTTGGGCGCTGAAATGGCTTTGGGCTCCGCGTTTCGATCAACCAGTCACCCCACCTTTCGGCGCACGCATTCACTGGATGCGTGCGCTCCCCGTGTTTATGGCTGCTGCGTTTGCGGTACTTCTTCTGATGTCACCAGCGAGCCATCCGGTGTTTCTGCTTTCACTGGCACTTATCGGGGCGGTCATCGGCGCAACACTTCAGGTGGTTCTGGCCGCGTTCGTCCTTGAACGTTTCAGTGAAGACCAACGTGCGACAGCCAATGCTTTGCAGGTTGCCGGGATGACGGCGGGGAGCTTTCTCGGGGGAGGGGTTCTGCTGTATCTCGGCGATTGGCTTGGCTGGCATGCGGGCATCGTCATGGTGGTGGTGCTTCTCCTGCTTGCTTCGCTTCCAGCTTGGCTGATAGGCATTCCTGCCGAAGCCGATCGGCTAGGCAGGCCTGTCGAAACTTTGGCGTTTCGCCCATGGAAGGCTGTTTCTCAAAGTTCCGGCCTTGTCGTCATTATTATGGTTCTTGGTGCAGGTGCCGCTGCCGGGGATGCGCTCATCGCTGCAATTATGATCGACAAGGGATTTTCATCGTCGGATGTCGGCTGGATGCTCGGAATGGTAGCTCTCGGAATCATGATTCCGGTATCGGGCCTCGCCGGTATGCTGGTTCATACCCTGGGCGCGGGGCGTTCGTTGGCATTGCTTCTCCTTTTCAAAGCGGCCCTTTCCGCGACGTTGGCATTCGCAAATTCCATTGATCCAGCCGCACTGGCGATGGTTTCCGTCGTTTCATTCTCTCTTGGCGCAGCGACGATGGTGGCCTTCTGGCAAATTTACATGAGCAACGTGGATCCCGCACATTCCGCAACGGGCTTTGCTTTCTTCACGTCGTTGGAAGCTCTGTTACTGATGATTGCGGGGATTGGCGGCGGGCAGATCGCCGCGCTGACAGGTACTACCTGGCTTTATGCCCTCTCCAGCATCGCCGCTTTGATGTGTGCATTTGCAATCATGATTTCCAGTCGGGTTTTAGAAGTATGAAAGCTCTTTTTGTCGAGCGATGGCCGTTTCTTGCCGTCTCCGCTCTTTTGTCCATTGTGGCGACCGGGGCAGGGTTGGTTCCTTTCATTGCCGTCTATTGGATTGCGGTGCAAATGCTCTCAAAAGGAGCACTCGAACCGGATATGCTGTGGTGGCCCTTGTGGGTTTCAGCGGTCGCTATAATTCTGAAGGCCTTGCTCGCAGCGGCTTCTTCCCATCTGTCGCATGTTGCAGCCTATAACATTCTGCACGATTTACGCGTGGCGCTCGCAGCAAAGCTGGAACGCGTGCCGCTTGGTTATTTTTCATCGCATTCCAGTGGCAGTCTCAAGAAAATCATCGCCGATGATGTTGAGCAGATCGAAGAAGCCGTTGCGCATGCCATACCGGATATTGCAGCTGGCGTTGCGGTTCCGTTGCTGTCAGCAGCAGTATTGTGTTTTATCGATTGGCGGCTGGCGTTGGCGGCAATCGCCATGTTCCCGGTTTTGATCTCGATCTATCCGCTGACTCTTCGTGCCACAAAGCCGCACAGCATCGCCTATTTCGGCGCACTCGCTCGCTTGCGATCCGTCACTGTACAGTATGTACAGGGCATGAAAGTTATACGCGCGTTCCTTGCGGCGGACGCCGCCTATACGGATTTTCACAAGGCGGTCGATGATATGGCGGATATCGGAGAACGATTCTCCACCGCTTCGCTGGTGCCGATGAGCGTGCTCTATACGGGTCTGCGTGCCAATGTACTTGTGCTGATACCTGCGGGCAGCTTGCTTTATCTCTCAGGTGAGATCGGAGCTTCGGAATTCATCCTGTTTCTGCTCATCGGCATGGGCATGAATGCGCCGATCCTCAAACTGCTCTTTACCGGCGGTAGCTTTTATTGGCGCATAAAGGGGGCGGGCGCACAGATTCATGAATTGCTCGAAGCCCCGGAACTTGCTGAGCCCCGCATGCCAATCCGGCCGCAAGGCCATACCGTACGCTTTCGAAATGTCACTTTCGGCTATGATGAAAAGCCTGTTATCGAAGCTGTGGATTTTGAGGCGGGCGAAAACAGCATGACTGCCCTGGTCGGTCCTTCCGGCTCAGGAAAGACGACGCTGGTCAAGCTGGCTGCACGTTTCTGGGATGTGCAGCAGGGCAGCATCGAGATCGGCGGTGTCGATGTGCGCCTCATGTCGCGCAACGATCTGGCCTCAATGATCAGCTTCGTTTTGCAGGAACCATGGCTGATGAACGACACCATCCGCGCCAACATTCTTTCCGGGCGACCGGAGGCGACGATGGAAGAAGTGGAGGACGCGGCGCGCCGCGCACGGGTGGAAGAATTTGCGGCATCCCTGCCGCAGGGGCTCGACAGCCCCGTAGGTGAAGGCGGACGCCAGCTCTCCGGAGGGCAGCGGCAGCGGGTGGCTATTGCACGCGCAATATTGCGGGCAACGCCTATGGTGCTTCTCGATGAGGCGACCGCCGCGCTTGATCCCGACAACGAGGCTCTGGTTCTCGAGGCGCTTTCCGAATTGGCGCGCGGCTGCACCGTGATTGCGATTGCACATCGGCTGGATACGATTCGAAATGCAGACCAGATCGTCTATCTCGAAGCAGGGAAGGTGAAAGCGACCGGCTCTCACGATAAGCTGAAACAGAACTGCGCGCCCTATACCCAACTGTGGCGTTCATATGAAGATGTGGCCGATTGGCATCTTGACCGGCAGACTGCCCAGGAGGCAAGCATACCGGAGGTGATAGAAAATGCTCCCGCAGCGCATGTCGACGAACCAGAGCTTCCAGCCGGGATCGTTGCCTTGTTTCTTCATCTTGCCGGCCCCATGCGTTCGCTTCTTTTGAAGCGCGGCATACCTCTGCTGTTCCTTGAAGGACTGTTTTTCGGCGCCCCGGTATTCGCCACCTATTTCACACTCGATGCAATTCTTAAGAACCAGCTGACCTTGCCGGCGTCGTTGCTCTACACGGGTGTGACGGGACTGTGCTTTTTTATCCATGCACTCCTCAACATCTGCTCCCATCGCGTGCTTTGGAAAGTGCAGGTAAAGGCTGTCGCCTCTCTCCAGCATCGTCTCGGCAGACATCTGCGGCGGGTTCCACTGGGAAGCTTGCAAGCGCGGGACACGGGTGTTCTCGAAACGCTGATCACCCAGCACGCAACGGAACTCAATTTCGTGACGCCGCCTTCACAGGCGATGCGTGTTCTGATTGGTCCCATACTCGGATTCCTTGTGCTGATATGGATCGACTGGCGTCTTGCGCTCGTCGCTGTGGCGACATTGCCGTTCTTCGCGGCGATCGTTTTGTGGAGTGAGCGTATTTTCAAGTCTGTCTGGAAAAATCTCGTCTCATCCCAGGAGCAGTTCAACAGCCGCATTCTTGATTTCGTGCAGGGCATGCCGACACTCAGGTTGCTAGGTCTTGGTGAAAAAGGTTTCGTCTCGCTGTCGCAGGCGCTGGACCATCACCGCCGCGTGAGCCGGGAAACGGTAACGCGACTTACTCCGACCGTCGCGGTGGGATGGATCGTACTCGACCTTGGCTTCTGCGCATTGCTTTTCGCTGGTGGATTGATGGCCGCTACAGGCGAGATGGAGCCATCGACCTACCTGCTTTTCCTTGTGATCGGTCTTGTCTTCTACGGTCCGATTGCCGATGCATTCGATCTGGCAGCTTATCGCCGTCTGGTTGAGCGAACCATGGCGCGCGTTCGAGATGTTCTCGGATTACCGCTGTTGTCGGAGCCGGAAAGTCCATCTGTTCCCCGGTCACTCGATATACGCTTCGAGAATGTCAACTTCTCCTATGGCGAGGTACCTGTGCTTCGAGGAATTGATCTTGAACTGAAAGCCGGCCTTATTCATGCGCTTACCGGGCCATCTGGCACAGGAAAATCAACGATTCTTGCTCTTCTTGCCCGCTTCTGGGACCCGGATGAGGGAAGAATTACTGTCGGTGGTGTTGACCTCCGCCAGATTTCATCGGCCATGAGGTCAAGGCTGTTTGCCCCGGTTTTTCAGGATACATATCTCTTTGATGACACCATTGCCGCCAACATCCGGATTGGTAAACCCGAAGCAACATACGATCAGATTGTGTTAGCAGCACAGACGGCCCATTGCCACGACTTCATCATGTCACTTGAAAACGGCTATGAAACTGGCGTGGGTGAGGGGGGATCACGCCTTTCAGGTGGAGAGCGCCAACGGGTGGTGATTGCACGGGCCATCCTCAAGGATGCGCCGATCCTTCTACTGGATGAGGCAACAGCTTCGATCGACCCCGACAACGAGCATGAGATCCGCATAGCTCTTGCCCGGCTTTGTGCCGGAAAGACCGTCATTATTGTTGCGCACCGCCCAAATACCGTTGCGAATGTCGATCATATCATCGCTATGGAAAGTGGAAGGATTGAAATATGTCAGGCAAGAGGTATCAAAAATTAATATGGCAAAACTAAAATGTGCATAGAGCACTTATAAGGAGCGCTTCGCGCTCTTTGTCCTGATCGGCCGCGGCTGGCGCCTTGCCGATCGTGAGGGGAAACCAAGGGGTCTTAACCCCTTTCTCCCCTCAAGTTCTGCCTGCGCATGGCAGGGTCGCCCGCGTCTCAGGACGATTCACTGTTTTAATGGTCTTCATTTTCCAATCCGTCCCGCTTGCGCGCAACCCGGCCATGCTCGCCGGCACTTGTCCCCTTCCATCCCCGCGCGCTCACGCGCCCCCGGAAGGCATGTCGAGGGACATGCCTTCGGCATTTACGGAAAGAAGGATTGGAACAATGGCAAGGACTGCGAAGAAGACGAAGGCCGTCACTGTTGTGACGGCGGAAAATGCGGTGGCGGATGCGGAAATCCGCAGCGTCGGAGATGTGGCGATGGAAGTTGTGGCGGCATTGCCCGCGCCGGAACCTATCTCGGACCCCGATATGACCGCAGAAACTGAAACCGTCGCGGAAACCGTGACCGGTACGGAAATCTTCATTCCCCTCAACGAGCTCAAGAAGTCGCCCCGCAATGCGCGTAAGACCCCGCACAGCGAGGCGCATATCGAAGCGCTTGCTGCCAGCATCGCCGCCAAGGGGCTTTTCCAGAACCTTGTGGTGGAGCCGGAACTGAACGAGACAGGTGAAGCGACCGGCTTCTATTTCGTGACCATCGGAGAAGGCCGCAGGCTGGCACAGCTTTTGCGCGTCAAACGCAAGGAAATCAAAAAGACGGAACCAATCCGCTGCGTTCTCGATATCGCCAACGACCCGCAGGAAATCAGCCTTGACGAGAACGTGACGCGGGCCAGCATGCACCCCGCCGACCAGTTCGAGGCGTTCCGTGAACTTACGGAAAATCGAGGATGGGGAGCGGCGGAAATCGCCGCCCGCTTCGGTGTCTCCGAGCATGTCGTGAAGCAGCGGCTTCGCCTCGGCGCAGTCAGCCCTAAACTGATGCAGCTTTACCGTGATGAAATCCTGACACTGGACCAGTTGCAGGCCTTCACGATTACCGACGACCATGCGCGGCAGGAACAGGTTTACGCCAATCTCGGTTATAATAGAGAGCCGTATGCCATCCGGCGCGACCTGACACGGACCCATGTGCAGGCAAACGACCGCAAGGCCATCTTTGTCGGAGCGGAAGCCTACACGGAAGCGGGCGGTTATATCGTCCGTGACCTGTTTACCGAAGATCGCGGCGGCTATTATGACGATCCCGCGCTTCTCGACCGGCTTGTGCTCGAAAAGCTGGAAGGCATCGCCGCCGACATTCAGGCGGAAGGCTGGAAGTGGGCGGAATCCTCCATCGACTTCCCTTATGCGCATGGCATGAGCCGCTTCTATCCGCACACGCTCGAATTGTCGGAAGAAGACGAAGCCGCCTATGCCGCAGCACAGGACGAGTTTGATCGCCTGACAGCGGAATGGGAGAACACGGAAGAAGACTTGCCGGCTGATGTGGACCAGCGTTTCGCGGAACTTGAAGCGGACATGGAACGCATCGACGTCAAGCGGGAGGGATACGAGCCGGACCACGTTGCGCGAGGCGGCGTGTTCGTCACGCTGAACCATGACGGAACCGCCCGTATCGAACGCGGTTTCGTCCGGCCCGAAGACGAGGTACCGGAGCCGGAACCGGAGGAAGAAGAGAACGCGGCAAGCGACGGCAATACCGTCATTGATGGCGTTCGCGTCAATGCCGACGGCGAAATCATCGAAGACGGTTCCAGCCCGGACCCCGATAGCGACGGTGACGAAGAACACGACGAGGAACCGGAAGGAAACGCAGGCCAGCCGGTTTCCGATATTCTCACCCGCGACCTGACAGCCCACCGGACGCTTGGCCTTCGCCTTGCACTTGGCGAGCAGCCGGAAATAGCCTTTATCGCCGTCACCCATGCGCTTGCCGCGCAGACCTTCTATCTCGGCGCGAACGCTCACACTCTCGAAATCCGCCCGACCAAAGCGCACCTTGGCGACCATGCGGGCGGCATCGAGGATACGGCGGCGGCGAAGATGCTGGCGGATCGTCATGCCGGATGGGCTTGCGACATGCCGCAGAACGTGGCGGACCTTTGGGACTTCATCGCAGGTCTGGACCATGCCAGTGTCATGGCGCTGTTTGCGCATTGCGCATCCTTGACCGTCAATGCCCTGAAACTGCCTTGGGAGCATAAGCGCCGCGCTTATGAAACCGCCGACAAGCTGGCGACGGCGCTTGCGCTGGACATGAGCCAGTATTGGACCCCGACCGTCAGCAGCTATCTTGGCCGCGTCACCAAGGCCCATATCCTTGAGGCTGTCGTGGTTGGGGTAGGCTATGGAGCCGCCGAGCGCATCAAGGACAGGAAGAAGCAGGAAATGGCGGAAGACGCCGAGCGGCTTCTGGCCGGAAGAGGATGGCTTCCGCCGCTTCTGCGCACCGAGCGGTCCGCATGGCTGGACGAGACGCAGCAGGCAGAGACGGAAGCGGAAGCCGAAACCGTTGCGGACGCACCAGAAACCGCAGAACCGGAAGACCTTGCGGCGGATGCGGCGGAACCGGCCATGCCGGAACCGGAAGCATTGGAGCTTGCCGGACCCGATGCAGAAGAAGGTATGCCGACCGATGCAGCAGGTTTTGTCGAACCGGAGGACGCGCCCACCTTGGATGACGTGCCGGACCCTGATGTGCCGGAACCGGAGGAAATCGCCCCGGATATGGAAGACGTCGAAGACGGCGCGGCTTTCTACGAAGCCGCCGAGTGAACCGCATGGCTGGAGCCGCATACGCGGTTCCGGCCTCTTTTCCCATTGCTCCGAGGGTAGTTCCGGCCGTGCCGCAATCGGCGCGGCCGGAAGCCTCGACCAGATCGCAGGAACCACGACAATGAATATCTATGCCGAGCAGCGGGCAATGTTGGCCCGCTTGGTCAGAACGCGGGACGAAACCCCCGCCATATCGAAATCATCAGGCGGCAGATCGAGAAGCGTGCCGAGCGCATGACCATCACCGCCCGCCTCAAGACCCGCCAGTATGGCCGCATGAAATCCACTTGGACCCGCGACGACGAACGTGACTATCGGGAGAATGCCGCGCAACTCCGTTTCTAGCGGCGCGGCGAAATCGACGCGCTCACCCGCAAGCTGGAACGGCAGGACGCGGCTATTGCCGCCTTCCGTGACCGTTACCGGCTTAACGAGGATGCAGCGCGATGGGCCGCACCGGAGGAATTGGCGTCATGACACGGCGATTTCCCCGAACTGAAACCCTGATCCCCGACGATCTGCGCGCCGCGCTGATCGCCAATGGCCGCGCCAGCGAGGAACGGGAGGATTTCGACCCGCGCCCTGTCGTGAAGCTGTTCACCCCGGACGGTTCCGCGACATGGCTGATAACCGAAGCATATGAGGAACCGGACGGCGATTTACGCATGTTCGGCCTCTGCGATCTTGGCAGTCCCGAACTTGGCTACGTCATGCTGTCCGAGATCGAGGACGTGCGCGGCGGGCTTGGTCTGCCGGTCGAGCGCGACCTGTATTTCAGGCCCGAATATCACCTCAGCCGATACGCCGAAATCGCAAACCACGCCGGAAGGATTGTCGCCTGAAACACGTTCCGGCGCGTCGGACCCTGATGCGCCGGAACGGCCAACCGAATGAACCGCATGGGAGACTGGAAATGATCGTGCTGATTACATTGTCCGTCGTGCTGATTTTCGCCATGTGTTCGCTCGCCTATATGCTGGCGACCTATGCCGTGCCGTTCCTGTTTGCCGTCATAGCAACCCGCTTCGCCTTCGCAACCGGAGCCGGTTATATCGGCGCTGGCATCGTCGGCCTGTTTGCAGGCGTGGCTTCCTACGGTTTCCTAGCCTATCTCTATGCCACGCTGCGCTCGCCGGGATTACGTCTGGCCATCGCCCTGTTATTCGCGGCTCCCGCCGCTATTGCGGGCTTCGTCCTGGTGCATGGCATCGCCCGCGAAGCCGTGCCGTCCGAAGTCTGGCGGAAAATCTTCTCTCTCATCGGCGGCGCGTTCGTCGGAGCGTCAGCGTTGGCGAGGCTGGCCGACCCGTTCATGTTCCACGAGGAATAAGCAGCCCAAGGTGGCGTGAGGAGGAGATACCGCGTTCTTCTCAAAGATGGGGATAAATGTTATCCATTGGAGAACAAGTGTTGTATTTTTGAGAACTATTTCGTACATCTAGATTGCGACCGGGAAGGCACCACGCACAAGCGGCGTCTTATGACGCTTGGAGACGATGTGGTCTCTTCCTCTTATTGGCGCGGCAACGCTGGCTCCCGGTATCGGGCGGACAGCGGCGGCGGGCCGGTAAGGATCGCCTTGCGTGAGCAGGCGATCACGGTGGCTTAGAGGTGCTTCGTCTGAGCCTTTCTTGGAGAGCGTGACACCAGACAATTCCGTCTGGTGCTCTGAGAAAAAGGACTCAGCCATGACCTACGATGATGATCCCCCGGTCGCCGGGCGAAGCTCTCTCAAGAAGCCTGCGGCGTACTCTAAGTGGAGTCGCCGTGGACGCAGTATGCGCCGCATTCTGCTTTTGGTTTGGAAAATTGCTGCATTGTTTGTCGCAGTTATTCGTGCCGTCCGTTGGGTGTTTGAGAACCTCTAAGTTACCAATGTGCGAGATTGAGAGATGTTGAACGAAGCTCTGAGATTAATCCGGGTTTACCACGATATGAGCAAGGCTGAACTTGCTCGCGCGCTTGGTTTTTCTCGCTCGTTTATCAGTGAGCTTGAAGCGGGTAACAAGAAGGTTACGCTTGAGACGATTGAGCGCTATTCAGGCTATTTTGAAATTCCGGCATCTTCGATCATGCTTTTTGCCGAGCGGACAGGAGACGCGGACCTTTCAGAGCGGGCGCGGACATTCGTTGCCGATAAGGCGCTAAAGATGCTTGATTGGGCGTCGACAATTTCAAAGCGGAAACGGGAAGACGAGGACTGATCTTGGCGCTTCATGCTCTTAACCAGTCACAGCTATATAAGGTTATGTCTCCTGCGGATTTGGCGCGGCGTTTGGGTATACTGGCTGAAGATTTGGAAGAGCTTGCAAATCGTACCGACAATTATAAGCGCTTTAAAGTCGGGGCGCAGAAAAAGCGTCACGTGCAAGAGCCTAAAGATCGGCTGAAACAGGCGCATAATAAGGTGACGCGGTGGTTGAGTCGGATCGAAACACCCGATTATCTCCATTCAGCCGTTCGCGGTCGGTCGTACATAACCAACGCTGCCGTTCACAGTGCTGATAGCAACTTGGTTAAGGTAGATATACGTTCATTCTTTCAGAACGTGACTACCCATGCCGTCTATCTTTTTTTCGCGAAAACGATGAAATGTCGCGGAGACGTTGCTATGCTTTTGGCGAAGCTGCTCACGGTAGATGGACATTTGCCAACGGGAAGTTCAGTCAGCCCGATTCTGTCCTACTTCGCGCATAAACCAATGTTTGATGAAATCGCTAAACTGGCTTCGCATGTTGATCTGCGGTTTACGGTATATGTCGACGATGTGTGCCTAAGTGGTGAAAAGGCCTCAAGATCGGTTCTGTTTCAGGTTCGAGGCATCATAGCGAAACATGGATTGAAGTCGCACAAATGCCATTTCTTTCCGACCGGTGTTCCACGCGTGGTCACTGGAAATGCACTGACGCTTGGTGGTGTTCGCTTGCCTCATGTCCGGCATCTGAAGATCAAGAAGGCATTTGATGAGCTTGATAAGATGGCTGAAGGACCGGCACGTGAAAAAGCGTTGAAAGCATTGAAAAGCCGACTTTATGAAGCCGCCCAACTGGAGCCTGTCTGGGGGGCTCGTGCTCGCTCTTTGTTTGGAAGGAAGGCGCAAGTCACGTCGTAGAATCTTTACAGCGATTTTGAGCACTGCGCCCTTTGCAGATAATAGGGTGAATTCGGGCGTCTCCCTACGGGCCGCGCTCTATTCGCCGTCTGCGACGACTCAAGAAGCCCCTTGCGGGTCTTCGCCTTCGGTGACGATCGCTGACGCAAGGGATGGTGGCGGCGGACATTCGCCCGGAAAAGCCAACGCTTCCACAAGGCCGGGCCGATGGCCTGTTCAGCCCATGACACAGCAGCACAACCAGATCAGGGCCAGTTCCTCATTGTCCGCCTCGACCATGCTTGCATGGAGGCGGCCGAAGAGCAGAACAAGAAATCGCCCAGCTTCACCGAAAGGCAGGGACTGCGCCGCGCTGGACAGGCAGTCTCCTTCCATGCCGCCCCGAACCCGCCGTCTCCAGCAAACAGCGATGGCGAAAGTCCGGCCCGTTTTCGGTTTCGCCTCATGACGGACGAGAGGGAACTTCACCGACTTGACGTTGAGGTTGAGGGGCTTGCCTGCGAGGGAGCCAGCGAAACCATTGTCGGCGCAGAAGAAAGCGCTGACCGACAGCAGCCACGCCATGATTTCCTTTTTCCGCCGACCAGACCACGCCCACCGCGATCTCGATTGATTTGGTCTGACCGAAGACCGGCGACGCAAGCGCCGCCTCGATCTCAATCCTGCAACGTCCGGCGACAACTTTTTTCCGCCGCCCAACCACCCCATGCGGCGAGCCGCATGGGGACCCCGGCTTGGCTTTGCATCGCGAAACAAAAAAGCTGCCACCGGCCGCCCTCCATTTCATTCCGGCCCCGAAGGGGTGCAGGCCGATCGTCCCCGGTCCATCGACCATCATCGAGACCGCGATGGGCGCGGCCCGATCAGCAGAAGGAAATAATGTCATGGCTACTATCGGCACTTTCTCCCGCACCGACAACGGCTTCGCTGGCTCGGTCAAGACCCTCAACCTCAACGTCAAGTCGGTGAAGTTTATCCCGGCCGAAGGCGAAACCGAAAACGGGCCGGACTTCCGCGTGTTCGCCGGAGCCACCGAGTTCGGAGCGGCATGGAAGAAGCAGTCCGTGCAGGGCAATTCCTACCTCTCGGTGAAGCTGGACGATCCCTCGTTCCCCTCTCCGATCTATGCGAGCCTGGTCGAGGCGGACAATGAGGAACTGGCCCTGATCTGGTCGCGCCGCCGCGCCACCAACTGAACAGGCCACCGGCCCGGCCCCGCGAAAGCGGGGCTTCGCCTTGCTCACCCCCGCCGCCGCCATCATCAATACGGAGCGTTGCGCGCGCTTTGTCCTGATTGGCTGTAGCTGAAGCCTTGCCGATCATATCAGAAGGTCAGTTGGTCGTGGTTGCCGCAACGTGCAGGCTCACGTCTGCTTTCTCAGCCGCCATTTTCAGGCGCTTGTCGCGGGTCCATAGGCTGGCCCCTTGACCGAGCAGGACGGACGCCAGCAGATGGGCATCGGTATAGCCGATTCCCATGCTGAATAATCCGTGGCGGTCGACCATCGTCAGGATTTCGTCATGCGTGGCGACGGTTGCCTGTCGCTGCGCCGCCAGAAAGCCCAGCACATTGGTTCGGTCTCGCAGGCTGCCAAGCGCCAGTTCGCCCGTTACGAACGGATGGCAAAGCAGCAGGTGGTTTTCGATAACGCGGCGCAACTCCGCGTCGGAGAGGCGAAAGTGATCGATCCAGATCGACGTATCGACAAGGATCACTTTGCGGCCTCGTTGCGGCGGCGCGGTGCAGCTTCGGCATCAGGCATCGTCCCGCCCAGAGCGATCAGGCGTTTCCCGGCCTCGACACGCACAAGGGTTTCGAGCGCCTGCCGGACAACAGCCGCCGTTTCTTTCGTGCCAGTCAGCGACCTCGCCTTTTCCATGAGGTTGTCATCGATATTGATCGTGGAACGCATCTGCCTGTCTCCATATTTATCACCATAAATGGCACCATTTGATGCTGATTTCAACGCCGATGACGAAGTGCGAGAAGGCGGAGCGGTCCCTTCGCTATGCAGGTTTCGACTGCCATCAATCCATGCGGAGCGCTCCGCGCCCTTTGTCGTGATCGGCTGCGGCTGAAGCCTTGCCGATCGTGAGGGGAAACCAAGGGGTCTTAACCCCTTTCTCCCCTCAAGTTCTGCCTGCGCATGGCAGGGTCGCCCGCGTCTCAGGACGGCTCACTGTTTTAATGGTCTTCATTTTCCAATCCGTCCCGCTTGCGCGCAACCCGCCCATGCTCGCCGGCACTTGTCCCCTTCCATCCCCGCGCGCTCTCGCGCCCCCGGAAGGCATGTCGGGGACATGCCTTCGGCAATTACGGAAAAAAGGAGCAAGGACCATGAATTATCATCTCGCCACCCGGTTCGGCCGCAACAGCCACCAGATCAGCGGGCGTGAAGCGCTCGACAACGAGGCGCTATTTCGGCACGTTCCGGCCATATTCGCCCGCGAACCGCATGATAGCCGGTCGGAGCGTTACGTTTACGTCCCCACCATTGAAATCGTCGAAAGCTTGCGCCGCGAAGGATGGTTTCCGTTCTTTGCCGTGCAGGCGGTGCCCCGCGATGGCGACCGCATGGGACACGCCAAGCATATGCTGCGTTTGCGCCGTGACGGCGGCATAGGCAAGCCGGAAGCGGCGGAGGTTATTATCGTCAACAGCCACGACGGAACGAGCAGTTACCAGATGTTCGCCGGTATGTTGCGTTTTGTCTGCACCAACAGTCTGGTTGCAGGAGAGCGTTTCGAGGAAATCCGCGTCCCGCACAAGGGCAATATCCAGCATGACATTATCGAAGGCGTTTATACCGTCGCGGAAGATTTTCCGCGCTTGATCGATGCCAGCGAAACGATGAAGGAAATCAGGCTTTCAACGGATGAACGGCATGTGCTGGCGGAGGCGAGCCTTGTCGCCCGCTATGGCGAAGACGAAAGCCCAATCCGCCCGGACCAGATCATAACGCCGCGCCGCCGCGAGGATAACGGGGAAAGCCTCTGGATGACCTTCAACGCCATTCAGGAAAATATGATTAAAGGCGGCTTGCATGGGCAGCGGCGCGATGATGCAGGCCGCATCCGGCGCAGCCAGACCCGCGCTATTAACGGTATTGACCAGAATGTTACCCTCAATCGCGCACTCTGGACGCTGGCGGAAGGAATGCAAAAACTCAAGACCCGCTGATCATGAAAGCCGTGGAGCCGGAAGACCGGCTCCAAGTCTTCCTGTTTCTGGTGTCTAGGCGGTTTTTTCGCCGCTCGCCGTGCTGCGCACGGCTCGCAAGATCACGCACAGTTTTTTCGACCGTCCACTTTACTCTTTTCCGGAATCACTAGTATATTGGGTAGAAGAGTATTGGCCTGTCGGCAACTGCTTTCCCATGAGCTTACGGGAAAGAGTTGCCAGAAACCTGCGTCGGTTGCGACATGATCGGTCCATGTCACAGGAGGAGCTTGCTTATCGCGCCAAGATCAACCGCAATTATGTCGGTATGCTTGAGCGGGAGGAATATGCTGTTTCCATCGACACACTCGAAAAGCTCAGTATTGCTCTTGATGTCGATCCGGTTGAATTCTTTCGCGATGATGGGTGACAGACGCTAACGGGCAGACCTATACTTTTTGCTAAGACGTTTCAGGGATAAGGTTATTCTGCAATTGCGGATATTACCGTCATGAAGCTGTCACCTTGCAAATGGATAAAATACTGGTCCGTTTTGAGCGTGGTTTTCGGCGAAGAGGCCCCATGAACAAGCCTTTGAGGGACGATGGACCACCCTTGACCGACAGGGTGAACGCTTATGATGAAGTCCATCTGGTAACCTATCTTCGTCTTCTGGACGCCGACGAGGAAGGCGCTGACTGGCGCGACGCCGTGCGCATCATTTTCGGTATCGATGTTGAAGCCGACCCGGAACGCGCCAGACGCATTCATGAAACGCACCTTGCCCGCGCCCGCTGGATGACCGAGATCGGCTATCGTCATCTTCTCCAGCCACCCATGCAATAGCTGCTCCGGCCGGTTTCATTTGAGATCGTTTGTATTCCAATTAACTGTATTCCGGCTCCGGAAACTTCCCCAATACTCCCACCATCCCAAGGTTGAGTTCCCAAGGGGAGTGGCATGGAAGCATTGCAGGACTGGACTTCGCCCCGGTTCGATGACGAGCTGGGCCATCTTGAGCGCGGTGGTGTGACCTTCGAATTTCTCCGCCGCAACAAGCGATACCGGAACGACTACAAGCAGGCGCTGTCCAGCGCCGCTGCCGACAAAACGAAACAGGCGGAAGCCTCACAGCACTTTTGCCAACGCTGGGGTGTCACCTTTCCCGGTTGATCCATTTCAGCCGGCCTCGGTGGCACGGCCGCTCTGGCATCCGCGGATGTTTCCTGCAACCGTCATCGTTGAACCCGTACCGGCAGGCTTCAGCGGTTGCCCGTTGCTCGATCCGCTCGCGCCTGCCTTTGCAGGCCATATGGCGGCGGACGGATTTCATGCTGTCGTCAGGGACAAATACGGCGATCATTATGTCTGGCTTCCGCAGGGGCAGCGGGTCATCAATGCCGTCATGTCGATTCCGCCTGACGAGTATTATAACGAGCGGGAGCAATGCGTCAGGCGGTTTTACAGCTGGCTGGCCGGAAAGCCGTCCGGCCCGTTGCCGCGCTGGTTACGCTTTTCCCGTTACCAAATTCACAGGTTTAGCCTGATGCTGCGCGTGTGGGACGGCGTACAGGCTGGCGCATCGCGTCAGGAAATCGCCAGCGTCCTTATCAACAGCGAACTCGGTAAGCTGCGTTCCATCGACTGGAAAAACACGCCTGAACGCAGGCGTATCGCCCGACTTTTGGGCGCTGCGCAAGAATTGATCGACGGCGGCTATCCGCGCCTGCTTTGCCCGTTTCAGAAATTTCCCGACAATCCGCGCGATGGCTGACCTCTGCCGTTCGTCGGCTTTGGTGTGACCGGCATGGGGGGACATTTACGCAGGCGATTATTTTGTCACTCCGCCCGGCCGCATATTTTTCGCCATCCTCGCAACCGAACCGCCGTTCCGGTGGCAACTGCGATGGAGGTCCACATGCAACAGAAGATAGAAGAGAATTGGCCGCGTTTCGTGCGCACCGTGGAAGCTGCCCACCTTCTCGGCCTCTCTCCCCGGACGCTGGAAAAGCACCGTTGTGACGGAACCGGTCCGATCTATCGCAAGCTCGGCGGTCGTGTCGTCTACACCGTCGCCGATCTTCAGACATGGATTGATGCCGCCGCCCGTCTATCGACGTCCGAAGCCGCACCACCCCGACTTGTGCAGATGCTGGACACCGACGCAGACACCGCCCTTGCCATTGATGCGTCGTGCTAACCGGACGCCGCCATGTCCTCGTATCGGATATATCAAGGTCAGCAGCTTGAATTGTTCAGGCCATGCGGCGGCGACATCGCCACCCGCGATGCGCAGGATCTCATGGCGTGGCCGTTTTTCTCGCTGGCCAAGTCGCGCCGCGTGACGCCGATCGACTTCCGCATGGGGGACATATCGATTCGCGTCGAGGCGACGGCCGAACACGGCATGGCGACGATCTGGGACGCCGATATTCTTATCTGGGCCGCTTCGCAGATCGTTCAGGCCCGCGACAATGGCTTGCAGACCTCGCGTTTCATGTTCGCCACGCCTTACGAAATCCTCTCCTTCATCGGCCGTACCGATTCTGGCCTGAACTACGACCGGCTGAAAGCGGCATTGGACCGCCTTCAATCGACAACCGTTGTCACCTCGATCCGCCAGCCTTCGGAAAGGCGGCGGCATCGCTTCTCATGGATCGCAGAATGGAAAGAACAACTGGATGCAGCTGGCCGGCCGCTCGGCATAGAACTCATCCTGGCGGATTGGTTCTATGCCGGCGTCATTGACGACGCTCTGATCCTCACCATCGACCGCGCCTATTTCGATCTGATGGGCGGTCTTGAACGCTGGCTTTATCGTCTCGTGCGCAAGCACGGCGGGAGCCAGACATGGGGCTGGAGCTTCGATCTCGAACACCTGTACCTAAAATCCGGTAGTCTATCTCCTTTCCGGCGGTTCCGTTTCGAACTGCGCACCATTGTCGAGCGCCAGCCGCTTCCAGGCTATCACCTCGCGCTTGCCGAAAACCCTGATGGCAGGCAACGGCTAACGTTTCGTCCCGAGGCGCCGAAGAAAATCATTGTATCTCGTAAGCGAGCAGGGGGCGGGCAATGATTGGTTCAGCTTGCGGCTTTGGCCGGTGGATAAGGTGTGGACAGGCCCGTACTATCAGGAACGCTGCAACCCGTACTATCCGGAACGCGATTCCCGTATGGACTTGCCCTTATTTAGTGGAGAGGTTCTGTCACTAATTTACGGTTTATCATCTCGAACTTGATCGGTGATTTAT
>NZ_VEWK01000025.1 GCF_006376675.1 Brucella pecoris
ACACCGCCCTTGCTTGCATCGCGCTTCTCGCCACCGCTTGACGCACAAGATGCATCGTATTTTGCCGCATCCGATAGGATGGCAAGTTTATCCTGAAGGCTCTTTTTCACCATGTGAGCGAAGATACATGTTCATGTTTTGTTCGTCAATAAAAGGGATTTTTTGCGGACCGCTCACCACAACGAGTGCGTTTTGGGACGGTCTTCGCGGTGCCAATTACTGGTTCCCCGACTTGTGGTCAGATGTTTCTGTGCATTACGCGAAGATGCAGCTGCACAGCATTACAACCGTAAAGCAGTTGTAATAATGGCCTTAGAGGGTGACGGGGGCTTTTACGGAGTCTAGGAGAGGACTGATGAAGACAATTCTGGCTATTGCGCTGACCGCGGCGCTGGCTGCGGCAGCAGCCGGCTGTTCGAAGGAGCCGCCCTGCACGGCTGAAGTACTGACCAAGAAGGGGCAGGAACTGGCAACCACCATGCAGACGGCAATCACCAAGGATCCTTCGAAAGCAACCGAGCTGGCTACCAAGGTGCAGGAGATTGCCACGAAGTATCAGGGCAGCACGGCAGCAGAAGCATGTAAGGCCTATGACGATCTGATTGCAGCCATAAAGGGCTGACGTCGAGGGGTTTGGCTACGGGCGGATGTCGGACATTCGCCTGTAGCCGCAACGACCTTTCCAGATATTTCAGTGAGGGGCGCCTGGTCGTTCGGCCCTTCCCCCACGCTGCTCACCCTCGACTGGCGTTGCGTTTGCGCCACACGCCGGCATCAATCCACATCTACAGTCACTCCGCCGTTTCCACGCTGTAACCATATTTGCGGCGCTTCCAGTGTGCTTCCAGACTGTAACGCACAAACGACGAAAGCCTCCTTACGGAGGCTTTAACATACTGGTTTTATTGTTGTTTTTTTGGTTGCGGTGGCAGGATTTGAACCGTTCGTCGGGGAATTGATTCACAGGATCACTTCCTTGTCCTCCTCACCCTTCAGGTTATGAGCCTGATGAGATGAGACCGTTAAAAAATCGATCCAGTGAATCGATTTTAGGTCGAACGGGCTGGTCCATGAAGCTTGCACAAGCCGTACAGCTACGAGCAGGATGGCGTATGCACAAAGCATCCAGTATTTTCAGGAGTGTTTGGTTGCGGGGGCAGGCTTCGACTGCTGGCATAAAACCGGCTGGTCTTTGGATTTCCTCGGCTCTGGCGAAGTCAAGAATGCCAAACAACTCGCCGCGTAGCTCGGCATGAACCTCACCGCGCTTGCCTCCGGGAGTGAGGACGATTTCCCCAATAAGTGAGCGGAGAGCTTCCGCCGCCTGCCTGCCGCCGTCGGGGTCGCTTAGGGCTTCGGTCAGGCGTTCCACGCGAAGGCGGTAGAGATTGGCGACATTGGGATGGATGTCAGGAATGTCAGCCGGGGCTTGCGCCATGCGGGCGGCAATCTCGGCCTTCTGCCTCTCAAGCTCATCCATGCGGGCCTTCATGCTAGGCTGATACATGCCGTCCTCAATGGCCGCGATGATCCCGGCGATTGCCTTTTCGATCTTGGCAAGCGCCTTCCGGTCGGTCTGCGCCTGGGTGCGACGGTCTCGGTTCAGCTGGTTCATTTCTTCCGTGTATGCTTTGACAGCTTCTGCGACCGCTTCGCTGGAAACAAGCCGCTCTTTCAGGCCGGTCAACACGCGCGCCTCGATCTTGTCGCGGGTGATGGAGCGGCCATTATCGCAGGTGCCACGCCGATGATGATTGAGGCAGGCATAACGGTTTGGCGTGATGATACCAATCTTGCCGCCACAACATCCGCAAGTGAGACGGCCGGAAAGGAGATGAACCGGCCTATTCGCCAGATGCACGCGCTTCATGCGGCCTTCAAGCGTATTGGCCGGGTTCGGCCCGAAGATTTCGGCAATCTGCTTCTGCCGGGCGCGCACCGCGTTCCATAGTTCATCATCCACGATGCGCAGGTGCGGAACCTCCGTCCTGATCCATGCGCTTTCCGGGTTGATGCGCGAGACGCGCTTACCGGTGGACGGGTCCTTGATGAAGCGCAGGCGGTTCCAGACAAGCACGCCCGCATATAGCTCGTTGTTGACGATGCCGGTTCCCCGGCTCGCGTGGCCGCGAATACTGGTGTCTCCCCACGCGCGACCAAGCGGGCCGGGAACACCTTCCCGGTTCAGGTCAACGGCAATCGCCTTCGGGCTTTTGCCCGCTGCAAATTCCTTGAAGATGCGGCGGATGGTGTCGGCTTCCTCGGGGATGATTTCCCGGTCGCCCCGAATCGGCTCGCCGTTGGCGTCCAGCTTCTTGAGAACCTTGTAGCCGTAGCACAAGCCGCCGCCTGCCTTGCCCTTCTCGACGCGTCCGCGCAAACCGCGATGCGTCTTCATCGCAAGGTCTTTCAGGAATAGCGCGTTCATCGTGCCTTTCAGCCCGACATGAAGCTCCGAGATTTCGCCCTCGGCCAAGGTGACGATGGTGACGCCCGCGAATTTCAGATGCTTGTAGAGGGTGGCAACGTCCGCCTGATCGCGGCTGATGCGGTCCAGCGCCTCGGCAAGCAATATCTTGAACTCGCCGCGCTGCGCATCCTGCACAAGGCGCTGGATGCCGGGGCGCAGGATCGTGCTCGATCCCGATATCGCCGCGTCCTCATACGAACCGACGATCTGCCAGCGCTCCCGGCCCGCATGTTCCCGGCAAAGCCGGAACTGGTCTTCAATCGACGCCTCACTCTGGTTGTCGGACGAATAGCGGGCGTAAAGGGCTGCGCGGGACACAAGTCGGGGCATGGGGCGGTTCTCCGTTCGGTCTATTCGGTCTCCGTCCCGTCCTCCGTCTCTCCGACATGACCGGGACTGTTATCGTTGGCGGTGGCGGCTCGCAGCCGCTCGAAGTCTTCGCGGGCCATCTGCCTGCCGATCAGGCGGGCGATATCGAACACCACCATGTCCAGCTTCTCCCACGGCGCGATATCTGCATCAGCAGCATCGCCGTTGGGCGGAGTATTGTCGTTCGCCGGAACAATGGTTTCCGGCCCTGTATGCTTGTCTTCCGGCATGTTGGTCGCTCCGAAACTGTGGATCGACCTGACAAAAGATGCGGACAAACTCCCGATGGGAAGTACAAAAATCGTGTCGTAGGGCTATCGGCGGTAAATACTTGCGCGTTGCGGTTTCGACGTAGATCGCAAACCGCCTTCACGCGGCCGAAGCCAGCGGTCTGGCCCGCTCGATTCGCTCGCGCTCACGCGGCGAGTGCATCGCTTCCCACAAATCGGTACGGCGCTGCACGTTCAGCCAGAAGTCGGGGCTATTGTCGAACACGCGCGCCAGAATGAGCGCGGTCGGTGCCGTCACGGTGCGCCGGTCGTTGCAAAGCTCGTTCACATGCTTGCGCGGAACACCCATCGCCTCGGACAACGCCGATTGCGTCAATCCCAAGGGATGCATGAACTCTTCCACCAGAATTTCCCCAACTGTCGCCGGTTTACGTGTGGTCATAAGCATTTCAGTCACCTCATCGATAGCTGTGGTCGTCCAGATAGAGGCCAGACGCTTCGCCCCTGTTTCCATCCCATTGGAACACCAGCCGCCATTGCTTGTTCACGCGGATGGAATGGAAACCGTCAAGATTGCCTTTCAGCTTCTCGAAATGATTGCTTGGCGGCACTCGCAAGTCCTGATCGGTCGTCGCATCGTCAATCATCTGGAGCTTGCGGAACAAACGGCTTTCAAGATCGGCCGGGATATTGCGGGAATGAACGTCATCCACGAAAAAGGCCCGCAACCATTCATCCCGAAACCCTAAGATCATTCCCTATCTCCAACATTGTCACAATGTACCACCTAATGGGACATATGGCAACCTGTTTCTTCGTCATCGCGACGTTTCCACCGCCCTTCCCTTCGTCGGAAGCGGAGCGCTGCGCGCTCCCACTCCCGCCTTATTCGGCTTCCCTGCGAAATGTCGGGGCGGAGGCGGGCGGTCAAGGCTGGCGCAGCCACCGCGAAGCGGCTTGGCCTTGAGGGGCCGGCTTCGCTCCGGCATGCTTTCCCGAAGCTGACAAGGCTTTCCCTCCCGACTGTTCTATGACGGCCATTGCTGGTTGGGATTGGACGGGTCAGCCTGCGTTGCGGTTGCCCGCTTTTCCGCCGGGGGCCTCGTTGTCGTTTGCTGGCCGCCATGCGACGGGATTGTCAACCCACCGGTTGATGTCGGATTCCTTCCAACCCGCGCCGTTGACGCTGATTTTGATCTGGGCAGGAAAGGTGCCTTCGGCGATCTTTCGATAGATGGTGGACCGGGACAGGCCGGTACGGGAAAGGACGGTGTTCAGGCGAATGATACGATCTGGTACGGGCATGGTTGCGCTGCCTCCTGCTGGTTGCTCCTGAATGCTGATAGAACCAGACAGAACGACGATTTTCCGCCGTGCAAGCGGTATTTAGCCGTCATAGTGCTGCGGCGTACAAAGGGCGGCAAAAAGGCGGGTTCTACAATCCGATTCCCCGGCCCCTGCCGAGACCGTGACTGAGGGCAAGTTGCTGGCCGAGCCTCATTCCTGAGTCGAAATCCATGCTGATGCCGAGTTGCTTCTTGCGGATTTCCAGCATGGATTCCATCTGCGGGTCGCGTTCAAGGCTCATCGCCATATTGCCCATCTCCGCGCGTGCAGCCCGGTAACCGGAATAGTCGCCCGCCGCATACTGGCGCTGGCTGGTCTGGTCCAGCTTCTGGAAACGCTCCACGAAACGATCTGCGCGGGCATGTGGCGTAAGGCCGAACTCGGCGTCCCTTCCGCTGCGGATTTCGGTTTCGAGCTGGAGGGCGCGAATGGCGCGGTTGATCCGGCCGCCGCCCGCCTCGCGGGCAAGGCTGTTGTCCTTGCTGTAGGCGGCTTCCGCATCCTGCCAGCCGTGCGGGCGGACCTCATCGAATACACGCCGTGCCGCGCCCAACTCACGCCGCTGCTCGTCGGAGGGCGTGAGACCTTGTTGCTTGACGTCAAGGATTGCATCGGACGCGCGGGCATGGCGAACAAGCGCCTGCCTGCGGGCGCGGCGCAAGGCGGTTTCCGGGTCTTCCTCATCCTTCCTTTCCGGTCGCCGCACCTCGTCTGAACCTGCCGCACCGTCTGCGGCCAGGTGCGGACCGTCGAACATGCTGTGCACCTTCTCCGGCACGACCTTGCGCACGATCTCGACGACACGCTCGCGGAAGGTGATGCCGCGCCGTTCGGCATAGTTTTGGGCCGGGTCGGCGCGCTCGTAGTCGGTCGCCATGTCCTTGGAGCGGTCACGCGACAGGGTGCGGACAAGCCGGTTTTGATCGGCGAAATCATCGCGCCCGTAATGTAGGTCCATGCTGTCGCGGTGCCGCGACAGGGCGACATAGCTGCCGTGCGCGTCCATGCCCGGCGTTGCCAGCACATGCGTCCGGTCCACCGTCATGCCCTGTGCCTTGTGGATGGTGGCGGCATAGCCATGGTCGATCCGGTCATAATCCTTAAGGTCGAAGCTCACGCCGCGCCCGTCATCGGTGCGCACCGCCATGCTCTGCGTGCTTACCTGTTCGATGGTCCCGAGCGTGCCATTCTTCACGCCAAGCCCGCGTTCGTTTTGCAGGAACATGACGCGATCCCCGGCGGCGAAGTTTCTAGCACCCCGTTCGACGGTAACGCGCACATCCTCGCCCAAATCGCCAGCGTCCCGCATCCGTGCACGGGCGGCCTCGTTGAGTTCCCTCACCTCGGCATTGGTGTGCGTGAGGATGATGCGGCTGCTGTCTGGTGCTGCCTGCCGGTCACTGTTCCAGCGGTCGATCAGGTCGTCGCGCGCCTGTTCCCGTGTTTCGGCTGCATGCACCATGTCGTGGCGGTCATAGGCGGCGATGGCATGGCCGGTTCTGCCGGTTGGCAGATCGCGGGTGGCGTCCCGCTGCCAGTCCTCGCGCTGGCGGCGCACCTCATGGATTTCGACGCCACCATGACGGTCGTAAATCGACCGGAAGGCTGCGCCCGCCTCTATGGCTTGTAGCTGCTGTGGATCGCCAATCAGGACGACTTTTGCGCCCGCTTCCTGCGCATGAGAAAGCACGCGTTCCATCTGCCGTGTGCCGACCATGCCCGCCTCGTCGATGACAAGCACATCGCGGCTGGTCAGCATGTCGCGCCCGTTTTTCCAGCCGTGTTCCATGCTGGCGATGGTGCGCGATGCGATGCCCGATCCGCCTTCCAGATTTTCCGCCGCAATACCGGATAGAGCAACGCCGCGCACCTCGTAGCCTGCCGCTTCCCAAACCTCCCGCGCCACGCCAAGCATGGCGCTCTTTCCCGTACCGGCATAACCAACGACAAGCGACAGATCGCGACCATCGGTGACATGCGCCAGTGCATCCGCCTGCTCGCCGGACAGGACAAGGCCATGCTGTTCGGAACGCACAAGTGCCGCCTGTCTGTCCGCTTCGTTCACCTCATGACGTTCCTTCTCGGCCATCAGTGCGGCAGCGCGGTGCAGACGCTGTTCTGTCTCGATCATATCGCGAGTAGTGAAACGGTCATTGCCAAAGCTGTCCTTGCCCAGTTCGACCAGTTCGGGCGAATTGCCCATAGCGCCCATGACTTCGTTGAACTGCTCTAATCCGTCGCTGTGGCGGTGCGCGAACATTGCCATGTCGCGGCGCGTGAAAGTCGATTGCTGATGCGTGATTGCATCCAGTGCAATGGAGGGATCGGCAATAATTCTCTCGCCATTGTTGCGGGCGATCTCGCGGTGCATTTCGGCGCGATCCGCAACAGTGTCGGCTATACCAGCATCTGCCTCCACGCCTTCCCGTTCTATCCCCTGCGCCGACGCGCCGATCTGCGTTTGCGGTTCCAGTTCGATGCCCTGCTCTTCAAGACTGCGATGATCGATGCGGGCGTCAATGTCGAGTTCGGCTAGTCGCTCGTTGACATGCTCGGCCCAGCGTTCCCGCCAGCGTTCCACCATCTCCGTGCGGTTCCAGTCACGCACCTTCTGACCGAAACCGTTTTCGTCAACGGAGCGCATGGTGAGCATGACATGGGCATGGGGCTTGGGACTACCGTCCTCGGCAAAATCCCAATGCACATTGAGGTCGGCGATCATGCCCTGATCGACAAACTGTTGTTTAACGAAGTCGCGGGCAATCTCGATGCCCTGCGCCTGTGTCATCTCGCGCGGTATGGCAAACTCCACCTCGCGCGCAAGCTGCGCGTCCTTGCGAACCTCGAACGCCTCCACATCGTTCCAGAGCCGTTCGCGGTGGGACCAGTGCTCCGGCGCACCATCCGGCAGCAGCACCTCGGAATGGACGACTCCGCGTTTGTTGGAGAAATCCTGCACGCGATCAATACGCTCATCGCGCATTCGCGAAGCTGAGCGGTAGGCGGCGGACGCGACCGCACTGCTTCCGGCCTTGCGGCCAATGACCTTGACGTGAAGATGATAGATCGCCATGGCGGCAATCATCAGCACGGAAAGCGCACGTCGGAACGACGTATAAGCGCGCCCTCCCTCGAAAAAATCTCGGGCGGGACCGGCGCGTGCCACACCGTCCCACACACATTACAGCATTCCGCCATGCGCTGGAATATCATGCCTGCATCGACAACAACGGAAACAATGGAGACCGAAATGAGGAAACCACGCGATTACGACGCAGAACTGAAGGCGCTCGAAGACAAGGCGAAAGAGCTGAAGAACCGCAAGGTCCAGCAACTTGGCGAACTGGTGATCGCTACCGGGGCCGATGCGCTCAGCGTAGACGAACTGGCCGGCGCGCTAATCGTGCTGGCCGAGACGAAGGATACTGGAAAGCGGGAGGCGTGGGCCAAGCGCGGAGCGGCATGGTTTCGGAGCAAATCACGGCGATCTCAACCGGCAAATGATGATGACGCTGGCAGCGATCAAACGCAATCGGGCGGCGCGCAATCGCCATCAGGCGCAGAAGGCGCGGCATGACATGCGAAGCTGGCAGGTCGAGCGACGGAAGCGCACGCGGCATCTGATTGAGCTTGGCGGTCTTGTCGTCAAGGCGGGCATTGTAGACCTGACGGACGATGATCGCACCGTCATTCTCGGCGCGCTCGTTTGGATGGCAGACAAGCTCAACAGCGAAGACGGTGGCCGGGCGCTAGAACTGTGGGCCGAGAAGGGAAAACAGGCTTTCGCAGCCGAGAGAGGCGACAGAAGGGTTAGCCTTTTAGCCTCGGCGGGATCGGGCGTGACCGATTTGAAATCATAAAGTGCTGTCACGTTTGTCGTCCTCCATTGAGGAGCCTAAACCCAATAAGGAATCCGCAACGTGTGACGGCAGGCAAAGTTCTGTTATTGTCAGAATCAGCTACGATTAGTGCGCCCGTAAGCTGGATTTATTCGCGGCGCTTTTAGGAAAAGGCTTATGGAAGAAATTTCGCAAAAACTTCGTATTGCCGTCCTGTTTGGCGGACGCTCAGCCGAGCACGATGTGTCGGTGCTTTCCGCGACTAATGTCATGAATGCGCTTTCACTAGAAAAATATGATCCCGTTCCAGTCTTCGTTACCCACGACGGGCAATGGCTATTGAGCACTTTTGAGAACGGCGCACTTGCAAAACCGTCGAGCGGAACACAATTAACATTGATGCCCGGGGGCCGTGGTCGGGCAATCGCTTTCCCAAAAGATGGGACACCTCACGAATTACCAAAGATCGATGTACTTTTTCCCGTCTTGCATGGCCTGCATGGTGAGGATGGAGCGGTACAAGGAATGGCAGAAGTGGCGCGTATTCCGCTTGCTGGATGCGGCATTACTGGCTCTGCAAATGCGCTCGACAAGGATTTAGCCAAACGTCTATTTAAAGAGGCCGGTGTGCCAACTGCACACTCGATTACGATTTCTTACGGGAATATACCGACATTTTGTGAACTTGAGAATGCAATGGGCTTGCCAATTTTCATCAAGCCAGCCCGTCAGGGGTCATCGGTTGGTGTTAGTAAAATCTCTTCAAACAAAGACTACGAAGCGGCAATATCAGAAGGCTTTCGCCACGATAGCAAGTTATTAGCTGAAGAGTTCATTCGTGGACGCGAAATCGAGTGCGCTGTTCTGGAAGACATTGACGGAACACTGTTTGTTTCGCGGACAGGGGAAATCGCACCGGCAGAGGGCCATGGTTTCTACACCTATGACGCCAAATACGTTGACTCAGATGGAGCCGTGTTAAATGTACCCGCCGACTTACCGCAAGACGTTGAGGATGAAATCCGCGCTTTCGCCGCAAAGGCATTCCGGGCGCTTGGCTGCGATGGCATGGCGCGCGCGGATTTCTTTCTAACGTCGGATATGCGAATACTCGTCAACGAACTTAATACCATTCCGGGCTTTACCGACATCAGCATGTATTCGAAGGTGATGGCGGCAAGCGGCATCAGTTATCCCGAAATAATAGACCGCTTGGTTGCACACGGAATGACTCGAGCAAGGCAGTCCTCATACAATAGTTTTTGTGATGCTCCGCGTTCATAGAGAAGACTGTACGAAGGGAGGGCTACACAGCCCAAGCTCGCCCCGCCAAGATAGATGCCGTTGTGGAAGGCGATTTCCACGCCAAGACTGCGGTTTGTCTGGAATGCAATGTAAGCTCCCGCTTGCCAGTCGAGAGCACGGATTCAAGTTGGGGATCGCGTTACAGGCTTTTCGCCATGTCGCCCATCGTCGACCGCTTTACCTCGTAGCTCGGACATATCCCGTCCGCATAGTAGTTGTACTGGCTGACGTGATCGGGCTTTTACTAGTCCCTCTACGAAACGGCCACTCGAAGCGCGGGGTGCTGCCGTATCTCGGTTTCCATCTGCAGGGCCGTCTGGCAGGCGCGGCACGGTCTGGATCGCTTGACGTGACCACCGCCGAAAATTCAGAGTTTCGTTTGTAAACGGCTTTGGCTGGCTTTGGCATCGTAAGAGCGTAACAGCCGTGAAAGCGAAGTTCGTCAAGGCGGCACGCGCCATGTGCAGTTCCTGCACCCGTTCCGCCGTTGCGGCAATATCTTGCCTCCTGCACTCGGAATATCGCACGGGAACATCATAGCGCGTTTCCACTATCTTTGATACGATCTGTCATCTCGTTTCCGCCAACATTTGTCTGTTCCTCCAACGGCTTGCGAAATCGCGCCTAATGGGATAGCGGCCAGCGGATCACGAATTTAAGCTGCAATTCCCAATTTGGTAGATTAGCTACAATTGTGTTACCCGTTCCTGTGATACGCAGGATGACCCGTGGAGATCATGTTGAACAGCTCACTTGATAACTTTATTGTCTCGGACAAGCGCCGCCATAAGACTGCGGCCTCGTTTGTAGTTGATGCGTTGAGGCAGGGCATACTCGACGGGACCATCAAGGAAGGAACTCCGCTTCGACAGGACGAACTGGCAGATAAGTTTGGTCTGAGCCGTATGCCTATTCGTGATGCAATTCGCCAGTTGGAATCTGAAGGGCTGGTTGTCTTGGAACCCCACAAGGGAGCGACAGTAGCGACAATGACCATAGAGGATATTGTCGAGATTTTCGACATGCGTATCATGGCAGAATGCACCGCGTTAAAGATTGCATTCGGCAACATTGCTGAGAACCACCTGGCAGAATTGAACGATATTGTTGATGCAATGGATGCGACCAAAGACCCAGATCGCCTCAGCAGATTGAATCAAAGATTTCACGAATTACTTTACCAAGGTGCGAAACGCCCGCGATTACAGTCTCTCATAAAGTCTCTACACGAGTCAGTTGATCGCTATCTGCGCTTTCTATTAATCAACTTAGATTATCATAAAAAATCGCAGCAAGATCACAAGCAACTCGCCGAAGCTTGCGCAACAGGTGATCGTGAAACTGCTATTAAAATACTCGAAGCCCATCTGATTGGTGGGCGGGATGAGGTCGTATCATTCCTTCAAGCACGTCACGCGACACAACAGCCGTCATAGGTCCAGCGCCCTTCAACTGAATGGCAGTATTCAATTTGTCACGCCCAGCTTTGCAAGCGGGCACCTTGGTCTTGTGAATAAAATCGGCTAGGTGCTGATGCTCGTGGCTTCCTAGATGGCATTCACACGCCCATCCAATATAAAATCGGTAACTGATCTTGGGCTTGCTGCGGAAGGTCGTTTTTCCTTCCCCCCTCAGCTTTAAGGGCAAACGTTGTTGCCGCTGCGTCAGCGTGCAGCGACAGCTCCTTTTTAGCAACAAATCTAGTTTACCCCGAATTTCGGTGATCCCCTCCTCTCCTTGGTTAAGCCAAACCTCATAAATCGCATCCGGAAGTTGACGAAGTGCGCGTCGTGCTCAGCGCTTCTATCGCCGAACCAACCCATCTTAATGGGTTCATTCCTTTTGACCTGCCGTGTCAAATCTATTGCTCTTTATCCTGTATCCAATATACCGTATCCGGACCATGATGCCGGTATAATTTCTCAAGACATGAAACGTCAAGTGACAGGTTTACGGAAGGGAAACTATGGATCACGCAGCCACCGACGGGTACGAAACGGCTAGATACTATCCGAGAGAGAAGCTTGCGGAGTCTCGCCAGCTGCGTACGATAAGAGCCATCGCGGTTTCCGCGCCAGATTGGATAGAGGGCACCAAGTCAGAAAACGCGCTTAACAGCGCCGACCCAGCAAGTCTTTTTAACGCTTGCCGCTATGCTGCCGACCTCGCACAAAGAAAAATTGGTGCTTGGTCCGATAGTAATTGGTCAGCTCCGACTTCCTTACTAAGGGAATGTTTCCTATTAATGTATTCTCTCGATGATATAGATCGGTTCACGGCACTTGTTTTATCGCAGCGACCAAATCTCTTATTACTTGGAGCGATGACACTTTGCATGCCTGGTGCAGTCGAATGCGCCAAGCGGGCAAAGGAACTTCTGGGAGATGAAATTCTCATCGTACTCGGCGGACGACATGTGACGGAAACGATCTTTCTACAAAATGAACGTACGAGAGAACCCTCAGCAGTGCGCCATCACAAGGCGTCACCGGGCCGGCTTATCAGAGAAAAGGCCATACCGCCGATATTCGATATTGTTGTGTCAGGTGACGGCGAGCATATCGTAGCCGAAATCGGTAATGCGCTAAGTAGTTGCCCGCCAAAAGCTCTCGACGACATCGCTGACAAGATAAGACCCGAGGCACCGGGGCGCTGGATTGTCGATTTCCCCGCCATCGATCGGACCCTCATCAGTGTAGGAACGCCGCTGCGTTATGATGATATGCCGTCCATCCCCACAATATTCGGCGTCTCGGCGTCGTTCGATGTTTTCGAGGGTAGGATGACGTCTCATGTTTTTAGCGACACGGGAAGAGGTTGTGTCTACGACTGCGCATTTTGCAGCGAACGGCGGGCTGTAACTGGCGGCATACAAGACATAAAAGGCGCTCCGCGCAGGCTTTATCGGCAGATGCGGGACTCAGCGATGGTAATCGGCAGAGATTCTCCTAACCGTGGCGCAAGTGCATTCGTGGAAGATTCAATTTTTTTAAGCGGCAGCCCTGTGGCCATAAGTCAGTTCTGCGACTTGATGGAGTACGACCCGATAGACATCGTTTTCGGCGGCCAGTTCACCATCGATCAAATCTTGCGTCGCAAGGAATTGATTGAACGTCTTGCCCAAAATGGTCTCCGTTACGTGTTCGTTGGATTGGAAACATTCGAACCTGAAGAAATCGGCGGCATGAGCAAAGATCTCGATAAGGAGGTCAGTTCTTGGCAAGATCGGTTCGCTGAAGCGCTCAGCATCCTTGGAAGTTGCGGTATATCTTGTGGCTGCGCACTGCTGTTTGGGCTTGGAGAAAAGCACGCCAGCCGACTTTCATTGCTTAAAACCTTAATAAAATATCGAAAAACAATCGGACAGCCAGTGGTGGTTAGCGCAAATTGGGCGGTTCAACATCCATTGAAAGATATGCCCGAAGGCGCGAATGAAGACTATTTGCGATGGGGCACTCCAAAAGGCCCATTGCTCAAAGCATTTCACCGATTTGGAGAGGCATCTTTGGAATACCCTATATCGGGCGTTACCCCGCCTGGGATTGCGGAGGTCGAAGAAATCATAAAGCTGCTCGATGAGTTGGAAAATATCAATGTCTAAATCAAACACAACTGACTTAGCGCAGATCGGTATTTTCCCAGTGGGAAAGCTTTTTGCGCCACTTGTACCAGCCTTCAATGCCACGACACTCGTCGTCAATCGCTACGAAGAGCTTTCTCCTATAAGCAATTCTAGCCTGACCGAAGGAAACGGAAGTGCTTTTTCCGGGCTTTACTACGGCGGCGTTGACACACCAACCACACTTCACTTGGCCCATCAGATCGCCAAAATCGAGAAGGGAACCTTCGCCGTACTGGCACCTTCTGGGCAAAGCGCCATTCACCTATTGCTTGCCGCTTTGATTACTCCGGGAGATCATCTCCTCGTTTGCGATACCACTACCTACACGACCTGCTGGCTATTTGAACAACATTTCCGTGCTCTTGGAATAGATATAGAATATTTTTCTCCAGAGGACGCTTGTGTCCTGTCTCACCGAATGCGCGCCAACACCAAGGCGGTTTTTTGGGAGTCCCCCGGCTCATTCACATTCGAACTTGTGGATGGAAAGAGCATCGTGGAAGCGTGCAGAAATCATGCTGTGATGACTATCATGGATAATACTTGGGCCGCTTCAACCTTTTATCATCCGTTGGATGATGGCGTAGACGTCGTTGTGTTGTCACTGACGAAATCCCACGCGGCGGCGGCGGGCATCTCACTCGGAGCGATCATCACGAACAATCGGAGCCATTTCGAAAAGGCTAAATCAGTCACTGCGCTTTTGGGAAGCCATGTAGGGTCCGAAGCTTGTGCGAGCGCGATTCAGTCAATGAGTACCCTTGGCGTGCGGCTCTCCCGCCAGATGGCCACGACGGCTCGGATGCTCAAAGTCCTTCAAGGGATGAATGGAATTAAGCGTGTTTTCCATCCGTCCTTGCAAAATGAAAACAATAATATATTCGATCGTGATTACACAGGCTTCAATAGTCTCGTATCCATAGAATTGGAATGGTCTGTAAGTGAAGTCGTAGAACGATTGAATCGACTGAGCGTTATAAAGCTGGGCTACGGATGGGGAGGCACATTAAGTCTTGCCAATCATTTTGACCCGTCTGGATGGACCTCCGCTCATCGGCTCGGGCTAAGCGACAGCTGCGTCCGCTTTTATTTCGGATTGGAAGATGCCGACGAGATTGAACAAGACCTACACAGGGCTTTCAATTCTTAAACTCCCGTAGGTTTCGACGGCATGCTTTTTTCGGTTCTAGCCTCATCATCCGTTGCGGCCTTTGCTGGTTTTGGCCGCACACTCGCCCTATTTTCACCCCCGCAGAAGCGCCCAGTGGCGGCCAAGCCGAAGCGGAAAGTTAGATAAATAGAGATTTGTCTTGCTGTCGCGACGCCTTCGGCGTGGTTGAAAAGCCGCTTTTGCCCACAGTGAGACTAAGTTCCTATGTGGAGTGCACCCCGTTTCGCCGGACACGTCGGCTAGGTTGATTTAGCCCTGATGAACTGCCGAGGGGAAGCCATCTTGAGCGCGGAATGGGGATGAATTTCATTATAGTCTTCAATCCATCCATCGATGAGCCGGAGCGCCGTTTCGGCGTCCGGTAGTGCCGAGATACGGATGTAATCCCGCTTCAGGGTTTTAACGAATGCCTCGGACATTCCGTTCGACTGCGGGCTGGCCACCGGCGTGAAGCAGGGCGTCAGATTGAGTGCTTGAGCAAACAGCCTCGTGTCCCGCGCGGTATAAGCCGAGCCATTGTCAGAGAGATGCTCGATAGCATGCGGGGCTCGTGTTGCATGGAAGCGTTTCTCGACCGCCTCCAGCATCATGTCGCGCACATCTGAGCCGGAGATGCCCGCATTGGCAACTGCCGTCCAGGCAATGATCTCCCGGTCGAAGGCATCGATGATGAAAGCGAGACGAATGACCTCTCCATTCCAGCAGGTGAACTCCAGACCGTCCGAGCACCAGCGCAGGTTGGATCGCATGACCATGACCTTGCCGTCGTGGAGACGGCCCTTGCGAACGGCCGTATGCTTCTCCAGCAGCATAGCGTGGTTGCCCATGATGCGATGGACCCGTTTGGCGTTGACGACAGGCTTATCGGCGGCTCGCCTCTCGCGATTGAGGAGCGCGGCGATCCGCCGATAGCCATAGGTCGGCCTCTGGTCCACCAGCCTGCGGATGACGGGCAGGAGCTCCGCATCCTCGGCTTTATGATAGGACCCGCGCGGCTTTGATCTGCCTTTCAACCGCTCGATGAGGTTGGAACGGGAGACGCCCAAAGTTTCGGCGACAGCCTTCATCGGGAACCGTCCTTCGGCAACAAGATCGGCCGCGATATCCGTTTTTTTGAGTCCGCTTTGGAAAGGGCTTCGCGGAGGATTTCGACCTCCATCGTCTTACGGCCGAGCATGCGCTCCAGCTCGCGGATGCGATCTTCCAGTTTCTTCACTTCCGAATTGCCGACCACCGGCTCGTCAGAATCCACGGCTGCAGCACCTCCCTCACTCAAGAGCCTGCGCCACCGGTAAAGCAGATTGGGCGCAACACCATGGCGGCGAGCGGTCGAAGATACCGTTTCGCCTGGTTCGAAACTCTGCTCGATGATCGTCAGCTTTTGCTCGGTTGTCCACCGCCGACGGCGGACATCACCTGTCAGCAATTCGACATGTCGATACTCGTTAGACATAAGCCTATACCCAAGCCTGTGCTTGAGCCTTTCTGCTTATGCCGACTGTCCGGTCGAAATGGGGGGCAGTTCACTATGTGAATATCCAATTGGATTCCAGCATGTGCAAATTTCCACTTGCTTTGTTTAATTGGATACCATATCCAATATCCGTAATGATATTGCAGGATGGGGCTGTAGCTCAGTTGGGAGAGCGCGCCGCGAAAGCAGCGAGGTCAGAGGTTCAAGTCCTTCTCAGCTCCTCCAACTCATCCACTTAAGCAACTTCGCGGACTCAGGAGGGGATATGGCCACTGTCGTAAAATCCGAAAGGATCGTATTCTCCGAGACCGAACTGGTTGCGGCAGTGCAAGCCTCAATGGTTGATGACAAATTCAACGAACTCATCATCATGTGCGGCCATTTTATGCTTTTCTATTCGCCTCACGAACGCCGTCTGGTGCCGGGGATACTTGAGGAGATTGAAGATGATAATCTTCGCCAAGCAGTATCTGACAGAGTTGGTATTTTCCCACTGTATACTTGGGATCTAGGTATTCGAATTGGTGAACACTACAAGGCCACTTTCGAGAAGTCAGTAAAGATTCTCCTGCTAATCAATGATTGGCAATATGTACCCGATCAAGGCGAAGCAGGTGACTATCGTGGCGCATTCTATGACAGCTTTGTGCAGCTTCCATCACTCTATTCCAGCCGGTTACAGGCATCCACATACTTGGGTGAGCAGGACATACTCCCCAGTAGACGACATAATTTAGCATTTCCTGAGACTTGGCTCCGATATCGATTTCAGAACGCAGCAAAGCGCCTTGTAAAGCAAGGAAAGCTACAGAAGCGCTACCTCCTAGACAAGCCTGGGCAGTCAGAAGTGTCCTTCACGGATGAAAGCGGTACATCCCTACCCTTGATTAGTTGCGGCATCACTGGGTGCGCGGGCGAAATTACTGAGATGATATCGGAGGTTCATCGAAGCGGAGGACGCTATCTGTTGATCCTTGCTCCCGCCGAATGCCACGCTCCGATCCAAGCCGGCGTCGAAATTGCTCTCTCGATTTATGATTTGAGCGGAATGATGGTTCTCGTTGCGGATACGGGGGGAAGTGGAGAAGCGACGGTCGACCATATATTCAGGAATGGTGTGAGTCTCGCCACCTTTGTTTCTTAGGAGAAATAGGATGCGAGCGATTCATGATCTCGATTTCATTTACTTTGATGCAGCGGCCACAACGCCATGCCGACCAGAAGTAGTGGCTGCCATGGAAACTTGCTTGCGCCAAGAATATGGAAATCCATCCTCAGCACACGCAATGGGGACGATGGCAAAGCGTGCGACCGACGCAGCAATTGAGAACATCGCGCAAATCCTGGGGTGCACAGCCGCCGAAATTACGGTCACCTCGGGAGCCACCGAGAGCAACAACATTGTGGTGCTCGGTACGACGAAAAGTCGGGGAAACGAAAATATCGTTATCTGCCCAATTGACCACAAGTCCACGCTCGAAGCCGCAGAGGAGATGGCACGGCGCGGCGTAGAGATACGACGAATGAAAATAGGTGAAGATGGGCGCATTGATCTGGACCACCTAAAATCGTTGATCGACGAGAACACAACACTCGTGAGCCTTGCTTATGTGAATTCAGAAATCGGGGTAATTCAGGACATCGATGGGATCGGAAGAATACTCGATAGTCAAACCGCGCTCCTGCATCTTGATGCAACGCAGGCGGTCGGCAAACTTGCATTGAATGTTGCCAATTCTCGCGTGGATGCGATGTCCATTTCTGCTCATAAGATTGGCGGCCCGAAGGGAATAGGAGCGCTATACGTCCGCAAAGCCAGAATGGCGGAACTAAAACCTATTACGTTCGGTGGCGGGCAATTTCGGCTGAGAAGTGGTACGCTTCCATCACAGTTGATCGTAGGATTTGGTGTAGCAGCAAGGGAGCTATATACATCCGATCTGTCGGAAAGATGGAAGGATGCTCTTTCGCGTCGTGCTGCTCTTATCGACCTGCTCCAAACGAATGGTGTCAAATTTCACTTAAACTCACCAGAAAACTATTCTGTGCCAAACATTATAAATTTCTCGGTTCCGGGCGTCCGCTCGGAGACCGTAATCAAGGGCCTACGCCGGGTGTGCTTATCATCCGGCTCAGCCTGCAACGCCAAGAAACTCGCCCCCTCATACGTTCTCAGAGGTATTGGCCTTGACGATCAAAGGGCAAATGCGGCCCTTCGTGTGTCGTTTGAGCCAGACATGCCTTTTAACGAGTTTAGCGAAGGTGCACGCCTTCTAAGCGAGAAAATATCGCAACTCCAAAATTTGGCAACATGGGAGGTTTGACATGTTTGAGCATGAACGTGTGGCCATCGTTACAGGCGGAGATTCGTCGGAACGCAACGTGGGCTTGCTTACAGCGGAAAATGTCAGTGCGTCTTTTGACAGAATGGGAATTACGCACGAAACTTTCGATGTACCAGATTATCAGGGCTTCTTGAATCTGTCATTGGATGGTTTCTCACGGGTCTTCTTGGCTCTCCACGGCGGTTTCGGCGAGAACGGGATGGCGCAAAGCTACCTTAAGGGTAGAAATATTCCGCATAACGGACCGTCACCACAAGCCAGCGCGATCTGCATGGATAAGCTGCTCACCAAGCATGTTGCACGCGGCTTGGGTATTCGTGTGCCAGAATATATCTTCTACGAAGATGCGTCTTCCGTGTCATTCGATGAGATTACTGGTCGATTTGGAAGCCGGTTCATAGTTAAGCCGAACGGTGAAGGGTGTAGCCAAGGCGTAACACTCGTCCAAGGAAATTTTGGGTCATTTGACGTCGCAGTCAAAACAGCCTCGTCGTATGGGCGCGGCATTCTTGTCGAGGAGTTTGTCAGTGGCCAAGAACTCTCGGTCTGTTATTTTTATGATCGGATGCTTCCCACATTCGCCGTTGGATATACAAGTGAATTCTTTAGCTATGAAGCAAAATATGAATCTGACGATACTCAGACTTGGCTTCTGGAAACAGACGAAAAAATCATGGAAACCGTTAACAGGGACGGTAGTGTCTTCGCTAAAGCTTTAAATCTTCCATATTACCGGGCGGACGTGATTATCAGTAACGGCGCACCGTATCTGATCGAGTTCAATACTCTACCGGGCCTTACTTCGCATAGTTTCTTTCCGCGTGCCTGCGCGGAAATTGGAATCGGGTTCGACGAAATGGTCTTGTATCTAAACAATCTGAAGAAACGACCAAACGAAATCTATAGCTCGCGATAAGACACCCACGTATCCCGCCGCTCATCTCCGGGCGAATTTTGAGAATATTACGAAATGATGACCACGACGACGACAGCAATCCATCCCCTGAGGATGGGGGTACTAATCATGAGCGCTGCAGCGCTCTTAACACCGTTTTCTGACGCCCTGGCGAAAATTCTCGGGGAGAATCATTTTGTGTCGGCAAGTGCAATAGCTTTGGTGCGATTCGCACTTCAGACTATCTTCATGTTCCCTCTGATGCTCGTTCTTGGCGGTTGGCAAGCTTTTCGCATTAATCGTCCAATTCAAAATATCCTACGTGGAGCTCTCCTAGCAGTAGGCAGCATTTCTTTTTTTGCTGCATTGCGCTACATGGCATTGGCGGATGCCATCGCCATATTTTTTGCGCAACCCTTGCTCGCTGTTATCTTGTCTGTCGTCTTTTTACGTGAATTTCCAGATCGTCACAGGATTTCTGCTGTAGTTCTTGGATTTATTGGCGCGCTGATCGTGATCCGACCAAATCTTATGGCATTTGGTGTAATAGCGTTGTTACCTCTCGCTTGTGCCACATGCATAGCTGTCTACTTTCTTCTTGGTCGGCATCTATCAACCGGTAATTCTTCGCTCGCAATGCATTTCTATACCGGTCTCGGCGCGCTCCTAACCCTGCTCGTGGCTATTTCACTTAGTTCACTTTTCCCCAGCGTTTCGCTTTCGTTTTCCATCCCTTCAAATGCCAAGGTGTGGATGCTTCTCGTACTCATGAGCTTTTTGGCCAGCGTCGTACACCTAATGTATATTCAAGCCTACCGCCGAGCACCCGCCGGTCTGCTGGCCCCGTTTAATTACTTGGAGATTGTCTCAGCCGCAGCAATCGGAATAATCCTTTTCGGCGATGTTCCCGATTTCCTAAAGACTATAGGAATGTTAATCATCGTCGCTTCTGGACTATTGCTCGCGTGTAAAGACAAGGCAATCACTCAGAAGATTTCGGAAAATCGAGTCCAGCCTTAATTACACAACCATAGCCAGAAAACAGCAAACCATCCCAGATTGTTATCGTTCAAGACACAAAACTTCGATCGCAGAAGCGCCGGGGTTCTGTGTGGTCCACCTGAACCATAGGTGCTTGGTTACACCTGAACGATGAGCGATTTATGCTGGAACTGGTTGCGGGGGCAGGATTTGAACCTGCGGCCTTCAGGTTATGAGCCTGACGAGCTACCGGGCTGCTCCACCCCGCG
>NZ_VEWK01000026.1 GCF_006376675.1 Brucella pecoris
TCCGAAATTGATCGTACGCCATTGATACCATTGTTTTACAGCACGTACAAGTGCCTCGTACATTTCACCTCCGATAACCTATACTTATCGGAGGTGATAAGCCACTATGGTTAACGTCGCGGTAACGAAAACAATGACTATATTTGATTTCGTATAGCGAAAATATGTGTTTACTAACAATACGTTATTTATGTCCATGTGGCCTCCAGTTCAGGGCGTATCGGGTGAATCGAAGCTGACCGCTGCGCGTCAACGCACCCTTGTCGACCAGATCCTGCAAATCGCGGGTGGCGGTTGCGCGTGAGGTCTTTGTTATGGCCAGATAGTTGTCGGCACTGAGGCCACCGATAAAGCCATCCGGTCCCGCCTCGAACAGACGCGCAATGACTTTCTCCTGACGGGTATTAAACGCTCCCCTGAACCGGTCGTAGAAATGCGCCTTGGCGATGTAAAAGGCGACGCGATCCAGCGTCGTTTGTTGCGCCGTCAGCACAGTCTGAGAAAACCACACCAACCATTCAGTGACGTCGAGGGTTCGCTGATGGATTTCCAGTTGATCGTAATAGGCTTTCCGTTTCTGTTCGATGGTAAAACTGAGCATGATCAGGCTCGGTTGCCCCAGCGATTGGGCGAGCGCTTTCTCGGCCAGCGCGCGACCAAGCCGCCCATTGCCGTCCTCGAACGGATGGATGCTTTCGAACCATAAATGACTGAGCCCGGCGCGGGTAAGCGCGGGGAGGGGCGTGCCGCCGGCCAGAGCGCTTGCGTTGAACCACGATATGAACCGATGCATTTCTTCCGGTACTTGCGCTGATGGCGGCGCCTCGAAATGAATCGTCGGACGGTTCAACTGGCCAGAGACGATCTGCATAGCGTCGGAATGGCTGCGATAAGCACCGATACTTTCCAGATGCCGACTGCCTGCCATCAACATGGTATGCCACCGAAACAAAGTGGCGTCATCAAGCGGCAGGGCATAGGTGCCATAAACGTCGACCGTCATTTCCGCGATCCCATGTTCACGCGGTTGTACCGAACGCCGGTCCGGGTCCAGGCCGAGTTGTCGCCGTAGTGATGACTGGACGCTCAAGCGGTCCAATGTTTCGCCTTCAATCGCGCTCGTCTTAACTGCTTCATCACTCAAGAGTTCGATACGCAATCGGTCGCGGTCGTCGGGATCGATGTGACGCACAGCGCCGATGACCTCGCCGGAGGAGAGCAGAAATCGCTGCTCCAGTGCGGCGAGCGCCGAGGCGTCATAGCGAAAATGCGGCCAATCAGGCTGTGTCCAGTTCCAGGGCATGAGCGATAACATCCATTTCTATCACTCTCAATATCATATATTTATGAGTAATAGAAGTCATCCCCCCCCCTAGGAGAGTAGCGAATAACCCATCGGTTCAAAGTCGCGTGATCAACTCTTATGCCACGTTCAGCCAGTATCTCCTGAAGCTCACGATAGGAAACCGGATAGCGGACGTAGAAGAAGACCGCATACAGGATGACATCTTTGGGAAAGTGAGCGCCCTTGAATTCGACTGCCATCCGCTTCACGCCTTCCTTGACCATACAAAGCAAAGACGTATAGCGCGGAATATCTAAAAATTTGCGACAGAGCCCCAGGAACTGTCCGGCCGAAACCGCAACACGCTCCTGCGTGAACAACGGCCGCATTCGCGCCTTCACATCCCGCAGCGACGATGCCCAAAGCTCCAGCGTCGTCTCAATCGATACACCTGTCATCCATGACCTCCGAATCATGGAAACTCATGGATTCAGAAGTCATCTAAAAACGCAACTGTAATGCTAACACATGACTGCAATCGGGCCTCAATTCACCAGATCAAGCAGACGATAAAAATTGGTCACCGCTATCACTCCCATCCCGCGCAATGGCTCCGGCGGCATACTGGGCGCCGGACCGTGCGGTACTGGCAGCTCACCGATCCCCGGATCGGCAGCTATCACCTGCCCCACCAGAGTGCCATAAGCGGTGGCCATGGCTACGCCGCGTCCGCAATAACCATGCGAAGTCCACAAACCGGGTTTGGGTTGATTTATATGAGGTACAAAATTGCCCGTAAGCCCTACTTTGCCTGACCAACGGAATTCAATCGGCTGCCCCGCAAGTTGCGGATATACAGACAGCATGGCAGCTTGCACATGATTGAATTCGCGTTCGGAGTTGGGGCCGCGCAGACTACCGCGGGTGCCAAACAAAATCCTGCCATGCGGGTCCTTGTGCCAGTAGTAAAGAATGCGGCGAATATCGGAGACTGCCTGTTCGCCCGGAAGGATTGAATCAGCAATATCTTTTGGCAGCGGATAGGTTGACACGATGTTTGTATGCACTGTCGCGGTGCTGCGATCCAGTGAGGATTCAAGCCCGCTGGAATATGCATCCGTCGCCACAAGAACTTGTTTGGCATGCACCATTCCGCGCGGAGTTTCAAGCCGCCAGCCAGCCGATGCCTGTCGAATATGAGTGACCGGTGTTTCCCGATGCACGCGGGCACCGAACTCCATGGCGGCACGGGCAAGTCCCCGCGCATAGGAAAGCGGGTTGAGCGACGCGCCTTCGCTGTCTATCATGCCGCCAATATAATGCTGTGACCCCAGTTGTCGCGCCAGATCCTCCCTTGCGATCATCGAAAGCCCCGGAAAGCCGTCTTCCGTCCACAGCCGCACACGCTCTTCAATACGCGCAAGCCCCCCCTTATTATGTGCGGGCAGGATCCAGCCGGTGCGCTTGAGATCACAACGGATGGAGAACTCGTCTATCAGGGAGAATACCCGCGCGCTAACTTTGGCGCCAAAATCAGCCATTGCGCGGCCGCGCTGTTCGCCAAACTCCTTCACCAATTCGCTGCGGCTGTTCTTGAAGCCACGGATTACCGCGCCGCTATTGCGTCCCGAGCCGCCCCAACCAGGAAAGCCGCCATCCAGCACACACACCGAAACGCCCCGACGTTGCAGCTCGATTGCAGCGCTGAGGCCAGTGTAACCAGCACCGACAACGGCAACATCACAGCGCGTGTCGCCATCCAGCGGAGTCGACGGATCATTCTCGGTCGCGGTGGCGGACCAAAGGGAGGGAAATTGGTTCTGGCAATCGCCTGCGTAATCAGTCATCTCATCTCCGGGGGCGTAGTGACTTCAGCGGTATCGAGATCGGCATGAAGACGCACGGTGGTCGCGTAGTGATATTCCAGTTCCGCCTGCGCAATGCTCGCCTGCCCTCGCTTCAGGGCATCGAAGATTCGGCAATGATCCAGATAGGCCCCCTGCGGTCCTGCGTCGCGCCGCAATTCGGTGGTGCGTAAAAGCTGAACGCGATCCAGAATTATACTTAATTCGTTCACCAGCAGCGGCTGGCCGCTGAGTTCTGCAAGCGCCAGATGAAATGCGCGGTCGAGTTGGCTGAACTGCGAACGAGTGGCGGCTGCAAACGCAAGCTTCTGCTGCTCCAGGATCGCTTCAACGGGTGCGAGCGCCGCCCGGCCACGTTTGACGGCATATTCCACGGCAAGGAATTCAAGCGCTGCACGTTGCCGATAAGTGATCATCACCTCGTGATAAGTGAAACTGCGGATCGCATAACGCCGTCCGTTGCGCACCACCAATCCCTCTTGCTCCAGTCGGCGCAAAGCGTCGCGGGCGGGCGCTCGCGAGGATTCAAACCAATTGGCCACATCCTCCTCCCGTAAAGGAGCACCCATTTCCAGTTCGTGCCCCAGAATGCGCTGCTTCAGTCCGGAATAAACCAGATCTCCCGTCGAAAGGGAGGCCAGACCGGTCGCCAGATCCGTAGCGTCTTGTGGCTGGATGATATTTGAATGTGTCATGTTGCTCTAGCCGAACTCAGGTTGTTCTATCAAATTCCGTATACTGAAACATGTCAATGATTCTTTATGCACTTTTATTCTCTCACACCCCATCCATCCACCCTTCCCTAATATCCGGGCTGCGTGACTCAATTTTACGTTGGGGCTCCAGCAATGGGTTGCCGTATTAACTAATTATAATTATTTGCTTAATCAATAAGCATGTCGCCGATAAAGATAAGCGGCCCCGCTACAAATCCCGCGCAATGCCTGCCTCAAAACAAAAATTCTTGCAGAAAGCCCTTGCAAGCATCACAGTGATTTCAGTATACCTTAACAGGTTTAATAACCTAAAAAAACAATGGCGCCGATCGACGCCAATCACATGACGAGGGAAACGTTTTGAAGAATATGAAACTCGGCCTGTCGATGCGATATTTAGGCTACCATCTGGCGGCATGGCGGCATCCAGATTTCGATCCGGCCAGCATTACCCGCTTCGAGGCTTACCGGGACATTGCCCGGAAGGCGGAAGAGGCCAAGCTCGACATGATATTCTTCGCGGATGGCCTTGCTGTGCGTAACGAGGCCAAGCCAGAGGGATCGCTTTCGCATGACATGCGCAATGCCGATCTTGAGCCGTTAACGCTTCTCTCGGCCATCGCCGCCACCACGAGCCATATCGGCCTGGTTGCGACATCATCTACCACTTATAACGAGCCATATCACATAGCCCGCCGCTATGCGTCACTGGACATGATCAGCCATGGTCGCGCCGGCTGGAATGTCGTTACCTCATGGTCCGAGCAGGAGGCGCTGAATTTTAACCGCACCGAAAATCTGCCCAAGGATGAGCGTTACGACCGGGCGCAGGAATTCGTCGAGGTTGTTTGCGGCCTTTGGAACAGCTTTAAAGCTGACGCTTTCACGCACGACAAGAAAACCGGTCAGTTCTACGACCCAACGAAAATGCATGTGCTCGACCATAAGGGAAAGCACTTTCAGGTCCGCGGGCCGCTGACCTCGGGAGTGACCCCGCAGGGCAGACCGCTGATCGTGCAGGCCGGAGCTTCCGACAAGGGGCGCGATATTGCTGCACAATATGCCGATGTCGTCTATTCGGTCGCGCAGAACGTTGACGAGGCACGCGCTTTCTATTCGGACATCAAGGCACGAGCCGCTCAACAGGGACGAAAGAACAATGCCCCGTTGATTATGCCCGCACTCGCCTTTTATGTCGGGGAAACACGCGAAGCGGCGCAGGCGAAGTTCGATGCTCTTCAAGCGCTGATCGATCCGCTGGCAGGTCTTGCCCAGCTTTACAGCTTCGCCGGCGATCTCTCCGGCTATGACCTTGACAAGCCAATTCCCGAAGATCATTTCACCGATAAAATCTCTATCGGCAGCGGACTTCTGAAGCAGGCGCGCGAGACCGGCATGACCATTCGCCAGCTCTACGAGCAGGTAGCGGCGGGTTTTACCGTGCGCTACGTCATTGGCTCCGCCGAAGAAATCGTAGATGACATGCAGCATTGGATGGAAACCGGGGCTGCAGACGGCTTCAATCTATGCCCGCCAATCCTGCCAAATTCACTTGATGACTTTATTGAATTCATCCTGCCGGAGTTGCGCAGGCGCGGGCTCTTCCGCACCGAATACGAAGGCAAAACCCTGCACGAAAACCTGGGATTGACCTGACCGCGCTCCCGGCCCGTCCGACACAATAACAAAAAGGGGAAAATACCATGGAAAATACGATGAAGCTCAGCCGCCGCAGCCTTATGGCGGGCACGGGTGCCCTCCTTGGCCTCGCAGGACTGGGCATGTCGCCGCGTGTTGCATTCGCTCAGGAAACCGTGCTGCGTGCAGCGATCACCGGCTATGGGGTGTTGAATACGCTTGATCCCGGCAAGGCATCGCTGGTGCCAGAGTTCTATATGATCTGGGGTCTCTATAATGCGCTATTAACATTTGACGATAAAATGCAGATCGTCCCGGACCTTGCCGAAAGCTATGAGCTGCACGAAAACGGCGCGCTCGGGTTCAAGCTGCGCAGCGGCGTCAAATTCCATGACGGTTCGACGCTGACTGCAGAAGACGTGAAATTCTCTTTGGAACGTCTGCTCGACAAGGACCTTGCTTCGCCCAATGCCTCTAAAGTGGCAGCGATCGAGACCGTCGAAGTGATAGACGACCTCAACCTGACAATCCACACCAAAGGCCCCTTCGCTCCGCTTCTGACCTTCCTGACCAATGCCCGCACCGGAACCCAGATTCTCTCCAAATCTGCTTATGAAAAGCTTGGACCAGAGGGCTATGCCCGCACACCCGTCGGCACGGGTCCATACAAGCTGGCGACCTGGGATGCCGGCACGGGGCTGAAACTGGAGGCTTTCGAGGACTATTTTGAAGGCGCCCCGGCAATCAAAACCGTCCATGTGCCTCTCATTGTAGAGGAGCCTTCCGGCGTGACAGCGCTTCTGGGCGGGCAGATCGATATGACTTCCACCGTGCCGACCTCGGACGTGCCGCAACTGATGAACAACAGCGATGTTGAGGTGTTACGCCAGCCGGGGCTTAATGTTCGCTTTATATCCCTCAACTTGAAAAAGCCTCCCTTCGATGACGTCCACTTCCGCCGCGCGGTCTCCATGGCCTTCCAGCGCGAGGCGATGGTGCAAACGGTCCTCTTCGGCGAAGGGGCGCCGCTTAACGGCTTCTTCCCGCCACTTCTCGGCGACTATTTCACGCCCGGCGAACGCCCGCTTACCAGCTTCAATCCTGAAGCGGCCAAGGCCGAACTGGCCAAGTCGAAATACAAGGCCGACGAGCATCCGGTTGAGGTGGTGACATGGGGCGGCGGCTGGTGGAAACGTTATGCCGAAATCTTCGTAGCTCAGGTCAATCAGGTGCTTGGCACGAAATTCACTGTCAGCGTAACAGACTCTAACGCCGCCTTCGCACGCCAGACGTCAGGCGATTTCGTGGCTGGTGTCTGGGGCTGGCTGGGCTTTATCGATCCCGATGAATATGTCGGCGACATCCTGCATACTGAAGGCTGGCGCAACATGGGCAAATACTCCAATCCTGAAATCGATGCCCTGCTCGAACAGGCGCGCGCCCAACTCGATCCTGCAAAGCGGGCCGAGCTTTATCACGAGATAGAAGCGAAAGCGATCGAGGAAATGCCCATTATTCCGTGCTTCACGTCGAACATTCACAATCTGCTTGCTTCCAACGTGAAGGGCTTTGTTCAAAAGCCCTATTCCAACTTTGCCGATCAGTTCGTAAAATTGAGCCTTGTTTAATGACGGAAGTCGGATCGCTCGTGAAGAAAAGCCGTAGCCTGCCTGTTCCGGGGCAGGCTACGCGTCGCCATCTGATGCTGCTGTTCGGCAAGCTGCTGAGCGCCATTATCCTGTTGCTGGTGGGATCTCTGGTGGTCTTCCTGACGATCAAGGCCGCACCCGGAAGTGCCGCTTTATCCGTACTTGGTGAACAGGCGACGCCAGAGGCCGTGTCTGCATTCGAGCGACAACATGGCCTGGATAAGCCTGTGCTGGTGCAATATCTGGCCTGGCTCGGCAATGCCGCAACGGGCGACTTCGGCGTTTCACTGTCGATTGCCAGCGGGCAGAAGATTTCCACCCTGCTTTCTAGCAAGCTGCCAGCCACATTGTTCCTCGGTTTCTACGCACTGTTTCTCGCTATCGCAATTTCACTGGTGCTCGGCATCTATGCCGCACATCATCGGGGGCGGATCGGCGACACGATAGCGACGTCAGTCTCGGTTCTGGGCATCTCGATGCCGGATTTCTGGCTAAGCTACGTACTGATCTTCTTTTTCGCCCTTTCCCTGGGCTGGTTCCCGACCTATGGCTATGTCTCGCCTTTTTCTGATTTTCCAGGATCTATACATGCCAGCTTTCTGCCGGCATTGGCCATAGCGGCCCCCATGGCGGCGGTCTTTGCCCGCACATTGCGCGCGGTGCTGCTTGAAACGATGAACCGCCCCTATGTGACGGCTGCGCGTTCCTTCGGACTAAAACCACGCTTCGTTTTCTTACATTTCACTCTGCGTAATGCCCTGATCCCTTACCTCACAATCATCGGCCTCCAGATTCGCTATATTCTCGGCGGCGTTGTCGTGGTTGAGCGCATATTCGGAATTCCGGGCGTCGGCTCCTTCATGGTCGACGGTGCCTTCTTGCGAGACATCCCGGTGCTTCTCGCCTGCACCGTGATCTTCCTCGCCATCGTCCTGCTGGTTAATACGCTGACGGATGCATTGTGTAGCATTCTTGATCCCCGGAGGTCACGATGATCCATCTTCTTGGGCACAACTCGCTTGCCGGGCGCTTTCTGCACCACAAAACCGCGCTGGCAGGTCTGACCATCTGCGTCACCGTATTTCTGGCGGTTGTCATCGGCCCGCTGATACTTCCATACGGTCCCGAGGACATGGATTTCATGGCCACGCTGGCCCCTCCCAGCCTGCTCCATCCCTTTGGTACGGATAGTTTCGGCCGCGACGTGCTCGTGCGGGTTCTCGCAGGCGGACAGGTTTCCCTCATGATCAGCTTCGTTGCCATCCTGCTTGCCACCGTGATTGGCGGGGGCATGGGCCTGACCGCCGCCTATCATGGCGGCTGGACCGACGTCATATTGATGCGCGTTGCCGATCTTCTGTTCGCTTTTCCAAGCTTTATTCTCGCCCTGTTGCTGATGATCCTGTTCGGTTTTTCGACCTTCAACATCATTCTTGCGATTTCGCTCGTCTACCTGCCGATCTTCGCCCGAATTGCACGCAACTCTACACTGCTGGTACGCGATGATCCTTTTGTGCAGGCGGCACGATTAATGGGCCGGCGGCCTACCGAGATCATGCTGACGCAAATTCTTCCGAATATCTCTGCGCCCCTTCTGGTGCAAGCTTCCGCCGGTATGGCCTTTGCCATCATCCTGGAGGCCGGTCTGTCATTCATCGGTTTAGGCGTGCAGCCGCCGACGCCTTCACTCGGCGGCATCATGTCGGACGGACGCGAATATTTCAGCCGCGCACCTTGGGTTCTCAGCATGAGCGGGCTTGCGATTTCAGCTGCTCTTTTAGGTCTCAATCTGCTTGGAGACGGCCTGCGTGATCTAACCGACCCACGACTGCGCGAGAGGAGCTAGCATCATGAACGAATATCTCGTTGAGTTGATGAACCTTCGCGTTTCGTTTGGCAGGGGCGACAGCCGCACCGAAGTGCTTAAAGGGGTCGACATTGCTGTGAAGCGGGGAGAGATCCTCGGCATTATCGGAGAATCCGGGTCCGGCAAGACGATGACCGGACTTGCCCTGCTGCGCCTTCTACCGCAAACCGCCACCGCCATTGCCGAGAAAATGAGCTTTGAAGGCAATGATCTGCAATCAATGCCGGACAGTCAATTCGACACCCTGCGCGGCGTCAGCATGGCGATGGTCTTTCAAGACCCCGTGGGCAGCTTCAATCCGTGCAAGACCATCGGCTGGCATTTCGAGCATGTATTGCGGCGTACCGGCATAAAGCACGGCTTCCAAGCCGAGGCTGTGCGCCTTCTAAACGATGTCGGAGTGAAACGCGCACAGGAAACGGTCACGCTCTATCCCCACCAATTGAGTGGCGGCATGCTGCAACGCGCTCTGATCGCACTGGTCGCGGCCTTGAAACCGCACCTCATCGTCGCCGATGAGCCTACCACGAACCTCGACAAGATTGTCGAGAAGCAAGTGCTGGATCTGTTTCTCGAAATGCAGCGCAAGCTTGATGCCAGCGTCATCTTCGTCACGCACGATATGCCGATTGCGGCATCCTTCTGCCATCGGGTTGCGGTAATGAACAAGGGAGAGCTTGTCGAGGCCGGGCCGACTGAACAGGTGTTCCGCAAACCGCAACACCCCTATACGCGCCGTCTGATCGATACAGCGCTTGAGCTTGCCGGTGCCAATGGCCGCCCCAAGGCCAGCCCCGCCCAGCGCATGTTGCTTGAAAAACAGGCCGGTGAAACACCGCTCTTCAAGGTGCGCGGCCTCAGTGTCTCCTTTCCCCAATCGGGTGGGCATAGCCTGTTTAAGGCCATCGACAGGGTAAGTTTCGATGTACGACCGGGAGAAATCCTGGGGCTTCTCGGGGAGTCCGGTTCGGGCAAGACAACACTCGGGCGCACGCTGCTCAGGCTCTACACTCCAATGGAGGGGTCGATAGAATATCAGGGCCGCGACATTACGAATATGGCGGAAAGCCGATTGCGCGGCTTTCGGCGCGAGATGCAAATGATCTTTCAAGATCCCGGCGGCAGCTTCAATCCACGCAAGACCATGGGTGCCTCGTTGCGTGAGGCGCTGGTAGCGGCAGGTATATCCAAGCCCGATATTTCTGACCGGATCGTCATGCTTCTGGAGCGTGTCGGCCTGCAGGCACTTCATGCTGATCGCTATGCGCATGAGATGTCCGGCGGACAGCTCCAGCGTGTAGCGATCGCCCGCGCCATTGCGCTCAATCCCAAGGTAATCATCGCTGACGAAGCCGTGTCGAAGCTGGACGTATCCGTACGTGCCGGCGTCCTCAATTTGCTGGCGGATGTACAGACGGAACTTGGAATGTCGATGATCTTCATCACCCATGACCTCGATGTGGCGCGTTATATCTGCGACCGTATCGCGGTGATGTATCACGGCAGGTTACTGGAGATCGGCCCCACCGAGGACGTCTTCACCAATCCGGCTACCGAATATACTCGCAGCCTTTTGGCCGCCCATCATGACCTGTCCCAACTGATCGGTGCCTGACCCGTGACCCACAACAGCTCCCCCTCCGTCGCCTATATAGACTGCTCCGATCTGATGTATGAGATGCTCAGTCTCGAATGGCCCGACCATGCCAGAAACATGAAAGTCTATCTTGGCGATATGCCGGCATCGGAGATAGCCAAATTCTGCCAGGATGCCACTGTTATCTGGAACGGTCACACCATGATGACCGCACCGCTTCTGTCACAATTGCCGCGACTGGAGCGTATATTGTTTCTGGGCAGTGGTCCACAAAGCTATATCGACATGGAGTATTGCGCCAAGGCAGGTATCGTCGTCGACAGGGTAGCCAGATATGGCGACCGCGCAGTGGCGGAGCACGCGCTGGCTCTGATGCTGGCATCTGCGCGCAGGGTGGCGGACATGGACCGGGCGCTGCGTATCGGAATCTGGGATCCACTGGAAGGTATGGAACTGGGCGAGCGGCGGCTGGGGCTGATAGGCGGCGGCGGCATCGCCCGCAGCCTCGCTGGCATGGCGCAGGCCCTCGACATGAAAGTATCAATCTGGAACCGTTCGCCGCTGCCTGCGGAATGGGCTGACTGCGCAACAGAGCTGGATGATCTGCTTTCCGGCAGCGACTTCATCTCGCTGCACCTGTCGTTAAATCCCCAGACGCATGGCTTTCTATCGGCGGAGCATATCGCCCGTATGCGCCCCGGAGCGATCCTGATAAACACTGCACGGGCTGGTCTCATTGATACAAGCGCTCTAATCGCGGCGCTAAAATCCGGTCATTTACGTCATGCCGGGCTGGATGTATTCGAAATGGAGCCGCTTCCCCCCGATGACCCGCTGCTTTCAGCACCCAATCTCACTATGACCAGCCATGCCGGTTTCAAGACCCGTGAAGCCACTCAGCGTCTGATGCGTCAGGCCATAGAAACAACCCGAAATCGATAGGTAGCGGGTCCAAAAGGGCCAATGAACGAAGAAGGAGGAAATCCATGGCGGAAACCACACCCTGCAACCTGCTCCATCAAAATCTTGCAAATGGCCTGCGTTTGACAATGCGCAATGCCGCAACAGGCGTAGCATTGGTTACAACCCGCGATGCCGCCGGTGATTATCATGGCCTGGCTGTCACCACCGCGAACTCCCTGTCGATGTCTCCTCCTTCCATGATGTTCGCGATCAATCACACCGCGTCGGCCGCCCCGGTCCTGGAACAGACGGGGTTATTTTGTGTGAACATTCTGAGCGTAGCGCACGAGCCAATCCTGCGATTGTTCTCAAGTTCCAAAACGCGGGCAGAGCGTTTCCGAAGCCCTCTCTGGCACGAAGGCCCGAGGGGCCTGCCCTGGCTTGAAGGCTGTCTCTCCTCCGTCTTCTGTGAGCGCGACGCTGTACATGAATATGGCAGCCATCTCGTGTATTTTGGAAAAATCATTGACATCTTTCAGGTTGAAGATAGCGCGTGCCCCGCTCCTCTTATATGGCAACAAGGCACAGCCATGTCTCTCCAAACTAACTGCTGAAGCAAGTCCATTGCGTCGTAACGGCAATGCCAACGGGAGCGAACCATGCAAGGTCATCGGTCACCTGGAGCGTTGCAACGGTTCGTCTCCATGCACTCAGCGACCCGCAATTGTTTCTCTGTTCCATCTCGTCGCCGAGCCGCACACACAATTCGCTACCATCGCCTCGAAGCTTTCGATGCATGGAAAATTGCGGCCTGTTTCGCCTGAATATCTACGAGCCCCTGGCCTTTCCGGCCAGAGAAACTTAACGTGACAACACCGGATGCCCTATTATACTTATATCGACGTTAAGGTTACGGTGCCCTATAAACAGCGCAACGCTGTCCATAGATTCTTCAACCAACTCAAAAACTTCCGAGCTATCGCAACCCGGTAAGACAAACGTGACGACAACCCTCTTTACAAACGCGCAATTGACGACGAACTCATGGCCAAAGTAGATGATGTGCTTTATTATGCCAATGAGGTCTCACAACCAGACAGCTAGCGCGCTTCGCCTTCCACACCCACGGCGTCGAGCTCATGCGTGAACGGCGGGTTGGCGCCCGCGCGCGAAACGGTTACCGCCGCGGCTTTTGAGGCGAGTGACAATGAACTTCGAATTTGTTCTTCCGTCAGGCTCGCGATCCGGGCTTTTGTCAAAAGGTTCTGAATCTTAAACGAAGCCAGGATGCCCGCATCAAACGTGTCCCCTGCTCCGACTGTATCGATCACTTGTACCTTTTCGCTAGGCACCATGACCTTATGATTGGTCGTATATCCAGTCGCGCCTTTCGCGCCGCGCGTAACAACGACAAGTTTTGCCCCGTGACGGAGCCAATAGTGCGCAAGCGCAGCTTCGTCACCATCCAACCCAAACCACGTGAGATCCTCATCCGAGAATTTCAAGATGTCCGACATCGCGGCCATGCGGCGAATACGAGCGAGGTGGGAGGCCTTATCCTTGATGAAGCCAGGGCGGATATTGGGATCGAGAGAGACCACACGCTTTTCGTGCTCGCGCTTCAGCAGCGCTTCGTAGGTGGAGCCGCAGGGCTCCGGGATCAGGCTGATGGCGCCGAAATGCAGCGCTTCGCAGTCGTCACCCAATACCGGCAGGTCGAACTCCGTGATCATCCGTCCTGCCGTGCCTTCATCGTAGAAGGGGGCGTTTGCGGGAGGGGGCGAAATCCTACGTTAAGCCGAGAACGCGCTTACCGTAGTCCCTTAGTTCGCCATTCGGGCCGACATAGCGATAGAGAGTGACGCGCTCGATCCCAAGTTCCTTGCAAAGATCGGAAACGGAAGTGTCGCGCTGCGCCATGGCGGCCTGTGCGAGACGGACCTGTGCTTTGGTGAGGGCAAATTTTCGGCCCCCTTTGCGACCGCGCGCTCTTGCAGCAGCGAGACCGGCCATGGTGCGCTCGCGGATCAGGTCACGCTCGAACTCGGCCAAGGTTGCGAAAATGCCGAAGACCATGCGGCCGGATGCTGTTGTGGTGTCGATCTGAGCGCCCTTTCCGGTCAGCACCCGCAAACCGATATTGCGATCAGACAGATCCTTCACCGTGTTGACCAGATGGGCAAGAGACCGCCCGAGACGGTCAAGCTTCCAGACAACCAGCACATCGCCGTCACGCAATGCTTTGAGGCAGGCGGTCAGACCAGGGCGATCCTCACGGCTGCCGGAAGCGCGATCCTCATAGATCTTGTTTTGTTCGACGCCGGCAGCGCTCAAGGCATCGCGTTGCAGGTCGAGCGACTGAGACCCATCAGCTTTGGAAATGCGTCCATAGCCGATTAACATTTCCGCCATTCCATGACCATGGTGAATGGCGTCGTGAGATACCTTTGCACCCTGTCTTGTGGACCCCTAGATGGTCTCGGTTCATCGAAGAACGTCAGTTTCAAGCCTTCATCAAGCAATGCAGACATGTAAGTGCTCAAGGGGCGATGCCAGTTTCGCACTCGCAAGCCATCCCATTCGAACCACTCTGCCCGTTCACCAAAATAGTTTCCAAGAGGATGGTACGCACGACCGTCTTCGCCTTTGATCCACCCAATTGTGCCATTGGAAGTGCAGAAACTTGTCAGGTTTGCGATCAGAATTCTTCCGCCGGGCTTGAGAATGCGAGTGGCTTCTCGAACCGCCGTGTGTATGTCGTCAATGTCGATAAGGCTCAGGTAGAATACTGCGAGGTCGAACTCTTCATCATAGAAAGGCAATTTCTCGGCAAAAGCGTTGAGATATTTACCAGCTGGATCACGGTTTCGTGCTCTTTCAATAAACGGTTCGATTGGATCAATTCCGACAGCATCGATACCGATCTCCTTTGCCATACGGCAAAACCGTCCTTCGCCGCAGCCGATATCCAACATTTTTGCCGCGCCCGACAATTCGGCTCGTTCCAGCATCGGCTTGTCGAGGATGAACTCGCGCGCGAAATCGCCGGCATCTGGCATTCTGTCGATCCACGCTTGAGAAGAGCTAAGCCAACCGTTCTCATCCGGGTCACGTTGGTTCATTGCCTGTTATTCCCTGTTACACAAACGGTGGTTTGAGGCGGTGCGTTTGCCACAAATGATTTGATCGCTGGAAATGTATCTCAACCAGCTTCATAAACAAAGCGTCTTGAACATCCTCGAATTTTGATAAAGGAACATGGATGCCGCGTCGCGTCACTCTCACTGATCGGCAAAGGGACGCGCTGCTGCGTCTGCCAATCTCGCAGGTGGATTTACTCAAGCATTATACGTTGAGTGATGAAGACCTCGGCCACATCAAGCTTCGCCGCCGTCCACACAACAGGTTCGGCTTCGCCCTGCAATTATGCGTCCTGCGCTATCCCGGTCGGGTGCTGGCACCCGGCGAACTGATTCCAGCAGAGGTCGTCGAATTTATCGGCGCACAACTCGGCTTGCATGCCGAGGATCTGGTTGACTATGCCGCCCGTGAGGAGACGCGACATGAGCATCTGGCGGAGTTGCGGGCGCTCTACGGATTCCGCACATTCTCTGGACGTGGTGCGCGCGAATTGAAGGACTGGCTGTTCCGGGAAGCCGAGATAGCGGTGTCGAACGAGGATATTGCCCGTCGCTTTGTGGCTGAATGCCGTCGCACCCGCACGGTTCTTCCCGCGACATCCACGATCGAGCGCCTCTGCGCCACGGCTCTGGTCGATGCCGAGCGGCAAATCGAGGCGCGGATTGCCGATCGGTTGTCCATGCCTATCCGGGAACAGTTACTGGCATTGCTAGAGGAGACGGCTGACGATCGGGTGACCCGTTTCGTATGGCTGCGTCAGTTCGAGCTCGGCTCGAACTCGTCGTCGGCCAACCGGCTGCTCGACCGGCTCGAGTATCTGCAACGTGTCGATCTTCCCGAGGATATGCTTGCTGGTGTTCCTGCTCATCGGGTGACGCGTTTGCGCAGGCAGGGCGAACGGTATTACGCCGACGGCATGCGTGATCTCCCGGAAGACAGGCGGCTTGCGATTCTGGCGGTGTGCGCGTCTGAATGGCAGGCGATGCTTGCTGATGCCGTGGTCGAAACCCACGACCGGATCGTCGGCCGTCTCTACCGGGCGTCGGAGCGCATTTGCCAAGCGAAGGTCGCTGACGAGGCGAACGCGGTGCGCGACACCCTGAAATCCTTCGCTGCAATTGGAGGGGCCCTGGTCGATGCACGAGATGACGGCCAGTCGCTGAACGACGTTATCGCGAGCGGATCAGGGTGGGATGGATTTAAAACTCTTGTCGCGATGGCTGCCAGGCTAACCGCCACCATGACTGCCGATCCGCTCAATCATGTGCTCGACGGCTATCACCGTTTCCGCCGGTACGCTCCTCGCATGTTGCGCTTGCTCGATTTGCGGGCTGCGCCAGTCGCGCTGCCGCTTCTAGAAGCGGTGACGGCCCTGCGTACTAGTTTGAACGATCCCGCGCTGACCTGCTTCCTGCGACCGAGCTCCAAATGGCATCGCCATCTTCGTGCCCAGACGGCTGGTGATAGTCGCCTCTGGGAGATCGCGGTGCTGTTCCATTTGCGCGATGCGTTCCGCTCCGGGGACGTTTGGCTTGCCAAGTCCCGGCGCTATGGCGATCTGAAACACGCACTTGTTCCGGCGCAAGCCGTGGCGGAAAGCGGCCGTCTCGCCGTACCATTGCGGCCGGAGGAATGGCTGGCAGACCGGCACGCTCGCCTCGACATGCGGTTGCGCGAGCTTGGCCGTGCGGCACGCTCGGGCACGATTCCCGGCGGGTCGCTCGAAAACGGCGTCCTGCATATTGAGAAGCTCGAAGCCGCCGCGCCGACAGGCGCCGAAGATCTAGTGCTTGATCTCTACAAGCAGATCCCGCCCACGCGCATCACCGATCTCTTGTTGGAAGCGGATGCAGCGACTGGCTTCACGGAAGCGTTCACGCATCTGCGCACCGGAGCGCCTTGCGCTGACCGGATCGGGCTGATGAACGTCATCCTTGCGGAGGGGGTCAATCTCGGCCTGCGCAAGATGGCCGACGCGACGAACACCCACACTTTCTGGGAGTTGATCCGCATAGGGCGATGGTATGTCGAAGGCGAAGCCTACGACCGGGCGCTGGCCAAGGTTGTCGAAGCGCAAGCGGCGTTACCCATGGCCCGGTTTTGGGGCATGGGTACGTCGGCTTCGAGCGATGGTCAGTTCTTTGTCACCACAGAGCAAGGTGAGGCCATGAATATGGTCAACGCTAAATATGGCAATACCCCGGGCCTGAAAGCCTACAGTCATGTCTCGGATCAGTATGCGCCGTTCGCAACCCAGGTGATTCCTGCAACGGCGAGCGAAGCTCCATACATCCTCGATGGTCTGCTTATGAACGATGCCGGTCGCAATATCCGCGAGCATTTCACCGACACGGGTGGCTTTACCGATCACGTATTTGCCGCATGTGCCATTCTCGGCTACCGCTTCGCCCCGCGGATTCGCGATCTTCCGTCCAAGCGGCTATATGCATTCAATCCTTCGTCCGCGCCGACGCATTTGAAGACCTTGATTGGCGGAAAGATCAATCAGGCCATAATCGAGCGGAATTGGCCTGATATCTTGCGCATCGCCGCTACGATTGCCGCTGGAAGCATCGCGCCCAGCCAAATCTTGCGTAAGCTCGCTTCCTATCCGCGGCAGAACGAACTGGCCACGGCCTTGCGCGAGGTCGGCCGCATCGAACGCACCCTGTTCATGATCGACTGGATTCTGGATGCCGATCTGCAACGCCGCGCCCAGATAGGGCTCAACAAGGGCGAGGCACATCACGCGCTGAAGCGGGCCATCAGCTTCCATCGCCGGGGCGAAATCCGCGATCGTTCCGCCGAAGGCCAGCACTACCGAATCGCTGGCATGAACCTGCTCGCGGCAATTATCATCTTCTGGAACACCATGAAGCTGGGTGAAGTCGTCGCTAACCAGAAACGCGATGGAAAACTGATATCGCCCGATGTTCTGGCTCACGTCTCACCTCTCGGATGGGAGCACATCAATCTCACCGGAGAATATCGCTGGCCAAAGTCTTAGCGTAGGATTCCGCCCCCTCCTGCAAACGACCCCAAGCTGCGTTCGGTCGCAACAAGAAGGGAGCGCTTGAACTCGAGCGCGATCACCACGGTGAAGACCATGCCGAACACCACCTGGAAGGTGGCGTAGTCGAGAGTGTCAAATGCCCCCAGAAGCAAGCGGTTCACGACTTCGCGCATCAGCGCCCAGACCGACGCCACGACGATCGCCGCAATGATGACGCTGAGGACGAGAATGACAACTTGCTCGAACTTCTCGTAGAGCGTCATCGCCGACCATTGTTCACGGGTCAGCCCAGATCGTTGCAAGTCTTTCATGATTGCCTCTCGAAAGCCGCCCTGGAGAGACAAGCTCCCCGGGGCTTTGCCAGACGGTGCGATATCGCACGGAGCGGAGGGGACGCCGCAAACCGGCGACACCCCATGTGGCAAATCAGCCGTTCTTGACCTCGATGCGCTTGACCTTGGCCTGCGCCTCGGGAGTCTGTGCCAGCTTGATCGTCAGAACCCCGTTCTTGAAGGATGCTTGCGCCTTTTCGCCATCCACGCCGGGGGGGAGCGGAATTGTCCGGTAGATCGCGCCGTAGCTGCGCTCGGAGAGGTAGTATCCCTTCTTCTCCTCCTGGCGCTCGATCTTCTTCTCCCCCTTCACAGTCAACATGTCATCGTTGACCGTCACCTCGATGTCCTTGATCTCCATGCCCGGCAGTTCGATCGACACTTCGATCGCGTTGTCGGTCTCAACCACGTCGGACTTCGTCTCTCCACTGCCCCAGGGCCATTCGAAATGACCGGCCCGATCCCAGAAACTCTCGAACACATGGTTCATTTCGCGCTGGAGCGTCGCGATCGGGTTGTCTTGGCTGCTCTTCGCATCTGGCGTGCTG
>NZ_VEWK01000027.1 GCF_006376675.1 Brucella pecoris
CAAAAGCCGATCACGGAAATCGACGACCAGACGTTGGTCTTGGCCGATGTCGGTCGAAAGGCGATCGCCCAAGTCGAGACCGTAGCGCGACGGCTCCTGACCGACAAGATGGACGAGGAAAAGGCGGCGACATTGGCGGCGCAGCTGGCCACCGGCACCTGGACGCACGACTACCCTATCTCTGCGGAAGAGGCGCGCGAGATGGGGCTGCCGGTACGGACCGACATGCCCGAAGAAATACTCGAGCTGATGACCCTCTATCCGCAGCCCGTCCGCCGTCTGGGCGGCGGCGTCGAATACCTGCCCGAACCCCGCCACCGAGAGGCCCGGCGGGCCACGACCTCGCGCTGAACGGCGCCGCCCTGCCTGCCCCTCCGAAACGACACTCAAAGGGAGAACAGAATGCCCACCGTTGCTTGCCCGAAATGCAGTTCCGTCAATCGCGTGCCGCAGGAACGACTGACGGATAACCCCAGCTGCGGCCGCTGCGGCGCCGCCCTGTTCGAGGGCCGGCCAGTCACACTGACCGCCGCCAGTTTCGACCGACACGCCGATGCCGATCTGCCCCTGCTCGTCGATTTCTGGGCGGAATGGTGCGGGCCATGCAAGATGATGGCACCTCAGTTCGAGGCTGCGGCGCGTTCGCTCGAACCCCAGTTCCGTCTCGGCAAGCTCGATACCGAAGCCGAACAGCAGATCACCGACCGTTACGGGATCCGCGGCATTCCCACCATGATCTTGTTCAGGGACGGCAAGGAAATCGCGAGGACGAGCGGTGTAATGCCTGCCGCGCAGATAGCGCAGTGGGCGCGGTCGCACGTTTAGAGTATACAAGTATTGGCATTTCCTGCGACATGATATCAGGAGAAGAACATGCATGGCGTGACTGGATTTGTCGAAAGTGCGGCCTTGTTGGTCTTTGCCGCGTTCGTGCTCGTGACGATATGTTCACGGATCGGCGTGCCCAGTATTGTCGGTTACATTCTTGCCGGCATAATCATCGGACCTGCCGGCCTCGGCCTGATTGCTGAGAGCGCTGCCCTGAGCAGCATTGGCGAGATCGGAGTGGTACTCCTGCTGTTCGCTCTTGGCCTGGAATTCTCGTTCGAGAAGCTCGTAACGCTCAGGAAGCATGTCTTCGGTCTTGGAGCCGCGCAGGTTGCAGTCACGACGATAACGGTATCGTTGGTAGCGAGTCTGATCTTCGATCTCGCGCCCGTCCCCGCAATCCTCATCGGCGGGGCCGTTGCCATGTCATCCACGGCCATGTGCCTCAAGGTGCTCGCAAGCGCGAACGCTCTGGGATCGGCCCAAGGACGTCTGTCCATTGCAGTGCTTCTGTTTCAAGACTTGGCAGCTGTTGCATTCCTGCTTCTGCACGATTCGATGAGCGGAGCCGCCGAGGGACATGGCGTGATAACGGTCATCGCCAGTTCTACGGCATTGGTTGCAGCTCTGTTCATTGCCCGTGGCCCCCTGCAGGTGCTTGCCCGTTGGGTCGCGTCGCGTGGCGATCCGGAACTCGCCCAACTCCTCGCGCTCACCATTGCGCTCGGGTCTGCGATCGTCGCGACCTCCGTCGGTCTTTCTCCGGCACTCGCCGCATTCGCGGCCGGCATGATCATCGGCGAGGGTGACGCGCGCCATGCCGTCGAGAACGAGATCCGGCCCTTCCGCGATTTGTTTGTCGGGATTTTCTTCGTCGGCATCGGAACGCAATTGCCACTTTGGATTATCCCGTATGCGTGGCCAGTCGTGCTGAGCTGGCTCGCGATCATATTTGCGGGCAAGACGCTGATCGTTTTGGTCGTCGCCCGACTATTCGGCGAGTCGCTTCAGACCGCATGGAGGACTGGGATCATCCTGGGCCACGGAGGAGAATTCAGCCTGATGCTGCTGTCGGCTTCCGCGGCATCGGGCATTGTAGCCGACGAGTTCGCCGGCCCCCTCCTTGTCGCGACTGGAGCGAGCATGCTGGTCGGTAGTCTTATGGTTAGATGGGCGGGGCTAAGGGTTTAGCAGGGTCAACATCAAGATAACTATGTTTCTCAGATCACTGAGAGCACGCCCGCACCTGATCACGCATGACGCTATAGTCGGAGAGTATTTCGGGGCGTGTCGCAAATTCTTTTGGTTAACTAGCTGCTGACCACAACGGTGGAAATTCAGCTCCCGATGTAGCGGAGCGTAGCCATGATTCTGAATGCCATTGCCGAAAAGCTGAAGCGCCAGTCGAAGGACGATTTCAAAGGGCGGCATTTCGAGGCATGGCTGATCGTGCAGGCAGTGACATGGTATCTACGGTATCCGCTCAGCTACAGAGATCTCGAGGAGATGTTCCGCGAGCGCGGCTTCGAGGTCGACCATAGTACAATCAACCGCTGGGTCCTCGCCTATGCACCTGTAATCGAGAAGCGCCTACGCCAGTTTCGCCGACCGCATTGTGGCTCAGTCAGGATTGACGAGACCTACGTCAAGATCCGGGGCAAGTGGCGATACCTGTACCGCGCCATCGACAAGCACGGAAACCCGGTCGACTTCTTGCTCACCGCGAAGCGCGATCTCGACGCCGCCAAGCGCTTCTTCCGTAAGATGCTCAAGGATGAGCCGCTACTATCGCCGGGTAAGATCGGTACAGATGGCGCTAACACGTTTCCTTCAACGATCAAAACAGCCATCGATGACGGGCTCCTGCATCTGAGCCCGGTACATTATGTCACGAAGCACCTCCAGCAAGGCATCGAGAGCGACCACTTCCGGGTCAAGAAGAACATGCCCAAGATCGGCTGCTTCCAGTCATTCAAAACGGCGCGCCGGACGATCGCTGGGTTCGAAGCGATGTTGTGGCTGCGCAAAGGCTTCGGCTTTTCCGGCGACTGGACAATCAACGACCAGAATGACCTGCTCGGGCGCCTCTTCGGACTTCAAAAGGTTAACAAAGCGTGAAAATGCCACCGTTCGCGGGGTAGTCTCAGCCTACTGCAAGGTTTGCGACAAGCCCAGCTGAAGATGGCCGCGTGAGTTCTACGGCTGCACCCCGTTAAAACGGGGAGGATTACCCCACCACGCAGGGCGGCAACTGACCGAAAAACGCCAGCACTTGGTCCCGTCTCAGCTTCTTGCGCAGCAACGCGCGCCCGGATGCATCAGCCCCATGCGCCTGAAACACATTCTTCGCCAGGTCGAGCCCAACCGTGATAATCTCCGACATGACCGCTCCTCTCTGTGGATCCTCGCAGACCCACCTTGGCACAGCGATGCCGTCGGGGGGCGGTCACATCATCAACGCCCCTGACTGGAGCCAACGTTACATGCCCGGAGCCCGCTGCTCGGCAATTTCCACCACCTTCGCGACACGACCATTTCCGTTTCTAAAATCGCTGCTACGATAAGCGCGCTATTTTACTCTTTGACTCGGGAGCCGCTCGCCAGGTGACGACAGTTCTTGCGACAATACTGGCTGTTTTTGGCGCCTTGGCAGTCGCCTATTGCGTCTGGGCCGCGATTGCATCGGCGCGCACGCCACAGGGTGCAGCCGCTTGGGTCGTCTTTCTCGTTTCATCGCCGTGGTTCGGCGTTCCAGCCTTCCTTGTGCTCGGTCGCCGCAAAGTCCGCGACTATCGCGCGGCATGGCGAGAAAGCCATGACCTGTTCAGCATACAAGATACCGAAGCGAGCAGAGGCACCCTCCCGTTTGAACGGGAGAAAACGCTGCGCGCGCTCGAACGCATCGGGGGACTGCCCTTTACCGGCGGAAATGAGGTCCGGCTGCTGATCGACGGCGGCGCGACCTTCGATGCCATCTGCGCAGTGGTCGACAGCGCGCGCGAAAGCGTATGTGTGCAGTTCTACATCATACGAGACGACGGGCTTGGACGGCGCTTGGCGGATCACCTCGTTGCTGCCGCCGCGCGCGGCGTGAAGGTCCGCGTGATGTATGACGGGGTGGGCAGCCAGAAACTGCCGGAGGCCTGGGCCGCCAGATTGCGCGACGCCGGTGTCGCCGTGCTGAACCCGGATCACTCCAGAGGTCCAACATCGCGGTTGGAGATCAACTTTCGTAATCATCGCAAAACGGTTGTCGTCGACGGTGACGTGGCCTTTGTCGGCGGGCACAACGTGGGCGACGAGTATCTCGGCCTTGACCCGCAGTTCGGCCGCTGGAGAGACACACATGTCGAGATCCGGGGGCCGGTCGCGGGGCAGATACAAGCCGTTTTCGCGGAGGACTGGCATTGGGCCAGCGGCGAGTCCCTGACGGACGATTTGCCATGGGAGGCGGGTGACGCGACGGACCCGGAAAACGCGACGCTTGCAGCCCTAGTGCCAACGGGGCCCGGAGACCCGATCGACAGCGGTAGCCTGATGTTCTTCACCGCGATCACGGCTGCCCGGGACAGGATCTGGATCGCCTCGCCCTATTTCGTACCGGACACCGACATCATGTCCGCGCTCGTCTCTGCGGCCCTTGCAGGTCGGGATGTGCGGATTCTGCTCCCCTCCACGATCGACCATTATCTGCCGTGGCTCGCTTCGCACGCCTATTTCGACGAATTGCGTGCAACAGGCGTGCGGTTCTTCCGCTATTGCGACGGCTTTTTGCACCAGAAGGTCATTCTCGTGGATGACGATCTGGCAGCGGTCGGGACCGCGAACCTCGACAACCGTTCCTTCCGGCTCAATTTCGAGAGCATGGTCTTCGTCGCAGACGGGGCCTTTGCGTCCGACGTGGAGCGCATGCTGTCTGACGATTTTGTACAGAGCGATGAACTGATCAGCGCGCTTGTCGATCAGCCGCTTCACATCCGGATCAGTTCGCCTCTTGCGCGGCTTTGGGCACCGCTTCTTTGAGAGTAATGAGGATTGTCAGCTAGGGTCCAGACTCATTGAATTTCACAGCCAGAACGAGACGGTTGCGGCGAGCATGATCGCGGAGAAGAAGGTTTCCGGGCAGCGGTCGTATCGGGTGGCGACGCGCCGCCAATCCTTCAGACGGCCGAACATGATCTCGATGCGGTTGCGCCGTTTGTAGCGCCGCTTGTCGTATTTGACGGCCTTCCTGCGGGACTTTCGACCGGGGATGCAGACCTTTATCCCCCTGTCTTTCAACGCTTCTCTGAACCAATCAGCGTCGTAGCCCCTGTTAGCCAGCAGCCAACCCGCCTTCGGCAGACTGCCCAGAAGAGCCGCGGCGCCTGTGTAGTCGCTGACCTGGCCGGCCGACATGAAGAACCCGATCGGCCGCCCCGTGGCATCGGCAACGGCGTGCAGTTTGGTGTTCATGCCGCCTTTTGTCCGCCCGATCTGGCGTGCGCGCCCCCCTTTTTCACGCACAGGCTCGACGCCGTGCGGTGTGCCTTGAGATAGGTCGCATCGATCATGATCGTCTTGTGCTCGGCGCTCTCAGCGGCCAGGCCGACCATGATCCGGGCGAAGACCCCGTTGTCACTCCAGCGCTTCCAACGGTTGTAGAGGGTCTTGGCGGGCCCGTATTCCTTCGGCGCATCACACCACCGCAACCCATTGCGGTTGATGAAGATTATGCCGCTGAGAACGCGGCGATCATCGACGCGGGGCTTGCGATGACTCTTGGGAAAGAACGGCTTCAGGCGTTCCATCTGGGCATCGCTCAGCCAGTAAAGATTGCTCATCGATCAGGTCTCCTTGCGGAGCCTGAATCATGCCAAACGCCTGAAATCAATGGGTCTGGAGCCTAGTGCGATGGTCGCAGCAAAGAGCCGCTCATCCTGGCTGTCAGATTTCCCGAACCACCTCTGACGATGCTGCCCGGCAACTCAGCCTCGGCCTGCCGGACCTGTGAGGAACGGAGAGGGCTGAGGGGTTCACCATCGAGACCAGCAACCACCATCGGCGCGGCCCATTTTCCCGCATTGCCATGCGCGGCGTCTCCGCGTTAGACTGATCTCAGGACATGGCTGGAACGTCTTGCTGTGCGAGCAGATGTTCAAATCCCCTGGCGAGCCGCAAATTCGCACATCGTCGCGCCAGTATTTTTGCTACGCCATGCTGCTCAGGAATACGCCAATGCCCCACCCAGCCCTCCATTCCCCGCCAAACGCCGCCGGGCGCTTCTCTGTAACGCATTGTAAATGCTGCGTAGTCTTTGTGCAGGCTCTTCAGGGATCGGCACGGGAATGGCACGGCAACGACAAACCACCCCATCGAAGCTTCGGCTGGTCACCGAGACCACGGATGAAGCCATTGCGCGCGTTGCTGGCACCCGCAAACCCGACCCCCGCCTCGCCGATCTCGTCCGGCAACTCGCCCGGCAGGCAGCGCGCGACCTTATTGGGGTCAGAACAAGAGCAGTCCGAAATCGATGGGATGGAAGGCTCCCGCTCCGCCGGTGCTAAGATGGCATCGGTTAGGATGGACAAACCGGGAGCGTTCAAATGGAAGAGATCTCTACTATTGGCATCGATATAGCGAAGTCGGTGTTTCAAGTTCATGCGATTGATCACGGCGGCAATGTAGTGGTACGGCGACAGTTGCGACGCCAACAGATGCTGAAATTCTTTGCGCAGGTACCACCCTGCATCATCGGCATCGAGGCTTGCGGAACCGCTCATTATTGGGCACGCGAGCTTTCTGCTCTCGGGCATGATGTGCGGCTGATGCCGCCAGCCTATGTGAAGCCTTACGTCAAAAGGCAGAAAAATGACGCCGCGGACGCTGAGGCGATCTGTGAAGCAGTGATGCGACCAACAATGCGTTTCGTGCCGGTGAAGTCCGTAGAGCAGCAGTCAGCGGCGATGTTGCACCGTTCAAGAGCTCTGCTCATCAAGCAACGCACGATGCTTCTGCACTCCATCCGTGCCCATCTTGCCGAGCTTGGCATTTCGATTGGTGTCGGAATTGCTCAGATGGCACGCGTTGTCCGTGAGCTTGCTCAAGGTGAGCGATCAGATCTCCCGGAGCTTGCCCGGTTCGTCCTTGAGGCGCTGGCTAAGTTAGTTTGCGACCTGGCGCAACGTCTTGAGGCAATCGAAAAGAAGCTGATCTCCTGGCATTACAAAAATGACCTATCGAACCGACTGGAAACCATACCTGGAGTAGGGTTTGTCACAGCGTCGGCCCTGTCGTCGATTGTTCCCGATCCGCAGGCTTTCAAGTCAGGGAGACATTTTGCCGCTTGGCTCGGCTTAGTACCACGGCAGAACTCCTCCGGAGGCAAGGCGCGGCTTGGCCACATCAGCAAACAAGGAAATCCATATATCCGGCAATTATTGGTGCTCGGTGCAACCTCTGTTTTACGCTACATTCGTCGCGACGGAGGTAGTGGCACAGGATGGATTGGTGGCTTGTTGAGACGTCGGCCGCCAAAGGTCCCAGCCGTCGCACTTGCCAACAAGATGGCTCGTATAGCGTGGTCGATCATGACCCGAGGTGGCGAATATGAGGAAATCAACGATCTGAGAGCGGTTCAGCCCGTAAATAGCTGAGGCCGTTCGAAGTTTGAGGCGAAAGAGGTAAGTGAAGGCAGCAACTCGATCCTGATGGATCGGCCGAACCCGTTTAGCGTAGCGGACATCAAAGTCCGTCTAATCGATTGGGGGCACGATCCTGGCGGAACCCTTCAAGGCCAGCAGTCGAAAGAAGGGCTGCATCAAAGGCCGGACACACGACTGCACTCGAGACGCGCTGCATAACGAAGCCATTTTCCCTCAACGCGGGAGCCTTCCACACACGTACGCTAAGGTCGAACGAAACCGGAACGATACCGTAGATCGGATGTGCAACATCCGATCCCTGTGGATTGCCATCGACATGCGCCAATTTTGATTTCTCTGTCCGGCCCGACTCGACAACGCTTCGAGCAGATTGCTCATCAATGGAGTCGGGCGATGGCAAAGCGCAAGCTTCTTAAAGATCAAGATCGCCGGAAGCTTGTCGACATACCAGTCGACGAGGATAACGCTGCGGGTTTGGGTGCTCGTCTAGTCTGCGTCAGGGATGGCCGCCCACATGGGGGAAGACCCGCCGGGGCTTCAGCTCTGCCAACAGCCCGGCCCGGAGGGGGCGCCCGTCCCCCTCCGACTTTGAGATCCACGCATCTGGACTATCTTGAATTGACAAATTTGGCATCTTGTAAAGTTCGGGTCGCACAAGCTTTAATCTTATGCCATAATGTCAAACATGAATGGACAGCCAGAGACAAAGCTAAAGCAGCTTCTGCAGGAAGTCCCTCCCGGTTTCCTGGTGGATTCGGGGTGGATGAGCCGTCATGCAATCTCGCGGCAGTCTGTTTCAGGCTATGTCAAACAAGGTTGGCTAGAGCCGGTCATGTCAGGCGTGTACCGTCGCCCATTTTCCTCGGACGCCAATCCAGAAGCTGTCGTCGGCTGGAAAATCCCCCTGCTCTCGGCTGTCTGGCTCATGCGACGCAAATTTCATGTCGGCGGGGCGAGCTCACTCTCCTTGAGGGGACATGCCCACTACCTGTCATTCGGCGGCGAATTTGCCCTCTATCTCTACGGATCCGATATCCCGACATGGCTATCGAAACTCCGGACGGACGCCGATGTGAAGACCAAGAGTAACGTCTTGTTCGGCGACGGATCGACCGGCGTTGAAGACGTGGATTTCGACCTTTCCAACGGCGACGACCCGGAACTGGCGCAAAGCCCATGGCGCTGGCCAATACCGATGTCCTCACCAGAGCGCGCGATCCTTGAAATGATCGAAGAGGTGCCGAAGGGGGAAAGTTTCCACAAGGTGGACGTGGCGTTCGAGAGCCTCGCCAATCTGCGCCCGAGATTGCTAACGACACTCCTCACCCAGTGCCGAAGCGTCAAAGCCAAGCGCCTCTTCTTCGTGTTTGCCGACAAGCATAATCATGCCTGGCGCCGGCACGTCGAAACCTCATCCATCGATCTCGGCAAGGGCGACCGGGCGCTTACACCTGGTGGCCGGTTGCACCCCGACTATCGCATCACAGTCCCGGCCGACTTGATGCCAAAGGAGGCCCAACATGGCCCGTGACCAATACATGCGCCAAGTCGACCTCTTGGTGCGGACGCTTCCTTACATCGCCCGCCACGAGGCCTTCGCGCTGAAGGGTGGAACAGCGATCAACCTCTTCTATCGCGACATGCCGCGGCTCTCGGTCGATATCGACCTGACCTATCTGCCGATTGAGGACCGTGAAACGACGTTGAAAAACATCGACACGACACTGGAGCGCATCCGCGAAGACGTGATGGGCAATCTGCGCGGCGCGAGCGTCCAACGGATCGCCGGCGGCGGCAACAACGACACCCGCCTCCTCGTCCGTCAGGGCAATGCCGAAATAAAGGTCGAGACATCTCCCGTCGCGCGCGGAACTGTCCATCCACCCGAACGCCGACGCGTGAGCGCGGCCGTAGAGGATGAATTCGGTTTCGCCGAGATGCAGGTTGTCTCGTTCGAGGACCTGTTCGGCGGAAAGCTCCATGCGGCGGTAGACCGACAGCATCCGCGAGACCTGTTCGATGTGAAGCTGCTCTATGAAAACGAGGGGATGACGGACGCGCTGTTCCGGACATTCCTGATCTACGTCGCCAGCTCCGGACGCCCGCCGCACGAGCTTGTGCGGCCGTCGCTCGCAGAGCTCGACGAGGCCTTTGTGAAGGAATTTGAGGGGATGACGATCGAGCCCGTCAGCCTCGACGACCTGAAAGCCGCGAGAAGCCAGATGACGGCCGATATTCTCGCGAAGCTGGACGACAAGCCGATGCGCTTCCTGCTGTCGCTCCACGACGGCGAACCGGATTTCGAAGCCATCGGGCTACCACGGGCCGCGGAGCTGCCAGCCGTGCGCTGGAAGCTCCTAAATTTGCAGAAGCTAAAGGAGCAAAACCCCACGAAACACGCCGAGCAGCGGCGGGAGATCGAGGAGATTACCTCGGAGACCCGCAAGGACTCCGGAGGCGACAAGACCTGACCCATGGGCACTTCGATTGAACTGAAGGTGGGTGGCGTCTCCCTCGACTATACCAAAAACAATATGGGGCACGATTACGGCTACCTTTTTCAAAGTCAGGATTTGGCGCGCCGTCCATGCGACGGCGTAGACTACGATTACTATGCCGAACATCCTGAAGAGGAAGACGAGCTCGCTGAGAGCGAGCTTTCCTTCGTTCGTCCACTGTCGCGGGTCGTTCCGAGACTGCAGATACTCGGGCATAGCCTAGAGACCGCCAAAGCGGAATATGAGGCTCTCGCGGCTGAGTCGGCAGACATTACAGCGATGGTCGCGAACGGACGGAGGCCAGAGCGTTTAACCTTCGAGGAATTCTGCGCTCTTGCCAATCACTTCCCCCTGACAAGCCTCGCACAGAAGTATGTGGAGTACGAGACCGACGACCGCGACATCGTTTCGCAAGGGCGCTTCGCCATCCTTGCGGAGAAATTTGCCCGTGTCCCCTGCACCGAAAACTCCAACTCCTATTGGTCTGAAGCGAGCTACCTGTCGTCAAAAATCTGCATCCTGAGCGCTGCTTCGATGCTCTTAATCTTCGCTCAGGATCCGCGGAATGCGGAGGCGGAGGTGATATGGCAGTTCGGCGATCTCGTTAATGCAGGTTGGGCCGCACGGGAGAACTTTGTCGCCGGCGCAGACAGAAAGCAGACTATCCTGGTCGCGACTGAAGGTGCGTCGGATTCTCGGATCCTGCGCCGTGCGCTCGACCTCCTTCGGCCCGACGTCGCGGATTTCTTTCGCTTTATTGACGGCGATGAGCGGCACCACTTTTGGGGCACCGGCAATATGGTACGGTTTGCCGAGGGACTGGTGCGGATTGATATACAGAACCAGGTGCTGTTCCTTCTCGACAACGATGCGGAAGGGGTGGATGCGTACCGCAAGCTCAAGGAGCTGAATATGTCGGCCAACCTGCGCAGCATGGTTTTGCCGGATGTTGAGGAACTGCGGAGGTTTCCGGCACTTGGCCCAGAGGGGCTCAGCAACTGTGACATCAATGGCCGCGCCGCGGCGATCGAATGCTATCTCGATTTGAATCTGCCCGGCTACCCGCCGCCGCAGGTGATCTGGAGCAACTTCAAGCGCGAGATAGGATTGTGGCACGGCGCATTGGAGCACAAGGAATCCTATGACCGCCATTTCATGAAGCATGATGCTCAAGAATTGATGTCAGGGAACTATGATCTCTCCAAGCTCAATCAGGTCCTTGATGCGATCGTCGCTGAGGTATCATTGTTAAGCGCGGCAGATCAGCACTAACCTCAAGGCATTAGAAGGACGCGATATGAGTGCAGCAGGGATTCTTGATGAGATGGCCCGACGCGACAATATTGTTGATATTTTCGGCCGCGTTCTCGCTCGTCATGGAATTGTGTTGGCCATAAACCGCATGGACTTTCACCTGTGCAAGGCGGTGATAATCGAACTCACGTCCCAACCTGCCCGCCTTTCGGCAACCGTACTGGATTTCATGTTTCCCCATGAGCCCACACCGAGCACGGTCTACCATTATACTGGGTTCAGCGGATTTCAGGGGATTGTCTCCTCGGGCGAGCTTCGGCTCTATCCGGTCCGCAACCGGCTTGGCCAGGGTGGAGAGCTTGCGGCATTCGCCAAGTCACACGCGCTTGACGGTTATCTAGACAAATCACAGGGCGAAGAGTTTTATAGGACCCTGTCTGATGACCTATTTTATGCCTCCCTGACGCGGGTGCCCCCAAAGGATCCGCTGCTGATGTGGGGAGCATTTGGCGGGGGCACCGGAGTGCGTCTCGAACTCAAAGTTACACCTAAACCCGCCGCCGCGCTTCGGCCGATCTATTACGAAACCAGCGGATCGATGACACTCCTACAAGAAATAAACGATGCGCTGCGAGCTGCAGGAGAGCCTCCGTTCAATCCCTGGACGATCTCGCGCGCCGGCGCGTTCTATCTGGATTGGACCGTTGCATTGGAAGACGAGGTCCGCCTTCTCGTCAAACGGCATCCGGATGGTATTGACCTCGCCCGAAACGATGGCGCCTCCGACTACTGGCCGATCCCGATCGACCAACCCAATGGCTTTTGCGATCTGCAATTGACCGGCGTCCATGTTGCTCCGGGCGGCAACAGAGACGCGACCGTCGCCGCCTTGAAAGGTACGCGCTTCGCCGCCGTTTCAGTCACCGGACCGTAGTCGCGCGCCCTGCAACCGGCGGGGTGCGAGAGACCTGGTGTGCCTCGGCTAAGCAAATCTGAGGCTGGGCGAGATCGGCCTCAATTTCGAAGTCGCTCCTCTGGCAATGTCCTTGCTCGCCAAGTTCGGAGGGGGCGCTATTGGCGACCGCCTATTCCTTTGCTCAAATACAATAAAGATTCGCGCGGTCGATAGTACGCGCTGGGCCGGAGGGAGCATGTATCTCAAAAATCTTAGTCTCAGTAATTTCCGTTCTTTTGGTCAGTCCGAAATTCCTCTTTGCAAGGATCTGACAATCCTTGTTGGAGAAAACAACGGCGGAAAAAGCAACGCAATTGATGCGATACGGCTTTTAACGGCGCCACTTGGTGGGCGCCGGGAACTCTATTGTGAGACGACGGACATCCGATTTGGTAGCGACGAGAGAAAGTTCGAGCTGACCGCGACCTTCACCGAGCTAACTCCGGCACAACAAGGCCGGATGATTTCAGCGGCGACCGACGCCGCGATCTCCGGCTGCATTTTCGGTCTCAAATATGATGAGACCACTGGCCGCTTCCCCGTGCGTCCGGTCTTGTGGGGCGGGCATCAGCAGGGCAATCCGGAGCCCGGATGTCACGACATGGTCCGGCATGTCTATTTGCCGCCGTTGCGCGACGCAAAGCGGGCCCTGGCATCCGGCAATCCGACTCGCATCTACGCACTTCTCAATCACTTCCTTGATGGCGAAAAGCCGGAGGCCTTGGCTAAGGCACTTCGGCGCGGTGTGGAATCGGAGATTCTTGGTAGAGTCGGGGGCGCTGTGGAAGTCGGGCTTAGCGCGTTGACTGCTGGCGTGCGGCGGCAAGCTGCATCCCTGGGCTTCGCAAATGATGAGAAGCTCATCGATATCGCGCGCGACCTCCGCTTCAAGCTCTCCGATCACGGCATCGAGCCCGAGGATCTTCGTTATTCGGGACACGGCTACGCGAACCTTCTCTATATGGCGACGATCGCGGTCGAGCTCGAAAAGGTCAACGACGCCGATTTGACGCTGTTCCTGGTCGAGGAGCCGGAAGCCCATCTCCACCCCCAGCTCCAGGCGGCTGTGCTCAGCTTCCTTGACGAGCAGGCCGAGAAATCGCGTAAGCCGCGCGCTGATATTCAAGGTCCGGCGGGCGAGCTGCAGGTGATCGTAGCAACCCATTCGCCGAACCTTTCGGCGTGGGTGGAAAGCAAGAAGCTCGTCTTTTTCCGATCGTTTCTTCCCTCGCCAGATTTGGCCGAGGCGGCTGTTGCGGAGAAAGAGCCGCATGCGCTCGCCGGCGTTCCAGCCGAGATCATGCCGGAAATCGAGCCGAGTCCCGTGATGCCGGTGGGCAGGCCGAGGCGAGAAACACGCTGCATTCCGCTCAGTGCATTAGCGCTCAATCCGGTCGAGCGTCGCAAGGTCGATCGCTATCTCGACGTGACCAAATCGGCTCTCCTGTTCGGTGGTCGCGTGCTCCTCGTCGAGGGGATCGCTGAAGCGCTTTTGCTTCCGGTCATCGCGAAGAAGGTCGTCCTGAAAGGCGAACCGGAGAAGCTCCGCCTGTTTCGCTCGGCGGTGTTCGTCCCGATTGATGGCGTTGACTTTGAGCCTTACGCCAAGTTGCTCCTCTCACCCTACAATGAGGTGCGGATCGCGGATCGGCTCGTCGTCTTGACGGACGGCGACGGTGGCGAGGTTGCTGACGGGGCAATGACGCCAGGCACCGGACGCAAGCGCGATCTGGAGGCGGCCGCCGCAGAACTTGGCGCAAGTGATCTGCTTGAGGTCGTGATCAACGACTATTCGCTCGAGGCAGAATTGGTGCAAGCAGGGAACGGGGCTCTGCTTAAGGGGGCCTATGTAAAGCTCCACCCGCGCTCTGCTGACAAGTGGGAGGCCGCCGTCGGGCAGGCCGGCGCTGCACAGGCGGTAGCAATTCAAAGATTGTTCGAGACGACGCGCAAAGGTGATTTTGCCCAGCTAGTCGCTGAGGAAATCAACAACGGCGCGGCGTTCACAGTACCGGGCTATTTGAAGACGGCGATAGAGGCGCTCGTGAAATGATCGCGGCGCCGTTCAAGCCGACTTATGAGCAGAAGCGCGTGATCGAGCATTCGGGATCTGCCTTCATCGCGGCGTGTCCGGGTGCGGGCAAGACCCGTGTCATGGTGGAGCGAGCGCGCAAGCTTCTAAATGGTGGGGCCACGAGTGGCGCAATCGCTTTCCTCTCCTTCACGATCGCTGCGGTCTCGGAGCTGGATGATCGACTGCGCCGCGAAGGCCTGATCGGTACGCCGGCTTTTCCTCACTTCATCGGCACATTTGATGGGTTTCTCTGGCAGTTCCTCATCGCACCCTTCGCGATCGATGGCTGCGCCGCGAAGCCGAAACTCATCCCGGACAAGGATGACCGCATTATTCAGCCGTTTGCCGGGGCGCAGGCGTTGCCGCTGGAATGCTTCGATCGCACAACGGGGGAGGCAATCCCGGCGCTAATTCAGCGCCATGGCTTTCGCGGGCAGCTCAAGGCGCATGAAACTGCGGCCCGGAACGCACGAGCGCGCTTCTTGGAGCGCGGCGAACTCGACTTCACCGACGCGCGATCCATGGCGCTTACCCGGCTGCGCGATCCGGCGCGGGGCGCAGTCCTCGGCCGGGCGCTGGCGGCGCGCTTCCTCGAGCTCATCGTAGACGAGGCACAAGACTGCAATCCGGTCGACCTGGAGATCATCGACTGGTTGCGGACGGCCGGCGTGCCCGTGAAGGTGATCTGCGACCCCAACCAGGCAATCTACAGCTTTCGCGGCGGCGTAACCCGCGAGCTTTCGCAATTCGCGGAGAAGTTCGGCGAAGCCGAGCGTCTTCCCATGAGCGGAAACTTCCGATCCAGCGGCCACATCACGAAGTGCTTGGTGGCGTTGCGCGCGCCCAATATGCGTGCTGCGATCGACGAAGCGCTGGGCGAGTGTCGGGACGAACCGAAGGCGGTTCAGATCCTGTCTTATTCAGGAAGGGGCGTTCCTTCGACGATCGGGGCGAAATTCCAAGAACTCGTGCGGGCTATGGGGTTCGCGGCACAGGATTGCCCTATCGTTTCGGCGACAAGGCGAACAGGCGCGAACGCACTCGGACATCCCCAGGATACGGGCGTTCGCGATCTCAGTTACAGGCTTGCAGTTGCGGTGAGCGATTTTCACTTCTCGTTCGAGATTGGCGGTCGAAAGGAGGCGCTTGTCGCGATCCACCGCATCATGCTCGAATTGGGTGGCGGCATGGGCGGAAAGACCTATCACCAGCATCTCACGGATACAGACGTCAGCCCGCAGTCGTGGCGCCCTGCAGCACTCGCGTTGGCGCACGCCCTGAAGTTCAGTCCGGAACGGTTTGCAACGGCCGAGGCGTGGCACGATGAAGCCCGTCGTCTGCTCGCGCCGTTGCTGCCGGCCGGCGGCCCGTCAATCAATCAGCGGCTTCGCCGCAATGGCGATCTGGACAAGGCATTGTCGGTCGCGCCCCCATCCGGCCACGCCGCGCGGACAATTCACAGTGTGAAGGGCATGGAATTTCCAGCGATATGCGTGGTGATGTCGCCGAGCACTGCGAAGGGCATCGTTGATTTTCTGACGGGGGACGCAGCGGTCGACAATGAGGAAGCGCGCAAGATCTATGTGGGGGCGTCGCGGGCGCAGCGCCTGTTGGCGATCGCGCTGCCGCGAACGCAGGCCCCACGGCTCCGAGATTTGATGGCGGAAATGGGCGGCTCGGTCGACTTTACTGCGCTCTAGTCTGTCCCTTGCTCGGTAACTGACATGGGGCGCGGAATGCGTTCGCAAAAGTCCGTTGAACATCTGCCGAGAAGCAAGCGGGGCCGCATATGACGGCCGCGGACTTTGGCATCGGCGTTAAGTCGCGAGGAAGCGTTCTGCCCGCCACCGATCGGTCAGAGGCAGGACATATCCCGCGAAGGCCTGATGTCGTTTTGCATTTAATCACAAGACTCCGGAACTAATAGTTTTAACAAGATAGCCCGGCATCTAAATTGAGAGAGGGCACTTAATCTGAGATTCCGGGTTCGATTTTGGCACTTAATCTGAGATTGGCCACAGTGGAAAAGATGACAGTCTACAGCTAAGCCTAAGCCGCAACAAGTTCGGCAAGCTTGTCCGCTACTACCACCATCGTGTCTTCTCCGGTGTGATTAGGCATGGAATAAGGACCCCGCAAATGGGGTGATCGGCGTCCAAACGGGACCCCCATCTGCGATGGGGTTACAACAGCCTCCGGTTTCATCGGAGGCTTATACATTTGAGGCCGGAACGTTAAACTTCGTTCCGGCCTCTATGTCATTGTGGTGAATGCAACACCGCAATGGCTGCTGCAAAGCGGTTGAGCCCATCGGGGCGTGAACTTTCGTTCGTAAAAAAGCAGAACCCTTTGCAGCTTTTGAGGTCTTGTCGCACCGTTGAGGGAGCTTCGCGCTCGTGTATAAGGGAGACCAGCCTCATGTCTTATACTAGCCGTTTTGTCGGCATCGACATATCAAAATCGTCTTTGGATGCCTGCGTTCTGCCGGATGGCCAGACAGTAACCTATCAAAATACGGCAGCAGGCATTGCCAGTTTTCTCGCCTTTCTCGCAACTGTGGACGATATTGAACGTCTGGTTCTCGAACCGACCGGCGGTTACGAGCGCCTTGTCGTTGCCGCCTTGCAGGCCGCGCGATTGCCTGTCGCCAAGGTCAATGCGAAGCAGATCAGGCAGTTTGCACGTGCCTGTGGCCAACTCTCCAAGACCGACAGGATCGACGCCTTCATTCTTGCCGATTATGCAAGGCGCATGGAAACAAGAATTCTGCCACAACGCTCTTCTCAGGAGCGGGCTCTGGCGGATTTTGTCAGTCGTTACAGACAATTGTCGCACATGATCGTGCAGGAGAAAAATCGCCGGGAGAAGTTGACCGGGCGAACGAAAGTCTGGATCGAGGAAAGCCTGCGTTTCCTGCTCGATCAGCGTCAGGCTATCGTGGATGAAATGACTGCTTGCCTGAAAGCGGATGCAGAGTTGGGCCGGAAGGCCGAGGTTTTGATGTCGCTCAAGGGGATCGGCCTACGAACGGCATGCTTCATCCTGGCCGACCTGCCGGAACTGGGGCATACTGACAAAGGACAAATTGCCAAGCTGGTTGGCGTTGCGCCGCTTAATCGCGATAGTGGTCTGATGCGCGGCAAGCGCATGATTGCAGGTGGTAGAAGACATCTGCGCGACGCGCTTTACGTCGCAGCGCTGCCTGCCATTCGTTTCGATCCCGACATGAAGGCATTCTTCACGCGTCTCAAGCAGCAAGGAAAGCCCGGAAAGGTCGCACTTGTCGCCGTCATGCGTAAAATGATCATCATCCTAAATGCTAGAATGCGAGACGCCAACGCAACGGTGCTTGACGCCTAACACCGTTGCTTTTTATTTGGATGCTTGTTGTGGAGACAATTCTAAAGATACGTCGGCTTTCCCGTGTGCAGGGCAAGTCGATCAAGGCGATCTGCCGGGAGCTTGGCATATCGCGGAAAGTGGTGCGGAAGGTTCTGCGCAGCGATGAGACGGAGTTCAAATATGAGCGGACCCGTCAACCTCAGCCGAAGCTCGGCCCCTGGCGCGATCAGCTCGATGGAATGCTGCTCGCCAATGAGGCGAAGGCTTCCCGCGAGCGGCTGACACTGATCCGGATATTCGAGGACCTGCGCGACCTCGGCTACGAGGGCGGTTACGACACAGTCCGGCGCTACGCCCGAACCTGGGCGAAGGAACGCGGCTCGGTTACGGCGGAAGCCTACGTGCCGCTCTATTATGCGCCGGGCGAGGCCTACCAGTTCGACTGGAGCCACGAGATCGTCGTGCTGAACGGCGTGACGACGACGGTAAAGGTGGCGCATGTCCGGCTCTGCCACAGCCGGATGATGTATGTGAGAGCCTATCCGCGCGAGACGCAGGAGATGGTCTTCGATGCCCATGACCGGGCATTCGCCTTCTTCGGCGGGGCCTGCACGCGCGGCGTCTACGATAATCTATGGACGCCTCCCGGGCGAGAAGAACATTTGGCGGCAACTCGGCATTGGATGCGTGAATCTATCCGGCCTAT
>NZ_VEWK01000028.1 GCF_006376675.1 Brucella pecoris
TAAATCAACCCCTAAACCGAGCCGGAAACTCCAATCTTCAAAAGCACAAATAGTCTCAAATCATTCGACGACGGACACTATCGTGTAATGGGCTGAGCAGAACCCATCTCTTTATCGGCGCGCCGAGGAAGAGTTTCGATACGATAACGTTGTTTTTTTGAAGTTTACCCAGATCCTTGGTAATCTTATCTTTCTGCTTCTTCGCGCGTTCAGCTACTCCGATAGGTTCTTCTACCGCGTAACACTGATATGCGACACTGTCTTTATTGCAGTAGTAGTCGATACCAAGATCGCCTTGATCCTTGGCGGGTACCTTTTGAACGTTTAAAGCACCATGTCGACAATTCAGCAGCCCAAGCGCGAATACCTCCCAGTCGTCGGGATTCCAAATAGTTGTTGTTGACGGCAAGACTTCCCCCAGCGTTCAGTAGAAGAAATCTACATGAAAAACGGTTGCGTGCAATTTTAGAGTTTTAGGTTTTGCCGGATAAAGCCATCAGGCGGGCTCCCGTAGTCGGCCCCATTCTAGTCATCAGAATCTGGGTCAGGCCGCGGATGAGCTCCTTTCTATGCGAAGAAATTACCCCTCATCGAGGTGTCGGCCGCTTCTGGCGCGGCGTCGGCATAAGGACAGCAGATCGCTGAACTGCGGCCGCCGTGCTCTGCGTTGTCCTATTGGAGAAGTTGACCACATCGACAAATAGGTCAGTCAAACCAGATCTGGCGAGGCTACTTCATTAAAATGCCATTTCGGACCAACACTCTTGGATGCGGCGAGTAATTAATCGACAACTGGGCAAAACTCAGTGACCTAGTATATCTATCTTTTGAATGGGTCCATTATTGCCTTGGTTATCCGCTTGACTTTCGAACTTTAATCGATCAAATAATCGACTATCGATTAAATGATCGAATAAAGAGCCGGGAGGGCTCTAGGGAGGTTTCCATGTTTCGAAGCACGATTTGCGCAATAGTTGTGTCGGCGTCCGTCTTGTATGCGCCGTTCATGGCGCACGCTCAGGCGCTCAACGGCAAGAAAATTGGCATTGCGGCACGCGAAATTACCAACGATTACAACCGCGACATCATCGCGGGTGCACAATCACTATTGGAAAAAGACGGCGCTCAAGTCGTCGTGACTGACGGCGGAGCTGACCCGCGCAAGCACAATGAAAACATTGAAAGCCTCATCAATTCAGGCGTTTCGGGGATTATCGTCCAACTGGGCGACGCTCAGCAGTTGGTGCCAATCGTGAAGAAGGCGAGCGCAGCCGGTATTCCAGTCGTCACAACCTCAATTGGCTCGAAGGTCGAAGGCTCAGTCGCCGATGTCGGCGGTGACGATCCTCTCATGTCTGCAATTATGAGCCGGGCGCTGCTCTCTAGTATCCACTATAAAGGCGATATCTATGTTTTCTGGGTGCCAGGCGCCCCCTTGCTCGAAACACGCAAGCGTATCCTCCAGGCGATTGTCGCCGACTATCCGCAGGTTAAGCTGCATGAAGTGCCGACCGAGCATAGCGTCGCGCGAGTTCAGTCGCAGATGGAAGATATTCTGACCGCCAATCCCGAGCCCGGCAGCATCGCCGCCGTGTGGGGCGCTTATGATTTGTTGGTTTCTGGCGCGGTGGAGTCCATCCGACGCAATGGCCGCAATGAAATCAAGGTCGCTTCAATTGACGGAGATCGCGTCGGTTTCCAGATGTTGCTGGACGTCGACAGCCCGTTTATTGCGACAGTCGTGCAGGACGTACCGCGTATTGGCGCTCTTGCCGCCGAGATTCTGGCCCAAAAGCTGGAGGGGAAGGAAGAATTTCCCGATACGCTATTTACCGATGCATGGTTGGCCACACGCGCCAATGGGGTAGCAGCGGCTGAAAAGCGCTGGGGCTCCAATGTTTGGGAAGATCTTGCCATCGCGCGTTCTGATGTTGAAAGCCGCTGGAAGCAGGACGGTGAGCTTCAGGTTGTCCATCCCGTTTTGCCCTAACGGAACTATGGTCGGGGCGCGGACACGCTCGCGCCCTTACACGTGAAATAAAGCAAGAGGATCTGTCATGGTTCCGCACCAAACGGGCAAGCCTGCGGGGAGCGCGTCCGCGCCTGCGCTGGAATGCCGTTCAATCCGCAAGATCTTTCCTGGTGTGACGGCGCTCAGTGATGTGTCGCTTTCGATCCGCAAGGGTGAAATACATGCTCTTCTGGGTCAGAATGGCGCGGGCAAGTCAACGCTCGTAAAAGTTTTAACTGGTGTTTACCAGACCGATGGCGGCGAGATATTCGTTGACGGTAACCCCGTCCGTATGCGTAGTGCGGTGGACGCTGAAGCGAACGGCATCACTATTGTTCATCAAGACCAACAGCTAGTTGCGCAATTCGATGTCACCCAGAATATCTTTCTGGGACATGAAAAATTGTCCGGAGGTTTTCTGGATAAGAGGGCCATGGCCGCCGTCGCCGAGACGGCTCTTGAGCGTGTAGGCGCGGCATTTACTCCCGACACTCTAGTGCGAGATTTGAGCGTCGCGCAACGTGAACAGGTGTCTATTGCCGCGGCCTTGTTGCGCGATCCCAAGATTCTCATCCTGGATGAACCAACAGCATCGTTAAGCGAGAAAGAAGCCGAGCTTCTTTTCACCATGATCCGCTCGTTGCGAGATCAAGGTGTAACAATCATCTATATTTCACATTATCTCGATGAAGTACTGGATCTGGTCGACCGCATCACCGTCTTACGTGACGGACGTCTTGTCGAAACACGTGATGCGCTGGGCACGAGCCGCTCGGACATTGTGCAACTGATGGTCGGGCGAGACATTTCCCAACTTTATCCGAAAGAAGCCCTCCCACTGGGGGAGGTACTGATTGAAGTAAGGGGGCTCCAACAGGGGCAAGCTGTTCGTGGAGTGGATTTTTCCGTCAGACGGGGTGAAATTTTTGGCATTGCCGGTTTAATGGGGGCAGGTCGTTCGGAATTGGCGATGGCTCTGATTGGAGCCTTGCCGCGGAGTGCAGGTGAAGTCATCTTGCGGGGACAGGTGTCCGCTCCTGCCAATCCAGGCGCTGCAAGACGTGAAGGGTTCGCAATCATTCCCGAGGACCGACGGCATGAAGGCCTCCTCACTGGCATGACGATGCGCGAAAATCTAACCTTGCCTAATATCGGACTCTGGTCGCGCGGTGGGCTGATCGATCTGCGGCGAGAAAAGGCGGATGCAGCCTCTATAGTGCGGAACTTGAATATTCAGCCCCCTGTTCTCAACCACCTTGCGCGCAATCTTTCAGGTGGCAACCAGCAGAAGGTCGTTATCGGCAGGTGGCTTCCGGGCGATTCCGAGGTTTTCCTGTTCGATGAGCCGACGACCGGCGTCGATGTCGGATCAAAGGTAGAAATCTACCGACAGATGATCGAATTGGCGAGGCGCGGTGCAGCGGTCATTTTTATTTCTTCCGATTTCGAGGAAGTCGCCGGCATGTGCGATCGCGTCGCGGTTATGCACAAGGGACGGATAAACGCTGTTCTTGAAGGTCAGAACAGCAATCCCGAGACCATGCTGTACTGGGCTTCCGGCAGCAACGAAAAAGAACAGCATATGCCCGCTACCCCTGCCACACAGCGCGGGCATATGAGGCCGGAAACGCAGAAACCAACGAAAACGACGGTGACCCGTTGGTCAACCCTCGGCGGAATGGCGCTGGTGCTGGCGGTCATTACACTTCTCGCGCCCAATTTTCTCTCCATAGGAAATGTTTTCGATGTGCTGAAACAGGGCAGCGTTCTTGCGTTCATCGCTCTTGGCTTGACCATTGTGCTCGTTGCTGGTGGTTTTGACATGTCGGCTGGCGCTGCAAGTCAGTTGACCACCAATATCGCGTCCGGCCTTCTCATCGGCGGTACAGGCATGATCGGCGCGATCGGCATGGGTTTGGCGACGGGCGCCGCAATTGGCGTGGTCAATGCGATGCTCGTACTTTTCTTCGGCATGCCGGCTTTTGTCGCCTCACTTGGCACCATGTTCGTTACCATGGGCGCGACATTGCTCTATAATGGCGGCCAGGCGTTAACGCTCTCAAATGAGCCTGCCTTCTTCTTCATCGGTCAGGGATATGTTGGCCCCGTGCCGTTTGTATTCATTCTGCTGCTTGTCGTGGCGGTGCTTCTGCACTTGTTATTGCGCCATACCAGACTGGGCTTGCGGATGTATGCGATTGGGCAAAATCTCGAAGCCGCCGAATTGCGCGGCGTGGCGCGCTCGCCCTATGCTTTTGCATCTTTTGTGATTGGCGGATTGGTTCTGGGTCTGGCGGGCGTCGTTCTTGCTTCCTACAGTTACGGCGCATCTGCTTTGGCGACCGGCATAGATTTTCTGATCAGCGCGCTGGCGGCGGCCTTTCTGGGCAGCGCGCTGTCGCGGGCCGGTGACCTTAGTGTCACAGGAACGGTGATTACGGCGCTCTTCCTTGCTTCCTTGTCGAATGGCCTTGTCCTGATCGGCGTTTCAAGTCAGTTGCTTCCGGCCATCCAGGGGCTCGTTCTCATTCTCTCTATCGCGCTGGGTGTGTTTCGGCGACGGGAGATTGGGCAGGTACTGATTTTTTGAGGGCTTCGCGATGAACACCATGGTCACTTCCTCTGTATTCATCCGCAGTGCAGTGGATTTTCTGCGCAATTATGGCGCGATAATCGGCATGCTGCTCGTACTTGTGCTGTTCTATCTGCTCAAGCCGGCTTTTCTCAGTCCTGCGAACATCGCAAATGTCCTGCGCCAGAGCACCGTCCTTATCATTCTTGCGATCGGATTGACTGTCGTTATGTCGATGCGTGGGGTGGATCTTTCCGTGGCGCAGGTTGCTGATGCCGCCGGACTGATCGCTGCATTACTGATTATCCACCACTATCCCGTGTGGATGGCCTATCTTTTGCCGCTTTGTTTTGGACTGTGCATCGGTCTGATCAATGCCGCGCTCATGGGCTATGTCGGAGTGCCAGCAATTATCGGAACACTAGGGATGATGTTTATTATCCGTTCCGGCGAATTGATGATGACAAACGGTGCGGAGCCCCAGATGCTCTTCACGCTGCCGCGCGGCATGACGAAGCCCTTCCTGTTTCTCGGTCAGGGGATGATTGGTCCATTCTCAGCATTGATCGTTATGACAATCATCGTCTTAATAGTTACATTCGTGCTGATGCGCTATACTCCGTTCGCTCGTCAAGCCAAGGCGGTGGGACTGAACGTTCGGGCCGCGTTCCTCGCTGGAATTGATATCCGGCGCATCTTTGGAGCTGGCTTTGTGGTCGCGAGTCTGCTTGCCGCAATCGCAGGCGTTGCTCTCGTCTCTAGGACCGGTATCGCGGTGCCACGTGGAGCAGAACCGTATCTGCTTGATGCTTTCGCAGCAGCGTATTTGGGTACGCTCGCTTCCAGACGCGGCGAAATGAACATACTCGGCACAATACTTGGCGCTTTGTTCATTGCTTTCCTCGGCAACGGACTGACGCTGCTCGGTCTTGGTGCGCCTTACCGTCTCGCGCTGAACGGAGCCTTCATTCTGCTCGCCATGGCTGTCGGCGGACTGAAACGTCAACATTGAAACAATCGAGGAGAGAACAGATGATTATCGATGCGCACAACCATCTTGGCGTCCGCGCTGGTGCAGTTCAGACAGGGGCGGACCTGATCGCAAGGATCGACGCGGTAGGTGTGGATAAGGCTGTGATGTTTCCCTTTGTGGAGGGTAATTTCACCAATGAGCCCATTAAGGAAGCATTCGATCAGTTTCCCGACCGCCTTATCCCGTTTTGTGCTGTCAATGCATGGGAGGCAGGTGCCGCCGATGAAGTGCGCCGATGTGTGGTGGATTGGGGTTTCAAAGGGCTGAAGCTGCATCCCACCATAAATGGCTATCATCTTTCCGATCCACATCTAGTCGATCCACTATTCAAGGTCGCGGATGAGCTCGGTATTCCCGTGATCGTTCATGGCGCAAGCGATCTTTATAACAGTCCCCCTGAGTTCGCACTCATGGCTGCGCGTTTTCCCAATGTGCCGCTCCTGATGGCGCATATGGGCTTTTTTTGGTCCGTGGATCAGGCTATCAGCTTCGCACGAGAATTCCCGAACCTCTATCTGGAAACATCACGCGCACCGATATTCGAGATTCAGACCGCCGTTCGTGCGCTCGGTCCGGATAAGGTAATCTGGGGAACAGATTCGCCGTTCGTTGATTACGAATGGGAGTTTAGAAAGATGGAAAGAGCGACGGACGATTCCGAAGGCTACTCAAAAATCGTAGGTGGCAACATCGCCCGCCTGTTGAAGCTGTAAAAAGGGTAGCTTATGCCGATGAGCAAGCGATCCACAAACAGAGGGGCGGGGCGATGAGCAGTCATGGGGATAAGGGTGAAGTCAACGGCGACAGGCGTCTTGACCTTGCTGCCCGTGCGGCATGGCTCTATTACGAAAAGAGCAAAACGCAAGACCAGATCGCAGCAGAACTCGGAGTTTCACGACAAGTCGTGCAGCGTTTGATTGCGCTCGCGCAAAGTGAACGTCTTATTCGTTTTCAGCTCGTTCATCCCATGAGCGAATGTATCGAACTAGCGGAGCGGCTCATGGATCGCTTTTCGTTGCAGTATTGTGACGTTGCTATGAACGAATTCGGTAATATCGAGGATATACCCGCAGTCGGTCTGCATGCGGCATTGTATCTCGAGACGGTCTTGCAGCAGAAAGCTCCACTGACTATTGCTATCGGGAATGGCAAGGCGATGCGCGAAGTGTCCCGGCGTTTGCAGCCCATCAATCGCCCGCAGCACAAATGTGTATCGTTAATGGGCAATTTGACCCGGGACGGGCGAGCGAGCCATTACGACGTGGTCACGTGGCTTTCCGAACGGATCGGCGCCCAATGTTTTCCCCTGCCAATGCCCGTGGTTACACATTCCATCGAGGAGCGTGAGGTATTACAGGCTCAACCCGGATATCGCAACCTTAAGGCCCTGGTCGAGGAAGCAAGCCTTCTTATGATGGGAATTGGCTATTGGGGGCCGGAGGCATCGCTTTACATGGACGGGTTCATCACGGCAGCCGAAACCGGGCAAGCGATGGAATGTGGAGCAATCGGAGAGCTGCTAGGAACTGCTATTGATGCGAATGGGCGTGTCGTCGATGCTGATTATCATCCGCGACTGACGTCCTTTGCGCTGACTTCTCCAGCTGAACGACCGACGGTGATCGTTGGTTCCGGGACAAATCGTGCAGCCGCTATCACGGCGGCACTCGCGGCTAAACTTGCTAATGGTCTTATCACCGATGAGAATACAGCACGCCGTATATTGGACGGGGTGTAGTTCGCCTGCTTTCACATATTGCAGCGCGCCGACAACCGATCCTTGAGCCAGATGACATTCCATGCATGCGACGGTTCCTCGGACCCAGAAATGCCGCGACCATCAAAGTCCAGTTCGTACACGATTGAATAGAGGATATCGTCATGACCAAGCTATCGCGCGCAACGCTTCAAAGCTTCGATAAAGTGCATAAGCCCGGCTACGATCCTGCCGGGCTGAAGCCGGGTATCGTGCATTTCGGCGTCGGCAATTTTCATCGCGCGCATCAGGCTGTCTATCTGGACGATTTGTTTGCGACCGGCGAAGGGCATGACTGGGGGCTGGTGGGTGCCGGTGTGCGTGGCAGCGACGATGCCATGCGCGATACGCTCAAGGCGCAGGACTGGCTGACGACGGTTGTCGAACAGGAGGCCGATCATGCGGGCGCGCGCATCACCGCATCGATGGTTGATTATGTCACCATTTCGACCGAGGAAGGGCGCAAGGCCCTGATGGCCTATCTGACGTCAGCAGACACACGTATCGTTGCGATGACCATCACCGAGGGCGGCTATTATATCGACCCGGCCAGCCAGACTTTCGACCCCGCCCATCCGGATATCGTTGCGGATGCGGCGCATCCTGATCACCCGAAAACCGTCTTCGGCCTGATCGTTCAGGCGCTGAAACTGCGCAAGGCGGCGGGCGTCCAACCTTTCACGGTCATGTCCTGTGATAACATTCCGGGCAACGGGCATGTTACGGAAGACGCCGTGACAGGTCTCGCCAAGCTGAGCGACCCGACCTTTGCCGACTGGATTTCCGCCAACGTCGCTTTCCCGAATTCCATGGTGGACCGCATCACGCCAGCCACTGGCGCACGCGAACGCGAGATTGCCGCGAAAGATTTCGGCGTCGATGACGGTTGGCCGGTCTTCTGCGAAGTTTTCAAGCAATGGGTGATGGAGGATAATTTCCCGACTGGACGCCCGGCTCTGGAAAAAGTGGGCGTTACCTTCACCGATCAGGTTGCCGCTTATGAGTTGATGAAAATCCGCATCCTGAATGGCGGCCATGCGGCCATCGCCTATCCGGGCGGCTTGCTCGACATTCATTTCGTGCATGAGGCCATGGAGCATCCGCTGATCCGACGTTATCTGGAAAAGCTGACGAAGGATGAGATCATCCCGGAAATACCACCCGTGCCGGATACCGATCTTGAAGCCTATCGCGTTCTGATCGACAAGCGCTTTGCCAATCCAAGCATTGGCGACACCATCCGCCGCTTGTGTCTGGATGGCTCCAACCGCCAGCCGAAATTCATCTTGCCTACAGCTGCCGACCGCGTGGCGAAGGGACATTCGGTGACCGGGCTTGCGCTGGTCTCGGCTTTCTGGTGCCGCTATTGCTATGGCACGACGGACAGCGGTGCGGTGATCGAGCCGAATGATCCGTCATGGGATCGCCTGACCAAACAGGCAGCACTGGCCAAGGCTGATCCGGCTGCGTGGCTTTCCATGGATGATATTTTCGGGGCGCTTGCCGCCAATCCTGCCTATGTCGCCACATTCAGCTCTGCGCTGAAAGCGATCTGGCAGGAAGGCACGATCAAGACGTTGGAACGCTACCTTGCCGGTCAGCCGCTCTGACTAGAGAGGAGCGGCAATCAGATGCCCAGTTGCGGCGTGGCGCATGACTTCCATCGGCACGCCGTAAATCTCTTGCAATGCATCGTTCGACACATCGCTGGGTTACATCAATCGAACGCAAAATCATTTGTGTTGCTTAGAATACCCGTCCACGCCGTAGCAATTTAATCTGCGCGCGACATCGGCATCGGATTATTGGATTTGAACGTAGAGCCGCTATCGCAATCAACGTTACCGTCGTACAGGTTACTCTAGCGAGTCACTTTGATGGCCAAAGTTCGCAGGATACGTTCTCGGGATATTAAGAAAAACTCGATTTTATTTCAAACTGAGCACACCGCGATCGTCATTCAATTTTGCGCAAAGACAGAGAGACGCAGTTTGTTCTAACTCGTTGAAGAATTGTAGTTTATTGGGAAAGGCCCATGTTCTTGACTGGCAATCTGAATGGATGCGCCGACAGACGGTCGATGCCCGCTTGTGATGGCGCTGCGTCCCAGCTGCAGATTGACGGCAATTGGCCGGTCGCTCGAGACGAGCCAGAACAGAATACATGTGTGCTTGAATGTCGCGATATCGGCATCGGGTTTGTTGTCCAGCGCCACCGCAAAACATCCCCGATCATCAGGTCAACCAGTCGAAACTCGTTAGACATAAGCCTATTCTTAAGCGTTTGATTGAGCCCTTCTACTCATGCAGAGTGTCCGGTATAAAGCGGCAGGCTTCAATGTGATCCAAGTTGATTTAGTCCGCGTACAAGTTAAGATGAATGCTAATGTTTCCTTCCGATCGCGACCGTGGCACAAGAAAATGCAGCGTAATTTGCAGCTTCTGGCATTACCGCGTTTGAGCATACGGGATTCAATAAGGATGAACGAACGGACTGCTTCTGAAAATCAGCCCTCTTTGGAGGAATTGATGCTGGCGGTCAGTTCTCGGCGTGACGTGGACGCATTTGAGGCGATTTTCAAACATTTCGCACCGCGCGTTAAGGCCTATATAGCCAAACTGTCTGCCGATACGCAAACAGCGGAAGAATTGATGCAAGAAACAATGATTACGGTCTGGAACAAGGCAGACCAGTTTGATTACTCAAAGGGAGCCTTGTCGACCTGGATTTTCCGGATTGCACGCAATCAACGCATTGATGCAGTACGTCGTACCCGCCGACCCGAGTTTGATTCCACAGACCCTGCCTTTGTGCCTGATGAAGAGCAACCCGCCGATGTGAGAATTGCCGAGCAACAATCGGCGAGCCAATTGCGCGCTGCCATGGCCGATCTGCCGAAAGAACAATGCGCTTTGCTGGAACTGGCTTATTTCGAAGAAATTACACAAAGCGCCATAGCAAAGAAGCTTAACCTCCCCTTGGGAACGGTAAAATCCCGCTTGCGGCTTGCGTTCACCAAATTGCGCGCAGCGCTCGATAATTCGGGAGAACGCTGATGAATATCAATCATCATCTTAGCGACGAACTTCTCTCAAGCTATGCTACAGGCACTCTTGCCGAAGGCTGGAGCATTGCTGTCGCAACACATCTGGCGCTTTGCCCTGCATGTCGTTCCCGTTTGAATTATTTTGAGCATATCGGCGGACAGCTTCTGGACACCGTCGAACCGCAAGAAATCAAAGAGGGTTCGTGGGGCGCTATTAAAAGCAAGCTTGCAAACCCATCTCCGCGCGAACTAAAGCCAATAACAACCTCAACTCCAATTGCAGCACCTGCAATTCTGCCGGAGCCTCTTAGATCTTATGTCGGTGGCGATCTACCAGATCTGAAGTGGAAATCGCTTGGGCGTGGCGCCTATCAGGTGCCTATTGCGATCAATGATGGTGAAACCAATGTGCGCCTGCTCAGAATTCCCGCTGGCAAGCCAGTGCCTGAACATGGTCATGGCGGACGCGAGTTGACGCTGGTACTCAGCGGTAGTTTTCACGACGGAACCGGCCTTTTTGGGCGTGGGGATGTCGAAGAGGCAGATGCCGATCTGGTGCATCAACCGATTGCTTCACCCGGTGGTGATTGCATATGTCTTGCGGTGACGGATGCCCCGCTCAAATTCCAGAGCTGGCTGATGCGTATGGTCCAGCCTTTGATTGGGATTTAAAAAGGCGGCAAGAGTGCCGCCTTTTTCATTTAAAGCGCATCCCGAAAAGTGGGAACCGGATTTCGGAACAAGATGAAATAAAAACAAATAGATAGAGCATTTCAATGGTTCGATTTAAACTGGAAATTCTCTAGTTTAGGGCGATAATTGCCGCGTTCAAAGCGGTCGCAAGAGATAGCCAGACGAGATAAGGCACAAACAGCAGCGCCGATATTCGATCCGGTCGCCATGCACGAATGATAAACAGCAGCACACAAAGCCACACGCCAAAAATGACGATCATTCCTGGCACTGTCAGATGCGCCCCGAAAAAGATTGGCGACCAGAGAAAATTCAGCACCATCTGACCAAACCAAGGTCCGCGACGCTGCCAACCCGTATCGCTTATCCAGGTACGCCACCCGGCAATGGCTATGAAGATATATAATATCGTCCAGATAGGGCCGAAGGCTGTATTGGGCGGCGTAAACCAAGGCTTCTGCAAAGACGCATACCATTCGCCCGGTGGAAAGCCGATACCGATTGCCATTCCAATGACAACAATGATGAAGGCGAAGACGGCTAGAAGACCCAATTTGGGCATATGTTTATTCTAATCTATCCGCTGATCCGCGATGTTACCCAATAGCCAATATAGGCCGACACCGCAGAGAGGACAGTGCCCCAGATCAAGTCAGCAATCGTCAGAGTCCACGACCAGTTCTTTAACGTCGCCTGATTGGTTAGATCGTATGTTGCGTAGGCGACAAACCCCAAAAGAGCACCATGAACAACCGTTACGTTGGCGCTACCCGCCAAAAGGCCCGGGCGTACCGCAAAAAACACCAGTCCGAACACGAAGATCACATAGAAAACGATAGCCGGTGCCAGGCGAAAACCAGGCGCAAGCATATCGCCCATGACAGGACGATAGAACACATTTGCCATGTTGGAGAGCCAGACTGAATCAATAGCCAGAAAGGCGATTGCTGTGACCAGATAGGCGGTGAAATAGGTTTTCATCAATATCATCGCTCACTCAATTAATACGGGACCAACCGACATTCCGGCATAAAAGACCTGCCAGAACGCAGCCATTAGTCGTCATTTTATCGCCGTTCACCTTCACACTGATTTTGTAGGTCAGATTACGTTGCGGATCAAAAGCAGTGCCCGAATATTGGCCGTCCGCCGTTTGATTAATGCTCATGACCAGTCGGTCACCGGTCTTTTCCTTGGCTGTTCCGGGCTTGATCCACGTGTTGGTAGCGCAGATATCCTTGCCGCATTCGGCAATGCGAACGCGCGCCTTGCCATCGCCCCGCGCCCAGTTACCACTAATATCAGTAGCCTGCGCCGAGACGGGAAATAGCAGTATCGTCATGGTAATCGTCAGTATCCATTTCATCGACGCCTCCTATATCAGTGGACCCGATTTTTATTCATGCTCAATCGTATAAAGGCCAACATTGATCGCGCCTTCCTTAAACCCGCCTTCGCAATAGCAAAGGTAATATTCCCACAGCCGCCGAAACCGATGATCAAAGCCCAGCTTTTCGATTTCCGACCAGTTGGACACGAAACGGCGACGCCATTCAGCAAGGGTCTGGGCATAGGAGTGGCCGAAGTGCTCCACCTCTTTCAGCACCAGTCCCGCCTTGGCGAGATGCTGTTCCAACACCTTGTCTGAAGGCAGGAATCCGCCCGGGAAAATGAATTTCTGGATGAAATCTGCCTTGCGGCGATAATCCTCAAAACGCGCATCCTCAATCGAAATGATCTGCAACACGACACGACCATCTGCCTTGAGACAACGCTTCAGCATCGCAAAGTAATCAGGCCAATAGGCTTCACCAACTGCCTCGAACATTTCGATGGAGACGATGCGGTCGAACTGACCTTCAACATCGCGGTAATCCTGAAGACGCAGATCAACTGCGTCGCTTTGCCCGGTCTCAACCAACCCTGCATTCGCCCATGCAAGCTGAGACGGAGACAGGGTGATACCAGTTACGCATGCGTCGCCATGTTCCGCCAGATAGCCCGCAAGGGCACCCCAACCACAACCGATTTCCAGAATTTTTTCGCCGCCCTCAAGTGCCAGCTTTTCTCTAATGCACTGCAACTTATATTCCTGTGCAGTTTCAAGTGTGGGCGTCTTTTCGTTCCAGATCGCCGATGAATAAAGCATCGAAGGATCCAGCCAGCGACGATAAAAGTCATTGCCCAGATCGTAATGCGCTTCGATGTTTTTGCGGCTGCCGCGCTTTGTATTGGCATTGAGCAAATGTCCCAGCCGATGCATCAGCCGCATCCAGCGTGATCCGCGCAAAGTGGAAAGCAACGTGTCGCGATTGCGGGCTGCAAAACGGATGACCGACGTCAGATCAGGTGTTTCCCAATCCCCATCGATATAGGCTTGAGCAAAACCGATATCGCCGCCGGTCAACAGACGGCGCAGCGAGCGCCAGCTTTTGATTGCGATGTTGGCTTCAGGACCGGGGACGGTTCCTTGTGCTGAAACCGACGTCCCTGAAGGCAGCACAATGTTCAGCCGGCCATGCCGGACTTGATTGAGCAACCGTCGCAATATGCGGGTTGATGGACTCAATCCTGCATGGAACGGCGAAGCCGGAGTCGGAAAATGAGAGAAATCGTCAAGCTGGCTCATGCTGTTTTATTCCTCTGCGGTGCGTTCTCGTTGCGGATATGAGTGATGGGTATCTTTGGAGGCTGCGGACGCTTGCGAAGGCCTATGCCCTTCAACCAGATTTTCAGCGCTTCCCAATGGATGCCGCCAACAACGCGCAAGGTGAGAAACGGGATGGAAAAAAAGGCGCGCAACAGCGCCGCATCGCTCAACTCTACCCGACGGGCAAGATGACGTGCAGTCAGCAAAAGCCCTTCATCATCGAAGCTGTTGATCCTGATTATGAGTTTGTCTGCCGGTGGCCGCACTTCGAAATCATAGCGCAGCTTCATGTCCATGAAAGGTGAGACGTAAAACGCCTTGTCGCAAGTCTGAACGACTCGACCGTTCTGCTCACTATCGACAGGGATCATATAGCCGTGGCGTTGCTTGAACGTATTGTCGACTTCCCACAAAACGGCCGTCAACTCGTCCCCGCGATTGTAGCAAAAAAAGACGCTGAGCGGATTGAACGCCCAGCCAAGAATGCGCGGCATGGTGAGCAATCGAATGGGACCGCCATCCGGATCAATGCCAGCTCCGCGCATGGCATCTTCCACCTGCACGCGAAGCGGTGTCACCGAACCATTGCCTCTGTCTTTCTCGCGGAAAGAAAAGAGGTTGAATCGATTAACCGAAAACAGCCTCAACCTGCTAGGAAGAACTTCTAACTCGTCAAGATCAAGCAATAGCGAATAAATTTTGTAACCAAGCTTATGAACCTTTGGCCGCAGGCGCGTATGGGTGACGTGGCCGGGGAATAGTGCGGATTGGAAGGGCTCCGTCATGCGAAAACCCTTTCCCTGATTGCCATAGTATGGCGAGCGATGCGCGCACTTTCCTGCTCTACCTGCCATGGACGGCGCAATCCGCCCAAATCTTCGGCAACTGCCAATCCTGCCTGAAGACCGTCTTCATGAAAGCCTGAGCCAAAATGCGCACCGCAAAACCATGTCCGGCGCAGGCCTTGCAAGGACCAAATTTCCTTTTGTGCGCGATCCGTCGCCATGTCGAAAATCGGATGCTCATAGATCTCGCGGCGGATGACCAGATTCTCACGTAGCGCACGACATGGGTTGAGCGTAACAAACGTATCAGGAGCTGCGCCCAATGGCTGTAAGCGGTTCATCCAATAGGTAATGGAAGGCTGCGACGGTCCCGTTGCTGAATTGGTCAGATAGTTCCAGCTTGACCATGCCGCGCGGCGCTTGGGCATGAGCGAGGCATCGTGGTGAAGCACAGCTTCATTGCGCGAATATTGAAATGCACTAAGAATGCGGCCTTCCTCAACGCTTGGATCGGCAAGCATTCGTAGCGCCTGATCAGCATGGGTTGCGATAACCACATCATCAAATGCATAGGAAACACCGTTTCCATCGACCAGCTCCACTGCATTTCCAGGCCGCCGCACTGCTTTAATCGGTGTTGAGAGTTTGATGTTGTCCGCATAAGGCTTCGTGATACGCTTCACATATTCGCGGCTACCGCCTTCCACCGTTCGCCAAATCGGGCGCCCGCGCAGATCAAGCAAGCCATGATTGCAGCAAAAGCGAACAAAGCTTGCAGCCGGATAGCGCCCGACCTCCATGGCAGGCGTGGACCAGATCGCAGCCGCCATTGGATAAAGATGGTCCTCACGAAACGCTCTGCCATAACCATTTCGCGTCAGATAATCATCGAGCGAAATGCTGCCCATCGTTTCCAAGTCTTTGGGCGCATTGCGATAAAAGCGCAGAAGATCGCGGATCATCGACCAGAAGCGTGGGCTTACGAGATTGGAGCGTTGGGCGAATAAACCCAGTCCCGTACCGCCCGAATATTCGTAAGCGCCATTACCGACTGAAACCGCAAAAGACATGTTCGATGAGACTGTAGGGATTTTCAGCGTTAGGAAGAGTGCAGTCAGGTTGGGATAGGTTACTTCATTATAGACAATGAACCCCGTATCAACCGCAGCGCTTCCGGAGTTGGTTGCAAATTCGACAGTATTGCTGTGCCCGCCGATGCGGTTTGCTGCTTCAAAAACAGTGACATCGTGGCGCTGCGAGAGGAGCCACGCAGCCGATAATCCGGAAATCCCGCTGCCGATAACAGCGACTTTGAGACGTTTAGAGCGGCCCGGATGGTTCGTGATATCCATAAGTTCCTCTCTTTGCAGCGTCTTTGCTGCATTTTCATCGTCTTACGTTTTAAGAGGGGGAATTGGTTCAATCCTGTGCCGATTTTTTTCAGCGGACTAAGGAAACCAAAAGGCAAGACTGAACGTATTGCATGTAGGAAATGCACTCATGACCAAAGGTCTGTCATGCAACTCGGTCTGCTTTTGATTGTCGCGATAAGCCTGTCTGCCATCATGTTTTTTGCATGGGCGCTTGAGCGGAAGACCGGCAAAAGCGGCTGGATCGATGCGGTTTGGTCGTTCTCGGTGGGCGTAGGGTCTGTTATCGCCGTTCTTCTGGTAGGTGCGTTGTGGCAGCGCCGTTCAGCTATACTGCTCCTTATTCTTATGTGGTCGCTGCGTCTTGGTTTGCACATCACCCAGCGAAGCATGAGACATGGTGAAGACCCGCGTTATGCAAAGCTTATCAAAGAATGGGGCGCTAATGCTTCAAAGCGCCTTTTCTGGTTTTTACAAATACAGGCATTGGCAGCATTTATTCTGGTTCTGGCAGTCTATTTTGCGGCAATAAGCCGACCCGACTTTCCGCATTTTTGGGACGCTATCGCGGTTGCAGTCATCGCAATAGCGCTCACGGGCGAAGCGCTTTCTGACGCGCAGCTCGCACAGTTTCGCAAAACACCAGAGGCCAAAACCGAAGTCTGCGAAACAGGTCTATGGGCCTATTCGCGGCATCCAAACTATTTCTTCGAATGGCTGTTCTGGTGCGCGTGGCCACTGATGGCGATCACCACCTCGCCATGGAGTTGGCTGTCGTTGCTCGCGCCTATCCAGATGTATTGGCTGCTGGTGCATGTCTCAGGCATCCCGCCGCTCGAAGAACACATGCTGAAATCGCGCGGTGAAAAATTCCGCGCCCTTCAACACCGCGTCAATGCGTTTTTCCCCGGCCCTCGAAAAAATTCACATGGATCAGGAGCCTCAACATGAATATGCTGGCATATGCAATCAATGCTGCAGAACGCGTTCCTCTGAGTGACTCGATCACGCTAGCCGGTATCGATTATCTCTGTGGCCGCAGCAAGCGACGGCTGGCGGAAACGCCGGAAGATATCGAACAGGATTTTCTTCAAACCATGAAGAATTTTCCTGTTGCCACCCATACCGATGACGCCAATCGCCAGCATTATGAATTGCCCCCGCATTTCTTTGAACTGGCGCTGGGGCCGCAGCGCAAATATTCCTGCTGTCTCTATCCCGATAAAAACACCACCCTCGAACAGGCCGAAACCTACGCGCTATGCGAAACTGCGCGCCATGCCGACATCAACGACGGAATGAATATTCTGGAGCTTGGCTGCGGCTGGGGTTCACTCTCGCTTTATCTCGCTGAAAACTTTCCCAACTCCCACGTCGTTTCAGTCTCCAATTCCGCACCACAGCGCACCTATATCGAGGCTGTCCGTCGTCGAATGATTTGAGACTATTTGTGCTTTTGAAGATTGGAGTTTCCGGCTCGGTTTAGGGGTTGATTT
>NZ_VEWK01000029.1 GCF_006376675.1 Brucella pecoris
AGAAGCTCCGCTTCGCTATCCGTGAAGGTGGCCGCACCGTCGGTGCAGGCATCGTCGCTTCGATCATCGAGTAATGATTTCGACCGGCAGTTATGCTGCCGGTCATTTCTCGGGCTTCAATTAAGACTTGAAGCTGATCCCGCAGGGGATTAGAGAGTCTTTCGAGGCGCTCCGGCGCCGATAGGGGTATAGCTCAGTTGGTAGAGCGACGGTCTCCAAAACCGTAGGTCGCGGGTTCGAACCCTGCTGCCCCTGCCATTTTATAACGGGCGCTCATGGCTTGACTATGGGTGCCCGTTTTCTATATGATAAGTTAGGCGGCAATCTAAGTCGCATGGGAGCGCTACGTGTCCTTTCGGGTGCACAAGGCGCTCTAATCTATTGAATCTATGCATCGTGCTTTCCGAAAATCGATTCTGATTTCTGAGCCGATGTAATGGTTTTTCGATGGTGGCGCTGGCTTCGGTATGGCGACGCAGTCGAAGATGATAATTCCCTGCGGGATTTGTTGGCCGGGTAGGGAAGGATCGCCGCCGCACGATTGGATGGTGCGCCGAGTGATATTCGCAAGGATCGGATTTCCGATAAGCCTGTAAGGTATTCTTTTAACCTTTGGGCTTGTTTTTTTCGGGAATCGATTCTATGTAGCGTCAACAGACACGCGGCGCGTGGGGCTGAATTTTCAGCTTTGCGTGCCGTATACGCGTGACTTCAGGCTTCTGATTCGTTTCGACGAGGTGGGGTGTGGGGTAGCGCCGGATCAATGACAGAGCGGCAGATGGCATCCAAAACGAATCCGATCACCTTTTTTCAGCAGGTTCGCGCCGAAACGGCGAAGGTGACCTGGCCTACACGGCGTGAAACGGTCATCTCCACCATTATGGTGGTGATCATGGCGTTTCTGGCTGCCACGTTCTTTTTTCTTGCCGACCAGCTTATGGCCTATGGCGTAGAATTTATTCTCGGCCTTGGTCGATAAGTTAGGATTGGGGAGTTTTTAGATGACGGCGCGCTGGTACATCGTTCACGCCTATTCCAATTTCGAAAAGAAGGTCGCCGAGGATATCGAGATCAAGGCGAAGCAGAAGGGTCTGTCCGAGCTGATCGAGCAGATCGTTGTGCCGACCGAGAAGATCGTTGAAGTGCGCCGCGGCCGCAAGGTTGATGCGGAGCGCAAGTTCTTCCCTGGTTACGTGCTGGTTCGTGCAACCCTCACGGATGCCGTCTTTTCGCTTATTAAGAATACTCCGAAAGTCACTGGTTTCCTTGGGGATTCCAAGCCGGTTCCGGTTTCCCAGAAGGAAGTCGACCAGATTCTGAGCCAGGTTCAGGATGGTGTCGAGCGTCCGAAGGCTTCGGTATCCTTCGAGATCGGTGAAAACGTTCGCGTTTCCGACGGTCCGTTTGCTTCGTTCAACGGCATCGTTCAGGAAGTTGACGAAGAGCGTGCGCGTCTCAAGGTTGAGGTTTCCATCTTCGGGCGCGCGACGCCTGTAGACTTGGAATACGGTCAGGTCGACAAGCTCTGATCGTCTTGCCCGCAAGGGCATTCATCCCTTCCGAATCTCGGGTGGGGTGAACGTGGTGGAAGGGAAGGCGGCTTAGCCGGTCGTCAATCTCGAACCACCGAACTGCCCGCCAGTGAACTGGCGTCAGTCGAGAGCCGGATCTTCCGGCATTAATCGAGAAAGCCGGATTTCCGGCAAAGTAAAAAAGGCAGAAAGCAATGGCTAAGAAAATTGCAGGCCAGCTCAAGCTCCAGGTAGCGGCAGGTGCGGCCAATCCGTCGCCCCCTATCGGTCCGGCCCTGGGTCAGCGCGGCATCAACATCATGGAATTCTGCAAGGCGTTCAACGCTGCCTCGCAGGAAATGGAAAAGGGTTCGCCGATTCCAGTCGTGATCACCTATTACCAGGACAAGTCTTTCACTTTTGTGATGAAGACCCCTCCGGTGACCTACTTCCTCAAGAAGGCCGCTAACCTCAAGTCCGGTTCGAAGACCCCGGGCAAGGCAAGCGCCGGCACGATCTCCCGCGACAAGGTTCGCACGATCGCTGAAGCGAAGATGAAGGATCTGAACGCCGCTGACGTTGAAGCAGCGATGCGCATGATCGAAGGTTCTGCCCGTTCGATGGGCCTGGAAGTGGTGGGCTGAGACGATGGCGAAGATTTCCAAGCGCATTAACAAGATCCGTGAAGGCGTCGATCGTAACAAGCTGTACGATCTGTCGGCTGCTATTGGCCTCGTCAAGGAACGTGCTATCGCCAAGTTCGATGAAACCATCGAAATCGCGATGAACCTCGGCGTTGACCCGCGTCACGCTGACCAGATGGTTCGCGGCGTTGTCAATCTGCCGAACGGCACCGGCCGTACGGTTCGCGTTGCTGTTTTCGCTCGCGGCGACAAAGCTGAGGAAGCCAAGAAGGCTGGCGCCGATATCGTCGGTGCGGAAGATCTGTTCGAAATCGTCAATGGCGGCAAGATCGATTTCGATCGCTGCATTGCAACCCCGGACATGATGCCGCTCGTCGGTCGTCTCGGTAAGGTTCTTGGGCCCCGCGGCATGATGCCGAACCCGAAGGTTGGCACCGTCACCACCGACGTTACAGCCGCTGTTGCTGCTTCCAAGGGCGGTGCAGTCGAATTCCGCGTCGAGAAGGCTGGTATCATCCATGCCGGTATCGGCAAGGTTTCCTTCGATTCGCAGAAGCTCGAAGAAAATATCAAGGCTTTCGCTGACGCCGTCATCAAGGCAAAGCCGTCGGCTGCGAAGGGCGAATACGTCAAGCGCGTGTCGATTTCCTCGACCATGGGCGTTGGCGTCAAGGTCGATCCGGCAACCGTCAAGGTTGTCGCCTAAGTTATCTGGGCTCCGGTTTTCCGGAGCCTGGCCTTTCCTTTAAGGGGAAGGCGCATCGGTGGCACGCCGGGAATGCGAGAGCAGACCGAAGTGCAAAAATTCCGGATCGAAAGATCCGGATAGCCGGACGAAAGTCCGGTTATCCTGTCCGAGATTGCAGGCGGAGCATCATCTTCGGGTGATTTTCCTTAAACATAAAGCCTGCATGAGACGTGGAATAACCCTGTTTCGCACGAATGTGCATGCAAGGTTTGAACCGTAGTTGCCTTTGGGCGAAGCCTGCTAGCAGGTGGAGCTGAAGGGGACAGGATCCTCAACGTCGGGCTGACTGTGAAGTTCGTCCGGCAAAGGCAACCCGGCAGGGCCATGTGGTCCTGTCAACTGGAGAGAGACAGTGGATAGAGCGGAAAAGCGCGAATTTGTCGCGTGGCTGAACGGCGCTTTCAAAGAGTCCGGTTCGGTCGTCGTGGCCCACTATACCGGTCTCACCGTTGCGCAAATGAGCGATCTTCGCTTGAAGATGCGTGATGCAGGTGGGTCCGTTAAAGTCGCGAAAAACCGCCTTGCCAAAATCGCTCTTCAGGGCACGGAATCGGAAGGTATTGCTGACCTGTTTACGGGTCAGACGGTCGTTGCTTATGCAAACGATCCAATTACCGCTCCGAAAGTAGCCGTCGATTTCGCCAAGGCTAACGACAAGCTCGTTATCCTCGGCGGTGCAATGGGTGCAACGACGCTTAACGCCGATGGCGTCAAGTCGCTTGCTTCGCTCCCATCGCTCGACGAACTGCGCGCGAAGCTGGTTGGAATGATCCAGACCCCGGCTCAGCGTCTTGCAGTACTTACCAGCGCTCCGGCGGGCCAGATCGCCCGCGTTATCGGCGCGCACGCCCGGAAGAACGAGGCGGCTTAAGGCCGTTTCTCGCTGTCAACAGTTCAAACCTTTATAATAGGAAGTACAAAAATGGCTGATCTCGCAAAGATCGTTGAAGACCTTTCGGCCCTGACCGTTCTGGAAGCTGCTGAGCTGTCCAAGCTTCTCGAAGAGAAGTGGGGCGTTTCGGCTGCCGCTCCTGTAGCCGTTGCTGCTGCAGGCGCTGCTCCGGCTGCTGCTGCTGAAGAAAAGACCGAATTCGACGTCGTCCTCGCTGATGGCGGCGCAAACAAGATCAACGTGATCAAGGAAGTTCGCGCGATCACTGGTCTTGGCCTCAAGGAAGCTAAGGACCTTGTTGAAGCTGCTCCTAAGGCAGTTAAGGAAGGCGCTTCGAAGGACGAAGCTGAGAAGATCAAGGCACAGCTCGAAGCTGCTGGCGCCAAGGTCGAACTCAAGTAAGTTCGGACTGTTCTGGCGGATGGTTTCCATCCGCCAGCTTCCGCCGCTTTTTTCGGCGGATCGGATAACTGGAACCCTTTTTCTGAACGCCGGATTGGCTTTCAGAAAACGGGTTTTAGCCCGTTAGAAGGACCGCCGAAAGGCGGCGCATGATAAAGGCCGCAAGGCGTGAGCAAGCCGTAAGGCTATAGAACGAGGAGCGACGATGGCTCAGACCCATTCATTCAATGGTCGCAAGCGCGTACGCAAATTTTTCGGCAAGATCCCAGAGGTCGCCGAGATGCCGAACCTTATCGAGGTTCAAAAGGCATCTTACGACCAGTTCCTTATGGTTGAAGAACCATCCGGTGGGCGTTCTGACGAGGGTTTGCAGGCGGTTTTCAAGTCTGTTTTCCCAATTCAGGATTTCTCCGGCTCTTCAATGCTCGAATTCGTTCGTTACGAATTCGACGCACCAAAATTCGACGTTGACGAATGCCGTCAGCGCGACTTGACGTATTCGGCGCCACTCAAGGTGACGCTGCGTCTTATCGTGTTCGATATTGACGAAGATACTGGCGCGAAGTCGATCAAGGACATCAAGGAGCAAGATGTCTACATGGGCGATATGCCGCTCATGACAGACAACGGCACCTTCATCGTCAACGGCACCGAGCGCGTGATCGTTTCGCAGATGCACCGTTCGCCGGGCGTCTTCTTCGATCACGACAAGGGCAAGACCCATTCTTCGGGCAAGCTCCTGTTCGCGGCTCGCGTCATTCCTTATCGCGGTTCCTGGCTCGACATCGAGTTCGATTCCAAGGACATCGTCTTTGCGCGTATCGACCGCCGCCGCAAGCTGCCGGCGACGACGCTGCTTATGGCGCTTGGCATGGACGGCGAAGACATTCTGTCGACGTTCTACAAGACCGTCACCTATACGCGCGACGGCGACAACTGGCGCATTCCGTATTCGGCTGACCGCTTCAAGGGCATGAAGATCATCTCCGAGCTGGTCGATGCTGATACCGGTGAAGTTGTTCTCGAAGCTGGCAAGAAGCTGACCGCCCGTTCGGCCAAGCAGCTCGCTGAAAAGGGCCTCAAGGCCATCAAGGCGACTGAAGACGACCTGTTCGGTTCTTATCTTGCGGAAGACGTCGTCAATTACGCAACCGGCGAGATCTATCTCGAAGCCGGTGACGAAATCGACGAGAAGGTTCTCAAGACGCTTATCGATACCGGCGAGACGGAAATCAACGTTCTCGATATCGACCATGTCAATATCGGTGCGTATATCCGTAACACGCTGGCTGCCGACAAGAACGAAAGCCGTCAGGAAGCCCTGTTCGACATCTATCGCGTCATGCGTCCGGGCGAACCGCCTACGATGGATTCCGCCGAAGCGATGTTCAATTCGCTGTTCTTCGATGCTGAACGCTATGATCTTTCGGCAGTCGGTCGCGTCAAGATGAACATGCGTCTGGACCTCGATGCGGAAGACACCGTGCGCGTCCTGCGCAAGGAAGACATCCTGGCCGTGGTCAAGATGCTGGTCGAACTGCGCGATGGCCGTGGCGAAATCGACGATATCGACAATCTCGGTAACCGTCGTGTCCGTTCGGTCGGTGAGCTGATGGAAAATCAGTACCGCGTCGGTCTGCTTCGCATGGAGCGCGCGATCAAGGAACGTATGTCCTCGATCGAAATCGACACGGTCATGCCGCAGGATCTGATCAACGCGAAGCCGGCTGCTGCAGCCGTGCGCGAGTTCTTCGGTTCTTCGCAGCTCTCGCAGTTCATGGATCAGACCAACCCGCTTTCGGAAATCACTCACAAGCGCCGTCTTTCGGCTCTTGGACCTGGTGGTCTTACCCGTGAGCGCGCTGGCTTCGAAGTCCGCGACGTGCATCCGACCCATTATGGCCGTATCTGCCCGATTGAAACGCCGGAAGGCCCGAATATCGGTCTGATCAACTCGCTTGCAACCTTTGCCCGCGTCAACAAGTACGGCTTCATCGAAAGCCCGTACCGCAAAGTTGTCGACGGCAAGGTAACGAACGACGTTGTCTATCTGTCGGCCATGGAAGAAGCAAAGCACTCGGTTGCGCAGGCAAACGTAGAGCTGGACGAGCAGGGCGGTTTCGTTGACGAGTTCGTCATCTGCCGTCATGCAGGCGAAGTGATGATGGCTCCGCGTGAAAACGTGGATCTGATGGACGTGTCGCCGAAGCAGCTCGTTTCGGTTGCTGCGGCTCTTATTCCGTTCCTCGAAAACGACGACGCCAACCGCGCTCTCATGGGCTCGAACATGCAGCGTCAGGCTGTGCCGCTCGTTCGCGCAGAAGCGCCGTTCGTCGGTACGGGTATGGAAGCAGTCGTTGCGCGTGACTCGGGTGCCGCTATTGCTGCCCGCCGTGGTGGTGTGGTCGATCAGGTCGACGCGACGCGTATCGTTATCCGTGCGACCGAAGATCTCGATCCGTCCAAGTCGGGCGTCGATATCTACCGCCTGATGAAGTTCCAGCGTTCGAACCAGAACACCTGCATCAATCAGCGTCCGCTCGTGCGCGTTGGCGATCCCATCCAGAAGGGTGACATCATCGCTGACGGTCCGTCGACGGATCTGGGCGATCTGGCTCTCGGCCGTAACGTGCTCGTCGCGTTCATGCCGTGGAACGGCTACAACTACGAAGATTCGATCCTTCTTTCCGAGAAGATCGTTTCGGACGACGTGTTCACCTCGATCCATATCGAGGAATTCGAAGTTGCCGCTCGTGACACCAAGCTTGGACCTGAGGAAATTACCCGCGACATTCCGAACGTTTCGGAAGAAGCGCTGAAGAACCTCGACGAAGCCGGTATCGTGTACATTGGTGCTGAAGTGCATCCTGGCGACATTCTTGTCGGCAAGATCACGCCGAAGGGCGAAAGCCCGATGACGCCGGAAGAAAAGCTTCTGCGCGCCATCTTCGGTGAAAAGGCGTCCGACGTCCGTGACACCTCCATGCGCATGCCGCCCGGAACCTACGGTACGGTTGTGGAAGTTCGCGTTTTCAATCGTCACGGCGTTGAAAAGGACGAGCGCGCCATGGCTATCGAGCGTGAAGAAATCGAGCGTCTGGCCAAGGACCGTGACGACGAGCAGGCTATCCTGGACCGCAACGTCTACGGCCGTCTCGCCGACATGATCGATGGCAAGGTTGCCGCTGCCGGCCCTAAGGGCTTCAAGAAGGGCACGACGATCAGCCGCGAACTCATGACCGAGTATCCGCGTTCGCAATGGTGGCAGTTTGCCAGTGAAGACGAAAAGCTTCAGGGCGAGCTGGAAGCTCTGCGTGGCCAGTACGACGAATCCAAGAAGCTGCTCGAAGCACGCTTCATGGACAAGGTCGAAAAGGTACAGCGCGGCGACGAGATGCCTCCAGGCGTCATGAAGATGGTCAAGGTCTTTGTCGCTGTGAAGCGCAAGATCCAGCCAGGCGACAAGATGGCTGGCCGTCACGGCAACAAGGGTGTGGTTTCCCGCATTCTGCCAGTCGAGGACATGCCGTTCCTCGAAGACGGTACGCATGCTGACATCGTGCTGAACCCGCTTGGCGTTCCGAGCCGTATGAACGTGGGCCAGATTCTGGAAACCCACCTCGGCTGGGCATGCGCAGGCATGGGCAAGAAGATCGGTGAGCTCATCGACGTTTACCGCAAGACGGCCAATATCGAGCCGCTGCGCGAAACGCTGGAGCACATCTATCCGGACAACGACCGCAATGAACCGGTACGGTCTTATGATGACGATTCCGTCCTCATGCTGGCCAACCAGGTGAAGCGCGGCGTGTCGATCGCAACGCCGGTCTTCGACGGTGCCGTCGAAGCCGACATCAATGCGATGCTGACGGATGCCGGTCTTGCGACCTCGGGTCAGTCGACGCTGTATGATGGCCGTACGGGTGAGCCGTTCGACCGTCAGGTGACCATGGGCTACATCTACATGCTGAAGCTCCACCACCTGGTCGACGACAAGATCCACGCCCGTTCGATCGGACCTTACTCGCTCGTTACGCAGCAGCCTCTGGGCGGCAAGGCCCAGTTCGGTGGCCAGCGCTTCGGCGAAATGGAGGTCTGGGCTCTGGAAGCATACGGTGCGGCTTACACGCTGCAGGAAATGCTGACAGTCAAGTCGGACGACGTGGCAGGCCGTACCAAGGTCTACGAAGCGATCGTGCGCGGCGACGACACGTTCGAAGCGGGCATTCCGGAGAGCTTCAACGTTCTCGTCAAGGAAATGCGTTCGCTCGGCCTCAATGTCGAGCTGGACGATACACGCGACGAACAGCAACAGGCTTTGCCTGACGCAGCGGAATAAAGCTCAAGGGCGCGCCACGGTATTGCCGCGGCGCGCCTCTATAATCGTTTTCAGGATACTGCGGGACACGGTTCCGTACCGAAAACGAGAATACGGCAAGCCAGTTCAAAACTGCGTAGTACCGCGATTTCTTTTCAGGATGGCAAGGATTTTCAGCTTGTCATCGACGACACAGGGCGACGGATCGCCCTCAAGGAGAACGGCATGAACCAAGAGGTCATGAATCTTTTCAATCCTCAGGCTCCGGCACAGACGTTCGATTCCATCAGAATCTCGATTGCCAGCCCTGAGAAGATTCTGTCCTGGTCATACGGCGAGATCAAGAAGCCGGAGACGATCAACTACCGCACGTTCAAGCCAGAACGCGATGGTCTCTTCTGCGCGCGCATCTTCGGCCCGATCAAGGACTATGAATGCTTGTGCGGCAAGTACAAGCGCATGAAATACAAAGGCATCATCTGCGAAAAGTGCGGTGTGGAAGTCACGCTCTCGCGCGTTCGTCGCGAGCGTATGGGCCATATCGAACTCGCAGCTCCGGTTGCTCACATCTGGTTCCTGAAGTCGCTGCCGAGCCGTATCGGCACGCTCCTGGACATGACGCTCAAGGATATCGAGCGCGTCCTGTACTTCGAAAACTACATCGTGACCGAACCGGGCCTGACCTCGCTGAAGGAGCATCAGCTTCTTTCGGAAGAGGAATATATGATCGCCGTCGATGAATTCGGCGAAGATCAGTTCACGGCTCTTATCGGTGCAGAAGCTATTTATGAGCTGCTGGCTTCGATGGAACTCGCAAAGATTGCCGCTGATCTGCGCGTTGATCTGGCCGAGACCACTTCGGACCTGAAGCAGAAGAAGCTGATGAAGCGTCTGAAGATCGTCGAAAACTTTCTGGAGTCGGGAAACCGCCCGGAATGGATGATCATGAAGATCGTTCCGGTCATTCCGCCGGATCTGCGTCCGCTCGTGCCGCTGGACGGCGGTCGTTTCGCGACGTCGGATCTGAACGATCTGTACCGCCGCGTCATCAACCGTAACAACCGTCTGAAGCGCCTGATCGAACTGCGTGCACCGGGCATCATCATCCGCAACGAAAAGCGCATGCTGCAGGAAGCTGTGGACGCGCTGTTCGATAACGGCCGTCGTGGCCGCGTCATCACCGGCGCCAACAAGCGTCCGCTGAAGTCGCTGTCCGACATGCTCAAGGGCAAGCAGGGCCGCTTCCGTCAGAACCTGCTCGGCAAGCGTGTCGACTATTCCGGCCGTTCGGTTATCGTTACTGGTCCGGAACTCAAGCTGCACCAGTGCGGCCTGCCGAAGAAGATGGCGCTCGAACTGTTCAAGCCATTCATCTACGCACGTCTTGACGCCAAGGGTTACTCCTCGACCGTGAAGCAGGCGAAGAAGCTGGTTGAAAAGGAACGTCCGGAAGTCTGGGATATCCTCGACGAAGTGATCCGCGAGCATCCGGTTCTTCTGAACCGCGCTCCGACGCTGCACCGTCTTGGCATCCAGGCATTCGAACCCACCCTGATCGAAGGCAAGGCAATCCAGTTGCATCCGCTCGTTTGTACGGCGTTCAACGCCGACTTCGACGGTGACCAGATGGCTGTTCACGTTCCGCTGTCGCTTGAAGCCCAGCTTGAAGCACGCGTGCTGATGATGTCGACCAACAACATCCTGCACCCGGCAAACGGCGCACCGATCATCGTTCCTTCGCAGGACATGGTTCTCGGCCTCTATTATCTGTCCATCGTGGCAGACAAGGAGCCAGGCGAGGGCATGATGTTTGCCGATATGGGCGAGCTTCAGCATGCGCTGGAAACCAAGGTCGTTACGCTGCACACCAAGATCAAGGGCCGTTTCAAGACGGTTGATGCCGAAGGCAATCCTGTGTCGAAGATTTACGACACGACGCCTGGCCGCATGATCACGGGTGAACTGCTGCCGAAGAATGCCATGGTGCCGTTCGACATCTGCAATCAGGAGATGACCAAGAAGAACATCTCCAAGATGATCGACCACGTCTACCGCCATTGCGGTCAGAAAGAGACGGTTATCTTCTGCGATCGCATCATGCAGCTCGGCTTTGCCCATGCCTGCCGTGCGGGTATCTCGTTTGGCAAGGATGACATGGTCATTCCGGACACCAAGGCGAAGATCGTTGCGGACACCGAAGCGCTCACGACCGAATACGAACAGCAGTACAATGACGGCCTGATCACTCAGGGCGAAAAGTACAACAAGGTCGTCGACGCCTGGGGCAAGGCAACCGACAAGATCACCGAAGAGATGATGGCGCGCCTGAAGGCGGTCGAATTCGATCCGGTGACCGGTCGCCAGAAGCAGATGAACTCGGTCTACATGATGTCGCATTCGGGTGCCCGTGGTTCGGTCAACCAGATGCGTCAGCTTGGCGGTATGCGCGGCCTGATGGCCAAGCCGTCGGGTGAAATCATCGAAACCCCGATCATCTCGAACTTCAAGGAAGGCCTGACCGTTAACGAGTACTTCAACTCGACCCACGGTGCCCGTAAGGGTCTGGCAGACACCGCCTTGAAGACTGCCAACTCGGGCTACCTGACCCGTCGTCTCGTTGACGTTGCACAGGATGCGATCATTTCGGAAGTCGATTGCGGCGCCGAAATCGGTCTCACCATGCAGCCAATCGTCGATGCCGGCCAGATCGTGGCTTCGATCGGTCAGCGCGTTCTGGGCCGTACGGCTCTCGATCCGATCCTGCATCCGGCAACCGGCGAAGTCATCGTCGAAGCTGGCCGCATGATCGAGGAAAAGGACGTCGAGATCATCGAGAAGGCTGGTATCCAGTCGATCCGCATCCGTTCGGCATTGACTTGCGAAACCCGCAACGGCGTTTGCGCCAAGTGCTACGGTCGCGACCTCGCACGCGGTACTCCGGTCAACCAGGGTGAAGCTGTCGGCGTTATCGCCGCTCAGTCCATCGGTGAGCCGGGCACTCAGCTCACCATGCGTACCTTCCACTTGGGCGGCACTGCACAGGTTGTGGACTCGTCCTACCTCGAAGCTTCGTATGAAGGTACCGTCAAGCTGCGCAACCGCAATGTGGTTCGCAACTCCGATGGCAACCTCGTGGTCATGGGCCGTAACATGGCTGTGCTGATCCTCGACAATACGGGCAAGGAACGTGCGGTCCATCGCGTGACCTATGGTTCGCGTCTGTTTGTGGACGAGGGCGACACGGTCAAGCGCGGTCAGCGTATTGCCGAGTGGGATCCGTACACCCGTCCGATCATGACGGAAGTGGAAGGCTACGTGGCGTTCGAAGATCTCGTCGACGGTCTTTCGGTTTCGGAATCGGCCGACGAGTCGACCGGTATCACCAAGCGTGTCGTTATCGACTGGCGTTCGACCCCGCGCGGTTCGGATCTCAAGCCTGCCATGATCATCAAGGACAAGGCCGGCAAGATCCTCAAGCTGTCCAAGGGTGGTGACGCTCGCTTCATGCTCTCGGTGGAAACGATCCTCTCGGTCGAACCGGGCGCACACGTGAAGGCTGGTGACGTTATCGCCCGTCTGCCGATGGAAAGCGCGAAGACCAAGGACATCACCGGTGGTCTGCCGCGCGTTGCGGAACTGTTCGAAGCACGTCGTCCGAAGGATCATGCCGTCATCGCCGAGATCGATGGTACCGTTCGTTTCGGTCGCGACTACAAGAACAAGCGTCGCATCATCATCGAGCCGAACGACGACACGATTGAGCCGGTCGAGTACCTCATTCCGAAGGGCAAGCCGTTCCATCTTCAGGACGGTGACGTCATCGAAAAGGGTGAGTACATCCTCGACGGCAACCCGGCGCCGCATGACATTCTGGCGATCAAGGGCGTCGAGGCTCTGGCTTCGTACCTCGTGAACGAAATCCAGGAAGTCTATCGTTTGCAGGGCGTTTTGATCAACGACAAGCACATCGAAGTGATTGTCCGTCAGATGCTTCAGAAGGTCGAGATCACCGAATCCGGCGATACCGGTTACATCACCGGCGATCACGTGGATCGTATCGAGCTCGACGAGATCAACGAACGTCTGGTCGAAGAAGGCAAGAAGCCGGGTTACGGCAATCCTGTCCTGCTCGGCATCACCAAGGCTTCGTTGCAGACGCCGTCCTTCATCTCGGCTGCATCGTTCCAGGAAACGACCCGCGTTCTTACGGAAGCTGCGGTTGCCGGCAAGATGGACACGTTGCAGGGTCTCAAGGAAAACGTCATCGTCGGCCGTCTCATCCCGGCCGGTACTGGCGGCATGACCAACCAGATCCGTCGTATTGCAACAGCTCGCGACGAACTGATCATAGATGAACGCCGCAAGTCTTCCGGTTCCAAGGAAGCCAATGCGATGCTGGTGGACATGACCAACAACGCTGCTGAGTAATTGGTATTATAAAAGTGAAAAAGGCCGCCTTTCAGGGCGGCCTTTTTGTTTGGGTGATTTCGGCGGCGAGCCGGATATGTAGCAAAAGAAAAAGGCGCATCCCGTTTTCAGGATGCGCCTTTTGTTTTGAATATTTCCCGCAGAACTGCTTCGCAGTTTTGTTGAAAATGCTTTTGCTAGAGCGGTTCCGGTTTAAATGGAATCGTCGGAACCGCTCTATCTATTTGTTTTCACGCATTATCCGACGCAAAACCGCTTCGCACTTTTGCTGGAAATGCTCTAAGCCTTACCCTTCTTCTTCGTCGTCGCCATCGAACTCGATCAGCGCGACTTCGCCGCTCAGTGCGGTAGCCCATGCACTCTTATGCGGTTCTTCGGCAGGCTCTTCGGTGAGGGTGCCCATCTCGAGAAGTTCTGCTTCGTGATAGCCTTCTTCGGCGAGAATGGCGAGTACGGTCTGAACGAGATCTTCATCTTCGTCCGTCTTCATAAGCAAATGCACTTCGACTGGAGATTCTTCACCTTCGTTCCAGACGTCTGCGATGATCAGGTGGACGGTTGGCGAATCGTCGCCAGTGGATGTGGTAGTGGAAGACATTGAAAATCCCTTAATATTGGGTTGCGTTTCGACTCGGATGTGTTTCAATAACGGCTCCGGGGCGCCAAAGCCATGCTGCCACGTGAAAATGACGGTTCTGATCGCGAAATATGTGCGATTATGCGCCGATTGCAGCGCAATAACCTGCCCGGCGAAGGGCAAAACGCCGGTTTCCGGCCCGTTGCCGAAGAAACTTGGCTCACCTCCCTTGACGTAACGCTGCTAAAGACGTATCAGCAGCTCATCTGAGCCGATGTGAGACAGGCTTGTTCGGGACGACGCGTCCTGAAGTTCGTCTCAAACAGGGTTCGTTTTACGATCGAAATGCAACTTGCCGTTCGCATGAAGCGTCAGCTTCCTCTGCTTTTGTTCGGGGTAGTCACCGGTTGTCGTGACTTGTCCCGAATTCGTGCATCAGCATGGCGGTGAAACGGCCCGTAAGGGCGTGGATACGAGATTTTTTATAGAGGAAGGTTGTATGCCAACCGTAAACCAGCTTATCCGCAAGCCGCGCACTGCGCCGGTAAAGCGCAATAAGGTTCCTGCACTGCAGGCAAACCCTCAGAAGCGCGGCGTTTGCACCCGCGTTTACACGACGACCCCGAAGAAGCCGAACTCGGCTCTTCGTAAGGTTGCCAAGGTTCGTCTGACGAACGGCTTCGAAGTTATCGGTTATATCCCTGGTGAGGGGCATAACCTGCAGGAGCACTCGGTCGTCATGATCCGCGGCGGTCGCGTAAAGGACTTGCCAGGTGTGCGTTACCACATCATCCGCGGTGTTCTAGATACCCAGGGTGTCAAGAACCGCAAGCAGCGCCGTTCGAAGTACGGTGCAAAGCGTCCGAAGTAAGATTTTCCGGGGATACCGGTCGCCACAAGGCGAGCTGAGCCCGATGTAATTGAAAGAAGAGACGAAATGTCCAGACGCCATAAGGCTGAGAAGCGTGAGATCAATCCGGATCCGAAGTTCGGCGATCTCGTTATCACGAAGTTCATGAATGCAGTCATGCTTCATGGCAAGAAGTCGGTTGCTGAAAGCATCGTTTACGGTGCGCTCGATTCAATCGAAGCCAAGGCAAAGTCCGAGCCGGTCGCGCTGTTCCATCAGGCGCTCGACAACGTAGCTCCGCACGTCGAAGTCCGTTCGCGCCGCGTTGGTGGTGCAACCTATCAGGTTCCGGTCGATGTGCGTCCAGAACGCCGCCAGGCACTTGCCATTCGCTGGCTCATCAATGCTGCTCGTGGTCGTAACGAGACGACGATGATCGATCGTCTTTCCGGCGAGCTGCTTGACGCTGCTAACAACCGTGGTTCTGCTGTGAAGAAGCGTGAAGACACGCACCGCATGGCTGAAGCCAACCGCGCCTTCTCGCATTACCGCTGGTAATCGTCGAAACCTATTCAAAGAGCGACTATCATGGCCCGCGAATACAAAATCGAAGACTACCGCAATTTCGGTATCATGGCTCACATCGACGCCGGTAAGACGACGATGACCGAGCGTATTCTGTTCTACACCGGTAAGAACCACAAGATCGGCGAGACCCACGACGGTGCGTCGACCATGGACTGGATGGAGCAGGAACAGGAACGCGGTATCACCATCACGTCCGCTGCCACGACCACGTTCTGGCAGGGTCAGGATGGCAAGAAGCGCCGTTTCAACATCATCGACACGCCGGGCCACGTCGACTTCACCATTGAAGTTGAGCGTTCGCTCCGCGTTCTCGACGGCGCGATTGCACTGCTCGACGCCAATGCTGGCGTTGAGCCTCAGACTGAAACCGTATGGCGTCAGGCTGAAAAGTACCACGTCCCGCGTATGGTCTTCGTCAACAAGATGGACAAGATCGGTGCCGATTTCTACCGTTGCGTAGAAATGGTCGGCTCGCGTCTTGGCGCGATTGCACTTCCGGTTCAGTTGCCGATCGGCGCTGAAAACGAGTTCGAAGGCGTCATTGATCTGATCGAGATGAAGGCTTACACCTGGGATGGCACGATCGGCGCAGCGGCGACGGTTGGTGAAATTCCAGAGCACCTCAAGGATCAGGCTGAAGAGTACCGTGAAAAGCTCATCGAGCTGGCCGTGGAAATCGACGAAGCTGCGATGGAAGCTTATCTCGAAGGCACGATGCCTACGAATGAACAGCTCCGCGCATTGATCCGTAAGGGCACCATCGACGTTAAGTTCCACCCGATCCTTTGCGGTACGGCGTTCAAGAACCGTGGCATTCAGCCGCTGCTCGATGCAGTTGTTGAGTTCCTGCCGGCTCCGACCGACGTTCCTGCCATCAAGGGCATTGACGTTAAGACGGAAACCGAAACCACCCGTGAATCTTCGGATGAAGCACCGCTTTCGATGCTCGCATTCAAGATCATGAATGACCCGTTCGTTGGTTCGCTGACCTTCGCTCGTATCTATTCGGGCAAGCTGACCAAGGGCATTTCGCTCGAAAACACCGTCAAGGGCAAGCGTGAGCGCATCGGCCGTATGCTGCAGATGCACTCGAACAGCCGTGAGGACATCGAAGAAGCCTTTGCAGGTGACATCGTTGCTCTGGCTGGCCTCAAGGAAACCACCACTGGCGATACGCTCTGCGATCCGCTGAAGCCGGTTATCCTTGAACGCATGGAATTCCCAGATCCGGTTATCGAAATCGCTATCGAGCCGAAGACCAAGGCCGATCAGGAAAAGATGGGCATCGCGCTCAATCGTCTGGCTGCCGAAGATCCTTCGTTCCGCGTCAAGTCGGACGAAGAATCCGGTCAGACCATCATCGCCGGCATGGGCGAACTTCACCTGGACATTCTCGTCGATCGCATGAAGCGCGAATTCAAGGTTGAAGCCAACATCGGTGCTCCGCAGGTTGCTTACCGTGAATCGATCACCCGTAAGGCTGAAATCGATTACACCCACAAGAAGCAGTCGGGTGGTTCGGGTCAGTTCGCTCGCGTGAAGATCATCTTCGAACCGCATGACGGCGACGATTTCATCTTCGAATCGAAGATCGTCGGCGGCTCGGTGCCGAAGGAATACATTCCGGGTGTCCAAAAGGGTATCGAAAGCGTCATGGGTGCAGGCCCGCTGGCTGGCTTCCCGATGCTCGGCGTTAAGGCCACTCTGATCGACGGCGCATATCATGACGTTGACTCGTCTGTTCTCGCCTTCGAAATCGCGTCCCGTGCAGCGTTCCGTGAAGGTGCGCAGAAGGCTGGCGCTCAGCTCCTCGAGCCGATCATGAAGGTCGAGGTTGTTACGCCGGAAGATTACGTTGGTGACGTTATCGGCGATCTGAACTCGCGTCGCGGTCAGATTTCCGGCACCGAAGCCCGCGGCATCGCCACGGTCGTCAACGCAAACGTTCCGCTCGCCAACATGTTTGGCTACGTGAACTCGCTGCGTTCGATGTCCCAGGGCCGTGCACAGTACACGATGCAGTTCGACCATTATGAGCCGGTTCCGACGGCGGTCGCACAGGAAATCCAGAAGAAGTTTGCGTGATCTAAGGGTCACGCTCCCAATCAAAAGAATGCCTGAGCAGGCTAAATTTACGGAGAGCTCAAATGGCAAAGAGTAAGTTTGAACGTACGAAGCCCCACGTTAACATCGGCACGATTGGTCACGTTGACCATGGCAAGACGTCGCTGACTGCAGCGATTACGAAGTTTTTCGGCGAGTTCAAGGCGTATGACCAGATCGACGCCGCTCCTGAAGAGCGCGCCCGTGGCATCACGAT
>NZ_VEWK01000003.1 GCF_006376675.1 Brucella pecoris
GATGGTGGCGGCATAATCGCGGCGGAAATCCACTTAACGAAACGCCCGAAACTGTTCAGACAAACCGAACCACCTCTCTAATGCACGTTTAGCGTGCTTGATAGATTAGGCAAATCGCATTAGGGGCAGCACCCTCCAGGAGCGCAATTCAATTTGATTACGGCAGATTGGCGCTCCAGTTGTTTGTTCAACGCGCATCAGATCCGAAAACCGTTTCACACTTTTCGGGATGCGTTCTTAGCCTGCAAAGATCACCAGCTTTAAGAATAAGTGAGAAAAAGCTAGGTAAATCAAATAAAAAGGCATTGCAGCAACCGCTAACAGAAGGCATGATTGCACATATGGGGGCTTATATTGCAATCGTCGGAGAGGACGGAATGGATCGCGCCCTTCAAAATGGCAACCAGTCATCGGACGGCACAACCGCAGACGACACGATGACGCTTGAGGCTGTCGAACTGGAGTTCGCGCTCGGAGCCATTGACGTACTGATCGAAGGTTTTGATTCCGCACTTGCCAAGGCTGCCGAACGGGTCGGCGGTGAAGTTCTGTTCAATATGCCTGCTCTCGACACCAGCGAAGCACAACGCATCGGTGCAATTGCCATTGCCGGGCAACCGGAAGATCAGGTTATCTTCGTCACATTGCGCAATGACGGCACGACGTTGTCCGTTGAACCGCCAACGGGCGAAAATGCCGTTTTTGAAAGCCTTGGCCGCAACTACGCCGCCGTCATGAAAAGTCTTTCCCCGAAGGAAAAAGTCAACGGCGCCTGAACGGGATTATTTCGGCGCTACAGGCTTTGGAACGCCCGCATGAAGATTGTGCGGAGCAACCGGGTTGAGTGTCATCGTCGTCTCGACATCCTTGAGACGCACGAATTTCATCCCCTTCGCTTTCAAGGCCAAAACTCCTTTGGCCACCCCCTCACCCGCCGACCGCGTCGGTTGGTTGATATGCGAGATGATGACGTCGCCGTCACGCGCGGCAGCGATGCGGCGCTCGACAGTCGGTGCCAGCAACGAGGCTCCCTGATCACCATTCAACGAATAGCCGCCTATCTTGTAGCCCATGCTGGTGGCAAGCTTGATGGCATCGGTCGAATAACGGGCTGTCGCATCGCGATACCAGATAGGCTTCGACACTCCGGCATCGGTGATCGCCGTCGCACCGGCATCGATTTCCAGATGAACCGCCTCAAGTGATCCTGCTGTCTTGATGCCATACATTTTCGGCTCGTTGGTAATGGCCGGAACATGCATTGCGCCATGGTTCTCGATATCAAACAGATCGGAATTGGCCTTCAAAACCGCCATGGCCGCCTGGTTCTGCTTTATCCATCGTCCCGTCACGAAGATCGTCGCTGGAATACGGTTCTGCACCAGCATGTCCAGAATGCGATGATCGGTCTTGCCCATGCAGGCATCAAGCGTCAACGCCACCTGTGGTGATGCAGTGCCGCCGCGTGCGATATGCAATTGCGGCTCAACGATCCTGATCGTGTCATGCTTGGCCTTGTTCTCCGCCCGCTCTTGCGGCGAGATATCATAGGCACTGGCAATGCCAGCCATGGCTAGAATGACGGCTCCTGCCGCAGCAATACAACGAAGCATGACAATATCTTCTGAAAATGGCTTAACCACCGGAGATTATTCCGGCAGCTAAGCCAAATTGTGGCGTGCTGTCAAACCTTGCGTATGGCCGACTGTGCTGCGGCAAGGCGGGCAATCGGCACGCGGAACGGCGAACAGGAAACATAGTCGAGGCCTGTCTTTTCGCAGAATGCGATCGAAGCCGGATCACCGCCATGCTCGCCACAGATGCCGAGTTTCAGCTTTTCACGGGTCTTTCGCCCGCGTTCGGCGGCGATTTCCACCAGTTCACCAACGCCCTCGAGATCAAGCGACACAAACGGGTCCTGTTCGATCACGCCACGCTGCTGATAGGAGGTCAGGAACGAGGACGCATCGTCGCGTGAAATGCCGAATGTCGTTTGCGTCAAGTCGTTGGTGCCAAACGAGAAGAACTCAGCCGTTTCGGCGATTTCGGCAGCGCGCAAGGCTGCACGCGGCAGTTCGATCATCGTGCCGACCATATAGTCGATCTTGACGCTCGCCTCACCCATGACTTCCCTGGCAACGGCATCGATGCGCGCCTTGACGAAATCCAGTTCGGCTTTCAAACCGACCAGCGGCACCATCACTTCCGGCACCACATGTTCGCCGGTTTTCTTGCCTGCCTCAACGGCGGCTTCGAAAATCGCCCGGGCCTGCATTTCCGCGATTTCCGGATAGGATACAGCCAGACGGCAGCCGCGATGGCCCAGCATCGGGTTGAATTCATGCAGGGCATCCGCGCGTTCGCGCAGCTTTGCCGCATCGACACCCATCGACCGGGCAACCTCCGCGACTTCCTCGTCCGTATGCGGCAGGAACTCATGCAATGGCGGATCAAGCAGACGGATCGTGACCGGGAGCCCCTTCATGATCTCGAAAAGCTCGACGAAATCAGACCTCTGCATCGGCAAAAGCTTTGCGAGAGCCGTGCGGCGGCCTTCTTCATTGTCAGAAAGGATCATTTCGCGCATGGCGACGATGCGGCTTCCGTCGAAGAACATGTGTTCAGTCCGGCAGAGGCCTATGCCTTCCGCACCAAACGAACGCGCCGTGCGGGCATCTGCCGGGGTTTCTGCATTGGCGCGAACCTTCATCCGGCGGGTCCGGTCGGCCCATTCCATCAGCCTGCCGAAATCGCCAGAAAGCTCGGGCTGCAGCATGGCCACAGCGCCTTTCAGGACCTGCCCCGTGCCACCATCGACGGTGACGACATCGCCCTTCTTGAAGGTCTGGCCTGCCGCGAGCATGACGCCATTGCGATAGTCGACGCGAAGCGACCCCGCACCGGAAACGCATGGCTTGCCCATGCCGCGTGCGACAACGGCTGCGTGGCTGGTCATGCCGCCGCGCGTTGTCAGAATGCCTTCCGCTGCATGCATGCCGTGAATATCTTCCGGGCTGGTCTCAATGCGAACGAGAATGACCTTGCGGCCTTCCGACTTTGCCTGTTCGGCTTCTTCCGAAGAGAAGACGATTTCGCCCGTTGCAGCGCCCGGCGACGCCGGGAGGCCCTGACCAATGATCTGGCGCTCCGCACGCGGGTCGATGGTCGGATGCAAAAGCTGATCAAGCGCTGCCGGATCGACGCGCAGAACCGCTTCCTCCTCGGAAATGAGGCCTTCACCTGCCATTTCGACGGCCATCTTCAACGCCGCCTTTGCCGTGCGCTTGCCCGAACGGGTTTGGAGCATCCACAATTTGCCGCGTTCGATAGTGAATTCGAGGTCCTGCATGTCGCGATAATGCTGTTCCAACCGGTCAGCGACCTTGAGGAATTCAGCGAAAGCTTCCGGCATTACCTTTTCAAGCGACGGCTTGTCGGAACCGGCCGCAATGCGCGCTTCCTCGGTGATGTTCTGCGGCGTGCGGATACCGGCAACGACATCTTCACCCTGCGCATTGACGAGAAACTCGCCGTAAAGCTTCTTCTCGCCTGTCGAAGGATTGCGTGTAAACGCAACGCCAGTCGCAGAGGTCTCGCCCATATTGCCAAACACCATGGCCTGCACATTAACCGCCGTGCCCCAGGCCGCCGGGATATTATGCAGCCGCCGATAGGTGATGGCGCGCGCATTCATCCAGCTTGAAAAGACAGCACCTATGGCGCCCCAGAGCTGTTCGCGCGGGTCTTGCGGGAAAGGCTGGCCGAGTTCTTCCTCGACCTTGGCCTTGTAGGAGGCGATGACGCCCTTCCAGTCTTCGGCCGTCAGTGCCGTATCGACCTCAACGCCCAGATCGGCCTTCTTGTCTTCGAGAATTTCTTCAAAGAAGCCATGATCGACACCCAGCACGACATCTGAATACATCTGGATGAAGCGACGGTAGCTGTCATAGGCAAAACGCTCGTCACCCGCCTCGCGGGCGATAGCCTGCACCGTCTCGTCATTGAGACCGAGATTGAGCACCGTATCCATCATGCCCGGCATGGAAGCACGGGCGCCGGAACGCACCGACACCAAAAGTGGCTTTTCGGCATCGCCGAAATTGCGCCCCGTCACTTTTGCGATATGGGCCAGAGCCGCCTGAACCTGATCATTGAGCTCGGATGGATAAGACCGGTCGTGATCGTAATAATAGGTGCAGACTTCGGTCGTGATGGTAAAGCCTGGAGGTACCGGAAGACCAAGGCTGCTCATTTCAGCCAGGTTCGCTCCCTTACCACCGAGAAGATTGCGGTCGCTTGCCGCGCCTTCTGCCTTGCCGTCGCCGAACGTGTACACCCACTTCGCCATCATGGCCTCCTCCTTACTGCAGGATAGGTTCATGAAAGGCTCGCAACGATTACAAGCACTCCCGGAACCAGCTCCTCGTTGCTTATGCGATCGGAAAGGTTGCTGCCAACCAAAAAAACCCCACCGCGACAATAGAATCGATTAAACGCGAGATCAGCGCGGTAAAGGTTCAAATTGGGACGACGAGAAAGCAGAAAAAATCATTATTATGGCTCCAATTATGCTCAATCGTTCGCACAGCCGCAGAAGTAAATTTCAGCAGCGCGGAACGTTCCATCGGTGCGTTTACATTGTACAACAACGTCAACCGAAATCTCCAGCATACGTCGGATGTCAGCGCGTTCGAGTGCGCTTCCCCCTTCCGATTCCTTGACTAGTAACGTCAGTTGCTCGAAGGCAAGTCTGGCAGAATCTGCATGAACTGTTGTGATGGATCCTGGATGGCCCGAGTTTATATTGCGAATATAATAAAACGCGCTTCCATCCCTGAGTTCTTGCAGCAATATACGATCGGGACGCATTCGCAGACACGATTCGAGTAATTCCTTCGGACCTGCATTCGATAAGCCTTGCGAGCCCTTTGAATAAAACAGACGCACCTGATTTGGTTGGGAAATTATAAGTTCCGGGCTGTCTTCAATCGAAATGACACGCTCGTGTTGCGGAATATGTTTGATAAGAGCTTTTGAAAGAGTAGTTTTTGCGGACCCTGTCGCACCAGAGATAATGATATTTTTCCGCGCGATAACAGCTTGACGAAGAAACTCCTTGAATTGCCCTTTTTTGTAGAGTTCTTGTAAACGTTCTTGCTCTTTTGAAAGGGCACGAAAGCTTGTTTGCGTATGAGAGAAAAAGCCATTGGCATCCAGATCATCAAGCGTAAAATCGAGCGATGATGGTTTGCGGATTGTGATGCTGACCGTTCCTTTCGTGGTGGCAGGCGGAATGACAATTTGAATTCGCTCGCCAACTGGAAGTGTTGCCGAAAGTATCGGTCGCGTTTCATTGATGGTTTGATGGGAAAAGCTCGCCACCGCCCGGGCAAGGCGCATGAGTTTTTCAAAGGAAAGCCCAGGAAGATCGTGTATCTGCCAACCACCCGGCCCTTCCGTCAGCACCTGACCGGGGTGATTGACAATGATCTCATATAACGAGCAATCATCCAGGAAGACCGCGAGAGGCTTTAGAAGTTCACGAACGACAGTGCTGTCCTGGGCTTCAGCCATTTGTCCACCTATTTTGTCACAAGCGTCGATGGCGGGTGGAAATCACCCAAAGCTGCCCGATCGAGAATACGATTTCTAGGTTCGGTTACACGAAGCTGGTAAACGCCTGTAAAATCGAGATCGCGAGCGACAAAGATGGAGACCAATTCCCCCTGATGCTTGTTGAGTGTCGGGGCAATATTAATAGATTGCTCCACTGCAATGGCAGCAGCCTGTTTGCCGGCATCTGCGGTATTTTGTGCATCAAAATTGCCGTCTTGCAGACGACTGCTTGCGTAACTTGTCGCATCGCCGACGACGGAAAGGAGAAGCGCACTGCCAAAACGCTCCCACCAATGCGTATCGACCTGCCCATCAACGCCAGCGCGGCCAAGCGCATCGGTTGCTGGCGAGGCAAGCATGACGATCACACCTTGAGGCGTTTTCGCCCTGTTCCAAAGCACAAACAGACGTTTTTGACCCCGTTGGAGGCCGCCACGATATTCCCCGACAAGCTGGGTTCCCCTTTCCATCAGCACCACGCGGCCATTATCGGATAAAACATCGCGGTTGATCACGCAGCTTGCAAACCCCAGCTGATCAGAGGCAAGTGCGGTTTCGAGCACACAAGGGATCGAACTACCCATGGCGATGATGAAATCGCGATTTCCAAGCATACCGGCGCGCGATCCCTCAAGTCGGGTCGGTCGCAGCAGATTTTCGAACCGCTGTTCGTCGGCATTCTGCTGGTTCTGGCCAATAAAATTGCCATCGATTGGCACAAAATTCCCATCTGGCACCGCATTACTGCCGTTCCCGCCCTCGCCTCGTGAGGCCGAATTTTTCTGTCCGCCGCTATAAGCCATAACGGGCGCACGACGGGCGGCATCAAGCAATTCGTCCACTTCGGGCATGGGGTCTTCAAGGACCGGTGTTGGCAGTTTTACCACCGGCTTTTCTTCAACCGGCTCTGTCTTTTCTCTTGCCGCCTCAAAGGGTGTCGTTTGGCGGATCACGACGCGCTCGGTCTGGATATTGTTGTCCTTTGTTTTGCTTCCAGATGTCGACCACAGAGCAAAGCCAATAAACAACACAATGGCGAGTGCAACAGCACCACGCTTGAGGACTGGATTATTGTCGATGCGTGTAGCTGTAACCGTTTCGGCGCGTTCGCCTGGGATCTGATGTTCCTCGATCTCGGCCATCTTAATCACTTCTTCCCCTGTCCCACCAGATCCGGTTTCACGATGCGCTCAACTGAAGGAGACGTCGTGTTTGTGGCAGGGTTGATGCCAATCCGGTCATAGGCTTCGTTGAATACGCACAGCACATCTTTGCCTCGTCGCAGAATGAATTTCCGGCTTAACGCATGGACCATGACCAGATTGCCATCGACAGTTTTGGGCACGAGGGTCTCCGACCCGTCGGAGTTTTCCATATAGATCGCAGGCATTTCCTGATTGCCCGCAAAGGAGAATGTTGTGATTTTACCGTTGTCGTAGACGCTTTGTGGCTCCAGTGCCTCTGCCCCTTGTGCAGAGTACCGCCAGTTGCGCGGACCATATGCCTCGTGAAGCGACAGCACATCGTCAGCATCCTTTGCTTGGACTGTGCGCGCCTGGGCCGCAGCTTGCTGGCGGCGCTGTTCGGCTTCCTCCTGCGGATATCTGAATTTCACATAAAAGTAAGTATTCTCTCCGACTTCTACCGAACCCTCCCGCACCTTAAGTTCCATCTGGTAACTGCGCGTAGACCCGTCCCTGCGTGTCGTTACAACAGAGATATTGGTAACCGGTTGGTTTTCTCGTGGTTTTAAAAACAAGATGTTACCGGCTGGTGCGACTTCCCAGGCAACGCTGTTGCCAAGCGCCACATGTGCAATTTCCTCTTCCCGAGCAAACTCGACTTGAACCGAGGAGCGCAAGGACCCGATGATCCTTGTGATATTGTAAGGCTGATAACTGACAAAGCGGACCCGACTGTCCTGCGATGCTGTTGTCGGTATCTCCAGCGCGAGGACATTGGGCACAGATGACGCCAGAAAATATGTGACAATGATTGGAAAGCGCATCAATCGATTGCCTCCGGATCTGCCCGATATTCGCTAACAGCGAAACCAAGCGGGTTCACCAGTCGGTCTGTCGATGACATGGGTGCGTTGGCGTAGGAATAGGTGAGGGTCGCAACAAAATGTGTTGTCCGCACTTCTTCACCGCGGGTTACGCTACGCATATAGCGTACCGATGCCACGTTCTGATTAATGAGCGCGATGGAGACTATGTTAATCCGCACCGTGGCAGAACGGCCATAGAAATTTTGTGGTGATTGCGGATTGCTGCCACGATAAGTAGCTGCGAACCGCGCCTGTTCGGCTTGCGTAGAGAGAAGCGCAATTGTTCGAAAATTCTCCTGGGCTTCGCTCCAGACATAGCCTTCGCGTCCACGAACATATTTTGCCGCAAAATATTTGGTCACGGCTTCGTCGTAAGTGCCAGCGGTCGCCGATAGCGCTGAAACGACATCAACGATCCCGGTAGAATTGTCGACACGAACCACGAAAGGTTCGACAGTTTTCAGCGGCGCAAGGCTCGCAACGGCGAGGATTGATATGCCGGCAACAATACCGGACGCAATTGCGATCGACCACGCCAAGCGATTTGATCGCTCGACCTGAATCATGCGGTCTTGATCAAAGCGACGCGCTTTCTCGAAATAGCTTTTGAGATTGTCTGTCGTGACCATCAATCCTCGCAATCGCCAAAAGAAGCACCAATATCGAAATGATCAAAAGCCCTGGATGGTTTGCGTTCATCAACAAAGCGCGTGATGGATTCGGCTTTGGACTTCGGCAGTGCACTCGATTTTTCCCATTGCCACATTGCGCGATTCAGTGGTCTTCGCGCATTTCCATCACATTTTGGCAAGGAATTTGTCAGCGACGAACAACTGGCAAGTGCGACCGCGATCCCGAGAACCAAGGTCGGCTTGATCACTGATAAATACCTGTTTTTTATCGCCGCAGACGAGGTCATACGCAGATCTCCTTCGCTCAGAATGCTCTTCTCATCATGCGGGTGCCGCGAGCCATGAACCCGACGCCGCGCGATGTTGCCTTGGCAAGCAATCCTTCATGCGCATCGCGTGAAGCTGTATAGCCGTAAGCCAGAGACGCTCCGCCGGACGCTAGAGCCGAAGCGATGCCTGGAAGCTGATAAAAGACATAAAGAGCGGCAATGCCGATGGCACAAAGCGCGATGGGGCGCATCAAGACATCGGAATAGCCCTCGATTGCAGTAAAAGTGGTGTCGAGACATGCAATCAGCAGTGCTCCAACAGCGACGACAAGAACCTGAAGAATGACAAAATTTGCCACTTGTCCGATCCAAGCCTCTGTGAAGCGTCGCGTCGACTGGAACATGGCAAATGCGATGAAGATTGGGCCGATCGCCAGCACGATGGCTAGTGCCAATCGCGCATAAAGTGAAACGACATAGCCTATTCCCGCGACAAGAAAGCTGACGCCAATCACCAATAATCCGCCAACACCAGTTACAATATCGATGGGCCAGGAGGATCGTGACCAGATGTCGGTCGCTGAGTTCTGTCCTTTATCCAGCAGACTATCGAAAGTCGATGCGCTCGGCGCGGCGCCGGAATTAAGCGCTTGCGAAATCTCGCGCGGCAGCTGTTCGAAAAAAATATTGGTGACATAGGTCTGGTATTCGCTGGCGTTCTTGACCAGCGTCACGATGATCGCAAGCTTGATTGCGCGAAAAGCAAAATCCAGGATGGGTTCATGCACCGAACCGCGCAAGATAAGATAACCAAACAGGATAACGTAAAGGGTCACGGCAACGGTAAGCGGGCCTGAAAGCCATTCGGCAATATTCGACGTCCCATCGGATATGAACATCTCCAACGGCCGCTTGAATTGTCCATCAATAAACTCGAAAACGTGATACACGGTGCTAGCCTCCAAGCGCCTTGCGCATATTCTGGAAACGCAACTTGCTATTGGCCGCTTCGGCATTCATGCAATTGACCGTATTGCGCAACTTACCTGGATTGTTGCGACACTTGTCGAGAATGCGTGACAGCATTCTGTGATCGGCCAGCAAGTCTTCGACCGTGTAGGTCGCTTCTGCTTTCTCTGCGCATGCGGACAGGAGGACGAACGCTGTCAGGATCAGGACATTTTTCATTTCAGCCCCCCCTTCATTGCATCCATGCGACGGCGCCAATCTTCTGCCTTGCGCTGATCATCAACCTGCGTTTGCGCCTGCTGAACCATGCGCAAGCCTTCCATTCGCAGCACATCGGTTTGCACAAAGGCTTGCTCGGCCAGGAGCCTTGCTTGCAAATCGGCAATTTCCTTGGCTTCACTTGCCGTGGAAATTTTCTGACGCAGTTCATCAATTCCTTCGATGCGTTTTGTTGCTGCGTCGTAAATTTTCTGGCCGATCCCCATCTGGCCGGCATTTTTGTTCTGCACACGGGACAGTTCTTTTGCGTAAAAATCGTCGGCAGAGGTTTTGTAGGTCGTATTTTTGTCGAGGAATTTTGTTGCAGCATCGTTCAACGCCCCGCTGCCATTGCCTTCGTATAATCCTTCTACGGCAGCAAATTCCGGCGGAAGGGCTTTTCGGATTGCTGGATCATTGAGAACCTGTGCGACATCCGCCATTTCTGTCAGCTTGTTGAAAGAGGTATAAAGCTCTTCGGCCTTCTCAATCTGCTGATGAAGAGCATCGAGCTGCGATTTCAACTGCGCGATACTTTCCAGATGTTTGGCGATCGCCGTTTGATCAATGACAGGGATGCCCTGCCCCATCGCAGCTCCTGTCGACAAGGTCAGCACTGCAACCATCATTGCGCAAAAACGTCTATAGGAAGCCATCAACTTGCACTCCTTCTTTTCTGGAAAACTGGAAGCCAGTCCGCAGGATCGTTTCCGATTTCAGCGCGGATCGTATCGACAAGCTCGACATTTCCGGTACGACCGGAAAGAACAGCCAGTTCATCATCAAGGCCGTGCAGGTCGAGCTCTGCAACGACGCTGTTGTGCCCCTGCTTCAACAAGAATTGCCGGCTTTCGACTGATAGTTCGCGCGCAATCAGTTCGTATTCACGTTCGGTAAGCTTGAACCCATCGACATAGTCAGCGTGATTACCGCGCGAATTCGGGAGGAAAATCTGCGTCGGACATTGCTCGATTATCGTATGAGCAATTGGAGAGATAATCGCATCGCGTGGGCTTTGTGTAGCAAACAGCATCAGACCATTTTGCTTGCGGATGGTTTTGAGCTTGTTTTGCGCCAGATCGCGAAAGCCATCGTCCTGCAGCGCTTTCCAGAACTCATCGATAACGATGAGTATGCGCCTTCCGTCAATCAGCTGTTCGACACGATGAAACAGATAGGCCATAAGGGGTGTGCGGATTTCTTCATGGTCGAGAAACTCCGTCATGTCGTAGCCGACGAACTTCCCGCCCCTTCCTGCCCTCATCGGGGCAAATTCGTTGAGGCCAATATCGTCATCGTCATTGTCGAAAACCCAGCCAAGCGGCCCTTCGCGTTCCCAACGACGAAGCCTGGCAGCGATCCCTTCAGGATCGGTATTGTTCAAGAATGTGCGTAGTGCACCAATCGTTCGGCGCTCTCTAGGCAGATCTGATAGGCCATCGATCGCAGCAGCGATGTCACGCAGTTCGGTTACGGTCAAATCTCGAACATTGGAGCGAACAAGTTTGCCAACCCACACAGCAAGGAACACTTTATTTTCAGGTGTGAGCTCGAGCGCCTTTAAAGGAGCGCATCCGGTCGGACTACCATTTTTAAGCGGAAGATATGTTCCGCCGGCGGCCCGCACATAAAGGTCGGCTCCACGATCCTTGTCGAAGAACACAACATGAGGATCGTGTTTTTCGAGTTGAGAAAGCATGAAGTTGATGATGACCGTCTTACCGGTTCCCGATGGTCCACACATGAAGGTGTTGCCGAGATCGCCGTAATGAAAATTAAAATAAAACGGCGACCCGGAAGCCGTCTTCAATAGCGCGACAGCTGGCCCCCATTCGTTATTGTCCTTCTGACCGGTCGGATACGAATGATAGGGTGAAAGCGCTGCAAAATTACGCGATGTAATCGCCCCGGACCGTGCACGGTAGCGGAAATTCCCAGGAAGCTGTGCCCACCAGGCGGCCTCCAATCCAAGATCTTCGCGTGCAACGACGGCCCCACCACTCGTAAGACTTGCCCGCGCCTTGGCGAGGTTGTCGGCGAGATCTTTGACGGAGGAAGCAACGACGGCAACCGAAAGATGATGCTCGCCCAGAACAAATCGGTTTGATTCAAGGTCATCCATCGCTTGGTCGAGATCACCAATCTGGGATGCTGCTTTGTCACCACTGCTAAGCATCTGATTTTGCTTACGGCCCAGGATCGATCGAGCGTCTGATTTGGAGGTGAATGCAAAGGATTGCGTCAGGATAAATTCAAATGGACTCGAGAGCACTCCATCGAGCATGCCTATTCTGGTGCGAGCTGGATATTCTTTGAAACTCAGTATACCGGCATAGCGGCTTTCAGCCTCGTGCCGGATCTCGACAGTTTCTCGCCCGATGATAACGCGGTCAGAGTAAATAGCGGAAGAAACTGGTCCTTCCGTCAACGGAACGGGCTCGCGCCTACCACCAACCAGTTGGTGCAAAACTTCGCTCAGTTGTGAATACACAAGCCCGTCTCGCTCATAAACCGAAAGCACGCGCGGGTGAAATCGCTCCAGGCCTGCGGTTACATCAATTACCTTGTCCTGGAGATCTTTAAATGCCTCCTCATCAAGTTCGACATTTTGCACTCGCCTTAGCTTTGAAAAAAATCGTGTCGTTTTATCTGCACCGTAACGGGCCGGAGACCAGAGCAGCGTGAGATAAAGGTCGTTACAAAAGAGGTTTTCGCCAGCCATCTTGAGGCGATATTTTTCGTTAAGGGCGTTCGAAAACGCTGCCGAAAATTCCCCGTCCGGATAACTGTCGTTCCGCCGCCTGATAACATGCGTCCATAAGGCAAGCCGCTCATCGGCGATGTTGCGATAAAGGGTATTGAGGTCACGGTGTAATCCATTCAAATCGAGCACATCCGCCGTTTCGAATGACACTCCTTCCAGTGCGATCATCACCATCAGCGTTCCGGCGTTAAGAGCAATCGTCGTCTCATCGACATGACGGACGTAAGGAATGTAGATTTCCGGTCGAAGTTCCCGGACCTTTAGCTTCATGATGTCAGGCAAGGTTGAGATCCCTTTCATCATATCGACGTATCAGGCAAAGCGGAGATAGCGTTGACCCACCCCAATATCCGCTATTGCGAGATCGACCACGCGTATCCACCCATGCGAGCACAATGCGAAACATGTTATGGTCGTGTTTGATGAGAGCTCGAAAAACGAAATGGAAAACGATGCCGACAAGAGCATAGGAAATCGAGCCAGCAAGGAGATAGAATATCGTCGTTGCCATAACGTTGATGCCCATGGCCTCCATCGTCACGCCAGCAACCATAGCGGGTCGGGTGCAGGCGAGAAACAATGTGTCTTCCTCGAAGATTGGCCCAACACTTGTCATCGCTCAGCTTCCGACGATGGTGCCAACAAGCTCGGATGAACCAGCAATGACGCCGATCCCGATGATCCAGTACCCTGCCCGACGCAAATCCATGTAACCAAACATCCATGCGATGGCGATCACGATTACCGCAATGGTCGCAAGCAGTCTGAATATGTTGCCGGTGAGAAGATCAACGATGTTTTGGAGAATGGTCTCGATGCCAGCGGCTTGTGCAAATGCAGGCTGGCTCACTATCGGCACAATGGCCGCGGCCATAATGCAAGAGGCGACAATTGGACGGAGGCGGCAACAGAAATTCATTCGCTTTGCTCCTTTTGTTTGTTCTGAAACACGAGAACCGATAAATTGCGTGAGTTCCTGAAGACATCCCACGAGGACACAGGTGGGACGGAAGCTGCTTCCTCCAGGGCATTATTAGCCGCGCTCTGCTTGCTTCTGCTTGTCACAGCGGCAACAGATGAATCATGTATAATGCCCCTTTGCTCCACGGCATTTTCGATGACGAGCTTGGCCATGGTTGGCCGCAGTTGTTTGATTTTCTGGAAGACCTGTTCGTCATATCGGACCATTTCACCGATCGAGGCGTCACCGCGCCCATACCAGGATCTCAGCATCTGTTTTTCAGCCCTTACCGGATCGAAATTTTCCTCGACTGCATGGCGATAATACCCATCGAGAAGATGAGCAGTTGTTTTGAGATTCAAACAGGGATCGAATGCGTCAGCGATCGATAGATTTGATTTTCTCAAGTCCTCAAGGCTGATACCACCCAAACCAAGCTGAATGTCCTGCTGCTCGGTGACAAGTGAAGTTGCAACCTCAATCGCTTCGGCTTTTGTCGCTGGTTGCTGCTTGAGCGGCAAATCGCTGTTGATGCGAATATTAAAAGGGGCAAAACCACTTTCCAGGCTGACGACACCGGCGAGCGTTTCGGGCGAAACAAAAGCTGCGCAAGTTTGAGCGAGAACGAGAAACGAAACAGGCATGGCTTAGTACCACACTCTGTGCTTACCCAAGTGATCGATGGTCACATCGATATAACTCGGTTTTTCGCGAACGAATGGCCGGGTGGTTACATATGCCAAGCATTGATTGCGGCTATTGTTTCGCTGCATTCGCGGCGAGATGACCGTCTTTTCAATGGAGGCGACGCTTCTTTCGTTCCGGCAAAAGGCGCCATCCACAGCCTGAAGAGATGTTGAGATACATGTCGCCGCACGTCCGCCTGCACTTTGTCCGGCAAATAGACGATATCCGGATTGACAATAATACGACTCATAGCGCGGCCGCGAACTTTTGAAACCAACACCATTGCAAGTGGGAAATGCATGGCCTCTTGCCAGCCAACTCCAGAGTTTCTGGATAGGCGGTCGACATTCGGAATATTGCATTGGGCCGCCAGGATTGGATAAACACAGGATAACGTGGCATCCCCAGCTTTCGGCGCGAGCGTCGGGAGTTTGAATGAGGTATAGTGAACTGCAACCCATAACCCCTATCGCAAGTTTTAAGAGAAGGCTTCTCATGCTCATAACTCCGTTATCGACCGTCTTTCGACGTTATGATGAAGTAATGTCATCAGCACTCATACTGATCAAATAATGCATAGTTAAAAAAATGGCAAGCTTTTTAAGTGATCGATGGCAAAGTCAGGCGCTGGCGGTCTTCGCGGTTCGTGAAATTCTCGAAAAGCCGCTCGCGGATGAATCACCTCAATCCCGCATCAAACAGATTGGAATGGTAAACATCCTCTATATGATGCATCAGGCTCATGAGCCTTTAACCCTTGCAAATGTTATGGTTTTTACAGGAATGACCCGCGGTGGCGTCATTGAAACGATGGACACTCTTGTACAACGTGGCATTCTGACCGAAACAATGGGCAAAAATTCCATGGGCAGAGGCACAGCGCGACAGTTCGAGTTTGCGCCTGAGATTTTTGCGCAAATTCGGTCAGTTGGTTAGGAACAACATCATCTTTACTGATAAAAATAAATATAGACAAAGCGGCACAGAAGTCGAACTGACCAGCATTCACGACAGCTTCCATTTACACAACTGCTGAATATTTTGGTCGGTTCGGTGAATTTGGCGACGATTGATTTGTGATCGCCACTGACACACGCTTTGTTTACTGTTATCGACACCTAGCTTCAAATTGATGTCAACCTGCATATAACGGAGTTTCATCCTCTTCTAAATATTTTTTCTAGATGGAAACCAGTATATACTATTTCCTTTAATGAATAATAATAAATAACAACAGATAATTGATCGAATTCCATAAAACTCAACAACACCATTAGCCGAAATGAAAATAGAAATTCCGTTTTTCTCATGCTTCATTACGGCCTTTCCATTTGGAAACACAAATGAAGTCGAGTGTCGTTCAGTCGATACCGAAAGACAAAATGGTTTAATCTTGTCTGCTATTACCCTAGACGCACCAACAGCATCTACCGAACGAACGAAACCCTCAATACTCAATTCGTGCATTGCAAACCCTTTCCATATTCTGGATCGCGCTTCAAAGCCGACTATAATCCGAGTTCTGCAGCCTTCTTTTTCGCCTTCATTCCGAATTCGCGCACTACCTTAACGGTATTTAAATCGAAGTCGCGCTCGAGGTAGGCGTGAAACGCCACAAAACTTCTGAAACCTTCTTCATCTTCAAGAGGCACCAAGACTCCAGTCATCAAACGGAATCGCCTTAGAAAATTAAGAAAGCTCTGGCTTCGAATATCCCTGTAGCGGTCGTAGGTGCTATCCCAGACGAAAGCGCGATTACCACCAATTAATTGTGCAAGCAGGACATCACTCTCAATCCAGTTCAGACGCTTATACTCACGCATGACATCCAACGGAATGGTACAGTATGTTGGGTCGAGCAACAGCGATTCCTTGGTTGATTTGTGACAGGAAAGAATGACAGCATCAAAACCTAAGACGGCACAACTTTTGTCAATCGCCCCAAAAAATTGTTTAGGAGACTGCGCGTTCGCAATCGACTCGCTGAGCCTATGAAAACGGGCGGCATCAAAAAGCGGTGCGCTCGATCCACCGTTCGTATTGGCTCCGTGTTTTGCCGCTAATGGAAATGGTCCACTGCCCTGCGGCGTAAACCCATGCGACTTGTTGAATATTGATATTTCGGAGTGACGAATTGCTTCAACAACCGCATGCGTTTTATTCGTCGCACCCAGCTTAATACGTGAATTTCGCAGATGAGTTACGACTGTGGTTTCGGCAACCCCCAGAATAACAGAGATTTCCCATCGTGTTTTTCCCTCTGCGGTCCAATACAACACAATTCTCTCCTGTGAGGTCAGCAGTTTCCGATTGGATTTCTTGAATACACCATCTTTTTGCAACTGTTTTACCTCTAACTGTCGAGCTAAACAGAAGCCCGTGACCTAGAGATCGTTGAATATTCTTTCATATCTTCCAGGAAAAAGACTGCAGAAATCCTTTTGAACTACAAACCCACTACCAGCTAAATTCGTTCAAAGAAATATCGCTCTAAGCTAAGGTGCCGCAAGACCGACCACATGCGTTTGATTATTATAATAGGTGGTTTTGATCGTGAAAATTTGGATTGCTAGATTGCATGAGACTCACAGCTATCTTTGCGAGAAATTTGCGGCTTTGTCGTCAAGAATCCGGCCTTACTCAAGAACGCTTGGCCGAGTTCGCTGGGCTTGATCGAAACTTCATCGGTAAACTCGAACGAGAAGAATGCTCTCCCACCTTGGAGACCATTGAGGCATTGTCTCTCGCCCTGCAAATTAAAGCGGAACGCCTCATTGAGCGCCCCTTCCTAACGCCATAAAAATAAAGCTGATTGGGCCGCTTTTTCCTTATTTATCAATCTTCTGTTGCCGGCGCAGTAGATCGTCCGGCTCGACCGCGAGGGCATCGGCCAGCATCACGAGCGTTAAAATGGTCGGATTGCGCTTCCCCGCTTCCAGCCCACTAATATAGGCACGTGTCTTCGCCGCACGGAAGCTCAATTCTTCCTGCGACAGGCGGCGTTCTCGCCGAATTCTCTGAACATTGAGACCAACAACCGAGCGTATATCCATCTGACGACGGTTGCAGCGACGTACACTATATGACGACACACTATAATGAACATTCCGCTTGACACGTAAGCGACGTAAGGACTTTAATGTACATTATATGGAACAATGTTCTTATAATCGGAACAAAATATGAGCAGCAATCTCTCGCTTGAAAAAGGCCTTCTGATCCTCAATTTGCTCAAAGACGCACGTGAACCCTTAGGTGTGCGGGAAATTGCACGGCGGCTCGAATTGACACCCTCAGTTGCTCAAAGGCTGCTGAATACGTTGGCCGCGCAAGGTCACGTGGAACAAGAGAGCAATCGCCGCTATCAAATTGGTTACGCTGTGCTGGGGCTTGCGCAGCATGTTTTTCAACGCAGCAGACTTCTGAAACTTGCGGAAATAGAACTCAAACAGCTGGCGGCTGGCGGATGTTTCAACGGCTTCCTTGGCGTTAGACGCGGATCTGCTGGCGTTTATGTACTCGCCGTACAATCCGACAGTCCTGTCGTCATTCGCGCCCATCCAGGTGAATCGATGGCGCTTCACTCAACCGCTCTCGGCAAGGCTTTGCTATTCGGTATGAGCGATAGGTTGATTGCAGATCTGCTTGGCCATGAACCGCTACGGCGCCTTACAGAACGAACAGTCGTGGACGTAGACAAATTGGTCGAGCAACTGCGTCTTGGACGCTCGCTCGGGTATGCGACGGCCATGTCGGAAAATCTAGAGGGAGTCATTTCGGTTGGAGCTCCTATTTATGACGCGGCGGGCTCGATAACAGCCGCAATAAGTATCGCGTTTCCACGCGCGGTCTACCCAAAGGTCAAAATCAGCGACGTAGCGAATAAAATAGTTACGGCTGCGGATCGTATCTCGAAAGGATTGGGTTTTGAAGAAACGTAAATTTTGAGGAGGAAAGGATAACCAATGTTACTACACGAAGAACGTCTTCAAACAGCAATGATCAAACATGATCTAGCCGCAATAGTGGCTACGTCACCAGAAAATGTTCTTTACACAAGTGGTTTCTGGTGTCTGCCACAATGGATCAGGCGCGGACCGCAGGCCTTCGTGTTACGTCAGGCGAGAACGGACATTCAACCTGTGGTTGTCATCACCGGGACTTCCACACTCGATCTCCTTGCCGATCAAAACATTGATACAAAAGTCCGTAGATTTGGCTCCTTCACTGTCGATACTGCCTCTTCGACGGAACTCGACGCGGTAAGTTTTAGACAGAAAGAACTCTTCAATCTGCCCGATGACAGCAATGCAATTGATGCCCTTATAACAGAAATCCGCTTGCAAGGGCTGTTAAAGGCCCGCATTGGCCTTGATGAAGGCGGATTATTGCCTGGCGATATAGAGAAGCTGCGTAGCGAGCTCCCCGACGTCAACTGGAGTAAGGCCGCTGCGCTGTTCCGATGGGTTCGTGCTGTTAAGACTTCTGAAGAGATTGAAAGACTCACGACCGTCGGCGCGATTACCGAGAGATCCATTGCTTCTGCGCTTAAAGTTGCGACCGTTGGCGCGACAGAACATGATCTCGCCAGAGTATTTCACGGCCACACGGTCGAGGAAGATGGCTTTCCGGTTTTGGGCTGTATCGGTTTTGGCGAGCGTAGCGCATTGATGAATGTCCAGCCTTCAGATCGTGCACTCATGGCTGGCGATATGATCCGTTTCGATGTCGGCGGCCACTTCAGGCACTATCGTGCGGATATTGCGCGAAATGTCAGCTTTGGAGAGCCATCGCAGGAAATTCGGACCAAGTACAATGCGCTGAACAGAGGCGTTCAGCGAGGTATTGAGCAAATCCGCCCGGGCGTATCCGTATCGAAGATCTTTGAAATCGTTGTCGATACGGTACGTGCAGAGGGTATCCCTCATTACCAACGTAGTCACGTTGGCCACGGCATTGGTCTGGATGGATATGATCTTCCGCTTTTCGCTGCAGACAGCTCCGATATCCTTGAGGAGGGAATGGTTCTTTGCATCGAGACGCCCTATTACGAACTGGGACATATAGGCCTTCAGGTCGAGGATATGCTCGTCGTTCGTTCGGGCGGCGCGGAATTGCTGACCAACAATGGCGACAATCTGATGGTGCTGTGATGATGAACAGGATCACAGCATATTCCTGCTATCGATGTGGCAACGAATTTCCGATTGACCTGCCTATCGATTCACGTGGTTGCCCGTCATGTCTGGAAACCGCGCCTTCGAATCTGAGAGTGGTGTATCGTGCCCCCACTTCTGCAACCTTGACCGTTAAAGGAACAGACCGGTGGCCTTCGCTCTGGCGCTATGCTGAAAGGCTGCCTTTTGATGAGAGCTCTGCTGTCTCGCTAGGCGAAGGCCTGACACCACTCCTTCGATCGGAACGGATCGGTGCGGCGATCGGAGTGCCCAACCTTTTCATCAAGAACGAAGGGTACAATCCAACCTGGTCACACAAGGATCGGTTCTCAACCGTTGTTGTAACGGCCGCGGTAGAGGCAGGTGCGACCGTCGTCGCTACGAGTTCAAGTGGCAACGCAGGTGCATCGCTCGCCGCCTATGCAGCGCGTGCGGGACTTGAATGCTTCGTTGCAACAATTGCTGGCTTAGCTGGCCCAATGTTGTCACAGATTCAGAAGTACGGCGCTAGAATCGTACCCTTCGAGAACAAGCAGGACCGCTGGCCATTTCTAGCGGAAGGTGTCGAACGCTATGGCTGGTTTGCTACGTCGCCTTACAGACATCCTGTTATCGGCAGCCATCCGATCGGCATAGAGGGGTACAAAACTCTCTCCTATGAAATTATCGAGCAGTTCAATGGAAAAGTACCGGACTGGTGCGCGTTTCCGGTCTGCTATGGCGACGCGATCGCGGGTGCCTGGCTCGGGTTTCATGAGTTGATGACAGACGGATTGATCACCCGCATACCGCGCCTACTTGCAGCAGAAGCGCATGGCTCGCTCGTTACAGCGCTTGAAACTGGAAGCGACCGAATACCCGACATGGCTGCTTCGTTCAACGCGCTCGCCGTTTCGATAGGAGCGACAAGAAGCACATATCAGGCCCTCAAGGCGCTGCGCGCTTCCGAAGGTGCCGCCATTCGCGTCGCAAATGATGGTCTAGTTGCCTTTCAAGAGCGAATTGCCGCGACCGAAGGCGTATTTTTGGAGCTTTCCTCCGTGATGCCGCTCGCTGCTATCGCGACAGCACGACGTCAAAACATAATCCGAGGAGATGAAAGCGTTGTCGCGGTTGTCACGGCATCTGGTCTGAAGGACATCGACAAATCCATTTCGGACAAGCCCGTCCTGCACTTCAACAATATCGAAGACGCCCTCAGACATTGCGACATCTAGCGAGGAAAGACCGATACGCCCGTAATTCCACTAACAAGCTGAAGGGGAAGGAAAATGAGACGACGGGAGTTTCTGGCTGCAACAGCCTTCTTTATCGGAGCCGGTCATCGTTTGGCATGGTCGGCTACCAAACCCTATCCCGCCGACAATCCGATGCTGATCGTCGGTTTCGCAGCCGGCGGCGCAGGTGATATCGCATCTCGTGTCGTAACCAATTATGTGAAGCAGGAGCGCGGTCTCATTGCGACACCGGACTTTCGGCCCGGTGCTGGCGGAACAATCGCAACTGACCAGGTGCGAAGAGCATCACCGGATGGCTCGGTTCTGTCGTTATATTCAGTCAGCCCGGCACTGGTTGCACCTCACCTTCAGAAGGTGCCGTACGACACGACAAAGGACTTTACCTATATTGCGAGCTATGCGGGCATTTCCGTTCCCTGTTTTGTGCGAAAAGACAGTCCGCATCAGACCTGGGATCAATTGCTGGACTATTGCCGCAACAACCCGTCGAAGTTGAAGTGGGCGACCGCCGCACCGCGAGGACTTGCCCATATCGCGACCGATGCAGCATTCCGCAAGGAGAAAGCGAAAGCGACATTTGTTCCCTTTCGCGGAGGCGCCGATGCTGTAACCGCACTCCTTGGCGGGCACATCGATATGGTTGTATCGTCAGATTTCGGGCCCCATCTAGCAGCTGGATCGGTACGTTTGCTGGCCGAAACCAGTCCGAACCCGCAAGCGAGCCCGAAAGGCATCGTCAGTTTTGCAGAGCGGGGTTATCCGATCGCCATTCCCGCTTCATACGGCCTGTTCGGTCCCGCCGAGATGCCTTCCGAGATCGTCTCCTGGTGGGAAAAGGCAATCGGGGAGATGGTGTCTAGCCCGATGTATGCGGACTTTTTGAAGCTCATCAATGGCTATCCGATGTTTCAGATGAGTGAAGAATTCACGAGCATGGTCAAGGAAGGATACACCAGCATCGGAAATCAAATCGAAACGATGGAGGAGCACCTATGAACCCGGCTCGTTTCGTTCCCTACGCACTTTCTGCAATTGGGCTCGGATCCGCGGTAAGTGGACTGCGCATGCACCTTTGGGATAATGGTGAACCTGCAGCAGGTCTTTTTCCTTTTCTGGCCGCCCTGCTGCTGATTGCAACGAGCTTGCTTTGCACTATCCAGGCCGTGTCCGGCGAAGATCCAATCGAGATCCCACGCGTCATCGCCTATTGCGTAGCGCTCGCGCTTTTCTGCGTCTTACTGGAAGTCCTCGGGTTTGTAGCCGCGGCATTCTTATTCCTCTTAGGGGTTCTGATGTTCATCGAGCAGATGAAATGGCAGATTGCGGGTTTGTTTTCGGCCGCTGTCGCCGTGGCAACTTGGATCCTGTTTGAAATTCTTCTCTCGGTCCCCCTACCGCACGGCATTTGGAGGCTATAAATGATCGATTCCCTTTCCCAACTCATGATGGGCCTCGGCATTGCTCTAGAACCAACCAATATCGCGGTAGCGCTTCTTGGCGCCGTCCTAGGGACCGCGGTCGGCGTCCTACCTGGTCTAGGGCCTTCCGCGACGGTTAGCTTATTGTTGCCCATTACCATGGTGCTGGATCAAACAAGCGCTATTATCCTGCTCGCCGGCATCTACTATGGATCGCAATATGGTGGTTCGATAACCTCCGTTCTGATGCGGGTCCCCGGAGAAGCCTCAAGCGTGATGACGTGCTTCGACGGCTATCCCATGGCCAAACAGGGCCGGGCCGGCGCCGCTCTCGGCATCAGCGCATTTGGAAGCTTTATCGCAGGCATTTCCGCGACTCTCGCGATTGCGATTGTTGGGCCTGCCTTTACCAAGGTTGCACTTGCTTTCGGGCCGGTCGAGAAGTCATCGATCGTCCTGTTGGGCCTTGTGCTAGCGGCAAACGTTGGCGAGGGGCCGCGTATCCGCGCGTGGACTATGGTGGCGCTCGGTCTGCTTCTCTCAACCGTTGGCGTCGATCTGATTTCCGGAGCGGAACGTTTCACTTTTGAAGTCAGCTACCTGCGCGATGGCTTCAACATCGCCATACTGGCCATGGGCCTGTTTGGCATGAGCGAGGTCCTGATGCTGATCCAACAGAAAGAAGCGCACGAAACCACGAGAATGCCTTCTTATCGGTTGCGCGACCTTCTGCCTAACCGGAAAGACTGGAAAGCCTCGGGCGGGCCGATTGCGCGTGGTACGGTTCTCGGCTTTTTCCTGGGGCTTTTGCCGGGCGGCGGTGCGCTCGTCGCCGGCTTTGCGAGTTACCTCATGGAGAAGAAACTCTCTCGCTCACCTGAGCGGTTCGGCAAAGGGGCGATCGAAGGTGTCGCGGGACCTGAAAGTGCCAACAACGCTGCGGCACAGGCGAGCTTTATTCCCATGCTTTGCCTCGGTATCCCGGCAAATGCGGTGATCGGCATCATCATGGGAGCGCTTCTGATGCAAAATGTCGTTCCAGGACCCCAGATTATCTCGGAACATCCGCAACTCTTCTGGGGGATCGTCGCCAGCATGTTGATCGGCAACGCCATGCTCGTCGTTCTCAACGTTCCTATGATCCGCGTTTTTGTCCTTTTGCTGAAGGTTCCTCAGGCCGTTCTGGCACCGCTGATCGTTCTGTTTTGTGTCATAGGCGCGTTTAGCCTGAAGAACAGCATGTTCGACGTCGGTGTCGTGATCGGATGCGGATTTGTAGCCTACGGGTTGCGTAAGGCCGGCTTCGACATGGCCCCTCTCCTGCTAGCCTTTCTGCTCGGCTCCCTACTTGAGGAAAATCTGCGTCAGAGCCTTATTCTCGGCGACGGTAGCCCTATGATTTTCACCGAAAGCCCGATCAGCATCTGCCTGATCCTGTTCACGCTGGCCATTCTGATCATTCCAATGATCAAGAACATTGGCGTCTGGTTCGTCCGCCGGCCCTCGTGAAAAAAGGAGCTACGACATCAAAGCGTCGCGCCGCCATCAATCTCCGAACGCTCAATTACTTTAACAGCATATTGACGCGGCCCGAATTCTGCGAGCCAATCATATGCGACTACAACGCGAGAGGCCCAATATGCAGCATGAACATCTCAAGACGATCGAACAACGGCTTCTATGGCTGTCACACTGGATGATTCATCATGCCAACCACATCCGTCCAAAGGAGGACGGGATAAAGGTTGGCGGGCATCAGGCGTCGTCCGCTTCTCTGGTATCAATTATGACGGCGCTTTATTTCTCCGCACTGCGGCCGCAGGACCGCGTTGCCGTCAAACCCCACGCCTCACCTGTTTTTCATGCCATCCAGTATCTGATGGGCAACCAGACGCGAGAGAAAATGGAAAACTTTCGGGGTTTCCATGGGGCACAAAGCTATCCCAGCCGCACCAAAGACATCGATGACGTTGATTTCTCGACTGGCTCTGTCGGCCTCGGTGTCGCGATCACGTCCTTTGCTTCCATGATTCAGGACTACATTACATCGAAGAATTGGAGCAAAGACTTATGCCTTGGCCGGATGATCGCATTGGTCGGGGATGCCGAACTCGATGAAGGCAATGTCTATGAATGCCTGCAGGAGGGTTGGAAACACGGCTTGCGCAACACTTGGTGGATCATCGACTACAACCGGCAATCACTCGACGGCATCGTTCAGGAAGGCTTGTTTCGACGGATCGAAGACATTTTCAACGCTTTCGGCTGGGACGTTATCAGGATCAAATATGGCGCATTGCAACGCGCGGCCTTCGAGGAACCCGGTGGGGAGCGGCTCCGGGAATGGATCGACAATTGTCCAAATCAGCTTTATTCGGCGCTGACCTTCATGGGCGGAGCCGTCTGGCGCAAGCGTCTCATGAACGATCTCGGCGATCAGGGCGATGTCACCGCTCTGATCGAAAAGCGTAACGACGTCGAACTCGCCGAACTTATGGAAAATCTCGGCGGCAATTGCGTGAGCACCATGGCCGGGACATTTGCCGAGATCGATCATGACCGACCGGTGTGCTTTCTAGCATATACTATTAAAGGATGGGGCACCCCGATCGCCGGACATAAGGACAATCACGGCGGCCTTATGACAAAGGCCCAGATGGCTGAATGGCAAACGCATATGGGCGTTCCTGAAGGGCAGGAATGGGATCGATGGGCAACGGTCGAGGATCCGCAGCAGTTGCAGACGCTTCTCGACACAGTGCCATTTTTTGCCAATGGCCGACGACGTCACCACGACGCTCCCATTGTGGTACCAGCGATCCCGACAAGCGCCGAGCGAGAAATCTCGACACAGATGGCTTTTGGTAAAATCCTGGACGAATTGTCGAAAACAGACTCGGAACTAGCCGCGCGCATTGTAACGATGTCGCCCGATGTTACAGGAACGACCAATCTTGGGCCATGGGTCAACCGGCGCAAACTGTTTGCCCGCGAAAAACGCCCCGACACTTTCATCGATCATAAGATACCTTCAACCGCAAAATGGGAATTCACCCCGGCTGGCCAGCATATTGAACTCGGCATTGCGGAAATGAATCTCTTCCTGCTGTTGGGCGCGGCTGGCCTTTCACACTCTCTTTTCGGCAAGCGCCTTCTACCGATCGGAACTGTCTACGACCCATTCGTAGGGCGCGGCTTGGATGCCTTGAATTACGCCTGCTATCAGGATGCACGATTCATCATCGTGGGAACGCCTTCCGGTGTGACATTGGCGCCTGAAGGTGGCGCACACCAATCGATTGGATCTCCGCTCATCGGGATGTCGCAGGATGGGCTTGCTGCTTTCGAGCCAGCATTCGCCGACGAACTTGCTGTTATTATGAACTGGGCATTCGACTATGTGCAGCGGGACGGAAGCGGCGATCCCGATGAAAGGACCTGGCTTAGAGACGAAACCGGTGGGTCGGTCTATCTGCGCCTTTCAACCAATCCGATCGAGCAGCCGACCAAGCGGCTCAATGATCGATTCCGACAAGGCGCGGTTGACGGAGCCTATTGGCTGCGTGAACCTGGACCGAATTGCGAGGTGGTCATCGCCTACCAGGGTGTGATCGCGTCCGAGGCTATCAAGGCCGCTGGCATCATCGGTGAAGGGCGGCGCGATATCGGCGTGTTGGCAGTTACATCTGCCGACCGGCTTCATGCGGGCTGGACCGCCGCACAACGCGCACGTGCCCGGGGTCTCACGCAAGCCGAGTGCCACGTCGAAAAACTGATGAACGATGTCCCCCCGCACTGCAAATTCGTTACCGTCATCGATGGGCATCCCGCGACCCTGTCCTGGCTCGGTTCGGTTACCGGTCATAAGACGATTCCGCTCGGGGTCGAGCATTTCGGTCAGACAGGAACGATTGGCGACCTTTACAGCCATTTTGGTATCGACGCGCGTGGGATCGTTGATAAGGTGAATGGCCTCACCCATGGTAAACCCTTACTGGGTGCAGCTGCCTGAGACGACCTGCTATTGCAATGTATGACTTGACCGAAGCGCCAAACTTCTACTGCTTAAGGCGCTTCACGGTTGAGTCACTTCAAAATAAAAAACTACTGGTCAGAATTCGAGACCGTATCCATTCGTAAGCTGCGTAACGAAATCGTTTACTCATGTTCAAGTTGCGGCTCGGTGATAACTTCTACAATCCTGCGAGACCGAATGAAGCCACCCAAATCTCCATTCATTCCATTGAAAAGTTCTACGAGTGCCCTTTGGTTTATTGGGCACGTACGTAGCTCAATGATCTTCATATCCGGCAACAGTTGATCTCGATCATCGTCTCTGATCAACGACGCGCGGAAGGTTACCAGATCCTCTCGCGCTTCTGCCTGCGAACTGTAGAACTGTCCCGCAGATTGACTAGGATCATCACCGTAGGTGTACGTATAAAGGGCGAAGCTATATTCGATTTCATGTTCGATATTAGCCATTGTCACGATTTCCAATTGAAGCATTTGCGGTACGCCCCCGCTCAATGCTCATTGACCCCTTGGTGATCGGGGAGTTGCAAACCGTGTTAGGCGGCCCTATGGCCTTTAGCCGGAGGCCTGTTGCATACGCCACAGGCTCCCCGACCAGAAGGTCAAGGAGTGTGGTGTTGTAACGGCCAACACCAACCGCTAACAGAGGTTTGCACGCCCCAAGGCAGCGCGTCACTGCCTTATGTTCACTCTAATATAACCGCCATCCGTTGTCTCTCTTTTTTTGCCAACTACATCGCTCATCGACGAGCATCAATCGCGTTCAATCAATAGAATCAGCACCAACAGTGTTCATCACAAATGCACAATGCCGCGCCGCGAGAGGCTTATTAAATCGGACACAAGCCGAACTGGCGCGTCGCCTCTCGATTAGTGTCGTTTCCGTTCGCGCCTTTGAAAAGGGAGGAAGTTTCAGCTATGCATTTTTCGTCGCGCCCAGTTCATGTAAGTCCAGGCTTCCTCGCCATCTGACTTAACTTCCGTAAGCTGCGTAGGCTCTAGCTTTACAACCGTGGGCCATCCCGGCAGGTCTTTCAGCCATTTATCGGCATAGACTGTCGGCTGGTAGCGATAGCCCTCATCAGCCATGATGGCGACAATTTTCTTATTGGGAGTTTTTTTTGCGTGCCAACTTCCCACAAGAGCGGCAGCACCGCTGGTAGGACCAACATAGAGGGCACATTTACGATACAATCGCCGAGTTTCAGCAAAAGCTTGTAGAGCCCCCACCCAATGAACCTCATCAATCAAACAGTGATCGAGGTTCTCCGGCACAATACTGTTTCCGAGCCCCCTCAATAGACGCGGGCCAGCTTTCTGCCCAAACAAAACGCTATTGTTCGTATCAACCGCTATCGCACGCAATTGAGGATAAACTCGACGAAGATATCGTGTTGCGCCACAGAGCGATCCCCCAGACCCAACACAACCGACCAGACAATCAACTTGCCCCAGACGATCCGCAATGACTTCCGCCAGACGCGAATAGGCTGCAGGATTATCAGGATTGTCGTATTGTTTTGGCCAGAACGCATCCGGCTTGTCTTTAAGCACACGGTGTAGTTCTGAAAGACGACCATCCTGGTTGCCTGTTCGCTCCGGGTCCTCAACCAGCCTCACTGCAGTGCCGAGTTGTTCCAATCGGGTTTTAAAACCACGATCCATAAGGCTTGTAGCACTGACAATTGTAAGATGATAACCACGAACTGCGGACAACATAGCCAATGCGAGCGCGAAGGTTCCCGAGCTTGTCTCCACGATATCTCCGCCAGCCTTTATTAGCTTGTTTTCTTCTGCGCGATCCAAGATGTAGTGGGCCGGTAACAGCTTCATCAAGCGAAACTGGGCCGCATAGAAATTCGGGCTCAGCTCGATTATTTGAGGCGTCTCGTAACCGTGAAGAAAAGACGTTGAGTTCATAACGCCACCCGGAGCGGCTGCACATCGACGTTCACTGCAAACTGATGAATACTCATAAACCCCTGCTCTGCAGCTTTTTTAAACGCGGCAGCGACCTTTTCCGTTACGTTCGGATCGCTGGCATCGAGCAAGAGCCCCATTAGATTACCGCTATGAGCGACTTGTACACCAAGAGCGTCGCAATAGGCCGCTATTTGGAGGAGTTCCTCGAAATGGCGCTTTGGAAGATAACGTTGATTTATTCGGGCACTTGCTGTTGCGACGTGGCCGAGTAGAACGACATTCTGTTCAAGAATTGCCTTCCTAGCAAGGCCACGCAAGACGCGAAAACTTTCAATTTCAGATCTATCATAGTGAGCCGGCACATATGTAAGCGTGTCGACGGGCTTATCATTCGACGATATGAACCCCACAATGATCAGAGATGGAAACTCACCGGGAAGGTATTCTATCACGCGGCCTTCCCTGTGGGCGAAAAGTACAGCCTGTTCGCCGAATACGATAGAGTCGCTGGCTGTTTCGGCTGCAACCGCCAGGCGGCATATAACTGCTCGGCGCAGTTCCACGCCCATAGCAGCAGCAACTGCTCGAATCGTCGCAACAACATCTGCAGTTGATGATCCAAACCCTAGACTGACCGGAACATTCGTTTCAATCGTAAGGCACCCTCCGCATTTTTTCTGCCCCAATAACTCGAATGTCAGTCGCGCCGCACGAGCAGCTTTATTCATGCCTGTGGGGCGAGTGCGGAGCTCGCCACTATCATCGGGCCAATAAGTTATAACGGATTCGAACGCTGAACATGGTAATGTGATCAATCCCCTATGGAGATGTCCAGCTTCATCAGGGAAAACTCCCTGCAATATCTCGCCATGATGAGCTATCGCGCTCCCGGTTCCAACAGTTGTCAATCGGGAAGCACCGAGCAAAGGAGAAAAAATCCTATCGTAAGCGAATGATTGCGAAGAATGCATTGAATTTCCTCCGACATCTTATGAATTGAATATTATGCGGAGCAGATTTTCTGATGTCTTTCCTCTTTTTGAAGGAATATATTTAACTTGACAGGCAGATTCTGGTCTATGTCGTCCAGTGTAGTTCAGGCATATCCCATAGCCGTCAGACGGCCTTTTCAGAATCTCCCGGCATTTCCCAGGCACTCACTTACGCACTCGTTGTTTAAAGAAGCACATCTGCTTGAATGTTGGATGAGCCAGATGCGACCGAAAAAACGTTAGAGCCCGCCTCAAAATTCGAGCCTTGCGATACGGCGCGTCATTCGCCTGATTGACGAGATGAACATCCAGGCCTCTGACGATGCACTGGATGCCCCCCAATCTTTTCCCAGCCCACGGCAACGGTTGAGCCAGGCAAAGGTTCGTTCAACGATCCACCGCCTGGGCAGAACCACAAAGCCTTTGGCCTGATCGGAGCGCTTGACGATTTCGATCGCCAGCGCCTCGATATGCGCCACAGCCGTTGCCAACTTTTCGCCAGCGTAACAACGCGGCGCTACCAGTCAGGTGAGGTCGACTATAACGGCCGTATCTCGCGAAGGGGTGACAACCATCTGCGGGGGGCTGCTTTATGAAGCGGCGACAGTACTTCTCACGAGCGCCAGTGCCAGGACCGAGAGCAGTCTCAAGAGCTGGGGGCTTAAGTTGCTTGAGCGGTTGGGCTTCAAGCGCGCTGCGGTGGCCGTCGCTCGCAAGCTTGCAGTCATCATGCACAGCATGCTCAGGACAGGAGAAGTCTTCAACGCATCGGCTGGCGCCCCCTTATAAGCAACCGCCAGCCATCTTCCCTCAGCGCGTCAAACCTGATTTGAGGCACTGAGCGTCCCTGCTGCGGACGTCGGCTGGATCATTCCGCTACGAGTGGCTGCAGCTCGTTGAGACTGCGCGCTACACATAGGAAGGTCCTGCCTGCGAAGCCCATTGTGCGGCGACATTTGTCGCCCGCGAAGACAACCCTGCTCCCAGCACCGGATAGCTCCCAAGGACATGGCCGCTGAGGGCCGATACACCAATCAATTTACTCCGCGTTGCTTACACGCAACCTGGCAAGGTCGTTGAATGCCTAAACCACCTTGACGACTGGAATGCGATTAGACAACCACTCGACGGGACACGATCTAAGCGACATACCAAACCCTTGAATGGTGCGGTAGCGCCCATCATGATCAAGCCGCCGTCAACTTCTCTTAGCTTAGCAAAGCCATTGACGATCCAGCTGCAAATGGGGCTGAAGAATACGACGCAAATCCTGAATGTCGGTTGAATACGATGGCAAAAAGCCAATGTTTACCGCGTAAAAAGCTGGCGAAACAGTTCTTCTGAACGGCGCAGACCTTCATCCGTCAAAATCAATGACTTCGACTTGTTCACCGGATCACAGATCAGGCCTTTGTCATGCAACCGATCCGTCGTTGACCAGTCAAAACCCTTCCAGGCGCAACGCTCGTTGTGGACCGTCAGCCACAACAGGGCCAGAACCACGTCATCGATTTTGTCCTCGTCTATCTCCATTCGTCAACAATACCAGGTACAAGCGACATAGTCCTCCAGTTTTGAGCGCATGCGTCCATTATAAACATATGACTGAAGGAACTATCACGGTTTTTAAGCATTCTTGTTCCAGCTCATTTGAGTCGAGTTTATCGGTCGATGCTCTGTACCTGATTGACGCTGCGCTGTCGGCGCTGAACAATTACCTTATCGCGCGCCTGCTTGCGAACGGTTTGCTGGAGAATTTTTAACCTGAACCGCATTGCCTCAAAATCTGGACGCTGTGCTAACGAGACATGGTTGATGACCGTTTTCTCCCCACGCAAAATCGCATCACGTCCAAATCTAAGGTCAAGCGCCCGGCTAACCCGTTCAAACTCTTGACAGATGACGGCATCAAGCGAGTTGGCGGCAACATTGGGTTTGGCACCCTTCGTCTTCGTGACATCTGCAAGCTTACGCAATGCATTTTCGGCGGCTGGCGACATGCCCGGGATGACGATAGCCATACGTCGACGTTCCTCGGTGATTGATTTGACCTGGTTTTCAAGCGCTGTCCTATAGGACGAACCAAGTGACCGGATCTGACTTTGCGCATCACTCAAGGCCTTATGGGCGTTTCGTCGCTCGCGACCGATTGCCAACAGTCTATCCATGATACGATCAGATCCACGAATTGCACCATAGGCTGAGGGTTCATTCGCGATGGCTCTAGCAATCCGCTCGCCAGGAAACCCCTTCAAGATAAGAGCCTCGATCTGGTCGACAGCGCCAGCCGGGTCACGCCAGATGCGTTTGGCTATTTCCACCAAGGCTGCTCGATCATGACGATAGTGGGCAACATCGCGCGCCCTCGCCCGAGCCTCATCTTCAACTGGTATCCGGAACTCCGTCACAGCAGCAAGCATGGGCAACAAGGCTCTCGTTTTCTTCCCCGGCTCCACGCTAGCGGCGGCAACCACCTGCGAACGGCCTTGCCGTTCAGCAAGTTTCTGTTCGTCGCAAAATCGGCGTATGGCTCCAAACAGATCGATCAGTTTATCGCGTCTATCGGAATCAAGATCCTCCGGCATGCGTTCAATCATGTTGCGTTCGCCGACGGCATCGACGTTTTTAGTAAAAGCACTCCGGCCGAAGCGAGCCGTCAGCGCCTCATTGACTGCCTTTACCTCCTGAACCAGCAAACGATCCTCGACGGCATAAGCAAAAGCAATCTTGTAGGCATCCGGTCCACCGTGTTCTCGCACGCTTTCAATCTCGGTGAGGCGGGCCATTGCCGGCTTCGAGAGTGCCGGGATTGATAAGGCCATATATGAACGACGTTTTTCTTCGCGATTTTTGAAGCGCTCGGCCTGACGTCGGAATTCTGTCGCATGGGCTCGCACCAAGGGAGCGAGTTGCGACAGTGCGTTGAGTGCAGCCTTGCGGTCATTTCGGGCAATATGATCGTCGATCAGGCGACCCGATCCACGCAGATGGCCAAGATGCTGCAGATTTTCGGCAACCCGACGCGGCTCGACGCTGGCATCCGATGCAAGTCCATTCAATGTGGCCAAAGCGCTATCGGGATCACGATAGATCTTTTCCAAAAACGACCGGAGGACTACCTCCCGCTTCTTCCAGCGATCCGAACTGAGTTGAGCAAGCCTGGCATCTTCCTCTATGCTACGGACAAATCGGGTTGTCGGTGGAATAAGATAGACCCGCTCGATGGGATTGTCGGCCGCACGCTTTTCAGATCGCTCTTCATTATAGGAGACATTTTTCTCATGCTCGATCGTAAAGCCAAGCGCGACATTTGCTCGCTCCCAAAGTTTTGCCACCTGCTCACGCTTTTCCACAATCCATGACCACTGGCGCGTCACCTTATCTTCTATGTCTGCAGCCATCCCGGAAATTGTGTTGATACCGCGCCTGCGGGCAAAGTCGCGAACATGCGCCTGATAGTCGGCCTCGTTCTCGAAATCGAGTGTTGTGGTTTTTGCGCCTGAACGGCCAAGACGTTCAACCAACTGTCCAAAGAGTTCCGGGCGATGGCTTTCGCGCTCAATGCGCTCAAGACGCATGGCTGCGGTTTCAATCTGCTTTGCCGTCCAGACGTTTCGCTCCACCTGCCTTTCCTCGTAAGTATTCTTTCCCGTTTCCGTGTTGAGGACAGGAATTGTGACCTTGACGATTTCGACACCGTCTTTTTTCAAAAGAACAGTATCGCCTTCCGATACGCCTGCGTCGGACAACGCCTTGGGCAAGCTGACGCCCCAAAGCCGATGCACAGTTCCGTCATCAGTCTTCACGTCGGCATAAGGGCTTTCGTCAACATCATCGTCCTGCGGTCGGAACTTTGCCATGCCGGCCTCAACCAGCTCCCCAGTAACGCCAGCCGCATGGTCATTACGCGATTTCCCACCCCATTCCGCTTTCGGCTCAAAATCCTCACGTGCTGCATAAAGATCTGTCCTATCCCGATGTCGCGTCATCGCCACATAGGTCAGATGCTGATCCATCATGCCAGTGGCAAGCACGAAGGTCCGCTCGACAGTCGTTCCTTGCGCTTTATGGATGGTTGCAGCATAGCCATAATCAATATTTCGATAGCTATCCTCGCTTATAATAACGTCGCGACCGTTGTCGAGACGGACGGAAAGCAGCGGAACATCATGTCTGTTGCCCGTGGAAACGACGGTACCAAGCAGACCATTCTTGACATATTGTGGGCCGAGCCCGGTTGCTCGCGTCTCAATAAACCTGGAATTTTCAAGGAAAATGATGCGATCACCAACAGCAAATTCCCGCATACCACGATCAGTTCGGAATTCCCGCGGCACGGTCAACGCGCTTTCCTTCTTCATTTCTTCACGAAGAGATTCGTTGAGGAGCCTTACATCCTTGTTGGTATGGGCAAGCACGAGCAATTTGTCACAATATGAAAATGCACTTTCCTCTCCCCTTGATTGCTGGAGAAACGAGCGGCGTGCATCTGCCCAATCCGAAACCAGACGGCCGATAATCTCGTCGTGGGTTCGCGCCTCGACAAGGTGCCCATGCTTTAAATATGCATCAAGACCTTTTTCGACTTCACCACGTGCAAACAGATGTGAGGCGTCGCGTGCCCATCCTTCGCGCTGGCGACGAACACCAGCAAGTTCTGCAGAACCTATCCGCTCAACAATAGCGCGGAACGCTGCCCCGGCCTGAATTGGTTGAAGCTGCATCGCGTCACCGACAAGGACGACTTTTGCTCCGGCATCCTTTGCTGCCTCCAACACACGGGCCATCTGCTGCGACGGCACCATTCCGGCCTCTTCTATGACAAAAACATCGCCGCGTTTCAGCAGATCGCGTTCGTTCGCCCAGGCAAGTTCCCATGCGGCAAGAGTTCGCGATTTGATACCCGAACTTTCCTCCAATCCCTCGGCTGCCTTGCCAGCAAGTGCTGCACCCAAAACGCGATGATGCCCGCTTTCCCACGCAATACGTGCAGCGGAAAGAAGCGTCGATTTGCCCGCTCCGGCAAGACCAACAATGGCGGCAATAGCGCTGTCACTGGTGACATGATGGACAGCGTCAATCTGCTCCTGCTCAAGTCTGAAGGGCTTTTCAGGATCAGCCGTTTCGATGGCCACCAACGCCGCCGCTCTTCGTTTGTCAGTGATCCTGAATCCAGTTCGCTTGGACAAAACCTCCGCCGAACCAACCATGTCAAATTCTATGCGCAAGATCTCTTGCGACGTAAAGACAGCCGGTTCCGCCACCTTACCAGTTTGCCGGTCAACTTGCTGAGGCCTTAACAACACCAGATTATTGGACGCCATCACCCGTGTGCGGATACTGGCAAAATCGGCTGGATCATCAACATAACGATGTAACGTTCTGGCGATGTCGCGTTCGTTGAAAGTGGAACGTTCGCGTTCAAGCTGCTTTAACAGAAGTTCAGGCTCCACAAGAAGCCGATCTGCCATTTCCTGGCGGCGAACAAGCTCGACCGGCGCGAAATACATCTCCATATTCTTGCGCGCCAAAGCAGCCTTCTCCGGTCCAAGATGCTTTTGCGCGATTCCATCGAACCCCTGTTCGGCATATGAGCGTCCGTCAAGACGAATGTCATGGCCAGCAAGCGCCAAATGCCGATTGGTCGTTTCCGCCCAGGCAATCTTCCACTCCTTCATCGTCTCCTTGTCACCGGCCCAGCGCGAGTAAACGATAGCACCATTCGGACGATCGGGCTTGATCACCCGCAACGGCTTGCCGTCGGGGCCAGATACAGCCACCATCTTGCTGCCAAACCCTTGTTCCGTCAGCGGTCTCAACGTCATCATCAGATGGATATGCGGATTGCTGTCCCTGTCGTGATAGACCCAGTCGGCAACCATGCCCTTTGCGGTCAGATTTTCCCTGATAAATTCGCGGACGAGCGCAATGTTTTCTGCACGTGTCAGTTCCTCCGGCAGCGCAATAACGAGTTCACGGGCAAGCTGTGCATCCACCCGCTTCTCAAAAGCGTCGACCGCATTCCATAAAACTTCGCTTGCCGCGGCGACCGTCTTTCCTTCAATGGCTGTCGTCAGCCAGTTAGGGATCTCATCGGGAAGCGCCAGTTCCTCATGCTTGAGTTCATCAGCCCCGCTACGATAGCTAAATGAAGTTCCCGCCTGCTCGTCCATCATCCGTGCACGATGGCGATAGGCAGCAGCCGAGACAATACTGCGCCCCGCCCCTCTGCTGATCACCTGCGCTCTGACGAACATGATCGCCATGACACTCCTCCAGACCTTCAAAGAACGTCGTATCTCGGCACACGAGCTTTGATCGACATCAATTTTATAGACAGTAAAACCGGTGTTTATCGCATCAATTGGTATGGATTTGCGCTTTATAACATATTTAACTATCTTTTTATATATAGTTAAATTAACAAGAGGCAAAACGGTGAAATGGGAAGGAACGCGATAGATGGCAGGCAAAAATTCTATTCTTGATATCGACATGCAAATCGAGAAGCTGCACGAACGCAGAAAAGAACTGCTGGTAAAATCCGCCGAGCGCTTTGCGCGTGCAGCCACGAAATCCGGTTTGGCGGAAATGGACATCGCCGATACGGAGATCGATCAAATCATTAGTGAAATTACGACACGATTTCGCGAAAGGAAAAAAAGGAACATCGGTGGCGCATCCGTTGCGTCGCATAGAAAGACAAATGGTGGGACTGGCACGTCGACGGAGGTTACTCGTGTCAGTTAAACGCAAGAAAGACCTTCGCAAAAAATACCTACTCGGCGAAATTGTCGTTCGTGCCGGTCTGTCGACGGCAGACCGGGCATTCCTGCTCGGTGGCTTACTGGAACTGGCGCGACTTTTACCGGATACGGATGAGTTTCAGCGCTTGCGCAATCGCGGTGAAATGGCTTTCCGCGCAAAAGCATCGGATCCTCATTGGCAAGAAAAGCCGGATGCTGTGCAATGACGACTGGCGCAAAACCGCATCCAAGCCAATTGCTCGTCCTGGTGCCAGTCGCTGTTTCCAGTTTAGCATTCTATATTACCAACTGGCGTTGGCCGGAATTGGCCGCTGGCTTATCAGGGAAACCGCAATACTGGATTTTACGGGCGTCTCCTGTACCAGCCCTTGTATTCGGCCCGCTTGCCGGGCTCCTGACTGTCTGGATGTTGCCATTACATCGGCGGAAACCGATCGCTCTGGCAAGCCTTGCCTGCTTCCTGCTCATAACTGGCTTCTACGCATTGCGCGAAATTACCCGTCTTTCCCCCTTCGTGGAAGGCCGGGCATTGAGTTGGGACCAGACGCTGTCATACCTTGATATGATCGCGGTCGTCAGCGCTGTCATCGGCTTTATTGCCATTGCTGTATCAGCACGCATTTCCAGTGTCGTGCCTGAACAGGTAATGCGCGCCCGGCGTGCAACCTTCGGCGATGCAGACTGGCTGCCAATGCGTGCTGCAGCACGACTATTCCCGGAAGATGGCGAAATCGTCGTTGGCGAACGTTATCGCGTCGACAAGGAGCTCGTTCATAAACTACCATTCGATCCAAACGACCCAGCCACATGGGGACGCGGCGGCAAGGCACCGCTTCTTACCTACAAGCAGGATTTCGATTCCACCCACATGCTCTTCTTTGCCGGATCAGGCGGCTACAAGACGACGAGTAATGTCGTGCCAACAGCGCTGCGCTACACCGGTCCGATCATCTGTCTTGATCCCTCGACCGAAGTGGCACCAATGGTCATCGAACATCGCCGGAAGAAACTGCGGCGAGAAGCCATGATCCTTGACCCGACAAACCCTGTCACAGGTTTCAATGTGCTTGACGCAATTGAGACATCAACCAGCAAAGAAGAGGATATTGTCGGTATCGCTCATATGTTGCTGTCGGAAAGTGTGCGCTTCGAAAGCTCGACCGGCTCTTACTTTCAAGATCAGGCCCATAATCTTCTCACTGGGCTTCTCGCACATGTCACGCTGTCGCCGGAGTTTTCCGGCCGACGCAATTTGCGCAGCCTGCGACAGATCGTTTCCGAACCCGAGACATCCGTGCTCGCCATGCTGCGAGAGGTTCAGGAGCATTCAGAATCTGCCTTCATTCGTGAAACACTTGGCGTCTTCGTCAATATGACCGAGCAGACGTTTTCAGGTGTCTATTCGACTGCATCGAAGGATACACAATGGCTATCTCTCGACAATTACGCTGCCCTCGTCTGTGGCGATAGCTTCAAATCCGCAGAGATCGCGACAGGCAAAAAGGATGTGTTTCTAAATATCCCTGCATCGATCCTGCGTTCCTATCCGGGGATCGGGCGTGTAATCATCGGCTCGCTGATCAATGCAATGATTGAGGCGGATGGTGCATTCCAGCGCCGTGCCTTGTTCATGCTCGATGAGGTTGACCTGCTTGGCTATATGCGCGTTCTTGAAGAAGCGCGTGATCGCGGTCGCAAATACGGGATCAGCATGATGCTGATGTACCAATCCGTCGGCCAGTTGGAACGCCATTTTGGCAAAGACGGTGCATTGTCATGGCTCGATGGATGCGCCTTTACAAGCTATGCGGCGATCAAGGCACTCGATACCGCGCGAAACGTCTCGGCCCAATGCGGGGAAATGACGGTGGAGGTAAAAAGCAGTTCACGAAATACCGGCTGGGATACGAAAAACACCGCCTCGCGAAAATCCGAAAACCTCAATTTCCAACGTCGCCCGCTGATCATGCCACACGAAATCACTCAAAGCATGCGCAAGGATGAGCAGATCATCATTGTACAGGGACACAGTCCGATCCGCTGCGGGCGCGCCATCTATTTCCGACGAAAGGAAATGGACGAGGCTGCAGAAGTCAACCGGTTCGTCAAACGATAAAGACCGCAAAACTGCGCTTCATTTAAAGTTTCCTCCCGTCGGGTTAAAGCGACGAATCGCAATGACACAAAGCGTGATCTTCATTTTTGTTCGGGGCCATGCTCCCCCTGTCATGACCCTTCGTGGCAAACTAAGCGATAGGTGCCATGGCTGCTCATCTGGCAAACTGACCGGCAAATCTCAAACAAACCTGAACGAGACAGGCTTTTAGCTCCGCCTCTTCTTCAGGCTGGATCGCGGTGCTCAATGGTCGGAGCAACCCTTCAACAATCGCCCCAACGATACACATTGAGACGATGCGAGAATCTTGTGAAACAAATGTAACCCGATGACCAACTTTTCTTCCATGTTGGTGTGGACGGCTCCCAACGGCATCGCGATGTGCCAGAATGAGTTCGTTGAAAGTTCAATCGAGGGAAACCCGTCCGTAGAAGAGATTAATCATGCTGGTGAAAACCTGTTCAGTCCGCTATTCAGATTTCAGCTATGCATTAATCGAATGGCTTATTTCATGGCATCCAAAACGACGCTCAATGCAAAAAATCTCGAAGCGCTCGGCGTAGAGAAACTGGCTGAACTGCTGATCGAAATCAGTACCGGAAATGCCAACCACAAACGACGTCTTCGAATGGAACTTGCTGGTAACTCTAGCGGGGAAGAATTGGCCAGGGAGGTTCGCAAACGTCTCAGCAGTATCGCTCGTGCCAAGAGTTGGATCGACTGGCAGAAAGTCAAGACGGTCAAATCCGATCTGGAAACCCAGCGTAAAACAATCGTCGAAAAAATAGCACCGACGAATCCCGATGAGGCTTTCGAACTCATATGGCAGTTTTTGTTGTTAGGAGATTCTATTTACGAACGCACACATGACGGTAGCGGAACGCTCACCGAAAGCTTTCATCAGGCAATTGATGACGCAGGACGGATAGCTGGACAGGTCAAGATTTCCACGGAGAGCCTTGTCGGGCGAATTTATGCAGCACTCCAGAATAACAATGGCTACAGTCAATTCGACAGATTGATCCCATCCATGGTACCAGCCCTTGGCGAAGAAGGGCTGCGGCAATTGCAGCAGCTATTCGAAGGCGGAACGAAGACACGCGACACGAAACGAACCAACGAAAGCAGACAACTGATAGGTTTGAGCTCAAACGAGCCTGTTTATCGGGACGATGTCTATGCGAGTAGCGCATTCTTCACAGCAAAAGTGTCCTTGCAGCAAATCGCTGACGCGTTAGGTGACGTGGACCTGTATATCGCTCAGCATGCCGAGCACACGCATATTATCCCCACAGTAGCGACAGAGATCGGCAGGAGGATGGTTTCGGCAGGGCGAGCCGAGGAAGCTTTGAGAATCCTTGACAAGGCACAAATCGGTGAGCGGTATCAAGTTCCCTACGATTGGCAGGCGACACGAGCCGACGCTCTTGAAATGCTCGGTCGTGGTGAAGAAGCACAACAGTTTCGCTGGCAGTGCTTTGAACAGTCTCTCAATGACGGCATGCTGAAGGAATTTGTGCGCCGATTACCGGATTTTGACGATGTGGAGGCTGAGGAAAAGGCATTTGCATACGCTCAGACCCATCCCGATGTACAGCAGGCATTGATACTCTTTTTGAACTATCCTTCTCCTGCCGAAGCGGCCAAATTGGTAAGGCACCGAGCCGCCGGACTAGATGGCGATCGTTACGAACTGCTCTCTCCTGCAGCAGAAGTGCTAAGCGCGAAATATCCACTGGCAGCGACCCTCCTTCTGCGTGCCATGATCGACTTTACGCTTAATTATGCTCGCTCCAGTCGTTACAAGCACGCCGCGCGACATCTCATGGAATGTGCGTCTCTGGCACATCAGATAGAAGAGTTGGCAGAGTTCAAAACGCATGATGACTACGTTGCGGATCTGAAAAAGGTGCATGGTCGAAAGCATGGCTTTTGGAGCTTGATGCGGTAGTTATTTTTCCCCTTAGTGTCCAACAATCGCTCGCATTTGGCGATTTCCAAGCTGGATTGAAGGTTTCCGCTGATTGGAGGAAAGTGGCCCGCAATGAGGAGAGCTATTTATCGCTAAAGATGATAGCGTCCAGCGGCGCAGTTTGGAACGTAGATGATCTGGCTACCCGCCTGAAACACCTAATGCATCAAGCGCAATCTGGCGTGCACGGCGCGCGGTTTCCTCGTCGCAAATGAGTACATTGCCGGTGCCGGAGAGCAGCGCGGCAGCAAGCGCTTCTGCCTTGTTAAGCCCGCCCGACGCGAACACCACAGTCGGCACGCTTTTTAGGGTCTCGAATGACGGCGCTATGGCGCGCCGGTTGATCGGATGGTCGATGGGCTTACCATTCCGGTCAATAAACTGCGCGACGATATCGCCGCAGGCACCAGCTGCAATCAGTTCATCCAACGAAACGTCACTCGGCAATCCGTAGCGGATTAGCAGCGAACGCATCGTCAAGTCGCCGATACTGACAAGGATAATGTCGTTCTTCCTGATCCGCTCAAAAGCGCTTTCGAACACGTCCTGACTGACGATGGCGTCGCGAGATTGGGGGCTACCTGCGTAAATCGGCGCGGCGAGATAAGCGCATTGCGCATTGAGTTGGCGCGCCAGATCACTCGCAATATCGAATGTATTGATCTCGATGCCGTGCGTGAGACCGCCGAGGACGGAATTGACGGAAACATCGGGCCGTTTCAGCTTAGGCATGTGACGCACCATCTCGCGCAATGTCGCGCCCCACCCCACACCGATCCCCGATATATCAGTGGTGTTCAGCTGGTCTACGAGAAAATCGGCGGTCGCCTGTCCCACCAGCGCCGGCACCAGCGCAGGATTTTCGGGCGTCGGTACGATACTGGCGTGGCGCAACGAAAAATCGGCGACGAGCTGTCGCTCCAATTCTACGCATGACACCAATCGCGAGTTCAACGTGATCGTCACCAGCCCCGACCGGCGCGCCTCGGCGATAATCTTGTTGATGCGCAGGCGATTGGTGGAGAAGGCCTGCGCGATTTCCCCCTGTGTCCGACCTTCCATGAAATATTGCCAGACGACGCGCATCTGCATCTGTTCTTCGGCGAGCGCAGCTGGACCGTTCAACAACAGCTTTCCGTTCATCATCAGAACCTCATTTGCCAACTGGGCCCCGCCAGGCGGACCCTCTGCCTGTCTGCTTTGGTATAGAAGCGCTTCTCCTGCACGGAAAGATACCGACCCTCCGAATTTACGGCACAAATCGCTGATTCCACTGTTTCAATATCTAATGTATTTACATCTGTAATTATCTATTGACAACTGTTTTAACCTACCTAGACTGAATGTCGTCAAAGTTGAAGTACTACCGGGAGGAAAGAGCGATGCCGCCGGAAATCAAAAGGGCAAAACGACACCGACCTATCCCGTACGATATGCGGGCTGGCTTTCCTGCCGTCCATCCAATGCCCTGCGTGCAGGGATGATTGCCATGACCGACATAACATCAGCAGGCTTGGATGCTCTTGAAAATATTGCTCTCATCATTTTTGACTGTGACGGGGTGCTGATTGACAGCGAGCCGATTGCCAGCCGAACACTTGCCGAAATGCTGCGCAATGCCGGCATGTCCATCACGGACGAGGAGGCGCATGTCAGGTTCACCGGCCATTCAGAACCGTCTATCCGCCGGATCTGTGCGGAAGAACTGGGCATGGTCGACATAGATGCCCATTTCTCCGCCTGGCACACGCGTCTTTATGAGGAATTTGGGTGTTCGCTCACATCGATGCCGGGCATTGATGCGGTGGTCAAAAGCGTGAGGCGGCCCAAATGCGTTGCCTCGAACAGTTCCATCGAGCGCCTCAAAAGCAGTTTGGGCAAGCTTGATTTGTGGGAGCATTTCCATCCCGCAGTGTTCAGCGCCCAGATGGTGGCAAGACCCAAGCCTGCCCCAGACCTTCTTTTGCATTGCGCTGAACAATTCCACGTCAAGCCGGAGCATTGCGTGATGATCGACGACAGTTCGCACGGCGTCCTCGCCGCCAATGCAGCAGGCATGACTGCAATCGGATTTGTCGATCCAGCAGATCCGCGTCCCGACCGGGCTTCGCTTCTCAAGGCCAGCGGCGCTGCTTTCGTTGTCAACGGAGCAGCAGAATTACCGGCTGCGATAGCCGCTGCCAATATCCTCATCGGTGAACATGACCGGCCGACTGACCGCAACGTTACATTTGCAAGTCCACACCAACAGTTGTAAGCTTTTTTCGATGCGGTGAATTGATCTGATCAGTTTGCAATCAGGGGAATGAAAGAATGGTCCGCGTCATACAGATTTCAGACACGCATCTTGGGCGCCATAGGGCGCATTTCGTGGAAAATTGGCAGCCTTTGAAAAACTGGCTCGCCAGTGAAAATCCCAATCTGATCATCCATTCAGGTGATATCAGCGTCGACGGCGCGGATGTCGAGGACGATTTTGCCTTCTGCCGCGAAGTGATGGTCGGCCTGCCCGCCCCGATGCTGGTTGTTCCTGGAAACCACGATGTCGGCGAACCGCAAAGCGCACATCAGCCGACCAACGAACATCGTCTGGAACGCTGGAACCGACAGTATGGCGCAGATTTCTGGGCAAAGGATGTGGGAGCATGGCGCCTTCTCGGGTTCGATTCCATGATCCTGAGTTCCGGTCTTGCGGCGGAAGAAGCGCAGTTTCACTGGCTGGAACGACAAATGGAGAGCGCGGACGGCCGCCGCATCGCATGGTTTACCCACCAACCTCTGTTTATCAATGGCTGGGACGATATCGACAACGGCTATTGGTCAGTAAGGCCGGAACCGCGCACCCGGCTGCAGCGCCTCACGCAGCGCTTCGGTGTCGATCTTATCGCCAATGGTCATCTTCATCTGTCACATGATTTTGTTCTCGACGGGGTCCAGTTTGTCTGGTGTCCGTCGGCCGCGTTCGCAGTCGGTCCAGACATGCAGCCGCCGCTGGGCGGTGAAAAGCAGCTTGGCGCCGTGCGTTATGAATTCTCGGATGCGGGTTTCACATTCGAGCGCATCCATCTGCCGGAGCTGACGATGATGTGGATCGACGACGTCGTGCACGAAGTTTACCCCCCGCGATAGTTGGAGCGGGCGACGAATGCTGGAGGAGAACTTTTGTCCCAGGTCGATATACAAAACATCACTAAATCGTTCGGAAGCTTCAAGGTACTGGACGACATTAATATTTCGATCCGCGACGGGGAATTTCTTACCCTCGTTGGACCTTCGGGCTGCGGCAAGTCGACGCTCGTGCGCATCATCGCCGGCCTGGAAAGCCAGTCGGCAGGTACGATCAGCGTGGACGGCGCATCGGTGAATCACCTGCGCCCGCATGAGCGCAAGCTGTCGATGGTGTTTCAAAGTTACGCGCTTTATCCGCATATGACGGCTTTCGACAACATCGCTGTTCCCCTCACCGTAGAAAAACTCAGCCTGTTGGAGCGCATCCCGCTGTTCAAACATCTCTCGCCACGCCGCAAAAGGCTAACACAAGAGATTGCACAACAGGTCGAAGCCGTGGCCGGCCAATTGAAGATCGAGGCGCTGCTTGGCCGCAAACCCGCGCAGCTTTCTGGCGGGCAGCGCCAGCGTGTGGCGCTCGGCCGGGCGATGGTCCGCCAGCCGCGCGCCTTCTTGATGGACGAACCGCTATCCAATCTGGACGCGAAACTGCGCGTCCACATGCGCACAGAACTGACCGAACTGCACAAGCGCATGGGCGCGACCTTCATCTATGTCACGCACGACCAGATCGAAGCCATGACCATGTCGGACCGTGTCGCAATGATGGACGGCGGCAAGGTGCAGCAGCTCGGGACGCCGACGGAACTTTATGAGCATCCGACCAATCTGGAAGTGGCCCGCTTCATCGGTAGCCCAACAATCAATACTATGCCCGCATCGATTGGACCGGCTGGTCGGGTGGAAATACAAGGCAGGCCACTTGGCATCGCCGTCAACCTGCCGCAGGGCGAGAGTGTGACCATCGGCATCAGGCCGGAGGCGCTCGACCTTCTTTCGCTTAAGCAGACGGCCACAGGTCAACCAATCATCGACGCACGCCTGCGCCGCACGGAAAATCTCGGCGCCGAATTTCTCCATCACCTCGACCTGACCGGCACGGAAGCGACCAGTTTCATCATGCGCACGACTTCGCCGCATGAAGACATCCACGAAGGCGATGCTGTGCGACTGACCTTCGACCCCACGCTTTGCCATATTTTCGGCCCCGACGGACGGCGGGCGGAAAAAACGCATGTGCTCTTGTCAGGCGACGATTCCGGGAGGGCAAAACATGGCTCAACCCGTTGAACCGGCTCTTGGACAAAGGCTCGGGCGGCGAGAATTCGTTGAGAAGCTGACAGGGCTTGGCCTGGCGGCACCCGCATTCATACTGCTCGTGCTGCTCCATATCGTGCCGCTGATTGTCTTGGTGGTGCTCAGTCTCACCGATTATCAGCTTGGCGACCTGACGCTGTCATTTGCCGGCCTCAAGAATTTTTCCAATGCCTTGCACGACGAAACCTTCCGTCGATCGCTCTTCAACACGTTCATCTACGTGGCCTTCGTGGTTCCCGGATCAGTGGGGCTCGGCCTCCTGTTCGCCCTTCTCATCCATGGCCGAACGCGTAGCCGCGCAATCTATGAGGTCATCTTCTTCCTGCCGGTCACGGCAACGCTTATTGCCATGGCGTCGGTATGGAAATTCCTGCTTCATCCAAGCCTTGGACCAATCAACGCGATTATTGTTGCCCTGGGCTTCCAGCCGGTCAATTTCCTCAGCGACCCTGCCTATGCGCTGCCGACGTTGGCGGTCATTGGAATCTGGCAACTTGTCGGGTTCAACATGGTGCTGTTTTTGGCCGGTCTCTCGGCGATCCCCAAAGACCTCTATGAAGCCGCTGATATTGATGGTGCAGCTGGCGTGATCGACCGCTTCCTGACCGTGACCTGGCCGATGCTTGGGCCGACGACCATGTTCGTCCTCATCACCACATCCATCACCGCCTTCAAGGTCTTTGACACGGTAGTCGCGATCACGCGGGGCGGCCCACAAGATTCCACCAATGTGATTCTCTATGCGATCTATCTGGAAGGCTTCCAGTATTTTTCGACCGCCTATGCCGCAGCGCTGACGCTGGTGTTTTTGGCATTCATCCTGATCTTTTCGGGCATCCAGACCTTTTTCATCGACAGGAGGGTGCACTATTGACACCGCTATCGGACGAACAGGCACAAATCGCCAGCCCGCCTGCACGCAGCCTCTCAGAGCTAAAACGGGGACTTTGCTTCATCGCGGTCCACGCCATCTTGATCTTGGGTGCAATCTTCATCGTCATGCCCTTCGTCTGGATGCTGGTCACATCAATCAAACCGCCAAATGAGATATTCAGCGCTCAGCTGCGGCTATGGCCAACGCAGTTTTATGGCGTGGAAAATTACAGCTTCGCGCTTGAAAGCGCACCTTTGCTGCGCTTTGCACTGAACGGCGTCATTGTGTGCAGCGGTATCCTTCTGGTCCAGTTGATCGTCGCGATCCCGTGTGCCTACGCACTGGCCAAGCTGAAATTTACCGGCCGCAACCTTTTCTTCGTTCTGATCCTGCTGGCACTGGCGATCCCCATCCAGGTGCCAGCGCTTCCCCTCTATATCGCTCTGGCCTGGGCTGGTCAGCTCAATAGCTATTTTTCGATGATGCTGCCGTTTTTCCTGTCAGCCTTCGCAATATTCCTGTTCCGGCAGTTTTTCAGGAGTTTCCCTGACGATATCATCAATGCCGCACGACTTGACGGCATGGGCGAGCTTGAAATCATCTGGCGCATCGTCACGCCGAGTGCCATGCCGGCAATCGCCGCTTTCGCGGTGTTCTCGATTGTCGCGCATTGGAACGACCTTTACTGGCCGCTCATCGTCATTTCCGACAACCAGCTCGCACCGCCGCCGCTTGGCATGCTGCTCTTCGCTGACGCGGAAACTGGCTCGAATTATGGAGCGCTGACGGCGGCCGCCACCATGCTCACCGCCCCGCTCGTGATCTGCTTCCTGATTGCGCGCAAGCGCTTCATTCAGGGCATCACCATGACCGGTGTCAAATAAGAAGCCTCAATAAATAAACGTCTGAATCCAGGGAGGAACATATGAAACACATAGTAAAATTCATCGCCGCCGGAACCTTTACGCTTTGTATGGCGGGAACGGCACCCGCCGCCGAGGTGACACTGGACGTGCTCTACGCACAATCCGGCTTTGCGAAGTTCCATGACCCAATTTCGCAAGCCTTCATGAAGGAACACCCGGATATCAAGATAAAATTCCGGGCTCCTGCCAAGGACTACGACGAAGGCCATCTCCTGATGCAGCGGCTGGCCGTCACCAATCAGCTTCCAGACCTCTACTTTCCCGGCTACCATCTTTTGCCCGAGCTTGCGCGCACTTTGGCCAAGCGCAACCAGATCGTAAACCTCAAGCCGTTTCTGGATGCCGAACCAAAAGACTGGATAACGCAGAATTATTCACAGTCCATGCTCGATATTGGCGTTGTAGATGGTGTCAAATACGGTATGGCTTTCAACGCGTCGCTTCCAATTCTTTACGTCAATGAAAGCGCCGTCGAGAAAGCAGGTTTGGACCCCAAGGAGGTACCTGCGACTTGGGACGACCTTCTGGCGCGCGCCAAGAAAATCCATGACGCAGACCCGAAGATGACGGGTATCGGTTATACAATTTACGATTGGCCCGACGATTGGCTCTGGCAGACCATTTTGCGGCAGGAAGGAACGCAGCTCGTCGATCCTGAAACGGGAAAAGCCGGATTCAACAATGAAAAAGGTCTGGCAGCCCTCAAAATTCTCCGTCGTATCGTGACTGAGGGTGGCGAAAATTTGCTGGAATTTGAACAGGCGCGCCAGCAATTCGCAGCCGGACAAACCGCCTATTTCATCGATACACCCGCCCGCCTTGCACAGATTATCGGCCTTGTAGGAGACCGCTTCAAACTAAACACGATAAGAGTACCGATTGACGATAAGGAGAATGGCGGCCTCCCAACGGGTGGCGCCGCAGGCATCATTCTTTCACAAGATGAAGCCGTGCAGAAAGCTGCATGGGAATATCTGAAATTCGCTACCGGCCCGAAAGGACAGAGTATCGTGGTAGAAACGACAGGGTATCTGCCGACGAACAAACTGGCTGACGGCGCTGATTATCTTGCTCCTTTTTACCAAAAGGAACCGCGCTTCAAAACAGTGGCATCCCAAATCGAGCTGGCGCGCCCGTGGGAGGGCTATCCGACCGGATCGTCGGTGCGCATCTGGCGTGCGGAACGCGACATCATTGCCAAGGTTATGCGGGGCGACCTTACCCCTGAAGATGCCCTTCCCATGCTCGTGAAGACGGTCGATGAAATGACTAAGTAAGTTCTCATCATTAACAGCTAACTTTGCCCTGTAGCCCTTAGCAGCGCATAGATTGTATCGCCAGCCTGTCATCGGTCTTCATATGACCGTTGGCAGGCAAATTCCAAAACGGCACAGCAACCCCCATAACAAACGACCGTTGGTCCTTGGTTGGCACGCTTTTGCGTTGAAATGCGGTGAATGATGCAATGAGCTCGCCGTATAGTGCCGGATGAGCTCATTGAGAGGCATTGATGTGGACGGCATATGCCCATGGCATCAGGGCGTCGATGTCTTTGGCCAGATGACCGTTGGCGAGGCTGATGAAGAGATCGCGCAGATAGGCGGGAGGATTGCAAGTCCTGCCATCAGCCGCGTCGGCAAGAGTGGTAGGCCACCGCCATCCTTGTAACCTTCCCCGAAGCGCTGTTCCAGAAACGCCAAGCAACGACGCCGTTCTGCGCCGCACCGACATCGCCCTCGCGCGCGCGCCATTTCCCAACATTCAGGCTCAGATTGCCGAGCTGATGATGCCTCCGGCCCGTGCCGTCGCGACGGATAAACGTTTTCGTCAGCAATGGCAGGCATCCCGGTGGATATAAGTGGCGCTAGGACGTTACACGATCCAGTGATTTACGCGACCGAAATTGTCGCCCCTGCTGTTAGCTCTGAAGATTTATGATCGTCATCCCGTTTCGCGCAGCCGTTCAGCCGTCTGCAAGTCCACAGAAACGAGCTGACTCACGCCCTGTTCACCCATCGTCACGCCGAAGAGACGGTTCATGCGTGCCATAGTGATCGGATTATGCGTGATGACCACGAAGCGCGTTTCGGTCGAAGCCGCCATTTCATCCATCAGATTGCAGTAGCGCTCGACGTTATGATCGTCGAGCGGTGCATCCACTTCGTCCAGCACGCAAATCGGTGCCGGATTGGTGAGGAACACTGCAAAAATGAGCGCCATGGCCGTCAGCGCCTGCTCGCCGCCGGAAAGCAGCGTCATGGTCTGCGGCTTCTTGCCGGGCGGACGGGCTAGGATTTCCAGACCGGCTTCCAGCGGATCGTCGCTTTCGATCAGTTGCAGTTCAGCCGTGCCGCCGCCAAAGAGATGCGTGAACAGGCGCTGGAACTGCACATTCACCACGTCGAACGCAGCCAGCAGGCGTTCGCGTCCCTCGCGGTTGAGGCTCTGGATCGCCTGACGCAATTTCTTGATCGCCTCGATCACGTCTTCGCGCTCGGAGACGATGGTATCGAGGCGGCCAGACAGTTCTTCCTGTTCCTCATCGGCGCGCAGATTGACTGCACCGAGCCGCTCCCGCTCAATCTTCAACCGCTCCAACTGGCGTTCAAGCTGATCGGGATCGGGCAAAGCCTCATCCGGCCTTAAACCCGTCTGGCGAATAGCCTCGTGCGGTGGGCAGTTCAGTGCTTCGGCGATCCGGGCTTCAGCATCCTTGCGTCGTTCTTCTGCCGCTGCAAGACGTTCTTCGGCACGCGCACGCTGTTCGCGACTTGCAGCCAGTTGCTGGATGGCAAGGGTCGCCGTCTTATCGAGTTCCGCCTGCGCAGCCTCAGCCTCGGCCAGAATATCGCCAGCCTGTTTCCGAAGGGCATCGGCCTGCGAAAGCTCGTTCAACAGTGCCCGGCGGCGGTTCTCGATTTCGTCAGGCGCTTCCGCAAGGGCCTCGGCCTCATCCGCCGTTTCCGCACGGCGATCATTCAAAGCAGCAATATGTCGGTCAGCATTTTCGGCGCGGGATTTCCAGTTGCGACGCTCCAGCGCAATCATTTCCAGCCGCCGTTTGCGAGCATCAGCCTCGCGCCGCAGCCCCTCATAGGCGGCGCGCGCTTCTGCCAAAGCCGTGCGGTCCGACATGACTTCGCTGCTCAATGCGGCAAGGCGTTCGCCAATCGCATCGATATCCGGCATTTCGCCAAGCCGCTCTTCGGCTTCCGTGACACGGATCTGCGCTTCTTCGAGATTTTCTTCCAGATGCGCCTTGCTGTCTTCCAGACCGGCACGGCGTGTTGCCAATTGGCCTGCTGCACGCTCCGCAGCCGCGAGAGCCTCACGCGCTTCATCAAGCTTGCGCTGGTTGGCACGCCATTGATCGCGCGCGACACGTTCCTGTTCGACGGCCTTGCGGACGCCTGCTTCGGTTCGCTGCACATCCTGCTCAGCCTGCTCGGCACGTTTGCGCGCGGCAATCGCTTCCTGTTCGAGTTCCACCAACCGGTTTTTTTGTGCCAGTCGCTGAGCTGTCGGGGTCGGCGCATCAGCGCTTGCCGTATAGCCATCCCAGCGCCAGAGCGCTCCGGTCTTGCTGACGAGCCGCTGGCCGGGCCGCAACATGGCCTGCAGGCGCTTGCCTTCACTTTCCGAGACAACGCCGACCTGTGCCAGCCTACGGCGTAATTGCTGCGGCCCTTCTACCAGCCGATCCAAGGGTGTCACGCCGTCGGGCAGAGCGGGATCGGCATTGGCTGCGGGATTGTAAGCCCAGTAGACCGGTGCATGTTCATCGCTGGCCGCGTCAAGATCTTCACCGAGTGCCGCACCAAGTGCTACTTCATAGCCTTTCTCAACACGCAGTTCTTCCACCACTGGCGGGAATTGCCCTGTTTCACCAGCATTCAGAATGCGGGCCAACGTCTGCGCTTCCGTTTCGATGCGATTCAGTTCGGTACGCGCCTCGCTCAAAGGTTGGCGGCTGGCGGCTTCCGCTTCGCGCGCGCTTGCAACGAGCTCTTCCGCGCTTGCGACCAGTTCCTCAGCGGATGCCAGTTCTTCCGCACAGCGATCGACTACGATGCGCTTTTCCGCCGGATCGAACAGGCCACCGATCTGTTCCGCGACAGCAGCGATGTCGCGCTCGATCGCTTCCATCTGGACAGAAAGACGGTCACGACGATCACGTGTTTCCTTCAATACACGTTCGATCTGCACACGCTCTGCGGCAGCTTCGGCACGTTCGGCCGTCACGCGGGACAAAGCGCTCTCGCTGTCCTGCAATTGAACTTCCGCTTCCTCAAACAGTGCATGCAGTTCCTGATCGCGCTCGCCGGATTCTTCAGCGGAAGCGATCAGTTCCTGTTCTTCGTCATCGAGACGCGCCAGAATGTCGGCGTTCTCACGCATCATTTCTTCTTCGCGCGCGATGTCGGCGGAAAGCTGCTCAAGACGCTTTATCAACTCTGCCCGACGGGCACGAAGACGTTCGCCTTCCTCATCAAGCTGCGTTCTGGCAATGGAAAGGCGCTGCAATGCAGCCGCGGCTTTCGCTTCAGCCTCACGCAGTTCGGGCAGTTTGTGTGCGCCGACCGCCTGTACTTTCGCCGCGTTCATCTGGGCTTGCGCCATGTCACCGACAGCCGAGGTTGCCTGCGCCAGGGCGCTTTGCGCCTCGCCTTCCTGCATCTTTGCCTGCGACCAGCGCAAATGCAGAAGTGCGGCTTCCGCCCGGCGAATATCTGCGGAAAGTGCCTTGAAGCGGTTTGCCTGACGCGCCTGACGTTTCAGACTTTCGATCTGGCTTCCAAGCTCGCCAACCACATCGTCCAAACGCTCGAGATTGGTTTCAGCAGCACGCAAGCGCAGCTCGGCCTCATGACGGCGCGTATGCAGGCCGGAGATGCCAGCCGCTTCTTCCAGAAGCGCACGACGGGCTTGCGGCTTTGCCTGAATAAGCTCGCCAATGCGCCCCTGCCCGACCATGGAGGGCGAACGTGCGCCGGTGGACTGGTCCGCAAAGAGAAGCTGCACATCCTTGGCACGCGCTTCCTTGCCATTGATGCGATAGACCGACCCGGATTCCCGTTCGATACGGCGAGAGACCTGCAATTCGTCCGCATCATTGTAAGCGGCAGGCGCAGTGCGGTCGGAATTGTCGAGAAAAAGCGTGACTTCCGCAGTATTGCGCGCGGGCCGCGTGGCCGAGCCGGAAAAGATCACATCGTCCATGCCGGAGGCGCGCATGTTCTTGTATGAGTTTTCACCCATCACCCAGCGCAACGCTTCGACCAGATTGGATTTGCCGCAGCCATTTGGGCCGACAACGCCGGTCAGCCCGCCTTCGATGACGAACTCCATGGGCTCGACGAAGGATTTGAAACCAACAAGGCGCAGCTTGGAGAAGCGCATCAGAATGCCCCTCCTGCAGCGAGAGCGGTGCCTGTTAAAACTGGGTACTGGAACCGCTCCTGCTCATTGTTTGTACGCATTATCCCACGCAAAACCGCTTCGCAATTTTGCTGGAAATGCCCTATCTCAAAAACGCAAAAAGCGGGCGCAGAGAAGCGCCCGCTTTTCGATCTGAAAAACGGATCAGAGAAGCTTGTCGATGATTGCCGACATTTCGTCAACCGAAAGCGCTCCAGCGTATTTTTGTCCGTTAATGAAGAAAGTCGGCGTTGCATTCACACCGAAATCCTTCGACCCACGCTCCATCGTTGCTCTCACATCATCGAGAACTTGCTGGTTCGTCAAGCAAGCCTTGAAGGACTCCTGTGTAAAACCGGCAAGTTTTGCAATTTGCAGGAGAGCTGCCTCACCGTCTTCGGCGGTTGCCCACTGCTGCTGCTGCTTGAAGAAAACGTCGACCATCGGGAAATAACGGTCTTCCGGTGCGCAGCGCGCCAGCATGAAAGCGGCAGTCGCGCGCGGATCGAACGGGAACTCACGGAAGATGAGCCGTGCTTTGCCCGTATCGATATATTTTTCCTTGATTTTCGGGAATGTGTTGATCGTAAAATCTGCGCAATGTGGGCAGGTCAGCGATGCATATTCAACGATGGTGACCGGCGCGTCAGCCTTGCCATAGACCATATCCTTGAGCTTGCCGGGTTCGGCAATCTTGGCCGCATCAACGGTGCCTTCAGGATCGCGCTGCTGCGCATTCGCGCCACCGGCAAACGCCAGCCCGGCAGCCGCTGCTCCGGCAAGAGAAATAACGTGTCTGCGATTAAACGCTGCAGGCATCCGAATCATCCAGTCCTGTTTCAATAGTTGACTTCGACATACAATCTAAAGCGGCAGATCGCACTTCGCTAGACCCGCAGCGTTCACATGAAAGTCAGCGCCTTGCGTTTTTTGTCTTCATATTTGCGACAATCAATTGGGGTGCCAAGTTCAAACTGCTGAAAGCTTGCATCAATTTTATGGCAGCAGGCCGAATTCAGCTGTCCTTACCGTCTTTTCGACCGATTGTCCGCTTCTCTGCGAGAATGTTCTTGCCAAGACGTGCCAGTGCTGCGCGAAGCGCGTCATCTTCGATACCGTCCGTGGCCTTGTCGATGCGGCGTTCTTCGGCAGGCCCAAGCGGCGCCAGCCTCTTTATCCGACGCTTGGCTGGAATGACTGGTGGCTTCTGTTCGATGCGAATGCGCCCGACTGCGGAGAAGCCGAGAAAGCCATTAATACGACTGATAATTTCCCCTGTTTCATGCTGGACTTGCAAGGCAGCGAAGCCTTCGCAGGCGATAATCAGCGTTGCTGGTGAAAACGGATCGTCCTCATGCAGACGGCGCGGCCAGATAATGCGCAGCGGACGTGACGTTGCACCGATGGCAGGCCCGACAATATCTTCCCACGACTGAAGCAAGGCGAGATTGATACCGGCACGCTTTTGCAGCATCGGGTCCACCAGACCCGAAGCCATGTCTGCCAGCGGCCTGAAGCCGCGTCTGGATGTTGGTTCGCTCATCGCGCTCCATTATAGCCGCGAAACCACTCGACAAACAAAGGAATCCCCTGATCGAGTGTCGTTTTCGGGCTAAAGCCAAGATCGCCAGCAGCAAGCGTGATGTCGGCATAGGTGCGCGGCACGTCGGCGGCTGGCATAGGTTCCAGCTTACGGATTGCCTCCTTGCCCGTCGCTTTCTCGATTGCAGCAATGAAATCGTTCAGCATTACGGGCCGGTTGTTGCCAAGATTATAAACAGGTGCGGTATCTTCCGGCTTGTCGAGTATGCGCCGTACCGCACCGACTACACCGCTGACGATATCGTCCACGAAGGTGAAGTCCCGCTGCATCTCACCATTATTGAACACCCGGATCGGCTCACCCTTGAGGATCGCGGACGTGAACAGCCATGGCGCCATGTCAGGCCGCCCGTAAGGACCGTAGACGGTAAAGAAGCGCAAGCCCGCAGAGTGGAGCTTGTGCACGTGACGGTAGGAGTAGGCCAGTAGTTCGCCCGAACGCTTTGTCGCGGCATAGATCGAGACGGGATGATCGACAGGATCGCTTTCGGAGAAAGGCACCTTTTCATTCGCGCCATAGACCGACGATGAGCTGGCATAAACGACAGGCGGTCGCTTATCCAGTCTCAGCGCGGTTTCGAAGACCGTGACCTGTCCCTGCACATTAGCGGAGATATAGACGGTGGGGTTCTCAATGGAGTATCGCACACCCGCCTGTGCTGCCAGATGCACGATGATATCTGCATCCCGATCAGCGCCGATCGCCGCATTGATCGCTTCTGCATCGGAAATATCCGCCTTTGCGAACCGGAAGCCTTCCCTCATATGAAGTTTGGAGAGCCGGGTTTCTTTCAGGGCAACCGAATAATAGTCATTCACATTGTCTATGCCAATGACCTGCCAGCCTTCATCTAGCAGTCGTTGCGCCGTGTGGAACCCGATAAACCCGGCTGCGCCCGTTACAATGGCTTTCATGCGGCTGATTTCTTTCCAAAAATATACGAGGTGAGACCTGCGCGGCGCGCGGCCATCATTCGCCGCGATGCAGCCGCATTCAGTGCTGCGAGGAAGAACATAGTCGAGGCGATGGTCACCTCGTGCAAAAGCGGATTGTGCAACATTCCGTAGCTGCCGCACACCGCCGCGAAGTAAATCAATGCTCGTCGCATCGCCCAGCTATCGGCTGTACGCCACAGATAGACAAAGATCGAGATAAATGCACACGCCATAAAGATAAGGCCGACAATCCCGTCGTTCAGCAACTCATCAAGAATCGTGTTATGGACATGACGGAAGCCTTCCAACATTGGAGCCTTGTCACCAGCCTCAGCCTTCACGAAATCCATCTTCGAATAGGAGCCGACTCCTGTGAAAGGGTGAGTTTTGATGACATGGGACGCGCTCGTCCACATGACCTCACGGATATCGGCAGACACTTTATCGTTCCAGTTGGAACTGTTGCCGCTGTCATAATATTCCACCATACCCGCGAACCGTTTGGAGATAATATCGCCAACCGGTCCGACAACGACGAGAGCCGCTATTGCTGCGAACAGTATCGCATAAGCCGCTCCCTGTTGCCGGATGCTGAAACGCCTTAGGAAAATAAGAATTTCTATGGCCGCAAATATCGGCAAGACCACAATGACTGCTCGTGTTTCAGAAGTTAAAACCGCAGTGAACCCCAACACCAGCCAATGTGGGCCGTTCGGCAAATATCGGGAGGCATTGCGCAGGGGGACTGCAGCCGAGATCGCCGCCACTGCTGCAACGAATGCAAAGACTGCCTGATTGCCGCCGACACCAATACGGCCGCCATTGGTCACAGCAAGATAAAGCGCGATGACCACGGCAAGCAACGTTCCAACCCGCGCGCCGAGAACATAAGCTCGCAACGGATCGCGAACGAGCACCATCCCCGAACCAGCAAAAGCGAAAATGGCAATTAGCAGAGTATAGCCGATCTGCCGGTTATCGTGGAAGGGCTCGCCTCGAAACAGGATCAAGCCCAACGACCATACAGCATATAAGACGATGAAAAGATAGAATTTTTTAGCGAACATACGTGTCGTCGCGTGACGTCCGCAGGCAAGATAAATGCCGATGCATGAAAAGACGAAAAGTATCAGCGGTCCAAAACCGATGCGAATGGGCATCGCGGCCGACGCTATCCCGAGCACCCAGGAATCTATCCGGCGCCGCAGGAGAAAAGACTTTTTAAAATAACTCAATCTCTGCCCTCTCTTAAGCGTTTCTTATCAAGAGCGTAGGCGATTCGTCGGACATAGTCAGTCGCTCGAAACAGAAGGGTAGTTATCCTTTTGTATACGGGTAAACGCTTCTTGGCGTAGGCAGAACGCCCCTGAGCGATCGTAGAAATCGCAATATCCGAAAACTCGACGACCGGCTTGTCGGTCGTAAAAACCTGATATGCACCAGCCCACCCACGTTCCAATGCAACATCATAAGGCAGTCGCATGGGCCGGAGCGCCTTCAGCATTTTCGACGCGCCTTCCCTGGTTACGACATATGCTGCTGAACTGCCCAGCGGGCCATGCAGACAGCGACCTATGGAAAACTGATCGTCGGCTTTTTGAAACGGGCGAAAGGCAGACGTCCTGTGATTCACGAGTTTAACCGCATCCCAACCCGTCACCTTTGTCAAATACGTCAGGAACGGTTGAAAAGCAGGAGTGAAAACTACGTCATCTTCCACAATGACCGCAAAAGATTCAGGTGCTGCGGCTATCATTTCCAGCACTTGGATATGGCTGAAATAACAACCGATTTCCGCGGGCAGTACAGTTTTACCGTGCCAACGGCGAAAGCCTGCATCATCGAAATCCGTCAGTTCTTCCGGAGACAGCAGTTTTCCCTCAACGGCTTCCACGCGCCTCAGATCGATCGAAAGCGCATCCGCATTGGACTTCAGCCTGTCCCAGCGATCCCGTGACCGCGCAAGATTGATGACATAGACAGGTATAGAATGGTCCACTTATTCTCTTTCCAACCGAGCACATCAGAAGGCCCACAATGAGACTTCTATGCGCTAGGATTTATTATGCACAGCGTTGTTTCTATCAATTGTAAAAATAAGGCATTAATCAGAATGCTGCCCAACTGTTAACCGATGTCCTTCTCATGCTGAATTCTACCAATTCCGATCAATCCACAAAGCTCTTGCGCTGGTATGACCGGCACCATCGCATTCTGCCGTGGCGCGTGAGCCCGTCCGAACAGACCTCCGGCGTCAAGCCCGATCCCTATCGCGTCTGGCTCTCCGAGATTATGCTTCAGCAGACGACGGTGGAAGCGGTCAAGTCCTACTTCATGAAATTCGTAAAACGCTGGCCCACCGTCCAGGCCATGGCAAAGGCGAGTGAAGACGATATTCTGCGTGCATGGGCCGGGCTCGGTTATTATTCGCGTGCACGTAACTTGAAAAAATGTGCCGACGCCGTGGCCTTACGGCACAACGGCAAGTTTCCGGACAATGCCATTGCACTGAAGGAACTGCCGGGCATCGGCGATTACACTTCGGCGGCAATCGCCGCAATCGCGTTTGGCGAGGCGACTGCCGTGGTCGACGGCAATGTGGAGCGTGTAATTTCGCGGCTCTACACAATCGACACGCCCCTGCCCGCTGCAAAAGCTGAAATCCGCGCACTCATGGGTCAAATGACGCCCATCGACAGACCGGGAGACTTTGCTCAGGCCATGATGGATCTGGGCGCAACCATATGCACGCCACGACGGCCAGCCTGTGCGATCTGCCCGCTCAACGATGATTGCTTGGCTCTCAAATCACGCGATCCGGAGGAGTTTCCGGTAAAGGCCCCCAAAGCAGAAAAGCCAATTCGCACCGGGGCGGCATTCATCGCCATTGCGGAGGATGGTTCAATTCTCCTGCGCAAGCGGAAAGGTGAAGGCCTGCTTGCCGGAATGACCGAAGTTCCAGGCAGCCACTGGACGGCGCGTATCGACGGAGATGCAACAATCGCTGCAGCACCGTTCCCGGCACAATGGAACGCTTCCGGTTCAATCACGCATGTTTTTACACATTTCGAACTGAGATTGTCGGTCTATCGCTCCGAGAATGTCAGCAAGAGTGCGTCTACGGATGGATGGTGGTCACAGCCAGACGACCTTTCCGATGAGGCGCTGCCCACCGTCATGAAAAAGGCGATCATCGCCGCCATACCAGAAGCATTCAAACGAGGGAGGAGAAACCATTGAACAGTCCCGTCAAGCATGTCGTCTTCGATATTGGCCGAGTTCTGATCCACTATGATCCTGAACTTGCTTATCTCGATGTCATTCCCGATGCTTCGGAACGGCGGTGGTTTCTGGAAAACATCTGCACCAGCGCATGGAATATCGAACAGGATCGCGGCAGAAGCTGGCAGGAAGCAGAATCACTTCTGATCGATACATATCCCGAGAAACGCGATCATATTCGTGCGTTCCGGCAAAACTGGAACCGCATGGTTCCCCATGCGTACGAGGACAGCGTCGAAATTCTGCGCGGTCTGATCAGCCATGGCAATGACGTCACCATGCTGACGAATTTTGCTTTAGACACTTTCCGAGAAGCACAGATTCGCTTTCCCTTTCTGGCCGAAAGTCGGGGCGTCACCGTATCGGGCGACATTCATATGCTGAAACCTGACCGCGAAATCTACGATCATCACGTTGCATCGTTCGACCTTGATCCCGCGGCAACGCTTTTCATCGATGACACAATGCACAATGTGGATGGCGCCAGACAGGCTGGCTGGCAGGCTGTGCATTTTACGGATGCGGGCAAGTTGGGCGCTGATTTGAAAGCCCTGGGTCTCGCCTTCTAAAGCGTGTCGCATTTATTCAGCCTCATATCCTGCTGCCTTGAAGAAGTTTAGGCATTCGGTGACGGAGAAGAGGCTGATGATGTCACCGAGAGCATAGGAGATGGCATCGAAGCTTCGTGCGGCTCGCTTTCGCAGGAGTGCCTTAAGTTTTGAGAAGGCCATTTCGATGGGATTCAGGTCTGGCGAATAGGACGGCAGGAATAGAAGCCATGCGCCTTCCGCCTTGACCAACGTCACGCCCTTTCGCTATGGCAGCGGTAGAGCGGATCACGGCCTTTTATGCCTAATCATAGACTGGCCTGTCGTCGTCTTTCGTTTCTCGCGAAATCTGTCGATCACCTTTTTAGTAAGCCTTCGACAAAATCGGACCCGAGTGCCTCTCTTAACGCTTCAACTCCGTTTTTGGGTAGTCTAGATAGGCCGCTGACAATACCCTCTTTCCATGCATCACCGCGCTCCCATGCTTCCTCCCAAGCATCGCTTAGTTCAATGCCGTGGCGCGTTTGCACGAGGGCTTCGAAGAGCAAAGCGGCTTGCGTTAGATCTTTGTCAGCTTTCAAACGCCCCAACGTGTCAGTGAGTCTTCGCGACGACACAATCAGCTTGTGTACGGCATACCTCTCGGGAGCAGGAACGAGAACGTTTATGCCTTCGCGGAAAAGTAGCACTGTGCGGATAGGCTCGTAGATCAGGTAATCAAGGAACCGCAGATTCTCCGCCGACGCGCCGCCGAGGGCGGGCATGGGCGACGGCTTGCCAGTGTATTCTTCTGATCCCCGATTTCCGGTCAAGAACTCCACCCGATAGCCTTTGGCGTTCACGAAGGCGACCACCTTAGCCTTATCGGCCTGGTGCGGAATCGCGCGGAATTCAGGGTCGACTGACTGGAGGATTTCGAGGATTGGCGGGAGACTATCTTGGACACCAGCCGATATTGCGAAGTCCTGAGCGAAGTCTGCGTCGCCTGTCTGCAGCGCGGCAGAGGGCAGCCGGACACCGAGCATTCCAGCATAGGTGCTGAATGCCACCGACCCAATCAAGATGGCGCGCAGCCGGAACAACCCAGCATCGGCCAAGGCTTTCGTGACGTCACCAGCGAAGGGATCAGGACCGGGAAGGCCGGCGCGTCGCAGCGTGCTAACCATGCGTCTACGCTCTCGGATGTTGTCCTTGATCTCTTTGTGGGCTCTTACCCGCTTAGCGATGGCTTCGTCGCTCGCGGGGCCGACGTAGCTTCGTTTGTCTTTGCCCTCGGGGGTGGGGAGATCGAAATACCAATAATCGCGATCTTTGACAGTTACGGTCACAAACCATCCTTCTAAAGGAAAGTCTGCTACGAATTGTGCATCCATTGTCCGCTGCGCCAACTCCGCGAACATCGTTCTATAGCTGATGTCGATCTCTTTCATCCTTGGCCTTTTCGAATGAGTTGGTCGTACCGGCGGCGAGTTGAACTATGTCGTTATAAGTTCCTGCCAAAAACCTTATAGCCGATCTTACCGTTAGCAGCGTTATAAGTTCCTGCCAAAACCTTATAACAAGTTGACCGCGAATAAAAGCACAGGAAACGGGCGCAAGATATGGTGCTTGCCTGTATCAGGGCTGTCACAGGCAAAACAGGCTAAAGCGTGTCGCATTTATTCAGCCTCATATCCTGCTGCCTTGAAGAAGTTTAGGCATTCGGTGACGGAGAAGAGGCTGATGATGCCACCGAGAGCATTGGAGATGGCATCGAAGCTTCGCGCGGCGCGCTTTCGCAGGAGTGCCTTGAGTTTTGAGAAGGCCATTTCGATGGGATTCAGGTCTGGCGAATAGGACGGCAGGAATAGAAGCCATGCGCCTTCCGCCTTGACCAACTGTTCCGCCCTTTCGCTTTTGTGGAAGCCGACATTATCGAGGATCACGACGTCACCGGGCGACAGTGTCGGCACAAGCGGTGTCTCACAATCCATTTTTCGAAGATGCGGCTGTTCATCGGAGCGTCGACGATCCATGGCGCGGTCAGGCCATGGCAGCACAGTCCGGCAATGAAGGTCTGCGTCTTCCAGTTCCCGAACGGAACATAGTCGGCAAAGCGACTTCCTTTGGCCGACCATCCGGTGCGTTTTGTCAGGCGCGTATTCGTGGAGGTCTCGTCGATAAAGATGAGCCGCGCCAAGGCTTTGTTGAAGAACCGCTTTCGACGGTTGATCCGCAGGTCACGCGCCTTGGCGATCTCAAGCCTGCGCTGCTCGCTTGCCTTGGGGCTTTTTTATTGCTCAGCCCGAGCCGGTGCAGAAATCGCCCTACCGTGGCACGTTGGACTTCAATGCCGCGCTCCGCGAACGCAACCCACAGTTCGTCCAAAGTCGTTACTCTACGGACAGACATCCGCTCGCGGACCCAATCCCCATGAGCCAAGAGATTCGCACCACCAGGCGGGTGGTCCTGCTTGGCGGCGATCAGAGAACCGGATTACTGATGCAGGATCACCATGTTGTTGACGAACCGAAGCGAACCCCGGAAATGCCGAACGGCTTCACGGTTGCCATGCCCCTCATTCACAAGCGCAACAACACGCTCACGCAACTCTATCGGATGCGGCTAGCCCATGGTGCATCTCCTTCCATGGGCAAAGTGAAGCATACTTCAAGCCAAACTGGAATCATGAATCCGGTTAACGGCGACACGCTTTAGAGCATCCCTGAAATCGGGAACCGGCTTCGGGGTAAAGACATGCGTAAAAACAAACGAATAGAGCATCTCCTACGATTCAATCAAAACAGGAAATGCTCCGTGCCTAAAATAGCGAAGGCGCCCGAAGCCGATGCTTCGAGCGCCTCACTATCAGACTATGCTGGAGGCCGTCCGATATCTAATCGTTTGCGCATCTTATCCGAAAACCGCTTCGCACCTTTCGGGATGTGCTTTAAGCGCCTGCAACTGCCATCTGGTCGCGAATGACCTTGCGCAGGGCATCAATTGGCTTCAGCGCGCCGTTTTCCTCGTAGTGCCAGAAAGTCCATCCATTGCAGGCATCAAAGCCCTGAACCTTTGCACCGATACGATGGATCGAACCCGCTTCACCGTTGGCAGCCAGCGTACCATCGGCGCGAACAATGGCAGCAAAACGGCGACGTTCATCACAAAGCACCGTGCCGGGGCGAAGAAGGCCAGCTTCGAGAACGCTGGTGAACGCCACGCGCGGTTCGGCCCGCTTGCCGGTCATCACCGTCAGTTCGGCTTTGCCGAGCGGTTCAACAGCGTCAATACGGGCCATCGCTGCATCGATATAGCTCTGTTCGCGCTCGATACCGACGAAGTGGCGTCCGAGGCGCTTGGCAACCGCACCCGTCGTTCCAGAACCGAAGAACGGATCAAGAATGACGTCGCCAGGCTTGCTGGATGCCATCATGATGCGGGCAAGCAATGCTTCCGGCTTCTGGGTTGGATGAACCTTGTCGCCATTTTCGTCTTTCAGGCGTTCAGAACCGGTGCAGATCGGGAACAGCCAGTCCGAGCGCATCTGTACGTCGTCATTGGCGGCCTTCATCGCTTCATAATTGAAAGTGTAACCTTTGCCCTTCTGATCGCGCGAAGCCCAGATTAGCGTTTCATGAGCGTTCTGGAAACGACGGCCGCGGAAATTCGGCATCGGGTTCGTCTTGCGCCAGATGACATCGTTCAGGAGCCAGAAGCCGAGATCCTGCAACTGCGAGCCAACCCGGAAGATATTGTGGTAGGAGCCGATGACCCAGATGGTGCCATTCGGCTTCAGGACACGACGGCAGGCCATAAGCCATGCACGCGTGAAGGCATCATAGGCCTGAAAGCTCTCGAACTGATCCCAGTGATCGTCAACTGCGCTGACCATCGAATGGTCGGGGCGATGCAAATCGCCGCCAAGCTGGAGATTATAGGGAGGATCGGCAAAAATAACGTCCACGGAATGATCCGGCAGGCGTTCCAGAGCCGCGACGCAATCACCTTTGATGATGGAATCAAGCCAGGCGGTACGCGGAGCCTCAATGGGCAACTCATGTGCAAGACGTACAAGAGACATGGGATACTCGATTACCTGTGGACGCAAAAAACTTGTCCTTATGGTTACCGGGTAGGGTAAATATGCAGTTAACGCCAAGTGATTGAAATCGTAAATCTTTTCTTAAGCGAGGTGGAAAGTCCGCAGTTCCGGGCTTTTCATGGTCAATTGACCCTCGACATTTTGCCGCCTGTCATCTTAACGCCGCGATCGCTATGCAATTGTAACTTTAACTTCTTGCCCTTGATAAGGCTTGGTTATCCCTTTTTGCCTATAATCGGCAGTCAACTTCTGAATTTGCGTGGCGGGCATGCGCGCCGCCCCGCTTGTCCGGTGTATTTTATGATGAATATCGCTGAACTGCGGCATAACCGGTATTTGCGGGTTCTCTTTGTACCCTTTCGCATGCGTGCACTGGTTCGCGGCAGCGAAATAGGCCTCGTTATCGCCGGCACCGTCATCGGCATCATTTCAGGGCTGATGGTTGCCGCGATTGGCAGCATTTCCCAATGGATGCATCAGGCAATCTTCGCTCTTGAACCCGGTGAGAAACTGAGCTCGGCGGCATCATTGCAACCCAGCGCTTATATCGCGCCGCTCGCGGGCGGCATCTTGATGGGGATCGTGATCTGGGTTCTCGCGCGCTGGCGCAAGCGGCCCATCGTCGACCCTATCGAAGCAAATGCACTTCATGGTGGACGCCTATCGCTGACGGACAGTTTCATTCTCGTCGGACAGAACCTGATTTCGAACGGTTTCGGCGCATCGGTCGGGCTTGAAGCCGCTTATACGCAGCTTGCGAGCGGTTTTGCATCCCGTATCGGTCGGGCACTCAAGCTTCGTCGCGCCGATTTGCGAACGCTGGTCGGCTGCGGCGCTGCGGCAGCTATTGCCAGCGCCTTCAATGCTCCGCTGACTGGCGCATTCTATGCATTCGAACTCATCATCGGCGTCTATTCGATTGCCACGCTGGCGCCTGTCGTCGTGGCGGCGATCGTTGGCGCGCTGGTGACGCAGGCAATTGGCGGAGCGCCCTTTGTCATCGATATCGGTCAGATCAACGACATCACGCCGCGCGACTACGTGCCAGCGCTCGTTCTCGGCTTCTTTTCGGCAGGTATTGCCATCCTCATCATGCGCGGGGTTACCTTTGTTGAGAAGGTCGCTCGACGCAGCGTGGTGCCGAACGTTATGGCGCCAGCAATCGGTGGTGCCGTCGTCGGCATGATCGCTTTCATTTCGCCTCAGGTTCTGGCCTCAGGACATGGGGCGCTGCATCTCGATCTCAATGCAAATATCACTATTCCGGCGCTCCTGCTCCTGATCCTCAGCAAGTCGCTTGCCTCTGCCGTCTCCATCGGCGCAGGTTTTCGCGGCGGTCTGTTCTTCGCATCGCTATTTCTCGGCGCGCTGACGGGCAAGCTGTTTGCCGCCGTGGCCGGAGCAGTGCTGCCTGCCGGCCTGGCACTTGCACCTGAGGTCTATGCCGTTATCGGCATGAGCTCTCTTGCCGTCGCAGTCGTCGGCGGCCCGATGACAATGACCTTTCTTGCACTGGAAATGACCGGTGATTTTCCAATCGCGATGCTCGTTCTTGGAGCCGTCGTCTCGTCCTCGCTGATGGTGCGGAAGACCTTCGGTTACTCCTTCGCGACTTGGCGCTTCCACCTGCGCGGCGAGGCCATCCGGTCCGCCCACGATATCGGCTGGATACGCAATCTGACCGTAAACCGGATGATGCGTCACGATGTGCGAACCGTGCTGATCGATACCGACATCGAAACATTCCGGCACGATTTCCCTCTCGGCTCGACCCAGCGCGTCATCGCAGTCGATGCCGATGGACGCTATGTCGGCATGATCCCGGTTCCAGAGGTCTATGCCGACAGCTTCGACACATCCGACGGCGAACACAGCATCAGCCAGCTTCTCAAATATCAGGACGAGTTCCTGCTGCCCCAGATGAACGCCAAGGAAGCCGTCGCCCGTTTCGACCGGGCAGAAAGCGAAGCTCTGGCCGTGGTAAACAACGCACAGGAGCGTAAGGTGCTCGGTCTTCTCAGTGAAGCGCACACGCTGCGTCGCTACAGCGAAGAACTGGACCGGCGACGCCGTGAAGTTTCCGGCGAGGTCTGAATCCGAACCAACCGCGATTTGACGGCTTCGCCATAAAGGTGTAGCTCAATCGCGGTGTTTCCGGCTGCTGCCGGTGCCCACTCCTCCCAATAAAAGGCTATGATCATGGCGGCACCGTCCCTCATTATTTTCGATTGCGATGGCGTTTTGGTGGATTCCGAAATTATCGCAGCGGAAGTCGAATCCACGCTTCTGACCGAAGCCGGTTATCAGATCGCCGCAGATGAAATGGCTGAACGTTTTGCCGGTCTGACGTGGCAGGATATTCTCCTCACCGTGGAGCGCGAAGCAGGGATTCCGCTTTCGGCATCGCTTCTCGACAAATCCGAAAAGATTCTGGACGAGAAGCTCAAGAACGAAGTTCAGGCGGTTGAGGACATCGTGGAAGTTGTATCGGCGCTGAAGCTGCCGAAGTGCATCTGTTCCAATTCGACCAGCCATCGATTGGAAAGCATGCTGAAGCGTGTCGGTCTTTACGAATTGTTCGCGCCCAATATCTTCTCAGCGAAGGAAGTCGGCACCAAAAAGACCAAGCCTGCTCCAGACGTGTTCCTTTATGCAGCCAAGCAATTCGGCGTCGATCCGAAAGATGTCATCGTGATTGAAGATTCCGCGCATGGCATTCAGGGCGCTCGCGCTGCTGGAATGCGTGTGATCGGCTTTACGGGCGGTGCTCACACCTATCCCGGCCATGCCGACAAGCTGACCGATGCCGGTGCGGAAACCGTCATCCATCGCCACAAAGATTTGCCGAGCGTTATCGAAGCCCTGTCCATCTGGACTGATGCCTGAACGAGATAATCCGACGCCTGGCTTTTGTCAGGCGGCGGATTGCTTGTTGCGCCCCTTGGGCGGAGCATTGAGAATGGCCAGAAGCTCTTCGGCTTCGCTCTCAGAGAGGCCGATCAGCATACGGGTTCCCATGATGACGGGCTCGCCAGTGGACGTATCGAAGATCGCCCAGGTGTCCGTCGGTTCAAGAATGCGTTCATATTTCTGTTTCATGAGACCACACTAGCGCAAACCTGTTGCCATTCATTTCACGCAGGCAGTCGCATTTAATTCGAATTTTATCGATCTGCATTTATTCACAAGCATTGGCGCAATCAAACTTTTCAGCGACGGTTTTGCTGCACTTCTGTCTTGTTTTCCGCAAACGGATCGCTACCGGCGCCATACATCTTCGTGCTTGCGGCTGAACCACTCGTTCATCTGACGGTAGATAGTCGTTTAATCTAAAAAAGAACATTAATTTCAATATGATCAACACATAATAATATTATCAATCGAAACTGTTGCAACGTTGATTAAATTTGCATAGTCTGCGTCTGCAACAGTTTGTTGTAAATTATGTCGGTTATGTTGATATGATTGATTTTATAGAACTAAATAATGATCAGAGGCGTGAAAAGGTTAACTCCGATCAACGCTATGAAGCCTTTCAGCAAGCATCTGCAACGGTCAAAAGCTTCCGTGGTTCATTAGTTTGGCATAGTGTTGGCGGAACCGAACATTTGATGCGCAGCTATTATAATTCTGCCGGAGTCAGACGTCAAAAGGTGGAAGGTCGCCGCTCACCAGAAACTGAGGCGATAAAAGTCAAATGGGATGCAGCTCGTCAAGCCGCGCAAGAGGTCTTGAGCGCGCGCAAATCTCAAATGGAACGCCAGACAGCTGTTAATCGCGCACTACGGCTTGGCCGCGTACCTCATCTTACGGCTCGGATTATTCGAGCCGTCGACAATGCTGGCTTGCTTGGTGCCGGGATTCGGATCGTTGGTACTAATGCGATATTTGCTTACGAAGCAATCGCCGGTGTGTTTGTGGATCCAGGCATCACCGCCACTGACGATATCGATCTGCTCATGGATGCGCGTCGTTCTCTCAAAATGGTCGTAGATGACGACATAAAGAATAACTCACTCCTCGGCCTCCTGAAGAAAGTCGATAAATCTTTTGAACGTACACGTTCCAGCTATCGCGCCGCAAACCGAGAGGGATATTTGGTTGACTTAATCAAACCTCCAGCCAAACCCATTTGGAGGGAAAGCCGTGAAAGCATTGGTAACTGTGAAGATGAACTTGTTGCTGCTGCGATCGAAGGGCTTGATTGGCTCGAAAATTCACCACCCTTCGAGGCAATTGCGATTGATGAAAAGGGGGAGCCTTTGCGTATAGTCGCTCCGGACCCACGTATTTTTGTCGCTCATAAATTCTGGATCTCCCAAAGGGGAGATGGTGAACCAGTTAAGCGTCAACGTGATCGTGCGCAGGCAGAAACCGTTGCCCAATTGACGACCACTTACTTTAAACATCTTCCATATGAGGCGTCCGAGCTACGTGCACTGCCACGAAACGTTTTTGAAAATGCAGCACCCTTGTTCATCGATACTTAACCGCAAATTTATTCGACAGCCAGGATCAAGAAAATCATACCTGTTATATTGATATCGTAAAAGGTTGCGTTTCTAACAGTCTCTAATGACCATGGCATTCAACGTGCCAAGCATGCACTCTGTAAGTTTTTGCCGGCCCACTGAGCAAAACTTCAAGCCGAATACTATTAAATGGAAAAGCCAAAATTAAATAATGCGCGGAAATATCTTTCCGCGCATTATAACTAAAAGAACGATTTCATGATCATGCGCCTGACGGCAATTCATTATTTCGTGTTGTAAGGACCTTCATCGAAACCTACGAAAATCTGGATATTGTTCTTGTCCGCCATCGGCACGGTGATCGTCTTGTCATTGAAGACGAACTGTGTAGCGGTATCTCCATTGGCTATCGTAACCGCCTGCTTGTGCAGCTTGGAATAGATAACCTGATCGCCCTGGCGGACGGCAACACGGATTGGCATGGTGATGGTGCCGCTCTTGTATTTGGGTCCAGGTACGACCTTGCCGGCAGCAGCGACGTCAATCGTCATGGTCCCTGCGCCATGCTGACAGGCGCGGGTCGTATCTGTCAGGGCGGCTTGATAGATCACACGCGCGGGATCCTTGTCACCGCCCTTCTCATACGTATTGAAGAAGGCTGTGCCGTCACGCAGCGAAACCGAAGGGCAGAAAGCGCGCAGCTCGGATTCCTTGATGCGCTGGTCGCCGGTAGCGGCGGGAGTGGTCAAGGAAGAACCTGAGCCTCCGTCGGCAGCCTTGTCGGTGCCACTGGTTGTGCAGCCTGCGAGGGCTGCGAGCAAAACCGTTGCAAAGACTGGAAACAACGATGAACGATTCTGTGGTGCTGTTTGCATAAACCGGGCTTCCCTGCACTGATCGACCTGTCTTCTACATCACGCATGTGTGTAGCGCGATGACGTTTTCCCGTTTTTTGCTCCGGAGAGCAACCCCATACGCGTCAACATGCTTTAAAACCTTGCGGCTTTTTTAGGGAGGCTCTATTGCATTACCCGGCTCAAAACCGCGCCGATCTGAAATGAAGGCCCAAGAAATGAAATATGTAAGCACGCGTGGGGAAGCGCCGGTCCTGGGGTTCAGCGATGCATTGCTCGCCGGTCTCGCCCGGGATGGCGGTCTCTATCTGCCGCAGGATTATCCCCAGTTTTCGCCAGAACAGATCCGCGATCTGCGCGGAAAATCCTATGTGGATATTGCGCTGGCGGTGCTCACTCCATTTGTCGACGGCGAAATTCCGCATTCGGATTTCCGTCGCATGGTACATGAAGCCTACGGCACTTTCCGCCACGATGCGGTCTGCCCGCTGGTGCAGACGGGCGCAAACGAATTCGTGCTTGAACTCTTCCATGGTCCGACGCTCGCCTTCAAGGACGTCGCCATGCAGCTTCTCGCCCGCATGATGGATTATGTGCTGGCACAGCGCGGCGAACGTGCAACTATCGTCGGCGCCACATCGGGCGATACGGGCGGCGCAGCCATTGAAGCCTTTGGCGGTCGCGACAATACCGATATCTTTATTCTGTTCCCGAACGGTCGCGTATCGCCGGTGCAGCAGCGCCAGATGACATCGTCCGGCTTTTCCAACGTCCATGCCCTTTCCATTGAAGGCAATTTCGACGATTGCCAAAACCTTGTGAAAGGCATGTTCAACGACCTTCAGTTCCGTGATGCGCTGTCGCTTTCGGGTGTGAACTCGATCAACTGGGCGCGCATCATGCCGCAGGTTGTCTATTATTTTACGGCCGCACTGAGCCTCGGCGCGCCGGATCGCGCTGTATCTTTCACTGTACCGACTGGTAATTTCGGCGATATTTTCGCAGGCTATGTGGCCAAGCGCATGGGATTGCCCATCGACCGGCTGATTATCGCCACCAACGACAACGACATTCTCTCGCGCACGCTGGAAACCGGCGCGTATGAAATGCGCGGTGTTGCACAGACGACATCACCGTCGATGGATATCCAGATTTCCTCAAACTTCGAACGTCTCCTGTTCGAAGCGCATGCACGCGATGCGGCAGCATTGCGCGGCCTGATGGACAGCCTGAAGCAATCAGCAGGCTTTTCGATCTCCGAAAAGCCTCTTTCGGCGATCCGCAGCGAATTCTCGGCCAGCCGTTCGACTGTCGACGAGACCGCAGCAACGATCAAATCCGTGCTTGAGGCGGACGGCTATCTGCTTGATCCGCATTCGGCAATCGGCGTGAAGGTCGCTCGCGAAAATGTGTCCGATGCTGCACCGATGGTTGTTCTTGCAACCGCGCATCCGGCCAAATTCCCCGATGCCGTAAAGGCTGCCAGTGGTGTCGAGCCACAGCTTCCAGCATGGCTTTCGGACTTGATGCAACGAAAAGAAAGCTTCACAGTTCTTCACAACGACCTGAAAATCGTGGAAGAATACGTTCGCCGCCATTCGAGAGCTTAAAAAGACCGGCTCCGAGACGAGAACCAGAGCGGGAATGCAGGGAGCAGTTTGCTTATGGGTGTTGAAGTAACGCGTCTTTCCAATGGATTGACGATAGCCACCGATACAATGTCCCACGTGGAAAGCGTGGCGCTTGGAATCTGGGTCAAGGCCGGTGCGCGAAACGAAGCTGCCGACAGGCATGGCATTGCTCATCTTCTCGAGCATATGGCATTCAAGGGAACCGAAAACCGCACTGCCTGGCAAATAGCATCGGATATTGAAAATGTCGGCGGCGAGATCAATGCCGCCACCAGCGTCGAAACCACATCCTATTATGCGCGCGTTCTGCGCAATGACGTGCCGCTGGCTATCGACATTCTCTCCGATATCCTGACCGCGTCCAAGTTCGACGAAGCTGAGCTGGAACGCGAGAAACAGGTCATCATGCAGGAGATCGGCGCGGCACACGACACGCCCGACGATATTGTTTTCGACCGTTTCACGGAAACAGCCTACCGCCATCAACCGATCGGACGCGCCATTCTTGGCGAACCTGAGACGGTGATGTCTTTCACCTCCGCTGATCTGCGCCTTTATATGGACGAGCAGTATAGCGCCGACCGCATGGTCGTGACGGCTGCCGGCGGTGTCGATCACGATGCATTCGTGAAGGAAGTCGAAAAACGCCTCGGCGGTTTCCGCGCCCACAACACAGCGCCGACCCTTGACCTTGCTCACTATGTTGGCGGTGATTTCCGTGAAAATCGCGAACTCATGGATGCACAGGTTCTGATCGGCTTCGAAGGCCGTGCCTACCATGTGCGCGATTTCTATGCCTCGCAGCTTCTCTCCATGGTCCTTGGCGGCGGCATGTCCTCACGCCTCTTCCAGGAAGTGCGCGAGAAACGTGGCCTCTGCTATTCGGTCTATGCCTTCCATTGGGGCTTCTCGGATACCGGTTTGTTCGGCATCCACGCTGCAACGGGTCGCGACGAGCTGGTCGAACTGGTTCCCGTCCTCATCGATGAACTGCATAAGGCAGCCGACTCCATCAGCCTCGAAGAAGTGGACCGCGCCCGCGCGCAGTATCGTGCAAGCCTTCTCATGTCACAGGAGAGCGCTGCAAGCCGTGCGGGACAGGTCGCGCGCCAGTTCCTGCTCTATGGTCGCCCTGTCGATAACAGCGAACTGATGGATCGTCTTTCGCTGATTACGCCAGAACGGTTGACCGATCTGGCAGGACGCCTGTTCCTCGACAGCAAGCCCACCATCGCCGGTGTCGGCCCAGTTGGGCGACTGATGAGCTTCGACGGGCTATCGGATGCACTTTCGACCGGCGCGCATGCGAGGAAGATCGCTGTATAATTGAGGCAATAGGGCATTAGGGGAGTAGGGCAGTATGTTTAGCTCGGCGAATACGTCCACCCTTCCCTATTGCCTTACTGACTTACTGCCATATTGCCTTATCCCGTCATGATCGGCCTGCCCTTCCGTAGAAGCAATCCGACTGTCCTGCGTGGCCAGCGCATTTATCTGCGTGAGCCGATGATGAGCGATTTTGCGAGTTGGGCCAGCCTGCGGGAACAGAGCCGCGCCTTTCTTGCGCCGTGGGAGCCAACATGGCCCGACGACGACCTCACCAAGAGTGCCTTCCGCCATCGGATGCGCCGTTTTCAAGATGAAATATCGGCTGGAACCGGCTATCCATTTTTCGTGTTCCGCAATAGCGACAACAAGCTCGTCGGCGGCATTACGCTCGGCAATATCCGGCGTGGCGTCGGCCAGAACGGCATGATCGGCTACTGGAGCGGCGAGCCTTACGCCGGCAAGGGCTATATGACCGAAGCCCTATCGCTGGTTATCCCCTTCGCATTCGATCAACTCCGGTTGCACCGGATTGAAGCAGCCTGTATCCCTCATAACGAGCGTTCGATACGGCTTCTCGAAAAAGCCGGATTTGAGAGAGAAGGACTGCTGCGTTCCTATCTCAAGATAAACGGTTTCTGGCAGGACCACCTGCTTTTTGCCCTTTTAGAAAGCGACAAACGTATGACGGATAGCCGCATGATCAATGGCAAGGTTGGACGCTCGTGACGGGTTTTGCGGATAAGTGGTTTGTTGCTGGCGCTCGGTTTCTCGCGCTTGTGGTCTTTCTGACCGTTTCGGTCGTCCAGGCATCGGCCATCGAACCGATCAAGATTTCCAAGGAAGATACCGCCCTCGACCTGTCCCGCGCTGTCGAACTTCTACGCAACAAGGGCGAAAGCGTGCAGGTATCGACCGCACCGGGTCCCGACGGCATTGTGCGCCGCATTGAGGTGCAAGCCGATCAGAACAGCAAGGCTTCCGGCGACTGGGCCGCTTTCTCTATTGCAAACCCTACCGACGAGCAGATCGACCGCCTGATTGTGGCTCCGCATTTTCGTCTCGTCGGCTCCGGCGTCATCTGGCCCGACCTTGGATCTCCGCGCATTGCATCGATCACCCCGAGCGAGGGCTTTGCGCTCGACCGCCAGCCAAGTGCCGATGCAGACGTTTTCCGCATCACGCTCAATCCTGGCAGCGTCGTCACCTTCGTGGCTGAACTATCTTCGCATAACCTGCCTCAGCTTTATCTGTGGGAGCCCGAAGCCTACAAGGATGCGGTCAATTCCTACACGCTCTATCGCGGTATCCTGCTCGGCATCTCCGGCTTGCTGGCGCTGTTTCTGACCATCCTTTTCGTCGTTAAGGGCACTTCCCTGTTTCCCGCCACCGCCGCGCTTGCATGGGCAGTTCTGGCCTATATCTGCGTCGATTTCGGCTTCTGGAACAAGCTGATGGAGATAACGCCGGGCAATGAGCAGATTTGGCGAGCAGGTACCGAAGTGGCGCTTGCCGCCTCTCTTGTGATTTTCTTGTTCACCTATCTCAATCTCAACCGCTGGCACGATCATTTCAGCTATGGCGCGGTGACCTGGGTGCTAGGCCTGCTGGCACTTGCGGGCGTCGCCGTCTTCGATCCGCCCGTGGCTTCCGGTATTGCGCGCATTTCGCTCGCACTGACCGTTCTGTCCGGTGTTGCCATCATCGGTTATCTGGCGGTCAAGGGATATGATCGCGCCGTCATGCTGATACCGGCCTGGCTCCTGACCCTCATATGGTTGCTGGGTGCCTGGATGACGGTTTCGGGCAGGCTCGATAATGACATTGTGCAGCCCGCACTTGGTGGCGGTCTTGTCCTGATCGTCCTTCTGATCGGCTTTACCGTCATGCAGCATGCCTTCGCCGGCGGGGCGCTGCAACAGGGCCTTCTGTCCGATATGGAGCGACAGGCGCTTGCCGTCATCGGCGCGGGAGACATCGTATGGGATTGGGATGTGCCGCGTGATCGCGTGGTGACGACGCCCGACATCGCCAATTATCTCGGCAATACCGCCAACAGCCTGCAAGGTCCGGTACGCAACTGGCTTCCCGTTATGCACGCTGACGACCGCGATCGGTTCCGGTCCACACTTGATGCCATTTTGGAGAACCGGCGCGGACGTATCGGTCAGATTTTCCGGCTGCGTGCCAATGATGGCCACTATCACTGGTATGCGCTTCGGGCACGCCCGGTCATCGGCTCCGATGGCGAAGTGGTGCGCTGCGTCGGCACGCTCGTCAATGTGACGGAACAGAAGAAGGCAGAGGAACGCTTGCTGCACGATGCCGTGCACGACAACCTGACCGGTCTTCCAAACCGCGAGCTGTTCCTCGATCGTCTCAGCAATGTCATGAACATGGCGCGCGGCGAAAGCAATCTGCACCCGACAGTGTTCATCATCGATATAGATCGCTTCAAACAGGTCAACGACAGCCTCGGTATGTCGGCGGGCGACACGATCCTTCTGACCGTTTCGCGTCGTCTGGCGCGCCTCATGAAGCCACAGGATACGCTCTCGCGCCTGTCCTCAGACCAGTTCGGCTTGCTGCTCGCCTCTGAAAGCGATCCGGGCCGCATCGCCTCCTTTGCTGAGGCTCTGCGTCAGGCCGTGCGTGCACCAATTGCCTATGCAAAGCGCGAAATTGTCCTGACCTCATCCGTCGGCCTGATTACATGGACGAAAACGGCAACGTCCGCCGAAGATTTCGTGAAGGACGCGGAACTTGCCATGTATCAGGCAAAACGTTTCGGCGGTGACCGCATCGAGCCGTTCCGTCCCGCATTCAGAGCCATCGGCAGCGACAAGCTCCAGCTCGAATCCGATCTGCGTCGTGCGCTTGAACGCGACGAGATCAGTCTCGTCTATCAGCCCATCGTCAAGCTTGATGAAGGCACGATTGCCGGTTTCGAAGCCCTCATGCGCTGGGAGCATCCTCGACGCGGCGCAATTTCACCGTCGGAATTCATTCCGATTGCCGAAAATTCCGGCCTTATAATCCAGCTTGGCCTGTTTGCGATGCAGCGGGCTGCGGAAGACCTTTTCGCGTGGCAGGAACAATTCCCGAAGCTCGACCTCTTCGTTTCGGTCAATCTTTCATCCACACAACTTATCCGTCAGGACCTCATCAACGATGTCCGTTCAGTGCTTTCCCGCATCCATCTCAATCCGGGCAGCCTCAAGCTTGAGCTGACAGAGTCCGTCCTCATGGAAAACCCGGAGCAGTCCACGCATGTCCTGGCCCGGCTCAAAGCCATGGGCATAGGCCTGTCGCTCGATGATTTCGGGACGGGTTATTCCTCGCTGGCTTATCTCACGCGTTTCCCGTTCGACATCATCAAGATCGATCGCTCCTTCGTGAAAGGCGATCAGCCCCAGAAAGCTACCCTGCTACGCTCGATTATAAGCATGGCACATGATCTCGGCCTCGCCGTCGTAACCGAAGGTGTGGAAAGCGAAAGCGATGCGCTCCAGCTTCGCCAGATGGGGTGCGAGTATGTGCAGAGCTTCATGTTCGGCCAGCCGACGAGCCGCGACGAAGCAACTCGCATGATCCGCGAACAGTTGGACGCGGCGGCGGCTTGATGAGGGCAGTAGGGCAGTGAAGAATATAGTGGTTGCTGTCATCCGCAATCAAAACATACTCCCTTATTCCCCTATTCACTTAACATACTGCCTTACTGCCCTATTGCCTTACTCCCCTAAATCACGCATGCCCCGCGTCGGAAACAAGCCGGGACATATCGATGCCCATATGAAGCATCAGGCGCGAATACTTGCCCTCGATATCGCTATCGAACAGCATGTCGAGCGGCGCCTCGCAGGTTAGCCAACCGTTCTCGGCAAGTTCTGCCTCGATCTGGCCCGGCGCCCAGCCGGAATAGCCAAGCGCCATCAGGGCTTGTGACGGTCCCCTGCCTCCGTAAATGGCACGCAGGATATCTACGGTTGCAGTGAGACAGACATCTTCAGAAACCGGCATGGTGGAGTCGACCATATAGTCATCCGAATGCAAGACGAAGCCACGTGTGCGATCCACCGGTCCTCCATTGCGCACCATCATATGCTGCGCCCGCTCCGGCAGAATAATCAGCTCATCCTCGTCTATGATCCCAATCTGACGCAGAAGGTCAGGAAATTCCACGGGCTGAAGCTGATTGATGATGAACCCCATCGCACCTTCATCGGAATGCGCACAGATATAGACCACAGACCGGGCAAAACGCTCGTCGCTCATTCCGGGCATGGCAAGCAGGAACTGCCCGTTCAGAAAACCCTGCTCCTTGTTCGGCGCTTTAAGAATGGTCATGAATATGAAGGTAGCAAGACTGCGCAAAATAACAATGGTCATTTATTTCGACTGCAGGCTTTGAAGCGTAATCCGATCTGGAAGATAGATGACGAGATTGTCAGCCACCACATTAGTGGTCTGATTCCGACATTTGCATCCTTGGTTACTGGTGTCGGGCAAATGTCGGGATCAAAAAAGACCACTAGCCATCAACGCGCAGCAAGCTCACCACAATTGGGCTTGAAGCGACCATCTTTTCATTCCATCTTTCGTCCATGAACATCCGAACTTTTGTCCTCGCACCATTGCTGCTGGCCTCACTGGCGTTTCCAGCCATGGCTTCCACCTCCGACTGGACCGAGACGCCCGGCGGGCGCGTTCGCGTCATCATTGAAGACAACGGCGCTGACAATGCGGCCAGTCATGAACGGCGCGGTGCATTGCAGATCGAGTTGCAACCAGGCTGGAAGACCTATTGGCGCAATCCGGGCGACGCAGGTGTCCCGCCTCAGATCACGATTGAGGGTGATGCGAAAGCGCGGATTGATTTCCCTGCACCTGTCCGGTTTGGTGGAGACGATGAAGGTGGCATTGGATATAAGCAGCCCGTTTCCCTGCCGATAGTCTTTCAACTGACCTCCGCCGATACACGACTGAAGGGTCATGTTTTCCTTGGAGTCTGCGAGAAAATCTGCGTTCCGGTGCAGGCAACATTCGAGTTTCCGCTCGATGACGAAGGACAGCAAGCTTCGCCGCAGGCGATTGCCAACCGCACGATTATTGAGACGGCTTTCGACCGACTGCCTATACCCGCATCTTCAGCATTCGGCATCAGTGATGTGAAGCGGGAAGGAGACAAAGCCGTCTTCAATCTCACCGTTCCCGATCCCGCAGCCCCTGCGGAGCTGTTCATTGCCAGCGACAAAATCGGGCTTTCCGACGCCGTTGCAGTTCAGGACGGGCATTCCGGCCACCGCTTTGCTGCCCGGGTGCGTGGGAAAGCAGATAACGCCATTATCGACTATACCATTGTGCAGAATGGAAAAGCCGTCTCCGGTCAGGTGACACTGGATTAGACTTCCCTTCCAGCGCTTGATGCTCTTATCTGGATGTTGAAATTGCTCGGCGACCTGCTATCGGTTTAACTGTGCCGCCCGCGCTGTGCGGTGTGGATTGGAGCGCATCCCGAAAAGTGTGAAACGGTTTTCGGATAAGATGCGCGTCAAAACAAACAGTTGAGACGCGCCGATCTGATTCAATCATATCGAAACGCGTTCCAGAATTTGACAACAGGCAGTGGAACAGACGGCCCCTGCCCCGAGGAGAAATTAAATGACGATCAAAGTTGGCGACAAGCTGCCTGCAGCGACTTTCAAGGTAAAGACCGCAGATGGTGTCAAGGAGATGACGACCGACGAAATCTTCAAGGGCAAGAAGGTCGTTCTCTTTGCCGTTCCGGGTGCTTTCACGCCGACCTGCAGCCTCAATCACCTGCCAGGCTATCTCGAGAACCGCGATGCGATCCTCGCCAAGGGTGTCGATCAGATCGCCGTTGTTGCGGTGAACGACGCCTTCGTCATGGGCGCATGGGCACAGAGCACGGGTGGCGAAGGCAAGATTCTCTATCTGGCCGATGGTTCCGCAGCGTTCACGAAAGCTGCGGGCCTTGAGCTCGACGCGACTGCTGGCGGCCTTGGCATTCGCTCCAAGCGTTATTCGGCAATCGTGGAAGATGGGGTAGTCAAGACGCTCAATATCGAAGAACAGGCCGGACAGGCGGTCACGTCAGCCGCATCGGCTGTTCTCGAACAGCTTTAATCAAACAAAAAGGGCGGCAAATGCCGCCCTTTTCGCCTGTAACCATTATTGCACCTTCAATGATTTACGACCGCCATATTTGAATGGCTCCATGCCCTCCCGGGCAAGTTCGTCAGCGCGTTCATTTTCCGGATGCCCTGCATGGCCCTTGACCCAGTGCCAGTTGACCTTATGCGGCTTGCGCGCTTCGTCGAGCGCCTGCCACAATTCGGCATTCTTGACCGGTTTCTTGGCAGCCGTCTTCCAGCCATTGCGTTTCCAGCCTTCGATCCAACTGGAGATGCCGTCGCGCACATAGACCGAGTCCGTATAGAGATCGACTTCGCACGGTTCCTTCAATGCCGAAAGTGCCGAAATAGCCGCCATCAACTCCATGCGGTTGTTGGTCGTGTCGGCTTCACCACCCTTCAGTTCCTTGACATTGCCGTTCCAGCGCAAAATTGCGCCCCAGCCGCCAGGACCGGGATTGCCCGAGCAGGCACCATCCGTAAAAGCCTCTATCTGCTTCACGCAGCCGCTCCCTGCTGCTCAAGACCATATTCGGCAGCCGTTTCGATCTGGCGGTGAAAGCGCATCTTGCGCACATATTCCATGGGATCTTTCTTGACCACGAAACTGCCTTCCGGAACATTCAGCCAGTCGTAAAGCCGGGTCAGCATGAAACGAATGGCAGCGCCGCGCGCCAGAACCGGCAGTGCATCGGCCTCCGCCGTAGAAAGCGGGCGAATGGAGGTGTAGCCGCGCAGAAACGCTGCTCCCTTGGTGCGGTTATAGGAAAAGTCCTTTTCAAAGCACCATGCGTTGAGGCAGACGGCAACATCATAAGCCAGAATGTCCGTGCAGGCGAAGTAGAAATCGATAAAACCCGAGAGCTTGTCGTTAAGGAAGAAAACATTGTCCGGGAAAAGATCCGCATGGATCACGCCCTGCGGCAGGTCGGAGGGCCAGTTCTTTTCCAGAAAAGTGAGATCGGCCTCTGCCTCGCCAACGAGACCGGGTTCCACCGTATCCGCGCGTTCACGCGACAGGTTCCACAAAGGGCGCCAGTCGGAAAGTGTCAAACCGTTGCGACGGCGCAGCGAAAAATCGGCGCCCGCCAGATGCATATGGGCCAACCCTTCGCCAACCGCCTCACAGTGCTCGACAGTCGGGCGGCGCATCCACATACCTTCCAGGAAGGTGACGATTGCCGCAGGGCGTCCCGCAAGTTCGCCGATTGTCGTACCGTCACGACGGACCACTGGCTGCGGGCATTCGAGGTTGCGGCTCGCCAGATGCTGCATCAGGCCAAGAAAGAACGGCAGATCTTCACGATTGGTGCGCTTTTCGTAAAGCGTCAGGATGAACGACCCCGAAGTGGTGTGCAGAAGATAGTTGGAGTTCTCCACCCCTTCCGCAATGCCTTTGTAAGACGTCAGTGTGCCGATATCGTATTGCTGCAGGAAAGCGCCAAGTTCGATTTCATTGATATCTGTATAGACGGCCATGCCGCTTATTTCCCTTGTATGATCTTGGGCATCAGTTTCGGAATGCCGACCACCCGGTGTTCCCCGTTGACGAATGCCATGTCCTGCACCGTCAGTTCCACATCGCGAATCTCGCGATTCACAAGGAAGTTTTCGCTTTCAACCGTGGTTTCAGCCAGTTCGATCATCACATTGAAGCGCGCCTTGAAGGCATCGATGATTTCATCGACGATGATTTCAGGGGCCGAAGCACCTGCCGACAGCCCGACAACCGATATATCGCCGATCCGATCCCATTCGATATCGGCAGCGCGTTGAACCAGCATCGACATCCGCGCACCTGCCTTCTCCGCAACTTCAACCAGACGCTTGGAGTTGGAGGAATTTGGCGCACCGACGATCAGAAACAGATCGCACCCCGGAGCGGCTGAACGCACTGCGTCCTGCCTGTTGGTGGTGGCATAGCAGATCGATTCCGCTGCCGGAGCTGAAAGGTTCGGAAAACGTGCCTCCAGTTCCTCGATAATCCCTGCCGTATCGTCCACCGAAAGCGTCGTCTGCGTCACGAAGCCGAGATTGTTCTCGTCATCGAAATGGCAGTTGCGCGCATCTTCAACCGTCTCGATCAGCGTCACTGCACCATCCGGCAATTGGCCCATGGTGCCGATCACTTCTGGATGCCCGGAATGGCCGATCAGAATGACATGGCGGCCAAGACGCTGATGGCGCATGGCCTGTTTGTGCACTTTGGAAACCAGGGGGCAGGTTGCATCGAGATAAAACAGGTTCTTGGCTTCCGCATCCGCAGGCACGGACTTCGGCACGCCGTGAGCCGAAAATACCACTGGCTGCTCGCGGTGTTCCGCCGGGATCTCGTCCAGTTCCTCGACAAAGATCGCACCACGTGACTGTAAGCCCTCGACCACGTAACGGTTGTGAACGATCTCATGGCGAACATAGACCGGCGCGCCATATTTCTTCAACGCCAGCACGACGATCTGGATCGCCCGGTCCACCCCGGCACAAAAGCCGCGCGGGCCGCAAAGGCGGATTTCCAGTGGTGGTCGTTGATTAGTCATGAAGCGTGCTCGCAAAGTTCGGCGTGGCTTGAAACCGGAAGCTAGTTACGCTTCAGGTGTAGTATTTTTGCATATGCCTCTATCCAAAAACCGGTGCTCTCTTTTGGAAGACATGCTTTAGTCTGGGAGTTGGGCTGCAACGAGGCCGTTGTCAACCCCTCAACCCTCTTCGTCTTTATTCTCGCTGTCTCGGATGGAAAACCGGTCTCCACTTTTCCTGAGACAGCGATAGCGCCACAACCACGTCCCGACAACCCCTATCAGAGCCAGAGCAAGGCCATACCATGTGGCAGCATATTGCAGATGGTTATTGGGAAAGTCGATGATCGTCACGCCACCGATTGGCAGGCCACCCGGATTGGGCTTGCTGTCGGCATCAATGAAGAACGGCACAACCTCATCGAGGTTTGGCAGATCAGCGCTTTCCGCCATCGCCGTCCAGTCCTTCCAGTAGAAAACATTCTTGGCGATATCATTGTCGGGGAGGAAGTAACCGGGCTTTGCCGAAAGCGGATCACGCGCCAGGCCGGTCACGCTGACCGGACCGTCAACCTGGCCTTCGGCTCGCGTTGCAGGCTCTTTCTTTTCGTATGGAACGAAGCCGCGATTAACGAGCACGAAGCGCCCGTCCTCCAGCATCAGAGGCGTGTAGACATAGTAACCTGCCGCCCCGTTATGCGTGGCCAGAAAATGCCGTTCGCCCTGATGCATGAAAGTGCCCGAGACCGTCACCGGACGATATTCGATGGACCCTTCCTGCTTGTAGATCTTTTCCATTTCGGACAGTGGAAGGGGTGGCTCGTGGATGCGCTGCTCGGTGGACGCGATCAGCGCCTCCTTCCACTGCAGACGCTCCACCTGCCAGGTGCCGAGCGCCAGCAGAATGACAAGCGCAACTGTGGATGCGATCACTACACCCCAGGGAAATCGCCGCGACTGCTGAGCTGTCGTCATTTGCCATCATCCTGTCGGCTGTCTATACGGCCGGGCGCTGCCTTGTTGCGATATTGCATATTGATGAGGATACCCTTGGCCCACCGCATGGCCACGAGACTGAGGATGATGGCGAGCGGCACCCACAGGATAAAATGCACCCAAAGCGGCGGTCCGACATTCACTTCCATCCAGAGTGCAAGACCGACGACTATAAAACCGATGATGAGAATGACAAACGCCGCCGGGCCGTCGCCGGAATCGGCAAAAGAATAATCCAGTCCGCAAGCAGTGCAGCGCGGAGCCACTTTCAGGAAACCTTCAAACAGCTTCCCCTCACCGCAACGCGGACAATGTCCGGCAATGCCACTCTTTATGGGATCGACGGGAGGATAATGATTGTGATCCGGCATTGCGCTTCCCTTCTCCTCAGGCGCCGCGCGTCCTCTCGGACGCACAAAGCACGATTCTGTAGTTTCTTCGCAAACAAAAGGCGGCCATGTTGCCAGGGCCGCCTCGGAACTTTTGACCGCTAGCGATCAGCCGGCATGCATAGGCGCACCCCAGCCACCCCATACATAGATGGCGAAGAAGAGGAACAGCCAGACCACGTCAACGAAGTGCCAGTACCAGGCAGCGGCTTCAAAACCGAAATGCTGTTTTGGCGTGAAGTCACCACCGATGGCGCGGAAGAGGCAGACCAGAAGGAAGATCGTACCGATGATAACATGGAAACCGTGGAAACCGGTCGCCATGAAGAATGTCGCGCCGTAGATCGAGTCCTTGAACGCAAACGGTGCGTGTATGTACTCGTAGGCCTGCACAAATGAGAACAGAACACCGAGAGCCACAGTGATCGCGAGACCCGTGATCATGCCCTTGCGGTCATTGTGCAGCAGCGCATGGTGCGACCAGGTCAGCGTCGTGCCCGACAGAAGCAGAATCACGGTGTTGTAGAGCGGCAGGTGCAGCGGATCGAGAACCTCGATGCCCTTTGGAGGCCAGACGCCGCCTGTGAACGCAGCGCGCGCTACCTGATGCACTTCGTTCGGGAAGAGGCTGGCATCGAAGAACGCCCAGAACCACGCCACGAAGAACATGACTTCCGAGGCAATGAACATGATCATGCCATAGCGAAGATGCAGTGATACGACACGGGTATGGTGGCCCTCATGTCCTTCCTTGATCGTATCGGACCACCAGCCATACATGCAGTAGAGCACGATCGCGAGACCGATGAAGAAAATCCAGGGCGTCACCACATTGAGGCCGAAGAACGGCAGCTCACCGGCATTGATGTAACGCATCCAGGCAATACCGCCGACGGCAAGCACGAATGCACCCATCGAGCTCAGGAACGGCCAAGGGCTCGGCGCGATGATATGATAGTCGTGATTTTTCTGATGAACGTCGGCCATGTCTCTCCCCGTAAATCCCCTTAGGGACTCCTCTCTCGTACCTTCCTGCTTAAACCTCAAATGCGATTCCAAGCAAGTCTGTCTGTAACAAGCGGTATCTCTTATAAGAATAAAACCGCTTCATTGTTTTGTCTTTGCGGCATTATGCGCCGCACTTATCAGTGTCAGCTTCCGTTGGTGGATGCCGCGACCCCGGCATTCGCCACCGGCTTCGGCTTTTCAATCGGAAAGAATGTATAGGATAGTGTGATCGTCTTGACGTCCTTCAGATCGGGATCGTTGACGATCTCCGGATCAACAAAGAACACCACCGGCATTTCCATATCTTCGCCCGGCTTCAAGGTCGTATCCGTGAAGCAGAAGCATTCGACTTTGTTGAAATAGGCCCCTGCCCGGCCTGGCGCGACGTTGAAGCTTGCGCGGCCATAGGTCGGCGCATCAAACAGGTTACGCGCTTCATACTTGATCATTGTCGTCTCGCCGATGCGAACCGTCACCTCACGCTGCACGGGTTGGAAATCCCATGGCAGCCCATTGGCCGTGTTTGCGTCGAAACGTACCTTGATCGTCTTGTCCAGAATCGTATCGGAATATTGTTCGACGCGCTGTGTCGTGCCACCATAACCCGTTACCTGGCAGAAAATGCGGTAAAGTGGCACGGAGGCATAGGCCGCGCCGATCATGCAGACAAAGAAAGACAGGCAAGCAACAGCAATCGTTGCGTTGGAACGTTGCTGCTTCCTCAGCTTTTGATCTTTTTCCTGCTGATCCGCCATATTCTCCTCCCAGATGAAGCTCTAAAGCGTGTCGCGTTTTCTCATATTCATATGACGCGCATTAAACTTTTGTTTTCAAGCATGTCTTTATCCCAAAACCGGTTCCTACTTTCGGGAGACATGCTTTAGAGCGGCCGTACTAGAATGTTGGTACCCAGTTTCGCAATCGTGCCGACGTAGACAAGCAGCACGAACAGCGCCAGAGCGATCGCCAACCCCCAAGAACGATTGCGCTGGGCTTTCTTTTGCTGTTCCGTCGGAACAATCAGCTCCAGTTCGCTGTCCATCGGCTTCTGTTCGGTTTTATCCATTAGAACACTCCAAAGGCGGAAAACGCCTTCATTACCAGCGCTTCGGCAAGCAGCACCGCAAATAGTCCTGACAAGTAGAGCAGCGAGAAGCGAAACAGCTTACGCGCCGCTGCCAGCATTGCCGGCTGCGATCCGGCAGCCCAAAGGCGCCAGGCGTAATAAACGAAAGCCAATCCTAGCAGCGTCGAAATCGCGCCATAGACGGGGCCAGCGAAGCCAAGCACCCAGGGCAGAACACCAACCGGCGCCATAATGATCGAATAGAAGAGCGCCTGACGTCGGGTCGAAAGTTCACCCTTGACGTTGGGCATCATCGGAATACGCGCCGCTTCATAATCATTGGATGAAAAAAGCGACAGTGCCCAGAAATGCGGAGGTGTCCACAAGAAGATAATCATGAACAGGACGACGCTGTCCCAGGTGACCTCACCTGTCGCGGCCGCCCAGCCTATCATTGGAGGGAATGCGCCTGCGGCACCGCCGATGACGATGTTCTGCGGCGTCGAGCGCTTCAGCCACATCGTATAGACCACGGCGTAAAAGAAAATCGTAAAGGCGAGCAGTGCCGCCGACAGCCAATTGACCATCAGGCCGAGTGTAACGACCGAAAAGGCTGACAAGGTCAGGCCGAAAGCCAGAACCTGATTGGGAGCAATCACGCCGGCTGGAATGGGCCGGTTGCGCGTACGCTTCATCACCGCATCGATATCGGCATCGTACCACATGTTCAGTGCGCCGGACGCACCCGCGCCGACCGCGATGCACAAGATGCTGATGGCAGCGAGTACGGGATTCATATGTCCCGGGGCGACCACGAGACCGACCAGCCCGGTGAAGACCACAAGGGACATCACCCGAGGCTTCAAAAGAACAAGGTAATCCCGCGCAGTCGCTTCGGAGAGAGCGAGGGCGTCGTCGGTACCTGCGTTTTTTTCCACCAGAGACATTTTAACTTCAAAAACCTCAAATTCACCGGTCCGAACACCCCGCCCCTACAGCACGGATCGGCACCATCACAACCATGTCCTCCCGGAAACCATTCTGTTCCCGCCGGAAAGCGCCGTGCTTAGTGGCCGACTTTTCGTCTACCGGCGACGGGCGGAACAGAATGCCGCCCGCCATAGCACATTTTGTAAGGAAGGGCGAAGTCTTTTCCGGACTCCGCCCATCGCACAATTACTTGATGCGTGGCAACTGTTCCCACTGGTGGAATGGAGGCGGCGACGAAAGCTGCCATTCCAGCGTGGTTGCGCCTTCACCCCATGGGTTTGCGCCCGCTTCACGCTTCTTCGCGAATGCCTCGAAGACATTGTAGAGGAAGATCAGGACGGCGAAGCCCGAAATGTAGGAGCCGTAGGACGACACCATATTCCAGCCCGCATAGGCGTCCGGATAGTCGATGTAGCGGCGCGGCATGCCTGCAAGACCGAGGAAGTGCTGCGGGAAGAAGACCAGGTTCACACCAACGAAGGTGACCCAGAAATGCAGCTTCGCCGTGAACTCGTTGTACATGTAGCCGCTCATCTTCGGGAACCAGTAGTACCAGCCCGCGAAGATTGCAAACACCGCACCTAGTGACAGCACGTAGTGGAAGTGTGCAACGACGTAATAGGTATCATGAAGAGCACGGTCGAGACCGGCATTGGCGAGCTGGACGCCCGTCACACCGCCGACCGTGAACAGGAAGATGAAACCGATTGCCCACAGCATCGGCGCACGGAAGGTCAGCGAACCGCCCCACATAGTCGCGATCCACGAGAAGATCTTGATACCCGTCGGAACCGCGATGACCATCGTCGCGAAAACGAAGTAACGCTGCGTGTCGAGCGACAGGCCGACCGTATACATGTGGTGAGCCCAGACGACGAAGCCGACGACGCCAATGGCGACCATGGCGTAAGCCATGCCGAGGTAACCGAAGATCGGCTTGCGCGAGAAGGTCGAAATGATGTGACTGACGATGCCGAAGCCCGGCAAGATCAGAATGTACACTTCAGGATGACCGAAGAACCAGAACAGGTGCTGGTAAAGGATCGGGTCGCCACCGCCGTCCGGCGTGAAGAAGGTCGTTCCGAAGTTGCGATCCGTCAGCAGCATGGTGATGCCGCCTGCCAGAACCGGCAGCGAAAGCAGAAGCAGGAACGCCGTCACCAGCACGGCCCAGGCAAAGAGCGGCATCTTGTGCAGCGTCATGCCCGGTGCGCGCATGTTGAGGATCGTGGTAATGAAGTTGATCGCGCCGAGGATCGACGAGGCACCCGAGATGTGGATTGCAAGGATAGCGAAGTCCACAGCCGGTCCGGGCTGACCGGAGGTCGAAAGCGGCGGATAAAGCGTCCAACCACCACCGGGGCCCCAGCCACCAGGTGCCGAAGGCATGAACAGCGAGATCATCAGCAGCAACAGCGCAGGCGGCAGAAGCCAGAACGAAATGTTGTTCATGCGCGGGAAAGCCATGTCCGGCGCGCCGATCATCAGCGGCACCATCCAGTTGGCGAAGCCGCCGATCAACGCAGGCATAACCATGAAGAAAATCATGACCAGGGCATGCGCCGAGGTGAACACGTTGAACATCTGCTTGCCGGCATCAAGCGCGGCATCGCCCTCGACGCCGTAGACCATGGACGCCAGACCATGGAAAATCTGGATACCCGGCTCCTGGAGTTCGGCGCGCATCGCAATGGACAGAGCGCCGCCGATGATACCGGCGATGATTGCAAAAATCAGGTACAGAGTACCGATGTCTTTATGATTGGTCGAGTATACCCAACGAACCCAGCCATGCGGCTTGTGGTCGTCGTGGGCACCATGCTCGTGAGCTGCTGTGCCAGCCATGGAATTCGCTCCCGTTTTTCAACAGTCTTGGCGATCGGGATCAGAGACCCGCCGCAGCCACTTTATCGTTTGCGCCACCTTCAACAGCGGCCTGAAGTGCCTTGTTCGCGCCGTTCAGATCCGATCCCGCAGCAGCGAGCCAGGTCTGATACTGCTCTTTCGAGACAACGCGCACCGCGATCGGCATGAAGCCATGATCCTTGCCGCAAAGCTCCGAGCACTGGCCGTAGTAGAGGCCTTCTTTGTCTGCTTTGAACCAGGCTTCGTTGATGCGGCCCGGAACAGCGTCCATCTTCACACCGAAAGCCGGGATCGTCCACGAATGGATCACGTCGGCAGCGGTGACGAGGAGACGAACCGTTTCGCCGATCGGAACCACGACTTCGTTGTCGACGGCGAGAAGACGCGGATAACGCGCACGATCCTCTTTTCCAGCGGCAGCGCGATCGGCATCCTTCAGCAGAAGGGCATCGAAACTGACTGGATTATCGACCTGATATTCGTAACCCCAGTACCACTGGTATCCCGTTGCCTTGACCGTCAGCGTCGGATCCTCAGGCGAATATTGCGCCGTCAGAAGCTGGAAGGACGGAACCGCCAGGAACAGAAGAATGATCACAGGCCCGATGGTCCAGATCACTTCAATAGCGGTATTGTGGCTGGTCTTGGATGGCTCCGGGTTTGCACTCGCGCGAAAGCGTAGCGCTACCCAGATCAACAAAAACAGAACCAGCAGGGTAATTGGTATAATGAACCAGAGCGTATAACGCTCAAACCAATGAATCTGTTCGGCAATCCCAGTCGCAGCGTCCTGAAATCTCCATTCCCACGGACGAGGCTGATCCGCAAAAGCGGCACCAGTCGTCCACAGCACTGCAAGAGCGCCGCCGAAGGCGCCCTTCGTTGTGGCAACAATCTTATCCACCAGAACTCTCTCCCTTTTCGCCCTTTCGAGCTGGACGCCGGACGTTAAAGACGGCCGCATCCCCCGTCGGCGTTCAAACCACACCTTAGCGCACACCGCAAGGAAGGCGAATACGTTCCTGTGCGGCATTTTTGCGCGCAGCCCACTCGAGAAAGAGCGAATGTCCGAGTGTATTCAATGCCGCAGAGCGGTTCATTTTCGCCATGAAAACTTGGGAAAACCGCACGAAACCCATAATGAAGCCATGATTTGACAAGACGTTTCTTTTAATGTGCCGCGTGACAATCGACGCAACAGACGGTATCACCGTTGCTATGATGGCCAGGACTGATAAACGCCTGTCACGGCGCTTTCCATGGCCAATGCAGCGCGTTAACGTCCCGGTGATTCGATCTGGAGATTTCATGACTTTTCGCATGCTCGCCCGCCGCACGATCAGCCAGCGCCTCGCAACCCTTGCAACAGGCGCCGGTATGGCGCTCGCCGTTGCAACGCTTCCTTCGGTTGCTCAGGACACCCCGGCGCAGTTACAAACCCCACAAGAAGCCCCTGCGGCCCAGTCGCAGGCAGCCCCGACCAGCCCGCAGCAGAGCGGCAAGCTCAAGTCGCAGCATGGCGCCTGGTCCGTTCTCTGTGACACGCCTGCTGGCGCCAAGACGGAGCAGTGCGCACTGATCCAGAACGTGGTCGCCGCAAAGCGCCCTGAACTGGGTCTTTCAGTCGTGGTTCTCAAGACGGCGGACAACAAGGCACGCATTCTTCGTGTTCTGGCACCGCTGGGCGTTCTCTTGCCCAACGGCCTCGGCCTCAATGTCGATGGCAAGGATATTGGTCGCGCCTACTTCGTCCGCTGCTTCGAAGACGGCTGCTATGCCGAGGTGATCCTTGAGGACGATCTTCTCAAGACGCTGCGCTCCGGAAAGGCTGCCACCTTCATCGTCTTCCAGACGCCGGAAGAGGGCGTTGGCATTCCGGTGGATCTTAAAGGGTTTGGTGAAGGCTTCGACGCCCTTCCGTGATTCACGATATAGTGGCCTGCAAATGGCGTTTTTCTGCGCTTCCGGTGCTCACGTACCTTTAAGTACGCTGCGCTCCGGTTCTCGAAACCCACCATTTTCGGCTCACTATAGCCTGAATCATCTGCCTCATACCTACATGTGGTTGTTCTCAACCGATTTAAGGCTTACATCCTGCAGCAAACACATGCTGCAGGATTTATTTTTATGAAAAGCCTGATCGACAGTTTCGACGTCAGCCGCGACGATATCGAGCGCCTGGTCGCCCAAAGCCTGAAAGGCCGCGACGACGGCGAGCTCTTTGTGGAATACCGCGAGGCGGAGGCGCTTGTTTTCGACAATGGCCGCCTCAAGACCGGCTCCTTCAATCAGGATCAAGGATTCGGCCTGCGATCGGTTGCGGGTGAAGCCATCGGTTATGCCCATGCTGGCGATCTTTCGCTTGCCGCCCTGAAGCGTGCTTCTGATGCTGTATCGGCTACATTGAAGGGCGACGGCGGAAGTTATTCAGCAGCACCTGCGGGCACCAACCGTCATCTATACACGGATGAAAACCCCATCGGTTCGCCGACATTCGACACCAAGGTGCAGCTTTTGCAGCAGATCGACGCGTATCTGCGCGGCAAAGACCCTAAAGTCCGTCAGGTTTCCGTTTCGCTTGCAGGTTCATGGCAGCAGGTCGAAATTCTGCGCGCCGACGGTCACTTCGTGCGCGATATACGCCCCATGGTGCGGTTGAGCGTTTCTGTGGTGGCTGGCGATGGCGACCGTCAGGAATCGGGTTCGCATACGGTTGGCGGACGCAAGGGCTTTGGCGAATTCATCACCGTCGAAAGCTGGCAGCACGCCGCTGATGAGGCATTGCGGCAGGCACTTGTCAATCTGGAAGCCATCCCTGCCCCGGCAGGCACATTCGACATTGTTCTGGCCAATGGCTGGCCGGGCGTTATGCTGCATGAAGCCGTAGGACATGGGTTGGAAGGCGACTTCAACCGAAAAAAAACATCGGCCTTTGCGGGTTTGCTCGGCCAGCAGGTTGCCTCCAAGGGCGTAACGGTCGTCGACGACGGCACGATCGCCGAACGGCGTGGTTCTCTCACGATTGACGATGAAGGCACGCCAACCAATCGCACCGTGTTGATCGAAGACGGAAAACTGGTCAATTACATGCAGGATCGCCAGAATGCGCGCCTGATGGGCATGGAAGCGACCGGCAACGGCCGCCGTGAATCCTATGCCCATGCACCGATGCCACGCATGACCAACACCTATATGCTGTCAGGCGATAAGACCCCGGAGGAAATCATCGCCTCTATGAAAAAGGGAATCTACGCTGTTTCTTTCGGTGGCGGCCAGGTGGATATCACATCCGGAAAGTTCGTGTTCGGCTGCACCGAAGCCTACATGATCGAGAATGGCAAGATCGGAGTGCCGATCAAAGGTGCAATGCTGATCGGCAACGGCCCGGATGCCATGCAGCGGATATCGATGATCGGCAACGACATGAAGCTCGATACCGGCAGCGGCAATTGCGGCAAGGGCGGTCAGTGGGTTCCTGTCGGGGTTGGCCAGCCGCATCTTCGCATGGACCAGGTAACGGTGGGTGGCACGGCTGTATAACCGCCTGTCATTTTGAACGCGGCTTAGGCAGATGCGAATTTATCAGCATCATCAAACTTGCAGATATTGACGGTAAAGTGCAGGCTACGGGGAAAGCGATCCTGCACGGCAATTTTCAATGCCGCGCCGATCTGGAGAGAGGAATGCCTGAATCGCCTTATGACTGGACGGGCAAGCGAACGGAAAAGCGCGACCGGCAAAAGCGTATGCTGATCGTGACGGCCATAACAATGGGTGCGCTCATTCTTGTCCTCGGCATGGTGGACGGCCTGCTGATCCTGCTAGACTGACATGCTGCCCATCTACGAAATCGATTGCGCTGGCATTGAGAGTCCCGATGAACTCTGGCGGCGTTATCTTTCAGCCGTCCCGGCCCAAGATCAAGAATCCTTCGGTTACACGCTCGACGCGTTCTGGGATGCTGTGCAATGGCAAGGCCCCGGTTGGCCTGGTGAATGCGAGTTGGTGTTCAAGAATGTTGAAGCTTTGAACAACCTGCAAACACGCGGCGGCAAACCTTTTCTCGATGCTTTTCGGCAATTGGTAGCCGACACAGATCGCGTGACAATCAGACTGGCGTGAACGGGTTTATTCTGCCGCTCCGGTATTTTTGTCATAGTAAGCAGAAGCTGTCACAAGCGCATTGATATCATCTGCGCAAAGATACGCTCTCATGGCGTCAAATTTCTTTTCGTCCCATCTGTAGATTCTGAGGCTCAGAAGAGCATCGACAGTCGTTGCTGGAAAACGGGACCGAATAGGCGCTGCAGGATTGCCGGCCACGATGGTGTAAGCTGCAACATCTTTTGTGACGACTGCGCCAGAAGCGACGATTGCGCCTTCTCCAATAGTAATTCCGGGCATTATCATGCCACGCATTCCAAGCCATGCCCCATCCCCGATAATCGTGTCACCCTTTCCCTTGTAGGCTTCGAGAATGACATCGGGAAATGGATAGAGACTGAACCAGTCCGTACGATGCGTGTGGTTGCCGCCCATCAAGATGACAGCCTCTGCACCGATGCAGACGTAATCACCAATATAAAGCTGATCCACAGCCCATTGGGACTCCCAGGCCTGCAGACTGTATTCGTCACCATAAAGATAACGAACGACACTCTCTTCGAACGAGCCTGTCCATGCATTGCTGTAATAGCTGTGCCTGCCGCGCACATGAATGTTCGGGTTCTTGACCGTCTCGTGAAGGAGTTCCACGATGGACCAGTGCTTGGTTTCTGTACCTGCAGACGACACGGCTCAGGGGACTTTCCAGAAATTTAAATGCCCGGTTCTTCTTCCAGCAAACCTGTTACGAAATCGAACAGACCCGGTCGGCGGTCGCGACGAAGACGCTCAGCCTCAATGATCGACTTGATCGCCGTGAAGGAGCGGTCGAGATCCTCGTTGATGACGATATAATCGTATTTCACCCATTTCTGGATTTCAAAACGAGCATTCTGCAAGCGGGTCTCAATGACATCAGCCGTATCCTCAGCGCGGCGGTTCAGACGCTGTTGCAGTTCGCGCATGGTGGGTGGCAAAATGAAAATTGACACCACATCGGCTGGCATCTTGGCTTGCAATTGGTCTGCGCCCTGCCAGTCGATGTCAAACAGCATGTCCTGACCGTCGGCCAGCGCGATTTCAGCCGTTTCTCGCAGCGTGCCATAGAAATTGCCGTGAACCTCGGCCCATTCGATCAACTCGTCATTGTCACGCAGGCGTTCGAATTCGCGGATCGTCTTGAAATGGTAGTGGACCCCTTCTATTTCACTCGGACGGCGCGGGCGCGTCGTCACGCTGATCGACAGCGAGAGATTCATCTTCTTGTCTTCCAGCAAAAGCCGGGCAATCGTGGATTTACCGGCCCCGGATGGCGACGAAATCACCACCATCAAGCCTCTGCGTGCGACGCCATTTTCAACCGAAGAGATGGCCATGATACCTGTTACTCCAGATTTTGTACTTGTTCGCGAAACTGATCCACGACCGCCTTCAATTCCAGGCCGATCGCTGTGATCGACGCTGCATTCGATTTAGAACACAGTGTATTAGCCTCACGATTAAATTCCTGTGAAAGAAAATCGAGCTTGCGTCCGACAGGACCGCCATCGGCCAGAAGCTTGCGGGCGGATGCCACATGGGTATCCAGCCGGTCAAGCTCCTCCTGAATGTCGGCCTTGGTCGCAAGAAATGCCGCTTCCTGATAGAGCCGCGCTTCATCGAGTTCGCGTGCGGAATCCATCAACAGGGCCACTTGTCCAGAAAGTCGGGCCTTGATCGCATCGGTGCCTCGCGACGGGTCGCGGCGAGCGCTCCCGGTCAAGCGTTCGATGCTGTCGACATGAGCGGAAAGAATGGTGAAAAGGGCTTTGCCCTCCTGCCTGCGCGCATCGGCGATTGCCTTGAGCGTTTCCTCAAAGCCTGAGACGATCGCAGCTTCCAACCCGCCACGGTCATCTTCATCATCAACCATCTGCGCCTGATCAATAATACCGCGCAGCGAAAGGATACCGTCTACGCTGGCAGGTGCCAATCCGTGCTTCGCCTGCAAATCGGCACCTAGCTTCAGGATCTCGGCGAGCATGGCCTGATTGATGCTGAAACCGGCTTGAGCTTCGCTACGTTCAACGCTGAGACTTGCTTGAAAATTACCGCGCGAGAAATGACGCGCGAGCATAGAACGGACCGGATGTTCGGCCGCTTCAAGCCCTTGCGGCAGACGCAGCCGAAGATCGAGCCCCTTGCCATTGACGGAACGCACTTCCCAGACGATGCGCGCTTCTCCGCCTTCCATGGCGTGTTGCACGGCATGGCGTGCAAATCCGGTCATGCTTTGGAGCGCCATGCGTTCCGTCCCCTCAACTCACGCCCGCGAAGGTGCGAACTTACTCTAAAAGCCAAGCCGAAGCCGACGATACCACCGGCTTCGGTCACATATTTTCAAGCCCGCCAAAAATCGTAGCGGCGCCGCTACTGGCCCGAGCTCTGGCTTGTATTATTGCCGTTATTGTTCTGTTGCTCGATATTCTTCTGCTGTTCCACGGAGCGCCATTTACGGACATTGGCGTTGTGTTCCTCCAGCGTCTTTGAGAACACGTGACCGCCTGTACCGTCGGCAACGAAGTAAAGGTCTTCCGTATCCAGCGGATTGGCGACCGCTTCAAGTGCTGCCTTGCCCGGATTGGCAATCGGTGTCGGCGGCAAGCCGTTGATCACATAGGTGTTGTAAGGGGTCGGCTTTTCGATGTCCGACTTGAAAATCGGTCGATCGGAAGGTTTGCCGGCACCGCCGAACAGACCATAAATGATGGTCGGATCGGACTGGATACGCATACCCTTCTTCAAGCGGTTGACGAAGACCGAGGCCACATGCGGGCGTTCAGAAGCGATACCGGTTTCTTTTTCCACAATGGAAGCCAGTGTCACGAACTCATTCTTGTCCTTAATCGGCAAGTCTGGATCGCGTTTTGCCCAGGCATCATCGACTAGCTTCTTCTGCGAGGCTACCATACGATCGATGATCTCTGAGCGCGTCGTGCCGCGCGTGAAATTCAACGTATCAGTGAAGAGCGCACCTTCCGGCGGCATATCCTTCGGCATGTCGCCGACAAGAATTGGATCTGCCGAAATACGGTCGAAAATCTGCTTGACCGTCAGACCTTCCGGAATAGTCAGCGGATACATGATGGATTTGCCGCTGATGAGGATATCCATCACATCACGCATCGTCGCGCCGGCAGGAATGGCATATTCACCTGCCTTCAGATCGTTCTCATGTCCCAATGTGCGTATGCCATAACGGAAGATACGCGCATCGCTGACGATGTCACGGTTTTCCAGACTGTTCGAAACTTCAGCGATACCGGCGCCGCGCTTGACGAGAAAAGTCGTTTCAGCGGTGAGCGGTCCCTTGGCGTCAAACTGCATCTTGCCGAAATAGAACAAGGCAGACGCACCGAGCAGAACCAGTACCACCAGCGACAGCATGAAGTTCATGAAAACGACGATCTGGCTGCGGGCATGGCGCGAGCGCTTGCGCGGCGGTGGTGTTCCAGGCTCGGGGCGCAAGGCTTCAGACGCGGATTTCGGCACGAACGGCTTGGAAGTCGCGTTCGTTTCCTGCGTCGCGCCTTTGGGCTGCTCGTCTGCAGGGGTCGTTCCGGATGGCGCCTCTGAATTCACTCAATCACCTCGGTCCAGAGTATTTCGTTGGTTCAAACCAAACCACGAGAAAGGCTCTGTCTATCTATTTTGGCGAACGTTCCGCCACATTGTGCCGAATGCCCGCCTGGAACGGCTTTTGTACCTGTTTTCCGTTAGAGCGAATTAAACTCTCCGGAGTCGTAACCACACTAACCGCTGTTCACGATTTTAAACATCGCATCCGGTTATATTTTGGCAAAAACGCGGAGAAATCCCCGCGTTTTTTAAATTCGATATTTTATTTTCAGCGAAACAGATCAGGAGTATCGGCGCAGAACCAAAGAAGCATTGGTTCCGCCAAATCCGAAGGAGTTCGACAGAGCAATGTCGATCTTACGCTCACGCGCTTTGTGCGGAACCAGATCGATCTTGGTCGTAACAGCCGGTTTGTCGAGATTAAGCGTCGCAGGCGCAACATTGTCACGGATGGCAAGCGTCGAGAAAATTGCTTCAGCGGCACCGGCAGCACCCAGCAGATGGCCAATGGATGACTTGGTCGAGGACATGGAAATCTTCGAAGCCGCATCGCCAACCACGCGCTCGACAGCACCCAGTTCGATGGTGTCGGCCATGGTCGATGTGCCATGGGCGTTGATGTAGTCGATCTGGTCCGGCGTGATTTCAGCGCGCTTGAGAGCCGCAACCATGCAGCGCTCGGCACCTTCACCACTCTCGGTCGGAGCCGTGATGTGATAAGCGTCACCCGACAGGCCGTAGCCGATCACTTCCGCATAGATTTTCGCACCGCGCGCCAGGGCGTGTTCCAGTTCTTCCAGAACCACAACGCCAGCGCCTTCACCCATCACGAAGCCGTCGCGGTCTTCGTCATACGGACGGGAGGCTGCGGTCGGGTCATCGTTACGTTTGGTGGACAGCGCCTTGCAGGCGGCAAAACCAGCCAGCGAAATGCGGCTGACCGGTGATTCCGTTCCACCGGCAACCATGACATCCGCATCGCCGAACGAGATCAGACGGGCAGCGTCGCCAATGGCGTGTGTGCCGGTCGCGCAAGCTGTCACGACCGAATGGTTCGGACCGCGTAGCTTGTGCTTGATCGACACATGACCGGAAGCCAGATTGATCAGACGACCAGGAATAAAGAACGGCGAAATACGGCGTGGGCCCTTGTCGCGCAGCGTGTAGCCCGCCTCGACAATACCCTCGATACCGCCAATGCCGGAACCAATGAGAACACCGGTGCGGATCTGATCTTCGTCGCTTTCAGGATGCCAGTCGGCATCGTCCAGCGCCTGATCGGCAGCGCCGACGGCATAGACGATGAACGGATCGACCTTGCGCTGTTCCTTGGGCTCCATATGGAGGTCGGGATTGAAGGTGCCATTGGTTCCATCACCAAGAGGGATGCGGCAAGCGATCTGGCAAGCCAAATCATCGACTTCAAATTCCGTGACGCGGCGAGCACCGCTTTCACCGGCAATAAGACGCTTCCAGGTCTCTTCGACACCGCTCGCAAGCGGCGACACCAGACCAAGACCGGTGATGACGACACGCCTCATATCCACCCCTTAAAACTCTGTTATGTCACGAACACCTTCCCGCAGGCTTTAACCGGCAGAACATATGTCCGGGCCTGACTTTAGAGGGAGGGTGCTCCAATTGTTAAAACCGGAGCCTGCCATGTCGAACACGATCTCCGATCAGTGTTCTGGCAGATTCACAATCAGGCCGCTGGGCGACCTTTCTTGCTTGCTCGCCCCTCTCCGTTGAAAGAGAAGAGACGATCAAAGACAAGCAGGGCCGGGATTCGCGAGAACCCCAGCCCAATGCCCAAGTTCAGATTAGGCAGAAGCCTTGTCGATGAACTTCACAGCGTCGCCGACCGTAAGGATCGTTTCGGCAGCGTCGTCAGGAATTTCAACGCCGAATTCTTCTTCGAACGCCATGACCAGCTCGACCGTGTCGAGGCTGTCTGCGCCGAGGTCATCGATGAAGCTTGCGCCTTCCGTGACCTTGTCGGCATCTACGCCCAGATGTTCAACAACGATTTTCTTGACGCGCTCTGCGGTATCGCTCATGTCGGAACCTCGACCTGTGTGTTTGTTGCTCTGCCTTGGTTAGCGGCATGCAGGATTGTAATCAAGTTATAAGATGTCTGCCAAGTTTCGAGCGAAGCCGCTCGGACAGTCATCCTGTGGATATTCCTTTCGGAACAGGATCGCGGCACTTCTACTCAGAATGCCGCAATTCTCGATGGGCGCATTACCATGCTTCTTGAGCAAGGCAAAGCGCCTTTTCCTTCTCCAAGCCCGGTATTAAGGCATTTTATACCATAATTCAGGGAAGAAGGAGGTTTAGATCATAGCCATACCACCATTCACGTGTAGGGTCTGGCCCGTCACGTAGCCTGCCTGATCGCTGGCAAGATAAACCACGGCAGCAGCAATATCGGCACCAATCCCCATACGTTTCATGGGGATATTGCTCATGATCGCTTCCTTCTGCTTTTCATTCAGCTTGTCGGTCATGGCCGATTCGATGAAGCCTGGAGCGATGCAGTTAACCGTCACGTTGCGGCTGGCGATTTCCTGCGCCAGCGACTTGGAAAAGCCAATGAGGCCTGCCTTCGACGCACAGTAGTTCGCCTGACCGGGATTGCCGGTCACACCGACGATGGACGTGACGTTGATGATGCGGCCATTGCGGCGACGCATCATCGGATGGGTCAGCTCACGCGTCAGATTGAAGACCGAGGTCAAATTGACGTTGAGAACGGCATCCCAGTCTTCGTCGCTCATGCGCACAAACAGACCATCACGGGTGATACCAGCATTGTTGACCAGAATGTCGACGCCGCCCATTTCCTCTTCTGCCTTCTGGCCGAGAGCCTTGACAGCCTCACGGTCGGAAAGATTGGCCGGAAAAATAAAGGTACGGTCGCCAAGTTCAGCAGCAAGCTCTTTCAGTTTTTCTTCGCGCGTACCGTGCAGGCCGACGATTGCGCCCTGTGCATGAAGTGCGCGGGCAATCGCTTCGCCAAGACCACCGGTTGCGCCGGTTACCAGAGCCTTGCGGCCAGTCAGATCAAACATGTCGGATCCTTTTAGCTTCTCAATTTTTATCGCATGATCTTATCCGAAAAGTCTGCAACTTTTCGGAATCAAGCGCCGAGAGCAGCAAGCGCTGCATCGATTTCTTCAGCCGAACCGACAGCAGCACCCGCAACATCCTTGGAGATGCGACGCGCCAGACCGGTCAGAACCTTGCCCGAACCTACTTCATAAAGCGTGGTGACGCCATTGGCCGCAAACCATTCGATCGTTTCGCGCCAGCGCACCTGACCCGTCACCTGCTCGACCAGCAGATCGGCAATTTCATTGGCGTCGGTCACCGGCGCCGCGCGCACATTGGCAATGAGTGGCACGATCGGATTGTGCTTTTCGACCGAAGCAAGCGCTTCGCGCATGGCGTCTGCAGCGGGGCCCATCAAGGTTGAATGAAAGGGGGCGGATACCGGCAGCATGATGGCGCGCTTTGCGCCCTTTTCCGAAGCCAGCTTGGCGGCCAGTTCAACGGCAGCCTTGGAACCAGAGACTACCAACTGACCGCCGCCATTATCATTGGCGATCTGGACGGAACCGGAAGCCTTGGCTTCGACGCAGATCGCTTCCACGTCGCCATGCTCCAGACCGATGATCGCAGCCATCGCGCCCTCCCCGACGGGTACAGCTTTCTGCATCGCATTGCCGCGGATGCGCAGGAGGCGCGCGGTATCAGCAAGCGAGAATGTACCCGCTGCACAAAGTGCCGAATATTCACCCAGCGAATGACCGGCCACGTAGGAAACCTTGTCCTTCAGCGAGAAACCGCGCGCTTCCATGACGCGCAGCACGGCCATCGAAACAGCCATCAGCGCAGGCTGCGCATTCGCGGTCAGCGTCAATACGTCTTCCGGTCCTTCGAACATGGTGGCGGAAAGCTTTTCGCCCAGTGCCGCGTCTACTTCGTCGAAGACGGCGCGTGCTTCCGCGAACTGTTCGGCCAAGGCCTTGCCCATGCCTACCGCCTGGCTGCCCTGTCCTGGAAAGGTAAATGCTACCGCCATTGATGCCTCATTCTGGTTTTATGCATATCATCGCGCCGAAACTCGTATGAGTTACCGGCGACGTGCCTTGCAATTAAATGCACAATTTGGCGCGATGTGCCTTAGCCTTGAGCGAAAAGTCAAGCATTTGTCGGTTTTTCGGGGATATCGCGCTTGCAAACAAGGGGAAAAACACGTAATAGCCGCCCGTTCATTGCTCGGCACCAGCTGGGGGCTGAACGGAGGGCCGTGGTTCTGACTGATTATTTAGTTAGAAATACGTTGGAAGTCACAAGCGCTTCTGCCTCCCGTGTCTCCGCTCTCGACCGTCTCAAATACGCGTCCTTTCTTCACCGGCTTTCCGGCAAAAGAGAAGTCGCAGGGGCTTAGCCGCTGGTGTCGGCGTGATAAAACGAAGAAAGGCAAAGCCAATGGCTCTTTATGAACATGTGCTTCTTGCCCGCCAGGACATTTCCCAGCAGCAGGTCGACGCTCTCGTCGAACAGTACAAGGGTGTCCTCGAAGCTAATGGCGGCAAGGTCGGTAAGGTCGAAAACTGGGGTCTGCGTCCCCTCACCTACCGTATCAAGAAGAATCGCAAGGCGTATTACACGCTCGTAAACATTGACGCTCCGGCTGCAGCCGTTGCTGAAATGGAACGCCAGATGCGCATCAACGAAGACGTTCTTCGCTTCCTCACCGTTCGCGTTGAAGAACACGAAGAAGGCCAGTCGGCCATGCTCACCCGCCGCGACGACCGTCGCGATCGCGATGGTGATGATCGTCCGCGCCGTCGTGAAGGCGGTTTCGATCGCGGTGATCGTGGCGATCGCGGCCCACGTCGCCCGCGCGACAACGAAGCTGGTGAAGGAGCATAATCATGGTTGATATCAATCAGATCCCGACCCGTCGTCCTTTCCATCGCCGTCGCAAGACGTGCCCGTTCTCCGGCGCAAACGCACCGAAGATCGACTACAAGGACATCAAGCTTCTGCAGCGTTATATTTCTGAACGCGGCAAGATCGTTCCTTCCCGTATTACGGCTGTCAGCCAGAAGAAGCAGCGCGAACTCGCCAAGGCGATCAAGCGCGCCCGTTTCCTCGGCCTGCTGCCTTACGTTGTGAAGTAAGAACAAGATTTCGGAAGGCGTTCTCGCAGAGATCGCCTTCCGGTTCCTTTTCCTCCATTGCGATGGGCGCGGCGGAGCGTACTGAAAACCCAAGTTGAGACGTGGCACATTCTTGGGCATGTCCGGACACAAAACCGGTTTCCACTTTTGTTGGACATGCTTTGTAGCCCTCTCTAACTGCAGAACCGGAATAGCCGGAGCAGGACAGCGAAACTCATGAAGTTCAACGGAACCATTATCGGTATCGGCATATTGGCTGGGCTTGCCTCGGCCTTGATGTCGTCCGGCGTCATCGCCCAGGGTGGCGCTATGGCGGCCATGGCGATGGTTCTCTATTTCCTGACGCCGCTTCCCATCTTCGTTGTCGCCCTTGGCTGGGGTTCGAGCGCCGGTATCGTTGCCGCCGCCACAGCCACGGTTGCCGTCGGCATTGTCGCGGTTCCGATGGCCGCCTTGTTGATGGCATTGACCAGCTTCATTCCTGCCGCGACGGGTGCCTATCTTTGCGGTCTTGCACGGCCTGCCGAAGAACTTGGCGGACCGAAGGACGTTCTGGTCTGGTTTCCGCTGTCGGATATCGTGTTCCGGCTTGCCTTGATGGTAGCGCTCAGCTTCATCGTTATCGGCGCAATCCTGGGCTTTGGCCCGGACATGGCACGCGAACTCGCGAATACGCTTATCGACCGGGTTGCCGAAGCCGATCCTCAGTTTACGGCCAGCGAGGACATTCGCAACAATGTAACGTCGTTGCTGATGGTCGCCCTGCCTGCGATCCAGCCGGCAACCTGCCTTGCGATTCTCGTTGGCAATCTTTATCTGGCGCAGCGCCTGATTTCCATGTCGGGTCGCCTGCGCCGTCCGCGTGATGACTGGCCCGCAACACTGCGCATGCCGCGCCCGGCCCTGCTCGTCTTCGCGGTCGCTCTCGCGGTTGCATTTCTTCCTGGCGGCGCCGGATTGATCGCAACCGTCGTGGCCGGGGCGCTCAGTGCCGGTTTCATGATGTCAGGCCTTGCCATCATGCATTTTCGCACACGCGGCAAGGTGTGGCGCCCTGTGGCGCTGTGGCTGGCCTACTTTGCGATCATACTCTTCGCATTCCTGCTTTTCATCTTCATGGTTCTCGGACTTTTCGACACTTCGCGCGGCGCGCCAGTCTCGAAAATGCCGGGCACTGACAGTCAGTAACCGAATCAGAAACTCGAAAGGAAACTCCAATGGACGTTATTCTTCTGGAACGTATCGGCCGCCTCGGCCAGATGGGCGAAACCGTCAAGGTCAAGGACGGCTACGCCCGTAACTTCCTGCTCCCGCAGGGCAAGGCTCTTCGTGCCAACGAAGCCAACAAGAAGAAGTTCGAAGGCCAGCGCGCTCAGCTCGAAGCCCAGAACCTGGAACGCAAGAACGAAGCCGAAGCAGTTGCAACCAAGCTCAACGGCGAATCGTTCATCGTTGTGCGTTCGGCTGGCGAAACCGGTCAGCTCTATGGTTCGGTTTCGACCCGTGACATCGCCGACATCATCACGGCGAACGGCTTCACCTTGCACCGCAACCAGGTTGAACTGAACCATCCGATCAAGACGATCGGCCTGCACGAAGTCTCGATTTCGCTGCACCCGGAAGTTCAGGTTCAGGTTTCGGTCAATATCGCTCGTTCGACTGAAGAAGCCGAACGTCAGGCAAAGGGTGAAGACCTGACCTCGATCGAAGCCATCTATGGCATCGAAGAAGCACCGCTTTCGGAAGAAGTCTTCGACGAAGACGAAGAAGCTGAAGATCAGGCTTAATTAGCCGCCTTTTATCCCTGCGAACGCCCGCTCTGTCAGCAGGCATTCCCATCGTGGTAAACTTTATATGATCGTGCCCGGCGGCCTCCGTCGGGCATTTTCTCTTTTCAGATCGGTAAAACTCCCTATTCTGCATATTAGTATTGGATTGCAGAGGGTGCTGACGGAAACGTCTGCGTTGCTTGGGCATTACTCCCGAGGCCGCTTGACCAAGGGGATATTGCCTGAAAATCTGATGACAGAGCGGCTTTGATACTTATGCACTGCCGCCTGCCATGCAAACGCATGGACGTGCGCCTGCTTCGATCCTGAAGAGGAGATGGGGCCGATGTATGGAATGATGCGTACTGTTCTTTCGCATATGATTAAAACCGGCGACCTGACGGTCACCGATTCTAGTGGTGCGCTTTCGCAGTATGGCGACAGGACCGGTGTGCCGGTTCATATACACTTCAAGACAAAGCACGCCGAGCGCGCCGTTGCGCTCGACCCGGAACTGAAACTCGCAGAATGTTTCATGGACGGCGAGATCGACTTTCTGGAAGGCGATATTTACACGCTGCTCCAGATCGTGTTTGAAAATACCGGGCCGACCGTGGCGATAGAGCCATGGATGAAGGCGCTGGCAAAGTTGCGCATTCTGTTTCGCCGCTTCCAGCAGATGAACACGATCGCGCGTTCGTCCGACAATATCAAAAGACATTACGACCTTTCCGGCGAGCTTTACGATCTGTTCCTCGATCCGGACAAGCAATATTCCTGCGCCTATTTCGATCCGCCAAATGCGACGCTAGCCGAAGCGCAACTTGCCAAAAAACGCCATATCGCGGCGAAATTGCTTGTGAAGGAAGGCGATAAGGTACTCGATATCGGCTGCGGCTGGGGCGGCATGGGCCTTTATCTTGCTCGCCACCTCAAGGCCAATGTGACCGGTGTGACCTTATCGGAAGAACAACACGGCATCGCTAATCAGCGTGCCGCGGATGAAGGGCTTTCGGATCGGGCCAAATTCGAGCTGACCGACTATCGCAATATCGATGACAAGTTCGACCGACTGGTTTCGGTCGGCATGTTCGAGCATGTCGGTGTCGGCCATTTTGCGGAATATTTCCAGCATGTGGCGCGGCTGATGAAGCCGGATGGCGTGTTCCTGCTGCATGCCATCGGCAGGGCCGACGGGCCGGGTGCGACCAATCCGTTCATTCGCAAATATATCTTCCCGGGCGGTTATATCCCTGCCTTGTCGGAAGTGCTGCCGCATATCGAAAAGGCGGGGCTGTATGTCACCGACATAGAAATCCTGCGACTGCATTATGCGGAAACGCTCAAGGCCTGGCGTGAGGCTTTCATGGCCAATCGCGAACAGGCCAAGGCGCTTTATGACGAACGCTTCTGCCGTATGTGGGAATTCTATCTTGCCGCTTCCGAAAGCGCTTTCCGTTGGCAGAACATGATGGTGTTCCACATCCAGATTGCGCACAGGCAGGAAGCCGTTCCCCTGACGCGCAACTATATCGAAGCCGAGGAAAAGCGCCTGAAGCGGCTCGACAGTGCACCGAAAGGGGCCAATAGCGAAGCCCGCGCTGTCAACAAAAGCATGAATGCCTGAAGCAGAGCGGGCTGTTCCGATGGAACAACCCGCTTTTCCTGTCTTATTCTGACTTTGGCACACCAGCTTCCCATTTGTCCCAATGGGTGACGATGTCATTCACGACCGGAGCGCCGACGAGATAAATGTTCTCGACTGTTTCAGCGAACCCGCCCGCTGTTTCGCCCGGTGCCGGATCCAGGTGCTGCAGCGTCGTTTCTTTCGGATTTCCTTGATCAAAATTCACCGAACCCCGCAAGCTGAGGATACGGTCTGTACCGTGCTGCCGCTTGATAACGAGCGCGAGCGCTGCAGCTTCCATCTCGGTGGCGAGATAATCGTCGGCACCATAGAGCTTGGCGATATACTGTGCCTCTTTTGACAGTCCGGGACCATGGAAGAATGTATCTCCTGTCATATGCGTGCCCGTCTTCAAGGCTGGTTTCGCCTGCGCGGCCTTGTCGGGATAGCGCATGCGATAAGCCTGTGCCTCGGCTGAATCGCGAAGCTCGACATCGGAGCCCAAGCGGACCGCTGCCGCGACCAGTTCAGGATTGAGCTTGAAAACGCGGTATTCCTCGTAGCCTTTCCGCGGCATGAAAACCGGCTCACCCGGTTTGCCTTCTTCCGGCGCCCAGCGATGACCCAGATCGTAATCGACAAGCCAGGTTGCCCAGCTCACATCGCCGATCGTGCCGCGTGAAGGCGGCGTTCCGGCCACGCCGGACAGGATGTAGTAGGTTTTGGAAAAATCAAAAGCCGGGTCGAGCATGATTGCCTGCATGCTGGCCGAAGAGTTCACCTTGCCCATGCCGAGAACGGAGCCGCATACGCCATCATCGTTGCAATAGACCGGCTTCAGCGCGCCTTTCACTTCGATCGGCTTGGCATCCTTCCAGTAATGCTCATACCACCGTTGAAACTCTCCGGCGCGATCACCGCTGTTCTGACCGATCTCGAACATGGCGGCGATAAACACTTTTACCTTGATCGGTTCTGATGCAGCCGATGAAGCGACCGGTGAAGAGAGGAGAGCCAGCGCCGTCAGAAGCCAGGCTGCAATGGTGCGGTGTCGCATGAGTATTCCTCGTGAAAGAGAGCCGGTCTTTGCGTCGAATGCACGCATAGATCATCGTACTCCAGATGAATGAGAGAAGATTAATGTTACCGGTAGCTCCCCGCAATCTCCGTCAATAGGAAGTGCATAAAAGAGATGCCTGATCTGTGGATCAGTGTGAATCATGGTATAGGTTTTTCCTTCCAGCAGGAATCATCCGAAGCCGCGTTGTGTTTGGCATCGCTTGAGGGCTAGCTGGTTGCATCAGGGACAGGATTGAGAATCATGGCGGAAGCGGCGGTACGCAAACTCGACGATGCGCGGGAACAAAAAGACACGCTCTATCGGGAAGCACCCCATAATATTGAAGCGGAACAGGCGCTGCTGGGCGCGATCCTGATCAACAACGATGCCTTTTACCGGGTATCGGACTTCCTCAAGCCAACCCATTTCTTCGAGCCTCTGCACCGTCGCATCTATGAGATCACGACCGATCTTATCCGGGTGGGCAAGATGGCCAATCCCGTGACGATGAAGACCTTCCTGCCGACGGAAGGCAAGGTGGGCGATCTCACGATCTTCCAATATGTAACCCGTCTCGCGACCGAAGCCGTCACGATCATCAACGCCGAGGATTATGGCCGTGCTATTTACGATCTGGCGACACGCCGCGCCCTGATCGGCATTGGCGAAGACATGGTGAACGTTGCCTATGACGCGCCGGTCGACAATGCGCCACAGGAACAGATCGAAGACGCCGAACGCCGCCTGTTCGAGCTTGCTGAAACCGGTCGTTATGACGGTGGATTTCAGGCTTTCAAGGATGCGGTCACCACTGCGGTGGATATGGCCAACGCCGCTTTTATGCGCGATGGTCATCTATCGGGTGTCTCCACAGGCATTCACACGCTTGATGGCAAGATGGGTGGCTTGCAGCCTTCCGATTTGATTATCCTTGCGGGTCGTCCGGGTATGGGTAAGACCTCGCTCGCAACCAACATCGCTTTCAACATCGCCAATGCCTATGAAGCCGAACAGCAGGCGGATGGCACAATGAAAGCCATCAATGGCGGCGTCGTCGGTTTCTTCTCGCTCGAAATGTCGGCTGAACAGCTAGCGACCCGTATCATTTCCGAGCAGACGGAAGTTTCCTCCTCGAAAATCCGCCGCGGCGACATTACCGAAACCGATTTCGAAAAGCTGGTTGCGTGCTCGCAGGTGATGCAGAAAATCCCGCTTTATATCGACCAGACCGGTGGTATCTCGATTGCCCAGCTTGCAGCACGTGCGCGCCGCCTGAAGCGCCAGCGCGGCCTTGATGTTCTGGTCATCGACTACGTACAGCTTATGACCGGCTCGTCGAAGGCCTCGGCGCAGAACCGTGTGCAGGAAATCACTGAAATCACCACCGGTCTCAAGGCGCTCGGCAAGGAACTGAACGTCCCGATCATCGCGCTCTCACAGCTCTCGCGTCAGGTGGAAAGCCGCGACGACAAGCGCCCGCAGCTCTCCGATCTTCGTGAATCGGGTTCCATCGAGCAGGACGCCGACGTGGTTCTTTTCGTGTTTCGCGAGGAATATTACGTCAAGAACCTTGAACCGCGCGACGAATTCGACCCGAAATATGAAGAGTGGAAGCAGCACTTTGAAAAAGTGCGCGGCACCGCCGACGTGATCGTCGCCAAGCAGCGTCACGGACCGACCGGAACGGTCAAGCTTGCCTTCCAGGCCGAATTCACCCGATTTGCAGATCTGGCCGAGGGTTCCTATGTGCCGGAGCAGTATGAATAATCAGATCACGATCAAGACGGAGCGCGTCTGATGGCCAAGGCGCGCATTCAATTCATCTGCCAGAATTGCGGCACAGTGCATACGCGCTGGGCGGGCAAGTGCGATTCCTGCGGCGAGTGGAACACGCTCGTCGAGGAAGGCACCAATAGCGGCATCGGATCCGGTCCGGGCGCCATGTTGTCCAAGCGCAAGGGCCGTGCCGTCGCACTGACCTCGCTTTCCGGCGACATTGAAGACGCGCCGCGCATCATTTCCGGCATCAGCGAGCTTGACCGCGTTACCGGCGGCGGTTTCGTGCGCGGTTCAGCCCTCCTGATCGGCGGTGATCCCGGTATCGGTAAATCCACGCTGCTGACACAGGCGGCAGCAGCCCTTGCCAATCGCGGCCAGCGCATCGTTTATGTTTCAGGCGAAGAAGCGGTCGCGCAGATACGTCTGCGTGCGCAGCGTCTTGGTGTGGCGTCGTCGGCAGTGGAACTCGCTGCCGAAACCAATGTCGAAGACATCATCGCCACTATTTCGGACACCAAACGGCCCGATCTCGTGATCATCGATTCGATCCAGACGCTCTGGACCGACATGGCGGATTCGGCGCCTGGAACGGTGACGCAGGTGCGCTCCTCGGCGCAAGCCATGATCCGCTATGCCAAGCAGACAGGTGCTGCGGTGGTGCTGGTCGGCCATGTCACCAAGGACGGCCAGATTGCCGGTCCCCGCGTGGTTGAACACATGGTGGACGGCGTTCTCTATTTCGAAGGTGAAGGCGGACATCACTATCGCATCCTGCGCACGGTGAAGAACCGCTTCGGCCCAACCGACGAAATCGGCGTCTTCGAAATGTCGGATGGCGGGCTGCGCGAGGTTTCCAACCCGTCCGAGCTTTTCCTGGGTGAGCGCAATGCCAAAGCTCCGGGTGCGGCGGTCTTCGCCGGCATGGAAGGTACGCGCCCGGTTCTGGTGGAAATTCAGGCGCTCGTCGCCCCCTCCTCGCTCGGCACACCGCGCCGCGCCGTTGTGGGTTGGGACGGCGGTCGTCTCGCCATGATTCTCGCCGTGCTGGAATCGCATTGTGGTGTCCGTTTCGGCCAGCACGATGTCTATCTGAATGTCGCGGGCGGCTATCGGATCAGCGAACCGGCAGCCGATATTGCCGTTGCCTCGGCACTCGTTTCCTCCATGGCCGGTATTGCCCTTCCGCCAGATTGTGTTTATTTCGGCGAAATCAGCCTTTCCGGTGCTGTTCGTGCGGTAACGCATGCAGTACAGAGGCTCAAGGAAGCCGAGAAGCTCGGTTTCCGGCAGGCAGAGGTGCCCGGTGGCAGCGGCGAACTGTGGAAAGATCGCAGCTTCCGCCTGATGGAAACTTCGGCTTTGCCCGACCTTGTGGCACGCATCGCGGCTTCAGGAACCGGAAAGAAGCAATAAATCTGGAAACTTGCGACTGGAAGGTTCTGTCAACCTTCCGGTGATAAGCTCCAGCATCTTTGACTGCCCTGCGCACTGAAACGATTGCGCAAATAACTGAGGACAGGCCAGAATGCCGATAACCATACTTGATGGAATTCTACTCGGGATAACGCTGGTTTCAGCCGTTCTGGCGATGGTGCGCGGTTTTTCCCGCGAGGTGTTGTCGCTGGTATCCTGGGCGGCAGCGGCCGCGGCAGCTTATCTTTTCTACCAGCCGGTTCTGCCTTTCGTGCAGCCCTATATCAATAACGAAACCATCGCGAAGATCGCCGCCGCTGGCGCGGTCTTCCTCGTGGTGCTGATCGTCGTTTCGCTGATCACCATGAAGATCGCCGACTTCATCATCGATAGTCGTATCGGTGCGCTCGACCGCACGCTCGGCTTTCTGTTCGGCGGCGTGCGTGGTGTGCTTCTCGTGGTCGTTGGCATGCTGTTCTTCAACTGGCTCGTTCCAACGAACCAGCCAGCCTGGGTGACGAATGCGAAATCAAAGCCAATGCTCGATTCTTTCGGCCAGCAACTGATCGATCTTCTGCCGGCCAACCCCGACCAGATGATCGATAAGTTCAAGCCGCAGCAGAATGCTCCGGCTTCTGGTGAGCAGGAAGAAGCACCGGTTCCAGACGACGCGCCTGCACAGCAGTAACCGGTTGTGAAATGTCGAAAAGCCGTCAGCCCCGCTGGCGGCTTTTTCAATTTTGGAAGCAAAAGCCCGTTGATATGAAATAGCCAAAATGACGCTCAGACATTGTCATTTCGGTTTCGCGATCATATTTCAGGCGGGAATTTGCGAGATTATTCGCCGACATCGTGCGATACTGTCGTCGATAAGACTATATCGACGCAGCGGTGAACTCTTCGCTTTTAACAAAAAGCCATCTTGTGATAGAGAGGCGCTTTAGTTGCCTCTGCAATCGAAAGGCCTTGCGGCAATGACCAGCCATTCTTCTGAAAATGCCTCCTTCATGCTGGACGAAGACACCCTGCATGAAGAGTGCGGCGTATTTGGCATACTTGGCCATGAAGACGCAGCCGCACTGACAGCATTGGGCCTGCATGCCCTCCAGCATCGCGGGCAGGAAGCCGCCGGTATCGTTTCCTATCACAATCGTCGTTTTCATTCCGAACGCCATATGGGCCTCGTCGGCGACCATTTCACCGATGCGGCGACGCTGAACCGCCTGCCGGGCGACCGCGCCATCGGCCATGTGCGCTATTCCACCACCGGCGAAACGATCCTGCGCAATGTGCAGCCATTGTTTGCGGAACTGGAAGTCGGCGGCATTGCCATTGCCCATAACGGCAACTTCACCAATGGCATTACACTGCGCAAGCAACTGATTGCTTCCGGGGCGATTTTCCAGGCGACATCCGATACGGAAGTCGTACTGCATATGATTGCGCGGTCACGCCATTCTTCCTCCTCCGACCGTTTCGTCGATGCCATCCGGCAGGTCGAAGGCGGCTACGCCATGCTGGCGCTGACCCGCACCAAGCTGATCGCCGCGCGCGATCCGATCGGCATCCGACCGCTCGTTATGGGCGAGCTCGACGGCAAGCCTATATTCTGCTCGGAAACCTGCGCCCTCGACATTATCGGTGCGAAGTATATTCGTGATGTCGAGAACGGCGAAGTGGTCATTTGCGAGATCCAGAAGGACGGCTCCATCACCACCGAATCCATCAAGGCTGAAAACCCGCCACCGGAACGTCTCTGCCTGTTCGAATATGTCTATTTCGCCCGTCCCGATTCTGTCGTCGGCGGTCGCAGCGTCTATGTCGCGCGCAAGAATATGGGCATGGAGCTCGCCAAGGAAGCCGGTATCGAAGCCGATGTGGTCGTGCCGGTGCCCGATGGCGGCACGCCTGCCGCCCTCGGCTTTGCGCAGGCAAGCGGCATCCCGTTCGAATATGGCATCATCCGCAATCATTATGTGGGCCGCACCTTCATCGAGCCGACGCAGCAAATTCGCGCGCTTGGCGTCAAGTTGAAGCATTCTGCCAACCGCGCCATGATCGAAGGCAAGCGCGTCGTGCTGGTGGATGATTCCATCGTGCGTGGTACCACCTCCGTCAAGATCGTCCAGATGATCCGCGACGCAGGCGCAAAGGAAGTGCATATCCGCGTGGCAAGTCCAATGATTTACCATCCGGATTTCTACGGTATCGACACCCCCCATGCCGATAAGCTGCTGGCCAACCAGCACAAAGACCTGGAATCCATGTGTCGTTATATCGGCGCGGATTCCCTGGCGTTCCTGTCCATCGACGGGCTCTACAAGGCTGTCGGTGGAAAGCCACGTGATCCGAAAGCACCCGCTTTCACCGATCACTATTTCACGGGCGAATATCCGACCCGCCTCCTTGATCAGGAAGGCGAGAGCAACGTGCACACGCTGTCGCTGCTCGCTAGCAACGGCTGATCGCCCAATTCTTCACGCAGGCGGCCCAAAAGGCCGCCCGTTTCTTGTGTTTGCACGAAATATGGGGACTAGATGAGCATCGACCTTACGGGCCGCATCGCACTGGTAACAGGCGCATCGCGCGGTATTGGCTATTTTCTTTCACTCGAACTGGCAAAACGCGGCGCACATGTCATCGCGGTTGCTCGCACAATCGGCGGGCTTGAAGAGCTGGACGACGAGATTCGCAAGCTTGGAGGTAGTGCAACACTGGTGCCTCTCGATATTACCGACATGGAGGCGATTGATCGCCTCGGCGGCACCATTCATGAGCGCTGGGGCAAACTCGATATTCTGGTTGCGAATGCAGGCGTTCTTGGCACGATATCGCCAATCGGCCATGTCGAGGCCAAGACCTTCGAGAAGGTCATGAACGTCAATGTAACCAGCGTGTGGCGCCTCATCCGGTCCACTGATCCGCTGCTGCGCGCTTCTGACGCCGGGCGTGCCATTCTGCTCTCTTCCGGTGTGGCACATACCTGCCGGGCTTTCTGGGGCCCCTACGCCGCCTCAAAAGCCGCTGTCGAAGTCATGGCACGTAGCTGGGCTGAAGAAACGAAGCAGATGAAGCTCAAGATCAACTCGGTCAATCCGGGCGCTACACGCACTGCAATGCGCGCGCAGGCAATGCCGGGCGAAGATCCGGAGACGCTGCCGACACCGCAGTCCGTCGCAGAAAAGATCGTCAAGCTCGCCGATCCTTCGCTTGACGTCACGGGAAAACTATTCGATGTGCGTCAGGATCGTTTCCTCGACTATCATCTGCCGAGCTGATTTCTTTCTTCCGGCCTTGCTTATAGGCAGGGCCGGTTCTATTTGCTTATTTATTGACGTTTCCCGCCTAGCCGCCTGATGGCTCTTTTTTCAGCGGGCATTTCCCCCACTCTCAGATCCCTTCGTCGTGCACCGACCGTTTTGGCGCGCGTTCCCTTTGCTATTGGAGGACCTATGACCAAAGATCACCAGTGTTTCATCATCATCAGCGGCGGGCCCGGATCGGGCAAAAGCACACTGATCGATGCGCTTGAGAAGGACGGCTTTTCCCGCACCGTAGAAGCTGGACGCGCCATTATTCAGGATCAAGTCGCTATTGGCGGGAATGCCCTGCCCTGGAGAGATCGCGTTCTTTTTGCAGAGTTGATGCTGTGCTGGGAAATGCGCTCGCACGCAATGGCAGAACAACAGCGCGGTACGGTCTTCTTCGACCGCGGTGTTCCCGACGTGATCGGCTATCTGACACTGTGCAATCTGCCCATTCCACAGCATATGGAAGAGGCCGCCCGGCAGTTTCAGTATAACAAAACAGTTTTTCTAACGCCGCCATGGGCGGAAATCTTCGGTCAGGATGCCGAGCGGAAGCAGGACTTCGAAGAAGCCATACGCACGTTCGAAGCGATGGACAAAACCTACAGGCGGCTTGGATATGAAATCGCGCTCCTGCCGAAATCATCGGTCGAGGAGCGCGTCAGTTTCATCAAGCAGACGTTGCCTTCAGTTTTCCTCTGACGGCTTATCCTCTTCGGAGCCGGTATCTTTCTCTGCTTTTCGGTCGGCGGCTTCACGCCGGTTCCAGGCCGCGAGGCTGAATGGAAGAAAAGCAAGATAGGCAAGCGCCGTGAGGCTAAGGGTTTGCCAAGTGAAGCTCATCAGGAACGCGACGTAAACGACGACGAACAGGATGAGCGGCATGACGATATCGCGCCGGACAAGGCTTCCGGCAGATTTGCCGTTATAGACCGGCAGACGGCTTACGAGCAGGAACGCTATTGCTACGGTATAGACCGCCACGCCGAAAGCGAGCCCCCGCGTTGGGGTCAATCCGAGAAAACCGAGATAGACCGGCAGTAGGACAAGCATGGCACCTGCCGGTGCCGGCACGCCGATGAAGTAGTTGCTTTGCCATGCCGGGCGGTTCGGGTCTTCCAGCATGACATTGAAACGAGCAAGCCGCAGGCAGCAGGCAATGGCATAAAGGAGTGCCGCGATCCAGCCGAATGAACGCGCCTGATCGAGCATGAAGGCATAGAGCACCAAGGCAGGCGCCACACCGAAATTGACGATATCGGCGAGCGAGTCCATCTGGGCGCCGAATTTCGACGATCCCTTCATCATGCGCGCGACGCGACCATCAATGCCATCCAGAAAGGCGGCGACGAGCACCATGACGACGGCAAGTTCGAAGCGGTTCTCGAAGGCCAGACGGATGCCGGTAAGACCGGCACAAATGGCGAGAACCGTTATGACATTGGGAATAACGATACGTAGTGGTATCTGCGACAGCTTCGGGCCGCGCGATGATTCCACGCGGCCGTTGGGCTCAAAAGGCGGAAAAGGCGTTTCCATCGGCTCAGCCGATCCGCACCACAGGCTCGCCGCGCACACTGCCGTAATCGGCCAGTACGGTTTCACCGGCGATTGCCGTTTGGCCAACAGCGACACGAACGGTCGCATCTGCAGGAAGGTAGACATCGACGCGCGATCCAAAGCGGATCAGACCGAACCGCTCGCCTACGGACAGATCATCATCCTCATTGGACCAGCAAACGATGCGCCGCGCAACCAGGCCAGCGATCTGAACAACGCCGATCTTGCCATGCGGGCTTTCAATCAAAACGCTGTTGCGTTCGTTTTCCGTGCTGGCCTTGTCCAGTTCTGCATTGAGGAACTTGCCCGGGCGATGCACGACCTTCTCGATCTTACCACGCACCGGAGAACGGTTGATGTGAACCGAGAACACATTCATGAAAACCGATACGCGCATGCGCGGCTCGGCACCGAGATCCAGCTCGGCGGGCGGCACTGCCGGACCGACGAAGGAAACCTTGCCGTCAGCGGGGCTGATGACCAGATTATCGTCCATTGGCGTGACGCGTTCGGGATCGCGATAGAAATAGATGCACCAGACGGTCAGCACCAAGCCGATCCAGAACAACGGGTCCCAAAGCCAGCCCAGAATGAGAGAAACCACGAAAAAGCCCGCGATAAACGGATAGCCTTCCCGGTGGATCGGCACGAAAGTGTTGCGGATGGTGTCAGTAAGGCTCATCGCTCTTCCTTTGAGTTTGGCCGTTATTTACCTCATCCTGTTCAGAATCGAAATCCATTTCGCAAATTATTCACGGCTGTTAGGGCACGTGATCGCGCCCTAATATAAATAGCCATCGGTAAACCGGCTATTCCGCCGCCGGAACGCCGCGTGTGACGACACCCAGTTCATCGCTTTCACGAACCTGACGCAGACGCTCTTCCGCCTCATCGGCCTCGCGCTGGCGAGCCCACATGGACGCATAAAGCCCCTTATGCTTGAGAAGCATGCGATGCGTGCCGCGCTCGGCGATCAGACCGTCCTTAAGCACGATGATCTCATCGGCACCGATCACAGTCGACAGGCGGTGCGCGATGACAAGCGTTGTCCGGCCACGGCTAACGATGTCGAGCGCTGACTGAATTTCCTGTTCGGTGGCCGTATCGAGTGCGGAGGTCGCCTCATCAAGGATCAGGATCGGAGGCGCTTTCAGGATCGTACGTGCAATGGCTACACGCTGTTTCTCACCGCCCGAAAGCTTAAGGCCGCGTTCGCCGACCATGGCTTGATAGCCTTCCGGCAGGTGCTTGATGAAGCCGGAAATCTGCGCCAGTTCCGCCGCCTTTTCCACCTCTTCGGTCGTGGCATCGGGGCGGCCATAACGAATGTTATAGGCTATCGTATCGTTGAACAGAACAGTGTCCTGCGGCACCATGCCGATAACTTTGCGCAAGCTTTCCTGCGTAACGTCGCGGACATCCTGCCCGTCGATGGAAACCGATCCGGACTGCACATCATAGAAGCGAAACAGCAGTCGGGAGATCGTGGATTTACCTGCCCCGGACGGTCCGACGATCGCTACCGTCTTTCCTGCCGGAACTTCGAAACTGATGCCTTTCAGGATCGGACGGTTCGCATCATAGGCGAAATGCACATCATCGAAACGGATTGCGCCGTGATCGATTTTCAATGCTGGCGCACCGGCTTTGTCGACAACTTCCTGCTTCACATCGAGGAGATCGAACATCTGCTCGATATCGGTCAGGCCCTGACGGATTTCGCGGTAGATAAAACCGATGAAATTGAGCGGAATGGATAGTTGCATCAGCATGGCATTGATGAAAACGAAATCGCCGATGGACTGTGTTCCCGCCTGCACTTCCAGCGCTGACATGACCATGACCACCGCCATGCCGACGCCAAAGATGACGGCTTGGCCAAAGTTCAGCCAGCCAAGTGAGGTCCAGGTCTGGGTTGCCGCTTTTTCATAACGCGCCATCGAAGCATCGAAACGCTTGGCTTCCATGTTCTCGTTGCCGAAATATTTGACGGTTTCGAAATTGAGCAGCGAGTCGATTGCCTTGGTGTTGGCATCCGTATCGGAGTCGTTCATTTCGCGGCGAATATTGATGCGCCAGTCGCTCGCCTTGATCGTGAACCAGGTATAAAGGCAGACCGTTGCAGCGACGACGAGAAGATAGGAGATGCCGTAGGCGAAGGCGAAGATCACCGCCGTCAGCGCAAATTCAAGAATGGTGGGCAGCGTGTTCAGGATCGTGAAACGGACAATCGTTTCGATGCCCTTGGTGCCACGCTCGATGACCCGCGAAAGCCCGCCCGTACGCCGTTCCAGATGGAACCGCAGCGAAAGCTGGTGCATGTGCACGAAGGTCCTGTAGGCCAACTGACGCACCGCATATTGGCCGACGCTCGCAAACAATGCATCGCGGAGCTGGTTGAGACCGGCCTGCACGATCTTGGCACCGTTATAAGCCAGCACCAGCATGACTGCGCCGACCAGAAACAACGGGATGTAATCCGGCGGGTTCAACTGACCGGTCAAGGCATTCGTCACCCATTTGAAGAAATAGGGTACGAGGATGAGTACGATCTTGGAAATCACCAGATAGAACGTGGCCCAGACCACGCGCATACGCAGGTCAGGCCTGTCGGACGGCCACATATAGGGCCAGAGATTTCGCAGTGTTTTGAACGTCTCGCCGGAGTCGGCGGAAACCGTTTTGGGGGAACTCATGGTGCGTTCTTTCAAGTCGGTGGGCTCAAGCGATTTCGTACGAGATGAAACTCCGTTACCGCTTTATTTGTTTGTATTGACGCATCGTTTCCGAAAACCGCTTCGGGTTTTTCGGGAAATGCTCTATTTTTTGTTTTCACGCATGTCTTTATCCCAAAACCGGTTCCCACTTTTGGGAGACATGTTTTAGCCGCAGCATCTGCTTTTGAAGGAAGCAAAATGCGTGCGGACAGCATTGAGTTGTGGCCAGTTGACGCTGTAACGCGAGGACTGGCGATCAGGCCGATAATCGATAAGGCCAGCCTGCACGAGGACCTTGAGGTGTTGGGAAACCGTCGATTGAGCGAGGTCGAGCTTGCCGACAATATCCTTGCAGCAGCAGGCGTCCTCCATCATCAACTGGCGGATAATTCGAATGCGGACAGGATGGCCCAGCGCAGCGCAAATGCGCGCAGCCGCTTCATCATCAATGCCGAGCTGCACAAGATCGGGGGCAGCATCAGTTGAATTTTTGTCGAGAATTATTTTCATCGTATATCGACGATATACGATTATGCTCCAAAGTTCAAGATTTGGGGACGTTTATTCCCAAAAAGACCGCCAAAACGGAAGCACACTATCGTGATTGACACTCACTACTGAAACGCGCCATCCATCACTGGAAAGCGCGGTTCTGTTTCGAAAAGCGTTCCGTCAGTTATTGCGATCTTCCAACTGGCGCTTGACCTCATCCTCACCCAAAGGTTCCTTGGGCATATTGAATACCTGACCCGGCCAGATCAGATCGGGATTACGGATCTGTTCGCGATTGGCGAGATAGATCGTCGTGTATCGCGTGCCTTTGCCATAGGTGCGCTTGGATATCGTCCAGAGATTGTCCCCGCGCCGAATGATGACGGAACCTTCGACTTTCTGCAGTGGGGTCGCCGACGAAGCGGCGTCACCACTATTGGCTTCCGACGGAGCTGTCGTCTGACCGTCCGTGTCGGAAGCAACAGCAGAGAGATTCTCGCCAGCTTCGCGACGGAACGGAACGCGGGCCGTCGCCAAGACCTGATTGGCATTGTCGAGCAGATCGGCGCGAATGATATAATCGCCGACGCTCAGCGGCTGCTTGCTCTGCACGAGGAAACGACCATCTGGCGAAATGAGACTTGCACCGAGCAATGTATCGTTGGCGTGAACAATCACGCGATTGCCGCCCTTGGCTTTACCCGCCACGAAGACTGACTGGCCTTCAATTTCCACCGCTTCAATTGCAATCGGCAAATCCTGAGCAGGCTTGGTTTCCGGCTTGTCAGCCTTGGCCGCAGCTTCGGAAGTAGCTTCCGTACTTTCCGGCGGTGCAGGAGCCGTCTCCGGCTTCGTGATCAGGCGGCTCGCCTGTCCCGGCTCCTCCACCAGCGCCAGCACTTGTCCCGACTTGGTTTCAGGCACCGATACGATGGCCGTCTGCGCGGAAGTGGCAACATTGTTATCCGCACCAGTTGAACGCAAGACGAGCTGATGATCCCCGGCCTTCAAAGGTTCATCCAGAACAATGGCGAAATCGCCATTGGCTCCAACCTTGGCCTTGCCCACAACCGTTGCACCTGCCACAACCTCGACATCTGCATTGGGAAGCGCCTTGCCTGCGATCACGACCGAACCGTCAGGCTCGACGCGCAGAAGGTCGAAAACCGGCGTCTTGCTGGCCTGCTCTGCGGGCGCAGCATCAGCCTGCTTGGCCGGTTCTTCGGATTGAGTGCCCTGTGGCTTCGCATCGTTTACAGCAGTTTCGTCCGCAGGCTTGGTCGTCTCCGGCGCTTTGGTCTCGGACGGCGTTTGTGCATTGTTCGACGCTGGCGCGGCGACATCGGATTGCGGAGCCTCCACGCGGGATCGTGTTGCATTCCAATAAAGGCCGAGCCCGACAACGATTGCGACGAGCCCGATACCGAGCAATCCTAAACTGTTCTTTTGCATTTCGTTTCGAAATCCACGCCAGAGACTATAATAGCGGGTTTATAGCTTTTGGCTTCCCCCCACAAGAAATCTGCACCGAAACAGCAAAAGGTACGAGGCTTTTTATTAGCAAGGTTACTGTTCTACACAGTTTGTCGGCTTTGATTGGTCCGGATCATCCATAAGGTTATAAAGATCGGCCGTATCGCCCTTGGTCCACCAGATATAGACACCGCCAGCATATTTGGCACCAGACCCTGAAATGACGTTGGAAGCAACGACAGTTTCGTCTTCGAGCTCCAGTTCGGCAAGCGAAATATCACCGGCATTGTAGTAAGTTACCGAGACATTTTTTTCACCGCACTTATACAGAACAGCGTTGGTCGTAACTTCAGTGTCGTCCGGCAGCTTGATGTTTATTTCGCCAGCCGATGCGGATGATGCGGCAAAGGTGAGCCCGAGAAACACAACCCAATTCTTCATATCCAATCCACTTCTCAATCTGGAGTACATACCGATTGAGATATAACAATTGCTGTGAATGTCCACCCGGAACCTGGCTTGCACGTCGCCCTGGCGGCGATCTTCACCGCAAAATGAAAGCACAGACGCTTGACGCTGAAAGGTCAAAAGCGCACAAGAAATCATGTCTGAGATTCGATCCATCTGTGTTTATTGCGGCTCGTCTACGGGCCTGAATCCCATCTATCGTGAAGCGGGCGTTACGCTTGGCCGGTCCATTGCCGAACACGGCCTGCGCCTTGTCTATGGCGGCGGCACGCGCGGCATCATGGGCGCGGTTGCGCAAGGCGTGATGGAAGCCGGCGGCGAAGTCACCGGCATCATCCCGACCTTCCTGCTCGACAAGGAAGCAAGCCTTGAAAAGGCCGAGCAGCTAACCGAACTCATCGTCGTCGGCGACATGCATGAGCGCAAGCACCTCATGTTCCAGAAATCGGATGCATTCGTCACGCTTCCCGGTGGCATCGGCACGGTTGAGGAAATCGTGGAAATGATGACCTGGGCGCAGCTCGGCAAGCATCGCAAGCCGATGGTGTTCGCAAACATCAACAATTTCTGGCAGCCGATGCTCACGCTTCTCGAGCATATGGCGGCGGAAGGTTTTATCCACTCCGCCCATCAGATGAAGCCACTCGTCATCGACAAGGCGGAAGATATCGTTCCCGCCATCATCGCGGCCAACGGAAAGGCGCATGAAGGCGACCAGAAGATCATCGAAAAGATGTGAGTTTAGGGCAGTAGGGCAGTAGGAAGTTACAGCCGTCGCGGCCATCTACAACCCAAACATACTGCCTTATTCCCTTACTGCCCTACTGCCTTACCTCTTCACCAGCGTCGCCACGGCTTCAACATGTGGCGACCAGAGGAACTGGTCAATCGGCGTGACGCGTGTGACGCGATAGCCGCCCTTCACCAGAATGGCCAGATCGCGGACCAAGGTCACCGGATTGCACGAAACCGCGACAACCTTCTCCACCTTGGATTTTGCCAGTTCAAGCGCCTGTTCTTCAGCACCCGCACGCGGCGGATCGAAAACGACGGCGTTATAAGGCAGCAGTTCCTTCGGCATCAGCGGCCGGCGGAACAAGTCGCGGCGTTCGACCGAAACGGGCTTCAAGCCCTGCACATGCCGCACGCCACGATCAAGAGCCGCCAAGGCCAGCGCGTCGTTTTCAACGGCATGGACCGCGCTCTTTTCCGCAATCCGCAGCGCAAATGTGCCAACACCGCAGAACAGGTCCGCGACACGCTTGGCCTTGCCGACATGATCCAGCACCAGCCGCACCATTGCCTCCTCGGCATCAACCGTTGCCTGCAAGAAGCAACCGGGCGGAACCGGAACCGGCACCTTGCCGAAATGGATGAGCGGCTTTTTCGGCTCAACGATGATTTCGCCCTCATGCGAAAGGCGAGCAAAGCTCTTTTTCATGACAAGCGCGGTCAGTGCGCGCCGTTGATCGTCACTCAGCGTGCCGCAACCGCTTGCCGCAAGATCGAGGCCGGATTCCGTTAGTGTCGCAGCCAGCTTGAACGGCTTGGAACCGGGTGCAATCAAGGCCCCGACTTCACGCAGATCATCAAGTCGCGCAATGATCTCCGGAACGGTTACCGCACATTCGACGATATCGATGATTTCATGACTAAGGTGACGGTTGAAGCCGAGCAACACGCCCTTCTCCGTCTTGCGTGCCGCAAAAACAGCGCGACGGCGTGTGCGCGGCTGGCAAGCCACCAGAGGAGCCACCTCCGTGTCGATCCCCCTGCCCTTGAGCGCGGAGACAACCAGTTCGCGCTTCCACAGACGATAGGGTTCATCCTGCCAGTGTTGCAGCGCGCAGCCACCGCAATCCTCGAAATGCTGGCAGGCAGGCGCCTGCCGCTCAGGCGATGTTTCGAGGAGTGCCATGACCGTCGCCCGATTCTTGTCGCGCGCAACATTGGCCACTTCGCCCGGCAGCGTGAAAGGCACATAAATCTGGCCATCAGGAAGGTTGGCGACGCCATCGCCGCCCGCACCAATCGAGCGGATTGTGATTTGCCCCATTGTCTGGGTTGTCATCGATCTTTCTTTCCTGCCAGGAGATATTCACGATTGCCATCGCCACCTTCAATGGGCGATGGGCAAAGGCCGAGCGCGCGCCAGCCAGCTTGCGTCTCCAGCCATGATCTCAGTTCTTCTGCTATGCGTTCGCCATCTTTCGGATCACGCAGAATGCCGCCCTTGCCGATAGCCTCGCGGCCCGCTTCAAACTGCGGCTTTACGAGAAGCGCGCAGATAGCACCTTTTTGCGCAAAGGCCAATGCCGGAGGCAAGGCGAGTTTCAGCGAAATGAAACTCACATCCGAAACCACGCAATCGATTTCGCGTCCATCCAGATGGATAAGTTCCAGCGCACGAGCGTTGATCCCTTCCTTATTCGTGACGCGGGGATCGGTGCGCAGGGTCTCGTGCAACTGGTCGTGGCCGACATCAATGGCAAGAACATGGTTCGCGCCGCGCTCCAGCAGAACTTGGCAAAAGCCGCCTGTCGAGGCCCCAATATCGAGCGCCGTGCACCCTTTCACATCAAGATCGAAATGGTCGAGCGCCGCGATAAGCTTCAGGGCAGCGCGGGAAACATAGGCGCTTGCCGGATCATCCACGGCGATCTTTACGGTGCGCAGAACCGTCTGGCCCGGCTTGGTGACAGGCTTGCCGTCCACCTTGACCGTACCGCGCTGGATCGCATCGCGCGCCCGCGAACGCGTTGCAAACAACCCAAGCTCCACCAGTAGCTGATCGAGCCGCAGGTTCTTGTCGCTCGTTTCCCCACCCATCGGTCAGGCGCTAAATGGCGCTGCAACCGCCTCGCGGCCAAGAGCTGCAAACACCGCATGCACAATGCCTGTCCGGTCAAGACCGGCCTCGGCATACATGGCATCCGGCTTGCCGTGATCCTGATAGGTATCCGGCAAGGTCAAGGCACGCACCTTGAGCCCACGATCAAGAAGGCCGTCAGTGGCGAGGAATTGCAGCACATGGGAGGCAAAACCGCCGACAGCGCCCTCCTCCACCATCACCAGCACTTCATGCTCGCGAGCCAGACGGCGGATCAGATCGTGATCGAGCGGCTTGGCAAAGCGCGCATCGGCAACCGTGGTCGAAAGACCGGCAGCACCCAGCTCATCAGCGGCAGCAAGGCATTCCTGCAAACGCGTTCCGAAGGATAGCAGCGCGACCTTCGTACCTTCGCGCACGATGCGGCCCTTGCCGATTTCGAGCAATTGTCCGCGTTCCGGCAGGTCCACACCCACACCGTCGCCACGCGGATAGCGGAAAGAGATCGGGCCTTCATCATATTCAGCGGCCGTGCGCACCATATGGCGCAGCTCGGCTTCGTCCGAAGCAGCCATCACCACGAAACCGGGGAGCGCTGCGAGGAAACCAGTGTCGAAGGAACCTGCATGGGTCGGGCCATCGGCTCCAACCAGACCGGCGCGATCGATGGGGAAGCGCACGGGCAGATTCTGGATCGATACGTCATGCACGACCTGATCGTAGCCACGCTGCAGGAAGGTGGAATAGATCGCGCAGAACGGCTTGAAACCCTCACTGGCGAGACCGGCGGCGAAAGTCACCGCGTGTTGTTCGGCAATACCGACATCGAATGTGCGCTGCGGAAACACTTCACCGAAGAGATCAAGCCCGGTTCCCGATGGCATGGCGGCAGTGATCGCCACTATTCTGTCGTCATGACGGGCTTCTTCGATCAGGCTCGTGCCGAAAATCTTGGTGTAGCTCGGCGCATTTGCAGGTGGCTTCGACTGCTTGCCCGTAATGACGTCGAATTTGTTGACGCCGTGATACTTGTCGGCAGCAGCTTCCGCAGGCGCATAGCCCTTGCCCTTCTGCGTCACCACATGAATGAGCACCGGGCCTTCCTGCGTATCGCGCACATTTTTCAGGATCGGCAGCAGATGATCCAGATTATGTCCGTCGATGGGACCGACATAATAGAAGCCCAGCTCCTCGAACAGGGTGCCGCCGGTGAAGAAGGCACGCGCATATTCTTCCGATTTGCGGGCTTTGTCCTGCAGGAACTTCGGTAGTTTCTTGGCGACCTGTTTGGCGGCCTCGCGAACGCTGCGATAGGTCTTGCCGGAGACGAGACGTGCCAGATAGGCGCTCATGGCGCCGGTTGGCGGCGCAATCGACATGTCGTTATCGTTCAGGATGACGACAAGGCGGGCATCAAGCGCTCCGGCATTGTTCATCGCCTCATAGGCCATGCCTGCCGACATCGACCCATCGCCGATGACTGCAATCACATTGCGCTTTTCGCCCGAAAGATCGGAAGCGACCGCCATGCCGAGACCGGCGGAAATCGATGTCGATGAATGCGCCGCGCCGAAAGGATCATATTCACTTTCATTGCGCTTGGTGAAACCCGACAGGCCACCGGTCTGGCGCAATGTGCGGATACGGTCGCGGCGCCCGGTCAGAATCTTGTGCGGATAGGCCTGATGGCCAACGTCCCAGATGATGCGGTCATGCGGCGTGTTGAAGACGTGATGCAATGCCACCGTCAGCTCCACCACACCCAGTCCCGCGCCTAGATGCCCGCCGGTGGTCGAAACCACGTCAATCAACTCTGCACGCAATTCCTGCGTGAGTTGTGGCAGATCGGATTCCGGCAATGCACGCAGGGCTTCCGGGGTCGGCGCCTTGTCAAGCAATGGGGTCATAGGTCGGGACATTAAAACAACCTGTTTCTGGTTAGGCTTTGTTGTCGGTATAACAGCAACGCGACGGGATCAAGCAGGGCGGGACATCGTGTCCTATGGTCCAGCTTGTTATCTTCATTCAGGCAAAGGTATGAAATCCTTCTCGTCACCGGGCACGATATCAAAACGCCCGGTGCGCCATTCTTCCTTGGCCTGCTCTATCCTCTCCCGCGAAGAGGATACGAAATTCCACCATACATAGCGCTTCGAACCAAGCGCCGCGCCGCCAAAAAGCATGATATGCGCGCCTTCCGGCCCGGCCTGCACGATAATATCGTCACCGAGACGAAACGCCAGCAAGCGATCCGGTGGAAACACTTCGCCGCCAATGCCGACATTTCCCTGCAGCGTATAGATAGCGCGTTCTTCGGCCACGGGCGGGATCGGAAAGCGCCCGTTCGGCGCTATGCGAATATCCGCATAAAGCGTATCGGCGTGCTGAATCACGGGAGACTTCACACCAAGCATGGAACCCATGATCAGCCGACCGGAGAAATCACGGTCCTCCATCACCGGCAAATCCGGCGCATTGGTGTGAAAAAACTCAGGGCTGATTTCTTCCAGCGCATCGGGGAGTGCGAGCCAGGTCTGGATACCGGAAATTGATAATGGTCCGTTGCGTTCCTCTTCCGGAGACCGCTCGCAATGCACAATGCCGCGGCCTGCGGTCATCAGGTTCACGTCACCGGGACGGATAACCATTTCAGTGCCAAGGCTGTCTCTGTGACGAATATGCCCGTCAAACAGATAGGTCACCGTCGAAAGACCGATATGCGGATGCGGGCGCACATCCAGTGCATCACCATCCCGCAGAACAGCCGGTCCCATGCGATCGAAGAAAATGAACGGGCCCACCAGACGGCGACGTACCGTCGGCAAGGCTCGCCGCACTTCCAGCCCGCCAATGTCACTCGTGCGGGGAATGACCAGCGTTTCGATGCTGTCAACCGAGGTCTTGTCGCCAAGAACCGGATCAGGACACGGAAAGAAACTCATGAAACGCAACTCCAGCCGTTGATCTACGGTGCTTATATAAGCGGTGGTTTCACTTTATCGAAACTATCCCCAAAACAAAACCGCACCGACGAGCGGTGCGGTTCAATCATGATGTAAATCTCGTCAGCGTCCCTGCAACAGCTTCGAAAGCGTGCTGGCATCGGGAACTTGCCCGTTTGCGGTCAGCTTGTCCACCAGTCCCGGCAGAACCTGCGAAAGCTGGTTGAGAAGTTCCTGCTGGTCGATACCGGCATGCTGGGCGATTTCGCTCAGCGTTTTCTGGCCAAGCGCATCGCCGAGCTGACCCGGCTCGATCTGGTGATTATCGCCCTGACCGACCCAGGAATCCACTTTATCGCCAAGGCCAGCCTGTTTCAGTTGATCAAGGAGACCACCAAGTCCTCCGCCAAGAGAACCCGGAGCGGAGGGAGCCGCAGAGGCATTGCCAGCCGCCGCGCCGCCAAGCAGACCACCGAGTCCGCCAAGGATACCGCCGAGCAGGCCACCGCCTGCCTGCGACTGATCCGGCACAGGCACAGGCTGTGCCTGCGTAGCCGCCGTATCATCACTGCCACCCTTCAGCATCTTACCGATCAGCAGGGCGCCGAGCGCAATCAGAACCGGTTTCGCGAGGCTGCCGCCAGGAATCGGCGAATTGCCCGAGTTGTCGTCATAACTTCCCATCACACGATACTCCCTGTTATCCGATGCCAACGGTGCATTCGGTAAGTTAAAGTTAAATAGGTTTCCCAATTTGACAAGCATTATACCTTGCAAATTTTGTAGCAGTGTGAAAATTTCCTAAGTGCGTGATGCAAAAGTGTATTTACGCATCGGGAGATATTAGATGTCTGTTATAAGCTGGATAATACTAGGCTTGATTGCCGGCTTCATCGGCAGCAAGATTGTCAATAAAAGTGGCCAGGGCATGTTTCTGGATATTGCTCTCGGCATTGTCGGCGCCATCATCGGCGGCGTCATTTTCACTTTCTTCGGCGCACAGGGCGTCACCGGCCTCAACATATACAGCCTGATCGTTTCCGTCATCGGCGCTGTCGTCGTGTTGTGGATCTACCATGCCATCTCAGGCAAACGTTCCATCGGCTGATATTATATCATGAAATTCAGGCTCCGGCTGGTCCGGAGCCTTTTTAATTCTGTTGTGGAAAGACCGCCAATTAGAGCGCATCCCGAAAAGTGTGAAACGGTTTTCGGATAAGGTGCGCGTGAAAACAAATAGATAGAGCATTTCCAATGATTCATGAAAAACAGGAAATGCTCTAATGAGTTTTCTGGAACCCTATATCGCCGCCTATGGCGCGCTGGCGCTTTTCTTCATCGTGTATTTTGAGTCTTTCGGCGCACCGTTACCGGGTGAAAGCGCCCTGATAGCAAGCTCGTTGCTTGCCCTGCATGGAACACTGAACATCGAAGTCGTGCTTCTGGCGGTCTTTGTTGGCGCGGTGCTTGGCGATTGTACGGGATATCTGATCGGCCGTTTTGGCGGGCGCCGCCTGCTTCTCAGATATGGGCATCTCGTGAAGCTCACGCCGGAACGGCTGGAGCAGTTCGAGAAACTCTTCGATAGCAAGGGAATTTATGTTGTGGCGACTGCGCGTTTTGTCGTGCTGTTGCGGCAGCTCAACGGCATCGTCGCGGGTTCAATGAAAATGAACCCGCTGCATTTTCTGGCAGCCAATATGATCGGCGCCGCAGGGTGGACGCTGGCCTGGGGCCTTGGCCCCTACATGCTGAGCGGCGTTCTGGCGCCTTATGTCACGCAGCTCAAATCATTAATTTAATTGATTTTATTCGGGATCAAGCGGTTCGGTTCCGACCGGCTGACCGTCGCGGCCAATGCGAATCTTCTCCACCTTGTCCTCGGCCGATTTCAAAAGCGTATCGCAATGCTTCTTCAGGGCTTCGCCGCGTTCATAGATACGAATGGATTCCTCCAGCGGCACATCGCCCCGCTCCAGATCGTCGACGATCTTCTCGAGCTGCTTTAACGCATCCTCGAAGCTCATCACTGCAATATCGGGGTTGGACGGTTCGGTCACCATGATTCATCCTTTCAACAGCCGCGTAATATGCGTAGACGCGGACTGCGACAAGCCCTCTAGATCATATCCACCTTCAAGCACACTCACTAGCCGGTGATCGCAGAACCTTTCCGCCCGTTCCATGAGTTTGCCTGTCGCCCAGTCAAAATCCGCTTCGTCGAGATTGAGCTCGGCCAGCGGGTCACGAAAATGAGCATCGAAGCCCGCCGAAATAAGGATCAAATCTGGCCGGAAATTGTCCAAAGCGGGCAATACACGACTATTAAATGCCTCGCGGAATTCACGGCTCCCCGTATCGGGCGAAAGCGGCGCATTGAAAATGTTGCCGACGCCGGTTTCATCCTTCGCCCCTGTGCCGGGATAAAGGGGAAATTGATGCGTCGAACAGAACAGGACGCTTGGATCGTCCTTGAAAATATCCTGCGTCCCGTTGCCGTGATGGACATCCCAATCCACGATTGCAACGCGTTCAGCGCCATGATGGCTCTGCGCATGGCGGGCTGCAATCGCAATATTGTTGAACAGGCAAAAGCCCATCGCGGTGGAACGCTCGGCATGATGTCCCGGCGGACGGGCAGCAACGAACGCATTGTTCGCCGCGCCGGAAAATACATCGTCAACCGCCGCCGTCGCAGCACCGATGGCCGTCAGTGCGGCATCCATGCTTTTCGGACTGACATAGGTGTCGCCGTCGAGCTTCACCACCGGCGGCGGAGCTTCCTCGTCCGAGGGCGGTTTCGGTATTCCGGCGCGTATGGCTTCCAGATGTTTTTCAGGATGCGCAAGAAGCACGGCCGCCTCGTCGGCGCGTGGCGCTTCCACCCGATCGAGTCGATAGAAATCCGGCCCCTCCAGTTCACTCATCAACGCCCGGATACGATCCGGGCGCTCGGGATGGCCGGGCGGGGTCAGGTGTTCAAGATAGATCGGATGCCAGTAAAGCCGTGTCGTCATAGATTCACTATAGCATCTCACCGGCACATGGCCATGACGACCATGTGCCCAATCTGTCTGATACGAAGTTAGATGATTTCGGTGCGGGCGATGTTGATGCCGAAACCTTCAAGGCCAACATAATGACGCTCGCGCGACGCCAGAAGCACAATCGACGTAATGCCGAGATCCTTCAATATCTGCGCTCCGAGGCCGATCTGACGCCACTCTTCCTCGCGGGCAACCGCTTCGGCATGGCTTTCATGGTCGCTCTGGATCACATCGCGAGCGCGAGTGTCGTGGTGATCCGAGCGTACGCCGACAGAGCCTTCGCGCAGATAAACCAGCACGCCCCGGCCTTCCTTGCCCATCTTTTCCATGATGGCATCGAGATTGCTGCCACCCTTGCCGAAGACATCGTTCAGCACATCTTCGCGATGCAGACGGACCGGCACTTCCTCGCCGTCACGAATATCGCCAAACACAACAGCCACGTGCTGCATGGGTTCCCATGGCAGTTCGTAAGTGTAGGCATGGGCCGCACCTGCACAGGTCTTGACCGGCGCGTCGCCAACGCGCTTGACCAAAGTTTCCTTACGCTGGCGATAGGCGATGAGGTCGGCAACCGTGACCCGATGCAGCGTGTGCTTTTCGGCAAAGGCCTTCACATCCGGACCGCGCATGACGGAACCGTCATCGTTGACCAGCTCGCAGATGACGCCGATGGGCGGCAGATTCGCGAGCTTGCAGAGATCGACAGCGGCTTCCGTATGGCCGGAGCGCATCAAAACGCCGCCTTCGCGGGCAACCAGCGGGAAAATATGGCCGGGACGCACAAAGTCCGAAGCACCAGCATTTGGGTTCGCCAGATTGCGCACCGTCAATGTGCGATCTTCCGCCGAAATGCCGGTCGTCGTGCCATGGCGATAATCAACCGTTACAGTGAACGCCGTCGTGTGAGCGGATTCATTTTCGGCAACCATCGGTGCGAGGTTGAGGCGCTTGGCTTCGTCGCGGGTCATCGGCGTGCACACGATACCGGACGTGTGGCGGACGATGAAGGCCATCTTTTCCGGGGTGCAATGCACGGCGGCAACGATCAGGTCGCCTTCGTTCTCGCGCCCGTCATCATCCATGACCACAACGATTTCGCCGCGTTCAAAAGCGCGAAGCGCATCCACGACCTGTTTCTGATTATAGCTCATTTCGACCTCTATATGTCAGGCAACCAACGGGCCCAATCGTCGGTCAGATATGGCCAGTCTGGCCTAATTCAATCAAACGCGGCCAGTTTGGCCCCAAGTTATTCAGACGCGGCCAGTTTGGCCGCGGTGACGCAGATAATGATCGGCAATTGCGCATGCCACCATCGCCTCACCGATCGGCACGGCGCGAATACCCACACATGGATCGTGACGGCCCTTGGTCATCACATCCACTTCCTTGCCATCCTTGTCGATGGAGCGGCGCGGCGTCAGGATCGACGAGGTTGGCTTAACCGCGAAACGCGCCACCACCGGCGCGCCTGTCGCAATACCGCCCAGGATGCCGCCGGCATGATTGGACAAAAACAGCGGCTTGCCGTCATTACCCATACGCATTTCGTCAGCGTTTTCTTCACCGGTGAGACGGGCAGCCTCGAAACCGTTGCCGATTTCCACACCCTTCACGGCGTTGATCGACATCAGCAGGCTTGCAATATCCTGATCGAGCTTGCCGTAGATCGGCGCTCCGATACCAGCAGGCACACCTTCAGCAACGATCTCGATGACCGCGCCAACCGACGATCCGCTCTTGCGGATACCATCGAGATAATCCGCAAACAGCTCGACCGAACCTGCATCCGGCGAGAAGAAAGGATTGTTGTCCACTTCGGACCAGTTCCAGCGGCGGCGGTCGATACCATGCACACCCATGGCGACCAGCGCGCCCTTGACTTCCAGCCCCGGCACGATCTTGCGGGCGATGGCGCCTGCTGCAACACGGGCCGCCGTTTCGCGCGCCGACGAACGCCCGCCGCCGCGATAGTCGCGAATGCCGTATTTGACGTCATAAGTATAATCGGCATGGCCCGGACGATACTGGCGGGCAATCTCGCCATAATCCTTCGAGCGCTGATCGGTGTTCTCGATCATCATCGAGATCGGCGTACCGGTCGTCGTCATGGTGACGCCGTCGTCGCCGAGAAGAACACCGGAAAGCACGCGAACCTGATCCGGCTCACGGCGCTGCGTCGTATATTTGGACTGGCCGGGTTTGCGCTTGTCGAGATAGGCCTGAATTTCGGCTTCCGTAAACGTGATGCCGGGCGGGCAGCCGTCAACAACGCAACCGAGCGCCAGACCGTGGCTTTCGCCCCAGGTGGTTACGCGGAACAGATGACCGAAACTATTGTGAGACATGCGCGACGCCTGAATAAATTGTCCTTGTCCGCAGCAGGTCAAGGAGAGAGCAGCTACTTTACGGGCCGGTTTTATTGAGCTTTTTGACGCCGGTCAAATCAAGCTCTTTGGTGACGTAAAATTTCCTTCTGAAGATCGATATCCGGCATTTTTTTTGACACATTCCGCACGCTACACTGTGGGATACAGGGCGCAAGGCGCTGAAACACTTCGTAGCGACAATCGTGTCGAATCGGTCAGGCGACAACCCAACCCGAGGCACAACCAAAGGAACGGAAAGTCATGCATTATCTGGTCGGATTAATTCTCATCGTGGCGTCGCTCTTCTCGACAGTGGCGATGGCAGACGATGCCGAAGGCAAGATCACCGGTATCAACAAGGACAGCGAAACCATAACGCTGGATGACGGCCAGACATACAAGCTGCCCGGCGAGTTCGATTACAGTGCGATCAACAAGGGCATGAAAGTCCTCATCATCTACGATATGGTCGACAGCACGCGCTTCATCACCGACATTCAGGAAGCGCCGTAAGCTCAGAGCCTTATCCCGGAAGAAGAAAGAGCGGCACTTGAGCCGCTCAGTTCATTTCCGCATTCAAACCCACTCAAGCTTGCCGTTTTCGAACTTCAGAATCTTGTCCTGCGGGATGGAAAGATTGGCAGCGGTATGGCCATCCATATCGCCGTAAAGGTAAAACAGCGTGCGAATGCAGCCGCCATGCGTCACGCAGACAGTCGGCCATTCCACAGCTTCCACCCAGCGCCCGATACGGCGCGAGAGGCCCATATAGCTTTCGGCGGTTGTACCCGGCGGCACGAAATTCCACTTGTCGCGGGCGCGTGCTTCCAGAAGATCCTCCCGCTCCTTGGCAATGTCTTCCATCATGAAGCCCTGCCAGTCGCCGAAATTGACTTCCATCAGTTGCGGGTCAGTACGGTAATCGTAAGGATCGAGCCCCATGCGCAGACGAATGCGCTCCATCGTCTCGCGGGTGCGGCGTAGCGGGCTTGCAACGAAGTCAAAGCCTGCGCCGTCACCGATCAGCGATTTCAGCATGTCGCCGTTACGGTCGGCCTGGCTGCGCCCATTATCGTTGATATCGATATCGAGCTGTCCCTGAATGCGCTGCGAAACATTCCAGTCCGTCTCACCGTGACGCGAAAAGTAGATGATCTCCCGAGCCACAGCCCTACCTCTATCTGTCGTCAATGAATAATCTGGATAACTTTCCGCATCGGAAAGGACAAAGAAAAATCCCGAAAAGCCGGTCAACTTTTCGGGATTTTGTATTCGCTGCTTCAGTCTTTCACGACCGAAATATCCGGAGCGTCAACCGCCTTCATGCCGATGACATGATAGCCGCTATCCGCGTGGTGGACTTCGCCGGTCACCGAACGGGACAGGTCGGAAAGGAAATAGAGGCCGACATCGCCCACTTCCTCGATGGTGACGGTACGACGCAGCGGCGCGTTGTACTCGTTCCACTTGAGGATGTAGCGGAAATCACCAATGCCCGAAGCGGCAAGCGTCTTGATCGGACCAGCCGAGATTGCATTAACGCGAATGTTCTGCGGGCCAAGGTCAACGGCCAGGTATTTCACGCTTGCTTCGAGAGCAGCCTTGGCCACACCCATGACATTATAGTTCGGCATGACCTTCTCGGCGCCGTAATAAGTCAGCGTCAGGATAGAACCGCCATCAGCCATCAGCTTTTCCGCACGGCGAGAAATCGCCGTCAGCGAGTAGACCGAGATCAGCATCGTATTGGTGAAATTGGCTTCCGACGTATCGACATAACGGCCCGTCAGCTCATCCTTGTCGGAAAAGCCGATGGCGTGCACGACGAAGTCGAGCTTGCCCCACTTCTTTTCAAGCGTTTCGAAAACAGCATCGATGCTGGCAGCATCAGCCACATCGCAATGTCCGGCAACGAATGCGCCAAGTTCTTCAGCCAGCGGTTCGACCCGCTTCTTCAATGCATCGCCCTGATAGGTGAATGCGAGCTCTGCGCCTGCATCGCGAGCGGCCTTGGCAATACCCCATGCAATGGAGCGGTTGTTGGCGACGCCCAGAATCAATCCACGCTTGCCCTGCAACAAACCTGACTGTGCGGTCATTAGGGGTCCTCATTGAAACAATTAACTTCTTGCCCTATCGCACAGGCTCGGCTCTCCTTCAAGCAATTGCAGTGAAAAAGCCGGGCATTGTCACTTTACTGCCGCAAAGAGACAACACCCGGCTTGAACCGATTGAATATGAAGTTAGGCAACTTTGCGCTTTTGCAGGAATTCCTCCAGTTCCTTGTCGCCGCCTTCCGGCAGCATGATCCGCACATGCACGTACAGGTCACCGCGCCCGCCAGCTTTCAGCGGAAGGCCTTTTTCTTTCAGGCGCAGCACGCGATCAGAACTCGACCAGGCCGGTATTTTCACTGCAATCCGTCCATCGAGTGTTTCGACTTCCTGCTTGCCACCAAGAACGGCGTCGGCAAGTTCAACCGGCAGATCTATATGAACGTCGCGTCCTTCCAGTCGAAACCGCGGATGCGCCTTGAAGTGAATCGTAACGAGCGCATCACCCGCCGTCCCGCCCATCGACGGTTCGCCCTGCCCTTTCAGGCGGATGGTCTGCCCGTCTTCGATGAATTTCGGCAGTTTGATCTTCAGATGCTTGCCATTCGGAAAGATCGCCTCGACCTTTTCCGCACCGACCGCCTGTTCCAGCGTAATATCGATTGATGCCGAAAGGTCGGCTCCCTTGGCCGGGCCACGCTGGCGCGCACCGCCAGCGCGGGCGCCTCCACCAAAAGCGCCGCCGAAAAGATCGTTCAGAATATCTTCCGCACCGCCGAAGCCGCCTTGCTGAGAGCCACCGGGCCCGGAACGAAATTCGAAATGGCCATTGCCGCCGCCACCTTGCCTGAAACCGGCAAACGGGTCGCCGTGACTGCCGCCGAAACCTTGCCCGCCGGTGAAACCCTGAAACGCGGGCTTGCCTTCGGCATCGATTTCGCCACGGTCGAATTGTCCGCGCTTGTCTTTGTCACCCAGAATTTCATAGGCCTGGTTCAGTTCTGCAAAGTGCTCCTGCGCCTTCGGATCGTCCTTGTTCTGATCCGGATGGTGCTTTTTGGCCAGTTTGCGAAAAGCCGATTTTATTTCCTCGGGCTTCGCCGTTTTGGCGACGCCCAGCACGGTATAGGGATCGCGCATATAGTTCCTCTTTCAGGAAAATACTGTGAGATACATAGGATTCGTTGCCCATAATATGCGCATCCGGCCGGAAAAGTTCCAGTCAGGCCGAGCTTTTCTTTTCCGTGTCCAGATCAAAAAGCGGCAGGAGGACAGGCGGTTTTCGGATCTGACATTCAGATCGGAGCGAAAGAAGTCACCGTCCATTGACCGCCACGCTGCATGCAAGTCTCGCCGCGATAAATGGAAACACCGTCGAAAGCTTCACGCGAGGTTTCGAACTCACGGCAAAGCTGATTGTTCTTGCTGTTCTCGGCAATCGTCGTGATCGTGCCCTGGCTGCCCGTTTCGGGGTTGGCCCATGGTACAGGCTTTTTGCCCCATTCCATGAAATTGAGCGCGGAAACAACGTTCTTTATAGCGGATTGATCGGAAAGCTTGCCGGTATCGGTTTCCACCGGCTGCGGCTGCATTACTGATCCGGTGATCGTGGAAGAATCGGGAGCAGCTTTTTCGATGCTCACACCACCCATGGCGCAACCGGCAAGCGAAAAGACGCAGATGCCAATCGCGGCCTTGCGCAGCGCATTTGTGCCACAACTCAGGCTCCAGAGATTGTCTTTGTGGCGAACCGTCGCGACAGCCAACGTTATTCCCTTATTTCTACACGCTAAAGATGCAGGGATTATGGATGAGCTTGAGTTAACAAGCAGTGTGCCGGGAAGGTAAACAAATCGGAATCAGAGCACAACGCCCAACTCCCCACTTTATTCAGCCGTCAAACGATGCTCCCGGTTTTCTGTGCCCCCGGCTGTCTCCGCGAGAAAGAGAAAGGGGCGCATTCACTGTTGTTGTGCGGGTTGCATAGCCGTTTCGGCCCGCCTGCTTGACCTTGTAAAGCGCAAGATCGGCCCGGGCGAAAACGTCGAGGTCACTCGTCTCACTGCCAGCTTCCTCGCCTGCTATGCCGATGCTGACGGTCATGGCGAGCTTCTGACCGTTGAATACAAGCGGTGCGTCGTTGATTGCGGCAACAATTTCGCGCGCGATCCCGGTCGCTTCCCGCTCGTGCATCTTGGAAAGCAGAACCGAAAATTCGTCGCCCCCAAGGCGTGCCAGTACGCCACGTCGATCCAGTATGTCGGCTGCAACATCGGCAAAATGTGCAAGTGCCTGATCGCCCAGCGCATGGCCGTATGTGTCGTTCCATTGCTTGAAATTATCGATATCGATCAGCAGGACGCTATAGGCTGTGCCGTCTTCGCTGAAGGCCAGTTCAGCCCTCGTCAGCCTTTTCATGAAATGGCGACGGTTCGGAAGCCCCGTCAGTTCATCCGTCTCCGCGACTTTGGCCATGTCGCCGTGCAGACGATTCATCGCCATAACGATGAAACCGAAATTCCAGACCACGCCACTATAGATCACACAGACAAGCGCGTAGCTTTCGATGGTAAAGTACAGCGCCTGATCGAACTCTCCGGCCCATGCGGCAATATTCAAGGCCGTCTCGATGGCGTGTCCGATAATGCCAAGCGCAAACGCAACGATCGCAATCTGGCCACCGAGACCGATGCGCTTCTGCCGGGCCAGATAATAAACCGTCATCGCCATGGGCACCGACTGTCCCACTGCATAGACGATATTGCGTCCCTGCCAGCTTGCATAAAACGCCGCCATGACTGAGAAACTTGCGAGCGATATTCCCATCGCCATCCACCAGCCGCCTTTTTCGCCGTAAAAGTAACGCGTTCCGACAAAGGCAAGGCAGAAGCCGTAGATGATGATCGTATTGCCGATGACCGCGGGCCAGAACGCGCCTTCATTTCCTTGCAGTGACAGAACGAAGCCTCCGACCAGCATGAGCGCGGTCGAGAGAAGCCAGATCCTTGCAGGCCGGAATTTACGATAAGATAAAGCGATGGCGGTCCAGATTATGCAAACCGTCAGCGAATTTAAGAAGATTACAATATAAAGCGTCAGGAAATCGAGTTTTGGCATGGCCCCTACCTTGATCGGCGCCCTACAAGAAGTTGCCTGCTAAGTAAAGCTGGATTGGCTCCTGCGACGACGCATCCCGGTAAAGTCATGGACAAAATGCCGGTTATCGAAGAAGCTCCCTCCCGACACGCCCCATTGGGGTTTCTTTGGCGGGGATTCCTTTGCGGGATGAGCCGCGATTTTCCGACAGGCTGTTGAATTACCCAAAATGACAAACGCAAGCGACGACTTCACCGAATCCTCCCAACCATTCAAACTCTTTGCCGATTGGCTGGTCGATGCCAAAGAAAGCGAACCGAACGATCCCAACGCGGTCGCACTGGCAACCGTCGATCCCGATGGCTTGCCCAATGTGCGCATGGTGCTGCTGAAGGATTTCGACGAACAGGGGTTCGTTTTCTACACCAATTATGAAAGCACCAAAGGCAAGGAAATTCTGTCGGCGGAAAAGGCCGCGATGTGCTTCCATTGGAAGACGCTGCGCCGTCAAGTGCGCGTGCGCGGCGCGGTGGAGAAAGTCAGCGATGCCGAGGCCGATGCCTATTACGCTTCCCGCCCGCGTGGCAGCCGCATCGGTGCCTGGGCGTCCAAGCAATCACGCCCGCTGGAAAGCCGGTTCGCGCTGGAAAAGGCAGTTGCGGAATATACCGCAAAATATGCCATCGGCGATATTCCTCGCCCGTCCTACTGGTCGGGATTCCGTATTCGCCCGGTTTCGATTGAATTCTGGCATGACAGAGCCTTCCGCCTGCATGACCGGGTGCTGTTTACACGCCCGACACCGGAGGGCGACTGGAACAAGGAACGGCTCTATCCGTAACCCGCCAACAAAAAGGCCACCGGAAACGGTGGCCTTCTTCTTTATACCAGCGGCTTGACCGCCACCCAGAGGCTTCCCAGAACAAGCCCGAGGAAAATCAGCCAGCCCACAATATTGTTGGATTTGAACAGTTTCAGGCACTGATCGGGATTGTCGATATCGAGCACGATGATCTGGCGATAGAGATGCACGCCCGCAGCAAGCAATCCGGCCAGTGCTGGCATCGGCACCTCAGCCACGGCGAAAGCCGCTGCGAAGAAGCCGATAGCGCCACCATAAAGGATCATCAGCGCCGTCTTGGTGTGCTTGCCGAACAGACGCGCCGTGGAGCGCACGCCCACCAGCGCATCGTCTTCCTTGTCCTGATGCGCATAGATCGTGTCATAGCCAATCGTCCACAGGATCGCGCCGATATAGAGCAACACCGGCGCGAGACTGAGCGAGCCTTCCACCGCGGCCCAGCCCATGAGTGCGCCCCATGAGAAAGCAAGACCAAGCACGAATTGCGGCCAGTTGGTAATGCGCTTCATGAAAGGATAGGCGGCAACGATCAGAAGTGAGAAAATGCCAAGCCCGATGGAAAACCAGTTGAACTGCAGCACCACACCAAGGCCAACCAGCGCCTGCAAGACCAGAAACAGCTTGGCCTGACCGCGTGTCACCTGCCCCGAGGGCAGCGGCCTTGAACGCGTGCGATCCACCTTGTCGTCAATATCCTGATCGACAAGATCGTTATAGGTGCAACCGGCACCGCGCATGGCAATGGCGCCGACCAGAAACAGAACGAGATGCCAGATCGAAGGCATAACGGCCCAGGCACCGTCGCCCGGCTTGGCGCCCGCACCCGCCACCAGCGCTGCGGACCACCAGCATGGCCAGAGCAATAGTTGCCATCCGATAGGACGATCCCAGCGCGCAAGCTGTGCATAGGGCCAGAGCCAATGCGGCAGCAACTTATAGACCCAATGGCCCGACGGAGCGTCCTTTACGCGCCCTTGCGCATTGCGTGACTGAATCGATCCGTGTAGTTCGGGCTGTGACATGGCAAAATCCTTGATATATGCAGCCATCACTATAACCCCGACGAAGACGGAGCAAGCAATGAGAGTTCTTTTAATCGGTTCTGGCGGTCGTGAACATGCTCTTGCCTGGAAACTGTCCGCTTCTCCGTCATTGACGAAACTCTATTGCGCTCCCGGCAATCCGGGCATTGCAACGGTTGCGGAACTGGTAGACATCAGCGTCGATGACCATCAGGCACTGATCGCCTTCGCCACGGACAAGAAGATCGATCTCGTCGTGGTTGGGCCGGAAGCGCCACTTGTCGCCGGGCTTGCCGATGAAATGCGCGCCGAAGGTATCCGCGTGTTCGGCCCTTCCAAGGCGGCGGCACAGCTTGAAGGGTCGAAGGGCTTCACGAAGGATCTTTGTGCACGCTTCGATATTCCAACGGGCGCTTATGGCCGTTTCAACAATGCGCCCAAGGCTAAGGCCTATATCCGCCAGCAAGGCGCGCCCATCGTCGTGAAGGCCGACGGGCTTGCCGCAGGCAAGGGCGTGGTTGTTGCGATGACGCTCGATGAAGCGCTCGACGCCGTGGATGCCTGTTTCGAGGGCGCATTCGGTTCCGCCGGTGCCGAGGTGGTGGTCGAAGAGTTTCTGGACGGTGAAGAAGCAAGCTTCTTCTGCATCTGCGATGGCAAGACCGCCTTGCCGCTCGGCTCGGCGCAGGACCACAAGCGCGTCGGCGACGGCGATACCGGCCCGAACACCGGCGGTATGGGTGCTTATGCTCCGGCTCCGGTGATGACGCCTGAAATTGTCGAACGCACCATGCGCGAACTGATCGAACCCACCATGCGCGGCATGGCTGAAATCGGCGCGCCATTCTCCGGCATCCTGTTCCTCGGCCTGATGATCGGCAAGGACGGTCCGAAGCTCATCGAATACAACACCCGTTTCGGTGATCCGGAATGCCAGGTGCTGATGATGCGCCTCAACAGCGACCTGCTCACGCTCATCAATGCCGCCGTGGATGGCACGCTGGATCAGGTTTCGCTCGACTGGAAAGACCAGCCCGCGCTGACGGTGGTGATGGCTGCAGAAGGCTATCCATCCAATGTGAAGAAGGGCAGCGTCATCCGCGATCTCGACAAGCTCGAAGGCATTGATGGCGTCAAGCTTTTCCACGCGGGAACGGCGGAGAAGGATGGCAACATCGTCGCCAGCGGAGGCCGCGTGCTCAACATCACCGCCATTGCCGAAACGGTCGCCGAGGCACAGGCGCGCGCTTATGAAGCCGTGAAGCTCATCGACTGGCCGGAAGGCTTTTACCGCTCTGATATCGGCTGGCGCGCCGTGGAACGGGAAACCCCAGCCGACAAGAAATAGCCTCGACAGCAATCTGCAACGGCCAAGTTTCGGTCCTCACAGGCGGATAATGCCTGGTTTGTTCACCTCCATACAAATGGCTGTGAAGCCGCTGCATAATATTGACGTTTACGTAATAAGCCGATAGCTCTTGTATTGAACAGCCAAAATGGCTCCTGCCGGATTGCATGAAGCACCGGCGCAGGGCGGACTTCCGAGGAGAAGTCCGCGAAACATACTCGGAGGAAAGATGTATCGCGCGCCGGTTTCTGAAATTTCCCATACGCTGATGAAGGTTGCAGGGTTGGAGAAAGCCCTCGACGACAATCGCTTCCCTGAATTTTCCGCCGATCTTGCCGCCGCCATTCTGGAAGAAGCCGGCAAGTTTGCTTCCGAGCGGATCGAACCGCTGCGCATCACCGGCGACAAGCACGGCGCCACCGTCAAGGACGGTGTCGTTACGACCGCGCCGGGCTGGAAAGAACTTTACCGCGACTGGATCGAAGGCGGCTGGAACTCGCTGACCGGCACGCCGGACTATGGCGGCCAGGGCCTGCCCACGATGATGTCGGTGGCAGTGAGCGAAATGTGGAATTCCGGCACACTGGCCTTCGCCATCGCCCCGACGCTGACCATGGGTGCCGTCGAAGCGGTCGAAAAACACGCCTCCAAGGAATTGAAGGACATCTATCTCGAAAAGCTCATCAGCGGCGAGTGGATGGGCACGATGAACCTGACCGAACCACACGCCGGCTCCGATCTTGGTGTCCTTCGCACCCGTGCGGAACGCGCCGATGACGGCAGCTACCGCATCTTCGGCCAGAAGATATTCATCACTTATGGCGAGCATGACCTGACCGACAACATCGTGCATCTGGTACTGGCCCGCCTGCCCGATGCCCCAGCCGGAACGAAGGGCATTTCGCTATTTCTGGTACCGAAATTCCTTGTCAACAACGACGGCTCGCTTGGCCGCAGAAACGATCTTTTCTGCTCCGGCCTCGAACACAAGATGGGCATCCATGCCTCGCCAACCTGCACCATGATCTATGGCGATGGTTTCGTGAAAGGTGAGGAACAGGGGGCAGTCGGCTATCTGATCGGCGAGGAAAATCGCGGTCTGGCCTGCATGTTCACCATGATGAACAATGCCCGTCTTCTTGTCGGCATTCAGGGTGTCGGCGTTGCCGAAGCCGCCTATCAGCAGGCCCTTGCCTATGCCAAGGAACGCAAGCAGGGCCGCGCCGTCGGTGCTGACCCGAAAGACGGCATGAGCCCGATCATCGAGCACCCGGACGTGCAGCGCATGTTGTTGACCATGAAGGCGCTGACGCAGGTTGCCCGTTCGATCACCTATTCCTGCGCTCATGCCATCGACATGAGCCATGCGACGGACGGTGCAGACCAGCAGTTCTGGTCGGATCGCGCCGGTCTGCTGACGCCGCTCGCCAAGAGTTTTGCGACCGACGCAGGTGTGGATGTCGCTTCGCTCGGCATCCAGATTCACGGCGGCATGGGCTTCATCGAAGAGACAGGTGCTGCGCAATTGCTGCGCGATGCCCGCATCACCCCGATCTACGAAGGTACCAACGGCATTCAGGCCATCGACCTTGTGGCGCGCAAGCTTCCCCTCGGGAACGGTGAACATATCAAGGGTTTCCTTGCAGAATTACAGGAAGACGCCGACAAGGCCACCGCATCCAATCGCCCGGAACTCGGCGAAACCGGCGTGCGCCTTTCCAAGGCTATTACCGAGGCTCGCGAAGCCACCAATTGGCTGCAAAAGGCGGTTGCGGAAGGACAGCTTGAAGCGGCACTTGCCGGAGCCACGCCTTATCAGCGGCTTTTGTCGCTCGTTTCCGGCGGCGCTTATCTCGCGCGTGCGGCACTTGCCGACGACGATAACAGCCGCGCGGTGCTGAGCCGCTTCTTCGCGGAAAACATACTCGCCGAAGTATCCTCTCTGAAGGACACCGTCATCACCGGCGCCGCCAGCCTTGCCGCCGCCAAATCCGCGCTGGAGGCGTGAGCATGAGCGAGCATATCCTGATCGAACGCAAAGGCGCGATCCAGATCATCCGCTTCAACCGTGCCGACAAGAAGAACGCCATCACCCGCGCCATGTATGCGACCATGGCAAAGGCGCTTGCGGACGGCGATGCCGATGACGCGGTGCGTGTGCATGTGTTTCTTGGGAGTCCGGGTGCATTCTCATCCGGCAATGACATGCAGGATTTCATGGCTGCTGCGTCGGGCGGCAATCTCGGCAATGACATTCTGGATTTTCTGGGCGCTCTTTCCGGCGCAAAGAAACCTATCATTTCCGGCGTCGATGGCCTTGCCATCGGCATCGGCACGACCATCCACTTGCATTGCGATCTGACATTTGCAACCTCGCGTGCCTTGTTCCGCACGCCGTTCGTTGATCTCGGCCTGGTGCCGGAAGCAGCTTCCAGCCTGCTGGCACCACCGTTGATGGGGCATCAGAAAGCATTTGCACTGCTGGCGCTCGGTCATGGATTTACCGCGGAAGCCGCGCAGGAAGCCGGTATTGTCTATCAGATCGTTGCTGACGATGCGTTGGAAACGGAAGTGATGAAGGCGGCAGAAGAAATCGCTGCCAAGCCGCCGCAGGCCATGCAGATCGCTCGTGCGCTGATGCGCATGCCGGCTGAAAAAGTTTCCGAACGTATTGCACGTGAGGCCAAACATTTTGCTGAACGGCTTACCTCGGATGAAGCTCGCGAGGCCGTCATGGCATTTCTCAGCCGAAAAAAATAAACCCGAACGTCTTCTTTTGCGGGCGCATCTTTTCCGAAAACCGGTTTCCACTTTTCGGGATGCGCCCCAAGACGTTCGGGGGCTTTTTGGAGGTCAGCCAAAGTTTTTGAAGGGGGCGCTTTTCTCAAGCGCCCCTTTCTAATTTAATTCCTTGCGATAATTTCCTTGCCGGAGATCACCAGACGGACGCCAAGCGTACCTGTCTTGCGGCGAGCGAGAAAACGCGGACGACGACGACGCGGCTCCTGTCCCTGACGACGAGCTTGCGGCTGGCTGGTGCGGACCGCACCTGTACTTTCGTAAAGCGGGCGGGCGACACCGTCTTCCTCAACCAGCATCATCGGCAGATTGAAGCTTGCGGCCCATGCGCGCCAGTCGGCGGCAACGTCAGTCAGATCATGTGCGACAAGCAACGGAACGGAGAGCTGTGGATCTTCATGCATCAGCTCCAGCGTCACCGTGATTTCGCCGAACTCATCTTCCACCGCGCGGGCGGCAACGCCCACAAATGCGTTGGCCGGGAGGGCGATGGACATCGGCAGGCCGCTTGAAGGTAGAACCTGCCGGATCACCGCGCCGCGCTCGTTGATGGTGAAGGTAACGTCGGTGCTCCCGTCGTGGGTCGCATAGCTCACAACCTGCGGAAAATGAAACGGATCGAGCCGCAATTCCCGTCCTGCCCAATCGGGCTTCAGTCCCTTGCTCATCATTTTCGACGCCTCTGTCTCTCTGTCTTTTTATTTTTGAGAGCCGGTTATTCCGACTTCCCTTTGTCGAGCTTTTTGCTCTTCGTTGAGATGGAGAATAGGCGCGGTTTATTACCGATGAGCTTAATGAGTTAAGTTAACTTTTTCCTGCCTTTTCCTTTGGTTAGCAGATTGCAACCAGGTGTAAGAATTCGGAAATTCTTATGAAGAAGCGTTTACTAAAACAAACGGGCGGTTAAAGCGCATCCCGAAAAGTGTGAAACGGTTTTCGGACAAGATGCGCGTTAAAAAAACAGTTAGAGCGCAGATCTGATTCAATCAGATCTGCGCTCTAACACCGCCCGTCTTACTTCGTGGAATAACCTGACTTTTACAGAACCTTGCCGGGGTTCATGATGCCTGCCGGATCGAAGGCCGACTTGATGCGGCGCATCAGGTCGAGCGCAACATCCTGCTTGAAGAAGGCCAGTTCTTCGCGCTTGAGCTGACCAATGCCATGTTCCGCCGAGATCGACCCCGTATAGCTCGCGACGATCGTGTGAATACGGTGGTTCAGTTCGTGCCAACGTGCAAGGAAGGCTTCCTTGTCAGCGCCGACAGGCTGCGAAACGTTATAATGCAGATTGCCGTCGCCGATATGGCCGAAGCAGACGATACGCGCACCGGGGATCATTTCAAGCGTCGCAGCATTGGCTTCGTGGATGAAGGCGGGGATGGAAGCAACCGGCACGGAAATATCATGCTTGATCGAGCCACCTTCCGGCTTCTGCGCCCAGGACATTTCCTCGCGCATTTTCCAGAAGGACTGTGCCTGCGCCACGCTTTCGGCGATGGCTGCATCCTGAATAATGTCGTTCTCGAAGGCTTCGGTGAGAATCATTTCCAGCGTCGTGCGTGCGTCTTCTTCCGAGCGGGACGAGGAAATATCGATCAGCACATACCAGTCATGCGGGCTTTCAAGCGGATCGCGCACGCCATCAACGTGACGCACGGTGAATTCTACGCCGACGCGCGGCATCAATTCGAAGCCGGTCAGCGATGGGCCCGCATGTTCCGTTGCAAGCTGGAACAGGCTCAGCACGTCTTCCGGATTGCGCAGGCCCGCATAGGCCACACCCTTGCCCTTCGGCTGCGGGAAGATTTTCAGCACGGCTGCCGTGATGATTCCAAGCGTGCCTTCCGAGCCAACGAAAAGGTCTTTCAGGTCGTAACCAGTATTGTCCTTCTTCACGTAGCGCAGATCGTTGAGAATCTCGCCCGTTGGCAGCACGACTTCGAGGCCAAGGCAAAGCTCACGCATATTGCCATAGGCAAGCACTGCCGTACCGCCAGCGTTGGAGCCGAGATTACCGCCGATCTGACATGAACCTTCTGCACCCAGTGACAGCGGAAACAGGCGACCGGCTTTTTCAGCAGCTTCCTGAAGGTTCTTCAGGATCACACCGGCTTCAAGCGTTACCAGATTGCCGACCGTATCGAGATTACGGATGCGGTTCATGCGACCCAGCGACAAAATGATGGCCGCGCCGCTTTCGTCGGGCTGCTGCCCGCCGACGAGGCCGGTATTGCCACCCTGCGGCACCACAGGCGTTTTCGTCTCGCTGGCAAGTTTCATTATGGCCGCGACTTCTTCTGTCGAACCCGGACGAAGAACAAGCGGCGTACGACCATGATAGAGATCGCGCTGCTCAATGAGATAAGCGGCGAGATCTTCCGGCGCGGTGAGCGCATTCTTTTCGCCCACGATGGCGGAGAAACGTTCGATCAGAGCGGTGTCCAGCATAGTCTGTCTCTTACATAGGAGGATGTTAGCGCGGGGCCGCCGCGCGTTTAAGACGGTCATTGATGGCCTCGCCGAGGCCCTCGAAAGGAATAGGTTCGACAGCGATGGTGGCGGCACCTGCCGCGTCCAGCCTGCGCATGAAGTCGAACAGATTGGCCGCTGCTTCGCGCAAATTACCATCAGCGCTCAGGTTCATGATCGCCTTTGCCGCATCTGAACCGGCCACGCGCTGCGGGCCAAAGGCAAGCAGAGCCTCGCCCGGCTGCACTGAGCCGACATCAAGCCGCATCGCAGCATCAGGCGCATAGTGCGACGCCATCATGCCCGGTGCCTGAATTGCGGAAGTGTGGTCGGCGCGCACGAGCTTCTCGTCGATGACTGCCTCGATTTCTTCCGCAGCCAGTCCGCCCGGACGGAGCAGATGCACTTTATCGCCATCAACCTTGACGATGGTGGATTCAACACCAACGCCGCAAGGACCGGCATCGAGGATCAGATCAAGCTTGTCGCCCAGATCATCTGCAACGGCACGAGCGCTTGTCGGGCTGATGCGTCCCGACGTGTTGGCGCTTGGCGCTGCCACCGGACTATCGAGTTCCGTGATGATATCGCGCACGCGGCCGAGCGGCATACGGATGGCAAGGGTTTGCAGCCCTGCGGTCACAAGAGGATGGATGGGCCGATCCGTATTCTGTCTATTCTTCAGTGGCAGCACGATGGTCAGCGGGCCGGGCCAGAACATTTCCGCCAGCTTGCGCGACAACGCATCGAAGGTGACATAGCGCTCGGCCATGGCAATGCCGCTCACATGCGCAATCAGTGGGTTGAACTGAGGCCGTCCCTTTGCCGCGAAAATACCGGCCACACCCTCGCCGTTGGAAGCGTCGGCGGCAAGGCCATAGACTGTTTCGGTCGGAATGGCGACAAGACCGCCGCGCCGCAGCACTTCTACTGCGCGCTGGACTGCCTCATCATCGAATTTGACACTATCGGTCACTGGTTTTCCGCCTCTCGGGCGTCCCAAGTTAGAGCGCATCCCGAAAAGTGTGAAACGGTTTTCGGATAAGATGCGCGTCAAAACAAACAGTTAGAGCGCCGATCTGACTCAATCAGATCGAAATGCGCTCTAAGCCCGTTCTGCCTACACAAGCTCAAGCGCCTGTGCAAGCAAGCTTGGACCATATCCGGGCACAATCGCGGCAAGTCGATCATGATTGCGCATGAAAAATTGCGTTTTGTTAGGTTTTTCAGGGCAAGATGATATTATTCATGCGTGAGGTGAATAATGTTATCGCGATTTATCGCTATTTCGCTGACGGCCATCGGACTGCCCGCAATTGCTTCCGCAAACGGAGGTGAGCGCACGCCATCAACCTATCAGGTCGGTTCCATAGATTATATCGGCTATGACAAGATCGGCGCCAATGGCCTGCCGGTCTGCGGTCCCTGCGTGCAAAAGCAGGTTGCCGAGACGGACGCACAGAAGGAAATCGAGGCCCGCCGCAAGCGCGCCCGTGCCTATATGGCGCGTATGCAGGGCCAGCCAGTCCCGGACGATCTGCTTGAGCCTGCCGCTACGCCGGTTGAGGATTTTGACCCCGCCAATCCGGTGCGGGTCGTCGGCGATCCCTGGGCCGGAGCATCCGACGAAATCGACCTCAGTTCGCTCGAACTCAGACCCAGTTTGAAATAAACAAAAATGGTGCCAACCGCTCGCCCCTCATCCTGAGGAAGCCCGTAGGGGCCCGTCTCGAAGGATCGAGAAGCCAAAATAGAAAGGCGCGACAAGCGCTGTGCGTTTTCCCTCAGCCCTTCGAGACGCCTCCCTTCGACAAGCTCAGGGAGGCTCCTCAGGGTGAGGGAAAAAGGAGCCGCATGCGGCTGATTATCAGCCAGCGATTTTCGAGAAATCCGCCACCTTGCCGGTTGCCGCACGAATCTGGTCGAGCAATGCCAAACGATTGGCGCGGACATTTTCGTCCTCGTCGTTCACAAGCACCTTTTCGAAGAATGTATCGACCGGACCGCGCAGCTTGGCGAGTGCCAGCATCGCACCGTTGAAATCTTCACGGGCAATTGCAGCCTCGGCATCTTGCGAAGCCTGGGTAACCGCTTCGAACAGCGCCTTTTCTTCCGCTTCACGGAGAAGGGAAGCGCTTACGCTCTCTGCAACCTTGGTGCCCTTCTTTTCCTCGGCAGCGAGAATGTTGGCGGCGCGCTTGGTGCCTGCCAGCAGGTTCTTGCCATCTTCCTCATTGATGAAGACGATCAGCGCTTCCAGACGACGCGCGACCAGCAGCAGATTGTCGGCTTCCGGTGAAAGCACTGCGTCGATGGCGTCGTAGCGTGCGCCTTCTTCCTTCAGATGCACCTTGAAACGGTCATGAAGGAAGGACAGGAGATCGGCCAATACTGGCTCGGACGATGCCTCCGCCTCGGCGCGAGCCTGCTTTTCATAGCTGGCCAATGCGTTGTCAACATCCTGTTCGCCATCGACATCGCCTGAATTTTCAGCAGCAAGTTTGGCTTCAAATTCACGCAGCTTGCGCTGAACCTGACCTTCTTTCAGCGCTGCAAACGCTGAACGAAAGAGCGGCAGAAGCGGGAATTTCCACTCCTGCGACAGCAGCAACCGGATCACGCCCAATGCTGCGCGACGCAGTGCAAACGGGTCTTTCGAACCTGTCGGCTTCTCGTCGATCGCCCAGAAGCCAACCAGCGTGTCGAGCTTGTCGGCCAGCGCAACGGCAACCGAAACCGGGTTCTTCGGCACCACGTCGGACGGGCCTTGCGGCTTGTAGTGTTCTTCAATTGCAGCGGCGACGGCTTCGTCTTCACCCTGAAGCAACGCATATTTGCGACCCATTGCGCCCTGAAGCTCAGGGAACTCGCCCACGACTTCTGTGGTCAGATCGGCCTTGGCCAGAACAGCCGCACGCGCAGCGAGCTTCGGATCAGCGCCGACCAGCGGCGCAATCTGCGCAGCCAGTTCGCGAATGCGCTCAACGCGCGCACCTTGCGTGCCAAGCTTGGCATGGAAGGTCACATTCAGTGCATCCAGACGCGCCATGCGCTGATCGAGCGGCTTCTTCAGATCAAGACCGAACTTTTCCGCCGAAGCGGCCAGCTTGTCGAGGTCGGGCAGATCATGCTGATCGGTGTGCCAGAAATAGAGCGCATCCGACAGGCGTGCACGCACGACCTTGCCATTGCCATAGGCGATTTCCGTGCCGCCATCGCGGGCCGCAATATTCGACACCAGAATAAACTTGTTGGAAAGCGCCTGCATCTCCTCGCCCTTCGAGACGGCGCTACGCGCCTCCTCAGGGTGAGGAGATGGGGTACGCCCCTCATCCTGAGTAGCCCCGAAGGGGCGTATCGAAGGACGGGTGACGAAGCACTTCTGGTTGGCACGGATGGTGAGGCGGATGACTTCCGGCGGAATGGCCAGGAATTCTTCCTCGAACTCGCCCATCAGCACAACCGGCCATTCGACCAGACCGGACACCTCTTCCAGAAGCCCATCGTCTTCGACCAGCTCAAGGCCGGAAGCGAAGGCGAGATTATGCGCGTCTTGCGAAATGATTTCCTTGCGGCGTTCGGCGTCGAGAACCACGAAAGCCTTTTCGAGTTTTTCGACATAATCCTCGAAACGGCGCACCTTGATTGCCTGACCGTCGCTCAGGAAACGATGGCCGTAGGTGACATTGCCCGACTTGATACCGTCGACATCGAAATCGATGACCACTGTTTCCTCGGTTTCAGGACCGAAGGTGCAGAGGATCGATTGCAGCGGGCGCACCCAACGAAGCGAGCCCGGTTTGGCAGAAGCTGCACCCCAGCGCATGGATTTCGGCCACGGGAAACTGCGGATCGTCTGCGGCACCAGCTCGGCGACGATCTCTTCCGCCGCGCGGCCCGGCTTTGTCAGATGGGCGACATAGAAATCGCCTTTCTTCGGATCGGAATGCACATGGGCTTGGCTAACATCCGTCAGGCCCGCCTTGCGCAAAAAGCCCTGAATGGCCTGTTCCGGCGCGGTGACCGACGGGCCCTTGATATCCTCATGGACGTCCTTGGAACGCACAGTGAGGCCGCGAATATCGAGCGTCAGACGACGCGGCGTCCAATAGGCGGTCGCAGCTTCATAAGTAAGGCCAGCTTCCACCAGACCATCGGTAATCATCTTCTTCAGATCACCGGCAGCCTTGCGCTGCATGCGGGCTGGAATCTCTTCCGAAAAAAGCTCAAGAAGTAGGTCAGGCATTACTCGCCCTCGCGCTTGAAATTGAAACCACCAGCATCCGTCAAAAGGAACGCCTCGCCGCACTGGCGCGCGAGATTGCGTACACGCAGAATGTAGCTCTGGCGTTCGGTGACCGAGATCACGCCGCGCGCATCCATCAGATTGAACACGTGGGATGCCTTAATGCACTGGTCATAGGCCGGGAAAACGCTCTTATGCATTTTATGATTGGCGTCAGGAGCAGGCGCACCGGCCTTCAGAATAGCCTCGCATTCGCGCTCGGCATCAATGAAATGCTGATGCAAAGCCTCGGTATTGGCCATTTCAAAGTTGTAGCGGGAATATTCCTGCTCGGCCTGCAGGAACACATCGCCATAGGTGACCTTCTCGTCGCCTTCGAGGCCGTTGAAGTTGAGGTCATAGACATTGTCCACGCCCTGCACATACATGGCGAGGCGCTCGAGACCATAGGTCAGTTCGCCGGAAACCGGCGAGCATTCAATGCCGCAGACCTGCTGGAAATAGGTGAACTGGGAGACTTCCATGCCGTCGCACCAGCATTCCCAGCCGAGTCCCCATGCGCCGAGCGTCGGGCTTTCCCAGTCATCTTCCACGAAGCGCACGTCATGCAGGGTCGGATCGAGACCGATAGCGCGCAGCGAACCGAGATAGAGGTCCTGAAGGTTCGGTGGCGATGGCTTGATGATGACCTGATACTGGTAATAGTGCTGGAGGCGGTTCGGGTTTTCACCATAACGGCCATCCTTCGGACGACGTGACGGCTGCACATAAGCCGCTTTCCACGGCTTCGGCCCCAGCGAGCGCAGCGTCGTTGCCGGGTGAAACGTACCAGCGCCCACTTCCATGTCATAGGGCTGCAGAATGGCGCAACCGTGTTCCGCCCAATAGTTATGGAGCGTCAGGATCAAACCCTGAAAGGAACGGGTGGGATGCATATGTGCTGGCAACGTACTGGACACGGGGTCGGGCCTTGTAATTGAAATGATGGCCCGGTCTAATTTGTCCGTAACGCAGGGTCAAGCACGGGCTGCCAGTTTCGGTGTCACACCACCTTGAAACCCGCAGCCTGAAGCTCTTAGTCCGTTGTCGGCTTTTCAGGAGCCGTGTCGGAAGGTGCAGCAGGCGCAGGCGATGGCGCGGGAGCTTCCGGCTTTTTCTCAGCGGGCTTTGCTGCATCAGCAGCAGACTGTCCCGGAATATCCGGCAGACCCTTCTTCAGCTTTTCCTCGATCTTGACGAGATCTTCCGGCTCCGGCTTGCCTGCAATGGCATGGTTCCACTGGAACGTCGCTTCCAGAAGACGCCCGACGCGCCAATAGGCATCGCCCATATGGTCGTTGATCGTCGGATCTTCCGGACGAAGCTTGACCGCCTTTTCCAGTTCGACCACCGCCTCGTCATATCGGCCCAGCATGTAATAGGCCCAACCAAGCGAATCGACGATATAGCCGTCCTGCGGGCGCAGCTCGACCGCTTTCTTGATCATGCCCAGCGCTTCATCGAGATTTTCACCCCGGTCGACCCAGGAATAACCAAGATAATTCAGCACCTGTGGCTGGTCGGGATAAAGCTCCAGAGCCTTGCGGAAATTGGGCTCGGCCTTGTCCCATTGCTTCAGGCGCTCATAGGCAATGCCGCGCTGATAAAAGACTGGCCAATCCTTGCGTTCCGGCGTCTTGATCTGTTCCACTGCGGCATCATAAATCTTTGCCGCATCGGCAAAATTCTTGTCCTGCGCGTAAACGCCACCGAGCGCCAGATAGGTGCGCATGTCGGTCCTGTCACGGCCAAGCAGAATCTTTAGCTGCTTGACGGCTTCCGCCGACTGGTCGTTTTCAGCCAGATTGAGCGCGCGCTGCATTTCCGCATCGCGGCGATAAGGCGATTTCTCCGGCACGCGGCCATAATAGTCGATGGCCTTTTCCGGCTGGCGCAATTTGGCGGAAATATCGCCGAGCTGATAAAGCGTTGCATCATTGTCCGGACGCAGCGGCAATGACATCTGCAGATAAAGCTTTGCAAAAGCTTCCGCGCCGCTGCGGTTGATCGCCGTGCCAAGCGTATAGAGCGCTTCGGCGGTACCTTCCTGAGCGGTTTTGATGAGGCGGCCATATTTCTCGCCAGCCTCGATCTTTTCGCGCATTTCGGTGATCGTCATGCGACCGTTCAGAAGCTCGGCTGCGTCGTTCAATGTCTTGATCGCACCTTCCTTGTCGCCCTGACGAAGCTTGAAGGAGGCATAGGCCATCACGATGCGTTCATACGTGTCGGGCGCAGCGCTTCCGCCCGGTCGATCATCGATAGCCTGCTGATAGAAATCACGCGCTTCCTGCTTCTGGCCGGCAAGATCGGCTATCAGTGCGGAATTATAGGTGCGGAACAAACCGTACCATTCCGGTCCCTGCATTTTCTGGATGTCGGCGAGCGCCTGTTTGGGATTGCCCTGCCCGACCTTCACCCATGCATTCATGAAGCCGGTCGCAAGGCGATCCATATCGGATTGCAGCGACAGCATCAGAAGCGGTCCGACCTTGCGATATTGTTTGCGGTCAATGGCGTCGATGGCCAGCGCCGTCCGCGAGAAACGCTCGATATCCGGGACGTTCTTCAGCTCTTCCGCCAGAGGCAGCGCGTCCTTGAACCGGCCTTCCGTCAGCAAAACCAGCAGCAAATCCTGCTTGATCTGCGCATTGCCCGGATCGAACGCCATGGCCTGACGATAGAAATCAACGGCGGTGGCGAGATTATTGTCGGATTCGGCGGTACGTCCGGCAAGATAGGCCCCGGCAAACGAACCGGCGCGGACAGGAGGCGATGCAGGATCGGTTGTCGCTTTGGCGAAAGCACCGCTTGCGGGGATCGCAATTCCCGCCAGAAGCGAGAGCAGCAAACCATAAAGCGGGCGGTATTTCGATCCTTGCCGCATAAAGCCCTATCCTCTTCTCAAATCCCTGTGGCAGATACCGGCAAGCAAACCCCAAGTGGCTTGAAAAAGCCGGGCACGCTGTCTCTTTGCCGGAAAAGGCACCCCAAGCATGGCCTTTTTGGGATGGCGGGGCAAGAAAAGCATCCGTGATGGGGTGCTTTTCTTGCGTATTGTTGGCCCGCAAGAAATGCTGGCCGGAGTTTGCAACTGTTGCCGGTCAGTTCACGCGGCTGATGCAGAAATCGATGACTTCGATCAGCGCGTCCTTCTGAGGTGTTGCTTTCAGAGGTGCCAGAGCATCGCGGGCAATTTCGCCGAAATGCCGCGCGCGCTGCACCGTGTCGGCAATCGCGCCGTGCTTCGTCATCAGGCCGATGGCTTTTTCAAGCGAGGCGTCATCGCTCGCACCGTCTTCGATCGCGTGCTTCCAGAAAGCGCGTTCATCGTCAGTGCCGCGGCGATAGCTCAGAATCACCGGAAGCGTGATCTTGCCTTCGCGAAAATCGTCGCCGGTATTCTTGCCGAGATCGGCTGCAGAGCCACCATAATCAAGCGCGTCATCGACAAGCTGGAAGGCAAGACCGAGGTTGAGGCCGTAGTCGCGCAGCGCCGCACGATCCGAACGTTGTGCACCGGCAATGATCGGACCGACTTCACCGGCAGCCGAGAACAGCGCTGCAGTCTTGGCCTTGATGACCGCCAGATATTCGTCTTCAGTGGTTTCCATATTCTTGGCAGCGGCAAGCTGCATCACTTCCCCTTCGGCGATTACCGAAGCCGAGGTGGCCAGAACGTCGAGCGCATCGAGCGAACCGACATCGACCATCATCTTGAAAGCCTGTCCCAAAAGGAAATCGCCGACGAGAACGCTGGCCTGATTGCCCCAGATCATGCGCGCCGTGCTTTTTCCGCGCCGCAGATCGCTTTCATCGACCACATCATCATGCAAGAGCGTGGCCGTGTGCATGAACTCGACGGCGGTCGCAAGACGCACATGGCCATCGCCTTCGTAGCCGAACATACGAGCTGCCGCGAGCGTCATCATGGGACGCAGGCGCTTGCCGCCGGAGGAGATCAGATGATTGGCGACTTCCGGTATCATTTCGACATCGGACCCGGCCCGGGAAAGGATCATCTCGTTCACCCGCGCCATATCGGCCTTTGTCAGATCGACAAGCGGCTGAACCGATCCTTCCTGCTTCTTTTTACCGTCCAGATTCAGAACCACACCCAATGCCATTTCTCCTAGCTGTCCGGCCACATTATTGAAACGGACCGGATTGCTCAAGTCGCAACTGCCCCCAAAGCGCCCCCAAAGTGCTCTCTTGGGCATAAACGTTCGACGCCTGTTCACCATTGAAGGAAGCTGTTGTCAATGCGGTGCATTCGCTACAAACTGTCCAAATGATCGAACTTATCCGTACGAATGATTCCGTTCTGCTGTCCTTTGCCGAGGCATTGATGAAAGAGGCCGGGATCGTTTATTTCATTGCCGACACCAATATGAGCATCATCGAAGGCTCTTTGGGTGTGCTGCCGCGTCGCCTTCTGGTCAGCGAAGAGCAGCTTGAAGAAGCACGGCAGATTCTGGTCGATGCCGAGATTGAACACGAACTGCGCGATCAATGAATTCGGAAGCGAGCTTTGAAACCGGAGAGGAAGCGGGAGAAACACTGGATGTGTTTCATCGTGGTGCGTTTCACCTCGTCCAGCCCGCACTGAAAGGTCATCGTTCCGGTGTGGATGCAATGATTCTGGCAAGTGCCGTTCCAAACGGTTTTGCCGGACGCGTCGCCGATCTTGGCAGCGGAGCAGGTGCTGCGGGGTTTGCCGTCGCCTCTCGCTGCCCTGACGCCAGCATCACCCTGTTCGAACGTTCCCATTTCATGGCCGGTTTTGCCCGCAGAAGCATTGCGCATCCACTCAATTCAGCTCTGGCAGGCCGGATTGGCGTGATCGAGGCCGACGTCGCATTAAGAGGCAAGGCACGCATTGCCGCGGGGCTTGTCGACAACAGCTTCGATTTCGCCATCATGAATCCGCCCTTCAACGAAGCGCGCGACCGCAGCACGCCCGATCCGTTGAAGGCGGAAGCGCATGTCATGCCCGAAGGCATGTTCGAGCAATGGGTGCGCACTGCGGCAGCCATTGTGAAACCCGGCGGCGGCATTGCCATTATTGCCCGGCCAGGCTCCATTTCTCCCATCCTCGAAGCACTGTCAGGACGATTTGGCGGCCTGAAGATCATTCCCGTCCAGCCGCGCCCCGATGCGGCGGCGATCCGCATCGTCGTGACAGGGACATCCGGGAGCCGTGCGGGCCTGTCCCTGATGCCGGCGCTCGTACTTCATGGCAGCGAGGGACATGGTTTCACGCCCCGTGCCGACGGCATCAATAACGGGCTCGATGCCCTCTAACTATTTGTTTTGTCGCATTATCCTACGCAAAACCGCTTCGCACTTTTGCTGGAAATGCTCTAGTATTTAGGCTGTGCCAGCACGACGAGATTGCGGTCCGGGTCGTGTAATCTCAGAATCGTCGTATAGTCGGCTGTCTCGACGTTTCCGGGACGAATGCCGTCGAACGACAGACGTGCATGTTCGGCCCTCACATCGCGGACGATGAGTGTCAGCGTGCCATGCCCTGCTTCAACAGGGTTCTGGTAAAGCTGGAAGCCTGCACTTGACCCGTGATGCCATTCCGCCAGCCCTTGCATCGGTCGCGCATCGGGATTGCGATCGAAAATCTTGGCGAACCACTCCGTGCTGCGTTCAAGGTCGGAACAATTGAGCTGGGCGAAAATAGCTGTGAGCACCATCGCGGTGTCCTCCCGGATCGGATAACACGGCAGCAATTCAGAAGTTCCGATGGTCCAGACCTGCTGATTTCAGTCCAAGCGGGTGATTTTGATTGAAACCCCATATTCGAGCCAATATTCCTAGAGCTGCAATTTTCGTTCTGCGGCTCCCCGCCGCCCTTTTCCGAAAAAGCGCAAACAACAAAACGACAAGAACAGGCAACGGGAACCAATGAACCACAGCCCAAACACAAGCCGCCCGGTATCGATCATGCGGCGCTTTCTGGATAGCGAATCTGCCGGAGGCGTAAGCCTCATGGCGGCGGCAGCGCTCGCTCTCATCGTGGCGAACTCTCCGTTCTCGCAGGCCTATTTCGATATACTGCACACGCATATCGGTCCGCTGAGCCTGACAGACTGGATCAACGATGCCTTGATGGCGATGTTCTTCCTGCTTGTAGGTCTGGAAATCAAACGTGAATTTCTCGATGGACAACTGGCAAGCTGGCCAAACCGCATGTTGCCCGGCATCGCCGCTGCGGGCGGCGTCATCCTGCCAGCTCTCATCTTCACTGCGTTCAACTGGCATGACCCGGCCAAAGTGCGGGGTTGGGCTGTGCCATCTGCCACCGACATCGCCTTTGCGCTCGGTGTGCTGTCACTTCTGGGTTCGCGGGTTCCCTCGAGCCTCAAGGTGTTTCTGGCGACGCTCGCTATCCTGGACGATCTCGCAGCCGTGGTTATCATTGCCATTTTCTATACGGCTGAAATCTCCATGCCCTATCTCGGCGGAGCTTTCGCCTCGGCTATGGTTCTGTTCATCATGAACCGGATGGGTGTGATGAAGCTCCTGCCCTACCTAATCGGCGGTGCAGCGCTCTGGTTTTTCGTGCTGAATTCCGGCGTTCATGCGACGGTTGCCGGCGTGGTGACCGCACTGATGATTCCGCTGAAGGCCGCTCCCGGCAAGCCCGACGATATGACTTCGCCGCTGCATATGCTGGAACATGCGCTGGCCAAGCCCGTCGCGTTCATCATCGTGCCGGTTTTTGGTTTTGCCAATGCAGGCATATCGTTTGCCGGTCTCGACGCCTCGGTGATGCGGGACACCCTCACGCTTGGCATCATGCTTGGCCTTTTCATCGGTAAGCAGCTAGGCGTTTTTGGCGCGGCCTGGCTCGCGATCAAGACGGGGCTGGCGCAAAAGCCGCTTGGCGCGACATGGATCCAGCTTTACGGCGTGGCGGTCCTGTGCGGAATCGGTTTTACGATGAGCATCTTCATCGGCCTCCTCTCCTTCCCGTCCGAACTCATGCAAGCGGAAACCAAGATCGGCGTGCTGGCCGGTTCGGGCCTGTCGGCCATTTGCGGCTATATTCTGCTGCGGCTGGTTACGAAGCCGAAAAACGCCTGACAGAAACGACACCACCGCCCGGAAAACAAAAATTCCGGGCGGTTTTCTTTGTGTTTCCCATATTGCTTCCTACATTTGGCTGGAATTATTTCTATATTCAGGAGTTTGCCTTGCCCGGTTTATTGACGCGCCTCGTCCCGCGCCGCTTCCGCCCGGTTTCCATCGAGATACCTGTCGTGCGACTGCATGGCGCCATCATGTCCGGTGGGTCTGCGTTCCGTCCGATGCTTTCATTGGCGTCGACGGCAGCAGTCCTTGAAAAGGCATTCACCGACAAGGAAGCGCCTGCCGTCGCCATTTCGCTCAACTCGCCCGGTGGTTCGCCTGTACAGTCACGGCTGATCTATCGGCGTATCCGCGATCTTGCCGCCGAACATCAAAAGAAGGTTTTCATCTTCGTCGAAGATGTCGCTGCCTCGGGTGGCTATATGATTGCACTTGCCGGCGATGAGATCATCGCCGATCCGTCATCCATCGTCGGTTCTATTGGCGTGGTATCGGCGTCATTCGGTTTCCCCGAACTTCTGAAGAAGATCGGTGTCGAGCGCCGTGTCTATACGGCGGGTTCCAACAAGGTGACACTCGATCCGTTCCAGCCGGAAAAGAAGGCCGATATCGAGCGGCTGAAATCTCTGCAGCTTGAAATCCACGAAACCTTCATCGACATGGTGAAAGAACGGCGCGGCAGCAAGCTCGTAGAGGACAAAGACCTGTTTACGGGATTGTTCTGGACCGGCATCAAGGCGCAACAGCTTGGCTTGATTGACGGGCTTGGCGACATGCGCAGCGTCCTGCGCAAGACCTATGGCGACAAGGTCAAGCTCAAGCTGGTCGAACAAAAGCGCGGCCTTCTGGGACGCAAGATGCCGGGCGTGGATATGGCCATGAATATGGCATTGAGCAATCTTGAACCGGCTTCCATTGCCGCACATCTCGGCGACGGGCTGCTTTTGGTAGCCGAAGAGAAGGCGCTTTGGGGCCGCTACGGCCTTTAAAAAGACGATACCAACGAAAATCAGCGGCGATTTTCGAACCAATGCTTTGAATTCCTTCGTTTCACCGTGATATGCTATCAGAACGTGGGGCGGGCCGCTTCCCGCCCCTTCATGAACATCCGGCATTTCGGCCTTTGCGATCCGGCAATCCGCGATGCAACCCTTAAGGACTTGAGGCCATGCCCCAGCTCATTTTTCTGCTGCTGATCATCGCCGCCGCCTGGTACGGCTACCGCTCGTTCAAGCGTGAAGCCGCGCGCGTGTCCCAACGTGTGCGTCAGGCGGAAAAGGAAACTCAGAACCGGGCTCACGGTACACTCGTACAGGACCCGAAAACCGGCGAATACTACGTCAAGAAGGACTGACCTTTCTTTCAAGAGAGGTTGCCGACGAAGCGGCGCGGTCGCTCGCCGCAGCACGAACGCCATGTTTTCTCTCAAGCGGTGTCGATTTTACAGAATTGTCGGAACCGCTCTAACTATTGTTTCATCGCATTTTCCTGCGCAAAACCGTTTCACACTTTTGCTGGAAATGCTCTATTCCCGGTCCGTAACCAGAAATGACCATTTTCCCCAAAACCGAAACACCCGTGAATACCGGGTTTGCAAGTGCGGTGACGCGTCTGGCTCCAGCCAAGATCAATCTCGCGCTGCATGTGACGGGGCGTCGCGACGATGGCTACCATCTGCTCGATATGCTGGTGGTCTTTGCGCGCTATGGCGACATCATTCGTATAGAACTTGCCGAAAAGGACAGTTTCACGATCGGCGGCCCTTTCGCAACCCGTATCCCGCTCGATGGCAGCAATCTGGTTCTCAAGGCGCGCAACGCATTGCGCGATCATGTGCAAAGGGCTCTGCCGCCTGTCGCCATCCATCTGGAAAAGAACCTTCCCATTGCATCCGGCATAGGCGGTGGATCGAGCGATGCCGCCGCAACGCTGCTGGCGCTTGATGCTTTGTGGCGACTTGATCTCGGTTTCGAGCAACTCGCCAAGATGGGCCTTGGCCTTGGTGCCGACCTGCCCATGTGCCTGCATGGCGCATCAAAGGGCACACCATTGGCCGCACGCGGGATCGGCGAAGACCTGACCCCCGTTACCGGACTTCCAGCCTTGCCCATGCTGCTCGTCAATGACGGAACCGCTATGGCGACACCGGATGTTTTTCGCGCGCTCGACAAACGCGATCATCCGGCCTTGAGGCTTACTTCCCATGCAGATATCGGCCACCTATGTGCTTATCTGCACACAACCCGCAACGACCTTCTGCCTCCCGCGCTGAAACTCGCCCCCCGGATCGGCGATAAACTCGATCTGCTTCGTGCATGCGGTTCGCTTTACGCACAGATGTCGGGCTCAGGCGCAACCTGTTATGCGATCTTCGAAGACATGGCCGCTACAGAGCGGGCAGCGGCAATTGTTTCCGCCAAAAGACCGGACTGGTTTGCAATCGCAACCCGCACGGTTTCCTCTCAAGAATAGATTCTGAACGACTTCCCATCCGAAAGCCCGAAAAATCGCCCTATTGTTCACTCTCATTGGACAATATATTGGGACAGACTGTTCGCGCTTTTTGAACAAAAGGCCCTCTACAACAGTTTTGTGAAGGCTGATATATAAACCAACATATTGATTATATTTATTTATTTTAAAAGAAGTTTCTATTATCCAAAAAATTGGCTGCACAAATGTGTGATTAAGAAAACATTTTCGTGACTGGAACTTTTGCCCACTGTCACCCATTTCAGGTGCATCGGAACGACGAACAAAACGCCGCTCCACTTTCCAAGGAGATAGGAAAATGAAAAAGATTGTTCTTGCTGCCGCTGCCCTCGCTCTTAGCGCCGGTGCTGCCTTTGCTGAAAACCCACGCGTTGGCGAACCTGCCGATCTTTATGCAAACGACCGCACGCCGGTTGCTTCCCAGAAGGTCGACTACACCGCCCCCGCTTCGATCGGCCAGTCCTCATTCCAGGACGGCTCGGCTCATCGCTTCGGTGACGCATCGCCTTCGAGCTACCAGAACTAAGCATTGCCAGAACTAAGCATTGAATGAGTGCAGGGCGTCGTCAAAAGCCTCCCAGCCGATGACGCCCCGATGAATTCCCAAGCTGGATATTCCTCCCAATCATCCAGCTTCCCCCAGTTATCTCCCCGATGGATGGCATGGTGCCACCCGGGAGCCCCGGAAAGGCTTCTATGCCATCCGAAGGGGCGATTTGTTCACTGCGTTTATGCGACGCCAAATGTTTCCATTTGGCTGCAAAACGCTCCAGAAGGATTACGAAAATGAAAAAGTTTGCTCTTGCTGCCGTTGCCGTTGCTCTTAGCGCCGGTGCTGCTTTCGCTGAAAACCCACATGTAGGCGAACCTGCCGATCTCTATGCAAACGACCGTACGCCGGTTGCAACGCAGAGCCAGAAGCTCGACTACACGGCTCCTGCCTCTATCAAGACTCCGGTCTATCAGGATGGTTCGGCTCACCGCTTCGGCGATGCTTCGCCTTCCTCTTATCAGAACTAATCCAGTCGGCATGTCTGACGAAAAAGGCGAAGCTTCCAGCTTCGCCTTTTTGTTTGGTCAGTCTTCGCCGGGCGGCAAAATGAGATGTTTGAGGCGAGTTGGTCGCAAGCGCTGCGGAAGCTGGTCAAACGCTACGCCGTCGAGCAGCAGCGGCTTTACGACGTCCAGGCGAACCAGAAGTCCGGCATCCAGTGTCGCCTTGTGACCGAAGATTTTCCGGACCGGACCAAAGCCGCCATCTTCAGGAAGTGAAAAACGCGCGGCGCCATCATCGTTTTCCATGTGGCGGCGGAGGATATCCTCCCATCCTTCCTGTGGGATCGCTCCCGGCTTCAAAAGCAGAACCCACGGCGTGCGTATTTCATCGAGCGCTGTCTCAATATCCATCTCGGCATAAAAGGCACAGCCCGCGCCCAGCGCAACGAGAGCGGTTTCATCCGACGATCCTCTGTCGATAACCGTGACACGGCGCAGCAAACCCTCCACGACAGCCGGCACCAATGCTGAAAGCGTGTGGGCCAGCGCTCTTTCTGAATTCAAGGTTTCGATGACAACAGACAACATGCGCGCTTCATATATCAAGAACACGTGAACGGAAAGCGGCTGCATATATGTTCTTGCTTTGTTCCAGTCCTTGCGATAGGAATAGATTCATCAGAACAGAGTCGCATGGCAGCACGGCACGCACGACAAAACAGTTTTCAGCCCCGAAAGGGTATCCTGTTTCCCAGTTTGCTTACGTCGTGACTGTACAACGCCAGATGTTTCCATTCAGGGAGACGAAGATGGAAGTGATCCAGCAGGCAGATATCATCAAGCAGGCCGACAGGGCTGCCTTCGGTAGCGGGCGCGCGGATCACGCCAATGCGATGATCGGCGAGGCTGGCTTGCGCATCGACCACGCCCGGCGGCGCGGACGTGGCGCAGGCATCAACCCGACCGGACGTTTCGAGCCAGCGACACGCCATGACTTCGATGATGGCTGGACCACGCTCGAAGAACTGCCTCCCTTCAAGACCGATGTGCAGATCGAAAAACCGCGAACGATCATCACCCGCAATGACTCGCCCGACATCAATTTCGATCGCTCCATCAATCCCTATCGCGGTTGCGAGCATGGCTGCATCTATTGCTTTGCCCGACCGACCCATAGTTACATGGGGCTTTCAGCCGGTCTCGATTTCGAATCCCGCCTGTTTGCGAAGCCGGATGCCGCGCGCCTTCTGGAGCGCGAACTGGCCAAGGCCAATTATCAGCCGAAAACCATCGCTATCGGCACCAATACCGACCCCTATCAGCCGGTCGAGAAGAAATGGCGCATCATGCGCGAAATTCTTGAAGTGCTGGAGGCCGCAAATCATCCGGTCGGCATCGTGACGAAATCCGCCCTGGTCGTGCGTGACATCGATATTTTAAGCCGCATGGCGGAGAAGGGGCTGGCCAAGGTCGCCCTGTCTGTCACGACGCTCGATGCCCATCTGTCCCGCACGATGGAACCGCGCGCTTCGACGCCGACACTACGGCTTCAGGCCATCCGCAAGTTGACCGACGCGGGCATTCCAGCTTCCGTCATGATGGGCCCGGTCATTCCGGGGATCAACGATCACGAGATCGAACGCATTCTGGATGCCGCCTATGCGCAAGGTGCGCGCGAGGCGGGTTATGTTCTGCTGCGCCTGCCGCTCGAAGTCGCGCCTTTGTTCAAGGATTGGCTACTGCGCAATTATCCGGATCGCTATCGCCATGTCATGTCGCTTGTGCGCTCCATGCGCGACGGCAAGGATTATGATGCCGAATGGGGCAAACGCATGCGCGGCACAGGCCCCTACGCATGGCAGATCGGACGTCGTTTCGAAATTACTGCGCGCAAGCTCGGCTTCAATGCACGCCGCCTTCAGTTGCGCACCGACCTGTTTGAACCGGTCGAAAAGGGAGGCAAGCAGCTTTCGCTGTTTTAGGAAAGACACGCAGCAAGCAGCAAAAGGTGAACTTAACCTTGGGCTGGTGCCGATTTTCAAACTGCATACCCTGTCAGTCGTCAATTCAGTTTCCGTCTGATTTGTCCTTCAGACGGAAGGGCTACCTGCTTTCATCTACCGTCCTCGAGCAGGGCCCTTGCGGAGAATCGGAAGCAATGCGAGCATCGCCGCCAAATGAAACGCTCGGCTTCTGATTCTCCGCTCCTCTTTGATATCCCACTCGCGCCTGACTTTTCTGAAGAGAAAAGGCTGCTTTCGCGTGGACTGAAACATATTGTCGGCATCGATGAAGCCGGACGCGGCCCCTTGGCCGGTCCCGTGGTTGCTGCTGCTGTCGTCCTGGACATCGATGACCTTCCGGACGGACTGGACGATTCCAAGCGGCTTACGGCGGTAAAACGCGAAGCACTCTACGACATAATTCTGGCGAAAGCCGTCACCGTTTCAGTTGCAAGCCTCAGCGCACGCAGCATAGATGGAAGCGATATCAGGAAGGCTGCGCTTGAAGCGATGCGTCGTGCTTCTGACGGTTTGATCTTGCAACCATGCCACGCACTGATCGACGGGCGCGATATTCCGCCGGGACTTCTCTGCCCCGGCTCAGCTCTCGTCAAAGGCGATCAGCGGTCCATTTCTATTGCCGCAGCCTCCATAATCGCCAAGGTAACACGCGACCGTATGATGATCCGAGCGGGTGCTGCTCATCCACCCTACGGGTTGGAAGTTCATGCGGGATACGCGACCGTGAAGCATCGCGCCGCCATCGAAACGGATGGTCCTGTTCCCGGTATCCACCGCTACACTTTTGCGCCCATCAAAGGCCGTTATAGCGCTTAAACAGTGGCCAACTTGGCCGCGAACCCGAAAAGCAGGGCTGCAAAACCCCAGCGCTGGATCGTCTGTATTGCGGGATACCGTTTGAACAGGTTGCCAAGCGACGATCCCGTGAAAGCGTAAATCGCATCGAACGACAATCCTACCACCGTCATGATAGCTCCCAGCAACGCGAACTGAAGCGTAATGCTGCCATTCTCTGGGTGGACGAACTGCGGCAGCAAGACCGAACAAAAAAGCAGCGCTTTCGGGTTAAGCAGATTGGTGAGGAGGCCCTTGCGCGCCGAAGTCAAATAGGAACGGCGTTCGCGCACGCCGCCAACCGCATCCATTGTCGGCAAGGGGTGGCGCAGAATGCCAATAGCAAGCCAGACCAGATAGCAGGCGCTGACGATCCGGACGAAATGGAACGCCATGGGAAAGGCGTGCAGAAGCGCCGCCAGACCAAGAGCGGCAAGAGCCACATGACACGCGCGCGCGATTGCGAGCCCGGCAGCAGCCGCCAGCGCATGAACCCTGCCCTGTGCCGCACCGGTCTGGAGCAGCAGAATCATATCAGGTCCCGGAATAAGAAATGCGGCAGCCAGTGCGCCTGCGTATAACCACATCTCGCTCATTGATATCGCCCACAAAATGACACTTGCCTGACCGCGACGCGAAACGTCCGAAAAATGAACGCCTGATCGCGAAGCAGCAGAATGTCCGAAACTATCCGGTATTGGATGCGCATGTCCTTGCGATTTGTGGCGCAGGATCAGGAAATTATGATACAATCTGCCACAATTCTAATGTCGAATGTCAGATCATGCCAAAACTCAAGCTTGATGTAATTGATCGCAAAATACTTTTGGCGCTTCAGGAAGATGCTCGGCTCTCCAATGTCCAGCTTGCGGAGAAAGTCGGCTTATCGCCTTCGCCATGCCTGCGGCGTGTCAAAATACTTGAGGCGGCTGGTGTCATTCAAGGCTATCACGCAGCGCTGGATCGTAATGCGGTCGGGCTTGGATTGACTGTCTTCGTCGGTATCCGGGTGGAGCGTCATCACGAGGAAACTGCAACGGCGTTTCGAACCTCCGTGCAGAACCTGCCGGAGGTCTTTTCCTGCCACCTCGTGTCAGGAGAATCCGATTTCCTGTTGCAGGTCGTTGTGGCCGACCTCGCAGCCTATGAGCGCTTTCTATCCGGCACGCTGTTGCGACTTCCTGGCGTGATCGACATTCGGAGCAACTTCGCCATTCAGACGGTCAAGTCACAGGGAGAACTGCCACTTGCGCTGCACGCAAACCTCAAGGACTAATCTCATATCATATCACCGGAGAATCTATTGTGCCGGATATCGTCAAAGCCGTTCTTTTAAGTCCCAAAGGTATTCTTCTCGGACGTCGCAGCCCCGATCGTCGCGCCTATCCCAACCGGTGGAGTTTTCCGGGTGGACATGTCGAGGGAGGAGAGATCATGGAGACCGCACTCCAACGGGAAATCCAGGAGGAGCTCGGACTAACGCTTCGCGCGTTTTCGTTTCTCGCCACTATAAAGGTGGCAGATCCGGCAGCGTCATTCCACCTCTATACCGTCACCGCTTGGGACGGCCGCCCTACCATTCGCGACCGGGAGCACACGAAACTCAGATGGTTCACGCCACAGGAAGCCTGTTCATTGGATGATCTTGCTTTGGAGGAATATCGACCGTTGTTTGACAAACTGGGCGGCATGGCAGCCAGCCTCTGATCGGACTGTATTGAAATCGATTTCCCAACCCAGGCCAGCAAAAAACGCCGCCCTTTCGAGGCGGCGTTTTCGTCAAAACTTCTGTGAGTCGAGATTAGTTCAGGTTCGACTTGACCTGCGACAGAGCATCTTTGAACAGGCTGCCTGCGACCTTCGCATCGACCTTGTCGGCAACGATCTTGCCAGCGGCGGCGACTGCCAGATCGACTGCCGAAGCGCGAACCGCGTTGATGGCGTCGACTTCAGCCGTTGCAATCTTCTGCTCGGCAAGCTTGTTGCGGCGTACAACATATTCTTCCGTTGCGCGCTTGGCGTCTTCGAGAAGCGCCTTGGCTTCACGCTCGGCGGAAGCAACGATGTCGCTTGCTTCCTTTTCGGCTTCCTTGCGCTTGCGATGATATTCGGCCAGCAACTGCTGGGCCTCTTCGCGAAGCGTGCGGGCTTCTTCCAGTTCGTTCTTGATGCGGTCGGCACGCTCGTCGAGCGACCGACCGACCATGGCCGGAACCTTCAGATAGGCCAGAATTGCCAGAAAGATAATGAGGCCAACCAGTGCCCAGAATGTAGCGTCCATTGTCCTCTCCTCAGGCGTTAGCGGCCTTGACGGCTGCTGATACCGAAGCCTTGTCAGCCTTGGTGCCCAGAAGCTGTTCGACGATCTCTGCCGTGGTTTCCTCGGCAATGTTGCCGACGTCGTTCATGGCCTTGGCCTTGATCGCGGCGATGCGTTCTTCGGCTTCCTTGAGCTTGCCTTCCAGCACAGCTTCGGCGGAAGCGCGTTCTGCGTCGGCTTCGCCCTTGCCCTTTTCACGCGCAGCTTCAGCGATCGAAGCAGCCTTGGTGCGGGCCTGGGTCAGTTCCTGCTCATAGGCAGCGATAGCATTGTCGGCATCCTGCTTGAGGCGGGCTGCCTGCTCGAGATCCTGAGCAATGCGGTCACGGCGGGTTTCGATCACGCCGCCGATGCGCGGCAGAACCACGCGCGACATGAACAGATAGAAAAGCCCGAAGGTGATCGCGAGCCAGAGAACCTGCGATGCATAATGGGTAGAATCAAACGGCGGAAATACGCCGCTGCCGTGTCCGGCATCGTGAGCGACCCCGGTTTCGGTGTGCACAGCATCGGCTGCGCCATGCTCACCAGCAGCAGGTGCCGGTTGCGATTCTGTGGCGGTTTGGGCAAACGCCGTGGACACGAACATCCAGATTTCCCCTTTAATCCAGCACGATCTGATCCTGATGGAGAAGGATCATGCCTTACTCAGACGACATATGCAAAGGCCAGCCGCGTCTGCATTTCTTTATGGAACAAGACCTTGCGGCGACGTTCCCAAAGCTGCTTCGCGGCCAGCCCGTTTCTTGCGACCGTTGATTAGACGGCGAAGAGGAGCAGAAGCGCGATGAGCAGCGAGAAGATGCCCAGAGCTTCCGTAACGGCGAAACCGAACACCAGACGGCCGAACTGGCTGTCAGCAGCGGACGGGTTGCGCAGAGCGCCGGAGAGGTATTGGCCGAAGATGTTGCCGAGGCCGAGAGCCGTACCGGCCATACCGAAACAGGCGAGACCGGCGCCGATGTACTTTGCTGCTTCCGCTTCCATGTTAAGCTCCTTCTGGATTGAAATAAGTGCGGATTTCAGTTCTGGCGGTCGCCCGCCGGTTTGAACTCAGTGTCCCGGATGTACAGCGTCGTTGATGTACATGCAGGTGAGAACGGTAAACACGTAGGCCTGCAGGAAGGCTACGAGGAATTCGAGTGCGGTGATCGCGACCGTCATGATCAGCGGCAGAACAGCACCGCCGATGCCGATAGGCCCGAGTGCGGCCAGCGAAACGACGAAGCCCGCAAAAACCTTGAGCGTGATGTGGCCAGCAAGCATATTCGCAAAGAGACGAACTGAAAGGCTGATCGGACGCGACAGGAACGAGATGATTTCGATGGCGACAACCAGCGGCACGATGATGCCGGGAACGCCGCTCGGCACGAAGAGCTTGAGGAAGCCGAAACCGTGCTTGAAGAAACCGTAGACGATGACCGTGCCGATAACCAGGATGGCAAGCGCAAAGGTCACGATGATCTGGCTGGTGACCGTATAGAAATACGGAAAGAGACCGAGGAAGTTGGCAACCAGCACGAACATGAACAGCGAGAAGACGAACGGGAAGAACTTCATGCCCTTCGACCCTGCTGAATCTCTCAGACTGGTGGCCACGAACTCGTAAGCCATTTCCGACACCGACTGAAGACGGGTCGGGATCAGGCCACGGCCCGAAGACGTCAGGTAGAGGAAGCCCGAAGCGACCACGATGGTTGCGACCATGAAGGCCGAAACATTCGTAAACGACAGGTCAACGCCGCCTACATCGATGGGAATCCACCGGGAAACCTGGAACTGATGGATCGGATCGTTCGCCACCTTAACCTCGCCTGTCTTCCCTGCCCGAAGGCAATTTGGCCTGCCCGAAGGCGTTTCAGTCTCGGGCACAAGGCCCGCTTATTCACTTACACTTGAACGAACTTTACCGTGAAGTCCGTCAAGCCCTATTTCTTGTCGTTCTTTTCCGCGCTAGATTTAATGTTACCCTGTTCGGCAACATATCCAGCAGAACGAAGCACGTTGAGGACGCCAGCACCGAACCCCAGGAGGAGAAAGACGATCAATCCCCAGGGCGATGTACCGGCGACACGATCGATGAACCAGCCAATCAGCGCACCGACCAGAACCCCCGCGATAAACTCGCTGGAAATCTTCATGGCCTGCGCGACCGAGCTTGCAGTCGCCGATCGCTCCTCTTCGGAAGCCGGTTGCTTGAGCACACCCTTCTTGGCCAGTTCGGCCTCCAGGCGGTTCAAACGCTGATCCAGCTCCCCGGAAGCGGGTTCGTTCTTCGCATTCTTGATCGTACCGGATGGCTTTCCGGGTTCAGTCCCGCGCGCCATTGGCAGCTCCTTTTTTCAAGAAATACGAGGATTTCAATCCCATTTCCAAGTTGCGCGCAACATATTGACACGCCGCCCGCTAGTCAAGGCGGTGCAGGCATTGCTCCAAAAGGTTTTTTATCAATAAATATCAATATGTTAGATATTCGTGCGACTCATTTTCCGACCAAAGGATCAGATTGGTCACATTATTGGCTAAAAAAACGGAATCGATTTTGGATGGTCGCGCCATATTCGCCTCAAGGCGAAAGTCGGGCTTATGCGCCTGTTCGACCTTTTAGTCCGCTAACAAAAACGTGACTTGAAATCGACCTGATCCTGCCATGCCGAAGAACCGGAAGGATCAGCTCCACCCGCCGCCATAGGTCCGATAGAAAATGTGGAGGCCAATCTTGGCGACCTTCTTCATGGTCGGCGCCCAGAACGGGCGAACATAGGTCGCGTGATAATGGGTGGCGGAGCCCACTTCCGGAAGCCAGATCTGACCTGCGGATACCGCCTTTGCCACCTGCTGCGCCATACGCCATTGCGGCATTTCGGTTACACGGTGCTTCTGGCCGTCGCAGGCAAAGGAAAACTGGCAGGCATTGAGCCAGTCGCGATTCTGGTAGACCACGCCGCAGATCGAACCCGGATAGGCGGGGTTGCGCACGCGGTTGAGGACGACCTGAGCGACAGCAACCTGCCCCTTCACCGTTTCGCCGCGCGCTTCATAATAGACGGCTTCCGCAAGGCACTTCTGCTCGCTCTTGCTGAAAGCGGAAGGCGGCAAAGGTGTTGCTGCCCATTCATGGTCCTTCTCGCCGATGGGGGGCACGAAGCGGCCTTCGTCCGGCTGGGGCTTCAAAATGCTCTCGAAAGGCGATGTCTTGCCATAGTCCGGCGTCGCAGGCGCATAACCAAGGGCCAGCGCATCCGGCTGGTCATTGGTAATGAGCTTGGCAAGTTGGGTCGGCATCTCGGAGCGCGGCTTTGGTGGCTTGACCGCATGGAACGCCATGGTGATGGCGACTTCCTTACCTTCCAGCTTGCTGGAGAAGGCCATTTTCGCGTCCGTCTTTTCCGGCGGACGCGTGATCATGCTGATCTTGTCGAACATGCTGCCGGCGGTAAAAGCCTTGGCAGGTGCCTTGGGCTTGACTGAGACGAGACGGCCCGTCTTGTCCGCACGATTGATGCGGTTTTCATCCGGGTTCGGATCGTCCGGGCCGAGCTTTGCCGTCTTGCGTCCGCCAGAGAGTGCAACCCTGCCGATACCTGGCACTTCGATGCCGTTGGTGGCGATGCTGCCGGTTACCGTCGTTGCATCCACGAACGGCATTTCAGCCTGATGCACCGAGCCGACCGGTGCCTTGGCGACAAAGGCAGTCCAGCGATGCGATCCCAGATCTGCCGACGGCACCAGGCTCGCCATGTCCTGAAAGGCAATCGCATTGGGGTTGAAAAGATATGTCACCGCCGCCAGAACCAACGGCACCAGACGGTGCGGTTTATGAACTGTCTGGCGTGGCTTTGCCCGCACCGCGTAATAGCGCCCCTCTTCCGGGCAATAGCCCGTGACAGGGTAATGCCACACCGGCTCGACAACGGCCTTCCTTCGACCAAACAGCGCTCGTAAAGATACAAGACGCACCGCACACTCCACTCACACTGACTTAACTGACACCGGTGATAACGGAGTATTAACCTTGTCCAACGAGGGAGGACACGCTTGCAGCTTTGGCTAATACAGTCATTATCAGCAGCGCATTAACCATGAACGAATATGGTTAATGCAGGGTTTAAGCTCATTCGGCTTCACGAATGCCGGATAGCTATGGAGAGGGAGGTGCGTCATGGGTAAGGTCACAGGTGGATGCCGGTGCGGCAACGTCCGCTTTGAAGCCTCGGGACAACCCTATCGGGTCGGCATCTGCCATTGCCTTGACTGTCGCAAGCACCACGGAGCCCTGTTTCACGCTTCGGCGATATTCCCTGAAGCTGCGGTTACGGTCGAGGGGGCAACCCGCGACTATGCGGGACGGTTTTTCTGTCCGCGTTGTGGCTCTCCGGTTTTCGGGCGCAGTGCAGATGAAGTCGAGGTCAATCTCGGCTCGCTCGATGCGCCCGATCAGTTCAAACCGACCTATGAACTCTGGACGATCCGTCGCGAATCCTGGTTGCCGCCTTTCCCCCGCATGAAAGGATACGAGCGTGACCGCGATGGGTCGAGCCGCTTTGAGGATTAGAGCATTTCCAGCAAAAGTGCGAAGCGGTTTTGCGTCGGATAATGCGTGAAAACAAATAGATAGAGCGCATCCCGAAAAGTGTGAAACGGTTTTCGGAAAAGATGCGCGGTTCAAAACAAAGGATTAGAGCGCCTTTTCTTTCGTGACAGCCGTTCTATTTGCGATAATGATATTGGTCTTCAAAGCTTCGGGGAGGGAACTTATGCGGGGATTGAAGTTCGCGATTATTGGAGTGGTTTTCAGTTCTTTTGCGGTTATTGCCACAGCGCAGGCGGATGACTGCCAGAACGCCAGTTCGCAGGCCGCACTCAATGAGTGTTATGGCAAAGCCTACAAGAAATCGGATGCTGAACTGAACAAGGTCTTCAAGACCTTGCAGAACCGCGCCGACGATGCGAACCTGAAGAAAAAACTGGTTCAGTCGCAACGAGCCTGGATCGCCTTCCGCAATGCCGAATGCGACATGCAGACAGTTGGCGGCGGCAGCATCTCCGGTATGGCCTATTCGATCTGCCTGTCCGACCTGACGACGGAGCGCGTCAACGATCTGAAAAAATACCTGAAATGCGAGGAAGGTGACAGCAACTGCCCCTTCCCCTCCGCCAGCAACTGATCAGCACCAACCGATCAGCTACGGCCCTCATAGGCCGCATCGAAGAATGCCTTTTCCAGTTCGACCGCACGCCGGAAGAACTGCTGGCATTGTTCTGCCGCTGCCGGGCCAACCCGGTCGAGCTCCGAGCGCAGGAAACCCACGAACTCCACGAAATGTGGATTGTCGTGCAGCACGATCCATTCTGCGAAAATGAAATCGTCGGGCAGAGGCTTCGGCGCTTTTCCCGCCCAGTCGAAATAAAGCCATTCGGCAACCGTCAGCACCGACAGGCAGGTCGCATAGGAGCCGGATCGTGCAGCTTCCAGCATCAGTTCCTTGAATGCGGCGGTTGGCGCCGCATCGGGCGTATCGAAACGCTCGGTGTCAGCGACTGCAAGCTTTGCAAAGGCGCGCTCGAAATAGGAATTCTCGTCGCTGCTGATCATGCCGATGAAACGGCCCAAGGTCAGCTTGGCTTCCATCCTGTCGCAATTGACGAGCGTTCCACCCAGCAGCGACAAAAAGCAGTCGATAAAGCGATGGTCCTGCACCAGATAGCGCGTCATGACATCGGGCGCGACTGTGCCCGCATAGATTTCGCCGACAAGGCGATGGCTGACAGCCTGCGACCAGAATGGTTCGGTGCTTTGCCGCAGGCGTTCAGAGAAGGCTTCGACGGTATTGTCTGACACGATGATCTCCATTTCTTTGAACGGAAACTACTCAGCCAATGCTTACTATTTTACTGCCCAGCGTTCGATATCGGCGCTCTGTCCGATCAATGCGAGGCCGTTGGCGATGGAATCGAACTGGTTGGAGCTGGTCACCGCGGCGTCGGGGAAGCGGTTCTCAAACACGGTGCGGATAACCGGCACGAAAGACGTGCCGCCGGTCAGGAAAACGCGGTCGATGGCCGAAGTTTCAAGGCCCGCCTTGTCCACAGCCTGCTGGACCGATTGTTCGATCTGGCGCACATCATCAAAGATCCAGTTTTCGAAATCATTGCGTGTGACGTCAGAGCGGATTTCAAAATCGTCCGCCTTGAAGTGTAATTCGCATATGCGTTGCGAAGAAAGACGCACTTTCAGGTCCGATACAGCGCGATAGATTTCATAGCCGTAATCGTTCTCGATCAGATTGATGAAATGTTCGAGCGGCTTCGGATCAACCGCTTGCCGGGCCAGTTCGTCCAGATCGCGAATAGTCGCCGGAGAGTTCATCAGGAACAGCGTGTTCCAGCGCGCAAAATTTGCATAATAATGGTTCGGTATCGTCAGCCGCTTGCCAAACGACTGGTACTCCGTACCCTTCCCGAGCAGCGGCGACACGGCATTGTCGATGATGCGATAGTCGAATGTATCCCCCGCAATGCCAAGACCCGTCTGGCTGAGGGGCATGAAGCTGAGACCATCCTTGCCCACTTCGAACCGCACGATTGAAAAGTCGCTCGTACCGCCGCCAAAGTCGGCGACCAGAACGGTCGATGCGGCTTTCAGCTCCTGCGCATAGAAATATGCCGCAGCAACAGGCTCGTAGACATAGTGGATATCGGTGAAGCCGAACGCCCGGAACGCTTTTTCATAGCGCTGCATGGCCAGCGCCTCGTCCGGTGAAGCGCCTGCAAAAATTACCGGCCTGCCGATGACCACGCGGTTACCTTTCGGTGGAAGGCGGTCGCCCAGCCGTGCGGCGACCGTTTCGAGGAAGGTCGTCAGAATATCCTCGAACTTGAACCGCTTGCCGAAAACCGGCGTATCGGTGAAGGATTTTGATGCCGCAAATGTCTTGAACGATTGCAACATGCGCGTGGAATGCGGCGCGTTGACGAATGCGTCCATCGCCCAAGGTCCGCTTTCAACAGTGCGCTCCCCGGTTTCACGATCCTGCCAGAAACAAAGGATCGAACGGTAGCCGGTAATGTCGACCCCATCCTTCGGCACACTCAAAACCGCTGTCGTGCCGTCAGGCGATGCGACAGAAATAACTGTATTGGTCGTGCCAAAATCGATGCCCAATGTCACGCCGTCAAAACGGCTCTGGCCAGCCTTCGTCATCACTGCACCTTTTTGGAGGAAATCGCGGAGCGGGCGAATTAGCAGCCGCCGAAGCCAAGCTCAACCCGAAAGTACCAAATTAAGTGCTGGTTGTGATCACGATCGCGATCATCGGCGCCCAGATGAGAAAAATTTTCGGTCGCGCAAATGTTAATGAAGGTCTTTAAAGTTTACATGAATTTTGTTTTCGGCCTGTTAGGTTTCTGCGCCGCATCTGGAGTGGTTCGCTTTACGCTCATATCCCCTGAACTGCTCCGCTTATTTGTTTTCGCCGCCTTCCCGTAATGCCCGATGTTATCCGTCTGGCTTCGCTATACTCAAGGTCATCCAACAAATGAAAGCGATACTCATGGCGTTTCTCTCACGTACGGTTCTTGCCGCTGCCTTACTTTCGGCGAGTGCGCTTCCCCACGTTGCAAATGCACAGGAAACAACCGGCCAGCCGATAGCAACCGGCTATCACAGCAGCGGTCAGGCGACTGCGGAGGTAAGCGGTGTCGTGGCCGACGGCGACAAGCTGACGGTCAAGGTTCGCTTCATCAACGCCAGGGAAGGCGGAAGTGTTTCCACGACGCTTTACACCGCGCTGTCGGACGAAGATTACGAGAATGACTACTATCTCCTCGCGGGCGACAAGAAATACCTTCTGCTGAAAGATTCCGAAGGCAAGCCGCTTGCTCCGGCATCGGTTTCCCTTTTCGGCACGGGCCATGTCGTCGGTGTATGGCATGGCGTCTTTCCGGCGCCACCGAAAGGCCAGAAGGTGACGCTCTATATAAAAGGGGTAGAGCCGCTCGGACCGTTCGCCGTTCCCGCCGAATAGGGGCTGGCCATGACCAATCAGATCATAGGCGGCATCGCATTCAGCCTTGCCGCGCTTTGTCTGCCATCCATCGCGATCGCGCAGAACACAAGTACCGACAACAGCGCCTATATCCGTGATCTCGTGCCCGAGATTCGCGATCTTGTTTCAGCCTCAGGCAGTACCGATGGCAAGGCCCGCGGTCTGTCGGGGGCAGCACAGGAGATTGTCGAGAAAAGCGGCAACATCACCATGCGGGAAACCGATGACAGCATCGTCCTTTCCGTGACGAGCGATATTCTGTTTGATTTCGACAGCGCCAAACTGACCGGCAAAGCCAAGGCGACGCTGACCGACATTGCAAAGATACTCGACAGCATGCCGGATTCTACCGTCCGAGTTGTCGGCCACACCGATTCCAAGGGGGCAGATAGCTACAACGATAAACTGTCGAAAAGCCGGGCTGATGCGGTCGCCAAGTTTCTCGTCGGCAATGGCGTTCAAGCGGCACGATTGAAACCGGAGGGGCATGGCGAAAGCGAACCTGTCGCGCCCAACGAAGTCCAGGGAAAAGACAATCCCGCCGGACGGGCGCAAAACCGGCGTGTCGAGTTTGTGCTGCCGAAAGCGTGATGCCGTCTCATCCCTTCAAACAAAAAAGCCCGGATCGCTCCGGGCTTTTTCTCTGTGTGACGTTTATTTCTTTTTCTTCGCGCGGCCTGCGAACGGATTGTCCGAGGTACGCAGGCTCAGCCTTATCGGCACACCCGGCATGTCGAAGGTTTCGCGCAGTCCGTTGATGAGGTAGCGCACATAGGATTGCGGCATCGCATCGGGACGCGAGCAGGAAACGACGAAGCCCGGCGGGCGGGTCTTCACCTGTGTCATATATTTCACCTTCAGGCGGCGACCCGAGACTGCCGGCGGCGGCTGATGCGCGATGACGCCTCCCAGCCAGCGATTGAGACGTCCGGTGGAAACGCGGCGATTCCAGATTTCGTGGGTCTTGACGACATTCTCCATGAGCTTGTCGATACCCTGTCCGCGCTCGCCGGAAATCGGCACCGCGCGAAGCCCCCGCACCTGCGGCAGCAGGCGGGCCGTCTTCTCGTAAAGATCGGCCAGAACCATCTGGCGGTCCTCGATCAGATCCCATTTGTTGAAGGCGATGATCGGCGCCCGGCCTTCACGGATGATGAGATCGGCGATCTGCAGATCTTGCTTTTCAAACGGGATCGTCGCGTCGAGCACGATGATCACGACTTCCGCAAAACGGATCGCGCGCAGGCCGTCGGCAACCGACAGCTTTTCGAGCTTTTCCTGCACACGCGACTTGCGGCGCAGGCCAGCCGTGTCGAACAGCTTGATCTTGCGACCTTGCCATTCCCAATCAACCGAAATCGAGTCACGCGTGATGCCCGCTTCCGGCCCGGTCAACAGACGATCTTCACCGAGCATCGTATTGATGAGCGTCGACTTGCCGGCATTGGGTCGTCCGACAATGGCGATACGCAGCGGCTTGGTTGCATCATAGGCCGGAATGATTTCCTCATCCGGGTCTTCGATGTCGTCGCCGATAAGTTCGCCGACAGCCTTCGGCGTGAAAACCTCATCTGCGACTTCCTCTTCCTTCTCGTCGGCAAAGGCACGCTCTTCGCCCAGAAGCTCGACAATCGCGTCACGCAGGTCGGGCATGCCCTGACCGTGTTCGGCAGAGATCGGGCATGGTTCGCCGAGGCCAAGCTGGAAAGCGTCATACATGCCGGATTGCGCGCCGCGCGCCTCCGCCTTGTTGGCGACCAGCACCACCGGCTTGCCGGAACGGCGCACCACTTCAGCAAAGGTGCTGTCAGTCGGCGTCAGGCCGTTCTTGGCATCAACGACGAACAAAATCACGTCGGCTTCCTGAATGGCAGCTTCGGTCTGGGCGCGCATGCGCGCTTCCAGGCTGTCATTGGCAGCTTCTTCAAGACCTGCCGTGTCGATAACCTGAAACTTCAGATCGTAGAGCTTGGCATCGTGGATGCGCCGGTCGCGCGTGACGCCCGGCAGGTCATCGACCAGTGCCAGCTTGCGGCCGACGAGGCGATTGAACAGCGTGGACTTGCCGACATTGGGACGCCCGACGATGGCGACTGTGAAACCCATGGGAGAAGATGACTCCAGAAACCAGATCGGTTCCGATTTTAACGGAACCGATCTATCTATTTATTTTCCCGCACATCTTGTCCGAAAACCGCTTCGCACTTTTCGGGATGCGCTCTGATTGACTTATGTGTTTTGCGCGTCAGGCACTTTGACGCCTGCGCTGCGCATCAGATCGAGCATCGTATTGGAACGCTGGCGAATGTTGGCCGGAGCAAGATTGTCATTGGCGATCTGCTGGAACAGTTTGACCGCATCATCGAACCGCTCAGCCTTCCAGGCAGCAAGTCCCAACGCTTCACGCGCACTTGAACGCATCGGATTGCCGTCTGCGGAAAGCGTTTCAACGCGCTTGGCGACATCGTCATAGGAACCGCTGTCGACCAGCAGATAGCTGGCACGCAGGCGAGCCACGTCGCGAAGCGGTGCAGGCACGGCGTTATCGGCAGCCACGTCATCGAAAGCCTTCACTGCCCCGGCTGCATCGCCCTTGTCCGCGATGACCGATGCGGCGCGAAGACGTGCCAGAACCGGATAGGAGCCGTAGCCGGTCTTTTCCAGATCGTCGAGCGCGGTCAACGCCTCGTCGTTCTTGCCTTCCGAAGCCAGATCCAGTGCAGCGAGGAACTTGTCACCGGAAGCGGAAGCCTTGCTATCAACCCAATGTTGATAACCGACCCAGCCAGCCGTTCCCAGAACAACGGCCACAGCGGCGCCGATCAATGCCGGACCGAAATTCCGCCAGATCTGCTTTGCCCGTTCCGAACGGATTTCCTCGTTTACCTCGCGAATGAAACTGTCGTCTGCCATGGACCTGCCACTAAAGCCAAATTGATGTTCGTACGTGTTTGTACTTGTTCATTCTGGCGCTTTTAGTCGCATTTCGCGCCATATGTAAGACCCGTCTGCGAAATAAGCCGAAACACGCGTCACAAAGTGCACTTCTGTCCGACAATAGCCGTATTCATGGGGCCATATTCAAGGGAATAGCTAACAAGTTATTGGAACTGTTTTCTCCCCCGCCTCGTTTAGTGGTTCATGCGCATTCTGTCCCCCCGCCCTCTTCTTCTCTCCGCTTTCGTTCTGGCCACCTGCACTGCGCAGGCGGAACCGGTGTCTGCAAAGCCACAATATGTGCTGATTTCCTTCGATGGCGCACATGACAATGCGCTCTGGACCCGCTCACGCGAGCTGGCAAAAAAGAACAACGCTCATTTCACCTATTTTCTTTCCTGCGTCTTCCTAATGACCAAGCAGGATCGGCGCGATTACAAGCCGCCCCACAAGCGGGCCGGTTCGTCCAATGTCGGCTTTGCGCTGAGCCGCAACGAAGTCGTCGCCCGCCTTGGCAATATCTGGCAGGCCCATCTGGAAGGAAACGAGATCGCCAGTCATGGCTGTGGCCATTTTGACGGTACCGACTGGTCGACCGCCGACTGGGATAAGGAAATCAAGGAATTCCGCCGCATTACCGCTGATGCCTACAGGAATAACGGCATCGACGGTGAACCGGAAGGCTGGCGCAATCTTGCGCTGAAGGGCATTGACGGATTTCGGGCGCCCTATCTCGCCGCATCGAAGCCAGTGCAGGACGCGCTCAAGGCAAACGGCTTTCGCTATCAGGCGTCCTCCATCACACGTGGTCCCGAAGAGCCGACCCTTGCCGGTCAGTTTGCTTCATTCGGATTGCCGCTTGTGCCGGAAGGACCATCGCAGCGCCCCATCGTGGCGATGGACTATAATCTCTATGTCCGCCACTCGAAGGGCAAGGAAGCCGTGCTGCAATCGGCAGCTTTCGAGGAACGGGCCTACAAGGCTTTCCGGACGGCATTCGACAAGCAATATGCGGGCGAACGTAACCCGCTTCAACTCGGCTTCCATTTCGTGCTGATGAATGACGGCGCCTATTGGCGTGCCATGGAGCGGCTGGTGTCGGAAGTCTGCACCAAGCCCGACGTCAAATGCACCACCTATAGCAACTATCTGGACAGTCTCGACAGGGACACTGCCCATAAGGACCAGAGCAGATCCTGACCTTATGTCGAAGGCGTTGTCCCGAGGTTTGCGCTTTCCAGCGATGGCAACGGCTCATCACGGATAACCGCCTCGAAAGCTCTCAGACGCTTGTAGATCGAGAGCAATTCGATGATCGTGGTCCATGAATTGACGAGATACTGGAACGATCCCTGCACCTGCGAGAAGACATTCGTGATCTGGTTCATCAGACCGAGCGTCAGCTTGCCCGCCACGATCGACGGGATCAGGATCAGGGTCGGGAAAATATTGTCGGCCTGAATGTAGAAAATGCGGGCCACGTTGAAATAGACATAGTGGAAATAGAGCCGGAAATAGTTATGCCGGACATTGCGGAACAGTTCGCCAAGCGTCACCGGCTCCGCGCGATCCGCATGATCCTCGCCATAGACCAGCTCCTTGCGGTAGGCCGCCTCGACACGCTGATTGTTGAACTCCAGTCCTGGCAACTTGATACCGACCAGCGCCAGAAATCCGGTGCCGAAAGCTGCCCAGAAAATCGCCGCCACGACCAGCGCGTGCGGCACCATACCAACCAGCGGCAGCTCACTGACCTTCTCCGAGAAGCTGAACAGGACCGGCAGAAATGCGATCAGCGTCATCACCGATTTGACGAGGCTGACACCGAGCTGTTCCAGCGTTGTGGAAAAGCGCATTGTGTCTTCCTGCACGCGCTGGGCTGCACCTTCGATGGAACGCAGTTTCGGCCAGTGGCTGACATAGTATTCATTCATCGCCGAGCGCCAGCGGAAGATATAATGGCTGACGAAAAACAGACTCAGAACGCCGACTGTCACGCCGATAAAGGCGATCTCCGCAAATGTGATCATGCCCCAGTAGAAGTCAGAGGCGCTGACGGCTCCCGGCGATGTGAGCGCTTTTTGAACCAGATCGTAAAATGGTCCGTACCAGGCGTTGACCGCCACGCTGACCTGCACGCCGAAATAGGTGGTGAACAGGATCAGAGCCGATCCAAGGATCGACCAGCGCTGCCATGGGTGCGGTGAAAACCACGCCCAGAACAGATAGAAGGCGAACGTCACCACCGCGAAATAGACATAGAACCAAAGAAACGGCGCCGACCAGAAAAGACTCGCACCAATAATCGGCGCGGCATCGTGTGCCAAAGGTGGCAGACCGAATATGGCGCCCAGTTTTTCCCCTCCTTCATACCAGCCGGCTATTGCCAGCAGGCTCCAGATGAGTGCGGACCAGAAGAACAATTTAGGGCGGGGAAAGAACGACACAAACACTGAATTTCAGACCAACTTCGTGAGGGATTTCCCTCATAAGAAGCCTGTCTTCGTGCCTTTACCAGTTAAATTCCTGTAAGGTTTCAACCTTGTGATCTTGTCGCGCGTCCTGCCATGATGCCAAGCACCGCCACGACCACCAGCGAAAGCGCTGCGGCCAGACTTGCCGAAGTGAACGAACCGGACCGTTGCGCCATGAAGCCTGCGGCCAGCGGGCCGACGATCTGGCCGATGCTAAAGCAGACCGTCATCCGCGCCAAAGCGCGTTTGGGAGACGCCGGTGCGAGTGTGCGGGCGATCTGCAATCCGAACGCCGTCAACGCCATGAAAGTGATGCCCAGAAGCGCGCCCCCCACCAGGGGCCCCAGCGGCGGCGCCAGAACCACGCTCGCGGCAACGCCGACAGCCTCCAGAATGGCCGTCAGGGCAAAAGCGTTGAAGAGGCCGAACTTCTTCGCAGCCGGTGCCCACAGCCAGATCGAGGGCGCGGCCGTCAGGCCGGTCACCACCCACACAGCCGCTTCCATCAGTGGGCCGCCATCGGTTGCGCGCACGATTGCAATGAGGAAGGTGGCCGTGATCACATAGCCAAAGCCGAAAATGCCATAGGCCAGCGCCAGCGCGTTGAAGGCGAAGCTTTTGGGTAGCGGCGGTTCACGCGTGCCGCTGTTTCCGCCGACCGGCCCTTCCCTGACGAAAGCCGCAACCAGAACAACCATGACGATGGTCAGAACTGCAGCACCGATCCAGTCGGCCCGCCAGTCGAACCCGGCAAAACGGATCAGCGCCACCAGAACGGCAGAAAGTGCAATGCCGCTGCCGACGCCACCGAAATGCAGGGCTCCGAGCCCGGCTCTTTCCGCCGCCGTGACATGGCTCAGCACGATTGCCGTGCAAAGGATCATCGTCACCGCGCTGATGAAACCCGCAGCAAAGCGGATGATGGAGAACAGCCAGACGCCGTCAAAAAGCGCCATGGCCGCGCATAGCAATCCGCTGATGATCAGGCCCACAATGACGCTTGCCCGTTCGATGCCCGCAGACCATCCATAACCGGCAACAATCGCTCCCAGCAGGTAGCCGATATAGTTTGCCGATGCGATGAAACCTGCATCGGCGGCCGTGAAGCCGACATCGGCCATCATTCCCGGCAGGATCGGCGTATAGATGAAACGCCCGATCCCCATGGCAGCAGCCATGGCCAGAAAACCGCCGAAAGCATAACGGACGGCAGTGCGGTGTTGTGAAGATACAGGCTTGGTCATTTCCAGGGAGGTCTCGGTCATTGGCGGGAAAATATACCTCAATCATCCGGGGACAATTGAATTTTTCTGATCGGATCGATCACGCGGATTGAGGCTGAAACTGTCCCTCAGCACGTTAGAGCGCGTCTCGATCTGATTCAATCAGATCGGCGCGTCTCAACTGTTTGTTTTGACGCGCATCTGATCCGAAAACCGTTTCACACTTTTCGGGATGCGCTCTAACACTAACCACAGAGTTGGGTTTGAACTCCGCCGAAGCAGACCTACAATAAATTTGCTACACTTTCTTGATGGAGGATCAGGATGAATAGAACGGGACTATCCGTTTGTCTGTTGACCGCCGTTACGATCACCGCCACAGGGGCCGTTCACGCGCAGGAACTGAAGACGATGGACGATGTCGGCAGCGCGCTGAACGCCTGCTGGTCTCCGCCTTCAGGCAGTAAAAATTCCGCCGTCACTCTCAGTTTCAGCTTCAAGCGAGACGGAAGCCTGATAGGACCGCCGCGTGCCAGCGCGATCAACGTTCAGGGCGATGACAAGGCCAAAAAGGCATTCGTAAACGCTGCAATCGAGGCCGTCGAAAAATGCACGCCGCTGAAACTTGCGCCCTCACTCGCGCAGGGTATCGGCGGAAATGTCTTCACCATGCAGTTTCATTCGTCTGATTAAACAAGACGTCCGCCTTCAAATAAGGTCTTGCGAATCACATAAGTGCGTGCTTATGTGATGGCATGAATGAGAACGATACATTCAGGGCGCTTGCCGACCCGACCCGCCGGATGATTTTCGAGAAGCTGGCATCGGGCAGCATGAATGCCAGTGCGCTGCGCGAAGGCATGGAGATCAGCCAGCCCGCTATGTCACAGCATCTGGCGGTGTTGCGCGGTGCAGGACTGGTGCGTGAGGAACGTGAGGGACGCTTCGTCAATTACGAGGTCGACCCGCACGGACTGACGCTCATCGCGAACTGGCTCGCGAAATACCGTGCCTACTGGCCGGAACGTATCGACGCTCTCAAAACCTTGCTGAAGGATATGGACCAATGACCGACCGGCAGGAAGAACCACGCGAGAAAGGCATCGCGCTGGAATATGAGCTGGATGCCGCGCCGCAGAAAGTGTGGCGCGCGATCAGCATTCCGGAATTTCGCGAAAACTGGCTTCCGTCCGAGGCATTGGCCGATCCGGAGCCTGCATCCTGCAAGCCCGGCGAGGAGATCAGCTACCGGATGCGGGAAAACGAACCGCCCTTTCTGGAAAGCATCGTCACGTTCCGCATTGTACCCGGCATTTCCGGCGGCACCTCTCTGCGCGTCATCCATGAGCTGAACGACACGCGCCTGAAGCGCACTGCTGCGGTTGCCGCCAACAGCAACCGGGCGCCGATGATGCGCGCCGCTTGACCGCCTGACGCTCTGAAACTCTAGAAAAGAGGAGTTCGCCGATGCGCGAAACGATGCAACTCGTCCCTATGGTCGTGGAACAGTCGAGCCGTGGCGAAAGATCATTCGATATCTATTCACGCCTGCTGCGCGAACGGATCATCTTTCTCAATGGCGAAGTGAACGACACCGTGTCCGCACTTATCTGCGCGCAATTGCTGTTTCTGGAAGCGGAAAATTCCAAACAGCCGATCAATCTCTATATCAATTCGCCGGGCGGCGTTGTGACCAGCGGCCTCGCGATCTATGATACGATGCGCTATGTCCGTGCGCCCGTGCACACGCTTTGCATGGGGACGGCCCGCTCGATGGGCTCCTTCCTGCTGATGGCGGGGGAGCCCGGTCATCGCGCTGCCCTTCCCAATGCAAACCTGCTTGTTCACCAGCCTTCCGGCGGATTTCAGGGGCAGGCATCGGACATCTTCATCCATGCCGAGGAAGCGCAACGAACCAAGCGGCTGATGACACGTCTTTATGCCGAACATTGCGGTCGCACCTATGAAGAGGTGGAACGCGCGCTCGACCGCGATAATTTCATGACTGCTGAAGCAGGCCTCGAATGGGGCTTGATCGACCGCATTCTGGAACGGCGGGAAGTCGCTGAAGCTTGAAGATATTCTGTCTTCAGCCATCGTTGTGTATGTCCGCCAGGCACAGTATCAACGAATGATGGACGCAAATCACGTAACAATACCTGACGAAGCGAAAAAGGCTCTGACCGTTTTGCAGGAAAGTCTGGGGCAATCTTTGCAGGCCGTGTATCTGCACGGCTCCGCCGTAAATGGCGGACTTCGCCCCAATAGCGATGTCGATCTGCTGGTGGTCAGCAACCAGCCTCTCACATTGGAAACCGGCGCGCGTCTCGTCGACAAGCTCATGCAGATATCAGGTCGGCATCCGGCCAAACCCGGCACGCCCAGATGTCTGGAAGTGATGATTTTTCTCGAGCAGGATCTCGCCGCACTCAGCTATCCCGCGCGTTGTGCATTCATCTATGGAGAATGGTTGCGCGACGAGTTCGAGGCCGGAACCGTGCCGCAACCGCACACTGATCCGGAATACACATTGGTGCTCGCGCAAGCCGGTCAGGAGGCCATAAGCCTCTTCGGCCCTGCACGGGAACACCTTCTGCCACCGGTGCCGCTTGACGATGTGCGACGGGCAATTGCTGAGGCCTTGCCCGGCCTGCTTGGCAATCTTCAGGGTGACGAGCGCAATGTGCTGCTGACGCTTGCGCGCATGTGGTACACTCTCGAAACTGGAAATTTTACCCCGAAAGATGCAGCTGCCACATGGGCCCTGTCGCTGGTTTCATCCGAAACCGCCTCTGCCCTTGCGCTTGGGCAGGCGGCCTATCGTGGTGCAGTTTTTGACGACTGGCAGAACCACCCCAAGCTTGCCCGACGAGCGGCGGATGAACTGGCGCATCATGTGCGGTCGCTTCTCTGAAAATCGTCAAGCTGCGGCCTCGTCCTACTTTTTCTGCCGTTTGGGCACGGGAAGACTGTCCGGAATATCGGAATGCAGGAAGTGCAGAAGCGTGTCCTGAACCGATGAGAGCCGGTGCGCGCAATCGCGCCAGCCGAAGGGAATATCCTTTGGCATGGGAGGAATCCGGCTTGGCTCCTGCCCTTCCTCAAGCTCGCAATTGGCAATGACCACCTGCAAGGCTTCCATCAACCACGGCGGCGGCGGCGCCTCTTTCTTTCGCAGCGCATTGCCCAGCGCCTCACCGAACAGCAGTGCCGAAGCGTAAAGACGGATGCCGCGCCGGTCGTATCGGCCCGCCATTTCCGTAACCTCACGCGCCACCAGCCGCCCGCGCAGCGACCAGCGCGCATTGCTGCGCGCCAGCGCAATGCCGTCGCCCAATGCGATCACCGCCCGGTGCGCGGATGTAAACTGATTGATCGCGCTTTGTGCCCGCACGGGGTCCTGTTTTTCGAGCGCGACAGCCGATTGCTTGAGCCCGTTTGCGAGACGGTCGAGCAAGCCGCGAACAGCCCTGTCGATCAGAAGTACCGGGCTTGGCGTCATCAATATCTGGCTGAACAGCAGACCCACTCCGGCACCGACCAGAACGTCGATCAACCGCGTCACACCCGCAACCTGCGGCCCCATGGCGAGAACCAGAATCGCCGAAACGCCCGACTGGATGGCAATTGCCGGAGCCATGCCGAAGGAGGTTGCCAGAACCATGGCGACGAAGGTCACTATGCTTGTGTGGAAGACCGGAACCGTTTCCGGCAAGAGCAGCGAAAGTTCGCCCACCAGAACACCGGTCGTGACGCCGACCATCACCCCTATCGCCTGCTTGCCATGGTTGGGCAGGTTCGGCGCCAGACAAATCACAGCCGTGACCATGGCAAAGACGGGTTTTGGCTGCCCCAGAGCCAGTTGGCAGATCAACCATGCAACACCGCCTGCAAAGGAAGCGATCAGGGAATCGCGCCAGCTCGCAGACCATTGCTGGACAACCTTATTTGCGCGCTGCCGCATCGATTTCTCCATCAGCTTATCGGCAGCTATCTATGGCAACGTTTTCCCGCCTCAAGGCTTGAAGAAGTTTTCGTACTGGTCCGGCTTGAAACCAACCGTCAGTTTCCCGCCTTTGTCGAGCACCGGACGCTTGACCATGGAAGGCTGCGCCAGCATCAGTGCCCGCGCCTTGGCGGCATCGATGGTCTGGCGGTCTTCCTCGGGAAGTTTGCGAAACGTGGTTCCGGCCCGGTTGAGCAATTGTTCCCATGGAATATCTTTCAGGAAACGGTCCAGCGTTTCACCGTCGAGCCCTTCCTTCTTGTAATCGTGAAACGCATAGTCGATGCCCTGGTCTTCAAGCCAGGTGCGTGCCTTCTTCATGGTGTCGCAGTTCTTGATACCGTAGATGGTCACGCTCATATCCGACTCCTTTGATCGCTTTGCCGCGATCAAAGGCCATCGAAACGCCGGTTTCAACCTCTATCTGGAATCGTGAAAGATTATGCCCAGCGTATGCCGCTGGCCGGAACGGATACGGCTGACACCGTGCCGCATCTTGACGCGATAATCGCCGCGTGTGCCTTGCATCGGGCGATCATTGACCGCGAAAACCACACCATCGCCTTGCCGGAGCGGCACGACTTCCGCCCGGCTCTGCATCCGGGGGCGCTGTTCGGTCAAAACGAATTCCCCGCCCGTAAAATCCTTCTCCGGCTCGGAAAGCAAAATCGCCACCTGCAAGGGAAATGCAATATCGCCGTAAATATCCTGATGCAGGCAATTATAGTCACCCTCGACATATTGCAGGATGAGCGGTGTCGGACGGGTCTGCCCTGCTGCGTGGCACCGATCCAGAAACTCGTCATGGGTCGGGGGAAAGCGGACATCCGAACCCAGTCTCTCACTCCATCGATTGGCGATGGGCGCAAGCTGCGGATAGAGCTTCTGGCGCAGATTCCAAATTAAGGCAGGAATGGGATTTGCGTAATATTTGTATTCTCCGCGCCCAAAACCGTGTTTTCGCATCGAAATAACGGTTCGAAATGCGGCCAAATTGTAGTAACCGGCGGCTAATTCATGGCAGTCGTGTGGCGAAATTATGTTTTTGAGGATTGTGGCGCCGAACTCATCCAGTTCGGCACCAATTTTTTGCCAGTCATAGGCGGCGATATTTTCCCCCTGCGCGGGTTCATTTCTGTTCATGCCTGGCTCTCCCGCTTCAGGAGATCGCGCTTGCGTTCGACACCCCAGCGATAGCCGGAGATGCCACCATCGTTGCGCACGACCCGATGACATGGAACCGCGACAGCGATCTTGTTGGCCGCGCAGGCCTGTGCCACCGCCCGCACCGATTTCGGTGCGCCGATGCGTTCGGCAATTTCAGTGTAACTCACTGTTTTTCCGACCGGAATTTCGCGCAAAGCCTGCCAGACACGTTGCTGAAAAGCGGTTCCCTGCAGATCAAGCGGCAGGTCGAGACCGATGCGCGGCGCTTCGACAAAACCAACCACTTCGGCCACCATGTCCTCGAACTCACGGTCCGCGCCGATCAGATTGGCCTGCGGAAACCGCTTTTCCAGATCGCGGATCAGTTCTTCCGGGTCGTCACCCATCCAGATGGCGCAAACGCCCTTGTCGCTTGCAGCCACCAGCACGGCGCCGAGTGTCGACTGGCCGATGGCAAAACGAATATCCGCGTTCTTGCCACCCTGCTTGTAAGCCTTTGGAGTCATTCCTAAAATCCCGTCCGAAGCCTCATAAAAGCGGCTGCTGGAATTGTAACCAGCATCATAGATCGCGTCGGTAACGCGTATTTCCGGGGCATCGAGCGCCTCCCGCATCTTCTTCGCCCGATGCGCATCGGCATAGGCTTTCGGGGTCAGCCCTGTGAACTCCTTGAATACACGATGAAAATGGGCCGGGCTCGCCTTTACGGAAGCCGCTATTTCTTCAAGAGAAGGCACCTCTTCCGCCGTCTCAATGAAGCGGCAGGCGCTCGCGACCATGTCGGCATAACGGTTACTGTTCTGCGTCGCCAATGTCTCGGAGAGATGCGGCTTGCAGCGCATGCATGGCCGGAAGCCGGCGCGTTCTGCATCCTCGCAACCGTCGAAAAATTGTACATTTTCGCGTTTTCCACGCCGCGACGGGCATGATGGACGACAATAGACGCCTGTGGTGCGCACCGCATAGACAAATGCACCGTCCGACGCCTTGTCGCGGTCGAGCACCTTCTGCCAGCGATTTTCATCAGGGTCGTGGGTCTTCATGGTCATAAGGTTCATGTCCGTATTCCTTCAATATGAGCATGAAGGAAGGCTAATGCCACCGCCTCGAAGCTACACTCCGCTGCTTGCTTTCAAATTCAGAACAATGTCGCTGCACAGTCTGTTCACAAATAAGGATCATGCAAGCTCCCAGCTTTTATACCATGATATGAAAGGTAAACAGGGAGAAGACCATGACGACAATCGGCTTCATCATCGATGGCAAGGAAACTGCATCCGCATCGGGCAAGACGTTCGAGCGTAAGGACCCGGTCACCGGAAAAGTCGCTACCACCGCGCCTGCGGCCAACCTCGCCGATGTCGATGCGGTCGCAAAATCTGCTGCGAAAGCCTTTGAAAGCTGGTCCGAAACCGGGCCGAACGAACGTCGTTCGCTTCTGAACAAGGCGGCTGACCTGATGGAAAGCCGGGCCGATGAATTTACCCGTCTCATGCTCGAAGAGACCGGTGCAACCGCCCCATGGTCGGGCTTCAACGTTCATCTTGGCGCTGGCGTGCTGCGCGAAGCCGCAGCGCTCACCACACAGATCACCGGCGAGATCATCCCTTCCGACAAGCCCGGCATCGTTTCCATGGCCGTGCGCCAGCCGGTTGGTGTGGTACTTGGCATGGCACCATGGAATGCACCCATCATTCTCGGCGTGCGCGCTATTGCAGCAGCACTTGCCTGTGGCAACACGGTCATCTTGCGTTCGTCCGAATCCTGCCCCGGCGTTCATCACCTGATCGTCAGGACGCTCAACGATGCAGGCTTTCCGGCGGGCGTGGTCAATGTCATCTCCAACGCGCCAGAGGACGCGCCGGAAATCGTCGCGGCCCTTGTTGCCCATCCGTCCATCCGCCGTATCAATTTCACCGGCTCCACCCATGTTGGCAAAATCATTGCCAAACAGGCCGCAGAACATCTGAAGCCGGTGCTGCTGGAACTGGGCGGCAAGGCGCCCTTCATCGTGCTGGAAGATGCCGATCTCGATCAGGCAGTCGATGCTGCGGCTTTTGGCGCTTTCATGAATCAGGGCCAGATCTGCATGTCTACGGAGCGCTTCATCGTGCATGAGAAAGTGGCTGACGCCTTTGCGGAAAAGCTTGCCGCCAAGGCAAAATCCCTGCCTGCCGGTGATCCGCGTGGCAATGTCGTGCTCGGTTCGCTGGTCGATCTCAAATCAGCCGAGCGCATGGATGCACTCATCAAGGATGCGGTGGCGAAAGGCGGCAAGGTTCTGGCAGGTGGCAAGCGCGAAGGTTCGATCGTCGAAGCGACGATCATCGATCACGTGACGCCGGATATGGATATCTATACGCAGGAATCCTTCGGACCGGTGAAACCTATCATCCGCGTCAAGGATGCCGACGAGGCAATCCGCGTGGCAAACGACACCGAATATGGCCTCTCATCTGCGATCTTCAGTCAGGATGTAAAACGGGCATTGGCGCTTTCGAAAAAGCTCGAAACCGGCATCTGTCACATCAACGGCCCGACGGTTGCCGACGAAGCGCAAATGCCTTTCGGCGGCGTGAAGTCTTCCGGTTATGGCCGTTTCGGCGGAAAGGCCGTCATCAATGAGTTTACCGATCTGCGCTGGATCACCATCGAAGGCCCGCAGCATTATCCGTTTTGAATCAGAAAGGGCGGAGCTTTATTAGCTCCGCCCTTTCGTCAATCGTGTCAGTTCAAGACTTTCGCGCATCCTTGATCGCTTCGATCAGTTCCGGCTCCTTCATGACGCCGCCATAAAGCTTGGTACCGATAACGAAGGAAGGCGTGCCGCCGAAATTGAAGGCTTCGCCCTGATCCATATTGCGTTCAAGAATGGCATTGATGCGCTTTGAATCGGCTTTATAGGCTGCGTTGAGCTTTGCCGGATCGAGCCCGCCCTTCTTCAGTGCCGCATCCACCTGTTCCGGCGTGAGACGACCCGGCGTTGCCATCAACGCTTCCATGGCCTTCACATAGTTGCCGGACTTTTCCGCAGCCAGAACGAGACGTGCGGCATAAGCCGACGTGTCTCCGAAGATGATCCAGTCCTTCATAACAAGGCGAACATTGCCGTCATTCTTGACCACGCGCATCAGCTCGCCATGCCCCTTCTTGCAATAGGGGCATTGGTAGTCGAAATATTCCACGATGGTCACATTGCCGTTCGGGTTGCCCAGAACCGGAATTTCCTTGTCGTAAAGCACTTCCGCAACCGTCGGCACACGCTGCGCAAGGCTCTCGCCGCCTGAAATCGCAATCGTTGCGGCACCGGCTGCCGTTGCGGCCAGTATCTGACGACGGTTCATCATGAGCTTGCTCCTTTACCCGACTGGGATTTATCCAACACGACGACACGCGCACCGGCGGTGGCGCGTTTGTAGAGATCGAGGATGTCCTGATTGTAGAGACGGATGCAGCCGGATGACGCGGCCTTGCCGACGGACCAGGGCTCGTTGGTGCCGTGAATGCGGTAAAGCGTGTCCTTGCCATCGCGATAAAGATAGAGCGCGCGGGCACCGAGCGGATTGCGGATGCCGCCCTCAAGGCCAGTGGCGTATTTTGCGTAATGCTCCGGATTGCGCTTGATCATATTGGCTGTCGGCGTCCAGCGTGGCCACTGCGACTTGTAGGCGACCTTGGCATCACCTGAGAAAGTCAGTCCGGCGCGACCGACCCCCACCGAATAGCGGATCGCCTTGCCGCCCGGCTGCACGAGATAGAGATAGCGCGCGTAGGGATCGACCACGATGGTCCCGACCGGTTCGGTCGTGACATAATCGACTTCCCGGCGCAGGTTACGATCCGCAATCTTGTTGAGATCGAGTGCCGGAATGAGATTGCCGCGATCGTTCACCGCGCCATACATGGTCTCAAATTCGCTTTTGGCCGTTTGCACTTCTGGCGCCGGTTCAACTGCAACAGGTTCCGGTGTGAAGGCCACAGGCTGCGGCATGGTGACGGCAATCGGTCGATCTGCAGATGCAGTCGTGCATGCTGCGGCAACAAAAGGCAGACAGGCCACAAGCACGATCCGCATCAGGGATGCCCGCGCACCCCGCTTTTCATCAGATACAGTCAATTTCAAAGCCCCCGGCCGTTTCAATACATTGATCATTGTTTCCGGCCGTCGCTCACAAGGCTGACCGAACGTTCGATAGAGGTGGTTGTCACATCGCCCACCAATCTGGTCCCCTCCGTTTCCTTGCTGATGCGATTGAAGAAGATCATCGTCGGCGGCCCCGCCACACCAAGCTTTGCCATCAGATCGGCATTGCCACTGGTGAGTTGCGAAATATCCGCCTTGATGAGCTGATAGCCATCCAGTGCCTTCTTCACGCTTGCATCGGGCAAAACCCGACGCTCCACGGTGGAACAGCTTACGCACCAGTCCGCCGTGAAATAGATAAGCGTCGGCTTGTCGCCGCGCGCCTTGCCAAGTTTCTCCTGAAGGGAAGAAACAGTCTCGACCGGCGCAAATTGCAGCGCGGCCAGATTGTGGTTGCCACCACGGTTACCGAATGCGGCCAGCGGTTGCAACGGGTCTTTTCCGCCCGAAGCCACGCCAAGCATCAAAATGACACCGTAAACGAACGCTGCCGTGCCGATTGTGCGCGCGACAACGCTGCGCCCCGGAATTTTGAGAAAGGCGAAACTTGCAGCCCCGAAAAGCAGGAGCGCCCACAGCACCATGTCCACGCCGGGCGGCAGAAGCGGAGCGGCCATGAAGATTGCGGTCGCCAGAAAACCGAAGCCGAAAATCTGCTTCACCGTTTCCATCCATGCGCCCGCACGCGGAAATGTACCCGCGCCAAGCGTGGCGAACGCAATAAGGGGCAGTCCCTTGCCGATGCCGAGCGCAAAGAGTGCGGAAGCGCCGAGTGCGACATTGGCCGTCTGCGCGATATAGAGCAGCGCGCCTGCAAGCGGTGCTGTCACACATGGGCCGACAATCAGCACGGACGAGAAGCCGAGAATGGCCGCCGACCGTTTGGAACCTGTCCGATGCTGGCCATGGGGGCCAGTCCGCGAGGAAATCGCGCTGACCCATGAATTTGGAAGCTGGATCTGGAACAGGCCGAACATGGAGAGCGCCAGAAGCGTGAATATTCCGGCCAGTACGAGCGCGGTCCATTTCGATTGCAGCACCATCTGCAGGTTCTGTCCCGACCAGCCTGCAATTGCGCCCACCACGGCAAAACCCAGTGCCAGACTGACGACATAGACGGCTGAAAGCACAAAGCCGCGCTTTGCCGTCAGCTTTTCACCTTCGCGTGCCAGCGTTCCGGCAAGGATGGGATAGATCGGAAAAACGCAAGGTGTGAAAGCAAGCAGAACACCGAAAGCCAGAAATGCCGCGATCACCAGCCCGGTGCCGCCCTGATCGAGCAGTCCCTCGACCATGCCCTTTTCGGGCGCCAGGGCGAACGCCGTATTCTGCGGCGCGGGTTGCGATACGGCCGGTGCAAATGCCGATGCCTGCGTCAGCGCCTTGGCCTTCTGCCCCATTTCGCTCGATATGGCGAGCGTGACGGGATCGATGGTCCTCGTTTCAGGACGGTAGCAGATACCGTCTTCCTGACAGCCCTGATAGGTCAATTCCAGCGGCTGTGCATCCGCTTTCACGCTTGCTGTGGCATGGGTGTAATAGACTTCAAGCTGCCCGAAATTCGGGTCGTCCTTGGGCTGTCCGGGTTGTGTGTCGACGACAAGCGCTTTCCCCTGCCCGTCCTTCGCTTCTATGTGATCGCGATAAAGATAATAACCGTCCGCAATCTGCCAGTTGAGCACAAGACGGCCATCCGTATCCTTCAGCACGCTCAGTCGGAACGCCTGATCGACCGGCAGCGGGTTTGCTGCCGATGCCGGGCCGAGCGCGAGAAACAAACTGATGAATAAGCTGGCAAGGCTCGCAAAGAAACGCATTACGATTTTCCGTATAAATTCGATTCGGACAAATTGATCATGTTGCAAAAGGCGAATGTCCCCGCCACCTTAAGGCAGCCTTAAGCTGACGCGGTGAAAAGCCCGCGTGCTTCTAATTGTCAATAAAGGCGGAAACAGGAAAACTCATGCGCATACTCGTGGTTGAAGACGACACGATCCTCCTCGACGGACTGACCGTAGGGTTGGGGCTTGCCGGTTTCACCGTGGATGCCGTTTCCAATTGCGGCGATGCGGAAGCAGCCCTTGCCGCCCAGAATTACAACGCCGTGGTGCTCGATCTGATGCTGCCTGATGGCTCGGGCCTCGATATTCTTAAAACGATGCGGCGCGGTCGCGACGAGACACCGGTTCTCCTGCTGACCGCCCGCGATCAGGTGCCCGAGCGTATTGCTGGCCTTGATGCGGGCGCCGACGATTATGTCGGCAAGCCCTTCGATCTGCATGAGCTTGCAGCCCGCGTGCGTGCCGTCGCCCGACGTGGTGCCGGACGTGCAAATGCCCTGCTTGAATGGCGCGGCGTCGAACTCGACCCGGCGGAGATGTCGGTGCGTTTCCATGGCAAACCCGTCAGGCTGACGCGACGCGAATTCTCGATCCTGCGCGCCCTCATGGAACGGCCGACCGCTACCTTCTCCAAATCCTCGCTGGAAGAAGCGCTTTATGGCTGGCAGGAAGAAGTGGAAAGCAATGCGGTGGAAGTTCATATCCACCACCTGCGCTCGAAACTCGGTTCCGATTATATCGAAACGGTGCGCGGTGTCGGCTATCGTCTGGCGGGGGCAAACGCATGAATTCCATTCGCAGCCGCCTGACCGGCATTCTGATCGGCGTCACCTGTCTTGTCTGGCTTTTCGCGGTGGTGTGGATTCACATCAGCACCCAGTCGCAGCTTGAAAAAGTGCTCGATGCGCGCCTGATGGAGGCCGCGCGCATGGTCAATTCGCTTTTGACCGAGCATCGTGTGGAGGTTGGGCCGGAAGGCGACGGCGGGCAATTGTCGCTGAAGCCGATGCCGGATTTTCCACTCTACGACCGACAGCTCTTCTGCCAGATATGGGCGCTCGACGGCAAATTGGTCGGACGTTCCGAAAGCGCGCCCGGTGTGCGGCTTACCAATGTTGCGAACGGTTTCTCCGATACGGAAGTCGCTGGCGACCGCTGGCGTGTCTTCGCTGTCGAAAATACCCAGCTTGGCCTGCGTGTCATGGTTGGTGACAGCCTGAGCGTTCGCGAGAGGCTGGTACAAAATGTCGTAACGGGTCTTGTGCTGCCAGCCTTGCTGATGCTGCCCGTTCTGGCGCTGATGATCTGGCTGTGCGTGCGGCGTGGTCTCAATCCGCTGAGCCGTCTTGCTTCCGTGCTTTCCAAACGGCGTGCGGAGGATTTGCGCCCGCTTCCCGAACAGAACCTGCCAAAGGAAATCGCGCCCGCTGTCACCGCACTGAACGGACTTTTCCATCGTGTCGAGGACGCACGCGAGCGTGAGCGCAACTTTGCAATCTTCGCTGCGCATGAACTGAAGACGCCGCTCGCCGGACTGAAGACGCAAGCGCAGATTGCCGAAGGTGCAACAGACGAAACGATGCGTGCCAATGCGGTGCGCCAGATTGCGGCAGGCGTCGACCGTACCAGCCGCCTCGTCAACCAGCTTCTCGATCTCGCGGCGCTCGAAACCAGCGACGAAATGGAAACACCAGCATACGAACCGGCTTGCCAGCTTCTGGTTGCGGTCTCCACCGACATGCGGATGCTTGCGGCCCAGCGTGGGGTTTCCATCGAACTGCCAGAAACCATGCCTCTGGTGCAATTGCCCTTTCCGCATCTTTTCACGCTTGCCGCGCGCAATCTGATCGAAAATGCCGTCAATCATTCACCCAGGGATGGCACCGTGCGCTGCCGGATCGAGGCCGAAGCGGGCAAGCTCAGGCTCACCGTCGAGGATAACGGGCCGGGCATTCCCGAAAGCGAAATGCCGCGCGTGACCGAGCGGTTCTTCCGCGGCGCACATCGCAACGAAACCGGCAGCGGCCTCGGCCTTGCAATCGTGAAAACGGCGACAGAACGGATGGGCGGCGAACTGCAGTTGCACAACCGCCCGCAAGGGGGATTAAGTGCGTCGATTGTCGTGCCTGGCACGATTATCGGATGATATAACACGCAGCCCACAAGCTTACCGTCAGCGCATCTGCCGACTTCTATATTTGGCAATTGAAAGTCATTTGCAATATTCTATTGAATGGTCGCTCTCGCCCCTATTTTTCGGGCTTTTGGTAGCTGTCTTTGATTTAGATCAATGACACCCACCTCCAAAGCGCTGATAGGAAACCTATCGCTATTGCTGTCTCATCCGAGACGGCTCTTGTTATGCGCTCTGCGAGGGGATTTCATGAACTACGCCGCTGGAACAGTCCTTTCCGGTCTGGGGGCACTTTTTGCCGTGCTTCTGGCCGGTTTCTCCCATGACGAGCTGTTCAGAACCCATATGTGGATTCTGTTCGCTACACTGGCCATCTTCACCATTCTTCTGATGCGAAATGCCGATTACGGCCTGACGCCGAAAAAGGTCGACCAGTCCACCTATATGGACGGCCCGATCCGCTACGGTGTCATCGCAACGGTTTTCTGGGGTGTGACCGGCTTTCTGGTCGGTGTGGTTATCGCCGCGCAGCTCGCCTTTCCCGATCTCAATCTGGAACCCTATCTGAACTTCGGTCGCCTGCGTCCGCTGCACACTTCTGCGGTTGTTTTTGCGTTTGGCGGCAACATTCTGATCGCGTCGTCGTTTTATGTCGTGCAGCGCACCTGCCGCGCCCGTCTCATCGGCGGCGACCTCGCATGGTTCGTGTTCTGGGGCTATCAGCTCTTCATCGTCATGGCTGCAACCGGCTATCTGCTCGGCATCACGCAGAGCCGAGAATATGCCGAACCGGAATGGTATGTCGACATCTGGCTCACCATCGTCTGGGTCGCCTATCTGGTGGTCTTCCTCGGCACGATCCTGAAGCGCAAGGAGCCGCATATCTATGTGGCGAACTGGTTCTACCTGTCGTTCATCATTACCATCGCCATGTTGCATATCATCAACAATCTGGCGATCCCGGTCTCCTTTCTCGGCGTGAAGAGCTATTCTGCTTTCTCCGGCGTTCAGGATGCGGTGACGCAGTGGTGGTATGGCCATAACGCCGTCGCCTTCTTCCTGACTGTGCCATTCCTGGCCATGATGTACTATTTCGTGCCGAAGCAGGCAGAGCGTCCGGTCTATTCCTACCGCCTGTCGATTGTGCACTTCTGGTCGATCATCTTCCTCTATATCTGGGCTGGTCCGCACCATCTGCATTACACCGCTGTTCCCGATTGGGCACAGACGCTCGGCATGGTGTTCTCGATCATGCTCTGGATGCCTTCATGGGGTGGCATGATCAACGGTCTGATGACGCTTTCGGGCGCATGGGACAAGGTTCGCACCGATCCGATCATCCGCCTGATGGTTGCAGCTATCGCCTTCTACGGCATGGCGACCTTCGAAGGCCCGATGCTGTCGATCAAGGCCGTCAACTCGCTGTCGCACTATACGGACTGGACCATCGGTCACGTTCATGCGGGCGCGCTTGGCTGGAACGGCATGATCTCGTTTGCCGCCGTCTATTACCTCGCACCGAAGCTGTGGAACCGCCAGCGGCTCTATTCGATCCGCATGGTCAACTGGCACTTCTGGCTGGCGACACTCGGCATCGTTCTCTATGCGGCCGCCATGTGGGTTGCCGGTATTCAGCAGGGTCTGATGTGGCGCGAATACGACGATCAGGGCTTCCTCGTCTATTCCTTCGCGGAAACCGTGCTCGCCATGTTCCCATACTACGTCATCCGTACGCTTGGCGGTGTCTTCTACCTCGCCGGTGGCTTCGTGATGGCCTGGAACGTCTATCAGACCATTCGCGGCAACCTGCGCAACGAAGCCCCGATGGGCGGCACCCGGACCGTTACCGGTGCAACCATGCAGCCTGCCGAATAAGGAGCGTGTGATTTATGTCGATACTAAAGAACCACTCCAAGCTGGAGAAAAACGCAACGCTGCTGCTGATCGCATCGCTCGCCGTGGTCACGGTCGGCGGCATCGTTGAAATCGCACCGCTCTTCTATCTCGAAAACACCATCGAGAAAGTGGAGGGCATGCGCCCCTACTCGCCGCTGGAGCTTGCGGGCCGTGACGTCTACGTGCGTGAAGGCTGCTACCTTTGCCACAGCCAGATGATCCGTCCGTTCCGCGATGAAGTGGAACGCTACGGCCATTACAGTCTGGCTGCGGAATCCATGTACGATCATTCGTTCCAGTGGGGTTCGAAGCGCACGGGGCCTGACCTTGCGCGCGTCGGTGGTCGCTATTCGAACGAGTGGCACGTGCAACACCTTATCCGCCCGCGCGACGTGGTGCCGGAATCGGTCATGCCAAGCTATGCCTTCCTGAAGGATCGTCCGCTGGATGCTTCCAACATCGCAGGCAATCTGAAAGCCAATGTGGCAGTCGGTGTGCCTTACACGCAGGAAATGATCGACAGCGCGCTTGACGATCTGAAGGCACAGGCTACGCCCGATGCTGATACATCCGGCGTCGAGGCACGCTATCCCAAGGCCAAGCTCGGCGACTTCGACGGCAATCCGCAGATGGTCTCGGAAATGGATGCACTCATCGCCTATCTCCAGATGCTCGGCACCCTCGTTGACTTCTCGACCTACGATCAGTCCCCCAAGGCGAGATAAAGCGGAGATTTAGCGATGGATTACAACACCCTACGCACTTTCGCCGATAGCTGGGGCCTGCTTGCCATGGCGCTCTTCTTTGTCTTTGTCATTCTTTTTGCTTTCCGCCCGGGAAGCAAAAAGAAAGCCGATGAAGCGAAGGAAATTCCATTCAAGGACGACAAAAATGACTGACAAACAGATCGATGAAGTCAGCGGTGTAGCAACAACCGGACACGAATGGGACGGCATCAGGGAACTCGACAATCCGATGCCCCGCTGGTGGCTGTGGACATTCTACGCCACCATTTTCTGGGCCATTGCCTATGTGATCGCCTATCCGGCCTGGCCGCTGATCTCCAGTTCCACTGGTGGCATGCTTGGCTGGTCGAGCCGTGGCACTTTCTGGGAAGAAACCGCCAGGATCGACAGCGAGCGTCAAGGTATCATCGACCAGATCAAAGCCAAGGATGTGCACGAGATTCTGGCGGACGAAAACCTTCGCCAATATGCGATTGCCGGTGGCGCTGCTGCCTTCCGTGTCAACTGCGTGCAGTGCCACGGCTCGGGCGCGCAAGGGGCACCGGGCTATCCGAACCTCAACGATGACGACTGGTTGTGGGGCGGTTCCATTGACGACGTCCTGACGACCATTCGTCATGGTGTGCGCTCGAAGGATGATGCCGACACCCGCGTTTCCGAAATGCCGGCATTTGTCGACGTTCTGGAACCGCAGCAGATCCGTGATGTTGCCGCCTATGTGGTCAGCCTCTCCGGCACGCCGCATAATCCAGAAATGGTACCGGAAGGGCAGAAGGTCTTCGCGGAAAATTGCGCCGTATGTCACGGCGCGGATGCCAAGGGCCTGCGCGAGTTCGGCGCGCCGAACCTGACAGACGCCATCTGGTTCTACGGTTCCGGCGAAGACGCCATCGTGCGTCAGGTCTCGCATCCAAAGCATGGCGTCATGCCTGCATGGGAAACACGCCTCGGCGATGCGACCGTCAAACAGCTTGCCATCTTCGTCCATTCGTTGGGTGGCGGCGAGTAGCTGGGTCATAAGTTCCAGCTACAGGGCAGTAAGGCAATAGGGCAGTAAGGCAGTAGGGAAATGAGGAACTCTAGGGACAGTGTTGATCGCGGCCATCACATACTGCCCTATTGCCTTACTGCCCTATTGCCCTCCTCTCCCCAAGGAGCAAAAAATGTCAGACGATGTCGAACGCATTGACGTTCAGGCAGTCAACTCCCCCAAGACCCGCCAATCGCTTTATGCGGCGCGGGTGAAGATTTTTCCGAAGCGCGTGCAGGGCGAATTCCGGCGCTTCAAATGGATTGTCATGCTCATTACGCTGGGCATCTATTATCTGACGCCATGGCTGCGCTGGGATCGCGGTCCCTATGCACCCGATCAGGCGGTGCTGATCGACCTTGCCAACCGTCGCTTCTATTTCTTCTTCGTCGAAATCTGGCCGCAGGAATTCTACTACGTCGCGGGCCTGCTCATCATGGCGGGTCTCGGCCTGTTTCTCGTGACCTCTGTCGCGGGCCGCGCCTGGTGCGGCTATACCTGTCCGCAGACCGTCTGGGTCGATCTCTATCTGGTTGTCGAACGCGCTATAGAAGGCGATCGCAATGCGCGCATGAAGCTCGACAAGGGTCCATGGACCTTCGACAAGATCTGGAAGCGGGTTGCCAAGCATTCGATCTGGATCGTCATCGGTGTCCTGACCGGCGGCGCCTGGATTTTCTATTTCGCCGACGCGCCGAAGCTGCTCACGGATTTCGTGACCGGTCAGGCAGCACCCGTCGCCTATTTCACCGTCGCCATCCTGACCGCCACCACCTATATTTTCGGTGGGCTGATGCGCGAGCAGGTCTGCACCTATATGTGCCCGTGGCCGCGCATCCAGGCCGCGATGCTGGACGAAAACTCCCTGACCGTCACCTATAATGACTGGCGCGGCGAACCGCGCTCACGCCATTCCAAGAAGGCGATTGCCGCGGGCGAGACCGTGGGCGATTGCGTGGATTGCAATGCCTGTGTCGCCGCCTGCCCGATGGGGATCGATATTCGCGACGGCCAGCAGCTCGAATGCATTACCTGTGCGCTGTGCATCGACGCCTGCAATTCCGTGATGGACAAGATCGACAAGCCGCGTGGTCTCATCTCCTATGCGACACTGGCCGATTACGACTTCAACATGGCGCTTGCGACCAATAACGGTACCGCTCCAATCGACCCCGCACGTGTTTACAAGGCACCGAACACGTTCTCGGACAAAGTGCAGAACCTGTCATGGAAGAAGGTGTTGCGCCCGCGCAGCATGTTCTACTTCGCCATATGGACGCTCATCGGTCTGACGCTCGTCATCTCGCTGTCGACACGCCAGCGCATCGGCATCAACGTGCTGCACGATCGCACCCCGCAATATGTGCTTCTGTCGGACGGCTCGATCCGCAACGGTTATACGGTCAAGCTGCTCAACATGATCCCGACACCGCGCACCTTCCGACTTTCCATTGAAGGCCTGCCCGGAGCAACGCTTACCGTTCAGGATGAAACGTCGGATGCAGACGGCAATTATGATATACCGGTGGAACCGGACCGTCTGAAGACGTTGCGCGTCTTCGTCACCATGCCGCATGATGCGATTACCGATCATCGCCACGACTATGAAATCGAAGTGCGTGACGCAAATGGCGCGGAACAGGCCCGCTACAAGGCAACTTTCATGGCACCGGAGGGCAGATAATGTCGATCAAGTCGAAAACCTCAGGCACGTTCACCGGCTGGCATATGCTGGGCATCATGTTCGCCTTCTTCGGCGTCATTATCGCCGTTAACCTGACCATGGCCTATAACGCTATCCATAGCTGGAGCGGGCTGGTGGTGAAGAACACCTATGTCGCCAGCCAGGAGTTCAACGACAAAGCCCAGACCGGCAAGGAGCAGGCCGCCCTGCAATGGCAGTCGAAGCCTGCCTATGAAAACGGCGTTTTCACCTGGAAGCTGGCCGACAATGAAGGCAAGGCTGTCGTCACGACGGGCGGTACGGTGGAGTTCAAACGCCCGGTCGGCGATGAACATGACACCAAGGTCACGCTGACTGTCCGCGAACCCGGCATACTGACCGCCCCGCTTGAACTTGGCGAGGGTGCATGGATCATGGAAGTCAATGCCGATGCCGGTCTTGAAGACCCCTATCGTCATATCATTCGCGTTCTGGTGAAGGACGGGAGAATACTATGAGCTGCTGCGTCGAGAATGCACAGATAGCGACCGTTGTTCAGACCGTCTCTGTGGATGAAATGCAGATTGCAAGCCGCCCGCTCGGTGACGGCTTGCGTCAGCTCGACTTGTCGGTTCCCGGCGTTCATTGCGGCCTGTGCATCAAGAATATCGAGGAGACGCTCGGCAGAATAGCGGGCGTTGCCTATGTCCGCGTCAACCTGACGGCCCGCCGCGTGACCGTGCGCTGGAAAGATGGCGAGACGCCGCCCGATGTGGTCGATCCGCTGCGCAGGCTCGGTTACGAAGCCCATATCTTCGACATGGCGCAGGACAAGGACCCGACCTTCACGCGCCTTCTGATCGCGCTTGGCGTCGCTGCCTTCGCTTCCAGCAATGTGATGCTCCTGTCGGTTGCGGTGTGGTCGGGTGCGGACGCTGCGACCCGCGATATGTTTCACTGGATTTCCGGCCTCATCGCCCTGCCGACGCTGATCTATTCCGGCCGGATTTTCTATGTTTCCGCGTGGAATGCGCTGCGCGCACGGCGCGTGAACATGGATGTACCGATTGCACTCGCCATCACGCTTGCCTTCGGCATGAGCGTCTATGAAACCCTGCATCATGGCCAGCACGCCTATTTCGATGCGTCGGTGACATTGCTGTTCTTCCTTTTGATCGGCCGCACGCTCGATTATATGATGCGCGCCCGTGCGCGTTCTGCAGTGCGCGGTCTGGCGCAGCTCGGCAGCCGCGGCGCGGTGGTGATCGGCGAGAATGACGAACGCAATTACCTGCCGGTCAACGAAATCCGCCCCGGCATGCGCATCATTCTTGCGGCAGGTGAACGGGTGCCTGTCGATGCGAAAGTAGAAGAAGGCCGCTCGGAACTCGATTGCGCCATTGCATCGGGTGAAAGCGATGCAGTCCCGGTCGGACCCGGCTCGGATATTCGTGCAGGCACATTGAACCTTTCCACGCCGCTTATTATCCGCGCGACAGCGGAGGCGAAGGATTCCTTCCTCGCCGAAATGGTGCGGCTGATGGATGTGGCTGAAGGCGGACGCGCCTATTACCGTCGTCTTGCCGACCGCGCTTCCGAACTCTATGTGCCGATGGTGCATACCATCGCCTTTGCGGCCTTTGTTGGTTGGATGATCTATACCGGTGGCGACTGGTATCGTTCCATCTATATCGCGATCTGCACCCTCATCATCACCTGCCCTTGCGCGCTTGCCCTTGCAGTGCCGATCGTGCAGGTGGTCGCAGCTCGTCGCCTGTTCGAAAACGGCATCATGATCAAGGACGGCTCCGCCATGGAACGAATGGCCGAGGTCGACACCGCCATTTTCGACAAGACCGGCACATTGACCCTCGGTCAGCCGCGATTGATCAATGTCGATGCCATCGATCCCCACAATCTGGAAATCGCTGCCGAGCTGTCGCTTTATTCGCGTCATCCGCTGTCGCGGGCGCTTGCGCTGTTCTCGGGCGCAAAACCGATGACCGCCTTTACCCGTATCGAGGAAGTGCCGGGCGCAGGTATCGAAGCCGAACTGAACGGCTCCATCTATCGGCTTGGCAAGCGTGACTGGGCGGATGATACCGATGCCATGCCTCATGTTGACGGCCCTGAAACCTGCCTTTCCATTGATGGAAAGCTGGTTGAGAGCTTCCATTTTGAAGACCAGCCGCGCGAGGACGCAGCCGGAGCTATTTCCACACTGAAGCGAAACGGGCTGAAGCTCGGCATCATTTCGGGTGACAGATTGCCTGCCGTGCAAAAGCTTGCGGGTTATCTCGGGGTCGATGATTATCGCGGCGCGGTGCTGCCCGCCGACAAGTCGGAGCTGGTGCAGAAACTGTCGACCGAGGGTCGCAAGGTCCTGATGGTCGGCGATGGATTGAACGATGCTCCGGCGCTCGTCGCCGCCCATGTTTCCATGGCCCCTGCAACCGCTGCCGACATTGGCCGCAATGCTGCGGATTTCGTCTTCCTGCGTGAAAGCCTGTCTGCTGTGCCGCTGGCCTTTGCCGTATCGAAGGAAGCGGGACGCTTGATTAGCCAAAACTTTGCGCTGTCCATCGGCTATAATATCATAGCCGTGCCGATTGCGATTTTCGGCTACGTCACCCCGCTGGTGGCGGCCCTTTCGATGTCGCTGTCGTCCATCGTGGTCGTCAGCAACGCATTGCGGTTGCAGGCCGGAAAACAAAAGCAACAGACGCAAAAGACTATCGCGCCTGTTGCCGTCATCAAGGAAGCGCACAAATGAGTGGACTTCTCTTTCTCATTCCCATCGCGTTGTTTCTGGGCCTGCTCGGCCTTGTCGCCTTTCTATGGTCGTTGAAAAACGGCCAGTATGACGATCTGGACGGAGCTGCGAACCGCATCCTGCTGGATGATGAGTCTAAGCCACTATCAAAATTGCCCGCAGATCATTGACATTCGTGCCGGTCGGACCCGGTACGAACAGATCACCAACGGCGTCGAATGCCGTCCATGCGTCATTGGCGTTGAGCCTCGACGCACCATCCTCGCCCGCTTTTTGCAAGCGCGAAACAGTGGAACCATCGGCGAAGGCTCCCGCATTGTCCTCCGAACCGTCGATGCCATCCGTGTCAGCGGCCAGCGCATGAATATTGTCATAGCCATCAATATCAAGCGCGAAAGACAGCAGGAATTCGCTATTGCGCCCGCCTTTACCGCCCTTGCCGCGAATAGTGACGGTCGTTTCACCGCCTGACAGAATGACCACCGGCTTCTTGAACGGGCGGTCACGGTCAGCCACTTCGCGGGCAATCGCCGCATGAACATGCGCCACTTCCCGCGCCTCACCTTCCATCGCATCGGACAGGATCACCGCTTCGACGCCGTGGCGCGCAGCTTCCTTCACCGCCGCTTCCAGCGAAACGGCAGCCGACGCAATGACGCGCACTTCATTGTCTGCAAAAACCTTGTCATCCGGCTTCGGCGCATGAGCCTTCTCGCTCTTGATGTGCGCAAGCACCGCTTCTGGCAGATCGAGCCGATAGCGTTCGATGATTTTCAAAGCCTCATCGCGGTTTGTCTCGTCCGGCACGGTTGGGCCGGAAGCCACGAAGGCCGGATTGTCGCCCGGAATGTCCGAGACGACCAGCGAGAACACTTTTGCCGGATGCGCTGCGGCGGCAAGCCTGCCGCCCTTGATCATCGACAGATGCTTGCGGACCGCATTCATCGCCGAAATCGGCGCGCCGGAGGCGAGCAGGATCTTGTTGACGGCGATTTCGTCCTCAAGCGTCAGCCCTTCCGGCGGCGACGGCAGCAAGGCAGACCCGCCACCGGAAACAAGCGCCACCACGAGATCATCTTCCGTCAGGTTCGCCACCGCATCGAACAGCCGCTTCGAGGCTTGAAGTCCTGCTTCATCGGGAACCGGATGCGCCGCCTCGATGATCTCGATGCGCTCGCAGGGTGCGCCATAGCCATAACGCGTGACCACCACGCCCTCCAAGGGAGCGTCGTGTTTTTCGGCCCAGGCGCGCTCGAAAGCCGCCGCCATCTGCGCCGAGCCCTTGCCCGCCCCGATGACAATCGTGCGTCCCTTCGGCTTGGCCGGAAGATTGGCGCGGATCACCAGTTCAGGATCGGCAGCCGCAACAGCGGCATCGAAAAGGCTGGTCAAAAACTTTTTCGGATCGGCGATGGCAGTCATGAGATTCCCGATGTGACTTGTGGCTAGCTCGTCTATGGCGGCACTATTCCCCGCCCGAGATGTAAAATCAATGGAGCCGGCCACCTCCTCCAGGCAGCCAGCTCCACCCTCTCCCTCCAGAGAATTCAGGCCCTGAGTTAAGCGACGTCGTGGTTTGCCATGCGTTCGAGTGCACGCACGAGACCGGAATGGTCGAGACTATCATCGCCATGCGCCGCACAGGAATTGAACAGTTCCTGCGCCATGGCCGTGTTCGGCAGTGAAACACCGAGCGCCTTTGCGCCTTGCAGCGCAAGGTTCAAATCCTTCTGGTGCAGCGAAATGCGGAAGCCCGGATCGAAAGTACGCTTGATCATGCGTTCGCCATGCACTTCGAGAATGCGGGACGATGCAAAACCGCCCATCAGGGCTTCGCGTACCTTTGCCGGGTCTGCGCCCGCCTTGGAAGCGAAAACCAGCGCCTCAGCGACAGCCTCGATGTTAAGCGCGACGATGATCTGGTTTGCAACCTTGGTGGTCTGGCCATCGCCGCAATCGCCGACGAGCGTGATGTTCTTGCCCATCAGCTTCAGGAGCGGGAGCGCCTGATCGAAAGTCGCCTGTGCTCCGCCAGCCATGATGGAGAGACTTGCGTTCTTCGCACCGACCTCACCGCCGGAAACCGGCGCATCGATATATTCCGCACCCGTCGCCCGCACCTTCTTCGCGAACTCTTTCGTCTCGATGGGCGAAATCGAGCTCATATCGATAAGCGTCTTGCCCTTGCCGAGACCTTCTGCTGCTCCGTTCTCGCCAAAGAGAACTTCGGCTACCTGTGGCGTATCCGGCAACATAAGGATGGTGGTGTCGCAATGAGCTGCCACATCCTTCGGGGTATCGAGAATCTGCATGCCGTTGTCGAGCAGTTCCTTGTGCGTCGGCACAATATGCTTCGACGTGAAAAGCTCGTGACCCGCATCCTGCAGATGCCGCGCCATTGGCTTGCCCATGATCCCCAGTCCGATGAAGCCGATCTTGGCCATTTCGCTTACTCCCTAATAGCGCTTTTCGATCTGATTTTGTCAGATCGGCGCTCCAATCATTTGCTTGCGCGCATCTTGTCCGAAAGCCGCTTCACACCTTTCGGGATGCGCTCCAATTTATGCAGTCAGCCGTTCAGCTTCGTAGTCCTTGAACCAGCCTAAACCTTCCTCCGTGGTGGTCTTCGGCTTGTATTCACAACCGATCCAGCCCTTGTATCCAGCGTTCTTCAGCGCCTCGAACACGTTCGGATAATTGATCTCACCGGTACCGGGTTCATTGCGGCCCGGATTATCGGCAAGCTGAATATGGGCAATCAGCGGTTTGTAACGCTCATAAGTCGCAACCAGTTCACCGCGCGTACGCTGCTGATGGTAGAGGTCATACTGGATGAACAGGTTGTTGCTGCCCACTTCATCAATGATCGAAACCGCCTGCTCTACCGTGTTGAGGTAAAAGCCCGGAATGTCATAGTGGTTGATCGGTTCGATCAGCAGGCGAATGCCATGCTTGCCCAGTTCCTTTGCGGCCAGACGCAGATTGTTGACGAAAGTGGCGCGCATCGCGTCTGGATCGATGCCTTGTGGCGCAATGCCGGAAAGGCAGTTGACCTGCGAGCAGTTCAGCGTCGTGGCGTAGTCGATGGCATCGGCCACGCCGCGGCGGAATTCATCGACGCGATCCGGCAGAACCGCGATGCCGCGCTCGCCACCAGCCCAGTTGCCCGCAGGCAGATTGTGCAGGACCTGTGCCAGGTTATGCTTGGTCAGCGCTGCCTTCAGCTCATGCCGGTTGAACTCGTAAGGGAAGAGATATTCGACCCCGGTGAACCCGGCCTTCGCGGCCAGCGCAAAGCGGTCCATGAAAGGCACTTCATTGAAAAGCATTGTGAGATTGGCTGCAAATCTCGGCATTTTCGCCTCCTTATAATTCTCTACTTGCGCAATTCTGGAAAAGCCGTTTCGCAATTTTCCCGGAATCATCCTCAACGTTGTTCTTTTCCCTCATCCTGAGGAGCCTCCCGAGCTTGTCGAGGGGAGGCGTCTCGAAGGGCGAGGGAAAATGCACCCTGCCTGCCCTCGTCCTTCGAGGCTTCGCTACGCTCCGCACCTCAGGATGAGGGAGAAACGAAGTAGTAAATCGACGTTACGTTAATCCAAAAGTGCTGCGATAGCGGTCGGTGCATCTTCGCCACGTTCGGCCAGTTCCTCGAATTCGACAACCTGATCGATGTCGACACCCATGGAAATATTGGTAACGCGTTCCAGAATGAATTCCAGAACCACCGGCACCTGATGCTCCGCCATGAGCGCTTTTGCCTGTTCAAAACTTTCGGCGAACTGGTTGGGGCTGCGCACCCGGATCGCCTTGCATCCCAGACCTTCGGCAACCGCGACGTGATCGACGCCATAACCCTTTTCCGCGTCGCCGTCGGCATTGATGTTGTCGAAGGCGAGGCTCACTTCGAAATCCATGTTGAAGCCGCGCTGCGCCTGGCGGATGAGGCCGAGATAGGAATTGTTCACGACCACATGAATGTAGGGCAGCTTGTGCTGTGCGCCGACCGCCAGTTCTTCAATCATGAACTGGAAATCATAGTCACCGGAAAGTGCAACAATCGGGCGATCAGGATCGGCAGCACGGACACCGAGAGCCGCAGGCAGCGTCCAGCCGAGCGGACCGGCCTGACCGCAATTGATCCAGTTGCGCGGGCGATAGACATGCAGGAACTGTGCGCCTGCGATCTGGCTGAGGCCGATCGTCGTCACATAGCAGGTGTCACGACCGAAAGCCTTGTTCATCTCCTCATAGACCCGCTGGGGTTTCAGCGGTGTCTGGTCGAAATGCGTCTTGCGCAGCATGGTGCGCTTGCGTGTCCCGCATTCCCTCGCCCAGTCCGACCAGTCGCGCAGCTTGCCAGCAGACTTCCATTCGGTCGCGACGTCGAGCAGCAGCTTCAGCGCCTTGCCTGCGTCCGAAACGATGCCGAAGTCCGGCGCAAAGACACGACCGATCTGTGTTGGCTCAATGTCGATATGGATGAACTTGCGATCCTTCTTGTAGGTATCGACATTGCCCGTATGGCGGTTCGCCCAGCGGTTGCCGATGCCGATGACAACATCGGAGGCCAGCAGATTGGCATTGCCATAGCGGTGCGAGGTCTGAAGACCGCACATGCCCGCCATCAGGTGATGATCGTCAGGGATGACGCCCCAACCCATCAGGGTCGGGATGACCGGGATACCGGTGATCTCGGCAAACTCGACCAGAAGATCGGATGCGTCGGCATTGATGATGCCGCCACCCGCAACGATCAGCGGACGTTCCGCCGCGTTCAGCATGGCGAGCGCCTTTTCGGCCTGTGCCCGCGTGGCCGCAGGCTTGTAGGCTTCCATCGGCTGGTATGTGTCGATGTCGAATTCGATTTCGGCAAGCTGGACATCGATCGGCAGGTCGATCAGAACCGGACCGGGACGGCCCGACTTCATGATGTGGAATGCCTTCTGGAAGACATAAGGAACCAGCGCCGGTTCCATGACCGTGACTGCCCATTTGGTGACAGGGGCTGCGATCTTGGCGATATCGACGGCCTGAAAGTCTTCCTTGTCAAGACGCGCACGGGGCGCCTGACCAGTGATGCAGAGGATCGGGATCGAGTCGGCAGAAGCCGAATAGAGACCCGTAATCATATCCGTTCCGGCGGGGCCGGAGGTGCCGATGCACAGGCCGATATTGCCATGCTCTGCACGGGTAAAGCCTTCAGCCATATGCGAAGCACCCTCGACGTGACGCGCCAATATGTGGCGGATCGAACCGCGCGCTTTCATCGCCGAATAAAATGGATTGATCGCTGCGCCCGGTACACCGAAAGCACAATTGATCCCTTCTTTTTCCAGCACAAGCACGGCTGCATCGACTGCACGCATTCTGGCCATGGCCATTCCTCCTCAAGCGGCGTCCGTTCCTGCGGAACGGCTATTGCCGCTTTGTTTCTTTTTCTCACGCATTTCCGGACGCAAAAGGCTTACGCACTTTTGCTGGAAATGCTTCGTGGAATTCATCTCCATTTACAAACGTTATTACTATAAAATGGAAATGCATACCATTATATGGAAATAAAGATTTTCAACGGAATGGAGATAATCCGCCGCTCCCTTTCCGAGTAGCAATGGATGCGATAGTGATAATTCCTGAGTTTAGGCGGGATTCGGAGACGGTGATGGAACAGGAACAGGCAAAGGTAAAGCGGGGTCGCAAGGCGGCGGAAAACGCCGCGCCCTCGTCTGTGCAGGTTCTGGACCGGAGCCTGAAATTGCTGGCATTGATTGCCGAGAATGATGGCTCGACACTGACCGACCTTGCCGATGCGAGCGGCATGGCCCCTTCAACCGTGCACCGCCTTCTGTCGTCGCTGGCAAATCATGGTATGGTTTCCCACGATCTGGAAAGTGGCGACTGGACCATCGGCGTCAAGGCTTTCGAAATCGGCAATGCCTTTCGTCGGTTCCGCAAGCTTGGCATTCTGGCGCGGCCCTATCTCAAGACATTGATGGAAACGAGCGGCGAAACCGCCAATATCGGCGTCGAGGACAGCGGTGATGTCGTCTTTATCTCGCAGATCGAAAGCCATGCGCCGATGCGCGCCTTTTTCCGGCCCGGACGGCGCGGACCTATTCACGCATCCGGCATCGGCAAGGCCATATTGTCCACCTGGTCGGACAAGGAAATCGCGCATGCGCTATCGGGGCGCACGCTCGAACATTTTACGCAGCGCACACTCGACAACCTGCCTGCGCTCTTGAAAGATATTCAGGCAACCCGTACCCGTGGCTGGTCTATCGACGATGAGGAGCATACGCTCGGCATGTGCTGCATTGCCGCTCCCATCTTCAATGAATATGGCGAGGCGATTGCCGGTATTTCCGTTTCCGGCCCTGCCGTGCGTCTGCCGAAAAAGAAGCTCGAGGAATTCGGGCCGCTGATCCGCTCCACCGCCGACGAGCTGACCCGCGCCATGGGCGGCAAACGCCCCGAAGAGCTCTGACTACGAAAGGCCCGCAGCAGATCGCTCCGCCGCGGGCCATCCTCCTCCAAGGATTGGTTGATTAAGCCAGTTCGGCCTTAAGCGGTTTTCCAGCCACATAGGTTTCGACGATGGCGCGGTCATCGCCCAGCGTCTGTAACAGGAACAGTTCCTGCTCCAGCGTCGCACCAGCCGCCATGCGAAGCCGCATCGGTGATGTGGCCGATGAATCCAGCACCACAATATCGGCTTCCGTGCCCTCATCGAGCGTACCGATCTTGTCTTCCATGGAGAGCGCGCGGGCATTGCCGAGCGTCATCATGTAGAAGGACTGGAACGGATTCAGACGCTGTTCGCGTAGCTGCAGGATTTTGTAGCCTTCGTCCATGGTACGCAGCATGGAGAAACTCGTGCCGCCACCAACGTCGGTTGCCACCGCCATGCGCACGCCCGACGCTTTCAGTCGGTCGCGGTCGAAGAGGCCTGAACCAAGGAACAGGTTGGAGGTCGGGCAGAAAACTGCAATCGAACCCGTTTCCGCCATGACACGCACTTCACGCTCTTCCAGATGGATCGAGTGGCCGAGCAGCGTCTTGCTACCCAACAGGCCATAATGCTCATAAATGCCGAGATAGTCCGGCGCATCAGGATAGAGCGACTTGGTGAAGGAGATTTCGTCGTGGTTTTCCGAAAGATGTGTCTGGATGTAGCTGCCGGGATGCTCACGAACAAGCGCCTGGCTTGCTTCGAGCTGCTCCGGTGTCGACGTAATGGCAAAGCGCGGGGTGATTACATAATCGAGGCGGCCCTTGCCCTGCCAGCGCGCAATCAGCGCCTTCGTATCGTCATAGCCGGACTGTGCCGTGTCGCAGAGTGCGGGCGGCGCATTGCGATCCATCATCACCTTGCCGCCAAGCATACGCATGTTGCGATGCTGCGAAGCGCGGAAATAGGCATCGACGCTCTGTGGATGCACGGAGCAATAAGCAACCGCCGTGGTGGTGCCATGGCGGATCAGCTCGTCAAGAAAGCGCTCCGCAATGAATTCGGCATGCTGCTCGTCGGCGAATTTCTGCTCCGCGACGAATGTATAGGTGTTGAGCCACTCCAAGAGATTGGCTGCATAGGAAGCGATCACCTGCGTCTGCGGATAATGGATATGCGTATCGATGAAACCGGGCAGGATCAGGTGTGGGCGATGATCGGCGACGTTGACGTCGCTGCCTACCATGCTACTTACTTCGGCATAGTCTCCGAGGCGCAGGATGCGACCATCTTCAACAAGAACAGCACCGTCTTCGATATAACGATAGGCGGCATCGTCATCGAGACTCTGCGGTTCGTCACGAAAGGTCAGCACGCGGCCGCGGATCAGAAGCTTGGTCATTTTCGTCGTGGTCCTTATTTCGGGCCTTGCGTGGCAGACTGGTACCAGGAGGCAAGAAGCTGGCGCTCTTCCTCGCTCACGCCGGTGACATTGGCGGGCGGCATGGCGTGCGAACGACCTGCCTGCAAATAGATTTCACGCGCATGGGCTGCGATGTCCCGGTCGGTGTCCAGCACGACGCCCTTGGGCGGTGCAATGATGCCTTCCCAGCCCGGCTCCTTGGCATGGCACATGGCGCAGCGCCCCATAACGGTATCCCGCACTTTGTCAAAGTGCGGGTCCGAGATGAAAGATTGCTGCAATGCCGAAATCTTCTGTTCTTCCGGCTCGCCGGTCAGAACTTTCGGCACTGTCGACAGCCAGATGATGATGATGAACAAGATCACCGTGACCAGCCAGGTCCAGGCCGGGCTGCCCTTGCGGGCGTGCTGCGTGTTGAACCAATGACGGATCGTGACGCCCATCAGGAACACCAGCGAGGCGATGATCCAGTTGAATTGCGTCCCGAAAGCCAGCGGATAGTGGTTCGACAGCATCAGGAACAGAACAGGCAGCGTCAGATAGTTGTTATGCGTCGAACGCTGCTTGGCGATCTTGCCATATTTCGGATCCGGCTTGCGACCTGCGATCAGATCCGCCACCACGATCTTCTGGTTCGGAATGATAAGCATGAACACGTTGGCCGACATGATCGTGGCCGTGAAAGCGCCAAGATGCAGGAAGGCAGCGCGTCCGGTGAACAGGTGCGTATAGCCCCAGGCAACAAATACGAGCACGACGTAGAGCATCACCATCAGCAACGTATCGCTCTTCCCGAGCATGAGCTTGCAGATCGTGTTGTAAGCGATCCAGCCAAAGGCCAGCGAAGCGATCGAGATGCCAATGGCGACCGGGCGCGAGACATCGAGAACATTCGGATCGATCAGGTAAAGATCAGCTCCGGCGTAATAAACGATGCAGAGCAGAGTGAAACCCGACAGCCAGGTGGCGTAGGATTCCCATTTGAACCAGGTCAGGTGCTCAGGCATTTCGGCGGGCGCAACCAGATATTTCTGGATGTGGTAAAAGCCACCACCATGGACCTGCCATTCCTCGCCATGCGCACCGGCTGGCAAGCCGGGACGCTGGCGCAAGCCCAGATCGAGCGCAATGAAGTAAAAGGACGAGCCGATCCACGCAATCGCGGTAATCACATGCAGCCACCGCGCTGCGAAGCCCAGCCAGTCCCAGGCTACGGCGAAATCATACATCAGGTACTCCCATTTCTCGGCTCTTTTCTTGACCCACTTTTGGGGCCCATTGTTCGTTGTTGCATTATGTGCCAAAGGAATCAGGTTCAGGGAACGTCACATCACGACCAGCACTTTCAAAAAAATCTAGACAATCGTGGAGGGGACGTATGTCATATCTTGATAATCTGCGCGTTTTTGTGCGCGTTGTCGAATTGGGAAATCTATCTGCGGCGGGTCGCGACCAGCGCGCATCGCCAGCAGTTGCAAGCAATCGAATCAAGGAGTTGGAGAAGCACCTGGGGGTCAGGCTCTTCAACCGGACGACGCGCAAGCTCACGCCGACAGAACACGGTCGCGTATTCTACGACGGAGCATTGAAAATCCTCGAAGCCGTGGATGAAGCGGAAGCGGCTGTGGCGGAATTAGCAAAGAATCCGAAGGGATCGATTCGCATCACGGCTCCGCTTGGCTTCGGAAGACGGCTGATTGCATCGGGAATTCCAGAGTTTCACGACAAATATCCGGACATCGAAGTGCGGCTTCGCCTGTCCGATCATGAAGTCGATATCATGAGCGAAGGCGTCGATGTGGCGTTCAAGCTTGGCGTTCTGGAGAATTCAAACCTGCGTATGCGTGGCATCATGAATTGCGAGCGCGTGATCTGTGCAGCGCCTGAATATCTCGAGAAACACGGGGTTCCGCAGTCACCTGACGAGTTGCTTGGCGACAAGCATGACTGTCTTTTGCTGCGCTTTCCGGGCTCGAAGGAATATTACTGGTCGCTGCAGACGGCAGAAGGTCTGCGCAAATTCGAAGTCACCGGGCCATATGACTCGGATGACGGCGACGTATTGACGCAATGGGCGCTCGGCGGGCGCGGCATCATCAACAAGCCGCTGTTCGAAGTGAAGGAATATATCCGCGACGGACGGCTGGTTCCCATCCTCGAAAGCACGCCACCGGCGCCGATCCAGCTTGCTGCGATCTATCCGCACAAGCGCTTTCAGGACCCGAAGGTGCGTCTCATCATCGATTTCATGACGGAACGGTGTCAGCGACTGATCCGCGAGGTCTTGGCATAGAACGGCTAACACCGTTCTATGCCTTTGTTTTTAATTTACTATTTCGCGGGATCCGTTTCGCTCTTTGTTGGAAACGCTCAAAGAAAAACCCGCCGGATCAGGCGGGTTGCGATACACGTGCAGATGTCAGAACCGCCGTCAGAACTTCGGCTGCGGCCAATGCCGCAATGACTTCGGGCCGCTTATCCTTCACCACAGCTCCGCCGACGGGACAGACCAGATTTTCAAAAAGATTGTCGTTACCGATTTCGCGTTTCAACCAATTTTTGAAAGTGGCTTTTTTGGTCTTCGAGCCGATCATGCCGACATAGACGGCATCGCGCCGCTGCAAAGCCTCGGTGACAATCAGAAAATCCAGCGCATGGTCATGGGTGAGGACGATGAAAGCGCTGCCCGGCGGTGCGGAACGCACCACCTGCTCCGGCATGGCCGAAAGACAGGTTTCGATGCCCGGTACATCGCAAGCCATCAGCTCCGCTTCGCGCGTATCCACCAGAACGACGCGGACAGGCGTAAGCGAGAGAGCATTTGCCAATGCATCGCCAACGTGCCCCGCACCGAAGACATAGACATGCGGGCGCGTGGCTATTTCCGCATCCACCTTGCCGACAAGCTCGTCGGTGAGCCCGCGACTGACACGCCTGAAGCTCAAGCCCACCCTTCCGCCACAGCACTGGCCGATTTCGGGGCCAAGTGGAACATCCATGGGTGAATCCCTGCCGCCAGCCAAGATTTTCCGGGCATGGTCAATCGCCATATATTCAAGCTGGCCGCCGCCGATGGTCCGGAAGATCATATCGCGGGCAACCAGCATCCACGCCCCGGCATCGCGGGGCGCAGAGCCTCTCACATCGGTAACTTCAACCAGCACACTGTCGGGACGCCGGTTGAGAAAAGCCCGGATATCGTCGCGTGCACCCGGCATCGTCCTAGCCCTTTTGCTTGCGGAGCCGTTCGATGGCCATGAGCACACGTTCCGGTGTCGCAGGCGCATCGAGACGCGGACAGGTCTTGTGATCCGCCACACTGGCAATGGCATCGGCCAGGGCATGCAGCACCGACAGCCCAAGCGGCAGCGGCGGTTCGCCGACAGCCTTGGAGCGATGGATCGTCGGCTCATAGGCCTCGGACCAGTCGGTCAGCGCGACATTGAAGATCTTGGGCCGGTCAGACGCCAATGGAATCTTGTAGGTGGAAGGCGCATGGGTGCGAAGCCGCCCCTTATCGTCCCACACAAGCTCCTCTGTCGTCAGCCAGCCCATGCCCTGCACGAAGCCGCCTTCAACCTGACCGATATCGATGGCGCGGTTCAGGGAACGCCCGGTATCATGCAGAATATCGGTGCGCTCCACCACATATTCGCCAGTCAGAGTATCGACGGAAACTTCGGAACAGGCTGCTCCGTAAGCATAGTAATAGAAGGCATGGCCCCGGCCCTTGGCGCGGTCCCAGTGGATTTTCGGCGTCTTGTAGTGACCTGCCGCCGATAGCTGCACGCGACCGATAAAGGCCTGCTTCACGAGATCGTTGAAGCTGATTTCCTGATTGCCGACGCGAACCCGGTTGGGGAGGAAGACCACCTGATCCTCCGGCACCTGATATTGCTGTGCCGCAAAATGGATGAGACGCTTCTTGATCTGTCGGGCGGCGTCCTGTGCGGCCATGCCATTGAGATCGGCACCGGAAGAAGCCGCCGTTGGCGCTGTGTTCGGCACCTTGGCGGTGGTCGTCGCAGTGATCTTCACCCGGTCGATGTCGATCTGGAATTCCTCGGCCACAACCTGCGCCACTTTCATATGGAGCCCCTGCCCCATTTCCGTGCCGCCATGGTTCATATGCACCGAGCCGTCATTATAGACATGCACCAGAGCGCCAGCCTGATTGGACTCCGTCTTGGTGAAGGAAATGCCGAATTTAACCGGCGTCAGCGCCATGCCCCGCTTCACATAGCGACTTTTCGCATTGAATTCGTGAATTGCTTCGCGGCGCTTCGCGTAATCGCAACTTTCCTCGAGTTCCGAAACGATGCGCTGGATGATGCAATCTTCGACCTTCTGATGGTACGGGGTGACGTTGCGCGTCCCATCCTTACCCATCTCGTCGTAGAAATTGCGCTTGCGGATTTCGAGCGGGTCTTTGCCGACAGCGAAAGCCACTTCATCGATGACGCGTTCAGCACCAACCATGCCCTGCGGGCCGCCAAAACCGCGAAATGCCGTATTCGACACGGTATTCGTATAAAGCGGCGCCGACTGTGCATGGACCGCCGGGAAGAAATAGGCATTGTCGCAGTGAAACAGTGCGCGGTCGCCGACCGGCCCGGAAAGGTCTGCCGAGAATCCGGCATTGAGGGCGAACAGATAGTCGATGCCCAGAATATTGCCTTCATCGTCGAAGCCGACTTCATAATCGATAACGAAGTCATGACGCTTGCCGGTCGAGGTCATATCCTCATCGCGGTCGAGCCTGATCTTCATGGCGCGTTTGTGCTTCTTGGCGGCAATGGCGGCAATGGCCGCCCACTGGTTGGCCTGCGTTTCCTTGCCGCCGAAGCCACCACCCATGCGGCGCACTTCCACGGTCACGGAATGGCTCGGCACGCCCAGCGCATGGGCAACCAGATGCTGGGTTTCGCTCGGTCCTTGTGTTGAGCAATAGACGGTGACGTCTTCATCCTCGCCGGGAATAGCCAGCGAAACCTGGCCTTCCAGATAGAAATGATCCTGCCCACCGAGATACATGCGGTTCTTGATACGGTGCGGCGCGGCGTCGATGGCCGCACGTGCGTCACCGCGCTTCAACGTCAGCGGCGTGGTGACAAGCCGGTCCTTGAGGCCGTCCAGTGCATCGATGGAATAGATGCCTGCCACTTCCTCATACTCAATTTTCGCCAGACGCGCGGCGCGGCGCGCCTGATCGCGGGTTTTCGCGATCACCGCAAAGATCGGCTGGCCGTGAAACTCGACCTTGTCGACGGCAAAGATCGGATCGTCATGCATGCCCGATGGCGAAACATCGTTTTCACCGGGCACATCCTTGTAGGTCAGAACGTCGACCACACCGGGAGCAGCGCGCACTGCCGACAAATCAATGGACTTGAATGAGCCATGTGCGACGGAGGAATAGCCGACCCCGATATGCAACGTGCCCTCGGGCTCCGGTATATCGTCGATATAGACCGCCGTTCCCGTCACATGCTTGTGCGCGGAATCGTGCTTCTGATCGGTGGCGACGCCACCGACAATACGGGCGGCTTTCAATGTGTTTGCAGGATGCTTGTTCATGATTGCCTCCTCACGCCGCCACGATTTCAGCCGCACGCAGCGGCGTGTAACTGCCTTCCGTTTCGGCGAAGAAACGCCGCAACAAATTGCGCGCCGCGAGCAGCCGGTAATCCGCTGTCGCGCGCATATCGCTCAAGGGCGTATAGTCCTGTGAATAGGCTTCCAATGCCGCTTCAACTGCAGCCTCGGTCCAAGGCTTGGCCGTCAGGGCTGCTTCCACCGCTCTGGCGCGTTTCGGCGTTGCGGCCATGCCGCCATAGGCGATGCGAACCGTCTCCACATTGCCGGCGGCGTCGAGCGTCAGATAGAAAGCCCCGAGCGTCGCCGTAATGTCTTCTTCGAAGCGCTTCGACACCTTGTAGATGGCAAAATGGCTGCCAACGACCGGAACCGGCACATGCACAGCCTCGACAAACTCGCCGGGCTGGCGATCCTGCTTGCCATAAGCGATGAAGAACTCTTCCAGCGGTATGGTGCGGCGCTCCGCCCCTTTGCGCAGAGTCAGCTTTGCATTGAGCGCGATCAGCGGCGGCGGCGTGTCGCCAATTGGCGAACCATTGGCGATATTGCCGCCGATGGTTCCCATGTTACGCACCTGCTCACCACCGATGCGGTTGATGAGGCTCCCAAGCTGCGGAATGCGCTTGGCGAGAAATCCGAACGCTTCCGTGTAGGTCACACCTGCACCGATGGTAACGACACCGTTTTCCTCGCGGATGGAACGCAGTTCCTCCAGATGGCCTATGAAGACGACCGGGGAAATGTCGCGCATCATCTTGGTCACCCATAGCCCCACATCAGTCGAACCGGCAACGATAGTTGCCTTCGGCTCTACGGCCAGAAGGGTCGCGAAATCATCGAGATCGCCAGGCACGACCAGGCGGTCCTTGCCTTCACCCACTTCCACCCGCACACCGTCGCGCATGGCTGTCATCTGTTTAAGAACATGGGCGCGCTCGGCTGCAAGCGGGTCTTCCATGACTGTACCGTAGTCGGAAATGATGCGGGCGGCGCGCATGATCGCCTCATAGCCCGTGCAGCGGCAAAGATTGCCCTGCAGGGCTTTTTCAATCTGCGCATCGGCTGGTTTCGGTTCGCGCATCCACAGAGCGTAGAGCGACATGACGAAGCCCGGCGTGCAAAAACCGCATTGCGAGCCATGAAACTCAATCATCGCCTTTTGCACCGGATGGAGATCACCATCGGCCCCGCGCAGGTGCTCGATCGTTACGACATGACAGCCATCCAGCGAGCCCATGAAGCGGATGCAGGCATTGACGCTCTCATAAACGAGCTTGCCGTCCGAAATCTTGCCAACCAGCACCGTGCACGCACCGCAATCGCCTTCGCCGCAACCTTCCTTGGTGCCGCGCAGCTTGGCGGACAGCCGCAGATAGTCGAGCAGCGTTTCGGTCGGGGAAACACGGTCGAGTTCGATCTTTTCACCGTTCAGAAGAAAGCGGATCGTGTGTCGCACGGACTGGTGCACAGACTGGTTCATGGCGCTCAACTCCCGCGATAGGTGGAATAGGAAAAGGGCGAAACGAGAAGCGGTACATGATAATGCGCTTTTTCATCGGAAATGCCAAAGCGCAGTGGGACAACATCGAGGAACGGAATGGCATCGTCGGTCTTGCCGAAATACTCGCCGACGTGGAACAGAAGCTCGTAGGAGCCGGTCCGCAGATTCTCGCCCGACAGCAACGGCTCGCTGCAACGGCCATCGTCATTGGTGCGAATTTCCCGGATCGGTTCGGCCTGCTGATTCTCGACGCGGCGTAATTCGATGCGCAGATTTGCGGCCGGTTTACCGCTTACCGTGTCGAGGACATGCGTCGTCAACCGGCCATTACCGCTGTTTTCCTGACCCATTTGCACTCCTGCAGCTTGCTGATTCTCTAATCAAGTAGACTGGAAAATGTTACAAGCTTTTGATTTCCGGTGGTTTATTTCGGCCCAACGTCGCCATTGGCTGTGGGGGCCGCAAACCACACCATGTTCCCAGCATTCAGTATTTCTCGATCCCTCTCATAGCGAAAGATGGTTATCGTTGGATGTCTTTCAAATTTTTGAAGGGGAATAATAGCGATAAATCTTTATTATCATGGGTAAAACGAACGAAAATGAGGGAAGACCCGAAATGAAATATCCGCGCAATCTCGTCGGCTATGGACGCAACACGCCAGATCCGCGCTGGCCGGGTGGGGCCAATATCGCAGTTCAGTTCGTCGTCAATTACGAGGAAGGCGGCGAATGCAGCATTCTCGATGGCGACGCGGCCTCCGAATGCCTTCTGTCCGAGATTGTCGGCGCGCAGCCCTGGAAGGGCCAGCGCAACCTCAATATGGAATCCATCTATGAGTATGGCGCACGTTCGGGCTTCTGGCGCCTGTGGCGCGCCTTCACCCGCCGCAACATGCCCGTCACCGTCTATGGTGTAACATTGGCCATGGCGCGCAATCCCGAAGCCGTCGCAGCCATGAAAGAGGCTGACTGGGAAATTGCCAGCCACGGATTGCGGTGGTGGGAATATAAGGACGTTCCCGAAGAGATCGAACGCGAGCATATCCGCGAAGCTGTTCGTCTTCATACCGAGCTTACCGGCTCGCGTCCGCTCGGCATCTATCAGGGCAAGCCTTCCGACAACACGCTGAAACTGGTGATGGAAGAAGGCGGCTTTCTCTATTCCGCCGACTCCTATGCCGACGATCTCCCTTACTGGGTTCAAGGCCCGCAGAAACCGCATCTGATCGTGCCCTATACGCTGGACGCCAACGACATGCGTTTCGCAACACCACAGGGTTTCAATTCCGGCGACCAGTTCTACACCTATCTGAAAGACACGTTCGACGTGCTCTATCGCGAAGGCGCGGAAGGCGCGCCGAAGATGATGTCCATCGGCCTGCATTGCCGCCTTGTCGGTCGTCCCGGCCGTGTGGCCGCACTCGAACGGTTCCTCGACTATGTGCAAAGCCATGATAAGGTCTGGGTCGCCAAGCGCGTCGATATCGCCCGTCACTGGCACGAAAACTACAAGCCCGTCGCTGCCGATGTCGTGCCTTCGAAAGCCGGTAAAGATGAATTCGTCGCGCGCTACGGCAGCATTTTCGAGCATTCGCCCTGGATCGCCGAACGCGCATATGATGTCGGTTTCAGCCAGGAGGAAGACACCGCATCGGGCCTTGCAGCCGCAATGACGAAAGTATTTCGCTCCGCATCGGCAGATGAGCGGCTTACCGTTTTGAAGGCACATCCGGATCTTGCCGGCAAGCTCGCACAGGCCAAGCGGCTGACGGCGGAATCGACTGCCGAACAGGCCGGTGCCGGCCTCGATGCACTCACTGATGCGGAAAAGCAGACATTCACCGAATTGAATGACGCCTATACGGCGAAATTCGGCTTTCCGTTCATCATTGCCGTGAAGGGACGCAACAAAAAGGAAATTCTCGACGCTTTCCAGCGCCGGGTTTCCAATGACCGTGACACGGAATTCGAAACGGCCTGCGCTCAGGTGGAGCGCATCGCTCTCCTGCGCCTCAAGGATACTCTGCCGGAAGCGCTCTACTGATCCTGCTGCCCGGAAAGTCTGTTTCCGGGCGCTTCTTTCTCTACATTTCACCGTGACCGTCCCGTACTTCGCTGTGAATGCTCAGTTTCTTACATAAGGGATTCCCGCCATGGGCAACGACAAGAACAATCGCACTTACTACGCACCGACAGGCGGACTGCCGCCGCAAACCCAGCTTCTCACCGATCGCGCAATGTTCACCGAAGCCTATGCGGTGATCCCCAAGGGCACGTTCAGCGATATCGTAACGAGCTTCCTGCCCTTCTGGGACAAGACGCGGCTTTGGGTGATCGCACGCCCCCTTTCAGGCTTTGCCGAAACCTTCTCGCAATACATCATGGAAGTGCAGCCGGGCGGCGGCAGTGATCGCGCCGAACTGGATGAAGGCGCGCAAGGCGTGCTGTTCGTTGTTGAGGGTGAGATCGCCGTCACCGTGGCAGGTAAGACCCACACGTTGACAGAAGGCGGCTATGCTTATCTGCCGCCGAAGAGCGGCTGGACGCTCCGCAACAATGGTACGGCGACGGCCCGTTTCCACTGGGTACGCAAGACTTATGAATATGTCGACGGGCTTGATGTTCCTGAACCGCTATTCCTCAACGAAAACAACATCGCTCCGAGCCCGATGCCAGATACCAACGGCGCCTGGGCAACAACGCGTTTCGTCGACCCGAATGATCTGCGCCACGACATGCATGTCACCATTGTGACCCTGGAACCGGGCGGCGTCATTCCGTTTGCCGAAACCCACGTCATGGAGCATGGGCTTTATGTGCTGGAAGGCAAAGCCGTCTATCGGCTCAATCAAGACTGGGTGGAGGTGGAAGCCGGTGACTTCATGTGGCTGCGCGCTTTCTGTCCGCAGGCATGTTACGCGGGTGGTCCCGGCAAATTCCGCTATCTGCTCTATAAGGACGTCAACCGGCATATGAAGCTTTCGCGATAGCGATATGTCGGCGGCATCTATCCGGCTTGGGGTATTTCTGATTTAAACTGAAACACCGGACATGCTCTATCCATTTGTTTTCACGCATATCTTGATCCGAAAATTGCTTCGCTGTTTTCGGGAATGCACTTCAACGGACCAGCTTTCAACTTTTGATGTGAGACACATCTTGTCTGCAAGATGTTCGATATTTTCGAATGCAGTTCTATAACGAAAAAAGGCCGGATCACTCCGGCCTTTTTCCTTTCTGGGGGAATAACCGCAAGCTCAAGCTCGCCGTTCAGATATTCCAGAGTATGTAGTGCTGGGTAAATCAATATTCAGTCTAGTCGCCATTCGAGATGACTACCCCTTCAAAACAGAATTCCTAAAACTATAATGACGCGATAGCCTTCTCGAAATGCAATATTTTTACGTACTCATCAAACCGGAATACGTTTCATCAAAATATCAAGCACATCGTGCTTCCAGCTTAGTCTTAGAAAGAACGCTGAAAGCGTACCATTCCCTGCCATGCGTCCTGACCATCCAAAATCGATTTCTCGTTGCTCCATTTTGTATAGGAAACTTCAGGAGTAATCGTGAAACCAGGGACTGCTTCGTAAGCGACGTTTGCTGTTGTCGCGAAAGTTGAAGTCCCGTCATAGGCAGCCTGAACATTGAATGTCGTCTTTTCGCTGGCACGGAATGCGGCACCGCCCCATACAGCCCAGTCGCCACCCCAGGTGCCGTAGAAGCTGTTGATCGCACGAACCTGCCCAACGACTGCGTTGTTGTCATTGACCACATCAATGTAGTCGTCATCAATGTTCTTGTAGCCGCCCATCACCCAAAGCGAGAACCGATCGGTAATATTGACGTCGGCGCGAACTTTTCCTGCCCAGCCTTCATTAACCGAGTCATATGCTGCAACGGCAGTCAACGCACCCCAGCCCTGAGCGAGACGAAGACCACCAACGACGTGCGGCATGTAATCGTCAATCGTGCCGTAATAGCCGTAGGCCGAGTCCGTATCGACGTCGTTACCCTGTTCGAACGACAGGATTGCCGAGAAGCCATTGCCGCCGGAGAAAGTATAGCTCACGAGACCCGTACGATAGCCGCCGGCCAGGATCACGTCGTCGTTGATGACGTTACCAAGATAGCCTGGAAAGGTAACGAAGGCCGATTCATCAAGCCCGACGCGCAGGCCGCCAAGCTGGATATAGGCAAAGCGCAGCGAGCCGGAAGCACCTTCATAGCCGTCGGCCCAGTCGTAGCGCGTTTCGGCAAACGTCGTGAGAGTACCGAGTTCGGTTTCCGAAGCCGTACTAACCCGTAATGTAAAACGTGCAAGCTTGCGCCAGGTATCATCACCATCTACACCATTTGCAAAAGCGTCGCCGTCGCGATCATAGAAGCCGCGGCCATATACATTATCGCCGCCAGCAGCATCATAACGGACATAGCCCGAAATACGCAGGCACGTTTCCGTACCCGGAATATAGAAGAAACCGGCTCCATAAGCGTCACAAACACGTACGTATTCAACAGCTTCAGGCTCCGGCGCGTCCGCCGCATAAGCGCTTGATGCCCCCATCAACGTCGCTGCACATCCGTATAATGCACTTTTCAATTTCATACCCACCTCCTGTTGATCTGGTGTGAGTCTATTTAGCGGCGTAACGCCTCCCCTATCAATACATGAAATAAGTATTACTGCAGTAATTATTCAATTGTGACATCTTTAATACTAATTATTATACGATAATTTTCTTTAGGATGGATAGCATCATTATAATAATATTTTGTTTCCATAGCTAAAATTCATGAACAAAATTCACATATACGTAATATTATTTATTCTAAATTTTTCTTTTTTGATTAGAACGCATCCCGAAAAGCGTGAAACGATTTTCGGATAAGATGCGCGTTAAAACAAACAGATAGAGCGCGTTTCGATCTGATTGAATCAGATCGAAACGCGCTCTAAGCCAATGCCAGACTGATCTTCATGAGCATGTCCATGAAGCGATGCTGCGAGATGTATCAGCCCGGCAGCATCAAAGCTGCGGCTTTTCAGTGCAGGACGAACGCAGAGATAAAGGGAAAGGGCATGGAATGCGCAGAAAAAGGCGCCGGATAAGTCCACACTGGAAGACGCATGCAGACAAAATTAAAACGGCGAGCCGAAGCTCGCCGTACCATTCTTCCGACTGGAGATCAGATTTTGAAACAGCGCAGTCCTTCTACGCCATCGAACGGTCTACACTTTATATTGCACTCCGTACCCGATGTAAAACAAAATGTATTTCATCAAATAATATTTACTCAATCATATGTTCTAACTTAAAGTAAAACTTACTTTAATACATATAACTATAAATTGGGATCATAATATAAGCAAAAAACGACCAGCTCATCTGAAATGAACAGGTCGTTTTAGCATCGTAACCGAAAACGGGAGCCCTTGGTCAGGCTCCCATCCGGCATTAGAACGAGCGCTGGAAGCGGACCATACCCTGAACGGCATCCTTGCCGTTAAGATAGGACTTGCTGTCGCTCCATTTGGTGTAGGAAACTTCCGGCGTAACCGTAAAGCCCGGAACCATTTCATAGGCCACATTGGCAGTGGCTGCGAACGTGCTGGTACCATCATAGGCAACCTGCGCATTAATGACAGCCTTGTCGGTAGCCTTGAATGCTGCGCCGCCCCAGACAGCCCAATCGCCACCCCAGGTACCGTAGAAGCTGCTGATAGCGCGGACCTGACCGATGTTATGACCGTTGGCATCGGTCTGCATGATGTACTGGTCCTTCATGGACTTGTAGCCGCCCATTGCCCAGACCGAGAAACGATCGGTGATGTTTACGTCAGCGCGAACCTTGCCAGCCCATTCTTCATTGCGGGCGTCATATGCTGCTACACCAGCGATCTTGCCCCAGCCACCTTCGTATTTCAGGCCACCGACGACATGGGGGGTATAATCCTTGATGACGCCATCGTACCCGTAGCTGCTATCCGTATCTTCATTGTTGCCCTGTTCGAGCGACAGAATGGCGGAGAAGCCGTTGCCACCGGTAAACGTGTAGCTGATCAAGCCCGTACGATAACCGCCGGCGAGAATCACGTCATCGTTGATGACATCGCCCAAATAACCCGGGAAGGTGACAAAGGCCGATTCATCAAGACCAACACGCAATCCGCCAAGCTGGATATAGGCAAAACGCAGCGAACCGGACGCTCCCTGAACACCATTGCCCCAATCATAACGCGTTTCAGCAAAAGTCTTCAGCGTACCAAGTTCGGTTTCCGAAGCCGTAGAAAGGCGCAGTGTAAAGCGGGCCTTGTTGTCCCAAGACTTACGGTTCGTATCAACGCTACCGTCACGATCAACGAAGCCGCGACCGTAAACATTGTCGCCGCCAGCGGCGTCATAACGAACATAACCGGAAACACGAAGGCAGGTTTCCGTGCCCGGAATGTAGAAATATCCAGCACCATAAGCGTCGCAGACGCGAACATATTCAACAGATTCAGGTTCGGGTGCCACGACGGCATCCGCAGCATATGCTCCTGTGGTCGCAACCAGCGCCGCAGCCGAGCCGAACAACACGCTCTTGATCTTCATTTCATTGCCTCCGGAAATTTTTCAGACGAGGCCACATAGAATAGTTAAACCAAGTACATCAATTCCAATTTTAAGAATTACAGATAGTTAATTACCTTATGTGTTAATTTTAGCACTAATTATAAACTTCTTTACTTTATAGCAATTTCAAAATTGTAAAATATAACTCCATATATTTTTCAAATGCATTTAAACTAGCAATTTATATGAGTTTATTTATTTATATCTTATATAATAAAGACAAACGGGGCCGACTGGCCCCGCTCAATAAATTGCCTCACGGCTATATGCTCGCGGGTTTACTTGCCCGCCGCCTGCTGCGCATAGACATAGCTGTCATAGGTATATTCGGCCACGCGGAACCATTCGAAGCCCTCGTCGCGGAACTTCTTCCAGCTCGGATAGATTTTCGCCCAGGCCGGATTTTTCTCGTTGTATTCCGCATAAAGTTCGAAAGCGACCTTGTAGGCGGCATCCAGAACATCGCGTGGCAGCGGCTGAAGCTTCACGCCCTTGGAAACCAGAGACCGGATCGCGGCGGTGTTCTTCACATCGTAAAGCGCAATCATGTTCTGGGTAGCGGCTTCAGCAGCGGCATTAAGCGCAACCTTGTACGCCTCCGGCAGACTTTCATATTGCTGCTTGTTGATAAAGAAGTGTACGGAAGCCCCGCCTTCCCAGAAAGCCGGGTAATAGTAATAAGGTGCAATCTGGTAGAAGCCGAGCTTCTCGTCGTCATATGGGCCGACCCATTCGGCAGCATCGATCGTGCCACGTTCCAGCGACGGATAGATGTCGCCACCCGGAAGCTGCTGCGGGACGACGCCAAGACGTGACATGACCTCGCCTGCAACGCCGGCGATACGCATCTTCAAGCCCTTCAGATCCTCAAGGCTCTTGATTTCCTTACGATACCAGCCACCCATCTGAGCAGCGGTATTGCCGCCGACGATGCCGACGATGCCGTAATCGGCGAGGAAGGCATTATAAAGTTCGTTGCCGCCGCCATGATAGAGCCAGGCATTCTGCAGGCGCGTGTTCATGCCGAAGGGGATAGCCGTGCCAATGGCAAAGGCCGGGTTCTTGCCGGTAAAATAATAGCCGCATGTATGGGCCATTTCGACTGTATTAGCCTGAACCGCATCGATGGCCTGCGGGCCCGGCACAATTTCACCAGCCTGGAACACCTGAATCTGAAACTTGCCTTCTGTCATCTTCGACACGGCGTCGGCCATGAAGACCGCGCCGCCATAGATGGTATCCAGATTGTTCGGAAAACCCGATGTCAAGCGCCAACGCAATGTCGGCAATTCCTGCGCGATCGCCGGTGTTGCAAGTGCCGCTCCGCTTGTGGCTGCGGCAGCGCCAATTGCGGCGCCCTTTGTCAGAAAGGTGCGGCGGCTCAAATCCTGTTTCATGTGTCTCCTCCTAAGATTGTTCTGGTTTTATCCGGACCTGCGCAATGCTCGTTCTCCCCTCACTGCGCAGGTTTTTTCTGTTGATCCGTGCCCTGTCCGAAGCTCGGTTGCGGTGAACCGAAGGAAGGTGCAGGCAGAGGCTCAGTTGACGGCGAAGGCGCTCCGAAAGGTGCGGGTGTCGCGCCGAACGGATTTCCACCGCCCGCATCGGGCATCGGCACATTGATCTGAATGGATGCCGGGTCGGCCTGCGGATGACCGCTCTTGTAGTGGGTGACGATACCGGGGAAGGCAATGATAATGCCAACCATCACAAGCTGGATCAAAAGGAACGGGATCGATCCCATATAGATCTGCCCCGACGTCACCGGCTGGATTGTCGCACCCGTCACCTTGTCCTTGTAAGGCCGGGCCGGGGCGACCGAACGCAGATAAAAGAGCGAAAAGCCGAATGGCGGATGCATGAACGACGTCTGCATGTTGACCGCCAGCATGACGCCGAACCAGACCAGATCGATACCGAGACTGTCAGCCACCGGCGCCAGAAGCGGGATGATGATGAAGGCAAGCTCGAAATAGTCGAGAAAGAAGGCCAGAAAGAACACCAGAATGTTGGCCACGATGAGGAAGCCAACTTCACCGCCGGGAATGGACGTCATCAGGTGCTCGACCCAGATATGACCGTTGACGCCATAAAAGGTGAGCGAGAAGACGCGTGCGCCGAGCAGAATGAAGATGACGAAGGACGACAGTTTCGCCGTGGCATAAAGCGCCGATGTCAGAATCGTCATGTTGAGGCGGCGATTGATGATCGCGAGAAGCAGGGCACCAACCGCTCCCATCGCGCCGCCTTCCGTCGGCGTTGCAAGGCCGATGAATATCGTACCCAGAACAAGGAAGATCAGCACAAGCGGCGGTACAAGCGAGATCACAACGCGTTGCAGCAGCTTCCAGCCCTTCAGTGTGCGGGCCTGCGGCGGCAGTGCTGGCACCGATTCCGGTCGCAGGATCGCCATGCCGATTATGAAGGCGCAATAGAATCCAACCAGCAGGAGGCCGGGAACCAGCGCACCCTTGTACATATCGCCCACCGAACGGCCGAGCTGATCGGCAAGAACGATCAGAACGAGGCTTGGCGGAATGATCTGCGCCAGCGTGCCGGAGGCGGCAATCGTACCTGCGGCGAGTTTTCGATCATAGCCGTAGCGCAACATGATCGGGAGCGAAATCAAACCCATGGAGATCACGGATGCAGCGACCACACCCGTGGTAGCCGCAAGAAGCGCACCGACGATGATAACGGCAAAGGCCAGCCCACCACGCACAGGGCCGAAAAGCTGCCCGATCGTATCGAGCAGATCTTCCGCCATGCCGCTTCGTTCCAGTATCAGCCCCATGAACGTAAAGAACGGAATGGCGAGCAATGTTTCATTCGACATCTGCCCGAAGATACGATCCGGTATCGCTCCGAACAGATTGACAGGCAGAAGCCCCATTTCGATGCCAACGAAGCCGAAAGCAAAACCGACGAAAGCCAGCGCAAAAGCCACCGGATAGCCGAGCAACAACACAATCACCAGCGACAGAAACATCAGCGGCGCGAGATTTTCCGCGATAAAAGCAAACATATCCATTCCCCTCAAAGCGCCTGTGCTTCTGCATCTTCAACAGCAACCGTATCCGGTATCCGCCCTTGCAGAATGGCAATGCGCTTGATGAGTTCGGAAATGCCCTGTAATGCGAGCAGCCCGAAGCCAATCGGGATCAGCACCCAGACTGGCCACAGAACGAGCCCGCCCGTATTGTTGGAAATTTCACCACTGGCAATCTTGGCCGCCACGATGGGCCACGAGAGATAGATTGTGATGAGACAGAAGGGCATGAGAAAGAAGATCGTACCGAAAATCTCGACGAGAAGCTGGGTTCGCCGCGAATACCGACTATAGAGAAGATCGACTTTCACATGCTCGCTATGCAGCAGTGTATATCCGGCTGCGATCAGAAAGACCGCCGAAAACAGATACCATTGCGCTTCCAGCCAGGCGTTGGAACTGACATTGAACAGCTTGCGCGTGGTCGCGTTGATAGCGCTGATAAGCACTGCCACCAATATCAACCATGATACGGATTTTCCGATGAAATTATTGGCCGCGTCGATAGCGCGCGACAACGCCAGCAAAACTGACATCGCTCCTCCCCTCCTGTTCCGCCTCCTCAAGCGGTTTTGGAGCGAATGATAGGACCGGCGAATCCATGCCGCAAGCGGACGAAAGTTCTAAGAAGCGGACTCCTACCCATTTGTGGGTAAGAAAATATCGGGAAGGATGCTGGACATCCGTTATACCAAGGCGCTGAGATGCTAAAGCATGTCTCCCAAAAGTGGGAACCGGTTTTGGGATAAAGACATGCGTGAAAACAAAAGTTTAAAGCGTGTTCCCTGAATATAGTAAGATGCAACACGCTTTAACGCATCACGCCTTGAAAAAGCTCAATCGCCACTCGGGCTTAACCAAAGTCCAATGAGTTTCATTCAATGGACTTTGGTATTACTGCGAGGACAGGCGCAACCGGTTCTCGATGGCGTAACGTGTAAGACCGGCTGTGCTGGCGATTCCGAGTTTCTTCTTGATATTCTTGCGGTGGGTTTCGACGGTAGCTTCCGAAATACCGAGCCTTGTTGCAATCTCGCGATTGCTTCCACCTTCAGCCACCAGCACCAGCACGTCATTTTCACGGGCGGACAAACCTTCCGACTTTTTTTCCCCGCTATCGAGCAACGCTTCCGAAACGCCGGATGAGAAATATGTTCCACCTGAGGCTACCGCGTGAATGGCAGCAACGATTTCAGTCGTGGACACGTCCTTCAACACATAACCCGAAGCACCGCGCATGATCGAGGTAGAGATATATTCGCGGCTGTCATGCATGGAAAGCATGAGAATACGGGTACCCGGCAATTGCTTCTTGAACAGTTCGATAGCATCGATACCGTTGAGAAGCGGCATATTGATATCCATCAAAACAACATCGGGATTGACGGCAAGCGCCAGTTCCAGGGCAATCCGTGCATTGGAAGCAGCACCGGCAATATCGATGTCGTCATAGGTTTCAAGCACAGCCCGCAGACCGTCCAGCACCAGCGGATGATTGTCCACGAGCAATACGCGAATCTTGCATTCGTTCGTCATGCGACTTCCGGTTCCCGCTTTCCTTCTGTTGCCGATTTCGGCAAACGCGCGGTGAGCTGCGTACCATCTGCGCTGGTGTCAACCAAGAGCACGCCGCCGAAATGTGCCATGCGTTCCTGCATATTGCGCAAGCCAAGCCCCGACAACTGATCTTTCAGATCACGCGCGGTGAAACCATTGCCATCATCGGCCACTGTCATTGTAACCTTGCCGTTGGAACCCCAGAGCCGGATTCCCACATGGCTGGCACCGGAATGGCGCTCAACATTGGTGAGCGCTTCCTGCACGACACGATAGAGCGCGGTACTTGCCTCCGGCTTCAACGTTTCATTCAGTCCGCTTGCCTCCAACTGCGTTTCAATGCCGGTTCTTTCCGAAAAATGTTCACACAAGGCTTTGAGCGCGACTGTCAGGCCAAGATCATCCAGAATGCGCGGACGCAGATCATGCGAAAGCCGCCGCACCTCCTTGATTGCGCCATTGAGGGCATCGGATGCTTTCTCGATTGCAAGGGGCGCGCCCCCGCTGCCCGTTCTGACCTGACGGCTTGCAAGATCGATGGCATAGCGGACGCCGACCAGATTTTGGGAAATACCGTCGTGAAGCTCACGCGCCAGGCGTGCCCGTTCTTCCTCCTGCGTGTCGATGATGCGCTGGGCCAGTTCCTTCAGCTTGTTGTCGGCCATGCGCCGCTCTCGCAGGTTGAGCAACATGCAGGTCGCGAAGACGAGCATCACTGCCGGTACGGCAATCAGGCTGACGATGAGGAATGTCGTGCGAATGTTGGCACGGAAGTCCGCATTGGCGGCAGCAGTCTGCACATAAACATCGTCAAGATAAACGCCCGTTCCGAGCATCCACTTCCATTTATCCAGACCAACGGCGAAGGAGAGTTTGTCGGCCATCTCCCCGCTCGACGGTTTTTCCCATTTATACTGATGCAGCCCTCCGCCTTCCTTCGCCTTGCCAATCAGATTGGCAATGACCCGATCACCGTCGGAATCGACGAGATCGAGCCAGTTGTGACCCGGCCGAAACGTCTGGCGCGGATGGACGACATTGTTGCCGTCATAATCATAGACAAAGAAGTAGCCATCTCGGCCATAGTCCAGCGAAGTCAGAATCTCCCGCACCTTTTCCATGGCTGCGGTATCGTTGGGACCAGCCTCGTCGTAAATCTGCTGTATGGAAGAAAGCGCCAGATTGGTGAGATTGAGGAGTTCGGTCTCCTTGGCTTTCAGCATATTCTTCTCGAAAGTCGCGATACTGCTCTGTACGAGATTTGCCGATTGCCAGGTGATGAAGGCTGTAACCGTCAGAATAGCCACGATAAGCGGCACTATCGCCAGTGCAACGATCTGATAACGCAGCGTCACGTCTTCTCCTCCAGGCATAACGGGCCGACTTGTCACCCGACGACTTTAGAGCGTATCCTGAGAAGTGTGAAACGGTTTTCGGAACAAGATGCGCGTTAAAACAAACAGTTGAGACGCGCCAATCTACTTCAATCGAATCGAAACACGCTCTAAAGTTCCCACATCATGAGGAAAAGGGGCCACGCACAAAACCTCGCCCCAAAGACAAAACTGCCCGCACAACCAATAATATACTTTCCTATATTTATATAATTAAACTATAAAATATAAATCATGGTTGAAGACACGAATATTTTATGCTCCATACTGTTTTCCTGAACACTGTGTCCGACTATACGGTTCTGAGACTCATTCATTTCAGAGAGAATCTATTTATGAAAAGCTATCACGCAATCGGTCTTGCATTCACGCTCGCAGCCATTTCCGGAGCACCAGTGCTAGCGGCTCCCCTGCCCGGCGGAGCAAGCACCCTCCAGGAGACCTATCAGGACTGGACCGTTTCCTGTCAAAACCAGAAGGAAACAAGCGTTTGCGTCATGCGACAAGACCAGAGCAGCACGCAAACCGGTCAGCGTGTTCTTACCGCAGAACTGCGCAATGTCGCCGGCGGCAAAGTCGAAGGCGTGTTGCTGATGCCGTTCGGTCTCGATCTCGCCAAGGGTGCTGCACTCAAGATTGACGATGTTGCGGGTCCGAATCTGGCCTTCTCCACCTGCCTGCCGCAAGGTTGCCTCGCTCCAGTCAGCTTTGATGCCAAGCAGGTTGCAGCTCTCAAGGCTGGCACCAACATCAATGTCACCACGACGGCATTGAGCCCAAGCCAGCCGGTCGCCTTCAAGGTTTCCCTGAAGGGCTTCGGTTCCGCGCTCGAACGCATTGCGGCACTGACAAAGTAAGTCTCGGGCTACAATCCAAAAGCCATACGCCGGGACGGGCATATGGCTTTTTTGTTAGGCTGGATGCGCTGAGATATGGGCAAGGTGCCTGCGCCACCGCAATGTCATCAACACCGCGACAATGCCGAGACCAGCGGCAAGACCGAGCCATATACCCACACCGCCGAGTTCGAACTTGAACGCAAGCAAGGCACCCAGCGGCAACCCGACCCCCCAATATCCAAACAGGGCCAAAAACATCGGCACGCGCGTATCGCGCAATCCGCGCAACATGCCCGCAGCGACGGCCTGCGCGCCATCAACGATCTGGAAGAGGGCCGCTAGCGCAAGGAAAGTCACTGCCAGTTCCATCACCGGCAGATTTTGCGGATCGTGCAGATCCAGGAACACGCCAATGAACAAGCGCGGTATGAGGACCATCAAGAGCCCCATCACGGCCATGAACCCGACGCCGAGGAAATAGGCGCTCCAGCCAGCATAAGCAATCGCCTTGGGATGGCCAGCGCCATAGGCTCTGCCCACACGCACGGTTGCAACCTGCCCGAAACCGAGTGGCACCATGAAGCTGAGCGATGCAATCTGGATCGCCACGGCATGAGCGGCCATGGCAGTCGGGCTGATCCGGCCCATCATGACGACGGCGGCATAGAAGATGGAGGTTTCAAATACGAATGTCAGCGCCATCGGAATGCCGATGCGCCAAAGCTCGCGCAAACGTGCCCAGTCGGGACGCCAGAAGCGACCGAACAGGTGATACCGGCGGAAACGGTGGTGGCGCAGCGTGATGAATGCAAGTCCGAGGAACATCATCGTGCTTGACGCTGTGGTGGCGATGCCAGCACCGTGCAGTTCCATGCGCGGGAAACCGAAGTGACCGAAAATCAGCGTCCAGCCCGCAAGTGCGTTGAAGCCGATGGCAAGTGCTGCGATCAGCAGCGTCCACATCGGCTTTTCCATGGCCGCAAAGAACGAGCGCAGGACGATATAGCCGAGATAAGGCAGCAGCGCCCATTGCAGCGTGTGCATGAAATCCGTCGAGCGGGCGGCAATATCCGGGCGTTGGCCGAGGAAGAGGAAAATCTCCTCGCAATGCCAGAGCACGATCCACACCGGGATCGCGATCATGATCGCAGTCCAGAACCCTTGACGCACGGTGCGGCGCACATCGCGCACCGAATGGCGGTTCTTGCCAAGCGCAATGGCGATCATCGGCATCACAGCCGAGACGAGCCCCATAGAGAAGATCATCAGCGTATGATAAAAGCTCGTCGCCAATAGCGCCGAAGCGAGCGTATTCGCGCCAAGACGACCGATGAAGATGACGTCGGTCGCGGTCAGCGCAGCTTGCGAAAGATTGGTGAAGATCAGCGGCCAGCCAAGTTTCAGTGCCGCTGCCATCTCCCTGCGCCAACGCTGCGCGCTGGTTTCGTGGGGTTCGCGAAAACCCGCATCGATTGTCCTGTCCATAGTCCGCTCCCCGAAGCATCCAGGGCCGTCAATCCGCCGGATGCTCCATTTTGTTTGAGGCCGCACCCCGGAACATCAGAGACCATGTCAATCTGAGAAGAGGCTTGGAAATACGATCATCGATCGTCCCATGCCGGCTAAGGGTGTCTATCGCTCATAAAGCGACTACGCCCCATTTTTCGGGTTGTTCAATTTCTATCGGGAACGTTGTGTATGTTCCAGAAACTGATCCGGAGCCAAGCGGGCTGCGCATCGATTTGCACAAAATTAGAGCATCATGGATATCAGACTTGCTCAAAGAAGCAACACGTCTCGAAATGGATTTTTCGCCTCCTGACAGAATGTGGAATGAAATCCTCATTCTGACGCGAAAGCGCAATTGCCCGTCCGATAAAGGATTGACGCTTGTAGCCTAACCGATAGGAATGATTACAATAATTCCAGGAGGCGTCATGCGTAGCACCAAAGTCATCCATATTGTCGGCTGTCATGCGGAAGGCGAAGTCGGCGATGTCATCGTGGGTGGTGTCACACCTCCTCCGGGCGATACCGTCTGGGAACAATCGCGCTTCATCGCCAGTGACGAAACCTTGCGCAATTTCGTGCTGAACGAGCCTCGCGGCGGTGTATTCCGCCACGTCAATCTGCTGGTGCCACCGAAAGACCCGCGTGCGCAAATGGGCTTCATCATCATGGAACCTGCCGATACGCCGCCGATGTCGGGTTCGAACTCGATCTGCGTTTCGACGGTACTGCTGGATAGTGGCATCATCCCGATGCAGGAGCCGGTAACCCGCATGGTGTTGGAAGCGCCGGGCGGGATCATTGAAGTGGAAGCGGAATGCCACAACGGCAAGGCCGAGCGCATCAGTGTCCGTAACGTGCCGTCCTTCGCCGATCGTCTGGATGCATCATTGGAAGTTGAAGGACTTGGCACCGTTATTGTCGATACGGCCTATGGCGGCGACAGCTTTGTCATTATAGACGCGGCGCAGATCGACATGAAGATCGAGCCGTCGCAGGCGCGCGAACTGGCTGAACTCGGTGTGAAGATCACCAAGGCCGCCAATGAGCAGCTCGGCTTCCGCCATCCTGAAAAAGACTGGAACCATATTTCCTTCTGCCAGATCACCGAACCGGTGACACGTGATGGTGATGTGCTGACCGGCGTAAACACAGTTGCCATTCGCCCGGCCAAGCTCGACCGCTCGCCAACCGGCACCGGCTGCTCGGCGCGCATGGCCGTGTTGCACGCGAAGGGCCAGATGAAGGCGGGCGAGCGCTATATCGGCAAATCCGTGCTTGGCACCGAATTTCATTGCAAGCTCGATCATGTGCTGGAACTCGGCGGCAAACCCGCCATCAGCCCCATCATTTCCGGTCGTGCATGGGTGACAGGAACGTCGCAGCTCATGCTTGATCCGAGCGATCCGTTTCCTCATGGCTACCGTCTCTCAGACACATGGCCCAGCATGCCTGAATAAGCCGGATCAAGGCGCAATAAAAAACCCCGCCAAAGCGGGGTTTTTCACGTCTCTTATTCCGCGTTTACGCGAAGTCGAGCGCGCGGTCGCCGTCTTCATCCTTGATACGGGATGGCAGGCCGATCTGATTCAGGATGTGGAGGAAAGGCTTCGGGTTCAGCTCTTCCACATTGACCATCTTCTTCACATCCCACTCGCCCGATGCGATCAGGATTGCGGCTGCAACCGGCGGAACACCAGCCGTATAAGAAATGCCCTGCGAACCCACTTCGTTATAGGCGTCCTTGTGGTCGGCAACATTGTAGATGAAGACTTCCTTTTCCTTGCCGTCCTTGGTGCCCTTGACGAAATCGCCAATGCAGGTCTTGCCGGTATAGTCAGGCGCCAGCGACGACGGATCGGGCAGCACGGCCTTGACCACCTTGAGTGGCACGACTTCCAGACCTTCAGCGGTCTTGACCGGCTGTTCGGACAGAAGACCCAGATTGTTCAGCACCGTGAAAACATTGATGTAGTGATCGCCAAAGCCCATCCAGAAACGCACATCGGCGTTCGGGTAGTTTTTCGAGAGCGAATGTACTTCATCATGACCGGTCATATAGGCCTTGCTCGGGCCGACGACAGGCAGATCAAACGTCTGGCCGACTTCGAACATCTTGTTCGACTGCCACTGACCACCCTGCCACGAATAAACCGTGCCGGTGAATTCGCGGAAATTGATTTCCGGGTCGAAATTGGTCGAAAACCAGCGGCCATGTGAACCGGCATTGATGTCAACGATATCGATGGACTTCACTTCATCGAGATAATCGTCAGCAGCCAGACGCGCATAGGCATTGACCACGCCCGGATCGAAGCCGATGCCGAGAATGGCGGTGATGCCCTTCTCCTCGCATTCCTTCAGGTGCTTCCATTCGTAGTTGCCATACCATGGTGGGGTTTCGCAAATCTTCTTCGGGTCTTCATGGATCGCGGTGTCCATGTAAGCCACGCCCGTATCGATACAGGCACGCAGAACCGACATATTGAGGAAGGCCGAGCCGACATTGATGACGATCTGAACGCCTGTCTTCCGGATCAGAGCCTTGGTGGCTTCAATATCCAGAGCATCCAGCGCATGCGCTTCCAGTTTCACCTCGGTCTTGAGGCTCTTCTTTTCATGCACGCTATCGATAATCTTGCGGCATTTCTCAACCGTGCGGGACGCAATATGGATATCGCCCAATATGTCAGAGTTTTGCGCACATTTATGTGCAACAACCTGTGCCACGCCCCCGGCGCCGATAATGAGAACGTTCTTCTTCATTTTCTGTCGATGCTTCCTCTTCCAGCGGTTTCCCGCCATCTGTTTCTCGTCCCCGGCGCTCTCAGCCGCGGAACCTGTTTAAGTTTTACGCCGCTGAGCAGTACCGCGACGCAGGGCTCAGGAGAGCGAACCCTCAAAATCCGCGTAATTAAATTCGCGGACAAGTTTGACCGTGCCATCCAGTTCACGCACGGCAATCGCAGGCATTTTCACGCCATTGAACCAATTTTTCTTGACCATCGTATAACCGGCCGCATCTTCAAACGAGAGGCGGTCGCCGATAGCCAACGGCTTGTCAAAAGTGAACTCACCGAAAATATCGCCAGCAAGGCAGGACTTGCCGCACACCATATAGCTATGCTCGCCATTGTTCGGCGCCATCTTCGCCTTTTCGCGATAGATGAGCAGGTCGAGCATATGCGCTTCGATTGAGCTATCGACAATGGCGAGGTTCTTGCCGTTGAACAGTGTGTCGAGAACCGTCACTTCCAGCGTCGTGGTCTTGGTGATCGAGGCTTCGCCCGGCTCCAGATAGACCTGTACGCCGAACTTTTCCGAGAAAGCTTTCAAGCGCGCGCAGAATTCATCGACCGGATAGTTTTCGCCAGTGAAGTGGATGCCGCCGCCAAGGCTGACCCATTCAACACGGTGCAGAAGTGAGCCGAACTTTTCTTCAATGTCGGTCAGCATCTTGTCGAACAGACCAAAATCGGAATTTTCGCAATTGTTGTGGATCATGAAGCCAGTGACGCGGTCCATGACCTTTTCGACCTTTGCCACATCCCACTCGCCAAGACGGCTGAACGGACGCGCCGGATCGGCGAGATCGAAGCTCGAAGAAGAAATGCCTGGGTTCAGACGCAAGCCGCGCTTGATATGCGCAGCCTTTTCGGCAAAGCGCTCGAACTGACCGATCGAATTGAAGATGATCTTGTCGGCATTGGCGATGACTTCGTCGATCTCATGATCGGCATAGGCAACGCTGTAAGCGTGGGTTTCTCCGCCGAACTTTTCGTGGCCAAGACGCACTTCGTTGAGCGAGGACGAGGTCGTGCCGTCCATATATTCGCTCATCAGATCAAACACCGACCATGTCGCGAAGCATTTCAGCGCCAAAAGCGCCTTGGCGCCGGATTTCTCGCGCACATAGGCAACCTTTTCCATGTTGCTCTTCAGCTTGGTCTTGTCGATCAGGTAGTAAGGCGTCTGGATCATGAGAGTTCCGGGTCGTCCAAAGGGGAAATCTGGCCTCGCCAGCAAGACTGGTTTGCCACGTTGAGGAAACACGCAAGTAGTTTCCCGAATTATTCGAAGGCTTATAGGAAGCTTGTGACAGAAACACAAATCCGCCACAGCATTATCGGGAAAAAATTTCCCAACAAGCTATCGCGGATTACTTCCTCGCCTTTGGCGGTACGCGCTTCATATAGAGCTTTTTGTGAGGATTTGAACCCCTTCCCTCTTGCTCCCCCTTTGCTGCGTTGTTTTCATTGAAAGTCTTTTTCAGGACAAATGGCTTCTGCCCGACAAGACAGCTTGCTACAGTTTCCGGAGTATCATCAATTTAATTAAACAAGCATTAGCTTGACAAATTATAAGTGCGAGCGTAGCCATTAGCTCCATGTTCGGGGCGACCTCATTCAGAGCCTGAATCAAAAAGCGGCAGGCCGTGGCGAAAATGGTGATTTTCGAGTACCGGAGCGCAATGCACTTAACGTGCAAGAGCACCGGAACACAGAAAAGCGCCATTTGCAGACCGGCATGGCGACTTTTGGAACAGGCTCTCAGGCATTCGCCCGCACAAGGATAGTCAAAGGAAAATGAAATGCAGGATCAGAAGCCGACCGCCGGTTGGGGAGACCTGTTTGCAGGTAAAAACGCTATTGTTTCGCTGACGCTTGTCGGCGGCGTGGCGCTTCATGCCATCAACGTGTTCATTGCCACAACCATTTTGCCAACGGTCGTCACCGACATTGGCGGCATGGATTACTATGCATGGAACACGGCACTGTTCGTAACTGCATCCATTCTCGGTTCGGCGCTGGTGCCGCGCCTGCTTTCGCAGGCAGGCCCGCGCAGTGCCTATCTGATTGCAGCGATTATATTCGCTGCCGGAACCCTGACTTGTGGCCTCGCGCCATCAATGCCCGTCATGCTGGCGGGACGAGCGATACAGGGCCTTGGCGGCGGCTTGATGCTCTCCCTGTCCTACTCCATGATCCGCATCGTTTTCGATGAAGCGCTGTGGCCTCGCGCCATCGGACTCGTTTCCGGTATGTGGGGCGTAGCAACACTCGTCGGTCCTGCCGTTGGCGGCATTTTTGCCGAACTCGGCATCTGGCGCGCAGCCTTCTGGTCACTTGCCCCGGTTATCGCCGTATTCACCGTCATGGCCATGACTGTGCTGCCGCGAGAATCCGGCTCCGCCGCCAGCAATGACCGGTTGGCCTGGCCTCAGCTCATCCTTTTGACTGCAGCCGTCCTTGCCGTTTCTGCCGGAAGCATTTCATCCGAACTGGTATGGAATGCTGGTGGTGTGGTGCTTGCCATCGTCTTGCTGCTGCTGCTTGCAGCGGTGGAAATGAAGGCCAGCAGGCGGATTCTTCCGAAAGGCTCGTTCAGCATCCAGAAACTCGGGGCGCTTTATCTCACGCTTGCCTTCCTCAGCGCCTCGGTGACCAGCGCGGAAGTATTCGTACCGCTTTTCTTTCAGGTGCTGCACAGCCAGTCGCCACTCGTTGCAGGATATCTGGCTGCAATCATGGGCGGTAGCTGGACACTTGGCTCCATCGGGTCATCAGGGATTGCCGCCGGGCGTACCGACCGTGTGATTCTCGCCGCTCCCGTCATGGGCGTGGCAGGCATGGTAACGCTGGCTATTCTCATTCCGGCCGGCAGCGAAGGACATTGGTACGATCTGCTGCCGATCTGCATCGCGCTGGCTGTGATCGGTTTCGGCGTTGGCCTGACATGGCCGCACCTGCTGACCCGCATCTTCAAGCGCGCCGACGCAGAGGATCAAAATCTGGCCACCGCTTCCGTGACCATGGTACAGCTTTTCACGACAGCGCTTGGTGCCGCGCTTGCCGGAATGGTTGCCAATATGGCCGGCCTCACCAATCCCGGCGGCTTTGCCGGCACTGCGCATGCAGCACTTTGGCTCTTCTCCGGTTTTGCCGTTCTGTCTGCACTGGCATTCCTGTCAGCCCTTGCTCTCGTTCGTAGCGCGAGAAAGCCTCAACCGGCGCAATGCTGAAAGTGATCCAAGCATTTGTTTTAACGCATATCTTTTCCGAAAACCGTTTCACGCTTTTCGGGATGCGCTCTAAGCGGCGGGCGAAATAACATAGGCGCAGCGCCGCGCACCCGCCAGAATATGCTCGGTGCGGTTTACTGAAACATCTGGGCCAAGCACAGCCCTGAATACCTGAAGTTCCGACCGGCAGAAGCCCTGACAGGCATCTGCAGCAGCGCAGATAGGACAATGGTTTTCGATGAGAAGCCAGGAACCATCTTCGCGCTTTTCGGCATTGGCCATGTAGCCTTCCGCGGACCGGATGTCGGCGAGTTCCTTCACCCGCTGATCGAGAGACAAGTCCTTCAAACGTGCCTGATACTGACGGCGAGTCTCGGTCTCACGATGAGCGATCAGCGTATCCAGCGCATCGTCGCCGAGAATGGTGCGCACGGAATGCAGAAGCTGCACGGTCAGATCGGCATGCGTGTCGGGAAAACGCTTGTTACCGGCTTCAGTCAGATCCCAGAACTGCGCCGGACGACCGACGCCCTGCGATACGGAATGCGGCGCGACAAGACCTTCCTCGGCCAGCCGCACCAATTGCTGGCGCACCGCCTCGCCGGTGGTGCCGAGATGTTCGCCAATAGCGGCGGCCGTCTGTGCACCGCGCATCTTGAGCGCGAGCATGATCTTCTCGGCGGGAGAACGTGCTCCCAATTCGTCGGTATTTAGAAAGTCATTTCTTGACATATTGCCTGTTTTCGATTTAAAGAAGCATTATCTTGTTAAATTAAGCGAACCGCTCTGAATTATCAAGATAGTTATATATCAAGGAGTCCAAAATGAGCTTCACTTTGCCACCACTTCCCTATGCAACCAACGCCCTTGAAGGCGTCGGCATGGGCACGGAAACGCTTGAGCTGCATCATGGCAAGCACCATCAGGCCTATGTGACGGCGCTCAACGGTTTTGTTGACAAGAATGATGCGCTCAAGGGCAAGTCGCTCGAAGAAATCGTGCTCTTTGCCAAGGACAAGGCCGATCTCGCTCCGGTGTTCAACAATGCCGGCCAGCATTGGAACCACGACCTGTTCTGGCAGAACCTGTCGGCGAACGGCGGACGCCTTCCCGGCGCGCTGGAAAAGAAGATCACGCAAGATTTCGGCAGCGTCGACCAGTTCAAGGAAGCCTTCAAGACGGCGGCTGTCGGCCAGTTCGGCTCAGGCTGGGCATGGCTGGTTCTGGCCAATGACGGCAAGCTGAAGGTCACCAAGACGCCAAATGGCTCCAATCCGCTGGCAACCGGCGAAGGCAAGGCACTATTAGGGCTTGATGTCTGGGAGCATAGCTATTATCTCGATTTCCGTAATCGTCGGCCTGACTATGTAACGAACTTCCTCGACAAGCTGGCCAACTACGAATTCGCGGAAGCCACCCTGAAGGCAGCATGACGCGCTTACATTGATTGCAATCAAAGCGTTTTGCCTGCAGAGGATGCAGAACTCCACGGAGCTGCATGACTGCGGGCAAAATGCGGCAATGACCGATAAAGACTGACCAACCGATCCATTCCATAGGCGCCGTCCTCCCAAGCGGTGCAGGAGCAAGACAGAGACAGTTCCGAAAATGAGCAGCAACTTCAATCAGGAAACCGTCACCGACATCCATCACTGGACCGACACGCTGTTTTCCTTCCGTACGACGCGTGATCCGGGCTTCCGCTTCCAGAGCGGGCAATTCATCATGATGGGCCTGGAAGTGAACGGCAAGCCGCTCACGCGTGCCTATTCGATTGCCTCGAGCCTTTACGAGGACGGTCTGGAATTCTTCTCGATCAAGGTACCGAACGGTCCGCTGACCTCAAAGCTCCAGCATCTGAAAGTTGGCGACCAGATCATCCTGTCCAAGAAGCCGGTCGGCACGCTGCTCTACGACAATCTGAAGCCTGGCAAAAATCTGTGGTTGCTTTCTACCGGCACCGGTCTCGCGCCATTCCTGTCGATCATCCGCGATCTGGAAGCCTATGAACGTTTCGAGAAGATCATTCTCGTTCATGGCGTGCGTCAGGTTGCAGAACTTGCCTATACGGATTTCATCTCCACCGAACTGCCACAGGATGAGTTCCTTGGCGAGATGGCCAAGAACCAGCTCATCTACTATCCGACCGTCACGCGTGAGCCTTACAAAAATCGCGGTCGTCTGACCGACCTTATTCGTTCGGGGCAGCTCTTTACCGATGTCGGTCTGCCAGAGTTTAACCACGACGACGACCGTATGATGCTCTGCGGCAGCCCTGAAATGCTGGCCGAAACAAAGCAGATTCTGGAAGAGCGCGGCTTTAAGGAAGGCAGCCAGAGCGAAGCCGGACATTACGTTATCGAGAAGGCTTTCGTGGAGAAATAAGCCCGGCCAAAGACGCTGGAAAACCAGTAAAGGGAGGCATCTAGCCTCCCTTTTTCTTTGAGCGTATTGCTAAGTCCGCACCGCCTGCAGGAAAAACGCTTTCACGCCGGCAACCATTTCGGCTCGGTCCATCATATGAGGATTTGAGATAATCTCGTCGACTGCACCGTGGAGCGCATTGAACAGCAGCACCGCAGTCAAACGCGTATCGGCGATTTTCCATGCACCTGCGGCATTACCATCGGTCAACAGTGCGTCGAGCTGGACGATCGCCGGATTTTCCTGCTTCATGCGGCGCATGGGCGGATGGAAATCGTGAAACACCATGTCGTGGAGCTTGTAATTGTCCAGATAACCGTCAATTCCGGTTTCGGCCCAGACAGCCAGTTTTGTCTGCCAGTCCTCTGCTGGAAGTAGATCTAGCTGGCGCTCCAGCCCTTCACAGAATCCATTGATGAAGCGCTCCCGCAAGCCAAGCAGGATATCGTCCTTGCTGCGAAAATGCAGGTAGAATGTGCCTTTGGCGACATCCGCCAGACGGACAATTTCATCCACGCTTGTCGCCGCGAAACCCCTTTCCAGAAAGAGGGCTTCGGCTGCAGCCATCAGTTCGTCGCGACGTATTTCCGCTGGTTTAGTGCGGGGCTTGGGCTTGATGACGGTAGACGGCAAATCACTCTCCGAAACTTCAGGACGCTGCCAATTTATCCCGGATAGCCGCTCTGTCAAAATCAAGCTGATTTGGTCGAATGACCCGATCCTCCAGCCAATGCAGCGCCGCATCGACATTCGAGAATGTGCCCGCCGGAACGCGAAACAGCTTTTCGGCATCCATGCGGCTTGCCTGTTCATAAACAGATTCCGGCACGATGTTCACCATGCCCAGCACCTGTTCGCGAATGCGCTGCGCATTTTGCTGGAACCATTGCTTCACTTCACGCGCCGAACCTTCTGGATGCGTCAGAGCATCCTCATCCAGAAAACGGCGGATGGCAATGAAAGGCTTTCCCGCATCAAGCCACCGGCTCCAGACATCAAAGAATTCACGCGTTTCTTCCATGGTCGATACGCCCTTCGACAAGGTGACGACGTAGGGCCAGTTTTCCGTACTGTGAAGCATCACGCTTCCTTCCTGTTCGATATCTATCAAACTCGCTGCGGTGATGTTTTGAGCCGTGACGGCGACCCGGCAACCGCCACGCACACAAGCAAGTTGCTGAATCACCGCACGACTCATGACTGACTATCAGTCAGTTACTTTGTGACATGAAAATATGAATAATTCAATCATGTTTTTCATACGAAATCCTCGCAACAATTTACAGGAAATCGTTGCCTCAAATGCGCAAGCCCAGCACCGCAAGGTAGACTGGGCTTGATAGCAGAACGCATTTGGAATTTGGTGGTGCGGGAGAGACTACCTTCCATGCTGCTCGAGGCATAAAGTCTCAGTTATTCAGTTCAAAATCGAGCCCGATATCGAGGTTCGGCGCACTGTGGGTTGTCCAGCCGACTGAAATCAGATCGACGCCGCTGGCAGCAACAGCCGCCACCGTTTCTGGTGTGATGCCGCCTGAAGCTTCCGAAATGGCGCGCCCGTCGATCACCGACACCGCCTCTCGCAATTGCGCAGGCGACATATTGTCGAGCAGCACCGCATCCACGCCCGTCGCCATGGCTTCATCGAGCTGCTGCAGCGTATCGACTTCAACCTCGATCTTGACCATATGACCGGCACCGGCCTTGGCGCGTTCGATGGCCTCGCGCACGCCGCCTGCAACTGCGATGTGATTGTCCTTGATCAGCACCGCATCATAGAGCGCGAAACGGTGGTTCATACCGCCGCCCGCCCTGACTGCATATTTCTGCAAGGCACGCAGTCCCGGCGTCGTCTTGCGTGTGCAGACGATGGAAGCCTTTGTGCCCTGAACAGCCTTGACCAGACTGGCCGTCGCCGTTGCAATGCCGGACAGGTGACCGAGAAAATTGAGCGCCGTCCGCTCCCCCGCCAGGATCGAGCGGGATGAACCGGAAACGCGCGCGACATCGGCTCCCTTTGCAAGAGACTGGCCGTCCCGTGCCAGACGTTCGAATGTGACATCCGGATCGACCAGACGAAACGCCATTTCGGCCACATCCAGCCCGGCGATGACACCCGGCTGACGCAAGCTGAACAGCATGGCCGAGTGGTGATCCTCCGGCACCACGGCATTGCTGGTAATATCGCCAGCAAGCCCCAGATCTTCCAGAAGTGCGGCGCGCACCAGCGGTTCGACGACAAGCGGAGACAAGCGCGGCAGGTTCATCATGCAGTCCTTGGAATTCGTTGAAGTAAGCGTTCGGGGGCGGCAATGTCGCGGGCAAGTGCGAATGCCGTCTCGAATGTGTGGAAGCGGCGCTTGGCCTCCGCGTGTTTCTGCGGGTAGTCGGTCCGGGCATGGCTGCCGCGCGACTCGCGCCGTTCAAATGCCGCAACCGCAGCGACCAGCGCCACGGCTGCGGCATCGTCGGTCTCCGCGATAGGGAGAAGGGTGGTGATTGCAGAGCGCAAACCTTCTTCATCACGCAGCAGGCCAAGGTGGCTGGAAACGACGTGCCGCACCGGTTCGGGATCAGCACTCTGCGGCAGGCTGACCGGCACGGGGTGCCGCACGGCAACCGCCTCTTCACAGCCGAGCGCGCGGGCGGCGCGCAGGCCCATGGCGGCGGCTTCAAGCAGCGAATTGCTGGCAAGACGGTTCGCGCCATGCAGGCCGGTGCAGGCCGCTTCGCCCACGACCCAGAGACCCGGCAGACTGCTGCGCCCATCGGCGTCGGTCCTGATCCCGCCCATGTGATAATGCGTGGCGGGCCTGACCGGGATCAGATCACCGGACGGATCAATGCCATGCTGTTTGCAAAGCCCATCAATACCGGGAAACCGGGTTGCAAACCGCGCACCCGGAGCCGTGCGTGCATCGAGATAGACCTTGCGCCCTTGCGCGATCTCGCCGCCAATGGCACGGGCCACCACGTCGCGGGGCGCAAGTTCGCGGCCCGGAATATCCGCCATGAAGCGCTCACCGCGATCATTGACAAGTTGAGCCCCCTCTCCGCGCACCGCCTCGCTGACCAGCGGCAGGCGCGGCGCGGAAACAGCAAGCGCGGTCGGATGGAACTGCACGAACTCCATATCGGCAAGCACAGCGCCTGCGCGGCCAGCCAATGCGGCCCCCTGTCCTAGGTTGCCGAGCGGCGTGGTTGTTGCGTTATAAAGTCCACCGATCCCGCCCGTCGCCAGAACCACGGCAGTTGCTGCAACCGGGCCGACATTTTCAAGACAAGCGCCGACCACACGACCATCCTGCCGGATGAGGCGTAGGGCGCGGGTGTTTTCCATGACGGTGATCGAAGGCGTCGCCAGAACCTTGGCGGTCAGAGCACGCATGATGCCCGCCCCGGTCGCGTCGCCATCCACATGCACAATGCGATGGCGGCTATGAGCAGCTTCCAGTCCGAGTGAAAATGAACCGTCCGCCTTGCGGTCGAAGTGCACGCCATGGGCTTCCAGCGCAGCAACGACGTCCGCGCCCGCTTCTATGATTTCTGCCGCCACGCCTACGTCACACAGGCCGTCGCCAGCGGCAATCGTATCGGCCAGATGCAGCGCAGCACTATCATCCGCGCCAACGCTTGCAGCAATGCCGCCTTGCGCCAGCGTGCTGGAACCGGACAGGCCGAGGCTTCCCGCTGTCACCAGCAGAACCGGCTGCGGAGACAGCGTCAGCGCCGTCATAAGACCGGCAAGACCGCTGCCAATGACGAGAACAGGGGTCTCAGTCATGCTCATACCATCAACATCCGTTCGACAGCGCGCCGGGCAGGTTCCATCAGTGCTGCATCGACAGTCACTTCATGACGATTATTTTCCAGCGCATCGCGAATATTGGCGAGCGTGATCCGCTTCATATGCGGGCAGAGATTGCACGGGCGGATGAACTCGACATCCGGGTGATCGACGGCAACATTGTCGCTCATCGAGCATTCGGTCAGAAGCACGACCCGCTGCGGCTTCTTCTCGCCGACATAGTCCGACATAACTGCCGTGGAACCGGCGAAATCGGCGGCTTCCACCACTTCCGGCGGGCATTCGGGATGGGCCAGAACCACGACGCCGGGATGGCTTTCACGCAATTCGCGAATATCGTCGGGCGTAAACCGCTCATGCACCTCGCAATGGCCATGCCAGGCGAGAATTTCGACATTGGTTTCGCGCGCCACGTTCTGTGCCAGAAACTCGTCGGGAATCATCAGCACGCGCGGCGCGCCAAGCGATTCCACCACCCTTTTGGCATTGCCGGAGGTGCAGCAAATATCGGATGCCGCCTTCACGGCAGCAGATGTGTTGACATAGGTGATGATCGGCACGCCGGGATGCGCCTCGCGCAACAGCGCTACATCTTCCGGCGTGATGCTGTCGGCCAGCGAACAGCCTGCCGCCATATCAGGGATCAGCACCGTCTTGCCTGGATTGAGCAGCTTTGCCGTCTCGGCCATGAAATGCACGCCCGCCAGCACGATCACATCGGCATCGACTTCCGCAGCCTTGCGCGCCAGCGCCAGACTGTCGCCGACAATATCGGCCACGCAATGGAAGATTTCCGGCGTCTGGTAATTATGCGCAAGGATGACGGCATTGCGCTTTTTCTTCAGCTCAAGAATGGCCGCAACATCGTCTTCGAAGCCAAGCCACTCCGCCTTGGGCAGCACCTTGGCCACGCGGTCATAGAGTTGCGAAACGGAAACATGATCGTTCATGGTTGGGCCTCCAAGGTCACTTACGCATTGTCCCGCGCAAAACCGCTTCGCACTTTTGCTGGAAATGCTTGCCTACCAATTATACTCAATCTGAGTATTTCATGTTTACGAACTTATACTCGATTCGAGTATATTGTCAATCGCGGGAGATTGGCAGCTTGGCTCCGGCCAGATGGCGCTCGGAAAGGGCACGTTCCTCGACAATCGAGTAGCGGAAACGGAATAGTTTTGCCGGGCGACCGCCGGTTTCGCTGTCGCTTTCGCCGGTCTCCTCTACGAGATCCTGCTGCTCAATCAGGCGGCGGAAATTCTGTTTGTGCAGGCGCAGGCCCGCCAGCGCTTCGACGGTGCGCTGCAATTGCAAAAGCGTGAAACTGTCCGGCATCAATTCGAACACCACTGGGCGGTATTTGATCTTGGCGCGCAGCCGCGCAATTGCCGTGGCAAGGATGCGGCGATGATCGGCAAACATGGAACGACCGTTCTCGTCTTCCTTCATCCCGGCTTCCGCCACCAAACCGGCTTCGAACAACAGCTCATAGCGTTGCAGCACGAGGTCTTCGTTCCAGCGCCCGCCCCACTCTCCATTGTCAAAGCCGAAAGTGAACGAGATGCGCCGCATGCGCTGCGCGGTCAGTTCCGACGTTTCGGCCCGATAGGCCCAGACAAGGAGCGCATTGTTGAGATGCTCCATGATGGCCGGTTCGCCCTGACGGTGATCTTCCCACGGCAGATAATCATACCAGCCGCGCCAGCCCGCCCGCCCCGCCGCCGCATCGCTTTCGCGCACGAGGCCGAGATAGCTGATCGAGATGATGCGTTCGCCCTGCGCATGACGGTCACGGTCGGCAAAGGTATAAAGCTGCTCCAGATAGCCGACCGGATGCGCGGTTTCCGACTGCACCCAGGCGCGCAGACCGGATTGCAACGAACGGTGTTCGCTTTCGAACGGGCCGGATGGCAGGGCCTGTCCCTGCCGCAAGGTCATGACGCGCGGCTGTTCGCTGGTCACGGCGGCCAGCACGGCAATCAGTTCGGTATGGGCAATATCGTCGGTCACAGCAACTCCGGAAAACACTTCCGACATTGAACGCGATTGACGAATAATTACAAGGCGCTACCGCCATACGGCACAGGATTTAAGCATTTCCAGCAAAAGTGCGAAGCGCCTACGCGGGGAAACCAGTCCACTGGACTGATTTCTTATCCCGCTTCGATGCGTAGGATAATGCGAAAAGCAAAGAGAGGTCAGGCTTTCGGTTTAGCGCCGAAAACATGCTCCGGCCCCGGAAATGCGCGCGCCCGCACTTCCTCGGCATAGGCTTTCGCCGCATCGGACACTTGCGGCGCCAATTGCGCAAAACGCTTCACGAAACGCGGCGTGAAATCCTGAAACAGCCCCAGCATATCGTCCGAAACCAATATCTGCCCGTCGCAGGCAGCCGACGCGCCTATGCCAACCGTCGGGACGGAAAGCGATGCGGTGATCTCGCGCGCCAGCGGCTCCATCGTGCCCTCAATGACCAGCGCAAACACACCGGCATCGGCGATGGCCTGCGCATCGCGGCGAATGCGGTCGGCTTCATCGTCATCGCGTCCGAGCGAGCGGAAGCCGCCAACCGTATTGACCTGTTGCGGCATCAGGCCGACATGACCGAACACCGGAATGCCCCGCCGAACCAGAAAATCGACCGTTTCGGCCATTTCCTCGCCGCCTTCGAGCTTGACGCCGTCGCAGCCGGTTTCCTGCATCACGCGGGCGGCATTGCGAAACGCCTGTTCTTTCGATTCCTGATAGGAGCCGAACGGCATATCGACGATGACGCAAGTTGTCTCAACACCGCGCATCACCGCTTGGCCATGGGCGATCATCATGTCGAGCGTTACGGCGAGGGTGGAATCCATGCCGTAAAGCACCATGCCGAGCGAGTCCCCCACCAGCAGCAGGTCGCAATGCGGATCGAGCAGCCGCGCAATCGGCGTCGTATAGGCAGTGAGGCTGACAATCGGGCGTTCACCCTTCAGGGCCGAAATTGCCTTGGGCGTCAGTCGCTTCTGTTTGACGGGTGCGCTCATCTCAGGCCGCCTGTTCCTGCGCAATATGCGCAATGACGCGATTGTCGAGAAGCCGCGTTGAGCCAAGCCGCACGAACAACGCAATCAGCACAGGCCGTCCCTGTACTGCCGTCAGACGCTCCAGCGTTTCGGGGTCACGCAGCGCCACAACTTCCGGAGCTGCCAGCGGTTCTGTGGCGATAAACGCACGAATTGCCGCTTCCAGCGCATCGGGATCGTCCACACCAGACCGATAAAGCCGCTCAGCCTCATCAAGCGCCTTCGGCACGATAATGGCGGCGGCGCGCTGCTCCGCCGACAGATAAACATTGCGGGACGAACAGGCGAGCCCGTCATCCTCCCGCACCGTCTCGACACCGACCACACGCACCGGAATAGCCATATCCTCCACCATGCGGCGGATGATGACGAGCTGCTGAAAATCCTTTTCACCGAAATAGGCGGCATCCGGACCGACGATGTTGAAGAGCTTGCTCACCACCGTCGCGACACCGGCGAAGTGGCCGGGACGCGCCTCGCCTTCCATCTGGTTGCCAAGGGTCGGCACATCCACCACGGTCTGCATCGGGCGCGGATACATGTCGCTGACGGCAGGCGCGAAGAGGTAATCGACCTCTGCACCGCGCAGCAGAGCTGCATCGCGCTCCAGATCGCGCGGATATTTGTCGAGATCTTCATTGGCGCCGAATTGCAGCGGATTGACGAAGATCGACACGACGGTCACGTCATTGTCGGCGCGCGACCGATGAACAAGTTCCAGATGGCCTTTGTGAAGATAGCCCATGGTCGGCACGAAGCCGACCCGCTTGCCCGCGCGACGCGCAGGCGCAAGAACCTGACGCAATTCCTCGATGGTGCGGATGATCTGCATGAGGTTCTCTCCTCGCGGCCAGCGCATTTTGCAGCCAAATGGAACGTTGGCGTTGCATAAATGCGGTTCAAAATGTTTGGCCGCGAGTCCTACAGCGTCAGCCTGAATATGACAACAGCACAGGCAAAACGTCCTCGGACAGCTTACTGCGTGGGGATCGTCACCGCACCAACCGTATTGCCGACAGCGCGACCGAAGCGATCGATCTGCTCGTCATAGGTTTTGCGTGTGTTTGGATCGAACACGGCAATCGGTGCCGTCACGACCAGTGACGCAGCAGTACCGACGCCCTGTGCGGTCCCCATGGCGACCGCACCCAGACGATCTCCAAGACCGACTTGCGAATCCGTGATCGTCTGACCAGCAACGAGACGCTGACCGATGAGCTGCACGACCTCCGGACTGGAGGCGAATTTGCCATGGTTGAGCCTATCGCCCGACTTGAGCTTGGTGAGATCGATGACGGTAATGCCTGCTTTTTCAAGCTCGGAGCGATACGGCTCGATTGACGGATCGATCTGGCCGAGGCGGTCGATATTACCGGAAATGCGTCGTGACAAGGCGAGTGCCTTGTCGTCCCGGGATGTGAAGAGGGTGAAACGCGGATGTGGCTTGCCCATGGCAAGAAACTGTTTCGAGAACACGTCGACGTCGAGATCGGGCGAAGCCAGAATGACATTTGTAATCTTGGCGTTCACGCGACCATCGCGGATCGCCATCTGACGCAGGGCCTCCACCGTTAGCCAGCTACCCATCGAGTGAGCCATGACGGTAATGTCCTTAACCTCGGGTTCGCGAGCAATGGCGCGCAGAATCTGCTCCAGCGCATCGCGGGAATAATTCGTGCTTTCCTTGTCATAATTGTAGTCGAACACGCTGGCGCGCGACGGCCAGGTGAAGATCACCGGCGCAACATCGGCCCCGGAATCGTGCACGATCTGGGCAAAGCGATAGACGGAATCCTCAAACGTATTGTTGAAGCCGTGCACAAACACCATCACGCGGCGGCTCTTGGTCAGATGTGGACGGACCCAGCCTGCCATCTCCACATCGGTCTTGAGCGGCGTCACGCTGACGGTGGTGAAATCCTTCTGCGGATTGGGCGGTAGTTTCTTCGGCCACTGCACTTCACCCGCCTTGCGGTTCTTTTCTGGCGGGATAGAGACAACAATCTCGTTGAGCGACACGAGCTTATCACGCTCACCGGAGAAAAGTATGCCGGGATTATCGGACGGACGGCGGGTGGTTGCCACGACAAGGTCAACCTTGGTCGTGCCGGGAGAAGCGACATCCCCAACGGGCACAAGCACACCTTCAGGCCGGCTGGCGCAACCGGCGAGCAGAGACAGAAGAACAAGCAACGCAGGGGCAGTCCGAGAAAAAATGCGCCGCAAAACCAAACTCCCCTCAACACTACGCCAACAGGTCTCTTACACCCAAATTTTGAGGTTAATATATTCTTTACATGAAACGTTCTGCCAAGCCCCAATTATCCACCATTGTCGGAACGCAACGCGATTGCGGCTTATGGGTTACACACTGTTCGACAGGTGATACTTTCCTACCTATCAGCCCAGACCGATATATCCGCCAACAGCAACTCCGTTTCTGAAGGAGGCACAATATGGCTTTGGAACTGATAGGGCTGCACCATCTGACAGCCATTACGGCCGACGCGCCCGGCAACCGGCGCTTCTACACCGACACGCTCGGGCTCCGGCTCGTCAAAAAGACGGTCAATCAGGACGACACCAGCGCCTATCATCTGTTCTACGCAGACGGGTTGGCATCGCCCGGCACGGACATCACCTTTTTCGACTGGCCTGTGCAACGCGAACAGCGCGGCACCAACAGCGTTGCCCGCACTGGTTTGCGTGTGAACGGTGTCGAAGGTCTCGAGTGGTGGCGAAAGCACCTGAACGATAAAGGCGTCCAGACAGGCGATATTTTCGAAGTTGCCGGACGGGCCGTTCTCGATTTCGAGGACCCCGAAGGGCAGCGCCTGCGCCTGACCGATGACGGTGGAGCGGGTGAAGCCCATAGCTGGGACCGGAGTCCAGTCCCAGCGGAAAGACAGATCAGGGGCCTCGGACCGATCGTGCTCAGTGTTCCCGAACTGGCGCCGACCCAGATCATTCTGGAAAAGGTCATGAATATGCGCCAGACCGGCGATTACGTTTCGCCTGACGGTGAAGGTCACGTCCATGTTTTCTCCATGGGTGCGGGCGGTGCTGCAGCCGAACTGCACATCGCGGTACAGCCGAACTTGCCCACTGCATGGCAGGGTGCAGGTGCCGTGCACCATGTCGCCTTCCGCACACCGGATCAGGAAAGCATGCAGGAATGGGTGGATCGCCTGCGGTCTGTGCGCATGCCGTCAAGCGGCGAGGTCGAACGCTACTATTTCCGCTCGCTCTATTTCCGCGAGCCAAATGGCATCCTGTTCGAGATCGCTACCGATGGCCCCGGCTTCGCGGTGGATGAACCACTCGAAAGCCTTGGTGAAAGCCTGTCGCTTCCACCTTTCCTCGAGGGAAACCGCGAAGCCATCGAGCGAAATCTGAAACCGCTTGATTAATACAATAAGGGCTGCCGAGAATTGCGCAGCCCTTATCATTCATAGCTTATCCCGAAGCCAGTCGCCTGCAATGCGGATATCGTCTTCGATGAGCGCATGCCCGGCATCGACCGGTCTGGTCGTGAGAGTAGCTCCATCTTCTCTGAGGACGTTTTCCAGTGCTCCCGCCACATCTCCAAAAGGATCGGAAGCGCCGTTCATCAGGAGCACTGAAGCATCTGACAAATCTGCACCGTCGGGCTGTTCTTCCAGAACCTCCTGACCGCGCAGAAGCACTGCCGTGCGAACGACATGCGGATGCAAACGCATGAAGGCTGCTAGCAGATTTGCACCGTTGGAGTTGCCGATAAAAGCCGTCCGCTTCAGATCGATGCCATAAGCGGCGGCGGCTCCCTCCACAAAAGCCTCGAATGCCTGTGCTTCAAAACGGATATCGGCCTGATCGAACTTTTTCAGATCAAAGCGGCGAAACCAGCGCTGGATACCCTCTTCCGTGCTGCGTCCACGTACCCCCAGAAGGGTTGCGCGCGGCGCGGCCTTCCGGGCGAAAGGCATCAAGTCGTTTTCGTTCCCGCCGGTGCCGTGCAAAAGCAAAAGCGTACTGCCATCCGGATCTTCCGGCTGGTGTATCCGGTGAACGAAAGGCAGGTCGCGATAGATGATGCGCTCATCGCCCGGCAAAGCGAATTGTGGCATCCGTGCCCGGATAGCATCCGCCTTTTCTTCATTGCCCGGCGGCACAAACAGGAACTGGCCCAGTTTTTCAACCGGCTCGTCTATTGTGAAGCCCGGTGCATCGGTTGCAAATTCGAACAGCGTTCCGCCTGGTTCACGGACGTAGAGCGACGTGAAATATTTGCGGTCGTGCACATTGACGGCACTCGAGTTGAGCTTCGAAAGCTCCTTCTCCGCCTTTTCCACTTCGCCGGTATCGGCGGCACGGAAAGCGACATGGTCGGCAATGCCGGTGCCGGGAATACCTGGCCAGAAGCCACCCGCGTCGCGAACATCGATGACATCGCCGGAATCCGACAGAAGACGGTCTATCGTACCTTCTTTCGCCGAAAATTTGAAACCGAAATAGCGTTCAATGAAACCGGCGGTCTGTTCTGGAGCTTCGGATAGAATGGTTGCGGCCCGTAAACGCCTGACGGCGAAAGCTGCGGGAATACCTTCGCTTTCCCACGCATCGTTGGCAGCTAGATCGCAGCCGACCAGTTTGACGATCACACCGTCGGGATCGCGCAGGCGCAGAACGGGCTCGCCGAACTCCTGAACCGGTCCCTCGGAAGGCACGTGATAACGCAAGGCGCGCTCGAGCCAGAAACCGATGGCAGTACGATCAATGGCAAGTGCGATTTCGCTAACCTGACCATGGCCGACACGGCCCTTGGAGCCATCCTCCCATACCAGAAATGTAATCAAGGAGCCGGGCGTGCCCGAGCGATCACCGTAGAACAGATGCAACTGCTCGGCATCTTCAAACCCGCCCGTCTGCTTGACAATACGCAAGCCCAGAAAGCCGGCGTAGAAATCGACATTCGCCTGCACTTTCCGGGTGATGAGGGTGATGTGGTGGATGCCGCTGATCATAGGCACTTTCTCCCCGATTCATAAGTTAAACTCAGAGATAGAGCAGATGACACGGGTTGCCTATGGGGCCGCGCGGTTACGCATTGTCAACGCAGGGAAACGAGATCGAAACAGGATAACGGGGGGTAGAAAAAGAAAAAGGCCGCGCGGGAGGAGGATGCGCGGCCTGATCTTGAATACGGCTTGGGAGGAGGAGTGCCGTATTCGTTATCGAGTTCTGGGAGGAGGAGTGAACTCGATGAACAAATGTTTACCCGGCGACTCCTTCTGCAGCAACGGCCATTAATGCATATCAGTTATGCAAAGACGTTGATGCTCAAGAAAAAGGCAAGGTCGCCAATACAGAAACGCCCGGAAACCGGGCGCTTTTAATGGGAGGATCATGTGTAAAATCAATTCTTTACAAAAGGTGGGCAATCAACGGTGCCGCAAGCACATTCACCAGACCGACAAGCACCATGACCAGTCCGGCAATCGAACCTTCCTCACTGCCAATCTGGTGAGCCTTGGCCACGCCTGCACCGTGCGCACCCATGCCGAAAAGGGCTCCGCGTGCCAAAGCCGAGCGGATCGGCAACCAGTTGAGCATCACTTCACCGAGGGCCGCCCCGAACACGCCGGTCAATACCACAAAGATTGCAGTGAGATCGGGAGTACCACCAATATCGCCCGAGACGGTCATCGCAAATGGCGTGCTCATTGAGCGGGGCATCAGGCTCAGGCTGATCGCTTCGTTGAGCCCCAGCAGATGCGCCAGACCCCATGCCGACAGCATGGCAGACGAACTTCCCACGACCACGCCTGCCAGAAGCACCGGCCAATAGCGGCGGATCGTTGCGCGCTGCTGGTAAATCGGGATTGCAAAAGCCACCGTCGCGGGTCCGAGCAGCGCGACCAGCCAATGGGTGGCGCTGAAATAACCGCGATAGTTTTGGTTGAGCCCGACGACCAGCGCCATCAGCAACAAGGGGGTGACAGCAAGCGGCGTCAGCCACCACATAGGAAAGCGGCGATAAACGCGCTTGGCCGCAAGATAGAGCAGGATCGTTGCGGCCGACCAGAAAAGCGTTGCTACAAGCGGGTTACTTAGCGACATAACGCAGACTCCAGCGGTAGCAGAGGTCAACCGTCAACGCGGTGACACTCATAACCGTCAACGTGCCCAGCAGAATTACGGCCATGATTTTCAGGCCAAGCAGCCCGATCAGCTCCTGATGTTCGAGAACGGCAAGGACCGCTGGAACGAAGAAAAGCAGCATCTCTGCCAGAAACCATTCTGCGCCACGCTTCATGCTGAACAGACTGACACGGCCGCTCAGAAGCAGAGCCAGCACCAGCGCCATACCGACAATTCCGCCCGGAAGCGGCAGGCCGACCAGGCGGACGAAAAGCTCACCCGCCAACCAGAAGCCAACCAGCGTCGCGATCTGCATCAGACGGCTGTGATGCAGGGCGTAACGAAACCGGATCAAGAGGCTGTGGGCGTTCATGTGCTTTTCCAACGGGGACTGATGCATTTTCATCGGTGAATATAGGTCCTCGGACGCTATTCTAGAAATGAATTGATTTCATTGCAGCTATTCCGTAATAGAATGGCTCATGAACTTGCGCAGCTTCCAGGCCTTTGTCGAAGTGGTGCGGCAAGGCGGTTTTTCCGCCGCCGCGAAAACCATCAACGCGACCCAGTCGACCGTCAGCAAGGCGGTCAGACAGCTTGAAGACGAACTGGGGCTGGTTCTGCTGGATCGCGAAATCTCGCCCTCCCGCCTCACCACAGCCGGTGAGATTGTTTTTCGTCGCGCAGTTGCCATGCTGGCGGAAAAGGACGACATGCTGGCCGAGTTGGACGAACTGCGCGGTCTCAAGCGCGGCCTCCTGAAACTCGGCCTGCCGCCCATCGGGTCCAGCGTGCTTTTCGCTCCCGTTTTCGCGGCCTATACGAAGCTTTATCCAGAGATCGATATTCAGTTGGTTGAGCACGGCAGCAGAAGGCTGGAGGAACTGCTGCTTGCCGGAAATGTGGAACTCGCGGCTTCGCTTCTGCCTGTCGAAGACAGCTTCGAATGGCAGGACGTGCGATGCGAACCGGTGGTGGCACTGCTTCCGACAAACCACGCGCTTGCGCGTGGCGACGGCGTTTCGCTGCAGGATATTGCCAGCTTGCCGTTCATCCTTTTCGAGAGCGGCTTTGCTCTCAATCATATCATCCTTGATGCATGTCGTTCGCATGGATTCTCTCCAAACGTTGCGGTCCGCTCCAGTCAGATCGACTTCATCGTTGAGCTGGTAGCGGCAGGCATGGGCATCGGCTTCCTGCCGAAAATGATCGCGGAACAGCGGCATCACCCGGGCGTGCGCATCCACAGGATCAAAGGCGCCGATGTGAACTGGCATTTGGCGCTGATCTGGCGAAAAGGCGCATTCCTGTCTCACGCCGCTCGTGCCTGGCTCGAACTGAGTAAAGCCGGGACCGGCACCGCATCGTCTTGAAACGTCCGCCCCGTCGCCTATCTCCAATAGATGTACCGACTGAATTAAGTGCCCTTGGCACCGCTTCAGCCATAAGCCCGTGTGTAGAACATTGCTCTACCCACCCGTTTCAAAGCGCATGACGCCTGAAACCGCCGACGGATTTCTGCTCTGCGCTTCATCAGAAGGAGGCTATGATGGAAGGTCAGGTTATATTCTATAAGGATGACAGAATCCTCTACCGGCACCATATCGACGTGCAGGAAGACGATTTTTCAAAGGGCGTAAATGATGCGCTCATTGCCTTTCAGCGCAATTATGCAGGTTTCGACCTCGCAGGCGACGATATTCACATCCGCTTCAAGAAGCCGGGTGACGCGTAGTGGATTGAATTTGACGTTTGAATCCCGATCAACTGAAACGCTGTTTCAAACGTCAAATTCGAAAAATCCACTCGATTCATAAACTTGCTAGTGGTCTTTTTGATTCCGACATTTGTCCGACGTCAGTAACGGAGGGGTGCAAATGTCGGAATCAGACCACTAGGCATTAGAGGGTCTGGCGGATCGAAGCAGGGCCGGTTCCCGAAACGAGGAAACGGCCCTCACCTGCTGGTTCAAGCAAAAGCCGCTTCGCGTGCGACACGATGAATATCGGCGCGCGAAAGTCCGAGATCATAAAGCTCGCGGTCAGTGCAACCACTCAATTCACGAATATTTTCGCGATACTGCATCCAGCGATGGAAATGGGTACGAAGATTCATGGCGGTATCCCCTTTTTTATCTTCCTCCCAATGAAGAGCTTCCGCCTTTCTCCGTCTTTTGAGAAGTGCGTATCCTGCATAGCTGCCGTGAGGGTTGCGAAATCCTAGCATTTTTCCCGGATTTCCAATCTCCCCCAACAGAACAACCTCCCACTATTGTAATTATTCTGTAATTCTAATTTAGATATACCTACTATGTCGAAACTGGCACCGATTCATTCTAATCAGAGTTGGAGTGCATATTGCTGAAGAAGACATTGTTCATCGTCGGTAACGCGCCTTTGCCGCGCGATCTTTCCGCCGAAGTGGATGCGGCGGATTTCGTTGTCCGCTTCAATGAGCCCAAGCAATCCATCGGCATGAGTGGCACCCGGACGGATCTTTTGATGCTGGCAACCTCCAGCAAGCCGATGCAGCGGCGGCTACGCGATCCGGGCTTCGTACAGACACCGACTTTCAAGGCAGCCAAGGAAGTGATGCTCGCTTATCATCCGAGCATCATCCGCAAGTATCATCCGGGTCCGAATTTCCTCTCTCGTCTCAAGGGACGGCGCGGCGACTGGACGATGCAAACCATCGAAGTTGTCGGCTCTGCCGGCAAGGAAATCCGGATAATGCCACCCCAATTCTATCTGGCCGGATGCAAAGAGCTGGGTGTAACCGATGAGAATATAAGCAAAGCCTTTCCAAGCACTGGCTTTTTTGGCATCTGGTACATGCTCGGAAAATGTCCGGAGGAAAGCTGGGACGTGAAAATCTGCGGCTTCACCTGGGAAGGCTGGAAACGCCACACCTGGGGAGACGAACGCCGTTGGGTTGAACAGAAAGTCCAATCCGGACGTATCAGCCTTATCCAGTAATCCGGTGCCATCACTGTGTTTCCGGCAGAAAACGTGGGGACGATCACGACACAATCTCTTAGAGGAGCTTATGAATGAGTGAACCGTTACGCATTTTCATCGGATGGGATTCTCGCGAGCCCATCGCATATGAAGTCGCCAAAGCATCCGCATTGAAGCATTCCTCTATCCCGCTTGAGATCGTGCCGATCAAATTGCAGGACCTTGTCGATCAAGGGGCCTACACACGGGAAGTCGATCCACTGGCATCGACGGAATTTACCTATTCGCGGTTTTTCACGCCATGGCTTGCGGGCTACAAAGGGTGGGCACTTTTCTGCGATTGCGACTTTCTTTTCCTTGGCGATATTGCTGGCCTCCAATCTTATAATGATCCTTCGAAGGCCGTTTATTGCGTTCAGCACGACTATCAACCCAAGGACAGCGTGAAGATGGATGGCAAGGTGCAGACCAGCTATCCGCGCAAGAACTGGTCTTCCTGCATGTTGTTCAACTGCGAGCACCCCTCGACGCGCAAGCTGACGCCGGAGCTGATCAATCGCGAAACCGGCGCGTATCTGCACCGCATGCAATGGGCTGCCGATGATGAAATCGGCGCATTACCAACGGATTATAACTGGCTGGAAGGCTGGAACGAGAAGCCGCAAACCGGGCTGCCGAAAGTCGTGCACTATACGCGTGGCGGGCCATGGTTCAAGGATTGGCAGAATGTCGACTACGCCGATTTGTGGCGGGCAGAAGCCGATAGCGTCGAGCCGGGCTGGAAGCCGGTTTGATCTGCAAAATACCTTGAGCTTTTTGTGCGCTGCAAGGTAGATAAGGACCATGAACGAAACGCGTCCTGACATCACCCCTAATGGCGGCCCGCAGAGGGCCGTCAAGGCTTTCATCATTCATCTGGAGCGCGCCACCGACCGGCAGCCGCAAGTTGAAGAGCTCATTCGAAAGCTGCCTGTAGAAACCGATGTGGTCAAAGCCGTCGATGGGCGCACACTCGATGCGCAAACGATAAGCCGCGTTTATCGGCGATCAGCGCACAAGCCCCGCTATCCATTTCAACTCAGCACGAACGAAATCGCCTGTTTTCTTTCGCACCGAAAGGCCTGGCAGGCAATTGTCGATCAGGGGCTGGATGCAGGTCTTATATTGGAAGATGATGTTGAACTGACATCGGAATTTGCAGCAGCTTATTCAGCGGCTTGCCAGGTTCTTCAGCCCGATAGTTTCATTCGTTTTCCCTTTCGTGCGCGGGAAAGCGGGCGCGTGGTGCTGAACACCGAAACGTTGCAGATCATTGAGCCGGTACCGGTTGGTCTTGGCATGGTTGCACAGCTTGTCGGGCGCGAGGCCGCGCAGCGATTGCTGTCAGCAACGCAAGTCTTCGATCGGCCGGTCGACACCACAGCGCAGATGAACTGGGTCACCGGGCTAAAACCGCTGTCCGTCCTTCCCGGCGGAGTGCGGGAAGTTTCGGTGCGGCTCGGTGGCAGCACGATCCAGAAATCGCGCTCCTTACCGGACAAGCTGAAGCGTGAAATCTTGCGGCCGCTTTACCGCTGGAAGATAAAATCGCGCTCGCGCGCAGCTAGCTGAGGTTTCCCGTGCCAGTTCCGATCCTTCTTTATCACCAGATTGATGTGCCGCCGACGCATCGCGCGCCCTATCGCAGCATGACCGTCCACCCGGATCGTTTTCGCCAGCAAATGGTCTGGCTGAATCGGCTGGGCTATCGTGGCCTATCGTTGAAGGACGCAATCCCTTACATTTATGGTGGGAAGCAAGGCAAAGTCGCCGTCATCACTTTTGACGATGGTTTCGACAATGTTTTCCGCAACGCCTTGCCCGTGCTGCAGGAATTTGGGTTCACCGCCACGAATTATTTCGTCGCCAACCAGATCGGCGGTTTCAATCTCTGGGATCAGAAGATCGGCGTTGCACGCGCCAACTGCATGGGCGTAGCCGAATTGCGCGAATGGGCAGATCTTGGTCATGAAGTCGGCTCCCATACGCTCGACCATATTTTCCTGCCGGAAGCGAACGAGCAGGAAGCCACATCGCAAATCCAGCAATCACGCATAAAAATCGAAGACCTGCTCGGCAGCGAAGTCACATCTTTCGCCTATCCTTACGGTGGAGAAAACGCAGCCACCCGAAAGATCGTCGAAGCTGCGGGCTATAAAAACGCCACAACCACAGAAAAACGCCGTGCGCGATCAACTGACGATCCATTCGGCATTCCGCGCCTCACGATCAGGCGTAATGACATCTTATTGCAGTTCCTGCGGAAGACATTTACGCGCTAAGTCGTCTCTTCGGCTTGGTACCATGCTCAGTTTCGCTCATATCGGCCATGAAGCCGCGCTCCACAAGGCAGGCTGGTCCCGTATATTGAACCGAACCTTCATAGACGAGTGAGAGATCGTCGGAAAAACGCTCATTCTCGACGATTGCGCGGTAGTGCTCAGCACCACCCGCATGGCTTTTTTCCGATGCAATGCGCTTGAACTCGCCAACTGAAAGTGACGAGAAGCGGTAATGGAGAAGAGCTCCTGTTGCCGGAAGAAAATTCCGGAAACATGGTCCCGGTCCGTGAATGCTGCCCCGGCGATAGTCCGTCTTCTTGTCGACCCACATGAGCGGGAATTTAGAAAGCCGCATACTACGCCCGAACAAGCGTAAACGCGGCCCACCGCGCACTGCCACCCCAAACTTCTCCGGTTTCGCTGTATAACCGTCACCGTCGAAATGTGAGGAAACCTCGAACGGATACTTCGCCCCGTCATCGACAAAGACGCCGTCACGCAACAATCCACCGGGATACATGTCGATCATCGGTGCCAGGCAGCGACGAATTCCATTCTGCTCCAATTCGCGGATAAATGAGCGGATATTCCGTTGCTCCATTCTCGGAAAGACGAAGAACTCGTCGGCATCGACGGATAGATACCAGCGCTGTCGTCCGTAGAGATTAAACAGGGCATCGCGCCAGACACGCCCGCGATCAGCCTGTGCGTAACGCATGTTCGAACAGAACAAGTCCACATCAGGCGCACTGGACAAAATTTCGGTCGTTCCGTCGTCCGATCGGTCATCGACGACGATGAAACGCGTAACACCCATCTCGCGATAGTAACGCAGGAAGGACTTCATATAGGGCACCGCATTGCGGACAACGCAGACAAGCGGAAGATCGTCCGGTCGTAAAGGCTCGAAGCTCCCAGACGCGGCAATAAGATTTGCCTTGTTTTTGTAGTTCGGAACCGAAAGCTGCACATGCCGCCATCGCAAACGCAAATGGCGCATCGGTGACGCGCGCCAATACGGCATCCAGTCCCCCGCCGTCGAGGCCGGATAGTTCATCACCGTCTGCGTTGGTTTCATACAGGTACCGAGCTTTTATGAATATTAGTATTAACTGATGTTTGGTTGCTCATCATTCAAGCAACTCTGTGTCGAAGCCGATCACTCTGCGCGATATTCCGTCATGGTTCGTGATGGAAATTGCTCGCCACTATTTTTGGTGTCGAGCCTATTTGCTTGATTTTAATCAATGCTGCTTCACGCAAACGTGGCAAATTGCCCACGAATGCGCCATGGACGGCAAGTACCAAAAGCGCTAGTTAGGGCACAGACTAAGGAGCGCATTATGGACTATCGCCGTTTTTTCGAAGAAGCGATCGATCAGTTGCACGCCGAGAAGCGTTACCGCGTTTTTGCAGATCTTGAACGCATTGTTGGACGCTTCCCCCGAGCTATCTGGCGCAACAATGGCACTGCTCGCGAAATCACCATCTGGTGTTCCAACGATTATCTTGGCATGGGACACCACGCCGACGTGATCAAGGCTATGTGCGATACGGCTGGTAACGCGGGCTCAGGCTCCGGTGGGACGCGCAATATTTCCGGCAATAACCATCCGCTGGTCGAACTGGAAAACGAACTTGCTGATTTGCACGGCAAGGAAGCCGGTCTCGTTTTCACATCTGGCTTTGTTTCCAATGAAGCTTCGATTTCAACGATTGCCCGGCTGCTGCCGAACTGTCTCATCCTTTCCGACGAACTGAACCATGCTTCGATGATCGAAGGCGTGCGTCGTTCGGGTGCGGAGAAGAAGATTTTCCGTCACAATGATGTCGAGCATCTGGAGCAGCTTCTGAAAGCAGCCGGTCCGACGCGCGCAAAACTGATCGTGTTCGAATCCGTTTACTCGATGGATGGCGACATAGCGCCAATCGAGAAAATCGCCGACCTGGCCGACAAATATAATGCCATGACCTATATTGACGAAGTTCATGCCGTTGGCATGTACGGCGCGCGTGGCGGCGGCATTACCGAACGTGACGGCCTTGCGCACCGCATTGATGTTATCGAGGGCACGCTTGCCAAGGCCTTTGGCGCGCTCGGCGGTTATATCACCGGCTCACGTGCAATTGTTGATGCCGTTCGGTCTTATGCTCCGGGTTTCATCTTCACCACCTCCCTGCCTCCGGCAGTCGCCGCATCCGCAACGGCCGCCATCCGGCACCTGAAGACCTCGCAGGTGGAACGCGACGGCCAGCAGCGTCAGGCCCAGCGCGCCAAGGACGTGCTTTCCGCTGCAGGGTTTCCTGTTATGTCGTCGGAAACGCATATCGTGCCAATTCTGGTAGGCGATCCTGAACTGTGCAAGAAAGCCAGCGATCGCCTGCTGGAAGTGCATGGTATCTATATCCAGCCGATCAATTACCCGACCGTCCCACGCGGAACCGAAAGACTGCGCATCACACCGTCGCCTTTGCATGACGACGCCTTGATCGACGGTCTCAAGGAGGCTTTGCTGGAGGTATGGAATGCACTTGGCATTCCTTATGCTGAGCCCACTGTTTCACAGCCAGCCAGTTCCGAACGAATCATTCCGCTGATGGTCTCCAAAGCGGGCGGCTGATAGGCTGAACACTCAAATAAAAAGGCCGGTTGAACCGGCCTTTTTTGTCAGAGCTTTTCGATCCAGCGCACAAGCCGCCTTGCAGCTTCATCCACCTGTTTCGGGTCCCGGCAGAAACAAAGGCGGAAGAAACCTTCGCCGCCGAGGCCAAACGCGCTGCCAGGTGCCAGGCCGACATTGGCATTGTCCACCATATCGATGGCTGCCTTAACGGAATCCTCAACACCATCCACGCCGAAGAAAAGATAAAATGCGCCCTGTGGCGGCGTCAGGCGAACTTTGCCTGTCGACAATAGCGCAGCACACAGGCGATCCCGTGTGGACCGCGCCCGCTCGACCTGCATCGAAATGAAGGCATCACCCTCATCAAGAGCTGCGACGGCACCGCGTTGCATGAATTGCGCGACGCCCGAGTTCGAATACTGGATCAGATTTTCAATGATCGGCCCCAATGACGGGTGAACTGTCATCCAGCCAACACGCCAGCCTGTCATCGCCCAGTTCTTGGAGAACGAATTGACGAAGATGATGCGATCATCGGGCTCCATAATATCCATGAAGGATGGAGCACGACCGCCACCATAATAGAAGTGGGTATAAATCTCGTCGGCGATGATCCAGAGACCATGCTTGCGCGCAAGATCGAGAATGAATTGCAATGTCTCGCGATCCGCCGTCCAGCCAGTGGGATTGGACGGCGTATTGATGAAGAGCGCTTTTGTGCGCGGGGTGATGGCGGCTGCGATTTTCTCCGGATCGAGCATCCAGCCATTGGCACCCAATTCCAGCTCGACCGGAACCGGTACAGCCCCCGCGAGACCAGCCGCGCCAACAAAATTGGGCCAGGCCGGGGAAAGATAAATCGCTTCTTCACCCGTGCCAACGGTTGCTGTCAGCGCCATTTCGATGGCGTGCATACCAGAACCGGTGACATAGAAATTCTCCGGTTTCAGAGACAGCGGAAAATGGCGCGCATGATAACGCGCGAGTGCTTCCCGCAGCTCGGGAATGCCAGCTTGCCAGGTATAGAAGGTCTCTCCGTCAGAGATCCCTTTTTGAGCAGCAGCGCGAATGAAGTCCGGCGTCGATAGATCGCCCTCGCCGACCCAAAGCGGAATTAGCCCTTCGCGTCCGCGCCCGTGATTGGCGACCGCCACAATACCGCTTTCCGGCGAAAGAGCAGCTTCCCGACGAAGATTGGCGATGAGCGTCATGATTTCCCCGCGTTGAATTTCGATTTTGATTTTGTGCTTATCAAGGGCCGTCAGCGAAATCACGCGGCTTTTTGTGATGGTCAGATCAACCGCATTTATGGATCAAAAGAAAACGGAGCCACAAGGGCTCCGCTTTCATTCACTGGTCCCGGATCGGTCAGGCTTTCTGCTTTGCCAGAAGATCGCGGATTTCGGTCAGCAGAACTTCTTCGCGCGGGGCTTCCGGTTCCGGCTTTGCTTCTTCCTTCTTCTTCATACGGTTCATCGCTTTCACCACCAGGAACAATACCCATGCGATGATCAGGAAGTTGATGAGAAGCGTAATGAAATTGCCATAAGCAATGGTCGCACCGGCATCGCGGGCAGCCGCCAGCGTGGCTCTGGGTTCGCCTGCAAGCTGTATGAACATGTTCGAAAAATCTATACCACCAGTGATCAGACCGATGATCGGCATGATGATATCATTGACGATGGAGTTGACGAGGCCGCCGAACGCCCCGCCGATGATGACACCGATGGCCAGATCGACCATATTGCCCTTCAGGGCGAATTCCTTGAATTCCTTTAGCATTAAACCTGTCTCCCTCACGAACGCAGACCGCTGGGGCCGTCCTGCTGCGGTGGCGTTCGCCAAATCAACCTGGGCACCAGATAAACTGGCAATGGATGGCAAAGCCGTTTTCCAACAACGGAACCGAAACGCGCTCTGCCATTTCAAACGCAGTCCTGAAAAGCGACGTGCACTTTTCAGGATCACACTCCTAGTTTGTAGGCGAAAATTACCAAAGAAAAGATGAAGCGGCAAAAACGCACTGTTTTTCATCAACAGAGCATCTCCTGTTCCGCTTGAATCGCTGGAGATACTCTATCAATTTATTTAAACGCGCATCTTATCCAAAAGCCGCTTCGCACTATTTGGGATGCGCTTTAATCTTGCGCGAACCTGCCGAAAGTGCTTGCGTCAAATCATAATTGAGGAGTGAGGGAACAAGCCGACTATGCAGGGCTGGGGTATTATTGGCGCCGCCTTTTTGTATCTGCTGCTACTCTTTGCGGTAGCGAGTATCGGCGACCGGCGTACCTCGCGCTGGAACAGTGCTCCACGCCCTTATATTTACGCGCTCAGCCTGGCTGTTTACTGCACGTCCTGGACCTTCTTCGGCTCGGTCGGTTTATCGGCACAGCGCGGCCTCGAATTCCTCGGGATCTATATCGGGCCTATTCTCGTCTTTACGCTCGGCAACAGGTTGCTGCGGCACATCGTTCGACTGGCGAAATCCGAACACATCACGTCAATTGCCGACTTCCTCGCTGCCCGCTATGGCAAAAGCTTTGGTGTAGCATCTCTCGCGACCTGCATCGCAGCCGTCGGCTCGATCCCCTATATCGCTCTCCAGCTCAAGGCTGTTTCCGGGAGTGTCGGACTGGTCATGGAGCATTATGGATCGGCAGTCGATCCGTCAGTGTTCATATTCGGCGATATTTCGCTGCCCGTTGCCGCTGTGCTCGCTGTCTTTGCAATCCTCTTCGGTACGCGCCATACCGACGCCACGGAGCACCAGAATGGCCTCATCCTGGCGGTGGCTCTGGAATCGGTCATCAAGCTTTGCGCCTTCCTGACCGTTGGTTTTGCCTGCACCTTCTTTCTGTTCGGCGCTCCGTCGCAGCTAATCAATCAGATTTCCCAATCGCCGGCGGCGCTGGAAGCGTTCCACTACCAGACATCCATCGGCACCTGGATCGTGCAAAGCGCGCTCAGTGCTGCGGCCATCATCATGCTGCCGAGACAGTTTCATGTGACAGTGGTGGAAAGTCGGAGCGAAAAGGAACTGCGCACCGCCTCCTGGCTGTTTCCGCTTTATCTGGTGCTCATCAATATCTTCGTGTTTCCCATTGCGCTGATCGGCGTGATGACGCTCGGAAGCAATGTCAGCGGAGATTTGTACGTTCTGGCTCTGCCGCTCGCGGCGGGTGCCCACTGGCTCGCGCTCGTGGCTTTCCTTGGCGGATTGTCGGCAGCAACGGCGATGGTCATTGTCGCCTGTGTTGCGCTTTCGATCATGATCTCCAACCATCTCGTGCTGCCGCTTTTTATCCGACGACTGGCAAAGCAACAGGCTGCAGAACAGCGTGACCTCACCAAGGTGATTCTGAACACACGCCGCCTCACCATTATCGGCATTCTGGCGCTGGCATTCGCCTATTATCGCTTTACCTCCAACAACATCCATCTGGCTTCGATCGGCTTCGTTTCCTTTGCCGCAATTGCGCAATTCGTTCCCGCCTTCATCGGCGGCTTGTTCTGGCGCAATGCAAACGGACGTGGCGCTATGCTGGGACTATCAGCCGGATTTCTTATCTGGGCCTACACTTTGTTGCTGCCAACCATGGCACCGGAAAATGCCGCGATTTTGCGCGATGGCTTTCTTGGTTTTACGGCCCTGCGTCCCGAGGCGCTTTTCGGAACCAACGCTCTCCCCTTGACCAACGGTGTGATGTGGAGCCTTGCTGCCAATACACTCTTCTACATTCTTGGTTCCCTTTCGCGCGCCTCGACGCCACTCGAACGCATTCAGGCAAGCATCTTCCTGCCGCGTTATTTTATCGGCACGCCAACACTCAAGCGCTTCCGCACAACTGTCACTGTCGCCGAACTGAAAGCCACCATGGCGCGCTATCTCGGCGCTGAACGCGTCGAACGCGCCTTTCTTCGGTTTGAAGGAAGGGAACAGCGGCGTCTTGATCCAGGCATGACCGTCGACACACCACTGATCCGCCATGCGGAACAGCTTCTTGGCACAGCCGTCGGCTCCGCATCGGCACGCCTTGTCCTGTCACTGCTGTTGCAGAAGGGGGACGCGTCCGGGCGTGACGCGCGACAGCTCCTTGACGATGCTTCGATCGCATTGCAGCAGAACCGCGATCTGCTGCAGACCGCTCTCGATCAGATGGAACAAGGCATTACCGTGCTCGACAAGGATCTGAGGCTGACGTGCTGGAACCGGCAGTTCCGCAAGCTTTTCGATCTTCCCGATGAAGTGATGCAGGTCGGGATCCCCGTTTCGGAAATCGCGGAACAGTTGCACCGCCGGGGCGATATCTCGTTCAATGCGCAAAATGGCGTGATCCGCTCGCTTGCGGCCGCGCGCCAGCCGTGGCGCATCGACATGAAATCGACTGGCAAGGTACTGGAAATTCAATCCAACCCCATGCCGGACGGTGGCCTTGTCGCGACATATACCGATATCACGGCGGCAGTCGAAGCCGATGTCACACGTCAGAAGGCAGCGGAAATGCTGGAGCAGCGCGTAGCGGATCGCACGGCAGAACTGACCCGCGTCAACCAGCAGCTCGCCAAGGCTCAAACGGCAGCGGAAGAAGCCAATCAAGGAAAGACACGCTTTCTGGCAGCAGCAGGCCATGACATTCTGCAACCGCTCAATGCAGCAAGATTGTACAGTACCGCGCTTGCCGAAAAACTTGGACGCTCCGAAACCAGTGAGTTCGCACGCAACATCGATTCCTCGCTGGAAGCGGTGGAAGCCATTCTGGGTATGGTGCTGGATATTTCCCGTCTGGACACTGGATCTCTTAAACCGGACCTGTCGGTATTTCGTCTCGACAAGCTTATGAGTCAGATCGCAACCGACTTTTCTCCTCTCGCAGCCGCCAAGGGGCTGAAGTTGCGTGTTGTGCCGTCAAGTATCGTCGTCAGAACTGATCGCAACATGCTGCGACGCCTGATCCAGAACCTTGTTTCCAATTCGATCAAATATAGCCGGAGGGGCGGCATTTTGCTTGGTGTCCGACGTCGAGGATCCTTTGTGGAATTGCAGGTGCTTGATACCGGCATTGGCATTCCTTCGCAGAAACTGAAACTTGTCTTCCGGGAATTCACACGACTGGATGAGGGAATGAGGGAAGCGGAAGGGCTGGGGCTTGGCCTTTCCATCGTCGACCGTATCGCAAGGCTGCTGTCGCTGCCGTTGTCGCTTTCGTCGACGCCAGACAAGGGAACCATGTTCACCCTGCGCATTCCCATCTCGCAGGAAAAAGTAGCCACCGATGAAGTGAAGAGCCGCCGCGGCCTGCAACGAGCGCTGGAGCTGACCGGTCTCAATGTTCTGTGTATCGATAACGACGCCAGTATTCTGTCCGGAATGGAAACACTGCTTCGCGGCTGGGGTTGCCGGGTCACGACGCTAAGTAGCGGAACGGCATTGAAGAACTATTGTGCCGATCACTCCGCCCCTCCTGATGTAATCGTCGCAGATTATCATCTTCTGCACGAAAACGGTCTGGATATGATCGGCTTTGCACGCGAGACATTTCAGGTGGAGATACCGGCTATCCTGCTGACGGCCGATCGTTCAAAGGAAGTCCGCCAGCGGGCTGAAGATGAGAACGTCACGGTTTTACACAAGCCGCTTCGGCCCGCTGCACTGCGTTCCCTGCTGTCGCATTTTTATCATGCGAGGCAGGACAATTCGTCGGCGCAGAATGCTGCTCAGTAACCGCGCAGCATTCAATCCGCGTTCAGAGCATCATTGCCAATGCGTGACAGCAGAATGACCGCCTGGGTACGACTGTCAACGCCAAGTTTCTGCAGCACAGCCGAAACATGCGCCTTGACCGTAGCTTCCGATACACCGAGCTCATAGGCAATCTGCTTGTTCAGCAAACCTTCGGCAAGCATGGTCAGCACGCGTGTCTGCTGTGGGGTCAATGTGCGCAGCCGCGCAATGAGCGCTTCGATTTCAGGGTCGTGCGTATGATCCAGTTCAATATCGTCTGGCGTCCAGATATCACCTGCCAAAACGGTGTGCACGGCCTCGCCAATGGTTTCCATGCTGGCGGATTTCGAGATAAAGCCTGAAGCGCCGAGTTCGACCGCATGGCGGATGGTTGCTGCATCGTCTGTTGCCGAGACGATGATGACCGGAAGCGCTGGTTGCAAGGCTTTCAACGTCACCAAGCCGGAAAGTCCCGTTCCGCCCGGCATCGTCAAATCCAACAACAGAAGATCGATATCCTCTCGCTCGCCGACCAGTTTCTTGACGGCGTCAAAATCGCCGACTTCGATGATTTCCACACTCTGTGACTGCCCCGAAAGGACCTGCCTGAGTGCTCCCCGGAAAAGCGGGTGATCGTCAGCGATGATGAAGTGCATGAGCCTCGCGCGCCATTGTTTCAGGTCTCCTCCCTCGCGGTGCTGACTAATCAGCCAACCATTCCGTTTTATGCCGTTTTTTGGCGTGGGCAACCAAAATTCACGTTGCTAACCCCTTTTCACATTACGCCTTGCCGCCATCTGGCCGCATTCTATGTTAGGCTGAGCGTTGAAATAATATAGGAACGGCCCTGCCAGCTAAATGGAAGGGAACCAAAAAGGCATTTCATGACGCGCCATACGCTTTATCCAGAGATCCAACCGTTCAAGGAAGAGATGCTTCAGGTTTCTCCACTGCATCGAATCCATATCGAGCAATGCGGCAACCCAGACGGCAAGCCGGTCATCATGATCCATGGCGGCCCCGGCGGCGGCATCACGCCAACCATGCGTCGTCTGCACGACCCTGAGCGCTACCGCATCATCCTGTTTGATCAGCGCGGCTGCGGTCGTTCCACGCCACATGCGGAACTGCGTGAAAATACGACCTGGGATCTTGTGGCTGATATGGAGCATATTCGCGCGCATCTCGGTATCGAGAAGTGGCAGGTTTTCGGCGGCTCCTGGGGTTCGACGCTCGGCCTTGCCTATGCGCAATCCCATCCCGATCGTGTGGCAGAGCTTGTTCTGCGCGGCATTTTCATGATCCGCCGTTTCGAAGTTGACTGGATGTATTCCAACGGCGCGAGCATTCTATTTCCGGACCACTTTGAGGCTTATCAGGAGCATATACCGGAAGCAGAACGCGGCGATATGATTGCCGCTTATTACAAGCGTCTGACTGATCGCAACCCACAGGTCCAGCTTGAAGCAGCGCGGCGCTGGGCACGTTGGGAAGGCTCGGTCATTTCGATTCTGCCGGACCCGGATCGTGTCGACGCCTTTGGCGAAGATCAGTACGCCATCGCGTTTGCACGTATTGAATGCCACTATTTCCAGAATCGCGGTTTCCTCGATTCCGATGACCAGCTTTTGCGCAACGTCGACCGGATCCGACACATTCCCGGCGTGATCATCCATGGCCGCTATGATGTCTGCACACCGTTTATCAATGCCTGGCAGTTGAAGAAGATGTGGCCGGAAGCTGACCTCAAGATCGTCGAGGATGCGGGGCACGCCGTCACGGAGCCCGGCATTACCCATGAATTGATCGAAGCGACAAAGCGTTTCGCCCAGTAATCAAAAGGCGCCGTATAGCGCCTTTTTCTTTATCATCAGGTTCGCCCGCCCGGTGCTGCTCCACCGCTCGGGCTTTCCGGCTCGCTATCGAAGCTTTTCGCTATATCCATGAAACGGCGCATGAAGCGCTCCATATAACTCATGGATTGCTCGAACTCCTCCTCGCTCGGAAGGCCGGAAGCGGCACTTCCGCCTTTCCCTTCAAGAGCCGAAACCTTACCTTCAAGCTTTTCTACACGATCCTGCAGATCGGCGATGTCGTTCTCATAAGCCTCGCGATCCTCCGTCGCCATCTTGCAGACGAGCTGTTCCTGCTGTTCCGTGCAGGTCGAGATTGCCCCGGTTTTGGTGTCCAGACGGACATAACCGGTTTCCGTGCCTTCCAGCCGAAAACGTCCATTTTCCTGCGCAAGCGCATTGGCCGGAACGAGCGCTGAACCGAGAAGAGCAACAGCAGCCAGATTACGGATGATCGATGTCTTTCTGTTCAACATAATGCAATTCCCTTCAACTTCTCTTTGAGATGTCCCCATCATATGGGACGTTTACGACGAAAATCGAACATGCGGGACTTTGATTTCCGAAGAATTTCGGTCTAGAGAGCAGCCATGACCAATGAGATCATCTATAAGATCGCTCCGCGCGACCTTTGGGCACAAGCAGAACAGGCTGGTAGTTTTACCGGGGCTCCGGTTGATATTGCCGATGGCTATATCCATTTCTCCACTGCAACACAGGTGCGGGAAACGGCAGCCAAGCATTTTGCGGGCCAGCGGAATCTGCTTCTGATCAGTGTGAATGCTTCCGCGCTTGGCGCAGCATTGAAGTTTGAAGTTTCACGTGGCGGGGCCCTCTTTCCTCATCTTTATGGCGAGCTGCCGCTTGCTGCGGTCTTGAAGGTTGAAATCTTGCCACTGGGCGACGATGGTCTTCACATTTTTCCGGAGCTGGAAGATTAATGAGTGGGCTTTTTGAAACTCTTGGGCGACGCGCCCTCTTTGCCTTCGACGCGGAACAGGCACATGGCCTTTCCATCGCTGGCCTGAAGACAGGTCTTGTGACCTGCGGTGCGCCGAACGATCCGGCTCTTTCCGTCAAGGTTGCGGGCCTGCAGTTTCCAAATCCGCTGGGCATGGCGGCCGGTTATGACAAGAATGCCGAAGTGCCAGACGCGCTGTTGAAACTTGGTTTCGGCTTCACCGAAATCGGTACCATCACACCGCGCCCGCAAAGCGGCAATCCACGCCCGCGCATTTTCCGCCTCGTGGATGATAAAGCGGTTATCAATCGTCTCGGCTTCAACAATGAAGGCCATGATGCGGCGTTTAAACGCCTGTCACAACGTGCAGGCAAGAGCGGCATCGTGGGCGTCAATATCGGAGCCAACAAGGATGCAGAAGACCGCATTGCCGACTATGTTGCCGGCATTCGCCGCTTCTATCAGCTAGCGCGCTATTTCACGGTCAATATTTCTTCGCCCAACACACCGGGTTTGCGCAATCTTCAAGCTCGCGACAGCCTTCGGGAGCTGTTGAGCCGTGTGCTTGATGCCCGCAACGAAGAAGGCAAAATGTGCACCCTGAAGCGTCCCGTTTTCCTCAAGATCGCACCCGATCTGACCGATGAAGAACTGGACGATATTGCTGCCGAGGCAACTGAGCAGAAGCTGGACGGCATTATCGTATCCAATACGACGCTTTCACGTACCGGATTGAAAAGCACTGCCAACCGCGATGAAACGGGTGGGCTTTCCGGCGCACCACTTTTCGACCGCTCCACCATCGTTCTTGCCCGGATGCGCGAACGCGTCGGTCCTGACATGCCGCTGATCGGTGTCGGTGGCGTGGATAGCGCTGAAACAGCGCTGACAAAGATCAGGGCAGGCGCCGATCTCGTCCAGCTTTATACAGGTCTGATCTATCGCGGACCGATCCTGCCTGCTGAAATTGTGCGCGGCCTGTCGGCTGCTGTAAAACGCGAGGGCGTTGCCAATATCGCCGCATTGCGCGACCGGGACGCCAAGGAATGGGCCAGGCGCGAACTACCCGCGTAATCAAGTGACGAATTCTGTACGATAACGTCGCGGCAGGATCGCCAGAAGCGTGACGCCACGAATAGACAGAAATAGGTTGAGAGCCAGCCAAAGCCCGTGATTGCCCATCACGGGCTTTGCTACATAAAGAACAACCATAAAGAATGCGAGCGACAGGAACATCATGTTGCGCATGTCGCGCGACCATGTGGCGCCGATGTAAACGCCGTCCATATGGAAAGCCAGCAATCCCGTAATCCCTGTCAGCGCCGCCCAGGGCAGATATTTCAAGGCTTCGGCATGAACATCTTCCGCCTTGGACAACAGGCCGATGATCGCATCGCCAAAAACCAGCAGGAAAAAAGCAATAATGCTCGCCATGACCAGGCCCCAGACGAAAGTAAGCTTGGCGCCCCGCACAAACGCTGGACTGTAACGCGCTCCGATCGACCGCCCGACAATTTGCTCGGCAGCCGCTGCCATCCCGTCCAGAAAGAAACCGGCAACGAGGAAAAAGTTCATCAGCACCGCATTGGCCGCAAGGGTGACCGGACCGAGGTCGGACCCTGCCCGTGTAAAGAACGCAAAAGCTGTAAGCAGCAGGAATGAACGGATCATGATGTCGCGATTGACCGCGAACATGCGCAGAATACCCTGTTTCTGAACGATCCGCGCCCAGTTCGGGCGCAGCGATGCATCCTTACGGAAATGCCGAAGTACGATGAACATGCCAACAAGAGCAGCGACGGTTTCGCCGGTCACCGTTGCCCAGGCAACACCGGTAACACCCCAGCCCAGTTCGAGCCCGAGGATGATGCAGAGCACGATATTGATACCATTGAGCAGCACCTGAAGACCAAGGCCGACCAAGCCCTGCCCACGCCCAAGAACCAATCCCAGTATCGAATAGTTGATGAGCGCGACTGGTGCCGACAACATGCGAATCGACACATAGGTCGCCATGGCTTCCTGTGTGGCGGACGTGGGATGCATGAAGGTGGATGAGACGGCCACGATGATCGGCAGACACAGGATCATCAGACTGCCGGCCACAACCGCTATGATGATTGCTCGCCAGAAGATTGCCTGTTCTTCCACAGCATCTTCCGCACCCACAGCCTGCGCAACAAGTCCGGTCGTGCCGGAGCGAAGGAAATTGAATAACGACAGCAGGAAATCAAAAACAAGCGCTCCGATCGCCAGACCGCCGATCAGCTCGGCCTGCCCCATCTGACCGACAACGCCCATATCGACGAGCCCGAGAAGTGGCGTCGTGACTGCGGCAAGCGTCATGGGAATGGCGATAAGCATCACCATCCGATGCGTTACGTCGAACGGCCTTGTTACGCCACCAGCACGTTGCAGCGACTGATCCATTAATGCTTGTCCCGAATGCATGCCCTCTGATCAGGATCATCTACTCTGGAATCACTCGAAACTACAGATAATTCGGCCACCGCGTTGTCGCAGTTCCTGACAGCGAACTGTCAGGAGAAACGAAGCGGTTACAATCCGAGCATCATAGCCCAGTACATATAGGTGGGTTTGCTTTCGGGCGTGGCCCAGGCAAGGCCATAATGCTCGAAAGTCGGATCGAGCATGTTCTTGCGATGGCCTGGCGATTTCATCCACGCGTCGAAGACAGCCTGTGTATCACGCTGTCCCGATGCCACGTTTTCTGCTGCGGGACCGCGGATACCCGCTTGGCGCAGTCGCGCGACAAAACCATTACCCCAACCGACACTGTGACCGATCTTTCCATAACTCGCCATACGCCGGGCCTGATAAAGCGCAGCCTGTTCCAGCTTGGAATCCGTCGCCATCAATGGCAATCCGTTTGCCTTGCGAATAGCGTTGAAAATCGGGGTGGGGTCGTTATCTCCAGCAGCCAATGCTCTATTCAAAGGCATCGCCGACACCGCCAACGCTCCTCCAGCGATGACCAGAAAGCCCCGCCGGGTCAGTGTTAATCCTTGTTCTTGCTGCATTGCCTGCCTGAGCTGTCCAATTACCGAACCAAGAGCATTTCCAGCAAAAGTGTGAAACGGTTTTGCGTAGGACAATGCGATGAAACAAACTGCTAGAGCGGTTCCGACGATTAAAATAGGAACCGCTCGAGTTCATTTCCGATAGCTGAGGATACGGAGCAAAATAAAGGCAGGGATAACGACTGCCGCACCAAGGATGAAATAATCGACGAAGCCTGCAATTGCCGAAAAGCCCATATTCCAAAGGCGCAGGAAGAAATCGCGGATGCCATAGAAAATATCATAGGGCGTCCAGTGAAACGCGCTCATAACCACGCCGACGACCAGCGAAATCAGCACCAGCTTGATCAGGATACGAGCGGGCGTATCGCCAAGAAAACGGTTTACACCATCCGACATGCAAATCTCCTGTGTGTCTGTATGCCAAGGCGTTGCGATGCGAACGCATCACGCCTTGAAAAAGTTCAATCACCACTCGGGCTTAACCAAAACCCTCGGGCTTTGGTATTATTCGCCAGAGCGGCAGATTCATGGCGCAAGAAATAGGCTGTCCGCGCAGCCTTCGCAAGTTTTGTGCTTGCCTATCGCTGTTTGCGGTAATCGCGCGGTGCCTTCTGTTTTTGTCGTGTGAATGAGCGGTTCATGCTCCGCGTATCGGTGAAGCCGCTTGCAACAGCCACTTCCAGCAGCGACAGGCCTGTTTCAGACAAGAGTTCCTTGGCCTTTTTGACCCGAAGCTCCTCGCGAACCTCGAATGCCGTTCGTTCGAGGGCGAGCCTGAAACCACGCTCCATCTGACGAACGGAAATTCCCAGCCGACGCGCGACGTCGATCATCGGTACAGGGTCTTCCAGCGTTTCTTCGAAAATCCGGATTGCCTTGCGGATCATCGGCGAGCGCACGCCATTGAAGCTCAGGGCGGGCTGCTCGGAACGCACAAGCTCATAGGGGATCATAAGAATGGATGCGCTCTTGCGCGCCAGTTCCTCGGAAATCTCGTTCTGTATGATGGAAAGCGCCAGCGATGCCGTACCTAACCCGCCCGCACAGGTGAAATGCCTTCCGCTACGATGAAACAGGCTGGTCGTATCGGCACTATAACCGTCGAAAAGCTCCAGGAAGTCGTCGCGATGGAACCAGCTCACACAGCAATTGCGATCCGGCAGAAGATCGGCTTCCGCCAGCAGAAAGGCAGCCGTGCAAAGGCCAACCACGGTCTTCCCGCGTCGATCGGCGCGCTTGATAAGATCGACCAATGCCTGTTGTCGTGGCCGATATTGCGCGAGCAATCCACCCACAACTGCGACGTAATCACAATCGTCGAGTTCACCAATAGGAGCGGTTGGCTCGATCACCATACCGGAACTGGATGTGACAGGATCTCCTGAGAGCGTACAGATTTTCCACGCGCAGCGTATCTGACGGCTCTTGTCGCGATCATCCGCAGCAAGGCGAAAAGGATCGAGGAAAAGGCTAAGCGCACTCAGCGTAAAGCCCGGTAGCGCAACAATACCAACCGATAGCCTGCGTTGCGTGACATCTGTCGCCGCTTGCAGCTTCTTGACCTGATCCCGTTCAATTCCATTGGTCACTTAGGTCGCTCTCCTCCACCCTAAACTATATCTGCTTGGAGGAGGCTGATATAGTCAACGAAAATGCTTGGAAAGCTTCAACTGCTGTGCCTGATAGTTGGAACCGAGATCAACACCATAAAGCGCAGATGGGCGATGCAGCATATGCTCATACACCAGACGCCCGACGATCTGCCCATGCTCCAGAATGAACGGAACCTCATGGCTGCGAACTTCCAGAACGGCACGGCTACCGGTTCCTCCCGCAGCGCTATGCCCGAAGCCCGGATCGAAGAAGCCTGCGTAGTGGACCCGGAATTCGCCAACCAATGGATCGAACGGTGTCATTTCAGCCGCGTAAAGCGGCGGAACATGCACGGCCTCACGTGACACGAGGATATAAAATTCATCCGGATCAAGCACGAGTTCACGCGCTCCCCGGTCATGGATCGGCTCCCAGAAATCAAGAATGTCGTGCGCGGCGCGCTTGTCCACATCGACCACGGCCGTATGGTGCTTGCCACGGTAGCCGATCAGCCTGTCAGGACCGCCCGAAAGATCAACCGAAAGCGCGATGCCGCCGCCGGAGATATTCGGCATCTCGGCCGCAACCAGCGTTTCGGCATTGTGCAGTGCAGCGAGTTCAGCCTCGTCAAGCTGGGCACGCCCCTTGCGGAAGCGTATCTGCGATAAGCGCGACCCCGTACGCACGACGATTGGGAATGTGCGCGGGCTGACTTCCAGATAAAGCGGGCCATTATATCCGGCAGGCACCTTGTCGAATTCCTGCGCCCCGTCCGCAATGACGCGGGTGAAGATATCCAGACGGCCCGTTGAACTTTTCGGATTTGCGGAGGCAGAAAGGTCGGGCGAAAGGGCCAGGCTTTCGAGGAGCGGAACAATATAAACGCAGCCCGTTTCCAGAACCGCACCGGCGGTCAGGTCGATCTCGTGCAGCTTCAGACGTTCCAGCTTATCGAGCACCGGCGTGCCCGGACCCGGCATGAAGGAGGCGCGGACACGATAAGCTTTTGCACCAAGCCTCAGATCGAGGCTTGCAGGCTGTATCTGATCGGGATCAAGGGGGCGTGTAGACGCCAGCAAACCGCTTTCAAACAGTGCGGAAATATCCGCATCCGCCAGAATTCCAGCATCTTTCTGCATCATCAACCCGATACTCCGTAGCCTAGAGCGCCGTGCGTCTATTTGGATGCACAAAGGTCGCCCTAACTTTTTGAATCTACGCATCGCGCTTTCCAAAAATCGATTCCGATTTTTGGGCCGCTGCTGTCGCATTGCTTGACAAAGACCATTGACCGGTCGCAGCGTCAATGCCAACCCTTGGAGCAGCTTGAAACCAGGTTTTCCGCAGGAATCCGAGCATTGTCGAGACGTACGGGATGTAGTTTTCCCGAAACGAGACGGTTTCGGCATTGACGGCTCTACTCAACAGGCATAATGGAAAAGTGTTCCGTGGTGATTTGGCCGGCCGGCTTGCAGCCACGTTAAAGAATTCGCTAAAAAAGGCCGCGGTTCGTTACCGGCCTTTTGCGTTTTCGCAAGGCCGGTTTTTTATTGGCCGCCGAGGCTCGACTACCCTGCCCCGGCCGACCAGCTTTCGACAGGTTGGAAAAATGACGACTGAGAATACCCGCAAGTTTCGCCCTGCAACTGAACTCGTGCATGCCGGATCGCTGCGTTCCGGATTTGCCGAAATGTCGGAAGCTATGTTTCTGACACAGGGCTTCCTTTATCCCAATGCCGAAGCCGCCGAAGCGCGCTTCAAGGGTGAGGATCCGGGTTTCATCTATTCGCGTTATGCCAACCCGACCACCGACATGTTCGAAAAGCGCATGTGTGCACTGGAAGGCGCTGAAGAAGCACGCGCCACCGCATCCGGCATGGCGGCGGTCGCAGCCGCCATCCTGTGTCAGGTGCAAGCGGGCGACCATGTGATTTCCGCCCGTGCCGTCTTCGGTTCCTGTCGCTACATCGTTGAGACGGTTTTGCCGAAGTATGGCGTTGAGATTTCGATCATCGACGGCTCCGATATTGAAAACTGGAAAGCGGCCGTTCGCCCGAACACCAAGGTCATGTTCCTTGAAAGCCCGTCCAATCCGACGCTCGAAGTCATCGACATTGCTGCCGTTGCGCAGGTCGCCAATGAAGCACGCGCCAAGCTGATCGTCGACAATGTTTTTGCCACGCCGCTTTTCCAAAAGCCTCTGGAGCTCGGTGCCCATATCGTCGTTTATTCTGCAACCAAACATATCGATGGTCAGGGACGCTGCCTTGGGGGCGTCGTCCTTTCTGATCGCGAATGGATTGAAAACACCCTGCAAGATTACTTCCGTCATACAGGTCCGGGCCTCAGCCCGTTCAATGCGTGGATCATGCTGAAGGGTCTTGAAACGCTGTCCGTACGCGTACGCCAGCAAACGCTGTCCGCAACTGCGGTTGCCGACTTCCTCGCTGGCAAGCCAGGCGTGAAGCGCGTGATCTATCCGGGACGGGCAGATCATCCGCAAGCCGACGTTATCGCCAAGCAGATGACGGGCGGTTCGACACTCATTGCGCTGGAACTGGAAGGCGGCAAGGAGGCTGCATTCAAGTTCCAGAATGCTTTGCAGGTTTTCAGCATCTCCAACAATCTGGGTGACGCAAAAAGCCTTATTACCCACCCGGCAACCACCACGCACAAGAATCTTAGCGACGAGGCAAAGGCTGAACTCGGCATCTCGGACGGTCTGCTGCGAATCTCGCTCGGCCTTGAAGATACCGACGATCTCGTGGAAGACGTCGAAGCAGCCTTGAAGGTCGCTCGCTAAACTCTTGCTTCCCGATATTGTGGCTTTTAGGCTGCAAACCGAGGTTCAAACGATGCAATTGCCGGAACATTCCGGCAATTGCCGCATATTTGCCGACCCGGATTGTTGACCTCCCCCGCAACTTTAGCGATAGGTGGGGTGAATAACGGCGTCCATGAACAGAACCGACGAACCGTTGAGTAAAAAGCATCTTTGCGATCCAGCTTCGCCAGATTGCAGGTGCCAAGGCTGATGCGAATGTAGGGCGGGTGTGCATGTACAGAGCGGTAACGCGGGGGATCGAAGTTTCGGTCGAACCTTTCTATCTGGAAGACCAGTCCGAACCCGACGAAAACCGTTATGTCTGGGGCTATCGCATAACCATTGCCAACAATTCCGCAGAAACCGTGCAGTTGCGTTCGCGTTACTGGCAGATTACCGATGCGAATGGGTATGTCGAGGAAGTACGCGGACCAGGCGTGGTTGGCGAACAGCCAACCCTCGAACCAGGCGATTCATTTCAGTATTCATCCGGCTGCCCACTGACGACAACTTCTGGCGTTATGGTGGGGTGCTATCAGATGCAGGGTTCTGGCGGCAGCCTGTTCGACGTGGACATCCCCGCTTTCTCGCTCGATATTCCCGAACAAAGACGCACTTTGAATTAGAGCATTTCCAGCAAAAGTGCGAAGCGGTTTTGCGTCGGATAATGCGTGAAAACAAATAGATAGAGCGCATCCCGAAAAGGATGAAACGGCTTTCGAAACGAGATGCACGTTCAAACAAACCGTTGGAACGCCGATCTGATTCAATCAGACCAAACACGCTCCAAGTTAAGTCCACATAGAAATGGCTCGCCACCAGCGGTAACAAGCCATTTTCTTAGCTGCAACAACGTCTAAGACTTTTGCACGAACTCTGCCGGATCAAACTCATAGTGTTTCGAACAGAATTCACAGGTCACCGAAATTTTGCCGTTGTCCGCGCTTTCCGCAATTTCCTCGGCTGTAAAGCCTGACAAAACACCGGAAATTTTTTCCCGTGAGCACGAGCACTCGTCCAGTACGGGCACAGACTCGAACACACGTACGCCACGTTCATGGAACAGGCGATAAAGCAGCCGCTCAGAGCCGACTTGCGGGTCTGTCAGTTCCGAACTTTCAATCGTCCCGACAAGCGAGCGAGCTTCATCCCACGCGTCATCTTCCGGATGGTAGGCGACTTCGGCTTCATCCTCGTCTCCTCCCGGCAGATCAGGAATGCGAGCGCGCAGTTCGGATTCCGGCAGGAATTGAATGATCAGTCCACCGGCTCGCCACTGCTCGACAGGTTTTCCGTCCACGCCACGCTCGACAAGTTTGGCGACACTCAGCTTCAGGTCGGTCGGAATCTGTTCCGACTGACGGAAATAGGTCGTGGCGATTTCTTCCAATGTCGAACCGTCCAGTGCAACAATACCCTGATAGCGCTGGGTATAAGTGCCCTGATCCACCGTGAAGGCGAGCGTGCCGCGTCCGAGCAACTCCTCGGGCTTCGTCTTGCCGGCCGCAATCGCATCCTTCAAGCGCTCCTCATCGAAACGTGCATAGGCACGCACCGAACGCGGGGTGCGGAAATCAACCACCAGCATGTCGACCGGACCATCGGACTGCGTCTGGAAGATGAACTTGCCTTCGAATTTGAGCGAAGTGCCGAGCAGCACGGTTAATACAGTTGCCTCCGCCAGCAAGCGGGCAACTTCTTCCGGATAATTATGGCGTTTCAGAATGCCGTCGATGCTCGTGCCAAGCTGAACCGCGCGACCACGTACGTCGAGTCCTTCCACCTGAAAGGGCACAACGGCGTCATCGCCTGCGAAGTCGAAATCGTCCAGGTTGACCTGAATGTTCTCGACTTCGGTATGCTCATTGCTGGTGTTATCAGCCAAATTATGCTCCTTGCAGGCACCAGGCCAGAATGGCTTTCTGGGCGTGGAGCCTGTTTTCCGCTTCATCGAATACGACCGATTGCGGTCCATCGATCACTTCATCCGTCACTTCCTCGCCGCGATGGGCAGGCAGGCAGTGCATGAAAAGCGCCTTTGGATCAGCTTTTGCCATCAGTCGCGCATTGACCTGATAGGGCATGAAAACGTTGTGGCCACGAGCATAATCTTCCTGCCCCATCGAAACCCACGTATCGGTCACAATGCAATCCGCACCGTTTGCTGCGCTTTCCGGATCGATGGTGGACATGATGCTCGCGCCGTTCGCTTTCGCCCAATCGATATATTGCGACTTGGGTTCACTGCCTTCCGGCGTTGCGATATTGACGTTGAAATCAAAACGCGCCGCAGCTTCGACCAATGAGTGGAGGACATTGTTGCCATCCCCCATCCAGGCAAAGGTCTTGCCTTTGATCGGGCCGCGATGTTCCTCATATGTAAGAACGTCAGCCATGATTTGACAAGGGTGCGTATCATCCGTCAGTGCATTAATGACAGGCACGGTCGCATATTCGGCAAGTTCCAGCATACGCTCATGCGACGTGGTGCGGATCATGATCGCATCGACATAGCGCGACAGGACCTTCGCCGTGTCCGCAATGGTTTCGCTACGCCCGAGCTGCATTTCAGAACCCGTCAGCATGATAGTCTCGCCGCCGAGCTGGCGCATACCGACATCGAACGACACGCGCGTACGCGTGGAAGGCTTTTCGAAGATCATCGCAAGCACCTTGCCTGCGAAGGGGCTTTCTATGTCTCCCGCCTTGAGGCGCGCTTTGCGAGCCTTGGCGTCTTCCATGATTGCGCGAAGCTCCGACGCCGGAACAGCGGAGAGGTCGATAAAGTGTTTGATCCGGTTATCGTTAGCCATGATATCACGCCGTCTTGCTGATCGGATTTGCAGTTGCGAGCCGTTCGACCGCTGTTTCGATGCGCTTCAGCGCTTCGCGTGCTTCTTCCGGTGTCGTCACCAGCGGCGGAAGCAAGCGAACGACATTGTCACCCGCGCCAACACTCAAGAAGTGCTCATCGCGAAGGGCCTGAATGAGGCTGGTATTCGGTACCACGCATTTGATGCCGATAAGCAGACCACGACCACGGATTTCGGAAACGATGTTCGGATAGCGATCGATGATTGAGGCAAGCCCCTGCTTCATGACCAGAGCGGTTGACTGAACATTTTCGAGGAAACCATCGGCCAAAACAACATCAAGCACCGCATTGCCGACAGCCATGGCCAGCGGATTGCCGCCATAGGTCGTGCCGTGAACGCCCGCGGTCATGCCCTTGGCAGCTTCAGCGGTTGCGAGGCAGGCGCCCATTGGGAAACCGCCGCCGATACCTTTGGCGACAGCCATGATGTCCGGTCGAATGCCAGCCCATTCGTGGGCAAACAGCTTGCCGGTGCGGCCAACGCCGGTCTGCACTTCGTCCAGGATCAACAGAAGGCCTTTATCGTCGCAAATCTGGCGCAGCATGCGCATGAATTCTTCTGGGAAACCGCGCAGACCGCCTTCGCCCTGCACGGGTTCGAGCAGGATCGCTGCGGTTTCATCGGTAATAGCGGCGCGCAATGCCGCTTCATCACCGAATGGGACCTGATCGAAACCATCGACCTTCGGGCCAAAGCCTTCGAGATACTTGGCCTGACCACCAGCGGCAATCGTGGCCAGCGTGCGACCATGGAATGCGCCTTCAAAGGTCACAATGCGAAAACGTTCCGGGTGACCGCTCACATATTGATAACGGCGCGCGGTCTTGATTGCACATTCGAGAGCTTCGGCTCCGGAATTCGTGAAGAAGACCTTGTCGGCGAAGGTGTTTTCGACAAGGCGCTGCCCAAGTTTTTCCTGCGCTGGAATTTCATAGACATTCGACAGATGCCACAGCTTTTCTGCCTGGGTTTTTAGCGTCTCCACCAGATGCGGATGCGAATGACCAAGCGAGTTCACAGCGATACCGGCGGCAAAATCGAGATAACGTTCGCCGTCTTCGGTAATAAGCCAGATGCCCTCACCTCGCTCGAAGCGCAGAGCCGCACGATTATAGGTGTCGTAAAGCGGTTGCACGGTCGTAGCGTCGGTCATAACGTCAGGCCTCCAAAGCCCTTTTTGCAGCCTGCACGATCGAACCGGCAAAGCTGTGTTTCCCATATTCAGTCCTCGGGCGCCCGAACAGGCTCTCACCTTTCGAAAGTCACCCAATATTCCATCCCTAGCTGCCGCTATATAATATTGAGACATATGAGGAATGGACCAGATAGCTTCACGCTCCTCGCCTGAGCCTCCGGCAGAAATAAAAAACCGCCCCCAGGGCGGCATATTTATCTCGCGCGTATATTGGCGTTCATGGAAAAAATGTCAATCAAAGCAAGTAAGGTTTGGCGGCCATCTTTCAGCATGAGTTGATGCATTTTCGCAACCTCGCATCATTCTCCGACCAGAGATGACTTTACGTGGACATCGACACTATATAGATAGAGGCCTTTCCTCGGTTGAGACCGCCAGACGGCTTGTCCACTCCGCGAGCTTGCATTGCTCCATCCTGAAACAGTCCGGGTTTTCAGTTCGGGGTATTTGCGTGCAAAATTTCGGCGCTGGATCAAAGAAAAACCGTCTTTAGCACCCAAGTTGGGGAAAACCATAAAAATGGAATCTGCCTGACAAGGCTATCCCTTGTCATGGAGTCGTTGAATACTGTAGTTTCTTTTTAAAGATCAAAGCTACATTTCGTGCGGCAGACCTAGTCACCCGGATAGATATGGTGTTTGCGCTTGGAGCAATCCGAGAGCACTGGCGGATTCCGGATAACGAAATTGATTGGAGCCCAGGGCGATGAACTGGACAGACGAACGCGTCGAACTACTGAAGAAACTGTGGAGCGAAGGCTTGAGCGCAAGCCAGATCGCAGCGCAGCTTGGCGGCGTGAGCCGCAATGCAGTGATCGGCAAAGTGCACCGTTTGAAGCTTTCGGGCCGTGGCAAAACCACGACTGCTGCTCCACGCAGCAAGAAAGTCAACACGGTTGCCGCAGCGCCGCGTCCTGCAGCACAACATTCAACCGGCGTGCATACGACGACAATGCGCACAGCTACAGTTACCAAGACGGTTGGCGCCACCGCGCTTCAAGTGGACTACGCCGTAGACGTTGTTGCGGAAACTGTGGTCAAGCCTGCCTCCGATGTGGTGGTGCCAATTTCGCGCCGTCTCTCGCTGCTGCAGTTGAGCGAACGCACCTGCAAATGGCCAATCGGCGACCCACTGAATGAAGACTTTCATTTCTGCGGTCATGAATCCGGTGAATCGAGCCCTTATTGCAGCTATCATTCGCGTATGGCCTTCCAGCCAACCGGAGAGCGCCGCCGGGCTCGTTAAAACGAGTATTAGATTTGAGATATCTGGCCCCGGAGCGAGAGCTTTCGGGGCCATTGTTTTTAGAGCATAATCCGACCGGAGTGAAACGAGGATCGATAAGATTATGCTTGAAATAGAAGAAGTTAGAGCGCCGATCTGATCCAATCAGATCGGCGCTCTAATAGACCAAATTTCTATTTCAGAATGGATGTATAGACTTCCAGCGTGCGATCAGCGATGCCATTCCAACTGTAATCCCGCGCAATCCAGTCGATCATTGCTTGCGACTGTTCACCGGTCAGGGGCTTATCGATCTTCTGCCGTAACGCATTCTTCAACGCATCGACATTGCCGAGAGGGAAATAACTCTCCTCCGGAAGCCCTACTTCGACATTGGCAGTAATATCGCTCGCAAGCACGTTCAAGCCATATCCCATTGCCTCGAGAAGCGCGATTGGCATACCCTCATGGCTGGAAGGCAGAACGAACAATGCCGCCTGGCTGAACAAGGCTGACAGTTCCCCTCCCTGAAGCGCACCCGTCAGCACAACACCTGGCACAGTCTCGGCTTTTGCACGAACGGCTCCGGCATATTCAGCCGTATATTCCGCCGAACCAATCAGAGCCAGTTTCAGAGAAGGATCGGATAGTTTTGCGAAGGCTTCGATGAGATCGAGCTGACGTTTTTCTGGAACGATACGGGCCACCAGAGCAATGTAGCGGCCTGAGTTCAAACCGTACTTTTCCAACCATACCTTGTCCCCGCAGGCAGGACGAAGCGTAACACCATTCGGGATGAAAGTGATCGGGACGTTGTAATGCTGTTGCATGGTTTGTGCGATGTCGTTGGACACGGCGATACGCGCATTGGCAAAACGCATACCGCACCATTCGCCAAGCTTCAGCATCGTGCGTGCAAGCCGCCCCCACTTCTGACGATTATAGTCAAAACCGTGATGCGTCACGACCGTGCGCAACCCCAGCAGTCGTGCCAGTGGAACAGCCAGAGCCGGGCCGATTGCATGAATGTGCACAACATCCGGACGTTTGAAGCCCGCCCGCAACACGCCCAGCACCGTGTGAACAATCGCTTCGAATTTCATGGAGGTCGGCGCCCAGATCGGCGTCACCTGTACGCCCTCCCAGACATAAGGTTGCTTCTTTTCCAGATAAGGACGGCGCCCAATGACTTCGACATCCCAGCCCTTCGTCACAAAGAGCCGCGCAAGCTCCTCGACGTGTTTTTCCACTCCGCCTTGAACATTCGGAATACCGCGCAAGCCCAGCATCAAGACGCGAGGCCGTTTATCTTCTCGGACCATCAAAGCGCCCCCAACTCGGCATAAAGCTCCAGGGTCCGGTTTCTGTACGCCTGCGGCGAGAATTCGTTGCCGGCCCAGACCCGGCCCACATTTCCCATCTTACGTCGTGCCTGCGGTGTTAATTCCGCAAAATTACCAAGAACACGGGCGAGATCGCTGACGTTGCCGGTATGTGAGACCATCCCGGTCTCGCCTTCGATAATCATTTCAGGAATTCCGCCAATGTCGGCGCCAATCACCGGCACTCCAAGCGCATAGGCTTCCAGAATGCTGATCGGGGCATTCTCATACCACTCGGACGGCAAAACGAGCGCCTTCGCTTCTCCGATGAGACGATGCAGGCGTTCTCCCGAGACATAGCCAGCGAAAGTGACATCGCCACCCGTCTCACTCGCGAGCGCCTTCAATGACTGTTCTTCAGGCCCGGTGCCCGCAATGACGAGTTTCTGGCCCGCACTGGCCGCGGCGCGAATGAGAGTACCGATCCCCTTTTCAGGCGCCAGTCTTCCGACATAGGCGAAATAATCGCCCTCGTCCGCATAGGGCTTCAGATCGTCCGTATGGGCGAAATTGGGAATGTAGACCAACTTTTCCTGCGGCCAGCCCCATTCAGCGAGTTTGGCAATATAGAACCGGCTGGGCACGACAATCCGGTCAAGCGTATTGCGGTAAAGGCCGAGCATGCGATGGATCGCTGTTTCAACGAGAACCAGCCCGCTCAACGTTGTGGAATCTTTTATGCATTTATGAAGCGCCACATTATAGATGCGTCCGCCCTTGCAGCGTTCGCAGATCTGGTTGTGTGACAGCATCTTATAGGCCGGGCAGGCCAGCTTCAGGTCATGCGCCGTCATAACCGTCGGGACACCCGCTTCCTTCAGAACCGGGAAAATCGACGGCGACAAATGGTGATAGATATTGTGCGCATGTGCGACATTCGGACGAAAGCGTTCGATCAACGCCTTGATGCGGTCGCGCGCTTCCCATGAATAGATGATCTTGCCTGCCTGCACGACTTTGGTAAGCGGGCTGCTTTCCCGGCCATACTCGATTTCTGAAACGAAATAGGAAGACCAGTCGGAGGCAAAATTGTCTGGATGCTGCATGGCAAAAGGGGCCGTTTGCCAGCCGATTTCAGAAAACAGTTTGATATGGTCGAGAAAAATAGTTTCGGCGCCACCGCGGCGATAAAAATAATTGTTGATCGCCAGCAGGCGATGTTCCTTATCATTTACATGCGTCAAGCAGCACCTCGTTGTGCGCCAAGGCGCGCCAATGCCTCGCGAACAGAAAGAACAGTCGCTCCGCTTCTCATCGCGTGAGATACGAGGCGTTCAAATGTTTCAGGTTTGCACCCGAATTCGGTCGGCTTATCGCTGACATCGTGCGTGTAGAAGACGAGCCAGCCGGGATTGGCATCCAGATCGTCGATCCAACGGGTCTGGCGGATGGCCTCATCATCAGGCTGTCTAATTTCGACTGCCTGCACAAAAGCCAGATCAATCATGCCGCGATTGATCCGGTTACCACCGCCACGACATGTTGCGAAACGATCGGCAAAAAGCCGACGCGACATGACGGACGAGGCGCAATAGGGATATGCAAAGCTGCGCGGTTCGGCGCGATCAGGCTCGAACGCATCGAGATAGGCTGTGTTGCGATCAAGATCGGAAGCTATTTCACGTGCTCCGGCGTAGGGGACTTTGAGATGGTTATAGGTATGACAGCCCAATTCATGTCCACGCTCGACTAGCTTGCGACATCCTTCCTGCGTGATCAGGTTCCGTTTGGTCTCTTTTGTGCCGACCAGATTTCCTGCAATATAAAAGGTGCCGTGAACCCCATGCTTGTCAAGAATAGCGGCCCCGGCGCTCTCTGCCGTATCGGGCACGTCGTCGAACGTAAAAGTGATGATCCGCTCATTTTTCGGCAGGCAGAATGGACGCAATGGGAACCGACGACTGATACTGTCGTTCAGCCGAATGGCATACCATTCCAGGCGACTGCGCGCCCGCTCGAGACTATCCATTTCCATCATTGCCCCAGCTCCCCCAAAAGCCGTTTCAGACGAGCCTCGCCTTTGCCTGCAAGCGCAATCCGAAGACAGCAACCATAATACAGAACCACAATGCCCCACCGTTCTGAAAGAACGTACTTTCCATACAAGACATATATAATCCGTAAAGCCAAAGGCGAATATAAAGGAGCGTTAATATAGGGTCGTTATCTGTGCTTTCCGCTTCCTTAATGTATCGCAGCGGCAAGACCGTTATCCAGATAAGCGTCAGAATTAAACCAATAACACCTGCATTGATCATCATATCCAGAAAAGAATTATGCGCATTGAAGGCTGCAACAGCCCAACTGGCACCGCCCCCGCCGGCATAGACCATTTCAGGGGTTTTCCAGAACGAGTCCAGACCATAACCAAATATCGGTTTGGCCGAGATAGCAGCGAATGCGAGTTTCCAGATATCGGATCGATTTGTAAAGCTGGCATCAACGCCCAGGCTTTGAACAAGCTCACGCAAGGGATCGAAGACCGCCGCACCGACGGCAACAACGTTGAAGGCAACAATCCCGCCGATCGAAATAAAAACCCGCGTCCATTTCATCCTCACAAAGACCAGCGACATCAGGACAATGAAGGGCAACATGGCCGTCGACGTCTTGCCGCCTGTATGCAGAACGAAAAACACGCAAAGGGCGACGATAAGCAGACCGGTTTTCGGCAAACCGGCTTTCCAGATATAAAGCCCGAAAAAGCTCATCAGCACCAGCGATGCAGCGGCAGCATTTTTGTGCGGATAGTGACCGCGCCACGAGCCAGCCAGCATAGGTTCGATGACTTCGGTCGCTTGATGAATCGCACGTTGCGGCATGAAGATTATGCCAAAATAGGCAAATGCCAGCGTTATCAATGAACCAATTGCCAGCAACCGCGCCATCTGGCGTTCAGATTGTGGCAATATAAGAAAAATGCTCGCATTCAAAGCGGTCAGGATAGACAAGACGACTTTCTTGCTGGCAATCATGGGATGAGCCGACAGCAAGGCGGTCGCGAACAGCCAAAAGAAAATCAGACCAATCAAAAGGCGCGGTTGCATGACGGCGTTGCGCATGGAACTGCTTAGCGCACAAACCAGAAAGCTGCCCGTAAGGAACACGGTGACCAACTGGTTCAACGAACTGGATGCTGCGGCTGTAGCCGTCACACCGGTAACAGTGCCGAGATCCGGATAGGGGCTCGTGCCTATCCAGACGAACAAGAACATGCAGAGAAAGAGTGCAGCCCCGATCGCCGACGAGACTCGCGGCTGCGTCTCCGCACGGTAATGTACCGATAACTCAGCCAAGTCAGACCAGATCCTCTCGGTTTCGACGCCACGCACCAAGATAGCCCAAACCGAGTGCAAGAACCACGCCGAGCCCCATCCCGGCAATGCCACCCCCAGCACCGAGCACCATGGTCTTGGGCGGCCAGCTACGGCTGATGGGAGGAATGGCGGTTGAAATGATCCGAATGTTGGTCGCATCAAGTTGCTGGCGCTGGCTCGTTTCCGTCGACCGGGTCAGGAATGTATTATAGATCGATACTTTAGCGGCCATGTCACGTTCGAGGTCCGAAAGCTGGACTTGCGCATCATTGTCGAGTGCGACGGCCGAACGCGCGGAAGCTGCCTGCGCATTGAGAGCTGCGACGACGGCATTTGCCTGATCAAGGTCAACTTTGGCAGATTGCAAGATACGTGCCCGCTCCTGCGTCATCTGCTGTTCCAGACCGGCAAGCTGACGTTCCGTGTTTATCAGTTCTGGATAACGTGGCCCGTAAGTCATGGCGAGAGCATCGTAACGCTGTTTCAGCGATGCATATTGTCCACGCAAATTTGTCATTGTGGGCGACTGCAACGTGCTTGCCGGACTAACCGCACTGCCCGTATCTTTTGTCAGTTCCTCATAGCGCGTGCTTGCATCAGCGACGCGCGCTTTGGCATCGACAAGCTTGGAGTTGATCTGCGTCATCGACTGGGTACTGACGAGTTCTCCACCCGATGTTTGCAGACCGTGCGCCCTGCGGAACGCCGCGACTTTCTCTTCCGCCTCGGTTGCTGCTTTCTGCAGCGAGGACAGCCGTTCTGACAAGGCGGCCGCCGCGCGCCCTGCCCCATCGGCATCCGCTTGTGCGACTTCTTCCTGGAAAGCATTCGCCAGAGAATCCGCGACCCGCACGGATTTCTCCGGATTTTCCGTCCAGACCGCAATCGTAACCAGATAGGACCGTTCAGGCCGCGCAACGTTGATCCGTTGCGAAAGTGCGCGAACCGCAGTCAGCGTATCATCTTTTGGACCCGCCGGTTTGCTGAGGCCCAGCATAGCCCGTAGATCGAACGTCGGCGGTGGAGGAACAAACTCCTCATCTTCGTTCAGTTTCAAGTCCGACACGACCCGCCGGAGTACATTGCCGGAAGTCAGGATGCGCATCTTGCTTTCGATGTCGAGAATCTGGCTATCGGCTTGCAGGCTCTGAGCATAGACATCGTTGGGCAGCAACTGGAGCCCAGACGGCGGAACCAGCAAATCCGTATAGGCTGCGTATCTCGGCTTTGCCGTCATGCCGTAAGCGAGTCCCGCCAAGCCACCTAATATTGCCAGTGCCGCAATCAAAATCCACCGGGCGCGCATCCAGGCAAGCGCCTCGAACAGGTCGAGTTCAGGCAGCATCAATCCCTTGTTTGCAGGAGTGATAGTCTCAGTCAGCTTTTCTTCTTCGCGGACGATATGCGTCTCGCGCCTGACTGCACGCAACCGGTCATCGACAGAGGCCAGATTTTCACTGCCGGTCTCCGTTACCTGTGCTTTCGAAGCGAGGTCGCGCAAGGTGTACATTAGTCGCCCCTAAAGTTCACTCAATAGCGCAAACACGGCGCTACTGTTTTCATTAGACTTAAAGATTAAAAAATTCGGTTAATGAAAGGCAATCCCATGCAAGAGTGTCACTAAAATGCAAATGGTGATCATTTAGTCCTATAGATCCTCATAAAATTCGGCCGACATGCTTGGCACCTCATGTTTTTCGGGATTAAGAGAAAATGGAGCATATGTCTCACAACCAAAAACTTTACGAAAAATAATCCGGTTCGCTGCCATAACCTTTTCTTGAAATTCGAGCGCGTCTTTATTCTCCCAGAAGCACGCTGGGCCAAAGCGGCCTGAACATTTGGTATGAAAACTTGAAACGCCATTGGTCGACATTACTGTCCTACGCAGCTTCTAGCGGCAGCCTTTTCGCGGCAAACATCGCGCAACTTTTTACATTTGCTATTCTGGCGCGATATCTCGGCTCCCACGAATTCGGCTTGTTCGTGACAGTGATGGCGGTGACCAGCATCGCCACTTTCATCTGTGGCCTTGGTGGAGCGGAATGCCTTGTACGCCGTGTAGCGCAGAACCGGGCGATCTATCCGGCCATGCTCGGTCACAATCTCATTCTTATCGGAATAACCGGCATAGTCCTGGTCGCCGCCGGGATGCTGATTTTGCCGTTCTGGCTGAGCAGCTCTCCCGAATTTTCGGGGAATCTGGTTGGGCTTTTCCTGCTGCTTGTCACAAATATTGTGCTGGTTCGCCTTATCCTGCTGGTCGAGCAGATCTATATCGCGCACACCGACTTCATATCGGCCAATCTCTCCGTTGTTGGATTTGCCGTAGCCCGCACGATTGCCGCCGCAATCGCCTGCCTTGTATTCGGCGTCTCCACCGTTGTCGGGTGGGCTTACTGGCAGTTTGGGGTTCATGTGCTGGTCGCCGTCATCTATACCTTGTTTTTGCGCAGGCTGGGTCGACCGCAATACACAATCGTGCGCGACGAACTGCGGCTCGGTGTGATGTTTGCATCGCAGTTCATCTTCAAGGCAGTCCGCCAGAATGCCGACCTCCTGCTTCTCGGCACATTGGTGCCACCAAGCATAGTCGGCAGTTATGGCGTCACCCGCCGCATCATCGACAGCAGCACCTTGACTGTCGAGGCGATGAACCGTCTTGTCTATCCTCATCTGGCGCGCGCCAGCGCTAATGGCATCCATCATGCCCTGCCGATAACAATGCGCTTGCTCGGGGCAGCATTTGCCATCGGCATATTCACCTCGCTGGCTGTATTTATTATTGCGCCTTACCTGCCATATCTGTTCGGGAGTGAGTACGACACGCTGGTTTCATTCTGCCGCACGCTTTGCTGGATCACGGTGTTTGTTGCCTTGTGGTCGATAGCTGTCGATCTGCTGGGCGCAGCGAGCCAGCATAGCTATCGCACTGCGGTCCTGAACACAGGCAATATCCTCGGCGCGCCACTTTTGGCACTGGCCACCTGGTATGCGCCGATCACAGGAACTTTCGCGGCTATTTACGTAATTGAAATCAGTATTGTGTTGGCATCCTGGGGATGCGTTATCTACCTCGTTCGCCGGAGTCGTGACGCAGAAGAGAAAAAGGGCGGTTTCAAGCAAGCGGGGGCTTAGATGGTGCATATCTCGACACCAGCAAATGGCAGCAAATCACGGCGTGTTCGCGCGATGGACACCGATGATATTCCAGCCGTCCGCACCCTGTTTCAGCGAGTTTTCCGCCCACGATCGAAATCGTGTAACGAAAATTTCGATCTATACTTTCGGAACTTCTTTTTTGAGAACCCCTATTACGACCCCGCGATCGGCAGCGTCGTGCACGAGGACGACCACGGCGAAATCGATAGCGCCCTCTCGGTCCTCCCGATCCCCTACAAGGTCAATGGCCAAACGGTCATGGGGCGACTGTTATGCGCTTTCATGATGAAACCCGAGATGTCGCCCCGTGGCGCGGCCGAACTGACCCTAACTTTGCGCCCAAGTGACAAGATACTCAACTTCAGCGACAGCGCGGCGCCCGTGAGCCTCAGACATTTCGAAGCGATCGGAGGGGTAACGCTCAGCACGCACGGGCTTGGATGGACCCGCGTGTTCCAGGCTGCAAGCTATGTGGCCAGTTACCTTGCCGAACGGCGTCCAATCCTTGACGGGTGGGCGACAAGTTCGGTTGGCAAGATGCTTAACCCGCTCTTCCCGATCCCCCCGATCAAGAAAGCCGCCAAGTCCCCAGCGAGTGTGAAGGAAATAGCGCAGGATGAGGCAATCTCGCTCGTTCCCGGCTTGATCGAGAGCTATTCGGCCCATCCGGCCTGGACGGAAAGCGACATCAACTGGTTGTTTCAGATGGCATTCGACAATCAGGCTGCTGGCACCTTGCGCCTCTGTGCAATCAACGACCATACCGGTAGTCCGAGCGGCTTTTTCTGTTACTACAGCCGCTCCAATGGCATGGCCGAAGTTTTGAACGTCATCGCAAAAGCCGGGACGGAAAAACATGCCGTCGATGCGATGCTGCTCTACTTGCAGGAAGAGGGGCATATTGCTGCGCAAGGCCGAGTTGACCCGCGTTATCTCAATGCGCTCTCGCAGCACTCGATCATGTTCTTCCGTCTGAAAGCCAATGTCTGTGTGGTCACAGCGAGCACGGATATGCTGAACGCGGTACAGCGCAATGACATCTTTATTGGCGGATTGGCTGGCGAAAGCTGGAGCAGGCTTTCGACGGACTTTTATTGAACTTCGAGCTTTCGCTCTAGAAGGAAGAAAGTCGTCGGCCCCTCCTTGCCCGCTCCGTTGTCCAGCCGGAAAGCAGCGGGACCTGATCCTGACGCTATTTTTTCATGAACCTCGCCATCAAGACCGACCGGCGAGAGCGTCCACGAAACCGTATTTCCTGCCAGTTTCACATCCACCCGATTGCGCAGCAACGTGACTGGCAGTTGCCCCCAATCCTCTATGATTTTCTCTGCCTTGTCGCGGAAACGCATATCAGTATTGCGAGCATCGCTGGCGAAAATTATCAGCAGCTTTTCGCTGTCCTTCAGCGGCTTTTCATCAATTGCCGAAACAGCAAACAAACCTCTTTCCTCGGCATTACCGAGGGATAACTCACTCAAAGTCAGGCGATCTTTCAGTTCGGCAAAGGCGATGGCCTCGGTCTTAGATGTAACGACGTGCATCCGCAGCTTGTTACGATCGAGTCGGATTTGACCGGTAGCACTTTCAAACAAGCCCTGCGAAGGACTGGTTGCGTTATCATCCGCAAGAAGTCCTGCTGCCTTCAAGCGCTGCAGCACGTTGTCGAGTGACACGTTCCGGTAGTCAACCGCGACCTTTTTCTGCAAGCCTTGCGGCCATGCCAGTTCTTTTGTGGCAAGACCAATCCCGCCAAGAAGTGCTAGCGGTTTCAACCGGGCCGGTTCTCGAAGTTCGAGCGATTCACCAAGGCTCGTCTCCCCTTGCATCGTTAATGGCACATCGAAAGCTGCGGTTTCGATGTCTCCCCGGCGAAACAGGAGCGCTGCCAGTGTTTCGCCGGCACGCGCAACAGGATCTACCGCGAAAGTGTACGGCACGATACGCTGACGAAAAGGAGCTGCCTCGTCAAATGCAAGCGTTAGCGGCCCCTGCCCATGACGGCAGATACCGTCCCAACCTTGCAATGCGGCATAGGCCGGAAACACCAGACCCGCCTCATACCGATAACGGTTCCAAAACAGATGCTCATACTCGGTCACAAGAAAGGGTCGGCCGATCCAGCGCCCGGCAGCGATCTCACTGACATAGGCAGCAGCGTCGGCAATCGAACTCGTATGCTTGATTTCCGTACCAGGACTGAGGGTTCCGATCCAGTCATGATAGGTGTTGGCGGCCACTACTTTCTGAGGCTGTCGCGAAAGGGCGGTCTGGACCGTGAACCAGTTGTTATAAGGGGCGATCAGACCACGATAGCCGAGATCGCGCAGCGCCTGCTCCATCCGTTGCGCCAGCAAACGTTCACTTTCGACGAGAAAGGCTTGAAAGTCGTGGAGCCGCCTTCCACCACTGCTGCGGCTTTCGGGCAAATGGATGGTTTGCTGCTCCAGATTTTCGCCGGATGCCAAACCACCCCATGCTCTCGACAAGGCAGCGGTGTCGGCATAGCGCTTTGTGAGAAATGCATTGAATGCTGGACGATAACCTGGCCAGAATGTGGTCCCGTCGTCATTTTCATGCACGAAGCTCGTAAACTCGATGCCGTTCTCGTTGAACGGAATGACCAGAGTGAGTGCGGGGTCCTCAAGAGGTGAAAGGCCGGTATAGGGATTAACAGTGGTGTAGACTTCTTTCTGGAAGCGCAGCCAATGTTCGAATGCTTCATTTTCGACATAGGCCCGGCGTTTCAGATTACCCCCTGGACCCCAGCGATTAGTGTCCTTTCCGCCCAAAGCGCCGCTTTCGGAAGTAAGTCCGTCAATGATCCAGTAAATGCCCTCACGTTTGAGCGCCGCCATCAGGTAGCGCATCCGGTCGAGAGCTTCGGGGCGAAAATCGAAATCGCCCGCCTGTCCAAGCATCAGATCGGCATCAACAAAATGAAACCGGGCTATATTGTAGCCGTGCAGGCGAAGCTGTTGGACATAACGATCGATGAAGGCATGGTCCACGATGCCTGAAGATGGAGGCCCCCAGCCAATCGCCGCACACTGTAGTCGCATTGCTTGGTCCGGCTTGTCAGCCTGTGCGAAATGCCCTGCAGTATTGGCGATCAAACGATTTTTTTCTTCAATCGGCGTATTTGCCAGAAATCTCGAAAAATCCAGCGGGCTTCCCGCAGAAATTTCGAGATTTTTTTCAGTGACCGGAAGCCATTCTTCAGCATCGGCACCGGGCATAGCGAGGCCTATAAGCGAAGCAGATATGGCCAGCCGCAGGATTTTCATCAAGGTTCTCTTATAACCTTGCTTTCGATCCAATCCGTTGGTTTGCGGCGGGGCTGAAAAAAGCCAAGCGGTAGTGCTGCTGCATGAAAGATCCATGCGACCACCGCATAGACACCCAGTTCGATACTACGAGACCGAACAGACATCGCCACGAACGGAGCCGCAGCAATCATGGCCGCGATCAGAATTGCCAGCGGCCATCCTGGTACAAAAACAAGAGCTACTATGATCGCCAGCCACCAAAAATAGACCGCCCCCCAAAGCCGGAGTTCCGGCAGCTCACGGAACAAGTTTTTCTGATGCGGCTGGCCAATTGCGGCACGCAACACTTCACCAGTTCCACGCAGATATTTGCTTTTCCAGCGTCGGACCAAAAGCTTGTAGGCATTCATCGTATAGCCAAAATGCTGCACGAAAGGGCGATCCAATCGGTAGAGCTTCCAGCCATTGCTGCGTAGACGAACACCCGCGTCAAACTCTTCGTGACCATGAAGATTGCGATCCGAGAAATATCCCGCCTGCTCGATCGCGCTGCGTCTGTAAAGCCCGCCGCCGTTCATGCGATCAACATCGCCTACGCGCGCTTCCGGTGAATGACGCTTCGCACGACGCTGGAACTCCAGACTTTCCAGAATCTGGTCCACGACATGGCCGGTCACACCGCCCACGTCAGGATGTTTGCCGAGATAATCGAGGGCTGTCGGCAGGAAATCCGGCTCGAGTATCATGTCGCCATCAATCAGGCAGATATAGGGCTGCGTCGAATACTGGAAGCCGAGCTGCGGGCCGAGACCACAGCTAGCCTGCGCAGGAGGCTCGATCTGCACAATTTTGATCGGATAGGATCGTGCGATCTCTATCGTGCGATCGGTCGATCCACTATCCGCTACAATTACTTCCACCTTCCCGCCAGGCAGAGCTTTCAAGGCGCTTTCCACAGCCTCGGCGATGCGCTTTTCCTCATTCAAAGTTTTGATGATAATCGAAATAGACATCGTTGCCCTATTTGAGAGAAAGCATGTGCAAAGCAATCTAATGGCTCAGGCCAGTCAAGCCAGCATTTCATAGTTTCCTTTGGTTTCAAATCTACTAAACACTTCAACTATAAAATGAGATTCGGCAGGCTCACGTCGTTGAGATTTCCCAAATTTTAGGACGCTCTGAAAGATCTCATGCTGACCAATGATTTTGACATTCGGGTTTACAGCAGCACGGAGCAGCTATCACAAAATACGGTAATGCGTCTTCTCGAAGCTGTTGTCGCATCCGTCCCCCCTCACGATGCGATTGCGCTCCGTAAAATGCCGGAGCGTGTTGAAACCCTTGCAAATCCTTTGTGGCCGTTGACGAACCTCTCGTCAGAAGCCTCCACACATGCGATTTCTTTGGCACGTCCAATGGAGGCAATAGAGCAGTCTATACGAAGTATCCGCAACATAAAAAAGCACGGTCGAGCACTTCAGCAGATGGAAGGATATCGTTTCTTTGTCGCGCACATCGAAGCTGAGCGGCACGCCATTCTGGAGGTTATGTTGCGTCAGAAACAACGGCGTTTTGAAGAAACCATGGTCCCTGGTTTCGATGTGCATCCTGAAAAGCAGCGCTTTTTTGAAGAAGTGACCGAGCATCTGGCTCGACACAACGCCCTGCATCTTTCAGCACTCGCGATAGGGGAAACGATATTGGCCACCGTGTGGAGCGTCGTCCGTAATGGTCACAACGTTCGAAAATGGCAAATGGAGCAGGTTTTCACCCGGAAAAGTGCTGATATTGCGCCTGCTATATGCACTGAAAACAGACGGCCACATGTGTTTCGATCTTGGATTTGGCGATGAGCCATGGAAAATCGGCTTGCGTGACCAAACGACACCACTGCGCGACTATGTTCGCCCGGTCACTTTCCAAGGGCGTATGTCGCTTATCCTCGCCCGCTCGTTGGAGCGAATACGCGCGGTTTCCATCTATCAAAAACTGCGTCCGTTGAAATGGCAGTTGCTTCGCAAACTTAGATAGAGCTTATGCGGCTCGCTTTGGCAGCCGCACCGTGAATGTCGATCCTTCGCCCAATTGGGAGCGAACGACCAGACGGCCTCGATGGCGAGCAAGAATATGCTTGACGATGGCAAGCCCCAGACCTGTGCCCTTCTGAGCGCGGCTTGTCTCGACGTCAATTCGATAGAAGCGCTCGGTGAGACGCGGTAAATGCTCGGCGGCAATGCCCGGACCGAAATCCTGAATTGACGTCACGACTTCCGCAGAACTGCCGCTATTGTCTTCGTCCAGCTTCACGATGACACGCTTACCAGCCTGTCCGTATTTACAGGCATTCTCGACGAGGTTCTGGAAAACCTGGATAAGCTCATCGCGCGCGCCCGTAACATTCACAGGGTGATCCGGCAGATCACGCTCGATACTGATATCGAGGCCTGCCGCCAATGGTGTCAGCGTGTCGGCAACGTGATTGAGAATGGAAGTCATGTCCACGCATTCATTGATCGCCAGATGCGCCCGCATTTCAAGGCGCGACAGGGACAATAGATCGTCGATCAGCCGTGACATCCGTTCGGCTTGTTTTTGCATGATATCCAGAAATCGATCACGCGCAGCCGTATCGTTTCGGGCTGGCCCTTGCAGCGTTTCGATGAACCCGCGAAGCGATGCCAGGGGCGTGCGCAATTCATGGCTTGCATTTGCGATGAAATCCGAACGCATGCGGTCAATGCGCCGCGTTTCACTCTGATCGCGAAACAACAGAACAAAAAGTTCAGGCCTGCCATCCTTGTCAGGCAGAGCCTTGACCATGGCTTTGAACCAGCGATCCATCGGGACACGCTCAAAATATTCAATGCTTCGCGCTTCGCCGTCTGCAATAACCCCTTGAATGAGGGCATGCATTTCCGGCGCTCTAAAACGCAAATAAAGCGCCGTGCCGGTTTCCAGCGACTGAAACGCGTCGAGAGCCGCGGAATTGGCGAATCGAACCGTACCGCCATGATCGAAAACGACCATCGGATCGGTCAGAAGATCAGCCAGGCGCTCGCCAGAGACCCCCGCCATTTCATTGGGTACTATATTTTTCGTCGGCGCTTCATCCGACTCGCTGCTTGCAACTTCGCTTGAAAGCCATACAGCCCCAAGAACGACGACGGCCAGGAGTCCTGCGCGAAACCAGAATGGGAGATCGAGGGCCAACACGCAGACAGCAAGAACCATGCTGGCGATCACAACGCCCTTGACCCGGAGAAGCGGTTCGAAAATCGACTTCTCGGCGTGTGGTTCTGGATCCGTGCGGTTGCCTGCCTCGCTCATGCTGCTTCCTTCTGCGGTTGTGGCATCGACTTTGTCCGGAAATGTTGGAACATCCTTTACGCGGCTTCCAAACAGCCCATATCATGGTTTGCTATAAACGAAAGGGAATTGCCGTGGGTGACAGTTCAAAGACAGCTAACAAAAAGAAAGACAAAAAAGACGAAGCGAAGCCAGGCGACAAGGCGATCAAGCTGAAAATTGACGGAGCAGCGCATTCGTTTGACATAAATGATCCGAAATTGCCGAAATGGATCGACGATAATGCACTGCAATCGGGCGGATACCCTTATCCTTCCAAAATGAAGTCGGATGAATATGAGGAAACACTCGAGCGGCTTCAGATCGAACTTGTCAAACTGCAATACTGGCTTCAGGAGACCGGCGGACGCGTCATCAGCGTTTTCGAAGGTCGCGACGCCGCAGGCAAGGGTGGAACCATCTTTACAATCCGGGAGTTCATGAACCCCAGAACCGCCCGTAACGTTGCATTGCCGAAGCCGACCGAAACCGAACAAGGCCAATGGTATTTCCAGCGTTATGTCGCACATTTCCCGACGGCAGGTGAGTTCGTAACGTTTGACCGTTCGTGGTACAATCGAGCAGGTGTGGAACGGGTGATGGGCTTTTGTACGTCGACACAGCTCGAAACCTTCCTGACCGAGACACCCGATTTCGAGCGCATGATCGTTACAGATGGCATTCACCTTTTCAAATTCTGGCTGGATATTGGTCAGGAAATGCAGCTCAAGCGCTTTCATGAGCGTCGCCACAGCCCGCTCAAGAACTGGAAGTTCTCACCTATGGATGTGGCGGGCATTTCTCGCTGGAATGATTATTCCGACGCATTGCACATCATGTTTGAAAGGACCGATACAGGTTACGCGCCCTGGACAATCATTCGGTCGAATGACAAGAGGCGCGCCAGACTGGCTGCAATCCGGCGCATCCTTTTGACATTGCCCTATGAAGGAAGAGACCTTCAGGCAATTGGAGCCGAGGATCAATCGATCATCGGCCGCGGTTCTACATTCCTCACCTCTTCATTCGCAGAGATGTAAAACAGGCTGGGCTGGTGCGGAGTTTTTTCCCACAGATGCGGCACCCGCACCAGTTGCCATAGCGCACGCCAGGCCGATATCGAAATCAGTATCCAGTAAATCGGGATCGAAAGCAGGTAGGCATAGCCTCCCAGTTCCGTTGGCTCCATAGTTCTGGAGCCAAGAAGATAAAAGCTCACATAAGCCATCAGAATGTTCATTACGTCGAGCGCCAGCAACCATATGCTGTGAGGCGTCAGCGGACCGAATGCGGTACTCACCAGCAATGTGAAGAACATGACCAGCATAAGCGGATGCAACAATGCAGAGCCGATAATACCCAAGGTATAGATCTGATTGACGGTGAATCTGAACCACCCCAGTTCGCGCCAGGTATTATAAGGCTGGCGCCCGTGAACGAGCCAGGTCTGCATCCATCCTTTGAGCCAGCGCGTGCGCTGCTTTCTCCAAATATCATAGTTGACCGGTGCGTCCTCAATCGTTCCACGCGTGATGACACCGATACGATAACCAAATCGAGCGAGCCTCACACCTAGATCGGCATCTTCCGTGACATTGTAGGCATCCCAGCCACCGACCTCCTCCAGGCACGACCGCCGGAAATGATTGGAAGTACCTCCGAGCGGAATGACAAGTCCTCGAGAAGCAAGCCACGGCAGGAGCCCGCGGAAAAGTGCGGCATATTCGAAGGCAAACATTCGCGTCAGCAGATTATGGCGAAAATTTCCGATAATCAGCGGCGCCTGTACACAGGCGAGCTTGTCGCCTTCTGCCTGAAAGGTCTGCCATGCTTCAAGCAACTGATCGGGATGGGGACGATCTTCAGCATCAAAGACCGCAACAATTTCGCCTCGTGCAAACTGCAATGCATAATTCAGCGCCTTTGGCTTTGTCTTAGGCCCGCCAGACGGCACGAGAACCAATTCGAAATTTGATGGCAGTCGCTCACGACGTATTGCAGCTATCGTATCAAAGTCATCCTTCTCGCAGACAAGCTTGATATCAAGTTTACTTGCCGGCCAGTTCAACCGCTTCAGGCTGATAACAAGCTGACCGATCACGTCCTGCTCCCGATACAGCGGGACGAGGACGGAATAGTTTGGTAAATCGCGCGGTCTGCATTTCTTGAGCTCGAGAAATTTCAATCTTCGTCCGGAGGCAGCCGCGAACAATCGGATCATCACGCAACCAAAGAAGAATATCGACAGCGTCACGTGAAGCACCAGAAGCGTTATCATCGGCCAGTTGAACATGCAGGCGAAGAACGCATAGACCCCCATGGCAATGATAAACGCCTGAGGCGTATCCAGAACGCGTGCCGCTGAAAGCGACTGCGGCGTCATTTCATGTGCGCGTGTGATCAGATCCTTCTGATGTCGCTGCCGCATAATGTGTTTCAACAGCGTCGGTGTGCAGATACGTATCCGGTTCTTCAACTGTGGTGTCGCAAGAATATGATCCCGGAGCTTTCTGATGCGATTTTCTGACGGAGCTATGTAAAGATAGCTACCTCCGTCGGTACCGAGCACCATGACCTGTCCAACATCAACAAAAGCCGACGGTTTTTCCTCACCAGAGACGAAAATGCGAGAGGGTAGAGCCTCGTTTGTAAATTCCACCCCCAAAATATCAGCAATAGCTGCGTAGATGACCGGTTCCGCAACATCACCTCGCTGAACCAGTTCCGCACAAAAAGATGTTCCATGATGAGCCGCAGCACTATAGGCCCCCAACAACGCATCTCTGGACACGCCACATTGTTCCAATCTGGCTGATATGGCACTGCATATCTCCAGATCGAACGCAATCGATACACTACTCATAGCACCCCCGCACTACTGAATACCTATAATTATGTTTTAGGAATTTACAATTATACTTAATTTACCGATTACTTTATTAGGAATTTATCTCGGTAAAACTACAATCAAAACGTAATATACTTAAAGCGAATTGCAACCTTTATTTTCGTTGAACCTTAGTTGAGTATTGCTCGTCACCCGATTTTTCAGTTAATGCGAGATTATAGAGAAAAAGGCAGAAGCCGATCATGAAACGCTACCTCCCAAGGCTTCTAATCGCGCTGGTATTCGCATGCGGTACTCATGGTGCCCTCGCTTCAGACACTCAACCGGAGGCTCCATCCTTCATCAACCAGAAAGAACGCCTGCCATTGCCGTCCTTGCAAGCGCTCAATCGGTTGCGGTTTATCACGACCGTCGACTTCCCTCCGTTCAACATGCTGGGCGATCAGGCGCAGCTTTCCGGCTATAACGTCGATCTTGCCAAAGCGCTTTGCCATCAATTGGGTGTCGATGACATCTGTCAGATTGAAGCTGCACCATGGAACGAGCTTGAAGGGCGCCTGCTTAGCGGGCAGGCCGAAGCGATCATAGCCGGGTGGAAGCCAACCGAAGCAAACCGCGAACAATTTGTCTTCTCACGCTCCTATATGCGGTTGCCAGCACGATTTGTGACGACCAATGCAGGCGCGTTTAGCGAAGACGCAGTTATGGCAACGAAGGGAAAGAGTGTTGGCGTGATTGCGGGTACTGCCCATGAGCAGCTTCTGAAAAGCTATTTTCCTGAGGCAGTTGCTAAACCTTACTCTGATGATTCACTCATGCTCGCCGACCTCAAAAGCGGCAAGATAAGTGCTGTGTTCCATGACGGCATGTCACTTTCGATGTGGCTGAATAGCCCTGAAGGCCATGCGTGTTGCACATTCGCAGATGGCCCCTATCTTGCGCCGCAATATCTTGGCGGCGGCCTCAGTATTGCTGTAGCGCAGCAAAACGTTCCCCTCGTCAATGCCCTCAACAATGCTCTCCAGGCCCTGCAGCAGAAAGGCACGCTAACGGAGCTCTATCTGCGCTATTTTCCCAACAGCTTTTACTAAGCCGAGCATCAAACGGATCTGGCCAATAAAATCGGGCCTGTCATTGCGTGCCATTTTGACGCAGAGAAGATTCAGGGGCAAACGAATTTTCAGATATTTTTGAAAATTCCGATATATCGATACTTACAGTACAAAAGTAAAATTATTTTTTATCAAATATATAACTCAATTTGATTGCATGAAAGCCGATACCAGTACGCACTCTTCAGTACGAATTGCGCCGCTTCTAACATAAAAAGCTCAACAAATACATCCATTTATTTTTACTTGAACAAATCATCCTCTCATCAATAATCAGATTGAGGGAGAAGGAGGATTTATACAATGTTCGATGGTGTACCTGCTCAATGGCACAAGACTCCGGAACAAACAAAGCGCTCGCCTAATGAGGCTGCTTACGTGTTTCTTGGCATCATGCTTGCGGCACTCAGCGTGCCCGCAACTTTTCTAGGGTGGGCAATCGTTCAGAGCATCGCATCGCTGTTCTAGGAGCTGCGCGGTTTCTTTTTCGAAGGCCGGTCGCAATTTAGTTCCAGTCTCACCCATGAGTGCAAGCATAGGCTGATGCAAAAAGCCCCGCCTTTCGGCGGGGCTTTTGTTTGAACTTCGAGACTGACTAGATTTGGTTATCCGTCTGCCCGTTCGAATTAGTCGTCTCATTCACATCTTCATCCTCCGGCTTCTTCGGAGGCTTGCGCGCTATCAAACTATAGAACATCGGAATGAAGAACGTTGCGATGAACGTCGCCGCCAACATGCCGCCGATGACGCCTGTACCAATGGAGTGACGGCTTGCCGAACCGGCACCCGTGCTGATCGCAAGCGGCACCACACCGAGAATGAAGGCCAGCGAAGTCATCACGATCGGACGGAACCGCAGACGAGCAGCCGACGCTGCCGCCTCAATGGCGGATTTTCCGGTCTCTCGTTCAAGCACCGCGAACTCCACAATCAAAATCGCGTTCTTCGCTGCCAGACCTATGAGTGTCACCAGACCGATCTGGAAATACACGTCATTGGTCAACCCGCGCAGATCGGTCGCAAGCAATGCGCCGAAGATTGCGAACGGCACTGCCGTGATGACAGCGAGCGGCAGGCTCCAACGCTCATACTGTGCAGCCAGGATCAGGAACACCATGACAAGACCGAAGATCATAGCCTGCGTGCCTGTGCCGCTGGTAGTCACTTCCTGATAGGCCGAGCCCGTCCATGCAATCTGATAGCCTTGCGGAAGAACTTCCGCAGCGACTTCCTGCATTGCCTTGATCGCATCACCAGATGTGAAACCCGGTGCCGGATTGCCGGTAATTTTGGCTGCATTGAAGGCGTTGAAGCGTTCAAGCTGATCGGGACCGACAATGCGTTTGACCGTCACGAGGGCGTCGAGCGGGATCATGCTGCCGGAATTAGCCCGTACAAAGACGTGCTTGAGGTCGCTTGGATCGCGGCGGAACTCAGCTTCCGACTGCAGATTGACCTGATAGTTGCGGCCAAACAGCGTAAAGTCGTTGACGTAGAGACTGCCGAATGTTGCCTGCATCGCAGTGAATACGGAGTTGATCGGCACACCCATAGCCTTCGCCTTTTCGCGATCAAGCTGGATGTCGTACTGTGGAACATTCGGATCAAACGTCGTGCGGACGCCCTGCAGCTCCGGCCGCTTGGCCGCAGCTTCAGTAATGAGCTTGGTTGCACGCGTCAGCGATTCCACGCCGCCGCCCGTACGATCCTGAACATAGAGTTCAAAGCCACCAGTGGTACTCAGGCCCATGATCGGCGGCGGATTGAACGCAAGAACAAGCCCATCCTTGATGCCCGCATTCATCGCCATGATGGCACCGGGAAGATTGCGCGCATCGGTTTCAGGCGTCGTGCGTTCCTTCCAATCCTTGAGCATAATGAACATCGTGCCCGCACTGGTTTTCAGACCACCCGACAAAAGATCGAAACCGGATACCGCGAAGACACTTTCCACAGCCGGGTTCTTCCGGATATTCGTGCTCGCCTGATCGAGAACCGCCGTTGTACGCTCCAAAGAGGCTGCAGGAGGAAGTACGGCAACACTGAACAGGAAGCCCTGATCCTCATCCGGCAGCAGCGATCCCGGAACTCTTTCGAAAAGATAGTATGTCGCGCCGAGAAGACCTGCAAACAGGATGAGGCCGATTGCTGCACGCTTCAAAAAGAAGCGAACACCGCTGGAGTAACCATCTGTCACCCGCTCGAAGAAGCGGTTGAAAATACGGAACGGCAACATCGGCTCGTGATGACCCGGCTTGAGGATCAACGCACAGAGCGCCGGTGTCAGTGTCAGAGCCACAAGACCGGACAACGTCACCGAGATCGCGATGGTGACGGCAAACTGCTTGTACATTTCGCCGACAAGACCGCCCATGAAGGCCACCGGAATGAACACGGCGCAGAGCACGAGAACAATCGCGATAACCGGCCCCGTCACTTCACCCATAGCCTTGATGGCGGCCTTGCGCGGCGAAAGTTTCTCGGTCGTCATGATACGTTCGACGTTTTCCAGAACCACGATAGCATCATCGACCACGATGCCGATTGCCAGCACCAGACCGAAGAGCGTCAAGAGGTTGATGGAGAAGCCGAGCACATACATGCCAGCAAATGTACCGATAATAGAGATCGGCACTGCGATGATCGGAATAAGCGTCGCGCGCCAGTTCTGCAGGAAGATGAACACCACGAGCACGACGAGAATGATCGCCTCGATGAAGGTGTGAATCACTTCCTCGATGGAGACCTTGATGAACTTCGTCGTATCAAACGGGATCGAGTAATCGATACCAGCCGGGAAGCTCGCCTTCAGCTCATTCATACGGTTCTGAATGAGTTCCATCGTATTGAGCGCGTTTGCGCCGGGTTGCAGATAAATTGCAATCGGAACAGCAGACGTGCCGTTAAGATTACTGTCGACGAGATAGCTTTCTGTCCCCAGTTCGATGCGCGCAACGTCCTTCAGACGGAGAGTGGCAGCGTTGGGGCTTGAACGCAGGATAATGTTTTCGAATGCCGCAGCATCCGGCAGACGTCCCTGCGTGGTCGCCGTATAGGTGAACGGCCCGGCTTGCGGGTCCGGCTGGTCGCCGAAGCGGCCCGCGGCAAACTGCGCATTCTGTTCCTGAATAGCCGTCGAGACATCGCTCGGGGTCAGATTATACTGCGCCAGCTTATCCGGACGCAGCCAGATGCGCATCGAATAGTCGATATTGCCGAGCAACTGCACATCGCCGACGCCCTGCAAACGTTTGAGGTCATCGACCACGTTTAGAAGCGCGTAGTTACCGACATAGGTGCGGTCATAGCGATTGCTATCGGAGAACATGGCAACCATGCCCAGAATCGTGGTGGAGCGCTTGTCCACCGTGACACCGAGACGCTGCACTTCCTGCGGAAGGGACGAGGTCGCACGCTGCACGCGGTTGTTGACATTGATGGTGGCCTGATCCGGGTCAGTGCCCAGAGCGAAGGTTACCGTCAACTGCATGGTGCCGCTACCAAGGCTCGAGGACTGCATATAAAGCATGTTCTCGACGCCGTTGATCTGCTGTTCCAACGGTGCAGCAACAGTCTGCGCCACCGTTTCGGCGCTTGCACCGGGATAGGTCGCACTGACAACCACCTGCGGCGGTGTCAATTCAGGGTACTGGGCGATCGGCAGGATCCGGATACAGATCAGGCCAGCCAGCACGAGCACAATGGAGATGACCGCCGCAAAAACGGGGCGATCGACGAAGAATCTATTCATTGCTTGTCTGCCGCCTGTTCTTTGCCAGAATCAGCGCCAGCCTTATCGGGCGATGTCTGATTGCTTGCTTCAGTAGCTGCGTCGACCGGATTGACTGGATGCCCCGGAGCGGCCTTGATGAGGCCTTCGGTTATGACCCGATCACCTGAGTTAAGGCCCTCGGAAACCAACCATGCATCGCTCAGCTCACGAGAAACCGTAATCGGTCGCACTTCGACGACGTTGTCCTTGTTGACCACATAAACGAATTGCGTTTGCGGGCCCTGAAGCAACGCGGCCTTCGGGATCGTGATAGCGTTTTTGACCTCGATGCCGAGGATCACCGCGCGAACGAACTGACCGGGAATCAGGCGGCGATTTGGATTCTCAACGACAGCACGGGCGCCAAGAGTTCCCGTTTCCGTATCAAGCGACGAGGACGTGAAGTCGATTGTTCCTTCATGATCATAGGCTTGCCCGTCACCGAACAGTACCTTGATCTTGAGGCGATTGGCATCTTCGCCCGTAGCGCCGCGTTCAGCGCGCAAGCGGTCGATTTCGGCTGCTTCCGTGTCTGTGAAGGAGAAGTTCACGTAAACCGGATCGAGCTGCATGATCGAGGTCAAGAGGCTTGAGGATGCATCGGTACCGATGAGGCTGCCCTCATTGACCTGTTCGAGGCTGGTGATACCGCTGATTGGCGCGGTTACCTTGGTATAGCTCAGATTGAGCTCTGCCGTACGTAACTGTGCCTTGGCTGCTGCAACCGATGCCTTGTTCAAGTCACGGGTCGCAAAAGCTGAGTCGCGAACGGCTGTGCTCTGTACCTTCTGCTGAACCAATTGTTCGGCGCGCTCAGCATCTCGGATGGATTGCTGATACTGCGCTTCAGCCTGAGCTACCTGTGCCTGAGCCTTTTCAAGCTCCGCCTCATAAGGTGCAGGGTCTATTTCAAATAACACGTCGCCAGCTTTGACTTCCGTGCCTTCGGTGAAATTGCGGTGAAGCAATATTCCGCCCACACGCGCGCGCACCTGAACATCACGATAGGCACTGATACGCGCCGCATATTCATAGGTAACAGGTACGTCATGCGGCTTAACCGCGATAACGGATACCTGTGGCGGAGGTGGTGTTGCGCCTCCCGGTGCTTGCGCCAGAACGGGTTGCCCCGCAAAGACAAGAAATGCGGCCCCTGCCGCAAAAAGCCGAATAGAACGGTTCATAGTCATGATGGGAGTGCCCTTGCTGTCGCGCGGTGCTGCCAATTTAACATACACGAGTGTTTGTAAACACGAACTACTGTGTTATAGTCAATCACCTAATATTACAGATCACGAATGAGTTATCCAGATTTAGCGATAAATTGGGCCATTAGCCTGCATCCACCCGAGAGAAGTCATGCGAAGAACGAAAGCCGAGGCCGCCGAAACCCGGGAAGCCATTCTGGTGGCTGCCGAGCAGGTTTTCCTCGAGCGCGGTGTCAATCAATCTACACTGATGGAAATCGCCTGTCATGCCGGAGTAACGCGTGGTGCTATTTATTTCCACTTTCACGACAAGCTTGAGATCGTACGTACAATCATAGGCAGTGTGCGGTTCCCGCAAGAAGAAATCATGTTGCAGGCAGCGGCGGTCAATCACCCCAATCCGATGCATGTTCTGGAGCAATCGATTATTCAAGCACTACAGCTTTTCTCGAACGATGAGCGCCAACAGAACATTTTCATAATCATCAACCAGCGATGCGAGTTCGTTGGCGAAATGGCCCCGCTCGAAGACCGCCTCAGGGAAGCGCGTGCCAATGCCCTCTCATTGTTCGCGGGATTACTGGACGTGGCCGCAAGACGCGGGGAACTTTCGAAGGAATGGACATCTGATACGGCAGCACCAGTCCTGCTCTCCATATTGAGCGGACTTCTCAACGAATGGTTGCGAGGCGACAGAGGTTATGATCTTGTAACCTATGGCGGCAAGGCGATCTCGATACTCATTCGATCCATGAGAAATCAGGCGGCCGAAGCCCATTAGAGTGTATCCTGAAAAGTGCGAAACGATTTTCGGAAAAGATGCGTGTTAAAACAATTGTTTAGAACACCGATCTGATTCAATCAGATCGAAACGCGCTCCAGAGGCATTGCCGGATACAATTGCGATATCGTGTGCCTGCCGGGCCTGCTATTTTCCGCAGTGGCAAGTTTCAACCTATTGTGATTGCCAAACTTCAAAATTGGGAAAGACGCTCGACTCTTTTATAATTTACGCTTACGTCAATGTAACTCTTGCGAAGAGTATAAAACTCGACCACATTTATGAACGAGGAAGCTGTCCGTGGGGCGGACGGTTTGGGAGACGGCGGGCGCACAGGCTGCCCAATTTAAGACGGAGCAATCCGGGGAGAAGAAATGGCGAAAAAAACGACTGGGCAAAGTGCATCCGTAGTTGAATCCGTCGCGGCAGACTCAACAGGCAAGAGTACGCCGACGCAAGAAAAAATCTGGTTCAAATCATATCCGGCAGGCGTTCCGCACGAGATCGACCTCAGCAAGGCGACCTCCATTGGCGATATGATCCTGGCGTCTTGCCGACAATTCGCAGACAGCCCCGCATTTACCTGTATGGGTAAAGATCTTACGTATAAGGCACTCGACGAACACTCGCGCGCATTGGCTTCTTTTCTACAGTCGCGCGGCCTCGTCAAGGGTGACCGCGTTGCGGTGATGATGCCGAATATCCTGCATTATCCGATTGCCTTTACGGCAATTCTCCGTGCGGGCTTTGTCGTCGTGAACGTCAATCCCCTTTATACCCCACGCGAACTTGAGCACCAGTTGAACGATTCGGGCGCCAAGGCACTCATCGTCCTTGAAAACTTTGCAGCGACCGTACAGAAGACCCTGTCTTCCATCCATGTACCCAACATCATTGTCGCGTCGATGGGCGATATGCATGGTTTCAAGGGGCACATCATTAATTTTGTCGTCCGCAAGGTGAAAAAACTTGTACCCGAATGGACGATCCCTGGCCATGTCCGTTTCAAGGACGCACTCGCGCAGGGGCGTGGTAAATCACTCAACCCCGTGCCTGTTCAGGGCTCCGATCTTGCTTTCCTGCAATATACCGGTGGAACAACGGGCATATCGAAGGGTGCGATGCTCACCCACACCAATATCATCGCCAATGTCGAGCAGATGGATGCCTGGATAGCGGTAGCGTTCCGCAACAAGGGCAAACCGAAGGCGATGAATTTTGTGTGTGCGCTGCCGCTCTATCACATCTTCGCACTCACCGTGAATGCGATGACTGGCCTGAAACTCGGTGCGCGCAATATTCTCATCCCCAATCCGCGCGATATTCCCGGCTTCGTCAAGGAACTCAAGAAATATCCGTTCCATATCTTTCCGGGGCTCAATACGCTGTTCAATGGGCTGATGAACAATCCGGATTTCCAGACGCTCGATTTCAAGCCTTTGCTTCTGACACTTGGCGGCGGCATGGCTGTCCAACGCCCTGTTGCCGAACGATGGCAGAAAATGACCGGCTGCGTCATCACAGAGGGTTACGGCCTGTCTGAAACCTCGCCCGTCGCCAGTGCCAATGTGCTTGATGCGACCGAGTTTTCAGGCACGATAGGCGTACCGATTCCGTCGACCGATATCGCAATACGCGATGATGATGGAAATGACCTCGCGCTCGGCGAAGTGGGCGAGATCTGTGTGCGCGGCCCGCAGGTGATGAAGGGATATTGGAACCGTCCCGACGAGACCAAACGCTCAATCATGCCCGATGGTTACTTTCGTACCGGTGATATGGGCTTCATGGACGAACGCGGATATACCAAGATCGTCGACCGCAAGAAGGACATGATCCTCGTATCCGGTTTCAATGTTTATCCGAACGAGATCGAGGAAGTGGCTGCCGGCCATCCCGGCATCGTGGAATCGGCCGCCATCGGCATACCGAACGAGCATTCCGGCGAAGTGGTGAAACTCTACGTCGTCAAAAGCGACCCGAGCCTGTCCGAAGATGATGTGAAGGCTTATTGTGCCGAACGTCTCACCAACTACAAGCGCCCGCGTGAAATCGAATTCCGCGAAAGCCTGCCGAAAAGCAATGTGGGCAAGATTTTGCGTCGCGAACTACGCGACTAGAGCGTATCCCGAAAAGTGTGAAACGGTTTTCGGACAAGATGCGCGTCAAAACAAACAGTTAGAGCGCCGATCTGATTCAATCAGATCGAAACGCGCTTTAATGCATGTCTCCCAAAAGTGGGAACCGGTTTTGGGATAAAGACATGCATGAAAACAAACGCTTAAAGCGTGTCGTACGAGTACGATAGAATGCGACACGCTTTAAGGTCATTGGCCTGACGCGATAACTGCCGGGGTTTTCACCCCGGCCACTATCTTTCGATCACGCCGACGGCGGAGCCAGCGGCTGCACAATTTCCTGAAATGGTGCGAGGGCCTCGCAGCGCCCCGCCAAGGTGGTCAAGGCCGGATATTTCCTTTCGTCGAAAAGATGCGAATGCGCCTCGCGCAGAAAACGCAAGGCGCAGGTCACCGCTATATCCGCGTGGCCGATATCGGCTCCAAACCAAAACGGCGAGCCACGTGCGGCAAGGTCCTGTTCGAGAACATCCAGCACACGCCCGATCTGCATTTCACATCGCTCCACCCAGACTGGCGATTGTTCGCTGCGCAGCAGTCCTTCATAGAGAAGGCTCACCGCCTTGTCGGCAAGGCCCGTGCCCAAGGCACAAATCTTAAGCGCCTGACGCCGTTCAACGCCGTGACCCGCAATTAGCGGCTTTCTGGCCTCGGCAATCTCATCAAGATAATCGAGGATGGCAGCACTTTCGATCAGCACATCACCATCGGCGAGCGACAGGGTTGGCACGCGGCTGAGCGGATTATATTCCGCCAACCGGTCGCGGTCGCCGAATGTGGACCACGGCCAATGCTCGAAAGGCAGATCGTAAAGGCGCATGGCGATTGCGACACGTCGCACGAATGGAGAATCATATTGCCCGATAAGGATCATAGGTATCGCTCGGATCAGATTGTGATCCGAGCATGCTACCGTAGGTCCAGTCGTCCGCAAGAGCCGCCAGGATGAATTCTTCTGAAGACAGCATCAGAAAATGGAATGATTCAACCTTTAACTTTCAGCAGTTGCGGCAGACCCGCGACGGAATCGAGCACCACATCGGCATGCGGTTCCAGCGCCTCACGCGGGCTGTTACCCGACAGAACGCCGACCGCAAGCCCCGCAGATGCCGCATGAGCGGTTTCAAGATCGTGCAGATTATCGCCCACCATAGCAATGGCGCTTGGATCAAGTCCCAGCTTGTCGGCAAAATAAAGCAATGGATCTGGATAGGGTTTCGGGCGCGCCGCCGTGTCGTAGCCGATGATCACGTCGAAGAAGCCTTCGATGCCGAGCGCCTTGGCGGTCGCATGAGCGCCTGCCTCGGAATCATTCGTCGCAATGCCAAGTCGATAGCCCATGGCACGCAATGCTTCCAACGTTTCGCGCAACCCTTCGATGGCAACCGCCGAACGCGCACCTTCCTCGACCGCATAACGATCATATTCGCCGATCAGACGGCGCAGATCGGCGCCGTCCAGTTCCGGATGCCAGAGCGAGACGATGTCTTCCACCGTTCCCGCCGCAATCACCGAATTGGCTCGAAAGCGCTTTGCCGTCCAGTCATACCCACCGGCATCGAGCAGGGAACGCGCATGCGGTTCATCGCCCTTTCCCAATCGCTGGGCCGAACGCTGGGCCAATGTCCACGACACCGAAAACCAGGTGCGGTCAAAATCGATCAGCGTGCCGTCCTTGTCGAAAAGAACGGCACGGATTTCTTTCAGGCGGTCGGCAAAGGGCATCGCACTCATGCTTCGAGAGCGCCTGCACGCTTCTTGACAGAAGATGGCTTAGCGCCGAGCAGCTTGAGAAGATCGTCGCCCCGGCGCACATAACGCAGCGAGCGGCGCGTCAGGATGCGACCGGCCTGCGGTGCGGTCATGACGATGTCGTGCTCCGGTTCACCCGGCACGGTAACAATCGTGACGAGCTTCGCGCCTGCTTCCACCACATCGCCCGGTTCGACATGGAAGAACACCATACCGCCTTGCGGCGCGCGGACCATTTCGACATTCGAAAGCGGCGATATGAGGCCCTTATAGTCGAGGTCGAGCTTGACACTCTCGTCGCGGATGACGCCGCGATGCACCAGGAACTTATAGAGACCTTCCGCATCGCCCTTGCCCATATCGGCATAGACATCGGTCAGGCCGCGGAATTCCACCGTGGTCACTGCGCGGCGCTTCATGTCGCGCTTGTCCTTCGGTAGTTGCAGAACGGGATGCGCGCAGGCTTCCTCGAAGGCAGCATCCGCCGTGGTGTCCCAGGCAAGGATTGCCGTGGAATTGAGCGCGACGGCCAGATCCTTCATGTCTTCAACGAAATCATCCGCGATATAGACATAGTTTTCGCTCTCGTCGTCGCAATGCAGATCGAGCACGATGTCGTTCGGCAGTGCGAGTTTCAGAAGCGTCGCCTTGAGGCGCTTGGCCAGCGCTTCCGGCGCATCGGGACCGGGCAGTTCCGACGTGTCGAAATCCGGCAGAAGCGGGAATGCACGATTGAAGTTCACCGCCGAGAACATCTCGAAACGGCCCTGATGCTGATAGGCCTGCCATTGGTTCGAACCAATCGGGTTGGCCTGCGGCACGACGGTGATATCGCCCAGAATGCGGCCTTCTTCACCAGCCTTTTTCAGCATCGGGATAAGGAAATGAAGCGCAGCCTGCCCTGGCAGTTCCGAACCGTGCAGCGAGGATTGCAGATAAGCGGTCGGCGCATCGCCACCCTTGCCCGCAAAGCGCAGCACGCGCAGTTCGATGGCATTGCCCGGCACGTCGCCCGCAAATTTGATGATCTCAGTCTTCATTTCTCATCCCATTTCATTTTTATACGAATGGAGCCGGGTCTAACCCGGCTCCACATCATTTCTATTCCGATGGATAATGGCGTCAAGCTTTGCGTCGTGCGTGCAGATGCGCGACAAGACCTTGCGTCGAGGCGTCGCGACCGCCAGCCGATTCCTTGCCGGAAACCACCGGCAGCAATTCGGTCGCAAGTTCCTTACCCAGTTCTACGCCCCACTGGTCGAACGCATTGATGCCGAAAATCTGCGCTTCGACGAACACGCGGTGTTCATAAAGCGCGACGAGGCGACCCAGCGCATAAGGATCGAGCATGTCGTGAACCAGCGTCAGCGACGGGCGGTTGCCGGAGAATACGCGATGCGGCGCAATACGCTCGACATCGGTTTCCGGCATTTTCTTCGCCTGCAACTGGGCGCGGGCTTCGTCCAGCGTGCGGCCCTTCATCAGCGCTTCCGACTGCGCGAGGCAGTTTGCCAAAAGCATTTCGTGCTGATTGTCGAGCGCTGGCTCATGGCCCTTCGCAGCCACGATGAATTCCAGCGGTATCGTATCCGTGCCCTGATGCAGAAGCTGGAAGAAAGCGTGCTGGCCATTGGTGCCCGGCTCGCCCCAGACAACCGGACCGGTCGGGCCGGAAACCGGCTTGCCGTCCACGGTCACGCTCTTGCCGTTCGATTCCATGTCAAGCTGCTGGAAATAGGCGGCGAGACGCGAAAGACGCTGATCGTAGGGGATAATCGCCCGGCTGCCATAGCCGCAGATCGCTCGGTGCCAATAGCCGATCAGGCCAAGCCACATCGGCAGATTCTTTTCCATCGGCGCATCGCGGAAATGCACATCCATGGCGTGCGCACCGGCAAGGAACTTGCGGAAATTATCGGGACCGACAGCGATCATCACCGGCAGGCCGATGGCCGACCATACCGAATAGCGACCACCCACCCAGTCCCAGAAGCCGAAGACACGGTCTTCGGCAATGCCGAAGGCCGCAACCTTGTCGAGCGCCGTCGACACGGCGGCGAAATGCGCGCCAACGGCGGCTTCACCCAGCGCATCAGCAATCCATTTGCGCGCAGTCTGCGCATTGGTCATGGTTTCAATGGTCGTGAACGTTTTCGAGGCGATGATGATCAGCGTCGTCGCCGGATCGAGCGGAGCCAGCGTGTCGGCAATATGCGCGCCATCGATGTTGGAAACGAAATGGGCGCGCGGACCATCATGATAAGGGGCCAGCGCAAGCGTCGCCATAACCGGACCGAGATCGGAACCGCCAATGCCGATATTGACGATGTCGGTGATCTTCTTGCCTGTCGCGCCCTTGATAGAGCCGGAACGGATGCCATCCGAAAACGTCGCCATACGGTCGAGCACTTCTTTCACGTCCGGCAGAACATTGTGACCATCAACAAGCACTTCTTCAGAGGAAGTATCGCGCAGCGCAACATGGAGAACGGCACGGTCCTCCGTATTGTTAATGTGCTCACCCGCAAACATCGCCGCACGACGGCCTTCAACATCGGCAGCAACGGCCAGTTCCTTGAGGAGCGTGATCGTTTCGTCGTTGACCCGGCATTTTGACCAGTCAAACAGAAGGTCATCCAGGGATAGCGAATACCGCTCGAACCGGCCTGGGTCTGATTTGAACGCCGCACGCATATCGTGCGGGGCCGAATCTGCCCAGTGCTTTTTCAGCTTTGCGACCGTTGCTTCAAGCTTCGTCGCGTCTCTTGCCATGATGCTACTCCCGAATCAAATCGATTTAATCGCGGATATTAGGGCAGTTTAAGAAAGTTTGTGACGATTAGAGCGCATTGATCCGATTAAATCGGATCAGCGCTCTAACCATTTGTTTTTACGCACATCTTTTCCGAAAACCGTTTCACACTTTTCGGGATGTGCTTAAAATCACCGAAACTTACTATTTGGATAGATTGCCATATACATCTTATCAATCAAATTACATTGATAGCAGGACGCGTCTGGAGAAAAGCATGGACCTGACCGGTGAAGAACGCATAACAGCGCCAAGATGGGCGGTGTGGGACGCGCTGAACGACATTGAGACGCTGAAAGACTGCATTCCCGGTTGCGAAGATATAGAGCGCATTTCGGAAACCGAAATACGCGCCGCCCTCAAAGTGAGCTTCGGAATCCTGAAAGTACGCTTTCACGGCATTCTGGAACTGTCGAATATGAACCCGCCGATCTCCTATACGATTTCGGGCCACGGTGAAGGTTCCATAGCCGGGTTTGCACATGGCGCGACCGATGTGCGTCTGGAAGAAGATGGTGATGGTACGGTGCTATCCTACACGATACGGGGAGATGCCGGTGGCAAAGTGGCCCAGATCGGAACGAAATTGCTCGGCTCGGTCGCGCGAAAGATCGCAGACCGCTTCTTTGCCAATATCGCAGAAGCGGCGTCGAACACCGCCGCAAAAACGACCTGATCTAGCTACACCCTTATAGAACCGATAGCCCTGCCTTCCCTTTTCGCAATCCGGTATTTGATAATTCACAATACTTTCTGAAAGCCCATCGGTATGAAACCGAGAGATATCGCAACCTATATTTTCCTTGCCCTGGCGTGGGGGCTATCGTTCCTCGTGGTGCTGCGTGTGGTCGAAGCTTTCGGCTGGGTTGGTGCGGTTGCCTTCCGCTCCTTCATTGCTGCCGGAACGCTTTCTGCGATTACAAAACTCTCCGGACGTAAGCTTGATTTTCACGCTGGCTGGAAACCCTTCGCCGTCGTTGGAGCGACCACGGTTGCGGGTCAGCTTATCGGTCTTTCCTACGGCACACCGCTGATCGGAACGGCGATGGCCGCGATCTGCGTTGCATCCATTCCGCTTTTCTCGATGGTCATCAGCCAGCTCTGGGGGCTTGAGCGCATTACATCACGCGGCCTGATCGGCCTGCTGCTTGGTGTCACCGGCATCGTGCTGCTGGTTGGCTTCCCGGCTGTTGCGGTGACGCCTGAATTTATCATGGGCTGTGTTGCTGTGCTTTTCTCCTGCTTCTCGGCGGCATTCGGCAGCAATTATGCCAGCCGCCGCCTGTCAGGCACCGGCTCATGGGAAACCACCATTGGCGCATTCGTCTTTGGCGGCATCCTGACTTTGCCACTGATCGTTGCCATCCCTGTACCAGCTATGCCGGGACTTGTTGACTTCATCTACCTGCTGATTTCGGCCTGTGTGATGAGCGCCCTCACCTATGTGCTTTATTTCAGACTGGTCGGAAATGTCGGACCGACAAAAGCCATCAGCGTCGAATTTGCTGTCACGGTGATTGCGGTTTTGGTCGGTGCGGTTTTCCTGAAAGAACAGCTCTCCCTCATCCAGTTTATCGGCGCTGCCGTCATCATTGCTGGCTGTGCGCTGGTCCTAAGCTCACACCCTGCCCTGCCTAAAGAATTGGAAGCTTTCCAGAACGCAGAAGCGACAACGGAACCTGCAACGGGCGGCCTCAAATCCGATCCACTCTGATTTCCCATCTCAGCTCAATGTCAAAGGCCCGCGCTTCCAAAGCCGGGCCTTTTTTGCATTTGTAGTGCGTGACTGCCATAAATTGACCAGATGATAAAAAATTTGACCTTCCGTAAAAATCTGTCATCCTGTCGATAACGGGTACCACGCGACGGTAAAGATCGCAGCCCGGAACAACGTTCACGGTGCGCAAAGGGAACCCGCGCCTGAACAAGCAAAAATGGGAGATGCGATCGATGAGATCAGCAGAGAATTCACCTATTGATGCAATTGATAATCCGGGACACGCGAACGGGCCCGATATCCATGGCTCGCGGCTAGAAAAGGCCGATTATGCGCATGTTTTCGATGATCTGCATCCGCCGCTCAACAAGCATGAAGCCCTCGTTGAATCCGACCGCTGCTATTATTGCTATGATGCGCCTTGCATGAATGCATGTCCGACCAGCATCGACATTCCGCGTTTCATTCGCCAGATTAACACCGGCAATGCAATCGGTGCGGCAAAGACCATTCTTTCAGAAAATATTCTAGGTGGCATGTGCGCCCGCGTCTGCCCGACCGAAACTCTCTGCGAAGAAGTGTGTGTTCGCGAAACTTCGGAAGGCAAGCCGGTCAAGATTGGTGAATTGCAGCGCTATGCCACTGATGTTTTGATGGAAACCGGCAATCATCCATTCAAGCGCGCACCCGATACCGGCAAGCACATCGCCATTGTTGGCGCGGGTCCGGCAGGTATCTCCGCAGCACATCGCCTTGCGATGTATGGGCATCAGGTGACGATTTTTGAAGCGCGCCCCAAGGGCGGCGGTCTTAATGAATATGGTATTGCCGCCTATAAGACGGTCAATAATTTTGCCCAGCGCGAACTGGAATTCGTGCTGAAAATCGACGCGATCAATATCGAGTATAACGAGACACTCGGTCAGGACATCACCATTGAAGCGCTCAAGGCGGGTTATGATGCGGTGTTCCTCGGCATGGGAATGCCGGGCGTCAATGACCTGGCACTTGCCGGCGAAGATGCGCCCAATGTGATTGATGCCGTCGATTACATTGCCAATCTGCGTCAGGCAAAAGACCTCTCATCCCTGCCTGTGGGCCGCAATGTCGTGGTTATCGGTGGCGGCATGACGGCGGTGGACGTTGCAATCCAGACCAAAAAGCTCGGCGCTGAAAACGTGACCATCGTTTATCGTCGCGGTCAGGAAAGCATGAATGCCAGCGCCTATGAACAGGAACTGGCGCAGATTCATGGCGTAGTTATCCGTCACTGGTTGCAGCCACACGCGCTTGAACGAAGCGAAGACGGCACGGTCAATGCAGTTGTGTTTGAATACACCGCTGCGCAAGACGGTAAGCTTTCCGGCACCGGTGAATATCTCATTCTTGAAGCCGATCAGGTCTTCAAGGCTATCGGTCAGAAGTTTGAACCGGAGCCAATTGCAGGTTCAGGCATCGGACTCTCCAAAGGACGCATCAGCGTCGATGACGAGCGCCGCACATCCGTTGAGGGCATTTGGGCCGGGGGCGACTGCGTTGCAGGTGGTCAGGATCTGACCGTTGCATCGGTGGAAGACGGCAAGGTTGCTGCCGAATCCATCCATGCGACGCTGACAAAACGTCCCGAAGCGATTGAAGGCTTTGCCGATGCGGTGCTGTCGGGCGGCGCGCTTCATGCGCCAACCCCGTCTGCTCATCGTGACCGCAGTGTGCCTTTGGGCCAGGAACAGGGCTGAGGAGAGTAAACATGGCTGATCTTTCAACGAACTTCCTCGGTATCAAGTCTCCAAACCCGTTCTGGCTGGCATCTGCTCCACCGACCGACAAAGCATATAACGTCGAGCGTGCTTTCAAGGCCGGCTGGGGTGGCGTGGTCTGGAAAACGCTGGGCGCGGAAGGCCCTCCGGTGGTCAATGTCAATGGTCCGCGCTATGGCGCTATCCATGGTGCTGACCGGCGCTTGCTCGGTCTCAACAATATCGAGCTGATCACCGACCGGCCGCTTGAAGTGAACCTTCGTGAAATGAAAGAAGTGAAGATGCGCTGGCCCGACCGCGCGTTGATCGCTTCGATCATGGTGCCATGCGAAGAAGAAGCATGGAAGGCCATTCTGCCTTTGGTGGAAGAAACCGGCGCTGACGGTATTGAGCTGAACTTTGGTTGTCCGCACGGCATGAGCGAACGCGGCATGGGTGCGGCCGTCGGTCAGGTGCCGGAATATGTCGGCATGGTCGTGAAATGGTGCAAGCAATATAGCCGGATGCCGGTGATCACCAAACTGACGCCGAACATCACCGATATCCGCAAGCCTGCACGCGGCGCAAAGGCCAATGGCACCGATGCTGTATCGCTAATCAACACGATCAATTCCATTGTGTCGGTCGATCTCGACAGCATGTCGCCGGTTCCATCCATTGACGGTCGCGGCAGCCACGGCGGTTATTGCGGACCAGCAGTCAAGCCGATTGCGCTGAACATGGTGGCGGAAATTGCACGCGATCCTGAAACCTATGGCCTGCCGATTTCAGGCATTGGCGGCATTACCACATGGCGCGATGCGGCTGAATTTATCGCGCTCGGCTGCGGCACGGTTCAGGTCTGTACTGCTGCAATGACCTATGGCTTCAAGGTCGTTGAAGAAATGATTGACGGTCTTTCCGACTGGATGGACAGCAAAGGCTATCAGACGCTTGATGATTTCCGCGGCATGGCCGTGGGACATGTCAGTGACTGGCAGTATCTCAACCTCAATTATGTCACCAAGGCACGGATTGATCAGGATTCCTGCATCAAGTGCGGTCGTTGCCATATTGCCTGCGAAGATACCTCACATCAGGCAATCACCAATCTGGTGAATGGTGCGCGGCACTTTGAGGTGATCGATGAGGAATGCGTTGGCTGCAATCTTTGCGTCAATGTCTGCCCGGTCGAGGATTGCATCACCATGGAGCAGATCGGCGATTTCGATCCGCGCACCAAGGCACCCATCCCGGCACAATATGCCAACTGGACGACCCATCCGAATAACCCGATGGCTGTCAAAGAAGCCGCAGAGTAAAACAGAAACGCCGGGGAAAACCCCGGCGTTTTTCATTGCTGACAGATGATTTAGCGACTGACGCGCATGCCTTTTTCCGGCTCGAACACATGGCTGGTTGCTGGATCAACCGCAATGGTCAGCACATCACCCGGACGCACTGTCAGGCGTTCACGGAACAGGCAGGTGACTGGCTGATCGCCAAGCTTGCCCATGACCATGATTTCCGAACCGGTCGGCTCAACGATTTCGACTGTGACCGGCACGCCGTTGTCGGCAATCTTCATATGCTCAGGGCGCATACCATAAACGGCCTCGCCCGAAAGACTTGCATAATCGCCTTGAGGCAAGGGCATACGGAAGCCGCCATCAGCCACAAACGAACCTTCTTCGATCTTGCCGTTGACGAAGTTCATCGATGGCGAGCCGATGAAGCCCGCGACGAACATATTGGCCGGACGGTCATAAAGATCGAGCGGCGCACCGATCTGCTCCACCAAACCATCGCGCATGACGACGATCTTGTCGGCCATGGTCATGGCTTCGATCTGATCGTGGGTCACGTAAATCGTGGTGGTCTTCAGACGCTGATGCAGGCCCTTGATCTCGCCGCGCATCTGCACGCGCAGCTTGGCGTCAAGGTTGGAGAGCGGTTCGTCAAACAGAAAGACCTGTGGATCGCGAACAATCGCACGGCCCATGGCTACACGCTGACGCTGACCGCCGGAAAGCTGGCGTGGAAAGCGGTCGAGCAGCTTGTTGAGGCCGAGAATTTCCGCTGCACGATTGACGCGGCTGTCGCGTTCTTCCTTCGGCGCGTTTTTCAGCATGAGCGCGAAGCCCATATTGTCGGCCACCGTCATATGCGGATAGAGCGCATAATTCTGGAACACCATGGCAATATCGCGTTCCTTCGCGCGCAGGTCATTGACCACACGCGGACCAATGGCGATTTCACCATCGCTGATTTCCTCAAGCCCCGCGATCATACGCAGGAGCGTGGATTTTCCGCAGCCCGACGGGCCGACCAGCACGACAAATTCACCATCTTCGATATCGACCGACACGCCATGCAGAACGCCGACATTGCCATATTTCTTGATTGCATTTCGGATGGATACAGATGCCATCTTGAACCTCAACTCTTATTTGACGGCGCCTGCGGTCAGACCCGCAACGATCTGGCGCTGCGCGAAAACTGTCAGCAACAGGACCGGCAATGTGACCACGAGTGCTGCGGCGGCAAGCGGACCCCAACTGACCTGTTCAAAGGACAGCATGTTATAGACCGCGACCGGCAGGGTGCGTGTCTCGCGGCTTGCGAGCACGATGCCGAAAACGAAATTGTTCCACGAGAAGATCACCGCGAGGATGAGCGACACCACAACGCCGGGCTTGGCAATTGGCAGTGCAACCTTCATGAACACCTGCCACGACGATGCACCATCGATAATGGCTGCTTCTTCAAGCTCCATCGGTGTTGTCTCGAAATAGCCGATCATGATCCAGATCACGATTGGAACGGTGACGACCAGATGGATGATGATCTGCGGCCAGAGCGTGCCAAGCAGGCCCAAGGTCTGGAACAAAAGGAACAGCGGGATCAGGTAAGACAGGCCCGGCGTCATACGTGCAATCATGATGACGATTGCCGACTTGTTGGCGCGCAGTCGCGCAATGCCGTAACCTGCCGGAACGCCGACAATCAATGCCAGCAAGGTCGCGGTTCCTGTGACCAGAAGACTGTTCCAGAAATAGAGCAGGAAGTCGTTGGTCTCGAAAATTCCGGTATAGTTCGACCACGCTATGCGGTCGGGGATCAGGATCGGTGGATAAGCGCCGTTGTCGATTTCATATTTGAGCGAAAGCGACAACATCCAAACGAAGAAGAAGATTGCAGGCGACACAATGACGAAAACCATGAGTGCCGTGCCAAGCTTGGAAAGAATTGACTTGCGTGCCATGATCGGTCCTCAAGCGTTCCACTTGGTCCGCTGGCGCAGCGCCAGAAGGATCATCGACATGGCGATAATGACAATGAAGAACACCACGGCAATCGCCGATCCATAGCCAATGTCGTAATAGGAAAACGCCACATTATAGAGATAGATATTGATGGTTTCCGACGCCGTTCCCGGGCCGCCCTGCGTCATCGCAAAGATGATGTCGAAGCTTTTCAGCGCATCAATCGAGCGGATGATGACGGCAACCATGATAAACGGCAGGATCATCGGAAGCGTGATGTAACGGAATTTCTGCCAACCATTGGCACCATCGATTTCCGCGCTTTCAAACGGATCGCGCGGCATAGACGCAAGGCCACCCAGCACGATCAGCATGACCAGCGGCGTCCACTGCCAGGTTTCAACAGCAACCAGCGACGGGATAACCGTGCTCTGGTTGAAGATCCATTCCTGCGGCGGAATGCCGATCAGTGAAAGCAGGTAATTGAGCACACCCAATTGCGGGTGATACATCATCGTCCAGACAAGGGCGACCGCCACCGGCGTTGCCATCATCGGCATGACGAAGATACCGCGCAACAGCCCGCGCATGGGCAGTTTGCTGTCAAAGACCAGCGCTGCAATCGTACCCAATATCATCGGGGCCACGACGGACAGAACCGTGTAAACAACCGTGTGCCACATGGATTCCCAGAAACGCATATCGGTTGCAAGACGCAGATAATTGTCGAAGCCGACAAAGCTCTGCTCTCCACCAAGCTGCCACTGGTTGGCACTCATCCAGAGCGTAAACACCCACGGGAAGACGATCACCGCCCCGACAGTGATCAAGGCTGGAAGAACAAACGGCCAGTAACTGGGCCGCAAGCGGCTCGTGACCGACTTGGTGGAGGAAGCTGCTTTGGCAGCAGCTTCCGCTTTTGCTCCTATCGGGGCGGCAGATGTCATTTTCCTTCGCTCCGTGCGAGGACCGGCCGGAATTCTTCCGTCGCGCGTTTCATTTCAGCTTCTGCGTCAGCACCATTGAGAAGATTGGTGAGGCCAACACCGATAATGTCGCGGAATTCCGTGACGGGCACGATGACCGGCAGGCAAAGTTCGCTGATCGGGGCAGACTTCGAAAGCGCTTCCACCCAGCCTGCCGGCATGGTGACGCCCTTGCGCACTGCTTCATCGTCGATGACCGACTTGCGGAACGGAACGCCCGACCCAGATTGTAACAGGCGAGCACCCATTTCCTTGGAAATCGCCCACTGGCAGTAGAGATATGCAGCTTCCTTGTTCTTGGAAGCTTCGGTCACACCGATGCCGTCGCCGGTCGTCGGTGCTGCCTGTGCGCTCGGGCCTGCTGGCATGACGCCATAGCCAACCTTGCCGACAACGCGCGACTTGTTCGGATCTTCAAGCGGTGGCGCAAAACCGATACCGTCAAGCCACATGCCGACACGGCCCTGCAGGAAGTTCGACTGGCATTCAGCCCAGTTGAAGCCCGCAACGCCGGGAGGCGCCGATTTGGTCATCAGGCGTTGATAGAGCTTGGCAGCTTCAATACCTTCAGCCGAATCCGTCTGCAGGTTGCCATCAGCATCAACCGACTGCTTGCCATAGCCGAGCAGGAGGCTGGTATAGACCGGCGCATTGGCATTCTTCATGCCGCGTGCGACGAAACCATAGGTGTTGGTCGATGGATCGGTAAGCGCTTCAGCGGCTGCGACCAGCTCTTCAAAGGTCTTCGGGAACTCGATGCCCTTGGCGGCAAAGAGTTCTTTGTTCCAATAGATGATCCAGTAATCGACCGAGAACGGCAGTGCGCCAAAGCGGCCATTGGCATCCTTGGCGAAGGTCAGGCCGGCGCTTGCGAAATCATCTTCTGTAAGCGACGCATCGGTCAGCGTCGGGTCTTTCAGGAATGGGTTCAGGTCGGCAAGCCAGCCGCCCTTTTCAAACTGACGCTTCTGAACGTGATAGCTGATGTGAATGACGTCGAAGCTTGGACGGCCCGAAGTCAGCTCGATCACGGCCTTCTGGCGCTGCTGCTGTTCCGGCATCTGCTCGGAGTTCACCTTGATGCCGGTCAGATCTTCGAATTCCTTCTGATATTTCTGAAGGATTTCGCCGCGCGGGCTCTTGATGAGGTTTACTTCAAGCGTTGTGCCAGCATACTTCTTCCAATCGACGGTCGACTGGGCGAAAGACGGACTTATGCCCGTCATGCCAGACGCAGCGATTGCTGCTGTTCCCGCCAGAAACTGACGACGTGTTGGACGTAATAGATTCATTGCATTCTCCTCCCCTATAATTTTTCCGGCCCGGCAACTCCTCTTGCCTAGCCCTGGTCGTTAAATCTGCAAAGCCAGCTTCCGTGCGTTGTTGATGTGAACGGCGATGGCATCCATGGCAGTCTGCGGATCTCGTGTTTCGATTGCTGCAAGGACGGCTAAATGCTCCTGCATCACCGGGATAACGCGCCCGGTTATGCGGAACCGCTCCTGATTGATCAGGCGCATCTTGATCGTGTTTGTCTGGTAGGCACGCCAGATGATTTCATTGTCGAGCGAGCCGACGATGGTGTCATGCAGACTCCAGTCGATATTCTGTGCCCGTTCTTCAAGCTCCGGCGTCTCGCCTTCGCTCATAGCCCGATTCAATGTATCTTCGTGCTCGGCGCGCAACGAACGTAACAGTTCATCAGATGCCGCCTGACAGAAGATGGCAATCGCCTCTTTCTCGATGAAAAGGCGAAACTGAAACGCCTCGCGGATGAGATTGAGATCGATATGCGCAATCTGAAGCCCGCGCTGCGGTACAGTTTTGATAAGACCTTCCGCTTCAAGACGCGGGATCAGTTCGCGGATCGCACCGAGCGGCAATCCCGTCATGGTGACGAGCTGACGCTGAGAAACGAATTGGCCCGGATGGAAATCACGTGCCAGCAAATGCTGGGTGAAGCTCTGATAAGCCTTGTCCCGCAATTTTACCGGTTCGCTGTGATCTTCCGCCAAAGCCTGTCCCCTCTCAGTCCCGTTTGCTTATGCCGTGGTCAGGCCGCTTTTGCCATATGCAAACGGTCGAATACACTGCCAATTGCATTGAAATCCGCGTCGTTGAGTGAAACGAGCGGCGCACGCACGCGACGCCATTCCATATCGCCCGTATGACGGGCAACCATAGCCTTGACTGCAGGCGTGACCGGATAGTTCAGCAACTGCTGTACGGTGCTTACGAGTTCAGCGTCGTCCTGACCATCGTTGACCATGCGCAGAAGACGATCCGGGAACAGATTGGCCATGCCGGAAATAGCGCCCTGCCCGCCGAGGCGTACGCCAGCAGCAAGATCGCGCTCATCACCGATCAGGATCGCAATGTCCTTGTGCGCTGCAAGCAGCTTTTCCGTAAAGGCCCAGTTACCGGATGAATCCTTCACGCCGATGATGATGCCGCCAAAAGCTGCACGCAGACGACTGATAAGATCGACTGAAAGCTCCACGGCAGTAACCGACGGAATATTGTAAAGAATGATGCTGCGCGCATTATCTCCAAGACCTTTGAAGACAGCAGAAAACCAGTTGAACAGGCCATCATCGGAAAGGTTCTTGAAATAGGACGGAGGCGCCAGAAGAATGGCCTTGCAGCCGCGACGCAGCGCGTCGCCTGCCTGCAGGATCGCATCGGCAACCGAGTTTTCCATAACGCCGACTACGATGTTGGAAGCCTCAAAGCCTTGAGCAATGAAGCTATCCAGAAGTGCCGCACGTTCGGCATCCGCGATCGACGAACCTTCGCCTGTGGTGCCAAACAAGGTCACGCTTGAGCAGCCATTGTCAAGTCGTGCGCGTGCATGGCTAAGCGCACGACTGACATCGATTTTGCCGTCCGCATCGAATGGCGTCGTAAGCGCTGCAGAGAGCCCAAAGCGCTCCCGACCAGAATTATCGTGTGCCAAAACTGGCTCCTCCCAAATTTGAACTTTAAGTTTGCACATACTAACATGTTAGTAAATAGTCAATTCGGGTTCAGTGTGTAATCGTATGATTTTGGGAGAATGGGAGAGAAAGCAAAATACCTGAAACGCGAGTCAGTTCAGAGCGCTGATATCCCCCCCCCTCATCCTGAGGAGCTGTTGAAAACAGCGTCTCGAAGGACGAGGGAAAGCGGACCAAATGCCTGCCCTATTCCTTCGACACGGTGCTTCGCACCGGCTCAGGATGAGGGAGGAAGATGTCCTACACTCGACCTATCGAGTTGGAACAACGCCGCTTTCGATGAACGAAAGAACTTCCGCTTTATGTGGTGAACCGGCTCGTCCGCCGAAACGCGTGCATTTAATGGCGGCTGCGGCATTGGCAAAGCGAATGACGTCCGTGATCGGTTTGCCCTCAACCAAACCATGTGCAAAAGCACCATGGAACACGTCGCCCGCAGCCAGCGTATCCACTGCATCGACCTTGAAGCCAGCCACGTGGGAAACGGGTTTGCCAGCACCTTCCGCCCAATAGCAGCCATCTGCGCCAGCGGTGACTGCCGTGAATACATCATAACGATTGGCAAGAATACGGACACATTCGCTCAAATCTGTCGTCCCTGCCACGCTGATTGCTGCAGGTTCTGATGCTACGATATGGGTTGCGAGTGGTAACAGCGTTTCCAGCAATTCGACAGGCGCGGTATCGGCATCCAATATAGCCGGAATACCGGCATTGCGTGCGGCACGAAGCGCCGTTTCAGCGGCCCACGGCCAACGCACATCGGTCATGACAGCCGCATAGGCTCCCGTCGCAATCGGCGGCACCGGATCAGACGGACTTGCTAGCCTGCTATCATAAAAAGGCACGATGATGCGTTCACCGCTCGCATCGACAAGGATCGAAGAAAATGCAGTACGCGTGCCTTTCAGCCGCCGGATATAGGAACAATCGATGCCTTCTGCTTCAAGCTCCGCGACGGCGCGGTCGCCCACCGGATCAAGTCCGGCAGAAGCCCAGAGCGCCACGTTACCGCCAAGCCGGGCAATGGCAGCGGCTGCACTTGAAGCCATGCCAGCCGCGATTTCTACGGCTTCGCGCGGCAGATATTTACCTGCCGTGTGTGGGAGTTCATCAAGGCGGAGAATGGTGTCCATGGTCAGGGCACCGACGCAGAGAACTTTGGAAGTCATGATTAGGAAATGAGACCTTCCGAGCGAAGCGTCGTCCAGAATTCGTCCGGTATCGACTGCTCGAACCAGACGACATTCTGCCTGATCTGTTCTGGCGAACGCACACCAATCAGAATGGAGCTGACTGCCTCATGTCTCATCGGAAACTGCATGGCGGCAGCAGCAAGCGGGACATGATACTCATCGCAAATGTCGTGCAGGCGATTGGTGCGAGCAATGATTTCAGCAGGCGCATCGGCATAATCGAACTTCTGTTCGCCGCCGCGCGGCGCAGCCAGAATGCCGGAATTGAACACACCAGCAATCACCAACGCCATGCCACGCTTTTGCGCCAGCGGCAGAAATTCCTTTTCCGACACCTGATCGAGTAGCGAATAACGTCCGGCCAAAAGCGAACAATCAAGATCAGCCTCTTCAAGCGCATCGCGAATGATCTGCCATTCGTTCACACCAAGACCAAAACCTCTGATGTTGCCTGCCTCACGCAGTTCGGTCAGCGCACGGAAGCCGCCACCCTTGGTCAGCGCGTTCCAGTGAAATTCGTGCCTGTCGGCATGGGTCACGCGGCCAATGTCATGAACATACAGAAGATCGATTTCCGGAAAGCCAAGACGCTGCTGGCTGTCATCGAAGCTACGCATGACGCCATCATAGCTGTAATCAAAAACCTCACGGAAATTGAGGCCATTGTGCCAGCCCGAATCGAGCGGATTCTTTGGCGGCGCTGGCGGTAACGTGCGGCCAGCGCGCTCATTGGCCATCAAGCGCCCGACCTTGGTGGAAACAACTGCGCGCTCGCTCTTTTCGCGCAGCATATCGCCAAGCAGATGCTCACAGCGACCATAACCATACATCGGCGCGCTGTCGAAATAACGGATACCGCTGTTCCAACCGGCTTCCAGCAAAGCATTCGCATCGGCACGGGACACAGGAGCATAAAGCCCGCCCAAAGGCGCCGTTCCTAAACCAAGCGCAGTTACGGTCAGACCGGTACGGCCAAGCGTCTGCTTTTCTGCTGCTTTTAACTGCATGCGATTTCACTCCCTCGCAACGCAAACAATACGTTGCCTCCTCACCGGATTGATAGGGGCAACCTCTTCTGTCCGCAATAAGAAAAACTGCGCATGCGAATGGTCCATTCACATGCAAATGAAATTGCCAGTCTCACGGCTTGACAGGGCAAGTTTTTGCGCCATAGTACTATGATGTCAGACCAATTTAATCATAAGTGGGAACAGGTCTGGTCAAGCTGTCGTCACTAAAGCAGACAATCAGGACAGGATTTTTGCAATGGGAGATGGGAAGCTTTCCATAGCACCTCTGCCGCCCATGGACCGGGCGCGGCAGGTCACGGAGGCACTTGCCACCTATATCCAGACTGCGCAGCTTCAAGCAGGCGATCGCCTGCCCGCTGAACGGGAACTCATGACCGCACTTGCCGTCGGGCGCTCCACCATTCGGGAGGCAATCCGACATTTTCAGGCCCTCGGTGTCATTGAGACCCGCAAAGGCAGCGGCACCTATCTTCTCAAGCCAATCACAGCGGCCACGATTCACATGCCGCTTTCCTTCAATCCCACCCAATTGCGCGATGCCTTGCTGCAGACGCTGGAGATACGGCGCGGCATCGAAGCCGAAGCCAGCATGGTTGCCGCCCGCAAACGAACTGCCGAAGACCTGATAATAATCGAGGAAAAGCTCAACGAGATGGAGCGGGTGCACCTCGCCAAGGGCACATCTGGTCCGGAAGATCTCGCTTTTCACCTCGCCATTTATGACGCCACCCACAATCCGCTATTTGGGCAATTACTGGAACAGATGCGCGATGCCTTTGTCAGTTTCTGGTCGGAGCCATTTGATCGGCCTGATTTTGCACGACGGACCTTTCCATTCCACCGCACACTCTTCAACGCCATCGTGGCTCAGGATCCTGAGACCGCAAGGCATGAAACTCTGAAAATCCTCGACATCGTCGAGGAAGACATCAAGGAAATGTCCAAATGACTGACGGGATGGCCCCGCTCGATTTCGCTGCACTCACAGTTGCGCATGATGAAGGCAACGCCTTCGACGCCGTCGTACCGCCCATCGTGCAGACATCGCTTTTCACCTTTCCAAGCTATGACGACATGGTCGCCTCCTATCGGGGCGAGAAGGTGAGGCCTATCTATACGCGCGGCCTGAACCCCACTGTGCGGGCATTTGAAGAAATGCTGGCCAAGCTGGAAGGCGGTGAAGACGCGCTGGGCTTTGCGAGCGGCATGGCGGCGATCTCAGCAAGCGTTCTGGCTTTTGTTCAGCCGGGAGATCGTATTGTCGCCGTGCGCCATGTCTATCCCGATGCATTCCGTCTGTTCGGCACGATCCTGAAGCGCATGCGTGTCGAAGTCGAGTATATCGATGGCCGCGACGAAGAAGCGGTCGCGCAAGCCCTCCCCGGTGCCAAGCTCTTCTATATGGAAAGCCCGACGAGCTGGGTCATGGAAGCCCATGATGTTGGCGCGTTAGCCGCCATCGCCAAGCGCAATGGCGTCCTCACCATTATCGACAACAGTTGGGCAAGTCCGATCTTTCAGCGTCCGTTGACGCTCGGCGTTGATCTCGTGGTGCATTCTGCATCCAAATATCTCGGTGGACACAGCGATGTCGTGGCCGGCGTTGTAACCGGATCGAAAGTTCTCGTCGACATGATCCGGGCGGAGACCTATCCCTATCTTGGCGGTAAGCTTTCACCCTTTGATGCCTGGCTGCTTGTCCGAGGCATGCGCACTTTACCCACCCGGATGAAAGCACATGAAGCATCCGCGCTGGAAATCGCCAAACGCCTGCAGGCACTCGATATTGTCGAAACTGTCTGCCACCCAGCATTGGCCAATCGTCTTCCTGCCGGATTATCGGGCACCTCTGGGCTTTTTTCGGTCATTTTCAACGACAGCGTGAACGTTCGGACACTTTGCAATCATTTGAAGTTGTTCAAACTCGGTGTGAGCTGGGGTGGGCATGAAAGCCTGATCGTCCCTGGCGAGGTTGTGTTGCAGCAACGCGCCCAGCCCAATTCCGCGCATACGTTTGGCATCGATCCGCGCTCCGTCCGTCTGCATGTCGGCCTGGAAGGTACGGAGGCCTTGTGGCGGGACCTTGAGGAGGCAATCGCCGCATCCACCGCATAAACAAACAGTCGTGAGGATAATAAAGGGGAACGACACATGAAAAAACTGATCGCAACCGCATTCGCCGCCATGTTGATGAGCGGTACGGCCATGGCCGATACGACCTTGAAGCTGGTGGAAGTCATCACCAGTCCGGAACGCACCGAAACGCTGAAGTCTATCGTTGCTAAATTTGAAGCAGCAAACCCCGGCACGAAAGTGGAAATCATCTCCCTGCCATGGGGTGAATCTTTCCAGAAATTTGCGACCATGGTGTCGTCGGGCGAAATTCCCGACGTCATGGAAATGCCGGACACCTGGGTTTCGCTCTATGCCAACAACGGAATGTTGGAAAGCCTAGAGCCGTATCTGAAGGAATGGCAGACCACGCCAGACCTGACTGACCGTGCGCTGGAACTTGGCCGCAGCGTCAAGGACACGGCCTACATGCTGCCTTATGGCTTCTACCTGAATGCCATGTTCTACAACAAGAAACTGCTTGCGGAAGCCGGTGTTTCCGAACCGCCGAAGACCATGGACGAATTCCTTGAAGCCTCGAAGAAGATTTCAGCGCTTCCGGGCAAGTCTGGCTACTGTCTGCGCGGCGGACCGGGTGGCCTCAACAGTTGGGCCATCTTTGGCGCATCGATGGCAGGCAACAATACGTTTTTCAACGAGGATGGCACCTCGACCATGAACAGCGACGGCTGGAAGAAGGGCATTGCCTGGGTCGTCGATCTTTACAAGAACGGCCTTGCGCCCAAGGACAGCGTCAACTGGGGCTTCAATGAAACCGTGGCCGGTTTCTATAGCGGCACCTGTGCCTTCCTCAATCAGGACCCGGACGCACTTATAGCCATTGCCGAACGTATGAAGCCGGAGGATTTTGGTGTTACCATTATGCCAAAGGGGCCGGATGGCAAAGCCTTCCCGACTATCGGCTTTGCTGGCTGGTCAATCATGAGTGGCAGCCAGAACAAGGATCTGGCCTGGAAGCTGATTGCGACACTGGAAGGTCCGGAGGGTAATGTCACGTGGAACAAGCGAACCGGAGCATTGCCGGTTCTGAAATCCGCACAGGACGACCCATTCTATAAGACGCCTCAATTCAAAGGTTGGTTCGACGAGCTTTCCGACAAGGACGTGACGCCGACTGTTATGCCGACTTACCTCGAAGAATTCGCCTTCTTCAAGGATTCGCTCGTCATCAAGACATCGCAGCAGGCATTGCTGGGTGAAATCACCCCCGACGAACTGGCTGACCAATGGGCAGAGTATCTGACCAAGGCGCAGCAAAAATTCCTGGCTGGCAAAAAGTAAGCCGAGAAGACAGGCGCGGATCATCCGCGCCTGTCCCCTGAATTGGCGCGAACTTTCATGTCGCAGCCCATCCACGCTCCAACGGGAAAGCGAGTGATGACCACCACTATCCCTCTACAAGACAGACGCAATTTCCTGCAGCGGCTTGCCCATGCATCGGAACCTTACCTTTATAGCGCTCCAGCGTTGATCCTGATCGGTGCGATCATGCTCGTGCCGCTGGTTCTTGGTATTTCCTATGCGTTCCGCGACATACAACTCCTCAATCCATTCTCTGGCGACTTCATCGGACTGGAGCATTTTCGCACGCTCGCCGATGACAGTTCTTTCTATGACGCGCTTAAAAACACCCTGTGGTGGACCGGCGGTTCCGTTCTGTTGCAATTCGTCTTTGGGCTAATTCTGGCGTTGCTCCTGGACAAGCCCTTTGCCGGACGCGGTATCGCTCAAGCTCTGGTCTTCCTGCCGTGGGCTGTGCCTACATTTCTCTCGGGTCTGAATTGGGCCTGGCTTTTCAATCCTGTCATCGGTCCGTTGCCGCACTGGTTCTACGCACTCGGATTGATGAGCGAACCGAACAATATTCTCTCCGATCCCAACCTGGCCATGTGGGGTATGGCGAACTGGCCGTTCTTCACGGTGTCGATCTTGAGATCGAAGACGGTGAGTTCATTGTCCTGGTCGGGCCCTCCGGCTGCGGAAAGTCTACGCTCTTGCGCATGATTGCCGGACTTGAAGAGATAACTGCCGGTCAGGTGCAGATTAGTGGCAAGCGTGTCAACGAGCTTGCGCCAAAAGACCGCGACATTGCGATGGTCTTCCAGTCCTACGCGCTCTATCCGCATATGAGTGTGGCCGACAATATGAGCTACAGTATGCGGCTGCGCAAAACACCGAAAGAAAAGATCGCGAGCGCCATCAAATCGACAGCCACCAAACTCGGTCTTGAACCATTTCTGGAGCGACGCCCGAAGGCGCTTTCAGGTGGGCAGCGCCAGCGTGTCGCAATGGGCCGCGCTATTGTGCGCCAACCAAAGGCTTTTCTCTTTGACGAACCGCTTTCCAATCTCGACGCTCGACTGCGCGAGCAGATGCGTGCCGAAATCAAGAAATTGCACAGTGAGCTGAAAGCAACCTCGATCTATGTTACCCACGATCAGATCGAAGCTATGACACTTGCCGATCGTATCGTCGCCATGCATGGTGGTGTGGTGCAGCAAGTCGGATCGCCGCTCGAACTCTATGACCGTCCTGCGAACCTTTTCGTGGCGGGATTCATCGGCTCACCCGCGATGAATTTTCTGGAGGTCACCTACCGGGAACAAGACGGCAAAGCCCATCTGAGCCTCGCGGACGGAACGCAGATCGCACTGGCGTCGCCCATGTTCCTTGACGACGGAGACAAGGCGACACTCGGTATCCGGCCCGAGCATGTGACGATGGAACAAGCAGGCAATCTCCCGACGCATGTGGATCTGGTTGAGCCGACTGGCTTCGGTATTATCCTGCATCTCAGTCTGCATGGATTGCCGTTCAAAGTTTTCACGCTCGATCGCGATGCCCTACACGCGCAAGGTACAGTTCACGTGAGTTTTCCCACCCAACACCTGCACCTGTTCGATAAGGATGGAAATCGTGTAGAGCCGCGAAGGGCTCAGTAATCCTTCGCGAAACGCATTTGAATGCACTGCGACAACAGAGCGACGGGACGCGTTGTGTCACCTGGCGCGTTCCACAGCAGCTCTTCGATCTCGCTTGACGCTACCGGCACCTGCCCGGCTTTCAATGTCAGATGAAACAATTCCGCCTCGACCGTTGCATCGTCTTCGTTGGCGGCGGGCGCCGACATCTTTGCCGCGTAGCGCAACTGGCTCTCGTCAATGAGAATGCCAAGCTCTTCCTTGATCTCACGCACAAGCGCGATTTCAGGTTGCTCGTCTGCGTCAATCTTGCCGCCGGGCTGGAAGAATATCTCGCTGCCGCGCTTGCGCACAAGAAGGAAACGGCCCGCTTCGTCCCGGACAATGGCTGCTGCAATAAGAATCGTTTTCATGATGGCGGATTTTCGTTCCGTGGGCGGATACCGTCAAGAATGATGGCGCTCAATGCTTTGGCCGTTTCATCATAGAACCCAACCTCCTCCGAACGCCGACCGAGAACGGCGCCGACCTGCACGGAGAAATCCGAATAGTGCTGGGTAACAGCCCATATGGTGAAAATCAGGTGATAAGGATCGACGGGTGCTAAGCGCTTTTCAGCTATCCATCGATGAATAACCCTCGCCTTTTCATCCACCAACTGCTTCAGATGTCCTTTCAGAAAATCGGAGATTGCCGGAGCGCCGTGTAGAATTTCATTGGCAAAAAGGCGCGAGGCCTCCGGCTTTTTCGCCGACATTTCCAACTTCACGGCGATATAACGGCGCAACTCGTCCAGCGGGTCACCCTCAGGGTCGATGTGCTCGAAAGGCTCCAGCCAGGTGGCGAGCGTATCTTCCAGCACGGTCACGTAGATGTTCTGCTTGCGCGGAAAATAATAGAGCAGGTTCGGCTTGGACATGCCCGCCTTCTCGGCGATCTGATCAACCGTCGACCCCCGAAATCCGTAGGCTGAAAAAACCTCGAGTGCTGCGTCGAGGATAAGCCTGCGATTTATACCCTGAATACGCGTCGCACCTTCCGATTTCTCGTTCGACATCTTCTCGTTTCCGACTGTGTCGGTCCGTGAGTCTGAAGGAGCTGTGGCCATTTGACACCTTTCAGCAGTGTAGAATTTTTCAAAAGCGCTTGACCATATTCAAACGCTCTTCTAGCCTGCAATTTGACCAACTAGTCAAGTTTTTGCCCGCAAGGCAAGAATATTGTGGCCAAAGAGCCAGGTCGTGGGAACATATATTGGCGGGTGGATACGAGCTAGCAGTATAATGGCTCGAATTTGAACGCACATACATAATGCGGAGGCAGAGCGCATGGTGCTCACCAGCAATCTTAGAGTCAACGGCGATCGTCTTTGGGACAGTCTGATGGACATGGCCCAGATAGGGCCTGGTGTGCGCGGTGGCAATAACCGCCAAACCTTGACCGATGAAGACGGCGAAGGCCGCAAACTGTTTCAGAGCTGGTGCGAAAAATCCGGGCTTACCATGGGCGTCGACACGATGGGGAACATGTTCTTCACGCGCCCCGGCGAAGATTCCGACGCCGATCCGGTCTATATGGGCAGCCATCTGGACACGCAGCCGACGGGCGGTAAATTCGATGGCGTGCTGGGCGTGCTCGGCGGCCTCGAAGTCATGCGCACGCTCAACGATATGAATATCAAGACAAAGCGACCTATCGTCGTCGTCAACTGGACGAATGAGGAAGGCACGCGTTTTGCCCCGGCCATGCTCTCGTCCGGTGTTTTTGCCGGTGTCCACGAGCAGGACTGGGCTTATCAGCGCACCGACGCCAAAGGCAAGAAATTCGGAGACGAACTGGAGCGCATCGGCTGGAAAGGTAGTGAACCGGTTGGGCAGCGTAAAATCCATGCAATGTTTGAGCTTCATATCGAACAAGGGCCAATCCTAGAGGCCGAGCACAAGGATATCGGCGTGGTCAATCACGGCCAGGGGCTGTGGTGGCTGCAGGTAACCTTGACCGGCAAGGAGGCGCATACCGGCTCTACGCCTATGAAGATGCGCAAGAATGCAAGCCTTGGCCTTGGCAAGATGCTGCAGCTCGTCAACGAAATCGCCATGTCTCACCAGCCGGATGCGGTGGGCGGCGTCGGCCATATCGACGTTTCACCCAATTCACGCAACGTGCTGCCGGGCCAGATCGTTTTCACGGTCGATTTCCGCTCGCCCAACCAAGATGTGCTGGACGACATGAAAACGCGGTTTGAAAAGGAAGCGCCGAAGATCGCCGCAGAACTGGGCATCGGCATCGAGATTGAAGTGGCCGGACATTTCGACCCGGTGACCTTTGATGATGGCTGCGTGGTGGCGATCCGCAACGCGGCGGAACGGCTCGGCTATAGCCACCGTAACATCGTTTCTGGCGCGGGCCACGATGCCTGCTGGGTCAATCGCGTTGCGCCGACTGCGATGGTTATGTGTCCATGCGTAGACGGTCTCAGTCACAACGAAGACGAGGATATTTCGAAGGAATGGGCGTCGGCGGGAACCGACGTGCTTCTGCATGCGGTATTGGAGACTGCTGAAATTGTAAGCTGATTTCACAACCATCCACTACTGCTACTGTTCGCAACAAAACCAAAAAGGGGAACGACGAACAATGGCAAAGGTCATCAAAGGCGGAACCGTTATTACGGCTGACCGCACCTTTAAAGCCGATGTTCTCATCGAAGGCGAAAAGATTGTTGCTGTCGGCGACAATCTCTCCGGCGATGAAGTCATAGATGCATCCGGCTGCTATGTCATGCCGGGCGGTATCGACCCGCACACTCATCTGCAAATGCCCTTTATGGGCACCTATTCCTCCGACGATTTCGACACCGGCACTGCGGCAGCCCTTGCCGGCGGCACGACGATGGTTGTCGATTTCGTGCTGCCCGGACCGGAAGGCAATCTGCTCGACGCATTGCAGGAATGGTTCCAGAAGGCAGGCAAGGCCCGCACCGACTATTCATTCCATATGGCGATCACCGGCTGGAGCGAACGCGCTTTCAATGAAATGCCGGAAGTTGTGAAGCGCGGCATCAACACCTTCAAGCATTTTATGGCCTATAAGGGCGCGCTGATGGTGAATGACGATGAAATGTTCGCCTCGTTCCAGCGCTGCGCTGAACTGGGTGCCATGCCGCTCGTTCATGCCGAAAACGGCGATATCGCTGCGCAATTGCAGGCCAAGCTGATGGCCGAGGGCAACGATGGGCCGGAAGCCCACGCCTATTCGCGCCCACCGGAAGTGGAAGGCGAAGCGACCAACCGTGCCATCATGATTGCTGATCAGGCAGGCGTTCCCCTCTATGTCGTGCATGTTTCCTGCGAGCAAGGCCATGAAGCGATCCGCCGCGCCCGCCAGAAGGGTATGCGTGTTTATGGCGAGCCGCTCATTCAGCATCTGACGCTTGATGAAAGCGAATATCACAATCGGGATTGGGATTATGCGGCACGCCGTGTAATGTCGCCGCCGTTTCGTGACAAGGTCAATCAGGATAGTCTGTGGGCCGGCCTTGCAGCGGGCAGCCTGCAATGCGTTGCGACCGACCATTGCGCATTCACCACCGAACAAAAGCGCTATGGCATCGGCAATTTCACCAAGATTCCAAACGGTACAGGTGGTCTGGAAGAACGGCTTCCCGTGCTCTGGACTCGCGGAGTTCGTACCGGTCGCCTGACACCCAATGAATTCGTGGCTGTCACCTCGACCAACATCGCCAAGATTTTGAACATCTATCCGCAGAAAGGCGCAGTGTTGCCGGGCGCAGATGCTGACCTCGTCATCTGGGATCCAGAGGCAACCAAGAAGATTTCTGCAAAAACGCAGCATTCCTCCATTGATTACAACGTGTTCGAAGGCTTTGAACTCAAGGGCCTGCCGAAGATGACGCTTTCACGTGGGCGTATCGCATTCGACAAGGGGCACGTCACGGCAGAGCCGGGCGACGGACGCTTCATCGAGCGTGAGCCGAATGGCCCGGTCAATCGTGCGCTGTCGCAATGGAAAGAAATCGTTGCGCCGCGCAAAGTGGAGCGCAGCGCCGAACATATGCCGATAGGGGTCTGAGACATGGCCATCGTCCAGCTTCGGGAACCGCGCATGAGTTTGAATGACAGCATGGCCCCGGAGAGGGGCGAGGCAAATGCGCAGACAGTGATCGACATCAAAGACTTGTCGCTCGTCTTCGAGACGAATGACGGGCCGGTCCATGCGCTGTCCAACATTGATCTTGCCGTCAAGCGCGGCGAGTTCGTTTCCTTCATCGGACCTTCGGGATGCGGCAAGACCACGCTGATGCGCGTCGTGGCCGATCTGGAACAGCCGACATCAGGCTCCGTAACGGTGAACGGAAAGACGCCTGAACAAGCCCGCCTCGACCGATCCTACGGTTATGTATTTCAGGCGGCGGCCCTGTTTCCGTGGCGCACCATCGAAGACAATATCAGCCTGCCGCTCGAGATTATGGGGTTCTCGAAGGCAGAGAGGCGCGCGTGCATCGAGAAAAACCTCGCGCTTGTGAACCTTGCGGGCTTCGGCAAAAAATATCCCTGGCAACTTTCCGGCGGCATGCAACAGCGCGCATCGATAGCTCGCGCATTATCATTCGACCCGGATATGCTGCTGATGGACGAACCCTTTGGCGCTCTGGACGAAATCGTGCGCGATCATCTCAACGAACAGCTTCTCAAGCTTTGGGCCGCGACACGCAAAACCGTGATTTTCGTCACACATTCGATCCCGGAAGCGGTGTTTCTCTCGACCAAGATTGTGGTCATGAGCCCGCGCCCAGGCCGCATTCATGAAATCATCGATTGCGACCTTGGTCCAGACAGACCGCTGGAGATCCGGGAATCCGAGGCGTTTCTAAAGATTGCACATCGGGTTCGTGAGGGATTACGTCTGGGGCATATCCATGATTGAGGATACTCAGCAACCGCATCGTGCTGGAGATCGCCCATGAAAGGCTTTCTGCACGATAGATTCATTCCGGTGGCAACCATACTCGCCGTCATTATTGCGCTTTGGTACGGCCTGGCGGTGGTGCTCAACGCGCCGTTCGAGCGGGATCAGGCGACACGCGCAGGGACAGAAATCGCCTTCTCGACGCTTGTTGCCAATACGATGCATCAGGACCGTCCGGTCCTGCCCGCACCGCATCAGGTGGCTGAAGAAATCTGGAAAACTGTCTTCGGGGTCAAGCCTAGTTCCAAGCGCAGCCTGATCTATCACGGATGGGTAACATTATCGTCCACGCTGCTCGGCTTTGTGCTTGGATCCGCACTCGGAGTTCTTCTCGCGGTCGGCATTGTGCATTCCCGCACGCTCGACAAGAGCCTGATGCCGTGGATCATCACCTCGCAAACGATCCCGATCCTCGCCATCGCGCCGATGATTATCGTGGTGCTGAATGCCATTGGCATATCGGGCTTGCTGCCCAAAGCCATCATCTCGACCTATCTGTCCTTCTTCCCGGTCGCTGTCGGCATGGTGAAAGGGCTGCGGTCGCCAGACGTGATGCATCTCGACCTCATGCGCACCTACAATGCATCGAGATCGCAGGTGTTCTGGAAACTGCGCTGGCCTGCGGCCATGCCGTTCCTCTTTACATCGATGCAGATCGCCGTCGCGATCAGCCTCGTTGGCGCGATTGTCGGTGAATTGCCAACCGGCGCAGTCGCCGGCCTCGGTGCGAGGCTGCTCGCTGGCTCTTATTATGGACAGACGGTCCAGATATGGGCCGCGCTTGTTGTCGCTGCCCTGATGGCTTCTGTGTTGGTTGCACTGATTGGAATTACAGCACAACTTGTGAATCGACGAATGGGCGCAAAGCCGGAAAGGGCAGCCGCATGATGACAGGCATTCTTTCGGTCATAGCGCTCATCGCTGTCTCGTGGTTGCTTGTCGGTTGGGTAGCAAGCCTGAAGACCCGCAATCCCGTAGGTCAAAAGCTTTTGGATATTGCAGTGCCGGCGCTCTTCGGTATCGCGATGCTGGTGCTCTGGGAAGTGACGGTCCGGCTCTTTGCCATTCCGCAGGTTCTTCTGCCAGCGCCATCGGCAATCTGGGCGCGCATCACTGCCTCCGTACCGATCTTGTGGGCGGATTTCAGGCAAACATTTTTGAAGGCCGTGATTATCGGTTACGTCGCCGGTTGCGGTCTTGGTTTCATAACTGCCATCATCGCCGACCGGATTCCTTTCCTGCGCAAAGGATTGTTGCCACTCGGCACTCTGGCTGCAGCACTTCCCATCGTGGGTGTCGCACCGATCATGGTGATGTGGTTCGGCTTCGACTGGCAGTCGAAGGCGGCGGTCGTCATCATCATGACCTTCTTCCCGATGCTGGTAAACACGGTCGCAGGCCTTGCCAGTACCGGATCGATGGAACGAGACATGATGGAAACCTATGGTTCCAATTATTGGCAGACGTTGTTCAAGCTGCGTCTTCCAGCGGCCATGCCGTTCGTATTCAACGCCCTCAAGATCAATTCCACCCTCGCCCTTATCGGCGCAATCGTGGCGGAATTTTTCGGTACGCCGATTGTGGGTATGGGCTTCCGTATCTCTGCGGAAATCGGACGTATGAATGTCGATATGGTCTGGGCTGAAATTTTCGTAGCCGCTCTGGCCGGGTCGCTCTCTTATGGGCTGATCGCGCTGATCGAGCGCAAAATGACATTCTGGCACCCTTCATACAGGAGGGCCTGAGCCGAACGATTTGGCATCTGCCATCATAAGGTAGACCAAAGCGCATTCCGAAAAGTGGGAACCGGTTTTCGGGCAAAATGCGCGCAATAAAAAAGAACCAGAGGAGAACTGAAATGAAAAAGGCAATTTCTTTATGCCTTGGAACAGCCGGACTGGCGCTCGCGCTCATGAGCAGCTCGGCAATGGCAGCCGACAAGCTGACCTTGCAGCTTAAATGGGTAACGCAGGGACAGTTTGCAGGCTATTACGTCGCCAAGGACAAGGGCTTCTATGAAGCCGAAAATCTCGACGTCGAGATTAAGCCGGGTGGACCCGACGTAGCTCCTCCACAGGTCATTGCCGGTGGTGGTGCTGATGTGGTGGTGGACTGGATGCCGTCTGCGCTCGCCACCCGCGAAAAGGGTGTCGCGCTCGTCAACATCGCTCAACCGTTCAAGAAGTCCGGCATGATGCTGACCTGCCGTAAGGACACCAACATCACCAAACCTGAAGACTTCAAGGGTCGCACGCTTGGCGTCTGGTTCGGCGGCAATGAGTATCCGTTCCTGTCATGGATGAGCCATCTTAAAATTCCGACCGAAGGCGGCAAGGACGGCGTGACTGTGCTCAAGCAGGGTTTCAACGTCGACCCGCTGATCCAGAAGCAGGCCGACTGCATTTCCACCATGACCTATAATGAATATTGGCAGGTGATCGACGCCGGAATTCCAGCCGACCAACTCGTTGTATTCCCTTATGAAGAACAGGGCGTCGCGACACTGGAAGACGGGCTATATGTCCTTGATAAGAGCCTTGACGACCCTGCAATGGTCGACAAGCTTGCCCGTTTTGTCCGCGCATCGATGAAGGGCTGGAAATATGCCTCCGAAAATCCGGGGGAAGCCGCCGATATCATTCTCGACAATGATGCTTCCGGTGCACAGACCAAGGAAGTTCAGGAGCGTATGGTCAAGGAAATCGGCAAGCTGGTTGACGGTTCCGATGGCACCCTTGATGTAGCGGCGGCTGACCGCACGGTGGAAACACTTCTCGGCGGCGGTTCCGATCCGGTCATCACCAAGAAACCGGAAGGTGCGTGGACCGCGAAGATAACTGACGCCATGAAGATGTGAGCCAGTTTAAAAATTGCGAAAAAGAAAACCGGCCCAAAAGGCCGGTTTTTTGTTCTGAGTTTACTCCGCCGGTTCAGCCGTGCCGCCTCTTGGCGGTGTCCCTTTGAGGGCATGGTTGAGTTCCCGCTCAAGCCGGGCTTCCTCCTCGGCTTTGGGTTGCGTAAAGCGGCCCAGCAGCAGATAGGCGACTGGTGTTACATAAAGTGTGGCAATCGTCGCAAGGCCAAGGCCACCAACAATGACCCAGCCCAAAGCCACGCGGGCCTCTGCGCCAGCGCCACTTGCCAAAACCAGCGGCACGCCGCCAAGCACGGCGCAGATCATCGTCATGCAGACAGGGCGAAGACGAATGTTGGATGCTTCCTCGATTGCTTCGCGAACGCTCAAGCCCTTATCGCGCAATTGATCCGCGAATTCGACAATCAGGATACCGTTCTTGGCCATGATGCCGACCAATAGCACGAGGCCGATCTGGCTGTAGACGTTCAGGCTCGTGCCTGTGAGCAGCATGGCAAAAACGGCACAACCAAGCCCAAGAGGAACCGTCGCCATCACGATCAGCGCACTGACAAAGCTTTCAAACTGCGCTGCCAGCACCAGAAGAATGATGATGATGGCAAAACCGAACACCATTGCCAGACCGCTTGATGTTTCGCTGAGCGTCGAGGCTTCCGCCAGCGGAATGATATGGCTTCCCGGCGGCAACAAAGGTGCTGCGATTTCCTGTGCCGCCTTGTAGGCATCACCCAACGCAAAATCGTCGCGCAGATTTGTCGTTATAGAAACCGACCGCTGGCGCGTCTCGCGATTGAGCTGCGGCGGGACTGCTTTTTCAACAACCGTTGCAATGGACGACATCGGTACATAGCGGCCGTCCGTTGTTTTCATGAATATGTTTTCAAGATCGGTTGGATCGTTGATCGGGTTTGTTGTGGCAACGAGCTTCACATCGAAACTGCGATCCCCAACATAGACTGACCCGATCTTGCGACCATCGAGTACCGACTGCACGGCATTCGCAAGTCCGGTGATGTCGATACCGAGATCGGAGGCTCGTTCGCGATTAATCTCGACGGAAAGCTGCGGCTGGGTCGGCTCCACAGAAAGTCGCGGCTGGACAAAGCGCGGATCCTTTTCCAGCGCGGCAACGACCGCCTGGGCAGCAGGCTGTAGCTTGGCATAGTCACTGCCGACTATGGCAAACTGCAAACCATTACCCGCGCCGCGAATACCAAGGCTGTTCGGCTGGGTGGTAAAGATACGCACCGCCGTTATGCCCTTGATGCGCTCGGTAATGTCAGCCATGATTTCCTGCTGGCTGCGTGCGCGCTCCTTCCATGGTGCCAATGTCAGGACGACAAAACCGTTATTTGACGATCCGCCGGAGCCTGCGATGGCATAGGTAGTGGTGATTTCACCGCTATCGCGCAGAGGCTGGACTGCCTCTTCAATCTTGTCGAGCTGTGATTGGAGAAACTCCACACTGATGCCCTGCGGCCCATTGATACGCAGCAGTGCAACGGCGCGATCTTCCGAGGGCGTCAGTTCCTGACGGATCAGGCCGTAGCTGACAAAGGATGCGCCTGCGAAAAGCATTGCCACGAGGACAACAACGAATGGTGCCGACAGACAGATGTGCAGCGTCTTTTTATAAAAGCTCGCGAGCCCGCCGCCGATACGACGTAAGAAAAGCGGGCCGTGGCCACCATCTTCCCCACTTCCTTCCTTGAGGAAACGCGAGGCAAGCATCGGACAAAGCGTCAGCGCTACAACTGACGACAGAAGAACTGCAATCGCCAGAACGAAGCCGAATTCACGGAACAGGCCACCCGCCTGCCCCGGCAAAAACGAAATGGGAACAAAGACTGCCGCCAAAGTCAGCGTGGTAGCGATAACGGCAAAGAAGACTTCCTGTGTGCCAAGCACTGCCGCAGCGCGCGGCCCCATACCCTGATTGCGTCGCCGGACAACGTTTTCCAGCACCACGATGGCATCATCCACCACGAGACCTGTGGCGAGCACCAAAGCCAGAAGGGTAAGAATATTGACCGAGAAGCCCGCCAGATAGATGGCTGCAATCGTGCCTATGAGGGCGACGGGCATGGACAAGGCCGGGATGAGCGTAGCGCGTATATCCCACAAGAAGACGAAAATGATCGCAACAACGATGATCACTGATGCGATCAGCGCGATTTCCACCTCGTGGATTGCACCATTGATGAAATTCGCATCATCACTGGTGACCGCAATATTGACACCCTCAGGCAAAGTCTTCTGCAAATTGGCAACCGCAGCACGTATGCCTTCCGAAATGTCGAGCGTATTCGACTGTGCCTGACGCACGATGCCGAGACCGATTGCCGTCTTGCCATTCGAACGAACTGCCGAGCTCTCGACATCCGGCCCAAGCGTAACGGTTGCGACATCGCGGATTTGCGTGCGTCCGTTGATGTAGACGTTTTCGAAATCCTCAGGCTTTTCCAGATTGGCCGTAGCACGAACCACGATGGACTGATCGGCACTGCGCAAGGAGCCAGCCGGAGCGTCCAGCCCCATGGAGGACAGCGCCTTGGTTATATCGGCGATGGTCAGACCGTAGCTCGCAAGGCGCGCCTGATTGATATCGATACGGAAAATCTTGTCGCGGTCACCGTTGATCTGGACGTCAGCAACACCCGGCACTGCTGACAGGATATCCTGGATCTGATCCTCGACCAGCACCGTCATATCGTCGACGGACATAGTGTCGGACGTAACCGCCAGACGCATCACCGGATCGGCATTGGAGTCCGCCTTGATGATGCGTGATGGGTCCGCCTCTTCCGGCACGTCATTGGCGACACGGGAAATCGCATCGCGCATATCGGCGGCTGCAACGTTCAGGTCTACGCCGTCGTTAAACTCCACCGTGACACGGCTGCGTTCGAATGACGATGTCGAGGAAATAGACTTCACGCCCGAGACGCGCGCGACAGCGTTCTCGAGAACCTGCGTCAACTGACGGTCAATGGTTTCAGCGGATGCACCGCTGAAATCTGTGCTGATTGTTACGACAGGCCGGTCAACGTCCGGCAGTTCGCGAATATCGACGCCCGTGAATGCAGCAAGACCCGCGACGACAATCAGGACGTTGATAACGAAAGCAAAAACTGGACGGCGGATGAATAATGCCGTCGATCCGCCGTTGCCGGATGGGGAATTGTGACTGGTCACGCTTTCATCCTCAGCCTGCAACACGCTTTATCGAGGCAGGATCAGCCAGTGCTGTGCCTTGTTCGTTCTTTACGCGCACAGGTGCGTCATCCCGTACGGTTTGAACACCCTGCGTAACGATCATGTCGCCCTGCTTGACCGGGCCGTCGATCAGAATGTTGGTTGAATTGCGCTGTACGATACGAGCGTCAATTTTCTTGGCGACGCCGTTTTCAACGCGCCAGACATAGGAACCGTCCGCACCCCACTGAATGGCAAGCGGATCGACCGAAGGATAGCGATCCCCCGGAAACAGAACCGTAACGGAGAATGACATGCCCGCACGCAGACGATCCAGCGTATTTGGCACTTCTGCACGAACATGCAGCGTGCGGCTGGCCTCATCCAGCATGTTGTCAACGGCGTTGATCTCGCCGCTGTAGGTCTCACCTGGGAACGCCGTCGATTCCGCAGTCAACGGCTGGCCAACTCTGATTTGCGGCGCGAACCGCTCCGGCACCCATATATCGATCAGCACTTTGGATCGGTCATCGATACGACCGATGGATGTCTGTGCAGTAATGTAGTTACCCACATTGACAGGAAGAATGCCAACAATACCGGAAATTGGTGCACGGACTGTGCGCCTGCTCAAAGCAAGCTGCGCATCCTGCAAAGCAAGCTGCGCATTGGCGACTGCCAGTTCAGTCTCAACCACCTGGACTTCTGTTACAGTGTTCGTCGCCCGCAATTTTGCGATGCGCTGGCGGGTCGTCTGCGCATCCTTCAACGCCGTTTCGGCTTTGGCGACGGCTATTTTCTCCGTCTCGGCATCAAGCTCGGCAATCGGATCGCCTTCCTTCACACTATCGCCGGCCTTGACGTAGAGCTTGGTCATATAACCGCTGGAATACGGCGTTATCGATACGGTACTAAGAGCCCTTGCCGAACCGATAGCCGTCAAACGGTTATTGATGGTCTCTTCGCCGGCCGCCTCGACAACCACGAGCGGCGCTGAACGTCCGCCGCCACTTTTGGGCGTTTCTTCGCCTGTTGCCGCAGCTTTCACCACGTCGTTTTTGTTCTTATATGCATACCAGCCACCAATGGCGACCGCAGCTATGAGCAGGCACAAGGCAATCTGCTTCCAGGATTTCATTCAGCTCTCCGGCAAGGTTTACCGTCACCCTGACGGACCTCGTATTCGAATACCACTATGTCGGACGCGGAAAATGCCAGCAAATAGTATCAGAATGATGATTGCCTTCACATCACGCAAATCACACAACCCATAAGGATGCATGGATTTTTCCCGACCAAGATTTTGCACGCAGGACTTCAAGCCGTCGAGTTAAATTTCGGTAATGCTGCCCCACGAGCTTTAAGAAGCGAGTGTGTTCTTAACCGATTGAACAAAGGCTGTTGGATTTATCGGTTTGCTCCATATATAGGAGGCTACCTTTATGTATTGCGTTTCGACGGCGCACCGGTTGAAGCACCGCGGCAATTAGGCCGGTGCGCTTTGAATTGGAAGCAGGCTATGGCGGTTGTTGAAAAGACCACAGACACAGGCACGCCTTCCCCTGAAGCGGCCCCTCAGACTGCGACCGTTGAACGGCTCTCACCAACTCAGTTCACACGTTTGCCCTGGCGCAACCGGCTTTCAAGCAAACTGCTGCTCTTGACGGCGCTTGCAGTGCTGATCACTGAAGTTCTGATCTTTGTCCCTTCCGTCGCCAATATGCGTGTGCGCTGGATGAGCTCCAGACTGGATACCGTGGGGGCCGTCAGTGAAGTTCTCGCCGCCGGTGGCGACATGGATGTACCGCGCGATATTCAGGACAAGGTACTTCTGGCAACCGGTACCAAGGCCATTGCTATGCGTGAAGCCGGTGCATCGCGTCTGCTCGCCATGTCAGAGGTTCCTGGCAAGATCGATCAAGTCATTGACCTCAACAATATCAGCGAAGCTGCTGCCATTTGGGACGCATTCGGAACATTGTTCAACGGCGGAAACAGGATTTTGCGAATCTATGGTTCGGTTTCCAGTTCTCCGGATCGAATCATTGAAATCGTGACCTCGGATGCTCCTCTCCGACATGCCATGCTCGTCTATGCGCGCAATGTGACTTTCATCTCGCTCATCATTTCGGTGATAGCGGCAAGCCTGATCTACCTGATTATTCACGAAATGCTGCTGCGGCCGGTGCGCATCATGCATCGTAACATGATCGATTTCGCCACCTCGCCGGACAATCCCGCACTCATCCTCGTGCCTGAAAGCCGCAAGGATGAATTCGGCGTTGCCCAGCGCCAGATATCCCATATTCAAAGCGATCTTCAGAGAACGCTCAAGGAACAGAAACACCTCGCCGACCTCGGCCTCACCGTTTCCAAGATCAACCACGACATGCGCAATATTCTGGCTTCGGCGCAATTGATGTCGGACCGGCTTGCCGATACCGAAGACCCTATGGTGCAGCGGTTTGCGCCTAAACTCATTCGCACACTCAGCCGCGCAATCAGCTATTCGGAAAGCGTGATGGCCTATGGTCGCTCGCAAGAAGCACCACCGCGCCCGCGCCGCGTTCTGCTGCACACAATTATCGCGGACGTACAGGAAACCCTGAGCCCCAATTCAGAAAGCATCATAGAGTTCGAAAATCTTGTCCCAGAAGATTTCGAACTGAATGTCGATTCGGAGCAGCTATTCCGTGTACTGAGCAATCTCTGCCGGAATTCTGTGCAAGCGATGGAACGCGATCAGACCAATGATGAGGCGACCGTCAAACGGCTCACGATTTCTGCTGGAAGAATTGGGACAACGGCGATCATCGGTGTTGAGGATACCGGTCCCGGCCTGCCACAAAAGGCACGCGACAATCTCTTCACGGCTTTCAAAGGATCGACACGTAGTGACGGCACTGGCCTCGGCCTCGCTATCGCACAAGAACTGATCCGCGCGCATGGTGGGACAATCGAGCTTCGGGAAGACCGTCCTGTTGGAGCGCATTTCGAGATTCGCATCCCTGATTTGCCTACGCAACGCGAAGGCCGCAACAACCAGCGCACCGAAGAAAACGCCTGAGCAATCTGCCGTTGTGCCAGCTTGCAACCGAAAAGCCCAGAAATGCGGGGCCTGACAAGAAATCTTCACAGAACCACATTTTTTTCTAAGAAGACGCTTGCATTTAGCGATCTGTCCGATTATCAACCGCCCATCGCCGCAGCGAGCGGCACTAAGGCAAGCACCCGTAGCTCAGCTGGATAGAGCACCAGACTACGAATCTGGGGGTCAGAGGTTCGAATCCTTTCGGGTGCGCCATTTTTCTCAAAACAATTCAGTGATTTGTTGCGACACATGACGAAAATGTTCATGCGTTGCTTTGCATATTTCCCGAATTAACTGATCCCGACCTCGTGATGTTTTTTCTCTCTCCGCTATATGTGGCTCGACGTATCGGCATCATATTTCTGCAGTGGAATTTTTCTCATGAAGCATCACGCGCTTGTCTGGCTGCGTAACGATCTTCGAATCAACGACAATCCCGCATTGGGTGCTGCCGCAGAAACAGGTGGCCATATCACAACGGTTTACATTCACGAGACTATCGAAGCAGTTCGCGCACCGGGCGGCGCGGCGCGGTGGTGGTTGGATCAAAGTCTGGAAGCGTTAAGAAAACAACTGGCTGACCGCAGCATCGAACTCGTTATTGAGACGGGTGACCCGAGGGATATCCTCCCTCAATTGCTCACAAAATTGGTCGTCACCGAATTGTTCTGGAACCGTCGCTACGCACCGGCGGAACGCGAACTCGATGCAGAATTGAAGGCACAGTTCAAAGAAAACGGCACGCGTGTAACATCCCTTCCCGGCAATCTTCTTCTCGAACCCTGGGAGTTGAAAACGGGTAGCAATGCACCTTATCAGGTCTTTACACCATTTGCGAAAGCCCTGCACAGGCATCATGTGCCACGTCCGCTTCCGCGAAGACGATGGGACATCAAACCCACGCAGGAAGTCTGCTCGTCGCACGATACGCCAGCATGGTCGAAAAAACTGAATGGTCTTTGGGCCATTGGAGAAGACGCGGCACGCGACTGCCTGACACGCTTTCTGGAGGCCACGCTGTCAACTTACGCCGAGGATCGCGACACCCCCGGCACCGATGGAACTTCACGACTTTCGCCTCATCTTCGGTTTGGTGAAATCAGCGCACGTCAGGCGTGGTATTCCACGCTGGCGTTTATGGACGAGCATCATTCGGCACGTGCAGGCGGTGAAAAATTTCTATCTGAGCTGATCTGGCGCGATTTTAACTATCACCAGCTCTTTCACCGCCGGGACATCAGCCAATACGATATGCGTGACACACTGTCCGGCATAGAATGGCATGATGATCCGACCGCATTCGAAGCGTGGCGTCGCGGGCAGACGGGCTTTCCCATTATTGATGCTGGCATGCGTCAGCTTTGGGCCACCGGGTGGATGCACAATCGTGTGCGCATGTTGGTTGCATCTTTTCTCACCAAGAATCTGCTCATTGATTGGCGGAAGGGCGAGGAATGGTTCTGGGACACGCTCGTTGATGGGGACGTCGCCAGCAATCCGGGAAGTTGGCAGTGGGTGGCTGGCTGCGGCATGGATGCCGCACCCTATTTTCGGGTATTCAACCCGCTCTTGCAGGGCGAAAAATTCGATGCCGACGGGCATTATGTCCGGCACTGGGTGCCGGAACTCTCCAACTTGCCGAACAAGTGGCTGCACAAGCCATTTGAGGCGCCGAATGATGTGCTTGCCAGCGCTGGTCTTGTTCTAGGTGACACTTATCCCAAGCCACTTATCGATTTGCGAGCCTCGCAACGCGAGGCCCGCAAACGGCTTAACCACCAACCATAATTAGCGCGGTTCCAGCCCACCGTTCTCAACGAGAAAATCAATGATCTCCGGTACGCCCTTACCGCGATGGAGGTCGGTGAACCCAAATGGACGCTTGCCACGCATGCGTGCCGCATCGCCTTGCATAATATCGAGATCGACATGAACGTGAGGGGCAAGATCGCTCTTGTTGATCACAAGAAAATCTGACCGTGTGATACCCGGACCGCCTTTGCGCGGAATTTCCTCGCCCTGACAAACAGAGATGACATAAAGTGTCAGATCGGCCAGATCAGGTGAGAATGTGGCTGCGAGATTGTCACCACCGGATTCGATGAAGACGATCTCCAGATCGGGAAACCGCCGGTTCATTTCGGCAATTGCCTGCAGATTGATGGAAGCATCCTCGCGGATTGCTGTATGCGGACATCCACCTGTTTCGACGCCCATGATCCGATCTTCGGACAAAGCCTGAGAACGCGCCAGAATGAGGGCGTCTTCCTGCGTGTAGATATCATTGGTGATCACGGCGACCGAGTATTTATCACGTAGCGCTTTGCAAAGCTTTTCGGTCAGCGTCGTCTTTCCCGATCCCACCGGTCCACCGATACCGATACGCAAGGGTCCGTTTTTCTGTGTCATGTGCGAAAAAGCCTCGAATGTTGGGTTTCGTGTTTCATGGCCATGATGTCGCTAATGTAAGTCGCGGAACCAAGGTCACTCAATGAAGTTTTTTCTATTCGCGCCGCTGTTTCGGCGAGAACCGGCTCCAAGTCTGACATTGTCGCAGTCACGCCGCTTTGCCCCATGACCGAAAGACGGATGGATGCCTGCAAAAGATTGATACAGAAGGCTTGCAGAAAGGCGGCGAGTGTCAATCCAAGCGATACTCCGTTGCCGCCCGCTACAGCACCGACTGCCACCGGATAGGGACAATCCGCTGGCAGTCGGTCGAAAACGGAGCTGGGCCAGCTTCGGGCTGCAGCCAGAAACGCCTCGCCCTGCAGCATCGTTTCCATATGACGTTCGCGCGAACCGGCCAGTGCTTCGGCCAGTTCTGCAACTTCGACAAGATCGCCTTCGGTAACCGCACGCCGCCAGCTTTCCGCGCAAAGCACGGCATCGTTCCAGCCGGAGCCACGTGTTACAAGCCAGCGCAGCCAATCGCCCATCGTGGCTGTGTCTGCGACATAGCCATCATGGACGGCCCGCTCCAGCCCATGACTATAACTGAACGACCCGACCGGAAAGACGGGCGACAGCCAGGCCATCAGCCGCAGCAAAGTGGTGGTGGTATCAGTCGTGGTGGTGGTGATGATGTTCATGATCGTGTTCGTGATGACCATGATGATGATCGTGGTCATGCCCATGGTCATGATGCGAATGGCCGCCGGAATAAGCACCGCGTAGCGGACTGAAAATAGCCGTTACATCCGTAACTGTCGCACCCAGCCCCTCAAGCATCGCCTTTATGACATGGTCGCGAAGAATGAAGATTCGATCACTCTCGATCTGGGCCGCGAGGTGGCGGTTGCCGATATGCCAGGCGAGTTCGGCAATATGCAGCGGATCACGCCCAAGGATTTCGTAAAGTTCCTCGCTTGCGGCGCGGATTTCAATCTCGCGTCCGTCATCGAGGACGAGCCGGTCGCCGTGCTCGAGCACCACCGGCTCTGCAAAATCGACGAGCACCTTCTCGCCGCCTTCCAGAGCAATGGCCTTGCGGCGCAGATGACGCTCATCGCGTTCAAGTACGGCATGACCGGCAGGCACGGCATCGATCACCTTATCCGCACGAATAATGGCAGTGGCACGAAACATTTGTTTGCCTTTCAAGATCAAAACATGAAGTAACGTTGCGCCATTGGCACGACGTCGACGGGCTCGCAGGTCAGAAGTTCGCCATCCGCGCGCACCTCATAGGTTTCCGGGTCAACTTCCATTTGCGGCATCGCATTGTTGAGGATCATGGAATGTTTGCCGATACCGCCTCTGGTATTGGCCACGGCAATCATCTGCTTGTCCACCCCAATCTTCTCTCGAAGCCCTTCATCCATTGCGGCCTGCGAAACGAAGGTAATGGACGTATTGGTGCGGGCTTTCCCGAATGAGCCGAACATCGGGCGGTAATGCATCGGCTGCGGCGTTGGAATCGAGCCATTCGGATCACCCATTGGCGCGGTTGCGATCCAGCCGCCAAGCAATACCATTTCCGGCTTGATGCCGAAGAAAGCAGGGTTCCACAAAACGAGATCGGCGCGCTTGCCGACTTCCACCGAACCGATCTCGTGCGCCATGCCATGGGCGATGGCGGGGTTAATGGTGTATTTCGCAATGTAGCGACGCGCCCGGTAATTGTCATTGCCCGGCTTGTCGTCGGGGAGACTGCCGCGCTGCTTCTTCATCTTGTCCGCAGTTTGCCAGCAGCGAATAATCATTTCGCCGACACGGCCCATAGCCTGGCTGTCGGAGGAAATGATGGAGAACGCTCCCATATCGTGCAGGATGTCTTCTGCCGCAATGGTTTCCTTGCGGATACGGCTTTCTGCAAAGGCAATATCTTCCGGGATTGCCGGGGACAGATGATGGCACACCATCAGCATGTCGAGGTGCTCCGCAATCGTATTGACCGTGTAAGGCCGGGTCGGATTTGTGGAAGCCGGCAATACGTTCGGATACTGGCACACGCGAATGATATCTGGCGCGTGGCCACCGCCCGCACCTTCCGTATGGAAGGAATGGATTGTGCGCCCCTTGAAGGCGTTGAGCGTATCTTCAACGAAGCCGCCTTCGTTCAGCGTATCGGTATGGATCGCAACCTGAATATCGAACCGGTCTGCGACCGAAAGGCAATTGTCGATTGCGGCCGGTGTCGAACCCCAGTCTTCGTGCAGCTTCAAACCGCAGGCACCGGCGCGGATCATTTCTTCCAATGCACCGGGCAGCGAAGCGTTTCCCTTGCCGAACACACCGATATTCATCGGCAGGCCGTCGAACGATTGAATGAGACGAGCGATATGCCACGGCCCCGGCGTGCATGTGGTTGCAAGCGTGCCGTGGGCCGGTCCGGTGCCGCCACCCACCATGCAGGTGATACCCGCATTGAGTGCTTCATCCACCTGTTGCGGTGAGATGAAATGGATATGCGTGTCGATACCGCCCGCAGTGAGTATCTTACCCTCGCCTGCAATGATTTCGGTGCCGGGTCCGATGATGATCGAAACACCTGGCTGCGTATCCGGGTTCCCGGCCTTGCCGATCACTGCGATACGCCCGTCTCGAAGTCCCACATCGGCCTTGTAGATACCGGTATGATCGAGGATCAGGGCATTGGTAATAACCGTATCCATTGCGCCATCAGCGCGGGACAATTGGCTTTGCCCCATACCGTCGCGGATAACCTTGCCTCCGCCGAACTTCACCTCTTCACCATAGGTGGTGAGATCCCGTTCGACTTCGATAAAAAGTTCCGTATCGGCGAGGCGCACCTTATCGCCGACGGTAGGGCCGAACATCTGCGCATAGGTGGCGCGACTAATTCTGGCTGGCATGAAATGTCTCCGTCACCTTGTTCTAAAGTTTTCCCATGACCATCTGGCGAAATCCGTAGATTTCGCGCTTGCCGCTCACGGGAACCAATGTCACGTCGCGCTCCTGGCCGGGCTCGAAGCGCACAGCAGTTCCGGCTGCTATATCCAGCCGCTGCCCGCGCGCCTTGTCGCGCTCGAAAGAAAGGGCCGCATTCACTTCGTAAAAATGAAAATGGCTGCCGACCTGAATGGGGCGGTCGCCGGTATTGGCGACCTTGATCGTGATGGTCGGCTGGCCCTGATTGAGTTCTATATCGCCGTCCTGCGTAATAATTTCGCCGGGGATCATCTCGCACCTCACCCGGCCATCAGCATCAGGCCGCCAAGTGCGGTAGCACCACCCGCCAGACGCAAAGCAATTCTGCCATTCCTGTCCGCCAGAAGCCGTCCTGCGGCGAGGCCAATACCCATGCCAGCGGCGTGTAGCAGTGCGGTCGCAAGCGCAAATCCAGCCGCATAGGAAAGGAAGGTTGCGCCTCCGATTTCCCCGCCGTGTGCATGTCCGTGAAACAAGGCAAAGAAACCGGCAATAAGCGCCCCGACAACCGGAGAGACAGGGAGGGCGAGCGCCACCATAAGACCCAGAACGACGACCGAAGCCAGAATGACCGGCTCAACAAAGGGCAGTGGCATGCCCAGAAGTGCCGCCACGAAGCCAAGCAGCATCACGCCGACAAATGCTGCTGGCACGACGAAGAGTGCTCGTCCACCGAGCATGGCGGCCCAAAGCCCCACCGCAACCATCGCCAGAATATGGTCCGTACCGGAGAGCGGATGCGTGAAGCCCGCCGCAAACGAGCCATGTTCGACCGGATTAAGATGGGCAAAGGCAGGGCTTGCGGTGAGCGCCATCGCTACCGCGGCGAGAACCGTAGTCTTCTTCATTATCGTACCTTTCAAAAAACAGGTTCGCTTCGGCGAAACCTGAAAATCAGCGAATTGGCTCGTGAACCGTCACGAGCTTTGTGCCATCGGGGAATGTGGCTTCGACCTGAATGTCGTGGATCATTTCAGCCACACCATCCATCACCTGTTCGCGGGTGATGACGTGCGCGCCTGCTTCCATGAGATCGGCGACCGTGCGTCCATCGCGGGCACCCTCAACGACAAAATCGCTGATCAATGCGATAGCTTCCGGATGATTGAGCTTCACCCCACGCTCCAGGCGGCGGCGGGCAACCGTGGCGGCCATCGCGATCAAAAGCTTGTCTTTTTCCCTGGGCGTCAAATTCATGACTTCGTTCCAAACTTCATACTTTCAAAGCGGGATGTATTCCGCTGGCGTTAAAAGCGGCGGGATTGCCGCGAACTTAAAATGTCCAAACTTTGGGCAGTCCTGCCTTGCCATTAAGCAGGCCAAGCAATGGCCCCAGACGTTTACGCAAGGCGTAACTATCGGGCGCGTAAAGCCGCATCATCAGCTTGGTGGCCGCGCCAACCTGCCAGAGGCTGGCACCACCCTCCTCTCCAATGATCTGCCGGGCAGTTTCCAGATGTTTCCCAGCATCCTCGGAAATCAGAAGCACCGTGGCGACAGCAAAGGCTCCATCTGTCACTGGAAGGGCCTGCAATTCGGCTCCGACGTTTGGTCCCAGCCGTAATTCTTCGGCATGCACAAGCCGTCCATCCAGACGCACGCGCCAGCAATCACTGAACGCTGCCTCATCAACTCGCTCACCCATGGCAAGGCGTCCGAATATAGTCGCCTCCACCACCAGGATTTCCGCCCCGTCCTCCAGCTCTACATCCAGCGTTCGTGACAAGGCAGAGTGATTGAACAGAATGGTTTCCTGCGGAAGCCAAGCAAGACGCGTGCCTTTTGCTGCCTTCAAACGCGTGGCAATGCGTGCCTCGCCGCCCCCTGAGCGATAGATACGCTCGCAGGCTTGCGTGGTGATAACAGCCGAGGCCTTTTCGCCAAGCTCCACATCCCATTGCAGTCGGTCACCGCCCGTCAGCCCTCCTGATGTGTTGATCAGGATAGCTTCCAGCGGATCACTTCCGATCTGCGGCATGCGGATCTTGGCTGCGCCTTCCTGGTAAAGCCTGGAAATGCGCGAACGCCCGTCCTTGAAATGTATCGAAAGCCCACCCAGCCCGTTGACGCGCTGCGAGGAGAGCTCCGCTAACTTATTGTTATTTATTATCATCTGCGCGAATCTCGTATAGCTCTTCTAAAGCAGATCCGGCCGCAGAATAAAGGGGGGTGGGGTGCGGCAGGACGCCGCCACACCCCGGAAAGATTGAAAGAGTTTCATCGAAAGCCATCGCAATCCCATCCGAAGCGATGTTTCAGATAGGAATTACCGATCAATTCCGTCGTCAAGTACGTATTGGCGCTGGGCGCCTAACCGTCTTGCGATACAGATGCCAAGTCGCATGCCCAAGGATCGGTATTGCCAGCGCCAATCCGGCAAACATCGTAGCAAAACCCACGATCAGCATCACAGTTACGATTGCCGCCCAAAGCAGCGATTCCAAGGGATTGCGCATGACGACCCGCAACGATGTCGCAGTTGCCACCGCCGCACCACAGTCCTGATCGAGCAGCATTGGAAAAGTGACGATCGTCGAACACAGCACAACAATGGCAAAAAGCAATCCGACCCCGCAGCCCGTGAAGATCAAACTACGACCTTCTTCAGTCGATGATACCTGGTTCATCATCATGGAGAAGCTCTCGGGAGGCATCGGGCCGAAATAATGAATATAGAGGTTCTGGGCCACCAGCAGCCACGCGACAAAGATTGCGAAGAGAAAAGCACCGACAGCCAGGATAGAAGGCAATGCGGGAGAATGGGTCACATCAAGCGCACGTTTCCACGACGTACCCAACTTCTCTTCACGACGTCGGCTCATCTCGTAAAGTGGCAACGCAGCAATCGGCCCGATCAAAGCAAAACCTGACATCAAAGGGAACAAAAGCGGCAGCGCGTTTGCGTTCGTGCTCCAATAAGTGATGAGCAACCCCGCAAAGGGATATATGAGACAAAGAAAAACATAATGCGAAGGCTTTGCCCAGAAATCGTCAAATCCCAGACGCAAGGCTTCAAATACATCCACCATGCGGATGCGTTTAACTTCGGGATAGAAGGTTGATTGGTCTCGTCCTGCAATAACATGAAACTGTGCCATGACGCTCCTCCTGCGGGTTAGGCAGTCCTGACGGCGAGGTAGCGGTCAGGACATGGCCTGCACGCAATTTTCTGCTTTCGCACGGTCGCCGGATAAGTCCGCCTTTCCGTGACACCAATCCGCCAGGCTGAAGCCCAGACGGTCTCATTCTATTCAACTATCGCCCAGTATACATCGAAAAGACCGGTCGCGAAAGAAAAGCGCTTTCCACAATGACAAGCATTAATGGGAACCACGTGCAAAACTAAATTTTGGGATTTCAATCAGAAGATAATGGTGCTGCGAGAGAGGATTGAACTCTCGACCTCTCCCTTACCAAGGGAGTGCTCTACCACTGAGCTACCGCAGCAATCTCTTGAGTGCGGCGGACTTCTGCCACATCATTACGCAAATCGCAAGCAAGCAATTGCATTTCTTTTCACATAATGTGGAAATCTGTCGGGCATGCATTTGAAAGCCGCTTTTCTGGCCCTTTTTCCCGTAGTAGAAGACCACCATGAGCGAAAATACGACCAGCAGAGAGAAGCAAGCCCAATCGGAGCAACGCAAAAAGCGTCGCGCCGAAGAATTGCGCGCGAATCTGATGCGCCGCAAAGCGCAATCGCGATCGCGTCGCGCAGGTGAAGCAGATGAACGCAACGATGGTATCACTGCTGCCAGCGACGATACCGACTGAGAATCACAACAACAAAGCCTTCCTTGATGATAGGGAGGCTCTACGGTAAAAGCTCATTTCTGTTCTTTGCAGCGATATCGTCCCATTGTGATTCGTTTTTGACGTAATTTGGCCGCAAGACTCGTAATTTCATGACGCAGCGCCACCGCGCCACAAGGGCTGCCGGATTGGGCGCAATTTTATCGGGCAAGGCATCCGCCCAGAAGGTGACACAGCATGGATCGCATCAAAATCGTCGGAGGCAACAAGCTCAACGGCATCATTCCAATCTCCGGCGCAAAGAACGCCGCTCTGCCGTTGATGATCGCCTCGCTTTTGACTGACGATACGTTGACGCTCGAAAATGTGCCACATCTGGCCGACGTGGAGCAATTGATCCGCATCCTCGGCAATCATGGTGTCGATTATTCGGTCAATGGCCGTCGCGAACACCAGAACGGTGCCTATTCGCGCACGATCCATTTTACCGCTCGCAACATTGTGGATACCACCGCACCTTATGAGCTGGTCTCTAAAATGCGCGCAAGCTTCTGGGTGATAGGCCCGCTTCTGGCGCGCATGGGCGAAGCAACAGTGTCCCTTCCGGGCGGCTGCGCCATTGGCACGCGTCCGGTCGATCTGCTGCTCGATTGCCTTCAGGCACTGGGCGCGGAAATCGATATCGAAAACGGTTATGCCAAGGCGCGTGCGCCGAAGGGTGGTCTTGTCGGCGGGCGGTATCGCTTCCCGAAGGTTTCAGTTGGTGCCACGCATGTCATGTTGATGGCCGCAGCTCTGGCCAAGGGTGAAACCGTGATCGAAAACCCGGCGCGCGAACCGGAAGTCGTCAATCTCGCCGACTGCCTCAATGCCATGGGCGCGAAGATTACCGGTGCCGGAACCGATACTATCCACATTGAAGGTGTTACCAGCCTTTCTGGCGCGCGCGTGCGCGTTATACCGGATCGTATTGAAGCAGGAACCTATGCCATGGCTGTCGCCATGACCGGGGGCGATGTGCTTCTGGAAGGCGCACAGGAAAGTCAGCTTTCTGCCGCCCTCGAAACGCTGCGACAGGCGGGGGCGGAAATCACCGAAACCAATAGCGGTCTTCGCGTTGTTCGCAATGGTCACGGTATCCATCCCGTCGACGTCACGACGGACCCTTTCCCCGGTTTCCCGACCGATTTGCAGGCTCAGTTCATGGGCCTGATGACCAAGGCGAAGGGAACTTCGCGTATCACGGAAACCATTTTTGAGAATCGTTTCATGCACGTGCAGGAGCTTGCACGCCTTGGCGCAAAAATCTCCCTGTCCGGCCAGACTGCGACCGTCGAAGGCGTGGAGCGCCTGAAAGGTGCACAGGTGATGGCAACGGATCTCCGCGCGTCGGTGTCTCTAGTCATTGCTGGGCTTGCCGCCGAAGGCGAAACCATGGTCAACCGCGTTTATCATCTGGATCGCGGTTTCGAGCGCCTGGAAGAAAAACTATCGCGCTGCGGCGCAATAGTGGAACGTATCAGCGGTTGATATGACCGGGCCGGAGTGACGTTCATTGCTCCGGCTTTTTCTTGCATAACGTTTGAGATTCCAGTTGAAGGGCGACAGGCTTGAAAAGTCTGTCGATTTTTTTGTTTTGGCATGCGAAGTTGATAATTGGCGAAGTGGGTAATTGATTTTCCGCCCGCCGGAGCTGTTATTGACCGAAAACTGGAAAGTGGTGCTGGAATATGGATATGTTGAAGCTCGTGGCGCTGGATGAGGAGGATTTGCAGGTCCTCTCCGCTCATCTTCAGGACGCAGTTTTGAAAGTATCCGATCTCCAGTATATCGGGAACGAAAAGCGCTTCATCCTGACGGCAAATCGTTTCGTCTGGGAAGAAAGCAAGCCGAAATTTCTGCGCAAACCGCAATTCCAACGCCGGAAAACGGCCCTGCACTTCAACCGTGTCGTTGCAGCCAAGGCGACGGGCATTGACCGCCAAAAACCGGATGAAGTGCTTTCCCTGATGGCCATTCAGTTCAGTGCCGGTGAAACACCTGCCGGAACAATAGAACTGACTTTTTCGGCAAATGCGGCTATCCGTCTTGAAGTAGAATGTATCGAAGCGCAAATGACGGACCTCGGCGCGGCGTGGGAAACGGAATCACTTCCTCGCCATAGCGTCTGAGAAAGGCTCATACTGAACCGCCTTTCGTCAGCCAGACGCCAGTCAGGCAAAGCATATTTGAAGGAATAGAAGCGTGGTCAAGACGCTCAGACAAACCGATCTCGATTTCGAAAAGAATTTCGCTACATTTTTGGCCAGCAAGCGCGAAGCTTCCGAGGATGTAGATCGCGCAGCACGCGAAATCGTTGATCGGGTGCGTCGTGAAGGCGACAGTGCACTCATCGATTATTCCCGCCGTTTTGATCGTATCGACCTTGAACAGACAGGAATTGCCGTCACCGAAGCGGAAATCGATGCAGCTTTCGAACTTGCTCCGGCATCGACTATCGAGGCTTTGAAACTGGCTCATGAGCGCATCGAAAAGCATCATGCGCGGCAATTGCCGAAGGATGACCGCTATACAGACGCGCTCGGCGTGGAACTCGGCTCACGCTGGACAGCCATCGAGGCTGTGGGGCTTTATGTTCCGGGAGGGACCGCAAGCTATCCCAGTTCTGTATTGATGAACGCCGTTCCTGCCAAAGTGGCAGGCGTAGAGCGCATCGTCATGGTGGTCCCGGCCCCCGACGGCATCCTCAATCCACTGGTTCTGGTGGCAGCTCGTCTGGCTGGCGTTTCCGAAATCTACCGTGTCGGTGGTGCGCAGGCTGTCGCAGCGCTTGCCTATGGCACCGAAACAATTCAACCGGTCGCCAAGATCGTCGGCCCAGGAAACGCCTATGTGGCGGCCGCCAAGCGCATCGTTTTCGGCACGGTTGGCATCGACATGATCGCCGGTCCGTCCGAAGTGCTGGTCATTGCCGACAAGGACAACAATCCCGACTGGATCGCGGCCGATCTTCTTGCGCAAGCGGAACACGATACTGCTGCACAATCGATCCTTATGACCAATGATGAGGCTTTAGCTCTGGCTGTCGAAGCGGCTGTCGAAAGACAGCTTCGTAACCTGCCACGCGCGCAAACCGCAGCCGCGAGCTGGCGTGATTTCGGTGCAATCATTCTGATCGATGATTTCGAAGCCGCTGTTCCTCTTGCCAATCGCATAGCAGCCGAGCATCTGGAAATCGCCACAGCCGATCCGGAAGCCTTGCTGCCAAAAATCCGCAATGCAGGATCGATCTTTATCGGCGGCTATACGCCGGAAGTGATCGGGGATTATGTCGGCGGCTGCAACCATGTTCTGCCAACGGCACGCTCGGCGCGTTTTTCATCCGGCTTATCCGTTCTCGATTATATGAAGCGTACATCGCTTCTCAAGCTCGGTCCTGATCAACTGCGTGTCCTCGGACCTGCAGCAATCGAGATCGCCCGTGCCGAAGGCCTTGATGCTCACGCGCAGTCTGTTGCCATCCGGTTGAATCTATGAGGTGACATGACTGCCGGTGTTCCAAATGCCCGCCTTGTTGACGTCGAGCTCGATGAGTCCATCGGGCGTTCGACGCCTGACGTCGAGCATGAACGTGCGGTGGCCATTTTTGATCTCATCGAAGAGAATTCTTTCCATCCTATCGGTGACGACACGGGCGGGCCTTACCGGCTAAAGCTTTCGTTGATGGAATCGCGACTGATCTTCGCCATCACCCGCGAAGCCGGCGAAGACGTCGCAACCCATATTCTCTCGCTCACGCCTTTGCGTCGTGTCGTTCGGGATTATTTCATGATTTGCGAAAGCTATTATCAGGCGATCCGTTCAGCCACACCGAGCAAGATCGAAGCGATCGACATGGGTCGCCGTGGATTGCACAATGAAGGATCACAAACACTTCAAGCTCGACTGAAGGGCAAGATCGAGGTTGATTTCAGCACTGCACGGCGGCTCTTCACGCTTGTCTGCGTTTTACACTGGAGGGGCTGATCATCGATGGCCATCACCGATGTACCTCCCGTGACTGCTAGTGCCGATGACTCCGAAGATCATAAACAGCGTTTGCCGACATCGCTGCTTTTCGTCTGCGGCAAGAATGCAATTCGTTCACCAATGGCGGAATTACTTGCAAGACAGGCCTTGCCACCCAATATTTATGTAGCTTCCGCCGGTGTGAAACGGGGCGAGCGCGATCCCTTTGTCGATGCTGTACTTCAGGAAGAAGGCTTATCGCTCGACAATCGGCAACCACGTGGCCTTGAAGAACTTGCGGATGGTTATTTCGATCTGATCGTAACGCTCACACCGCTCGCTCACCATACAGTGCTCGAGCGAATGCGCGGTTTCTCGGTCGATGTCGAATATTGGCCAACGCCGGACCCGACACTCGTGGCGGGTAGCAGAAGCCAGATCATGGCGGCTTATCGCGATGTGCGTGACCGTCTGAAGCGGCAAATCGTGCAGCGTTTTGACAAGAACGGTTCCGGGTAATACGGAACCGTTCTAACTCTTTGTTTTGTCGCATTATCCTACACAAAACTGCTTCGCATTTTTGCGGGAAATGCTCCGGCATTAAGTTCGCGGAATTCCGTTGTTCACAAATGCCGCCTAATCATATAGGTTCCGCGCAAATTCCGACCTAAAGACCGCTCGAGAGCGGCATTTTATCAAAGAAAGAAACAGGTATCGCATGGCGAAAGAAGAAGTCCTAGAATTTCCGGGTGTTGTTACGGAACTGCTGCCGAATGCTATGTTCCGCGTGAAGCTCGAGAACGAACATGAAATCATCGCTCATACGGCAGGCCGTATGCGCAAGAATCGCATCCGCGTTCTGGCCGGTGACAAAGTTCTGGTTGAGATGACCCCATACGATCTAACCAAGGGCCGCATCACCTATCGCTTCAAGTAAGCAAACCGTCCCCGTTCCAGGAAATGTCTATTCGATGAGCGCGCAACACAAGCTGGTTCTTGCCTCCGGTTCTCCACGCAGGATCGAGCTTCTTGGGCAAGCAGGCATCGAACCGGACCATATCTATCCGGCCGATATAGATGAAACGCCGCAGCGCGCGGAACACCCGCGCTCGCTGGCGCGACGTCTGTCGCGGGAAAAGGCGCGCAAGGCACAGGAACAGCTCAAGGACGATGCGAGTTTCGCCGATGCGTTCATTCTTGCGGCCGACACGGTTGTGGCTGTTGGTCGTCGCATTCTCCCAAAGACCGAGATCGCCGACGAAGCAAGAGAGTGTTTGCGTCTGCTTTCCGGACGTACACACAAGGTTTTTACAGGGGTAAGCCTTGTCTTGCCGAACGGGAATTTACGTCAGACGCTGGTTGAAACACGCCTGCGCTTCGAACGACTCTCTCGCCAGCAGATGGATGCTTATCTCTCGTCCGGTGAATGGCGGGGGAAAGCCGGCGGCTATGCTATCCAGGGACTGGCGGGTAGTTTCGTCGTGAAGCTCGTTGGCTCCTATACCAACGTAGTGGGATTGCCGCTGCAGGAAACCATAAGCCTGCTGAATGATGTCGACTATCCGGTTTACGCGAACTGGGATAGCGGGAAGGTCTGAAGAACAAGCATGAGCGACAAGAAGGACATAACAGCAGCAGCGGGTGCACGCGTGACACCGTTGCGTCCGACACGCCCTTGCCCGGAATGCGGAAAACCTTCAGCACGCGAATCCTATCCGTTCTGTTCGCCACGCTGTAAAAGCATCGATCTCAATCGTTGGCTGTCCGGCAGCTATGTACTGCCAGGAAAGCCGATTGACGAAGAGGAAGAAGAAGGGAACTAGGCGTTCCGCAAAGCGGCTTCCTCCAATAAAATCAGTTATTTATCAAAGATGTGAGAAAAGCTGATAAAAATTGCGATACGGTGCTGGACAGCACGAAATTTAATGCTATAACCCACCCACTTCCGGCGGAAACCAACACCGCCTTGAACAAGCAAGCTGCTTGTTACGGATGCCCGGATAGCTCAGTTGGTAGAGCAGCGGATTGAAAATCCGCGTGTCGGTGGTTCGAATCCGCCTCCGGGCACCATTTAAATCTTCATATATGTACATAGCTGTGCTTAGTTCACCGGATCTTTTGTGTGTTAGACTATCGGCATGATCGTCTGGAATGTTGACCTATTGGGTTTCCTCTGCAAGTGCTCGTAGTTTAATAAGCGCCCTCCAAATTCTTCCCCAAGTGAGGAAATCTCCATGCTCTGGACTTTGTTCGGCATTCTTTCGGGTGCCTGTATCGCCATTCAGGCTCCCATCAATGCGGCGCTCGCGCGCGGACTTGGTTCTCCGGTCACCGCAGCAGCGATTTCCTTTCTGTCAGGCGCAGTCATTCTTGGCATGATCGCAGCCATAACCGCACGTGCAACGGGCGCGATGCCCGCGTTCAACGTGCCTTCTGGCTGGCTGTTCGTGGCTGGCGGTGCGCTTGGCTGTATTTATGTGACAACATCTGTATTGCTCACACCACGCATCGGTGCTGCGGCCGTGATGGGGCTCGCAGTCGCCGGGCAATTGATGGCGGGGCTTGCCGCAGATCGTATCGGTTTTATGGGGGTAGCAGTGCGCGAAATCACTGCAGGGCGCGTAGCCGGAGCCGTATTATTGCTGACCGGCGCTTTGATGATCCGCTTTCTCTAGAGCGCATCCCGAAAAGTGTGAAACGGTTTTCGGACAAAGATGCGCGTTAAAACAGATAATTAGAGCGCCGATCTGATCCAATCAGATCGAAACGCGCTCTAAAAGCAAAAGCCGCGCTGTATTTTTTCAGCGCGGCTTTTTTTATCAACCCTTGAAGGTGTATTCCGTAATCGACAGCGGCTTCATTTCGATGGAGAAGCCCGGCAGCGATGGCGGCATATAGGCCGCATCCTTGATGATGCATGGTTCAATGAAGTGCTCGTGCAGATGATCGACATATTCGATCACGCGACCATCCATGGTGCCTGAAACGGCAACGTAATCGATCATCGAAAGATGCTGCACATATTCGCACAGACCAACACCACCTGCATGTGGCCAGACCGGCTTGTTGTACTTGGCAGCAATCAGCAGCACAGCCAGAACTTCATTCAGACCACCCATGCGGCATGAATCGATCTGAACGATGTCGATGGCGCCTTCTGCGATGAACTGCTTGAACATGATGCGGTTCTGGCACATTTCGCCGGTCGCTACCTTCACGTCGCCAATGGCTTCGCGGATTTTGCGATGACCTGCAACATCATCCGGGCTGGTCGGCTCTTCGATGAAGAACGGCTTTGAGAACGCAAGCTTATTGACCCACTCAATCGCCTGATCGACTTCCCACACCTGATTGGCGTCGATCATCAGATAACGGTCTGGACCGATGACTTCACGTGCGATGGTAAGACGACGAATATCGTCTTCAAGATCACGACCGACCTTCATCTTCACATGATTGAAGCCTTCGTCGATGGCTTCCTGACAAAGACGGCGCAGCTTTTCGTCGTCGTAGCCGAGCCAGCCAGCGGAAGTCGTGTAACAAGGATAGCCCTCGGCTTCGAGCTTCGCGATACGCTCCGCCTTACCGCTTTCTGCTTTGCGCAGAATTTCAACGGCTTCGTCACGGGTCAGCACGTCGGTCAGATAGCGGTAGTCGACGATGTCGGCGATTTCCTCTGCTGAGAGTTCCGACACCAGACGCCAGACCGGCTTGCCGGACTGCTTTGCCAAAAGATCCCAGAAAGCGTTGACGACAGCACCGGTTGCCAGATGCATCGCACCTTTTTCAGGGCCGATCCAGCGTAGCTGGCTGTCGCTTGTCAGATGGCGCCAGAACTTGCCAGGTGCGGAGCGGACAACGTCGAGATCGACGCCAACCACCAGATGGCGCATCGCAAGAATAGCCTGACAGCAGATGTCATTGCCGCGACCAATGGTGAAGGTGAGGCCATGGCCCTTCAGCGCTTCGTCATCCGTATCGAGGATGACATAAGCTGCCGAGTAGTCCGGGTCCGGATTCATCGCGTCAGAACCGTCCAGACTTTGCGAAGTCGGGAAGCGCAGATCAAAAACGCGCAGATCAGTAATTTTGGTCATTTGTAATTCCGCGATCCGAACATGATCCCCAAAAGTAGCAACGCGTTTTGGGAATCATGCTCAAAAAAATTAAACGTCAGCGCGCACGTTCTGCTTCTGCGAGCCGAGGCCTTCAATGCCGAGTTCGACAGTGTCGCCAGCCTTGAGATAGCGCGGTGGCTTCATGCCCATGCCGACGCCGGGAGGTGTGCCAGTGGAGATGATGTCGCCGGGCTGCAGAGACATGAACTGAGAGAGATAGGAAACGAGGTAGCGCACGCCATAAACCATGGTCTTGGACGAGCCGTCCTGCATGGTTTCGCCATTGACCTTGAGCCACATGGCAAGGTTCTCAGGATCAGCGATTTCTTCCTTCGTCACCAGCCATGGGCCGGTTGGACCAAAAGTGTCGCAGGATTTGCCCTTGGTCCACTGACCCTGGCGCTCGATCTGGAATGCGCGTTCGGAGACGTCGTGGATGGTGCAGTAACCGGCGACATAATCAAGCGCATCGGCTTCGCTGACATACTTCGCGGTCTTGCCGATCACGATGCCGAGCTCCACTTCCCAGTCGGTCTTTTCAGAACCGCGTGGGATGAGAAGGTCGTCATTCGGGCCAACGATGGCAGAGGTTGCCTTCATGAAGATGATTGGTTCGGATGGAACGGTTGCACCCGTTTCCGCCGCATGGTCGGAATAGTTGAGACCGATGCAGATGAACTTGCCGGTGCCAGTAATGCAAGGACCAAGACGCGGATTGCCTTCAACCTTTGGCAGAGAATTCACATCGAGCGAACCGAGCTTGGCAAGCGCTTCAGGGCTCAAAGCGGCACCCGACAGATCGCTCACATGAGCGGACAGATCACGGATATTGCCGTCAGCATCGAGAAGGCCCGGCTTTTCGTGACCGGTTTCGCCATAGCGAAGAAATTTCATGAGTTTACTCCTTTGCGGGGATAGAATTGGCAGCTTGGACTAGATCGTCCAGCCACCGTCGATGTTGTAAGCCTGACCCGTGGTATAGGTGGCACCAGCGAGATAGACCGCGAGATCCGCGATCTCTTCCGGCTGGCCAATACGGCCAATCGGCTGACGGGCGATGAAGGCTGCGCGCTGCTCTTCATAATCACCTTGCGCGCGCAGACGATCCTGCAGCGACGGGCTTTCAACTGTACCGGGGCAGATGGCATTGCAGCGGATGCCTTTGGCAACATAATCGGCAGCAACAGCCTTGGTAAGACCGATGACGGCAGCCTTGGTGACGCCATAAGCAAAGCGGTTCGGCACGCCCTTCACGCTTGAAGCAACCGACGCCATGTTGACGATTGCGCCGTCTTTGCGTTCCAGCATTCCCGGCAGCACCGCACGGATGGTGCGGATCATCGCCTTGACGTTTAGATTGACCGCAAAGTCGAGGTCTTCATCCTTCATTTCCAAAATCGAACCGCCATGGACAACACCTGCGCAGTTAAACAGGATATCGACCTGACCGATTTCAGTAACGAGTGACTTCACTTCCGCCTCATCAAGCACGTTGAGCTTGCGCGTGATGATGTTAGAGACACTTTCGAGTTCTTTGAGTGCTGCCTCGTTGATGTCAGTCGCATAGACCTTGGCACCGGCCTCAGCAAAAGCCAGCGCACTCGCACGACCAATGCCCTGAGCTGCGGCTGTCACCAGCGCGGTTTTTCCATCAAATCGTATCGTCATCTTTATGCCTTCCGTTCAACAAGCAGGATGTGGTCGCAAGCAAGCACCACTTCGTCCCGCTGATTAAGCACTTCGCACCGCTCAATAACGCGGCCCAAATTTGTCCGTTTCGGATCATCTTCCTTGGCACTGATCGTCACGCGCGTGCGGATCGTATCGCCGATATGCACCGGACGCACGAAACGAAGGCGATCATAGCCATAGGAAAACGCAACAGGGTTAATAAGCGTCGCCGTCAATCCAACGCCGATAGCAAAGATCATCGTGCCATGGGCAATGCGCTGACCACCTGGCAATGTCTTGGCAAATTCCGCATCCATATGGTGCGGAAAGAAATCACCCGTATGTCCAGCGTGCACCACGAAATCCGTTTCGGTGATGGTGCGGCCATAGGTTACGCGCTCATGGCCAAGTTCATAATCTTCAAAATAGATCGTCTGTTCGGACATGATTAAAACTCCGGCTTTGCAACGAGCGGGGTAGCGGGTGAGCTACTTGACTGATAGGCCGCTTCGACCAATGCCATTGTATGCCAGGCATCCTCGACCGAGCCGATGAGTGCTGCATCTTCACCGCACGCAAAACGCTGCAACTGCGCCATGCGATTGAGAAATGCATCCGGGAACCACGCGCCTTCAAGCGCGACCTGCACCCAATCGTCGCCACCCTTCGGCTTGATCCAGAGCTCGTCCGGTTCGCCACGCGGATAGTCGAGATTAACGCCAAGCTTCACGTAGGCAGCACCCTCAGTTCCACAAATGCGGAACTCGCAGGCCTGAAACTTGCGGCCAAAATCATGATCGTGATTGATCGACAGAGCACAGCGGACACGGTTGCCATAATCGAGGATTGCAGCCGTGCGCGTCTGGGCAACTTCGTGGTTTGGATGCCCGATAGTCTTCGCGTGAACGCCTTGCGGATTACCGAGCAGACCGCGCACGAAATCCAGATAATGGATCGAATGCATGGCGATCTCAATGCGCGGCAGGCCTTTTAGGAAAGGCCACAGACCCCAAGGAGTCGCAAGCGCCAGCCATGCATCGAAATCCACGACTTCGCCGAGCAAGCCCTTATCGACGGCATCGTAAAGTGCCAACATCATCGGGGCGAAGCGAAGCTGGAAGTTGACCGCAGCTTTGAGATTGCGCGCGCGGCAAACCTTCAGGATTTCCGTAGCGCTACCTAAATCACTGCCCATCGGCTTCTGAATGAGACACGCAGAACCTTCCGGTAATTGCGCGAGGATCGAAGCATGGGCTGAAGGCGGCGTTGCGAGATCGAAGATCGCGCCTTCAACCGCAATCGCTTCTTCAAGGCTTCCAAAAGCCTTTACTCCCCACTGGTCAGCCAAAGCTTTGGCCTTCTCGAAATTGGGATCAAAAATCCCAGCAACCGGTAAGCCGCCCTGCTTATAGGCGGGCAGATGCGCGTCGCCGACAATGCTACCTGCACCGAAGATCACGATGGGCTTCGGCTCAGACGGCTTGGCCCACCATTGGCGCAAGGTTTTGGGATCGAAGGTCTCAGTCATGATGGAAAACCTCCTCCATCATTGCCCACCACTCGCCCTCTTTACGGGTTTCAAGCGGCTTCTGGCATGGCATGCAAACCGACCACCATTCCTGATTTTTAGGGTTATCAGCCATCTTCTTCATGTCGGCCTCGAAGTCTTGGCCGACATATTCCCACGTACCGAAAAGCAGGTTCTCAGGCTCTTTCAAAAAGATCGTATAATTGGTGATATTGCACTCGGAAATGAGCGCCAGAATTTCCGGCCACACGCTCGCATGCAGCTTTTTATATTCTGCGATCTTTTCAGGCTTGAGCCCGATAACCATGCCCATACGTGTACTCATGCCGCGCTCACGATCTCACGGGTGAACTCAGCAACAGAACGGCTGCGAACGGCGTCCCAATCCCACTCGATACCAATGCCCGGCTCGGACGGCGCGATGGCGTGGCCATCGCGGATTTCCATGCTCTTGGTGGTCAGATCATCGAGCTGCGGGATATATTCGACATAACGGCCATTCTGCACCGCGCAGGTGAGGCTGACATGCAGCTCCATCAGGAAGTGCGGGCAAACCGGAATATCGAAGGCTTCCGCCGCATGTGCCACTTTCAGCCATGGCGTGATGCCGCCGATGCGCGCCACATCGACCTGTACGATGGAGCAAGCGCCCTTCTGCATATATTCGCGGAAATGGCGGATCGAATAGATCGATTCACCCACTGCAATTGGCGTCGCGGTCGAGCGCGTCAGGCGGATATGACCATCAAGATCATCCGCCGGAAGCGGCTCTTCGATCCACGCCAGATCAAGTTCTTTCAGACGTTCTGCGCGACGGATCGCTTCATCCACCGTAAAGCCCTGATTGCAGTCGGTCATGATCTCAAAGCCGTCACCAACGGCTGCACGAACAGCCGCCAGACGCGCATAGTCTTCCGAGCCATGCGGCTTGCCGATCTTCACCTTGGAACCGGAGAAACCTTTGGCTTTGGCTTGCAGAGCATCCTCGACCAGCGCTTCTTTTTCGATATGCAGCCAGCCGCCTTCGGTCGTGTAAAGCGGACAACGATCCTTGGCACCGCCTGCAAGTTTCCACAGCGGCAGGTTTTGTTTCTTCGCACGCAGATCCCAGAGGGCAGTATCAATGGCAGCAAGTGCTAAGGCTGTAATCGCGCCAATGGTTGTGGCGTGGGTCGCAAATTCGAGCTTACGCCAGATCGCCTCAATGCAATCCGCATCTTCATCGATAATCAACGGCACCAGATGGTCGTTCAACAGGCGCATGACGGACGAGCCGCCAGTGCCGATGGTGTAGCTATAGCCGGTGCCGACCGCACCATCACTATCGGTGATGGTAACGATAGGCGTTTCCTGGCTGACAAAGCTCTGGATCGCATCGGTACGCTTGACCTTCGGCTGAAGGTCGACCATGCGCAGTTCGACTTTTTCAATGCGTGCCATGATTATACCGCCAAACTCTTGCCGCTTGCCGCATCAAACAGATGCGCCTGCGACAAATCAAAATGCATGGAGATTGCTTCACCGGAATTGAGAGGGCGCGGGTTGAGCATACGTGCCACCCATTCCTTGCCTGCGAACTCGGCGAAGACCAGTGTTTCATTGCCGAGCGGCTCGGTGATCGAAACGCGCATGTCTTTTTCGTGCACGGCGTCGCCGGTGGAAATGCCGTGACCTTTCGGGAAGATATCGTCCGGACGCAGACCGAATGTGACCTTTGCACCATCCGTGACCTTGGCCTTGAATTGTGCTGGCACTGGCAGACGGTCGCCACTGGCAAAGACCAGTTCCGAACCCTGCACGGTGGCCTCGGCCATATTCATCGGCGGCGAGCCGATAAAGCCCGCAACAAACTGCGTTGCCGGACGCTTGAACACTTCATCCGGCGTTCCGACCTGTTCAATATGTCCATCGCGCATGATGACGATGCGGTCGGCCAGCGTCATGGCCTCAACCTGATCATGCGTCACATAAACGACTGTAGACTGCACCTTGGCATGAAGCTTCTTGATCTCCGTGCGCATTTGCGTGCGCAGCTTCGCATCGAGGTTCGACAGCGGCTCGTCGAACAGAAACACTTCCGGATTGCGCACGATAGCGCGACCCATGGCAACACGCTGGCGCTGACCGCCCGAAAGCTGTGCCGGACGGCGTTCCATCAAGGCTTCGAGGCCAAGAATGGCTGACGCTTCATTGACGCGACGGTCGATTTCCGCTTGCGGCTGCTTGGCAATTTTGAGCGAGAAACCCATGTTCTCGCGCACCGACATATGCGGATAAAGCGCATAGGACTGAAACACCATGGAGATGTTGCGGTCACGCGGCGGCAGATCATTGACGACTTTGCCGCCGATTTCGAGCGCACCGTCGGAAATGCTCTCAAGACCCGCAATCATGCGCAGCGTCGTGGACTTGCCACAGCCGGATGGACCGACCAGCGCTACAAACTCCTTGTCGGCGATTTCGAGATTGATGCCATGCACCACTTCGACATTGCCGTAGCGCTTGACGAGATTTTTAATGGAAAGCTGAGCCATTGTAATATCAACCTTTAACCGCGCCGAACGTCAGACCAGCAACAAGATGCTTCTGGACGATGAATGTGAGGGTCAGCGCCGGAATAATCATCACGACCGCCAGCGCGCACATGCCGCGCCAGTCGATGGTGAATTCAGCGGTGTAATCGAGAAGACCAACAGGAAGGGTCTTGGAATTGACGGAACGGGTAAGCTGGGAAGCCAGCGCATATTCGTTCCATGAGGTGAGGAAGGCGAAGATGCCTGCGGTCGCAATGCCGGGACCAGCCAGCGGGAATTCCACCTGCCAGAAAGCCTGCCAGCGCGTGCAACCGTCAATCTGGGCTGCTTCCGCCAGATCCTTTGGCACCTGACGGAAGAAGCCGTCGATCAGCCAGATCGTGAATGGCACATTGAGCGCCACATAGGTCAGGATGAGGCCGAAATGCGTGTCGATGATGCCGATACGGGAAAAGACCATGAAGAGCGGCAGCGAAAGCGCAATGCCCGGCACCGAACGCGTCAGCATGAGGCCCAGAAAGGTGGTCGACTTGCCCCAGAAGCGGAAGCGCGCAAAGGCATAGCCGCCCGAAACGCCAACGATCAGCGCGATGAAGGTGGATGTGACCGAGATAATCAGCGAGTTGCGGAAATAATCCCAGACCGGAATACCACCACCGCCTGCGCCTGAGAACATGGCGCGATAAGCCTCGAAGGTGATTTCCTGCGGAATCCAGACCGGCGGCTTTGCCATGATTTCCACCGGCGGACGCAGCGAGGACAGCACGATCCACAGGCCGGGCAGGCAAATGATCGCCATCGCCAGAAACAGGCCGATCAGGTAGGCGACTTTCTTGACGCGACGTAGCAGGCGATGCTGATCATTAGAGAGGGTTGTTGATGCCATGATTACCACTCCGCTCCAATTTGCGCGCGTGCGGCTGCAAGCTTGCGGAAGAACATTACGGTGAAGAGGATCGAAAGCAGGATCGCGACATAGGCCATGGCATTGGCCAAGCCCATCTGCGCATCCGAATAGGCGGTGCGCCCAACCAGCGTCCAGATCAGCTCGGTTCGCCGTGCCGGGCCACCGTCGGTCATGATCTTCACGATGTCATAAGCGCGCGCCACATCGAGCGAACGAATGGTCATTGCAATGAAAGCAAATGGCATCAGGTAAGGCCAGATGACATAGCGGAACGTCTGCCATGGCGTGCAGCCGTCAACGCGCGCGGCTTCAACCGGGTCCTGCGGCATGGACAGAAGACCGCCCAGAATGAGGATTGCGAATACCGAGGTCGACATCCATACTTCTGCGAGCAAAATCGCAAACAGCGCCAGATTGCCGTCGATCAGCCATGGAATGGCGGTGTCGGTGATACCCAGCGATTGCAGCGCATTGTTCACGAGACCGATATTGTCGTTGAACATGAATTTGAACTGGAAGCCGACCAGAACCGGTGAAAACATCATCGGGAACATCATCAGCGTGCGCAAAACGCGCTGGCCATGGGTCGCCTTGTTGATGAGCAGCGCCAGTCCAAGGCCGAGCAGCATTTCCAGATTGAGCGCGATGGTGAGGAAGATCACCGTGCGGATGAATGCAGCCCAGAACACCCAATCGCTCATGATGCGCTGATAATTGCGCAAGCCGATGAAGTTGAACAGGCTGTCAGGGCGCGTCAGCCGGAACGGCGTGAAGCTTGAATAAAGCGAAAGCGCGAGGGGAAACAGAACCACCGCTGCAAGGATGATAATGGCCGGAAGCAAAAGCAGAACCGGCGGGGAAATTCGTTTAAACATTGTTCTTCCGAAGCGGTGCGTTGATAAGCAGCATCAAGGCATACGCGCATCTTATCCAAAAACCGCTACGCACTTTTTGGGATGCGCTTGGAATGGCCCGCCCCGTTCAGAACGGGCCATGAAGTCATAGTTTAAATCAAACGGCGTGCTCAGAGTTCGCCAGCATCCTCAAGGATCTGCGTTGCCTTCTTGGCTGCATCGTCAAGCGCCTGCTGTGAGGTCTTGTCGCCAAGAATCGCTGCCTGAAGTTCAGGATAGACAGCGTTGGAAATTTCGATCCATGACGGGGTCTGCGGAACCGGGAAAGCGGTCTTTGCCGTTTCCTGGAATACCGACAGAACTTCCTTCTTGTATGGATCGGAAGCAGCCTGTTCGATGACATAATCCCAGACAGCGGTGCGGGTTGGCAACGTGCCTGCAGCCGATTCCTGCTTCTGCGAATCCTCGTTGGTCAGGAACCAGACGAGCGAAGCAGCAGCTTCCTTGGTGGCGCAGGATTCGGTGACCGAGAAGCCGTGATGGCCCGACCAGCCGGTGCGCTTGCCGGAAGAACCTGTCGGAGGCGGAACGATACCGACATTGCCTGCGACCTTCGACGACTTTGGATCGTTGAAATAGGTCGCCCAGCCCGGCCAATCCAGGTTGATTGCGATGGTGCCGGATGCAAAGCCAGCGCCCAGCTCATCCCAGAGATAGTTGGTGGTGCCTGCAGGAACGGCCTTGGCCTTGTAGAGATTGACGAACCAGTCGAGCGCACGGACACCGGCTTCGGAATTGAAAGCTGGCTTGCCGTCCTTGAGATATTCGCCGCCTTCAGCGACTAGCATTTCATAGAAGCGGCCATTGATGGCTTCTTCCTTGCCCGCAAACTGCGTGCCATAGAAATTCGGCGGATCGGCAAAGAACACAGCCTGATCGGAAACTTCTTTCCAGGTCTTTGGCGGCGCCAGATCGTAGCCGTATTTTTCCTTGAACGCGGTCTTCTTGGCGTCGTCTTCGTAAAGGCTCTTCTGATAGTAGAGCGCCGAGACGTCGAACTGCGCGCGCGGCAGCATGACCAGCTTGTCGTTGAGCGTCGAAGCCTTGATCACCGAAGGCACGAAACCTTCGATTTCGCCCGATGGAAGCAAACCATTCAAGTCGGCATAGAGATCAGGATATTGCGGTGCAAAAGACGAATGGTTGGAGCCGACGCACCAGTTGATCGAGCCCGACGCGATGTCCGACTTGATTTCCTTGTCCAGCTCGAAGTGGTTCTTCTTGGACAGGATATTGACCTTGGCACCGGTCGCCTTTTCCCATTCGGCAATGCGCGAATACAGCGCTTCATATTGCTGACCGCCGATCAGCTTGGCGTTTACGGTTACGCCTTCAAATTTACCCGGCAGATCGGCCGCACCAGCGGACCCCATTGCCAATGCCAATAGAGCAGTTCCCGCCAGGCAGGACGCTTTGAAATTCATGATGCTTCTCCTCCTCACGACGGGCTTTTCCCCGGCCCGCCCCCAATTGTGAATTTGGTATTTATATGCAAACATAATATTCACACCCGGTCAAGGCGCTTTCGATGCGTTCACGACTTTCGTCATTTGCAATGTTCGTATATGAAGAAGGCTATTCATGAAGGGGACGAGTTTGGAAACAGATGACCGTTATCGCGCGCCAGCGCTGGACAAGGGGCTGGACATTCTCGAATTGCTGGCAAGCGTTGATGGAGGTCTCAGCCAGGCCGAGATTGCCAAGCACCTCGACCGCAGCCCCAACGAATTTTATCGGATGCTTGACCGGCTGGTGAAGCGCGGATACGTCACAAAGCTCGAAGGCGACCGCTATTCACTGACGCTCAAGCTGTTCGGTCTTGCACACCTTCATGCACCGGTGCGCAGACTTGCTTCCTTTGCCACGCCCTTCATGCGCGAGCTTGCCGATCGTTCGAAACAGGCCAACCAGCTTGCCGTGTTCGATCGCGGCTCTGTCGTGGTCATCGCACAGCAGGAAGCCCCGGACTACTGGGGGATTTCGATCCGTGTCGGTTCGCATATCAGCCTGTTCGACACCGGTTCCGGCCATGTGCTTCTCGCCTTCCGATCCCCGGAAGACCGCAAGATGATGATTACCGAATATGTTAAAGACAGTGAAAGCGTAAAGCTCGATCAGAGTTTTTATGAACGTCTCGATCAGATTCGCGAACGCGGATACGAAATGATGCCCAGCGCCCAGGTCGCGGGCGTCTACAACCTCTCGGCTCCCATTCTCGGACCGGACGGCACATGCATTGCAGCGCTTACCTGCCCCTATGTTACGCTCGTCAATTCGGCTTCCGCACCCGATATCACGCAGACCATCAGCCTACTGCAAAAGACCGTCAAAGACCTCTCGAAACTGGTTGGCTCTGATATCGTTGCTGCGGATTAGGGACTGCGGAAATTCTTATTTGAAAACTCTCTTCTTTTTTGAAAGTATGTCATCGGAGGAGAGTTTCCATGATTATCGATACCCATCTGCATCTGATAGACAAAAGCGCGCTTAATTATCCGTGGCTGGGCGGTGTTCCGGCGCTCGACCGCAACTTTCTGTTTGAGACCTATCGGAAGCAGGCTGAGCGCTGCGGCATCAAGGCGGCACTGCATATGGAAGTGGATGTGGCAGCCGATGCCATTCAGGCTGAAACGGACCACATTCAGGAGATTTCAATCGCGAATGGTGGTTTCATAAAAGGTGCAATTGCCTCCTGTCGCCCGGAAGAGCCGGGATTCGCGGAATATCTGGAGCGACAGCGCAGCAATCCTTTCGTCAAAGGGTTTCGCCGCGTGCTGCATGTCGTGCCTGATGACGTTTCTGAGGGTGCTCTTTTCCGCGAGAATATCAAGCGGCTGGAAGGCACCGGCCTGACCTTCGATCTCTGCACACTGCCGCACCAGATCGACAAGGTGACGGCACTGGCCGATCTAGCGCCGGACGTGCAATTCGTGCTCGATCACTGCGGCGTTCCAGACATCAAGTCAGGTGCGCTGGAAGTCTGGCAGAAGGGCATTACCGAGATTGCGCAGCGCGACAATGTGACGGCAAAGATTTCCGGTGTGGTTGCCTATGCCGATGCTGAAAGCTGGACCGTCGACACCGTGCGCCCCTATGTCGAGCATGTCATTCAGGCCTTTGGCTGGAAGCGGATCGTGTGGGGAAGCGACTGGCCGGTCTGCACACTAGCGAGCAATATCGATGCAGGTCTTTCAACATGGGTGGCAACAACCCATGCGCTTCTTGAAGGATGCGGCGAAGACGAAAAAGCGCTGCTTCTCTCCGAGAATGCAACGCGTCTCTGGAAACTTTAAAATTGATCAGGCTGGCGGCAAGCCGCCAGCCTTTCCGTATAAATCAGAAGCTTTCGCGGAAAAGCCAGTTGAGATCGGCGATAACATCTTCCGCCTTCTCATTGTCCAGCAAGCCCTTGTTGATACGCTCGGAGGCCGCTTCCTGAAACGGCATATAGCCATCGTGACGCGGACGCACCCATGCGCCTTCCAGCGTTGCACGCGTGTCGCGATAGAAGTCGGACGTCGCGGCATTCACAGTGTCGTCTTCCCATGCTTCCGCGTGTCCCGGCTGACCATTGGAGGCCGCGTAAAGCCCCTTCTGCACGTCGCCACTCGCAACCCAATAGGCAAAATCGATAGCGGCTTCCGAATGCTTGCTGAAGGCTGAAACCGCAATCCCCGTGCCGCCCAGAGCAGAGCCTGCAACACCTGCGGCGCCCGCTGGAATATCGGCAAAGCGGATCAGGCGGTCGCGGAAACCCGGCATGGCATAATTCACATAGCCGTAGATCAGCGGTGAGCACGCGATTTCGGATTCAGGCTTTGCCATTTCCTCGAACACGGCAATCGGATCCATGCCGAAACATTCCGGCTTTACGAGCGAAGCAATTTCGCGCAGTTGCTCGAAAGCTTGTGAGCCGTCCTCGACAGAGACCAACTCGCCTTCGACCGCGCAAGGCGTTCCGGCATTGGCAACGAGTGTATAAAAGCACATCAGCGAATGCGGCGAGCGCAGTGGCAGCAGAACTTTCCCGGCGCGGGCAAGACGCAGCACCTCGCCCCATGAGGTGGCTGGCTTGTCCATCAGGTCCGAACGCCATGCCTGAACCTGCGTTGCAGCATCCAGCGGAAACGCCCATTGCCGCCCCTGCCAGTTATAGCTTGGGAAGGATTGACCCACAGAGCCATCGGCAAGCGCCTTCAACTCGGTTTCGCGGCCCGGCACATCAAGCGGCAGCAGACAGCCTTCCTTGGTGATCTGACCCACATGCGGATGGTCGATCACGATCATATCGAAATTGCGCGCCAGTTCCTCAACCGGAAAGGTCTCGAAATCCTGTAGCGACCGCTTTTCCCACTTGATCTCAACGCCTTTGTCCGCGAGCCATTGTTCGGCCCCTGCAGCCATCGGATCGTAGCCGCGCGGGTGGCTCCAGGTCATGCCTTTAAGCTTGATCTTGCTCATAGACCGAACTCCTCGCGTATTTGCTCGCTATTTTCGCCAATGCGCGGTGCGGCGCGTGCCACCTTCGGGCGCTGCCCATTGATGCGCAGCGGTGAACGTGTGGTGGTGATGGAAACATCATCCTCACGCGTCACTGTCTGGAGCATGTCGAGGACCGAAAAGCCTTCACTTGCAAGCAGTTCTTCCCAGTTGAGAACGCGGGCGCACCAGATATCAGCCGGTTCCAGAATGGCGAGCCATTCATCGACGGTCTTCTCGGCAATGCGATCAGCGATCAGGCGCTTGATGTCATCACGTTTGGCAAAAGCGCTTTTGGGATCATCGGCAAACGGGATGAGCGTATCCGCCTCCAACAGTGGCGCCAGTTTCGCAATCGGCATCATGGCAATGGCAAGATAGCCGTCCGCAGCCGGATAGACGCCATAGGGTGCAGCAAGATAGGCATGGGCGCTGCGGAAATCGGAACGTTTCGGCAGGCGACGACCATCATTGAGATGGGTGGTCAGCACTTCAAACTGGAAATCAACCAGCGCTTCGAGAAGGCTGGTTTCGACATGAGAGCCTTTGTTGGTGATGCCGCGGCGAACCAGCGCTGCAAGAATTCCCTGTGCGGCCGCAGCCCCTGCCAGCATATCGGCAACAGCAAGACCGAAGGGCACGGGCCCCTGCCCTTCATCGCCATTCAGCCACATGAGGCCCGAACGCGCCTGCGCCAGCAGATCCTGTCCGGGACGACCGACCCATGGACCTTCTTCGCCATAGCCGCTGATCGATGCATAGACGAGACGCGGATTGATTTCTTTGGCTGCCTCGTAATCAAGACCAAGACGCTTGATGACACCGGGACGAAAATTCTGGATCAGCACATCGGCCTGCGTGAGAAGCTTCTTCAACGCAGCCAGATCGTCGGGATTCTTGAGGTCGATCGCAAGGCTGTCCTTGCCGCGATTGATGGCATGAAAAATCGTGGAATCACCGCCAATCTCCGTGTCGCTCAGATAAAGCCTGCGCGAGAGATCGCCGCCATCGGGCCGTTCAATCTTGATAACGCGTGCGCCCAGATCCATCAGACGCAACGAGCAATAAGGCCCCGACAGAAACTGGCTCATATCGACAACAACAAGCCCGCTCAGCGGCAGTTCGCTTTCCGACATCGGGAAATTCCCTCCTCATGAATTTCTTATGTGAATATAGTCTTCACATATGGATTTATGGAAGGCAAGACTGAAATTGGGCTTAGAATGCAAAAACGCCGCCCGGTTGGGCGGCGTTTTCAGTCGCTATTTGATGAATTCGATTGCGTGTTAAACCTCATTGCTGGCCAGTTCCAGCAAGGTCCAGACGTGATCTGCGAATGAGTTCCACACTTCGATCCGGTAGTGATCGGCATCCCACTTCAACAGAATGATCTGAGCGTGATCGAAGATCGTGCGGGCAGCACCCGGAGCCTTCATCTGCGAAAGGTCAAGCGGTGACGCAGCATTCAACAGCCATTCGGCTTTGGGTCCGGAAATATCGATGCCGGTTTCGCGATGACTAACCTCAGTGAGGCTATGAGGCTCGGTTTCATAAAGCTTGGCAAAGGCCTGCACGATAGCTGCGCCCTTGGCTTCCTCGGCCCAGATATACCATTCATCCGGTCCGATACAGGCGACAGCAATATCGCCGGTGCGCGCAAGACCACCGATCCTGGCCGGGATTTTTGCGCCCAGTGCCTTTTCAGCCAAAGCGAGTTTTGCCGGAGCAATGCGCAGGATGAAGCGGGCGGCGTCATCGGCTGCATGGATTTCCAGACGACCGGGAATGACGACCTTGCGGTTCGAATAAGGTTTTGTCTCAACAAGCATGGTTCAATCCTTATCCGTTCAACTTCTTGCCTTCGGGATCATAGAAGACCATGCCCGAAACAACCGCTTCATGTACTGTACCATCAGGCATCGGCATATAAAGCGTTTCGCCCATACGATCCTTGCCGCCTGATACCACGGCCATGGCGATAGAGCGGCCAAGCGCCTCGCTCCAATAGGACGAAGTAACATGACCAAGCATGGTCATCGGCAGCGCCTGTTTTGGATCGGCGACAATCTGCGCCCCTTCTTCCAGCACCAGCTTCGGATCGTTGGTGAGCAGGCCCACGAGATGCTTGCGATCTGATTTCAGCATGTCCGGACGCGCCAGCGAACGCTTGCCGACGAAATCCGGCTTCTGCTTGCCGACGGCCCAGCCAAGGCTTGCATCATCCGGTGTCACCGTGCCGTCAGTATCCTGACCGACAATGATATAGCCTTTTTCAGCGCGCAGAACGTGCATGGTTTCGGTGCCGTAAGGTGTGATGTCGTACTGCTGGCCGGCCTCATAAAGCGCCTTCCACAACGACAGACCGTAGCGCGACGGCACGTTGATCTCGAAGCCCAGTTCGCCGGTGAAGCTCATGCGGAACAGACGCGCCGGCACGCCAAGGAATGTGCATTCAGCAACCGACATATGCGGGAAGGCTTCGTCCGAAATATCCAGACCTTCAACCATCGGCTCGATGAGCTTGCGCGCATTCGGGCCATTGATTGCCACCACTGCCCATTGTTCGGTGGTCGAGGTCAACGAGACTTTCAGCTCCGGCCATTCTGTCTGCAGATAATCTTCCATCATGTTGAGAACACGCGCGGCACCGCCGGTTGTGGTCGTCACATGGAAGCGATCCTGCGTCAGACGGCCGACAACACCGTCATCGCGGATGAAGCCATCTTCGCCAAGCAGCAGACCATAACGGCAGCGCCCGACACCAAGCTTCGTCCATGGATTGGTGTACATGCGGTTCATGAATTCGGCTGCATCCGGACCGACCACTTCGATCTTGCCAAGCGTGGAGGCGTCGAACATGCCGAGCGACTGGCGGGTCGCCTTGCATTCGCGTGCCACGGCCTGATGCATGTCTTCACCGGTTTTCGGGAAGTACCATGCGCGACGCCACAGCGACACAGGCTCGAAAGCAGCGCCGTGCTGTTCGGCCCAGCTATCGATTGGCGTCTTGCGTGTCACATCAAACAGTTTGCCGCGATTGTAACCGCAGAAAGCGCCAAAGGTCGTCGGCGTATAAGGCGGACGGAACGTTGTGAGGCCAACCTGCGGCGTCGGACGCATGAGCGCATCGGCTGCAACAGCCAGACCGTTGATGTTCGAGGTCTTGCCCTGATCGGTCGCCATGCCATTGGTGGTATAGCGTTTGACGTGCTCGATGGAGTGAAAACCCTCGCGCACCGCCAGACGAATATCCTTGGCGGTCACATCGTTCTGGAAATCGATGAAAGCCTTGGCTTTGCCCGGATCGCGATCGGTTGGCAATTCGCGACAGCTCACGCCATCGCAGACAAAATCGCCGGCAACCGCATATTCAGACGCCTTAGCCTTATGCCCGGCATCATTGGCAGCAGCGGCACCCGCTTCTGCACCTTCACGAAGAGCAGCCTGCAGATCGAAATTGCCATTGCCTGCACCGGCACAGCGGCTTTCCTCGGTGCGTTCGCCCGGCAGATAGATTTGGCGCGCCTCATCCCAGACGAGTGAGCCCTTTGTGTGCGAGAACAGATGCACACTTGGATTCCAGCCGCCTGACATCAGCAGCACATCGCAGGCAATCGTGCGCGCAGCACCGACAGAGCCGTTAGAAACCGGATTAGCCCGCACGGACGACACACGATGGCGTCCGCCGGTATCCGTCACAGTCCAGCCAGTCAGCGTCTCGATGCCGAGCATTTTGGCGCGGTTGACGAGGCTGTCGGCAACACTTGAACGCACATCGATGATGGCCGGGACCTTGACGCCTGCAACAGCGAGATCGAAAGCCGCAAGCCATGCACTGTCATGCGAGGTGACGACGACAGCCTGATTGCCGACCTTGACGCCATAGCGATTGAGATAGGTGCGTGCGCTCGATGCCAGCATCACGCCGGGACGGTCATTGCCTGCAAAGACCAGCGGCTTTTCGATAGCGCCCTGCGCCAGCACCACCTGTTTTGCGCGCACGCGCCACATGCGTTCACGCGGTGCATTGGCGGCAGGCTTTGCCTGATGATCGGTCAGGCGTTCGCAAAGGCCGACCATGTTTTGATGGTAATAGCCGATGGCCGTCGTGCGCGGCAAAAGCGTGACATTCGGATTGGCTTTCAGCGCTTCTATGGTTTCATTGAGCCAGTCCCAGCTTGCGCGGCCATTGATGACCGGCTCCGGTTCCGACAGAAGCGAGCCGCCAAATTCGGCCTGCTCGTCAACGAGGATAACCTTCGCACCGCTTTTTGCGGCCTCTAAAGCAGCCGCCAGACCGGCAGGTCCACCACCCGCGATCAGCACATCGCAGAATGCATAGCGGCTGGCATAGGTGTCCGGATCGGGTTCGGATGGCGATTTGCCAAGACCGGCAGCGCCTCGGATGAAAGGCTCATAAACCTTGTTCCAGAAGCTCTTCGGCCACATGAAGGTCTTGTAGTAAAAGCCTGCCGAGAAGAACATGTAGAACGCGTCATTGATCGCGCCGACATCGTGCTTGAGCGACGGCCAATGGTTCTGGCTTTCGGCTTTCAGTCCGTCATAGAGTTCCAGCACCGTGGCGCGGGTATTCGGCTCAAACCGGCCCGGCCCGCGTGAAACGCCCATCAGCGCATTTGGCTCTTCGGAACCGGCAGAAAGAATGCCGCGTGGGCGGTGATATTTGAACGAACGACCGGCCAGATGCTCGCCATTGGCAAGCATGGCGGATGCCAGCGTGTCGCCTTCAAAGCCGGAATAGGTCTTGCCGTTGAAGCTGAACCGCACGGACTTGGCCTTGTTGACACGGCCTTTATTATGAATGCGCATATCGGTCATTATTTCGTCTCCGCAGCCGGAGTTTGTTCAAGCTTTGGGCGTGGTTCACCGGCCTTGTAGGTGGTGACAAACTTGTCGCTCACCGTGTCGCGTACAGCATTGAAAAAGCGGCCACAGCCGTTGATATGCCGCCAGCGTTCATAATGGGTGCCGCGCGGATTGGTACGCGTGAACAGGAAATCACGCCATTCGTCATCGCTCAGAGTGGACGGATCGGCAGGCCGCGCGATATGCGCTTCGCCTGCATAGGCGAATTCCAGTTCCGGCCGTTCCATCTCGCAATAAGGGCAACGGATAAGAAGCATGTTTTATCTCCCTTAGTGCGCAACGGCGGCAGCAGCCGCTTCATCGATCAGGCGACCGGTGGTGAAACGTTCAAGCGTGAACGGCGCATTGATCCAGTGTGGTTCATCGCGGGCGATCGTATGCGCAAAGACATGCGCCGAACCCGGCGTTGCCTTGAAGCCGCCCGTACCCCAGCCGCAATTCACGAAGAGGCCCGGAACCGGGGTCTTGCCAATAATCGGCGAACGATCCGGCGTGACGTCAACAATACCACCCCATTTGCGCAGCATTCGCATACGGGTGAAGATCGGGAAGACTTCGCAGATGGCCGCAAGCGTATGCTCGATCAGCGGCAGACCACCGCGCTGGCTGTAAGACACATACTGGTCAGTACCGGAACCAATCACCAGCTCGCCCTTGTCAGACTGGCTGATATAGGCATGAACCGTGTTGGACATGACCACGCAAGGGAAGATCGGCTTGACCGGCTCGGACACCAGCGCCTGTAGCGGGAAGCTTTCAAGCGGCATACGAACGCCTGCCGTGTCCATGACAATGGATGTGCTGCCAGCAGCAGAAACCGCCACTTTCTTCGCCTTGATGAAACCGCGTGGCGTATCCACGCCGGTCACGCGACCCGATGCATCGCGGCGGATTGCTGTGACGGGGCAATTCTGGATGATATCAACGCCGCGCTCCGTCGCACCGCGTGCATAGCCCCAGGCAACCGCATCGTGACGGGCCACGCCGCCGCGCCGCTGCAAGGTTGCACCAACAACCGGATAACGGGCATTGGCTGAAATATCGAGCGGCGGGCAATATTCCTTCGCCTGCTCCTTGGTCAGCCATTCATTGTCGATGCCATTGAGACGATTGGCATGGATATGGCGCTTGAAGCTCTGCACATCATGCACCGTATGTGCCAGCATCATAACACCGCGCTGCGAGAACATGACATTGTAGTTGAGGTCCTGGCTCAAGCCTTCCCACAGCTTCATCGCATGTTCGTAAAGATGCGCGCTCTCATCATAGAGATAGTTGGAGCGGATGATCGTGGTGTTACGCCCCGTATTGCCGCCGCCAAGCCAGCCTTTTTCGATAACCGCGACATTGGTGATGCCATGTTCCTTCGCCAGATAATAGGCGGCACCCAGACCGTGCCCGCCTGCGCCGACGATGATTACGTCATATTCGGCCTTGGGTTCGGCATTCGGCCATTGCGGCTTCCAGTTCTTGTTGCCGGAAAGCGCATTTTTAATAATAGAAGCTGCAGAAAAACGGGACATGGACAACCACCAGTTTCGCGACCGCAAGCGCCGTGTCGGCGCAAGCGAAGCCTTTGATGATATTTCTATTGTTTCCGTTTCAAACCCGACAGCAGGCTTGCGTCAAAAGACGCCACAAATACGACATGCCCACCATTTCGCGACATCTCGTCCGCCCCAAACAAGTGGCTCCGCGTCTGCAACCTGACGGCAAAGCAGTTTCAAAAATCGCCCCTGTAAAATAGGACAACATTATTGTCCTTTTCCCTTTTCTTTTATTGCGCAAAGGTCTAGGCATTCTTTCGTAAAATCGCGCCCAAAATAAAAGAAACGCAAGAAAGGTGATTCCGTGACTAAGGAGAATCTACTCGAAAGCGCACTCGTTCGTCTGGACGAAGCGGCAAGCCACATCAACATCGATGCGGATGTCATCGAGAAGCTGAAATATGCGCGTGAGACCATGAAAGTGCGTCTGATGATTCGTATGGATGACGGTTCGCGCAAATCCTTTCTTGCATGGCGCTGCCGTTATGATGATACGCGCGGCCCGACGAAGGGTGGCATCCGCTATCACCCGGAAGCGACCGCTGAAGAAGTCGAGACGCTGGCCTTCTGGATGACTTTCAAATGCGCGGTCATGAACCTGCCTTATGGCGGCGGCAAGGGTGCTATCCAGGTCGATCCACGTCAACTTTCAAAGGCTGAACTGGAACGTCTTTCACGCGCCTACATCCAGGCTTTCTCCGGCATTATCGGGCCGGATCGCGACATTCCGGCACCGGATGTCTACACCAATTCCATGATCATGGGCTGGATGGCAGACGAATATTCCCAGATCGTCGGACAGTCCTCGCCTGCCGTCATCACCGGCAAGCCGCTGGCGCTTGGCGGTTCGCTCGGACGCAATGATGCAACCGCACGCGGCGGCTTCTATCTGGTGCGTCATCTGTCACACGATCTGGGCCTTGCCTCGCAGCTTCGCGTCACGGTTCAGGGTTTCGGCAATGCCGGTCAGTTCATCGCCAAGCTGATGGCGAGCGATGGTCACAAGATCGTTGCCGTATCGGATTCGTCCGGTGCTGTTTATTGCGCCAATGGTCTTGATCTCGATGCGCTTCTGGAAGCTAAGGCACAGAACAAGTCGGTTGTTTCAACGGCTGGCAAGAACGGCCATGAAGCGATCACGCCGGATGAGCTGGTTGCAGCCGAATGCGATGTTCTCGTGCCAAGCGCCATGGAAAACATGATCCACGCAGACAATGCGGCATCCATCAAGGCAAAGCTGATTGTCGAGCTTGCGAATGGTCCTGTCACGCCGGAAGCAGACCAAATCCTTGCGAATAACGGCGTCATCGTTCTGCCGGATATTCTGGCCAATGCCGGTGGCGTGACAGTTTCCTATTTCGAATGGGTGCAGAACCGTCAGGGCTATTACTGGACGCTTGAAGAAATCCATGAGCGCCTGAAAACCATCATGGAGCGTGAAGGCCGCGCCATCTGGAACCATGCCAAGCAGCACAATGTGACAGTTCGCTCGGCAGCTTATGTTCATGCGCTGCAGCGTCTTGCACAGGCTATTGAAGCACACGGCACGCAAAACGATTTTGCTGCCTGATCCAGCCTTTTGACATCACCCCTCCTGCCAGCCCGCTGTCAGGAGGGGTGTCGAACGGCGGTTTCCTTTTCCCGCCTGCGCTATAGTTTACCTCCACAAGGAACAACCAGCGCGATGGGATGAAAAGCATGTCGTACGGAAATCTATTCAAGGGAAGTGCCGTCGCACTTGCCCTCTTTGCGGGCGCAATTCAATTTTCCAGCCTCGCGCAGGCACAGGTGGTCGTGTCTTCCAAGATCGACACTGAGGGCGGCGTCCTTGGCAACATCATTCTTGCCGTTCTCAATGCGAATGGTATCCAGACAACGGATCGCATTCAGCTCGGCGCAACGCCGGTCGTTCGCAAGGCGATCACCGCTGGCGAAATCGATATTTATCCTGAATATACCGGCAATGCCGCCTTCTTCTTCAACAAGGCGGACGATCCGCTCTGGAAAGACCCGGCCAAGGCTTACGAAACAGCCAAGAAACTTGATTACGACACCAACAAGATCGTATGGCTCGCCCCCTCTCCCGCCAACAACACATGGGGCATCGCCGTCCGCAAGGATGTGGCCGACGAGAACAAGCTTACCAATCTGAGCGAGTTCGGAAAGTACATTTCGGGAGGCGGAAAGACCATTCTTGCGGCATCATCGGAGTTCGTGAACTCGGCAGCCGCCCTGCCAGCCTTCCAGACCGCCTATGGCTTCACCCTGAAACCCGATCAGCTCATCACGCTTTCAGGTGGCGACACTGCGGCGACGATTGCAGCCGCAGCCAATCAGACCAATGGCGCTAATGCGGCCATGGTCTACGGCACCGATGGCGGCATCGCCCCTTCCGGGCTCACCGTGCTGGAAGACGACAAGCATGTGCAGCCGGTTTATCAACCCGCCCCGATCATCCGCGAAGAGGTTCTGAAGAAGAACCCGAAGATCGAGGAACTTCTGAAGCCGGTTTTCGAGAAGCTTGACCTGACAACCCTTCAGGAACTCAACGGTCGCGTGCAGCTTGGTGGTGAACCGGCAAAGGCGGTCGCCGAGGATTTTCTCAAGACCAACGGATTTCTGAAGTAGAGAGCGCGATAACGGATAATTGCCGGGCATGAGTGCAACACACCAGACGATCCAGGCAAATGGCACGAAGAGCTTGTTTGCATATATCGACAAGCTCGGATTGGTCATAGCGGCAATCGGCTTATCGGGATTGCTTCTGCCATTTGCAAACTTTCGGGCAAACCGCATCGTTCAAGGCGAGCCGCGTTATCTTTTGGATGCCCTGCCGACCTCGTTGGCGCTGCTGTTCGCCGCTGTCGTAGCGGCAGGACTGCTGATCGGCTTTGCCCGTAGCAACAATTTGTTGCGGCTATTCGCGGCTCTGTTCTGCCTCGCATCCGTCATGGTGGCAATCGGCCTGGCCGCGTCATATCTGTCGCCCGAAGGAAACAGATATGCGCGCGTTTCTCCAGCTTCCGGCTTCTGGCTGCTGTTCTTCGCGAGCGCGCTTTATGTCGCGGATGGGCTGGTCCGGTTGCGTGCCGGCCCGTTTTTACGGGTCGGACTGCTGGTCATTGCGGGATTGCTGCTTGCCGCGCTGCTTTCCTCGGGACTCTGGGACAGCATCTCATTCATGAAGGAATATCAAAGCCGCGCGGACAGCTTCTGGAACGAAGCAGAACGGCATATAGCCTTGGCTTTGGGATCGCTTGCAGCGGCGACCGCAGTGGGCATTCCGCTGGGGCTTGTCTGCCATCGCTTGGCCGGGTTGCGCGCTTTCGTTCTGAACAGCCTCAATATCGTGCAGACCATTCCGTCAATGGCCCTGTTCGGTATTTTGATTGCGCCACTCAGTTGGGTCGCCACGCAGTTTCCATGGGCGGGCGCGATCGGTATCCGTGGAATCGGCGCTGCACCGGCATTCGTCGCACTTTTCCTCTATTCGCTGCTGCCTATCGTGGCAAACACAGTCGCGGGGCTGGCACAGGTGCCTGAACCGGTAACGGACGCAGCCCGCGGCATGGGAATGACGCGCCTGCAGCGTCTCTTCAAGACAGAGTTTCCACTGGCCTTCCCGGTCATTCTCACCGGCATACGGATCGTCATGGTGCAGAATATCGGCCTGACGACCATTGCGGCATTGATTGGCGGTGGTGGCTTCGGAACATTCGTCTTTCAGGGCATTGGGCAAACGGCAATGGATCTCGTTCTGCTGGGCGCCTTGCCTACCGTTCTCCTCGCCTTTGGTGCTGCGGTCATTCTCGATGCAGCGATACAAATCACCGAAAGAGGCAGCTCCCTATGATCGAGTTCGACCATATCACAAAGCGCTATAACGGACGCGCGGCTGTGGACGCGGTGAGCTTCACCATCGAACCTCACAGTATTGCTGCCATTGTCGGGACGTCAGGTTCCGGCAAGACGACCCTCTTACGGATGGTCAATCGTCTGGTCGAGCCGACTGATGGAGAAATCCTTATCGACGGCCGCAGCATCATGGATGAGCCCGGCCATGTTCTGCGGCGGCGGATCGGCTACGTCATCCAGCAGAACGGACTGTTTCCGCATCGCACCGTCGCAGAGAACATTGCGACGGTACCCCTTCTGCTCGGCTGGCAAAAACAGCGCATCGATATCCGCGTCGATGAACTGCTTGACCTTTTCCAGCTTGAACCGGTGGACTACCGCGACCGCTATCCGCATGAACTTTCCGGAGGGCAACAGCAACGCGTCGGTGTGGCGCGTGCGCTCGCTGCCGGACCGAACATCCTTCTCATGGACGAGCCGTTCGGGGCGCTCGATCCGGTTATCCGGGCCAAGGCGCAGGAAGATCTGAAGGCGATCCAGAAGCGGCTTGGCACAACCATTATCCTTGTCACGCACGACATGGAGGAAGCGATATCGCTGGGGGACCGTATCGCCGTCATGGATGACGGAAAACTGCTGCAATATGGTCCGCCGGCAGAAATTCTCGCCCGCCCGGCAACCGATTTCGTCGAGCGCCTTGTCGGTACGGGCGAACGGCCCTTCCGTCTCCTCTCTCTGATGGACCTGAAAACCGTGCTCCAGCCCGGTGATGCGGGCGGTGCAACAATGCCGGTAACGGCGTCGCAACGTGATGCCCTTGCCGAGCTTCTGTGGTCAGGACGAAAGGCCCTTCCCGTTCTTGACCATGATGGCAGACCACTTGGACAAGTCACGCTCGACAGGCTTCTGCATCAGGCAGAGCGTCCGGCATGAAATTGTTCCTGTCCCTTGTTCCGCGTGCGCTGCTTCTGGGCGTTCTGTTGCTGTTTTTGTGGCAGCCTCATCTTTTCGAGCCGTTGTTTCGACCGCTCGTCGACGAGGGTGTTCCGGTCATTTATGATCGTGCAAACTTCGTCACGCTGACTTTGCAGCATCTCGGTCTGGTCGCTCTGGCCGCACTGGCTTCCACGATTGTGGCTGTATCGATGGCAATCTTTGTTACCAGAAAGCAGGGTGCGGAGTTTCTGCCGCTCTCACGCAGCCTTGTGAATATCGGCCAGACCTTCCCCCCAGTTGCAGTGCTGGCACTTGCAGTGCCGGTCTTCGGTTTCGGAGACAAACCGACCCTGATTGCCCTCTTCCTCTATGGTCTGCTTCCGATTTTTGAGAATACGCTGACAGGACTAACGACTTTGCCGCCTCCGGTTGTCGAAGCTGCGCGCGGCATGGGGATGACCAGCGCGCAACGGCTTGTGAAAATCGAGGTTCCCCTCGCCATGCCGGTTATTCTGGCGGGTATCAGACTTTCCGCCGTGATCGGCCTTGCAACGGCCACCATCGGCTCGACGGTGGCCGCCAGAACACTTGGGGAAGTCATCATAGCCGGTCTCATTTCCAACAACCTTGCTTTCGTTTTGCAAGGCGGACTCGTTGTAGCGGCACTTGCCATACTCATCTTCGATGGGTTTCAGGCAATTGAGCGTTATCTCCTGAAACGTTCCGGACGGGGCCTTTGAAAGACGCCACCGCATTCCTATATCCTTGCAAACGACCAGCCAGCGAGGAACGGGATGAACATCGGGCAGGCAGCCGCAGCATCTGGCATATCGGCGAAGATGATCCGCCATTATGAAACAATCGAACTCATTGAAGCTGCCGAGAGAACCGGTTCGGGCTATCGCGTCTATACGCAGAAAGATGTCGAGACCCTGCGCTTCATCCGCCGCAGCCGCGATCTCGGTTTTCAGGTCGAGCAGATCAAGGAACTCCTGACGCTTTGGCGCGATCGCAACCGCGCATCGGCTGATGTCAAGAAGGTGGCCCTCGGTCATGTCGAGGAGCTGGAAGCCAAGATGCGCCAGCTTCAGGAAATGGCTGATACGCTGCGCTACCTCGCGAAAAACTGTCACGGCGATAACCGTCCCGATTGCCCGATCATTCACCAGCTTGCAGAAAACAGCGTGGAGAGCCGCAAACGTCCGGCTCCGCGAAAAGGTGAATTGCTGCACGGCAAAATCTGAGATTTTCAAATGAAAACGCCGGAACTGCTTCCGGCGTTTTTCTGTTGCGTCTCCGGCTCAACCTTTCGGTAAAGTATAGGCAATCACATAATCACCCGGTTTGGTTCCAATGGAACCATGCCCACCGGCCACCATCAGCACGAACTGCTGATCGCCGACCGTATAGCTCATTGGCGTCGACTGACCGCCAGCAGGAAGCCGTGCTTCCCAGAGCTGCTTGCCCGAAGTCAGGTCATAGGCGCGCAGATAGTCATCCACGGCTGCACCAAGGAAGGCAACGCCGCCTGCGGTAATCATCGGTCCGCCAATGCCCGGAACGCCAACCTTCAGCGGAAGTGGAACCGGTGACATATCGCGGATCGTTCCATTCCGGTGCTTGTAGGCAATCTTGCCGGTTCGCAGGTCAACACCAGCGACATAACCCCATGGCGGCGTCTGGCAGGGAATGCCGAGCGGGCCGAGGAACGGCCCCATGAAGACTCCGTAGGGGGCGCCGTCGTTGCGGTTCAGCCCCTGTTCGCTGCCCTTTTCATCCTGACCGCGAGGAGGAATATCCGCGCGCGGCACCAGACGCGAGGTGAAGGCCAGATAGGTCGGCATGCCGAACATGACTTGCCGTACCGGATCGACTGCCACGCTACCCCAGTTGAACACACCGAAATTGCCCGGATAGACAATCGTTCCGCGCAGCGATGGCGGCGTGTAGCGCCCCTCATACAAAAGCTGGTGGAACTTGATACGACAAGCGAGCTGATCAAACATGGTCACGCCCCACATGTCGCTTTCACGCAAGGGTGGCGGGCTGAAAGTGAGGTCGGAGATCGGCTGTGTCGGTGCCGTGTGATCCTCCGGGATCGCGCCGGTCGGCGCCGGAATTTCCCTGACCGGAATGATCGGCTCGCCGGTACGTCGATCCAGAACATAGAGATCGCCCTGTTTGGTCGGGCCGACCAGCGCCGGGACCCCGTTGATTTCCAGCAGGACCGGCTGGGCTGGAACGTCCATATCCCATAGATCATGGTGAACCGTCTGACGCACCCAGCGAAGTTGTCCGGTGTTCACATCGAGAGCGACGATGGACGAGGAAAACTTCTCCACATTCTCGCTGCGGTCCATGCCAAGCTGGTCCGGCACCTTATTGCCGAGCGGCACAAAAATCAGACCAAGCTTTTCATCGACGCTGGAAACGGACCAGCTATTGGGTGAGTTGGTCGTGTAGTGCTCGCCTTCCGGCAGCGGCGTGGTTACATCCGGATTGCCCGAATCCCAGTTCCACAGCAGTTGGCCGGTGCGGATATCAAATGCGCGGATGACGCCGGACTGTTCTTCCGTCGAGTAATTGTCATTGACGGCACCGCCAACGATGATCTTGTCGCCGACGACAACAGGCGGTGACGTGGAGTAATAATACCCCGCTGGATTGTATTTCATGCCATGGCTGAGATCGAGCGTACCACCATTGGCGAAATCCGTGCAGATTTCTCCGGTGGCCGTATCCAGTGCAATCAATCGTGCGTCAGATGTCGGCAGATAGACACGCTCGGCGCATTTTGCTCCCGCCGTTGCGGTCGCATCCTTCCAGTAGCTCACACCACGGCAGGTCTGGTGCTGGCGATCCGTATTGAAGCCAACCTTCGGATCGAATTTCCACTTTTCCTTGCCGGTTGCCGCATCCAGCGCGATGGCCCAGTTATGCGGCGTGCAGAGATAAAGGGAATCGCCGATCTTGAGTGGAGTAACCTGATAGGTCGTTTCTCCCACATCCTGCGGCTGTTTCACATCGCCGGTCTGATATTGCCAGGCAACCTGAAGCTTGGAAACATTTTCCGGCGTTATCTCAGCCAGCGGCGAATAGCGCTGGCCATAGGGCGTGCGCCCATACTGATGCCACTCGCCGTCAGGAACGTTGCCGCCCATATCCGGCGTTGCAGCAACCTTTTCGGTCGGCAGGTTGCCTGCTATGTTGTAGGGGTCCTGCGTCATCGAGTAGACGGCAACGACCAAGGCGACAAGCGAGGCAATGGCAAGCGGCAGACCGCTATCGCCTGCCCCGTTGTTCAGTGGTTTCCTGATCCAGGGCGTCAGCATCCAGAAGCCGAGCAGTACGATGATGCCGCCGCGTGCGCCAAGCTGCCACCAATCGAAGCCGACTTCATAAACGGCCCAGCCGAGCGATCCGAGGATAACAAGCGCATAGACCCATAATGCCGAGGCGCTGCGCCGGGAAAGCAAAACGGCGGTCAGCAGAAAGCCGATCGCCGCGAGTATGTAATACCAACTGCCGCCGAGTGCGGCGAGCCAGATACCTCCTGCGCCGAGCGCAAGTCCAATCAGAAAAAGAACGATGGAAGTTAACCAGATAAGCAAGACATTACCCCTTCCAGCATAAACGGCATCCTGTCATACGCGCAGGGAAACCGTGCGGATTAGCCGCTCACCAATTTCGAGGCATTCCAGATATAGGTTGCAAGTCTTGCAGCAATCCGTGTGCCGCACAACTCCATGCTGCCTAGATATCCACATAGGCGAGCATGGAAAAAATCTAGGGAGCGGCAGAGTAATTCTTACCCCGGCAAGATCGAAAGGGACTGGCCTCCATTCAAGCGCCATCCTTAATTAAGGCAGAGTGCAGAAAAGGGTCTTTGGGCAGTCAAAAGACGTAAAACGGTGCCGGAGCATGCATATTTTCGCCCATCAATTGCGGCGAACGCATGGCAAAACTGTGTATATTCCGGCTTTCAGGAGGCTTTTCGGCGGCATCATGCAGAGCCGCGCATGATGAGGTGGCTATCGAGACGGCGTATTTCCTTCTCGACTGCCGCCCCGCTTTCCTGTGCATTGATCCGCGAGAAAAGCATATCGAGACCCAACTGCGCGATTTGCCGATAATCCTGCGCAACCGTCGTCAGCGGCGGACAAGTGAAGCGACTGAGAGGATGATCGTCATGACCTGCGACACGAAGATCGCAGCCCTCTTCGCGTCCGACATGGCGCCGACGCTCGAATGCAGCGGAGATAACGCCGAAGGCCAGACGATCATTGGCACATAGAACCGTGCGCGTCGGAAAACCGCCGCGATCAAAAATCCGGCCTGCCTCCTGATAGCCCAGTTCCTCGAAATTCCAGTTCTTCGCAGCTATGGGAAGGACGATCGGTTCAACGCCAAGCCTTTCCATGGTTTCGATATAGGCCGAACGCCGCTCCAGCGCATTCTGGTTTACAGCCGGCATTTCGAGGAAGCAGGGGTGCTCCCCCGTTCGATAAAGATATTCAGTGATATTCCCTATACTCTGACGATTATCCGTGCCGACGAACGGTTGGTCATCGCTGATGCGACTGTCCAGGAAGACCGCAGGTGTCGAGTTCGACAGACTGGAAAGAAGCTTCTCATCGGTATCGAAACCGAGCGGAGCCATCAGAACACCCGCAATCTTGAGAGACATCAACGTGCGCATCGCTCGCGCTTCGAGTTTTCTGTCACCATGAGATGACAGCACGATGGTCCAGTAGCCCTCCGCCAGACAACGCATTTCGATCTGGCGGATGATCTCCGCATAAAATGGATCGGATATATGCGGAACGATAACACCGATATTCTTCGGCTTCTTGCGATTGAGGCTGACTGCAAAAATATTCGGCTGATAACTATAGTCTTTCAGCGCCTTTTCGATACGAGCCCGCGTGGAAGGCTTTACGCTTTCAGGATTGTCGAAATATTTCGAGACCGTAGGACGAGACAATCCGCTTGCCGCCGCGAACTCTTCCATCGTCCTGATCTTCTGTTCGGTCATGCCCTGCTTTTCCCATTGGGGTATCGAAGCGATTTTTCGGTGCTGCCCACTTTTCTTTTCATGCGTAAATTTATTTCCGATCAGAAGCAACAAATTTCAGCACATTAGTGATCAGTAGCCGACGCATTCACCTCTTTTCTGCAGCTCACACCCGTGTCGCGCGCCTAAATTCAATCGTTATAATTTTTACACGTGAAAAATTTTATATTGACACACTGAACAAGCTCTAGCATGTCTAGGGGAGCTCAATCATGGGCTGAAGGCCCTGCCCTTCGGGAGGTTTGCAGTTGGCGACAACTGACGAGCCAGCAGGAAAACCGTTGTTCATGTCCCATAGAAGGACGTCCCGGCGAGCGCCGGTCATTCGGAGGAAATCATGTTTCGCAAATCGCTCAGCCGTATTCTCTTTTCCGGCGTGGCTCTGGCCATGATGGCAGGTGCTGCATCTGCCGAAGGCATCGGCGCATCGCTTCTGACCCAGCAGCATCCTTTCTACATCTCGCTCGCAGACGCGATGAAGAAGGAAGCGCAGGCAGAGAATGTGCCGCTGGAAGTCTCCATCGCCAATCAGGACCTGAGCAAGCAGCTCGCCGATGTGGAAGACTTCATCACCAAGGGCGTCGACGTCATCATCATCTCGCCGGTTGACAGCAAGGGCGTTCGCTCGGCCATCAACAAGGCTGAAAAGGCTGGCATCAAGGTCATCACTGTCGACGTTCCGGCCAACAATGTCGACGTGACTTCCTTCGTCGGCACGGACAATTTCGCGGGCGGCGAAAAGGCTGCCGAACTGATGGCCAAGTCCATCGGTGAAAAAGGCAATGTCGCGATCATCGACTACCCGACCGTTCAGTCGGTCGTGGACCGCGTTGAAGGCTTCAAGAAGGGCATCGCCAAATATCCGGACGTCGAGATCGTGGCGATCCAGCCGGGCATCACCCGTCCGGAAGCGCTTTCGGCTGCACAGAACATCCTTCAGGCCAATCCTGATATCGTCGGCATTTTCGGCTTCGGTGACGATGCAGCACTTGCCGCCGCCTCGGCTGTAAAGTCGGCCAAGCTTGAAAGCCAGGTCAAGGTGATCGGTTTCGACGGTATGGAAGAAGCCCGCAATGCCGTGAAAAACGACCCGGTCATGGTCGGCGTTATCGCACAGTATCCGGACCAGATGGGCAAGGTTGCAGTTGAAACCGCGGCCAAGGTCATCAAGGGCGAGGAAGTTCCGGCCAAGCAGCCCATCGTTCCGGGCGTCGTCACCAAGGACGGCGAAACCAAGTAACACCGCGTGAAACAGTGACACTCCTCCCAGTCGCTGTTTCCATTCTGCGTGCGGCGGCCCGGCGAACACCACGCGCCTGCCGCCGCCGCATCCCCTTAGATAGCAGGAGGCCCCAAAGTGACAGATCCCGTGACCGCCACCAGATCCGAACCGATAGCAGCCCCTGATGTCGTGCTCGAAATTCGCGACGTCGCGAAATCCTTCGGCCCCGTGGTTGCGCTGAAGCGCATGAACCTCACCGTTCGACGGGGCCGCGTGCATACGCTGCTCGGTGAGAACGGCGCGGGCAAATCCACGCTGATGAAGATTCTGGCTGGCGTTTTCAAGCCGACCTCCGGCACCATCCTGCTCAAAGGCGCGCCCTATGCGCCGAGAGACCCACGCGACGCGCGTGCGCATGGCATTGCCATTGTCTTTCAGGAACTGAGCCTTTCCCGCAATCTGACGGTTGCCGAGAACATTTTCGCAAACCACGAGCCAAGCCGTTTCGGCTTCATCCGCGAGCGCGAATTGAACGCGGAAGCGATGAAGCTGGTGGCCGACCTCGGCCTGCCGGTCGATGCCCGCGCCAAGGTCGGCGACCTGTCGATTGCCCAGCGCCAACTGGTCGAAATCGCCAAGGGCCTCAGCCTTCCTGCCGATGTGGTCATTCTGGATGAGCCAACCTCGTCGCTGTCGGACAGCGAGGCCGAAATCCTGTTTTCGATCATCGACCGCCTGAAAGCGAAGGGCACTGCTGTCATCTATATTTCGCACCGCATGGAAGAAATCATGCGGCTTTCCGACGACATTACCGTCGTGCGTGATGGCGAATATGTCACGACCGCCGAAAAGAGCGAGACCAGCATCGACAAGCTGATCGCACTGATGGTCGGTCGCGAGATGAACGACATCTATCCGCCGCGTGAAGCGCCGCGCCCTGCGACAAGCGTTCCGCCAATTCTCGAAACGAAGAACCTATCCGTTCCGGGCAAATTTAACGATGTTTCCATCAATGTGAAGCCGGGCGAAGTACTGGGCCTTTTCGGCCTTGTTGGCTCCGGTCGTTCTGATGTGATGAAAGCCCTGTTCGGGATGCTGCGGCCCACCGGCGAAATCAGGCTCGACGGCAAGATCATCACCCTTGCCTCACCGACCGATGCCATTCGCAACGGTATTGCGTTCGTGACCGAGAACCGCAAGGAAGAAGGGCTCGTTCTTCAGCATAGTGTCGAGCGCAATATCAATATGGTGGGACTTGGCCAGCTAGCAGGCCCGTTCGGCCTGATGCGTTCCAGGGCGGAGCGTTCTTCGGCCAAGGCAGAGGTCCTGCGCCTCGCGATCAAGACCGCGTCGCTTGACACCGTTGCCGGATCGCTCAGCGGCGGCAACCAGCAAAAGATCGTGCTGGCCAAATGGCTCCAGACCAAGCCACGCATCCTCATTCTCGATGAGCCGACGCGCGGCGTCGATGTCGGCGCGAAATTCGAAATCTATCGTATCATCCGTGAACTTGCCGCCAATGGCGCGGCGATCCTGATGGTTTCCTCCGAACTGCCGGAAGTGCTGGGTCTCAGCGACCGCGTGGCGATCATGCATAACAAGCATGTTGCTGCCATTGTCGATGCCGATGGCCTCACGCCCGAAACCGTCATGAGCTACGCAGCAGGAATGCATCAATGAGCAATGCAGATATTCAGAAGAAAGCCGTGGACGCGGAAGTCCGCCGTTCGCTTTTCAGCTCCCCGCTGGTTCGCCAATATGGCGGCATCATCATCTCTCTGGCCGTGCTCTGCGTGGTCTTTGCGGTGTTGAATCCGCGCTTTCTCGCCTTCAACAATTTCATGAACATCATGCAGCAGGTGGCGGTGATCGCCGTTGCCGCTTATGGCATGACCTATGTGATCCTGCTTGGTGAAATTGATCTTTCCATAGGCTCCATCATCGCGGTTTCCGGCATGGTGGCGGCGCAGGCATTCGCGATGGGGTTCGGCTTTTTGCCGACCGTCGTGTTCACGCTTGCCGCAGGCGCCATCATGGGCGGATTGAACGGTGTGCTTTCCGCCAAACTGATGCTGCCCTCCTTCATCGTGACGGTCGCGACAATGGGCATTTATCGCGGGATGGTGAGCCTTCCGACCAACGGTGCTCCGGAGATCATCGAAAACGACACCTGGCTCGCCATCGGTTCGGAAAGCTGGCTCGGCCTGCCGATCATCATTTGGATCGTCGGTATCCTGTTCATCTTCAATTATGTCCTCCTGTCCAAGACCGTTTTCGGTCGCCGCATCTACCTGACCGGCGGCAACAAGGAAGCTGCGATCTATTCGGGTATTCGCGTCGATCGCATCAAGATCATTGTCTTCATGCTTTCCGGCGTCATGGCGGCGATTAGCGGCATTCTGCTCTCGTCGCGCCTGTCCTCAGCGCAGACCAATGCGGGCATGGGCTACGAACTCGACGCCATTGCGGCAGTCGTGCTTGGCGGCACCTCGCTTGCCGGCGGCGTCGGCACCATGGTCGGCACCATTCTCGGCGCACTTATCATCGGTGTCATCAACAACGGCATGAACATGCTGTCGGTGCCTTATTTCTATCAGCTCATCGTCAAGGGCGTGGTCATTCTGGTCGCTGTCTGGCTCGACGTGCGCTCAAAATCCATGCGCACATAATCGCGGTGTACCTAATGAAAAAGATCATCACCATCGGCGAGATCGTCGTCGAAATCATGGCCGTGGAAACCGGCAACGGTTTCAAAACCGCCATCCCATTGATCGGGCCTTTCGCCTCCGGTGCGCCTGCAATCTTCATCGATCAGGCCGCAAAAATGGGCCAGCCTTGCGGCATGGTCAGCGCGGTCGGCAATGACGATTTTGGTGCCCTCAATGTCGAGCGCCTGCAAAAGGACGGCGTGGATGTATCGGCCATCGGTGTGCATCCGACAGCCGCGACCGGCAGCGCCTTCGTGCGTTATCGCCCGGATGGCAATCGCGATTTCATCTTCAACATCAAGCACAGCGCATGCAGCGCTATCGGCCTGACGCCTGAAGCCGAAAAGCTGATCGAGACCGCCGATCACCTGCATATCATGGGATCGGCCCTGTTCTCCGACGGCATTGTTTCGGCGATCCACGAGGCAACCATCCGCATCAAGGCGAAGGGCGGCACCGTGTCCTTCGACCCGAATATCCGCAAGGAAATGCTGGAATTGCCGGGCATGCGCCAGGCGCTGGCCCATGCGCTGGAAAACACGGACCTGTTCATGCCGAGCGGCCCGGAAATCTTCCTCTTCACCAAGGCGACCGAGGAAAAAGCCGCCGTGGAAGAACTGCTGGCACGCGGCATCAAGGCCATCGTCATCAAGCGCGGCGCTGAAGGCGCCAGCTATTTCGACCAGTCCGGCGAAGTTTTCGCGCCCGCTTTCAAGGTCGAGGAAATCGACCCGACCGGAGCAGGCGACAGTTTTGGCGCGGCATTCGTCACCTACTGGCTGCGCGACATGGCACCGAAAGAAGCCCTCGTCATCGCCAATGCCACCGGCGCACGCGCCGTCGGTGTCAAAGGGCCGATGGAAGGCACCTCGACCATGGCCGAAATTGAAGCCTTCCTTCAGAAAAACGGAGTTCCAGCATGAGCAGCACGAAAGTTCTGAGCGCACTTCCCGCACGTTACGCCAGCGGAGTTCGTGGCGGCATCACGTCGATCTGCTCTGCGCATCCTCTGGTGATCGAAGCAGCCCTCCTTGAAGGCGTCGCGACCAATACGGATGTTCTGATCGAGGCCACTTGCAATCAGGTCAATCAGGAGGGCGGCTATACCGGCATGACACCTGCCGACTTCCGCCGCTTCGTGGAGGACATCGCCGCCCGCGTCGGTTTTGACACCAAGCGGCTCATTCTGGGCGGCGACCATCTCGGCCCGAACCCGTGGAAGCACCTGCCTGCCGAAGAAGCCTTGCTGAAATCGGATATCATGATTGATGCATTCGTGCGTGCGGGTTTCACCAAGATCCATCTCGACACATCAATGGGCTGCGCTGGCGAACCGGTTGCGCTGCCCGATGCTGTCACCGCCGAGCGTGCCGCACGTCTGGCCAAGGTTTCCGAAACGGCGGCCCGCGAAGCCGGATACGACCTGCCGGTCTATATTATCGGCACCGAAGTACCTATCCCCGGCGGGGCGATGGAAGAAATCGAAGAGCTGGAGCTGACCAGGCCGGGCGCGGCAGTTGAAACTGTCGCCATTCACCGCAAGGCTTTCGCGGCACTGGGGCTGGAAGATGCCTTTGCCCGCGCCATCGGCGTCGTGGTACAGCCGGGCGTCGAGTTCGGCAATGAGAATGTCGTGTTCTACAACAGCGAGAAGGCGACAGCTCTCAGCGGCGTTCTCGGCGAAATGCCGCAATTCGTCTTTGAAGCGCATTCGACCGACTATCAGCCGGTGGAAGCACTTTCCGATCTGGTGGATGACGGGTTCGCCATTCTGAAAGTCGGGCCCGGCCTGACTTTCGCACTGCGCGAGGCGCTCTATGGCCTCGACCAGATTGCGGCTTTCCTCGACAAGCTGCCGGAAGAAGAAACCCTGCGCGGCAAGATGGAAGCACTACTTCTGGCTGAGCCGAAGAACTGGGAAAAATATTACCACGGCGATGCGGAGGAGCTGCGCCTGCAACGCCATTTCTCCTATAGTGACCGCATTCGCTATTACTGGCCGCATCCGGCCGCAACCGCTGCCGTGGACGTGCTTTTGAAGCGCCTTGAAGGCCGCAAAATACCTGAAACGCTGATCAGCCAGTATCTCGGCACGCTTTATCCGGCAGTCGCATCGGGTGAGATTGAACCGACGCCCCACGCCTTGATGGTGGAAGCCGTCCGCAACGTGGTGCGGATTTACGGCAAGGCCGTCGGAACCCACTGAAACAAAAAGGCGCGGCCAAGACCGCGCCTTTTTTGTTAGATTATACTTCGATAGGGCTTTTGAAAGCTTTGAGCCGCAAGGCATTGCTAAGCACGAAAATGCTTGAAAATGCCATAGCTCCCGCTGCTAGAACCGGAGACAGCAGCGTTCCTGTGAACGGATAAAGAACACCGGCAGCAACAGGGATCAGGGCGACATTATAGGCAAAAGCCCAGAACAGGTTTTCACCGATATTGCGGATCGTCGCCTTCGATATGGCGATGGCATTAACCACGCCGCGCAAATCACCCGACATCAGCACCACATCGGCGCTTTCAATCGCGATATCCGTGCCGGTGCCAATCGCGATACCGACATCGGCAGCAGCCAGCGCGGGCGCATCGTTGATGCCATCACCGACAAAGGCGATCCTCTTGCCGCCTGCCGAAAGACGCTTCAACGCTTCGACCTTGCCGTCCGGCAGCACTTCCGCCACCACTTCATCGATGCCCAGGCGTTTTGCGATGGCTTGTGCAGTGCGGCGGTTGTCGCCGGTGATCATCGCCACCTTGAGCCCCTGTTCGTGCAGGGCAGCGATGGCCGCAGGCGTGGTTTCCTTCATCGGGTCAGCAACGGTCACTATGGCCGCAAGCTTGCCGTCAACAGCGGCATAGAGCGGCGACTGGCCTTCATCGCCCAGCCTCTTCGCATCTTCTGCAAAGACAGCAACGTCATGACCGAGCTTCGCCATATAACGATCGGCGCCGATGGCAACCTCATGACCGGAGACATGAGCCTTCAAACCAAAACCGGGCACGGCTTCAAAGGCTGACACATCTGCGAGCTTCAATCCTTTCGCTTTCGCTGCTTCCACGATCGCGTCGGCAATCGGATGTTCGGAGCGTGCTTCAACGGCCGCAACAAGCGCCAGAAGTTCGTCCTTTTCGAAGCCTTCGACGGCTGCGAAATGCGCCAGTGCAGGCTTTCCCTGTGTCAGCGTACCGGTCTTGTCGACGGCGATCACCGAAGCATCGCGCAAGGTCTGCAACGCATCACCGCGACGGAACAGAACCCCAAACTCGGCTGCACGACCAGTGCCAACCATGATGGACGTTGGCGTGGCCAAACCCATGGCACATGGGCAGGCGATGATGAGAACTGCAATCGCGTTCACCAGTGCATAGCCCAGCATAGCTGTGCCGCCAATTACAAGCCACAAAGCGAAGGTCAATGCAGCGGCTGCCATCACCGCGGGAACAAACCAGCCTGTCACCTTGTCGACCTTAGCCTGAATAGGAAGTTTGTCGGCTTGCGCATCCTCGACCATGCGGATAATCTGCGAGATCACCATGTCGCGGCCAACCTTGGTCGCGCGGAAGGTGAAAGCGCCGGTCTTGTTGATCGTGCCGCCGACCACTTCTGCGCCCTTTTCCTTGGCAACGGGCACGGGCTCACCGGTGATCATCGATTCATCGACATAGGACGAACCTTCAATCACTTCGCCATCGACTGGAACTTTCTCGCCGGGGCGAACTTGAACGATGTCGCCAGCGCGAACATCTTCCAGCGGTACGTCAATAGCTTCACCATCACGCAGAACCCGCGCTGATTTTGCCTGCAAGCCGACCAGCCGGCTGATCGCTGCACTGGTGCGTCCCTTGGCGCGCGCTTCCAGATAACGCCCGATCAGGATCAACGTGACAATGACCGCGGCAGCTTCGAAATAGACGTTTACCGTACCTTCGGGCAACACACCGGGAAAGAATGTCGCGACGACGGAGAAGCCCCAAGCCGCAAGTGTACCCACCACGACAAGAGAATTCATGTCAGGTGTGCCACGCAGGAGCGTCGGTATGCCTTTATTAAAGAAACGTAGTCCCGGTCCGAATAGAACCAGTGTGGTGAGCACAAGCTGCAGATACCAGCTATTCTGCATCCCGATCCGGTCCATGACGAACATATGAACCGCCGGGATGAGATGCGACCCCATCTCGAGCACGAATACGGGCAATGTAAGAATGGCGGCAAGGATGACGCTTTTCTTCAGCTCAGCCGCTTCCGCATCCCGTTTCTCCGTTTGAGTTTCCTGTTTGTCGCTGCCCTGCTTGCTGTCGAGCGACCGCGCCTCGTAACCGGCATTTTCAATCGCCTTCATCAGCTCGCTAACCGGCACCGGACCCGCCAGGTCGACATGAGCCCGTTCGGTTGCGAGATTGACGCTGGCGCGGGTAACACCTGGCACGCCGCTCAACGCCTTCTCGACCTTGCTGACGCAGGACGCACAACTCATGCCTTCAATTGCCAAGTCTATGCTGGCTGCGGGGACTTCGTAACCTGCCTTGCGAATGGCATCGATCACCGAAGGCAGGTCCGGCGCGCCTTTGAAAGTCACGTCGGCGCGTTCCGTTGCGAGGTTGACGGAAACCTTGTCGACGCCCGGAACTTTGGATACGGCTTTTTCCACGGACGACACGCAGGATGCGCAACTCATCCCTTCGACAGGCACAGGAAAACTGATGGTTTCGTGATTAACAGGCTTGTTCATGGCAATCCCTTTTCATTGCCCTGAAGGGCACAATTCGAGAGTTGCTCCTTAGATAGTCCTTCCCACCGTTGGAAGGTCAAGCCCCTTTTCGAAGCAGTGTTCGATTTGGGTTTTCATTTGGCGCCAACGCTTCTCAAGCTCCGCGCATTGGCGATGTAGCATATCTTAAATTGGCAATCTGTTTTGCGCCGCGGGCATTTCCAGACCAACATTGCTGCGGCTCTGGATAAAGGAATGCACGTCCCCGGCGGGCATAGGTCTCCCGGTCAGAAAGCCTTGCACTTCGCCAAAACGCTCTGTCTTCAAACGTTCCAGTTGTTGTGCAGTTTCCACGCCCTCAGCCGTGGTGACAATATTGAAGCCTGCGCCAAGCGTTGCTACAGCCTGGATGATTGCCAGATCGCGCGTATCGACCTCAATCCCCGAAACGAAACTGCGATCAATCTTGATTTTATCAAATGGGAATGCTCGCAGATAGCAGAGCGATGAATACCCGGTTCCGAAATCATCCATTGCAATACGAACGCCCAATCGGCGCAGTTCGAACAGAAGTTCGATATTGTTCTTGCTGTTGGAAAGAAAGACCGACTCCGTGATTTCAAGCTCAAGCCTGTCCGGTGAAAGGCGCGCCGCGTCGAGCGCGTCCATGACGGAGTGCAAAAGCGTTGTCTGGCTGAACTGGACCGGCGAGAGGTTGACGGAAACTTTGATGTCCTCCGGCCAGAGAACAGCTTCCCGACATGCCGCCCTCAAAACCCAGTCCCCAATCGGTCCAATCAGTCCTGTTTCTTCGGCTAATGGGATGAACTCTGCAGGCGAAACCATACCGCGACCCGGATGACGCCAGCGGATCAGCGCTTCAAAACCGGAAATCTTACCGCTCTCAAGATTGAATATCGGCTGGTAATGAAGCTCGAACTGTTCGTCCAGCAGAGCCTGTCGAAGTTCACCGGTCATGACATGACGCTTCTCCGCTGCCAGGCGCAGGGAATGCTGATAAAAACGGAATGTGCGACGTCCGCCTGATTTTGAAGCGTAAAGCGCAAGATCGGCATTGCGCATCAGCGCATCGGGGGTGTCGCCGTGCAATGGCGCTTGAGCAATACCCATGCTGCAAGTGACAAACTCCGAATTGCCAACCAGTTTGAACGGATCCTGAAAAGCGGAAAGGATACGGTCGGCGAACATCGCGATCTGGGCCAGCGTTCCGCTGCGATAAACGATGGCAAATTCGTCGCCACCAAGTCGAACGATGAATTCATCTGAAGTCGTGATCTGCTTCAGCCGACGCGCCACTTCCTGCAGAAGCTGATCACCTGCCTGATGGCCGATGCTGTCGTTGATGTTCTTGAAATGGTCTATGTCGAGATAGAACAATGCGAAGGGTTCGGAATCTCCGCCTTTTTTCAGCAGGCTCTCAACATGGTGCGCAAAATAGGCACGGTTCGGCAGGCCGGTCAGGCTGTCATGCATGGCGATATGTGCCATGCGCTCCTCGATCTCGCGCCGTTCGGTTATATCTTCAACAAGCCCAATCAAATAGCGAGGCTCGTTGTCCTCGACCGGTGGGATCGAGCATTTGATGATCCGCATCGTGCGCGAAGTCCCATCCTTGCGCGTAACCTTGCGTTCAACGCTCAACACCTCGCGGCGTCGCATCGCCATGCGGTCCTGCTGGCTAAAAACAGCAGCCTCGCGCTCGGGAAACAGATCAAGGTCGGTCGAGCCAATAGCTTCTTCTATCGGCTGTCCGCTCGCTGTTGACGCAGCCTGATTGTAAAGCACATAACGGCCATCGTCGTGCATATCCTTGACGAAAACACCGAGTGGCAGATTGTTGACGAGACTGTCCAGCAAGGATTGGGCGTGACTTGCCTGACGATTGGCTTCCGCCAACTCCGTTCTATCCTGAACAATAGCCAGAATTGCTTCCTTGCCGTCGAACTGCACTTCCCGACCGTAGGTCAGAACCTCGATGACCTCCCCATCGGCACGCAAATGCTGCCAGCGTTCCGGGCGCTCCAGATCGCTGCGCTCGCGAACGGCGCTCAGCATACGCTCGCGCTCGGTCTGCGGACGAATATCGAGAACAGTCATGCCCGGCAACTCATCGGGCGTGTAACCGTAAAGCGCATAGGCCGCATCGTTCATGATGATGAAGCCCAGGGTTTTTGGATCGTAGACCCACATCGGCGTCGGATGGGTGGTGAAAAGAATGCGGAAATCCTGCTGGGACGTGCTCGCCATGGTGCATTCCGCCCGTTCCGGACCGGCTCTCCGCTTCACCATCATGTACCCCTTGCTCCGAGCCGACACTTGTCGCCTGTCTAATTTAGCCAACAAAACCTTTCACTGGAACATCATATTCCGCATGAGTTCATGAACAGAAAAGTTCACGAACCACAGGCGAGGATCACCACCCGGGCACACTTCCCCGCAGGGAGAGTACGACCAATGGTTTTAACAAACCATATATGAAAAGCCCTTTCATATAAGTTTTTCCTGACAACGGCGTTTTATCGCGTCAGGCGCAGAACCAGACACAACAGGAGATTGCCGAAGACCGCTTGACCGCTCAAAACTTCCGGCCTATGCCTATGGGAGCAAAATTCGTTGGGGTGCCTCGAAAGAGGCTGAGAGGCGCGTTCTCGCGTTAACCCATTGAACCTGATCCGGGTAATACCTGCGTAGGGAACGGAGTTTGACGCGTCGCGGACGGGGTTCGCCCCACCAGGAGCTTATGCTCCACAAAGGTTCATGACGTCTCATCTTTCCGTTCGGAATGAGAGACGACATGATGGACCAAAACGACAGTTTCTCCCGAACCAAATCTAACAATGGCCAGATGCGATCTGTGCCCATATGCGTGACCCCCATCTGTGTGACCATTGCCGGTTCCGATAGTGGCGGTGGCGCTGGCATTCAGGCCGACCTCAAGACATTTTCGGCACTCGGCGTCTACGGCGCGAGCGTCATTGCCGCCGTGACCGTACAGAACACCTGCACGGTAAGCGCAGTGCACGACATCCCGCCCGCCATTGTCGCGGGGCAGATCGACGCCGTTTTCAGCGATCTCGACGTTGCTGCGGTGAAGATCGGCATGGTTTCCGTGCCTGAAACCATCGAGGCCATTGCGCGGGGGCTTGCCCATTTTTCCGGTCCCATCGTTCTCGATCCGGTGATGGTGGCCAAGTCGGGCGACCGGCTTTTGAGCGAAAACGCCATTGCACTTTTGCGCCAGAAACTGGTGCCGCTGGCAACGCTTTTGACCCCCAACCGGCCTGAAGCGGCCTGCCTGCTCGGCAGCGGTCTGGCGCTCGACGACGAGGACGCCGAACAACAAGGCCGCGCATTGCTCGAACTCGGCGCAAAAGCCGTTTTGATGAAGGGCGGCCATGCGGAGGGCGAAATATGCGTCGACCTGCTGGTGCGCCGCGATCAACCGACGTTGCGTGTTGAAGCGCGACGTATCCTGACTGCCAACACCCATGGCACAGGCTGCACGCTTTCATCGGCGATTGCCGCAGAACTTGCCAGGAACCTGCCGCTCGAAAAGGCAGTGCTTGCAGCCCACACCTATCTGCAAGGGGCAATCCGCGCTGCCGACGCATTGAAGATCGGACACGGCCATGGGCCGGTGCACCATTTCCATGACCTCTGGAAAACCCGAACAGAGGAGATTGCGTGATGCGGGTCACCATTATCGGAGCGGGCGTCGCCGGCCTTGCCACAGCCGCAGAATTCACCGATCAAGGCCATACCGTCACCATCATCGCCAAGAGCAGCGAGATTGGCTCGGATAGCTGCTCATGGTTTGCGGGCGGTATGCTCGCGCCATGGTGCGAGGGCGAAAGCGCCGAGGAACCGGTGGTGCGCCTCGGGCAGGAGTCCATTGGCTGGTGGGAGCGTCATGTCTCGACCGTCAGGCGCAAGGGGACGCTCGTGCTCTCCCACACGCGAGACATGAGCGAGTTGCGCCGTTTCGCCCGCCGGACGAAAGCCTTCGACACAATCGACCATGAATGCATTGATGCGCTGGAGCCGGATCTGGCCGGGCGGTTCCGGCAGGGCCTGTTCTTTTCCGGAGAAGGCCATCTCGATCCGCGCCAGACATTGATCGAACTCGCCGAACGGCTGCGAAAGCAGGGCGCGGTCTTTCATCTCGGCGTGGACGCCAAGGACATATCCGTGGAGGCGGATATCACCGTGGATGCGCGGGGCCTTGCCGCCCGCGATACCTTGCAGGATCTGCGCGGGGTCAAGGGCGAAATGCTGATTGTCCGCTCGCGCGACATCAATCTGACGCGGCCCGTGCGCCTCCTGCATCCGCGCATTCCGCTCTATATCGTGCCGCGCGGTGACGGCGTGCACATGATCGGCGCGACTATGATCGAAAGCGACGACCGCCACGGCATCAGCGTACGCTCGACGCTGGAACTTTTAAGTGCTGCTTACGCCTTGCATCCGGCCTTTGGCGAGGCTGAAATTCTCGAAATCGGCGTCGATGCACGACCGGCCTTTCCCGACAACCTGCCTCGCGTAAGACGACGCGGCAAAACCATTTACGTCAACGGGCTTTACCGCCACGGCTTCCTGCTTGCGCCGGCGATAGCGCGCATGGCGGTTGCGAGCGCGACCATGCCGGAAGATGCGCCAGAGCCTATCCCTGAATTTGTGGAGGACTATGCATGACTATCGTGCTGAACGGTGAGGTCATCACCACGGCAGCCGTCAATCTGGCGGCACTGCTTACCGAGATCGAACTGGATGAAGCGGTTGTTGCAACCGCGCTGAATGGCGAGTTCGTGGCCAGCGACGAACGCGCGACCGCGGTCCTGTCGGCTGGCGACCGCATCGAAGTTCTGGCCCCGATGCAGGGAGGCTGAGATGCTGGAGTTTTATGGCCAAAAGTTCGAAAGCCGCCTGCTGCTCGGCACGGCGCAATATCCCTCGCCCGCCATTCTGGCCGATGCGGTGCGCGCATCAAAGGCCGGTATCGTCACCGTGTCGCTGCGCCGTGAAAGCGGCGATGCGCGCGCCGGACAGGACTTCTGGGCGCTGATCCGAAAACTGGGCGTGGCCGTTCTGCCCAATACGGCAGGCTGCCACACGCCGCGCGAAGCGGTGACCACGGCCAAAATGGCGCGTGAAATCTTCGGCACCAACTGGATCAAGCTGGAAGTGATCGGCGACCACGACACGTTGCAGCCCGACCCGTTCGGTCTGGTCGAAGCCGCGCGCACGCTCTGCGACGATGGCTTCGAGGTCTTTCCCTATATGAATGACGATCTGGTCGTCGCGGAAAAGCTCATCGAAGCCGGTTGCAAGGTGCTGATGCCCTGGGGCGCGCCTATCGGCTCGGGCCGTGGCCTCAACAACCCCTATGCGCTGAAAACCATGCGGGCGCATTTCCCCGACATTCCATTGGTCGTCGATGCAGGCATCGGCGTGCCGTCCCATGCGGCTGCGGCGATGGAACTGGGCTTCGACGCCGTGCTCATCAACACCGCTATCGCCAAGGCTGGCGATCCCGTCGCCATGGCACGCGGTTTTGCGCTTGCAGTTGAAGCCGGGCGGCTCGCTTTCGAAGCGGACGCTATCGAAGCGCGCGATATGGCGGCACCGTCCACCCCTCTTCTCGGAAAGGCGTTTTTGTAATGGCCCTTGATCCGTTCTACCCGATTTTCGATAGCGCCAAGTGGCTGGAGCGCATGGTGCCGCTCGGCGTCAAGCTGGTGCAACTGCGCGCCAAGGATAAGACCGAGCCGGAACTGCGCAGTGAAATCCGCGCCGCACGGGAAATCTGCCTTGCACATGACTGCCAGTTGGTCGTCAATGACTATTGGAAGCTAGCGCTGGAGGAAGGTTGCGACTTCATCCACCTCGGACAGGAAGACCTCGACGAGGCCGATCTCAGCGCCATTCGCGCCGGTGGTTTGAAACTGGGTGTTTCAAGTCATGACGAGACCGAGCTGGACCGCGCTTTGTCGGTAAAGCCAGACTATATCGCGCTCGGCCCCATCTACCCGACTATTTTGAAAAAGATGAAATGGCACGAACAGGGTCTGCCGCGTCTTGGAGAATGGAAGGCGCGGATAGGCGACATTCCGCTCGTCGGCATCGGCGGCATGAGCGTCGAGCGCGCGCCGGGCGTGTTCGAAGCGGGTGCCGATATCGTTTCCGTCGTCACCGACATCACCCTCAATCCTGACCCCGAAAGCCGCCTGCGCCAGTGGATCGAAACCACGCGCGCGTTCGCCGGAAAAGCTCTGGAGCAGACCCAATGAAAAAGATTGCCTTCGCCGCCCTGTTCGGCCTCGCTTTCACCGCTGCCACCGCTGCCACCACCGCTCACGCCGACGACAAGCTCAAGCTCATTCTCGACTGGTATGTGAACCCCGATCACGGCCCGATCATCGTCGCCGACAAGCTGGGCTACTTCAAGGATGCCGGGCTTGACGTGGATATCGTCGCGCCCGCCGATGCCTCGACCCCGACCAAGATGGTGGCGGCAGGACAGGCCGACCTCGCCATTTCCTATCAGCAGCAGGTGCATCTTCAGGTGCATGAAGGCCTGCCGCTTATCCGCGTCGGCACACTGATCGACTCGCCGCTCAACTGCCTGATGTCCCGCGACGATGGATCGGTGAATTCCATCGCCGATCTCAAGGGCAAGAAGATCGGCTATTCGGTCGCCGGAACCGAGGAAACTTTGCTCGCCACCATTCTCGGTCAGCACGGTGTCAAACTCTCCGATGTGGAACTCATCAATGTGAATTTCTCACTCGCGCCGTCGCTGATGTCGAAGCAGGTCGATGCCGTTATGGGTGCCTATCGCAATGTCGAACTGAACCAGATGGCCGTCGAAGGTGTGCCCGGCAAATGTTTCTTCGTCGAGGAAGAAGGCGTGCCAGTCTATGACGAGCTCATCTATGTCGCAGCTTCCGACAAACTGGACGCGGCGGAGAAGGAAAAGATTTCGCGCTTCCTTTCGGCCACCGAGAAGGCCGCTCAATATATCGTCAATCACCCGGACAAGGGCTACGAGCTGTTCTCCTCCTACAGCACGGAACTCAAGGACGAGCTGAACCAGCGTGCCTGGAAAGACACCGTTGCCCGCTTCTCGCGCGCACCTGCGAGCCTCGATTATGGCCGCTGGCGGCGTTACGAAGCCTATCTCAAGGAGCACAATCTGGTGCCCTCCATCCTGCCTGTCGAGAAATTCGCCATCGATGTCAACGCGGAAGGGAGCAAGTCATGAGCCAGCCGCAACCGCATTATTCATCCGAACTGTTCACGCGCTTGCGCGCCGCAACGCTTGACGACTGGAAGCCCTATATCGATCATGAGTTCGTGCGCGGATTGGGTGACGGCACGTTACCCAAAGCGGCCTTCCTGCATTATCTGCGTCAGGATTATGTCTATCTGCACCACTATGCCCGTGCCTTTGCGCTCGGCGTCGTCAAGGCCAATACGCTGCAGGAAACAAGGCTCTGCGCCGATATCATGCACGGTCTCGCCCATATGGAATTGCCGCTGCATGTCAGCATCTGCGCCCGCGAGGGGATCAGCGAAGACGAGCTTTATGCGACGAAGGAGGAGCCGGAAAACCTTGCTTATACGCGCTATGTGCTCGACTGCGGACAGGCGGGCGATTTCCTCGATCTGCTGACCGCGCTTGTGCCCTGCGCGCATGGCTATGGCGAAATCGGCCTCAACCTCGCGGTGACCGCCCTGCCCGGCACACCCTATCAGGAGTGGATCGACACCTATGCGGGGCCTGAATATCAGGACATGTGCCACACGGTCGGCAAGCTGTTCGATCAGGCCGCAAAGGACCGCATCGGCAACGACTTCGAGAAAAGCCCGCGTTGGCCGAGACTCTGCCAGATTTTTGCCACCGCAAGCAGGCTCGAAGCCGATTTCTGGTCTATGGGCTTGAAGGCCGGATAGTGAACGAAGCACTCTCGAACCGAAGTCGGAAAAAGCGCGCTGCCGACGGCTTGCTGTCGGCAGCCATAGCGCTTGCCATCTGGCAGGCGGTGGTGAGCATCGGCCAGATGCCGCGCTTCATCCTGCCCGGCCCGCTGGATGTGGTGCAGTCACTGATCGGCAACGCCGGGCTGATTGCCGAAAACGCTGCCGCTACCATCGGCGAAGTTCTGGGCGGTCTTGTCCTTGGCAGCGCGGTTGGCATCGCCACCGCCATCGGACTGATGATGTCGCCGCTGGCGCAGCGGCTTGTCATGCCTGCCATGGTTTTCAGTCAGGCGATTCCCATCTTCGCGCTCGCCCCCATTTTGACTTTGTGGCTCGGCTATGGACCGGCGTCGAAGATCGCGGTCACGGTACTGATGATCTTCTTTCCCGTCGTTTCGACCTTCTTCGACGGTATGCGTCGCACCGATAACAGCTTGATCGACGCGGCGGAAATTCTGGGAGCTGGACGCATGGCGATCCTGTTCCGCATCCGCATACCTTCCGCCTTTCCATCGTTGGCGTCGGGCCTGAGTCTCGCCGCCGTCTATGCGCCAATTGGTGCTGTGGTAGGGGAATGGGTCGGTGCATCGAAGGGCCTCGGCTATCTGATGCTGCTCGCCAATGGACGCGCCAAGGTGGATCTGATGTTCGCGTGCCTGTTCGTTCTGGCGGCTTTCACTATGCTGCTACATGGCACGGTGTCGCATTTCGCCCGCAAGCTTGCCGCCTGGCCGAAAAAAGCCGCATAAAAAAACCGGCGGGGAAACCGCCGGTTTGGTATTCGCTTACATGGTCATCAGGCCAGCGTATAGGCTGTCTTGACGGTGGTGTAGAATTCCGCGGCGTAGCGGCCCTGTTCGCGCGGACCGTAGCTCGAACCCTTGCGCCCGCCGAATGGCACGTGGAAATCGACACCTGCCGTCGGCAGATTGACCATCACCATGCCCGCTTCCGAATTGCGCTTGAAATGCGTGGCATATTTCAGGCTCGTCGTGCAGATGCCCGACGACAGGCCGAAGCTCGTATCATTAGCTGTGGCAAGCGCTTCTTCATAATTCTTGACGCGGATGACCGAAGCGACCGGGCCAAAGATTTCCTCGCGGCTGATGCGCATCTGGTTGGTGGCTTCGGTGAAGAGTGCTGGCTGGAGATAGAAGCCCGGCGTTTCGCGATTGAGACGCTCACCACCAAAGGCAAGCTTCGCGCCTTCCTTGCGGCCGATCTCGATATAATCCATGTCCTGCGCGAGCTGGCTTTCATCCACGACCGGGCCGATATGCGTGCCCTGCTTCAGGGCATTGTCCACCACGACGCCCTTCAGCTTCTCGATGGCGGCGGCGACGAACTTGTCATGAATGCCTTCCGTCACGATGATACGCGAGGACGCGGTGCAACGCTGGCCGGTCGAGAAGAAGGACGAATTAACCACGGATTCGACAGCGACATCGAGATCGGCGTCATCAAGGACGACAACCGGATTCTTGCCGCCCATTTCGAGCTGGAAGCGACGGTTGTGCTCAATGGATGCCGCTGCAACGCGCTTGCCCGTACCGGTCGAGCCGGTGAAGGTGACGGCGTTGACGTCCGCACTGTCCAGAATGGTCTGGCCGACAACCGAACCCTTGCCCATGACGAGGTTGAGAACGCCCTTCGGAAGACCGGCGCGGTGCAGAATATCGACAATCGCCCAGGAGCAGCCCGGCACGAGGTCGGCCGGTTTGAAAACAATCGTGTTGCCGTAGCAAAGGGCTGGCGCGATCTTCCAGGCGGGAATGGCGATCGGGAAGTTCCATGGCGTAATGATGCCCACCACGCCGACCGGCTCACGGGTGATCTCGACACCAATACCCGGACGTGCAGAAGGCAGGACTTCACCGGCCAGACGCAGGGCTTCGCCCGCGAAGAAATCGAAAATCTGGCTGGCGCGAATGGTTTCGCCGATGCCTTCAGCCAGCGTCTTGCCTTCCTCGCGAGACAGGAGACGGCCAAGCTCGTCCTTGCGTGCCAGGATTTCATCGGCAGTTTTGCGCAGGATGGCATGGCGCTCCAGAATGCCGGAACGCGACCAGGCCGGGAAAGCGGCCTTTGCGGCAGCAATCGCTGCCTTGGTGTCTTCGGCGGTTGCCCGCGCATAGGTTCCCACGACATCATTGGTGTCCGAAGGATTGATGTTGGCGATCCCGTCGCCGCCGACCCATTCGCCCGCAATCAGATTTTGATGAATTGTCATGAACTCTCCCTGTGCGCCGCACGGCTCTGATATATCTCAAAATGACCCATCACCCATGAGCCGTGGAATTGCAAGGCCGGAGCCGCCTTGTAACGAAAAAAGTGAAAATACGAGCTCGTCACAGGTCTGAAAGACTGCATCGGCATGGTTCAGAACAAGGCTTGCAAATTTGTCACAGTCAAATGATTGGATAGAAAATTCGTCATTTTGCGTCTTGGCAAAAATTTTTGCTCATTTATTGTGCATCCATCTGCAACACTGGCAAGAGGTATGAGATGCGTGTCTATTACCCATTCCCCATGGTGCCCAGTGTTAATGCGGGCGCGTCCAAGCTTTAAGTCTTTGGCCCGCATTGCAGGCTGAGGCCTGAACGCCCTCCCTAAAAGGGCATATTCCTAACAACTTCCCAATTTGCCGCAGCCGTCACCGGCTGTTTGTTTTGTCTTTGTTTTCACGCATTGTCCGACGCAAAACCGCTTCGCACTTTTGCTGGAAATATTTTTACAGGAACCAGAGTCCGTTTAAACACGGCCTGGTATTATCGATATGACTCGGTTTCGCATAGATTTCCGGGGACCTGCCTTCCGCAACGTCCTCGGCTACACTTTCGGCCATTGGCGAAGTCAGCCCTTGCGGCTGACGCTGATGATAATCGGTATGCTGCTTGCAACAGCCGCAGATGTTTTGACGCCGCTTTATTCCGGCCGGCTGGTCGACGCGCTTTCGTTAGGTAACGACGGAGCATGGGATGCTGCCATCCACGCCCTGATCATCCTGCTTGCGCTGGGTGCGCTGGCGCTGATCACGCGTCAGTTGACCTTCTATGTCATCACGGATTTCACCTTGAAGATCATGAGCGACATGGCGGCGAGTTCGTTCCGCAAGCTGCAGCGCTTTTCCACCGACTGGCATGCCAATGCCTTTGCCGGATCGACGGTGCGCAAGGTCTCGCGCGCCATGTGGGCCCTCGACCTGCTCAACGATACGCTGATCGTGGCGCTGCTGCCATCGATCCTGATGCTGGTTGGCTCCGTGGTGCTTCTATCGTGGTACTGGCCGTTGATGGGACTGCTGGTTGCAATCGGCTCGGTGCTTTTCATCGTCTGTACGATTGTGATTTCGCTTGGCTTTGTTGCGCCAGCGGCAACGCTTGCCAATAGCTGGGACACGCGTATGGGTGGTGCTTTGGCCGATGCCATTTCGTGCAACGCGGTTGTTAAGGCATTCGGTGCGGAAGGTCGTGAAGATGGGCGCCTTGCAAAGGTCGTCACCAAGTGGCGCGGCCGCACACGCCGCACATGGCTGATCGGTACGCTGAATGGCTTCATTCAGGGTGCGAACCTGCTGGTGATGCGCGGCGTGGTTATCGCCTTTGCGCTCTACCTCTGGAGCCAGGGCAAGGCGACGGCCGGGGACATCACCTTCGTCCTGACGGCCTTCTTCATGTTGCAGGGTTATCTGCGCGATGTGGGTATGCATATCCGCAACTTGCAGCGTTCCGTCAACGACATGGAGGAACTGGTCGACATCGAGGCGCAGCCTTACGGCATTGCCGACAAGCCAGGTGCACCGGCGATTAAGATCGGAAACGGCGAGATCACTTTCGATCACGTCACTTTCCACTATGGCAACCACGAAGCCGCTCTCTATCGCGACTTCTCGGTCAAGATCGAAGCTGGCGAACGGGTTGGTCTGGTCGGTCATTCGGGTTCGGGCAAGACAACTTTCGTCAAGCTGATCCAGCGGCTATACGATGTCAGCGGCGGCGCCATCCTGATCGACGGGCAGAACATTGCCGAAGTCACACAGGCATCGCTGCGTTCGCAAATCGCTATCGTGCAGCAGGAGCCGATCCTGTTTCACCGGACGCTGGCCGAGAACATCGCCTATGCCCGCCCCGGCGCGACACAAGCGGAGATCGAAGAAGCTGCAAAGCTTGCAAGTGCGCATGACTTCATCATGCGCCTGCCGAAGGGCTACGCGACGCTTGTCGGTGAACGCGGTGTGAAGCTTTCGGGCGGTGAACGTCAGCGTGTGGCTATTGCCCGTGCGTTTCTGGCAGATGCACCGATTCTTATTCTGGATGAGGCCACATCGAGCCTCGATTCAGAATCGGAAGTGCTGATCCAGCAGGCAATGGAACGGCTGATGGTGGGTCGTACAACGCTTGTCATTGCACACCGGCTTTCGACTGTTCGTGCGCTTGACCGGTTGCTGGTCTTCGACAAGGGAAAAATCCTTGAAGAGGGCGATCACGACGCGCTCATTCGCAAGCCAGGTGGCATCTATCGCCGCCTGTTCGAGCGTCAGGCGCTGGAACTGACCAAGGGACTGGAAGACGTCTTTTCGTAATCCAATCTCCTATATAGCCATGAACAGGGCCGGATCAATTCCGGCCCTGTTCTCACTTTAAATGCTCCATTCATCATCCATTCAGATCACGGTGCGTATCACTCGTGGCCCAAGCGTGCCTTGACATTTCCATGACAGAAATGTGACAGGATTTTTGTGGAAGTTCGGGAGTGAGTGAGTAGAACATGCCGGGTGTGATGGAAAACGCTGATGCGCGTCGTTGGAGCGATGCTGCGATTTTCGGGCCTGCCCGTATCGCCTGGCCGCTGCGCCTCGCAGCAATCGCGCTTGCTTCCATCGTGCTTTCAACCCTGCTCGTTTTTTCCATCGAATGGATCGTACGTGGCTCATTCACAGATACGATGCAGTTCTTCCGCACACCACACAAACCCGCCTGGACGACCGTTGCACTTTTCGTCGTGGTGCTGACAGCAAGCGACGCCATTTTCGGACGCATTCACTATGGCTTCTTTGTTATCGGCCCGCTGGCGCTGATTGCGGCCACGACTGCACGCGAAAAGAGCCTTTATCTCGGCGACCCGCTTTATCCAAGCGACTTTCTCTACGCCCGTCAGATCGTCGATCTTCTGCCGCTTCTGGTGCGTGATCGCCCGTGGAGCGCGGTCGGCATAGCCCTGCTTCTCATTGCTTCGGCAGCAGTGATGATAACCGTGACATTGTTCTGGTGGCGACGCTTCGATCCAATCCCACGAAAAGGGCGGATGTTGCGTCTCGCCTTCGCGCTACCACTGCTTGCCTGGTTCGCAGTGATTTCAGACTATGCCAGCTTTTCGCTTGCACGCGACCGCCTGCGTATTCTGCCTATCATGTGGGATCAAAAGGAAAACTACGCCCATAACGGCTTTACCATGGCTTTCATCCTGAATGTGCCCATGGCTACCGTCTTCGCCCCTGAAGGCTATTCGCCGGAAGCGATTGCCGCTATCGAACCGCCCGCGCAATTGATTCCTGCTGCCTTCGACGCCAGCAAGCCTGACGTCATCATGGTGATGAGCGAATCCTTTTGGGATCCGACGCGCCTTCCGGGTGTGGCTTTCAGCGCCGATCCGATTCCGACGGTCCGGGCGGAACAATCCGGCCATATCTTTTCTCCAGAATTCGGCGGCATGACCGCCAATGTCGAGTTCGAGGCCCTGACCGGCTTTTCCAAAGCCTTCCTGCCCTCCGGCAGCATCCCTTATCAGCAATATATCCGTCGCCCGCTTCCCTCGCTTGCAAGCTTCTTCAAGGATCAGGGTTATGCGACGCGGGCGATCCATCCCTATCGCCAGTGGTTCTGGAATCGTGGCCCCGTCTATGAAAGCATGGGCTTCGACCGGTTCATGTCGGAAGAAAACATGCCGCCACTGGAAAAGCGCGGCGCCTTGGCCTCCGACGCGGCGTTGACCGATGAAATCATCCGCGAAGCAGATTCCATGGATGCGCCATTCTTCTTCTTCGCCGTTTCCCTTCAGGGGCATGGCCCTTACGAAGCCAATCGTTACCCGGATTCCAAACTTGAGGTGCAGACTGACGCCAGCGAGCATACGCGCCAGTCGATCCGTTCCTATTCGCAAGGTGCCATGGATGCCGATGCGAGCCTTGCACGATTGATGGAATGGGCGTCCAGGCGCGAACGCGAAACTATTCTGGTCTTTTTCGGGGATCATCTGCCACCACTCGGTCCTGTCTATGTCGAGACCGGATTTATGGCAAACCGAGTCGCAAGCCGCACGGCTCCTGCCGCCGATATGCTGCTGCAGCACGAAACGCCGCTTGTTCTCTGGTCAAACAAGCGTGGCGCCGAGCAGGGAACCGGCACAATCAGCCCTGCCTTCCTCCCATTGCACATACTGGACATGGCTGGGATGCAGCATCCCTATTACACAGGCTTCCTGCGTCAGTTGCACGAACAATACCGGGTCGTTGACAATCACGCGGTTTTCGACCGGTCGGAGAATGCCGAGGAAGGCTGGCAACAGAAGCCGCCATTCCCTCCGCTCCTGCGCGATTATCAGATGCTGCAATACGATATGATCTTCGGTCGTAATTTTGCCCGCGAGCGGTTCTTCCCCGGCCCGCATTCACAAAGCTGATCTGCAGTGTCAGGCGGGAACCTTGCCTGACGATTGGCGGATGATGAGTTTATATTCGATCCGTCGTGAAGCCGATAAATGACCGGTTTCGATCTGGTTCAGAAGCATATCTGCCGCATCGCGGGTCATCTCGAAAATCGGCTGGCGAACGGTGGTAATCTGTGGCGAAACCATGCTGGCAATTGCACTGTCATCGAAGCCGACCACCGTTAGCTGATCAGGGATAGCGATATTACGATCATAGGCGATCTGCATGACGGCAGCCGCCATATCGTCGTTCGACGCAAACACGGCGGTCGGTGGCTCCTCAAGCGAGAGTAGCTTCTTTCCCGCAGCAAGGCCGCTCGCAAAACTGAAGCCACCCTGCACCTCATAATCGGGATTACGCTCGATCCTGGCATCTTCCAGCGCACGCCGATAGCCCGCGAGACGCAGCTCCGCTGAGCGGTGGGTTGGATCGCCAATGACGATTGCAATGCGACGATGACCGAGCTTCAGAAGATACTCCATGAGATCGGCGGAAGCCGCCTCGTCATCGATTGTGACGCTGTCGGTCGGATGCACATTCACATCGCCTGCGACACGAGCAAAAGGCATTGCCGAGGCGGTCAATTCGGCCAGAATTTCAGGATCGTCCGACATGGGCGGCGTCACGATGATGCCGTCAAGACCGGAAGCGTGAGCTGTTTCGATCAGCGAACCACGAATATCTTCACGATTTTCGACAGGGAAAATAAGCAGCCGGTAACGCGTATCACGCAGCCGTTCCAACGCCCCCATCTGCAGTTCGGTGACATAGCTGGCGCTCGGATTCTCGAAAAATAGCCCGATCAGATGTGAACGCCGTTCAACAAGATTACGGGCGGCAACATTGGGTCGGTAACGCAATTCGCTTCCGGCTTGCCTGACCTTTTCGCGAATGGCTTCGCGAACATTCGGTTCGTCATTATAGACACGCGAAACTGTCTTGATCGACACGCCGGCAAGACGCGCCACATCATGAATGGTTGCTCGTTTTCCTGCTGCGGCCATGTTGGATCGTCTCCCTCCCCTCCGATCTAACTAACCGCTTCGCCGCAAAACGAAAAGCGAAATCATGGAACCGAGCAGACCCGTGAGCGCGTCAGAAACCGAACCTCGCGTCCATTGTCGAGAGAGAACATGCCTCCACGTCCCGCAACGACATCGATGATGAGTTCAGTATGCTTCCAGACTTCATATTGCGGACCGCTGATATAGACTGGAGCGCCACCGATTTCTCCAAGTTTTACGTCCGTATCCCCGACGATGAATTCTCCTTGCGGATAGCACATCGGCGATGACCCGTCGCAACAGCCGCCCGACTGGTGGAACATGATCGGCCCATATTCGGCCTGCAATTCACGGATGAGAGCGAGCGCTGGCGGTGTAGCACTGACCTGACCTCGACCTTCACCTGGGTTTTCCTCCACCATATCGTCCTCCCAAGAAAATGAGCGGGCACTTTTCCAATGCCCGCTCTAAGATTAATGCCTGGATATTATTGTGTCATATCCATTACGACGCGCCCTTCGATGTTCCCTTGACGCATATCATCGAAGATGGAGTTGATATCTTCCAGCTTTTCAGTGCGGATAGTAGCGCGCACCTTACCATCACCGGCAAAGTCCAATGATTCTTGTAAATCGAGCCGCGTACCGACGATCGAGCCGCGCACGGTAACGCCGTTCAGCACCATGTTGAATATTGAGAGCGGGAAGTCGCCGGGCGGCAGACCATTCAGCGATACAGTGCCGCCACGCGACACCATGCCCAGTGCCTGTTCGAAGGCGACAGGCGAAACCGCTGTCACCAGTACGCCTTGCGCGCCGCCATCGGTTTCTCGTCTGATGTAGGCCGCCGGATCTTTGTTCGTCTTGGCATTGACCGTCACCGTCGCACCGAGCTTGCGCGCCAGTTCGAGTTTCTTGTCGTCGATATCGACGGCGGCAACGTTAAGCCCCATCGCCTTGGCATATTGCACCGCCATATGGCCGAGACCGCCGACGCCGGAAATCACCACCCAGTCGCCCGGTTTGGTGTCCGTTACCTTGAGGCCCTTATAGACCGTGACGCCGGCACAAAGCACGGGCGCGATTTCGTTGAAATCGATATTCTTCGGCAGATGGCCAACGAAATTCGGATCGGCGACCACATATTGCCCGAAGCCGCCATTAACCGAATAGCCGGTATTGAGCTGTTCCTCGCACAGTGTTTCCCACCCGCCGAGGCAATGGCGGCAATGACCACAGGCCGTATAGAGCCACGGAACGCCGACGCGGTCGCCTTCCTTCACATGCTTGACGCCAGCGCCGACGCCGGACACGAAACCCACGCCCTCATGACCGGGAATAAACGGCGGATTGGGCTTTACCGGCCAGTCGCCTTCGGCGGCATGAAGGTCAGTGTGGCAGACCCCTGAAGCTTGGATGGCAACCTGAATCTGTCCTGGTCCCGGTTCGGGTATCGGCACTTCGTCGATTGTCAACGGCTTGCCAAACGCTCGTACCACTGCCGCTTTCATTGTCTTGGCCATAAAGTCTCTCCTTCGTTATCGAATTGAGTTTCTTTCAAGCTGTTTCCCGAAACGGGACGGAAGAAATGAGAACAGGAATATGGAGCGCCGGGATACCGCGCCAAGCCTACCGCGCAACGGCTGTTCTAGAGCGCCGATCAGATTGAATCAGATCGACGCTCTAAGTATTTGTTTTAACGCACATCTTTTCCGAAAACCGTTTCACACTTTTCGGGATGTGCTCTAATACCAGGGCGCTAAGATGCTAACGCATCACGCCCTGAAAATGCTCAGTCGCCGCACGGGCTTAACCAAGTCTCGATGAGTCAAGCTCATCGAGACTTGGTATAATACCTTCAAGGGTTGCCTGGGCATTTTCGCCCAGGCCCCTTCACGGTCCCCTTGGGAGGGTGAACCAATGCCGTTCTTCCAACGCAATACTGGCATGGAAGACGGGAATGCTCTTTGATTAGACGCAATGCGGAAACGCTATTCCTCCACATCGCTTTCGCGCGTTAGAGCGCGTTTCGATCTGATTGGATCAGATCGGCGCTCTAACTTCTTCTATTTCAAGCATAATCTTGATCGTCCTCGTTTCACTCCGGTCGGATTATGCTCTAAGGGCTCAGAAAAAGCCGAGTTTCTTCGGGCTGTAGCTCACCAGCATGTTCTTGGTGTTCTGGTAATGGTCCAGCATCTTCAGATGGTTTTCGCGACCGATACCCGATTGCTTGTAACCACCGAAGGCTGCATGCGCCGGATAGGCGTGGTAGCAATTGGTCCACACACGTCCTGCCTGAATGGCGCGGCCGAAGCGATAGGCGCGTGTCCCGTCGCGGGTCCAGATACCGGCACCGAGACCGTAGAGCGTGTCATTGGCAATCGACAGCGCTTCCGCATCGTCCTTGAAGGTCGCGACGGACACAACCGGTCCGAAGATTTCCTCCTGGAAAATACGCATCTTGTTGTGGCCCTTGAACACCGTCGGCTTTACGTAATAGCCGCCCGCCAGATCGCCCGGCAGAACATTGCGTTCGCCGCCAGTCAGCACTTCGGCACCTTCCTGACGACCGATGTCGAGATAGCTGAGAATCTTTTCAAGCTGCTCGCTGGAAGCCTGCGCGCCGATCATCGTTGCCGGGTCGAGCGGATCGCCCTGCACGATGGCTTCCACACGCTTTAGCGCCTTTTCCATGAATTTGTCGTAGATCGATTCATGGATAAGCGCGCGGCTTGGGCAAGTACAGACTTCACCTTGGTTGAGTGCGAACATGACAAAGCCTTCGATGGCCTTGTCGAGGAAGTCGTCATCTTCGGCAGCAACATCCTTGAAGAAGATATTCGGTGACTTGCCACCGAGTTCCAGCGTAACCGGGATGAGATTCTGGCTGGCATATTGCATGATCAGTCGACCCGTCGTCGTTTCGCCGGTGAAGGCGATCTTGGCGATGCGCGGGCTGGATGCCAGTGGTTTACCTGCCTCAAGGCCGAAACCGTTGACGACATTGATCACACCGGGCGGCAGAAGGTCGCCGATCAGATCCATAAGCACGAGGATCGATGCCGGTGTCTGTTCAGCCGGTTTCAGAACCACGCAGTTGCCTGCCGCAAGGGCCGGAGCAAGCTTCCATGTCGCCATGAGGAGTGGAAAGTTCCATGGAATGATCTGGCCGACAACGCCGAGTGGTTCATGGAAGTGATAGGCGACCGTGTCGTGGTCAATTTCGGAAATGCCACCTTCCTGGGCGCGGATCACACCGGCGAAATAGCGGAAATGGTCGATGGCCAGAGGAAGATCGGCTGCAGTGGTTTCGCGGATCGGCTTGCCGTTGTCCCAAGTTTCGGCGGCAGCGAGCGCAGGCAGATTTTCCTCAATCCTGTCAGCAATGCGATTGAGGATGAGTGCACGTTCAGCCGCACTCGTCTTGCCCCAGGCATCCTTGGCGGCATGCGCTGCATCGAGAGCCGCTTCAACGTCGGCAGCATCCGAACGGGCTACTTCGCAAAGCACCTGGCCGTTCACAGGCGAGGTGTTCTCGAAATAGCGTCCCGACTTGGGTTCGACCCATTTGCCCCCGATGAAATTTCCATAGCGCTTTGCAAAAGCCGGCTTCACTGTCCGGCTGAATTCAACCTTGTTCATGACATCCTCCCAAAACAACGCTGCTCCTACAGCGCTTCATGAGTGAGGATCGCGCGGCAGCACGAAAGAGTCATCCCGTGCATTCAAGCTCGCAAGGTTATGTGTCGCAATATTGAGACAGTTGCGCCCGCTTATTGCTGATTAGTGCGGACGAATGATCTTCAAGCGATTGAGCTTGCGATGAAGCGTGGCGCGACTGATGCCCAAAAGACCGGCTGCGGCCGAAATATTTCCTTCAGCACGCGCAAGAGCGCGCAGAATAACGCTGCGCTCTGACTCTGCCATATCTTCACGAGGGTCAGCGTGCCAGCCGAGAAGATCGGCTGCAGGCAACGGAACTGCAATAGCGGCATCGTCAAGCCCCATTGCCAGACGCGCCGCACGTGTGGCGCCGATGACCAGATCATCCTTGTCGACCGCGATCAGTGCTCCGCCGGTTCTGTCGGGGCTTGGCGCCAGCATGATACGAGCCTCGGGAAAAGCCTGCCGGAAATTTTCGGCCTCGATACGCCGTGCAGCATCAATTACAGCGACAGATATAAGCTGCGCGAATGCCTCGGTCAGATCGGCACGACACGAGGACACATCAAGCGCTGCCATCAAACGCCCCTGATGATCGTGGATCGGGGCGACCGTACAGGAAAGCCCGATATTACGCGTGTGAAAATGCTGGTCGCGATGGATTGTCAGTGGTCGCTGCTCGACAATACAGGTCCCGATGCCATTCGTACCTTCGCTCTGTTCGCTCCAGACAGCACCGGTCCAGAGCCCCCAGCGATAGAAGGTGTCGTCATCGCCCGGCGCGCCGCGACGTTCGACCGGCACGCCTTCGCTATCGGCCAGAAGCACACAACAGCCAACCCCGCCAACGGCCAGATAAAGGCGGTCCATGCTGGCTTGCGCTATACTGACAAGGCGTTCGACACGCTGATGTGCAGTCCTGAACTCACCGTCGGAAAGCGTGCGCACGGCCCCCAGTTCGGCAGGATCAAGCCCATGCAGTTCCGCCGAGCGCCGCCATGAGGCGACCAGAGCCGATCTGGCAGCGCCACCGGCTGTCATGATTGCGGATTGAATCCGATCCGCATGTATTCGGTCTTGCGGTGTGCCCATCTTTTCCTCCCAGGAAGGCTGGAACCCGCTGTCTGGAAGAATAATGACTGCTCAGAACACAACTGGCAAGTGTGACGACAGATTGAAGGCCGGTTTAGGCGACGCGTGCTGGCTTCAGATATTGCTCAAGTGAGGAAACATCCTCCGCATTGAGACGAAGCCCAAGCTTCGTACGCCGCCACAAAATATCCTCGGCGCTCACTGCCCATTCATTCTCAAGGAGATAACGCACTTCGGCTTCATAAAGATCGGCACCGAAATGCTGTCCGAGATCGGCGAGTGAAACGGCCTCCCCGAGCAAAACATCAATACGCGTTCCATATTGTCGGAACAGGCGCCGGGCATGAGCAGGTGTCAGGAAAGAATAAGCGACATTTACCTTTTGCAGCTCACGCTCAAACTCGACATCCACGAAATCACCACCGGGCAACGGTGCGGCATGGGTCCACGGCGTCCCCTTTCTGCCTAACCGATGCTCGATCTTCTCCAACATATGTTCGGCAAGCCGCCGCGCCGTGGTCAGCTTGCCGCCAAAGACATTGATCAGAGGAGCAAGCCCATCGGGCGCATCTTCTTTCAGCACATAATCGCGGGTCGCTTCCTGTGCCTTGCTTGCGCCGTCATCATAAAGCGGGCGCACACCAGAATATGTCCAGACGATATCCTCGCGCCTGATCGGCTCCTTGAAATATTCGCTGGCTGCCGCGCAGAGATAATCGGTCTCGCCATCGGTGATCGCAACCTTGGCCGGATCGCCCTGATAATCCTGATCGGTCGTGCCGATCAGAGTAAAGTCGTCCTCATAGGGAATGGCAAATATGATGCGCCCGTCATTGTTCTGGAAGAAATAGGAACGAGGATCGGAGAATTTCTTGCGCACCACGATGTGGCTACCCTGAACAAGGCGGACATTGTGAAGCTGTCGATCTCCCTCGACACCCTGCAGAACTTTGTCAGCCCAGGGACCGGCAGCATTGACCAGCAGGCGAGCGCGAACTTCCTCGCGCTCGTATGTAGCGGTATCTTCCAGCGTAATGGTCCAGTATTCCCTGTCACGGCGCGCCGCCACGACTTTTGTGCGGGTTCGGATCATCGCACCGCGATCTGCTGCATCCCTAGCGGTTAAAGCGACGAAACGCGCATCGTCTACCCAGCAATCGGAATATTCGAATGCCTTTGTAAAAAGCGGCTTCAGGGGCTGCGCTGCCGGGTCGGAGCGCATATCGAGTGTACGCGTTGCAGGAAGCTTTTTACGCCCGCCCAAATGGTCATAGAGGAACAATCCGAGCCTCAACAGCCATGCGGGACGCATTCCGCCTTTATGATAGGGCAGCACAAACCGCATCGGATGAATGATGTGTGGTGCATTGGCCCACAGCACCTCGCGCTCCATCAGCGCCTCACGCACCAGACGAAATTCGTAGTGCTCCAGATAACGCAAACCACCATGAATAAGCTTGGTTGCTCGCGACGAGGTGCCGCTTGCCAGATCGTTCATTTCGGCAAGGCCAACTGAAAATCCCCGGCCAACCGCATCACGTGCAATACCGCAGCCGTTAATGCCGCCGCCGATTACAAAAATGTCGAATAGTTTCTCTTGCGCCATGGCGAACCCCGAAGACCAGTCTCCGAAAACCAAAGCGAATATAATTCATTTAATACGAAAGCAAACCGAAAATGAAACGAACCTACATTCGTTTTTCTTCCGCCGGACTTTCTCCAAGGGTTTCGATCAGTTCGACCTCGCTTTCGCGGCACAATTCCCGCAACTGCTTCGACGGGCAGTGATCGGTGATGAAGGTATCAATCTGCGATATGTGGCCGATACGCACCGGCGCGGTCCGCTCCAGCTTTGTGGAATCGGTCACGAGAATTACATGTCGGGCATTGGCGATAATGGCCTGCGCCACTTTCACTTCGCGGAAATCAAAATCGAGCAGGGCTCCGTCCTCGTCCATGGCGGAAGCGCCGATGATCGCGTAATCAACCTTGAACTGCCGGATGAAATCAACGGCAGCTTCGCCGACAATTCCCCCATCAGACGGGCGCACGACACCACCTGCGACCACCACCTCTATCGAAGGGTGGACACGCAGCGTATTGGCAACATTGATGTTATTCGTGATGACCATCAGATTGCTGTGATCGACCAGCGCCTGACTGACAGCTTCGGTCGTAGTGCCAATATTGATGAACAAGGAAGCACCGTCCGGAATGATCTCTGCGGCAGCACGTCCAATCGATTCCTTTTCATATGCGGCGATGCGGCGTCGCGCTTCATATTCCATGTTCTCGACGCCGGACGGATAGAGTGCGCCCCCATGGATACGACGCAGCATCCGGGCGCGGCAAAGATCGTTCAAATCCTTGCGCACCGTCTGCGGCGTCACCTCGAAAGCCGTGGCAAGGTCGTCCACCAGAACCTGCCCTTGCTTGCGAGCGAGCTCAAGAATTGCGTTGTGACGAGGAGTGAGCTGCATTTTTATCCCAGAGCTGGAATTCTTCTGATTGCGTTCGGGTAATTTCGCGGTTTTTCAATAGAAAGCAACCGCTTCAGTTCGAATGGCATTGACTGCGCTTCCTTTCCAGAAGTTTTTGCCATTCATCACCCCTTGCTCACGATTTACGAAATATCAGTATAATCTCAAGTATAACCTTCGTTTACATTCTGGACGAAACAGATATTTCGATGATCAATGCTTAAACCTGAGCAACCCCTTCGATGGGCTCCATAAAATCCTCATAAACCTAATGGTTATAGGGAAACATAATATCTACATTCACTAAAAACACAAGAATACGTATTAATTCAATCATCCCTTGCTTCGAAAAGAATGAAATAAAGCAAGGGATAAGAGTGTAAATAGAGTATGATGCATTGATGCCAGCTCGACGTAAACATACAAGCAAGACTATCGAGCTGTTCAATTCAGGTAAAGGAATGCGGGGAGTGGTGTGCGGTGTTGATGCGTAACAGGCCGGGTTTGTGATGGGCTCCGGAAGGCGGGGCGGCGTCTCCGGCAGGGCCGGAATAAGAACCCGATAAAGGAACACCCGCTCTCATTTATTATGGAGAGGCGATAACCAATTCGCTTCTCCAAATTTTTTAGGCGAACGGCACCGAACCAATGAAAATCGGACGGTTCAATCGAGATCGAATTTCTCGCCGTACATTCTGTGCAGTTTGCACGCTACTTCCGTGCGGTTCGCGGCGCCGATCTTCTTCATGATGTTGTGCACGTGCGCCTTGACCGTGCCTTCGCTCATACCAAGTTCGAATGCGATGATCTTGTTCGACTTGCCAATCCGAATGGCATGGACGACTTCGATTTCTCGCGCCGTAAGCAGTTCACCCAGAACATCATCATCGATATCGGTCGGCGCGGTCTGGAAAACCATCGAAGCGGGCACATACATGCCGCCAGCAGTTGCAAGATGAATGGCCTCGACGCAGACTTTTATATCGACTGAAGTGGGGATATAGCCGCGAGCGCCGATTTCCATGGCGCGCACAACCTGCGCCCACTCCTCGCGTTCAGCAAGAAAGACCACCGGAACCGGACGCCAGAGTTCGATCACAGCCTGCAATTTTTCCGAGAAAAATGGATCCGCCAATCGTTTCGAGCCGATATTGATGAGAACAACAGCAATATCGTCCGTCGGATCCGCGAGCTCTACCGCCGCTTGTGTCTCCACAGGAAGCTTGAGGCCATTCAGCACAAGCCCATTATAAAGGCACTGCCGCTCAAGGTTGCTTTTGCATACGAGCAACATACGCCGTCCACGCGCTGCCTCAATGCTTGCGGCGTTGCCCCTATCGCCGATGCTCTCCGAAGCGGCCCAAAGGCTATCCCCTCTTGTTTCCAACATGTGATACTCCCGGCGCTACTCAAGTTGCTCTATGTTTATGCACCCAACTATTACTTTCGTCAGAGACGAGTGATTTCCTGTGCCTGGCTGGATAGACCTATGGCCTTGACTGGGGTAAATATTGCAATCGGGAAATAATCGTGTCATTAACTTATGTTAGCAATGCAGAAAAATTATGACCGTCCATAAGAACGACTTGCAGAGCGGGAGGATATAGCCTCTATATCTTTCGTTTAGTTGGTTTTCGGGCTTACAGAATTTACCGACGTAGCATGGGGCAGTTGCGTATTCCTAAATTCAAGAATACTCAAAATTCTGACGGAAAACCATTTGATGGTTTATCCGTTTTTCCAAATGCAAGATCGCATTGTGATCCTGCCGGAAATGCTTGGGAACGCATTTCGATTTGATTGAATCAAATCGCGCTCTAACTGTTCGTTTTAACGCGCATCTTTTCCGAAAAGCTATTTCATGCGTCTCGGAATACGTTCTAGTGGGTTAGAAATGCATAGTGGCAGGCAGACCACAGACCCATCGATTGAAGCGCTTATTGGTTTATTGGAGACGGCTCCAATTCTGGCCAAGCTTGAAGCGCGGGAAACAGACGCGCTTTCTTCGCTCACGGTGATTGAAAACGATTTTGCCGCCGATGCCACTATCATCGAGCAGGGTGCGCGTGTCAGAAGCATCCATCTCGTGCGTTCCGGCTGGGGGTGCGTTTATCGCGATCTGTCGAGTGGCGAACGGCAGATTATCGACTTCCCCATGCGCAGCGATTTTCTCGGCCTTCGAACCGCCGATGGATACAGCTACAACACGATCGCGGCCATCACACCGATGTCGGTTTTCGAGATTCCGCTCGCCTCGCTTGAAGCCGCTATTGAACGCGCACCGCGCCTCAGTCTGATCCTTATCGAGCTTCTTGCACGTCAACGGTCCATGTTGATCGAACACCTTACCAACATCGGATGTCGCGCCGCTTTCGTCCGAACCGCACACCTGTTTCTTGAGCTTTCCGACCGTGTGCAATCGTGTGGGATGGGCGATCCAAACTCCTTCCATTGCCCCCTGACGCAATATCAGCTTGCCGATGCTCTGGGGCTGACACCGATTCATCTCAATCGGATGCTGCGTGACCTGCGGGAGGAGGGATTGATCCTGTTTCGTTCAAATCGTGTGGAAATACTGGATCGCAAACGCGTGGTTGCTCTCGCCGAATATGACGGCGAGTTCATGCGCATGTCGGTTTTCGGAAAGAAGGATTAGAGGGGGTGAGTGCCACCCTCATTCATCTGTCCCAGAGCGATAGAAGACCCGAAGCCGGGCCTTCATTGTTTTATGAGAGCGCATCCCGAAAAGTGTGAAACGGTTTTCGGATAAGGTGCGCGTTAAAAAATACCCAGAACGCGGATCTGATTCAATCAGATCCGCGTTCTAACGCGCTTCCCGTGACAAGCGACTGCCACCCGGTCTCACGATCCAGTTCCCCCGGATTTATCGAGATCACGACACCAGTCTTGATGCGTCGCCGCAAGATGCTGTTTTCATCCGGTTCAATCCGAATTACCCCCCTATCGCAAAGCGCCTGAAGACTGGCACGAGACATTTGAAGCTCTGTCGCCAAGAGACGATCGAGCCGTATGCTTACCGGCAAGGCCACGTGCAATTCGATCTCGATTGCCTTGGAGCTTGCAGTGCCACGCGCGATGCCTTTCGCGACTTCGCACTCTGAAAACTCATCAACGCGCTGCGATTTACGTCTCAGTGCTTGGATATCGAATGCTTCCGTCCAGATCCATTGCGGATCGTTGGACTGAAGTGCCTCCAATATCTTTGGGTCTATCTCGCGAACATTCTGTCGTTCGAAGATCGGCCGGTTCCATGTTTTGTCACATGTCAGACACTTATAGATCAGCCACGCATCCAGCTTGCGGCCATTGGCATTCAGTCGAACCTTTCCGCTCGATTGAAAAGCCTTCAACTTGCCGCACCCGCTGCACGCAATCCAAGGCTGAGGGGCAATTTTCGGTGTGACGGTCCACCGTACCCGAAGAGTATTGCTCATAGTATCTCGGTCTTCCATTTTGGAAGTTCACCAAGACGGCGAATGAGGTGCCCGTTTCGGGCGCGGTATGGCGGTGTTTTGAGTGGCTGAAGAGCAGAGACAGCACAAGCTGTCTGGCACATTTGACAATGCCAAACCGGTCTCTAACCGACACCCGATGAACAAGTTCACATACCCGAAAGCTTCTTGCTTTCAGGTTGCACAGGTGAAACTGGATTGAGACCGGTATTAATTAGGCAAAGTCTACCTCAATGCGCCAATGCTCTTCGAGGAAGCGATAACATAGTATCAACTGCAAAGGTAGCCCACACTGAAGTTCTGTTGCAGGAATTGCGTCATGCAATTCGCATACAACGACTTATTGCAAGCCAATATTCTTTGATACCACAGAACTGTAAGTGAAACATCAGATGAAAGAGCGCCTGCATCTCTCAAGAAAATGGTCGGAGTGAGAGGATTCGAACCTCCGACCCCCTCGTCCCGAACGAGGTGCGCTACCAGGCTGCGCTACACTCCGTGACCATTTGGCCGTAACCATTGAGGCGGCTTATAACTCCCCAAATTTCAAGCTGCAAGTGCATCTTGCCGTTTTTTTAAATGCCTGACTTGAAAAGTCGGAAACGGCTTTCAGGCGCTCTGCATATGAAAACAGGAGCTTTTTCAGTTTGTTATCGATAAGCGTCACACAGCGGCAAAAACAGGCAATGCTCCACCGCCGAAAGCGACAAAATTAGGGTTGGCAAAACCAGCGACGCCTTCGCTAATGCGTTGACCGTAGAAGAGCGGCGCACCCTCGAATGTCGTGGTAAGACCGCCAGCGGCGCGCAAAACGGCATCGCCCGCTGCCGTATCCCATTCCATCGTCGGGCCGAAACGCGGATAGATGTCGGCCTCTCCACTAGCGATCAGGCAAAACTTCAACGACGAGCCAATGGAAACACAACTGCTGATCCCATTGTCGTTCAGAAATTTTTCCGTCTCCGGGTTCTTATGGGACCGGCTGCAGACGGCCACGCGCTCCGGCCCGTGAACACGCACTGCTATCCGACGCCGTGTTCCGACCGCATGATCTTTGGTCGTTGTTATTTCTTCAGCACCATTGCTGTGTCCGATGAACAGGCGATTGCGAACTGGCGCGTAGACAATGCCGAGAACTGGAACGCCATCCTCGATCAGACCGATATTCACCGTGAAATCGCCGTTTCGCAGCAGAAACTCACGGGTGCCGTCCAGAGGATCAACCAATAGAAACCGCCGGCCCAATTGCGAAGGCAAACGTCCCGCCGCCACTTCTTCTTCCGCCACAACAGGAATATCTGGGGCAACTGAAGCGATTGCCGCAAGAATGATGGCCTCCGCGTCGCGATCTGCTTCCGTGACGGGCGAAGCATCTTTTTTGCTCTGAACCGCGCAACCATTGGTATAGTGCCTCATGATAACGCGCCCCGCCTCCAGCGCAGCTTCCTGCAGGACGCCAAGCATCGCTTTGCCGTTTGGATCGGTTTTCGGGAAGGCTGAAATCTTCATTGCTCAGATTGACCAGGAATCGCTGCCATAACTGCCGATGATACCACGTTCGGCAAGATACTTTTCTACTTCCGCGACGAGTTCGTCAACGTCACGACCTGTCGTAGTCAGGCGAAGCTCCGGCGAAATAGGTGCTTCATAAGGAGAATCAATGCCGGTAAAAGCCTTGATCTCGCCGCGCAAAGCCTGCGCATAAAGCCCCTTCGGATCGCGGGCGATGCATTCCTCTATCGGTGTATCCACGAAAATCTCCACAAACTCACCTTCCGGCAACCGGGAGCGAATACGATCCCGCTCGGCTCGAAATGGCGAGATGAAGGAGACCAGCACCACTAGACCCGCATCGGTCATCAACCGGGCGACCTCTCCCACGCGACGGATATTCTCTGCCCGATCCTCCTCCGAGAAGCCCAGATTGCTGTTGAGACCATGGCGGACATTGTCGCCATCCAGCAAATAAGTGTGCTTACCGAGCGCGTGGAGACGCTGTTCCAGCCGGTTTGCGATGGTAGATTTACCGGAGCCGGACAGACCCGTGAACCAGAGCACAGCGGGTTTCTGGAATTTCTGTGCTGCACGTATCTGCTTGTCGAGGTCGAAGGATTGCAGGTGCACATTTGTCGCCTGCCTGAGAGCGCTATCGACCATTCCAGCGCCTACAGTCGTGTTGGTAAGCCGGTCGATCAAGACGAATGCGCCAGTCACACGATTGTCGGCGTAAGGATCGAACGCAATCTGATCCACCGTCTGGAGATGGCAAAGTCCGATCTCGTTGAGGTCGAGGCGAGACGCTACCTGACGGGTGAAGCTGTCGACATCGGTTCTGTATACAATCTCGTTGATCGTTACCGGCGTCTGATCCGTCTCGGTACGCAGGATGTAGGAACGACCGGGCTGTAATGCCTCCTCACCGAACCAGACTATATTGGCAGAGAACCGGTCGGCCACTTCGGGCCGAGCTTCCGTTCCCACCAGCATATTGCCGCGCGAAACCTCGATCTCGTCCTCCAGAACCAGTGTGATAGCCTGCCCTTCGGACGCACGCGGCAGATCACCGTCATAGGTGGCAATACGCTTTACGCGGGATGTCTTGCCTGATTTGGCAACCACGACAGGATCACCGGCGCTGATCGAACCGGATGCCACGGTGCCGGAGAAACCGCGGAAATCAAGATTGGGCCGGTTCACATATTGCACCGGAAAACGGAAAGGTTTCGCAGCCGCCTCCGTATCGATGCGCACGGTTTCCAGATGTTCGAGCAAATGCGGTCCCTCATACCAGTCCATGCGTGGCGATGGCAGGGTGACATTGTCGCCGAAACGCGCCGAAAGCGGGATCGGCTGGATACTGACAAAGCCTAGTTCTTTGGCGAAGCTCATATAGTCGGCAACGATGCGCTCGAAGGCTTTTTGCGAAAAATCGACCAGATCAATCTTGTTCACGGCCAGAACGATATGACGAATGCCAAGCGCTGAAGCGATGAAGGAATGGCGGCGCGTTTGAGTCAGCACACCCTGACGGGCATCGATGAGCACGATAGCAAGATCGGCCGTCGATGCGCCGGTTGCCATGTTACGCGTATATTGCGCATGACCCGGCGTGTCCGCGACGATGAATTTGCGGCGTGGCGTCGAAAAGAAGCGATAGGCGACATCAATGGTGATCCCCTGCTCCCGCTCGGCTTCCAGCCCGTCGACCAGCAACGCAAAATCGAAGTCGTCATCCGTGGTGCCAAACTTGCGGCTATCGTTCTTCAATGAAGCAAGTTGATCCTCGAAGATCAGTTTCGTGTCGTAGAGCAGACGCCCGATGAGCGTCGACTTACCATCATCTACTGACCCGCAGGTGAGAAAGCGCAGAAGTGTCTTTCGCTCCTGATCGGCCAGAAAATCGCTGACTGCGGCGTTGGCCGCAACAGGCTTGATTACCACATTCATCAGAAATAGCCCTCGCGCTTCTTTTTCTCCATCGATCCGGCTTCATCACGATCAATGGCGCGGCCTTGCCGCTCGGATGTACGGGCAATCAGCATTTCCTCGACAATATCGGAAAGGTCCGCAGCACTTGATTCAATCGCGCCAGTCAGCGGATAGCAGCCGAGCGTGCGGAATCGCACCAGACGGTTTTCCACCTGCTCGCCCGGACGCAGCTTCATTCGGTCATCGTCGACCATGATCAGCATGCCATCGCGTTCGACCACCGGACGATGCGCCGCAAAATAAAGCGGCACGATGGGGATATTCTCCTGCAGGATATATTGCCAGATATCGAGTTCAGTCCAGTTCGACAGCGGAAACACGCGGATCGACTCCCCGGCGGAAACACGCGTATTGTAGATTTTCCACATTTCCGGACGCTGGTTCTTGGGGTCCCAGCCATGTTGCGCGTTACGGAAAGAAAAGATGCGCTCCTTGGCGCGCGATTTCTCCTCGTCGCGACGGGCACCACCAAAGGCGGCATCGAACTGGTACCTGTCGAGCGCCTGCCGCAAAGCGACGGTCTTCATCACATGCGTGTGGACATTCGATCCATGGCTAAAAGGACCAATACCCTCGCGCACGCCATCTTCGTTGATATGAACGAGCAACTCAAAACCCTTTTCACGTGCCTGAGCATCGCGAAACTCGATCATCTCGCGAAACTTCCATGTCGTATCAACATGCAGAAAGGGAAAGGGCGGCGGCGCTGGATAAAATGCCTTCATCGCCAGATGCAGCATCACCGACGAATCCTTACCGACCGAGTAAAGCATCACCGGATTGGAGAAGGTTGCTGCAACCTCACGAAAAATATGGATCGCTTCCGCCTCAAGGCGCTGCAGATGCGTCAGGTTCTTGGTCAGGGATGCATGATGCACGACTAATTACTCCCGGCAACCGGATGGGGACTCGATACTGGCGGGAGGGATGGCCCAAGGTCAGGAGATGGCCTTCATCCGGCGCAGATGCGGCAAAAGCCACGGTGCGCGCATTGTCGTGAAATGATGCGGAAAAGTGAAAGAACCCTATCGCGTATTGCGACCGGCTTGCGCGAAAAACTTACCGTATTTGCAAGCCGGACCGGAACAAACTTGCGCGCGCTGGAAAAAGCTGATTTTTGGTCAAGTCACGGAAAATCATACAATTTTTGTGATATTTAACGGGTTTTCGCTCAGGAGCTGCCCGTCATTCGGACAGCTCCTGAGCAAATTATTACCTGGCGAGGCTCGCCTGAACATCGTTCAGCGTCGCTTCGAGCGCGGACACCATCGTATCGATCTGCTGATCGTTGATGATGAGCGGCGGACAGAAGGCAAGCGTGTCGCCCATTGCGCGCGAAATGACACCCCGCTCCTGAAGCGCTGCATTTGCCTGAGCGCCCAGTGCACCAGCCTGTTCAAGACCTGTCTTGGCCTGCTTGTCGGTGACAAGCTCGACACCGGCAATGAGACCAACACCACGCACTTCGCCGACCAAAGGATGATCCTGCAGTTCGCGCAAGCGCTTCTGCATATAGGTTCCGCGGTCACGCGCATTGGCGACCAGATCACGCTCTTCGATAATGGCAAGGTTTTCCAGCGCGACTGCTGCTGCCACCGGATGGCCTGATGCGGTGAAGCCCGTACCAAGCGTACCGATCTTGTGGCTTTCTTCGGCAATCGGTGCGTAGACACGCTCATTGATAAGGAAGGCTGAAATCGGCAGATAGGATGATGAAAGCTGCTTCGACATGACCAAAATGTCCGGTTTCATGTCGAAAGTCTGGCTGCCGAACAAGTTGCCCGTCCGTCCGAAACCGCAAATGACTTCGTCAGCCACCAGAAGAATATTGTAGCGTTTGAGAACCGCCTGCACCTTTTCCCAATAGGTTTTCGGCGGCACAACCACGCCGCCAGCGCCCATCACCGGCTCTCCGATGAAAGCGGCGATGGTGTGCGGGCCTTCCGCGATGATCAACTGTTCCAGTTCATCCGCCAGTCGCGTTGCGAACTGTTCCTCGCTCTCGCCTGCCTGCCCTTCTCGATAATGATGCGGACAACCCGTATGCAGAATGCGGTCGATCGGCAGATCGAAGGAGCGGTGATTATTGGGCAGACCAGTCAGGCTGGCGGAGGCAATCGTCACGCCATGATAGCCGCGCTTGCGCGATATGATTTTCTTGCGCTCCGGTTCGCCCAGCGCATTGGAGCGATACCAGATCAGCTTGATGACAGTATCATTGGCTTCAGAACCTGAATTGGTGAAATAAGCCTTGCTCATCGGCACTGGAGCCATCGAGACGAGCTTTTCAGCCAAGTCGATAACCGGACCGTGCGAACGATAGGAGAATGTATGATAGAAGGGCAGCTTCTTCATCTGCCGTGCGGCGGCTTCAGCCAGACGTGGTTCCGAAAAGCCCACGCCGACGCTCCACAGTCCTGACATCGCTTCAATGTAGCGCTTGCCAGCAACATCCTCGACGTAAATGCCATCGCCACGCTCGATGACAAGCGGGCCCTCCGCTTCAAGGCGGACCGCATCAGTGTAAGAATGGAGATGATAACGGATATCGCGGGCTTCTAGAGAGTTTGGCTGAGCAGTCATTCATTAATCCTCCGGGAAAGATAATGAATTAGTAGCCCGTTTCAGAAAAAGCGCAAACCGGAAAGCCGCTGAAAATTGCCCTTCGGATCAAACCGCCGAGGGACTTGGAAGAGATTTAGAGAAGACCAAACGTGCGGGCTTTGGCGACCGCCTGAACCTTATTGACCGCGACCAGTTTTGTAAGCACGTTGCTGATGTGAAAATTCACCGTGCGTGTAGAAATGTTGAGGATGGTGCCGATGATCTCGGCAGTCTTTCCCTCACTCGTCCAACGCAGAATTTCCCGTTCACGCATCGTCAGGTTCACTTCCGAAACGCAATTCATCGTCGGAACATCGAGATGTTCATACATCGAAAGATGCAAAAGATTGGCTGCGATCTGCATCTGACGCCGCAACATTGAAATCTCGCCGGAAGATAATGCCGGGCCATTTCTCAGGAAAGAAAGCATTCCGAACACGCCCTGCGCCGCCCAGCACGGCTGGGAAATTCCAACCTCAGACCGAAGCGCTGTGCATCCGCCCAGATCTGTGGCGCATCTGCAAACAGCTTTGCTGACCAGACCAGCGGCTCGATGCTGTTCAATCCCTTGCGAACCAATGGGTCCAGATCCGCATATTTTCTGGCCGCATAGTGATCGATCCATTCTTGCGGCAATGAACCAAAGCTAAGCCATTTAACCACACCGTTTAACAAAGGAACGCGCATGACATAGGCCGTGTGTGCAAAACCGCACTGCTTGGCATAGGCATTTATGTATTCAAGGAGCTGTCCGGCATCGTCAGCAGATTGCATGGACTCATAGATTTGTTCCCATTTCATTGCAGACTTCCCAACGAAAAATATAACTATTGATGATTATTGAAATTCGACGCACTTAAATAAAACGCCAACAAATCACTAACACATCCCTGTATTTTTCTCTATATACTATTGTGAAATATACAAATCTCCACCATGTAAATATTACAGTGAACTAAATTATGATTTACTTTAATAAATACTTAATAATTACATAGAACAACATCAATCTTAAAGCGCATCCCGAAGAATATGAAACGATTTTCGGAACAATATACGCATCAAAACAAACAGTTGAGACGCACCGATCTGATCCAATCAGATCGAAATGCGCTCTAAACGACAACTAAATCAGCGCTCCACAACATAAAATAACAGGCTGACGCCGCCACGTCTGCTGATCTGCAGTCGATAAACAACTACAAACCAGCCGAACGCACGCGGCGCATCTGTCAGAAATACGAGTATATGAGATTAAGTTAATTGAGCCGCGACATTCATCATGCCGCAGCCTCTTCGGCAGCCGCACCCGGTGTGTAGTTGAGGATCGGCGCAAGCCAGCGCTCGACCTCCTCAACCGCCATTCCCTTGCGGCTTGCGTAATCCTCGACCTGATCGCGCTCGACCTTGGCCACACCGAAATAATAGCTTTCCGGGTGTCCTATATAGAGGCCCGAAACCGACGAGCCCGGCCACATCGCATAGCTTTCCGTCAGTTCCACGCCCGTATTCGCGGTGGCGTCCAAAAGGCGGAACAGCGCGGTCTTTTCGGTATGGTCCGGCTGGGAGGGATAGCCCGGAGCCGGACGAATACCCTTGTAAGGCTCGCCGATCAGTTCTTCGGGCGTATAGGTTTCGTCAGCCGAATAGGCCCAGAACTCCTTACGCACGCGCTCATGCATCAGTTCCGCAAAGGCTTCGGCAAAACGGTCGGCCAGCGCCTTCACCAGAATCGCGGAATAATCGTCATTGGCGCGTTCGAAACGCTCGGCAATGGCCACCTCGCCAATGCCTGCCGTAACGACGAAACCGCCGACATAATCCTGCTTTCCGCTTTCGACCGGCGCCACAAAGTCGGACATGGCGACATTCGGACGGCCATCGCGCTTGCTAAGCTGCTGGCGCAAGGTGAAGAAGGTCGCAAGTTCCTCTTTCCGGCTCTCGTCGGTGAACAGCCGGATATCGTCGCCCACCGCATTGGCTGGCCAGAAGCCGACCACGGCTTTCGGCGTGAACCATTTTTCGTCGATGATTTTCTTCAGCATGGCCTGCGCATCGGACCAGAGCTGGCGTGCGGCCTCACCCTGCTTTTCGTCCTCAAGAATCGCCGGATAACGCCCTTTCATCTCCCAGGTCTGGAAGAACGGCGTCCAGTCGATATAGCGGGCGATCTCTGCCAGATCATAACCATCGAAGGTTTTGGTGCCGGTAAAAGTCGGCTTTGTCGGAACAAAACTCTCCCAGTCGAGCTTATGTGCATTAGCACGGGCACGAGCGATCGGGAGACGCTGCTTTTCCGCTTCGTTGCGCGCATGAGCGGCTGCGACCTTGGCGTATTCCCCGCGCAGACCGTCGACATAGGTCTGCTTGCCTTCCGGTGAGAGCAGGCTGGATACGACACCAACAGCGCGGCTGGCATCGATGACATAGACTGCCTGTCCGCGTTCATAGCGCGGATGAATCTTCACCGCCGTATGGACACGGCTGGTCGTCGCGCCGCCGATCAGAAGCGGAATGTCAAAACCCTCGCGCTCCATTTCAGCCGCGACATGCGCCATCTCGTCAAGCGAAGGCGTGATGAGACCGGAAAGACCGATGATATCCACCTTTTCGTCACGTGCAACTTGCAGAATTTTCTGCGATGGCACCATGACACCGAGATCGATGATTTCGTAATTGTTGCAGGCAAGCACGACGCCGACGATATTCTTGCCAATATCGTGCACATCGCCCTTTACGGTCGCCATCAGCACCTTGCCGGCGCTCTGACGTTCGCTGCCGCTGACCCCATTTTCAGCATTGCGGCGCTTTTCCTCCTCCATATAGGGCAGGAGGACGGCCACAGCCTGCTTCATCACGCGGGCGGACTTGACCACCTGGGGCAGGAACATCTTGCCCGCGCCGAACAGGTCACCGACCACATTCATGCCAGCCATCAACGGGCCTTCGATAACATGCAACGGACGCGCGGCGGCTTGACGCGCCTCTTCCGTATCGGCTTCGATATATTCGGTAATGCCGTTGACCAGCGCATGTGCAAGGCGCTTTTCCACCGGCCATTCGCGCCAGGTGAGATCCTGCACCCTGGCTTCCTTGGAACCTGAATCGCGGAAGCGCTCGGCGAGTTCCAGCAGACGTTCCGTCGCATCTGAACGGCGGTTCAGCACTACATCCTCGCAGGCCTCACGCAACTCCGGATCGATGGCATCGTAAACCGCGAGCTGACCGGCATTGACGATACCCATATCCATCCCCGCCTGAATGGCGTGATACAGGAAGACAGCGTGCATCGCTTCGCGCACAGGTTCGTTGCCGCGAAACGAGAAGGACAGGTTCGACACGCCGCCCGAGATGTGGACATGCGGCAAGGTCGCCATGATCTGCCGGGTCGCTTCGATGAAATCGACGCCATAATTATTGTGTTCGTCGATACCCGTCGCCACTGCGAAGATGTTCGGATCGAAAATGATGTCTTCCGGGGGAAAACCAACCTGTTCGGTCAGGATATTGTACGCGCGGGTACAGATTTCAATTTTGCGCGCTTCGGTATCGGCCTGTCCGGTTTCATCGAATGCCATCACCACGACCGCCGCACCATAGGCGCGAACAAGCTTTGCATGATGAATGAAGGCTTCCTCGCCTTCCTTCATCGAGATGGAATTGACCACCGGCTTGCCCTGAACGCATTTCAGACCGGCCTCGATCACCTCCCATTTGGAGCTGTCGATCATGATCGGCACGCGGGCGATATCCGGCTCGGCAGCGATCAGATTGAGGAATTCGACCATCGCCTTTTCGGAATCGATCAGGCCTTCATCCATGTTGATATCGATAATCTGGGCGCCATTGACCACCTGATCGCGCGCGACATCAAGAGCGGCGGCAAAGTCACCGGCCTTGATCAGCTTGCGGAACCGGGCCGAGCCGGTGACGTTGGTGCGCTCACCGACATTGACGAAGGGAATATCCTCGGTCAGCGTGAAGGGCTCAAGACCCGAAAGGCGCATCAGCGGCGCGACCTTGGCAGGCTTGCGCGGCGGGTGTTTTGCAACAGCCTCAGCAATGGCGCGGATATGTTCCGGCGTCGAGCCACAGCACCCCCCGACCACATTGACCAAACCATCACGCGCAAAGTCTTCGATCTGCGCAGCCATTGCTTCCGGCGTTTCGTCATACTGGCCGAACTCGTTCGGCAGGCCGGCATTCGGATAGGCGCAGATAAACGTATCAGCGATGTTCGACAATTCGTCGAGATGGGCGCGCATGGCGTTTGCGCCGAGCGCGCAATTGAGACCGATAGTAAACGGCTTGGCGTGACGCAGCGAGTGCCAGAAAGCCGTTGGCGTCTGGCCGGACAGGGTGCGGCCGGAAAGATCGGTGATCGTGCCGGAAATCATCACCGGCAGGAAGATGCCCTTTTCCTCGAACACTTGTTCCGATGCAAAGACTGCCGCCTTGGCATTCAGCGTGTCGAAGATGGTTTCGATCAGGATGATGTCGGAACCGCCATCGATCAGCCCCCGGATTTGCTCGGCATAGGCAATGCGCAGATCGTCGAAGGTAACAGCGCGGTAACCGGGATTGTTGACATCCGGCGACAGTGAAGCCGTGCGGTTTGTCGGCCCCAAAGCGCCTGCGACGAAACGGCGGCGGCCGTCCCTCTGCTCGGCGCGCAAGGCGGCGCGACGCGCAAGGCGCGCACCGTCGCGGTTCAGCTCATAGACCTGCTCTTCCATGCCGTAATCGGCCTGGGCAATCGTCGTAGAAGAAAAGGTATTCGTTTCGAGAATATCCGCGCCCGCAATGGCGTAGGCGTAATGGATTTCTTCGATAGCCTTGGGCTGGGTCAGGGTCAGAAGGTCGTTATTCCCCTGAAGCTGACAGTCGCAAGCACCGAAGCGCTCGCCGCGGAAATGCTCCTCATGAAAACCGAGCCCCTGAATCTGCGTTCCCATCGCACCATCAAGGATCAGGATGCGCTCGCGCGCTGCCTTGGTGAGAGCTGCCAGTACTTCGGAACCATCCGGCTGCGCTGCCGTTGCACCAAAAAGACCATCGAGGGAAGAGGCCATAAAACACCGCCTGTATTCAATCTGTTATCAGACAATAGGTCTGTTTGAGACAAACCGGCCTAAATTGCCTGTCATACGCACACTGCGAAAGTCGTTTAATGACATAAACATATCTTTATGTCAATTCGGCGAAGCCATTCTCCATCCTGTAATCGAGCATCACCCATCTGTTGCCAGCTCGAAGAAATCGTGACTTCGCAGGGCCACCGCTGCGCCACAATATCCGGGCAAAATAAGGCTGGGGACGATATGTGCTGTTCATTTTTACGCGCATCTTATCCGAAAACCGTTTCACACTTTTCGGTATGCGCTGTGAGGAGAGACCTATGAAAAGGTTTACTTATTCCCTGTTTGCCGCATGTTTGTCACTCGGCATGGGATTGTCCGCTGTTGCCGGGACTGCAAATGCGGCACAGCCGTCTCTGATGGCGACACCATCCGCACAGACTTCGGCACCGAATGTGCAGAATATTCAATATTACGACCATCGCGACGACCATCGCTATTGGCGTGAACAGCGTCGTTACTGGCGGCACGACCGTCCTTACCATCGGTATGATCGTCGTTATTGGGGGCCACCTCCCGCCTATCGCTACCGTCCAGCTCCGGTCTATCGGGGTGGCAACCCGCATGTGCGTTGGTGCTACAATCGTTATCGCTCTTATCGAGCCTACGATAACACGTTCCAGCCCAATTACGGGCCGCGGCGCCAGTGCTACTCGCCATATCTCTGAATCAAAAAAGCCCCGGATAGTCCGGGGCTTTTTCCTGAATGAAATAATTTAGAAATCAGGTGACGTAGGCACCGATTGAAGCCGCAACCAGACCGATCGCAACCGCGATCATCACACCATAAACGCGCGGCCTGTCAAACAGGACGGCAAACGCCGCGAACCAACTGACAACCGCAGCGCCCAGCGCGAATAAAAAGCCCGGCTTGTCACCGTGATACAGGTTTGCCGCCATGAGGCCGCCGATAATCAGCGCACCAAAAACGATCATCAACCCTGTGGCATATCGCTCGTAATCGTCCATTTAAATTCCTCGGTTCCGCTCCCACCGTGACAGGTGCCGGAAACTCTCGTCAATCCGTTTGGCCATTTAAGGGCATTGGCCGGTTGCCATCACACAATCATTATTCGTGACGTTCTTCAACCATTTCACTGCGCCAATTTCCGCAATTGTTACGACTTTTCACTTGAACGTTCTTATCGTTGCCCGTTAACCGGCATTTGTTCCATTCAAAACCATGCTAATATTATTTCCATGGAATCGTCAGGCATCACCATTTTCGAAACAGAGATCGGACCGTGCGGCATTGCCTGGCGCGGCCAGAAGATTGTGGGTGTCGAGATCGGAGATGCCGACGAGAAGGAAACTCGCTACCGGCTGGGCGAGCGGTTCCCTGGTGCCGAAGATATCAACCTGCCCTCCTTCGTCAGCAATGCAATTCGGGGTGTGCGCGCGCTTCTGACAGGCGCCGATGTCGATTTTTCAGGTACACCGCTGGCGCTAGATACCCAACCCGATCTCAACCGACAGGTCTATGAAATCATCCTTGAGCTGAAACCGGGCGAGACGACGACCTATGGTGCGATTGCCCGGCGACTTGGTGATGTCAGCCTCTCGCAGGCTGTCGGCTATGCACTGGGCAAAAACCCGTTCCCGATCATTGTACCATGCCATCGGGTTCTCGGCTCCAATGGTAAAGTAGGCGGCTTTTCGGCGGCTGGCGGAACTGCAACCAAGCTCAAGCTTCTCAATATCGAGCGAGCAAAAACGTCCAGCGAGCCTGATCTGTTCGGCGGCCTGCCGCTGCAGGAAAAACCACTGACCGACTGGTAGCTATTTTTACGCATTTCCGAACGCAAGACCGCTTTGCGCTTTTGGCTCGAAAATGCTTTAGCGCTTGTCCGTCACAACATCGGCTGAAAAGCGCAATTCGCGCATCGGACGCACCAGTTGCGTCGTCGCGTCATAGGTCGGATGCTTTTTGAAAGCGAAAAGCGCTTCCTCATCTTTGAACTCGGCATAGACCACGAGATCAATGCGGTCGCACATCGGATCGACCCTGGAATTTGGCAGAACTTCAAAAAGGTCAGCATGGGGAATGGTGCCGAGTTGCTCCAACCCCTTTTTGACTGTCTCTATATCCTGACCTTCTTTGACGCTGAAGAAAACAATATGCCGGATCACGCCGCGACTCCCTGAATTTGGTGAGGCGTGTCTAGCGCATCAAAGCGCTCAGAAAAATGGCAAATTTGAGCGATGTGCCTAACTTGCCTTGACACGACGCCAGGCAAACCCGGCCTCCTCCGGTACTGATCCACGTCCCGGCTGGTAATAGCCGGGCGTATCGACCAGACGATTTTCGCCAAGACGGCTCTGGGCAACCTTGTTCGTCACCTGTAGGCTGTCGAAGCCGGTCCGCAGCATCAGGGCGGCCTGATCGATCAGCACATCGCCAACGGCGCGCAATTCACCCGCAAACCCCTCGCGGCGCAATATCTCGGCCTTGGAATAGGAGCGACCGTCATTGAAAGCTGGGAACTGCAAGGCGATCAGCGGCACGCTGCCAAGATCATCCAGCAGCGGTTCGATGGCTTCGCCCGGCGCAACCGAAACGCCGATCCGGCGATTGGAGGCGCGGCGGCGCTCCTCATCCAGTCCAAGCCAGACGGCCAGCGGAATGATGATCGCCGGGGCATCGCCAGCAGCTTCCAGATCGTCGGCAAAGACATAATCGTCTTCGCGAAAGCCATCGGCAGACCAGAGTTTGGTTTCGTTGATATCGCTCATTTCCGGTCACCTGCTCCCAAATTCTTCAAGCTGTCGGACAGACCCGACAGGTGGATGCCGCATTCTGTCTTTTCCGATCCCGCCCAGCGTCCAGCACGCTGATCTTCGCCGTCGTTCACGGGCCGCGTGCAGGGCATGCAGCCGATGGAACGGTAGCCCTGCGCGATCAGCGGATGCGGCGGCAGATCATGTTTTTCGGCATAGGCCTTGAGATCGGCTGCCTGCAACCGCGCCAGCGGATTGATACGAATACGCGGGCCGACCGATTCGAACGTTGCCAGACTTTCGCGCGTCGATGCCTGAAACTGCTTGCGGCCCGTCATCCAGGCCCGATAAGGGGCCACGGCGCGCGCCATCGGCTCGACCTTGCGGATGAAGCAGCAGCGATCCTTATCGGTCATCGACAGCGCGCCGAATGGATCGTCCGCCTTGAGGCTGTCGTCCAGCGGCAGGATATCCTGCACATCGGTCAAACCCAGCCGGTCCACCAGATCATGACGATAATCGAGCGTTGCCCGAAAGTGCTTTCCCGTATCAAGGAACAGAACCGGCGTCGTCGGGTCGATTTCCGAGATCATGTGCAGAAGCACTGCCGATTCCGCCCCGAAGGAAGACACGACCGCAATCTGCCCCTCATAGAGTTCGCGCGTGACAAGCGCTATCACTTCCTGTGGGGTAGACGCGCCGTGGCTGGCCTCCAGAAGGCGGGCTTCAGCGCTAGCGCTTTCTTCAGCATCAAGCTGCACGGCTTATTTCTCCATAAAGCGCGCGTTTGAACGGCTCCATGCCAACGCGGCGATAGGCGGCGAGGAAAGTTTCCTCCGGGCTTTCCCGTAAGGACAGATAGGTGTCCACGACCGTTTCGATGGCATCCACCACCTCTTCCGACGAGAAGCCGCGACCGGTGATGTCGCCGATGGTCGAATGCTCGTCCGCCGAACCGCCAAGCGTAATCTGATAGAGTTCCTCGCCCTTCTTCTCGACGCCCAGAATACCGATATGGCCTACATGGTGATGGCCGCAGGCATTGATGCAGCCGGAAATCTTGATCTTGAGATCGCCAATTTCAAGCTGGCGCTGCTGGTCGCCAAAACGCTCGGAAATACGCTGCGCCACCGGAATGGAGCGAGCATTGGCAAGGGCGCAATAATCGAGACCCGGGCAGGCGATGATGTCGGTGATGAGACCGGCATTTGCCGTCACCAGCCCATCCGATTGCAGCAGATCGTAGACGGCTGCGAGATCGGCCTTGGCCACATGCGGCAGAACCAGATTCTGCTCGTGGCTGACGCGGATTTCATCAAAGGAATAGGTTTCGGCAATATCCGCCACCAGCTCCATCTGCTCGGCGCTTGCGTCGCCTGGAATACCGCCGATGGGTTTGAGCGAAATGGTGACGACCGCATAATCCGGGTTCTTGTGCGGCGTGACATTGCGCGCCACCCAACTTGCAAATTCCGCGTCGGCCTTCTGGGTGACCGCCAGCACTTCCCAGCCTTCCGGCCGTTGCGGCAAGTTCGGCATGCGGAAATAGCTTTCGATGGCATCGACGTCGCGCTGCGGCAGCTTCAGCTCACTATCACGAATATTTTCCCATTCGGCGTCAATCTCGCGGGTCAGTTCTTCGACGCCCGTTTCATGGACGAGGATCTTGATGCGCGCCTTATACTTGTTGTCGCGACGGCCATGCAGATTATAGACGCGCACGATGGCCGTCACATAGGTCAGCAAGTCCTCGATGGGCAGGAAGTCACGGATTTTCTTCGCCACCATCGGCGTGCGACCCTGACCGCCGCCAATATAGACGGCCAGTCCCAGATCGCCTGCCTCGTTCTTCTTGAGCTGCAAGCCGATGTCATGCACCTGAATGGCGGCGCGATCATGCTCCGAACCGACAATGGCGATCTTGAACTTGCGCGGCAGATAGGAGAATTCCGGATGCAGCGACGACCACTGGCGCAAAATTTCTGCAAACGGACGCGGATCAGCCACTTCGTCGGCGGCAGCGCCCGCGAAATGGTCGGCGGTTACGTTGCGAATGCAATTGCCCGAGGTCTGGATAGCGTGCATCTCGACTTCCGCCAGCTCTTCCAGAATGCGCGGCACGTCCTTCAGGGCGGGCCAGTTATACTGTATGTTCTGGCGCGTGGTGAAATGGCCGAAGCCGCGATCATAGTCGCGTGCAATCGATCCAAGCCTGCGCAACTGGCGGCTCGACAGCGTACCATAGGGGATAGCCACGCGCAGCATATAGGCGTGCAATTGCAGATAAAGACCGTTCATCAGACGCAGCGGCTTGAACTGGTCTTCTGTCAGCTCCCCCGTCAAACGGCGCTCGACCTGATCCTTGAACTGGGCAACGCGGGCCGCAACAAAATCGCGGTCGAATTCATCATAACGGTACATAGTCTAATTCCAGGTTCAGGAGGCGCGCTTCAAAGCAGGCTTATCAAGGGGCAGATCACCGAAGGTCACGATGGTCGGGCCGGAAAGGCGGATGCGTTCGCGCAGGCGGATCGGGTAAAGCCCCTCTGCTCGCTCCTCGACATCAATCACATTCACATCGACGACAAGATTGGCTTTCGCTGCAACCTTGCCCGCCTCTTCAAGCGCCGTCACGGCTTCCGCATGGCGGGCGATCAACGCGCCGTCGATGGTCACCTGCCACGAACCATCGGCACCGAGCCAAACAGCCTGCCCGTCGATCAGCCGGTTTGCAGTGAGAACTTTTACGACCATTTCCAAACTCCAAACTTTTGTTAACCGCGCATCCTGCGGGTTTAGGCTGCGACGGAAACCGGCTTGAGAGCCAGCGCTTCGGCTTTATCGATTGCAGCACCGGCGACCGCATCGCCAATGATCACCATGACCGGGCCGGAAAGCTCTCTGCGGCTTTCCAGATCCGGCAAATCCTTCAGCGTGCCGTGAAACAGGCGCTTGTCCTGTCGGCTCGCATTTTCCACCACCGCCACGGCGGTATCTTCGTGCAGGCCCGCACCAATCAGGCGCGCGGCAACCGATGCCGCGACCGTGGAGCCCATATAAACGGCGATGGTTGCACCGGAGACGGCGAGCTTCGCCCAACCTGGCAGCACATCGCCCGTCATGTCATGACCGGTGGTGAACACCAGCGACGAGGCGACACCGCGCAGCGTCAGCGGCAATTCCATATCGGCAGCGGCGGCAAAGGCAGAAGTGATGCCGGGCACAATTTCGAAACCGATACCGGCGGCACGCAGCGCTGCCATTTCTTCACCTGCGCGTCCGAACACCAGCGGATCGCCGGATTTCAGCCGCACAACGCGCTTGCCTTCCCGCCCCAGCGAAACCAGCAGGCGGTTGATCTCTTCCTGGCTTTTGGAATGGCAGCCCTTGCGCTTGCCGACGGCAAGACGCTCGGCATCGCGGCGGCCCATGGCAATGACGCCTTCCGGCACCAGCGCATCATGCACGATGACATCGGCTTCCATCAGAGCGCGATGCGCGCGCAAGGTCAGCAGGTCTTCAGCACCCGGACCGGCGCCGACCAGCCAGACATAGCCAGCGGCATTGTCACGTTGCTCGATCAGGTCGCTCGCAGCCTTGTAGGCTTCAACGCGGTCGCCATTTTCGATGGCGCTGGCAACACGGCCCGAAAAGAACCCGCGCCAGAAACTGCGGCGCGCCAGCCCCTTGGGTAATGCGCGCTCGACCAGCGGTCGCCAGCTTTCGGCAAAATGCGCAAGCTCGCCAAGGCGCGGCGAAAAGGCGGCATCGATACGCGCGCGAACCATCTGCGCCAGGACCGGAGCGCTTCCTTCCGAACCAATCGCAATCGTCAGCGGCGCGCGGTTGACGATGGCAGGCGTCAGGAAGTCGCAAAGTGCGGGACGGTCGACAACATTGACCGGAACCTTCTCGGCCTTGACCATGGCAGCAATGGCGCGATCCTGCGCTTCATCGCCGGTCGCCACGAAAACAAGCTTTGCGCCTTCAACATGTTCCGGCGCAAAAGGTGCAACCACATGCTCCGCACCATGGCTCGCGATGAAATCGGCCAGATGATGTTCCGCTTCTTCGGCAACGATGCGAAGGCGTGCGGATGTCTGCGCCACGAGGCGCGCCTTGTTCAAAGCTTCCTCGCCGCCGCCAACGACGACAACCACCTCTTCCGACACCCGGAAGAAGGCAGGAAAATCAGCCAGTAAACGCTTTTGCGGTAAAGACACGGAGACCATCCTTTTAAGATGGCGCCATTATCCATGGAGAGCGAAAGATTTATAAGAAACGGGCTTGCGCGTGAAAATCACGGCGAGCATCACTTTTTCTCAAAACAGTCGATTGCGGGATTTTAATTTCCCATAAGGCCGGAAATATATCCCACAATTTTTATAGGGTTTACATAGGCTTATAGATATCGGTTACCGATAATCGCCGCTCGTAAAGAAGGCCGGAACATGTTTGGGCCAGCGGCGCGGCAGTACGGCAATCAGATCGAAACGCAGCGACAAGCGGGCATGGTCGGGCTGGCGTTGCAGCCAGAGATCGGCTGCGGCTTCGATACGGCGCATGGCCGGCGGCGTGACGGCCAATTGCGCTGCTTCCAGACTGCTGCGCGCCTTGACCTCGACGATGAGCACCAGATTGCCCCGCCGGGCGATCAGATCGATTTCGCCAAGTCGCGTTCGATAGCGCCGCGCGACAATCCGAAAGCCTTTCAGAAGAAGAAGCACGGAAGCAAAGCGTTCGGCGCTGTGTCCGCGAAAGAAAGCAATTCGCTTTTTCTCGCGGAGGTCTGTCATCGCTGATCCGATTTCAGTTGCATGAGGCGCTGATAGAGAACCGATTTCTGTCCGCCCGTCATGCGCGCGGCCTCGCCTGCGGCCTTGGATGGCGGCAGTTCGGCGGCAAGCGACAGAAGCAGCTTGTCGATGTCTTCCTCGCTTTGCGGAATAGTATTGCCCGTCGGCGGGCCGACCAGCAGAACGACTTCGCCACGAATGCGATCCTCGCCGTCGAATTCATTCGCCAGTTCGCCCAGCGGCGCGGTGCGAATGGTCTCATAAGCCTTGGTCAGTTCGCGGCAAAGCGCGCCCAGACGATCCGGCCCGAACACTTGGGCCATTTCGGCCAGCGTCGCCGCTGTCCGGTTTGGCGATTCATAAAACACCAGCGTTGCGTCGATGCCCTTGAGGCTTTCAAGCTTCGTCTGTTTTTGCCCGTGCTTGGACGGCAGGAAGCCGCAGAACATGAAGGCGTCGGTCGGCAGGCCCGAAGCGGCAAGTGCGGCCAGAACGGCGGAAGCACCCGGAATGGGGACGACACGAATACCGGCCTCGCGCGCCTCACCGACCAGACGAAAGCCCGGATCGGAAACGAGCGGCGTGCCCGCATCGGACACCAGCGCAACGCTTTTGCCCGCTGTCAGCGCGGCAATCAGCTTTTCACCGGCTTCTGCGGCATTGTGCTCGTGATAGCTGATCGGACGGCGGGAAATGCCGTAGCGGTCGAGAAGAACGCGGGTCACGCGCGTATCTTCACAGGCCAAAATATCGACGGAAGCCAGCGTTTCGATCCCGCGCAACGTCATGTCGCCAAGATTACCAATCGGCGTCGACACGATATAAAGCGCGGGCTCCAGCGGACGGGCGCGCATGGCTGTGCCGCCCACCACATAATCGCGCCGTGCGTCGCCAATATTCTGGGCGCTTGTTTCTTCCGTCATTCTACGTCCTTTATGCGGCCAGATCGGCCACCAGCGCATCCAGCACCAGTGCACCATCCGGCGTTGCGCGAATGATGCTGCCACCCATCGGCTCGATCATGCCCTCAGCGATCAGTTTCGTCAGACGCTTCTGGTCAACATCATGGCCCGATAGCCGCTTGTAGCGATCCAGATCGATGCCTTCGCGCAGACGAAGCCCCATCATCAGGAACTCGTCGCCCTCCTGCTCGCCATTGAGATATTCTTCCTCGATAATGCCGTGGCCGTGTCGCTCAACCTTGTCGAGCCAGGTTTCCGGATGCTTTTCCGTAATCGTTACGGTGCGAACGTCATTTTCCACGAAACGGCCATGCGCACCGGGACCGATCCCGACATATTGCCCATAGCGCCAATAGACGAGATTGTGCTGGGACTCACGCCCCGGTACCGCATGGTTGGAAACTTCATAGGCCGGAAGACCGTGCTCTGCCGTAATCCTCTGTGTTTCCTCGTAGAGCGCTGCGGCGTGATCCGGCTCCGGCGTGGTCAGCTTGCCAGCCTTCCAGAGATTATAGAACTGCGTGCCTTCCTCTATCGTGAGCTGGTAGAGCGAAAGGTGATCGGCAGCCAGTCCGATGGCTTCCTTCAGCTCTTCGCGCCATGCCTCGATGCTCTGGTTCGGACGCGCATAGATCAGATCGAAGGACAGACGCGGGAAAATCTCACGCGCCAGACGAATGGCAGCCTTCGCTTCCTCGACCGAATGCATGCGCCCAAGACGGCGCAAGTCGGGGTCGTTTAGCGCCTGAATGCCGAGCGACACGCGATTGACGCCTGCCGCGCGATAGCCGCGAAAACGGTCGGCTTCCACACTGGTTGGGTTGGCTTCCAGCGTCACTTCGATGTCCGGTGCGACAGTCCAATGCGATGCAATGCTGTCGAGTAGCGCGCCCACCGTTTCGGGCTGCATCAACGATGGCGTGCCGCCGCCCAGAAAAATACTCGTGACGGTGCGCGGGCCGGTGCGTTCGCGCAGCGTTTCCATCTCGCGCCGGAACGCTTCGGAAAAACGAGCCTGATCCACCGGCTTGTGACGGACATGGCTGTTGAAGTCGCAATAAGGGCATTTGGCCAGACAGAACGGCCAATGCACATAAACGCCGAACGCATTTTCCCCGTTTACCCGCGCGATAGGAAACGCGCTGGCAGCATCAATTGCCTGCAAAGGGGGAAAAAGCTTGTTCATTTTACGGAAGCCTGCTCCACGTTGAGCGCCTTTTCGGCGAAAAGCTTGAAGGCCCGGGCGCGGTGCGACAGGGCCTCGGCATCGCCCGGCTTCCAGCCGTGCTTCTCATCGGCGGTCATTTCGCCAAAGGTCTTGTCATGGCCGTCCGGCAGGAACACCGGATCATAGCCGAAACCGGTCGTGCCGCGTGGAGGCCATATCAACACGCCTTCCACCTCTCCGCGAAAATATTCCGCTTCGCCGTCCGGCCATGCAAGGCAAATGACGGAGACGAAACGCGCGCCGCGCTTGTCTGGGCCCGTGGCACCCTTTTCCTGCAAAAGATCTTCGACCTTGCGCATCGCCATGTCGAAATCACGCGTGCCGTCTTCGGTCTCGGCCCAGTTGGCGGTGTAGACGCCGGGCTCGCCGTCCAGCGCATCGACCATCAGGCCGGAATCGTCGGACAATGCGGGCAACCCGGTGGCTTCAGCCGCTGCAAGGGCCTTAATATAGGCGTTTTCCTCAAACGTGGTGCCGGTCTCGTCCGGCTCCGGCAGGCCAAGAGCGGCAACAGAGCTGACATCGAAACCAAACGGGCCGATCAGCCCGTCGAATTCCTTCAGCTTGCCCGCATTGTGCGAGGCGACAATCAGCTTGCCCTTTTCCAGCGTTCTCATTTTCAATTCCATAGTTTGGGTTCGGCAATCTCCAGCGAATTGCCGGACGGATCGCGGAAATAAATCGAATGTGCGCCATTAGGCCAATCAAAATCGGCCTCAATGGCGACGCCATGCCTTTCCAGATGTTCCCGCCAGCCCTCGATCTCAGCGCGGCTTGCGGCAAAACATACATGACCCGGCCCCGTCGTGCCATGCGGCGGCACAGGCAAGTGGCCGGGCAAAGGCGGCTTCAAGGTTTCTTCCGCCTTGAAGAGCAGCAAAATGCCCTCGCCGCAGCGGAAGAAAGCGTTGCGCTCGCTGATCTGGCCTACCGGTTCCAGCCCCATCGTGTTGCGATAGAATTTTACCGCTTCCGCGACGTCGCGAACATAGAGTGCCGTTTCAAGAATACGTGCAGCGCGCATGGATCAGGTCTCCTCATTCAGATGGAGCGGACACTGTCCTATCAGAGCCTGTTCCAAAAGTCGTCCTGTGCGGCTGCAAATACGCTTTTTTGATTCGGGCTCTTAAGCTACCGCCATCTTCTGCAACGACACGAGGCGATCGACACCGCTGCGCGCCAGCTTCATCAGGTTCAGGAACTCTTCTTCCGAGAAAGGCGTGCCTTCGGCGGTGCCCTGAATTTCAACGATGCCGCCCGTGCCGGTCATGACGAAATTGCTGTCGGTCTGCGCGACGGAATCTTCCGCATAGTCCAGATCGAGAACCGGTGCACCTTCATAGATGCCGCAGGAAATGGCGGCGACATGGTCCTTCAGCACCTTCTCGACCCGCACCATCTGGCGCGCTTCCATCCAGCTCAGGCATTCATGCAACGCCACCCAGCCGCCGGTGATGGCTGCCGTACGCGTGCCGCCATCGGCCTGAATGACATCGCAGTCCACCGTGATCTGTACTTCGCCAAGCGCCTGCATGTCCACGACGGCGCGCAGGCTGCGTCCGATCAAACGCTGGATTTCCTGCGTGCGTCCGCCCTGTTTGCCAGCGGCGGCTTCGCGGCGCATGCGGTCGCCAGTCGAACGCGGCAGCATGCCGTATTCCGCCGTGACCCAGCCCTTGCCGGTGTTGCGCATCCAGCCCGGCACCTTTTCCTCAAGGCTTGCCGTGCACAGAACATGCGTATCGCCGAATTTGACCAGGCAGGAGCCTTCCGCATGTTTGGAGATGCCGCGCTCGAAAGAGACGGCGCGCATTTCGTCGACAGCACGCTTGGATGGACGCATATATCAAATTCCTTGATCGAGTTTTTTGGGATTCAAAGTTTTCCGTGCGGCTTTTTAGGCTCCCCGAGCGCAAATAGAAAGGAATTTTGCGCTTCGATAGCCCAAAGACATGTCGAGAAGTGTTGAGAGGAATGCCAGTGTGAAGCTAAAGGCTTTGACGCTTCGCGCAGCAACCTTATATTTAGGGCAACCAATCAACAGGTTCGCCGCCATATCATGATGAAATCGCCTGAACATCAGCTTCTGAATTCGCTCGACCAACGGTCGCGCGAAATTTTCCGGCTGGTCGTCGAGAGCTATCTCAACGACGGCGATCCGGTCGGGTCCCGCAATCTGTCCCGCCTGCTGCCGCATTCGCTCTCGCCTGCCACCATTCGCAATGTGATGAGCGATCTGGAGCATCTGGGCCTGATCTATGCGCCGCATATATCGGCGGGCCGTCTGCCGACGCAAATCGGCCTGCGCTTTTTCGTTGATGCCTTTATGGAAGTCGGCGATCTGGCGCCAGGGGAACGCTCGTCCATCGAGGCGCAGGTGCGCGCCGCCGGCAACAGCAATTCGGTCGAAAGTGTGCTGACCGAGGCAAGTCAGGTTCTGTCGGGCCTTTCGCGTGGCGCCGGCCTCGTGCTCGCTACCAAGACGGAAGGCGCGCTCAAGCATATCGAATTCGTGCGGCTGGAGCCGACCCGTGCGCTTGCCGTGCTGGTGATGCAGAATGGCGATGTGGAAAACCGCGTCATCAATCTGCCGGTCGGCATCAGCGCATCGCAACTGGTCGAAGCCTCGAATTTCCTCAACGCCCATATTCACGGCCATACGCTTTCCGAAGCCAAGGCCGAGCTGAAGGTGCTGATGGAGGAAACCCGTCAGGAGCTGGACCAGCTTTCACAGGAACTTGTCGAACAGGGCCTTGCCGTCTGGGGCGGTACCGGCTCTGACCAGCCGTCACGGCTGATCGTGCGCGGCCGCGCCAATCTTCTGGAAAACATTCACGCCCAGGAAGATATCGAGCGTCTGCGCCATCTCTTCGACGATCTGGAAACCAAGGACGGCATGGTCCAGCTTCTGGATTTGGCCGAAACCGGTTCGGGTGTGCGCATTTTCATCGGCTCGGAAAACAAGCTGTTTTCGCTGTCAGGCTCGTCGCTGGTGGTCGCGCCCTATCGCGACAGCGAACAACGGGTGGTTGGGGCGCTCGGCGTCATTGGCCCGACCCGTCTCAATTACGCACGTATCGTTCCGATGGTGGACTATACGGCGCAGATCGTGTCCAGGCTGTTGCGGTGAGATGTCAATCTTACCGGGTCAGCAGAAATTAAGCCTTGATTTTAATGGTATGAAACTCGATATCCGCCCCAGAAGATATTCAAGACGGAAGAAGCATTATGTCTGACGAAAAGAACAAAACCCAGAACCCCGATCTTGAGCAGCGCGACATCAACAATCCAAGGGATCGTGAGGCGCTGAATCGGGCTGCCGCCGATTTCCTGAAAGCGCGCAAGGCGGAAGCCAGCGCCGAGGTTGCGGAAGACGAAGCGGAAAACGCGGCTGATGAAACCACAAACCGGCTTCTCGCGCTCGAAGCAGACAACGGCGAACTGAAGGACCAGCTATTGCGCGCTGCGGCAGAGATGGAAAATCTACGCAAGCGCACCCAGCGTGATGTGCAGGATGCACGCACCTATGCCGTGACCAATTTCGCACGTGACATGTTGTCGGTTTCCGACAATCTGCGCCGTGCACTCGAGGCTATTCCTGCCGATGCGCTGGCAACTGACGCCAGCCTGAAGTCTCTGGCGGAAGGCGTCGAGATGACCGAACGCGCCATGCTGCAAGCTCTGGAACGCCACGGCGTCACCAAGCTGGAGCCGGAAGGCCAGAAGTTCGACCCGAACTTCCATCAGGCCATGTTCGAAGTGCCAAATCCAGATCTGCCGAACAACACAGTCGTGCAGGTTGTGCAGGCTGGTTACGCCATTGGCGACCGGGTTCTGCGCCCCGCTATGGTCGGTGTGTCAAAGGGAGGCCCGAAGATAGCCGTCGATAATGGCGGAGCTGTTTCTGAGGGCAATGCCTGATTTCAGTAATAACTGATGAACCTGGAGCGGCGGCTTTGTCTGCCGCTCTTTTCATATCTACGGTCCAATTTGCAATGAAGTGCATATTGCTATTGCAGCGAACCGGTGAAAAATTGTCACTGGATGTATGGAGGAGACCGGCAGCGTGACGATTCCTGAGTTTTTGAACTTCGCAGGCGTTTTCGTTTTCGCTGCGACCGGCGCTCTTGCCGCTTCGCGCCGCCAACTCGACATTATCGGTTTTTTGTTCCTTGCCAATATCACCGGCATTGGTGGCGGAACGCTGCGTGATCTTGTACTCGGCGCGCCGGTTTTCTGGGTTGTCGAACCCACTTATCTGCTTGCGGGTACATTGGCAGCCATCTTCGTTTATTTCACGGCTCATATGGTCGAGTCGCGCTACCGCGTCCTTCTCTGGCTCGATGCCATCGGCATGGCGGCTTATACGGTACTGGGTGCGGCCAAGGGGCTCGCGCTCGGTTTCGGGCCATCCGTCGCTATCGTGACCGGTATTTCCACTGCCACGCTTGGCGGCATACTGCGCGATATGGTGGCTGGCGAACCTTCCGTGCTGATGCGCCGTGAAATTTATGTCACGGCGTCGCTCGCTGGTGCGTGTCTTTATGTTCTGCTTGCCTGGCTGCAGCTTGAACCAGCCATATGTGCAATCGCCGCAGCTTTGACCGCGTTTGTCATTCGCGGGGGCGCACTTTATTTCGGCTGGACGCTGCCCGTTTATAAAAGCCGACCCGGACGCACGGAAGAAGAGCTCCAGCGCGACCGGATCATCAGGCCGGAGTAAACCTTATACGAGACCAGCCTGGCTCGCAGCAGCCTGCAAGCTGAGCTGCGGACGCGGTCCCATCTGCTGAATGATGAGACCCGCCGCCAGCGAACCAAGACGAGCGCAATCTTCAAGCGAACGCTCATTCGTGTAGCCATAAAGGAAACCGGCTGCGTAAAGATCACCAGCTCCGGTCGTATCGACCAGCGTATCGATTTCGATGGCAGGAACAGTCAAGGTCTGGTCCGGCGTGACGACGATCGCGCCTTTTTCGGAACGGGTGACAATCGAAAGCGCACAATCCATGCGCATGGCGGCAATCGCCGTTTCAAGCGATTTCGTCTTATACAACGACTTGGCCTCTTCCTCATTGGCAAAGACCATATCGACGGTGCGCGAGCGCATGAGTTCCAGAAACTCCTCGCGATACCGGTCGACACAAAACGGATCAGAAAGCGTCATCGCCATCTGGCGATTCTTCTCGTGCGCGATTTTCGATGCCATGACGATAGCTTCCTTGGCACGCGGCGGATCCCACAGATAGCCTTCGAAATAGGTTACCTTCGCATCGGATACCTTCGAGGTTTCGACGTCCTCCGGTCCCAGCTCAACGCAGGCGCCGAGATAGGTATTCATCGAGCGCTCGCCATCCGGCGTCACGAAAATCATGGAGCGAGCGGTCGGTGACCCTTTTTCCAGCGGGCGCGTGTCGAAGGCGACGCCCTGTGAACGGATATCATGCGCAAAAACACGCCCCAGATGATCGGTCGCCACCTTGCCGAAATAGGCCGAGCGCCCGCCGAGGCTTGCTACGCCTGCTGCCGTATTTCCGGCACTGCCACCCGACATTTCCGTCGCCGGGCCCGCAATCCGGCTATAGAGCAATTCCGCACGCTCCGCATCGATCAGGTTCATCGCGCCTTTGACGATACCGTTCGTTTCCAGAAAAGAGTCATCAGTGCGCGAAATAATATCGACAATGGCATTGCCGATGCAAAGAACGTCGAATGTGGCCATGAGCGCGAGAAGCTCCCTTTTTTTCAATTCTCCAGCCCACCCAACTATTTGGCGGGAGGAGGCTTTGGCGCCAGCTATCTATCTTTAGCATGATACGATCGGATAGATATTCGGGTGCGGGTTTAGCCGTTTGCAACCCCTTTGGCTACCCTGCACGCCTCCCGCATTGTGGGTAGTGCAGCTTGCGCCAAGGTGGAGACATACCTATTTCCGTCTTCGTCCACACTCAGAACTGGGTCGAAAATGATCTTAGATGCTGCCTTGAAAGCCCTGAAACGTCTGACCACACCAGAGTTGCGTTCGGTTTTCTGGAAGACGCTCGGATTGACACTGTTGCTTCTGACCGGCCTTTGGGCCGCAGTCCGTCAAATCTTCTTTGCTTTTGCCTGGCCGTGGATGGAACAAATACTGCCTGGCATGCCGGAATGGGCTGGCTGGCTCGGTATCGTTGCCGCCATTGTCGCCGGCCTCGGTCTGGCGCTCGTGCTCGCATTGATGATCGCACCCGTCACGGCGCTTGTGGCGGGCCTCTTTCTCGACGACGTGGCCGATGTAGTCGAGCGCGAAGACTATCCGAACGATCCCCTCGGCACACCATTGCCGACCGGTCGCTCCATCCTCGTTTCGCTTAAGTTTCTCGGCATCGTCATCCTCGGCAACATTGTCGCGCTGTTGATGCTCTTCATACCCGGCGTCAATCTGATCGCCTTCTTCGTCATCAATGCCTATCTGCTCGGGCGGGAGTTTTTCGAATTTGCAGCCATGCGCTATCGATCCGAGGCCGAGGCGAAGGCGCTACGGTCGCATTATGGCGTAACGGTTTTTCTGGCCGGGCTGCTGATTGCGGGCTTTATGGCGATCCCCATCGTCAATCTTCTGACGCCGCTCTTTGCCGCAACCATGATGGTTCATCTTCACAAGGCGGTCTCGCAGCGCGAGGCCCGGCTCACGCCTGCGGCGGCAAGAGGATAAGCGGCGCAGGGACATCACAGGTTTTCGCCGGATACTTGCAGATATCCGCAATCACGCATTTCTCGCATTCCGGCTTGCGCGCCTTGCAAACATAACGCCCATGCAGGATCAGCCAGTGGTGTGCGTGAAGCATGTATTCCGCCGGGATAACCCGGACGAGGATGGCTTCCACGGCCTCCGGCGTTTTGCCGGGCGCAAGACCGATCCGGTTTCCAATACGCAGAATATGCGTATCCACTGCCATGGTCGGCTGGCCGAAAGCCATATTCAGCACCACATTGGCCGTCTTGCGGCCAACACCCGGCAGCTTCACCAGTTCCTCCCGGTCCCCCGGCACTTCAGCGCCATAATCGCGGATCAAGGCTTCAGACAGGAGAATGACGTTCTTTGCCTTGTTGCGCCAAAGACCGATGGTGCGAATGTAGTCACCGACCTTTTCTTCGCCGAGCGCCAGCATTTTCTGCGGCGTATCGGCAATTGCAAAGAGCCCGCGCGTCGCCTTGTTAACTCCCGCATCCGTGGCCTGTGCCGACAAAACCACGGCAACAAGAAGTGTGAACGCATTCACATGCTCAAGCTCACCCTTGGGCTCCGGCCTCTGGATCGAGAAACGGCGAAATATCTCATGAATTTCATCCGCCGTATAAAGCGTACCACGCACCCGACGTTGAGGGCGGGCAGCGGGAGAAGCGTTCACAGGCGATTTGATTTTGGCCTTTTCCATTCCGCCTCTATAATGGTTTCCCTATCGACAAAACAATCAGCAGCTTGACGCAGCCCCCTCGAGACGATGCGGACAATCTGCCAGATGACTTGAATGCTATGCATCATCCAGACGGCGCGGAACCTGACCGGTTCGACAAACCTATTTTCGAAGCCCTGCTCACCCCCTATCGTTCACTGGGGCGGACTGGTTTTACCATCTTGATGAGCGCCCTGATCGGCTGCTGGATGTGCGTCGGTATTCTTTTCTGGTCCATTGGTGCCTGGCCGATCTTCGGCTTTTTCGGTCTGGACGTGCTGCTGATTTATCTGGCCTTTCGTTGGAATTACCGTGCAGCCCGCGCTCGCGAGGAAATCTCCGTGTCGCGCTCAGTCTTGCATGTTCGCAAATACGCTGCCTCCGGCAAGATGACCGTGCATCGCTTCAATCCATTCTGGACACGGTTCAAGGTCGCGCGGAAACCGGATATCGGAATTACCGGCATGAGCATCGAGAGCCGTGAAAAGAGTGTCGCGATCGGAAGCTTCCTTACCCCGGATGATCGTGAAAGCTTTGCGACGGCTTTCGGTACAGCGCTCGCCGAGGCACGTCGATAGCAATACTCCTAATATTTCCGGGTATATCGCATCCGTACTTCGTTCTAGGCTGCAACGAGGGAATCCGGATTGGCCCTTGAAGTCAGGCTTTTCACAAGCCATATCAGTTAGCGAAGAGATACGCCGTCAGGGTTCTCTTCTTAACGGTCGCTTCTCATCAAGGACTGATGCAATGACAAGAATGACACCGTTTTCGAGCCCTTTGCTGCTCGGATTCGACACGATGGAAAAGACGCTGGAACGGATTGCTAAATCCGGCGACGGTTATCCGCCCTATAATATCGAACGCCTGCGCGGCGAGACGGGTTCCGAACGTCTGCGCATCACTTTGGCGGTGGCCGGTTTTGCCAGCGAAGACCTCGAAGTCATGACGGAAGACAATCAGCTCGTCATCCGCGGACGCCAGACCGACGATACCGAACGCGAATTTCTGCATCGCGGCATCGCTGCCCGACAATTCCAGCGCGTTTTCGTTCTGGCAGACGGTATGAGGGTTCTTGGTTGCGATCTGAAGAATGGTCTTCTGGCCATCGATCTCGACCGCCCAGAACCCGAACGACTGGTTAAACGAATCAACATAGCGGTGAAGGACTGAACTTGTTCAGTTTTTGTTCAGCACAATACAGCTATATTGAAGAAGTGAAGCTCTGATGCGGCGTGGTCGCAAATGACATGCCGACGAAATGGAGGCTAAGACCATGAACAGACATATTTTCACCGAAAATGAATTCGCCCATCTCGGCGAAGGTGAAGTTGCCTACGTACGCAAGATCCGTTCTGATGAGCTTGCCCGCAGCTTCCCTGCCCTCCCACCGATCGAGCCGGGCCTGGAACTCTGGGCGCTTTTTGGCGCCAACGGTGAGCCAATCGTCCTTTCCGATGTTCGTGCCACCGCGCTACAGGGTGCTCAAGACCATGAACTGCGCACGGTGATGCTGCATTAAGGTTTAATGCGATACCGGCCATCGCCGGTATCGCGCGCATACGAAATCAGTGTGGAAGATTGTGGCGCACGCAAATATAGCGAGTTGTCTTGAGGCAGAATATGTTTCTGCTTGCACTGTTTCTCTTCCCTGCAAATCGTTTCTGCGAGCAAACAAACAAAACCGCCGTTCGAGCTGAACGGCGGTTTTGTTTACGAGAAACTCTTTGAACTCAGGCGGCGTTGGAAGCCGGCTGAGCGGTCAGGAATGAATAAAGTGCCTGCGCGTCATGTGTGCCGCGCAATTTGGCAACAGTGTCGGCATCGCGCAGCATGCGGGCTATGCGCGAAAGTGCCTTCAGATGATCCGCACCGGCATTTTCCGGCGCGAGAAGCAGAAAAACAAGATCGACGGGTTGATCGTCCAGCGCCTCGAAATCGACCGGTGTTTCCAGACGAGCGAAGATTCCGGCTATTTTGTTGATATTCGCCAGCTTGCCGTGTGGAATGGCAACGCCATTGCCTACCCCGGTAGAACCGAGGCGCTCACGCTGGAGAATTGTTTCGAAAACTTCACGCTCAGGGAGACCGGTCAGTTCCGCAGCCTTCTCAGATAAAATCTGCAAAAGCTGTTTTTTGGAGCTGGCTTTCAGCGCCGGGATAATCGCCCCGGGCTGAATCAGATCACTAAGATCCATTCTCTCCGTTCCTTCTTCAATCAGGCCTTTGAAGCCCGGTTTTGGGAAGCGCACGCGGCCGCCTAATCGCGATCCGCTGCGTGCGCTTCAGGTTTGCCGTCAGGCGCGTGGCGCGGCCTGGCGGGTGACCATCGATGGATCGACCCAGCCGATATTGCCGTCCGCGCGACGGTAGACGATATTAACTTCATCATTGCCGGCATTGCGGAATACCAGAACCGGGTTCTCGATCAGATCCAGTTCCACGACCGCCGACGCCACCGACATGGTGCGCAGAGCGACGGACGATTCCGCAACGATAGTTGGTGCATAATCCGCCGGAAGATCCTCCTCTTCCTCCGACAGCGGTGCCATAACACGATATGCAACGTCGTCATAGATCGCATCGGGCTGCGTAGCCGGGCGCGACTTCAGACGGCGCTTGTAGCGGCGAAGGCGGGTTTCGATCTTGTCTGCAGCCGCTTCAAAAGCCAACTGCGGATCCTGCGCGTCGCCAGTGCTTTGCAGGGTTGCACCGCTATCGAGGTGCAAAGTGCAATCCGCACTGTAACGCGAACCGGACTTGGTGACCGTAACCTGTCCGGAAAAGCCATGATCGAAATATTTGCCGACAGCTTCATTCACCCGATCAACGATCCGGGTTGTGAAAGCTTCACCGACGTCCATATGCTTTCCAGATACACGCAGAGTCATTTGGCACACCTCATTTGCGTTACACCACAGGACCCAGTCTAATCACAAGGCGAGCGAAGCGCAAAGCGAACCAGCATCAAAGATGCTTTTCGTCCTGTGCGTTTTCCAACTAATTTGTGGTGCAAGCACACTTCCCAAGCGCACTCTCCGGCGAGGCGTTGAAACACCTTCCAGAAAGCCTCCGAAGTCGTGGCCGTTCCCATAGATAGCCCCTTAACGGGATGGTTGCCGCACATCGCTCTTTTACGTAACGCCCCAGTAGCCGGTCCGTTGCCCGGATTTTTCCGGAACCTCACATTGCCCTTCCTTCAAGCATATGAACAACCGCAATTTCTTCCCGAAATTACAGTCAAATTATCAAGCGTTACCTGCAAAAACACATTCGCTGGAAACGCCCTATCCATGCCTTTATCCCCAATGCCGGTTCCACGTTTGGGAGACATGCCCTCACTCTGCTTCGACGCGTCTTTCTTGCAAAAACACCGGGTGTTTTTGCCAACATCACGCCAACGGCACGCTGACAACCTGTCGTCGACCCCAGGAAACCAGGGCTTCCTAGCATGTGCCGCAGCGCGAGCGGGGCTTCTATTGGGTGAATTGGCGCTTGTCAATTGGTCCTCCTGCCAGTTGATCGTCTTGCAATGCCGCTCTTTCCACAAATCGAGATCGAATTTTTCTGAAAGAGCAGTGTTGCAGATCCAAAATTTTAGAGCATCTCTCCGTATTCGAATACGCGAATGAAGCTCCAGAGGTACAATCTGTAATTTAAAACAACCCCTTCGCAGCGCAATCGGTGGAGTTGCCCTGGCTACCGCATCGGCCCGAAAATCGGAATCGATTTTCGGAAAGCACGATGCGTAGATTCAATAGATTAGAGCGTCCTTTGTGCGTCCCATAGGACGCACGGCGCTCTAAGCAATCAAGAGGCCGACAGTCTTGCCTTCTTTTCACGCCTGCGCTGAACTGATGAAGCAATATTCATCGATTCCCGATATTTTGCGACCGTTCTTCGCGCGATATCCACACCGTCCTTCTTCAAGGCATCCACAATGGCATCATCGGAAAGTACATCGTCCGGCTTTTCGGCGTCGATCATCTGGCGGATACGATGGCGCACGCTTTCCGACGAATGGGCGTCGCCGCCCTCGGAAGAGGCGATCGACGCAGTGAAGAAATAGCGCAATTCAAACACGCCCCGTGGCGTGGCCATGAACTTGTTCGCGGTCACACGGCTGATTGTCGATTCATGCATGCCGACCGCATCCGCGACTGTGCGCAGATTAAGAGGCTTTAAATGAGTCACCCCATGGCGCAGAAACCCGTCCTGCTGTCGGACGATTTCCTGTGTGACCTTGAGGATAGTGCGCGCACGCTGGTCGAGGCTGCGTACGAGCCAGTTCGCAGTCTGCATGCAGTCCGAGAGAAACGCCTTTTCCTCAGCTTTTACCGAGGTACTCACCTCGGCATAATATTCGTTGTTGACGATGAGGCGCGGCATTGCTGCTGCATTCAGCTCAATAGCCCAGCCACCGTCGCGCGACGGTGTCACGAGCGCATCCGGCACAATGGCATCGGCCACGGATATCTCAAACAATGTACCAGGCTTGGGGTCGAGCATGCGGATTTCAGTCAGCATATCAAGAATGTCGGCTTGATCGACACCACACAGCTTCTTGAGCGTCGCGAAGTCTCGTCGCGCCAGAAGATCGAGATGGTCGATCAACGCTTCCATGGCCGGATCGAACCTATCCTTGAGACGTAACTGTATTGCCAGGCATTCTCGCAAGTCACGGGCAAAAAGTCCAGGTGGATCAAAGGTTTGCATTACTCCAAGAATACGCTCGATCTCAACCGTTTCCACACCCAGGTTCTGGGCCAGTGCAACTATATCGATACGCAGATAGCCGCTCTCATCCAGCGCGTCAGCAAGCGCTGACGCAATAAACCGTTCCGCTGCTCTGGGAAAAGACAGCGAAATCTGTTCTGTCACATGTTCGTTCAGCGAGACCCGGCTGGCTGTAACCTGATCAATGTCGTAACCGCTGCCTGAAACATATCCGTCGCCGACCGACGATTTCCATTGAGCCGCAAGATCGGGACCGATCTCGTCAAAGCGCCCCGGATCATCTGGAAAGATGTTTTCCAGCGAGCTATCGAAAGTGGATGAGAGATCCTCGGCGTCATCCGAAACATCCGTTTTGAACCAGTCGCTATCCGATAGATCGTCCGACGCGGCTTCATCCCCGTCGGTGTCGGTACTGTCTCGTGCAGGATCAACGCCCGCAAAATCATCATTTGCTGCCTCAATTCGATCCAGCAGCGGATTTTTCTCGATTTCAACGTCGAGAAACTGTTCCAGCTCGACATGCGTCATCTGCAGCAGCTTGATCGACTGCATTAGCTGGGGTGTCATCACCAGCGATTGGGATTGACGGAAATCGAGCTTGGGCGACAGAGCCATGCGACGCGTTATTATCCCCCAGTTAATCCCTGCCAATAACTGCGGAGCACATGGTCAACACCAAGCTACCTTTTGACAGCCTCATTCAACTTCCAACGGCATTACATCAACATCAGCCCCGAGCCGACGCAGAAGAATAAGCCGTCCCGCTTACAGCCATTTCAAGCTGAAAGTTCACTTCAATGAAAACTGGTATGAACCTTGCTTGTCAATTCAGAATGTGCGGAATTTGGCCTGAAAGGGAAAAAAGTCGCGCCTAAACGGCGCGTTCTGCAACTTTGTACAAAACATTGCAGGGCTGAACCGGCAGCAAGAAGGCATTTCCAGAAAATATCTGACAATCTGAAAATGCCTGGATATCAAAGTGTGAATTGGTCGCCGAGATAGAGTCTGCGCACGTCGGGATTGGCAACGATTTCAGCGGGACGGCCATGCGTCAGCACCTGACCGGCGTGAATAATGTAGGCGCGATCGATAAGGCCGAGCGTTTCACGCACATTATGGTCGGTAATCAGAACGCCGATGCCACGGCTCGTCAGATGGCGAACGAGCTGCTGGATATCCGAAACGGCAATCGGGTCGACACCAGCAAAGGGTTCATCAAGCAGCATGAAGTTCGGACGCGAGGCAAGCGCACGCGCAATTTCGAGGCGACGGCGTTCACCACCGGAAAGAGAAATGGCTGGTGCCTTGCGCAGATGGGCAATATGGAACTCTTCCAGCAGCGCATCCAGCTCGGAGGCACGCTTGGAACGATCCTTCTCCACCACTTCCAGCACGGCCTTGATGTTGTTCTCAACCGAAAGGCCGCGAAAAATGGACGCTTCCTGCGGCAGATAGCCGATACCGAGACGAGAACGACGATACATCGGCATCGACGTGACGTCGAAACCGTCGATCTCGATGGAACCGGCGTCGGCCGGAACGAGACCGGTCACCATATAGAAGCACGTCGTCTTGCCTGCGCCATTGGGGCCCAGAATGCCGACCGCCTCGCCGGCGCGCACACCGAACGATACGCCATTGACGACCTGCCGACCGCGATAGCTCTTGCAAAGACCGCGTGCTACCAGCGTGCCCTTGAGACGTGTTGATTTACCCGGTTGATCGGGCATGCCCCCTGCAACATCGGATGGTGCGTTCATAGTTTGCGATGCGGTTTGCGGCCCGTCGGCCTTCTTGTTCCAGAACAATCCCACGCCTGCTCCGGTCAGTTCTGCTTGGGCGCGGCGCCGCCCTGCTGTTGATCTTTCGGGGCCATGATGATCGATACGCGACCCTTGGTCTGCCCCTTGCAGCTTTCGACATTGGCGCGGCCTGTATCGAGATGCGCCGTCAGCTTGCAGCCGGTCACAATATTGTCGCCATCGGTCAGGACCACTTTCTGCCCCTGAAGAACCATCACCTGGTTTTTCGCGTCGTAACGGCCGGTATCACCGGTTGCGACCTGCGTACCGGACTTGAGATAAACTTTCCCCGAGATGTCGATGTGATCAATGCTCGATGAATCGAGGCCACCCACACCAGCACTTGCCGGTTCCGGGGCTTGTGCCTCTCCGTCTTTCTTGGCCTTGTTGTAGTAGACCGTCATTTGACCTGCCTTCAGCAGGGCGTCGCCCTGCGAAACGGCAACATTGCCGGTGAATATGGCAATGCCTTCCTTGTCGCGCATTTCCAACTTGTCAGCGTCAATCTTGACGGGCGCCTTGCTGTTGGAAAGCTTCAGACCGTTTACGGCTGCGCCTTCCTGAGCCAGAGAGGCTGTCGGAGCCGCGGCTAGGCCGAGCGCCAGAACCGCAAATCCCATCCGCAAAGTGCGGGCCATCGTACCCTTGTTCATCTTGCCCGTCTCGCGTTTCATATATTTCAGCTCCCCGAAGCATTCGGCCATCCCTGGGCCGATATGCGGTCAGACGCAACTTTAAGCACTTTGCGACCAAATGGGAACATTTGGCATCGCAAAATGCGATCAAAAAAGCAGCTTAGAGCGTGTAGCATTCTGATTGCATCAAAATCACGCTCTAACAATTTGTTTTCGAGCACATTTCGATCCGAAAACCGGATTCAGAATGCGCTCAAGCGTCCGCACAGATATAAATCGGCTCGAACGCTTCCCCTATTCTCAAATCAAAGACCCTTTTCAGGGAGCCTTGTTGGGCGAAACAACGCTGCCGTCAACGGTCATTCGAACCTTGTTCTCGAAAATCAGAACTTTGCCGTTGTCCTTGACCTGCATGCTGTCGGCCAGAATATGCGTGCTGCCGCTGCGGATATCGACGGGCTTGTCGGTCGTGATCTGCCCACTCTTGAGGTTTACGTCCGCAGAACGCAGCACTGCACGTAAACCGTCATCCGTCGTAACAGTAAAGTCCTTATCAAGTTGCAAACGTCCGTTGGCATTGTCGTAAACACCCGACGTTGCCTCGACCTTAGCAGTGCCCTTTTCACCGACCGGCAGCTCGGCTGAGATACCTTCAAGCGAAATCGCGCCGCTGTTCTTCGCATCCTGCGTCGCCTTGGAAGCGGTCATCGAATAGGGACGATTGTCCTTGGTGTATCCATTAAGGTGCGGGCTCGTCATGACAAGCTTGCCGCTTTCACCGCCGTTATTCACTTCCACCTTTATGGGCGTGTTCGGCGTTGCAAGAAACGTGTACCACGAGAAAACGGCTCCCACGATAATCGCGGCGACCGGAAGAGCTGTCTTCAAAACACGAACACGGACCGAATGGCGCTGTGCAGCATGGAAGAGCGAATCGGCTTTCTCCGAGGCACCAAAGCGCATACCACCCGTGCCGCGACCGGAAGCGGTCGCGTTCTGCGGCGCATGGCTATGTGTGGTGTCGGCAGTCATGTTTCGTTCGTTTCCTCAACGGCTTTCATAGAATTCAATAATCAGCGCATCCCTATCGCGCCGTTTCATTTCAATACGGTTTATTTGGGGTGAAATAGCCTGTAGCTCAATAGCTTTATACCGCACAAAACACCGCACCCGCCTCGCAAACAGGCAGCAGGAACGGCTTATGCCTTTGATTATTCAGCCCAATTTACACTCCACCGAATTTAGGTAGAATGCTAATCAACTCTTTGATACCACAAAGCCCGGTCCAATTACAGCTCAACGTAATACAGACTTGGCGCGCTCGAACTGCGTATCAAATGATGCAACCAGAATCGCGAACTACTCATTACAATATATATTTCATGCACTATCTCTCACTAGATGGCGACGCCAAAGATACTTGCCGCTAGCCTTCATTCGAGGCAAAAGGTGAAGTGCCGGGCCAAGCTGCGCTGGTTGAACGAATGGATGGACAGGAATGGCTCAAGACGCCGAAGCAATCATTGAACGTCGGAAACTGCGCAGGAAGCTGACGATCTGGCGTGCAGCCTTCCTGTTTCTGATTGCAGCCCTGATTGCCGTCTTCGCTTCATGGTTCATGCGCGGCACCAATTTCAATCAGCCGCATATCGCCAAGGTTCGTATCGAGGGCACCATCTTCGAGAACGAGGAATTGCTGAAGCGTCTCGACAAGATCGCCAAGGACGATGCCGTCAAGGGTGTGATTCTGGTTCTCGATTCGCCCGGAGGAACGACGGTAGGCGGCGAAGCGATTTTTGAAGCCGTGCGCAAGATTGCCAAGAAAAAGCCGGTCGTCACCCAGGTGGGAACGCTTGCCGCCTCTGCAGGTTACATGATTGCCAGCGCATCCGACCATATCGTGGCGCGACAAACATCTATCGTGGGCTCAATCGGGGTTCTGTTTCAATATCCCGATGTCTCGAAGCTGCTCGACACGATCGGCGTGAAGGTCGAGACCATCAAATCTTCGCCGCTCAAGGCAGAGCCCAATTATTTCAGTCCGGCCAGCGAAGAGGCCAAAGGTATGATCCGCAACATGATCATGGATTCTTATGCCTGGTTCGTGGATATTGTCGAAAAGCGCCGTTCGTTTACGCATGAACAGGCGCTGGCACTGGCCAATGGTGCTGTTTTTACCGGACGACAGGCTTTGGATAATAAATTGATCGACGGATTGGGTGGTGAAGAAGAGGCCGTTGCCTGGCTTGCAAGCAAGGGGCTCTCCAAAGATTTGCCACGCCTGGAATGGAAACCGGTCAGCAGTGACACGGGTTTCTCATTGCGTGATCTTATCATTCACGCCGGTGCGCGCCTTCTCGGCTTGCCGCAGGAGGCCGATGGCATGTTGAAGGAGATTGCCAAGGAACGCATCTTTCTTGACGGACTTCTCTCGGTTTGGCACGTTGACGGTACGCCTGAAGCGAATTGACGCCAACCGGGCAAACTTACACAATATCCGGCAGATACCGGATGAAGCAAACAGAACAACAGGGGTTTAAAGCCGTGATCAAATCGGAACTCGTTCAGATTATCGCCAGCCGTAATCCGCATCTCTTTCAGCGCGATGTCGAAAACATCGTGGGCGCGGTATTCGACGAGATCACAAACGCCCTTGCCGACGGCAATCGCGTAGAACTGCGCGGCTTCGGTGCCTTTTCGGTGAAAAACCGCCCTGCACGCAGTGGCCGCAATCCCCGCACCGGCGAAACGGTGGACGTGGAAGAAAAGTGGGTTCCGTTCTTCAAGACCGGCAAGGAGCTGCGCGACCGTCTCAACGGCGCAGTCTGATAGACATCATGGCGGCAAAACGCATCATCGCCATCATCGTTCTCGTGCCGCTTGCAGTGGTTCTGATTGCGTTGTCGGTTGCCAATCGCGCATCGGTGCAATTCACGATCGATCCATTCAATCCGGGCAATCCCGCTCTGTCCTATAATGCACCACTGTTCCTATGGCTGTTTGGTGCACTTCTTCTTGGTGTTGTCATCGGTTCCCTGGTGACCTGGCTCACGCAGGGCAAGCATCGCCGCAAGGAGCGCATGTACAAGCAGGAAGCCGCGCGTCTGCTTGAACGCAGCACAGCCGCCGAAAAACGCAATGTATCGGTCGTGAACTCCTGAAACGCCCTTTATTCTCAAACCCGGAAGCAAAACTTCCGGGTTTTCAAGCCTTGAAAAGCCTTTTGTGCGCGATTGAACGTCGTTTTCCCCTTCCCCACCGGCCTTGTTTATCCTACCTAGACCCCAATCATGATGATTGGAGTTTCGGGTGAAGACGCCAAGAGGAAAAGGCAAAAAAACGTCGGGCGGCAAGCACGAGCGCAGCTTCGAGCGCGCAAGAAACGATGCGCCACGCCCAGAACGCAAATTTGAAGGCAAGCTTGAGGCTAAAGGCACGGTTTTCAAAAAGCCGCGCCCACAATTCGCCAAGGCCGCGCCCAAGCCGACAACCGAAGAGCGAGAACGACCCGTCGCCGCGCTGCGCGAAATCAAGCCCTATGCCGGCCCTCGCCCGGGCGAGAAATTGCCCGTCATCCTCGAAACCGAACCATCCGCCGATTACGCGCTTCTCGATAGCGGCAATGGATTGAAGCTTGAGCAATACGGTCCTTATCGGATCGTCCGCCCGGAAGGTCAGGCAATCTGGCTGCCGAACCTGCCGCAAAAGGAGTGGGATCAGGCCGACGCCATTTTTACCGGCAATACCGACGAAGAAGGCTTGGGACGCTGGGCGTTTCCGAAAGTGCCGCTCGGTGAAACATGGCCCATGCAGCATGACGGCATTTCCTTTCATGGCCGGTTCACCTCGTTCCGCCATGTCGGCGTGTTCCCCGAACAGGCCGCGCACTGGTCGTATATGGATGGGCTTATCCGGGAAGGGATCAAATCCGGACGTAACGTGAAGGTGCTCAATCTTTTCGGCTACACCGGTGTCGCTTCGCTGGTGGCGGCACGTGCGGGCGCGGAAGTGACCCATGTCGACGCATCCAAGAAAGCCATCATCTGGGCGCGTGAAAATCAGGAAATGGCCGGGCTGTCCGATAAGCCGATCCGCTGGATCTGCGAAGACGCGATGAAATTCGTGGCGCGCGAAGAACGCCGCGGCAGTTTCTATGACATCATCCTGCTTGATCCGCCTGCCTATGGGCGCGGCCCGAGCGGCGAGGTCTGGCAATTGTTCGAGCATCTGCCAGCAATGGTCGATACATGCCGGTCCATCCTGACGCCGAAGCCGCTGGCTGTCATCCTGACGGCCTATTCGATCCGCGCCTCTTTCTTCGCCATTCACGAGCTGATGCGCGACCGTTTCACCGGCCTTGGCGGCACGGTCGAATCGGGCGAACTTATTCTGCGCGAACGTTCGAAAGATCATTCTGGCGGGCGGGCGCTTTCCACATCCATGTTCAGCCGCTGGGTAGCAAAATGAGCCGTGACGACGATTTTTCCAAAAGCGGCTCTCGTGCCGAATATTCGAAGGTAGGCCAGGTAAAGGAGGTCACCAGCCTCGCTAATCCTATCGTGAAAGACCTTCGCTCGCTGGCGCTGAAAAAATTCCGCGACCAGCAGGGTGTGTTTCTGGCCGAAGGGCTGAAACTTGTCATCGACGCGCTGGAACAGGACTGGCGCATCAAGACGCTGGTTTTTGCCAAATCCGGCAAGGGCAACAAAATGGTGGAACAGGTCGCCGCCCGCACCTTTGCCAAGGGCGGACTTGTGCTGGAAGTGACCGAAAAGATCATGGCTGCCATCACCCGCCGCGACAATCCGCAGGTGGTGGTGGGCGTTTTCGAGCAGCAGTATCGCCTGCTAGCAAATCTCAAGCCCAAGAACAACGACGTCTACATCGCGCTCGACCGCGTGCGCGATCCCGGCAATCTCGGTACAGTCGTACGCACGGCAGATGCGGTCGGCGCAAAGGGCGTCATCCTAATCGGCGATACCACCGATCCCTATTCGTTGGAAACCGTACGCGCAACGATGGGCTCCGTCTTTTCCATGCCGCTCTACAAGGTAACGGAAGCCGATTTCCTCAACTGGCGCAAAGGCTTTTCCGGCCTTGTCGTCGGCACCCATCTGAAAGGTGCAGTCGACTATCGCACCATTCCCTATGCCAACAAGCCGGTTGTGCTGATGATGGGTAATGAACAGCAGGGCCTGCCGGACAGCCTTGCCAATGCCTGCGACAAGCTTGCCCGCATTCCGCAGGCAGGTCGCGCAGATTCTCTCAATCTCGCAATTGCCACCGGCGTCATGCTCTACGAAATCCGTCGCGACGCACTCACGCTTGATGAAAGGACTTCCGGATGAAGCGGCACGCGGTCTGGTCCTCACTTTTCGTCGTCATTCTCACAGTGTTGATCGATCAAGGCGTCAAGCATCTGGTGGAAACAAGGATGGGCTACGGCCAGCAGATTGACCTGCTGCCGTTTCTTGCGTTGTTCCGCACGCACAATGAAGGCATTGCCTTCTCGATGCTCGCCTGGCTGCACGACTGGGGACTGGTCGCGATCACCGCTGCGGTCATTGCGTTCGTGCTTTATCTGTGGTGGACCAATGCGCCGGACCGCATCTTCGCACGCTACGGCTTTGCACTTGTCGTCGGCGGTGCCATCGGCAATCTTATCGACCGCGTGATGCACGGTTACGTCGTGGACTATATTCTGTTCCACCTGCCGACCTGGTCATTCGCGGTTTTCAACCTCGCCGACACGTTCATCACCATCGGCGCCGGCCTCATAATTCTGGAGGAATTCCTTGGCTGGCGGCGCGAACGGGCTGCCCGCTAGCCCACCGGGTTGAACAGTTTCTGCCTTTCGCATAATTTGATCTCTTAAAATTAAAAGCTTTTTGAAGAGGATAAGGTCCAGTCATCCGAATTGACACATTGGTGACACGCTTCTGTCATCGTCGCGTAGCACTGAATCTGTACTGCTTCGGTCGAACTGGACACCCTGTCCACGCAATCGACTGAACGAGGATTGGAATTGGTTAGCTCTTGCTGAAATATCAGTGGGAAAGCCGTTCAGGAATACGTGAATAGACAAATCAGGAGCCATCATCATGACAGTACTGCTTGGAATGGACCAGCAAATCATTGATGATACGGTCATGTCAGGCTTAGAAGCACAACAGGCGCTGTTCGCGTCCAACGGCGACCCCATCGTTCTGGGGCGCATCGGATCGTTGGAAGTACGGCTTGCAAACTCACGCGAAGCTATCGAGGCCGCGCAGGAACTGCGTTTCCGTGTCTTCTTCGACGAAATGGGCGCGCGCCGGGAAAGCATTGAAGCTGTGGAGCTTCGTGATGCTGACCGCTTCGACGCTATTTGCGATCACCTTCTCGTCTATGATACCGCCCTGCCCGTGCCGGAGCACCAGCAGATTGTCGGCACCTATCGTCTGATGCGCAGCGATCAGGCGGAAAAGGCGCTCGGCTTCTACTCTGCCGACGAATATGATGTGCAGCGTCTGGCGCTTTCGCGACCGAACCTTCGTCTGCTTGAACTGGGTCGCTCGTGTGTGAAGGCGGAATACCGTTCCAAGCGCACTGTCGAGCTTTTGTGGCAAGGCGCCTGGGCCTATTGCCGCCGCCATTCCATCGATGTGATGTTCGGCTGCGCTTCGTTCCACGGCGCTGTGCCTGCAGCGCATGCGCTTGGCCTGTCATTCCTTCATCACAACTGCCGCGCCACTGATGACTGGGACGTTCGTGCCCTACCCACTCGCTATCAGGCCATGGACCTGATGCCGAAGGAAGCCATCAACAACAAGGTTGCCTTATTCTCAATGCCGCCTTTGGTGAAGGGATATTTGCGCCTTGGTGCGATGATCGGGGACGGCGCAGTGATCGACGAGGCATTCGGCACGACCGATGTGTTCATCATCTTGCCAATCGAGCGCATTTCCAGCCGCTACATCACCTATTACGGTGCGGAAGCAAACCGCTTTGTGTAATTAAAAAAGGCGAAGCATCTGCTTCGCCTTTTTGCTTCTGAGGCTCAGCTCACGCCTTTCCGGCCAGTTCCTTCAGCTTATAGATCAAGTCCAGCGCTTCTCGTGGCGTCAGTTCATCAGGATTGACACCCGAGACGGCCTTCGCCAGTTCGCTGTCTTTTGCCTGAACCTGCGGTTTCGGTTTTTCCTGCTGCAAGACGACCGAGAACAGCGGCAGATCGTCGATCAGCTTGTCCGCCTTGCCGGAGGTTTCGCCCGCTTCGAGTTGGTGCAGCACATCGCGCGCACGATTGACAACCGCTTCAGGCAACCCGGCCAATCGCGCCACCTGCACACCATAGGAACGGTCGGCAGCACCCTTGGCCACTTCATGCAGGAAGACGACATCGTTGTCCCATTCCTTGACCCGCATGGTGACGTTGGAAAGCCGCGCGAGCTTTTCCGAAAGCGCCGTCATTTCATGAAAATGCGTGGCAAACAACGCCCGGCAACGGTTCTTCTCATGCAGATATTCGACCGCCGCCCAGGCAATGGACAGTCCGTCGAAAGTAGCTGTACCGCGTCCGATCTCATCGAGGATCACCAGTGAACGCTCACCCGCCTGATTGAGGATCGCCGCCGTTTCCACCATTTCGACCATGAAAGTCGAGCGCCCGCGCGCCAGATCGTCGGAAGCACCGACGCGGCTGAACAGCCGGTCCACGACACCGATCTGCGCAGAACCGGCAGGCACGAAGGACCCCATCTGCGCCATGATCGCAATCAGCGCATTCTGACGCAGGAAGGTCGACTTACCGCCCATATTCGGACCGGTCAAAAGCCAGATCGCACCGTTTCCGCCGTCCATTTGCGGCGAGAGATCGCAATCATTCGCGACAAACGGATTGGCTGCCTGGCGTCGCAGGGCCTGCTCGACAACCGGATGGCGACCGGCAACAATGTTGAAGGACAGACTGTCATCGACCTGCGGACGGCAATAACCCTGCTCTTCCGCCAGTACGGCAAGCGATGCCGAGACGTCGAAAACCGCAAGCGCCGATGCGGCCGCGCGGATACTATCGGCGTGGGAGACGGCCTCCGCCGTCAGTTCCTCGAACACGGCAAGCTCAATCGACAATGCGCGGTCAGCAGCATTGGCGATCTTGCTTTCAAGTTCCGCCAGTTCGGTCGTGGTAAAGCGCATGGCATTGGCCATCGTCTGGCGATGGATGAAGCGGCCCTTGGCTTCATCCGTATCCGTCATCGCCCCGGCATTGTTGGCCGTCACCTCGATAAAATAGCCAAGCACATTGTTATGCTTGATCTTCAGCGATTTGATACCGGTCTCTTCAATATAATTGGCCTGTAGACCGGCGATCACCCGGCGCGACTGGTCACGCAAGGCACGCATTTCATCGAGCTCGGAATTATAGCCTGCGCGCACGAAACCGCCATCGCGTTTCAGGAGCGGCAGTTCATCAGCCAAGGCCCGGTCGAGATGAACTGTAAAGATGGCAGGCATGGCGCTGACAGCATCGCGGGCATGCGCCAGTTCGTCCGGTAAAAGGGCGCTTTCCAGCAGGTTCGCAATGATATGCGCAGCCTCGAAGCCTCGTGCCAGACTGCCCAGATCGCGCGGCCCGCCGCGTCCGACGGCAAGGCGTGAGAGTCCGCGCGGCATATCCGGCACGCCTTTCAGTTCCGCGCGCATGGCTTCGCAAAGCGACTGCTCGCTCAGGAACCAGGAAACGGAATCGAGCCGCAGCGCGATTGCCTTGGGGTCGGTCAGCGGCGCGGTCAACCGTTCCGCCAAAAGCCGCGCCCCGCCTCCAGTGACAGTACGGTCCACGGCCTTCAGCAAACTGCCATCACGATTGCCCGACATGGTGCGGGCCAGTTCCAGACTGGCGCGTGTCGCCGGGTCGATAAAAAGCGTACCACCCTCATGTTCGCGTTCAGGCCGCATCAAGGGCGGGCGCTCTGAAATCTGTGTTTTTTCGATATAGGCGATTGCCCCGGAAATGGCCGAGAGTTCGGGACGGCTGAACTGGCCGAAGCCATCCAATGTCGCAACGTTGAAATAGCGCTGGATGCGCGCCTCCGCAGCCGCACTGTCGAAGAGGGTCGCCGGTTGCGGCGTCACCGCCTTGCCAACCAGATCGAAGACCGGGCGCAGCTCCTCATCGTGAAACGCGCTGTCGGCCACGACCAGTTCACGCGGGTCTACCCGCATCACATCGGCGAAAAGCCGGTCTGGCGTGGTTTCCGCCACGCGGAAGGTTCCGGTTGAAATATCAATCCAGGCGAGCGCCAGCGCACCGTCGCCGCGCGTACGCCCCATCGCCATCAGGAAATTGGCCTCCGCCGGGTCCAGCAGCTTTTCTTCGGTCAGTGTGCCCGGTGTGACGAGACGGATCACATCGCGCTTCACCACCGATTTGGAGCCGCGCTTCTTCGCCTCTGAAGGGTCTTCCACCTGTTCGCAGACAGCAACGCGATAACCCTTGGCGATCAGCTTCTGCAGATAGTCGTCGGCGGCATGGAACGGCACACCGCACATGGGAATATCCTCGCCCAGATGCTTGCCGCGCTTGGTGAGCGTGATGCCCAGTGCCGCAGAGGCCTCCACTGCGTCATCGAAGAACAGCTCGTAGAAATCACCCATGCGGTAGAAGAGCAGCGAATCGACATTCGCCGCCTTGATCTCGATATATTGTTCCATCATGGGCGTCAGGCGAACGGGCGCTGCCTCGGCGGTATTGTCTTCCGCTTCCGAGGTGTTTTCGTTAGCCGTCGTTTCCATTTAAAAACCTTCATTTATTGCTTAGCCGAGGAGGCTAAAGTTATAAAATTTCGTATTCCATCGTTTTTGGATGAATATCTATTCCTCGAAGCACTGTTTACACGATGCTTGACTGGCGCTATCGAGGTTCTCCCGCAGATGAAACCGGAGGGAACATGCCAGCCTCGACGCCGAAGGGCAACACATCAGAACGCGCACCCACAGCCAGTGAGAAGGAAGCGCTAGACTTTCACGCGCAGGGCCGCCCGGGCAAGCTGGAGATCAACCCCACCAAGCCCATGACCACGCAGCGCGATCTGTCGCTCGCCTATTCTCCAGGCGTCGCCGTGCCGGTAAAGGCAATCGCCGAAGACGCCGCCCGCGCCTATGACTATACGGCCAAAGGCAATCTGGTCGCTGTCATCTCGAATGGTACCGCCATTCTCGGCCTTGGCAATCTGGGCGCGCTCGCCTCCAAGCCGGTGATGGAAGGCAAGGCCGTGCTGTTCAAGCGCTTTGCCGACGTCGACTCCATCGATCTTGAAGTCGATACGACTGACATCGACGCTTTCATCAACGCGGTACGCTATCTCGGACCGTCGTTCGGCGGCATCAATCTGGAAGATATCAAGGCACCCGACTGCTTCATCATCGAGCAGCGCCTGCGCGAATTGATGGACATTCCGGTTTTCCACGACGACCAGCACGGAACGGCCATCATTGCCGCTGCCGGCCTCATCAATGCGCTGCATCTGACCGGTCGCGACATGAAGACGACGAAGCTCGTCTGCAATGGCGCAGGTTCGGCGGGTATTGCCTGTATCGAACTCATCAAAGCGATGGGGTTTGCTTCGGAAAACGTCATCCTGTGCGACACCAAGGGCGTCGTTTATCAGGGTCGTGAAGAAGGCATGAACCAGTGGAAATCCGCACATGCCGTGAAGACCGACAAGCGATCCCTCGCAGACGCCATGAACGGCGCGGATGTCGTGTTCGGCCTTTCGGCCAAAGGCGCGTTCACCGAAGACATGGTTCGTTCCATGGCACCGAACCCGATCATCTTCGCGATGGCCAATCCCGACCCGGAAGTCACGCCTGAAGAAGTGGCGCGCATCCGTGACGACGCCATCGTTGCCACCGGTCGCTCGGACTATCCGAACCAAGTCAACAACGTCCTTGGCTTCCCGTATATCTTCCGCGGTGCGCTTGATGTGCGCGCGACAACCATCAACGACGCGATGAAAATTGCCGCCGTCAACGCGCTGGCCGAGCTTGCTCGTGAGGACGTGCCGGACGATGTGGTCGCCGCCTATCAGGGCAGCCGTCCGCGCTTCGGCCCGAGCTATATCATTCCGGTGCCGTTCGATCCACGCCTGCTTGCGTCCGTCTCGGCTGCCGTCGCCAAGGCCGCGATGGAAACCGGCGTTGCCGGACGCGCCATTGCCGACATTGAAGGCTACAAGCGCGAATTGTCGGCGCGTCGCGACCCAATCGCTTCCACCTTGCGCGGCATCTATGAACGTGTCCGTCGTCAGCCGAAGCGCATCGTCTTTGCTGAAGGCGAAGAAGAACAGGTGATGCGCGCCGCCGTTTCCTACGTCAATCAGGATCTCGGCACCGCCATTCTGGTTGGCCGCGAGGAACGGGTGAGGGATACGGCCAAGGCCGCCGGCCTCGATCTTGACCGTCCTGGCATCGAAATCATCAATGCGCGCCTGTCGAGCCGCAATTCAGCCTATGCCGACTATCTCTACGAGAAACTGCAGCGCAAGGGCTATCTGACGCGCGATTGTCACCGCCTCATCAACAATGATCGCAATCATTTTGCGGCCTGCATGGTGGCGCTCGGCGATGCCGATGGCATGGTGACGGGCGTGACCCGCAATTATGCGACAGGTCTGGACGACGTGCGCCGTGTGATCGATTCCAAGCCCGGCCATCGCATGGTCGGCGTTTCCATCGCACTTTGCCGCGGACGGACAGTGTTCATCGCCGATACCGCAGTTCATGAAATGCCGACCGCAGCCGAACTGGCCGATATTGCAGTTGAAGCTGCGGGCATGGCGCGCCGCATGGGCTATGTACCGCGTGTCGCGCTGACCGCCTTCTCGACTTTCGGTCATATGGGCGGTGAGCGTTCCGCACGCATTCAGGAAGCTGTCCGCATCCTGGCAACGCGTCATGTCGATTTCGAATTCGACGGCGAAATGAGTGCCGATGTAGCGCTGAACCCGAAGCTGATGGAACAATATCCGTTCATCCGCCTGTCGGGCCCGGCCAATGTGATCGTCACACCAGACAATCATTCGGCCTCGATTGCCGCCGACATGTTGCAGGAACTGGGTGGCGCGACCGTCATAGGTCCGTTGCTCGTCGGTCTCGACAAGCCAGCACAAATCGTCACCATCGGCGCGAAGGATTCCGACATCGTCAATATGGCGGCAATTACCGCCTATAACGCGACGAACTGAAAAATCAGCAAATAGCGAAGCAAAGGCCGGGGAAACCCGGCCTTTGCTTTTGGATATTCATCATCCATAAAAGCGGCTATAGGATACACCGCCCACTATCCTTTCTCCGCAAACCGGATCTACATGCCGCATGAGCGCACACGACCTTAAGCTGGAAGAGATCGTCAATCCCGAGACGCTACGCCGCAAGCTCAACGAACTGGCGGATTCCACGGACGAAAACTACACCAGTCTCACCGTGCGCAAAGTGGTGCTTCAGGCACTGAAGGACGCCTTGGTGCGTGGCCGTGCCAATGCAGAAGGCATGTTGATGAAGGATGGCGGCGGCACGCTGTGCGCCAAACGCCTCTCCTTTCTCATGGACACGCTGATCGAGGCGCTGTTCGAATTCGCCACCACCAAAGCCTATCCGATGGTCAATCCGTCGAAGGCCGAGAACATGGCCATCATCGCCGTCGGCGGTTACGGGCGCGGCGGACTGGCGCCAGGGTCGGATATCGATCTCCTGTTTCTGCTGCCCTACAAGCAGACCCCCTGGGGCGAGCAGGTGGTCGAATATATGCTCTACATGCTGTGGGACATGGGGCTGAAAGTCGGCCATTCCACGCGCAATATCGATGAATGCATTCGTCTGGCGCGCGAGGACATGACGATTCGCACGGCGGTTCTCGATGCGCGATTTCTCACCGGCAATCGCGAACTCTTCAAAACGCTTGTCAGTCGCTTCGACGAGGAAATCGTCAAAGATACCGGCCCGGAATTCATTCAGGCCAAGCTTGCCGAACGCGACCAGCGTCACCGCAAGGCAGGAGAAACCCGCTATCTGGTTGAACCTAACGTCAAGGAAGGCAAGGGTGGCCAGCGCGACCTGCATACGCTGTTCTGGATCACCAAATATTTCTACCGCGTCAAAACGAAGGAAGAGCTGGTCAAGCTCGGTGTTTTGTCGCGAGCCGAGTTGAAGCTGTTCAACAAGGCGGAAGATTTTCTCTGGGCGGTGCGGTGCCACATGCACTTCGCGACGCTGAAGGCAGAGGAGCGCCTTTCCTTCGACATACAGCCGGAAATCGCCCAGCGCCTTGGCTATACGGCGCATCCCGGCCAGAACTATGTCGAACGCTTCATGAAGCATTATTTCCTCGTGGCAAAAGATGTGGGCGACCTCACTCGCATCATCAGCGCAGCCCTGGAGGAACAGCAGGCCAAGCATGTGCCGGGCTTCAACCGCATCTTCCTTACGTTCTCGCGACGCAAGCGCAAGCTTTCCGCAGACGGCGATTTCGTTTCGGAAAATCACCGCATCAACATCGCGCGGCCGGAGGTTTTCAAGGAAGACCCGGTCAATTTCATCCGCCTCTTTCATCTGGCCGACAAGCATGGGCTGGAGTTTCACCCCGAAGCGATGCAGAGCCTCACCCGCTCACTGAAACTCATCAATTCCGATCTGCGTGAAAATCCTGAAGCCAACAGGCTTTTCCTCGAAATCCTGACTTCGCCGCGCAACCCGGAACTCATTCTGCGCCGCATGAACGAATCCGGCGTGCTCGGAAAGTTCATTCCGGATTTCGGCAAGATCGTCGCCATGATGCAGTTCAATATGTATCACCATTACACGGTGGACGAGCATCTCTTACGCTGCATCGCCGTACTGTCGGAAATCGAGCACGGCGAACTGGAAAACGAGCATCCGCTTTCAAACCACCTCATCACCACAATCAAGCGCGACCGCAACCTGCTTTATGTGGCGCTGCTCCTGCATGACATCGCCAAAGGGCGTCCGGAAGATCACTCGACCGCCGGTGCGCGCATTGCCCGCAGGCTTGGACCACGGTTCGGCCTTACCCCTGCCGAAACCGAAACCGTCGAATGGCTTGTGCGCGAACATCTGACCATGAGCATGGTGGCACAGTCGCGCGATCTCAATGATCGCAAGACCATCATCGATTTTGCCGACACCGTGCAGACCATGGAGCGCCTGAAGCTTCTCCTGATCCTGACCGTATGCGACATCAAGGCGGTTGGCCCCGGCGTATGGAATGGCTGGAAGGGCCAGCTTCTGCGCACGCTCTTCTACGAAACCGAGCTGGTCCTGACCGGCGGCTTTTCGGAGTTGTCGCGTGCTGACCGCGATCATCAGGCGCGGGAGGCACTGGCGGAGCGGCTTTCCGACTGGCCGAAGGATAAGCGCGATACCTATCTTGCCCTTCATTACACCAACTATTTCCTGACGGTCAGCCTTGAGGATCAGGTCCGGCACGCCCATTTCATTCGCGAAGCCGACCGCAACGAGTGCGCGCTGGCCACCATGGCCAAGCCGCATACGTTCGAGGCAGTCACGGAAATCACCGTTCTGGCGCCGGATCATCCGCGCCTGTTGTCGATCATCACCGGTGCCTGCGCAGCGGCAGGAGCCAACATCGTCGACGCGCAGATTTTCACCACCGGTGATGGACGCGCACTCGATACCATTCTCATCAGCCGCGAGTTCGACACTGACGACGACGAACGTCGCCGTGCCGAACGTGTCGGCAAGGTCATCGAAGATGTTCTGTCCGGCAAGGCCCATCTGCCCGATGTACTGGCGAAGCGCACCAAGCCGAAGAAGGCAGCCAAGGCTTTCAAGGTGGAGCCGCGTGTTGAGATCAACAACACGCTCTCCAACAAGTTTACCGTCATCGAAGTGGAAGGTCTGGACAGGCCCGGTCTGCTTTCGGAACTGACCGGCCTTATTTCTGACCTTTCACTGGATATTGCTTCAGCCCACATCACCACTTTCGGCGAGAAGGTGATCGACAGTTTTTACGTGACTGACCTTGTGGGTCACAAGATTTCAAACGCCACCCGCCAGGGCAATATCAGGCGCAAGCTGCTTGGTGTTCTCGGCGGGGAAAATGGCAGCAAGACAAACGGTCGTTCGTCGCAGGCCGCAGCATAGGTTTTTCAGTAAATGAGTTTGGTCAAAAAGTTCGCCACGGTCGCGTCCGGAACGCTGATGAGCCGCATTTTCGGTTTCACGCGCGAGATGTTCATGGCGGCGGCACTCGGCACCGGCCCGATAGCCGACGCCTTCAATGCCGCCTTCCGTTTCCCGAACACATTCCGCAGGTTGTTCGCCGAAGGCGCATTCAATTCAGCTTTCGTACCGCTTTTTGCCAAGGAAATCGAAAAGAACGGTATGGACGGCGCGCGCCGTTTTTCCGAAGAAGTCTTCGGCGTGCTTTTTACCGTGCTTCTGTTCCTGACCATCGTGATGGAACTTTCGATGCCCTTCATCGTGCGGACGGTGATCGCACCGGGCTTCACTGACGATCCGGTGAAGTTCGACAATACGGTGCGGCTGGCAACCATCATGTTCCCCTATCTCGCCTGCATGTCGCTGGCGGCAATGATGGGTGGAATGCTGAATTCGCTGCATCGCTATTTTGCGGCGGCGATTGCACCCGTCTTTCTCAACATCATCCTGATCGGGGTGCTGGCCGTTGCCTGGGGCCAAGGCTATGACGCGCTTTCGGTTGGCTACGGCCTTTCCTGGGGCGTCATGGCAGCAGGTCTAGTGCAGCTTGCCATCGTCTGGCTCGCGGTGCGCAATGCTGGCATCAAGATCGGCTTCCGCCGGCCGCGCCTGACATCGAATGTCAAACGGCTTCTCGTGTTGGCGCTTCCCGCAGCGATCACCGGCGGCATCACGCAGATCAACCTGCTCATCAACACCAATATCGCCTCCGGCATGGAAGGCGCCGTGTCGTCGCTCGTCTATGCGGACCGCATCTATCAGCTTCCGCTTGGCGTCGTCGGCATCGCGGTCGCGACCGTGCTTCTGCCCGAACTGTCACGCGCGCTGCGCGGCGGCCATATGAAGGAAGCGTCGAACCTTCAGAATCGCTCGGTCGAGTTCACATTGTTTCTGACCCTGCCAGCCGCTGCGGCTCTTCTGGTCATGTCGGAACCCATCGTCCGGCTTCTGTTCGAACGCGGCAAGTTCAGCCCGGATTCCACGCTCGTCGTTTCCAATATTCTGGCGATCTATGGCCTCGGCCTGCCCGCTTTCGTCCTGATCAAGGCATTTATTCCGGGCTTTTTCGCCCGCGAAGACACCCGTACACCGATGATCTTCGCTGCGATTTCCGTTGCGGTGAACGTTTCACTCGCCGTCACACTTTTCCCTCGCCTTGGCCCGACGGGTATCGCCACGGCAGAAATCGTCGCCGGCTGGGTCAACGCTGTCCTGCTGTTTGCGACACTGGTGAAGCGGGGTCACTGGGGACGGGATATTCCGCTGCTCACCCGTATTCCGCGCCTCCTCGTCGCTGCCGCGATCATGGCATTCGGTATTCATTACGCCATCGGCTATTTTGCGTATGAGCTTTCCTCCGCAGCACCGCTTGTCGTGCGTGCGGGAACCGTCACCGCAATCGTTGTTGCTGCAATGGTGGTCTATTTTGGCTTTGCCTTCGGACTTGGCGGAGCCAATACGGGAATGATCCGTCGCAACATCAAGCGCGGTGCAGCAAAGAAAGCCCCTGAAAGCGAGCAATAATTCACGCTTGAAAGGCGGCTGCGTCTCTGCGAAAAGACCAGCAATCAAAATCCCCGCTCTCCACCGGCGGGGCAATTTTCGCCACGCATTTCCGAACGCGAAACCGGTATCCACTTTCGCTGGAAATGCTCTTTCAGGATAAAGCCATGAGCACGTTCAAACCGCTTGTTTTCTCCGGCGTCCAACCGACCGGAAACCTTCACCTCGGCAACTATCTGGGGGCGATCAAGCGGTGGGTCGAGGTTCAAGAGACGCAGGAATGCATCTATTGCGTCGTGGACATGCACGCGCTGACCATTTCGCCCGATCCGGCAGAGCTCATGCAATCGACCCGTGAAGTCACCGCAGCTTTCCTTGCCGCTGGCATCGACCCGAAGAGGAGCATCGTCTTCAACCAGAGCCGCGTCATGCAGCACGCGGAGCTGGCATGGGTGTTCAACTGCATCGCACGCATCGGCTGGATGAGCCGCATGACCCAGTTCAAGGACAAGGCAGGCAAGGACCGCGAAAATGCTTCGCTCGGCCTGTTCGCCTATCCGAGCCTGATGGCTGCCGACATTCTGCTTTACCGCGCCACCGCCGTGCCTGTTGGCGAAGACCAGAAGCAGCATCTGGAATTGACGCGCGACATTGCGCAGAAATTCAACAATGACTATTCCGACCGTATCGCTTCGCTCGGTGTGGGTGTGGATATGCAGGTGGGTGACGAGCAGGTTTCCGGCTTCTTCCCGATGACGGAACCGATGATTTCCGGTCCTGCGATGCGCATCATGTCACTGCGCGACGGCACCAAGAAGATGTCGAAGTCCGATCCGTCCGATCTGTCGCGCATCAATCTGATCGATGACGAAGACACCATCACGAAGAAGATCCGCAAGGCAAAAACCGACTCGGATGGTCTGCCCACGGAACTCGACGGTCTCGCCGGTCGTCCAGAAGCGGATAATCTGGTTGGCATCTATGCAGCCCTTTCCTCTCAATCGAAGGAAGAGGTGCTGAAGGAATTTGGCGGGCGCCAGTTCTCCGAATTCAAGGCTGCATTGGCCGATCTGGCTGTGGCGAAGCTTTCGCCGATCACCCATGAGATGCGCCGTCTGGTTGCCGATCCGGCCTACATCGACAGCGTCCTGCGCGACGGTGGTGAGCGGGCTGGCGTGATCGCGGAACAGACCATGCGCCATGTTCGCGATATCGTCGGCTGGCTGCAGAACTAAATTTCTCATTTATCAAACGGGCGGCGACATTTTTTGCTGCCGCCCGTCTTCATTAGAAAATCAGCGTTCGATCCTCAAGCATCCATCAAATGTCAGCTTGCAGACGATCAATCCCGATGGCAAATTGCGGCCATGGTATCAAAACGACTTAGCCGGGAAGCCGGTCACCGCCGCAAATTTCTTGCCGTCATCGACGAGACGCCCGAATGCGGGCGTGCCGTTGCCTATGCCGCACGCCGTGCAAAAAACACCGGCGGCTCGCTCATCCTGCTTTTCGTGATTGATGACTCCGATTTCCAGCAAATTCTGGGCGTCGGCGAAATCATGCGCTCCGAAGCACAGGACCGTGCCCGCACAGCGCTTGAAAAATTCGCAGCAACAGTGCGTGCGGATCAAGGAATTGAGCCTGAAATCAGCATCCGTGAGGGCGAAACCGCCGAAGAGCTCATGTGTCTCATTGAGGAAGATCAGGACATCGCCATTCTGGTTCTGGCTGCTGGTTCGGGCAAGGAAGGGCCAGGCCCTCTGGTGCAATCGCTTGCCGGCCGCTCCCAGTTCCCGATCCCTGTAACCGTCATTCCGGCAGGTATGAGCGACGATGACATTGATGCGGTGACCTAATCACCCTATATTGATGACAACTGATACGCGCAGGATCAGGGCAGTACTTGCGTCCATAAGGATCTGCGCTTACGAGAATCGTTCCAAAATCTGAAAGCGGGACAACTGGCATGTTCATCCAGACTGAAACCACGCCCAACCCGGCGACCCTGAAGTTTCTTCCCGGCAAGGTCGTTATGTCGGAAGGCACCGCCGATTTCCGCGACGCCTCCGCCGCTGGCAACACATCACCGCTCGCAGCCAAGCTCTTTTCGGTTCCGGGCGTGACCGGCGTTTTCTTCGGCTACGACTTCATCACCGTCACCAAGGAAGACGGTGAGTGGCAGCATCTGAAGCCAGCCATCCTCGGCACCATCATGGAACATTTCATGTCGGGCGCCCCTGCAATGGCAAGTAACGGCAATGTCGACGTCGCTGCCGCGCATGGCGAAGAAGAGTTCTTCGATGAGGCCGATACCGAGACCGTCGAAATCATCAAAGAGCTGATCGAGACTCGTGTTCGCCCAGCCGTTGCGCAGGATGGTGGCGATATCACCTTCCGCGGCTTCGAAAACGGCACCGTATTCCTGCACATGAAGGGCGCTTGCTCTGGTTGTCCTTCATCGACGGCAACATTGAAGCACGGCATTCAGAACCTTCTGCGCCATTTCGTGCCGGAAGTGCAGCAGGTTGAACAGATCTGATCTGAGTGAACTTTGTAATGAAAAAGGCCGCTCAAAGCGGCCTTTTTCATGTCTGTTGTCGTCTGGACTTATTGCTTCACGATGACCTTGGCACCCTGTTCAGTGCGGTCGTAAAGATCCATGATATCCTGGTTCATGAGGCGGATGCAACCGGAAGACATCGCCTTGCCGATGGACCACCATTCCGGCGTTCCATGCAGACGATAGCCTGTATCGCCACCCTTATTGTACAGATAAAGGGCACGTGCGCCGAGCGGATTGCGCAGGCCGGGATCCATGCCATTGCGATATTTTGCCAGTTCCGGCTGGCGCTTGATCATCGCAGAAGGCGGCGTCCAAGTCGGCCATTCCCGCTTCATGGCAACGCGCGCCGAACCGGACCATTCGAAGCCTTCACGGCCGACACCGATGCCGTAACGCATGGCCTTGCCTTCCGGCATGACAAGATAAAGGAATTTTTCCCGCGTATCGACGATGATCGTGCCAGGGGCCTCATCGGTTGGATACTTGACGATCTGGCGGCGATATTGCGCCGGTATCTTGGTACTTGGGATGGCCGGGACAACATAACCGGCGTCAGTGACTGAAGAATAGGAGGCGGTATAAAAAGTGCCCCCTACGGTTGAGCAGCCTGCTAGGGCGGCGCCTGCCAGAAAGAGAGCCGTCGTCAATTTTAGGACGCGAGAATTCATGCATTCCCCCAGATTGGTTCATTCCGTCAATGGGACCGCGACCGGTCGAAGATAGAAGCGAATCGCTCGTTCTTGTTGAAGATGGGGTAGTATTGTTAACCAGGCGTTAACCGTAAATTGAAAATTCCTTGAGAATGACATTTTTTAGCCATGTTTCGCCCTGTTGCCGCAGTTTTCGTGCTGCCCGCCGCTGCTTTCCGATTGTTTCGATTTGAAACCACGCACAAAATACAGCCATGCCCATTGTGATTCCCAATCAGACCCATCCCCTTTCCGACGGTCGACAGTCTGAGAACGCCATGCTGGTGCGGCGTGGCGTGCAGCGTCTTTTTCTGGAAATGGGGCTTGCTACGTTGCCCGAACTGCCACTGGCATCAGGCAGGCGCGCCGACCTGATCGCGGTGAGTCGCAAGGGCGAAATCTGGATCGTTGAGATCAAATCATCGATTGAGGACTGGAAGGCGGACCGCAAGTGGCCCGAATATCGCGCTTATTGCGATAGGCTGTTCTTCGCCACCCATCCGGCGGTACCGCGCGAAATATTCCCGCAAGAATGCGGCTTTATCCTGTCAGACGGATATGGAGCGGAAATCCTGCGCGATGCGCCAGAGCACAAATTGCCCGGCGCAACACGAAAGGCACTGATGTTGCGCTTTGCGCGAGCGGGCGCTGCTCGCCTGACGATTGCCGAACTGGCCGGTCTCGATGTGCCCGAAACCGAAATAGATTGATTAGAGCACATCCCGAAAAGGGCAAAGCGGTTTTCGGATAAGGTGCGCCTAAAACTTAACGCGGAGCGCGTTTCGCCAGGATGCGCTGCAATGTACGGCGATGCATGTTGAGACGGCGTGCCGTCTCGGAAACATTACGCTCGCACATTTCATAGACGCGCTGGATATGTTCCCAGCGGACGCGGTCGGCGGACATCGGATTTTCCGGTGGCGCAACTTTTTCACCGGGACGGCGGGTCAATGCCGCAAAGACCTCATCCGCATCGGCAGGCTTCGACAGATAGTCGATGGCACCAAGCTTAACGGCATTCACAGCGGTTGCGATATTGCCGTATCCGGTGAGAACGATGGCGCGCGTGTCGGCACGGCGCGAGCGGATAGCTTCGATAATATCGAGACCGTTGCCATCGCCGAGCCGCATATCCACGACCGCATAGGCCGGGGCGGCGGCTTTGGCGGCGGCAATGCCTTCCTCAACCGATTCTGCGGTTGTCACCTGAAAACCCCGGCTCTCCATGGCACGGGCAAGGCGCTGCAAGAAGGGCTTGTCATCATCAACCAGAAGGAGGGTCGGATCGTTGCCTATGGCTTCGGTGTCTTCCTGCTTCAAGTCGTCCATCGGGTGCTTCCTGCCTGTATTTTTCTTTCCTTATTGATACCCCTGCGTCAAAAAGTCAAATAGCCATTGAATTGTTGAAGCAATTTCAACATTCGTGCAGGCGCAAGAATAGTGCAAACCTTTGTATTTTCAGAATATTTTGAAATGTGGACACAAGGATTTGATCGTAGAATCGTGTATATGCAGGTAGCCTGATTCAAACGGACCAGTATTCCCGCGCTTCCGCAGAGAGCCCTGCCAGAAAGTCATCCAGCTTCACTTGATCGATATGCATCCGAAGCGCCTTGGCAACGTTGTAAATAGCTGAATCTGGTGCGAAATTATGATCTCTACGCAGAGATTGTGCTTCACGGGTCAAAGCTTGCCGGCTCAGAAATGGCCGTTTCGCCTCGTCAATATCCCAGTTTTCTACAAAAATTGCGCGAAGAACCGGCGGCAATATCGCGGCAAAGCGAATCGCCTGACCGACATCGAGCCGGTGGCGGAAGGTGAGCAGAACGGCCTCCACCATCGTATAGGCCTGATTGCGTGTGGCGAGCCCGGCCTCATCCCGAGCCATATGGAGAAACTTGTCGAACTCCTGCGTTGCCCTCTGGATTTCAAGCGGGATCGTCATGCGGCATCCTTCTTCAGCCGGATGTGAATGCGGAGCGCGGCCAAACCACTTTTACTTCCGCCCCCTGCCCCGGATTGCTTCGATTACGGAAAGCAATGTGTGCACCGGAACGTTCCAGCAGGGTTTTCGCGATGAACAGACCGAGACCAAGCCCACCGCCATTGCGGGTGTTGTCGCGGCTCGTCATATAGGGCTCTCCGATACGATCGAGGATTTCCGGCTTGAAGCCGCTGCCGTCGTCCTGAATGATCACGCTGACCTGATTATCCGTCCAACCCCAGGTGACACTGACATCGCCGCGCGCGAAATCGACCGCGTTTTCCACCAGATTGCCCAAACCGTAAAGCAGTCCGGGATTGCGTCGTGTGACCGGTTCGGGCATCGGCCCCGCTACCTTCTGCACCTCAATGGTGATACCGAAATTGCGGTGCGGTGCGATCACCTCCTCGATGAGTGAGGATAGCGGCAGCCGCGACATGTGTTCCTCATTTTCCGAGGACAGGCTGGTCAGCCTTCGCAGAATTTCACGACAGCGCTGCGTCTGTGAATGTAGCAGCGCAATGTCTTCGCCAAGCCCCGCGTCGACGGGATTCTTGGCATAGGAACGCTGCATTTCCTTCACCACCAGCGCAATGGTGGCAAGCGGGGTGCCAAGCTCGTGAGCGGCGGCGGCGGCAAGTCCGTCCAATGCCGTCAGGTGATGCTCGCGCTGGAGAATGAGTTCTGCGGCGCTCAGCGCATCGCCAAGCTGGCGTGCTTCTTCGGCGATGCGATAGGCATAAACCCCGGTAAAGCCGAGCGCCGATGCGATCGCGCACCAGATACCGATGACAAACAGGAATGGCAGGTTCAGTGTTTCGCCCGGATACCAGGGCAATGGCTCATGTTTGATAGTGAGAATGGAAGTACAGGCCACGACCAGCAAGGCCAGCACCAGCGTGTGCCGCGCGGACAGCGAGGTAGCCGAAATGATGACCGGCACGATCATTAGAACGACGAAGGGATTTTGAAGCCCGCCCGTGAGATAGAGCAGGCCAGCCAATTGCAGGATATCGAAGGCCAGTACAAGGCTTGCCGCAGCCGGATTCAGCCGGTGATTGGTGGGGAATCGAAATGCCAGATACAGATTGAGCCAGGCAGAGCAAGCAATCAGCGCAAAACAAATCCCGACGGCAAATGGAAACTGCAGGTAAAGCGCCACCAACATGACGGCCGCCGTCTGCCCGGCTATGGCAAGCCAACGCACACGGACCAGCGTGGTCAGACGCGGGCGGCGCGAAAGATTGGAAGCGCGATTCTCGAATTCTGCGTGCATTGATCCCTCTATCTTGCCCCTTATGGGGCAAGCGCGGACTGGAATGCAAGCGGAACTGCGTTATCCGGTCGCAGGTGGTGAATACAACTTTTTATGTGGCGCGTTACGTTCCGCGCGGCTTGGCCCGGCGTGTTGCTTCCGCATTGGCGGGATCTTCCGGCCAGACATGTTTTGGATAACGCCCACGCATATCAGATCGGACATCGGCCCATGATCCTTTCCAGAATCCTGGAAGGTCACGGGTGATCTGGATCGGGCGATGGGCTGGCGACAGAAGTTCCAGCAACAAAGGCACCTTGCCGTTGGCAATGGAGGGATGCACGCTCAGACCGAACAATTCCTGCACGCGAACTGCGAGCACCGGCTCTTCGGCATCATAGCGGATCGGAATATTTGATCCGGTCGGCACCGTGAAATGCGTCGGCGCAAGCTGATCAACACTGCGCTGGAGATCGAAGGGCACAAGACTCATCAGGCCATTTTTCAAAACATGACCCGGTATGCGGTCGAGCAGCGCTTCGCCCGTCAGGAAAGGCAACAGCCAGTCTTGCAGCGTTTCCAGCAGAGGCTCATCTTCCATGGACGGCCAGGGATCGCCCAGACCTCGATTGAGCCAACCAAGACGACGGCGCAGAATATCGGCTTCCTTACCCCAGGGCAGGATGTCCAGTCCATTTTCGCGCACGGCGGCAATCACGCCTTCATCGGCAGCACTTCCCGATGGCGCGGCCAGCGGCTTTTCCGAAAGAGCGATTGCGCCAATGCGCACGGCTTCTCGCGCCCGCAGTGCATTCTTTTCCGGATCATAGACCACCTGTCGTCCACTCTCGATCCGGTCGCCGAGGGCTGCACGAATCTCCGCCTCCGACACTTCCGCAGCCGAAAGAATGCGCGCGCGTCCTGCCTTGCCGGACATATCCGCCACCACCAGCCAGGGCGCGCGGCTGAGACTGATCGTGCTATCCACCTCCCCGCCGCGACCATTGGCAAGCAGAAACTGCCCGGTCTGCCCACGCGCTCTGGCAATGCGGTCAGGATAGGCGTCGATCAGCATATGCCCCACGCCGGAACCGGCAGGTTCAGCTTTGTTCGGCACACTGGCGGCAAGCCGCCTCGCCAGCCCTTTGGCTCTTTGGGTGCGGTCCGAACGGTCGTTGCGAAAACGCGAGAAACGCGTGTCGAGATCGGTCTCTTTGCCGCCCAGACCACGCTCCGTCAGAAGCACCGCGAGTTCGGCGGCCTTCGAGGCTTCGCCGCGTTTGCCTGCCTCGGCCACCATGTGTGCAAGACGCGCGGGCAAGGCAAGCGAACGCATCGCTTCACCATCAGGGGTCAGACGCCCGACCTCGTCCAGCGCTCCGAGCCGCTGCAACAAAGCGCGGGCTTCGTTCAGCGCCGGTTTCGGCGGCATATCGAGAAAGGCAAGCGTCGCCGGATCGGTCACGCCCCATGCGGCACTATCGAGTACAAGGCCCGACAAATCAGCTTCCAGAATTTCAGGCGGAGAGAAAGCGGGCAGCGCGGCTGTCTGTCCCTGATGCCAGAGGCGAATGGCGATGCCGGGCTCCGTACGCCCCGCGCGACCCGCACGCTGATCGGCGCTCGCTCGTGAGGTGCGCACTGTTTCCAGCCGTGTCAGGCCAGTGGCAGGTTCGTATTTTGGCAGGCGGGCAAGGCCGCTGTCGATCACCACACGCACGCCATCAATCGTGATGGAGGTTTCGGCAATCGACGTTGCCAAAACCACCTTTCGCTTGCCGTCAGGCGCCGGTTTGATCGCCGCGTCCTGATCGCGACCCTCCATCGCGCCATAAAGCGGGGCAAGCATCACATGTGCCGGCACGCGGCCTTCCAGAAGACGAACCGTGCGCTCAATCTCGCCCTGCCCCGGCAGAAAAGCCAAAATGCTGCCCGTTTCATCCGCCAGCGCGTCGCGGATGCTGCGCGCCATAGCGTCTTCGATACGCTCGTCCGCTTTTCGTTCCCGATAACGGATATCGACGGGGAAGGCCCGGCCCTCGCTTTCGATCACCGGCGCGTCACCCAGAAGTGCAGCCACACGTGCGCCGTCAAGCGTTGCCGACATGACGAGTATCTTGAGGTCGTCACGCAGTGCCGCCTGCACATCGAGCGCCAGCGCCAGTCCGAAATCCGCATCAAGGCTGCGTTCGTGGAATTCGTCGAAAAGAACCGCTGCAACGCCCTTCAGGTCAGGATCGTCCAGAATCATGCGCGCAAAGACGCCCTCGGTGACAACGAGGATTTTGGTTTTCCCGGACGCCTTGCTTTCAAGACGCATCCGGTAACCGACCGTTTGCCCAACCTCTTCGCCCAAAAGCTGCGCCATACGGCGGGCGGCTGCGCGTGCTGCCAGACGACGTGGTTCGAGCAGCACGATCATGCCGTCCTTGCGCCAATCCGCGTTCAGCATATGAATAGGCACCAGTGTCGTCTTGCCTGCACCGGGCGGCGCAACAAGAACCGCACTCGCATGATGCGCCAATGCCTCATCCAACTGAGGCAGAATTCGTGTCACAGGAAGATCGGGCAGGCTCGTCAAATTAATTTCCGTCAGATAAGGCGTCCGCTTTCGTGCTTATCACACAAGGAGCGCACATGATCCATATTCGAAAATCGAGCAAGGCCGATACACCTGCACTTGTCGAAATCTGGCGCGCCAGCGTTCTCGCCACGCACGATTTCCTGAGCGGCGATGATTTTCTGGAAATCGAAAAGCTGGTGGCCGAGCAATATCTGCCGAATGTCGAGGTCTGGCTTATCGAAGATACCGGCAAGCCGGTCGGCTTCATGGGTATGAGTGCGCATCATATTGACAGCCTGTTCATTGCACCCGACCAGCGGGGCAAAGGCATCGGCAAACAGATGATAACACATGCAAAAACACTCGGCAGTCCGCTGACAGTCGATGTGAATGAGCAGAATCTGCAGGGCGTAGGGTTCTACCGACATATGGGATTTGTCGAGACCGGACGTTCGGAGACAGATGACCAGGGACGCCCCTATCCGCTGCTTCATCTGCGGCTGACCACCGACAATTGACATACTCCCCCATAGTATATAGATTCCGCTGAAATCGGGAGATTCCATGCCGCATTCACCGGAAGACAAGAAGCGCGCTTTGACGCGCCTGCGCCGCATTCGCGGACAGGCCGAAGCACTGGAGCGCGCGGTGGAGGCTGGCACGGAATGCGCAGCATTGTTGCAGCAGATCGCGGCACTGCGGGGTGCTGCCAACGGGTTGATGGCGGAAGTACTGGAAAGTCATTTCCGCGAGACATTTGGGCAGGAAACCAAAGCTGATCCCGATACACAAATCGACGAAATCATGCGGATTCTACGCACCTACCTCAAATGAGTGCGTTGCTCTAAGATAGACTGAAAGGGAGAAACATCGTCATGAAATCACGCGCAGCCGTTGCGTGGGAGGCAAAAAAACCGCTCACCATCGAAACAGTCGAGATTGGCGGCCCACGGGCTGGCGAAGTGCTGGTCGAAATCATGGCGACGGGTGTTTGCCATACAGATGCCTACACCCTTTCGGGTCTCGATTCCGAAGGCAAGTTCCCGGCCATCCTCGGCCACGAAGGAGCAGGTATCGTGCGCGAAGTGGGCGCCGGCGTGACCTCGGTCAAGCCCGGCGACCATGTCATTCCGCTCTACACGCCGGAATGCCGCCAGTGCAAAACCTGCCTTTCGCAGCGCTCTAACCTCTGCACCTCGATCCGCGCCACGCAAGGCCAGGGCCTGATGCCGGACAAGACGACGCGCTTTTCCTGCGATGGCGGCGAAGTGTTCCATTATATGGGCTGCTCGACCTTCTCGAACTTCACCGTTTTGCCGGAGATCGCCGTCGCCAAGGTGCGTGAAGACGCACCTTTCGACAAGATCTGCTATATCGGCTGCGGTGTGACAACCGGCATCGGCGCGGTGATCTACACGGCAAAGGTTCGCCCGGGTTCCAATGTCGTTGTGTTCGGCCTCGGGGGCATCGGCCTCAATGTCATTCAGGGCGCCCGCATGGTCGGTGCTGACAAGATCATCGGCGTGGACATCAATCCGTCCAAGGTCGAGATGGCGAAGAAATTCGGCATGACCGACTTCATCAATCCGCGTGAAGTGGGCAATGACAAGGTCGTTCAGGCCATTCAGGATCTGACCGACGGCGGCGCGGACTATTCCTTCGACGCCACGGGCAATACCGATGTCATGCGTCAGGCGCTGGAATGCTGCCATCGCGGTTGGGGTGAATCGATCATCATCGGCGTGGCGGAAGCGGGCAAGGAAATCGCCACGCGTCCGTTCCAGCTCGTTACCGGACGCGTCTGGAAAGGCACTGCATTCGGCGGCGCGCGCGGGCGCACCGACGTGCCGAAGATCGTCGACTGGTATATGGAGGGCAAGATCAACATTGACGATCTCATCACCCACACCATGCCGCTCGATGAAATCAACACTGCCTTCGATCTGATGCATGAAGGCAAGTCCATCCGCTCGGTGATTGTGTACTGATGAGTGAAAAACTTCTTGTTTCCCAGTGGAATGAAATCGACAACCTGACCCCGCGCGCACTTTATGCGATGCTGAAACTGCGCGTGGATGTCTTTGTGGTCGAGCAGAAATGTCCCTATCCGGAAATTGACGGCAAGGACGCCGAGGCGTTTCACTTGCGCATTCTCGACGGTGAGGAACTTGCAGCCAGCTTGCGAGTTCTACCGCCGGAACAGGATGGAAAGCCGGTGAAGATCGGACGTGTTGTCGTGGCATCAGATTATCGCGGCTACAAGCTCGGTCAGCGCCTGATGAAAGAGGCCGTCGATTTTGCTCATGCCCGCTTTCCAGGCATCGCGATAGAGCTTGGAGGCCAGAGCCATTTGCAGAAATTCTATGGCTCGTTCGGCTTCGTGGCGATTTCCGACGAATATCTCGAAGACGGCATTCCACACGTCGATATGCGATTGGAACCAAGGGAAACGGTTGCCTGATGTTTCTGCTGCGCCGCCATATGTCCTTCTATCTTGGCGCCCTTGGCGGCGTTGCAGCGTTCATCCTTGCCTGGCTTCTTAAAAGCCCTCTTGCCCCGGTCATCGGTGCAAACTGCTTCTTCGTGCTCTATCTGGGGCTGTCGGCCTCTGCCCTGCCGAAACTCACGGCCAGCTTTTTGAAAAAGCACGCCGCAAGCGCTGACGAACCCGTCTGGATCATCTTTCTGGTGACATTTGCAACAGTTCTCGTCGCAATCGTCTCGCTGTTCATTCTCATCAACAGTGAGACAAAGGCCGATACATTCTCGCTGGTCATGACACTTGCGTCTGTGCCACTCGGCTGGTTCACCATTCATATGATGACGGCCTTGCATTATGCGCATGTCTACTGGCAGCCAGGTGAACCGGCAGGCGACGACACCAGCCATGCCAGCCGTTATCGCGGCGGCTTCGAATTCCCGGGAACATCGGAACCCTCCGGTTGGGATTTTGCCTATTTCGCCTACGTCATCGGCATGACGGCACAAACGTCCGACACGAGTGTGACGACGCCTGCCATGCGCAAGGTCACGCTGCTGCACAGCATCGTCTCCTTCTTCTTCAACACCGTGCTGGTCGCCGCTTCTGTCAATGTTGCGGTGGCGCTCGGAAGCTGAACAAAACCGAGGTTCTTTCATGGAAACCATTTCGACCGCCAAGTGCTTTGATGGAACGCAAGGGGTCTATCGCCACAAGAGCGAGACGAACCAGTGCGACATGACCTTTGCCGTTTTCCTGCCACCGCAGGCCGCAACCGGATCAGTGCCGGTGCTTTGGTATCTCTCGGGCCTCACCTGCACACATCAGAATGTGATGGACAAGGGCGAATATCGGCAAATGGCTTCCAAATTGGGAATTGCCGTTATTTGCCCCGATACGAGCCCGCGCGGTGATGACATTCCGGATGAGCCGGACAACTGGCAATTCGGCAAAGGGGCGGGTTTTTATGTCGATGCCACGCAAGAACCTTTCGCCACGAACTACCAGATGTACAGCTACATAACCGAAGAGCTGACCGATCTGGTGGCGCGCGAATTTCCGCTCGATATGGCGCGGCAGGCGATCACTGGTCATTCCATGGGCGGTCATGGCGCGCTAACCATTGCGCTGAAAAACCCGGACCGTTTCAAATCAGCATCTGCCTTTGCACCCATCGTCCAGCCTTCAACGGCAGGCTGGTCCAGACCGGCGCTGGAAAAATATCTCGGACTGGAAGAACGGGCCTGGCGCTCTTATGATGCCACGCTTTTGATCGAAGACGGCTATCGGTTCCCGGAGTTTCTGGTCGATCAGGGCATTGCAGACGGCTTTCTCGATGACGGCTTGCGTCCGTGGCTTCTGGAAGAGGCATGCAAGAAGGCAGGCATTCCCCTCACGCTCAATATGCGTGAAGGCTATGACCACTCCTATTTCTTTATCTCGACCTTTATGGACGACCATTTGAAATGGCATGCAGACCGGTTGAAGCGCTGATTAGCGCTTCAAAACCTTCATCGGCAGACCACCTTGCGGCTGGGTGGTCAGCTTCTGTACTGGCCACGGCTTCGTCGTTTCCAGCACCTCGAAGCGACGTCCGTCGAGCAGGATGGCGAGCGCAATCACAGCCTCCTGCAAGGCAAAGCTTGCGCCGATGCAGACGCGCGGGCCTGCCCCGAAGGGCAGATATTGAAAGCGGTCGAGCTTGTCGCGGTTTCCCGGCCAGAAGCGTTCAGGCATGAAAGCGTCCGGCTGGTCCCAGTAGAGCCTATGGCGATGAATGACCCACGGCATGACCAGCACGGTCGCGCCCTTCGGGATTGTCAGATCGTCATACTTATCGTCGGTTGCCGCCTCACGATTGATCGACGGTGCGGGCGGATAAAGCCGCATCGCCTCCTCGAAGGCTGCGCGTGTGAAAGGCAGCGATGCCAGCCATTCCTGCGGCGGCAGATCGCGCCCGCCCTTTGCGAAAAAGCCGTCAACCTCCGCTTCAATACGTTCGCGCTCACCGGGCGCCTTGGCAAGCAGATAAAGCGTCCAGCCAAGTGCGCGAGCGGTCGTTTCGTGACCGGCACCAATGAACGTAATGATGTTGTCCTCAATCTCGGAACGGCTCAGGCCGTCCGGTCCTTCGGCGCGCAAAAGCAAAGTGAGGAAATCGCTTGGAACGTCCTCGCCCTTGTCCATGCGGGTTTTACGCAGCGCGATGGTGTCGGAGACCAGCTCACGGAAGAATCCGAGCGATTGCTGCCCACGCAGGCGCGTCAAGCGTGGAAGCCAGTCGGGCAGCCCCAAGAGGTCGAACGGATCGACCCGTCCCATGGTCTCGAACAATTTGTCGATCTGATGGGCGAAATCGTTGGGATCCCCCGCGATCTCGCCTGAGAACAATGTTTCGGCCAGAATGTCATAGGTCAGGAGCGTCATGTCATGGGCGACATCGGTGATCGTACCGGAGGTCTTGTATCGCTCGGCGAACTGGCGCGACCGGTCACGCATGGCCTCGGCAAAACCACCGATATGGCGTGGCGTGAAAACCGGCGCCATGGCTTTTCGCGAACGCTTCCACACTTGACCCTCGGCGGTCAGCAGACCGTCGCGCAACAAGGGGCGCAGCACACGCTGGCGAATGGCGGACATAGGATAATTGGCGGCATTGTCGACCAGCACATGACGGATCAGCCCCGGATCGTTGGCGATGATGGTTTTCATGCCGAACCAGCTAACGGAAATCCACCGCTCATTGTAGGACGGTTCGCCCCACAGCTCGAGCGGGTTTTTGTAAACGACCCGCATCATCTCGAAACGCCCCACCGGCTTTTCGCGCGGGCGCGGTGCAGGCGGTACAAATGGACCCGGTCTTTCGCTCATGACGTTCGCAATTTCCATCAAGCGTTCCTTTCGTCATAAAACAGGTCGAGAACGCCCCCGTCAAACCGGATATAAGCGTCAATTGTGGCGGTTCCAGAAGCCAAGTGGCACCGCTACTGTTCACATATGAACCAACTGCCGGAATCCCCGGTAAATTTACCGCCAAAATTTGGAAAAATAGCCGTTAGCACCTATATTAAAGCCATGTTTGTCGCGTGATTCGACATATCTTTGAAGCTGCATTCGCAGCGCGTTTTTCGAAAGATTTTCATGAGCGAGATGCCCGAGATGAATTCCGAAGCCCCCGCCGAATATGGCGCGGATTCCATTCGTGTTCTGAAAGGTCTGGATGCTGTTCGTAAGCGCCCCGGCATGTATATCGGTGACACGGATGACGGCTCCGGCCTGCATCATATGGTCTACGAGGTCGTGGACAATGCGATCGATGAAGCGCTGGCAGGACATGCCACGCTTGTAACCGTCTCCCTGAATGCCGACGGGTCTTGCACGGTGACCGATAACGGTCGCGGTATCCCGACCGATATCCATAAGGAAGAAGGCGTTTCGGCAGCCGAGGTCATCATGACCCAGCTTCACGCCGGCGGTAAGTTCGACCAGAATTCCTACAAGGTTTCCGGTGGCCTGCATGGCGTCGGCGTATCGGTGGTGAACGCGCTATCGATCTGGCTGAAGCTGAAGATCCGCCGTGCCGGCAAGATCCATGAGATGAGCTTTACCCATGGCGTGGCCGATGCTCCGCTCGTGGTAACCGGCGAAGCAGGCAACGAGACTGGTACGGAAGTAAGCTTTCTGCCCTCCCCTGGCACCTTCACCATGGTCGAATTCGACTTCGATACGTTGGAACGCCGCCTGCGCGAACTCGCCTTCCTCAATTCCGGCGTGCGCATCAAGCTCGCTGACCGTCGCCACGCGGATGTGGTAGAGCACGAGCTGCACTACGATGGCGGGCTTGTCGAATTCGTGAAGTATATCGACCAGAGCAAGAAATCACTTCTGGAAGAGCCGATCTATATCCGCAGTGAAAAAGACGGCATGACGGTTGAAGTCGCCATGTGGTGGAACGATTCCTATCACGAGAAGGTGCTTTGCTTCACCAACAACATTCCGCAGCGCGATGGCGGCACGCATCTGGCCGGTTTCCGCGGCGCACTGACCCGTCAGGTGACGGGCTATGCCGATGCTTCGGGCATGACCAAGAAGGAAAAAGTGCAACTTACCGGCGATGACTGCCGCGAAGGTCTGACCGCCGTTCTTTCGGTCAAGGTTCCCGATCCGAAGTTCTCGTCGCAGACCAAGGACAAGCTGGTTTCCTCCGAAGTTCGCCCGGTCGTTGAAAGTCTCGTCAACGAAGCGCTTTCGACATGGCTTGAAGAACATCCGGCTGGCGGCAAGATCGTGGTCGAAAAGGTTATTCAGGCAGCAGCAGCACGTGAAGCCGCCCGAAAGGCTCGCGACATCACTCGCAAGAGCAATCTGAGCGTGACGTCCCTGCCCGGCAAGCTTGCCGACTGTCAGGAACGTGACCCGGCGAAATCTGAAATCTTCATCGTCGAAGGTGACTCTGCAGGCGGTTCCGCCAAGAGCGGTCGTTCACGTCAGAACCAGGCGATTTTGCCTCTGCGCGGCAAGATCCTCAATGTGGAGCGCGTCCGCTTCGACCGCATGATCTCCTCCGATCAGGTCGGCACGCTGATTACCGCGCTCGGCACATCGATCGGCAAGGATGAAACGCACGGCTTCAACCCGGACAAGCTGCGCTATCACAAGATCATCATCATGACCGATGCTGACGTCGACGGCGCGCATATCCGCACATTGCTGCTGACCTTCTTCTTCCGGCAGATGCCGGAACTGATCGAGCGCGGTCATATCTATATCGCGCAGCCGCCGCTCTATAAGGTATCGCGTGGCAAGTCCTCGCAGTACATCAAGAACGAAGCCGCTTTCGAGGACTTCCTGATTGAAACAGGTCTTGAGGAAGCCACTCTGGAAATGGCAAGCGGCGAAGTTCGGGCCGGACCGGACCTGCGTTCGGTGGTGGAAGATGCCCGCACCATGCGTCAGCTTCTGGCCGGTCTTCACACGCGCTATGATCGTCGCGTGGTGGAACAGGCGGCCATTGCCGGGCTGCTGAACCCGGATGCCTCGAAAGACAATGCAACCGCACAGCGTTCCGCCGATGTTGTTGCAAAGCGTCTCGACATGATCTCGGAAGAAACCGAGCGCGGCTGGACGGCCCATGTGACGGACGATGGCGGCTACCTCTTTGAGCGCATGGTGCGCGGCGTAAAGGACGTTGCCATTCTCGACATGGCGCTGCTCGGTTCTGCCGATGCCCGTCAGATAGGTCGTGTGGCTTCGCGCCTGTCGGAAGTTTTCGCTGAACCGCCAGTACTGCGTCGTAAAGACAAGGTGGATACGCTTTCCGGTCCGATGGCCCTTCTCGATGCAATCTTTGCGACAGGCCGCAAGGGGTTGACCCTCCAGCGTTATAAAGGCCTGGGCGAAATGAACGCTGAGCAGCTTTGGGAGACCACGCTCGATCCGAATGTGCGTTCGCTGCTGCAGGTCAAGGTGACGGATGCGACCGACGCGGATTCACTGTTCACACGCCTGATGGGCGACGAAGTTGAGCCGCGACGTGAATTCATCCAGGAAAACGCGCTGAGCGTTGCCAATCTGGACGTTTGATAAAGAAAACCCCGAAAGGCCGGATAGCTTTTCGGGGTTTTGATCGGGTAGGAGGGCATTTTAGGCCCTCCCCCCACACCACCGTACGTACGGTTCCGTATACGGCGGTTCATGAAGC
>NZ_VEWK01000030.1 GCF_006376675.1 Brucella pecoris
CTGTTCTCGGCATCTAAGCCGAAGTCAGGCAGAAATTCCACTTATCTCCGCTGTCCAGATTTCCCGAACCACCTCTAAATGCAGGAAGCCTTCGATCAGGTCTATGCGGAAGGCGATGTGGAAACCGGAGAAGTCAGCATCGGCCTGTTTTCGTCACTGGCTTCGGGTTTCTTGCCGGAGCTCCTTTCCGAGTACAAGCATGAGAACCCCTCCATTCGGTTGAGATACAGCCAAGGCTCAGCGCTTTCGCATATCGGCGAAATCCGTTCCAATTCAATGGATGTGGCTTTCCTTGCCGGATACCGGGATGTCTTCGGCTGCCGGGTTGAACCGCTCTGGACGGAAGCCGTCTATGCAGCGCTGCCGGAAAGTCATCCATTGGCTCAATCCGGTCAGGCAAGCGATATCACATGGCGCGATCTGGTAGGCAGTCACTTCCTGGTCAGCGAAATGGCAGCAGGGAGGGAAACGCATGATTACATTGCAGACCAGATAAAACCTTACGACCAGCATCCGCTGATCGAGCATTGTGACCTGCATCACGATAATCTTCTGCCACTGGTCGGACTCGGCAAGGGGATCGCGATTGCAGGCGAAGCATTCACGTCGATTGCATTTCCGGGCGTTGTTTATCGTCGGATATCCGACGCATCCGTTGAATTCAGCATGGTGTGGAGCCCTGCCAATGAAAATCCGGCTCTCCGCCGCTTTCTGTTCAAGGCAAGGGCGATTGCAAAAGACCGGGGTTATGACTAGAGACTGTTATGGACTTATGAGTCCGAATGGATTCAAAGGCTTGTATGGAATCTCATCGCAAGCCTTATCCGTCTGACGTATCCGATGAAGAATGGTCGCTGATCGTGCCATACCTGACGCTTCAGCGCGAAGATGCCGGACAGCGGGAGCACAGCCTTCGGGAGGTCTTCAATGGCCTGCGCTACATCGTGAAGACGGGCGCACCGTGGCGGTGGATGCCGAACGACCTGCCTCCTTGGGCGGCGGTCTATCAGCAGACGCAGCGCTGGCTGGCGGCGGGTTGCTTCGAAGCGATGGTGGATGACCTGCGCGCGGTGCTGCGCCTTGCGGCGGGACGAGCCGCCGAGCCGAGCGCTGCGATCATCGACAGCCGAACCCTGCGCTCCACTCCCGAGAGCGGCGAGCGAGCCGGCTATGACGGCGGCAAGCGCAAGAAAGGATCGAAGCTCCACATGGCGGTCGATACGCTGGGCCACCTGCTCGCGCTTCATGTGACGCCGGCCAGTACCGAGGATCGTGGCGAAGTCGAACGGCTCGCCCGGACCATACAGGCTGTCACCGGTGACAACGTCGATATCGCCTATGTTGATCAGGGCTATACTGGTGCGCGTGCCGCCGATGCCGCAGCCACCTACGGCATCACGCTGGAGGTCATCAAACTACCCGAGGCAAAGCGCGGCTTCGTTCTCCTGCCACGTCGCTGGGTCGTCGAGCGATCATTCGCATGGGCGACACGCTTCCGCCGCCTCGTCAAAGACTACGAGCGATATGCCCAGACACTCGCAGGCCTGCATGTTGTCGCCTTCGCCTGCATCATGATGAAACAGGTATCCGCTATCGCTGCCGGTTCATAACAGCCTCTAGCCGCCAACAGCTCAGTTTCTGTTCAAGCCCTCTTGACCTGAGTTCGGTTTGCCCGAACAGTTTTGAGCGTTTTGTTAAGTAGATTTTGGCCGCGATTATGCCGCTGCTCTGTCCAATGGGCGCGATGAAGCCTGTAAGTACTTAAGGATTACGGTCCGTTGATTACCATTATGATTGGTCTCGGTTTCATCCGCATGCCCAGTATCGCCACCATGACGGCAAATAATTGCCGTATAACGGTTGGTAGGGAAATGGTCGATGCATCATTTGTTTTCGGATCACCATAAAACTATTCTGCCCCTCAATGACCTTAATTGAAGCATTGCCAAAAGTAGGGCCATGCCGCATCATCCTCTCTTCGGCAGCAATTTTTACGGGCGCTGTCGCTGTGGGCTTTAATGCCCGTGCCCGCAATCTGAAAGGAGGACGTCATGTCTTCCACCGTTCACACGATTGATTTCAATTCCGCCAGTAATCATATCCTCAACATGATGCTTCACCAGGCTGGATATGTGACTGCGAAAATGAAACCGTTGTCCGGGCCGCTTGCAAGTCGATCAAGCGCCGTACTGCATAGGTTCATGTCTGGCGTCATCCGTCAGAGAGGCGCCGGTTCTCCCTCGGGGCCCGAGACTATTTCGGCTTTTGGTCATCCATAGTTCGCTGAACTTCAGCGTCGGGCTGGCCTTTTGGTCTGTTCGCTAAAAAGGTCGTACTCCCAATTTTTATCAGGTGGTGCCAAGGGGCCGCAGAGCGCTGTCACAGAAGTTATATTGAGAGTGACGGAAATCAACGAGTGTAAAGGTTTCAGCTCGTCCCCGTTGCGAAAAGATCCTGTTACCGCAACCTAAAATCGAAAATAGCGAGATTAAAAACTAAGGGTTGACATTTTGGCGGGGCAGGTCTAGATATGCATCATCGATCTTTGCCTGCTTAGCTTTGGTTATTGCGCGTCTGGCACCGTGCCCTGAACGAACCTTTTCTTTCAAAAATCGCTATCACATCTGCAACGCCGTAAGCGTTGTGGTTCTTTTATTGCTATGAAAGGGTTCATCATGACCACTGGCACAGTTAAATGGTTCAATTCCACCAAGGGCTTCGGCTTCATTCAGCCTGATAATGGCGGCGCCGATGCGTTCGTTCACATCTCGGCTGTCGAGCGCGCAGGAATGCGTGAACTCATCGAAGGCCAGAAAATCGGCTACGATCTGGAACGCGACAACAAGTCGGGTAAGATGTCGGCCTGCAATCTTCAGTCCGCGTGAGTTATCCCGGTATCCGCTCTCCTTTGACCACGGATGTACTGGCACTGTCGAATGCATGATACCAGCAAGGTCAGGCGGATCGCCTGGCCTTTTTTGTTGTCGCAATTCTTCGCGGCTTCCAACCGGGGAACAGACGATGTCACAAACACTTAGTAAATCCCGCGAGCAGGCAGAGATTGCCTTCGCCAGAACGCAGTCTCAGCCCGTCGTGCGTAGTAGAGCTGTCGAGGAACTCGATTCCCTCGTTCTCGCGCGAGAGGAAAAAAACCGTCGGCTTCGTACGGCCCGCCTTGCCAAGGAATTGAAGGACCGCGAAACGGCAACAGCTTCCCTCCTCGCCAAACGGGCCAGAATAACCTGAGCTTATTGCAACATGATTTGCAGGACAAAGATTTGAAGAACGCCAGAAACACCGACCTATCCGATCGCCGCAGCGCATCTGCCGAGGCCAAGGCCACTCTCCTGGCCGCCTATCGCTCGGCGCGCACTTCCGCTGATCCCGCCAGATTGGCACGACAGGCGGACCGCGTGACCATGGCTGCGGCCAGGGAAGAACGACGTCTTGAGCGCGAGCGACTAAAACGCGCCGAGGCCGAGCGTCAGATATCCGAAGCGGCTGAGCGACAGGCAATTGCAGATGCTACCGCGCGCGCCGAAGCTGAAACGCGTGAGACAGCGGAAAGAGATCGCATCACTCGGTTACTCGAGGATGAAGCCGCTCGCAAAGCAGCACGCGACCGGCGCTATGCTGACCGTAAGGCCAGACAGGCTTAAAGCAAAAGCTTAATCGTGTTTTCTGAATATAATAAGATGTGATACGTTTTGACATTCAGGCGTCGTTGACTTGGTCGAATATGCCGGTTTGCGCAGCGATGCAGTATCGAACCAAATATGCGCGCTGCGATTTTTTCACCCGATGACAGATGGCGTCCGATAAAACAGCGTGAACCGCTGCCAAAGTTACGTCACGTCGAAAGGAGCCTTCTATGCCAGAATCATCCACTGGTGAGCTTCAGGCAATCAATACAGCCTGGCAGATCGCTATTCAGGAAATCCTGCGAATGGTAATCCGCGACATGTATTATGCTGAGGGAGAGACCGCTTTTCTGTCAAACATAAAGCGGATCGAAGAGGCGGCTGTTGACAGCATTTATACAGACCTACGGCTATGTGGAACGAACGAATGGACCCAAACGCTGGTCAAGGAGAAGGCAAGTAACTTTGTCACCACACTTCTGACTTCATTCACATATGACCATCCCTGATTTTTGATACTCCTTCCAGCGTCACATAAACGCGATGACAATTGAAGCGAAGGCCGTGTGCCTCAGTTTCCCTGTTCACTTTTCCTGTCCGACTGTTCGACAGATGGGGAAACATCAAATGGAATCTCGTCCAAAATGCTGCTACCGCTTTGCAGTTTCCTGCCTATTGCCTGGATAAGGTGATCGAACCGCTCATTGCCTTTTGCACGAGCTGAGGCTTGAGCATCCGGTGGCAGTGGTGGCGTCACGGTCAGCCAGAAGCGGATGAAGAAGGCCAGCGTTTCTGTGGCGATACCGATATTGCGTTCCAGCCGTTGTCCCTGCCGGGTCAGCCGGTCAAGCCGCCGCGTAAAGGCTGCCTCCATCCGGTCGGGTCCGTCGGGCGACAGAAAGGATGACACGGCTGCCTCAACGATTGCCGAGCGAGATAGCCCTTTCCGCGATGAGACATCATTGATCTTCACCACCAGTTCTGCAGGCAGTGTCAGATTGAGGCGGGTGCGCATGACGAAAACCCAAGTCCTTTGTGTCTTGGCGATTGGTCTCCTGCGACCATGCAGGGATAGTCTCCGCCTGGGCAAGCGCGTTGGCATTGCCGTAAAGCAAACGGCGGTTATCTCGTGCAAAAAGGTCGGTGATCATTACAAGCCGAGGCCTCTGCTGCGTCCGATGCCCCAGTCGATGCCGCCCGTATCGCGCATGACGCCGGTGATGTGCCGGCCGATGTTCCTGTCGATCTCCTTCGACCATGGCACGAGCCGGAAGCCGGGGCCGCCATCGGGATCGACGGTCTCTATCATGGCGAAACGGCCGGAGGAAAGATCGAGACGCTGGCGGATAGTGCCGGAGACATATTCGCCGGGCTTGGCCTTGTCGAGATGATGCAGGCCGGTCTCAGTGGCAAGGCGCTGGGCCATAGCGTCCAGTTCGCGGCTTCGTAAAGTGGAAAGCAGATTACGCTGCAGGATGATGCGCTGGCCCTGGCGGCGGGCGAGACCTTCCTCAGTGAGATGTTCCGCACGTGCGGACATGGCATTCCGAACTTCCGCGCCGAAACCTCTCTCGGCCAGCGGCATGGGATCGGATTCAACCAGACGATGATCCAGCCATGTAGCACCGGGTGCTGTGATCTGGTGCTGAAGATCGAGGTCGGAACGGTTGGCCAGCGTCAGTGTCGGCTTTGGATCGTCCGGGCTGCCGAAACGCCTGACCTCGACAACGCCGCCGATGTCCGGTGCGTGCTCAAAGACCTCGACACCACGAAAGCGGACATGATGCGCCCGTCCGTCCGTGGCATCGATCACGGCATAGGCTTCGCCGGTCAGTTCGTCATGCAGTCCCTTTTCCACCAGCCTGCCAATGACAGGTGTGTCTCCTGACAGAGTTGATGCGCTGTCTATGGCGTAATCACCGATGCCGCGATCCTGTCCCTGTGACGTGAAGGCACGATGCATCGTCTTGATGATATCATCGCGCATTCCAAGTTCGCGCAGCGTCTTTTCCGCGTTGTTCTTCAGAGTCCATTCGCCAGAACCTTTCGACGTAGCCAGCCCCATGTCTTCCAGCTTTTGCATCCGACGAATGAGCAGTCTTCGGAATTCAGGATCGTCGGAACCGGTTATCCCGTTGTCAGGCCGAAGGTCGACATGGCCGGTTTCCTCAGCAAGGCTGCGGATGGCACCGTCGAGACGCGTCCAGCGGTCGGCATCGATTTCGCGCTCAAGGGCGTTGGTTATCTCATGCTCAGGTTTCGGTCCGAGTTCGATGGAAACCAGGTCTTCGGCACGCGAGCGCAGGCCTGTACTGATATAATCACGGGCGATGACGAGATCCTTGCCCTTATCATCAACACCACGCACCAGCAGATGCACGTGGGGATTGTCGGTATTCCAGTGTTCGACGGCGATCCAGTCTAGGTCCGTTCCAAGATCGGCTTCCATCTGTCTGGCGAGATCGCGGGTGAATGCACGCAGGTCTTCCATCTCACCGGCATCCTCAGGAGGTGGCATGAAAGATGCCGCGCCCATCGAGAGAACGGATCGCTGACATGCCGATGATCTTGGGACAGTCACGTTTTGCGCCGTTTGGCTTATCTTTCCCTTGTTTTGACGAACTTAAGGAAGGAGTGCAAAACGTGACTGCACCTTATGATTATCACATTGGCGTGGATTACCACAAAAGCTACAGCCACCTGATTGTCCAGGATTCCTGCGGGAAGACATTGCGATCGGGGCGAGTGAAGAACGACCGCCAGTCTCTCGGTTCGTTTCTGGAACGGTATCGCCAGAACAGTCATGCTGTGATGGAAGCCACCCGCAACTGGATGGTGATGTACGACTGGCTCGACGACATTTGTGATGATGTCGTTCTCGCCCACCCATTGAAGGTCAAGGCGATCGCCGACGCGAAGATCAAGACCGACAAGATCGACGCGACGGTGCTGGCGCATCTGCTCAGAGCTGATCTGGTGCCGGAGGCATGGGCTCCCGGAGACAGGGTGCGGGAGTTGCGCCTCGCACTTCGAGAGCGGATGTTCTATGTGCGGCTGCGCACGATGACAAAGAACCGGGTCGTGACCGTGTTCGACCGCTATCCGGAGCAAACGGCGCAATTGAAGAAACCGACTGATCTGTTCGGCAAGACAGGCCGCCAGCAGCTCGCTGCGATTGACGTTTCAGAAATCGACCGCGTCCAGATCGATCGTGGGCTTGAATTCATCGGCGACATCAATGAGCGGATCAAGCAGTCTGAAGCCACGATCCGGGCTATGACGAAGACCAATGGCAAGGTGAAGCTTTTGAAGACCATCCCCGGTATCGGGGAGTTCTTCGCCAGGCTGATCGACGCCGAGATTGACGACATCAGCCGTTTCCGCAATCCGAAGAAGTTGGCCGCCTATGCCGGACTTGTGCCCTCGACCTATTCGTCGGGCGGCAAGACTTACCACGGCAAGATTATCAAGCAGGGCAACAAGTGGCTGCGCTGGGCTTTTGTCGAGGCCGTTCAGCCGGCCATCGCGACAGACCCGCAGCTTCGCGCCCAGTACGAACATCTGAAGTTCAGAGGAGTGAACAAAGCGCGTGTTGCGATCGCGCGCAAACTTTTGACGATCACCTTCCAGATCCTGCGTGACCAGCGCCCTTACGAGCGGCGCGGTACCAACAGCAAAGAAGGTCCGTCGTCGACGATATCCCGGCTGTCCTGATTGTCTTCTAGCGAGCCCGGCACGTCCGGGCTGCGCTCTTCAGGAGAATGGGAAGCCGGGAGCCGAACGCCACTATGTGACCGAAACCGACAAACAGGCCGGTGTTAGGGGCACGAATTGGAGAATGGTTCAGCACCGCAGGACGGCAAAGGCCCCGTCCTGCGAACGAAGAAGATTTAGCCGATCGGCGAAAATGCCGGTCTCAACATAACAGAGCCCAGGGAATGCGACGCAGAATAAGCATTTTGCCCCTTGAGTTCTTTCATTGGAGAGACGATGAAGCGGAAATGATGCCGGTCGCCGGAACAGCGTTCGGAGAAGGCAGAATGATCGGCACGATCACTATCGCGGTGAAACATCGAAGCTGTTTCACCATCACGGGTGACGCCATCGCGACGCAGATAGGAGAGATGGGCTGACAGTGGTGCCGAGGAAAATGCCCTTCCTGAATGCCGGACGATGCGGGCCTTGATCACCACATGGCGGGCAGGGCTGAAGAGGCGCGATCGCCCGAAGGCGGTATGGCCCCGGCCAAAAGTCGAGCGGCCTTTGCCTGCGGTAAAAGCACCTGAACGGGAAGCAGAACCCCAAGAACGCGCGGGCAGAGGACCAGAACGATTTGCCGCCTTCAATATCTGCGCAATAAATGTCTTCGGTCTGGCAGATGGGCGTGTGGAGTGGATACGGCCCGGACGGATGCTAAATGTGTCATCTTTGCTGGTCATCAGTCATTCCCTCCAAACCCCGATAATGCCCGTGCATACCAAGGTACTGAATTCCCATGGCTTGCCGGGATCCATGCCCACGACCGACCGCCATGCAGAGCACAAATCGTTGACCGGCAAGGGAAATCGGATTTGCTGCGCATGCGCTTTTATCTTGCGCTAGTTCCCTATTTGTTCCAAATGATCTCCCATCCACACTCCACACTGCGAAATAGTCCGCTATTGTGCGACTGCTGCCGGAAAGCGTCATTTTGCAACTCCAGTGCGGGAACGAGGAATGAACAGGCCATCGGAGGGAGGTGCGAGCGCCGAAAGATCGGTGATCGTGCTGTCGCTGTACGGTTGGACAGAACGATGATCGTCCGCCGTTGAATTGTCGCCGGATGGAACCCTCGCAAGACCGACGAAGAGCGGCGCGTAGTACCAATCAGTGCGCGCCGGGCGGTCGGTTATTTGCAAGGTGGCGGCAGCATTTGCGTCGATCTGCGGGGCGATCTTCGCCACGTATGCGCGCGTTTCGGCTGGCAATAAATCGCCGGTGACAAGGTGCTTTTCGTAGCGTCCGTGACCAGCATTATATGCTGCGAGGAAGCCCGGCGAACCGTAGAGATCATGCAGTTCGGCGAGATAGGCAGCGCCCGCCAGAATGTTGTCGCGGGGATCATAGGGATCACTGCCAAGTCCGTGCCGGATGCGTAATTCCTCCCATGTGGCAGGCATGATCTGCATCAGGCCTATCGCCCCGGCGGAAGACAGCGCACGCACGTCGCCAGCGCTTTCGACAGTCATGACGGCGCGTATCCATTGCTCCGGAATGGCGAAACGCTTGGCCGCTTCGGTGATATGATCGGCCCACGGATTGGACGGCCCTGCGGCGGTTTCTGTGCGCGCCGACGACAACGGATCCGCTATCGCCACGTATGGCAGCGTAACGGTCATGGTCGCTGCGATCAGCAGCGCCATGAGCACAGCAACGGCGGCGCATGGTCCGCCGTCCCCATTGCCCATCAGCCTGCCATCGTGCTCGCTTCCGTCAAGGGCAAGGCTTCCCCGGCGGCTACCGTTTTCCGGACGGGAAACACTGAAGATTGAGTTCGCTTGCTGGAAAACACGCCACCGCCCTTGACCTTCGCTGCGCGCGACGACCGCCCGAAAAGCGATCGGGTCGAGGGCAGTGACCGGCGCTCGATCAATCCAGGGGCGTGTGCAGAACGATGTGCAGGAACGATTGCGGCGCATGTCTTCATGCCTCGCAATCGCGCCGCATTCTGCGCGACCAGTGCAGGCTCCATATGCCTTTCTTTGCATCAGCCTCGAACATGCGGGCGCGGATCGGTTCGACGAGCGACGGGTCGTCTATGGTGATGGAAAGCCATGTCCCGGCCTTTTCGCCGGTGCGCTCCCAAGCAGCACCGACTTCCACACCGTTGAGGAAAACACGACGTTCGGGCGCGTTCTCTGCGTCGGTGCTGTCTACCGGAAGGATTGTCACTTCTGCATTTAGAGTAAGCGTGCGAATGCGGCCGAAGAAACCATCAGTCGTACGGGTGAACGTACCAATCTGGCTCATGATGATGCTCCATTCTGTTAGTTGTCGATTGGGGGAAAGCGGCGTCACGGCGCGTTGAGTGCCGGATTATTGTCATTGTCGGTGCGAGGGTTTAGATAGTCGGTGGTCCAGATCGGGATCGCCCGGCCGATGACGGTTGTGATCGGAAGTGGCCCGAAATACCGGCTGTCGAAACTGTCAGGACTGTCCCAGTTCATGAAGAAGGCTTCGCTGTCGGCGAGTATTCGGCAACCCTGCCAGGTAGGCAGCGAGCGGCCCTGACTGTCGCGTTCCAGCGCGCGGCCATAGCTCATGTCGTAGGCGATGATGGTGCTTGCGACGCGGCAGACCTCGGTTCCACCAAGCGCGAGCACGCGCTTGAGAAGCGGCACGCCTTTTGGCAGATAGCCGCGCTCATCAAGTAAGGTCGCAAGATCATCGGGCGGCACGACTACGGCCAGATCTGTGACGTCGAGCTGATCGCCCTCTGACACATACAGCGGGACGATCCGGTACAGCCCGACCGGTACACTGGCCGATGCGTTCCAGATGAAACGAATGTCGGGCGGATTCCATGCGGGCAGCGCAATCAACGCGGTTCCCGCCAGCATGGAAAGGATTGTCAGGCGACGCGCAGTCATGGCGCAACCCTCTTGCGCTTCAACCATGCCTTGTGCTGTTCTCTGGAATAGGGCCGAAACGGCTGGTTGGCGGTCAGACGGTTATGCACATGCCGCCAGTAGTCCGGCGATACGTTTGCAGGATCGATGCCGAGCTTTTCGATTGTGTCGATGACGTCCAGCACCTGCTGAACCTTTGGCCAGCCATGAATGCGCAGGAGAATGTCGCCGCCCGGTGTGACAAAGGGCAGGGTCTGGTAGGGTTCACCGGTTTCGACTGCCCGCACGATGTCGATGCGGGAGATCAGCGTGCCGTAGCCATTGGAGATCCAGCGCACAAAGGCAAAAATACTGTTGGTCTCGAAACTCACCACGCGGCTCTTGTCGTCAATGCGATGATCGTGCACCGGATGCCCGAAACGGATCCAGTGCTCCACCTGCTTGCGCAGGAAATAGAGTTCGACATGGGTCAGTTGCGGTTTGGGCCGGATATCAGTTGTTGCTAAAACTAAGCTTTTGAACCGACCTTTGTTGCCTGTTTCATCAGGGAAGGGAGCATCAGCATTCATTTCTGCTGCCTCCTGTCGTAAAACTGTCCTGCCGGTAGCGGGGTGCCAGGGCGGAATGTGCTTTTGCTGGAAGAACGGGCTTCTTCACGGCATCGCTGGTGGAATTGCGCAATCCGCCGTCAATCCACGCCTGAAGATCGGGGACGGCGTAAAAGACGCGGCCACCGAGCTTGCGGTAAGCTGGGCCTGTGCCGTAGCAGCGATGCTTTTCCAGCGTGCGGTTACAAAGCCGCAAAAAATGCGCGGCTTCCTTAGTCGTCAGAAGTTCAGGTTCCGGCTTGGTTAAGGATGTCATGATCTTCATCCCCTTCAGCGCAGGCCGCTACGATCCAGCCGGATGGGCTGGGGCTTGCGCGGCGGACGGGCAGGGGAAACGCCGCCGGAGGGATCGGAGGTCGATTTGACAGTCGCCTGCGCCACCCATGCCTGAAGGTCTTCAAGGGCATAGACGACACGCCCGCCGATCTTGCGATAGACGGGACCTGTTCCATAGGTGCGATGCTTTTCCAGTGTCCTGTGTGACAGGCCGAGAAAGGTCGCAGCCTCTGGCGTGCGAAGGTAACGTGGCGGCATTCCGGGTATGACAGGGGGCATGATCGTGGCTCCGTGCGTTGCGACAGGCCGCGCGATACAATCGGCGGCACAGAAGCACGGTGGCGGGAAACCGGCATGCTCGGGATGTGCGCAAACGGCAACGATGAATCCGCACAGGTGAGGACAGGGAAAAAGCTGCGTGAAAAGCAGATGCGCTTTGAACAGACTGCCGCGAAACGGCGATTATAAAGTTGTGAGATGGGGAAATGAGCGCGCTACTATCCGCGCCGCTTTGGCCGCAGCAGCAGACGATAACCGCTATCGATAATGGCGCGGCCATCTTCGATCAGGCGATGCACCCTGAAGCGATAGGTGGACTCATACCAGGCCCGGCCCTTGTCGCGGCTTCGCCCATAGATCACTTCGGCAATCTCCGGGCCTGATGCGCCTTGTTCATCACCGTCGGCGGCTTGCAGCATCTGGCGCAGGCGTAACTTCTGGCTTGGCGTCAGTCTGTTGTCAGGTGAGTGCAGACCTTTGGCCAGACGACAAAAACGCAAGAGCGTTTCTGTTCGATCCAGTAGGTGTTCGTCGTGCGGGATAATAAACGCGCTTCGGTGAAAATCGCAGTTGGGACGGTCTCGGTTCTGTTCTCTCCCACTGAGATAGACAGTCGGCATTCTGACGTTCGACGCCTCAATGCGGAAATACTGCCCCTCTGACGCCAGAACCGGTTCGCCGGAAATGGAAAAAGATGGAGTCGAGACAGAACGCTGCGATGCCTGTTCGCTGACATGCGGTTGAAACCAGTCGGGCAGGGCAGTCATGAACAATGTGCCGGTATCGAGTTCAGGGAGCCAGAACAGTGGTTGCTGCTGGCACGTCAACCTTGGATCGGCGGCAAAATCGCAGCCCCCATTTTTTGGGGATGCCGCTGTCGGGTGATGACTGAATGCCGTCCGTTTCGCTTTCGGCAGGTTCAGGCTCTTGTAAAGTGCTGTTTTTGTAATCCGCCTGGTATTGCTGGTTACGGCGCAAAAACTCCCATGCCACGCCATCCACTTCCATCGCATCGATGGGATCGTAATTGCTGGATTTATTCCATTCCCTTGTATCTGGCTTCATGGTCTGAACTCCGCACACAAGCACTGCCGGGAAGGAATGGGCCGGGCAACGCTTCGTTACTCTCAAACACAGTCGCTATGCAGGAATGATCCGACATCATATGGAGCCGGAACACATGCCTACGTCTCAGTCATGGATATGTCATGAAGCGTGACGCGGAAACGAAAGACAGAAAAGCCCGGCAGGTGGAACCGGGTGTAACACAACCATATGCACTCGATGATGATTCCGTGCGGTCGCGCGGTGAACACCGCACCTCAATGATGAGGCTGCAACAAATGCCGATAGCCGGTATGTGTCATCCATTTAGCTCGCGCCAGATGACTGTCATGAATGCGCCGCGCACGTTCGGGGTCTGCACCCACATCAAGTCCGAATATGATCTCCATGGCTTCCTGCCAGTCTGCCCCATCAGCATCGGCATCCAAAAGCCGCAGATATTCAACCCGGTAATCCCAGTCATAGGAAGTCACGGTCAGGCTTTGCGGTGGTGCATCCTTCAGTTCGGCTTTGCTGCTCATGACGGCCTCGCTTCATGCGACAAAAGTTGAATGCCGGTTGAGATTTTTACGCCATGTCCGGCGCAGGGCCAACAGGCAATCTGGAAAATCACGTTTGCCGTGAAAATCGGGAATGACGAGGATAGTGAAACGAGAATTCCTGCATCGGCCTCTTATCGCGTAATACATATTATAGTTGATAAACTTAAAGTATGTAAACGGCGATCTTCCGGCGCATGGATATGCGCAAACTTGTTGGCCGGAATTTTGCCCGCCTGCGTCGGGAGAAGGGCCTGACACAGGAAGATGTCGAGGCGCGTTCCGGTTTTAGCCAGCAATATCTGAGCGGCCTTGAGCAGGGGCGGCGCAATCCGACAGTCATCACGCTCTATGAACTCGCGCAGGCGCTTGGCGTCAGCCATGTCGAACTGGTGCGGCCTGACGACAAGTCTGAATCGTCGTAACGATCGTCGTTCGCGTGGATGCGAGCCGGACGTGTCCGGCGAGACGCCGTTTTTTGCGTAAAGATAGAGGCGGCCATCGGTGATGGACCTATAAAAGCCAGTAGCAATCAGTTCCATGAAGCATGTAGGGGAAAATCTTTCTGCCAAAACCTTCCGATGCCGAACGCCGCAAGGGCGGCAGCAACTTACGGGAGAATGAGGGGCGGCTTATGCCGCCACCCGGTCACGCGGCATGGATGCCAGCCGTTTGCAGGCGGTGGCATGGTGGTTCTTGTCCAGTTCAATACCGACCCAGTCGCGGCCAAGCTGCTGTGCGGCTGTCCGACATCAACGCCCATGAGACCAAATTGTATTAACTGAGAAGAGAGGGTTTTCGGCTCATCATAGCTTTATCAAAGGACGCAAAGATGAGACAGAAACCCGTTCCCCAAACGTCTTCTGCGGAGAGGACGATCAAAGATATCCGTCGTGCCACGCGTAAACATTATTCAGCCGAGGATAAAATCCGTATTGTTTTGGAAGGTCTGCGCGGGGAAGACAGCATTGCTGCGATCTGCCGCCGTGAGGGGATCGCCGAGAGCCTTTATTATAGCTGGTCGAAAGAATTCCTCGAGGCAGGCAAGAAGCGTCTTGCAGGCGACACCGCCCGTTCTGCCACCAGCGACGAAGTAAAAGCGCTGCGTCGTGAAAGCCGTGACCTGAAGGAGGCGCTGGCCGACGTCACTCTGGAAAACCGCCTGCTCAAAAAACGTATGGCCCGCCCCGTTGCAAGAGGATTTTACGGTGTTCTGATCAGTCTGCGTCAACGTATACGGTCTCATGAGCAAGCTCATGGCCAAGATGGACATCCGCACGTTCAGAGCCCCAATAAAGACCTCGGCAACAGGTACCATTTTTTTGACCGGGCTTTCCAAACGCCGTTCGACTGTCAGGCCATCTTCACGATCCTTCCTGCAAACCTCGTTGGGCTACGCTTTTGATGGTGCGTAGCCGATCGATTACGCAGCTATCGGATGACTGCGGTCAAAGCCAGTTTCCTTGCGCAAGGCAGCCCATGCTATCCGCGCCAGCTTATTTGCTAGCGCTACAACCACGGCGTTACGGTGTACGCCGCGCTCGATCATGGACTTCAGCCATTGCCCCAGAGGCGTGTCAGTTCTTGAAAGGGACGGTAACGCTGCGCGAGCTCCATGAATGAGCAGAGTGCGTAAATAAGTGTTGCCACGTTTTGATATTCCAAGCAGCCGGGGTTTGCCGCCGGTGCTGTGCTGTTTAGGGACCAGTCCGAGCCAGGCACCCAGATCGCGCGCTTTCTTGAAGCTGCTTGCATCTCCCACTGCAGCCACCAGGGCCGTAGCATTGAGCACACCTATGCCGGGGATAGACGTCAGTCTACGCATGGCCGCATCATTGCGTGCAAGTTGGATAAGTTCAGTATTCAAGGCTTCGATCTTCGTATCGAGGCCCTTCCATTCCACACGCAAATCGCCAACCAGCTGACGCGTACGTGGAGATAATATTTCGGTGCTCTCTGCGAGCAGAGCATCCATGCCGATCTCGAACTTTTTCCGTCCGACCGGGAAGATGATCCCACGTTCCAACAGAATTGCGCGAAGCTGATTGATCAGATTCCTTCGCTCTGCCACAAGCCGACTACGCACCCGATGCAGTGTTTGGATATCCAGTTGCTCCTCGCTCTTAAGATCGATGAAACGCATGGTCGGTCGAGATGCAGCTTCGGCAATCCCCTCAGCGTCCCGATCATCGTTTTTCTGGGCCTTGATGTACGGGCGAACATATTCTGGCGACATCAGCCGAACCTCGTGGCCTTGTGCCGCAAACAGCCGACCAAGATGATGAGCTCCACAACACGCTTCCATCGCTACAACGCAAGTCGGAAGTTTCGTTACGTAATCAATTAGGGTCTGACGACGCATCGTCCTGCGAGCAACTACCGCGCCAGTTGCATCAACACCCACGACGCTACAAGATGTCTTGCCCAGATCAACTCCAAGGATCACAATAGTCATTGGCTCGTTCCTTTCTTCTTCGCACACGACAGCATCCTAACAGACCCTGGGGAAAGGGGCGGGCCATTCCATAAAGCATGATCGGGGATGGGGGCGACGACGAATGAGATATCCCGCCTCCGAAAAGCATGAGATCATCCGGCTTGTCG
>NZ_VEWK01000031.1 GCF_006376675.1 Brucella pecoris
AATTCTCGCTGCTTCAATTCTAAGTCTCCTGTCAGTCTTGTCTAACAGAAGCCCTCCATTTTTGAAGGGGAAGTCCAAGCCTGAACTGCGGGTGAAGAAGATTTGGGATCGTCGGCCATCGGGGCTCTCCAGGATGAGGTGCCAGATAACGTCATCCCGAAACGATAAGTTCCGATGGTGCATCAGCACCGTACCCTGTCGTACATTCTTCTTGTTGACGTCCCCCTCTACTTGTCGCTGTTTTGCTGAGCATTAGTTCATCGTGATGGAAAGATGACGACATTCCACGAAAACGAAACCGCGAGAAGAGCTCCTTGGCGGACAGGAAGCAACGCTTCGACGCAACGCATGCCAGCGCCATGGCGTCAATCAAGGCGGAGGCGGAGGAGCGGCGGCTGAAGACCGAGCGCTTGCGCAAGATGCGGCTTCAGTCGGGAAGTTGACGGAATTTACCCGCCTACACACTCTCGCTTGAGCGGCGAAACGTATCGTTGGGGGCGGCCTGACCTGACGCATCCGGAAACGCGCCTGAGAATGCAAATCTGACTTTGAGCGGACCAGACGCGTTCTGACATCGCGCTGTCATCTCCCTTCGCTATCTCATCTTCGAATGGAGAAGGTGATGGCAAGAGAACTGGCATCAGACATTGAGGATATCGCGCGGACGATCGCCGAACTCGCTCTCCCGCGAATGCGACCGAAGGATCTCGTAGACGCGGTCAGAAAGAAACACGCTGCTGCGTCTAAAAAAGAAATATGTCGGGCCGCCTTCTACGCGGTTATTCTGGCCGCTGACGAGGAGCCAGGCCGCGCCGAGGGGCTCCACGAGTTGGCGAGCGTCACACGAAACGAGCTCGACGAATAGAAGGGTCTTGCCAGGTAGCGATCAATGAAACGCAATAAAGCGCTTGGGAGCAATGCAGTCTCGCCCGGCATGATGATCCGTTGCGTATTGGATCGTCTCGACCAGCTCCAGGTCCATCACCGGTTTTGAGATTACTCCGAGAGCGCCTCCGACGCCTGAGCCAAGCTGTTCCGGATTGCCGGGCATGAAGACGACGGTGACCCCGTCTGCTGCGAGACGTCGGCCAATCTCTGGGCCTGTCGCACCATCGATCAGATTGACGTCGACAAAGGCAACCTCTGCCTTGTCGGCAAGCTCATACGCTTCCTTTGCCGTGGTTGCCGTCCCGATGGCCTCATGCCCGAGCGACAATACCGCCTCTTCGACCGCGCCAGGTAGCAGCCACTGGTCTTCGACGATCAGGATATTCATCATGCTTACCTTTCCTCGTGAGCCACAAAATCACTGCGTCAATACTTTGTTCCGGCCTTGGGCGATTTTTGCTCAGCTGGTGACGTGTGACCTTTTTCAAGGAACCAAGGTTGGACTCCGCTCGTTCAATGCTTGTCGCAACAATCTGGAATGCGGATGACCAAGCCTGACGAGAAACTCTCGGTGATCGAAGAACAGCTTGTCATCGACAAGCGCGCCGTCATAGACGGCAGCGTCCGCGTCAGCACCAAAACCGAGTTTGTTACAGAAGCAGCGGAGGCACGCCTCGACAGCGAGAATGTCGAGGTGACGCGTGTGGCAATCGGACGTGAAGTGTCAGAAGCGCCGGCCGTTCGCACGGACGGTGACGTGACCATCGTGCCTGTGATGGAGGAGGTTCTCGTTGTCGAGAAGCGTCTGATGCTGGTCGAAGAGATCCACATCCGCCGCGTCGCCACCACCGAGGACGTTACCATTCCGGTCGAACTGCGCAAGCAACGTGCCACGATCGAGCGCGACGACCCCTAAGCCAATTATTAATCCGAGAAAAGGAGAAACTCATGACCTATAGCGAAACCACATCGTCCTACGGCGCCTCTTCGTCTAACACGGTGACGGCCTTCTTCGAAAACCGCAGCGATGCGGATGCCGCCGTCGAACGCCTTGCCGAAGCCGGGATTGCCCGCGACGGCATTCGCGTCGTCGCCGGCAAGGAGTCTACTACCTCGACTGAGGTTGCCTCCGAGCACAAGGGCTTCTGGGAGAAGCTGGAAGACTTCTTCTTTCCCGACGAGGATCGCGCCGTCTATTCCGAAGGCCTTCGCCGCGGTGGTTATCTAGTAACTGTCAGCAACGTCACCGCCGCCTCTTATGACAAGGTTATCGATATCCTCGATGACGAGGGCAGCATCGATCTCGATCAGCGCGCCCAGGGCTGGCGCTCGGAAGGCTGGAACCAGCAGGAGACCGTGAGGTCGTATGGCGCCTCCGCCAATCGTGCCGGCGCAACCGGAACGGCAGCCCTGGATGCCGGCCGTGAAGAGGTTATCCCGGTGGTCGAGGAAGAGCTTCGTGTCGGCAAGCGCGACCTCAACCATGGCCGCGTCCGTGTCCGTTCCTACGTGGTCGAAAATCCTGTCAGCGAACAGGTATCGCTGCGCGACGAGAACGTCAGCATCGAGCGTCGCACGGTCGACCGCCCTGTATCGGGAACGGAAAACGCGTTCGTCGACCGCACGATCGAGGCAGAAGAGCACCATGAAGAGGCTGTCGTCTCGAAGGATGCGCGCGTCGTCGAAGAGATCGCGCTGCGCAAGACCGCCGAGCAGCGCGAGGAGACCATCAACGCTAGCGTCCGCCGTACCGAGGTGGAAGTCGAAGACGAGCGGTCCGACCGCGCCGTCCGCAAGGACTAATCAAGGCTCTTCGTTTGATGTAACTGCAGCAGAGACCGGCGATCTCATCGCCGGTCTTTTTTGTTTCTTGTGGTACGGGAACCGAAAGGCAATTGCCGCGTTAGTGTGGCACTCACGTTCCCGTGATCAAGAGGATGCACCATGACCGAACCTGTCTCCGTCCACGTGTCGCGCGAAGCGGCTTATGTCGACCCCTCCCTTACAGCCACATTGCATAAGGTGTCTTGGGGCGCGATCTTCGCCGGGGTCGTCCTGGCGCTTGCCGTCCAGTTCCTCCTCAATCTTCTGGGAGTGGGCATCGGCGCCGCCGTGATCGATCCCGCAACCTATGATAACCCGAATGCAAGCACCTTTTCCATAGCCGGTGGCGCGTGGTTCGTTGTGGCCGGCATTATTGCTTCCTTCGTCGGCGGTTATGCCGCCAGCCGCCTGTCCGGCCGTCCGAGCCGCTCGACCGGCGGGTATCAAGGTGTAACCACCTGGGCTGTCACCACTCTTGTCATCCTCTACCTGCTGACCACGTCGGTCGGTGCCCTCATCGGCGGCGCGTTCAGTGGTCTGTCCAGCATTGTCGGTGGCGTTGGCCAGACGGCCGCGACCGCTGCCACGTCGGCAGCCCCTGCCCTTGCGACTTCTGCAAACCCGATGGCCGGGATAGAGCAACAGATCCGTGACGCGTCTGGCGGCAACGATCCGGCAGCCCTGCGTGATGCAGCCGTTTCGGCGGTCCAGGCTGCCGTGACCGGTGACCAGGCAAAGGCCGCAGATGCCCGCAATCGCGCCGCTGATGCGATCGCCAAGGCACAGAACATCCCGGTCGATCAGGCCCGCACCCAGGTCGAGCAGTACGAGAAGACCTATCGCGACAATGTTGCTGCGGCCAAGCAGCAGGCGCTCGAGGCGGCGCAGACGGCCACCAAGGCAGTGTCGGCCGGCGCGATCCTGGGCTTCTTCGCCCTCCTGCTCGGGGCTGTGGCGGCCTGGTTCGGCGGTTCCTACGGCACGAAGAAGGCGTTGCTTCTGGCCGAAACCACCACTCGCCGCACGATTTGACAAGATGAAGGCCGCCGGAAACGGCGGCCTTCTTCCTTGCTTGACCTTTCTCCAATGAAGCCTCTCCATCCACCGGGTGGAGAGTCTCTCCCTAATTTATCGGTAGCCTCCATGCAGAATGCCTTTCGGTACTTTTCACTGACCGCCGCTCTAACGCTCTGTTCCCCAGCCTTTGCAGCGCCGATCGACGCACAAGCCGTCAATACCGCGGCGATCGCGTCCCTTCCGATCGAGGCGCCGGCGGAAAAACAGACCGAGCCCAATCCCGCCATCGTGCATCTGCAGGTCCTGCTCGACCGGGCTGGTTCATCGCCGGGCGTCATCGACGGTTATTTAGGCGACAACCTGACGAAAGCGATTGCCGGTTTCGAGGCGCTTCAGGGTCTGCCAGTGGATGGGAAGCTCGATCCCGACGTACTGGGCCGTTTGACCGATGATGCCCCGGCCATCCAGGCCTATGCCATCACGCAAGAAGACGGAGAGGATATCGTCGAGAGCATTCCAAAAGACTATGCCGAACAGGCCAGGATGGAGCATCTCGGCTACACCAGCATTGCGGAGAAGCTTGCCGAGCGGTTCCACACGCATATCGCGCTGATCAAGGCCCTCAATCCGACGGCGGCCTTCAAGCCGGGCGAGACGATCGCCGTCGCCGTTCCCGGCGCCGCCAGGTCCGGATCGGTTAGGCGGATTGAGGTTCACCGCAAGGTGGCGCAGGTCTTCGCTTTCGCCGAAGACGGCTCACTGCTGGCGGTCTATCCAGCGACGATCGGCAGCGAGGATTCACCCTCTCCAACCGGGACACACAAGGTCAAGGGCGTGTCGCGAATGCCGACGTACACCTACAATCCGAAGATCAATTTCCAGCAGGGCAACAACAAGAAGATCCTTGAACTGCCGAGCGGGCCGAACGGTCCTGTCGGGACAGTCTGGATCGACCTCACCGAACCGACCTACGGGATTCATGGCACGCCTGAACCCGAGCTTATCGGCAAGGTTGGCTCGCATGGATGTGTTCGGCTAGCCAACTGGGACGTCGAGGAACTGGCTGGAATGGTCAAGCCGGGCGTCGTGGTCGAATTTATCGAGTAGGTCCGGCGCACCCCCATTTGAAGACGGTCGAGGCATGAGGCGGGGCCCTAAGCCGATGCCCTTTACAAAAAGGAGAGCGTGTGGCGATCAGGCGGCTGATCTTCTCCTCCGACGAATGGTGCTTGCGCGTCGCGCGGCGGATATCCTTGATCGTCTTCTCGGCCGCCGATGTCTGTGGCACGGTTTTCTGTCTCATCTTCGCTTCCTTTGATAGAGCTACGATGAGCCGAAAATCCTCTCTTCTCAATTAAAACACTTCTGTCTCAAAGGCGCTGATCCGGGACACCTGTTCGAAGCCGCAGCCGTGTTACTACATCGGACAAAGAAATGGTGCTCGCTGAAGGCTTGGGGATTGAGGCTGGCCAAGCGCAGCGGGATGAAAAAGGCGCAGGTCGCCGTAGCTCGTAAGCTCGCTGTCATCCTTCACTGCATTTGGGTCGACGGTACGACCTTCGAATGGAGCGCCGGAAAAGAAACATAGGATTCTATAATTTGTAGGCCCGAGCGGGCCTGCAAAGTCCCCGCCGGGACGGTGGTTGCAGTGACTTCGTTGATTAGGCTGAAAACGGCTACGCCGTATTCCGTTCCATACGTTGAAGCACTGGACCCGAACATGATCGTGAGGCGAAGACCTCGAAAAGGACCATGACCCCGGCAAGGATGGAGCAGGTGCTTGACAAGCATCCGCAATTAAAGGGCCTAATCACAGTGCCGCCTGCTCGGGGCTGTCGTGCCTCAGAAGCAAGAACTCTTCAACGCGCAATATCGTCTCATGTCCACCAGACGCGGCGTTTGCCTTGTGACGCACAACGGCCACACCGTCTTGTCGTTTCCCAACGAACCAGCTGTCGCCATTCGAACTTGTAGCAAACTGCTTGAAGTCTGTCATGTTCAGTGCCCCTCTTCGTTCTCTAAAGTCGCCCCCGGACTGCGCTGGAACTGAAACCGTAAGAGTGCGAAATCATGCCCGGTCGAAGGTAAATGATGTCAGCAAGGTCGTGACGAAATTGCTGGCCTTTTCCTTGACGAGCAGCTCTGTCCACTCGTCTGTTCCCCGAAATCTCAGGTCAGTCTGGATACTGTCAACAGCTGCGGCCTCAATGCGTTCAAGATGTTCTTTGAACTGCGCCTCGCCTTCGCCGCGATAAAGATCGCGAATAACCATCCTCAGGATTTCCTGGACGGCAATCTGCCAGGCGGTGTTAATGGTGTTCAACTCACTTGTCGTCGATGACATTGGTCTTCCTTTGCTAATTCAAGTGCCCTCGTCATTGTTGACCAAGGGCTCTTACGGCTGGACTGGAAACTAGTGCCAATGCGATCCGAATGCGCCCAGTCGGTCGCGAGAGTGGGTGGCGTCCTCACGGATCGCCTTGCGATGAGTGCTGCTGCCGCAGATGTTCGGTCGGCAAGCTCTTTTGCGAGGCGTGCGGCTCTAAGCCGCGCTGTCTTCTCATCCCGCGCCTCGGCTTGCCGATCATGCTCGTCAAGATCCGATGCGATGACAGAAGCCTGAAGCTTTTTGAACGCGATCTCGGCTTGTTGGCGGGGCCTGCTGTGTCTTTGTGTCATGTTATCTACCTATCTGGCCCAAGGCCAAAATAAAAAAGGCCAGGCGAAACGCCTGGCCTCAATGAAATTGCTCCCGGCAGTGCCAGTACATCCGTGGTCAAAGGGAAGCGGATCTCACTTATGCAGACTGCAGATTGGTCGCAGACATTTTGCCCGACTTGTTGTCGCGCTCAAGTTCGAAACCAATCTTCTGGCCTTCTACAAGCTCTCGCATTCCTGCACGCTCGACAGCCGAGATATGAACAAATGCATCTGCGCCGCCATTGTCAGGCTGAATGAAGCCGAAGCCCTTTGTGGAATTAAACCATTTTACTGTGCCAGTGGTCATGATGAACCCTTTCCAAGCATAGAGTGATGTACCGCGTAACGAATGCAACGCGGGCAAGAACCGACTGATTTTGAAAGAGAAATTCGCTTAGAGCGCGGTGCCAATCGCGCGGTAGACAAAGCTCGGCAAGCAAAAGATCGATGACGAATGAATACCGCCCTCCGCAGGATCTGTCAATGAAAAGTTCACGTGTCTTTTCGTAATCAACCATTGATTGTGTCGAGAAAGATAATGATCCCCGCACGGAGCGCAGGTGCAGCAGTCAGAGCACCACAAATCATGATCTACCGAGAACATCAGTTGCCGGCAGACACATGCACGCGACTATCATTCATTTGCAATGACAGGGATCGCAAACAGCCAGTTGTTCACAAGTGTCCCTGAACGTGACCCTAAAGATGACCCTGAACCACAATCCTTCAATCAGCGACAGATATGGTTTTTGGAGCAGATCAGAATGGGTGAGCGCTTCAGTGCGAAGGAGATCGTTCCGACTTGGCATGTCAGTTTGAAAACCGCGCGTCGGGATATCAGCGCATTGCTTCATTCCAAGTTACTGGGGTACATCGGATCGCGAAGAAAAGGTCGTTATCGAACGAACTCACGATGAGAAAGGATATCAGTCGGCCTCATCGGCGTCATGTCCACCAGAAGCGATGTCGGCAAGATCTTTGTTGGAGGTATCGAACTTGCCTCGCCTGCTCAGAAGACCAACATCCTCGAGTGCCTCGATGTTGGGAAGGTCACGCAGGGTCTCAAAGCCAAAAACCGACAGAAATCGGGGTGTTGTCACATAGGTGTAGGGCGCACCGGGTGTCGGACTTCTCGGCCCTGATACGATGAGGCCCGCATCTCGCAGGCCGGCGATCGTGTCACGACTGACCTCCTTGCCGAAAATCTCTGACAATTCGGCCCGGGTGATCGGCTGAAAATATCCCACCGCCGTCAACACCATAGACTCGGTCTCTGACAGCCGTGGTGCAATTGATCTCGCGGGAGCGGTCGAAATGCGAATTGTCTCAGCAAACCGCGCTCGGGTGCGATGCTGCCATCCGCCTGCGACCAACACGAGTTCGTATGGTCGCTCTCGTAATTCGTCGATGAGGTCATCAACCAACAGATCAATACTGCACTCTTTGCCGACCACCCGCGCCAGCATCTCGCGGCTGACCGGTTCGGACGAGGCGAATGTCACCGCCTCTACCCGCAACATCCACTCACGCCAGCGCAGTTCTGGAGGCAGTCCCTCGAGCTCACGATCATAAAGGACTTCTGCTGCCGGTCTTTCGCTTGGCGTTGACTTGTTTTTGCTGCGCTCGCTCCCCTCATCGTCATAACCCATAAATTCGAAAGGAAGAGCGGCCGGACAGTTCCCGCACCGCTTCCAAACTCTCCAGTCGCTCAAACAATCGAGTGGCTGCCCAGCGTGACAGATGGCACCCTGGCGCCGAGGCCGGAAGCGCGTCTTCATTAAGTAGCTTTTGGATAACCGCATCGCCCCCCTTGGTCCTCACCTTTGGCACTGCTGCCATTAACCGAGCGGCACGGCGATCAATGTCGGCGGCAGATTGAAGCGCCGCCTCGACACTGCTGACCAGCGCCAGACAAATTGCCTTGGGATAAGCTGGCTCACCTGGCCGCACTCGACCTCTTCCGCCGATGGTGCGGAATGCAGACCCAAACCGTACAGGTAGCAGAAGCGGCACGGGTCGCGCCCATCTCAGCTTCTGGGCCAGTACGATGTCTGCCAAAGCCAGAGCCAGGACTTCCGCGTCCGGACGAAGCGCCATGATCGCGGATACCAGATCAGCGATCGCAATGGGGGCCGCGCGCCCGGACTGGATTGCCACATCGGCGAGATCCGCGATCGAGGACAGCTCCGTGTCCCATCGGATAGACAGAAGCTCGACCAATTCCCTGACAAACGCAGTACCCGGCATCGCTGTTCGACGTGCCAGCATTCGTGTGGCCAAAAACAGCTTTCCGGCCGGTCCTGGATCGCCATCAGCCGGCGTCAGCAAAACGGCGTCGCGCAGCGCATCCTCTTCCTCATTCCGGCCCAGGATCCGAGCAGCGACCGCGGCTGATTTCAAGGCGAGACGATCGCGCCAGCAGCCGATCCACGGGGGGTCCGCGCGGACCAGATCATCAAGCGATTTCAGAGCGATACCGGCGACAAAGGCGGCGTCGATATCGCTCGGGTCGCGGCCGCGTGACAGCGCCCAGCCCGGCAGGCGGGATGACCAGGTCGGTGAGTGTGAGTGCGGGGTCGCGATCGAATCCATGCCCGGAAGCATAGTTCATGTGCGCAGTTTACGCCAGTTACATCCCAATAAACCGCACGGCTTGTATGTTATTTAAAACGTCCGATAATCTTGCATTATCGGACGTTTTTCTCATTATAGAGAAATGGCCCAAATCATCGAGCAAAACACCAAAAATCACGTCGAGGAGACCTCAGCTCCGTTTCTCAGCACGGCGGGTGGGCGTGATGTTTCCGCGCCGGAGGTGTCAGGCGCAAGCCCCCTCCCCTCTCTCGCCGGCGGTGGCGAGACACCTGCTCATCTTGCCAGCCTCGCCGATCGCGCTCGTGGCTATGTCCAGGCGGCCAGTTCCGCCAACACGCGCAAGGCCTATGCGGCCGACTGGAAGCATTTTTCGGCGTGGTGCAGGCGCTCCAATCTGGCCCCCCTGCCCCCGCATCCGCAAACCATCGGACTTTACATCACAGCCTGCGCTTCCGGCACAGCTGAACGGGGTGCAAAAGCGAACTCTGTCTCGACCATCGAACGCCGCCTCTCCTCACTCTCCTGGAACTATGCCCAGCGTGGCCTCTCGCTCGATCGCAAGGACCGGCATATCGCCACCGTGATGGCCGGCATCCGCAACAGCCACGCCAAGCCACCTGTCCAGAAGGAAGCGGTCATGGCTGAGGATATCATTGCCATGGTCGAAACGCTCGATCGCGGCTCCCTGCGCGGCCTGCGTGATCGGGCCATGTTGCTCATCGGCTTTGCTGGCGGCCTTCGGCGCTCCGAGATCGTCGGCCTCGACCTGAAGGCCGACCAGACTGAGGACGGTCATGGTTGGATCGAGATCCTCGACAAGGGTATGATTATTACGCTGCGCGGTAAAACCGGATGGCGAGAGGTGGAGGTCGGTCGCGGCTCGGCCGATGCGACCTGCCCGGTCGCCGCAATCGAGACTTGGATTAAGTTCGCCAAGCTTGCGCACGGTCCCCTCTTCCGTCGCGTGACGGGACAAGGCAAAGCAGTTGGGCCGAAACGGCTGAATGACAAGGAAGTGGCTCGGCTGGTGAAGCGGGCCGCCATGGCGGCCGGCGTTCGCGGTGATCTCAGCGAGATCGAGCGGGCGTTCAAATTTTCCGGGCATTCCCTTCGCGCTGGCCTTGCCTCCTCTGCTGAAGTCGATGAGCGTTACGTACAGAAGCAGCTCGGGCACACATCAGCAGAGATGACACGCAGATATCAACGGCGACGGGACCGCTTTCGCGTGAATTTGACCAAGGCGTCAGGGCTCTAGCTATCCCCTCCCCTGCCGTTCAAGCGCTTGCAGAAAAGCCGTTGGCGCATTATAGTCACTATAGTCATTTTGGTTAAAGGTGAAGCAATGCAAACATCAACCCACGACGATATGGGGTCGGAACAAGAGCAGTCCGAAATCGTACGCTAAGGCCGAACGAAACCGGAACGATGCTGTAGATCGGATGTGCAGCATCCGATCTCTGTGGATTGCCGTCGACATGCGCCTGTTTTGATTTCTCTGTCTGACCCGACTCGACAACGCTTCACGCAGGTTGGTCGTTAATGGAGTCGGGCGATGGCAAAGCGCAAGCTTCTCAAAGATCAAGATCGACGGCACTGCCAAGTTGTTTGATCTAGTTGTTTCCGGTATCGATGAGGCATGAAATTACCGAGTTCTTTTCCCCGGTTG
>NZ_VEWK01000032.1 GCF_006376675.1 Brucella pecoris
GGCCACCCGCTACGACCACACCGCTTCCAGCTTTCTCGGCTTCGCCCTGCTCGGCTGCATCCGCTTATGGATCAGGTTCGTCCACGCGGCCTAATGGGGTGAAAAAGCATACACTCCTGAGCAAAGAGAGGGGCGCGACGCGCCCCTCTTACGCCCTATCCAGCGGTTTCAGAACAACTTGGACAGCTTTGCCTTGATTTCATCGAGCCAGCCTTTTCCGCCGCCTCCCCCAGCCGTCTTTTGCTTGACTTTCCTGAGTTCAGCATACAGGGGCTCAAAGTCCTTCTGCTTTCCATAGCCCAGCAGTTCTGCCATTTCCAACTGCTGCCGCGCTTCGTTCAAGAATGTCTCCAGGCGCTCATTGGACGCTTCGCTCCGCTGACTATCTTCTACCAAGGTCTCGGCGCGCTTCAGGAGCAGCCTGGCGCGCAGGGCGGGCAGCGGATGCACGCTGCGCGTCTCGACCAGCATGCTGAGCGCTGCCTGCAGCGCGGCTTTGGCTTCTTCAATCTTGCCCTGATCGATCAGCGGCACGACTGACTTCACGGCTGCGGGATAGGACGCCAGAGGGATGTTGGTGACCGCGATCACGATTTCACTTGCCAGCAAAGCCAGCACGTGACGTGCCTGTTGCACCTCGCTATGTTTGAGGGCATCCAGCGCCTCGTCGGTCATCGCCTCAATGGTTTCCGTGTTGGCGAACAAGTCGTGCACGATGGTGCGCACATCAACGGGGGCCAGGGCAAGCGTGGGTTCGCGCGCAACGATCAGCTCCAGCTTTCCCGTCACTTCGGCCAGCGTTGCCAATGCGCGTGCAGCGTCCTTGCCGTCAAGTGCGGCCAGCGCTGATTTGGTCAGCGCCAAGGCCGAGACGGCCTCATCGAGGACTTGTTTACGTTTGTCTGCCGCCTGCGAGTCCGTTTCCTTCTGAACCTCAGGCTGTACCTCCGTGACGACTTCAGGCTTGGCCTCTGGACTGACAGGAAGGCTGCTTACCGCGGCCTGTTCGTTTATTTCTTTGTTCGTCGCATTGGGATTCGATGTTTGCTCATTCATGGTGATATGCCTCGTATGAGTTAGTGAAAATAGGCGAATCTATTGGGGCTGACTGCGAACATCGCGAGACTGACCGACCGAACAGTCGGCCCCTTCATCACCTCAAAACAGCTTTTGGAGGCGCGTCTTCAACTCGTCGAACCATCCCTTGCCGCTTTTGCCACCAGCCGACTTTTGCTCAATGGACTTCACCTGATCGAAGATGGGTTTGAAATCCGCCTTCTTGCCATAACCCAGGATCTGCGCCATCTCGATCTCCGTGCGCACGGACGACAGCAAGGTGCTGAGCTCCTCGTTCTGCTTGGCATCGCGCTTGTCGGTCTCGGCCAGCTTTTCAGCTTTTGCCATCGCGGCTTCAGCCCGTAGCACGGGCAGAGGAAAGGCGACCGAGGTCACCACCAGCGTGTTCAGTGCTCGGGCGAGTTCCGCCTTGGCGTCGTCGATCTTGCCGCTGTCGATGAGCCGTGCGGCCGACTTGATCGCTGCCGGGTACGTTGCCATCGGCAGGTTGTCGGTTTCGATCACGATTTCGCTGGCCAGATTGGCGACGATGGGCCGGGCCTTTTGCACCTCGCCATCACCCAACAACTCCCGAGACAACTCGACCGCTTTCTTCACCGTTTCCACGTTGGCGTGGATATCGTGGGTGATGACGCGTACATCGACCGGCGCCAAAGCAAGTTTGGCGTCGCGTGCCAATACCAGTTCCAGCTTTCCGCTGGCCAGTTCCAGCGCAGCGAGCGCCTCCTTGGTCTTCTTTGCATCAAGGAGTGTCAAAGCCTCCTGGCTCTTGGTGAGCGCCGTGATGGCGTCCTGAGTGAGCTCAGCACGCTTTTTTTCGGCTTCCCGGGCGGCCTTGTCATCTACCTGTGGCTGCGCCGCCTTGGATGCGGCAGAGGGTGCTGCAGCACCTGGGCTAGAACCTGCCGCCGATTGGGCCTGAGCCGGTCCGCTAAGTCCGACGACGACCGCCAGGGCAAGTGCGGAGAAGGTTGATTGGGGCTGTTTGATATTCATGATCTTGGGCTCCTAATTAAAGTTAGTTGACTGAGATTTCAATCTGTTTCGGTTTGGCTTGCTCGGCCTTGACAAGCCGCACTTCCAGCGCGCCGTCTTTCATCGAAGCCGTCACCTTGGTCGAATCAACGTTGTCAGGCAAGACAAAGTTGCGCACAAAGTGACCTGCCACTGAACTTTCATCCAGCGGCGATTAGAGTCTCGACCGTTTCTGTTACGCCGTTGGGCGTGGGTTGAGCAACGGGCGGAGACGCGAAGCCCTTATCGAGCGAAGCGTCGGAGCCGGTTGCGGTAAGGGTTCCGGCGAAGGCCGCCGGGGTCTGGTATCCGAGCGAGGAGTGCGGTCTCGCGGTGTTGAAGTCCTGCCTCCATTCGGCGATGGCGCTGCGGGCGTGGTCGAGGCCGAAGAACAGGCTCTCGTTCAAGAGCTCATCGCGCATCCGGCCGTTGAAGCTCTCGACGTAGCCATTCTGCATGGGCTTTCCGGGCGCGATGTAGTGCCACTCGACGCGATGATCCTTCGACCAGGCGAGGATCGCGTTCGAGGTGAACTCCGTGCCGTGGTCGGAGACGATCATGCCCGGCTTGCCGCGTCGGGAGATCAGGTCCGTCAGCTCACGAGCAACGCGGCGACCGGAGATCGACGTGTCCGGGATCGCTGCCAGGCATTCGCGCGTCACGTCATCGACGATGTTGAGCACACGGAAGCGCCGCCCGCAGGCGAACTGATCGTGCACGAAGTCCAGCGACCAGCGCGCGTTCGCCCTTGCCTCGACCAGGATCGGCGCCCGCGTGCCCACCGCGCGTCGCCGCGCCCGGCGCTTGCGCACCGTCAGGCACTCCTCGCGGTAGAGCCGGTAGATCGAGCGCATGTAGCTGGCCGTCATCCCGTCGTCTTTCTTGCAATTGTCACACCCGTCCACGCCGGAGGATCAGAGGCGGGGAAGGATTCGAGCGAGGCTTCGAGGACCGGATCGAAACTCTCCCTGTCGCTGGTAGACGGGTCGGCCGTGCTCTCATGCTGGACGCCTCTTGAGAGGCGGCGATCGGGGCGGAACGGGACCCGGAAGGCTCCCGGGGCATCGACGCCCCTGTGCAGCCGGTGGCGCGTCTCACCCGCCCAAGGGTTCGCCATCCGGGCTCCCCCAGCGTCCTCGCGCACGACATAATGCCAGTCCTGCCGCTCTGCGAAGTCCACGGCGCTGTCGCGATCCGGAAACTTCAGCCGGATCGGACGATAGGGATCGTCGCTGGAGGTATATCCCATCAGCGGCTCGATGTGGGGCGGGCGCGACGGCTCGAATTCCAGTATCCAGTAGTTGGGCCGCGGCGCCGATGTCATCGCGGAACGTGCCGGCCGGTAAATGATCGCGGTCGGAACGTCCCATGATCTCATGTTGGTCCCGGGTATCTTCGGCGGGAATGGTGGGCGATTGTGACCGCGCATGTCAGCTCTCCTGGGTGTCGGTTGATGCGAGAATGTGACGTTCGAGATCGTCGAGTTTTTCCATTCGTCTCGAATTCAGGCGAACGGCGTGTTCGGTGTTCTGCGAAGGAAAGGCAGCAGTGTGTAAGACGTCCGACCGCATCGCTATTGTGAGATCAGCGACGGCAGTCATTACACTTTCTCCGTCTGCGTCCGAGAGCGCGCCGTCGGCAAACCCGGATTGCAAGCTCTCCAGTACCTGCTCGAAGCTGGACACGACCCCTGCACTCGCGACCACAGCCAGCTTGTGGCTGAGAACACGCAGTTCATCGATCAGCTTCGCATCGTGCCTTGCGGTTTCCACGATCTCTGCGACCTTCTCGATGCAGGCCATGTAAATGTCGCATTGCTGCTGGAGGATGATGACCCTTCCTTCCTTGCGAAGCTCGAGATCGGTCTGGCGATTGAGAAGCGCCGCGGTCAGAATGATCGTCACGACAGCGCCGAGGAAGATGAGCGTCATCTCCTGCGCGAAAGGCAGTATGTCTTCGGCAAGATACATCGAACGAAAAACGAAAACGATGCCGATGCCCAAGGCAGCGGCCGCAGCAGCAAATGCCAAGTCAGGCAGGCGGTTCGACATCAGCACCTCGCATTTTCGGTGTCAGGTGGCATGCACGGCTTTGCATCGGCGTCCGGCGCCTCTGCGTCCCGGTGCCGCAGGAAGATTGGCGTCGGACCGCTGCCGAACGGATTGAAGCCGGTGCTCAGGCAACGGTCGAAGATCGTTTCGTCCCATCGGGTGAAATCGTCCTCCTCGCCGGCAAGTCGCCCGTCATCCACCACAGGGCACCTCACGCCTTTGCCGATGGGGGAGCGTTATCGAAGGCCGCACCGTCCGAACGATCCCCCTTGCGAAGCCGTAGCCCGAGGAGGATCATCATCCCCCCGAAGACCGCGGCGTAGAAGCCGATCAGCCAGCCGAGCGCGAGGAAGCTTTCGACCGGGCGCGTCAGCAGCATCCAGGTCACGACGACACCGAGAACGACCGAGAGAAGGCCGCTCAGGATCAGCCAGATTTCGCCGTTGATTTCCTTTCGCAGGCGGATCGCTGCCGCGATCTCGAGGGCACCCGAGAACACGGACCAGAATGCGATGCTGGCCCAGAGGAATGTAGCAAGCACAAGCGTCGCGACAAAAGGCGAGACAACCACGACGACGCCCGTGGCGATGCCTAGAATGCCGCTGAACATCAGCCAGCCCCAGCGTTCGCCCTTGCGGATGTTACGTATCGCGGCGACGAGGCCGAACACGCCGTCGGCAAAGGCGAACGCGCCGAAGACCAGCGTGAGCGCCAGAAGCGATTCCGCAGGCATGACGAAGGCTAGCACTGCGATGATCAATGCGAGCACGCCGCGTAACACGAATGCCCACCAATTCCGGGACAGGCTGCACAGGATGTCCTGCATCTTGTCGGTCGGGTTTTCAGAGGCTATGGTCATTGGTCGATCTCCTATTCAGTTCCATGTCAGGTGTCGGAGCCGGCCTCCTCGCCGGTTAGGGCGGCGGCCACGCGGCGGCGATCCTCGATCGGCTGAGGCAGACGCCGCGTGTGAGCGATTTCCCGTTCGATGGGCGCGCGGCCTGATGGATCTCTGACCAACCCGGCTTCGGCAAGCCTCGCGCGTAGTGTCGCGCCCGCATTTTCTGCGATCTCGGCGACCATTGTCTCGGTCAGGCCGAAAAGGTCTGCCGTCTCCGCGATCGTAGCGTTGTCGAGGTGGAGCCGATAGAGAACGCGGCGTTCGACCGGCGGAAGATCGGCGATTGCCCGGTGCAGCACCATGGCGATCTTATGCCGATCCGCTTGGCTCTCGGGGTCTGTGCCGCCGTCGTCGGCGAGGAGGTCCTCCAGCATCAGCACTTCGTCGGGCTGGTAGAACTCGAACATCGCCTGATCCGCCTCGGTCGGATCCTCCGCCGGGGCCTCGGGTTCCGCCTCGATGGAGGCGGCATCCTCAGGCACGGCGCGGCGCGCGCCGCGCGCCTCGGCCTCGATGGTCTCGAAAGCCAGTTTCAGCAGCCAGTCGCCTATGGAAAATTCGGTGGGCCGCTGCTCGAACCTTTCCAGTCCCTTGAGGATCGTCGCATCGACAAGATCGCGAACGCTGAGGTAACCCTCCGGTACCGATCCGCTACATTCGAGATAGGTCAACTCGCGCCTGACGGTGTCATAGACCGTATCGAGATGATCCTCGATCAGCTCAAAGAAGAGCTGGCGCCGGTCCGCTTCCGCCGCATCCCGCGCGGGCGGCAGCGGGGCGCCGATCCGGCGCCGGCGGGCGGGACGCTTGTATTCAGGCTCGTGCTTGAGGCGCGCCACATGCCGATCGACCTGGTGGCGCAGGTCGGCAAAGGCCTTGCGCAGGACAGGCTCGATCTCGAATCCCTCTTCCCGGGCCGCGATCACGCCCGACGGCAATTGCAGGCGCAGGCTGACTTTGATGCGCTTCTTGCCCCTCGTCTGCGAGGCAACGACTTCGAGCCGGACCAGATCCTCGCGAAAGCGCGCAAGGTGCGGTTCAAGTTGCCGCAATTCTTCCTCGATGACCTCAGGCGCGCGCTGTTGGCCGTGCCGGTCGAGATTGCGGAATGATCTAATGACGTTCATGCCGTGGACCTTCCTATAACTCTCCGAAGAGATGGTCCGGCGCGACCGATATCGCGCCGGGCCAGTCTTTTGCGCTGTCACTCGGCGGACTTGTCGTCCTTGGACTGCACCTCATCCCCAACGCTGGGCTTCGGAACGTCCGTCTTGTTTTCGGCAACTTCGCTGGGCTCCTCGATCCCGGCCTTGGCCTGATCGTCCGGGCTGTCGTCACCGGTGTCCTTTACGATCTTTTCGAACACGACCCTCTGTTCGTCTTCCGACCAGGCGACGCGGACCTTGTCACCATCCTCGATCCGCCCGGAGAGCATCTCGCGGGCCAACTCGGTCTCCAACTGCGACCGGATCAGCCGGCGTAGCTCGCGGGCACCGAATTCGGGACGGAAGCCGACCGCGCCGAAGTGATCCACGACGCTCACATCGAGTTCGAGTTCGACGCCCTGGGTAAGGGCGGTCCGCTTCACCCGGTTGAGCTGCAACTCGACGATCTGGCGGATTTCCGACTGGTTCAGCGAGTGGAAGACGATGATCTCGTCGATCCGGTTGATGAACTCTGGCCGGAAATGACCGCGCAACACCTCCATCAGCTCGGACTTCTGCTTGGCCTCGTCGAACTCACTGCTGCCGCGTTTCGTGAGGTTGCGCTGGATGATGTCCGAACCGAGGTTCGACGTGGCGATGATGATGGTGTTGGTGAAGTCCACCACGCGCCCCTTGCCGTCGGTCAGCCGACCGTCGTCGAACACCTGCAACAGAATGTTGTAGACATCCGGGTGCGCCTTCTCGATCTCGTCGAGCAGCACGACCGAGTAGGGCCGACGGCGCACCTTCTCGGTCAGTTGCCCGCCTTCGTCGTATCCGACGTAGCCGGGAGGCGCGCCCACCAGCCGGGCGACCGAGTGGCGCTCGCCATACTCCGACATGTCGATGCGGATGATTGCGTCCTGATCGCCAAAGATTACTTCGGCGAGCGTCTTGGCCAGTTCCGTCTTGCCAACCCCGGTCGGCCCGAGGAAGAGGAATGTCGCGGTCGGGCCGCGTCCCTCGCGCAGTCCTGCGCGCGCCAGGCGCACCGCATCCGCCACGGCGCGGATGGCCTCTTCCTGGCCGATGACGCGCTCGTGCAGCTTCTCCTCGAGCTTGAGGAGCTTGTCTTTCTCCTCGGTGGTCAGCTCAGTGACCGGAACGCCGGTGATCTTCGAGACGATCTGCGCGACATGATCGGCGCGCACCTCGGCGGTCGCCGAAGCCTGATCGCGCTTCCAGATCTCCAGAAGCTCGTCGAGCTCCTTCTGCTTCTGCTCCAGCTCCTTCTTCAGTTCCGCTGCTCGGTCGAATTGCTTGCGGGCTGCGGCATAGTCCTGCTCGCGCTTGATCTGCGCGACCTCGGCTTCGAGTTCCTGCACGTCCACGGGCCGAGCAGTGGCCGAGATCTTCACCCGCGCCGCGGCCTGGTCGATCAGGTCGATCGCCTTGTCGGGCATGAAGCGACCGGTGATATAGCGATCCGAAAGCTCCGCGGCGGCGATGATCGCCTCGTCGGTGATCGTCACCTTGTGGTGGCTTTCGAGCGTGTCGCGCAGCCCGCGCAGAATCATGATCGTCTGTGCGACCGTGGGCTCGTCCACATAAACCGGCTGGAACCGTCGCTCGAGCGCCGCGTCCTTCTCGATGTATTTCTGGTACTCGTTGAGCGTCGTCGCGCCGATCAGGTTCAGCTCGCCCCGCGCCAGCGCCGGCTTGAAGGTGTTGGCGATGTCGAGACCACCTTCGCCGCCGCCCTGGCCGGCGCCGACGATGGTGTGCATCTCGTCGATGAACAGGATCAGGCTGTCCTTCTCCTCGGTGATCTCCTTGAGGATCTTCTGCACCCGCTCCTCGAACTCGCCGCGATACTTCGACCCGGCCACCATCGAGTTGATGTTGAGCTCGACCAGCCGCTTGTCGCGCAGCGCCTCGGGCACTTCGCCCGCGACGATCCGTTGTGCAAGTCCCTCGACGATGGCGGTCTTGCCCACGCCGGGCTCGCCGATCAGCACCGGGTTGTTCTTTTTCCGGCGGGCCAGCACTTCGATCGTCGTCTCGATCTCGCGGGCGCGGCCGATGACGGGATCGAGCTTGCCCTCGCGGGCGAGTTTCGTCAGGTCACGGCTGAACTGGTCGAGATCGGGGGTGTTCGACGGAGTCTCGACGCGGCCTTCCTCGGCTCCCTTGCCGACCACCTTCGTCACCTGCTGACGCAGCGCCTGCGGCGTCAACCCCAGCTTGCGCAGCATCGCCGCGGCCAGGCCTTCACCTTCCTCGGCAAGTCCGATCAGAAGGTGCTCGGGACCGACATAGGAATGGCCGAGTTCGTTCGAGGCGATGAAGGCCCGGTTCAGCGCGTCCTTCAGGCGAGGGCTTACGCCGATTTCGCCGTCCGTCTTGGCGTCTCCACGCTTCGCCTCCTTCTCGATCTGGCGGCGCAGATCGTCCACATCGACCTTGAACTGTTCCAGGATCGTCTTGACGACGTCAGACGAGGTCAATGCCAGAAGCAGATGTTCGGTATCGACCTCGCTGCGCCCGAATTCCCCGGCCTTCTGTGCTGCATCCTGCAGCAGCTTGTTGCCCTGTTCGCTCAGCCGGTCGGCGATGGTGCGTCCGCCGCCGCGCCGCGATCCGCGGCGCGGCGTTTCCTCCCCGAAGGTGGCATCCACGACGTCGTCCTCACCCGCGCCCGTGGCGCCCAGTGCACCACCCCGCAGCGGGCTGTCGCTGAACAGGCTGCCGAACCCGCTATCGCCGAAGAATTCGTCCAAAAGGGAATGTCGTCCGAACAGGGACTCCAGCGGCGATGCGCTGCGGCCCGACCGGCGCACCATTTCGCGGTAGTGCTGATCGCACAGCTCCATGTTCTGAACTTTGCCGTTCACCGAGGCGCGCACGCGCGCCGTCGCCGGGCGACCGCAAATATCGCAAGCTCCGTTTGCCATTCGTCTTCTCCGTTTCTTTATCCAGTCAGGGTTGTCCGCCGATCATCTGCGCCAGTGACAGTGTTACGCAGCGACCGCTTCCGTTCTTTTTACCTTGGACCCAATTGCCACCAGATCGGGCTCGTCCAGTGTCTCGCGTTGCAGGAGATCCTGCGCGGATTGCTCGAGCAGCGCC
>NZ_VEWK01000033.1 GCF_006376675.1 Brucella pecoris
ATAAGCCTGTCCTCAAGCCTGTGCTTGAGCCTTTCTGCTTATGCCGACGTGTCCGGTCGAAATGGGGGGCAGTTCAAATCCATAGACTGGCAATGACGACTCCGCATAGTTATCGTCAACGCATAATTCCTAAAATCGACCGGCCTGGAAGCTATCAGGATCCGCAAATCCGATCGAAGTGTGATCAAGCTGGCCCCCGTATCGCGCTGAAGACCGTCCGCAACGTATGCTCATCAACGCAGCCTTCGATAACGACGCAAGCGCCGTTCATCTTAATGCGAACAGTCAGTGTCTTCCCCAACAATGGTTGAGGCTGTTCGTCGTCAACTTTCACGATCGGGACAAAACGCATCTCCTCCGCATCCGATAAGCTCTCCCGAGCACAGCGTCGCCAGTAGTGCAACAGGCCTTGGCTGATGCCGTATTGACGCGCGACAGCAGAGACATTCGCGCCAGGCACAAAACTCGCCGCTGTGATCTTGGCCTTTTCATCCGGACTCCAACGGCGGCGGCGATCTCCGCCAGTGATAACCTCTACACGACGCAAACCCAATCGAGCCGGCTCCGCAGCGCCTTGCGCATAGTGCTGATGACCGTCATCAGCACCTTGCGATACAGCCTTATCATCGTCGTCAAATGGTTTCAGATCCATCATTCCCATCTTTCAATCTCGAAGGTGGGAAGTATGCGCGAACTGAAATTCAATAAAATGTGGGGTGCTCGCAATGCTTACCATAGGCCTTGTCCGCACCCAGGGTGACCGCCTGCGGGCGGTCGACACGAGGCACGATCATGTGCAACGCCGCCACCCGTTCGGCATGGCCGCTGGCCTCTGTCAGGCAGGCATCGACCAGCAGGCCATGACGGTTCTCCATCAGACCATGCCCCATGAAGCACAGCTTCGCCTCCTTGCCTTTGCCTTTCTTGTAGAGCCTGGCGTCGGGGTCGGTCGTCGATGCATGCGTCTCGTTGGACCGTCTGTCGCCGTGGAAGTCTGCCTCCTGATTGCGTCCGCCGCCATCTGCCGGCGGCGTACCTGAACCGTCCTTCGGCCTGACGCTCTTCATCGAGGCCCAGGCTTCGATCAGCGTGCCATCGACAGAGAAGTGGTCCGTGGAAAGCAGCCTCTTGACCTTGGACTGCGAAAGGATCGCGCTCAGGAATTTCGCCGCTATATCGCCTTCAAGCAGCCGGTCGCGGTTCTTCGAGAACACCGAATGATCCCAGGCCCCATCATCGATGCCGATGCCGACGAACCAGCGAAACAAAAGGTCGTATTCCAGCCGCTCCATCAAAAGCCGCTCTGAACGGATCGAATAGAAGGCTTGCAGCAGCATCGCACGCAGCAGTTTCTCAGGCGCAATCGACGGCCGCCCGATCGGCGAATAAAGCGCCGCAAACTCTCCGCCAAGCGAGGCGAGCGCCTCGTTGACGATCAATCGGATCGCTCGAAGCGGATGATTGTGCCGAACACGATCTTCGAGATCGACATAACTGAAAAGCTCGCCCGTCCGTGTGTCGCCGCCGCGCATCCATCATCTCCAAAACCCGACCGACACAATGAATCATGCAAAATCATTCTAGGCCAGAACCTTTTTCAACGACCTGCTAAGAGCGCTGGCCCTGTGAGGGAGAGTTAGGGTTCACCTCACAAATTCGCGAAGCATCTCATGACTATTCGGTCGAAATGGGCTGCAGTTCAAAAGCATCATTGTCACGCTGGACTAAGCAGTCATTTCTGCATAACTTAGACTAAACAAACTCCTGCAAATCCGAGTCAGTTCAAACCCAATTCAACTATAAAGTGAAGCTCTTCCCTATGCGCAAATCCGATCAATTCGATGAAGCTTATTTCAAAACAGGATTTGGGCCGAATGCTTACGAGCGTACTGAGGATTGGCTTGCGTTTTACGCTAACATCGTGGATCAAATAGTGCGGTCATTAAAGCCCAGAACAGTTATGGATGCGGGCTGCGCATTGGGAATGATTGTTGAATCTTTGTGGGATAGAGGCGTAGAAGCCAAAGGCGTTGATATATCCGAGTTTGCAATCAGCAAGGTCCGGCCTGATATGCGCGAACACTGCAAAGTGGCTTCTCTTACTGAACCTTTCCAAAATCGGTATGATCTTATCGTCTGCATCGAGGTTCTTGAACATATGCCAGCTGATGACGCGCGATTGGCGATAGCAAATTTTGCGGAGGCTACAGATGTAATCCTTTTTTCATCTACGCCATACGATTTCGAAGAAGTAACTCATGTCAATGTGCGTCCAATACTATCTTGGCTAAAAGAATTTATGGAGTTTGGTTTTGTACCAGACATTCTTTACGATGCATCCTATATCACACCTCATGCAATTTTGTTTAAAAAAGGCGCTCCCCTTTCCGAGGACGTCCAATCTCTAATTTCAGAACATTTACGACTGAAACACATATTAAATGAAAATATTCAAAACTTTAAAAGTAGAAGCGATGCTCTTCAATCGGAACTTCTTCAAGCCCGCAGTGAGGCTATCGAATTACAAAAATATCTATCTCAAGCTGAACAGCAGCAACAACATGAATTGAATCTGAAACAGAATGAAGTACTGCGTCTTCAGCGCGAGATAGAACAAATTCAAATTACTCTCCGCCATGCAAGGGAGCTTCATCAAAGCGAGGCAATCACACTTCATGAACGAATGGTTGCCCTTCAAAATCAAATAGGGCAGATGGAAGGCAGCACATCTTGGAGGATTACGACACCACTACGGCAGGTAGGACGCCGATTACCTCCGAGTTTCAATAATCGCCTACGCCAAATCGCGAAGTTCGGCTATTGGGCGTTAACTCCCCATCGTATGCCAACCCGCATTGAATTTATGAGGAAAAGAAATGAGGCCCTCGCTCTATCCGTAAGTCAACCTTTGATTCCTACTCAACTTACCAATGTAGCATCGTCAGGTGCGTTGATTGAAGCGCAGTTTTCACGTTTGGCACCTTTGCCGATATACAAAGATCGTTCCTCGGAAAAAACTGTAACTGTACTCACTGATAGTGTCGATCGAAACAGTTTGTTTGGCGGGGTCGCCACAGCACTTATCGCCGGAATTTTCGTAGCGAATAAATTAGGAGCGAGGTTCCGCTTAGCTACGCGCACAAATCCACCAGATCCGGCGGTTCTTGGCACTATTATGAAGGCGCATAATATCCAGCTTGATGGTGCTGCAGATTTCTCTCATATCCCATGGGAAGGGTCCAACCCTCTTCCGGTTGGGGATGACGATATCATGCTAACCACATCTTGGTGGGGCACATATTCTGCCCTAGGATCTATGAAGGCAGAGAAAATAATTTATATCCTTCAAGAAGACGAACGAATGTTTTATCCGCATGATGATTCACGGCTAAAGTGTAGCGAGACATTATCCAATCCCAATATATCTTTGCTGATCAATACTGACCTTCTCTATAATCATCTGAAAGAAGGTATGGAGCCACTTGCAAGTTTTTCTGAGCGAGCTGTCTCATTCCAACCTGCCTTTCCGGCATTCCCCAAACCAGATCAGATTGTGCGCTCTGACAAAAAGAGGAACTTTTTCTTTTATGCTCGACCTAACCACGCGCGCAATTTGTACTGGAGAGGATTAGAAGTAATCGACAGCGCTATGCGCAACGGGCTCTTTGCAGATAACGAATGGAACATAAACTTTGTGGGGCAGGGCATTGAACCCCTTAGTCTTCCCGGAGATGTGTCTCCTAAAATTTGGTCTAACCTGTCGTGGTCAGACTATGCCAACTTTGTATCCAAGATGGATTTGGGACTCTCGCTCATGGACACACCGCATCCATCCTATCCACCTTTAGATCTTGCGGCGTCAGGCGCCATTGTTGTAACTAATCAGCATGGTATAAAGAACTCCCTAGAAATATGGTCCAAAAATATCATCACAGCCCCTGCAGACACATTGTCATTGGTAGATGCTCTACGTGTAGGCGCAGAGCGCTCGAAGAACTTATCTGAACGCCACGCTAACTGTATGAACGATAATATTGAGCGGAATTGGGAGGCGAGTCTCGGCATGGCTATTGACCGCCTTTTAAATTTGAGGAATACATAAGCGTGTTTATTACTAACTTTCCTTCAATTCAGTTCGAAGAACCGTGGCTATCAACATACGAAAAAAGGTTATTCCTTCTTGGTCAGAGAAGAAAACGCATCTCTTACTTCTATGAGAATCCAGATACAAGCACGTTCCGCTATCGCGTATTTAACCCTGTTCTAACATTACAAGATGACCATAATAATGATGTAAGTGCTTCTTGGTTTCATCTAGGTGATCTTAAATCCGATATGCGATTTTTGGATAATACCGACGTCCTAGTGTTGTGTAGGGCACGTTACAGTGCTGCGGTCGCGCAACTAATCGCAAGCGCACGAGCAAAGCGTATACCAGTACTTTTTGATTGTGATGATTTAGTCTTTGATACAGAGAGATTGCATTTACTAGTTGACTCCTTAAACCACAATCAGGATGACAATGGAACTTGGGATTACTGGTTTTCGTATATTGGTAGAGTAAGTGCTACGTTACGCCTATGCGACGGGATAATTACCTCTAATCAATATTTAGCAGATCGCGCGCGAGAGTTTATGCCAAAACTCCGTACAGCTGTCGTCCCAAACTATTTGAATCCTCAGCAGCAAGAATATTCTACTAGACTTTTCAATGCGAAACGCTCTTCGAATTGGAATAGAAGTGCTAGCATTCATATAGGTTATTTCAGCGGTTCACCAACTCATTTGCGTGACTTTGCTGTTGCACTCCCAGCGGTTCAACGTTTAATGGAACGCGACCCTAGAATTGTCCTGCGAGTTGTTGGTTTCGGCGCATTTGGAAACGAGTTTGAACGCTTTGGAAATAGAGTTGAGTTTTTCCCATTACAAGATTTTCTAAACCTCCAAAAACTAATATCCGAAGTGGAAATAAATATAGCTCCACTTCAAGAAAATCAGTTTACTAATTCAAAATCTGAATTAAAGTTTTTTGAAGCTGCAATTTGCGGAACATTAACTTTAGCATCACCAACTTACACCTTTAAGAATAGCATTAATCATGAAGAGACAGGATTCCTTGTTCCATCTTATAACTGGGATGATGCTCTAAAACGAGCCATCGAAATCGTGGAAGACAAAAAAAAGTACGCTGAAATAGCTCGATCAGCATTTTCTGCAGTTGAACATCGTTACGGCTGGAATAGACAAACATCGTCAATCATAGATGCTATTTTTTTATGAGAGTGTTGGTTATGGGATGGCCCGCTCTTCCGAGAACATCGAGTATGATGTCTCGTCATTGAAGGAAGAGGAGCCAGATCATGACGATTTCGATACTTGGCATTGACCTGCTACGGAACTTTCCTCCAGCGGTGGCTAGAGTCAGGGTTGTTCTTGACGTGCTCCCGATAAATTAGGCCATTTAGCAGGCCGTTGAAGAAGTCTCTCGTTTGGCATTTAGAATTGCCTCATCGCCATTGTGAAATGCAACTGTGATCGCGATAGAGCCGTCGTCGAGCAATTCAGCGTGACCGTCGCCGGCAACTTCATCCATTTCGTCGTAACGGCCCGATTGCTACCGCCTGTTGAAGCAAGGCCTCGTGACGTAAGACACGTCTTTAGCGACGTCGTTAATGACGTGTCTTGAGATTGAGGTATACGATGCGGATGGAGATACTGGGCCACGAACGCCGACGTCGGTGGCGGATGACCTGCCACTGAGAATATCCTCCAGAATGGATTAGAGTCCGGCCCAATAAAGGACGGACGAATGAAGAAGCAGCGATTTACAGAAGAGCAGATTATTGCGGTGCTGAAGGAGCAGGAGGCAGGCATGAAGGTGGCCGACCTGTGCCGCAAGTATGGGATTTCGGACGCAACATTTTATAACTGGAAAGCCAAATACGGCGGTATGGAGGTGTCCGAGGCGAAGCGGCTGAAGGCACTCGAAGAAGAGAACGCCAAGCTTAAGAAGCTGTTGGCCGAGCAGATGCTCGATGCCGCCGCACTCCGCGAGCTCCTCGCAAAAAAATGGTAGGGCCTGCCGCCAAGCGTGAAGCTGTCATGCATCTGAAGGCCGTCATGGGTCTTTCGGAGCGGCGGGCCTGCCAGATTGTGTCTGCTGATCGCAAGATGATCCGCTATCGGTCCTGCCGACCGCCGGAGGTCGAATTGCGGGCGAAGCTGCGCGATCTCGCCAACGAGCGACGGCGCTTCGGCTACCGACGGCTGTTCGTCCTGCTCAGGCGGGACGGAGAGCCATCCGGCGTCAACCGCATCTATCGGCTGTATCGCGAGGAAGGGCTTTCGGTTCGCAAGCGGAAGGCTCGACGAAGGGCCGTTGGCACGCGTGCGCCGATCCTGGTCGAGGCGAAGGCAAATGCCCGTTGGTCTCTCGATTTCGTGCACGACCAGTTTGCATGCGGGAGACGGTTCCGGGTCCTCAATATCGTTGATGATGTGACCCGTGAATGCCTGGCAGCAATCCCGGACACCTCAATCTCCGGCCGCCGTGTCGCACGGGAGCTGACGACGCTGATCGAACGACGCGGCAAGCCCGGAATGATTGTCTCCGATAACGGCACGGAACTCACCTCGAATGCCATCCTGGCCTGGTCGAAGGATCACAAGGTCGAGTGGCATTACATCGCGCCGGGAAAGCCCATGCAAAACGGCTATGTCGAGAGCTTCAACGGACGAATGCGTGACGAATTGCTCAACGAAAGCCTGTTCTTCGGCCTCGAACATGCCCGAAGCGCCATCGCTGAATGGGCAGAGGATTATAATCATTTCCGGCCACACTCATCGCTCGGTTATCAGACACCGGCATGCTACGCCGGAATTATCGCCGCAACCGGCTCCAACGCTGCGCAATATGAAAGCTTGGCGTTTCCGCCGGTTGCTACCAACACGCCAATTGGCGTAGTCAAAACCGCCGAGGCTCTAATCGCCGTTGGATGAAAGTTCAGTGGCAGGTCACGGACCGAAAAGAAGCTTGCGATAGTCAATTCGGTTGGGGTTGATGGCGCGACAGTCACAGAAGTTGCGCTCCGTCACGATGTATCGCGCCAACAGATTTATATGTGGCGTAGTGAGTTGAAGAGGAAGGGACTTCTGCTTCCCTCGCCGGAGCCCTTGTTTCTTCCCGTTGACATGACTGCCGCTCCGCTTGGCTCTGAGCCGAATAGCTCCGTCGATGCTTCATCCTCAATGGTTGAATTGCAATTGCGCTGCGGTCGTCGACTTTGTTTTGACAGCCAAATGGAAGGTGCGGTGTTGACGCGGCTGATCCGGGCGGTGGAACGTGAGCGCGACGAACATCCCACCTTTTCTTTTGTGAATGATGCCGCGAGATAAGCTCCTTCATTGATAGGAGCGGACCGGGATGATTGGAGATCGCGCTGATGCCATGCTTGAAGACATGGATGAAGCCAGGCATGAGGGAAAGTATCGTCGGATCGAGGTGATTACCGGCCGGCGGCAGCGGCGGAATTGGACTGACGAGGAGAAGGCGCGGATCCTTGCGGAAAGCGCGGAACCTGATGTTAACATCTCGGCCGTTGCCCGGCGCTGGGGCGTCAATCGCGGCTTGCTGAACGTCTGGCGCCGGGACGCTGGGCTGACCTCTCAACGATCTGCGAGGTCCAGTGCGCAGCAGGCGATGTTCGTGCCGGTGACGGTAGTTGGCGATCGAACGCCGGCTCCAGGCTCGCCGTCAGATGTCGCCCACTTTGCCGCGGGTCGAATTGAGATCGAGATTGCTGGCGCGCGCATGACGGTTATCGGCCCGGTAGCACCTGAACTGGCGCAAGCGATGGTGGCGGCCTTGCGAGGTC
>NZ_VEWK01000034.1 GCF_006376675.1 Brucella pecoris
GATAAAGCTATGATGAGCCGAAAATCCTCTCTTCTTAATTAAACCAGTTTTGTCTCAAAGGCCCTGATGTCGGACACGATGCAACGCTTGCAGCGTTCGAAGCGAACCCATATCTGAACCAGATTGCAAGTGTCGCTATTGAACATTTTGCGACGCAGGGTGACGGCAATCATTTCGCTTATGTCGGGCAGATGAAGTCAACGGGAGAAACGGCGCTCGTTACCCATCTTGGTTCGCGTGCGCCCGGCGCCCGGCTCTACGACCGGGGCATGAAAGTCGCCAATCGTTTCCGCGAAGTGCTTTCGCCCGAAACCTTAAAGCAGAATGCATGGATTCCTGCCGAAAGCGAAGAAGGAGAACATTACTGGAAGGCGCTGCAGATTGTCCGTCAGTGGACGAAGGAGAACCATTTTGCCATTCACGATATGGCCGTGTCAAAACTAGGAGCGAAAGTTGCTGACCGTTTCTGGAACGAGCATAATTTTGTTTTCCAGAAATCCGATGGCCTTTTCTATCACGGCAAAGGCGCAACACCGGCCTTCGACGGATGGGCGGACGATGCAACAGACCTCACGATCATTCCGCTCAACATGGCGGAACCAATCCTGATCGTACGGGGTTCGAACGCGGCGCACGGACTTGGTTTCTCACCGCACGGAGCGGGGCGCAATTTCTCCAGAACCGCACACCTGCGTCAGCTGGCTGCAGAATATGGAGCAGATTCACGCGGACTGAGCCCCAATAACATTGCCGATATCCTCGCAAAGGAGACGAGTGGGCTTGATGTTCGTTTCTTCAGCGGTAACGCCGACGTTTCTGAACTGCCCGGCGCTTACAAGAACGCCGCACAGGTCAAGGCGCAGATCAGTGAATACGGACTGGCCGAGATTGTCGATGAGGTCATTTCCTATGGCTCGATCATGGCCGGCGACTGGCAGAAGAACGCACCCTGGCGTAACAAGAAAAAGGGCTCACAGAAGTCTGAATAACGAGAATGGCCCGGTTATCCGGGCCCTTCTTTTATGTCGATCAGAAACGAAATGTCTTTACTTCGTTTCCGCGCTCGATGTTTCGGTTTTCGTGATGACGGACAGCCTTTGCATTTTCTATTTCGTCTTCCTGCAGATGTTTCAGGACCATTCCCAGACGTTCTAGCGCCGTTGCCTTGTTTCTATGCTGAGATCGCTCATTGCGCGCGATTAACCATTGACGCCCGCGACCAAATGGCTCGCGAGAATCGAATAGCCGCGATCAATATAACCAACGCTGTCGATACCGTTTTTGATCGCCCCAATCTCATATAGTTCTGATGCCATTCGAAGGGCGCTTGTGCTTGCCCAACGCAGGCTTGGCAGAGCATCGAGCGCCGCGTCCAGCTGGCTCTCGAAGTCTTGCAATTGTTTCTTCAGTTCCGTGGACATCGCCCCATCCTTCTCAATTCGCTTCCACTTGCGTTTGGTGTGGACGATGTGAGTTGGTAAAACAACAGGGTTCGCCAAGCTCACCCCTATGGCGAGGTGATCTATGCTACGTCGAGGATACGCGAACTGAGCCATCCGCCGCCTTGGCATTTTTCGCAATATGCCTTGGGGTATTGGAAAATTGGTAATCGAACGATGCGCCAGTTGGAGTTAGATATTGCTGTTCACTGTTTGTTCAATTATAAGGTGTTAAGAAACCGTGGAGCGGCCCAATTAAGCTTGACGCATCCTTCCGATGGCATTGAATAAAAAAGGATTGGAACGGACGAAATGAAGCAAGCGACTCTTTGGAACGTAAAGAAGGAGGTGGGCCCCTTATTCGACCCCATCGATGCTGCGCTGGAACTCGGCGCATACGAGGCCCTGTGGACTGAACAAAACGCAAGCTTCAAGTCCCTCGCTGAAAAGTTCGCAGAATCTCCTGAAGCGCGACCGTCTGACTTCATTCCGCCCGAACAAGCAAGGTTGGTTGCGAGCCGGGTCATCAACAAGCTCCGCGGTCCTGATGGCACGCGGTTTGATGTGCGTGTCAGGGGAGAACTCGAATATCCCGAGAGATTGCGGCAGGCCACTCACCCAGTAGAGCTCCTTTATTTTCAAGGCAGGTGGGAATTGATTGCCACACGTTCCGTGGCAGTTGTTGGCACCAGAAAACCTACTGCCGACGGATTGAGCCGCGTTCGAAAGCTCGTGAAGAGGCTCGTGCAAGATAAGTTTACAATTGTATCAGGCCTTGCTGAAGGGATCGATACCGAAGCTCACAACGCTGCAATCGCAGCGAAAGGTGAGACGATTGCGGTTATCGGTACACCGTTGAATCATGTCTACCCAAAATCGAACGCGAGCCTGCAGGAGCGTATCGCGCGAGATTATCTATTGATCAGTCAGGTTCCACTTGAACGATACGAGGCGCAAAATTTTCGAGTTAATCGTTTTTTCTTTCCCGAACGGAACAAGACGATGTCAGCTCTTACCGAGGCGACCATTATTGTCGAAGCTGGCGAAACATCGGGAACGCTAGTGCAGGCGAGAGAGGCCATTAAGCAAAAACGAAAACTCTTCATTTTGAACAGTTGCTATGAGCGATCGGATCTCACATGGCCGAAGCGTTTTGAGGCCGAGGGCGCTATAAGAGTACGCGAATATGACGACATCAGACGCGAGCTGGTCAGCTCGTCTTAGGGTCGTTGGCGATATCGAGCGCACCGATCACTTCTATCTTGATGATAGCGATACCTGTGCATATTTCGGCACCTATACGCCGCGGGCAGGGTTCGCCCATAGTTATACAAATCAAATCATCAGCAACCTAAAAAAGAGCCCGGCTGTCCGAAATACCGGGCAGTGGCAATATAAGCAGCGCGCTATTGCCAATGTCGGGGCCGCAATTGCCCAAAACGTCAATGCTAACAGCTGGCAAAACACCATATTTGTGCCAATTCCGCCATCGAAACGGCGCGACTCGGCGGAGTACGATGACCGGATGCATCGCGTCGCACTGGCGATGGGACACGGCGCTGATGTGCGAGAAGTCCTTTACACAGCGGTTGAACGAGAAGCCAGGCATACAAAGACAGATCGACGTGACCGTGACGCGTTGAGAGCATCGTTGGCAATCGATACTCGTCTTGTCGGCAATCCGAGGAAGCAAGTTGTACTTCTCGATGACGTGCTAACCACTGGATGTAGCTTTAAAGTCTGCAAGGAGATGATTGGTGAAATCTGGCCAGAATCATCGATCATCGGCGTATTCGTCGCACGCCGCGTTCCGCAAAATCCTTTCGCGGACTTAGATTTGGAATAGTTGACGTTGCACCGACGCCCTCGCGCATGGTCCTACGGCCAGTCCCACGAGGAATATCGTTTGAAGGCGTCCGCGACCTCCTCTGGTGCCTTAAGATTTCGAATTTGTGCACTATTTGGAATCACATTTATTTGCGTCGCGGCAGCTGCATAGGGCTTGTAGGGATCCTTCAGTTCTGGGGTGGCCCCCGCTAGGGCGCGGTAATGATTCCCTCCTGGTGTTTTAAGCCAGGCCGCGCAGATGACGTCAGCTCCTGTGGCTTTAATGAAAGCCCGGGCCGCTTCGAGGGAAAAACCCTCTGTTAGAATGTCGTCAACGACCAAAACGGTCTTGCCGGGCTTAAGAGGGCTAGCTTTATAGCGACCACCGAATTGTCCTGTCTTCGACGGGTCACGGCGAAGCTTGATTGTGGAGAGCTGATTTTTGTGGTCCAGGCTTATGCCTTGCTGGCGGGCCGTCTGAGACTTTTGCGCTGGAGCATGCCGTTCAACAAGATCGACCAAATAGCTCGCGCGTAAGGTGTCGGCCACAATCTTAAGGGCATTTGAAAGAACCTTTTGGGTCGAATTGGGATGATGGCCCGGATAGGGTGCCACGTAGTTGATGACTCTCCCCAACCCGGAAAAATAGAGGCGCGCTCCCATCATGCGACCCCAGAACCGCACATCGCCTTTATTGAATTTGACAGCCTGCTTCGCATCCGTGGAATAAGCCCCGGCAGTTGGGTAGGACTTTGAATACTCTGCAAGCGGAGCTATGCAATAGACCTTCAGGTCACCGTTTTCGATTGCCCAAAACCAGTCACCGATTGACAGACAGCAACAATCGACAAATCGAGCAATGTCCTTCGGGGACTCAAATTCGAACCCATAAGCGCTGTTCTGTGCATGCCAGCGGGCGTTGAGGAACATGAGCTTCCCGTTTTTGGCTGCTATCATATCCTCCTTGGTCGAACCGATATAGATTGCCTCTTCCGGCTGCCAGTTTTGAGTCTGCAAGACATGCTCCATGGCGCCGGCAAACTGCTTCATCGGCATATCGTGACCACCGCGAAAGTAGGGGATCTTGTACCCGACCATCTCACTCAAAATATCGGGTATCTCGCGTTTAGACGCAGTCTCAATCCAACTGCTATTGCTGACGATCACCGGCGTGACATTTCTGGCCAGTAAGAACTTCAGCAGCTTAACGGTTTCGCCCATCAGCGTTGGGTCGATGCTGCCCTCGACGACGAGGGTGTCGCGCAGGGAAAAGATTGCGCCTTTCAAAGTGTACATTTAGGCTCCCCACTAAAGAAAACTTGTCTGTCGATAAAGAAGGTCGTCGCTTAAAGATTTCTCGACAAAGGCGCGAAATGCTTCGTCCTGCCCTGGCACGGTGAAGACTTGTTGGGGGCCTCGCCCGCCCGGAAGATTTATTGATCGATGATCCCATGTGGGCAACCGCAGACCCGCGATGGCCCGACCGAGGCCTGCTGCGTAGCGAACTGTATGCGCCGTGCCGCTACGTTCTTTCCATTGTACCGGAATGAGCGCTCTCGCCAACGCAGCCTGCAATCTGTTGCGGCGGACAAAGTTGATGGCGCTATAGCTTTCGCCAGGCAAATACTCGGTGATTACAGCCCCGCCGGCATCAACTATCTTCTTCCGAATTGGGCCAATGTTTTTTGGATAATCCGCTGTTATTCCCGTTCCCAAAACGGCTATTGTTGGCACCTTGGCAGCAAGGCTGGCGTTGTGGATGGCCTGATCGATCCCGAGTGCAAGCCCGCTAACCGTAGGGCGGTCCCAATGCCTCAAAGTCAAGCCGACGTATTCCGCGAGCCACAAGCCTTCAGAAGAGGGATCACGCGTTCCGACAATTGCAATCGATGGCGCGGTAAGGACTTCTGTATTGCCTTGAACGAAGAGCCAGTGCGGTGGATCGTCGAGATGAAGCAGGCTACGCGGGTAGCTTTTGTCTGAGCGAAGAACGATCCGAATTTGGCTTGCCTGAAAAACAGCTTCGAGTTGATCCACGGATCTGGCGAGGGCGCTCCTTATTTCTTTCCAATCGGCTCTCGAGCTATTCGGAAGGCGCGCACCTCTCGATCTGAGCAGCTGGACCAGGTCCTCCTCACTAGAAGTGAACACCGACTGGAACGATTCTTTCGACTCTGCAATTTGCCAAAGCGTGTGAAAGCCTACGCCCTTCATCATCGCCAAGGAGAGAAACGCTCTCTTTTCGTTGGTCAAATCCTGCTGATCGTCCATCTGCACAGCGTAGCCTTATTTTATTCGCTGGAGCACGTGGCTCTCGCGGTTTGCTCAGGTTCCAAGTCATTGCTTGCCAGTTCAACGCCTTCTTCGATGTCTCTCGAAGGGGGACTTCGACAGATGCGTAACAATACTCTCCGGCAAGGATGCTGTCCGCGTTGCGACGACAATACCTTTAATCCCTATGGGTACAGTTGCCATTGTTCGTATCCTGTAATTTACTCTTGCTTTTGTTATCGCTCAGCAAAATGATGTCCTCAACCTGAACGAGCTGGGGATTCGTTTTGATTGAGCCATTACGAAAACATCGCAAAGACGGCCGCCTCTACGAAAGACGCGCCGAAACTACGGCGATTCTCACACAACTTGAAAGCTTACCGTCTGACCAGTTGGCCGAGCGCGCTAAAATTCGAGCAAAGACAGATCCTCTATATCTCCCCTCAGAATGCCTCCTTCACTTCATTCGGCGATCTAAGCGAGACAACTCCGATCGGTTCTTCGAGTCTCTCTTCCGCATTCTTCTGGCAAGAGTGGAGAGCGCGGCGACGCTGCGGAGCGAAATCTATCGCCGGCCAAACGGAAAGATAGCGATCACAACCTTCGGAACAAAGGTGCGAGATCATGTCGTGGATCGCTTCCTGGCTCGCCTGATCACCGATCGCAATGGCTACGATGAGCGACTCGACTACTTCGAAGTCAATTTCTCCCACGCGATTGCTAGCTTGCGAGCAACAGCGAAAAGGAAAGCTGCGGACGAGGAAAAGCGCTCGCAGCCTCTCTCTGCCGACGATGACGAAGAGGTGTTGATTGCCACTGAGAACTGACCCAGCGTGGCCTGATATTTCCATTGAGAATTGACCCATGTTCCAACCTTCCCTTGCATGTTTTCAGCGAGGGCTATGGAGTGATCGACATGGCGTTATTGAGCGTGATCCGACGCTGGCATTTTCGAGACCATTTATCGATCCGGGAGATTTGCCGCAGGACCGGCTTATCCCGGAATACCATTCGCAAATACCTGCGCCTGGACGGTGTGGAGCCGAAGTTCAAGGTCCCGGAGCGGCCGATGAAGCAATTGCATGCTGACCTGATGAGCCTTGGCTACGAGGGCTCCTACAATCGGGTTGCGGCATTTGCCCGGGAATGGCGTGATGATCGCCAGAGAGAGTTGCAGACGACGGGCCGCGGGACATATGTACCTCTGGCGTTCGATCCCGGAGAAGCCTTCCAGTTCGACTGGTCGGAGGACTGGGCGATCATCGGCAATGAACGCACTAAGCTGCAGGTGGCGCACACGAAGCTGAGCTACAGCCGAGCCTTCATCGTTCGGGCCTATCTGCTACAGACGCACGAGATGCTGTTTGATGCCCACAATCATGCATTTCGCGTATTCGGCGGCATCCCGGGACGCGGCATTTACGACAATCTATGGACGCCTCCCGGGCGAGAAGAACATTTGGCGGCAACTCGGCATTGGATGCGTGAATCTATCCGGCCTAT
>NZ_VEWK01000035.1 GCF_006376675.1 Brucella pecoris
CGGAAATGAAAATCCTCAATCAGCGTCGGACCGCGCGCGCCGACCTTGAGCGTATTGAGGTCATCCGAAACCGGCCCGCCTTGGGCAGTGGTCATGACCGGCGTCTTGTCCTCGGCGAGTTGATGAAGATCTCCGCCTGGGCCGGCTTCGAGCTTTTGGTCATGAATCTTGAGTGATTTTTGCACATTTGCGGCTTTGTCGGTGGCTGACATAGCTGGCTCCCGTCCGTTATGTGATCTCTATACAAATTGGCAAGGGTGCCGAGTGGCACCCTTGCTTCATGATCACGCAGCCTTGGCGCGTTGGTTGGCTGAAGCATCCGCAAGTTTCGTCAGATCGCTGTCCGTTTTGGACTCTTCCTGAAGCGTCTGATCGAGAAGCTTCGCCGCATCGCTCATTCCAAGTTCTTTTGCCCACCGCTTCAAAGTTCCATATCGGGTGATTTCGTAGTGCTCGACCGCCTGCGCGGACGAGATCAGGCCGGCGTCGAGCGCCGCTGTATCCTTGAACTCCTCCATGATCTCCTCGCCTTCGGCGATGATCCCTTCGATCGCGTCGCAGGTTTTGCCTCTCGCTGCCTTGCCCATGATCTCGAATACCTGAACAAGTCGTTCGACATGGCCTTCCGTCTCTTCACGATGCTTCTCGAAAGCAGCCGCCAGATCTTCCGACTGCGCCGCACGTTTCATCTTCGGCAAAGCCTTCAGAATTTTGCGCTCAGCGTAATAGATGTCCTTGAGAGTGTCGTGGAACAGGTCTTCAAGGGTCTTTTCCTTTGCCATGGTACTTCTCCTCTCATGAATTGTCGGATCGATATTTGAAGCCCCGAAGGCCGCTAAGTTCGCGGAAAAATGTGAGAATTGGCCAGTGTTCCGGTTCAAAGCGGGCATCTTCACCCGTCTTTTAACGCAATGTGATAGCTTAAGTTCCGTGGCTGGGGCACACAGGGGCTTGTTCGAAGAACGAGTGCCGAGGAGATATTTGTGATGCTGCTGTATAATTGGTGCAATACAATGATATTAAACAGAAAATGCAGTTTAGAAGGATAGTTGCACTGGATGCCGTGAGAGAGACAGATCATGGAAAATGACTGATTTTGATTATACGATGTCCGAATAGTGCAATAGTCTCCTATAATTTTTTCACATACATTAAAACCACATGAAATATCGCTCAGAAACTTTTTGAGCATATTTTCACTTAAATTTTTTTATCAGCATAGACACGGAACGAGGAGTTGGACGTGTTTCACAGCTTCATTAAGGGTCCTGTTCATTTGACTATCTGCTCTGGGAAAACCTTAATACCCGGATATGCTGATCATAAAAAAAACTGGAATAATTGGTTAAATAGCAATCAGAAGTTTTACGCAATTCTTCGAATAATGAATAATGCTGCACTTATTGAGCCAAAATGTGTATCCGAAGAGAGAATAAACTGGATTTACGAAAACAGGTTGCGATTATCAAAAGTATTACTAGGAATTATCCTAGTGGCACCAAGACATATTGTCGATGACGGGCTTTTAAATCAAGTGGATATCGACAATGTAGATGTTCACAGGTATGCATCTATGGATGAGGCGATAGCGTACCTTTCTCAGCAAAATCTTCGAGTTAACGGAATTTGCTTCAACTTGCACTCGTTACCTGAACTCTTCTGCGATTTGGATTGGGGAGAGTCGTAACTTGTCTGTAACAGGGCCTTCGCACCATGTTTTTTCCAACAGCCAAGATGATAAGTCCGTGTGCAACTAGCCTTTTGATGTTTCACTGCCTCTCAAGGCTAGCATCATGCATAACCACTACCGTTTGTTTATCCTATGGCGTCATCGATTTGTTAATCTTTGCTGCACAAAATATTGTGCCGGCGTGCTGCCAAGAGCTTTCTTGAACATAGTAATGAAAGCATTTACCGACTCATATCCGAGTTCGGTCGCGACATTCTGCACGCTGGTGCCGCTGGCCAATTCTCTCAGAGCTACCACGAGGTGCAATTGCTGTCGCCAACGTCCGAACGTCAACCCAGTTTCATTGAGCACAAGGCGCGCCAGTGATCGTTCACTCATGGCCACGCGTTTAGCCCATTCACGAAGCGTTGTGCGGTCGGCAGGATTAATCGTTAGGCCTGTGGCTATTGTTTTGATTTTGGCGTGATTTGAAATTGGCAAATTAAAATGTTCTCGCGGCATTTCCGCTAACTCATCGAGCACCACACGGGCGATGCGGGATGCATGGCTGTTTGCAACATAATCCGCTTTTTCTCGCGCCAACCGATGTACCATTTCCCGTATCATTGCTGAAATCGACAGGGTACAGCATTCCTTTGGCAAATCTGCCGCACCGGGTTCCACAAAAAGATAATTGAGTCGGGCATTGGCGGTAGCCTTTGCGCTATGGGGCACCCGGCCCGGAATCCAGACCCCGCAATTGGACGGAACGATCCACATTTCATTGTTCGTAGTGCAGGTAACGGCACCATGCAGCGCGATTATCAGTTGTCCTTTGCGGTGCGTATGAATCGGTACTTCCGCCTGATAATCGGCGAAGTCGAGTTCACGTGCGACAGCTGGAAGATCGTTCAGATCAGGATCATAAGAGAAAATGGCTGGTTGCACGATATCCATCATTGGCCAAATTTAGATATTTTTTGTCAAGATAACGAATTTAATTGTTTTTGCAATGCAGCGATATTGCTTGCATGAATGCAGTTCCTCATTCTTTCAATAGGATATTAACGGTCGGCAGCACCATGCGACAGGTGGTACTGGCGTTCCTTCGCTCGCCTTCTATGAAGGCTGACGCGACTGCGCTCTTTTTTTCGATTAAAAGCTTTATCGCAGCGATGCTTGCCTACTATATTTCGCTGCGTATCGGGCTTTCAAAGCCATCATGGGCCATTGTCACCGTTTATATCGTTTCGCAACCATCCGCCGGCGCATCGCTCAGCCGTGGCGTTTATCGCCTGTTCGGGACGATTATGGGAGCAATGGCGACCGTCCTGATCGTTCCTAATTTCGTTAATGACCCGATCATGTGCAGCATTGTTCTGGCCTGCTGGATCGGATTGTGTCTTTATTTCTCACTTCTTGATCGCACACCGCGTTCCTACGCATTCGTCCTCGCTGGATATACGGCAAGTCTCATCAGTTTTCCCAGCGTGCTCGATCCGGGCACGATATTTGATACGGCCTCAATGAGAGTGCAGGAAATCTCCGTCGGCATCCTCTGTGCTGTTCTTATGCATCGTTTCATCTTGCCCAGACACATGAGTGGCCAGTTTACTGGCAAGCTCAACGCGACATTGCATGATGCCCGGCAACTGGCGGCGCAAGCCATCGGTGGCGTGTCGGGAATTGAAATTCTGCGTGAAAGCAAACTGCTCGCTGTCGATCTTCTTGTGCTGCAAGGGCTGGTCGCGCATCTGCCTTACGATCCCGCATCAATCATGCCGCAGCGAAAGAAATTGCAACTATTGCATGATCGTCTTGCGCGCTTGCTGCCGCTTTCGGCTGATATTTCAGACCGGCTTCATTATCTAAACAGCGAAGATGTAAATTTACCTCATGATTTGGCTGTCTTGTTGCATGAAATTGCGGCATGGATACAAACTTCCGATACGCGCAAACAAGATGATCCGGCGGCAGGCTTCATCGACAGGGCTCTGTCGTTCAAGCATCGCACTAGAGAAGAAGCCATATCCCTCGATAGCCGGATCGCTGCCAATCTCTCAGGTCATCTTGCGGAACTGGTCGGGCTCCTTTCGGACTGCAATGCGCTTGAACACAATCTGATGGCCGTCCGTTCTCTTTCTGCAATGCATTGGCCAAGACCCGTGACAGGATATGTTTACCACCGAGACCGGTGGATGGCGGGAAGGGCAGCCCTTGGCGCGATCACCGGTATCCTAATCGGCTGTGCTTTCTGGATATGGTCCGCTTGGCCGGAAGGCGGAATGGCGGTTTCCATTCTTGGCGTTTGCTGCACATTGTTCGGAAATTTTGATGCACCCGCACCCTTCGTCATCAAATATATGGGCGGTCTCGTCTATGGGGTTGCAATCAGCCTCGTCTATAGTTTCGGTGTATTGCCTAGGGTTACGGATTTTAACACCTTGGTTGCGGTGCTCGCACCAGCGTTTCTGCTTGCTGGCTCGTTGCAAGCGCGTCCACCCACGACCTTCATGGCATTAGGCATCACGCTGACGATCCCGATACTGGCGGGCCTCAATCCTGCCTATAGCTCTGATTTTGCACAATCGCTCAATGTGGTCGTTGCACTCTTTGCTGCCACCGGGTTTGGGGTGGTGAGCATGACCCTGTTTCAAACCGTGCCGGTCGACACCTCGATAAAGCGCCTGCTTCAGATAAGTCGACGGGATGTTCGGCGCAGGGCTCTCGGCAGGGGACACCAAACCAAGGGAACTAATCCATTGAACTGGACCAGCCTGATGATCGACCGAACTGCATTGCTGCTGCCGAGATTTCGCGCGTCACAAAATTCCTATACGCAGGTGCTTGACGATACGCTCCACCATCTTCGTATCGGCTATGCCGTGGAGCAGATCGGTCGGGCGCGGAAACAGTTCCACGATGATAGGGGCGCAGAAATAAACGATCTTTTGTCGGCGATCGCCAGATATTTCGATAGCGGGCATCGTTCCGACATGGCCGAAGAAAATGATCTGAAGCACCGCATTGGGATGCTCATGGCTACGAATGCCGATGAGTGCCCAGATGAAAATCAGTCCCTGCTGCTCGACCTCCTAATCGATCTTCGTTTCGCTCTCGGGATTGGATGCACCACAAAGGCAGCCAGATTATGATCCCCGATTTCAATATTGGCGGGGTTTTGCTTCCCGGCCTTCTAGTGCTGGCGGTTGCGGCAATTGTCGTCACCATTGCTGTTGTTCGGCTGTTGGCCGTCGCCGGTATATTCCGTGCGCTTGCCTATCGCCCGCTAATCGAAATTGCAGTTTTCATCATCATCTATGCTCTGTTCTTACAGTCCTTAACCTCTTCCGGTGCTTTCTCATGAAGTCCCTATTATCGTTGTTAAGCCGTTATGCTTTGACGCTTTGTGTCGTTGCCCTTGCTGCTTTTGTCGCATTCCATCTATGGAAACGATATGAAAGCACACCTTGGACGAGGGACGGTCGCGTCAGTGTGGACGTCGTGCAAATCGCGCCTGAGGTCTCGGGTACGATCAGCTCCGTATCTGTGCATGACAATCAATATGTGCATCGCGGCGATATCCTATATTCAATTGACCCTGAGCGTTTTCGGCTCGCAGTAATAAATGCCGAAGCGGATGCTGAGGCCAAACGTCAGGAAATGCTTGTAAGACAGGCGGCTGCCAAAAGACGTAGCCAACTTGCCAACATCGCATCACAAGAGGTCATCCAGCAAACAGCGGGTGAGGCGGCACAGGCAGTTGCAGTTTATCAAGGGGCCAAAGCGGCGCTAGATCTTGCGAAACTTAATCTCATCCGTTCGACGATCCGCTCTCCTGTTGATGGATATGTAACGAACCTGCGTTTACGCGCTGGCGACTATGCAAATGCTGGCGAAACCAAGATTGCCATTCTTGATTCAGCGACGTTCTGGATAACTGGCTATTTCGAGGAAACCAAGCTTGGAAAAATCCATGTCGGCAGCCCGGCGAGTATGAAACTCATGGGGTTCGATCAGCCTGTGACAGGCCATGTCGAAAGTATTAGTCGTGGTATTGAAGAGGTCAATGGTGCTCCAGGTCATCATGGACTTCCCCAGATCGAGGCGACCTTTTCCTGGGTACGCCTTGCTCAGCGCATCCCTGTTCGCATCCACATTGACAATGTCCCGCCTGAGATTGTGCTCGTAGCTGGCATGACCGCAAATGTGGAAATTGGTGCAGTTGACCGTGACGGTTCATTATTCAGCAAACGTTAGAATGGATCGCATCACTCAGTCCACGCATTCATATCATCGCTGTCGTTTGAAGGAGATAGGGAATGGCAGAAATCGAGTTGCGGCATTTACGGTATTTCTTGGCGGTTGCCGATCATGGTGGCATGAGACGTGCAGCGGATGCACTGGGCGTTTTGCACGCAACACTCAGCCACCGGCTGCGTGATCTGGAAGAAGAAGTCGGCGTCGCTCTGTTCTTTCGTTCTAACAAAGGTGTGAAACTGACAAAAGCCGGTCAGGATTTTCTCCGGCGTATTCGTCGCGTCTTCAACGAAAAGAGGTGGTTCGGTTTGTCTGAACAGTTTCGGGCGTTTCGTTAAGTGGATTTCCGCCGCGATTATGCCGCCACCATC
>NZ_VEWK01000037.1 GCF_006376675.1 Brucella pecoris
CTTCAGCCGGCCCTTGGACGGCAATGCCAGTGTAACGCTCATTTCGTTGCTCCCGCCAATGCCTGAAGCCGGTCCAGGGATACACCCTGGTTCACAGACGAAGAACGCGCGGTCCTTGATCTGACCGAAGCTCTGACTCGCGTCGCCGACAAGGGTGATCCGGTGTCTGATGAAATCTGGGCCGAGGCCGCGCGTCACTATGATGAAAAAGCTTTGTCAGCACTTCTTCTGACTATAGGCACTATTAATGTCTGGAACCGCCTGAACGCGGCGATCCGCCAAGAAGTAGGCACATTCTGAAACTGAGCACGCAATTCCACTCTCCCATGGGAGAGTGGACATTCTTAAGCTGCAACAGAGGATGAAGGATGACGACGCGTCAAACCACAAACAACGGTGAAAGCCGGCTAGAACGCGGCAAGCGGGTGCTTGCAGAAATCAACGGCGAGGCCGGGAATAATGTCATTGCCGCTCTGGCGGACATGCCCCTGACTTTGCCAGTTACCTGTTTGAATTCCCTTTCGGTGACATTTACAGCCGTCCCGGCCTTGATCTGCGCTCTCGCGAAATAGCCACCATCGCAGCATTGACAACGATGGGAACGGCAACCCCGCAATTGAAAGTGCATATCGAAGCCGGGCTAAATGCCGGGATGGCGAAGGACGAAATCACCGAAGTCATCATGCAGATGGCCGTCTACGCGGGTTTCCCGGCAGCGCTCAACGGATTGTTCGCTGCGAAGGAAGTGTTCGCTGCCCACGTCCAATCCCAAGCCAAGTTGCAGAGGTCTACCCACACCGTCACTTAGCCTTCAAGTCGGTCGAATGTAGACAAGCAGAGGAATTGAATATGTTCGCAATCGTTGGTGCCGCCGGAAAGGTTGGCTATTCAACATCCTTGGCCTTGCGCAAGGCGGGTTTCCCGGTCAGAGCAATTTTGCGCAATCCGGCAAAGGCGAAACCGCTCGCCGATATTGGATGCGAGATCGCTTTGGTCGATCTGCAGGATTCCGAAGCACTCGCGGAGGCGATCGCTAATGCAGATGCCACCCAGGTCATCCTTCCGCCGTCGTCGCAGACGAAGGACACGGTTCGAGAGATGCAGCGAGCGATCGAAAGCTTCATCGCGGCTCTTGAGCGGACGCGTTCGAAGCGCGTCCTGGCAATCTCTGACTACGGGGCTCATGTCGCCAGCGACATTGGCATGCCCAGCATGTTTCGATTGTTCGAAGCACGTCTCGGCCTGATCGAAGGCCAGAAACTAATCTTGCGATCAGCAGAACATATGGAAGGCTGGGCACGGTTTGCGCCAACTGCCATTGCCCTCCGGTGTTCTGCCGAGCTTTCACGACCCCATCGACAAGACACTGCGGATGATCTCAGCGCACGATCTTGGTCGAAACCGTTGTAATCGGTGGCGTCGCTTTAACTGGACGAAGGCTAAGCAAGATAGTCTATTCACGGAGAGTTTCACGCTTCAATCGACAAAGCGATTTGACGCCAAGTCATGATGGTCTAGGTGCGAAGTTGACGATGATCGGCGGCGGGCAGGTGGTTTCGATAAAGAAGAAAAAGATTGGCGATTTGGCTATGTGTTGAGACACGACGCTAGTATTGTCGTGCTGTTCAGTCCCGGCATTTGATAGATCGGCTTCAATTTGAATCTTTCTGGCTCCGAAGTCCAGACTTTGCAGTTGTATTCGTAAGGCGAGGCCTCTTGATGCCTTGAGCCTGCGGGCAACGTTGTACGCCAAGATAAAACCTCCGAGGTGCTGACGTAGCTGGTCATGATTGTCGTATTGATAGCGTTTGACGATCGCGCCGGAGACAGCATTACAACACCGTACGCCCGTTCGACCTCACTCATCGCTGGGTTACAAGCCACCGGCACCCGAAGCAGCCGTTTGGCCTGGCCAAAATGGATCAGCTTCAATATCGACAGCGGCCATCAGGCCAAGCATGCACTAATAATCCAAACGGATCACTCCTCAAGGGTAACCTGGGAAAGCAGCTAAAACCAGCTGCATATCATGAAAACAGTATCCGCTCTCAATGAGTTTAATTGCCGACGAATTGATTTGTGGTAGCGTGTTTGGAGCAGTTGTTGGCGTCTCCGTCCGTGAACAGGAGCCTACGGTGAAGCGTTGGGTTGTCTGCAGTCTTGCACTATTGCTGATTGTTTATGCTGCTTATGTCGGCTGGCAACGCTCTACTCCACAGGACCCTACTCTATTCCCCACCAAACAAAGCGAGGCCAAGCGAGGAGGAGGCCGTACCACCAACCTCGAACATGTGGTCAAAACCACGGTTGTAAAGTCGGGATCCCTTCCGGTGCTGCGCAATACAATCGGCACTATAGTGGCGGTGGCATCAACAGCAGTGAACAGCCCGGAGGCGGGTAATGTTGCTGCACTGAATGTCAAGGATGGCGCTCTTGTCAAGGCAGGCGATCTTGTTGCCCAACTTGACGATCAGGCTATCCGCGCCGGCCTCGGGAAGGATGCCGCTTCCGTTGCCAAGTCTCAGGCCACGCTGAACGATGCCGAAATTCAGCTGAAGCGCACGCAGGATCTCGTACAAAAGGGTGTCAGCACTTCGCAGAGCGGCGACGATGCACTGGCCGCACTGAAGGTTGCTCAAGCACAATTGGAAGTCGATCAGGCACAACTTGCTGCCGATCAGGTGACGCTTTCCCATATGCGCATTGTTGCACCTTTCGATGGGCAACTGGGTGTCGTTCAGGTTTCCGTGGGTGCCTATCTCTCAGCCGGAGCGCCTGTCGCAACGATTACGCAGATGACGCCAGTCTATGCAGAATTCACGCTTCCTGAAACTGATCTCGCGCGTATCCGTTCGACAATGACTGCTGGAATGTTGAAAGCCGATGTGACTGCGATCTCCGCGGATGGAAGGGACGTCACCGAAAGCGGCCCCGTCGATTTTATCGATAACGTGATTGATCCAGGTAGCGGCACCGTGCGTTTGCGAGCCACGCTCGACAATCATTCCGGCAACTTCTGGCCGGGACAGTCCTTGCGTGTCTCCGTCGAAGCGGGGCAGATCGATGATCTGGTGCTGGTTCCCGATGTTGCTGTCCAGCCGCAGGAGAATGGCTCCATAAGCTATGTGGTCAAACCCGACAACTCCGTTGAAATACGACCAGTGACGGTCGCCTTGCGTGCCAACGGCATGGCTGGTTTGAGTGCAGGTCTTCAGCCAGGGGAGAGAGTGGTTACGGAAGGCCAAAGCGTGCTCTCTAATGGCAGCAAGGTAAAATTGGCCGACGCAGAACCGAATACCAAGGTTTCATCTCACTGAACGGAACGAAGGTAGACTGGCAATGAATATTTCCGAAGTCTTCATTCGTCGCCCGGTAGCGACCATTCTTCTGATGATCGGCGGGTTAATAGGCGGGATTGCGGCTTACTATCAGTTACCGGTTGCCGCACTTCCTGAAGCGGACTTTCCGACCATAAATGTCTCCGCCCAACTCGCTGGCGCGTCGCCTGATACGATGGCCTCTTCCGTTGCAACGCCGCTTATCAAGCAGTTTGAGACGATTGCTGGAATCGATACGATCAGCGCTACATCGTCGCTTGGAAACACATCGATCACGTTGCAGTTCGATCTCACGCGCAATATCGACGCGGCAGCAGCAGATGTGCAGGCGGCCATCACGCGCGCACAGCGGCAACTGCCGGACAATCTCACCACGCCACCGAGCTATCGCAAGGCAAACCCAGCTGACGCCCCCGTTATCATTCTGGCCCTGACGAGCGACGGCGCACGTCTGACCCAGATGGATGACATCGCGCAGAATATTATCTCGCCAGCCCTATAGACTATTTCGGGTGTGGCACAGGCACAGGTTTATGGTTCGAAGACCTACGCGGTTCGGGTGGAAGTGGATCCTGACAAACTCGATAGTCGAAATTTGTCGCTATCGGGCCTCGGTGATACCATCGCCGCGGCGAATGACCAAACTCCGGTCGGAACGCTGCAGAACAGATCGCAGGCACTGACCGTGAATGCGAACACACAGCGTACGAATGCGTCGGAGTTCAAGGACCTGATCGTTGCAGGCGGCGGCAACCGTATCGTCCGTCTGTCCGATGTAGCCACGGTGCTGGATAGCGTGGATAACGTCAATCAAGGTAGCTGGCTGGATGGAAAGCAAACGATCGCTTTGGCTGTTCAGCGCCAGCCCGGTTCGAATACTGTGGCTGTTGTCGATGCGATCCGCGCCAAGCTTCCTGAAATCGAGACTGCGTTGCCTGCACAGATGCACATCGCAGTTGTCAACGATGCTTCCGCATCGATCCGTGCCGCAGTCGCAGATGTTCAAACGACACTGGCCATAACCATCGGCCTTGTAGTGCTGGTGATCTTCCTGTTTCTCGGCCAGTTCTGGGCGACGATGATCCCAGGACTTGCGGTTCCGTTGTCTTTGGTCACGACATTTGCAGCGATGTATGCCCTCGGATTCTCCATCGACAATATCTCGTTACTGGCGCTGACATTGGCAGTGGGACTGGTCGTCGACGACGCCATCGTGATGCTTGAGAACATCGTTCGCCATGTGGAGGAGGGACTTCCACCTTTTCAGGCGGCTATTGTTGGCAGTCAGGAAGTAACGGGCACAATCATCTCCATGTCGCTGTCACTGGTTGCCGTTTTTCTGCCGATCCTTTTGATGGGCGGTATCGTCGGACGGGTGCTGAACGAATTCGGCATGGTGGTCACGCTGGCAATTCTGTCTTCGGCGCTGGTCTCGCTGACGGTCACACCCATGCTTGCTGCCCGTCTGCCGCACAAGCAGGCAGAACCTGGACGCATTGCGCAAATGTTGGACCGGGTGACGGTAGGTTACGGACGCGCTGTCGGCTGGTGTCTCCGACATCGGCTTCTGGTAATGCTACTTTTTGTACTGAGTTTCTTTGGTTCTGTATGGTCGTTCATGACATTGCCACGCAGCTTCTTCCCGCAGGAAGATACCGGACTGGTGACCATTTCAACCCAGGCCAGACAGGACATCTCCTATCAGGGAATGAGCGAATTGCAGCAACAGGCGGCCGCCATCGTTTCCGATAATATGGCAGTCGAACACGTAACCTCATCACTTGGAAGCGGGCCGGGTGGATCGACGTTCAATACAGGCTCCATGTTTGTGCAGCTTAAAGCACGAGATGCCCGCCCACCGCTGGACCAGACACTGGGTGAACTTCGAAAGAAACTTGCCGGTCTTCCGGGACTGACCGCATATCTTACGCCGGTGCAGAGCTTGCGCTTTGGTGGCCGCAGCACGCAAAGCCAGTATCAGATCGTTTTGCAATCGCTAGATGCCAAAGAAGCACGTTCCTGGTCGCAAAAGCTTGCCAACGCGATGAAAGCGGAGCCGGACACTTTCGTTGATGTCGCTTCCGACCTACAGGACAACGCGCTACAGGCTCATATTGATATTGACGACGACAAGGCGGGAAGTGTCCGTCGTCGAATGATTTGAGACTATTTGTGCTTTTGAAGATTGGAGTTTCCGGCTCGGTTTAGGGGTTGATT
>NZ_VEWK01000038.1 GCF_006376675.1 Brucella pecoris
TTCGAATGTCATGACTTCCTCCTTTGGTTGGCCTTTCATTCTGAAGGTTCGGAGGGAGGCGTCCATCCCATAACATGAAGACCGCGGTGGAGACGGTCTTCGTCGGCAAGGAACGGCAGTACAATCGCCGCTTCCTGCAGATGTGCAGCCATTACCTGATCGAGCCGGTGGCCTGCACGCCGGCGTCGGGGTGGGAGAAGGGCCAGGTCGAGAACCAGGTCAATCTGGTGCGGGAACGCTTCTTCACGCCGCGGCTGCGCTTCAAATCCTACGATGAGCTGAATGGCTGGTTGCTGGACAAGTGCATCAGCTATGCCCGCGCCCATAAGCATGTCGATCAAACGGAGCGCACGATCTGGGAGGTGTTCGATGCGGAACGGCCGCATCTGGTCGGCTATCCCGGCAAGTTCGACGGCTTCCACGCAGTGCAGGCCTCGATCGGCAAGACCTGCCTCGTGCGTTTCGACAACAACAAATACTCGGTGCTGTCCACGGCAGTCGGCCGCCCGGCCGAGATACATGCCTATGCCGATCGCATCGTCATCCGGCAGGATGGCGTGGAGATCGGCCAACACGATCGCTGCTTCGGCCGTGGCGAGACGATCTATAATCCCTGGCATTACGTGCCGGTCCTGACACGCAAACCGGTAGCGTTGCGCAACGGTGCGCCATTCCACGACTGGGTTTTGCCCGCCGCCATGGAGAAGGTGCGCCGCCGGCTGAAGGCCATGCATGACGGCGACCGGCAGATGGTGTCGATCCTCGAATGTGTGGGCCTGGACGGGCTCCCCGCCGTCGAAGCGGCCTGCCAGGAGGCGCTCGATCAGGGCGTATTCTCGGCTGCCGTCATCATCAACATCCTGGCCCGCAAGCGTGATCCGCAGCCGGCCGCCATCCTTTCCATTCCCGACGCGCTTCGCCTGACCCACGAGCCTCTGGCCGATTGCGCCCGTTACGACAGCCTTAGGAGGGCAAGCTGATATGGAACGATCCCAAATCCTCGACATGATGGGCACGCTGAAGCTGTTCGGCATGCGCAGCGCCTATGACGAGATCATGGCCTCCGGCATCAAGCGGCAGCACGAACCGCCACGCATCGTCGGCGACCTGCTTCAGTCGGAGATCGCCGAGAAGCAGGCGCGCTCCATCAAATACCAGATCACCGTCGCCAAGCTGCCGCTGGCCAAGGACATCGACGACTTCGACTTCACCGACACGCCGGTCAACGAAGGGCTCGTGCGCCAGCTTGCGACAGGAGCCTTCCTCGCCGAGCAGCACAATATCGTTCTGGTCGGCGGACCGGCACGGGGAAGTCCCATTTGTCCATCGCGCTCGCACGCGCCCTAATCCGCAACGGCGCACGCGGCCGCTTCTTCAACGTCGTCGACCTCGTCAATCGGCTCGAAACAGAAGCACGCAACGGCAAGCAGGGACGGCTTGCCGACTTCATCACCAGACTCGACTTCGTCATCATGGACGAACTGGGCTATCTCCCATTCGCCCAGGCCGGCGGCCAGCTTCTCTTCCACCTCATCAGCCGCCTCTACGAGCGGACATCGATCATCGTCACGACAAACCTGGCCTTCGGCGAGTGGCCGGCCGTATTCGGCGACGCCAAGATGACCGCCGCTCTGCTCGACAGGCTCACCCACCATTGCGAGATCGTGGAAACCGGGAACGAATCCTGGCGCTTCAAAAACCGCTCTCAAAGCTAAAGCCGAAAAGACAAACAACCCGCGCCCGCAGGCCCCTGCGCTAAATGGAGAGCTCCGGGCCTACGCGCGCTGACCCTATGCAACCAGAGGCAGGGGTCCCTTTTGGGAGCCGATATGGGGTCCCGTTACGATGCCGATTGACAGCCATGGTAATTGGTGCGGACAGCAACCCCGTCGAAACACCTTGTAAATGGCCCGCTCCAGCACCTGTGATCGTAACACTTGTGGAGGGTAACTGGCGCCTCCCAGTCATTTCTGCGGGTGCGTTGGTTGTTATCAGCGGCACTTCATGACCGAGTTTCGTCATCTCGCGTGACCAGTAATGAGCACCCCCGCACGCCTCCATCACGACGATCGAAGCGCCTTGCCCGGCCATAAATCTGCGAAAATGCTGTCGGGATAGCTTCCGCCGGAACTTCACCTCTCCGGAAAGCAAAGCTCCGTGAACCTGAAAAACGTTCTTCGCCAGATCGATCCCAATCATCGTGTCGTATGTCATGCTGCCATCCTTCCACCCGTTGGATTTAACCCGACCATCCTCTGACAGAACGTTCCGGGTGGGTAGAGCGGCAACCACGCCATCTATTCAGACAGCTATGGTTTTTGGAGCAGATCAGAATGGGTGAGCGCTTCAGTGCGAGGGAGATCGTTCAAACTTGGCATGTCAGCCTGAAAACCGCGCGTCGAGATATCAGCGCCTTGCTCCATTTCAAGTTACTCGAGTACATCGGATCGCGGAGAAGAGGCCGTTATCGAACGAATTCATGATGAGCAGGAATATCAGTTGGCATCATCGTCGTCCTGTCCGCCGGAAGTGAGGTCGGCGAGATCTTCGTTGGAGGTATCGAACGCGCCTCGCCTGCTCAGAAGCCCAGCATCCTCAAGTGCCTCGATGTTGGGAAGATCACGCAGGGTCTCAAAGCCAAACACTGACAAAAATCGGGGTGTTGTCACATAGGTATAGGGCGCGCCGGGTGTCGGGCTTCTCGGCCCTGAAACGATGAAGCCTGCATCGCGCAGGCCAGCGATCGTGTCACGACTGACCTCTTTGCCGAAAATCTTTGCCAATTCGGCCCGGGTGATCGGCTGAAAATATCCCACCGCCGTCAACACCATAGACTCGGTCTCTGACAGCCGTGGTGCAACTGATCTCGCCGGAGCGGTCGAAATGCGAATTGTCTCAGCAAACCGCGCTCGGGTGCGATGCTGCCATCCGCCTGCGACCAATACCAGTTCGTATGGTCGATCTCGTAATTCGTCTATGAGGTCATCAACCAACAGATCAATACTGCACTCTTTGCCGACCAACCGCGCCAGCATCTCACGGCTGACCGGTTCGGACGAGGCGAATATCACCGCCTCGACTCGCAACATCCATTCACGCCACCGCAGTTCTGGAGGCAGTGCCTCGAGCTCACGATCATAAAGGACCTCCTGCTGGCGGTCTTTCGCTTCGCGTTGACTTGTTTTTGCTGCGCTCGCTCCCCTCATCGTCATAACCCATAAATTCGAAAGGAAGAGCGGCCGGACAGTTCCCGCACTGCTTCGAAACTCTCCAGCCGCTCAAACAGTCGAGTGGCTGCCCAGCGTGACAGATTGCACCCCGGCGCCGAGGCCGGAACCGCGTCTTCATTGAGGAGCTTTTGGATAACCGCATCGCCCCCCTTGGTCCTCACCTTTGGCACTGCTGCCATTAACCGAGCGGCACGGCGATCGATGTCGGCGGCAGATTGAAGCGCCGCCTCGACACTGCTGACCAGCGCCAGACAAATTGCCTTCGGATAAGCTGGCTCACCTGGCCGCACTCGACCTCTTCCGCCGGTAGTGCGGAATGCAGACCCGAACCGTACAGGTAGCAGAAGCGGCACGGGTCGCGCCCATCTCAGCTTCTGGGCCAGTACGATGTCTGCCAAAGCCAGAGCCAGGACCTCCGCGTCCGGACGAAGCGCCATGATCGCGGATACCAGATCAGCAATCGCAATGGGGGCCGCGCGCCCGGACTGGATTGCCACATCGGCGAGATCCGCGATCGAGCACAGCTCCGTGTCCCATCGGATAGACAGAAGCTCGGCCAGTTCCCTGACAAACGCAGTGCCGGGCATCGCTGTTCGACGTGCCAGCATTCGTGTGGCCAAAAACAGCTTTCCGGCCGGTCCCGGATCTCCATTCGCGGGAGTCAGCAAAACGGCGTCGCGCAGCGCATTCTCTTCTTCATTCCGATCGAGCATAAGGGCCGCGACGGCGGCTGATTTCAGGGCTAGGCGGTCGCGCCAGCAGCCGAGCCAAGGAGGATCGGCGCGGATCAAATCATCGAGGGATTTCAATCCGATACCGGCGGCGAAGGCGGCGTCGGTTTCGCTGATGTCGCGCCCGCGCGACAACGCCCAACCAGGAAGACGGTGAGGCCATATCGATGCCGTTGAAGCGGGGGGCGCGAGCGAATCCATGCACACGAGCATAAGTCAAGAGCGCGGTTTATGCCAGCAATATCGCGCCTAACCGCACGGCCTGTCGTCAGATTGAAACGTCCGATAATCTTGCATTATCGGACGTTTTTCTCATTATAGAGAAATGGCCCAAATCATCGAGCAAAACACCA
>NZ_VEWK01000039.1 GCF_006376675.1 Brucella pecoris
CAACCGGGGAAAAGAACTCGGTAATTTCATGCCTCATCGATACCGGAAACAACTAGATCAAACAACTTGGCAGTGCCTTCCACAGTGATGGCCGCCATTCGCTCCGCTTCCTCAGTCTCCTTGGCAACGCCAGCTCTCGATCGAATGTCATCGAAAACCCTCTGACAGACAACAAGGTCTCTGGAATAGAGTGGTTGGGGTGGGCGCTTGATTGTATTCTGAACCATTTTTATCTCCTCATTGGAGGCTCGCCCCCAGCGGGGGCGAGCCTAAGACAATCGCTTAGAAATCCATGCCGGCGCTAGCCGGTAGGGCTGGAGCGGCCTCCTTTTTGGGCTTCTCCGCTATCATCGCTTCCGTTGTCACCAGAAGACCGGCAACCGAGGCTGCGTCCTGCAGCGCAGTGCGCACAACCTTGACCGGATCGATGACACCCTGAGCATAAAGATCACCATATTCGCCGGTCTGGGCGTTCCAGCCATAGGAGAAGTCGGTTTTTTCACGCAGTTTGCCGACAATGATCGAACCTTCGGCACCGGCATTTTCGGCGATCTGGCGAACAGGTGCTTCAATCGCCCGTCGCACGATCTCGACGCCGACACGCTGATCGTCGTTCGCGATCGGAAGGTCCTCGAGCGCCTTAACGGCGCGCAGGAGAGCGACACCGCCACCCGGGAGAATGCCTTCCTCTACCGCGGCGCGGGTCGCATGCAGCGCATCGTCGACGCGGTCCTTTTTCTCCTTCACTTCGACTTCCGTCGAGCCACCGACGCGAATGACGGCAACGCCCCCGGCAAGCTTGGCAAGACGTTCCTGTAGCTTTTCGCGGTCGTAGTCGGAGGTTGTCTCCTCGATCTGAGCCCGAATCTGCGCAACGCGGCCATCGATTTCCGCCTTGGAACCGACGCCATCGATAATGGTGGTGTTCTCCTTCTCGATCGCCACTCTCTTCGCCCGGCCGAGCATGTTGAGGGTGACGTTTTCCAACTTGATGCCGAGGTCTTCCGAGATCACGGTTCCTCCCGTCAGGATGGCGATGTCTTCCAGCATGGCCTTGCGACGGTCGCCGAAGCCAGGAGCCTTGACGGCAGCTATCTTGAGACCGCCACGCAGCTTGTTGACGACAAGCGTTGCAAGAGCTTCCCCTTCGACGTCTTCAGCGATGATGACGAGCGGTTTGCCGGACTGGACGACGGCTTCGAGAACCGGCAGCATCGCCTGCAGGTTCGACAACTTCTTCTCATGGATCAGGATATAGGGATCTTCCAGTTCCACCCGCATCTTGTCTTGGTTGGTGACGAAGTAGGGGCTGAGATAGCCGCGATCGAACTGCATGCCTTCGACGACTTCGAGTTCGGTTTCAGCGGTCTTGGCTTCTTCGACAGTTATAACACCTTCGTTGCCGACTTTCTCCATCGCCTCGGCAAGATAACGACCGATCTCCGTATCTCCGTTGGCGGAGATGGTACCAACTTGAGCAATTTCGGAATTGCTGGTGATCTTGCGGGCGTTGGTCTTCAACTCCTTGACAACCGCATCGACGGCGAGATCGATGCCACGCTTCAGGTCCATCGGATTCATGCCGGAGGCGACGGCCTTGGCGCCTTCCTTAACGATGGCCTGGGCAAGCACGGTCGCGGTTGTCGTGCCGTCGCCGGCGAGATCGTTCGTCTTCGATGCCACTTCGCGCAGCATCTGGGCGCCCATGTTCTCGAACTTGTCTTCCAGTTCAATTTCCTTGGCGACGGAAACGCCGTCCTTGGTTATACGAGGGGCACCGAAGGACTTGTCGATCACGACATTGCGGCCCTTTGGACCGAGCGTGACCTTCACGGCATTGGCCAGCACGTCAACTCCCCGCAGCATGCGTTCACGGGCATCGGTGTGGAACTTGACTTCTTTCGCAGCCATTTTTTCTAACTCCTCAATAGGCAGCTATGTGACTGATGGGTTGGATTGACGGGTTATCGCCTCAGGCAGCTTTTTTCTGCTCTGCCTGGGCTTCGATGATGCCCATGACATCGCTTTCCTTCATGATCAGCAGGTCTTCGCCGTTGATCTTGATCTCGGTGCCGGACCATTTGCCGAACAGGATGCGGTCGCCGGCCTTGACGTCGAGCGCCTGGATCTGGCCGGCATCGTTGCGCGCGCCGGGACCTACGGCGATGACTTCGCCTTCCTGCGGCTTTTCCTTGGCGGTGTCGGGAATGATGATGCCGCCCTTGGTCTTTTCTTCGGATTCGACCCGGCGGACGAGAATGCGATCATGAAGCGGTCGGAACGACATGTTTTCCTCCGTTGAGCAAAAATGATGACGTTGTTCCCTCTGGCCGGACCGAATGATCGGTCCGGGCGGGTGCAAAACCTCAAGTCGAGCATTTTGCGCAAAATGATCTGGTTTTGAGATTTTTCGATTTCAAGAGGGAGAAACGAAAAAATTAGCACTCGTCTTCTGATGCTACTAACATACTGGAAAGGAACAATAAACGGCGCGATTGCGTTTAAAAATCCGTTGATGGTCGTGAAATTTTGCGACACACTTCACAGTGTCATGAAACGGAGATGAAGCATGCAATTCTCATCGGATCTGGAACGTCAGCTCAATGGCTACGGCCTCACCACCGCGCACATCCTCTATCGCATTCCTGATTTCGAATCCGTGCTGCAGACCTATGTCTGGCAGGACTACGATCTGGCACCCGATTTTCCTGAGATGCACAGGTTCCTGGATTTCTGGCAGTCCAGGCTTGAAGGCCCGCTCCATTCTGTCCGCTATACGCATCAGTGCTTGATCGGACCGAATGAATGGCGCCGCGTCGAAGGCGAGTTCAAGCTTCACTGAGGTCTTGAACAGAAATTTCCTCTATCCTAGCTCTGTCGTGACCGAGGCTTGATGAGATCGGTCAATATCCCACGTCTGTTCAGAGTGAGACCGGATAGGGAAGAGAAGAGAAGAGAAGATAAAACTCATCAAAGACCTCAGCATCAAGGAACGCGAAGAGGTCTTTGCCGACGTCGCGCGTGTCCTGCAGGGGACCGCTTGCGAGGCTTATGTCGAAGGCAACCGCCATTACACGCAGGCAGAGAACACGCATAGTCATTCGACCGTTCTGCATGTTGGTAGTGCTGTAGCCGTACAAGGGAACGAACAATCTCACTAAAATTCACTGCAGGCCGAGGCATTGGTATTTCAGCTAAAAATCGACGTTTCAGCAGGCAATGCTCCTGTAGAGGCACGCTTCCATCCCACTTCGATCGGGTGTCTATTGGCATTTGGGAAATCGCGAAGATCGGTGCGTCGGTGGCTTCGGGAACAGATTTGCAGGCGACAGGTCACGTCGTGGTGAGCGATCCGCAAAAAATCTCTTTTATTGACGAACAAAACATGAACATGTATCTTCGCTCATATGGTGAAAAAGAGCCTTCAGGATAAACTTGCCATTCTATCGGATGCGGCAAAATACGATGCATCTTGTGCGTCAAGCGGTGGCGAGAAGCGCGATGCAAGCAAGGGCGGTGT
>NZ_VEWK01000004.1 GCF_006376675.1 Brucella pecoris
CCTGTTCTCGGCATCTAAGCCGAAGTCAGGCAGAAATTCCACTTATCTCCGCTGTCCAGATTTCCCGAACCACCTCTATGCTTATAAACTTTGTGGGTATATAAGGGTTTGGGCGTCATGGTTCTAAGGCGTAGTATTTTCGCAAGCGCGGCAGTTTTTCCGTTGCTATTCTCTCACGGCGCATTGGCCGCTCAAGCGACCGGATCCGGGACAGGATTTTTGATTGCGAAAGAAGGCTGGGTAGTCACGAACGCTCATGTCGTTGATGGCTGCGATTACGTTGAGGTGTCATCATTTGGCAAAGCTGCTGAGATTCAGTCTGACAAACAAAATGACCTTGCAGTTCTTCGCCTTCCGACAGTGCCAGCCGATATCCAACCCCTAAAACTCAGGAACGCTCAGCCTAAGCTTGGCGAAGACGTCGCTGCATTAGGTTATCCTCTCGCAAAACTCCTGTCTGACAGCATCAAAATCACAATGGGCAATATCAATTCGCTCATAGGATTGGAAAACGATACGCGCTATCTGCAAATATCTACGCCAATCCAGCCAGGCAATTCTGGCGGTCCGCTGGTCGATAGAAGCGGGTTTCTTCTGGGAATTAACTCAGCAAAATTGGACGATAGCTATGCTATTAAGACAAGCGGAAGCATCCCGCAGAACGTCAACTTTGCAATAAAAAGCAATATTCTTGAGCTATTCCTTCAGTCTAGAAGCATTAACTTCACAAAAGAAGATGCTGCTGCTTCCGAGTTGTCTTCTGCTGATCTAGCCGAGAAGGTTTCGAAATCTGTTTTCCAAATCGTCTGTTATTCGAATGAATTGCCAAAGGCTGTAGCCTCTGCGCCGCCTCCACCACCGCCAGCCGTGGAACAGCAAACGCCATCACCTACATATCGAGATACAAGCTCATCGCGTCTTAACAGCCTTGCTGCCGAATACGTAAAGCTTCTGATTAGCAGCAATAGCGATGGCCGTACTGCTCTAAGCGTGGCGAATGATGCGTATGCAAACTACGTTGATTATTTTGGAAAAACCACAACACACCGCGAAGTTTTGGCTGACAAGAAGCGATACTACGACCGTTGGCCGATACGGACTAGCCAAGTTCGAGACTACACCGTTGAAGTGTTCTGCGAGAATAATAAATGCGCCGTTACCGGTGAGTATGACTGGTTTGTAAGCAGCCCTAAGCGCAATAAAAAGGCAGCGGGCACTGCATCATTTTACTACGTGCTAGATATGCAAGGCGGCATAAAAGTCATTTCCGAGGGTGGTAAGGCAAGAAAATAACTCGCATTTTCTCCTAACAGTATTCACGAGGCAGTCATGAAATATGATGTAACGACGGATAACTCTGAATGGACAGACCGCGATATTATCGTAACGTTGTTCAGCGATGGCACTGCTTGCCCGCGCAACAAGGATGTTTACCTAAATCACAAACGCACTTCGGTCAGCGAAGCCATCAAGAACGCAGAAACGTGGCTTGCTCAGGAAGCTCACCAATATGAACGAATTATCATTCATCTTATGGACGGTGCCGAGCTTGCAGAAGACTTAATATGAGTTCGAAAGCGGCTGTATTCCTTCCGCCTTGCTTTCCGATTTCAGGATGCACTGATAGGCGACCAGCGGGCACGGAAATGAGGATTGATAAGAATACAAGGACAGTATGTCCATACTTAGCGAACCTAGTCGAGGGGTAATATGGTTCACTCAACAATCAAGCTGGCGTTATCGGCGCTTATCGCAGTTGCGTTGAATAATCATTCAATGGCAGCAACATTTGAAACACAGCAATCCGTCAAACATGGGGCTTGGACCACCAGCCTTTTCAAGAATTTAAACGGGAACAGGCTATTCTGTGCTGCTGAAACCAGCGATGGTAATACGATTTTTAGAATAAATCGCTACAAAGACACCAGTGATACCTTTCTCGAACTTTACAACGCCGACTGGACCATGATGGAAGGGAACGTAAAATTCTCGATAGATTTCGACGTTAAAAATGAAAACTATAAAGCTGAAATCGCTGGCAAGTCGTGGGGCGATAGTTACACTCACGATTTCACAGATGTTAAAAATTACGAGCTAATACTCGGTCTGCTTTCGACGTCCAAATCATTTGATGTGCAGAACTCAAACGGCTCAGTTATCGGCAGGTTCAGTGGTTCTGGATCTCTTGAAGCGCTTCAAGCCTATAATGCGTGCTTAAATTAGAACTTAGAGCATTGATGGATTGGCTTGATTGCAAATCGCCAAACACAATCCATCTATTGCGGAAAAAATCCTCACCTAATTGCTGGCTGCATATTTCTTAAAAGGCTGCCGCCAGCTTTTTCTACGCCGCTTTGAACCTGTTTTGCGTCTGTAGCTCCCATAAAGTTGTTTTCAACTTTTAGGTTCATATTGGCCGTTGAGTTGTTTGCGACATTGCCCGGCATTAGCGGCGAAGTAGGTTGCACACCTGCTGGAGCGAAAGGCCCGTCAACCATTGGCAGGCCTCCTTCTGGCAATGAGGACAGACGGTCTGCAATAAATGCTTCCTGCTCCTCGCGCTTCTTTCTGCTTTCCGCCGTTCTCCTCTTCTCACCTTCCTTGAGAGCCGACGCGAGGAATGGCGCGCCGCCCCAATGTGCACGCGTGCCTCCTCCGATATGCATCGTGTAAGGCCCCATGTAATTTTTGCCTGACCCCATACCGAGACCGGTTGCTCCGCCCGCAACACTATCAGCCATAAAATTCTCTATGCGCTTTGCATCTCTTGGCTTACGAATATCCAGTTTTTGCCCTGTCTCCAAGTCAATCAGCTGTACATCTGCGGCGCCTAATCGCCCGCCGCCAACGTCATGCCTTGTCGAGCCTTTGCGCCGGGTAGAGGTGCCTATAATTGGTTGGCCGCCAGAAGTTACGTTAACTTTCACTCCATTTCTCTTAGCGGCGTTATCCAAAATTCCACGCAGTTCGTTTGTTATTGGCAGATTGCGAGTTCCGCTTTGGTTTTCTGAAACCAACTGTGCGTCTTTCCTGCTCAAGCCCTTTGTGCGCAGATTTTCGTCGTAAGGTTCTTCTTTACCGACGCTTCGATAGCCCCAGTTAAGCCCACGTCTGACGATTTTGCCGAACCAGTTCTGGCTGACCTGTTCGTCATGCCATTCCTTGGCGTCCCCGGCATCGATATGTTTCTGCAAAGAATCGTAATCGATATTGTCGTTCAAAGCCTTGTGGGTTTCGTAGGCGATATAAGCTGCAAGGCCCACCATACCCAGTCGAATACGCCCGAAGGTCGCAAGGATCGATGCAGCCCAGTTTGTCGCCATGTAGGTAGCAAAAGCACCCATGGCTATTTGCAGCCCGCCGATACTGCCGTCTTCATCACCTGCGAGTTTCTTGAACCACCCCGAAATTGTTTCGAGTGCCTTCGTGACAGATTGGATTGTCGGCTCCCATTTACTCCAATCAACCAGCCCCACGTCGCCAGTTTCTTTCCATCGTTGATAATCGTCATAAAGAATGGCCATCGCAGCAGCGAGCGAGAGGATTATACCAATTGGAGATGAACCGAACGCCTTATTGAAGGCCCACACCGCCGCCGCAACGCCGCCGACTGTATTGGCTAGATTTTTCGATTTCGGATCAAGCTTGTCATACCATTCCATCGCTCGGGAAACAAAAGCGCCAATTCGGTCCGATAGCCTGAGAATAAACTCCGCGACTTGCGACACCGACTTTGTGATGGCGTCAAAGTTCTTATCTATCCAGTTCTTGAACTTCTCGATAATCGGCCCCGCTTTTGCTATTAGAGCCTGATGTATCTTTTGGCCGAGAATATGAAATGACAGGCCCAGACTGCGAACCTTGACCATGAGCGCCTGACTATCGCCTGCAAGCTTGTCCTCATTCACACCGGCCTTTTTGACCAGCTTCTGATATTCGTCGTAATAGCGCCCGCCATCACGGATCATGGCCTGTAGTGTGTTGTCGTCAATGCCGATGAAATTTGCCTGCACTTTGGCGTTGGCATAAGGCATGCTGGCAAACTTTTTAGCCAAGACGCCCATAACGGCAGGAATGTTCGATGCATCCGCCTCACTGCCGATCAGCTTTTGAATATAGCTCTTTCCACCCGGCAAACGGCGTATGAAGTCCGCAATGCCTTCCATGGCTTGTTGCGCGCCTTCTGCGCTTCCGCCAACCTGAGACATAGCATAGCCGACAGCCTTGATATCGCTGACAGCCGCGCCGAGGCGCTTCGACTGGTAATAGCTTTGCTCCATGCCTTGAGCCATCTTAACGACAGCACCGGTCACGGCGGCGGCAGCCGCTTCAATGGCAATACCCAGCTTAACTGCATTCTCAGCCGTTTTCTTCAAGCTGTCATTGAATGTCTGTTCGCTCGACTTGTTGACCTGATAGCCAAGAGAAATGAGAAAATCACGGATTGTCGTAGCGGTCATTTCGCCCTCGCTACATTCTCGGACCCTTGAGCCGGTAAGACTGCCGCCCGTATCAGCCCCGAAAGAGAAGTCCCCTTCTTTCGAGCCAATTCTTTCAAGGTTTTCTTTTCTTCGGAAAATACCCGAATGAGGATATGGTCCGGCATTGCAACATCAGCACGCATTTGCTGTCTCCTTTCGTTAATACGATTGTATCACGGAAGGGGTAGAGTATCGTAAAAAAGCTATTTAATATCAGTGGCTTGCTTTATATCAGGCTGCATCATCGTCTATCATGTTCCGTCAAATTCCGATGAAGATTAGGCGTGCGACAATCTGTCCGTTCGGTATAATTATCCGGCTGGAAGAATGCGCAACCTTTTTTTTCCGATAGAGCCTTTCGTCAGCTTGGCGAATAACGTCCTTGAATGTCTGCTTAGGCTTGCAAACGATATTCCCTATCGAAACCGACAAGGCGGCTCCGTCAGTCTGGACGGCTTCTTTGAAATTCGTTCCCGCTGTTTCACTGATGTGTTTGGAGAAAGCGAGCATATTGTCCTGAGAAACGCCTGGGACGAATGCGCAGAACTCATCACCTCCGATCCGAGCAAGAAGGCTGTCATCCGGCAAAACGGCTTCCAATGCTCTCGCGGCAGAAATCACCGCTTCGTCTCCTGCAAGATGGCCGAAATTGTCATTAATCATTTTCAGATAATCAATGTCTGCTAAAAGAAACCACCCCCGCACACCTAACTCCATTGCGCGTTCGAATTGCTCGATAAAGCTGCGTCTGTTCAAGACGCCGGTTAAAGGATCTGTACTAGCCGTTCGCGCAAGTTCATTAGCTCGTCTCATCAAAACGCGATACGCAGTTTCAAGGCGCTCAAGCTTGCTGAACCATATCAAAGCTATTGGAATAGCGATTAAAAACGGCAGCACTAAACGAACAACAATGGTGATGGTGTCAGAATGCACACCCAAGACAAAGCGAATGCCAGTTGAAATCGAGATTGAAACAATAGCGGCTATGATCGATACCGCCGCTGTCCGTTTTAATACTCTTCGGGAAGGCAAGGGCACGATGCATCCTTATTAAACTATCCGCTGAGGACAAACTACGAGATAGCATTCACCCTCTAATAATCACACTGCCACAGCTTTACAACTTGAGACGACTATCTTGCTGGCTCTTGCCTTGGCCGCTGCGCGTTCACCTTCGGTTGCGCCACCAGTGACCAGCGCATAAACCTTGCGAAACCGTTCAATGTCGAAATTGGACGCAGTGTGAATATTCATGTGCCCTCGCCTCAATCCGCACGAAGCGGCACAAGTTCAATGCGTGTAATGGTTTGAACAGGCTGTTCTGCATGGCCTGAAATCTGCAACGGCAGCACCTTGCCAAGCAGTCCCATAAAAGCGACTGGATTCTCTTCTGCCTGCTTTGTCAGATATGAAACCAGCCCATCTTCACCCGACTTATTGCCAGCATCCGCCGCTGCGGTCAGGATTGCATCTTTCAGCAAAGCCGTGGTTTTATTCATTGCACCTTTCGGCCTGCCCTTGCCTGCCGCTGGTGGGAGACGTTTCTCAATGGCGTTCATTATTGCGCCCTCGCTCTGATGAGATTGCTTTCTGTAATTGCGCGGACAGCCTCGACCGCTGATAGCCCAAACTGTTCGCGAAGGTATGGAATGACAGGGCGCGGCTTTGCTGCGTTTGGTGTGGTTGCCAGCCAGAGAGCGGCGCGTTTAACTGGATCGGTCATTTGAATCCTCCGAGCTATCGACGGGATAAGCCCATCCGCGTTTGTCAAATTTGATCCGGCCTTGTCTGTGTAGTTCGTCCTGAACCTGTCCGGCGCGCGTACCGCCCCAGCCGAGCACCCGCATCGCCATGCCATAAGACAAGGGGCCATATTCTTTCAGGGCTTCCAGATAGCGTTCCGGGTCGCCTCGCTGTGGCTTAAGGTGACGAGACCATTCTGCAGGAGGTATTGGCCTCCAACGTTTTATCCCCCGACTAGCTTTGAGGTGCGCGATAACCGCAGCTTTATCGGAAGCAATTTGCGCTTTCACATCATCGGTAATCTTGCCGTTTGAATTTCTCCAGCGTATGCGCTCACCATCAGTCGAGAACTCAACGCCTTCACTTGTCAGGGCTTTAATCAGATCAATCGCGCTCATCACAATTCCCCATCAAAAAGAGGGTTCAGCGTCTGGGCGTGACGGTTACAACCGTCACCGCCATTATAACCGTCACAGAGATTATTGTTTTCTTTCATATGGTTAGCTGTATGTGTGACGGTTGTGACGCCTGTGACGGTTATTTCAGGTCCGTCAGAGAGATAGCGTGTGAAAGCGTCAGCGAAGTCCGATTGCGCATAAAACCGCTGCGTTCTGTCCCGGCGCGGCTTGACGCCATACTCTTTCAACTTCTTCGCAATGCCCTGAGTTGAGATGCCTTGTCCGCGTCTCCATTCCGACCATGGGCTTTCCTCCATGGCGCAAAGAGCTTCTTGAAGTTCGACGCTGCCGATATGATCAACGCGCTTGCTTTCAAATATTTCTGCGATGTCGCGAAGCAGGATGACGCCGATTGATTGCGAATCTTCATCTGACTGACTGGCTGAACCGACCAGCGCCGCACGAATAGCTTTCGGCCAGTCTCCGCCTGCCGCGTCTGCAATGGCACATATCGCCCTGGAGTTATCCTGCGCGCGGTCGTTCAATTCGTCCGGTACCGATGGATCGCTGTCACGGAGTGTCTGTTCATGGTCAGCAGCCCAACGCGCCGCCTTCTGACGAAGATGACGAAACTCATTGATGCGGTCAGCACGGAAGCGCTCGACCTTTTCGCCTTCCTGCTTTCTGCGAAGGTGAACGACCAGCGCCCTATCTTCCAGCGTGTCCGGCAGCTTTCCAATCATCGCAATGCATTTGGGTGCCCAGACGCGAAACTGGCGCGGCTCATGGTCATCACCAACCGAGCGCCACACATAAGCACTGAGCCGATTATGCCCGCCATTGAGAACGCCACGCAGTTCGTCATTTGCTTCAAGGAATGTGTCTGCCTCATCGATCAGGACAGTGGGCCGATATTTCTCAATAACGCGAAACAGGACTGACGTGCTGATGTTCACCGCGTGCATGGCCTTCGGCACAAGCGCACTCATGACTGACAGGGCTGTAGTCTTCCCGCATCGCTTTTCAGGTGAGACGAACGCAAGGACAGGGGAAATGTCAGCCGTATCATGTGACCATGCATGCAGCGCCCAGACAGCCATTAAAGGCGCGCTATGCTCCGGCAGAACTGAAAACCTTAGAATGGTCGCCTGTATCTCAGACAGCAGCTCTGCGCCTTCCACCGGATCAGCCCAAGGGTCCATATCTTCAAATGGCTCGCCGCCTTCTTCCTCTGGAGCCTTTGGACGCAATGCGCTGACAAACTCGTCCAATTTGGACACGCGAAGGCAAAGGGCTTTCGCTACTTCTTCACGGCACTGCTCATATTCCAGTTCAGACAGCTTCGACAGTTCGGCAATCTTTGCCTCTGCCTGCGACTGACTGAAAGGAAACTCCTGCGCTTCTAAAGAAATATCGTCAGGCTTGGCGTGACTATTCATGCCGCCGCCCCCTTCATCAAAAGAATGTCGTTCCAGTCGTGACCGTCTGGGGCAGGCAACAGGCTGACCTTTCGGCCTTCTGCCGTGGCGCGTGTGGCTAAAGCTTTGCCAGCTTCCCGGCCCGCTGCATCTCCATCCGTGGCAACTGTCAGCAATGCCGGACTATCCGGCAATGAGAGAGATTTCATTCCACTGGTTGATAATGCGGCCCATACGGACACAGAACCGCGCACAAGCCCTGACAGAAGCGACAGGCCGGTTTCTATTCCTTCGCATACAATCAGCTTGTCATTACCTTGAGACAGCCGCACCGCGCCGCCTGCTACAGTTCCGAGCATTGCCTTTGCTGGTTCAATCTGGGCTTTGCCGAGACCATCAGCACGCAGATAAGTGCGATGAACCGCAAGCCGTGTAGCACCCTCGACCAGCGCAACCAGCGCAGGAAAACGATTGCGTGAAGGGTGCCAGCAATCAGGATGAAAGCGCAGACTGTCTGCATGCTCGCAGGTGATGCCGCGATGCCTGAGATATGTTTCCGCTATCGTGCCACGAATAGGGCGAGCATCACGCCAGCAAGAAAGTGCCAACGCTTCCTTGCGTTCGGCTTCCTCAATCTCGGATTGTCTGATGCGCTCCAAATCGGCAGCAGAAGGTGGGGAATAGTTGCCCTCGCCCTCAACCAGTCCAAGCCCTTTGAGGCTATCGAGAATGTGCGTGAACTCACAACCGGAATGGCAGCGCAGTAACAGCCTGCCGTCCGTTCCATCTGACAGGCTCAAGCTTGGGCGCTTGTCACCATGTGCCGGACAGCGCGCAACACCATACCGGCCATGCCAGTGACCACCCAGAGCGCGGGTAATCTCTCTGGCTTTCTTCATTCTGCTGCCTCCGCATCCAGTTCAGGACAGGAAACCTCCGAGCGCAGAACATAGCGGGCATGCGTGCCGCTGAATGGGCCGGTATGTTCTTCATGCACTGTTTCGATATTGACGCCGAAGCTGCGCAGCTTGAACACATAGGCCGACCAGCGCGGAACCGGGTTGTCGATAGGTGTGCAGCCAGCGTCACCAGCATTGATAAGGTTTTCCAGCGCCCAACGGTCACGGCCTTTCACGCGAATTGAAAAAGGCTCTGCCCCGCGATTGATCACGCGATAAATCCGAGAACCCCAGAGAGAATTTTTAGAAGTCATCTGCCTATCCTTTGGAATTGCACCAAAGAACGGGAAGGGCTATTGTCGTTGAGAGAGTTCAATAAGCCCTTCGGCCCCGTCCTTGTCTGGCGGGGTCGTTTTTTATGCGGCGTGGCGTTTGGCTTTGGCGTCTTCGATTGCTGCGTTGATTTCCGACTGCGCCCAGCGGGAAAGACTACCCATCTTGATAGGCTTCGGCAGCGTACCGTCAGCGATGCGACGGTAAAATGTTGGAATGCTCACCTGAAGGATTTTTGCACCTTCACGGGCAGTCAAAAGTGGGTCTGTGATTTGCATGCTTCATCCTCGAAATCAGTTGATACGAGGTGAAAGGTGCTGGAACAAACCAACAACAAATAGTCTACCAGAATTAAAAAGCGTATCGATACGGTGTCATGATTTCGCCTTTCGCCTGCCGGGACGCTTCATCGTGGGATCAATTTCAGAGGCTGCGGACCAATGTTTACCGAACTGACGCTCCGACCAATTAGGATAAAGCATCAGCCTGATTTCCTGCTTGGAAAGAAGTGGGTTATCCCTATAGGCGTCAAGAATAGCCATTTTGGGGGGCAAAAGATTGCCTTGATCGCGGCTACTCACGTCCGGCAATACTTGTTCGATCATTTTTTGCCACGCAACTGGGGCGAGAAGACGACAGCCATCAAACGGCGATAATACTTTCAATATCGAACGTAACGAACCATCTTCTAAACAATTAAGAGCCGCCGCCATCCTTCCCCAGTCCTCCGGATCGTCAATTATGTTCAATATTTTGAGTTTGGTTCGTTCGCCCATCAGAGCGTCCATGGACGCCAAGAAACTGTAGGCTCTATCTAGATCAACGGCGCAAGTTCCCCAATTTATCAGGGGGATAGCACCGTAAACACGAAGGACAGCCATCAACACGTTGCTAGACCCATCGTCAAAGATACGGCATTTGGAAAAAGCTGAGTGCCAATAATCTAAACGCAATGAGTCCCATCCGAAAACCATTTCGTCACGGCTAACTAATCCGCTTTCCACCACCTGCATCCGAGGCGCACTGAACTCTTGGCAAGGAGTAAACTTTTGTCTTGGTCTCGTAATTATCGCCGGATAACTACAAACCCGGCCATCTTTCGACAGTATGTAAACGCACTGCTCCTTGTTGATACGCTGAAATAAATCATAAATTACGTACTTGGCAGCAACCGCTGCCGTCCAAGTTGGTAACACCCCGTGCTTCAAGTCGTCCGCTGTCAGGTTCAGAGCTGCTGGCAATCTAATCCTAATCGAGAACTCAATCTGTTTATAAATCTCCAGCAGCGGAACGTAATTTTTGTCCTCTATCAATTTCAGCCCCCAAACATCTTAACAACATTGTCATTCACTTCGGAAATGAACCCCGCCCATCGCTCCATCAAAACGCGCCGCTGTTCCAAGAAATCAGTGCGTCGATAGGAGCGCTCGACCTTACCGCCCACCGTATGAGCGAGAATGGTTTCAGCAATGTCATGAGGTGTGGTTGTAGTTTCAGCAATCCAGTCCCGTAAGCTGGAGCGGAAACCATGAGGGCGATAATCCATCCCGGCGCGTTCCATGTATGCCGCCATCGTCATGTCGCTGATAACGCCTTTGCGAATGCTTGGAAAAAGGAAACCGTCACGCGCATGTCGGCGCGCCTGTTCGATTACGATCAAGGCTTCCTGTGAAAGCGGGACGCGAAAATCTGATGTTTTCCCCTCCTCGCCTTTCATGGCGTCACCGGGAATCGTCCAAACATCGCCTTCGATCTGGCTTTCGTGAATGAAACGCAATGGCCCAGACCGAACGCCAGTCAGGATAAGCAGGCGCATCGCAAGGTGCGTCACGCTGCCATCCTTCAATGATGCGTAAAAGGCTGAAACCTCCTGCCACGGCATAGCCGGGATATGCTTGACTGCATGGCGTTGTTTACCAAGAAGCGCACGGGCCTTTTCCGTGGCCTGCAAATCCACATCCAGACCGAGGGCAGCGGCATGTCTCATGCAGATGGCTAGGCGACCAAGAGCCTTTTCTGCTGTTGCTGCCTTTGAATGCCAGATTGGGGAAAGGGTTTCGCGAATATCGTTCTGATGGATTTCTGCAACTGGAACCTTGCCGAGCTTTGGCAACACATGAAGCTCAAGCGGACTGAACCAGCGCCCATTCTCGCCATCGCCCTTCAACTCTGCCTTTCGGCTTTCAAAGGCCGCCTTCGCTATGTCTTCCAACAAATGAAGGTTGCGGGCAGCTTCGCGTCTGTGGCGTTCACGCTCATTGATCGGGTCAATATTCTGCCGAACAAGGCCACGCCATTTTTCCGCATCTTCGCGCGCTGCCTTCAATGAAACGATGGGATAGGAGCCAAGGCCCATTTCCCGCTTGCGCCCATGAAGGGTAAAAATGAAAATCCACTTTCCAGCACCTTCCGATTTCTTCTGCAGGTATAGTCCGGCACCATCGCAATATTTGCCCGCCTTCATCTTGGCGACAGCCAGCGCACTCAATCGGTTCACCGCGCCCATGCATATCGCCCTTCCCGCGCTTGATGGTCATAACGCCGATTTCTCAGCCCCTACCACGGCCCCTATCTCTGCTTGCGCTTCGGTGAGATTTAACGATAAGCCATGATATTGAACGTAACAAGAACACGCCTATTGTTCAATGGGCTTGATATACAATGATAAAAGGTGATTTACAATGTAATTTCAATTAGTTGCAGACCACCCGCACCAATCGTCCCACCACAAGTTTTCTCGTCACGCCGCTTCAAGCGCCTGCGCCAGATCGGCAATCAGATCATCGGGATGCTCGATGCCGATGGAAAGCCGGATTGTTGATTCCAGCACGCCAATACGTTCTCTCACGTCGACGGGAACGCCCGAATGGGTCATCGCGGCAGGATGGCTCGCAAGCGATTCCGTTCCGCCGAGACTGACCGCAAGTTTCAATATCTGAAGCGCATTCAGGAAGCGGAAAGCCGCCGCCTGCCCACCCTTGATATCGAACGAGAAAGTCGATCCCGCACCGCTGCATTGGCGCTTGAACAGCGCACCAACGTCCGAGTTCTCATCCTCAAATGGGAGATAGTGCAATTTCTCCACCTTCGGATGATCGCGCAGGAATTCCGCAATTGCCTGGGCATTGTTGTTGGCGCGCTCCATGCGCAGTCCGAGCGTTTCAAGCGAGCGTCCCAGCATCCAGCATGAATGCGGATCAAGTTGTGTACCGATGGCGCCGCGCAATGCCTTGACCTGCTTTACGACAGTTTTTTGACCCAGTACCGCCCCGGCGATCAGATCCGAATGCCCGCCGACATATTTGGTCAGCGAATAGACCGAAAGATCGGCACCATGGTCGAGCGGCTTCTGGTAAACCGGACCAAGCAAAGTGTTGTCGCAGGCAATGATCGGACGGTGCCCCTGCTTTTGTTCGATTTTTTCCGCGACACGCCGGATGGCTGCGATATCGACAATGCTGTTGGTGGGATTGGCAGGCGTCTCGATCAGGATCACCGAAACGCGCCCCTTGCGAACAGCCTCTTCCGCTGCCTGTTCTATCGAGGCTTCGTGCACGCCGTCGGCGAAGGCGACCGCTTCGACGCCGAAATTGAGAAATGTCTTGGCAAGGAGGGTTTCCGTGCCGCCGTAGAGCGGTTGCGAATGTAGGATGACATCGCCAGGGCGCGCGAAAACGAACAGCGTCGTGGCAATTGCCGACATGCCGGAAGAAAACAACGCACAACTCTCGGTGCCTTCATAGACGGCGAGGCGATCTTCAACGATCTCGCTGTTGGGGTGATTGAAGCGGGAGTAGACGAGACCGGCGCCCACACCGGCGGGCGGCTCTTTGCGACCGGAAACAAAATCAAAAAAATCACGCCCGTCTTCTGCGGTCTTGAAAACGAAAGTCGAAGTCAGAAATACCGGTGGTTTGACCGCTCCTTCGGAGAGTTCGGGGTCGTAGCCGTAATTGAGCATCTGCGTTTCGGGATGAAGCGGATGATTGCCCAACATGGTCTTTGAAGGCCGTGGCGCAGTCATGAATACCTCCTTGAGAAAAATCCTCCCGCCCGTATTCGGACAGGAGGAGCTTAACAGAGGTCTTCGAGAATCTTCTTGCGTTGTTACGCTCTCTGGAGAAATCGCTGCAATGGCAGAAGATGCAGATTGGGTGGAAATACCTCGATTACTTGACGACCAATACCGGTACGGTGCTGAGTGACAGAACCTCCGCAGCCTGGCTTCCCAGCAGCAGTTTGTTCACGCCACGACGGCCGTGCGATGCAATGACGATCAGATCGGCATTCTTGGCATTCGCGGCCTCGACGATGCCCTGCGCCGGAGACTGATTCTCGACATGCACCGCCTCAACGCTGACGCCGATCTCCATTGCCTTGGCTTTTGCCTTCGATAGGATTTCGGTGGCTGCCTTGGTGATAGCCTCCCGATATTCCTGAAATGCCGCCGGGCTCGATGCCCATTCTGCCGCGACAACGATACCGTAGGATGGCAGGAGTTCGGTCACGGAAACGAAGGTAACCCTGGCACCCGTTTCCTTGGCCAACGCCACGCCCTGGTCGACGCCTTTCTCGGCAAGTTCCGATCCGTCGGTTGCGATCAATATGTTCTTATACATTCGTGCTCTCCTGGCTGCCTGATGCCCGATGATGCGCGTCTCCCCGTCGCAACGCATTGACGCGGATCAATCGAGCTTTAACCCAAGCTAATACGCCAACTCCCAATTATGATGGAATTTACTTCCAATTTATTCGATTATAAAGAATAAATTTCTAAACTTGATACGACAAGCGCATATACCCAACTATGCTTTTGCGCAGTTTCCTCTTAAACTTTGCGCGACAAAAGGGAGATCACGCCATGAACAAGCCCCTGAACGAACCGAAAGCCGGTAAAACCGCAGGTCGCGGCCGCATTTATGATTCCATTCTCGACACAATCGGCAACACCCCACTTGTGCGCATCGACAAGTTTGCCAAGGAAAAGGGCGTGGAAGCCAACCTTCTCGCCAAGCTTGAATTCTTCAATCCGCTGGCAAGTGTGAAGGACCGCATCGGCCTGGCACTGATCGAAGCGCTTGAACGCGATGGCAAGGCTGTACCGGGCAAGACGGTCTTCGTCGAACCCACTTCCGGCAATACAGGCATCGCGCTTGCCTTTGCCGCAGCAGCCAAGGGCTATCGCCTCGTCCTCACCATGCCGGAAACCATGTCGGTGGAGCGTCGCAAACTTCTCAAGCTCCTTGGCGCTGAACTGGTTTTGACCGAGGGCGCCAAAGGCATGAAGGGCGCTATCGCAGAAGCGGAAGCCATTGCAGAAGGCAATCCGAACGCGATCATCCCACAACAGTTCGAAAACCCTGCCAACCCCGAAATTCATCGTCTGACAACGGCGGAGGAAATCTGGAACGACACCAATGGCGAAGCCGATATCCTGATCTCCGGCATCGGAACCGGTGGCACAATTACCGGCGTCGGTCAGGTCATCAAGGGACGCAAACCGTCCTTCAAGGTGATCGCGGTGGAGCCGAAGGATTCACCCGTTCTTTCGGGCGGAACACCAGGCCCGCACAAGATTCAGGGCATCGGCGCAGGCTTTGCCCCAAAGACGCTTGATACCGGCATCTATGACGAAGTCGTTCAGGTTTCCAACGACGATGCTTTCGCCAATGCACGCCTGCTCGCCCGCCTCGAAGGCATTCCGGTTGGCATTTCTTCCGGCGCTGCTCTGGCGGCTGCCGTCGAGATCGGCAAACGTCCGGAAAATGCTGGCAAGAACATCGTCATCATCATTCCATCCTTTGCCGAGCGCTATCTTTCGACCGCGCTGTTCGAGGGCCTCGAATAGCCCGTTTCACGAGCGCGGTCTCAAAAGACAAAAGCCAGAGCGGGCAACCGTTCTGGCTTTACTTTAAACGTACCTGCTGTGCGTCAAACGAACGGGAAGGCTTTAAGCGCTCATATCAATGATGCGTACGTGCCGCGCAAGCCGGACCAGGTCCACGCATATAATGACGCTCGGGCCGATAGCTCGGTACGACGAACTCACGGATGACATTAACGCTGTCACGCAACTGAACAAGAATGCTCATCGTCTTAACCTTCGTCAAAAACACGCTATTCGGAATGGATGCTCGTCATGTCCCGTTCAATCGGGACCATGAAACGTTGTTCATTTCCGAACATCTTAATGAAAACTTTAACAATCAAAGATGAATAAGCTCTGAACCTTTATGGTTAAGGGTAAGTTAATGGTAAGGATGTTGAAGCTTTCCACAGGTCGCGAATTGCTGCCACAATTGAAAAAGGCCGGATTGAACCGGCCTTTTCCGTGCGAAAGATTATGTGTCTTACCGCGTCGGAACCGGATGCTCGCCACGATAATCGTAAAAGCCACGGCCCGTCTTGCGTCCCAGCCAGCCTGCCTCGACATATTTGACCAGAAGCGGACATGGGCGATATTTGGAATCCGCCAGCCCGTCATGCAGAACCTGCATGATCGAAAGACAGGTATCGAGACCGATGAAATCGGCGAGCTGTAGCGGCCCCATTGGATGGTTGGCGCCAAGCTTCATGGCCGTATCAATCGCCTCGACGCTGCCGACACCTTCGTAAAGCGTGTAGATAGCCTCATTGATCATCGGCAAAAGGATACGGTTGACGATAAAGGCCGGGAAATCCTCGGCAACGGTTATCGTCTTGCCAAGCGCGGTTACGAAATCGTTCGATTTGCGGAAGGTTTCCTCATCGGTGGCAATGCCGCGCACCAGTTCGACAAGCTTCATCACCGGCACAGGATTCATGAAATGAATGCCGATAAAACGCTCAGGACGATCGGTCGTGGAGGCGAGACGCGTGATCGAGATCGACGACGTGTTGGTCGCGAGGATCGCCTGCGGGTTCAAAGCCGAGCAAAGCTGCGCAAAGATCTTGCGCTTGACGGTTTCGTCTTCGGTTGCCGCTTCGATGGCGAGATCGACGCCAGCCAGATCAGCCATGGAATTTGCCGGACGGATCAGCTTCATCGCTGCGGCGCGCTGATCTTCAAGCAGTTTGCCGGAAGAAACCTGACGCGCCATGTTGCCATTGATGGTGGCAATGCCCTTTTCGAGCCGGTCCGCTGCCGCATCGTGAAGAAGCACATCGAACCCGGCCAGCGCGCATACATGAGCAATACCGCTGCCCATCTGTCCTGCGCCGACCACCCCTACCGTCTTGATTGCCACAGTCATAACTCCTTCATTCAGCCGCTCCGGAACGGAGCCGGGGCGAGTATACCAATTCCGTCCGAGACAGATACAGCTCTCATATTGCGAAAGGCAAAAACAGCGCTTTCATACCGGAGAGCTTCCCATAAATAAAAAGCGGCGGGACCTGCCCGCCGCTTTCTGATCGATCAAAGCGCTTTTTGCAGTTCCGGCAGAACTGTAAAGAGATCACCGACGAGGCCGTAATCGGCGACCTGGAAGATCGGCGCTTCTTCGTCCTTGTTGATTGCCACGATGACGCGGGAGTCCTTCATGCCCGCCAGATGCTGGATCGCGCCGGAGATACCGACGGCGATGTAGAGATCCGGTGCAACCACCTTGCCCGTCTGACCGACCTGCCAGTCGTTCGGCGCATAGCCTGCATCGACCGCCGCACGGCTTGCGCCAACGGCTGCGCCGAGCTTGTCGGCAACAGGCAGGATCACCTCCTGGAATTTTTCGGCAGAACCAAGCGCACGACCGCCCGAGATGATAATCTTGGCAGAGGTCAGTTCCGGACGGTCTGAATCCGAGAGCGCATTGCCCACGAAGCTCGACAACGCCGGATCGGCGGTTGCATTGACGCTTTCAACCGCAGCCGAACCGCCTTCGCCCGTTGCCTGGAACGAAGCCGTGCGTACCGTGATCACCTTCTTGGCATCGGTGGACTGTACCGTCTGGATCGCGTTGCCCGCATAGATCGGGCGCTTGAACGTATCAGCCGACACAACTTCCATGATTTCCGAAAGCTGCATCACATCGAGAAGCGCTGCAACGCGCGGCAGGATGTTCTTGGCCGAGGTCGTCGCCGGCGCAATGATCGTGTCGTAATTGGCTGCCAGTTCCACGATGAGAGCTGCCGTCGGCTCGGCCAGACGGTTTTCCAGCGCATCGCTTTCAGCCAGCAGAACCTTGCGTACGCCCTTAAGCTTGGCGGCGGCATCGGCTGCAGCCTTCGCACCCTTGCCTGCAACCAGGACATCAACATCGCCGCCGATCTGGGCGGCTGCCGTCAGCGCCTTGGCCGTCTGATCCGAAAGGGTTGCATTGTCGTGTTCGGCAATAAGAAGAATAGCCATTTATCTCGTCCCTTCCGATTTCTTTAAAGTACGCCGTCGGCCTTGAGCTTCTCGACCAGTTCGGAAACGGAGCCGACCTTCACACCAGCCTTGCGGCCGCCCGGTTCTTCCGTCTTCAGGACCTTGAGACGTGCCGTTATATCAGCGCCGAAATCGGCAGGTGATTTTTCATCGAGCGGCTTCTTCTTGGCTTTCATGATGTTCGGCAGCGACGCATAACGCGGCTGGTTCAAACGAAGATCGACGGTAACGATTGCCGGAAGCTTCACGTCGATGGTCTGGAGACCGCCGTCAACTTCACGCGTTACCTTGGCCGAACCGTCGCCCAGTTCCACCTTCGAGGCAAAAGTTGCCTGACTCCAGTTAAGGAGCGCCGACAGCATCTGGCCAGTCTGGTTCGAATCATCGTCGATGGCCTGCTTGCCGAGGAAGACGAGGTCCGGCTTTTCCGCATCGACCACGCCCTTCAGCACCTTGGCGACGCCGAGCGGTTCAACCGCTTCATCAACCTTGACCAGAATGGCACGATCAGCGCCCATGGCGAGCGCCGTGCGCAGCGTTTCCTGTGCCTGAGCCGGGCCAACTGAAACCGCAACGATTTCCGTCACCTTGCCCGCTTCCTTCAGTCGGATCGCTTCTTCAACTGCGATCTCGTCGAACGGATTCATCGACATCTTGACGTTCGCAAGCTCAACGCCCGATCCGTCTCCCTTTACACGGATCTTTACGTTGTAATCGACAACCCGTTTCACTGCGACAAGGACTTTCATCCGCGATTACCTCTTCAATAACTCTTGCAGCAGGACTATGCCGCCGTGAACTCCCACCTGCATGTCAAAATCCGACATGAAAGCGGCACCGGCGCAACTTGGGTTATGGCGCAAATGCGCTGCCTATCCGCCGGGAACCGGCACGAAACCTAAAGACGGTTGACGTGCACGTCAATCAGGGTTGGGCCGCTATATCGATTAAAATCAATTTATCTTGACAAGAGGTCATTCCGAAACTGCGCAACCCGGCGCCTCCTGTTTTCATGTCGTTTACAAGCCACATGCCATGCTTTAGGTAACGCCCCGTAATCCGGTCGCAGCCTACCCGGTCAAAACAAGGAACCCTGACTTATGAAAACGCTCGTCGTCTGCTCCGGCGGACTCGATTCCGTTTCGCTTGCTTACAGAATAGCATCCGAATACCAACTCGCCGCGCTTCTCTCCTTCGACTATGGCCAGCGCCACAAGAAGGAACTGGACTCGGCCAAAGCCTGCGCCGAAAGGCTGGGCGTCCGCCATCAGATCATCGATATCACCAACATCGGCGCAAGCCTTACCGGTTCAGCACTCACCGACGATGTCGACGTGCCGGACGGACATTACGCCGAAGAAACGATGAAGATCACCGTCGTTCCGAACCGCAATGCGATCATGCTGGCGATTGCATTCGGCGTAGCGGCCGCGCAAACGGCAGACGCCGTAGCACTTGCCGTCCACGGCGGCGATCACTTCATCTATCCGGATTGCCGCCCCGGCTTTATCGATGCTTTCCAGATCATGCAGAACCATGCGCTGGACGGTTATGCGGACATAAAGCTGCTTGCGCCTTATGTGCACGCGTCGAAAGCCGACATCGTTATCGACGGTGCAAGATACGGTACGCCCTTTGCGGCGACATGGTCGTGCTACAAGGGCGGCGAATATCACTGCGGACGCTGCGGCACCTGCGTCGAACGGCGCGAAGCTTTCCATCATGCCGGTATCGAAGACCCGACGCTCTATGAGGACGCGGATTTCTGGCGCGATGCCGTTGCGCGGAGGAACACCTGATGTTTCGCATCACCAAAGAGTTTCACTTTTCTGCATCGCATCAACTAACCGGGCTGCCGGAAGATCATCAATGTGCCCGCCTGCACGGCCACAACTATGTTGTGGAAGTAGAGCTTTCCGCTCGCGATCTCGACCAACACGGTTTTGTCCGTGACTATCATGAGCTGGCGCCGTTCAAGCGCTACATCGATGATTGTTTTGACCATCGCCATCTCAACGATGTTCTGGGCCACAACCAGAGCACTGCTGAAACGCTTGCCCGGCATTTTTTCGAATGGTGTCAAACGCGATGGCCGGAAATTTCCGCCGTGCGGGTCAGCGAAACGCCCAAGACGTGGGCCGAGTACAGACCGTGACATCGGAACAGAAACCGCCGCGAGACATCCGTATCGCAGAGATTTTCGGTCCGACGATACAGGGCGAAGGTGTGCTCATCGGTGAGCCGACGGTTTTCGTGCGAACCGGCGGCTGCGATTATCGCTGTGCCTGGTGCGACAGTCTCCATGCCGTCGAAAGCCGCTTCCGCCATGAATGGAAAGCGATGAGCGTGGAGGCGATTTGGGATGAAGTGACGGCACTTTCCCGAAACAAGCCGCTAATGGTGTCACTTTCTGGCGGCAACCCGGCCATCCAGCCGCTCGGACCGTTGATTGAACGCGGCAAGGCCGAGGGCTATCGCTTTGCACTGGAAACCCAAGGTTCCGTTGCGCAAGACTGGTTTTCCGCAATCGACACGCTGGTCCTTAGCCCCAAGCCTCCCTCAAGTGCCATGAACACAGATTTCGATGCGCTCGCCGCATGTGTCGAGACTGTGGGTAAGGCGCCGCGAACGGTGCTGAAATTCGTCATCTTCGACGATGCCGATTATGCCTTCGCGAAAGAGGTGGCCCGTCAATACCCTCGCCTACCGGTCTATCTTCAGCCCGGTAATCACACACCGCCGCCGCCTGAAGCACATGATGCCGCAATCGATATCGACGGGATTATGCGGCGGATGGAATGGCTGGTGGAAAAGGTGATCGGGGACGGCTGGTACGGAGCGCACGTCCTGCCCCAGCTTCACGTGCTGATCTGGGGCAACAGACGCGGTGTCTGATTATCTGTTTTGGCCGGGCACCCAGAGTACGTCCTGCGCGCCATTATCGTTGACGGTTCGCGATGCCACGAACAGGAAATCGGAAAGGCGGTTGATATATTGCAGAGCCTCCGCCGACACGACCTCCCCTTCGACGCGGGCAAGCGCAACCATCAGTCGCTCGGCTCGGCGTGAGACAGTGCGAGCGAGGTGCAATGCAGCCGATGCTGCCGAACCACCGGGGAGAATGAACGAGCGCAGCGGTTGCAAATCGGCATTGAGGAGATCGATATCGGCCTCCACGCGCGCGACCTGCGATGCGACAATGCGCAACGGTTCATAGGCAAGCGGCTGGCCATCATCCGGCGTCGAAAGGTCCGCGCCAAGATCGAAAAGATCATTCTGGATACGGCCCAGCATGGCATCGATCTGCGCATGTGGATTATCTTCGCCGCCGGTGTGAAGACGCACCATGCCGATGCAGGCATTGGTTTCATCCACGGTACCATAGGCTTCGACACGCAGGTCCGACTTCAACCGACGTGGCCCGCTGGCAAGGCCGGTCGTTCCATTGTCGCCTGTGCGGGTATAGATCTTGTTGAGTTTAACCATATTTACTGGCCGGTTTTCTGGCGGGCAAAATAGATAGCCCCAACGATCAGAACAATGGCAATGAATTGCAGGAGAACACGCAACTGCATCATTTTGTTTGAAAAATTGCCGTCACCGCCGCGCATCATGTTGCGCAGACCGATGATCAGAACGACAGCCACAGCAAACATGGCCACCATTGCCGCGCCCTTGAACAGAACGTCCATTTTATTTCCTTCCCATGCGCACTGTTCCTGACCTCATGACTGGTCGGACAGCATCCGGTAGAGCCAGCGTGCAGGCATCAGGCGCCGCGCCAATGACCCAAGTTTTGCCGGTCTTGTCACCACATAATGCGGACGGGGACGCGGCGCCTCCAATGCATGAAGCAGTACAGCATAGACGGCTTCCGGTCCAAGCTTGTTCTTGGATTTTGTCCCGCCGCTTGTCAGTTTTGCCATCTGGCGCTGATAGAGCTCGCGATGCACCGAGGCTTCCATATCGATATTGGCTCTAGCATGGCTGGCAGCATTATAAGTAAACCGCGAAGCGATCGGGCCAGGTTCGATCAGCGACACGTCGATACCGGAGCCTTCCAGTTCCATGCGCTGGGCGAGCATCAGTCCTTCGAGCGCAAATTTTGACGCCACATAGGCGCCGCGCCATTTCATCGGCACGAGACCGAGGATCGATGAGCAATGGACGATCCGCCCATGTCCTTGCTGACGCATGACCGGAACCACACGCCGGGTGAGATCATGCCAGCCGAAAAAATTGGCTTCGAACTGCTGGCGCAAGGCTTCGACCGGCAAGTCCTCAATCGCTCCAGGCTGAGCATAGGCACCGTTGTTGAACAGAGCGTCGAGGGTCCCACCGGTCTGGCGCAGAACCTCATCGGCAAGGACCGCGATCGACTGCGACTCCGTGTAGTCAAGATAATGGGCTTCTATTCCCTTTGCCTTCAGTGTCGCAATATCCTCATCCTTGCGGGCGGTCGCAAAGACGCGCCAGCCACGTTTGTGAAGCGCCTCGGCACAATAGGCGCCGATACCGGAGGAGCAGCCGGTGATGATTATACTGCGCTGTCGGTTCTGACCGGTTTTTGCCAGAGTCATATGTCTGTTTCCCGCTGCCATTTCGCCAAGCTTGCTTGATTCGGGCTCGGTTTAAAACGGCCCATGCTCTTGCAATCCGCAGACCGATACTAGATTTAAGGCCTTGAAACACAGGCTGAACACGTACCGAACATCGAAAGTGCTTTAGGGGACAAATCTACGGATGCGAAAAATCAAACGTTTTCTCCGTCAGATCACCTACGACGTCATCGGTCATTTCAGTTCGGACGATGGTTGGGCTTTCGCCAGTCATATTGCGCTTTCCGGCCTGATGGCACTGTTTCCATTTCTCATCTTCGCCACGACGCTTGCGAGTTTTCTCGGCACCAAGGAATTCGCCGAAACGGCGGTCCACGTCATTTTCGATATGTGGCCATCGAACATTGCAGCCCCCATCGCCAATGAAGTGACCAATGTTCTGACCGTGCAGCGCAGCGGACTTTTGACGTTGAGCGTGATCGCCGCCGCCTATTTCGCCTCCAACGGCGTGGAGGCGCTACGCATTGCGCTCAACCGCGCCTATCGCGTCACCGACCAGCGCTCGATCATTTTCTGCCGCCTTCAGAGCCTCGGCTTCGTTCTGGTCGGCACACTCAGCCTGATGGCGATCAGCTTCCTGCTGGTACTGGCGCCGCTTGCCGTGCGCATCGCCGAACAATGGTTTCCCGACATCGCGCCGTTCACCGGTACCATTGCCTTTTGGCGCTATAGCGTGGCTGTGGCCGTTCTGGTGCTGGCACTGTTCACGGTGCATATCTGGCTTCCAGCCGGGCGGCGCAGCCTCGGTGACATCCTGCCCGGCATATTGATCACGCTTCTCGCGTGGCTCGCCGCCGCGATGGCCTTTGCCAAATATCTGGAAACCTTTGCTACTTATGTGACGACCTATGCAGGTCTTGCCTCGATCATGGTTGCGATCGTCTTTCTCTACATGCTGTCGGCCATTTTCATCATCGGTGCAGAAATCAACGCAGCGATCATGAATTTCCGTAAACGCGAGCAGCAGCCAGATTTGCTCGTCGAATAATCAGCGCTTGATCGTGGTCAAGGCCACGCCAAGCGTGGTGATAACCATGCCGGAAATCTGGATCGGACCGAGCGTCTCGCCGAAAATCAGATAGGCCATGATCGCCGCAGTTCCCGGCACGAGATAGAACAGCGACGCGACTTTCGACATGGCGCCCTCACGAATCATCACCAGCAGAGCCAGAATGGCCCCAATGGAAATGGCGAGCGTCAGCCAGACCAGCGCGAAAATGAGCTGCGGCGACCAGATCATCACCCGGGTTTCGAACACAAAGGCGCAAAGAGCGGTCAACATAGCGGCGGCGATATATTGAACTGCCGTGCCCGTTTTCAGATCGCCGGTCGTTCCGAAACGTTTCTGCCAAACCGTGCCTGTACTGATGGCCAGAACTGCAAAGAACGCCGCTGCAAGGCTTTTCGGATCAACGCCGCTACCAGCCGAAAACTTCGGCCACACAACCATCGCAACACCGAGAAAGCCGATGAGCAATCCTGCCCACTGGCGTCCGCTTGCTCGCTCACCGAGAAGCATGGCGGCGATGAGCGTGGTGAGCATGGGTTGCAGGCCCGCGACAAGGCCTGACATGCCGGCTGGCAGGCCGTGATGAACGGCCCAAAACAGAGCGGAGAGATAGGCGCCATGAATCAGACACCCGGCGATTGCCGCATGAACCAGTACCGGCCCCTTTGGCCACACCGCCCTGCTTGCCAGCGCCCAGAGTGTCATGATGACCGCCGCGATGGAAAAACGCACCGCCATGAAGGTGAATGGTTCCGCATAAGGCATGGCAAGCCCTGCCCCGATGAAACCGGTGGCCCAAAGCAGGACAAACATGATGGGGAAGAAACGGGCAGCCATGGCGGAACTCTCACTTTCGCGGCTCGCCTTATACCGGTTCGCGACGAACGCCTATCTCATAAAACTGATCGCAGCGTTGAATTTGCCAAACAGGCGTCCGCATTTTATGAAGCAGCATGAACAGCGAACCCGAAACAATCCGCATTCTCGTCGATGCCGACGCCTGCCCGGTAAAAGCCGAAATCTATCGCGTGGCGGAACGACATAACCTGCCTGTCGTGCTGGTGGCCAATAGTTTCATTGCCATCCCGCGCGATGCAGAACGCGTGGAGCGCGTTGTCGTATCGGATAAGCTCGATGCTGCCGATGACTGGATTGCCGATAATTCGCGACCGGGTGCAATCGTGATTACCGCCGATATTCCCCTGGCCAGCCGTTCGCTCGAAAAAGGTGCCTCGGTCATCGCACCGAATGGTCGTGTCCACACCCAAAGCACTATCGGCAATACGCTGGCGACACGTAACCTGATGGATTCGTTGCGCTCTGCAGGCGAAGTTACTCGTGGTCCCGCACCCTTTTCACCGAAGGACCGCTCAGCGTTTCTCTCCGCGCTTGAACTTGCCATCGTCCGGCTGAAACGCGCCGGGTTCGTCTCAGGCTGACCGCATTGAGGCGGTGACAACACCTGCGCCGATCAGCAATGTCCCGCCAGCTCGATTGAAAATACGCAACGCCTGTTCGCTTGAGAAGAAGCGGCGTGCGCGGGTCGCCAGAAGCGCATAGGCAAAGGCGTTGAGGAAAGCGAGTACAAGGAAGGTGCTTTCGAAAACCAGCATCTGGGTCAGAAAATCGCGATGCGGGCTAAGGAACTGCGGCAAAAACGCCACGAAGAAGGTAATGCTCTTTGGATTGAGCGCGGTTACCAGCCAGGCATGAACCAGCATTCTTACAGGGTGCACCTTGTCATGCCGCGCCTTGGCATGAAGTGTCCCGCCAGCGCGAAACAATTTTATGCCGAGCCAGACCAGATAGGCCGCTCCGGCCCATTTGACAGCGGTGAACACGGTTGCTGACGCTGCCAGCAGTGCACCCACACCGAGCATGGAAAGCGTCATCGCCGTGAAGTCGCCAAGTGCGACACCGACCGCCATCGGGAAAGCCGCCTTCCACCCTTGTCCCAGGGCATATGAGACGACGAGCAGGACGGTCGGTCCCGGAATGACCAGGAGCACGATGGACGCGGCGGAAAATGCAAGCCAGACCTCAAGGCTCATGGGTAACTCCCTCTCTTGAAGGGGAAGCAAGCCACTGATTCTCGATTTTGTCGAGCGTTAAAGATTCTGTGCCGATTCGATGAGTTTCACGGCTTCCGGGCTATCCCACGGCGCCGGACCGTTCATGGCTGCAATCTGGCAGCCTTCCTTGTCGACGAGCAGCGTCACCGGAAGGCCGAACGCCAGATTCTTGCGCTTCAATTCATTGAAACTCGACATGGAAGCGTCCCGGTGCAGCGTCAGATTCTTGATGCCGATTTCGTTCAGGAATCCCTTGGGCTTGTCATCCGAGCCGGTATCGATGTTGATCGCGACAACCTCGAAATCGGCCCCGCCCTTCTCCGCCTCTAGCTTGTCGAGGGCTGGCATTTCCTCGCGGCATGGCGCGCACCATGTGGCCCAGAGGTTGACCAGCAGCGTCTTGCCCTTGAAATCGCCGAGCGTCATCTGCTTGCCGTCCGGGCCTGTAAAAGCGATATGCGAGACGGAAATCGGCTTTTCGGCGGCGCGCATCGCGGCCACGCCACCGGTCGCAGCCGCGTCGAGGGCCTTTAGAGATTCCGCCTTGAGGGCACATTGGGCTGACGATTCGTCATTTTCGACCGAAACATTCTGGGCTACCACATTGCCAGAGGGGCGCTCCATCACGTATACCGCCCCGATACCGGCAATGACACCGGCAAGGGCTGCAAGAAGGACGATCTTGCGATTTCCCGATTTCGCCTTTTCGCTGTCTTCTGCCATGTCGCGTCACTTCTTTCCATTATCCGGCCAAATCGTCACTCGGGGCATATGAGCATGAGCGAACAAAAATCAAGCAATCAGATGTGGGGCGGCCGTTTTGCCTCAGGACCCGATGCGATCATGGAAGAGATCAATGCATCGATCGGCTTTGACCGCAAGCTCTATGCGCAGGATATTCAGGGCTCGCTCGCCCATGCAGCCATGCTCGCAAAGACGGGCATCATTGCGGCAGAAGATCATGAGAAGATTGAGAACGGTCTGAAAGACATCCTCAAGGAGATCGAGGACGGCAAATTCACCTTCTCCCGCAAGCTCGAAGACATTCACATGAACATCGAGGCGAGGCTGGCCGATCTGATCGGACCGTCCGCCGGACGCCTGCACACGGCCCGTTCACGCAACGACCAGGTGGCCGTCGATTTCCGTCTCTGGGTCAAGCAGGAAATGGAAAAGACCGCGATTGCCCTGAAAAATCTGATCGAAGCCTTTCTGGAACGCGCCGAAGAACATGCCGCGACCGTGATGCCGGGCTTTACGCATCTGCAGACCGCGCAGCCTGTCACCTTCGGTCATCACTGCATGGCCTATGTGGAAATGTTCGGCCGCGATCTGTCCCGCGTACGCGATGCGATCGAACGCATGGACGAATCGCCTTTGGGTGCTGCAGCCCTTGCCGGCACCGGCTTCCCAATCGATCGCCACATGACGGCAAAGACGCTTGGTTTCCGCGAACCGACCCGCAATTCGCTCGACAGCGTTTCAGACCGTGATTATGCGCTGGAATTCCTGTCGCTCGCAGCCATCTGCGCCGGTCATCTCTCGCGCCTCGCTGAAGAAATCGTCATCTGGTCGACGCCGCAGTTCAACTTCGTGCGCCTTTCCGATGCCTTCTCCACCGGCTCGTCGATCATGCCGCAGAAGAAGAATCCGGATGCCGCCGAGCTGGTCCGTGCCAAGACGGGCCGCATCAACGGTTCGCTGGTCGCCCTTCTGACCATTATGAAGGGTCTGCCGCTCGCCTATTCCAAGGACATGCAGGAAGACAAGGAACAGGTCTTCGACGCCGCCGAAAATCTGGAACTCGCCATCGCAGCCATGGCTGGCATGGTGCGCGACCTGACGATCAATGTCACATCGATGAAGAAGGCCGCCGGTTCCGGCTATTCCACAGCGACCGATCTCGCCGATTGGCTGGTGCGCGAACTGGGACTGCCATTCCGTGAAGCCCATCACGTCACCGGTCGGGCCGTCGCTCTGGCAGAAAGCCGCAAGGTCGATCTGGCAAAGCTTTCACTTGAGGAACTGCAATCGATACATCCGGGCATCACGGATGCGATATTCGGCTATCTGACGGTCGAGAAATCAGTGAAGAGCCGTCAGTCCTTCGGTGGCACAGCCCCGCAGGAAGTGCGCCGCCAGATCCGTTACTGGAAAAAGCGGATCGCAAAAGCCTGATGGCCAATCAACATGATGTCATGTGGAATCATCTTTCCAACTGATGATTCCACTTTTGGTCGTTATGAGTTAGACCTATCACAAGATTATATATTTCGGGAACCAAAGCTGATGACAGGCCGCTCCGCCATTTCTTCTGTGCTTCTGATCGCCGCGCTTAGCGCCACGCTCGCTGCTTGCGGTCGCAAGGGCCCGTTGGAGCCGCCGCCATCCGCCGTCGTGACGGACGAACAGGGCCACACCAAGCCGAAACCGAAGGAAGACAAGCCGATCATCCTCGACAAGCTGTTGTAAGTTTCTGCTGCAGGGCCTTCCCGTGAACCATTTCGAATATCGCAACGGCGTTCTTCACGCCGAAAATGTCAGCCTGCCTGAAATCGCTCAGGCCGTCGGCACACCTTTCTACGTTTATTCCCGCGCAACCATCGAGCGTCATTTCCGCGTGTTCAGCGAAGCCTTTGCCGGCATGGAAACACTCATCACCTATGCGCTGAAGGCCAACTCCAACCTCGCAGTGCTGAAAACGCTGGCTAAGCTTGGCGCCGGCGCCGACACCGTTTCGGAAGGCGAGATTCGCCGGGCGCTTGCTGCGGGTATCCCGGCAAAAAAAATCGTCTTTTCGGGCGTCGGCAAGACACCGCACGAAATGGATTTTGCGCTGGAAGCAGGCATCTACTGCTTCAATGTTGAATCCGAGCCGGAACTGGAAATTCTTTCCGCTCGTGCCGTCAAGGCGGGCAAGGTCGCATCCGTGTCACTGCGCATCAATCCCGATGTGGACGCCAAGACGCATGCCAAGATTTCGACCGGCAAATCCGAAAACAAGTTTGGCATTCCACGCGTCAAGGCGCGCGAGGCTTATGCCCGCGCGGCAAGCCTGCCTGGTCTCGACGTGGTCGGTATCGATATGCATATCGGTAGCCAGATCATCGACCTCGAGCCATTCGACAATGCCTTTGCCCTGATGGCGCAACTGGTCAAGGAACTGCAGGCCGACGGCCACAACATCCGCCACGTCGATGTTGGTGGCGGGCTTGGCATTCCTTACCGCACCGACAACACGCCGCCGCCGCTACCCGTCGCCTACGCGGAAATCGTCGCCAAGCACATCAAGCCGCTCGGCTTAAAGACCGTGTTCGAGCCGGGCCGCCTGATCGTCGGCAATGCCGGACTTCTGGTAACGGAAGTGATCTTCGTCAAGGAAGGCGACGCCAAGAACTTCGTCATCGTGGATGCGGCGATGAACGACTTGATTCGCCCCACACTTTACGATGCGTTCCACGACATCAAGCCAGTAGTCGCGCCAAGGGATGATGCGCCGCGCATCCGCGCCGATTTTGTCGGCCCGGTCTGTGAAACCGGCGATTATCTCGGGCTCGACCGGGAAGTGGCAAAACCTGCTTCGGGCGACCTTATCGCCGTCTGCACAACGGGCGCGTATGGTGCGGTGCTGTCCAGTACCTACAACAGCCGTCTGCTCATTCCCGAAGTACTGGTCGACGGCGACCGTTATCATGTCGTGCGCCCGCGCCTTACCTACGAAGAACTGCTCGCGCTCGATTCCGTGCCGGAGTGGTTATAATTCTCGTGGTCCATAATTCTCGTGGCCCATAATTCTCATGGCAAAGCCTCGTCTTTGCCATGATGCATGTTATCCTGTCAGCCGAACCGAAATCGGCTGACGCGAAAGACGAGTCCCTATGACTGCCCCAAAGGCGGCCCCACAGGCAGATAGCAGCAACAACAGGAACAACCTGCCGCGTCATGCGCGGGATGCTTTTCTACGGCTGTTTTCAGGTGAAGGCGCTGGCCTGCGCCGTTTGCGTCTGCGCGCCTTTTTCTCGATCAGTTTCGAGCGGTTCTGGCCGCTCGTTCTGCCGCTGATCCTTCTCATCAGCCTGTTTGCCAGCCTGAGCTGGTTCGGCCTTTTCGGCATGATGCCGCGATGGCTGCATATCGCCGTTCTGGCGCTCTTCACCCTTGCAGGTCTTATTGCGCTTTACCTGCCGTTCCGGTTTCGACCGCCGACGGAAAGTGACATCACGAACCGTATTGAGGCAATCAACGGTCTGGTTCACGAGCCGCTCGCAGTGCAGACAGGCCATCTGGCGACCGGTGAACATGATCCCTTCGCCGTCGCCTTGTGGCAGGAACACCAGCGCCGCATGGCAGACCAGCTCAGGAACCTGCAATCCGGTTTGCCTCATACACGCGTCCCCGAGCATGACCCCCTTGGCATTCGTGCAGTGGTCGCCCTGCTCTTCGTGACCGCCTTTGCCTATAGTCTCAGCCCCAACAGCGGTCGTATTGCCGATGCCTTTCATATCCATCCGGGCGACGGCAGCGCTGTTGCCCGCATCGATGCCTGGGTAACGCCGCCGCGCTATACCGGTCGCGCTCCGGTTTTCCTGACCACCACGAATGACAGTGAACAGGCCGCAATCAATGTTCCGCAAGGCAGCATTCTCTCGGTCCGTGTGATCGGTGGCGGTTCTGAACGCCTGACTGCGACCAATGCGAAGGGCGAGCGCCGCGACGTGCAGCCGGTAAGCGCAAAGGAAGACCAAAAGGAGCCTGCAGAGCAGGCCGTTGTCGATGGAAGCCGCAATTTCCGTTACGATTTGCAGCAGGACGAGACATTGGCGCTTTCGGGGGCGCTTTCCGGCACCGATGCTCGCTGGAAATTTGCAGTCACGCCAGACAATCCGCCGACGATCCGCTTCACAAAGGAACCGGGGCATGCGCTGAACGGCACATTGCAGCTTTCCTATCAAATCGATGACGACTATGCGCCGGTGAAGGCCGAAGGTCAGATCGTTTCGCTCAACAATGATGAGGACGAGGAAGCCGCACCGCTTTACGATGCACCGGAACTGCCACTTGCATTGCCGCGCCGCGGCGTGAAGGATGCCACGACATCGAAGGACCTGACCGAACACCCATGGGCAGGCGAGAAAGTTGCGCTTACGCTCGTCGTCACGGATGCGGCAGGACAAACGGGGCGCAGCGAAACCAAGATCATCACCTTGCCCGAGCGCCCTTTCAGCAATCCGCTTGCCCGCGCCGTCGCTGAACAACGCCGTATTCTGGCGCTCGATGCCACGCAGCGCGATCATGTTCTCGACATGCTGTCGGCAATCATGCTGCGTCCCGAAGAAACGATCAAGAACGCGGGCCATTATCTGGGACTGGTCACGATCCGTACACGTCTTCGGGTCGCCAACAGCGATGACGCCCTGCGCGATGCGGTCGACTATATGTGGCAGGTTGCACTTGGTATCGAGGACGGAAACCTGTCCGCAGCCGAAAAGCGCCTGCGGCAGGCACAGGAAGCGCTGAAAAACGCTCTTCAGAACGGCGCCTCACAAGAGGAAATCGAAAAGCTGTCGGCTGAACTGCGCAAGGCGATGCAGGATTTTCTGCGGGAGTTCGCCCAACGCCAGCAGCAAAATCCGAATGCACGTCGCGCCGCGCCAGATCCTAATGCGCGGATGCTGACGGAAAAAGACCTCCAGCGCATGATGGACCAGATTGAAAATCTGGCGCGCCAGGGCTCGCGCGATCAGGCACAAGAATTGCTGTCGCAATTGCAGAACCTAATGAACAATCTGCAGATGGGACAGGCGCAGCCGGGACAGCAAGGCCAGGGACAAGGCCAACAGGGCCAGATGCAGCAGCAGATGAACAAGCTTGGCGAGCTGATGCAACGACAGCAGCAAACGATGAATGAGACCTTCGATCTCGATCAGAAAATGCAGCGCCAGTTCGGCGGCAATGAAGGTGAAGGCGAATTCGGCGATAACATGTTCCCCGGCGATGACGGCTCCATGGGCGGCGGGCAGCCGGGCGGGGAAGCCGAAAACGGCCAAAGCGGAAACGGTCAGGACGGTAAAGGTGACATTCCGCCCGATATGGCCGAAGCCATGCGCAAGCTGCAGCAGAAACAGAAGGATCTCCAGTCCGATCTGCAAAAGCTGATGGACGATCTGAAAGGCATGGGCATCGAACCCGGCAAGGATTTTTCGGACGCCGGAAAATCAATGGGCGACGCCACGGATGCGCTCGGCCGCAGCGAGGGCGCGGAAGCGAGCGACCAGCAGGGCAATGCGCTCGATGCGTTGCGGCGCGGCGGACGCGACATGATGCAGAAAATGCAGCAGGCCATGGGCCAGCAAGGCCAGGGTCAGAATGGCGCTAATGGCAGTCGCGGAAAGGACCCGCTTGGGCGCCAGCAGGGCACCGGGGACAGCGGCCTCAACGATGATGTCAAGATTCCCGGTGAAATCGATATTCAGCGCGCGCGTGAAATTCTCGATGAAATCCGCCGCAAGCTTGGCAATGCACTGACGCCGCAGATGGAAAAGGAATATCTGCAGCGCCTGTTGAAGTTCGATTGAGCCGATAGGCCGCTACCGAGCAGCCTTATTCCATCACACGACCGACAAAGGGCAACTGGCGGAAGGCGTGCCCCACATCCATGCCATAACCGACAACAAAATAGTCCGGGCATTCGAAGGCTACGAAATCAGCATCGAGATCGACTTTGCGACGCACGCTCTTGTCGAGAAGAACAGCAATGCTGACGCTCCGCGCCCCGCGTTCCAGCATGAGTTCGCGAACGAACTTCAGCGTCTTGCCGGATTCCAGAATATCGTCGATCAGCAGCACATCACGGTCGCGCACGTCGCTATCTATATCGCGCAACAGGCGAACTTCCGTACTGGTCGTGCCCTTGCCGTAGCTCGACACGGTGATGAATTCGACATCGGGCTCTACGCCTGCATCATGCATCGCACGAATAAGATCGGCCGCAAAAATGAAGGAACCTTTCAGGATCGAAATCGTCAGCAGATTGTGGAACTTGCGTTCAGCAATAGCCTTGGCGAGATCGAGATTGCGACTGGCAATCTCGTCCGGGCTAAAGAGAACTTCGATTGTCTTGCCACCGACTTCGGGCATCTGCTGCTTCTCCTGATCGTTCGCTTTCGCGCAGACTTGGCGCGCATCAAAGGCGCCGGAAAGGCACGCTCTATAGCATGGTTTGAGGAAATTGCACCCCACCAGATGAAGATGCTCAGGCTTCTCCATTTCCCAGCGTCGAGATTTCATATAGCGTGACCGTCATGCATCCGGACATCATTGAACTGCGATCATTTTACGACACCACGCTGGGCCATCTCGCGGAGCGTGCCATCCGCATGGCACTTGCGGGGCTATGGGGCCACGTACCGGGAGAGCGGCTTGTCGGCATGGGCTACAGCCTGCCCTATCTCGACCGCTTCAGTGCCGATACCGAGCGCACATTCGCGTTCATGCCGGCAGGTCAGGGAGCCGTAGCTTGGCCTTCGGTTGAGAAAACGGCCACCGCTCTCGTCTTCGATGAGGAACTGCCGCTGCCCGATTCCTCGATTGATCGCGTGCTTATGGTCCATGCGCTGGAGTATGCAGAAAACCCGACGGAAACGCTGAAGGAAATGTGGCGCGTCCTTGCCCCCAATGGGCGGCTCGTTATCGTGGTGCCAAACCGCCGCGGGGTTTGGGCCCGCTTCGAACATACACCTTTCGGCAGCGGGCGGCCTTATAGCCGGACGCAGCTAACGACCCTATTGCGTGAGGCGAATTTCACTGTCAACACGGTGAGCGATGCCTTGCATTTTCCACCCGCCACACGCCGATGGATGATGCGGCCTTGTCTCGCACTGGAAGGAATGGGGCGGCGGCTGTGGCCGGTCTTTTCAGGCGTTCTGATAGTCGAGGCGCAGAAACGGCTCTATCAGGGATTGCCTGTCGCTCAACGCTCGTCACGTCGCGTCTTCGTTCCGGTTCTCGCACCGCAAGGAACACCCGTCGGCGGATTGCGGAAAACACCGGCGCAGATCAGCCGGACAGAGAGAAAAAGCTAGGGCATTTGCGCATCATGGCCCGCAAAAACGTACAGTTGCTGCGGTCGGCACGTACTATCGAACAAGGTTTTTCTCGACTTGGACGCAATGGCGGGATATGCCGCCATCGTACAATCAACGTTGACCTTTTGGCGGAGCCAAAAACATGACCGATACGCAGAACCTTACCCGTCCCCAGCCCAAGGCAGGCCTGCTCGATATCGCAGCCTATGTACCCGGCAAGGAACATGTGGAAGGCGTTGCCAAGGTCTATAAACTCTCCTCCAACGAAACGCCGGTAGGCCCAAGCCCGCATGCGGTTGAAGCCTATCGACACGCGGGCGAAAAACTGGAGCTTTATCCCGATGGGCAGGCGTTCGCATTGCGCGAGGCAATTGCCGAAACGCAGGGGCTCAACATGGCCAATATCCTGTGCGGCAACGGCTCCGATGAGCTGCTCGGCCTGATCTGCCAGACCTATCTTGCTCCGGGCGACGAAGCCATCATCACCGAACACGGTTTTGCCGTCTACAAGATCCAGACGCTGGGCGCCGGTGCGACGCCGGTCACGGTCAAGGAGAAGAACGAGCGGATCGATGTGGATGCCATTCTGGCTGGCCTGTCTCCGCGCACGAAGATCGTTTTCATCGCCAATCCAGCCAACCCGACCGGAACCTATCTGCCTTTCGAAGAGGTCCGTCGCCTTCATGCCGGATTGCCGAAGCACGTGCTTCTCGTTCTCGATGCAGCCTATGCCGAATATGTCCGTCGTAACGACTATGAATCAGGCCTCGAGCTCGTTTCATCCAACGAGAACGTCGTCATGACGCGCACCTTCTCAAAAATTCACGGGCTGCCGGGCCTGCGTATCGGCTGGATGTATGCGCCGCTGCACGTGGTTGATGCCGTCAATCGCATTCGCGGACCGTTCAACATGAATTCAGCCGCCATTGCCGCCGGTACTGCGGCCATACGCGACCGCGCCCATGTTGAAAAGTCGATCACCTATAATGACAAATGGCTTGGCTGGCTGACTGAAGAGTTCACCAAGCTCGGTCTTCGGGTAACGCCTTCGGTCACGAATTTCCTGCTGATCCATTTTCCGGGCGATGCCACGCATTCGGCGGACAAGGCTGACGAATGGCTTTCCAGACGTGGCTACATTCTGCGTCGTGTCGGCGGTTACGGTTTTCCCAATGCGTTGCGCATGACGGTCGGACCGGAAGAAGCCAATCGCGGCGTAGTCGCCGCCCTGACCGAATTTTTGAAGTAGAACAATGTCCACGGTCCATTTCAACAAGATCGCCCTGATCGGCATCGGCCTTATCGGTTCATCGCTGGCCCGCGTCATTCGACGTGAAAAGCTCGCAGATCACATCGCTATTGCCACACGCAGCAGTGAAACACTGAAGCGCGCCGAAGAACTGGGACTCGGTGACAGCTACACAACTGACAGTGCCGAAGCCGTCAAGGATGCCGATCTGGTCATCGTGTCGGTTCCGGTCGGCTCATCTGGAACAGTGGCAAGCCAGATCGCGGCAAACCTCAAGCCTGGCGCTATCGTCACCGATGTCGGCTCCACCAAGGCTTCCGTGATCGCGCAGATGCAGCCGGAGCTGCCAGACTATGTGCACTTCATTCCCGGCCACCCATTGGCAGGTACTGAATATTCCGGCCCCGATGCCGGCTTCGCGGAGCTCTTCACCAATCGCTGGTGCATCCTGACACCCCTGCCCGATACGGATGAAGCAGCACTGGAAAAGCTGAGCGACTTCTGGATCGCCTGCGGCTCGCGGCTCGATCGCATGGACCCGCAGCACCACGATCTGGTACTTGCCATCGTCTCGCATCTGCCGCACATCATCGCCTATAATATCGTCGGCACGGCAAGCGATCTGGAACAGGTGACCAAATCGGAAGTCATCAAATATTCCGCTTCCGGTTTCCGCGACTTCACGCGCCTTGCCGCATCCGATCCGACGATGTGGCGCGACGTCTGCCTGCATAACAAGGATGCCATTCTCGAAATGCTCGGGCGCTTTTCGGAGGACCTCGCCTCGCTGCAGCGCTCGATACGCTGGGGTGACGGTGAAGCACTGTTCGATCTTTTCACGCGCACACGCGCTGTCCGGCGCGGCATCATCGATGCGGGTCAGGAAGTGGATGCGCCCGACTTCGGCCGTCAGGCCGCGACGCGCACCAGCGAACAGAAGTAGGAACAACGGATAGGGCAAAAACATACTGCCCTATTGCCTTACTCCCCTATTCCCCTACTCCCCTAAAGAGAAGGCAGTCGCCCGAGCGGAATAAATCCGGCACTGACTTTGCCCTTGCGAACGGCAATCTCCATCACGGGATTGCCGTTTTCGTCTTTCGGCATGGCCGAGAGAGCAAACAGAACGGTCGCGATATTGCCGCCCTGCTCGGGGAATACCGTTTGTCCTGCCTGTGCCAGCGTTTGCGGATTGACCAGCGTAAGCTTTACATCGGCATTGATCAGCCCATCAGGATCAACCGAAAACGGTCCCGCAACTGAAACCATGGCTCCATTGGGCATCGAAAGGAAAGCTTGATTGATGGTGCCGGAATGCCCGCGCAGCCGTTCATGAAAAGGAGCGTCGCCCCTTGCAAGCAGTGTCGCAGCGTCTGACACATCGATATCCGCCACACCGTCGATTTCAGGACTGGTGGCACTGCCGATCACGGCCTTGGCAAGCTTTAATCCAGCAAAGCGACCATTGATCTTCAAGGTGCCATCCGCTTCGCTCATGCGGAAATCCATCTGCTCAAGCGTGCTGAGCGGCTCCGTCGTGGTGGTTTCAGTGCGGAGACCAACCGCGACCTCACGTGCCGCCAACTCGATTTCGGTCGGGAACGGACGGGCGAGCCGGGTACTGGAATTAAACTTGCTCCAGTTGACTTCCAGTGGTTCCAGCCCCGGAAACTCGATGAAGGCAGGTCCGGTCAAGTCGTTCGACAGGGAACGTGGCGCATAGACCGGAGACCCCGAAGTGAAACGTCCGGCACGGAACGACATGCCCTCGGAAGGGCGCTGCCAGGAAATGCTGTCGCAAATGACATTGACGCGCAGCGGATAACCGCCCATGCGCAGGTCTTCGCATTTCACGCCGACACCTTGGGCAGCAAGCTTGGCCATGTCTGCCTTGGCCCGCACCTCAAGCCTGTTTGCTATATAGAACCAGCCCGCCGTATAGCCAGCGATCAAGACAACCAGAATGACGATAAGCGCTATGGGACGCTTTCTGGCTTTCGGTGCGTTCATTCGAGTGTGCGCCATTTCAAAAGCCTTACATTATCAGACGGTTGTTTCGAAGAGCCTCGCTCCCGGTTCAGAATGATTATTCCAACACCGTTATGTTTGCTCCTCCCGACTGTTGGCCATATTATGGCAGGAATGTGCCTTGTGAAGGGATTGAGCAGAAAAATCGAGGGATATCCGTTGATTACCGGTGGAAATCAGCGTTCACTAAATCATTATGGATACCCTCATGACCACACGCCTCGATGACGGACGAATGAATGATTTCTGGGTTTTCGGCTATGGGTCGCTGATGTGGCGGCCGGGCTTTGCGCATGTGGAAACCGTGCGCGCACGTCTTTATGGCTACAGGCGCAGCCTCTGCATCTATTCGCACGTTCATCGTGGAACACCAGACCATCCCGGTCTGGTCCTCGGTCTGGATGCCGGTGGTTCGTGCCTCGGCATTGCTTTTCGCGTGCCCGGCGACATGACCGATGAAGTGATGACCTATCTGCGCGAACGTGAAATGTCGAACCAGGTTTACCACGAGAGGCATCTTCGCCTGCGTCTCAACGACGGGCGCAATGTCGACGCGGTCACCTATGTGGCCGACCGTCGTCACCTGCAATATGCCGGATCGCTCTCAGCCGAGAATGCAGCGGCAATCGTCGCATCCGCCCGTGGCGATTCTGGCGCCAATGTGGATTACGTCACCAATACGCTCCAGCATCTGCGCAATATGCGTGTGCGCGACCACTGGCTGGAGCATGTCAACGATCTCATTTACCGCAATATTCAACGACAATCGGACGATTCGAGCGACTAAAAGAGCGCACCGCACTTCTCAAAAATTCGGACGGCCGCGCGCTCAGCCCTTGTTCTTGCCCCATGCAACCGCTACATCTCGGCCAATTGCCAAGGAGGCCTCCATGATCGCATTGTTTCGCACCATTGATTTGGCGCTCGATATCTACACCTATATCATTATTGCGAGTGCCATTTTCTCATGGCTCTATGCGTTCAATGTCGTTAATTCCGGCAACCGCTTCGTGGCCTCGATCGGTGAGTTTCTCTACAAGGTGACGGAACCCGTTTTACGCCCGATCCGTAATATTCTGCCCAATCTCGGCGGAATCGATATTTCGCCGATTGTCCTGCTGCTGATTATCTTCTTCATCCGCCAGTTCATGTGGACGACGCTGCTGCCGCTTTTCCTGTAAGCGTGCACGACTGTTCAAAAGCTCACGTTCACAAGCCCACAAACAAAAGCGCCCGGACATTGCCGGGCGCTTTTGTTTTATGCAGATCGGAGAGCTATCGCTTACTTGCCCTTGGCGCGTTCGATAGCTTCAACAATGAACTTGCGTGCGTAATCTTCGTCGCCCCAGTCACCGATCTTGACCCACTTGCCGGGTTCCAGATCCTTGTAGTGTTCGAAGAAGTGCGCGATCTGCTTCAGAGTAATCTCCGGCATATCGGTATAGTCGTGGATCTTCTCGTAGCGGCGCGTCAGGTGTGGCGACGGAACTGCGATGATCTTCTCGTCCTTGCCGGAATTGTCTTCCATGACCAGAACGCCGATCGGGCGTACATTGATCACGCAGCCAGGAACCAGCGGACGGGTGTTGCAGACGAGAACGTCAATCGGATCGCCGTCTTCCGAAAGCGTATGCGGCACGAAGCCGTAATTACCCGGATAGGTCATTGGCGTGTAGAGGAAGCGATCGACGATGAGGGCGCCGGCTTTCTTGTCCATCTCGTACTTGATCGGCTGGCCGCCGACAGGCACTTCAATGATGACGTTGACGTCTTCAGGAGGATTGGAGCCGATGGAGATGGCATCAATATTCATGATGTGTCCTTTCGTGTCGGGCTCTGATAACGGGTTTCAAGGTTGCGCGCAAGAAAAACGAAAGTTCTAGAAAACGCGGCGAATTGTCGTTCTCGCAACGCAATTGAACGTGATCAGGCCGTTAACATGCTGTGAAGGTTAAGCGCCGAGCTCGTTCAATCGTTGAACGGCGGTCGGTGGCATGGGTGGTGGATTAGGATCGCGGCTGGCAGCGACCAGAAATTCATCGCAAGCCGTCTCGGTCGTTTCGATCAATCGTTTGAGGAATTCTTCCTTCGGAAGGCCCGGCGGGATAGGTGGCAGAATACGGGCACGAACGGTTCCGGGATAGCGCAGGAACTTGCGACGCGGCCAGTAGAGGCCGGCATTATGCGCGATCGGCACAACCGGGAGATTGAGCGCTTCGTAGAGATGGACGATGCCGTATTTGTACTGCGGCGGAGCGCCCGGTGCCCGGCGCGTTCCTTCGGGATAGATGAGAATCTGGCGACCTTCCGCAATCGCCTTTTCCGCGCCCTTGGTGATGGAATGCAGCGCCTTCACACGGGAACCGCGATCGACCGGTATCATCTGCATCTTGGCGATATACCAGCCGAAAAGTGGAATGCGCATCAGTTCCCGCTTCAGGATCAGCACAGGATCATCGAGATACGGCAGGAAAGCGTAGGTGTCCCAGGCAGACTGGTGCTTGGGCGCACAAATGTAAGCTCCTTCGGGAATGTTCTCCAATCCCTCGACCACATAGTCGGTGCCCACGATATGCTTCTGGAGCCAGAGATTGACCCGTGCCCACAGCTTCGGCACGATCCAGGCCTTCTTGCGGGGCAGGAGAAAATAGAAAGGCGTATAGACGATCATCTGAACCAGTGTGCAGATATAAAACGCCGCATTGAACACGATTGAGCGCAGATAGAGAAGCATCTGTCGGCGGAGACCCTGGCTAAAGCATTCCCGCTCCCGGCTGGCGGGAAACGATCATGCGCAAATTCTGGACTTTCTTCAGAAAGTGACGGCATCGATATATCAGGAAGATCGGCCATTTCCATCAGGAAATCGTAATCCGGCGGTGAGATCAGTTCTCGGTCGTTGCGCTGTGCTCGGGCTGTGTTCCAAACAGTTCGGTCGTACCCACGCGAACGGCGGCTCCGAGATATTTCACATATTCGATGAAGAGCACACGCAATGTGTCGCCTTCGGCAACCCAGCTATGTTCGCGGCGCTCGCCATTCACGACCGGATAGGGAATGAATTCCACGTCTTTCATGCGATAAGACATTTCCAGCGTGCTGCGCGGAATGTGATAGTTGTTGGTGACCAGGATCACACGACGATAATTGTTGCTACGGATCCAGCGTTCGCTTTCGGCCGCATTGCCGATGGTGTTGAGGGCCGACCGATCGAGATCAACACAACAATCGAACAAGCTCTGGTCGGCATGGGTCGCACGCTGCAGTGCTTTTTCATTGGTCGCCGGATGAACGCCGCTGATGAGGAGGCGCTTTCCCCGCTTGTCCTTCAGGAGGTCGACCGCAGCCTGAATTCTGGACTGGCCACCGGTCAGGACGATAATCGCATCGGCAGGTTCGTCGATGACGGGAGGCTGCATGCTGGTAACCTTTTCGCCGAACGCGACGAAGCCGACGAGAAACGCCAGAAGAATTATAAACAAGACGATGGAAACGGGTTGGAAACGTCTGAACATGCGCATCATGACAGACCATAGGAAATTGCCGGACGCAAGTGCAAAGGATTGCAGGGGAATGCCGTTCCGGCTGCGGCGCCAGACCACATCTCCCGTGGAAAATCCGTTCGCTGTCTGCCTCTGTGCCACTGCATCGTCACTCGACCGGTGCCCGCCCGATAGCGCTTGCGGGATTCGCGTACCATCTCTTCTTTCATCATAGCCAGCATTGCGGCGAGAAGTCGGAGAAACAGCCGAAAATCTTGCTTTGAAAGCACCTGTGTCCGAGAAGGCCCTCATTCAGAGCGCACTCCCGGCCCATCCATGGTAGCAAGCTGACGGATCACCGTCAGCCGGCTGGTCAGCATGGTCAGGAAACTGACCAGAATGATGATGATGGCAGCCCCGATATAGCCGTTGCGCCCAATGGCGAAATTGCCGAACAGGGCCGCTGCCTGATCGCCTTCGGGTGTCGCCATGCGGCTCGATGCCCACCAGGAAAAGATCAGGAAGACCAGCATTGCTGCCGCTCCTCCACACAGAGCGCCCTTCAATGCGGTACGAAAGAAATGCCATTCGAACTCGCGCGCCACAAATTTCGATTCCGCGCCGATGAAATGCAATACCTCAATAATGTGCCCGTTGCCCGACATCGCGCCGCGTGTGGCAAAGATTACCGTCAAGACGGTCGCGGCGATCACAAGCGAGAGAACGCCCGTGCCGACGAACACCGTCGTATGCGCCATGGAGACGAGCCGGTCGACCCAGGTGCGATGATCGTCGAAGGACGCAGCCGGAATAGCACGTGTGATTTCAGCGCGCATGGTTTCAAAATCAGGCGGTGCATTTTCATCGATCGTGACGACGACAAGGCGCGGCACAGGCAGTTCATCGATATTAAGACCACTGCCGAGCCATGGTTCGAGCAGGCGTGCGGTCGCATCCTTGTCGACAATAGTTGTGCTTTTCACACCGGCAAACCCGCGCGCGATGTCACTTGCCTGAGCCAGAGCCTTCTCCATGTCCTGTCCATCGACAGGCCGTATCTGGATCGTGGCCTCTCGAGCGATCTGGCTCTGCCAGGCAGCAGCCGAGGCGCGAACGAGTGTCACGCCGCCCATCGTCAGACATGCCAGAAAGGTCATGATGGCGATAACAATGACAAGTGCGGTGCCCGTAACGCTGCCATCGGGAACGATGGGACTTGGCCCCTGACGTTTCCGGCGCTTGCCGATACGGACGAGCACCATATCCTTGAGGTCTTCAAGACGAACCCGAATATCATCCAGCGTGCGCTGCCAGGCCTTCCTTGCATCAATCATAGATGTCGAGCCGCCCATGTTCTAGGATCATGCGCCGCGCATCGACCTGATCCATCAGGGAAAGGTCGTGGGTCGCGATGATAACAGCCGTGCCCGAACGGTTCAGCTCGGTGAAAAGGCGCAGGAGGCGCTTTGCGAGCGGTGGATCGACATTCCCGGTCGGTTCGTCGGCCAAAAGCAGTTCTGGCTGATCAATAAGCGCTCGAGCAATTGCGGCACGCTGCTTTTCACCGCCTGAAAGAACCGGCGGCAGTACATTCATGCGGTCGCCGAGCCCAACCCAATGCAGAAGCTCCTCCACCTCATGGCGGTAGGTTGCCTCTTCCTTTCCGCGCACCCGCAGCGGAAGAGCCACGTTCTCATAGGTGGTCATATGGTCAAGCAGGCGAAAATCCTGAAACACAATACCGATGCGGCGGCGCAAAAGCGGAATTTCGGCATGATTGAGCCGTGCAACGTCCTTGCCAAAAATATTGATAAGACCGCGCGTCGGCTTCAGCGCCATGAAGAGAAGGCGCATGAGCGAAGTCTTTCCCGCCCCGGAAGGGCCGGTCAGAAACTGGAATGAACGCGGCGGAATATGGAAACTGACATCGCGCAGGATCTCAGAACCCATTCCATATCGCAGGCCGACATTCTCAAAACGTATCACCGGCTGTTTCTCTTAAATTGTCCGCGCGTTTTGAAGACGAACGGATGACATCGATATCAGATCGACCTTTATCCTCTATGGTTAATGTTGCGTTAAATCCGGGTGCGCGCGCTTCAAAAAAATACGTGAACGAAGCTGCCCCCATGAAGCATTAACCATTATGAGCCAGTGTATAACACCGGTCGAAGCGGCGAAAAACGCAAAGGAAGATGACGTCATGATGGCGAAACAACCATCGACAGCGCAGATTTCGCGCACGCCTTCGCGTGGACAGCTTCCTGTAGCATGGTTTACTTCCAATGCCGGGCCGGTCGAGGACGCAGAATTCGAAACCATTGTTCCCGCCTCTGCGCCCCGAAAATCTTTCTCGCCCAGTATTTCGGAAATGCCGCTCATCAAACGAAAATCTGTGTCTGAAGCATATCTCGCCAGCGAATGGCCAGGATTCGGATATTGGGTTTTCGTCGCTCTTTGCGCGACAACCGCTTTCTGGGTAGCTGGCGGATATACGTTGCTTTCCGACAAGAGGCCCGCCCTCTCCGTCGAACAATCGACACTGCCGCTCATTTCAGCGCTTCAGCTCACAGAACTGAAAACCAGTGTCGGAATACGTGACAAGGGTGACGTTTTGAGTGTTGCTGGACGCATCCTGAACAACACAACCAAAGAACGCGCCGCGCCACCGCTGATCGTCACGATTATCTATAGCGACGGCAGCAAGCGCGAACGTCCTCTGGCCTCGGGAGAAGCAATGCTGAAACCAGGTGGATATATCGACTTCGAAACAATGTTCCCGGCTCTGCGCGGCACAATCGAAAAAGTCGATGTCCGGTTGGCCAGCCCGGCCTGACGCGATGCGTGGATTCAATAAGTCAGAGCGACCTTTGTGCGTCCAAATGGACGCACGGCGCTCTATTGCCAGCAACCCAAATTACGCCCCTTAAGATTGTGCGCATCAATATCGACCACAAGACGCGGGTCTTCACGCAAAAGAACCAGTGTCGTGCGCTGCTTGAGATCGATTTTCTGCCAGCCCGTGCATTCAGTCGGCATCGGGGTGGTGTCGATCTTCACCTTCTCCGTCCATGCCGTCGCCGTGCAACCCGACAAGGCTGCAATAATCGGAACGACTTTGACAACCCCCAAAACAAGCCTTTGCGCTTTCGTCCCAGGATGAGTGTTCAAGGCTGACAACTCCTATCTGCCCCGCGAAATCACCTGCCAATTGCACGTGCACTGGCCAGCGTCGCCCATTCGACAGTTGTGCTTATAACGTGCCGCCGCCCCTCTCCGCAATATCGCTGAACTGGTTCGACACCGTTTAGAGCGCATCCCGAAAAGTGTGAAACGGTTTTCGAAAAAGATGCGCGTTAAAACAAATATTTAGAGCTCCGACCTGTTTCAATCAGTTCGAAACGCGCTCCAAAGAACAGACCAATCAACGCCTACCATCCCTCGGCACCCAATTTGGAAGAGTTATAAAAGCAATTACGAATATAAGAAGAATAGCTTTCTCGTTTACTGAAATGACTGGTCAAACCCACAGAAAACGGCCACGACATAACAAGTTAAACAAGATTGATCGAAGAAAAATACAATTATATGCTTCTCGTTAAATGATTCGCATGCGACAGTTTCACTACACCAACCTTGGGGACTTTCATGCTCAATAAATTGTCGGCTGAATTTTTCGGAACGTTCTGGCTCGTTTTCGGGGGTTGCGGCAGCGCGATCCTCGCCGCAGCCTTCCCTGAACTGGGCATCGGCTTTCTTGGCGTCGCCCTCGCTTTCGGTCTGACGGTCCTTACAATGGCCTACGCCGTCGGCGGCATTTCCGGCGGCCATTTCAACCCCGCCGTCTCGTTGGGCCTCATGGTGGCTGGCCGTCTTCCGGCCAAAGACCTGATCCCTTACTGGGTCGCGCAGGTTCTGGGTGCCATTGCGGCCGCAGCCGTGCTCTTCCTCATCGCTTCGGGCAAGGAAGGCTTCTCGGCCGGTGGCCTCGCCTCGAACGGCTATGGTGAACTTTCGCCTGGCGGTTACAGTATGATGGCTGGCCTGCTGATCGAAATCATCCTGACGGCCTTTTTCCTCATCATCATCCTGGGCTCCACCTCGTCGCTGGCTCCGGCTGGCTTTGCCCCGATTGCCATCGGTCTTGGCCTGACCTTGATCCATCTGATTTCGATCCCAGTCACCAATACATCGGTCAACCCGGCCCGCTCGACCGGCGTTGCGCTCTTCGCCGAAACGGCAGCGCTCAGCCAGCTTTGGCTGTTTTGGCTTGCACCACTCGTCGGCGCCGCGATCGGCGCGATCATCTGGAAAGGCTTGCTCGGCAAGGATTGATCCAGAACCATAACAATGAAAGGTCGGTTGAAACCGGCCTTTCATGCTTTCTGGCTACCCTTGGACTGTCTCGAACAGATCCCAAAAAATGGTTCCGATCATGGGAAGGATGCTGTAAGTAACATCTATCTTCTTGTTGTCGCGCATTGTCCAACGCAAAACCGCTACGCACTTTTGCTGGAAATGCCCTAGATGTTGTGAGCGATGTCCCCCTCCACCGATGCTTCTCCTGCGGATCGTTACGCAGCATTCCGGCACTCTGCCTTCAAAAAATATTGGGGCGCCCGTTTCCTGAGCGCATTTGCGGTTCAAATCGTAAGTGTTTCGGTTGGCTGGCAGATCTACGATCTGACCCGCGACGCCTTCAATCTGGGCATGGTCGGACTGGTACAATTTCTACCGGCCCTGCTGCTGGTTCTGGTAACCGGCGCTGCTGCCGACCGCTTCGGCAGGCGCTTCATCATGGGCCTGTCGCTTATCCTGGAAAGTGTCGTGACGGCGTTGCTGCTCGGTCTGACTCTTGCAGGCCTGTTCGAGCCCCTGACCGTCTTTGCAGCACTGACACTTTTTGGCGTAGCGCGTGCATTTCTCGGACCTTCCTCAGCATCGCTGGTGGTCAATCTCGTGCCGACGGAGGATTTCGCCAACGCCGTTTCCTGGAATTCATCTGCATGGCAAGTGGCGACAATCGTCGGTCCGGTCGCAGGTGGCTTGCTTTATGGAATTTCGCCCGTTGCGGCTTATTCCGTCGCAACGGTATTCCTGCTGTTCGGCTCCTTCCTGATCTTTTCCATTCCAAAGCCCAAACAGCACACGCTTGCCGAACAGCGCTCATTGACAAGCATGCTGGCGGGTTTCCGATATATATGGAAGGAAAAGATCGTCCTTGGTGCGATTTCGCTCGACCTTTTCGCCGTTCTTCTCGGCGGGACAGTGGCTCTATTGCCGATTTATGCACGCGACATCCTCGATCTTGGCCCCTGGGGGCTGGGATTGCTGCGCTCCGCTCCCGGTATAGGCGCGGTTCTGACTGCGGTCTGGCTGGCCGGGCATCCGATCCGCGACCATGCAGGCCGCGTGATGTTCGTCTTCGTCGGTCTCTTCGGCTTCTTCAATATTATCTTCGGCGTCTCGACCCTGACATGGCTGTCGGTCGTTGCCCTGGCACTTGCGGGCGCGGCTGACATGATCAGCGTCTATATCCGTGAAACGCTGATGCAGCTTTGGACACCTGATCACGTGCGTGGCCGGGTCAATGCCGTCAATATGGTCTTTGTCGGCGCATCAAACGAACTCGGCGAATTTCGCGCCGGTCTGATGGCCGCAGCCATCGGCGCTGTTCCCGCCGTTGTCATTGGCGGGTTGGGATCAATCGCCGTTGCGGTCGCCTGGGCTGCCATGTTCCCGCAATTGCGCAAGGCCCGTCACCTGCAGGGACGGACCTGATCGTTGGAAATATAAGAATCCGTCAGGACGCAGGCGTGCTGCGGTTCGCCTTGTCCATGCGATCCTGAATAATGTTGCGGTCGTCTTCCCGAATGCCGATAAGTTCGGCAACCCGCCACATCACGTCGGCCTCGACTTCGCTCACCTTACCGTCGGCATAGACCATCTCCCACATCAGGGCGACCAGGTCGAGACGGGCCTGATAATCGAGCTGCCGCTTCAAAACCAACGTAAAATCGGACAGGTCGATCGCTTCCTGATCAGCTTTTTCCGCCGCACGGATGAGCCGTTTCAGACTGTCGCCCTTCAGGCCATATTTCTGCGACAGCATTGATGAGAGCTTCTTGCGCTCGCTTTCGCGCGTTTCGCCGTCGGCATCCATGATGTGATAGAGCAAAGCAGCAGCAGCCAGTCTCGGATCGTCATTGGAAAATTTTTCGCTCCGGTCGCGAAAACCATTTGCGGGAAGTTCTTTCAAAAAATCCAGGAGACGATCGAACATTCAACCTCGCTGCCACATTCACTGCTTGTCGACCGGAACGGCGATTCCGGCATCCTTTGTTAGCAAGATTGAAGGTAACGGGCTGAAAACGCCAAGCAAGGCGATAAACGGTTTGCACAGCCGTTTGTCGCCCAAGAGATGTGTCGCGTTGTTTTTCGGCAACGCTTAGCAGAGCAGAATCAAAAAAGTCTCAATCCGCTCTGGGCTTTCTGTGAAGGCTTGCTTTCCTCGACGCCCGGATCGTCCACCACAATATGCGCGCGGCGCGGCTCATCATCCGCATCATCGTCGGCCATAGGTGGCTCCATCCTTTCGACCGTCCTTGCCGGAGGGGCTGACGACACTTTGACGGGCTCGGCAGCAGGCACGACTTCGGCTTCCTCCACATCACGAACAAGCGGTTTGCTCTCCACACTGTCGGATATATCCACCATATCAGCCTTGTCTTTCGGCTCAGCCAGAACAAGTGGATTGATCGGCTTTGCTTCCACCGGTCCCTTGATTTCTGGCTTTTCCGCTTCAATAGCCGGAGCGAGTTCCACCACTGGAACCTTCCACTCGAAACTGTTGAGCCGCCCCGTGACCGGCGATACAGGCGACCATTGTTCGGAAACATAGCCGTCAGCGGTCCAGGCGGGGTCACGCGGTGCCTTGACCGCACGCGCCAGCCATTCACGAACCTTGCCCTGATCGCCGGTTTCGGCTTCTTCAATATCGGCAAGCAGCAGATAAGCGCTCTCGCGTGGTGAAGCGCGCAGAACCTGCTCGGCATTGTCGCGGGCAAGACGATAATCGCCTGCTTCATAGGCGGCACGCGCCAGAGCAAGACTGCCCTCGGCATTGTTGGAGCGCAGCGATACAAGATGTTTTGCACGCTTCAGGCGATCCTGTGTGGTATCGCCAGACCGGGCGTAGACATAGGTCGAAGCAATGTCGGGATGCGGAAACCGTTTCCAGGCCGCTTCGAGAATTTTCGAACCTTTCCGTACATCACCATCGGCGAAAAGCGCACGCGCGGCAACCACGGCAGCAGGCACCAGATCGGGCGCGATTTTGTTCGCCTCAAGCGCCAGCGCCTTTGCCTGCGCATGATCGACATCGACCATCGCCATCGCCTTGGCGGTCAAAAGCGCGGCGCGTTCCTTCTTCACGACATCCTTGCTATGGGCGAGCGCCTGCTTGCGTGCATCGACAAGCTTCAGCGCCGCATCCCAATCGCCCTCGGCACAAAGCTGCCCCATCATGGCCGACGAGGCCCATTCAAGTTGCGGTGCTTGGCTGACGGCTTCGGCAGCATAATGACGAGCGGCATCGCGAGCGCCAACACGCTGGGCTTCGATATAAAGCCCACGCAAACCGAGCAGTCGTGTCTCGGGATCATCCACCATCGCCTCGAAACCCTTGCGGGCATCTTCCGTACGCCCTTCCAGCATCGCGGTTTGCACTTCCAGAAGCTTTATCAGCGGTTCCTGGTCGGAGCTGAGCAATTTGCCCGCCTGCTTCGTCATACGGCGCGCTGCTTCCGCATCGCCGGCACCGGCTGCAATCAGTCCGGTCGACAGCGACTGATAGCCACGATCGCGCTTGCGAGCACGAAAATGCCTGCGCAGCGTGTAGGGCGACTGGATGATACTCTTGACCAGCCACCACAGGATGAGAATGGCCGCGACAATGGCAACGATTCCCGCAACGGCAGTTATCAGGGGCACATTGTAGTGGTTGCCCGCGAAGGTGACATCAAGTTCGCCCGGACGATCCGCAAGCCAGGCAAAGCCGAAGCCGAGCGCAGCAACGATGAAGAGATAAAACAGGACACGCAGCATCGGCCCGCCTCCTATTGACCGGAAGAGGCCGGAGCCCCGCCGGTTTCACCCGCCGAAACCTTCGGTTTCAGACTATCCGCCACGAGGCGCTGTACAAGCGCATCAGCATCCCGTCGCGCCCGGACCTGATCGGCAAATTCCTGTGAGGTGGCTTTGGCATCGGCAGGCAACTGCTCCCATTCGCTGAGCGCACGCTCCAGATCGCCTGCCTGAAGTGCTGCTTCCATGCGGGCCGTGATCGGTCCGACGCCGGTGCCGCTGACATTGCCCGCAACCGGACGTACGCTGACCAACCCCTTGGCGCTGGCGACAAGCTGATCCCAAATTCCGGCATCGGCAGGCAGCTTGTTCTCCGTCGCGATGATCCGGTTTGCAATGGCACCGAACCAGGCATTCAGGTCTGCAACGGTCGGAACGCCTTTCTCGGCGAGGGCACGGAGCTGTTCGATTGATGCCTCGTCGGGCACCACCGACGCATAAGTGTCCAGTTCCGCCTTGAAAGAACCACCGCGATCGATCGCCGTTTTCAGCGCATTTGCCGCTATAAGCGCCGTCGCATCGGGCTGGCGCGAAGCCTGACTGACCTTTTCCTGCAAGGAGGTCAGTTTCGATTCGAGCGATGAAATCGTGCCGCTATTTCCCGAAACTCCGGCTGTCGCCTCATCGGCCCGGCTCTGCGCCGCTGAAAGCTTGCTCTCCAGCGCGTCAAGCCGCTCGGTCAGAGCAGAGGTATCGGCTGCCGCTTCCTGTCCCGCCTCTTTCGGCAAGGCCGCAAATTGCTGCTGAAGATCGGCGAAGGAACCTGCAACCGCCTCTGACTTGATCTCGGCGGCCTGTACGTTCTTTTCCAGAGCTGCAAGCTGCGCGCGGCTCGCATCATCAAGCGGTGCGGGCGTTGGATTGCTCCGCAGATCGGCGATCTGCTGCTCCATATGCGCAAGCTGTTCTGCGGTCACTCTTGTACCCGGAGAGGGAATAACATTGCCCCATTGCAGCGCCAGCAATCCGCCAAGTCCGATAATACCACCGGCAACACCGGCCAGAAGATGTGACGCGGTCGCACCGCTCTTTTGCGCAGGCTGCTGAGTTTCAGGTTTCACGCCCGACGTAAAAGGCGGCCTGGCATATGTCGAGTTTTCCGGCGTTTCGGTTTTCACGGTCTTTTCGGCAGTCGCTGCTTCCGGTCTAGGCGATGTGGACTTCGGGGTTTCCGGCTTTGGGTTCTCAGGTTTTGAGAAGTTTCCTACCGGCTCCGCATCGGGCGTCGCTTTCGCCGGTTCGTCAACCCGCTTGACGTCTGATGGATCGAGATTGATCGTCACAGGATTACGGGCCGGTTTGGAATGTCGCGGAGTGCCGGGTTTCGCCATGGATCCTCTCGTAAATGCCGATTGGTTGCCTGAAAGTCTAACAGATAAAATCGCCAGATGAAGGAAGGTTGCGCCGAAATGAGTCAAAGTTTGGCAAACAGCCGGAAAAGTCCTTCTTCATCCGGATGGTCTGCAACAAGAGCTTTTGCCCGCCAGAATGGCGGCAATCGCTGGGCCACGCGGGCTGAAATGCACAAAAACCGCGTTTTCTCGTCAAAAGGCGGCTCGACCTCACGCATTGCTTCGATGAAGCTCGTCGCAGCGACACCGGAATAAAGCATGACCGCGACAAAAGGCGCGCCGTGAAGCACATCCAGAAGTGCTGGCGCAGAATAAGGAATCATCTCCGTGTCATAGACATCGGCGACATGCATATCGAGTTTTCCGGCCCGCATCTCGTCTTCGAACACCGGCTGGCGTACCCGTCCGGCGAGATAAAGAACACGGGATCGTTCGGGAAGATCACGCCGCATCGTTGCAGCAAGACGAACCGCGTCGCCGCCGCCGTCGATCACCCGGCTGAACCCGGCCTTCCGCGCCGCCTCAACTGTTCCGTGCCCCACTGCAAAGAGCGGCAGGTCGAGAAACGGCATCAGTCGTTCCATGTCGATGTGGTGAAAGGCATTGGCGCTCGTCACCGTTAAAGCCGCAAACGAGCCCTCGGGCATAGCAAAGGAGAGCGCAACGGTCCGGCTCAAAGGAAGCAGAACCGGCTCATACCCTTTCGACGCCAGTTTTACGGCGGTCTCGGAGCCAGCCGGTTGTGGCCGCGTCACCAAAACGCGGCCGACAGATGCGATTTGTACGCGCCCCGCCAAATCTACTCCCAGCCCTCAAAGAATTGGGGACCGGCCTTCACGCGCAGATGCTCTGCTGCTTGCGTACCGAGTGCGGCCGCATTCGATACCGGACCTTCCGCTCTTATCTCATGCGCCTCAGACCCGTCGGGTTTCAAAATCATGCCGTGGAACGAGACCGTATCGCCATTCACGGTTGCAAGACCGGCAATCGGTGTGCGGCAGGAACCGTCAAGGGCAGCCAGAAATGCTCGTTCACAGGCAAGGGCTATGCCTGTTTCGCGATGCGCAAGAGGCGCCAGCAACGCATCGATACGTGTATCGCCGATACGGGTTTCTATGCCGATGGCACCCTGTCCGGGCGCAGGCGGGAAGCTTTCCGGATCGGCCAGATCGGTAATGACATCGCCAAGCCCCAGACGCCGCAATCCCGCACAGGCGAGAAACGTCCCGTCGACTTCTCCAGCTTCCAGCTTGCGCAGGCGGGTATCGACATTCCCGCGGAAAATCACCACTTGAATGTCGGGGCGAAGACGGCGGATCAAAGCCTGACGACGCAGCGATGACGATCCGACTGTCGCGCCCTGCGGCAGATCAAGAAGGCGGGAAGCCGTGCGACCGATAAAGGCATCGCGGGGATCTTCGCGCTCAAGGAAAACGGAAAGATGAAGTCCATCAGGCAGAATCGTCGGCATATCCTTGGTCGAATGGACCGCAAGATCGATTCGCCCGTCCGTCAGCGCCTGCTCGATTTCTTCGGTAAAAAGTCCCTTGCCGCCGATCTCGGAAAGCGCGCGATCCTGAATGCGGTCGCCCGCCGTCGACATGGGGACGATCTCAATGGCTTCTTCCGGCAGACCATGCGCCTCCATCAGGCGGCGACGCGTCTCGTAAGCCTGGGCGAGAGCAAGCTTGCTGCCCCGCGTGCCTATCTTCAACGTGCCATTCTTCAAGGATGCTGTTTGCATATTGCGCCGTCCATGATACCGGATTTTTCAATGAATTATGAGACAGGCAGGGTCTAACCGCAAATGCGCATTCTTGGAATAGAAACAAGTTGCGACGAAACAGCCGCCGCAATCGTCGAACGTGACGATCGGGGCGAAGGACGGATATTGTCCAATGTGGTTCTGAGCCAGATCGCCGAGCACGAGCCCTATGGCGGCGTGGTGCCCGAGATTGCCGCACGCGCCCATGTCGAAGCGCTGGACCGGCTGATTGCTCGCGCGCTAGATGACGCCGATATGAAACTTGCCGACGTCGATGCGGTGGCAGCCACGGCGGGGCCGGGACTGATCGGCGGGCTGATCGTGGGGCTCATGACCGCCAAGGCGCTGGCCATGGCTGCACAGAAACCGTTTTACGCCGTCAACCATCTGGAAGGCCATGCATTGACGGCGCGTCTGACCGACGGCCTGCCATTTCCCTATCTGCTGCTGCTCGTTTCCGGCGGTCATACGCAGATGGTGCTGATACGCGGCATTGGCGACTACGAACGGCTTGGCACAACAATCGACGATGCGCTTGGTGAAGCCTTCGACAAGACGGCGAAGCTACTAGGCCTGCCTTATCCAGGGGGCCCGGCAGTCGAACGCATGGCGCTCACGGGCGATCCGAAGCGATTCGCCCTGCCTCGGCCGTTGAAAGGCGAAGCACGACTCGATTTTTCCTTTTCCGGTCTCAAGACGGCAGTGCGCCAGACGGCAACCGAATTGGTGCCATTGTCGGATCAGGACGTCGCCGATATTTGTGCCTCTTTCCAGACTGCGGTCGCCGACACGCTGTCCGACCGGGTGGGGCGTTCGCTTGAACGTTTCAGAAACGAATTTCCCGACTGCGAAACGCCGGCACTTGTCGTTGCCGGTGGGGTCGCGGCCAACAAGACCTTGCGCACAGCTCTCGAAACTCTTTGCGCCCGGCACGGTTTCAGTTTTATCGCCCCACCGCTCGATCTGTGCACCGACAATGCCGCGATGATCGCCTGGGCCGGTGCCGAACGTGCAGCGACCGAGGCTCCCGATAAGCTTGATCTTGCACCGCGCTCGCGCTGGCCGCTGGACGAGAAGTCGGCTCCGCTGATCGGAACCGGACGACGTGGAGCCAAGGCATGAACGGCCAAGGCAAGAACGGAAAGACTAGCAAGATTGCCATTCTGGGTGGCGGCGCCTGGGGCACGGCCCTTGCGGCCATGGCATGCGGCAGCGGACATCACACATGGCTTTATGCCCGCGACGAGGTGATGGTCGAAGCCATCAACCAGACACACCGCAATCCACGCTATCTGGGCGAGATCGAACTTCCCCGCGCTATAAATGCAAGCACGGATGCGGCCGCTGTCATCGAGCGAGCGGATGCCGTTCTGGCCGTCATTCCCGCCCAGGCCATGCGCGCCGGACTTTCGGAGTTGAGCAGCCTCATCCCCCAAAGCGCGCCCGTCGTGCTCTGCGCCAAGGGGATAGAACGCGGTACCGGACGACTGATGTCGGAAGTCGTGGCCGAAGTTCTGCCAAACCACCGGATCGCAGCGCTATCCGGTCCAAGTTTTGCAACAGACGTCGCCAGAGGGCTTCCGACCGCCGTGACTGTTGCCTGCGAGGATGCGGTAACCGCCGATCAGCTCGCTGCACTTTTGTCCGGCCCCGCCTTCCGCTGCTATTCGACAACTGATCTCAAGGGGGTTGAAATCGGCGGTGCCTTGAAAAATGTTCTTGCCATTGCCGCCGGTGCTGCCATTGGGCGCGGCTTTGGCGCGAGCGCTCAAGCCGCACTCGTCACGCGCGGATTTGCCGAACTGCGCCGCATTGGTCGGGCCATGGGTGCAAGGCCCGAAACCATCATGGGCCTTTCCGGCCTCGGCGATCTGATGCTGACCTGCTCGTCGTCGCAATCGCGCAATTATTCCTACGGTCTGGCACTCGGACGCGGGGAGGATTTGACCAATCGCCCGCTCGCCGAAGGCGTGGCCACCGCGCCGATTGCCGCCGAGCTATGCCGCAAACATGCCATCTCCGCGCCCATCATTGATGCAACAGGTGCGCTGCTCGACGGCACCATCACCATTGACGAAGCCGTGACGGCTCTGCTCAACCGACCACTCAAGACCGAGGACTAGAGCGTGACCCCGAAAAGTGGGAACCGGTTTTCGGACAAGATCATGCTCGAACGGAAAGGATAATTGACAATGCTTTTTGCTCTTCTGTGCAACGACAAGCCGGACCATCTGCAAGTGCGCCTTGATACGCGCCCCGCGCATCTCGACTATCTCAAGGGTCTTGGTGATGGGCTGAAGTTCGCAGGCCCCTTCCTTGGTGAAGATGGAAAGCCGAACGGCAGCCTTGTCGTTGTCGAAGCTGCCGACAAAGCCGCAGCGGAAAAGATCGCCGCCAATGACCCTTATGCACTCGCAGGTCTGTTTCAGGATGTGACCGTGCGCCCGTGGAACTGGGCGATCAACAACCCTGCCAACGCTTGAGGCTCATGACTGATGGCTTACTGGCTGTTCAAATCCGAACCGTTCAAATGGTCATGGGAAATGCAGAAAGCCCGTGGCGAAAAAGGCGAGCAGTGGGATGGTGTGCGCAATTATCAGGCGCGCAACAACATGCGTGCCATGAAACTGGGCGACAAGGGCTTCTTCTATCATTCCAATGAAGGGCTGGAAGTTGTCGGCATCGTCGAGGTCTGCGCCCTTTCACATCCTGACAGTACAACGGACGATCCGCGCTGGGACTGCGTGGACATCAGGGCTGTCCGCGACATGCCGAAGCCGGTGACGCTGAAGGATGTGAAGGCCAATCCGAAGCTGGAGAAGATGGCACTCGTCACCTCGATGCGGCTTTCGGTACAGCCGGTCATGGAAGACGAATGGATCGAAGTCTGCCGCATGGGCGGACTCGATGTTAAAGAAATCTGATGCTCGATCCGGCACATAAAAGCGCGCGCGATTTCATTCTGGCCAATACCAGTCTGCAAGCGCCGCCGCATGTGCCGGAAATTCGTCTTCATTTGGCCGATGAAGCGCACGACCTCTGGCACAAGACAGAGGAAGAGCTTGCCACGATCGGCCTGCCGCCGCCCTTCTGGGCTTTCGCATGGGCGGGCGGTCAGGGCGTGGCGCGCTATATTCTGGATCATCCCGAAACAGTGAAAGACAAGACCGTGCTCGATTTCGCGTCGGGTTCCGGCCTCGTCGCCATTGCCGCCATGCAGGCGGGTGCATCAAGCGTGCTGGCTTCGGACATCGATCCCTTCGCGCTTCCCGCCATCGAGATCAATGCATCAGCCAATGGCGTGTCGGTTTTTCCCTCTCTGGATGACCTAATCGGGAAAGACAGTGGCTGGGACGTGGTTCTGGCAGGCGACGTCTTTTATGAAAAGCCGCTCGCCGACCGGCTTATTCCCTGGTTCACAAAACTTGCCGAACGCGGCGCGAGCATTATCGTCGGTGATCCGGGTCGCGCCTATCTGCCCAAGGAGCGGCTGCATCAGCTTGCCGTCTATACCGTGCCCGTCACCCGCGCCCTCGAAGACGCGGAAGTGAAGCGCACGACCGTCTTGGCGTTCATTTAAGCAAACCGCTTGGCACCCGCCACACAGATAACAACCACCGCTGCTGTTGCGACCATTCCCATACTGACGGGTTCTCCCGCAATACCGGCGGCCAGCATAAGCCCAAAGAAGGGTTGCAGAAGCTGCAACTGGCCGACAGTGGCGGCACCGCCTTGTGCAAGGCCGCGATACCAGAAGAAAAAACCGATCAGCATCGAAAACAGCGAGACATAGCCAAGGCTCATCCATGCCGGTGTACCGATGCCGGCCCATGTCTCCGGACGTGTCATGACACTCAACGGCAACATGACCGGCAGCGCGAACACCAGCGCCCAGCAGATCACCTGCCAGCCGCCGAGCCTGCGCGAAAGCTGCGCGCCTTCCGCATAGCCAAGCCCGCAAACGATAACGGCAGCCAACATCAGCACATCGCCCAGAAGCGTGGACTGGCTTCCCTGTCCATAGGCATAGGAAGCGACGATGAGGCTCCCAACTACTGAAAACAGCCAGAACATCGGACGCGGGCGTTCGCCACCACGCAGAACAGCGAAGATTGCCGTGGCGAGCGGAAGCAGTCCGATAAAGACAATCGCATGAGCGGATGTCATATGCTGAAGGGCGAGGCCCGTCAGAAGCGGAAAGCCGACGACCACGCCAAGCGCCACCACAATCAACGAGATGGCATCGTTGCGGCGTGGAAAAGGTTCCCTGAATGCCAACAGAAGAGCCATTCCCAGCACACCGGCAATCGAAGCGCGCGCCATCGTCAGGAAGGTCGGATCGATATCAATCACCGCCAGCCGCGTCGCCGGTAGCGACCCGGAAAAAATCAATACGCCCAAGAACCCGTTAATCCATCCTGCGGTCTTATTCCCAACATTCTCACGCATTGTGTCTTTTCGACTTTCTCTAAAATCGTATAAGGATTCGTGAGACAATGCCGCGAAACTGCCCGAATAATCAGGGACAGTTTTCGGACAATTCTGACAAACTGTACTGGTACAAAGGATAGTACAGATGATTTCGACGGGCCTGCTGCGCAGCCTCGAAGCTGTAGAAGCCGCTTACGCTGGCGGAGAGATCGAGCGCGGCGAAGAAAACGCTACCGCCGACAAGACGCCACTCGTCGAAAAGGTGATGGGCATTATCCGCGGGCGCATTACCGCGATGAGCCTCGCACCGGGCGCACGACTGCCCTCCATCCGTCGCCTTGCCGAAACGATGAATGTCTCGAAATCAACCGTCGTCGAAGCCTATGACAGGCTGGTGGCGGAAGGCATCATCCAGTCGCGCCGTGGCGCCGGTTTCTATGTTTCGGAGCGCGCACGCCAGCCGTTTTCGCTCGCCACCAACACACCGCACAAGGAGCGCCAGATCGATCCTTTCTGGGTCATGCGACAATCACTAGAGGCAGACGACGCCACACTCAAACCCGGATGCGGCTGGCTGCCCGACGCGTGGCTTCCGCAGGACGCGATCCGCCGGGCGATGCGCATGGTTGCCCGCGACGAGACAAGCAATCTAGCCACCTATGGCGAACCGCTCGGTTTCCGACCTCTGCGCCAGCATCTTGCTCACCGGCTCGGCGAACAGGGTATCGACGTCTCCAGCGGAGAAATACTTCTGGCCGATTCCGGCACCCAGGCCATAGATCTCATCTGCCGTTATCTTCTGCAGCCGGGCGATACGGTTCTGGTCGATGATCCCTGCTACTTCAATTTTCAGGCGGTGCTTCTGACGCATCGTGTAAAACTCGTCGGCGTGCCCTATACCCATACCGGTCCGGACCTCGAAGCCTTTGCGAGAGCTGCGAGCGAACACGCGCCAAAACTCTATATATCCAATGCCGGATTGCATAACCCGACCGGCGGCTCGATGACACCGGCCACCGCTCACCGCCTGCTGAAGCTTGCCGAAGCGCATGGCGTCACGCTCGTCGAGGACAATATCTTCGGCGATTTTCATCCTTCGCCCGCTCCGCTGCTTGCCGAACTCGACGGGTTCGAGCGCGTCCTGCATATTGGCAGCTTCTCCAAGACGCTGTCCGCTGCCGCCCGCGTCGGCTATATCGCCGGACGCCGAGACTGGATCGACGGGCTCACCGACCTGAAACTCGCAACCAGCTTCGGCGGCAATGCCTTGTCGCCACAGATCGTGCATGCACTTCTGACCGACGGCACCTATCGCCGCCATGTCGACAGCCTGCGTGCAAAACTGGCCGACGCCATGACGCTCACTGCCAATCGCCTGAAAGCGGAAGGCCTCACTTTGTGGACCGAACCGCAAGGCGGCATGTTCCTTTGGGCGGAATTGCCCAATAAACTGGACTCCGGCCAGATTGCCCGGCATGCTCTGGAGAAAGGTGTGCTGCTGGCACCCGGCGACGTCTTCAGTCCATCGCGGACAGCAAGCGGTTTTCTGCGCTTCAATGTTGCGCAATCGCTGGAACCTTACATTTTCGCAGTGCTGCGCGATGCGATGAGAGAAGCCCGTACCAAAATCGACGGCTAAAAAACTCCCTCAACATTAGCGCTCCCGCATCGAAAACAATTTCAATCAAAACAGACACAGTCATCCGGACGGCTGCGGTTATACTCCTGCGACATGTCTTTGGAGGAGACATCGCGCATTTCATCGTCGGTTCGGTGTCGAAAGACATGCCGCCACGACGATCCAGCGCAGGGAGAACCGAGAGAGCAGGCTGGCTATGAGCTTGCGCCTGCTGGGAGGGAGTATCATTGAATACGCACCAGTCCGGGGCGGATGCGCTTTCGCGTCCCGAAGATGAAAAACTATCAGCAACTGCCAATCTGGCTTATGGCTTCCAGCATGTTCTGACCATGTATGGGGGCATCGTCGCGGTTCCGCTGATCATCGGTCAGGCAGCCGGTCTCAGCCCGACGGAAATCGGCTTGCTGATCACCGCGTCGCTATTTGCTGGCGGTGTTGCGACCGTCCTGCAAACCATCGGCATTCCCTTCTTCGGCTGCCAGCTACCTCTGGTTCAGGGCGTCTCGTTTTCGGGCGTCGCCACCATGGTGGCCATCGTCACGTCAAGCCAGACCGGGCAGGCAGGTCTGCAGGTCGTGCTCGGAGCCGTCATCACGGCAGCCGTCATCGGCCTTATCATTACGCCGATATTCTCACGCATCACACGCTTCTTTCCGCCGCTCGTCACAGGCATCGTCATCACCACGATCGGCCTGACGCTGATGCCCGTTGCGGCGCGCTGGGCAATGGGCGGAGACAGCAACAGTCCCGAATTCGGCAGCATGGCCAATATCGGTCTCGCCGGCCTCACACTGGTCATCGTCCTCATTCTCAGCAAGATGGGCAATGCCACGATTTCCAGGCTTTCGATCCTGCTCGCCATGGTCATCGGAACCTTTATCGCATGGGCGCTCGGCATGACCGATTTTTCGCGTGTGGGTGAAGGCGCGATGGTGGCCCTGCCGGAAGTTTTCCACTTCGGCATGCCGGTGTTCAGCCTTGCAGCAACGCTCTCGATGTTCATCGTGATCATGGTCACGTTGGTCGAAACTTCCGCCGATATCCTGGCTGTCGGTGAAATCATCGGTACGAAAGTGGATTCGCGTCGTCTGGCCAATGGCCTGCGTGCGGATATGCTTTCAAGCATCCTGTCACCGATTGTTGGCTCTTTCACCCAAAGCGCGTTCGCGCAGAATGTCGGCCTTGTTGCGGTCACCGGCGTGAAAAGCCGTTATGTCGTGGCCACTGGCGGGTTGATCCTCATCACGCTCGGCCTCCTGCCGGTGATGGGCCGGGTGATTGCCTGCGTTCCTCCGGCGGTTCTGGGCGGAGCGGGCATTGTCCTGTTCGGCACGGTGGCCGCAAGCGGCATCCGCACGCTGGCGAAAGTGGATTATGAGAACAATATCAATCTCATAATCGTGGCAACTTCGATCGGCTTTGGCATGATCCCGATCGCCGCGCCCCAGTTCTACCACAACTTCCCGACCTGGTTCGAAACCATCTTCCATTCCGGTATCAGTTCGGCAGCGTTGATGGCCATTGCGCTCAACCTGATGTTCAACGAAATCAAGCTGGGCAACAGCAATCAGATGTCAGTCTTTGCGGAAGGCACGGAGCGCATCATCCGCCATCACAACATCTCGGAGTTGCATGACGGAGATTATTTCCTGAACGGAAAGCTCTACGATGCCGATGGCAACGAAGTCAGAGTCGTCGCCGCCGCACACTGAGCAGGTTACCTTAAAACCCGGATCACAGTCCGATCCGTCAAATGAGGCAAGAGGCGCGCCATGTCGGCGCGCCTCAATGCTATGCAACCTTCGGTCGGTGTATAGCCGGGTCGCACCAGATGAAAGAAAATCGCACTGCCGCATCCACGACGACGTGGTACAATGTTCCAATCCATGACAATGCAGACATCATAAAGGTCATCGCGCCGCCACATATCCTCGTGGCTTGCCGCATAAGGCAGCTTTACGGGACGATTATAATTGGCGTCGGACGATGCATCGCACCAGCCGTCCAGACGGCGGATGCGCCCGAGCGGTAGTCGTGATGAGGGCAGCAAACCCTTGTCGCCACGTCGATATCCATAGAGCAGCCGCATGGTTGCCAGCGGCGTCGCCCCATCACCTTCGCGCTTGAAAGCGCTGATCCCCCCCTTGCCAAGAGCGCATTCCAGCACCAGATTGCCGGCAACAAGCAAGCCGCGAGTCTTGTGGCCCGGTTTGGCCCGTACATCGATAACGCCGATTCCCCGGCTAGTTTCGTATCTGGCCAAGCCCCCACCTCCGTGTCATGCATGTTTTAAACCGTTGTCGGCGAGCGCAAAAACCTGTTTCGCGTTTCGCCGCTTCAACTTGTCTCCATTAAATGTCATAAAACACCAAGAGCCATTTAAATCAAAGAGTAACGAGGACAGGCATGACAGGCCGTACGATACTGATTGTGGACGATGACGAAGATCTCCGTTCCATCCTCGTCGAACAGCTCGAGCTGTGCGAAGAATTCCAGATTCTGCAGGAAGACAATGCCACCAAGGGCATCCAGACTGCGAGAAACGGCATTGTAGACCTCCTGATCATGGATGTCGGCCTGCCGGATATGGATGGCCGTGAAGCCGTAAAGTTGCTGCGCAAGGGCGGTTTCAAGGCACCGATCATCATGCTCACCGGTCACGATACGGAATCGGATACGATTCTCGGTCTCGAATCGGGCGCCAATGACTACGTCACCAAACCATTCAAATTCGCGGTGCTTCTGGCGCGTGTGCGTGCACAGCTTCGCCAGCACGAGCAGAGCGAAGACGCGACTTTCATCGTCGGCCCCTACACATTCAAGCCCGGCCAGAAGCTGCTCATCGACGAGAAGGGCAGCAAGATTCGTCTCACCGAGAAGGAAGCAGCCATCATCAAGTATCTCTATCGCGCCGGCGACAAGGTTATCGGTCGCGATGTGCTCCTTGAAGAAGTATGGGGCTATAATTCGGGTGTGACCACGCATACGCTGGAAACCCACGTCTACCGTCTGCGCCAGAAAATAGAAAAAGACCCGTCCAATGCGGCGCTTCTGGTCACAGAAAGCGGGGGATACAAGCTTGTCCCATGATGGACAGCGCCCGATGCAGGTGTATTGACGATCCATGGCGCTTGATGACGATATTCGCATTCTCGGCACGGTAGGCCTGTTCGAGTCTTTCACGCCCGAACAGTTGCGGTTGCTTGCCTTCGGTGCAGAACGTCTCGTTCTCAGAACCGGGCGCGAGCTTTTCCGTGAAGGACAAAGTGCCGACTGCGCCTATATCGTCGTTTCCGGGAACATCACCCTGTTTCACGAACAAGACGAAGGGCGGATTGCGATCCGCCCCGTCGGCCCAGGTGCGATGATCGGAGAAATGGCGTTGATCGCACAGACCTCGCGCCTCACCGGTGCGGTCGCCGAAGCGGAAACCGAAGTTATCCGCATCAGCCGTTCGATCTTCCGGCGCATCCTCGAAGAATATCCGGAAGTGGCGGCGGCGTTGCATTCCCATATCAGTCGCAATTTGCTGGAACTGATCAGCGAAATCGAAAAAGTCGCGCCGCGCCTTAATGGCGATTAGAGCGCCAGCCTGATTCAATCAGATCGAAACGCGCTCAAATACATGTCTCCCCAACATGGGACCCGGCTTCAGGATAAAGACATGCTCAGCTTCAAGTCCGAAGCCTCTGCCGGTATCGCTTTGGCTGCCATCGAGCGCCATTCACATGATGCGCAAGCACCAAGGCGTCTTCACTTCAATGAAGCGGCCACAAATCAAACAATGGTTCAAAATAACGGAAAAGTAATTTCATATTTATTCAACTCATCCTCCTCATTCTAAACAAGTTTTTTAAAATAACCAATTGAAATTAATTAAATATCTAATAGATATATTTAATGAAATATTCTATATTTTAAGGATCAATCCATAGATCATTAATAATTTTATTCAAATTCTTTTTGGATATATTGTACTTATTTACAAGATCATCATTGCTCATGCCATCTAGTCTATCAACAACGAAGTTATTTCGTAGTTCTGGCGTTTTAATTATTCCGGATTTTCCTTGAATAAAATCCCGGATTCTTTGTAAATCTTCGGTAGATCTACCTGGAAAAGTTTGCCGAAGATCTTTAATCTCTTGATCGGGACTTCCTCTTCTTCCACGCTTGGGTCGCGGCCCCTCATCTCTCGGCGACCGGGGTTGGTCTTCAAGTAGACGTTTGGGTGACGGACTTCTTGCATCCCGGGGCTGCCTCGGTGCGGCCTCATGACTTGGCCCTGGTTGTGCTTGATCATCTACTGGCTGGATATATTCCTTAACATATTCCCACTCGTAGTTGAGCCCCCCATCGAATGTACGGTCCCCACTTTTTAAGCGCTTAAGTTCCTCGTCAAACACATTGTCTGCATCGTCAAAATCTGCATAATCATTCTGAACTTCTTGATAGCTTCGGTCTACCATTCTATAAAACTCGTCGAAGTTATTGTTAACTGCGTCTTGCGCTCCTCCGGCTGCGACTGCTTGTGCACCAGCGTTAGCTCCTGCGGCGGCGGCATCCGCTGCGACTTCTCCACCGGCTGCGGCGGCAGCCGCTGCTTCTGCACCAACAGCTCCAGCCGCTTCTGCTCCCATTGCAACTTCGCCAACTCCGGGGACAGCATCCAACGACCCGGCGCCTATACCGATCAATAATTCCTTGAACGGAACATGCCCTGTTGGATCGGTATTGTTGATCGGATCGCCTTCGCAATAGGCATAGGGATTTATGCCACCGGCACCGAAAGGGCTGAGGGTGTCAGGTGATGTGAAGCGGCGCAGGGACGGTTTATAGAGGCGGTATCCGTTTCCGAGCTGATAGCCGCCAAGCAGGTTGCTTTTGCGCTCGCCATTATAGCCGAGGATGGCAGGTGACTGCCCTGTCTGCGTTGTCTGCTGGCCGTATGGCGCATAAGCTACATCATAGTGTTGCTGCGCGCCGTTGGGACTGTCAGCACTGAGGATGGAGCCGTCGAGACCGGCACCGTTCAGCCAGACCGTATTGGCGTTATCGACCTGCGCAATGGCGCCGGAAGGGCCATAGATAAGCCGGCTTGTATTGCTGCCCTGTCTTTGAGCGGCAAGTGTCGTGCCGTTGTAGAATAGGGTGGTGCCGCTTTCGTTGACGATGCGTCGAAGCGCATCATACTGAAATGTTTTCGGATCATCAGTGGAGCCCTGCGCCTGAAATCCACGAATATAGCCGCAATTAATCCCCTGATCATAACTCATCACTGAACCGTTCTCGTCACTTTGCAGGCAACCATACCCATCATAAGTCAGGTCAATCTGGCTACCGAGGGCGGCATTGCTGTGATTTATAGTGACGAGCTGGGTGATGTCCGTGGTGTCATATGTGAAGGTCGCAATATCCTGGCCATTTTGAAAGGTCGTGGTAACCTTCAGAATATTGTTGAAGGCATCGTAACCTGGATCACCAGCAGAGCCATAAGCCTCGCTCGTAACTATGTTGTTTTTGTCATCTCTGATCCAGTCCAGACCTGTCGGATTCTGGACGTTGTAGGTGTTCAGACGATTGCGTTCGTCGTAGGTATAGTCCTCAATACGGGTGGTTGTAAGATTCTCGGGCAGCGTGGAAACCGAACCGCGCTTGAGAGTACGCGCCCTGATCTGGTGGTTATTAAAATAGTCCTGCTGAATGAGCGTCCGCTGGCCCGTAAGCGAGCTGTCCATAGTACGGGCAAATTCCCGATCCACGCCATCCCATGTCAGACTTGTGATGAGCGTTTTGGCCGAAAGGCTGTCAGTTGTGGTCCAGCTCTGTGTGCGACCGAGATTGTCATAGGAAAGGCTCAGCCGGACGTAGCCGCCATCGTTCACGGTCGTCGGTCGGCCATAGACGTCGGCCTCCGTCACCGCCCATGTCTGACTCGTAATATCGGTGTAGCTCCAGGCTTTACCGGCAACCGTATGCTCGTGTGATGCCGTCGATCCATCGTCAAAGGTCTCTGTCAGCAGGCGCCCGGCAAGATCGTAGGAGTTGGTGATGGTATTTGATAGGGCGTTGACCGTGCTCACGGCATTCAAAAGTCGACCGATCTGTGTCTGATCCGTCTTTTTGGAATAGGAAAACACCGCCGTGTCGGTGGCTTGGCCGCCCACCATCAGGCTTTTTGAAGCGATTTTCCCTCCAAGGGCTGCCTCATATAAAAACTGAACCGTTGTTCCATAAGGCGTGGTAACCTGGAAAGGTGCGGTCAGACTGCCAGAGTTTTCATCATAAACAGCGGTCGTGACACGCCCGCCCACGGTCTGTTTTGTCACGCGCCCCAAGCTATCAACTTCACGGGTGCCCATGGATGTGCCGTTCACCTGGATATCCGTTACAGTCGAGGATGCGCTATCGCGACTGTAGAGACGCGTTACAACAGTGCTTCCGTCACCCTTCTGGTTGGGCACAATGGGCAAGGTCGTCGTGGTGACGCGCCCAAAAACGTCATAGTCGAATGTCGTGTCGCGCGCCAGCTCATCCGTGGTTTTACGCAACTGCTTCCAGCCGTCGTAGTTCTGGGTTACGGTGCTATACAGTCCGCCGCTATTGCTGGGCGCTGTTGTTGAATTGAAGAGCTCCATGCTGGCGGAACAGGTGGCGGGATTCGCGGTCAAAACGGTTCTTGCGGTTTCAGCAGAAGCATCGGCACTCTGGCTGTAGGCCGTTTTTGTCAGGGCGATCGGATCGATGGCGTTATAGTGCCGAATGCCTTCCGCGTCCGTCACATACTCGACCCGGCCCCAGTTGTCATAATGCTGCGTCGACGTCAATGTACTGTAAGCGCCGGTGATATCGGCTTTCGTTCCATCCTTATAGTCATAGCTCGTTGAGGCACTCAATCGACCGGAGCAGTCATATTGTCGGCTCTGCATCGTTTGCCAGATTGCGCCCGCCGCCGCCAGCTTGACCGTGCCTGTCAGAGCCCGGCCGAGCCCGTCAAAGGTTGTTTTCGCCTGATTGCCCAACCTGTCCGCAGCGGTGATCGCGTAGGGTGTCGTGGTAGCGGTGCCAATGACATAACGTAGAGTGTGCTCGTCTTCATAGTCGGTTCCAACAGCGGTCGTTTCCGATACTACCCGCCCGAGCGCATCATATGTCGTCTGGATCACGATGCCCATTTCATCAACGCGTTCCTTGATCCGACCGGTAAAACGCGAACTCGTCTGGCTCGACGAGGTCGAAAGGCCGTCCCAGGTTGTAACGGTTGTGGTTGTCTTCAGGTCATTGCTGCTGTTGACAAGTTCGATCTTTGTATCAGTAGTGGTGTCGAAGCTTGCAGCCGTCTTCAGAACCGTTAGATCTACCACCACACCGTCATTTGGATAATGCGTATCGATGGTCTCGAGCAATTGGCCGAACTCGCGCATGTCGGTTCCTGCCAGAACAGCGTTTTTGTCCGCATAAGTATAAGTGGTTTTTTCCAGCAGCGTCTCGCCATTATCATAGATCCGCTGTTCGGACTTCAACACCGCATAAGCGCTATTGTAATCGGGATCGGTGGACGAAAGTAGCTGCTTCACTGCATCCGGCAGGTCGTATTGGGTATAGGCGTACCGGATTTCTTTCGGCTGTTCATCGCCGTGGAACTGGTGCGGTGTGAAGGTTTTGCTCTTCACAAACCGTGGAATTTTGTTCCCTTTGTTATAGCTGTTTGGATCAGCCGGACAGCCAAACCCTGTGTTCGGATCATAAGAAGTGGCCGTTTCAGCAGGATAATATTCATAGGTTAGCGTACCAATCGCCGTTTCTGTGCCTGCCGCGTCGGTATAGATACCGCTTCGTTCCAAGATATTGCCGTAGTCGTCATACGTAAAATTCTGAGCGGCCTCGCTCGTGGACACAACCGCCCCGGTCACCGGATCGGTCCGGCTCCAGATTATGGTCTTCGTTTTGGGGCACTGGAAATTCGCAGGCTGAGCCTCGAAACCGCTACCCGGCACGGAATAATACTCCGTGCGCCGGGTGACCGAGCAATCGCTTGTCGTGCTCTTTTGTTCAACTAGCTGGTGAAAGCAATTGTAAGTGCGCCCGATCCGCGTCTCTTCGCCGTTGTCATCGACATGGATTTCCAGCGTATGGTAGCGATAGGTGCTGTCTGCGCAATTATAAAGCGCATCCAGCGTGGGATTGCGTGCAAAAATGCCCGGCGCCGTATGCCCAAGGAAATTATGCCCGTCGACTATGCCGTAGTCGTAGGACTTCGTGATCATGGGCTGACCGCCGCCAGGAACGCGGGTAAATTCCTTCACGTAGGGATAAAGGCTCGATGACATGTCGGGGCGTGTGCTGCCGAAACGATGTCCGCGGCTCCTGGAATAATTTGCATATTCGTAAAGCCCATCCGGGTAGGTGATGCTGGAGGCCACCTGTCCCCAAGGACCGATACTATTCAGATTCGTGTAACCGATATTCCATTCCAGATCGTCCGCTGCGTCACAGGTAATCCTGGTCAAATGGTGACTGTCGCCAAAGAACAGATAGATATTGTATCCTTCAGGGTAGTCCGAGCCCGCAGTCGCGATCTGACGGTCGGGCAGAACCGCGATCCGGGTGGCCAGGTTTTGCTCATCCGGGTAGTCGATACTGACCAGGGTGCTACCGTTCTCATCGACAATCGACATAAGACGGAACTGGTTATCCACGAACGCCCAGTTGAGCGTAACAAAGTGACCACTTGCCGATACGATCGTGTCGGGAACCTTCAAACTGCTCAGGACCTCGGGCGCGGTGAGCAGCTCAAAACTGCCGTCCTTATAGAGCGTTTTATAATAGTGTTGCGGGATCTTGGAGACAGAGACCTGACGCAGCTTTGCGTCGATCAGGGATAGAGTTTCGTCGTTTTCCAGAACTTTATAAGTCGATCCGCCTCCAAGCGACAGCACAGTGGATCGCTGATCGTAGGTGGTAAAGCCAAACCCGAAACCGACACCGAAACCGAGATTGGCCTGTGTCATCGGCTAGTATCTGAGATCAAGTGGAATCTTCGGTCCCAGCCCATTATTGGCCATCAGCGACCCAAGACTGATCTTGATTGTAAATTGTCCGGTGCGTGGATCCACGTCACCCTTAATCGCGCCGACAAAATCCGTGGCCTTTGTATAAATTTGAGAATATGCATTCATTAAAATAACTCCGCGATCTAGAGCGCATCCGTTTATCTTGGATCATAACCGCAGTCGGCAAAGTAATTTGCGCACTCAGTTGGCTCGAACAGTGGTGTTACGACTTGGCCGACGGCATGTCATAGGACCTGGACAGTGCGCTCGACTTTTGCACGCAGATACCGCAGTTGAGCACCTGCCGCCTCAATTACGTCCTTGATGCCCGCAACCTTGTGAGCGGACAGATTATCCATGGTGATAATGTCACCGAGTGTCAGGACCGGCACGAGAACCTGATTAACATAGGCACGAAAAGCATCGGTGTTCATCGCGCCTTCAAGCACCATCGGTGTCATCTTGCCTGACAGACGAAGCGCACCGGTGAACATGGTTGTTTTCCAGTGACCATGTGGAACGCCTCCATGGCATCTTTCGTCGCGTTGAGACTATCCACAAAGCCTTGCGACCTTCGTATTCAGGCCGTTCGACGGGCAATCGATTCACTGGATCGATTGCCCGTCCGCCTCACCATCAATAAAAACGAGGCGTGCGGGATCAAGCTCACGCCGACTTTTGAACCCGTCTTCACCTCAGCTCATCAGACCCGGCTGTTCCTGCTCCAACGCATGAGCGCTCTTTTTTCTAGCGGTCTGATTCCGACATTTGCATCCCTCGGTTACAGGCGTCGGACAAATGTCGGAATCAAAAAGACCACTAGCAAGCTTATGAATCTAATAGATTTTTCGAATTTGACATTTGAAACGAGATCTATGTCGAACAGGCCTCAAACGTCAAACCCAATCCACCAGGACGCTTTTCGATCCAATTGAATCCGATTGGTGATCTTGCCTTTAGTATAGACGCGCTTTCATGTGACCGAAGCAGGATCGGGCATCATTCCAGTGGATCGTTTTCTCTGCTCCACGCTTTTCGGACGTGCTTTAAAACAGGGCGAAAGAGCACTCAGATGAGACCAGCCGAGTTAGCAGCCGAAGGCTTTGCGTGTGGGTGACGGGCACGCATATTCACACAACCGCATCAAAATCCGGAAACAGTCGAGCGATAAATTAATTTTCAATATAAATTACCTATTAGATTTACTCTCAAAGGTAAGAATTATACTGTCGTAGCATATAATGAAAAAGCGTTCTGAGCTCCTTTCATTGATAAATTATAAGCCTGCCCACGTCCTTGCGAAGTCCAACCCTGAGTGTCGATTATATATCCAAAGGTTTGGCGCACGCTAGAATCGGTGCAAGTAACTACCCATTTGACCGTAAATGAATTAAAAGTGGTACTAGAAATACCAGGAGTATTAATCGTGAAACCTGCTATGCTAGTCGAACCACTGTAATAATCTGTTAATTGGAAACATTGTTCAATAATTGAATTTTCAGTTGGCACTGCGAGAACAATCGGCTTACCAGATTGGTCACACAACGCAAAAGTCAGGACAACATTGGTGTCAATCGTCTTAGCGACTTGAACATCTCTACTGCTCGTAACACCTTTAACACCAAAATCGTAAACAATAATATTTATGTCCGTCATTTTCTCTCCAAATAATGTAATTGATATTTTATTAATAAATATAAAATCAAAGCGATCGTTAAATATACCCAATATTATAAATATGAATTTATTATAATATTATTTTATATTAAATAAATTCTAATAATATTTACTATTATATAAATATATAGTAAATTTTACCATAAAAAGATAGCTTTGTTATTAGTTAATATATTACTATTAATTAAAATTTAAAATTCTATAATAATAGTCCCGACCTCTGGAAGTCCGGATACTGGCTTATTATAACAATCAACATAACTGGAAGGATTAACGCCAATCTGGCATGTTGCTTTCTTTATGATGCTTTGGTTTTTCGCTGGATCTTTGTCATAAGCATTTGAGATTACTTGAGTTGTCCAGTTGGCGTGTTGATGATCCATGGTAATTACTTGACCGACGCTCCCTGCCGGTGTCACGGTCCATGCAGCCTTTTTCTCTGCATTGATGCAATTCCCAGAATTTTTATCTGTTACGCGAACAGTTGTTTCATTATTTCCACTTTTGTTAGTCAGATTCGCCGCTGGTGAGGGCACATTCCACAAGCTAAAGCATTTTCCTGCTGAGCCGTTCGGTGCGATACTCAATGTCGCATAAGACTTATTTACGAACACGACCTGATAAGTTTGGTCGGCTAATGCATAGCTGGGAATTAAAGTTGACAATACTACTGCTGCGCAAAGAAATTTATTCATTATAACTATCCCTTTATTTTAAGAATATCACGTATAATCATCATTATTATGAAGTTCTACACGATTTGTATTATGACACACAACTCAACTAACTAAACTGTATGTTGTCACAGTGAGAGGTGATCCAACTTTGGTTATTGCAAATATTGAATTTACAGCCGCTGACGGCTCGCGACGATCGCGAGATGGTGATCGGGCAGACGCAGTGGTGGGCCGATAGGTTGATCAGGGATATAAAGAAGTAAAGCTTTCGGGAGACGCTTGCCGATTGTGTCATTCGGGAATCCAGTGACAAATCGCGGAAGGCGCAATCATAGACGCATCAGCGTCAGGTTGCGTTGTAAAGCCTGAATCCTGTCATCAATATCCTTGACGAAAATTTACAGCAGATCCTTTAAAGCTCTATCACCCTTTTCATCCTGATAGCGTCGAGAAACGTCTGATCGTGGCTGACAATGATCAGCGCCCCTTCATAGGCATTGAGAGCGGTTTCCAGCGCCTCAATGGAGTCGAGGTCGAGATGATTTGTCGGTTCATCGAGAATAAGGAGTTCAGGAAGCTCCGTTCCACTGAGTATGCAGGCAAGTGCTGCCCGCAACAATTCGCCGCCACTGAGACTACCGGCAAGCCGCGAAGCCCCCTCCCCACGGAACGAAAACCGCGCCAGCGCCGCGCGCGCATCATTGTCGTTCGATCCCGGATTGAGACGCCGATAGTTTTCATAAAGGGTCTGACTACGATCCATCAGGCTTATCTGCTGGTCGAACATCACGACACGCGCCGAACGCAGAACCGTTCCGGCTACAGGCTGAAGATCTCCCATCATCAACCGCAGCAAACTGGTTTTGCCAGCGCCGTTCGGCCCTGCGACAACCACCCGCTCAGCTCCTGCAATCTTCATCGACAGGTCACGGATCACCGGACAATCAGCTTGAGGTCCGCCTGAGACATGCTGCATATCCAGCATGACGCGGCCGGAAGGCGGAACCGCGCCAGCCACATCGAAATGCATCGGCTTTACCCGCTCGACTTTTGCCTCGGCCTCCCGCAACTGCTCGTTGGCCCCGCCGGACTGACGTTCCGCCAGCGCATTGCCTCGACCCTTCGACTGCTGCGCACGATCTTCCCGGGCATCAAGCAGCATTTTGCTCATGCCAGCATCAGCTCGTGACTTCTTACCGCGCGCATCGCTGCGCGCCTGTCTTTCGGCTGCAGCCTGCGCCTTTCGCTCGACCTGCTTGACCTCGCGTCGTGCCATTGCGAGGTCGTGGGCCGCCGTCTCGCGTTCTTCGGTCTTTTTCCCGTGATAGAAATCCCAGCTCCCGCCATAGATTCGAAGCCCGTCTGCCGATAATTCCGCTATCGCATCCATCGACTGCAGCAGCTCACGGTCGTGGCTGACCACGACGGCTGCACCGCGCCAGGCGGCCAATAAATCGACGACGGCCAGACGACCAGCGCGATCGAGATTATTGGTCGGTTCGTCCAAAAGAATCAGGTCAGGCTTGCGGAAGATGAGGGCTGCAAGCGCCGCGCGCGTCTGCTGGCCTCCACTCAAAGCGGAAACGGGTGTTTCCGGACCCATATCAGGCAAACCAAGCTGCTGTAGTGCGTCAGCAAAGCGCTGCGGCAGAAGCCAGTCGGCCTCATTCAGATCGCGGTCACTGGCCAGCCCCTGTTCGACGCGTGCCAGAATATCGAAATCTGTCCGTGCATCGAAAAGATCAGCCAGTGCCTCGGCACAATCGCCGCCGGCATTCTGCCGCAGCACACCGATGCTTCCGTTCGCGGTCACATTCCCGTTTGTCGGAAGCAGCGTCCCGCTCATGATGCGCAACAGCGTTGATTTGCCGACGCCATTGCGCCCGACCAGACCGATGCGGCCTGCGGTTATACTGAAATTGATGGTTTCGAAGAGAGTACGGCCATCAGCCGTAACGCAGGAAATATCCTGAAGTGTAAGAAGAGCAGACATCGCGAACCATGGAAACGTTGAAAACACTGGTCATTTGAAACAGTGCAATCCGATCCATCGTTCTTCTCTCCTTGTTCAGAGCGTATCCCGAAAAGTGTGAAACGGTTTTCGGAAAAAATGCGCGTTAAAACAGATATTTAGAGCGTCGATCTGATTCAATCAGATCGAAATGCGCTCTAAACTGCCCCCTATATAGGGCTTACGACACGATCAATCCAGATCGAATGTCGCAATAACCGGTACGTGGTCGGACGGGCGATCCCAGCCGCGCGCGTCTCGAAGAATTTGCAGGCTCTGGATATGTGTTTCTAGATCGGCGGAACCCCAGACGTGATCCAGCCTGCGACCACGATCTGACTCGGCCCAATCCTTGGCGCGATAGCTCCACCAGGTATAGATTTTCTGGTCTGCTGGAATGAGCTGCCGCATCAGGTCGCTCCAGCCGCCCTTCACACGCAGATCTTCCAGCGTTTCGGTCTCGATGGGCGTATGGCTAACGATCTTCAAAAGCTGTTTGTGCGACCAGACGTCATTTTCGAGCGGCGCGATGTTGAGATCGCCGACGAGAACGGATGAATGTCCATCCTGCCGGTCGGCTACGATGGCGCGCATCTCCTCGAGAAAAGCCAGCTTATGTGCAAATTTCGGATTGATCTGCGGGTCCGGCTCATCACCACCCGCAGGAACGTAAAAGTTATGAATGCGAAGCTTTTTACCGCCTGCTTCGACCACCGCGCTCAGATGACGGCAATCGCCCATGTCGCAGAACCCGATCTTTTCCACGCCCGTCAGTGGACGACGCGATATCGTTGCAACGCCGTGATAGCCCTTCTGGCCGCTGATGGCGATGTGCTCATAGCCAAGCGCGCGAAAGCCCTTGGAAGGGAATTGGTCATCGGGACATTTGGTTTCCTGAAGACAGAGAACATCCGGCTGATAATCGCTCAAAAACTGCTCGACCAGCGGCATACGCAGGCGAACGGAATTGATGTTCCAGGTAGCAACAGAAAAGGCCATAGAGATAGGTCTCGCAGCAACGAAAAAGATGCCGCGAACCTAATCATTTATCCGTCAAATGCAAACGGATTGCCTATCACAAACTAACGATTACTGACCTTTGCGCTTCATGGCGATACGCTGATAGTCGATCTTGAACATATCGTCGGTGAACCGAACGCCGCTGCGCACGTTAAAGATCATCACCGTCGTGTCGAGCTTCTGTGCGTCAGTAATCGTCCACTGCTTCAGCTCATAGGATTTCGGATCGAACATCATCGTGATCTTCGAATCGCCGAAGATCGATTTGTCACCCAGCACCAGCGTGGTCATGTCCGGCTCCTGCTTCACATTCTGAAGACGGCCGCCGCCAAGATCGATCCGGTCCGCGAGCAGCAGCTTCAGTGGCGTCTTCGAAAGCGGATAGAGGTCCCATGTGTCGAGCTTGCGATTGTTGATGACCACCGATTCGCCATCCGAAATCACCCGAATCGGCGAGTTGTTGTAGTTGAAACGGATCTTTCCCGGACGCTCAATATAGAAAGTGCCGCCGGTCTGGTCGCCCTTCGGACCGAACTGGACGAATTCGCCAGTCATTGTGCGAACCGATGAGAAATGATCGGCAATCTGCTTTGCCGCAGCACCAGCGCCAGCACCTTGTGCCATCGCGGCGACCGGTGCCAGAACCAGTGACGTCATGCCAAGACCAAGCGCTCCCATTCCCAGCACGGCTGCAAGACGACCAGCTTTCGCAATGGCGGAAAAACGGGAGAACATCATCGACAAACTTTCTCTTTTCATCATTCTGTTGAACTACGCCGCCAGTTGGGCGCGAGTATGGCGTTCCGCAGTCATACACCCGGCTTAGAAATCATCGTCACCGGTCGGGACGAGAATTTCCCGCTTGCCCGCATGGTTGGCCGGACCGACAATGCCTTCATCCTCCATACGTTCGATGATCGAAGCAGCCCGGTTGTAGCCAATTCCAAGACGGCGCTGGATATAGGAAGTCGAAGCCTTCTTGTCGCGCAGCACCACGGCGACCGCCTGATCATACGGATCGTCGGAATCCTCCAGATTGGAGGTCCCAGCCGGGCCGCTACCGCCTTCGTCGTCTTCTTCATCCTCGGTGATCGCATCGAGATATTCCGGTACGCCCTGAAGCTTCAGGTGCTGCACGATGCGTTCCACCTCGTCGTCACCGACGAAAGGCCCATGCACGCGCTGGATACGACCGCCGCCAGCCATGAAGAGCATATCGCCCTGGCCGAGAAGCTGTTCGGCACCCTGTTCGCCCAGAATGGTGCGGCTGTCGATCTTCGACGTCACCTGGAAGGAAATACGGGTCGGGAAGTTGGCCTTGATCGTGCCCGTGATGACGTCCACCGATGGACGCTGCGTCGCCATAATGACATGGATACCGGCCGCACGTGCCATCTGCGCCAGGCGCTGCACCGCGCCTTCGATATCCTTGCCTGCGACCATCATCAGGTCGGCCATTTCGTCGATGATCACGACGATATAGGGCATCGGCGCCAGATCGAGCTCTTCCGTCTCGTAGATCGCCTCACCGGTGTTACGGTCGAAGCCGGTCTGCACGGTACGCGCGATCGGTTCACCTTTCTTCTGCGCCAGACCGACACGCTGGTTGAAGCCGTCAATATTGCGCACGCCGACCTTGGACATCTTGCGATAGCGGTCTTCCATTTCGCGCACGGTCCATTTGAGCGCGACGACCGCCTTCTTCGGATCGGTCACAACGGGCGTCAGCAGATGCGGAATACCGTCATAGACGGAAAGTTCCAGCATCTTGGGATCGATCATGATCAGGCGGCATTCCTGCGGCGTCATGCGGTAAAGCAGCGACAGGATCATGGTATTGATCGCCACCGACTTGCCTGAGCCTGTGGTACCGGCAACGAGAACATGCGGCATCTTGGCGATATCGGCGATGACTGGCTCGCCATTGATTGTCTTGCCGAGCGCCAGCGCCAGTTTCGCCTTCGACTGTTCAAAATCGCGGCTTGCCAGCATTTCGCGCAGATAAACCATTTCGCGCTTCGGATTGGGCAGTTCTATACCAATGGCATTGCGGCCCGGAATGACCGCCACACGTGCTGCAATCGCGCTCATCGAACGGGCGATGTCGTCGGCAAGCCCAATAACGCGTGATGACTTGATACCCGGCGCTGGCTCAAGCTCGTAAAGTGTGACCACCGGACCCGGCTTCACATTGATGATCTCACCACGCACACCGAAATCTTCCAGAACGCCTTCAAGCAAACGGGCGTTCTGTTCCAGCGCATCCTTGGAAAGTGCGGGATCACGCTGGACCAGCTTCGGTTCCGCAAGGAAATGCAGCGACGGCATTTCAAAGACGCCGTTGTCCTTGAGGAAGGACGGCTGCGCCTCACGCTGGGCGCGCGCTCCGGGCTTTGGCGACGGTGCGGCCTGTTCCACGCGAGCCTTGCGGCTTCGCGCTGGCGGCGCATCATGCCATTCCTGACCGGCAAGCGGCGAGCCGTCATCCGTGTCGTCCATATCGAAAGGCGGCTCGTCATCGGCTGGGGCAGATGCTCCGAAACCGGGTTCGCGGCGCGGCGCATTGCGTGTTTCCGCATTGCGGCGAACAACACGCATTTCGTCGAAATCTTCCTCGCGCGGGCGGCGGCGTCCAAGCCCCGTCAGACGCCTGAAGTTTGCGGTCGTGGTCAATGCCAGATGGGTGAGCGCGCCAACAAGCTGGAAACCGCCACCGGCAGATGCTTCATCGTCTTCCTCATCTCCGGCAAAATCATCGTGCTCCGCACCGCGACGGGCCGATGGTTGCGCAGGATTGACGATTCCTGCCCCGCGACCGATGATGCCGCTGGCAAAAAGGCAGAGCCACAGAGCCGGTATCGCGAGAATAAGCGCAATTCCCGACGCTATCGCGCCCTGCGGGAAACTACCGATGAAAAGGCCCGGGAACTTCAGGATCATATCGCCGAAGACGCCACCGAGGCCAATCGGCATGGGCCAGCTCTCAGGCACGGCAAAGCAACTGGCAATAGCTGCGAACAGCAATGCAGCGCCGAGCCACGCGAAACTGCGTTTGGCTATGCGCCCGATGCCGCCACGCGTCATCATCAGGAGCGACCAGACGGCAAGCGGAAGCAAAGCGGGAACGCTCGCCAGACCGAAAAACTGCATGGCAATGTCGGAGAACACGGCGCCTGGGTAGCCGAGCGCGTTGGTTACCGGATTGTCTGTCGCGTGACTGAAGCTCGGATCGGCAACATTCCACGTCGCAAGCGCACCGACGGCCATGCCGGTGAGCGCCATAAGCCCCAACCCGAACAAGATATAGAACTGCCTGCGGAAGAGATTGGCCAGTCTGAGCCTGTCTTCCGTAACCCGCTCGTCACGCAGCGGGTATGAGGGCGAATATCCTTGCCGCATATAGCCTGTCCCGAACCGAATATCTTTGCTGGCCCCTGAGCGGAAATGCTTCGGGCACACTGAATCGGTCCGATCCTAATCGTCGGATGGTTAATTCCTCATTAACCATGCAGGGGACTTCAAACAAATCCGTTGATGAAATGAAAAAGGCGCGGTTTCCCGCGCCTTTTTCCTCTTGAGACAATCCCGCTCTATTGAACGGATTCGCCGTGCAAAGCGATGTCGAGACCTTCAATCTCAGCCTGCTTGCTGGGTCGCAGACCCATGATGGCCTTGACCACATAAAGAATGATCGCAGTGGCGATAGCCGTATAGACAATCGTGATGGCAGCGCCAAAGAACTGCTTGCCGATGGTCGCACCTTCCCCGGCCGGGTTGATTGCCGCATCAGCAAAAAGACCGGTCAGCACCGCACCGACGAAACCGCCGACACCATGGACACCGAATGCATCAAGCGAATCGTCATAACCAAGCGCATGCTTGATCTTCACGGCCGCCAGGTAGCAGACCGCACCGGCAACGATGCCGATGATGAGCGCACCCATCGGATTGACGAAACCAGCGGCGGGCGTGACAGCAACGAGACCCGCAACGGCGCCTGAAATGATACCGAGCACGCTTGGCTTGCCGGCAACCGCCCATTCAATGAACATCCAGGCAAGCGCGGCACCGGCGGTCGCAACCTGGGTGTTGAGCATGGCGACGCCAGCAAGTGCATTGGCGCCAGCAGCAGAACCCGCATTGAAGCCGAACCAGCCCACCCACAGAAGGGCAGCACCAATGACCGAGAGTACGAGATTGTGCGGTGCCATGTTGGTATGGCCGTAACCATCGCGTTTGCCGATGATGAGGGCCGCAACCAGACCGGCGACACCAGCGTTGATATGGACAACCGTACCGCCGGCAAAATCAAGCACGCCATCCGACGCCATGAAGCCGCCGCCCCAGACCCAATGTGCGACCGGGATATAGACGATGAACAGCCAAAGTGTCAGGAAGACCAGCATGGAGGAGAATTTCATGCGCTCGGCGAACGAACCGGCGATGAGTGCGGGCGTGATGACGGCAAAGGTCATCTGGAAGGTGATGAACACATATTCGGGAATGGTTCCCGTCAGCGATTCCATCGTGACGCCGGAGAAGAAGGCTTTTGAAAGCCCGCCAATATAAGAATTGAGAGAGCCGCCATCGGTGAAGGCGAGCGAATAACCTGCAACCATCCACAAAATGGACATCAGACAGGTAATCGCAAAGCTCTGCATCACCGTGGACAGCACGTTCTTCTTGCGCACCATGCCGCCATAGAACAGCGCGAGACCCGGTATGGTCATCATCAACACAAGCGCGGTTGAAGTCAGCATCCACGCCGTATCGCCCGTATCGAGGGTTGGTGTCGGTGCGGCGTCCTGTGCCATTGCCGTCCCGGCCATGGCGACGAGCGCAGGCAGGGTAGCCAGAAGGGCCGTTTGCTTGTTTCTTCCTGTTATCAGCATCGAATATCTCCGTCGAAGGGCGGTTTCAAACGCGGCTGCGCTGAAAAGACCGGTTCAAACAGAGACAAACAAAATTCATGCCAGTTGGCCAAAGCAGGCAAATTAAGTTCAAATTTTCTGATATTCCGCCTGCCAGCGGCCCGAATGCAGCCCCGTGGAAGAGATGCCACCAGCGCAATTCATGGCGGAATGGCGGCTTAAGCGATTATTCAATTCGGCTTTTGCACCACACACATCCGCTTGCGTATCGTGAAATGCCTTATATTTAATCATGCACTTTAAGCATGGTTAAATAATAATCATTTCTTCTCGTCATGAACGCGGATCAGGCCTTCCTGCGCGACCGATGCGATCAGCACGCCGTCACGCGTATAAAGCGCACCCCGGTTGAAACCGCGCGCGCCGGAGGCACTCGGCGTATCCTGCGTGTAGAGCAGCCAGTCATCGAGCCTGCAGGGGCGGTGGAACCACATGGCGTGATCAAGGCTTGCAACCTGCAGATCACGGTCGAAAATCGTGCGGCCATGCGGATGCAGGGACGTATCGAGCAACGTCATATCCGAGAGATAAGCGAGAATGGCGGCCTGCATGGCCCGATCATCCGGCACAATGCCGCGCGCCCTGACCCAGACATGCTGGACAGGCTCGAGCTTCTCACGCGAGAAATAATGGGTCAGCGACACCGGCTTGATTTCGATCGGCCGTTCCTGCTCCCAATATTTGCGCACATTGGGCGGCGCCATATGGAGATATTGTTCCTTGATGTCACGATCACCGACAAGCTGTTCAGGCATCGGCAATCCTTCCGGCATGGGAAGCTGGTGATCAAGTCCACCCTCATCCACCTGAAACGAAGCCGAGAGGGAGAAAATCGCCTTGCCGTGCTGCTTTGCCAGAACGCGCCGGGTGCTGAAGCTCGATCCGTCACGGATACGATCCACCTCATAGACAATCGGGATCGACGGATCGCCGGGCCGCACGAAATAAGCATGCAGGGAGTGGACGTCCCGTTCAGGCTCGACGGTGCGCTGCGCCGCAATGAGCGCCTGTCCGATCACCTGTCCGCCGAAAACCCGCTGCCAGCCGACCTGCGGACTGTTACCGCGGAACAAATCCACCTCCAGCGTTTCCAGATCGAGGATGGAAAGAAGCTCGCGCATTGCGTCGGTTTGAGCATCTGCGGGCTTTTCTTGATCAGTCATGGACAGCCTGTCTCCTGCAACCATATATATGCTTGGGTTTCTTGTTTGAGCCGGAGCATTGGAACCTGTCAAGAAGCGCGCGGGAAAAGCTGTATTGGCAGAAGCCCGGATACTTCGCTTCGACAGCTCGCGTTTCGATATGCACCGCGGCAAAATATCGGGTTTCTTGGACAACGATATATGCCAAAACAGCGCTCGTGAGATGGATTCTCGAAAGGAAATGACAATGGCCGCCCGGAAGAAGCAGGAAGCAGCACGCAGTAACGATGTAGTGATTGCAGGCGGCGGCTATGTCGGGCTCGTCACGGCAGTTGCGATCAAATCAGCAGCGCCACACCTTTCCGTCACCGTGATTGACGGCGCACCGGCTGGCGCCTGGAAGAATGACCCGCGCGCTTCCTCCATTGCTGCAGCCGCTTCACGCATGCTCGACAAACTTGGTTGCTGGCAGGAAATCCTTCCCGACGCCCAACCGATTACGGAAATGGTCATCACCGATTCGCGTACCTCCGATCCCGTGCGTCCGGTATTCCTCACTTTCGAAGGCGAAGTCGAACCCGGTGAACCCTTTGCCCATATGGTCGAAAACCGCGTCCTCAACACCGCCCTGCACAACAAGGCTGAAGCGCTCGGAATCACCTTCCTTGAAGCCACCAGCGTGGAGAATTTCAACACTCTTCCCGAGGGGATGACCGTCACGCTCTCCAACGGCGATACGCTTGAAACGCGCCTGCTGATTGCGGCTGACGGCGCACGTTCCCGCCTGCGCGATCTGGCTGGCATCAAGACAGTTAACTGGGATTACGGCCAGTCGGGTATCGTGTGCAATGTTGCCCATGAACTGCCGCATGGCGGTCGGGCCGATGAGCATTTTCTTCCAGCCGGTCCATTTGCGATCCTTCCGTTGAAGGGCAATCGCAGTTCCCTGGTCTGGACCGAGCGCACAGCAGATGCCGAACGCCTCATTCGCGAAGACGACTTCGTGTTCGAAGCGGAACTGGAACAGCGTTTCGGTCATCGTCTGGGTGCCCTGCATGTCGAAGGACCTCGCCGCGCCTTTCCGCTCGGACTGACGCTGGCGCGGGAATTCGTGAAGCCGCGCTTCGTTCTGGTGGGCGATGCGGCGCACCGCATCCATCCCATTGCCGGGCAGGGTCTCAATCTGGGTTTCCGAGATGCGGCAGCGATTGCGGAAGTCGTGGTCGAAACAGACCGGCTCGGCCTCGACATCGGATCATTTGCCGCTCTGGAACGTTACCAGTCCTGGCGTCGCTTCGACACCGTACAGATGGGGGTGACGACGGATATCCTGACGAGGCTTTTCTCCAACGACCATCCGGCGGTCCGCTCGATCCGCGATATCGGTCTGGGACTCGTCGACCGGGTGCCGGCGCTGAAATCCTTCTTCATCAAACAGGCAGCCGGTCTTTCCGGCGATACGCCACGCCTGTTAAAAGGACAGGCGATCTGAATTCTGGCTGCGTTCTGGCTGATTGCTGGAAGCCACGGTCAAGTGCCCTATATCGGAAACGGAAATCCAAACCGAGAGGAGAGCTTCCCATGGACAGAAAAGCAACCGCCGTCTGGCAAGGCACGCTGAAGGAAGGCAAAGGCACCCTTAACACGCAAAGTGGTGCACTGAAGGATCTGCCTTACGATTTCAAGGCACGCTTTCAGGACGAAAGCGGTCGCTCCGGCACCAATCCAGAAGAACTTCTCGGCGCCGCTCACGCAGGCTGCTTCGCCATGCAGCTTTCCGCACTTCTGACGGAACACGGAACGCCACCGGAAAAACTGGAAGCCACTGCGGCAGTCACCGTCGGCCCCGCAGCAGGCGGTGGCTTTGAAATCAGCCGCAGTGCGCTCACGCTCAATGCCACGATCCCCGGTATCTCGGTCGAAGATTTTGAAGCGCTCGCCAACAAGGCCAAGCAGTCCTGCCCGCTCTCGAAAGCACTCGGCGCGATTGAAGTGACACTGGATGCAAAACTAGTCTGAGCAAATTGACCAACTGAAAAGATAAGCGGGCGCAAGCCCGCTTTTTACTCGGGCAAGTGGCAGACAGCCTCGATATTGTGACCGTCCGGATCGGTCACGAAGGCGGCATAATAATCGGGATGATAATTCGTACGAAGGCCCGGCTTGCCGTTGTCTGCGCCGCCAGCGGCGATGGCTGCTTCGTAAAAGCGATCGACTTCGGAGCGGGTTCCAGCCGAAAAAGCGACATGAAGCACACCGTCGAGTTTGGCGCCTTTCTGCTTGCCGATCCAGAATTCCGGCTTGCCGTTGCGACCGTAACCCACCCAGTCGCCGAACTCCATGGCGCGGCTTATGCCGAGCGGGGCCAGTGCCGCATCGTAGAAAGTCCGCGACTTGGGCATGCTGGAAATATTGAAACCGATGTGATCGAGCATGATTGCCCTGTCTCCAATGGACCTGTTCTCCAATGAGATATCGGTGTCGCTACAAAGATCAAGCCTTCTGCGAAGACAACCAGGGTTCAGAGCCTGAATCAAAAAGCGGCAGGCCGAGGCGAAAATGGTGATTTTCGAGTACCGGAGCGCAATGCACCGAACGTACATGAGCACCGGAACGCAGAAAAGCGCCATTTGCAGACCGGCGTGGCGACTTTTGGAACAGGCTCTCAGACAAAGAAAAAGGGAAAGGTTACCACCTTCCCCTTTTTATCCTTGATCTCGGCACAAGCGGCGCTGAAGCCGTATAGGCCGACGGGGATCGCAAAAAGTGGCGATATCGCGATTACACGCGGCGCTCGACCATCATCTTCTTGATCTCGGCAATTGCCTTGGCAGGGTTCAGCCCCTTCGGGCAGGTCTGCGCGCAATTCATGATCGTGTGGCAGCGATAGAGCCGGAACGGGTCCTCAAGATTGTCGAGGCGTTCACCCTTGGCTTCATCTCTGGAATCGATCAGCCAGCGATAGGCCTGAAGCAGAACGGCAGGTCCGAGATAACGGTCGCCGTTCCACCAGTAGCTCGGGCACGAGGTCGAGCAGCAGGCGCACAGAATGCATTCATAAAGGCCGTCGAGCTTCTGGCGGTCGTCATGGCTCTGCAGCCATTCCTTCTGAGGCTCCGGCGAAACCGTCTTGAGCCAAGGCTCGATGGAACGGTGCTGGGCGTAAAAATTGGTGAGGTCCGGTACAAGATCCTTCACCACCGGCATGTGCGGCAACGGATAGACCTTGATGGCGCCCTTGATGTCGTCCATGCCCTTGGTGCAGGCCAGCGTGTTCGCGCCATCGATATTCATGGCACAGGAACCGCAAATACCTTCACGGCACGACCGGCGCAGCGTCAGCGTCGGATCGATCTTGTTCTTGATATAGAGCAGACCATCCAGGACCATCGGACCGCAATCGTCACGATCGACATAATAGGTATCGATGCTCGGATTGGCGTCGTCGTCCGGCGACCAACGATAGATACGGAATTCGGTAACCCGCTTGGCGCCATCAGGGCGCGGCCAGGTCTTGCCCTCTTGCGGGCGCGAATTCTTGGGAAGTGCGAGTTCAACCATTGCTCTTTCCCTTAATCAGTAAACGCGCTTCTTCGGCGCAATCTTGGCGAGGCTGATGCCGCCCTCCTCTTCCGTCGTCAACGGATCGAGGTGGACAGGGCGGTAGTCAAGCTTGACCTTGCCGTCCGGCGACAGCCAGGACAGCGTGTGCTTGCGCCACTCGGCATCGTTACGGTCCGGGAAATCCTCATGCGCATGGGCGCCGCGGCTTTCGTGACGCGCTTCGGCCGAAACAACCGTCGTCAGCGCATTGGCCATCAGGTTTTCCAGCTCGAGCGTTTCGACCAGATCGGAGTTCCAGATCATCGAACGGTCGGTGACCTTGATATCCGGCAGTTCATGCCAGAGCTTTTCCATGCGCTCGACGCCCTGCTTGAGCGATTCCGACGTGCGGAACACGGCAGCGTCTTCCTGCATGGTACGTTGCATCTTCTCGCGCAGTTCTGCCGTCGGCTGGGAACCATTGGCAAAACGCAGGCGGTCGAAGCGTTCCATGATCTTGTCGCAGGCAGCGATGTCGAGGTCTGGAACCTTTGTATTGCGATCGATAACCTCACCGGCACGGATCGCAGCCGCACGGCCGAACACCACCAGATCGATCAGCGAGTTGGAACCGAGACGGTTGGCACCGTGCACTGAAGCACAGCCCGCTTCACCGACAGCCATCAGGCCCGGCTGTACACGGTCCGGATCAGCTTCGGTGGGATTCAGCACCTCGCCCCAGTAATTGGTCGGGATGCCGCCCATATTGTAGTGAACGGTCGGTAGAACCGGGATCGGTTCCTTGGTCACATCGACGCCCGCAAAAATCTTGGCCGACTCAGAGATGCCCGGCAGGCGTTCATGCAGAACAGCCGGATCAAGATGGTCGAGATGCAGGTAGATGTGGTCCTTGTTCTTGCCAACGCCGCGACCGGCGCGGATTTCCATGGTCATGCAGCGCGAGACCACGTCACGCGAAGCAAGATCCTTGGCCGATGGCGCATAACGCTCCATGAAGCGTTCGCCCTCGGAATTGACCAGATAACCGCCTTCGCCTCGTGCGCCCTCGGTGATCAGGCAGCCCGCACCATAAATGCCGGTCGGGTGGAACTGAACGAATTCCATATCCTGAAGCGGAAGGCCAGCGCGTGCAGCCATGCCGCCACCGTCGCCGGTGCAGGTGTGAGCAGACGTAGCCGAGAAATAGGAACGGCCATAACCGCCCGTCGCCAGAACCACCATCTTGGCGGAGAAGCGATGGATCGTGCCGTCATCGAGGTTCCACGCCACGACGCCGGTGCACACACCGTCGGTCATGATGAGGTCGAGCGCGAAATATTCGATGAAGAACTGCGCGTTGTTCTTCAGCGACTGGCCGTAGAGCGTATGCAGGATCGCGTGGCCGGTACGGTCGGCAGCAGCACAGGTGCGCTGAACCGGAGGGCCGTCACCGAAGTTCTGCATGTGGCCGCCGAACGGGCGCTGGTAGATCTTGCCTTCTTCCGTACGCGAGAAAGGCACACCGTAATGTTCCAGTTCGTAGACGGCGGCAGGCGCTTCACGCGCCAGATATTCCATCGCATCGGTGTCGCCGAGCCAGTCCGATCCCTTGACGGTATCGTACATATGCCACTGCCAGCTATCCGGACCCATATTCTTGAGCGAAGCGGCGATGCCGCCCTGTGCTGCAACCGTGTGCGAACGGGTTGGGAAAACCTTGGTGATGCAAGCCGTCTTCAGGCCCTGTTCGGCCATGCCGAGCGTTGCGCGTAAGCCCGCGCCACCGGCTCCAACCACCACCACGTCGAACTTGTGATCGACATAGGTATATTTGCTTGCCACAGCGGCATCAGCCGCGTTGTTTACTGCACTAGCCATCGGGCTATCAACCTCCGAAGCTCAGCTTGAGGATCGCGAAAACGCAGGCAAAGCCAACCACCGCCGTAAAGAAGGTGTTCAGCATTGCCAGCACGACCTTCATGCCTTCGCCATGCACATAATCTTCGATAATGACCTGCATACCCAGACGCATGTGATAGACGCCCGTCAGAACGAACAGCGCCATGACAATGGCTGTAATGGGATGCGAGAGAGCAGCCCGGACTTCCGCATAGCTTGCGCCATTGAGCGAAATGACCAGACCGATGAAAAACATGACCAGCGGCACCAGAGCGACCGCGCTCAAGCGCTGATACCAGAAATGACCAGTGCCTTCCTTGGCCGATCCCAGACCCCGGACCTTGCCGAGCGGGGTGCGCATATCATTGTTCATACCGTTCATGAAACCTGCTCCCCTTAGCGCACCGAATAGGCAACGACCCAGACGAGGATCGTGGCGATGACGGAGAAAACGACGGTCGTCCAGGCGATCTTCGAAGCCGTGTGCTTTTCAAGACCCGCACCCGTATCCCAGATCAGGTGACGAACGCCACCGGCCAGATGGTGCAGAAGCGCCCAAGTATAGCCGAACAGGATCAGGCGACCGATCCAGGACGAGAACAATGCATTGACGAAATTGAAGCACTCTTCGCTGACTGCAGCCGAGATCAACCAGGCCGCCAGCAGCAAAGTGCCGAAGTAAAGTGCGCCGCCTGTGATGCGATGGACGATGGACATCGTCATCGTAATGACCGGCTTGTAGATGGACAGGTGCGGCGACAAAGGACGCTGGCGCGTTACAGTCGGTTGTGTCATGGCTCTGTAGGCTTCCCTGACGTTTCTCCCCGGCCACACCCCGCTGACGACGATCAGCGAAGCAGCCAGGTTGCGGATTCTCCCGAACCCTGGTTCGACGTCGTCCAAAGCGCAGGGAACCGGACTTTACGATCCCGCGCCGGTACGACCCAGTAAAATATGGCTGGACCGTGGCGTACGGCCCTATGTGGCGCTTTCTACTGCGCTTTTACCATCACGTCAAAGAAGCTTTTTCACGAAAAGACTAACAATTGGTCGCACCTGGGCGACACATTCGCGTGATTGCGGCATTCAAACGATTGAAGACCGCAATCGGCAAAAACATGTGTAATTTCATCCACTTTTGGGAGAATGATTAATTACCGAATCGAATCACGTAGCTCGACCAGTCGGCTGCCGTGGCAATCTGTTCATAGAGCTTGCGCCCGTCTTCCGGCACGCGCGGCGCATTGAGCACCAGCTTGGACCAACTGCGTTCTTCAGCCTTGTCGGCAAGCACGTCGATCAACGCCTTGGCTATGCCTTTACCGCGATGATCGTGATGCACATAGATATGATCCACTTGCCCCGCACGCAGCCCCGTCACCGGCTCGGGCAGATCGTAGAAGATCACGAAACCGACCAAATTGCCGTCAACCCTGGCCCCCAGAGTTTCAGCAGCGCGATCCTGAAGCAGATGCTCGGCATAAAAATCGTCGGGGCGACGTGGGGCACCGCGCTTCAGCGCCTGCGCATAGCTTGCCAGCAGCGGTGCGAATTCGTGGGCATCACGCAGATGGAGGAGCGCAATATCGACGGCATGATCTTTGGTCATTGGACGTTCCTTGGCGTTTCCAGCTCTCCCACGTGCAGCTTGCGAAGCAGTAGCGCACGGGAAGACCGGTTCGATTTTAGCCAGCACGGATGACAAAGGTAAAGAAAGAGTTAAGATGACCACCATTCTCTTTGGGATCATGCATGGTGAGGCTCGATCAACGATGGCAAACCGCAAACGGACGATGTTTGGCTTGGCTGTCGTCGGCGCTCTTGCGCTGGCCGGTCCCGCACTGACCCGTCCTGCACTGGCCGACAACGCGATACGCTCTTTCGATGCGTCGGGAAATATTGTCATTCAGATGCCAGATAATGGCGCGAAGATCATTCGGGTCGGAGCGGCGCAGAAGACAGCCTTCCATTCGCCACAGCGCATCAAAGTGATTTCCGCACCGCGGGATCGCGCCGTCGCCTATATCGTCGCCAAACCCAATAGCGATTGCGAAAGTGCAGTCGTACGACATGGGCGCTCTTTCATGTATGGGATCGATCGTGGAGAAACGCCGGTTCTCGACCATGCAGGCTGCAGCTATCAATAGGCTTCGTTCAACGCCCGGTCATTGAGCGGAATTCCAGAACGTTTTCGTCGACCAGTATCGGCAAGGCGGTGCGGACACAGTTGCGCCCGCCCTTTTTCGCTTCATACAGCGCACCATCTGCGCGTTTGTAGAGATCGGAAAACACATCGTCGAATTCCATTTCCGCGACCCCGAAGCTCACAGTGAATTCGGCCTCCCCGTTCTTGCCGGGGATATGGATATCATGGCAGGCAAGCCGGGCCTTGTCGGCAAATCGCCATGCGGATTGAATCGTGTTTCCCGGCAGGATGACCGCGAATTCCTCACCGCCTATGCGCGCGGCAATCCCACCCTTGGCGCTGGCCGCCTTACGCAGTTCGGCAGAGAAAACGGCAATGACGCGATCGCCCAGCGCATGACCATGCGTGTCGTTGATGACCTTGAAGTGATCGATGTCGCACAGAACAAGCGACAGGGCCTGTCGCATGCGTTTCGATTTTTCGATTGCAGCTTCCGCACGAAACTCGAAGCCGCGTCGGTTGAGCAGCGCCGAAAGCTGGTCCGTTTCCGAGCGGATCAGCATATTGGTGATCAGCTCCCGCATCAGGCTCAAAAGCAGAAGCAATCCGCCCGCAACGGAAAGAGCAGCCCCCATCGACTGCGAGAACATCGCATAGGTCGTATCGATATAGTCAGCCGGTTCAGCACCTGTGCCTCCCGACAGCGCGGCGACGACGGGCTTGAACAAAAAATGCACGGCGCTGATGCCGAACAGCACCGCCATCAAGGTGTCGATGTCGTTGCGATCCACCCGCAGGATCACCCACACCGCAAGCATGAGCATGAGGAAGTAGGGCGTCTGATAAAGCAGCATGCCGATCATCTGGCTGCGGGCAATGTCATATATGCCGTAGACCACGGCAAGGGACGTAATGGTCAGCAAGCCGAGCGCAATCCACGGCACCGGTCGGACATACATTCGAGCCAGACCGACGACCAGACAGGACAATGTCAGGTAATAGGTTGTGAAGGCGAGCATATAACCGAGACGGGGATTGGGAATGGAAGGCATGGCAAGCTCTGTCAGGAAGTAGAGCATGGCAAAGATGAAGCCGAAGGCAAAGACAGGCGCTGCCGCATTATCCCGCGCATAAACGGCGATGCCGAGGAATGCGAGAGCAAACAGACCGGAAACGGTCATGTTGATCAGGAGGATAAAGTCGGCCCCATTCATCAATGCTCTTCCTCGTGCCGGCACTCCAAGGCCTCCGGCGCCAGCCACCCTGTTTCCTCCTACAATCAAAGCGTGAAAAAGCTGCTAATATACAGCCAAAGAAAAACCGCCGGCATGAAGCGGCGGTCTGATCTTTCGGGAAGCATTTCAGAAATGCCTCATGCAGTTGTTTCCCGATCTGAAACCTCAGTTCCACTCGCGAATGTCGACGAAATGTCCGGCAATCGCCGCAGCGGCAGCCATGGCTGGCGACACGAGATGCGTGCGGCCCTTGAAGCCCTGACGACCTTCAAAATTGCGGTTGGAGGTCGAAGCGCAACGTTCACCCGGCTTCAGGCGATCATCGTTCATGGCAAGGCACATGGAGCAGCCCGGCTCGCGCCAGTCGAAACCGGCTTCGATGAAGATCTTGTCGAGACCTTCGGCTTCCGCCTGTTCCTTCACCAGACCAGAACCCGGCACGATCATGGCATTGACGCCAGCAGCAACCTTCTTGCCTTCAGCCATGCGTGCGGCGTCGCGCAAATCTTCGATGCGGCCATTGGTGCAAGAGCCGATGAAGACGCGGTCGATCTTGATGTCGGTCATCTTGGTGCCCGGCTTCAAGCCCATATAGTCGAGCGCGCGCCACTTCGAGGCACGCTTGGTTTCGTCCTTGATCTCGTCCGGGTTAGGAACGATGTCAGTGACGAATACGACGTCTTCAGGCGATGAGCCCCAGGAAACGACTGGCGAAATCTTGGCGGCGTCCAGTTCGACGATCTTGTCGAAATGTGCGCCCTCGTCCGAATGCAGCGTCTTCCAGTAGGAAACCGCCTGTTCCAGCGCTTCACCCTTCGGTGCGCGTGGCTTGTCCTGCACATAGGCGAAAGTCGTTTCGTCCGGTGCAATCAGGCCAGCGCGTGCGCCGCCTTCGATCGACATGTTGCAGACGGTCATACGACCTTCCATCGACAGGGAGCGAATGGCGCTGCCTGCATATTCGATCACGTAACCGGTGCCACCTGCGGTGCCGATTTCGCCGATGATGGCAAGCGTGATGTCCTTGGCGGTGACGCCTGCAGCCAATTCGCCCTCAACACGCACCAGCATGTTCTTGGCTTTTTTCTGGATCAGTGTCTGCGTTGCAAGCACATGCTCGACTTCCGACGTACCGATACCGTGCGCAAGCGAGCCGAAAGCGCCATGCGTCGAGGTATGGCTGTCGCCACAAACGATGGTCATGCCCGGCAGGGTGAAACCCTGCTCTGGTCCGACGATGTGCACAACACCCTGACGGCGATCACGTTCGGAATAATATTCGACGTTGAAATCCGCGGCATTCTTGGCCAGAGCCTCAACCTGAATGCGGCTTTCCTCGTTCTTGATGCCGTTGACGCGATCTTTCGAGGTCGGCACGTTGTGATCGACCACGGCCAGCGTCTTTTCAGGATGGCGCACCTTGCGGCCCGCCATGCGCAAGCCTTCGAAAGCCTGCGGGCTCGTCACTTCGTGCACAAGATGGCGATCAATATAAAGGAGGCAGGTACCATCGTCCTGCTGATCCACTACATGGTCGTCCCAAATCTTGTCATAAAGTGTACGCGGCGCGCTCATTGCGAGAGTTCCTTTGAATAGTTCTTAACTTTGGCTGTCATATGCACCCGCCGCCGCAATTCGTCAAGAAACACAAACCGCAACAGGGTGTCGCAGTAACAATCTTGCGGAATATTGGCAGAATTATGCGATATGTTACGCAGGCTTTTGGCTTTTGCAAATAAAAAAGGCGACCCAAAGGCCGCCTTTTTCAAACAGAATGCCCTGAAGCTTATTCAGCGGCAGCCTTGGCACCTTCGGCCTTGGCAGCGGCAGCCTTGTCGGCTTCGCGCTCAGCCTTGGTACGGTTGTCTTTCTTTTCAGCAATACGAGCAGCCTTACCGGTAAGGCCACGCAGGTAGTAAAGCTTGGCGCGACGAACCTTGCCGCGGCGAACCAGCTCAACGCCTTCAACGATCGGCGAGTAAACCGGGAATACGCGCTCTACGCCTTCGCCGTAAGAAATCTTGCGAACGGTGAAATTTTCGTTGAGGCCGGCGCCGGAACGGGCAATGCACACGCCTTCATAGGCCTGCACACGGGTACGCGTACCTTCGGTAACGCGAACCTGAACGCGAACCGTGTCGCCCGGCTGGAAATCTGGAAGCTTGCGCTTTTCTTCGATCTTTGCTGCCTGTTCGGCTTCAAGCTGACGAATGATATCGGTCATCGTCTGACTCCTTCTTTGTTCTTCTCAAACAGTCAGAGCGCCCTGCACTTGCCGCCAAGCAATCCTTGGCCTTGCGACTATGCCTGTAATACCAGGCAGGAGCGGTACACCATCTATTGGTTTACGGACGTCGCGGGCTTTGCCCGAACGAGATATTACAATGTCGGTTTTCCCGAACTGACGGGCCAATACAGCATCTCGGAGGATTTGTCACGCCCTGTCATAAATTTTCGTAGCCAACAGCGTGAGACTGTGCCAGAGTTATTGTTAACAATATAACATCAATTGTAAACAACTTTAAAAGACAATGCTAAAATGGGGACACTATGACAATCAAGAATCCATCACCCTCATTGTATAATGAGGATTTGGCACCAGCCGAAGAGCGTAAATGGGGCGCATTCAGTATTTTCAACGTCTGGACATCAGACGTTCATAGTCTCTGGGGCTATTATCTTGCCGCAAGCCTGTTTCTCCTGTGCGGCAGCTTCCTGAACTTTGTTCTGGCCATCGGCGCGGGATCACTGGTCATCTTTTTCCTGATGAGCCTGGTCGGCAATGCAGGTGTGCGAACCGGCGTACCTTTCCCGGTACTGGCGCGTGCATCTTTCGGCACATTCGGAGCCAATTTTCCTGCACTCGTACGCGGCGTCGTCGCCTGTTTCTGGTATGGCGCACAGACAGCCGCAGCCTCCGGCGCACTCGTCGCGCTGCTTATCCGCAACGAGAGCATGCTGTCCTTTCACCAGAACAGCCATCTTCTCGGCCACTCGACGCTGGAAGTTATCTGCTACGTCCTGGTTTGGGCGGCCCAGCTTCTCATCATCCAGCGTGGCATGGAAACCGTACGCAAGTTTCAGGATTGGGCCGGCCCGGCCGTCTGGATCATGATGCTTATCCTGGCTGTTTATCTGGTCATTAAAGCAGGCACCTTCTCCTTCGGCAGCGAAATCCCGCGCGATGTACTGCTTGAGAAAACGAGGGATGCGGGTGTCATGGGCGAGCCAGGGTCCTTTGCAGCGCTCGCGGCTGTTGCGGCCACCTGGATCACCTATTTCGCGGCGCTCTATCTGAACTTCTGCGACTTCTCACGTTATGCCAAGGATGAAGCATCCCTGCGGCGCGGCAACCTGTGGGGGCTGCCGATCAACCTCATGGCCTTCTGCCTTGTTGCGGGCGTCACCACCACCGCAGCCTTCACTGTTTACGGCGAAGTTCTTCTGCACCCTGACCAGATTTCGGCAAAATTCGATAGCTGGTTTCTCGCACTTCTGGCTGCACTGACCTTTACCGTCGCAACACTCGGCATCAATGTGGTGGCGAATTTCGTTTCGGCCGCGTTCGACTTCTCGAATACATTCCCGCAGAAAGTCTCGTTCAAGCGGGGCGGAGTCGTTGCAGCGCTGATCGCACTGCTTCTCTACCCGTTCGCACCGTGGGAAACGGGTGCCGCGCATTTCGTCAACTTCCTCGGCTCCACCATGGGTCCAATCTTCGGAATCATGATGGTTGACTACTACCTGCTCCGTCGCGGCGAACTGAACGTGGCCGATCTATATCAGGAAAACGGTGAATTCCGGTTCCAGAACGGCTGGCACGTCAAGGCTTTCATCGCCTTTGCAATCGGCGCATTGTTCTCGTCCATCCTGCCGATGACCACCAATCTCCTGCCGTCCTGGTGGGCAACCTATGGCTGGTTCTTCGGTGTAGCGATTGGCGGCGGCGTCTATTTTGTGCTCCGCAGATCGCAAAGAGAACTTCGCAGACCCGCAAATCAACATTCTGCCTGACAATAGCAAACAAAAATGCCCGGCATCTGCCGGGCATTTTTCATTTACCGGCCAATCCGGCCAAGATGCGTATCCTGAAACCCTGATCCATATTTGAGACCGAAGCCAAGCGCCCGATCAACACCGATATGCACAGCCCAGATCAGTGCCATGGCGATGCAGATTTGCCAGTTCATCGCCCAACCCAGCACTGCGAGAAGTACAACGCCGATCCAGCTATGAGCTACATTATAGACAACTGCACCTGTGCGCGGACCTTTGAGATAGCCTAGGAACGAAAGATCAGGTGCCAGAATGAATATCGCGAAAAGCCACCGGCTTGAACCACTGACCCAATAAGCACCCAATGCCAGCAAAGCGAGAGACAGACTTTCGAGCCGCTGGATCAGGTTCATTTGTGTTTGCCCTCGCAATAGGCTTCCCAAAGATCGGGACGCCGTTCCTTCGTAATCCGCTCGGCTTGCTCATGCCGCCATTTATCGATGGCGCCATGATTGCCGGAGGTCAGGATTTCTGGAATCGACCGTCCCTCCCAAATCTGCGGGCGCGTATAATGCGGATGTTCGAGCAGCCCGGTCTCGAAACTTTCCGTCTCGCCGGATTCTCGATTACCCATCACACCCGGCAGAAGCCGCACGATGGCGTCCAGCAGAACGATTGCGGCAGTTTCTCCACCTGACAGGATGTAATCGCCGATCGATACTTCCTCGAGATTGCGCGCCTCGATAACGCGCTCGTCGACGCCCTCGAAACGGCCGCAAAGAATGATCGCACCCGGTCCGTCGGCCAGCTCGCGCACGCGTGTCTGCGTCAGCGGCTTCCCGCGCGGACTCATCAACAGCATCGGACGACGACCGTCGGCAACAGAATCCAGGGCACGGGCAACAACATCGGGCTTCATCACCATGCCAGCCCCGCCGCCGGAGGGCGTATCGTCCACCATACGGTGCCGCCCTTCCGCAAAATCGCGAATCTGCACCGCATCGAGCTGCCATTTGCCCTCGCCGAGCGCCTTGCCTGCAAGGGAGGTACCGAGCGGTCCGGGAAACATTTCAGGATAAAGCGTCAGCACGGATGCATGAAAGAAACCCGGCTCAAAGAAATCAGCTTCGTCATCGACCTTGGAAACTTCGGTCATGACTTCTTCGGCTTTTTCTTTTCATTTTGCGGACGCTCATCCTCATCGTCGGCGATCAATCCGGCAGCATAGGGCTCGACCAGCAGCGTGCCCTTGTCCAGATCGATTTCCGGCACGGCTGCTTCCGTGAAAGGGATAAGCATCGGGCGTTTGCCCTTTTCGCTGAGTTCGATGAGGTCACCGCCACCGAAATCGAATAGGGCGCTCACCACGCCATAGGTCTTGCCTTCAGCATCCACCGCCAGCAAGCCGATCAGGTCGGTCTGGAAGAATTCGTCTTCATCCAGTTCGTCATCCGGTAGCTGGGCACGATCTATGAAAAGTTCCGTTCCGTTCAGTGCCTCGGCGGCATTGCGGTCGTTGATGCCCTTGAAGCGCACCACCACAACCGTCTTGGCAGGGCGCGCTTCCAAAACTTCATAGCTCTTGCCCTGTTCATCATAGAGCAAACCATATTCGGCGATAGCCAGCGGATCGCCGGTAAAGGTCTTCACTCGCACTTCGCCGCGCGTGCCATGGGCGGCACCGATGACGGCGAGCTGGATCGGGTTTTCTGGACGCGGCATTGCCAACCTTGTTTCTGCTGCTCGGATAGGACTATTTTTCGTTCAATAACCCTTTCGTCAGCCCTTTTCACGTCAATTCGTAAGAATAGTGCTTTTCATCCCGCGAACAACCAGCCGGTAACCTATCACTGGCAGACTGTCCGGGAGCCTGGAGCATTTCCAGAAGAAGCGCGAAGCGGTTTTGCGTGGGATAATGCGACCCAACGAACACCTAGAACTAACGAGCGGCTGCCCCATGACGACGAACAGCGAATTTCTGATCCCTGCCCGTGCCGACCTTGCAGCCGCACGTGAAGAATGGCTGAAGACGCTGAAAGATGCGCGCCGCCTGTCGGAAAATACGCTTGCAGCCTACGAGCGCGATACGCGCCAGTTTCTCAATTTTCTGACCGGTCATCTGGGGGAACCGCCTTCACTAAAGGATGTCGGCAATCTGCGCATTGCCGATCTGCGTTCCTTTCTGGCCAGCCGTCGCAATGAAGGTGTCGGTGCCAGGACGCTGGGGCGCGGTCTTGCCGGTGTGCGCTCGCTTCTGCGCCATCTGGAAAAGCGCGGTCTTGCCAATGCAGCGGGCGTAAGCGCCATGCGCGCGCCACGTCAGCCGAAATCACTGCCGAAGCCGCTGACAGCCGAAGACGCCCGGCGCGTGGTTGCCGCCGACGGGCAGATGGCGGAGGAGTCGTGGATCGCCGCGCGCAACGCCGCCGTTCTGACCTTGCTCTACGGCTGCGGTCTGCGCATTTCCGAAGCGCTCGGTCTGATGGGGGATGCATTATCCGACAGCACCGCCCGTTCGATCCCCATTACAGGTAAGGGCAACAAAGCCCGCCTCGTGCCGTTGCTACCCATCGTGCATCGCGCCGTCGCCCAATATCGGGCGCTTTGCCCATTCGATCTTTCCGTCGACAAGCCGCTTTTTCGCGGTGCCAAGGGCGGCATGCTGCATGCCGCGATCATCCAGCGCGAAATGCAGAAACTACGCGCCGGCCTCGGCTTGCCCGACAGCGCGACACCGCATGCGCTGCGCCATTCTTTCGCGACCCATCTTCTGGGGCGGGGGGGTGACCTCAGAACGATTCAAGAGCTGCTTGGCCATGCAAGCCTTTCAACCACACAGGTCTATACTGGCGTGGATACCGAACGGCTCCTGGAAGTCTACGACAAAGCTCACCCCCGGGCCTGAAATTTGTCTCGCACCGGCAAAAACCGCACCTATATTACTCTCATGAAAAAGCTGCTCCTCGTTCTTCTCTATGCCTGCCTGGCAGGCGCAACTTCCGCCCGCGCCGACGATGTGCCTGCCACTTGCGCTGTGCACGGCGTCAATCTCATCGACGGGCTGGAGAAGAACGATCCGGCAAGCTGGGAGGAATTGCAGCGCGCAGCCGACGCTGTGCCCAATCGCAAAGGGCTTCTCTGGAAAGTTGATAAAGACGGCGTCGAGCCCTCCTATCTTTTCGGCACGATCCATCTTTCCGATCCGCGCGTCCTGACATTGCCGAAAGCTGCCAATGAGGCTTATCGGTCAGCAAGCACCGTCGTCATCGAAACGACGGATATTCTGGACCCAAAGGCTTTCCTGCGTCTCAAGCTCGAACAGCCCGACCTGCTGCTCTTCACTGACGGCAGCACCCTGAAGTCGCATATTCCACCCGAGCGACGCGCGGAGATCGAGCAGAAGCTTGCAGAACGCGGTATCGTTCTCGACGCAGTTGCGAAAATGAAGCCATGGGTGCTGACCAGCCTGCTCGCACTTCCAAAATGCGAGAGGGAACGCAAAAGCGAGGGCGAGAAATCGCTTGATGAACGGCTGGCTCTCGACGCGCAGGCCGAGGGCCGCAATGTTTTGGGGCTGGAAAGCGCTGCAGAACAACTGGTGGCGATGAACCGGATGCCGATTGACTTCCATCTCCGCAATCTCGTGGCTACCGTCGACTATGGCGATAAGGTCGAGGATGCCATGGAGACCACGACTGCGCTCTACCTCAAGGGCGAGATTGGCCTAATCATGCCGTCGCTCCGAAAAATCGTTCCAGACAGCCTTTCCGAAGAGGACTACGAGCTATTTCTAAAATATCTCATTTCCGACCGTAATCATGTCATGGCGGATCGTGCCGTTCCGATCATCGACGCGGGAAATGCGTTTATTGCTGTCGGCGCACTCCATCTGCCGGGCAAGGACGGTGTAATCGAATTGCTACGTGCAAAAGGCTATCGGGTGACCCCGCTATAGAAGTATATGTCTGAATATTTCTAACCGGCTTTCAGATCGCTGATGCTGTTTTCAATAGCGGTAATATTGAGTTCGAGCTCGGCAATCTGTCTCAGTATGGATTTTCCCGGAAGCGCTTCGTCCCTGGCGGCTTCATCCAGAAGCTTGAACTGCTCATCGCGCAAAAGCGATGAGAGCTTTTCGAAGCGCTCGATGGTTTTCAGGTTTTCTTTCGACGGCATTAAGTCGTTCCTCAAATTTCGGCGTCGTTTCTGTTCGCTTGCAACGATCCGCTTTATCAGTGCTTTACAGTGATAAGGCCCGGATAGCCAGTTGATCGAACATAATTCCGATCACCAGACCGCTTCAATGATTGAATATACATAGCGATGCGCAGTTTCGCTCGGGTTAACAGCACCTTCGCCTGTCGCCCTGGCACAGCGATTAGCCCATGTTCCTTCTTATATTAGCCACTTCGGAACTATTCGCTCTTTTTCGCATTGATATACACCGGGTTTGTTATCGCAATGCAGGGCAACACGTAGAGGAGTGGTCGGAGCGCATACTGGCTCATGAATGACCGCTGATACCCGGCAACCATCGCTTCCCAACTATCACCTTGATGATGGAAGGGACCACTGGAGGAACCCGTTATGGTTGATCCCCTTGATCCGCGAAACAGTGATCCGCGCGCTGCATCCGATCCGCGTCTTTCGGACCCGTCTGGCCAGTCGGGAATGCCACCACCTCCACCCAGCCGCGGCGGAAGCGGCTATCTGCTTGGCGCAGTGCTTTTGGCTGCGATCATCATCCTTGGTTATTTCTTCTACCGAAACGGCAGCGGAACCGATACTGCGGCGCCGCCGCCCGCGCCGCCAGCAACACAGAGCGAGCCTGCAACGCCAGCTCCTGCTCCAGCTCCACCGGCCAACCCGCCAGCGCAGAATTAAATATCAAAAAAGCCCCGCTTTTGCGGGGCTTTTTATAGTCACATGGTTGCAACCGATTACATATGGATTGGCTTGGCGAAGGTCGCCAGGGCCGATTCGCGCACGGCTTCCGACATCGTCGGATGGGCATGACAGGTGCGAGCCAGATCTTCCGACGAACCGCCAAACTCCATCAGAACAGCCAGTTCGTGGATCATTTCACCGGCATTGTAGCCGAGGATATGCGCGCCCAGAACACGGTCAGTCGCCTTGTCGGCAAGGATTTTCACAAAGCCGTCGGTGTGGAGCATGGCACGTGCACGACCATTGGCCGTGAACGGGAACTTGCCGACCTTGTATTCAATGCCAGCGGCCTTCAGTTCTTCTTCTGTCTTGCCGACCGAGGCGACTTCCGGCTGCGTGTAGACGACGCTCGGGATAACGTCGAAATTCACGTGACCGGCTTGGCCGGCGATGATTTCGGCAACAGCAATGCCTTCGTCTTCAGCCTTGTGCGCCAGCATCGGGCCCTGAACCACGTCGCCGATGGCATAGATGCCTTCGACGTTAGTACGCCAGTGATCGTCGATCGCAACGCGGCCGCGATCATCGACAGCGATACCCGCTTCCTGAAGGCCAAGGCCGTCCGTATAAGGACGACGACCGGTGGCGATAAGAACTGCATCGGCTTCAAGCGTTTCAGCCGCACCGCCCTTCACCGGTTCGAACGTCACCTTCGCGCCCTTGCCTGCCTTATCCACGCCGGTCACCTTTGCGCCGAGCTTGAAGGCAATGCCCTGCTTTTCGAGCAGGCGCTGGAACTGCTTCGACACTTCGCCATCCATGGGCCCGAGCACCTTGTCGAGATATTCGACGACCGTGACCTTCGCACCAAGACGCGCCCAGACGGAACCAAGTTCCAGACCGATCACACCGCCGCCGACAACGATCAGGCTGCCTGGAACCTTGTCGAAGGAAAGCGCGCCGGTCGAGGAAACGATGACCTTCTCGTCAATATCGACCTTCACGCCCGGAATGCCCGCGACATCGGAACCGGTGGCAATGATGATGTTCTTTGCCTCGATCTCCTCGACCTTGCCGTCTTCGGCGGTCACGGAAACCTTGCCCTTGCCGACGATCTTGCCAGTGCCGATGAAAGCCGTGATCTTGTTCTTCTTGAACAGGAATTCAACGCCCGTGACATTGGCCTTAACAGTCGTGTCCTTGTGCGCCAGCATCTTTCCCAGATTGAGCTTCGGCGTCACTTCCACGCCGAGCGTGTCGAAGGAATGACCGGCTTCGGCGAAAACTTCCGACGCATGCAGAAGCGCCTTGGAAGGAATGCAGCCGATATTCAGGCAGGTGCCACCGAAGGTCTTGCGCTTCTCCACAACAGCAACGGAAAGACCAAGCTGTGCAGCCTTGATCGCGGCGACATAACCGCCGGGGCCCGTACCGATGACAACCACATCGTATGACATTGAACTATCCTTCTTCAGTCTGTCCTGAACGTTTTTCGAACGCCCCGTCCATCCGGGCCCGTTCCTTCATTCGAAATTATTCACATGCAATCAGTGCCTGCGGGCTACCGATCATTCCTCGTCTGGTGAACATCCCTGAAAACGGAATGCTTCCCACTGCAGCGGCTTTTCGGGTTTTGCCGCTCCAAAATCATAACCATCGAGCGCCGTCACCAGATCGGGCAGCAGGATCGCCTGCGCCGCCGGTTCTTCCGCCTTGGGCAGAACATCGGCCTCTGCACCTTCCTTCAGCGCATAGATGACGCTCTGCCAGATGCTGCAATCGTCGAGATCTTCCGGGTTGGAGCCGTCGCCCTTGCAGTTGAAGGTCAGCAACGCATAGGGACGCGCCACGCCTTCTTCCGGCCAGATCACCATGCCGCTCAGCTTGAAATCGGGCTTGTCATTGGCGGTGATGGTGAATTCATTCGTCGGTGCCGGAGACATTTTCAGGTCGTTCGACTGCTCCGGGCGAAACGTCAGCGTGTAAGCATCGTCGCGATCGCGATAAATCGCCCGGTTCTGCGTGCAGGCCGCCTGAACCGCGGTTGAGAACACGGTGAGCGCAAGCACCGAAACGGCGGCAGTCCTGAAAAGCTTGTTTGCAGCGTGCATCTGTCGGTTCTCCCTGAATGTTCCGGCTGAGTGCTTCCGGCAGCGAATCGAGATTCAGCCAAACTGAACCTGTTGCTTTTTACATAGCCTTTTCGGTGGCAAGTTTAAGCCCCAGCGCGATGAAGACAACACCGCTGGTCCGATCGATCCATTTCGAGGCGCGCGAGAAGGCGGCGCGCATCTTCGGCGTCGTCATGAAAAGGCTGACGCCGACGAACCATGAGATCAGTGCGGTCGCCATCACAACGCCATAGCCAAGCTTAACCTCGGTCGGCGTATGAGCATGAACGACCGTCGAAAAAATCGACAGAAAGAAGAACACAGCTTTTGGATTGAGCGCATTGGCGGCAAAGCCGAGGCCGAACGCCTTGGCAAAGCTCTGCGGCTTGCGCGGTTCCTTCGGTGCCGCTTCCACATCGATCTTCGTCGTTCCAGCGCGCAACGCCTTGATGCCGATATAGACCAGATAGGCCACACCGCACCATTTGACGATATTGAACAGATAGATCGACTTGGAAATGATGAGCCCGAGACCCAGAACCGTGTAGGTGACATGCATCATGAGCGCCGCACCGATGCCGAAGCTCGTGATAATCGCCTCACGACGGCCGTGCAGCAGCGATTGCCGGATGACCATCGCGAGATCGGCGCCGGGGGAAACAATGGCAAAGACGAAGATCGCCATCAGGGATGCAAGTTCGAACAGATAGGGATGCATCGCGTTTCCTTCATTGCACGTGTTTCACGCGCAGGCTGTCATCACAGAACCAAAGCCAGAAGCATGATACCGAGCCCCACCAGACTAATGAGCCAGACGAAGGACCGGAAATAGGGAATGCCCGCCAGATAAAGCGGGATATAGACGATGCGGCCGAAAAACCAGAGCCACGCCCCGAGGATACCCCATCCCGACGGGTCGCCTTTCAGCACGAGCGCCAGCGCCAACCCAACGAAAGCCGGATAGGTCTCGCGGAAATTGGCGGAGGCACGCTCCGCGCGACCGGCATATTTGCCGGAGGGTTTCAAACCCTCATCGCGCGGACCGGCATTCCATTGAGAGCCGAGTTCCTTTGTCGCCGCAAAGCCCTGCAGGAGGATATGAACCACCAGCAGGACGACGCTCAAGCCGACCAGCGGCAGAAACGGGGATGCGGAGAAGATGCCCGGCTCCATCGTTTGTCCTTAGAGATCGAGAACCAGACGTTCCGGATCTTCGAGGCTTTCCTTGACGCGCACGAGGAAAGTCACGGCTTCCTTGCCATCCACGATGCGGTGATCGTAGGACAGGGCAAGATACATCATCGGACGGATCACGATCTGACCGCCGACGACAACCGGACGTTCCTGGATCTTGTGCATGCCGAGGATACCCGACTGCGGAGCGTTCAGGATCGGCGACGACATCAGCGAACCGTACACGCCGCCATTGGTGATGGTGAACGTGCCGCCCTGCATGTCAGCGACCGAAAGCGTACCGTCACGCGCTGCCTTGGCAAGACGGCCCAGTTCCTTTTCAACGCCAGCAATCGAAAGCTGATCGGCATCACGGATGACCGGAACCACAAGACCCTTGTCCGTGCCGACGGCCATGCCGACATGCGCGAAGTTCTTGTAGATGATGTCGGTGCCGTCGATCTCGGCGTTAACAGCCGGAATTTCCTTCAGCGCATGGGTCACGGCCTTGGTGAAGAAGCCCATGAAGCCAAGCTTCACGCCATGCTTCTTCTCGAAGACGTCCTTGTACTTAGTGCGCAGTTCCATGACCGCGGACATGTCGACTTCGTTATAGGTCGTCAGCATGGCGGCAGTGTTCTGGGCATCCTTCAGACGCTTGGCGATCGTCTGGCGCAGGCGGGTCATCTTCACGCGTTCTTCACGCGATGCGTCCCCAGCCGACGATGCCGGACGTGCAGCAGCGACAGCGACCGGTGCCGGAGCAGCCGGTACGCCCTTGGCGATTGCATCAAGAACGTCGCCCTTGAGAACCTGGCCGCGCTTGCCGGAACCTTCGACCTGATCGGCGGAGAGGTTGTTTTCAGCGAGCAGCTTGGAAGCTGCCGGAGCCGGCTGCATCGCCGGGCCTGACGAAGCCGAGGCGACTGGTGCTGCAGCCGGTGCGGCGGCAGCCGGCTTGGCTTCTTCCTTCTTTGCAGCCGGAGCCGCAGCGACGGCAGAACCATCGCCGGAAATCTGACCGAGAAGCGCATTGACTTCGACCGTGTCGCCTTCCTTGGCCGTGATTTCAGCCAGGACGCCCGCAGCAGCAGCCGGAACTTCCACTGTCACCTTGTCGGTTTCCAGTTCCACCAGCGGTTCATCGACGGCGACGGCATCGCCAACCTTCTTGAACCATTTTCCGATGGTTGCCTCAGTAACGGACTCCCCAAGCGTGGGAACGCGAATTTCGGTGGCCATGGTTTCTTCTTCCGTTGATCTTCAAACTTTGGATTTTGTATTCAATTCAGGTTGGGGCAGTTTCGAAAAACTGCCCCAGAACTCTAACCCGGATCAGTTACCGAGTGCATCCTCAAGGAAAGCAGCAAGCTGCGCAAGATGCTTCGACATCAGACCTGTTGCAGGCGATGCTGCGGCCGGACGGCCCGCATAGCGCACGCGCTGATGCTTGGCGTCGATATGAGCCAGCACCCATTCCAGATACGGGTCGATGAACGACCATGCACCCATGTTCTTCGGCTCTTCCTGGCACCAGACCATTTCCGCATGGCGGAAGCGTGACAGCTCGTTGATGAGCGCCTTGGCCGGGAACGGATAAAGCTGTTCGACACGCAGCAGATAGACGTCATCGATGCCGCGCTTTTCACGCTCTTCGTAGAGATCGTAATAGACCTTGCCCGAGCAGAGCACGACGCGACGGATCTTTGCATCCTTCTGGAGCTTGATGCCTTCGTCCTTGTTATATTGCGCATCATCCCACAGCAGGCGGTGGAACGAGGATTCGCCCGACATTTCGGCCAAGGTCGAAACGGCGCGCTTGTGGCGCAGCAGCGACTTCGGCGTCATCATGATGAGCGGCTTGCGGAAGTCGCGCTTCATCTGGCGGCGCAGAATATGGAAGTAGTTGGCCGGCGTCGTAACGTTGGCAACCTGCATGTTGTCTTCGGCGCAGAGCTGGAGATAACGCTCCAGACGAGCCGAGGAGTGTTCCGGACCCTGACCTTCATAGCCATGCGGCAGAAGGCAGACCAGACCGGACATGCGCAACCACTTGCGTTCGCCCGACGAGATGAACTGGTCGAACACGACCTGTGCACCGTTGGCGAAATCGCCGAACTGGGCTTCCCACAGAACCAGCGCACGCGGTTCGGACAGCGAATAGCCGTATTCGTAGCCGAGAACTGCTTCTTCCGAGAGCATCGAATTGATGACCTCGTAGATCGCCTGACCCTTCTGGATATTGTTGAGCGGGATGTAGCGGTTCTGGGTCTCCTGATCGTAGAGAACCGTATGGCGCTGCGAGAAGGTGCCGCGCTCGACATCCTGACCTGAGAAACGGATCGGATTGCCTTCCGCGACCAGCGAACCGAAAGCAAGCGCTTCTGCCGTTGCCCAGTCAATGCCTTCGCCCGTTTCCATCATCTTGGCACGGTTGTCGAGGAAGCGCTGGATCGTGCGATGGACGTGGAAGTCCTTCGGCACTTCAACCAGCTTCTTGCCGATTTCCTTCAGCGTCTTCACCGGCACGGCGGTCTTGCCGCGGCGCTGTTCGTCGGCGTTGTCTGCGGTGCGCAGACCAGCCCACGCACCGTCCAGCCAGTCGGCCTTGTTCGGCTTGTAGCTCTGTCCGGCGTCGAATTCGGTTTCCAGATTTTCGCGCCACTGCGCTTTCATCTGGTCGATTTCTTCCTGCTTGATCAGACCTTCCGCAATCAGCTTGTCGCTATAGAGCTGAACCGTCGTCTTGTGCGCACGGATCGCCTTGTACATCAGCGGCTGGGTGAAAGACGGCTCATCGCCCTCGTTGTGACCGAAGCGGCGATAGCAGAACATGTCGATGACCACCGGCTTGTGGAAGGTCATGCGGAACTCGGTCGCAACCTTGGCGGCAAACACCACAGCTTCCGGATCGTCGCCATTGACGTGGAAGATCGGCGCTTCGATCATTTTCGCTACATCCGACGGATAAGGCGACGAACGCGAGAAGGCCGGATTGGTGGTGAAACCGATCTGGTTGTTGATGATGAAGTGAACCGTACCGGCGACGCGATGGCCTTTCAGGCCCGAAAGACCGAGACACTCGGCCACGACACCCTGACCGGCAAAGGCAGCATCGCCATGCAGGAGCAGCGGCAGAACCTTGGCGCGCGTTGCGAGTGGAACCATGTCGTCGCGGGTGCGACCAGCCAGCAGATCCTGCTTGGCGCGAGCCTTGCCCATCACGACCGGGTTGACGATTTCCAGATGCGACGGGTTGGCGGTCAGCGACAGGTGAACCTTGTTGCCGTCGAACTCACGATCCGACGAAGCGCCCAGATGGTACTTCACGTCGCCCGAGCCTTCCACGTCGTCCGGCGCATAGGAGCCGCCCTTGAATTCGTGGAAGATGGCGCGATGCGGCTTGCCCATGACCTGGCTAAGCACGTTCAGACGACCACGGTGGGCCATGCCGAAGATGATTTCCTTGACGCCCATAGCGCCGCCGCGCTTGACGATCTGCTCAAGGGCCGGAATCAGCGATTCACCGCCATCGAGGCCGAAACGCTTGGTGCCCTTGTACTTGACGTCGATGAACTGCTCGAAGCCTTCCGCTTCGATCAGCTTCGACAGGATGGCCTTCTTGCCTTCCGGCGTGAAGGCAACCTTTTTGTCCGGACCTTCGATGCGTTCCTGAATCCAGGCCTTTTCAGCCGGATCGGAGATATGCATGAACTCGACGCCGATCGTGCCGCAATAGGTACGCTTCAGAATGTCGAGCATTTCCGGCACGGTCGCATATTCGAGGCCGAGCACGTTGTCGATGAAGATCTTGCGGTTGTAGTCGGCAGGCGTGAAACCGTAATTTTCCGGCTCCAGCTCGTTATAGTCGTTCGGCTTTTCGGAGAGACCGAGCGGATCGAGATTGGCGTGCAGATGGCCGCGCATGCGATAGGCGCGGATCATCATGATGGCGCGAACGCTGTCGCGTGCAGCCTGCGTAATCTCTTCGCTGGTCAGGGCCGCGCCGGTTGCGCCCTTCGCTTCGCCCTTTGCAGCCTTGCCCTTCAGTTTGTCAGTGACATGCTTTTCAACTTCGGCCCAGTTGCCGTCGAGTGCGGAAACGAGTTCGCCATTGGCAGCAATCGGCCAGTTCTTTCTGGTCCAGCTCGGACCTTCCGCATTCTTCTTCACGTCGTCGGCATTGTCGCCCAGCTTCGCGAAGAAATCGCGCCACTGCGGATCGACCGAATTCGGATCGTCCTCATATTTGGCGTACAGCTCCTCGATATAGTCGGCATTGCCGCCATAGAGGAATGAGGTAAGGGCGAAAACGTCGTTGGCTTGTTCTTGCCTTGCCATAGCCTATCCGGAGCAGCGCTCCGTCTCCTTGTCAGTGGCTCATCTTGCGCGGGCCGGAAGTTCGAAACTTCATCCCTCACGCCGCCGGGGAGGAACCGCTACAGACCCCGGCATGACTAAACTCTACGCGTCGGAACGGATATCCGTCCCTCTAGAGCGCGCTTCGATCTGATTAAATCAGATCGCCGCTCTAAACTTTTGTCTTAACGCGCATCTTATCCGAAAACCGTTTCACACTTTTCGGGATGCGCTCTCAGCCGGATCGTATGACCCGCTGTTATGCTAAACCGGCAGCGGCTTTCGCCGCCGCCGGGATATTCAGATCGATACGCGTTCTCAGCCCTTGAGGACTTCGACCAGCGTCTTGCCGAGCTGCGCAGGCGACGGCGACACGCGAATGCCAGCCGATTCCATGGCGGCAATCTTGTCTTCCGCGCCGCCCTTGCCGCCGGAGATCACGGCGCCAGCATGGCCCATGGTGCGTCCGGCAGGAGCCGTACGGCCAGCGATGAAGCCGACCATCGGCTTCTTGCGGCCGCGCTTGGCTTCGTCCTTGAGGAACTGAGCCGCATCTTCTTCAGCCGAACCGCCGATTTCGCCGATCATGACGATCGACTTGGTTTCGTCGTCGGCCAGGAACATTTCCAGGACGTCGATGAACTCAGTGCCCTTGACCGGATCGCCGCCGATACCGACAGCGGTGGTCTGGCCGAGGCCCTCGTTCGAGGTCTGGAACACTGCTTCATAGGTAAGCGTGCCGGAGCGGGAAACAACACCCACCGAACCCTTCTTGAAGATATTGCCCGGCATGATGCCGATCTTGCATTCTTCAGGGGTCAGGATGCCAGGGCAGTTTGGTCCGAGCAGGCGCGACTTCGAGCGTTCCAGGCGCTCCTTGACGCGAACCATATCCAGAACCGGAATGCCTTCGGTGATGCAGACAATGAACGGAACCTCAGCCTCGATGGCTTCGATGATCGCGTCGGCAGCACCTGCTGGCGGAACGTAGATCACGGAAGCATCGGCGCCCGTGCGCTCCTTGGCTTCTGCGACGGTTGCGAAGATCGGGAGCTTTTCACCCTTGGAACCTTCCCAGGTTTCGCCACCCTTCTTCGGGTGCACGCCACCGACCATCTGCGTGCCGTAGTAAGCAAGCGCCTGTTCGGTGTGGAAAGTACCGGTCTTGCCGGTCAGGCCCTGTACGAGAACCTTGGTGTCCTTGTTAACGAGAATGGACATGCCTCAATTCCCCTTCACTGCAGCGACGATCTTCTGCGCCGCATCGTCGAGATCGTCGGCCGAAATGACGTTCAGGCCGCTCTCGTTGATGATCTTCTTGCCGAGTTCCACATTGGTGCCTTCAAGACGGACAACCAGCGGAACCTTGAGGCCGACTTCCTTGACTGCGGCGATCACGCCTTCGGCAATGACGTCGCACTTCATGATGCCGCCGAAGATGTTGACCAGAATGCCCTGGACAGCCGGATCAGCGGTGATGATCTTGAAGGCAGCCGTCACCTTCTCCTTGGTAGCGCCGCCACCAACGTCGAGGAAGTTGGCAGGCTCGGCACCGTAGAGCTTGATGATGTCCATGGTTGCCATGGCAAGGCCAGCGCCATTGACCATGCAGCCGATGTTGCCGTCGAGAGCGACGTAAGCGAGATCGTGCTTGGAAGCTTCGATTTCCTTTTCGTCTTCCTCCGACAGATCGCGCAGTTCCTGAATGTCAGGATGACGGAACAGTGCATTGCCGTCGAACGATACCTTGGCATCGAGAACGCGCACGCGGCCATCGGTCATGACGATCAGCGGGTTGATTTCCAGAAGGCTCATGTCCTTCTCGGTGAAGGCCTTGTAGAGGATCGGGAACAGCTTGAGGCCGTCTTCACGTGCTGCACCTTCAAGCTTCAGCGCGTCGGCGAGCTTGTTGGCGTCTTCATCGGTCACGCCCTTGGCGGGATCGATAGCAACAGTGATGATCTTCTCCGGGGTTTCTTCGGCAACAGCTTCGATGTCCATGCCGCCTTCGGTCGAAACGACGAAAGCCGGACGGCCAACGGTGCGGTCGATCAGGATCGAGAGATAAAGCTCACGGTCGATGTCGGCACCGTCTTCGATGTAAAGGCGGTTGACCTGCTTGCCAGCTTCACCGGTCTGCTTGGTCACGAGCGTATGCCCAAGCATTTCCTTCGCATGGGCAACCACTTCCTCGACAGACTTGGCGAGGCGCACGCCGCCCTTTGCATCGGCTGGCAGTTCCTTGAACTTGCCTTTGCCGCGTCCGCCAGCATGGATCTGGCTCTTGACGACATAAAGCGGGCCTGGAAGCGTCTTTGCCCATTCTTCCGCCTGTTCGACGGAATAGACAGCCACACCATTGGCGATCGGTGCGCCGAAGGTGTGAAGCAGGCGCTTGGCCTGGTATTCGTGAATATTCATCTGGTTGTCCTCTGCGGATTCCCGGTCCGTCGCAATTGGAATTGGACGGAACCGTTACGGATTGACAGCCGGAAAAGGCCGGAGCCGCCCGCAGGCGGCAATCCGGCCTTGTCTGGAATTTTACTTCAGCGACGGAGCGATACCGATGCAGGCTTCGCAAAGACCGGCAACAGATGCGACCGACTTTTCGAACTCGGCCTTTTCGTCCTTGTCGAGATCGATTTCAATGATGCGCTCGACGCCATTGGCGCCAATCACGGTCGGCACACCGACATACATGTCCTTGACGCCATACTGGCCAGTCAACTGTGCTGCCACTGGCAGAACGCGCTTCTTGTCCTTGAGGTAGGATTCAGCCATCTGGATGGCCGACGCTGCCGGAGCGTAGAAAGCCGAACCCGTCTTGAGCAGGCCGACGATTTCCGCGCCGCCGTCACGGGTGCGCTGGATGATCTTGTCGAGCTTTTCCTGGCTGGTCCAGCCCATCTTGACGAGGTCGGGCAGCGGAATACCGGCAACGGTCGAATAACGGGCCAGCGGAACCATTGAGTCGCCGTGGCCGCCGAGCACGAATGCGGTGACGTCCTCAACCGAAACGTTGAACTCTTCCGAGAGGAAATAACGGAAGCGGGCGCTGTCGAGAACACCAGCCATGCCGACAACCTTGTGCGCCGGAAGACCGGAGAACTTCTGCAGAGCCCAGACCATGGCGTCCAATGGATTGGTGATGCAGATGACGAAAGCTTCAGGCGCATATTTCTTGATGCCCGCGCCAACCTGTTCCATCACCTTGAGGTTGATGCCCAGAAGGTCGTCGCGGCTCATGCCCGGCTTGCGCGGCACGCCTGCGGTCACGATGACAACGTCTGCGCCTTCAATGGCAGCATAGTCGTTGGCGCCGGTGTATTTCGCATCAAAACCGTCAACCGGAGAAGATTCGGCGATATCCAGTCCCTTACCCTGCGGGGTGCCTTCCGCAATGTCGAAAAGGACGACGTCGCCGAGTTCCTTCAGACCAGCCAGATGGGCGAGCGTGCCGCCGATCATGCCGGAGCCGATGAGGGCAATCTTGTTGCGTGCCATGATTGTTTCTTTCCTCACTTTTGATCCAGAAACGCATCAAGCCATCCGGAAACCTCCCCGGAAACGCTCAAGCGTTGGAACTGCGAGATAGGACTCTTTGGCGATAAACTCAACTCATTATTTTGCGACTAATGTTTTCAATCGGTTAGAATTATCTGTTCTTACGTAAACGTAAGATAATTTGTCAATATCAAGGCAAATCCACCCTTCCCTACCGCTGCAAACCATCCCCGACGAAGCGGTGAAGGAGCAACCGGCAAGCTGCGAATTCCATCAAGGTTGCCCACCGGTTCGAAACCAGCCCGACCTTAATCTGGTTTTGGGCCGATTTTGGGCCGATGCTGTAACAAAACCCGGCACGAACATGCCGCAGTTCCAGTATGAATTGCGTGAGCAACATAGCTCACCGGGCTTATAAGTCCAGACTATGCCAATCTAATGACGGGCCAATCTAATGACCGGCCAATCTGATGATCGGCCAGCCTGATATGGGAATGATCTATCCGGCCTTGCCGGGCGGTTCGGCCAGATAGTCCGCGCTCTGCATCTCGAAGAGACGGGAAGCGGTGCGGTCGAACTCAAACGCCTCTGTGCCCTGGCTGGCAAGATAGAGCTTTTCCGGCTGGGCTTCAGCGGAAATGAACACGCGCGCGTGGTGATCATAGAGCACGTCAACCAGCAGAATGAAGCGCTTGGCCTCATTGCGACGCGAATAGTCCAGCACCGGCACATCGTCGATGAACAGCGTCGGATAGTGCTTGACGATAGCGATATAGTCCGAGGCACCAAGCGGCTTCGAACAGAGTGCATCGAAAGTAAAGCGCGCCGCGCCCAAAATGGCGCGCGGCACTTCGATGTCGCGACCCTTAATGCGGATGACGTCCGGCTTTTCGTGCGCACCGTCCTTTTGCGCCGCCCAGGCCGCATCCATGCGCTTGGTCGTTTCAGACCCCAGCGGTGACAGATAGACTGGCTGGCGGTCGAGTTTTTCAAGGCGGTAATCGGTGCGCGAATCGAGGTTGATCACATCGACATGCTGCTTGAGGATACCGATGAAGGGCAGGAAGAGCTGCCGGTTCAGCCCATCGCGATAAAGATTGTCCGGCGCGACGTTGGATGTCGCCACCAGCACCACGCCACGGGCGAACAAGGCGCTGAACAGGCGCGACAGGATCATCGCATCGGCAATATCCGTGACTGTGAATTCATCGAAACAGAGAACCCACGCCTGCTGGCTCAAGGCATCGGCGACCGGCGGGATCGGATCGTCCTGCTTGGTTTCGCCGCGCTTATGCGCCTGACGATGCGCATAGATGCGCTCATGCACATCGGCCATGAAGTCGTTGAAATGCGCGCGGCGCTTGCGTTCCGCCGGCAGAAGCGAAAAGAACATGTCCATCAGCATGGTCTTGCCGCGCCCGACCTCGCCGTGCACGTAAAGCCCCTTGATGATGCTCGTTGCTTCCTTGCGCTTGCCGAACAGCCAGCCGAGCGCGCTCGATTTGCGTGACAGGCGTTTGGTGCAGATTTCCTCGATCAGCCGGTCGTAACGGTCGGTGAGTTCGAGTTGAGCGGGATCGGCTTCCACATCACCTGCCGCGACCATCGCATCATAATGTTCGCGAACCGAGGGGAACGCCTTCAGATTACCGTCGAAAGACATGATTGCTTCCGTTCAACCTTTCAATTGCAAAAACGGCGGACCATCTCGCGATGATCCGCCTGTCTTTAGAGCGTATCCCGAAAAGTGTGAAACGGTTTTCGGGAAAGATGCGCGGCAAACAAAACAATTGGAGCGCATTTCGATCTGATTCAATCAGATCGAAATGCGCTCCAAGCGAAAGAATGTCTTAGCGCGAAAGCGAAACAGCCTGACCGCCCGACGTCTGTCCGTCGAAGCGGCTCTGTCCTGACGAATAGAGCGAAGCGACGGTACCGCCATTCGCATCATAGAGAACGAGCTGCTTGCCGTTGACGGCCCAGGAAGCGAGATTGCCGAGTTCACCCGGGCAGCGCAACGGACCTGCGCGGAAGCCCTGACCATATTTGGTCTGCGGCGTCGCGATCTTGCAGCTCTGGCCGCCGAGCGATGCGTTCCAGACACCGGCGACAGAGCCTGGCGTCAGATCGGGCGCGGATGCCGGCGGCAGGCTTGCAACCTGCGTGCCGGGCTGCGCATTCGGGTCCGTGGTCGGAGCCGTCGGAAATTGCGAAGCATTGGGAGAATTAAGATTGCCCTTCTGCACCGTGCCTGCCGGAGCGGCATTGACCGGCGGCGGTGGCGGTGGTGGCGAAACCGTATCGAGATTGCCGAACCGGGAGCTCTGGCAACCGGCCAGGACAATGCCAGCCGCCGCGAGGCCGAGCAGACTTGCTTTCGAAATTCCCATCAGGTTCTCCATTTCCGCATTTCTCATCTGGGGTGGGGATGCCCCGGGCTACCTACCGAAGCCCTGCATTGTGACAATATTGGACCGATAAAATGGCTATATGGTTAAAAAAGCAACACCGGCACCTGTCATTTTTGCCTCCCAAACTCTTCAAGAATGCTCGAAACCGCTTAATAATCTTGAAACTGGGACAGGAAGGCCACAGTTTCTCCGATAATGGCGCCTGTTCTGCAGGAACACTCAGGCCGCAACTTTTCGCAATCTGTCGCGGGTACTGGCAATTTGCGGGCTTTTCCGCCATATAGACGCTAATTGTCCCATAGGCTTTTATCGACCAAAGCCACAGGAAAACGGAACCACGATAGTTATGGCCACCAGGGCAGCCTTCGCCAAGATGAACGGGCTCGGCAATCAGATCATCGTTGCCGACATGCGCGGTCGCGCCGACCGGATTACGCCTGAAGCCGCGATCCGTCTTGCAGGCGACAGCGAAACCGCCTTCGATCAGATCATGGCGATCCACGATCCGCGCACGGCGGGAACCGACAACTATATTGCGATCATCAATTGCGACGGCACGGAAGCGCAGGCTTGCGGCAATGGTACGCGCTGCGTCGTGCAGGCGCTGGCCGCCGAGACCAGCAAGCAGGATTTCACCTTCGAAACCCGCGCCGGAATTCTGACCGCGACCGAGCATGAGGACGGCCTGATTTCAGTCGATATGGGCAAGCCGCGCTTCGACTGGCAGGACATTCCGCTTGCCGAAGAATTTCGCGATACGCGCATGATCGAACTGCAGGTCGGCCCCATCGACGCGCCGGTGCTGCATTCGCCCTCGGTCGCATCTATGGGCAACCCGCATGCCATCTTCTGGGTCGACCGCGATGTCTGGTCCTATGAGCTGGAGAAGTTCGGACCGCTTCTGGAGCATCATCCGATCTTTCCGGAGCGCGCCAATATCTCGATTGCCCATGTCACTTCGTCCGAGACAATCGATCTGCGCACATGGGAGCGTGGTGCCGGTCCGACCCGTGCCTGCGGTTCCGCCGCCTGCGCCGCAGCCGTGTCCGCAGTGCGTACGCGCCGCACCGGACGCGCGGTTACCGTCAATGTTCCCGGCGGCCCGCTCAAGATCGAGTGGCGCGACGATGATCACGTCATGATGACCGGCCCTGCCGAGTGGGAATTCTCAGGCACTTTCGATCCTGCAACCGGCGAATGGAGCCGCGACGCCCAGAATGACAGGCCAACTGACAGGGGTGCAGCCTGATGTCGGTGGAAGTCGTAACATTCGGATGCCGTCTCAACACCTATGAATCAGAGGTGATGAAACGCGAAGCCGATGCCGCCGGACTTGGCGAATTGAAGGATGGCGCGATCATCTTCAACACGTGCGCCGTGACGGCGGAAGCCGTGCGTCAGGCGCGTCAGGCGATCCGCAAGGCACGCCGTGAAAACCCGGAAGCGCGCATCATTGTCACCGGCTGCGCTGCGCAAACCGAAGCGGACAATTTTGCCGCCATGGACGAAGTCGATCTTATTCTCGGCAATGAAGAAAAACTGAAATCCAATTCCTACCGGATGCTGCCGGATTTCGGCGTCAACCAGTTCGAAAAGGTCCGCGTCAACGACATTATGGAAGTGCGCGAAACCGCGAGCCACATGGTCGATGCCATCGAAGGCCGCGCGCGTGCCTTCGTGCAGGTGCAGAACGGCTGCGATCATCGCTGCACCTTCTGCATCATTCCTTATGGACGTGGTAACTCCCGCTCTGTTCCGATGGGCGCGGTGGTGGATCAGGTCAAACGCCTTGTCGGCAACGGTTATGCCGAAGTGGTGCTGACCGGCGTGGACATGACTTCCTACGGTCCCGATCTTCCGGGAAGCCTGCGTCTCGGCAAGCTGGTGAAAACGGTTCTTAATCAGGTGCCGGATCTGCAGCGCCTGCGTCTTTCCTCCATCGATTCCATCGAGGCCGATGACGATCTGATGGATGCGATTGCCAATGAAAAGCGCCTGATGCCGCATCTGCATCTGTCGCTACAGGCGGGCGACGACATGATCCTCAAGCGCATGAAGCGCCGCCATCTGCGCGACGATTCGATCCGCTTCTGCGAAACGGTGCGTTCGCTGCGCCCCGATATCGTCTTCGGCGCGGACATCATTGCCGGTTTCCCGACCGAAACTGAAGAGATGTTCGCAAACTCGTTGAAAATCGTCGAGGAATGCGGACTGTCCCACCTGCACGTCTTCCCCTACAGTGCACGCGAAGGCACGCCCGCCGCCCGCATGCCGCAAGTACGGCGCGAAATCGTCAAGGAACGTGCAGCGCGTTTGCGTGCCGTTGGCGACCATGCTTATGAAAAGCACCTCGCTTCTCTCAACGGCACTGCGCAGCGCCTGTTGATCGAGAAGGAAGGCATTGCGCGCACGGAAGGCTTTACGCTGGCATCGGTGGACGGTGGCGCACCGGGCGAAATCATCGAACGTATCGTGACAGGCCATGACGGTGAAAAACTCCTCACCCGTCAGGCAGAGCCGCAAGCGGCTTAAAGCTTAAGGGCATCAGATTTCATGGCAATGGGTTTCATCAAGAAAATGTTCTCCTTCGGCAAGAAGGAGGTCGAGGAAAAGCCGGTCGAACAACCGGCACCCGACGCTGTTGAAACGGCTTTGGAAACACAGCTTCCTGAAACCGTCGAAACGCCCAAAGAAACGGAAAACACCGTCGTTGAAGTGGTCATTTCCGAACCGGAAGCACCGGTGATCGCCAGCGAGCCTGAGCCGATTGAAGAGCCTGCGACTGAAACGGTTGAAGACAAAAAGGCAGAACCGGAGCATCCGGTTGCCGAGATTGAAATTCCGATTGAACAGCCTCCGGTGATGGAACCAATCGCGGTTGAAGCACCTGCGCCGGAACCTGCAATCGAGCCCGAGCCGGAACCTGTCGCTGAACCCGAACAGCCGGAAGTCGCAAAAGCTCCGGATGCATCGGTTGTAGAGGAAGCGGTCGAACCCGCACCTCAGCCAGAGCCGGTGAAGCCCAAAAAGGTCAAGGTCGCCAAGGCCGTTGAAGAACATCAGGAAAAAGCGCCGGTTGAAGCAGCGCCTGAGCCAAAGCTATCCTGGTTCGAGCGCCTGCGTCGCGGTTTGCTGCGTTCATCGAATTCGCTCAGCGAATCCATCGGCGGCATTTTCACCAAGCGCAAGCTTGATGACGACACGCTGCAGGATCTTGAAGACGTGCTGATCCAGGCTGATCTCGGGCTTGAAACCGCCATGCGCGTGACCGATGCACTTGCCTCGGGTCGCTACGGCAAGGACGTGACCGGCGAGGAAGTGCGCACCATCATGGGTGCGGAAATCGAAAAGGTTCTCAGCCCCGTGGCAAAGCCGCTGGAGCTTGATCTGTCGCACAAGCCGCATGTCATCCTCGTGGTCGGCGTCAACGGCACCGGCAAGACCACCACAATCGGCAAGCTGGCCGCGAAACTGACCGCGGGCGGCCTCAAGGTCATGCTGGCGGCAGGCGATACGTTCCGCGCAGCCGCTATCGAGCAATTGCATATCTGGGGCGAACGCACCGGTTCGCCGGTCGTCTCCTCCAAGCTCGGTGCCGATGCGGCGGGGCTTGCCTATGATGCATGGGAAAAGGCCAAGGAAGCGGGCAGCGACGTCCTCATCATCGATACGGCAGGACGGTTGCAGAACAAGGCCGAACTGATGGAAGAACTGGCCAAGATCGTGCGCGTGCTGGGCAAGCACGATCCGGAAGCACCGCATACAGTGCTTCAGACGCTCGACGCCACAACAGGCCAGAATGCCCTTAATCAGGTCGAAATCTTCAAGAATATTGCCGGCGTCAACGGTCTGGTCATGACCAAGCTTGACGGCACGGCACGGGGCGGCATTCTTGTCGCCATCTCGGCCAAGCATAAACTGCCGATCTATTTCATCGGTGTCGGCGAAGGTGTCGACGATCTGGAACCCTTTGCGGCCAAGGATTTTGCCCGTGCCATCGCAGGAGTTGCCTGATGGAGCATCCCGTTTTCGAACGCGATCCGTCACAAAAGACCGAAGCAGAACGCAAGGAAGTCCCGCCGCTGCTCAAGCTTGCGCTGGAGCTGGGACCGCTTCTTGTCTTCTTTTTCGCCAATGCGCGTGGAGAAAGCCTGATCGAGCGTTTCCCGGTGCTGGCTTCCATCGGCGCGCCGATCTTTCTGGCAACCGCCCTATTCATGGCCGCAACTGTGATCGCGCTCGCCATTTCATGGGTGATGACGCGCACGCTGCCTATCATGCCGCTTGTCTCAGGCATCGTCGTGCTGGTATTCGGCGCGCTGACACTCTGGCTGCACAACGACACCTTCATCAAGATGAAGCCCACCATCGTCAACACGCTGTTCGGTGTGATTCTGCTCGGCGGCCTCTTCTTCGGCAAATCCCTGCTTGGTTATGTGTTCGATTCGGCTTTCAAGCTGGATGCCGAGGGATGGCGCAAGTTAACCTTCCGCTGGGGCCTGTTCTTCATCTTTCTCGCCGTAGTCAACGAGCTTGTCTGGCGGAACTTCTCGACCGATGCCTGGGTATCGTTCAAGGTGTGGGGCATTATGCCCATCACCATTGTCTTCACGCTTTTACAAATGCCGCTTATCCAGAAGCATACACTGACGGAAGACAACAAGACCGCATCATAACAGGAGGACGGACGCCATGAATAGTATCGCACCACGGCTTGAAATCGAACAGTTCATCTGCCGCAGCGACAATTATGGCGTCCTGATCCACGACCCGCAAAGCGCACTGACCGCATCCATCGATGCGCCTGATGCAGCGGCAATCGAAGCGGCGCTGAAGCGGCGCGGCTGGACGCTCGATTTCATCTTCACCACGCATCACCATCTCGACCACGTTGAGGGCAATGAAGCGCTGAAGGCGAAATACGGGGTCAACATCATCGGTCCCAAGGCGGAAGAAACAAAGATTCCCGGTATCGACCGCACGGTGAAAGATGGCGACGAATTCACCTTCGGTCTCTTCCGGGTGAAGGTCATCGCGACGCCCGGCCATACGGCGGGCGAAGTATCCTATTATCTTCCCGATGCGAAAGCCGTCTTCACGGGCGATACACTGTTCGCGCTGGGCTGCGGACGGCTTTTCGAGGGAACGCCGCTCACCATGTTCCAGTCATTGCAGAAGCTGATTGCGCTTCCCGGCGACACGGCGGTCTATTGCGGCCATGAATATACCGAAAGCAATGCCCGCTTTGCGCTCACCATCGACCCGGCCAATTCCGCGCTCAAGGAACGTGCCACCGAGATTGCGCGGCTTCGCGCCGCGGATCGCATGACATTGCCGTCAAGCATCGCGCTTGAAATGGCGACGAACCCCTTCCTGCGCTGGCATGATGCTGGCATTCGCAGCCGCCTCGGCCTGCAGGATGCACCCGACGAAGCCGTGTTTGCCGAAATACGCAAGCGCAAGGATATGTTCTGACATATGTTATTACTATTTGAGAGCGCGAATCGTTCCACAGTTCGAGGATAGAACAATGACGGTGTTTTCCCGTTTCAAGATTGCAGGCTGCGCCGTTTTCCTCGGCCTTTCCCTTATCGCCCTGCCCGTTTCCACAGGCGTCGCGTTTGCCGACGACCTGCTTGATGTCGCGCCGAAGCAGACGCCTGCCGAAATCAACAATTTCAAGCTGAGCGAAGATTTCCTGTCACGCATGGAAAAAGTACAGGAGCAGCTAGGCGGCATGGAACTTTCCGCCACTGACGAGGAAGGACAGGATGCCACGCCTTCCTTCGACAAGATGGTGAAGAGCGTCGAATCCCGCCCGCAGGTGGTTGAAGTGCTCAAGGCCCAGAACATTACGCCGCACGACTATATTCTCGGCTATTTCGCCCTCATGAGCAGCCTTGCCGCCGCTGATGCCGAGAGTGAGCCGCAGTTGGTGGACGAATTGAAGGATATCAATCCCGAACATCTCGCCTTCGGCAAGCAATATAGCGAGCGCATCCGCGTTCTGATCGGCGAGTAAATTTTCGGGCGATTGCCCATCGCCTCATCTTGAGGAGGTATCCTGAGCTCGCGAAGGATACCGTCTCGAAAGATTGGAGACAGTTAATCACCTAAAATGGAGCCGTCCCTCGCCCTTCGAGACACGGCCCTCGATTTCTCGGGCCGCTCCTCAGGATGAGGGACGGAGCGCGAGCAATTAGTTTATCGCGCCGGTTGCCTGAGAAGCCGCAAAGCGTTGAGAGTCACGAGAACGGTTGCGCCTGTATCGGCCAGAATCGCGGGCCAGAGGCCTGTAATGCCCAGCACAGTGGTCACCAGAAAGACAGCTTTCAAACCGAGCGCTATGGCAATGTTCTGATGGATATTGCGCATGGTTCGCCTGGAAAGATCGACCATTTCCGCCACATCGCCAACGCGTCCGTGCAAAACTGCGGCGTCGGCGGTTTCCAGCGCCACATCGGTGCCGCCGCCCATGGCGATGCCGACATCGGCGGCAGCCAGCGCTGGCGCATCGTTGATGCCATCACCGACCTTGGCGACGATCAGACCCTCTTTACGCAACTCGCCGACGATGCGCTGCTTGTCTTCCGGCAGAAGCTCTGCCCGCACCTCAATACCAAGGTCGTGTCCAATGGCTTCTGCGGTACGACGATTATCGCCGGTCAGCATAACCGTACGAATATTAGCCGCCTTCAATTCCTGCAAACCGGCAATCGCATCGGCGCGCGGTTCATCACGCATGGCGATTGCACCGGCAATCTTGCCGTTGGCAACAAGGACAGAGACGGTCTTGCCGTCATCGTTGCAGGCGGCAATACGGCTCGCCAGCGCATCCGGAATGGCCGCAATATCATTGGCGGCGCGGCGCGACCCCAGAAACAGGTCCATTTCACCAACCGTCCCTGAAACACCCTTGCCGCCATGGGCCTTGCCCTGCGTGATAACGGACAGTTTCAGGCTGCGCTGTTCTGCGGCACCGACAATCGCCAGCGCCAGCGGATGGCTTGAGCCCACATCCAGAGAGGCTGCAAGACGCAGCACCTCATCTTCGGGCAGGTCACCAGCGAGAACATCTGTCACCTTCGGCTTGCCTTCGGTCAGCGTGCCGGTCTTGTCGAAACAGGCCGCCGTGATTTTACCGATAGTTTCCAGCACCGCACCGCCCTTCATCAGAAGGCCGCGCCGTGCGCCCGACGAGAGAGCCGCTGCAATGGCAGCAGGCGTAGATATGACCAGCGCGCAGGGGCAACCGATCAGAAGGATCGCAAGCCCCTTGTAGACCCATTCATTCCAGTCGCCACCCGCGACAAGCGGCGGCAGAATGGCGACGAGTGCGGCCACAACCACCACGCCCGGCGTGTAGTAGGTCGAGAAGCGATTGATGAAACGTTCCGTCGGCGCCTTGGCTTCCTGCGCCTCCTCGACCAGCCGCACAACGCGGGCGATGGTGTTGTCCTGCGCCGCAGCCGTGACCCGGACCCGCAACACGCCGTCGCCGTTGATCGTACCCGCAAAAACCGTGTCGCCTTCAGCCTTCCCGACCAGCGTGCTTTCACCGGTGACCGGCGCTTCATCGACAGCGCTTTCGCCCGTCAGGATTTCGCCGTCCGCAGGCATACGGTCGCCCGGACGCACGGAGATCACATCGCCGACCGCCAGGCTGTCGGCGGCAACTTCGGTGGTCGCCCCGTTTTTCTCAAGAAAGGCTGTCTTCGGCACCAGCGTGGTCAGGGATTGAATGCTGGCGCGCGCCTTTCCGGCGGCAACGCCTTCAAGGAGCTCGCCAACCAGAAACAGAAACACGACGGCTGCCGCTTCCTCGGTCGCGCCGATGAACATCGCGCTCACTGCAGCGATCGTCATCAGAATCTCGATGGAAAACGGCGTGCCGTTGATGGCCGCCATATAGGCGCGCTTGGCAATCGGCACGAGACCGATCAGCATCGCAGCCGTGAAGGCCCAGAGCGCGATGGATGGATAAAGATGCCCGACAATATAGGCCGCGACCAGCCCGCCGCCGCAGGCAAGCATCATCTGGCCTTTTTTCGAGCGCCACCACGGCAGTGGCTTTGTCGGCGCTGTTGTCTTCCGCGCTGAACTGGCACCGGGGAGAGCCATTTCGGCAAGCGCGGTCTTGTAGCCCAGCGCTGTCACCTTTCCGGCAATTTCACCGCTCTGTGCCGTTCCATCATGATTGACGGTCATCGCGCCATTGGTCACGGAAACGGACACATCCGTTACGCCCGACACCCGCCGCACGGCAGTATCGATCTTGGCCGCGCAGGATGCGCAATCCATGCCATCGACCTGAAAGCGGAAACTGTTGGCCGTTACGGCAATAACCTTGTCATGAGCTTCATGGTTGTGGGCGTGATCGTGATGATCATGATGCCCCCCGCACGCACTATGGTCGTGGTCGTGGTCGTGGTCGTGGTGAGAATGATCGTGCGAATGCTCATGTTTCGCTACGGTTTTTTCCCCGCCTTTTGTTTCCTCAGCAATCGGTTCGACACCATAGCCGAGGCTGCGGACCTTGCTCGCAACCTTGTCGAGATCGCCTGTTCCATCGTGGCTGACAGTCATCGTCCCTGCCGTGACAGAAACGGACACATCCTCGATACCACGCACCCGTCGCACGGCAGTATCGATCTTGGCTGCGCAGGATGCGCAATCCATTCCATCGATGCGAAAGCGAATCTGGTTCAATGTTTCACTCATGATCTGCTCTTTTCATGACCGCTCTTGAATTGTCTCAAGCAAGGTCTACATCCTCTAGCGACTAGAGGAGCAAGCGGAAAATGATCATGAATGTATCGATCGGCGAAGCATCGAAGGCCAGCGGCGTCAAAGTGCCGACGATTCGTTATTACGAGCAGATCGGCCTGCTATCCTCACCGCCGCGCAGCAATGGCAATCGCCGCCTTTATGACCAGAACGACGTGCAGCGGCTGCTTTTCATTCGGCATGCACGCGATCTGGGTTTCGAGGTGGATGCCATCCGCACCCTGCTTGATCTTCAGGATAATCCCGACCAGTCATGCGCGGCGGCCGACGCCATCGCGCGCGCACGCTTGAGCGATGTGGAACATCGCATCGCAAAACTGCTCTCGCTTAAAACCGAACTGCAACGCATGCTGGAATGCACTGCCCATGGCCGGATCGACCAGTGCCGCGTTATAGAGATTCTCGGCAACCACGAGGAATGCGCACATCCCAAGCATTGAATTCTGACCGCTGGTCAGTTTACCTTGGAAAAGCGGGTGGCCTCGATCTTGAGCGTGCCGATCCGCGTGCCGATCCGCGCTACAACGGGTGCATAAATGCCCGAATTGCCCAGCGATGCGAAGGAAATCGTCATCCGGCTGCGATTGCTCAGATAATCGATGGCCTTCTTGCCCTTCTGATATCCGGAAACCGGAACGAACTTTGCCGAGCAGATAACCGATTCGCCGGTGAAGCCGTCGGTCGTAAACGATTCGGTGCCATTGAAGGCAAGCTTGATCTCCGCGCGCATCTGGCCATCGAACACACTCAGCGAGCGGTCGCAGACCGCCCGGCCGTTCTTTGCCGGTATCATCAATGCACTCAACGGATCGCTGACATTGAGAAGATCCTGCGGCGATGTTTCCACCCAGGGATCGCGCTTTTTAACCGGCGGCTGGTTTTCTGCCGCGACCACATTGCCATTGGCAAAACGGATCGTCGTGCTCTTGTTCTTGCGGCCATGCTTATAGGCCAGATCGAAGCTCCTGGGCACGACCTTACCGCTGACCGCACTGCCGGTAACGTGTACGGTTCCATCCGTATCGTCGAATACCCGCGCCAGACCGGAAGTCAGAAAGCGACCGTTGAGATTGTAATTGGCGCCATTGACCGTGGTTTCTATGGCCGATCGCGCAATCGAAAGCCCGAAAATGGAGATATCGTATTCGGTCCGATAAAGATCATTGGCGTTGGCCGATCCGCTCGCAATGACCAGTCCTGCAAAGGTCAACACACCATAATGCGCTAGCCGGTGCCAGACAGGCTTCAACTTATGCGACGGTTCGATCATGCGCGCATTCCTTCCGCTAAAGCACATCTCGGAAAAATGGGAACTGGTTTTCCGATAGAGACATGCGTAAAGACAAAAACCCAAAGCAGATCCGCTTTATCCCAGCTTGCGACTTGTTTTTCGTCCGGCGTCTCCACGATGGTTTTCAACCACATTGGAACGCCACAAAGTTGCGTGAGATTCTTCGATACAGTATCTGTGCAGCAGGCAAAACCGGCGAAGTTATGATCGCAAGCTTTCGTGAAGACCATGCGAAAGCCTGAAAACCGCGTCTTTGCGCGATGGATACGGAATCTCACTTGACTGCAACGGCTGCTGTCACTATAGAAACGCGACTTTCCCAATAGGCCGCCTGTCCGAAATCGCGCGCCAGCAGCATCAAACTGCGTTGATTGCTTGAATTCGGACATTCGGGTCGGGGCCTGAAAAGAACGTAATTAAAGGTGAGACCAAAATGTCCCGCGCTTGTGAATTGACCGGCAAGTCGGTCCAGTACGGCAACAATGTCAGCCACGCGAACAACAAGACGCGTCGCCGCTTTCTGCCGAACCTCTGCAATGTTACGCTGATCTCCGAAGCACTCGGCCAGAGCTATCGTCTGCGCGTTTCTGCCAACGCCCTGCGTTCGGTTGAACATCGCGGCGGTCTCGATGCGTTCCTCGTCAAGTCTGACGACAAGGAACTGTCGCAGCGCGCTCGCCTGCTGAAGCGTCAGATCGCAAAGAAGCAGGCTGAAGCAGTCGCTGCCTAAGCTTCCGGCCAAACATTTCGACAAAAAAGGCCGGCTTTTGTCGGCCTTTTTTGCTGGTTCCATCACCCAGGATAAAAAAATGTCAATCGAGACACCTTCTTATTCCCGGCTTATGCCTGCGATACTGGCCATGTGCGTGGCAGTTGCCGCGTCGAACATACTTGTCCAATATCCCTTCCAGCATTTCGGCCTCGGTGAAGTGCTCACCTACGGCGCCTTTACCTATCCCGTCGCCTTTCTTGTCAATGACCTGACGAATCGCCGCTTCGGCCCTGCTGCCGCGCGCAAGGTCGTCTATGCCGGTTTCGTGCTTGGCGTCATCATGTCGATCTGGCTCGCGACCCCGCGTATTGCGATTGCCTCCGGTTCCGCCTTCCTTCTCGCACAGTTGATGGACATCACCGTCTTCGATCGCCTGCGTCGCAAGACCTGGTGGAAGGCTCCCTTTGCCGCCGCCATGTTCGGCTCGGTGCTGGATACGATCCTGTTCTTCTCGATTGCTTTCGCAGCCGGTTTTGGCTGGATCGACAGGCTGACGGGAATGCCCGATTCGTCACTTGCTGAACCGGCATCCTTCCTCGGCCTCGGCGTGCCGCTCTGGGCGTCGCTGGCTTTCGGTGACTTCTTCGTGAAGGTCATCATGGGAACGCTGATGCTGATCCCCTATGGCGCGGTTCTCGCCGTCTTTGCTCCGACACTTTACGCGCCAAACCGGGCAACGGCGGAAAAGGCATGAAAAAGGGGCCTGATGGCCCCTTCATTTTATCGTCTGCCAGCCCGTCGCCTGCCCTTGCCCGACGCCGCAGCACCCTGTTCCTCGAACAGCGAGGCAAGTTGCTCCGTCATGGCGCCGGCCAGCTCTTCCGCATCGACAATCGTGACGGCACGCTGATAATAGCGCGTGACATCATGGCCGATACCGATGGCAATCAGTTCCACGGGAGAGCGCGTTTCGATTTCCTCGATCACAGCGCGCAGGTGACGCTCAAGGTAATTCCCCGGATTGACGGAAAGCGTCGAGTCGTCGACTGGCGCGCCATCCGAAATCATCATCAGGATCTTGCGCTGTTCAGGACGCGCCAGCAGCCGCTGATGCGCCCAGATCAGCGCTTCGCCGTCGATGTTTTCCTTGAGCAGACCTTCGCGCATCATCAGGCCGAGATTGCGCCGTGAACGACGCCATGGCGCATCGGCGCTCTTGTAGACGATGTGGCGCAGATCATTGAGGCGACCCGGATTGGCAGGCTTGCCGCGCCCAAGCCACGCTTCGCGCGACTGGCCGCCCTTCCATGCCTTGGTGGTAAAGCCCAGAATCTCCACCTTCACGCCACAGCGTTCCAGCGTACGGGCGAGAATATCCGCGCAGGTCGCGGCAACCGTGATCGGACGACCGCGCATGGAGCCGGAATTGTCCAGCACCAGCGTCACGACCGTATCGCGGAAATCCGTATCGCGCTCCTGCTTGTAGGAAAGCGGCTGTGTCGGATCGATGACGATGCGCACAAGACGGGCCGAATCGAGATAGCCCTCTTCCAGATCGAAATCCCAGGAGCGATTCTGCTGCGCCATCAGGCGGCGCTGCAAGCGGTTGGCCAGACGCCCGACCACGCCCTGCAGATTGGCAAGCTGCTTGTCGAGGAAGCCACGCAGGCGGTCGAGTTCCGCCTCGTCGCAAAGATCGGTCGCCTCGACCTCTTCGTCAAACTCGCGCGCGAAGACCTTGTAATCGACATGCTCGGAAAAATTAGCGAAAGGCTGGTTTGGACGGCGTGTATCGCCCGGCGTTTCCGCGTCGATATCGTCGCTGTCGTCCATTTCATCGGCGGAAGCATCGGCGGCATCCATCTCGCCCTGCTCGCCTTCATCACTCGAACTGTCGGATTCCTCGCTCTCGGCGGAATCGGAACCTTCCTGGCTCTCGTCGCCGCCTTCCTCGTTTTCGTCGGAATCCGGCGTCTGCTCGTCATTCTGCTCTTCGTCGTCGCTCGGCTCTTCCTGCGACAGCTCTTCCGCCATGTCCATCGAGGCGAGCATGTCGCGCACCGTGCGCGCAAAAGCCTGCTGATCGTCGAGATTATCGCCAAGCCGCGCAATGTCGGCTGCCGCCTTCTGCTCGATCCAATCGCGCCACAGTTCGAGCACCTGCCCCGCTTCCGCAGGTGCAGCCCGCCCGGTCAGCTTTTCGCGCAGCAGAAGCGACACGGCTTCCTCGAGCGGCGCATCTTCCTTGGCCGTCACGGCAGCAAAATTGGCGCGGCTATATTTATCGGCCAGCATGGTGGAAAGATTGTCCGCCATGCCGGACATGGCGCGGGCGCCGATGGCTTCCACACGCGCCTGCTCGACTGCGTCGTAAATCGCGCGCGCCTGCTTTCCTTCCGGGGCGAAGCTCGCGTGAATGCGCGGATTATGACGCGCCTGACGCAGTGCCATGGAATCGCCGAGGCCGCGTGTGACGGCAATATCATGTGCGGTCGGACGCTTCGGCAGGTCGGGAAGACGAGCGCGATTAGCGCTCAATGCCGGGCGATCATTGGTAAACGCCACCTCCAGCTCATGCTCGCCGGAAATAGCACGGACGCAAGCCGTTAGAGCACGCTTGAACGGTTCGGAATCCACCGGTCCCGGTTTACGCTCGCGCGAATTATCGCCTATTCCTGACTTCTGGCCCGACATATGCCTATCCTGACTTCGCTTTCAAGCAAGGGCGAAGCTGACCGCCCCCGCATCAGACATTGCTCTGCCGCCGGATAATTATCAGGCGGCAGGCTTCTTCCACATCAGGCGAGAACGATATTGGCTGCCGATTCCGGCAGCTCCACGCCGAAAGCGCGCTGATAGAACTCTGCCACAATCGGGCGTTCCAGTTCGTCGCACTTGTTGAGGAAGGTCAGGCGGAAGGCAAAGCCGACATCGTTGAAGATCGCGGCGTTTTCTGACCATGTGATGACCGTACGCGGGCTCATGACGGTCGAAAGATCGCCATTGACGAAGGCCTGGCGGGTCATGTCGGCCACACGCACCATCTTGTTCACGATCTCGCGGCCTTCGGCATTCTGATAATGCTTGGCCTTGGCGAGAACGATGTTCACTTCATTGTCGTGCGGCAGATAGTTCAGCGTCGTCACGATGGACCAGCGGTCCATCTGTGCCTGGTTGATCTGCTGGGTGCCGTGATAGAGGCCGGTGGTGTCGCCGAGGCCAACGGTGTTGGCGGTCGCGAACAGACGGAAAGCCGGGTGCGGGCGGATGACACGGCTCTGGTCGAGCAAGGTCAGGCGGCCCGAGGATTCCAGAACACGCTGGATGACGAACATCACATCCGGGCGACCGGCATCATATTCATCGAACACCAGCGCCACATTGTGCTGATAGGCCCAAGGCAGGATACCGTCCTTGAACTCGGTAACCTGAACGCCATCCTTCACGACGATGGCGTCCTTGCCGACGAGATCGATACGGCTGACATGGCTGTCGAGGTTGACGCGGACACACGGCCAGTTGAGGCGCGCTGCGACCTGCTCGATATGGGTCGACTTGCCAGTGCCGTGATAGCCGGAAACCATCACACGACGGTTATAGGCAAAGCCTGCAAGGATCGCGAGCGTCGTCTGACGGTCGAAAAGATAATCCGGATCAAGCTCCGGCACATAGGAATCGCCTGCCGCATAGGCCGGCACGGTCATGTCGGAATCAATCCCGAACACGTCACGCACCGAAACCGTTGTATCCGGCAAATTGGCTATATCCCGCTCAACCTTGTTCATCATGCCTCCAGAGCGGCAGGCAGCGACCGGCCGCGACATTCAACTTTCATCCGTGGGCATATTTTCCGGCGAGCCGGACGGTATGCCCCTTCCGTAATTCGTTGCGGGCATCCGTGCTTGCATCCACGCAATCGCGCGGCAGAAGAATGTCCGTTGGAGCTATCGACGACGGCTCCCATAGTCGGCCTGTCAGGCCCAAACAGGCTTTAGCAAAAACCTGCCTGCTTGAGCAATTGATAAGCCTGAATAACATCGCGGAATCTTTCTTCCGATCCGCGATCACCACCATTCGCATCGGGATGGTGCTGCTTTACCAGCTCTTTATAGCGCGCCTTGATCTTATCGCTAGTCGAATTTGGTTCAAGACCGAGCGTCGCCAGCGCCTTTATCTCGAGCGTACGCGGTTTGCGCTGGGCCTTCTGACCCGGCGCGTGTCCCTTGGCTTCCTTGAAAAGATTGAAGGGATCGCGGATACGGTTGTGATAGGAGGCCGAGCCGGAGCGCATCTTGGCCACATCCGGCGATGTGCGCGGTTTGGCGGTGGAATTCGCAGTCGTCGACCAGGTCGGGCGATGGCCCGTGATCGCATCCTTCTGGAATTTCGCGATGTCTCCATCGGAAAGACCAGAGAAGTAATTGAAATTTTTGTTATATTCCCGCACGTGATCAACACAGAAGCGGAAATACTCGCCTTCACGCATGCGTCCGACAGGCGCGCGATGCGTGCCTGGCTTGTCGCATCCGTCCCACTGGCAGCAAGGCCCCGAAGCCTTCGCTTCTGCGGTCTTCTTGGGCTTGATACGGATACTGTCGAAAAATTTTGAGTTCGTTGTCATCGAATCGAATTATGCGGATTATGAGTTGCTGAACAAGAATTGACATTTCGTCCGGTATGGCTTTGAGCCATTTCAACTGGGCGAAATTTTGAAGCAGGTGGCTTTCCTGTGCGGATTTGCCCCACCTTTTGCCACCGAAGCAGCGTTATATGAGGCACAGCGTCTATATGGGGAGAAGTGGTCCAAATGTCCATTCACAATAGCAAACAAAGCGCAATGGAAGCCAAACTGACCACGGCTTTCGCTGCCGAACGGCTTGAAGTCATTAATGAAAGCCACCTCCACGCCGGACATCATCACGAAGAACGCGGCCAGCACGAGGTCTATGACGGAACCGGAGAAACCCATTTCCGCATCCGCATCGTTGCCGAGGCTTTTGCCGGAATGAGTCGCATCGAGCGTCATCGCGCCATCAATGCGCTTTTGAAGGACGAGCTCGACGGCGGTGTGCACGCATTGGCGCTTGAGCCCTCGGCTCCCGATGAACAGACGCGGCGTTGAATAATTTTCAGATTAGCCTTTCCCGCCCCAGCCTCGACTTGCCGTCACTGACGGGAGAATGACTAGCCACGTAATCGGATGGGGGAGAGACAATTCCAGAAACGTGTAAAGGCGCCCTCGCAGGCACCTTTACACTATGGATCGAACTTTACGGAGAAATGAAATTCCCGGAATGAAACCAGTATAAACGAACGAAAGAAGGTTTTATCTCTTCATTATAAATAACAAATAGAATAATAATTCACCCGAAGTTTTCGCATCCTAATATAAGCCATACACAATGGCCACAACATGCCATGAATTCTATATAACATTATACTTACAATAATTTCAACAATATTTTATTCACGTCTACTGGTTGTTTATTTAGCATATTAGGAATTATTACATTTTTTATTCGTTTTATCTAATAAGAGGCACTCGAAAATATTATGAGGAATCTGCAATCGCAAAGCTGCAGGCCAAGGTTTCAGACGAAAAAATAGCTTTGGGAATTCAGAAAAGTATTTGAAAATCAGAATGTTAAATAGAATCCTGCAGCGGATTACCCGTTATTGGGGCAGCGCCGTGACAATCGGGGCCGGTTTGCCATCGGCATCGAGCGGTACGATACGCAACCGTGTCAGCCGGTTCTTTTCCTTCTTCAGGACGGAAAAGCGCTTCCCGTAAAAGGTGAAAGCCTGCTTCACTTCGGGAATGGTCTGGGTCTCATGAATAACCAGACCAGCAATCGTGGTTGCCTCCTCATCGGGTAAAGACCAGTCAAGGGCACGGTTGATATCGCGAATCGGCAGCGAGCCGTCGACGATCACTGAACCGTCCGGCTGCAGGCGAACACCCTGGATTTCGATATCGTGCTCGTCGGCAATATCGCCGACGATTTCTTCCAGAATATCCTCGAGCGTCACCAGCCCCTGCACATCGCCATATTCATCGACGACGATGGCAATATGCGCCTTGCGGCGAAGAAACGCGTCGAGCTGGTCCTGCAATGTCGTCGTATCCGGCACAAACCACGGCTTGCGCGCGACCTTCATGATATCGATGCGCGTAAAATCATTGTCGACATCATAAAGTGTGCGCAACAGATCCTTGGTGTGGATGATGCCGACAATATTGTCGATATCGTCGCGCCAAAGCGGCATGCGCGTATGCGGACTGGCAAGAATATCACGCACGATCTCATCCGCCGGAGCATCGGCATTGACGGTACCCATCGAGGTCCGATGCACCATCACGTCACTCACCTCCAGTTCCTTGAGGTCGAGGAGGCCGCCCAACTGGTCGCGGTCTTCCTTGATGAGCGACTTGTCGCGATGCAGCACCTCGACCGCGCCGCGCAATTCGTCCTGCGGGCTCAGCATGGAACGACCAGCGGCAAGATTGATGCCGCAAGCCTTGAGGATCGCACGCACGATCCGGTTCACGACACTGGAAACAGGGCCGAGGATCAGCACGACCAGCGACACGCCGCGCGCCACACCGAGCGCAAACCGATCAGGGCCTGCAATCGCCCAGGATTTCGGCAGCACTTCCGCGAAGATGACCAGAATGACCGTCATTGCCAGTGTCGCATAGGCGACGCCCGCATCGCCGAACAGGTTGAGGAAAATGCTGGTGGCGATCGATGAAGCCAGAATATTGGCGAGATTATTGCCGATCAAAAGCGCGCCGATCAGCCGGTCGCGGCGACCAATGAGGCGCTGGACCAGCCCTGCGCGGTCGTCTCCATTATGCTCAAGCGTGAGCATGCGGGCGCGCGACGCTGCCGTCAGCGCCGTTTCGGACCCTGAAAAGAACGCGGAGAGAATGACGCAGAGCAGGATAATGCCGCACATAACCCAGAGCTCGAAAGCCATTCGCCTTGTCCTCTTATAGCAGGGCGCTAAGATGCTAACGCATCACGCCCTGAAGTTGCTCAATCGCCGCACTGGCTTAACCAAGTCTCGATGAGTCAAACTCACCGAGACTTGGTATTATTTCGTTTCCAGACGTTCTTTCAAAAACTCTAGCACGGCTGCGGGCGGCACGTCCTTGGCAATAAAGGACTGGCCGATGCCGCGCGTCAGGATGAAGGTGAGCGCACCGCGCGCCACTTTCTTGTCCTGCGCAATATAGTCCATCAACTTTTCCGCCGGGGGCAATCCGCCCGGCACATCCGGCAAGCAGTATGGCAGGCCGACAGTCTTCAGATGCGCTTCGACGCGCTCCGCATCCTCGATACCGCACAGGTTCATCTTGACGGAAAAGCGATGGGCCAGCGCCATGCCGATCGCCACACCTTCGCCATGCACGAGGCGGCTTGAATCGTAACCGGTCGCCGTTTCCAGCGCATGGCCGAACGTATGGCCGAGATTGAGAAGCGCGCGATCACCGGTTTCGCGCTCGTCGCGGGCAACGACAGCAGCCTTGCAACGGCAGGATTCGGCGATGGCTTGCGTCCGCGCCGCACCGCCGGAGAAAACCTCCTGCCAGTTCTGTTCCAGCCATTCGAAAAAGTCGGGACGATCGATCAGACCGTATTTTGCAACTTCGGCGTAACCCGCCCGGAATTCGCGCGGGCTCAGCGTATCGAGAACTTCCGTATCGGCCAAAACAAGCTGGGGCTGATAAAAGACACCGACAAGATTCTTGCCATGTGCCGTGTTGATCCCGGTCTTGCCACCGACGGAGGAATCAACCTGCGACAGAAGCGAAGTCGGCATCTGCACGAAATTCATGCCACGCCGTACGATACCGGCGACGAAGCCGGAAAGATCGCCAACCACACCGCCGCCAAACGCCACGACTGCGTCGCCACGCTCGAGCCGTGCTGCCAGTACAGCATCGGTCACGGTTTCCAGCGTGGCGAAGGATTTGGATTTCTCACCCGGCGCAACGATGATCGGCGTTACATCAATACCGGCCTTGGCAAAGCTTGCAGTGAGGCGTTCCAGATGAGCGTTGGCGACATTTTCGTCTGTCACCACCGCCACGCGCACGCCTTTCAGACGCCTTGCCACTTCCTCGCCCGCACGATCAACCAGCCCCTTGCCGATCAGAATGTCGTAGGAACGGTCGCCAAGCGAGACGGGAACGGTTGTGACACTGGCATCGGCGGTCAAAGGCGCATTCATGCGTAGTCTCCAATATCATGCGGCTAGAGCGCATCCCGAAAAGTGCGAAGCGGTTTTCGGACAAGATGCGCGTAAAAACAAAAACTAGAGCATTTCCAATGACTCATGCAAAGCAGGAAATGCTCTGGGAAATCAGCGGTTCCTTCTACCGAACCGACTGAGCCTCTAAATTTTCGAGATGATCCGCCAGAACATCGAGCAGTTCGGCAGCGATCACTTCCTTCTTGTCGTCGCGGGTCATCAACTGGAGATCGGCCAGCGCATAGACGGGATAGCGTTCGTTCATCAGCCGCAGCATGACGCCGCGCGGATCGCTGTTCTTCAGCAGCGGGCGGTTCTGGCGGCGCGATACGCGCTCCATCAGAATATCGATTTCCGCATTGAGCCAGACGGAGACACCTGCACGACCGATTGCCGCGCGTGTTTCGGCATTCATGTAGGCCCCGCCACCGGTTGCCAGAACCATCGGCCCGTCTTCGAGCAGACGCATGATGACGCGGCGCTCGAGATCGCGGAACTCGACCTCGCCATAGGCTTCGAACAATTCAGGAATGGTCATGCGGGAAACCGCTTCAATCTCCGTATCGGCATCGCGAAACGGCAGTCCGAGCAAGGCTGCCGCCTTGCGTCCGACGGTGGATTTTCCTGCCCCCATCAACCCCACAAGCACCACGACTTTCGAACCGAGCAGATCGCGGATCATCTCCGCTTTCTCATGTAGATTGTTTTGTTTTGTCGTACCGCTCATTGACCTCGTCCATTTGCTCCGGTTCCACATGAAAAACAGCGCGACGTCAATTGCTTTGATTGGTTTTCAGGGCATGCAGGACCGGAAATACGGCTTTTTTGCCTGATTGCACGCTCGCTCCCTCTTTCATTTTCCTCTCCTTGCTTTCGTCTCCCTCTCCTTGCTTTCGTCTCAATGCCACAGCATAAAAGATGAATGCCTACGTTGACGCGCCTCGTCCTGTTTATCGCTCTTGTTGCCGCCATCGTTTATGGCGCGATGTATGCGCTTGCCAATTTCGTTGAGCCGGACATACGCGAGATCACCGTCGAAATACCGGCTTCAAAGCTGAAACCGGTCACGATTGCGCCTCCGGCAGCTCCCACGGCCGAGCCTGCTGCGGCAGAAGCTGTCGATACGGCACCCCAATCGTCACAGGCACCGCAGGAGTGACGATGCGCGCATCGCTGGCGATTGAGAATTTTCTGGAAATGATGAGCGCCGAACGGGGTGCTGCGGAAAACACGCTTGAATCCTACCGGCGCGATCTTGAGGCAGTGGCAGAGGCACTGTCAGCCCAGGGCGTCAATCTGGCTGAAGCCGGGCCAGACCATATTCGCGGTACCATCGATGCCATGGCAACCGAAGGCTTTGCCGCAACATCGCAGGCCCGACGTCTGTCAGCGCTGCGCCAGTTCTTCCGCTTTCTCTATTCGGAAGGCTATCGGCAGGACGATCCGACCGGCACGGTCGATGCGCCCAAGAAGCAAAAGCCGCTGCCGAAGATCATGAGCGTAGAACATGTCACGCGACTTCTCGACCGTGCAATGCTCGAAACCAATGAGACAGCCGAGCCGACTGACCACATCAAAGCCTTGCGCCTTCATGCGCTTCTCGAAACGCTCTATGCCACGGGGCTTCGTGTCTCGGAACTTGTCGGCCTGCCCGTCACCGTCGCGCGCACCGACCACCGCTTTCTGCTAGTGCGCGGCAAGGGCTCCAAGGAACGCATGGTTCCGCTTTCGCCCAAGGCACGCGAAGCGCTACAGCGCTTCCTCACCTTGCGGGATTCCTTGCCCGGCAGCGATGACAATCCATGGCTGTTTCCGGCTTTTTCGGAAAGCGGCCATCTGGCGCGTCAGGTTTTTGCCCGCGAATTGAAGGGACTTGCCGCGCGGGCAGGATTATCGGCGGCGGCTATCTCGCCGCACGTGCTTCGCCACGCCTTTGCCAGCCATCTGCTGCAGAATGGCGCCGATCTGCGCACCGTGCAGCAATTACTCGGCCATGCCGATATTTCCACCACACAAATCTATACGCATGTTCTGGAGGAAAGACTGCATAAGCTTGTGAGCGAGCATCATCCGCTTGCCGATTAGCCTCTGTCCGGTTATGAGAAAATCAAAAATTTGCAAGATGAGCCAGTAGTGAATATGTAAAGCGCCGTAAAACAGCCTTTTTCAGGCTCGCAATAGCGCTAATCCCTTTGGAAAAAGCACGAACAGTCAGGCCCGATGTACAACTATCTCGATTTTGAAAAACCCGTCGCCGACCTTGAAGGCCAGATTCTTGAGCTGAAGAAGCTCGCCCAGGAACAAGGTAGCGTCGAAATGAGCGACGAGATTCGTCGCCTCGAGAAGCGTTCGGCCGATGCGCTGAAGGACATCTATCGCAAGCTGACACCATGGCAGAAGGCGCAGATCGCCCGCCATCCGGACCGTCCACACTGCCTGGAATATATCGACCGGCTGTTCACCGAATTCACCCCGCTTGCTGGCGACCGCAAATTCGCCAATGACGAAGCCATTCAGGCCGGTTTCGGTCGTTTCAACGGTCAGGCCGTCGCGATCATCGGGCAGGAAAAAGGCTCCGACACCAAGACGCGCCTGAAGCACAATTTCGGTTCGGCCCGCCCGGAAGGCTATCGCAAGGCCGTCCGCATCATGGAAATGGCCGACCGGTTCCAGTTGCCGCTCATCACCTTTGTCGATACTGCAGGCGCCTATCCGGGTGTCAGCGCTGAGGAACGCGGTCAGGCCGAAGCCATTGCTCGTTCGACGGCAGAGTGCCTGCGGCTGCGCGTTCCTGTCATCTCGATCATCATCGGTGAAGGCGGCTCCGGTGGCGCCATCGCCATCGCCGTTGCAAACCGCGTCTATATGCTTGAGCATTCGATCTATTCGGTGATCTCGCCCGAAGGTGCTGCCTCGATCCTCTGGCATGATTCGACCCGCGCCAAGGATGCCGCTTCCAACATGCGCATCACCGCGCAGGACCTGTTCGATCTCAAGATCATCGACGGCATCATTCCTGAACCCCTCGGCGGCGCACATCGCGGCAAGGAAGCCGTCATCGATGCGGCTGGCGACATCATCACCGCATCGCTGCGCTCGATGAAGGATGTCGACGGTGAAACGCTGAAGCAGGAACGCCGCCAGAAGTTCCTCGAAATCGGTCGCAACATCTGATTTTCACCACGAATAAGAGCGCATCCCGAAAAGCGTAATGCGGTTTTCGGAACAAGATGCGCGGTACAAAACAAAGAGATAATTCATCCGGGAGGCCTCGCACCTCCCGGATTTGCATCATGCTGCAAATTCAGCCATATTGCCGACGCGCTGGATTTTAGCTATCTGAGCAAGGATTTATAAACGATACCGTAAGGTTTCAGTTTTAAAATTCCACGTTCAGGAAATTGGCTTTTGCTCATAAAGTCTCTGGCGTAGCTCTAACAGACTCGATGCGACATGAAGATCAGAACCGCAATTCTAGGCTCCGTAATGGCAACCGCGCTCCTCGCGGGCTGTCAGGGTTCGTCCGTATCCGATCTAAGCCTCCGGGCTGAGAAGCCGCTTCCCGAAAAGGTCGTTGCCAAGATGAAGGCGAAGGGCATGACCCGCACCTCGCCGATCATGGTACGCATTTTCAAAGAAGAAGGCACACTTGAGGTCTGGAAGCAGAAGAACAACGGCAAGTACGACCAGATTGCATCCTACGAAATCTGCAAGTGGTCGGGCAAGCTCGGGCCGAAATTCATTGAGGGTGACCGTCAGGCGCCGGAAGGTTTCTATACCGTCCGCCCCGCCCAGATGAATCCGAATTCCAGCTATTATCTCTCGTTCAATATCGGCTTCCCCAACGCTTATGACCGCGCCAATGGCCGCACCGGCCAGCATCTGATGGTGCACGGCGCATGCTCGTCGTCGGGTTGCTACTCGATGACCGACGAACAGGTCGCCGAGATTTACGCCTTCGGTCGCGACGCCTTCAAGGGCGGCCAGCGCGATTTCCAGATCCAGGCATTTCCGTTCCGCATGACGGCTGCCAACATGGCGCGCTACAAGAGCGATCCGAATTATTCGTTCTGGAAGATGCTGAAGCAGGGCTACGACGCTTTCGAAACCGCCAAGGTACCACCGAAAGTCGATGTCTGCGAAAAGCGCTATGTGTTCAACGTTGCGACGCCTGACGGCCAGCCTCTGTCTGCAACGGATGCCTGCCCGCCATCGGCTGGCGGCGAGGCCATGTCCTACGCGTCTTACGAAAAGACCTATCAGTCGGCATTCAGCGCCAGCCAGAAGGCGCCGGCACCGTCCATTCAGGGCATTACCGAAGCCAAGCTCGTCTCCGCCTGGAGTGCTGCGCGTGCACGCGGCGAGAAAGTAACGCGCGAACCACCGTCACTTTCTCCCGCTTCTGCAGAAAAGGCCGGCGCACCGGACATTCGCCCGGCAACGCCGTCCGTACAGCCGACAGCCATTGCGGCGACGCCGCAACCGGTTGTCATTCCTGCAGCACAGACCGCAGCCGTGCCCGCACTGCAGCCGAATCCGGCAGACCCCGCACAAGCGTCTGCTCCACAAATCTCACCAATGACGACCGCAAGCACGGTGGCGCAGAATGTCGAACAACCGGCACCTGTCGCAGCCCCTGAACCGAAAAAACCATGGTGGAAGATCATTGGGAACTGACGACCCGGCAGGATGATATTCCTGTCTACGACCTGAGGGGGCTTAAATGCCCCCTTCCGGTTTTGAAAACCCGCAATCGTCTGGAAAAAATGCCGAGCCAAGCGTTTCTCTGGGTGGAGGCAACCGATCCGCTGTCAGGCATTGACGTCCCGTATTTCTGCACGCAGGAAGGCCACGCCCTCGTCGCACAGGAGCGTCGAGGGACATTGCAGCGCTTCCTTATTCGCAAGAAGTAAATATCAGCTCCGGGGCGAGAAACCCGGAATAGCCAGCGGGTTTTCGGTCAGCGCGGCACGGTCGGGCCTGTCCAGCGCCGGGCGTCCTAAAAACGCATCGAAAAGCTCGCGAACATAGGTTTCCGGCAGATCCTTCACGATCATCACCAGAAGCGTTTCATGTTTATCCTGCGGCCATTGCGGCAGGCGTGCGGGCGGATGGAAAATCTTCTGCACCCCGTGAATGACCACCGGGCGATCCGGGTCCTCGGCGATCTGCACGATGCCCTTCACGCGCAGAAGCTTCTCCCCATGGGTCGAACGCAGAAGATCGAGGAACATGTCGAAGGTCGATAGCGGGATCGGCGCATCATGGCGCAGCGAAAAGGACCGGATCGCATCGTCATGGTGATGATGATGCGCGTGGCCATGATGGTGGCCATGATGGTGATCGTGGTGATGATGGTCGTGATCGCAATCCGGCCGGCATACATGAGCATGGTCATGATGATCGTCCTCATAGGCTTCCGCCTTCAGCCAGCGCTGCACATCCGCCGATTTCGTTTCCGGATTATAGAGACCGCATTCGAAAAGCGCCGCATAGCCTGTGCGCTGTTCACCGGCTTCCAGAATGTCCGCACCAGGATTGAGTGCTTGAAGACGCGCCTTCAATGCAGCCAGTCCTGCTTGTGCTTCCGGAAGATCGGTTTTGGTCAGCACAATGCGGTCGGCCATCGCCGCCTGCTTGACGGCTTCCTCATGATTATCGAGCGTCGCCATGCCGTTGACGGCATCCACCGTCGCCAGAACCCCATCGAGCCGGAAAGCCTGCATGAGCACGGGATGCCCCATGATCGAATGCAGCACTGGTGCCGGATCAGCAAGGCCGGTGGTTTCGATGATCACGCGCTTCAGCGCCTTGATCCGCCCGGTCTGGAGGCGGTCGATCAGATCGGCCAGCGTATCCACCAGTTCGCCGCGCACCGTGCAGCACAGGCAGCCGTCGGACAGCTCGATCACGCCTTCGCTCGCCTGCTCGACCAGCAGATGATCGATGCCGACTTCGCCGAACTCGTTGATGATCACCGCCGTATCACTCAGCGCCGGATCTTTCAGAAGCCGGTTGAGAAGCGTCGTCTTGCCTGAACCGAGAAAGCCGGTCAGCACGGAAACGGGAATGGGATTCGGCATATCAGTTTATCGCAGTGGTATTGGCACCCGCGGAACGCTGCGGACGCGGCATCGGCACCGGAATCTGCGAAATGTCGAGCTGGCTCGGCCGGGTCGTCGGGCCCGGTTCGGAAACCAGACCGACCTTCACCGCCACCGGGTCGTGATCCATCGCATGGATATAGGGCGAATTGATTTTCAGCTTGCCTTCGACATCGCGTCCGTCCCAGCGATCGGCCATGGCCTGCTGGCTGCAGATCGCCTTGCGCATGTCGACAGCCTGATCGAGATTGCCGCCCGCGGCGGGACGCAAGGTCGCCAGCGTCGCGCCACCACCGGCACTTGCGCGGAACGCATCGGTCATGAGCTGTGCCGCCTGAACCGCGCGCGCTTCCTGCCGGTCGGCACCGAGAATGATTGCCAGCACAGTCCGGCCATTGCGCGTCGCCGAACTTGCAAGGTTGAAACCGGATGCGCAGACGAAACCGGTCTTCATACCGTCTGCACCATCATAGCGGCCAAGCAGGATGTTGTAATTGGCCTGAACCTTCTTGCCTGCACCCGGATCGATCGCCTCGGTCGCGAAATAATGCGCATATTGCGGAAATTCGCGGCGAAGCTGCACGGCCAGAACTGCGAGGTCGCGCGCCGTCGTATAGTTGTTGGGATTGTGCAGGCCATTCGGGTTGGCAAAATGCGACCCGACCATACCGATACGCTGCGCTTCCTCATTCATGCGCTGCACAAAACCGGATTCCGTTCCGCCCACGGCTTCGGCAACGGCAACGGCAACGTCATTGGCCGACTTCACCAGCATGATCTTCAACGCCGTATCGAGCGTCATGACAGATCCCGGCTTGTAGCCCATCTTGCTCGGCGGTTCTTTGGCGGCGTTAACCGTCATGCGTACCGGAGAATCCAGCGTCATCTGGCCCGACTGCAGCGCACGGAATGCCACATAGGCCGTCATCATCTTGGTGAGGGAAGCGGGATACCAGCGCTGAAAAGCTTCCTGCTGCTGGTAGACCTTGCCGGTTGCGACATCCACTGCAATCGAGGGATTAGCCGCAGCTGACGCCAGCGCGGTAGCGGACATGCCAGCAGCTGCAAACCAGATTTTCAATGATTTCGACATCATTCCGTAGTTCCAATCGAAATAGCCTGCAACTTCTGCGGGTTCGAATTGCGCTCTAGAGCATTTCCAGCAAAAATGCGAAGTGGTTTTGCGTCGGATAATGCATAAAAACATAGAGGTAGAGCCGTTCCAGTGACTCTGTATCAACTGGAACCGCCCTGATGGGAGATTAACGCTTTCTTTATCTATGCCATGTGGCGATGAAAAGGCAAACAGGGATTGCCCGCTTTCATCGAAACGTCATATCCTGTTTCCTTCAAATCATGCCCAATCCGGGGAGCCATCCGAAAATGCCAGTGTTGAATCGTGCCGTTGAAACGCAAGCGGAAATTGCCGCATGGCGGCGAAAACTGCACCAGAATCCCGAACTTCTCTACGACGTGCACGAAACTGCAAAATTTGTCGAAGACAAGCTGAAATCCTTCGGTTGTGATCTTGTGGAAACAGGCGTTGGACGCACCGGCGTCGTCGGCATCATCAAGGGCCGCCACGGCGATGGCCCGGCAATCGGTCTGCGCGCCGACATGGATGCCCTGCCGATCACCGAAACCAGTGGCGTCGAATGGGTCTCACATAATCCCGGCAAGGCGCATTCCTGCGGCCATGACGGCCATACCTCCATGCTTTTGGGCGCGGCGCAATATCTCGCAGAGACCCGCAATTTCCGCGGCTCGGTCGCGCTTCTGTTCCAGCCTGCCGAAGAAGGCGGTGCCGGGGGCCTGGCCATGGTCGAGGACGGCGTGATGGACCGCTTCAATATTTCGGAAGTCTATGGCGTCCACAATATGCCGGGCCTGCCGGTCGGTCAGTTCGCGATGCGAAAAGGCCCGATCATGGCCGCGACTGATGAGTTCGATCTTTTCATTACCGGACGCGGTGGCCATGCGGCGCAGCCGCACCGCACCATCGATCCAATCCTGACGGGTTCGCAGTTGATGATTGCTCTTCAGGGCATCGTGTCGCGCAATACCGATCCGCTCGATTCACTTGTGATCTCGGTGACGAAGTTCATTGCCGGCGAGGCTTATAATGTGATCCCGGAAAAGGCGACACTGTCGGGCACTGTCCGCACGCTAAAGAAAGAAACCCGCGCCTTCGCCGAACGCCGTATCCGCGAAGCCGCGGCCGGTATTGCAGCAGCCACCGGCGCGGAAATCACCGTTCGCTACAAGAACAATTATCCGGTCACCTACAATCACGATGCGCAGACGGAATTTGCCGCCCGCGTCGCCAGCGCGGTGGCGGGCGAAGGCAAGGTGGACGAAAATGTCGAGCCGATGATGGCGGCGGAAGATTTTTCCTACATGCTGGAAGCGCGCCCCGGCGCCTATATCTTCCTCGGCAATGGCGACACGCCCGGCCTTCACCACCCTGCCTATGACTTCAACGACGACGCCATTCCTTATGGGGTCAGCTATTTCGTGGCGGTAGCGGAAACAGCACTTGCTGCCTGATGCCTGAATAAATCCGCCTGCCCCGCTTTTTGCGGGGTTGGCGACAGCTATGAAAACCATTATGTCTCGAAAAGTGTCGGCTGGCTGGAATCAGCGGCAGATGCTCATCGGTTGGTCCCGTAGCTCAGTAGGATAGAGCGACAGATTCCTAATCTGTAGGCCACTGGTTCGAATCCAGTCGGGATCACCATTTCAGCAAATATTGTCCAAACCAAACATCGCACAAGCGTATGCTGAAAATACAGAGTTAGTTTTTTTCATGAATAGTCGGGCGAGCTTCCTCGCCCGACTATTTAGTGATTAAGAATGAAAGCGGCGAATAGCCTCATCCTTACTACCGGGATGACGCTTTCCAGTATTAATTTCGGAAATGCGTCCGCCATTCGTATCAAATAGAGCGGCGACACGGCTCTGCAATTCGCCTTTCATGAGCATCAAATGCACCTGAACGGCATCTTCGAAAGTGAGTTTGTATGCGGGTAAAGCCATAGGTTTTATCTTTCCAAAAACCGGAAAGAACCTTGACTTGTATCGCGAATGCGAACATGGTCACCTCGTGATCACAAATCTCCGCCCTTTCCGGCGGTTTCTATCAAGGCCAATCTAGTTGCTGCTAGATTGGCCTTCTCCTTTGTTGCGTGCGAATCATTCCCACAAGCAACAGTAGAATTTTGATAGAAAAGGGGAAACTCCGCAACACAATATATAGATATTCACTGAGACATAGGCAGAACATCCTATATCTAGTGGGTCAATTGTTGATAACGGGGACAGACGTCATTGAAGCCGAGGCCTTTAGCTACGAGTAAGATGAATACTAATCCCCAAGTAGACATCGATCACTATCGAAACTCACCCCTCATACGGCCAATTGGCCTGTGAAAAGACACCGCCATCGACCCAGATCGTCTGGCCGGTCACAAAACGCGCCGCATCGGACGCAAAGAACAGGACGGGACCCGAAATGTCTTCCGCCGTTCCTACCCTGCGCAGCGGCGTGATGCGCGCCCAGGTGCCCGCATAGTCGGGCTGCTCTTCTGCTGTGCGTTCATTGAGGATCGCGCCGGGGGCCACGCAATTCACCCGAATTCCGTGCGGCCCAAGCTCCACCGCCGAAGCCTTGGTGAACTGCTCTATGCCACCCTTCGATGCCGTGTAGGAAACCAGTTTGGGAAAGGCGAGCTTGTTGCAGCCCGAGCCGATATTGACGATGGCGCCACCCTTGTCGGCCTCAACCATACGCTTTGCGGCAGCCTGCGTGTTGAGGAAACAGCCTTTCAGATTGGTGCGAATGACATCGTCCCAACCGTCTTCAGAAAGTTCCAGCAAGGGTGCCCATGTCTGGATGCCCGCATTGTTGACCAGCACATCGGGTGCATCGCCGAACCAGTCGCAAACCTCATCGAAGAAGGCTTCGACCTCGACGCGCCTTCCGACATCGCAGCCAAGCCCGAGCGCCTGACCGCCAGTCTCCTCTATGGCTTCTACGAGCGATTGTGCAGCTTCGTCATCGTGCTTGTAGCTGAAGGCCACCGTGTAGCCCGCCTCGGCAAAAGCAGAAACAAGATGTCTTCCAATGCCGGTGCTGCCACCCGTCACCACCGCGAATTCACCCATGCAAGCGCCCTCCCAGACCTATTTTCGGCGATAAACTTAACTGGTTTTCAGCGGTGGTAAATCGGCAAAAAAGAAAATATCTTTCGGCTGAATGCGAGGAGAGAAAAATGAATCCCGATATCAAGGAAGCCAATGGTGCGTGCCACTGCGGAACCGTGCGCTTTCGCGTCAAATTATCCGATGGCCTGCATACGGCAAGGCGCTGCACCTGTTCCTATTGCCGGATGCGCGGTGCGGTGGCCGTTTCGGCTGATCTGGGTGGGCTGGAAATCCTCGAAGGCGAAGACGCGCTGACACTCTACACATTCAATACGGGCCTCGCGAAACACTATTTCTGCTCCCGCTGCGGGATCTACACGCACCATCAGCGCCGCTCCAATCCGAACCAGTTCGGCGTGAATGCGGCTTGTCTGGAAGGCGTCTCACCTTTCGATTTCGCCGTCGTTCCCGTGACCGACGGCGTCAATCATCCGTCCGATAATCCCGAACGGCGCGGCTCAGGCATTGTCGGCTACCTGCGCTTCGAGCCGGTTGAAAGCGATTAACGCCTCATCGACCTTCGCTCGTTCCGCTCCCATGAAAACACAACGGGCGGCAGCGGATCGAGGCCGCGAATAATATCCGCTCCCTTTTCGCCGATCATGATGGTCGGCGCATTGGTGTTGCAGGACGGAACGCGCGGCATGATCGAGCTGTCGCAAACCCGCAAGCCTTCGAGCCCTCGCACTTTCAGATCAAGATCGACAACAGCCATAGCATCCGTACCCATCTTGCAAGTGCCGACCGGATGATGATCGGTCTTGGCATTGGCGCAGGCATAATCGAACAGATCATCATCACTGACGACCTTCGCGCCCGGCAAGCGTTCGGCCATAACATAGGGCTTCAATGCGTCCTGTTGCATGATTTCGCGCGCGATCTTCAGACCTTCAAGCGACATCTTGCGATCATGCGGGTCGCTCCAGTAATTGGGGTCAATCAGCGGTGCAGCAGCCGGGTCGCTGGAAGCCAGCCGCACGGTTCCACGCGAGCGCGGATGCAGATAAGCGGAATTGAGCGTCACGCCTGCATTCTTGAGCTTCTCGACACCTGCCTCAATGCCCGAACCCAATCCCAGATGAAACTGGATATCCGGCGAGCGGGCATCCGGGTCCGCATACCAGAAGCCGCCGGTTTCAAAGAGGCTGGACGCTACAGGGCCGGAACGCAACAACAGATATTGCAGCCCCGCGCCAAGCGTCCGATGCAGCTTCGCCACGCCATCATAAGTATGATCGCCCGTGCATTCGGCAATGACAAACAGGTCGAGATGATCCTGCATATTCTCACCCACGCCCGGCAGATCATGCTTCACACTCACGCCAGCTTCTTTAAGATGATCGGCCGGGCCGATACCCGATTGTAGCAGAAGTTTCGGCGAACCGATGGCGCCGGATGAAACAATCACTTCGCGGTTTGCCCGCAAAACCTCGCCGCTCATCAGCGTAACGCCGGTTACATGGGTCTTTTCCAGCTCGATGTTGCGCACTGGTGCATTCATGCGGATCGTCAAGTTCTTGCGACCCTTGATCGTGGACAGATAAGCAAGCGATGCCGACGAGCGGCGGCGATTGCGCTGGGTGAGCTGATAAAAGCCGACGCCTGCCTGTTCGCGCCCGTTGAAATCCGGATTATACGGGATGCCCAGTTCCTGCCCTGCGCGGATATAGGCGTCGCAGATCGGCAGCGTCGCAGAAGGCATCGAAATGCCAAGCGGCCCGCCATAGGAATGAAAATCATCGTTGAAACGCTGATTGTCTTCGGCGCGTTTGAAATAGGGCAGCACATGGCGATAGTCCCAGCCGGTGCAGCCATCTTCGCCAGCCCAAAGATCATAATCGGCTGCATTGCCGCGCGTATAAATCTGCGCATTGATGCTGGAGCCGCCGCCGATGACTTTTGCCTGCGTATAGCGCAACACCCGATTTTTGAGGTGTTTCTGCGGAACGGTTTCCCAGCCCCAGCTCGCCACACCCTTGGTCATCTTTGCAAACCCGGCAGGCATGTGAAACAGCGGATTCCAGTCGCTGCCACCAGCTTCCAGCAACAGCACTTTGACCGATGCATCTTCGCTCAGACGATTGGCGAGAACACAACCGGCAGGCCCCCCACCCACGATGATATAATCGTAATCCATCGCCCTACCCTTATAATTTTGCAATCGACAGACCACCATCGGCATTGATTGCCGAGCCGGTCGCAAAAATGAAATCGCCACCGGCAAGCCCGGCAACAATCGCGCCGACATCGCCGGCCTCGCCCCAGCGTTTCATCGGCACCAGACCACCGTCGATCAGTCCGTCATAACGCTCGGCAACACGCGCTGTCATATCGGTGCGGATGATACCGGGACGCACTTCGAACACGCCGATCCGCGCTTCGGCCAGACGCAGCGCAAGCCCCTGCACGAAGGCCGTCAGCCCCGCTTTGCTGATGCAGTAATCAAGCCGTTCGGGTGATGTCATCACCGACGAAACCGAGCTGATCGTTATAATGCTGCGTGGAAAACGCACTTCTGTTGCAGCCAGCATGGCCTTCACCACGGCCTGCGTGAAAAACACCGTGCCGCGCAGATTCACATCCATGATCATGTCGAAATTTTCGGGCTTCAGTACGAGAAAATCGCCGCGCTCGACCGAGCCCATGCCTGCATTGTTCACGAGACAGTCAATACCGCCGAATTCTTTCATCACTGCGGCAACGGTTGCCTCATGCATTCCAACGGCAGCCAGATCGCTTTCGAAGAAAGCCACTCTTCCACCAAGCTCGCGCAATTCATGGATGACGGCCTCGTCACGTTCGCGGTCGGTAATCGCCAGATCGAAGCCCTTGGCGGCCAGAGTGCGGGCAATACCAAGCCCGATCCCGCGCCGCCCGCCAGTCACCAGTGCCACGGGTCTTTGACGGTTCATGCCAGTATCTCCCTTTGAATATGGTCGGATACGCGCAAGGCCTGCGCCGCAATGGTCAGCGCGGGATTGACCGCCGCCGAGGTCGGCAGAAACGACGCATCGACCACATAGAGGTTGGGATGGTCATAAGCACGGCAATAAGGATCAAGCGGCGCTGCTGCTCCATCATTGCCAATCCGCACCGTGCCGCATTGATGCGATGGTGTTCGCCTGTCGAACGCCCGCGACAGCACAATTGGAAAGCCCGCTTCACGCAGCGCGGATTTGAGCTTATCTACCAGCATCAGATGCGCCTTCCAGTTGGAACGCACCCAATGCAGAATGATGCGATCACCATCCACGCTCACGCGACTTTCCGGCGATGGCAGGTCTTCGCTCATCGCGTAAAAATCAATCGTGTGCCCGGCAATGCGGTTCAAAAGCCATTCCGGCACGCGAGGCATATTGGATTTCAGGATCGCGCCCGACACCCGCCCCAGCAATTGCACATTGCCAAGCGGCGGCCCACCTGCCCCATCGCTGAGATAGTAATCATTGAAACCAAAGGTCTTCTGGTAAACGCTGTCATTGCGATAGCGCGGATCAAACCCGATCACCGCACTTGCATTGTGGTTCATGAAATTGCGGCCAACCTGATCGGAACGGTTCGCCAATCCGGATCGCAGCAAAAGCGCTGCCGATTGCACCGCACCGGCAGATAGAATAACCAGCTTGGGGCGCAGAACTTGCGCCTCGCCGTTCTTCACATAATGAACTGCCGTAATGGTTTTACCATCCGGCCCAGTTTCCAGTCGCATCACCCGTGCCGAGGTTTCCAGCCGGACATTCGGATGTTTGAGCGCCTCCGCAAGCGGGCAGGTTTCCGCATCCATCTTGCCGTCATTGCTGTTGGGATGCGCGTCCCACGGCGTTTTTGCCTTCGCCAGCCAGCGCTCAATATCAACACCCAATGGCAAGGAAGCCGGATGCAGCCCCGCCTTCTTCAGCCGCGCACGCACATCGGCAATCGGACGTTCATCACGGATAGCCGGATAGGAATAGGGCTTTGAATGATAGGGTTCTGTCGGGTCATCACCCAACTCACCGCACACCTGAAAAAGCTCTTCCGCCTTGCAATACCAGGGCTCAAGCTCATCATAGACAAAGGGCCATGCCGGAGACACGCCTTCAAGATGCGCAAGCTCGTCAAAATCCTCGCGCCGATAGCGCACCAGCACTGCGCCATAGAATTTGGAATTGCCGCCGACATTGTAATAATTTCCGGGATTGAACGGCGTGCCATCCGTCTCATACCAGAACTCTTTGGGGCGAAAGAAACCACGCTGAAAAATGGCGCGTGGGTCGCGGTTTTCCGGCCTGTCCGGCAAGTGCTCCCCTGCCTCAAGAATAAGAATGTCAGCACCTGATGCGGCAAGTCCGGCGGCCATGCTCGCGCCGCCGATGCCCGATCCGATGATGACGATATCCGGCTGTCCTCCCAAAGCCGTCACTCCTTATTTTGCTTGCGGCATCCACCAGCCGGTGCGCGCGCCGATATGCATGTTGAGCGTCTTGGTTTCGGTATAATCCTCCACCGCATGACGGCCCAGCTCGCGACCCAGACCCGACTGGCGATAACCGCCAAAAGGCAGTTCCGGTGTGCCGTCCATGAAGGTGTTCATCCAGACAGTGCCAGCCCGCACCTTGCGGCCAATGTTCATGCAGGTATCGAAATCGCGGCTCCAAACACCAGCCGAAAGCCCGTAATCCACTGCATTGGCAATCGAGATCGCCTCATCCACCGTATCAAAAGACAGCACCGACAGAACCGGCCCGAACACCTCTTCACGCGCCACGGCCATGTCGGCTTTCACGCCTGCAATGATGGTCGGTCCCATATATTGGCCAAGGCCGAGATCCAGCACATCGCCGCCATGGGCAATTGCGGCGCCCGCCTTTCTGGCCTGATCGACATAGCTACCTACCTTATCAAGATGCTGCGGCGTGATGATCGCGCCCACCTGCGTGCTGACATCAAGCGGATCGCCGACGATGACTTTCTTCGACAGATCAGCGACCCGCCCAACAATCTCATCGACAATCGAGCGATGCACGATCAGCCGCGAACCGGCATTGCAGCACTCGCCTGCATTGAACCATGCACCGAACACGGCTGCGTCGATAAAGGCGTCCATATCCGCATCCGGGAACAGGATTTGCGGGTTCTTGCCACCAAGCTCCAGCGATACTTTCTTGAGCGTTTGCGCCGCATTGGCCATGGTCAGCTTGCCCACACCTGTGGAACCGGTGAACGACACCATGTCCACATCTGGATGCGCGCTCATATGCTGGCCGACATCAGCGCCCGTTCCGGTGACGATGTTGACGACACCGTCAGGGACGCCTGCTTCGGCCAGAATTTCGCCGAGTAACAATGTCGATCCGGAAGTCAGCTCCGAAGGCTTTACGACTGCCGTGCAGCCCGCGGCCAAAGCAAATGGCAGCTTCTGGCCCACGATCAGGAACGGGAAATTCCAAGGCGTAATGATAGAAACAACGCCAATTGCCTCGCGCAGCACGACACCAAGGGTGCCATCACCCAGATTATTATAGCTTTCACCATGCAGATCGCGTGCGAGCGCTGCCGCATAGCGCCAGATATCCACGGAACCGGCAATTTCGCCGCGCACCTGAGAAATTGGTTTGCCGGCTTCAATTGCATCGAGATAGGCAAGCTCTTCGGCCCGCGCTTCAATCAGATCGGCGGCTTTCAGCAAAATCAGCGAACGCTGCGATGCCGTTTTAGACGACCAGCGCCCGTCATCGAAAGCCTTACGCGCGCTCGCAACCGCGCGTTCCACATCGGCCTTATTGCCAGCAGGATAGCGGCTTACCGTCACGCCATGGCCGGGCGCTACACGTTCAATAGTCTCGCCGCTTTGGCTTCCAACCCATTTACCATCGATCAGCATGGAGAATTCACGAACTTCAAGCCCGTTCAGCGGCTGCGGTTTTACGACTACGCTCATCACCATTTTCCTTCAAAATTTGCTTCGCGCTTTTCGGTAAACGAGCGCACGCCTTCTTTCAGATCGCCGGTCTTGGCGACCAGAATGGAACCCAGCGCCTCGACTGCCGTGCCATTATCCTCGCCATTGGCGACCGACAGCATCAGTTTGGAAATTTCGAGCGCAGCCGGTCCGCGCTTGGCCACCCGCGCCGCATAGTCCTGCGCGGCTTTTAAAGCCTCGCCTGTCTCCACCACATGATCGACCAGCCCGTGCGACAGCGCTTCCTCGGCCGTGAACATTTCGCCACCCAGCACCATGCGGCGCACGATCTGCGCACCGAAACGGCGCACGAGACGCTGTGTGCCTGACCAGCCGGGGATCATACCAAGCGATGTTTCCGGCAGGCCGATTTTTGCCTGTCGTTCGACAATGCGGATATCGGCGGCACCTGCCAGTTCCAGACCACCACCCAAAGCATGACCATTCATTGCTGCGATCAGCGGCACACGCAAAGTCGCAAGCCGCTCGAACACGCGATGACCATAGCGCACCCAGGCATGGCCGAATTCAGCCGGTTCCATGCCGCCCCAGGCCTTGATATCGCCGCCTGCGGAAAAAGCCTTGCCTTCGCCGGTCAGGATCGCAACGCGCACGGTGCACTCCGCTTCCACCCGATCACAGACCGCAGACAATTCCTGCAGAAGCTCGATATCAAATGCATTGAGCTTTTCGGGCCGCTTGATGGTGATGACCGCAATATGGTTCTCGGTCGAGATTTCTATCCGTTGAGCCATTTAAGCCTCCAGCTTTCGTGCAGGCTTTTGCGGCAATGAAAGGCCTATCGACTGTTCACGGAACAGTGCCTCATCCATGAGTTTAAGCTTATCCGAAACAATCAACGGGAACTCAGCCTGATCGAGAATATGCGTCTGCAAATCGACACCCGGCGCAATCTCGGTCAACACAATGCCTTCCGGCGTCAGCTTCAAGACCGCGCGTTCGGTGACATAGGTGATGTCTTGCCCCTGTTCGACACCACGCGGCCCGGAGAAGGTGACATGCTCGACCTCATTCACGAGCTTCTTGAGCTTGCCTTCCTTCTCGATCACCAGCTTACCGTCAGCGACCGACAATTTCGCCCCTGCATTGAACATGCCGGAGAAGACGATCTTCTTGGCCCTTGCAGTAATATCGACAAAACCGCCAGCACCTGCAGTCACATGCGGACGGAATGACAGCTTCGACACATTGACCGAGCCGTCGCGTCCTATCTCAAGGAAGGACAGAAGCGAGGCGTCGAAGCCTGCGCCCTGAAAATAGGTGAACTGATAGGGCGATGGCATATAGGCATCTGCATTGGATGCGCAACCAAAGGCAAAGTCGAGGAGCGGCACGCCACCAACAGCACCCTGCTCAATCACCCAGGTGACTGCGCCATGCAGGCCCTCTTCCAGCAGAATGCGCGGCACATTGGCAGAAATACCAAAGCCCAAATTGACCGCACTGCCTGCTTGCAACTCCTGCGCTACACGCCGCGCAATCGCCTTCTGAATATTGAATTCGGCCAAGCGGAACGTATCGAGCGGACGGAAAATCTCGCCGGAAATTGCCGGATCGTAAAGTGTCTGCGTTGTCTGTTTCTGATCCTGATCAACCACAATATAGTCAACCAGAACGCCCGGCACGCGCACATCATGCGGTTTCAGTGTGCCTTCCTTGGCGATGCGTTTGACCTGCGCAATGACGATGCCACCATTGTTGCGTGCAGCCAGCGCCTGATCCAGCCCACCAAGATAAGCCCCCTCATGTTCATAGGTGAGATTGCCGCGTTCATCGGCAGTGGTGGCGCGGATGATCGTCACATGCGGCACGATATTGGGGAAATAGAGCCAGTCTTCACCTTCAAAACTGACCTGTTTGACGACCGGCTCTTCACGCGCCTTGTCGTTCATTGCCGATCCCTGACGCTTTGGGTCTACGAAGGTATCAAGCCCCACCTTGGTCAGCACACCGGGGCGTTTGGCAGCAGCTTCGCGATGCATGTCGAACAGAATGCCCGACGGGATATTATAGGCCGGAATCTCGTTATTGGTGATCAGCTGCCAGATCAGCGGCGGCTCTGCGCTCGATGGTCCCGACGGATAGGAACCGCCGATGATCTTCTTGAGAAGCCCCTTCTTGGCAATGTAATCGACACCCTTGATCCCGCTCATATCGCCCGCAGCAATCGGATGCAGCGTGGTGATATTCTTCGGATGACCGGTTTCATCAAAACGCTCGCCAATCGCTTTCAGCATCATATCCGGACAGCCGAGGCCGCTGGATGAAGAAACCGACACGACAGCGCTGTCGGGAATAAGGGATGCTGCTTCCGCAAATGAAATATGTTTGCTCATAACTCTCAAAATCCTGAATGAACAGCAGTTGCCTTACCGGTCTTTGCAGCCTCAAGCACGGCAAGCCCGGTCGCAAGCGACCAGATGCCATCCTCCAGAGTTGCGGAAGGCTGACCTTTACCTGCGATGGCATTATGGAAAGCCTGCAAGGCGGTTTCGTAGAGATTTTTCTGGTTAAGCGGCAATTCGTGCTCGCCATTTTGATCGCGCAGGATGACGGTGCCGACCGGTTTTTGCGTCATGACATTGCGTGCAATGAGCGAGCCTTCGCTGCCATGCACTTCAAAGCCGGTTTCCGCATATTTGGTCGTGAAAGCATCGTGGAACTGGGCAATCGCGCCGGAGGAGAAGCGCAGCACACCCATCACACCGTCTTCCAGCCCTGCGCCGCTCAGGCCTCCTTGCTGGCTGAAAGCCACCGCTTCGACCGGGTTTTCACCCAGCACAAAGCGCAATGTGTCGGCATCATGCACGGTGATATCGAGGATGACGCCGCCGCCCGCATCGGGTCGTTCAATGCGCCAGCCCTGCAAATGCGGCGGCAGATAAACTGCGTGGAAAACCCGTGCTCCAAGCGCCTTGCCGATCTTACCAGCAGCGATAGCATCACGCATGGCGTGATGGCTTGCAGCATTGCGCAAGTGATGATTTGTGCCCGCCACAACGCCCGCTTCACGCACGGCTTTTAGCATCTGATGCGCGTCGCCAATCGTCAGTGCCAGCGGCTTTTCGCACAGAATATGCTTGCCTGCTTTGACGGCGGCAATCGCCTGATCGCGGTGCAGTTCATTGGTGGTGGAGATATAGACAGCGTCGATTTCCGGATCAGACAACAGCGCATCAAGGCTTGTCACAGAACGGGCAATCCCGTTCTCACGGGCATAGGTTTCGCCACGCGCGGCATTGGTGCTGTAAACGGAAACAACTTCGCCACCGGTGGCGCGAATGGCTCCGATTACCCACTCTTTTGCAATGGTGCTTGCGCCTATAAGGCCCCACTTTGCCATTCGAGTTTCTCCTCCTGTTTTCTGAACGGCGCACCGCAACTTGCACGCACCGCAAGACGCACCGACAAGCGCTGCGCCTCCGCCTCCACTCGTTCCGAATTGATCTGTTTCAGCAAAAGCTGCGCCGCGCGTTCTCCCAAACCTTGCGGATCAACAGCCACAGTTGTCAGTGCCGGAACAGCGGTCTTCGCTTCGATCACATCGTCAAAACCGACCACCCCGAAATCGCGGCCCGGCTCCAGATTTGCAGCGCGCAAACCATCGCAGACCCCGAAAGCCACAGCATCATTGAAGCACACCGCTGCCGTCGGTTTCATGCCTGCACGCAGCATATGTTCAAGGGCCTCCACACCGCCTGCGCGCGAAGGAGGAGAGGTGAAGACGAGCGCATCATCAAAGGCGATACCGGCCTGCTCAAGACCCACGCGATAGCCCGCGACACGCTCGGCAAACACCGCCGTATCCGCATATCCACCCATGAAGGCGATGTTCCTGTGACCGAGACCGACCAGATGTTCGACGCCCTTCGCGACCCCACCACGATTATCGGACAGAATCGACGAAACACCGGAACCCGGCACATCGCGCACCATCTGCACAACCGGCAGGCCACTTTTTGCCAATGGTTTCAGATCACTAGCCTCGGTGCCACGCGCAGGCGAAACGATCAGCCCGGCAATGCCATGCTCACGCATCGAAGCAATCACCTCACGCTGGCGATCAATGCTTTCCGCTGTGTTGGCGAGAAACTGCACATAACCTGCCGATTGCATGACGCGATCAACACCAACGGCAAGCTCGGCAAAAAAGCTGTTGGTCAGATCATTGACCACAAGCCCGATAATCTTCGATTTCGACTGCCGGAGATTGGCCGCCGAACGGTTATAGACATAACCGAGTTTCTCGATTGCCGCCTGCACCTTGGCGCGGGTTTCGGCATGAACCAGCGGACTGTCCCGCAGCACCAGCGACACAGTCGATTTCGACACGCCAGCCTCGCGTGCGATGTCGATAACAGTGACGCTGCTCTTGCTCATGATCTGCTCCGGTTTCGATTGCTGATTTAATTGGAACGTTCCAATACTGTCAAGAGCAGAGGCTGAAAAGGCCACCTGCCTTCAGTTTGCCATAATTTGAGCCTGTTTTTAGTATCGACTTTTGTCGGAAAATCACGTTTCACGCCAAAACGCGCTCAAATCACACTTCCGCCACAATCTTTACCCGGATTGCCATTTGGAACGTTCTAAACTAACAATCGGCTATTCAAGCGGAGGAATGATTTATGGGCACGGCCAACCACCAACTGATCTTGCCGGATGGCAACGGAAGCCTGAGTTCCTACACGCTGATCGGGACGCCAACCCCGCGCCCCACAAGCACACCGCAGTTCAATCGCATTGCCTATGCGGCTGCGCATGTAGTTTCCGATCCGCTGAAAGATACCCTTCCATGGAACGAACCGGCGATAGACTGGGACGCGACCATGGCCTTCCGTCATCATCTGTGGGGCCTCGGCTTCAAGATCGCGGAAGCGATGGATACGTCGCAGCGCGGCATGGGGCTGGACTGGGCGGGCGCGCAGGAGCTGATCCGCCGTTCACTGGCGGAAAGCAAGACGGTAGCAGGCGCCGATCTTGCCAGCGGCGCCGGCACCGATCATCTCGATCCGGCAGAAGCAAAAAACCTCAATGACGTGATCAAGGCTTATGAGACGCAGGCCGGTTTCATCGAGAAACATGGCGGGCGTTTCATCCTGATGGCAAGCCGCGCACTGGCGCGCATTGCGAGATCGCCGGACGATTATGCCAAGGTCTATGGCCGGATTCTTGCGCAAGCCCGCGAAAAGGTCGTGCTGCACTGGCTGGGCGACATGTTCGATCCGCAGCTTCAAGGCTATTGGGGTTCGGAAAATTTCGACAATGCACTTGATACGGTGATCGACATCATTGAAGCCAATCGCGACAAGGTAGAAGGCATCAAGATTTCATTGCTGGAAAAGCGTTATGAAATCGCACTGCGTAACCGCTTGCCGGACGGCGTTCTCTGTTTCACGGGGGACGATTTCAACTATGCGCCGCTGATCGAAGGCGACGGCAACAACCACAGCCATGCGCTGCTCGGCATTTTCGATGCGGTCGCTCCACAAGCGTCCAGTGCGCTTTCGGCACTGGCGGCGGGCGATAATGCCCGCTTTCGAGCCATCATCGAGCCAACCGTACCGCTATCGCGGAAAATCTTTGAAGCGCCAACGCAATATTACAAGGCAGGCGTCGTGTTCCTCGCCTGGCTCAATGGCCACCAGAGCCATTTCACCATGCCAGCCGGAATGCAGTCGGCGCGAGGCATTTTGCATTACGCCGACATATTCCGTCTCGCCGATCAGGCCAACGTGCTCGACCAGCCAGACCTCGCCATCCGCCGCATGAAGCAGCTTCTGGCTATCCATGGCATATCCTAAAGACAGGCGGTGGTCTGTTTCTGCGCATGTCTTTATCCCGTCGTAGCGGGATCAGAAATCAGTCCAGTGAACTGATTTCCCCGCGAAGGCGGTTTCCACTTTCGGGAGACATGCTTGCACCGCCTGTCTTTAAGAGTATTCACCGCCAGCCAAGGCCCGGTGCAACATGCTTGAGGATCGACTCGATCACATGCGCGTTGTACTCGACACCAAGCTGGTTCGGCACGGTTAGAAGCAACGTATCCGCTTCGGCAACCGCCTCGTCCTTGGCAAGCTCCTTGATGAGTTGATCAGGCTCTGCCGCATAGGACCGCCCAAAGACGGCCCGCAGATCTTCTTCGATATAGCCGATGGAGTCCTGCTCCTTGCCGCCATTACCGAAATAAGCCCGGTCGCGATCATCGACCAGCGCGAAGATGCTGCGGCTTACCGAAACACGCGGTTCACGCATATGTCCGGCTTCCTTCCAGGCCTCACGATAAGCCCGGATCTGCTTGGCCTGCTGAATATGCAACGGCTCGCCTGACTCGTCCTTCTTCAAGGTCGAGCTCTGCAGGTTCATGCCAAGCTTTGCAGCCCAGATGGCTGTGGCATCCGATGCAGCGCCCCACCAGATACGATCCCGAAGACCTTCCGAATGCGGTTCAACGCGCAGCAGACCGGGAGGGTTCGGAAACATCGGGCGCGGGTTTGGCTGGGCAAAGCCCTGTCCCTTGAGCGCTTCAAAGAACACCTCACCATGCTGTCGACCCATATCGGCATCGGTCTTGCCCTCTTCCGGCGCATAACCGAAATAACGCCAGCCATCGATCACCTGTTCGGGCGAGCCACGGCTGATGCCAAGCTGCAGGCGCCCCTTGGAGATTAGATCCGCAGCGCTGGCATCTTCAACCATATAGAACGGATTTTCATAACGCATGTCGATGACAGCGGTGCCGATCTCGATCTTGCTCGTTTTGGCGCCAATGGCTGCGAGCAGCGGAAAGGGCGAAGCGAGCTGGCGTGCAAAATGGTGCACGCGAAAATAGGCGCCGTCTGCGCCCAGTTCCTCGGCAGCAACAGCCAGATCGATGGACTGCAGAAGCGCATCGCTCGCCGAGCGGGTTCCCGATTGCGGCGACGGCGACCAGTGGCCGAAGGAAAGAAAGCCGATTTTCTTCATGATGATGTTCCCTGCTTGCGGGCAAAAGATTGGTTCCTGCCAAATATGGCAGTGCGCAGCCGAATTGAAAGGGTGCCGAACACTGACACTGTGTTCAGCATTCGGTGCCTGCGGCTTTCTCGCATTCCATATGGGCGCTTCCTTCGGATACGTTGACAGTCTATCCGGACCCGATTAAGCCTCAAATCTGGCGGATAAACCTTCAATCTGAGGTTATTGGAGAAAAGGTGTTTGCCGATAAGCAACGCACCAAAACAGGGGAGATTTTCATGCGTTCTACGCTTCTGGCCTTGCTGGCCGCAACGGCCATTGCCACCTCGGCACAGGCAAAAGACGTAACAGTTGCCGTAACCGCCATCGTTGAGCATCCGGCCCTCGACGCCGCACGCGACGGCGTGAAGGACGCGCTGGCCGAAGCAGGCTACAAGGAAGGCGAAAATCTCAAATTCGTCTATCAGTCCGCGCAGGGCAACCCGGCAACCGCAGCACAGATCGCCCGCCAGTTCGTTGCCGACGGCCCGGATGTGATCGTTCCGATCTCCACGCCGTCGGCGCAGGCCGTCGTTTCGGCAACCCGTGATATTCCGATTGTCTTTACCGCTGTTTCCGATCCGGTCGGTGCGCAGCTCGTCAAGGACATGGCAAAGCCGGGCGGCAATGTCACCGGTCTTTCCGACATGTCGCCGGTGGTGGAGCATATCAAGCTCATCAAGGAAGTGATGCCGAACATCAAGAAGCTCGGTTATCTCTACAATTCCGGTGAAACCAACTCGGTCTCGTTGCTGGCAGCGCTGAAGGAAGCAGCTTCCGCCGAAGGCATCGAAATCGTTGAATCGGCTGCCACCAAGTCGGCGGAAGTTCAAGGCGCAGCGCGCGCCCTCGTCGGCCGTGCGGATGCCATGTATGTTCCGACCGACAACACCATCGTTTCGGCTCTGGAAAGCGCCGTCGGTGTCGCCGAGGAAAGCAAGCTGCCGCTCTTCACCGCCGATACGGATTCCGTAAAGCGCGGCGCACTGGCCGCACTCGGCTTCAACTATTACGATGTCGGCAAGCAGACGGGCGCCGTCGTGGTCAAGATCCTCAAGGGTGAAAAGCCGGGCGATATTCCGGTCGACATCGCCAAGGGTACCGATCTCGTCATCAATCTCAGCGCTGCCAAGAAGATGGGCGTTGAATTCCCGCAGGCCGTTATAGACCGCGCGACCAGCAAGATCGACTGATCGAGCCTGAAAGCAGAATAGGAGAAGGCGGAGCCTCAAAAGGGCTTCGCCTTTTTGCTAGAGCGGTTCCAGTTAAAACGGAGTCACTGGAACCGCTCTAAGTATTTGTTCCGTCGCATTATCCTACGCAAAACCGCTTCGCACTTTTGCTGGAAATGCTCTATGTTGCAAATGCCCCACAAAGTGCCGCATTTCGGGGCTCGCCCGGCGATATTGCTTGCACACGGGAACTTGTGGGTTGTATCCCGCCTGAGATATAAAGCCGCAAAAATGCGGTTTCGCATAAACAACCGGGGAATGATCTGACGCAGCCGATGGCTGCCAGACGAACTCAAATCAAAACCGGTCGTGACTGAAGCTGGCCGAGCGGAAAGCGGTTTTCGCAACGCCGACGATTGATGCCGCTCTGAAGCGGCGGTCTGTCGTTTTGGTCGCGGCGAGAAACAAGGAATGACATTGTGAGTCAGATCGCCTTCTGGGGTGCGGTCGAATTGGGCCTCGTCTTCTCTTTTGTCGCCATCGGCGTCTATCTGGCTTTCCGCGTGCTCGATTTCCCCGATCTGACCGTGGATGGCTCGTTTCCGCTGGGCGCCGCCGTAACCGGCGTGCTGATTATTGCGGGCGTGAATGCCTGGCTGGCGGCGGCAGTCGCCATGATTGCCGGTGCGGCCGCCGGGCTTGTGACCGCGACGCTGAACGTGCGTTTCAAGATTCTCAATTTGCTCGCCTCCATTCTCACCATGATCGCGCTGTTCTCCGTCAATCTGCGCGTCATGGGACGCCCCAACATCGCGCTCATCAATCAGGACACCATGCTGTCGCCGTTCTTCGGCCATGGCATCCCTGAATATTACGTGCGTCCGCTGTTCCTGTTCGTGCTGGTCGCCATTGCGGTCTTCATCGTCTGGCGCTTTCTGGAAAGCGACATGGGTCTTGCCATGCGTGCGACCGGTGCCAATCCAAGAATGGCGCGCGCGCAAGGCGTTCGCACCGACAGGCAGATCTATCTCGGCATGGCGCTTTCAAACGCTCTGGTGGCGCTTGGCGGCTCGCTATTCGCCCAGACAAATGGTTTTGCAGACGTGACCTCCGGCGTCGGCACCATCGTGGTCGGCCTTGCGGCGGTCATCATCGGTGAAACCCTGCTGCGCTCGCGTCTTATCCTCGTCATTCTCATTGGCTGTGTAGCCGGTTCGATCATCTATCGTATTGCCATCCAGCTCGCGCTTTCCAATGGCGATATCGTCGGGCTTCAGGCTTCCGACCTCAACATCGCTACAGCGCTTCTCGTCACCTTCGCCTTGATATTGCCGCGCCTGCGTCGCGGGGGAGCATCGTCATGATCGAAGTATCCAATCTCGAGGTCGTCTTCGGTCGCGGAACACCGCTGGAAAAGCAGGTGCTGAACAAGATCAACCTGACGATGGAGCAAGGCTCCTTCGTCACCGTGATCGGGTCCAACGGCGCTGGCAAATCGACCATGCTGGGTGTTCTTGCAGGCGATGTTATCCCGACGGCCGGCAAGGTTGTCATCAGCGGGCAGGATGTGACACGCAAATCGACGGCCGAACGCGCCGGTCTTGTCGCCCGCGTATTCCAGGATCCGCTTGCCGGCAGTTGCGGTACGCTCACAATCGAGGAAAACCTGGCGCTGGCTGCTTCACGCGGCAAGACGCGCGGTCTTACCCATGCGCTCAATTCAAGCCGTCGGGCATGGTTTCGCGAGCGTGTGGCGAGCCTCAATCTGGGGCTGGAGAACCGCATGCAGGACCGCATGGAGTTGCTTTCAGGTGGGCAGCGTCAGGCCCTGTCGCTTATTATGGCGACGCTTGCCGGTTCGGAAGTACTGCTGCTCGACGAACACACGGCAGCGCTTGATCCCGGCATGGCCGAGTTCGTCATGGAGCTGACCCGGACGCTGATTGCAGAGAATAAGCTGACCGCTCTCATGGTCACGCATTCCATGCGTCAGGCACTCGATTACGGCGACCGCACAATCATGCTGCATGGCGGCAAGATCCTGCTCGACGTTACCGGCGACAAGCGCAAGACGCTCGGCGTTGAAGACCTCATCGAAATGTTCCGCAAAGTGCGCGGGCAGACCCTCGATGACGATGCGCTGCTGATCGAGTAATACCCAACCTCAATGAGCTCGACTCATCGAGGTTTGGTTAAGCCCATGCGACGATTGAGCATTTTCAGGGCGTGATGCGTCAGCATCTTAGCCCCCTGGACAAGCGTTGCAAACAGCTTTGTTTTGCAGCCGCCGGTCAGTTCGACTGGCGGCTGTTTCGTTTGCAGGCGAATTGCGCTAGTGAAATTCTATGGCGCAGAAGAAAGCAAACGAAGTCGATAGTTTTCTGGCAAGACCGACGAGCTCGTTCCCGGTCGTGCTGCTTTACGGTCCCGATAAAGGGCTGGTAAGCGAACGTGCGCGCCGTTTTGCCGAAGCAAGCAAGCTACCCCTGGATGATCCCTTCGCCGTCATTCGCATGGAAGCGGACGAGATCGAAGCCGACCCGGCAAAACTCGCCGACGAGGCCCGTACTATCTCGATGTTTGGCGGGCAGCGCCTGATCTGGATCAAGAATGCCGCTGGCCAGAAGAAGCTTGCGGAGGCGATCAAGCTCCTCGCAACAGAGCCGCCGCAAGAAACATTCGTGCTGGTGGAAGCTGGTGACCTCAAGAAGGGTGCAGGCTTGCGCAGTGCCGTTGAGAATGCTGCGGCGGGCATGGCCCTGCCCTGCTATTCCGACGATAGCCGCGGGATCGACGGTGTCATCGACGATGTGCTGGCAGAATGGAAGATGCAGATCACGCTCGACGGTCGCCAGCTTCTGCGAGCAAGTCTGGGCGGGGATCGTCTCGCCACACGTGGCGAGCTCGAAAAGCTATGCCTTTACGCACGCGGCAAGGAGCGCATCGATAGTGACGATGTGCGCGAGGCTGTCGGTGATGTTGCCGGTCTTTCAACCGACGAAGTGATCGATGCGGTTCTGGCTGGCGATCTTCCGCGTTTCGAAGTCTCCTTCGACCGTGTCGTGAAATCCGGTACGGCACCGTTTCTCTTGCTCAATACGGCGATGCGTCAGTTCCAGCAGGTACAGACCTTGCGCCATATCGCCGATACCGAACGCAAAAGCGCATCGGTCGTTGTGGCCGGAGCCCGCCCGCCGATCTTCTTCAACCGCAAGAAGCTGGTCGAAAATGCCGTAAGCCGGTGGACGGGTGAAAGCCTTGCGCGCGTCATGGAGCGCCTGCAGCGCGCCGTCCTCGAAAGCCGCCAGAATGCGGCCCTTGGCATCCCCATCATTCGCCAATGCCTGCTGGCAATCAGCGTCGAGTCCCTTCGAAATTCCCGCCGATAATAGCAGTCACTTCAAGTAATCCTTTGCTGCAAGAGAAAAGGCTCGTCACAATGATATGCAACGAGCCTTTAGGTCTATCTATTATTTTCAAGCTTAACTTTGAAGACGGCGGCAAATCTCATCGAGTTGCTCCAGAGAGCTATAACGTATCTTGACCTCGCCGCCGCGATCACGATGATTGATTTCTACTTTCATACCAGTGACATCTGAAAGCAGCTTTTCGAGCGCTTTGGTGTCAGCGTCTTTCTCGACGGGCGCTGTTTTACCGGGCTTCGCTTCCGTACCACCGCGTGCTTCGGCCTGCGCAAGCGCCTCAACCTGGCGTACCGACAAGCCGTCCTTGACGATCCGCTCCGCCAAAGCGGTTGGATTTTCCATCGTGATCAGGCTTCGCGCGTGACCTGCCGAAAGCGCGCCGTCGGCGATAAAATCCTGCACAGGCTGCGGCAGTTTCAACAGCCGCAGCGTATTGGCGACATGGCTGCGGCTCTTGCCGATCACCTGCGCCAGATCATTTTGCGTGTAGTCGTGATTATCGATAAGCTGTTGATATCCCATAGCTTCTTCGACCGCGTTCAGGTCGGCGCGCTGCACGTTTTCGATAATCGCAATCTCAAGCGCAACCCGGTCATCAACGTCACGGACAATAACCGGGATCGTATCGACACCGGCACGCTGCGAGGCGCGCCAGCGGCGCTCGCCGGCAATCAGCTCAAAATGATCAGGCTGCCCTGGCGCCGGTCGAACAACGATAGGCTGCACGACGCCATGCTCTTTAATCGACTGCGCCAGATCTTCCAGCTCGCCTTCCGAGAACATACGACGCGGATTGCGCGGATTGCGCGTCACGAACTCAATCGGAACATTCCGTTCGATAGGAACCGGCGCCTTGCGCTCTTCGACAGGGCGGTCGATTTCGCCGATCAGAGCGGCTAATCCGCGGCCCAGGCGCTTCTTTGAAGGATCGTCATTCATCGTTCGGCTTATTCCTGAATTGTTTCGTCGTCGAATCGATTGGTTTACGCGGCCTGCAATTGCCGTTCACGCTGGATAACTTCCGATGCAAGCTGCAAATAGGCCTGACTGCCAGCGCATTTCAGATCATAGAGAATGGCGGGCTTGCCGTGTGATGGCGCTTCAGATACCCGCACATTGCGCGGAATGACGGTACGATAGACTTTTTCGCCCATGAAAGCACGAACATCATCCACCACTTGTGCGGCGAGATTGTTGCGGCTATCGAACATGGTCAGCACGATACCCTGGATCGAAAGATCGGCGTTAATCGAAGTCCGTACCTGATCGACGGTTTGCAGAAGCTGGCTCAAGCCTTCCAGTGCAAAGAATTCGCATTGCAGCGGCACCAGAACGGAATCGGCCGCAGCCATCGCGTTCAGGGTCAAAAGATTGAGTGATGGCGGGCAATCCACCAGCACATAAGAGAATCGTTCCGACACACTGGAATCGAAACGCAGGGCATCGCGCAGACGTCGCGTACGGTCGGCGGATTGCGCAATCTCCATCTCGATACCAAGCAGATCCAGCGTCGAGGGCACGATATAGAGATTGGGAACATCTGTCGGCATCGCGGCGTCGGGAACCGACGATTCCTGAGTCAGGACATCATAGGATGACAGTGGGCGGTTGCGACGATCGATACCCAATCCGGTACTGGCATTGCCTTGCGGATCGAGATCGACAATCAGCACGGTCTCGCCGATTGCTGCCAATGCCGTGGCCAGATTAATGGCAGTGGTTGTCTTACCCACCCCGCCTTTCTGGTTTGCAATGGTTATGATCCTCGACATTTTGTTCATCACCGTCGCCTTGCTGCTGTCCGCCCCATCGAAATTTCCAGTCATCAAACGGCCTTACGCCGAAGATTGCTGATTTCGAGTATGACCGAAGCCTGATCGATAGCACTTTGATGTTGTACCAGATCAAAACTCCAACCGACACGGCTTTCATCGATCTCGCGCTGATAATCCCGACCTTTTTGGAAAAGAGCCTTGGCGCCCGTGGTAAGCCATGGCTCGGTCAGGCTAAAAAGATCGCTCAGCGACGCCAATGCGCGGGCGGTAACTATTTGCGGCGTTTCAATTTTCTGCCACATCGCTTCGATACGCGCCGAATGAACCCGCGCCGGTACATGCAAATGTCCGGCTGCAGTGCGCAAAAAGGCCGCCTTCTTTCCCGCACTTTCAATCAGATCTATAGTGCCGCCAGGCTGTTCTGCGAGAAAGCAGGCCGTCACAATACCTGGAAACCCGCCACCGGAGCCGATATCCAGCCAACGGCTGGTATGGCTAGCCAATGGGAAAAGCTGTGCGCTGTCCAGGATATGGCGGGTCCATAACTCGTCCAAGGTGGAAGGCGATGCCAGATTGATCGCCTTCGACCATTTGCGGAACAGTTCTTCAAAGGCAATCAGACGCTCAACTGTTTCACGTGAAACAGAGGGAACGATTGCTTTCAGACTTTCATGACGGGTATGGGCGTTCATGCGGCGCCCTGCCCTTCAGAGAGCGCCACAGCCGCGCGGTGGCGGTATCCAAACTTCTTGATCTGCGCGATAAGCAGCGCCAGTGCTGCCGGTGTCATTCCATCAACACGCTGAGCTTCTGCAATCGTTTCCGGCTTGCGCTGCTTGAGCTTGTGCTTCAACTCATTGGAAAGGCCGGAGATTCCGTCGATATCCAACCCAGCCGGGATGAGCAGTTGCTCCTCACGCTCCATCACCGCAATATCACTCTTCTGGCGTTCCATATAGACCGCATATTGCGCTTCGATTTCCAAAGCTTCCCGCGTTGCCGCATTGATGGCTTCAAGTTCAGGCCAGATCACTTTCAGACGATCGAGATCGATATCGGGATACGAAAGAAGATCATATGCTGAGCGGCGAACGCCATCCTGATTGAGACGGAGCTCGTAACGGCTGGCCAGATTGGGTGTAATTGTCAATGACTGTGTCAGCGTTCGTGCTTCACTCAAAGCTGCCTCACGCTTTTCAAAGCGTTCCTTGCGCGCATGTCCCAGTATACCGAGCTTGTCGGCCAAGGGCGTCAGGCGTTGATCGGCATTATCCGAACGGAGCGAAAGACGAAATTCTGCGCGCGATGTAAACATGCGATAGGGTTCACTGACACCACGAGACGTCAGGTCATCGACCATAACACCAATATAGGCTTCGGTGCGCTGAATGATGACCGGATCACCGCCCGATGCCCGACGTGCGGCATTGATACCCGCGAGCAGGCCTTGCGCGCCTGCTTCTTCATAGCCGGTCGTGCCATTGATCTGCCCAGCTAGAAACAGACCTTTGACTTTGCGCGTTTCGAGACTGCGTTTCAGCTCGCGCGGATCGATGAAGTCATATTCAATCGCATATCCGGGCTGTAGCATGGTGGCCTTTTCAAGCCCCGGTATGGTCTTTAATATATCGAGCTGTACATCTTCTGGAAGCGACGTCGAGATGCCATTCGGGTAAACGGTGTCGTCATCCAACCCTTCCGGCTCAAGAAATATCTGGTGACCATCGCGGTCACCGAACTTAACGATCTTGTCTTCCACTGACGGGCAGTAGCGCGGACCAATGCCCTCAATCGAGCCCGAATACATCGCGGAACGGTGCAGATTGGCCCGAATGATAGCGTGGGTTTCCGGCGTTGTGCGCGTGATACCGCAATCAATCTGAGGCGTCGTGATCCGATCTGTCATGAGAGAAAAAGGGACTGGATCTTCATCGGCAGACTGCATGTCGAGGCTCTGCCAATCAATGGTGCGCCCATCCAGTCGCGGCGGCGTACCGGTCTTGAGACGGCCAAGCGCAAAGCCGAACGAGGTCAGCCGTTCAGAAAGACCAAGCGCTGGCTTTTCACCCATGCGGCCAGCCGGAATCTTCTTCTCCCCAATATGGATCAACCCGTTCAGGAACGTGCCCGTCGTCAGAACGACGGCGCCGCATGTCAGGGTTCGGCCATCGGACAGAACAACCCCAGTAATGCGCCCGTCTTCTTCCCGAAGATCGTGCGCGCCGCCTTCGACAACAGACAGATTGCCCTGCGCCGCGATCATCTTCTGCATGGCAAGCCGGTAAAGCTTGCGATCGGCCTGGGTTCGAGGCCCGCGAACGGCAGGCCCCTTCCGACGGTTCAGCAGACGGAATTGGATACCTGCTTCGTCGGCGACGCGTCCCATCAAACCATCAAGCGCATCGATCTCGCGCACAAGATGGCCCTTCCCCAATCCACCAATGGCAGGATTGCAGGACATAACGCCAATAGTATCAAAGCGATGCGTTACAAGCGCTGTCCTGGCGCCTGCGCGCGCGGCTGCAGACGCAGCCTCGCACCCTGCGTGGCCGCCACCGATCACAATGACATCAAAGACTGTAGCTTCGGTCGAACTCATTGGGTTCATCCTGACGCAACTCGAATCCGTTTCTGAAAGATGTCTCTTTGACACGAATGTGCCTGAAACGGAAGATCAAACTGCCCGGCAGCCTGATCAAATCTCTGCAACAGGTCGATTCACGGATAAGACAGCGAGTCAATTACCCCAGCGAGATTCCACAGATGTTTCACGTGAAACAATCTTCAACGCCGATTGTCCGTGTTTCACGTGAATCACTTTCCGATGCAAAACTGTGAAAAAATGACGTCGAGAATTTCTTCCACATCGACGTCTCCGGTAATGCGCCCAAGATACTGTGACGCCAGACGCATATTCTCCGCACGAAGTTCAAGTGGGAGATGTGCGCCGTCCAGTGCTCTATCGATCTCTGCAACTGTGGAGCGTAAGAGGCTAATATGTCTTTGTCGTGTGGGGACGGCGTCCTCAATCTGGCCTATCTGCGTTTCCGCAAAGCTCTGAAGGTCATTCAGCAGTCTGTCCAATCCTTCGCCGGTTTTTGTCGAAATACGATGGGACCACTCATCGGATGATCCATCATTCAGATCGGCTTTTGTTCCGATTTTCCATAGAACTTCCGGCGCTTGGTTGGAAGCGATAGCTATGGGATCGCTCATATCTTCCAGCAAGAGAACCAGATCGGCGTCGGCCATGCGTGCACGGGCGCGTTCAATTCCAATCTTTTCGACAGAACTTTCTGTCTCTCGCAAACCTGCTGTGTCCGTCACGTAAACCGGAATACCGCCAAGGTCGAGTTTAACTTCCAGAAGATCGCGGGTCGTGCCGGCCTCTTCCGAGATAATCGCGACTTCGCGACCGGCAAGAAAATTCAGCAGACTTGATTTTCCTGCGTTCGGCGCACCGACGATAACGACATGCAGACCATCGCGCAGCATGGAGGCACGTTTGCCACTCGCTATATGGTTCTCGATCTCTCTCTTCAGGAGCGTGAGCGATTGCCAGACTTGCTCCGACACAGAACCTGGAACATCGCTTTCATCGGCAAAGTCCAATTCTGCTTCGATAAAGGCACGAGCACGCAGCAAGCGTTGTCGCCATTCCGTGTAGAGTTCGCGCTGCTTACCCGATGCGACCTGCAAGGCAAGTCTTCTTTGCCCTTCAGTCTCAGCAGCGATCAAGTCGGCCAGACCTTCAGCAATGGTCAGATCCATCTTGCCATTGGAAAAAGCACGTCTCGTAAACTCTCCGGCTTCCGCTATACGGCAACCGGCCAGTTCCCCCATCTCCGACAGGAGCTTTTCGACCACAGCTTTGCCACCATGCAAATGGAATTCGGCGCAATCCTCTCCGGTGAAGCTGTTGGGTCCGGGAAAAAAGAGCACCAGTCCACGATCGATTGGAGTACCATTTCGGCTGCGGAATAGTTTGTAGGCGGCATATCGAGGCGTTGGTACGGAACTGATTATTGTTTCGAGTACGAATCGAACTTTTGGGCCCGAAATGCGCACCACAGCAACACCGGAGGGCAAACGCCCGCTCGACAAAGCAAAAATCGTATCTTGAAGGGAAGCGATCTCGCTCATTGCATTTCCTGACCTATAATCAATAAGGATGAAAGCAGCCAAACGGGGTGCTGAAGGAATGGCATATTCAATCATGCAGTGAAAGAAAAGCCTCATGACAGAGTTAAACCGCAACCGTCCTGCAGGCGGCAACCGCCTTGCCCAAGAACCGAGCGCCTATCTGCGCCAGCATGCAGATAATCCCGTTCACTGGCAGCCCTGGGACAGGCAAGCACTGGATGCCGCGAAGGAGCTGGACCGGCCCATTCTGCTCTCGGTCGGCTATGCGGCCTGCCATTGGTGTCATGTTATGGCGCATGAATCCTTCGAGGATCCGGATGTGGCCGAGGTGATGAACGCCCTGTTTGTCAATGTGAAGGTAGACCGCGAGGAACGGCCCGACATAGACCAGATCTATATGGCGGCGCTTGGAGCGATGGGGCAACAAGGCGGTTGGCCGCTCACCATGTTTCTAAAGCCGGACGGCAAGCCTTTCTGGGGTGGCACCTATTTCCCCCGGCACACGCGTCACAACATGCCGGGCTTTGTGGACGTCCTGCATGCGGTCAACAATCTCTGGCATAAAGATAAGGAAAAAATTAACCATAATGCCCAGGCTGTCTTTGATCATCTCGAAGGCCGTCTGGCAGCACAAAATGTGCCGGTCCAAAACGAATTAGAGCGATTTGACGAGATCGCGACACGTATCAATAGCCTGATCGATCCCGTCCGCGGCGGTATCGAGGGGGCGCCAAAATTCCCGAACGCCCCTTTCATGGATAATCTGTGGCTCTCCTGGCTCTACAGCCACAGCCAAACGCATCGCGACAATTTCCTCCTGTCGCTCAAGATGATGCTGCAGGGAGGCATTTACGACCATCTGGGTGGTGGGCTTTGCCGCTACTCCACCGATACCAACTGGCTGGTGCCGCATTTCGAGAAGATGCTCTACGACAATGCGCAGTTCATCCGCCACGCGAATTACGCTTTCGCTGAAACCGGAAATGAATTGTTTCGTTTACGAATCGAAGAAACTGTTGATTGGCTGATCCGTGAAATGCGCATGGCTGATGGAAGTTTCGCGTCCAGTCTCGATGCAGACAGTGAAGGCGAGGAAGGGCGATTTTACATCTGGAGCGAACAGGAAATCGACCAGGTGCTCGGAAGCGATAGCGAAGCTTTCAAGAGCTTTTTTGACGTGACAACGGGTGGAAACTGGGAGGGTCAAAACATTCTGAACCGCCTTCATGCGGTCAATGACAGCGCAACCCTTCCCCCAATGATAGAAGCATCGCGGCAAAAGCTGCTGGCGCGTCGGGAACTGCGGGTCCGCCCCGGACGGGATGAAAAGGCGCTGACCGACTGGAACGGCCTTGCTATCCGGGCACTGGCCGAAGCGGGCCGGAACTTCAGGAGACAAGACTGGATTGATCTCGCAACCGGTGCTTATCGCTCCATAGTAAGCAGCGTTCGGGATGGCCGCATAGCGCATTGCCGGATGGAAAATTCGCTTCTCTATCCCGCCCTTTCGACCGATTATGCATCGATGATCAATGCAGCCATTGCTCTTTATGAAGCAACAAGCGAGTGGGCCTACATTGATGACGCATTGAAGTTCAAACAGGCGCTCGATGAGGGACACCGCGATGGCACCGGTAATTATCGGCTATCGGCACTGGATGCCGATGACGTCATTCTGCACGCCTATGGCGATTATGATGAAGCAATACCGAGCGCGACCAGCCAGATCATCGAAGCCCTGACAAGACTGTTCCTGGCGACGGGCAATATCGATCTTTATCAGAGCAACGAGAAGCTGATCGAACAGGCGCTTGGGCGCGCCTTCGCGCAGCAATATGGACAGATTGGAATATTGAATGCGGCTCGTTTTGCAGCAGAGCCGCTTTCTCTTGTCGTGGCCACTGAAGACGATGACGGAGACCTTGTTTCGACAGCGAATCGAAATCCCGACCCGCGACGCGTGGACAAGTTTGTGCGGTTCGAGGCTGGTAAGACAATAGAGCTGCCAACCGGAGGAACAGCAAGGCCTGAGCATCCGTCAGCCTGGTTCTGCAAGGGACATGTTTGTCTGCCGCCTGTCGAAAACGCCGATGCGTTGCGAGTACTGCTTGGCAAACCATCCTGAAATAAAAACGCCGCATCCATTTCCGGAGCGGCGTTTTTTCAGCGGTATAGACCGATTGATTATCAGGTATTCATCGAATCGAAGAATTCCGAATTGCTCTTGGTCTGCTTGAGCTTGTCGATAAGGAATTCGATCGCATCGGTCGTGCCCATCGGTGCAAGGATACGGCGCAGAACGAAGATCTTCTGCAGATCGGCGCGCGGTACCAGCAGGTCTTCCTTGCGGGTGCCGGACTTGAGAATGTCCATGGCCGGGAAGATGCGCTTGTCGGCAACCTTGCGGTCGAGCACGATTTCCGAGTTACCAGTGCCCTTGAATTCTTCAAAGATCACTTCGTCCATACGGCTGCCCGTATCGATCAGCGCCGTTGCGATGATCGTGAGCGAACCGCCTTCTTCGATGTTACGCGCGGCACCGAAGAAGCGCTTCGGGCGCTGCAATGCATTGGCGTCCACACCACCAGTCAGAACCTTGCCCGAGGACGGCACGACCGTGTTGTAAGCGCGGCCGAGACGGGTGATCGAGTCGAGCAGGATCACAACGTCGCGACCATGTTCGACAAGGCGCTTGGCCTTTTCGATGACCATTTCGGCAACCTGAACGTGACGGGCTGCCGGTTCATCGAAGGTTGAGGAAATAACTTCGCCCTTCACCGAACGCTGCATGTCGGTCACTTCTTCCGGACGTTCGTCGATCAGAAGAACGATCAGATAGCATTCCGGATGATTTGCAGTGATCGAATGAGCAATGTTCTGGAGAAGAACAGTCTTACCGGTCCGCGGCGGAGCGACGATGAGGCCGCGCTGGCCTTTGCCGAGTGGCGCTACCAGATCGATGACGCGTGGCGAGAGATCCTTGGAAGTCGGAACTTCCAGTTCCATCTTGAAGCGCTCATTCGGATAGAGCGGCGTCAGATTGTCGAAGTGAACCTTGTGACGGATTTTTTCCGGATCTTCGAAATTGATCGAATTGACCTTGAGCAGCGCGAAATAACGTTCGCCTTCCTTGGGACCACGGATCGGACCTTCGACTGTGTCACCGGTCTTGAGAGAAAAACGACGCAGTTGCGACGGAGAAATATAAATATCGTCAGGACCCGGCAGGTAGTTGGCATCAGCAGAGCGCAGGAAGCCAAATCCGTCCAGCAGCACCTCGACGACGCCCTCACCGATAATTTCGACATCCTGGGCCGCCAGTCTCTTGAGGATCGCGAACATCAGTTCCTGCTTGCGCATGGCGCTCGCGTTTTCGACCTCAAGCGTTTCGGCAAAAGCCAGCAGCTCCACCGGTGTCTTGTTCTTTAGTTCTTGTAGTTTCATTTCCTGCATGGATGAGGAACTCTTTTTAAAATGTAAGGAGAAAATGCAGTTGTTCGGAAAGGTGGCCACCTGAACGTCGTGACCGGCATCGAAGGCCTGCTGTCTTGAAGGGAAGAGGCTTTCTACATACTGATTTGCAGCATGCAGAGCAAGTCTCATGTAGGGATAGCGCGAAATTTCTGCAACAGAAAAATGGCAGAAAACCGGCGAGCGAGTTTGATTGTTCACGATACCGGAGAAACGCCAATTAGAACCAGATCGCTCTAACTACCTGTTTCTAAAAAGTTTCGGCAAAGCCTTTTCCTACTCTGCCGGAACTGTTGTTGTTGAATCAGAACGGCTTAACGATCACCAATATGACGATCAGGATCATCAGCACAGTCGGCACTTCATTGATGATTCGCCAGTGTTTCGCTGAGCGCATATTGCGGTCTTCAGCAAACAGTCGCGTGGATTTTGCCAGATAGCCGTGCAGACCGGACATCAGAACGACCAGAAGCAGTTTCGCATGAAGCCAGCCGCCCTGAAAGCCAAATATCTCCCAAGCCATCCATAGACCGGCAATCCAGGTCACGATCATGGCCGGATTGATGATGAAGCGCAGCAGCCGCTTTTCCATCACCTTGAAGGTCTCCGAGGTTTCAGAGCCGGGCTTTGCAGCACAGTGATAGACGAACAGGCGCGGCAGATAGAGCATCCCCGCCATCCATGCGATGACTGCGATGACGTGAAGCGATTTGACCCAGAGATAGGCATCGGCTGGATTCACGTGAAACAATGCCCAGACGCCGAGCGCCACCACGACCAGTGAGACGATCGTGCGAATGGCAACTGCCGAGCCGCGATTTTCCGGAGCTGTCTGGCTCATGATTTTCCTCCACGAATACGGTCGATCATGCGATGCACATTCTCGATCGGTGCCTGTGGTGTAATCCCGTGCCCGAGATTGAAGATCAGCGGGCCCTGGCCGAGACGTTCGAGAATGGTATCCACACCTTCATCCAGCGCATTGCCGCCAGCCACAACGCGCAACGGATCGAGATTACCCTGTATTGCGCCTTCTTCCTGAAGGGCGGCGGCAAAGGAAAAGGGAACAGACCAGTCGAGACCGAGAGCATCCACACCGGTCTTTTCGCGATAGCCTGCATAGAGCATCCCGGCCCCTTTCGGAAAGCCGATGATACGGGCTTCGGGGTAAACCGCCCTCACCTTCTGGACAATCCGCGCGACGGGCTGGATACAAAACCGTTCAAAGCAGTCCTCATCGAGAACACCAGACCATGAATCAAAAATCTGCACGGCATCGGCACCGGCATCGAGCTGTTCGATGAGATATTCGGCAGATACATCGGCGAGATTGTTCAGGAGCTTTTCAAAAGCTTCCGGGAAGCGATAGGCGAAAAGACGGGCGGGTGCCTGATCCGGCGTGCCGTGACCGGCAATCATATAGGTCGCAACGGTCCAGGGAGCGCCACAGAAGCCCAGCAGCGTCGTTTCGTCGGGCAACTGCTCGCGCAGCAGCCGAACCGTCTCGTAGACCGGCTCCAGCCTTTTGGCGACACCTTCGGTTTCAAGCCAGAAAATCTCGTCGGCATCAATGGGTGTCATCAAAGGTCCCTTGCCTTCTTCAAAGCGAAGGTCGCGTCCAAGCGCATGGGGAATGACGAGAATGTCTGAAAAGAGAATGGCTGCATCAAAGCCAAACCGGCGGATCGGCTGAAGTGTCACCTCGACAGCAAGATCGGGTGAATAGCAGAGATCGAGAAAACTCCCCGCCTTTTTCCGCGTCTCGCGATATTCGGGAAGATAGCGTCCGGCCTGGCGCATCATCCAGATGGGAGGTGGAAAGACCGTTTCACCGTCGATCACTCTCAAGACTTTGCGCTTCATCTGATTTTTATCCGCCCTGTTGGTTATCTGATCCGGTTTGGCCTGAAGTTATCCAGTCCGGTTCTCATAAAGAAAGGATGATTCAGGAATCTTTTGATTCTTAGAGTCTGTTGGAATCGGGGATTAAGGTCTGTCCCGTTTTTCCCCACAGTTCCGAAATTGCCATCTCATCCTGTGCAATCATTCACCGATAGTCTGACCAAATACAATGAAAACTCAATTCCCTCTTTTAATATAAAGGGTTACCAATTGACGCAGTTCATGCTGATTTGTGGAAAAGCTGGGAATTACGACAGGATTTCGCATTTTCATGAGTCTTGTCCACATATGTTGAAAACAGCTTCGCACATGTTCGCCCGCTGTGGATGACTTGCCAATTTTCCCACAGCCTGCCATGGCTTGTGGAAGACGTTCGGCCTTTACGCACAGTCGTCAACAGGAGGGCAACAAAACTGTGACCAGACCGCTTTCCTACTTTCATCTCCATCTGATTTCTGATGCGACCGGAGAGACTCTCCTGGCGGCGGGGCGAGCAGCGGCGGCGCAATATGCCAATGCGCGTGCCATCGAGCACATTTATCCGCTGATCCGCACCGAAAAGCAGTTGCGTAAGGTTCTCGAAGGCATCGATGCGGAACCCGGCATCGTCCTCTATACGATTGTCGATCAGAAACTGGCGGCGATCATCGACGAATCCTGCGCTGAAATGGGTGTGCCGAGTGTTTCAGTGCTGGAACCGGTGCTGAATACGTTTCAATCCTATCTCGGCGCGCCTGCGCATCGCCGTGCCAGTGCGCAGCATGTGCTGAATGCCGATTATTTCCGGCGTATCGACGCGCTCAATTTCACGATGGAGCATGATGACGGGCAATTACCCTATGACATCGAGGAAGCGGACGTCATTCTTGTCGGCATTTCACGCACGTCCAAGACACCGACGAGCATCTATCTCGCCAATCGCGGCATCAAGGCCACCAATGTTCCGATTGTACTCGGTATCCCCTTGCCGGAAGTGCTGTTCACGGCAAAGCGCCCCCTGATCGTGGGACTGGTTGCGACTGCCGAACGGATTTCGCAAATCCGCCAGAACCGGCCGCTCGGCAATGTGCCGTCGCTGGATACGGGGCTTTATACGGATCGCGTTTCCATCTCGGAAGAACTGGCTTATGCGCGTAATATATGCAATCGGCACGGCTGGCCGATCATCGATGTGTCGCGTCGGTCGATTGAGGAAACTGCGGCTGCCATTCTGGCATTGCTCCGTGCTCATAGCGAAAAGGGTTAAACAAGGTTCCAGCCATGACGGACAAACTCATTCTCGCCTCTAAAAGCCCCTTCCGTTCGGCTTTGCTGAAAAATGCCGGGGTAGAATTTTCCACGGCAAGCGCGGATATCGACGAACGTACGGTGGAAGCCCCACTTTATGAAACGGGTGCAACACCGGAAGAAGTCGCACAGGTTCTGGCCGAGGCGAAGGCGCTCGACGTGAGCGAGAAAAACCCAGGCGCGGTGGTCATCGGCTGCGATCAGACATTGTCGCTCGGCGACGAGATTTTCCACAAGCCGGTAGATATGGAAGCCGCGCGCCGCCAGCTTCTGAAATTTTCCGGCAAGACCCACCAGTTGAACAGTGCTGTGGTGCTGGTGAAGGACGGCAAAACCCTGTGGCGTCACGTTTCGATTGCCCGCATGACCATGCGCGATCTCGATCCCGGCTTTGTCGGGCGTTATCTCGGTCGTGTGGGCGACGTCGCTCTTTCGAGCGTCGGTGCCTATCAGGTCGAAGGGCCGGGTATCCAGCTTTTCGAGAAGATCGAAGGCGATTATTTCACGATTGTCGGTCTGCCGCTGTTGCCGCTGCTGGCTGAACTGCGGAAGGAAAAATTGATCGATGGCTAAGAAGGCGTTTGTCACCGGCTTTCCGATAAAACATTCGCGGTCGCCGCTGATCCATGGCTTCTGGCTCGCTGAGCTCGGGATCGACGGTTCTTATGAGGCGATAGAAGTGAAGCCCGAGGCTTTCGACTCCTTTGCTTCATCGCTTGCCGAAAACGGTTTTGCCGGTGGCAATGTCACCATTCCACACAAGGAAGCCGCCTTTGCTGCGGTGGAAAGTCTAGATGAGGCCGCCAAAGCTATTCGTGCGGTCAATACGCTCTGGCTTGAAAATGGCAGGCTTCATGGCGGCAACACGGATGCCTATGGCTTTGCGGCCAATCTCGATGCATCGGCTCCCGGCTGGGACAATGCTGACAGCGCTCTTGTTTTGGGTGCCGGTGGTGCAAGCCGGGCAATCGTTCATGCGCTTCTGTCGCGCGGCTTTTCGAATGTTGCCATCGTCAATCGCACGGTGAGCCGGGCGCAAGATCTCGCAAACCATTTCGGACCGCGTGTTTCGGCGCATGGTTGGGACGCGGCGCAAAATCTGGTTTCAAATGCTGAGCTGATCGTCAATACGACATCGCTTGGCATGAGCGGCCATGACGAGCAGGAAATGTTTCCGCTCGATCTTGGCAAGGCGTCGCGAAAAGCAGTCGCCACCGATATTGTTTATGTCCCGCTCAAGACGCCGTTCCTGAAAAAGGCTGAAGATGCGGGTCTGGTGACTGTGGACGGGCTCGGCATGTTGCTGCATCAGGCCGTGCCGGGTTTCGAACGCTGGTTCGGCAAAAGGCCGCAAGTGACGAAAGCGCTGCGTGAGCATATTCTGGCGGATATGGCAAAGGCTGGCGCGCTATGATTGTGCTTGGGTTAACCGGTTCCATCGGGATGGGAAAAACAACGGCGGCGAACATGTTCGCCGAAGCCGGTGTGCCGATCTATAGCGCCGACGATACCGTGCATCGGCTCTATTCCGGCCGTGCGGCGCCGCTGATTGAGGCTGCGTTTCCGGGCACCGTGGAAAATGGTTCGGTCAATCGGGAAAAACTTTCCGCCGCCGTCATCGGAAAACCAGAAGCCTTGAAGAAGCTGGAAGCCATCGTTCATCCCCTCGTGCGTGAGGAAGAAGAAGCCTTTCGCCACAATGCGGAAGAAGCCGGTGCCGCTCTGGCACTGATCGATATTCCGCTGCTTTTCGAAACCGGTGGCGACAAGCGTGTGGACAAGATTGTGGTTGTCTCAGCCCCTGCCGAGATACAGCGCACGCGCGTGCTTGCACGACCGGGCATGACAGAAGAAAAGCTCGATGCCATTCTCGCGCGCCAGACGCCGGACGCCGAAAAGCGCGCGCGCGCCGATTTCATTATCGATACGAGCGGGAGTTTCGACAATCTGCGCCGCCAGATTACCGAAATCGTCGCGGAATTGAGTGGAAAGCCAGCGGTCACGACGGAATAGTCGCGGGTGTTGTGTTACATCTATTCAAGATATTTTCGAGAGGTTCTTCAATGCGTGAAATCGTTTTCGATACGGAAACCACCGGTCTGGAGAGGCTCGAGGACCGTGTGATCGAAATCGGCGGCGTGGAACTGATCAACAAGTTTCCCACAGGCCGCACTTTCCATAAGTATATCAACCCGCAGGGGCGTCAGGTTCATGCCGAGGCGCTTGAGGTCCACGGCATCAGCAATGAACAATTGCTGGACAAGCCGACATTCGCAGAAATTCTGGACGAGTTTCTCGAGTTTTTCGACGGCGCCAAGCTGGTGGCGCATAATGCGATGTTCGATCTTGGCTTCATCAATGCGGAACTGGCAAGGCTCGGACAGGCTGAAATCCAGTCGGAACGCATCATCGATACATTGGCACTTGCCCGCCGCAAGCATCCGATGGGTCCGAATTCGCTTGATGCGCTGTGCAAGCGCTATGGCATCGAGAATGGGCACCGCACGCTTCACGGCGCTTTGCTCGATTCCGAGATTTTGGCTGAAGTCTATATCGAACTGATCGGCGGCAAGCAGACGGCGCTCGGGCTTAGCATGGGTGGCACCGAAAACGGCAATAATACCAGAGAGAGCAGTGCCGCCATCATTCTTGCAGCGCGCCCAAAGCCGCTTGCCCCGCGTATTTCCGAAGCCGAGCGTGTCGCCCACGCAGCCCTTGTGGAGAAGCTGGGCAGCAAGGCCATCTGGAAGAAGTACTGAACACGGCGCGGAAACGAAACCTGGATATGAAAAAGCCCGGTCGAAACCGGGCTTTTGCAATCATCATTCGAACGATCAGCTTTTTACAGCGGACTTGGCCTGTTCTTCGGCCATGCGCTGCTGGAACATCTGTGCGAAATCGATCGGGTCGATCATCAGCGGCGGATAGCCACCATTGCGCGTTGCGTCGGCAATGATCTGGCGCGCGAACGGGAACAGAAGACGCGGGCATTCGATGAACAGAAGCGGAAGCATGTGCTCCTGCGGGATGCCCTGAATGCGGAACACGCCGCCATAGACGAGTTCGGTGTTGAAAAGGATGTCCTTGCCGTCAACAGCTTTGGCTTCCAACGTCAGCACAACGTCGAAATCCGTTTCGGAAAGCGGATTGGCATTGACGTTGACGTTGATGTTGATGGACGGTGCCTTCTCGCGCGGGCGCAGCGACAGCGGTGCGCCCGGGCTTTCAAAGGACAGGTCCTTCACATATTGCGCCAGAATGTTGAGGGACGGCTCGGCCGTCGCGCCATTGCCGTTCTTTACTTCGCCCGCGGCCTTATCGCTCATTATCGGTATGCCTTCTATCGGTGATTAAAATTTTTGCCCCCTCAAGCGCAAACTGCCCGCAGCCTGCCCGGAAAGGTCGGAGTGTTTGGCTAGCATGTGCGCGGGCATGAGGCAAGAAAGGCTTTTTAGGTTAGTATTTGCACATTCAATGATCTTTGCGATCATCTTTCCAGGGTGAGTTTTCATTCGGCCGGGTGGTGTAATCTTCAGGGTCGAGATCAATGACATGATCCTGACGAGGATTCTGGTGCGGGCTCTGGCCGGGGCTTGGGTGCTGCCCGTAACCGTCCGAATAGCGCGCAGATGTAGCGACAACCATGCGGCCGCGCATGAATTTTTCCCACATGAAATCGCGAATGAACGGAATAAACAGCAGAATGCCGATGGTGCTGCTCACAAAACCGGGCACGATCAGCAGGATCGCCGCCAGGACCATCATGGCGCCATGCACCATTTCGCGATCAGGTACCCGTCCGGCAGCCGTTTCAGTGCGAATGCGCTGTAAAAGCCCGATCCCCTGCACGCGCAGGAGAAAGAAGCCCAGCATTGCGCTGAGAATAACAAGGCCCAAAGTCGCAAAAACACCGATCTTGCTGCCAATGATGACGAAACCGGCAATTTCGATGAAAGGCATCGCCAGCATGACGAGAGGGGCGAGAGAGGAGGACACGTAAGTTACGACCTTTGTTGTTTGGGTTTCAGCGTTTCAATCTAACCTGAATTGTAACTTTTTCAGGTTCGGAACGAAATTGAAACTGTCTGTCATGCAATATCAAATAGGTATGCATGATCGGGATTTGAATGATGACGTAAGCCGATCTATATGTATGAGATACAAACTAGGGATAGGGAAAGGCGAAATGCCTGATCCTTCAATCAGCGGCAGGCGGCATGGAATTTTTTGATTTTGGCACGATATTCTTCTTCATCGCAGCGGTGATTATCTTTCTCCAGCTGAGGAATGTTCTTGGCCGTCGTACCGGAAGTGAAAAACCGCCCTTCGATCCTTACACATCAGCCCGCAGCGCCGATGCTGCACCGGCAAGTGGTGAGACCGATAATGTCGTCTCCCTGCCGCGCCGTCCGGGCGAAAAGGATTTCACCGCCATCGACAAGGCCGCTCCGGCCGGCACGCCGATCAATGACGGTCTGCGTGCCATTTATGCTGTCGATCCGGCCTTCGATCCGGCCAGTTTCGTGGATGGCGTAAAGATCGCTTATGAAATGATCGTGATGTCCTATGCCGATGGTGATCGCAAGGTCCTGAAAAATCTGCTTTCAAAGGATGTTTTCGAAGGGTTCGTTTCGGCGATCGATGAACGCGAGACGCGTGGCGAAAGCGTGCGGTCGTCCTTTGTCGGCATCGACAAGGCGGAAATCACCGGCGCCGAGATGAAGGGGTCGGAAGCGCATGTGACGGTCAATATCGTCAGCCAGATGATTTCCTCCACCTATGACAAGGACGGCAAGCTGATCGACGGCGACCCGGAAAACGTGCTCGAGATCAAGGATCTGTGGACCTTTGCCCGCGATACACGATCGCGTGATCCAAATTGGAAGCTTGTCGCGACCGAGGCGGAAGACTAAGAGAAAGCGTATGAATCGGGCCGCTGACCCAGCTCAGCGGCCTTTTTGTTTATATATAGCTAAACGGATGCGGCGATGAACGACTTGGCGAGGATTTTGCGCCCGGTGGCTTTTTCCGATTGTCCGGGCTGGAACCGGGACGATCAGTCCGCAGCTTTCGCTGCGTTTCGCCGCTCTGCCGATTATGCCGTCCAGCAGACCTACAAGAGCGGCAGTCTCGGCATCCGTTTCGAAGCGCTGGAGCCGATCTTTGCCGTCGCCCGCACCCTCGACAATACGGGCGTGGACGACGCACGCGCTTTCTTCGAACGGCATTTCATCCCCTGCCGGATTGTTCCCGATCAGGGAACAGGTTTTGTGACCGCGTTCTACGAACCGGAGATCGAAGCCTCCCTTCAGGCCGACGGCCAGTTCAAGGTGCCCTTTCTGCGCCAGCCCGATGACCTCGTGAAAGTGACGGATGAAAATCGCCCGGTGGGCCTCGATCCGTCCTTTGCCTTTGCGCGCCGAACGGAAAACGGTCTTGCGGAATATGACGATCGCCGGACGATCGAACAGGGAAGCCTCTCCGGGCGTGGTCTGGAGATCGCTTTCGTGGCAGACCGGGTCGATGCCTTTTTCGCACATGTGCAAGGTGCCGCGCGCCTGAAATTGCGCGACGGCGGGTTGCTGCGCATTACCTATGCGGCCAAATCCGGCCATCCGTTTACAGGTATCGGACGTATTCTGGTTGCAAATCACGAAATTCCGGCTTCAGAAATTTCTATGCAGTCGATCCGTCGCTGGCTGGCCGAGCATCCGGATAAGGCAGACGACCTCATCTGGAAGAACCGCTCCTATATTTTCTTCCGGGAAGCACCGGTGGATGATCCGAATGCCGGTCCGATTGCCGCTGCAAAAGTTCCGCTCACTGCCGGGCGCTCGCTTGCCGTCGACAAATTGCTCCACACATTCGGAACGCCGATCCATGTCAGCGCTCCGACAGTCACCGTCTTTGACGGCGAACCCTTTGCACGCCTGATGATCGCACAGGACACGGGAACGGCAATCGTCGGCCCGGCTCGTGGCGATCTTTTCGCCGGATCGGGCGATATGGCAGGCGAAATAGCCGGTGGTGTGAAGGATGATGCGGACTTCTATGCGCTGGTGCCGCGCAAGCTCCTGGGGGTTTGAACGGGATGGTGCGCGAGACCGACAAGCCGGAAAAAGATTACCTGCGGCCAGAAGACCGCATCCTGTGGGAAACGGTCGCGAAAACCGCAAAGCCGTTGATAAAGCCAACGGCGAAACAGGACGAGCTTCCCGACTTCAAATCGTTGATGGCGGAAGAAGAAAAACGCCCTGCCAAGGCGAAGGTCCAGCCTGCGTTGGAGGCGAGCAAACCGAAGAAAGGCTTGTCGGCGCTCAGCGAGATGCAGATTCAGTCACTCGACAAACCGACGCATCGAAAGATCGCCAAAGGTCGTGTCGATATTGAAGCCCGCATAGACCTGCATGGTCTCACGCAGGGAGAAGCGCACGGTCTGCTCTATGGATTTCTGGTCAGCGCGCATGCACGCGGCCTGCGTCATGTCATGGTCATTACCGGCAAAGGCCGTTCATTCGGCAGCGAAGGGATTTTGCGGCAAGCCGTACCGCACTGGTTCTCCACACCGCTGTTCCGGCTTCTGGTGAGTGCCTATGAGGATGCAGCGCGTCATCATGGCGGGCATGGCGCTCTTTATGTAAGGCTTCGCCGCCAGACCCAACAGATGCCACGCCAGATATTGCCGGGAGGAAACAGGCCGCGATGACGCCATTTGGAATACGCCTGCGCCAATTGCGGGAAGAACGGGGTGTGACACAGAAGGAAATGGCGGCAGCGCTCCGGGTTTCGCCCGCCTATTTGTCGGCGCTGGAACATGGCCGACGTGGCCAGCCGACCTGGGACTTGCTTCAGCGCATCATCACCTATTTCAATATCATCTGGGATGAGGCGGAAGAGTTGCAAAACCTTGCTGCCGTGTCGCATCCGCGCGTGGTGATCGATACGTCGGGCCTGTCACCGCAGGCAACGGAACTCGCCAATCTTCTGGCGCGCAATATCCGCATCATCGACCGCGAGACGATCAGACATCTGAGCGAAGAAATCGAGGCGGCGCGCAAGCGCCGCCGCGGTATCAAGCCTGTTCAAATTGATTAGAGCGCATCCCGAAAAGTGTGAAACGGTTTTCGGAAAAGATGCGCGTAGAAACAAATAATCAGAGCGCCGATCTGATCCAATCAGATCGAAACGCGCTCTAGAAAAGCGCTTTCAGCTCATCGAGCTTCGAATTGACCAGCCAGCCATAGTAGTTTTCCTGCGGCAGCACAGGTTCCTGACCATCAGCCCTTCGCTTGGCATTTTCGTTGGCCAAAGCCCGCGCGCGTGCTTCTGCGCCGCCCGTATTGTAAAGCGTGGCCGTCAGGCCGGGATTCTTCGAAATATCGAAGTCGGCGATCTGGCGGTAGGCGTTGATCGACTGTTTCAGCGTCGCCGCGATGTAAGGCAGCGTCAGATCGGGATCCATGATCGTCTTGTAGACCACATTGCCGTCTTCAGCATTGAGCTTGGGCAGGCCGGAAACCCGGTTCACCATGTCGGACATCTGCAACGCCGTCAGTGGATTGATCTGGCCAAGACCGAATGTCTGCCCGGCATAGAAAGGCTGGAAGAAGACAGCGCTGAAACGGTTGTTGGGATAAGCATTGCCACCAACCGATTTGCCGCGGAAATTTTTGTTCCAGACATTTTCGCGGCAGGACCACAGCGAATAGCTGTCCTTTTGCTTCAGGCAATCGGCAAATTCCGGACGCTTGATGAACTGGCCGATGCTTTCGCCATTGTAGCCGAAGCTCACGCCCTGGTTCACATAGGACATGGCCTTGACGTAATAGGTCTGGAGCCGGTCGTAGACGTCGACATTGTAGGTATGCTCACCCACGATCGCGCCGACGATGTGAATGGGATCGATACCATAGGCCGCTGCCGTTGAACGGATCTTGGAACGCAGCGAAGCATCCTTCTTCAGAAGATTGTAGATCTTCTGATACTTCTTCTCGTAAGTTGTACTCAGTTCACGCGTGCGCTTGGCAGAGGCACCGGGAACCGGCGGTTGTTCAGCACTGCGATTGCCCGGAGGCACGACCGTTGCCGCATAGGCACTCTGACTGGCAAGGCTGAGAGCCAGGACAAATCCAGCAAATATGCGCCGTGATTTTGCGCCCGGTATTCTGATCCCCGGTATTCTGATCATTGTGAGGAAACGGTCCTGATATGGTGAATATTCGGTAAAAGTTGCGGGGAAAGTAAAAAACCCCCCGATGCAAGTCGAGGGGTTTTTGCAGTATTTGCGAAAGTGAACTCGGGCCGTGGCTTTCTGGTCACTTTTAGAGGATGAAACGCGACAGATCGGTATTCTTTGCAAGGGTGCCGATTTTTTCCCGCACATAGTCCGCATCGATGACAAACTTGGCTCCGGTCTTGTCAGGCGCGGTGTACGAAATTTCATCGAGAACGCGTTCCATCACCGTCTGCAAGCGCCGGGCACCGATATTTTCGACCGACGCATTCAGATCGACAGCGATATCGGCCAGGGCGTCGATGGCGTCATCGGTGATTTCAAGGGTCACCTCTTCCGTTTCCATCAGGGCGATATACTGCTTGATCAGGCTTGCTTCGGTCTCCGTCAGAATGCGGCGGAAGTCTTCACGTGTCAGTGCGCTGAGTTCGACACGGATCGGCAGGCGGCCCTGCAGTTCCGGCAGAAGATCGGACGGCTTGGATACGTGGAAGGCGCCCGATGCGATGAAAAGCACGTGGTCGGTCTTCACCGGCCCGTATTTGGTGGCAACCGTCGTGCCTTCGACCAGTGGCAACAGATCGCGCTGCACGCCTTCGCGTGACACGCCGGCACCCATGCCGCCTTCCCGCGATGCAATCTTGTCGATCTCATCGATGAACACGATGCCTTCGTCTTCGGTAACGCGGAGCGCTTCCTGAACGATCTGGTCCTGATCCAGCAACTTATCGGATTCATCGTTGATCAGGATCGGATAGGAATCCTTGACCGTGGTCTTGCGCGTCTTGGTCCGCCCGCCCATGGCCTTGCCCAGCATGTCGGACAGGTTCATGACACCGATATTGGCACCCGGCATGCCTGGAATCTCGAAACTCGGGCCGGAACCGGTGTCGGCGACCTCGATTTCGATTTCCTTGTCGTCCATTTCACCGTTGCGCAGCTTCTTGCGGAAGCTGTCGCGGGTGGCGGGGCTTGCGGTCTTGCCGACCAGCGCATCCAGCACGCGTTCTTCCGCATTGAGATGCGCCTTGGCCTTCACATCGTCGCGGCGCTTCTCACGGACCAGCGTGATAGCTGCCTCGACGAGATCGCGGACGATCTGTTCGACGTCGCGGCCGACATAGCCGACTTCGGTAAATTTGGTCGCTTCCACCTTGACGAAAGGCGCACCGGCCAGTTTTGCGAGGCGGCGGGAAATTTCCGTCTTGCCGACGCCGGTCGGTCCGATCATCAGAATGTTCTTCGGCATGACCTCTTCGCGCATCTGACCTTCGAGCTGCTGGCGGCGCCAGCGATTGCGCAAAGCGATGGCGACTGCGCGCTTGGCGTCGTTCTGGCCGATGATGAAGCGGTCGAGTTCCGATACGATTTCACGGGGAGAGAAATTACTCATAATTATAACCCACTTTGCCACTGCTTGATGAACTCGAACGGATGCAGCAGCATGATCACGTTGAGCGTAAGGTTGTCGCGAATAACGATCAGCGCCAGAACTTCCATGAACAGCGCGATGGCGACGGTTATCTTTGCTGGCAGTTTGGCGGCGATCAGAAAGCCAAGTGCGGCAGCGAGCGTATCGGAAACCGAATTCACGATGCTGTCGCCGAAATAGTCCACCGAGGACGTATTGGCGCGATAGCGTTCGATGATGAAATTCGAATTCTCGACCAGTTCCCATACCGCTTCGATGCCGACCGCCGCTGCAAGCCTCAGACCGAGCGGGGCTTTGGGTGCGATGACCGTGAACAGCCAGTAGAACAGAAAGCCATGGATGATATGCGACAGCGTATACCAGTCGGATATATGCTGGGAGTTCTCCGATTTCAGCGAACCCGACCATAATTTTATGGTCCCGCATTCGCACATGGCAATCCGCCCGTCGAGATAGAGCCAGAAGGCTTGTACCGCGACTATGGCGAGAACGATCAGGGCGCCCATGCCCCAGCGTTGCGCACTCGGTTTAGAGGCCTGCGCCAGCGAGCTCATTCTGCGTCCAGGCTTTCCACGATGATGTTGTGGTTGGTGTAGATGCAGATATCGGCGGCGATATCCATCGCCTTGCGGGCGATTTCCTCGGCCGATCTGTCCGTATCGACCAGCGCGCGGGCGGCGGCCAGCGCATAATTGCCGCCCGAACCGATGGCCATCACGCCATGTTCGGGTTCAAGTACGTCGCCGGTGCCGGTCAGCGCCAGCGTCACCTTGCTGTCAGCGACCAGCATCATGGCTTCCAGCTTGCGCAGATAGCGGTCGGTGCGCCAGTCCTTGGCAAGTTCGACCGAAGCCCGCATGAGCTGGTCTGGATATTGTTCGAGCTTCGCTTCGAGGCGTTCCAGAAGGGTGAAGGCGTCGGCGGTGGCTCCGGCAAAACCGGCAATCACATTGCCCTTGCCGATGCGGCGAACCTTTCGCGCATTGCCCTTCATGACGGTGTTGCCGAGCGAAACCTGTCCGTCGCCGGCAATGACGACCTTGCCGTCCTTGCGCACGGTAACGATGGTCGTGCCGTAAATTGTCGTGGGATGATGTTCGATCATGGATGCTCCTTTGGCGGCACATGCAATCCCGGAAGGCAATTGCAGATGCCCCTTCATCTGATGGGGAAACAGGTTCGGCCAGCCATCGGCGGATGAATCGTGCTTCGCTGAGAATATTTAAGAACGTACGGACGAATTGCAAATGCCGATTTGCAGCTTGCCAAACCGGCAAAAGGAATTGGCAAAGGGAGCAAGCTGTTCTAGAACGCCTCCAAGCTATTGAATGAGGAAAGCTTATGACTGCAGAAAGCACCCGCAAGGCAAGCATCGAGCGCTCGACCAAGGAAACGAGCATTGCCGTTTCCGTCGATCTGGACGGTGTTGGCAAGTTCGACATCACCACCGGTGTCGGCTTCTTCGATCACATGCTGGAGCAGCTTTCCCGACATTCGCTCATCGATATGCGTGTGATGGCCAAGGGCGACCTGCATATCGACGATCACCACACGGTTGAGGATACGGGCATCGCGCTTGGACAGGCCATTGCCAAGGCGCTTGGCGAGCGCCGCGGCATCGTGCGCTATGCCTCGATGGATCTTGCCATGGACGATACGCTGACCGGCGCTGCCGTCGATGTATCGGGGCGCGCCTTTCTGGTCTGGAACGTGAAATTCACGACGTCCAAGATCGGCACGTTCGATACCGAGCTGGTGCGCGAATTCTTCCAGGCGTTCGCAATGAATGCGGGTATCACGCTTCATATCAACAATCATTATGGTGCCAACAATCACCATATTGCAGAGTCGATCTTCAAGGCCGTGGCCAGGGTTCTGCGCACGGCGCTTGAAACCGATCCACGCCAGAAGGATGCGATCCCCTCCACAAAGGGTTCGTTAAAGGGATAGGTCCCGAGCGAAAGGACAGGTCATGGCGCAATATGTCGTGCTGGAACCGAACGACAGTAAAGATGCTGAAAAGGCTGTGTTCGTGCGCGACGGATTCCATGTGCTGGCGCTGGTCCTTCCCTTCGTCTGGCTTCTGACCCAGCGTCTGTGGTTTGAAGCTTTTGCCGTTCTGGGCATCACAACCCTGCTCGGATTTGCAGGGGCGTACTTCGGCATAGCTGATGCGGTTTCGCTGCTGACCTTGCTCGTATCGCTGTTTGTGGCGCTGGAAGGCGTCAACTGGAAAATCGCCAAGCTCAGGCGGCAAGGCTTTGTTGAAAAAGCGGTCATCGATGCATCCGATCAGGAAGAAGCAGAAATCCGCTATTTCTACGGCCTCCAAGATGCGGCTCAGCCAGCAACGTCTCTCGCGGATAAGCCAGCGCCCGAATGGGCACAGCAGGCCCCTCGTCCCACCTATTCCTCATTTGGCTCGACGATTGGATTCGTCGGTCATCGCGGAGAAAACTGAAAATGCGTGTTGCAATCATCGATTATGGCTCCGGCAATCTGCGCTCAGCCACCAAGGCTTTTGAGCGCGCTGCACATGAGAGCGATATCGCCGCAGAAATCGAACTGACGGCGGATGCCGACCGCGTGGCGACGGCTGACCGTATCGTGCTTCCGGGTGTTGGCGCTTACGCCGATTGCCGTCGCGGCCTCCATGCCGTTCCGGGTATGGTGGAAGCGCTGGAAGATGTGGTTCTGAAAAAAGCGCATCCCTTCCTTGGCATCTGCGTGGGCATGCAGCTCATGTCCGAGCGCGGCCTTGAAAAGGAAGTCACTGAAGGCCTTGGATGGATCGCAGGCGATGTGCGTGAGATGACGCCGTCCGACCCGATGCTCAAGATTCCGCAGATCGGCTGGAACAGGATTCACGTGAAACATTCTCACCCGGTCTTCGACGGTATCGAGACCGGCGAGAACGGATTGCACGCCTATTTCGTGCATTCCTATATGTTCGATGCGAAGAACAAGGCGGAAGTGCTGGCCGTGACCGATTATGGCGGCGATGTCACCGCAACTGTCGGTCGCGACAATATGGTGGGAACCCAGTTCCACCCTGAAAAGAGCCAGCTTCTCGGCCTTTCGCTCATTGCCAATTTCCTGAAATGGAAGCCTTGAAGATATGATCCTTTTCCCCGCCATCGATTTGAAAGACGGTCAATGCGTGCGCCTGAAGCTTGGCGACATGGATCAGGCTACCGTCTATAATGAAGACCCGGCAGCACAGGCCAGGGCCTTCGAGGATCAGGGCTTTGAATGGCTGCATGTGGTCGATCTCAACGGCGCCTTTGCGGGCGAAAGCGTCAATGGCAAGGCTGTGGAAGCGATCCTGAAAGCCACCCAAAATCCGGTGCAGCTCGGCGGCGGTATCCGCACGCTCCAGCATATCGAGAGCTGGCTTTCCAAGGGGCTGCGCCGCGTCATTCTCGGCACGGTCGCCGTGCGCGATCCCGCACTGGTGATCGAAGCCTGCAAGGCGTTTCCGGGTCAGGTTGCCGTCGGTATCGATGCCAAGGGCGGCTATGTCGCCGTTGAAGGCTGGGCGGAAGCTTCTGAACTCGGCGTGGTGGAACTGGCGAAAAAGTTTGAAGGCGTAGGCGTTGCCGCCATCATCTATACTGACATCGACCGCGATGGCGTTCTGGCTGGCATCAACTGGGATTCGACGCTCGGTCTCGCAGACAGCGTTTCCATCCCGGTGATCGCATCGGGCGGCCTCGCTTCGATGGATGACATTAAACGTCTTGCCGCACCTGATGCCCGCAAGCTGGAAGGCGCGATTTCCGGTCGCGCGCTTTATGATGGCCGCATTGATCCGGCAGAAGCACTAGCGGTTCTGAGGGCTTCAGCATGACACTCAAAGCACGTGTAATTCCTTGCCTCGATGTCAAAGACGGGCGCGTCGTCAAAGGCGTGAACTTTGTCGATCTGATCGATGCCGGTGATCCGGTGGAAGCTGCCCGCGCTTATGATGCGGCGGGCGCAGACGAATTGTGCTTCCTCGACATCACGGCGTCTTCGGACAATCGCGAGACAATTTTCGATGTGGTCGCGCGGACGGCAGAACAGTGCTTCATGCCGCTGACCGTTGGCGGCGGTGTGCGTCAGGTGGCTGACATTCGCAAGCTGCTTCTGGCCGGTGCCGACAAGGTTTCGATCAATACGGCTGCGGTGAAGAACCCGGAATTTGTTGCCGAAGCTGCCGACAAGTTCGGCAATCAGTGCATCGTCGTTGCCATCGACGCGAAGAAGGTTTCAGGCGTTGGTGAAGCCGATCGCTGGGAAATTTTTACGCATGGCGGCCGCCAGACGACCGGCATCGATGCGGTGGAATTCGCGCAGAAGGTAGTGAGCCTCGGCGCCGGTGAAATCCTGCTGACCTCGATGGATCGCGACGGCACCAAGGCCGGTTACGACGTGGCATTGACGCGTGCCGTTGCCGACAGTGTGCGCGTTCCGGTGATTGCTTCGGGCGGTGTCGGCAATCTCGATCACATGGTGGCAGGCATTCGCGACGGCCATGCGACGGCAGTTCTCGCGGCATCCATCTTCCACTTCGGCACTTATACAATTGGCGAAGCCAAGCGCTATATGGCCGAAGCTGGCATCCCGATGCGGCTCGACCCAGTCCGTTGAGTATAAAATCTGAAGGAAATCCGATGACTGAGTTCACCCTTTCCGACCTTGAACGCATCGTCGCGGAGCGTGCAAATTCGACGGATGGATCGTCCTATACTGCAAGCCTCGTTGCCAAGGGACAGACACGAGCCGCCAAAAAGCTCGGTGAAGAAGCCGTGGAAACGGTCATTGCTGCCGTTGAAGGCAACCGTGCAGACGTGGTCACCGAAAGCGCTGATCTGCTTTATCATCTGCTGGTGGTCCTCAAGATTGCAGATGTGCCGCTCGATGAGGTTCTGCAGGAATTGCAGCATCGCACGGCGCAGACTGGTCTGGCGGAAAAGGCCAGCCGTCCAAAAGCATGATTCCGAAAAGCGGGAACCGGTTTCTGGATAAGATCATGCTCAGACAACGACCTGAGGGGCAGACATTCATGTGGGAAAAAGTCGATCAGCTCACCCCGTCGCGCTATTCGCCATACCGCTTCTTCACTGCTGAGGAATGGGCTGGCTTTCGCGCCGACACGCCGCTCACCTTGACCTATGACGAGGTCAAGCGGCTGCGCTCGCTGGGCGATCCCATCGATCTCGACGAAGTACGGCGCATCTATCTCTCGCTGTCTCGCCTGCTCTATGCGCATGTGGAGGCGAGCCAGCTTCTGTTTGAGCAGCGCAAGCAGTTCCTCAACATGGAGGAATCGTTCAAGACGCCTTTCATCATCGGCATTGCCGGTTCGGTTGCCGTTGGAAAGTCCACGACTGCGCGTATCCTGAAAGAGCTTCTCGCACGCTGGCCGTCGAGCCCGAAGGTCGATCTGGTGACAACGGATGGTTTTCTCTACCCCAATGCTGTCCTGCGCGAGCAGAACATGATGGAGCGCAAGGGGTTTCCTGAAAGCTATGATGTCGGCGCGGTCTTACGCTTTCTGTCGGCGATCAAGGCTGGCATGAGCCAGGTGCGTGCGCCGCTCTATTCGCATCTGAGCTACGATGTACTGCCCGGTGAATACCAGATCGTTGACAAACCGGATATTCTGATTTTCGAAGGCATCAATGTGCTGCAGGTGCGCGATCTGCCGGAAGACGGCAAGATGGTGCCCTTCGTTTCCGACTTCTTCGACTTCTCGATCTATATCGATGCGGAAACGAAGCTGATCCACAAATGGTATATCGACCGGTTCATGCGATTGCGGGAAACCGCCTTCGTCAATCCGGAATCCTTCTTCCATCGCTATTCGCAGCTTTCGGAAGATGCGGCGCGTTCGATTGGCGAAGGGCTTTGGAACAATATCAACCTGAAGAACCTCAAGGATAATATTTTGCCGACGCGTCCGCGCGCCGATCTGATCCTGCGCAAGGGCAGCGATCATCTGATCGAGGAAGTGGCGCTCAGAAAAATATAAATGCGGAAGATATAGTAACGACAATGCCGCAAACGTTGCGCATGTATCAAGTAGATGCCTTCACCGACCGCCTGTTTGGTGGCAATCCGGCCGCCGTTCTCATTCTCGACGCGTGGCTGTCCGACCATCTGATGCAAGCAATCGCCGGCGAGAACAATCTGGCGGAAACGGCATTTGCCTGCCGCGATGGGGATGGCTGGCGTCTGCGCTGGTTCACCCCAACGACGGAAGTCGATTTCTGCGGCCATGCCACGCTGGCGACGGCGCATGTCCTTGCCGCACATTATGATGTTGAAGGGGATATGGATTTTGAAACCCGCGTCGGCCCGATCCGGGTTTCCCGCTCAAGCAGCGGTTATGTCCTCGACATTCCGTGTTTTCCGCCGCAGCCATTGGCGGAACTGCCGACCTCCATCGCTCCGCTTTTTGACAGATCGGACAAGGGCCGGTTCTTCTGCAATTTTGAAAACATCTTCGTTGAGCTTGCAGACGAGGCGTCCGTACGCGTTTTCGTCCCTGACCTGCCACAGATCGCGAAACTGGGACCCGTCGGTCTGGTTGTTACGGCAAAGGGCGTGTCGCATGATTTTGTCTCGCGCTATTTCGTACCGGGCGCGGGCATTCCCGAAGATCCCGTCACCGGGTCGATTCATGCTACGCTCGTACCCTATTGGAGCCGGAAACTGGGAAGGAACCGGCTGCATGCACAGCAGGTGTCGGCACGTGGCGGACATCTTCTTTGCGAACTAAAGGACGACCGCGTCCTGCTTGCGGGCAAGGCCGTCACCTTCATGGCGGCGGAAATCTATCTGCCGGATGTTGATGGCGGAGTGTTTCCGCCCCGTGGTTCCCTTTAATCGTAAGAAACCTTGCCGCGGCCCTTCTTGATGTCGGATCGTCCGGACTTGGCCTTGAGACGGCGTTCGACGGAGCCTTTCGTAGGCTTTGTCTTCCTGCGAGGCGGCGGTGGTGGTTCGGCAGCCTTGGCGATCAGCGCGATCAGCCGTTCGCGCGCGTCCTCGCGGTTGCGCTCCTGGGTGCGGAAACGATTGGCCTCGATCAGAATATCGCCGTCCTTGGTGCCTTTCTGTCCAGCGAGCTTGAACAGCCGGTTGAGAATATCTTCCGGCAGGCCAGCGCTCACGGCATGAAAGCGTAGCTGTACGGCAGTGGAAACCTTGTTGACGTTCTGACCACCCGGCCCGGAGGCACGGATAAAGCTCTCCTCCAGATCGTCTTCATGGATCGTCAGGCGATTGGTGATGCGGATGATGTTCCGGTTCTCTTCCATGCCGGAAGGCATACACTGATTTGGCAGAAGACGAAATTCCGGTGACAAAGGTCAAAAAGAAAACCTGGCCCAAAAGAAAACCCGGCACAGGGGCCGGGCTCTCTCCTCCTCAGTATTGCGTAAAAGCAAATTATTCCGCAGCGATACGGATCGCCGGAGCCGCGTCCTTGACCTCGTGATCGACATGGCTTTCGAACTTCTCGAAGTTCGTGACGAACATATCGACCAGCTTCTTGGCCTGTGCGTCATAGGCAGCCTTGTCGGCCCAGGTCGAGCGCGGATCGAGAATGGACGTATCCACGCCCGGTACTTCGACCGGTACCGCGAAGCCGAAATTCGGATCGATGCGGAATTCGGCTTCGTTCAGCGAGCCGTCGAGTGCGGCTGCGAGCAGAGCGCGGGTTGCCTTGATCGGCATACGCTTGCCAACGCCGTAAGCGCCGCCGGTCCAGCCGGTATTGACTAGCCAGCAATCGACTTTGTGCTCGGCGATCAGCTTGCGCAGAAGATTGCCGTATTCCGAAGGGTGGCGCGGCATGAACGGCGCGCCGAAGCAGGTCGAGAAGGTGGCTTCCGGTTCCGTTACGCCCTTTTCGGTACCGGCGACCTTGGCCGTGTAGCCGGACAGGAAGTGGTACATGGCCTGTGCAGGTGTCAGCTTGGCAATCGGAGGCATCACGCCGAAGGCATCGGCGGTGAGCATGATGATGTTCTTCGGCTGACCGCCCTTGCCCGTCTTCGAAGCGTTGGGAATGAAGTCGAGCGGATAGGCGCAACGGGTGTTTTCGGTCAGTGAGCCGTCGTCGAAATCCGGCTGGCGGTGTTCGTCGAGAACGACATTTTCCAGAACCGTGCCGAAACGCTGCGTGGTCGCATAGATTTCCGGTTCCGCTTCGGCGGACAGACGGATGGTCTTGGCATAGCAGCCGCCTTCAAAGTTGAAGATGCCGTGTTCGCCCCAACCGTGTTCGTCATCGCCGATCAACGTGCGGGTCGGGTCGGCGGACAGCGTGGTCTTGCCGGTGCCGGACAGGCCGAAGAAGACGGCGGTGTCGCCGTTCGGGCCTTCATTGGCCGAGCAATGCATCGGCATCACGCCCTTGGCAGGCAGGAGGTAATTGAGCGCCGTGAAGACAGACTTCTTCATTTCACCGGCATAGGAGGTGCCGCCGATCAGCACGATCTTGCGGGTCAGGTCGACCGCAATCACCGTTTCGGTGCGCACGCCATAGCGTTCCGGATCGGCCTTGAAGGACGGCAGGTCGATGATCGTCATTTCCGGCACGTAGGAAGCAAGCGCTTCCTGCTCCGGACGGATCAAAAGATTGCGGATGAACAGCGAATGCCATGCATATTCCGTGATGATGCGGGCATTGATCTTGTTGTCGGTATCGGCGCCGCCGATCAGATCCTGAACAAAAAGCTCCTTGCCCTTCGCGTGTTCGATGAAATCGGCATAGAGAAGCTCGAAGGCTTCCGGCGTCATCGGCTTATTGTTGTCCCACCAGACGTGATCTTCGGTGTTTGCATCGCGCACGACGAATTTGTCTTTCGGCGAGCGGCCCGTATGCTGGCCGGTGCGTGCGACAAGCGCACCTTGCGCCGACAGTTCGGCTTCGCCCCGGCGGACGGTTTCCTCATAAAGGCGCGCTGGCCCGAGGTTGTAAAAGACTGCGGAGAGTTCCTTCAGTCCTGAAGTGGCAATGGAAGCGGCCGTGTTGTGAATGCCGGTCTCTCTCATGATGTCTCCGCCATATGGTTTGACAATTAATCGGTCTCTTTTCACGCCCACCAGATGGATCGCGAAACAGGGGATGGCAGTCAGAAACAGATTAATCGTGGCAATTCAAATATTTAATCGATTTAAAATTTTTGAATTTTTTTTAAATCGTTTAATCTATGTGTTATGCGCTGTGAGATTCGGGGAAAGACGGTAGGGGCGGCACTAAGCCCGGTATTAACCAAAGCGCGATTCGGTGCGCGCGGTTTCACGGCTTCTTCCAGCCTTGCCACATTTTGTACCTAATTTGTACTGCACAAGCAGGCACATTATAATAGTATCGATGTGTAATCAGGCGCTCGATTGACAGCCTGCCTGCCTTTTGGCGGCTGAGCGACGTCACCAGCCGGAGATTCCGGTTGGCTTAGTTGAAGGAGAAAGGTTCGCATGAAGGAAGCCTCGGCAACGCAGACAATTGCGCTGGTCGACGACGACCGCAACATCCTGACCTCCGTGTCCATTGCGCTGGAATCGGAAGGCTATCGGGTCGAAACCTACACCGATGGCGCGTCCGCGCTGGATGGTCTGATGGCGCGCCCGCCCAATCTTGCGATCTTCGATATCAAGATGCCGCGCATGGACGGTATGGAACTTCTGCGCCGTCTGCGCCAGAAATCCGACCTCCCCGTCATCTTCCTCACCTCCAAGGACGACGAAATCGACGAGCTTTTCGGCCTCAAGATGGGCGCGGACGATTTCATCACCAAGCCGTTCTCGCAGCGTCTTCTGGTCGAACGCGTCAAAGCGGTTCTTCGCCGGGTTGCTGCACGCGATGGCACGGCAAAGCCGACCGGACAGCAGGCAAAATCACTTGAGCGCGGCCAGCTTGTCATGGATCAGGAGCGCCACACCTGCACCTGGAAGGGCGAACCGGTCACGCTGACCGTCACCGAATTCCTGATCCTTCATTCGCTGGCACAGCGTCCGGGCGTCGTGAAAAGCCGTGACGCCCTGATGGATGCGGCCTATGATGAGCAGGTCTATGTGGATGACCGTACCATCGATAGCCATATCAAGCGCCTGCGCAAGAAGTTCAAGGCGGTTGACGACGATTTCGAAATGATCGAAACGCTCTATGGCGTCGGCTATCGCTTCCGCGAGGCCTGATCGGTAAAATTTACAATGCCGGGTGCGATATCCCGGCATTGGTCCAATGTGAGTAAACAGAAGCGAGATGGTCGCAGAAACCCGGAACGATGGCCTTGTCGGCCAGAAATCGGATTTGCGCGAACGCAGGGCCCGGCGGCAGCGCTCGGTGTTCTGGCGTCGCTTCTTCGCGCCCCTGCGCAAGTTTCTCGGCCAGTATCTGTTCTCGAGCCTGACGCGCCGTATCCTGTTTCTCAATCTGGCGGCGCTGGCGGTTCTTGTTTCCGGCATTCTTTACATGAATCAGTTCCGTGAGGGGCTGATCGACGCGAAGATCGAAAGCCTGCTCACCCAGGGCAAGATTATCGCGGGCGCCATCTCGGCTTCGGCGACCATCGACACCAATTCACTGATGATCGATCCGGAAAAGCTTCTGGAGCTGCAGGCAGGGCAAAGTCTGACGCCCTCACCGGATTCGCCCGACAATTGGGAGTTTCCGATCAATCCGGAAAAGGTTTCTCCGCTGCTGCGCCGGTTGATTTCGCCGACGAGTACGCGGGCGCGCATCTATGATCGCTACGCCAATATGCTGCTCGATTCACGCGCACTCTATTCGCCAAGCTTTCCTTCGGCCGGGCCTGTGCTTCGCTACGACCTGCCCCCCATCGAGGAAGAGACCCCAACGCTCTGGGAGCGGGCGGGAACATGGATCTCGCGCCTGTTCTACGGTGGAGGGCTGCCGGTCTATCAGGAACAGCCGGGCGGCAACGGCCTCGCCTATCCGGAAATCGTCAAGGCGCTGGCCGGTTCACCGCAAACGGCGCAGCGGCGCAATGAAAAGGGCGAACTGGTTGTCTCGGTGGCCGTCCCGATCCAGCGTTCCCGCGCAATATTGGGTGTGCTTCTGCTATCGACCGAAGGCGATGACATCGACAAGATCGTGCAAGCCGAACGCATGGCGGTCTTCCGCGTGTTCGGCGTCGTGTCGCTGGTCATGGTCATCCTGTCGCTTTTCCTCGCATCGACGATTGCAAGTCCGTTGCGCAAGCTTTCCGCCGCCGCAGACCGTGTTCGCCATGGTGTGAAAAGCCGTGTGGAAATCCCCGACTTTTCCGAACGTCAGGATGAAGTCGGCCACCTTTCCACGTCGATCCGCGAGATGACCGATTCGCTCTATACCCGCATCGAGGCCATCGAGAGCTTTGCCGCCGATGTCAGTCACGAGTTGAAAAACCCCCTCACCTCGCTGCGCAGTGCGGTCGAAACGCTGCCGCTCGCCAAGAGCGAAGAATCGCGCAAACGTCTTCTCGACGTCATTCAGCATGACGTTCGTCGTCTTGACCGCCTCATCACCGATATTTCCGACGCTTCGCGCCTTGATGCAGAACTTGCGCGCGAATATATCGATCGCGTTGACATGAAGACGCTTCTGACCAGTCTCGTGATGGCAGCGCGTGAAGTGCGCCGCAATAAGGTCGGGACGGAAATCGTCTTCAATACCGGCAAACTGCCTGCTGGAAAGAAGGGTTTCTTTGTCGCCGGTCACGATCTGCGTCTTGGTCAGGTGGTGAGCAATCTGATTGAAAATGCACGTTCTTTTGTGCCCGATGATACCGGGCGCATCGTCGTGACGCTGAGTGGTGAAGGCAGCCGGTTGCGTGTGCTTGTCGAGGACAACGGTCCGGGCATTCCGATCGAGAATATCGAACGTATCTTCGAACGCTTCTATACGGATCGTCCGGCTTCGGAGGCTTTCGGTCAGAATTCCGGCCTCGGCCTTTCGATCAGCCGCCAGATCATCGAGGCTCACGGTGGCACGCTGACTGCCGAAAACATCGTCGATCCGGTAAGGCCCAATCAGTTCAAGGGCGCACGGTTCATCGTCGACCTACCTGCAAGCGCATGACACCTGAAGAGGAAAAAAGCGGACTTCACGCAACGACGCTTCAGGTTCGCGGTCGCGGTGTCATGATCATGGGGCGTTCGGGCGCGGGCAAGACCGAACTTGCGTTGACACTTGTGGAAAGGGCCCTTCTTCGCGGCGAAGCTGCTTCGCTGGTCGCGGACGACCGCACATTGCTTCATGTGAAAAGCGGCACGCTGATCGCCAGTGTTCCGGCAGTTCTTGCAGGCGGCGTGGAGATTCGCGGCGCCGGGCTTTTCAAGGTGGCTTTTGCTGCGGCGACGCCACTCTATCTCGTCGTCCGGCTTGTGGATCGTGATGAGGCTGAACGCTATCCGAGCGGCGAAACATGGGATTTCGAGGGTGTTTCACTCCCCCGGCTTCTTTTGCCGGCTTTGTCTTCGAATGGCGATTCCAACGCGCTTTCGCGGGCGATTGAGGCCACTTTGTTCTATGATAGATGGTCCTCGAACGAAGGCTGAAACGAGCTTCGTTACGAATCGATTAACTTCTCGCAGCACTGCGGCATTTTGCTTTTTTCATGGCAGCGTGGGAATTTTTCACTTGCTATCAAGATTTGCGCTGCCAAGATGCACAACTCGCCGGTGCTTTTTCGGCGTGGTTTCAGTGCCATCTGACACTCTGGCGGGGTGATGCGGCGGGCACGCGACGGGAGCTTTTATAGTATGATCGGACTCGTGCTTGTCACGCACGGAAGATTGGCCGAAGAGTTTTTGCATGCTGTTGAGCATGTAGTCGGGCCGCAAGACAATTTCGAGACCGTTTGCATCGGTGCCGAAGACGATATGGAACAGCGTCGGCGGGATATCGTTGATGCGGTGGAGCGCGCCGATAATGGCAGCGGGGTCATCATTCTGACCGATATGTTCGGCGGTACGCCGTCCAATCTCGCCATCTCCGTCATGAAGGAAGGCAAGGTCGAAGTCATCGCAGGTGTCAATCTGCCGATGCTTATCAAGCTGTCTAGCGTCCGCATCGGGGGCGACATCAAGACAGCCCTGCGTGAGGCGCAGGATGCGGGGCGCAAATATATCAATGTTGCGAGCCAGGTCCTGACAGGAAAGTAATTCATGTACTCCAGCGTGCCCGTCACCGGTGAATACGAACCCGAAACCGCAGTTTCCCGATCCTTCGAGATCGTCAACAAGCGCGGACTTCACGCCCGCGCTTCGGCGAAGTTCGTGCAACTGGTTGATGGTTACAATGCGCATGTCCGTGTCAGCAAGGACGGCATGACTGTTGGCGGCACGTCGATCATGGGCCTGATGATGCTCGCTGCATCGCCGGGTTGCTGCATCGACGTCAGCGCTTCGGGTGAACAGGCGGGCGCGGTACTTGATGCACTCCAGACGCTCATCGCAGACAAATTCGGCGAAGAATGCTGAACAATAAGACCACCGTGGCTGATCTCAACGATCCGGTGGCCGTTTTCGATGCGGGCATCGGCAGTTACGCTCTGGTTGAGCTGATCAGGCACAGCCAGCCGCAACGCGACATCATCTATTTTGCTGATCGGGCCAATTTCCCCTACGGCGCCAAAAGTCGTGACCAGTTGCTTTCCATCATGCGCCGCACGATCCATTGTCTGACGAGCCTGGGTGCTCAAACGGTCGTGCTTGCTTCCAATGCGCCCTCCGTCATGGTCCTCGACACGTTGAAGGACGATTTCGCGATACCGGTTTATGGCGTGGCGCCGCCGGTTCGCGCTGCACTTACGGCAAGCCGCAGCCAAAAGATCGCCGTTATGGGCGTACGCTCGATGATCGAGAGCGAAGAGCTTACACGTTTTATTCGGAGCCAGACGGATCGTCCGGAAGACGTGGCTCTCATCAATGCGTCGGCAATGGTGGAACTGGTTGAAAACGGAGCTTTTCTTCTGCAACCGCTTGAGACTGCGCAAAAGGTCGCTGCATTTTGTGATGATATTGCTGAGCGCCACCCTCTCACAGACGCGCTGACACTTTCCAGCACCCACCTGCCGTGGCTCAGATCATTTTTTGAAGCAGCACGTCCAGAATGGCAGTTTTTCGACCCGGCAGACGACGTGATCGCTGCGCTTCCGCAACCGAAGGGCGGCGTCGGTCGCACGGTTGCCCTTGTGACGGAAAGTGAAACCTATTCTGTGGCCGAATTCCGCCGTATGCTCGAAATATTGCAGATCGATCTTCCTTTGACAGTCGTCAATCCCATATCTGGCCCATATCCCGCGAACCTGCCTGATATGCACGTATAAAGATTTCTTTATATTGCGTTGTGCTTCTGGCTGCGATCTGCTAGTCAAGGCGGCAGCCGGAGCGCTTTTCCCGCATGGAAAGCCGCTCCACATTGGAATGCAATTCCGGTCGCTGATTACATCTTTGGCGAGCCGGAACACCCCTGAACTGCCTTTGATTGGAGCACGCGATGACCGCAAGCCAAGATTTTGTCGTCAAGGATCTTAGCCTGGCCGATTGGGGCCGCAAGGAACTCGATATCGCAGAAACCGAAATGCCTGGCCTGATGGCTGCCCGCGAGGAATTCGGCAAATCGCAGCCGCTGAAGGGCGCGCGCATTTCCGGATCGCTGCATATGACGATCCAGACTGCCGTTCTGATCGAAACGCTGCAGGCGCTCGGCGCACAAGTCCGCTGGGCCTCCTGCAACATTTTCTCGACGCAGGATCATGCCGCCGCCGCGATTGCCGCAACCGGCACGCCGGTTTTCGCCATCAAGGGCGAAACGCTTGAAGAATACTGGACCTATACCGACAAGATCTTCCAGTGGCCGGACGGCGAACCGTCCAACATGATCCTTGACGATGGTGGTGACGCCACCATGTATATCCTCATCGGTGCACGCGCCGAAGCGGGCGAGGACGTTCTGTCGAACCCCGGTTCGGAAGAAGAGGAAGTCCTGTTCGCACAAATCAAGAAGCGCATGGCCGCAACGCCGGGCTTCTTCACGCGCCAGCGCGACGCCATCAAGGGCGTGACGGAAGAAACCACCACGGGCGTCAACCGTCTTTACCAGTTGCAGAAGAAGGGACTCCTGCCCTTCCCCGCCATCAACGTCAATGACAGCGTCACCAAGTCGAAGTTCGACAACAAATATGGCTGCAAGGAATCGCTCGTCGACGGTATTCGTCGCGGCACCGACGTCATGATGGCAGGCAAGGTTGCCGTCGTGTGCGGTTACGGCGATGTCGGCAAAGGCTCTGCCCAGTCGCTCGCCGGTGCAGGCGCCCGCGTGAAGGTGACAGAAGTCGATCCGATCTGCGCGCTTCAGGCTGCAATGGACGGTTTCGAGGTCGTGACCCTCGACGATGCCGCTTCCACCGCCGATATCATCGTGACCACGACCGGCAACAAGGACGTGATCACCATCGACCATATGCGCAAATTCAAGGATATGGCGATCGTCGGCAATATCGGTCACTTCGACAATGAAATTCAGGTGGCAGCACTTCGCAACCTGAAGTGGACCAATGTGAAGCCGCAGGTCGATCTGATCGAGTTCCCGGACGGCAAGCGCATCATCCTGCTTTCTGAAGGTCGCCTGCTCAATCTGGGCAACGCGACGGGCCATCCGAGCTTCGTCATGTCGGCTTCGTTCACCAACCAGGTTTTGGGGCAGATCGAGCTGTTTACCCGTACCGACGCCTACAAGAATGAAGTCTATGTGCTGCCGAAACATCTCGACGAGAAGGTCGCGCGCCTGCATCTCGACAAGCTCGGCGCCAAGCTGACTGTGCTTTCCGAGGAACAGGCTGCCTATATCGGCGTCACTCCACAGGGGCCGTTCAAGTCGGAACACTACAGGTATTAACCATACATTAAGCATTGCACTACATGTTGAGACCGGGCGGTTGACAAACTGCCCGGTCTTTCTTTTTGCGTGCAAGATGCTTCACGTGGATTCGCTGGAAGGGTATTGTGTAGGCGAATCAAGGTGTTTGAGCGGGTATTTGCGTTGTGCGTTTTTTGCCGGTTGTGGCGGGAAGCGAGAGGTGGATTCATCCCCTAAACACCTGAAAACGCGTTGACTATCGTGCACTGTGGCGGCGTGCGTATGGTCGGGCTTTGATGTGTATTGAAGTGTTTTAATACGGCCAGTCTGCCTTCATGGCGGTTTTCATGGCCGGGTGGCGGAGAAAAGGACAACATGCCAGAGTTCGGCGCAACGGGGAATTTGCGGAATGTTTCCGCAATCGTTACTGGCAGGCAATGGCGTCCTGCCGCCCATGTTGCAAAGCCGTTCGCCTGGCTTGCTTCGAAAAAAGCCCTGATGAAGGCTTCCGTTTCCCTCGCAACGCTTTTTACAGCCGTACCCGCCTTTGCGCAGGGCGCGGAATCGGCGCGCATCGCCCTGCCCTTCGGTGGCGGCAGTATCGGCGCGTTCGAGGTCATCCAGTTTTCCATGTTCCTCGGCGTGATGGGCGCAGCTCTTCTTTCTGCCGGCTGGCTGATCCGCGAACGATCGCGCGTTGCCGCAGAAAACAAGGAACTGCGTTCCAAATTCGCCGACCTCAATCTGGTCGCCCAGCGCAATGAAGCCCTGCTCAACCTCAAGGATCAGCGCATTGTGGTCTGGGACGGTCACGGCACACGCGCTGAAGTCGTCGGGCTATTGCCGGACGACAGTGCTGCCCCGCAGGATCGTTCGACCTTTCTGGCTTTTGGCCGCTGGCTGCGTCCGCAATCAGTGGTGGCGCTTGAGCGCGCCATTGGAATGCTGCGCGAACAGGCGCGGGCGTTCGATCTGACGGTTGAAACCGTCAATGGCACACTGCTCGACGTGCGTGGGCGCACATCGGGCGGCTTTGCTGTGGCCCGTTTCCTGAGTCTGCAAGGCGTGCAGGCGGAACGTGCAGCATTACAGGCGCAAAACCGTGAGTTTTCTGAGCGTATCGAGCTTTTCCGCCGTCTTCTCGACCGGATCGACCAACCTGTCTGGGCGCGAGACGCCAGTGGGCGTGTTGAATGGGTCAATGCCGCCTATGCGCAAGCTGTCGATATGGCGAATGCAAGCCAGGTCATTTCCGAAGGGCGCGAGCTTTTCGGCGCGCAAGCGCGCCAGCGTCTGGAGCGCGACCGCTTTGCCGAGCCTGTCCTGCAGGAACAACTGACGGCTGTCGTACACGGTGACCGCCGCCTTTTCGATGTGACGGATGTCAGCGCGGAAACGGGGTCTGTCGGGCTCGGCTTCGACCAGACCGAAGCGCAGGCTATGCGTGAAGAGCTGAACCGCACGATGAAGAGCCATGCCGAAACGCTGGACCAGCTTTCGACCGCAGTGGCGATTTTCGATCCCGAGATGAAGCTGCAATTCTTCAATCAGGCTTTCGCGAAATTGTGGTCGCTCGATACCGCTTGGCTGGAATCGCAGCCCAGCAACACGCTGATCCTCGACCGCCTGCGTTCGGAAGGCAAGCTGCCCGAACAGCCGGAATGGCGCAAGTGGAAGGATTCCGTCCTTTCGGCCTATCGCGCTGTCGAGCCGCAGGAACATATGTGGCATCTGCCCGATACGCGGACGATGCGTGTTGTCTCCAACCCGCACCCGCAAGGCGGTGTGACGTGGTTTTTCGAGAACATGACCGAAAAGTTCGAACTCGAAGGCCGTTACAACACGCTCATCAAGGTGCAGGGCGAAACGCTCGACCATCTGGCGGAAGCAGTGGCAGTGTTCGGTTCTGACGGGCGCATCCGGCTTTCCAACCCGTCTTTTGCCGATCTCTGGGCACTGCCGATGCCGCTCATCGTCGAAGGCACGCATATTTCATCGATCGCCAAGATCTGCGGCGAACGCGGCGGCAACGGTCTGTGGGATGATTTCGTCTCCACCGTCACCGGCTTCCTGGACACGCGCGACGGGCGCATGGGGCAGGTGGAGCTGGACGACGGCGCCATTCTCTCCTTCGCAGTCGTGCCATTGCCGAAGGGCCAGACCATGCTGACCTTCATCGACGTTACCGACACGGTGCGCGTCGAACGGGCGCTCAAGGAAAAGAACGAGGCGCTGGAGCTGGCCGACCAGATCAAGAACGATTTTGTCCAGCACGTTTCCTATGAATTGCGTTCACCGCTCACAAACATCATCGGCTTTACCGAACTGCTGCAGACGCCGGCTTTCGGATCGCTCAACGAGCGCCAGATAGAATATCTCGACCATATCAGCACATCGTCATCGGTACTGCTGACCATCGTCAACGACATTCTCGATCTGGCGACCGTCGATGCAGGCATCATGGAACTGGAGGTCGGCGAAGTTTCCGTTGTGGAAGCGATTTCCGCTGCTGCCTCCCGTGTCGGCGAGCGCATGCGCGACCATGATATCGGGCTCGACATCGACATTGCCGACGATGTGGATGTATTCAAGGCCGACGCGAATCGCGTCCGGCAGGTGCTTTTCAACCTCCTATCCAACGCCACCAACTATGCGCCGGAAGGCTCCAGCATCCAGCTACAGGTGGCGCGTGAAGGATCAGAAGTGGTCTTTGCCGTCCATGATGACGGTCCCGGCATGCCCGGAGAAGTGCTCGACACGGTCTTCAAGCGCTTCCAGTCCTATCCGAATGGCGGTCGCCGCCGGGGTGCCGGGCTGGGACTTGCCATCGTCAAGAGCTTTGTCGAGCTGCATGGTGGGTCGGTCGACATTGATACGGGTTCCGGTCGTGGAACAACGGTCATTTGCCGCTTTCCGTCGGAAACACGCAGCTTCCGCGTCGCAGCCGAATAAGGTAAAGGGTGCCCATGAGCGCCTCACAATCCAGTATTAGCTATTTCTTGCCCGACGAAGCCGCAACGCGGCGTTTCGGCGAGGATTTCGCCCTCGCCTTGCAGAAGGGCGATCTCGTCACGCTTTCCGGTGATCTCGGTGCGGGAAAATCCTCACTTGCCCGCGCGATCATTCGGGCCATCGCCGATGATGAAGGACTGGATGTTCCGAGCCCAACTTTCACGCTGGTGCAAAGCTATGAGACTTTGCGCATTCCTGTTGCTCATGCCGATCTTTACCGTATTTCACACGGCGAAGAGCTGGATGAGCTGGGACTGCCGGAGTTTCTGGAAGATGGCGTGGTTCTGGCCGAATGGCCGGAGCAGGGCGAGGGGTTCCTGCCCGAGCCGTCCTTTGCCGTCACACTGAGCCATGAAGGGGCAGGGCGGCGCATTACCGTGTCCGGACCTGTCGCCGCGATCCAGCGGCTGGAACGCAGCTTGGCGATTCGTGCTTTTCTGGACCTTCATGGGCGCACCGACGCAACGCGACGCTATTTGCAGGGCGATGCCTCCCCACGTAAATATGAGACGATCCGCACCGCTGCTCACGGCGTTGAAATTCTGATGAATGCGCCGCAGATGCCATACGATCCGCCGCTGCGGGACGGAAAATCCTATCGGCAGATTGCGCATCTGGCGGAAAACATTTTTGCCTTTGCTGCCATTGATAGGCTTCTTGCAGGGCAGGGCTTCCGTGTGCCGCAAATGCGTGCTGCCGATCTCGATGCCGGTTTTCTGATCCTTGAGAATCTCGGATCGGAAGGCGTGCGTGCGGCTTCCGGTGAACCCGTCGCCGAACGATACGAAGCCGCCGGGCGCTTTCTGGCGGACTTGCATGGCGTTGCCTGGCCCGAGCATGCGCCGGTGGCTGGGTATCCCGACCACATCATCGCCGGTTTTGACCGCGATGCGATGATGATCGAGGTCAGCCTGATCGGCCAGTGGTATGCGCCGCGCATGATGGGCAGGCAGCTCACGGACGCAGAAAAGCAAGCTTATGAAGCCGCATGGGATCGCGTGATCGCCGACATTGCGGATGTCGAAAAGAGCTTGCTCTTGCGCGACTATCATTCGCCGAACTTGTTCTGGTTTCCAGATGCCGAAGACAAGATCGGTGTCATCGATTTTCAGGATGCGATGATTGGACCGGCAGCCTATGACGTGGCTTCACTGGCCCTCGATGCGCGTGTGACGATTTCGCCGGAACTGGAACAGGCTGTTGTCACCGCCTATTGCGATGAGCGTCGCGCACAGGGGCATGTGTTCGACGAGGCTTTGTTCCGCAAAGCCTATGCGGCCATGGGTGCACAGCGCAATGCCAAGCTACTCGGTCTTTTCGTGCGGCTCGACGAGCGGGATGGTAAGCCGGATTATCTAAAACACCTGCCGCGCATTTACGACTATCTGGGACGTGTGCTGAAACATCCGGTCATGGCACCGGTGGCAGCGTGGTTCGAGGAATTGGGATTGATGCAGCAAGAGGCCGCGCGATGAAAATGCCTGAAATGGCGAAAATGCCTGAAATGGCCCCGAAGACGGCTATGGTTCTTGCCGCCGGGCTTGGCAAGCGTATGCGTCCCATCACCGAAACCATTCCGAAACCGCTGGTCAAGGTGGCGGGCAAGCCCTTGATCGATTGGGGGCTCGATGCAGCAGTGCGGGCAGGCATCGGTACGGCAATTGTCAATGTGCACTATTTAGCCGACCAACTGGAGGATCATCTTCGTCAGCGTAGCAATCTGAAGATCGTGATTTCGGACGAACGTGAGGAGCTGCTCGATTCCGCTGGCGGTATTGTGAAGACGCTGCCGCTGCTTGGAGCAGAGCCGTTTTTTATTCTGAATGCCGATACATTCTGGGTCGGCGACGAGAAAGCTCCCAATCTGTCGGCGCTTGCTGAGGCCTGGGACGCGGAGCGGATGGATATTCTCCTGATGACGGCGCGTCTCGATCAGGAAACGGGCTATGAAGGCAAGGGTGATTTCGTTGCCGACGAAAACGGACATTTGCGCCGCGCGCGCGATGTCTCGGGCGAGCCGGTGATCTATGCCGGAGCAGGGATCATCCACCCCCGCATCTTTGATCAGGCTTTGCCGGGTGTGTCCTCGCTCAACCGCTATTTCGATGAAGCGATTGCAGCAAGTCGCCTTTATGGTATGCCAATGACCGGGCACTGGCTGACCGTCGGAACGCCGGACGCAATCGGCGAGGCGGAGGCAGCGCTTACCACATTTGCATGAGGAGGTAGAAAGCATGAGCGTACGACGGCCCAGAGATGGGAAACAGCGCCTGTTTTCAATTCCTCCCGGCACGCCGTTTCTGCCTGCTTTTGCAAAAGCGCTTCTGGAAGGGCGGCTGGTCGAAGGTTTTCCCGGCAATCCATCGGATCCGCTGGCATTGGCCAATGCAACCATCTATGTGCCAACGCGCCGTGCGGCGCGCGCGTTGAGATCGATACTGGTCGATAGGAATCCGGCTAAAAGCGCTATTTTGCCGACGATAAAACCGCTTGGCGATGTGGACGAAAATGCCGCTTTCTTCAATGCGGGTTCGTTGGGTGTCTTCGATATTAATCCGCCGATCGGTACGGCGGAGCGGCTTCTGCTACTGGCACGATTGATCCGTCCATGGCGGGAATCGCTACCCTCCCATGTGCGCGCTCTATTCGGCGTTGACGATGTTTCCGTTCCGGCCACGACTGCCGATGCGATCTGGCTTGCCCGCGATCTGGCGGGGTTGATGGATCAGGTCGAAACCGATGGGGCTAAATGGAGCGAGCTTGCAGGAATTGCCCCGGAAGACCTCGCCGACTGGTGGCAGGTCACGCTCGGCTTTCTCAACATCGTCACCAATCTGTGGCCGGATATTCTGGCGGAACGCCGGCTTTCAAATCCCGCTGCGCATCGCAACGATCTCATCTGGAGCGAAGTGAAGCGCCTGCGCGCTCATCCGCCTGCCGGGCCGGTTATCGTTGCCGGTTCCACCGGTTCCATACCGGCGACTGCAGAGCTCATTTCCGCTATTGCGGACTTGCCGAATGGCGCGGTGGTGCTACCGGGGCTGGACCGCGATCTGGATGATGCCGCCTGGCAGATGCTGGCATCGGCAACCGACAACCCCTCAATCTTCGGACATCCGCAATTCGGGTTGCGCAAGCTTCTCGACGCAATGCAGACATTGCGTGCGGATGTGGAACATCTGGACGATATGTCCGCCTCCAAACGCCTGCGCGAGCGGGTAGTCAGCGAAGCGCTTCGCCCGGCGGAAACGACCGATGCGTGGGGGCAGCTTGCGCGAGATCCTGATATGCAGCCCGAAGCCTTGCGGCAGGCAGCGCAGACGATCGATCTGATTGAAACTGCCAATGAGCGGGAGGAGGCGCTTGCGGTGGCGCTTGTCCTGCGCGATGCGATCAATGATGAAGGCAAGACGGCTGCGCTTGTCACGGCAGACCGCAACCTGGCACGGCGCGTGGTGGGTGAACTCGCCCGTTTCGGGATCGATGCCGATGATTCCGGTGGGCGGCATCTACGCGATGTCGAGACCACGACTTTGCTGCGGCTATTGGTCGAGACCGTCTTTAGTCCGGGTGATCCGGTGGCCTTGCTGGCGCTGGTCAAGCATCCGCTGCTGCGGCTGGAAGCGCCTCGTATCGATCGACGCCGTGCCGCCGAAACCCTGGAACTCATCGCCTTTCGCGGTGGTACAGGTCGCGCCTCTGTGCTCGATCTTCCTGCATTTTTCGACCGGCGGCTGGAGGAAAGCGCCAGCCAGCCTTGGCAACCGGCATGGCACGATACGGTCACGCCGGACATGATCGCCGCCGCCCGAAATCTTAGCGAAAGCCTGTCGAAGGCCGTAGCGCCGCTGGTGCCTTTCGTGATCACCGGACGCAGGACGGAGATCGGTGAAATCGCGCGCGCCACGGTCGAAGCATTGGAAAATCTTGCGCGCAATGAAAAGGCCAGCGTCGCGCCTTTTTATTCCGGGGAACGCGGAGAACAGCTCGCTGCCTTTTTGCGCGGTCTGGTTTCGAGCGAAGCCGGGCTCGATTTCGAGGCTTCGGAATGGCCGGCTGTGCTGGATGCCCTGATAGCGGGCGAGACGGTCAAACCGCATCCCGGCGGTCATCCGCGTCTCTTCATCTGGGGTGCGCTGGAAGCACGCCTGCAAACCATGGATACGGTGGTGATCGGCGGTCTCAACGAGGGGAGCTGGCCCGCCCGCACCCGCAATGATCCGTTCATGTCGCGCCCGATGAAGTCGATGATCGCGCTCGATCCGCCCGAACGCCGTACCGGCCTTGCCGCCCACGACTTCCAGATGGCGCTCGGCATGGATCATGTTGTGCTGACGCGCTCGCAGCGTTCCGACAATGCGCCGACCGTGCCGTCACGGTGGCTACAGCGGCTTGAAACGGTGCTGGGCGCGGATGTGACGACCGAAATGCGTAAGCGTGGGGCGCGTTTCATCCAGTGGTCGCGCGAAATCGATCAGGCGCCCGATGTACCTTTCGTCAAGCGCCCGGAACCAGCACCGCCGGTCCTTGCACGCCCGAAACATTTTTCAGTGACGGAAATCGAAACGCTGCGCCGCGATCCCTATGCTATCTTCGCCAAGAAGATACTGAAACTGCGGCCGCTGGAGCCTTTGATCCGTGACCCCGCCGCTGCCGAGCGCGGCACTTTGTTCCACGATATTCTGGGTCATTTCACGCAAGAGGCAATCGATCCGCTGGCGCCCGATGCCGCAGAGCGATTGATGGAGCTGGGGCGCATTCTTTTTGCCGACATGGATCTGCCGACAGAAATCGAGGCCGTTTGGTGGCCGCGCTTCACGGCGCTCATTCCGCAGTTTCTGGCTTGGGAACGCGAGCGCGCCTATAATGTCCAGACCCGCTTTGCGGAGATTTCATCCGATAAACGCGAAGTCGAAGGGCTTGGCATCACGCTTTCCGGTCGTGCGGACCGCATCGATCTGATGCGAGACGGAACAGCGGAGATCATCGATTACAAGACGGGATCGACACCATCGCCCAAACAGGCGCATGTGCTGTTGTCGCCGCAGCTTGCACTGGAGGCAGCGTTGCTGGCACGCGGCGCATTCCGGGAATTGGGCTCGGTCCGCGCATCCGATCTGACCTATGTGCGCCTCAAGGCGGGCGGTGAGGTAAGGCCGGAATCCATCCTCAAGATCGGAAGACCGCCATCGGAAAAAACCGCACCGGCGCTTGGCGAGGAATCCTGGCAGCGGCTGGCGCAACTACTGGCCGAGTATCAGAAACCGGAAAAAGGCTATCTGTCGCGCGCATTGCCGTTTCGCGAGACGGACCTGACAGGCGATTACGACCATCTGGCGCGGGTGCTGGAATGGTCTGCTGGCGGTGAAACGGGCGGGGAGGGCGGCGAGTGAAAAAAGCACCGATTATTCCGGAAGAAACGCTGCGGGCGCAAAGCAACGCAGCAAATCCGGCAGCTTCCGTCTGGGTGTCGGCCAATGCGGGTTCCGGCAAGACGCATGTTCTGACCGAACGTGTTATCCGCCTGCTGCTGGAGGGCACGGATCCTTCGAAGATTCTCTGCCTCACCTATACCAAGGCGGCGGCGGCGGTGATGCAGAACCGCGTGTTCATGCGGCTTTCCGAATGGGCTGTCCTACCCGATATCGAACTTGCCGAACGTCTGAAGTCGCTGGAAGGGCGCACACCGGGGGATGCCCGTCTTGCTGCAGCGCGACGGCTGTTCGCGCGCGCACTCGAGACGCCGGGCGGACTTAAAATCCAGACCATCCATGCTTTCTGCGAAGCGATCCTGCACCAGTTCCCGCTTGAGGCGAACATTGCCGGTCATTTCGAGATGATGGATGATCTGATGCAGGCAGCCCTTGTGGGTGAAGCCAGGCGCCAGCTCCTCGAAACGGCGCACGGTGGCGGCGATACTGAGCTCGCAGGGGCCTTTGCCGATGTTTTGCAGGCATCGGGCGAGATGGGGCTCCAATCGCTTCTGGATGAGGCGGTAAGCAGGCGCAACGGCTTGCAGACCTATATCGCCGAACTGGGCGTAGCGGCGCATCGCAGCGAAGCGCTGCACCGGGCTTTCCGCTTCGACCCGCAAACCAGCGAAGACGAACTTGTCGCCGATCTCTGGCCGATACCGGAATTTTCCGACGATGCGCTCGACCTCATCATGTTGATCCAGAAGGGTGCGTCGCGCGCACAGGATTTTGCGCTGCAGCTCCGGCGTTTCGAGAAAGTGACGAGCCAGCGTGACCGGGAAGCCGTGTTGCGCGCAGCCTTCCTGAAAAGCACGGGCGAACCGAAATCCGGTTCCTATGTTGGCTCGGCGGCGGTCAAGAAACTTCTGCCGGATTTCGAAGAGGATTTCGACACGGCAGCGGCACGTGTCGAACAGGGGCTCGACCGGCTGAAGGAATTGCGGCTTGTGCGGCTCAATCTGGCCGCGCTCACGCTGATCGACAATCTGCTGCAACGCTATCACGACCTGAAACGTCGGCGCGGTTTGCTCGATTTCGAGGATCTCATCACCCGGACCGTGGCGTTGCTCGCCCGCAACGGGGCAGGGCAGTGGGTGCAGTACAAGCTCGATCGCGGCATTGACCATATTCTGGTTGACGAGGCGCAGGACACCAGCCCCGACCAGTGGCAGGTAATCCGCATGCTGTCGGAAGAGTTTTTCTCCGGCCTCGGCCAGCGCAATATCAGCCGCACGCTCTTTGCCGTTGGCGACGAAAAACAATCGATCTACTCGTTCCAGGGCGCGGTGCCGGAGGATTTCGCGGCGCAGGGGCGTTCCGTCAGTCTTCGTGCGGGAGATGCGGAACTGAAGTTCGAGCGTGTCAGCCTCAATTTCTCGTTCCGATCCGCTCCCGATGTTCTGCAGGCAGTAGACGAGGTTTTTGCGAGACCGGAAGCCAATCGCGGCCTCGCGGGCGCAACGGTTCATGAAGCCATTCGTTCCGACGCGCCGGGCGAGGTGGAAATCTGGGATATGCTGACACCGGAAGTGGTGGAAGAACCGGACGACTGGCGCGAGCCGGTCGATCATCTGGCAGCACCCGCTGTCCGGCTGGCGGATCAGATCGCCACCACCATTCGCCACTGGCTGGATCGCGGCGAACCTATTCCGGGGCAGAACCGGCGGATCATGCCGCGTGACATCATGGTTCTGGTACGGAAGCGTGACCAGTTCATGCCCGCCCTGTCGCGGGCGCTGAAAAACCTGTCCGTTCCGGTTGCAGGTGCAGACCGCCTGCGGCTCACCAGTCATATTGCCATTCAGGATCTGATGGCGCTCGGTCGGTTCGTGCTTCAGCCTTCGGACGATCTTTCGCTGGCATCAGTGTTGAAAAGCCCACTATTCGGCTGGGATGACGACCGGTTATTCGAGCTTGCCCATCCGCGCGGTTCAAGCCTTACGCTGTTCGAGCGGCTTTATCAGGTCTCGCGTGGCGATGCCGTGCTGGCCGAAGTGCACAAGACCTTGAGCCGCTGGCGCAATATGGCCGACACGATGCCGGTGTTCGAATTCTATGCACGGATATTGAGTGCGGACGGTGCACGGCGAAAACTCCTGGCGAGGTTGGGGCCGGAGGCTGGCGACATCATCGATGAATTCCAGAACTATGCGCTTTCTGCCGAGCGTGCCGGTCTGCCCGGCCTGCAGGCTTTCCTTGAAACGCTGGAAGCGGCATCGCCGGAAATCAAGCGAGAACTCGATCAGGGGCGCAATGAAGTGCGCATCATGACCGTCCATGCTGCCAAGGGGCTGGAAGGGGCGGTGGTGTTTCTTGTTGATCCGGGAAGTGCTGTCTGGACAGGCAGTCGCGCGCCAAAGCTCATTCCTTTTGACTTTTCGAACGATAATCCGTCGGTGAAAGGCTATCTCTGGCAACCGAATGCCGGATACCAGACCGGTTTTACGACGGCACAGATCGAGAAGCTGAAAACGCGGGCCGAAGAGGAATATCGTCGCCTGCTCTATGTCGGCATGACGCGGGCGGAGGATAGGCTCATCATCTGCGGTTATCGCGGCATGCGCGAAAGCGGCGAGACATGGCACCGCCTTGTCGAGGACGCGCTGGTCACCAAGGCCGAGACATTCGTGCACCCCGTGCTGGGTGTTGCCGCAAGGCGTTATCGCAATACACCGCGCGGAATGGTCGAGATTGTCGATCAGGATAGAACCGAAGACCATGCGCTGCCGTCATTGCCGCTCGACTATTTGCGACCGATAAAGCCGGAAACCGGACTGCCGCGGCCGCTGGCGCCGTCCGGCGCATCCGCGCTGATCGAGGCGGACGAGGAACCGCCGCTCGATACGTTTTCGCCGGTACTGGGGGCGGGCGATGGGACATCGGCCTTTGCGTTGCGGCGCGGCACGGCGATCCATATGCTGCTGCAATATCTGCCGGATGTACCGCAGGATGGGCGTGAAACGCTGGCACGCAACTATCTTGATCGGATCGCTGCCGACTGGCCGGAAACGGAGCGTCAGATAGCATGGCAAAGTGTGCGGACCATTCTGGACGATCCGACCTATGCGCCCGTCTTTGCAGAAGGCTCGCGCGGGGAAGTGGCCATCATGGGCACCATCGAGCTTGGCGGGCGCGATCATGCGGTGTCCGGTCAGATCGACCGCATCAGCGTCGGCGAGGACCGGGTTCTGATCGTCGACTACAAGACCAATCGACCGCCGCCGAAAACTGTTCAAGCGGTTCCTTTCGCCTATCGGGCGCAGCTTGCACTCTATCGCGAATTGCTGGCGCCGCTTTATCCGGGACGGATTGTCGAAACAGCACTTCTGTTCACCGAAGGCCCATATCTGATGCCGCTGCCGGATGTCGTTCTGGATGAAGCGCTGCAGTCTCTGAAAGACTCTCAAGGAAAGGTGACGAACCAGAACTTGACGGATGGCAGCAGACACGCCACATGATATAGCGAATAAAGAGCGGATCGTTTTGTGAGTCTGAAAAGATGTCTGCCGTTCTTGGTGAGAAAAGAGGATAGCCCTATGGCAACCGTTAAGGTCGATAACAGCAATTTTCAGTCGGACGTTCTTCAGTCGAGCGAGCCTGTCGTGGTGGATTTCTGGGCGGAGTGGTGCGGTCCCTGCAAGATGATCGCTCCGGCTTTGGATGAAATCGCGACTGAAATGGCCGGTCAGGTCAAGATCGCCAAGGTTAATATCGACGAAAACCCGGAACTGGCCGCGCAGTTCGGTGTGCGTTCGATCCCGACGCTTCTGATGTTCAAGGACGGCGAACTCGCCGCCAATATGGTTGGCGCTGCTCCGAAGAGCCGTCTTGCCGACTGGATCAAGGCTTCGGCTGCCTGATCACTTCGAGCATAAGAAATGCAAAACCCGGCCTTGGAGCCGGGTTTTTCTTTGTCCGCAGAAACCGCTCGGACTTATTTCGATTTTCTCTGGGTGTTAGCCCGGTCTTCATCGCTCGGATTACATTCCTGATGTGTACCCGGAAGATAGAATTTTCCGTCGGCAGCCGGTTTAGCACCGCCGTCGCATCCGGGTTTTCCAGGTTGTCCGTCGATTCCACCATTAGCTCCCTTGCCACCGGCCCCACCAGCTCCGCCATGGCCTGCGGCAAAGAGGGAGCAACTGAAAAACCCAGAAAAAGAAAAATAGAAAGAATAAATTTATTACGCATTTAAATATCCATCAGTAAAAATTACGGAAGGTGATTTTTACTGATGGATGAAGGCGGAAGTATGATTTTGTTTTTTACTATCCAAAATCTGATTTTATCAAACTGGTGGCGTATTGTTCTCTCCCAATACTTCACCAGCAAGATAAAGAGAGCCGCCAATCAGGATACGCGGCGGCGCCTCATCTGATGGCCATGTGTCGCGCAGAAGCTTCAATGCATTGGCAACCGAATGCACAGGCTCTGCCGACAAATTGGCCTTCTGGGCTGCGACCGCCAGCTCATCATTGGGAATGCCCGCATCGCTGGACGGAATGGGCACTGTGAAAACATGCCGCGCCATACCGGCAAAGGCTTCGAAGTAGCCGACCGGGTCCTTGGTGTTGATCATGCCCGTGATGAGGAACAGCGGGCGCTCGTTGCGCTCCTCCAAATCGCCGAGCGCCTCGGCGATGACTGTCCCGGCACCCGGATTATGACCGCCATCGAGCCAGATCTCAGATGCCGCCGGGGCCATATCCACGAGCGCGCCATGGGTCAGCCGCTGCATACGTGCTGGCCAGTCCACCACCATCAACGCCTTCTCGACAGCTTTGTCGGTCAGGCTGAAACCCGCCATCTGCACAGCCTCAATTGCCGCGGCAGCGTTGGAAATCTGGTGGCGCCCGAGGAGGCGCGGCAAAGGCAGGTCGATCAGGCCGTCCTCGTTCTGGAACACCATGCGACCATGTTCCTCGAAAGCAAGGAAATCCTGCCCGTAAACCGAAACCGGACAGCCGAGCCGATCTGCAGTCGAGACGAGAACTTCCCGCGCCGCATCGAAGGGCTGGAAACCGACGACGACAGGACAATCCTTCTTGATGATCCCGGCCTTTTCAGCAGCGATCAGCTCCACGCGGTCGCCAAGATAGGCCTGATGGTCGATGGAAACCGGCATGATGAGCGAGACGGCAGGCTCGGTAATGACATTGGTGGCATCGAAACGCCCGCCAAGACCGACTTCCATGACGACGACATCCGCCGGATGCTCGGAAAAGAGCACAAAGGCCACGGCCGTCAGGATTTCGAAAACGGTGATATGTTGGCCCTCATTGGCCGCTGCAACGCGCTCTATCGCGTCGGCCAGAACATCGTCGCTGACCAGCCTGCCGCCGCCGGGCGCTGCCAGGCGATAGCGCTCGTGCCAGTTGACGAGGTGCGGCGAGGTATGGACGTGAACATCAAAGCCGCCCGCTTCAAGAAGCGCACGGCAGAAAGCTGTCGCCGATCCCTTGCCGTTGGTTCCGGCGATATGGATGACCGGCGGCAGTTTCAGATGTGGGTTACCGAGCTTTTCCAGAAGAGCGCGGATGCGGTCCAAGGAAAGATCGAAGCCCTTTGGATGCAACTGCATAAGCCGCTCGATTGCGGCGGCGGCTTTTTCTGTCACAATCAAGCTGCCTTGTCGGTTGCTTCCGTCTTTTCGTGTTCCGGCGCATCGCTGGTGCCGGGCTGCCGGGTCATGATCTTGAGAAGGCGCGCAATCGTGCCCTTCAATTCCAGACGCGAGACGACCATGTCGATCATGCCGTGTTCCATGAGATAATCCGCGCTCTGGAAGCCCTCGGGGAGCTTTTCACGGATCGTCTGCTCGATGACGCGCGGTCCGGCAAAGCCGATCAGTGCGCCGGGTTCGGCAATGTGGATATCGCCCAGCATGGCGTAGGAAGCCGTCACGCCACCGGTGGTCGGATTGGTCAGGACAACGATATAGGGCAGGCCTGCCTCTTTCAGCATTTCCACGGCAACCGTGGTGCGCGGGAGCTGCATCAGCGACAGGATACCTTCCTGCATGCGTGCGCCACCGGAGGCGGCAAACAGAACCAGCGGACGCTTCAGCTCGATAGCCTTTTCAAAGCCTTGGATAATCGCTTCGCCGGCACCCATACCGAGCGAGCCGCCCATGAACCCGAAATCCTGAACGGTGGCGACAATCGGCAGGCCTTCGATGGAGCCGAGGCCGTTGACGACAGCGTCATCCATGCCGGTACGCGTGCGATAATCCTTGAGACGGTCGATATACTTCTTCTCGTCACGGAATTTCAGCGGATCAACGGGCACTTTCGGCGCTTCAAGCGTGGTGTACTCACCATTGTCGAAGAAGAAACGCAGACGGTCCTTTGCCTTGATGCGCATGTGATGACCCGAGGACGGAATCACAAACTGGTTGCTCTCAAGGTCCTTGTGAAACACCATTTCACCGGTCGACGGATCCTTGATCCAGAGATTTTCCGGCATTTCACGACGGCCGAGCATCGAATTGATCTTCGGACGGACGTAGTTGGTGATCCAGTTCATGACGTTTGGTTCCGTTTCTTGTTCTTCGGCAAAGAGCTTCAGCCGCTTAGAGTCTTAACGCGCATCTTGCCCAAAAACCGCTTCGCACTTTTTAGGATGCGCTTTAAATGGACGATTTATTGGGCGGCTTCAAGGCGTGTGGCGCGCACACTCTCCGCAAGGGCGTGGACAAGTCCGGTTGCAGCAGCGACAGGATCGCCCTTCGACTTGCCATTTTCGTCCAGTTCACCGGCAATCGCGTTGACAATCGCCGTGCCGACGACGACGCCATCGGCGTGGGTGGCGATGGCTGCTGCCTGCTCCGGCGTCTTGACGCCGAAACCGACACAGATCGGCAGATCGGTGCTCTTCTTGATGTGACGCACGGCTTCACCGACCTTTGTCGTATCGGCAATGGCGGAGCCGGTGATGCCGTTCATCGAGACGTAATAGACAAATCCCGACGAATTATGCAGCACTTTCGGCAGGCGTTTGTCGTCCGTGGTCGGCGTGGTGAGGCGGATGAAATTGATGCCCACTTTCATCGCTGGGATGCAAAGCTCTGCATCCATTTCGGAGGGAAGATCGACAACAATCAGCCCGTCCACGCCGGAAGCCTTAGCATCGGCCAGAAAGCGATCCACACCGTAGATATAGATCGGATTGTAATAGCCCATCATGACGATCGGGGTCGTGTCGTCTTCCTTGCGGAATTCTGCTGCCATGTGCAGCGTCTTGGCGAGCGTCTGACCGGCATTAAGGGCGCGCAGGCCAGCGGCCTGAATGGCGGGTCCGTCCGCCATCGGATCGGAGAAGGGCATACCCAGCTCGATCACGTCGGCACCAGCCTTGGGCAGCGCCTTCATCACCTTGAGCGAGGTTTCCAGATCGGGATCGCCACCCATGAAATAGGTAACGAGCGCCGGACGGCCCTCGGCCTTCAGTTCAGCGAATTTGGTGTCGATGCGAGTAGTCATACCGTGCCCCGTGGCAAAGTGCGCGCCAGATAGTCGGTAACGGGCTTGCCCGCCATCGCCGTTTCCATCCATGCACGCCGTTCAAAGTCTATGATTCCGAGTTCCCACACACAGGCCATCAGCAGCCGCTGTGCAGGCATGAATTCTACCTCGTCGCCGAGTTCCGACTGCCAGAGGATTTCGGTGGCAATGCCGCCCTCCAGCCACCAGTGCAGAAGCAGCCAGAGACCCTCCTCGCCCTGATGCAGAACGGCGAAACCGACCCCCCGATGCGGTAAGGCGGCGAGCTTTTCAGCAGCGGTTTCGATCTGTCTGCGGGCGAGGCCGACAGCCGCCTCCGCGACAGGATTGGTCGGATCGGCTTCGATGATGTTGAGTTTGATCGTCGCCGGACCACACGTCGTCAGGCCGTCGAACCATGCGGCGCGCGGCTTGTAGACGGAGATTTCGGCGACGTCGTTACCCATGTCAGATGTCCATGCCGAGAAGCTTGCCGACCGTGTGGACATCCTTGTCGCCACGACCGGACAGATTGACGATCATGACCTGATCCTTGCCCATGGTCGGTGCCATTTTCACGGCTTGTGCGATGGCATGGGCGGATTCGAGCGCGGGGATGATGCCCTCAGTGCGCGTGCAAAGCTGGAATGCATCCAGCGCCTCATCGTCGAGGATCGGCACATAATCGACGCGCCCGCTGTCTTTCAGCCACGAATGTTCCGGGCCGACGCCTGGATAGTCGAGACCGGCCGAAACGGAATGGCCTTCGAGAATCTGACCGTCATCGTTCTGGAGGAGATAGGTGCGGTTGCCATGCAGCACGCCGGGACGACCTGCGCTCATCGAGGCGCAATGTTCTTCGCCGTCGAGACCGCGCCCGCCTGCTTCGACACCGACGATCTTCACCGAGGCATCGTCAAGGAATGGATGGAACAGACCAATGGCGTTGGAGCCGCCGCCGACCGCTGCCACGATCACATCCGGCAGGCGTCCTTCCTGTTCGAGTATCTGCTGGCGGGCTTCGGTGCCGATGACCGACTGGAAGTCGCGCACCAGTTCCGGATAGGGATGCGGACCGGCAGCCGTGCCGATCAGGTAATAGGTGTCTTCGACATTCGTCACCCAGTCACGCAGGGCTTCGTTCATCGCATCCTTGAGCGTGCCGTTGCCTGCCGAAACCGGGATAACTTCCGCGCCGAGCAGCTTCATGCGGAACACATTCGGCTTCTGGCGCTCAACGTCGGTTGCGCCCATATAGACCACGCAGGGCAGGCCGAAACGCGCGGCAACGGTGGCCGAAGCCACACCATGCTGTCCAGCGCCGGTTTCGGCGATGATGCGGGTCTTGCCCATGCGCTTGGCGAGAAGAATCTGGCCGAGGCAGTTGTTGATCTTGTGACTGCCGGTGTGATTGAGGTCTTCGCGCTTGAAGTAGATTTTCGCGCCGCCCAAATGTTTCGTCAGGCCTTCGGCATAATAGAGCTTGGAAGGACGACCGGCATAATAGGTGGAAAGCGCATTCAGCTCCGCCTTGAATTCAGGGTCGTTCTTGGCCGTTTCATAGGCTTCCTGCAATTCGTGGATCAGCGGCATCAACGTCTCGGCAACAAAACGTCCGCCGAAAATACCGAACATGCCCTCTTCATCGGGGCCTGTCTTATAGGAATTGGGTTCAACCGGCTTGTTCAACGCTTGCCACTCCGTCAGTTCAGGCTGTCATACAGGGCATCGGCGCGCATCGGCGACAGCCCGGAAAAAATTCTCGATGAGACGCACGTCCTTTTCGCCGGGCGCGTGCTCGACACCGGACGATATATCGATGCCTTGCGCCTGGGTCTTCTGCAGCGCTTCGGCTATATTGTCCGCATTCAACCCACCGGAAAGCATGTAATCGATATCCGCGTCAAGCGCGGCCAGAAGTTCCCAGTCGAATGACACGCCGTTGCCACCCGGAAGATCGGATCCCTTCGGCGGCTTGGCATCGAACAGGAAACGGTCTGCTATGCCTTTATAGGCTGCAATCGCGGCAAGATCGCGGGCTTCGCGCACCGAAAAAGCCTTCATGACCGGCAGGCCATAACGCGCCTTGATGAAGGCAACACGTTCCGGCGTCTCATCGCCGTGAAGCTGCAGAATATCTGGCTTCACCGTTTTCACGATATCATCCAGCGTTTCATCGTCTGCATCAACTGTAACGGCAACGACAAGCGCACGTCCCTTGACCGCATCGCGCAAGCTGGCTGCTGTCTGCGGGGGTATATGGCGCGGGCTTTTGGGAAAGAAGATGAAACCGATATGCGTCGCACCGCCATCGAGGGCGGCGGCAACGGCGTCGGGGGTCTTGAGCCCGCATATCTTGATATCGAGAACCATGGTTTTCCGTCGCATAAATCCGGGGGCTACTCAAGTTATTCCGTCCGTTGCCGATCTATTCGGAGAGCGGATGGCCATTAAGACCCTGTGCGATCAGAAAATCATACGCCTCCATGACCTCCAGGGGAACCGCCTGTGCAATCTGATAGCCCTTGGCCGCATATTCCAGAATGCGTTGCAGGTCACCGGTCATCTCATTGATAAGCATTTCGACCGGATGATCTGCCGTCGGCTGGTCTTCGAAGGAAACAAGCGGCGCAGTGATGCTTGCGCGCGCTTCCGGCCATTGGCGGGCCACGGTCGCCAGAACGCGGCGCTGTGTCTGCGGTTTGGTTACAAGGATGGCGCTGATTGCGCCGGGCGCAAGCCGTTCACGACTGAACCTTATATTCTCGCCGATATTGGTTGCATTGGGTTCGACGGTGATCGCTTCTTCGGGCACGCCGCGCTTGATTGCGATTTCGGCAAAAGCCTCGGCCTCGCTTGATTGATAGAGCTTGTCCGTCCAGTGACCGCTTTTGCCGGTAAACACCAGCCAGGTCGCCATGCTGGCCAAAAAGAGATCGGCTGCCCTCTCGGCAACGCGCGGATCGTAGCTGCCAAGCCCGATAATGACATCGGCGGTTTCCAGAGGATCATAGATGCAGTGATAATCCCACAGCACCTTGGCGGCGGTCAGTATGGATGGAGTCATGTGAAGTCGATTGCCTGTAATGCGCTGCCATTGCGCTTCAGCCAAGCCTTGCAGCGTTCCGTGTCGGGACAAAGCTCATGGCAGAGTTTCCAGAATTTCGGCCCATGGTTCATCTCGATGAGATGAGCCACTTCATGGGCGACAAGATAGTTGATCACCGGGGCGGGAGCCATGCCGATCCGCCAGGAGAAGGAAAGGACACCGTCCGAGGTGCAGGACCCCCAGCGGCTCTTCGTGTCCTTGAAGCGCACGGATTTGGCCTTGCGGCCAACCGTGGCAGTGTGGCGGACGACAAGCGCCTCGATCTCGCGCTTCACTTCGCGCTTGATGTGATCGGCGACGCGGCGTGGCAGATGTGCCGGGTCACCATGGACGAGCAAGATATTTCCTTCGAGAAGCTGGGTGGTGCCGCGGCCCGGCTGATGCACGATCTTATGTGGCACACCGCGCAGGGGAATTTTGATACCGGCGCGCACGCCCGGCTGGTCGGGCAGTTTTGCGATGCGGCTTTCGATCCAGCCTTCGTGACGGTTGAGGAAGCTCAGCACGTCGCGCTCGGGCAGCCCTGGCGGAACCGTGATGCGCAATCCCTTGCCACCTGCTTCGATACGCAAGGTCAGTCGTTTGGCACGCGGATTTTCGAAAACACGCAAGGGAAGTTCTCGTCCGGCGACCGCATGGATGCGTTCGCTGCGGACGGTCGTTGTCCCAGCGGATGCCCCTTTACCGCTGATTTGCCGAAGAAAGGAAAGACCCATCATTCAAGAATAAGCGATTCGCGTTCGAGCGCACCCCGAAAAGTGAGAAAGAGTGTTGTGACGACTTCGCAGGTAGTCAGAAAGCCGGAACGGCGCGGACATGGCCGCGCCGTTCAATAATTTCGCAAGCAATTTCATCGATCAAAGATCGGTGATGTCATCCTTGCCGCCTTTTGCACGCGGGGCAGGCGTTTTCTTCGCGCTTGCACGGCGCTCAGCCATGAAGCGGTCGAATTCTTCCTTGTCGCGGGCGCGGCGGAGTTCTGCCGCATAGGCCTCGAATTCGGCGCGCGCCTCTTCAAGCTTGCGGCGTTCTTCGGCCAGTCGTTCCAGCTCAGCGCGACGCCAGTCGTCAAAAGCCTCGTTGCCGGTGGTGTTACCGAAGTTGAAGCTTTCGCCCTTGCGGCAGTTGCGGAACGAGCCAAACATGGAATCGGTCTTCTCGTTCACGCCGCGCTTGAACCCTTCGAGGCGATCACCCCAGAGGATATAGGCGAGCATGGCAAGGCCAAGCGGCCAGAACAGGAAAAAGCCGAGCACCATCAGCGCAATCGTGGCTGGCGTCCATGCCGGGCGGATCAATGCAGTATTGGTCATGGTCTGCTCCGTCGAAAAGCGCATGCCATTCAACCGTTCGACATCGTCCGGCAACATGCGCGAAACCAAGGCCTGCCAGCCCGCTCCATGCGGGCATTTTCTTCTGGCGGCTTGACTTCGACGTGGTGAAAAGATTGCGGCTTTTCAAGAATGCAACCTGCGGATTCAGGCCGCGTTTCGCCTAACCAATGTGATTAACTCGAAATTTTTTTGCGAAGATGTTCAAGAAAAGTGACGCATAGCCCAGCGATCAGCGCCCAGAAAGCGGAGCCAACCCCGAAAAATGCCATGCCGGATGCCGTCACGGCAAAGGTTATCGTTGCAGCAAGACGCTCATGTTCGTCCTTCAGCGCCAGCGACATCGCATTGATGAACGGGCCCGTCAGGGCAAGACCAGCAACAAGGGCGATGAGCGTTACAGGCAATACGGCAAAGATCGCGACCAGCGAGGCGCCGAAAAGGGCAAACACGACATAAATCGCTGCATAGACCGGTCCGGTGAGCCAGCGTTTGCTGTGGTCCGGATGTGCGTCGGGATTGGTGCAGAGCGCTGCCGAGATCGCGGCAAGATTGGTGGTGGAAGCCCCAAAAGGTGCTGTCAGCAAAGAAGCCAGGCCGGTCACGCGCAGGCAGGCGCTGGTTGGCGGTTCATAGCCCGAAGCGCGCAGCACGGCGAAGCCCGGCAGATTCTGCGAGGCCATGGTCACCAGATAGAGCGGGATCGCAATACCGATCATCGCACCCATGTGGAATTCCGGCCAGATGAGGGTAAGCGTCGAGATTTCCGGCGCGGGCAGGGCGGGTGAGCGTCCTGTGATCAATGCGAAGATCATGCCGGTCACCAGAACGGCAATGACGGCAAGCGACGGGTTGAACAGGCGGATGATGAAAAACAGCGCCACCAGCGGCAGGACGAAAACCGGATCGCCGGGCACTGTTTTGGCCGCGGCAATGACGAAACTCAACAGCACACCTGCAAGCATGCCTGACGCGACCGAGGCGGGAATGCGGGAAACGAGTACCGACAATTGGCGGATCAGTCCGGTGGCGACCAGTGCCAGTGCCGTCACGATGAATGCGCCGACCGCTTCCGGCATGGTGAAGCCGGCACTGGCGCCGATCAGTGCCAGCCCCGGTGTGGACCAGGCTGCGATGATCGGCATCTTGTAGCGGATGCTGAGCCAGGCGGAGGAAGCGGCAATCGCAAGGCAGATCGCAGTCACCCAGCTTGCGGTTTCGGCCTGCGTGGCGCCCAGCACCTGCGCTGCAGCAATGATGAGCGCCAGCGTGCCACCGAAACCGACAATGGCCGCAACCGCCGAGGAAGCGAAAACCGAAAACCGCATGACCGTACTCCGTTACGATTTTTCGCTGATGCGTTCTGCCAGCCCGGACACGGTGCGGATCAGAAGGTCGAGATCCTGTGGTCGCGACAAGCGATGATCGCCGTCGCGCACCAGCGTCAGGGTCACGTCATCGACGGGCAGGTGTTCCACAAGCGTCAGCGCATGCTTGTAAGGAACATCCGGGTCCTGCACGCCCTGCAGGATATGAACCGGACAGCCGGTCTCGATGATGCCTTTGAGAACCAGATTCTTTCGCCCGTCCTCAATCAATGCGCGGGTATAGACATAAGGATTGGGCGAATAGTCGGACGGTTCTTCGAAATAGCCCTTTTCCTGAAGATCGTTTTTCTGCGTATCGGAAAGCGTGGGCTCTACGAGCACGGCGGTAAAATCGGGAGCCGGCGCGATCAGCACGATACCGGCAGGCGACTTGCCTTCTTTCTTGAGCTCCTGCGCCATGCGCAGCGCGATCCAGCCTCCCATGGAGGAGCCGACAAGAATCTGCGGGCCTGTCGCAAATTGCCGGTAGACCGCGAGGCTTTCGTTCAGCCAGCGCGAGATGGTGCCCTGATTGAAATCGCCGCCGGATTCGCCATGGCCGGAATAATCGTGTCTGAGCGCACTGTGCCCGGTCTGCTCTGCCCATTCGTCGAGAACGACTGCCTTGGTGCCCAGCATGTCGGAACGATAGCCGCCGAGCCAGACTACCCCCGGAGATTTGCTTCCGGCTCTGTAACGCAGGGCGATTTTCGCTCCGTCCACGTCGATGAATTCCGGCCCCGCAGCGCTCATTTCAAATCTCCTCAATTTTCGGGATTGTTTTGGCATGTTCGTAATTGAGTGAAAACCCGCCATCTGGTGCGAGGCCCTTGAAATGACGGCAAATGTGACCGATATGCCGCTTGTCTCCCGCGAAATGACGCCAAAAAGAACGTTTATCACGCGGGGGTGATTTTTCCTGTCAAAGATGCTATTGACTTCGCCGCCTGCTTGACGACATTTCCGCGATCAACTGCGGTTTGATCGGGGATATGCCGTCTGGCAGCAAGTATCCGACCGCATGAGACGTAACAATTCAGGAGATAACGACCATTCGCCGACCCTTCAGAGCGACGCCGGTTCAGAAAGATGGACCGCGCTCCAACCGTGATATCCGGGTTCCCCGGGTTCAGCTTATCGATGCCGAAGGCCAGAACCACGGCGATGTTTCCATTCAGGAAGCTATCGCCATGGCAGAGGAAGCGGGCCTCGATCTCGTTGAGATCGTGCCGAACGCAGAGCCTCCGGTTTGCAAGATCGTCGATCTCGGCAAGCTGAAGTATCAGAATCAGAAAAAGGCCGCCGAAGCACGCAAGAAGCAGAAAACGGTTGAAATCAAAGAAATCAAGATGCGACCGAACATCGACACCCATGATTATGAGGTGAAGATGAAGGCTGCTCTGCGTTTCTTCGAGGAAGGCGACAAGGTCAAGGTTACCTTGCGTTTCCGTGGACGCGAAATGGCGCACCAGGAACTTGGCATGAAGCTTTTGCAGCGTGTCAAGGAAGACACGGTCGAAATCGCCAAGGTTGAGTCCGAGCCGAAGCTTGAAGGCCGTCAGATGATGATGGTTCTCGCTCCGCGCTGAACATTTCGAAATGCCTTGGAAAAGCCGCCTTCGGGCGGCTTTTCATTTGCCCCGACAAATATGGGATCGTGGAACTTCAATGAAGACTTTGGGCGAACTGGGTAAATATCAGCAGCGTCGGCGTCTTGCGATCGGTGCCGTTATAGTACTTTTGGTCGTGGCGCTGCTTTTCGTGAGATCGCAATCGACCGGGCATTTTCATGAGTATATCGAGGCGTTCGGTCTTAGCCTGATCGTTGCGGCCATTATCGGGCGCATGTGGTGCACGCTCTATATCGGCGGGCGCAAGAGCGCGGAAATCGTGCGGAGCGGGCCGTATTCGGTTACGCGCAATCCGCTCTATGTCTTCAGCAGCATCGGTGCGATGGGTATCGGCGCGCAGACCGGCAGCATCATCATTGCTGCGGCATTCGGCGTGCTGTGCTATCTCGCTTTCTCGGTTGTCATCCGGACGGAAGAGAAATTCCTCAAGCAGAATTTCGGTCAGCCGTATGAAGCCTATTGCGCGAGTGTGCCGCGTTTCTTCCCGAAGTTTTCGCTGTTTCGCGACGATAAGGAGCTGATCGTCCGGCCTGACCGGATCTACCGCACCTTTACGGACGGTCTGGTGTTCTTCGTCGCCTATCCGTTCTTTGAGTTCGTGGAATATTTGCAGGACAGCCACGTCCTGCCGGTGCTTCTGCGACTTTATTGAGGTTTCGGCTGCGATTCAGCCCAATTCAGGCATTGCGTTTTGCGGTCTTTAAGCCTATAAGGCCGCGTTCGAACCGCCCGGCAGGGCATGCCGTGGCGGTTTCGTATGCTTTTCAGGCTTGGTCAGTCTGGAAGTAAAAACACTGTTCCTGTGTGACGCAGGCACGAGCGCCCTTAAAGCAAGAGGCGTGGAGTGCCGCAGACACGACGGGGACTAAACAAAGGAGTAGCAAAATGCCCAAGATGAAGACCAAGTCGGCCGCCAAGAAGCGGTTCAAAATCACTGGCACTGGCAAAGTTGTAGCTGCGGCTGCAGGCAAGCGTCATGGCATGATCAAGCGCTCGAACAAGTTCATTCGCGATGCACGCGGCACCATGGTGCTCTCGGAAGCAGATGCGAAGATCGTAAAACAGTTCCTGCCTAACGGCCTCTAAGCCGCTGTCCTTTAAGGAGATCATAATATGGCACGCGTAAAACGCGGCGTTACTTCACACGCCAAGCACAAAAAAGTTCTCGATCAGGCTGCCGGTTTCCGCGGTCGTCGCAAGAACACCATCCGCACCGCTAAGGCTGCAGTTGACCGTTCGAAGCAGTATGCTTACCGCGACCGTAAGAATCGCAAGCGTACGTTCCGCGCTCTCTGGATCCAGCGCATCAATGCTGCTGTCCGCGAACAGGGCCTGACCTATGGCCGTTTCATCGACGGTCTGGCAAAGGCTGGTATCGAGATCGACCGCAAGGTTCTGTCCGACATCGCAATCCACGAACCGGATGCATTCGGTGCGCTGGTTGCATCGGCAAAGAAGGCTCTCGAATATCTCAAGAACACCGAGACGCCGAACGCTTTTGAAGGCGCTGTCCGCTAAGCCAGCCGCCTTTCCCAAGCAGTATCGATAATTTGGGGACCCGCGCTGGCTCGGCTGGCGCGGGTTTTCTCGTTTTAGGGATTCCAATCGGGCATGAAGGATGAACCGGGCAAGCTGAGACTGGATCTGGATGCGGATGATCTTCGCAGCCTGCTGGTTTTGCTTGTTCAGAGCCAGGGCAAGCGTATTTCCAGCGCTGTCATTGGCGGTCATCGCGTCTGGATCAAACGCTACGATGCCGAAAGGCGTCCACTTGCGAAGCGCCTGCACAGCCTGATTTCACCGCTTCTTCTCTATCCGTTCCTGCGCAGCCCGAAAGAGGTGGGGGAAGCAGGCATGGCCGACCGTGAAGAGCGTAAGATGCACGCTTTTCTAAAGGCGGGTTTTCAGGTGCCTGGAATTGTCTATCGTCAGGGCGCGGTGATGGTTTTGAGCGATGTTGCGCCGATCATTCAGGATAGGCTGGACCAGTTACGTCGTGATGATCCGCAAGGCCATGACGCGCTTCTCGTCCACTGTGCCCGCGCTTTGGGTGAGGCCCATGCGGCAGGGCTCTGCCATGGGCGTCCGCATCCGCGCGATTTTTTCGAGAAGAACGGCGTTGCCGGTTTTCTGGATTTCGAGGAGGAGCCGGAAACGGTGATGCCGCTTGCCGCCGCACAGGCGCGCGACGTATGGCTCCTGTTCTTCCAGATCACCGCGCAGGCGCGTCTTACGGGGACGCCGCAAAGGGCATTTGAAACCTATCGCGCGGCGGCGCCGTCTGCGGTGATCCCTGAACTGAAGAAAATCGTCGGGTTTTTCCGATTTACCATCGCGCCGCTGAGGCTGCTCCGTCGGATATTTTTAGGCGGTGACGGAAGACGGCTTTTGCAGGCGATGGAATTTTTTGACGCCAATCTTGATGCGTCTCACCAATCAGGCCAAAGAGAGTGACGACAACGCTTCTTTGGCTGCAAAGCGAAATATGTGGAGCGCTGCAAGCGCAACAGGGAACCCAAGACAAGAGGCGTGGAGCGCTGCAAGCGCGACAGGGAACTCAAAACAAGAGGCGTGGAGCGCTGCAAGCGCGACAGGGAACTCAAAACAAGAGGCGTGGAGTGCTGCAAGCGCGACAGGGAACTCAAAACAAGAGGCGTGGAGTGCTGCAAGCGCGACAGGGAACTCAAAGCAAGAGGCGTGGAGTGCCGCAGGCACGACAGGGATTTAAATGATGAGTGATCTAGAACAACTCGAACGGCAAATTCTCGAAGACATTGCGGCGGCGGCTGACGAGCCTGCTATCGAAGCCGTGCGTGTCGCAGCACTTGGCAAGAAGGGCTCGGTTTCGGAAAAGCTGAAGACGCTGGGCAGCATGACGCCGGAAGAGCGCCAGGCGCAGGGACCAGCCATCAACGGCCTGAAGAACCGCGTCACTGAAGCGCTGACCGAGCGCAAGACAGAGCTGCGCAAGCAGGCCATTGCAGCGCGCCTTGAGCGTGAGAAGGTCGATGTAACCTTGCCGGTACGCGAAAGCGCTGCTGCGCGCGGTCGCATCCATCCGATTTCACAGGTTATCGATGAAATCACCGCGATTTTTGCCGATATGGGTTTCTCGATTGCCGAAGGCCCGGATGTCGAGACCGACTATTATAATTTCACGGCGCTGAACTTCCCCGAAGGCCATCCGGCACGCGAAATGCACGACACGTTCTTCTTCAATGCAGACGAGAAGGGTGAGCGCAAGCTGTTGCGCACGCATACCTCGCCCGTGCAAGTGCATACGATGGAGAAGTTTGCAGCGCTGCGCGACAAGGAAGGCCGCGACGAACCGATCCGCATCGTCATTCCGGGCAAGACTTATCGCATGGACTCTGACGCCACTCATTCGCCGATGTTCCATCAGGTCGAAGGTCTGGTCGTCGACAAGTCGGCTAACGTCGCCAACATGAAGTGGGTGCTCGAAGAGTTCTGCAAGGCTTTCTTCGAAGTGCCTTCAGTCAAGATGCGCATGCGTCCAAGCTTCTTCCCGTTCACCGAACCATCGGTTGAAGTCGATATTCAGTGCGACCGTTCCGGTCCGCATGTGAAGTTCGGCGAAGGCAATGACTGGCTGGAGATACTGGGTTGCGGCATGGTGCATCCGAACGTGCTGCGTGCTTCCGGCTACGATCCGGACGTCTATCAGGGCTTCGCATGGGGCATGGGCATCGATCGCATCGCCATGCTGAAATACGGTATGCCTGACTTGCGCGCCTTCTTCGATGCCGATGTGCGCTGGATCGAACATTACGGTTTCCGTCCGCTCGACATTCCGACGCTTTTCGGCGGACTGAGCGCGTAAGGACAGGAAGGGACAAGACACATGAAATTCACGCTTTCCTGGCTCAAGGATCACCTTGAAACCGATGCGACGCTCGATCAGATCGTCGAGAAGCTGACCGATATCGGTCTGGAAGTGGAATCGGTCGATGACCGCGCTGCTTTCAAGGCCTTCAAGATCGCCAAGGTCGTGAGCGCCGTTCAGCATCCGGATGCCGACAAGCTGCGCGTTCTTTCGGTCGATACGGGCGAAGGCCAGCCGGTTCAGGTCGTCTGCGGCGCACCGAATGCCCGCGCCGGTCTCGTCGGTGTTTTGGGCCGTCCTGGCGACTATGTGCCGGGCCTCGATGTCACGCTTTCGGTCGGCAAAATCCGCGGTGTCGAAAGCTTCGGCATGATGTGTTCCGAGCGCGAGCTGGAACTCTCTGACGAACATAACGGCATTATCGACCTGCCTGACGATGTTCCGGTCGGTGCCAGCTTTGCAGCCTATATGGGCCTTGATGATCCGATCATCGAAATCGGCCTGACGCCAAACCGCGCTGATTGCACTGGCATTCGCGGCATTGCGCGCGATTTGGCCGCTGCCGGTCTTGGCACGCTCAAGAACACGCTGCCGGAAGCAGTCAAGGGTGAAGGCGAAACGCCGGTCAAGGTCATACTGGATCAGGATGCCGAAAACCCGTTCTGCACCGGTTTCGCACTGCGCATGGTCAGGGGTGTCAAGAATGGCCCAAGCCCGAAATGGATGCAGCAGCGTTTGAAGGCCATCGGCCTGCGCCCGATCAATGCACTGGTGGACATCACCAATTACGTGACCTTCGATCAGGGCCGTCCGTTGCACGTCTTCGACGCGGCCAAGGTCAAGGGCAATCTGACAGTGCGTGCGGCGAGGGACGGTGAAGCCATTCTCGGTCTTGACCAGCGCGAGTACAAGTTCAAGCCGGGCATGTATGTGATTGCCGATGAAAACGGTCCCGAATCGATTGCCGGTATCATGGGCGGTGAGCATTCCGGCTGCGACGAAAACACGGTCGATGTGCTGATCGAATCCGCTCTGTGGGATGCACGCATGATTGCGCGCACGGGCCGCGAGCTGGGCATCGTCACCGATGCGCGCTATCGCTTCGAGCGTGGCGTCGATCCGGAAATGATGGTGCCGGGCGCGGAGATTGCGACCAAGCTGGTTCTCGAACTCTGCGGCGGTCAGCCGACGGTGCTCGATGTGGTCGGCTATACCAAGCCAGCGCCGCGCGTCATCGATTTCCCGGTAACGGAAGTGAAGCGTCTTACCGGTATCGAAGTTTCCTATGACGCATCTTTCGACATTCTGAAGCGTCTTGGCTTCGACGTTGAAGGTGACGGCAAGGTCATCAAAGCAACCGTGCCAACATGGCGTGGCGATGTGGAAGGCAAGGCCGACCTCGTTGAAGAAGTCATGCGTATCCACGGCATCAATCAGATCGAACCACAGCCGCTGCCGGGCCTTGGCACGGTCAACGGTCGTATTCTGACGACACTGCAGATCCGTACACGTCTGGCACGCCGCACACTCGCTTCGCGCGGCATGATGGAAGCTGTGACCTATTCCTTCATTTCCGATGCGCAGGCCAAAGCGTTTGGCGGCGGCAAGCCAGAACTGAAGCTGGCAAACCCAATTGCAGCCGACATGTCGGATATGCGTCCTTCGCTTCTGCCGGGCCTGCTTGCTGCCGCACAGCGCAACGCGGATCGCGGTTTTGGCGATACGGCATTGTTCGAAGTGTCGGGCATCTATGAAGGCGACAAGCCTGAGCAGCAGCGTCGTGTGGCTGGCGGCATTCGTCGCGGCACGGCTGGCGTTGAAGGTTCGGGCCGTTTCTGGGCTGGCAATGCAGCACCCGTTGGCGTCTTCGATGCCAAGGCTGATGCTTTGGCTGCCCTTGAAGCTGCCGGTGCTCCGGTTGATCGTATCCAGATCGAAGCCGGTGGTCCTGAATGGTTCCATCCGGGTCGTTCGGGCACACTGAAGCTTGGACCGAAGGTGGTTTTGGGCACTTTCGGCGAGTTCCACCCGGACACGTTGGAAGCGCTTGATGTTTCAGGTGCGCTTTGCGGCTTTGAAGTCTATATCGATGCGATCCCTGAGCCGAAAGCAAAGGCAACCCGCACCAAGCCTGCACTCAACCTGTCGCAGTTCCAGAGCCTCAAGCGCGATTTTGCGTTTGTGGTGGATGCAAATGTAGAGGCCGGGAATGTCGTGAAGGCGGTCTCAAGCGCTGACAAGAAACTGATCGTCGGCGTTCAGGTGTTCGATATCTTCACAGGCGCATCGCTTGGCGAAGGCAAAAAGTCGATCGCGGTTGAAGTGCTGCTGCAGCCACAGGACCGTACTCTGACAGACGAAGATCTGGAAGCGCTGTCGAAGCAGGTCGTGGCCAGTGTGGCCAAGCAGACCGGCGGCGTCCTTCGCGGATAGGCATGAAACAAAAAGCCCGGTTTCAAGCCGGGCTTTTTACTTTGGCGGGCATGGCGCGCATGGCCATATCGATGATCTTCTGCACAGCGGCGCGTGAATTGCCATCGCGGGCTTCAAAGGAAATGCTCTGCTGGATCATGTGATAGAACTCGGTCATTTGCGCAATATCGGAATCGGGCGGTAGGTCGCCCGTCTCTATCGCTCGCTGCAAGCGCCTGGAAAGCCGGTCATGATTGGCGTGGCGGATAGCCTGGAGAAATTCCTTCACAGGCACGTTTTCCGGTTTGCACTGGATTGAGCTGACGCTGATCATGCAGCCGCCCGCCGGACAGACGAAAGCACTGTCCGCGCTCAGTTCCAGCCATTGGCGCATGCCTTCATGAATGGTGGTCGCGTTTTCCAGTGCATCGAAAGGAGCCGCGCCGATGGTGCGGCGATAATAGTCGACGGCTTCACGAAACGCCTGTTCCTTGTTGCCGAAGGCGGCATAGAAACTCGGCGGCGTGATGCCGATGGCGGTCGTGAAGTCGTTGATCTGGGCACATTCATAGCCTTTGGCCCAAAAAACCTTCATCACCTTGTCCAGCGCTGCATCGCGGTCGAAGCTGCGCGGGCGTCCGCGTGGAACCATTTTTCTCCCTTTCTGTAATCACCCTTATATAATTCTCTTGACCCTTTCGGGCAAGGCGATATTAATTATGTAGTCTATACTATATAAATAGGATTCGTCCCATGAACGATACGTGCGAATCCGCCCTTGCGGCGGAAGGGGTTTCTGCGTCTTCGAGAAAAGCGCGCGCAATCCCGCTGGTCGTCTATTGCCTCAGTCTCGGCGTCTTTGCGCTCACGACCTCCGAACTCATGATTTCGGGCATGCTGCCTTCGCTTCAGGTGGCATTCGACCGTTCCATCGCCGATATCGGCAATCTGATCTCGCTCTATGCGCTTGGCATGATGATTGGCGGGCCGCTGGTCACGGTCCTGTTTCTGGCACTGAAGATCGAGAACAAGCGGGGGCTTCTGATTCTGCTTGTATTTTATGCGGCGGCGCAAAGCGTGGCCGCGTCCACGAGCAGCTTCCAGGTTCTGCTGATCGCGCGTGTTCTGACCGGCATGGCGGCGGCAACGAGCTTTGGGCTGATGCTTGCCATCACAGCGCAGCTTGTCGGACCGGAACTGCGCGGGCGGGCTTCATCGCTGGTCTTTGCCGGCCTCATGCTCTGCACAGTCTTCGGCGTGCCCATCGCGACCGCGATCACCAATGCGTTCGGCTGGCGGGCGAGCTTCTGGGCCATTGTAGTCCTGATTCTAGTTTGTGCGCTTGTCATCGCAATCAAGATTGAGTCGTCGCCCGATACGCCGCAGGCCGATCTGCGTTCGGAGCTGAAGGAGATGCGCAAGCCGAAGCTCTGGGCCGCCTATGCCACCAGCGCGCTGGTCATCGGTTCGTCCTTCGCCGTCTACAGCTATCTGTCGCCGATCACGGTGCAGCTTGCGGGCTTCTCGGCGATGCAGGTGCCATTGCTGCTTGCAGTCTATGGCGGTGCCAATATCGTTGGTAACTATGTCACGGGTCGCTTTGCCGACCGTCACACGATCCCGACTATCGCCATCGGCCTCGTGTTGATGCTGTCGGCCATGCTGATTTTCGCGCTTTTCGCAGAGCTGAAACCGGCTGTAATCCTTGCCATCGTGATGATCGGCCTGACGGGCATTGCGCTTAATCCGGCTTTCATCGCGCGGGTAATGCGGATCGCGCATCCCGGAGCGCTTGTGAACGCCATGCATGCATCCGTCATCAATATCGGCCTCGGGTTTGGGCCGTGGATTGGCGGACAGGCAATGGAGGCCGGCTATGGCCTGCATGCGCCGCTATGGGTCGGCTTTGCCATGACGCTGGTCGGACTTCTGACGCTCGCGCCACCAGCTCTGCGTAGGATGTAAAAAAGGGGAGCCCTAGGGCTCCCCTTTTATTTGGAGCATTTATCAAAGACCGGTCAAAGCAAGCTGCTGTTCGTTGTAACGCTTGCCTGCGATCAGGTCGGGCGCGGATACCTCGTCCAGACGCTGGAGATCTTGCTCTGTCAGCACGATGTCCACGGCTTTCACATTGTCTTCCAGATGATGGATCTTGCGAACGCCGGGGATCGGCACGATGAAATCCCCTCGGCTCAAAACCCATGCCAGCGCCAGTTGCGCGGGCGTGACATGCTTTTCCTGTGCGATCTCGACGATGCGATCCACCTGCCGGTTGTTTGCTTCCAGATTGCCCGGCTGGAAACGCGGCAGTGTCTTGCGGAAATCGTCTTCGGCGAGATCGGACTGTGAACGCAACGTGCCGGTCAGCATACCGCGCCCAAGTGGGCTATAGGGTACGAAACCGATACCGAGTTCACGGCAGACCGGCAGCACATTGTCTTCCGGATCGCGTGCCCACAGCGAATATTCACTTTGCAGCGCGGCGATGGGATGGACCGCATGCGCGCGGCGCAAGGTGGTGCTACCTGCTTCCGAAAGACCGATGGCGCGTATCTTTCCCTCATCGATCAGGTCTTTCAAAGTGCCAACCACATCTTCAATCGGCACCGATGGATCGACGCGGTGTTGGTAGAACAGATCGATTACATCGATGCCTAGCCGTTTCAGGGAGGCCTCGGCTACCTCTCGGATATGTTCGGGACGGCTGTCGACACCCTTCATCTGGCCGTCTTCGATCTTGAAGCCGAACTTCGTTGCAATGGTCACCTGGTCCCGGAATGGCTTAAGCGCTTTGCCGACGAGTTTCTCGTTCTCGAACGGACCATAGACCTCTGCCGTATCGAAAAATGTCACGCCAAGATCGACGGCGCGATGCAGCGTGCGGATCGCATCCTGCTCATCCTGTCCGCCATAAGCATAGGTCATTCCCATGCAGCCGAAACCAAGGGCAGAAACGCTCAAGTGCTGGCCGAGTTTGCGCTGTTGCATTGTAGTTCCTTTCGAATGACTGATTGAAAGTACTGAAAATTGTGAGGGAAAATCGGGAGGAGATTCTGGCAGAATGCGCCTTCATGGTGGCTGCATTCGAGCCAAGGACCATATCGCAAACAATAAAACGGGGCGATCAATTCGATAATACCGATTTATTTTCACAGCTTGTTCTGTAATTTATAACAATGAATCGAAGCCAACTGTCACAGCTTGCCGTTCTTGCTGCTGTCGCGGCCCATGGAAGTTTCCGTGGCGCGGCGCGGGAATTGGCGATTGCGCCTTCGGCAGTCAGTCACGCGGTAGCAACGCTGGAGGACAGTCTGGGTGTGCGCCTGCTTGCCCGAACAACGCGCAGCGTCGCACCGACGGAGGCCGGGCGACAATTGCTGGAAAGGCTGGCACCGGCGCTTGAAGAGATCAATGCGGCTCTGGGCGCCGCCGTCGATTCGCGGGATCGCCCGTCGGGGGTACTGCGAATCACGGCGCCCTATGTGGCTGCCCAGATGGTCATCGCACCACGCCTCGGCGAATTCGTCAGGGCTTATCCCGACATTACACTCGATCTGCGGGTGGAAAATGGCTTCACCGATATTGTTGCAGCGGGCTTCGATGCCGGGGTGCGTCTCGGTGAAAGCCTTGAAGCGGATATGATAGCAACGCGGCTCACCGGGCATGTTCGTGCGGCAATCGTCGCGGCACCGGCTTATTTTGAGAACCACCCGGTTCCGGTCGAGCCGCGCGATCTCCTGCATCACACCTGTATTCGCCACCGTTTCCCGAGCGGACGAACCTATCGATGGGAGTTCGAAAGAGTGGGCGAGGCGCAGGAAATCGCTATCGAGGGGCCGCTGATCGTCAATGACGACAGGGTTATTCTGGAAGCAGCTCTGAACGGTACCGGGCTTGCCTATCTGTTCGAAGACTATGTTCACGAAGCGTTGGCGGAAGGGCGGCTTGTCCGGGTTCTGGAAGACTGGTGCCAGCCCTTCGCCGGGCTTCATCTCTATTATCCAAGCCGTCGTCAGATGCGCCCGGCGCTGCGCGCATTCATCGATTTTTATCGCCACGTATCGGGACAAGGTCAGTGAAGGAAATGCCGGATCACTTGCGTCATGCGGGTTTGTCGCTCGCGGAACAGCGGAATATCTTTTCACAGATGATTCTGGAAAATCCGATGCTGGCTGATGCACTGCAACGGTTGCAAGAACTGGAGGGAGAGGCATCCGAATTCTGGCTCGTCTCAGGCGCGCTCTACAACAGCATTTGGAATCAGCTAACCGGGCGACCGGTGCTACACGGGCTCAAGGATCTCGATATCATCTATTTCGACGGCAGCGATCTTTCCTGGGAAGCGGAGGATGCGGTCATCTCGCGCGGGGCAGACGTCTTCCGCGATTTTCCGCTTCCGGTAGAGATTCGCAATCAGGCGCGGGTGCATCTGTGGTTCGAAAAGCGCTTCGGACAACCCTACGCTCCGCTTCGTTCCGCGACCGAATCGATAGAGCGCTATGCGACGATTGCCCATTGCGTGGGCGCACGGCTGGCAAAAGACAACGAGCCGGCAGATTACAGGCTGCTCATCCACGCTCCTTTCGGCCTTGATGATATTTTTTCGTTTCGCATTCGGCCCAATCGTGCCATCGATAACCGCGAAACGCATGAAATCAAGGCGGAACGCGCGCTGAAATTCTGGCCGGAACTGATCGTTCAGGGCTGGGATACGCCGGAATGAGCCCGGATCTTTGCTTTGAATAAAAGAGGGAATAGCATGTTTCGTTGGGGTATTCTTTCAACCGCCAAGATCGGTGTCACCCAGGTGATTCCAGCACTTTGCGCCTCCGATAATGGCGTCGTTCATGCCATTGCGAGCCGCGACCAGTCGCGGGCGCGCGCCGTTGCCGACCGTTTTGGTGCACCGCTGGCCTTTGGTTCCTATGAAGAACTGCTGGCAAGCGACGCCATCGATGGCGTCTATATACCGCTGCCGACGTCACAGCATATCGAATGGAGCCTCAAGGCGGCTGAAGCGGGCAAGCATGTCCTGTGCGAAAAGCCGATCGCGCTCAAGGCCGACGATATCGACCAACTCATCGCAGCGCGCGACAAGCATAAGGTCACGCTGGCCGAAGCCTTCATGGTCTATTATCATCCGCAGTGGATCAAGCTGCAGCAACTTCTGGCCGAAGGTGCTATCGGTAAGCTTCGCCATGTGCAGGGCGCTTTTTCCTATTTCAATGTCGATCCGGGCAATATGCGCAACCAGCCGGAACTGGGTGGTGGCGCTCTGCCGGACATCGGCGTCTATCCGACCGTGGTAACCCGCATGGTCACCGGCCTGGAACCCGTATCGGTCCAGGCGTCGGTCGAATATGACCCGGCTTTTGGCACTGATCGTTATGCCAATGTTTCAGCCCGCTTCGACGGCTTTGACCTGACCTTCTACGTCGCCACGCAGCTTGGCGCTCGCCAGACGATGGTTTTCCACGGCGACAAAGGCTTCATCGAAGTTTATGCACCGTTCAATACCGGCAAATACGGTCATGGCAGTATCGCGCTTTTCGATGCCGGTCATACGAAGGCGACGGAATGGTCGTTCAGTGACGCCAATCATTATCAACTTCAGGCCGAAAGCTTTGTGCGGGCGGCGCGCGGCGACAAAGATGCGCGGCTTTTCTCGCTTGAAAATTCGAAAGCGAACCAGAAATTCATCGACGCGATCTATCGTGCGGCAAAAGACGGTGGATCGACTATGGTATGATGGCCGGTGCGCACTATGTTGTGCTGCGGCCCCAATTTTGTACAGTGAACGGTCCCTGTCAGGGTTTCCGGGTGTGGAATCTGCATTAGCTTGGCTCTTGTGACTTGCAGTAAAAAACCGCGTTTCTTATATACGCCACGCACAGGGCATTGATGTCAGGCCAGAAACCGGTTCGGTGTCTGGACATGCATCTGGAAGCAAGCATTGTGAAACCTATAGGAACCGCCCGTGGAACGCTCGGTAGAGGTCTTGGCGGTTTGCTGAATGGAGAGAAATATGGCTAAAGTAATTGGTATCGATCTGGGAACGACCAACTCCTGCGTATCCGTCATGGACGGCAAGAACGCGAAGGTCATCGAAAATGCTGAAGGTGCGCGTACAACCCCTTCGATCGTTGCGTTCTCCGATAGTGACGAACGTCTCATCGGTCAGCCTGCAAAGCGTCAGGCCGTCACCAATCCGGAAGGTACCATTTTTGCGGTCAAGCGCCTGATCGGTCGCCGCTTTGATGACCCGATGGTTACCAAGGACAAGGACCTGGTTCCGTACCAGATCGTCAAGGGCGACAATGGCGATGCCTGGGTTGAAGTCCACGGCAAGAAATATTCCCCGTCGCAGGTCTCTGCGATGATTCTTCAGAAAATGAAGGAAACCGCTGAGTCCTATCTCGGCGAAACGGTTACGCAGGCGGTTATCACCGTTCCGGCCTACTTCAACGATGCACAGCGTCAGGCAACCAAGGATGCCGGCAAGATTGCCGGTCTTGAAGTTCTGCGCATCATCAATGAGCCCACCGCTGCTGCACTCGCTTACGGTCTCGACAAGAACGAAGGCAAGACCATCGCTGTTTATGATCTTGGCGGCGGCACCTTCGACGTGTCGGTGCTTGAAATCGGCGACGGTGTCTTCGAAGTGAAGTCGACCAACGGCGACACCTTCCTCGGCGGTGAAGACTTCGACATGCGTCTGGTCGAATATCTGGTTTCCGAGTTCAAGAAGGAAAGCGGCATCGACCTCAAGAACGACAAGCTCGCTCTGCAGCGCCTCAAGGAAGCTGCCGAAAAGGCCAAGATCGAACTGTCGTCGTCGCAGCAAACCGAAGTCAACCTGCCGTTCATCACGGCTGACCAGACTGGTCCGAAGCATCTTGCCATCAAGCTGTCACGTGCCAAGTTCGAAAGCCTGGTAGACGATCTCGTCCAGCGCACGATCGAGCCTTGCAAGGCAGCGCTGAAGGATGCCGGTCTCAAGGCTGGCGAAATCGACGAAGTGATTCTGGTCGGCGGCATGACGCGCATGCCGAAGATTCAGGAAGTCGTGAAGGCCTTCTTCGGCAAGGAACCGCACAAGGGTGTCAATCCTGATGAAGTCGTCGCCATGGGCGCGGCCATTCAGGCAGGCGTTCTGCAGGGCGATGTCAAGGACGTTCTGCTGCTCGACGTGACCCCGCTTTCGCTGGGTATCGAAACTCTGGGCGGCGTGTTCACTCGTCTGATCGAGCGCAACACCACGATCCCGACCAAGAAGTCGCAGACCTTCTCCACCGCCGAGGACAACCAGTCGGCCGTGACGATCCGCGTCTTCCAGGGCGAGCGTGAAATGGCCGCCGACAACAAGATGCTGGGCCAGTTCGACCTCGTCGGCATTCCGCCCGCGCCGCGTGGCGTGCCGCAGATCGAAGTGACCTTCGACATCGACGCCAATGGTATCGTCAACGTGACGGCCAAGGACAAGGGCACCGGCAAGGAACACCAGATCCGCATTCAGGCGTCTGGTGGTCTGAGCGATGCCGACATCGAAAAGATGGTCAAGGACGCCGAAGCGAATGCCGAGGCGGACAAGAAGCGTCGTGATGCCGTTGAAGCCAAGAACCAGGGCGAGAGCCTCGTTCATTCGACCGAAAAGTCGCTGAGCGAATATGGCGACAAGGTTTCGGCCGACGACAAGAAGGCCATCGAGGATGCTCTGGCAAGCCTCAAGGCCTCGCTTGAAGGCGAGGATGCCGAGGACATCAAGGCAAAGTCGCAGACGCTCGCCGAAGCTTCGATGAAGCTCGGGCAGGCCATGTATGAAGCCGCTCAGGCTGCTGAAACCGGCACTGCCGGCGGTAGCGAAGAGGCGGCTTCGAACGACGATGTTGTCGACGCCGATTACGAAGAAATCGACGACGACAAGAAGAAGTCGTAATTCTAAGCTCAATACGCTCAAGCCCGGGGCTCTGCCCCGGGCTTTTGCCAATTTTTGAGATGTTTATATTCGCAGGTTTTGTATAAGCCTGCATGTTGGCCGGTGTCAGTGAAAAGACCGATGGAAGTATCGGGAAAATCAGCTTCTGTTTGAAAAGTCGCTCTGGCCTGCATACATCTTGATGAGCATGAGACGGTTTCGGGCAAAGTGGGTGTTGATGCTGGAACCCGGAGTGTCGCTCCGACATAGTGTGTCGGATGGTGCTTCGATAAATGAACAATTGGAAACGCTGGCCCCTGACAAGTGTTGAACGCTTCGGGGCGTGTCGCACGAATCTGGGGACCGGTTTCGGGATACGATGTCCGTGAAAGCAAAAGGCGCGTTCCTGTCGCCGGGATAACGAACTGATGAAGATCGACTACTACGAAGCTCTGGGTGTGGAGCGAACTGCAGACGATAAGGTGCTCAAAACCGCCTTTCGCAAGCTCGCCATGGAGTACCATCCGGATCGCAATCCGAACAATCCGGATGCGGAACGCAAGTTCAAGGAAATCGGCGAAGCCTATGAAACGCTGAAAGACCCGCAAAAGCGCGCAGCCTATGACCGTTTCGGTCATGCTGCCTTTGAAAATGGCGGCATGGGCAACGGCTTTGGCGGTGGTGGTTTCGGTGGAGCCGGTGGGTTTGCCGATATTTTCGAAGATATTTTTGGCGAGATGATGGGCGGCGGTCGCCGTCGCTCCAATGGTGGACGCGAACGCGGCGCCGATCTGCGCTACAATATGGAAGTGACGCTGGAAGAAGCCTATTCCGGCAAGACTGCGCAGATCCGCGTTCCGACCTCCATCACTTGCGACGAATGCTCTGGCTCCGGTGCCAAAGCCGGTTCTCAGCCGACCACTTGTACAATGTGTTCGGGTTCGGGCCGTGTTCGCGCTGCTCAGGGCTTTTTCTCGGTGGAACGTACCTGCCCGACCTGTAACGGTCGCGGACAGATCATCAAGGACCCTTGCGGCAAGTGCCATGGTCAGGGCCGTGTGACTCAGGAGCGCTCGCTTTCGGTCAACATTCCGGCTGGTATCGAAGATGGAACCCGTATTCGTCTCGCAGGCGAAGGTGAAGCTGGAACGCGCGGTGGTCCGTCGGGCGATCTTTATATCTTCCTGTCGGTCAAGCCGCATGAATTTTTCCAGCGCGACGGCTCCGACCTTTATTGCAAGGTGCCGATCTCGATGACGACAGCGGCGCTGGGTGGGCAGTTCGAAGTTTCGACACTCGATGGCACACAGACGCGGGTCAAAGTTCCGGACGGCACGCAGAACGGCAAGCAGTTCCGCCTCAAGGGTAAGGGCATGCCGGTTTTGCGACAGGCGGCAGTCGGCGATCTTTATATACAGATCGACATAGAGACGCCGCAGAACCTGTCAAAACGCCAGCGTGAACTGCTGGAAGAGTTCGAAAAACTTTCTTCGCAAGAGAACAGCCCGAAATCAGCCGGGTTCTTCTCAAGGATGAAAGAGTTCTTCGAAGGTATCGGAGAGTAATAAAGGGAGCCTTTGGGCTCCCTTTTTTGTTCTTTTCCTTATTCCCGCCTTGCTTAGGGAATTCAAAGCGGCATAAACTTGTCCAATAACGACAATGGGAGCAGCAAGCATGGCAGGACAGCTCGGCAGGAAACTGGCCGCTAAGTTCGATGAGGAGATCCGTTTTTTCAAGGGATGGATAGACGGGCCGAAAGCGGTCGGCGCTATTTTGCCGACGAGCTCCATTACCGCGCGCCGTATGGCAAGCGTCATCGACACCGGCTCCGGTCTTCCGGTTCTGGAGCTTGGACCCGGCACAGGTGTTATTACCAAGGCGATCCTGAAACAGGGTGTCAAACCGGCCGACCTTTATTCCATCGAATATTCGCAGGACTTCGTGGATCACCTGAATACGGCCTTTCCAGAGGTCAATATCATTCAGGGTGATGCATTCGATCTCGACACTGCGCTGGGCGAGAAGAAGGACCAGAAATTCGACTGCATCATCTCTGCTGTGCCGATGCTCAATTTCCCGATGGATCAGCGCATTAAGCTGGTGGAAAGCCTGCTTTCGCGTGTTCCGCGCGGACGTCCGCTGATACAGATCACCTATGGTCCCTTGCCGCCGGTTCCCGCTGGGCGTGGCAATTATATTGTCCAGCACTATGATTTCGTGGTGCGGAACGTGCCACCGGCTCAGCTTTGGGTTTATCGCAGTCCGTTGGTCTAGATTTTTCATTGCGGAGTTCCGGTATGACCGCACGTATTCTCGTTTTTGCGGGTTCAGTTCGCATAGGCGCTTTCTCCGGCCATATGGCGGATGCTGCTGAAAAGGAACTGCAGGCACAGGGGGCGCAGGTCACGCGCATCACACTTGCCGATTATCCGCTGCCGATCATGGATCAGAATCTGGAGAATGAGCATGGCGTTCCCGAGAACGCCATGCGCCTCGGACGCCTGTTCGCGGAACAGGACGGGCTGATGATCTGCTCGCCGGAATATAATGCCTCGATCCCGCCACTTCTGAAAAACACCATCGATTGGGTGAGCCGCATTTCCAGGGACGGGGATAGGCCGTTCAAGCCCTATGCCGGTCTGACGGTCGGTCTGTGCTCCAGCTCTGACGGCATGTTCGCCGGGATGCGTGGACTTTACCATTTGCGTGCGGTTCTGATGAATGTCGGTGTGCAGATCGTCACCGAGCAATGCTCGGTGGGGCATGCGTCCGCAGCGTTCAACGAGGATGGAACATTGAAAGAAGAGCGCAGCGCCAGAATGCTCTCTGCCGTCTGCCGCAGTCTTATCGAGCGGGTGGAAGAAGCAAAAAACTGATGCCCTTTCTTTCGTAACACGGCTCTAAAGTGATACGAATTTCGGATTCGCCACACCGTCATCTTTCGTATCGGGCATTGTTGTGCGAAGAGAGTAAAAATCACCACGGAGACTCTCATGACGACGACACACTTGCGCGATCATTTGATCGTGGGCCTCGACGTGCCGACCATTGCCGAGGCTGAGAAGGCCGTCGAAGAGCTGGGCGATGCCGTTTCTTTCTACAAGATCGGCTATCAGTTGGTTTTTGCGGGCGGTCTCGACTTTGCAAAGAGCCTTGTCGCGGCGAAGAAGAAAGTCTTCCTCGACATGAAGCTGCTCGACATCGACAACACCATTGCAAAGGGCGTTGAGAATGTTGCGAAGATGGGTGTTTCCATGCTCACCCTGCATGCTTATCCGAAAGCGATGCGGGCAGCGGTCGAAGCCGCAAAGGGATCGGACCTCTGCCTTCTGGGCGTGACGGTTCTGACCTCGATGGACAATGCCGACCTGCAGGAAGCCGGTTATTCTGACGATGCGGAAACGCTGGTGCTGAAACGCGCCCGCCAAGCGCGCGAGGCGGGTATGGGCGGCATCGTTGCTTCCGCCGTCGAAGCGGCAGCCATTCGGCAGGCAGTGGGGTCTGACATGGCTATCGTGACGCCTGGCATTCGTCCGGCAGGTGCAGAAGTCGGCGACCAGAAACGGGTCATGACCCCTGCCGACGCCTTGAAGGCCGGTGCCAGCCATCTGGTCGTTGCCCGCCCGATCGTCGGTGCGGTTGATCGCAAAGCCGCAGCCCTTGCCATTCTCGACGAAATGCGCTCGGTTGCGTGAAAGAAATCGGAGGAGAGAGTATGACGAAAGCCTATTGGATTGCCCGTGTCGATGTCCGTGATCCCGAGCGATACAAGGACTATGTTTCGACGGCGAAACCTGCGTTTGAGCGTTATGGTGCAAATTTCATCGCGCGCGGCGGTAAGGCTGAGGCGGTCGAGGGGCAGGGCCGCGCTCGCAATGTGATCATCGAATTCGAGACCATGCAACACGCGCTCGATTGCTACAATTCGCCGGAATATCAGGCGGCGAAGGCGATCCGCCAGACGGTTGCCGACGGCGAGATCATGATCGTCGAGGGTGTTTGAAATCATAGGGCCCGGAAGGGCCCTTTTTAGAGCATAATCCGACCGGAGTGAAACGAGGATCGATAAGATTATGCTTGAAATAGAAGAAGTTAGAGCGCCGATCTGATCATATCAGATCGAAACGCGCTCTAATTGCACTCTAAAGCCGGACCGGCGGATCGTGCCGCCCGGCAAGTGTGAGATCGAGCAGCAACACCTTCCCAGCATGAGGGTCCGAACGGCGGGCCTCTTCATCAAGCCCTTCATTGGCGCTCGTCACGATCATCACCGTTGCATCCGGTCCGACGAATGCCGGGCAGGAGGGCTGCCGGACAGGCAGCGAAACGGAACGGATCAGGTGCCCCTGCGGTGAATAGGCATTGAGCGAACTGCCGCCCCAGCAGGCATTCCACAGCGTGCCTTCTCCATCCACAACCGATCCGTCGACGCCACCTTCTTCGGCCCGGTGATGGAAGACGCTTTTGTCCGATATCGGCAATCCGGTTTCTGGATCAGTGTCGACCCGCCAGATGATATTGCGATCCGTATCGGCGAAATAGGCGATTTTTCCGTCGGGAGAAAAGCAGATCGAATTGGTGATCGTAATGCCGGAGAAAAGCTTTTTTACCTGGCCCTCGCGATACCACCAGATCGAGCCTGCGTCGGTCTCGGCCTTTTTGCCCATTGTCCCGATCCAGAACGATCCCGATGGATGTACGCGCGCATCGTTGGAACGGGTGACTTCATTATCGGCTTCAAGCGGATAATGAAGGGACAATCGCCCATTGGAGCGCTCGCGAATGAACAATCCATGCTCGCTGACGATCAACTGCCGGTCGCGATCGATGACGGCAAGGGCGCTGGCTTTCATGCCGAGGGCGTGGATGTGGATTTCGCCGCTGTCCCAGTTTTTCTCGATCAGTTTCTGGCCGAGGATGTCGAACCACCAGACGTTTCCGCTCAGAGGATCATAGCCGGGGCCTTCGCCGAGTTGCGCTACATGATCAGCAAACAGGGTAGTTTTAACGACGGTCAATTTTTCCTCCCGAAACGGACGAACCGATTACAACCAGCATAGACAACGGATGAAAGCCGATCCAGTTGAACTTCACACATTGGAAAAGCACAGCCGCTGTCCAAGGCGGATTGAGAGAAAGGACTATGTTGCCTGATCATTCCGTTTTAGATTTCCCGCAACTTCGAATCGCGAGGAAATCATGGCTCTCAAAGTCGCGGTCCAGATGGACCATATCAGCACGGTGAATATCACTGGCGATACCACATTCGCCCTTTCGCTCGAGGCGCAGAAACGCGGGCATGAGCTTTATCATTATACGCCCGACCGGCTTTCAATGCGCGATGGTGTCGTTTCCGCGCGTGTTGAAAAAATGGAAGTGCGCGACGTAAAGGGTGATCACTATACGCTGGGCGAAGCGGTGCGCCGTGATCTGTCGGAAATGGATGTGTTGCTTCTGCGTCAGGACCCGCCGTTCGACATGAACTACATCACCACCACCCATCTTCTGGAGCGGATTCACCCGAAAACACTGGTGGTCAACGATCCGGCATGGGTGCGCAACAGCCCGGAAAAAATCTTCGTGACGGAGTTTCCTGACCTGATGCCGGAAACGCTCATCACCAAGGATCCGCAGGAAGTCATGGATTTCCGTCGCGAGTTCGGCGACATCATTTTGAAGCCGCTTTACGGTAATGGCGGTGCGGGCGTCTTCCATCTGGCCGATGGTGACCGTAACCTCACCTCGCTTCTGGAAATGTTCGGTCAGCTCTTCAGGGAACCCTTCATTGCACAGCGCTATCTGAAAGACGTGCGCGCTGGTGACAAGCGCATCATCCTGATCGATGGCGAACCTGTCGGCGCAATTAACCGCGTGCCTTCGGAAACGGATGCCCGTTCCAACATGCATGTCGGTGGGCGTGCCGAACAGAGCAAGCTTACGCCGCGGGAACGCGAGATTTGCGAACGCATCGGCCCATCACTGAAAGAGCGTGGCTTCATTCTGGTCGGCATCGATGTGATCGGCGACTACATGACCGAAATCAATGTCACCTCTCCAACCGGTATCCGCGAAATCCAGCGCTTTGACGGAACCAATATTGCAGCCCTGTTCTGGGACGCGGTCGAATCCAAGCGTTAATTTGTTCTCCTAACGTTCTTGAACTTGCCGCTCGTCCGTGCTTAACTCTTTAAGTTGTATTTGAGGATTTACTCACTTAAGAGATGTGGTGCGTGGCGAGCGGGGGCACATGGTCGCGCGGGTTGGAACGGTTGCTTTTCAAGGCATAGAGGCTGTGCCTGTCGACGTGCAGGTGATGGTTGCGCCGGGCAAGATGGGCATGTCCATCGTCGGACTGCCAGACAAGGCAGTGGCAGAGAGCCGTGAGCGTGTACAAGCGGCATTGCATGCTTCTGGCCTGTCGATGCCGACCAAGCGGGTGACGGTCAATCTGGCGCCTGCCGATCTGCCGAAGGAAGGGTCGCATTATGATTTGCCCATTGCTGTCGGTCTTATGGCGGCAATCGGCGCCATTCCGGCGGATGCGATCCAGTCCTATCTCGTTCTGGGTGAGCTCTCGCTCGACGGTTCGATAACATCAGTGGCAGGTGTTCTGCCTGCTGCAATCGGCGCGAACCGGGATGAGAAAGGGCTCATCTGCCCGCATTCCTGCGGGCCGGAGGCGGCCTGGGCGGGCGCTGGTATCGACATATTGGCTCCGCGCAGCCTGATCGCCCTCGCCAATCATTTTCGTGGTACGCAGGTCCTGACCCGGCCGGAACCATCCATGCGGATTTCCGGTGAAACGGAACTCGATCTTGCCGACATAAAGGGGCAGGAGACCGCCAAGCGTGCGCTTGAAATCGCGGCAGCGGGCAATCACAATCTGCTGCTCGTCGGGCCGCCGGGATCAGGCAAGTCCATGCTTGCCCAGCGATTGCCATCCATTCTGCCCCGCCTTTCCCCGCGCGAGTTGTTGGACGTGTCGATGGTCGCCTCAATAGCAGGTGAACTTTCGGGTGGAAAACTATCGGATCGCCGACCGTTCCGAGCGCCACATCATTCGGCCTCGATGGCGGCAATGGTTGGCGGCGGACTGCGCGCGCGGCCCGGCGAGGTATCGCTTGCGCATAGCGGCGTGTTGTTTCTGGACGAGTTTCCAGAGTTTTCGCCGCAGGTTCTGGATTCGCTGCGCCAGCCGCTCGAAACCGGCGAATGCCTCATCGCCCGTGTCAATCATCGCACCAGCTATCCAGCGCGCTTTCAACTGATCGCGGCCATGAATCCCTGCCGCTGCGGAATGGCCGGTGAACCCGGACATGTCTGCGCACGCGGGCCGCGTTGTCAGGCCGACTATCAGGCGCGCATTTCAGGCCCACTTCTCGACCGTATTGACTTGCGTGTGGACATGCCTGCTGTCTCCGCCTTCGATCTCATCAAGCCATCCCGATCGGAATCGAGCGAGACGGTCGCGCAACGCGTCGCCCGTGCCCGCGCAATACAAACCGCGCGTTATTCCGCGCGTGGTCTGGAACCGTCCATGACCAACGCTTATTGTTCGGCGAAGCTGATAGAGGAAGTCGCCGAGCCGGATGCAGGCGGTCTCACACTTTTGCGCGACGCAAGCGAGCAGATGCGTTTTTCCGCCCGCGCCTATCATCGCATTCTCAAGGTCGCCCGCACGCTGGCCGATCTGGATGGGTGCGACCAAGTCGGCCGCATCCATCTGGCCAGCGCCATATCCTATCGCATGGGCGCGGAGAGGCTGGTTTCTGCAGCCTGAACTGGGGTCAGAGCAGTCAGCGTGGCGCTATCGGCACCCAGTGATGGAGGATGGCATTGTCTTCGCATGAGTAGCACCAGCAATGACCCTGAAAGGGCTGGTCATACTGGCGGCTGATCGGAAGTCCGGCCAGATGGCAAAGAAGGATCGTCCCGGCGCCGCCATGGCCGACAATAGCGATATCCCCGGAGGCTGTCGGTCGTTTCAATGCTTCGAAACCTTCTACGGTGCGCCTTTGCACATCAATGGCCCGCTCCCAACCACGAATGCTCGTTTCAGGCGCTGAAAAGAATTGGTCGGCGACAATCTCGTGTTGTTCGGCAGGTAGGAAGCCGGTGGCGCTGCGGTCGATCTCGTTAAAGCGGTGGTCCGTTGATGGGCTCGGTCCCAATGCGCCAGCCAGAATTTCAGCCGCTTCAATCGCCTTTGTTTCGCTGCTGGACCAGATCGATTTGATCGATTGCAGCTCTGGCTGGCTGGCAAAGAAATGCATGCGTTCAATGCCACGCTCCGACAGGCTCCATGACGGAACAGGCTTTGCGGGATCGATCACCACTTCCGGATGCGAGATGAAATAGATTTTTGTCATGCGGTCCCCAATAGTCGCATCTTTATGAACCACAGGGCGCGAAAAGCGCCCTGTGGTCATCTCATCGGGTTTATATCCCGAATGTTACCAAGCCATTCTCGTCTATGGCCCAGGCGGGGTTCCAGGCAATTTCCCAGGCGTGATCGTCGGGATCGGCGACATAGCCACGAAAGCCGCCATGGACTGGTGCATCGGCAGACCGCAACAGTTTGCCACCGGCTTCAACCAGCCGGTTTATCAGCGGCGCAACATCCGCTTTCTGTTCCACATTGTGCGCTAGGGAAAATGCGCCGGGCTGCAGAAGACCGCCGCGGTTCATATCGACTTCGAGGGAGGCTTTCAGAAAGGTTCCGAGAACGAAACCGTTCATCTGGTAGAAGATGATTTCTTCATTCTCGAAAACGGGCACCCAGCCGAAACCCTCGGCGTAGAAGCGACGCGAGCGCTCAAGATCGACGATACCAAGTGTAATGACGGAGATTTGCTGTTTCATGACCAAGACCTTTGTTCTCCAATGCACCATTGCATCGGAGTGGAAGGTCAAGGGACTCGACGCATGTGCCGAAATGAAAGCAATTGCGAAGGCCAGGACCCGCTTTGCAACGGGGATCGGGCTAACCGCACCGACCTCTCCTTTTTAGACCCGGAATGAATAACACATTCCGGGACCATCTTCAAAATCAATCGGGACGTTTCGATATCAGTGCACTGCGCCGACGAGAAGATTGTCCGGGCCTTCGATCGTGACCCAGCGACCGGTATCACTGGCGGCCTGACGTTTCAGATAGGTATAATCCGTCTCGTTCCAGCGCATGACTTCGTCGGTCAGATTGTCGAGAACGAAGTCACCACGATCCGTGCGAACGGTGAGGACCGCATGGCCTTCGCCGTCCGGCTTGCGAACGACAGTGATCAGAAGATCGGTAATCGGGATGCCTGCCTTCTGCAATTCACGCTGCTTCAGCAATACGTAATCTTCGCAGTCACCAACGGTGGTCGGATAAGCCCAGTATTCCTCAACGCCGTAGATTTCCATGTCGGTCATCGGCTTGATGCTTTCATTGACCGCAAGATTGATCTCGACGATGCGCTGCCAATTCGAATGGTTGAGTTGCAGCGCGCGGGTGTCGCGGCTGGTGATGCCGCATTCCTTGGCTTCGCGCTTGCAGAATTCATAATGTCCGATCGGCTGCGATGTCAGCTTGCCGGTCTGCATGAAGTCGCCGGAGGCGGCTTGTGCACCAAAGCTTGCCATCAGCAGCGAGGCCGCGAAACCGGCGGCTGCCATAATCTTTGTGGTCGAGCGAACAACGCAAAACATACTCAACGCCCTTTGGCTTTCGCCAGTTACTCATTTATTAACGAAACGTTAATGGCTGAAATACTCCGGAGTCAATTCAGTTCGCCTCGGGACCATCCGACTTCTTAATTAATGGTTAATGAGGGTACTCTTAAAAAATGCAATTAGTAATTGAATTTATAAGCCTTTCGAAGCGGATCGGGCGGTGAAAATCACTCATAATTTTGCCACGGTCCGGGCGCTTGTCTTTTGCCTCGAATAAGCCAATTGTTGGTGTTCGACCGGGTCGTAACGATCCCTTTGCAAAGGCCAAAAGATGACAGGCGCAACCACGCGCAAGGCCACGGCAGACGACATAGATGCGCTCCTGCGCATCGAAGAGCGCTGTTTCGAGACAGACCGAATTTCCCGCCGTTCATTTCGCGCCCTCATCGCGCGACCGACCGCAGAAACCATCGTTGCAACAATGGACGGGACGGTCATCGGCTATGCGATGATCTTGTTTCGTCATGGCACTGCGCTTGCACGGCTTTACTCGATAGCCGTCGATCCGGAGGCTAAGGTCAAGGGCGTCGGCTCTCTCCTGCTGCAGGCGGCGGAAACGGCAGCTTACGACCACGATCGTCCGTTGCTGCGGCTGGAAGTGCGCGAGGATAATGAACGTGCCATTTCGCTTTACAAGCGGCACGATTACCGCCCCATCGGACGCTATCTCGATTACTACGCGGACCATTCGGATGCGCTGCGTTTCGAAAAGACGGTTCGCGGCGACATTTCACCGGTCACAGCCTTTCCCTATTACGAGCAGACGACCGATTTTACCTGCGGTGCGGCTTGCCTGATGATGGTGCTTGCCCGACACAATCGGGAGACGCGGCTCGATCCCGTGCTGGAAGTCCGCCTTTGGCGCGATGCAACGACGATCTATATGATGTCGGGGCCGGGCGGTTGCGAGCCTTTCGGACTTGCGGTCGCTGCGCATGAGCGCGGTCTGAAAGCGTCGATCATCGTATCCATCGAGGACATGCTTTTCCTGCAATCGGTGCGTTCGGAAGAAAAACGCAAGATCATGCAACTGGCCCAGACCGACTTTCGCCAGCGCACGGAAGCCTATGCCATCGCGGTGGACTATCGTGGTTTCACGCTGCACGACATTCTGGACGCTCTGCGCCGCGGGGCGGCAGTAATCGTGTTGATCAGCGGCTATCTTATGTTCGGCAAGAAAGTGCCGCACTGGGTGCTTGCCCATGGTGAAGACGGGCGCCACATTCTCATTCACGACCCCTGGGTGGAGGAAGAGCTCGGCGAAACCATCGCCGATGCTGCAAACGTCCCTGTTCCCTTCCATATTTTCGACCGCATCGCGCGGTTCGGCAGTGATGGGCTCAGGGCAGCCGTTATTCTGGAAAAAAGGACGGACTGATGACGATCTGCGTCATTCTGGTAGGGCGCCTCTCGGATATCGATAATGGGGCGACGCCGCACAAGGTCATGACCACGCGCGACTATCTCGCGCATCCTGCGCTGTTCAATGGACAGTTGCGCCCGCGCATCATCAACCTGTCGCGCTCCTACGCCTATCAGAGCCGCGGCTATTACGCTTCGCTTCTGGCCGAAGCGCGGGGACATCGCATCATTCCCTCCGTGGAAACCATGATCGATCTGTCGGAACGGCGGCTTTATGAAAACGCCATTCCCGAGCTCGAAGACATGCTGAACAAGGCACTTGGCAAGCATCCGGAAAAAGCACCGGAAACGATCCATGTGCATTTCGGCCTTGCCGAAAATCCTGATTTTGAGCGCTTTGGCCGGCTGCTCTTCGACTGGTTCCGCGCTCCGTCGCTGGAGGTCACAGTCAAGCCGGGTGAATGGGCGCGGATCCAGAAGATCGCCTTTGCGAATATCACCAAGTTCTCCAAAACTCAGAAGGAACGCTTCGAAGAGGCGCTTGATCGCTATACACAGCGCGAGTGGCGCGCGGCGCGCCCAAAGGTCCCGGCACGCTATTCCTTCGCGACGCTGTGCGATCCGAAGGAAGCGATGCCGCCATCGACCGTGTCGACGTTGAAGCATTGGGCGAGGATTGCGGCCCGGCTTGGTGTGGAAGTGGAACCGATCGGCAAGCGTGATCTGCCGCGACTTGCCAATTATGATGCACTGTTCATCCGCGAGACGACGTCGATCTCCAATCATACCTACCGTTTCGCCAGGCGGGCGCAGCAGGAAAACATGCCGGTGATCGATGATCCGATTTCCATGATCCGCTGCACCAACAAGGTTTATCTGCACGAATTGATGCAGGCTAACGACGTGGCGGTTCCGCCGACGGTGATGATCGCGGGCGAGGAGGATCTGGAGCGGGCTGCCGACACGCTCGGCTTTCCGTTGGTCATCAAGATACCGGATTCGTCATTTTCGCGCGGCGTGAAGAAGGTGAAGGATTTTGCCGAGCTGAAAGCACTCGCCACATTATGGCTGGAGGATAGCGATCTTCTGCTGGCACAGAAATACATGCCGACGAAGTTCGACTGGCGTGTCGGCGTTCTCGATGGCAAACCGCTTTTCATCTGCCAGTATATGATGGCGAAGAACCACTGGCAGATCGTCAAGCACGATACGGGCGGCAAGCCGCTGGAAGGCGGGTTTCGTTCCTACGCCCTGGGAGATGCGCCGCCACCGGTTCTGGAAACCGGGCTGCGTGCAGCGCGCTGCATAGGCGACGGACTTTATGGCGTCGATCTGAAGGAAACGGATGATGGCGTGGTGGTGATCGAGGTCAACGACAATCCCAATCTTGAACATGGGATCGAGGATGCCGCCGAAAAGGACGAGGTCTGGATCAAGCTGACCCGCTGGTTCACCGACCGGCTGGATCGAAAATAGAGCATTTCCAGCAAAAGTGCGAAGCGGTTTTGCGTCGGATAATGCGTGAAAACAAATAGATAGAGCGGTTCCGACGATTCCATTTAAACCGGAACCGCTCTAGATCCAGCAGCCGGGTGAAGCCTCGCTGAAATCACAGAGGCGTGAAGCAGACCTTGGTGTGCCCTGCGCCGATGAAGCCGAGACGGCCTGCGGCACCTTTGGACAGGTCGAGGACGCGTCCTTTGATGAACGGGCCGCGATCATTGATGCGCACGACGAGCGACTTGCCGTTTCTCTGATTGGTAACCTTGACCTTGCTGCCAAGCGGCAGGGTGCGGTGCGCTGCGGTCAGACCGGACGGGTTCATACGTTCACCTGAAGCCGTGCGGGAAGTGAGGGCGTACCAGGAGGCACCGCCGCATTGCTGTGCTGAAGCCTCGATTGCGGTGGCCGCGAGAAGACCGGTTGCCGCAACGGCAAGCATAGCCATACGGGTCTTGAAAGTCATGCCAGATCCACTAGTTGTTAACGGGGTGTCCCACAGTTGTTACTGAGAAAGACAATTGCGAACTGGAATCTAAATGTGGCGATGGCGTGGTTCGAATGAGAACATTGTACGATATCTGAATCTATATCGCGTCGGGAAAATCATCCTATACTGAGCGTTGTTTACTTAAAGACATAAACATAACCAAGGAATATTAGGAAAGATTCAGCTTCGTTGCTGTAAAATCGTTTACGATTCGTTAGGAATCAGCGATAAGCCTTTGCTATGCCTTGTTTTCGCATGCTGATTGCAAGAAAATCTGCTTGGCCGGTTGCCGGTCTGGCGCGTTCGAATTGCAATTTCTATTTGTAAGGCAAGTTTTGGGATATTGTGCCAAAGTTGACGAAATAAGGCATTTTGGGGGAAGATTGCAATTTATGACTGTGTTTCATAAATTCTTACCGAGCCTCAAAAGTTATCCACAGGGGTTGAGTGACGGTGCGATGACGTTTCTTTGACTGCTGTGAACCTGCACGAAAGCGCGAAATTCCTGCTATAAGCGTGCGGATCAGACGACGGAACGCCATGCAGGATCACCAGGAAAAAGACAGGATCGAAACCGCTTCGCCCGCAATTTCAACGGGTAAGCGGATACTCTATCTTTGTCTTGGTTTCCTCATGCTGGGGCTTGGTATTATCGGTGCCTTCCTGCCGGTTATGCCGACCACGATCTTCATCATTTTTGCCGCGTGGTTCTTTGCGCGATCATCGCCGAAACTAGAAGCGCGTCTGCTTGCCGATCAGCGTTTTGGTCCGCTGGTCATTAAATGGCGCGAGCGTGGAGCCATCCCGCCGCGCGCAAAGCTTTATGCCTGTATCGGCATGACGGTCGGTTATGGCCTGTTCTGGTGGGGGGCGAAACCCGGCTGGCTGCTGGCCACAGTTGTTACGGTCTTCATGCTCGGTTCCGCTGCTTATGTACTTTCGCGTCCAAGCGATTAATACCTTCAACCATGCAAGCGTTCACGATAAGAGTGGCTAACAAAAATGGGAGCCGCCAATGTCTTTGCCTGTCGTCAATCCGCTGATCGATCGTCTTTCCGTGCCGCCCATTCCCGCGGTACAAGCCTGGGCGCGGAACTATGACGGTTCGCATGGTGCGCTGATTGATCTGTCGCAGGCAGTCCCCGGCTATCCCCCACATCCCGATATGCTGCGCTTTCTCGGCGAGGCGGCAGGCTCGGTCGCTTCCGCCGGTTACGGTCCGATCGAGGGCGAACGGATTCTGCGCGAAGCCTATGCAGCACATGTCGGCCAGCTTTATCGTGCGCAGATTGCCCCATCCAACGTCCACATTACATCTGGCTGCAATCAGGCCTTTATCGCCGCCATCATGTGTGTGGCGCAAAGCGGTGATACGGTTCTGACGACCGATCCGTTCTATTTCAACCATCGTTCGTCACTGGAAATGCTCGGCGTCACATCGGGCTCGGTACCCTGCCATGCCCAGAATGGTTTCATCCCCAGCGTGGAGGACGTCCGGGCTGCGCTCCGTCCGGGCATCGCGGCACTGGCGCTCGTTTCTCCCAACAATCCAACCGGGGCGATTTATCCAGTCGGGCTTTTGTCCGAGATTTATCGGCTTTGCCGCGACAATGGGACATGGCTTATTCTTGACGAGACTTATCGTGATTTTCTGGCCAACGCCAATAAGCCCCCGCACCGGCTTTTTGACGAGGCGGACTGGCCGTCGCATCTGATCCAGCTTTACAGCTTTTCAAAATCATTCTGCATTCCGGGGCACCGGCTTGGCGCGATTGTCGCGGGCGAGGCGATGGTCGAGAATGTCGCAAAAGTCATGGACAATTTGCAGATATGCGCAAGCCGCGCGCCGCAGATTGCTGTCGCGCGCGCCTTAGAACCTTTGAGCGGCTGGCGTGACGATAATCGTGGCGAGATCGCAAGGCGTGCCTCGGCGTTGCGGTCGGTCATGGCTAATCTCGAAGGCTGGCATGTGGAGGCGGTCGGCGCTTATTTCGCTTTCGTTCGTCATCCCTATCCGGATGTCTCGTCCGTCGAGGTTGCCGAACGTCTTGCAAAGTCGCTTGGCATCGTCACCTTGCCAGGCCAGTTCTTCGGTGAGGAGCAGGAGGCATTTCTACGCTTTGCCTTCGCCAATGTCGATGTTTCCGGCATAGAGGCTCTGGGTGCGCGTTTGCCGCATTTCTAGAGGTTGAAATCTTTGCCGGTTCAAAGCCCGGCAAAACCCCACAAAATCACTGGCAAGCGGCTCTGATACAAACCTGTAACAATAGTGTCATATGAATGTAATATAGAGCGCGTAGAGGGCTAACGACGCCACATCGTCATATGTCTTTTACAACAGGAGCCGCAGCTCATGAACAAGATGATTTCCTCGACCGCAGCGCTTGCCATCGCTGCCGTTATGTCGGTTTCCGCCGCTCAGGCGCGCGATCAGATTCAGGTTGCCGGTTCCTCGACCGTTCTGCCTTATGCAAAAATCGTTGCCGAGACGTTCGGCGAAACCTTCCCGAACTTCAAGACGCCGGTTGTTGAATCGGGCGGTTCGGGCGCAGGCATCAAGGAATTCTGCAAGGGCGTCGGTGAAAACACCATCGATATCGCCAATGCATCGCGCGCCATGAAGGACTCAGAACTGAAGTCCTGCATCGACGCTGGCGTCAAGGACGTTCAGGAAGTGCGCTTCGGCTATGACGGTATCGTCTTCGCGACCGACGCCAAGGGTCCGGATTGGAAGCTGAAGCCGGAAGATGTCTACAAGGCTCTCGCAGCCAAGCTGGTCGTCGACGGCAAGCTGGTCGACAATCCGAACACCAAGTGGAACCAGGTCAACCCGAACCTTCCGGATTGGGATATCGCTGCGTATATCCCGGGCGAAAAGCACGGCACCCGTGAAGTGTTCGAAGAAAAAGTTCTCGCCGATGGTTGCGAGCACTCCGGCGCTCTGGATGAAATCAAGAAGGCCGGTCTCGATGACAAGGCTGCCGCTTCCGCCTGTATCGCAGTGCGCAAGGACGGCAAGGCTGTCGACATCGACGGCGACTATGCCGAAACTCTGGCCCGCATCGACTCCAACAAGACCGGCGTTGGCATTTTCGGCCTCTACTTCTTCGAAAACAACGCCGACAAGCTGAAGGTTGCCACCGTCAACGACATCACGCCGTCGGCTGAAACCGTCGCTTCGGGTGAATATCCGGTGTCGCGCCCGCTGTTCTTCTACGTGAAGAAGGCTCACCTCGGCGTTATCCCGGGTCTCAAGGAATATGTTGAGTTCTTCCTGAACGATCAGATGATCGGTCCTGACGGCCCGCTTGCCGAATACGGCCTGGTTCCAGCTCCGGATGCAGAACGTGAAGCACAGCGCGCTGCCTTCTCCGACGGCAAGACGATGGCTGCGAAGTAAGTTTTAATCTGTGGAACGCGGGGATGACAAATCTCCGCGTTCTTCTCCTTTCGCGCCTTTGCACTAAGACAGGCGCATCCGCGTGGAACGGCATAAGGGTGGAAGCTGCACCTGCTGCTGGTCCAAATCATCAGGGCAACCGGGGAAATTGAATGTCCTTCTTTCTGGTTCTCGTCAGTATCGTTGCAATCGGGCTGATTGGATTCTTCATAGGCCGGCAGCGTGCCGTTGCGCTGGACAAGATCCAGTCTGCTTCCGCGCAAGCCTCGCGGACCGAGAAAATGCATTCCCGCCCGCATTATCATGGCTGGTGGGTTTTCCTCGTTTCTGCATTGCCTGCAGTTCTGTTTCTCGCTGTTTGGGCCGTTGGAACGTCGGTTTATCTCGATCACAGTGCGACCGCGCGTCTGCCGGACGCCGTCGAGGGCGGTTCCTTTACCAATCGCAGCCTGCAGCTCGGCATGGTGCGGGGCCTCGCCAACGGGCTTGACCGGCTGACGCCTGCCGAACTGGAAAATTTTCCGTCGACTTATCAGGACGCCCGCACACTTCTGGCATCCAAGGGCGTGGCGCTCGCGACCGAAGGCCAGGATTACATGGTGCCGATCGCGCTTTATCTGAAAAAGGCAACAGCGCTGACGCACACCATCGGTTCTGCTGTTTCCCTGGTGATCGCCATTGCAGGCCTGATCTTCGGCCTTTCCACGATCAGCCGCCGCATGCGCGCGCGCAACAATGTCGAACGGATCGTTCTCTGGGGCCTGATCGCCGCGTCCGGCATCGCCATCCTGACGACCGTCGGCATCATCTGCTCGATGCTGTTCCAGACGATCAGCTTCTTCCAATCCGTTTCGCCGTGGGAATTCTTCTTCGGCACAGTCTGGGACCCACGCTTTGCCGCTGCCGGTTCAGGTGGCGAAACGGGCCAGTTCGGTCTCATCCCGCTTCTGGCCGGTACGCTCTATATCGCGCTTGTGGCCATGCTGTTCGCGGTTCCTGTCGGATTGTTTTCGGCCATCTATATGGCAGAATATGCGTCACCAAGAGTGCGCACGGTTGTAAAACCGGTCCTCGAACTTCTGGCCGGTATTCCCAGCATCGTCTACGGCTTCTTCGCCCTTGTGACTGTCGGGCCATTTCTGCGCGATCTTTCGATTGCCATTGCGGGAGGGCAGGGCTTTATCATGGCGCAGAGCGTTCTCACCGCAGGTCTCGTGATGGGCGTGATGCTGATCCCGTTCGTATCGTCGCTTTCCGATGACATCATCACCGCCGTGCCGCAGACGTTGCGCGACGGTTCGCTCGGTCTCGGTGCAACCCACTCTGAAACCATTAAGCGCGTGATCCTTCCGGCTGCTCTGCCCGGCATCGTCGGTGCGCTTTTGATGACTGCATCCCGCGCTATCGGTGAAACCATGATCGTGGTTCTGGCGGCAGGCGTTGCGGCCCGTATCAACATCAACCCCTTCGAGGCGATGACCACCATCACGGTGAAAATCGTCAACCAGCTCACCGGTGACCTTGAGTTCAACTCGCCGCAAACGCTGGTGGCATTTGCGCTCGGCATCACGCTTTTCGTCCTGACGCTGATTATGAATATCTTTGCGCTGCATATCGTGCGCAAGTACCGGGAGCAGTACGAATAATGACCGATACGACCCTCAACACCAGCGGCACGACGGTACGACCGGCACGCCGCGATATCGGAATCAAACGTCGCTATGCCGCTGAACGTCGCTTCCGCTACTACGGTATTGCAGCGATTTCCATCGGCGTGTTCTTCCTCTGCGCGCTCCTGTTTTCGGTCTTTTCCAAGGGCTATACGGCCTTCTGGCAGACAACGCTTTATCTGCCGGTCAAGCTCAACGAGCAGGTCATCGACCCGGGCAACAAGCGCGCAACCGATCCGAATGTGCTGATCACGGCCAACTATCCGCTGCTGGTGCGCGACGCCCTTGCGGAAAAGCTCGGTGTTTCGACCACAGATCGTCCGGCAATGCGCGATCTGGGCCGCTTCTATTCCGACGGCGTACGCATTCAGTTGCGCAGAATAGTGATGGATAATCCGTCGCTCATCGGCACGACCCAGACCGTTCCGGTTCTGGCGGGCGCCGACATCGATTCCGCCTTCAAAGGGCAGATCGACCTCTCCGTGCCAGAGACGAGCCGCAAGGTTTCGGACCGTCAGGTTGGCTGGATGAAGACGCTTTCGGAAGAAGGCGTGATGAAGGAGGCCTTCAACACCGGTCTCTTCACCTTCGGCGCTTCCAGCCGTCCGGAGACGTCTGGTCTTGGCGTTGCGCTGGTCGGTTCGCTCTACATGATGCTGATCGTTCTCGGCCTGTCGCTGCCTATCGGCGTTGCTGCTTCGATCTATCTGGAAGAGTTCGCCAAGAAAAACCGGTTCACCGATATGATCGAGGTGAACATCAACAATCTGGCAGCGGTTCCGTCCATCGTGTTCGGTCTGCTTGGACTTGCGGTCTTCATCAATTTCTTCGGCCTGCCGCGCTCGGCTTCGCTGGTTGGTGGACTGGTGCTGACGTTGATGACGCTTCCCACCATCATCATCGCGACCCGCGCTGCCCTTCGCGCCGTGCCGCCATCGATCCGCTCTGCGGCTCTTGGCCTTGGCGCCTCGAAAACGCAGATGGTGTTCCACCATGTCCTGCCGCTTGCCGCACCTGGCATTCTGACCGGTACCATTATTGGCCTCGCCCATGCGCTTGGTGAAACCGCGCCGCTTCTGCTGATCGGCATGGTGGCTTTCGTTGCCGACGTTCCGTCGACACCGATGGACCCTTCGACCGCTCTGCCGGTCCAGATCTATATGTGGGCAAACGAAGCAGAACGTGCCTTTGTGGAACGCACGTCAGGCGCTATCATCGTCCTGCTTCTGTTCCTTGCCGTGATGAACATTGCAGCAATCATTCTGCGCCGCCGCTTCGAGCGCCGCTGGTAAACGGGAGTCGAAAGCTATGAATCTGATGACCGAACGATCTCTCGAGAAAGCCGTAGGAGAAAAAATGAACGCCAACGCCAATTCCATAAAGATGCGCGGCGACAAGGTCTGCGTATTTTATGGTGAGAAGCAGGCGCTGTTCGACGTCGATCTGGAAATCCAGGAACAGATGGTCACGGCGCTGATCGGCCCCTCCGGTTGTGGCAAGTCTACTTTCCTGCGTTCGCTCAATCGCATGAACGATACGATTGAAGGCTGCAAGGTCGGCGGCAAGATCACGCTCGACAATGAGGACATCTACGATCCGAAGATCGATGTCGTCGAATTGCGCGCCCGCGTTGGCATGGTGTTCCAGAAGCCGAATCCGTTTCCGAAGTCGATTTATGAAAATGTCGCCTACGGCCCGCGCATTCACGGTCTGGCCCGTACCAAGGCCGATCTGGAGGAAATCGTCGTGACGAGCCTGCAGAAGGCAAGCTTGTTCGAGGAAGTGAAGGACCGTCTGCACGATGCGGGCACGGGCCTTTCCGGTGGCCAGCAGCAGCGCCTCTGCATTGCGCGCGCGATTGCAGTGAGCCCGGAAGTCATTCTCATGGACGAACCTTGCTCGGCGCTCGACCCGATTGCTACCGCCAAGGTGGAGGAGCTGATCGACGAACTGCGCCAGAACTACACGATCGTGATCGTCACCCACTCCATGCAGCAGGCCGCCCGCGTTTCGCAGCGCACTGCCATGTTCCATCTCGGCAATCTGGTCGAAGTGGGCGACACGGAAACCATGTTCACCGCGCCGACCGAAAAGCGCACGCAGGACTACATCACCGGACGCTTTGGCTAATCCGGAACTGCGCTCAAACAGATAGACAGTGCGGCTTCCCCGCAATTTATATTACGAGGTCTACTATGCCGTCTCAGCATACCGTTCGCTCCTACGATGAGGAATTGAAGTTTCTCACCCATAAGATCGCCGAAATGGGCGGACATGCGGAACGTATGGTCGAGCAGTCGGTCGCCGCTATCGTCAATGCGGACAATGCGCTTGCACAACGCGTTATCTCCGACGATCTCATCCTCGATGCCAGTGAGCGCGAGATTGACGACAAGGCCGTGATGATTATCGCCAAGCGTCAGCCCATGGCTGTGGACTTGCGCGAGATCATCGGCTCGATCCGTATCTCCGCCGATCTGGAGCGCGTGGGCGATCTGGGTAAGAACATTGCCAAGCGCGTTGCCGCCGTTTCGGAATCACGCCAGCCGGTAAAGCTCTATCGCGGGCTTGAAACGCTGGCCGAACTGGCGCTGACCCAGCTCAAGGATGTGCTCGACGCCTATGCGTCGCGGTCAGTGCAGCAGATCAATGTCGTTCGCGATCGTGATGACGAGATTGACGCCATGTACACGTCGCTGTTCCGCGAACTGCTTACCTACATGATGGAGGATCCGCGCAATATTTCCGCCTGCACGCATCTTCTATTCTGCGCGAAGAACATCGAGCGCATCGGCGATCATGCGACCAACATCGCGGAGACCGTCTATTACATTGTGACCGGCCTGCAAATGCCGGCCGAACGGCCCAAGGAAGACCTGAGCCACGGCATAGTCGTGGATGAGGCGCGTAAACCCTGAACCACAGTCGGCCGAACTTCGGTCCGGCGGTTGAGAATGAGTGAATAGCGCGGCGGCACGCGGTCGATTGGGGGATTGTATCCACCGCCCGCCGAATTTGGATAGGGAAATACTGGATGTCACAGGCACCCAAAATCGCTGTGGTAGAAGACGAAGAGGCGCTGAGCGTTCTGCTTCGCTACAATCTCGAGGCTGAGGGCTACCAGGTCGATACGATGCTGCGCGGCGACGAGGCCGAAATCGCCTTGCGCGAGAACGTGCCGGATCTGCTCATTCTGGACTGGATGCTGCCAGGCGTATCGGGCATCGAGCTTTGCCGCCGCCTGCGTCAATGGCCTGAAACGGAGCGTCTGCCGATCATCATGCTGACGGCGCGTGGCGAGGAAAGCGAGCGTGTTCGCGGCTTGAGCGTCGGCGCGGACGATTATGTCGTGAAGCCATTTTCGACACCGGAACTTCTGGCGCGCGTCAAGGCGATGCTGCGCCGGTCCAATCCAAGCATTCTTTCTCACGTGCTGAAAGTGGGGGATCTCGTTCTCGACCGCCAGCAGCATCGTGTCTATCGCAAGGAAAAGGAAGTTCGCCTTGGGCCGACGGAATTCCGCCTGCTCGAATATTTCATGATGTCGCCTGGTCGTGTTTTCTCGCGAAGCCAGCTTCTCGATGGAGTATGGGGACCGGATATCTATGTGGACGATCGCACTGTGGACGTTCATGTCGGACGGTTGCGCAAGGCGATCAATGTTGGTCGCGCACTTGATCTGATCCGCACGGTCCGCGGCGCCGGTTATTCTTTCGGCTGATCGACGCTGTCATCCACGATTTCAGGAATTGAACTTATCCGGTCCGCCACGGCTCTCGTGGTGGACCGTCTTTGCTTGCGGCGAAGCGTTGTGATGCGCAGATCGGGCTCGTCCGATTCGCATTGGGACGGTCGAAACAGGCGTCGAAAACCCGATCTCACGCGATGTTACACATCTGTTTCCAAAGTTGACATGGAGCAACGGAACCTCTCTCTGAACAGAAATTCCGTAGATCATTTGAAACACCACGAATGTGCTTGCAAAAACTGCGCAAGCAAAAGCGAATTAAGGCAGCGATATGGCGTGTATTGCGAGACTTTGAATCTCATTAAATCAATATCTTATCTGAATTGATAGGTCACGTTAAGAAATTGTTAATATATTTAAAGGGCTTGTAGGCATATTCGCACTCTCGATTCGGAATTGTTTTCGGACGTTTCAGCCGTTCTCAGCATTGTTGGGATTTGACCCTTCGCCTTTTTTTGGCCTAAAAATTCCAAAACCTTGAATTCGATTGAGCGACAGTAGGGCGTGTGATTTTGATCTTCGTCCTCTTTGACTTGCACCGCAGTCAAACGTTCGAGCGCATCGTTCCAGATGTGTTTGCCCGAACGGATGACTGGATCAGTTAAGGGTCCTAATATGAGACTAAGCCATTGACGCGCGCCGCGAAGTGGAAATTGCCCGTTCTTATCGGGCTAGTGGTTGCGCCTTTCGTGGTGACCGGTTGCACGACGACCGGAACCTCGGGAAAAGCCAATTCGGAAAAGACGGCGGCAAGCCACGTCAAGACCGTCAATGGCGTGAAGACCTATACCTACACCGCACGGGACAAGAATTGTCTTGAGCGTGCGATGTTCTTCGAATCTAACCGTTCGAGTTCCGATGGCCTTCTGGCTGTCGGCACGGTTGTCATGAACCGCCTCGCATCGGGCCGTTATCCGGATACGATTTGTGGTGTCGTCGGTCAGAAGAACCAGTTTGCACCTGGTGTTCTTTCACGCCAAATGAATTCCAAAGCGCTGCCGGACGTCCAGGCCGCCGCCGACGCAGTCCTCAAAGGAGAACGGCATCCAAAGTTGAAGAATGCCATGTTCTTCCACACGGCTGGCCTGAAATTCCCCTATAACAACATGCATTATGTGCTCGTTGCGGGTGGCAATTCCTTCTACGAGAAGCGTAATCGCGACGGCTCGCTGCAAAGCCCGGTTCCGCAGGATCCATACAACCTCGCTCTGGCCTATTCACCACAATCGCCGTCCCTTCCGCAGGATCCGTCTTATGACGTGACCCTGCGGCAGACTGGCCCGGTTCCGGGAACGGAACCAACCGTTCAGGTGGCGCTCGCGGAAGCTGTAAAGGCTCAAAGCGTCGAACAGAATGTCGGTGCTGGTCCGCAGGCTCGTGGCGACCGCCTGGCGCGCCATCGCGGTGTTGCAGCGCCTCAACAGGAACAGCCTGTGCAGATGGCCTCCTACCAGTCGCAATTCGATACGACTGCTCCGCAGGCGACATCACTCGGCTATGCCCCTGCAAGCCAGAAGCAGGTTGACGCCATCGGCGCGCTCCTTCTGTCTCAGGACCGCCCGGAAGCACCGTTATAAGAAGCATTTTTATACTCGGATAAACTGAAACGCCGGTCTGATTTCATTCAGATCGGCGTTTTGATTTCATGGCTGGCTGCCGTCGCTTTCCGGTGCTGGATTCAAGGCCGGTAGATTGGACGATAGATCACCATCGGTGTGTCGTAGAAATCGACCTGGTTCTGCCAGGCGCGCCGATCGGCTCTGCGATCGAGGTCTAATCGCATGAGGCAATTGGCGAAAGCGTCGGTCTTGGCCTTGAAACCATAGCTGCGGCAGGTCTGTTCGTCGGCGGCGCGGCGTTGTTCGGGCGTCATGGTCACGCAGCCTGCAAGCAGACCTGTAATGCCCAGCAAGATAAGCACTTTCTTATTCATTACTAACTGCTTTCTTCTGCAACTGGCCGCATGAATACTATAGCGCAATGGCAGGAAAAAAGGTGGTGAAATTATGCCGTCTGATAAACTATCAGTGATTCCATATCCAAAGAGGTCTTCCACCCATGGCTCATGAAAAGCTGAACCCAATCATCGACCCGGTGAAACTTGAACGTCTGGCGGAAGTCGCTGTTCGCGTTGGCCTGCAATTGCGCGAGGGACAAGATCTCGTCATCACGGCACCGGTCGTCGCGCTGCCGCTGGTTCGCCTCATCGCCAAACATGCCTACAAGGCTGGCGCCGGTTTGGTAACGCCATTCTTCGCGGACGATGAAATGGCGCTCGCTCGTTACGAGAACGCACCTGACGCGAGTTTCGACCGCGCAGCAAACTGGCTTTATGAAGGCATGGCAAAGGCCTATTCGGATGGTGCCGCTCGACTGGCCATCGCAGCCGATAATCCCATGCTCCTTTCCAGCCAGGATCCGGCCAAGGTTTCACGTGCCAACCGCGCCAATTCGAAGGCTTATCAGCCGGCACTCGAGAAGATCGCCGGTTTCGACATCAACTGGAACATCGTCTCCTATCCCAACCCGGCATGGGCGAAGCTCATGTTTCCAAACGAACCGGAAGACATTGCGACCCACGAGCTGGCCGAAGCAATCTTCGCGGCTTCACGTGTCGATGTTGGCGATCCGGTCGGCGCCTGGGCGGCACACAATGCAGCGCTTCGTACGCGCACCCGCTTCCTGAACGGCAAGACTTATAGCGCCTTGTATTTCAAAGGCCCGAACACCGACCTGACGGTCGGACTTGCTGATGGTCATGAATGGCACGGCGGTGCTTCCACCGCGAAAAATGGTATCACCTGCAATCCGAACATTCCGACGGAGGAGGTATTCACCACGCCTCATGCACTGCGTGTCGAGGGGTATGTGACGAGTACCAAACCTCTGTCGCATCAGGGCACCCTGATCGAGAATATTGCGGTTCGCTTTGAAGGCGGACGGATCGTCGAGGCGAAGGCCAGTCGCGGTGAAGAAGTTCTCAACAAAGTGCTGGATACGGATGAAGGCGCCCGTCGTCTGGGTGAAGTGGCACTTGTGCCGCATTCCTCGCCGATCTCGCAGGGCGGGCTTCTGTTCTACAACACCTTGTTCGATGAAAATGCTGCAAGCCACATTGCGCTCGGCCAGTGCTATTCCAAATGCTTTGTCGATGGCGCAAACCTCACGCCGGAACAGATCAAGGCGCAAGGTGGCAATTCAAGTCTCATCCATATCGACTGGATGATCGGCTCTGGCCAGATCGACGTCGATGGCATCAACCCGAATGGAACTCGCGAACCGGTGATGCGAAGCGGCGAATGGGCTAACTAGAGCATGTCTCCCGAAAGTGGGAACCGGTTTCGGGATAAAGACATGCGTAAAAACAAATGGATAGAGCATTTCCAATGATTCAATCAAAACAGGAAATGCTCTAACTATCGAGGAACAGAAAAGGCCGGGAATTGCCCGGCCTTTTCATTGCATTTGTGAGGTCAGTTCTTTTCCTGAACATGGGCTTCCAGGAACCATAATGCCTTGTCGAGACTGCGGGATGCGGCGGTAAAAATATCCGCTGTATCGTCGTCGCCTGCATCGTCCGCATCCTTGATCGATTTGCGCAAGAGATTGGCAACATCGCCATAGCGTTCGATCAGGGCAAGCAGATGGTCGTGAACGGCATAGATATCGGTCGGATATGGCTTGAGCTTACTTTCCTTGGCCACGACCTGCGTGGTGCCATAGGCCGTCCCGCCGATCTGTACGGCGCGCTCGGCAATCGTATCGACATGTTCGTCGAGATCGTCGCGGAAACCGTCGAGCATCTCATGGACGGCGATGAACTGCGGCCCCTTGAGGTTCCAGTGCGCCTGCTTTGTGATGAGGGCAAGATCGATTGTCGCGGCGAGGTTTTCATTCAACAGCGCGATCATTGTCGTCTTCGTGTTGGAAGGAAGATCGTTGCGGGTTGCATGCATCGACTTCTTGGACATTTTATCCTCATATCCTTTTGCTCGATCCGGCTTGAAGCGACTGGGGGAGTATCGCTCATAGTCACGGGCAGCTATTCCAAACGCAAACGAACCCGCCAGATCCTTATGAGGTTCGATTGCCGGATGGGCCTTTGTCGCCGTCAGGACAACACAAAAACATTCCCGCACCCGATGACGAAATGCATATCGCCGGCTTTTGTTCCAAGAGAATGGCTAAAAACGAACACGATCCGGCCTTTGGGCAAGACTTGGCTTGTCGCGACGCAAAATCTGATTTACCCGGTTGCACATGAAGATACTTGCGCTTGATACTGCCGCTTCGTGGTGTTCCGTTGCCGTCTACAACTCCGATGGCGATGTCGTGCTTGCCGATGTGAGCGAAAACATCGGCAAGGGGCATGCGGAAGTATTGATGGACTACGTTGAACGTGCAGTGACAGAGGCGAGACTATCGCTTCGCGATATGGATCGAGTGGCGGTCAATATCGGTCCGGGATCGTTTACCGGTGTTCGTATCGGTGTTTCGGCGGCACGTGGTTTTGCACTGGCGCTGGGTGTTCCCGCCATCGGTATTACAGCTTTCGAAGCGCTGGCGGCGGAAACGCAGGCCCTATGGCCGGGGAAGCCGGCGCTGATCCTCCTCGATGCGCATCGCGGCGAGATTTATGCGCAAGCATTCGATGCGGAAGGTGGGCCGAACCTGAAGCCTCTGGTCCTGTCGCGGGAAGAGGCCGAGGCGCTTGCAGTGTCCCAAGCGGAGAACACGGTTCTCGCGGGTTCTGCAGCACCGGCGATCAATGAAGCCATCGGCAGTCGTTTCGCCTTAGGTCCGGTGGAACCGACGGCGAAAATCGGCATCTATGCGCGTCTGGCATACACGCGCCAGCCGGGCGATGCACCGAAGCCGCTTTATATGCGCGGACCCGATGCGAAGCCGCAGGTCGGGTTTGCCTTGCCACGCCGGCAGGCTGGAGAATAGCCGATGATGGGCTTGCCGTTCGGTCGTTTTGGCCGCAGACAGGTTTCAGTCGAACCGCTGAGCGCACAGGACAGTCATGCGATCCAGCGCATCCACGCCGTTGCTTTCCATCATGGCTGGAGTTCCGATGATTTCAGGTCGCTGATCGCGCAGGATACGGTTTTCGGCTTCGTTGCTCGTTTGGAAGGTAAGCCGAAAGACGCCTGTGGCTTCGTACTGGCTCGTCTGGTTGCGGGAGAAGCGGAAATACTGACGATTGCCGTTGCTCGCGATCTACAGCGTCAGGGCGTCGGGCGCGTGCTGATGGATGCTGTGTTGCGGCATCTCTATCAGGAGCGCGCTGAAACGCTTTTTCTGGAAGTGGATGAGGCGAATATTGCCGCACAGGCGCTTTATCGCCGTCTTGGCTTCCAGAAAGTTGGCGACAGACCCGCTTATTACGAAACGGCGAATGGGCATTCGGCCGCGCTGATATTGCGTCGCGACCTGAGCCGTGCATCGGCGGGGCCGCGATGATCGGAGCGATCCGCATCTTTCTCGTTGTTGCGGCTATGGCCTTGTTGAGCTTGTCGCTCATTCCGCTCCAGTATCTATTCCTGAAACTGAAGAATGGCTGGAAGCGACGTCTACCGACTTTTTTCCATCGTACCGTCGCGCGCCTGTTTGGCTTCCGCATCAAGACTGTCGGCCAGATGCATGAGGGACGCCCGCTTCTGCTCGTTGCCAATCACACCTCATGGAGTGATATCATCGTTCTATCGACGGTCGGTCAGGTATCCTTCATCGCCAAGTCGGAAGTCAGAAAGTGGCCTGTTTTCGGTATGTTCGCCGTTTTGCAACGGACCGTTTTCGTGGAACGGGAACGGCGGGGCAAGACGGCTGAACAAACATCGGAAATCGCCAAACGGCTGGCAACCGATGATGCGATGGTGCTGTTTGCAGAAGGCACGACATCGGATGGTAATCGCGTCCTGCCATTCAAGACGGCGCTTTTCGGTGCCGCACACGCTGCGATCAAGGAAGCCAATGTACCCGAAGTCGTGGTTCAGCCGGTTGCCGTTGCCTATACGGGTGTTCACGGCATGGCGATGGGCCGTTATTTCCGCCCGATCGCCTCTTGGCCGGGCGACGTCGAATTGATGCCGCACCTGAAAGGTATTTTGCGCGAGGGCGCCATCGATGTCGAGGTGCGTTTCGGCGAACCGGTCGTCGTGACCGCCAAGACCGACCGCAAGGCACTGGCCCGTACGATGGAAAACCGGGTGCGCGCACTTTTGCAAAGTGCGTTGCTGGGGCGCGAGATTCCGGAAGAATAACAGCCGCTCGATCAGGCGTTCAGCCGCTTGGCTAGAATGTCACCTTTCAAAATGACGACAAAAGCTGTAGATAGCCGCGCATGAGCGACAATATCACCGATCTTGAACCAACGGCAGAGCGCCCCAATGTGCGCAAGGTTTTCGTAAAAACCTATGGCTGCCAGATGAACGTCTACGATAGCCAGCGTATGGCCGACAGCCTTGCAGCGGAAGGCTATGTCGCAACCGATACGCCGGACGATGCCGATCTGGTTCTGCTCAATACTTGCCATATTCGCGAGAAGGCGTCGGAAAAGCTCTATTCCGCGCTTGGCCGGCTACGCAAGATGAAGGACGCGCGCGAAGCGAATGGCAAGGAACTGACCATTGGCGTTGCAGGATGCGTGGCGCAGGCTGAAGGACAGGAAATCCTTCGCCGCGCGCCAAATGTCGATCTCGTCATCGGTCCGCAGACCTATCACCGGCTGCCGAACGCGCTTGCACGGGTTCGCGGCGGCGAAAAGGTTGTCGAGACCGAATATGCCCTGGAGGACAAGTTCGAGCATCTGCCGTCGCCAAAGCGTGAGGAAACCCGCAAGCGCGGTGTTTCTGCTTTCCTGACAGTGCAGGAAGGCTGCGATAAGTTCTGTACCTTCTGTGTGGTGCCCTATACGCGCGGTTCCGAAGTTTCGCGCAGCGTGAAGCAGATCGTGGCTGAGGCCGAGCGTCTCGCTGATAGCGGCGTGCGCGAACTGACCTTGCTTGGCCAGAACGTCAATGCCTGGCACGGTGCTGGCGACGATGGTCGCGAATGGGGACTGGGCGAGCTTCTGTTTCGCTTAGCGCGCATCCCGGGCGTTGCCCGTCTTCGTTACACGACAAGCCATCCACGCGACATGGACGACAGTCTGATTGCCGCCCACCGTGACCTGCGCCAGTTGATGCCCTATCTGCATTTGCCGGTGCAATCCGGCTCGGACCGCATTCTCAAGGCGATGAACCGTCGCCACAAGGCGGATGAATATGTACGTCTGATCGAACGCATCCGCGAAGTCAGGCCGGATATGGCGCTGTCGGGTGATTTCATCGTCGGTTTCCCCGGCGAAACCGATCAGGATTTCGAAGATACGATGCAGTTGGTGCGCGCGGTCAATTATGCGCAAGCCTATTCGTTCAAATATTCGCCGCGCCCCGGAACACCGGGTGCCGATCTTGATGGTCATGTGGAGGAAGCGGTCAAGGATGAGCGCCTCCAGCGCCTCCAGGCGCTTCTGTCCGAGCAGCAATATGCGTTTCAAGCTTCCATGATCGGTCGCGAGATGGACGTGCTCATCGAAAAGCCGGGCCGTGAGGCGGGCCAGATGGTAGGGCGCTCGCCCTGGCTTCTGCCGGTCGTCATCGACGGCAGCAGCGACAGCGTTGGCGACATAATTCATGTGAAAATCACGTCCACAGGCACCAATAGCCTTATTGCGCAAAAACTGACCTGAAGGCATGATGGTGTTGAGGCAGAAAATTTCGGCGTTTTGAGTCGCTTGCCGGTAATCCTGTCGAGACGGTGATTGCAATGCGTGAACGGTTTGTGTTCACGCAGAATCTGGTCTGAAAAGTCTGCAACTTTTCAAGATTCTGCTTTAAGGAGATACGGTTGAGCGCTACGGAAAAGCTGAAGTCTGCCAAGCCAACCAATCAAACGCAAAAAAGCCCGACGACCGGCGCCTCGGATATGGCCCACATCGTGCTCACCTTCGACAACAACCGTTTTGCCAGCGCGCTTTACGGTCAGTTCGATGAGAATCTGGCCCGTATCGAACAGAAGCTTGGCGTGGATGTCCGCTCCAAGGGGAACCAGCTTTCGATCAGGGGCGAGCCGACCGCGACCGAGCAGGCGCGGCGTACGCTCGATCATCTTTATGAAACGCTGCAAAAGGGTCATGAGCTGACGACGTCGGATGTCGACGGAGCATTGCGCATGGCAATCGCTGCCGATGACCAGTTGACGCTACCGACCATGGAAAACAAGGGCAAGCTTTCGGCAGCCCAGATTTCCACGCGCAAGAAGACAATCTTTGCCCGCACGCCGACGCAGGACGCCTATATGCGCGCGCTCGATCGGTCGGAGCTGGTGCTCGGCGTCGGACCTGCCGGTACCGGCAAGACCTATCTTGCCGTCGCCCATGCGGCGATGTTGCTTGAACGCGGCCTCGTCGAGCGTATCATCCTGTCGCGTCCGGCTGTCGAGGCAGGCGAACGATTGGGCTTCCTGCCGGGTGACATGAAGGAGAAGGTCGATCCCTATCTGCGTCCGCTCTACGATGCACTTTACGACATGATGCCCGCCGATAAAGTCGAGCGTGCCATCACTGCGAACGTGATCGAGATCGCGCCGCTGGCCTTTATGCGCGGACGCACGCTGGCGCATTCTGCAGTCATTCTCGATGAAGCTCAGAACACGACTTCCATGCAGATGAAGATGTTCCTGACCCGCCTCGGCGAAGGATCACGCATGATCGTGACCGGAGATCCGAGCCAGATCGATCTTCCACCGGGCCAGAAGTCGGGTCTCGTGGAAGCGCTTCGTGTGCTGGACGATGTCGAAGGCGTCATCAAGGTGCGCTTCACCGAGAAGGATGTCGTTCGTCATCCTCTGGTGGCTGCCATTGTCGGGGCTTACGATCGCGACGGCAAGCAGCACGCCCGTTCCGAATGATGCGAGCACGCGGATTGATCTTGCAATTGCCTATCGGAATCACGATTTAAAAAATGCTGTCTGTCCTTTGGGCAGGCAGCTTTCATACAATTGAAAGGACGAAGCGGTCTGCTGGAAGGCGACCGCTGCATAACGTGTCAGACAACGCGATCCACATTGATATCATGATTGAAGCCGGCAACTGGCCGGACGAAGCGAGCCTTGAAGGTCTCGTCAGGAAGTCGGTCGAGGCCGCTTGGGCCAATTTGAACCTTAAGGACGCTGAAAGCGAACTGAGTGTGGTTTTCACCGACGATCCCTCTATTCAGACCTTGAACGCAGAATGGCGCGGCAAGGACAAGCCGACCAATGTGCTGTCATTTCCGGCGTTTCCGCTCAAAGCCGGAGCGCAGCCGGGGCCGATGCTGGGCGATATCATCATCGCGCGGGAGACTGTCGAGCGCGAGGCCCGTGAAGAGGGAAAGCCGCTCGAAAATCACCTCGCTCACCTCGTCGTGCATGGCTTTTTGCACCTTTTGGGTTACGATCACGAAACCGATGCGGAAGCGGAAGTGATGGAAGGCCGCGAGCGTGAAATCCTTCATGCTCTTGCCATCCCCGACCCTTATGCTGTATCCGATGAAGACACTAACAACGATTGACCATGGCTGATCAAACATCGCATCCTCCGTCCGCTGGCGAGAATCGCAGCGAGACCCAAGACGCCGAAGGGCAAAGTACGCAGCGGCCCGTAGTGGCCGAGAAGCGTTCCCTATTGTCTAATATTTTCCCGTTCATGCGCTCGCGCCAGTCATCTTCGCTGCGCGAAGATTTGGCCGATGCCCTTTCCAGCACGGCAAGCGAGCAGGATTCAGCATTCTCGCCTGAAGAAAAGGCGATGCTGCATAACATCCTTCGCCTGCGCGAAATCCGCGTCGAAGACGTGATGATTCCGCGCGCCGATGTCGAGGCCGTGGAAATTTCCACGCCGCTCTGGGAAGTGCTGGAACTTTTCGAGAAATCCGGCCATTCGCGTATGCCGGTCTATGCCGAGACGCTGGACGACCCGCGCGGGATGATCCATATCCGCGATGTGCTGAACTTTATCACCAAGCAGGCCCGTCAGAAGACCACGCGCCGCAGCAGCACGCGCAAGGCGACTGCGGAAGACAAAGCCGCCAAATTCGACATGAGCCGTATCGATCTTACCAAGACGATCGGTGAACTCAATCTGATGCGCAAGGTCCTGTTCGTGCCGCCATCCATGATGGCAAGCGGCTTGATGGCGCGCATGCAGGCGACCCACATCCAGATGGCGCTGGTCATCGATGAATATGGCGGCACGGACGGTCTGGTTTCGCTGGAAGATATCGTCGAAATGGTTGTCGGCGATATCGAAGACGAACATGATGACGAAGAAATCATGATCGCCGAAGAGGCCGATGGCGTGTTCGTTGTCGACGCGCGCGCCGATCTGGAGGAACTGACCGCAAAAATCGGCCCGTCCTTCGAAGTGGGCGAGCATGGCGAGGATGTCGACACGGTCGGCGGCCTCATCTTCTCGGTTCTGGGGCGTATTCCGGTTCGCGGCGAAGTCGTGCAGGCTATTCCTGGCTATGAATTCCATGTGCTGGAAGTCGATCCGCGCCGGGTGAAGAAAGTGCGCATTGTACCGCTTTCCGCGGCTGACCGCCGCCGCCAGCAGCGCGCGGTCGTATCGGCCAAGCCGGGAGAACAGTCCGCGGAGACAGAAGCTGCAACCGACAATCCCAAAGAGGCCTGATGATCGAAAGGCTCGCGGGGAGGATCATTCTTTCGAGCGGCTGGCGTCGGGCGCTGGCCGCTTTTCTGAGCGGTGCCTTCGCCACGCTGACCCAGCCGCCATTTGATGTTTTCGTCGCGGGCTTCATCTCCTTCCCCATTCTTGTCTGGCTGATCGACGGTGCTATTGCTAAAGCGAACGCTGGACCGGTTCGCCGCCTTCTTCCCGCAGCCATGGTTGGCTGGTGGTTCGGGTTCGGCTATTTCATTTCCGGGCTGTGGTGGATCGGTACGGCGCTGCTGGTTGATGCGGACCAGTTCGCATGGGCCCTGCCGCTCGCAGTTCTGGGCCTGCCTGCATTTCTCGCATTGTTCTATGCATTTGCAACCATGGTTGCGCGCATATTCTGGTCGGACGGCTTAGGGCGCATCTTCGCGCTTGCATTCGGCTTTGCATTGGCGGAATGGCTGCGCCTTTTCCTGTTCACCGGTTTCCCCTGGAACGCCATCGGCTATGCCGTCATGCCGACGCCGCTTCTGATGCAATCGGTTGCCGTGCTGGGCCTGATCGGAATGAGCGCCCTGGCGGTGTTTGTCTTCGCCGCACCGGCTCTGTTGATCGGTGGACGGTTTGCAAAGACGGGCATCGCATTTGCCCTGTTACTTATCGCCGGTCACGTCGGCTTTGGTGCCTGGACGCTTTCACAAGCACCGGCGATCGATGCGGAAAAAGGAACGCTCGCGATTCGTATCGTACAGCCTTCCATCGCCCAGACCATGAAATGGGACAATGCCGAGCGCCGCTCGATCTTCGACACATTGGTGTCGCTGACGGGGGAGGCACCTGCCCAAGGCAAGCCAAAGCCGGACGTGATCATATGGCCGGAAACGGCGGTTCCTTATATCCTCACCTCGACGCCCGAGGCTCTGTCGCGCATAGGTGAAGTTTTGCAGGACGGGCAGGTGCTTTTGGCCGGCGCCGTTCGCGAAGAGAAGGCGACCGGCGGCGGTGAACCGCGCTACTATAATTCGATTTATACGATCGATGACCGTGGTGTCATTGTCGACGCTGCCGACAAGGTGCATCTGGTCCCCTTCGGCGAGTATCTCCCTTACGAGAGTTTCTTGCGCAGGCTCGGACTTCAGGAAGTGGTGGAAATGCCCGGTGGATTTACCGCTGGCGCATCGCGTCGCGCGTTGAACGTGAAGGACGGCCAGACTTTTCTGCCGCTGATCTGCTACGAAGCAATTTTTCCCGATGAGCTTGGATATACGGGCCCAAAAGCCAGCGCCATCCTCAATGTGACAAACGATGCATGGTATGGTGATACACCGGGCCCGTACCAGCATTTCCGACAGGCGCAGGTGCGCGCCGTGGAACAGGGCCTGCCGCTCATTCGTGCAGCTAATAATGGTCTTTCGGCTGTCGTTGATGCTTATGGTCGAATCACTGATGGGCTGGCCCATGATGCCGTCGGGGTAATCGACGCTTACCTACCGTCATCTCGTGCACCATTTTGGGGCACGCCACAGGGTGCACGGCAATCTCTGGTAGCGCTGTTAACCTTACTCGTGGTGAGCATGGCTTTCCGACTGCCATTCGGCAGGCGTTTTCATTGACAGACTAATATTGTTACGCTGTTATGGCCCTGCGGCGACGGTTTTTGCGGAAAAATCGTCAGACTACCTCCCAAAACTTATTGTTATCGCTGTTCAGATGAACAGAGCATGAATGAAAGCTCGCAGTTGCGAGGAGTGACAATTGTATGATTGAGAATAAAAAGAAGCCCAATCCCATTGACGTGCATGTCGGCAGCCGCATCCGTCTCCGCCGCAACATGCTGGGCCTCAGTCAGGAAAAGCTTGGCGAAAGCCTCGGAATTACGTTTCAGCAGATCCAGAAATACGAGAAAGGCACCAATCGCGTCGGTGCAAGCCGGCTTCAGGCGATCTCGTCAATTCTGAATGTCCCGGTTTCCTTCTTTTTTGAAGATGCACCAGGCTCCTCAACCCAGGCTGGATTTGCAGAGGACAATGAAGCGACCTATGTGGTCGATTTCCTGAATTCCAATGAAGGCGTGCAGTTGACTCGCGCGTTCACGAAAATTTCAGATCCGAAAGTGCGCCGCAAGATCATCGATCTCGTGAAGTCGCTCGCTGCGGACGCTGACTGATTTCAGTTCTTGAGAAGCGCAGAAAAAGCGGGACATAGGCGTGCCTCGCCGGGTTCTTACGATTTGCGGCACCCGAACCGGCAGGAAATGCTGTCTGAAACGAATTTTCCCGCTGAGGCGCTGTCGCAACAAGAATATGCATTGACGGTTTAATCCCAACTTCGCTAACACATTACTGTGCCCGGAACGCTGGAACCTGTTCCGGGCGCTACTGTGTTTCCATGGCGGAGATATTCTCCGTTGGATTTTCAAGAGGGGTTACCCGTGTCGCGCAGTTCTTATCTCTTCACCAGCGAATCTGTGTCCGAAGGACATCCGGACAAGGTTTGCGACCGCATCTCCGATGAAATCGTGGACATGATCTACAAGGAAGCGCGCCGTACCGGCGTCGATCCATGGTCTGTCCGTGTTGCCTGCGAAACGCTTGCCACCACCAATCGCGTGGTCATTGCCGGCGAAGTGCGTGTTCCGGATACTTTCCTGAAGAAGAATAAGGACGGCACTGTCGCCCACGATGCGGCCGGACATCCGCTGATCAATCCTTCGCGCTTCCGCTCGGCAGCCCGCAAGGCGATCCGTGAAATCGGTTACGAACAGAACGGTTTCAACTGGAAGACGGTGAAGATCGACGTGCTTCTGCATCCGCAGTCCGCCGATATCGCGCAGGGCGTGGACAATGCCGCTGACCGTCAGGGCGAAGAAGGTGCAGGCGATCAGGGCATTATGTTCGGTTATGCCTGCCGCGAAACCCCGGACCTTATGCCGGCACCGATCTACTATTCGCACAAGATCCTCGAAAAGCTCTCCGAAGCCCGCCACAAGGGCGAAGGCGATGCGGGCAAGCTCGGCCCCGACGCCAAGAGCCAGGTCACGGTGCGTTACGAGAACGGCAAAGCCGCTGAGGTTACGCAGATCGTTCTTTCCACGCAGCATCTGGATGCAAGCTGGGATTCAAAGAAAGTCCGTTCGGTTGTCGAACCCTATATCCGGGAAGCGCTCGGCGAGCTCCCGATTGCAGCCACCTGCAACTGGTATATCAATCCAACCGGCAAGTTCGTCATCGGCGGACCGGACGGTGATGCCGGACTGACTGGCCGCAAGATCATCGTGGATACCTATGGTGGTGCCGCTCCTCATGGTGGCGGCGCATTCTCCGGCAAGGACACGACCAAGGTCGACCGCTCCGCAGCCTATGCCGCGCGCTATCTCGCCAAGAACGTCGTTGCCGCCGGTCTTGCCGACCGCTGCACGATCCAGCTTTCCTATGCCATCGGCGTGGCGCAGCCGCTTTCGGTTTACGTCGATCTGCATGGTACCGGCAAAGTGGCAGAATCCGCAGTCGAGGAAGCGCTTCGCGAAGTCATGGACCTGTCACCGACGGGCATCCGCAAGCATCTCGACCTCAACAAGCCGATTTATGCCAAGACCTCGTCTTATGGCCATTTCGGTCGCAAGCCGGGTCGCGACGGTTCCTTCTCCTGGGAGAAGACCGACCTCACCAAGGTGCTGAAGGCAGCAGTGGCGTAACTTCTCCCCCGGAAAGTTGCATCGCACGCCGCTTGGCGTTATGTGTCCCGACAAATTTCGAGGAGCGCGGTCTTGGATCGCGCTCTTCTGCTATCAGCGCATCCCGAAAAATGTGAAACGGTTTTCGGACAAGATGTGCGTCTGAACAAAGAGATAGAGCGCCGATCTGCTTCAATCAGATCGAAACGCGCTCTATTATTCACTATGACGCCGACGGATAAAATATGACCGAAGAATCTCATCCTCTGCGCGGTGCCGGAAATTTTTTCGGCCGTCGTCACGGCAAGCCCCTGCGGAGCCATCAGAAGAATCTGTTCGAGGATCTTCTGCCGCGTATCAAGATCGACATCGAAAGCCCGGCACCGCAGGATCTGCATGCGCTTTTTGAAACGAAGGTCGACGCTGTACGTCTGGAAATCGGTTTCGGCGGCGGCGAGCATCTGCACCATGAGACAGGTCGCTATCCGCAGACGGGTTTCATCGGTGTCGAACCCTTCGTCAACGGCATGGCAAAGATGCTTGCGGCACTCGATGAAGAACCGCGCCCGAACCTGCGTCTCTATGACGAGGATGCGACGGCGGTCCTCGACTGGCTACCGGATGCGTCCCTTTCCGGCATTGATCTTTTTTATCCCGATCCGTGGCACAAGCGACGTCACTGGAAACGCCGTTTCGTCAGCGATGCCAATCTCGACCGCTTCGCCCGCGTGTTGAAGCCCGGTGCAAAATTTCGCTTTGCTTCCGACATCGAGCATTATGTCAACTGGACGCTCCAGCATTGTCGCCGTCATCCGGCATTCGACTGGCAGGCCGAAGGCCCGTCCGACTGGAACAAAGCTTATGAAGCCTGGCCAGGCACGCGCTATGAAGCAAAGGCTTTTCGCGAAGGTCGGCGCGCTGCCTATTTGACTTTCATTCGCCGTTGAAGCAGCCAGCAGAGAACGCATCAATCGAACGTCAGAAGCGGTCTTGAAAAAATCAGCTTCCACTGGTATATATGTCTCAAATTCTTGGTCGTTTGAACAAGAGTGGGTCCACCCGGTCCCGCTCTTTTTTGTTACTTACGGCCTGCTTGAAGAGGCTTTTCCTGCCTCTCGAAAGGTTTTTAGGTTGACGGAACAGGTTCAGGCAAACGAAGCAGAGGCGCTAGCAGCAGGCGTGAATGATCGCATCATTCGCGAGACGGGCATCGATGCGAAAGTGGCTTCTATCATCGAGCCCATCATCAATACGCTGGGCTTCCGGTTGGTGCGTGTGCGCCTTTCGGGGCTGAACGGTCAGACCTTGCAGATCATGGCCGAGCGTCCCGATGGCACGATGACCGTCGACGATTGCGAACTGGTCAGCCGCACCGTTGCGCCGGTTCTCGACGTGGAAGACCCCCTCAGCGGAAAATATCATCTGGAGATTTCGTCTCCTGGTATCGACCGACCGCTGGTCCGAAAGTCGGACTTTACCGACTGGGCCGGTCATATCGCAAAGGTGGAAACCTCTATCGTGCACGAGGGCCGCAAGAAATTCCGCGGGCGTATCGTTCTGGGCGATGCGGAAACCGTTGTCATTGAAAGCGATCAGATTTCCTACGGCAACGAACCTGTCGTGCGTATTCCATTCGATCTGATTTCGGACGCACGTCTCGTGCTGACCGATGACCTGATCCGCGATGCGCTGCGTAAGGACAAGGCCCTGCGCGAGGGCCGCATTCCCGGCGACGATCTGGGTGATGATCAGGAAGCCGAAATGGACGAACAGTCCGGCGAAGCTGGGTCTGACGAAGCCACATCGGGCGAAGCCGAAAAGAAGAAATAAGTTTCAGGCGTCCGGTATCTTGAGGAGCCGGATGCGACACCAAGGAGAGTCCAATGGCAGTCAGTGCTAACAGGCTGGAGCTTCTGCAGATCGCCGACGCGGTCGCACGCGAGAAGTCGATCGACCGCGAGATCGTTCTTGCGGCCATGGCCGATGCGATCCAGAAGGCGGCGCGTTCGCGTTACGGCCAGGAAAGCAACATCCGCGCGGACATCAATGCGAAGTCTGGCGAGATCAAGCTGCAGCGCCTGCTCGAAGTTGTTGAGCATGTCGAGGATTACGCGACGCAGATTTCGCTCTTCACCGCTCGCGATCGCAATCCGGATGCGCAGGTCGGTGACTTCATCGCCGATCAGCTACCGCCGATGGATTTCGGTCGTATCGCCGCCCAGTCGGCAAAGCAGGTTATCGTGCAGAAAGTGCGTGAAGCCGAGCGTGACCGTCAGTATGACGAATACAAGGATCGCGTTGGCGAAATCGTCAACGGTACTGTGAAGCGTGTCGAATACGGAAATGTGATTGTCGATCTCGGTCGTGGTGAAGCCATCGTGCGCCGCGATGAACTGATCCCGCGCGAAGCTTTCCGCTACGGCGACCGCATTCGCGCCTATGTCTACGATGTGCGCCGCGAACAGCGTGGCCCGCAGATTTTCCTGTCGCGCACCCATCCGTCCTTCATGGCGAAGCTTTTCACCATGGAAGTGCCGGAAATTTACGACGGCATCATCGAAATCAAGTCCGTTGCCCGCGATCCGGGTTCCCGAGCCAAGATTGCGGTCGTGTCGCGTGACGCTTCCATCGATCCGGTTGGTGCCTGCGTCGGTATGCGCGGTTCCCGCGTTCAGGCCGTTGTCGGCGAATTGCAGGGTGAAAAGATCGACATCATTCCGTGGTCTCCGGAAGCGGCTTCCTTCATCGTCAACGCGCTTCAGCCGGCTGAAGTTGCCAAGGTGGTGCTCGATGAAGACGCCGAGCGTATTGAAGTTGTCGTTCCGAATGACCAACTATCACTTGCAATCGGTCGTCGCGGTCAGAATGTGCGCCTTGCTTCCCAGCTCACCGGCTGGGACATCGACATCCTGACGGAAGACGAAGAATCCGAACGTCGCCAGAAGGAATTCACCGAACGTTCGACCCTCTTCATGGATGCCCTCAACGTTGACGAGATGGTCGGTCAGGTTCTGGCCTCCGAAGGTTTCGCATCTGTTGAAGAACTGGCCTATGTCGAGTCGGGTGAAATCGCCTCCATTGACGGTTTTGATGAGGATACGGCCGGCGAAATCCAGGAACGTGCCCGGGAATATCTGGATCGCATCGAAAGCGAACAGGATGACCGCCGCAAGGAACTGGGCGTCGAGGACGAACTGCGTGAACTGCCGGGCATCACCACGGCGATGCTGGTGGCAGTTGGTGAAGACGGCGTCAAGACGATGGATGATTTTGCCGGTTATGCCGTCGATGATCTGGTCGGCTGGCGTGAACGCAAGGACGGCGAAACCGTCGCTCATAGCGGCATCTTCTCTTCCTTCGACGTTTCGCGTGTCGATGCGGAACAGATGGTCCTTTCTGCGCGTTTGAAGGCAGGATGGATCACGGAGGAAGAACTGGCATCGGCTCAGGAAGAAGAAGCCGAAGCTGAAGCCAGTGAAGAGGCAGCCGCTTCCTAAGAAGCGCGCTGGAATAGCAGAGCCGCATGGCTTCTTACGTCTGAGGCAATTCAGGCGTAAGCTGTGCGGCTCTCGCAATTGATCCCTGAAAAATGGTCGTCGTTCATCTGAATTGATCGGCCAGTTCGGGTTTCGAATGAAGTTCCGGCCATCTTACGGGTTGTGGTGGGGCTTTTGCTCTGGTACAGCGCCACGCATCAGGTCTGATGCGTTGGATATGGTCCAAACTGGTGCTCGCGCAGCAATTTCGTCGCTCATGCAAGAGCGATGCAGTCGAGCCGGTTATGACATTGGTACAAGTTCGGAATGCGGCCCCGATATGGCCGCCCGATATTGCCGTTATGGCAAAACTGGAGTTCGCGTGGAGCAGGATATGAATGACAGAACCTGTATCGTCACGCGCGAAAGCGGTTCTGCCGATGATCTGATCCGTTTCGTGGCCGGTCCCGACGGTTCCGTGGTGCCGGACTTGAAAAGGAATCTGCCAGGCAGAGGATGCTGGGTCAAAGCCGAGCGTCGTCTGGTGGATGAAGCGGTCAAGCGCAAACTCTTTGCGCGAGCGCTGAAAGAAGGTGTGACGCCGCAGGCGGATCTTGGCGCGCTGGTGGACCAGTTGCTGACGAAATCTGCTCTCGGTAGCCTCGCTCTGGCTCGCAAGGCTGGCGCTGTGGTAACAGGTTCGACCAAGGTGGATCAGGCGATCCGCACCGGGGCGGCCGCCATGGTGCTGCACGCTCAGGAAGCCGCAGCCGATGGCGTGCGCAAGCTCGATCAGGCCCGCCGCGCTGTGGTGCATCTTGATGGCCCCGAAATCCCGGCCTTCACCCTTTTTACGGGGGAAGAAATGGATTTGGCATTTGGGGGCGGAAATGTGATACATGCAGCCGTACTTGAAGGAAAGGCGGCGGCCGGGTTCGTAAAGCGGGCGCTTATGTTGCATCGCTATCGCGGTGAAAGCGCATCGAGCCTGGATTAGAGCGCAACTGTAGAGGGGCTTGGCAGACCCTGGATCGGATTGCGCGTTGAAGCGGATGACTGGAGCTTTATCCAACATGACTAGGTCGCGTTGGATAATGCTCGAGTAGAGCGGCCGGAGCCGCGAAGGAAACGGAAACGTAATGAGCGATAAAACGAACGACGACAAGACGCTGAGCGTTAATACGAAGAAGACGCTGACCATGAAGCGGCCAGGCGTCGAGCAGAGCACCGTGCGCCAGAATTTCAGCCACGGCCGCACGAAGGCTGTCGTCGTTGAAACGAAGAAGCGCAAATTCTCGCGGCCTGACGAGAAGTCGGAAGTCGAGGTAGCGGCCCCACAGCCTGCAGCTGCGGCACCAGCAGCTCCTGCGCCTGTGGCCTCCACCCCGGCACCAGCGGCTGCTGTATCGGCGCCCGCGCCGGCAGCTCCAGCGGCTGTTGCTCCACAGGCAACTGCGCCAGCAGCGCCTGCACCGCAACAGCCAAAGGCACCTGCTCCGGCAACTCCTGTGACAACGCCAAAGCCGCATGTTGCGCAGCAGCAACCGCGTAATCAGCAGCGTTCCGGCCAGCAGTCGCAGCGTCCACGCCAGTCTGATCGCTCCGGCATGGTGTTGAATACGCTGTCGCGCTCTGAAATGGATGCGCGTCGCCGCGCGCTTGAAGAAGCGCAGGTTCGTGATGCGGCTGATCGCGTTCGCGCTGCTGAAGAAGCAAAGCGCCGCGCAGAAGAAGATGCACGCCGTGCCAAGGAACGTGAAGAATCCGCTCGCCGCCAGGCAGAAGAAGAAGCACGTCTGAAGGCAGAAGCGGAGGCCAAGGCTCGCGCAGAAGCGGAAGCAAACAAGCGCATGCCGCAGTCGGAAGGCCGTTCGGAGCAGCGCGGCGATTCCCGTCCTGCACCGCAGGGCGGTCGCCCCCAGCATTCGGGTCGTCCTCCGCAGGGCGGTCGTCCCGGTCAGGGACAGCGTCCTGCATCGCCAGCGATTGCAGACGTTATTCCAACGGCAAACAAGCCTCTTCCACAGAGCCAGCAGCGCAAGCCTGGTTCCACGGGTGATGAGGATGATCGTCGTGGTCCGTCGACCGCTCGTCGTGGCGTCCCGGCAAAGCCGGAAGTCCGCGCACCGAAAGTGGTTAAGACCGAAGATGATCGGCGTCGTGGCAAGCTGACCATCTCCAGCAATCTGGAAGACGAAGGCCGTTCGCGTTCGCTTTCGGCGATGCGTCGCCGTCAGGAAAAGTTCAAGCGTTCGCAGATGCAGGAAACACGCGAGAAAATTTCTCGCGAAGTGACTGTTCCTGAAACCATCACGCTTCAGGAACTCGCACAGCGTATGGCCGAGCGTTCTGTCGACATCATCAAGTACCTCATGAAACAGGGACAGATGATGAAGCCGGGCGATGTGATCGATGCCGATATGGCACAGCTCATTGCTGAGGAATTCGGCCACACCGTCAAGCGCGTTGCGGAATCGGACGTTGAAGAAGGTATCTTCGGTGTCGCCGATAACGAGGCCGCGCTGGTTTCCCGTCCTCCGGTCGTGACCATCATGGGTCACGTCGATCACGGCAAGACCTCGCTGCTCGACGCGATCCGTCACGCCAATGTGGTGTCAGGCGAAGCCGGTGGCATCACCCAGCATATCGGTGCTTATCAGGTCGAGCAGAACGGCCAGAAGATCACCTTCATCGATACGCCGGGCCACGCTGCCTTTACCGCAATGCGTGCCCGCGGTGCGCAGGCGACCGACATCGCCATTCTGGTGGTTGCCGCTGACGACAGCGTGATGCCGCAGACGATTGAATCCATCAACCATGCCAAGGCGGCTGGTGTTCCGATCATCGTGGCGATCAACAAGATCGACAAGCCTGCTGCCGATCCGCAGAAGGTTCGCACTGCCCTTCTGCAGCACGATGTCTTCGTGGAATCGATGGGCGGTGAAGTTCTCGACGTCGAAGTTTCGGCCAAGAACAAGATCAACCTCGACAAGCTGCTTGAAGCAGTCCTGTTGCAGGCAGAAATTCTTGATCTCAAGGCAGATCCGACCCGTACCGCTGAAGGCGTTGTCATCGAAGCGCAGCTCGATCGTGGCCGTGGTTCGGTCGCAACCGTTCTGGTTCAGAAGGGTACATTGCATCCGGGCGATATTATCGCTGCCGGTAACGAATGGGGCCGTGTGCGCGCTCTGGTCAACGACCATGGCGAACACGTCAAGGAAGCAGGACCTGCAATGCCGGTTGAAGTCCTTGGTCTCCAGGGTACACCACAGGCAGGCGATCGCTTCGCAGTTGTCGCTAACGAAGCCAAAGCTCGTGAAATTGCTGATTATCGCCAGCGCCTTGCTCGCGATAAGGCTGTTGCCCGTCAGACTGGCCAGCGTGGCTCGCTTGAGCAGATGATGAGCCAGCTTCAGGTGAACGGCTTGAAGGAATTCCCGCTCGTCATCAAGGGTGACGTGCAGGGTTCGGTCGAAGCGATCATTACGGCTCTCGACAAGCTCGGCACCGACGAAGTGCGTGCACGCATCGTCCATTCGGGCGCCGGTGGTATCACGGAAAGCGACGTGTCGCTGGCCGAAGCCTCCAATGCAGCAATCATCGGCTTCAACGTTCGTGCCAACAAGCAGGCACGCGATGCAGCCGACCAGCAGGGCACCGAAATCCGCTACTACAACATCATCTACGATCTGATCGAAGATGTGAAAGCAGCGATGTCGGGTCTTCTGTCGCCAGAACGCCGCGAAACCTTCATCGGTAATGCTGAGATTCTTGAAGTCTTCAACATCACCAAGGTTGGTAAGGTTGCCGGTTGCCGGGTTATCGACGGCAAGGTTGAACGTGGTGCAGGCGTCCGCCTCATCCGTGACAACGTGGTTATCCACGAAGGCAAGCTCAAGACGCTCAAGCGCTTCAAGGACGAAGTGCAGGAAGTGCCGATGGGCCAGGAATGCGGTATGGCGTTCGAAAACTACGACGACATTCGCGCAGGCGACACGATCGAAGCGTTCCGCGTCGAACATATTACGCGCACTCTCTAATACCTATATGCCGGACCGTCCTGTCATGGGCGGTCCGGTTTTTCATTACCCGGTTCCGAGGGTCTGACTCCCGTCTGAACTGTGGTAAATTGCACCGTTCAGTTTTAGCCGTTTCTTCGGGCAGCCAATTGGGCTGGGTGCCGATTAATGGCTGTTTATCGAGGATATAGCTATGGCACGTTCTCCGGATCCAAAAGGCTCAGGTGGCCTTTCCCAACGCCAGCTTCGCGTGGGCGAGCAGGTGCGTCACGCATTGGCACAGGTGCTTCAGCGTGGAGAAATCCGCGACGACCTTATCGCCCGCACCGTGATTTCCGTCTCGGAAGTGCGTATGTCACCCGACCTCAAGATCGCAACTTGCTTCATCACCCCTCTTGGCGATGCCGATACGCAGGCCGTTATCAAGGCGCTGGCTGCGAATGCGAAATTCATTCGTGGTCGTATCGCTCCGAGCCTCAGCCAGATGAAGTACATGCCGGAATTCCGCTTCCGGGCAGATACCAGCTTTGACAATTTTTCCAAGATCGATGCACTGCTCCGCTCGCCGGAAGTCGCACGCGATCTTGGGCATGACGATGAAAAAGACCGGGAGGCAGACAAGGCTTCCCGCAATGGAGACGAATAAAGCATGGCAAGACGGGGCAAGAAAAAAGGCCGTCCGGTTTCCGGCTGGGTCATTTTTGACAAGCCGAAAGGTATGGGATCGACCGAGGCGGTCTCGAAGATCAAGTGGCTGTTCAACGCCGAAAAAGCCGGTCATGCCGGTACGCTTGATCCGCTTGCTTCCGGCATGTTGCCCATAGCGCTGGGTGAAGCCACCAAGACTGTACCTTATGTCATGGACGGGACCAAGATCTATCGTTTTACGGTCAGTTGGGGTGAAGAACGTTCGACGGACGATCTGGAAGGCCAGCCGACCAAAATCTCTGACAAGCGCCCGTCAAGTGCGGATGTCGAGGCATTGCTGCCGAATTATACCGGCGTCATTTCGCAGGTGCCGCCGCAGTTTTCCGCCATCAAGATCGACGGCGAACGGGCCTACGATCTTGCCCGCGAAGGTGAGACCGTCGAAATACCCTCCCGCCAAGTCGAGATCGACCGGCTGGAGATTGTAGGCATTCCGGATGCCGACCGCACCGAATTCGAGGTCGAATGCTCCAAGGGCACCTATGTGCGTTCTCTGGCCCGCGACATGGGCCGCGATCTTGGATGCTACGGGCATATTTCGGAACTGCGCCGCATCGAAGTGGCACCGTTCACGGAAGAGGATTCCGTCACCCTGGCAGAACTCGAACAGGCATGGCCGCCGCTTCCGCCGAAGGATGAGGACGGCAATATCGTGGAACCAGCACCGCGTCGCGACTTTTCGGCGATTGACGCGCTGGTCATCGACACAGGCGCCGCACTGGACTGCCTACCGCAGATACCGCTTTCCGACGATCAGGCGCAACGCGTGCGTCTCGGCAATCCGGTGATCCTGCGTGGGCGCGACGCGCCTCTGGAGGCCGAGGAAGCCTGTGTCACGACACGCGGAAAATTGCTCGCCATCGGCTATATCGAGCATGGACAGTTCAAACCGAAGCGCGTTTTCACGACGAGCTGACGTTTCGTCAGAAGATCGCGATGAGGCGGCCAATTGAATTGAGACTGGCATTCCTGCCAATTTTACACTATATGCCCCTCATCGATCATGCCTGAAAGCATGTCAGATCGTGTAAATGGCCCGCGCTGGACGACATCCCGGCCTGGGCGTCTCTTTTTCCTCTCATCAAGAAAGGGTGTACGATGTCGATTACTGCTGAGCGCAAGCAAGCACTTATCAAGGAATACGCCACCAAGGAAGGCGATACCGGTTCTCCTGAAGTACAGGTCGCCGTTCTTTCCGAGCGTATTGCCAACCTTACGGATCATTTCAAGGGCCACAAGAATGACAATCATTCGCGTCGCGGCCTTCTGAAGCTGGTTTCGCAGCGTCGTCGTCTTCTTGACTATGTCAAGGGCATCGACCAGGCACGTTACCAGGCGCTGATCGGCCGTCTCGGCCTGCGCCGCTAACGGTAAAATCGGGCGACGTCTTCAAACGTCGCCCGTTTGATTTATCGAGCATTTTGTCGTGCGGATAGCCGCTGACAGATCAAAATGCGACACTTGAGCATGTCTCCCAAAAGTGGGAACCGGTTTTGGGGCGAAGACATGCGAAAAACCAACAGATAGAACGGAAGCGCGAACGTATGTGAGTGCATCCCGCCTATCGGGCGAATGCCCGCTGGCATGAGACGGCGCACCAGGTGCATTCCGTCATGCCGATGAAGAGCCATACGGCTCATGACCTGGACCAGTCATGGGGCAGGATTGCAGGCAGTTCGTGTCAGGGAATATTCGGGAATGAATGTTCTGACACATAACGAACTTCCCGTTGTCTTGCCCGTGGCCTGTCTGCCAACCCAGGAGATGCCCTAGCGCTTTGCGCGGCGTCTCCATATGAGGACAAGATATGTTCAATACCCATAAAGTGGAAATCGAATGGGGCGGTCGTCCGCTTACGCTCGAAACCGGCAAGATCGCCCGTCAGGCTGACGGTGCAGTTCTGGCAACCTATGGAGAAACCGTCGTTCTGGCGACTGTCGTTTCTGCCAAGGAACCAAAGCCGGGTCAGGATTTCTTTCCGCTGACCGTAAACTATCAGGAAAAGACCTATGCCGCCGGCAAGATCCCTGGTGGTTTCTTCAAGCGTGAAGGCCGTCCGAGCGAAAACGAAACCCTCGTTTCGCGCCTGATCGACCGTCCGATCCGCCCGCTCTTCGTCGATGGCTACAAGAACGACACACAGGTTGTTCTGACTGTCATTCAGCATGACCTTGAGAACAATCCAGACGTTCTGTCGATGGTTGCAGCTTCTGCAGCGCTGACCATTTCCGGCGTTCCTTTCATGGGCCCGATCGGTGGCGCGCGCGTTGGCTACATCAACGGCGAATACGTTCTGAACCCGAATATCGACGAAATGCCGGAATCGAAGCTCGACCTGGTTGTTGCCGGTACGGCTGACGCTGTTCTGATGGTTGAATCAGAAGCACAGGAACTTTCCGAAGAAGTTATGCTCGGCGCCGTTGTTTTCGGTCAGAAGGGCTTCCAGCCCGTTATCGATGCGATCATCAAGCTCGCTGAAGTTGCTGCCAAGGAACCGCGTGACTTCCAGCCGGAAGATCTGTCGGACCTCGAAGCCAAGATGCTCGCAGTTGTCGAAAACGACCTGCGCGACGCCTACAAGATCACCGAAAAGCAGGCTCGCTACGTCGCTGTTGACGCTGCAAAGGCCAAGGCGAAGGCTCATTTCTTCCCAGAGGGTGTTGAAGAGCCGGAATTCTCGGCTGAAAAATTTGCAACTGTCTTCAAGCACCTGCAGGCAAAGATTGTTCGCTGGAACATCCTCGACACCGGCAATCGTATCGATGGCCGTGATTTGTCGACCGTTCGCGCAATCGTTTCGGAAGTCGGCCTTCTGCCACGTACACACGGCTCGGCGCTGTTTACCCGCGGTGAGACGCAGGCAATCGTTGTTGCCACGCTCGGCACCGGCGAAGACGAACAGATGATCGATTCTCTGACCGGTACGTACAAAGAATCCTTCATGCTGCATTACAACTTCCCGCCATATTCGGTCGGTGAAACCGGTCGTATGGGTTCGCCAGGCCGTCGTGAAGTTGGTCATGGCAAGCTCGCATGGCGTGCAATCCATCCAATGCTGCCTGCTGCTGAACAGTTCCCTTACACGATCCGCGCTGTTTCCGAGATCACGGAATCGAATGGCTCTTCGTCGATGGCAACCGTTTGCGGCACGTCGCTGGCGCTGATGGATGCAGGCGTTCCAATTACCCGTCCGGTTGCTGGTATTGCCATGGGCCTGATCAAGGAAGGCGAGCGTTACGCTGTTCTTTCTGACATTCTCGGCGACGAAGATCACCTCGGCGATATGGATTTCAAGGTAGCCGGTACCGAAAGCGGTATCACTGCCCTTCAGATGGACATCAAGATCGACGGTATTACCGAAGAGATCATGAAGGTCGCGCTGGAGCAGGCCAAGGGCGGTCGCGTTCACATCCTCGGCGAAATGAGCAAGGCTCTTTCCACGTCGCGTGAAGAACTGGGCGAATTCGCTCCACGCATCGAAGTGATGAACATCCCAACCGACAAGATCCGTGATGTTATCGGTTCGGGCGGTAAGGTTATTCGCGAAATCGTCGAGAAGACTGGCGCGAAGATCAACATCGAAGACGACGGCACGGTCAAGATCGCATCGTCGAACGGCAAGGAAATCGAAGCCGCCAAGAAGTGGATTCATTCGATCGTTGCCGAGCCGGAAGTCGGCGAAATCTACGAAGGCACGGTCGTCAAGACCGCTGACTTCGGCGCTTTCGTGAACTTCTTCGGTCCGCGTGACGGTCTGGTTCACATCTCGCAGCTCGCTTCCGACCGCGTTGCCAAAACCACCGATGTGGTCAAGGAAGGCCAGAAGGTCTGGGTCAAGCTCATGGGCTTCGACGAACGTGGCAAGGTTCGCCTGTCGATGAAGGTCGTCGATCAGGAAACTGGCAAGGAAGTCGTTGCTGAAAAGAAGGCAGAAGCAGACGCTGAATAAGCGTTGTACTCTGTAATCAATTGAGAAAGAGCGCGCCCCAAGGTGTTTTTGGGGCGCGCTTTTTTGTTGCGCGTAGAACAATTGATCGGCATGGGTGAAGCATGATGACACCGGCACAACAAACACTCTTTCTCCCCTTCGATCAGGGCATTCTGGACATGCCCGAAGTAGGACAATCCTTCCTCGCCTGCGGTCTTTCTGCGGATCGGCGTCTTGAGGATGAATGGAAGCAGGCGCTGACCTTCCTGCAGCCCTGGCGCCCGGACTGGCTGGCACTCAATAAGGAAGACCTCAATGTCGTTCCCAGGTTGGGCTCCAGATTGGACGAGGAGCGGCGTTTTTCCGGCGGGCTACTTCTGCTCGGAAAACATCGCGGACGCAATGAGGCGTGGTTTGCGGAGCTTCTGGCGCGTGTTGAGCCGGGCGGATGGATTGCAGTGTCTGGCGACAAGAAGCTCGGCATCGACAGTTTCCGCAAATGGGTCGGCAATATTGCCGAGATCAGCGACCGCATGTCGAAGAACCATGCCGTGGTCTTCTGGCTGAGAAGGCCCGCCGATCTCACCGATGACTTCATCGCGGCATTGAAGCCGCTTGCGGCTGATATTGACGATGTGTTTCGCACCGAGCCCGGCATGTTCTCGCACGGTGTTATCGACAAGGGCTCGGCGCTGCTCGTGCCGCATATGGAGAAGATCGTCTTTGGCAATGTCGCCGATCTTGGCGCTGGCTGGGGCTATCTTGCTGCGCAATGCCTGAAGTTTGCGGATCGCATCAAGTCCATCGATCTTTTCGAGGCCGATTATGAGGCACTGGAGGCCGCACGCGGCAATCTGGAGCGGTTAGGGGCATCGGTTCCTATTGGCTTCAACTGGTTCGATGTGACCAGTGAAAAAATGACGGGTATTTATGACACCGTGATCATGAATCCGCCGTTTCACGAAGGGCGCGCGGCAGACCTGTCGCTTGGGCAGACGTTTATCGCCGCCGCTGCTTCGCGGCTTAAGATCGGCGGGCGTCTGCTGATGGTCGCAAACCGTCAATTGCCTTATGAGACAACGCTGAAGGGGCTGTTCAAGAATGTAACGCTTCTCGAAGAGGCAAGCGGCTTCAAAATATTCGATGCAAAGAAATAAAACAAAAAAGCCGCCTCGAAAGGCGGCTTTTTTACAGCATAATTCCTTAAACTTGAATCAGTTTAGAGCATTTCCAGCAAAAGTGCGAAGCGGTTTTGCGTCGGATAGTGCGTGAAAACAAATAGATAGAGCGGTTCCGACGATTCCGTTTAAACCGGAACCGCTCTAAGGAATTATGCAGCAGTTTTAAATTGTCAGAGCGCCGTATGCCTGGTGGGAGGACGCACGACGCTCCAATCGTGTAACGCTTATTCGCCGCGTTCCGCATCCGAGCTTTTCAGCTCTTCAAGCGTCGGCATGGAGACGATGTTGTAGCCGGAATCCACATAATGGACCTCACCGGTGACACCGCTCGAAAGATCGGACAGCAAATAGAGTGCCGATTTGCCCACATCGTCGATATCGACCGTGCGGCGCAGCGGCGAGTTACGACGCTGATAGCTGAAGATCGCGCGGGCGTCGCCGATGCCGGCACCGGCCAGTGTTCGCACCGGCCCTGCCGAGATCGCATTGACGCGGATGCCCTGCGGGCCGTAATCGGCAGCAAGATAACGAACCATGGCTTCAAGCGCGGCCTTGGCAACGCCCATGACGTTGTAGTTCGGAATCGTACGGGTTGAACCGCCATAGGTCAGCGTCAGGATCGAACCGCCGTCCTTCATGAGCTTTTCGGCGCGCTGTGCCATTTCCGTGAAGGAGTAGGCGGAAATCACCATGGTGCGGCTGAAATTTTCGCGCGTGGTGACGTCTGCGTAGCGACCCTTCAGTTCGGTCTTGTCGGAAAAGCCGATGGCGTGAACGACGAAATCGAGCTTGCCCCACTTCTTTTCGATTTCGGCAAAGACCGCATCGACCGAATCGATATTTTCAACATCGCAAGGCAGTACGAAATCAGAGCCGACCTGCTCGGCCAGCGGCTTTACGCGCTTGCCGAGCGCATCGCCCTGATAGGTAAAGGCCAGTTCAGCGCCCTGTGCTGCGAGTTGTTTTGAAATTCCCCAAGCGAGTGAGTGATTATTCGCGACCCCCATGATGAGGCCGCGTTTGCCTTTCATCAAACCTTCCATATTTCCCTCTCCCTCAGCCCTGGTAGCGCTGGAAAACCAGCGTCGCATTGGTGCCGCCAAATCCGAAGGAGTTGGAGAGCACGGTGTTGAGCTGAGCGTTGTCAATGCGCTTGCGAACGATAGGCATGTCCGCGAAGGCAGGGTCCAGTTCTTCGATATGTGCGCTTTCGCAAATGAAATTGTTGTGCATCATCAAAAGCGAATAGATCGCTTCCTGCACGCCGGTTGCACCCAGCGAGTGGCCGGTCAGCGATTTCGTTGCAGCAATCGGCGGGCAGGCATCGCCCGAGCCGAAGACCTGGCGGATCGCTTCGATTTCCGGCGCATCGCCCGCAGGCGTCGAGGTTGCATGCGGGTTGATGTAGTCGATCTTGCCCTTGACGGTCGAAAGCGCCATTTTCATGCAGCGGATCGCGCCTTCACCAGACGGAGCCACCATGTCGTAACCGTCAGATGTCGCGCCATAGCCGACGATTTCACCGTAAATCTTGGCGCCGCGGGCCAGTGCGGTTTCGAGGTCTTCCAGTACCAGGACACCGGCGCCGCCTGCGATCACGAAGCCGTCGCGATTCTTGTCATAAGCGCGTGATGCGGTGGATGGCGTATCGTTATACTTGCTCGACATGGCGCCCATGGCGTCGAACAGAACCGAAAGCGTCCAGTCGAGATCTTCGCAGCCGCCTGCGAACATGCGGTCCTGCTTGCCATACTGGATCATTTCGAACGCGTTGCCGATGCAATGATTGGACGTCGCGCAGGCCGAAGAGATCGAATAGTTGATGCCCTTGATCTTGAAGAAGGTTGCCAGCGTCGCGGAAGCGGTCGAGCTCATGGCTTTCGGCACGGCGAACGGGCCGACGCGCTTCGGGCCTTTTTCGCGGGTGATGTCGGCAGAATCGACAATCGTGCGGGTCGAAGGACCGCCGGAACCCATGATAATGCCGGTGCGGTCGTTGGATATTTCCTCTTCGGAAAGTCCAGCATCCGCAATGGCCTGATCCATGGCGACGTGGTTCCAGGCCGTGCCACGGCCATGAAAACGCATCGCACGCCGGTCGACCAGCGCTTCGACGTCGATATTCGGGGCACCGTGCACCTGGCAACGGAAACCGAGCTCGGCATATTCCTCAGCGCGGGAGATGCCGGACTTTGCTTCACGCAGCGAAGCAGTGACCTCTTCGGTGTTGTTACCAATCGAGGATACGATCCCCATACCCGTTACGACCACACGCCGCATCGCGTTCTCCTTTACACCTGATCCGTGAGCGACGTGTCCGTCATACGGACTGCCGCCTGTTCGCGGTTACATAGGTGCGATCTTCGCATGTTTTGAGCGCGGCCGCATGAAAACTGTTCACTTTTTTGCAGTCGCGCTCGTGGATGATGGTGATTGAGGCGCCTTATTGGCCCTCGTTGTCCTTCGACAGGCCGACGCGCAGATCGGTCGCCCGGTAGATGGTTTCGCCATCGGCTTTCAGCCAGCCGTCAGCCGTGCCGAGCACGAGGCGGCCGCGCATGACACGCTTGAAGTCGATGCCGTATTCGAGAAGCTTGGTATGCGGACGCACCATGCCCTTGAACTTGACTTCACCGGTGGACAGAGCCATGCCGCGGCCCGGCTCGCCGAGCCAGCCGAGGAAGAAACCGGTCAACTGCCACATGCCGTCGAGGCCGAGGCAGCCCGGCATGATCGGATTGCCCATGAAGTGGCACGGGAAATACCAGTCGTCGGGGCGCACGTCATACTCGGCACGGATATAGCCCTTGTCGAACTCGCCGCCAGTTTCGGAAATATCGGTGATGCGATGGACCATCAGCATCGGAGGCAGGGGAAGCTGAGCATTGCCGGGGCCGAACATCTCGCCGCGTGCACAGGCCAGGAGTTCTTCATACCCGTAGCTTGATTTCTGTTCTGCCATTACGCCTCCCTTGAGGTTCATTCTGTATCGACCGGCAATCCGGCCAGATTGTAGGTTTCACCGGAACATCCCTACCACAGACTGTTTCCGGCAGTAAAATCATGCAATGGGTTTATTCGGGGGGTTATCCGAAAAAGCGGGCAATTCCCAAAGCTATTGATAGTTATTTCGCAACGGCATATATCAATGTCAGTATGCAATGGGCAACAGCCCGTTTGACGATTGATGATTTTGCTACAAGCTTGTGACGGAACCAACGGTGAATATGCAATCTTCACATACCCACTCGACGGTCTCGATGGAAGAGCGGCTCCGCCATGCGGGCTTGCGCCCGACGCGTCAGCGCGTTGCGCTTGCGAACCTGATCTTTGCCCGGGGCGATCGCCATCTGGCTGCCGAAGACCTCCACGAAGAGGCCGTGATGGCTGACGTGCCGGTGTCTCTGGCGACAGTTTACAACACGCTGCACCAGTTCACGGAAGCCGGTATGCTGCGTATTATCGCGGTTGAGGGCTCGAAAACTTATTTCGATACCAATATCTCGGATCACCAGCATTTCTTCCTCGAAGGCGAAAATGTCGTGTTCGATATTCCGCATGGCGAGCGTGGGCAGCCGACGGTTGCCAACATGCCGGAAGCACCACAGGGCATGGAAATCGTCAATGTGGATATTATCGTTCGCCTGCGCCGCAAGGGCCAGTAACGAACGACACCGCGCACCGGATTGAAAAGAAAGCGGCTACAGCCGCTTTTTTTGTTGCGTATTGGATTGCGTGAGGCTGAAAAGGGAGAAAGTTCTGCGGTCCAGGCTGAATCGCCTCCCAAGTTTCAGCCGGGCACATTCCAAGGAGATATCATGCGTAAGCTATTCATCGCCGCGACCGTTCTCGCCGTTTTTACTGCCGGCAGCGCCTTTGCAAAAACAGTCCGGGTCGCAGTTACCCCTGGTCCGCACGCCCAGATCATGGAAAAAGTGAAGGAAGTTGCTGAAAAGAACGGCCTTGAAATCGATATTCAGGAATTTTCCGACTATGTCATCCCGAACATGGCGCTCGCGGATGGCGCGCTGGAAGCCAATTCTTTCCAGCACAAGCCGTATCTCGACAATCAGGTCGCCGATCGCGGCTTCGACATTGTGAGCGTTGCCGAAACCGTCAACTTTCCAATGGGCTTGTATTCGAAGAAGCTGAAAAATATTTCGGAGCTGGCTGACGGCGCGACGATTGCGATCCCGAACGATCCGACCAATGGCGGTCGTGCTCTGCTCGTTCTTGCTGAAAACGGCATCATCAAGCTCGATCCTGCCAAGGGATTGAAGGTCAGCGCCCTCGACATCATCGAGAATTCGAAGAACCTCAAATTCGTTGAACTCGATGCTGCGCAGCTTCCGCGTTCGATGGAGGATGTCGATGCCGCCGTCATCAACACCAATTATGCCATGGAAGCAGGACTGAACCCGGCGACCGATCCACTGGTGCGGGAAGGCGAGAAAGCGCCTTACGTCAATATTCTCGTCGTTCGCACCGCCGACAAGGATGCCGATTGGGTGAAAACCCTGATCTCCTCCTATCACAGCGATGAAGTGAAGGATTTCATCGCCACGACGTTCAAGGGATCGGTGATCCCTGCCTGGTAAAATAACTGCAGGCTCCGGATTTTATCCGTAGAGGCCGGAGCCATTTATTCGTCAGTCGAAAACCTCACCCGGGTAAACACCCCAGAGATCAGACTGCTTGATCCAGCCTCGGACGCCGCCCATATCCAACCGGCACCATTGGCCGGTGCACTCACGCACCGTGCCGACTACCCCCGGCTCAATCTCGGCGGCAAGTCCCGATGTGTCGCTGGCGTCGCGACGCATATTGATCATCGCCCCTTGATCGTTCTTGAGCCAGGGCGCAGTGATGGCGGTTCGCTTGCCGGAAAGAAGCGACTGATAGACCCAGCCTTCCGTGCCGTCCGCATCGCGGATACGACGCCAGTTATCATATTCCTGGATGATCTCGACCGGCAGTCCTGCCTTCATGAAGAGCCATGAAACCGCATAATCACGTCCCGGTCCGATGCGCAGATTGACGCGCGCGGGTTTAAGGCTGACGAAACGCGGCACGGGAAGCCCGCTTGCGCCGACAGTGGTGCCTGCAGGCTCTACAGCCTGTGCGGCATGTCTGTTCGAAGCGCCAAGCGGCGCCAGAATGAGAAAAAATGCCAGAAAGCCAAGTGTGGCTATCAAAAAGCGTTGCGAAAGTACTCTGTACAAACTGCGACCTCTCGCCGTCCTGTCACGACAGAACGGTAGTAGCTTCGGCAGTTTAAGGGGGCTGCGAGGCGACGTTGCCGTCCTGTTTCCAGATCGTTCATCCATCTGTGTGCAACAGATCGAAATGCGACCTAATTGTTTGATTTTAAATGCATCTTTTCAGAAAAACATTGTTGATTTTCCAAGAGGCACCTGAAGATTCCGGTTTTTCTTTGTCTTTACCGCTTCGCCTTGATAGAGATGTTCAGCCGAAGCAATATCCCATATTGCACCGCCTTGGTTAAGGAGGTCTCAACATGAAGCTTCGGTTAACGCATTTCCCGGAAAAGTGGGAGTCGGTTTTCCGCCGGAAATGTGCAGGAAATTTCTTGGAGCGCAACCGATCAGTTGGTTACAATACGGGCTGTTCCAGGGGCTTTGCTCAACGATGGGGTGGAGATGTCGAACAAGAAGAAACCGCTGGTCGTTCTTACGCGAAAATTGCCGGACCCAGTGGAAACCCGGATGCGGGAACTGTTTGATGCGCGTCTGAACATAGACGACCACCGCATGAATCAGCCGGAAATCATTGCTGCGATGAAGGAAGCGGACGTTCTGGTGCCTTGCATCACCGACGTTATCGACGCTGCGGCCATTGAACAGGCCGGCCCCAATCTCAAGCTGATCGCGAATTTCGGCAATGGCGTAGACAACATCGATGTCGCCGCCGCTGCAAAGCGTGGCATCACCGTCACCAATACGCCGAATGTCCTCACCGAGGATACTGCCGACATGACCCTGGCGCTGCTGCTATCGGTGCCAAGACGTCTGGTGGAAGGCGCCAATGTGCTGGGCGAGCGCCATGGACAATGGCCGGGTTGGTCGCCGACCTGGATGCTCGGACGGCGCATCTGGGGCAAACGCCTCGGCATTGTGGGCATGGGACGTATCGGTACAGCCGTTGCCCGTCGCGCCAAGGCTTTCGGGCTTTCCATTCACTATCACAACCGCAAGCGCGTCAATCCGCAGGTCGAGGAAGAGCTGGAAGCGACCTACTGGGATAGCCTCGACCAGATGCTGGCCCGGATGGATATCATCTCGGTCAACTGCCCATCCACGCCCGCTACATTCCATTTGCTGTCCGCGCGCCGCATCGCGCTGATGCAGCCGACCGCCTATATGGTCAACACGGCGCGCGGCCAGATCATCGACGAGAATGCCCTGATAGAGTTGATTGAGCAGGGCAAGCTTGCCGGAGCAGGGTTGGACGTGTTCGAGAACGAACCGGCGGTTAATCCGCGCCTGCTGGCGCTTGCCGAAAAAGGCAAGGTCGTCCTGCTGCCGCATATGGGCTCGGCCACAATGGAAGGCCGCATCGACATGGGCGACAAGGTCATCATCAATATCAAGGCTTTTGTCGACGGGCATCGCCCGCCCGACCGCGTATTGCCAAACAGGGTTTAGAGCATTTTCGAGCCAAAAGTGCGAAGCGTCCGCGCGGGGAAATCAGTTCACTGGACTGATTTCTTACCCCGCTTCGATGCGAAGGCTAATGCCTATAAAAAATAGCTACAGCGGTTCCGACGATTATTGCTAAACAGGAGCCGCTCTAGCTTTTCCGGCTCGCGGTTTTCGTTTCATCGGTGCTTTTCCCGTCGATGAAACGCAGCACTGTATGTGCGTAAAGGCGCGGATTCTCGACAGGGACGCCATGTCCGGCATCGGGCAGGATGATCAGTTGGGCGCCTGGTATCTGGCTGGCGATGAATTCCGTATGGTCGCGCGTGATGGCCGTATCGCGGTCGCCGATAACAATCGCGGTGCGCACACGGATATCCGACAGGTCTTCATCGGTGTAGTTCGGCTCATTTGCCCAGAGCGCATGAATTTCCTTGTCGATGCTCTCATAGTGGCGCAGTTCCGGTATCGGCTTTCCTTCGGCGCGGGCCTCGGTATAGCCGGTATTGCCATCGGGCGTGACATTGGCGGCCTGCGCAAACAGGCTTTTCAGCCGTTCTGGATAACGCATGGCGATATCGAGGCCGATAATGCCGCCATCGCTCCAGCCGACAAGATCGACCTTGTCGATATGGAGAAAATCGAGCAGTGCCACATAATCATCGGCCATCAATCCATAGGTGATGGGGTCTTCGGTGCGGGTCGAGCGTCCCTGGCCGCGACTGTCGGCAACGATTACGGTGTGGTGACGCGCAAGGATAGGAAGCTGCGCATCCCAGACATGCTGGTCGGAAAGGCCGCCCGGAATGAGCAGGATCGGCGAGCCCTTGCCAACAATCCGGTAATACATCTGGATGCCATTGACTTCGGCAAAGGCGGCAGGGGACGCGGGAATGGTCATGCGCGCAATTCTCTCAGTCGAAACGGGGGAAGGAAAAGACAAAGCAAAGCCGATCAGCAAAGCGGCTATCGTCAGTGTCGTCTTTCCCTTCATGGATTCCCGATCTCATTTTCAGGGTCTGCGGATAAGCGTCGGCAGATCGTATAGATAGGCAATTCGCTTGATTGCATCCTGTAGCGGCTCCAGCGTGACCGTCATCGTATGACCGCTCGCATGGATCAGCATGTCGGGGGAAGCGCAGATGGCGACATGGCCCTTCCAGAAGACGAGATCACCGCGCTTCAGGTTCGAATAGGACGCATCGGGTTCGACGATTTCGCCAAGCGTATTCTGCTGCATGTCCGAATCGCGCAGAACCTCGCGGCCTGCCACCCACATGGAAAGTTGCACGAGGCCGGAGCAATCGATGCCGAATCCCGACGTGCCGCCCCACAGATAAGGCGTGTGAAGAAGGGTTTCTGCGACGGCCACATAGTCTGCGGCATGTTCACCGACTGGCGCTAGGTGGCTGGCGATCAGCGCCTCGCCGCTTTCCAGAATGGCATATTTTGTACCGCGCGTCTCGGCCGCGCCGACGATACGCACGCGTGAACCCAGCGACAGCGCCATGGTGTGTGGGAAGCGAAGATCAGCACCGGGATAAACGAAGGTGCGCGGCACGATGACCAGATGCGTTTCGGTTCCAGCGAGTTGTTCCAGCGCGGCAGCGGAGACGTAACCGGTATAGCCGTCGCGTTCCGCCTGCATCCACGACCAGCCGTCCATCTCCTCGAAGACGCGAACACGATCGCCAAAGATCATCTGTGTCTGCGGTCCGCTATCCATACGCGGTTCGGAGCGCAGATCGACAACGGACGCGGAAACCTGCATCAGTGTTCCGGTGGTGAAACGCGCCGCTTCCACCTGACCGGTCAGCCGTTCATCGGCGAGGTCGGGGCGATAGGCGTTGAGGCGGCGGTCGAGCATGGTCAAAGTGGTAACTCCCTGGCTTTGGCGATCACCAGATCGCCCAGTCTTTCAACATAAAGTGCTCCGGCGACCGTCCTCTTCACTAGCACATTTCGCCGGTCTTTTTCATCACGATGCCGGGAGACGAACTCAAGTGCGCCCATCGTGTCGAGCGCACGGGTAATCACCGGCTTGGTGACGTTCAGTTTTGCTGCAAGTCCCCGCACGGTATGTGGCGGGGGCTCCAGATAGATGGTCAGGAGAATGGCTGCCTGTCGCGTGGTGAGATCGGGCATCTCGTCACGCACCTGTTCCAGCGACAGGGTTCTCAGCAATGTCAGCGCCTGCAACGGCTTCAGCTCAATTGGCATCCGGTTCCACCAAAACGGGGATTGTTTCGGAACCGTTTTATTCAACCCGCTTTCGGTGTTTCAGGCAAGTCGATTCATTGCGCCGGGTAGCGTTCCTTCAAAAACTGGTAAAGAGCGCGAATGGCTTGCGCCTCTCCACCGACTGGCGAGGCGGGTTTTTCGACCGGCACCCAGCCGAAAATGTCGAAATGCGCCCAGCTTTGAGCCTTTTCGACAAATTTGCTGAGGAAGAGCGCTGCCGTCACCGATCCGGCAAATCCATCGGTGGTGACATTGTTGATGTCGGCGATCCGTGAGGACAATTTTTGCGCATAAGGCTTCCAAAGCGGCATGCGCCATAGCGGGTCTGCGGTGGCATCCGCACTTTGCGCAATCGAAGCGGCGAGTTCGTCATCATGCGTATAGAATGGCGGCAGATCGGGGCCAAGCGCAACACGCGCAGCCCCTGTCAGCGTCGCCATGTCGATCAGAAGTGCAGGTTCTTCTTCATCGGCAAGTGCGAGAGCGTCGGCAAGAACCAGACGGCCTTCCGCATCGGTATTGCCAATCTCGACAGTCAGACCCTTGCGGCTTTGCAGCACGTCACCCGGCCGAAAGGCATTTCCGGCAATCGAATTCTCCACTGCCGGGATCAGCACGCGCAGCCGCACCGGCAATTGCGCGTCCATAATCATGGAGGCGAGGCCCAGCACATTGGCGGCTCCGCCCATGTCCTTCTTCATCAGGAGCATGCCGCTTGCCGGTTTGATGTCGAGACCGCCGGTATCGAAGCAGACACCCTTGCCGACCAGCGTGATTTTCGGGTCGCTTGCCTTGCCCCACGTAAGATCGATCAGGCGTGGCACAATTGCGCCAGCACGACCGACCGCATGGATCATGGGGAAATTCTTCTCCAAAAGCGCATCACCTTCGGTGATGGCAATGTCGGCCTTGTATCTCTTCGCCAGTTCATGGGCGGCATTTTCGAGGGCATCCGGCCCCATATCGTTGGTCGGTGTGTTGATGAGATCGCGCACCAGCGTTACCGCAGTAGCGATGCGGCTGATTTCGGCCTCATCCACGCCATCCGGCAAGGCGAGGCGGATCGCCTTGCCATTTGCCTTGCGATAGCGCGTAAAACTGTAGCCACCCATCAAGAAGCCCAGAACTGCAAGCGCTGCGTCATCGATCGCGCCGTCAATATGCCAGTCTCCGTCCGGAAGACCGCGCGCAAGCTTTCCGGCCAGAAGCTGCGACTGACCGCCCTTTTTTTCATCTCCCGTTCCAAAAAACGCACCCGATACCGATCCGCCAGCACCGGGAACCACGAGGACACGACCAGCTTCGCCGTCAAAGCCATTGGCCTTGGCCCATGCAATTGCATCGGCGGAAAGGCTGGAGGCTTCCAGCCCGCCTTTCGGCGTAAACCAGATCGGGCGGCTTTGTTCGGATTTTCGGGAAAGAAGTTCGACAGACATGATGCTCTTTCTGACCAATAAGCGTGTCCGGCAAAAGCGCTGGGGTTTTGTCGGAAGTTTATAAAAACAAACAGATAGCGCGATTATTGCCGTGCGGGAAAAAAACCACAATCGCTTTATTAACCAATCATTAGGGTTAACGGATTATTGATTTAACAGGAATTGGGCTTGAGGGGGTCTGGGCGCATCGTCCGGCCTTACAGCATGTCTCCCGAAAGTGGGAACCGGTTTGGGGAGACATGCGTGAAAACAAGAGACTAAAGCATGTTGAATGCGCGACACGCTTTGGCAGGAGAGGCGGGATGCTGAACATCGCTCGAAAAGACGCTATCGCAATACGTCTTGGCTTCGCCTGCATTCTTTCAATGCTTGTACTTTCCGGCTGCACATCGGTTGACCGGACCACGACCGGTTCGGTGCGCCGCGCGGCAACAGTTGCCACTTTCGACCACATGAACGACGCACAGCTCGCCGCCATGGCCGGGCGGCTCGGCGCGCAATATGAACGCAATCCGAAGGATCGCCAGACGGCGCTCAACTATGCCAATGTGCTGACGCGTCTTGGCCGTAACGATCAGGCGCTGGCCGTCATGCGGGCGCTGGCTATTGTCTATCCGACGGATCAGGCCGTTCTTGCGGCTTATGGCAAGGCGCTTGCAAGCGCTGGCCAGTTCGACGGCGCGCTTGATGCCGTTCGCCGTGCACAGAACCCGGCCTATCCCGATTGGAAACTGGTTTCCGCAGAAGGTGCTGTTCTCGACCAGATGGGCCGGAAGGAAGAAGCGCGCGCGACGTATCAGAAGGCGTTGCAGCTTCAGCCGAATGAACCGTCGATTATCTCCAATATGGGGATGTCCTATCTTCTGGCCGGTGATGCACGAACGGCTGAGACCTATTTCAAACAGGCCGCTGCAGCCCCTGGTGCGGACAGTCGTGTGCGTCAAAACCTTGCCCTGTCGGTCGGTCTGCAGGGCCGCTTTCAGGAGGCCGAAGCGATTGCCGCGCGTGAAATTTCTCCGCAACAGGCCAAGGCCAATACGGATTATCTCCGCTCCATGCTGGCGCAGCAGAACTCCTGGAACATGCTCAAGGACAAGCCGAAGGGCTGATTCTTCGATCAGATCGGCGCTCTAACCTCTTTTATTTTAAGCATAATCTTATCGATCCTCGTTTCACTCCGGTCGGATTATGCTCTAGTTACCGCCGAACAATCCGCCTTGCGCCGAAATCTGGATGAAGGCCGGTCCGAGAATAACGATAAAGAGGACGGGCAGGAAGAAAACAATCATCGGCACGGTCAGCTTTGGCGGCAGGGCTGCGGCCTTCTTTTCAGCTTCAAGCAGACGCAGATCGCGGCTTTCCTGAGAAAGCGTGCGCAGCGCCTGTGCGACCGGCGTGCCGTAACGCTCGGCTTGAATCAGCGCCTGCGTTACGGATTTCACTGGCTCCAGACCCGTGCGATTGGCGAGATTTTCATAAGCCTGACGGCGCTCCGGCAGGAATGAAAGCTCAGCATTGGTCAGCATTAATTCTTCGGCAAGCTCGACGGACTGGATGCCGATTTCATCGGCCACCCGGCGAAACGCAGCTTCCGTGGACATGCCCGATTCGACGCAGATCAGCATCAGATCAAGCGCGTCCGGCCATGCGCGTCGGATGGATTGCTTGCGTTTGGTCGCCCGGTTTGAGACGTAGAGGTTAGGCGCATAGAAACCGGCATAGCCAGCAAGAATGCAAACGAGGAGGCGAACGAAGAACGATTGATCGGCAAGCACGCCGAGCATGAAAATGTAGATGGCGGCGACTATTATCGCGCCGAAAGGCAGAACAAAGCGCAGGAACAGAAAGATGTTGAGCGGGTTCTGCCCCCGGAAGCCTGCCTGCCTGAGCGAAGCGATCGTCTTTTCGTCCGCAAGCGCACGCTTGAGGTCAAGCTTTTCGACAAATTCGCGGATGCCCTGCTTTTGCTGATGGCGCAGGCTGTTGCGACGGTCGCTTTCCGCAGCAAGTCGGGCACGCTCGCGCGAGCGAATGGCTTCACGTTCGGTGGCAACTGATTTCATCCGCGACTTGAGCGCATTGCCGCTGAGGACCGGCATGAGAATCGTCACCACGGTTGCAAAAACCGCGACGGTAATCAAAGCGCCGATCAGAAACTGCGGGTCGGTCAGTTTTTGTGTGAGGAGAGAAAACATGTCCGGTACCTCACATATCGAAATTGATCATGTTCTTCATGATGAAGATGCCGGTTAGCATCAGAACGGCTGCAATGCCCAGGAGCATGTGGCCGGTCGAAGAGGTGAAGAGCAGGGTCATATACAGCGGGCTGGTCAGGTAGACGAGAAACGTAACGATGAAGGGCAGGGCGCCGATGATCGCGGCAGAAGCCTTGGCTTCCATGGATAGCGCGTTGACCTTGGCTTTCATCTTCTTTCGATCGCGCAAAACCTTCGAAAGATTGTTGAGCGCTTCGGAAAGATTACCACCTGCCTGGGACTGAATCTGGATGACGATGGCGAAGAAGTTGGTTTCCGGGCACGGCATGGAATCAGGCATCTTGCCAACCGCTTCAGGGATCGAAAGTCCGATCTGCTGTGCTTCGACAACCTTCTTGAACTCTCCCTTGACCGGCTCCACCGCCTCGCTCGCAATGAGTCTCAGGCCGTCATTAAGCGGAAGCCCGGCACGGGTTGCACGCACGATGACATCAAGGGCGTTGGGAAATTCTTCGAGGAATTTCTTCAGCCGTCGCTTGCGTTTCTGCAGCACGAACCAGCGCGGCAGGCCGAAAAAACCGGCAATGGCGATGCCCGGCAGGAAAAGCAGCGGCGCGCCGAAGATCAGCGCGATGAATGTAACAAGGAACGCGGTCACACCGGAATAGATGTAGAATTTCTGCAAGGTCAGATTTAAGCCCGCCTGTGTCAGCAGAATGCGCAGGGGCGGATATTTCTGGTTTTTCTCGCGTTGCTTCTGCCGCGCTTCCAGGTCCTTGATATTGTCCTGCAACTGTCTGCGGCGCTTCAATATGTCGGCGTTTCTGTCGCGCTCGCTGCGCGTTATCGCCCGTTCCGAACCGCTGTTGCGCACGGTTTCGAAGCGCCGTGCCGCGTGATCCTTCTTGCCGAGCTTTTCATAGAAAAGCGCATAGAACAAAGCCGCGCAGGCGATGACGGCAAGCACGATGAACATCAAAATGCTGGCGCCGGAACCGGTCATGCATTTGTCCTTTCCATGCTGTCGAGCACGGAAGCAAGGCGGCTGTCCTCATTGTAATAGCGGGCGCGTTCCCAGAAGGCAGGACGTCCGATGCCGGTCGAGCTATGACTGCCGAGAATGCGGCCGGAAGTGTCTTCACCCTTGATATCGTACAGAACCAGATCCTGGGTGATGATGACGTCGCCTTCCAGTCCCACCACTTCGGTAATGTGAGTGATACGGCGTGTGCCGTCGCGCAGGCGCGCGGCCTGAATAATGATATCGACCGAGCCAACGATGATCTCACGCACGGTTTTTTGCGGCAGCACATAGCCGCCCATGGCGATCATGGCTTCCATACGGTTGAGGCATTCACGCGGACTATTGGAATGGATCGTCCCCATTGAACCGTCATGGCCTGTGTTCATGGCCTGCAAGAGGTCGAAAACCTCGGGGCCGCGCACTTCGCCGACGATGATGCGTTCGGGACGCATACGCAGGCAGTTCTTCACCAGATCGCGCATGGTGACTTCGCCTTCGCCTTCCAGATTGGGCGGGCGAGTTTCCAGACGCACCACATGCGGCTGCTGCAATTGCAGTTCAGCCGAGTCTTCGCAGGTGATGATGCGTTCGTGCGTGTCGATATAACGTGTCAGGCAGTTGAGAAGCGTGGTCTTGCCCGAACCGGTGCCGCCCGAAATGATCACATTGCAGCGCACACGGCTGATGATCTGCAGCAGCTCTGCTCCGGCATTCGATATAGCGCCGAATCGCACCAACTGGTCGAGCGTCAGCTTGTCCTTGCGGAATTTACGAATGGTCAGGGTTGGGCCGTCGAGCGACAGCGGCGGCGCGATGACGTTGACGCGCGAACCGTCAGGCAGGCGGGCATCGCAGATAGGGCTCGATTCGTCGACACGACGTCCGACCTGACTGACGATACGCTGACAGATGTTAAGGAGCTGCTGGTTATCGCGGAAGCGGATGCCGGTTTCCTGCAACAAACCGTCCACCTCGATATAGGTCCGGCGCGAACCATTGACCATGATATCGGCGATGTCGTCACGGGAAAGAAGCGGTTCCAGCGGGCCGTAGCCCAATACGTCGTTGCAGATGTCATCAAGCAGCTCTTCCTGCTCGGCAATCGACATGACGAAATTCTTGATGGCGATGATGTCGTTGACGATGTCGCGGATTTCCTCACGCGCGGCGTCCGGTGCCATGCGGGAGAGTTGCGACAGATCGATCGTATCGATCAACGCCGAGAAGACCTGCGATTTGGTGTCGTAGTAACTTTCGGTCTTTTCGCGCCCCTGTGTGCCTGGCTGGGCGGGAGATCGGGCCTGTGTCGTGGGGACGGCTGCCTGCATACGGGACGGTTGGACTGCCGGCTGGGTCGAAGCGGGCATTGCAGCGGAGTTGGCAGGTTTCAGCACAGCCGGTCGCATTCCGCTTTCCGGCTTGTTTCCCGTATCGTTGCCTCTTCTGCCGAACATGATTTCCTGCCGTTACTTGGTCTTGCGTGCAAACTTGCCGAGAAGGCTCGAAATGCCGGTCTTCTTGCGCGGCTGCACATCGGCCCTGCCGGTCACAACATGCGCAATATGGCTGATGGCTCCCGCAACCGGGCTTTCTGGATTGGTTTCGGCGATCATCCGGCCATTGTTGGCTGCGTTGCCGAAAAGTTGCGGATCGAAGTCGATGGTTGCGATGGGATCGATGCCGAGCGGCTCGGAAAAATCGGCGAGCGCGATTTCCGGCCGTTTGGGCATACCCATCTGATTCAGGACGAGATGCGGCTTCACATCGTTCGGGCGCAGTTGCGCCAGCGTGTCGAGAAGGTTTTTCGTGTTGCGCAGATTGGCAAGATCGGGCGTTGCGACAATCACGACCTCATCGGCACGCATCAATGTGGTGCGGGTCCACCCGCTCCAGCCGTGTGCCACGTCCAGCACGATCAGCGGAGAATTGCGCTGTGCAACATCGATCAGCTCGGCAAAGGCGTCGTCGCCGAAATCGAACGTGCGCTCCAGGCTGGAAGGGGCAGCGAGGATCGAAAGATGGTCGCCATACTGCACAAGCAGCCGGTCGAGATAAACCTCGTCAATCCGTTCCGGCGAGAAGACGGCATCGGCGATGCCGAGCGTCGGGTCCTGATCGAAATTGATATTCGCCGTGCCGAAAGGCAGATCCATATCTGCAAGCACGACATCGTGCCGGAACAGATCCGAAATCGACCAGGCGACATTGTGTGCGATGGTCGAAGCGCCGACACCGCCTTTTGCGCCGATAAAGGCGATGGAACGGCCCAGCGGCTCCGCGCCGGGATCGAGAAAGATCGAGGAAACGATGGCCAGAATGTCTGCGAGCGCGACCGGCGCCACGATATATTCCGAAACGCCCCGGCGCAGCAGTTCGCGATAAAGCCAGACCTCGTTGGAATGACCGATGACCATGACTTTCGAGCCGGGATCACAGACCTCCGACAATTGCTGCAGTTCTTCAAGCAGCACATTAGGCTCGGAGGCCGATTCGACGATGATCAGATTGGGCGTGGAGGCAGTCTGATAAAACTCGATTGCAGCCGCAACACCACCCATCATAACCTTGAGATGCGTTTTTGCCATGCGCCGGTCACCGCCTGCGCGCTCAATCGGGATGGCGACGCTTTCGTTGACGCAGAAGGCCTGGATCGAAATGCGCGGAATGGGGCGCACATTTTCAAGCATGATCGGTGCGCGGCCCGTCTCCAGGTCCTGTTCTTCTTCCGTCGGTTCGAACGCGAAATTGCTCATAGCGTCCTCTTAATAATTGGCCTGTTCACTGCGAGATTCGCGCCAATTGTCCGTCCGCGCCGGCGACATCTTCACATAGCCCTGATCGCCGTTGAGACGTTCCGTGGTGCGGTCCGAATCGATAGGCGACATGGCGCGTGGTCCCAGAAGATCAGCCGGATTGGCGACCTGTGCGGCAAGATTGTTCTGCGAGGCGCAGCCGAAATTGGCGTAGTGCTTGTTTTCGGGCGTGCTGGCGAGATCGTCCGGCCAACGACCGCACGGTGTCGTGCCCGCCGTCATCGCGTAATAGCTGATGCGGATGGGCGCCGCCGCATCCGGGCTTTCAACCGGATAATTCTCAATGGCAATATTGTTCGCCTTGATGCCGCTGCGCCGCAGCATGGCCGAGACTTCGGTGCTCAGCCGGTAGGCCGCAGCCTGATTGGATGCACCTGAAGGCACCAGAACATAGAGCATGCCAGAACCGCTGCGCCGATAATTGGCGATGGCTCCCTGAATGATACCGCGCTGCATCGGGCTGAGTTTCTGGTCGGCCTGTGCGACCGGAATATCTGTGACCTGGTCCCGCTCGGCAATCGTGATGGGATGATTGGTGCGATAATCATCCGGCAGGGCACCGACGGTGACGTGCTGGCGATTCGCGCAGCCCGCGAGAAGGGCCACCGACAAGGCGAGGAGCGCTGGTCTTGCGGAAATCCTGCAAAAGCCTCTGACTGAATAGGTCATGATCTGTCCCCCGCTCACTTGTAGATATAACCGACGACGCCGTTGTAGCGACCGGGCGGCAGTTTGGTTTCCATCGTGCCGTAAACGCGATTGACCTTGCCAAGGATGTATCCTGCGCCATCGCTGGCCGGGTTGAGATTGTCGTCAGGTCGCGCAAGCTGCTGGCGGGCCACGGGGCGCGCCAGATAAGGCGTCACGATCACCACCAGTTCCGATTCGTTGCGGATGAAATCCTTGCTGCGGAACAGCGCACCGAGGACTGGAATCTTGGTGAGGCCCGGAAATCCGGAAACCGACTGGCGCACTTCATCGCGGATCAGGCCGCCGATCATCATGGAGCCGCCGGACGGGAGTTCGACCGTCGTGTCGGCCACACGCTTGCGCAGCGACAGAATGCTTGCGCCGACGCCATCCATCTTGTTGGTCGTGCCTGCGCCTTCGGTCGTCGGTTCGGAGACGGAGGTTCTGATCTTCAGGCTGATGCGTCCCGGTCCCAGCACGGTCGGCATGAATTCGAGGCCGATCCCGTAGTTGATCTTGGCCAGCTCATTGGTGCGCTTCCCATCGTCATCATATTTCACGCTGTTGATGACGTTATACTCGCCGCCGACATTGAAAGCCGCTTTTTCGCCTGAGATCGCGGTCAGCGTCGGCTCGGCGAGCGTCTTCATCACGCCAGCCGTTTCCATCGCCCGCAGATAGGCGGAAAAGTTGCTTGTCGCGAGGCCGAACCCGGTATCGGACAGGTTGTTGCCAATGGCTCCGGCAATACTCTCGGAAATTCCGCCATAGGAGATACCATTCGAAACGCCACCGCCGCTCATATTGACACCAAGCTGCTTCATGACCGAACGGCTGACTTCGGCGACGGTGACTTTCAATGTCACCTGATCCTCGCCGATAATGGTGAGCATGTTGACGATAGCGCTTTTACGGCGATCTTCATCCGGATTGTTGATCGCAACGCCGCCGCCATCGGTTGGAGCCGAGGCCGTGGTGGAATATTGACCTGTTGTCGCCTCACCGCCGGAAACGAAAAGACCGGCGAGCTTTGCGGCCTTTGCCGAATCCTGTGGGGTCTGGACGGTTCCGGTCAGAACCACATTGTCGTTGATCAGTTCGACGCGAATATCTGAACCGGGAATCAGACGCTTGAGCTGGGACGAAATCCCGCTCACATCGCGCTCGATTTCGACATCGATGGATGCGACCTGCTCGCCGTTCGGACCGAAAACGAAAATATTGGTCTGCCCGATCTGTTTGCCGAAAAGATAGATGCGCCGCGACGTGCGTGTCACCGCATCGGCGATTGTCGGGTTGGAGACGAGAACGTCATAGGCATCCTGCGGAAGATCGAGCACGACCGATTTGTTGAGGCCGAGCTTGATCGTCTGCGAACGCTGCTGGCCTCCGACCTTGACGATGCCAGCTGCCGCCACGGCGGACATATCGGTAAGCGGCAATGAAAAGGCAGCAAGCGCGCTGGCAAAAAGCGCGATTTTTGCCGAATGCGGGCGCACGCGTTTTATCTTTCTCATGAGCGCGGTCCTATTTCTGTAACGCTGCCGGACTTGATGACCTTGACCGTCCCGCTGCGGGTCGGCGAGGAAACCAGATAATCAGCCTGCTTGATATCCTTGTCCTCAACGTCCTGTGTCGAGCGAAGCGCCAGCGTCAGACGGTCAGCCATCTGTTGGGCGACGGTAATGATTTCAGCTTGTTCCGGCGTGACTTCGAGCGTTGCGGTCTGGCCGACCATGACCTTGCGGCCCTGTTCATCTTCCTGAATGGCCTGATCGATGGCCAGAACGCGGACGTTCTGCAGTACCGTTTCCGTTGTGAAGGGACTCAGGGATTTTTCGCCGTTGTCCGGTTTGCGGCGGGTCATGATGACATCGACGAAATCGTTGGGAAGAATGAAGCCACCAGCCGAACTCTCGGCATTGATCTGTGTCGCGACGGCGCGCATGCCGGGCGGCAGGATCGACGACATGAAGCTCTGCCCCGGGCCGATGAGCTTGGTCTTGCGGATCGGCTCGCCGGTGAAGAACTGCAGCCTTACGGTTGCACCGCTTAGCTGATTGATGGCGTCGGGTTCGCTTGTGCGGGTGATATAGCCGTCGCTGACTGCATCCACAGGCCAGGGCTGCCAGCGCATCTGCGATGTCAGTTCTGCGCCGACACCAAGGTTTTCGGTGGCGACGAGTACGTCTTCCAGTTTCATCTGCGGTGTTTCAGGCGCGGCGACAATGGGTGCGGGCGGCGGTGCGGCTAGGTTCATGGCAATATAGCCAGCTCCACCAGCCGCAAGAACGGCCACTCCTAAAATGAGCAGTCGAGCTGATTTCATGATGTGCCCCGCGCAAATCCCCACGTCTCAATGACGTGTTCCAAAATTGCACTGGCAATCGTGTAATTATGGTTAATATAATCTTATTCGAATAAAGAAAGATTGGGAGTACACGTAAGCGTTGCGTATAAATGCGCTCAAAAGGCTCCCGCCAAATAGGCCTTCACCGATTCCCCAACCGGCGACAGCGGAAACGTCCAGAGACCGGCAGCGCCGAGAGCAATACCGTAGGGAATGCCCACATCCTTGCGGGCGAGCGTTCCCATGAAGGCATAGCGATCGGCCAGAAGCGGGCGCGGGATCATTCTGTAGAGAATGAGTGTGAGCGTAAGAATACCGCCGAGGATCGAGACCATCACAAGATAATCCAGGAGGCTGATCGTGGGGCCGAACCACAAGGCCGTTGCCGCGATGAGCTTGGCATCGCCGCCGCCCATGGCGCGAAGGCAGAAGAGCGAAAAGGTGATGATCAGCGCGATACCACCGACACCGAGATGCCAGGCATAATCGGAAAGAGGAAGCCCCAGGAGTGGTGCGAGCAGGATAAAGCCGAGTGTCAGTCCGATCGAAACGCGGTTGCGGATGGTCATCGAGGTCAGGTCGGTGATCATGGCGGTCACCATTGCCAGAGCGAAGATTGCCGTCATGGCTGCTGCTGTCATTGCCGATGCCCCCGCGTCGCACGTCATCCCATCATTTGGCCACCGTTTGCACGGAATTACGCTATAGTCATTAGCGGTTTGCAGCCTGTTCGAACCGTGTGGCCGTGTCGTTGAATTTTTCGCCGACATTTCCGGCCATGAGCGCTACGCCGCTGATGATCGCAATAGAGACGAGCGTGCCGATCAGCGCATATTCGATCGCTGTCGAACCGGCCCTGTTCTTCATGAAACGCGTCATCAATGTCGGCATCACATGCTCCTCGCTGTTCCGATCGCGCTGGTTTTTTGAAATGCGCTTTAAATTCGGATGCGCTCAAGCATAGGAGAGAGGAATTGTGGCCCCCTTAACAATCAGGGTTAATGAAGTGTTTCGGGGCTTGGAAAGCCGCGACCATTGCGTGATTGGTTAATGTTTGGCGAATTGCGGATACGGCCTGCACGGAAGGGTAGTGACTTAATTATTCCTTCACCAATCCCGTTCATTCTTTGCTCATTATATTGGTGGGGCTCAATATATCAGCGGGCCCCGTTCTATCAGCGGGGAATGTCGCGTGACGCGTCGTTTATTTTCTTTGGGCGGCTTAGGCGTGGTATCTGCCATGGGCGTTGCGTTTATGGCCGTCTTTGTCGCCGCACCGGCGTCTGCAGAAGACTATATTGCCCTCGAAACAAGCCAGGCCCGCATTTTGCGACTGGCGCGTCCGGCCGACAGCATTGTGATCGGAAATCCGTCGATTGCCGACGCGGTTGTTCAGGATGCGCAGACCATCGTTCTGACCGGCAAGGATTTCGGCGTCACCAATATCGTCGTCATGGACAAGCAAGGCGAACCGATCCTCGACCGGGAACTGGTGGTTTCCCGCAATGCACGCGGAACGACACGGATTTACCGTCAGGCAGAAGTACAAACGCTTTCCTGCACACCCTATTGTGAAAAAGCCTCGACGAAGAACGGCTTTGACGACAAATAGCAATAATCGTGTATGAGTTCCTGCTTCCGTTAATACTCTTTCAGGTTGTCCTGTTGTAACGATACGCCCAACTGAATTCATGTGGAATTGGGTGGGGTTATGACTTCCGGGATTTTGGCGCGTCACCTTGCAGGCGTGCGCGTGAATTTGCGCCGTTTCGCCCGTGCGCAAACCGGTGTAGCGGCGGTGGAGTTCGCGCTGCTCATCGTTCCGTTCCTGATCATCGTCTTTGCGACGATCGAGGTCGGCGTGAGTTTTGCGGCACGTCAGGTCGTATCCAATGCAACGGAGACCGTGGCGCGCAGATTGCAGACAGGCCAGATCAGAGGGGCTGGGATCAGAGAAGAAACTCTCCGCACCGAACTGTGCCAGCAGATGCAGTTCATGGTTGCACAAGACTGCCCCAATCTTTCGTTCAATCTGGGAACCTATGAGGGGTTCGACAAGGTTCCGACGGACCAGATTCTCGATGGCGAGGGCAAGCTGACGCGGACAGGCATTACCGGGACGAGCGGGACGTCCACGATCAACCAGCTCAACGTGGTTTATGCCTGGCCCGTATTGACGAACATCCTCTATCTGATCGAAAGCCCACATGCGGCAGGCGGCACCATGCCGCTTTTTGCTACCCTCACCTGGCAGAACGAGCCCTTCCCAAACTGAAACAACCGATGCGCATCCCTAACACCGTTTTACCCTTTTCGGAATGCGCTCTGGAGCGATCGATGGTCATGCGTAACTGCCTTCGGAAATTTCTGCACGATCGGCGCGGGGTGGGAGCGGTTGAATTCGCGCTCATCGTACCCCTCCTGCTTCTGATTTATCTAGGCTCCGTCGATCTTGCCGATGGGATGGACACGAACAAGAAAGTGTCTCGCTCGGCGAGCAGTCTTGCCGATCTGGTCGCCCGACAATTGTCGGTAACGCCGGATGATTTGAACGATATGTTCAATATCGGCCGCGCGTCCCTTCTGCCCTATGGCCGGAGCAGTCCGAAGATAAGGATCACGGCAATCAAGGTTGAAGGGACGGCAACCGCCAACAGTCTGATGCCGAAGGTCGACTGGTCCTATGCCAATGTCGCGGACTTTGTCGCAAAAAAGGGTACTGTCGGCGATCTTCCGTCAAGCCTCGTGGGAGAAGGGGCGTACTTCATCAAAGTCGATGTCGAACTCGACTACAAGCCGCTCAATGCATGGATCTCCACGAGCATTCCCATGAGCGAAACCTATTATCTGGCACCGCGCTATACCCACACAATTCCCTGCACCAAATGCTGAACATCTTAGCATTGTGAGCAAAACTGAACATATAAGGGCAGAGCCGATATACGGCACTTGTCCAGGATCAGTTTTCAATGCCCGAATTGCCAGAGGTCGAAACGGTTCGCCGTGGTCTGCAGCCCGTCATGGAAGGGGCGACCGTCAGTCAAGTCGAACAGCGGCGCCCGGATCTGCGTTTTCCTTTTCCCGACCGATTTGTCGAACGGCTTTCTGGTCGTCGCATTTCAGCACTTGGTCGCCGAGCGAAATATCTGACGATCCATCTTGATGACGGCCTCTCTGTCATCAGCCATCTCGGCATGTCGGGTTCGTTCCGCATCGAGACGGATGACGATGGCAGCACGCCGGGTGCGTTTCAGCACGAACGTTCCAAGCTGAGCGCGCATGATCATGTGGTGTTTCACCTTCTGCGCGCCGATGGCGCTCCTGCCCGTGTGGTCTACAACGATCCACGCCGCTTTGGCTTCATGCTCTTTGCCGAGGAAGGCACGCTCGACAGTCATCCGTTTCTGGCAAGCCTCGGCATCGAGCCGACAGGCAATCTGCTTTCCGGCACTGTGCTTGCGGAACTCTTCTCGGGGCGCAAAGCGCCGCTCAAGGCTGCTCTTCTCGATCAGCGGCTGATCGCCGGTCTTGGTAATATTTACGTCTGTGAAGCGCTCTGGCGCAGTCACCTGTCACCCATGCGCGCCGCCGGGTCCATCGCGCAGGATCCCGAAGCCGTTGAGCGGCTGGCTTCCGACATACGCTCTGTGATCGCTGATGCCATTGCTGCTGGCGGCTCGACCCTCAAGGACTATATTCAGGCAGACGGCGCGCTCGGTTATTTCCAGCATTCCTTTTCTGTCTATGGGCGCGAGGGCGAACCGTGCAGAAATCCCGCCTGCAACGGCATTGTGGAACGGGCAGTTCAGTCGGGGCGGTCGACTTTTTTCTGCGCTTCCTGCCAGCAATGAGGCCTTGAAAAAGAAGCTGCGCCGGTCCACTTTGCCCGCCAATAAGCTTGCCGTTGAAGGAGGAGTTCAAATTCATGGCCTATGAAACGATCATCGTCGAGACACGTGGCGGCGTCGGCCTCATCCGCCTCAACCGCCCGCAGGCGCTCAATGCCCTCAATCGCAAAGTGCTCGACGACCTGACGGAAGCTCTCGGCGCTTTCGATACGGATGGCAAGATCGGCGCAATCGTCCTGACGGGCTCCGAAAAGGCTTTTGCCGCCGGCGCGGACATCAAGGAAATGCAGCCGATCGATTTTGTGGACGCCTATCTTCAGGATATGTTCTCCGACTGGCAGAAGGTGGATCGGGTCCGCAAGCCGATCATCGCGGCGGTCTCCGGCTATGCGCTCGGTGGCGGCTGCGAGCTGGCCATGATGTGCGATTTCATCATCGCGGGCAGCAATGCCAAGTTCGGCCAGCCGGAAATCACGCTCGGCGTGATGCCTGGCATGGGCGGCTCGCAGCGTCTCACGCGCTATGTCGGCAAGTCCAAGGCGATGGATATGTGCCTGACGGGGCGCATGATGGACGCGGCGGAAGCAGAACGCAGCGGTCTCGTCTCGCGGGTTGTTGCGCCAGAAGAGCTTCTGGACGAGGCATTGAAGGCCGCCGAACGCATCGCATCCTTCTCACGCCCGTCCGTGCTGATGGTCAAGGAAGCGGTCAACCGCACCTATGAAATGACGTTGAGTGAAGGACTTCGCTTCGAGCGTCGCCAGTTCCATTCGCTCTTCGCGACGGAAGACCAGAAGGAAGGCATGACAGCCTTCATCGACAAGCGCACACCAGCGTTCAAGAATCGCTGATTGGTCGGCCGGCGGTCGAAAGGCCGCCCCGATGACCGCTATCCGGGAGCCTCCAAGTTGCTTTTGGCGGGCTTTCGGGCCGGGTTTGCGGGTTCTTGATCGCCCCATGGGGCAGAATCCACGTTGACGCCGCGCCAAAGCTGATCTATAAGCCCGCCACGGATCGGCGGCCCCCAGGGATCTTCAAGGGATTTTCTCGGCTGCCCTAGAGGTTTTGTGCCCGGCGGTTTATGCCCCTGGCTAGCTGACAGAAAAAAGAGAGGCATTTATGGCCAATACTCCTTCGGCCAAGAAGGCAGTGCGCAAGATCGCTGCCCGCACCGAAATCAACAAGTCCCGCCGTTCGCGCGTTCGCACCTTCGTGCGCAAGCTGGAAGACGCTCTGCTGAGCGGCGACAAGCAGGCTGCGGAAGTCGCTTTCAAGGCTGCTGAGCCTGAACTGATGCGCGCTGCTTCCAAGGGCGTGATGCACAAGAATACCGCTTCGCGTAAGGTGTCTCGCCTTGCCCAGCGCGTTAAGGCTCTGAACGCCTAAACATTCATCCATTCTTATGGATCAGTTTCGAAACCCGGCTCATTGTTAGCCGGGTTTTCTTTTTTGAGCGATTTTCGGAGAACTTGTGTTCTTTCGCTCCACCTTGAATTGTAGAGATATTTCAATGCCTAGCTGGAATATTTCAGAGGGCGGCCAATCTCGTGCCCAAGGATTTAGCCAGTGTTTTCAAAAGGTTGTAGATTCTTATCCACTGTTATCCACAGGCTGGTTTAGGGACTCGGAAGGGGGGTTGAGTCAAGGGAAATTTTTAAATTTATTTTCAGGCAGAACATATCAGGACCACCTAAAAATTGCCCTCTGAAAACGCATTGAATCCAAAGGTGTTATTTCGCTGGCATCCGATTCCCTCGATTTGCCAAGACCCCCTGCAAGGGCTTTCAGCAAAAAAATGTGGCTTTCCTAGGCTTGCCCTTTGCGGCGAGGCTTCGCTAAAGTCAGGGCATAAGAGGGGTGAGCCACCGGCTCGGAGTTAGCATCAAATAGAGAGTTTGTCGGCGTGGGCGTCACGGCCCGCGGGTGTTATATTCTGGTCGTAAGGTCCTGTTCCTCATGGTTGTTTGCTTACCGTTCATTAACCGGAATGCCGTTTTAGGCATGTCCCCGACAATTGAATGGTTGTGGCGGATTTCGTTCCGGGCAATCAGCCTCCGGTAAAAGTGTTGTGAGTCGTAAAAAGGTCGCCGGGAAGGAGTATCCGGGTGTTGGTCCTGATGGGACCGTTTGAGTTTGTGTTTGGCCCAGAGCTGTAGAGCCGGGCTTTGTGAGTGAGTACCTGTCGGACAGGACGGATAATAATCCGCAGTTCAGACAGGAAAAAATGACAAGCGCCGAAAAAGGGCGCGTACGAATGTGAAGGCAGGCGAGACGATGGCAATGATGACCGGCAAATCGACGGCAACGACGGGTGATGATGCACATGCGAACCGCGTCCGCGGATCTTCTGCTACCGGAAATGACAAGAGCCTGGTCGAGTTGAGCGGCAATGCCGGTGACGAGGTTTTCGAGCGCCTTACGGCAAAGCTGAAAGCCCGCGTCGGAACCGAGATCTATTCCAGTTGGTTCGGTCGTCTGAAGCTCGACGACATCTCCAAGAGCATTGTTCGCCTGTCGGTTCCGACGGCTTTTTTGCGCTCCTGGATCAACAATCATTATTCCGAACTTCTGACTGAGCTGTGGCAGGAAGAAAACGCCCAGATTCTCAAGGTTGAAGTTGTCGTTCGCGGTGTGAGCCGGGTGGTGCGCAGTGCAGCTCCGGTGGAAACCTGCGATGCGGCAGACAGCAAGCCCGCCGTCGCTCCGCGCGAAAAGATGGTGTTTCCTCTTGGGCAGTCTTTTGGCGGGCAGGCTTTCGGCGAAAAGCGCGGCTCCGCAGTGGTTGCAGAATCGGCTTCGGGCTCGGTTCTGGGGTCGCCGCTCGACCCACGCTATACGTTCGACAGCTTTGTCGACGGCGCATCGAATCGCGTGGCGCTTGCTGCAGCCCGCACCATCGCGGAAGCCGGTTCCAGCGCCGTGCGTTTCAATCCGCTTTTCATCCATGCTTCGGTCGGTCTCGGCAAGACGCACCTTCTGCAGGCAATTGCCGCCGCTGCGCTCCAGCGTCAGGAAAAGGCTCGCGTTGTCTATCTGACGGCTGAATATTTCATGTGGCGCTTCGCAACCGCAATCCGCGACAACAATGCGCTGTCCTTCAAGGAACAGCTCCGCGATATCGACCTTCTCGTCATTGACGACATGCAGTTCCTGCAGGGCAAGTCGATCCAGCACGAGTTCTGCCATCTCCTGAACACGTTGCTCGACAGCGCCAAGCAGGTCGTGGTTGCTGCCGACCGCGCGCCTTCCGAACTGGAATCGCTCGATGTCCGCGTTCGTTCGCGTCTTCAGGGTGGTGTTGCGCTCGAGGTGGCGGCTCCTGACTACGATATGCGGGTCGAGATGCTGCGCCGCCGTCTGGCTGCTGCACAGGCAGAAGATTCGAGCCTTACCATTAGCGAAGAGATTCTCTCTCACGTTGCCCGCACCGTCACCGGATCGGGCCGCGAACTGGAAGGCGCTTTCAACCAGCTCTTGTTCCGACAGTCTTTCGAGCCGAATATTTCCATCGATCGCGTCGATGAACTACTGGGCCATCTGACCCGCGTTGGCGAGCCAAAGCGTATCCGCATTGAGGAAATCCAGCGCATTGTGGCACGTCATTACAATGTCTCGAAGCAGGACCTGCTGTCCAACCGCCGCACGCGCACCATCGTCAAGCCGCGTCAGGTCGCGATGTATCTCGCCAAGATGATGACGCCGCGCTCTCTGCCGGAAATCGGCCGCCGCTTCGGTGGGCGCGATCACACCACGGTTCTTCATGCCGTGCGCAAGATCGAGGATCTGGTCGGTGCCGACACCAAGCTGGCACAGGAACTTGAGCTTCTGAAGCGCCTCATCAACGATCAGGCTGCCTGATGGGTAAAGCTTCGCCGCTAGAGCATTTCCAGCAAAAGTGCGAAGCGGTTTTGCGTAGGATAATGCGTAAAAACAAAAGGATAGAGCGGTTCTACTGATTCCGTTTTAACTGGAACCGCTCTATCAACGGCGGTTATCAACAAAAAGCCCGGGCCCTGTCGCTTTCCGACACGGCGCGGGCTTGCTTTTCTCCTTAAAAATCTGCCACTTTAACGGACCTTCTGGCGCCCCGGCGCCTTATCGACAGGGGCCGCCTGCCTGCCCGTCAGATGCAGTTGCCCTGTCCCAGCGAGCGAGTGCGTTTGAACATGCGTGTTACCCTAGAGCGATCGAACCTTCTCAAATCTCTCAACCACGTCCATCGCGTCGTGGAGCGCCGCAACACGATACCGATTCTGTCGAACGTGCTTTTGCAGGCTGAGGGCGCAAGCCTCGCACTCAAGGCAACCGACCTTGATCTCGAGGTCAACGAAGCAACGGCTGCTATGGTGGAACAGGCTGGCGCCACGACGGTTCCGGCGCATCTACTCTATGATATCGTCCGCAAGCTGCCGGACGGTGCTGAAGTCATGCTGTCGACCAACCCGGATGGCGGTTCCATGTCGGTCATTTCCGGCAAATCGTCCTTCCGCCTACAGTGCCTGCCGCAGTCCGATTTCCCGGAGCTGACTGCAGGAGCGTTCACCCACTCCTTCCGGATCGAGGCACAGGCGCTGAAGCGTCTCATCGACCGCACGCAGTTTGCTATTTCGACGGAAGAGACCCGTTATTACCTCAACGGCATTTTCTTCCACGCCATCGAAAGCGACGGCGCCCTGAAGCTGCGCGCTGTCGCGACCGATGGTCACCGTCTGGCGCGTGCCGAACTGGAAGCGCCGTCCGGCACGGAAGGCATGCCGGGCATCATCATCCCGCGCAAGACGGTTGCCGAACTACAGAAACTGGTTGATGTGCCGGATATGGTCGTCACGGTCGAACTGTCTGATGCCAAGATCCGCTTTACGGTTGGATCAGTGGTTCTCACCTCGAAGCTGATCGACGGCACCTTCCCGGATTACCAGCGTGTGATTCCCTCCGGCAACGACAAGAAACTCACCATCGGTCGCCAGGAATTTGCGGCCTCTGTGGATCGCGTCTCAACCATTTCGAGCGAACGTGGCCGGGCGGTCAAGCTTTCGATTGCCGATGGCCAGCTAACGCTGACGGTCAACAATCCCGATTCGGGCAGCGCGACCGATGAGCTGGCTGCAGATTATGATTCCGATCCGTTGGATATTGGCTTCAATTCCAAATATCTGCTGGACATTACCAGCCAGCTTTCGGGTTCGGATGCCGTCTTCATGCTGGCTGATGCCGGCTCGCCGACGCTGGTGCGCGATACCGGCGATGAAGATGTGCTGTATGTTCTCATGCCGATGCGCGTCTAAAGTACTCAAACGTGAATATGTCTGAACCTGATCAAAGCCGCCCGGACCGTGTTTCGATCCGGCGGCTTAAGCTTGCCAATTTCCGCAACTATGCAGAATTGTCGCTGCCGCTTGGTCCCGGCCATGTGGTGCTGACCGGTGAAAATGGTTCCGGCAAGACCAATCTGATCGAAGCACTTTCCTTTCTGTCGCCGGGGCGTGGTCTGCGCCGCGCCGCTTATGACGATGTCGCACGCACCAACTCGTTCGACGGCTTTGCCATTCATGCGGCACTCGACTGCATGATCTATGGAGAGGCTGAAATCGGGACCGGTACGGCAGGCGGTGGCGAGGGCGGTCGCAAGGTTCGTATCAACGGTATTGCGGCCTCCGGCGATGATATGCTCGATTACGCGCGCATCCTCTGGGTAGTGCCATCGATGGATGGACTTTTCACCGGAGGCGCTTCTGATCGCCGACGTTTTCTTGATCGCATGGTGCTTGCCATCGATACTGCCCACGGCAAGCGTGTGCTCGATTATGAAAAAGCGATGCGCAGCCGAAACCGGTTGCTGAACGACGGCAATAATGACGACCAATGGCTTGATGCGATTGAAAGCCAGATGGCGGAACTGGGCACGGCTATTGCCGCCGCCCGCGCTGAAGCCATGCGGCTGATCGCGGCCATGATCGAACGGCTGCCTGCCGAGGGGCCTTTTCCAAAAGCCGATTGCTTTCTGGAGGGGACACTGGAGCAGAGAATCAATGTCGAGGCGGCACTTGATCTCGAAGAAGATTTCCGCCGTACCCTGCGCGATGGCCGCACACGTGACCGGGCGGCAGGCCGCACGCTCGATGGCCCGCATCGCACCGATCTGATTGTCCAGCATCGCCCCAAGGCCATGCCCGCCGCGCTCTGTTCCACGGGTGAACAAAAGGCGTTGCTGATCGGTCTGGTGCTTGCCCATGCGCGACTGACGGCAGAGCTTTCCGGCATGGCTCCCATACTCCTGCTCGATGAGATCGCCGCGCATCTCGATACCGGTCGCCGCGCGGCATTATTCGGCATCCTTGATGAACTGGGCGGGCAGGCTTTCATGACTGGCACCGATCGCGCGCTTTTTGAAGCGCTTGAAGGGGAAGCACAATTCTTCAACGTCTCTTCCGGTCATCTCACCAGGCTATCTGACACATAATCCTGATCCAAAAGCCGGTTCCATTTGGGGATCGTGCCGTGAGGCAAAATATCCGCTGACAGCGCCTTGGGAGAGGCATATGTTTAGAGGTATGAATGCACCATCCAGACCATTTTCGTCCGAAGAACTTGAACGCTATGCGCGCCATATCGTGCTGCCGGAAATCGGCGGGCCAGGCCAGCAAAAGCTGAAGGCCGCCCGTGTGCTGATCGTCGGCGCAGGCGGTCTTGGCGCGCCTGTGCTGCAATATCTGGCGGCTGCGGGTGTCGGCACGCTCGGCATCGTCGATGACGATACGGTTTCGCTGTCGAACCTGCAGCGGCAGGTCATTCATGATACGGCAAGCGTCGGCCAGCCAAAGGTGGAAAGCGCGCTTGCCACCATTGCCCGCATCAACCCGCATGTGATGGTCGAGGGGCACCAGCTTCGCCTCGATGCCGACAACGTCGAAGCGTTGATCGGCAATTATGACGTTCTGGTGGATGGTTCGGACAATTTCGCAACGCGCTATACTCTGGCCGATGCTGCCGCGAAAGTTGGGCGCCCATTGGTGACTGGTGCGATGGGCCGTTTCGATGGGACGGTGACTGTCCTGATGCCCTATGCGATTGGTCCAGATGGCGCACAGAATCCGTCTTATCGCGATCTCTTTCCCGAAGCGCCGCCGCCTGGAACGGTGCCAACCTGTGCGGAAGCCGGTGTGCTTGGCGTCTTGCCAGGTGTGATCGGCAGCCTGCAGGCGATGGAAGTCATCAAGCTCATCACCGGCATCGGTGAACCGCTGGTTGGTCGTTTGCTGCTCTATAATGCGCTTAATGTCCGTTTTGAGACCATTCGCTACAAGGCGCGCAAACCCAAATGACAGCTCTGCGGGTTGAAGCGATTGGCGAGAATTTCCGGCAATGGGAGGAACTACTTCACCTCATCCGCGACAGCTTCGCCTATATGGACGGCGTGATCGATCCGCCTTCATCAGCAATTCTGTTGACGGTGGAAAATCTGAGGCAGAAGGCGCAGGAGGAAACCGGTTTTGCCGCATTCATTGGCAATGAACTGATAGGCTGTGTCTTCATACGGGAAAAGACCGACGGCTTTTATCTCGGCAAGCTTGCCGTCGTACCCGCCTTTGAAGGAAGAGGTATCGGGCGGTTGCTGATACAAAAGGCGGAAGATGTTGCGATTGCAAAAGGCAAGCCATCGATTGAGTTGCAGGTGCGCATCGAGCTTACGCGCAACAGGGCGGTATTTGAAAAACTCGGTTACAGCAAGATCGCCGAGACCGCGCATCCGGGCTATAGTCGCCCCACATCCATAACCATGCGCAAGGAGATCACGCGTGGCACTGACATTAACCCATGAAGAGCGGTCTATAGCCGCCGGGGAACGAGGAGAAGGCGCCGCGATGGCCATGCGCATCGTGGCCGATACGGCGAGATTGATGGGCGCGCCGCGTCTCATTCCGATTGCATCCGCGCATATTGATGGTGCGCTTTATCACGGCGACAGTGGAACGCTTTTTGCTGAAAAGCTGGTCGAGGGTGGTGCAACGGTCAAGGTGCGTTCGACGCTCAATGTCGGTTCCATCGATCTGACGGGCTGCTCGCGCAATCTTTTGCCGGCTCACGAGGCCGACATGGCCAAGCGCATGATGCGCGCTTATATCAAACTCGCCTGTGAGCCGACCTGGACCTGTGCGCCCTATCAGGCCGGGCACAGGCCTGCAAAGGGCACCGATGTCGCCTGGGGCGAATCCAATGCGGTCGTGTTCTGTAATTCGGTTCTCGGTGCGCGGACCAACCGCTATGGCGACTTTCTCGATATCGCCTGCGCCATTGCAGGCTGCGCGCCCGATTACGGCCTTCATCGCAACGAAAACCGTCGCGCTACGGTGGTGATCGATATTTCGGCACTCGATCCGGCGTTCCTGTCTTCGGAGGTTGCCTGGCCTATTCTCGGCAATCTGTTTGGTCGCAGCGTGGGCACGAATATCGGTGTCGTTGCGGGTAGTCCTGTTCATCCCGCTGAGGACGATCTGAAGGCTTTCGGCGCGGCATCCGCATCGGTTGGCGCTGTCGGTCTGTTTCACGTCGCAGGCGTGACGCCGGAAGCTCCCGACCTCGAAACGGCCTTGCAGCATCAGAAGCCGGAAGGTGTCATCCGCGTCACGCGAGGCATGATCGAGGCGACGCGCAAGCGGCTTTCGACGGTCGAGCGGGTGGATCATATCGACGCTGTTGCCATTGGCAGTCCGCATCTTTCGATAATGGAATTCGACCGTCTGGAGCGCGCGATAGCGGAACGCAAGCTGGCAGTGCCGCTTTATGCTTGTACGGGCCGTCATGCGCTGGTCGAACTGGAGAAAGACGGACGCAGGCAGGCGCTTGAAAAAGCAGGCGTCGTCATTGTTGCCGATACATGCGTGGTCGTAACGCCTATTTTGCCGCTCAAGGATGATGCGGTTCTGATGACCAATTCCGGCAAGTTCGCCCATTATGCACCCGGCAATACCGGCTATGGCGTGCTTTACGGTTCGCTGGAAGAATGCGTGGAAAGTGCTGTCGCTGGCAGACCGGTTTTCGGGAGGCAGGCAGCATGAGCATTGGGAAAAGTTCCGTACTCGTTGCAGGCAGGGGCGCAAATGCGGACGCGCTGGTTCTTTCCGCTCCAATCAGCTTCTGGGGTGGTGTCGATCCAAAGAGCGGGCGCATTGCCGATGTGCGTCACCCGGAGCATGGATTGAGCATTGCCGGGCGTGTGCTGTGCCTGCCCGGAACCATCGGGTCGTCATCAGCCGCTGCCGTGCTTCTAGAGCTGGTCCACAGCGGTCATGCCCCTGCAGCCATTGTCTTGCATGAGCCGGATGCGATCCTGCTCCTTGGTCTCATCGTGGCCCGTGAAATGGGGCATGACGTGCCTATCGCCGTTGAACTCGACCGTGAAGTGCAAAAGCAACTCGCCGGCCATCGGGTGATGGTCGGCGAGGATGGAGCGATTGGGATCACTGCTTAGAGCATGTCTCCCGAAAGTGGAAACCGGTTTCGGGAGAAAGACATGCGTAAAAACAAACAGATAGAGCATTTCCAATGATTCAATCGAAACAGGAAATGCTCTAGAGAGCGAAGGTTTCTGACCAAATCGATTGATGTTCTCGACCCCGCCTTGTGCCCTCACCACGCTTCCCCCCTCATCCTGAGCCTGTCGAAGGACGAGGGTAGGCGTTGTGCGTTTTCCCTCGTCCTTCGAGACGCCTCCTTTCGACAAGCTCAGGAGGGCTCCTCAGGATGAGGGAAAAGAGGCTGCATGCGCGGCTCTAATATTGTGTGTTGCGGTCGACGATGTGTTCCAGCGTCCCGTCGCGCTCAAAAGCTTCGATCTGGCGGATAATCTGCGGCACAAGGGCGGTCGCGGATGAGCTTGCCGCTGCATGGGGGGTGATGGTCACCCGCGGATGATCCCAGAGGGGACTGTTGGTCGGTAGCGGTTCCTGCGTGAACACGTCGAGCGAAGCTGCCGAAAGAAGCCCGCGATCAAGCGCGGCCAGAATATCCGCTTCGTTCTGCAGACCGCCGCGTCCGGCATTGATCAGCACCGGCGCACCGAGCGGTCCGTCGCTCTTCAGTTGCGCGAACATCGACATGGAGAGGATGCCCTTTGTGTCGGGCGTCAGCGGCAGCAGGCAGACGAATATGTCGGCCGTCTTGAGGAATTTCCCGAAGCCGTCCTTGCCATGATAGGTCTGCACGCCCTCAATCTCCTGCGGGCGACGGCTCCAGCCGGTTATGTTGAAGCCGAGCACCTTCAGCTTTTCCGCTGCATCGCGGCCCAGCACGCCGAGGCCCATAATGCCGACCGTCACCTCATGTGCGGCAGGCTGGCGGCGGTCTTCATGCCAGACATGATTCTGCTGCTGCTTGCGATAGCGCTGCCCGAGGCGGTGATGGTCCAGCACCTGCCAGACGACATATTCCGTCATGCGCATGGTGAGATCGTCGGAGATGATGCGCACCAGTGGCACATCGGGAATCCGGTCATCGCGGAAGACATGATCGACGCCTGCGCCCAGCGAGAAGATAACCTTCAGATTGGGCAGGTTCTCAAGCGAACCCGGCTTCTGCTTCCATACGAGCGCATATTTGACGGAGGGGTCGTTTTCCGTGCGATCCGTCACCACCGGACGATCCGGCGCGTGATCCCGAAACGTCTTCAGCCAGATTTCCGGATCCCAGTCGGTGATCGCCAGAAGGATATTGCCTTTATCGTTGTTCGTCATTGTTGTACTCCTCCCTCGGTCGCTTCCATATGGAAAGCAGCCGCCATCAACGCCTTGGTATAGTCGGTCTGCGGATGGGCGAAGACATCCTTCGCCGCACCATATTCGACCGCCTTGCCGTTGCGCATCACCAGCACATCATTGGCCAGTGCCCGCACCACTTTCAGATCGTGGCTTATGAAAAGATAGGCGAGATCATGCTTCTTCTGCAATGCGCGTAATAGATCGACTACTTGCGCCTGCACGCTCATGTCGAGCGCGGAGGTCGGTTCGTCCAGCATGACGAATTTCGGGTTCAGCACCATGGCGCGTGCAATGGCTATGCGCTGGCGCTGGCCGCCGGAAAATTCGTGCGGATAGCGGAAGCGGGTTTCCGGATCGAGATTGACCTCGTTGAGCGCGGCAACGACGCGCGCATCGCGATCGTCTGCCGACAGTTTCGGCTCATGCACCAGCAGCCCTTCGGCGATGATGTCCGCGATGGTCATGCGGGGCGAGAGCGAGCCGAACGGGTCCTGAAACACGATCTGCATCTCACGTCGAAGCGGGCGCATGTCTTTGAAGCTGAACTTGGCGATGTCGCGCCCGTCGAACCGGATCTCGCCTTTGGATGAAATCATGCGCGAAAGTGCCAGGCCAAGCGTCGTCTTGCCGGAACCCGATTCGCCGACGACGCCGAGCGTCTGCCCGGCGCGTAAGTTTACGTCAATGCCGTCCACCGCCTTCACATGGTCGACGGTTTTCCGCATGAACCCCTTCTTGATCGGGAACCAGACGCGAATGTCCTTGCCTTCCATCACCGTTTTTGCTGCCGGATCGGCTGCGGGCGGTTCGCCCTTCGGTTCGGCTGCAAGCAGGTGCTTGGTGTAAGGATGCTGCGGGTTTTCGAAAATCTCTTTGGTCGGGCCAGCCTCGACGATCTTGCCCTTGCTCATCACGCAGACCTTGTCGGCTATCTTGCGCACAATGCCGAGATCATGGGTGATGAAGAGCATCGACATGCCCTGCGCGGCTTTCAACTCGGCGAGCAGCTTCAGGATTTGCGCCTGCACGGTGACGTCTAGCGCTGTGGTCGGCTCGTCGGCAATCAGCAGTTTTGGTTTGTTGGCAAGCGCCATGGCGATCATGACGCGCTGGCGCTGTCCACCGGAAAGCTGGTGGGGGAAAGCTGACAGGCGCTTTTCCGGGTCGCGAATGCCGACTTCATTCAGAAGTTCCAGCGTTCGTGTCCGCGCTGCCTCAACGCCCATCCCCTGATGCATTTTCAGGATTTCGCCGATCTGCCGCTCCACACTGTGCAGCGGATTGAGCGATGTCATGGGCTCCTGAAAGATCATCGTGATGTCGTTGCCGCGCACACGGCGCAGCTCCGGTTCCGAGGCCTTCATCAAATCCTTGCCGTTGAAAAGAACTTCCCCGGAAGGATGGCTGGCAGACGGATAGGGCAGCAGCTTCAGTATAGAGAGTGCCGAAACCGATTTACCCGATCCCGATTCGCCGACAAGCGCCACCGTTTCACCTTCAGCAATGTCGAAGGAAACGCGATCGACCGAGATGCGTTCCTCACCATTCTGGCGGAATGCGACGGACAGATCGCGGACGGACAGCAGAGCTTCATTCATCGAGCCGCTACTCATTGAAATGCCTTTCGCGGATCGAAGGCGTCGCGTGTTGCCTCACCGATGAAGATCAGAAGCGACAGCATCAGCGAGATGACCACGAAGCCGGTAATGCCGAGCCACGGTGCCTGCAGGTTGTTCTTGCCCTGGGCGAGAAGTTCGCCAAGCGAAGCCGAGCCGGGCGGCAGGCCGAAACCGAGGAAGTCGAGCGAGGTGAGCGTGGTGATAGAGCCGTTCAGGATGAAGGGCAGGAAAGTCAGCGTCGCGACCATGGCATTGGGCAACAGATGCCGCCACATAATCGTGCCGTTCTTCACGCCGAGCGCGCGCGCCGCATTCACATATTCGAAGTTTCGGGCGCGCAGGAATTCAGCGCGGACGACGCCGACGAACGCCACCCATGAGAACAAAAGCATGATGCCCAGAAGCACCCAGAAGCCCGGCGGTAATATCGCCGCGATGATCAGCAACAGGTAGAGAACCGGGATCGAGGACCAGATTTCGATGACGCGCTGGAAGATCAGATCGACCCAGCCGCCGAAATAGCCCTGAACCGCTCCTGCCGTCACGCCGATGATGGCCGAGAAGAAGGTGAGGATCAGGCCGAACAGTACCGAAATGCGGAAGCCGTAGAGTGCACGTGCAAAGACATCGCGTGCCTGATCGTCGGTGCCGAGCAGATTGAAATTGCCGAAGCGGCAATTGGAATCGCTCACGCCCTGCGGATAACGCTGGCAACGTTCCTCCGCCGAATAAAGCCAGAACGGTTTTGATGGTGCTGCTTCCGGTATCTCGTTGTTGACCGTGTTGTAGGAATAGCGGACCGGTGGCCAGATGGCCCAGCCATTATTGGCGATCTCTTCCTGTATCACCGGGTCGCGATAATCGGTGACGGCATAAAAACCGCCGAATTTCTCTTCCGGGTAATCGACAAAAACCGGCATCAGCAACTCGCCCTTGTAGGAAACGAGTATGGGCCGGTCATTTGCGATGAATTCGGCGCAAAGTGCCGCGACGAGCAGAAACAGGAAAATCCACAGCGACCAGTAACCGCGCTTGTTGGCCTTGAAGTTCTGCCAGCGGCGCTTGTTGAGCGGCGACAGAAACGGACGTTTTACGGGCTTTATGGCGGGGGCGAGGGTGGTGTCGGTCATCACACGTCCCTCCGGTCGAAGTCGATGCGCGGATCGATCCACGTATAGGTGAGATCGGACAGGAGGCCGACCAGAAGGCCGATCAGCGAGAAGATGAAGAGATTGGCGAAGACCACGGGATAATCGCGGTTGATGACCGACTGGTAGCCAAGGAGGCCAAGCCCGTCGAGGGAGAAGATGGTCTCGATCAGAAGCGAACCGGTGAAGAAGGCCGATATGAAAGCGCCAGGAAAACCGGCGATCACAATCAGCATCGCATTGCGGAAGACGTGACGATAGAGAACCTGATTCTCGGTCAGCCCCTTGGCGCGGGCGGTCGTCACATATTGCTTGCGGATTTCTTCCAGAAACGAATTCTTGGTCAGCAGCGTTGTTGTGGCAAAGGCGGAAAGAACGAGTGCTGTGACCGGCAGCACCATATGCCACAGATAGTCGCCGATCTTGCCCCAGAACGACATCTGCGCGAAATCGGGCGAGGTGAGGCCACGCAACGGGAACCAGTCGAGAAACGATCCACCTGCGAACAGCACGATCAGCAGGATCGCGAACAGGAAGCTCGGAATGGCGTAACCGACGATGATGACGGCGCTGGTCCATGTATCGAAGCGGGTGCCTTCCTTGATCGCCTTACGAATGCCGAGCGGAATCGAGATCAGATAGGATAGGAAAGTCAGCCACAGGCCGAGCGAGATCGAAACCGGCATTTTTTCCTTGATGAGGTCGATCACGCTGATGTCGCGGAAATAGCTGCGTCCGAAATCGAAGCGCATATAGTTCCACAACATCTGGCCGAACCGTTCCAGCGGCGGCTTGTCGAAGCCGAACTGCTTTTCCAGATCGGCGATGAATTGCGGGTCCAACCCTTGCGCGCCGCGATATTTGGAATTGACCGAGCCGCTGTCGACAGCACTTTGGCCGAAATCGCCGCCACCGCCGGACAGGCGGTCGAGAGCGTCGCCGCCCTGGCCGGAAAGCTGCGCGATCACGCGCTCAACCGGACCGCCGGGGGCGAACTGAACCACAGCGAAGGAAATAGCCATGATGCCGAGAATCGTCGGGATCATCAGGAGCAGACGGCGGAGAATGTAAGCGCCCATCAGCTCGGCTTTCTCTTCGTGTCTGATCCAAAAGCCGCCATGCCGGGCTGCAAATGACAATTTCTGTGCTTCCGGTGCTCACGTACCTTTAAGTACGCTGCGCTCCGGTTCTCGAAATCACCATTTTCGCCGCAGCCTGGCGTTTTTTGATTCAGACACTTGGGACTCAGCAACAGCTCTTGCCTCTTTTATTCACGATAATGATTTGATCCACCACAGCGTCTCGACGGGAAAGCCGTAATCGGGCTTCGGCTCCTTGAAACCGAACCGGTCCCAATAGGCCGCAAGATGATTCGCTGTCGTCCAATTTGGAATCCAGTCGCGCCGGATACGCAAGTACCGATCGAGCACCCGCATTGTGGCGACGAGTTCTTCGCGTGTTGAAACCTTGCCGATATCCGCAATCAGCGCATCGATCAACGGGTCCTCCGTGCCGGGAAGATTATAGCTGCCTGGCACCTTGGCCGATTCGGAGCCGAACATGCCGGCAAGTGATTCCTGTGTCGGTGTCGGGCTGAACTGCAGCGCCATACCCACCATGTCGAACTGGAAATCCTGCATCCGCGCCTGATACTGACTCGCATCCACCAGACGCTGGCTCGCATCAATGCCTATGGCCCGCAATTTCTGAATGAACGGATTATAGACGCGGGTGAAGCCTTCGGAGTTACTCAGAATCTCCAGTGCGAATTTCGATCCGTCCTTGTCGTGAAACTGGCCGTTCTTGCGCTCGAAACCTGAAGCCTCCAGCAGTTTGATGGCCTCCGCAAACTGCGCGCGGTCACGGCCTGTCCCATCCGATACCGGCATGAGCACAGCTTCGCGGAAAACCGCGTCCGGCAGTTTTCCGCGATAGCGTTCAAGCACTTTCAGCTCATCGGGCGTCGGCAGACCACTCGCCTGAAAGTCGGACCCGTTGAAGCAGGATTGTGAACGGGCATAGACATTGTAGAAGAGATGCTCGTTGGTCCATTCGAAGTCGAAGCAGAGCGCGATTGCTTCGCGCACGCGCGGATCGCGAAACCGTTCGCGGCGCTGGTTCAGCGCCCAAGCCTGCATCAGCGGGCGCTTTTCTTTTGGAAAGGTGCGCTTGATGACTTTTCCCTGCTGGATGGCTGGGAAATCATAGGCCGTCGCCCAGTTCTTGGAGACGCTTTCCTCGCGGTAATCGATGCTGCCTTTCTTGAAGGCTTCGAATTGCGGCTGGCGGTCGCGGAAGAACTCGATGCGGATGCGGTCGAAATGGTTGAAGCCCTTCTGCACCGGCAGGTCTTTCGCCCAATAATCCTCGACACGGTCATATTCGATGAACTGACCGGCGGCGAAGTTCCCGACCTTGTAGGCGCCGGAACCCAGTACCGGCTCCATAGTTGTCGCTTCGAAATCGCGATCCTTGAACCAGCTTTCCGACAGGATCGGTACAATCACGGCGTCGAGAATGGCGTTCGGTCCGCGCCCCTCAACGAAACGCATACGCACTTCTTGGCTGCCGGTTACCTCCACCTTTTCCACTCCGGCCAGCGACTGGCGTAAGGTCGGGTGGCCTTTCTGTTTGATGGTCGTGTAGGTGAACAGCACGTCTTTCGCCTCGATCGGCGAGCCGTCGTGAAAACGCGCTTCCTTGCGAAGCTTGAAGGTGCAACTGCGGCGGTCTTTGGAAAGCGTCGCACTTTCCGCAATGAGGCCATAGACAGAATCCGGCTCATCCAGCGCCGAAGCCATCAGCGTATCAAAGGTCAGTTCCATGCGCGGCGGCGCATCACCCTTGAAGGTGAAGCTGTTGAGCGTGTTGAACGTATCGGTATTCTGGTTCCAGACCCAGCTCGACGGGGCGAAGTTGAACGTGCCGCCTTTCGGCGCGTCGGGGCTGGCATAGTCGAAATGCGGAAAATCGGGACCGTATTTCAGGTCACCGAAAGCCGAAAGCCCGTGCAGCGCCTTGCCCGTCGGGATATCGGCAAAGGCCTTCGGCGGCAGGAAAGCCGCTATGGCGGCACTTCCCGAAAGCCCCAGAAAATAGCGGCGGTTCATGCGAAGGATCGTCATTCCCGTTCGGCCCTCATTCACTGCCGGTCTTGAGCTTGGCTTCCTTCGCAGGGTCTATCCACCAGGAGAACGGGTCAATCCCAAGATAGTCGGGCTGCTTTTCAGGCATTCCGAATTTATTCCAGTAAGCCACGTTGATGTGGTCGGAATACCATTGCGGAATGACGTAATAGTTCCACAAGAGCGCCCGGTCGAGCGCATGGGTCGAGGCGACCAGCTCGTCACGATCCTTGGCATAGATGACACGGTCTACCAGCTTGTCGATGGCCGGGTTCTTGATACCGGCATAGTTGCGGCTGCCTTTGAAATCGGCAGCCTTGGAACCCCACATATCGCGCTGTTCATTGCCCGGCGAACTGCTCTGCGGAATGACGGAGGTGACCACATCATAGTCGAAATCGTTGACGCGGGCCTGATACTGCGCGGCGTCCACGATGCGGACCGTGGCGTTGATGCCGATCTTGCGCAGGCTTGCCGCGAACGGATTGTAAATGCGCTCGTCTGTCGGGTCCTTGCCGAGAAATTCGATGGTGAACGGATTGCCCTTGGCATCGACCAGCTTGTTGCCCTGCAGTGTCCAGCCTGCTTCCGAGAAAAGTTTCAGCGCGGTGCGCAGATTTTCGCGGGTGGCCTGCGGCGTGTCATAGACCGGTAGTTTGAACTCCTTGGTCAGCGCGTCGGCAGGAAGCGAATCCTTCACCGTCTCCAGAATGGCCTGTTCTTCGGGCGTCGGCGGGCCGCTCAGTTCCAGTTCATTGCCTGCGAAATAGCTGTTGATCCGCTTGTACTGGTTGAAGAACAGCAGACGGTTCATCGATTCGAAATCGAAGGCGTAGGTCAGCGCCTGACGCACCTTCGGGTCCTTGAACTTGTCGCGGCGCGTGTTCAGGAAATAGCCCTGCATGCGTCCGGCGGCATGGAAGGGAAACGAAGCCTTCACGACATCGCCACGCTGCACGGCGGGGAAATTATACTGTTCGGCCCAGCGCTGGGCGCGGTTTTCGTTGCGATAATCGTATTGGCCGCCCTTCTTGAAGGCTTCCCAGGTCGCGTCCTCGTTGAAATAATATTCGTAAGCGATGCGGTCGAAATTATTGCGTCCGACGTTTACGCCCAAATCCTTGCCCCAATAATCATCGACGCGCGCCCAGGTGATGGAGCGTCCGGGCGTCATGCTGTCGATCTTGTAGGCGGAAGAACCGAGCGGGATTTCAAGCGTCGGGCGGGTGATGTCGCGCTGCTTGCCCTGTGCATCCTTGCCCTCCCACCAGTGCTTGGGCAGAACGGCAAGCTGCCCCAGAATCTGCGGCAATTCGCGGTTGCCCTTTTGGCTGAAGGTGAATTTCACCTCATGTTCGCCGGTTTTTTCCGCCTTCTCCACGTCGCCATAATATTTGTTGTACATCGGCGACTGTTTCTTCAGCACATCGAACGACCAGATCACGTCATCGACGGAGATCGGCTGGCCGTCATGCCATTTCGCATCGGGATTGAGCTTGAATTTAACCCAGGAGAAATCGTCGGGATATTGCAGGGCTTCGGCAATGAGCGGGTATTGGGTCGATCCCTGATCGAGCGAATCCGTCATCAGCGTATCGTAAAGCATCCCGCCGCCGAAATCGGAAAGACCAGCGGCAGCAACGCCTTGCACCACGAACGGGTTGAGACTGTCGAAGGTGCCGACAGCGACCATGTTCAGCGTGCCGCCTTTCGGCGCATCGGGGTTCACATAGTCATAATGTTTGAAATCGGCTGGATATTTGGGCTCGCCAAGCAGGCTGGAGGAATATCGCCATTGGGGTTCCGTGTCATTCGCTCGCCCCATTGAAACCGTGCTCGCAAGCATGGCCACTGCGAACGCACCCGCCCAAAAAGCTTTCATCCAGCCTCTCCGTTTCTGTTTCGGATATATTCGGATGAAGTCTTATGGGTTTTTGCGGAGGAAGAAAGGCATGCGGGCAAGAAAATTCATGAGGGCAAGAAAAAAGCCCGGTGAACCGGGCTTTGATCGTGTTTCTATCTTGTTGGCCTAGTTGGCGGGTGCTGGTTCCGCTGGCTTCTGTTCGCCGCCAGCCGGTGCGCCTTCTGCTGGCTTCGCATCGCCGCCTGCTGCGGGTGCCGCATCAGCGGTTGGCAGCGGAGCCGGATTGTCGGACAGCGTGCGCAGATAAGCGATCAGATCGGCACGCTCATTGTCCTTCTTGTCGCCGGCAAAGCCCATGGCCGTGCCCTTGATGAAGCCCTTCGGCGAGGTCAGGAATTTGTTGAGATGTTCAAAATCCCACTTGTTGCCGCCAGCGCCGAATTCCTTCATGGCAGCCGAATAGCCGAAACCTTCAACGGAGGCAGCCGGACGGTTCACGACATCCCACAGATGCGGACCGACCTTGTTAGCGCCACCCTTTTCACCGGTATGGCATGCAGCGCAACGCTTGAAGACGGTTTCACCGCGTGCCGGATCGGCAGACTGCAGCAACGTTGCAATGGAAACTTCTTCCTTGGCCGGCGCAGCTCCCCCTTCACCGGTCGAGGCTTCCGCCGCTTCGATGATAAAGCCCGGCTTTTCAGGCGCAGGCGAGTGAAACAGCGAATCGGACAGGATGCCTGTCGTCATGACAACGAAAACCGTTGCCAGAAAAGCCATGATAAACTTGTTAGTCCGGGTTGAATTCATCGCCGGTCAGCGCTCCCTCTACCAAAACGCTCTCCCCGAGAACGCTCTCCTAGCCGGCATGCAAACCTTTAATAAAGGTCACAATTCTCTCCCCGGCATCGGGCGGAAACTAGGTCTTTTACCAGGGCGATGCAACACCTATAAGGGTGACTAGACCCGTGACTTTTTGACACTTTTGATGCATTTCCAGCATTGGCAAAGCGGGTTACAAGACGTCCGCGACCTATCGATCTCAAGAGGCGATGATGCTTCAGACATTAAAGACACTCACTCTTATCCCGGCGCGAATGGCGTCTACGCGGCTGCCGAACAAGCCGCTCGCCGATATTTGCGGCAAGCCGATGATCGTTCATGTGGCCGATCGTGCAGCGGCTGCAAAGCTGGGCAGGACCGTGGTCGCAACCGACAGCGAAGAGATTTTTTCAGTTGTTACCGCGCATGGCCATGAAGCCATCATGACGCGCGAGGATCATGAATCCGGTTCCGACCGAATCTATGAAGCACTGATGAAGGTCGATCCGGCAGGTGAGGTCGATGCCGTGGTGAACGTTCAGGGCGACCTGCCGACCATCGATCCCGATATCATCCGTCGTGCGCTTCTGCCGCTCGAAGACGGGCCTGCCGACATTGCGACGCTTGGCGTTGAAATCGAGGAGGAATCGGAAAAGACCAATCCGAGCGTGGTGAAGATCGTCGGTTCCCCGCTTGCAGGCAACAGCCGCCTGCGCGCGCTTTATTTCACCCGCGCGACAGCGCCTTATGGCGAGGGTCCGCTCTATCACCATATCGGCCTTTACGCCTATCGTCGCTCAGCACTTGAGCGCTTTGTGAAGCTTGGGCCGTCGCCCTTGGAAAAGCGCGAAAAACTCGAACAATTGCGGGCTCTCGAAGCCGGAATGCGCATCGATGTGGAGCTTGTGAAGACGGTGCCGCTTGGCGTCGACACACAGGCCGATCTTGACCGGGCGCGCCTTCTTGTCGCAAAGGGTATCTAACGGGCCACCAATGAGTGGCATTTAAGAAAGCATGGTACGATGAAAACCAACAGGATTTCCTTTCAGGGTGAAGCGGGCGCAAATTCCGATACGGCGTGCCGCAACATGTTTCCCGATATGGAGCCTTTGCCGTGCCCGACTTTTGAGGATGCCTTCAACGCGGTTGAAACCGGTGCCGCCGATCTGGCCATGATCCCGATCGAGAACACGCTGGCCGGTCGCGTCGCCGATATTCATTATCTGCTGCCGCTGGCCGAGATGCATATCATCGGCGAATATTTCCTGCCGATCCATTTTCAGTTGATGGTGCTTCCGGGCGTCAAGCGCGAGGAAATCAGGACCGTTCACAGCCATATCCATGCGCTCGGCCAATGCCGCAACGTCATCCGTCAGAACGGCTGGAAGGGCGTCATTGCAGGCGATACGGCGGGAGCCGCGCGTCTCGTCGCCGATATGAAGGATCGCTCCATGGCGGCATTGGCGCCAAGCCTTGCTGCCGATCTCTATGGTCTCGATATTCTGGAAGAAAATGTCGAGGATGCGGAAGACAATGTGACCCGCTTCGTGGTCCTGTCCAAAAACAAGCAGTGGGCGCCGCGTCCCGAAAATGGCGAACGCATCGTGACGACTTTTGTTTTCCGTGTGCGCAACGTTCCGGCTGCGCTTTACAAAGCGCTGGGTGGCTTTGCCACCAATGGCGTCAACATGACGAAGCTCGAAAGCTATCAGATCGGCGGGCGTTTCATCGCCACGCAGTTCTATGCCGATGTCGAAGGGCATCCCGAAGACGCCAATCTGCAGCTTGCGCTGGAAGAATTGCGCTTCTTCACCAAGGAAGTGCGCATTCTCGGCGTCTATCAGGGTAGCGATATTCGCGGCACGCAGCTACTCGCCGCAGAATAATCGATGTTGTGATATTCGGGGTCTAGCGGCCTGCAAATGGTGCTCTTCTGCGCTTCCGGTGCTCATGTACTTTTAAGTACACTGCGCTCCGGTTCTCGAAGATCAGCATTTTCGGCTCGCCATAACCCGAATCTCAGTCAACATCGCCCTGCGTCGTAGGCCCAGGCCTTTATCAGATGGGTTGCGATGGCGCCGGATGGCGGCACCCGCAACCCGTTTTCATGTGTGCCTTCCAGCATGGTTCGCACTTCGGCCTTCGAGAACCAGCGACCGTCTTCCAGCTCCGAGCGGTCGATGGTGAAGTCGTCGCTCAGAACCTCCGCATGGCAGCCGATCATCAGCGAATAGGGAAACGGCCAGGGCTGGCTCGCATGATAGGCGACGCGACCGATTGCCAGTTTCATTTCCTCGAAGCTTTCGCGGCGCACAGCAGCCTCGATCGTTTCGCCATGCTCGATGAAGCCTGCGAGACAGGAATAGGAGCCGGGCGCGAAATGGGGCCCGCGTGCCAGAATGCATTTTTCGCCGCGCACCGGCAGCATGATTGCGACCGGATCGGTGCGCGGGAAATGTTCGGCACCGCAGTTCGGGCATTGCCGCTTGGCACCACCGGCACGCATGTCGGTTTTCGTGCCGCAACGTCCACAGAAACGGTGATTGGCATGCCATGCGGTGAGTGCGGCGGCTTGCGCCAGCGCGCCGAGCATATCGGCGGATACCAGCCCTTCCGTATAGATGCTGCGATAATCCTGCAGGCGGAAAGGCGGTTCCATCGTCTCGGGGTCGAGCGGTGTCGTCAACGCGACAAGCGGCACGCCGTCCTGAAGTCCGAGCAGAATGGGTTCATTGAGATCGGGCGCAAACTCCTTTGTCTCGCCGAGGCGGAACAAGGCGCGCGGCGCTTTCTCATCGGTATAGTCGAGAAGAAGCCTGTTGCCGCCCAGCAGCATGATTCGCGTTTCGGGAAGTTCCAGCGCCGTGAAGGCAGAATCGTCCTGCCGCTTTTCGGATTGGCGGTCGATTCGATTGCCGGAAAATCCGACAGATCGGCTCGGTTCGATTTCCGGCAGGTTATAGAGACGGAAAGCCATGATGCTCTCTGGAAAGGATTGGGGGAAACAGAGCGCATCCGGAAAAGATGCGCGTGAAAACAAACTAAAGCGCCGTGCGAATGTCGGCGATCAGTTGGTGGGCGTCTTTTTCGTCATAGGCTTCGCGGGTACCAAAACCCCACACAGGGCCGGGCCAGCCCGCATCGTCCTCATTGCGGGCGATCACATGCAGGTGGAGCTGCCGGACGATATTGCCGAGCGCACCTGTGTTGATCTTCTGGCACGCTGTCGCTGTCTTGAGCGCCTGCGCCACAATGCCGGTCTCGAAGGTCAGCATGGTCTGGTCGAGCGGGGTCATGTCGTGAATTTCGGTGAGACCAGGACGGCGCGGCACCAGGATCAGCCATGGCCAGCGCCTGTCATTCATCAGCCGAAGCTCGCACAGGCCGAGCTTGGCGACAGAAAAAGTGTCGGCATGAAGCCGTTTGTCGAGTTCGAATTGTTCCATAGGCCGACATTTACCAGTTTTTTTCGTCCAGCGCTTGCTTTTTGCGTGGCGCCCACCTTGCTTTTTGCTTCACAATTGACGATATGCAAGCCGGGAGGTTGGTGGTGGACGAGCCACTCGCCAACCGGGTCAGGTCCGGAAGGAAGCAGCCCTAACGAGCCACGGCACGGGTCATCGTGCCAGCCTCCCACCCTTTCTCACGACGCCGACGACTGTTGATGGGTTGCCTCTTTGGTTGACGCCGCTCATGCGTCCGGTCCAAACTGGCGACTGAGAAAAAAGCGGAACAGGAAGAACGGAAGGGCAGCTCATGGACACAAAATCCGCTGATGGCGCCTATCGCGTTCTCGCCCGCAAATATCGCCCCCAGAATTTCAACGACCTGATCGGCCAGGAGCCGATGGTTCGCACGCTCAAGAACGCGTTCGAGACGGGCCGCATTGCGCAGGCCTGGATGCTCACCGGCGTTCGCGGGGTCGGCAAGACCACCACGGCGCGCATTCTGGCGCGCGCGCTCAATTACAAGACCGATACGATCGACCAGCCGACTATCGATCTTTCCGTGCAGGGTGAAAACTGCCAGGCGATCATGGAAGGCCGTCATGTCGATGTGATCGAGATGGACGCCGCTTCGCATACCGGCATCGACGATATCCGCGAGATCATCGAGCAGGTGCGCTACCGCCCGGTTTCTGCGCGTTATAAAGTCTATATCATCGACGAAGTGCACATGCTCTCCAATCAGGCTTTCAACGGCCTGTTGAAGACGCTGGAAGAGCCGCCGCCGCACGTCAAGTTCATCTTTGCCACCACCGAAATCCGAAAAGTTCCGATTACGGTCCTGTCGCGCTGTCAGCGCTTCGACCTGCGCCGCATCGAATCGGGCACGCTGGCGCAACATCTGCGTCGCATCGCGGAAGCGGAACAGATCGCGGTGGATGACACGTCGCTCGCCATGATCGCACGCGCAGGCGAAGGCTCGGCACGCGATTCGCTGTCGATCTTCGATCAGGCCATTGCGCATGGTGCGGGCACCGTCACCGCGGAAGCCGTGCGCTCCATGCTGGGCCTTGCCGACCGCGCCCGTATCATCGACCTGTTCGAAATGCTGATGCGCGGCGATGTAGCCGGTGCACTGACAGAATTTCGTGCGCAATATGATGTCGGTGCCGACCCATCGGTCGTGCTGACCGATCTTGCCGATTTCAACCATCTGGTGACACGCCTGCGCTTCACGCCCGACGTGGCAGAAGACGTGTCGCTGTCGGAAGATGAGCGTGTGCGCGGTCGGGAATTCGCGCAGAAACTTTCTGTCCGTGGGCTGTCGCGCACCTGGCAGATGTTGCTCAAGGGCATTGTGGAAGTCGATACGGCGACCAGACCGGTTCAGGCTGCAGAAATGCTGTTGATCCGGCTTGCCCATGCCGCCGATCTGCCGACGCTGGATGAAGCGATTCGCGGTCTCGATAATGGCTCCGTTTCGGCACCGCGTCCGCAGCCGGGCAATCCGCGGCCGAATGGCGGTGGTGGTCAGCCTGAAGCGCGCTTTGCCACCGATGCGGTTGGTTCGTCTTCGATGGCTCCTGTCTCCGGTGGACCGGCCACGGCCATGCGTATCGTGGAAACGCCGCCGCAGCCGGTTCAGCCATCTGCCGCGCCGCAGCCAATCGTCGAGAATACGCCGCAGCCTTCGGTGCCGGTCAACAGCTTGCATGATGTCGTCGCATTGGCCGACAAACATCGCGATATGCAGTTCAAGATCCTGGTCAAAAGCTGCGTGCGGCTCGCATCCATTGCACCTGGACGGCTGGAAATCGGACTTACCGACGATGCGCCGAAATCGCTGCCAAGCGACATTTCGCAACGCCTCCTGAACTGGACCGGTATTCGCTGGGTGGTGACCGTTGCGCGTGACGTGGCGGGGCAGACCATTTCTGAGGCGGAAACCGAGCGTCGCGACAATCTGGTGACCGATGCCCGTGCCGATCCCGATGTTGCCGCTATTCTCGCGGCCTTTCCGGGCGCGAAAATCACCGACGTGCGCATTGCCGTGTCGGAACAGAATGACGACGAGGACATCGACCTCGACGCCGTGGTGGAAACACCAGACGCCCCGTCTGAAGACGACTGATTTACGGAATGATGGAGTGAACCCATGCGTGACATGATGGGCATGATGAAGCAGGCGAAGGAATTGCAGGCCAAGATGAAGGCCATGCAGGATGAAATCGCCACTATGGAAGCCTCGGCCTCTTCGGGCGGCGGTCTCGTGACGATCACGCTTTCCGGCAAGGGCACCTTGTCGGCACTGAAGATCGACCCGTCGCTGATGAAGGAAGAAGAGGTGGAAATCCTCGAAGACCTTATCATCGCGGCGCATAACGACGCCAAGGCGAAGCTCGAAGCGGCCATGGCCGAGAAGACGCAGTCGCTCACCGCCGGTCTGCCGATCCCTCCGGGGTTTAAGTTACCGTTTTAAGTGAGTAGGGCAGTAAGGCATTAGGGCAGTATGTTTTTCTGCCCGAAACGCTGCTGCCTCCGCTTTCCCTATTGCCTTACTGCCCTATTGCCGTATTGCCTTAAAAGATGTCCAAACGAATAGCCGGTCCTGAAATCGAACGTCTCATCCAGCTTCTGGCCCGCGTGCCGGGGCTTGGACCGCGTTCGGCCCGTCGTGCGGCTCTGCACCTTATCAAGAAGAAGGAAGCGCTTCTGGTGCCGCTTGGTGGCGCCATGCAGGAGGCTGCCGAAAAGGTGCGCATCTGTTCGTGCTGCGGCAATGTCGATACGTCCGATCCATGCACGATCTGCACCGATGATCGCCGCGATCCCGCCACCCTCATCGTGGTGGAGGATGTTTCCGATCTTTGGGCACTGGAACGGGCTGGCACGATGAATGTGCGCTATCACGTTCTCGGCGGTCGCCTGTCGCCGCTCGATGGCATCGGTCCGGACGATCTCAACATCAAGGGCCTGGTGGAACGGGTGGCCAGCGGTGAGATCAAGGAAGTGATTCTCGCGGTCAACGCCACCGTCGAAGGCCAGACCACGGCGCATTACATCACCGACCAGCTATCGAGCTTCGACATACGCGTCACGCGGCTCGCCCATGGAGTTCCGGTCGGCGGCGAACTCGACTATCTGGATGAAGGCACGCTTGCTGCTGCGTTACGGGCAAGAACAACCCTTTAGGTTTGGAGACATGCATGGCAGCGGGATATGGGAAGCGTAGCCTGAAGATTGCTCTCGGACTGGTAGCCGGCCTTGCCATTTCTCCCGCCATTGCCGCACCGTCCAAGGCGCAGATTGAAAGCCAGTATCGCACCTGGCTCGAAAAGGATCTCTGGCCGGAAGCGAAGGCAGCCGGCGTGTCCCGCGCCGTATTCGATCAGGCTTTTGCCGGTGTCTCGATCAACTGGAAGCTGCCAGACCTTGTCATTCCCGGCGAAAAGCCTTCAACTCCGAAAGAGCAGAAACAAGCTGAATTCGGCGCACCCGGCAAATATTTCAACGCAAAGACTATTGCGTCGCTCACGAGCGGCGGCAAGGCGCGCTATGGCCAATATGCCAACCTCTTGAAGCGCATCGAACAGAAATACGGTGTTCCGGGGCCTGTCCTGCTTGCCGTATGGGGCCGTGAATCCGGCTTCGGCACGGTGAAGATTCCCTACAATGCCTATGAGGTTCTCGGCACCAAGGCTTATCTGGCGACCCGCAAGGACATGTTCCGCAAGGAACTGATCGCCGCGCTCGAAATTGCTTCGAAGGGTTACATCGATGAAAGCGGGATGAAAAGCTCGTGGGCGGGCGCGCTCGGCCAGCCGCAATTCATGCCGACTTCCTATCTGAAGCACGCCGTCGATTTCGACGGTGATGGCAAGCGCGATATCTGGAATTCGGTGCCCGATACACTGGCCTCCATCGCCAACTATCTGAAGCTTCACGGCTGGCAGAAGGGGCGCGACTGGGGCTTTGAAGTGAATGTTCCGCAGAACGTGTCCTGCTCGCTGGAAGGGCCGGATCAGGGCAAGACGATTGCCGAATGGGCCAAGCTCGGCATTACGCGGGTGAATGGTAAGCCATTTCCGGCCAATGAAATGAAAGGCGAGGGCTTTTTGCTCATGCCCGCTGGTCGCTATGGCCCGGCCTTCGTCGTGAGCCCGAATTTTTACGTGCTCAAAGACTATAATATGAGCGATCTCTATGCGCTCTTTATCGGCCATGTCGGTGATCGCATCGCCTATGGTGCGGGCGAGTTCAGTCGCGCATGGGGCGATGTCGGTTCCATGTATCGCTCCGATATCGGCGCAATGCAGAAACGCATGCAGGCGCTGGGTTATGATGTCGGCAAGCCCGACGGTCTGCCCGGCTTCAAGACGCGCCGCTCGATCGGCCTGTGGCAGGCCAAGAACGGCTTACCGTCGACCTGCTTCCCGCAGCCCGAATTGTTGCGTCAGATTCGCTGATCCCTGCCGTTTAGCAGGCTGGCAAAAGCCTGCAGGGCTTTCGTCCTGTAGCGGTCGTTGTGCTGGAGCATGAGAAACTGGCGTTGCGGGAGAGCAAAGTCCGCCTTCACCAGTGTTCCTGCTGCAAGATGTGGGGCGGCGACAAGTTCCGATATGGCCGTCACATAGTCACCGGAGCGAACCGCCGAACAGATGGCTTCGTTCGAGGGGAGCTCCAGGGCCACATGCAGTCGGGCGGGATTGTAGCCGGAGGCGCGCATGGCATCCTCGAAAACGCTGCGTGTTCCCGATCCCTGCTCGCGCAAAATCCACTTTCCCTCGAAAAGCCGGTCCCAGGTGAGCTTGCCGCTCCTCGCCCAGTCGTGATCGGGGCGTGCCACCAGAATAAGCTGGTCGGTCGCGACCCTGGTGATAGAAAGCGACGGCGCCTGCACCGCGCCTTCCACGAGGCCAATATCGGCGGCACCTTCCTCAGTCGCCTCGGTGACACTTTCAGTATTGCCGAGCGTCAGCCGCACATCGATCCTGGGAAAGGCCGCGTGAAACTGTGCCAGAAAGGGCGGCAGCCAATAGCTGGCGATGGTCTGGCTGGCATGGATGGCAAGAATGCCGCGTTTGCCGCCGCCAAGTTCCGACAACATGCGCTCGGCGGAGTGGGCGCGTGAAAGTGTGGCGCGCGCCTCATCCAGAAACATGCGCCCGTCACCGGTCAGTTCTATCCGCCGCCCGATGCGGTTGAAGAGTGTCGCGCCATAGCGGTCCTCCATGGTGCGGATCGCCGAACTGACCGCCGAAGGGGTCAGATTCAAGGCTTCGGAAGCACGTGTGAGGTGCTCACGCTCGGCAACTTCAATGAAAATTCGTAGCTGTTCCAGCGTCATAGCGGCAACCGTTCGATTTAATCGAATGAAATATGCCATATAATGAAATGGAATGAACAGGGAAAATCAGGCATCTAATCAGAAAATAATTCTCATACGAGCATTTCCAGCAAAAGTGCGACGCGGTTTTGCGTGGGACAATGCGGAAAATGCAACCAGTCAGATTTGAAATGCCGAAAATGACATACTCCAAAATCCAGAACATCCTCCCAGGACTTGGCTTGAGCGTCGCCGTTGCAATAGCGGCGATCGGGCTTGAGAAAGTCGAGGAACATTATGCAGGGCGCGCCTGGCTTGAAGCGCTGGTGATTGCCATTCTCCTTGGTACGCTCGTGCGGACGTTCATGCGTCCGGGCAAGCAATTCAACAAGGGCATCGGCTTTTCCGCCAAGCTTCTTCTGGAAATTGCCGTGGTGATGCTCGGTGCATCAATCAGCGCCAGCGCGGTCGTGGCTGCAGGTTCCGGGCTCATCTTCGGCATTGCAGGCGTCGTGGTGGTCGCTATCACGCTTAGCTACGGGATCGGACGCTTGCTGAAACTTCCCCATCGTATGGCTGTTCTGGTCGCATGCGGCAATTCCATTTGCGGCAATTCCGCCATTGCCGCTACCGCACCGGTCATTGGTGCTGGAAGCGAGGACGTGGCGGCCTCCATCGCCTTCACCGCGATTCTCGGCGTGGTCGTCGTGCTGCTCCTGCCGCTGCTGGTACCGCTTCTGGGGCTGTCGCACACGCAATACGGCGTGCTGGCGGGCCTGACTGTCTACGCAGTGCCACAGGTTCTGGCCGCGACCGCTCCGGTCGCGACGATCAGTGTGCAGCTTGGTACATTGGTGAAGCTTGTGCGCGTGCTGATGCTTGGGCCGGTCATTCTCGCGCTGGCGCTTCTCGCCGGTAACAAGAATGCGGAGGTCAAGCCAGGTTTCTTCCAACTGGTGCCGTGGTTCATCCTCGGCTTTCTCGGCATGATGGCGCTGCATTCGTTGCATCTGATCCCGGAAACGATCCTGCCCGGTATTCAATATGCCTCGACCCTTCTCACGATCATTTCGATGGCAGCTCTCGGCCTCGGTGTGGACATCCGTTCGGTCGCATCGGCAGGCGGTCGGGTCACGTTGACCGCCGTACTTTCGCTCGTGGCCCTTTGCACCATCAGCCTTGGTCTGATCCATATGCTCAGTGTTGCATAAAAAGCCGGGATGGTTCACATCCCGGCCATTCATCCTGCAAGTTACTCTCAGCTTTTCTTGGCAGTATCAGCAGGCTTTGCGCCGTCAGCGGGCTTTGCGTTCGCTGGCGCGTTGGCCGTTTTGCCAGCGTCCTTATTGTCGTCCATCGACATATTGGAGCGGATCGTCACCATATGTTCCGCCTTGATGAGGGTCAGGTTGGCGTCATAATATTTAGCGTCGCCGAGTTGCTCCAAAGCCAGATCGACGTCCTTGTCGATGGCGGGCAGATTAGCCGTCGTTTCGGTTATCACCAGATCGATATCCGCGAGCTTCAGTTCTTCCTGCGCCTCTTTCTTGCGGCCATGCTGGATATGCTCGTTGGCCTTTTTGAGATGCGCTGCCTTTTCCGGCGTCAGCTTGTAATCGTCGACCACGCCGACTTCCATATCGACCGGCAGTGTGCCTGATTGAACCTCGGCGATTTCATCGGCCGAAGCGCCAGCCGTTTTCATCTTGTCGAGCAGTGAAGGGGTATCTTTCAGCGCCTTATCCAGATCGTCCTTGACGGTCGTCAGGATGACCTTTGCCTGGTCCGGCGTTCCCTGAAAAATGGCCAGTCGCGCCAGTGTGACGCCGCGCACCGCTGCAAGGCCGTCACCGGAAATCGCATCCAGCTTCTTGATGGCGTCCTGCTGTGCGGCTTTCGTGCTCTGTGCTGCAGCAGCCTTCGGCTTTGCCGCATCGTCGGCGAAGCTGGGCGCTGCAAGAGAAGCGCTCAGCAGGGCGGTTGAAAGCAACATTGTAGTCAAAGAAGTGGTTTTGGAAATCATAGTATCAATCCCTTCAAAATAATTATCTATATATATTTGAGGTCAATATTCTTTATAGACGCTTTTTTCCTCCAATATTTATGCAGTTAAAAGTTATTGTATATTTAAATGAAATCAAAGAAATAGATATCGGAATGGTATTGGATCGCGTTTCACTCCGGTCGGATTATGCTCTAATCGATACATAAAATTCACCCGGTTCGTGACCATTTCGTGGCAAACGAAACACCTAAAATTTATTTAATAAAGAAAAAGCCCGCCGAGAGGCGGGCTTTTCCAAGTTCTATCGAAGAAGAAAAGATTAGTTCTTTTCCGACTTCTTCATGGCTGCAGCAAGAATGTCGCCGAGCGAAGCGCCGGAGTCGGACGAACCGTACTGAGCAACTGCTTCTTTTTCTTCAGCGATTTCGAGCGCCTTGATCGAGACCTGCAGCTTGCGGGTCTTCTTGTCGAAAGCGATGACGCGAGCGTCAACCTTCTGACCGACCGTGAAGCGTTCCGGACGCTGTTCATCGCGATCACGCGAAAGATCCGAGCGGCGGATGAAGCTGTCGAGATCGTGGTCGACGAGACGGACTTCGAGGCCACCGTCGGTAACGGCAGTCACTTCGCAGGTTACAACGGCGTTCTTGCGCAGTTCACCCGAAGCTGCTGCTTCGCCGACCTTGTCGCCGGAAAGCTGCTTGATGCCGAGCGAGATGCGTTCCTTGTCGATGTCAACATCGAGAACGACAGCCTTAACGACTTCACCCTTGTTGTACTCCTCGATGACCTGTTCGCCTGGACGGTTCCAGTCGAGGTCGGAGAGGTGAACCATGCCGTCAACGTCGCCGTCGAGGCCGATGAACAGGCCGAATTCTGTCTTGTTCTTGACTTCGCCTTCAACAACGGTGCCGACAGGGTACTTCTGGGCAAAGGTCGTCCACGGATTGTCGAGGGTCTGCTTGAGGCCGAGAGAGATACGGCGCTTGACCGGATCAACTTCGAGCACAACGACTTCGACTTCCTGCGTGGTGGAAAGAATCTTGCCCGGATGGACATTCTTCTTGGTCCACGACATTTCGGAAACGTGGATGAGGCCTTCGATGCCCGGCTCGATTTCGACGAACGCACCGTAGTCGGTGATGTTCGTGACGGTGCCGGTGATCTTTTTGCCGATCGGGTACTTCGCGCCGATGCCATCCCAAGGATCGCTCTCGAGCTGCTTCATGCCGAGCGAGATACGATGGGTTTCCTGGTTGATGCGGATGATCTGCACCTTGACCGTCTGGCCGATGGTGAGGATTTCCGACGGATGGTTGACGCGGCGCCATGCCATGTCGGTCACGTGCAGGAGACCATCGATGCCGCCGAGGTCAACGAACGCACCGTAATCGGTGATGTTCTTGACGACGCCTTCAACGACCTGACCTTCTTCAAGGTTCTGGACGATTTCCGAACGCTGTTCCGCACGGCTCTCTTCGAGAACGGTACGACGCGAGACAACGATGTTGCCGCGACGCTTGTCCATCTTGAGGATTTCGAACGGCTGCGGGACGTGCATGAGCGGGGTGACGTCGCGGATCGGGCGGATGTCGACCTGCGAACGCGGCAGGAAGGCAACAGCGCCGTCGAGGTCGACGGTGAAACCACCCTTGACCTGATTGAAGATGACGCCATCGACGCGCTCGCCATTGGCGAACTTCTGCTCGAGCTTGACCCAGCTTTCTTCGCGGCGTGCTTTTTCGCGCGACAGGACAGCTTCGCCCAGAGCGTTTTCGATGCGCTCGACGTAAACTTCCACTTCGTCGCCCGGCTTCAGCGTGCCGTCTTTGCCCTTTGCGCCGAATTCCTTCAGCGGCACGCGGCCTTCGACCTTCAGACCGGCGTCGATGATCGCCATGTCCTTTTCAATGGCTACGATGCGGCCCTTGACGACATAACCTTCAGCAAGGTCGTTCGTTGCAAAGGATTCCGCCAGCAGCGATTCGAAGTCTGCGAGGGATGGATTGAATTCTGACATGAATACTCCTGGTGCATCCGGAAAATTCATCGGATGCAGCGCCGGGGGTTAGTGTTGCGTTATGCCCGACCTCGGCCCCGTCTTTGCAGACAACCGGCGCGTGGAACGCGAAGTCAGGCTTTTCAGTATGAGTGCAGCCTATATAGGTCCGAACTCAAGATTGTCCAGCTTTTCAGGGCACAATGAAGCCCGGAAAGCTTAAAACCTGAAGCTTAAACCTGCCGGATCATCCCCGATGCTGCGCCAAAGCATGATCGATCAGCTTTTTTGCGGCCAGAAATGCCGCTTCTATACTCATTTCGCTCGTATCAAGCAAGTGCGCGTCTTCTGCAGGCTTCAATGGAGAATCGATGCGGTTCGTGTCGCGTTCGTCGCGCTTCTTGAGGTCAGCGAGGATTTCCGCGAAATCCGCCTGTTCGCCCCGCGCCACAATCTCTTCATAGCGACGCTCAGCGCGTACTTCCGGCGAAGCCGTGACAAAGAGCTTTATGGCTGCATCGGGACAGACGACGGTGCCGATATCGCGTCCGTCAAGCACGCTTGAAGGCAGGGCATTGGCAAAATTGCGCTGCGCTTCGACAAGCGCACGTCTGACCGCGGGCATGATTGCAACCTTCGATGCCGCTTCGCCGATCGTGTGAGCCGAAAGCACCGCCTTGTCCATCTCGCGCAGATCGAGGTTCAGCGCGGCGTCCGCCGCCACCGCCTCATCGTCGAGGGGAAGGCCCTTGTCGATGAGCGCCTTGGCGACGGCGCGATAGGTCAGTCCCGTGTCGAGATGCGGCATGCCGTAGTGAATGGCGATACGCCGGGCAAGCGTTCCCTTGCCCGAGGCAGCCGGTCCGTCAATGGCGACGATGAACGGGGCGACGACAAATGGCGTCATTGCGCGTCGCTCAGCTCGATCTTCGCGCCCAGTCCCGGCATCATGTCCATGAATTCGGGGAAGGACGTGGCGATCATGGTGCTGTCGTCGACCGTCACCGGCTTTTCCGATGCCAGACCCATCACGAGGAAGCTCATCGCGATGCGGTGATCGAGATGGGTTGCGACCGTGCCGCCGCCCAGCCCCTTGCCGTCGGGACGACCGCGAACCGTCAGCGACATCTCGCCCTCGGTGCAATCGACGCCATTGGCTTCAAGGCCGCGCGCAACGGCTGCGAGACGATCGGATTCCTTGACGCGCAGTTCATCGAGCCCGTCCATGACGGTTTCGCCTTCCGCGAAAGAGGCGGCAATCGCCAGGACCGGATATTCGTCGATCATCGACGGCGCACGTTCCGGCGGAACGACAACGCCCTTGAGCTTCGAGGCCTTGACGCGCAGATCGGCAACGTCCTCGCCGCCAGCAAGACGGGCATTGAGCACTTCGATATCGGCGCCCATTTCCTGTAGCGTCAGGATCAGGCCGGTGCGGGTCGGGTTCATCAGCACGTTGCGGATGGTAACGTCCGAACCTTCGACCAGAAGGGCGGCAACGAGCGGGAAGGCCGTCGAGGATGGGTCGCCTGGCACGTCGATGGTCTGGCCGGTAAGCTTGCCCTGTCCGGTGATGCGGATATGGCGCACGCCGTCCTTGTCGGTTTCAACCGACAGATCGGCGCCAAACCCCTGCAGCATCTTTTCGGTATGGTCGCGGGTCATGACCGGCTCGATCACGGTGGTAACGCCCGGCGCGTTGAGACCGGCGAGCAGCACGGCGGACTTCACCTGCGCGGATGCCATTGGCACGCGATAGGTGATCGGATTGGCCGTCCTGGGGCCGATCAGCGTCAGTGGCATGCGGTCGCCTTCGGCTGCTTCCACCTGAACGCCCATTTCACGCAAGGGATTCAGCACGCGGCCCATAGGGCGCGAGGTTAACGAAGCGTCGCCGATAAAGACTGTTTTCATATCATAAGTGCCGACAAGGCCCATGGTGAGGCGCGCACCGGTTCCGGCATTACCGAAATCGAGCGCAGCTTCGGGCTGCAACAGGCAGCCATTGCCGACGCCGTTGATGATCCAGACATCACCATCCTTGCGGATTTTTGCGCCCATGGCCTGCATGGCGCGACCCGTATTGATGACGTCTTCACCTTCCAAGAGGCCGGTGATGCGGGTTTCACCCGATGCAAGGCCACCAAACATAAAGGAACGATGCGAGATGGACTTGTCGCCCGGAATGCGGATTTCGCCCTTTAAAGCCTCCGAGCGGCGGGCGATTGCTGGTTTGGGGGATGCGGAATGGGACATGGATTTTTCACTGTCGCATTTTTGGCGCAGACACGCGCCGGGATTGAGAGATAAGCGGGGCTTCCCTAGCATAGGATAAAGCCGGGGTCATCCGCGAATACGCGGCGCAGGCGACACGGTGTTTCAAGAGTCTGCATGTCCCGTTGCGTTTGGCTTTGACAAACGCGCCAAATTGCGTTTATGCACCGGACAACAATATAAATGCGCTTAAGACTTGCCTCTTGCCATATGTTTGAGTGAACAGCATGGTGTTAGGCAACATGCTTCAAGGCAATCATCTCGGCGCGATTTTATGAATTTGTGTCCCCGTGCAAATTAACGAGGCTAGACGTGACAAAAGCTGAACTAGGTACCAAGCGTATCGACCCGGAAACGGGCAAGAAATTTTACGATCTCAATCGCGATCCGATCGTTTCGCCCTATACCGGCATTTCCTATCCGCGTTCGTACTTCGACTCCACGCTTGAAAGCCGCATTGTCGAAGAGGAAACCGAAGAGGAAGAAGTCGATACGGCACTCGAAAAGCCGGAATTCGTTTCGCTCGAGGATGCCGACGACGAAGCCAAAGGCAGCGGCGACGATTTGCCGGATCTGGGCGACGACGACGACGATGTTGATCTCGGCGACGACGATGAAGACACCTTCCTCGAAGAAGAGGAAGACGAGGACGACGACATGTCGGGCATTCTCGGCGGTGGTGTCGGCGGCGACGACGAAGAGGGTTGATCCGTCTGCGGATCAAGATCTGATGCTTTTTGCGAGGCGGCCTTCGGGGCGCCTCGTTTCGTTTGAAGCGCATCCGCATGGTGCTTCAGCTCGATCTGTGAATTATTTTTGGCAGATGTGAAAAGAGTTGCGATTTAGCTCTTGATCTTCTGACGAACGCCATTTAATAAGCCGCCACACCGGGCAGCAAGTCCTGCCCGATGCGCCTCGAAAGAGGTCTGATGGGGCCATAGCTCAGCTGGGAGAGCGCCTGCATGGCATGCAGGAGGTCAGCGGTTCGATCCCGCTTGGCTCCACCAAATTTCCTTCCCAAAAAGTTCTAAGGATTGTCGCTGAAAGTCAGCGATATTTTGCGTTTTCCTTGCATGCTCCGCCAGGCCGATGACTGTCATTGGACAAAACCGGCTGGAGCGCTATGTCGTTTCCCATGACAGAGATGATCTTGGCGACGTTTGACTGGGTTCCCAAAATGCCGCGCGGCTTTGTGCGTGATCTCCGGGTGCGTTGGGCGCTGGAGGAAGCCGGGCTGCCCTATCGCGTCGAAGGCGTTCCGTTCAAGAATCGGGGGCCCGAACATTTCACCCATCAGCCCTTCGGGCAGGTGCCATGGCTGATCGATGGCGATATGTCGGTCTTCGAAAGCGGCGCTATCCTGCTTCATATCGCCGAGAAGAGCGACGCGCTCCTGCCGGGCGATGCGAGGGCACGAAACGAGGTCATACAATGGCTGTTTGCTGCATTGAATTCGGTCGAAATGGCCGTCTTGCCACTCGCCCTCTATAAATTCACCGGTGATGAAGAGCAGACACCGGGACGTCAGCTCATGGATAGTTTCCTGGCCGGTCGGCTGGGGCATATGGAACAGGCACTGTCAGGCCGTGAATGGCTGACGGACAGTTTCTCGGTTGCCGATATTCTGATGGCTGACGTGTTGCGTTTGGTCGATCACTTCGACGGACTGGCGCAGCATCCTGTTTGCCGTGCCTATGTCGAGCGCGCCACGACACGGCCCGCATTCCAGAAAGCCTTTACCGACCAGATGGAGCATTTCGCTGCCGCGGACTGACGCGTGCATCGAAATTCTCGTATCAGGCACCTTCCACGCCTACATTGCGCTCAACAATGCCTTGAAATTGATAAATAGAACGTCATCCAAAAATTTCCTGCTGAAACGACAATCCTGTCGATCATCATTTCATCTCGTCGGATTATGCTCTTAGAGTGCCGTGCGTCCATTTGGACACAAAGGTCGCTCTAAATGATTGAATCTACGCATTGTACTTTCCAAAAATCGATTCCGATTTTTGGGCCGATGCTGTAGAAACTCGTGACGAAGCCCATCGGGAGAGGGGCGGGCTTCACACCGTTACTGGCCGTTACCGGGAGGAATGATGAGCACCAACGCAGTCCCCACGCAGTTTTCGCATGACCGTCCGCTGTGGCAACCGGATGCGGGGCGCATCGCGGCCAGCAATCTGGAGCAATTCCGCATTCGTGCAGAACAACGCACAGGCCAGAGCCTGCCGGACTATGCCGCGCTGCATCGCTGGTCTGTCGAGGATCGCGCCGGGTTCTGGCAACTCGTATGGGATTTCTGCGCGGTCATCGGAGAGCGTGGCAACACGGCCCTTGTCGACAAGGGGCATATGCGCGAGGCAAAGTTCTTCCCCGAAGCGCGGCTCAATTTTGCCGAGAACCTGTTGCGCTACCACGGCGACGAGGAAGCCATCGTCTTTCGTGGCGAAGACAAGGTCGAGCGCCGTCTGACCTGGGACGATCTCCACGCGCTGGTCTCAAAACTCCAGCAATTCATGCTGGCGGAAGGCGTTCAGCCTGGCGACCGCGTGGCGGGCATGATGCCCAACATGCCGGAGGCCGTAGCCCTGATGCTGGCCGCTTCGTCCATCGGTGCCGTCTGGTCGTCGTGCTCGCCGGATTTCGGTGTGCAGGGCGTGCTGGATCGTTTCGGCCAGATCGAGCCGAAGCTTTTCTTCGCCTGCGACGGCTACTGGTACAATGGCAAGCGCATCGAGGTGACCGACAAGGTGGCGGAAGTGACGGCAAGACTGCCGGAGCTGCAACGGTCGGTGATCGTGTCTTATCTGGGCGAGGCGGAAGCCGTTGCGCAGAAAGCCGAGAAGGGCATTGCGCTCGATGACGTGCTGAACGCGGTTACGGCCAAGCCTGTCGAATTCACGCGTCTGCCTTTCGATCACCCGATCTACATTCTGTTTTCCTCCGGCACGACCGGCATCCCGAAATGCATTGTTCATCGCGCCGGTGGTGTTTTGTTGCAGCACCTGAAGGAACAGCGCCTGCATGCGGATATTCGCGAAGGCGACAAGTTCTTCTATTTCACCACATGCGGCTGGATGATGTGGAACTGGCTTGCCTCTGGCATAGCCTCGGGTGCGACCTTGCTGCTTTATGACGGCTCACCCTTCTATCCCGATGGAAATGCGCTGTTCGATTATGCTGCCGCTGAGGGTATGACCTATTTCGGCACTTCCGCGAAATTCATCGATGCTGTGCTGAAAGCCGGATTGAAACCTGGCGAAACGCACGATCTGTCGGCGCTGCGCACCGTATCGTCTACCGGCTCGCCGCTATCGCCGGAAGGCTTTGCCTTCGTCTATGAGGCGATCAAGTCCGATGTGCATCTTGCGTCCATTTCCGGCGGTACGGATATCGTATCCTGTTTCGTGCTGGGCGTGCCCATCGAACCTGTCTGGCTGGGTGAAATCCAGGGGGCTGGTCTTGGCATGGCCGTCGATGTCTGGAACGACGATGGCAAGCCGGTGCGTGGCGAAAAGGGTGAACTGGTCTGCACCAAGGCTTTTCCCTGCATGCCGCTGCAATTCTGGAACGATCCGGACGGAGCGAAATATCAGGCAGCCTATTTCGAGCGTTTCGACAATATCTGGTGCCATGGCGATTTTGCCGAATGGACCGAACATGACGGTATCATAATCCATGGCCGTTCGGATGCGACGCTCAATCCCGGCGGCGTGCGTATCGGTACGGCGGAAATCTACAATCAGGTCGAGCAGATGCCGGAGATCGCCGAAGCGCTCTGCATCGGGCAGGATTGGGACAAGGATGTGCGGGTGGTGCTGTTCGTGCGCCTCGCCCAAGGTGTGATGCTCGATGACGACCTCAAGGCGCGCATCAAGACCAAGATCCGCACAGGCGCGACTCCGCGTCATGTCCCGGCGAAGATCGTTCCTGTCGCAGATATTCCGCGCACCAAATCCGGCAAGATCGTTGAACTTGCCGTGCGCGATATCGTGCATGGACGCGACGTGAAGAATCGCGAGGCGCTGGCCAACCCGGAAGCGCTGGAGCTTTACCGCGATTTAGCCGAGCTTCATGAGGACTGATTTGATCAGCCTCCAATTGCTTGGAGTTATTGGGTAACGGGCGTAACAAAATTTCGTTATCCGGTAATAAATAGCCACAGAACGCCATGCAAAACGGTTGCCTATTCGAAATTCACGAGACACTCTGCCTTGCATATAAGCCATCTTGCAAAAGATGGTTGCCGCGCAGAACTTGTGGAGGACGAGTATGTTTGCATCGGGCATCAATTTCGGTCTTGGCGAGGAGATCGAAGCCCTTCGCGATACGGTGCGCCGTTTTGCGGAAAGCCGCATTGCGCCGCTGGCCGCTGAAACCGATCGCAACAACGCATTTCCAATGCATCTTTGGCGTGAACTGGGTGAGCTTGGCGTACTCGGCATTACGGCGCCCGAAGAATATGGCGGTGCAGGCATGGGCTATCTTGCCCATTGCATCGCGATGGAAGAAATCAGCCGGGCTTCCGCTTCCATCGGCCTCAGCTATGGCGCCCATTCCAATCTCTGCGTCAATCAGATCAAGCGGAACGGCTCGACCGAACAACGCGCGAAATATTTGCCAAAACTCATTTCCGGCGAGCATGTCGGCGCGCTCGCCATGTCCGAGCCGGGTGCCGGTTCCGACGTCGTCTCGATGAAGCTTCGTGCCGAAAAGCGTGGGCAGACCTATGTGCTGAACGGCAACAAGATGTGGATCACCAACGGCCCCGATGCCGATGTGCTGGTGGTCTACGCCAAGACCGACCCGTCGGCCGGCTCACGCGGGATCAGCGCCTTTATTGTCGAAAAGGGGTTTGCGGGGTTCTCCACGGCGCAGAAGCTCGACAAGCTCGGTATGCGCGGCTCCAACACCTGCGAACTGGTGTTCGAAGATTGCGAAGTGCCTGCCGAAAACCTGCTCGGGACGGAAGGCAAGGGCGTCAATGTGCTGATGTCCGGGCTCGATTATGAACGCGTGGTGCTGTCGGGCGGTCCGCTCGGCATCATGGCGGCGTGCCTTGATGTCGTCGTGCCTTATGTGCATGAGCGCAAGCAGTTCGACCAGCCGATTGGCGAGTTTCAGCTTATGCAGGGCAAACTTGCCGACATGTATGTGACCTTCAATGCCTCGCGCGCCTACACTTATGCGGTGGCTGCGGCCTGCGACCGGGGCGAGACGTCGCGCAAGGACGCGGCGGGCTGCATTCTCTATACGGCTGAAAATGCTACGCAGATGGCCCTGCAGGCGATACAGGCGCTGGGCGGCAACGGCTATATCAACGATTATCCGACCGGTCGTCTGCTGCGCGACGCCAAGCTTTATGAAATCGGTGCGGGCACCTCGGAAATCCGGCGCATGCTGATCGGACGGGAACTCTTTCAGGAGACCCGCTGATGCCGGTCCTGAAATCGGAAATCTCGACGCGCAGTGCCAGCTTCGAGGCCAATCGCAAAGCCATGCTTGAGGCCATCGATATCGTGGCCGAGGCGTCTCGCCTTGCCATCGATGGCGGTGGCGAAAAAGCGCGCGAACGCCATGTTTCGCGCGGAAAACTGCTCCCGCGCGAACGCGTGGCGCAATTGCTCGATCCCGGCTCGCCTTTTCTCGAAGTCGGGCTGACGGCAGCGCATGGCATGTATGGCGGCGCGGCCCCTTCCGGCGGGATCATCACCGGCATCGGGCGCGTGTCGGGCCGCGACTGCATGATCGTCTGCAACGATGCGACGGTGAAGGGCGGCACCTATTATCCAGTCACGGTAAAGAAGCATCTGCGCGCGCAGGAGATTGCGGGCGAAAACCGTCTGCCCTGCATCTATCTGGTCGATTCCGGCGGCGCGAACCTACCCAATCAGGACGAGGTTTTCCCGGATCGCGACCATTTCGGGCGCATCTTCTATAATCAGGCGCAGATGTCGGCGGCGGGCATTCCGCAGGTGGCGGTGGTCATGGGTTCGTGCACGGCAGGCGGTGCTTACGTGCCTGCCATGAGCGACGAAACGGTGATCGTGCGGGGGCAGGGCACGATTTTTCTGGCCGGTCCACCATTGGTCAAAGCTGCGACCGGTGAAGTGGTGACGGCGGAAGATCTCGGCGGCGGCGATGTGCATACAAGGCTGTCCGGCGTGGCCGATCATCTGGCCAATGACGACGCGCATGCCTTGCAGATCGCGCGCGCCATTGCCGCCAATCTCAATAGCGAGAAGCGCAGCTTCATTGCGAGAGGTGACGGCGCCGCTCCGCTTTACGACCCGGAGGAAATTCTGGGCGTCGTTTCCGCCGATACGCGCATTCCCTATGATGTGCGCGAGGTGATCGCACGGCTGGTCGACGGGTCGGATTTCGATGAGTTCAAGGCGCGCTACAGCACTACGCTTGTGTGCGGTTTTGCCAGCGTTTACGGCATGCCGGTCGGGATCATTGCCAACAATGGCGTGTTGTTTTCCGAAGCGGCGCTGAAGGGCGCGCATTTCATCGAGCTTTGCTGCCAGCGCAATATTCCGCTGGTGTTTTTGCAGAACATCACCGGCTTCATGGTCGGGCGTAAATATGAGGCCGAAGGCATCGCCAAGCACGGCGCCAAGCTGGTGACAGCGGTCGCGACGGCCAATGTGCCGAAGATCACCATGCTGATCGGCGCGTCTTATGGTGCGGGCAATTATGGCATGGCGGGGCGGGCCTATTCACCGCGCTTCCTGTGGACCTGGCCGAACAGCCGCATCGCGGTCATGGGCGGGGAGCAGGCGGCTGGCGTGCTGGCAACCGTCAAGCGCGACGGGATCGAGCGAACCGGCGGCACATGGTCGGCGGAAGAGGAAGCGGAATTCAAGCGCCCGACGCTCGAAATGTTCGAGCGCCAGAGCCATCCGCTCTATGCCTCGGCGCGGCTTTGGGACGATGGCATCGTCGATCCGCGCAAGAGCCGCGAAGTGCTGGGACTATCGCTTTCCGCCACGCTGAATGCGCCGGTCGAGCCGACGCGCTTTGGCATTTTCAGAATGTAGGAAGACAATCAGATGTTTCAAAAGATACTGATTGCCAATCGCGGAGAAATTGCCTGGCGGGTCATTCGCACGGCGCGTGAACTGGGCGTTGCCACTGTCGCGATCTATTCCGATGCGGATGCCAACGCGCTGCATGTCGAAATGGCTGACGAGGCGGTACGCGTTGGCCCCGCACTTTCGGCGCAAAGCTATTTGAATGCCGATGCGATCATCAGGGCCGCGCTGGAAACCGGCGCGCAGGCGATCCATCCGGGCTATGGTTTTCTCTCCGAAAATGCCGGTTTTGTGGATGCCGTCGAGACGGCGGGACTCACCTTCATCGGCCCATCGGCAAAAGCCATTCGCGCCATGGGGCTGAAAGACGCCGCCAAGGCGCTGATGGAACAAGCCGGTGTGCCGGTTGTGCCGGGCTATCACGGCGACAATCAGGATGGCGCTTTCCTCAAAAGCGAGGCGAACCGTATCGGTTATCCCGTGCTCATCAAGGCGCGGGCGGGCGGCGGCGGCAAGGGCATGCGCCGCGTCGATCAGGCAGCGGATTTCTCAGCGGCGCTGGACAGTGCACGACGCGAGGCGGAAGCCTCGTTTGGCGATAGCGCCGTGCTGGTGGAAAAATACATGACCAAACCGCGCCATATCGAGGTGCAGGTTTTTGGCGATAATCACGGCAATGCGGTGCATCTTTTCGAGCGCGATTGCTCGCTGCAACGCCGCCATCAGAAGGTGATCGAGGAAGCGCCAGCACCCGGCATGACGCCGGATATGCGTGCGGCCATGGGCGAGGCTGCGGTGAAGGCCGCATTGGCCATTGGCTATTCCGGCGCTGGCACGGTGGAGTTCATCGCCGATGTCTCGGAAGGGCTACGCCCGGACCGCTTCTTCTTCATGGAAATGAATACGCGGCTACAGGTCGAACATCCGGTGACGGAAGCGATCACCGGCCTCGATCTGGTCGAGTGGCAATTGCGCGTGGCTTCCGGCGAAGCCTTGCCGAAACGGCAGGACGAACTTGTGATCGATGGCTGGGCGTTCGAAGCGCGGCTTTATGCGGAAGACCCGGCGCGGGATTTCCTGCCTGCAACCGGCAAGCTTGCTCTGTTCGCGCCGCCTGAGAATGCGCGTGTCGATTCCGGTGTTCGAACCGGCGACACGATCACGCCGTTCTACGATCCGATGATCGCAAAGATCATCGCTCATGGCGCAACGCGCGATGCGGCGCTGAACCGGCTTGATGCGGCATTAAACAAGACCCGGATCGCTGGCCTCGTCACCAATCGCCAGTTCCTGTCGGCGCTCTGCAATCTGGATGCCTTCCGCGCAGGCGATGTCGATACCGGGCTGATCGGGCGCGAGACAGCGGCGCTTTTCACAGAGGAGCAGCCTTCCGACATCGCCTTTGCGCTGGCTGCGCTTGGTGCCCTCGACCTCCTAGATGCGCCACGAAAAGGCGATCCATGGTCGGATCTGCGCGGGTTCCGGCTTTGGGGGGAAGCATCGCGATCGATACTGATCGATCATCAAGGCGAGCGCCACACGGTCAGCTTCACGACCAGGGGCGACAGGCATTTCGGCTTTGCTTTCGGCACCATCGAAATTCGTGAGCATAAGAACGGGCTGGTTCGCTTTGCTGTCGATGGACGCGTGTCGGAGGCGTCCGTCGTGCGCATCGGGCATGATGTGACCGTGCAACTCGAAGGTCGCGACACCATATTTCATCATGTGCAGTCTGTTGGCGCGGAAGAGGACACCTCAAGCGAAAGCCGCATCCTGTCACCGATGCCGGGACTGGTACGACTGGTTTCCGTCGTGGAGGGTGCAAGCGTCGCCAAGGGCGATCCGCTTGTAACGATGGAAGCGATGAAGATGGAACTGTCACTGACCGCGCCGCGCGACGGCAAGGTTTCGTCCGTAACTGTTGCAGCGGGCGATCAGGTCAATGAAGGCATCCTTCTTGTAGAACTGGAGGAAGAACATGGCTGAACACGTAGAAATCGTTGAAATGGCTGCGCGTGATGGCCTGCAGAATGAAAAGCGGTTTGTGCCGACAGCGGACAAGGTCGCACTGATCGACCGCCTGTCGGATTGCGGCTATGCCCGCATCGAGGCAACGAGTTTCGTTAGCCCGAAATGGGTGCCGCAACTGGCCGATGCGGGGGAAGTCATGGCCGGGATTCGCCGCGCCAACGGCGTGCGTTACTCGGTACTCGTGCCCAACATGAAGGGATATGAAGCTGCCGCTGCTGCGAATGTCGATGAGATTGCGGTTTTCATTTCCGCCTCGGAAGGGTTTTCGAAAGCCAATATCAATTGCACGATTGCCGAAAGCATCGAGCGGCTGTCACCTGTCATCGGCGCTGCCATCAATGACGGGCTTGCCATTCGCGGCTATGTGAGCTGCGTGGTCGAATGCCCCTATGACGGGCTGGTGGCCCCGCAAGCGGTTGCCGATGTGACCGAGCAGCTCTTCTCGCTCGGCTGTCACGAAGTAAGCCTCGGCGACACGATCGGGCGCGGTACGCCGGACAAGGTTGCGGCGATGCTTGACGCGGTGCTGGCCATTGCGCCTGCACACAGCCTTGCTGGCCATTATCACGACACGGGTGGCCGCGCGCTCGACAATATCCGCATCAGTCTGGAGAAGGGCCTGCGGGTGTTCGATGCTTCGGTCGGTGGCCTCGGCGGCTGTCCTTTCGCACCGGGCGCCAAGGGCAATGTCGATACGGTTTCCGTCGTCGAGATGCTGCATGAAATGGGTTTTGAAACCGGCCTTGATCTGAACAAGCTTAGATCGGCGGCCTTGTTCGCTGAGGCGCTGCGTCAGGATAAAGCGGCCTAGGGGGATTTATGAGCGCTTTTGAGACAATCGATGTTTCGATTGACGCGCGCGGCGTCGCGACACTGGTGCTCAACCGTCCAGAGCAGCACAATGCGCTGTCCGGTCGGATGATCGATGAGCTTCTGACGGCGACGCTGCATCTGGCGGACAACAAAGCTGTGCGCCTCGTGGTTCTGACCGGCACCGGCGCGAGTTTCTGCGCGGGTGGCGATCTAGGATGGATGCAGGAGCAGGTGACAGCCACGCGCGCCCAGCGGATTGAAGAAGCGCGCAAGCTCGCCCTCATGCTGAAAGCGCTACGCGATCTGCCAAAACCGCTGATCGGGCGCGTCAACGGTCAGGCCTATGGTGGCGGTGTGGGTCTCATCAGCGTGTGCGATGCGGCGATCAGCGTTTCCGGCGCGCGCTTCGGGCTGACGGAGACGAAACTTGGTCTGATACCGGCAACCATCAGCCCCTATGTGGTGGCGCGCATCGGGCAGGCCAATGCGCTGCGCACATTCACGTCCGCCCGCCTTTTCGATGCCGAGGAGGGGCGGCGCATCGGCCTTCTGCATGAGGTGGTCGAGGCCGAACGTCTCGATGTGGCGATAGAGGCAGAGATCAAACCCTATTTTTCCACCGCGCCCGCAGCGGTTGCCGCCTCCAAGCGGCTGGTTCATGCGCTGGGCGCACCGATAGACGAGGCCGTCATCGAAATGACGCTGACCCGTCTTGCAGATACATGGGAAACGCCAGAGGCCGCAGAGGGAATTGCGGCCTTTTTTGCGAAGAAATCACCATCATGGAAGGGAGGGAACTAAGACTTTGGGAGGAGCCGTTTTTCGTTGTAGTTGCGGGCACTTGGCCCCTTGCAATCGGAAGCCGGAAATGCATTCTTATTACATCATGAAAGCTCGCTCCCGTTCTGGAGCATGATTCCGAAAGGGCGGATGCAATTTCGGATAATATTATGGCTCGGACCTCTTCGATGAGTGGGGAGCGCGCTTTTGGATTGACCCTTTGAGATCATGCGATGAACAAAAGGGAGGGCCTGGCAATTCGGCAGCGCGGATGCGCTGAGATTTGACCGGCAAGGGTTGTCTCGGGGCCGTCGGAGGACGCTGCCCCACCAAAGGAGAAAAAGAATGAACCTGAAACTTCTGTCCAGCGTGGCTTTTGCAGCTACACTCGGCTTTGCCAGCGCTGCTTATGCAGACATCACCATCGGCGTTGTCGCACCGCTGACGGGTCCTGTCGCCGCTTTCGGTGACCAGGTGAAGAAGGGTGCGGAAACCGCCGTTGAAGTCATCAACAAGGCTGGCGGCATCAAGGGCGAGAAAGTCGTTCTGAAGTTTGCCGACGATGCCGGCGAACCGAAGCAGGGCGTTTCCGCCGCCAACCAGATCGTCGGCGACGGTATCAAGTTCGTTGTCGGCCCGGTCACGACTGGCGTTGCCATCCCTGTTTCCGACGTGTTCTCGGAAAACGGCGTCCTGATGGTCACCCCGACCGCCACCGGCCCGGATCTGACTGCACGCAATCTGGAAAACGTGTTCCGCACCTGCGGTCGCGATGACCAGCAGGCGGAAGTCATGGCCGACTATGTCCTGAAGAATTTCAAGGACAAGAAGGTCGCCGTGATCCACGACAAGGGTGCCTATGGCAAGGGTCTGGCTGACGCCTTCAAGGCTGCGATCAACAAGGGCGGTGTCACCGAAGTTCAATATGATTCGGTTACCCCCGGAGACAAGGACTTCAGCGCGCTCGTTTCCAAGCTGAAGGCCGCTGGCACCGAAATCGTCTATTTCGGCGGTTATCATGCCGAGGGCGGTCTTCTGTCGCGTCAGTTGCATGATGCTGGCATGCAGGCGCTGGTACTCGGCGGTGAAGGCCTGTCCAACACCGAATATTGGGCAATCGGCGGCACCAATGCGCAGGGTACGCTGTTCACCAATGCCAAGGACGCCACCAAGAACCCGGCTTCCAAGGATGCTATCGAGGCGCTCAAGGCCAAGGGCATCCCGGCTGAAGCCTTCACCATGAACGCTTATGCCGCTGTGGAAGTCATCAAGGCTGGTATCGAGAGCGCCGGTTCGGCTGACGATTCCGCTGCGGTTGCCAAGGCGCTGCATGACGGCAAGCCGATCGAAACCGCTATCGGCACGCTGACCTATGGCGCAAGCGGCGATCTCAGCTCGCCGAGCTTCGACATCTTCAAGTGGGATGACGGCAAGATCGTCGGCCTCGAATAAGATCATTGCCTTGAGATAGAAAAACGCCGGGGTTTATCCCCGGCGTTTTGCGTTTGGGACGTGCGACGCCGTCAGGAGCCAGTATAGCCCAGTTCCGCTTCGATGGCCTCGAATGTCTTTTCCATCACGTAGGTTGGACTGAGCGGAAAACCGAAATGCCCGTAGGCGATGGACATTTGCCGTTCGGCCTTGCTTTCGCTGCCCTTCGCCACCGCAGCCACATAGAGCGCCGCAGCCAGGCCGGTGCGGTCGGCGCCGGATTTGCAATGGATGAGAACCGGCTTTTCCGCATTCTGCATCAGGGCGATAAGCTGTCTGGTTTGTGCGGGGTTTAACTGTCGTCTAGACGACATTTCGAAATCGGCGTGCTTGATGCCAAGCGTCTTTGCGGCTGCGATCTCTTCATCATACCATTTCGAGCCGGGTTCGGGGCCGCGCAGGTTGATGATGGTCTTGATGCCGTAGAGCTTCTGCAAGGAAGCGATGCGCGCCGGGTCTGGCTGGTTGGAACGATAAGCCTGCCCGTCGATGATGGTGTGAACATTGCCCTTATATTGCAGCGTATAGAGATAGCCGCCCATGATGCTCGATCCGATAAGCAGCCCAAGCCCGGCCAGCCGGGCATAGCTAAAGGACCATTCAACGTATTTCCGAAAGAACGACATAGGGGCCTCATTCAAACGCAAGTAAATAATAAAATATAGCTGGCTGGAAATTTCTTCTTGGCTTTCGGATAGAATATACTAAGATTTAGACTTAATCTTGTTCGAAAGAAGAAGATATTTCATTTGTTCTGTTTGAGTTATTTGTAAAATTTCCCTGGGATGCGTGCGGGAACAATGTTGGGGGCAACATCTGTGTCAGTTCGTGGTGTCGGTAAATTGCGTTGGATTTTCGGGGCTTAAGCTTCGGTTAACCATGACCGTTTAATCTATGACCATGTGTTGGGGCAGCTAGCGGAGCAGGTTTATGCAGCGCTACAGATTTGACGATAAACGAATTCTGATTGAGGCGATTGTTGAGTTACTCAACCGGGGCGTAGAGCCCGACGAACTCGATCTTGTACTGAGCCGGATCGGTCCGGTCGATCTTGATTTGATGCGGCAATGCCTGATCGAGGTGTGGAATTACAACCATCCCGATCTGGCAGAAACACCAATGGCGGCCTGAACGACCTGTTCTGCGGCCCGCTGGGTGCAAAGCATCGCGGCATCGCGGCAAACCTGCACCCAAGCCGATGACGGCTTGGCAAAGAAACGTTTCGAGTAAAGGCGCTGATCGCGCGGACGGTCGGTTGCCAACCGTATCTGTCGGGCGATGGATCGGGGTGTTTGAAGCGGGAAATATAGACGTCAACCTGCAGAAGCGGGTTTGACGGGAATAGAATTGGGCGTGCAAGAGACGCCTATCGGGCGAATACGGCAGTTTCAGGCGACGGTTTGTGTGCCGGGACTGTCGGGGCAGGGCCGGATTGAACCGGTTTTGGAGCAATCTGGCCACTGCCCGCAATGTCATATTCCTGAAATGCAGACGGGTTATATTCATCTGCATATCGGGAATTCACTTGGGATCGCGACCACGGATGTACTGGCGTAACTCAGGTGAAAGCGGAAGGTCGGGTTCAACCCGGCCTTTTTCGCTTTTGGAATGTCGCTGAAAGGCGCGAGATACATGCACTGGGGACCGGTCCGGTCCGAGCAGATAAGTCCACGTCAAAAAAGAGTTCGAATACTAACGGCAGGCTAGTTTCAGCGGGGTTTGACCCGAGAAATGGCTTCCGATGCTGATCCTGATGTTGTTCCGTTCCACCGGATGTAGCGGAAGCATTTTCTCTGTTTGATAAATACCGTATGAGAGAGGTTGCACGCCGCCATTTCCAGAGGCGGCGCGATGCTGTTTTCAATCACGGAAACCGTTCATGATACGTCATATCGTTCTCATCAAATTCAGGCCGGAACTTGAAGCCGCGCAGATCGAAGAAAAACTGCAGGCAGTTGTGGCCCTCAAGGGCAAAATCGGCGGCATCCTGTCCATCACGGCTGGCGAAAACAACAGCCCGGAAAGTCTCGAAAAGGGATTCCGGCACGGTTTCGTCGTCGATTTCACGGATGGCGCGGCGCGGGATGCTTATCTTCCGCATCCAGAACACGCGAAGGTTGGCAAAAGCCTTGTCGAAGCAGCCGACGGCGGCATCGAAGGGATACTGGTTTTCGACTACGCGATCTGAGGTTTGCTGAAGCCGTGCATTGCGCGACGATGCAGGCTACAGCACCAGTCCGCCCACCCCCATCCGGGAAAGGTCGTCGGCAGAAAGCGCAATCCCCGCCATCAGGCGATCCAGCACCCAGTCGAGGCTGTTTTCGCGGGCGCTACGGGCCGAGCCGGGGGCCGCGACAATATATTTGCCGTCACGCTGGCCAAGAACCAGCAGATTGCCGGGATCGACCGGCATGCCGATGCGCAGGATTTCGCCGCCTGAAATACGGATCGATTGCGGTACGATATCCGCCTCGTCCGCGACAGCCGAAGCGCTGAAAATCACGATAATGTCGCAGGCCGGGCTGACATCCGCGATTGCCACCGCCAGTGCGGACTGATCGTGTGCGACGCGTTTTTCGCAAACAAGCGTCCCACCATTTCGGACAGCGCGCTTTTCCATCAGTTCGCGCGTCTTCTCCAGAACCGTTTCGCGTATTGAGGGGAGGCGCGACTGGATCAGCCCGATTCGTAAACCGTTGAAAGAGTAGACATGAAGTGCCGGTTGTCTATCAAGGCCGATCTCCTGCAACAGGGTCTCCGGCACGGCGAAAGGAATGATCTTGACGGTGGCGATCATCTGCCCGGCTTCCACCCGCATATGATTGCGCAGCGTCGCGACGGAAATACGCACATCATGCGCATTGACCGTATCGATACGGTCGATATCGGCAGAAAATACGCCGTTTCGCCGGGCATGGAGGTTGACCCGCCCGGTTGTGGCATTGCCGATCTCTATCTCGGCGGAAGCAAGCACGCGCCCGATGGTGAGGGCTGCCTCATCCTCGCCGATGTCCCCTTTTTCCAGACGCGCGGCCAGAACCGAACCTATGCCTGCCTCTCGCAGCAGAGCGAGATTGAGGGCATCGAGAACTGTGCCTTTGCGTAAAGTGAGCGCGCCTGCCGTGATCGCATAGCCGAGAATTGTTCCTTCGGCTTCATCGAGCGGCATTTCGGCAAATATCATTTCTCCCCCCAATTCCCTCGCAGCTCTTTCAATAGAGCATCTCCAATGATTCAGGAAAACAGGAAATGTTCCAGATCGAAACGCCCTCTAATACCAAAGTCCATTGAGTGAAACTCAATGGACTTTGGTTAAGCCCGAGTGGCGATTGAACTTTTTCAAGGCGTGATGCGTTAGCATCTCAGCGCCTTGGTATAAGCATACAAAGCGCTGAGGATAAACCGTTCTTCGCTGCCCGTCATTTTTACCGGTCGCGCATCAATGAAACGGTGGAGGTGGATCAGGGCAGTTGCCTGAAAGCCGGTGAATTACATAAGTATCTTCAAATTTACCCGCATAATTTGCGGTGACTCCGGTAAATTTCCATCACAATCCCGTTTATTCGGGGGCAGACGGCGGTTTTCATCTTGCAAACCCCATCCTTTGGGCCTATTCGCTCCGCCGCGTCTGACGGTTGGCTATATTTCGAGAAAATCCGTCAGGGCGTTGATCCTTTAGATACTCGGCCTTTGATATCCGGCCTCTGATACACTGATCGTTGGATTTATCGCATTACGCATTGCCCGAGATGTGGCTTGAGAGGCGGCCCAAGACATCGCCGCATCTGCGATCAGGCCGGATTATTTATGCAAAATGCCTGTTTTTGGGCGCGACATTACGATCCAGTACAATTTTCGTCAGGCACGTGACAAACGGGATTATTCGTTATAACGGTATTTTTGGAAATTTCAGAATTTACCGAAATCTAGGAAATGACGCATGCGCCGGAGATGACACTCTGCGCGCAGGATGGAAAGACAAATGAAACACGGCACCCCCCGGACGATCGTTTCGTTCGCCGTCTTGGCCCTCACGGCGTTTCTCGCCGGCTGCGAGAACCAGGTCCTGCTCTCCCCGAAAGGGGAAGTCGGCGTGGCAGAACGCGATCTCATCCTTTTTGCGACCGGCATCATGCTGCTCGTCGTGCTTCCCGTCATCTTCATGACGCTGTATTTCGCATGGAAGTACCGCGCCTCGAATGAGAAGGCGGATTACCAGCCCGACTGGCACCACTCGACCAAGATCGAGCTTGCCGTCTGGCTCATCCCGATGGCAATCATTGTCGTTCTGGGCACGGTGACCTGGATCAGCACGCACAAGCTCGATCCGTATCGCCCGCTGGAATCGAACGCGAAGCCGATCAATGTCGAAGTCGTCGCGCTCGACTGGAAATGGCTTTTCATCTATCCGGATCAGGGCATCGCCACCGTCAACGAGATGGCAATGCCGGTCGATGTGCCGGTCAACTTCAAGCTGACCTCCAGCAACATCATGAATTCCTTCTTCATTCCGCAGCTCGGCAGTCAGGTCTACACCATGCCGAGCATGCAGACGAAGCTGCATCTGGTTGCCAATCATGCAGGCGAATTCGACGGTATCTCCGCCAACTATAGCGGTCAGGGCTTTGCCCAGATGCGCTTCAAGGCGCATGCTTATAATCAGGCCGACTTCGACAAGTGGGTGGCTGATGTGAAGGCCAAGGCGAATGGCGAAGAGCTGAGCCGCGACCGTTACGCCTCGCTGGTGCAGCCGAGCGAGAAGGTTCCGCCGCAGTTCTTCACCTTCAGTGACCAGGCGCTGTTCCACAACATCGTGAACCGCTGCTGGGACGGCAAGTCCGTCTGCATGGATGACGAAATGCATCGTCAACAGATGATCCGCGAAGCGCGCGCAAATCTGCGCAAGTCTTCGCCTGTCGATTTCAGCCAGTGGGCAAGCGACATCATCTGCGCAGTCCAGCCGCAGCGCCTCTCGCAGCTCGAAAATTGATGTGCCGATTGGCCCGTGACCTCGGATGAGGTCGCGGCCATCCGCATTCAGTCCCTTGTTTCACGCGGTTCCGGAATGAAAGCCATTGTCGGCCCTCCCGGAACCGCTCCAATCGAAGCGTGATAAAAAATGTTCGGAAAACTTACGCTCGAAGCGATACCCTATCACGAGCCAATCATCATGGTCACTTTGGCCGCGGTGGCTGGCGGGGCGCTCGCTATTCTGGCAGCCATTACCTATTACCGCAAATGGACTCCGCTCTGGAACGACTGGCTTACATCCGTCGACCACAAGCGCATCGGGGTCATGTACATCATTCTGGCACTCGTGATGCTGTTCCGCGGCTTCTCGGATGCCGTCATGATGCGTGCCCAGCAGGCTCTGGCCTCCGGCGCCAATGAAGGCTTCCTGCCGCCGCATCACTACGACCAGATCTTCACCGCTCATGGCGTGATCATGATCTTCTTCGTGGCGATGCCTTTCGTTGTCGGTCTGATGAACTTTGCCGTGCCGCTTCAGATCGGCGCGCGCGACGTGGCTTTCCCATACCTCAACTCGCTCAGCTTCTGGCTGACCGTTGCAGGTGCGATCCTGATCAACCTGTCGCTCGGTATCGGTGAATTCGCCAAGACTGGCTGGCTTGCCTATCCGCCGCTGTCGGGCAAGGAATTCAGCCCGGATGTCGGGGTGGATTATTATATCTGGGCCTTGCAGATTTCCGGTATGGGCACGCTGCTCTCGGGTGTGAACCTCATCACCACCATCATCAAGATGCGCGCGCCCGGCATGGGCATGATGCAGGTTCCGGTCTTTACCTGGACTGCGCTCTGCTCGAACGTGCTGATCGTGGCTGCCTTCCCGATCCTCACCGTCACACTGGCTCTGCTGTCGCTCGACCGTTATCTGGATTTCCACTTCTTCACCAATGATGCCGGTGGCAATCCGATGATGTATGTGAACCTCATCTGGATTTGGGGCCACCCGGAAGTCTATATTCTGGTTCTGCCTGCCTTCGGTATCTTCTCGGAAATCGTCGCGACCTTCTCCGGCAAGCGCCTGTTCGGTTACAAGTCGATGGTTTACGCCACCGTTGCCATCACGGTCCTGTCGTTCCTGGTCTGGGTGCACCACTTCTTCACCATGGGGGGTGGGGCCAATGTCAATGCCTTCTTCGGCGTGGCGACCATGATCATCTCGATCCCGACAGGGGCGAAGGTCTTCAACTGGCTCTTCACCATGTATAAGGGTCGCGTTCGCATGGAAACGCCGGTCATGTGGACCATCGGCTTCATGTGCACCTTCGTCGTCGGTGGCATGACGGGCGTTCTGCTCGCGGTTCCGCCTGCGGATTTCGTGCTGCACAACTCGGTATTCCTGATCGCCCACTTCCATAATGTGATCATCTCGGGCGTTCTGTTCGGCTGCTTCGCCGGTCTCGTCTACTGGTGGCCGAAGGCTTTCGGCTTCAAGCTGAACGAACGTCTGGGCAAGAACGCGTTCTGGTGCTGGCTGGTCGGCTTCATTATGGCCTTCATGCCGCTCTACGTGCTCGGCCTGATGGGGATGACCCGTCGTCTGAACCATACCGAAAATCCGGCATGGCATATCTATCTCATCATTGCCGCCGTCGGCGTTGCGATCATCCTGTGCGGTATCGTGTTCCAGGTTCTGCAGATTGCGGTTTCGATCCGCGACCGCGAAAAGCTGCGCGATAACAATGGCGATAGCTGGGGTACCGGCCGCACGCTCGAATGGTCGCTGGCTTCGCCGCCTGCCTTCTACAACTTCGCCGAAGTTCCGCATGTGCGTGATCATGATGGCTGGTGGGATATGAAGCAGAACGGCTATGTACGCCGCACCGAAAAGTTCGCGCGCATCCATATGCCGAAGAACACCGGCGCCGGCTTCATCATCGGCATGCTGAATATTCCGCTCGGCTTTGCCTTGGTGTGGCATATCTGGTGGCTGGCAATCGCCTCCGCCGTGGCTGTGCTGGCCGTTGCCATCGTTCACTCCTTCAATAATGACAGAGACTATTACGTCTCGGCCGAAGAGGTGCAGGAAGTCGAAGACCTCCGTACCCGGCAACTGACTGCTCAGGAGGCCTGATTCCGATGAGCGCAAGCATTTCAACCACCGCTCCGTTCACGGGTGGAAACGAGCATCCCGCGCACGAAGACCATCACGATGCAGGATCGACCACACTGGTCGGCTTCTGGATCTACCTGATGAGCGACTGCGTTCTCTTCTCGGGGCTGTTTGCTACCTATGCCGTTCTGGCGCATCAGTTCGCGGGCGGTCCGACCGGCCGTGAGCTGTTCGATCTGAACTTCGTTCTGATCGAAACCATGCTGCTGCTGGTGTCGTCGCTGACCTATGGTCTGGCAACACTGTCGATGTTCAAGAAGAACCGTGCCGGCCTGCTGTTCTGGCTGGGCGTGACCTTCCTGCTCGGCGCTTCGTTCCTCGTGATGGAAATCTATGAATTCCATCACCTGATCCTCGAAGATGCCGGTCCGGGCCGCAGCGCTTTCCTCTCGGCCTTCTTTGCGCTGGTGGGAACCCACGGTCTTCATATCACGTCTGGCCTGATCTGGATTCTGGTGCTTTCCGCCCAGCTTCTGCGTGACGGTCTGACGGAAAAGAACCAGACGCGCGTGATGTGCCTCAGCCTCTTCTGGCACTTCCTGGATATTATCTGGATCGGCGTCTTTACCCTTGTCTATCTGTTGGGTGTACTGTGATGAGCTCTGCACACGAAACACATGACCACGGCGCAAGCCACGGCAGCCTGAAGTCCTATCTGATCGGCTTTGTACTGGCGGTCGTCCTTACCGTCGTTCCGTTCATGATGGCCATGAATGGCTACTTCACGCCGGGAACCACCGCTGCCATCGTGCTCGGTATTGCTGTCGTCCAGATCCTGGTGCATCTGGTTTACTTCCTGCACCTTGATCCAAAGTCCGAAGGCGGCTGGAACATCCTGGCGCTCATCTTCACGGTCATCATTCTGGCCATCGTGCTTGCCGGCTCCATCTGGGTCATGCATCACCTCGATACCAATATGATGCCGATGTACATGTCGCCGGAAGACGTGCGCAATCTGCCATAACAAGGCGCGCGAGCATTTCCGATGGCTCCGGCCTGGAAATGCTCGCATTGCCTTTGCAAAACAACTGGCCTTGACGGCCCGGTAATGCAGCCCGGTAATCCAGCATCGTATCGCGGCTTTATCCTCCCTCTCTCCCCCCAAAGCCGCGTGGCGCCCCGGTTCCCTCCGGGGCGCTTTTCTTTTTGGCGTATTGCCATTCTGGGAGGGTGTTACTTATGTAAACTTTTAATCAATTTGCTGTAATCGCGTTTTTGTTTAATGTAAAAATAAGATGATTACCGTTAATATCGAAGTGTAGAAAAAAATAATATACGCCATAAATTTACCATTATTGAAGACGTTGTTTGTATCTCGTATGGTATTGCCGTATTGTCTTTTGTGTTTGGTACTTTATTGCGTCTCTATTTGATCGCTAATCTGGAGAAGATGCGATGTCTTTATTTAAGAGAGTGCTTACTGGTAATCATATTCTTGGTGCAGCCGTCATTGCTGCCGCTCTGTTTACGCCTGCCATTGCTTCCGCTGCAACCGCCTATGTCTCGGCTTCGGTGAATGTCCGGTCAGGCCCCGGTTCCAATTACGGACGGCTTGCCGCGCTCCCCGCCGGTGCAACCGTCAACGCCGGTTCCTGCCGCAACGGCTGGTGCCAGATTTACAACGGCAACCGGGTTGGCTTTGTATCGGCGCGTTATGTTCGCTTCGGTGCCTATAGCGGCCCGGCTTATGCGGCGCCGTCCAGCACGACGGTCATCGTCAACAATGACGGTTACGATGATGGCTGGGGGTCGGGCTTCGGTCTCGGACTTGGCCTCGGCTGGGCCACCGGCGGCTATTGGGGCCCCGGTTGGGGCGGTGGCTGGGGACCGGGCTGGCGCGGCGGGCCGAATTACGTCAATGGCTGCATCGGTCGCAACTGCCAGTCCAATCGCGGCGGCTGGAACCCGCGCTGGGGGCATGGCCCGCAGTGGAACGGTCGCGGCAACTGGGGCGGGCGCGGATGGCCCAATGGGCAGATACGCCACAATTGGGGCCCTGGTCCGGTGATGCGTCCGACCGGTTTCGGCGGCTTCAACCGTCCGACATTCGCCAATCGTGGCTTCGGCGGCGGTTTTGGCGGTGGCGGTTTCCACTTCGGCAATATGCGTCCGATGCACGCTGGCCGCTGATTGAGACCCGTGGAGACGTCGCAACACAATTCACCTTGATCAGGTCGTTCCTCCCTCCTCCCAATGACCTGATGAGCGGCTCGTCGGCAGCACCCCCGCCGGCGAGCTGTTACGCATTTCACAGCATATGATCCTGCAATCAGGCCGCTTGGCAATTCGCGACGGCTTCAATCAAGACGGGAAATTGCAATGCTGTGGTAACGTTAATACTCCATTGACTGAAATGGTCCATATCTAGCGTTGTTGCTTGGACTTCCGTTCTCCCTATGGTAATCCCTGAATCGTCCTGGGCTTGGGGGTGATGAACGGGACGCCGCCAGGCGACCGCATAGACAGGAACCGGACAGTAGCGCGTATGACTTGGAGTAACAGGACGATACAGGGAAGGAGCATCGCCGTGCTTTTGCTGGCGGCGCATTTTTCCTCCTTCGCGATGTCGCCTGCATTGGCGTTCGAGATCTTCGGTGTTCGTCTGTGGGGCGAGGACAAGAAGGAAGATCCCGATATCATCGACCCCAAGACCTACACGGTCGAGGTCACGACTACGGGCGACCGCAAGAATGCGGACGGCACGGAAGCGGATCTGAAATCCACGATTGAAGGCGCTTCAGGCCTCGTATCCGATGCAGAGAAACCGGCTTCAGGTTCTGCCGGTCTGCTGGCCAAGGCGCGCGGCGATTATCGTCGCATTCTGGCCGCGCTCTATGGCGAGGGCCGCTATGGCGGCACGATTTCTATTCTTGTCGATGGCCGCGAGGCGAACGACATTCCCCCTGATGCGGAAATCCCCAACGATGCGAAGGTCGCAATCTCGGTTGACCCCGGTCCGCAGTTTCTGTTCTCGCGCACGGCCATTTCCAATATCGCGCCGCCACCGGTCGACAAGCGCGATCATGTGCCATCACCGGAAGATGCTGGATTCGCGCCCGGACAGGTGGCCCGGTCCGGCACGGTTATCAAGGCGGAGCGTCTTGCTGTCGAGGCCTGGCGCCAGCAGGGTTATGCGAAGGCGCGGGTGACCGGCGAGGACATCGTCGCCGATCATGCCGACAACCGGGTTTCCGCCGATGTTTCGCTCGATCCCGGCCAGAAGGCGCATTACGGCCCGGTCAGCGTTGTCGGTACTGCACGCATGGACCCGCAATTCGTAGCCTGGATGACCGGGCTGAAAGAGGGCCAGGAATTCGATCCCGACGATATCGAGAAAGCCAAGAAGCGTCTCGGCCGCATGGAAGTATTCCGTGCCATGAGTTTCGAAGAAGCCGAAAAGATCGAGCCGGATGGCAGCCTGCCGATGACGCTCAATGTGCAGGAGCGCAAGCCGCGCCGTTTCGGCTTCGGTGCCGAATATTCGACCATCGACGGTTTCGGCCTGACCGGCTACTGGATGCACCGCAACCTGTTCGGGCGCGGCGAACGCCTGCGTTTCGATGCCAAGATCAGCGGCATCGGCGGCACGCAGGACAATTCCTTCGATCCGAAGAATTTTACCTATCTTGTCGGCACAAGCTTCACGAAGCCGGGCGTCTATACGCCGGATACGGATTTTGTCGCCGCGCTCGACGCCAAGCGTGAAGTGCTGGATGCCTATACCGAAACCTCGATCAATGCGAAGACCGGCTTCACGCAGATATTCAGCGATGAATTGTCAGGTGCGCTCTATGCCAAGGCGAGCCAGGGCCACTTTGATGACGACGTCTTCGGTTCGCGCAGCTTCACGACGGCGGGACTGGAGGGCAATCTTCTCTATGACAGCCGCAACAACAAGCCGGACCCGAGTTCGGGCTTCTATCTGGAAGGCAATATCCAGCCCTTCTACGAATTCCAGTACGGCAATTTCGCCACCCGTTTCACCGCCGAAGGCCGCACTTATTACGGCTTTGGCGCAAAGGACCGTGTGATCCTTGCGGGCCGTCTCAAGGTCGGTTCGATCGTCGGCGCCTCGATTGAGGACCTGCCGCCGAGCCAGCTCTTCCTGGCAGGCGGCGGCGGCTCGGTTCGCGGTTACGGCTATCGCAACATCGGCGTTAGCGCAGGCAATGGCGAGATCATCGGCGGGCGCTCGCTGGTCGAGGCCAATGGCGAAGTGCGCACCCGCATCACCGATTCCATCGGCGCGGTGGCATTTGTCGATGCCGGTTATGTCGGCGAAAAGTCGTTTCCCGATTTCTCGGAACAGATGCGTGTCGGCGTCGGTGGTGGTCTGCGCTATCTGACCGGTCTTGGACCGATCCGCCTCGATGTCGCCGTTCCGCTCAACCGCCGCTCGGGTGATCCGAGCTATGGCTTGTACGTAGGTATAGGACAGGCGTTTTGACCAAATTTCTCGCAATCATCGCCTTCGTCGCTTTCGCCGTCACGGCAGTCATCTTCGGCTGGCCAGAACAGCAGAAGCAGTTGCAGGCTCAAGCTCAAGTTCCCGCTCAGGCTCAAGAACAGGCCTCTGGACAGGAACAGGCAGAAGCGCCAGCAGAAGAAGAGAAATCCTATTTCTTGTCCTTCGTTGAAAGCCAGCTTTCCGCGCCGAACCGCCGTATTTCGATTTCCGGCATCAGCGGCGTCCTGTCTTCGGAAGCAACCGTCGGCTCGATCACCATTGCTGACCGCGAAGGCGTCTGGCTGCGCATCGAGAATGCCAAGCTGAACTGGAGCCGCACCGCGCTTCTCGTCGGTCGCCTTAGCATCCAGTCGCTGGCCGCCGAGCGCATCGACATCATTCGCAAACCGCTGCCCGACAACAGCCTGCCGTCGCCGGAATCGTCGACGTTCAGCCTGCCGGACCTGCCGATTTCGATCAATCTCGACCAGCTTGCCATTGCGCGCCTGCATTTCGGACCGGACATTTTCGGCCTTGAATCGGAAGTGTCGGCCAATGGCAGCCTGTCGCTTGCCGATGGTTCGCTGGATTCGAACTTCGACATCAAGCGTCTCGACGGTCCGGGCGGAAATTTTGCTCTTCGTGCGGCCTATGCCAATGCCGACCAGAAGGTCGATCTCGACCTGAAAGTCTCGGAACCGGCCAACGGCATCGTCGCCAACCTGTTGAACATCGATGGCCGACCTCCGGTCGATCTCACTTTGACCGGTGCCGGTCCGCTGGATGAATTGAAGGTCGATCTTGCACTCGACACCAATGGCAGCCGCACGTTGACAGGCGAATTCGCACTCAACCGGCAAGGTCAGGCGCCTGATGGCGGGCGTGTTTTCTCTGCCCGTTTCAATGGCCCGATTGCGGTTCTGGTGCCGCCGGTGTTCCGCGATTTCTTCGGTGCCGAAACGGTTCTTTCCGCCGATGGCTTTCTCAAGGATGCGGGCGGTTTCCGTCTCGACGATCTGGCGCTGAACAGCGCCGCGCTGAAACTGAAAGCCTCCGCCGAAACCGGTAACGACCGCTTCCTGAACAAGCTGCGCATCGACGCTTCCATTGCCGATGAAAGCAAGGGGCGCGTGCTCCTGCCAGTCAAGGGTGCTGAAACCTATATCGATAATGCAAAATTCCAGGTCGCTTATGGTGATCGCCCGACCAATGACTGGACGGGAACGCTCGCCATTGCCGGTCTCAAGAACGCAACGATTTCCGCCCAGAGCATCGCACTCGACATGGGTGGTGTTGCCGAAAACCTGGATGATGCTGCCAATCGCCATGTCACCTTCAAGGTCAATGGCGGGATGGACGGCATTTCGGCAGAACGTGCGGAAATCGCCGAAGCGCTCGGAAACAAGATTGCGCTCGCCATCGACGGTGCGTGGCGCGCCGGTTCGCCGGTCGAGCTTTCGCAGGCCAATATTGCCGGCAACGGTCTCAGCCTCGATCTCAAGGGCAATATTGACGACCTTGCCTTCAATGGCGATATCGCCGCCAAGATTGCAAGCCTTGCGCCATTCGGCGCTCTGGCCGACCGTGACCTTGCAGGCAGTATCGATGTCAACGCCAAGGGCATTATTCGCCCGGTCAGCGGCGCATTCCAGCTCGACCTCAACGGAACGGCGCAGAACATGCGCACCGGCACAGAAGCGGTTGACCGCATTCTCGATGGCGCTGTCAACTTGAGCGGTGCTCTTGGCCGCAGCGCGGAAGGTTTTTCGGCGCGCGATTTCCGCATCGGCAACGAGCTGAGCGAGATCACTGCCAATGGTTCCTTTGCATCCGACAAGGCCAGTTTTGATTTTGGCGTGATGCTGTCCGATCTCAAGCTTCTTTCCGATCAGGCATCGGGCCGGATGACAGTCAAGGGCAGCGCGCGCGGCGACGACAAGCTGATCGCACTGGCATTGCGCGCCGATGCGCCGGAAGGCACCTTGGCCGGTCGCAAGCTTTCCGAAGGTGGCCTTGATTTCAATGCCATGCTTGATGGCAATGCAAAAGCCGGCGCTGCCCTTTCCGGCAAGCTTGCCGGTAGCGCATTCCTCAATGGCCAGCGCGTCGATCTTGGAACGCTGATCGACATCGTCAATGACGAAAAGCGCCTGACCAATCTCGTCTTCAATGCAGGCGGTGCGCATCTTTCGGGCAATGTCACCCAGACCGCGAAAGGTCTCCTGACCGGTGCGCTGAAGCTTGATGCGCCGGATATTTCCACGGCTGCAGCCCTGGCGCTTGCAGAGGCAACCGGCGCGGCCAATGCCGACATCACGCTTGACGCCAATGACGGCCGCCAGAATGCATCGATCACAGCCAATGCCAAGGACATCAAGGTCAATGGCAATCATATCACCTCGGCTGATATTGCCCTGACGGCAAAGGACCTGTTCGGGGTGCCGGTGGTCGATGGCAATGCTGCGGCGCGGGACATCATGGTCGGAACATTCGGCATCGACAGCTTTGACGCCAAGGCCAACGCAACCGGGTCGAAGACCGATTTTACTGCCAACACCAAGCTGAAGATCGGCACGGTCGCCAGTGCGGCCGGTTCGCTTGAGCCGAAGGATGGTGGTTTTGAGCTTGGGCTGGCCTCTGCCAATGTGAAGCAGGGCACGCTCAGCGCCAATCTGGCCGCGCCCGCCACCATTTCCATGAAGGGCGAGGAAATCTCCTTCGGCGATATCATTATCAATACGGGGGCGGATGCCAGCGCCGGTCAGGTCAAGGTCAATGGCGTGATCGATGGCCATCTCGATCTTTCGGTTGCCCTTTCCAACCTGCCGCTGGCGCTCGCCAATACATTCAAGCCGGAACTGGGCCTTGGCGGCACGGTCAATGGCACGGCCCGCATCACCGGCACGAAAGAAGCGCCCGATGTCGCCTTTGACATGGCGGCGCAGGGTGTGACCGCAGCCGAACTGAAGAAGCAGGGCATTGCGCCTCTCAATGCGGATGCCAAGGGTACTTCGGCCAATAACCGGCTCAATGTCGATGCGCACGTTACTGGAGGTGGCGGCATCGATGTGCGCGCCAATGGCGGCGTGCCGCTCGGTAAAGGTGATCTGGCAGTTGACGTCAATCTCGCCAATCTTCCGTTGACGGCACTAAACGGTGCGGTCAAGGGACAGGATCTCGCTGGCAATGTGACAGGGACGGCGCGTGTCACCGGACCGCTAACCAATCCTGCGGCGACGTTCAATCTGCGCGGCACCGGTCTTGCGGCCAAACCGCTGCGCGATAACGGGCTTGCGCCTCTTACCCTGCAGGCTGCAGGCAGTTATGCGGCGATGGCCATCGACTTTTCGTCGCTGACCGTCGATGGTCCGCGCGGCCTCAACGTTAGCGCCAATGGCAAGGTGCCGTTCTCGGGGCAGGGGCTGGGCGTCAATGTCAATGGCAGCATTCCGCTGGCGCTCGCCAATCGCTTCCTGGCGGATCGCGGTGCGCAGGCAAACGGGACACTGACGCTGACGGCCAGCGTTTCGGGCGGCTTCAACCGTCCGCAATTGCGCGGCATGTTCTCCACCAATGGCGCAACCTTTGTCGATCCAGACACCAATGTCCGCCTGAACAACATCAATGTCATGGGCAGCCTGGATGGTGAGACCATCACGCTGCGCCAGGTCAATGCAGCGCTTGGCAGCGGCGGATCGGTTTCCGCCAGCGGTACGATCTCGACCAATGCCGAAGCGAACTTCCCGGCCAATATCGAGATCAAGCTCAATCGTGCCCGCTATGCCGACGGCAAGCTGGTCGTGGCGACCGTCGACGGCGGGATCACGATCAGCGGGCCGCTGATGCGCGATCCGCTGATTTCAGGCCGCATTGACGTCGACAGGGCTGAAATCTCGGTGCCGGAAAATCTCGGCGGCGGTGCAGCCTATGTCCCGGTTCGGCACAAGAACACGCCGAAGAATGTCCAGATCACGCTTGATCGCGCCAAGGTCGAAACGCGCCGCAGCCGGGTGCCGACGCCAACAGCGCGCCCGACCGTGCCGCGCCTCGATGTTCTCATCAACGCGCCGAACCAGATCTTCGTACGTGGCCGCGGCCTCGATACGGAACTGGGCGGGCGGTTGCGCCTGACCGGACCGGTCACCGACATCAAGCCGGTCGGCTCGTTCGACATGATCCGCGGTCGCATCGGCATTCTCGGCCAGCGCATTACCTTCGATGAAGGCCATGTCACGCTGGTGGGCGATCTCAATCCGCAGCTCAATTTCGTCGCGCGTTCGGAAGGCAATGAAATCACTGCAATCGTGACGGTGACGGGTACGGTCGATAATCTCGACATCCAGTTTTCCTCGACACCGGAATTGCCGCAGGATGAAGTGCTGGCCCAGCTCATCTTCAAGCGTTCCATCGGCGAATTGTCGGCGTTCCAGATCGCGCAGCTTGCCGCAGCCGCCGCAGAACTTGCGGGCGGTTCCAACAACTCGCTGATGAACAAGCTGCGCGCCGGGACAGGTCTCGACGACCTCGATGTCGTGACGGATGACAAGGGCCAGACGGCAGTTCGCGCGGGTCGCTATATCCGCGACAATATCTATCTCGGCGTTGAAGCGGGTTCCGGCGGCTCGACCAAGGGCACTGTCAATCTCGATATCACCCGCAATCTGAAAGCCAAGGGTGCGCTGGGTGCGGAAGGCGATTCCAGCGGCGGTATCTTCTACGAAAAAGATTATTGATCGCCGCAGATCATCGATCACGAGAGGCCGGGATCAGCCCCCGGCTTTTCTCCGTGCGCAATCCTGAATAACGATTTTCATAAAAGCCACGATTTTGCCATCAAATAGCCACGGCATACATATGCTCGCCGCATTTGCCTTGATTTTTAAATCGATTGAATAGCCATAACTACCACAATTTATGCTTTCAGTTGAGATTTTTAGACACGTTTGCGCGAGTTGTTTAACCGTTCTTCAACCATAAGAACGCAAATTGCTGTTGAGTACAGCGGTCGCCTGGCGACTGTGTTTCAACCCTTGAGTCCGGGTAATTTGCATGACCAAGTTCATTGACGATCTGAGCCGCCGCCGTTTCCTGTTCGGCACCGGCGCCATCCTCCTCACCGGTGCTGCCGGCTGTTCGCAAACGATGGATATGTCGGCCTTCCAGATGAATATCGATCCGATGTCGACAGGCGGGATCACGCCGATGCGTCCGCAGATCAGTGTTGATCGCGATATCACGACGCCGGATGTCATGTATGCCGCCGTACAGGAAGGGCCGTATTCACTGCCTGCAATTCCTTACGAAAAGGTGCCAAAGCAATTCCGCCGCCAGATCGTGCCGGACCCGACAGGACAGGCGCCGGGAACGATTGTCGTCAGCCTCAAGGATCATCTTCTCTACTACGTTCTGCCGGGCGGCGAAGCGCTGCGTTACGGCATCGGTATCGGCAAGGCCGGTTTTGAATGGCAGGGCACCGCCAATGTCCAGTACAAGAAGCAATGGCCGGTCTGGACGCCACCACCGGAAATGATCCAGCGCAAACCGGAACTGGCGAAATATCGCAACGGTCAGGAGCCCGGTCCGCAAAATCCGCTGGGAGCGCGCGCTCTCTATATTTTCCAGAACGGGCGGGACACCGGCTATCGCATCCACGGATCGCCGGAATGGTGGTCGATCGGCCAGTCCATGTCATCCGGCTGTATCCGTCTGATGAACCAGGACATTATCGATCTCTATAATCGCGTGCAGGGGAAGGCCCCGATTATCGTCGGATAAGCAATTGGTTTGCTATGAAAAAAGGCCGCGCCAGATATGGCGCGGCCTTTTCTGTATCGGATTCGATACGATTATTCGTAGCGCACCGATTTGGGCATGGCTTCGCCGAGATTGACGAAATGGCGCAGCTCGGCGCGCAGATTTTCTGCCGAAGCCATATGAATCTGGTTTTGCGGCACAACATTGTTCTGCACGATCTGGGTGGATACGCCCGGCATGACAAACGCCCCTGCGGTCAGGACGAGGGCGGCGGCAATGCCGAGGCGTCGTTCGGTTCTGGCCTGCATTTCTATCTCCTTGCGCCATGTGACGGCGACTTAAAATCTGGAATCACGTTCATTCGCAAAACGCTGCGACTTTCCTGTCCTTGGCCGGTCGGTGACCGATCAGTGAAAAGTCGCGCGCGGCGTAAAATTCAAAGCGCTGTCGATGGCATGAACCGGTATTGGCAACAAAGTCTGGCCGAAATCAGCCAGCGTGTCGGCAAAATTGCGGGCAGCCCCTGCCACATCGTCGCAGCGGCGATGACAGGCAATGGCTTCAAGACAGGTATCGAGCAGCAGTGCGTCCTGATTCTGGATGCCGGAAATCAGCCCCAGCGTCAGGCATTCCTCACGGCAGACATGGTGCGAGTCGAAAGGGAAGGCGCGCAACTGGCAACTGGCGCAATGGCGCAGAACGCGGATGAAATGCGACAGCTCGCCCACTGCACGTTTTGCTTCCGACGGTCCGAGAACTTCCGAGTAGAGGCCCCAGGTCATTTCCCACGGGATGATCGAGCCCGTCTCGAAACCCGCCGTCCAGCGGCGGTAACCTTCCAGCACCAGCTTCTCCGGCAGGCGATCGAAATAGCCTGCAGTATTGGCGCCGTTCAATTGGGATATGCGCATATTCACGTCTGCCTCCCCTGGAGGCCGCGCAATGAAGACACGCGTACAGATGCTGGGCGTGAGCCCTGCTTTTCCGCCGAGGGGCGTTCGGTTTCCCCCCGCACATTGCAATATCCGGTCGGCAAGAGACCGAGCTGCCAAGGCAGGCCGTCGACATTTGCGGACCGGCATTCGCCGAGACCAATCATTGGTCCTCCAATCGAAAGGGTTCAAGGCCCAGACATCAAAGGTTGTGAATTTGCACCATGGATAAAGCATGAAAATTCATCTGGAGTCAATTCCTCAACTTTAAAATCATATTAGATTTCAATTATTTAGAATTATTCTAGACTCTAATTGTCATGTTTACAGTATTCAACGAAGAACGCAACCGCTGTGAGGGAGCAGCGGTTGCGGCAAACGGGCGCATAATGCGCGAAGGAGAGAGACGCGGATCATTCGCCCTTTTGCTAAGGGATCGGTCTTCGCGATTGAACTTCAGGCATTTCCCGAAACCGCACAGATAGCGCGGTTTACCGGAAACGGCTGGTTCGCTTAGAGCATTTCCAGCAAAAGTGCGAAGCGGTTTTGCGTCGGATAATGCGTGAAAACAAATAGATAGAGCGGTTCCGAGGATTCCGTTTAAACCGGAACCGCTCTAGTGACCCGAATGCTCTCCATCTTTCTGGCCATCTTTCTGGCCGCTTTGGGCGGTGACGGGGAAATCGATCGTGACCTTGCCGGCCTTTTCGAATTCCAGTGTTACCGGTACGCTCTCGCCTTCCTTGTAGGGCTTCTCCGGCTGGATGAACATGAGGTGATAGCCACCGGACTTCAGCTCGACTTTTTCACCTGCCGGAATATCCAGACCGCCTTCGAGCTGGCGCATCTTCATCACGTCGTTCTGCATCGACATTTCGTGGATTTCGACACGTTTGACGCCATCGGTGCTGACGGAAACCAGCTTGTCGGCATCCTTGCCGTCATTGGCGATGGTCAGGAAGCCGCCTGCAACCTTGGCACCGGGGACCATGGCGCGCACCGAAGGCGCTGTGATTTCCAGTTCGCCAAGCTTCGTCGGCATTGCCGCCTGCATGGAGCCATGGTCCATCTGGCCCATTTTGTCGTGTCCGCCGTGCCCGCCGTGCCCATCGTCAGCGCCCGCAGCCTTCACCAGCAGTTGCGGCGCAGGATGTGCAAGATCGTGCGGGTTCTGGCCATCCTTGGGCACTTCCGTCCAGGCAACCGAAGCGTCGCTTCCGCAAACCTGCGTCACGGGGAAGGACAGGGTTGTATCCTTGTCGAATTTGGCGAGCTGGCCGACGACGGTGAATTCGTCATAGAAATCGCCAGGCAGATTGCCGTCGGTGAAACGGACTTCCCGGACGCCCGAGGTCACATCCTTGCCGTGTACCTTGTAGCTCTGGGCATAGTCACCCTTGACGGTTTCGATTTTCCAGCCTGCCTTGACCTGCGGTTGGGCGGAAATGAAGCCTTCGGGAAGCTCGACTTTCAACTCGGTCGTGGCTTTGCCGTCGCAGCCATGCGGAACGCGGAAGGTTGCCTTGTAAAAGCTGCCCGCCTTGGCTTCGCTCTGGTCGAGCGAGGAATGGGCAGTGGCGATACCGGCGGAAGCGCACAGAGCGGCAATCGAGATGGCGGAGGCGAAAAGACGATTGTTTTTCATTGTTTCAAACCTGAATAATCGTTGGAAGGCACACCGGGACAAGATGCGCGTTAAAACAAGCAGTCAGAGCACCGAACTGATTCAATCAGATCGAAACGCGCTCTAAATGGGATATTCAGGCGAGAGGCGGCGCTTGTGGCGGCGCAGAGGGTGGGTAAGTGCTGTGCCGCAGGATGGGCTGCGGCGGCACGATCCCGTCTGCCATGGCAACATGTGGGGCCACACTGCTGGAACCCGCAGGCGCCGGGCACAGGAAGGCTGAAGAAATCCGGCAGGCTTCGCAACTGGTGTTGCTCAGGTGCTTGTCGTGATTCTTCTGGCCCGGATCGGAGCTATGATCGCCGATGCAGAGAACCGGGTAGGTTCCGTCCGGCAGTTTGTATTGGGCAAGCTGATAGCTGTCGAGGGCGTTGAGGTCGACCGGCTTGTGCGCAAAGGCGACGAACATCAGGGCGAATACGCTCAAGATGCGTATTGCCAGAGACACCCGATATTGGCCGATGCTCGTCTTCAACTCAAAGCTTCTCCATTCAAGCCGAGTTTACCTAGCCTATGAGGCCCGTCTTTGCCAAGCATCAAACAGAACCGGCGCGAATTGGTCGCGCCGGTTCTGTTTTTGGGCGGTCGGGGGAGAATAGGCCGGGCATTGGAGCAGATGCGCTCACAAGCTCGCGCTTCCGCCCTGTCTGCCCCATTCGGCGTCAGGGGGCGCCAGTTTGTTTTACGCATGTCTTTCTCCCAAAACCGGTTCCCACTTTTGGGAGACATGCTCTAGATCGTCCGCTTCTTCATCTGTTCCGCGATATAGTCTGCTTGGCGGATCGCGAGAGCCACGATCGTCAGGGTTGGATTTTCGGCCCCGCCTGTTGTGAACTGGCTGCCATCGGAAACGAACAGATTTTTGATGTCATGCGTCTGTCCGTGCTTGTTCACGACGCCATCCTGCGGCTTTTCGCTCATCCGGTTGGTGCCCAGATTATGCGTCGACGGATAGGGTGGCGTCGGGAAGGTGCGGACGGCACCGACAGCCTCATAGAGCGCCTTGCCCTGCGCATAGGCATGGGTGCGCATGGCAATATCGTTCGGGTGATCGTCGTAATAGACATCGGGAACGGGCAAGCCGTGCTCGTCCTTTACGTCCTTGCTCAGCGTGATGCGGTTTTTCTCCTGCGGCATGTCTTCGCCGACGATCCACAGGCCCGCCATGTTGACATAGTCATCCAGAGCCGAGGTGAAGCTGCGTCCCCAACCGCCGGGATTGAGGAAGGCGGCCATGAAGGGCAGGCCGAGTGAGATTGTTTCCATCTCATAGCCGCCGACAAAACCCCGCTTCGGATTATGCGCAGCCTCGTCGCGGATGATGCCCGCCATGGTGGTGCCGCGATACATATGAACCGGCTTTTCGAATGAGGCATAGACCGAACCCGTCGTATGGCGCAGATAATTGCGCCCGACCTGTCCCGACGAATTGGCAAGCCCGTCTGGAAATTTCGATGAGGCCGAGTTGAGCAGCAGGCGCGGGCTTTCGATCGAATTGCCTGCTACGCAGACGATGCGCGCTTTCTGCAGATGCTGCTTGCCGTCCTTGTCGGCATAAAGCACGCCCGTCACTTTGCCTGCCGCATTATGCTCGATCTTGAGCGCCGTGCATTCGGGGCGAACTTCCAGCTTGCCGGTTTCCTCACCTTTTGGAATTTCGGTATAAAGCGTCGACCATTTCGCACCCCATTTGCAGCCTTGAAAGCAGAAACCGGTCTGCTGGCAGCCCATGCGGTCGTCACGCGGCGCGGAATTGATCGCCATGCGACCCGTATGACATTCCTTGTAGCCAAGCTTGTCGGCACCGGCCTTCATCACCTTGAAATTGTTGTTGCCCGGCAGGCCTTCAATGCCGTTGGTGCGCGTCACGCCCATCTTGTCTTCGGCCCTGGTATAATAAGGTTCTAGATCGGCAAGCGTGATCGGCCAGTCGAGCAGATTTGCCCCTTCGACCTTGCCGTAATGGGTCAGGGTCTGGAACTCGTAATCCTGAAAACGCAGCGATGCGCCAGCCCAGTGCGTGGTGGTGCCGCCGACGGCTTTCACGATCCATGCGGGCAGATTTGGGAAGTCCTTCGCGACCCGCCAGTCGCCGGACGTGGTGCGCCTGTCGAGCCAGGCAAGCTGCGCAAAGCTGTCCCATTCGTCATTGATGAAATCTTCGAATTCGTGGCGCTTTCCGGCTTCCAGAATAACGACGTCGATGCCTTTCTGCGCCAGCTCGTTGCCGAGCGTGCCGCCGCCTGCGCCGGAGCCGATGATGACGACGACCTTGTCGTCCTTGAGATCATATGGAGCAGCCATGGTTTCCTCCCAATGCTTCGCCGTTTCCGCAAAACGCAAGGCGCTTGCAGGACGGTGGTGCCGCTTGGAATTGGTTGAGCTTGATCAGCCCCTTAAAGCCATTCGATATCGTCGAAGCCGCGCTTGATGTAACCGCCCTGGGAATAGGATTCGCCTTCGTAACCGAAGAGCGGCCAGATATCCTTCTGATTATAAAGGCCGGTCACAAGTCCGCTGCGCACCTTCTGGAAGAAGGGGCTTTTTTCGATATCGCGCAGGATCGCGACGCGCTCTTCCTCCCAGCCGAGCCCCAGATAGCCACCGGTTCCGGCACGCTTGTTCAAATCGGCAACACCGTCCTCGATCAGCTTTTTAAGCGTTTCGTCCTTGGCGGAATCCGTGTCGTAGGGCTTGACGGCAATGGCGTAAAAGCGGTCAGGCAGCTTGTCATGCGGATAGATATCGCGTGCGAGCTGGATGAGTGTCGCCATGGTTTCGGGCTTGAGCGTGGTGGTTTCGAGCGCCCATGCGAATTGCGGGCAGATAACGGCATTGCCGCTGATGACCAGCATGGCCCCAAGGCTCAGGCCTGCACCGCGCTTCAAGAGGTCGCGGCGGGAGAGCTTCTTTTTTTCATGGGTGGAAAGACCGTCGAAAACGGTTGTCATTCGGTTCTCCTCCTTTGCTTGCCCATCCGGAATGGATGGACTGGCTGCGCGCACCCGAAGGTTTTTACCACCGGGAACGTTGGCGTCTGTCATGGCCGCTCCTCTCGGCCATGGCAGGCGATACAGGTGCCGGGCGGCTTATACCAAACCTCAATGAGATCGACTCATCTAGGTTTGGTTAAGCCCGTGCGGCGATTGAGCATTTTCAGAGCGTGATGCGTCAGCATCTTAGCGCCCTGGTATTACTGGTAACGGCCGCCACGCTGCAGTACTTCGATCTTGTAGCCGTCCGGGTCTTCGGCAAAGAAGAAACGGGCGAGCTGCACGCCGTTATTCTTGAAATCGACAAGCTTACCGACCTTGAAGCCGAGTTCGGTAAAGCGGGCATGTTCCGCATCGACATCGTTTACGGCAACGGCGAGGTGACCATAGCCATCACCCAGATTGTAAGGCTCCGTGCGCCCCTTGTTGACCGTCAGCTCGACTTCGAAGTCGGCTTCGGCATTGCGCAGATAGATCAGAGTGAAGGTTTCGAAATCGATGCGCTCGGCGATATCGAGGCCAAAGGCCTGATTGTAGAAGGAAACGGATTTTTCCTCATCGAGAACACGGATCATCGAATGGATGGCTTTAGCCACAAGCTACTCCTGTTTCTTATGCCGCTTCGTCAAAAGCGGCTTGCGATTGTCTTGCTGGTTGTCGATTATGAAAGAAAAAACGACGGCGTGGTGGCAATCGGCTACCACAGCCAAGTTCGTGCTCTAAAGGATGGAGGAACCCATGTGCAAGGTTTTCGCCGAGCAGGACCCGGAAGGCTACCGGCAGATCAATCGCTCTGTGCGCATTGGCGGTCATTCCACCAGCATTCAACTGGAAGCGACGTTCTGGCGACTGCTGGATGAGATCGCGGCCAGCCAGAACCTGACCACACCACGCTTCATCTCGACGCTCTACGATGAAGCGCTGGAGGCCAATGGCGCGATCCCGAATTTTGCATCCATGCTACGCACCACCTGCGCGCTTTACCTCATGGGGCATCGCCCCGAGACGGCTGTCTGTGAGGAAGCGGCCTGAATGAGCCCCGAATGAGGCATTGGCCTCTTGGTGAAAAGGGAATAAGGCAGTAACAGTAAGGGAATATGGGAATAGGGGAGTAAGGGAATAGGTGGTCACGCGGTGTGTTCGTTTCGAGGAACATACTCCCGTACGCCCCTATTCCCTTACTCCCCTGACAAGGGAATCGAAATGGCAAGCGTAACGCGCGAACAGGTTCTGGAACGGCTGAAGACCGTGACTGGGCCGGATTTCGAAAGCGATGTTGTGTCGCTCGGACTGGTATCGGATATCTTCATTGCCGATGGCAAGGTCTTCTTCTCCATCACGGTTCCTGCCGAGCGCGCCGATGCGCTGGAGCCGATGCGGCTTGCCGCGGAAAAGGCCGTGAAGGAAATTCCAGGCGTTTCCGGTGCGCTGGTCACACTGACGGCTGAAAAGAGAGGCGGTCGCACCAGCGATGACGCCCCGCCACCGCCAAAGCCGCAATCCACCCATCAGGCGCGTCCGGCTGCCGCCGCATCCGCGCCGCACCGCCATCCCGCGCCACCGCAGCGTGCGGCGACGAAACCCGGCATTCCGGGCGTTGGCGCGATCATCGCTGTCGCATCGGGCAAGGGCGGGGTCGGCAAGTCCACCACGGCGGTCAATCTTGCGCTCGGCCTTGCCGCCAACGGGCTGAAGATCGGCATTCTCGACGCCGATATTTACGGGCCGTCCATGCCGCGCCTGCTTGGCCTTTCCGGTCGTCCGGAAACCGTCGAGGGCCGCATCCTGAAGCCGATGGAAAATTACGGTATCAAGGTCATGTCGATGGGCTTCATGGTCGATGAGGAAACGCCGATGATCTGGCGCGGGCCGATGGTCATGTCGGCGCTGACGCAGATGCTGCGCGAAGTGGCCTGGGGCGAGCTTGACGTTCTCGTCGTCGACATGCCGCCCGGCACCGGCGACGCACAGCTCACCATGGCGCAGCAGGTGCCGCTGGCGGGCGCCGTGGTCGTTTCGACACCGCAGGATCTGGCGCTGATCGACGCGCGCAAAGGGCTCAACATGTTCCGCAAGGTGGATGTGCCGCTTCTGGGTATCGTCGAAAACATGAGCTATTTCATCGCGCCCGACACCGGCGCGCGCTACGATATTTTCGGCAATGGCGGCGCGCGCAGGGAAGCGGAACGTCTCGACGTGCCGTTCCTGGGCGAAGTGCCGCTGCATATGGATGTGCGCGCCTATTCGGACGCTGGCACGCCGATCACCGTCCATGAACCGGATAGCGAGCACGCGAAAATCTATCGCGAGATAGCCCGGAAGGTCTGGGAGAACATGAAAGGCGGCAAGGGCGCTGGCAGGCCAGCACCGGCGATTGTCTTTGATTAGGGGAGTAAGGGGTAAGGGGTTAAGGCAGTAGGGCAGTAAGGCATTATGTTAAGGGAATAGGGGAATATGTTTTGATTGCGGATGACCGCGCCAACCATATCCTTCTCTGCCCTACTGCCCTACTGCCCTACTGCCCTACTCACGTAACCACCGACGGCTCTGCCCGCCCGCTACGCTTCTTCACTTGCGCGATCTGTTCTGCCGCTTCGATGAACGGAGCCAGCGTTTCCTGCGTATCGAGATTGTGCTTGGTGGTATCTGCTTCGTAGCGCTCGATATAGATGCGGATGGTTGCGCCCGATGTGCCGGTGCCGGACAGGCGCAGCACCACACGACCGCCATCCGGGAAATAGATGCGGATGCCCTGATGTTCGCTGATCGAGCCGTCGACCGGATCGTGATAGGCGAAGTCGTCGGCTTTCTCGATCTTGAGGCCGTTGACGGTCGTGCCGGGCAGGGAGGCAAGCTTGCCGCGCAGATCGGCCACCAGCTTGTTGGCGATGTCGGAATCGACCGCTTCATAATCGTGGCGGGTGTAATAGTTGCGTCCGAAACGCGCCCAATGTTCCTCGACGATATCCTTCACGCTTTGCTTGCGCACCGCCAGAATATTGAGCCAGAGCAGCACGGCCCATAGGCCGTCCTTCTCGCGCACATGGTCGGAGCCGGTGCCGGAGCTTTCCTCGCCGCAGATCGTGACCTTGCCATTGTCGAGCAGATTGCCGAAGAACTTCCAGCCGGTCGGCGTTTCAAACATGCCGATGCCGAGCTTGTCAGCCACGCGGTCGGCGGCAGCACTGGTCGGCATGGACCGGGCGATGCCCTTGATGCCGTCCTTGTAGCCCGGCGCCAGATGCGCATTGGCGGCCAGCATGGCGAGCGAATCGGAAGGGGTCACGAAAATGCCGCGCCCGATAATGAGGTTGCGGTCGCCGTCGCCATCGGAAGCCGCGCCGAAATCCGGTGCATGGTCGGACATCAGCAGATCATAGAGATCCTTGGCATAGACGAGATTCGGATCGGGGTGATGACCGCCGAAGTCCGGCAGGGGCACGAAATTGACGACGCTGCCTTCCGGCGCACCGAGACGACGCTCGAAGATTTCCTTGGCGTAAGGCCCGGTCACGGCATGCATCGCATCGAATTTGAGACCGAAGCCGCCCTTGATCATGGCGCGGATGGCATCGAAGTCGAACAGGCTTTCCATCAGTTCGGCATAATCGGTAACGGGATCGAAGATGACGACTTCGGTATCGCCGATCCGGGTGTTGCCGATCGTGTCGATATCGACATCGGCCACCTCGGCAATCCTGTACTGGTCGATCACCTTGGAGCGGGCGAAGATCGCCTCGGTGATCTTTTCCGGTGCCGGTCCGCCATTGCCGATATTGTACTTGATGCCGAAATCTTCCGTAGGCCCGCCGGGATTGTGGCTTGCCGAAAGTATCATGCCGCCGAAAGCCTTGTATTTGCGGATCATGTTGGAGGCGGCGGGTGTCGAAAGAATGCCACCCTGACCCACCATGATGCGCCCGAAGCCATTGGCGGCGGCGATCTTGATGAGCTTCTGGATCACTTCGCGGTTATAATAGCGCCCGTCGCCGCCGACCACGAGCGTCTTGCCGGCAAAACCTTCCAGCACATCGAAAACCGACTGGATGAAGTTTTCAGCATAATTGGGCTGCTGGAAAACCGGAACCTTCTTGCGCAGGCCCGAAGTGCCCGGCTGCTGGTCCTGGTATGGCGTGGTCGCAATCGTCTTGACGGTCATATCTTTCCCGTTCGGTCCAATGGTTTCAAGCAGTTAACTCGTCGGCTTTTGTGCCCTTTGCAAGACAACATAAGCAGTTTCAGGAAAAGTGCGAAGCGGTTTTCCGCGAGAAACTGCGTACAAAACAAACAGATAGAACGATTTTAAGATCGTTCTATATCAAACTTATTGATTGAAAATAACAAAGCGTGTGTTTGCCGCTCGCCATGCTACAAATTCTGCCATGATCGACAATGCTTGTCCCATCAATGGCCCGCGCGATGTGATGCGGCTGAAACGCGACGACGCTACCGGCCTCGAAGCCGTGGCGGCTCGTTTCCACAGCCACGCCTATGACATGCATTTTCATGACGAATGGCTCGTCGGCGTGACCCATGCGGGCGTGCAGGATTTTTTCTGCCGGGGCAGACGGCGGCAGAGCACGCCGGGGCGGGTGATTCTCATCGAGCCGGGCGAACGCCATGACGGGCAGGCGGTCGCGGCGGACGGTTTTGCCTATAACATGCTCTATATGCCGCAATCGCTGGTCAGAAGCGCAATGGGCGGCAATGACGCCCATATCGGCTTTCGCGAGACGCTGGCCGATGATGGACAGTTGTTCCATGCGGTCGCCCGCGCCTGCGAGGCGATTTTCCGCGAAGCGCCGCGCCTGATGATCGAAGACTGCTGCGATCAGGTGACGAACCATCTTGCCCGGCATCTTGGGCAGGAGGCGACAGAAAAAGGCTCGGCTCCGCACCCGGTCGCATCCCGCGCCATGGACTATCTGCGGGCGCGCTTCGACGAGGAGTTCGGCCTTGATGAACTGGCGGAAGCGGTTGGGGCTGCCGACCGTTTCCAGCTTTCACGCGGGTTTCGGCGTGAATACGGCACCTCGCCGCATGCCTGTCTGGTGCAGTTGCGCCTTGCCGAGGCACGGCGTCTGTTGCGCGAAAAAGTAGCGCCAGCGGAAGCAGCCGCGCTCAGCGGATTTGCCGACCAGAGCCATATGGGGCGCTGGTTCCGCCGCGCCTATGGCATGACGCCCGCCGCCTATCGCCGGGGACGCACAAACGTTCCAGAAATTGCGGTGAAAAGCCGTTAGGTCTTCTCTCGAAAAGAGGAAGACCGATGATTTTCGATACCAAAGTAGCCATTCTCGTCCTGCACGATCTGCCTGTCTGGCAGAAGCTCAACGTCACCGCCTTCATCGCAACCGGCATATCCGGCGCGGTGCCGCACGCCATGGGCGATCCTTATGAGGATGCGGCAGGCCGCAAACATGCGCGTCTGCTGGGCCAGCCGATGCTGATTTTCTCAGCAACACCGGATGTCCTGCAGCGGGCATGGCAGCAATCGATCCAGCGCGATCTCATCCGTGCGCCCTATGTGCGGGCCATGTTCGATACCGGGCATGATGTCGCCAACCGTGCCGTATTCAAGGCGGAAAATGCCGACGCGCCCGATCTGGTCGGCCTTGCGCTTTATGGCCCCAAGAAGGATATCGACAAGGCCATCAAGGGTTCTAGTCTGCATCCTTGAACAGGACGCTCTGATCGAACAGATAGCGGTTGGAGAGCGGCAGGCTTGCCGCGCCCATCGCCTTGGCATGGACGCCAACCTTGCCTTCGATGATCTTCGGTGCCCGCAGGCCCTGCAGGTCAAGGCATGAAAGCTCCACGCGGGTCGCTTCCACGATGCGATGGCGTACATTGCCTGGCAGCCAGCCGTCGATGACTGCGGCGGGAAAGTCGATGACGGAGGCGGCCGCCACCGTCGCATGCGCCAGCCCGCGTGCGGCAAGCGCCACCCATTCGTCGAGCGGCGTGCCGAAATTGCGCCAGTTTTCCGGCGAAAGCCACAGGTCGTCGGAAGGCAGATTGCGTTCCTGCAACATGCGTTCGAGAACGAACAGAGAGGCCGTATCGATAAGCTGCAAGGTCTCGCCGCGTTCCCAGGTTCCGCGCATGCGCATCGGCATGGAGCCAAGCGCGCCTGCATTGCCGGTGCGCCCCGGATAGAGCGTGTTGTTCAGCACCACGCCGCCGCCGATGAACGAGCCAATGAAGAAATAGACGAAATCGGTGAATTCTGGTCCGCGGCCAAAGGTCAATTCTGCGCCGCAAGCCGCCGTGCCGTCATTCTGCACGAAGACCGGAAACGAAAACGCCTTGGCAAAATCGGTGACCAGATCAGCGCCGAGCCATGCATCCAGATCCTCGGCAGGCGCACCGACTTCCTCGACCCAGTTCCACAATTCAAAGGGCAATGCGATGCCAAGGCCTGCGATGCGGTCACGCTTGCCGGGATCGAGTGCTTCGGTGAAAGCGGCGACGCTGTCGATGGCAAAACGGCGGATTTCACTCGGCACAGGCCAGCGATAGGTAATGTGCCGCCGTTCGCGGATCGTGCCCAGAAAATCCATCAGGATGATTTCCGCGCTGCGCCGCCCGATCTTGAGACCGAAGGAGAAAACCCCGTCGGCGGCAAGGCGCATCGGCATGGAGGGCTGGCCGACACGACCGCGCACCCGTTCGCCCTGCGTAATGAGGCCGTCTTTTTCCAGCGCACGAATGATGACGGAAACCGTCTGCGCCGAAAGCCCGGTCAGGCGGGCAATGTCGGCGCGGGCAAGCTGGCCATGCCTGCGTACAAGCGCCAGAACCAGCCGCTCATTATAGGCACGCACGCCGATCTGGTTGGAACCGCGATTGACGCTCGCGCCGGGTCCGGCGAATTGCAGCATGGCAGGGCCCGGAGTGCCGGAAAGAGTGCCGGAAAGCGTATCGGCAGACCTGTTGTCTGGCTCGCCTTCAACTTTATGCCTGACCATAGCCTCTCCCAGATCCCGTGCCCATGAAATGCAGTCTTGCAGTGCTGCCATGGAATGCCGGAGTTCCTAGAGCGCCGTGTGTCCGTCCGGATGCACAAAGACCGCTCTAACCATTTGTTTTCACGCATTTTCGGACGCAAAGCCGTTTCACACTTTTGCTCGAAATGCTCTAAACCAATCACCGAAGGAGAAAAAGCCCCAATCGCAAGAGATATGAAATAAAAACAATCGCTTAAGATGGGGCGCATGATCAAACGGCAAGCCTGTCGCGCGTCCCTACCAGCCCTCTCTCCTCCGCGTCGCAGAGTGACACAGCATATTAATAAATCAAGTGGATTTATTAATTGACTCTCTTTTGAAGCCGTGTTTTGCTTCTCCCATGCCGGGGGAAGAGGACCGGTTTCACTCTGGGAGGAGTCCATGAAGAAGACAGTTCTGTCGGCAGCCTTTGCTGCCTTCACGCTTGGCGCTGCCGCCATTCCATTGAGTTCGGCCAATGCCGCTGATGTCGGCGCGTGCCTCATCACAAAGACCGACACCAACCCGTTCTTCGTCAAGATGAAGGAAGGCGCCATTGCCAAGGCCAAGGAGCTGGGCGTCAATCTCAAGACCTATGCGGGCAAGATCGACGGCGATTCCGAAAGCCAGGTCGCGGCGATCGAAACCTGCATCGCCGACGGTGCCAAGGGCATTCTCATCACCGCTTCAGACACCAAGGGCATCGTGCCGTCGCTGCAGAAGGCGCGCGATGCGGGTATGCTCATCATCGCGCTCGATACGCCGCTTGAACCCGCCGACGCGGCTGACGCAACCTTTGCCACCGACAATTTCCTTGCCGGTGAGCTGGTTGGCAAATGGGCGGCGGCGACGCTTGGCGACAAGGCCAAGGATGCGCGGGTTGCCTTCCTCAACCTCACCGCATCGCAGCCGAGCGTCGACGTTCTGCGCGATCAGGGCTTTGCCACCGGCTTCGGCATCGATCCGAAGGACAAGACCAAGCTCGGCGACGAAGACGATCCGCGCATTGCCGGTCGCGATCTGACCGACGGCAACGAAGAAGGCGGACGCCGTGCGATGGAAAACCTTCTCCAGAAGGACCCGAACATCAACGTCGTCCACACGATCAACGAACCTGCCGCTGCCGGTGCCTATGAGGCGCTGAAGGCCGTCGGTCGCGAAAAAGATGTGCTGATCGTCTCCATCGACGGTGGCTGCCCCGGCGTCAAGAACGTGCAGGAAGGCATTATCGGTGCGACATCGCAGCAATATCCGCTGCAGATGGCGGCACTCGGCATCGAGGCGATCAAGAAGTTCGCTGATTCAGGCGAAAAGCCGAAGCCGACCGAAGGCAAGGACTTTGTTGATACCGGCGTATCGCTTGTCACCGACAAGCCGGTCGATGGCGTTCCGTCCATCGACACCAAGGCCGGGCTCGACAAGTGCTGGGGCTGAGCCTTTTCTGAAACTCAGGTTCGGCAGATCGGATGGTCTGCCGGATCTTTCTGCAGGTGAAGGCAGGAGACAGATATGAGTGAGCCCCAGGCGGCTTCCGCTGCACAAAAAACGTCTATGCAGGACTATGAAAAGACGTTGTCGCAAAGCGCGGCCGATGTCGCCTCCTTCGATGCGGGCGACCAGTCGACGCTTTATCGGATGCGGAATTTTTTGCATCACAATCCCGCCGCTGTGCCGCTGATCGTGCTCGTCCTGTCGCTGCTGGTGTTCGGCATCACGCTTGGCGGCAAATTCTTCTCCGCATTCGCTCTCACGCTCATTTTGCAGCAGGTCGCCATCACCGGCATCATTGCCGTGGCACAGACACTCGTAATCCTGACGGCGGGTATCGATCTTTCGGTCGGCGCCATCATGGTGCTGTCATCGGTGGTGATGGGCCAGTTCACCTTCCGTTACGGGCTTCCAGCCGAGCTTTCCATTCTCTGCGGCTTTGCCACCGGCGCGCTTTGCGGCTTCATCAACGGCTTTCTGGTGGCCTATGTCCGCCTGCCGCCCTTCATCGTGACGCTCGGCATGTGGCAGGTGATCCTCGCCACCAACTTCCTCTATTCGGCCAATGAGACGATCCGCGCGCAGGAAATCACGGCTCAAGCGCCGATCCTGCAATTCTTTGGCCAGAGCATCCGCATCGGCGGCGCGGTCTTTACCTATGGCGTCATCGCGATGGTGCTTCTGGTTCTGCTGTTTTGGTATGTGCTGAACCATACCGCCTGGGGACGGCACGTCTACGCCATTGGTGACGACCCCGAGGCGGCACAGCTTTCCGGCGTCTCGGTGAAGCCCATCCTCATGTCGGTCTATGTGCTGGCCGGTATCATCTGCGCGCTTGCAGGCTGGGCGATGATCGGTCGCCTCGGTTCCGTGTCGCCGACCGCAGGCCAGTTCGCCAATATCGAATCCATTACCGCCGTGGTGATCGGTGGCATTTCGCTCTTCGGTGGGCGCGGCTCCATTCTCGGCACCATGTTCGGCGCGCTGATCGTCGGCGTGTTTTCACTGGGCCTGCGCCTGTGGGGCACCGATCCGCAATGGACCTATCTCCTGATCGGCGTTCTCATCATTGCCGCCGTCGCCATCGACCAGTGGATCAGAAAGGCTGCCGCATGAAAACGAACACCACGCCTGTTCTTTCTGCCAAGGGGCTGGTCAAGCGCTACGGTCGCGTCACGGCTCTTGACCATGCCGATTTCGACCTCTATCCGGGCGAAATCCTCGCGGTCATCGGCGACAATGGTGCAGGCAAGTCCTCGCTCATCAAGGCGCTGTCCGGCGCGATCAAGCCGGATGAGGGGGAAGTCCTGCTCGACGGCAAGCCGGTCAGCTTTCATTCGCCGATGGAAGCGCGGCAGGCGGGCATCGAGACGGTCTACCAGAACCTTGCTTTGTCGCCCGCGCTTTCCATCGCCGACAATCTGTTTCTGGGCCGCGAAATCCGCCGCAAGGGACCGCTCGGCTCGCTGTTCCGCATGCTGGATCGCGGCGCGATGGAAAAGATCGCGCGCGAAAAACTGTCAGAACTGGGCCTGATGACCATCCAGAACATCGGCCAGGCGGTGGAAACCCTCTCGGGTGGCCAACGTCAGGGCGTTGCTGTGGCGCGCGCTGCTGCCTTCGGCTCCAAGGTGGTCATCATGGATGAGCCGACGGCGGCGCTGGGCGTCAAGGAATCGCGCCGCGTGCTCGAGCTCATTTTGGACGTGAAGCGGCGCGGCATGCCCATCGTGCTCATCTCGCACAACATGCCGCATGTGTTCGAAGTCGCCGACCGCATCCACATTCACCGGCTCGGACGCCGCCTGACGGTCATCGACCCGAAGGAATATTCCATGTCGGACGCGGTAGCCCTGATGACCGGCGCGATGAGGCCGAAGGAAGCGGCTTGAACTTCTGATAAGCTGACAGGACGAATCACGGAAACCGGACATGACGCCTATTGAGCGCGAAGCCCTGCCTTCGGAAATTCTTGCGCGGCTGGCGGAAACCGACGGACGCCTGATCGTGGCCATTGCAGGCCCGCCGGGAGCCGGGAAATCCACCCTATCCGACTATCTGCGACAGGCCATCAACAAGGGCGACGAGGTGCCGTCCATCGTCGTGCCCATGGACGGATTCCATCTCGATGACGGGATTCTCGATCAGCGCGGATTGCTGAGCCGCAAGGGATCGCCGCCCACCTTCGACTGCGCCGGGTTTGCGGTATTGCTTCAGCGTCTGCAGCAGGCAGAGGACGAAGTCTTCATCCCGGTCTTCGACCGCTCGCTGGAGCTTTCGCGCGCCGCCGCATCCGTGGTCGTGCCGGAACATCGCGTGCTTCTGGTCGAAGGCAATTATCTGCTGCTCGATCAGGAACCCTGGTCGCGGCTCGTTCCCTTTTTCGACATGACGATCTATCTGGACGTGCCCTTTCCAGAGCTGGAGCGCCGCCTGATCGATCGCTGGCTCGGCTTCGGCTTCGATGCCGAAACAGCCCGAAACCGTGCGCGTTCCAACGATATTCCCAATGCGGAACTTGTTGTTTCTCAGTCGCGCAAGGCAGATTTTGTCGTCAAAGCCGATGCATGATAACAGGGAATTGCGCCTTTCGAGGGTTGCGGCGATGGACTTGCGTCTGCATGATGGCAAAAATCGCTTCATCAGTTTCCGACCGGAATAGTTCCCCATGACGACTTATGTTTTCGCGCCGCCCCCGCAGCCATTTCTGCCTGTGAAGGGAACGGACGCGCGCTTTCCCGTGCATCGCATCTATTGCGTCGGCCAGAACTATGCCGATCACGCCATCGAAATGGGCGGTGATCCAACCCGCAACCCGCCTTTCTTCTTTCAGAAGAACCCGGACTGCCTCGTGATCGAGGGCGGTGATTTCCCCTATCCGCCGAAGACCGAGGATGTGCATCACGAGATCGAACTTGTGGTGGCGTTGAAGGCCGGCGGCACCGACATTGCTGTCGAAAAGGCGCTGGACCATGTTTATGGTTACGCCGTCGGCATCGACATGACGCGTCGCGACCTGCAGGCTGTCGCCAAGAAGGCCGGGCGCCCGTGGGAAGTGGCCAAGGCCTTCGAACATTCTGCGCCCTGTTCTGCCATCGTGCCGGTGTCGGAAGTCGGCCATCTTGAAAAGGCTGCGATTTCGCTTTCCATCAATGGCGAAACCCGTCAGTCGGGCGACCTCAACCAGATGATCTGGAAAGTGGCGGAAACCATTTCCTACCTGTCTTCGCTCTTTGAGCTGCAGCCCGGCGATCTTATCTTTACGGGTACGCCTGCGGGCGTCGGACCGGTGAAGCGCGGCGACCGTCTGAAAGGCAAGGTGGATGGTTTGGGGGAACTATCCGTAACAGTCGTTTGAAATATGCGGAGGAGCATGAATGAGCATCTATCTTCCCGATGACGTGCACGACGCTCTGGAGCGCTTCATCGCCGAAAAACATCACGGTCTCAACCAGACCGAGGCGATGACGCTGATCCTGCGCAAATGGCTGGTGCGCGAGGGGTATCTGTCGGCGGAGCCCGAACATGGCACTCCGCCGGATGAACTGAACGCGACCAATGACGATTGAACAAGGCAGCAATTGACTATGGCCAAACAGCCGCCGGAAGGAGTGGGGCGCAAGACCGCGCTCGGGCGACGTCTTTTGATTCTGATGATTCTGGCAATTTTGCTCGTGATCGCGCTCGTCTGGATGAGCATTTATCTCTTCGATCCAAACGGCGGTCTGGACCTCGATGACCTTGATATTTTCGCGTTTAATTTCAATGCTGTAGATACAATGCTCTCACGCGCTCTGTGATTGCGTTAATCCTTTTGTTACCATTTGAAATATTCATTTTGGCTGAGCCCTGACGTTTAGCGCTTCCGTTTGCCGTCTTTTGCGTGGTACACGATTGTCATCGACCGAAAGAATATTGACTGAAACGGGCGCTTTCCGATGCCTGTAAAGCCAAGAGGATCTGGATGGCATTCGAGGACATCAAGGCAGAAATTGCGCTGCTTTTCGAGCAAATGGTGAATCAGCCGCAGGACGCTCATGAAATCCGTGAAACGGTTCGCGAGAAGCTCAATGCGCTGCGGGCCAGCGGTTTGCCTCTGCCTGAAGATCTGGTCGAGCTTGAAAAACGCATCGAAAAAGATTTCGATTCCTGAGAACGGGTCCGGTCATGCGTTACGCGCTTTCCTCTTCTTCATCTGCCGCTCTGGTCCGCAAGGGCCTCATGCTTCTTGGTTGTGCCGTGGCGCTCAGTGCCTGCAACACCACCAATGACGGCAAGCCCGTGAAGACGGCGCTGATCACGCAGACCGATACTGCATCCAGCCAGACCGCTTCCGCGACAGGCAGCGCTGCCGGTGCGACGGCAGACACCGCAGGCACGGTGACTGCCGATGCAGGCGCTGTTGCCGGAACGCAAACCGTCGCAGCGGTGACCGATCCTTCCGATCCGGTCCTGCCTGCTATCGTCCCCATTCCCGGCATTCGTGGCCAGTCCGAACCGATGATGGCCTATGCCGGTGCGCAGGCCGCCGCTTCGCCGGCATCCGTGGCTGCCAATATGGCGTTTGAGACACCGGATCATGCGCCGGAAGAGCTTGATGCGCTGATCACCAAATATTCCGTCGCCTATGATGTGCCGGAGCGCCTTGTGCGCCGGGTCGTGCATCGTGAAAGCCGGTTCAATCCGGGTGCGCGCAACGGCCCCTATTGGGGCCTGATGCAGATCAGCCATCCGACCGCTCGCGGCATGGGCTATACGGGCGCAGCCAAGGGCCTGCTCGATGCCGAAACCAATCTGAAATATGCGGTTCGCTATCTGTCCGGCGCTTATAAGGTAGCCGGTGGTAATGAGAGCCAGGCAGTTCGCTACTATGCGCGCGGCTATTATTACGATGCCAAGCGCAAGGGACTGTTGCAGGAAACGGGTCTCGACGGAAGCTGGAAGCGCAGCGGCCCGACCCGCGACGCAGCCGCTTCCATCCAACCGGCGTCCTTGCCGGAAGGCGGGGCAGCGCCACTCCCCGGTGTCGCTCCCATCCAGGCGTCCTACGCACCGGCAGCGCAATAAACCAACTGTCATCTTGACGCTGCAAAGCGATGGCAGTTTCCTGTCCTGAGCTGACGACAGGAAAGCCTCCATGGATGTAAGATTGCCTTATCCGATCAAATGGAAATATGACCGGGCCGAATTGTGGGCCGATGGTATCATCCATGTTCTGGGTGTCGGGCTGGCGCTTGCGGGCGCCATTGCCATGCTGATCTATTTTCTGCCGAACATGCCTGCAGCGACCTCGATTTCATCGGGGGTCTATCTCGCGAGCCTTCTGGCAGCGCTCGGAATTTCGGCTGTCTACAATATCTGGCCGGTTTCGCCGACCAAATGGTTCCTGCGCCGTTTTGACCACTCGGCTATCTATCTTCTGATTGCCGGAACCTACACGCCATTTGCCATGCATATGGGGGACCGCGCGCTGCCGCTGCTTCTCTTCGTGTGGAGTGTGGCTTTGGTCGGCATTACGTTGAAACTGTTCATGCCGGGGCGCTTCGACCGGTTGTCGATCCTGCTTTATCTGGCGCTCGGCTGGAGTGGCGTGATGGTCTACGACACCATGGTGCAGTCACTGCCGCCAGCCGTTTTCTGGCTGATCGCGGCCGGTGGCATGGTTTATTCTCTGGGTGTGATCTTCCATGTCTGGGAGCGCCTGCGGTTTCAAAATGCCATCTGGCATGGTTTTGTCGTGGTGGGCGCGGCGCTGCATTATTGTGCGGTGTTCTTCGTTGGCGCATGGAACTGAAGCCCGGTCTATTTCGGCTCTGACGGCCTGCAAATGGCGCGTTCCCGATGCTCATGTACCTTAAATGTGGGCGCATGGAATAAGCGAAAAGCGCGACGTTTCGGATTCAGTTTATGACGTGCCGAAAATGGTGGTTTGCGAGAACCGGAGCGGAATGTACTTTAAGGTACATGAGCACCGGAAGCGCAGCAAAACGTCATTTGCAGGCCGTCAGAAGCTGAATCCTAATGGAAGTCGCGTGAGTTCGGCATAATCCTCACATTGCGCGGATGATGCGCCATCTGGGATGGAGCGACGAGGCGCTGCGCTTCGCGTCCGCTCATTTCGATCAATGCTGCCGAACGATCCTGCAGTTTTGACGCGACCAGATGCACGACCCCTTCGGGGCTGCGCTGGATGCGCCCTTCGATATGGATCAGCCGCGCCCCCATCACTTCGCGGCGAAACGCCTTCATGATCTTCGGCCAGACGACAATATTGGCGATGCCGGTTTCATCCTCGATAGTGAGGAACACCACGCCCTTGGCGCTGCCGGGGCGCTGGCGTACGGTGACGATGCCCGCCACTTTCATGCGGTGCCCGTCGGCACCTTCCTGCACGGCGCGGCAGGTGGAAACGCCTTCCGCTGCCAGCCCCTCGCGCAGATATTGCAGCGGATGCCCTTTCAGCGAAAGCCGCGTCGTCTCGTAATCGGCAATCACATGCTCCGATGCGGCCATTTCAGGAAGCTTCGTGCGCGGTTCCTCCGCCAGTTCGCTGGTTGCGGCGGCGCGGAACAGCGGCAGGGTTTCGTCGTTGGGCAGACGGCGCACGGCCCACAATGCGGCGCGGCGGTCGATATCGAGCGAGCCGAAGGCATCGGCATCCGCCAGAAGCGTGAAGGCGCGCCGGTCGAGCCGGAGCCGCCGATGCATGTCCTCGATGGTGCGGTAAGGCTCCTGCCGGTCGGCAATCAGGAGTTCGGTGTCCCGTTTGGAAAACCCGTCGATCTGCCGGAAGCCGAGCCGGAGCGCTGGTCGAATATCGAGCGTATCCTCCAGAATATTATCCCAGTGACTGAAGTTCACATCGACGGGCAGCACCGTCACGCCATGCTCGCGAGCATCGCGCACGATCTGGGCGGGGGCGTAAAAACCCATGGGCTGGGAATTGAGAAGCGCTGCGGCGAACACTTCCGGGTGGTGGCATTTGATCCATGCGGAAATATAGACCAGATGGGCAAAGCTTGCCGCATGGCTTTCGGGGAAGCCATATTCGCCGAAACCCTTGATCTGGTTGAAGCAGTTTTCGGCAAAGGTCCGGTCGTAGCCCCGATTGACCATGCCTTCGATCATCTTGGTCTCCATCGTATGGATAGTGCCCATCTTGCGGAAAGTGGCCATGGCGCGGCGCAACTGGTTGGCCTCATCCGGTGTGAATTTTGCAGCCTCCATGGCAATGCGCATCGCCTGTTCCTGAAACAGCGGCACGCCCATCGTCTTGCCGAGAATCTGCAGCAACTCGTCCGGCGGGCCATGTTCCGGTGAAGGCGATGGCAAGGTGCAGGGTTCTTGTCCGTTTCGCCGCCGCAGGTAAGGATGCACCATGTCGCCCTGAATAGGGCCAGGGCGCACAATGGCGACCTCGATGACGAGATCATAGAACTCCTGTGGACGCAGACGTGGCAGCATGTTCATCTGGGCGCGGCTTTCCACCTGAAACACGCCGAGCGAATCCCCCTTGCACAGCATGTCGTAGACGGCTTTGTCGCCCTGCTCCAAGGTGGCCAGCGTTAGCTTCTGCCCACCATAAAGCTGCGGCTTGTGCTGGTGAATGAGGTCGAAGGCCTTGCGGATGCAGGTGAGCATGCCGAGCGACAGCACATCGACCTTCATCAGCCCCACCTCGTCGATATCGTCCTTGTCCCATTCGATGAAAGATCGCTTGTCCATCGCCGCCGGGCCGATAGGCACGGTCTCGTCCAGTCGATCACGGGTCAGAACGAAACCGCCGACATGCTGGGACAGATGGCGCGGAAAGCCGATCAGCGTGATAGCCAGTTCCACCGCACGCCGAATGATGGGATTGTCGGGATCGAGACCCGCCTGCCTGATATGCTGCTTGTCGATGCCGCCGCCCGATATGCCCCACACCGTATTGGCGAGCGCTGCCGTTACGTCTTCGGTCAGGCCCAGCGCCTTGCCGACATCGCGGATTGCGCTGCGCGACCGATAGCTGATGACGGTCGCGACAATGGCTGCGCGATCTCTGGAATAGCGCTTATAAACATATTGCATCACCTCTTCGCGCCGATCATGCTCGAAATCGACGTCGATATCCGGTGGCTCCTTTCGCTCCACCGAAAGAAAGCGCTCGAACAGGAGGTCAACCTGTGTCGGGTCCACACCGGTGACGCCAAGGCAGAAGCAGACAACGGAATTGGCCGCCGAACCGCGTCCCTGACACAGAATGCCTTCTCCGCGGGCATGGTTCACAATGTCATAGACGGTGAGGAAATAGGGCTCATATTCAAGCTTGGCGATCAGCGCCAGTTCCTTGTTAATCAGGCTCTGCACCTTCGGCGGGATAGTGTCCGCGCCGTAATGACGGGCAGCACCTTCCCAGACGAGATCATAGAGATGCTGCTGTGCTGTCTTGCCGGGTGGGATGGGTTCATCGGGATAATCATATTTCAGCTCATCAAGCTGGAAGGTGATGGGCGCGATGAAATCGGCGGTCGCTTCGATGGCCTCAGTGTAATCCCGGAACAGTCTCAGCATTTCCTTTGGTGGCTTCAGGTGGCGTTCGGCGTTCTTTTCGAGAAGCCGCCCGGCTGCGAAAACAGTCGTGTGGTGGCGGGTTGCCGTCAGCACATCCTGAAGCGCGCGGCGGTCGGGGTGATGATAAAGCACGTCATTGGTGGCGAGCAGCGGCACATTGGCTTCGGCTGCAAAACGGGCGGTGCGTTCTGCGCGGCGTCCGTCATGGCCCTGATGCGGCATGGCGAGCGCCAGCCAGACCGAGCCGGGGGCAGCTTGCGCAATCTCCGTCAGGCGTGCGGCAAAATCCGGCTCGTCTTCGTCAGGCGGAAAGACAGCGATCTGAAACTGCCGCGCGCGAAACAGCAGGTCGGCCCATAGCAGATGGCATTCGCCCTTGATGGCGGCGCGCTGTTTGCCCTCCGTCAGCAGGCGGCACAATTGCCCATAGGCCGGACGATCACGCGGATAGACGAGCATATCCGGCGTGCCGTCGATGAAGGTAAGGCGACAGCCGATGAAAAGGCGGAAATCGCTTTTCTTGCGAATATCCTTCCAGACCGCATGTGCCCGCACCACGCCAGCCAGCGTGTTGCGGTCGGCAATGCCGATGCCGGACAGGCCAAGTTCATGCGCACGCGCTACCAGCTCCTGCGGATGCGAAGCACCGCAAAGGAAGGAAAAATTGCTGGCAGCGGCCATTTCATAATAAGGAACCATCACGCGAATAACCCATGCAGAAACCAGCGCGGATGATTGGCACCGTCATAAAGGCCTTCGCGGAAAATCCAGAAGCGCTGGCCGTTCTCGTCTTCCACCCGGTAATAATCGCGCAGTCCCGGAACTTCGTGACCGATGGCGAGCCACCATTCCGGTTCGATCCTTTCCGGCCCTTCGGCAAGGCGCACATGATGGCGCACCCGTCGCCACAGGAAGAATGACGGCGGACTGTCGGGCACTTCCGCCACGCTTTCGATTGGCTGTGGTGGGCGAAACAGTTTTATGGGGCGCGCTGGCGGGTCGCCCGGCAGTTCCGCCTGGCTGCGATAATCGGCTTCGGTTCTTCGCGACCCATGCAAGGCAGGGACGAGGCCGAAAGCGCGCTCCGGCATATGCGTGTTGCGCGGAAAGGAAACGAGAACGCGGTCCTGTCCAAGTCGTGCCGAAAGCCGGTCGACAAGCTGGCCGAACCCCGCTTCATCTTCCTCGTGCTGGTCGAGCCCGGTCTGGCGCTGGGCCACTGCCGCGCTGCGCAGCGCTGCCAGCCGGATCATGTCGAAGCCGAAACCGGCATCGAGTGGGTCGGTCAAGGCGTTGAGCCTTTCACGCGCAAGGCGCAGGAAAACCTTGTCGCTGCGCAAGGGCTGGCCGGTCTCGATGTGGATATGACGCACTTCGCCATCGACACGGAAGAAGGAGGCCTCAATCAGCAGTGCGCCTTTGCCCTCCGGTTCAAGCTGCGCAAAAAGCGCCTGCGCCAGTTCCTGCAAGATGCGTTCGACCAGTTCCATTGCGGTAACCGGCTCTGACAGGCGGCGCTCGACGGTACTGAGCGGCATGATGCGCAAGGGAGAAATCGGCGCGCGCTCCTGCCGCACCAGCCGGTCGAGCCGGGTCGCAAGATCGGTGCCAAAACGGGCGGTGAGGGCTGCGCGCGGAAGCTCCATCACATCGCCGATGCGTTTCAATCCGGCGCGCTTGAGGCCGGTTTCGGCAGCTTGCGTCAGTTCAAGCGCGGAGAGCGGCAGGCGGGGAAGCAACCGGTCGGTCTCTGTCCTGCTGAAGACACCGCCCTTCGTTCCCCGTGCCAGAAGCCGCGCGGCAAAACTGTTATCGGTAATCGCCGCCTGTACGCCAAGCCTGGCCCGTTCCAGACGCCGGATTGCATCGGCACGCATGGCGTCGAGCCCGCCAAAAAGATGCGCGCAGCCGGTTATGTCGAGCATCAGCCCATGCGGCTCATCGAAGGCGACAAGCGGCGTATAGCGTTCGCACCAATGGGCAAGACGCTTGAGCAATGCCGCATCATGTTCCGGTGCTGCGGCTGCCACGTCGAGCCTTTCCACGCGGGCGCGCGCATCGGTCAGCGCCATGCCGGGAAAAAGGCCAAGCTTTGCCGCTGCCGCATCCACCGCTGTCAGGCGCAGCGCATTGGCCGTGCGCTCGGTCACCACCAAAGGCAGGCGCGGTTTGCCATCAGGCGGAGCGCTGCTGCGAAGCCGGTCGGTCGGCAGAAACGGAAACCAGAGGGCGAGAAACAAGCGTTCTGCCGTCGCGTTCATTGGCACCAAATTCAAGGGTTTCATTGTTCCATTCCATGATCCATTGCCCGCATGTGCCGTGGCGGTTGCGCTCCAGAACGGTGGAAAAGGCGGGCTTTCCCGGCGCGTTTGCTCCGCTGGAGCGCGAAGGCGCAGGCGCCACCCGCCAGCGGCTGACGGCAGCGCTCTGCACGCCTGTGCGGTGGCTCCTGAGCAGGATGACAGGCAGTTGCGCGATTTCTGTTGCAAGAAGCAGACGACGCGAAGCGGTCAGGTCGAGACATTTCGGCTGGCCTGTCACCGAGGCGACGACGCCGGAAACAAGATGCGAGGCCTTGCCGCCGCTTCCGGCTTCCAGCGCATCGTTTGCTGCCTTCAGGACATCCTGTGCCGTGGGGCAGCGCACGATCAGAAGACGCGACGGGTCGATCCCGAAGGCATGAAGCCCCGGCGGATAAAGCCCGCCATATTCACTTGCGGCGCTTTCTTCCTCGATCCAGATGATCGGGCGGCGAGGCTCTGTAACACCTTCTGCTGCACGGGCGGCAAAAGCGAGCGCAAAGCCGGTCGCGGCCATATGCGCACCGGGGTTTTCGGCAAAAACCTCATGCAGCGCATCGCCCGCCAGGCCATGCGGAAAGGCGGCATCGGCCCCGGCAAGGCCGAGCGTGAAACTGCGCGCGCGCCCGAAGCCCGTTTGTCCCTGATTTGCAAAACTACCTTGCGGATCGTTACCTTCTATGGTCGTAACCATGCGCCGCAGCGCCGCGATGTCGATGCCGCTCACGTCTAGATTCCATCTTTTGTTCTCTATATGTTCTAGTATTGAATCGAGCGAGGCAAGAGTCAAGCGGGATCAGAAATCAGTCCAGTGGACTGATTTCCTTGCATAGGCGTTTCACACTTTTCGGGATACGCTCTATCATCGCGATAGCGGTTTTGGATCAGGCGGCTTCCCTGAAAGGCACGCCTGCCAGTTGCGCCAGATGGCCGGGAAGGTCGGTGCCAGCACCAGCCGCATTGATGGTGTCGAAATAATCATGCCAGCCGGTGGCGGTGATTCCGGTAATCAGCATGTCGAGAGCTGCTTCGTCCGGGAAACGCCAGATGGCGAAGAAACGCTGGTCGGGTGCAAAAGGCTTTGTCGCGTCGACGGGACCTAATGCCAAAGCCTCGATACCGAGCGCCGCAAGACCGCCCATACCCGCACCGACTTTTTCAAAGAAGGCCTGCCTGCCTTCAACATCAAGCGCGCACCAGCTTGATTTCGGGGAATAAAGCTCGGCGAGGTAATAGGTCATGTCATATCCCTTAGGGTTGCATTGATCTTGAAAGAGCGACCGGCATCGGTGCGACTCCAGATGCGACGCAGCAAGGTGCTGAGAAGTTGCTGTTCGCCTGTCGAGAGGTCGCTCATCAGGCTTGCAATCCATGCGGTGTGTTCTTCGAAAAGTTGTTGCGCCAGCAACGAACCTTCGGATGTCAGCCGGACAATCAGCTTGCGGCGGTCCTCGCTATCCGCGCGGCGCTTGAGGAAACCATCGCGCTCCAGCCCGTCCAGCAGGCCGGTGATGGTGGCGCGCGTGACACCTGCGCGTTCTGAAAGCTCGTGCGGCGAGAGGCCGTCGGGCGCATCGTGCAGCAGAAACAGCAGGACGAACTTGCCTTCCGAAAGCTTGTGCGGTGCAAGCCGGTTGGCGCAATCCCGGTCAATGGCCGCAGCAAGCGACAAAACCTCAAAGCAGACTTTCAGCGCGCCGATGGACGGGCTGTGCCGGCGCTCCGTTTCGCCCAGAAGGGCGCGATGCTTTTGTTCGATTATTTCCATATGGCGACATATAATATGGCGCCATACTAAAAGCAAGCGGTTTTGAATGTTCAAGTGAAAATCAGGGGAGCTTGATCGATAGATATATACGGTTTATATATGATCCATATATGAATCGTATGGTCTGGACAATGCTATGGGTATCGTGAAAATCGGTGACGAACTGCATGAGGAACTGCGCAAGGCGAGTGATGTCATGTGCCGTTCGATCAATGCGCAGGCTGAATACTGGATGAAGATCGGCATGCTGGCGCAGGCCCATCCCGACCTGTCGTTCAACGAGATCGTGCAGATGCAGTTGCGTGCAGCGCAGGTCGAGCTGCCGGTTCTGGCGGTGCAGTCGTCATGACCAAGACACCTGCCGAAGTGGAGAAAATGGCGGCATCCGGCGCGCTGCTCGCCTCCGTTTTTGCACTTCTCGACCGCACGCCGCTGGCGGGCATGACCACGATGCAGGTCAATGATCTGGTCGAGGATTACATTACCCGGCAACTGCAGGCGCGGCCTGCCAGCAAGGGGCAATATGACTATCCCTATGTGCTGAATGCTTCAAAGAACGAAGTCGTCTGCCATGGCATGCCGTCGAATGACGAGATCATTGAAAACGGCGAAATCATCAACTTCGATATCACGCTGGAAAAGGAGGGCTATATCGCCGATTCCAGCAAGACCTATATGGTCGGTGAGGTTGCTCCCTTTGCCTCGCGGCTGGTCCGTGTGACCTATGAGGCATTGTGGAAGGGGATTGCAGCCGTGCGACCCGGCGCGACTTTGGGTGACATTGGCCATGCCATCGAGCGCCACGCCAAGCGGCATGATTACAGCATCGTGCGGGAATATTGCGGCCACGGTATCGGTCGCGAGATGCACGAGGAACCGCAGGTTTTGCATTTCGGCAAGCCCGGCACCGGCGTTCGTTTGCGCGAAGGCATGGTGTTCACCATCGAACCGATGCTCAATCAGGGAACGGCCAAGGTGAAGACCGAAAAGGACGGCTGGACGGTGGTGACGCGTGATGGAAAACTGTCAGCGCAGTTTGAGCATACGGTTGCGGTCACCTCGAATGGCGTGCGGGTGCTGACCTTGCGCCCCGGTGAGGAAAAGATGCTCGCTGGTGTGAAACACGCAGCTTGAATCTCATCCGATCCTGCCAGCCATCCAGAGCACAAAGACAATCGTCCCGCCCACGCTCATTCCAGCGGCAAGAATAGTCCCTGCGATGACAGGCGCGAGTTTCAGGAACGAAATATGGGGCGTTATTTCCATCTGGAAATTCGCCCTGATCTTTTCAGGTGTCAGGCAGGTGATTTCGTAATCGCCGGGTGCCGTGCAGTCGAAATGACCCAAAGCGTGAGAAGCATAGCCGCGCATATCCGTCCGCCTGACGCTCAACAGGAAACGGCTTGTGGAATGATAGGCGATCGGGGCGCCGGTCGCGCGCGCCTTGATGGCAAACTGTGTTGAGAAATAAGCTGTTCCGGTGAGAACGGTGAACGGCGGAAATACGATATTGATCGCGTATCGCCCGGCTTTCGGCAAATGAAAGATGTGTGGCTCTGTGTCGCCTGCAAAGCGATGACGGACATCAGGCGCAATCACTTTCCACAGGATGGAAGTGCAGCGCACCAACAGATAAATGCCAAGCAGAATGCAGGCAGGCAGGGCCAGATAAAAAGACAAAATTCACGTCCTGCTATAAAAAAAGCCCGCCGGAAGGCGGGCTTTTGTTTGGATTAGCGATGCTTATTTGCGGTCGCGCGCAGCAAGTGTGCGCAGGCGCAATGCATTGAGCTTGATGAAGCCTGCTGCGTCTTTCTGGTCGTAAGCGCCCTGATCGTCTTCGAAGGTGACGAGCTTGTCGGAATAGAGCGACTTGTCGGATTCGCGGCCGATCACCATCACATTGCCCTTGTAGAGCTTGAGCGTGACTTCGCCTTCGACATGGCGCTGGCTGTGATCGATTGCCGCCTGCAGCATTTCGCGTTCCGGCGAGAACCAGAAGCCGTAATAGATGAGTTCCGCATAGCGCGGCATCAGCTCGTCTTTCAGGTGCGCCGCACCACGGTCAAGCGTGATCGATTCGATGGCACGGTGGGCAGCCAGCAGGATCGTGCCGCCCGGCGTTTCGTAGACACCGCGCGACTTCATGCCGACGAAGCGGTTTTCCACGAGGTCGAGACGACCGATGCCGTTGTCACGGCCATAGTCGTTGAGCTTGGCTAGAAGCGTGGCAGGCGACAGGCGCTCGCCATTGATCGAAACGGCATCGCCCTTTTCAAAGCCGATCTTGATGATCGTTGCCTTGTCGGGCGCGGTTTCCGGCGAAATGGTGCGCATATGCACATATTCCGGCGCCTCGACAGCCGGATCTTCCAGAACCTTGCCCTCGGACGAGGAGTGCAGCAGGTTGGCGTCGACGGAGAACGGCGCTTCGCCCTTCTTGTCCTTGGCAACCGGGATCTGGTGCTGTTCGGCGAATTCGAGCAGATGCGTGCGGCTCTTGAACGACCAGTCGCGCCATGGGGCGATGATCTTGATGTCCGGGTTCAACGCATAGGCCGAAAGCTCGAAACGAACCTGGTCGTTGCCCTTGCCGGTCGCGCCGTGCGCGATGGCGTCTGCGCCGGTCTTCCTGGCAATCTCGATGAGATGCTTGGAGATCAGCGGACGGGCGATCGAGGTGCCGAGCAGATAGACGCCTTCATAGACGGCATTGGCGCGGAACATCGGGAAGACGAAATCGCGCACGAATTCTTCGCGTACGTCCTCGATGAAGATTTCCTTGATGCCCAGCATTTCCGCCTTCTTGCGGGCTGGCTCAAGTTCTTCACCCTGGCCCAGATCGGCAGTAAAGGTCACGACTTCCGCGCCCAATTCCGTCTGAAGCCACTTCAGGATGATCGAGGTGTCGAGGCCGCCCGAATAGGCGAGAACGACTTTCTTAACGTCTTTCCACTTGCTCATAGTTCACTTCCGTCTGATGCGGTGCCGGTTGGAGCGGGAACTCCAACAGATATATCCGCAAGTCTTTTATCAGTTGCCAAGCCGCGTGCAAGCCGAAGGGCTGCGACTTATCGCTAAAACTGATGCGGTATCATGTAGCCTGCGGCTTGCCGACTTCATAAACAACGAGATTGCGGTCGCCTATACCAAGCTCAGGCCATGCCGCGCGCCATTCGGCAATATGGGCGGAGGCGAAATGCCGGTCGAGCGAAGCACGGTCGCGCCACATCTCCTTCACATGGACGAGGCCCGGCTCGAGAATGTCAGCGGCATAGCCATAATCCACGCAGCCATCCTCCGCCCGACTGGCCGAGATCATGCGCTGCATGGCCTCGCGCGCTTTTGCAAGGTTTTCCGGCGGCAGGCGGACGGTCCCTATGATCAGCAGCATTTCTACCTCCATTCGACTGTTTCATTTGCCGGGAAATTATTCTAGCGTGCGCCATCTCTTGGAGCACATTTCGATGTCTTTTCTGACAAACCTGACCTTCATTCCCGAATGGACGATCTTTGTCCAGTTCGCGATAGCAACCGCGATCCTTTCCATCACGCCCGGTCCTGACATGACGCTTTTCGTCGGGCGCGCCCTTTCCGAAGGCAAGGCCGCAGGCTTTGCCTGCATGGCGGGCGCCAGCACCGGCATCGTCATTCACACCACCATGGTGGCGCTCGGCCTTTCGGCGCTCATTCTGGCTTCGCCTGCAGCCTTTACGGCGCTGAAAGTGGTGGGGGCTGGCTATCTGGTCTGGCTGGCCGTGCAGGCGATCCGCAAGGGCTCGGCCTTCTCGCCGGAAAAGAATGGTGGCAAGAAGCATACGCTGTTCCAGAACTGGTTGACCGGCCTCGGCATCAATCTTCTGAACCCGAAGATCATCCTGTTCAACATGACCTTTCTGCCGCAGTTCGTCTCCGCACATGACCCGCATGCCATGGGCAAATTGTTCTTCCTCGGCCTGTCATTCATTCCGATGGCGCTGCCCTTCACCATTCCGATGGTGGTGGCGGCAGATCGTTTCGCCGGACTCCTCAAGAAGAACCCGACTGTGACGCGCATCGTGGACTGGATGTTTGCGGGCGTATTCTCGGCCTTCGCGCTGAAGATCATCACCGCACAGGCAAAATAAATCGCCTATTCAGCCGGGCGGGTTAAAAGCCGTCCGGCATTGCGCCCGGCCAACAGCCAGTAGACGAAGCTGCCGACGACACCGGCGCCTGCAATGGCTGCGATCCAGAGCGAACTTTCGGGCACGCTCCGACCATCGCTGAACGGAAGCGATGCGCCTGCGGCGGCAAGCCCGATCAGGGCACCCGCAACGCAGTAGAACAGCGACGACTTGTAACCGCGCGCCTCAGCCAGAATGATGAGGATGAGAGCTGGCACAAAGCTGAACCCGCCAGCCATCGCGGCAAGAACGAAGCCGCCGACGAAAACAGCGCTCCAGAAGCTGGTAGCAGCCCAAAGTGAACCGGTGTCTATATCGCTCGCCATCATGACGAAATCGTTCATGAAGGAATCGACCCCAAGGGTGCGGAAAAGGATGGCGGCCAGAAACCAGCCAGCCACCAATACGCTACAGCAATAGCCGAACACGATGATGACGAAGCGCGTTATGTAGTCGAAAGTATCGTTCAAGCGCGCTCACCCATCGGTTTACTCACCATGCCCGGCAATCATCATGGCTTCGAGCGCAAGGCGTTCGCTCTTGCGCATGCGCTCCGATTCCGACTTAAGCTGGCCGCAGGCAGCAAGGATGTCGCGGCCGCGCGGCGTGCGGATCGGTGATGCATAGCCAGCCGCGTTCACATAATCGGCAAATTTCTCGATCTGTTCCCACTCCGAGCACTGGTAATTCGTGCCAGGCCAGGGGTTGAACGGGATCAGGTTGATCTTGGCCGGAATGCCCTGCAAAAGCTTCACCAGAAGCTTGGCATCCTCAAGGCTGTCATTGATGTCCTTCAGCATCACATATTCGAAGGTGATGCGCTTGGCATTGGACAGGCCCGGATATTCGCGACAAGCCTTGATGAGCTGTTCCAGTGGATACTTCTTGTTGATCGGCACCAGAATGTCGCGCAACTCGTCGCGCACGGCATGCAGCGAAATGGCAAGCATGACGCCGATCTCGTCGCCGGTGCGATAGATTTCCGGCACGACACCGGAGGTCGAAAGCGTGATGCGGCGCTTGGAGAGAGACAGGCCGTCGCCATCGGAGGCGATCAGCAGGGCCTTCTTCACTTCCTCGAAATTATAGAGCGGCTCGCCCATGCCCATCATCACGACATTGGTGATCTTGCGGCCTTCGGCGGGAACCATGGCACCGTCGGGCGTATCCTTGTCCGGGAAATCGCCGAGCCGGTCGCGGGCGGTCAAAAGCTGCGCCAGAATTTCTTCCGAGGTCAGATTGCGCACCAGCTTCTGCGTGCCGGTATGGCAAAAAGAGCAGGTCAGCGTGCAGCCAACCTGGCTGGAAATGCACAGCGTTCCGCGACCTTCTTCGGGAATATAGACGCATTCGATTTCGACCGGGCGGCCTGCGCCGCGCGGTGGAAAACGGAACAGCCACTTGCGGGTGCCGTCCTGCGAAATCTGTTCCTCGACCACTTCCGGGCGCGCAATGGTGAAATGCTGCGCCAGAAGGCTGCGCAAATCCTTGGAAATATTGCGCATGTCGGCGAAATCGGAAACGCCGCGCACATAGAGCCAGTGCCAAAGCTGGCTGATGCGCATTTTCGTCTGCCGCTCCGGCACGCCGACCTTTATCAGCGCTTCGGCCATTTCCTCGCGCGACATGCCGATAAGCGACGGCTTTGCCTCCAGGCTGGCGCGCGCATGGCGGGCAAGCTGGTCGCGCGTATCATCAATGGTAAGGTCGAACGAAATAGACATCTGTTTTCAACTGTTGGAGACGACGGCTGAAGCGCGTCGATAAGCTTCGCCAGATAATCTGGCCCGAATGCATGGATAAATAGGGTCCGGCACTTGGCTTTGCGACCCCTGTTGCGCGCGCTCTTAGCACACAATATCGCATTCGTCATCCCACATGAATCCGGCCACATGAAATCCGGTCTGTATGCAGGACGGCGGGGAGCGAAGCTATAAAATCAAAAGCCGGGTTGTGCACCCGGCTTTGAAAGACTTCCAATCGCGTGGATTATTTGCACTTCTGGATGGCTTTCAGCGCATCCGAAATACCCTTTAGCGAATAGGTGTAATTGGTTTTGGTGCCGCGCTTCGACTGTGCCTGCACCTTCATTTCCGAACCGCCGCGCATGGCTGCGATGAGCTGCGGCTCTTCCGCCGCATTCTCCATCCAGCCGGACTTGCCGTTGACGAACATGTTGAAGTTGCGGTTGCCGATGGAGACGACGACCTTGGCATTGGTGTTGAGGTCGTAACCGGCCATGAATTGGGGTTCGAACGAGATGTTCTGGCCGGGCTTCTGGCTCACGAGGAAGAAGTTGTCACCGTGATCGACATTGGCCGGAGCCTTCTGGGTCGGTACGGAGAGGACATAACAGACCTTGCCGTTGCCCGACTGATAGCTGTAGGCGCCCCAGGCGTTGAACTGGCTGATCTGGCTCGGGGTCTGGGCGAGTGCCGAGCCCGCCATCCCAATCATGAACACAGAAGCCGCGACGATCGATTTTCCAAGCATTGGTTTTTACCGGTTCTCTTTCGTTTGCTTCAAACTTGAATATCGGGATGCCGCCGTTCATCACGCCGTCCCGCTCAGTTGCCGATTAAATTGCCTTAATCTGGGTTACCAAACGGTGAAGTTTCGAAAGAAAACTTGAATGAGCAGCTAAGTCGCCCCGCCATCCCTTGGTTCCAGTTGAATTAAAAGAAAGCGGCGAGAGTTTGTTCGTGAGGATAAGGCAGTAGGGCAGTAGGAGATTAAGGCAGTATGTTAAAAAGGGAATAAGGGAATAGGGGAGTACGGGAATAGGAAAATAAGGGTGAAAACGGGCGTAAGTGATGCAGGGTTGTCACGATCACATAGCTGTGAACAGCCTCCCTTACTCCCTTACTCCCTTACTCCCTTACTCCCTTACTCCCTTACTCCCTTACTCCCTTACTCCCTCATCCTCGAGTGCCTGCCGGGCGGCGAGCCGGTGCGCAGGCGTGATGTGGGCACGAACGGCGGTCAGCGCCGCCATCAGCACGGCAACGTCGTCTGTGAAGCCGATACCAGCCAGAATATCGGGAATGGCGTCGAATGGCAGGACGAAATAGGCAAGTGCGGCCATCAGCGTCATGCGCACGCGGGTCGGTGTCTTCTGGTCGAGCGCGCAGTAATAGGCTGCAACCACCTCATCCATGAACGGTACCATGCGACCGGCGCGGCGCGCGGCCTTCCAGAATCCGTTCTTCACCCGTTCGCTGCGCTTCTTGAATTCGCTCTCGTTTCCGGGTTCGAGGATTTCACCGATTCTGACATCATCCATTCTCGTTCAACTCCTGTCGTCCCGATTCCAATCATCGAATGCGGTTGTGACCGGTTAAAAATGGGGAGTTTTTGCTGCCCTTGCAAGACCACGATGATTCCATCACCCGGTCACCTGCAAGAACCATCAGCTACAACGCTCTCGTCAAATCCCCAAAATACAGATTCGACCGGATCGCTCCCGAAGCGCTTCGGGCGCGATGGTCCCACCATGGTCCATTGCTGAATGGGCCGTGCCGAATGAATGGAGGTTTTGATGCATCTGACCGGCTATGGGGAAAACTTCATCCGCAGCGACCGTTCAACACGGCTGTTTCGCGGCAACCAGTTGTTGGCCTCTGGAAGCGAAGATAATTACATCACCGTCGATCTGTTCGAGGCGGGATGCTACGATGCCGCCGTCTATCTGCGGTTTCTCTTCGGTGCCGGAATTTCGCTCAATACGCTGCGCGGCACGTCCAGCCAGAACTGGATACCCATCTTGAATTTCAGGGCGGGTGAACAATGGAACGGCTATTCGGCGCTGCCGTTCGGTCAGGCAATCGGATTTTACGACGTTCAGGCTGGGCACATCTTCCATGCCGCCATTTCGCTTGGCGATGTTCATATCCGCGGCGTCCATGGCGGCAAACTCGGGCAAAACTGGCAGGATCGCGTTAATCTGACCCGTATTCTTCCCTATTCGAGCCGCAACCCTGATGGTAGTTTCAACTACGAACGCCGCAAGATTTACGTCTATATTTCAAAGCTGTGAGATCAGACTATAGCATTCATCTTGCGCGCAAGCTTGATGTCGAGTTCCGTAATGCCGTTCTCGCTATGGGTTGCAAGCGTGACATCGACGCGGTTGTAGACATTGAACCATTCAGGGTGATGGTCGAGCTTTTCCGCATGGAGCGCTGCGCGTGTCATGAAACCGAAGGCGGCATTGAAATCCTTGAACTTGAAGCTTTTGGCAATCGCCTCGCGTCCGTCGACCTTCTGCCATCCATCCAGTTCGTTGAGCGCTTCATTCAGTTCGTTTTCCGTCAGCCGGTTGCGTGCCATCGTCTTTCGCCTATGTTGCGGTTCCTGAACTAACTTATCATGAGCGCGAGAGTTCCGTGACCACATCAGTTCCGACCAGCATTCTTTTCGTCTGTGCAGGCAATATCTGCCGTTCTCCGCTTGCCGAAGGCGTTATGGGGCATGTGCTGGAAAAGCGCGGCATCCGCCATGTGATGGTCGATTCTGCCGGAACCAACGGTTACCATACCGGCGAGGAACCGGATGAACGCTCCATCAGTGTTGCAGCGCGCCACGGTCTCGATATTTCCACGCAGCGCTGTCGACAGTTGATCGCAGCCGATTTCAGCCGTTTCGATCTGATCCTAGGGATGGACCGCTACAATATGCGGATGATCGCTGAGCGACAGCCTGCAAATGCAAGCGCGCATATCGGGCTTTTCACCGAGATTGCCGAAGGGCGGGCGGTTGAAATCCCCGATCCCTATTATGGCGGGACCGGAGATTTCGAAAAGGTTTACCGGATGGTTCTGGCGGCTTCCATCGCATTTGCCGACCAATTTTGGCCGGAACGGGCAACCAAAGGCCAGGCTTCCTCCACGATGTAGGGTCCGCCACCGACGGAATCGCGTGACGACATCAGCACGAACCGTCCCACCTTGAAGGGCAGCGTCGCGAAGTTGCCGCGTGAGGAGAGATAGTGCACCACATCCTCGATGCGGGGATTTCTCAACCGCGCCAGTGTCACATGGGGCGTGAACTTGCGCGGGTCGGCGGGAATGTGAAGCCGCTGGCAGATACGTTCGATTTCCGCCTGCAAAGCGTTGAGGTCAGGCGAGGGGGATACACCCGCATAGATGCTGTGCGGCTTTTTGGAGCCGAAAGCATTGACGCCCGACAGGTTGAGCATGAATTCAGGCCGCCGCACGCGATCCAGCGCATTGGCGATCTCGTCGGCCACGTGGCCTTCCACATCTCCGATAAAACGCAGCGTTATGTGGTAGTTTTCGACATCAATCCAGCGTGCGCCGGGGAGACCGCCTCGCAACAACGAGAGCGAAAGCGCGGCGTCGCGCGGGATTTCGAGGGCAGTGAAAAGACGCGGCATAAGGCATCCTCCTCGAAGCGTTCCATGCCAGAGCGCCGGGCATCCAAAGGATGCATAAAGGACACTCTAGCTTAGAGAGTCAGTGCATCGTTCCATCGAAGATGATTCGATATTTGCCGATGCAAACTCAGCGAATCAAAGTTTGAGTCCGGGAGCAAGCTGTTTATGCTCCCGACCGGCGTCAGCCTCCCGATGTCCCCTTGTTTTGTATTTCTGTCAGGCTCTTTTCGATCGTGGGCATAAAGTTGGACACCATCGTTTCGACGCCCTTTTCATTGGGGTGCATCCCATCCTCGAGCAGAAAATCCTTCCTGGTTGCTACGCCGTCGAGGAAAAACGGGTAGAGCGGCACGTCATATTTCTGTGCCAGCTTTGGATAAATCGGGTTGAACTTGGCGGCATAGTCCTTGCCCATGTTGGGCGGAGCCATCATGCCGGCAAGAATGACCGAGATGCCGCGCTGCTTCAGGCGCGCCAGCATTTCGTCAAGGTTCTTTTCGGTAATGTCGGGTTCGATGCCGCGCAGCGCGTCATTCGCACCGAGTTCAAGAATAACAAGATCGGTTCCATCGGGGATCGACCAGTCGATGCGTGAAAGCCCGCCCGTGGTCGTGTCGCCCGACACGCCCGCATTCTCGATCGAAACCTCGACACCCTTGTCGTTGAGCGCCCTTTCAAGCTGCTGCGGAAAGGCGGCATTGGACGGCAGCAGATAACCCGCCATGAGGCTGTCGCCGAAGCCGACGATTCTCACTTGCGACAATTGCTCGGTCGGCAGGGCGTCTTCAAGACCGGTCGGGTCTTCCTGCGCGCTTACCGCAATGATGGGGCTTGCCGCCATAAAAGACGCAATCGCCGCAAAAATCGGGAGCCATACCGGAATTGAGAGTTTGAAACGCATCGTCGAAAACCCATATTTGAGGGGCTGTGGGCAACTGGCCCGCCGGACTTCTCTTCAATAATTGGCGCAACATAAGTTCAAATTTGTGGCGCGCTGTTTGGTTCTGAATATTCATATAGGATAAAAACCGCGTGACGGAACAGGTTGTTGGCCCGATTATCGAACTTGAGAACGTTCATCTAACCCTTGGTCACGCCGCCTCATCGGTGCATGTGCTGAAGGGCGTTTCCCTTCATATTGCGCAAGGACAGTCGGCTGGCATCGTTGGTCCGTCTGGTTCCGGCAAGTCCACGCTGCTGATGGTTCTGGCCGGTCTGGAGCACGTCGATAACGGAACTGTGAAGATTGCCGGTCGGACGATCAGCCAGATGAGCGAAGATCAGGCCGCCGCTTTCCGTGGCGCCAATATCGGCATCGTGTTCCAGTCGTTTCATCTCATTCCCAACATGACCGCGCTCGAAAATGTCGCTGTGCCGCTGGAACTTGCCGGGCGCAGAGATGCTTTCGAGGTGGCCGAACGTGAATTGCGCGCCGTCGGGCTCGGCGAGCGCCTCACGCATTATCCATCCGAGCTTTCCGGCGGCGAACAGCAGCGCGTTGCGATTGCCCGCGCGCTTGCGCCGTCACCGAAAATCCTGATTGCGGATGAGCCGACCGGTAATCTCGACACCACGACGGGTCGCCAGATTGCCGATCTTCTGTTCGCCAAGCAGCGTGAAAACGGCCTCACCATGGTGCTTGTCACGCATGACCCGGCGCTTGCGGCGCGCTGCGACATCGAAATCCCGGTGCGCTCGGGCCGGATCGAGGAGCCTGCACAGGGCGGCTCCGTTCTCGAATCGCTGGCGGCTGGCGCATGAGTGCAACAAAGTCGTTCTCGCTTGCTCTCCGCTTTGCGCTGCGTGAAATGCGCGGCGGCCTGTCCGGCTTCTATATTTTCCTCGCCTGTATCGCGCTTGGCGTTGCCGCCATCGGTGGCGTCAATTCAGTGGCGCGGTCGGTCAGCACCGGCATCGCTTCGGAAGGTCAGAGCATTCTCGGCGGCGATGTCAGCTTTGCGCTCAATCAGCGCGAAGCCACAGTGGAAGAGCGCGCCTTCATCGAAAAGCAGGGCAGAATGGCCGAGAGCGCCACGATGCGCTCCATGGCGCGTATGCCCGATGGCTCCGACCAGTCGCTGGTCGAGGTGAAGGCGGTCGATGCCGCCTATCCGCTCTATGGTCAGTTGAAGGTTGAGCCGCAGCAATCTCTGGCCGATATGACCGGCGACAAGGACGGCATCTATGGCGCCGCCGTCAGCCAGGATTTTCTCAATCGTATGGACTTGTCGCTGGGCGCAAAGGTGCTGCTCGGCTCGCAGACGTTTGAATTGCGCGGCCTGATCGAGAGCGAACCGGACCTGCTTTCGTCGGGTTTCAATTTTGCGCCGCGCTTTCTGGTTTCACTCGATGGCCTTCGTGCTTCCGGCCTCATCCAGCCCGGTAGTCTTGTCGATCATATCTACAAGGTTGCCTTGCCGAATGGTGCGCCGGATGCAGCAATTGCCGACGTCAGGCGGCAGGCTGCCGCTGATTTCCCCGATGCAGGCTGGAACATTCGCTCCCGCGCCAATGCCGCGCCAGCGCTGAGCGCCAATATCGAACGCTTCTCGCAATTCCTGACGCTGGTCGGCCTGACAGCACTGATCGTCGGCGGTGTCGGCGTCGCCAATGCGGTGCGCGCCTATCTCGATGGCAAGCGCGGCGTGATCGCCACCTTCAAGTCGCTCGGCGCGCCCGCGCGCTTCGCGGTGCTGGTGTACCTCACGCAGATCATGGTGATCGGCCTGATCGGCATTGTTCTCGGGCTGATACTGGCGGCAATCATTCCCTTTGCAGCCGCAATGGCGCTCGCCAATTATCTGCCGGTTGTCGGTGGCGGCGGTTTCTTTCCCGGCGCGCTGGCGCTTGCCGCCGTCTTCGGCCTCATCACCACGCTTGCCTTTGCGATCATTCCGCTCGGTCGTGCCCGCGATATTCCCGCGACGGCGCTTTTCCGCGAACAGGGTTTCGAGCAGCGCGGTCTGCCGCCGCTGCTTTATCTCGGCCTTGCGGTTTTGCTGATTGCTGCACTCGCCGGGCTGGCGCTTTACGTGGCCTATGACCGGCGCATTGCGGCGATCTTCATCGTTTCGGCCATCGCGGCCTTTGGTGTGCTGCGGCTTGTCGCCGATGGCATACGCTGGCTTGCCCGCCGGGTTCCGCGCGTGCGTTCGACAGCGCTTCGGCTTGCGGTCGGCAACATCCATCGGCCCGGCGCGCTCACGCCTTCGGTGGTGCTTTCGCTGGGCCTCGGCCTGACGCTGATGGTGGCAATCGCGCTGATCGACGGCAATCTGCGCCGCCAGGTCACGGAAAATATTCCGGCGCAGGCCCCCGATTTCTTCTTCGTCGATATACAAAACCGCGACATCGGCGATTTTAGCAAGCTTGTGAGCGGCATCGTGCCCGACGGCAAGCTTACTTCGGGTCCGATGCTGCGCGGGCGCATCGTTGCCTTCAATGGCACCAATGTGCGCGACATGACCATCCCGCCGGAAGCAGCCTGGGTGCTGCGCGGCGACCGCGGCATAACCTTTGCCGACAAGGTGCCGGATAACTCGACGCTGAGCGAGGGCGAATGGTGGCCTACCGATTATAGCGGCGAACCGCTGGTATCCTTCGCGGAGCGCGAGGGCAAGGAACTGGGCCTCAAGCTCGGCGATACGGTGACGGTCAACGTGCTCGGCCGCAACATCACCGCGAAGATCGCAAGTTTCCGTCAGGTTCAGTGGGAAACGCTTGCGATGAACTTCGTTATGGTGTTTTCGCCCAATACCTTTGCCGGTGCGCCTGCGACGTGGCTGGCGACACTCACCATTCCCGACAGCCAGAAGAACCTTGCGCCTGATGTGCTGCGGCAGGTCACCAAGACATGGCCCGCCGTCACCACCGTCAGTGTGACCGATGCGCTGAATGTCGCCAACGATCTGATCAGCCAGCTTGCCACCGCCATTCGTGCTGCGGCCTCAATCGCTCTGGCGGCATCGGTTCTGGTGCTGGGCGGGGCGCTCGCAGCCGGTAACCGCGCCCGTGTTCACGATGCGGTGGTGCTGAAGACGCTGGGTGCGACGCGCGGCACGCTGATTACGGCCTATGTGCTTGAATATATGCTGCTTGGGCTTGCGACTGCGCTCTTTGCACTCGTCGCGGGCAGTGTGGCGGGCTGGTATGTCGTGGTGGAAATCATGAAGCTGAAAGCAAGCTTCCTGCCCGATGTCGCGCTGATGACTGTTGCCATAGCGCTCGTGCTGACCGTCGGTTTTGGCCTGGCAGGGACATGGCGCGTTCTCGGCCAGAAGCCTGCCCAAGTGTTGAGAACGATATGAAGCATTTTTAATGTGAGGCTTAACCCTTTGGATCGCATGGGTAATGTGTTTTAGAATACAATTCCGCGCATCACGTTTTTTTACAGGTGGTACTTGTACGCGAAGGCCGAAATCCCCATAATGTCAGGCAGGCATGCTGGGGTCCCGCCAGCGGCGCCTGGCGGCGGCTCGGCCTTTTGAGCGCCCCGACACCGGACGGGACATGGCAAGAGGATTTAAGTCATGGCTGACTTTCGCAATATTCAGGCGCAGCAGAGGCCGGTAGGCGGCGCTCGTGCTGATGCAGGCATCGATCAGGGCCTGCGCAGCTATATGCTCGGCGTTTATAACATGATGGCTATCGGCTTGGCCGTTACCGGCCTTGCCGCATTTGCCGTTGCAGCACTCGCAACGACCACGGACCCGTCCGCAGCCGTCGCGCAGCTTGCTAACGGCAAGATGCTCACCGGTCTCGGTGTGGCGCTCTACACGTCCCCGCTTCGCTGGGTTGTGATGCTTGCGCCGCTCGCGGCAGTGTTCTTCCTGAGCTTCCGCATCGAGCGTCTTTCGGTCTCGACCGCTAACGCCGTCTTCTGGGGCTATGCAGCTCTCGTCGGCCTGTCGCTGTCGTCGATCTTCCTGGTCTTCACCGGCCAGAGCATCGTCCGCACCTTCTTCGTGACGGCTGCCTCCTTCGGTGCGCTGTCGCTCTACGGTTACACGACCAAGCGCGACCTGTCCGCCATGGGCTCGTTCCTGATGATGGGTCTGTTCGGCCTCATCATCGCATCGGTCGTCAACATCTTCCTCGGTTCCACCGCGCTGCAGTTCGCGATCTCGGTGATCGGCGTTCTGATCTTCGCAGGCCTCACCGCCTACGACACGCAGTCGATCAAGGAAATGTACTACGAAGGCGATTCTTCGGATACGCATGGTCGCAAGGTCGTCATGGGCGCGCTGCGTCTCTACCTCGACTTCATCAACATGTTCATGTTCCTGCTGCAGTTCATGGGTAATCGCGACTAATTGGCAGAAGAGCGACTGAATAAAAGGGCAGCGGAAACGCTGCCCTTTTTGCTTTTGTCCATATGATTGCTGATGCATGGTAGAAGCCTCATCAAAACACTTTACTCCGGTTCCTCCCATGCCCGTCATTCGTGATTTTCAGCCTGCCGATATCGAAACGATCACCGCAATCTATACGGAAGCCGTTCTGACCGGCGCCGGCTCCTATGAGATCGAGCCGCCGACAATGGACGAAATGGTGAAGCGTTTTGAAGCATTCGTGGAACAGGGCTTTCCGATCCTCGTCGCGGAGGAGGACGGCAGGGTTCTGGGCTATGCCTATGCGAGTTATTTCCGCGTCAGGCCTGCCTATCGCTGGCTTGCGGAGGATTCGATCTATATCGCTCCGGATGCGAAGGGAAAGGGCATCGGCAAGCTCCTCTTGCGCGAACTTATCGAGCGCATTTCCGCATTGGGGTTCCGGCAATTGCTGGCGATGATCGGCGACGGCGAACACAATATCGGTTCGGTCAAGCTGCATGAGAGCCTTGGCTTCACCCATTGTGGACGCATCGAAGGCTCCGGCTTCAAGCACGGACGCTGGCTCGACACAGTACTGATGCAATTGCCACTCAACGGTGGCCGCTCAATAGAGCCGGGAACGCCACCGCTTTCATGATCCTGTTAGAGTGCATCCCGAAAAGTGTGAAACGGTTTTCGGGATGCACGGTTCAAAACAAACATTTAGAGCGCCGATCTGATTCAATCAGATCGCAACGCGCTCTAATCGCTGCAGCGAAGGATCAGCTTTCCACGAGTTTGAGGCTCTTGTCGAACACGCGCCACACGCGCTCCAGCTCGTGGCCATCAACATGCGGCCAACGGTCAAAAAAGACGAGCGATCCGGTTGCATGGGGCGTTCGCGCGGCTGCCTGACAACCAAACCCATGCGCTTGTCATTGCGGATGGTCGCTCTATGCCGAATCGCCCGAATGTCCCTGCCGTCATTTCCCGGCTCTATAAGCAACGGAATGCCGCTGAGAGGCTTTTCAATAAACTCAAACACTTTCGCGCCGTGGCAGCCCGATACGAGAAACGTGATGACAATTTCCTCACATCAATTCGAATTTGGCTACGATCTTATGAGTCAACCGCCAAGATAATCTTTCTCGCGCAGGGATCACTACGGAGTCATTGCACAAGTCTGTCTGAATATAATAAATTTGAAAGTACTTATAGAATAGATGATCGTATTTACATTATTAACCTCATCCTATATTCATGGTACGGGTATCGTGGGGGTGTATATATTAGAAAATGAGAATATCAAAAAACAATTCTCCGTGGTTATCTATGTTTTTTGTTGCCGCGATATTTTTGGGTGATGTTTGGCTGGTCAAGATCACATTGCCGTTGAGTATGCTCATACTGCCGTTCATTCTATTCGATAGATCACAGCTCGGTTTCAAGCCTTTTCCAACGGCTGCAATACCGCTTTTATGCTTCGGGGCAATGATGGTGCTGCAGTGTGCTGTCTATCGCAACAACCCGGCATTCCGTCCCAGATCCGACATGGCAATATGGATGCCGCTGGTATATGCAGGCACAGCCATAATAGCGCTCCGCAATACCAAGATAACGGAAACCTCTTTGCTGCGTGCAATGTATTCAGGCGGTATGATTACCTCAATTATCATGCTCGGGATGATCAGTTTTGCACCAAGCAATCTGTTTCTTGTGCCAGGACAAAATGCAGCGCAAGTAGAGACAAGCTATGCGGAGTCCCTTAAAAAATCTCCGTCCCCGCAGGTTGTTGTGCAGGCTCAACCTCCACGGGCAGCGTCAAAGTCTGAATCTTCGCAGACGGCTGCGGATTCAACCGCGCTGACGAGCGTTTCTCAAGATGCGGCAATTGGTACTGCCGAAGATGACAACTTAACATCTGTAATCATCGAGGAGAAACCTGTAGCCCTTGCGGGCAGAGAAGAATTTTCTTCCGGAGCGGTCGATAAAGCATTCTACGACATTAAGAACAAATCCAAAAATTTTCTCGGGCAATCGAACTATATTGCCGTTTTTCTTGTCTTTCTATTTTCAGTTTCTCTTTTTTCCGGTTCTCCATTCATCGCCGGCTTTTTCGCGATTCTTACCATCATAACGCTTTCACGATTTGGAATGGTTTTTTTGCTTACAGTGACGGCGGTATATTTTTTACGGGCAGGGGTGAACCCCGTGATAGGAATTGCCACCGCAGGAGCCGCTATTTGCATTGGGATAATTGCGTTGTTCGTTTGGGGAGATTTACTGCCCCCTATACCCGGTACGGCATCAATGGCATCTCGAATCCAATACTGGCAGAGTGGGGTCGATGCACTTGGATTGCATACAATTATTGGAGCCCCCCGTTCCGTATCGCTCGTGGCGCTGGACCACAACATCACTTGGAATCCACATAATTCGGTTCTATGGATCGCGGTCAACTTCGGAATTATCGGCATTGCAGCTTATGTAGTGTACATTTGGATTATTATGAGAGAGCTTGGAAGCCGCGCTCGCCACTCCGAGATATGGATGGGAATTCTCATAGGTGTTGCGACAATTTTGATTTGGAGCCTCCTGGAGGCAATCATACTCACACCAGCTTTCGAGATACTTCTGGCCACACTGTACGTCTTGGCACATTCATCGCGAACGCTGGTTGAACACCGTTCCGATGCAATTGCCGCTCAATAGCGGACGTTCGATCGGACCGGGAGTGCCGACGCTTTCATGATCCTGTTGATCGATGCAGGGAGGATCAGCTTTCCACGAGTTTGAGGCTCTTGTCGAACACGCGCAGCACGCGCTCCAGCTCGTGGCCGCGCTTCATGATAAGCCCGCTTGCAGCGATGACCGAATAAGCACCCTGCTTCTGCGCCAGCTTTGGATTCTTTTCGATGCGGAAAAGCGGTACCTCACTTGTACGGCGAAAGATGGAAAACACGGCGCGGTCGCTCAGATGGTCGATGGCGTAATCGCGCCACACGCCGGAAGAGACCATGCGGCCGTAGATATTCAGGATTTTGCCGAGTTCATGCCGGTTGAAACTGATGGGAGCGGGTCGCGCATGGTCGAGAGGAACGACCTTTGGCGAAGCAGACGAGGGGGAAGGGGATGACAAATCCTCATTCGCTGCGCTTGACGTATCCATTTCCTTCCTTTCAGCCTTTTGCAGAGCGCAAGCCAAAACCAGTTCGTGTGCGCTCAAGAACAAATTGCGCGCAACCGGTAGGGATATTCGTCGATGGCGAGGAAGCGAACCCAACCGGCGCATGACAACAGGGTGATGCTTTTATGAAGCAATTTCAAGGGGAGCATTCTGCAGGCTGGTTTTGACGGTCAATTATTTTGCGGGAAAAGCCCCAATAAATAGGGATTAGCGGTGGTGTATTAGCTATTCACGAAAAGAGAATGTCTGTTTGCAATGGTGATTGTCGGCCACATTTTCGCCTTGTCAGCTTCGCATTCCAGCCTGATTATGGCTTCAGCATCTACACGTTGCCTGAGACGGTTCGGTTCGGGTATGTCCGACCCCAAGCCCCCCGCCCAAAGGACTGCCCGAGCCGAACCAACCTTTTCCAGCCTCCGCTGAACCAAGTTGCAACACTCGCCCAGAAGCCCAGCACGACATCAGCCCAAATGAAAATCTGTTCGATCCGATCGAAACGCATTTTTCGCTGTAAATTGCAGAAGAGCGACGAGGATCGCAGAAAGCTTAGAGGCCGATCGGCTTCTTCTGCTTGAACATAGCTGCACCATGGATGGGCCCGAGCGAATTGTCGTCACGCGTTTCCTGCAGCACCACCGCACAGCCTGAAACATCCTTACGCTTCAGTTCCGAAGCGGGGATTTCGATCTTCAATGGCTTGCCGTCCCACATGCCGATTGTATTGGTATCGCGGACAGTGTTGCGATAGGTGACAGCCTCACCGGCATTTTCACCTTCCGTGATGGGAATGGTCACCGAATCGCGGAAATAGAACAGCACGACATGCACAGGTGCCTTTGGCTTCTTGCCTGCGCCGATTTCGATGGACAGACGTCCATCATCGAGCTGCGTGATCGAAACCGGCACATCCAGCTTATTGGCCGCGATCTGCGCCTGAACGGCGCCGCTGTCGCGGCCGTTCACTTCCGCCGTTCCGTTGATGATCGCTTGCGGCGTATAGATCATGCGGGCGTTGAAGGAGTTGCGATAGGCGTTCTGCCGGTCGGTGTTCTCCTGGGTGGCAAGCGTATCGCGCCAACCCATATAATCCCAGTAATTGACGTGGAACGACAGCGCCAGAACATTGGGATCGTCGGCATATTTCGCGAAATTCTGGTCAGCCTGGGGGCAGGACTTACAGCCCTGGCTGGTGTAAAGCTCCAGAACCGCAGTTTTCTTGCCGTTGTCTTGCGCCTTGGCGAGCCCCTGCATGGAGATACAGCCGGTGAAAGCCAGCCCCAGAACGGCACAGATGCTACGCCAGCCGGGTAAATGTTCGCCGGTAAGCCATGGACCTGTCCCATAGAAAGGGGCGTGGAGTATCACTTCGTTTCATCCTGCAATAATTGTCGCTGACATCTATTATGTAAGAAGTCCTGCAATCAATAGGAATTCACGTTGCGGTGAGGCTTGAAGGCAAGTGTGTTTCATTTACTTTATACGAGAAGTAGGCCCTTGAAATGACGTATGGAATGCGACCGAACGCTTTCTGTAAATAAAAAGCCGCCGGAGAAATCCGGCGGCTTCTGATTTTTAAACCTGTGCCGATTAAGCGGCGAGGTCGCGCAGAACGGTCTGCAGGATGCCGCCGTTCTTCATGTAGTCGAGTTCGTCCAGCGTATCGATGCGGCAGATGAGCGGAACCTTCTTCACCGTGCCGTCGGCATAGGTGATGGAAGCTTCGACCTTTTGGCGCGGACGCACATCGGCAAGACCTTCGATGGTGACGATTTCGTCGCCCTTGAGGCCGAGCGTCTGCCAGCTTGTGCCTTCCTCGAAGACGAAAGGCACAATGCCCATGCCGACGAGGTTGGAACGGTGGATACGCTCGAAAGACTGCGCGATCACGGCCTTGACGCCGAGCAGGTTGGTGCCCTTGGCAGCCCAGTCACGCGAGGAACCGTTTCCGTATTCGACGCCTGCGAAGACGACGAGCGGAACGCCCTCGGCCTTGTACTGCATGGCAGCATCATAGATCGAGGTTTCTTCCTTCGACGGGTAGTGGATGGTGTAGCCGCCTTCACGTCCGTTTTCGCCCAGCATGTGGTTGCGGATACGGATGTTTGCGAAGGTGCCGCGCATCATCACTTCATGATTGCCGCGACGCGTACCGTACTGGTTGAAGTCGGCGACGCCGACGCCATGGTCGATAAGGTACTTACCGGCAGGCGACTGCGCCTTGATGGAACCGGCGGGCGAAATGTGGTCGGTCGTGATCTTGTCGCCAAAGAGACCCAGAATGCGGGCACCCTTGACGTCGCCGATCGTGCCGGCCGACTTGCCCATACCGACGAAGTAAGGCGGGTTCTGCACATAGGTCGAATCATCGTCCCATGCATAGGTCTGGCCCGCAGGAACCTGAACGGCCTGCCAGTTTTCGTCGCCCTTGAACACGTCCGCATACTTCTCCGAGAAGATCTTGCGGGTGACGTTCTTGGCGATGAATTCCTGGATCTCCTGAGAGGAAGGCCAGATGTCGCGCAGGAATACCGGGTTGCCGTCCTGATCTTCACCAAGCGGCTCCTTGGTCAGGTCCTTGGTAACCGTACCGGCAAGAGCGTGAGCGACGACGAGCGGCGGCGAAGCAAGGTAGTTTGCCTGCACGTCCGGCGAAACGCGGCCTTCGAAGTTACGGTTGCCGGACAGAACGGCAGCCGCGATCAGGCCCTTTTCGTTGATCGTCTTGGAGATCGGTGCAGGCAGCGGACCGGAATTGCCGATGCAGGTCGTGCAGCCGAAGCCGACGAGGTTGAAGCCGAGCGCATCGAGATCCTTCTGGAGGCCAGCGGATTCGAGATAGGCGGCAACCACCTGAGAGCCGGGAGCAAGTGACGTCTTGACCCAAGGCTTGGTCTTGAGGCCCTTGGCAACTGCGTTGCGGGCCAGAAGACCGGCCGCAATCAGCACGCTCGGGTTCGAGGTGTTGGTGCACGACGTGATGGCGGCAATCGCCACATCGCCATGGCCGAGGTCGTAGTCTTCGCCTTCAACGGCGTAACGTGCAGTCTGGCCGGTGGTCTTCTTGTATTCCGTTTCGAGCGAGGTTGCGAAGCCGGAACCGATGTTTTCCAGCGCAATGCGGCCTTCCGGACGCTTTGGACCAGCCATCGATGGAACGACGTCGCCCATGTCGAGTTCGAGAATGTCGGTGAAGACCGGATCGGCTGCACCCTTGTCACGCCACATGCCCTGCGCACGGCAATAAGCTTCGACCAGTTCGATGCGATGCTCGTCGCGGCCGGTGGTGTTCATGTAGTTCAACGTTTCGCGGTCAACCGGGAAGAAGCCGCAGGTCGCGCCATATTCCGGACCCATATTGGCAATGGTTGCGCGGTCGGCGAGCGTCATATTTTCGAGGCCTTCACCGAAGAATTCGACGAACTTGCCGACAACGCCCTTCTTGCGCAGCATCTGCGTGACGGTGAGAACGAGGTCGGTCGCGGTCACGCCTTCCTTGATCTTGCCGGTCAGGCGGAAGCCGATGACTTCTGGCAGAAGCATGGAAACCGGCTGGCCGAGCATGGCCGCTTCGGCTTCAATGCCGCCGACGCCCCAACCCAGAACGCCAAGGCCGTTGACCATGGTGGTGTGGCTGTCGGTGCCGACGCAGGTGTCGGGATAGGCAACGGTTTCGCCGTCTTCTTCCTTGGTCCAGACAGCCTGGGCCAGATATTCGAGGTTCACCTGATGGCAGATGCCGGTGCCCGGAGGAACAACGCGGAAGTTCTTGAATGCCTGCTGGCCCCACTTCAGGAAGCGGTAGCGTTCGCCGTTGCGCTGATATTCGAGGTCCACATTGGCCTTGAATGCACTTGGATTGCCGAATTCGTCGACGATGACCGAATGGTCGATGACGAGATCGACGGGAACGAGCGGGTTGATCTTTTCCGGATCGCCGCCGAGCGACTTGAGGCCGTCGCGCATGGCGGCAAGGTCAACGACGGCGGGAACGCCGGTGAAGTCCTGCATCAGCACGCGGGCCGGGCGGTAGGCAATTTCAGCGCCCGCAGAACCGCGGTCGTTCAGCCACTTGGCGACGGCTTCGATGTCCGACTTCTTGACGGAGCGGTCGTCCTCGAAGCGGAGCAGGTTCTCGAGCAGAACCTTCATGGAGAATGGAAGCTTGGAAACGCCTTCCAGGCCGTTCTTTTCGGCTTCGGTCAGGCTGTAATAGACGTAATCCTTACCGCCGACGGTAAGGGTTTTGCGACATTTGAAGCTGTCAATGTGTGACACTGCGTTCGTCCTTATGCTACTGGCCGGAAAACCAGGACGAACGCCTCTGCTGCGTTTCAAGGACGCGCCAAGGTGCGGGTGCAGTCATTTCCGCTGTCCGTCCCGATGCCTGCGTCCCTGAAGTCTTTGTCTTCATTGGCAACAGGTTGAGATCGGCCAAAAATGGTTTCCACGCCGACCGCTGGCATGGTAGCCCTCATATAGAGAGTTTTCTAAAACGATTCCAGACAGAATATCGTGAAATCGACCCCTTGCGGCGAAATGTTGCGATGCCTTCCTTAGATCTTTCCGGCGCTCCGGTTATATCGGTCTGGCAATTATCCATCGGGGCTTAGAGGGTTTAAAATGCGGCTTGAAGCCGAAAATCTGGCGGGGGAAAGAGGCGGCGAAACGATTTTCGCTGACCTGTCTTTTGCGCTCAGTGAAGGCGAGGCGCTGGTGGTGACCGGACCCAACGGCTCCGGCAAGTCCACGCTGCTGCGAATCATCTGCGGCCTGCTTCAACCCGAAGCGGGCAAGGTGGAACTCAGCGAGGACGGCACGGTTTTGCCGGTGCGCGCCGCCTGCCATTATCTCGGACACCAGAATGCGATGAAACCGGCGCTCAGCGTGCGTGAGAACCTGTCCTTCTGGCAGAAGTTCAACGGTGCCGCGCAAGCGGAGATCGATGAGGCGCTGGAGGCCGTCGATCTGCCCGGTGTGGAGCATCTGCCGTTCGGTTATCTGTCGACGGGGCAGAAGCGCCGCGTTTCCATCGCCAAGGTTCTGGTCAGTCATCGTCCGCTCTGGATTGTCGACGAGCCGACCGCTGGTCTCGACAAGGCGTCCGAAGCGCGTTTTGCAGAAATCATGCGCGGGCATATGCGGGAAGGCGGCATGATTGTCGCTGCAACGCATATTCCTCTTGGCCTTGAAGGCGTCAGCGCGCTCGACATGGCTGCTTACTCAGTCGAGGCTGCCTGATGCTGGCGCTTTTCCTGAGAGACCTGCGCCTCAGTTTCCGCGCCGGTGGCGGCGCGCTGATCGGCATATTGTTCTTCCTCGCGGTCATTGCCGTCATGCCATTCGGCGTCGGACCGGATCTCAACCTTCTGGCGCGCATTGGCCCCGCCATGCTGTGGATCGGTGCCCTGCTGGCAACGCTCCTCGGCCTCGACCGGCTGTTTCAGGCCGACCGGGAGGATGGTTCGCTTGATCTTCTGCTAATCGGCGCGGACAGCCATATGCTGGCTTTCACGGTTTTTGTGAAATGCGTGGCCCATTGGGTGGCAAGCGTGCTGCCGCTGGTGATCGCATCGCCGATGCTGGGCCTGTTCATGAACATGGATGCGTCGGCAATCGGCGCGACATCGCTGACGCTTCTGGTGGGAACGCCCGCCATCGCTTTCATCGGCGCGGTGGGTGCGGCGCTTGCAGTGGCGCTGCCGCGTGGCGGATTGCTGGTGTCGGTGATCGTGCTGCCGCTCACCATTCCGGTGCTCATTTTCGGTGTATCAGCTTCGCATGGAGCGACAGTAGACAATGCGCCTTTTCTGGCGCCATTCCTTATTCTTGCAGCACTCACCCTGTTCTTTGCCGTTCTCGGGCCTCTGGCCGCGAGCGCAGCGCTGAAAAGTTCGGCAGACTAAAAAAGCTCGGCGGATTGACGCAGTTGATTACGGTCAATTGAATGGCACGGGGGCGGAAGGTAAGTATAGGCCATGGAAAAAGACATGACCAAAGACGCCATAAAAACCACGAGCTGGCTCGATCTGGCCAATCCCACGCGATTCCTTGCCTTTGCGGGCAAGCTATTGCCATGGCTGGCCGGGCTTTCGGTGCTGTTTTTGGCGGCTGGCCTCTATATGGTCTTCTTCCTGTCGCCGGAGGACTACCAGCAGGGCATGACGGTCCGCATCATGTATATTCATGTGCCTTTCGCATGGCTTTCCATGATGTGCTATTCGATCATGGCAGTTTCGGCGCTGGGCACGCTGGTCTGGCGGCATCCGCTGGCCGACGTCTCGATCCGCGCAGCCGCCCCCCTGGGTGCGGTCTTCACCGCGCTAGCGCTTGCCACCGGTTCGTTGTGGGGCAAGCCGATGTGGGGTACGTGGTGGGTGTGGGATGCGCGGTTGACCTCGGTTTTCGTGCTGTTCCTGATGTATCTCGGCATTATCGCGCTGTCGCGTGCGATGGACGATCCGGCAAAAAGCGCCAGGCCTGTGGCTGTGCTTACGCTGGTCGGCTTCATCAATATCCCGATCATCAAATTCTCTGTCGACTGGTGGAACACGCTGCACCAGCCCGCGTCCGTTTTCCGCATGGACGGCCCCACCATCGATGCATCGATGCTGCGTCCGCTTTTCGTGATGGCTATCGGCTTTTCGCTTCTGTTCTTCACCCTGCACATGATGGCCATGCGCAATGAAATCTGGCGCCGCCGTGTGGCGTCGATGAAAAAGCTTGCCGCACGCAATGCCGACCGCAATCGTAAGACACAGGAGGGCGCGATATGAACCATCTCGGCTTTGTTCTCGCCTCCTATGGCATCACGGTCGCCGCACTTGTCGTCACCATTGGCTGGATATTGATCGATCAGCGTATCCAGAAAAACGAATTGAAGCGGCTTGAAGCGCAGGGTGTGCGCCGCCGTTCTGCAAAAACCCCCGGTAAAACACAATGACCGAAACGACCGAGAAGCCCGTCGCGCCGAAAAAGCGCTCCACATGGGTTGCCCTGCTGCCGCTGGCGATTTTCGTCGGACTGGCGGCGGTGTTTGCGGTCCAGCTTCTGTCGGGCAAGGACAATACGACGATACCTTCCGCGCTGATCGGCAAACAGGCGCCGCAGACGAACCTACCGCCCGTCGAGGGGCTGGTGCGTGATGGCGCGCCTGTTCCCGGCCTCAACAGCGATGATTTTAAGGGCAAGCTGACACTGGTGAATGTCTGGGGATCGTGGTGCGTTCCCTGTCGTCAGGAACACCCGCTTTTGATGGAAATCGCCAAGGACGAGCGCCTCCGCGTGGTTGGCCTCAATTACAAGGACCAGCCGGAAAATGCGCGCCGTTTCCTCGGCGATCTCGGCAATCCCTTTGCAGCAGTCGGTGCCGACCGCGCCGGGCGCTCAGCCATCGAATGGGGCGTCTACGGCGTGCCGGAAACCTTCCTCGTCGATGAGACAGGCAAGATCGTCTACAAGCATGTCGGCCCGTTTACGCCGGAGTCGGTGAAGAACGATCTGATGCCTGCGGTGGAGAGGGTCCTTCAGTAATAAAGCCGCCCCTAAAGTGTCATGACTTAAGGGGGGAACACGGACGTTGATACGCCGCTCTTTCCCTCATCCTGAGGAGCTGTTGGAAACAGCGTCTCGAAGGGCTGAGGGAAATGCACAGGTCGCCGCGCTCGTCCTTCGAGAGGGTTCCCCTCGCAGGCTCAGGGCCCCCCTCCTCAGGATGAGGGCAGACGCAACAGGTTTACGACGATGCAAAAATGAAAAAGCCCCGCATGTGCGGGGCTTTTGCTTTTTTCATATTAGATCAATCCGGCAGTTTCCGCACCGCGCCCTTGGCAGCACTGGTTGCCATCGAAGCATAGGCCTTCAGCGCGGTGGAAATCTTGCGCTTGCGTGTCTCCGCAGGCTTCCAGCCGGTTGCATCCTGCTCGGCGCGGCGTTCTGCCAGCGTTGCATCGTCAACAGCCAGATGGATCTTGCGGTTCGGAATGTCGATATCGATGATATCGCCTTCGCGCACCAGACCGATCGTGCCGCCTTCGGCTGCTTCCGGCGAAACGTGGCCGATCGAGAGGCCCGAAGAGCCGCCCGAAAAACGTCCGTCGGTGATGAGCGCGCAGGCTTTGCCGAGGCCCTTCGACTTCAGATAGCTGGTCGGGTAGAGCATTTCCTGCATGCCGGGGCCGCCGCGCGGACCTTCATAGCGGATCAGCACAATGTCGCCAGCCTTGATCTTGCCGTTCAAAATGCCGAGCACGGCAGAATCCTGGCTTTCAAAGATGCGGGCAGGGCCGGAGAATTTCAGGATGGAATCGTCCACGCCTGCCGTCTTCACGATGCAGCCATCTTCGGCCAGATTGCCGTACAGCACGGCTAGACCGCCATCCTGACTGAATGCATGTTCCTTGGAACGGATGACGCCCTTTTCACGGTCGGCATCGACGCTGTCAAAGCGGCGTTCCTGGCTGAAGGCAACCTGTGTCGGTACGCCGCCGGGGGCCGCCGAATAGAACTTGTGCACCATTTCGCTGCTGGTTCGGGTCACGTCCCAATGATCGAGCGCCTTGGCAACTGTTTCGCTGTGTACGGTCGGCAGATCGGTATTGATCAGGCCTGCCTTTTCGAGCTGGCCCAGAATACCCATGATGCCGCCTGCGCGGTGCACATCTTCCATATGGACATTGGCGACGGCAGGCGCGACCTTGCAGAGAACCGGCACGCGACGCGAGAGGCGGTCGATGTCGGCCATGGTGAAGTCGATCTCGGCTTCCTGCGCGGCTGCAAGCAGATGCAGAACCGTATTGGTCGAGCCGCCCATGGCGATATCGAGCGTCATGGCGTTTTCGAAGGCCGGGAAGCTTGCAATCGAGCGCGGCAGCACGCTTTCGTCATCCTGCTCGTAATAACGGCGGGCGAGATCGACGACCAGATGACCGGCTTCGACGAAGAGGCGCTTGCGGTCGGCATGGGTTGCGAGCGTCGAACCGTTGCCCGGCAGCGACAGGCCAAGCGCTTCGGTGAGGCAGTTCATCGAATTCGCGGTAAACATGCCCGAGCACGAACCACAGGTCGGGCAAGCCGAGCGCTCGATGGCCTTGACCTGATCGTCGGTGTAGCTGTCGTCAGCGGCTGCAACCATCGCATCGACGAGGTCGAGCTTCTTGACCTGATCGTCCCAGACAACCTTGCCCGCTTCCATCGGACCGCCGGAAACGAACACGACCGGAATATTGAGGCGCAGAGCGGCCATCAGCATGCCAGGGGTGATCTTGTCGCAATTGGAGATGCAGACCATCGCATCGGCGCAATGGGCATTGACCATATATTCGACCGAGTCGGCGATGAGTTCACGTGATGGCAGCGAATACAGCATGCCGTCATGCCCCATGGCGATACCGTCATCGACCGCGATGGTATTGAATTCCTTGGCGACGCCGCCAGCGCTTTCGATTTCGCGCGCGACGAGCTGGCCGAGATCCTTGAGGTGAACGTGACCGGGCACGAACTGCGTGAACGAGTTCACCACAGCAATAATCGGCTTGCCGAAATCCTCATCCTTCATGCCGGTGGCGCGCCATAGGCCGCGCGCACCCGCCATATTGCGGCCGTGGGTGGTTGTTCGCGAACGATAAGGAGGCATTTTCAAACCTTTTAGGAACTATTCTAATTGTAACCGTTATGACAGAACCGTTTCCGCAGAGCAAAGCGCAATTTGCCCCATATCGCCCGGTATTTTCGGGAGGGGCGGGACCGTTTGCAGTCATGCGGACAACGGAAAGGGTTCCGGCGCGCGACGATTTTCGCAGGCGCAGACAAGGCAAACTAGCACATTATTGTTATAATGCAAAAGATTTCGCACTGAAAACGTAAGGAAGTTGCTCGGCGTTGGAGCGCATCCCGAAAAGTGTGAAACGGTTTTCGGAACAAGATGCGCGAAAAACAAAAAGACAGAGCATTTCCAATGATTCAATCAAAACAGGAAATGCTCTAAGACGAGGCACCGGCCATGGCGGTGTCGAGCAGGGCGTTGGCCGTCTTCATCCGCTGTTCTGCAGCGGGGCGAAACTCTTCCGGCAGGCGGTCTGGATGATTGCTGGCGGCAAAGTTGCGGCGCCTGCGCTGAAGTTCGGCACGTTTCAAGCCCGGCTGCAAGTCCAGCTCGTGGCGGATCGCATCCGGTGACTGTTTCTCCATGCGCGTGGCCAGCTCCTGTCTTTCCTGTTCAGGCTCGATTACGGTCTCTGGCAAGCTTTCAATGTCGAACAGGTTTTCCAGGTCGTCCGGCTGGCAGGACACCGGTGGTGCATCGCCGAGGCTCGCGGACAAGATCGCGGATGCAAACCCGAATTGCGGTCGGCGGATGTCGTCCGCCGGGCCTGCATCAGCCTCGACTTCCTTCAGAACCGTTGCGAAATCGGGAAATGTCGACTGCATCCTGCCTCGTCAAACCACTTGCGAAATGAGGGCGGAAGCCAGTGTGCGTGTCAGCACGGATGGCGGGATCGGCTTCTGGAAAACGGGCACTTCCGGATAGCGGGCCGCCAGACGGGCAGGCAATCCGCCGCCGGTGTGGATGACCACGAAGACATTTCGGCTCTTCAGCCGGTCCAGCACAGCTTCCACATCACCATCGGCAAGGTTCACATCGAGAATGGCGGCGTCGACTTCATTGCGATTGATGATATCTATCGCTTGCCGGACGGTGCCGACCGGACCGAGAACGGTTCCGTTCGCATCCTCGACAGTCGCGGCGACATCGAGGGCGACGAAAATCTCGTCTTCCACCACCAATACCCGCCGCTGTTCAAGATCGTTCATCACTTGTCTCGCTGCCTCCCTTTTTGAGGTAAGCCCTTCACGCAAGAAATGCGCGAGCGCAAGCAGAGGTTCCCATCGCCGGCATGATAATTCGTTAATGGTGAATCAAACCTTTACCGGTTTTGGGGGTGATGTCAGAAGGCGGTGAAGGTCAATGTCGTCAGCGAGCGGATGATATTGGGAATGTTGAGAACATTCTCGTTGATGAACTTGCCGATATCCTGATCCTCGGCGATGTAGATCTTGGCCAGAAGGTCGAATTCGCCGCTGGTGGAATAGAGCTCGGAGACGATTTCGCGCTGAAAGAGCGTATCGGCAACCTCATAGGTCTTGCCGGGGGCGCACTGCAGTTGCAGGAAAACGGGCTTCATATCTCTTCCTTTCGCGACGGGACTGCGTGGTGCATATGATAGCGCATATCACGCCAATGTTTGCAGGTTACAAACACGGACGGCCCGATGAAATCAAGAGCGAAAGCGCGGCGTATTGCAGTGTCCCGTCTTGCAGTCCTGCCCGGCACGCATGGCAGGTTCACAAAACGTTTTAATTTACTCAATTGTAATTTCCTTGAGAGGACGCAATAAGACTTCTCCCAGAAATTGTAATTTGCGCGTCCGATTTATATGAAGTTCGTACTTCCCGCCGTTCTGCTGCTGTTCTCGCTCGCCTTTTTCACGGCGTGGTTTTCCGATCGCGGGCGACGCTTTCTTGTGTCCTGCGGCGCGTGTTTCCTGCTGATCGGCCTCGCAATGCTGGTCCAGCTCGGCAATTTTCCTGCGGATGACAGGCTGAATACTGTGCTTTCAGCGGCATTTTATGTCGGCGGCACACTGGGTGGGGGCTATGGCATTCTGCAGCGCAGCGCTCTGCGCCTTACATCCGCCTTCTACATATTGAGCTTCGCGCTCATCGTCGGCGGCGTCTGGTATTATTGCTATATCGAGCCAAATCTTCTGTCGCGGGTCTATGTGCTCAATCTCGGCATGGCCACGCTGATCCTTTCCTTCGCATGGCAGGCACGACGCCTGTTCAGGGGTGCGTTGGTCGACAAACTGCTGCTGGTCATGCTCGTTCTGGTGGCATTGCAATTCGTGCCACGCACGCTTCTCACCGCTCGCTCCCTGCTCGGGGAGGTCGACGGCGAAAACTTCGCAATGACGGTGTTCTGGCAATGGACGGTGTTTTCCACCGCGGTCGCCGCAGTGCTCACCGGCTTCGCTTTGCTGGCCGCAGCCGGTTATGATCGTATCGGCGAGCTATCGCATGAACGTGACAGCGATCCCTTGACGGGGCTTCTCAACCGGCGTGGGCTGGAAAAGCGTTACATAGCGTTTTCGCAGGCGAGAAAGGGCGTACCGGGCTGGGTCGCTGTTTGTGATATCGATTACTTCAAGGCATTGAACGATGCCTATGGCCACGCGGCGGGCGACACCGTCTTGAAGGAATTCGCCGGAATACTGCGCAAGCTCATCGGGGAACGACCGCTGATCGCCCGCACCGGCGGCGAGGAATTTGTGATCTGTCTTGACGATATGCATGCCGACAATGTTATGCAGCTTCTGGAAGGGGTGCGGCAGAATATCGAGAGACATCGGTTCCAGCGCCTTTCGAAGGAAGCCAGCGTCACATGCAGCATCGGCTGCGTTCGTCTGCCGGAGCAGGGCGATTTCTGGCAGACGGTCGATAAGGCCGATAAAATCCTCTATGCCGCCAAGAAAGAAGGGCGCAACCGGACTTATGTGGAAGGGGTGAGCCCGAACGGCGACGATTAGTCTATGAGTAGGGACGAATTTTGGGGATGGCGGTTTTTACGGTTGGTCTTCGATAACTTTCCGGTGATGATCCGTACATTGCCGCAAATCATGCTTATTATCGCCGCCGATAATGTGAGTACCGAGGAGTTCCCGAAAGTCCGATGAAATTCATGTCCGTTATGTTGCCTGCGTCCGCTGTTGTCGGTTTCATGTTGCTTAGCTTGGCGGTTTCCCCGTCTTTCGCGATGAATGCCTCTGAAAAAGCCCAGCTTGAGAAACTCGATCCGGCAACCCGTCTGGAGCAGCGTTGCGATGTGGAAGCCATGGAACGCATCACGCGGGAACAGAACAAGTTTTCGGTCGACAAGGTTTTGGCTTATGCCTTCTCCGATCCGGTGACCAAGAAAAACTCCATCAAGGCGGATGGCGCCGCTTTCCGCAGCCGCGAGCACTGGTACAAGTTGTCCTTCGTCTGCAAGACGGATGAGGAACACATCAATATCGTTTCGTTTCGTTACGATATCGGCGATGAAGTGCCGCAGAACCAGTGGGACAAGCATTACCTCGTCCCATAACAGGATTTCTATTCTTCCTGATCGTCCGAACGGCAGGCCGAAAGCAGCGTCACTTCCTTGGCAGTGTGATCGGCTTCGAGGTGGCTCAGCACGGCTTGACCGTCCTTATCGTTCCAGCGGTAGCTGTCCTGCTCATCGATGGCGACATATTTCTTGAGATTGTCGTGCCATTGCAGCGCGATCATTTTGCCTTCGGCGTCGAGAACTGCAAAGCCGGGGCCGCTGCCGTTGCGAATATAGGTGACAGGCACGACGACGCCGCGTTCGCAAATGTAATCGACCCTTTCAATGGTGTTCGTCTGGGAGCTCTGCGCTGACGCCGACAATGCGGAAGCCAGCGTCAAACCCGCTGTCATCATTGGTAAGACGTAAAATTTGCCTGTGCTGTATGCCATGATTGAAAATCCTTTGGTCAGCCAATTCAGCATCTTGAAGATATCCCTTCGCGACAAGGGTTCAAGACCGGATGGATTGTCTTGGTTAATCACTGAAGGTGCCCGAAAAAAGATTGTCGACCAGCCGATTTCCTGCAACCGAAACAGGTTTCGCCCGTTGTTAGCCTGCCAGTCGCGAGATTGTCGCGAGACTGGCCGAGGCCCGGATGAATACTTGCCCCCCGCAACCCCCGTCCGGGCCTCACTTTTTAGGGGGCGGAATAAATATTTCTAAAATTATTGGGGTTGTTTCTGCGTAGAAACAGCGATTAGATCATATGAAGCTCAATTTAACAAAAATTTATATTAAAGTCCGGTGATTATATATGACGCTTAATCTTATCGTAGCCCTAGTTGTTATCGGTTTACTCCTGTTACATTTCAAATGGCGTAAGACAGGGGTCGCTCTTATCGGCCTCGCCGTCATTTTTTATGGTGCGATTGCTTCGGCAATTCTCCCCGATTATTTGATGGACCGGCTGCAATCTTCCTATTCATCGCAATTGCAAACGCAGCTTGAAGACAATACCGCGTTCATCGTCTTTGGGATGGGAACGCAGGCCATCAATGAGCGCGGCCAGAAAATGGTCGAACCGCTTGCCTTCTCCTATGGGCCGATCCTGGCGGCTGTCGCCATGAACCATCAGTGTGTCGAGAAAGGTTTTGGCTGCAAGTTCATCACCAGCGGTGCCGATGTGGCCGGAACGGGCGTTTCCGAGGCCGAGTCGATCGCTATGCAGCTCGAAAAGGCGGGCGTCGATCCGGCTTCCATCCTGCTTGACGACAAGAGCCGCAACACCTGGCAGAATTCCAAGAACACGGCTGCGATCCTGCGCGAGATCAAACCGGTGAAGGTCGTTCTGCTGCAGGCTGCGCCGATGATGACCCGTGATCTTCTCTACCTGGCGCATTTCGGCGTAAAGCCTGACCCGGTCGCAACCGGTTATCTGACCGGATCTCATACCAATATGTCTTCGCCCAGCCTGTATTTCCTGGCGACCGATCTGGCGCTTCACGAGGAAATCGGGGTCCTGCGTTACGTAGTCTATAATTTCATGGGCTGGAACGAGCCGAAACAGCCTCCGCTCGAACCGGGGCCAGCTACGGATAGCGCCCCTGTCGGAACAACACCTTCCGTCGAGCCCGTGCCGGCCCAGTGAGTTAGAGCATAATCCGACCGGAATGAAACGAAGGCGATCAAGATTATGCTTCGAATAGAAGAATTTAGAGCGCCGATCTGATTCAATCAGATCGAAATGCGCTCTAATGTTGCTATCGTCGGCATGTTTCGGCATGCCGACGGAAAAAATATCCCCGAAATCTCCCATAAAGTGAGTAGATTTTTCGAAGTCGTTTCAAATAACGACCGGCTTGTGGCATCCTGTCGTCAAAGACCTCTGATACTGTCTTGACCAATGGAACATGGAGGCGGTCATGAAAATATCGAGATTTTCGCTCACTTTGGCAGCATTTGTAGCCGCGGCTTCGCTGGCTGGAACCGTTCAGGCAAGCCTTGCGGATCAGACACTTCTCAACGTGTCCTACGATCCGACGCGTGAACTCTACAAGGATTACAACGCCGCTTTTGCCGCCCACTGGAAGGCGGAAACCGGCGAAACCGTCACCATCCGCGCATCCCATGGCGGGTCGGGCAAGCAGGCGCGTTCGGTGATCGACGGCATCAAGGCGGATGTGGTCACGCTGGCGCTCGAAAGCGATATCGATGCGATTGCCGAGCTTTCGGGCAAGATCGACAAGGACTGGCGCAAGCGCCTGCCCAACAATTCCTCGCCCTATACTTCGACCATCGTCTTTCTCGTGCGCAAGGGAAATCCCAAGGGCATCAAGGACTGGGGCGATCTGGTGAAGGACGGCGTCGAGGTCATCACGCCGAACCCGAAGACCTCCGGCGGCGCACGCTGGAACTATCTTGCCGCATGGGCGTGGGCCTATAAGGAGTACGGCGGTGACGAGCAGAAGATCAAGGATTACATCGCCGAACTGTTCCGCCATGTGCCTGTGCTCGACACAGGTGCGCGCGGCTCGACAACCACTTTCGTGCAGCGCCAGCTCGGCGATGTGCTGCTTGCCTGGGAAAACGAAGCCTATCTTTCGGTCGCGGAATTCGGCGAGGATGCATTCGACATCGTCGTTCCACCGCAGTCCATTCTGGCTGAACCGCCGGTTGCGGTGGTGGACAAGAACGCCGAGGAAAACGGCACCACCAAGCTGGCACAGGCCTATCTCGAATATCTGTACTCGCCGGAAGGGCAGGCCATTGCCGCCAAGCATTTCTACCGCCCGTCGAAGCCTGACATCATCCCAGCCGACAAGCAGCGCAAGTTCCCCGACTTGACGCTGGTGACGATCGATGATCCGATTTTCGGCGGATGGGCGAAAGCACAACCCTATCATTTTGGAGATGGAGGAACGTTCGACCAGCTCTACAAACCGGGAAAATAATCCGGAATTCGAGAGCGATCAGTAATATCAAATACTGAAGAGGGAACAAACCAACGCATGTCTTCGCTCCCTGCACGGGCCAGAGCAGGGTCGCACTTCAGAAAGCCGAGCGTCATTCCCGGTTTCGGGCTGACGTTCGGCTTCAGTGTTGCCTATCTGACCCTTCTCATTCTCATCCCGCTTGCGGCATTGGTGCTGCGTTCCACCGAAGTCGGTTTTTCCGGTTTCTGGCGTCTCGTCACAGACGAGCGCACATTGAGAGCACTTGAAACGAGCTTTGGCACCGCTTTCATCGCAGCGCTGGTCAATGTCGTGTTCGGCGTCATCCTTGCCTGGGTTTTGGTACGCTATCGGTTTCCGGGACGCCGGTTCGTCGATGCGATCGTCGATATTCCTTTCGCGCTGCCGACGGCAGTAGCCGGTATTGCGCTTGCCGCGATCTATGCGCCGAATGGCTGGATCGGCAGCCTGGTGGCCCCGTTCGGCATTCGCATCGCCTTTTCGCGGGCGGGCATCGTTATCGCGCTGATCTTCATCGGCCTGCCATTCGTGGTGCGCACGGTCCAGCCGATCATGGAGGAAATCAGCCGGGAGGTCGAAGAGGCGGCGGCAACGCTTGGCGCATCCCGGTTCCAGACGATCTGGCGGGTGCTGCTGCCAAGCCTGCAGCCCGCCATCCTGACCGGCTTCGCGCTCGCCTTCGCGCGCGGCGTGGGTGAATATGGCTCGGTTATCTTCATCGCGGGCAATACGCCCTATGTCTCGGAAATTGCGCCGCTTCTGATCGTCATCAAGCTGGAGGAATATGACTATGCCGGGGCGACAGCGCTTGCCACGGTGATGCTGGCGCTTTCCTTCGCGATGCTGCTTTTCATCAATCTCATTCAGACGTGGACACGGAGGAAATATGGTCATGGCGAATGAACCTGCCTCTGCCGTTTCCCGCAACAGCCGAAGCGCCGTCACCGAAAGCCCGACGACGCGCATCACGCTGATCGCTATCGCGCTTGCCTTTCTGGCCCTGTTCCTCATTCTGCCGGTGATCGCGGTTTTCGTGGAAGCCTTCCGAAAGGGGGCTGGTGACTATCTGGCGGCACTGGTCGAACCGGACGCCTGGGCTGCGATCCGTCTTACGCTGATGGTTGCGGCCATCGCCGTGCCGCTCAATCTGGTCTTCGGCATCGCGGCAGCATGGGCAATCGCCAAGTTCGAATTCAAGGGCAAGGCGCTGCTGACGACGCTGATCGATCTGCCCTTTTCCGTGTCGCCGGTTATTTCCGGTCTTGTTTTCGTGCTGCTTTTCTCAAGTCACAGCCTGCTCGGACCGTGGCTGTCACGGCATGGGATCGAGATATTGTTCGCCGTTCCGGGCATCGTTCTGGCAACGGTGTTCGTCACGTTTCCGTTTGTTGCACGCGAACTGATCCCGCTGATGCAGGAGCAGGGAACCGGCGATGAGGAGGCGGCGATTTCGCTCGGCGCCAATGGCTGGCAGACCTTTCGCTATGTGACGCTGCCCAATATCAAATGGGGGCTGCTTTACGGCGTGCTGCTCTGTAATGCCCGTGCAATGGGTGAATTCGGCGCTGTTTCCGTTGTCTCTGGACATATTCGCGGTCTCACCAATACGATGCCGCTGCATGTGGAAATTCTCTACAACGAATATAACTTCGTCGGTGCATTTGCGGTGGCATCGCTGCTGGCTTTTCTGGCGCTTTTGACGCTCGCCATCAAGACGGCGCTGGAATTGCGCTATGGCGATGAACTGGCCGGCAGCGGAAACGGACATTAAAATTAAATCGATAGCCGCCCGCATGGCGGTGGAAATAAAGCATGTCTCCCAAAAGCGGGAACCGGTTTTGGGGCAAAGACATGCGTAAAAACAAACAGATAGAGCATTTCCGACGATTTAATTCGGACAGGAAATGCTCTAAGCATGGCCGCGAGGCGGTAGGGGAAAGGATTGGGAATGGAAGTTCGTGTTGCCGGTGTGCGTAAGGAGTTCGCTCGCTTTCCGGCGTTGCATAATGTCTCGCTGGATATTCGTTCCGGCGAGCTGATCGCTTTACTGGGGCCTTCCGGCTCTGGCAAGACCACGCTTTTGCGCCTGATTGCCGGGCTGGAAACGCCGACCGAGGGCACGATTTTCTTCGGCGATGAGGATGCGTCGCAGAAGAGCGTCCAGGAGCGCAATGTCGGCTTCGTCTTCCAGCATTATGCGCTGTTCCGTCATATGACGGTGGCGGACAATATCGGCTTCGGTCTGAAGGTGCGTCCAAGCGCGACACGTCCGTCGAGTGACGATATTCGCAACCGCGCGCTGGAACTGCTCGATCTCGTCCAGTTGCAGGGACTGGAGAAGCGTTATCCGGCACAGCTTTCCGGCGGTCAGCGCCAGCGCGTGGCGCTTGCCCGCGCCATGGCGATCGAACCGAAAGTCCTGCTTCTCGATGAACCCTTCGGCGCCCTCGATGCGCTGGTGCGCAAGGAACTGCGCCGCTGGCTGCGCGAGATTCACGACAAGACCGGCCACACGACCGTTTTCGTGACTCACGATCAGGACGAGGCGCTGGAGCTTGCCGATCGCGTGGTGGTGATGAGCCAGGGTCGTATCGAGCAGGTCGGCACACCGGACGAAGTCTATGACAATCCGAATTCCCCCGGTGTCTATGGCTTCATAGGCGAGTCCAGCACGCTTCCGGTGCGGGTTGAAAAGGGCGAAATCTGGCTGGTGGATCGCAATATCGGCCTGAGGGTCGAAGATCAGGCGGATGGTGACGCGCAGCTCTTCTTCCGTCCGCATGATGTCGAATTGCTGGATGGCTGCGGCGGCTGCATCGCAGGCACCGTGGTGGCAAGCCGCCGTTCGGGCGGCAAGCGGCGCGTCGAACTGGAAGTTGGCGGCGCACGCGAGCGGGTCGAGATCGAAATTCCAGCCGAACATCCGGCGGCGGAGAAAAGCCGCATCGCTTTCCGCCCACGTTACTGGAAGCTTTTTCCAGCAGGAGCAACCGGTTCGCAATCTGGTTCCTGATCGTCACTTTCCGGTGAACCGAAACACAAAGCCCGGCAGATGCGCGGTGATTCCCGCAAGCCCGCCGGGCTTTTCTGTATTGAAGGCCCTGAGCCGGGTGCGGCGAAATTTTCCGGCGCGTTACCTGCGGTAGTATTATTTTTATTTTCAATATGTTAGGGTTGCAGGAAACGGGGTGTTCCATAACGCAACATTAATGGGCGGAAAGAATTGTGCGTTGCGATTCAAACGGTTTGAAGATCAGCACATTGCGCCGTCGCATTTTGGCCAAATGCGGTCGACATTCAGGGAACCGATCATGGATACTGCCGTTTCCTTGAAATGAAAATTCGAAATAATGTCAGTATCCACCCGCCGCAGATAACTCATTTCCTTCGGAAAGGCTGTTAAGGCAGATGCCGGAATTGTCTTCTTCGCTCTCCAATTCAACCTCTACCGAGAATAAATCGCCGATGCCGCAATCTTCGATGGAACCCAAATCCAGCGAGCCCGATGCATCGGGCCGGATTCCGCCTGAACAACCATCCCCCATCCGGGCTTTATACAAGACCGAGGAAGAGCTTGGCGCGCTTGCCGCAGCCGTAGCGCGGGGCGAAGACATTCCGCTGCCAGGCTACCTTGCCTTTCCGTTCGATCAGCGCCTGTCCGAGAACGGCAAGCTGATCCTGCATGCCTATCGCGCATCAGATGCCGCGTCGCGTGCGGGGGAAACCATCACGCCAGCCGCACAATGGCTGCTCGACAATCACTACCAGATCGACAAGAACGTGCAGCAGGCCCGGCGCGACCTGCCGCGGCGCTTCATCCGCCAGCTACCGCTCTACAAGGCCCCGGTCGAAAAATATGAAGGTATGCCGCGCATTTTCGCGCTGGCCTGGCTTTATGTCGCCCATACGGACAGCAATTTCTCGCTGAAGACGCTGACGGCCATCGTCAAGGGTTTCCAGACTGTGGAGCCGCTGAAGATCGGTGAATTGTGGGCGCTGCCGTCTGCGGTGCGCTATTTCCTGATCGAGAATGCACGCCGTCTGGCGCTGCGCGTCGACCGCGCGCGCATCATGCGCAATCTCGCCAATACGGCTGCCGACCGCATCGTGGTCGCTGCCGACGGAGCCGAACTGGATTCGGTTCTCGCTCAATATGCCGATGCCGCCCGCGACAGCACGTTCGCGACCCATCTTCTCTATCGCCTGCGTTCCTCATCGACAGACACCACAGCGGCTGCAAGCTGGCTGGAACGGATTCTGGAGCAGGAAGGCAGCAATCCGGAAGATGCCATCGTCGAGGAACATGCCCGCCAGTCCACCGGCGGTGTCACGATGGGCAATGTCATCCGCAGCCTGAAATCCATTGACGACGTTGACTGGGAAACCTGGTTCGAAACCGTCAACGAGGTCGATGCGATCCTGCGCGACCACAGCGATTTCGAACTTCTGGATTTCCGCTCCCGCAATGCCTATCGCGTGACCATTGAAAAGCTCGCCCGCTATTCGGACATGAGCGAAATCGACATCACCTGGGCAGCGCTCAAGCTGGCCGAGGATGGTCATCGTGCGGAAAAGGCAGGTCATCCCGAGGCGGAAGGCAAGGGCGCAATCGCCTATTACCTGTCCGGAGAAGGCCGCGAGGAACTGGAGAAAGTCTGCGGCTACAAGGCGCCGTTTGGCGTCAAGGCGTTGCGCTTCTATCGCGGCCTTGGACTGTTCGGCCTGTTCATTCCAACCGCGATCTTCACGATCCTGATTCTATTGCTCGTCAATTACTGCATGATCCGCGCCGGTCTATCGACGGATCTGCGCACGCTGTTCACGCTTCTGGCGATCTTCCCGGCAATGGATGCGTCCTATTCGCTGTTCAATGCGCTGGTGCCGTGGTTCGTTCAGCCGACACGGCTGATCGGTTTCGAATATAAGGAAGGCTTGCCGGAGGAAGCGCGCACGCTGGTCGCGGTGCCGACCTTCATCACCTCGCGTGACTCCATCGACGAGCAGATCCGCAATCTGGAAGTCCATTATCTCACCAATCCGCGTGGCGAAATCTACTTTGCGCTGGTCAGCGACTGGACCGATGCGAAGCAGGAAATCACGCCTGCGGACATGGAAATCTATGAATATGCCCGTGAGGAAATCGCCAAGCTCAACGAGCACTATACCGGCGGCGACCAGCCGCGCTTTTTCCTCCTGCACCGCCGTCGCCTGTTCAACGAGAAGCAGAATTGCTGGATGGGGTGGGAGCGCAAGCGCGGCAAGCTGCATGAGCTGAACCTGCTCTTACGCGGTGATCAGGATACGAGTTTCTTCCCGGCGGACGAGCGCCTGCCGAAGGAAATCAAATATGTGATGACGCTGGATGCCGATACGCGTCTGACGCCGGAATCCGTCACACATCTGGCCGGCAAGCTCAGCCATCCGCTGAACCGTCCCGTCATCGATGACAAGACCGGCAAGGTCGTGCGCGGCTATGGCATTTTGCAGCCGCGCGTCACGCCCTCGCTCACCACTGGCGACGAGGCGTCGTTCCTGCAGCGCGTCTTCTCGGTCAATCGCGGGATCGATCCTTACGTCTTCGCTGTGTCCGACACCTATCAGGATCTGCTTGGCGAAGGCACCTTCACGGGCAAGGGGCTCTACGACATCGACGCTTTCGAGGCGGCGTTGAAGGGCCGTGTGCCGGAAAACACGCTGCTCAGTCACGATCTTCTCGAAGGCGGCTATGCCCGCGCGGCTCTGGTCAGCGACGTCGAAGTGGTCGAGGATTATCCGACGGGCTACAATGTCGACGTGTCGCGTCACCATCGCTGGGCGCGTGGCGACTGGCAACTTCTGCCTTGGCTGTTTTCGACGAGCCGTGGCGTCAGCCACATCACGCGCTGGAAGATGGTCGACAATCTGCGCCGCTCGCTCAATCCGATCCTGTGGCTGGTCGCAGCCGTTGTCGGCTGGAGCGTGCTGCCAATCGGGCCTGCTGCCGTCTGGCAGGGCTTCCTCATTCTCTCCATGTTCGTCGCGCCGACATTCGGTATTGTCACCAATCTTATTCCATCGAACATGGACTATTCGCTGAAAGGCCATGCGCAGTCGGTGCTGACCGACATCGCGCTCGGCACGGCGGACGTGGCGCTGCGCACCACTTTCATCGCCCATTCGGCGTTCCTGATGGCGGATGCCATTGCGCGCACCGTCTATCGCCTGTTCGTTTCGCATCGCAATCTTCTGGAATGGCGCACGGCAGCGCAGGCGAGAACCTCGCCCGATACGCTGCTTTACTATTTCCAGCTCATGTGGCCCGCCATAGCGATTGCGGGTCTGGCGATCTTCTTCCCGCTTGCTGCCCAAAGTCATGCGGCAATGATCGCAGCGCCGTTTGCCGTCATCTGGTTTGCCTCGCCGCTGATTGCTTGGCTGGTCAGCCGTTCGGCCAAGCCGCAGGACACGCTGGAAGTGCTTTCTTCCGACAAGTCCGACCTGCGCCGTTATGCGCGCCGGACCTGGCGCTATTTTGCCGAATTCGCCAATGAAGAAAACCACCACTTGCCGCCGGACAACTTCCAGGAAGAACCGGCGCCGATTGTCGCGCAACGCACGTCGCCGACCAATATCGGCGTCTATCTCCTGTCCGTTGTCGCCGCGCGCGATTTCGGCTGGATCGGCTTCGGTGAAACGCTGGATCGCGTTCAAGCCACTGTCGATACGCTTGAGAAGATGGAGAAGTATCAGGGCCATCTCTACAACTGGTACGAGACCAACACGCTGACGCCGATGCGCCCGCTTTATGTCTCGGCAGTGGACAGCGGCAATCTTGCCGGTCATTTGGTCACCCTGTCTTCGGCGATGGAAGAATGGGCGGAAGCACCGTCCGTCTACATGCAGGGCGATCTTGACGGCATTCTCGATGTCAACGACATCCTTGAAGAGACAATCGCGAAAATCCCCGATGACCGCCGGATCCTGCGTCCGCTGCGCCGTCGCCTGGAAGAGCGGATTGCCAATTTCCGCCGCGCCGTACTGTCCATCAAGGACGAGCCGGAAACGGCGTCGTTCCGCACCATCAATCTGTCGCTGTTCGCGACCGATATCGTCCGCCTGATGGACGAACTCGATGGCGAAATCGAAACACCGGCAAGTGCCGAAGCCGCGGAATGGGCGCGCATTCTGGTCGATACCTGCAAGGCGCATACCGATGATTCCATCGGCGAGCATGACACGGATGCGCTGCGTGAGCGTCTGCGCGATCTCGCAACCCGCTCGCGCCAGCTCGCATTCGACATGCAGTTCGGCTTCCTTGAACGGAAAGAACGTCGCCTGCTCTCCATCGGTTTCCGCGTGCAGGAAAACGAGCTGGACGAAAGCTGCTACGATCTTCTGGCGTCAGAAGCGCGTCTGGCAAGCCTGTTTGCCATCGCCAAGGGCGACGTTCCTGTCGAGCATTGGTTCAAGCTTGGCCGTCTTCTGGTGCCGGTGGGCTGGAAGGGCGCTCTGCTCTCCTGGTCCGGCTCGATGTTCGAATATCTGATGCCGCCGCTGGTCATGTCCGAGCCGCTGGGTTCGCTTCTCGACCAGACCAACAAGCTCGTGGTGCAGCGCCAGATCGACTACGCAACCTCGCGCGGCCTGCCATGGGGCATTTCGGAAGCTGCGTTCAATGCGCGCGACGCGCATATGAACTATCAGTATTCCAACTTCGGCGTGCCCAATCTGGGCCTGCAGCGTGGCCTGTCGCGCAATGCGGTCATTGCACCTTATGCGAGCCTGCTTGCTGCGCAGTATCAGCCTGCCGCCGCTGTCGCAAACCTGAAGCGCCTCGCCAAGCTCGGTGCGCTCGGACGCTATGGCTTCCACGATTCGGTGGACTTCACGCCGTCACGTGTTCGCGAAGGCGAGCTTTGTGCTGTGGTGAAGAACTATTACGCCCACCACCATGGCATGGCGATCATCGCGGTCAACAACGTGATCTTCGAAGGCCGGATGCGCGAGCGTTTCCACTCCGATCCGGTGATCGAGGCTGCCGAACTGCTGCTGCAGGAAAAGGCCCCGCGCGAAATCCCGATGATCTACGCCAAGACGGAAAATCCGATGCGCGTGGATTCCGGCGGTTTCGACGATGCGCCGATGCGGATCGTCGACAAGCCGTTCAAGGCGCCGCGCACCACGCATATGATGTCGAACGGGCAATATGCGCTGATGGTGACGGCCAACGGTTCGGGCTACAGCCGCTGGCACAATTGGGACATTACCCGCTTCCACGCCGATGCGTCGGAAGACCTTCAGGGCACGTTCCTGTTCCTGCGCGACATGGAAAGCGGCTATTGGTGGTCGGCGACCGGCGAACCAGTCCGCAACCCGGAAGAGGAAACCAAGACTGTCTTCACCGAAGACAAGGCGGAGTTCTACAAGACCGCCGGTGACATCAAAACCGTCATGGAAGTGATCGTGTCGTCGGAATCGGACGGCGAAGGCCGCAGGCTTGACATCATCAACACGTCTGCCCGCGACCGCATGATCGAGGTCACCTCCTATGCGGAACTGGTGCTGACCGATAGCGACAGCGATGCCGCTCATCCGGCCTTTGCCAAGATGTTCGTGGAAACCGAAATCTCCGATAATGGTTCGACCATCTATGCCAAGCGCCGCAAGCGCGCACCGTCCGATCCCGATATTCACGTTGCGCATTTCGTGACCGATCTTTCCGGCTCGATCCGCGAAACGGAAGTCGAAACCGACCGTCGCGCCTTTGTCGGGCGTGGTCGTTCGTTGCGCGATGCGGCTGCCTTCGATCAGGGTGCCAAGTTCACCGGCAGCCAGGGTTGCGTGCTCGACCCGATCGCATCGGTGCGCACACGTGTCCGCGTTCCGGCGCATAAAAAGGTGAGCCTTGTTTTCTGGACCTTCGCAGGCGGCAGCCGCGATGCGGTGAAACATGCCGTGGCGCTGCATCGCCATCCGGAAACTTTCGCCCGCGAATATTCGCTGTCGTGGACCAGTTCGCAGGTGCAGCTCTACCATATCGGCATCAAGCCGGCGGAAGCTGCAGATTATCAGAAGGTCGCCGCTTATCTGCTTTATCCGGAGCGGACATTGCGCCAGCCACCGGAAACCATCGCCAGCGGTCTCGGCAAGCAGTCCGATCTGTGGCCAATGTCGATTTCCGGCGACTATCCGATCTTCGCGCTGCGCATCGACAATGAAGCCGATCTCGACGTGTTGCGCGGTGTGCTGCGCGCGCAGGAATACTGGCGCAGCAAAGGCCTCACTGTCGATGTCGTGGCGGTTAACGAGCGTGCGTTCTCCTATGCGCAGGACACGCAGCGTGCCATCGACTGGATCGTGGAAGGTTTCCGCGCCCGTGGCGGCGGTCAGCCGCATATCTTTGCGGTTCGCCGCGACCAGATGAGCGACGAAAGCTACAACACGCTGCTGGCTTCGGCCCGCATCGTCATGCATGCGCAGAACGGCTCGCTGGCCGAGCAACTGCGCCGCAGCGAGGAAATCACCGTCGATCTGGCGGCGCGCGACGCCAAGACCGCAATTGGTGGTCAGGCTTCGGCTCAGGGGCTCGGCGCTACGGGTCTCGCGCCTGTCGCTATAGAACGCGGGACGGAAGAACGCCGTCCCGCAGTCAAGCCTGCGGTAAACCGTCCTGCTCCGACCGGTGACGATCTCCGCTTCTGGAACGGTTATGGCGGCTTTGCCGAGGATGGCGCTTACGTGGTACGCGTCAATAACCGTACCAGCACGCCGCATCCATGGATCAATGTGATCGCCAATCCGAATTTCGGTTTCCATGTATCGGCGGAAGGTTCAGCCTTCACCTGGGCAGGCAACAGCCGCGATTACCAGCTCACCCCATGGGCGAACGATCCGGTCATCAACCGTCCGGGCGAGGCGATCTATATCCTCGACCGTGAAACGGGCCGCACCTTTGCGCCAACGGCAAGCGTGCTGCGCGACGAGGCGGTGACCTATGAAGCGCGTCATGGCCACGGTTATTCGAGCTTCGGGGCACAGCATGGCGAGCTGGCACTCGACCTCACCCACATCGTGGATGCGGACAAGCCGGTGCGTCTGTCACGTCTGACCATCACCAATAATGGACGTTCCAAGCGCAAGCTGCGCGTCTATGGTTATGTCGAATGGGTGCTGGGCAATGCTCGCTCCAAGAATGTGCCGTTCATCGTGCCATCGCAGGACGAGGAACTGGGCGCCCTCTTTGCAGGCAATCCGTATCATCCGGACAAGTCCGGGCAGATCGCCTTCTTTGCTGCAACCGAGAAGCCGCAATCCGTCACAGCCGACCGCAGCGAGTTCATCGGCACCACCGGTTCGGTGGACAAGCCGGAGATCGTGCTGGCTGGCAAGGCGCTTTCGGGTACGGTTGAAGCAGGCCGCGATCCCTGTGCCGCGCTCGCTCTCGATATCGAAGTGGGGCCGGGTGAAGCACGCGAGCTTGTCTTCCTGCTCGGCAATGCTGCCGATCAGAAACAGGCAAAGGCGCTGATCGCCGAAACCCGTCAGGCTTCATTCGGCGACAAGCTCACTGCCGCCAAGCGCCAGTGGGAGGGTCTGTTCGACCGCGTTCAGGTGAAAACGCCTGACCCGGCTTTCGATCTTCTGGTCAATGGCTGGCTGCCCTATCAGGCGATCGCCTGCCGTATCTGGGCGCGCGCTGCCTTCTATCAGGCAAGTGGTGCGTTCGGCTTCCGCGATCAGTTGCAGGACACGCTGTCGCTGCTTCTGATCGATCCGACGCTTGCCCGTGCGCAGATCCTCAATGCCGCATCGCGCCAGTTCCCGGAAGGCGATGTTCAGCATTGGTGGTTGCCTGCCACGGGTGCGGGCGTCCGCACACTTATCTCGGACGATGTCGTCTGGCTCGGCTATGGCGCTTCGCTTTATGTCGAGACGACGGGCGACCGTGCGATCCTCGATGAAAAGCTGCCGTTCCTCGAAGGGCGCAAGCTGGAGGACGGCGAACATGATGCCTTCTATCAGCCGGAAATCTCCGAGAAGACGGTAAGTCTCTATGAGCATTGCGCCTTGGCGCTCGATCTTGCGGTCGAGCGAACCGGTAAGCATGGCTTGCCGCTGATTCTTGGCGGTGACTGGAACGACGGCATGAATCTCGTCGGCGTGAAGGGAGAGGGCGAGAGCGTGTGGCTCGGCTGGTTCCTCGCCTATACGCTCGGCAAATTCATTCCGATTGCCGAAGCGCGCAAGGACAAGAAGCGTGCGGATATCTGGAAAGCGCATCTGGAAAGCCTGACGAAGGCCCTCGACCGCGATGGCTGGGATGGCCAGTGGTATCGCCGTGGTTTCTACGACAACGGCGCGCCGCTTGGCTCGAAGGACAGCGATGAATGCCAGATCGACGCCATCGCGCAGTCGTGGAGCGTGCTGTCCGGCGTTGCCGATCCGAAGCGCGCCGAACAGGCCATGGTTTCGCTCGAAAAATATCTGCTGGATGACGAAGGCGAATTGCTGCGTCTCTTCACGCCGCCTTTCGACAGGACCATCCAGGAGCCGGGCTACATCAAGGGCTATCCGCCGGGTGTTCGCGAGAATGGCGGGCAGTACACCCATGGTGCGACCTGGGCCATCATGGCGCTCGCCCGCATGGGCAAGACGGCGGAAGCATGGCGCCTGTTCTCGCTGATCAGTCCGATCAACCATGGTCGCAACCCGGATATCTACCGTGTCGAGCCTTATGTGATCGCAGCCGACATCTATTCTGTCGAGCCGCGTCGCGGACAGGGCGGCTGGACCTGGTACACCGGCTCCGCTGGCTGGTTCTACCGTGTTGCGACGGAGGGTATCCTCGGCGTCACAAAACACGGCGACCGCCTGCATCTCGATCCGGCATTGCCGCCGGAATGGGATGGCTACGAGGCAGAGCTCCGCTTTGGCGAAGCGCTCTATCGCGTCAAGGTCGTGGCCGGTGCCCCCGGTGCTAAAGACAAGGTGGTGAAGCTCAATGGCCGCAAGGTCAGCAAGCCGGATGAAGGCGTGCCGATCAAGCCGGACGGCGAACATGAAATCGTCGTAGAGCTTCCCAAACAGAAGTGAACCGATTAAAAAGGCGGGTGAAAACCCGCCTTTCTTTTTGCTGCAATTCCTTTTGGGGGCGGTTGCAGTACATGTTCATGCAATGGAGGCCGTCATGGCCAAGACTGATATTGCGCGCCGCGTCTACAATCACGCATGGAAGCTCGATCCCATCGTCCGCAGCCTTCTGGATACGGATTTCTACAAGCTTCTGATGCTGCAGATGATCTGGGGTCTTTACCCCAAGGTGGATGCAACCTTCTCGCTCATCAACCGCACGACCTCCGTGCGTCTTGCCGATGAGATCGACGAGGGCGAATTGCGTGCGCAGCTCGACCATGCCCGCACGCTGCGCTTCTCCAAGAAGGAAATGATCTGGCTGGCAGGTAACAGTTTTTATGGCCGCAAGCAGATATTCCAGCCCGAGTTCCTGAACTGGCTGCACGATTTCCAGCTCCCGGAATATGAGCTGCGCCGCAAGGATGGCCAGTACGAGTTGCATTTCCATGGACCGTGGTCGCACACGACCATGTGGGAAATTCCAGCACTCGCCATCATCAACGAACTGCGTTCGCGCGCGGCAATGAAAAACCTCGGCCCGTTTTCGCTCGACGTGCTTTATGCCCGCGCCAAAGCGAAGATGTGGAGCAAGGTCGAGCGCCTGCGCCAGCTTCCCGGCCTGAAGATTTCCGACTTCGGCACGCGTCGCCGCCATTCCTTCCTGTGGCAGCGCTGGTGCGTCGAAGCACTGAAGGAAGGCATCGGCGATGCCTTTACCGGCACCAGCAATGTGCTTCTGGCCATGGATACGGACCTCGAGGCGCTCGGCACCAATGCGCATGAATTGCCGATGGTATTGGCTGCGCTCGCCAAGACCGACGACGAATTGCGCTCAGCGCCTTATCGCGTGCTGCAGGACTGGAACCGTTACTATGGCGGCAATCTTCTGATCGTTCTGCCCGATGCTTTCGGTACGGCTGCATTCCTGCGCAGTGCACCCGACTGGGTTGCAGACTGGACCGGCTTCCGCCCGGACAGCGCTCCACCCATCGAAGGCGGCGAGCGCATCATCGAATGGTGGAAGTCACGCGGCAAGGATCCGCGCGAAAAGCTGCTGATCTTTTCCGACGCGCTCGATGTGGACACGATCGAGGAGACTTACCGTCATTTCGAAGGGCGTGTGCGCATGAGCTTCGGCTGGGGTACAAATCTCACCAATGATTTTGCGGGCTGTGCCCCGAAGGAAATCGAAGGGCTGAATGCGATTTCGCTGGTCTGTAAGGTGACGGATGCCAACGGCCATCCGGCGGTCAAGCTTTCCGACAATCCGCAGAAAGCAACAGGCGATCCCAAGGAAGTGGCGCGTTATCTCAAGTTCTTCGGGAATGAGGAACGGGTGGAGCAGCTCGTCCGCGTGTGACGAGCTGCAGCGCTGTCTAGAGCGGTTCCGGTTTAAACGGAATCGTCGGAACCGCTCTATCTATTTGTTTTCACGCATTATCCGACGCAAAACCGCTTCGCACTTTTGCTGGAAATGCTCTATTTGTTTTTACGCATATCTTTATCCCGAAACCGGTTTCCATTTTCGGGAGACATGCTCTATTCCATCAACCGTGCGGTGCCCGAAACGCGAATGGAGCCGCCGCGCTCATTGCCGATCTGGGCGCGCAGATGTGACGGGCTGCCCATATCTTCACCCTGAAAGACCTCGATCTCGCCGCCATGCGGCCAGCCGCTATCACGCAGATAGGCGGCAAAGGCCGCTGTGGCTGCACCAGTCGCCGGGTCCTCATAAACTCCGCCGGATGCAAACGGGTTGCGGCTGTGGAAGCGCTTTGGTGTCTCGGAATAGATGAGCAGGATCGTCGTCCAGCCCTGCCGGTTCATCAAGGTGCGTCCGCGTGCCATGTCGTAATGCATCGAAGCCAGCTTTTCGCGTGAACGAAGCGGAAGCACGATATGGTCGGCCCCTGCATGGATCAGTGCCGGTGCGAGGCCGGGCGCCAGATCGTCTTTTTCGAAACTGAACAGCGCCAGCGCCTGTTCCACTTCCGCATCGTTGGCGGCACGCTGTCGCGTCGGTGGCGATTGCAGGCTGGCCGCAAACAGCTCGCCTTCCTTGCGTCTTTCGACACTGATATCGTTATTGTTGAGCTTGAGCGCGAAACGGCCGTCGCCCATGCGCATGGCCAACGCTGCGCCAAGCGCAATGGTGGCATGGCCGCAGAACGGGACTTCCATTTCCGGCGCAAAATAACGAACGCGCCAGCTATCGCCGTCAGGCGCGGCAAAGGCTGTTTCGGAAAAGCCGACTTCCTTTGCGATTTTCTGCATATCTTGCGGGGAGGGCAGGCGGTCGGCGATCAACACTCCAGCGGGATTGCCACCCTGATTGCCTTGCGAAAAGGCTGCAATACGCAACACGTCCAATGGTTTCTCCTCGCCAGTCTGATTCGTGTCCCGCCCACCCCAATAAAAAGCGTGAAATGTGGCCGGTCAAGCAGTCTGTCGGCTAGTGTGGCGAATTCGAAATTCGCATCACTTAGGAGCAGCGCCGTGAACGAATTTCGGATTCAAAGCCACACTAGTAACATATTGAATCTAGTGTGGTTTACGGATTTGAAGTTCCTCAACGCGGATGCCTCGCAACTGACAGGAACTTCAAATCCACCACACTAGCGGAGACTATCAACAGCATAGGTCGCTCCATTTCCTCCGACAGTGCCGGCCATTCTGCGATCTGATCTGGCGACGGGCGCCATTCTTCCAGCCGATTGATGGCAAAGCCGGCTTCGATCAGCGCGTTGATGATCGTGCTGAGGCGGCGGTGATACTTGATGACGCCCTCTGCCAGCCAGTCAGTTCGCCGCTCGCCTTCCACGGCATAATGGTCGATGGGCCATCGTTTCTGGCCGTTGCTTTCTTCGATCCAGCCAGGCGCGAACGGCGCCATGAAGATCGGATGCTCGATCGTGAATACGAACCGGCTTTGCGCCCGCAATGCTGAATGGATCGTTCTCAAAAGGCGCGGGAAATCGCGAATATAGTGAAAAGCCAGGGAACTGTAGACGAGATCGAAGCGTGCTTCCGGAAGCTCCAGCGCCTCCATATCCGCCTGGATATAGCGAACGGAATCGTCCTGTGTGTCGCGGCGCGCACGTTCGAGCATGTTCTCCGAAAGATCGTAGCCGATGACGGAGGCAGCACCCTGTTCGCGGGCGAAGCGGCAAAACCAGCCAAAGCCGCAACCGAGATCGGCAACATCACGGTCGGTCAGATCGGGTAGAAGGGAGCGGACAAAGGGCCATTCAGGTGCGCCTTCCAACCCGTGTACCGAGCGCGGCAACTGGCTGTAAGCGGTGAAGAAATCATCACGATCATAAATATTCTGGGCCATGGTCTATCGTTCGGTCAGCGCAAGTTTTGCCCCGAGCGCGACGAAGGCGGCAGCAAAGCTGCGGCGCATCCATGCAAGCACGGCGGGGCGCGAGATGATCTGGTTACGAACGGCAGCCGCGAACACACCGTAGAACGCAAACACCACGAATGTCATGGCCATGAAGACCAGCGATAGTTCCACCATGCGGACTACCGTCCCGCCCTGCTGCGTGTTCACGAATTGCGGCAGGAAGGCAAAGAAGAATATCGACAGTTTGGGATTCAGCAGGTTGACGAGGATCGCGGACCAGATGACCTCGCGGTCCGAACGCGGCGCGTTGTCGGTCTCGATCTTCAGTGTGCCGTGCTCCTTGAGTGTCATCCACGCCATATAGAGCAGATAGGCGACACCCGCATATTTGATGATTTCGAAAGCCAGTGCGCTGGCATGGAGCAGAGCCGCCAGCCCTGTCACGGCAGCTAGCATATGCGGCACGATGCCGAGCGTGCAGCCGAGTGCTGCGATGATCGAGGCCCGTGCACCACGAGACAGTCCTGCCGCAAGTGTCACCAGCACGCCAGTGCCGGGGGACGCAACAATGATGAAGGATGTCAGCAGAAATTCGATACTCATGATGTTCTGGATTCCTTTGCGGGCTTGCCGGAAAGGCCGAGCTGGCCAGACGCATCATGTCACGGCTATGCCGTGCGTCAATCCTTCATCTCATGCGCCCATGGTGGGTTTGCACCTGCGCGCGAGACGGTCACAGCAGCAGCCCGGACCCCGAGCGCGACGGCGGAATGGATCTGATCGTCGGTCAGTTCGGCAAGCGCATCCTTATCGAGAAGGCCCTGATTGTGAAGGCTGGCAAGAATGCCGGCATTGACTGTGTCGCCCGCGCCAACGGTGTCGATCACATCCACCTTCACACCGGGTACGCGCACGGTTGCCTTGGCCGTATAGGCGTCGGCGCCATGTGCACCCTTGGTGATGACTACCAGTTTCGGCCCAAGCTTCAGCCATTCAGCGGCGATTTCGTCGTGGCTGCCCTTTTCGCCAAACCAGGCGAGGTCTTCGTCCGAGAGCTTCACGATATCGGCAAGCGCGATCATGCGCTTCATGCGGGCGAGATGTTTTTCGCGGTCGGTGATGAAGCTGGCGCGGATATTCGGGTCGAGGAACATGACCCGCCGTGGTGCTTCGCGGGCCATCAGCGCTTCATAGACACTGCCGCACGGTTCGGAAATCAGACTGATGCAGCCGAACAGCATGGCGTCAATGGCGTCATCGACATAGGGCATGTCGCTCTCGGCCAGCATGCGGCCTGCGGTGTTTTCATCGTAGAAAGCATAACGTGCCTGTCCGTCGACCAGGCGCACGAAAGCCAGTGTTGTCGGACGGTCCGAGATTGCGGCGAAGGAATAATCGACATTGGATCGTGCCAGATTATCGCGCAGCACTTCGCCGAAAAAATCAGACGAAATACCGGAAAAGAAACCGGTGGGAACGTCCAGGCGTCCAAGCGCGATGGCCGTGTTGAAGACAGAGCCGCCCGCGAAAGGCTGGAACGCAGTCTCTCCGTTTGCGGTCTCGCGGGGCAGCATGTCAATTAGGGATTCACCGCAACAAAGGATCATAAAGGCACAACTCGGTTGTTAAATCGATTGAAACAGACATAAGCACAAAAGCACGGAGAATTTCAATCTCCGTGCCTTGTCTGGATATCAGACGTGCTGGCCGCCATTGATGTGAATTTCCGACCCCGTCACGTAGGATGAAGCTTCGGAGCAGAGGAAGTAAATGGTTTCCGCCACTTCAGATGTCTTTCCGAGGCGGCGCATCGGAAGCTGCTCCACCAGCTTGTCCGTTCCTGGCGAAAGGATCGCCGTATCGATTTCGCCCGGCGCAATGGCATTGACGCGGATGCCGTAAGGCCCGAAGTCGGAAGCCATTTCGCGGGTCAATGAAGCCAATGCAGCCTTCGAGGTTGCATAGGCGGTTCCGGCGAAGGGGTGCACGCGGCTACCGGCGATCGAGGTCACGTTAACGACCGAGCCTTGTGCTGCTTCCAGTTCCTTGAAAAGACCACGTGCCAGCATGATCGGTGCCATGAAGTTCACCTGAAATACATCGCGCCATACCGCCATTGGCGTTTCCATCGAATTCATGCGGCGACCACCTTCGGCCTTCGGTGAAATACCGGCATTGTTGACCAGTGCATGAAGCTTGCTGCCATCGGCTTCGAGGCGGCGGCGGATTTCCGAGATCGCCTTGCCCACATCTTCCTGATCGGCGAGATCGACCTTGATGTGGTCTTCCGGGCCTGCGGGCCACGGGCAATTGTCGGAAAAATCCTGTCGCGAGCAGGTGATGACACGCCATCCGGCACGCGAAAAACGTTTCACTGTCGCGTGGCCGATGCCGCGGCTGGCACCGGTCAGGACCAGGGTCTTGCGCTCGGTATCCGCCTTGGAAGTATCGGAACCTGAAACGTCTGTTTTGGTGACTTGGGACATGGAAACCTCGCTCTCCAATCTTGAATAGACCAAGCCGCTCAAGATTTCGAGGGGAATTAAAGCGCATCACGAAAAGTGTGAAACGGTTTTCGGAAATGATGGGCGTCAAAGCAAATGACGAGAGCGCCGATCTGATTCAATCAGATCGGAAAGCGCCGGAACAAGCTTGCATCGAAGCTGCTTCACCTGATCGCGTAAAGGCCGCCTGTGGTGACGGCCCTTGCCGGTGCTACTGCGAATTGCCCATGATGATGTCGAGTAATGTCGTGGATTTTCCTGACTGCTGCGGCTGCCCGCCACCCACATCGCCAGGCGGCATCGGGCGGTAGTTTTCGTTGGCATTGGCAGGATATGTCGCAGCGCCGGGCTGTTCGGCAAGCGGGCGTCCTGTCTGGCCCGACTGCTGGATACCGCTGCGAACCGGAGAGTCCGGTGCTGGCGGCCAGTAGCCGTCATCACCATTGCCGGCGATAGGCTGATTGCCATAGGAATCCTGCGGCATCAGGCTGGGATCGTAAGGCGCATTCGGATCGATGCCGTCGCTGCCGCCGGGGACAACGTTCTGAATGTCGTAGTGGCCGGGAAGCTCGGCGATGGGCACGCCCTTGTGCGCTTCCTTCATGAAGTTTTTCCAGGCTGCAACGGGAAGGGTCGAGCCGAACACGCGCTTCATGCCCTTGCCGTCATCATTGCCGAACCATACGCCGGTCGTAAGGTTGGCCGTATAGCCGACAAACCATGCGTCACGGAAATTCTGGCTGGTGCCGGTCTTGCCTGCTGCGGGCCAGCCGAAGGCGGCACGCTTTGCCGTCCCATCCTCAACCGTGCGCCGCAGCATCGCGTTCATCATGCCGACATTGCGCTCGTCGATGACACGCGGGCCGACGCCATCTTCCTTCTGATAAAGAACCTTGCCATCCGAATCCGTCACATTGGTGATGAAATAGACCGGCGCGCGATAACCGCCATTGGCAAACGGCACATAGGCATCGGTCAGTTCCAGCAGCGTCACCTCCGATGTGCCAAGTGCCAGCGAGGCATTCGGTTCGAGTTTCGACTGCACGCCGAGCCGGTGTGCGGTGTCGATCACGGTCTGTGGGCCAACTTCCATCACGAGCTGAGCGGCAACGGAGTTCAACGAGTGGGAAAGTGCGGTCGCAAGCGTTACCTGTCCCATATACTTGCCGTTATCGTTGCTCGGCGTCCATTTGCCGATGCGAACCGGGGCGTCATTGCGCACCGAGTCCGGCGTGCGGCCCTGTTCGAGTGCCGTCAGATAGACAAACGGTTTGAAGGAGGAAGCGGGCTGGCGGTGGGCGTCGGTAACACGGTCGAACTGGCTTGTGGCGTAATCGACACCGCCGACCATCGCACGAACCGCGCCAGTGCTGTCGATGGAAACAAGGGCGCCCTGGCTGGCATTCATCTTCTTCCCGCTTTGGGAAATCTGGTCCTTGATTGCCTCTTCGCCAGCGCGTTGCAGGTTGAGATCGATGGTGGTCTGGACGGTGATGTCGACCTTCGTTTCGCCGATCAGTTCGGGCAGTTCCGCGACGACCTTGTCGGCAACATAATTTTCCGAACCCTGCCAGTAGGATGGCGCACGCGTCATCGGTTCGCTTTCGGCGATGGCCATTTGGCTGTCGTCGATCATGCCTTCCTCTCGCATGGCGCCCAGTACCAGCTTGGCGCGCGCGGCGGCGGCTTCCGGATCGCGGGCCGGTGAAAGGCGCGAAGGTGCCTTCAGAAGACCAGCAAGCGTGGCCGCTTCCATCAGATTCACGTCCTTGGCCGGTTTGTTGAAATAGCGTCGCGAGGCCGCGTCGACGCCGAAAGCGCCGGAGCCGAGATAGACCCGGTTCAGATACATCTCCAGAATCTGATCCTTGGTGTATTTGTGCTCAAGCCACAATGCGAGCATGACTTCCTGCACCTTGCGCTCAAGCGTGCGGTCGGGAGAAAGAAACAGGTTCTTGGCAAGCTGTTGGGTAAGTGTGGAGCCGCCCTGAACGGCCCGGCCCGAAACGACATTGGTGACAACTGCGCGGGCAAGGCCGATGGGGTCTATGCCGAAATGCGAATAAAAGCGGCGGTCCTCAATGGCGATGACGGCTTTCGGGATGAAGGGTGACATCTCGTGCAGGCCTACGGCCTCGCCGCCGGTGGTACCGCGATTGGCAATCAGATTGCCGTTGACGTCGACGATGCGCACATTTGGCGGGCGATCAGGAATGGCCCAGTCAGTCGTCGGCGGCATCTTGGCGGCGAAATAGACCAGCATACCCGCAAAGGCGATGCCGCCCCATAATCCCAGCACGAGGCACCAGTAGATCGACCGACGCAGAAAGCCGAAGAAGCCGCGCGGTGTCTTCTTGCCGCGCCGCGAGGAGCGCGGTTCCGGTTCATCGGATTGCCTGCGTCGGCGCTGCTGCTTGCGAGCCATGCGGTCCTCCTCGTCGACGCGAAAAACCTCATCATCTTTTTTCTCTTCGCCACCGAAGGAAGGTTCGATACGCCGGTTCTTGTCGTCACGCGATGCCATATCAGCCTGGATCCGCCCACCCGTTCGCCGGTCCAATCGTGATGCTGACCGGTCATTTTGAATAATGCTTGCGTGCTTTACGGGATTTTGTGCCGCAAAAGCAAATAAGGGCCTAATCCGGTGCAGGGTAAATGCGGCAGTTTAAAGGGACGTAAATCATCCATACACAAAAAAGGCCCCGCAGGAGCGGGGCCTTTCTCATCATTGTAAGCCTGACTGTGCTTAGAACTTGTAAGCGACACCGAGGCGGATGTCGTTCGTGGTGAACTTGTTACTGGTACCGATGGTATCGTCGCTTCCAGCATAAAAGTTCTTCTTGCCAAAGTCAGTGTAGCGATATTCAAGGCGAAGAATGACGTTGTCCGTAGCGGCGTAGTCGAGACCGGTTCCGATCGTCCATCCAGTCATCGTTTTGCTGCTGCTATAGCTGTCGTCTCCACTGCGCAACGAGGTTTTCACATTGCCGAAAGCCACGCCGCCAGCGATGTAGGGCATGAAACGGTCAATTGCGTAACCGACACGACCGCGAACGGCACCAGACCATTGCAGCTTCGATTCAAGAGAAACTTTCCCCTCCAAATCGGGATCGAATTCACTGTGGGACTTTTTCAAGTTGCCATAATTGAAGTCGCCGTCAGCGCCAAGAATGACATTGTTTCCGATATCGAAATTATAACCGGCGTAAACCCCGCCGAGAAAGCCATTTGGCTTAAGGGAACCCGAACCTAGCGTGTCTGGGTCCGTCGGATCTGGATTCTCCTTGAATTTCGACTTGCCGAAGCCATAACCGACCTGGCCGCCGATGTAAGCTCCGCTCCACGAGAAGGACGGAGCCAGGATCGGGGCGGCGGCTGGCGCATAATCCTGTTGCACAAGATCGGCCGCATTTGCACCGGATGCCGCTACGACAGCGAATACGGACGCAATAGCAAATGCCTTTATAGTCATAATTTACTCCTGAAAAATTATTTTATTTAAGAAACATCGGCCTTATACAGTGCTAGATCAGAAATGTATGTATTATAAATGCAACACTAATATAGTTTAGATATATAAAATTTAACTACATAAGGAGTGCTTGCGATTAACATTGGGCTTGTTTCAAGATATATTAAATTGCTCACAATTTTACTGTAATTGAACTGGAAATACACGAGCTTGAGAGTTGGCGTCACCAGAGCTATAGGCATGACATAAAAAAAGCCCCGCAAAGCGGGGCTTTCAAATGCAGCGGAAGCTTGATCAGAACTTGTAGGCGACACCGAGGCGGATGTCGTTGGTCTTGAACGAGCCACGGGTGTTGATGTCCCCCAGGCCGAAATCCTTGTTGCCGAAATCAGTGTAGCGATATTCGAGACGGAGCAGAATATTGTCGGTTGCAGCGTAATCAACGCCGGTGCCAACAGTCCAGCCGGTCAAGGTCTTGTCGCTATTATAGTTGCTGCCGCCGATATTGAGCGAGTTCTTCACGCCACCAAAGGCGACACCGCCGGCGATGTAAGGCATGAAGCGGTCAACGGCATAGCCGGCACGTGCGCGAACGGCGCCGGACCACTGTAGTTTCGTCTCAGCCGAAGTCTGAACAGCCCTGCCGTTCGAGATATAGTCGTGCGACTTCTTCATGTCATTATAATCGAAGTTGCCGTCGACGCCGAGAATGACGTTGTTGCCCATGTCGAAATTGTAACCGGCATAGACGCCGCCGATAAAGCCGTTCGGCTTGAATTCGCTGGACTGTTCCGCGGACTTGTTGTCAAGCTTGGCGCGGCCCCAGCCCCAGCCAACTTCACCACCGATATATGCGCCGCCCCATGAGAAGGCAGGAGCTGCGATTGGAGCTGGTTCCTGCGAAACGATTGCGTCCGCTGCATAGGCGCCGGTGCTGGCAACAACTGCGAGCAGGGATGCACCGAATAAAATTCTGAACTTCATCGAAAACTCCTATAAATATAATCGATATAGCATCGTATATAGTATTTATGCATGGAAACGTATGTAACATAATAGCAACACAAGTATTGTATTATAATTTCTTTATATATTAATATTTACTACTATAATTTGTATTATTTATATATCTCTATATAAATAGAATATAAGATTTATATTTTAGTTATATTTAAGGTTACCCGCAAGAATTTCAAAACCTGATTAACGAAAAAAGGCCCCGCAATGCGGGGCCCTTTTCAAGATATGTTCAACCGGAACTAGAACTTGTATGCGACACCGAGGCGAACTTCATTGGTCTTGAAGTCCTGATTGATGTTCAGGCCGCCGAAGTCGATATCCTTGTCACCATAGTCGGTGTAGCGATATTCAAGGCGAACGATCAGGTTATCGGTTGCCGCATAGTCCACGCCAGCGCCTGCGGTCCAGCCGGTAAGCGTCTTGCTTTCGGAGAAGCTGCCAACGCCGTCAATGCTGCCGCTGTTCTTGATGTTGCCAAAGGCCACACCACCGGCAAGGTAAGGCATGAAGCGATCAACCGCATAACCGACACGGGCGCGAACGGCACCGGACCAGCGAAGCTTGGTTTCGAAGTCGCCAACGTTTTCGTCATTCCCGTCGTAAACATTGATACCCTTGGAGACGTCGTTATAGGTCACGTCACCGTCGATACCGAGAACGATGCTGTTGCCGAGGTCGAAGTTATAACCGGCATAAACGCCACCGAGGAAACCGTCCGGCTTGACATTGCCATAGCTGTAAATGTCGCCATCAAAGTTCGACTTGCCCCAGCCATAGCCGATCTGGCCACCGATGTAAGCGCCGTTCCAGGTAAAGGTCGGTGCGATCACAACCGGAGCTGGTTCCTGTTCGATCACAGCGTCGGCAGCCTTTGCGCCCGTGGCGGCCACAAGGGCGACAGTCGATGCAAGAAGAAGGGCCTTGAGCTTCATGATAAACCTCCTGAAGGAAAGTCTCAGAACCAATATTTATCTCTAATATAAGCGATTGCTGTCAAATGTCTGTAGCAAACGGGACACATCAAGGGGAATGTCGTCCAAGCATTACACGTTCCCGTGAGTGCTCTGAGAGGAGTCGTGATATGAGTCCGGCGCAATATGGCGCAGGCTTGCACTCGCTGTTCGGGATGTAATTCCACTGCCGTTCACGTTATAGAAGGCGACAGAACTTGCAGGGGAAACGGAAATGCATGATGCGACCGGCATAAAAAGGCGGATCGACTGGGTCGATATTGCCAAGGGCATCTGCATCATCTTCGTGGTCATGATGCATTCCACGCTCGGCGTGGAAAAAGCAGCCGGTGCGCAGGGCTGGATGCACTATGTGGTCGCCTTCGCCAAGCCGTTCCGAATGCCGGATTTTTTCATGATATCAGGCCTCTTCCTCAGGCTTGTCATTGACAGGCCGTGGCGGCACTATCTTGACCGTAAAGTCGTGCATTTTCTCTACTTCTATATTCTGTGGCTGACGATCCAGTTCGCTTTCAAGGCACCGGGTATCGCCAGTGAAGCCGGAATCCTTGGTATCGTGAATGCCTATCTGATGGCATTCATCGAGCCGTTCGGGACACTCTGGTTCATCTATATCCTGCCGGTTTTCTTCATCGCGACACGGCTTTTGAAGCATGTGCCGGTGGGGGTGACCTTTACGACGCTGGCATTTCTGGAAATCTTGCCGATCCATACAGGCTGGGTCATGGTGGATGAGTTCTGCTCGCGCTTCGTCTATTTCTATGCGGGATATGCCTTTGCTCCCGCCATTTTCCGGGCCGCAGACTGGCTGCGTCAGCGCCCGCTGATCGGTATTGTCGGATTGCTCGTCTGGGGTTTTATCGAATACAAGCTCGTCTTCATGCCGGTGCCGGAAAGCCTGGCCGCGTTGATAACGCCTGCAGGCGATCTTCTGGATGGGCGTGGGGCTGTCAGCGATCTGCCGGTTGTTTCACTTCTCTTGGGGTTGGTGGGCGCGCTGGCGATTATTTCGATCTCTTCGCTTCTCAGCCTTCTGCCCGCACGCAACTGGTTGCACCGAGGGTTGAGCTGGCTCGGCGCACATTCAATCGTCGTCTATCTGGCATTCTTCCTGCCGATGGCCATTGCCCGCACGGTGCTGTTGAAACTTGGCATCGGCGATATCGGCACAATCTCACTTCTGACGACAGCGAGCGGCGTCATTGGCCCGGTCATGCTTTATGGCCTTATCCAGTGGAGCGGCTATGGACAGTTTCTGTTCCGCCGCCCGACATGGGCCTATATCGATCAGGTGCCGCAAAAGAAAACGGCGGCTACCGCCGCCGTTTAATTTCGAGTTCGGATATCTTCGCTCAGCTATGGGCGAAGATATCGTCTTCCGGCCAGCCCATCAGATCAAGCTCCGAGCGCGTCGGCAGGAACTTGAAACAGGCTTCGGCCTGCTTGGCGCGACCGTCGCGTTCAAGCCGCTGTTCGAGCACGGCTTTCAGGCGATGTAGATAGAGCACGTCGGAAGCCGCGTATTCGAGCTGCGCCTGCGAGAGAATATCCGCTGCCCAGTCCGAAGACTGTTGCTGCTTGGAAATCGAGACGTCGAGAAGCTCGTTGCAAAGCTCTTTCAGGCCGTGGCGGTCTGTATAGGTGCGGGTCAGCTTCGATGCGATCTTGGTGCAGAACACAGGCTGCGGCATGGTACCGAAAGCGTGCGCCAGCACGGCCAGATCAAAGCGGCCGAAATGAAAGATCTTGGTGATCGAGCGATCCTTCAAAAGCTTGACCAGATTGGGCGCCTTCTTCTGGCCGGCTTCAATCTGGATCACGTCTGCGGTGCCATCGCCGGGCGAAATCTGCACGACACAGAGCCGGTCGCGATGTGGGTTCAGGCCCAGCGTTTCGGTGTCGATAGCGACTGCGTCGACCTGATAATTGTCGAGGTTCGGCAGATCGTTTTTATGAAAACGGATAGTCATCTCGTGTCCCTTATTTGGCAGCGATAGCGGCCATAATTCTGGCCTTACTTGGCGGCAATGGCCGCCATAATTCTGGCCCATGAGCGCTGGCCCTTGTGGAAGGAGTTCAGCTCGTACTTTTCATTGGGCGAGTGGATGCGGTCATCCTCAAGGCCGAAGCCGACCAGCAGCGATTCCATACCAAGGAACTTGTCGAAGTCGCCGACAATCGGGATCGATCCACCCATGGCGATCAGCACGGCTGGCTTCGGCCATTCGTCGGAAAGCGCATCCTTGGCCTTGGAAACCAGCGGAGAATCATAGGGTAGCTGGATGGCAGGTGAGCCGCCATGCGGATGGAATTCCACCGAGCAATCGGCTGGGATACGTTCCTTGACGAATGTACGGAAGGCTTCGCGAATCTTGGCGGGGTCTTGGCTGTGCACGAGGCGGAAGGAAACCTTGGCGGAAGCTTCCGCCGCGATGACGGTCTTGAAGCCTTCGCCGGTATAGCCGCCGATAATGCCGTTGACTTCCGCCGTCGGACGCGCCCATGTCAGTTCCAGCACACTGCGGTCTTTTTCGCCGGATGGAATGGACAGCCCGATCGGGCCGAGGAAGTTTTCAGCCGTGCGACCAAGGCTTTCCCATGACTTCAGAATCTGTGTCGGCGTTTCTTCCACGCCGTCGTAGAAGTTGGGAACCGTCACGCGTCCGGTTTCGTCATGCAGGTCAGCCAGAATTTTAGTCAGGATGTGGATCGGGTTTGCTGCAGCGCCGCCGAAGAAGCCGGAATGCAGATCGCGGTCAGCAGCCTTGATGACGATTTCCTCGCCAACCAGCCCGCGCAGTCCGACGCTGATGGCTGGCGTTTCCGCGTCCCACATGGCCGTGTCGCAGACAAGCGCCACATCGGCCTTCAGCTCTTCCTTATTGGCATCCAGGAAAGGCTTCAGCGACGGCGAGCCGGATTCTTCCTCGCCTTCAAACAGGAGCGTGACCTTGACCGGCAAATTGCCGTTGATCGCCTTATAGGCGCGGCAGGCTTCCACAAAGGTCATGAGCTGGCCCTTGTCGTCGGACGTGCCGCGACCGGTCAGAATCTTGCGGCCATTACCCACGTCCTTGATCGCGGGGGCAAACGGGTCGTTTTCCCACAGGTTCAGCGGGTCGACCGGCTGCACGTCATAATGACCGTAGAACAGCACATGCGGCGCGTCGGGTGTTGCACCTTCGTGATGGGCAACAACCATCGGGTGGCCGGGCGTATCGCGCACACTGGCATCGAAGCCGATCGTCTTCAGATCCTCGACCAGCCATTCCGCAGCCTTGCGGCAATCGGCCTTGTAGGCCGGATCGGTGGAAATCGATTTGATCCGCAGAAGATCGAACAGGCGATCGAGGCTCTTGTCGAGATTGGTGTCGAGATGGGTAAGGACTTTGTCGAGCGATTGCGCGGACATGGATGCTCCCTGATGTATCAAAAACTGGACCTGTCGAAAAAATTTGGACGAGTCGAAGAAAACTGGCGGCACAGTACAACCAGCATCATCAAGAAGAAACCTAATTTGAGAGAAGGCCGCCCTTCAGAAAATGAATTGGCCGCTACGGTGAGGGGGTTACCGTAACGGCCATATCACTACACTCAAAGCGGCAGCCCGGAGAGGGGAATGAGGCTGCCGCCAACATCCGGCATCCAACGGGGGACGGGTCAGAAAACCGGCGACCGACGAACTGTCGATGACCTGAATTTGGCCTTTCAACTGTGGCTATTCAAGGGCACGGAAGATTACAAATCTGTAACAAACGTGTGATCGCGAGGTGATGGATTTTCTTTCACGTGGACGGATGTTTCTCCTGACACGGGGGCGGTTTCCTTTATGGCCGCTTTCCTTTAATTCTGAAGTAATTTCAGCAAAAGTGCGAAGCGGTTTTGCGTCCGAAATTGCGCATGGACAAGGAACAGGCATGAAAAAAGGCGATCATCTCTTTCTCGTTGACGGCTCGGGCTATATTTTCCGTGCCTATCATGCCCTGCCACCGCTGACCCGCAAAACGGATGGTCTGCCGGTTGGTGCCGTCTCGGGCTTCTGCAACATGCTGTGGAAGCTCTTGAAGGATGCGCGCAATACGGATGTCGGCGTGGTGCCGACCCATTTCGCGGTTATTTTCGACTATTCGTCGAAAACGTTCCGCAATGAAATCTATCCTGAATACAAGGCCAATCGCACCGCGCCGCCGGAAGATCTCATTCCGCAGTTCGGTCTCATCCGTCAGGCAACGCGCGCGTTCAATCTGCCCTGTATAGAGAAGGAAGGGTTCGAAGCCGACGATCTGATCGCGACCTATGCCCGTATCGCCGAGCAGGCAGGCGGTGATGTCACCATCGTTTCGTCCGACAAGGACCTCATGCAGCTCGTGACGCCAAGCGTGTCGATGTATGACAGCATGAAGGACAAACAGATTTCGATCCCGGAAGTGATCGAGAAATGGGGCGTTCCGCCGGAAAAGATGATTGACTTGCAATCGCTGACCGGCGACAGCACCGATAATGTTCCGGGCATTCCGGGCATCGGGCCGAAGACGGCAGCGCAATTGCTGGAAGAATTCGGCGATCTCGACACGCTGTTGGCCCGTGCTTCTGAAATCAAGCAGAACAAGCGCCGCGAGAACATTCTGGCCTTTGCCGATCAGACGAAGATTTCGCGCGAACTGGTTACACTCAGGACCGACGTTCCGCTGGATGCGGATCTCGATGCGCTGGTGCTGGAGCCGCAGAATGGACCAAAGCTGATCGGCTTCCTGAAGGCGATGGAATTCACCTCGCTTACCCGCCGGGTGGCCGAGGCAACCGACACAGACGCTTCTGCCATCGAGCCATGTCATGTGGAAACTGACTGGGGCGCGGACGCTCATGGTCCGGATCTTGACGTTCCCGCCAAGGCTGATGATGCCGGGCAGCAACCGGCAACGGCCTCTGTTCCTGCTGTTCCCACAACAGATCAGGGCTATACACCGAAGGGGCTCGTGGAGAAGCGGGCGGCAGAAGCCACCGCACAGAAGATTGATACCAGTGCCTATAGCTGCATTCGCGACATAGCCACGCTGAAGCTTTGGCTGGCCGAAGCGATCGAAACCGGCGTTCTGGCTTTCGATACGGAAACGACTTCGCTCGATCCGATGCAGGCGGAGCTGGTCGGCTTTTCGTTGGCGCTGGCGCCGGGTAAAGCCGCTTATATCCCGCTCCAGCATAAATCCGGTGCGGGTGATCTTCTCGGCGGTGGCATGGTCGAGGGACAAATTCCGCTGGGTGAAGCGCTCGCCGCTTTGAAGATCGTGCTTGAAGATGCGTCCGTTCTCAAGATCGCGCAGAACATGAAATATGACTGGCTGGTCATGCGCCGTCATGGGATCAACACCGTGTCTTTCGACGATACGATGCTGATTTCCTATGTGCTGGATGCGGGCACGGGCAGTCATGGCATGGACCCATTGTCCGAGCGCTGGCTCGGCCATACGCCAATTCCCTACAAAGAGGTGGCGGGCAGCGGCAAGAGCGCCATCGGCTTCGATATGGTCGATCTCGACCGCGCCACGGCATACGCGGCAGAAGACGCCGATGTGACGCTGCGTCTGTGGCAGGTGCTGAAGCCGCGCCTCGCAGCCGAGGGTCTCATGTCGGTCTATGAACGTCTGGAACGTCCACTGGTCGACGTGCTGGCGCGCATGGAAGAGCGGGGCATCTCCGTAGATCGTCAGGTGCTGTCGCGTCTTTCCGGCGATCTGGCGCAGTCCGCCGCCGCCTATGAAGACGAGATTTACGAATTGGCAGGCGAAAAGTTCACCATCGGTTCGCCGAAGCAGCTTGGCGATATTCTGTTCGGCAAGATGGGTCTGCCGGGCGCGTCCAAGACCAAGACCGGCCAATGGTCCACATCTGCACAAGTGCTGGAAGATCTGGCCGCCGAAGGCCATCCGCTGCCGCGCAAGATCGTTGACTGGCGCCAGCTCACCAAGCTCAAATCCACCTATACCGATGCGCTGCCGGGATTCATCAACCCGGAGACAAAGCGCGTTCATACGTCCTATGCGATGGGGTCCACCTCGACCGGACGTCTTTCATCATCCGATCCGAACTTGCAGAATATTCCGGTTCGCACTGCAGAAGGCCGCAAGATCAGGACAGCCTTCATCGCCGAACCTGGCAATAAGCTGGTTTCCGCCGATTACAGCCAGATCGAGCTGCGCGTGCTCGCGCATGTGGCCGATATTGCGCAATTGAAACAGGCCTTTGCCGACGGCATAGACATTCACGCCATGACGGCATCCGAAATGTTCGGCGTGCCGGTCGAAGGCATGCCTTCGGAAGTGCGCCGCCGCGCCAAGGCGATCAATTTCGGCATCATCTACGGCATTTCCGCATTCGGTCTGGCGAACCAGTTGTCGATTCCGCGCGAAGAAGCCGGGCAATATATCCGCACCTATTTCGAACGTTTCCCCGGCATCAAGGATTATATGGAAGCGACCAAGGCTTTCGCGCGTGAACATGGTTATGTCGAAACGATTTTCGGGCGCCGTGCGCATTATCCCGATATCAGGGCATCCAATCCGCAGGTCCGCGCCTTCAACGAACGCGCGGCAATCAATGCACCGATACAGGGTTCTGCCGCAGATATTATCCGCCGCGCCATGATCCGCATGGAAGATGCACTGGCTGAGCAAAGTCTAGCCGCACGCATGTTGCTGCAGGTGCATGACGAACTGATCTTCGAAGTACCTGATAATGAAGTCGAAAAGACCATTCCAGTGGTTCGCCACGTTATGGAAAATGCGGCGATGCCTGCCGTCTCGCTTACAGTGCCACTGCATGTCGATGCGCGCGCAGCGCATAACTGGGATGAGGCCCATTAAAGCGTATTCCGAAAAGTGTGAAACGGTTTTCGGGCCAAAAGCGCGTCAAAAAGGACCAGAGCGCCGATACGATTCAATCGGATCGAACTGCGCTCTAGGGTCTCTCCCGGTTGACCTCACGACGCTAACCCTATAGGGAAGCATCAATTCTGTTGCTTCGGTGGTCGTCAGGGGAGTCGTGAACAAGTGGGTTCACGACCGATGGGTATACGACTTGAGAAGCTTTTTTCGTGAAAGTGGTTCATGTCTTTGCCCGAAACCATCGCTCCGGCTCTGTCCGGAGCATTAGCCGCTCGCGGTTACAATACACTCACTGCCGTTCAAAACGCTGTCCTAGCGCCCGAAACGCTCGACGCTGATCTTCTCGTCTCCGCACAGACCGGATCGGGAAAGACGGTTGCTTTCGGCCTTTCCATGGCCAACACCATCCTCGAAGACGAGCTGCGTTTCGGCGATGCCGGTGCGCCGCTTGCCATGATCATCGCACCGACGCGCGAATTGGCGCTTCAGGTACGCCGCGAACTGGAATGGCTTTATGCCGATACCGGTGCGCGCATCGCATCCTGCGTTGGCGGCATGGATATACGCACGGAGCGCCGTGCGCTTGAGCGCGGTTCGCATATCGTTGTCGGCACGCCCGGCCGTCTGCGCGACCATATCACCCGCAATGCGCTCGACATGTCCGAACTTCGCGTCGTCGTCCTCGATGAGGCCGACGAAATGCTCGACATGGGGTTCCGCGAGGATCTCGAATTCATTCTCGGTGAAGCGCCGGAAGACCGCCGCACGCTGATGTTCTCGGCAACCGTGCCGAAGCCGATTGCCCAGCTTGCCAAGCGTTTCCAGAACGACGCGCTGCGCCTGACAGTTCAGAGCGAAACCAGCCAGCACGCCGACATCGACTATGTCGCCATGCCGGTGCCGCCGCATGAGCGCGACCACGCGATCATCAACACGCTGCTCTATTACGATTCACAGAACTCGATCATTTTCTGCTCTACCCGTGAAGCGGTGAAGCATATGGCAAGCCGGCTTTCCAATCGCGGCTTTGCCGTGGTTGCGCTGTCGGGTGAGTTGAGCCAGGCCGAACGCAACAACGCATTGCAGGCAATGCGTGACGGTCGCGCCCGCGTCTGCGTTGCAACCGATGTTGCCGCACGCGGTATCGATCTGCCCAATCTCGACCTCGTTGTTCACGCCGATCTGCCGAACAATCCTGAAACGATGCTGCACCGTTCAGGCCGCACAGGCCGTGCCGGTCGCAAGGGCACCTGTGTTCTGGTCGTGCCTTTCTCGCGCCGCCGTACTGCCGAGCGTCTTTTGCAGATGGCCAAGCTCGACGCGCAGACGGTTCCGGCACCGAGCATTGCTGCGGTTCAGGCTAAGACCAACGAGCGCATTTTGAACGCTGAAGTCTTCAACCAGTCCGTTGAAGAAGAATATCAGGATCTCCTGAAGGCGCTGACCGAGCGTTATACGCCGGAACAGATTGCCGCCGCTTTTCTCAACCGCGAAGTGGCTTCCTATCCGGCGGCGGAAGAAGTTTCCGATGCACCGGTGCATCCCGTTGGCGGCAAGAAGCCAAGAGATCGTTTTGAAAAAGGCGAGCGTTCTGACCGTGGCGACCGCTTCGAACGCGGCGAGCGCCGTGAGCGCGGCGAACCGGGTGAACGCTTCGACCGTAACGCTTCGTTCGATGGTGTTTGGTTTTCGGTTTCTGCCGGTCGCAAGCATCGCGCCGATCCGAAATGGCTGCTTCCGCTCATCTGCAAGGCGGGCGATGTTTCCAAACGCGATGTCGGCTCGATCAAGATTTTCGACAATGAAACCCGCTTTGAAATCACTGCGTCCAAGGCTGATGAGTTCCGCCGTTCGGTCGAAGAACGCGGCACCGGTGAAAAGGGTCTTGTGATCCGCACTGCCGTTGCAGGTGCAGGCGGCGACGCTGCCCCGCGCGAAGGCAAGGGTGGCTTCAAGCCGCGTGGTGACAAGTTCAAGGAAGGCGGCTTCCGGGACGGCTACAAGAGCGATGGCTATAAAGGCGACCGCTCGAAGGGCGGCGACAAGCCACGTGATTTCTCCCGCGGGGACGACTTCAAGAAGGGCGGCAAAAAGCCCGAAGGCGGCGGTTACAGCAAGAAACGTCGCGGTGAGTAATAATCAGAAACGAAAAAGCCCCGGATTTCCGGGGCTTTTACTGGGTGCGCCGAGCATGGCGCGTGGTGCGCAATCACCGTTTGACCGGGATGGTATCCGGTCGATGACTTGGAGGTGA
>NZ_VEWK01000040.1 GCF_006376675.1 Brucella pecoris
CGTTTAGAGTATACAAGTATTGGCATTTCCTGCGACATGATATCAGGAGAAGAACATGCATGGCGTGACTGGATTTGCCGAAAGTGCGGCCTTGTTGGTTTGCGCCGCGTTCGTACTCGTGACGATATGTTCACGGATTGGCGTGCCTAGCATCGTCGGTTACATTCTTGCCGGTATAGTCATTGGACCCGCTGGCCTCGGCCTGATTGCGGAGAGCGCTGCCCTGAGCAGTATTGGCGAAATCGGAGTCGTACTCCTGCTGTTCGCACTTGGTCTGGAATTCTCCTTCGAGAAGCTCGTAACACTCAGGAAGCATGTCTTCGGTCTTGGGGCTGTACAGGTTTCAGTCACGACGATAACGGTTTCGTTGGTAGCGAGTTTGGTCTTCGATCTCGCACCAGTTTCCGCAATCCTCATCGGCGGGGCCGTTGCGATGTCATCCACAGCCATGTGCCTCAAGGTGCTCGCAGGCGCGAACGCTCTTGGATCGGCTCATGGGCGCTTGGCCATCGCAGTGCTTCTGTTTCAGGACTTGGCAGCCGTCGCGTTCCTGCTTCTGCACGATGCAATGAGTGGTGCCGCCGAAGGGTATGGCGTGATAACGGTCATCGCCAGTGCAACGGCAGTGGTTGCTGCTCTGTTCATTGCCCGAGGTCCGTTGCAGGTACTTGCCCGTTGGGTCGCGTTGCGTGGCGATCCGGAGCTTGCCCAACTCCTCGCACTTACCATTGCGCTTGGGTCCACGATCGTCGCGACATCTGCTGGCCTTTCTCCGGCGCTCGCCGCATTCGCGACCGGTATGATCATCGGCGAGGGCGACGCGCGCCATGCTGTCGAGAACGAGATCCGGCCCTTTCGCGACTTGTTGGTCGGGATTTTCTTTATCGGTATCGGGACTCAATTGCCACTTTGGATCCTTCCATCTCAATGGCCTGTCGTGCTGATCTGGCTCGCGATTATATTCGCGGGCAAGACGCTGATCGTTTTGGTCGTCGCCCGACTATTCGGCGAGTCGCTTCAGACCTCTTGGCGCACTGGGATCATCCTGGCCCATGGAGGAGAATTCAGCCTGATGCTGCTGTCGGTTTCTTCGGCATCGGGCATTGTCGCCAACGAGTTCGCCGGCCCCCTCCTCCTCGCGATTGGAGTGAGCATGTTGGCTGGAAGTCTTATGATTAGATGGGCGGGTCAAGGGCCTAGTCACCCGAATTGGGGAGCATGAGGATTTGTGGGGCGATCATGCGGCATAGGCTGTTTCGTCGTCACGACACGAAAGTGGTGAATCTGTCCTACATTTGAGAACATATCGTGATCATGCAGCGAGGATGGATGTTTCTCGCCGGAGCGGCCTGAGATCGGGGCTGTCCGTCGGGGTCCAGATGTAATCTCCGGTCAGACTGATATGCTGTTGATTTGCGCTGAGAACTGGCTCTGACGCACATTTGCTGCTGTGCAGGTCTACGACGCACCGATCAACCGCGCCTGCAGGAGATCGAGTTTTGCTCTTCCGTACATCTGGCGCTTAATGAGCTTTAAGCGTGTGATCTGTCCTTCCGTTTGCCCATTTGACCACGGTGATATGATTGCATTCCTGACGGCGTCGAGGTCTTTTTCGACGCCGCCGGCAAACGATCCGACCAAGCTGTCCTTAGCGGCTTCCAACCACTCGTCGAGCTTCCGCGCTGTCTTCGAGCGGATCATGGACTGGAAATCACCAATGGCAGTACGGGCGACCACAAGGTCCGAGACGTTCACTTCGATCGCCGCCACCAGGATCACTTCGGATTTTGCAAGGTCGTCGCGCGCGGTGGTCATGAGCCGTGCGATAACCCGTGCGGACGGCGTTCTGGCGAGCCCGCTCTGATTGGCCTTTTCCGCAAGACGCCGGCGTTGAGCCCATTGCGATATGACACCACTCTTTCCCACAAAGCCCTTCGTCTTCATCTCACGCCAGAGTGCCGAAGCGTTCCGTGCCCCTTCTTCCCAGCGGCTGTTGAGCCAAGGCAACCAGCTATCCAGAGAACTGGGCCGCGTTCGGAACACGTCGAGACGCTGCCCCCTTAAAACGTCACGAACGAGCTTCCGGCTATGGCCGGTTTGCCGCACAATCTGCCGTTCGGAGAGTGGAACCGGGTCTTTCCAGATCCTGCCATGACACTCGCAGCAGTCGACCGGCTTGTGCACCATGCCACGATCTTCGAGATGAATGTCGAAAGTTATCGCCGCAGAACCGCGCTTGAAGAAAAACGCCAGCGGGGCCGACCGGCCTCGTTTGCGACAATCAGGACCTCAACGCTGTCTGTCGCGCAGCGGCAATCAGAAAACGAAGAAGAACTTGTCAACGGCAATCAGCATGATAAATTGATCCCGACCGCGACCTAAGAATCTCATCCAGATTGTCGCAAGCGTCTCATCCTGATTGTCGCGCTATAGACTTGAGCCGCAGATTGCTCGAGCGATCATTGAGGATGCTCACCAGACCTGCCCTTATTCGAAAGCAACGCGTGGAAACATAGCAGTCGAACTGGATCTCACCTGAGTTCCGGTTCGCAATAACGGAGGTTGAGATGAAGATTTTCATTATCGCCGTAATGGCTTTCGCAACGCTTGCCACTGCGTGCCCCTACGATCTCACGTCTCAAGAGCCGTCTCCTCTTACCGGTCTGCTCGCATTGACAGCCGGTCCGGGTAAGCTCTGACAATTACAGGACTCATCGGCGCCGGAAGCCGGCGCCGATGATATTCATATGGCAGGACAAACGAACGTCAGGGTATGAGCAGGAGTTTGCCGGTTGTAGCCCGGCTTTCCATATCCGCATGAGCCTGGCGGGCATCGGCAAGTGCATAAGTGTTGCCGATCATGACCTTCAGCGAACCGTCCTCAATCCAGTCAAAAAGTTGCTTGCTTCGGGACCGTAAGAGTTCGGTAGTGGGGATGTGATCGAAGAAGGTGGCGTAGCCGATCTCGATGCTTCTCGGCAGGCTCATAAGATCGAGCGGACCGGGCCCGCCCAGTACCGGTCCGTACCAGCAAAAAGTACCGGAACGACAGAGTGAGGCGAGGGAGTCTTGGAAAGTCTTCGGTCCCGATCCGTCGTAGACGACGTTGACACCCACCGCATCCGTAAGATGCAAGACTTCATTTGCGAACTGTCCGTCCCTGTCGATAATGACATGATTTGCTCCGGCCGCTTTGACAATCGCCGCTTTTTCCGGGGATGAGACGCGCCCGATGACATGACCGCCGCGCCGCTTGATGATTTGCGTCAGGAAAAGCCCCACGCCACCCGCAGCTGCGTGCACCAAAGCGATGTCGCCAGGCTGAACCGGATAAAAGTCTGTCGCGAAATGGCTTGCCGTGAGCCCCTGCATCATGATGGATGCTGCTATGCGATCGTCCACTATATCCGGAAGGCATTGCCAAGTTGTTTGAATAGGGCTTTGAGCAGCTTTCGCCTGTGTTTATCAAGCGGTCATTTCGGTCGTGTAG
>NZ_VEWK01000041.1 GCF_006376675.1 Brucella pecoris
CCATCCTATATCTTGCGGTTAAACGACAGTGTCGCGAGAGAACGTGCAAGGCGTGAATTGATCGAAGATATAATCCAGGCCGCTCGCATGGGCGTATCTGTCTGACCCGTCAATGTTTCAGCTTCGATCAGGAGAGATCAATAAAAGGAAGCCGCCGGCGCGTTCGGTGTGTTAGTTCACTTACAGCAGTGGCCATTGCTGCTCCAATGTCGGCACTTGCCGTAATTCCCTGCACGAAAGGCTGGTCGTGCATCAGATACGGCAGCGCGCCGAACGCAATCTTGCCACATGCAACGTCCGGTGCCAGCAGGGTATAATCGTCATTTACATCGGGAATATCTTCCCCAAATGACAGGAGTTGTCTCCGCAGTGACGGAAACGGCAGGTCCTTCGTCTTGAGCGGCTTCTGGCCACGGGCGTCGATGAACACGTCGAATGTCCGTATTGCCGAGCCAATGGCGATGACGGTGTGATCCTCCCTTACGTCCATGTCGTAATCGTGCCCAAGTTCGAGCACGTCTATCAGGCCAGCCTTGCGCAGCGCCAGCAGCCTGCGGATCGATTCCGACGGGATGGCGGCATAGTTGTCGACGAAGACCTTGCAGAGTCCTTTATCGAAACGCTCGCGGTCCTCTTCATCAAGATGCGGAATGATCTCCTGCACGACCTCGTGCAGACGAAGGATTGCATAGCGCCAGGGGACGGTATGCTTCTCCCGCTTGTTGCGCTCGACTTCTTTGAGATTGTATTCTGCCCAGCGGAACGCATCGTGGTTTTGGCGGTCGGCAAAGTAGGCATCAGCGAAGCTGTCAGCGTCGAGCTTCGAAAGCGAAACACGCTCGCTCCACACCGGATCGGCCTCCTCGATTTCGCGCGCGACCAAGGCAAATATCCTGTCAAGCAAGCCACTGGCACCGCTCTCGATCTCCCTGTTGATCGCCTGCTCCGTGGCAATCTGCAACGGCTCATACGGGATCGGGCAATAAAAATCCGCTTCTGGAAGGATGCCTGAACTGGACATAAGCGTTATCGCCAGACCTTTACTGTCCGGGTCAAGGTCGAAGCGTAGTTTGTCGTAATCTTCCTCGATAAAGCTTCCATGTTGGGCGACGACCGCCATCGCTGCGTCGATGGCGCTGAGCGATGTCCCCATAATGCCCACTTTACACGCCGGTATCCTGGCTTCGATCAGTCCAGACCAGGGGCTGGGAAAATAACTGCGCGTTGCTTCGTCGTCGTCGGGCCAGACGTGGCCGGTGGCGATGACGACGAGATCGAGAAGTTTCGAATCGAGCTTCCCCTCAGTCCAGAGTTTAACACCATCGGCCGTGGCTTCGATATCCGTGACCTCGCAGGATTCGTGCACTTCGACTTCAAAGCCTTTTCGACGCGCTGCCTCGACAAGAGCCAGAAACTGATCCCGGAAATATTCGCCCAGCAGAATGCGGGGCAGGAATTGTCGATCATGAAGACCTTCCTTGTCGACCCGGTATCGAGCGAGACGCGTCTCATCCTGCTCGCGCAGCCAGTCCAGATAGGTCGAGGTAATCGGCGGAATCTCGATGCTGGCGATGTTGGCAAGCATCATCCGGCTGTTCTCATCGTCATTATAAGGCATGCCTACGCCAGCTTCATCTTCCTTCTCGTAGATCGAGATGGACATTGGCTCTGCGAATTTGAGCAGCGAAAAGAAAGTATAGATCCCGGTCGGTCCGGTGCCGACGATAGCAATGTTCTTCATGGGCGATTACCAATTTCTCCACATTCCAATACGCGCGGTAAACGGCCCGGCTGGGCCGGGCCGCTTGTGTTTGCACTTCGAACATCTCTTCACATCAATTGTATGCTGCGAGATCAGAGCTTGACGGTATCTTCACGCGCCCATAAGCGGAGCTTACGGCAAGACGCGACGAAATCGGTGGCCGCCCTTGCATTGTCGAGCGGGATCAGCCCTTCGTCCATTTCGGGCTCGATACCGGCCTTGGCGAGCAGCGGCATCGCGCCTGCGGTAAAGCCAATGAACTTGCAGTGGGCAAAAGCGTCTGCAACAAAGTCTCTTGCAGTGGACTCGCCGATAAGCCTGTTGGCCGCTTCTTCAGATAACACAAGCGCTACAGCATCAAACAATACGGATGGACCACCGTCAATCATATGGTCGGCCTCCATCCAATCGCCGCTGGATGCTTCGAAACCTCCGACCGTCGGCGCAACCAGTTCCACCATTGCGCCTTCCTTCTCCGCGGCGTGCCGGATACCCTTGAGCACCTGCGCATCCGTGCCATCGGCGACAAGCACGCCGATCTTTCTGCCCTTGAAGCTGCCGGGTCCGTTCTCAATAATGCTGAGTGCAGGAGACGGAGCAAGATTGTCACGTACGGGCACCATTGCATCCGCAGCCTTCGGCATCTTGCGGATGCCGAGCTTTCCGGCGACCGTTTCCGCAAGGTTGGCATCGATGTTGAGCAGATGAGACACAACACGCTCACGGATCACAGGTGTTTCCACCTTCGACAGTTCGAAGGTCAGCGCCATGGCGATATGTTTTTGCTCCACAGCGGTCTGGCTCAGATAGAACTGCCGCGCCTGGCTGTAATGGTCGGCGAAGCTCTCCGGTCTAAGGCGAACTTTCTGTCCGTCTTCCTGCGCTGCAAACGACCGGAACCCGCGCTTGGGATCAGGCCTCGGTCCTTCGCCCCAGGAATTAGGCTGGTAATTTGCTCGTCCGACAGGGTTGCGCATCGCCATATGGCCGTCCTGCTGGAGATGGTGGAACGGACACTTCGGCGCATTGATCGGGATGTGTGTGAAATTAGGACTGCCCAATCTTTTCAACTGCGTGTCGAGATAGGAGAAATTGCGCCCCTGGAGCAGCGGGTCATTGGAGAAATCGATGCCGGGGGGAACGTTCTGCGTCATGAATGCGACCTGCTCGGTCTCGGCGAAGAAATTGTCCGGCATCCGATCCAGCACCAGCCGTCCGACCGGTATTGGCTTGATGACTTCTTCCGGAATCAGCTTCGTCGGATCGAGCACGTCGAAATCGAAGCTGTCGGCAAATTCCTGATCGAAGAGCTGCACGCACAGTTCCCATTCCGG
>NZ_VEWK01000042.1 GCF_006376675.1 Brucella pecoris
CCATCCTATATCTTGCGGTTAAACGACAGTGTCGCGAGAGAACGTGCAAGGCGTGAATTGATCGAAGATATAATCCAAGCCGCTCGCATGGACGTATCTTTCTGACCTGTCAATGTTTCAGCTTCGATCAGGAGAGATCCATAAAAGGAAGCCGCCGGCGCGTTCGGTGTGTTAGTTCACTGACAGCAGTGGCCATTACTGCTCCAATGTCGGCACTTGCCGTAATTCCCTGCACGAAAGGCTGGTCGTGCATCAGATACGGCAGTGCGCCGAACGCAATCTTGCCACGTGCAATGTCCGGTGCCAGCAAAGTGTAGTCGTCTGAGACGTCCGGAATATCCTCTCCGACCGAAACGAGTTGCCGGCGCAGTGACGGAAACGGCAAATCCTTCGTCTTGAGTGGCTTCTGGCCTCGGGCGTCGATGAACACGTCGAATGTCCGTACTTCCGTGCCAATGGCGATGACGGTGTGATCCTTCCTTACCTCCATGTCGTAATCGTGCCCAAGTTCGAGGACGTCTATCAGGCCGGCCTTGCGCAGCGCCAGCAGTCTGCGGATCGATTCCGACGGGATGGCAGCATAGTTGTCAACGAAGACCTTGCAGAGTCCTGTATCGAACCGCTCGCGGTCCTCTTCATTGAGACGCGGAATGATCTCCTGCACGACCTCGTGCAGCCGAAGGATTGCATAGCGCCAGGGGACGGTATGCTTCTCCCGCTTGTTGCGCTCCACTTCTTTGAGATTGTATTCTGCCCAGCGGAACGCATCGTGGTTTTGCCGATCATCAAAGTACGCGTCAGCGAAGCTGTCAGCGTCGAGCTTCGAAAGTGAAACACGCTCACTCCAGGCCGGATCGGCCACCTCGATTTCGCGCGCGACCAGGGCAAATATCCTGTCAAGCAAGCCACTCTCGCCAGTCTGGATCTCCCTGTTGATCGCCTGCTCCGTGGCAATCTGCAAGGGCTCGTAAGGGATAGGGCAATAAAAATCCGCTTCTGGCAGGATGCCTGAACGGGACATAAGCGTTATCGCCAGACTTTTACTGTCCGGGTCAAGGTCGAAGCTCAGGTTGTCGTTATCTTCCTCAATGAAGCTTCCATGTTGGGCAACGACCGCCATTGCTGCGTCGATGGCGCTAAGCGATGTTCCCATAATACCCACTTTACACGCAGGTATCCTAGCTTCGATCAGTCCAGACCAGGGGCTGGGATAATAATTGCGCGTTGCCTTTTCATCATCGGGCCAGACGTGTCCGGTGGCGATGACGACGAGATCGAAGAGTTTCGAATCGAGCTTCCCCTCAGACCAGAGCTTTACACCATTGGTGGTGGCTTCGATATCCGTTACCTCGCTGGATTCGTGCACTTCGACTGCAAATCCTTTTCGACGCGCTGCCTCGACAAGAGCCAGAAACTGATCCCGGAAATATTCGCCCAGCAGAATGCGAGGCAGGAATTGTCGATCGTGAAGATCTTCCTTGTCGACCCGGTATCGAGCGAGACGCGTCTCGTCCTGCTCGCGCAGCCAGTCGAGATAGGTCGAGGTAATCGGCGGTATCTCGATGCTGGCGATGTTGGCCAGCATCATCCGGCTGTTCTCATCGTCATTATAAGGCATGCCTACGCCAGCTTCATCTTCCTTCTCGTAGATCGAGATGGACATTTGCTCTGCGAATTTGAGCAGCGAGAAGAAAGTATAAATCCCGGTCGGACCGGTGCCGACGATAGCAATGTTCTTCATGGGCAATTACCAATTTCTCCACATTCCAATACATGCGGTTAACGGCCCGGCTGGGCCGGGCCGCTTGTGTTTGCACTTCGAACATCTCTTCACATCAGTTGTATGCCGCGAGATCAGAGCTTGACGGTATCTTCACGCGCCCATAAGCGGAGCTTACGGCACGACACGACGAAGTCGGTGGCCGCCCTTGAATTGTCGAGCGGGATCAGCCCTTCGTCCATTTCGGGCTCGATACCGGCCTTGGCGAGCAGCGGCATCGCGCCTGCGGTAAAGCCAATGAACTTGCAGTGTGCGAACGCATCGGCAACAAAGTCCCGCGCCGTGGACTCACCGAGAAGCCGGTTGGCCGCTTCTTCAGACAACACAAGGGCTACAGCATCGAACAGTACGGATGGACCGCCGTCAATCATATGGTCGGCCTGCATCCATTCGCCGCTGGAAGCTTCGAAACCTCCAACTGTCGGCGCAACCAGTTCTACCATTGCACCTTCCTTCTCTGCGGCGTGCCGAATACCCTTGAGCACCTGCGCATCCGTGCCATTGGCAACAAGCACTCCAATTTTTCTGCCCTTGAAGCTACTGGGCCCGTTCTCAATAATGCTGAGTGCTGGAGATGGAGCAAGATCGTCACGCACGCGCACCATCGCGTCCGCAGCCTTCGGCATCTTGCGGATGCCGAGCTTACCGGCGACCGTTTCCGCGAGGTTGGCATCGATGTTCAGCAAATGTGACACAATACGCTCGCGGATCACAGGTGTTTCCACTTTCGAAAGTTCGAAAGTCAGCGCCATCGCAATATGCTTCTGTTCCGTCGCGGTCTGGCTCGAATAAAACTGCCGCGCCTGGCTGTAATGGTCGGCGAAACTCTCCGGTCGGAGGCGAACTTTCTGTCCGTCTTCCTGGGCTGCAAATGACCGGAACCCGCGCGTGGGATTAGGCCTTGGTCCTTGTCCCCAGGAATTAGGTTGGTAGTTTGCGCGTCCAGCAGGGTTACGCATCGCCATATGTCCATCCTGCTGGAAATGGTGAAACGGGCATTTGGGCGCGTTGATAGGAATATGGGTAAAGTTGGGACTGCCCAGTCTCTTCAACTGCGTGTCGAGGTAGGAAAAATTGCGTCCCTGTAGCAAGGGGTCGTTGGAGAAATCGATCCCAGGGGGAACGTTCTGCGTCATGAACGCAACCTGTTCGGTTTCGGCAAAAAAGTTGTCTGGCATACGATCAAGCACCAGCCGCCCGACTGGGACAGGCTTAATAACTTCTTCCGGGATCAGCTTTGTCGGATCGAGCACGTCGAAATCGAAGCTGTCGGCAAATTCCTGATCGAAGAGCTGCACGCACAGTTCCCATTCCGG
>NZ_VEWK01000043.1 GCF_006376675.1 Brucella pecoris
TCCGAAATTGATCGTACGCCATTGATACCATTGTTTTACAGCACGTACAAGTGCCTCGTACATTTCACCTCCGATAAGCTATACTTATCGAAGGTTAGAAGCCAACATGGTTAATGTCGCGGTAACCATACTGAATGGTTAATTAAGTTCAATTGAAGCATCAAAAAACAATGTTTACAATGAGATGATAATGCGGAGTGCCGGTTTTTTGAGAATCGAAAATGGGTAAGCGGGGCATATCCGTTGGCGGTGCTATTTCACTGTGCAATTGCGCGCTGACTTGCAATCTACCATAATCCGGTCTGTGACAGAAGATTGCTTGCAATAGCACTTTGAAGAAGGCGCGGATGACTGAGATCGACATTGATAGTCTGGATGAAGCGATGCTGATGGCGCTGAACCGGCGTATCGTTGAGAGATTGCAGTTTCTGCAGCAGCAAAGAAATGAGGTAGCCCTTCAGGACATCAGGATCGGCAGCGGCGTGATGTTTGAAGGACCGGATGGTGCCGAGGTTCGTGGTTTTGTAATCCGCCGTAATCGCAAGACAGTGACGGTACATACCGATGACGACAAACAGTGGAACGTTTCGCCGTCATTGCTGAGCCTGACTGGTCGCCATATTTTAGATGAGGCACCGACAAAAGCAGGCCGGGTCGTTCCATTTACAAAACCTGGTCGCCGCCGATAAAGATGAACACTATCGGGCTTTTGCGATGATGAGGCCTGCAAGCTCCGGAATGGCTGGCTTCTGAGTGGATATAGCAAGCCGATCGCCGAGGTAGTGCCAGAATGACAGCCCAAGCTTTTTGCAGGTTTTCATGATACCCAGCATGGTATCGCGGGCAATACGGCCGTCCCGGCTCATGGTGCCGCCGGAGATCTTGCGTTTGGTGACGCAACTGCGCAGATCATTCTCGGCAGCATTGGTGTGCAACGGGATTTCTGGTCGTTCGAGAACTTTCAGCAATTCCTGTTTACGGCGCAGTAAGCGCGTCAAAAGCTTATCCAGATCAGTATATCCGGTGCGGATGGAAAAGATCCGATCGAACCTGACTGTTGATTGCCACTGAGAACTGACCCGGCGTTTCCACCGAGAATTGACCCGCCTGTTAGGTATGTTTCGGGTCTGCGGTCGTGGTCAAGTTCCTCGTTTTCTCCTTTGTCGTTTTAGTGTCGTGCGCAGAGCTGTTCTTGAAGCGGAAGCTGTCGTTTCCGGTTTCAAGGATGTGGCAATGATGGGTAAGCCGATCGAGCAATGCCGTGGTCATCTTGGCATCACCGAAGACGCTGGCCCATTCGCTGAAGCTGAGGTTCGTCGTGATGATGACGCTGGTTCGCTCGTAGAGTTTGCTGAGCAGGTGGAAGAGCATCGCACCGCCTGACGCGCTGAACGGCAGGTATCCAAGCTCATCAAGGATCACGAGATCAGAGTGGACAAGGCGATTGGCGATCTGCCCAGACCGTCCTTGCGCCTTTTCCTGTTCCAGCGCGTTGACCAGCTCGACCGTTGAGAAGAACCGGACCCGTTTGTGGTGATGCTCGATGGCCTGAACACCTATCGCGGTAGCAATGTGTGTCTTGCCCGTGCCGGGGCCACCGACCAGAACGATGTTGTTTGCGTCGTCCAGGAAGTCGCAGCGATGAAGCTGCTGCACGAGCGCCTCGTTGATCTCGCTGCTGGCGAAGTCGAAGCCATTCAGATCACGATAGGCAGGGAAGCGTGCCGTCTTGAGCTGGTAGGCAGTCGAGCGAACTTCACGTTCCGCGGTCTCTGCTTTCAAAAGCTGCGACAGGATCGGAATGGCAGCCTCGAACGCCGGCGATCCTTGCTCGGTTAGTTCGCCGACGGCTTGTGCCATTCCGTGCATCTTCAGTTGCCGCAGCATGATGACGATCGCACCGCTTGCTGGATTATGACGCATGGCGGGCCTCCGTCTTTCTCAGGGCATCGTATCGTTCAACATTGGCCTTGGGCTCGTTGACGAGCGTCAGGGCTTGTGGCGCATCGATGGTCGGCGGCGTGAAGGATTTGCCGTCGACAAGGCGATGCAGCAGGTTCAGAACATGCGTCTTGGTCGGAACACCGGACTTCAACGCCATGTCGACCGCCGACAGGACGGCCTGTTCATCGTGTTGAAGGACGAGCGCCAGGATATCGACCATCTCCCGGTCGCCGCCCGGCTTCTTGAGCAAGTATTGCTGCAAGGCCCGGAATGCATCGGGAAGTTCGACGAATGGTGCACCGTTGCGAAGCGCACCTGGCTTGCGCTGCACTACCGCCAAGTAGTGCCGCCAGTCGTAGATCGTCTGTCCTGGCCTGTCGTGGGAGCGATCAATGACGCGACGATGCTCGCAAATGATCTGTCCTTCTGCGGCGGCCACAACACGGTCTGGGTAAACCCTTAGGCTCACCGGCCGATTGGCGAAGGACGCCGGGACGCTATAGCGATTGCGCTCCAGATGCACGAGGCAGGTCGGAGAGACACGCTTGGTGTATTCGACAAACCCATCGAACGGCCGGGTAATGGGCATGAGCGCGGGAGCTTCTTCCGCCCAAATGTCGGCAATGGTGCCACGCATCTGACCGTGCGGGGTCTGTGCCCAGAACTCCTTGCAGCGTTGCTCGAGCCAGTCGTTCAGGGCTTCCAGCGATGGAAAGCGCGGAACGGGCTGAAAGAACCGATGACGCGCATCCTGAACATTCTTCTCGACTTGTCCCTTCTCCCAGCCTGAAGCCGGATTGCAAAACTCAGGCTCGAACAGGTAGTGGCTAGCCATCGCCTGGAAGCGCACGTTGACGTCACGCTCTTTCCCGCGGCCAACCTTGTCGATCGCGGTGCGCATGTTATGGGATGGACGCCTCCCTCCGAACCTTCAGAATGAAAGGCCAACCAAAGGAGGAAGTCATGACATTCGAA
>NZ_VEWK01000044.1 GCF_006376675.1 Brucella pecoris
AAACGGACGATCCGGCCGCGCTATGCATGCCGGGCCTGTGAGAGTGCCATCGTGCAAGCACCTGCACCGGCGCGCGTATTTCAGAATCCGCGGACAGCGATTTCAGTAAATCGCGGACACTTGTTTCGCTAATTCGCGGACAGTTCAGCCGCGGCGTTTTTCAGGCCTGTTGTTGATCAGACTTACGTTCTTTCGTTGTCCGCGCTGAGCGTTATGTCAATGCCGGATTTGGCTTTGCGCATGCTATCCCCTTCCAAATTGATGCGGTGAGCATTGTGCACGACGCGGTCGAGTATCGCATCGGCAACGGTTTCGTCCCCGATTAGGTCGTGCCAGGTATTTACCGGAACCTGTGCGGTAATGAGTGTCGACCTGCGTTGGTATCTCTCTTCGATGATTTCAAAGAGATGGAAGCGCTGCTGATCGTTGAGCGTGTGCGTGGCGAAGTCGTCAAGGATCAGCAACTGGACCTTCATAAGACGGTTCATGAGCCTTGGATAGCGACCGTCCAGCTTGGCCATGGCGAGATCTTCGAAGAGGCGGGGCGCGCGAACATAGAGAACCGAATGGTCATGTCGGGCAGCCTGACGGCCCATCGCACAGGCCAGCCATGACTTTCCCGTGCCAGTTTTCCCTGTCACGATCAAATTCTCATGGTTTGTCAGCCATTGTCCCTGTGCGAGTGCCATTGTCGCCCGGCGATCAATGTTACGTGCCGCATGAAAGTCGATATCTTCGACACAGGCCTGCGGGAAGCGCAGCTTTGCGGCGACCAGGCGCGCCGTCAGCCGTTTATCGGCGCGCACTGCAATCTCCCGGTCGAGCATGAGGCCCAGCCATTCTTCTTTGTCCATCGCACGGGCTTCGGGTTGGTCTGCCAATTCTCGCCAGGCAGAAGCCATGCCCGACAGACCGAGTGTGTACATGTGATCAAGCGTTGGATTGGAGAGCATTCTTATTCCTTCTTTTTTAGGGGCACGATGCTGACAGACTTCGTTTCGTGCTGTCAGCTCGATCGATGAAGCCTGGGGTCCCTGGGGCGCGCAGCTTTCCACATTGCGTAGCGCTTCAGGGGCTTCAGGCCGGACACCAGCATTATTGCCAGCGATTTCAATGGTAATAGCCGCGGCCACGAATGTTGGAATGAATGGGTAGTGGCTTTCCGACTTCCTCGACCGGGTGAACCCGATCAAGGCCTGCCTGCAAAATGGATCGGACTGAGGTATAGGTCAGCGCGTTGATGACAAGCGCTCGTTCGCAGGCAGCGTCGAGGCGATCATGCTCATAGCGTCGGGCAAGGGAGAGAATGCCAAGCGCTGCACGATATCCCTGTTCCGGATGTGGTTTGTCGCGGATGACCCGTTCGACAAAAATTCCTGTATTGGTGCTGATGCCGTTGGCCTGCCGGATCAGGCTTGCCGCGCTCATTCCGGCATGCCGCTGATGGGATTTGGGCATATGTTCCTTCACGGTGACGTGTCCGTTACGCTCGGAACGGCGGCGATGGGACGCAATCCGCTTGTGGTTGAAGAATATTTCGACCACCCGATGCGTCAGGCGTACGGTGACCATTTTGCCGATCAGCTGATGCGGCACGGAATAGAAGGTCTTTGCCACCTCGACATGGTAATCGGAATGGACCTTGGCTGATTTCCACTCCGCATACTCGAAGTCTGCCGTCGGCAACGGGCGGAGAGCGGCGCGCTCTATCTCCTCAAACAACGCGTGCCGGGACTTGCCGGTATGGCGCATGGGGCGGTTGTTGATGTCTTCCAATAGCTCGGCAATGGCAGCGTTCAGGTTGTCCAGCGAGAAGAAAGTCTGATTGCGAAGCCGCGCCAGAATCCAGCGTTCTGCAATTAAAACAGATCCTTCGATTTTGGCCTTATCACGGGGCTTTCTTACGCGCGTCGGCAAGATTGTCGTGCCGTAATGCTCACTGAAGGCTTCAAATGTCGCGGTGATCGTTGGCTCGAACCACAGGGCAACCGCAACACCTGACTTGAGATTGTCGCAGACAATGGCCTTTGTCACGCCGCCAAAATAGTTCAGCGCCCGTTTCTGTCCCTCAATCCAGTCTGGTAGCTTCTGGCTCTCACTGGCATAGGAGAAGATCAAATTGGAGGCCGGAAGAACCGCTACAAAAATCTGCGCCTGACGTATCTCGCCGGTCTGTGGGCTGACAAGCGGCACCGTGTGGCCCGCATAGTCCGTCTGCATTGTCGCTCCGGCCTCATGCCGGTTGCGATAGCGCGGCGACACTGTTTGCTCATAAGCTGCAAAATTCGTGCAGAACCACGTATATCCATAACCGTCCGGATGAGCGGCGCGATACTCCTGCCACAACAGCGTCAGCGTCACGCCCTTGCGCTTCAACTCACGCGAAACATACGAAAAATCTGGCTCTTGGGTGTCCTGGGGCGGACGGCCAGCCTGTTTGAACAACAGCTTCTCCAACTGCCTGTCGTCATCAAAGGCGACCGGTATTGGCCACATGCCAATCCCCGCCTGACGCGCCCGGTGCAGGTAAGTCGAAACCGCCGTCTTTCCTATTCGAAGCCGCTCCGAAACCTCGCGGACAGACAGGCCCTGTTCAAAGGTCAGTCGTAAAATCGATCGGATATCTTTCATCGTAATGCGCTTTGCTTGCTTCCGTCTTGGCATCAAACCTCCTGGTCGAAGCAGGAAGAAAATCATGCCCAAACGGCACCTGCAAAAACGCGCGCAAACTGTCCGCACATTACTGAAATCGCTGTCCGCGAATTACCGTAATGGCTGTCCGCATATTACTGAAAAAGGTGTCCGTGAATTAGTGAAACCCGCACCGGCGCGCGTGATGGACGGTGGCATGGTGACCACGGCGTTTGCCGCGCATGTCGCTGTTTCGAAGTTTGCCTG
>NZ_VEWK01000045.1 GCF_006376675.1 Brucella pecoris
AAGATGGCTTCCCCTCGGCAGTTCATCAGGGCTAAATCAACCTAGCCGACGTGTCCGGCGAAACGGGGTGCACTCCAGGATTGGGTTGTCTGCGCAGATACTTAGATAAATTGAACACGCGCGAACGCTCCACATAATTATGCTCCCTCACTATGAGTTCACTTGTGAGGAGAGCGTAGTATGATGGATGCCAATAATCGTAATCACGGGTTCCTCGATCCCGGACCGTCGTCGTCATGGATTGATCGGTTCGCGGACGAGGTTGCTGCTCAAAGATATACGCCCCTGACCATTAAGGGCTACACAGCGTCGGCTCGTCATTTCGCAGCTTGGCTTTGTAAAGCGGGCATCTCGATCGACGTCATCGATGATGATATCGTTCGTAGCTTTGCCGAACATCGGTGTGGATGTCCCGGTGGGCGGCAGTGGCCGCGGATCTCGCCAAAATACTCGCGTCGTGCCGGGAGGTTCGTTATTTTCCTGCAAAGAGCAGGTGTCGTATGTCCATCTTTGAAGATCGCGTCGCCATATCCCTTGCTTGATGGATATCAGAGCTGGTTGCGCATCCACCGAGGACTGGCGGAACTAACGATCGCCCGTCACCTTCGCGACCTCCATAAGCTGTTGCCGTTGCTCGGCACGGCGACCCTCGACTATGATGCTAGCCTGATCCGTAAAGTCGTCCGAGAGTGGCGCGAGCGCACCGGGCCGGCTGATCTGAGGACCATAACAAGCGCCTTGCGTAGTTATCTTCGCTACCTCGCGGGTGCTGGCTTGTGCCGCCCCAACCTTGATCACGCCATTCCGCCGGTATTGCAGTGGCGCATTTCGTCGTTGCCGCGGTATCTGGCAGCCGCCGACGTCGAACGCGTCATTGCATCATGCGATCGAACAGCGCGTCGAAGCGTCTGACGGCCTCAAGTGCTATCGGGGAGATCGGCCTGCCATTGCGCTTGCGGTCCCGGGCGCTCTTTTCAATATCGGCCAGTTCAAAGAATTTCCGCCGTGCATGCGCATGACAAAAGGCGAAGGTGATTGGCGTCTCTTTTATTTGCGCAACAGCAATCGGTTCAAAGCCATTGTAGCAATCGGTCTGCAGAATACCGCCATATTGGGCAAGATGCATCTGTGGATGCTCGCCGCGCCGATCGCTCGAAGCATAATAGACTGCCGCTGGCGGTGCCGTTCCACCGAATGGCCGGTCATCGAGAACATATGTCCAGATACGTCCAGTCGTGCACCTGCCTTTCGCCCGGATGGGAATGGTGGTGTCGTCACCGTGAAGTCGCTCAGCCGCAAAGACATGGCTCTCAATCAAATCGAAGAGCGGCATCAGAGCAGACGTTCCAAGCCCGACCTGATCGGCCAGTGTCGAGGTCGACAAGTCGATCCCCTCGCATTTGAACCGGGAACCCTGCCGGTTGAGCGGAATGTGCATGCCAAACTTGTCGAATAAAATAGTCGCCAGGAGTTGCGCTCCAATAAAGCCACGCGGTGTGACATGGAATGGCGCTGGCGGCTGGCTGATCACCTCGCAGTCCCGGCAAGAGAACTTTTCCCGTACGGTCTCGATCACCTTGAAGCGACGCGGGATCTCTTCCAGCGTCTCGGTAATGTCCTCGCCCAGTTTCGACAGGCGTGAACCACCACAACAAGCACAAGTCGTCGGCGGATCGATGACGACACGCTCACGCTCGATATTTTCCGGCCATGGCTTGCGAACCGGTCGTTGGCGCGTAAACGAACGCACGTTCGACGCTTTGGCAGATGCCACCTGTGCGGCAGCCTCATCTTCGCTCGCCGCCATCACCAGTTCTTCGAGCTGCAATTCCAGCTGATCAAGCAGACGCGCCGTGCGCTCGGAGCGCTGGCCGCGCAATTCCCGTCTGAGCTTTTCGATCTTCAGTTCAAGAGCCGCGATCAATGCCTCGCTGTCCGACAGCATTGCCTGCGCATTAGCAGCCTCTGCTACAGCCACATCACGTTCCGCCACGACAACACTGTGTTCTGCCAGCAAAACCGCACGCTCTGAAAGCAGCGCCAGATAGGCACTTTCAAGGTCCGCAGGAAGATCGAAAGGCTTCAAACTCATGAAGCTATTCAATCATATTATCTAGCAATTTCAATCAAATAATGCTACCCAACCCGCCTCGGACGCCATGTTTCCTGCGGATTGCGCCAGTCTATTCCAGACAGCAAATAAGATAATTGAGCAGGTGAGATCGCAACAGCGCCACCTTCCGCAGAAGGCCAGATAAACTTGCCACGCTCGAGCCTTTTTGTGAACAGGCAGCTCCCCTGGCCGTCATGCCAGATTAATTTTATAAGATCGCCCCTCCGCCCTCTGAAGCAAAACAGATGACCGCCAAGCGGGTCGTGCTTCAGCACCTCCTGCACCCGAAGTGCCAGAGAAGGAAACCCACACCGCATGTCCGTATGACCCGTCGCAATCCACACCTGTACATTCTGGCCTGAAGGAAGCGTGATCATCACAGGCTCTCCAGGCCACGGATAAGGCGAACCAAAATATCGATATCGACGTC
>NZ_VEWK01000046.1 GCF_006376675.1 Brucella pecoris
TTCCAGGCGATGATGTAGCGGGAGTGATCGTCGAGGATGGTCGATAGGTAAAACCATCCCCAGCCGATGACCTTCAGTGGAGTAAGAAGCGCAGATGCGCTTCTCCTCCCCGAACCGTACTTGCACCTTTCAGCGCATACGGCTCTCCATTCAAGCTTGGCCCATGGCCATTGCAACATCATGATAGTTCGACGTGACGGTGCTGCGGTTTTCGATCCGGACGATATATGGGTTCTCCTCCGGATTACGCCACCGGAATTGCGCCTTGGGGCTTGAGACAAGCCGTTGCAGCGCTTTCCCGACGGGATCACCACGTTCATTCCGACCAAACACGAGCCAGGTTTTCGCCTTGCCCGGTTCGGGGGCCCTGAACCATTTCCGCATCAAGGGTTTGATGCGGGATCGGTATTTGTGCCCCAGCCAATGCGCCATTTTCCAGAACACGACATGGTCGATGCGCCGGAAGACGTACGCCGTGAAGTCGGCGAACTTGTAGAACGCCGCCCATCCCACCAATTGGCGGTTCAGGCCAGCGATCATGTCGACCGTACTGACACTATGATTGCCGGAAAGGGTTTCGGTAAGTCTGTGAACAAACCCCTTGGCCTTTTCCTTGGGTATTGTCGTTACGATGGACATCCGTCCATGCGCCCCTCGCTTGCGGATGATCCGGTGCCCCAGAAAGACGAAGCCGTCGTTGACGTGGGTGACATGGGTCTTCTCCATGTTCAGCGTCAACTTCAACTCACCTTCTAGAAACGCCCGGCATTCCTCGCGGATTTCCTCTGCCTGAACCTTGGTTCCTTTTACGATCACGACGAAGTCGTCAGCGTATCGGCAATAGGCAACAGCCGGTTTCCATTGCCGGTTCTCACGAACCGTGATGGGGCGGCCTTGCTTGATGCCGAAGTTCCATGCCCATCGGTCCTTGCGGGCCTTCTTGTTCAGGTATTTCGCCTCCAGCCACATATCAAACTCGTGGAGCATGATGTTGGACAGGAGCGGTGACAGAACGCCACCTTGCGGAACGCCCTCGCTTGAGGCTGTGAACAAGCCACGGTCGATGTGGCCTGCCTTCAGGAATCGATAGAGAAGATCGACGAACCGTCCGTCCTGCACCCGTCGCCGCACACATTTCAGAAGCAGCCTGTGATGGACCGTGTCAAAGTAGCTGGCGAGATCACCTTCGATGATCCAGCGGCCCTTCGTTCCACCTCCATCCTGTAGCTGTATCCTCACGGTGCGGACGGCGTGATGCACGCTGCGTTCCGGCCGGAAGCCATAGGATAGACGATGGAAATCGCTCTCCCAGATTGGCTCCATGGCCATCAGCATGGCGCGTTGGACAATGCGATCCGTCAGGGTCGGAATACCCAGTGGTCGTAGCTTGCCGTTCGATTTCGGGATATAGATGCGCTTGACCGGCTGAGGGCGATAACTCTCCTCCAGCAGGCTTGCCCGCAGGTCGTCCAGATGCTGATCCAGTCTGACCTGCAGTCTTTGCTTATCCATTCCGTCGATGCCCGGCGTTCGTGCGCCATTTGACGCAAGAACAATCCGGGCGGCCTCGGCAAGCCATTCCCGATTGGCAATCAGCCGAAGAAGCCGATCAAACCTCCGGTTTGGATCGTTTTCGGCCCATGTTGCGAGCTTGTGCTGCATTTCGCTGATTATCAAAGGTCTTCACCTCGCTTGGTCAGATAGTTTGCACTTCAAGCAGTTTGAACTGTTCCCCTTCGCCATGTGGCAGGCTTTCCCTGCCGCGGACTACTACGAGAACTCCGCCAACACGATGGACATCAGGGTCAACTCCCTTGCGACGCAATACTTTGTTGTCATTCCATCATGCCTTCCCTCGTTCATATGCTGGACGTCAGCGTATTGGTGAGGCTGCCGGTCGCAGTCTTTTTCCTTGCTTTCCGCAAGTCGATGCCGATGCCATGGTCTGGCTGCATTCTCCCCATGACCCACCGCGAGCATCCTTACATCTGCGCTCGCGTTCGGATGCACGCCGACATACCTGTCCGGCGACATCATCAGCATTCCGCCTGTTAAGCCGTGTAGGCGAAGGCGACCTTCCAGCCCTCAGATGCGAGTTAACCGGTTCGTGTTCCTCAACCTTCCAATACTTCAGCCTCGGGAACCATCTTGGCGTAACGGCTTCGCCTCAATCCCCTTTACCTGCGGGCTACGTCACCCTGCCAGTTGACAGCAGGTCACCGCCGCTTGGGCTCATGTCCCCTCGCAGCAAGGGACAGGCAAATCTTCACATCCTCCTTTCTCTTTGCATTCCAGTCATATGCCTCCCCGATTGGGGCGAGGCGCACGGTAGGTGAAGTCGGTTTGCCACATCTCGTTCGGCCTCGTGGTCTTGTCCTTGAACTCGTCATTGGCCTTGATGACA
>NZ_VEWK01000047.1 GCF_006376675.1 Brucella pecoris
ACCCAATTGCCACCAGATCGGGCTCGTCCAGTGTCTCGCGTTGCAGGAGATCCTGCGCGGATTGCTCGAGCAGCGCCCGGTTGGCTTCGAGAAGCGAGAGGGTGCGCTTGAACACGCCATCCACGATGTCGCGCACCTTCGAGTCCATCCGCTCGGCAGTGGCCTCGCTGTAGCGGCGGTTCAGCCACGACGACTGGTCGCCGGTGCCGAGAAAGCCTGGCCGATCGGTGTCGTAGCTGACATGCCCGAGGTCTTCGTCCATCCCGTACCGCGCGACCATGGCGCGGGCGATATCGGTAGCCTTGACCAGATCGTCGGCCGCCCCGGTCGAGACATGATTGTAGATGATCTTCTCGGCCGCGCGCCCGCCAAGCAGAACTGCGATCTTGTTCTCCAGCTCCTCCCGCGTCATCAGGAAGCGGTCCTCGGTCGGGCGCTGGATAGCGTAGCCGAGCGCGCCAATTCCGCGCGGGATGATCGAGACCTTGTGCACCGGGTCCACCCCCGGCAGAGCCATCGCCACAAGCGCGTGCCCCATCTCGTGGTGCGCCACGATCTCGCGCTCGCGCGGGTTCAGAACGCGGTTCTTCTTTTCCAACCCGGCGATGATGCGCTCCACGGCATTGTTGAAGTCGTCCATCGTCACCGCATCGGCCTTGCGGCGCGTGGCGAGCAATGCTGCCTCGTTGACGAGATTGGCAAGATCGGCGCCCGAGAAGCCGGGCGTGAGCGCTGCGACCTTCTCGGCATCGACGTCCGGGGCGAGCTTCACCTTTTTCATGTGAACGCCGAGAATCTGCACACGTCCCTTCTTATCCGGCCGATCCACCAGCACCTGCCGGTCAAAGCGTCCGGCCCGCAACAGCGCCGGATCGAGAATCTCCGGGCGATTCGTGGCCGCAAGCAGCACGATGCCGACTGATGGGTCGAAGCCGTCGAGCTCGGTCAGAAGCTGGTTCAGCGTCTGCTCACGCTCATCGTGGCCGCCAGCGATCTGGCCGGAGGAGCGCGCCCGCCCGAGAGCGTCGAGTTCGTCGATGAAGATAATCGCCGGCGCGGATTTCCGGGCCTGCTCGAAGAGGTCGCGCACCCGCGCGGCACCGACGCCCACGAACATCTCGACGAACTCTGATCCCGAGATCGAAAAGAAGGTCACGCCGGCCTCACCCGCCACCGCGCGCGCCAGCAGCGTCTTGCCGGTGCCCGGCGGCCCAACGAGCAATATGCCTTTGGGGATATGTGCGCCCAGCTTTCCGTATTCGGCCGGGTTCTTGAGGAACTCCACGACCTCCTCGAGCTCGGCCTTGGCCTCGTCCACACCGGCCACGTCGGCGAAGCTGACGCCGGTTTCTTTTTCCATGTAAACCTTGGCCTTGCTGCGGCCGACCTGCATGAACCCGCCAAAACCCTGCTTGTCGGCGAACTTGCGGAACAGCAGCATCCAGATTCCGAAGAAGATAAGCGCTGGCGCCACCCAGGAAATCAGCGTGCCGAGAAAAGTGTTTTGCGGAACGCCAGTGATCTCGATACCTGACCGGTCTATCCGTTCCAGGATTGCGGGATTCACTACGGTCGTCACGAACTGCTTCTTGCCGTCGACCGGTTCGGCGAAGGTGCCTGTGATAGTGTCTGACCCGACCGCGACAGAGGAAATTTTCCCGTCAGCGAGATACTTCTCGAACTGGCTGTAGCTGATCGGTGCGACGGATTGCCAGCCGGCGATCAGGTTCTGGATGAAAAGCACGGCTATGAAAGCCACCACCCAGTACCAGATGTTATATTCGGTCTTCCTTTCCATGCCGCTTGTCCCTTTCACTGGCGCCCGAGCCGCGCCTTGATCCGCTCGAGCAGCGCCAGCAGGGCGCGCCTTTCGTCCGCCGACAGATCCTGGAAGATTTCATGTTCGAGCGCCGATTGCCGCGGCGCGAGTTCCTCCAGCATCGCCCGGGCCTTCGACGTTGCCGTGACGATCTGCGCCCGCCTGTCGTCGGGCGAGGGCGACCGCTCGACCCAGCCGCCCCGGACCATGCGATCGACGAGCTGGCCGGCTGTGGCCTGGCCGACCTCCAGCAGGTCGGCCAGATC
>NZ_VEWK01000048.1 GCF_006376675.1 Brucella pecoris
TTCGCTACCATCGCCTCGAAGCTTTCGATGCATGGAAAATTGCGGCCTGTTTCGCCTGAATATCTACGAGCCCCTGGTCTTTCCGGCCAGAGAAACTTAACGTGACAACACCGCTGGGACCGTTCCACCAGAGTCCGCTCGCCTCGTATGGCGGCGAGCGCCACTTTTGCCTTGAAAGCCGGGCTGTGGTTCCGGCGTGGTCGTCTCGTCATGGTGTCTCCTGTTCCTGGCATCCAAGCCGAAGTCAGGCAGAAATTCCACTTATCCTAGCTGTGCAGATTTCCCGAGCCAGCTCTCTTCCAGCCCCTCGACGCCGTGAGTCACGAAACGATCATACCAACGGTAGAAGGTCGGCCTTGGAATGCCGAGCTTGTCGAGTGTCTGCCTGGCCGACAGGTGCGACTGCTCAACGATCCGGATTATCTCAAGCTTCTCGGTGGCGGAGTATCTCATTCGTCGTCGCCCCCATCCGCGATCATACTTTTTTTGAGCAGGCGGTTTTCCAGGGTGAGATCGGCCAGCGCCTCTTTCAGGTCGCGGCTTTCACGGCGCAGCGCCTTGACCTCGTCACTGGTCGCTGAACGAGCGGTATCACCGGCGAGCCGCTTCTTGCCCGCTTCGAGGAATTCCTTGGACCAGCTATAATACAGGCTCTCGGCGATCCCTTCACGGCGGCAGATCGCGGCAATGCTGTCTTCGCCGCGCAGCCCCTCCAACACGATGCGGATTTTGTCCTCCGCCGAGTGATGCTTTCGCGTCGCGCGCCGGATGTCCTTGATTGTCTTTTCGGCCCCCGATGTCTGCGGCCCGGTTTTCTTTCTCATCTTCGCTTCCTTTGATAGAGCTACGATGAGCCGAAAATCCTCTCTTCTCAATTAAGCCTGTTTGGTCTCGTAGGCGTCGATCCGGGACAACCGGCAGAGGTTGATGAAACAAGTCGAACGAAAACGCTTCGGCTCATTGATCGCCTTCGGCATTTTTAGCACCGGGCTCTTCGCGCCGGTCCTGATCGCGCACCAGCCAGTGGACTGCTCCGAGCGCAAGAGCCGCGCCCGCGAGGGCGGCAGTCTTGGCTGGCTCCGTCTCGCCAAGGTCGAGGATGATAAATTTGCGCGCGATCGCGAGGAGCGCGATCAGCACGATCGTGCGGACCTGGAGAATGCCGAAGCTGCGTTCTGTCGCCACAAGAAGGGAGCGCTTGAACACGAGCGCAATTACAACGGTGAAGAACATTCCGAACACCACCTGGAAGGTGGCGTAATCGAGCGTGTCGAACGCTCCCAAGACCAACCGGTTCACGACCTCGCGCATCAGCGCCCAAACCGACGCCACGACGATAACCGCAATGATGGCGCTGAGGACGAAAATGACGACCTGTTCGAACTTCTCGTAGAGCGTCATCGCCGACCATTGTTCACGGGTTAGCCCGGATCGTTTCAGGTCTTTCATCATTCCCCCTCGAAAGCCGCCCCGGAGAAACAGGCTCCCCGGGGCTCACCAGACGGCGTGATATCAAACGGAGCTGAGCGGACGCCGCAAACCGGCGACACCCAATGTGGCAAATCAGCCGTTCTTGACATCGATGCGCTTGATCTTCGCCTGCGCCTCGGGTGTCTGGGGCAGCTTGATCGTCAGAACCCCGTTCTTGAAGGATGCCTGCGCCTTTTCGCCATCCACACCGGGAGGGAGCGGAATTGTCCGGTAGATTGCGCCGTAGCTGCGCTCGGAGAGGTAATACCCCTTCTTCTCCACCTGGCGCTCGATCTTCTTCTCCCCCTTCACAGTCAACATGTCATCGTTGACCGTCACCTCGATGTCCTTCATCTCCATGCCCGGCAGCTCGATCGACACTTCGATCGCGTTGTCGGTCTCGACCATGTCGGATTTGGCTTCGCCGCTGCCCCAGGGCCATTCGAACTGACCGACCCGGTTCCAAAAGTTCTCGAACACATGGTTCATTTCGCGCTGGAGCGTCGCGATCGGGTTGTCTTGGCTGCTCTTCGCATCTGGCGTGCTG
>NZ_VEWK01000049.1 GCF_006376675.1 Brucella pecoris
TGGGTGCGCCGAGCATGGCGCGTGGTGCGCAATCACCGTTTGACCGGGATGGTATCCGGTCGATGACTTGGAGGTGAAAGTCCTCTACGGGCCCTGGTGATGGGAACCGTTAGCCGAACAGCAAGGGCGTCGTCGTGAGGCGGGGTCTGAAGGAAGCTGTAAGCAAAGTGCCGGCCTGACGAACAGGAAGCGCATAAGAGGCAGTCGCATCAGGGCAAGGGGGCCCATTTACCCAAAGCCCGATATTCACCTGGATGATGCGGCTGTAGATGCGACAGGTATATGGCATGAAGGTCACGCGTCTTACCTCGGGAGGTCTGTTGCCTCGCCACCGGCAACGGTGTGCTACCGCGGCTGAGAAGCGACGGGACAGGGCGGCAGAAGTCAGCAGATGCCGTAGTAGCCGGGACCATCTGGTGAAGGGTTGAACATGAAGTGTCGGATGGAGAACGGTCTTTCGATGACGACAGCAGATGCAGACAATGGGGCCGAAATTCCCCATGCCCATGCGGAAGGTAGTGGCCGGAAGCCGCGAGAGGATGCCTTGGGCGCATCGAACGTCACGGCAGGACCGTCCACCTCACAACCGAAGGCAGCGATGCAACTGATGGAAATGATCATCAGTCGCGAAAACATGATGGCGGCCTTACACCGGGTGGTGTCGAACAAGGGAGCGGCGGGCATCGACAAGATGAGCGTTGGCGACCTGAAGCAGCATCTGGTATCGCATTGGCCGCGCATTAGGGAAGACCTTTTGGCGGGGCGGTATGAGCCAGCGCCGGTGCGCGGGGTTGAAATCCCCAAGCCCGGTGGCGGGAACCGCCTTCTTGGCATTCCCACGGTTCTCGACCGGCTCATCCAGCAGGCGATACATCAGGTGCTGATGCCGATCTTCGACCCAGACTTCTCCAATTCCTCTTTCGGCTTTCGGCCGGAGCGGAGTGCCCATGATGCGATCCTTGCCGCGCGGTCCCATGTGGCCGACGGTTACCGCGTTGTGGTCGATCTTGACCTGGAGAAGTTCTTCGACCGGGTAAACCACGATATGCTGATGGCACGAGTGGCGCGCAAGGTTTACGACAAACGGGTGCTGCGGTTGATCCGCCGCTATCTGCAAGCCGGGTTGATGATGGGCGGGATGACGACAATGCGAAGCGAGGGAACGCCGCAGGGCGGTCCGCTGTCTCCGCTATTATCAAACGTCTTGCTCGACGATCTGGACAAGGAACTGGAACAGCGCGGACATCGCTTCTGCCGCTACGCCGACGACTGTAATATCTATGTGCGGTCAATGCGTGCCGGTCAACGGGTGATGGCTTCGCTCACCACCTTCCTTGAAAAGAGGCTGAAGCTGAAGGTCAACGCCACCAAGAGCGCTGTTGATCGTCCATGTAACCGGGTCTTTCTGGGCTACTCAATGACGGCTCACCGTATGCCCCGCCTTAAGGTGGCGGTACAAAGTGTGAAACGTCTTCGTGGTAAACTGAAAGCCCAGTTCCGGGCTGGGCGTGGCCGGGCCATTGACGTCATCATCAAGGAACTTGTGCCGATCCTGCGCGGTTGGACAGCCTACTTCAAGCTGGCCGATGTGAAGGGGACGTTTGAGGAACTGGATGGATGGGTTCACCGCAAACTGCGGGCGACCCTGTGGCGGCAATGGGCGAAACCAGCCGCGTGCGCAAGAAACCTGATGCAACGGGGCATCAAGAAGGAGCGTGCATGGATAAGTGCCAGCAATGGCCGGGGACCATGGTGGAATGCAAGAACCCCGCACATGCACGAAGCCTTACCCAATGCCTACTTCACCAAGCTCGGGCTGATCTCGTTCCTGAAGGAACATCGACGCCTACACTACGCTTCATGAACCGCCGTATACGGAACCGTACGTACGGTGGTGTGGGGGGAGGGCCTAAAATGCCCTCCTACCCGATC
>NZ_VEWK01000005.1 GCF_006376675.1 Brucella pecoris
TGATAAAGCTATGATGAGCCGAAAATCCTCTCTTCTTAATTAAACCAGTTTTGTCTCAAAGGCCCTGATGTCGGACAAAATGCTCAATCGCCGCACAGGCTTAACCAAAAACCCATGAGTCATACTCATAGGTTTTTAGTATAGGACGAATTCACGATCCTTTTTGCGCCAGCACAAGAACCGCAGCCGATAAAACCCCTATAACGCGGCAAGTTCCGGTTCGATTGCATGCAGGGGGGATTATGACTTCATCGACTGAACGGCCAAAGCAGGATTGGGACCCCAGGTCGGAGGCCGTCCTTTCCGATCAGATCGGCGCTTATGACGGCATGCGCCATCAATGCCCGGTTGCCCATAGCGATTATCTCGGCTGGTCATTGTTTTCGCATGACGATGTGGTCCGCGTTCTGGACGATCACGAGAGCTTCAGCAGCGTCGTTTCAACTCATCTCTCGGTGCCAAGCGGCATGGATCCGCCGCAGCACACTGCCTTCAGGCAATTGATCGAACGTTATTTCGAGCCGGAGCGGGTCAAAGCTTTCGAGCCAGTCTGTCGGGAGATCTCGAAGAAGCTTGTTTCCGAATTGCCCCGCGATGCCGAAATTGATCTGGTGGCGCAATTCGCACAGCCTTATGCCGTGCACATCCAGTGCGCATTTTTGGGCTGGCCGGACAGTCTGCAGGTACCTTTACTTGACTGGGTGCGCAAGAACCACAAGGCAACACTTGCCCGCGACACCAAAGCGATGGCGGTGATCGCGCTTGAATTCGATGAATATATTCGTGCGCTTCTGGACGAACGACGCAGGCTTGGGATGGATGCACCGGACGATGTGACGACAAGCCTTCTGCGGGACAGGATCGATGGACGCGCGCTCTCGCACGAGGAAATCGTGAGTATCCTGCGTAACTGGACGGTGGGTGAGCTTGGGACCATCACCGCCTGTGTCGGTATCCTGTGTCATCACCTGGCCAACAACCGGCAGACGCAAGCCTTGATGCGGGGCGGCCCGGACCTTCTGCCGGCAGCTATCGACGAAATATTGCGGTTACACGCGCCGCTGATCTCGAACCGCCGTGTCACGACCCGCTCAGTTACGATTGGCGGACGCGAAATTCCCGCCGGAGAAAAAATCACGCTGATGTGGGCTTCTGCAAACCGCGATGAAGCCGTGTTCGATAAGCCTGATGAATTGCGCCTCAATCGCGATCATGCGCTCAATCTTCTCTACGGGCGTGGCATTCATGTCTGTCCGGGGGCGGAACTCTCACGGATGGAACTGCGTGTTCTGATGGAGGAATTGCTGGGAGGGACCCGCAAACTCGACCTTGTTTCCGGCTTGGCGCCAGTGCTCGCGGTCTATCCGGCAAGTGGCTTTTCGAGACTGCCTGCACGTATATCCTGACCTTGCTATCCTGACTTTGCTATTCGGCAAGCGCCGCCATAACGGCTCTCGCTTGCCGGAAAACCGCCGGATCAGGATTATTTCAACACGCTGACGCCCGCTGTTTCAATAACCTCGTTTGCGGTCGATCTCGCCTATGAGCGCGTCGCCTCCAGACAGTCGCCGCAGATTGTCGACGAGTACACCGGCAGCACCATGACTGTCGGTCACGCAAGCGATGTGTGGGGTAAGGATTACCTTTGGATGTGACCAGAGGGGGTGTTTCGTTGGAAGCGGCTCGGGTGCCGTTACGTCGATGAAGGCCGAGGACAACTGTCCGTTATCGAGAGCCGCCAGAAGGGCATCGTAGTCCGTATGTGCCCCGCGACCGACCAGAACAACACTCGCGCCCACCGGCAGACGCGCAATAAACGCGGCATCGATCATGCCTTCCGTTTCCGCAGTTAGCGGCAGAAGGCAGACCAGAATATCTGTTTGTGAGACAAATGCGTGAAGACCGTCTTCGCCGGAAAAGCAATGCACGTCCGCGATGCTCTTTTCACTTCTGCTCCAGCCGGAAAGTGGAAACCCGAATGGCTTGAGCACCGTCAAGGCGGCCTGCCCAAGATAGCCGAGCCCCATCACGCCGACCCGGCGGCGCGGCGCATCTGGCTGAGGCAAGGCCTGCCAGATTTCATTGCGGTTCTGCTCCAGATAGGCGGGCAACTGGCGGAAAAGCGACAGGACGGCAAGCGTAACATATTCCTGCATCATTCGTGCAAGACCCGGCTCGGTCATGCGGACAATGCGGACGTTTGAGGGGATATCTGCTTCAAAAAATTGCTCTACACCCGCTCCACTCGAGAAGATGATCTCAAGCGCGGGAAAACGCTCCGCCAGCCGTGCCGGTGTTTGCCAGCAAAGAAGATAGCGAACCTTGGCAGCAGCAGCTTCGTCCAGATCACCGGAGAGAAATTCCAGTTCCGGCAATTCATGTGCAAACACGTCGCGAATCTGCCCGGTGCGCGCGGCGTCCAGATAACAATAAAAAGCCATGAGCTCCCCCCAGCAAGACACGCCGTGCGTGTCTTGCGAAAATATAGAGCACATCCCGAAAAGTGTGAAACGGTTTTCGGAAAAGATGTGCGTTAAAACAAATACTTAGAGCGTATTTCGATCTGATTCAATCAGATCGAAACACGCTCTAGATCAGTGATTGAGAACGCGGCGCAGAAAGTCCTGTGTACGCGGATGTTGCGGCGAACCGAGCACCTCCTTTGCTTTGCCCTGTTCAACGATCACGCCGCCATCCAGGAAAAGCACACGGTCCGCTACGTCGCGGGCAAAGCCCATTTCGTGCGTCACGACCAGCATGGTGAGGCCCTCGTCGGCGAGGCTGCGCATGACATCAAGCACATCGCCCACCAGTTCGGGATCGAGCGCGGACGTCGGCTCATCGAACAGGATCGCCTGTGGTCGCATCGCCAGGGCGCGGGCAATTGCAACGCGCTGCATCTGGCCGCCGGAAAGCTGGCCTGGATAATGGTTGGCCCGATCGCCCAAACCGACGCGCTGAAGCAGATGCTCGCCATATTTGCGCGCTTCGGCAGGCTTCTCGCCTTTGACATACACCGGCCCTTCGATGACATTCTCAAGCGCGGTTCGATGTGGAAACAGGTTGAACCGCTGGAAAACCATCGCCATCCGCGTGCGGATGTCGCGGATCGAGCGGTCCTGAGCACTGACCCGCTGGCCATCGATCAGAATGTCGCCGCCCTGATAAGTTTCCAGCCCATTCAGGCAGCGCAGCATCGTGGACTTTCCCGAACCCGAAGGCCCGATCAGGCAGACGACTTCACCCTTCTGCACTTCGGCACTGATGCCCTTGAGTACTTGAAGCGGACCATAGGATTTGGTGACGTTTTGTAATTCAATCATCGCCATGGCTAGTGTCCGTTTCTTTTACCAAAGTGCTTTTCGAGACGCCCGACAGCCATCATCAGCGGAAGGCTCAGGCAGAGATAGAACATCGCAACCAGCGTATAGACGCTCATGTTCTTGAAGGTCGAGGAAGCGAGAAGCTGGCCTTGCAGGGTCAGTTCAGCAACGGTGATGGCCGACGCCTGCGAGCTGTCCTTCAAAAGCATGACCATGATGTTGCCGTAGGGCGGCAGGATCACACGAACGGCCTGCGGCAGGATCACGCGACGCATTGTCATGAACCAGCCCATGCCGATGGATTGCGCGGCTTCCGTCTGTCCATGATCTATGGCTTCGATACCGGCGCGGAAATTTTCCGCCTGATAAGCCGAGTAGGCGATGCCGAGGCCGATGATGCCGGCTTGAAGGGCGGAAAGTGAAATGCCGAATTCCGGTAGAACGAAATAGATATAGAATAGCTGCACCAGAATAGGGATGCCGCGGATCACATTGACGACAGTTGAGGCGATGGCCGACAGCCAGCGAATTCCGGACACCCGCATCAGCGCCCAGACAAGCCCCAGAAGGGTCGACAGGACAAGGGAACCCAGGGTCACGAGAAGCGTGTATTTCACGCCTTCCAGCAAGATCGGGAAGAACTCGCTAATGTCCGTGAGAAAATTTTGCATTGGTTTTAACTCTGTCTTTTTTGGCGGCGATCAAACGGGGAAGTAGGCCCTGCGGCCGGCTGGCCCCGTTGCGCGCGCACCCGTAAAGCATGAAAAGCTTCTGCATGGATGCGCGCGTGGAGCACACCAGAAATCTCGAGCACGAGGAGCAATCCCCGCGCTCGCATCGGAATTATTTCAGTCCGTATTTTGCGAGAATTTTCTGGAGCGTGCCGTCCGACTTGATGCGGGCGATAGCCGCATTGATCTTTGGCATGCGTTCATCGCCTTTGCGCAGGGCAATGCCGAACTCGCCGCCAGCCGAAGCTTCATAGCTCTCGACCATCTTCACCTTCGGGAACCGGCCCTGCGTGAGATAATAGGCAGCCATCGGTCCATCCGCGAAACCGGCGTCGATGCGCCCGGCATTCACGTCAGCGATGATATCGGGAATGCCCTTGTAGACCTTCACATCGCTGAACAGGCCACTCTTCTTGAAGAGATCGACAAAGGTAGTCCCCACCTGCACGCCGACGGTCTTGCCTTTAAGATCGGCGTAGGTTTTGTAGGCAGTATCGTCGGAAACCGGTACGAAGACCCCTTCGCCATAGCCATAGACCGGATCGGAAAAGTCCACGACTTTTGCACGTTCCTCGGTGATGAACATAGCAGACGCAATCATATCGATCTTGTTCGAGGTGAGCGACGGCACGAGCGCCGAAAATTGCACTGCCTCGAATTCCGGCTTGATACCAATATCGGGTTCAATGGCCTTGACCACATCAATCAGTACGCCATCCATCGCCTTGGTTTCCGTGTTCATAAAAGTAAACGGCAAACCGGTGGGCGAAGAACCTACCTTGACGACTTCCTGTGCCGAAGCGGGCATCGCGCCTCCAATTATGGCTGCCATGGCCGCCAGGCCGAAAATTTTCTTGAGACGCATAACATTCTCCTTCCTAAATGCAGCGATAAGCTTGTTGTTCGTCATACTGGCTATGAAGCCGTGTTCGTTAAAATGAAATTTGTCATAGCCGGTGTTCACGTCGAGTTTTCTCATTTGCGACCACCGTGGGAATCCGAACTGTTTCTCGATGCCCGTTCCCGTGATGCCATTGCTTCCAGCTTGCGGTCCTTGCGTTCGAGATCGGCAAAAACCAGAGGCATGAACCAGGCATTTCCGCGCCAGGTGGGGACAAAACGTGGAGGGCGGAAATCAAAGCTGCTTTCACTATTGGGAACACCCAATATCTTCTGTGCGACTTTGAGGCCGAGCCAAGGTGCCCAGACGACACCCGATCCACAGAACCCGGTTGCGTAGTGAACGGCTCCGCGCTGAAAAATTCGGGGAACCATGTCCCGGTTCATTGCAACGTAGCCAAACCAGCTATGGGAGATACCCACGCCTTCAAGCTGAGGAAAAATCCTGCACATTTCCGTATAATTGCGGAGCGTCGCACTATCAGGATCGCCCCGGCTTGTTACGTCGCGACCACCGAACAAAATGCGCCGTCCATCCGGCGACGGACGGAAATAGTAAGTCATCGCGCGGGTGTCGGTGAGCATTTTCAGCCCCGGCACCAGTTCCCGCACACGTTCCTCACCCAGATCTTCGGTTGCGATGATTCGCGAACGCAAGGGCACCAAACGCTGACGCAGCCAACGGTCAGAATGGTCGGTATAACCGTTCGTGCAGACAAGAACCTCGCCTGCCTGAGTGCGCCCGTGTTCGGTAATTACCGTTTTGTTATCAATAGTTTCCACGCGGCATTCGCTGTGGATCGACACGCCTTCGGCGAGTGCAAGCCGCACCAGCTCCGCATGGAACTTGGCTGGATGCAGGCCGCCTATATCCATACGCACGCTGCCGCCCGCATAGAGGTCCGTCGCGATATGCTGGTGCACTTCGCTCAAGGGCACAGCATATGATTCGATACCGGTCGCGCGCTGGATAGCTTCCGAGCTTCGGGCCATGACGTCATATTCGGCGCGCGTCATCGCACCGCTGAAACGTCCCACGAGCTGGAAATCCGCGTCGATCCCTTCCTTGGCCAGAAAATCGATCATGAAGCGGCGCGCTTCATGGCCTTCGGCAGCAATCTTGACCGCGCGTTCCATGCCGAATTTGCGGATCAGCGTCTTGTCGTCCGGACGAATATTGCCGCTGGTAAAGCCGCCGTTGCGGCTGGAGGCGCCATAGCCCAGTTGTTCCCGCTCGAAGACCTGGACCCTTCGCCCCGCTCGCGCAAGATGAAGGGCAGCACAAAGTCCCGCATAGCCCGCGCCAACAATGGCAACATCGCAATTCGGCTCGATCGCGGTTTTCTCGGCGCTGCGCGGCGGGGCTGCTTCCCACCAATAAGGTGTGTCCTTGTGAGCCATGTCCGATCTGTCCCCTCCATGTTTTGGATGGATTTTGTTTTTAGTTTATTGAACGTGGATCAAATATGAAGCAGAATAGTGAAAACTAATCAACCCCGATTCAATCCTGTTCGTAGCGAGAGCCATCAAAGGATGCCAAAAGTGAACAAGGCAGAAATGTCCCAGACCGCCCCCGCCAGCGAACCTGCTTCCAACGATGCGGGGGGAATTGGAGCGCGCATTCGCCTGCGACGACAGACGCTGGGTCTCACACTGGGTTATCTATCGGAAGTGTCCGGCCTGTCGACGGGAGCGCTGTCGCAAATCGAGCGCGGCCTTGTATCACCGACGGTACGCACCCTCTATACGATTGCGGACGTGCTCTCGATGAGCCCGGCGCAACTCATCGACCCGCAAGGCTTTGCAGCGGCCGCCCGCGCCAATCCCTATGTGCTGCGCGGGGGCGAGCAGCCGGAAGTGCTGAACGCTGGTGGCGTCATCAAGCACCGCGCTTCGCCTGAACTCATCGAGACGATGAAGTCCTTCGCGGTGCGGATCATCCCTGGCGGAAGCTCTGGTGAAGAATGCTACACGCATTCAGGCGAGGAACTGGGTTATGTGATTTCGGGCAGTTTCACACTGCAGATCGAAGATGCTCAGTACCTGCTTTCGGCAGGAGACGGATTCGCACTGCCTTCAACGACCCGCCACCGGTTCTTCAATAACGGCGACGCCGAAGCTTTTGTGCTCTGGGTGAACAAACCCGAGTGAGACCGCCTGGCAGGCCGATTGGAGCGCATCCCGAAAAGTGTGAAACGGTTTTCGGAACAAGATGCGCGCAAAAGCAAAAGATAGAGCATTTCCAATGATTCAGGAAAACAGGAAATGCTCTAGACACGCTGGAGGAAGATGAAAATGGCAAGCAGCCCTGAGAGCTTCTCGCGCTCATTATGGTGGAACGAAGCTGGCGAGGCCAAGCCGAACCATCCCAGACTGAACGGCGTGCATGAGGCGGATGTCGTTATAGTCGGCGGCGGTTTTACGGGCCTTTCAAGCGCATTATTCCTTGCCGAACGCGGCAAGACGGTAGTGGTGCTAGAGGCGCGCCATGTCGGCTTCGGTGCATCGGGACGCAATGGCGGACAGGTGATTCCCGGGCTGAAGCACGATCCCGAAGACCTTCTGGCGACCTTTGGGCCAGAACACGGCAGGCGTATGATCGATCTGGTCGGCGGCGTGGGCGATCTCGTTTTCGACCTTATACGGGACCATGACATCCAATGCGCGCCTGTGCGTACCGGCTGGATTCAGGCCGCGCATTCCCAGCTTGCGACTGCTGCTGTCTATAAGCGTGCGCGGCAATGGCAGGCGCAGGGCGTCGAGGTCGAGATTTTGGATCGCGCGCAGGTTGCTGCGCTTTCCGGCACGGATCGTTATTTCGGCGGGTGGCGCGATCCGCGTGCCGGTGCCCTGCAACCGCTGGACTATGCTCGTGGGCTTGCGCGCGCTGCCACGGCGCGCGGGGTTCAGATTTTCGAAGATTCCTCCGTTACCGCTCTGGCACAGGAAAACGGCGACTGGATCGCAAAGACCGCAAACGGGACAGTTCGCGCGCGTGAAGCGCTTGTCGCGACCAATGCCTATACAGGCAATCTGGTGCCGGGGCTCGCTCAAAGCATTCTTCCTGTGCAAAGCATGTTGATTGCGACCGCTCCGCTCTCGGAAAAGCAGCGCCGCGAGGTCATGCCGGGCGGAGTAGTCCTGTCCGAAACGCGCAAGATCGCTTTTTATATGCGTCAATCCGAAGACGGGCGGTTTCTCATTGGCGGACGTGGCGCCGTCGGAATGACCGAGAAGAAAGCCCTGATGGATGCATTGAAGGCCGGGATGGTGAGGCTGTTTCCGCAACTGGACGGGATCGGCATCGATTATCACTGGTCCGGCCATGTGGCGCTGACCATGGACGGCCTGCCACACCTGCACAATCCGGCCCAAGGCTTGCACGTCATGCTTGGCTATAATGGCCGGGGCGTGGCTATGGCCACTGCCTTTGGCAAGATGTACGCGGAATATATCGCCGAAGGCCGCCCCATGGTTTATCCGACCACCAACATTCCGCGCCTTGCCTGGCATGTTATCCGCAAGCCGGTGATGGATCTCGGCATCCGCTGGTACTGGATCAAGGACAGCCTCGGCTTCGCATCGAAATAATTCCCCATATAGAAAGAATCCAACGTGCTGAAAAACGTAATCAATCTGGGCACCGCACCTTCTTGCGCCTCGGACCTGAAAACGGCCTTTCAAACCATCGGCCTGAACGAACTGGCGACTGAACACTTCGGCTTCGGTCGTGCCGTCCTTTCGGGGAATGGAAAAGAAGCGGAAAGCCGCTTCTCGTCCATCATAATGCTGCGCGACGGCACTTTAACGATCCAGGACAGCAACGGCGCCGAGATTACGCTGACCAAGGGCGAAGTGGCCAGCCTGCCGGCGGGTGTATTTTCGTGGGATGCAAAATCGGCGGATTGCGTCATTCTTGTTCTGCATCAGGATAATCCGCAACTATCCCTGGCCAAACTCGATCTTGATCACCCGATGACGCCCGGCGGCGCACCCAATGCGGCACTTTTGACCACGTCTGCGCCGCAAACTGTCCGGCACGAATTCCACGGCGAGGATTTGCTCTCATGGGGCACCTGGGCCACGACCCCATATGCCCGCCGTCCGATCACCTATTCATTTTCGGAATTGATGATGTTGCGCAAGGGCGAAGTCACGCTCTCCAACCCCGATGAGGGAAGTGCGACATTTGCCGCAGGCGAAATTTTCCTCGTTTGCTCCGGTGCCGTGGCCGCATGGGATAATCCGGTTGATCTGGAAAAGTTCTGGGTCATCCGCACGGCAGATTAGAACGCATCCCGAAAAGTGTGAAACGGTCCTCGGAACATGATGCACGTTAGAGCGCCGATCTGATATGATCAGATCGGCGCTCTAACTTCTTCTATTTCAAGCATAATCTTTTCGATCCTCGTTTCACTCCGGTCGGATTATGCTCTAAAACAAACAGTTGAGACGCGCCGTTCCGAACTCAGTCCAGTGCCTGAAAGCGACGCCGCCGCGAGCGCCGGCGAGGGCGCAATGTGTTCAGGTCTTGCGCCTGGTCGGCCTTATGACGCGGGGGAGGCGAAAGAAGGCGCATGATAAAGAGGATGCAGCACCCGATGGTGAATATCCAGAATATCTCATCGGTGAGATCGTTGATCATGATGCAATCCAGAGCAAAACCGCTTGTCCGTTCCCGTGACACGCGAAACAATTTTCCAAGATGAATATCTTCTTGTGAAACTGTGGCCAAGTCACGAAGCCGTGCTTTATCGCCACATCAACACGGCAGTCCTGTGGATGGCTGGCAGGCGCTGGTCGCGATTTCTGTGCCGATCTGTAATAGATCGTTCATGCTGCCTTTCACGATCCATTGTTCCGGCCGGGTGCTTGCGGCCGAATTTTCACACCGGCAAAACATTCTGAGCTGGTCACTGACACGTCCGGGTTTCGTCTCGGCGCAGTCCGTCGCCTGGCTGGAAGTGCGCAATGACGATCTGACGCTGGATGTCGATCCGGTAGTCTTATTGCAGGAAAGACTGGCACAGGCCGGTTATGGCGAAGCGGTGCAGATGATGACCTCGCGTAGCGTGCAGAAGCATCATGTCGCAACGCGGCGCTCCGGCGAAACTTATGCTGCCTGTCTTGCCACTGTCGGCTTGTCGAATGCGGGGAGGGTTGGTGAGTTCTCGCAGATGAAGATGCCAGCCGGAACAATCAATCTTCTGGTTCACATCAACAATCCATTGTCGGTTGCAGCCCATATAGAGGCAATGTCGATTGCAGCCGAAGCCCGCACCGCTGCCATTATCGAACTTGGTCTCACTGTCGGCGGCAGAGCCGCAACCGGAACCGGAACGGATTGCATCGCCGTTTCAGCTCCACATGGGCAGACTGGAGAGGCGGCATCATATGCGGGCCTGCATACGGACATCGGTGCCGCCCTCGGTGGCGCTGTTTACGACGCAGTGTCCGAAGGCGGCAGGCTCTGGATGAAGGAACAGGGTTTCTGATCGATCAGGCTTCGGCTGTCGCCCCTTTCGGCTTCAGACGGAGGATAAGCGGCACCAGAACCAGGGCGACGATCGGGAAGACGAGCCAGTTGATGGTTTCCCAGCCTGAAGAATGCAGCAGCGAACCTGCAAAGAACGAAGCGCAGGCCACGGTTCCGAACATGATGAAATCATTGGCGCCCTGTGCCTTGCCGCGTTCAGCCGGTGTGTGGCAGTCCGTTATCATGGCGGTCGCGCCGATAAAGCCGAAATTCCAGCCGATACCGAGGAAGATCAGCGCGCCCCAGAAATGGCCGACATCGAAACCACCCAGAGCAATGATAGCGGAGAAGGCGATCAACACCAGTCCGAGCGCGGTGATCTTTTCCTTGCCGAAACGGGTGATGAGCTTTCCGGTGAAGAAGCTCGGCGCAAACATGGCTAGAACGTGCCATTGGATGCCAAGTGCTGCATGATCGACGGAATGGCCGTGGCCGACCATGGCGATAGGCGCTGCCGTCATCACGAATGTCATCAGCGCATAGGAACAGACACCGGCAGCCACCGAAAGAATGAAGCGCGGTGAACGGAGAATTTCGCCAAGAGGACGGCCTGTATCATGGACAGTGCCGGGGTCTTTGCGGATCTTCGGCGCACGCAGCATGAAAAGGACGGGGAGGGCGAGAAGACCCAGAACCGCCTGGCTCAGGAAACTGCCCGCAAACATCGCATCCGGAATGCTATCGCGCGTCCAGATGACGAGCTGTGGCCCGACGATTGCCGCAACGAGCCCACCCACCATGACCCATGATATGGCGCGTGCCTTCATGTCGCCTGTTGCCGCGTCGGTGGCCGCAAAACGATAGCTCTGAACATAGGCGGCGTAAAAACCGGCTGTCAGTGTGCCCAGACAAAAGATGAGGAAGGAGGCCGCAAAAATACCTGCGGCTGCGATCACGCCCGCCGAAGCGCCGACAAGTGCGCCCAGCATATAGGCATTGCGGCGCCCGAACTGGCGCATGAAGAAGGCAGCAGGCAGCGTGCCGAGCGCAAGGCCGAGATTGAACAGGCTGACGGGAAGCGTGACAAGCGCCGGATCGGAAGACAGTTTCTGGCCCACCAGACCGCCAAGCGAAATCACGATAGGCGGGCTGGAAGCACCAAGTGCCTGTGCCATCGTCAGGACAACAATATTGCGCCGCGCGGTTGTCGTGTCGGTCATTACCAACCCCTCAATCTATAAATCGGGCCATAAATCGGAATGGTTTTATCCGAAAGCTTATTTTCCAGCAAAATCATTCTGCGATTGAGAAGAAATTTCTTCAAACCGAGCTTCGCGGCATGGGAGATGAGTTCTATTTCTTGCTGAAATTGGGATTGTATAAGTTACGCGGTATAAGTATTAATAATATTCAGTATTAATTAATAACAAACTTTGTTGAACTCAGAGTATTTTTAGAAATAAAAATCAAAAACACATTATTGGTGATTGTTTATGGGTGAGAAACAAAAATATTTTTATTGTTATAAAGAATCGTTGATAAGTTTAAAATCCATGTTTCAACCTTCACCAGAAGAAAAGTTGCAAAATTTCATTGAAGAAGGCATTTGCTTTTCTTCTGATAATCAGCAGCTTGATTTGGATGCCACGTCAGTTTGGGGAGAGATTCCAGAAAGTGGAAAGTCTCCGTCTGAAGCTTTGAAGGATGCTTTGCAAATCCTGACGGGCCAGCACTCCTGGCATAGTCCGAATGTATTGTTCAATATAACTCCGGCGCCCTTGCCGAACGCGGTAGCGGCTGTGGCTATCTCCAGCCTGTACAATGGCAACGCCCTTTGGGACTTTGTTAGCGGAAACACGCTCGAACTGGAGCGCCATATCATAGAACAGATCGCTGCTCTGGCGAAACTGCCTTCAAATCAGGCGGGAGGTGCATTCACGTCCGGGGGGAGAAGTTGCATCAATTACGCAATTCGACTTGGCTTGAACAGATGTGTTCCTGGTATCTCTTCAACAGGGCTCGAATCGACACGAGCGCCTGTCGTTTTCACCAGTGAAGTCAACCACTATTCGGTCGAGCATGCATGTTCCCTTCTTGGTTTGGGGCGGTCTGCTGCGGTGCGCATTCCCGGCTGTGCGACAGCATCTATGGATCTGGATTTGTTTCACCGAAAGCTGAGGGAAGCTATTGATGATGGAACGCCAATCGCTGCAATAATAGCTTCTGGCGGAAACGCGATGGATCTGGCAATCGATCCTCTCGCCGAGATGCAATCGATAATTGATTTTGAATGTGATCGGGCAAATCTTTCTTATCGTCCGTTTGTCTATTTCGACACTGTCGTCGGGTGGGCATGGTTTAGTTATTTTGACTATGATTTTGACAACAATCCGCTGAAACTACCGGAACCAGAACTACACTCAATCAAGAAATTTGTTTCTATTCTCGCTGCCGTTTCCGGCGTCGACGGTTTCGGCTGCGATTTTCACAAGACGGCCCTGACACCGATCAGTTCGAGTTGTTTTATCGCGCGCGATCAGCACGAGTTTCGGTCAGTACTGAAAGACGAAGTGAGTGTTCACGATTGGCAGCCTTATGGCAACAACTTCGTCCATCATTACACGATTGAACATACACGTCCGACTGGACCCATTGCAGCGGCCTGGACCTCACTTCAAACGCTGGGTTTGGCCGGAATACGATCTTATCTTGCACGCCTTATGGAACTCAGCCGGCGGTTCAAGGAAGCATTCAGGCAAACGGAATTCGAAATACTCAACGATCCATCCATCGGGCTCGCGACGGCAATCTATCCAAAAAATCTTGCAGCGGCGCCGACGTTTCAAGCACTTCTGGAATTAACTGCCGACGAAATCGAAGCGTCCAACCGCTTTGTTTTCCATTTGTTTGATGAGCTGGCCCATCCCGTTGATGGCGGAGAAGCTGTCGTACTCAGATATTTGCCACAGATGAATTCTACCCGGTCCAAAGCGCCAGCGGGCTCTCTGGTTGTCTATCCAATGTCGGTTCAAAGCGCGGATGCCGACATAGACAGGCTGGTCGGTCGTATTCTGGAGGTATATCGACGCCTGTTGAAAGAAGGGGTCAGCCGTCCCTTGCGATTCAATCCTCCAGCTCATGTGCCCCGCTGATATTGTGGGGCCTTTCGCTTTATACCAAGGTGCTGACCCTGGTATAAGTCTTTTGCGAGGGAACCCGCGGGAGACAGTTTCCCGCGGGTTCCAAAGCAAAAAGGCTGAAAATGCCGAAATACGCTTACTTGAATACGCTTACTTGGCGACGGTCGCCTTGAATTTCCCGTCGGTCAGTTCGATCTTGTCGGGATAGATACGTATATCCATTTTATCCGACTTGATTTCCGTATTGTCTACCTTGATGGAAACATTGCCGGATGCCTTTGTATGGTCGTCTGTTACCTGCTCAAGCTTGTCCGCATTGATTGTAAAGCCAGGCTCCTTGACTTCTTTCTGGGGGCTGGCATAGGCCGCAAAAGATCCACTGGCAATAATGAGTGAAGTAAAAATAGCATAAGTATAAATACGCATGAATTATCTCCGATATGTTTAGAATTAATATCATTAAACAATAACGTTATAAAATGCAGAAATGGGGCTTAATTAAGTTACTTGCAGTACGTTCGGGAAATGAAGCGAATCTGCGACCCGATCCAATCTGTGCATCACCAACGCTACGGCATAGAATTCCGGTCCGGTCGCGATTATGTTGCCTCAACCTTTCTTTTTAAGCGTTTCCAGCGGTAGACTTCCCGGAAACGCGTCTGTGTTGATGGAGACGCGGCATTGAAGATTTTCGTTTTCGGCAGTGTGAATGTGGATGTCAGCGCCCGGATGGCCGCGCTGCCGCGTCCGGGGCAGACCGTGAATGCATCGGGCTACGGCATCGGTCTTGGCGGCAAGGGTGCCAATCAGGCCGTTGCGGTTGCCAAGCTTGGCGGCGACATTCGCTTTGTGGGAGCCGTCGGCAACGATGCCTTCGGTGAACTCGCCTTGAAACAGATGCAGGAATTTGGCCTCAACACCGAAAGCGTGCGCGCGATTGACGGGGTCGATACGGGTATGGCGATCATTCAGGTCGAGGAAGCGGGGCAGAACACGATTGCGGTTTGTGCCGGTGCCAATGCGCGCTGGTCGGCTGCCGACATTGACGCCTATGCTGCCGACATTACCAAAGCGAAGATTACGCTGTTGCAGCGTGAGGTTCCCCATGAAGCCAATCTGGCTGTGGCAAAGGCGGCGCGTGCGGCAGGCGGCAGCGTTTTGCTCGATCCGGCTCCGGTCGGTGATGCAAACCGCATGGCAGACCTGATTTCGCTCAGCGACATCATCTCTCCCAACGAGACTGAAGCTGCTGAAATCACCGGCATCGAGCCGACCGATCTTGCCTCGGCGGAAGCTGCCGCGCGCAATCTTCTGGAGCGCGGGCCGAAGATCGTCATCGTCAAGCTTGGAAGCCGTGGTGCGCTACTGGTGACGGCAGATGAGGTGAAACACTTCGCGCCGTTCAAGGTCAAGGTGGTGGATACGGTTGCCGCCGGCGACAGTTTCAACGGTGGTTTCGCGGTCGCCTTCTCGCAGGGCCAGTCCTTGCATGATTGCGTGCGGTATGGTTCGGCAGCGGGTGCGATTGCGGTCACAAGAGTTGGCGCGGGCGCGGCTGCGCCGACCGCCGAGGAAGTGGCGGCACTTCTGCAAAGCCAGAACTGATCCCGGCTTTGCAAATTGTGACGAAGTGAAGATTGAGGGCAGTTTGTGCCAATTTCGCTCAATTTGAGCGGAAAACTGCGCAAAAACACCCTGCCAAAGATGGCGAAGAAGCCGCGAGAATATGACACTCGCGGCTTTTTTGTGGCAAAAATATGGCTTATAGCGTTGCGAGACGTTCGGTCAGCAGGCTGAAGAAGCCGTCTGCATCTACATCCTTGATGAAGAGCGCGTTCTTCGGACGGTCTGTCACCTCCCACCAGTCGACAACTGTTTCGCCGATGGTCAGCTCCGAGTTGATCTCGATTTCCACATTGCACTGGCGACCGGAATAGAGTTCCGGCTTGATGAGATAGGCGATGACGTTCGGGTCATGCAGCGGGCCGCCATCGGTGCCGTACTTGGCTTCGTCGTAGCGCTCGAAGAATTCCAGCCATGCCGCAACCACTTCGCCGACATGGGTGCCGATGCCGCGAATGGCGGCGATGCGCTTCTCGGTGGTCAGAACCTTGTGTGTCACATCGAGCGGCATCATGGTGATCTTGATGCCGGATTTGAACACGACCGCAGCAGCATGCGGATCGACATAGATGTTGAATTCCGCCGATGGCGTGATGTTGCCGCCCTCGAAATAGCCGCCGCCCATCAGCACGATTTCCTTGACGCGTTCGGCAATCTTCGGCTCGCGGATCAGTGCGGATGCGATGTTGGTCAGTGGTCCGAGCGGGCAGAGCGTAACGGTGCCCGGTTCTTCCTTCATCAGCGTTTCGATGATGAAATCGACGCCATGCTGCCCTTGGAGCGGCATGGTCGGGACGGGCAGGTCATAGCCGTCGAGACCGGTCTTGCCGTGGACGTTTTCAGCCGTCACCAGCGGGCGCACCAGCGGACGGATGGAGCCTGCGAAAACCTTGGTTTCCGGCTTCTTCGCCACTTCGCAGATGGTGCGGGCGTTGATTTCCGTGCGTGCCAGCGGGCCGTTGCCTGCAACGGCGGTGATGCCGAGAATGTCGAGTTCCGGGCTGGCCAGCGCCAGAAGAATGGCGACTGCATCGTCCTGACCGGGATCGGTATCGATAATGATTTTACGGGCCATGATGGGGTCTTTCTGCAAATTAAACTGCGTTGCGCGCAGCATCGACCGTTTGGTCGACGAGCGCGTCGAAGGAGATTTTCGCCGGGCGGCGCATATAGGTGACGATGTCGTCGGCCAGAAGCGGCTTCGACCAGCGTTCGGCGATGATGCCGGATCCGTGCTGAATGGCGATCATGCTCAGAATTTGCGCGGCATTGCAGTCGACATCGTGGCCGATACCGCACACGATTTCGAGCGTGCGGTCGAAATCGCCTTCGCCGAACCATAGGGCAATCACTTGCGCCGCTGCATTCGGATAAACGTGAATCCAGTTATATTCGGCATATTCCGCATCGCATTTCGCCCAAGCGTCCTGCCAGTTATCGGCAGAACGGCAGGCATCGAGTGCGAAAGCCAGAACCGCGCCATATTCGGTATCGGTCGAGAAAAGCGCTGCCGTCGAGACGAGCAATTCGCGTGTGTCTTGAACTGCAAAGGCGCGCGCCGCCATGACAGCATTGAAGACTTCACCCAGGATACCGTTTCCGGCATGGGAGATTTCTGCATCCATCCAGGCGAGGCGGGCAGCTTCGCGGGCGCGGCCCGGCACGACCATGCCGCAGATTGTGCCGCGCATCTGCGCGCCGATCCATTCATCGAATGGATTGTTGGATGTCCCGGTTTCCGGCGGGGTGAGGCCGCGCCGCATATTGGAAAGCGCGATTGCCTCTGCCGACCAGCCAAGCGGGATCAGCGAGGTCCAGCGTTCGGCAATGTCGGCGCTGGTCACAGCAGAACCCTTGTCGCCAAAGGCTTCGAGAAATGCGATCTCGAAGGTGATGTCGTCATTATAGGTGTTGGGCTCGCGCACATAATCGCGGATCGGTCCGAAAACTTCCATGATGTTTTCCGCCGTATAGCCTTCGAGCGCCGTGCCAGCCGCAGCTCCGACAAGCTGTGCCATCCAGGCGGCTGCGGTGCGGTCGCGGAAATCATCGGACTGGACGGCATAGAGCACATCGTCAGGCCATTGAACGGCGGCGTCGAATTCGTCCCACGACCCATAGCGCACTGTTTTTTGCGATGGATGATCCGGATCAGGCCGTGCTGCGCGCATCAGGACACGCAGGCGCATGTCGATGCGGTAGAGCGTTTCAAAGTCGCCGCGTTCAAGTGCTGCCAGTCCGTCACGAAGAAGTTCTTCGTAGGGGGCGAGGACGAAGCCCTTGTTTTCCAGCGATTGCAGCGCACCGGCCATCAGGCATTCAGGTGCTGCCGATCCCGGCACATTGCTTTTCCAGAACATGGCCATGAGATCGTCCTGCGCCTTCATGACGGCGCTTGCATCCCAAGTCTGTTCTTCCGCCGTACGCACCACCGGTTTCGTGTCGCGCAGCAGATCGCGGGTCAGTTCCCAAGCCTTCATTTCATGCTCATTTCAATATTTTGGATATGCATTTCAGGAGTTTTTCAGTTGCTTTGCGCGCCGCTGACGGCGCGCTGCGTGGATCGTCAGCACGACGACCGGGACGAGATAGGGGATCATCTGCATCAGTTCGAACGGCAGTCCGAGGCTCTGAAGCGTGATGGCGAAGGATTCTGCCGCCGCAAGAACCAGGCTTGCCACGAGCGTTCCCCATGCGGTTCCTTGCCCCATCACTTCTGCCGCTATGGCGATGAAACCGCGACCCGCAGTCATGTTCTGGGCGAACCAGGTGACATAGCCGAGCGACAGATAAGCACCGGCTGCCCCGCCGAAGAGACCAGACAGGACAAGCGCCATCATCTGCACCCGGCCCGTATGGATACCGGCAGCGCGCGCCGATTTCGGATCGACGCCCGTGGCGCGCAGATGCAGGCCGAAGCGCGTGCGCATCATCAAAAGGCTGACCGCCGGGACGGCGAGAAGGGCCGCAAAAGTCAGCACATGGATATTGCCGATGAACGGTACGGGAAGACTTGGCAGTGCGCCGCTTTTCAACGCGCCCGACATGCCCTTGTCGCCGGTGGCAAGGAATAGCCCGAGCGTCGTTGCCGCCGCAGCGGCGATGTTGAGCGCGATGCCCGTCATGATGAGATCGGTGCCAAGCCGATTGACCGAGAGCGACATCAGCCAGCCGAGAGCCGCACCTGTGATGAGCGCGGCCAGCAGGCCGATGGCGGGGCTTCCCGTTGCGGCACTGGCCAGAACGGCAATGAGTGCTGCCGACAGCATCATGCCTTCCATGCCGATATTGAGGACGCCCGCGCGGTCGGAAATCATCACGCCGAGTGCTGCCAGCAGCAATGGCGTGGCCACGCGCAAAATGGTGCCGATGAAGGACGGATCGAGGATTTGTGCGAGAACCATGCTCATGGTTGTACTCCGGCCTGCACTACCGCTTGTTCTCCTTCGCGATTGCGAAGGTTGCGGATCAGCCGCAATATGGTCGGATGATTGTGAATGACGCTTGCCGTCGCGCCTACCATGATGGCGGCGGTTACAAGCCCCACCACTTCGGTCGGGATGTTCATGTTGCGCGCCAGTAGATCGCCGCCGATCTGCACGAAGCCGAGGAAGAGAGCCGAGGGAATAAGCAGGAACGGATTTTCGCGCGCCAGGATGGCGACGACGAGGCCGGTCCAGCCATAGCCGGGCAGATCGAGCCAGGCAAAGCGGGCATGAAGGCCGAGCACTTCCAGCGCACCGGCCATGCCTGCTACCAGTCCGCCGACAATCTGGGCACGCATGATGATGCCCTTCAGCGGCAGGCCGAGATGATTGGCAAAGCCCGGACTGGAACCTGCGATACGGATATTGAGACCTGAGCGGGTCCAGTAAAGCCAGATGCCGCCAGCGATGCAGGCCAGAATGGCGATGATCGAACCGCTGTTGAGACGCGTACCGGCAAGCAGACGGTCAAGCTTGGCATCGGGTGGAATCTTGAGCGACATCATCCCGCCCGCAGCCGGGTCGCGGATGACATAGTTGAGGACGAACAGGCCGAGAAACAGGAAGGCATAGTTCAAAACGAGCGATGTCACCATTTCCGATGCGCCGAAACGCAGCCGCAGCGCTGCCGGAATGGTGCAGGCGAAACTGCCTGCAACCGCGCCGCAGAGGATCGCCACCGGCAGCGAGAACCAGCCAAGCGAAGGGAGCAGAACAGCACCCGCCACCGCGCCAAGCGCGCCGAGGAAGAAGCCGCTTTCCGCCCCCAGATTGAACAGGCCGGAACGGAAAAGAATAGTGATCGCAAGGCCGGTCAGCATGATGGGCGTTGCCGCTTCCACCACATTGCCCATATGGCGAATGCTGCCGAATGGTCCGAGGAAGAAGGTTTTCAGGACCGCAGCCGGGTTGTCCTGCATCAGCGCCAACGGCACCAGCAGCACAGCCATGATGACGGCGATGACAAGCACGGTCAGGAAAAAAGGTATGAGGTAGGAAATCAGTCTGCGCATTACGCTGCAACTCTCTGCTTGAGCATGATCTCATCCAAAAACCGCGTTACACTTTTTGGGATCATGCTCGTGTCCCCAGCATATAAGGTCCAAGCACAGCCGGTGTTATGTCTGGTCCGTTTTCCAGAACGGCGACGATACGCCCGTTGAAGAGAACAACGATGCGATCGCTCAGGCGCAGCAGTTCGTCGAGATCGGCGCTGACGAGCAGCACGGCGCAGCCTTCCTGCGCCACTTCGTCGATGCGGCGGTGCAGGAAGGCTGCCGCCGAAACGTCGATGCCACGCGTCGGCTGATCGGCGATCAGGAACTTCGGATTGGTGGCGAGTTCGCGCGCGGCGATGAGCTTTTGCGCATTGCCGCCGGAAAGGGAATCGAGCCTTTCGGTAATCGCGCCTGCGCGTACCGAATATTGCTTGATCATCCCGCTGACACGCGCCTTGATCGCGCTCCAGCGCAGGAACGGTCCCCAGAAGATCTGCTTGTCGGCGGTAATCGATCCCGCTCCGGCTATCGCGTTTTCGGCGAGAGACAGGCCGGGAGCGCCGCCTTGCGAAAAGCGGTCGGCTGGCAGGTGAGCGAGACCTTGTCTGCGCCAGCTTGCCGTGTCAGCGCGCAGCATATCCTCACCGTTGAGGCTGATCGTGCCGCTGGCCGCATCAGCAAGGCCGGAAAGCACCGATACAAGGCCGCGCTGGCCGCTGCCGTCGACACCGGCGACGCCGACGATCTCGCCTGCGCCGATGGTCAGATTCACATCCTTGATGCGGTCTGCCGGATCGGCTGCTTTGGTCGTGACGCCCTTCATGTCGAGAACGGTTTTCATTGCACCGTGCTTGTGGGCGCGCTGCGGAATGTCGACCGCATGACCCATCACCATCTGCATGATGGCGTCGTCTGGTACGTCGGCGAGCTTTTCCGTGCCTGCGACAGCGCCAGCGCGCAATACGGTCACGCTTTCGGCCAGCTCACGCACTTCGTTCAGCTTGTGGGAAATGAAGAGGATGGTAATGCCGTCGTCGCGAAGCGACTTCAGCTTGCGCATCAGTTCCTCAATCTCCGGCGGAGAGAGAACGGCGGTCGGCTCATCAAGGATCAGAAGCCGCGTACGACGCGCCAGCGCCTTCAGAATTTCGACCTTCTGCTGGGCGGCGACGGAAAGCGCACCCGTAATCGCGTCGGGGTCGGCGTGCAGATCATATTGCTGCATCAGCGCGTCGACCATTTTGCGCGCGCCCGCACGGTCGATCAGCCCTGCCTTCACCGGCTCATGACCGAGAATGATATTTTCGGTGACCGTCAGCATCGGCACGAGCGAGAAATGCTGGTGCACCATGCCGACGCCTTGTGCCGCAGCATCTTCCGGCGACCAGGACGCAATAGGCTGTCCATCGACGATAATTTCGCCTGCCGTGGCATTTTCGATGCCGAACAGGATTTTCATGAGGGTGGATTTGCCCGCGCCGTTCTCACCGCAAATGGCGTGGATGGAGCCTGCGCGGATCGAAAACGACACGTCGCGAAGCGCCTTCGTGCCGTTTGGATAGACCTTGCTCACATCGCGGAAGGCGACGATTGGGCGGAAGGCGACGATAGCATCGCCGCCTTCAATATTTTGAGCTGGATTTTCCACGATCAGGGACGAACCTTGTTGCGGATCGTGTTGAGATCCTCGGTGCTCATGCCGAATGCGGTCGGGACCGTGATCTTGCCTTCGGAAATCTCGTCGGAAGCCTTCTTGATGGCGTCCTTCATTTCCTGCGTGGCCATGGAAGCCATGTTGCCGTCCTGCACGATGCCGACAGCGCCTTCCTTGAGGCCGAGTGCTTCGGCCTTGCCGAATGGCAGGTCGCCAGCCTTGAAGCGTTCATAGGCCTGCAGGAGGCTGACATCGACATTCTTCAGAACGGAGCTGACAACCTGCTTGGCAATCGCCGGATCGCTGTCCTTGAAGATCGCTTCCTGATCGGAATCGACACCCAGAACATATTTGCCGGTTTCCTTGGCAGCCGAAAGCTGGCCGAGGCCGGTCTGCGAAGCGACGACAAAGCCGAGCGAAACGTCGGAACGATACTGCGCGAGACCGAGTTCCTTGCCCTTCGCGGCATCCATGAAGGAACCGGCATAGGAAATCGCGATCTTGGTATCGGGCATGATCGACTGCGCACCCGCAATATAGCCGACGAGGAAGTCGTTGATGACCGGAATGTCCATGCCGCCGAGGAAGCCGAGATTCTTGCCGGTATCGCCGAGCTTGCCTTCCTTCAGGAGCGAAGCCGCCAGCATGCCGCCGAGATAGGAACCTTCGTTCTGCTTGTACTGGATGGAATAGACGTTGTCGTAGCCGCCTTCTTCATAAGGCACGCTTGCATCATAGAGGATGTATTTCTTGTCCGGATATTGCTGCGCGACCGAACCGACGGTTTCCGACATCTGGTAGGTGCCGCCGATGATCAGGTCCCAGTCCTGTTCGGACGCATCGAGGAACACCGGCTCCCATTTGGTCGGATCGTCGCCGATTTCGAGAATCTTGGTCTCGACGTCGTCGCCATACTTGTCCTTGATCATCTTCATGCCCTTGGCGGCGCTGTCGAAGAACGACTTGTCGCCGAGCGCGCCATTGATGATGAGCAGGATCTTGTCCTGAGCCTGTGCCGCCGTGGTGGTGAACGTGCCCATTGCCGTGGTGGCGGCAAGGGCAAAGGCAAGGTGGATTATTCCCCGTCTGGTGGATTTGATCACAACAGAACTCCAATACTGTAGCGTTATAGAGATGGATTTTCTGCTTTGGATAATTTGCCTCCGCCCACAGAACCCCCACACCTGGGGAGCGATCAAACGCTGACGGCGTGTGTGAGTCAATCGCCAAACTTTTTGCTCGCTGTGGACAAAGCAGGTCTGTTGCGCCGAATGGAGCTAAAGCTTTCGTTTATTTCAACAAAGCCTGATTGGGGTGCCGCAGCGTCGGGTCGAACGGATTGAGCTTTTGTGAGATGATCGCCGCTTCCCTGCGCAGAAGTTCCGTCACCGTCTCCTGGCGCTTTTCGGTCAGGCGGGCCGCTAATGTACCGATGCTGAGTGCTGCCACGGCTTCACCATCGCGGTTGAACACAGGCACGCCGAGGCCCGCCATGCCATCGATCATGTTGAAGTTGAACGTGGCGGCGCCTGTGTTGCGCACTTCCTCGATCATGATGCGCAGATCGACTTCATCGACGGCGGATTTGTCGAGAATGCGGGGCATGTTGAAACGAATGATCGCTTCGCGCTCTTCTTCCGGCAGGAAGGCGAGGATGGCGAGACTGCCCTGACCAATGCCGAGCGGCACCTTGCCGCCGATGTCGCCGGTGAAGGAGCGGATTGGAAACGGCCCTTCCACACGGTCGAGGCAGACTGCATCGAAATTGCTGCGCACCAGCAGGAAAACCGTATCGTTGAACGTGGTCGAAAGCCGCAGCAGTGACGGACGCGCAATACTCAATATGCCGTCGCGCTGGCGTGCCTGTGCAGCCATTGCAAAAAACTCCAGCGACAGACGATAGGCTTTCTTGTCGGGAAGCTGCTCGACAAGGTTTTCCGCAATCAGTGTCTTCAGCAAACGATGTGCAGACGGCTGGCTGAGGTCGAGGTCGCGCGCCAGATCGATGAGCCGCACACCGTCATCCGTACTGGCAGCGAGACCTTTCAAAATATGGATGGCCTTCACCAGACTTGAGTTAAGCGCGGCGCCGGATTTCATATTCTCTGATATATCATCCATAAAGTTGCTTCCAAATTCTGCATTTTGAAAGAAATATATAATTTCTTCCGAAATTGAAAATTATAATTTGTAATTGTTCAAAATTTTCTGCCATTTAAAATCCGTCGCCAATGGGAAGGTCCGGCAAGGTGTCCAGAGGATGCCTTAAGCGGGTCGGCGGTTTTAACTTGAAGTAAGGGGAACGCCACGGTTGCATCAGTGACCGGACAAACACGCGTTCAAACGACCCAAGTCTGATCAGCGCTTTATGCGCGGTCGAGCCGCTCCCGCCAGCTAGTCCTATCGAAGAGGCGACGTGAGACAACATCACGGCGCTTCCGCTCCCCCGCAAATTCAGGCGGAAGTCATGCCGAGAGGGAGATGCAATGAGCTTTTTGACCCTTTCCGGAATTTCCCGTCACTACGGCAAGTTCGCGGCCGTCGACAATTTCAATCTGACGATTGAAAAGGGCGAGTTCATTTCGCTTCTCGGCCCTTCCGGCTGTGGCAAGACCACAACCTTGCAGATGATCGCCGGTCTGGTGCCGCCAACCGCTGGCACGATCACGCTTGATGGCCGCGAAATCACGCGCCTTGCGCCGGCCAAGCGCGAATTGGGCGTTGTTTTCCAGAGCTATGCACTGTTCCCGCATATGACGGTTGCGCAGAATGTGAGCTTCGGCCTTGAAATGCGCAATGTTCCCAAGGCAGAGCGCGAAAAGCGTGTTCGCGACGTGCTGGAACTGGTGCATTTGGGCGCTCTTGCGGATCGTTATCCGCGTGAAATGTCGGGTGGTCAGCGTCAGCGTGTGGCGATTGCCCGTGCGCTCGTTATCAATCCGCCGGTTCTGCTGCTCGATGAGCCGCTCTCCAATCTTGATGCGCAGTTGCGTGAAGAAATGCAGTTCGAGCTGCGTCGCATTCAGCGCACTGTTGGCATCACAACCATCATGGTGACGCACGATCAGGCTGAAGCGCTTTCGATCAGCGACCGCATCGTGGTCATGGAAAAGGGTGTCATCACGCAGGTCGATGCCCCCTACAAGCTCTATGAGCATCCGCATAACCACTTCATTTCCAACTTCGTTGGCAAGTCGAATTTCCTGAAGGCGCGCGCCGAAGGCGATATGATCGCGCTGGCTGAAACCGCGATCCGCTTTCCCGCAAATGGCAAACAGGTTTCCGGCGCGCTTTCCGTCTTCATCCGTCCTGAAAAGGTGCAGCTTGTTGCAGCGGGCGAAGGTCATATCGCTGGCGAAGTCTCGACCCGCTACTTCATGGGTGCGCAGTGGTTGCTCGGCGTGACGACGCCTGCCGGTCAGCTTTCGGTCGCCCTGCCCAATCTCGGCAACCCGCCGCCATCGGAAGGCACTTCTGTTGGTCTTAGCTGGAATCATGAGGATTGCCGCATCCTCACCGCAGGGGTGAACTGAGCATGTCGGCTGTCACCTCACAGGATATATCCGCCGCGCCCAAGCGGCAGCGCGATCTGACGCCGCTCTTTCTCGTCGGACCATCGACGCTTTTATTCTTTGCGCTGGTACTGCTGCCGCTCGGCCTCACGGTCCTGCTTTCCTTCAACAGCTACAGCTATGACAAGGGCATCGAGAACGTCTACACGCTTGCCAATTATGCGCAGGTTCTCAAAGACCCCTATTATCTTTCGATCTTCTGGCGCACGCTCAAACTGGCATTGATTACGACTGTCGTCACGGTGCTGATCGGTGTGCCGGAAGCCTATATTCTGTCCAACATGCGCAAGCCATGGCGCTCGATCTTTCTGTTGGTCATCATCGGCCCGCTTCTGGTTTCCGTGGTGGTCCGCACATTTGGCTGGAGCATGTTGCTGGGTCGCAATGGCCTTGTGAACAGCGCGCTCGACATGATCGGCCTGCCGACCACGCAGATCCTTTACAGCGAAACGGCCATCGTCATCGGTCTGGTGCATATCATGCTGCCATTCATGGTGATCCCGGTCTGGACTGTGCTGCAGAAGCTCGACCCGTCGGTGGAAGCAGCAGCGCTGACGCTAGGCGCATCGCGCCTGACAGCGCTTCGCCGCGTGGTGTTTCCGCAGGCAGTCCTCGGCATCCTGTCGGGCAGTCTCATCGTGTTTGCGATTCCGGGTCTGCTTGGCGGGCGTCGTCTCAAGATGGCGGCCACCGTCGTCTATGACGAGTTCCTGATCGAGCTGAACTGGCCGCTGGGTGCTGCCATCGCCATCATCGTTCTGGTCGCCAATCTTGTGATCATGATTGCCTATAACCGTCTGCTCGAAGGGCAGGCCAAGAAGAAGCTGGGATAAGCGCCATGGTCAAGAACGGTCCTTTCGCTCTATTCTTTCACACGCTGATCGTCATCTTCATGCTGGCGCCGATGGTTGTGGTGTGTCTGGTGGCTTTCACACCGGAAAACACGTTGACCATGCCGTGGGCTGGCCCAAACGCCGGATTGTCGCTTCGCTGGTTTCAGGCAGTTTTCGCGCATAACGACTTCATGACCGCTTTTGGCAACAGTCTGAAGCTTGCTCTGTTCTCGGCAACGATTTCAACGGCACTGGCCGTGCCATCGGGGCTGGCAATCGCACACTATGCATTCCGTGGCCGCGATGCGCTCAACGCGCTGTTCCTGTCGCCGCTGATTATCCCGCATCTGGTTCTGGGCGTCGCGTTCCTGCGTCTTTTCACGCTGATGGGCTTCACCGGCACATTTGGCTGGCTGGTCGCGGCACATACGATTGTCGTCACGCCTTATGCGTTGCGCCTGATCCTGGCTTCGCTTGGCAGCATGGATCGCAATGCGGAAAACGCGGCACGCACTCTGGGTGCTGGCGAATGGACGGTGTTCCGTCGCATCACCTTGCCACTGTTGCTGCCGGGTCTGTCGGGGGGCTGGCTGCTCGCTTTCATCAATTCGTTTGACGAATTGACCATGTCGATCTTCGTCACTTCGCCGTCCACGGTTACGCTGCCGGTCCGCATGTATATGTATGCAAGCGAATCCATCGATCCGATGATGGCGGCTGTGTCGGCCCTGATGATCCTCGTTGCTACCGTGACCATGATTATTATCGATCGCATGTTCGGTCTCGACCGACTGCTGGTGGGCAAGGGCTAAGCAGGCAGATCATGACATTCCCGGTTTTGTCTGCCGCGGCTCAGTTCCGCAGACGGTATCGGCTGACTGAACAGCCGATCAGCTTCTTGCTTGACGGCGTGCCTTTTGTGGGCCGCCGTGGCGATACCGTGTTGACCGCCATTCTCTCCGTGCAGGGCAAGCTGCGTCATACCGAATTTACCGGCGAACCGCGTGCGGGCTTTTGCCTGATCGGCGCGTGTCAGGATTGTCATGTCATGACGGCTCAGGGCTACAAGCTTCGTGCCTGCACCACGCTTCTGGAAGACGGTATGGCATTTGTAACGGAGCCAGCACGATGAGCGCGTTGCTCAATCCGGTTATTGTCGGCGCTGGTCCTGCGGGCATTCGCGCTGCCGAAACGCTGGTCAAGGCGGGTCTTACGCCCATCGTGCTTGATGAAGGCTTTCGCTCAGGTGGCCAGATTTATCGTCGCCCGCCACTTGATGACGGACGCAGCTATCGCAGCCGTTACGGGTCGGAAGCGCATAAGGCCGAAGCGTTGCACAAGACCTTCGACACATTGCGCGGCGCAATCGATTATCGCCCGGAAACGCTCGTTTGGAATATCACCCGGAGTGATGGCGATCGTCTCGATCTCCTGAGCAACGGCTTGCATAGCCAACTGCCCTATACCCATCTCATTCTCGCGACCGGCGCAACGGACCGGGTTCTGCCGTTCAAAGGCTGGACCAAGCCGGGCGTCTATACGCTCGGTGCGTCGCAGACGGCGCTCAAGGCGCAAGGCTGTACGGTTGGCGAACGCGTGGTGTTCATGGGGTCGGGTCCGCTGCTTTATCTGGTGGCCTGGCAGTATCATCATGCAGGTGCAAAGGTCGTAGCGGTTCTCGACACGGCACCCTTCACCTCCAAGTTTCATCTGGCACATCTTGCGCTTTATGCGCCGCGCATTGTGGCGCTCGGCGCTTATTATGGTCTGCGTCTTAAGCTTGGTGGCGTGCCGATCCATTATAATGTTCGTCCTGATGAGGTTCTGGGCGAAGGCCATGTCGAAGCCATTCGCTTTCGCACGGGCAAGCGCGTGCGCGAGGCTCAATGCGATGCGCTGGCTTATGGTTTTGCGCTGCGCCCTGAAACCCAGCTTGCCGATCTCGCCGGTTGCGAATTCCGCTTTGAAGAACGCGACCGCGCATGGCTTCCTGCCGCAGACGGGCTTGGCCGTTCAAGCCGCGAAGGTGTTTATGTGGCGGGTGACGGTGCAGGCATTGCCGGTGCGGATGCTGCTGAAATTCGTGGGTCATTGGCCGCGATTGCCTTGCTGCGCGACAGGGGCCTGCCGTTTGACCAAGACACGGAACGCCGCCTTCTCGCAAAGCTCGATCATATCTATCGCGAGCGGCTGATCGTCGAAAAAGCCTTCCCGTTCCCGCGCGACTGGTTCGAAACGATTGCTGGCGATGTCACGCTTTGCCGTTGCGAAGAAATCGCGGTGCGCGATGCGAAGGCTGTCATCAGCAACGGCGATACGCGCGAGATCAACCGGCTCAAGGCGCTGACCCGTGTGGGCATGGGCCGTTGTCAGGGGCGCATGTGTACCGCTGCCGCCGCAGAACTCCTAGTGTCGATGCAAGACAAGACACCCGCCGAAGCAGGGCGCATCCGCGCTCAGGCACCGGTCAAGCCGATCCCGCTCGGCTTTGGCGCTCCGTCCAAGGAAGGCGCTTCGTCATGACAAGACATCTTCAGGCGGATGCGGTGATTATTGGCGGCGGGATTGTTGGCGGATCGGCTGCGCTTTTCATGCGTCAGGCCGGATTGTCGGTCATCCTGCTCGACAAGGGCTTTTGTGGTGCGCAGGCAAGCGGCGTCAATTATGGCGGCGTTCGCAGGCAGGGTCGCGCGCCGGAACAGCTTCCACTTGCGCAGCGTTCGCATCAATTGTGGGCGCGTTTGCCGGAACTCATCGGCATCGATGGCGAATATATCCGTAGCGGCCATTTGAAACTTGCCCGCACGGAAGCGCATTTCGCCAAGCTTGAGGCCTATGCTGCCCTGGTGCAACCGCTCGGGCTCGATGTCGAGCTGATTGGCGGCAACGCGGTGCGGGAACGTTTCCCATGGCTTCCGGGCGATGTCGCAGGTGCCTCGCTTTGTGCGGAAGATGGCAATGCCAATCCGCGTCTGGTTTCGCCTGCTTTTGCCCGCGCCGCACTGGCTGCGGGTGCCACCGTACTGGAAAACACGCCGGTCATCGAAGCGCGTGAAACTGGCGACGGCTTTGCCATTCTGGCGGGGGGCAATCCCACGGGCGACAGCATTGAAATCCGCTCGCGCCTTCTGTTCAATTGCGCCGGTGCCTGGTCGGATCAGTTTGCGGCCTCGTTCGGCGAGCCGGTTCCTTTGACGCGGATTTATCCGACGATGGTTGTCACCGAGCCGATGCCGTTTCGCTTGCCGATGAGCCTCGGCGAAGAAGGCGGCGGTTTCTACGGCCGTCAGGTCACACGCGGCAATTATGTCATGGGTGGCGGACGCGGTACGCCGCTTGAAAACCCGGATTTTTCGCGGCCTTCGGTCAATGCGGCATCCTCGGTGATGCTGCGCGCAATCGAACTGTTTCCGCATCTCGAACATGCGCAGGTGATCCGCTTCTGGTCAGGAACCGAGGCTGAAATGCCGGATGATAATCCGGTGATCGGGCCAAGCAGCCGTGTCAAGAACCTTTATCACGCCTTTGGTTTTAATGGGGCCGGTTTCCAGACTGGCCCGGCTGTCGGCGCCGTGCTCGCAGACCTTGCACTGAACGGCGAGACAGAAACTCCGATCGATGCGTTTTCGATCAATCGCTTCAATCTAAAACTTAACCACGAAGGGAACCAAGCATGAAAAATCAACATATTACCGCAATGACGGCAATGGCACTCGGCCTGTCGGTCGCTTTTGTAACGGGCGCATCGGCTGAAACCAAGACGCTCTATATCGGCATGAATGGCGGCAACATGGAGCGCGCTTACACCGAGCACGTCCTGCCGGAATTCGAAAAGGCCAACGACGTCAAGGTTGTTGTCGTGCCGGGCACTTCGGCTGATATTCTGGCCAAGGCAACCGCGCAGAAAGACAAGCCGCAGATGCATGTCATGCTGCTTGACGACGGCGTTATGGTGCGCGCGATCAATGGTGGCCTTTGCCAGAAAATCTCCGACGATCCGGTTCTTGCCGACATTCAGCCTGCCGCGCGTCTCAAGGACGACATGGCCATCGGCGTCGATATGGGCATGACCGGTATTGCCTATAACAAGAAGCTTTTCGACGAAAAGGGCTGGGCAGCTCCAACCTCGTGGATGGACTTTGCCGACGAAAAATATGCGAACGCCGTTGTGTTCCAGTCGGCTTCCGCTTCGACTTTCGGCCTCCATGCTTTCCTGATGTTCAACCGCATTCAGGGTGGTGACGACAAGAACCTCGAACCAGGTTTCGAAAAGTTCCCGGACACTATCGGCAAGAACGTTCTGGAATTCATCCCGTCATCGGCCAAGATTTCGGAAATGGTCCAGACCGGCGAAGCAGCGATCTTCCCGCTGACACCAACCGGTGTAAACAACCTGAAGGACAAGGGCATTCCGGTTGAATATGCACAGCCGAAGGAAGGCTCCGTTGTCCTCGCCGTGACCGAATGCGTGCTCGCAGGAAACAGCGAACCGGAACTGAGCCAGAAGCTCGCTCACTATCTGCTTTCCGCCGATGCGCAGAGCAAGGCGCTCGATCATGGCAACGTTATCCCGTCGAACCAGAAGGCAAAAGCCGGTTCGCCGGATGCACAGGCCAAGCTCGACGCTTTCAATGGTTACATGAAAACAGCCCAGACGCTCGACTGGGATGCAGTCAATGAAGGCCGCCAGCAGCTCAACAGCCGCTGGAACCGCACCATCGAAAAGTAAGATCGGCGACCCGTTCTGAAGAAGCCCGCCTTGGGAAACGGGGGCGGGCTTTTTGCCGGAAAACCGCTTACGCATCGTCTGCCGATATTGTAGCTTGCCCGCAAATCATCCGGGCAAATCGATGGATCGGGGCAAGCGTGAAAAAAGCGGCAGCATTCGCATTACTTGGAGTTATGACAGCAGCACCTGCACTTGCAGAAGACAACTGGAAAGCCGTCGAGGAAATCAAGACCTACGCCATTGCCGGGAAAACCGGTCCGCAACTTTATGAATCCATCGGCGAGCGCGGCCCGAAGATCGGCGGCGGCAAAACCCGCGTTATCGCCCATACCAGCTATGTTTTGACCTGGAACCGGCAGTTCGACCGTTCCAACAATGCCTGCACGATCCTGTCGGCAACGCCGAAGCTGAAGATCACTTATACGCTGCCGAAGCCGTCGCAGAAACTTGCCTCCCCGGTGAAAGAGCATTGGGAGACGTTCTTCGAAGGCATCCGCAAGCACGAGCTTGTGCATGGCGACCATGCCAAGGACATGACACGCGAGATCGTGCGCCGGACTGTTGGCCTGTCGGTTCCAAACGACCCGAAATGCCAGAAAATCCGCAAGGTGCTGATCAAGGAAATCACCGATATGGTGGACGTCCAGCGTGCTCAGGGCCGCGCCTTCGACAGGATAGAAATGGGCAATGGCGGCAATGTTCAACAGCTCATTCTGGCGCTGGTGAACGGCGGCTAGCACTACCGTTGCATTTTTCGTACCCAGCGGAAAAATCGGCCACTTTGAACCAGATGGAACATTTCTGAAATCCATGGAATAAAGGCCATTCTGCGTTTGTTCAAACAGAAATTATTGACTTCCTAACCAGTTAGTACATTTTAGGAAAATGATGCGGCTGACCGATGCGATTCCGTTCTCGAGTGGGACGGGCAGAGGAGGGATGGATTGCAGGTTGCGATGAGGCGCTGCCGGAAGCCGGAATGGTTTTCTGACAGGGGCTTCATTGCAATGGTCGGCAAGGACTGTGGGAACGGCGAAGTTTCACCTCGGATGCACGGCGCATCCTGCCGGTGATGCCGCAACGCTTTCACCCGAAACCCGAAAAGGGGCAGCAGTCTGCAAACGAGATGCGCCTGGAGGAGGCCGGGAGGAGGAACTGTGAAAGCTTTAGTCGATTTTTATTTTACGGCGGCACGGTTCGCCATTGCCTGCCTTCTTGGCTGCATGGTCGTACTTGTGTTCGGCAATGTGGTGCTGCGCTATGCCTTCAATCAGGGCATAACGGTTTCAGAAGAACTGTCGCGCATCTTCTTTATCTGGCTTACCTTTCTTGGCGCGGTGGTCGCCATGCGCGACCATGCGCATCTGGGCGTGGATTCGCTGGTGCGCCGTCTGTCGCCCGCAGGCGCACGCATCGCGCTGGTTGCCGGTCATATCATGATGTTCGGCGCAACATGGCTCGTTCTTTCGGGAAGCTGGACGCAGACACTCATCAATATTCCGACGCTGGCCCCGGCGACGGGCATGTCGATGGGCTGGTTTTATGGCGCAGGACTGGCCTTTGCAGTGCCCGCACTCCTGATCGTCGCGTGGAACGGTTTCGGTATCGCAACCGGGCGGATCGATGTCGCCGGGACGCATTTCGTGACGGATAGCGAGGAGCATGTCACGCCCGTTTCGACCGATGAAGATCGCAAATAGGGCGCGCCGACCATGACTTTGCTCATCTTTCTTGCCGCCCTTCTGGTTCCGATGGCGCTTGGCGTCCCGGTTGCCTTTGCGCTCATCATCAGCGGTGCGGCGCTGATGATGTATATGGATTTGTTCGACGCACAGATCGTGGCTCAGAACGTGCTGAACGGCGCCGACAGTTTTCCGCTGATGGCCGTTCCCTTTTTCCTGCTTGCCGGGGAAATCATGAATGCGGGCGGCCTGTCGCGTCGCATTGTCAATCTAGCGCTGGTCATGGTGGGGCATGTGCGCGGCGGTCTCGGTTTCGTCGCGATCTTTGCGGCCTGTGTGATTGCAAGCCTTTCGGGTTCGGCGGTCGCGGATGCGGCGGCGCTCGGTGCATTGCTGTTTCCGATGATGCGCAATGCCGGACACGAACCGGGGCGTGCTGCCGGGCTGATCGCCTCGGCATCGATCATCGCGCCGATCATCCCGCCATCCATCGGTTTCATCCTGTTTGGTGTGATCGGCGGGGTCTCGATCACCAAGCTGTTTCTGGCAGGCATTTTCCCCGGCCTGATGATCGCCGTCGCGCTGTGCGTGACATGGTTCATCCTCGCGCGTCGCGAACAGTTCGAACTGCCAAAGAAGGCCGAACCCGGTGCGCGCATGCGGGCTTTCCTCGACAGTATCTGGGCCTTGATGCTGCCGGTCATCATCATTGTCGGCCTTCGCTTCGGTGTTTTCACGCCGACGGAAGCGGGTGTGGTTGCCGCCGTCTATTCGCTGTTCGTGGCAACCGTGATCTATCGGGAATTGCCTCTTTCGCGGCTCTATCCGGCCATGGTGGATGCGGCCAAGACGACCGCCGTCGTGATGTTCCTCGTTGCCAGCGCCAGCGTTTCGGCCTGGATGATTACGGTCGCCGATGTGCCGGGTGAACTGGCTGAACTGGTGCGGCCTTTGATGGATAACCAGACGCTGCTGCTGCTTGCCATCATGCTCATGGTTGTTCTTGTCGGCATGGCAATGGATATGACTCCGACAATCCTGATCCTGACACCGGTGTTGATGCCGATCATCAAGGAGGCGGGAATCGATCCGGTCTATTTCGGCGTGCTGTTCATCATCAACAATTCCATCGGCCTCATTACCCCGCCCGTCGGCACGGTGCTGAATGTGGTGTGCGGCGTCGCGCGCCTGCCGTTCGAAAAGGTGATGACAGGCGTGCTGCCGTTCCTGTTCGCGCAGTTGGTGGTGCTTTTCCTGATGGTGCTGTTCCCGCAACTGGTGACGGTGCCAATGGGTTGGTTCCATTAAGTCAAAGGCGGGCGCAGCGTGAAGCGGCCCTGGAAACATTGAATTTTTGAGTGGGAGGAAGACATGAAGAAAATACTGAAGACGACGGCACTGGGAATGGTGCTGCCCTTGGCCCTGATGACCACCACGGCCATGGCTGAAATCCGTTCGCAGACGATCAAGTTTGCTGCCGCCAACAGCAAGGGCCACCCGCAGGTCACGGGCATGGAGAAATTTGCGGAGCTGGTGAAGGAAAAGAGCGATGGGCAGATCAATGTGAAACTGTTCCCCGGCGGTGTTCTGGGCAGCGATCCGCAGACGCTTTCCGGCTTGCAGGGCGGCGTCGTGGAAATGACGGTGATGAATGCGGGCATCCTGTCCAGCACCGTCAAGGCATTCGAAGCGGTCGATCTGCCGTTCCTGTTCAATAGCGGTGAGGAAGCCGACAAGGTCATGGATGGCCCTTTCGGCACCAATCTGATGAAACGCCTGCCCGATACGGGGCTGGTGGGGCTTGCCTATTGGGAGCTCGGTTTCCGCAACCTGACCAGTAATCGCCATCCGGTTGCGAAACTGGAGGATATTGCCGGGCTGAAGATCCGCACCCTGCAATCGCCGGTTCCGGTTGCCCTGTTCAATGCGCTCGGCGCCAATGCCGTGCCGCTGCCCTATACCGAGCTTTACACGGCGCTTGAAACCGGCACGGTCGATGGGCAGGAAAACCCCAATGCCAACATCATCAACGCCAAATTTTATGAAGTGCAGAAATATCTGACGCTGACCCGCCACCAGTACAATCCGCAGATCGTCATGATCAGCAAGAAGTTTTGGGATCGCCTCAACGATGAGGAAAAGGCGGTGATTGAACAGGCAGCGGTCGAGGCACGGGATTATCAGCGCAAGGTTTCGCGTGAGCAGGATGCGACGGCGCTCGATGAGATCAAGAAGACCGGTATGCAGGTTACCGAACTGACGCCGGAAGAAACCGTGCGCCTGCGCGATGCGGTGAAGCCGATCATCGAAAAGTTTACCGCCGAAATCGGTGCGGAAACGGTTGATGAACTCTTTGCCGAATTGAAGAAGGTGCGCGGCGGGAATTAAGCCGGTATGGCTCTATATTCGGGCCGATACGAAACAAGATGGTTCCGGGCAGGTCTGCCCGGTTCTGAGCAGAAAACTCCGGTCTGGCCGGAGACAGGAGCGTGATATGAAGACTTCGATAGCAACCGTCTCCATCAGTGGCGATCTCCAGCAGAAACTGGGGGCCATCGCCAAAGCTGGGTTCGACGGGGTGGAGATTTTCGAGAACGATTTTCTCACCTTTGACGAAAGCCCGCGTCAGGTGGGCCAGATGGCGCGCGACCTCGGTCTGGAGATCACGCTTTTCCAGCCATTCCGTGATTTCGAGGGCATGCCGGAACCTTTGCGCAGCCGCACTTTCGACCGGGCGGAACGCAAGTTCGACCTGATGCAGGAGCTGGGCACCGATCTCGTTCTGGTCTGCTCCAACGTGTCGCCAGCCGCCATTGGCGGCATCGACCGCGCTGCGGACGATTTTCGCGAGCTTGGCGAAAGGGCGGCGCGGCGCAATCTGCGCGTCGGTTATGAAGCGCTCGCCTGGGGACGCCATATCAGCGACCACCGCGATGCGTGGGAGATCGTGCGCCGTGCCGATCATCCCAATGTCGGCCTCATCCTCGACAGTTTTCATACGCTGGCACGCAAGATCGACGTGAATTCGATCCGCTCCATTCCGAAGGACAAGCTTTTCATCATCCAGATGGCCGATGCGCCGCTGATCGACATGGATCTGCTTTACTGGAGCCGCCATTATCGCAACATGCCGGGCGAGGGCGACCTGCCGGTGCTGGATTTCATGCGTGCCGTGGCTGCGACCGGCTATGACGGCTATTTCTCGCTCGAAATCTTCAACGACCAGTTCCGTGGCGGATCGCCAGCCACGATCGCTGCGGACGGACGCCGTTCGCTGGTCTATCTCGGTGATCAGGTTCGCCGGATCGAGCCGGACAACAAGCTGACGGTTGCCGCCATGCCGCCCCGCGCAAAGGTGCATCGTGTGGGCTTTGTCGAGTTTGCCACCCATGCCGATGATGCCGAAAGGCTGGTTTCCGCCGTTGGTGCACTGGGTTTTCGGCTGGCCGGAAAGCATCGCTCGAAAGAGGTCGCGCTCTACCGGCAGGGCGACATCAACCTCGTCATCAATACGGATACGCGCGGCTTCGCAAGCTCGGCCTATGCCGTTCATGGCACTGCTGCCTACGCAATGGGGCTGGTCGTGGACGATGCGGCTGAAGCTCATGTCCGCGCCGTCGCCATGGGCGCGGAGAGTTTTGAACAACCACTCGATCCGGGCGAAATCGGTATGCCCGCCATTCGTGGTGTTGGCGGCGGATTGGTTTACTTCCTCGATGAGAAGACCGATCTCGGTCGCATCTTCGATATCGAGTTCGAGCCGGTTGCAGGAAATGATACCGGGACCGGCGTCGGCCTCACCCATATCGATCACGTTGCCCAGACGATGAAGTTCGATGAGCTTCTGACCTGGCTGCTCTTCTATACCTCGCTCACGGAATCGCGGAAATCGCCCATGGTCGATATCGTCGATCCGGGCGGCGTCGTGCGCAGTCAGGTGGTGGAAAACGACGAGGGAACGCTACGCATCACGCTCAACGGCGCGGAAAATCGCCGGACGCTGGCAGGTCGCTTCATTGCTGAAACCTTCGGTTCGGGCATCCAGCATCTGGCCTTTGCCACGGATGATATCTTTGCGACGGCTGCGGCCTTGCGCGACAACGGCTTCCACACGCTGGAAATCTCACCGAATTATTATGACGATCTGGAAGCGCGACTTGGTCTCGATCCCGAATTCACTGACCGGCTCAAGGCCGCGAACGTGCTTTATGATCGCGACGAGAGCGGGGAATATTTCCAGCTTTATAGCCCGACCGACGATCAGGGTTTCTTTTTCGAAGTCGTACAGAGGCGAGGTTACAAGGGATATGGCGCAGCCAATGCGATCTTCCGCATTGCCGCGCTGCGACGCTACATGCGCCCGGCGGGCATGCCGAAAAGTGCTGCTGCACTCTGAACGCTGAAGGGGGGGACTATGGCAAAGGCACTCGCCAAGGCGCAGCCGCGCAAGAACGATCCCGACGCAACGCGCGAGAACATTCTCGACATTGCGGCGCGGGAGTTCGTGGCATCGGGGTTTTCCGGCGCGCGCGTGGATGAAATCGCGGCGCAGACCCGCACGTCCAAGCGCATGATCTACTACTATTTCGGCAGCAAGGACGGGCTGTATCTTGCCGTGCTGGAACGGGCCTACGGCAAGATACGCACACTTGAAAGCTCGTTGTCGCTTGACGATCAGGACCCGGAATCTGCCATGCGCAGTCTGGTGGAAAGCACTTTCGATCACGATGATGCCAATCCGGATTTCGTGCGGCTCGTCGCGGTGGAAAACATTCACCGCGCCGAACATATGGAGCGCTCCGATGTTCTGTCGCGCCAGAATGTAACCATTCTGCAAACGATCGAGAAAATCCTTGAGCGCGGTCGTGAGCAGGGCGTTTTTCAACGACGCATTTCCGCGCTCGACCTTCACATGCTGATCAGCGCGCAGTGCTTTTTCCGCGTGTCCAACAGGCATACGTTCGGCGCGATCTTCGGTACCGACCTGATGGCGTCCGACGTGAAGGCTCGGCATCGCCGCCTGATCAGCGACACGATCATCGCCCTTTTGAAAAGCCCTGAATAATTGGCAGGCTAAGCTTGATTTGGGATCGGCGTGGTCCGATCCTGCGGAGAATAAGAATTGAGAAGTGAAGTGACCAAGCGTCGTGTGCATGTGGGTCTAATCGGCGCAAATATTCAGCGTTCACTCTCGCCTGCTATGCATATGCGGGAAGGCGAAGCCGCAGGGCTGGCCTATCGCTACGATATTATCGATATCGCCGAAAACGGACGTTCGGCACGTGATCTTCCGGTCCTTGTCGCAGAGGCTGAAGCTGCGGGATTTGCCGGGCTCAATATCACGCATCCCTGCAAGCAGGCTGCGGTGGCGCTGGTCGATGAACTCTCCCCCCATGCTTTGGCCTTGCAATCGATCAATACGGTGGTGTTTTCCGATGGCAGGCGCATCGGTCACAACACCGACTGGTGGGGCTATGCGGAAGGGTTTCGCCGCGGTCTGCCGGGCGCATCGCTAGAGCGTGTCGTGCTGCTTGGGGCAGGCGGGGCAGGTGTCGCCGTTGCCTATGCGCTGGCGGAAATGGGCGCGCGGGAGGTCCATATCTTCGACCTCGACCCCACGAAGGTCGATGCGGTAATCGGCAAACTTGTTTCCGTGCAGCCGCAATGCAGTTTCGTTGCCGGGGCTGATCTGGCGGAAACACTGGCAGGCGCGTCCGGTCTGGTCCACGCAACGCCGACGGGCATGGACGCGCATCCGGGTCTGCCGCTTGCGCCAGCATTGGTGCAGTCGCATCTCTGGGTTTCGGATATTGTCTATTTTCCTTTGCAGACGGCGCTGGTTCTGCTTGCCAAAGAGCAGGGATGTCGGGTGCTCGATGGGGGCGGGATGGCCGTGTTTCAGGCGGTCGGTGCCTTCGAACTCTTCAGCGGCATCAAGGCCGATCCGGACCGGATGCTTGCCCATTTTGCGCGGTTGCAAGCACGGGGCTAGAGCATAATCCGACCGGAGTGAAACGAGGATCGATAAGATTATGCTAGAAGAAATAGAAGAAGTTAGAGCGCCGATCTGATGCAATCAGATCGAAACGCGCTCTAAACCTGTTTCCAGCCTGCCATTCGCAAGGTGCGCCCGTCCCCGGCGCACCTTTTTATATTCAGAGGCCTTCAGAATCGACGACGCGTCGCCGCAAAATCGTTCATTAAAAATATTCAGATTGTTGACAATATTTCGAGTGCGTGTTTAGCTTAATATATCCTTTCTCCGCCAAATGAGGGAAAGGTGAAGCTAATTAAGGGGAACTAAAATGATCAATAGACGCGCAGTTGTTAAGACTGCGGCGCTAGGCGCCGTTTCTATATTTGCGCTCATGTCCGCATCGGCCTCCCAGGCTGCGGACAAGGAGTTGAAGATCGGTTTCGTCGGTGTCACCAGCGGCCCTGCAGCGGCCTGGGGTACATCCAATGTTCGCTCGATGCAGGTTCGCGCCGACTGGCTCAATGAGCAGGGCGGCGTAAAGATCGGTGATGACACCTACAAGATCAAGGTGGTTACCTTCGACGACCAGAAGGACCCGAAGCGCGCCATCGCCGGTATGGAAAAGATGGCTCAGGAAGGCGTCCATTACGTGGTCGGCCCGAATGTCGATGACGGCGCTGCTGCTGTCCGCCCGGTCGCGGAAGCCAAGGGCATCATCTATTTCCCTTATTCCTTCCCGAAGGAACTCTATACGCCGCCGGCATCCAATGCTGTTCTCGGCATGATCGCCAATTACCAGTCAGGACCGGCGATCTATAAATATCTCAAGGAAAACAAAGGCATCAAGACGGTGGCCTTCGTGGCGGCCAATGAATCTGATCCGCTCAGCCAGCGCGACAGCGGTATCGAGGCGGCCAAGGCGCTTGGTCTCGAAGTGGTTTCGACCAACGATGCCTATCAGAATGACACGCGCGACTTCACACCTGTTCTGACGCCGATCGTCATGCAGAAGCCGGACCTGCTGGTGCTGTCGGGCGTTGCGCCTGGTAATGCGCCGCTGCTCATCCGCGCTGCGCGCGAACTTGGTTATCAGGGCTTCATTTCCACAGAAACCGCGCAGGATGCCAAGGTTCTGGAGGAAGGTGCAGGCGAACTCGCCAATGGCTTCATCTCGGTCGGCGGCGCTTCCACGCCGGAAATCGCATCTGACACCATGAAGGAATTTGTCGACCGTTATACCAAGGCCTATGGAGAATATAACGACGAGTCCAATACCAAGGTCTATGCACTCGAATATATCGTCGAAACAATCAAGGCCAATCCGGCGGCCATCGACAATGTCGAGGAATTCAAGAAGACGATGGACGCGTTCTCTGCGCCCAATCCTTTCGTCAAAGGTGATGGCGACGGTTCCAAGCTGACCTATGTCGGCACCTCTTCTTTCACGCAGAAGCGCCAGATCGGCATTCCAATGGTTGTGACAGAATACAAGGACGGCAAGTTCGAAACGCTTTTCGTCGGCCAGGTCGATTAGCCAACAGGCCCGAACAGCCCGAAGCGGAGCAGGAATATTTCCGCTTCGGGCCTCCCAATCGTCAGGAACTGTTACGAAGTTTCGGGCTTGCCCTTGAGCTTGCCTGACACTTCGCACGAGGGAGTTTGCCTTCATGGAACAAGTGATAGCCAATGGGCTATATCTGGGTGCGCAATATGCACTGATCGCGTTGGGACTGACGCTGATCTTCGCGCTCATGAACGTCCTTAACTTTGCGCACGGCCAGATGTATGTGCTGGGCGGCTTCGTCACCTATACGGTTTACGGGCAGCTCGGCCTGCCGTTTGTTGTCGCTCTTCTGGCTTCCGCCGTCACATTGATGATCGTCGGTGCGCTGATTGAAAAGTTTCTCTTCAGACCGGTCATCAAGCGAAGTCTGCGCGATGAAAGCACGATGCTGCTCGCAGCCGCTGTCGCCTTTTTCCTTGATGCGGTGATCCTGCTTTTGTTCGGCGAAAAACAGCGCGGCGTGCCGAAGATCGTCAATGGCGTCTTCGTGTCCGACTGGCTGATCATGCCTTATGACCGCATCCTGATCGGTGTGCTTGCGGTGGTGTTCATCGCAGCCTTCGTTCTTTTCATGCAGTACACAAAACCCGGTCGCGCGATGCGCGCGCTCGCCCAGGACCGCGTGGCCGCGCAGTTGATGGGCGTGAATGTCGACCGTTATTCCATGATAGGCTTCGCGCTGGGGGCAATGCTTGCGGGGCTGGTCGGTGGATTGTTGGTCGCCATTACCGGCGTTAATTCCGGCATTGGTGGCGCCATTTCCATCAAGGCCTTCATGATGGTGATGATCGGTGGCGCTGGCGTCGTCAGCGGTGCCATTGCCGGCGGCTTCATCCTGGGCATGATGGAATCCGTCGGTTTGACGGTGCTGCGTTCCTATGGCGACATCACCTATCTCGTCATCTTCGCCGCATTGATGGTTTTCCTGAGCATCCGTCCGAACGGGCTCATGGGCAAGCCTTGGGGTTGAGGGGGCAATCATGACAAAGACAACAAAGCTTATCGGCGTCGCTGCCTTTCTGGCCCTGATCTTCATCGGTATTCCGGTCCTGATCGAGGCAACCGGACGGCACGATCTCTATTACACACTGACTTCGGTGGCGCTTCTCTCCATCGCCAGCAGCGGTGTGTGGCTCACCTTCTATATCGGTCGCATTAATATCGGCCAGGGTGCTTATGCTCTCATGGGTGGCTATGTCTCGGCGATCCTGATGGTGAAATATGGCGTTTCCTTCTGGCTGACGCTTCCCATTGCCGGGCTGTTCTGCGCCTTCGCCAGCATCCTGATCGGCTTGCCGATCCTGCGACTTCGCGGCGTCTATTTCGCCATGGTCACACTGGTTCTGACCGAAGTTGTCCGTCTTCTGGCCATGGCACTGCCCATCACCAACGGCGCCAAGGGCATGGTCAGCATTCCGATGCCGGGTGGTATATCGCTGTTCGGCCTGACCATCCTGCCGGATTTCGCAACGCTGCAGAACCCGCGCGCGGCCTTCTATTTCGTCTCCATCGTGCTGATGGTGCTGTGCTTTGCGGGGCTTTATCGCCTCATCAATTCGCGCATCGGCGGTCTTTGCCAGTCGTTGCAACAGAATGAGGAACTTGCTTCGTCGATTGGCGTCAACATCACCAATCTGCGTGTGCTGGCCTATGCGATTTCGTCCTTCCTCGGCGGGCTCGGTGGTGCGATGTTCGTTGCTATCTCGCAGTCGATCTACCCGTCGAGCTTCACAGTCACGGATTCGGTCAATTTCATGCTCAACTGCTTCCTGGGCGGGCTCGGCTATGTGTTCGGTCCGATCGTCGGAACCTTCGTCCTCTATTTCGGCTGGGACTTCCTGTTCCAGACCGGCAAGTTCCAGCTTCTCATCTTCTCCAGCGTCCTCATCATCCTGATGCTGTTCCTGCCGAACGGGCTTCTCAGCCTCAGACTGACCGGAAAAAAGGGAGCAGGATCATGAGCGAGCTTCTGGAAGTCAAAAACCTGACCAAACGTTTCGGCGGTCTGGTGGCGGTCAACGATGTCTCCTTTTCGGTGCGCGAAAAGGAAATCCTGTCGGTCATCGGGCCGAATGGCGCGGGCAAGTCCACGCTATTCAAGCTGATCGCCTCATTTCTCAATCCCACGACCGGCGAAGTCCGCTTCAAGGGTGAGCGCATTTCGGGTCTGGCACCGCATATCGTGGCGCGAAAGGGCGTGGTGCGCACCTTCCAGGAAACGACGATCTTCAAGGGCATGACGGTGCGCGACAATGTGATTGTCGGTCACCATCTGCGCGCCAAGGCGAGTTTCCTCGGTTGTTATGTGGGGTCGAGCCTTGCCCGCCGGGATCAGGAGGAATTCGGGCGTTCCGCCGATGAAATCTTGCAGTTTCTGGGCCTGTGGAAGCAGCGGGATGAAGTTGCGCAAAACCTGCCGCATGGCCATTTGCGTGCGCTCGGTATCGCCATTGGTCTGGCGACGGAACCGAAGATATTGCTTCTGGATGAACCTTTTGCCGGAATGAACCACGACGAAACCGTCAAGGCCGTGGAAATGGTGCGCGCGGTCCGTGACCGGGGTGTCACGGTGCTGCTGGTGGAGCATGACATGCCGGCGGTGATGAATATTTCCGACAGGATCGTCGTCATCAATTTCGGGCAGAAGATCGCGGAAGGAACGCCGAAGCAAATCCAGGAGAACGAGAAGGTGATCGAAGCCTATCTCGGCGCAGAAGACGAAACGATTGGATACTGACCATGGCAGAGCTTCTCAAAGTTTCCGATGCCGAACTCTATTACGATCACGTCTATGCGCTGAAAGGTGTTTCGCTCAGCGTTCAGGAGGGAGAGACGGTCGCGCTGATCGGTGCCAACGGTGCAGGCAAATCCTCGATCCTGCGGGCGATCACAGGGCTGAAAAAGATCCGCAAGGGCGAAATCCATTATGAGGGTCGCCGGATCGACGGCACGCGGTCGGATGAGATCGTGAGGATGGGGATTGCCATGGTGCCAGAAGGCCGCCGTGTCTTTCCCTATATGAGCGTGCGCGACAATCTGATGATGGGAGCGTTCACCCGCTCCAGCAAGGCGGATATCGCCAATACGCTGGAGATGGTTCTGGGACGGTTCCCGCGCCTGAAAGAGCGCTATTCGCAGGCTGCGGGCACGATGAGCGGCGGCGAGCAGCAGATGCTGGTCATCGGGCGCGCGCTCATGGCCAAGCCAAAGCTCCTGCTGCTGGACGAGCCGTCTCTCGGGGTCGCGCCCAAGCTGGTGCAGGACATCGCCCGTTCAATCGTTGCCATCAATCGCGACGAAAAGGTGAGCGTTCTTCTGGTGGAGCAGAATTCGCGTATGGCGCTCCGCATTTCGCAGCGCGCTTATGCCCTGACGACCGGAAAGATTGTCCTGTCCGGCAATTCGGAAGAACTGGCGACGGACGACCGGGTCAAGAAACTCTATCTGGGCGGGGAAATCTGACCGGCTGAGCTACGACTAGGCAGAGCGTCGTTCCTGACGCTCTGGACCATCCAGAACGAAAACAAACATTTCGATGGTTCGAGGAAAAATGGAAATACTTGTCATCAACCCCAATACGACTGCATCGATGACGCACAAGATCGGTGAGGCTGCGCGCAGCGTGGCTGGTGCCGATACGACAATCATCGCGACCAATCCGCTTGATGGTCCGCCGAGCATCGAAGGATATTTCGACGAGGTTTTTGCCATTCCCGGCATGATCGGGGAAATGCAGAAGCACCCGACTGCCGATGCCTGTGTCATCGCGTGTTTCGACGATACTGGCCTTGATGCTGCACGCTGTGCCGGAACCATGCCGGTGATCGGTATCGGCGAGGCAGCCTTTCACATGGCAAGCCTGATTGCCGGAAAGTTCAGCGTCGTCACCACATTGTCGCGTTCGGTGCCGGCCATCGAGCATAACCTCTCCCGCTATGGGCTCATATCCCGTTGTGCCCGTGTTCGGGCCAGTGATGTGGCAGTGCTCGACCTCGAAATTCCGGGATCTGATGCCCGCAACAAGGTCTCGAACGAGATCGCGAAGGCGATCCGGGAAGACCATGCCGAAGCGATTGTGCTTGGTTGCGCAGGCATGGCCGACCTTGCTGCTTCCCTTTCGAGAGAGCACGGTCTGCCCGTTATCGACGGCGTGACCTGTGCGGTGAAATTGTGCGAAAGCCTCGTGGGACTTGGCTTGAAAACATCGAAACTCGGAGGCTATCAGTTGCCGCGAATGAAGGGCTTTCAAGGTATTTTTGAATCTTTTTCGCCGCGAAGCTGACGAATGGTGTTGGAACTGATCTGAAAGTGCACGCCATCGAATGATTTCAATGAAGTTTGTGCATCAAAGTTGGTGAAATTGTTGACACTCGTGGGACCTGTGTTCGATATGTAAGCGAGCAAAAACTTGGATGTGCGGATGCTGTGTCGCCTGATCGCATCTGCCATTTGTATAGCTTCTACTGGATGACAATGACCCTGGCTGAGACGAACATCACAGACCAAAACGGCGGCGGGAATCTCCGCTGGCTTCCGGTCTATAACGGTTTGCGCGATGCGGTTGTCAGCCATCGTCTGCTTCCGGGCACCAAGCTCCCGGAGGACGAACTGGCGACGATCTATTCCGTCAGCCGCGCTTTCGTGCGCTCGGCCCTGCAGGCGCTGGCCCATGACAGGCTTGTGCGTCTGGAACCCAATCGGGGTGCCTTCGTTGCCGAGCCGTCACGCGAAGAAGCGCGCGAAGTGTTTGAGGCGCGGTTGCTGATCGAGCCGGAGGTGGCTTCACTTGCGGCGAAGGTCATCAAGCCCCAGCAGGTCAGGCAGTTGCGGCAGCATCTCCACGATGAGCACGAGGCGCTCCATGCCGGGCGCGACAGCGAGGCTATCATGCTGTCGGCACTTTTTCATACCCATCTGGCCGAGATTTCAGGGCACTCGATCCTAGCGGGTTTTGTCGGTGATCTGCTGCCGCGTTCCTCGCTCATCATTTCGCTCTATTGGGAACGGCGCGAGACAACCTGCCAGTGCGACGCGCATCACGCGCTGGTCGATGCGATTGAAAAGCACAAGAGCGACGAGGCTGCGGTCTTGATGAAGACCCATATTCTCGATCTGCTGGCGGGTCTCAACCTTGAGCGTGTCGATAAAGAGCAGAAGCGTCTGTCGGATATTCTGCGCTAGTGGATTGAATTTGACGTTAGAATCCCGGCTGATGCAGATGCTGTTTCAAACGTCAAATTCGAAAAATCCACTCGATTCATAAACTATGTTACGCCGCAGGGACTGGTCTTATCCGAGGAAAAGCCAATCCATATCAAACCTTGTGAATAGGTTCGTCAGCGAGCGGTACCGCATGGCGTCAAAAATGGACGCAAGGATAAGATTCCGGATTCTACGCTAACGACTCATGTCTCCGGCGCCGCTATCTTCAATCATCTAGTAAAGCAAGCAAAGAACCATTGACCAGTGCGCTTCAATTCGAACGTGCGGACAGAATTGCTTTGCATTTTACCAGATAGCGCAAGTGAAGTATTAGCGTTGGAGGATCTCGTGAGTATAAACTTCAGATCATCGGGTATATCTGCGGATCGCATGGCAACACGGCGTATTCTCGTAGCAGGCGGCGCAGGATTTCTCGGTTCTCATCTTTGCGAGCGTCTTCTGTATGAAGGAAACTTCGTCATTTGTGTCGATAATTTTTCGACGGGACGGCTCGAGAACATCCGCAATCTGCTGCGTTATGACACGTTCAGCTTTGTGCGCCACGATATTGTCCATCCGATCGATCTGCCTGTAGACGAGATCTACAATCTGGCCTGCCCGGCATCACCGCCGCACTATCAGGCCGATCCGGTTCACACGATGAAGACGAGCGTCATGGGCTCGCTCAATCTGCTTGAGCTGGCAGCGCATTATCAGGCCCGGATTTTTCAGGCTTCGACGTCGGAAGTGTATGGCGATCCGCAAACGCATCCGCAACCGGAAGCCTATTGGGGCAATGTAAACTCCTTCGGTCCCCGGTCCTGCTATGACGAAGGCAAACGCTCAGCCGAAACGCTGTTTTACGATTTTCACAAGCAATATGGCGTCGATATCCGTATCGTGCGCATCTTCAATACTTATGGCCCGCGCATGCGGCCCGACGATGGCCGTGTCGTGTCGAACTTCATCGTACAGGCCCTCAAGGGCGAAGAAATCACCATCTATGGCGACGGCTCGCAGACCCGTTCCTTCTGCTATGTCGATGATCTTATCGAAGGTTTCAGCCGGTTGATGAACAGCCAGCTTCAGAAGCCCGTAAATCTCGGCAATCCGGGAGAATTCACTGTCCGCGAGCTGGCCGAGCAGATCATTGCGCTGACCGGTTCGGCGTCGCGCATTGTCTATCGTCCGCTGCCCACCGACGATCCGCGCCAGCGGCGTCCCGACATCATGCTGGCAAAGCGCGAGCTTGGCTGGGAACCACAGATAGCACTTGTCGAAGGGCTGAAGCAGACGATCGCCTATTTCGAACGCCAGTTGGCCAGACCCTCGGGTGAGCTTTTCGAGGTGGCAAGATGACCCGGCGGAACATACTCGTTACCGGTGGCGCGGGCTTCATTGGCAGCCATACGGCCAAGCTTCTGCATAAGAACGGATTTTCGCCGGTCGTCTATGACAACCTGTCGACCGGTCACAGGTCTTCCGTGCGCTGGGGTGATTTTGTCGAAGGCGACACGCTTTCGCAAGAGCAGCTCATTGCTGCAATCAGGACTTTTGATCCGGCAGCCATCATCCATTTTGCGGCCTCGGCCTATGTCGGGGAGTCTGTCACGGATCCGGCAAAATATTATCGCAACAATGTCGGCGGCATCCAATCCGTTCTGGAAGCCAGCCGCCTGACAGGCGGGCGCCCGGTCATCTTCTCGTCGAGCTGTGCCACCTACGGCATTCCTGATGTGCTGCCGATCCGCGAAGGCGAAACACAAAATCCGATCAATCCTTATGGCCGCACAAAACTGATCGCGGAACATATGCTGGCCGATTATTCGGCAGCCTATGGCATGCCCTATACGGCGTTGCGCTACTTCAATGCCTGCGGTGCCGATCTGGATGGCGAACTAGGTGAAAAGCACGATCCCGAAACCCATCTGATACCGCGTGCCATGCTGGCTGCGGCAGGGAGGACGGACTGTCTCGAAGTGTTCGGCGACGATTATGATACGCCGGACGGCACCTGCATCCGCGACTATATTCACGTGGCCGATCTGGCGCGAGCGCATGTGCTTGCGGTCGAGCACCTTCTCGATGGCGACGACAATCTCATCCTTAATCTGGGGACCGGGCGCGGGACATCCATCAGGCAAATCGTGGATGCGATAGACCGGCTGACCGGACGCACGGTGCCTGTCGAAATGCGGCCACGCCGCGCAGGCGATCCGCCGGTCCTTTATGCCGATCCGGCAGAAGCCGCAGCGAAGCTTGGCTTTCGCACGCTCCATTCCGACCTCGACACGATTATCCGCACAGCCGCCCCCTTCTTCGGTCTGGAGATGCGGACATGAAAACGCGCGTGTTTCATCCAGCTCCTGATGGCGATATGGGCGACAGTGGACCATTGCTTACGCCCATCTTCACCGGCCGCAAGCGGGTGGAATACCTGGTGGGTATTGTCTTGTGGGCGCTTGCTATCGCCTATTTCTGGCAATGGTGGTTCATCAGCGCAAAGCACAACAATCTTCTCGGCTCCATTCTGGTGACGGCGCTGCTGGCGTGGATCACGATCCTGCCGCTTTACTTCATCACCGTTTTCTTCCACGCGGCACGCCCGACGGGTCCGCTTCGCATCCCTGCGGGAAGCCGGGTTGCCATGGTCGTCACCAAGGCCCCGTCAGAACCTTTCGAGGTGGTGGCTGAAACATTGCGCGCCATGCTGGCGCAGGATGTACCGCATGATACCTGGCTCGCCGACGAAGACCCGTCGCCCTCGACGCTCGCCTGGTGCCGTGAGCATGGCGTGTTCGTTTCCACGCGCAAGGGCCGTGCCGATTACCATCGGCAAAGCTGGCCGCGCCGTACCCGGTGCAAGGAAGGCAATCTCGCTTTCTTCTATGATCACTATGGCTATGAACGCTACGATTTCGTCTCGCAGCTCGATGCCGACCATGTGCCTGAGCCGGATTATCTCTTCAACATATTGCGGCCTTTCGCCGATCCTGCCGTCGGTTATGTTTCGGCACCGAGCATTTGCGACCGCAACGCGCATGAAAGCTGGTCGGCTCGTGGGCGTCTCTATGTGGAAGCCAGCATGCATGGCTCGCTGCAAGCCGGTTACAACGGCGGCTTTGCTCCGCTCTGCATCGGTTCGCACTATGCCGTGCGGACGGCGGCGCTGAAGGAAATCGGCGGCCTTGGGCCGGAACTGGCCGAGGATCATTCCACGACCCTGTTCATGAATGCGCATGGCTGGCGCGGTGTTCATGCGCTGGACGCCATCGCCCATGGCGATGGCCCGCGCACCTTTGCCGATCTGGTGACGCAGGAATTCCAGTGGTCGCGCAGCCTTGTGATGATCCTGCTGCAATATACACCGAAGCTGATCGGGCGGCTGCCGCTGCGTCTTAAGTTCCAGTTTCTGTTCTCGCAGCTCTGGTATCCACTCTACGCCTTCTTTCTGGCGCTGGCATTCGTTCTGCCGATAGCCATCCTGGCTTATGGCGACAATTTCGTCAGCGTTACCTATCCCGCCTTCCTTATGCATTTCTTGCCACTATCGCTCGTGACTTTGGCGCTGGCATTCTGGTGGCGGTCGAGCAAGACATTCCGTCCGGTCGACGGCAGGATTTTCAGTTGGGAAGCGATGCTGTTCCTGCTGGCGCGGTGGCCCTGGGCTCTGGCTGGCACCTTCGCAGCCTTCCGCGACTGGCTGACCGGTTCCTTTGTCGATTTTCGTGTCACGCCCAAAGGCTCATCCGAGGTCGATCCGGTGCCGCTGCGGGTGATCGCTCCCTATGCGCTGATCTCCGGTCTCTCCATCCTGCCGGTACTCTTCGTCAGGGATGCCCATGAAACGCGGGGCTTCTTCATTTTCGCCATCGTCAATGCATGTTCCTACCTTTTCTTGATGGCGATGATCGTGATCCAGCACACACGCGAAAATCACGTGCGGATGACGAGCCGCTTCTATCGACCAGTGTTGGCATGCAGCTTTACCGCGCTGGTGGCACTGACTGGCGTTACCACGGTCGAACGCGGACGCGACGGCATCGAGGCACTGAGCTGGGGCACGAAAAGCTTCACGATATTTGATGATCGCTTCTCGGTTGCCGGTGCCGGTGTGGGCGGACGCGATCTCCACCGGACAATTTTCAATCCACGCTGGCGCACGGATGCGACTAGCGGAACGAACTAGCGGGAAAGGCGCGACGATTATGAAGATCGCTGTCATCGGTACGGGATATGTCGGATTGGTCAGTGGCACATGTTTCGCTGCATGGGGACATGAGGTCGTCTGCGTCGACAAGGACGCCCAGAAGATCGTCCGGCTGGAGCGCGGCATCGTGCCGATCTACGAGCCGGGGCTGGACGAACTGGTTGAACGCAATTTCGCTTTCGGCCGGCTCAGCTTCACAACCAATCTGACGGAAGCCGTCAAGGGGGCCGAGCTTGTCTTCATCGCAGTCGGTACACCGGCGCGCGCCGGCCATGGCGATGCCGATCTTTCGTTTGTCTATATGGCCGCTCGCGAACTTGCGCCGCTGATCGACGACAATACGGTCGTCGTGGTCAAGTCCACCGTTCCAGTCGGCACAGGCGATGTCGTGCAGAAGATTATCGGCTCTGTGCGCAGACCTGGCACCTTCTCGGTCGCATCCAATCCGGAATTTCTGCGCGAGGGTGTTGCTATTCGCGATTTCCTCGAGCCTGATCGCGTCGTCATCGGCGTAGAAGATGAACGTGCGCGTTCAGCGCTGGTTGCACTTTACGCTCCGCCGCTTGAAGCCCGGAAAACGCCGATCGTCATCACGCAGCGCCGCACGTCGGAACTGATCAAATATGCGGCCAATGCCTTTCTTGCCACCAAGATCACCTTCATCAACGAACTGGCAGACCTGTGTGAGGAAGTCGGCAGCGATGTCACGGAGCTCGCGCTCGGGATGGGGCTGGATCAGCGCATAGGCACCAGTTTTCTCAATGCAGGACCGGGCTATGGCGGCTCCTGCTTCCCGAAGGATACGATTGCGCTGTTGCGGACCGCTCAGGATCACGGGATTGCCCTGCGGATTGTCGAGGAAACGGTCACCGTCAATGAAGCGCGCAAGCGCCGTATGGCACTAAAGGTGCTGGATGCACTGGGCGGTAGCGTCGAGGGGCGGGCGATTGCCGTTCTCGGCTTGGCCTTCAAGCCTGACACGGATGATATGCGCGACGCGCCATCCATTCCGCTCATCGAAACCTTGCAGCGCTTCGGCGCCATCATTCACGCCTACGATCCCGCCGGGATGGACAATGCGCGCCGCCTTCTCAGCGACGTCGAGTTCCATGACGATCCCTATGACTGCCTTGGCAATGCTGATGCAGCCGTGGTCGTGACCGAATGGGACAGCATTCGCAAACTCGACCTTGTCCGGATGAAGCAGGCCATGCGGCAAGCCGTACTCATCGACCTGCGCAATGTCTTTTCACCGCCGATTGCAGAGAAACTGGGTTTCCGGATTTCGACAATCGGCCGTCCCGTTCAACAGCGGCAGGAAATAAGACCAACAAATGTTCTGCCGCACGCGCGCACCCGTCAATCGCAAGAACTCTTGGCGGGTGCGCGCAACCTGAAGGTCGTGGGAGGTTCAAATGAAACATTTGATGTGTGATGGCCAACGGTCCCGGCCAGATCGGGGCAAACGCCTTCTGACACTCTTTGTCGTGCTTGCCGGGCTGAGTGCTCCGGCCAGTGCAGCATCGGTCACCAAGGACAGCCTGCCTGACGGGGCCCGCGTGATGACGCCTGCCGAGCTTTATGTACTCTATCGCGACAAGAACTGGCAGTGGGCCGATGGTGCTGGCCGGATGGAAAGCCTGAACCGCCGTTTCACAGCCCGCGTCGCGGGCGAAAAGGGCAAGGCCTGGGCTGAAGGCCGCTGGAGGGTCACCTGGTCCGGCCAGATGTGTTTCGATGCGAAATGGCATATGGATCAGGGGATTTTTCCGAACAAGACCTGTTTCTCCCACCGTATCGCCGATGGGACGATCTACCAGAAACGAGAGCCTGACGGTGTCTGGTATGTCTTCCGCCATGCTAGCGGAAACAAAAATGACGAGGCGCGCAAGCTCGTATCCATCGAAGCCTTAACGCCGAAAACGGAGGCGCTGAATCTGGCGTTGCCCGTTTCCCAATCGCCCACACAATAAAGGAGGCGGCGATGAAAAACTCATACAAGATTGCTACAGCTATTCTCTGCAGCGCACTGCTTTCAACTGCTGTTTATGCGGCGAGCGGCGTTTCGGGTGCCAATGTCGATACCCGAAACATGTTCCACGACAAACGCCCGGTCATAACCCCGCAATCCATAAAATTCGGGGCCTATGATCCGCACGGGGATTTCACCAACGATCCCAATTCCCGCATCGAGCATCTGTTCCTTCCCTGGGAAGATGTGGATTTGACGAGCCTTTCGACCGCGGATGCCTATGCGCAGGAACGAGGCCGCGAACTGCTGATCACAGTGGAACCGTGGTCATGGGCCCGCGACTGGCGTGTTGCGCCGGATGATCTCCTGAGCGGCGTCGTGCGTGGTCACTATGATACAAACATGGCCGCTGTCTGCTCGGCTGCTTCGAAGCTGAAAAGTCCTGTTACCATTCGCTGGGCACAGGAAATGGACGACAAGACAGGCCAGTTCACCTGGTCCTATTGGTCGGCGCCGAGCTATATCCGCGCCTATCAGCATGTGGTCAATGTTTGCCGGAAGTCCCTGCCGAACGCCAAATATATGTGGTCGCCGAAGGGAGATGCCGGGCTTGAAGCCTATTATCCAGGCGATGGCTATGTCGATGTGATCGGCCTGTCGGTGTTCGGCTACGAAACCTACGATATGCTGGAACTCGGACGCGCATCCACTTTCGTCGAACGGGCAAAGCCGGGATACGACCGGGTAGTGGGCTTCAAGAAGCCGATTGTCGTCGCTGAGCTTGGCTATGAGGGAAGCGATGCCTATGTCCGCGCCTGGGCACAGGAAACCAACAAGCCGCAACCCGAATTTCCGGCTCTGTCTGCGACCGTCTACTTTAACGACCGAGAAGTCTATCCGTGGCCGCGCGGTGTCGGACGGCCTGACTGGAGGGTTGCGAACCATCCGCTTGATTGATCCGAAAGCTCGATTGCGTCTCGATCAGATCGGCGCTCCGGGATTTTACTGGAAGCATAGCCCGGCCGGCATTCATCTCAGCCCGGTCGGATCATGCTCTAACGTCTGAACAGGAACACGACAATGTTTTCGATCAATTTGAGAACCATAAGCGCAGCGCTGTCTGTGCTTCTTCTGGCCGGAGCAGCCGATGCGGCGCCGCAGCAGAAAACCGAGGACGCAACCGCAATCAAGGCTGCTGCAGCGTCGCCACTATCAGCCGAAGCGCTTGAGGCGCTTTATTCGGGCAAGACTTGGAAATGGAAGGACGGCGGTGGCTTCTTCTCTGCCGAGAAGCACCGTTTCATTACTTGGTCGCAGAAGGGCAGGGCGTGGTCTTACGGACAGGGCCGCTGGTATGCTACCAACCGCGGCAAGCTCTGCCTGCAGGCTTACTGGGTCAACAAGATGAGTGGCGGCGGCGATACCACTTGCTTCATCCATCGCGAGAAAGATGGCGTCATCTATCAGAAGCGCTCGGTGGGCGGTGACTGGTACGTCTTCCGCAACAATCCCCCGCGCCCGACCGATGAGGCCGCCAAGCTCGTAAGAGGTGACCTTATAAGCACGGGACTGGCGCATATGAAAGCCAAAGCGAGATGATCGCTAGAGCATGTCTCCCGAAAGTGGGAACCGGTTTCGGGATAAAGACATGCGTAAAAACAAACAGATAGAGCATTTCCAATGATTCAATCAAAACAGGAAATGCTCTAGCAAGTTTATGAAGCGAGTGGATTTTTCGAAGTTGACGTTTGAAACAGCGTTTCAGTTGGTTGGGGTTCAAACGTCAAATTCAATCCACTAATCGCGGATGAAGCAGCGGGATTTCTGCCCAAAGCCGCTTGGTGTGCACACATAGGGCGTACCGGTCGCATATTGCGAGGCAGATACCTTGATGACCCTGGCCGATGCAGGCTTATTGAAGCGAGCTTCACTATTCGCTTTGTACTTGGCGAGGTAAACGGAAACCGTGGCGTTGTTCTGCTTGCGGGTGTCCTTGGCTTCGGCGCCCGCCGTCAGGCACAATGACACTGACAGTCCAACGACAACAGCGACAGCCCATTTCAAGCTTTCACGACGCACAGTATATGCAAATATAGTGTTCATGCGATTGCCTCCGGTGGTTATTACTGCGCTTTCTATCGGACGCGGTTTAATATTCTGGCCGGATTTTCATAAAAATTTTCATCAAATGGGATGTGTTCAAGCCGCTTCATCTGGTCTGTTTTGAAGGCTTCGATACATCCGGCCAAATCTGGCGCTGAGCCAGGAAACCGCATGTAGGTGGCGGAATCAAGAGAGTCTGTTGACGCTCCGCCGCTCAGTCCAAGCTTGAGGTGACCGCCTCGCTTGGGCGTTTCATCCGCCAAGGCTGCCCCGGTTTGCCATTGTCCAAATGTCAGTCCGATACCCGTCGTTATCGAAGCTTTCAGAAAGTTGCGCCGACTAAAGCCGCTCGATAGCAGCGAATGATCATTAGATGTGTCGCCCATTGCCCTCTCCCCCGTGCAATAAACCAGATCACTAGCTCACGCATCGAGGCCCGCGCGAAAATGCGAAGCCAGGTTTTGGAGAGCTCGACTTTTGGCGGGACTGCCGTTCCCATTTTCTTGATAGGTGTTGATTGACCTAAACATACATGTTCACTTATGTCCAGTACAAAACTCGTGGGCGGCTTTTTATTGTTTTAAGTTTGGTGTCTTCTAATATTATTCTTATAATCGTAGGATGAGATATATATAGTAATATCAATATATTAACAGAAAGAAAGCGAGGTTTCTAAACGACGCGTGGCGATATGTCTTCGATCTTGTAAGCGATGAATGTGCATACATTTATGTATGGACGGATTATCTGGTGTACGATAAACGAAACAGTAGCGCGAATTTGACTCTGGTCACGCAATCGGACCTGCGGCGAAAGTCTATCGTCACGCTGGGGTCTGAATTAAGTCTGATACGTTATGATGATTTTACGGCTTCACTTTTGATAGAGTTAGATCGAATGCATTGTGGGTCTGGGGTTCTTGCCAATTCATTTCGGGGCCCGCGGCCGTTGGGTGGGGAATTAAAACGATGAAGCAGGTCGATTTGCAGGAAGAGGCTGGCGGTGGTCGCTCCACCAAGGAAGATTGGCTTAATCTTGCCAAGGAGACGTTGATCGGCGAAGGCATTGATCAGGTCAAGATCCAGGTGATGGCGAAGAAGCTTCGCGTTTCGCGCTCAAGCTTCTACTGGTTTTTCGAAAGCATTCAGGACTTGCAGGATCAGTTGTTGGATCACTGGTTGAGCAAGAATACCGGGCCAATTATCGAGCGCGCCATGCGGCCTGCGCCAACGATCAACAAGGCGGTCTGCAATGTTTTCGAATGCTGGATTGATGACAATCTCTTCGAGCCTGACCTCGATGTTGCGGTGCGTTTCTGGGGGCGTCACGAGCCACGCATTCGTTCGGTCGTGGATGAGTCTGATCGCCAGCGTATGGAGGCGCTCACGCGCATGTTTGCGCGCTTCGGCTATCCTGAAAATGAGGCGAGCACGCGTGCCAGAGTGCTTTACTTCACGCAGATCGGTCACTTTACGCTGCAGATGAAGGAGACGCTTCCCATGCGAATGGATCGGGTAAGGGACTATCTCAAAACCTTTTCCGGGATAGAGCCGACTCCAGAAGACATGGCTGCCCTTGAAAAAGCGGCGGCGCGTCGTCAGGAAGATCATTCCGATATTATATCTTGATGCTCTGCCCATAGACAGGGATGATTGTCCTTTCGCCCATGCGGTTTGCAACGGAGAGAGCGGTTAATTTCCGTAAGTATTTGATAATAAATTATTTTTTGCATACCTGAAAGATGAAGTGCTTCTTCTTCTGCAGGCCGAGAAGCAAAAATCTGAGTCCGCGATCATAAATGATTGCATATTGTGGACACTTATGTACTTTACAGTGCGTGTTTCAGGCAAAATTGTTGGCTTGGCGGGTGAGAAGGCATTGGCGGAAGATTTTAAAACAGCACCCCGGGTGATGCAGTTTTCATCCTTGGAGTTTCAGCCTCGCTTTGCCTTCCCTGAAATGGCGAATGTCGTTGAAGTGGCTGGCGTCGAGGATAGGAGCAAACTTGCGGGCGGCTTTGCTCGTTTCAACAATGCGCGTATTCCCTGGCAGGTACAGTATGACGAGCTCATCCTTGTGCTTGAAGGAAAGCTCTCGATTGAAACCGCGCGGGAGACACTGCAAGCGGGCCGTTTCGATACGATCTGGCTGCCTTCCGGGACAGCGCTTACCTATTTCGCTGAAAACGCGCTGGTATTTTACAGCCTTTATCCGTCCAATTGGGCGCAGCAGCTTGAAAGCAGACCATGAAGAAGATCGGATTACTGCCGCAGGATGACAAGACAAATGGCTGGAGCGCGCTTCTGCCGGCACGCGCACCAAAGCCGTCCTTGCGTGGCGATGTCATCGCGGATTTCGTTGTCATCGGCGCCGGGTTTGCCGGGCTTGGTGCTGCCCGTCGTCTTGCAGAGCTGCAGCCGGATGCGAAGATCGTCGTGCTGGATGGGCAGCAGCTTGGTGAAGGATCGTCAGGGCGAAATTCAGGCTTTGCCATCGATCTCCCGCACAATGTGGGGTCGTCTCTGGAAGAGCTTGCAAAAAGTCATGCTTATCTGAGGTTAGCCCGCGCAGGTATCGGCTCCTTGCGCGATAGCGTTAAAGCGCATGGTATTGCGTGCGACTGGAGTGAAGACGGCAAATATCACACAGCTTCTTCGGAGCGCGGCGCGGAAGAGATTTTACAGCCGACGCTGGAAATGCTGAAGACGCTGAACGAACCTTATGAATGGCTGGACGGCAAGGAAACGACCAAGCGTCTCGGCACACCACATTTCGCCGCCTCTATCTATACACCAGGCACGGTTCTGATTAATCCGGCTGCGCTTAATCGCGGATTGGGTGACACCTTGCCGGAGAATGTGACGCTCTATGAATTATCACCGGTGCTGGAGGCTGATTTCGGTGCCGAGGTCGTTCTGCGAACCGCTGACGGAACTGTCACCGCCCCGAAGGCGATTGTAGCAGTGAATGGCTTCGCGATGCGCTTTGGCTTTTGGAAGGGCCGACTTTTGAATTTTGCGGCTCATGCCAGTTTCACCAGACCTCTGACTGAAAAGGAACAAGCTGTTCTCGGCAATATCGGGTCATGGGGATCCACGCCTGCCAACGCCTTTGCAGGCATCACGATGCGTTATACCAATGATCGTCGCATTCTCATCCGGCAGAATATCCATTTCTGTCCTGGTATGCGCCAGTCGGATATGCGTCGCGCTTCGATCCGTCAGGATCATCAGCGCCTTTTCGACGAGCGGTTCCCGATGCTCCACGGCGTCAATGTCGAACACACATGGACCGGCTATATCTGTCTATCTCGCAATGGTGCACCGGGTTTCGGGAAGGTTGCAGCGAATGTCTGGAGTGCCGTTTGCCAGAATGCGGTTGGCGTCGCCAAGGGCACAATCAGCGGAAGGCTTGCTGCCGAAATGGCGCTGGGGGAGGATAACGAGCTGATATCCGACATGCTGAGCCTTGGAACGCCGTCGGCTGTTCCGCCAAGGCCGTTTCTCGATGTCGGCGTTCGCGCACGATTTGCCTACGAGCTTTATCGTAATCAGCACGAGGCGTGATCGAGTTTCAGCCGTCGCCAATTCTCCAGACTGCAGCTCCTGCAAGCATTCCGGCACCCGCTGCCGTTAAAAGCAGTGGTTCGCCGGGCTGGAAAGCGCGTGATCGCGATGCCAGAGACAGCGACAGCGGAATCGTGGCTGCCGACGAATTGCCGAAGGTTTCAATCGTTCTGGCTGCTATGGACGCAGGCAGATGCAGCCGGTCGCAGACTGTGTCGATGATCCGCGCATTTGCCTGATGGGGAAAGAACCGATCCACATCGACGGCGGTGAGCTTTGCTTGTTCAAGTGCATTTGTTGCACAGTTCGTCATCATGCGAACGGCTTGTGCGAAGACGGCTTTTCCGTCCGGCATGGTCATTCTTGTATCGCCAGCCGGAATGGATATCAGGCCATAACTTCCGCCATCGGATATAAGTGCTGATCCACCAAGCCCTTCATGCGGGTTGTCTGACGGCGCCAGCAGAACAGCCCCGGCGGCATCGGCAAAGAGAATTGCCGTGTTGCGTTCCGTCATATGGATACGACGGCTCAGTATATTGGCTGCTACGACCAGAACCGGTTTTCGGAAGTTTTTGACAAAGCCGTCGGCTAGCACAAGCGCATAGAGGAACCCCGAACACGCGCCCGCCAGATCGATGCCGCCACAGTTTTCCAGGCCCAGCTTATGAGCAAGCAGCGGGGCGGACGGCGGCAGAAGATGATCGGGTGTCGATGTGGCAAGAATGACAAGTGCCACCGAGTTGGGCGGCAGACCGGAATCGTCGAGCGCCATTGTTCCGGCCTTCATTGCCATATCGGTCAGCGTTTCATCTGGTGCCGCCCAGCGTCTTTGCAGGATGCCAGTGCGCTTTTCGATCCAGCCCGTGTCAAGCCCGAGACATTGTTCCAATTCGGCATTTTCGACCCGGCGGTCGGGCGCATAGTGGCCGAAACCCGCCATTCGACTTGAAATGCTCATCACGCCGCGGCCTTGATCATGTTCGCTGCCGCATCGATCGCGTCATAGGCGAGGTCGAGATCAGCGGGTGTTACGCAATAGGGCGGCATCAGATAGATCACATTGCCAAGCGGACGCAGAAGCACACCCCGTTCGCGGAAGAAGGCTTTCAATTTCGGTCCCGCATCGGAAAGGTATCCGGTCTCTTCGACAGCGAGGTCGAGGGCGGCAATCGTGCCCTGCTGTCGTAGATTGGTGAAACGACGGTCGCCCTGAAAGCGTGCAAGCCGTTCGGAGTGCCATTCAGCCAGTGTAACTATACGGTTTGCAACGGGTTCTGTTTGCCAGACTTCGATATTGGCGCATGCCGCCGCGCAGGCTATCGGATTGGCCGTATAGGAGCTGGAATGAAAGAATGTGCGGCTGCGGTCCTTCGAGAAATGTGCCTCGAAGATTTCTGCAGTGCTGAGGGTTGCAGCCAGCGGAAGAGCGCCTCCCGTAATGCCTTTGGAAAGGCACAGAATGTCCGGTTTGATGGATGCCTGTTCGCAGGCGAACATGGTGCCGGTGCGTCCCCATCCCGTCATCACTTCGTCGGCGATCAGAAGCGTCCCGTAACGCTGGGTAATCCGCTGGAACTCTGCCAGCAGATGCGCAGAATAGATTTTCATTCCGCCAGCCCCAAGCACCAGTGGCTCAATCAACAGGGCCGCGACCTCGCCATTGCGGCAGAAATGCTCCAGCGCGTCGAGTGTTTCCTGCTCCCGCTCTGCTGTCGGAAACGGGATAGTGTCGACCCGAAACAGCAAGGGTTCATAAGCCGCGTTGAACACGCCGCGCGCGCCGGTGGACATGGTGCCGATCGTATCGCCGTGATAGCTATGTTCCATGACTACGATGCGCGAGCGCGGTTTGTTCCTGTTGTGATAGAAGCCAAGCGCCATTTTCAGCGCGACTTCGACCGCGGTGGAGCCGCTGTCGGAATAGAACACATGGGCGAGGCCCTGCGGCGCGAGCTTGACCAGTTCTTCCGCCAGCTTTTCTGCCGGTTCGTGGGTGAACTCGGCAAAAATAATCTGGTCGAAGCGTTCCAGTGCATCCCGGATTGCCATCATGATCCTCGGATGACGATGCCCGTGGGTGATCACCCACCAAGACGATATGGCGTCCAGCACGGAACGGCCGGTTTCATCTTGCAGATAGGCGCCGCCAGTTTTGACGACTTTGCGGAAAGCTGGTTCCGTGGCGTGCTGGGTGAAGGGATGCCAGACAGGTGACGGATGGCCGGTCATTTGGAAGCCTCGTTGAAGATATTCAGGTCGAAGTGCGCCTGAAAGGCGCTACGAAGCGTTTCTGGATCGAGCGTCGCGAGGCGGGGCAGGCGACCCAGCCTGCGCACACCGCTCAGTTCCGGGATGATCTGTTCGGTGTCCGGTTGTGGATCGCCGATGAAGGCAATGCCGTGAACCGCAATATTGCGCCGGTTCAATGCCTCAAGCGAAAGCAATGTGTGATTGATTGTGCCGAGGCCGGTTCCTGCACAAAGAATGATTGGCTTTTGCCAGCGTGCAAAAACGTCGATGAACGTCGTTCTGTGCGTCAACGGCACGTGTAATCCACCTGCCCCTTCAATCACCAGAGGAGCATCGACCGACGGTACTTCGAGCGCATCCGTATCGATCTCCACCCCGTCGATTTGTGCCGAGAGATGCGGCGAAGCTGGCGTTTTCAGGCGCCACATTTCAGGGATGATTTTCAATGGCGAAAGTCTGGCAAGCTGAACCACGGTTTGGCTGTCGGTCGCCTCTTCCAGTCCTGACTGCACGGGCTTCCAGTAATAAGCGTTGAGCGCATCCGCGAGGGCTGCGGAAAAGACGGTCTTGCCGATATTCGTGTCAGTGCCGGTAATGACGAAGGTGCGGCTCATATCATTTCCTCTGCCGTGACGGCTGCAAGATGTTCGAACATGCGCGCTATCGTGGGTTCATCGACATTAAGCGTGATGGTGATGCGAAGCCGCGCCGTGCCCGCAGGCACTGTCGGCGGGCGGATGGCACGTATGTCGAAGCCCTCGGCCTGCATGCGGTGTGCAATGCGCAAAGCGCGGTCGGCATTGCCGACGATGAGCGGCAATATCTGCGTTCCGCTGCCTCGTCTTCCCAAACGGTTGGTGAACTGCTCATTGGCGAATTTGATAAGCCGGTGCAATTCGTGCCGACGATGGCCTTCGGTGGCCGTGGTCTTTAGCGCGAGCCGCGTCGCGGATACTTGCAAGGGCGAGGGAGCGGTCGAATAGATGAAGGGTCGTGCACGGTTGACGAGAAAATCGCGAAGAATTGGATCGGCTCCAACCAGTCCACCCGCACTGCCCATGGCCTTGCCGCAGGTGTGAAGTGTAATAACATTCTGCCGGTCTTCCAGCCCTGCAGTGAAGCCGCGCCCATCCGGTCCATGTACGCCCGTCGCGTGGGCTTCATCGATGAAGAGAAAGGCATCATGCCGGTCAGCGATTTCGATGAGGTCGGGTAGCGGCGCGCAGTCGCCATCCATCGAATAGAGGCTTTCCACCACAATCCACGGAGTGCCATTCCCGCCCTTCGCGCGCCAGACGCCGATTGCCCTGTCGAATGCATTGGCATCGTTGTGCGGGATGGACACAGTTTCGGCTTTTCCGGCCCGCATCCCCTCATGTGCGCTGGCGTGGATAAGGGCGTCATAGGCAATCAGGTCGCCGCGTTGCGGCAAGGTTGAGAGAACGCCAAGATTTGCAGCATAACCAGTGCTGAAATAAAGCATTGATGGCGAACGAAAATAGGCGGCGGCTTCGGCTTCCAGAAGTTCGTGTTCCGGGTGATTGCCGCGCAATAGCCTTGAACCGCCAGCCCCGCTGGCAAGGCTGTTTTCCAGTTGCGCAATCAATGCTTCGCGGATTGCAGGCGAGGCGGCCAGACCCAGATAGTCGTTCGAGCTGAAATCCGCACCGCTGTTATCCGAAAGGGTGCGCAGATGTCCGCGTCGCTGCAAGTTTTTCAGCTTGGCGGCGTAGCGGGCCAATGGGTCAGTGTTCATGCATGGGTGTCCAGTGCATCCGCAGTCAGGCCGAGCCGCCGCATGAGGCTTGTGTCGCGGTCTTCGCCCGGATTGGCGGCGGTCAGCAGCGTGTCGCCGATAAAGATCGAGTTTGCGCCTGCGAAGAAGCAGAGAGCCTGCATTTCATCACTCATCGAACTGCGTCCGGCTGTCAGGCGCACATGCGATTGCGGCATCATCAGGCGGGCAAGCGCGATGATCCGAATGAAGGCGATGGGATCCACGGGGGAGGCTTTTTCCAGCCGCGATCCGGGCATCGGGATCAGCATGTTGATCGGCACGCTTTCGGGAGGTGTCGGCAGATTTGCCAGTGTCACCAGCATATCGATGCGGTCGTCCTCAGTTTCTCCAAGGCCGAGAATACCGCCGCTGCAAACCTTGATCCCGGCTTCCCGGACATGGGCAAGCGTTTCCAGCCGATCATCGAAACTGCGTGTCGTGATGATCTGCGGGTAAAACCGCTCCGACGTATCGATATTGTGGTTGTAATAATCGAGGCCCGCTTCCGCAAAGGTCTGAGCCTGATCCGGGTTCAGCATGCCGAGCGTCATGCAGGTTTCCAGACCGAGCGCCTTCACCTGCTTGACCATTTCCACAATGGCCGGTTCATCACGCGGCTTCGGGCTGCGCCAGGCGGCGCCCATGCAATAACGCGTTGCGCCGCTATCCTTCGCCTTCTGCGCTTCTTCAAGAACCGTATCAAGACTCATCAGTTTTGAGGCTTTCAGGCCCGAGGCATGATGTGCCGACTGGCTGCAATAGCCGCAATCTTCGGGACAGCCGCCCGTCTTGATGTTGAGCAGCTTGCTGAGCTGTACGCGGTTCGGGTCGAAGTTGGCGCGGTGAAGACTTTGTGCCTGGAAAAGAAGGTCGTTGAACGGAAGCTCATAGAGCAGGCGGGCTCCGGCGAGCGTCCACGCGCCTGCATCCGGTTTGGACGCCGTTCTTTCAGCTCTTTCAGTGGCCAGTTTCACCGTGTTCAGCATGCTTTCTCCATTTTATCTATAAAAATAGAAAGAATCTATGAAATATAGATTATCCGCATGGGCATAGCTGACTCAAGCTAAATTATTATAGATAATTATAGGAGCGCGTCGAGTGAGATGCTGTGGTGTGGCTGCGCCAGAACGAAGAACGCCACGATCATCGGATCGTGGCGTTATGAAATCGGCGGGGAAATCAGCGGGTTGGAGAAGTCTGCAAAAGGGTTGTTGCAGCGCAGGCGATTACGCGTCTGAAGATTCGAACCGGGCTTCAGGATGATCTTGCCGGAGGCGATGCCTTCCCAATGGCAGCATGATGGGGCGGCCGGAGGTCGGGTCGGTCATGATGCGACTTTCCAGATGAAAGACATCACGGACATTCTGTTCCGTCAGGACTGCGTCGGGCGTCCCGGTTATATGCAGCCGTCCGTCGGCCATTGCGACCAGAAAATCGGCATAGCGGGCGGCAAGATTGAGATCGTGCAAGACCATGACGATTGTGGTTCCCCGTTCCCGGTTGAGATCGGTGAGCAGATCCAGCACTTCGACCTGATGGCTGATATCCAGAAAAGTCGTCGGCTCGTCCAGCAGGAGAATATCGGTCTGCTGCGCCAGCGCCATGGCGATCCACACACGCTGACGCTGGCCGCCTGAAAGCTCATCGACCGGTCTGTCGGCCAGTTCGGTTGTCTTGGTTGCTTCGAGTGCCGCCGCGATTGCTTCGTCGTCTGCCTTCGTCCATTGCGAGAAAACGCCGTGATAGGGGTTTCGGCCCCGGCTGACGAGATCGGCGACCAATATGCCTTCCGGTGCTATCGGCGATTGCGGCAGCAGGCCGAGCTTCTGTGCCAGTTGCCGGGATGGAAGCGTGTGGATCGATTTGCCGTCGAGCAGCACCTGTCCGCGGCGGGGCGTCAGAAGCCGCGACATCGTTCGCAACAACGTGGATTTTCCGCAGGCATTGGCCCCGACTATTGCGGTCACCTTGCCAGACGGTATCTCAAGATCGAGACCGTTTAGCACAAGCCTGTCGCCGTAGCCGGTGGTCAACTGACACACGCTGAGAGTGTGGTTGGTCATAGGGATGCCCCGCTGCGGTTGGCGCGTATGATGAGATAGATGAGGTAGGGAGCGCCCAGAGCCCCTGTGACAACGCCGACCGGATAACGGCCCGGCAGTAGGAATTGTCCGCAATAATCGCCAGCCAGAACAAGTATGGCTCCGACGAGAGCAGATGGGATGAGCAGGGAACCGTTATTGCCGATGATGCGTGCTGAAATAGGGCCCGACAGAAAGGCGACGAATGCGATGGGCCCGGCGACAGCCGTGGCGAAGGCGATCATGCCCACGGCGGCGATGATGATGATGATCCGGGTTCGCCCGACATGGGTTCCCAGCGCCGCCGCGCTATCGTCACCAAGTCGCAACGCTTCGAGATCGCGCGACCGGCTCAAAAGCAGCCCGCCGAAGACGATCAGAGCGACCAGAAGCGGAAACATCTGATCCAGCCGCGCTCCGTTGACGCTGCCGGTCAGCCAGCGCATGGCTTCCTGCAGGCTCCAGGCGGGAGCAGTTGAAAGAATATAGGCGATGAAGCTTTCGAGCATCGCCGAAACACCGATGCCAACCAGGATAAGCCGGGTTCCGGCAATCCCGTTCCTGAAGGAAAGGCCATAGACGGCGAGCGCAACGGCAAGTCCGGCGACAACAGCAAATATGGATACAACCGGCCCGCTCATCGAGAGCACGACGATTGCAAAAACGGCGGCAGCGCTTGCGCCTGAACTGATGCCGATAATGTCAGGGCTTGCCAGCGAATTGCGAAGCATGAGCTGGAATGCGACGCCGCCGAGGCCGAAACTCAGCCCCGCCATTACGGACAGAACAGCACGCGGCAGGCGCAGTTTGCCGACCGTGAAGCTTGCTCCCTGAACCTCTTCACCCAGAAGCACCCGGACGACATCTTTTGGCGGGGTGAATGATTGTCCCATCATCAAGGTGATGAGGAAGAAGGCGACGAGAATGGCTAGAAAGATGCCGATGACAAGATTGCGCTTGTGGGCGCGGCTGCGGCGGTTTCGGGCGATCAGATCGGCGGTGGGAAGCAGCATTGTCATAACTCGCGAACCCGTTGGCGTCTGACGATCCAGATGAAAAACGGCGCACCGATCAGGGCGGTGACGATCCCGACATCCAGTTCGGCAGGGCGCGCAATGAGCCGCCCGACAATATCGGCGGCAAGCAGCAGACAAGCTCCGCTCAGCGCCGAGAACGGTAACAGCCAGCGGTGGTCGACCCCGACCAGCAGGCGACAGAGATGTGGTACGACCAGTCCGACAAATCCGATGGGGCCGCAGATGGCGGTCGTTGCGCCACAAAGGAGAATTGCGCCGAGCGCCGCGACGGCGCGTGCGATGGCAACCCGTTCACCCAGACCGGCGGCCAGTTCGTCGCCAAGCGCAAGCGAGTTCAGTTTGCGGGCTGACAAAAGACTGATGACGAAGCCGACAGCAAGAAACGGCAGCACATAGTTGAGCCGATCGAAAGTCGCTCCCCCGACACCACCGATCTGCCAGGCGCGGATGCCACCGGCAATGTCGTTGCGCGGCAGAACGACGGCAATAACCAGCGAGGAAAATGCGACGGATGTGGCCGCACCTGCAAGGGCGAGCTTGAGCGGTGTCGCGCCGCCGCGACCAAGCGATCCGACCGTATAGACGAAAACGGCGGCACAACCGGCGCCGAATATGGCTGTCCAGATATAGGCGGGTGCGGAGACGATGCCGAACCAGGCGACCGCGATGACGACAGCGAGCGACGCACCCATGTTGACGCCCAGAATGCCCGGGTCCGCCAGCGGATTACGGGTTATGCCCTGCATGATCGCACCCGCTAGTCCAAGTGCTGCCCCGGCGAGAAGAGCCAGCAGGGTGCGCGGAATACGCATGGCGACCGCAGCTTGTCCGACCGTGTCTAGATGGCCGCGCAGCGCTGCGACAATATCCGACCAGGGAACTTCGCGTGTGCCGAGCGATACGGACAGAACGCAGAGGACCAGGAGAAGAAAAACAACCGTGCCAAGCCAGCCTGTTTTGGTTCTGCTGGACCGATATGTGCTGATCGGCTGGCTCGAATGCCGGGTGTGATGGGCGATGGTCATTTTGTTTTATCGGCCGCACCGGCAAGAAGGGCTACATAGTCCTTCAGCACCCACGAAATGGAAAGCGGCGTTGGATTGGCGGCTGTTCCAAGCGGATTTCTGCCCAGCATGACCGCCGCATTGTTTTCGACGACCGGCATCCTGGCGAGAAGTGGATTGCGCCTCATGGCATCCAGCAATTTCTGACTGCCATAGGTCACGACGATGTCCACATCATCGAACATGTCGACGCGTTCGGCGCTGATGGAACCGGAGAACTGGCCCGGTTTGGAGGCATCGACAACGCTCTTGGGCGAGTTCAGGCCAAGATCCTTGAAGAACTTCACTCGCGTGTCATTGGTGGTGTAGAAATTGATCGTACTCAGGTCCGTCGTGTCGAGATGCGTGACGAACATGGCCGACTTGCCCTTCAGGTGCGGATACTGGCTGACCGTCTCGGAAATCTTGCCTTCGATCTTTGCGATCAGTGCTTCGCCTTCTTCCGCCATCCCCATGCCTGCGCTGTTGAGGCGGATCATGTCGCGCCAGTCAGTGGACCAGGGCGCTTCGGGATAGGCAACGACAGGGGCGATCTGGCTGAGTGTCTCGTAGTCAGATTGGCTCAGGCCGGAATAGGATGCAAGTATGACATCGGGTCGTGTTTCGGCGACTGCCTCGAAATCGATTCCGTCGCCTTCATCGAAAAGAACAGGCGTATCGGCACCGAGTTCCTTCAACCTTGCGGCTACCCATGGCAAAAGACCATCATTGTCGTCATCGCCGAAATTGGCTCTCGCAAAGCCGACCGGTACCACACCGAGCGCAAGGGGAACTTCATGGTTCGCCCAGGCAACAGTCACGATCCGCTCAGGTTTTTTCTCTATCGTTGTTGTTCCAAAAGCATGTTTGATGACAATCGGATAGGCAGTCTTTTCACCAGCCTGCGCAGCGTGCGGCACAATGATTGCAAAGCAGGACAGAGCCACGAAAAATAGAGAGCGAATGGACCACGTCATCCGGCGCATTCTCCTTGTATGTAAAGTGGCATTTCACTCTCAAGTTAAGCTCATTGCGTCAAGGCCGAAGCATGTACCTTGATAAAGCTGGTGCGAATTAACCGTGATTTCCTACAAAAAAGCAGTTTTCTACAATACCGGACAAAGATTCTCAAGTTAGTGGCGGTGCGGGGACAGTTTCAGTTTCTTCATCGTATCGATTGCCGGGCTTATCTGGCCGTTGATCGAAGCGCTGGTCGATGTCTCTACGATTTGAAACGCCGTCGCCCAAAACGACCGCCACAAACCGCATATCGGACCTGACCATGACTATTTCAAAGACCGCCGAGACGAAGAAAACCAACCGGGTCCGCTATCGCAGAGCAATTCTTCTGGGTTGCACGGCGCTTTTTGTATCGATACCGGGTCTGGCTTCTGCGCAGCAGGCAATGACGACGGAAGCGCCCACAGTGCTCAAGACCATCACGGTCGACGGTTCCGGCGGAAGCGACGACGATTCAAAGTCGATTGTCGCAACAAGAACCACTGGTGGCGGCAAGATGGCGACGGACATTATGGATACGGCAGCTTCCGTATCGGTGATCACTGCCAAGGAAATGCAGGAGCGCAACGCGCAGACCGTCGAGCAGGTGTTGCAATATACGGCGGGTGTTTCCACCAATTTCTATGGTTCGGACGACCGGTTCGATTTTTTCCAGATCCGCGGTTTCGATGCCAATACCTATCGCGACGGGCTGTCCCTTGGCCGTCCGTTTGGCGGTATACGGGAAGAACCCTATGCATTTGAAAGGATTGAAGTTCTGAAAGGGGCCAGTTCCACGGCTTTCGGTGTTTCCGATCCCGGTGGTCTGGTCAATTATGTGACCAAGCGACCGAAGAGGGAGCGCTTTGGCGAAGCCTATGTCACCGGCGGCTCGTTCAACCACAAGGAAGCTGGCTTCGATTTCGGCGATAACCTGACCGGCGACGAAACGTTGTCCTACCGCCTCACCGGTAAGTTCAAGGATTCCGACGCCGAATATGATTATTCGCGCGACGATGAAAAGTTCATCATGGGCGGGCTGACATGGCGTCCGAGCGATGCGACCAATCTGACGGTAATCTTCGATCACCTTCACCGCAATGGCGTCCCCGGAAGCGGTGGTCATCCGGTCGGCACCGATTTCAACAGAAGCCGCTTTTTCGGCGAGCCTGATTTCAACTATCGCGGCACCGACAGAAATACCGTCAGTGCCATGTTCGACCATGATTTCGGCAATGGTTTGAGTTTCAGCGCGAACGGGCGTTACAGCAAGCAGGATACCGATTTCGGCTATGCCTACATTTCGGCTACGCCAACCGATGGTTCCACAATCGCCAAACGCGATTTCTTCGGGAACGAAGCTTCAGCCGAGAATTTCGTCGGCGACGCGAACCTGAAATATGAGACAAACTTCGATCGGTTCGAAAGCCGGACGATGGCGGGTATCGAGTACAATAATTATTCGGCCACCAACAAGACACTCTGGGGACCGGCTCCGGGCATCGACTGGACCAACCCGGTCTTTACAGGTGCTCCGGTCAATCTGCCTCTTATCGGCAGCACGTCGACCAAGCAGAAAACCAAGGCGATCTATTTCCAGCAGGATCTTACATTCGCAGAAAAGCTGATCGCCAGCGTTGGCCTGCGCAATGACTGGCTCGACCTGTCGCAGACGAACAATCTCAATAACACGACTGCGGACGGGGACCTTAGCGAGTTCACGAGCCGGTTCGGTCTGACCTATCGGGTGACCGATGAATGGGCGGTCTATACGAGCTATGCGGAATCGGTCGCCCCTCCCGCTATCGGAATTGATCCCGAGCGCGGCGAACAGATTGAAGTCGGCGTAAAATACCAGCCGTCTGCGTTTCCGGCCTTGTTCACAGCCTCGGTTTATGACCTGACCAAGAACAATATCTCGGTTACCGATCCCATCACGCTTCAACCATCCACAATCGGCGAGGTTCGCGTTCGCGGTATCGATCTGGAAGCCAAGGCGGAGTTGACCAACAATATCAATCTGATCGCAGCCTATTCCTATATGGACCCGGAGATCGTGGAGAACGGCACCAGCGGCAATGAAGGCAATCGCCCGCAGTTCGTTTCAAAGCACCTTGCCTCGCTGTGGGCAAACTACAAACTTGAGGGCAGCGGGCGTCGCGGCGACATGACATTCGGTGTCGGCGGTCGCTATATCGGCGCCTATTACTTCACGCCAGCCAATACATCCGGCACAAGCGGCAATGTCGTATTCGATGCTGCATTCACCTATGAGTTTCTCGATAACTCGGCGCTGCAGGTCAATGTCAGCAATCTGTTTGACAAGAAATATGTTGCCTATGGCGGCTTCGGCGCGGATTTCTATAATCCTGGCCGCGAGATTACCGCAACGCTTCGCCGCACCTGGTAGGATTAGCGGTTCGACTGGAAGCGTCGCCAGGCGGCGGGTGTTTCACCCACCACCTGGCGGAAGGCTTTGGTCAGATGGGCCTGATCGGTAAATCCGAGCTGGGCAGCGATACCGGCAACAGTCATCTCGCTTTCCGCCAGCAACTGTTGCGCCAGATCGATGCGCTTTGCCATTTGCCATTGCAGCGGGGTTTTGCCAGTTGTCTGTTTGAAGACATTGGCGAACCAGCTTTCCGACAGACCGACGGAAGCTGCCATTTCCGCGACGCTTAACCGGCGATCGCCGCAGCTATCGAAACGTGCGTTCAGCTTGTTCATCTGCGCCATAGTGAGGCGGCCATAGCCCTGTTTGTTCTCCTCGCCCGGTATATCGAGGAGGCCGGTCAGAATACTGCCGATCAGGTTTTCTGCAAAAAGCCCATGTTTCGACGGATTGGCCGTTTCGTCGACCAGCAGGCGAGCAAGTGCTTCTATCGCACCAAGATCCTGAATTTCAACCGGACTGCGCATGGCGGCCATGGCCATGGACGCACCGAGCGCAGGGCTGAGATATCTGAGCAGCCGGTCTTTATGGAAATGCAGGTTGAGGTGCGAAAAACGGTGGAGCGAAACCGTGTTCGTCCACATCGGGACGCCGGCCGGTATATAGATCGCACGTGTCATCGGGCGGTGGTGCTGGCCAAAGACACCATTGTCGTTCGATATGCGAATGTTGGATGAGACATCCTGGAAAAAGATCATGATGCGGGGATCATGCGACAGGAAATAGCCGTTGGCTCCCGTCTGGCTTTCGGCTTCCCAAAAGACGCTGACCAGCCCGTCCAGCACACGCCATTGGACCGGCGCAACTACCCGGATGCCTTCGGCTTGCCAGATCATAGAATGCCAAAAGCCCAAACTGTTCCGATCCGTATTTAAACAGCGTTCCGATGAGGTCCCGGACTGTTCGCCGGAAATGCGCCAGGATGCATCATATTAATATGACTAAAACTATCATCTTATAGGACTGAAGCAAGATAATTCTGCCTATAATGAGGGAGGGGAAACGCGCGATCCCGACCGCCCGTATTCACCCAAGATCTTCCTGCTCGAAATGCTGGCTGACGTGAATGTCGGTTGTTTCCAGACGTCCGGGTCCCAGATTGATGAACTTGTGCGGTATGTTTGCCGGACCGAAGACGACCTGTCCTTCCGTTGCCTCGATTTGTTCGTCGCCAACAATGAACAGGGCATTTCCCTGACGAACGATGAAAATCTCGTCATAGGGGTGCCGATGCAATTTGGGACCATGCCCTACAATATCGGTCGAGAAGAATATGATCGACGCGTCGGTGCCAAATCTCTTGCCTTCGACGCGCCCGGACCAGGCGTCGTCGCGCCTCGCCCATTCTTCTCTTTTCAAGACGACGGGTTGTTTCGTCAAAACGGTTCTCCCGGCTTTTCAAGGCGCTGGAATTTCGACCCTGCTGTTGCGCACCTCCCGATCAGGAAGGCAGGTCAAATTCTAACGAGACCCGAGCGCTTCAACAACCCCATGAGGACCAGCGGCAGAAGCGTGGTGATGAGAATAGCGATGAATGCCATGGCCATGCCGAGGCCAACTGAGCCTTGTTCGAACTGGCGCCAGATGAAGATCGAGATGGTCTGCATTCCAACCGGAGCGACCAGGATCGACGCGACCAGCTCACGGGTCGCGACGGCGAAGACCAGCAGCATGGCGGTTATGAGGCTCGGCGTGATCAGCGGCAGCATGATGCGACGGAAAGCAGTGAAGCTGTTTGCGCCGCAGACCCGCGCCGCAGCTTCCAGATTGTCACCGATCTGGTGAAAGGCAGCCGATGCATAGCGGATCGGCTGCGGCAGAAGAATGCAGCAATAGGCGAGCAGCAAGATGAGCGGTGTGTTATATGGCGAGACGGGTAGCATGGGCTGGTTCCATGCCAGAATGAGACCGACTGCCACAACGACGCCGGGCAGGGCATTCGGCAGAACGGTCAGCACGTCGAGCCAGAAGCGGCCACGGAAACGCATTTTCACCACGGCATAGGCAGCAACCGCGCCAAGAAATCCCGTTAGCAGGGCGCTTGCAATGCCGAGCGACAAGCTGTTGAGCAGTGCACGTATGCCACCTGCGCTATTGTCGGCAATGGCGGCGAAATTGTCAAAGCCGAGATTCGACAGGGTCAGCCCGCCGGAAACGGTTTTGGAAAGCGCGCTCGCCAGAATGGCCAGCAAAGGAATACCGGTTGCGGCAAAGGCGACGATGGCGAACAGAACCACCACGGGAATGGTGAGCGCTCCGAGCGAGCGTTTGTCCTTTGCCTGTGGCTTGCCGCCGGTCGTCACATAGGAGCGGCGTGTCAGTATCCAGCGCTGGACCAGAAAAGCGGCCAGCGACAGGCAGACAAGCGCTAGTGAAAAGACGGCGGCACCCGCAAGGTCGATGGGCCAGTCGGAAATGCGGAGATCAATTTCCGTCACCAGAACTTCAAAGCCGGAGCGGCGTCCAAGGGCTGCGGGCGTGCCGTACTCCTCGATGGCGGCCGCGAAAACCAGAAGGAGGCTTGCCGCGAGACCCGGCGTCGCAAGCGGCAGGGTAATGCGAATAAAGGAGCGCCACGGCGAAGCTCCGAACACGCGTCCGACGTCGGAATAACGCGCGCCGACCGCTTCAATCGTGCGCGACACCGCAAAATAGACGAGCGGAAAGGTATTCAGTGCCATGACGAAGCTCATGCCTGCGACCGAGAACAGGAAGGGAGCCAGATTGAAACCGGCTAGCTGTTCAAGATAGCCGCGCGGTTGCAGGGTCATGATCCAGCCAAGTGTAGCGATATAGGGGGGGATCATGAACGGAACGAGCATCAGCACGTCCCACAATACGGCGAAAGGAACCTTGTAGAGCGCTCTGAAAACCGCAAGCGGAACGGCGATGAGGGCGGAAAGTGCCACCACAGAAAGCCCGAGCAGCACGGTATTGCCGCTCATGCGCAAAAGTTTCGGGTCTTCGAGCAGGGCTGAGAGATGCAGGAAAGGCTCGGCCAGCGAGCCTCTCCCCAATTGCGGAAAGATTGCCTGAAGGACAATGAAAACAAATGGCACCGCGACGATGAATGCGAGCCCTGCAACCGCGACGAATCCGAGCGGATTACCAGCCGCCGCACTGCTTGACTTCATGTCTGCCTGTCCTTCAAAAATCAGTTGCTAACGGCGAATGCGGCGCCGAACTCCTTCAGCGTTTCATTACGCTTGCCATAGACTTCCTTGGCGTCGATCGGCAGGATTTTGAGGTCGCCGATCAGTGGACGATTGGCCGGAATATCGGTGCGCGACGGCATCAGATAGGTGTCGGCAACCATTTTCTGGCCTTCATCGGACAGCATGTAATCGACGAACTGCTTGGCTTCGTCCTGGTTCTTCGACCATTTGAGGATCATCGCTGGGCGTGGTGCGATCACGGTGCCGGATGCCGGGAAAATGACGTCGATGGATTCACCCTTGGCCTTGCCGGCAAGCGAGATATAGTCGACTGCACCAAACACTGCTGCCTTCGCACCCTGGAGGACAGGGTTCAAAGCTTCTGCATTGGCACCGGCGACAGCGGCGCCGTTTTCATGCAGGTTCTTGAACAGGTCCCAGCCCTGCTGTGCCTGAAGGGCGGCAACGAGCTCGAAGGTCGCGCCCGACTGTGCCGGGTCTGGCAGGTTGACCAGATCCTTGTATTGAGGCTTGGCGAGATCCGCCCATTCGGCGGGCTTCGGCGTCTTGCTGGCAGGGTTCCAAGCGATGCCGAGGGCAGAAACGCCTTGCGCGACGGCGGTTTCATTCTTGAGGAAATCCGGCACTTTCTCGGCGTTCGGGCTGGTATAGGCGACCAGCCAGTCGCGCTTGGCGAAATCGGTTGCCGTATCCCACGAAGCGGAAATCAGAACGTCGACAACCGGATTGGCAGCTTCCGCTTCGATGCGGGCCATAACCTTGCCGGTTGTTGCCTGAAAGACATTGACCTTTGCGCCGGTCTTGGTGGTGAAGCCTGCCGCCAGCTTTTCAATCAGGCTGCCAGGGCCTGCCGAATAGACCGTGATGTCCGCATAGGCAGCCGTGCTGGTGAGCAAAGCAGTAACAAGCGCAAGCCCCGCGCCGAGAATGGATTTTTTCATCTGTGCCTCCTGAGATATTGCCTGATGTGATGGTCTTATTTCGAAAACCAGCGTAGCTGGCTGGCATCGACGGAAATGCCGACTGGAATGCCGGGTGAAAGGCGGGTGCTGTCGAGATAGGTCAGTTCGTGACCGTCCTGCTGTGAGCCGATGCGCACTGTGGTCAAATGGCCGTCACCGCGAAATTGCGAGCGCAGGACTGTCGCCGGAATTGCAGCTTCATGAACGGGAACGCTGCGAACCGAGCGTGACGGCAACAGCACGTGCGTTGCCTCTCCGGTGACGGAACCGTGGGCGATGTGGATTTCGGTGCGCGCAATCCGGTAGGCATTGCCACGGTGTTCTACAGGCACCACACAGCCAAGCCGTAGAAAATCGGCGACCTCCGGTGTCGTCGGTTCGGCGACGAGGGCTTCAGGGGCCGCGAGCTGTTCGATCACACCGGCACGCATGACGGCTACCTGATCGGCAAGCGAAAACGCTTCGCTCTGATCGTGCGTGACATAGATTGCAGTCAGTCCCAGATTGGCGACAAGCTGCCCGATCTCGGTGACCATGTTTTCGCGCAGTTCGCGATCGAGATTGGAAAGCGGTTCATCGAACAATACCAGTCCCGGTTCGGCGACTATAGCGCGGGCAATGGCGACGCGCTGCTGCTGACCACCCGACATATCGCTGATGGCGCGATCACCGAAGCCGGTCAGGCCGACACGATCGAGTGCGGAGGCAACCCGCTTCTCGCGCTCAGCGCGGCCGAGCCCGCGCATCTCAAGCGGGAAGGATACATTACCGAAAACAGTCATATGCGGCCAGAGCGCATAATCCTGAAACACCATGCCGAGACGGCGCTTTTCTGGCGGAACGAAGGTTCCGGTCGAGGCATCCGCGACGGTGACACCGTTGATCGTGATCGAGCCCTTCGTCGGAGCGAGAAGACCGGCCACGAGACGGAGCAGGGTTGTCTTGCCGCAGCCCGATGGTCCGAGCAGGGCGAGCGTTTGTCCTCTGGGCAGCGAAAGATCGATATTTTTCAATATGGTGGCCGGGCCATAGGCCAAATTCAGCCCTTCAGCCCGAACGGCGATATCTGCTTTTATATCAGAGGAGTGTAACATTTTCCCGCAATCCAAATGGCTTGGCAGCTTCTATTCGAATTGCGTGACAGTGGGATGACGCTGCGGCAACGCGCCGTGTTTGCTGGTCGGAACCAATCGCCATCGCATCGGTTTGTCTTGTCGTGCGACAAGGGAAGGGAAGACGATGAGATTTGGTAAACTCGCTCTGGGCCTGACGGGACTGGCCGTGGGATATGCGCTGACGCGGGCAAGCTCGCCGCAAATCCCGCGCGGAGTTCTACCGGTGAAGCCCTTCGATCTTATGCGTTATCTCGGCAAATGGCATGAGGTCGGGCGACTTGAAAACCGTTTTGAACGCGGTCTGACCCGCACGACGGCGGAATATTCATTGAAGCCTGATCAAACCGTCAAAGTGGTCAATCGTGGCTTCGCCCCATGGAAAGGACGCTGGACGCAAGCCACAGGAACAGCCAGCTTTGTACGATCTGCCGATGAAGGTGCGCTGAAAGTTTCGTTCTTCGGCCCGTTCTATGGCGGCTATAATATCGTGGATATCGATGAAGAGGGCTATCAGTGGTCAATCATCGTCGGTTCGACGCGAAGCTATTTCTGGGTGCTTTCGCGCGAACCTGACGCGGGCGAGGAACTAAAGGCACGTGCGGTCGCGCAGGCGTTGCTGTTGGGGATCAATCCCGACACTATTTTATGGGTGCCGCAGTGAGCGCAGAGCGCTCAATAAAAGGCCCGCCAAAGCGGGCCCTTTGATTTGGGATACTATGCCCCGTATGGCACCCAGATGTTCTTTACTTGTATTGCACGGCGCAGATAGTCGCGGCCTTGCCCTTCGGTCTTGTTGAGCCAGTTCGGCAAGCGGCCATTATTGACCCACGTGGCTTTGAGATTGCCAGCCGACGCTTTCTCCACCATGGCACTGCCGTCGCGCGAACCGAAATACCAGAGTGCGGCAACCTCATCGTGCTCGGCAAGTGTCTTCGTCAGAAGATCGCGCTCGCCGGTGACGATATTGATCACGCCGCCCGGCACGTCGGAGGTATCGAGCACCTGATAGAAATCGCCTGCGATCAGCGGGTGGCGACTCGAAGGCACCACCACCGTCCGGTTGCCCATGGCGATGGCAGGCAAAACCAGAGCGACGAGTGAGAGAAGCGGCGCTTCGTCGGGGCAGACGATGCCCATGACGCCCCATGGTTCATTCATTGCCAGCGTGACATGGCGCGATTTGGTGGAATGAACAGCCCCATCGAACTTGTCAGCCTGTGCGGCGTAATAGAAAATGCGGCGCAATGCAGCTTCGAATTCTTCTGCGGCCTTTTTCTCGCTGACACCGGTACTTTCGATCAGTCGCGCGACGAAATCCGCACGGCGGGCATCGAGGTTTTCGCCGAGATAATAGAGCACCTGCGCCCGGTTATGCGCCGTCGCGGCACCCCAGCTTCCAGCCTTGCTCGCTGCTTCCACCGCGTTGCGGATGTCCTTGCGGTTGCCGATACCAGCCTGACCGATGACCGCGCCGCCCTTGCCGATGACCGAATAGCTGTAACCGCCATCGGGACGGGCCTGCTTGCCGCCGATATAGTTCTTCATCGTGCGGTCGATACCGTCGATGGTGATTGTGTCATCCCCGGAAGGCAAAGCCGATGGCACGAAGGCGTCCGCGACCTTGGCCGAGGAAAGCGCTTTTTCCCAGTCGGAAACGAGATATTCGTACATGCCTTCGCGTGCGCCTTCGCGACCGAATCCGCTTTCACGATAGCCGCCGAAGCCCGCACCGGCATCCAGCATATTGGTGCAGTTGATCCAGACGACACCAGCTTTCACGCGCGCAGCAAGATCGAGTGCGACATTGATGTTTTCGGACCAGATCGAGGCTGCCAGCCCGTAACGTGTGTTGTTGGCGAGCGCGACGGCTTCGTCCGGTGTGCGGAAGGTTGTCGCTGCCGCAATCGGCCCGAAGATTTCCACCTGACAGACGGTTGATGCCTGATCCACTTCGGTGAAGAAGCCGGGCGCGATGTAATTACCCTTTGCAGGCAGAGGGTTCGGCGTCTGCCAGAGCTCGCCGCCTTCTTCAATGCCCTTCTGGATCAGATCGGAAATGCGCTTCACCTGACCGGGCGAAACGATGGCGCCCACATCGGTGGATTTGTCGAGCGGATCGCCAACGCGCAGTGTCTCAAGGCGCTTTCTGAGCTTGGTATAGAAGCGGTCGGCAATGCCTTCCTGCACGAGCAGGCGCGAACCTGCGCAGCACACTTCACCTTGATTGAACCAGATTGCATCGACGACGCCTTCGACGGCAGCATCAAGATCGGCATCTTCAAACACGATGAACGGTGACTTGCCGCCAAGCTCCAGCGACAGTTTCTTGCCCGATCCGGCAATCTGCTCGCGAATGACACGGCCAACCTGTGTAGAGCCGGTGAAGGCTACCTTGTCCACGCCGTCATGGCCGCAGATTTCCGCGCCGGTGGTGCCATCACCCTGCACGATGTTGACGACCCCGGCAGGCAGGCCGACTTCATGGCAGATTTCGGCAAAGGCAATGGCCGAAAGCGGCGTCAGATCGGCAGGCTTCAGAACAACTGTATTACCGGCGGCCAAAGCTGGCGCGATCTTCCAGGCAAGCATGAGAAGCGGGAAATTCCACGGAATGACCTGACCGCAGACACCAACGGGCGAAAACCCCTTGAACTCGTCTTCCACCATCTCGGCCCAGCCTGCGTGATGATAGAAATGGCGGGCGGCGAGCGGAATGTCTATATCGCGGGTTTCGCGGATCGGTTTGCCGTTGTCCATTGTTTCCAGCACGGCCAGAAAGCGCTCGCGCTTCTGAATGTGGCGCGCGATGGCATAGAGATATTTGGCGCGCTCATAGCCAGACAGTTTGGACCATTTGCCGAAGGCAGCGCGGGCGGCTTTCACCGCCTGATCGACATCTTCCGCGCTGCCGCAGATGATTTCAGCGAGCTTGACATTATTGGCCGGATTGGCAACCGCAATCGTCTTAGGGCCTTCCGGTTTGACAAAAATGCCATTGATATAATGGCCGAAAGAGCGGCCATGCTGTTCCAGCCACAGGTTCACATCGCCGTTTGCTTCGGGGGAAGGTCCATATTCCATGGTCTTCAGGATGTCCTTGATGGGTCGCATATTTATATTCCTTACGAGCATTTCCAGCAAAAGTGCGAAGCGGTTTTGCGTAGGAGAATGCGAAATTCCAAGTTTAAGCAGCGGCGTGACGGTTGGCGGCGGAGTAGCGTCCGGTCACGAAGTGCTCCAACTGCCGTTCGATATCGCCGAGAAGCGAGCTTGCGCCGATGCGGAAAAGATCGGGCTCCAGCCAGCGATTACCGAGCTCTTCTTTCATGAGGCTGAGCCAGGTGAGCGCATCCTTGGCGGTCTTGAGGCCACCCGCCGGTTTGAAGCCGACGCTTTGACCGGACAGCTCGCCATAATCGCGCAGTGCTCGCACCATGGTCAGGCTCACCGGCAAAGTGGCGTTGACGTCTTCCTTGCCCGTTGAGGTCTTGATGAAATCGGAGCCTGCCTGCATCGCCACCATCGAAGCGCGATAGACATTGGTCAGCGTGTTGAGGTCGCCGGTGGCGAGGATCGCCTTCATATGCGCTTCACCGCACGCTTCGCGCATGGCGGCAATCTCGTCGTAGAGGGCTGACCAGTTTTGTGTCAGCACATGCTCGCGCGTAATCACGATGTCGATTTCATGCGCACCCTGTTCAACCGCATAGGTGATTTCTGCAAGGCGAAGCGGCAGCGGGGTCAGTCCGGCGGGAAAACCGGTTGCAACAGAGGCGACCGGAATGCCGGAGCCTTCAAGCGCCTTCACCGCATGCGGCACCATGGTCGGATAAACGCAGACAGCGCCGGTGGTGATGCTCGCATCTGCAAGGCCGAGCGCTTCCAGAATATTTTCGCGCACCGGACGGCGCGCCTTGGCACAGAGCCTGCGCACGCGCCCCGCCGTGTCGTCGCCTGCGAGCGTGGTGAGGTCAATGCACTGGACGGCGCGGATGAGCCACGCGGCCTGATATTCCTTTTTCACCGAACGGCGGGCGCTGATTGTGGCGGCGCGGCGCTCGGAAGCGCTGCGATTGACGGACACGTCCTCAAACCATTCCGGCTTGAGCGGTGTCCCGGTATTACGGGGGAGGGCTTCGGTCATTTCATTGTCCGTTCATAAGTTGAGATGCGTTCAGGCGCATTCGATCGTGGGAGTGTGATCGCGGCAGAACGTTTCGAATTCTTCCCAACTGGCATAGGCTTTCTGCGTGCCGGGCCGGGTAATGGAATGAGCCGCGTAGAGCGCTGCTTTGCGAAGCGAGGCTTCCACATTGCCGGTCCCGGCGTAGAAGCGGGCAAAGGAGCCGATAAAAGCGTCGCCCGCGCCGGTCGTGTCTTTTGGCGTGACTTTGACCGGTGGAATATTGACGATTTCGCTTGCTGTAATCATGCGCGCACCGCGCCCGCCGAGTGTGACGATGATGGTGCGGATGCCGCGCGCGATGAGCGAACGCGCCGCAGTGACGATTTCGTCGTCCGTGCCGGTCGGCAGACCGGAGAGGATCGCCAGTTCGGTCTCATTGGGCACGAGAAAGGTCACCTGCCGGATCAGTTCGGGATCAAGATCAGCGGCGGCAGGCGCAGGATTCAAAATGGTTTCGATGCCGTTTTCGGCGGCAAAAGCGATGGTGTGGTAGACAGTCTCGACCGGAACTTCCATCTGCATCAGGATAAGGCCGCAAGCTTTCAGATCGTCGGCAGCTTTGTCGACTTCGGCAGGCAGAAGATCGGCATTGGCGCCCTTGACGATGAGGATCGAGTTTTCGCCGGATGGTTCGACGAAGATCGGCGCAACGCCGCTCGACTTGCCGGGAACCTTGCGCACATGACGCGTATCGACGCCGAATTCATTCAGGTTGCGGATGGTGTTGTCGGCGAAAATATCGTCGCCCACACGCGTGACCATCATCACATCTGCACCAAGGCGTGCAGCAGCCACAGCCTGATTGGCACCCTTGCCGCCGCAGCCGATTTCAAATGTCGGCGCTTCCAGCGTTTCGCCGGGGCCGGGCATACGGTTCACATAGGTGATGAGATCCACCATGTTGGAACCGACCACACCGATTTTCTTCGTCATGGGGTATTTCCTTCAAATTCAGGCGGTCTGGAGTGAACAGATTTTTGTTTCAAACTGTTCGGCGGCTGCGGTATCGAGATAACCGACGCGCACGGGGAAGACGGCGCGTTCACCCGATACCAGCACCTGCACATTGTTCTTGGCCTTTTCCGCCAGATAGCCTTCCGGCTCGCAGGTCGAGGGCAGGGCAAAGGCTGCAACCTGGGAATCCCCGTTCACGAGAATCCAGCGCACGGTTTTTGGGAAGATTTCGGTCGGGTAAGAAATGCCAAATCCGTCGCCCTCGGGAAGCTGCATCATCAGATGGGTGTTGCCTTCGGCATCTTTCGGCAGGCCGCGAATATAGAAAACCTGTTCGGGATCGTAGCGCTCCGGCTCGTCCAGCACTTCCATCGCGGCTGGATCGGTGGCCAGTTCGTCGATCAGCGACAGGTAATCATCATTGGGCGTAACGTGACCGGGAACGGCAGTGCGCACCTGCACGTGATCCGGTGTGTAGGGCACCGGCTGCACGATCTGCGCACCTTCCGCATAGGCGAAATTGACGTGACACATATACATCAGCTCCATGGGAGCGGATGAAAGGTTCTCGACGTCCATGGTGATATCGAACAATGTTTCATCAGCATAAAGCCGCACGCTCGGCCGTGCCAGATAATGCGCGCCGAAGCCCATCACATATTCATATTCACCGGTGATTTCCACGAAAGCGCCGCGCTCGTCATGGCCGAATAGAAGCCCGGCCTTATCCATCTTCGCGCAGGCCATTTCGCCATGCAGAAGATGATTGTCCTGAGGCGAAGGACAACCATTGCGCAGGATGCCGCTGTGGAAAGCAAAGCAGCCATAGGTCTCGACAATGGTCGTGGCCGGGCGCGGCATGGAGAAGCTGTTGCCCATGGTCAGGTCGACGCCGTCGAACTCCGCACCCCAGATCATCTGCCCCATGAAGGGCAGTACGATGATGTTGCCGCGTTCGTTCTCGACCAGCAGCGCCTCGATACCGCTTGGATAGCGAAAGGCCGTAACGCTAAGGCCGTAGGTATTGGCGATGACATGCGGCTGTTGGACAAAATCCTGACGGCGAAGATGAAATTCGATGTCCTGCATAAGGGGTCACCTGCCCTGATTGCGCGATGCGTTGATCGCGATGACGAGAATGAGAAACGCGCCCCAGATAAAATCGATGAGGTGGTTGGAGAACCGCATCATCTGGAAGCCCGACGAAAGCAGCATCAGAGCGATCAGCGCGATGGCGATACCCAGCACACGCCCCTTGCCGCCCGCCGGGTTGGTACCGCCGAGAACGGCGATCAGCACGGCTTGCAGCAGATAGGATGCGCCATAGTCCGACTTGGCTGCGTTGGTGCGGCCCGACAGGATGATCCCGGCTATGGAAGCAAGCACGCCGGTGAGCATGTAGGAATAGAGTATCATGCGATCCTTGCGGATACCGGCGAAGACGGCGGCACGCGGATTGGTGCCGATCAGCATGAGATTGATGCCGAGCGTCGTGCGGGTCAGCAGAATTGCCACGACGATGCACACCGCGATGAACAGCAGGAACGGCGTGGCGACGCCGAACATCTTGCCGTTGCCAACCCAGTTCCAGGCATCGGGAAAACCGACGATGGCCGGTCCGCCGGTCAGAACAAGGGCCAGCCCCATCAAGACTTGTCCGGTGCCGAGTGTGGCGAGGATCGGCGTGATGCGCAGCTTGGCGATCAACAGGCCGTTGACCAGCCCCGCTACCAGTCCGATAAGCAAGGCGAGCAATATGCCGATGATAGTATAGAACAGCATTCCCGAGCCGGAAGTCTGTGCCGCCTGCACCATGGAGGAATGGAAGTAAACCCCGGCCATGATGCCCGCCAGATTGGCGATGCCCACCACCGACAGGTCGATACCGCCCGTCAGCATGGCAATCATCATGGCGACGGAGAGGATGCCCAGCTCCGGCATGATGTAGCTGATGGATTCGAAGTTGTAATAGCGTAGGAACTTGTCCGGGTTCATCCAGGTCATCAGCGCAAAGACCAACACTGTGATGACGATGAGCTGGATGATGTTGTTATCTCCGCCAAGGATGCGGCGCATGTCAAAAGACTGTTTCATGTCGCGTTTTCCTTTCAGGCGATGCTTTTGCGGTCGCGCCATGCGGTGATGGCTGTGGCGACGATGATGATGAGGCCCACCACGACGCGCTGCCATGTGGTGTCCACCTTCATGATGATGAGCGAGTTCTTGACCATGACGAGCATGAAGACACCCATCAACGTACCGAGAACGGTGCCGCGTCCGCCGAAGATCGATGCGCCGCCTAGAACCACGGCTGCGATCACGTCCAGCTAAAGCCCGACGAAATCGCGCGGATTGGCAAGCCAGATCATCGAGGAATGCAGAAGGCCCGCGAAACCTGCGAGCGCTCCGGCCACGCAATAGACGAAGAAGATCGTGCGGCGGGTATTGAAGCCGACGCGCTTTGCCGCTTCCGGCGAGCCGCCATAGGCATAAACGCTGCGTCCGATCATCGTATAGTTTAGGATCAGGTGGATCAGCAGCGCCAGCGCCAGATAGACGAGGAACATTGCGGTCAGCCCGAACGCCGTGCCAGAGGCCGATGTCAGCGAGATCACATCCGTCTTGCCGAATTCGATCAGTTCTTTCGGCATCTTGTTGATGTTGACGGTGCTGGTACCGACAAGGCCCAGCACGAGCCCGCGCACGATGGAGCCTGTGCCGAGCGTCACGATCAGCGGGATCATCTTGAAGCGATGAATGATGAAACCGTTGAATGCGCCGAGCAGCAGACCAATCAACGTTGCCGCTACGAATGGAATGAACACCCCGTCATAGCCGAGATAGACCATGGCGCGGACGGTCAGATACATGGCCGCGATGGCAAAGGCGGTGAAGGAGACGTCGATGCCGCCGGAAATCATCACCAGCAGAACGCCGAGCGCCATGATGCCGATCACGACATTGGAGCGCAGAAGGCCGAAGATATTGTCCAGCGACCAGAACGCCGGATTGATGAGGCCGATAATGACCATCGCCGCGAACAGCACACAGGCAATGATGAATTCGGTACTGCGGAAAAACTTCATGTGCCGGTTCCTCAATTCAGCGTCTTGAGCCGGTCATTGACGGCATCTTCGGTCATGGCTTCATCGGAAAGTTCGTCGACGAAACGTCCGCGATGCATCACCAGCACACGATTGCAGTTCTGCACCAGCTCGGGCACATCGTCTGAGATCATCAGAACAGCGAGCCCTTCATCGTGGGCGAGCTTGCGGATGATGTTGTGAATCTGCGCCTTGGAGCCGACGTCGACACCGACGGTCGGCCCGTTGAGGATCAGCACTTTCGCGCCGGTCAAAAGCCAGCGGGCCAGCACCACACGCTGTGCGTTGCCGCCCGACAGGTGATTGACCGGCGTATGCGGGCCGGGGGCGACGATATGCAGTGCCGAGAACATGTCGCGGGTCGTGGTGTTGGCCTTCTTTCGGTCGATGAAGAGACCACGCACGAATTTCTCGATCGAGGTGACGATGATGTTGCGTTCGATCGATTGCGTCAGAAACAGTCCTTCCGTCAGGCGGTCTTCCGGCACATAGGCGACGCCGCAGGCGATCCCCTCCTGTACGGTTTTCGGATGGATATCCTTGCCGTCGATCCGAACGGAGCCGGTGAAATGCGGCTTCATGCCGAAGAGTGCCAGCGCTAGTTCGGTGCGACCGGAGCCGATCAGTCCCGATATGCCGACGATCTCGCCCGCGTTGAGAGTGAGGCTGGCATTTTCCACCGAGCCCGGAACAGAAAGGTTCTTGATTTCGAGGGTCGGATTGACCGAAGCACCTTCACGCGAGGTCCAGTGATAATGGTCCGATGTGAGTTCCTGACCTGTCATGGCGCGGGTGATCGACGGTTCGTCGAAATCCGAAATCGGGCCTTCAGCAACTTTCTTTCCATTGCGGAAGACGGTCAGCCTTTCGCTGATTTCCAGCATTTCGCGCATCTTGTGGCTGACGAAGAGCACCGCAATGCCCTGTGCCTGAATATCGCGCACGATCTTGAACAGCGCATCGACTTTATGACGCGTCAGGGCGGTGGTCGGCTCGTCCATGATGATGAGGCGGGCGTCCGCCATCACGGCGCGCGCAATCGCCACGATCTGCTTGCCCGATGTCGGCAGGCTGTCCACATCTGCATCGAGGTCGATGCTGACGCCGAGCCGTTCCAGCGCCTTTTGCGCCAGTTCGCGCACGCGCTTCCAGTCGACGCCTTTGCGGCCTTCAATGAGGAAAGTATTGATTGCCAGATTTTCGGCAACGGTCAGGTTCCCGAACAGCGAGAAGTCCTGATAGATCACCTGAATGCCGTGATGAACCGATTTGACGGGGGTGAGCTTGCCGACGGTTTTGCCGTCGATCAGTATCTCGCCGTCTTCCGGCGTGTAGACGCCCGACATGACCTTGATGATGGTGGATTTGCCGGAACCGTTCTCGCCCGCGAGACAGTGGATTTCACCGGGCTTGATGGCGAAGGAAACATCGTCCAGCGCCCTGACGCCGCCGAAGCGTTTTCCGATATGGCGCAGTTCGATCAGGTTTTCACTCATGAAGGGCCTCATGCAAGGCTGGAATGCGATTTGCAGGATGGGAGGGGCATCAAGCTCCTCCCATCGAACATTCATGGATACTAGAAGTCGTACTTATCCATGTTTTCCTTGGTCACGCCGACCCAGCCTGCGCCGTAGAGCAGGTTCGGTTTGGCAGCGTCCGGCGCCAGCAGGCTTTCATAGCCAGGCAGGCCCAGATTGAGACCGGCCTTGATCTGGTCGTTCTTCTTCTCAAGTGCGGCGACGGCCAGCATGTTCATGGCGTAGCCTGCAACGGCAGGGTCCCAGAACTGGATGTACTGGACGTCGTCGTTCTTCAAATATTCGCCAGCCACCGAAACGAGGCCCGTGCCTGCGAAGAAGACTTTGCCCTTGAGGCCGCCTTCGGCGATCAGGCGTCCGGCACCGGCAGAAGTTGGCATCGGCGCGCCGAGAATGCCCTTGATGTCCGGATAGGCGGTCATCGCTTCCTTGAGCTTGTTATAGTCGGTGTTGGCGTCGTCATAGGTTTCCAGACGACCGGTCGCCTCGGCCATTTCGGGAAAGTTAGCCTTCTGGTATTCGACGGCGCCATCGATCCATTCCATCTGCGACTTGGAGGTCAGGCTGCCGACGGTCGTGACATATTTGCCCTTGCCGCCCATCGACTTGCCGAGTTCCTTCATGAGGTTCGCGCCGTAGGCCTTGTTGTCGAAGGCTTCGATATCAAAATCGACGTTCTGGATATTGGATGCTTCGTGGCTGATGACCACGATGCCGCGTTCGCGCGCCTTCTTCAGAACCGGTTCCACCGCTTCAACCGAGAACGGAACGATGGCAATAGCGTCAACACCCTGCGCAATCAGGTTTTCAACGATCTGCACCTGTGCCGCGGCATCCGCCTGGCTCGGGCCGACCATCCAGACGTCGTTGCCGGTGTCGGCCTTGAACTGGTCGACGCCATCACGCATGCGGTCAAACCAGGCAATGCCGTCCACCTTCACGACAGTCGCGATGGTGTACTTCTTGTCATTGGCAGTGGTGATTAGCTCTTTATTGATTTTCGACGTATCAACAACGCCTTCCGCGAAAGCGTGCGGAACGGCAACGGACATGGCAATCGCCACGGATGCTAGAAATTTTTTCACCGGTGTTTCCTCCCAAGACGCATTCCTGACCGTTGCGGACAGAATGCGCGTTACTTCAAATGCCGGAGCCCCATCTGGCATATCAGCCGGAAGGAACTCCGAACTCTGTGTCCTGCCGCGCCATTGGCCGCAGAAGGACGATACTGACGCTGACGCGCCCCGGAACGGTGGGGCGCGTCAGCGTTCTCCTCCATGCCCGGCTTCGCGGCCGGGCGAAAATGCAATCTGTTTTCCCGCCTGTTTGACGCTCCCCGGTCTGCTGGCCGAAGAACGAATTCTGTTCGGCGTGCGCAAAACCCTGTTGTCATATCCTCCCAACAATGCGAATTATAATGTTATAATCCGATCATTATGTTTGGATCGTTTCACATTTATATTCAGCCTGTCAAGATCGGATGATCGCAATTGCGTGAATTGTGACGGACGTATAAACGGGTGAGCGAACTGCGAATAATGGGGATAGCGTGAGCAGAATCAGCCGGAAAGAAGAGCGGATTGCCGAATTGTCGGCACTCGTAGATGAAGTCGGTGTGCTTCGTCTGCGCGATGCGGCAGCGCGTCTTGGCGTGTCGGAAATGACGATCCGCCGCGATATCGGCAGCGACGGTGGAATGCTCAATTGTTTGGGTGGTTACATTATCCCGACACAGGACGGCTTGAACGGCGATTATGTCTTTGATTTTGAAAAAGACAGCCATGCCAATGCGAAAGCGCAGGCTTGCGCGGCGGCCGCTGCATTGATCGAACCCTATGATACTGTTTTCATAGATTGCGGCACCACGATGCCGCACCTTGCTCATCGCATCCCGCAGGACCAGCATATTACAGTTGTCTGCTACGCTCTCAACATTGCAGAAATCCTGTCGCAGCGCAGCGATGTGCGTCTCATCGTTCTGGGTGGGCTCTATCACCCGGAAGCGGCATCGTTTTCAGGTGACGAGGGGATTGACGTCCTGAAGCGCGTCAACATCAACAAGGCTTTTCTGTCGGCTGGCGGCGTCGATGATCAGCACGGGGTCACCTGCTCGCACTTCCATGAAGTGCCGATCAAGCAGATGGCCATGCAGCGCGCCGTCGAGAAACATCTCGTCATCGACAAGAGCAAATACGGCAAGGTAAGGGCCGCGCGTTTTGCAGGTACGGCTGATTTCACGTCGATCGTGTCGGGCTAGAGCGCATCCCGAAAAGTGTGAAACGGTTTTCGGATAAAATGTGCGTTAATACAAAGAATAGCTCAATTTTTCCGCTTCAACAGACCTTCCAGAAACGTCCTGAACGCCTTGACGGCTCGCTTTGACGTGGCTTCGGGATCGTCCGAATTGGCGATCCATTGCGCGGCGCTGCTGCTCGCTGCATTGATCAGCCGCGCGGCGGCTTCCGAGTCGATATCGACGATGACACCTTCTTCACGCAAGGCATCGAGGCTTGTGGCTATCGTGCGGATACAGCCATTGGCGCTCGGCCAGCTCGAAGGATCGCCGAACACTGCCGGCCCGTCGCGAAACATGATCCGCTGGATTTCCGGTTCAAGCGCCATCTCGATATAGGCCGCATTCTCGTCGACAAAACCCTGCCAGCGGTCGGGTGCCCTCGCAGAAATCGTGCATAGTCTCGCGGCCATCTCGCAATCGATCTCGTTGATCACGGCTTGCAGAAGACCCTTCTTGTCACCGAAATGGTGATAGAGCGCGCCGCGTGTCAGCCCGGCGGAGGCGGTAAAATCATCCATCGAAGCCTCAGTATAGCCAGCGGTCCCGAAGGCCTTGCGCCCCGCAGCCATCAGCTTCGTCCTTGTTTCGGCAATCATTTCGCTTCGCGGTTTACGCATCATGGTTCCTTTTATTTGCATACGCTGCGTATATTAGTTGACATACGCCGCGTATCAATTATTTAATTAACATACGGACCGTATGCAAGTGATGTAATTCTCCCTTTCAAGGACCCACTCCGATGTCCAATCCATATAGAGAAATTTTCAGCGCCCCAGGCGCTATCGGCTTTTCGGCGGCTGCGTTCTTCGCCCGTCTTCCCTTTGCGATGGCGCCGGTCGGTATCGTGGCTATGCTTGCGCAGACCCATGGCGAATATTGGCTTGCGGGCGCGGTTTCGGCCACCTTCGCACTGACGAATGCATTCATATCGCCGCAAATATCGCGGCTTGTCGATCGTTACGGGCAAAGCCGCATCGTCATGCCCGCCACAATCGTCTCGGTGATAGCCTTCGCTCTTCTGATTGCGGCAACAAATCTGGGTTGGGCGAACTGGACATTGTTCGTCTCGGCATTCTTTGCTGGTGCCATGCCCAGCATCCCGGCAATGGTGCGGGCAAGATGGACCGAAATTTTCCGCAACCGTCCTGAATTGAATACCGCTTTCGCGTTCGAGTCGGCTGCAGATGAACTGGTCTATATTTCAGGTGCTTCCCTTTCCGTGGCTTTGGCGGTTTCGTTGTTTCCCGAAGCGGGGATGCTTATCAGCACGGCTTTCCTGGCCGTGGGCACGACTGCCTTCCTTTTGCAGCGTTCCAGTGAGCCGCCGGTTCGTGTGCTCGATCAGAATGGCCCGCAACGCTCCGCAATCTGGTCGCGTCCCGTTCAGATCATCACGCTGGCACTCATCTTCGTCGGCTCTACCTTTGCGACCGCTGAAGTCAGCGCCGTGGCGATCACAAGCGAGCTTGGTCAGCCCGGCGCCGCCAGCCTTGTGATCGGCGTCTACGCGATCGGTTCGTTCCTTGTCGGGATAACGCTTGGGGCACTGGCGCTTCGTATGCCTCTGCAACGCCAGTTGATGATTGCCGTCAGCGTGCTGGCACTGACGGCCTTGCCGCTACCTTTTGCCGGTACGTCGACCACGCTTCTTGCAACGGCGGTGTTCGTCAGCGGTGTTGCGATTTCTCCGACATTCATCACAGCCTTCGGTCTGATCGAACGCCGCGTGCCGGAGACGATGCTGACCGAAGGCATAACCTGGGTGATGACCGGCATCGGTATCGGGATGGCGTTTGGCGCGTTCGTTGCCGGCTGGGTGGTCGACAATTTTGGTGCCGCAAACGGCTGCTGGGTTTCTGTCGTGGCCAGCCTCAGCGCCGCAGTAGTTGTCGCGCTTGGTCAGGCGAGCCTGTCTGGCGCGCGGGACGCTGTCGAATGCAATACGCTATGCGCTGCAGAAGCGGCAGAATGATAAGGGGCGAGCGGGCTTTGCCCGCTCGTCAATCTCCGTAAATACGGTCTTCCAGCGGGGTGGAGGCAATCAACGCCTTCAGTCCGGCCAGCATGGCTTTTTCGGCCTTGTTGAGATTGGTTTCCGGATTGTGGATCAGGAAAACATCGATTGCCGGCGGGTTATCGTAGGGCGGCAGGCGCCAGAGAAGACCGTCATCGATCTCGCGTCGCGCTACATGCAGCGGAAGCGGGCCGATACCAAGACCGGTGATAATCATCCGGCGCACTTCTTCAAGGCTCGACGAGGTGCCGACGACATCCGGCGAAAGCCGCGCTTCACTGCGCAGCAAGGCCACAGGGCGCAGCGCGTCGGCAATATGATCGGTCTGAAACGATACCGATGGTTCTCCCTTCAGATCGGCGAGCGTCAGCCCGGACTGGCCGAACATCCGGTGCCGGGGGCCGCAGAAAAAGCCGAAGAATTCACGATAGACCATGGTGTAATCCAGCGCCGGATCGCGATTGCTCACCAGACCAAGCCCGAACGAGGTGCGCTTCTCTCGCACCAGCCGGGCGACTTCGGTGCTGGCGGATACGTTGATCGTCAGCGTTGCGCGGGGATGTTGTTCGTGAAACAGCGCAAGCGCCTGATCGAAAATGGGCGAAACAATGTGGCTGGCGACTGAAATGGTGACATGGCCGGTCACATCGTCACCGACGCCGCGCACCAATTGCGGCAGTTGGGAAATGGCACCGAAGACTTCGATGCTCTGTTCGTAGAGGAGTTTGCCAACTTCGGTCAGCTCGAAATGCGTGGCGTCACGCTCCACCAACCGCTGGCCGATGCGGTCTTCCAGCCGGCGCAGCGCATTGCTCACACTTGGCTGTTTGAGGTTGAGGCGCTCGGCGGCGCGGGTGATACTTTTGACTTCGGCGATCACCACAAAACTACGCAGAAGGTTCCAGTCCAGATCCCAGACAAGACGCTCGGGGCGATGCAGCGACATGGTTTTATCCATTCATGAAATCTATGTAATCCATTCCCATTATCTATTTGCGAAATGCATCCATAAAAGCAATCATGAATATTGAGAGGCATCAAATAGCCTCAGAAAAACAATCAAGAGGAAGTCGGGAACAGCATGTTTAACAAATTCACGGGTTTCATTGCCGCTGCCGCGATTGCTGCCACAGCAGTTTTTGCGGTTGCGCCCGCACAGGCGGATGATCTTGAAAAGATCAAGGCATCGGGCGAACTGAAGATCGCCATGAGCGGCCAGTACCCGCCGTTCAATTTCGTCAACGAGAAGAACGAGGTCGTGGGCTTCGATGCTTCCATCGGTGCGGCGATTGCCGAGCGCATGCAGTTGAAGCCGCAGCTCATCACCACGGCCTGGGATGGCATCGTTGCCGGTCTTCGGGCGGGCAAGTTCGATACGGTCGTCGGTTCCATGACGATCACGCCGGAGCGCGAGAAGGCGGTGGACTTCGTGGGACCGTATTATCATGCAGGTCGCGCGGTTTTCGTGAAGGAAGACTCCGCCGTTCAGAAGCTCGACGATCTCAAGGACAAGACCTTGGGTGTGACGCTTGGTGAAACCCATGAGAAGTGGGCGCGTGAGCAGGGCGGCTGGACCATTCGCACCTATAAGGGCCTGCCGGAACTCATGCTCGAACTGAATTCGGGTCGTGTTGACGCCATCGTTGTCGACAACATCCCGGTCATGGTGGCGATCAAGGAAACCGGCCAGAAGGTCCGCAAGCTCGATACGCCGGACATTGAAGGCGGCAGCGTTGCCATCGGCATCGCCATCCGCAAGAACAATCCGGAGCTGAAGGCGGCGATGCAGAAGGCGCTTGACGAGATCATGGCCGACGGCACCTACGAGAAGATCTCGATGCAATGGGTCGGCAGCGACATTCGCTGATACGTCATCCCGGCCCGGCATATGTCCGGGCCGGTTGAGAACCGATTGACCGGAGTTTTCCGATGGATTTTGCGTTGATGCAGCGCGTCCTCCCGTTTTTTCTGGAGGCGGCATGGGTAACTGTGCAGATTTCTGCGCTGGCCCTCATCCTGGGCCTTGCGGTGGCTGCAACACTTGTGACTGCGCGCCTGTCCCGCTCACCCATTTTGCGCGGGCTTGCAATCGCCTATGTCAGCGTCTTTCGCGGTACGCCCTGCCTTGTCCAGCTCTTCATCCTCTATTTCGGCGGTCCGCAGATCGGCATCAATCTGGAACCGTTTGCCGCTGGCGTCATCGGGCTCGGGCTGAACATCGGTGCCTATATGTCGGAATCGATCCGTGGCGCAATCCAGAGTGTCGATCGCGGCCAGAGCGAAGCGGCGCGCTCCATCGGCTTCGGGCGTGGCCAGACCATGCGGCTTGTTGTGCTGCCGCAGGCGGCTCGCCTCATGATCCGCCCGCTCGGCGTCAACGCCATTGCTCTTTTGAAAGGCTCGGCGCTGGTCTCTACGATTTCGGTGGTTGAACTGACCTATACGGCGCAGCGTTTCATTGGTTCGACCTACAAGCCGTTCGAGATTTTCGGCGTGGCCGCCGTTCTCTACATGATCATCATCTATGTCATGGCGCGCGGGGTCGATTTTCTCGACAAACGCTTTGCGGCGCAGTGAGGAGGACTGGATGCAGGCTCTCGATTTCAGCATCGTCACTCCCTATACGGATCTGCTTCTGACCGGATTGTGGTGGACGCTTGTTCTAACCGTTGCATCGGCGTTCTTAAGCTTCGTATTCGGCATCGCATTTGCGCTGGTGGTGCTTTATGCGCCTGCCATACTCGCCTGGCCGGTACGGTTTTTCATGTGGCTTTTCATGGGAACGCCGCTGCTGCTGCAACTGTTTCTGATTTATTTCGGGCTGGTACAGATCGGCATCAATATTCCCGCCCTTGGCGCTGGCATTATCGGCCTTAGCCTGCACTTTGCCGTCTATAATGCCGATATCATCCGGGCAGGCATTGTGGCAGTCGATCCGGGTCAGATGGAAGGCGCCCGTTCCATCGGTTTCAGCCACGGTCAGGCTTTGCGCTATGTCGTCATTCCGCAGGCGATCCGCAACACGATCCCGCCGATTGGCAACAACATGATCGTTCTTTTGAAGGATACGTCGCTGGTTTCGATCATCGGCATTGCCGAGTTGGTGCATAGCGCCCAGCTTGCCATCAGCGAAACCTTCAGCCCATTCGAATTCTATATCACCGTCGCGGCCATCTATTACGCGGTCAATCTCGTCCTTGAGGCCGGTTTGCGACGCATTGAAAGAAAAGTGGAGGTCACGCGATGAGCAGCCCCAAATCCGCAAAACCGATGGTCGAAGTGAAGGGCGCCCGCAAAGCCTATGGTGAGCTGGAAGTACTGAAAGGCATCGACCTTTCGGTGGCGCGCGGCCAGATCGTGGCGATCATCGGCCCCAGCGGTTCCGGCAAGAGCACACTTCTGCGTTCGATCAATCATCTGGAAACGCTGAATGGCGGCGAAGTCTGGCTCGATGGCGTGCAGGTCAACCAGCCGCTGACTGGACAGGCGTTTGAAAAGCACATTAACGCGGTGCGCCAGCAGATGGGCATGGTATTCCAGCACTTCAATCTGTTCCCGCATCTGACGGTACTCGAAAACATCACGCTCGGCCCGATCAAGCTCAAGGGCATGGGCAAGGACGCGGCCCGCACGCTGGCGCTGGAGCTTCTGTCGAAGGTGGGGCTTGCCGACAAGATCGACGTCTACCCTTCGCGCCTGTCGGGCGGGCAGAAGCAGCGCGTGGCCATTGCGCGTGCGCTCGCCATGCAGCCGAAGGTGATGCTGTTCGACGAGGCCACCTCGGCGCTCGATCCCGAGCTGGTGGATGAAGTCAATGCTGTCATGAAGCAGCTCGCCGCCGAACATATGACGATGCTGATCGTCACGCACGAGATGCGGTTTGCAGGCGAGGTCGCCGACCGCATCCTGTTCATGGATGGCGGTGTGGTGGTGGAAGAAGGACCGCCGGATCAGATTCTGAGCAATCCGGTGCAGGAGCGCACCCGCTCTTTCCTTAAGAAATATCTGGCTGCGTGAGGTGTCGGATGAGCGAGAGAAACGTTAACGAGTTCCCCGATTTCGGGCTGACCCCGGCACAACGGCGCGAAGCAGTCCTTGGCCATTATTATGAATATCCCGGCATGGACGGGCCGCGCGGCGAAATCTGGTGCTACACCGATGCCTATTCCTATTTGCCGGGCGCGACTGTCCATCTGCAGGTGAGTGCGACCGCCTCGCGTTTCGATATCGAAATCGTGCGGGACGGAGCCGTGGAAACACCGGTCTTCTCCAAACGCGGGATCGACTGCAAATGGCAGGAAACACCTGCGCAATGTTCGGTTGTTGGCTGCGGCTGGGAAACGACATTTGCCTTCAAGACGGATGAAAACTGGCCTTCCGGCGCCTATCGCATCACGCTGAAGGCGCATGGCAATGACGGACAGTCGATCCATTGCCACCACCTTTTCATCCTGCGCCCGGCGGCGGGCCGCAAGCCCGGTCGTATCCTGCAGGTCGCCGCGACCGGCACATGGACCGCCTATAATACCTGGGGCGGTTCTAATCATTATCAGGGCATTACCGGGCCGAATGGCGATCAATATGCAACGACGGTGAGCATCGAGCGCCCGTTCTGCCGCGGCTTTGTTGTCCTGCCATCCGACGCGCCTCGCGTGCCGTTGGAATTTGTGACGCCGCCTGCCGCACCCCCGCGCTATCCGCATATGGAATGGGCCTATGCCAATGGCTATTCCAAGAAATATACCTCTTCCGGCTGGGCAAGCTATGACAGCCTGTTCTTCCGCTGGGCCGAGCGGGAAGGCTATGCGGTTGATCTCGCCAGCCAGCACGAGTTGCATTTCTCGCCTGAAATCCTCGACGGTTATGATTGCGTGGCCTTTGTCGGTCACGACGAATACTGGACATGGGAAATGCGCGATGCCGTTGATCATTATGTCGATGGCGGTGGTCGTGCAGCGCGTTTTGCGGGCAATTTCATGTGGCAGACCCGGCTTGAAGATGATGGCAAGCGCCAGACCTGCTACAAATATCGCGCCCGCGCCGAAGACCCGGTCTATCGCTCCGCCGATCCGCGCCGCACCAGTGGTTGCTGGGAAGCGAAAGAAACCGGACGGCCAGCAGCGGAGACATTCGGTCTCAATGCATTGCGCGGGCTTTATGTCGGCTGGGGCGGTTGCGCCCCGCGCGGCGTGCGCGGTTTCCCGGTCTATCGCCCCGAACACTGGGCCTTTACTGGTACCGGCATCTATTACGGCGATCTTCTCGGTGCTGACGGTCACGCCTTCGGTTACGAAGTCGACGGGCTCGATTATGTGATCCGGGGCGGATTGCCGGAACCGGAGGAAGGCAGCGGTGCACCGGATGGATTGCAGATTCTGGCGCTCGGCATGTCGTCTCTCAAGGAGGAGAGCGCGGATATTCCAGCCGACGACCAGTTCCTCTCCGATGCTGATGCCAAATTCGTGGCCGATACGCTGATCGGCGACAATGGGGATGCAGCCGTCGAACGCATCAAGCGCGGCTGCGGCATGATCGTCAATTTCCCACGTGGCAAGGGCGAGGTTTTCCACGCCGGAAGCTGCGAGTGGGTAGCGGCTCTCAAACGCGGCGACCGCATGGTCGAGCGTGTGACCGCCAATGTTCTCAACCAATATCTCAAGCGCTGACAGAGTAACGCCATGCTCAACACAAAAGCACAGAACGAACGCCCGGCATCGCATCTTTTCTACCAGTCGCGCCTGCGCAGGCCGCTGGTCGACCGTGCCGAGGGCATCTATATCTGGGATCAGGACGGACGCCGTGTCATCGACGGATCGAGCGGCGCGATGGTGGTCAATATCGGCCACGGCAATCGCAACGTGCTCGATGCCATGAAAGAGCAGATGGACCGCGTGACCTTCGCCTATCGTCTGCATTTCGAAAACGAACCGGCGGAAGATCTGGCGCGCATGGCCGCCGAGCGGATGCCGGAAGGTCTGGACAAGATTTTCTTCGTTTCCGGCGGCTCGGAAGCGGTTGAATCCTGCATCAAGCTCGCCCGCCAGTGGGCAGTTGCGACCGGGCAGGGCAAGCGCTGGAAAGTGATTTCGCGTTTTCCATCCTATCACGGCGGCACGCTTGGCGCTCTGGCTGTCACCGGCTATGCAGCTTTGAGTGAGCCCTTCGCGCCCATCATGCGCGAAATGCCGAAAGTTCCGGCACCGACCGCCTATCTCGACCGCGACAATCTCACGATGGAACAGCGCGGCCAGAAATATGCCGACATGCTGGAGGAAAAGATTCAGGAAGAAGGCCCTGAAAGCGTGCTCGCGTTCATCATGGAGCCGATCGGTGGGGCGTCCACCGGCGCGCTGGTCGCACCCGATAGCTATTATCCGCGTATCCGCGAAATCTGCGACCGTTATGGCATCCTGCTGATCCACGACGAGGTGATGAGCGGCGCCGGGCGTACCGGCAAGTTTCTCGGCGGCGACCACTGGAATTGCAAGCCCGACCTCATCGCGCTTTCCAAGGGCTTTGCCTCCGGCTATTGCCCGCTTGGCGCAATGGCGGCACCAGCCCGTATCGTGCAGCCGGTTCTGGATGCGGGCGGCTTCCTGCATGGCTTCACCTATGCCGGTAATCCGCTGGCCTGCGCAGCGGGCAAGGCGGTGCTGCAGGAGATTGATCGCCTTGATCTGGTCGGCAACGCTGCCCGTATGGGCGACGCTCTGAAGGGCGAACTGGAAGGGCTTGCAAAACGCTTTCCTTTCATTGGCGATGTGCGCGGCAAGGGTTTGTTGCTGGCTGCTGAGTTCGTCGCCGATCCCGAAACCATGAAACCGCTGCCGAAGGAACTGAACGCTCATCAACGGATGGTCGATCTCGCCTATGAACGCGGCCTGATCATCTATTCGCGCCGCACACGCGGCGGTGTCGAAGGCGATCATTTCCTCGTCTGTCCACCCATGGTCGTGAACCGCGAACAGGTCGGCGAGATCACCGCCATTCTCGGCGATACGCTGGAGGTTCTGGCGCGTGAACTCCACCTGCCTGTGAATGCGTAAGGAAACCGGATCATGACCGACAAGAAGAAAACGCGTCGCAAGGTGATCATCACCTGCGCGGTGACAGGCTCCGTCCATACGCCGACCATGTCGCCGCATCTGCCGGTGACACCGGACGAGATTGCGAGCGAAGCCATTGCAGCGGCGGAAGCGGGCGCATCCATCCTGCATCTCCACGCCCGCGATCCGCGTGACGGCAGGCCATCCGCCAATCCGGACCTGTTCATGCAGTTCCTGCCGCGCATCAAACAATCGACAGCGGCGGTGGTGAATATTTCCACGGGCGGTTCATCATTGATGACGCTGGAAGACCGGCTGGCCGCACCGCTTAAAGCGCAACCGGAAATGTGTTCGCTCAATATGGGTTCGATGAATTTCGCGTTGTTCCCGGCACTCGACAAGCCGCGTGAATGGAAGCATGCGTGGGAACCGGAATTGCTGGAAGCCACACGCCATTCGATATTCAAGAACACTTTTGCGGATATGGAAGGCATTCTGACCAGCCTCGGTCAGGGCTGCGGCACGCGCTTCGAGTTCGAATGCTACGATGTCGGCCATCTCTATTCGCTGGCGCATTTCCGCGACCGGGGGCTGGTGTCGGGCCATCTGTTCATCCAGTTCGTCTTCGGCGTTCTGGGCGGCATCGGTGCCGACCCGGACAATCTCATGCATATGAAGCGGATCGCCGACAAGCTGTTCGGCGACGACTATTCCTTCTCGGTGCTGGCGGCTGGGCGGCATCAGATTCCGATGATTACCATGGCGGCTGCCATGGGCGGCAATGTGCGTGTCGGGCTGGAAGACAGCCTTTATGACGGGCGCGGCCAGCTAGCCAAGAGCAATGCCGATCAGGTTCGTCGCATCCGCAGCATCCTCGACGGCCTGTCACTGGATGTTGCAACGCCTGACGAGGCGCGTGAATATCTGGGTCTCAAAGGTGGAGACAGGGTGGCGTTCTGATGCCGAAGATCGTGTTGGACAGTAAAACCGGCGTCGTGGTCCGGCTTGGCGAACTCGCCGATGCCGAACAGATTCACGCAGCAATCTGTACGATGGGCGCTGGGCTTGGCGCGGCGGGAAAAATCTCCTGCACAGTTGAGGATTTCCGCCGTTACGGTTTCGGGCCATACGCTGCTTTTACCAGCCTGATCGCCGAGGTGGACGAAGGTTTTGCCGGGCTCGCCCTGTTCTTCCCGATCTTCTCGACATGGTACGGCAAACCCGGCGTCTACGTGCAGGACCTTTACGTCGATGAAGCCTTTCGCGGCAGGGGGATCGGTGAGGTGCTTTTGCGCCATGCCGCCTCCTGGTCGATGGCGCGGGGCGGCGTCTATCTACGGTTGGCCGTGGACCGGGACAATGTCGCAGCGCAGAGATTTTACGAACGGCTGGGTATCGGCTGGATCGAAGCCGACCGCGATCATGGCGCCTATGGCGATGATTTCGCCCGTCTGGCCCGCATCAATCAAATGAGGGAGCAATCATGAAAGCCTTTTACGCTGTCGAGCAGAAACGACACGACCCGAAAGCCTTTCTTTCCAGCGGTGCATCGCAGCCGAACCCCGAACAGCCGGAGCGTGCCGAGCGTCTGCTCGCTGGCGCAAAGGCCGCAGGCTGCGAGATTATCCGTACGCAAAATCATGGACTTGGCCCGATTGCTGCCGTGCATACGCCGGAATATCTGGAATTCCTGCAGCATATCTATGCTCGCTGGCGGCGCATTGAAGAGGCTTCGGAAGAGGTGATCCCGAACATCCATCCGCTGGCGCGTGATGGCCGTTATCCCGCATCCGCAGTCGGGCAGGTCGGCTATCACATGGCCGATACGGCTTGCCCGATTGCTGAACATACATGGGAAAGCGTGTGCTGGAGCGCATGGAGCGCGGTCGATGCCGCCGATGCGGTGCTTGCAGGCGAGGTCGCGGCCTATGCGCTCTGCCGTCCGCCGGGGCATCATGCCTTTGCCGATGTGGCGGGCGGCTTCTGCTTCGTCAACAATTCGGCGGTCGCGGCCCAGCGGCTACGCTCGAAAGCCCAGCGCGTGGCGATCCTCGACGTCGATCTTCACCACGGCAACGGCACGCAGGGTATATTCTATGCCCGCCCTGATGTGCTGACCGTCTCGATTCATGCTGATCCGGTGCGCTTCTATCCGTTCTTCTGGGGCCATGCCGATGAGCGCGGCGAGGAAGCGGGACTTGGCTACAATCTCAATTTGCCACTGCCGCGCAAATCCGGCGACGCCGAGTTCCTTGTGTCACTCGATACGGCTTTTCGCCGTATCGAAGCCTTTGCGCCGGATGCGCTGGTGGTAGCGCTGGGCCTCGATCCGTTTGAAGGCGATCCGTTCGGCGGATTGTCGGTCACCACCGGTGGTTTCGGCCGCATTGCAGAAGCAATCGCAAAGCTTCGGCTGCCAACCGTTATCGTGCAGGAAGGTGGCTATCTCTGCGACGCGCTGGGCGATAATCTCACAGCCTTTCTGGGTGGCTATCAGTCGGTGGCGCGATGAGCGGTCTTGTTACCTTTGTCGGCGTCGCGCATCCGTGGATGTGCGATGTCATGGGACACATGAATGTCCGGCATTATGCCGGGATGTTCGACGATGCGAGCTTTCAGCTTTTGGGCCACATTGCCGGGAAAATTCCCGATGACGGTTTTGGTTGGGCGGATGTGCGCTCGACAACCGAATACAAGCAGGAAGTGCCAGCCGGAGACCTGCTGACGATCCGTTCGCTTGTGCTGAAAGTCGGGCGCTCGTCGATCACGTTTCGCCAGATGATGGTGGGTTCGCTGGACGGTGAACTGCGCGCGGTTAACGAGACGACTACGGTTTGTTTCGACAAGCTTGCGCGGCGCTCAGCCGAACTCGAACCGGACATGCGCGTCCGGGCAGAAAAGCTGCTTGCGGATTATCCCGCCGACTGACAGGAAAAATGCAGCACGCTTTTCGTGCAGTCGCATTGAAGGTCACGCAACAGGCCGTCCTTGAGGCCGTACATCCACCCGTGCACGACAATATCCTTGTTCTGCTTCCAGGCTGATTGCAGAACCGGCGTGCGCGACAGGCTTTCCACCTGCGAGGCGACGGTCAGTTCGCAAAGCCGGTTCAGACGTTCCTCGGGATCGATAAAGCCGTCCAGCTCCTGTTCGTTTGCCTGTGCGATATCGCGAACCGGCTGGAGCCAGTTGTCGATGATGCCGTGGCCATAACCGGCCATGGCGGCGCGTACGCCGCCGCATCCGTAATGGCCGCAGACGATGATGTGCCTGATCTCCAGCACCTCGACAGCAAACTCAAGCACTGACAGCAAGTTGAGATCGGCGCGATGGACGAGGTTAGCGACGTTGCGGTGCACGAACACCTCACCCGGCTGCAATCCGGTGACGACATTGGCCGGAACGCGGCTGTCCGAACATCCGATCCAGAGATACTCCGGACGCTGCATTGATGACAGGCGGCTGAAATATTCAGGGTCTTCCTGGCGCTTTTCCGCTGCCCATTGCCGGTTGTGCTCGAAGAGGTCTGATAGCATGAACCCGTCTCATCCAGATGATCTTCATTCTCAGACATAGACGGATATAGAAATATAGTAATTGATGTCGATCAAGTAAGAATTGCTTCGACATGGAAGGAGCGGGACCCATGCCCGCTCCTTTTGTTTTTATGTCGCGGGCTTATCGCTACGACCGATGCCGAGCAACTGGTAGAAGACGAGGGCCGCCAGCGTCGATGTCGCAATGCCGCCAAGGGCGAAATCGCCGATCGTCAGCGTGAAGTCGCCCGCGCCGAAAATCAGCGCCACGCCGGCGGTGAAGAGGTTGCGGGAATCCGCGAAGTCCACCTTGTTGACGATCCAGATACGAGCCATGGCAGAGGCAATGAGGCCGAACACCGAAACGGCCAGGCCAGCCAGAACCGGGGCGGGGATGGTCTGCAGGATGGCTCCGAATTTCGGCGACATGCCAAGGATCAGCGCCATGATGGCGGCAATCACGAAGATCAGGGTCGAATAAACCTTGGTCATCGCCATGACGCCGATGTTTTCAGCATAGGTGGTCACACCTGTGCCGCCGCCCGAACCGGAGATCATGGTGGCGATGCCATCGCCGAGGAAGCCACGACCGATATAACGGTCCATGTTCTGGCCGGTGATTGAACCGAGCGCTTTGATATGGCCGAGATTTTCCGCCACCAGCACGACGGCAACCGGCGCGATGAGGGTGATCGCCTGCCAGTTGAATTCCGGCGTGGTGAAATGCGGCAGGCCGAACCATGCGGCATTGCTGACGGCGGTGAAATCGATGCCGGGCACGATACCGAGGCCATTGCCGAGGATCAGGACCAGCAGATAGCCGAACAGTAGAGCGAAAAGCACCGACAGGCGCTTGGTCCCACGCGGTCCGTAGGCGGCGATCATCGCCATGCAGAGAACGGTGAGCAACGCGATGGTTATATGCGTGCCGGTTCCCTTCAACTGGCCGACAGCGACCGGTGCGAGGTTGAGGCCGATGGAAACACCGATGGCACCGGTGACGACCGGAGGCATCAGCCTTTCAACCCATCCCGTGCCGATGGCCATGACCACAAGGCCGATAAAGGCATAGAGCGCGCCGCAGGCGATGATGCCGCCGAGTGCGATTGCGATATTGGGATTGGGGCCGGAACCGCCATAGCCGGTTGCGGCGATGACAACCGCGATGAAAGCGAAGGACGAACCGAGATAGCTCGGCACACGGCCTGCCGTCAGCACGAAGAACAGAAGCGTGCCGATACCGGAGAAGAAGACGGCCACATTGGGATCGAAACCCATCAGAAGCGGGGCCACGATGGTCGAGCCGGACATTGCGAGAAGATGCTGCACGCCCATTGGTATGGCGGCGGCGGCTGGCAGGCGCTCGTCAGGAAGCACGACGGCGTTTGATGTCAAACGCCAACTTGGAAAATAGCCCATGATGTCCCTCTGGAAAATATTATCCTGTTGCCTTTATCGCCTCATGGCGGCAATTTCCAGAGGGGAACAGCCCAAACAGCAAGCGAGTTGTTGATGAGTGGTCTCAACAATTTTCAGCCTGTCACCGTCACGTGGCCCTTATCATCCGTCACCGTTCCGATGATGCTGGCAGATGGGTAACCTGCGCCGCGGATGCTGTTCAGAAGCCTTTCGGCTTCGCCCGGCGTACAGGATACGAGAAGGCCGCCGGATGTCTGCGGGTCGGTCAGCAATTGCTGTTTCCAGAGCGGATAATCGTCCGGAAGCCGCACCTCATGGCCGTAACTTGCCCAGTTGCGGGTGGAGGCTCCGGTCACGAAACCGCCTTGCGTCAGTCGTTCGGCCTGCTTGAGAAAGGGCAGGGCGGTATAATCAAGGGTAATGCCCGCATTCGAACCGCGTGCCATTTCGAGGGCATGGCCGAGAATGCCGAAGCCGGTGACGTCGGTGACGGCATGAACGGCATCATCCTTGCCAAGTTCGGCGCCAACCCGGTTCAGCAAGGTGACGGACGCCATCATTTCATCATAACCGGCGCTGTCGAGTTCCTGCTTCTTGAAGGCAGCAGAGTATATGCCGACACCGATTGCCTTGGTCAGGATCAGCGTGTCTCCCGGACGCGCGCCGCTGTTCTTGCGCAGGCTCGAAAGCTTGCAGATGCCGATGACCGCCAGTCCGTAGATCGGTTCCGGCGCGTCGATGGAATGCCCGCCCGCCACCGGAATGCCAGCTTCAGCACAGATGCTGGAACCGCCTTTCAGGATTTCGCGGATCATTTCGGCGGGCATCTTGTTCACCGGCATGCCGAGGATCGCCAGCGCCATGATCGGTGTTCCGCCCATGGCATAAACGTCGGATATCGCATTGGTGGCTGCGATGCGTCCGAAATCGAACGGATCGTCCACCATCGGCATGAAGAAATCCGTGGTGGCGATCACGCAGTTCTCGTCGTCCAGTTGCCAGACGGCGGCATCGTCGCCGGTTTCCGTTCCGACGAGAAGTTGGCTGAAAGGCTGCATGGCCGGTTGGTCCGCCAGCAGGTCCTGCAGGACGGCCGGAGCCAGCTTGCAGCCGCAACCGCCACCATGGGCTAGCGTGCTGAGACGAATAGGCGATGCAATATCCATGATATCCTCGGAACTTATATTGTTATCTCGCGTGCGGTCATCGCGTAGCGGAAGGCATCCGCATCGAGGCAATCAAGACGGGTGCTGGCGACTTCGGCCTGCGGATACATCAGGAAGCCGAGTTCCGGTCCTTGTGCGGACGGCAAGGCAATATCGCTGCCATCATTGAAGGCGATCCAGTTGCCCTCCCATGAGCCGAAAAGCTTTTGCCGGACGGCCACGACACGCGGATCGTCGGCGGTCAGCCCGTCCTTTTCCTCTTCCAGCATCACCTTGCGCACATCCGCCGGATCGGTAGCGACCCAGCCGATACCGTCAAGATAGATTTCCGCGCGGCAGTGTTGGGCCTTGGTGATGACCTCGTTCTTCGCGCCGAGGCTCTTGTAGCCGAAGGCGGAAGGCGCAACGCGCACGCCATAAAGGTCGCGGGCCGGAATTCCCGCGGCCCTGACCAGAGCGACGAACAGCGGATTGAGGTCGGCGCATTTGCCGCCGAGATCGCCGCTGTCGAGCATGGCGACGATGTTGCCGTCACCACAGCCGCGCGTCGCGGCGCGCCGGTAGGTGTTGGCGACGACCCAATCATAGATCAGGCGCGCCTTCTCCTCATCAGTGTCCGCACCTGCAACGATCTTGTCGGACGTCTGTTTGACGATGCCATCGACGGGCGCAAGGCGCGTCCCGGCCAGATAGCGTTCGCGTTCCGCGTGGGTTAGCGGTACGGCCTTTGCCGAAGCATCAAGGCTGCTTGCACGGTCACGCGTGGAGATGAGGCTGATGATCTCGGCTTGCGGTGCCGTTTCATTCGCATCCCATTCGAGATAAAGCATCCCCGCGCCACTGGCCGGATCGCGGTCGAGCCGCGCGACCTTGGCGTTTGTCGTCCAGCGATTGCCTTCGGGACGGTTCCAGTCGTCGCCGTTGAACCCGGCCATCGGAACCCAGACGCGGACAACTTCTCCCGAAGCGGCAGGCTTGACGCTGGTGGTGATCTCGAAGCTGCGCCAGCCGGATGGCTGTGGCGCGAATGTATTGCTGGCCGCAGATGCAAAATTCGGCAGCATGCTGAAGGCGGCGCAAGCTGCACCGGATTTAAGAAGTTCCCGACGGTTCATGACGATCCCCTTTTTTGCTTTGAATTATGGTTTTGCGATTGCGCGGAAAAAATCGCTCTCCCGCTTTCAGGGCGGACAGAGAAAGGAATGCGGCGATTGCAGGAAATCTGGATGCGGCTTTGCGTGATCGAAAGAAGCCTGAGCTGAGGGTCACACAACACCGTCGCATCGGATCAAAGATGCCGACGCGAGGCAAGAGCCACTCAAAATTCAGGCCCCGAAACTCGGGAGCAATAAAAGAAGCCACGACGTCAGTCTGGCGGTTTTACACTGGAACGTCAATCAGCCGGTACGCTTTCAAGTCATTCCTGTGGTAAGGATCATGTATTAATACATGACTATAAAAGTCATGTTATTGATAAATTTACCTTATTGTTAATTTTTTTAGCCTGCCGTTCGGTTGACAACTTGGTTTTATTGCGGTGAACTGATGTCAGGCAAGTCCAATTTAAAGAAGAGCGTGCTTCGGCATTTTTCTTCCGACGATCAGGGAGGTGCAGCGCAATGAATGTGGAGCTCTCACGCCGCCAGTTTCTGGGCGGAACGGGGGCGGTAGTGGCGGCTTCGGCGCTTGGGTCTTTCGGTTTCGGTGCAGTGGAAAGCGCCTATGCCGAATCCATTCGCCCCTTCAAGCTGACCAACACGACCGAAACCCGAAATACCTGTCCTTACTGCTCGGTCGCCTGCGGCGTCATCCTTTACTCCAAGGGCGACGTCAGGAAGAACGAGAAGGCCGAACTGATCCATGTCGAAGGCGATACGGATCACCCGACCAATCGCGGTACGCTTTGCCCGAAGGGCGCGGCACTGAAGGATTTCGTCAAGGCGAAGACCCGCCTGCAATATCCGCAAGTGCGCGAGCCGGGTTCGTCCGAATTTAAGCAGATTTCCTGGGAAGATGCGCTCGACCGCATCGCGCGGCATCTGAAAGACGACCGCGACGCCAACTTCATCGCGAAGAACGAGGCGGGTACAACGGTCAATCGCTGGACCTCGACGGGTTTCCTCGCAGCTTCGGCGACCACCAATGAAACGGCGTTTCTCACCTACAAGGTGGTGCGCAGCACAGGCATAGTAGCATTCGATAACCAGGCACGCGTCTGACACGGCCCAACGGTGGCGAGTCTCGCCCCAACATTTGGCCGTGGAGCAATGACCAACTCCTGGACCGATATCAAGAACACCGATCTCGTCGTCGTCATGGGTGGCAATGCTGCGGAAGCGCATCCGTGCGGCTTCAAATGGGTGACGGAAGCCAAGGCCAATCGTGGCGCCAAGCTGATCGTCGTCGATCCGCGTTTCACGCGCACGGCGTCCGTGGCGGATTTCTACGCGCCTATCCGGCAGGGCTCGGATATCGCCTTCCTGCTCGGCGTCATCAACTACTGCATCCAGAACGATAAGGTGCAGTGGGATTATGTGAAGCATTTCACCAATGCCAGCTACATCATCAAGGATGGCTTCGAATACAAGGACGGGCTGTTTACCGGTTATGACGAGGAAAAGCGGGATTATGACCGTTCGAGCTGGGATTATGTGATCGGCGATGACGGCTATGCAGTCATCGACGATACATTGCAGAATCCGCGTTGCGTCTGGAATCTCCTGAAGCAGCATGTTTCGATCTTCACGCCGGAAATGGTGGAACGCATCTGCGGTACGCCAAAGGAGAAATTCCTGAAAGTGGCCGAGATGATGTCCGAATGCTCGGCGCCGGACAAGACGATGACGTCGATGTATGCGCTCGGCTGGACGCAGCATTCCAAGGGGTCGCAGAATATTCGCTGCATGGCGATGCTGCAGCTCATCCTCGGTAATATTGGCGTGCGCGGTGGCGGCATGAATGCGCTGCGCGGTCACTCCAACATTCAGGGACTGACCGATATCGGCCTGATGTCCAATCTTCTGCCGGGCTATATGAATATCCCGGTCGAAAAGGAAACCGATCTCGAAATCTATATGTCGACACGCGGTTTCAAGCCGCTGCGCCCGAACCAGACGAGCTATTGGCAGAACTATCGCAAGTTCTTCGTCAGTTTCCAGAAGGCGATGTGGGGCAGTGCCGCGACCGTCGAAAACGACTTCGTCTATGACTGGCTGCCGAAGCTCGATGTGCCGAATTACGACATGCTGCGTATCTTCGACATGATGTATGAAGGCAAGGTCAACGGCTATGTCTGTCAGGGGTTCAATCCGCTGATGGCGGTGCCGAACCGCAAGAAGCTGACGGACGCTTTGTCGAAGCTGAAATTCCTCGTGACGATGGATCCGTTGGAAACGGAAACCTCGCGTTTCTGGGAAAACCACGGTGAATTCAACGATGTGGATTCGGCTTCCATCCAGACGGAAGTGTTCCAGCTCCCATCCACCTGCTTCGCAGAGGATGAGGGGTCGCTCACCAATTCCGGGCGCTGGCTGCAATGGCACTGGCCTGGTGCTACGCCGCCCGGCGACGCGAAGACCGACAACTGGATCATGGCGCAGATATATTTGCGGCTGAAGGGGCTTTATAGCAAGGAAGGCGGGGCCTTCCCTGATCCGATCCTCAATCTCGTCTGGGACTATGAGGATGAAGGCGAGCCGACAGCGGAAGAACTGGCCAAGGAACTGAACGGTCGTGCCCTTGGCACGGTGACCGATCCAACTGATCCGACAAAGGTTGTTGCCGAGGCGGGCAAGCTTCTGTCCGGCTTCGCGGCACTGCGCGACGATGGTTCGACGGCATCGGGCTGCTGGATCTATTCCGGCTGCTTCACCGAGGCTGGCAACAATATGGCCCGCCGCGACAATCACGATCCGGATGAGACCGGCGCCTATCTCAACTGGTCGTGGGCATGGCCTGCAAACCGTCGCATTCTCTATAACCGCGCCTCAGCAGACCTGAATGGCAAGCCGTGGGATCCGAGCCGTAAGCTCATAGAATGGGACGGTTCAAAGTGGACAGGTTATGACGTGCCGGATATTGCGCCGACCGCCAAGCCGGAAGAGGTCGGTCCGTTCATCATGAATGCGGAGGGCTCGTCGCGCCTGTTCTGCCGCGGCATGATGCGCGACGGTCCGTTCCCGGCCCATTACGAGCCGTTTGAATCGCCGCTCGCCAATGTGATCGCACCAAAAATCCGGGGCAATCCGGTGGCGCGCGTTTTCAACGACGACTTCAAGCAGTTCGCGGAAACGGCCTCGGAGGAGTTCCCCTATGCGGCGACCTCCTACCGCTTGACCGAGCATTTCCACTACTGGACGAAGCACGTGACGGTAAATGCCGTTCTGCAGCCCGAGTTCTTCGTGGAAATTTCCGAAGAACTGGCAAAGGAAAAGGGCATTGCCAAGGGCGACTGGGTGCGGGTGTGGTCGAAGCGCGGCTCGGTCAAGGCCAAGGCCGTGGTGACCAAGCGCATCAAGCCGCTCATTTGCGACGGCAAGACGGTCCATGTGGTGGGCATCCCGCTCCATTGGGGCTTCATGGGTGCTGCCCGCAAGGGCTTCGGCCCGAACTCGCTGACACCGTTTGTCGGCGACGCGAACATCGAGACGCCTGAATTCAAGGCGTTTCTGGTCAATATCGAGCGCTCAAGCGCGCCTGTAGCATAGGAGGGATTAGAGATGTTTCCACCCGTTCCCAATCCTAGCGTCCAGCCGCAACAGCCGCGTTTCGGTGACAAGGACCTGATCAGGCGGTCGGCGTCGAATGTGACGCCGCCTGCAGAGCGTCAGACGGAGGTGGCTAAGCTCATCGACGTGTCGAAATGCATCGGCTGCAAGGCGTGCCAGTCGGCCTGCGCCGAATGGAACGACACGCATGAGGAAGTTGGCATCAATGTGGGTGTCTATGACAATCCGCATGACCTGACGCCGAACACCTTCACGCTGATGCGCTTTACCGAGTGGGACAATCCTGATACCGGCAATCTGGAATGGCTTATCCGCAAGGATGGCTGCATGCATTGCGAAGACCCCGGTTGTCTCAAAGCCTGTCCAGCGCCGGGCGCAATTGTGCAATATTCCAATGGCATCGTCGATTTCATCCATGATGAATGCATCGGCTGCGGCTATTGCATCAAAGGATGCCCATTCAACATTCCGCGCGTTTCGGAAGTGACCCACAAGGCTTACAAGTGCACACTCTGTTCCGACCGCATCGCGGTTGGACAAGGACCGGCCTGTGCCAAGGCATGCCCGACACAGGCCATCGTCTATGGCACCAAGGACGAGATGAAGGAATGGGCCGACGGTCGCATCAAGGATCTGAAATCGCGCGGCTTTGAAAATGCCGGGCTTTACGATCCGCCGGGCGTCAGCGGCACGCATGTCATGTATGTGCTGCATCACGCCGACAAGCCCGAAATCTACGCCAATCTGCCGAACAATCCGCGCATCAGCCCGGTTGTCGAGGCGTGGAAAGGCGTGTCCAAATATGCGGGCATGGCCGCAATGGGGCTGGCTGCCGCAGCAGGTCTGCTGCATTATGTCTTCAAGGGTCCGAACGTCGTGACAGAGCATGACGAGGAACAGGCCGAAAAGCTCACGGGAGAAAAAAGCTCATGAGCAAGACCGACTTTGACGATATTGAACGCGGTGACGGGATAGAACCGGGCAAGCCCGTCAGGGTGCACCGCTATTCAGGCGGCGCGCGTTTCAATCACTGGATCACCGCCATCAGCCTCGTGCTGCTGGCCTTGTCGGGCCTTGCGATGTTCCACCCCTGGCTGTTTTTCCTGTCGGGCCTGTTTGGCGGCGGACAATGGACACGCGCTATCCACCCATGGATCGGCGTGGTGTTGTTCTTCAGCTTCCTTGGGCTTTTCGTGCGTTTCTGGAGCGCCAATCTGTGGAAGCGCGAAGACAGCCAGTGGCTGGCACAGGCCAATGACGTGATCGCTGGCCATGAGGAAAAACTGCCCGAAGTCGGCAAATATAATGCCGGCCAGAAGCTCGTTTTCTGGTCAATGTCGCTGCTGATTATCATTCTGATCGTTTCAGGCGTGATGATCTGGAACGAGTATTTCGGTTCCTTCACCAGCATCAACCAGCAGCGCTGGGCCTTGCTTGTCCATTCCATGGCGGCGGTGGCGGCGATCTGTGTCTGGATCGTGCATGTCTATGCCGCGATCTGGGTCAAGGGCACGATCCACGCAATGACACGCGGAACGGTTACCGGCGGCTGGGCATGGCGGCATCACCGCAAATGGTTGCGTGAACTGACATCGAAGCAGAAAATGAAACAGGGCGGCAGCAAGCCTGCCGCCTGAATTTACGGGGTCGTCATTCAAGGGCGATCATATTCAGTGGTCCACGTGGCCCGTTGGGTTCGTGAGGAGTGACATGGCAGGCAAGAAAGATCTGGTGCCGGACCCGACGGTCATCGGCGAAATATCGGCCCCACCCTTCGTGCAATTGCCGGACCCCGGCGTGCTTTTCGCCGAAAGAGCAGGGCGGCTGCGCCTTTTGGGCTCGGTCAGCCCGTTGAAACCCTATCTGGAATTTATTGCCGATCTGAGCGAGGCGCAGTCCGACATAGCGGCTGGTCTCGGTCCTGTCGTCGCGCGGCATGGCGATGAGCGTGGCCGAGAGTTCGGCATGCCAGCGGTCGATCGTGCGGATGCCATATCGGAAGCGGCGCTCGATACCATCTTCGACCGGCTCTTCGAGCGCGTCCGCATGATCGCCAAGCCGCAGGATGCCGCCGATGCGCTGGAGCGTGTGGCCAATAACAGTGCGGATGAGCGTCACCGGATGATCGAGGCAATCTTCGCCGGTGTTTTGCCGCCGGAAGCAATTGCTGAACATATCTATGTCTGGGCAGGCTTGCAGCTCTATTTCACGCGGCTTGCAGCGGCGCTTGCCCCGAAGTCTCTGAAGCCCGTTGCCGATGGCGTTTGCCCGACTTGCGGCAGCATACCGTCAAGCTCGATGGTCGTAGGCTGGCACGGTGCGCATGGCGCACGCTTCTGCTCCTGTTCCGTCTGCAACACGCTCTGGCATTATGTACGGGTCAAATGCGTGTGCTGCGGCTCCACAAAGGGCATCGGCTACAAGGAAGTGGAGGAAGGCGGCGGCATCATCAAGGCCGAAACCTGCGACGAATGCCAGCGTTGGGTCAAGATCATCTATCAGCAACTATCGGCGGATGCCGATCCGATGACCGACGATATTGCGAGTCTCGGTCTCGATATATTGATGCGCGAAACGCCTTACGGGCGAGGCGGGTTCTCTCCGCTTCTTGCCGGACTGTGAGGCAGCATGGACCAGATCAAGACCTCGCTGCGTCACCTTCCATCCGTGGATACCATCCTGCATATGCCCGAACTTGCTGCGGCATTGGAGCGTTTCGGCCACGCATCAGTGACGGAGGCTGTGCGGAAGGCGCTGGGCGATGAGCGCGAGGCGGTGAAATCCGGCACCCCGCTTTCTAGCAATCAGCATTTGGCTGAACGGGTTCTCCATTTGCTTGAAGCGTCAGGGCAATCGAGCCTGCGCCCGCTGTTCAATCTGACCGGGACCGTGCTGCACACCAATCTGGGGCGCGCTATCCTTGCCGAAGCCGCCATTGAGGCCGCTACGCAAGCCATGCGGCAGGCGGTTTCGCTTGAATTCGACCTGTCGTCGGGATCGCGCGGCGAGCGGGACGACCATCTGCGCGCACTTGTCTGTGAACTGACCGGGGCGGAAGACGCAACCGTCGTCAACAACAATGCGGCTGCCGTGCTTCTGGTTTTGAATAGCCTCGCCTCGGGCAAGGAAGCCATTGTGTCGCGTGGTGAACTGATCGAGATCGGCGGCGCATTTCGTATGCCGGACATCATGGCCCGCGCCGGTGCAAGGCTTGTCGAAGTCGGCACCACCAATCGCACCCATCCGCGTGATTACGAAAATGCAATCAACCCTGATACGGGGCTGGTGCTAAAGGTCCATACCTCCAACTATCGGATCGAAGGTTTTACGCGGGAAGTCACGGCACCGGAACTGGCCACAATTGCGCAAGCCAAGGACGTGCCGCTGGTCAATGATCTCGGCTCCGGTACGCTTGCCGATTTGACTTCTTTCGGCCTCGCACACGAGCCGACAGTACGCGAAGCGATTGCCGAAGGCGCGGATGTGGTCACCTTTTCCGGTGACAAGCTTCTTGGTGGGCCGCAAGCGGGATTCATCGTCGGGCAGCGTGATCTGATTGCCCGCATCAACAAGAACCCGATGAAGCGCGCTTTGCGGGTCGACAAGATCCGGCTCGCAGCACTGGAAGCGACGCTGAAACTTTATCGCAACCCGGAACAGCTCGTGGAAAAGCTGCCGACCCTTTGCTATCTGGCGCGCCCGCAGGCCGACATTGCTGCGCAGGCGGCACGGCTCAAGCCGGAGTTTGAAAACATGCTCGGTGCAGCTTTCATCGTGGCGGTGATGGATTGCGCCAGCCAGATCGGCTCCGGCGCGTTGCCGCTTTCAACTGTTCCAAGCGCCGGATTGTCGATTGCGCCGAAGGACGGCAGCGGCTCCGCGCTGACTGCACTTGCGGCCGCATTGCGCGCGCTGCCTTTACCGGTCATCGGGCGGATCGAAAAGGGCGCACTCGTGCTCGACCTGCGCTGCCTTGATGACGAGAATAGTTTCGTCCGGAACCTGTCGTCCTATGCGGCTCGCTGATCTTTTCACCCGCAAACCGAAGCCGGATACGACAGCGCAAGCGCTGCAGAAGGCGCTTGTTGCTGCAAAGGCGGGTGACTATGCAACTGCACTCTCCATCTGGGAGCCGCTGGCGCGCGCAGGCAATGCCCGTGCCCAGAACAATATCGGCGCCTGTTTTGCAGGCGGCATGGGCGTGGAGAAAAATATCGGTCTCGCACAGCGCTGGCTGGCCTTGTCTGCTGCGGCTGGCGATGCTTCCGGCCAGCGCAATCTCGCCTCACTGCTGTTCAAGGGCGAAGACATTGAAGCCGACTATCCGGAAGCTGCAAAACTGTACCGGCTTGCCGCAGAACAGGGCGATCCGCAGGCGCAGGACATGCTGAGCTGGATGCTCATGGAAGGTGAGGTGACCTCTGCCGATCCTGTCGAGGCACGTGAATGGGCGCTGAAAGCGGCTCATGGCGGCGTTGCCGCAGCCATGACGCGGCTTGGCATGATCTATCATAATGCTCTCGGCGTGCCGCGCGATCCGTCTCAGGCAGTGTATTGGTGGCGACAGGCATCCGCTGCGGGCGACGCGGATGGGGAAGCCATGCTCGGCGCGGCGCTGCACCTTGGAATGGGTGTGGAGCGCGATCCTTCAGCGGCTTACGAATATCTGCTGCGCGCTGAGGCGGGCGGCAGCGCGCTTGCCGCCCCGTTCATCGAGGCAGCGCGCAATGCGCTGAACGAAAAGCCATGATCGTCGGAACAGCGGGGCATATTGATCACGGCAAGACCTCGCTGGTGCACGCGCTCACGCAGGTGGATACGGACAGGCTGACGGAAGAGAAGGCGCGAGGCATTTCCATCGATCTCGGCTTTGCCTATTTGCCCTTGTCTGGTGACGAAAAGGATATACTCGGCTTTGTCGACGTGCCGGGACACGAAAAGTTCGTGCACACGATGCTGGCCGGTGCGGCGAGCATCGATTTCGTCACGCTGGTTGTCGCTGCCGATGACGGGATCATGCCGCAGACGCGTGAACATCTGGCAATCGTCAACCTGCTTGGCATCCGGCGCGGTGTCGCCGTCATCACCAAATCCGACCTTGTCGAGCTTGATCGTCTTGCCGAAGTAGAAACCGCGATCCGCAATGAACTGGCGCTGACCGGACTTGCCGATATTCCCGTTCTGGCAGTTTCCACCGTGTCCGGTACCGGGATCAACGATCTTAAAATCATGCTGGAAACCCAGGCCCATGCCTTCGGTGAGCGGCGGGCAAATGGTCGCTTTCGTCTTGCCGTGGATCGCTCCTTTACGATCAAGGGCGCGGGCACGGTCGTTACCGGCACGGTACTGTCCGGCAAGGTTGCTATTGGCGACCATCTGGTCATCAGTCCGTCGGGCAAGGAAGCGCGTGTTCGCACCATTCACGCGCAAAACAGGCTAAGCGAAACCGCGCAAGCGGGTGATCGCTGCGCGCTCAATCTGGCAGGCGATGGCATATCGAAAGAGGCGGTACATCGCGGTGATATGCTGGTGTCGCCCGGCCTTCATCGCCCGACGGACCGCATCGACGCATCGTTGCAAATCCTGTCATCTGAGAAAAAGCCGATCAGTCAGTGGTTCCCGGTTCGCCTGCATCATGCCTCGACTGAGGTCGGTGCGCGCATCGTGCTTTTGCAGGATGAAGAACTTCGACCGGGCACTGAAGACCGGGTGCAACTGGTGCTGGATCGTCCTGTTACGGCTGCGGCAGGAGATCGTTTCGTAATCCGGGATGTTTCTGCGCAGCGCACCATCGGCGGCGGACGTTTTCTCGATCTGCGCCCGCCGCAACGCAAGCGCCGCAGCCCGGAACGCATGGCGCAACTCGACGCCCATTCCATTGACGACCCGGTGGAAGCGGCACGGGCACTGCTGTCTGTCGAGCCTTATTTTCTTGATGCAACTGCATTCTTGTGCGACCGCGCGCTGCCGGACGATCCGCAAGGTCTGGCGCAAGCGCTCAATGCTGCAATGCTCCGCCAAGCAAATTCGGTGCTCTTGCTGCTGCCAGGACGATGGAATGCGCTGCGCGACGATATTCTGGCGCGGCTTGGCGCGTTCCATGATGAGAATCCGGACCTGATCGGCATGGGTGTCGAGCGGCTGCGGTTGTTGTTGAAACCGCGCCTGCCTGCGCCTGCCTTCCGTGCTGCCATCGCCGCACTGGTCGAGGCGGATCTGCTGAGGTTGGACGGTGTCTGGCTTCGCCTGCGCGACCATGAAGTCACGATGAGCGATGCTGACGAGGTGCTGTGGCAGCGCATCGCGCCGCTGCTTGAAGGCGATGCCCGTTTTCGTCCGCCACGCGTGCGCGATATTGCAGGACTGCTTGATGAACGGGAGGAAGATATTCGCCGCCTGCTCAAGCTTTCCGGGCGCATGGGCCGGGTGCATGAAGTGGCGCACGACCATTTTTTCCTGCGGACGACAATTGCCGAAATGATCGGCATCCTGTCGGATATGGATGCGGCATTCGATAGTGGCTGGTTCATTGCGGCGCGGTTTCGCGACCGGGTGGATAGCGGACGAAAGGTGGCGATCCAGATACTGGAGTTCTTCGACCGCAACAGCGTCACGATACGGCGTGGCGACATGCGTCGCCTGAACCGCCGCAAACTGGACTTGTTCGGCGATTTCACGCAAGGGGAAGTAGGGCAAACCGGAGGAACGAAATGAAATCTTTGTCGACTACCATCTGCCTGATTCTCGTTCTGGCCGTCATTGGCGGCTGCGCCAACAGGTCGTGTAGAGACTGGCCGGGAACCTGCATCATTCAGTGATCGGGGGCTGGAATACAGCCGCCCAGATTGACGCTATGATTGCTCCTGCTGTAGGAATGAAGAGCGAATGAAATGGCCGCTGCAAGGCAGAAAACTGCCTCTTGGTGCAGCCATCCGAAACGAATTTATGGAATGAATTCAATATCAGGAAGGGATGCATGCCCGGTGGCATGTCCGGACTTCAAATCCGGGAGGGGCCGATAGACGGTCTTTGGTGGGTTCGACTCCCATTCTCTTCCGCCAATCGGCTTTTCCAGCTTATCTCGAGCGTACGATGCTCAGCACATTGCGAACCACTTCACTTTGAAGCGGACGCTGCTTCTCGATATTGAAATGGCCGATATCCTTCATGTCAGAGAAGTCGCGATTGTCGAGACTTCCCCGGAAGCGCGGGCCGGCGGTCAGCGGCAGGCCCCAGCCATGCTGCTTGAAATAGAAGTTCACGACACGCCGGATATTGCCGGGCAGAGGGGCAGGCGCGGTTGCGGCAAAAGTGGCCATATAGGCGACCTGGATACCTTTCTGCTCAAGGGCTGCTGCAATATCAATGACGGCATTGGCACCGAGCGAATGGCCGATCAGAATGACGGGCGCGCGCGGATTTTTCCTCTGGTCGGCGAGTATCTGGTTCAGCACGAAACGCCAGGCCTGATGCCCTTCGACATGCGCATCCACACCATTGGCCTGCAATTGTTTGCCGATCTCATCGATACCAGTGGAGAAAATATCCCCGAAGCCGCGCAGAAGGTAGACGTCAGCCTGTTGTGAGGTTTTGGAAGGCATTTTCGACGCCGCGAGTGCCGCACCGTTGAAGAGCGCAAATGCAGCCCCGGCAAACAGCAGGCCGCGGCGGGTGAAAGGTTTCGAACGCAAAATATTCGGCTTTGAAATCATCTTCGATTACCTGTTGGAGCGCGTTCGAAAACGATGAAACGGCTTTAGAACACGGCGCATCAAGACAGATATCTAGAGTGTCGGATTGTTTCAACCAAATCACTAGAGTTTGATTTTTGGAATGATACGCCCGGTCCGGCTGGCATATTCGTCATAAGATGCGCCGAATGCTGCGCGCATCATCGCCTCCTCGTGCTCGACCCGATAGAAATAAAGGATGCCAACGCCAGCAAGTCCGGCAAGACCGGCAAACCAGTTTGGCAGCAGGCAGAATTGCGCAATCGCCCACAGCCAGAACGATACATACATCGGATGACGGACATATTTGTAGAGCCCGTCGGTTACCAGCTTGTGCTCGCGGCGGATCTCAAGCGAGACGGACCAGTTCTTGCCGAGCTGGCGATGGCTTGCATAGAAAAGCCAAAGGAAGGCAATTTCGACAATCAGCCCGATCCAGGCCAGCCATGGCTGGAAAGCATAATCGGCAAGGGCGGGAAATCCGGTTGCGACATAGACGATTGGGATCAGCGAAAGGCCAACGGTCGCTGCACCCAGCGCCAGCCTGTCGGCCAGCGTCTTTGCATTGTTTGCAACCTTGATCTTGCGCGCGCGCCGCTGGTGCGGAATGCGGATAACGACCCAGGCGACAAGCCCGATGCCCCAGACGATAGCGGCCAGTGTCGGTGTCATTCGGCAATAGTTTCCTTCATTGGCAAGGCTCCGATTATTCGGTCGTCTGTCCGATCTCTGAGCGAGGTCGGCCCACAGCAGATTTGAAAGAAATCATACCAATAGGGCTTCGTATTTCCGAATACATATTGATAGTGCACGCGAAAAAGATTCCGCTTTACACGCTTGTAGATTTCCGGCTGCAGCATGTCCTTTATTCGCACGGTCTTTGTGATGGGGAAAGACCGCTGTGGCTCGCGCTTCAGGCCCATCTCGGCCACAGGATCGGTTTTGTAGAAATTGATCGCATCGGTGAGGCACTGGATTTCCACCCAGTCGATTTTGCCGTCGTCCACCAGCCGCTGCACGCCTTTGCGAAAATGCTTGCCAGCGGGGTGATAGCCTGCCTTGAGCGCGGTTGATCCAAGTGTGAGGACCGTCACTTTGGGCGCGCGACTGCTGAATTCCGGATCGATGGCAAGGCAGCGCGCTGCAACGTCCAGCATCAGCATGCCGCCGGTGCTGTGGCCGATCAGAATAACTTCGTCATAATGTTTTGCACTGATGCGTTCGACGATACCGGAGGCAAAGCGCTGCATCAGGGATTCGGCGTCCTGCCGCCGTCCCCGAATGAAATTGAGCGAAAACGACCACAGGTCCATCAGATGGTTGGTTGACCATCGCTTGCCCAGAACGGCGAGTGCTGCGGAAAAAACCGCCAGACCGACAAACCAGCTCGCAGCACCCAGCCACTGGACCGTCCACCGCGCCACCGCATATCCAACTGCTGCAAACAAGGCGAGCACGAGAAACGGGTAGAGGAAATAGAGCCCGAAGCGCCACGCCTTGGCAAAGAAGCGGAAGGCCGTGCCGGTTATGACGAAATCGCCGAATGCCACAAGATATTTGGCCAGCCTGACAGGAAGGGGGCGGTGGAAATCCGCCAGCACTATTCTGTCCAGCACAAGAAAATTGAAGTCTGTTTCGGTGGCCCAACGGTCGTCGGCCGAAGCGGTTCTGATCGACACGGAGCCGATTTCGCAATCAGGCGATACGTTAACATCGGAAACGTCGGAACGGACGCCCCAAAGTGCCTCGAACCTTTTGATTTCTCTATTCAATCGTCCAAAAAACGCCTCCGGCGTTTTCGGGTCGTAGCCGCCAATGAAGAAGACAGCGCGTCGTCGAACCGGTTGCTTCATGAGCAAATCGTAATTTGAGGCTTTCGGGTTGTCGAGATCATTACCGGTCATCCCCAAACAAATATGCTTGAACTCCACACTGGCTTATCTCATGTCGATCAGGCCACGCCTGATTGCTTCACGGGTTGCCTCCGCGCGAGAGGACACGCTGAGTTTTTGATAGATCGCCTTCACATAGTCGCTGACTGTATGTTCCGATAGCCCAAGTTTGCGCGCGATCTCGCCGTTCCGGTGTCCGATGCCGATTTCCTTCAGCACTTCGGTTTCCCGGCGCGACAGATGGATGAATTCGCCATCCAGCTCCGCCGCTACCGGATGGGTGGATATCGCTTTCACGCGCGCGACCAGATTGAGCCTGGCGCGGATCGTGAGAATGAGAACGTCGAAGTCGATCGGCTTCGTGAGATAATCGTCAGCGCCTGCTTCCCTGCCGGTCAGCTCGTAGCTTCGGTCGGCAAGCGCGGTCAGAAACAGGAACGGCGTTCCGGCAAGGTCAGAGCGGGAGCTGCGAATCTGTTCCAGAAACTGGAGGCCGTTGGTGCCGGGCATCAATATATCGCAGATGATGATGTCGGGTGTCGTCGTGTCCAGCACGCGCAGCGCTTCGGTCGCATTGGCTGCGCCGACGGCGTTGAAACCTGAAGTACTCAGCTCATCGATCAGTTCTTCCAGAATGTGTGTTTCGTCCTCGATGCAGAGGACGGTGGGCATGGGGAGGATTTCAGGCAGTCGCATGCTGGGCCACCTTTGGTAGAGTCAGAATGAACACCGTACCTTGTCCTTCAATCGAAGTGAAGACAAGCGTTCCGCCGTGCAATTCGGCCAAGGCGCGCGACAGGCTGAGGCCAAGGCCGGTGCCTGCCATGTGCGATGCGTTGCTGGCGCGGAAAAAGCGCGTGAAGATGCGCTCGGTATCCTCTGCCGGTATGCCGATGCCGTAATCGCGGACGATGCATCGGAAGCCGTTCTCGTCTTCTTCCGTGGTCACTTCGATGGGTTTGTCGGCGGGCGAATATTTGGTGGCATTGCCAAGCAGATTGACCAGAATCTGCTCGACCAGAATGCCGTCGCAATAACAGAAGGTCTCGCTGTCCGGAATGTCCATCACCAGTTCCAGCTCGGGATGCAGTTCCTGATGGTAGGTGCAGGTATTGCGGACCAGTTCCGAAAAATCGACTGGCTGCCGGTTGATCTGGAAACCGTTCTCATCAAGGCGTTCCGCATTGGCCGTGCTTTCCAGAAGCAGAATCAGACGGCGGCTGGCGTTACGCATCCGCTTGGCCTTGTCGATGATGATTTCGGGTGTGAACTCGTCGGCACGGCGAATGAAGCGCTGTGCGATGATGTCGATGATCGATACGGGCGTGCGGAACTGGTGCGAGACTGTGGTGATGAAGCTCTTGTAAAGTTCCTTGGCCTTGCGTTCGTTTTCCAGTGCTTCACGCAGGGCGGCAGTGCGGTCGGCGACGGTGTGTTCCAGTTGCTGCTTGTATTCTTGCAGCGCCTTGTTGGCACGCTCGGCCTTGCGCATGTTGGAAAACACCTGCCATGACAGAATGCCCCCGGTGGCCATGATACCCAGCACCGCGAACATGATGAGATAGATCGATTGCAATTGCTGGTCGCGCTGCGCGCCGCCGCGGTCCCGTTCCAGGATCATCGCATCATTGGCAACCTTGGTCAGTTCCTCGCGCATGGGAACGAGCGCTTCGTAAATGGCAATCGGGTCGAATTTTTCCGGCTCGGCGTCGATCATCGCCTCGATTTCGGGAAGCCGGTCGGCATTGCGCTGGATGGTTTGGGCGCCACCCGGAATGCCTGCGAAATATTTCTTCTGCGGGGCATCCGCCAGAAGCGCAAAGCGGCTGTAGAGAACGTCGAGACGGAGCGAGAGATCGGCTGTGTTGGTGTTGCCGCTTGGCAGTATCAGCGCCGCTTCGCCTAGCCGCCCGGCGTCGCGTTCGGTCTGGGTGATGGCCCAAACCATGTTTTCGCCGACATAGGTTGCGAGCGATTTCTGGATGACGAGAAGCTGAATGAATGCATAAGCGAGCAGGGCTGCGAAACCCACCATGACCAGGCCGGAAAGAATATAGCCCCGCTTGAGTCTCATTTCACCTCGATCTGCTTCAACTGCCATGCCCAGCGGTGATCATAGCGCGAATCGTTCAATTCCTCATGCTGGTCGCGCGGGTAGACGATCCAGTATGGCCCCTTGTCACGCCGGTTCAACTCCTTGCCGTTCATCTTGTGCGCGACGAGAACATCGTATTTGTAGGCGTCTTCCAGCGGAATGCTGATGCTGTAATCATTGAGCGCGAGCACGGTGATCGAATGGTCGGCAGCCGCTTTTCCGTCGATTCCCACGGTCGCCAGCACGTCGCGCAACAGCACTCCGTCGAAATTCTGTGGCCCTTCGGTCCATGCGGTGTTCGTCGTCAGCGTGTTCTGCGGCAGTTTTGTAAAGTCCTCGCCGGTCAGCACACGCGTGGTTCCGTTCGGAGCGACAATGGTCAGTGTGGTGGGCGGCGCAGCTTCAACCGCGCCGGTAAAATATGTGATTTGGCAGATGGCGAAAAACGCGATCAATGCCTGTAGCGCCAGAAGACGCCGGGAAGCGAACATCCAGTTTGCGCATGACACGTGGGTATCTCCAGAAACGAACAGTTACGAATGCATCTAAGCTTAAACGGGAGGACGTGTGCAATTTCAAGGTTCTCTTGAGTTCGCAAAGCGAAATTACCCGCTGAAAGCTTCAATTCACACGTAACATTAAAAAATTTCGTTCCAATGCCAAATAAATATCAAACTGATTCACAAAATCTTTCAATCTCTACCGGCATTTACAAGTGTTATTCGGAAAGAAAGACGTGTTCTTCTTTCTAACATACCCCCCTGAACAGGGGAATTGTTTTTCTCTGTTAGAGCGTTCACTTAATAACCGCCGGCCTGTTGGGGCTTAGGAGGCTGGCGCAAAATTGGGCGGGGGCTGCTTATCGACCGCGGGGAGTCGGGGTCGATAGGCAGCCAACCAGTCTGGATAGCGCGGAAGCGGCGATAACGGTTACTCTCGGAAAAGTTTCGAGCTACGAATAAACCGATCCTGCATTCATCGATTGCTTTCTGGATAAGAATGGCCGACTGGCATCTGGTCGAGCCTAAGAACCTGCCGTTCGGGTTCCTCGATCAGAGCGAGCTTGCAACTCTTTCGCGTCCTTCATCTGGAGGGCGCGCTTTTTTTTGCCCTTCACTGAAAATGCAGTTATTTCCCTCGCCACGGTTGACGAATGTTTGCGATTCTCAGGCGGCATGTCTTTGCATCTGTGGGTTGTAAGTACAGTGTGGAAGTGCTTCAAGAAAACCCAATACTCCTCCCAAGAAACTGAGATTTTCATCTTTTGTTTCTGTAATTTGCAATGTAAAAGCGGTGATGCGCATTCGCGTTGTCCAGTAAAAATCTATGCATTGCAGGCGGGCATCCGGGGGGATTCACATGACAGGTGTATTGCGTCGCAGGACGTGGCTGTTGATGGCAACGGCGGCGCTGGGGTTGAACGCAACGGGCGCTCAGGGGGCTGGTGATGTCCACCTCGGCACATCCGGACAGGTTTTCGATATTAGCGGGGCAGGGGGTGGCCAGATTATCGGCGCACTTAGTGGCGTTTCCGGTACCTTCGTTGAGCTCGGTTCCAATATATTGACGTTTGGGGATACCCGCAGTTACACCTTCGCTGGCTCGATCAACGGCATTGGCGGTGTCGTCAAACAGGGAAGCGGAATACAGACTTTTACCGGAGCCAGCACGTTTACCGGCGGTTTGACCGTTGCCGAGGGAACGGTTGCTTTGGGCATGGGCGGGTCTCTTTCGCCAATCAGCCGAGTGAATCTCGCAAATCCAGGAACCTATTTCGATATCAGAGCGGCAGGCGCTCAAACAATAGGCGGGCTGTTTGGGGTATATGGAAGCACGATCTGGCTCGGTGCCAATAATCTAACATTCGGTGACGCGACTAATACTGCTTTTGGTGGCATGATTAGTGGTACTGGCGGCATCATCAAGCAAGGCACTGGCACGGCAGTATTCACGAGTGCAAATATTTATACCGGCGGCACAACGGTCAACGGCGGCGTCCTTGCACTGGGTGCAGGGGGGGCGCTTGCGGCAATCGGTGCGGTCAACCTCAACGGTATAGGCGCTTCTTTTGATATCAGCGCCGCAGGTGCTAATCACACTATCGGTGGGCTGTATGGCGTCGCCGGTACAACCGTCGCACTCGGTGCCAATGCACTTTTATTTGGCGATACGGTCAACCAGACATTCGCTGGGACAATCAACGGCACGGGGGGAATCGTCAAGCAAGGTCCGGGAACGGAGACGCTGACTGGCGCCAACACCTTCACCGGCGGTACGACAATCAATAGTGGAACGCTGGCGCTGGGTGCCGGAGGCTCACTCGCTGCGGGCAGCGGCGTGTCCCTCGGCGCAGCCGGAGCCGGGTTCGATATCAGCGGAGCAGGGACTGACCAGACTATCGGCGCGCTAAGTGGCGTCAGCGGTACGAATGTAGCGCTGGGTGACCGCACGTTGACGTTCGGTGATGCGACCAGTCAGATTTTCGCCGGAACAATTGGTGGCACCGGTAGCATTATCAAGCAGGGTAGCGGAACGCTGACCCTTTCCGGTGCCAGTTTATTCTCTGGCGGCATCAAAATTGCTGCAGGAGGCATTTCTATAGGCCCCGGAGGTTCGCTGTCGTCCACCAACACGGTAAATCTTGCAAATTCGGGAACTGCCTTCGATATCAGTGCGGCGGGCGCTCAGGCAATCGGCTCACTGGCCGGAGCGGCAGGAAGCCAGGTCAACCTGGGCGCGAACGCCCTGACATTCGGTGATAATTCAAACGTCACATTCGGCGGAACAATCGGCGGCACTGGCGGAATCAAGAAGGTCGGTTTGGGCACACAGACCCTGACCGGCGCAAACACCTTTACCGGTGGTACGACGATCGATGCAGGCACGCTGGCGCTCGGTGCCGGTGGTTCACTTGCGGCTGGCGGCTCTATAAATCTCGGCGCTGCAGGCGCCGGTTTTGATATCAGTGGGGGAGGCAGCAGCCAGACCATTGGAGCATTGAGCGGTGTTGCTGGAACGATCGTATCGCTTGGTGCCAACACACTCAACTTCAGCGGTGCGGCCAGCCAGATTTTCGGCGGGACGATCAGCGGTACGGGTGGAATTGTCAAGCAGGGCAGCGGACAGCAGATTTTCAACGGCATCAACACCTATATGGGGCCTACCAACGTCAATGCCGGTAGTCTCATCATAGGAGATACAAACGGCAGTTATGCTTCAGTTGCCGGTGATGTCACTGTTGCCTCCGGTGCAACAATTGGCGGACATGGTCGCATAGATGGTGATCTGCTGCTGGCTTCGGGTAGTCATTTAAGTCCCGGTGCCAGCATCGGCACGCTTACGGTCGGAGGCAATCTCACGGTTGGGCGGGGTAGCCAGCTTGATTTCGAGTTTGGTGCGCCGGGTCCGAATTTCACGACTTTCGGTCTCAGCGACAGTGTCAGGGTTGAAGGCAACCTGACTATCGACAGTTCTGTTCTCAATATCACTGATGGCGGCGGCATGGGGCCGGGCGTGTACAACCTTTTCAGTTTTGGAGGAGCACTAACCATCAGTAACGGTGGGTTCAGCCCGCCTTCGGGAAGCAGTATCCAAGTACTCACGGGTAGCAAGCAGATCAATCTGATCAACATGGCTGGATTCCAGCTCAATTTCTGGAACGCAAACGGTTTAGCCAGCCCGACGCAGATGGGGGGCGGCAGTGGGACGTGGTTTGTTGCGGATAATAACTGGACTGATTCTCAGGGCAGCGTGACCGGCCCCATGATTCCGCAGCCGGGCTTTGCAATATTTGGCGGTGCACCCGGCCTCGTCAGGGTCGATAATACCGGTGGTGCGGTGAGTGCGCTTGGAATGCAGTTTGCCAGCGACGGTTATCGGCTCGATGGCGGTGCTCTGATCCTCATCGGCAGCAGCGGAAATGCATCTGAAATTCGCGTTGGGGACGGTTCGGCTGCAAGCGCAAACTGGACTGCAACCATCGATAACGTCATCATCGGCATGGAGGGCATCGCCAAGACCGGTGCGGGAACGCTCGTTCTCAATGCCTTCAATGCCTATAATGGTGGCACACGGATCAGTGCCGGCACACTTTCGGTATCGAACGACGGCAATCTTGGCTTTCCCATCAGTGGTCTCGTCCTTGATGGCGGCACGCTGCGGATCACAGGAACCGGGTTTTCGCAAACCGCCCGCAGTCTGACCATGACCGGCAGTGGCGGCGGCTTCGACATTGCCGATGCGGCAGCACGCTTTACGGTCTCGCAGGCTCTTTCGGGCAGCGGCGCTCTGGTCAAAGCGGGCGACGGCACATTGATCCTGGCGGGTGCGAACAGCTATAGCGGCGGAACGCTTGTCAGCGGCGGCACCTTGCAGGGTGATACGGGAAGCCTGCAAGGCAATATCACCAACAATGCGCAACTTGTTTTCGACCAGCAGAGCGACGGCACCTTTGCAGGCAATGTTTCGGGCAGCGGTACGTTTGTCAAATCGGGCAACGGAACATTGATCCTGGCGGGTGCGAACAGTTATAGCGGCGGCACGCGCGTCAGCGGGGGCACTTTGCAGGGTGATGCGGGAAGCCTTCAAGGTAACATCACCAATAATGCGCGGCTTGTCTTCGACCAGCAGAGCGACGGCGCCTTTGCAGGTAGTCTTTTCGGGAGCGGCAACCTTGTGAAACAGGGGGCGGGCATGCTGGTTTTCAACGGCAATGGTGCGAGCTTTACAGGCTCCACTGTCATTGAAAACGGTATGCTCAAGGTCGGCGATGCCGATCCATCGGCTGCGGTTTTGGGTGGCGATGTCACCATCAGGACGGGCGGTACGCTACGCGGGCACGGCGCAATTCTCGGATCGGTCACCAATGACGGTGTGTTGCGTCCCGGTGGTTCCATCGGAACGCTGACCATTGGCGGCAATCTGGTGCAGGATGCGAACAGTGTTCTGCAGATCGACACCACGCCTGCAGGACTGGCGAGCAATCTCGTCATCGGCGGTTCGGCGCAGCTTGCGGGCGGTCTTTCGATTATTGGCGAAAATGGCGGCTGGGCACCACAGACCAATTATACGATCCTGACTTCGGCAGGCGGTATCAGCGGAACATTTGCGTCAATCGACAGCAATCTGGCGTTTCTGACGCCGAGTCTGAATTACGGTGCGACGACGATCGATCTCCGTCTTGAGCGCAACGATGCCAGCTTTGCCAGCGTCGGCGAGACGCGAAACCAGAAAGCGGTGGCTTTTGCTGCCGATGGGCTGGGCAGCGGCGCAGTTTATAATGCGCTTGTCAGCCTGACTGCCGCTGAGGCGCGCGCTGGTTTCGATGCTCTTTCGGGTGAAATCCACGCCAGCGTCAAAGGTGCGCTGATTGACGAAAACCGGTTTGCACGTGACGCCATCGGCGATCGCCTACGCGCTTCGTTCGATGCAAATTGCCTGGCGGGCAATTCGGTATGGACAGGCAGAGACAGCACCGGAGCTTACGGTCAGGCCTGCGCCAACACCGCCGAAACGGCCTTCTGGCTGCAAGGTTATGGTGCCTGGGGTTCCTATGACGGCGACGGCAATGCCGCCAAGCTCTCAACTTCGGCAGGCGGTATGTTCATCGGTGCCGACATTCCGGTCGGCAACTGGCGCACGGGCCTGATGGCAGGCTATGGCCATTCTTCCTTCGATGCCGATGCCCGTTTCTCAAGTGCTACCGTCGACACCTATACGCTCGGGGCCTATGCCGGAACCGTGGTCGGGCAGGTTGGGGTAGGCGATGTCGGGCTTCGCTTTGGTGCAACCCATAGCTGGTACGATATCGACACCGGACGCTCGGTTTCCTTTGCCGGTTTCAATGCGGCGGAAGAGGCTTCATACGACGCAAGGGCGCTGCAATTGTTCGGCGAGGCCGGTTACAAGATGCAGGCCGGTCGCACGAGCTTCGAGCCTTTTGCCAATCTGGCCTATGTCCGGCTTCATACTGATGGATATGATGAGGATGGTGTTGCCGGTCTTCACAGCGGCAGCGACAATGACGACGTCACCTATACGACGCTTGGTTTGAGAGCCGCGACCGATCTGACGCTTGGCGGTATCGCTTCGACATTGCAGGCAACGGTCGGCTGGCAGCATGCGGTCGGGGACACGACTCCCGTTGCCCGTCATGCATTTACCGGTTCGGATACCTTCAATGTAGCAGGTGTGCCGATTGCTGAAGATGCAGCCCTGATCGAAGCTGGCCTGAACTTCCAGTTCAGCGAGAACGCATCGCTTGCAGCCGGTTACAAGGGGCAATTCGGTGATGGAGCCGTGCGGAACGGCTTCAACGCTTCGTTCAACGTGAAGTTCTAGGCTCATAAAATTTGTGACGATCGTTGCTCATGGCAACGATCGTCACAAATGAAGATATGACAATTACTTCTGTTCTGGTGCCGTTGTCTGAATGCTAGCAGTTGTCTGAGGCTTCTCCATCTTCGTGGAGGATTGAGCACTATGATAGGTGCAGTCTGCCATCGCGGCTGTAACCGACAGAGCGAGGACAGCGGTAGTCACGAATACGACTTTCATGTCTGTCTCCCTTCAGTTGGGATGTATCATTGCAACGGCAAGTTTAGCAGAGCCTGATCGCCCTGTCGCATCACATCGTCCCCAAAACGTGATATGCCATATTTTGGCCATGATTTCGCCGGGCGTTCGCCATAGATTTCTATGGTGGAATGTATTGGTTCTCGTCGCAAAAACGTATTTGGCGCGAAAACTGCGCCAAATCGTGGTTTTGCCTTAATGTGGTTTCGGTCTGTTCAGGACGCGCAGCGGCTCACCACAGCGCGCTTGCCGCCGAGCGAGAGGAACGAGATATGCAGGGACTGGCCGACGGGTGAAATCGTGATGTTTTCATTCGACTGCTGGCCGTTGGCGGTGCAGGACATGGCCACGGTAAACGTACCTTCGTAATTGTTCATCCGCGTGACCGAACATTGGCTGTCGCGGCTGTCGAAACGCTCGCCGGAAATGGAGAACCGCTGGCCATCGGAACTGCACCAGTTACCGGTGATGGGTGTCGGGTCGACGGGCGGCTTTGCGAGGGAGGCACTTGCCGACGGGCCGGGCGTCGTTTCGGAACACGCAGTCAATGCTGTGACAACGAGGGCGAGGGCAAGCAAACCGGGTTTCTGCAACAATCTTCTCCTTCATGCATCGGACAAGCCCCTCTTAAAAAAGAGATTCGGGCGATATCGCGACGGCGGGACGCCAGTCCACAATTTGCATGAAGAAAGGGCCGGATTGCTCCGGCCCTTCTGTTTGGACATAAGGGAAGACTCTGGGTTATTCCCCCGGAGCCAGATGCGGGGCTTCGATCTTCGCGCCCGAATGCTTGAGCGGGCGTTCGCCGGAGAGCTTGCGGATCAGCACATAGAACACCGGCGTCATGAAGATACCGAAAGCGGTCACGCCGATCATGCCTGCAAAGACCGCGATACCCATGGCCGAGCGCATTTCCGCACCGGCACCTGTCGACGTCACCAGAGGCACCACGCCCATGATGAACGCCATCGAAGTCATCAGGATCGGGCGCAAACGCAACCGGCTGGCTTCGACTGCAGCCTGCACGACGCTTCGTCCGGACAATTCCAGCTCGCGGGCGAATTCCACGATCAGGATCGCGTTCTTCGCCGATAGCCCCACAAGGACGATCAAGCCGATCTGTGTGAAGACGTTGTTGTCGCCTCCTGTCAGCCAGACGCCAGTGAGCGCTGCCATGATCCCCATCGGCACGATCATGATGATCGAAAGCGGCAGGGCAAGGCTTTCATACTGTGCAGCCAGAACCAGATAGACGAGCAGCAGCGCCAGCGGGAAGACGAGGAAACCGGAACTGCCAGCCAGAATCTGCTGGTAGGTCAAGTCGGTCCACTCGTAAGCGATGCCCGGAGGCAGGGTTTCTTCCGCGATCCGTTCGATGGCAGCCTGCGCCTGACCGGACGAGAATCCGGGAGCCGGGTTGCCGTTGATATCAGCGGAAAGGAAGCCGTTATAACGGATGGCGCGTTCTGCACCCACAGTCTGTTCGACTTTCAGAAGAGCCGACAGCGGGATCATCTCGCCCGACTGCGAACGAACCTTCAGCTTGCCGATATCCTCGGCATGGCTGCGATAATTCGCATCGGCCTGAATGCGCACGCTGTAGGTCCGCCCGAAGGCATTGAAGTCGTTGACATAGAGTGAACCCAGATAGATCTGCAGGGTTTCGAACACATCGGTCACCGCCACACCAAGCTGACGCGCCTTCGTGCGGTCGAGATCGGCATAAAGCTGCGGCACATTGATCTGGTAGCTCGAATAGAGCCCGGCCAGTTCCGGTGTCTGATACGCCTTGGCGAGAAACGCCTTGGTCGCATCGTCAAGCGCTTTGAAGCCAAGCCCGTTGCGATCCTCAAGCTGAAGCTTGAAGCCGCCTGTCGTGCCGAGACCCTGAACGGGCGGCGGCGGGAACATGGCGATGAAAGCATCCTGAATGGCACCGAACTGCTGGTTCAGGTCTCCCGTGATGGCATTGGCCGAAAGCTCCGGGGTTTTACGTTCCTCGAACGGCTTCAGCGTCACGAAAACGATGCCGGAGTTCGACGAATTGGTGAAACCGTTGATCGACAGGCCGGGGAAGGCAATGGCATTGGCCACGCCCGGATGCTTGAGGGCAATGTCGCTCATGCGGCGGATCACATCTTCCGAACGGTCGAGCGTTGCCGCATCCGGCAATTGCGCGAAGCCGATCAGATATTGTTTGTCCTGCGCCGGAACGAAGCCGCCGGGCACTGCACGGAACAGAACGAAGGTGACACCAAGCAGCACGACATAGAGGCCCATGACCAGCGACTTGCGCGAGAGAATACTGCCAACGCCGCGTCCATAGGCGTTTGAACTTGCACCAAAGAAACGGTTGAAGCCACGGAAGAACCAGCCGAACGCCTTGTCCATGATGCGGGTAAGCCGATCCTTCGGCGCATCGTGACCGCGCAGCAGCAGGGCTGCCAGAGCAGGCGAAAGCGTCAGCGAATTAAACGCGGAGATCACGGTCGAGATCGCGATGGTGAGAGCGAACTGGCGGTAGAACTGGCCAGTCAGGCCGGTGATAAAGGCAAGCGGCACGAAGACCGCAACCAGCACCAGCGCGATGGCAATGATCGGCCCGGACACTTCCTGCATGGCACGATAGGTTGCCTCGACCGGCGACAGGCCCTGTTCGATGTTGCGCTCGACATTTTCCACCACCACGATGGCGTCATCGACCACAATGCCGATGGCAAGCACGAGGCCGAAGAGGCTGAGTGCATTGATGGAGAAGCCGAACACATACATGACCGCGAACGTGCCGACGATGGAAACGGGAACGGCAACCAGCGGAATGATCGAGGCGCGCCATGTCTGCAGGAACATGATGACCACGATAACCACCAGAACAATTGCTTCGAGCAGGGTGTGAACGACCGACTCGATGGAGGCTTTCACAAAGGCTGTCGTGTCATAGACGATGTCGAAATCCACACCCTCCGGCATGGTCTTCTTCAGATCGGCCATGGCGGCGTGGACGTTCTCGGAAATCTCAAGTGCATTGGAGCCGGGGGCCTGGAACACGCCCATGCCCACAGCCTGCTTGTTGTCGAGCAGCGAGCGCAGGGAATAATCGGCAGCCCCCATTTCAACGCGCGCAACATCGCCCAGCCGGGTGATTTCACCTTCGCTGCCCGATTTTACAACGATGTTGGCAAATTCTTCCGGTGACTGGAGACGGCCTTGCGCATTGACAGAAAGCTGAAGGTCGAGACCCGAAACCGACGGCGATGCGCCGATGACACCGGCAGCAGCCTGAACGTTCTGCTGGCGGATGGCATTGGCGATGTCGCTTGCGGAAAGTCCGCGTTCGGCAGCCTTCTGCGGGTCTATCCAGACGCGCATCGAATAATCGCCACCGCCGAATATCTGCACCTGACCGACACCCGGAACGCGGGCGATACGGTCCTTGACGTTCAAAACGGCATAATTGCGCAGATAGTTCACGTCATATCGCCCATCGGGCGAGATAAGGTGAACGACCAGCGTAAGGTCCGGCGAGCTTTTGGCGGTTGTGACGCCCAGCGTGCGCACTTCTTCCGGCAGGCGTGGCTCGGCCTGCGAAATACGGTTCTGTACGAGCTGCTGGGCCTGATCGGGATCGGTGCCGAGCGCGAAAGTGACGGTCAGCGTCATGACGCCATCGGCGGTCGCCTGGCTCTGCATGTAGAGCATGCCTTCGACACCGTTGATCTGTTCTTCAAGCGGCGTTGCGACGGTTTCGGAAATAACGGCCGGGTTGGCGCCGGGATATTGCGCGCGAACCACAATTTGTGGCGGCACGACTTCTGGATATTCCGAGATCGGCAGACCTGTCATGCCGATCAGACCGGCAACGAAGATCAGAACCGACAGAACGCCAGCGAAGACCGGGCGGTCAACGAAAAAGCGTGAAAAGTTCATCTGTTTATCCCCCTTAAGCGGGAAGGCAAAGACTCTCCTGACCCGCGGAAACGTGCGTTCTCGCGGGTTGATGAGGCTGAGTTCTTGCGTCTAGCGCGCGCCGTAAGGCGCGCCGTTTCAACTAATTCTTGGCAAGCGTTTCGGTGACAGGCTGCGGTACGACGACCACACCCGGACGAATGCGTTGCAGGCCGTTCACGACGATATTCTCGCCGGGCTTCAACCCGCTTTCGACAATGCGCAGGCCGTCATAATTGCGACCGAGAACCACCTGTCGGTATTCAACCTTGTTATCCGCGCCGACCACGAAGACGAATTTCTTGTCCTGATCGGAAGAAATCGCCCGGTCGCTCACCACCAGTTTTTCATCCGGTTCCGGTTCGCCGAAACGAATGCGGACAAACTGGCCCGGTATGAGCCTTCCATCCGGATTGTCGATCGCAGCGCGAACGCGGATCGTTCCGGTCGTGGCATCGACTTCATTGTTGATGAGCTGTATATGGCCGGAAATCGGAGTGCCTTCATCAGAAGCAGTGCCGATCTGGACGGGAATGCGCTCGATGGCACTTCCGCCGGGTGAGGCGGCAAGCTTGGCAAGCGCCTTGGTGACGACTTCCTCATTGGCGCTGAAGCTTGCATAGATCGGATCGACCGAAACAAGCGTGGTCAGGACCGGCGAAGCGGAACTTGCGGCAACCAGATTGCCCGCCGTGACTTCCAGCCGTCCGACGCGACCGGAAATCGGCGCGCGCACTTCCGTATATTGAAGGTCAAGCTCGGATGAACGAAGCGCGGCCTTGGCGGAACGCAGGCTTGCCTGCGCCTCGTCATAGGCGCTGGAGCGCTGGTCGAGGCCGCTCTGGGCAATGGTGCGGGTGGTCACGAGCTGGCGCCCGCGATCCAGTTCGGTCTTGGCCAGCGCAACGCGGGCTTCTTCGGCTGAAACCTGCGCTTTCGCCTTTTCGACCGCTGCTGCATAGGGCTCGGGATCGATGGTGACGAGCAGGTCGCCCTGCTTTACCAGCGCACCTTCGCGGAAATGAGCTTTCAGGATAGCGCCGCCGACGCGCGGGCGAATTTCAACCCGGTCAATCGCTTCCAGACGACCGGAGAATTCTTCCCAGCTCACGATGCGTCGCGATTCCGCCTTGGCGACAGAAACCGGCACGGCAGGCGGCGGAGCGGAAATATCGGTTGCGGCGTCGGCCTTGAGGTGAGGAACACCAAAGAGAATGGCGCCGCCGCCTGCTGCAGACAATAGGATACTCAGGCCGGCGCCCCAGAGGGCCCGGCGGGCTGTGATCGATGTCATTGTTGTATCTCCTAACCGGTGGGGGCCGGTCTCAATGTGAGCATCAGATCAAAGCTTGGGAGGACTTCAAAACTGATGTTATGCTGCGATTGGCTTTGCTCCTGCCTGCCGGAAGAAATCGGCAAACAGGTCGATAAGTTTATGTTCCTGTGGCGACCAATCGGTGCCCGCCACCTTGTTTTCGGGTATCCAGCCGGCTTTTCCGGGCAGGACATGAGACTGAACCTTCACGCCCGCCTGACGGAGACGCTCGGCATAAGCCTGCGTTTCATCGCGCATCGGGCATTGGGCGCTGGTGACAAGCAAAGTGGGTGCCAGACCAGCAAGACGCGTACACAAGGCAGGCGCAGCATAGGGGTGGGTGAAACCCGCACACTCGCCCAGATAATGCTGCCAGCCATCCGACATCGTCTGGACGGCGCTTTCCGGGCAATATTTGCGGAAAGACGCCGTGGCGAGGCAGGGATCGAGCATGGGCGAAAGCAGTATCTGGCCCTTGAGATCGGTCAGATATTGATCGCGCGCCATGAGGGCCACGCCGGCTGCAATATTACCGCCCGCCTCTTCACCGGCGACGAACAGCATCGACTTCTTGTGCGCAAATTCCGGGCAACGCTCGCGCATCGAAGTCAAAATCGAGTAGGTTATCTCAAGCGCCGCCGGGAACGGGTTGAGGCAGGCTGACGAATATTCCGGCGAGACGACCACCGCACCTGCCTCGGCAAGTGTTTCGGCAACGCGTTCGCAGGCACCAAGGCAACTGACCGAGAAAGCCCCGCCGTGAAGGTGCAACACCACCGGCGGCGGAGAGAGCAACTTGGCACCGCGATAAACGCGTGCCGTGCAGGTGGCGCTGCCCGCCTGCCCATGGGTGTTCCCATGAACCTGCCCATGAACCTGCATTGTCTCTACCGTGAACTTCTCGCACATCTTTCTTGCTTTCGTGTATAGCGGCAAACCGCCATGGTCAGATATTATCATTGTCTATAGGCTGGAATAGTCCCCTAGATTTGTTTACACTATCCAGAATCTCGAACAATGATGGTTATTGAAGATGGACCAGCTCTCGGCCATGCGTGCTTTTCTCCGGGTTGTTGAAACCGGGAATTTCACGCGCGCCTCCGCCTCGCTCAATATGCCCAAGGCAACGATCAGCAATCTCATCCAGGGATTGGAAGCCCATCTGCGTACAAAACTCCTCAATCGTACGACCCGCCGTGTTCTCGTAACACCGAACGGCGCGCTTTACTATGAGCGTGCAGCACGATTGCTGGCCGATCTAGCAGAACTTGACGGCAGTCTGTCGAGTGCCCAGACCTTGCCCAAAGGTCGGCTGCGCGTTGAAATGGCAAGCGCGGTCGCCAATCTCATCATCATTCCGGCGCTGATCGAGTTTCACCAGCGTTATCCCGATATCCAGATCGATCTCGGCGTATCGGACCGGCCTGTCGATTATGTGGCGGAAAATGTCGATTGCGCTATTCGTATCGGCGAGCTGACCGACCAGTCGCTGATTGCGCGCCGCATCGGCGACATGCATTTCACTGCCTGCGCTTCCGCCGAATATCTCGACCGTTGTTCCACCCCGCTCCACCCGTCCGATCTTGGCCGGAACTGCACGGTGGTTGGCTATTTCCGTCCCTCGACCGGCCAGCAGATGCCGTTCCGTTTCAAAAAGGGAACAGAGGAAATCGAGGTCAACGGGCGCTATGTCGTGGCAGCGAATGAATCGACCACCTATCTCGCCGCCGCGCGGGCAGGGCTCGGCGTGGTGCAGGCACCATTGTTCATGGTGCGCGAGGATCTTGAAAACGGCACGTTGCGCCCTGTCCTGCAGGAATGGGAAATCGAGCCGATGCCGATCTATCTGGTCTATCCACCCAACCGGCACCTCAGCAACCGCCTGCGCGTCTTTGCCGACTGGGTGGTCAAGACGGTCGCAAGGTCTCAACTCAATGGGAATTAGCGCGCGCAGCGCCGCTTGTTGAGCCGGACCTTGATCCTGTCGGGAGAGGCACTTTTCGCCTTGTGGTCCGACGAAACGATATGTGCACGCACGGTGCAGTCGCCGGCCAGAACCTCGAAATTATTGGAGCGGATATACATCACCGTATTGATCGGCTGGTCGGGCATTTTCTGCGCGACAGCATTGACGACAGCGGTGACTTCCTGCGCCCTTTGCTTCGAACTGCCATTGCTGGCAGCGAACGCCGGGCTGAACCCGGATGAGAATGCGAGTATGCCCGCAAGCAGAAAAGCAGCGTTAGCTTTCTTCATTGGCATGGCCTCCGATTGAGCTGGAATTGAATGGACCAACATAGGCCCCAATTGCGTCAATACCAGTGCCGGAAGGCTGGATTTAACCTCTTTTACCAGGTTTTTGTCTCGTTTATGCCGTTTGCGATGCGTTTCACGGTGGTCGCGACCAGAAGCAGGCACAGGAGCGGCTGCAGCCAGAAAGTCCACTCCGGCAGCGCGCCATCGATGGCGATCCAGGCGCCAAGCACGCCGAAGACCACGGCGCGGTCGCTCTTGCCCATCGGGCCGTCATAGCGGCGGCTTGATCCAAGTGAAGCGCCGGTAACGCCTGCAAACTCCGTCAGGGTGGCCAGAAAGATAATCGCGAAAATCCAGGGCGCTGACAAAGGTGCGATGATCGCAAACGGTGCGTACAGCGCGGCATCGGAGACGACATCGCCGATCTCGTTGAGATAGGCACCGAGCGTCGATTTCTGCCCGTGTTCGCGCGCCAGCATTCCATCGACGGCATTGAGCGCCATGCGCAGGAACAGCCAGACCGGGACGAGCGCAAACCATGCCGGATTTGCGCACCACGCCAGAAAAGCGCCAAGTATGATTGAGACGAGCGCGGCGGTGACTGTAACCTGATTGGCCGTTACACCGCCTGCGGCAAGTCGCACGACAAGAGGTCTCAGTAAATTCTGGAAACGCGACTTAAGTTGATAAACCGACATCAAGAATCTCTTGGGAAACGAAGAATAAGTATTGAACAGCTATTTGCGGTTCGCTCCAGCTCGTTTATTCAAACATTTGGTTTCACTCAATAGAAATTGGGAGAAATTGGGGGCAATCGGCCCGTGAGGAAACAGGTGCAGAGGGGATGGCATGAACGAGCACGCAGTAAAACCGCATCGCGCCGCGCAGGAAAGCCAGTTCGTCACCCATGACGGCAGCTCGCTGTTTTACCGTTTCTGGCCATCACTCTGCGAAAAGCCGAAAGGCGTCATCGTTCTGCTGCATCGCGGGCACGAGCATAGCGGACGCGTCGCGCACCTCGTCGATGAGCTGGGGCTGGATGACTATGCCTTCTATGCGTGGGATGCGCGCGGCCACGGCCAGTCGCCGGGCGTGCGTGGCTTCTCGCCCTCATTCGGTGCGTCGATCCGTGACCTGGATAGTTTCGTAACCCATATCCGGCAGGAAACCGGCGCCGCCATCGAAGATGTGGCGATTATCGCGCAGAGTGTTGGCGCGGTGCTGGCCGCTGCCTGGGTGCATGATTATGCGCCGAATATTCGTGCGCTGGTGTTGGCTTCACCTGCCTTCGACATCAAGCTCTATGTGCCCTTCGCCAAGGAGAGCATCGGCCTGTGGCAGAAGCTGAAGGGCACGTTCTACGTCAATTCCTACGTCAAACCACAGTTTTTGACTCATGATCCGGAACGCATCGAATCCTATCGCACTGATCCGCTGATCACGCGGCCCATCGCATCGCATATCTTGCTTCAGCTTTATGAGGCGGCAAAGCGCGTGGTGGACGATGCGCGGGCGATTACGGTTCCGACGCAACTGCTCATTTCCGGCAGCGATTTTGTCGTGCGCCCCGCGCCGCAACATCGCTTCTTCGAGAACCTTGGCAGCCGCATCAAGGAGCGGCATGTTCTGAAAGGTTTTTACCACGACACGCTGGGCGAACGGGATCGCAAACCGGCAGTGGAACGCATCCACGATTTCATCGAGGCCCGTTTTGCGGAAGCACCGCAGCGCGCCGATCTGACGGAAGCGCATATAGCGGGCCATACGCGCGACGAAGCGGACCGCTTGTCGAGCCCGCTGCCGCTTCTGACGGCACAGGGGCTTTACTGGGCGTCGACACGCGCTTCGATAGCCTTCGGCGCATTGTTTTCGGAAGGCTTGAAAGTCGGCAAGCGCACGGGCTTCGATTCCGGTTCCACGCTCGATTACGTCTATGAGAATGAAGCGCGGGGCCTCGGGCCGGGCGGCAAGCTTATCGACAAGCAGTTTCTGGAAGCGATCGGCTGGCGTGGTATCCGCCAGCGCAAGGTGCATCTGGAGGAACTGATCGGTGCGGCGATCAAGCGCCTCAAAAGCGAAGGCCGTTCGACCAATATCCTCGACATTGCCTGCGGCCATGGCCGTTATGTCATCGATGCGGTGGCGCGCGCCGACGAAATGCCGGACAGCATTCACCTGCGCGATTATTCGCCGATCAATGTGCTGGCAGGCAACAAGCTCATCAGGGATCGCGGGCTGGAATCCATCGCTCATATGGAAGAGGGCGACGCTTTCAACGAGGAAAGCCTTGCAGCGGTGACGCCGCAGCCGGACCTTGCCATCGTGTCCGGTCTTTACGAACTTTTCCCCGATAATGCGCTGATCAATCGTTCGCTGTCGGGGCTTGCCCGCGTGCAGAGACCCGGCTCATTGCTGATCTACACCAACCAGCCATGGCATCCGCAGCTTGAAATGATCGCACGGGCTTTGACGTCGCATCGCGGCGGAGAGGCATGGGTGATGCGTCGGCGCACGCAGGGCGAAATGGACCAGCTTGTCGAGAAGGCAGGCTATCGCAAGCTCGAACAGCGCATCGATCAGTGGGGCATTTTCTCCGTATCGATTGCAGAACGCGTTGGAGACGGCGAAGCGTGACCACGCAATTAACGGAAGTGGATGGATCTTCACGGTGGTCAGTGATCCGCCGCGCCATCCTTTGGCTTCTGTTTCTTGGCCCCTTTTTCTACCTGACCTACGGTACGGCGAACTGGTTCGCATCGCAGCAAAGTCACGTACCGAACCTTGCTTTCGAGTGGGAACACCATGTTCCCTTCATCGCGTGGAGCATCATTCCCTATTGGTCGGTCAATCTGTTCTATGCGATTGCGCTGTTCGTCAATGACAGCCCGGAACAGGTCGACCGGCTGGCAAAGCGCTATCTCACCGCGCAGATCGTCGCTGTTCTCTGCTTTGTCGCTTTTCCGTTGACCGCAACTTTCGTAAAACCGGCAACAGCCGGGCTTCCGGGTTTCATGTTCGATGTGCTTGGCGGCTTCGACAAACCCTTCAATCAGGCGCCATCGCTGCATATTGCGCTCTTGATTATCATCTGGGACCAGATGCGCCGCATAATGGGCGACGCCATGCGCGTGGTCTGGCATGTCTGGTGTCTGCTGATCGGTCTGTCGGTGCTCACCACCTATCAGCACCACGCGGTCGATATTCCGGCAGGCGCGTTGCTTGGCCTGTTTGCCCTATGGCTTTTTCCGCGCAGCGGTCCTTCGCCGCTTGGGGGCTTTCATTTCACTTTCGATATGAGAGCCAAACGGATCGGTTTTTATTATCTGGCGGGTGGAGTCCCGTTTCTGGCTCTGGCAATCCACGGCCTGTCCATCACTGGCTATGCGATTTTCTGGCTCTGGCCCGCGACGGCACTTGCCATCGTCGCTCTTGGCTATCTCGGTGCGGGGGCTGGCATTTTCCAGAAGCAGACAGACGGGTCGGTCAGCCTTGCAAGCCGTTGGCTGCTTTGGCCTTACCGGCTTTTTGCCCGACTGAACGTGCGGTTCTGGACGCGCAAACTGCCGCCACATGTCGAACTGGCCGACGGGGTGTTTCTTGGACGGTATCCAAAACCAGCGGAGCTTTCCCCCTTTGCTGCCGTCGTTGATCTTGCCGCTGAAATGGTGCCGCCACGCCATTTGCCAAGTCATTCAATTGAATGGAAAAGCTTTGGCACGATTGATCTGATCGCACCTGCATCCGAAACAGTGCGACTGGCATCCGATGCCGTTGAAGCTGCGCGCCATCGTGGTCCGGTGCTCATCTGTTGTGCGCTTGGTTTTCAGCGCAGCGCCACGGTTGCAGTTGCGTGGCTCGTGTCTACCGGCCACGCTGCCAACGCGCGGGAAGCTGAAGCGCTGATCCGCTCCAAGGGCTGGCCTGTCCATCTGCATCGTGCCGAGGGGGTGGCATGAATTCTCCGGCAACGTCCATCGCGATTGTGTTGCGCCGCAATGCCGTTCTCGGCATTGCTTTCGCTGTCGTTCTTCTTGCGGTCGCCCCTTTCATGCGCCCGGTACACGATTTGGCTTTCTGGCTGATCTGGCCGCTGCTGCTGGCGAGCGCATTGATCGTGCTGGGGATTGCAGCGCACCTTTTGTTCGATGCTGCGCTTTTCCGCCTGATCGCCGGTTCCGGTGAAACGGGATTGGGTGAGGTAGACAGCATTCTTGAGCGCATGGGTTTGCGCTCCAATGACGGCACGGTCCGTCCACTTGCGAAAAGGATGGAAGGCTCGCGACGCATCATGGGGCGTCTGCGGTTCTTCATGGGGCTGGGTATCGTACTTTTCATTCTCATGGCCACGGTGCCATTCGGTCAGGGGCTTTGATATGCGGGAACTGATCCGCCATCAGGTGCAATCGATTTTCGGCTCGCTTCTGGCAATCCTGTCGCGCGGGATTACCGGCGTGCGGCCAATCTGGAGTGGCACCGGGCCATCGCGTACTCAGCGCATCTATTTTGCCAACCACACCAGCCATGGCGATTTTATCCTGCTTTCCTCCTGTCTCGATCAGGAGGAGCGTGCGCGCACCCGCGCTGTTGCCGGTGCGGATTACTGGCGGGGAAACCGCGTGCGCCAGTTCATGGCGGAAGTTTTGCTGCGCACCGTATTGGTTGAGCGCAACTGGGTGGAACGCACGCAGGACCCGATGGAAGTGATGCTGAAAGCTTTGGCCGATGGTCACTCGCTCATCATCTTTCCCGAAGGCACACGCAACATGACCGATGAAGCGCTGCTGCGCTTTCGTTCCGGCATCTACAATCTGGCGCTGGCGCGTCCTGATGTCGAGCTGGTGCCCTGCTGGATCGAAAATATGTCGCGTGTTTTGCCCAAGGGCGCAATGCTGCCAGTACCGCTTCTGTGCCGTGTCATTTTCGGTGCGCCGGTGCAGCTTCGCGACGGCGAGGACCGCAAGGAGTTTCTCGTCCGCGCCCGCCAGAGCCTTCTCGATATTCAGCCCCATAATGGTAAGCACCCATGAGTGAAACGACCCGACTCTTTCTTGGCCTCATGGGCGTTCTGACAACGGCAAGCGCCGTTGCCGGTGTTCTTTCATGGCGCGCGCCAAAACCGCTTTCGTCCACGCTCGTCAATCTCAATGCCCGCATCAAAGCATGGTGGATCATGGTCGGCGCCATGTGCATCGCTTTCCTGTTCGGCAAGGGCGGCGTGATCGTGCTGTTTGCGCTGATCTCGTTCGCCGCCTTGCGCGAATATGCGACGCTGACCCAGACCCGCCGCGCCGACCATCGCGTGCTGCTCGGCATGTTCCTGCTGGTCATTCCGGTGCAATATTATCTGATCTGGATCGACTGGTACGGGCTCTATTCCATCTTCATCCCGGTCTATTGTTTCCTTGCCATGCCGGTTCTGACTGCACTTTCCGGGGACACGTCGCGCTTTCTGGAGCGCATCAGCGAGCAGCAATGGGGCATCATGCTGTCGGTCTATTGCATCAGCCATGTGCCCGCGCTGATGACGCTCGATATTCCCGGTTTTGATGGCAAGAAACTGCTGCTGATCGCGTTTCTGGTGGCGACCGTTCAGGGCAGCGATGTGTTGCAGTATATTTTCGGCAAACTGTTCGGCAAACATCGCATCGCGCCCAGCATATCGCCGTCGAAGACCTGGGAGGGGTTTGTCGGCGGGGTTGCCGCAGCGTCTCTTTTGGGAGCAGGGCTTGCCTGGCTGACGCCGTTTTCGCCGGTTCAGGCGGGCGCACTTGCTGCAACTTCCTGCATCATGGGCTTTTTCGGCGGGCTGGTCGCTTCCGCCATCAAGCGTGATCGCGGCGTGAAGGACTGGGGACACATGATTGAAGGACATGGCGGGATGCTTGACCGTGCCGACAGCCTCGTTTTTTCGGCGCCTGTCTTCTTTCATATCGTGCGGTATTTCTGGACGTGAGATAGCAGCGCTAAACCCTGTCGGCCATGCGGGCCGGTTCTTCCTTGTCGATCAGATGGGAAGGGGCTGCGAATTGCAGCAGCTTGTTCTTGTTCGTGATCTTGATTGCGGAGGCTTGCACACTGACGCCATGGGAACCGAGTGTCGCAAAATTGCGTGACAGGTTCTCCGGCGTCATGCCGAGATAGGCGGCCAGCGTTCGTTTTTCATAGGGGATCATCACGACCTCCGCGCCGTTGTTCAACAGCGATTCCTTGACGATCCAGTTGGCGAGGCGCTGCACACTGCTTCGAAGCTTCTGTGCCTTCAGTTCCTTGACCAGACGGCGATAGGAGCGTGCGGTTTCAAAAACGACGGCGCGCATGAAGCCGACATCCTCGCTCATCAAATCCCGGACAAGGCTGGAGGGCACCATCAACACGCGGGTGGGCGTCAGTGTCTGCGCGGTCTGCAGGCAAACATCGTCATTGAGAACCGCAGCGAGAATGAAAATATCGTCATTGCGCAATATCTCCAGTGCCGTTTCGCCGTCATCCGATTTCGCCGACATCAGCACAAGGCCATCGAGGATCGCAAACAGAAAGTCGGCGGGCTCGTCTTCCTTGATCAAGGTCGTTCGCGGCGGAAATGACTGCACGAAGCTCGGACGCATGATCCGCTCGAATGTGGCATCTGCCATATCCATGAAAAGCGGCAGATTTCTCAGCGCGTCGATATCTTCCTTCCGCATTAAACCTCACTTTTGGGGTCAAGTTTTTGTTGGTCTATTATGCTTGATTAATATCAATTAGGCAATGCGTATTCATCAATACTTCGGACAAACTAAATCTATTTTTGGCGTTAACTCACGAATATCTTAAATTCAACTTGAATAGTCCGGCGATATTGATCTTAATCAATGTATTCATCTGAAAGTCGACGCATAAGTGCAAACGAAACCTTCCATGGTATTCAATTCGGAGTACGCCTATGCAACATGTCGCAGGGGAAAATCCCAGGGCGCAGACTACCGCGCTGGCGATGAGTACGACCGCATTCACAGTCTGTTTTGCGGTCTGGACCATCTTCGCAATCATCGGCATTGAAATTCGATCCGAGCTGGGCTTAAGCGAAACCCAGTTCGGCCTGCTCGTCGGTACGCCGATCCTTACGGGATCGCTGATCCGTGTCATCCTGGGCATCTGGGCGGATCGCTATGGTGGCCGCGCCATCTTCACGCTGACCATGCTGGTCTCGGCGGTTGCCACCTGGCTTCTGACCTATGCCACCACCTACCCGCAGATGCTGATTGCAGCACTCGGCGTCGGCGTGGCGGGCGGGTCGTTCTCGGTCGGTGTTGCCTATGTCTCGCGCTGGTACCCACCCGAGAAGCAGGGCGTTGCGCTCGGCATTTTCGGCGCGGGCAATGTTGGGTCGGCGGTGACGAAGTTCTTCGCGCCGATGGTCATGGTTGCATTCGGCTGGCATGCGGTCGCCGAAATCTGGGCGGCCGCGATGGTCGTCATGGCACTGATCTTCTACTTCACCACGAGCGACGATCCGGTTCTGGTCGAGCGTCGGCGCAAGGGCGAAAAACCGACAAGCACGCTGATGGAGCTGGAACCGCTCAAGAACGTGCAGGTCTGGCGTTTCTCGCTTTACTATTTCTTCGTCTTCGGCGCTTTCGTGGCTCTCGCGTTGTGGCTGCCGCAGTATCTGATCCATGTCTATGGTGTCGATATTCGCCTGGCAGGCATCATCGCGGCGTTCTTCTCTGTCCCGGCCAGCCTTTTCCGCGCCTATGGCGGGCATCTTTCGGATGTCTACGGCGCGCGCCGGGTCATGTACTGGACCTTCGCCGTTTCGCTGGTCGCGACATTCGTATTGTCCTATCCGCCGACGGATTATGTCATCCAGAGCGATAACGGCCCGCTTGCTTTCCATGCTGAAATGAGCGTGATCGGTTTCACCATCACCGTCTTCATCCTTGGCTTCTTCATGGCGCTCGGCAAGGCCGCCGTCTTCAAGCACATTCCGGTCTATTATCCGGGCAATGTCGGCTCTGTCGGCGGCCTGGTGGGTATGATCGGTGGTCTCGGCGGCTTCATTCTGCCGATCCTGTTCGGCGTGCTGCTGGACCAGACCGGCCTTTGGACGAGCTGCTTCATGCTGCTCTTTGTCATCGTCGCGGTCTCCTTTGCCTGGATGCATGTCTCGATCCGCCAGATGGAGCGTGCAGCCGAAGGCAAGGCCACGGAAGAGCTTCCGGCCTTTGCCGAACTGCAGGGGCTCAAGAAGGCCGAAGTCAAACCTGCAAAGGGCGATTCCGTCCTGACCGACTGGCGCCCGGACGATCCGACCTTCTGGGAACAGAAAGGAAAAAGGATCGCCAAGCGCAATCTGTGGCTTTCGATCCCCGCGCTTCTCCTGTCCTTCGCCATCTGGCAGGTCTGGTCCGTGGTGGTGGCAAAGCTGCCGCTGGTGGGCTACCAGTTCACGACCGACCAGCTCTTCTGGCTGGCAGCGCTCCCCGGCATTTCGGGCGCGACGTTCCGCATCTTCTATTCCTTCATGGTGCCGATCTTCGGCGGCCGCCTGTGGACCACACTGACCACCTGGTCGCTGGTCATTCCGGCCATCGGTATTGGCTATGCCGTGCAGAACCCGAATACGCCTTACTTCATCTTCCTGCTGTTGGCGCTCTGCTGTGGCTTCGGTGGCGGCAACTTCGCCTCCTCCATGTCCAACATTTCGTTCTTCTTCCCGAAGCATGAAAAGGGCAATGCGGCGGCGCTCAATGCGGGTCTCGGCAATCTCGGCGTCAGCGTCGTGCAGTTCGTCGTTCCGCTCGTCATCACTGCCGGTATCTTCGGCAAGCTTGGTGGCGATCCGGCAATGGTCGCGACCGCATCAGGCGAAGCCCCGCTCTGGCTCCAGAACGCCGGCTTCATCTTCGTACCGTTCATCGTCATCACCGCTTTCGCCAACTGGTTCGGCATGAACGATATCGCCTCGGCCAAAGCATCGTTTGCTGATCAGGCCGTGATTTTCCGCCGCAAGCACAACTGGATTATGTGCTGGCTTTACACCGGCACGTTCGGTTCGTTCATCGGCTATTCGGCTGGCTTCCCGCTTCTGACCAACATCCTGTTCCCCGAGATCAATGCGCTGCAATTCGCCTTCCTCGGACCTCTCGTCGGCGCACTGTCGCGGTCGGGTTCGGGCTGGCTTGCGGATAAATATGGCGGCGGTCGCGTTACCATCTGGGCATTCGTGCTGATGATGATCGGCGTGGCGGGCGTGCTGTATTTCGTCGGCATCAAGGAACAGCCGAATGCTTTCTGGGGCTTCTTTGCTTCCTTCGTCCTGCTGTTCTTCGCAACCGGTATCGGCAATGCCTCCACGTTCCAGATGATCCCGGCGATCATGTCGAAGGAAATGGTGCGGCTGATGCCAAACGCCACCCCGGAAGAACGCCGTCACGAAGCGGACAAGGAATCTGCTGCCATCACCGGCTTCACCTCGGCCATTGCTGCTTTCGGCGCTTTCTTCATTCCGAAGGGCTACGGCACCTCGATCAGCATGACCGGCGGACCGGAAGCAGCACTCTGGGCCTTCCTGATCTTTTACGTGACATGCCTCGTCATCACCTGGGGCGTCTACACCCGAAAAGGCGGTCTGCTTTATGACGTCGAGCGCCGCAACAAGACAGCCGCTGCTGCTGCCTGAAGAAATAAAGTGAGGATAAAATCATGAGTCTACTCCTCGACCGCCTGAATTTTCTTGCGCGCAAGAATGTCGGCACCTTCTCGGAAGGCCATGGCGTCACGACCAATGAAAACCGTGACTGGGAAGACGCCTATCGCAAGCGCTGGCAGCACGACAAGATCGTCCGCTCCACCCATGGCGTGAACTGTACCGGCTCCTGCTCGTGGAAAGTCTACGTCAAGGGCGGCATTATCACCTGGGAAACCCAGCAGACGGATTATCCGCGCACGCGCGCCGACCTGCCGAACCATGAGCCGCGCGGCTGTTCGCGCGGGGCGAGCTATAGCTGGTATGTCTATTCGGCCAACCGCGTGAAATATCCGCTGATCCGCTCCCGTCTCCTGAAGCTGTGGCGCAAGGAACGTGCGGTGAAAACGCCAGTCGCAGCCTGGGCCGCAATTCAGCAGGACCCTGCCAAGCGCGCCGACTATATGAAGGTGCGCGGTCTCGGCGGCTTCGTTCGCGCAACCTGGGACGAAGTCAACGAGATTATCGCTGCGGCCAACGCCTATACGGCCAAAACTTACGGACCGGACCGCGTGATCGGCTTCTCGCCGATACCGGCCATGTCGATGGTTTCCTATGCGGCCGGTTCGCGTTACCTGTCGCTGCTGGGTGGCGTCTGCATGTCGTTCTATGACTGGTATTGCGATCTGCCGCCAGCATCGCCGCAGACCTGGGGTGAACAGACCGACGTGCCGGAATCGGCTGACTGGTATAATGCCGGTTTTCTGATGCTCTGGGGTTCCAACGTACCGCAGACCCGCACGCCGGATGCGCATTTCTATACGGAAGTGCGTTACAAGGGCACCAAGTCGGTCGTCGTTTGCCCCGACTATTCGGAAGCCGCAAAGTTTTCCGATCTGTGGCTGCATCCCAAGCAGGGCACCGATGCCGCGCTAGCCATGGCGCTCGGCCATGTCATCCTGCGCGAATATCACATTGACCGGCAGGTTCCCTATTTCGAGAATTACTGCCGTAAATATTCCGACTTCCCGATGCTGGTCATGCTCACGAAGAAGGACGGGCGTTACGTGCCGGACCGCTTTCTGCGCGCGTCTGACTTCAAGGGCGATCTCGGCGAAGGCAACAATCCGGACTGGAAGACAGTCGCCTTCGATACGAAATCGGGCGCTTATGTTGCGCCGCAAGGCTCCATCGGTTTCCGCTGGGGTGACGACGGCCAGTGGAACCTTGAAGAGAAGGACGGCAAGGGCAAGGATGTGGAACTTGCCAAGAGCTTCATCGACAAGGACAGCCATGATGCCGTTGCCGATGTGGCCTTCCCATATTTCGGTAACCGCGAGCACGATTACTTTGAAGGCACGGACCATGACAGTGTGCTGGTGCGCAAGGTTCCGGCCCGCAAGCTGAAGATCAAGGGCGGCGACGTCATGGTGGCGACAGTGTTCGACCTGTTTGCCGCCAATTACGGGCTTGATCGCGGGCTTGGCGACGAGAACTCTGCCAAGTCCTATGACGAGGGCCTGCCATACACTCCGGCCTGGGCTGAAAAAATCACGGGCGTCCCGCGCGACCAGATCACCGCGGTCGCCCGCGAATTCGCAACCAATGCCGAAAAGACCAACGGTCGTTCGATGGTCATCCTCGGTGCCGGTCTCAACCACTGGTACCACATGGACATGAACTATCGCGGCATCATCAACATGCTGGTGATGTGCGGTTGCGTCGGTCAGTCCGGCGGCGGCTGGAGCCATTATGTGGGGCAGGAAAAGCTGCGTCCGCAGACCGGCTGGACAGCGCTTGCCTTTGCGCTCGACTGGAACCGTCCGCCGCGCCACATGAACTCAACCTCGTTCTTCTATGCGCATACCGACCAGTGGCGCTACGAGACGGTCAAGGTGCAGGACATCCTCTCGCCGACGGCCCCCGAGGGTGCATGGGACGGCACGATGATGGACTATAACATCCGCGCCGAACGCATGGGCTGGCTGCCTTCCGCTCCGCAGCTCCAGACGAACCCGCTGGAACTCGCCAAAGAGGCCGCCGCATCGGGCAAGGAGCCAAAGGACTTTATCGCGAATGCGCTGAAGAACGGCACCGTCACGATGTCCTGCGAAGACCCGGACCATGAGGCCAACTGGCCGCGCAACATGTTCGTCTGGCGTTCGAACCTGCTCGGTTCGTCGGGCAAGGGGCATGAGTACTTCCTGAAGCACCTGCTCGGTACCTCGAACGGCCTGCTCGGCAAGGATCTGGGTCAGGAAGGCGCACAGGAAAGCCGCGAGGCCGTGTGGCATGAGAATGCTCCGGAAGGAAAGCTCGACCTGCTGGTCACGCTTGATTTCCGTATGTCCACGACCTGCGTTTATTCCGATATCGTTCTGCCGACTGCGACCTGGTATGAAAAGAACGATCTCAACACGTCCGACATGCATCCCTTTATCCATCCGCTGTCGAGCGCAGCAGACCCGGCATGGGAATCCCGCAGCGACTGGGAAATCTTCAAGGGCATTGCGAAGAAGTTCTCGGAAGTGGCGCCGGAAGTGCTGGGCGTCGAGAAAGACATTGTTCTTGTGCCGACCCTGCATGACACGGCAGGCGAGCTTGCGCAGCCAAAGGATGTTCTCGACTGGAAGAAGGGCGAGGTTGAGCCGATCCCCGGCAAGACAATGCCATCGGTCGTGGTTGTGGAGCGCGATTATCCGAACCTCTACAAGCGCTACACGTCTGTCGGGCCGCTTCTCGACAAGCTGGGCAATGGCGGCAAGGGCATTTCGTGGAACACCGAACATGAGGTGGACCTGCTCGCCAAGCTTAACGGAAAAGTGGATGAGCCAGGCGCAAGCGAAGGACGTCCGCGCATCTATACCGACATCGACGCGACCGAAGTCATTTTGTCGCTTGCGCCGGAAACCAACGGCGAAGTAGCGGTCAAGGCGTGGGAGGCACTGTCGAAGTTCACCGGTCGCAACCATTCGCATCTGGCCATTCCAAAAGAAGACGAGAAGATCCGCTATCGCGATATCGTTGCGCAACCGCGCAAGATCATCTCTTCGCCAACCTGGTCGGGCATCGAATCCGAAACCGTTTGCTACAATGCAGGCTATACCAATGTGCATGAGCTGATCCCGTGGCGCACGCTGACCGGCCGTCAGCAGCTCTATCAGGATCATTTGTGGATGCGTGCTTTTGGTGAAGGCTTCTGCGTCTATCGTCCGCCGATCGACACCAAGACGGTCAACCCGGCAATCCGTGAAAAGGCGGACGGCAAGCCGCATCTGGTGCTGAACTTCATCACGCCGCACCAGAAATGGGGCATCCACTCCACCTATACGGACAATCTGTTGATGCTGACGCTCAATCGCGGCGGGCCGGTTGTCTGGATTTCGGAGCCTGATGCCGCAAGGGCAGGTCTCGTCGATAATGACTGGGTGGAAGTCTACAACGCCAACGGTGCCATTGTGGCTCGCGCGGTTGTTTCCCAGCGCATGAAGGACGGCACTGTCTTTATGTATCACGCGCAGGAAAAGATCGTGAACACGCCCGGCTCGCCGCTCACTGGCCAGCGCGGCGGCATTCACAACTCCGTCACCCGCATCATCACCAAGCCGACGCATATGATCGGCGGCTACGCTCACCAGTCCTATGGTTTCAACTATTACGGGACCGTTGGTTCAAATCGCGATGAGTTTGTCGTGGTGCGCAAGCTTGAGAAGGTGGACTGGATGGAAGGTCCGCTCGAAGAAGGCAACCAGAGCTCCGCAGCGAAGGAGGCAGCAGAATGAAAATCCGTGCCCAAATTGGAATGGTGCTCAATCTCGACAAGTGCATCGGCTGCCACACCTGCTCCGTGACGTGCAAGAACGTCTGGACCAACCGTGAAGGCGTGGAATATGCCTGGTTCAACAATGTCGAGACCAAGCCCGGCATCGGCTTCCCGAAGGAATGGGAAAACCAGAAGAAGTGGAACGGCGGCTGGGTCCGCAAGAAGAACGGCAAGATCGAGCCGAAGATGGGCTCCAAGTGGCGCATCCTCGCCAAGATTTTCGCCAATCCGGACTTGCCTGAAATCGACGACTATTACGAGCCGTTCGACTTCGATTACGGCCATCTCCAGACCGCAGGCGAAAGCAAGACCATGCCGACCGCCCGCCCGCGCTCGCTGATCTCCGGCGAGCGGATGGAAAAGATCGAATGGGGTCCGAACTGGGAAGAAATTCTCGGCGGCGAATTTGCCAAGCGTTCGAAGGACTACAATTTCGAAGGCGTGGAGAAGGAAATCTACGGCCAGTTCGAAAACACCTTCATGATGTATCTGCCGCGCCTGTGCGAGCACTGCCTCAATCCGACCTGCGTTGCAGCCTGCCCGTCGGGTGCGATCTACAAGCGCGAAGATGACGGCATCGTCCTGATCGATCAGGAAAAGTGCCGCGGCTGGCGCATGTGCGTCTCCGGCTGCCCCTACAAGAAGATCTATTACAACTGGAGTTCGGGCAAGTCCGAGAAGTGCATCTTCTGCTATCCGCGCATTGAAGCCGGTCAGCCGACCGTATGCTCGGAAACCTGCGTCGGCCGCATCCGCTATCTGGGTGTCATGCTCTACGATGCCGACCGTATTGCGGAAGCCGCTTCCACAGCCAACGAACAGGATCTCTATCAGGAACAGCTCAACATCTTCCTTGACCCGAACGATCCTGCCGTGATCGAACAGGCGCGCAAGGACGGTGTGCCGGAAGCCTGGCTGGAATCGGCCAAGCATTCGCCGGTCTACAAGATGGCGATGGACTGGAAGATCGCCTTCCCGCTCCATCCTGAATACCGCACCTTGCCGATGGTCTGGTACGTACCGCCGCTCTCGCCGCTGCAGTCGGCTGCTGCATCTGGCAAGCTTGGCATGGATGGCCCGCTGCCGGATGTCCGCTCCATGCGCATTCCGGTCCGCTACCTCGCCAATCTTCTGACGGCAGGCAAGGAAGAGCCGGTCATCTCGGCACTGGAACGTATGCTCGCCATGCGGGCTTATATGCGCGCCAAGACCGTCGACGGCGTTCTAGACGAGGCGATTGCCGACCGTGTCGGCATGAGCGGTGCGATGATCGAGGAAATGTACCACATCATGGCGATCGCCAATTACGAAGACCGTTTCGTCATTCCGACCACGCATCGCGAAATCAGCGAGGACGCCTATGATGTGCGCGGCTCGTGCGGCTTCACCTTCGGCAATGGCTGCTCGGGTGGAACATCGACCGAAGACCTGTTCGGCTCCAAGCGCCAGAAGGTCGTCCAGACACCAACGGATATTTTCCGGGAGCAGGTGTAATGAACAAGACCCTGAAAATCATTTCGTTGCTTCTTTCCTATCCGTCCGCTGAGCTGCAGCTTGGCGGAGGGGAACTGAAAGAGGTGCTGGCGGGGGAAAAACTTTCCCCCGGCATCCGCAGGCTCCTCGATAGTCTCGTCGATTATGTCTGCGACTGCGATCTCTACGAGGCACAGGAACGCTACGTGCATCTCTTCGACCGCACGCGGTCGCTGTCGCTGCATCTTTTCGAGCATGTACACGGTGAAAGCCGCGACCGCGGCCAGGCGATGGTCGATCTGATGAAGATGTATGACGACAACGGCTTTGTCGTTGATGCCAAGGAACTGCCGGATTATCTGCCGTTGTTCCTGGAATTCCTGTCGACGCGTTCGCCGGAGGAAATCCACGATCTCCTCACCCAGACGGGCCATATTACAGCGGCTATCGGCGAGCGTCTGCGCAAGCGTCAATCGCCTTATGCGAACGCCTTTGCGGCGCTGCTTCATGTCGCCAATGCCAAGCCGGACAAGAACCTCGTCGGAGAGTTGCTTCGGCAGGAGGAAGACGACCCGAACGATCTCGCCGCGCTCGACCGCATCTGGGAAGAAGAAGCGGTAACGTTTGGCGGCAATGCGGGCGAAAATCCCTGCGGCCCGGACCGGCTGCGCACGCAGATGCGTGCAGCGCAGCGCAAGCCCGGCACCCCGTCCAACCCTTCACATATCTAGGAGACGGAAAATGGCTTATCTCCATACGTTTCTTTTCGGCATCTATCCCTATATCGCGCTGAGCGTGCTCGCGCTCGGCTCGATCTTCCGCTACGACCGCGAGCCCTATACGTGGCGTTCGGGCTCAAGCCAGCTTTTGCGCCGCAAGCAGCTCATGTGGGGTTCGGTTCTGTTTCACCTTGGCGTGCTGTTTATCTTCGCCGGTCATTTGGTTGGCCTGCTGACGCCAATCTGGGTCTTCGACATGCTCGGCGTCAGCCATGAGGCGAAGCAGATTCTCGCCGTTGTGGCGGGTGGCATCGCCGGTGTGATGGCAATCGTTGGCGCCAGCATGCTGGTGCATCGTCGTGTGTTCGATCCGCGCGTTCGTGCGTCCTCGCGGCCATCCGACACGCTGATTATCATTCTGTTGTGGTTGCAGCTTCTGCTGGGCCTCGGCACCATCCCGATCTCGTTGCAGCATATCGACGGCGGCGAAATGGTGACATTCATGAACTGGGCACAAGGTATCTTCACCTTCAATCCGGCGGCATCCAGCTACATCGCCAATGCGTCGTTCATCTTCAAGATGCATATCTTCCTGGGGCTGACCATCTTCCTGCTGTTCCCGTTCACGCGGCTTGTGCATATGCTGAGTGCGCCGGTGCGCTACATCTGGCGTCCGGGCTATCAGGTTGTGCGTGAGCGCAACCATACCGCTCAGCCCTCGCATATGCGTATTCCTGCGGAGTAAGGCTCATGGTGACACTTTTTGACCGGAAACAGCCGTCTGAACAGCATCAGGGCGCCCACGCCCATGCCCATGATCATAACACCGGTTACACGACCTATCAGGAGCCGGATACGCGGGTGCCGCCAAAACCACGCCCGGTTTTCGATGCAGTGTCCGTCAATGGCGTGGCGATCAACGAAACCGACATTCTGACGGAGGCACAAAACCATCCGTCGGAAAATCCCGGCGCGGCACTGCTTGCTGCCGCCCGGGCGCTTGCAGTGCGTGAACTACTTCTGCAGCGCGCAAGGGAAACCGGCATCGTGCCTGAAAGCGAGAAAGATGCGGAGGGGCGCAGCGAGACTGATGAAGATGCCCTCGTGCGCATGGTGATTGAACGGGAGGTCGAGGTGCCTTCCGCCACGCGCGAGGAAGCCTTGCGCTTCTACGAAAACAACCGCCATCGCTTCACCAGTGCGCCCATTCTGGAGGCAAGCCATATCCTGATCGCTGCCGATCCGGCCGACCAGCGCGAGCGTGAGAAGGCCCGCACGACGGCATCCTATCTGGCTACCTCGGTGATTACCGAGCCTGCCACTTTCGCTTCGGTCGCCCATGAATACTCGTCCTGCCCTTCGGGCGCGCAAGGCGGCAATCTGGGCCAGCTCACACGCGGCAGCACAGTGCCCGAATTCGAACGGGCGCTGGAGCGCCTCACGCCCGGCGAAATAACGCCGGCGCCGATTGAAAGCCGCTTTGGCTTTCACATTGTGCGCCTTGATCGCCGCATCGAAGGCGAAGAGCTCCCGTTCGACTATGTTGCCGACAGGATCGCTGGTTGGCTGGAAGCTTCCACCTGGTCGAAGGCCGTGTCGCAATATATCGCGATCCTCGCAGCGGATGCCGATATTACCGGTATCGATCTGCTTTCGAATGAGGGAGTGGATGGATGAGCGGTGTACCGATGCTTGCGGCCATCCGGGCCGCAAAGGACGAGCCGGTGGATCAGCTTCTGGCAGGCGTGGCGCACCGTGCCAGGCAGGCGGGTTTGCGCGTTGCTGGCTTTCTTCAGCACCGCGAAAAGAACACGGATGAATGCTGCCGCGATATCGAGATCGAGCATATAGGCACCGGCGTGACGCAGATCATCTCGCAGTCGCTCGGTTCGGGTTCGAAGGGATGCCGTCTCGATCCGGCGGCACTTGCCGATGTAGCAGGCTCGCTTCTGGCGGAACTGGACGGCGGCGCCGATATGCTGATCCTCAACCGTTTCGGCAAGGGCGAGACGGAAGGGCACGGTTTCCGCGCCATCATCGAAACGGCCTATGCGCGCCAGATTCCGGTACTGACGGTGGTGCGGGAATCCTATGTCGACGGATGGAACGACTTTGCCGGTGACTGCGGTATCCTTCTGGCGGCGGATAGCAAGGCAACGCTGGGATGGTTCGACCGTGTGATGGAACCCCGGCAATTACCGGAAGCCGTGTGACAGCGGCCTCTCTGCCGGAAATGCAGTTCTATAAATCGAGCTGGTCGCGACGGTCTTCCGCAATCAGCTTGCGGATCTGATAGACGATCTGGTCTCCATGTGCCTTGCCAAGCAGATCGGCGGTATCCACGTCCCGTTCTTCGATGGCGCGGATCATGTCTTCGTGCTCGGTGACGTAGCGTTCCGGCAGGCGATCGGCAAAGGACTGGTAATAGAGACGCAACAGCCTGCGGCCTTCATCGAGAAGCCTCGAAAAGAAAGTCGTGTAGAAGGGATTGCGACCCGCTTCCGCAATAGCCGCATGAAAGTCGCGGTTGGTTGCGATCATTTCCAGCGCATTTTGTGAGCGGACTGCGCGGGCAAAGGCTTCCTGATGCGCACGGATATTTTCGAGATCCTTGTCGGTCCGGTTGCGGGCGGCAAGCCGCGTCGTCACACGGTACATCAGCGTCACTGCGTCGAAAAACGCGGGCAGGCTCAGAAAGTCGATATTGGATACCACGGTGGAGCGGTTGGGGAGCGTGGTTACGAACCCGTCACTTGCAAGCCGCACCAATGCTTCACGTATAGGCGTGCGCGACATGGAAAAGCGTTCTGCGAGCTGGTTTTCATCAATGGGGCTACCCGGCGCGAGCGAAAGATCGATGATCTCGTCACGCAATACGTCGTAAACCAGCTTGACGCCCGAACCCTTCTTCCGATCGGCTGACTGGTTTGCGTCGTCTTTGTCCATGATCGTGCTTGTCCTCTGTCGTGATGTTCTGGCGACCCGGAAACAGGCTCAGCGCGGACCAACCGCATTCTAAACACCAGTTTGGACCCGGTCAGTCAAGCAATCCTAACCTCAAATAAAATTTTGGTCGACAAGAAAAATACAAAGTGTATATTTGTTTCCATACAACGCTCGGCAGACCGATTGTAGATTCAGGTTGTGTGAAAAGCGCTCAAGGAAAAACGCTATGACCTCTAACATTTTCTCCGGTTGCATTCCGGCCCTCATGACCCCCTGCAAGCCCGACCGCACGCCGGATTTCGATGCGCTGGTCCGCAAAGGCAAGGAACTGATCGCGAAGGGCATGTCTGCGGTCGTCTACTGCGGCTCCATGGGTGACTGGCCGCTCCTCTCGGACGAAGAACGCATGGCTGGCGTTGAAGCGCTTGCCAAGGCTGGCGTGCCCGTCGTCGTCGGCACCGGCGCCGTCAACACGAAGATTGCCGCCGCCCATGCCGCTCATGCGCAGAAGGTTGGAGCGAAGGGCCTGATGGTCATCCCGCGCGTTCTCTCGCGCGGCTCATCGATTTCGGCGCAGAAGGCCCATTTCAAGGCAATCCTTGCAGCGGCTCCCGATCTGCCAGCCGTTATCTACAACAGCCCGTATTATGGTTTTGCGACCCGCGCCGACCTGTTTTTCGCACTGCGCGCAGAACATCCGAACCTCATTGGGTTCAAGGAATTCGGCGGTGCGGAAGCCATGCGCTACGCTGCTGAAAACATCACAAGCGCCGATGATGATGTAACTTTGATGGTTGGCGTCGATACCGGCGTTTTCCACGGCTTCGTCAATTGCGGCGCGACCGGCGCGATCACCGGCATTGGCAATGTGCTGCCGAAGGAAGTGCAGCATCTGGTAGCGCTGTCGAAGGCTGCGGCCGCAGGCGATGGCGAAGCGCGCAAGCTGGCGCTGGAACTGGAAGCCGCACTGGACGTGCTGTCGTCCTTCGACGAAGGCCCGGACCTCGTTCTTTTCTACAAGCATATGATGGTTCTGACCGGCAATCCGGAATATGAGCTGCATTTCAACGAGACGGACAAGCTGTCCGATAGCCAGCGCGGCTATTGCGAAACCCAGTTGACGCTGTTCCAGACCTGGTATGCCGACTGGAACAAGCATGGCGGCGTCGCAGCGAAATACGCAGCCTGAAATCGATTGAGATAAAAGAAAAAGGCGCCGAATTCCGGCGCCTTTTTTGTCGGTTTCGGGTCAGGACACAGCGTCCAGTCCCTTTTCCTTCAGTTTTTCCAACAACGCGATCTCGGCTGCAGTGAGTGCAATGCCCTTGGCCAGTGAATCGCGACGGGCAGCAAAGCGGCGCTGCGACGGCAGGCGCGCGCCCTGTCCGGCAATCGCTTCGATCAGGATTTCGCCGCGCTCCACAGGGTTGCCGCGGCCACCGGCCATGCGGGCAGGGTCGAAGGCGATGATGAGTTCGCCGTGGCGTGGCGCAAGCGTTGTCGTGCCGAGGAAATCGAGCGCCTCGGGGCTGGTGAAATCGCCGATCATTACACCGGCCAAAAGTTCGATCATTGTCGAAATCGCTGATCCCTTGTGCCCGCCGAAAGGCAGCATCGCGCCTGCAAGGGCGGCTTCCGGATCGGTCGTCGGGTTGCCGTCCGCATCCACGGCCCAACCTTCTGGCAGTTGTTTTCCGGCGCGACGATAGAGTTCCAGTTCGCCGCGCGCAGCAACGCTGGTGGCAAAATCAAACACATAAGGATAATCGCCGGGGCGAGGCCAGCCAAAGGCGAAGGGATTGGTGCCGAGAAGCGGTTTCGTTCCGCCGGCGGGCGCCACGGTGGCGTAGCTTGGGCACATGGCAATTGCCGCAAGGCCCTGCTCGGCGAGCGCTTCGACTTCAGGCCATAAGGCTGCAAAATGGGTGCAATCATTGATCGCCAGCGCCGCAATGCCGAGCTTGCGCGCCTTTTCAACGAGGGCAGGCGTGCCGCGCTCGAAGGCCAGATTGGCAAAACCGCCCTTCGCATCGACGCGGACGACAGCGCTATCGTCAGTCGTGACGACCGGTTCGGCATCGGCTGCAACCTTGCCGCTCTTCAGTGTGCGAAGGCAGCCTTCGATGCGGTACACACCATGCGATTTGCAGCCGTCGCGTTCGCCCGCCACAATGGTTTTGGCAATGGCTGCGGCATGGCCGGCGCTGAACCCCGCCTTGTTCAGGATTTCTCGCACAAGCTTTGCGAGTTCTTCCGTCGAAATCGAAATGGTATCGCTCATTCTGTCATTCCTTGGCAGTGTTGGGGCAGTTCCAGAGGTGGCTACTGATCTCTGAATGCATACAAGATGCATGCAGTATTGTCATGCCGGGCGGGCGGGTCTGAAACTGCGGCAAAAGGGCTGGTGGAAAACGGGCCGTTTCTCCTGCCTGTGTTCGTCAATGGTGCGTTAGCCGGATGCTGAAAATCAATCAATTTTATTCGGATCGAAATCTGACCGTTGTTATCAGGAATAACTTCACCTCTTTGATCCAAATCAAAGAGGTTGATCGGGGACAGGTCTAAATCCGGTTACGCGGGCGCATCGAGGCCCAAATGGCAGACGCGCCCATCGATGGAGATCAGGACAAAAATGCGTAACCTCGCGATCAAATTTGCTGCGGTAGGCATCCTTGCCATGCTGGCGGCCCCCGCTTTAGCTGAAAATATCGAAGTACACATGCTCAACAAGGGTGCCGAAGGCGCCATGGTTTTCGAGCCCGCCTATATCAAGGCCAATCCCGGTGACACGATCACCTTCATACCGATCGACAAGGGGCACAATGTCGAGTCCATCAAGGACATGATCCCCGAAGGTGCCGAAAAGTTCAAAAGCAAGATCAATGAGAACTATGTGCTGACGGTTACCCAGCCCGGCGCATATCTGGTAAAGTGCACACCGCATTATGCCATGGGCATGATCGCGCTGATTGCAGTGGGCGATAGCCCGGCCAATCTCGACCAGATCGTTTCGGCCAAGAAGCCAAAAGTCGTTCAGGAACGGCTGGAAAAGGTCATCGCCAGCGCCAAATAAGATTGACTGAAAACTCTCGATGAGCCGAACTTGAACCGGCTACATGACGAGGACATCATGACCAGACAGCCAAGCCTGCAGGCAGTACCTGCTGCGATGCCATCCGATCAAAAAGGTATGCCGCGTGGACTGAAAATGACCGGTCCCGTCCTCCTCAGCTATGGCTTCCGCCCATTCTTTCTGGGCGGAGCCATATGGGCCGTTCTGGCCATGCTCTTCTGGATATTGTCGCTGACGCTTGGAATGCCGCTCGGCGGTTCCTACGGCGGGCTGAACTGGCATGCCCATGAAATGGTGTTTGGCTTCTCCTCCGCCGTTTTGGCAGGGTTCCTGTTGACAGCCATTCCGAACTGGACCGGCGGTCTGCCGGTGTCGGGGATACCGCTTGCTGTTCTTTGTGGAATATGGCTTGCTGGGCGGCTCGTGTTTCTGGAGCCTGATCTTGTCGATATACGGTTCGCCGTTGCGGTCGAAAGCCTGTTTCTGCCCTCGCTGCTTTTTATCTGCGGACGGGAAATCATTGCCGGACGCCAATGGAAAAACCTGAAGGTTTTGGTCGGCGTCGCAACGGTGATGGTTGCCAATCTCGTCTTTCATTATCTGATCCTGACCGATGGCGACGTGGCATTGGCCAACCGCATTGGTGTCAGTGCCTATGTCCTGCTGGTCATGGTGATCGGTGGGCGCATTGTGCCAAGCTTCACCCGCAACTGGCTCAACAAGATGGGGCGGACGCGATTTCCGGTGCCGTTCAACCGCTATGACGGCTTCAGTATTCTCGTCGGGGTGGCTGCGTGTATCGGCTGGATCGCCGCACCCGATCAGACGATAACCGCCGTTCTGGCGTGGATTGCAGCCCTGTTTCATATCGTTCGGCTTTACCGCTGGCGGGGATGGTCGGTCGCACGGGAAAGGCTGCTGCTTATCCTTCATGTTGCCTACGCATTCATTCCGCTCGGTTTCATCGCCATAGGTCTCTCGGCCATCGATCGCCTCAATCCTTATTCCGCCTTGCATATCGTAACCGTGGGCGCGATCGGCTGCATGATGCTGGCGGTCATGACACGGGCGACGCGAGGCCATACCGGACGCGAGCTGACGGCCTCGCCCGTCACGCAGATTGCCTATCTGTGCCTGGTTGCCGCCGCGCTGATCCGCCCGCTGGCGGAAGTCATGCCGAATTTCTTCCATACCATCCTCGCCGCATCGGCCTTGCTCTGGATGGGCGCTTTCGGGCTTTATGTTCTCGAATATGGTCCGATGCTTTTGCGTGAACGGCGCCAGCGCATGGCCGGCGCGTAATCCGCCTCATCTCGATACCATTATAAGGAGCAGTCTGTGGTCATCCACGGACTGCTTTTTGCGTTTTGGGAGGTGAGTCGCGGCGCTGAAGCTGCGATTCGCCCCCTCTAAACGGCCAAAAACAAGGATGTGGAAAGAAAAATCACACTCAATATCACATTTAAATCGTTATAATGTTATGGCCGTATTGTTATGCTTTTGAAACGGTGTTACCGCAATTGGTGCCTGGGGCGCTGGTCCCGAAAAGACCGCAAAATCTCGGGCAACGCGAGCGCTTCGCACGCAATTGCCTTTGCGTAAATGCGCTCCGGCTTTGTTGTTTTTATGCATGTCGGCGTCGGAAAGCCGTTCTCAGTTTCCGCGACATGCTTAAGGCTTTGCTTTGGCAAGGAGGTTGCCGCCGATGAATTTCGCCCCGCCCGTATCAGATATGCTGCAACTCGCCAATTGCATTCGCGCTCTCTCGATCGATGCCGTCGATGCTGCCAATTCCGGCCATCCGGGAATGCCACTTGGTATGGCCGATGCAGCCGCCGTTTTGTTCTCGAAGCACCTCAAATTCGATGCGTCGACGCCAAACTGGGCGGACCGCGACCGTTTCGTGCTCTCCAACGGCCACGGCTCGATGCTGCTTTACAGCGCGCTCTATCTGGCGGGCTACAAGGACGTATCCATCGATGAGTTGAAGAACTTCCGTCAGTGGGGTTCGAAGACCGCCGGTCATCCGGAATATGGTCATACCGAAGGCGTTGAGCTGACCACCGGCCCGCTCGGTCAGGGGCTTGCCAGCTCGGTCGGCATGGCAATCGCCGAACGCGCGCTCGCCGACCAGTTCGGCAAGGATATCGTCGATCACCGCACCTATGTGTTCTGCGGCGACGGCTGCCTCATGGAAGGCGTGGGACAGGAAGCGATCTCGCTGGCGGGTCACCTTCGCCTCGGCAAGCTGATCCTGCTTTATGACGATAATGGCATCACCATCGACGGCAGCACGGAAATCGCCTTCACCGACGATATTCCCGCCAAGTTCAAGGCGTGTGGCTGGAACGTCGAAAAGGTCGACGGTCACGATCATGATGCTATCGACGCTGCTCTGACGCGCGCCAGGGCACAGTCCGACCGTCCGACACTGATCGCGCTCAAGACCGTCATTGGCTATGGTTCGCCAAATCGCGCCGGTACGAGCGGTGTGCACGGCGCGCCGCTGGGTGCCGCTGAAAATGCCGCCACCAAGGCAGCGCTCGGCTGGACAGCGGAAGCTTTTGAAATTCCGGCCCCGTTGCTCAATGTCTGGCGTGAAGCCGGTGCGCGTGGTGTCTCGGAACGTGAAGCATGGCAGAAGCGCGTCGATGCGCTGCCAGAAGCCGAACGCGCCGAATTCGACCGTCGTATTGCTGGCGTTCTGCCGGAAGGCTTTGCAGCGGTCGTCGGCGATGCCAAGCAACGTCTCCTCGACAAGCCGCAGAATGTTGCGACCCGCAAGGCAAGCCAGATCGCGCTTGAAAGCCTGACGGCAGCCCTGCCGGAAATGATCGGCGGCTCGGCTGACCTTACCCATTCGAACCTCACCCGCGTTCCTGCCGTCGACAGCGATTTCACGGCGGAAAAGAGCGGTCGCTATATCAGCTACGGCGTGCGTGAATTTGCGATGGGCGCAGCCATGAACGGTATCGCGGTCCATGGCGGCTTCATCCCTTACGGCGGCACCTTCATGGTGTTCTCCGATTACGCCCGCAACGCCATCCGCCTTTCGGCGCTCATGGGTGTGCGTGTCATCCATGTGTTGACGCATGACTCCATCGGTCTCGGCGAAGACGGCCCGACCCACCAGCCGGTTGAACATCTGGCCAGCCTGCGCGCCATGCCGAACCTGCATGTCTTCCGCCCGGCAGACACGATTGAAACGCTGGAATGCTGGGCTGTAGCGGTTTCCGATCCGCATACGCCTTCGGTTCTGGCCCTTTCGCGCCAGAACGTGCCGCAGTTGCGCACCGACAATGGCGAGAACCTCTCCGCGCGTGGCGCCTATGTACTGCGTGAAGCAAAAGGCGAACGCCAGATCACATTGCTTGCCACGGGCACGGAAGTCTCGCTCGCGGTGAAGGCTGCCGAAAAGCTTGCCGAAGAAGGCATCGCAACGGCGGTCGTCTCCATGCCGAGCTGGGATCTGTTCGAAAAGCAGAGCAAGGATTACCGCAAGGGCGTTCTGGGCGATGCGCCGCGCATCGCCGTCGAGGCCGCAGGCAAATTCGGCTGGACGCGTTATGTCGATAGTGAAGACGATGTGATCGGCATGGATGGCTTTGGCGCTTCGGCACCGGCCGAGGTGCTCTATGAAAAATTCGGCATTACGGCCGATGCGATTATCGCCCGCGCCAAATTCTTGCTGGAGCAGGGCAAATGACGATGGCTGGCAATTTTTCTCCGCTGGTTCTGGTGGGCGATAGCGATCGCGTGGAAGCCGAAGCTGTCGGCGCCTATCTCGACAACTGGGCTGGCAAGGACGCGCTGCGCCTTGCGACCGCCGATGCGATCAAGGCTATTCTGGCTGGCGCAACGCGGCTTGCCGGTCGCATCGCACGCGGTTCGCTTCCCGGTGATCCGGGCAAGCTCGTCGGTGTTAACAGCGATCAGGACCAGCAGAAGTGCATTGATGTCGGTTCGCACAATCTGTTCGTTGAGCTGCTGATCGCGGCAGGTGCGGCCTCCATTCTTTCGGAGGAAGCGGATCTTCCCGTAGCAGGCAAGGCCGATGGGCTGATCGCCGTTGCCATCGATCCGCTTGACGGTTCGGGCAATGTCGGTCTCGGCGCCCCGCTTGGCACGATTTTCTCGGTTTTCCCGGCGGATACGGCGGAGCCGTTCTTGCAGCCCGGTAACCGCCAGATTGCTGCCGGTTATGTTTCCTACGGCAATTCGGTCGATCTCGGCTTTTCGGTCGGCGAGGGTGTGATCTTCGCTACCTTCGATCCGGCAAGCGGGGTTTTCCATATCACGCGCCGCAATGTGACGCTGCCGGAACGCACGTCCGATCTGGCGTTCAACGCATCTGTCCAGCGGCATTTGTCCGCTGGCATGCAAGCCTATGTCAACGATGCATTCCTTGGAAAGGAAGGCCCGCGCGGGCGTAACTTCAACATGCGCTGGCTCGGTGCTGCGGTGGGCGACATGCACCGCATCATGCAGCGCGGCGGCCTGTTCTTCTATGTGAATGACAGCCGCCCTGGCTACGAAAAGGGCCGCCTGCGGCTCGTCTACGAAGCCAATCCCATTGCTTTCCTCGCCCGTGAGGCGGGTGGCAAGGCGACCGACGGTTCGAGATCCATTCTCGATATCGTCCCGCAAACCTATCACGACCGCAGTGCGCTGGTGTTCGGCGTGGCCGAAGAGGTGGATATCCTCGGCGAATACTTCGCGAAATAACCTGATCTGACATCGTCTGGAGCATTGGCAATGCTCCATCCATTTGTTTTTACGCGCATCTTGTTCCGAAAACCGTTTCACACTTTTCGGGATGCGCTCTAGGAGGCTAGAAATGGCGCGCATTACGCTGCGGCAATTGCTCGATCACGCCGCTGAAAAGGGTTACGGCGTCCCGGCATTCAACATCAACAACATGGAACAGGCGCTCGCCATCATGGAAGCGGCGGATGCCGCTGATGCGCCGGTGATCCTGCAGGCTTCGCGCGGCGCGCGTTCCTATGCAAACGACATCATGCTCCGTCACATGATGGATGCGGTAACGGAAATCTATCCGCATATTCCGGTCTGCGTGCATCTCGACCATGGCAACGAAGCCGCCACCTGCATGACCGCCATTCAGGCAGGCTTCACCTCCGTCATGATGGACGGCTCGCTCAAGGCTGACGGCAAGACGCCTGCCGACTGGGACTACAACGTTTCCGTCACGCGTCAGGTCAGCGAGATGTCGCATCTCGGCGGTATTTCGGTGGAAGGTGAACTCGGCGTTTTGGGTTCGCTCGAAACCGGCATGGGCGACGCTGAAGATGGCCACGGCGCGGAAGGCGTGCTGTCGCACGACCAGCTTCTGACCGATCCGGACGAAGCTGTGAAATTCGTGCGCGAAACCAAGGTCGATGCACTGGCAATCGCCATGGGCACGTCGCATGGCGCCTACAAGTTCAGCCGCAAGCCGGACGGTTCCGTGCTCGCCATGAATGTGATCGAGGAAATCCATCGCAAGCTGCCGAACACGCATCTTGTCATGCACGGTTCGTCTTCGGTGCCGGAAGAGCTGCAGGAAATCATCAACAAATACGGCGGCCAGATGAAGCCGACCTGGGGCGTTCCGGTCGAGGAAATCCAGCGCGGCATCAAGCATGGCGTGCGCAAGATCAACATCGACACCGACAACCGTATGGCGCTGACCGGCCAGATCCGCCGCGTCCTGCAGGAAGATCCGAGTGAGTTCGATCCGCGCAAATATCTGAAGCCGGCAATGGCTGCGATGACCAAGCTCTGCAAGGAGCGTTTCGAGCAGTTCGGCACTGCCGGTCATGCTGCATCCATCCGTCCGATCCCGCTTTCCGAAATGGCAAAGCGTTATCGCGATGGCTCGCTGGATCCGAAGTTCAGCTAAATTCAGCCGATACGGCAAAAGAAAAGCGGAGGGGAAACCCTCCGCTTTTTTGTTTCATGCGTTGAAGATCAACGTGCGTTGTATTTCGCGTCAACTTCGTTGATGGCGTCAACATTGCCAGCCGAACGGCCGTTCTCGTCAAAGGTCTGCGCGAGGAAGGCGTCGGCGATGGTCTTGGCCACTTCCGAACCGATGACGCGGGCGCCCATGGTAATGATCTGCGCATTGTTGGAGAGCGCTGCGCGTTCCGCCGAATAGGTGTCGTGCGTCAGCGCGGCGCGGATGCCGGGAACCTTGTTGGCCGCGATGCATACGCCGATGCCGGTGCCGCAAACGAGGATGGCGCGATCATAGGTGCCATCGAGAACGGCCGAAGCCACGCGGTCGGAAAGATTAGCGTAGAATGCATCTGCGCCAGCATCCGTGCGCGAGATTTCCGAGACCTCGAAGCGGTCCTTGAGATGATCGGCGAGAACCTTGGCCAGACCTTCACCGGCGCTGTCGCCTGCTACTGCTACTTTCATGACGTTACTCCTTATTTGGATGCAATTTTGGCGGCGCATTTGGCCAGAATGTCGAGATAGCCTTCGACGTTCCATGCCGAGCGACCGATGAAAAGCCCGTCGATATGCGGGCAGGCGATCAGCTCTTCGCAATTGTCCGGATTGACCGAGCCGCCATAAAGGCAAGGCACGCGGCGACCAAGCACGCTTTCTGCAACCGCAATGATTTCCGCCTGTCGCGCATCGGCATAGTCCGCCGATGCCGGGATACCGTTTTCGCCGATGGCCCAGACCGGTTCATAGGCAAACAGGATTTCGGCTTTCTTCTGGTCGTCGGAAAGCTTGGAAAGTGCGCCGCGCACTTCTTCTTCCAGCACTTGCGCCGCGCGCCCGCTTTCACGGTCTTCCAGTGTCTCACCGATGCAGATGAGCGGGATCAGACCGTGACGCACGGCAGCTTCCACTTTCAGGCCAACAGTTTCGTTGGTTTCGCCGAAATGTTCGCGACGCTCCGAGTGACCGAGTTCGACAATATCGAGATTGCAGTCCTTGAGCATCAGCGGCGAAATCTCGCCCGTCCATGCACCCTGATCGGCCCAATGCATGTTCTGCGCACCCACCTTGACGGATGTGCCGGAGAGAATTTCCTTCACTTCGCGCACGGCGGTAAACGGCGGGATGACGAAGCGCTGGATGTCCGACGACCGGCTCGCATCGGCAGTTTTCAGCGCTTCGGCGAAAACGCGGGCTTCAGCCAGCGTCTTGTTCATCTTCCAGCTCGTGCCAATCCAGAATTTGGTCATGCTCAATTTTCGTCCTTTAGGTTTATGCGCAGTCGTCAGCGATGGTCAGCGCAATGCCTGCCTGAGCAAGATCGGTAAGGACCGTCGCGTCGGGGGAGGCATCGGTTATGATCGCGTCGAAATCGGAAAGATCGGCCATGACATGCAGGGCAGGGCGTCCGAACCGCTGGTGATTGACCAGAAGACAGGTGCGGGCGGCGGATGCCGTCATGGCGCGCTTTGTACGCACCACGTTTTCATCCATGTGATAGACGAGCTTTCCATTGACTGCGGGCGAGGAAATGAAGGCGATGTCGGCGCTGAGATGCGACAAGGCGCTTTCTGTCAGAATGCCGAAAAACGCATTGAACTTGGCCGAGAAAACACCGCCGAGCGCAATGAGATTGATCCCGCTCTCGCCCTTTAGTTCCTCGATGATCACGGCATTGTTGGTGATGACCGTCAGCGGGCGTTTTTCCAGTAGCAAACCGCCGAGGACTGCGGCCATAGAGCCGTCATTGATCATCACGGTCATGCCCGGCTCAACCAGCTCAAGTGCTGCGCGGGCCATTTTCTGCTTCGCTTCGCCGTCCTGTCGCTCGCGGAAGCGGAAATCGCTTTCGAACTGGGTGCCGGTATCGATCGTCGCGCCGCCACGCACCTTGCGCAATACGCCGGAATGTTCCAGCGAATCCAGATCGCGATGGATCGTCATTTTTGAAACGGCAAACCGATCCGCCAGATCGTCGAGATCGACAGCCTGATTTTCGATCAGAAGGTTGATGATCGCCTGTCTTCTGTCGTCGCGCTTCACGCTGTTTCCGATCTCATTGGCGGAACATTTTCTGCGCGAAGTTAAATCACAAAATCACAAAATAATCCATTGCAAAAATGTTACTTTGTTATTTTCCATCTGTCTTTTCAACGAGTGCCTTTGCCGTGCGTTCATCGGTTATGAGGCCGTAAAGACGCCCGCTTTTCAGCACGGCGCGGATGGCTTCCGCCTTGGAAACTCCACCGGCAAGCCCAACGATTCGGCTCATATCCGCGTTTTCCACCGAAGCGGCGATGGTACGGGCCGTCAGCGCGGTTTCAAGGCGCTGGCCGTCCGCGTCGAAGAAATGCCCGAGCATTTCACCAACGCCGCCGAGGCTGGCAATCTCCTCGACCTCGGCCAGTTCTATCATACCGGATGTGACGAGCTGCGCTTGGGCATCGACGGTGCCGATGCCGACGATCTTCAATTCAGCACGGCAACCCATGTCGAAAACAGTGACAACACCACGCTGGGCGAGCAGCACTTCGCGGTCCTCCGCCGTGTTGGCGAAGAAGGGGACTGGCATCACATAGGCGGGCATGCCGGTCTTCTCGGCGATGCGGTGCATCACGTCATGCGGGTTGGCGGCAAAATTGCGAGTCAGGCCGCCGAGCAGTGAGACGAAACGCAGGTCGTTGGCCACCACGCGGGGCATATAGTTGACTGCGGCCGAAAGCGTGCGGCCATGGCCGATGCCGATGACTTCATGATCGCCATGTTCGATCTCGCGCCGCATGAAATCCGCGCCGGCATGGCCGAGCGCCATGAGCGGCAGACCCTCTTCGCCAATGTCAGGCGCGACCTCGCAATAGTGGAGGCCATACATGTCGGCGAGACGGTTTTCGAGATCGATACATTCGGTGATATCACCGTCGATACTGACCTTCACCGCGCCATCGGCGACAGCCTTGGCGATGAGGCGATGCGCCTTCACCGAGGGCAGACCAAGGCGTTTCGCAACGGCTGACTGGGTCATGCCCGCCACGAAATGAAGCCATGCAGCGCGCAGCGCCAGAGAGTCGTCCGAATCTGCCATCTTAAAAGCGGTTGGCCCCTGTTTTTTCTAGAGCGGTTCCGATTAATACCGAATCGTTGGAACCGCCCTAACTATTTGTTTTGCCGCATTATCCGACGCAAAACCGCTTCGCACTTTTGCTGGAAATGCTCTATATCTTCAAATCCTTAGCGCCGGTGTCAATGTGCGGGGCCCAGAAAGCCACACTTTCCGCGATCTGCGGAATGACTTCGCGGTCGTTCGGTTCGCGTTCCTTGAATGAAAGCTCGAGGCAGATTTCATTGTCCTGCGCGCCGCCTTCGGCAAAGGCTTTCAGAAGCGGTTCCGGCTGGATACGACCCTTGGCATTGAATGCCGCGGTGAACGGACGATGGCCGCCCTTGTCCATCAGGCTCTGCTTGATGTGGATGATCGGCGAGACTTTCGGGACAGCGCGCGCCCACGCATAAGGATCGAAATCGTCGGGATTGGGCGAGGTCACGTCGCCATGGTCGATATCGGCCATCATCCACATGGGTAACGCCATGTCGGTGGCGGTGAGACGGTCCTGAAGCTTGATGCTTTCAGTAATTGTGTCGCCAAATTCCCGCCCGATGCTCATCGGTTCCCAGAACACATAGTCGAGACCGGCACGGCTCGCATGTTCGGCGACTTCCGCCCAGCAATCGATGGCAATCTTGATCAGATCTTCGCGGCGTTCCGGATCGTCAAAATCCTTATAGGTGAAGATCGCAAACTGCGTGCCGACGGACTTGCCGCCAAGATCGCCGATAATATCAGCAAAGGTCTTGAACCAGTCGATATAATAGCGACGCACTTCTGCGTCCGGATGGCCGAAGTGATTGAGGCGGCCATAGGGACCGGTCATGCCGGAGGTGACACGAACGCCGGTGCGCTGCAGTGCCTTGTCCATGTCGCGCGTCAGGCGGCGAATGGTCGAAGCCTGCCAGCTTGGATTGATGAATTCGTGGGTAAGCTGAAGGTCACGGAGGCGCAGATCGCGCGCAACGGTTTCGATCAGATCGTCCGGCTCTGCAAAGCGGTTGACCAGTGGATTGGTGTTCAGCGAAAGCGTCAGGGCCATGGCTTCCTCAGGCAGTAAAATTTGCGTTGTCGAACCATGCGATGAATGCGGCACGCTCGGCTTCGGTCAGGTGCAGGTAATGCTTGGTACGGCGATAGAGAATGTCCTCTGCCGTCTTCGCCCATTCCTTGGCCACCAGATAGCGCACTTCCGCCTCATAGAAGCTATTGCCGAAATGGTGACCGAGACCTTCGAGGTTCTGCGCGCCTGCAACTACGTCTTTCGTGCGCGCACCGTAGAGGCGGCCATAATGATGGACGAGTGTGCGCGGCATCCACGGATAAGTGTCGCGCAAGCTATTGGCGAAGGTTTCATAGTCGGCATTGGCGATTTCGCCGCCGGGAAGCGGTGCGCCATGCGTCCAGTCGCCGCCCATCTTTGGGAAGATATGCTTGAGGCGATGCATGCCGCGCTCTGCCAGCTCGCGGAACGTGGTGATCTTGCCACCGAAGACGTTGAGCAACGGTGCGTCGTTGGTTTCATCGAGGTCGAAGACATAATCGCGCGTGACGGCGGAAGGATTGCCTTTGCCGTCGTCAAACAGCGGGCGCACACCGGAGAAGGAGTGCAGCACGTCCTCGCGGCGCAGCTTTTCCTTGAAATAGCGGTTCACAGCCGTCAGCAGATAGTCGATTTCCTTCTCGTCCGCCGCAACGTCTTCGGCACGGCCTTCATAGGCGATATCGGTGGTGCCGATCAGTGCCTTGTCGCCCTCATAAGGATTGATGAAGATCACGCGCTTGTCGTGGTTCTGGACAAGATAGGCATTTGCGCCCGACCAGAATTTCGGAACGATGATGTGGCTGCCCTTGACGAGGCGCACATTGCGCGAGGAGTTCGATCCGGCAACATTGTGGATGACATCCGTGACCCACGGCCCGGCACAGTTGACGATGCAACGCGCGCGGAATGTGCGGGTTTCGCCTGTGTCGCTGTTTCTGGTCTCCACGATCCAGCCGCCTTTTTCGCGGCGTGCGGAGACGACAGGCGTGCGGGTGAGGATGGTTGCGCCCTTTTCAGCAGCACCAACCGCATTGAGTGCAACCAGACGCGCATCATCCACCCAGCAGTCGGAATATTCGAAACCCTTGGTATATTGGTCGAGGATCGGCGTGCCTTCCGGGTCGCGGCGCAGATCCAGCGTGCGTGTACCGGGAAGCTTCTTGCGACCGCCCAGATGGTCGTAGAGAAACAGGCCGAGCCGCACCAGCCAGGCCGGACGATCCTGCGGGCTGTGCGGCAGCACGAAACGCATCGGCCAGATGATATGGGGGGCGGCGTTCAGAAGCACTTCGCGCTCGATCAGCGCTTCGCGCACAAGGCGGAACTCATAATATTCGAGATAACGCAGGCCACCATGCACCAGCTTGCCGGAGCGCGATGATGTTCCCTGCGCCAGATCGTCCTTTTCCGCCAGCACCACCTTCAGGCCGCGCCCGGCGGCGTCACGGGCCACGCCCGCGCCGTTGATACCACCGCCGATGACAAACAGATCGCAGGTTTCCGGTTCAGCCATTTCGTGCTCCTTCGAATGCAATCGCATCCCATAGTCTATATGCGTGCCAACTTGTCCCACACCGGCGTCAGTGCCAGCCGGGCTTCCTGATAGGCAACGAAGAGTTCCTCATAGTGCTTTGCGCGCGGACCGTCCGGGGCTTCGCAAGGGCCAAGCAGCGGCTCGACCCATTCCGCAATGCACGCATCCATGCTGGGATAGGCGCCGACGGCTACCGCCGCCATCATAGCGGCGCCTGCGGCCCCCGCCTCTTCGCGCGAGGAAACGCGCACTGGCGCATTCACGGCTGCGGCAAGGGTGCTGCGCAAAGCCTTTGAGCGTGCGGCACCGCCGGTGATGCGCAATTCGGCAGGCATTTCACCCATGGCCGTGTAGCAATCGCGCGTCGCCATGCCGAGGCCCTCGACAACCGAGCGCACCATTTCCGGGAAACGGTCGCGGCTGGAAAGGCCGACGAAACCGGCTCTGGCATAGGCATTGACGAAGGGGCCGCGTTCGCCCGCTTCCGAAATATACGGATGATAGAGGATCGCGCCCGGACGGCTGGCATTGAACCAGTCATCAAGGCGGGGAATAAGGTCACCGAGCGAAATCGGCTTGTCCGGCGTCGACATGAGATCGGCAGCGACCTGCAATATCCAGTCGATATTGATCGTCGCACCCATATTGGTTTGCACCTGCGTGACGATACCGGGAATGGGCAGCGCGATGACGTAGCCGGTGCCTTCCTTGTTCAAATGGATATCGGCAACCGGCTTGGCGCGCATATGCACGCCCGTGGAGCCGATGGTTGAACATCCAGCGCCTGCTGTACCGCCGCGCACGCCTGCGCCAAGCGCGGTCATGGCCATGTCCACATAGCCAAGGCTGACAGGGGTGCCAGCCTTCAGGCTGGTGGCGGCTGCTGCTTCGGGGGAAAGCGGGTGCTGCACTTCGGTGCCGTCGATGATTTCCGGCAGCAATCCACGGCGTTTCGTCAGGCCGAGTGCATCAATGACCGTATCGTCGTACTGGCGATTGCGGAAGTTGCCGAAGGTGAAGCTTGCTTCCGACGGGTCGGTGGCGCGGACGCCGGTCAGGTTGAGGTAAAGCCAGTCCTTGCAGTGGAGCACGACTTCGGCATTGTCCAGAAGCTCGGGCGCGATGCTATCCATATGCGCCATCTGGGAACCCTGTTGGCAGGTGTTCAGCCCGGTGCCGGTCGCTTCAAAGCGCGCGCGGTTCATGGGACCTGCGGCAAGACGTGTGACCGTCGTTGCCGCGCGGGCATCGAGCCATAGCCATGCATCTCCGACCGGCTGATTGTCGCGACCGACAAGCCAGGTGCCATCACCCTGTCCGGTAACGGCTATCGCTACGGTGCGTTCGGCAAGGCCCGGCATTTTGGCGGCAAGGTCGCGCAATGCGCGCGCGCAGTCCTGCCATGTCTGGGAGAGGGATTGTGTGACGGCGCCATGATCGCCGGTATCGTATTTGTTGCGAACAGCCGCCGTTCCGATTTGGCGTCCGCCGAGGTCGAAAGCGACTGCCTTGAGCACGGATGTGCCCGCGTCGATCCCGATGATGATGTCACCTGTCTCACGCATGGCGGATATGTGCTTTCATAGACATTTGGATTCCTCCGGCGACTGAAAATACGTCGCTCGCAGCCCTGTTTATAATGAAATCGGGCGATGGCGTATGCTGGAGATAACATAACGCTACCACGTTGTCTGTAAAATTTTCGATAGCGAGCATTTTTTTTCACCAAACAGTGATTGCAGGGGAAATCGCTGTGATTCAATGTGCGGATTTTGCCCCGTTTCTTTTCTTTCTAGCAACGATTTTTCCATCAGTAAGTTACTAACTGTATGAAATAAATAATAATATTTAGGGAAGTCCTTACATTTCCATATGCATTTATCGTGAAAAGTCGCGGTGTGAATAATTCGCGTTGTAACGGAATATGTAGTGGATTTCTCTGGATTGTGATGTGGATTCAGCATGGAATGGTGCTAATTAACCGGTGTTTCGAAAACATCCGATTGACAGCTTTCAAGCTTTATAACATCATTATTGGAGTTAATAACACACCGCTATCATAGGCTCTGATTGCGGCGCATCTGTTTCCAGGTTGCACGGAGGAGCGGGGCCCTGGAATTCATGTGGAGGCTATCGTGATCTTGTCTATCGCATCTTGCACTGCTTTGGCGGAGGCTCCTGCCTATCCGGCAGGCCCGATGGCAATGATCGAGAGTAGTCTACAGGCGGCTTAAATCCAGCCGCATCATCCGTTTCCATAACGACAATACGGCAGAATTGCTGAAGGCGTTTGATAATGAGTGCACAAACCAGTCAAGTTTCACAAAAACCCGCCAAGCTGAGCCGCGCCGTCGTCTGGAGCGTGATCGCAGCGATCGTGGTTGTCGGCGCGATTGCCTTCGACACGAAGGTCGTGAAGATCGGGTCTGATTCCGATGTGCGCCAGCAGGCTTTCTCTCCTGATGCTTACGGTGCTTCCGAGTTCTCCAAGGTGAAGGCCAGCGTCGAGCAACGTGCCGTCGATGCCGCCGAAGTGGGGACTGCGCTCGCAGCCGACAAGGCGGCAGCCGGAAAGAAATATGGCGTCGGCGATGTTAATCCGGTCATCCCGGTCAAGTTCACGGGCGTCGTCGAAGAGCGCAAGTCCAACTACAATGTCGTAAAGGTCGATGGCCTGCCGGAAGGCGTCGTCATCCGTGTCCAGACCGGCCCTGCCGTCAACGGCACCGATCTGCGCGATGCGACCGGCGAAATCCAGTTCGGCCAGTTTAAGAACCAGATCGAATATCAGAACGCCGGCTCGGCTTTGAACAATGAGATGAAGAAGCAGGTGCTTTCGGGCGTCGATGTCGAGAATCTCGTCGGCAAGACCGTGACGGTGGTTGGCGTCTTCAAGGTCGTCAATCCGAAGAACTGGCTCGTCACGCCTGTGGGGCTCGAAGTGAAATGAGCGCCGCTCCAAAAATTGAAGGCAAAAACGGCGATGTCGTTCTTGCCGCGCACAACGTCGCCAAATCCTACGGTCGCATTCATGCCCTGAAGGGCGTGAATTTCGAAATCCGTCGTGGCCAGGTCACGACACTTTTCGGCGAAAACGGTGCCGGAAAATCGACGCTGATGAAGGTGCTTTCCGGCGTCATCCAGCCGACCTCCGGCACGATCATTCTCGATGGCGAACCGGTGACGTTTAACTCGTCTACTGAAGCGCGCGACCGCGGCATCTCGATCATCCATCAGGAGCTAAGCCTCGCGCCGAACATGAACGTGCGCGACAATATCTTCATGGGACGCGAAATCCGCACCGCCACTGGCGTTGATTTTGCCGAGGAAGAACGGCTGACACGTGAGCTTCTGAAGGAATTGGAAGAAGACATCGACCCGCTGACGCCGGTCGAGGAACTGCGCCTTGGCCAGCAGCAGGTCGTGGAAATCGCCCGCGCTCTTTCGGTCAATTCGCGCATTCTCATCATGGATGAGCCGACATCGGCGCTCAGCGCCTCGGAAGTCGAGGTCCTGTTCAAGGTGATCCGCGACCTGACGGCGCGTGGTGTGGCCATCGTCTACATTTCGCACCATCTGGAAGAAGCGCTGCAGATCACCAATCATGCGGTGGTGCTGCGCGACGGCACCATGACGGCCTATGCACCGCGCGAGGAAATCGATCTGGAATGGATCGTGCGCAACATGGTTGGCGCAAACTTCGATCTGGGTTCGCCTCCGACCGGATATGACTGGGGCGACGTGGCGCTCTCCGTGGAGAACCTGACGGTTCCCGATCCGGGCGGCGCGGGCTTCGCGCTCGTCGACCGCATGTCGCTCGATGTTCGGGCTGGTGAAATTGTCTGCATTTATGGCCTCATGGGCGCAGGCCGCACCGAACTTCTGGAAACCGTCGCCGGTCGCCTCAAGGCAAGCGGTGGACGTGTTGTTCTGAAAGGGCAGGACGTCTCCAGCCTCACCATCGCGCAGCGCATCGAGAAGGGGCTTGTGCTGGTGCCGGAAGATCGCCAGCGCGACGGTCTCGTTCAGACGATGACGGTCGGCAGAAACCTGTCGCTCGCCAGCATTGCCGAAATGACGAAGGGGCTGTTCACGTCGCGCAAGCGCGAAAAACAGATCGTCGATCAGTCGATCAAGAATGTGCACATCAAGACGGATGGCGGCGAAGCGGCAATCGGTTCGCTTTCCGGCGGCAACCAGCAGAAGGTCGTGATCGGCAAGATGCTGGCGACCGAGCCAGAGGTCATCCTGCTCGATGAGCCAAGTCGCGGCATCGACATCGGGGCGAAGGCCGAAGTGTTCAAGCTTTTGGCCGAAAAGGCGAAGCAGGGGCTGGCCGTTGTCTATACGACATCGGAAGTCGGTGAATGCCTCAGCATCGCGCACCGTATCATCGTCATGCACCGTGGACGCATCTCCGCCGAATTCGGATCGGACGTGTCCAAGGAAAAGATCATGGCCGCCTCGGGCGAAGCCATGGTCGGTCATTAAAATAATCATGGAGCACTGATAGAATGTCAGTCACGAGCACCAACAAAGAAACAGCGGCTCCGAACGGCGCGAAGCGGAAACCCGGTATCGTGCATCTGCTGCTCGAAGGTCGTGCATTTTTTGCGCTGATCGCGATCATTGCAGTTTTCTCGTTCCTTTCGCCTTATTATTTCACGGTCGACAACTTCCTCATCATGTCGTCGCACGTCGCCATTTTCGGTCTGCTTGCCATCGGCATGCTGCTCGTCATCCTCAATGGCGGCATCGATCTTTCTGTCGGCTCCACACTGGGACTGGCAGGCGTGGTTGCGGGCTTCCTGATGCAGGGCGTGACGCTGCAGGAATTCGGCATCATCCTCTATTTTCCGGTCTGGGCCGTGGTCCTCATCACCTGCGCGCTTGGCGCTTTCGTGGGAGCGGTCAATGGTGTGCTGATCGCCTATCTGCGCGTTCCAGCCTTCGTCGCGACGCTTGGCGTTCTCTATTGCGCGCGCGGTGTGGCGCTGCTGATGACCAATGGCCTGACCTACAACAATCTTGGCGGACGTCCAGAGCTTGGCAATACCGGCTTTGACTGGCTCGGTTTCAACAAGCTTTTCGGCGTGCCGATTGGCGTTCTTGTTCTGGCGGTTCTCGCCATTATCTGCGCCATCGTTCTCAACCGCACTGCATTCGGCCGCTGGCTCTATGCATCGGGCGGCAATGAACGTGCGGCTGAACTGTCCGGCGTTCCGGTCAAGCGCGTCAAGGTGTCGGTCTATGTCATTTCCGGCATCTGCGCTGCCATCGCGGGTCTGGTTCTTTCTTCGCAGCTTACGTCGGCTGGTCCGACGGCAGGCACCACCTATGAACTGACGGCAATCGCTGCTGTGGTTATCGGTGGCGCTGCGCTCACTGGGGGGCGCGGTACTATCCAGGGCACACTTCTCGGCGCCTTCGTGATTGGTTTCCTTTCCGACGGCCTCGTGATTATCGGTGTGTCCTCCTACTGGCAGACCGTCTTTACCGGCGCGGTGATCGTGCTCGCGGTTCTGCTCAACAGCATTCAATACTCCCGGCGATGATCGATAGCGGCTCTGTCCACCGTTCCGGGCGGAGCCGCAGAAACATCCGGGTGTATCGAACGGTTTCCAGGAAGGCGCACCATCTCGAAAACGGCCCAATGGAAATAAGTACCGCCGGGGAACCGGCATAACGCAAATGAAAAACGTCAAGGGAGTGAGACTATGTTCAAGAAGGGTATGCGCGTTCTGTTCGCCGCTGCGGCAGCGTTGCCTCTCATCGCCAGCACGGCCTGGGCCGAAGGATTGATGACGATCATCGTCAACGATCCGTCCAACCCGTACTGGTACACCGAAGGTGAAATCGCCAAGAAGACCGCCGAAGGTCTCGGTTACAAGGCTGTTGTCGGTGGCCACAAGGGCGACACCAACACCGAAAGCAACCTGATCGACACGGCTATCACCAACAAGTCGGTTGCCATTATTCTCGATCCGGCCAATGCGGACGGTTCGGTTGGTGCGGTCAAGCGTGCAATCGCCGCCAATATCCCGGTTTTCCTCGTCAATGCGGAAATCAACCAGGAAGGTCTGGCCAAGGCGCAGCTCGTTTCCAACAACGCACAGGGCGCCGCTATCGGTGCGACCCAGTGGGTCGAAAGCGTTGGCGACAAGGGCAAGTATGTCGAACTGTTCGGTTCGCCATCGGACAACAACGCCGCAACGCGTTCGAACGGCTATGAAACCGTTCTGTCGCAGTATCCGGACCTGGTGAAGGCCGGTCAGGACGTCGCCAACTGGGATCGCACCCAGGGCCACGACAAGATGCAGGCGCTGCTTCAGGCCAATCCGGACATTATCGGCGTTATCTCCGGCAATGACGAAATGGCTCTGGGCGCGATTGCTGCTCTGAAGAAGGCTGGCAAGCTGGATCAGGTGAAGGTTGGCGGTTTCGACGGTTCGCCGGATGCGGTTGCCGCCATCAAGGCCGGTGAACTGCAGTACACTGTTCTTCAGCCTGTTGCCGTGTTTTCGGAAGCTGCCGTCAAGCAGGCCGACAACTTCATCAAGACCGGCAAGACCGGTGTGGATCAGGAAAAGCAGCTCTTCGACTGCATCCTGATCACCAAGGACAATGTCGACAAGTACACCTCGCCGTTCGTTCTCGAACAGTAAGGTTTGAACAAGGCGCATCCCGTAAGCAGAAACACTTTCGGGGTGCGCATTTCCAGAAGTCCCACGCAATATAGGGCCTATCAGGCGATTCCAAAGCTTTCGGAACGCGCAAGCAAGGGGACAAGTGACAGGCATGGCAGTGAGCAACAAAGCAAGCATTGACAAGCTGATGACGGAGCAGGTGCCGAACGACAGCCGGCATGCGCGTCAGCTCGTCCGGCGCCAGCAGATTGCGGAAACTGTAATGGCTGAAGGCTCGATGCGTATCGAGGACCTCACCGAACGGTTCGGCATCAGCCTGATGACAGCGCATCGCGACGTCGATGAACTGGTGAGCCGCGGGCTGTTTCGCAAGTCGCGCGGCATCGTGTCGGCTGCGCCGACAAGCCTGATCGAGGCAAGCGATCTTTACCGCGTCACGCGCCAATCGGAAGAAAAGAAACTGATCGCCGAAGCTGCAATGCAGTTCGTTGAGCCGGGACAGGCCATTTTCTTCGACGATTCCACCACCGTTCTGCAGATGGTGCCGCATCTTCCGGGCAAGGGGCCGCTCACCGTCATCACCAACTCGCTGATCCTGATGAACGAGGTGCGTGACATCAAGGATGTGACGCTGCTCGGTCTTGGCGGTCAGCTCTATAACTGGTGCAACGCTTTTGTGGGCGGCATGACGATCCACGAAATTCGCCGTCTTCGCGCCGATGTGGCCTTCATTTCGATTGCGGCGATCACCGACGATCTTTTGTTTCACCAATCCCCGGAAATGGTGGAAACCAAGCGTGCCATGCTGGACTGCGCCGCCAAGTGCATCCTTCTGGCCGATCACACCAAGTTCGAGCGCAGGGCCCTGCACAATTTCGGTGCGCTCAGCGACTTCGACGTCGTCATCGTCGATGAGAATACGCCTTTCGCGCATATCGAGCGCATGGAGGCGCAAGGCATCAATGTGGTGGTTGCCCGCGCCAATGCCCGGACAAGCGGGAAGCAAGAATAGCCCGCGCATATTTATCAGGAATACGATCCATGCCCTCTCTGCTCGGAATCGACAGCGGACTGACCGTTACCAAAGCCGTATTGTTCGATATTGACGGAACCACCCTTGCCGTCGCGCGTCGCCGCGTGGCGCAATCCTTTCCGCGAGCGCGCCATGTCGAACGCGACATGGATGAATTCTGGAATGCAACCGCCGATGCGATTGCCGAAGCGATTGCCAGAAGCGGGCGGCCTGCTTCCGACATTCTGGCCATCGCCACCACCGCCCATGGTGATGGCATCTATATGCTGGACAAGGACCACCGTCCGCTTGGCGCAGGCATATTGTCGCTCGACAGTCGCGCCGGTGATATTGCGGAGCGCTGGGTCGATAGCCCCGTTGCAGAGCAGGCCATTGCTATCACCGGTCAGTTGCCCCATGCGTCGGCCCCATCCGCTATTCTGGCATGGGTAAAGGAAAACGAACCGGACCGCTATCGCCGCATCGCGCATGTGATTGCCTGCAAGGACTGGCTGCGCTTTTGTCTCACCGGCGACGTTGGCACGGATCGCACCGAAGCGTCGACCTCCTTTACCGATGTGAACACGCAGGATTATTCGAAAGCGGCGTTGGCCTTGTTCGGGCTCGACGCACTTTGGGATGCGCTGCCGCCCATGTCGCGTTCCGATGAAATCGTCGGCAGTGTCTCTACCGAATGCGCGGAGCGCACCGGCCTCGTTGCCGGTACACCGGTCGTCGGTGGCCTTCATGACGTGACCGCCTCGGCGCTTGGCGTCGGCGGACTTGGCATCGGGACCGTTGCTGTGGTTGCCGGAACCTATTCGATCAACGAAACGCTGTCGTCCGAACCGCGCGTCGACAAAAGCTGGTTTTGCCGTAACGGCATTGCGCCGGGCGAATGGAACAACATGTCGATCTCGCCCGCATCGACGGCCAATTACGACTGGTTCCTCGACAAGCTCTGCCCGTCGGAACGACGCGAGGCGGAAGAAACGGGGCGCTCGATCCACGATATGCTGCGCCCGGAAATCGATGCGGCATTGGCAAAGCCTTCGACAGCACTATTCCATCCCTATCTCTTCGGTTCGCCCTATGGGGCAATGGCGAGCGGCGCTTTTTTCGGTTTGCGCGGCTGGCAGGACCGGGGCGACATGCTGCGCGCGATATGGGAAGGCATTGCCTTCAATCATCGTATCCATGTCGATCATCTGAAGGATGGTTTCGCAATCTCTGCAGCGCGTCTCACCGGTGGCGTATCGCGCAGCCCGGCTTTCGCGCAGATGTTTGCCAATGTTCTTGGCATGCCCGTTACCGTCACGGATACGGACGAAGCTGCGGCGTGGGGTGCGGCGCTCTGCGCGGGCAGGGGAGCCGGTGTTTTCGCCGATGTCTACAGCGATCCGCGCGATCTCGATGCCATAGGCCGCACCTATGAACCGGATGCCGGACGAAGCACGCTTTATGAAAAGCGTTATGCGCTTTTCAAGGAAATCGCATCGGCACTCGGGCCGATCTGGCCGAAGATCGAAGCCCTCACGGATTGAAATAAACGGCGTGTCCCGCGCCTTAGCGACGTAAAGACAGTAAGATGAATGATTTCGTAGGCAATGCCGGAATGAAAAGCCGCATCGGACAACTGGAGGCCGAGGGTGTGGACGTTCTCATCCTTGGCGCGGGCATCAATGGTGCAGGGCTTTATCGCGATCTGAGCGAGCAGGGCGTGAGCTGTCTCATCGTGGACAAGGCGGATTTTGGGTCCGGCACAAGTGCCGCGCCATCGCGGCTTATTCACGGTGGTCTGAAATATCTTGAAACCGGCGAATTCGGGCTCGTGGCCCAGTCGACGCTGGAACGCAATCTGCTTCTGAAGAACGCACCTCACAATGTCGAACCGCTGCCGACTTTCATTCCGGTCTTTTCGTGGACAAAGGGTATTCCTGCGGCGCTCCGCACCTTGTTCGGATCGACGACCGCACCACGCAGCCGTGGCGCTGTGCTCATCAAGATCGGTCTGGCGCTTTACGATTACTTTGGCGCACGCGAGCGTGTCATGCCACGCCACCGTTTTCTGCTGAAGGAGACGGCGACAAAGGAAATGCCCTATATCACGCCCGCAATCGTGGCAGGCGGCATCTACCATGATGCGAAGGTCAGCCAGCCGGAACGTCTGGTCTATGAGCTCGTCAGTGACGGCTTGCGCGCCAATCCGAAAAGTGCCGCAGCCAATTTTACGGCACTGGTTTCCGCCGAAAACGGTGTGATCGGTTTTGAAGGGCCGGATGGCAAGACATTCACCGTCAGGCCGAAGCTGGTCATCAACGCAGCTGGACCATGGATCGACCGGGTCAATGCTGCGCTCGGCAAGCCGACCAAGATGATCGGCGGCACCAAGGGGTCGCATATTCTTGTCGATCATCCCGAACTGGTGAAGAGCCTCAATGGACGAATGATCTATTTCGAGGCGGATGACGGACGTATCTGCCTTGTCTACGACTATCACGGCTTGGCACTGGTCGGTTCCACCGACATTCCGTCGGATGATCCGGACAATGTACGCTGCGACGACCCTGAAACCGACTATTTCATCGACAGCCTGCGTTCGCTGTTGCCGAAACTCAAATTCGACCGCAGCCAGATCGTCTATACCTATAGCGGCATTCGTCCGCTTCCGGCTTCCAATGCTTCCGAACCGGGCCTTATCAGCCGCGATCATTCCGCGCCTGTGATCGAGCCGGACAGTGATCGGCCATTTGCGATCATTTCGCTTGTTGGCGGCAAGTGGACCACATTCCGCGGCTTTGCCGAGGAAGTGGCCGACAAGGTTCTTGGGCGTTTCGGTCAGGCCCGGCAGGTTTCAACGCGCAACCTCCCTATAGGCGGCGGCAGGGACTATCCGTCCGATGATCGCGCCCGCAAGGCTTGGGTGACGACATATGCCACCGAAACAAAGTTGTCCGCCGCACGGGTTGAGACATTGTTGAAGCGCTATGGCAGCACGGCCCTGCCGATCCTCCGGGAGGAAGCAGAAGCAACGGTCGCGATGCTGCCTGAAACCGACACGGTCAGCGCGACGGAAATCGCATGGATCGCACGCAACGAGCTTGTCGTGCATCTGGCGGACGTCGTTTTGCGGCGCACCACGCTTGCTATCGACGGGGCGCTGACGACCGGCAATCTCGCTGCAATCGCCGATATTCTGGCGCGGGAGCTTGGCTGGGACGATGCGCGCAAGGCGCAGGAAATCGAAGCGGTCAACACAGAGCTTGAGAAACGGCATAACGTGATTTTGCAGCGGGACCCCGCCAAAAGGCGCTGAACAGTCCGTGAAGTTGTTCTATCCATTTGCTTGACGCGCATCTTGTTCCGAAAACTGTTTCACACCTTTCGGGATGCGCTATGTTGCATTGGAACTGAATTCGAAGGAGATGCCTCATGGATATCAAGCGCAATGGAACTGATCCTTCGGGGAAAGGGCCAGCCGACTGGTTTACGGGCAATGTCCGTATCGATCCGCTGTTTTCTCCCAATAATGCCCGGCGTGCTGCGGCTGCGACCGTGACGTTTGAGCCCGGCGCGCGCACCGCCTGGCACACGCATCCGCTTGGCCAGACCCTGATCGTGACCGCCGGTCTCGGCCTTGTGCAACGCGAAGGTGGACCGATTGAGGAAATCCGGCCCGGCGATGTGGTCTGGTTTGAACCGGGCGAGAAGCACTGGCACGGCGCATCCGCGAGCAATGCCATGACCCATATAGCCATTCAGGAACAGCTCGACGGCAAAGTCGTCGACTGGATGGAGCATGTCAGCGACGTGCAATATGGCGGTGGCAAATAAATTTCGCCCTGGTTTTGCGCAGCTTTCAGAAAACGATCCGACCGATCAATGGTCAAAGGTTGCGCAAAACGCAAAGATGATTGCGTATATTGCGAACAGGCTTTTCCTGTTTCCCCTATCATGTTGTTCTCAATAAAAACAAAGGGGAGAAGGTAATGAAACGCATAGTTCTTTTGCTTGCAGCAAGTGTCGCCAGCCTTGCCAGCGTGCAGGCACATGCCGCTGAAGACGCAAACTGCAAGGCACCCAAATTCTCCGATGTCGGCTGGACCGACATTACTGCAACGACAGCGCTTGCTTCTTTGCTGCTTGAAAAAGCCGGATATGAACCGCAGACAACCATTCTTTCCGTACCCGTTACCTTCCAGTCGCTGGAAAACGGGCAGATCGATATTTTCCTTGGTAACTGGATGCCGCTTCAGGAAGAAGCCCGCAAACCTTATCTTGAGGGAAAGAAGATTGAGCAGGCCGGGGTGAATCTGGAAGGCGCCAAGATTGGTCTTGCTGCGACGGGCAAGGATCTTGGCATCAAGAACTACGCTGATATCGCAAAGTTCAAGGACCAGCTTGGCGGCAAGATCTACGGCATCGAGGCTGGCAGCAGCGCCAACGCCACAATCCAGTCGATGGTCGAGCAGGACAAATTTGGCCTGAAAGATTTCCAGCTCGCGGAATCGAGCGAGCAGGCTATGCTTTCGCAAGTCCAGAATGCAGTGCGCAAGGATGAGCCTGTTGTTTTCTTCGCCTGGACGCCGCATCCGATGAATATTCGTTACAAGCTCACCTATCTCGAAAATGGCGAAAATCTGTTTGGTCCGGACGACGGTGCTGCGACGGTCGAAACATTGACCCGCAAGGGCTACGCAGCGGATTGCCCTAATGTGTCGCGCTTTCTGTCGAACCTGAAGTTCAACACGGAGATGGAAAGCACGATGATGAACATGATCCTGAACGATGGCATGGAAGCGAAAGACGCCGTGACGAAATGGATCAAAGAGAACCCGGCGCAACTGGATGCCTGGCTTGACGGTGTGACGACTTTCGACGGCAAGCCAGCACTTGCGGAAGTGAAATCGGGTCTTGGTTTGTAAAAAACTGGCCTGTTACTGCCGCAATTTGCTTGGCGGCTGACCGAAATGCCGCTTGAAGGCGCGCGATAGCGAACTGATCGACGAAAAGCCGGTCTGTTCCGCTGTGTCCGCCATGGAAAGATGCGTATCGAGGATCAGTCGCCGGGCCGCTTTCAGCCGGAGCGACAGATAATAATTGCCCGGTGACTGCCCGATCACATTGGCAAACAGCAATTCGAGACTGCGTGTCGACAGGCCAAGCCTGCGGGCGATGCTCGACACCGGGATCGGGCGGTCGATATGGGTTTCCATGATCTTTATGGCATCGGCCAGTCGCGGCTCGCGGTTGAGCAATCGGCCAAGGGATACCAGCGGCTGCGCGTCGGAAGCCTGTTTCACTTCATCGTAGATATAGAGGCTCGCCACATCGAGCGCGATGGAATAGCCGTGGCGGGCGCGAATAAGTGCCAGCATCATGTCGAGCGCGGGGGCAGCACCGCCGGTCGTCAGAAAAGGTCCGTCCCGTACCCAGCGGTCGGATTGCATTTCGACTTCCGGGAAGCGCTGTGAAAACGCTTCCATATCCTCCCAGTGTGTCGTTGCCTTGCGTCCGTTGAGCAGTCCGGCTTTTGCAAGCACCCATGATCCGGCTTCCACACCCACGACGAGTTTCGATTGCTTGGCCGCCTGTCGCAGCATGGCGAGGAGTTTCGGCGTCGCGTGTTCCAGTGCGTGAAAGGCGCTGACGATAATGAGAATGTCCTGCGCCCCGGCCTCAAAACGGCCATCCGTCGCAACCTTGAGCCCGCTGGATGTAACGGGGTCGCTGCCATCCGGCGACACCACGCGCCAGCGATAAAGAGAACGTCCGGTGACGCGGTTGGCGCCCCGCATCGGATCGAGCGTCGCGGCCAGCGACATGAGTGAACAATCCGGCAGGACAAGCAGGGTAACGCTTAGTTCTTCGTCGGATGGTTCAAAGATCATATGCTTCGCTCTTCGCCAAATAGATTTCGTAAAATGATAATCCCGGCATTTCGCGACCTGTCAAGCTCGGCGAAAATCGAGGGAAACGATCATGCCTTTAAAGCCCGCTCGCGAAATATTCATCACAGCAGCCGTTACCGGCGCTGGAGCCACCACGCATCGCTCGAACAAGGTGCCGATTACGCCGCGCCAAATCGCGGATGCGGCCATCGAAAGTGCTGAAGCAGGTGCTGCTGTCGCGCATATTCATGTTCGCGATCCGGAAACCGGCGAGCCATCGCGTAAGGTGGAGCTTTTCCGCGAGGTTGTCGATCATATCCGGTCGTCGGGTGTCGATATCGTGTTGAATCTGACGGCAGGTGTCGGCGGCGATCTGGTCTTTGGGTCGGCAGAAGCCCCGCTGCCGCCCAATGCCGCCAAGACCGATATGGCGGGAGCGACGGAACGGCTTGCCCATATTGCGGAACTGCTGCCGGAAATCTGCACGCTCGATTGCGGAACGATGAATTTCGGCGAGGGCGATTACGTGATGACCAACACGCCCGCCATGCTCAGGGAAATGGCCGCGCAGATACAGCGGCTCGGCGTGCGCCCGGAGATCGAAATCTTCGATACCGGTCATCTGCCGCTTGCCCAGTGGTTGCAACAGCAGGGCCTGCTCGACGATCCGGTTCTGGTGCAACTGTGCATGGGTATTCCATGGGGCGCGCCCGATGATCTGGCAACGCTGGTTTCCATCCTCCACAACCTCCCGGATAACTGGATTTTCTCGGCGTTTTCCATCGGTCGCAATCAGTTGCCCTATGCGGCTCTCGCCGTGCTGGCAGGCGGCAATATCCGTGTGGGACTGGAAGACAATATCTGGCTCGACAAGGGCGTTCTGGCTTCGAACGGCGATCTGGTTGAACGAGCCAAAGCGATTGCCGTCAATATGGGGACGAAGGTTCTGACACCCGCCGAAGTCCGCGAGAAACTCAAGCTCACAAAGCGCTGGTGATAGCCATGAACAGCCATCCTCCCAAGATTGCCTGCATCGGCAGCGGTGTCATCGGCAGCGGCTGGGCCGCACGCTTTCTCCTGAACGGTTTCGATGTTGCCGTTTACGATCCGTCGCCCGATGCAAAGGCGACGACAGAACATATTCTCGACAATGCGCGCCGGGCGCTGGCGGCACTGACCACCGTGCGTCTTCCGCAGGAGGGGCAATTGTCCTTTTCCGCTTCACTGGCGGACGCGGTGGCAGGCGCGGCGCTCATTCAGGAAAGCGTGCCCGAGCGCCTTGACCTGAAGCTTGCCGTGCTGGCGGAGATTGAAGCGGCTTGCGGGAATGAAGCGCTGATCGCCTCTTCCACCTCCGGCTTTCTCCCGAGCACGTTGCAGGCGGGATTGCGGCATCCCGAACGGCTTTTGATCGCGCATCCTTACAATCCCGTTTACCTGTTGCCGCTGGTCGAGCTGGTGCCGGGCGAAAAGACTACCGGATCGGCGATCGAGAGTGCTTCCGCGTATTATCGCCAGACCGGGATGGAGCCGGTCGTGCTTGAAAAGGAAATTGATGCTTTCGTGGGGGACCGCCTTCTGGAAGCGCTGTGGCGCGAGGCATTGTGGCTTGTGCGTGACGGTATCGCTACAGTCGAGCAGATTGACGATATCATTCGCTATTCTTTTGGTCTTCGCTGGGCTCAGATGGGGTTGTTCCAGACCTATCGCATTGCGGGTGGTCCCGCAGGTATGCGGCATTTCCTCGCCCAGTTCGGGCCTGCGCTGCAATGGCCTTGGACGAAACTGACGGATGTCCCCGACCTCGATAACAGCCTGATCGACCGCATTGCAGGCCAGTCAGACGAGCAGAATGAAGGGCTTTCAATTCGCGACCTGGAGAGAATTCGCGATGAAAATCTGGTCGCGATCATCCGTGCTCTTGCGCAACAGCAGCAGGGTCGGGGTTGGGGTGCGGGCGCGCTTCTCAATGCCTATACCGCGCGGCTTGAAACCGATGCGGATCGCCCCGAGGCAGGCAGCGGTCCGCTCCGACTTCTGGATGTACGCGTGATCCCGGAGTGGATCGACTATAATGGGCATATGACCGAGCATCGTTATCTCGATGTATTTGGGCAGGCGACAGACAGGTTTCTGGCGCATATCGGCGTGAATGAAGCTTATCTGAAATCCGGACACAGCTATTATACGGTCGAAACCCATATCATCCATCGTGGTGAGGCCAAGGCAGGCGACGCGCTGCGTGTGGAAACGCAATTGCTCTCGTCCGACGAGAAACGTGCGCATGTCTTTCACAGTCTGAGGCGCGGCGATGCGGAGATCGCGAGTGCCGAGCAGATGCTGCTGCATGTCGACAGCAAGGCAGGCAAGGCGGTGGCGGCGAAGGCTCAAATTCTTGCCGCACTGGAGGGGCTTTCACGTGCACACCGTGAGATGCCGACACCGATTGCCGTCGGACGGCATGTCGGAAGAAGAGGCTGAACGACCTCCAGTTCTTTCCTTGAAGAATAAAGCGTCGATCTTAGATCGACGCGTTCTCCGCCGTTGCTTGACATTTAATCAATCGATTGATTAAATCAAATAATGAACACGACAAAACATCATCGGTTGGAGCCGCCTTCTGTGGATCAGACGCGAATGGCGCTGATCCATGCGGCCTTGCAACTGTTTGGTTCGAAGGGTTTCGACGCCACGTCGACACGTGAGATTGCGGGTCGGGCCAGGGCAAATATCGGTTCCATAGCCTATCATTTCGGCAACAAGGAAGGGCTGCGGCTGGCGGCGGCAGATTATATCGTCGAAACGATACAGGGTATTGCCGGGCAGGCGCTCGGGCATTATGCGGCGATCAATGCGCCCGCCGAGACGAAGGAAACCGCTCGCCAGCAGCTTGGTCTGGCGCTGGAGCGGATGACGTATTTCATCGTTGCACAGCCCCAATCCGGCGAGATCGTACAGTTCCTCTTGCGTGAACTGGCGCATCCGACAGCGGCGCTCGACCGCATCTATTCCGGTGTTTTCGAGCCGACGCATAAAAGGCTTTGTGCCATCTGGGAAGTCGCGACCGGCGAACCTGCCGAGAGTGAAGCCACGCGGCTTCTCATCTTCACGCTGCTCGGACAGGTTGTTTATTTCCGTATCGGCCGTGAGGCGGTGAAACGGCGCATGGGCTGGTCCACGATGGGCGCGGAAGAGGCGGCGGCGGTCGCGGCAATCGCGCGCCAGAATCTGATGGCCATTCTTGCGGCGAAAGACGCAGAGAGAAGCGGCGAGGTGGCGTTATGAGTGTTCTCTGTATTCTTCCTTTTGCGACCTATCTTTTCGCCGCATGTAGCGCACAGCCTCTTGCTGTTGGCTATGTGGAGGGAGAGTTTGTGCAGCTTGCCCCGCTGGAAGTGGCGCAGGTTCAATCCGTTGCCGTCAGACGTGGCGATCGTGTTGAGCCGGGCAAACCCATTGCGAAGACGGAGGACGCGGACGCAAAGATCGCAGTTGCGCAGGCCGACGCAGCGCTGGCGCAGGCACGCGCGCAATTGGCGGATTTGCAGGTCGGCAAACGTCCCGATGAAATTGCAGTTCTGGAAGCCGCCGTCATGACGGCCAAAGCGCAGACAGACGATGCCCGGCGAACGCTTTTGCGCACGCAGGATCTGACCAAGCGCGGGGTGATGACGCAGGCGCAGCTCGATGATGCCGCCACCAAGGTTGAAGTGGCGGAAGCCTCGATCAATCAGGCGACAGCCAATCTGGCGGTCGGTCGCTTGCCCGCGCGTCCTGAAGAGATCAAGGCGGCGGAAAATGCCGTCAAGAGCGCCGAGGCGCAGCTTGATTCCGCGCGCTGGCATCTGACCAAGCGAACGATTGAAGCACCTGCGTCGGGCCGGATCACCGATGTCATCCGCAATCCGGGCGATATTGCCGGTCCGTCTGCGCCCGTGCTGACTATGCTGCCCGACGGCGCCGTCAAGCTGAAGGTTTACATACCGGAAGACAAGTTTTCGGCGGTGCGGGTGGGCGATATGCTGTCCGTGCGTTGCGATGGCTGTGCACCCGGCCTGCAAGCCCGTGTCAGCTATGTTTCACCCGATCCGGAGTTCACGCCGCCAGTCATCTATTCGCTCGAAACGCGCCAGAAGCTTGTCTATCTCGTCGAGGCGCATCCGGTTGATCCCGCATCGCCTCTGCAGCCCGGCCAGATCGTGGATGTCGATCTGGCTTCCCAATAGGCGGAGACCAAAATGTCGAATGCCATCGATGTCAAAGGTCTCGTCAAACGGTTCGGCGATGCTACGGTTGTCGACCATGTGAGCATGGCGGTGGCCGAGGGCGAGATTGTCGGCTTTCTGGGGCCGAACGGTTCGGGCAAGACAACCACCATCCGCATGATGTGTGGGCTGCTGACCCCCGACGAGGGGGAAGGACAGGTGTTGGGGTTTGATCTTCGCACCGAAGGCCTGAAGATCAAGCGTGAAGTCGGCTACATGACGCAGCGGTTTTCTTTCTATGAAGACCTGACCATAGCCGAGAACCTTGAATTCGTAGCCCGTCTTTATCGGTTGAAACCGGTTAAGGATCATGTGGTGCGCACACTTGGGGAGCTAGGACTGACCTCGCGTGGGGATCAGTTGGCGGGCACGCTTTCCGGTGGCTGGAAACAACGGCTGGCATTGGCAGCCTGTATCATGCACAAACCCAGGCTCCTGCTGCTGGATGAACCGACCGCCGGGGTCGATCCAAAGGCACGACGCGATTTCTGGGACGAGATACATCGTCTGGCCGATGGTGGACTAACCGTACTCGTCTCGACCCATTACATGGACGAAGCCGAACGCTGCCATCGCATCAGCTATATCTCCTATGGCAAGCTTCTGGCCACCGGGACCGTCCGGGATGTCATTGAGAAGGCGGGATTGACGACCTTCATCGTCAACGGTCCAAGACTCGGCGAAGTGGCGCGCGAACTGGAGGGTGAACCGGGCGTCGAGCAGGTTGCACCTTTCGGCGCGACGCTGCATGTGGTGGGGTCCGACAGGGCGAAGCTTGAGGCGGCTCTGGAGAAGATCAGGCATCGTGAGGGAACCACAGTCGAGGCGGGCGAAACCAGTCTTGAGGACGTGTTCATCCAGTTCATGGCCAATGCGCAGGATAACATGTCCAAGGACAGGAACTCCGGGAGCGGTAAACCATGAGCGGCTGGTTCTCGTTCGAACGTCTTGGTGCGATGCTGGTGAAGGAATTTATCCAGATGCGGCGCGACCGCATCACCTTCGCCATGATGCTGGTCGTTCCATTGATGCAACTGCTGCTCTTCGGCTTTGCCATTAATAATGATCCGAAAAGCCTGCCGAGCGCACTGGTCGTGACCAGTCAGGATCACTATACGCGTGCCATGATTTCCGCGCTGGAAACCACAGGCTACTATCGTTTCGACCACGTCGTGCAAAGTGCCGCGGAAGCCGAAGCCTTGATTGCCAACGGCACCGTTTCCTTCGTGGTGACGATACCGTCGGATTTTGCAAGACGTGTCGATGCAGGCGAGCAGCCGCAGATCTTGATCGAGGCCGATGCGACGGACCCGTCGGTGGCAAGCGGCGCCATTTCGACACTTGGAACTGTCGCAAGTCAGGCGCTCCTGCGTGAACAGGGCAAGCAGGCTGAAGCTGCAGATGCTGCGCGAAGCCAGCTCCAGGTCGTCGTGCATCGCCGTTACAACCCGGAAGGCGTATCGCAATACAACATCGTCCCTGGTCTTCTGGGTGTAATTCTGCAAATGACCATGGTGATGATGACGGCTATGGCGCTGACCCGCGAGACAGAACGGGGCACGATGGAAAATCTGCTCGCCATGCCCGCAACGCCCGCCGAAATCATGTTGGGGAAGGTTCTGCCATTTCTTGTCGTCGGTGGCGTGCAGGTCGTGGTCGTGCTGGTCGCGGCCAAGCTTTTGTTCGGGGTGCCCTTTGTCGGTTCGCTGGCGCTGCTTTTGACCTGCGTGCTGATCTTCGTCCTGTCGCTGGTCCTGCTCGGCTATACGATCTCGACGGCGTCGCGCACGCAGATGCAGGCCATGCAGCTTACCTTCTTCTTCTTCCTGCCGTCGCTGATGCTGTCCGGTTTCATGTTCCCGTTTCGGGGTATGCCCGATTGGGCGCAAGCACTGGGGGAGATTTTTCCGCTGACGCATTTTCTGCGGATTGTCCGCGCGGTCATGTTGAAAGGCGCCCACCTTTCCGACATTGCCGGAGAGGTGAACGCCCTCATATTTTTCGTAATCCTGTTCGCATCGCTGGCGCTTCTGCGCTTCAGGAGAACGTTGGATTAGCTCGCCGGCATTAGAGCGGTTCCGGTTTAAATGGAATCGTCGGAACCGCTCTATCTATTTGTTTTCACGCATTATCCGACGCAAAACCGCTTCGCACTTTTGCTGGAAATGCTCTAGCAGGCTGATGGAGCCATCGCTGTCTTTGGGCGGCGGGACAGTGTGAACAACAGCCCGGCTGCTGCAAGAAGACCGCCCGCGACCGGAATGGCCGCATAGCCATAGCCTGCGCTGATGACGCCGCCGCCAAGGGCCGCGCCCACGGCAGTGCCGAGGTTGAACGCGCCGATATTGATCGAGGACGCAAGTCCCGGCGCTTCCGATGCTGCCAGCATCACGCGGGTCTGTACCGGCGGAACGATGGCGAAAGCCGCAGCCCCCCAGACGAGCAGGCCGATTGCCGCACCGGTATGGCTTCCCAGCAGGAACGGCAATGCCAGACTGATAATGGCAAGCGCTGCGAGAAATATCCGCGTTGCACCATTGAGCGACCAGTCTGCGAGGCGTCCGCCGAGTGCGTTGCCAATGGTGAAGCCCACGCCGATAAGAATAAGCGCCAGCGTTACGAACCCTTCCGAGGCGCTGGTAAGGTCAGCCAGCACGGGCGCCACATAGGTGTAGAGCGTGAACATGGCGCCTGCACCCATAACGGTTGTCGCCAGCGACATCAGTACGGTCGGGCGCATCAGAACACCGAGTTCCCGGCGGATGTCGGGCATCTTGCCGGCCTCGCCGCGCGGCAGCGAAAGCCAGAGCGCACTGATGGCGAGCAGGCCCAGAACGGCAGTGCCTGCGAACGACATGCGCCAGCCGATCTGCTGGCCAATCCAGGTCGCAGCCGGAACACCGCCGATATTCGCAATCGTCAGACCCATGAACATGGTGGCAACGGCGCTTGCCCGCTTTTCAGGAGGCACGACGCTGGCTGCAACAATGGAACCGAGGCCGAAGAACGCCCCGTGATTGAGGCTCGTTACCAGGCGCGCTGCAAGCAGTGTCCAATAATCCGGTGCGAGAGCCGACAGGATGTTGCCGAGCGTGAATATGCCCATCAGCAGCATCAGGGCCGTGCGTTTACCGAACCGCCCGAAGGCAAGCGTCATGATCGGTGCGCCGATCATCACGCCGATGGCATAGGCGCTGACCAGAAGACCTGCTGTCGGGATAGACACATCGACACCGTCGGCAATGACCGGCAGCAGGCCCATAGGTGCAAATTCCGTGGTGCCAATACCGAAGGCACCGATTGCGAGCGCCAGAAGCGGCCAGTTGAACCCGGCCGCCTTCGCTGCGCTGTCGTGAGACGTCATAGTGCTCATCATAGTCTCCGTTATTTATCCCAGACGGGAGCCAGACCTTCGGGGCTGACGATGCGACCGTCGGGACGGGCAAGCTTTGCGATAGCGGCCATGTCTTCCGCATTCAGTTCAAAGTCGAACAGGTTGAAGTTTTCCGACACGCGCTCCGACTTGGCCGTCTTGGAAAGAGCGATAAAGCCGCGTTCGATCAGCCAGCGCAGGCCGACCTGGGCAGCAGTCTTGCCGTATTTCGCACCAATGGCCTGCAAGACGGGATCGCGCGGCACTGCGCCATCAGCCATGCCGTAATAGGCGGTGATGGCAACACCTGCCGCTTTCGCAGCCTCAGCTACGGCATTCTGGTCGAGATAAGGATGGACCTCGATCTGGTTGGTGATGATGGGCGCAGCACTGCGAAGAATAGACTCTTTCATTTGCGTGACATTCTGATTGCTCACGCCGATGAAACGCGTCTTGCCCGCTGCCTGTACCGCGTTGAGCATGTCGACCTGATCAGCAATCGCCACCTTGTCGGCAGGCCAATGCAGGAGCAGGAGGTCAACCTCATCGACTTTCAGCTTGTCGAGGCTTTCATCCACGGATGCACTGAACTTTTCCGGGCTGTAATTATCGACCCAGACTTTTGTGGTGAGAAACAGGTCTTTGCGTTGTGCGCCTGCCTTCTCAAGAGCACGACCGAGGGCAGCCTCATTTTGATAGATCTGTGCCGTATCGAAATGGCGGAAACCCGCTTCCAGCGCAGCCGGGATGACGCTTTCCACTTCCGCATCCGTCATGCGGAAAACACCGAAGCCGAGCGCGGGTATAGACGCACCGTGTGCGTTTACGATTTTCATATCATCTCCTGTCGATTGGCCCTCGGCGTTTTTGCGTCAGTTGCGCGAGCTTGGGAGGCTCATGCTTCGGGCCGTCAATTTATGGATTCTGATCCTGTTCCGGATAATCTTCGGTCAGGTCCGATCTCGTGATGCAGAAATAGGACAGTCGCGCGGGCTTGAAAATCCGCTGGGAATCCACATTATCTGTGAAACTGTTTCACAGATGGAGCGGGCGATGGACAATCGCGTCGGCGAAATGCAGGTCTTTCTGCGGGTTGTGGAAGCGGGCAGCTTTTCCGAAGCGGCCCGCCTCTTGCGCATGAACCCTTCGACCATCAGCAAGCTCATATCCCGTATCGAAGCGAGGCTCGGCGTGCGGCTTCTGGAGCGCTCGTCGCGGCGCCTGTCGCTGACAACCGAGGGGCAGATTTATTATGAGCGCAGTCAGGGACTGCTGCGCGATTTCGAGGAAGTCGAACGCGAGCTTTCACAAGGTTCGGCAAGCACTGGCGGCACTGTGCGCGTCAACGCTTCTGTGGCATTGGGCACGCTGGCGCTGGAGCCGCTATTACCCGAATTTCTGTCGGCCTATCCGAATATCGTGATCGATTTATCCCTGTCGGATGAGCTGGTTGATCTTTATCTTGACCGCACCGACGTGGCCTTTCGTATCGGTACCTTGCCCAATTCAAGTATGATGGCGCGCAAGCTTGGCATTGCGCGACGCAAGATCGTGGCGGCTCCCGCTTATCTTGAACGCCACGGCACGCCGCTGACGGTCGATGATCTGGCCGATCACAATTGCATCGGTTTCAATTTCCGCCGCGCGGCACCTGTCTGGCCGCTCAAGGAAAGCGGTCGCATTGTGGATCGCGCGGTCTACGGTTCGTTGCTGGCCAATAATGGGGAAACCGTTCGGCGCATGGCGGTCGCGGGGCTGGGCCTTGCCCGGATCGGCGATTATCACGCGCGGAACGATCTTGCATCCGGCGCATTGGTGGAGGTTCTGGCCGCGGCGGTCGAGAACGATATAGAAGAGGTTCACGCCGTGTTTCTTGGTGGTGCGCGACTGCCGCAACGGGTACGGGTTTTCCTCGATTATGTGGTGCCCCGCTTGCAGAATTATCTCTCGACCCAATAAGGGGCGCGGTCGAATCAGCGGCAAAGTTCTCCCGAGAACACCGAATTTCCGGCGCGAAACGGGCACTTCATCCAAAATAATTAGGTTTCCGATAGGCTAACGATTTCAGATTGTTGCTGACGCGTAACCGTTCGATCACGACTTGGTGCTCCGCTTTTGTGTTGACTATTAACACTCCGTTAACCACAGTTTGTTGCAATGTGTTACAAAGCGTTATCATTCTGATGCCAGAACGAGGTGTGTATTGAGCAAAAACCGGCAGACCAGACAGCAATCCTTGCAGGCAAGGGGGAGGTCTGCCGTGGCTGACATGACGTCGTTCTGGGGGCTGATGCGAGCCTATTGGGTTTCCGACCGTTGGAAGGAAGCCTGGGTTCTCACCATCGCGATCTTCCTGATGACGGCTTTCGTGAGCAAGACCACTGTATGGGTGGCCGAGGCTTCGGGCCTGCTGATGAATTCCATCGTCAACGTCAATACTGCTCCTGTTCAGCATCCTCTCATGACGATTGCCTCCAATGCGGGCATTCTTGTTCTGCTGATGCTGGCAAAGGACGTGATGCTGGTCGGCTCCCGTCATTTCCTATCCACTACGCTGCATCGCAAATGGCGTAGGTGGCTGAATGACCAGTTCTCCGCTGCGCTGCTGAATGGCAAGCATACGCATTTCCATCTGCAACAGGGCAGGGGCAAGGATCAGCCCGACAATATAGATCAGCGTTTGCAGGAATCGATCAAGGGTATGACCGGCGGCGCCATCGGCCTCGTCATGGGCATTGTCGGTGTGTTCCTGTCTGCTTTCTTCATCGGCCAGAAGCTGATCGAAATGTCCACGCATGTGGAGGGTCTGGATTTCCTCGGCAGCTATGGCAGCGCCGTCCTCGCCTTCGTGGCAATCGTGGTCTACGTTCCGCTCGGAACGCTGGTCGCGATCAAGATCGGCAAGCGTCTGGAGCGTCTCAATCTCGGAATCCAGAAGGCCGAAGGTTCCTATCGTGGCGAGTGGACGACGCTGCTGCGTCGCAGTTTTCAGATTTCGGCGTCCGGCGGCGAGGCCGTCCAGCGGTCGGTCAATGATCGACTGTACAAGGATGTCGACGGCACCTGGAACCGGCTCAACCGTTTCGATGCCGCCTATCTTGCCTTTTCCCAGGCCTATGGCTTTCTCTCTAACCGGATCGTTGCCTATATTCCTGGTCTTCTGCCCTATATGAGCGGTTCTGTCGGTTTCCGTAACTATGTGACGGGCGCGGAACTCGTCGCGGCGATGATCAACGATTGCTCGTGGTTCATTCAGGTTATGCCAGCGATCGCCAATCTGCGCGCCAATGCGGGCCGTGTGACCGGCCTTGCGCAGGCTATCGAGAATGTACAGGACCCCACGGATTTCTACAGCCGGTCGGGTATCAACCGCTTTGCTTTCGCTGAACAGCATCCGCGCTTTGGCCTGTCGGTGCGCAATTTAACCCTCATGCAGGGACCGGATAGCGAAGCCCCGTTCCTGCGCTCGGGCGTGATCAATATTCGCTCCGGCGACTGGGTTTACATGCGCGGCGAATCCGGTTCGGGCAAAACATCTTTCGTGAAGGCGCTGAACGGCCTGTGGCCTTATGGGACCGGCGATATCATCTATCCTCAGAATGCCACCTCGCTTTACGCGACGCAGGAGGCCAAATTCCCATCCGTCTCGCTGAAGCAGCTCGTCAGCCTGCCCGCCGATGAAAGCCTGTTCAGTGATCTCGCCGTTGCTGCCGTCCTGCACGAGGCGGGACTGGGCGAATTTATCGAGCGCATGAATGACGCCGATGCCGATGGCGCACCATGGGACATGGTTCTCTCCGGCGGTCAGAAGCAGAAGATCGTGCTGGCGCGTATCCTTCTGCACAAGCCGTCGATCATCTTCCTCGATGAGGCAACCGGTGCCCTCGATCCGGCCTCGAAGATGCGTTTCCACGAAGCGTTGAAGGCGCGCTGCCCGCAAGCCATCGTCATCAGCATCATGCATGAGGACAAACTGCCATTGCTTGAAAACGGCCAGAATATCTATTCGCATGTGCTGGATATTCGCAACGGCTATGTCTCGCTGCGTCCGGTTCACTTCGATACAATGCCGGATGTGGCTGCTGAAACGCCTCTTATCGCCGCCGAGTGAAGCGTATTCTATTGGTCGAAACATCGTAGGGTTGCAAAAGTCCAAATTTGGACTATATTCTGATCTGGACGATCGGAGGCAATTATGGCCAGAAGCAATGCGGTGTTGAAGACAATAGCAGGCAAGGGACCGGATATTCTCGATGCGGCCCGTTTCTCTCCTCATTCGCGCAAGCGGTTGAGCGGGCCGGGCCTGCGCACCTTTCTGACCATCGCCGATCTGTGGGGGCTGGACGAACAGCAGCGTCTCATGGTGCTGGGGCTGCCTTCAAGATCAACCTATTACAACTGGGTGAAGGCGGTGCGCGAACGCCGCGATATCACGCTGGACGTGGACGTGCTGATGCGCTTATCCGCTGTTCTTGGCATTCATCAGGCGCTGGGCGTGCTTTATCCCGATGAAAGAGCAGGCATCCGCTGGCTGCATACGCCCAATCGGGCAGCGGTCTTCGGCGGTCACCCACCATTGAAGCTGGTGACAAGCGGTCTGCAGGACGGATTGTTGACGGTCCGCCGGTTTCTGGATGCGGCGCGCGGCGGTCTCTATATGGAGCCGAACGAACTGGATCGCGCGTTCCGGCCTTATCGGGATGAAGACGTGGTGTTCTCGTGAAGCGCAATCCCGCTCCACAACCAAGCTATCGTCTGATCCCGTCGCGTTTTCCGCCGATTGGTCTTTTTGATACCGTTGCTACCGCAGCCGATCTGGAAGCGGTGATGGAACTGGCAGGCTGGACGAATGATCGTCTTCTGACTGAGCGATTGCAGCGCCTTCCACACGAGGAATGGGTGTTCGGTAGGCCCAATTCCAGCATCGTCATGGCGACGTTTCTTCATGTGGCGCCGGGCGGCATGCGCTTCAACGGGCCGGAGCTTGGCGCGTGGTATGCAGCAGCGCGGCTGACCACATCCGTTATCGAGGTTGCCCATCACATGCGTCGCGAAACCGTCGCGACGCAGCAGAACGGCCTGGCCCGCACCTTTCGGGTCTATACGGCGAAACTGGAAGAGGATTTGGTCGACATATGCGGGGAACAGGCAACGTTACCTGCCGTGTACGATCCGACAGATTACGTCGCTTCACAGAAGTTCGGCGAGGAGATGCGCGAGAGCGGCGAATTCGGAATTCTGTTCGACAGCCTGCGGCACGAAGGCGGCATCAATGCCGTTGCTTTTCGCCCGAGCCGCATAGTCGAGGTGACACAGAGCGATCATTACGAGATCACGGTTGAAAGAGCGTCTTCGCGCATTCAGGCGAAAAAGCTCAGTGCCTGAAAAGGCAGGCGTTGCCGCCTGCCCCGGTTCGTCCGATCATGACCAGCCATATTCTTCATCGAGATCCTGAAACTTCTTCAGGTCAACGATTTCACAATATTGCTGATAGGTGATCATATCGCTGGCACGGGCTTTCGGCGTGCCGTCACGCTTGAGAACGGACAGCGTGTCGCTTACGGCCTTGACCGCCGAGAACAGCGTTGAAAGGGCATAGAACACGACATTGAAACCCATCTGTTCGAGGTCCGCGGCCGTCAAAGCCACAGTTTCGTTGCCATCGACAATGCTGACGACCTTCGGCCCTTCCACGTGCCGCGCCACCGCTTCGACTTCCGCGATAGTCTTGATGCCATCGACAAAAACAAGATCGACACCCGTATCCTGATACATTTTTGCGCGGCGAATGGCTTCTTCAGCACCGGCTGCGGGCATGCCATCGGTGCGGGCGATGATGAGAAGATCCTTGTCGCGGCGTGCTGCAATCGCGCATTTGAGGCGACGCACATTTTCTTCAGCCGGGATCAGCCGGATACCGGCAAGCTGGCCGCAGCGTTTCGGGGCTAGCTGATCTTCCAGATGAATGGCGGCAACGCCTGACTGGATATACTCTTCCACAGTGCGCTCAATATTGGCCGGACCGCCATAACCTGTATCTGCATCGGCAATGACCGGAATATCGACCACGCGGGTCATATCCCGTGCATGGGTCGTCATTTCGGTCTGGGTGAGGAGACCGAGATCGGGCGTGCCGAGACGACTTGCCGTTGCGCCAAAACCCGTCATATAGATGGCCGGAAATCCCGCCTGTTGTACGAGGCGGGCGGTCAACGGATCGGGTGCGCCCGGTGCCTGAATGATGCGACCGGTTTCGATGAGGCTTCTCAGGGCCTTTGCCTGGGTCATCATCATCTCCTTATCGTCCGCCTGAAACGTCAAGCACCACGCCGGTAATATAGGCGGCTCCCGGCGACAGCAGCCAGATCGCTGCGTCAGCAACCTCATCGGCAGTTCCCAGCCGCTTCAGCGGAATGAGGTCGGCCATTTTCGTAATATTGGCAGGGTCGGCAAAAACGTCTTTCTGGATTTCCGTGTCGATCACGCCAGGAGCCAATGCATTGACGCGAATTTCCGGCGCCAGCTCCTTGGCAAGCGCATAGGTATAGGAAGCGATTGCTCCCTTGGTCGTCGCATAGGCAATATTGCCGACCATGCCGCCGGTACGACCGGCGATGGAGGACAGGCCGACGACAGATTTGTTGGGCTTTGCACCCAGATTGTTCAGATAGGCGCTGGAAACGTAGAACACGCTTTTCAGATTGACCGCCAGAACCCGGTCCAGTTCTTCGGCATCAAATTCCTTCACGGTCATGCGTTGGCCGATGATGCCTGCATTATTGACGAGATGGTCGATACCGCCCCATTTTTCGGCGATATCGTGTGCTGCGCGATCAACTGCGGCCTTGTCTGAAACATCCACGATGGCTGTCAGAACCCGGTCACCGTGCTTGTCCGCCATTTCCTGCAGGCGGGCGCCATTCACATCCCAAAGCACCACCTTGGCTTTGAGCGCGATCAGTTTCTCGGCAACGGCCTTGCCAATGCCCGATGCACCGCCGGTGACGAGCACTATCCGGTCTGTAAAAAAATCCGTTGGGAACGCGGTCGGAGCGTTGCTTGTGGTCATGAAATATTCCTCCTCGAAAATGAGCGCTGTGGCGCGCCCACGGGCTGCCGATGAGAATCCGCAAACTCAACCATTCGGCAACAATGGCTTTAAAAGCCACGTACGGACACATCTGTCAATCTAAGGTACAAGATTCTGTATGCTACTTGTAAAGTTGTTGTTTGCACGCTAATCATTGGAATGGGAGAGAGACGATAACGGTCGGATCTGTGCTGATGGCCTGTCCGTGATCGGGATTGCCTATCTGTTGAAAGCGCGCCGGAATGGCCCCGGCCGTTTCCGCAGATAAAGCTCTGAGCGGGGAGTACTCATGTGACCGTGTAAAGCTCCCGCGAAGATTATTGCATGCCGCTCATGCAGGAACGTGGGCGGAGACCTGGGAGGACAACGTGGTCAATTCCACTCTAAGTGCGGTCGGCGCAACGCCCGACCTGCGCGACAGCACCATTCGCAAACTCAATCTGCGGATCGTTCTGTTCTGCTTCATCTGCTTCATCGTAAACTATCTTGACCGTGTGAATATCGGCTATGCCGCCCTTCACATGAACAATGATATCGGCTTGACGCCTTATATGTTCGGCATCGGTGCAGGCATCTTCTTCATCGGTTACATGCTGTTTGAAGTGCCGAGCAACATGATGCTGCACAAACTGGGCTCACGTGTCTGGATTGCGCGCATCATGGTCACGTGGGGGCTCGTGTCATGCGCCATGGCTTTCGTGCAAGGCCCGGTTTCGTTCTACATCCTGCGCTTTCTGCTGGGCGTGGCGGAAGCCGGTTTTGCACCGGGCGTTCTGCTTTATCTCACTTATTGGTTCCCCGCCAAGGAGCGGGGTCGCGCAACGGCCCTCTTCATGACGGCAACCGTGCTGTCCATCGTCGTAGGTGCACCGTTCTCCGGCTGGCTGATGGATGCGGGCGAGGGGCTTTTCGGTTTGCATGGCTGGCAGGCAATGTTCATTCTTGAAGGGATTCCCGCCGTGCTCCTCGGCGTCGTGACCTTCTTCTATCTGGTCGATAGTCCGGAGAAGGACAAGCGCTGGCTGACCGCCGACGAACGCGCATGGCTGATGGCCGAACTTGCCAAGGAAAATCAGGGCAAACAGGCTGATACCCGTCATTCGTTGAAAGAAGTGTTCAGCGACTACCGCGTCTGGCTTCTGACGCTGGTCTATATGTTCAACGGTATCGCTGTTTACGGCGTCATCATGTGGCTGCCGCAGATCGTGAAGAGCCTTGGCGACTATACTGCGGCGCAGACCGGGCTCATTTCGGCCATTCCGTTTGTGTTTGCCGCTATCGGCCTTGTCGTGATTTCGCGCAGTTCGGATCGGACTGGCGAGCGCAAGATCCACACGGCAATTGCCGGCCTGTTCGGCGGCATCTTCCTTGCCGCCAGCGCATTGTCTCCGTCGCCGATCCTGAGCCTCGTGCTCCTGTCGGTCTGTGCGTTCTTCCTGTGGTCCTATCTCGGCGTCTTCTGGACCCTGCCGACGCAGTTCCTGTCGGGCGCGGCAGCGGCCGGCGGACTGGCCGCCATCAACGGTTTTGCGCAGCTTGGCGGTTTCACCGGGCCCTATCTCGTGGGCTGGGTTAAATCCACGACAGACAGTTTCTCGCTGTCGTTGCTAGCCCTGTCCGTGTTTCCGATTCTTGGCTTCTTCCTATGCATGAGTCTGAAAGCCAAGCGGGACTGATCAAAATGACGGGCCCGGACTTCATCCGGGTCCGCCACCATTCACCGGTGCAATTTGAATGCGGTTTCAACCGCTCTATACGTCGCAGTAAGGCGTCTGTAAGATTCGGTCATGAGAGAGATTCGAGGCAAGAGCAAGAAGTCGCTGGCAAGCAGCATCGCCGAACGTATTCGCGGTGCGATTGTCGATGCAGAGTTTCAGTTCGGGGAGAATCTCTCCGAAGACATGCTCGCTGCGGCCTTTGATGTCAGCCGGACGCCGGTGCGCGAGGCACTCAATATTCTCCAGATGCAGGAACTGGTTCACATCGTTCCGAAGTCCGGCACCTATGTTTTTACGCCGACGCAGGAAGACATTGCAGAGCTTTGCGATTTTCGGGTCGGTCTGGAAGATCAGGCCATGCGGCTTGCGCTTGGCAACAACCGCAAGAAACTTGTCTCGCAACTGAAAAAGCAGTTCGACCTCATGCGTGCGGCAATAGATGAGGATGACCTGCGCGCTTACGGGCGTTGCGATACAGAGTTTCATCTGGCCTTCTTCCGTGTCTGCGGCAATCGTTATCTGGCGCGCGCCTATGATAGTATTCTAGGACGTGTCGCAGCCTTACGAACACATCTTGCCATCGGTGCGGAGGGTGAGCCTGCACGCTCCTTTGCCGACCATGCTGCCATTATCGAGCTTGCCGACGCCGAAAAACCAGAAGAATTGCGGGATATTCTGGAGGCGCATATCATGCGCACCAAGACCAATTATCTGAATGCTTTCAACCGGTTGCCTCGCCAACCGGGCGACAGTCGAACGATACGGCTGCGCCGACAGTTGTCGCTGACGAGCGAGTAAAGTTCCAAGCTAGACAGCCCATTCCACATCCGTGGTGAAGGCGATAGTCAGCCACCGGTCCGGCCCTTCACCGCCGAGTGCATCACCAACCTCGTCGCGCAACGCATCCCATTCTTCAAGCTTGCGTGGCGGAAGATCATGCGGAACGATGAAATAAAGCTCGATCTGCTTACCGCGCCCGACTTTGGCGACATAAGCGCGGTATGACAGAAAGCCGTGGCGCTTGACGACCTCTTCCGCAACCGTATCGACATGCTGTTTGAGATCAACGGGTGTAACCAGGAATATGTCGGCCAGAGCCTGTTTGATGGTGCCGATAGGCATGGGAATGATGACAAGACAAACGACTGCAAGAACTGCAGGATCGATATAGGGCGTCAGCCAGCCGAGCTCCGTTCTTTCAATGGCATAGCCGACGGAAAAGGCGATCAAAAGGGCGGCAGTGATACCGCCGGACATGATCCACGCTTTGGCATCGAGTGCTACGAAGTCTGATTTCAATGTCCTATTTGCGCGCATTTCCAACAGTGCCATACCGAGACAGGCGATCAGGGCGACGACGGCATAAAAAATTGCGTAGCTGAATTCGAGATCGCGTCCGCCATCCATCAGACTACCGATGGCGTTGATGAGCGCGTAGATTGCAACGCCGGTGAGCATCATGCCGTTAAGGCCCAGCACCATCGGTTCCAGATGCCAGAAGCCCATTGTGAAGCGTTCGCGCAATTTTCCGCGCGGCTGTTCTGGCAAAGCAGAGAGTGCGATGAGGCGTGAAACAAGGAGGGCAAGCCCGCTCATGGCGGCGTCAGCCAGCATGTAAACGCCATCGAATACAATAGAGAATGAGCCGGATAAGAGGCCGAAAACAACGCCGAAGCCAGCAACCAGAATAGTAACGGCTATTGAAATTTGAAGAATAGATTGTTCACTGCGCAATTTTTACTCCGATATAAACCACGTGCAACGCGGTTTGGTTTCGGGCGCGCGTCGTCAAGCATCGAACCAATTCCACGTTGCACGGCAAATCTACACTGACGGCGTGAAAGTGGCAAACAGGACCGATTTTTCTTTGTGAAGTTTGCGGCGCGAAGTCTGCGGCTCAGGCCCATTCGGGTACGCGAGTTGCAGATTCCCGAAGGATCAATTCCACGGGCCAGAGTTCGTGAATGTCGGTCGCGGCACGTCCGTCGAGTATATCCATCAAAAGATCGGCGCAGCGTTGACCTGCGGCGCGCATTGAAGAGCGGGTGGCAGTCAGCGATGGAACCATATTGTCGGCGCTCAGGAACGAGATGACATCATCATGGGCGATGACGGAAATATCCTTGCCGATTGTCAGGCCAACAGAACGCGCGGCCCGATAGATACCCAGCGCCGTCATCATCGAACCGGCAACGAATGCTGTCGGGCGCGGGGCGCGCTCCAAAAGCTTGCGCGCGAGGCGATAACCGATCTCGTCGGTGAAATCGCCATGTTCCACCAGGTCAGGGTCGAAAGGAATACCTCTGCTTTCGAGCGCCTTGCGATAGCCTTCGTCACGATGGAGCGAGAAAGTGAAACCATATCGCCCGCTGATCATCGCAATACGTCGATGGCCGAGGTCGAGCAGATGGGCAGTCGAGCGGCAAACCGCTCCCTCATTATCGATATCGAGCCAGGCATGCGGAATGTCGGTTTCAGACCGCCCGTGCACGAGAAAGGGCATCCCCAATTCGTGCAGCATGCGTATGCGCTCGTCATTGGGCTTTGGAGATGTCACGATGATCGCATCGACGCGATGGCTGGTGGCGAGGCGCCGGCAGAGCTGTACTTCGTCATCAGTGCCGTTGTTGGCAATCGGACTAACCAGAATATCGACCTCGTCCTGACTGAGCCGCTCCGCCATGCCGCGCATGAATTCGGCGAAATGAAATTCGCTGTTGCGACCCATCACGACACCGATGGCACCCGCGCGCCCGGTAACCAGCCTGACTGCATTAACGTTGGGTCTGTAGCCGAGGCGCACAGCCTCATCCATGACGCGTTTGCGCGTGCTTTCCGCCACTTCGGGATAGCCGCTCAACGCCCGACTGACGGTCGTGGCAGAGAGGCCGAGATGTTTGGCGAATTCACGGAGTTTCATTTGGCTTTCAAGTTGTACAGGCAGGCAAGTTGGCGGATTATAGCTGCTTCCTTGCGGTTAACAATTGGTTGGTTGCGTTCTCTGGCTTGCTGCAACACATAGTGTGCAACAAATCCAAACCGTTTTCAAGTTTGTTTGAATTCTTGTGCAGGCATGGTTGAAAGCATATGCCTCCGCAATGGCAATCAACAATTACCACGAACTCTAAGTCATTGAATTATATTTGCGTGAGGATCGCAATTAAGTAAAATAAAGCAACGCGCTCAATCTGATGCTTGACAGAAATGCGGTCCTCTGCAACCTTTTTGTTATCCAAACCGTTTTCGATTTTAATAAACCGCATACAGAATGGATGGGAGGAGGGAACTATGAAGGCTTTTCAGGGTGTGCTCGCGGCTTGCGTGGCGTTTGGCCTGGCAACGGTGAGTGCTCATGCGGTGGAGATTTCCATCGCGGCCAATTCAACAGGCAATAACATCAAGTTTCTGCAGGAACAGATCGTCAAGTTCGAGAAAGATACCGGCAACAAGGTCAATATCGTCTCGATGCCGCCATCAAGCAGCGAGCAGTTCAGCCAGTATCGTCTATGGCTTGCAGCCGGTAACGCCGATATCGACGTCTACCAGACGGACGTGGTATGGGCGCCGCAACTGTCCGATCAGTTTGTCGATCTGACGGAAGCCACCAAGGATGTCACGGGTACCCATTTCCCATCCATCATCGCGTCGCAGACCGTGAATGGAAAGCTGGTTGCGCTACCGTTCTATACCGACGCTCCGGCCCTTTTCTACCGCAAGGATCTTCTGGAAAAATACAACAAGCAGGTTCCTAAAACCTGGGATGAAATGACGGCGACCGCCAAGGAAATCATGGATAAGGAGCGGGCTGACGGTAAGTCCGATCTCTGGGGCTTTGTCTTTCAGGGTAACGCCTATGAAGGTTTGACCTGTAACGCACTTGAATGGGTCAAGTCGTCCGGTGGTGGTCAGATCGTCGAGGCGGACGGCGCGATCTCGATCAATAATGAGAAGGCAGCCGCTGCCATCGACCGTGCCAAAGGTTGGATCGGCTCGATTTCGCCACAGGGCGTGCTTGCCTATCAGGAAGAGGAGTCACGCGGCGTCTGGCAGACTGGCAATGCCGTCTTCATGCGCAACTGGCCCTATGCCTATGCGCTGGGTAACAGCGCGGATAGCGGCGTGAAGGGCAAGTTCGACGTGGCGCCATTGCCTGCCGGTGCCGATGGAGATGCGCCATCCTCGACGCTCGGTGGCTGGAACCTGGCCGTGTCCAAATATTCGACCAAACAGGATGCGGCCATCGCACTCGTCAAATATCTGGCATCGCCGGAAGTGCAGAAGGTACAGGCTGTGGAGATTTCGCGCCTGCCGACCATTGAAGCGCTTTACGATGACAAGGAGATCACTGCCGCGCAGCCTTTCATGGCCAACTGGAAACCGATCTTCCAGAACGCCGTGCCGCGGCCATCGGCTGCAACGAAGGTCAAATATAACGAAGTGTCATCGAAATTCTGGACTGCGGTTCACAAGACGCTTTCGGGCAATGGAACGGCTGCAGAGAATCTCGAAATGCTTGAGGTCGAACTGACTGAGCTGGAAGGCTCTGGCTGGTAAGAACCGATCAAGCCGCGTTCGGGTTGTTCTCCCAAGCCCCCGCTGTCGGGCAATCCGAACGCTCAAATCCCTCTGAGCAGGACCAAGAGTGGGATCATGACGGAGACGTCTCTCGATATTTCGGGGAGCTCGGCCGGCAAACGCCGGGTTCAATCCGATCTGCGCGCGCAGCGAATGCGGTCGGCATGGGTATTTCTCGCACCGACACTGATCGTACTGGCGCTGGTGGCTGGCTGGCCGCTGCTTCGGACTATCTATTTCAGTTTCACCAATGCGTCCCTGACGAGCCTTGGCGCTGCGGAATTCGTTGGCTTCAACAATTATCTGTCGTGGGTGACGCTCAAGAGCGGACGCACCGTTTATCGTGGTCTTCTGGTTGATCCGGCCTGGTGGGGCGCGGTCTGGAACACGATCAGGTTCACTCTTCTGTCGGTCAGTCTGGAAACCATTTTCGGATTGGTCGTCGCTCTGGTGCTGAACGCGAATTTCCGGGGGCGCGGACTTGTGCGCGCTGCAATCTTGATCCCATGGGCGATCCCGACGATTGTTTCGGCCAAGATGTGGGGTTGGATGCTCAACGACCAGTTCGGCATCCTTAACCATATCCTGCTCAATCTGGGTCTCATCAGCCAGAAGATCGCCTGGACGGCCAATCCCGACACCGCGATGGTTGCAATCCTGATCGTTGATGTCTGGAAGACGACGCCTTTCATGGCGCTGCTCATTCTGGCGGGCCTGCAAATGGTGCCATCCGACATTTACGAAGCGGCGAAGATCGATGGGGTGCATCCGGTCAGAGTGTTCTGGCGGGTGACGCTGCCGCTGATCCGCCCGGCGCTGATGGTGGCGATCATTTTCCGTATGCTCGACGCCTTGCGCATTTTCGATCTGATCTATGTGCTGACGCCGAATAACGCGCAGACCAAGACAATGTCGGTCTTTGCGCGTGAAAATCTCTTCGATTTTGACAAGTTTGCCTATGGTGCGGCGGCATCGACGATGCTGTTTCTCATCATTGCGGCCATCACCGTGCTCTACATGTTCTTCGGGCGCGTCAATGTCGGCAGCAGGGGAGAATAGCATGATGCATTATGTGAAAACCCTGTGCTTTTACCTGCTGGTGGCGCTGATCATTCTGATTGCAGTGTTCCCATTTTATTACGCGATCATCACCAGTCTCAAATCAGGAACTGCGCTGTTTCAGGTCGATTACTGGCCAAGCAGTTTCTCGCTTGAAAATTATGCCGGTGTTCTCACACAGGGCAGCTTCCTGCGCAGCCTCGGCAATTCGCTGCTGGTGGCGACCGTAGTGGTGGCGATTTCGCTTCTGCTGGCAGTCACGGCAGCCTATGCGCTGGCGCGGGTGCGCTTCCGGGGCAGGGGGCTGTTGCTTCTCACCATTCTTTCAGTGTCCATGTTTCCGCAGATTGCCGTTCTGGCGGGTCTGTTCGAGCTGATCCGCTTTCTAGGCATTTTCAATACTCCACTGGCGCTGATCTTCTCCTATATGATCTTCACGCTGCCGTTTACGGTGTGGGTGCTCACCACCTTCATGCGCGATCTGCCGGTCGAGATCGAAGAAGCGGCCATCGTGGACGGTGCATCACCGTGGGTTATCATCACGCGCGTTTTCATGCCGCTCATGTGGCCCGCACTGGTGACAACAGGTCTGCTTGCCTTCATCTCCGCATGGAACGAGTTCCTGTTCGCGCTCACCTTCACTTCGTCCGGCAGCCAGCGCACCGTGCCTGTGGCCATCGCGCTTCTGTCCGGTAGCAGTCAGTTTGAAATCCCCTGGGGTAACATCATGGCGGCTTCCGTCATCGTGACGGTTCCCCTCGTCATCCTCGTGCTCATCTTCCAGAGGCGGATCGTGTCCGGTCTGACGGCGGGTGGCGTAAAGGGCTAGGAGTCTTAACACATGGCAGAACTTCAGTTGCGCGATGTGCGCAAGTCTTTCGGCAATTTCGATGTCATCAAGGGCGTCGACATGGATATCCGTCCCGGCGAGTTCATGGTCTTTGTCGGCCCTTCGGGCTGTGGCAAGTCCACGCTGCTGCGTCTGATCGCGGGGCTGGAGGAAATTTCGTCGGGTAGCCTCGCCATCGATGGAACTGTGGTCAACAGTTTCGCACCGTCGAAGCGCGGCATCGCAATGGTCTTCCAGTCCTATGCACTTTACCCGCATATGACGGTCTATGAGAACATGGCCTTCGGTATGCAGCTTGCAGGCAAGAACAAGGATGAATGCAAGGCCCGTATTCACAAGGCTGCGGAGATGCTGCAACTGGCGCCCTATCTGGAGCGGCTGCCGCGCCAGCTCTCCGGCGGTCAGCGCCAGCGCGTTGCGATAGGGCGCGCCATCGTGCGCGACCCCAAGGTTTTCCTGTTCGACGAACCCTTGTCCAACCTCGATGCGGCGCTACGTGTGGCTACAAGGCTTGAGATCGCCAGGCTCCACCAGAGCATGGAAGACACCACCATGATCTATGTGACGCATGATCAGGTGGAGGCGATGACACTGGCCGACCGCATCTGTGTGCTACGCGACGGACGTGTGGAGCAGATCGGGACGCCGCTTGAGCTTTACGAAAAGCCGAATTCGCTTTTCGTCGCCGGGTTCATCGGATCGCCGAAGATGAATTTCCTGACCGGCACACATGCCGAGCCATACGGTGCTCATACAGTGGGTCTGCGTCCCGAACATCTCGCTATCGTTCCCGAAGGAGGCCACTGGACCGGTCACGTGATCCACACCGAAATTCTCGGTTCTGATACCTATGTCTATATCGATCTCGGCCTGGAGGAACCGCTGGTGGTCCGCGAAAGCGGCGTCGCGGTGCGCAAATCAGGCGAGACGCTCTCGGTTTCCCCGATGGGGGAAAATGTTCATCGTTTTGATGAAAAGGGCCGCGCCGTTTGACGCCGACCTCCCAAGCTCAATGATACACGAGACAATCGGGCTTTGACGCCCGCAGCAAGGAGAATACCGTGCCTATTCGTACTATCGTCTGGGGTGAGAACATCCACGAACAGATCAACGAAACGGTGCGTTCGGTCTATCCGAACGGCATGCACAACACGATTGCCGACGCGCTGAATGCCGACAGTGCCATTCAGGCGACGACCGCCACCTTGCAGGAACCCGAGCACGGCCTGACGGAAGCGCGCCTTGCCGAGACCGATGTGCTGGTCTGGTGGGGGCACAAGGATCATGGTGGCGTCAGCGACGAAGTCGTGGAGCGGGTGGCCAAGCGCGTCTTCGAAGGCATGGGGCTGATCGTGCTCCATTCAGGTCATTTCTCCAAAATCTTCAAGCGTGTGATGGGGACACCTTGCGCGCTCAAGTGGCGCGAGGCAGGCGAGCGGGAGCGTGTGTGGGTCGTCAATCGCGGCCACCCGATTACCCAGGGGCTGGACGAGAATTTCGTGCTCGAGCATGAGGAAATGTATGGCGAACAGTTCTCCGTGCCGGAGCCGCTGGAAACCGTGTTCATTTCGTGGTTCGCGGGCGGCGAAGTGTTCCGCTCCGGCATGACCTGGCGACGCGGTGCGGGCAATGTGTTTTATTTCCGTCCTGGACATGAAACCTATCCGACCTATCACGATGCCAATGTGCAGACGGTTCTGCGCAATTCGGTCAAATGGGCCTACAATCCACAACCGGCATGGACGGGCATTCACATCGCGCCGAACGTTCCAGTCGAAAAGGCGCTGGAGCCGATTGTCGAACGCGGGCCCAGGCTGCACAAGGCCGGTGAAGCCGGTTATCGCTGAGGTGCAAGATGCGTCTTCTTATTCTGGGTACTGGCGGCATGGCGAAAAACCATGCCGAAGCTTTCAAGGCGATCGACGGCGTTGAGGTGGTTGCAGCATGTGACGTCTCAGCGGAGCGTGTCGATGCGTTTTCCGAAAATCACGACATTCACAACCGCTTTACGCGGCTTGAGGACGCGCTGGAATGGGGCCGTTTCGATGCGGTCGCCAATGTCACGCCGGATGCCATCCACCACCCGACCACGCTAGCGCTGGTCGGGGCAGGCAAGCATGTTTTTTGCGAAAAGCCGCTTGCTGAAAGCTATGAAAAAGCCGCTGAAATGGCGGACGCTGCCGAGCAGGCGGGCATCATCAACATGGTCAATCTGACCTATCGCAATGTCGCGCCCCTGCAAAAGGCGCGCGAAATGGTGATGGCGGGCGAGATCGGCCAGGTGCGCCATTTCGAGGCATCCTATCTGCAAAGCTGGCTGGTGTCGAAGACGTGGGGTGACTGGAAGACCGAGAGCAAATGGCTCTGGCGTCTTTCAACCCGCCATGGTTCGAACGGCGTTCTGGGCGATGTCGGCATTCATATTCTCGATTTTGCCAGCTATGCCATCGGCAGCGATGTGGAACGGGCGTCTGCGCGCCTGAAAACTTTCGACAAGGCAGACAACAACCATATCGGTGAGTATGTGCTCGATGCGAATGACAGCTTCGTTATGATGGCGGAATATGCCAATGGCGCGCTGGGTGTCATTCATGCCAGCCGCTGGGCGACGGGGCACCTGAATGAGCTGCGGCTGCGTATCCATGGCGACAAGGGCGCGCTGGAAATTCTTCATACGCCTAACGGTTCAAGTCTGCGCGGCTCTATTGGCGAAGATATTGAAACGCCGGTCTGGCACGATATCGATGCCGGTACGGTGGAGACGAATTACCAGCGTTTTGCACGCGCTGTCGCCGATGGTGCGGAATTGGAGCCGAGTTTCCGTCATGCCGCCAATCTGCAGCGGGTGCTTGATCATGCTATGACCGTGGACAGGCCATTGCCGGAAGTGGTTGCCAGTTAACGCATTCAGAACCGTGCGCCCCTTCCGCAGATATATGCGGAAGGGGCATTTTGTCAGGACTTCTGGTCTTTTACGAAAGTATGGTCAACTTCGCCTCGGAAGAATTCCCGACCATAGATCAGAAGGCAGAGGATGACGCCGGTGGCGAAGGCCCAGCCTGCACCGCGCGTTGCCAGAACTGCGCCTGTGATGCCTGCAATGCCGAGATCACGCTGTGAACGGGCTTCCATGACACCGATGCGCACAGATACATAGCCCTGGATTAGAAGTGTCAGCGTCAGCGCCACGCCGAGGATCGGCTGGACGAGTGTGACGATGGGCATGAGGAACAGGCCGGTATTTGTACCCCAGCGGAACGATCCCGCACCACCGAAAATCGAATGCATCGACTTCTTGCCCTTGGAAAAGCGTTCGCAGATAACAACCTGCATTGCAGCCCAAACCGGACCGCACATGGTCACATCGGGTCCGAGGATCGACATTCCGGTATTGCGCATGCCGAAAACCAGGTGAGCGCGGTTGGGGTTGTAGTCGATCTTTTCGTCGGGCCGGTGCTGCTGGGCCTCGCCGATAATCGACTTGGTTTTCAGAACGTCGCCAAAAAGAACGATATAGGTCGCGAGCACTGTCGGCAGAGCCGTCAGGAACATGGATAGCGGCGGCATACCGAGGCCAAAGACTGTATATTCACGCCAGAGCGTGGCGAAATCCGGGGACGAGATTGTCCATTGGAATTCTGGCCATTTGGCTTCCCCGAAGAGCGGGGCAATTACCACGGCAAGCAGGATGCAGGGCAGTACGCCGAGCTTTCCGATAAGGCCGAAAAAGCCGCCGTTACGCGACAGCCGGTTAAACTGCGGCGAGAACATCAGGTAAAAGCAGAGGCCGATGGCGATGGAGATCGTGAACGGGAACGTATCGAAATTTCCACCGACCTTGAATACCGAAATGACGGCCGAAAACCCGGCGCCAATAATGATGCCCGATTTGATCGCTTGCGGGATTGCTGCAATCACCCGGTTGGCGATGCCGGTTGCGCCGATGAATATGGACAAAAGCCCCAGCATCATCTGGAAGGAAACGAGCGCATGTATGCGTTCTGGCCCTTCAGGGAAGGTCGCACAATAGGCCATAATGAGCGGGACAGCAGGTGTGATCCAGCCGGGAACGACCGGATCGCCGAGCAGATGGTGCGTCAGATAGAAAAGCCCGTTCAACACGACGACCGCGAGTGCGACTTCGAATGGCATGCCAAGAAGTTCCGCCATGAGCGGAATAGCCGACAGATCGACAGCGCACATGAGAAGCCCCTGGCAGTAGTCAGGCCACTCGAATTTGTAATGGACGAAAGGCAGGCGAATTTTGAACGGTCCGGCAGGCCAAAAAGGCTGCTCCTGACCGTCGATACGTTCAGTGCTCAATTTATTCTCCGCAGACATAGAGCCAAGCTGCGGAGAAGTGGCAGTCAGCTCACTTCTCCGGCGCTTGGTCCGTCAGTTCGTTATGTTTGATCAGAAAGCTTCGCGATAAAGCGCCAGAGCGTCGGCCTCAGTCACATCGACCGGATTGTTGCCCAGAAGCCGCGTTTGCAGCATCGCGTCGCGCGCCAGCATTTCAAGACTGTCTTCGGTCACGCCGACATCACGCAGGCGGCGCGGCGCGCCGGACTTGTTCATCAGTGCTTCCATATAGGTGACAAAGGCCGCTGAACGCTCTTCCGTCGTGCCTTCGGATTTCTCCAGCAGCAGATCGGCAAGCTCTGCATATAGCTTGGCTGCACCCGCCATATTGTAGCGCAGCACCGGACCAAGCATCAGCGCATTGGAAAGACCATGCGGCACATGGTAGTGGCCGCCAAGCGGGTAAGCCAGTGCATGAACAGCGCCGACTGGCGAGTTGGAAAAAGCCTGACCGGCATAGTTGGCACCAAGCAGCATGGCCTCGCGGGCATGGCGATCATGGCCGTTTTCGCAAGCCGCGATCAGATTGGCCGAAAGAAGCTTCAGAGCTTCGCGGGCGAACGCGTCGGAGAGCGGGTTCTTCTTGATCCGGCTCGTATAGGCTTCGATGGCATGGACCATGGCGTCGATTCCGGTCGCGGCCGTATGAAGCGCAGGCAGGCCGCAAGTCAGTTCCGCATCGAGGATCACGAAGTCGGCGTAAAGCTGACGGGCAACTACACCCATCTTCGTCGTCTCACCGGTGGTCAGAATGGTGATGTTGGTGACTTCCGATCCTGTTCCCGCCGTAGTCGGGATCTGGATCAGCGGCAGGCGGCTGCCCTGGACCTTGCCGATGCCATACAGCTCGGAGAGTTCCTGTTCGGAGACAAGCAGTACGGCTGCAAGCTTGGCGATATCCATGGATGAACCGCCGCCCAGGCCAAGCACAAGGTTACAACCAGCAGCCTTGGCCTGTTCGACGCAGGCTAACAGCACGGATTCCGGTGGATCGGCCACCACATCATCGAAAACGCTGATGCCGAAACCGGCTTTTTCCAGCGAAGCCAGTGCATGGTCGAGGACACCGGCCTTGTGCAGCCCCTTGTCCGTCACGATCAGAATCTTGCGTTCGGAAAACCGTTCGCCGAGGATTTCGCCGAGGCGCTTTGCGGCGCTCCATTCGACGAGCATCGAGCCGACCGTGTCGAACGAAAATGGCTTGATCTCTGTTGTCATCATTCCACCCTTATCACTTTTACCAGCGCCGAGGTCTCTCATTTCCTCACCGGCACACAACGCTGGGGCTTATTCCAGAAACGCTTCTGTCTTGGGAAGGAAGCGCCCCCGTAACTCTCCGATGCAGCCGATACATCGGCAGTTCTGAATGGAAAGCCTTGGGAGAAGCTTTTGATCGTTCAATATACTGAACAATGTTCAAAACTGAACGATCGATACAGGATAAGAAGCTGAACTGTCAATTTCTCCCTTCGGCTAAGACGCTGAAAACATCACTTAGAAGCTGACAGGTGAGACCGACTGGAACATAAGTGGTTGAAAATGTTGACCAGTTATTCGTCGGTCACACGGTTTTGTGATTGCTTCACTCAAAGCAATTTGCCGGGTTTCGCCTGATTGCAGACCTTATGGGGGAAGCTCGTCGCTCGCGCCAGCAATAACACGTATAGCGGATCGACGGTCTGGTCATCGCCGCCATTCTATCGCGCAGCGTCTAAACCGCTGGACGCGCGGATTGTACAGCTTGTACCCTGCTTGTCTTATCGATGGGCAGGGAGGCCTGGCATGGACGTGACGATCATAACGGGTGCATCAGATGGTATAGGTGCTGAAACCGCACGGCAAATTGCCCGGCGCGACCGTACAAACGCTGCTCTTGTGCTCGCTGCACGCAATGTCGAAAAGCTGGAAAATCTGGCCACCGAGTTACGACAACTGGGGAGTTCCGTTCTTGTGGTGCCGACCGATGTGAAAGATCGTGCTGCCTGTATCTCCCTGATCGGGAAGGCCGCTGCCGCTTTCGGTCGCATCGATACGCTGATCGTGAATGCGGGTATGTCAGCACATGCTAATTTCGCCGAGATCGAGCCGGATGACCTCAACTGGATGCATGAGTTGATGGAGTTAAACTACTGGGGCAGCGTCTGGCCCATTCATGCAGCGCTTCCCCATCTTGCCGCAAGCAAGGGGCGGATCGTGGCGGTGTCATCCGTCGCCGGCTTGATCGGCGTTCCGGGGCGCACCGCCTATAGCGGAACGAAGTTCGCTCTATCCGGCTTCTGTGAAGCACTTCGATCGGAACTGGAACCGAGCGGCATATCCGTCACTATCGTCTATCCGGGTGTCGTTAAGACCGATATTCGCAAGGTAGGCTACAGCGCCAGCGGCGACGCGCTGGGAACAAGCGGTGTACACGAAGATCGCATGATGCCAGTCGAGGAAGCGGTGCGGCTGATGCTGGAAGGTGTCCACGCGCGCAAGCGCGAAGTGCTGATGACCCGCCAGATGCGATTCGGACGCTGGCTCAAACTCATCGCTCCGGCGATGGTCGACCGCATGGCCCTGAAGGCCATCAAGCCGGAATTCAGACCGAAACCGATCAAACCCGCAAAATAAACAGCGATAATCCTTGCTATTCACAGGCTGCCTGAATGGCTCGCTAATTTTACGCTTTGCCACCAACTATCCGTTGACGAGTTTTTAACGTAGACTACTATATATAGTGTTCTAGGTTCTTTCGATTCGTTGAGTCGAAAGCTAAGACGGGAATCCGGTGCGTTTCATCCATGACGGATGCGGCAATGCCGGAGCTGCCCCCGCAACTGTAAGCGGAGAGTTCTGTTCATCATGTCACTGGCATAGGCCGGGAAGGCGGGCAGAAACGTTGATCCGTGAGCCAGGAGACCTGCCTTGAACGAGTACGTCCACGGGCGGGGTGTCCGGTTGGCGCGCAATCTTGTGTGGCAAGCTATTGCCTTGCCGATTGCTGCCCCGAACTTCCCGCTCATAGCTTCGGGGTGAAGTCCATGTCCAGTCTATTCAGTTTCGGTTCCGGTCCTCCTTTCGAGGCATAGTTTGTTGTGGTCAGACTGCTCGTCGTGGCGGCTGACCGGTTTCCTATCTTGTGCTTTTTGACGCGCATCTTGCGATGCGCGAACGGCTCTTTGCGTCTCCCAACCAGTGAGGAAGAAATGAACGTCACCGTTTACAGCAAGCCCGCCTGCGTCCAGTGCACCGCGACCACGCGTGCCCTCGATCGCCAGGGTATCGAATATGAAGTTATTGATATTTCCGCCAATGCCGGCGCTTTCGATCTCGTTCAGGGGATGGGCTATCGTCAGGTGCCGGTGGTCGTCGCCGGGGAATCCCATTGGGCGGGATTCCGACCCGATATGATCAGCGCTTTCGCCTGAGAGTTGCGATCTCATGAGCCTGATCGTCTATTTCTCCAGCCGGTCGGAAAATACGCACCGGTTTGTTGAGCGGCTTGGAATGCGGTCGAACCGTATCCCTATGGACGGTTCGGGCGGATGGCAGGTGTGCGAGCCATTTGTACTGGTGACGCCCACATATGGCGGCGGCGGTTCCAAGGGCGCTGTTCCCAAGCCGGTAATCCGCTTCCTCAACGACGAGAACAATCGCTCTTTCATCCGCGGCGTCATCGCCGCGGGGAACAGCAATTTCGGCGAAGCCTTCTGTATCGCCGGCAATATTATCTCCGCCAAATGTCAGGTTCCCTATCTCTACCGCTTCGAGCTTCTGGGAACCGATGAGGACATTGGCAATGTCAAAAACGGGATGGAACGATTTTGGATACGGCAGACACGACCCTGATCCGGGAGCGCGAAGCACGGCCAGTGGTGCAGGATGCGCCTCAAGCGGTGAATTCCAACAGTAACAAACCGTCAAAATTCTCGGACGGGCTGGATTATCACGCGCTCAACGCGATGTTGAACCTTTACGATGACGAGGGGAAAATCCAGCTTGATCGCGACCGGCAGGCCGCGCGGCAGTATTTCCTCCAGCACGTGAACCAGAACACTGTCTTTTTTCATAATCTGCGGGAAAAGCTCGATTATCTGGTGACGGAGGGATACTACGAACAGGAGGTGCTGGATCAGTATTCCTTCAATTTCGTTCGTGACCTTTTCGACGAAGCCTATGCGAAAAAATTTCGTTTTCCGACATTTCTAGGCGCGTTCAAATATTATACCAGCTACACGCTGAAAACCTTTGACGGAAAGCGCTATCTGGAACGCTATGAAGACCGCGTCTGCATGGTGGCGCTGGCGCTGGCGCGCGGCAGTGAACAGCTTGCGCGCGATCTGGTTGATGAGATCATTTCGGGCCGCTACCAGCCTGCGACACCCACATTCCTCAATGCAGGAAAGAAGCAGCGCGGCGAGCTTGTCTCCTGCTTTCTGCTGCGGGTCGAGGACAATATGGAGTCCATTGGCCGCTCCATCAATTCGGCCTTGCAATTGTCGAAGCGTGGCGGTGGCGTGGCGCTCAGTCTCACCAATATTCGCGAGGCGGGCGCCCCTATCAAGCAAATCCAGAACCAGTCATCCGGCATCATTCCGGTGATGAAACTTCTGGAGGATTCCTTTTCCTACGCCAATCAGCTTGGCGCGCGGCAGGGCGCTGGCGCAGTCTATCTGCACGCACATCACCCGGATATCATGCGATTTCTCGATACGAAACGCGAAAATGCAGACGAGAAAATTCGCATCAAAACCTTGTCTCTCGGCGTAGTCATACCGGACATTACCTTCGAGCTCGCGAAGAACAACGAGGATATGTACCTCTTCTCCCCCTATGATGTGGAGCGGGTTTACGGTGTGCCTCTCACAGAGGTTTCGGTCACGGAAAAATACCGCGAAATGGTCAACGATGCGCGGATTACCAAGAAGAAGATGAGCGCGCGCGAGTTCTTTCAGGTTCTGGCCGAAATCCAGTTCGAATCCGGCTACCCCTACATCATGTTCGAGGACACGGTGAACCGCGCCAATCCGATCGACGGGCGCATCACAATGAGCAACCTCTGTTCGGAAATCCTCCAGGTGAGCGAGGCGAGCATCTTCAGTGAAGATCTGTCCTATGATCACCTCGGCAAGGATATTTCGTGCAATCTGGGTTCGCTCAACATTGCGGCAGCAATGGATTCCTCTGATTTCGGCAAGACCATCGAGACCTCGATCCGTGCTCTTACCGCCGTTTCCGACATGAGCCACATCGGTTCCGTGCCATCGGTCGCCCGAGGCAATGATGAAAGCCATGCCATCGGTCTCGGGCAGATGAACCTACATGGTTATCTTGCCCGCGAGCGGATTTACTATGGTTCGGACGAAGGTGTCGATTTCACGAACATCTATTTTTACACGGTGACCTATCATGCGATCCGCGCATCGAACCAGATCGCGGTGGAGATGGGGAAATCCTTCAAGGGTTTCGAGAAATCCAAATATGCATCGGGGGAATATTTCGACAAATATACCGATCAGCTTTGGGAACCGGCGACAGAAAAGGTTCGCGAAATCTTTGAAAAGGCGGGCATTGCGATCCCGACACAGAACGACTGGCGCAATCTGAAGAATGCGGTGATGGAGGGTGGCCTTTATAACCAGAACCTTCAGGCCGTGCCGCCGACAGGCTCGATCTCCTACATCAACCATTCGACGTCATCGATCCATCCGATCGTGTCGAAAATTGAAATCCGCAAGGAGGGCAAGATCGGTCGTGTCTACTATCCGGCAGCTTTCATGACCAATGACAATCTCGATTACTATCAGGATGCCTATGAGATCGGCCCGGAGAAGATCATCGACACTTACGCGGCGGCAACGCAGCACGTCGATCAGGGCCTGTCTCTGACATTGTTCTTCCGCGATACCGCAACGACACGCGACATCAACCGCGCACAGATCTACGCGTGGAAGAAGGGCATCAAGACTATCTACTACATCCGCCTGCGCCAGATGGCGCTTTCCGGCACGGAAGTGCAGGGCTGCGTATCCTGCGCCCTCTGACCACTGGTGATGACGAATGAACATTCAAGTGAAAACCAAGACCCCGAAGCCTGCCGCAGTGCGCGCGATCAACTGGAACCGGATCGAAGATGAAAAGGACCTTGAGGTCTGGAACCGCCTGACGGGCAATTTCTGGCTGCCGGAAAAAGTGCCGCTGTCCAACGATATCCAGTCATGGGAAACGTTGAAGCCGCAGGAAAAGCAACTGACGATCCGCGTTTTCACCGGGCTGACGCTTCTTGATACGATCCAGAACGCAGTCGGTGCAGTGAAGCTGATGGGCGACGCGGTGACGCCGCATGAAGAAGCGGTGCTGTCCAACATCTCCTTCATGGAAGCTGTGCATGCGCGGTCTTATTCATCGATTTTCTCGACGCTGTGCCTCACGCCGGATGTCGACGATGCCTATCGCTGGTCTGAGGAAAGCGAGTTTTTGCAGCGCAAGTCCGTCCTGATCCTTGATCAATATCATGCAGATGATCCTCTGAAGAAGAAGATCGCCAGCGTCTTTCTGGAAAGCTTTCTGTTCTACTCGGGCTTTTATCTGCCGATGTATTGGTCGAGCCGGGCAAAGCTGACCAATACTGCCGATCTTATCCGGCTTATCATCCGCGATGAGGCAGTGCACGGCTATTATATAGGCTACAAGTTCCAGCGCGGGCTTGAAAGCCTGAGCGAAGGGCAGAAGCAGGCAATCAAGGATTTTGCCTTCGAACTTCTCCTTGAGCTGTACGATAATGAAGTCCGCTACACGGAGGCTCTTTATGACGGTGTAGGCTTGACTGAGGACGTCAAGAAATTCCTGCACTACAACGCCAACAAGGCCCTCATGAACCTCGGCTATGAAGCGCTCTTTCCGGCTGAGGCGTGCAAAGTCAATCCGGCCATCCTGTCTGCGCTTTCGCCGAATGCGGACGAAAATCACGACTTTTTCTCCGGTTCCGGTTCGTCCTATGTCATCGGCAAGGCGGTCGCAACCGAGGATGAAGACTGGGACTTCTGATCTCGCTTCGGCGCTGCTTAACACCGGCGCCGGGGTCTTCCATTGCGGACATGGCGTTGACGTTACGGTTTCGTTTTGCGACACATGAACGATGCAGACCGCTATCACAATCGATCAGGACTATCTTGTAACACGGCTCAAGGCGCTTCTTGCCATACCCAGCCCGACCGGCTTTACCGACGAAGCCGTCCGTTATGTTGCGCGAGAGCTGGAGCATCTGGGGCTTGAGGTAATACTGACGCGCCGGGGTGCTATTCGTGCGCGCCGGGCAGGCGTAACGGAGCGACCAGCGCGCGGGATCGTATCGCATGTCGACACGCTGGGCGCGCAGGTAAAATATCTGAAGGAAAACGGGCGACTGGAACTGGTTTCAATCGGTAACTGGTCCGCACGCTTCGCCGAAGGCGCCCGTGTTTCCATTTTCTCATCCAAGGGCATTTATCGTGGTTCGGTTCTCCCGCTGAAGGCTTCCGGCCATACGTTCAATGAGGAAGTCGATACGCAGCCGGTTGGTTGGCCCTATGTTGAACTTCGCGTCGATGCGCTCGCGCGAAATCGAGATGATCTGCTGCAACTCGGTATCGATGTGGGCGACATCGTTGCCGTCGATCCAGAGCCAGAATTCATCGATAATGGCTTTATCGTATCGCGCCATCTAGATGACAAGGCAGGCGTCGCCATCATGCTTGCAGCTCTGGAAGCGATGCAGAGAGCAAATGTGGAAACGCCGGTCGATAGCTATTGGCTGTTTACCATCGGTGAGGAAGTGGGTGTCGGGGCTTCTGCGGTCGTGGTGCCCGATATTGCCTCGCTGGTCGCCATCGACAATGGCACGACTGCGCCGGGCCAGAATTCATCGGAGTTCGGTGTCACACTTGCCATGGCGGATCAGACCGGGCCATTCGATTATCATCTGACGAAGAAACTGTTCGAGCTTTGCGCAGAGCATGACATTCAGGTGCAGAAGGATGTTTTCCGTTATTACCGTTCTGATGCCGCGTCTGCGGTCGAAGCTGGGCATGATGTGCGTACGGCCTTGCTGACGTTCGGCGTTGATGCCTCGCATGGTTATGAACGCATTCATCTGAGCGCGCTGACCTCCATTGCAAAACTTGCTGTTTACTACGCAATGAGCGAGGTCGAGATCAAGCGTGATGCCGAGGAAACTGCCAAGGGACTCAAGGGTTTCACGCATCAGAAATCGACCAAGGCCGAGCAGGATCTCAAGCCTGAAGATACACCTGCAGAATAAGCTTGAAACTTTCTGATATCACAAGCGGGCTGAGGCCCGCTTTTTTTGACTCGAGAAAATTAATTATGATAATTTGTTGATGATCGTAAATTTATGCCTATAAATTAGAGTCAGACGGATTTGACAAATGAAGGGGAACCCCATGAGAAGGTTATTCCGTGCCGTCCTGACTGCTATGGCGCTTTCGGTCGCCGGGGCGGGCACAGTCGCGCTGGCGCAAACGCCGCCCAATGTGCTGATTGTCGGACAGATTGCGGAGCCGCAATCACTGGATCCGCATACAGTCACGGCCACCAACGATTTCCGCATTCTGGTCAACATTTACGATGGCTTGGTGCGTTACAAAGACGGGACGCTGGAAGTGGAGCCAGCGTTGGCCGAAAGCTGGACGATCTCGGATGACGGCAAGACCTATACGTTCAAGCTGCGTCAGGGCGTGAAATTTCATGACGGATCGGATTTCAATGCTGAGGCGGTCAAATTCAACTTCGGCAGAATGCTGAAGGAAGACCATCCGTTCTATAACACTGGCCCATTTCCGCTTTCGTTCAATTTCTCGTCCATCGACGCGGTCAATGCACGCGACGATCATACGGTTGAATTCAAGTTGAAGGAACCTTTCGCCCCGTTCCTCTCCAATCTGGCCTACCCAACCGGCCTGATCGTTTCTCCCGAAGCGGTCAAAAAATACGGTAAGGAATTTGGCCGTCATCCATCCGGAACCGGTCCTTTCAAATTCGCAGAATGGCAATCCGGTCAGCGTGTGGTCGTGGAGCGCAATCCCGATTATTGGGATATGGCACCGGCACTGGAAGCAATCGTGTTCCGCCCGATCACAGATGCCAATACCCGCGTTGCGGAGATGATGGCGGGCGGGCTGGATGTCATGGTGGAAGTACCGCCGGACAATCTTGCCACATTCAAGCAGGACGCGAATTTCGTGGTCGCCGAACAGGCTGGGCCCCATGTGTGGTTCACTATCCTGAACGCGAAGAGCGGTCCTTTTGCGGACAAGAAAGTGCGTCAGGCAGCCAATTATGCGGTCAACAAGCAAGGGCTTGTCGATAATGTACTGCAGGGTTCCGCAACCGTTGCTGCCGGGCCTATCCCGCCCGCCTTCAACTGGGTCGAGAACAAGACCGAACCCTATCCATACGATCCGGAAAAGGCCAAGGCACTTCTCACTGAGGCCGGAGCCAGCAATCCGGAAATCACGTTTTACGTGACAGAAGGTGGTTCGGGTATGCTCGATCCGATCACGATGGGAGCGGCGATCCAGGCCGATCTTCAGGCTGTGGGGTTCAAGGTCAAGATCGAAACCTACGAGTGGAACACGTTCCTGGGCAAGGTCAATCCGGGACTTGAGGGCAAGGCCGATATGGCCGAGATGGCATGGATGACCAATGATCCGGACACGGTGCCTTATCTGACACTGCGCAGTGACGCGCTGCCGGACAAGGGCGGCTTCAATTCCGGCTACTATTCCAATCCCAAAGTGGATGAGCTTCTGGAAAGGGCACGTTCGTCGACCGATCAGACCGAACGCGGAAAGCTTTACGGTGAAGTGCAGGGTATCGTCCATGACGATGCGCCATGGCTTTTCGTGGCGAACTGGAAACAGAACGCGGTCACGACGGCCGGCGTCAAAGGGTTCAAGTTGCAGCCGTCCTTTCTGCTGCATTTGAAAGACGTAACCAAGGAATAAGCGAGGAGGGCTTTCATGCCAGCCTATATCCTCAAGCGACTTGTCGCCGTTGTTCCAGTGCTGCTCGGGATTTCGATCATCGTTTTTCTAGTGATGGCAATGATACCTGGCGATACGGCAACTGCGTTGCTCGGATCGTATGCAACACCGGAAAATGTCGAACGGATCAATCGCGATCTCGGCCTCGACAAGCCGCTGGTGCAACAATACTTTGTCTGGATGGGCAACCTCCTGCACGGCGATTTCGGGCGCTCCTTCGTGCTCAATCGTCCGGTGCTGGATGAGGTTCTGGAACGTTTTCAGGCTACGCTCGTGCTTGCTGGTGTCGCACTGGTGCTCTGTTCTGTCTTCGGGCTGCTCGCAGGGATCGTTTCTGCAGTGCGTCAGTTCGGCTGGGCGGACAGGACGATCACTTTCATCGTGCTCGCGGGAATTTCCATCCCCTCATTCTGGTTGGGGCTGCTGCTGATCTATCTCTTCGCGGTCCATTGGCGCGTTCTGCCAGCGTCCGGCATGTATGCTGTCTATGGTGGCGGTGACCTGAAGGATCTGCTCTGGCATCTGATCCTTCCCGCCACGACGCTGGCCGTGGTGGCGGCAGGCGTGATAGCGCGCCTGACCCGCAGTGCAATGCTGGAGGTCCTTCGTCAGGATTATATCCGGACTGCACGAGCCAAAGGACTGAACGAACGCCGCGTGATTTACGGCCACGCGTTTCGGGCCGCACTTGTCAGCGTTATTCCAGTTATTGGTATTCAGGCGGGTTTCGTACTGGGCGGTGCTGTCTACATTGAGACGGTATTTCAGTGGCCTGGTATTGGCGCCATGCTGGTGAAGGCCATTTCCACCCGCGATATTCTGCTGGTGCAAGGCGGTGTGCTTGTGGTTGCCGCGAGTTACGTCCTCTTCAATCTGCTGGCTGATGTCATCCAGACCATGCTCGATCCAAGGATACGTTCATGAGCGCGCTTCCGGAACTTTCTGCCGCGCCAACGGCTGTCCGCATGTCCTCATGGCGTCTCCTGATGAGCAATCGCCTGGCTGCGTTCGGCTTATTTTTGCTCATCCTGATATGTCTCATCATTCTGCTGGCTCCCGTTCTTCCGCTTCCCGATCCCGACGCCACGTCGCCTGCAATGCGATTGAAGCCTGTGTTCAGCGAGGGGCATCTTTTTGGCACAGATCAACTGGGGCGCGATATATTGAGCCGTGTCATATGGGGCACGCGGGTTTCAGTGGCTGTTGGCTTTGCGGCGACACTGATCGCGGCAATTGTCGGTTCGGCTATAGGTCTTGTGGCTGGCTATGCGGGGGGACGAACCGACAATCTGATGATGCGCGGCATCGATATGCTGATGGCATTTCCCTATATTCTGCTGGCGCTGGCGATCGTGGCGGTACTTGGGCCGGGCCTGATGAACGCGCTCTATGCGATCGCGGTGGTCAATATTCCGTTCTTCGCACGCAATGTCCGCGGCGTTACGCTTGGTCTCGCGCATCGCGAGTTCATCGACGCTGCCCGGCTTTCGGGAAAAAGCCCCGTTTCGATCCTGTTGAGCGAAGTGCTGCCCAATGTGCTGCCGGTTATCGTCATTACCATGTCGACGACGGCGGGCTGGATGATTCTCGAAACGGCGGGCTTGAGCTTCCTTGGCCTCGGCGCACAACCGCCACAGGCCGATCTTGGCTCCATGCTCGGTGAAGGCCGGGCCCAGTTGTTCAATGCCCCGCATGTCTCCATCGTACCTGGGTTAATGATCTTCCTGCTGGTAATCAGTCTCAACGTATTGGGAGACGGGGTGCGCGATGTCCTCGATCCGCGATTGCGATCCGGTGCATTGGGTCGACCGGGGGCAGTGACCGATATTGCCAAACAGCGGTCGTCGCCTGTGATCAAGGGCAGCGGAAAAGCGCTTTCCATTGCCGGGCTGGAAACAGGCTTTGTCAATGGTGGACGCTTCACACCCGCCGTGCGCAATGTTTCACTGGAACTGGAGCGTGGCGAATGCCTCGGCCTGATTGGGGAAAGCGGATCAGGCAAGAGCGTAACCGCCTTGTCGGTGATGGGGCTTGTGGCATCCCCGCCGGGCCTTATACGTAACGGCGCGATCTATCTGGGCGACCGGGATGTCTTTTCAATGTCTGAACCCGAGTTGACGGCAGCGCGGGGCGCGCGCGTTGCCTATGTGTTTCAGGATCCGTTGACGACCCTGCATCCGATGTATCCGGTCGGACGGCAAGTGGAGGAAGCGATTGCTGCACATCGTCGGGTCGGAGCAACCGAACGGCGGCAACAGGCAATTGCCCTTCTCGACAAGGTTGGTATTCCGGATGCAGCGGAGCGGGCCAATCACTATCCACACCAGCTTTCAGGTGGACAGCGACAGCGCGTCGGCATCGCAATGGCTCTAGCCAACGATCCCGATATCATCATTGCTGATGAACCGACGACGGCGCTTGATGTCACCGTGCAGGCGCACATTCTCGAACTGCTGCGCGATCTCCAGCGCGAGCGTGGCATGGCGCTCCTGTTTATCACGCATGATTTTGGAGTGGTTTCGGAGATTTGCGACCGTGTGGCGGTCATGAAAGACGGTGAAATAGTCGAGACAGGTACGACTGCGGAAGTTCTTTCCAATCCGCAGCATAGCTATACGAAGCGCTTGATCGCCTGTGTTCCCGAACTTGGGCAGGGAGCCGACTTTCTGGACCGTGTGGCTGGTCTCTTCAGATACGAGAACGGGAAGGCGACAGGATGAGCGACAATGCGATCAGCGTGCGCGATCTCAGCAAAACCTTTGGTGGCGGGCGAAGTTTTCTGGGGAAGGAGCGCCACAAAGTCGAGGCTGTTAAACGTGTTTCGCTTGATCTCAGAAGCGGCGAGACACTGGCCATTGTCGGCGAAAGCGGGTCGGGCAAAAGCACGCTCGCCAGAATGCTTGTCGGGTTGACCGAGCCGACGGACGGCACCATGACGATTGCGGGTCGGGATTCAAGCGAACTGCGGAATTCGGGCGCACAGGCATTCGGCAAGGTCATACAATATGTGTTTCAGGACCCTGTTGCTTCACTCAATCCCAGAAAGACGATCCGCCAGATACTGGAAACACCGCTCAAGCTTCTGGGCGGGCTGGATTCTGCACAATGCCGACAGCGCATGATCCAATTGCTCGACGCCGTTCAGATGCCCAATGATACGTTGGAACGATATCCGCACGAATTTTCCGGCGGACAGGCGCAACGCATCGCCATTGCCCGCACGCTGGCTGCGGAAGCGGAAATTGTCGTGCTCGATGAGCCGGTCAGCGCACTCGATGTGTCCGTTCAGGCGCAGGTTCTATTGCTTCTCGATCAACTGAAGAAGGAGTTTGGTCTCTCCTACCTCTTCATCAGCCACGATCTTGCTGTGGTGGAGGCCATCTCTGACAGGGTCGCCGTGATGTATTTCGGGGAAATAGTCGAGGAAGCGACCGCAAGCGATCTTTTTGCCAGGCCGGAACATGCCTATACACGACAACTCGTGGAAAGCGCTCCGCGCATCAGGAAAGAGTAACAGACTATGGTCAGACCGGGCCGGAATTCCGATCACGAACCGCAACCGCGCGCGAGGGCGGTAAAAGCCCGTCGGCGGCCGGAGGAGATTGCCGATCGTATCAAGGATGTCATCCGTTCCGATGCATTGAAACCGGGAGACCGCCTGCCACAGGAAAAGGAATTGATCGATCAGTTCAAGGCGGCCAAGGGCACCGTGCGCGAAGCGATGAAAGCGCTGGAAACGCAGGGGCTGATTTTTACGCGCAGCGGCCCTGGCGGCGGCGCCTTTGTGGCCGAGCCTTCCGCTCAGCATGCAATGGAAATGCTTGGAAGCTATTTCTTTTTCGACCAGCCGAGCCTTGCCGAAGTCTATGCCATTCGCAAGCTTCTCGAACCGGAAGTCGCTACCTTGCTGTGCGGAAGACTGACCGGCGACGATATTGCGCGGCTGGAAAACACAATGCGGGTCTATGACCGTCCGCCGGTCGATCTTGATGATCAATACCACCAGCGCGTCGCGGAATTGGATTTCCATTCCTCGCTGGCGCAACTCTGTCCCGATCGGTTGCTGGGCTTCATCTGCGGGTTGACCCATAATCTGTTGCGAAGCCTGCCGATAGCGCGGGCGATCTATGCCGATCCGACACCGGCTTCGCGCGAAGAAGGACTTATTTTCCAGCACCGATTGCTTGCGGCGCTTGTTGAAAATCGTCGTGAAGATGCCCGCCGCATTACGCATGAGCATATGGTTTCAGCCGAAAACTATATGCTTTCCAAGGCGAATACAGTCGGGAAAACCGTATAACGAAAGCTAAAAAGTTGGGAACCATCCCGGCGCTCCCGCATTTGCAACTATGCAGGCCGCCGCCATAACAGACGCGACGGCCTCATTTGTTTATGAAGGACAATGGAGGTTTCAACCCTTTTTATGTGTGGTATTTGCGGAGAAGTCAGGTTCGACGGCGGTTCGCCGTCAGTTTCGGCAGTCTCGAAAATGGCGGATGTACTCAGTCCTCGCGGACCGGATGCGTCCGGGATTGTGATCCGGGGCAATGTCGGCTTCGGGCATCGAAGACTAAGAATTCTCGATCTCTCCGAAAAATCGCAGCAGCCGATGATTGATGCGGACCTCGGTTTGACGCTGGTGTTCAACGGCTGCATCTACAATTTCCGAGAATTGCGCACTGAGTTGGAACAGAAGGGCTACAAGTTCTTCTCCGATGGTGACACAGAAGTCATCCTCAAGGCATGGCACGCTTGGGGCGAAAGCTGCGTATCGCGCTTCCTGGGTATGTTCGCCTTCGCTATTCACGAACGCGATACGGGCAGGATTATCCTCGCGCGTGACCGGTTCGGTATCAAGCCGCTCTATCTGGCCGAGGTGGACGGTGCGTTGCGTTTTGCCTCGTCTTTGCCTGCTCTGGTCAAGGCGGGAGGTATCGACACGTCGATCGACCGTGCAGCCTTGCACAATTATATGAGCTTTCATGCTGTCGTGCCGCCGCCGCGCACGATTTACAACGGTGTTCGAAAGCTTCCTCCCGCGACGATGCGGGTTTACGAACCGAATGGCAGTTTCAGCGACCGTATCTACTGGCGGGCACCTTATCGCCGTCTGCCCGGTGATGGCGCCTTGAGCCGGGAGGAATGGCAGGAGCAATTGCTCGATATGCTTCGCGTAGCCGTCAAGCGCAGGATGATTTCTGACGTGCCGGTCGGTGTGCTTTTGTCCGGCGGTGTGGATTCGAGCCTGATCGTTGGATTGCTTGCCGAGGCTGGTCAATCGGGCCTGATGAGCTTTTCAGTCGGTTTCGAGGAAGCTAACGGGGAAAAAGGCGACGAGTTTGTCTATTCCGACCTGATCGCTAAACATTTCGGTACCGAGCATCATAAGATTTTTGTGCCCTCGGCAGACCTCATGGATGCCCTGCCGGGAACAATCGCCGCAATGTCGGAACCGATGGTGTCCTACGATAATGTCGGTTTCTATCTTCTTTCCAAGGAAGTTTCGAAACATATCAAGGTTGTCCAGTCGGGGCAGGGGGCTGATGAAGTCTTTGGCGGCTATCATTGGTATCCGCCACTGGTCGATTCCAACGATGTTGTCAGCGATTATGCCAAGGGATTTCGTGACCGCTCGCACAACGTGCTTGCCACGCAATTATCGCCGGAATGGATGCCGGAACGCGATTACAGTCAGGAGTTTCTGGAAGAGTACCTGCTGCAGGACGGTGCGGATACACCGGTCGATCGTGCATTGCGGCTCGACACGAATGTAATGCTGGTGGACGATCCGGTCAAACGCGTGGACAACATGACGATGGCCTGGGGACTTGAAGCGCGGGTGCCGTTTCTGGACCATGAACTGGTAGAGCTCGCGGCTCGCATTCCGCCGGAAGAGAAGCTGCGCGATGGCGGCAAAGGTATCCTCAAGGATGTGGCGAGGAAGGTCGTTCCAAGCGAAGTCATCGATCGCAAGAAGGGATACTTTCCGGTGCCACAGCTTAAATATATTGCAGGTCCCTATCTCGACATGTTGCGTGATGCTCTTTCGTCGCAAAAGGCGAGGGAGCGCGGGCTTTTTCAACGCGACTACCTGGAAAGCCTGTTCGCAAAGCCGTCCGATCACATAACGCCGTTACGTGGTTCGGAGCTATGGCAGGCTGGCCTTCTCGAAATGTGGCTGCAGGCGCAGGAGGCATGACATGCGAAAACCCGGTGAGGTGGATATGACCCGGCAGAAAGCGAGAGGTCGCAAAGCCTTTTCGCATCGTCTGACGCGCTTGCGCACACCTGAAAGTGCAGGCTTTTATCAGGAACATATGTATGGCCATGACCGGGCGGGAACGGAAGGCCGCAAGCAGGATGTGGTCGTCGACTGCGGCTGGGGACGATTGCTCTTTGCGCAGACCTTCGAAACCAATGAAGCCATTGTCGAGGCATTGCGGGCGGAAGCGCCAGCAAGCCGCGATATCGTCTTCTATGTAAGTGATCCTCATGTACTGCTGTCGCTTGCGCCACATGAGATATTTCTCGACCCGTCGCATACCTACCGCATCGAGCTTGCAACCTATCGTCCGGGCGGCCGACGGACGCGTGGTGTCACCATTCGTCGCGCGGTATCGGAAGTAGACGCAGAAGGCATCAATGCCGTCTATGCGGCCTGCGGTATGGTTCAACTGCGACCGGACTTTTTCTCGTCTGAGCGGGACAACCGGGCCGTTACCTATTTCGTGGCACAGGACGATGCCACAGGTGAAATCGTCGGCACGGTGACGGGTATAGATCATCAGCGTCTTTTCGATGATCCTGATTGCGGTGCTTCGCTCTGGTGCCTCGCCGTTCATCCGCAAGCACGGCAGCCGGGAATCGGCGAAAAACTGGTGCGAAAACTTGCCGAACATTTTCAGGCTCGCGGGCTAAGCCATATCGATCTTTCGGTTCTGCATGACAATGAGAACGCCATACGGCTCTACGAAAAATTGAAGTTTCGCCGTGTTCCGCTTTTCGCGATTAAACGCAAAAATGCAATCAACGAGAAGTTTTTCGCCTCACATCTGGAATCCTTCGATGCGCTGAATCCATATGCCCGCATTATCATCGATGAAGCTGTGCGCCGTGGTATTCAGGTTGATGTGACCGATGCCGAAGGCGGATTTTTCCGCCTCTCCTATGGCGGGCGTTCAGTTCATTGTCGCGAAAGCCTGTCTGAAATGACATCGGGCGTGGCGATGTCGATCTGTGACGACAAGGCCGTGACGCGCCGTGTCGTTGAGACCGCTGGGCTGACGGTGCCGGAGCAGATCGCTGCCGAAGCGAGTGACGACGCGCTGGAAGCTTTTCTGAAACGCCACGGCAAGCTGGTTGTGAAACCGGCTCGGGGCGAACAGGGACGAGGAATCTCCGTCGGTATTTCGAGCATCAAGGATCTGCGTGCTGCGATCAAACAGGCGCGATCTGTGTGCGACCGTGTGCTGCTGGAGGCATGTTTTGAAGGCGAAGACCTCCGGCTGGTTATCATCGATTACCAGCTTGTCGCGGCTGCAGTTCGCCGTCCGCCGCGCGTGATCGGAGATGGGAAGTCAACGATCCGCAAACTTATCGAGACACAATCGCGCAGACGCGCTGCGGCGACCGGCGGAGAAAGCCGTATTCCGGTCGATGCGGAAACGAAAAGATGCCTTGAGGAACAAGCTCTGTCACTCGACTCTGTTCTGGAGGACGGTCGCGAAATAACCGTGCGCAAGGCGGCCAATCTTCATGCGGGCGGCACGATCCATGACGTGACCGCCACGGTTCATGCAGATCTGGTCAATGCTGCCTGCAAGGCTGCCCAAGCAATTGGTATACCGGTCGTGGGCATTGACTTTATGGTCAAACAGCCCGAGAAGCCGGACTATATCTTCGTTGAAGCCAACGAGCGTCCGGGTCTCGCCAATCATGAGCCGCAACCGACTGCCGCCAGATTTGTCGATTTGCTGTTCCCAGGTTCAAGATAGTATAAGTTAGCTAAATCTAAATTACGAAATGTTCGCCGGATATTCTTTTCGGCGAACATGAAACTATGCAAGCTGCGATCAATATGCTGTATTTTATTTGTTGAGGAAATTTTAAGCAGAAATCGTATTCAACAAATCAATCATCGATTGTAACAGGAATATTCATTTTTCATTTGGTTTCTGCCTCTATCCCTTTACGAGAGGGGGCTTGGGCGGAACAGGTTGATCGAACCGCATTCCTGCCTGAGCGGAAAAGGGCTGAAAATGGACACGCGGGGGCAGAACAACAAGGATGTGCCGCTGGCAGTCGATCTGGACGGAACTCTGGTTTCGACCGATCTGCTGTGGGAAGGTATTTTTCTTCTTCTGAAGAAGAACATCCTGTTCGTCTTCATGCTGCCGGTATGGTTATTCTCAGGCAAAGCATATCTCAAGCGACAGGTCGCAGAACGTGTAGCGCTGGATGCGTCGAGGCTTCCCTATCGAACAGAATTTCTGAAATTTCTGCGCGGCGAACATGCATCAGGGCGAGTATTGGTGCTGGCAACGGCTGCCGCTGAACCGATGGCCAAGGCCGTTGCGTCGGAGCTTGGTATTTTCAGTGCGGTCTATTCAACATCTGGCGCAGACAACCTTTCGGCAAAACGCAAGGCTGATCTGCTTTTCGAACGATACGGGCGACAAGGGTTCGACTATGCGGGAAATGATCGCAACGACCTGCCGGTTTTCGGCGCGGCACGACAGGCAATCGTCGTCGCACCGGATCGTTCGGCGGCACATTTCCAGAAGCGAACTGGCTGCAAGTTGTTCAGCGCAGACAAACCCACCATCCGAACCTATGCCCGGATGCTGCGTGTTCATCAGTGGCTGAAGAACCTGCTCGTTTTTGTTCCCGCCATTCTGGCGCACGACATAATGAAGCCCGATGTGTTTATTGCGGCTTGCCTGGCATTCGTCGCCTTTTGTGCAACGGCGTCTGCGATCTATATCGTCAATGATATTGTCGACCTTCCGGTTGATCGAAAACATGTGCAAAAAAATCAGCGCCCCTTTGCGAGCGGACAGTTATCCATCCCCTTTGGGCTCAGCGTTACAGCTCTGCTGCTGCTGCTGGCGGGCCTGGTCTGTTTTTTTCTTCCGCCGGCTTTCACGCTGGCAATTGTCACCTATCTGGTTTTCACGACCGCTTATACCTTTGCCATAAAGCGCATGTTGCTGGGTGACGTGATCTGCCTGGCGGGGCTTTACAGCTTGCGGCTGTTGGGGGGCACGGCGGCATCTTACATTCCACTATCGTTCTGGTTGATGGCCTTTGCCATGTTCTTTTTCCTCTCGCTCGCATTGGTGAAGCGTTATGTCGAGCTGCAGGGGGCGACAGTGACCGAAAAGGACCGGATCGCCGGACGCGGCTATCGTCCTGAAGATCGCGATGTTGTCGGGCAGTGCGGGGTGGCGGCGGCATTCACAGCGGCGTTGGTTCTGGCGCTCTATATCAATAGCGATGCCGTCAAGACGCTCTATACCTATCCATGGCTGATATGGCCGCTCGGACCGATCGTCCTTTATATCAATGTGCGCGTGTGGATATTGGCTCATCGGGGCGATATGGATGACGATCCGGTCCTCTTCATTGCCAAGGATTGGCGCAGTCAGGTGGTTATTGCGCTTGGTGCGGTGCTGCTTCTTGTGGCTGGAATGCGCTGATGGAATATGCCTTCAACAGTTTCGGACGTATTGATCGGCGAAAGCGTCAGTTCCTTCCGCTGGACGGGCTGGAGGCCGATTTCGCGCAGTCCCTGCCCAAAGATGCGAGCTTGTTGCCGTTTGGAAATGGTCGTTCCTATGGGGATAGCTGCCATAACGATGCGGGCTTTCTTGTGCCCATGCAGGCGCGAAAGAGGATAGTGCACTTCAATCCCGATACAGGGTTGCTGACGGCTGAAAGCGGCGTGCTTTTGAATGAAATCATCGCCCATGTCGCGCCGCATGGTTATTTCCTTCCTGTCACACCAGGCACGCAGTTCGTGACTCTCGGTGGTGCCATTGCCAACGATGTGCATGGTAAAAACCACCACCGGCAGGGGACTTTCGGCTGTCACGTCGAAGGGCTGGATTTGCTTCGTTCGGATGGTGTTCATTACAAATGCTCCGATAAGGAGAACATTGATCTGTTTCGCGCCACAATCGGCGGATTGGGTCTGACAGGCTTGATCCTTCGCGCAACCATCCGGCTTATGCGGGTGGATGGTCTCGATGTGGAGGAGAAGGTTCTGCCATTCGCCAATCTCGATGAATATTTCGATATGGCCCAGGCCGAAGATCTTGAGAATGAATATGCCGTTGCCTGGGTCGACCAGCTCTCCGATGGCCGAGGTCTGCTGATTGTCGGCAATCATATTGCGGCGGCCCATAATTCTCATATGTCGGCGGTTGCGCGGTTTGGCGTGCCCTTTGAATTGTCGTTCCCCGTATTGAACAAGGCAAGCCTGTCACTGTTTAACGCAGCTTATTTTCAGCGCAAAAAACTGCTGACGGCAGCACATAGAGTGCCGTATCAAAAGTTCTTTTATCCACTTGATGGCGTTAGAAACTGGAACAGGCTTTACGGCCCGTCAGGGCTTTACCAGCATCAAAGTGTCATGCCGTTCGATGCAGCCAGAGCGGTCATTCCGGCGATGCTTGAGGCGAGCCGAAATGCCGGGCAGGTTTCGTTCCTGACGGTGCTCAAACGTTTCGGAACAATGACATCTCCTGGCCTCATGTCATTCCCGATGCCTGGGTATACGCTGACCATGGATTTTCCCAATCGTGGCCTTGAGACGTTGAGATTACTGGACCATCTGGATCGGATGACTGTGGAGGCCGGTGGCCGGGTCAATCCATATAAGGATCAGCGGATGAGCGCGGAGATATTTGCCGCTAGCTACCCGCACTGGCGTGATTTCGAACCTTTTCGCGATAAGGCTTTCAATTCGAATTTCTGGCGCCGAACGGCGTTGACGCTCGGTTCGCCAGGTTAGGAAAATGCGATGAAATATATTCCCTTCATCCTGTTTACGGTCATGACCAACGCTGCCGCGCAGTTGATGCTGAAATATGGCATGCTGACGCTCGGACCGATCAGCTTTTCAGCCGAAACATTGATCCAGCGCATGTTCCAGATTGTCTTCAATCCCTGGATTTTTGCCGGCTTGCTGACCTTCGTGATCTCCATGGCGTCACATCTTTACGTGTTGTCGAAAGTGGATCTTTCCTTTGCCTATCCGTTTCTCAGCCTTGCCTATGTGGCGGTCGCTCTGTTCGCCTGGCTTTTGTTCAAGGAGGAGCTGGGTGCATACAAAATTGCAGGCATCGCGTTCATCTGCATTGGAACTGTGCTGATCGCGCAAAGCGGCAAGCCCTCCGAGCCGCAGGCGGATACGAACATGAACCAGCAGACGCATCGTTAAACGGGGGACGCAATGAGACATATAATCTTCGGTGGCGATGGATTTGTCGGGCGCTATCTCGCTCCAAAACTCCTGGCCGATGGTCATGAGGTCATTGTTGCAGATATCGTAAAAAGCGATCTGCCGCACTATGCCGACGCTGCCTTCGTTGTGGCCGATGTAACCAATCCTGACGCAATTCGCAGACTTGGCATCCGCGCAGACGACATGATCTACAATTTGTCCGCCAAGATGCTTTCCCCAATTCAGGTCCGCGCGAAGCGGCACGATTTCTTCTTTCCCGTCAATTTCCACGGAACGGAGAACATCATCAAGGCTATGGATGCGGCTGGTGCCAACAAGCTCGTCCATTTCACCACCGATATGGTGTACGGGCACACTCATGTCTGGCCGCAGAAAGAGGATCATCCGTGCAAACCGCTCGGGGAATACGGGCTATCCAAACTGAAAACCGAAGAACTCGCCATTGAATGGCGCGAGCGGGGCATGAATATTTCGCTGTTTCGCCCGCGTCTTATCATCGGTCCAGGACGTCTCGGTATTCTGGAAAAGCTGTTCAAGCTGGTTGATCACAATCTACCAGTGCCCATGATCGGTTCGGGCAGAAATCCCTACCAGTTCATTTCGGTGTTCGACTGTGCGTCGGCGGCGCGTGCCGCTTTCAGCGCCGGTGTCCCCAACGAGGTCTACAACCTCGGTTCGCTCAACCCGCCCCCGGTTCGAAAACTGCTCGGTGATCTGATCAAGCATGCCGGATCAAAATCCGTCCTTTTGCCGACACCCGCCTGGGCAGTGAAGCGCACGCTGGACCTGCTCGACTGGATGAACATGCCGATCATGGACCCGGAGCAATATCTTATAGCTGATGAAATGTGTGTACTCGATGTTTCGAAAGGCGAGCGCGAGCTTGGTTGGGTTCCCCAATACAGGGACGAGGACATGCTGATCGCGGCCTATAGCGAGTATCGCAGGAAGATTGGAGCCGCATCGTTGGATGCGCGGGCTTCCGAAGCGGCGTAGAGGCAGTAATGAACAAGATCAACACAACGCCAAAGCCGAAACTGCTCACCGTCAGCGAGGCGAAAGCGCTCGACCTGCCACGGATGACAGAACTGTTCACCGCTCACCTCAATCCGGGTCAGCTTCACTTCATGAAGTTGCTCGGTTTTCACAAGGTGAAGATCGAACGTGCCGAAGGCATGTATTATTACGACCAGAACGGGCGCTCAATTCTCGACTTCTTCGGCGGTTTTGGATCGCTGGCTTTCGGTCACAATCATCCGCGTATTCTGGAAGCACGCCGCCAATTCCAAGAAGAAATGCGTCACGAGATCGCAATCGCCTTCATGTCGCAATATGCGACCGCGCTCGCTTATGATATTGCGGCCTGCTCGCCGGGCGATCTCGACATGGTGTTTCTGGGGTCTTCCGGTTCAGAGGCAATGGAGGCCGCGATCAAGGTGGCAGAGCGTGCTGCCGGTCCGAAAAAGCCCAAGATCGTCTATGCGGAAAATTCGTTCCACGGCAAGACCAAGGGCGTCCTGTCCATCACGGATGGTGGGCTATATCGTGGTGAATTCAAGCTTGTCGATAATACCCTGCGTGTGCCCTTCGGTGATATCGCGGCTATTGAGAACGCATTCCGCTCCGACCCTGAAATCGGGGTGATCGTGCTTGAAACTATGCAAGGCGGTGGCGGCATCATTCAGGCTGATGCACAGTTCTGGCAGAAGTTGCGCGGTCTTTGCGACCAGTATGGTGTGATCTGGGTTGCCGATGAAGTGCAATGCGGGCTGGGACGAACCGGGAAATTCTATGCTTTCGAGCATTATGGCGTGATACCGGACGTCACCGCATTGGCGAAGTCGCTGGGTGGTGGAAAGACGGCCATGGCTGCGATGATTGCCCGCCGCGATATTTATATGAAGGCCTACGGCACGCCCAAGACGGCAATGATACATGCCATGGCGACCTTCGGCGGTATAGGCGAGGCCTGTATCACGTCGATTGAAGCCTTGAATGTCCTTTATGATGAGCACCTGATCGATAACGCAGCCGATGTTGGGGATTATCTTCTGGACAGGCTGCATGAGTTGCAGAGCCGTTATCCTGCACTTTTGAAAGATGTGCGTGGCAAGGGAATGATGGTAGGGCTGGAGTTTCACGACTTCTCCCAGACCATGCCGGTCGTGCTGCGACCTGTTTTGGCGATGCTTGATGAAAAGCTGAAAGGTTCGCTTCCGGGTTTCATCGGCAGCCATCTGCTGCGCGATCATGGAGTTCTGGTCGCCTTTACCGAATATAATCGAAACGTCATCCGTCTGGAGCCGCCGCTGATCTGCGGGCGTGAACACGTGGATGCGTTCATCAAGGCGCTGGATGAGGTACTTTCACGTGGCATCGTCCGGATTGTGCGGGATTTCGTCAAGGCTCAGATCAAATGAGCCGTTTCTGATTACGGAACCAAGCCTGGACGAAGCAGCAAATCCCAACAGGGGTTCAAGGCGACGACGGTGCGATCTTGCAGCGCCTCGGCATATATTTTCTGCAAAGCGAGGCGGTTGGTCGTCGCCGGACATTTCGGGCGCAATATGCCGTCGGTTGCTTCCACAGCGGCTTTCGTTTCCTTGGACAGCACCGGGACTGTGCGGAAGGGATCTGCGCCGATCTGGATATGCCGTGTCGCGTCGCGATCCAGTATCCACGCAAACGGATTGACGAAGTCGAGCGACATGATGCTTTGCAGGTGGATGTTGTTTCTTGTCTCGAAGGCTTGCAAATCCTCCACCATCTGTTCTGCAGAAACGAGCCAGTACACCTGGAAATCGATTTCTGAATAAAGCTGCCAGCTTGGGAGCTGACCCTTCGCCGCCAACGCGTCATAGGCTGCATTATTATCAGGGTAATGGGATTCGAAGAGCTCCGCTCGTTGCAGGAAATCACGCCGGGTCAACACTTGCCCCAAATTCTTCAATTCTGGGAGAGAGGGTTGAACATAAGTCGGGGCGACAGCAACTGCACGTAAGGTACGATGCGCAACCTTGGTGAATGTCGGAATGACACAAAAGGCGGCCAGCACAACGAAGGCGATCTTGATCCTCTCGTCACCTGCTTTCACGCGCTGAAAGATCATGAGCAGGATGGGCCAAAGGAATATGAATTCCTGGCTGCCGGTGTTCTGTGTTTCGAGGATGATGCCGCCGAGAAGCCCAATGGCAAGCCAGATCGAGCTTCGATCGAAGAGACGGCTTTGTTCGCCGGGTTGGTGCTGTTCATTCCAGAAAAGTACAAGAGTGAGGATCGCTGCCGGTAAAATGACATCGAGTTTCAGCGATATGACGGTAAGAAAACGCGAGAGCAGAGCCTCTTCGTTTAGCGCGATCAATGTCGTGATATCGCGAACATATGCGCTGATAATCCCGTTGTGCAGTTCGAGGAGAAGCAGAGCCGCGAGGGTCACGACGGTTGCCAGCGCGACATTGCGGATTGAGATGCGTCCCGCCAGGAACGCCGCCAGGCCGAATAAGCCGCCTGTAAGAAATCCGGTCACCTTCATCAAGAGCAGGGCAAGCATCGTTGCGGCGCAAAATAATGCGAGCTTCGTGCTGTTCCGCATGAACATCAGTCCACATGTCAACACGTACAGCAGGAGCGATGTATGGCGGTTATATATGCCGAACCCGTCCAGTCCGGGATAGGGATAAAAGCTTTGTGTGTTGGCTGGAGAGATCGCAAAAACCAGAAATGGAACGAGGAGAAGAAAGCCGATAGTCCTGTTATGAGACCGAAGTTCGACCAATACGCATGCCATTAGAGGTGCTGCTATGGCGAGTATGGACCATTGGACGAGCAATAACGGTTGTGCGTTCGGGAATAATGACTGTCCCCATGCGAGCAGATAATAACCAAGAGGCCCGACCGGCGTTGAAAAATCGACATTGGGAATCTGGCCTGTTTTGATGCGCTGTGCAGCATCGAAATAGATGTAGCTATCCCAATACATAGCCCCGATTGGGGCACTGAACCTGAATGACAAAAGGGCGATCAGCAGAACGAAAACGCAAATCAGCCAGAACCAGGGAGAACATAAGAGTGAAGGTCTGACCGATCTGAAGAACATGGAACCCCGCTCCCTGCTGCGCTGTGCGCAAAAATACCCTGCAAAACCTAAAAACTACTGAAATAGCCGACAGGGTGCCGGGCTCGGTATAAACTTGCAAAGCAACAAATGAGGATGAGGCGTTCCAGAAAAGAGAACGCCCACTGCACTGGGAGGAGGAGTGTGCAGTGGGCGGATCTGTAAAGCGCGATTGGGAGGAGGAGTATCGCGCTTTGCGCTCGGTTTTTGGGAGGAGGAGTAAAACCGAACAACGTGAAAATAGGAACACGAGCGGCCGCTTACAAGGGGCAATGCTGCAATGCAGATATGCATTTTTGGGTAGCTGAAAAAGAAACCGCCCCGCAGCGGTCTAGCGCGCTGGGGCGGTACTCCCTCCTCCAAGTGGGACGAACAATAACCGTGCTCATGTAGAAAGCAACCCCCTAATAGAACTACATAAATTTCAGAAATTACTGAAATATATGTAGTTAATGAGGCAATGGTCTTTCGATTTCCACTTTCTGACAAGGCGGTGAAGAGCATATTGCAAGGCCGAAATGCACCAAATCTTTATCAATTCTCACAGAGAGGGCTGTGAACGCGTAAAGGTTTGATTGATCAGCGAATTCTCAACCATTGGGTGATATTGTTCACCGGATTTTCGAATGTTTACGAAGATTGTCTATTTATTTTCGCTGGGGCTGTGGGTAAGTTCCACCATCTTCTTCGATTGGGGCTTTCGGAGGAGATACGCCGCCTCAGCGCGTTCATTCGCTGCGAGGCGGTTTCTGTTTGGCTTGTTGAAACTGCATATCAGCAATGCAAGCTTGTTGATTGAGAGGGCAGGTCGGACGAAGTAATAAAAACGCGTCCGGTTCACTCCTCCTCCCAGGAACCGGGCCCCAAGCGCGATACTCCTCCTCCCAATCGCGCTTACAGATTAAGCCCGCAATGCTCTCCTCCTCCCGAGCATTGCGGGCTTTTCTATATGCTGGTCACGTAATTTTTCAGACTGGAACGTATTGTTAGTTCCAGAATCGGAGCTAACGTTCCATTTTCCCTGTGCGTGCACTCCTGAGAGCTCGCCCGCCTCGCGCCCCTAAGCCCCCCGCCCAAACGCGAGGCGGTTCCTTTGAGCGGAACCTCCCCAGATTCTGTATTCGAGTGATTCCAGCCGGAATTATTTCAACACGAAACTGGCCATATTCGAAGAAGCAAGAAAGCGATTGAAATATAGCTGTCGCTTTGTCGGGGGTATATTCATCGTTTGCGCTGGTGAAGTTGCTCAATGTGATCTGGTGAATTTTTTAATGCACATTGTTTATCCAAATCTTGGATTGGTGCAGATAAAGCCTCGGCAGTTTTCCAATTAATCTACAAATGGGCGATCATTACAAAAAGCATACTTTAAAATGAATTATGATTAATCTCTCTATTTTCCTGGTACCTCAAGATATTTTGTGGCTGTAACTAAATAAAAATATATTATAAAATTATAATACATTACGCTGGGTCATATTTGATTGAAATTTAAGTTTATATTCTCTGCAGTGTCTTCTGTGGAAGGATGAAGAAACGACAATTTTCGATGGAAATATTCGTTTATAATCAAGGGCAGGCTGAGTCGTTTCCGAACTGGAGGGGCTTCGGTTATTCATGCGGGCACAATGTTGCGTTCTGTACCCGAAGGCTGATTCCAGGCCTGATAGCTGTGTCCTGATCGTCAAGAAGACTGGTTGTTCCAGCAATCGGGACCGCTCAGGCTCAGAAATTAACCATCTGTTAACCATTGCGCATATAGACCGGATAAACCGTTTTTTAACCAAGATGAATCAAGTGCTAACACAGTCCCGTCCAATCCGCTTGAAAGGGAGATCCTTTCTTGCGCTGGTGCTCTCGCCTGAACTGCCGCTCGATGGCTGGCTCGACAAGCTGGATGATCTCGCAGCACGTTCAGTAGGGTTTTTTCTAAATCGTCCGATCGTTCTCGATCTGGAGAACATTTCGATTGAGCGCCCGCAACTGGTTCAGTTGCTTGAAGATCTGGTTAGTCGCGGTGTCTGGATTACGGGTTTCGAAAATGCGCGACCTTCTCTGCTAGGCCCCGGCATGCCGCCGGCGATGCGTGGCGGACAGCCGGCCGCAGATTTCGATCCGGAAATTGCCGAGTCGAAACCGCAAGAGAGAACCCCGTCCGCGCCCACAGCGGTGCAACTCGTCAAGGCCGTTCCTTCCATGATCGTTACCGAGCCCGTTCGGTCCGGCCAGTCCATCTATTTTCCTGATGGCGATGTAACGATCGTCGGTTCTGTTGCATCTGGCGCAGAAGTGGTGGCTGGCGGCTCGATCCACGTCTACGGCGCATTGCGCGGTCGCGCGATGGCTGGGACCGCGGGAAATGCCGACGCACGCATTTTTTGTCGCAAGATGGAGGCAGAGCTTGTCGCTATCGACGGTCTCTACAAGACGGCCGAAGACATGGAGAGCAGATTGCGCGGGCAGGCCGTGCAGCTTTGGCTTGATGGCGACTACATGATGGCCGAAACGCTGAATTAGAGCGCATCCCGAAAAGTGTGAAACGGTTTTCGGAACAAGATGCGCGTAAAAGCAAAAAGATAGAGCATTTCCAAATGATTCAATCGAAACGGGAAATGCTCCAGTACGTCCTTCTCAAAGGTTTCTGCCTTGAGAGAAACCAAGATTGACCGAGATGTCAGGCACTTTTGAGTGCTGCGAAAGAAAAGCAGAGCATTTCAATTCCCGGGTAACGGATGCTCTGGAGGCGCGCGGGAGATACAGGAGACAAATATGGCAAAAGTAATTGTTGTAACTTCCGGCAAGGGTGGCGTTGGCAAAACGACATCAACTGCTGCAATCGGCGCTGCGCTGGCGCAACGCGGCGAGAAGACCGTCGTTATCGACTTCGATGTCGGTTTGCGTAACCTGGACCTCGTCATGGGGGCAGAACGTCGCGTTGTGTTTGATCTGGTGAATGTCATTCAGGGCGACGCAAAGCTTCCGCAGGCTCTGATCCGCGACAAGCGCCTCGAGACGCTGTACCTGCTGCCTGCCTCCCAAACGCGCGATAAGGATAATCTGACTACCGACGGTGTCGACCGGGTCATGGAAGACCTCAAGAAAGAGTTCGACTGGATCATTTGCGATAGCCCGGCGGGAATCGAGCGCGGCGCTACGCTCGCCATGCGCCATGCGGATATGGCTGTGGTTGTGACGAACCCCGAAGTGTCGTCCGTGCGTGACTCCGACCGTATCATCGGCCTTTTGGACGCAAAAACGCTCAAGGCTGAGCGGGGCGAGCGCGTGGAAAAGCATCTCCTGCTGACCCGTTATGACCCGGTGCGCGCAGAGCGCGGCGACATGCTGAAGGTTGATGACGTTCTCGAAATTCTGTCCATCCCGCTTCTCGGCATCATTCCGGAAAGCCAGGACGTTCTGCGGGCATCCAATATTGGTTCGCCCGTGACACTTGCCGATCAGCGCAGTGCGCCTGCATTGGCTTATCTCGACGCAGCCCGCCGTCTTGCCGGCGAAGAAGTGCCGATGACTGTTCCATCCGAAAAGCGCGGCCTTCTGGGTAAACTTTTCGGAAGGAGAGCGGCATGAGCCTGTTTCGTTTCTTCAGCAAACCTGCCTCCGCGCCGCAAGCGCGTGAACGGTTGCAGGTTCTGCTTGCCCATGAAAGGGCGTCACACGAACATTCCGATCTTGTTGCGGTGCTGCGGGAGGAAATTCTCGCCGTCATCGCCAAGCATATCCAGATCGATCGCGACAAGGTCAGCGTGAAAATGGACCGGCGTGACCAGATGTCGACACTCGAAGTCGATATCGAACTTCCGCTGAAAACCAAAGCGAAGGTGCGGGCAGCCTGATTAGAGCGCATCCCGAAAAGTGTGGAACGGTTTTCGGACAAGATGCGCGTTGAAACAAAAAGTTAGAGCGCTGATCTGATTCAATCAGATCGAAACACGCTCTAACACCAATCTTGCGGATAGCCAGAAAGATGGAGGGAAAAACCATGAACCGCGGTGCACTTCTCACCAGATTGAAGGAACTTCAGGAGCTTCCAAAGTTTCAGAAGCGGGATATCTGTTCCATAAGCTCCTTCTTGCAGCTTGAGGCTCTGGCAGAGCATGTCAGGGTCTGTGAAGAGGCGGCAGGTGTTGCACAAACAGGGCAGGATCATTGATCCTGCCTTTCTTCCTGTAAGGCTGCGTTTTCCTGTACTTGCCACGCCTGTTCATCTACGGGCTGGCGGCGTGCTGGTCAAAATCATGGTGTGTTTACGGTACGGCAAAAAACATCTGCAAATAGCAGCCGAGGACAACAAGGGCGACCAGCGCGGTGATCAGTAACAAGAGCTTCATTGTTCATGGATCGCTCAATCACCGTTCACGTTCAAGAAAACAGATGGTGATTGACCACTAGGGTAAAGAAAACTTTGCCCTAGCCTCTTGTTTTTTACGAACTTTTGCGCGTTTATCGCGGTTTCATTTTTCCAGAAGGGGTGCAAGCTCCTGGCGCGCTGTTGTCAAGACCGTCTGTGTCAGGCCTGCTAGCGTGTCGGCTGCGAGGCGGTTAACCTGCCAGAACAAGGGAATATCCAGCGGCGTGTCGGGGATCAGTTCGACCAACTGGCCCGATTGCAAATGGTCACCGACCAACTGCACCGGATTCATGCCCCATCCCATGCCCGACAAGCTCGCATCGACGAAAGCCTGTGTCGAAGGAAGCCAATGTGTTGGGCAAACTATGTCATTCCTCAGCGCGGCGCGCACCCATTGATCTTGTAATCTGTCTTTCTGGTTGAATGTCAACGCTGGAGCCTTGGCAAGGGCATCACACGTTATTCCGTCCGGAAAATGCCGCGCGATAAAATCCGGAGAAGCCGTCGCCCGATATTGAAGAATGCCGAGCGGGGTCAGACGGCAGCCCTGAACGGGGTTGGACAGGGAAGTTACAGCGGCAATGACACGCCCGCGCCGTAGCCACTCGGCAGTATGATCCTGATCGTCGACCGCTATATTGAAGAGATAATCCGATGTTGCACTGAAATGTGAGATCGCCTTGAGAAACCATGTGCCCAGACTGTCGGCGTTGGTCGCAATATGGAGCGTTACTCGCTGTACAGAGTTTTCACCACCGGATAGCGCGGGTAGTTCCGCCAAAAGTTCGCGCTCGAGCATGCCGACCTGCTCGATATGCCGGCATAACCAGTCACCCTTTTCGGTCGCTGTGCAGGGAGAGCCTCGCTCAATCAGGACAACTCCCAGCCTCTCCTCCAGATGCTTCACGCGTTGCGAGATCGCAGACGGGGTCACGTTCAGCGCCCGGGCGGCTTTCTCAAAAGTGCCTGTCTGAACCACCATCGCCACTGCTTTCAGGGCGGAATAGTCGATCATTAGTTATCCTAAATTGGAATTATGAAGTTTAACTATTCTAACTCGCAGGATTTCGGTATCCAAGTGCTAACTTACTCCCAGACAGATAGCGACCCCTCATGAATCCTTCAGTCTACGTAACCGGCCTTACAATGGGCCTCAGCCTTATTGTCGCCATTGGTGCGCAAAACGCTTTTGTTTTGCGGCAGGGGTTGCGCGATGAGCATGTGTTCGCCGTGAGCCTCGTTTGTGCCATATCGGATGCTATCCTAATTCTTGTCGGTGTAACGAGTTTCCAGAAAATCGCGACTATCATGCCAGCACTTGATCCCATCATGCGATATGGCGGTGCGGCATTTCTCATCTGGTATGGCGCGCGGAGCCTCTATTCTGCGTTCACTTCGTCTGCCGTTCTGGCGACGGCGAACGGTGCGTCTGTGAGTCTGACCAGGACGCTCGCGACCTGTCTGGCGCTCACGTGGCTCAATCCGCATGTTTATCTGGATACTGTCATGCTGCTTGGAACAATCTCTACGCAGTTTCCAGGCTTTGAAACATCCTTCGCCGCAGGTGCAGTCACCGCGTCCTTTGTGTTTTTCTTTTCGCTTGGCTTTGGCGCCCGTTGGCTGCGCCCAATCTTTGTCCGCCCGTCGTCGTGGCGCATTCTCGAAGGCGTCATTGCCGTTACGATGTGGTCGATTGCACTGAAGCTCGTGGTCGGCATGTAACAATTTCAGGATAGCCAAACTAGAGCATTTCCTGTTTTGATTGAATCATTGGAAATGCTCTATCCATTTGTTTTTACGCATGTCTTTATCCCGAAACCGGTTCCCACTTTCGGGAGACATGCTCTAAAACGCCGGATGCGTTTGCTGCAACCGGCGTTTTAGTTTTTGAAAGTATGATACCTAAAGCCCCATGGCTTTCAGTTCCTGAAGCGGGGGGATCGTTTCGTACATGACGGGATCGAGACGGTCCCAAATGATACCGCAGGTTGGCTTGTGGGGATTCTTTACCTCGATAGTGCGGGTGGGCGTGAAGATGACGTCTGCAACCGTATCATAGACATCCGGCGTGAGTTTTTCGCTCAACACCTGACAATCGTGCACGACGGCCGCGGCTGGGGTTGCGGCCGTGATCCGGCCCAGACGATAGAGCATGCCCCATTCGGCATCGAAGAAGCCATGCCCCTTGCCGAAGCGGACGCCCTCGAGATTGATCGCGCCGGTGCCGGTGACCATGTAGTCCACTACCGGCATGGCTGAAATGTCTTTCAGGGTTACCGGTTGTCCCACGCGCTCCATGCCGTCCAGCGTCGAGGCGTAAAGATAATAGTCCGGCGAAATCAATTTCGGATCGAGGACCCAGAAGCCGCGCTTGATCGAATAGGTGGTTATCAGAACGGTCTTTCCATCTTTCAATGCCTGCAGGCGCAGGCGGTCAAGACAGTTGTCAGGCGTAATGAAGATGAAATCTGCATTCTGATAGTAATGGTGGTCCGTCAGGCGGGCCACGGCATCCTCACCACCGTCGAAATCTGCGATGAACTCGCCGAAGTCGAAATGGAAACGACTGTCCGGTACAGCGACCTTGCGCAATTCGCTCCATACACGTTCGCGAACGGAAGCTTTGTGATCGGTGATTTCCATGGGGACTCCTTGCATTTTAGTCTGCCGGGCTCATGCCGCGGCGGGCGAGCACCTGACGCTCGCAGAGGGCTACGATTTGATAGAAGAAAACAGACAGCATAACGGACACCACTGCGACGGCCCAGATCATGCCATAGTCGAGATATCCGCGTGATTGATTGAGCAGATTTCCGAGCCCTGTCCCCGTCGCCAGCCATTCGGCAATCATGACGCCGAGCAGAGCGCGCGGAACGGCAAGACGAATGGCCGCGAAGACGTAGGGCAGGGAGGCTGGCACTGACACCAGCCGGATCTGGGTCCAGACGCTCGCACCATATGCGCGGGGCACGTCCAGCGCCGCGCGCGGAACCAATGCCATGCCCTGCGCCATAGTCACGAAAGCAGGGAAGAATGTGACTGAAATCGTTATCCAGAGGATGACCGATGGTCCGCGTCCCAGCAACAGGACGAGCAGCGGCGTCAGGGCAACGAGCGGCATTGTCTGAGTGACAAGGGCGACAGGCATGAAGCCGCGTACGATGGCGGGTTTGGCAACGGAGGTAATGGCGAGGGCAAAGGCAAAGAGAATACCTGCGGCCATGCCGAGAAAAGTGAGCGGTAAAGTCTGCGAAAGAGCCGTCAGCAATTTTGCCTGCGCCGGGGCGGAGGATGGAGCGAGGAATAGATACTCGAACAATCCGACGGGGGTTTTGGCAATCATGGCTGGTGTTCCCATGGCGACAAGCAGCAGCCACCACAAGACGAAAGGAAGAGCTATCGAACAAATGACGAGAGCAATGTTTAGGCCGCGAGACGCGCGGGATGCAGCGTTCGGAGCGCTGGCCGGGACGGTGATGGCCTTTGTGCTGCCTGTCAAAACCTTTGCAAGAATGGAAAAGAGTGCATAGGCCAGCCCTGCGAGCAAGGTGGCGCATAGCCCAATACCCCAGAGCCGGGCTGGTTCGGCTCTGCCGAGGGATCCGATCAGGTAGGCACCAAGACCGAAGCGGCCACCGCCACCAAACTCGGCCAGGATTGAGCCCAGAACCGCATTCGGAGCGGCAATGCGCAGACCGGCAAGGATCGACGGCAGAGCGGATCGAAACTGTGCCAGACACAGCACTTTCCGTCGGCTGCCGCCATAGGCGCGAACAATATCCACCATGCGGCGGTCCGTCTGGCTGATGCCGGTCACGGTAGCGGCCATGGTGATGAAATAGCAGCCAAGCGCCGCCAGCGTGATACGCGGCGTCATTCCTGAAAAAGTCAGAACCAGAATGGGAGAGATGGCAATCGGAGGCAGTGCAAAGATTGCAATATTGACGCCACGTCCCAGTTTCGCTGCGGTCGGAAACAACGCGAACAGGATACCGGCTGCAACGGCAATGAGATTGCCGATGATAAAGCCAGCACCCGCGCCTTGAAGTGTCGCCAGTATATGGGGCGGATAGTCGGCGCGATCTGTCCAAAGGCGAGCGAGAATCGCCGAAGGTGCTGGCAAAGCACCCTCTGCGATCAGAGAAAAACGGCCGCATATCTCCAAGACTGCCAGAAGGATGACCCAGTTGCGCAAGGTGGAGAGGTGATTCGTTGACGTGGTGTCAGCCATGCAGGGCCTCCTCGACGGCGTCCTCCAGCGCATGGAATTGCGACGTACTGAAGATTTCGGGGCTGCGTGGACGATCCAGCGGAATATCGATGATCTGCGCGATGCGTCCGGGGCGGCTGTGCATCACCACTATCCGATCGGCGAGAAATACGGCCTCGTCAATTCCATGGGTAACAAGCAGGGTTGTCGCCTTGCTCTCAAGCCATATGCGTTGAAGTTCGATATTCATCTGACGACGCAATATCTGGTCGAGTGCGCCGAAAGGTTCATCGAGAAACAGAACGCGCGGATCTGTGACAAGAGAGCGGGCGATAGCGACACGCTGGCGCATGCCGCCGGAAAGCTCGCCGGGGAGCGCTTTCTCGAAGCCAGTGAGCCCGACAAGGGCGATTAGCTCGGCAATCCGGCCAGCTTTCGTGGAGCGCGAAAGGCCAAGAACATCCAGCGGCAACGCAATATTGTCTTCGACGCTGCGCCACGGCATGAGTGCTGCATCTTGAAAAGCCACGCCGGTCAGTCCGGCTTTCGCAGCCTCGACCGGGCTTTTGCCCATGACCGAAATTGATCCGCCATCGGGCTGGTCGAGACCGAGCGCCAGACGCAACATAGTGGACTTGCCACAGCCGGACGGCCCGATAAGTGCCGTGAAGGAGCCTGTCGGACATTCAAGCGAGACGTCGGAAAGTGCAATCACATTTGTGCCGCGCCCCGAAAAGGAGCGCGTCACATTTTCCAGTTTGATCCCGGACATATCAGGCATCAAATCTCTTCAAGAAGGGTTGTATCGAAATGATCGCGTTTGGCGGCGATGCCGATAGTGCCAAGCGCCTTGATTGTGTTCTCGATCGCTTCTTCGCTCATGGAAAATACACCATTCGGCGACTCGATGAGCGGCTTCTGGGCTGTATTGAAGTAGATTTCGTTTTCGATCGACCGACCTGTGCCCTTGAACCAGGTGTCGGCAAACTTTGGCGGATAGGCTGCCGGGTCCTTGAGGTTCTCGTCCCAGCCTTTGCGGCTTGCCCGAAGGAAAGCGACGATTTCCTTGCGTTTTGCCTTGAGTGTTTCTTCCGTCACGACAACCGTATCGTTGAAGATCGTAAAGCCGAAATCATAGAGCAGGAAGGAAACAGCGTCTTCGCCAGCCTGCTTGATGGTGAAAGGAACATTTGTTGTAAAATCGAGCGAAGCGTCGATCTCGCCCTTGATGAGTGGTGTCGGATCATAGGCGTAGGGAACGATATTGACCTGGGAAGGCTCAATGCCCGAAATCTTCAGCATGGCTTCGACCGAGATGACATTGACCGGCGGCACAGCGAGCGTCTTGCCGATCAGGTCCTTTGGCTCCTTGATCGGATTTTTGGCGAGCGAGATAATGCCGATAGGGTTCTTCTGGTATTGGGCGCCGATGATCTTGAAAGGCGCGCCCTGTTCGACGATCGCCTTGATCGTCGTATCGGGGGTGGTTAGGGTCAGGTCGGCCTTGCCCGCAATGATTGTGCTTTCGGGAATGACATCGGGTCCGCCAGATATATAGTTCAGATCGACGCCTTCCTCACGGTAGAAACCTTTATCGGCGGCAATGAAATAACCACTGAACTCCGCGTCATTGATCCATGAAGCCTGAAAGTTGAAAGGCGTATCCGCGGATGCAAAACGACTCATGGCGGGCAGGGCGGCTGCGGCACTTATAAGTCCGAGAAAACGGCGGCGATCCAGGACAATATTCATTGAAGCTTCCTTTTTGGTGCTGAATTGGTCAGGCAATGCCGCGCATGCGCGCAAGCTCACGCAGCGGCGGGATGGACTGGATTTCTTCGGCTGAAACGTCGCTCCAGCGAACACCGCGCGGTCGGCGGCGGTTACGCGTTATCTCGATCAGGCTGCTCGGCGTGGCAATGAAGTCGAGAGCAATGTCGCTCTCTGAAACGTTGAGGCGTTCTTCCACAATCTGCACGTCATGCACAGCAGCAGCAATCAGGGATTGCTCGTCAGCAAGTCCCAGGTCGGTGAACATGCCCCATTCCAGATCGAAGAACGCATGGCCTTTGCCAAAGCGGACTCCGTCGATGGAAACAGCGGATGCGCCAGTCGCGATGACATCAAAACGACCGATATGAGTCAAGTCTTCGAGACTGACCGATCGGCCGAAATGTTCCATTCCGTCAAGCCAGGCTGCGGCTTTCTCCAGCCCCGGGGGAACGGATCCCGGTTCCAGCAGGAGAAAGCCGCGCTGCATGCCGTAGGTCGGCATGATGAATGGTGTACCCGACATGATCAGGCGACGGCGCAACTCGATCATGGAATTATCTGGTGTCACAAAAACCAATTTGGCTTTCGTTATCCCTGCCAGCGCCAGCAGACGATCCGTAGCTGCCTCGACACCTTCAAAGTCCGGTATGAATTCCGAGAATTTGAAGTGGAAGCGTGCATCAGGGCGCGCGACATCTTTCAGCCGCTCCCAGATGCGCTGCCGTGTACTGCGGGAATACGCCATGGAGATTCCATGAATTTCAATGTTTCATTATCAATGAAACAAATGTTTCAGTATTGCAAGAGCCGATGATAAGCTTTTTTAGTGCTAAGAGAGATTCGGAATAAACGCACATGGCTTCACGTCTGGTACTGCGCATACAGGAACGCTACGCAAAGCTCACAGCAGGTGAGCAGAAAATCGCGCAGCTAATTCTTGAGCGGGAAGACGACATCTTGATTCATTCCGCTACCGAAATCGCGGAGATGGCAGGCGTATCCAAGGCGACGACGGCCCGCTTCTTTCAGCATTTGGGCTATGCCGATTTCAACGAAGCGAAACTTCAGGCGCGAGAAGAGCGCAACCGCACCGAACCTTACGATTACTCGAGGACTATGGACGAAGAAGTGCCGCTGGTGCGTACCATCAGTGCACATCTTGATCTGGAGATCGCCAATATAACCCGGACGTTCGAGGCGCTTCGCTCCGATAAGATGCGAGAAGCTGCCGAACTTATCGCAGAAGCGCCGCGTGTCTGGGTGGTGGGGATAGGCGACGAGGAAGGGTTCGCACGCTATGCACGGCTTTTGTTTTCGAGGCTGCGTCACAGCGTGATGATCCTTGGCATCAACCAGGGCTCGTGGGCTGAAGATCTGGCCATGACTGGCCCGAAGGATGTTTTGTTGCTGATAACGCTTCCGCCACACCGCGCTTTGCTGAGGCAAATTCTGGGTTACGCGGCGACGAGCCGGCTGAACATCGTGACCATTACAGATCGAGGATCCGTTCCGGAAGCACAGCGCTATGCGCGCGTCGTCCTGCCGTGTCATGTGGACAGTTTCGCGTTAGGTGTATCTTATACCGCTGTCAGCAGTGCAATCCGGCTTCTGGCATTGACCTATGCCTCGCATGCAGGAAAATCGGCGCAGCAGCGATTGGAGATCGTCGCTGGTATTCACGACGAACTTGATGATATGGACTGAATCCGTCGTTCAGTGGTCGCGGATGTGTTCCGGGCGAAAGCCCATCCCGATCAGTCTGCCGGCCAGATGTGCGAGGACTGGCCATCGTGCGAGATGGCGCATGAATGCTGGTGGCCCATCGCGTTTAGAGTGTGTTTCGCGTTTGCGACGATCACTTCGCATCATCAGTTGCAACTTCTGCGTTGCCTTTGCTGGAAAGCGGCGTCTTGCTTCGACGGCTGCAAGATACGGGGCTAAATTTTCGTTTCCCCTGAGCGGTGCGGCCAGAATATTTGCTGTCGCAACGGCATCCTGAATTGCCAGATTGACTCCGAAGCCGCCGATGGGCGACATGGCGTGGGCGGCATCACCGATGCACAGTAGCCCCGGCTTCCACCATGTTTTCAGTCGGTCGATGCGTACGCTCAGCAGGTGAACGTCATCCCATGTGCGTATTTCGTCCATCCGGTTCGCAGGCAATGGCGATACTTTTGCGACTGCTTCCCGGAATGCATCGAGCCCTCCTTCCTTCACATCGGCGAAAGTTTGTCGGCGAAGCACATAACCGCATTGCCAATACTTGCCGCGATCTATCATGACGAAACCTTGTCGGGGTCCACCATGGCCCATCGTATAGGGCGGATCATCGGGAGCGTGAGACAATTTCATCCAAAGAATCTCGCTTGGCGAACCATAGCTTTCGACCTCCAGGCCAGCCTTCGTGCGCACCACAGAATTTCTTCCGTCCGCACCGACGACGAGTTTGGCATCAATTGTGATCGCCTTATCAGGTGTCGTTGCGAGGAGGCCGGTGACATTCCCGTCCCGTTCGGTCAGCTCGGTCACGCTGGCTGACATAATGAGCCTGAAGTTTGGATACTTCGCGGCTTCGCGCGCGATATAGTCGAGAAATTCCCATTGCGGCATGAAAGCGATGAAGCGGCACTGAGCGGGAATTCTGGAAAAATCAGCTATCGTGATGTTCTTGCCGCCGATCTCCGCATTCAGCCGATACGCCTTGGTATGAGGTAAGGCGAGGAGCCCGCCTAACAAGCCTAGTTCATACATGATCTGCAGGGTGGATGGATGAATCGTGTCGCCGCGAAAATCACGCAAAAAATCGGAATGTTTTTCCAGAACGGTGACGTTCACACCTGCGCGTGCCAGCAGAAGTCCCAGCATCAATCCTGCTGGACCTCCACCCGCTATCACGCAAGCGGTTTCGATATGGAGGCTATTCGATGTGACTGGCTGCGTCATGACATACCTGTTCGACCGCGCTTGTGTTGTGCACAGGACATAAAAAGACCGGCGCTCTCGGTAGGTCAAGCGCCGGCTGGAAGTCTACGCGACCACTAGAGGTCAAAACATGAATTAAATTATCAAGATTAATCTGTCAAGTCAGTGCGCGCTGTTGTCTGACAAAGGCGACCACTCTTTTTGGTGAGCAGGCGGCTGAGACATGTTCTGCGGTATATGTCATGGAAACCCCGATCTGGATGGGCCGGGGTTTCTGGATAATAAAGACGTCGAAGATCATTCCCAGGCAGTCTATTTCTGTATCTGTGCCGCCGATTGCTTGATCGCAGTCGTGATCTGCTGGCAGAACGGCTCCACACTCTTGCCTGATGTCTTGGCAAATTCTTCGACATCGGTTTCCTGACCCATCGACTGGACGACGCCTTTCTTTCCTGCTTCGAGGGTGGCGTCGAGCCCCGCCTTATCAGCCGGTGCCTGCATCAATTTCATGATCGACTGCTGGCCGTCAATGTCTTCCTGCGTGGCAAAACCCTTATCCTTACAGTATTCGACAATACCAAGCTGATTTGTTGCAGCCTTGTAAAGATCTTCAGGCGAAATTTGCGGCGCACTTTGGGCCATCGCGCCTCCGCTGGCAAGAATGGTCAGCATAAAGGTGCCTATGCCTGCATTTTTCATGATAAAAACCTTTCGATATTCGGTTAGGCCCCCGAATAGAAAGGCATAAAGATCATAAACCAAGACGTGAAATAAACTGGCGGAAAGCCCTTTAACATTTTTTGACTTATCCGCTCTTTCCATATCGAGTTTGTTACCTATCCAAGTGCTGGCGGTTTGCTTTTGCCAAGTTGCCGTTCGCGGAAGACCGAGAACAGTCCGGCGCCAACGACGACAATCGCGCCAGCGACGATGTTCCATGTCAACTGTTCGTGGAAAACCGTGACCGCGATACATGCTCCGATAACAAGCTGCAGATAGGTGAGGGGCTGCACTTCTCCCGCTTCCAGAATGTTGTAGGCGCGGATGAGAAAGTAGTGGCTTGCGATACCGCAGGCACAAAGAGCTGCCATCCAGAACCAGTCGCTTCGCGCAATTGGCATCAGATAGAAACAGCCAACAAAGGTGAGGGCCACGGCCCCTGCTATGCCGGTGTAAAAGAAACTGGTCATGGCATCGTCACTCTTGCTGACGGCGCGCGTCGCAACGGCATAAACGGCGAACATGACCATCGCGGCCACCGGCAGAAGCAAACTTGCGTCGAATTTCGCATTCACAGGATTGATAATCAGCAAAACGCCGATCAGTCCGACGACGATCGCCGTCCAACGTCGCCAGCCAACTTTTTCACCCAGGAATGGCACGGAGAGCATCGTCACCAATAAAGGTGCGCCCTGAAAGATTGACTGCGCTGTTGCCATACCTGCGCGACTGAGAGCGAATATGAACGTAACGATTTCCGCAGCAAGCAAAATTCCGCGAAAAAGTTGTAGAAAGGGACGTTTCGTTGCTGCGGCTTTGGCGATGCCGCCGGAGCGCATTGCAAGCATAAGAACAAAGGCTGCAAAGACCCAATAGCGGATCATCGTTATCAGGATCGGCGAATAATGAGTGCCAAGGTATTTCGAAATACCGTCCTGCGTTGCAAAAATGGTAACTGCGAGAAGTGTGAAGAGGTAGCCTTGGCCTTTGCGTGTCATGGCGCACTCTTATCGATACAGCTTCGGAGGTGCCACCCATAAAATCTGAAAAACGCGGATAGTATCGGCGTTGCCGCATTCGTATGGTGAACCTCGGGCTTGACGCGACGCTGGTGTTCCTGGCCGCATCCGACCCTTTTGTCGACACCGCCACTAAAGCCGAAAGCTAACGAAAGGCGAGTGTCCCTCGCGGCGCTTCTTACTTTTGCCGCGCCGTATCTCCTTAATTTGGAAAGAGTTCCAATTTTATCGCCTGAAGATTTCCAGTCGAATCTTTTTGATGGATTGACACCCTGAAGTTCTCAGATATTCTTTTATAAAAGGCTATATAACATAATTGTGGAACAAACTAAAAATGGGGATTATGCCTTGCGGATCAAATTAGCACTCCTTCTGGCTTCAGCCATGATTTTCAGTCCTGGCCTTTCGCTGGCGCAAGACAAGGGTGGCGTCATCAATGTCGCGACCATTGGCGAGCCGCCGACGCTCGACCCGATGGTATCCACTGCCGATCTTGTGGGCATTGTCACACAGCATATTTTTGAAACGCTCTATACATTCGACAAGGAATGGAAACCGACGCCGCTACTGGCCGAAAGCCTGCCAGCAATCAGCGAAGACGGGAAAACCTATACGATAAAGCTGCGCTCTGGCATCAAATTCCATGACGGCAGTGACATGACATCGGAAGACGTCGTTGCGTCGTTGCAGCGTTGGACGAAGCTGGCATCACGCGGAAAGCAGGCGTCAGCCTTCATCGAAAATATTGCTGCGACTGATCCGGCTACAGTGACCATCACGCTCAAGCAGCCTTATGCGCCGCTGACTTCTCTGCTCGCTTTCAACAATTCTGCGGCGATCATCATCCCGTCGGAAAAGCAGGCAGAGCCGATGAACGAGTTTATCGGTACCGGTCCCTACATGCTCAAGGAGCGCAAGGCGGATCAATACATTCAGCTCGTGCGTTTCGATGGTTACAAGTCGCGCGACGGCGAGAGTGACGGCTACGGTGGAGCGCGTCATCAATATCTCGATGAGATCCGGTTTGTTTCGGTTCCTGACGCAAATACCCGTGTTGAAGCGGCGGTTTCCGGACAATACGACTATGTCGATTCCATTCCGGTGGAATCATTTGACAAGATCAAGTCTTCAACTGCTTCACAGCCGCTGCTTCTGAAACCCTTCGGCTATCCTGTCTTTGTGTTCAACACCAAGGAAGGCGTGGCGTCGAAGCTGCCGGTGCGAAAGGCCGTGACACAGGCATTGAGCATGGAAGACATGCTTGCGGCTGCATTTGGCAGTACGGAATTCTACGCCCTGGACGGTGCATTCTATCCGTCCAACTTTGTCTGGAATACGGAAGCTGGTGTCGAGGGAAACTATAATGTCGCCCAGCCCGAGGCGGCGGCAGAAGCATTGAAGGCTGCGGGCTACAATGGCGAACCGCTGCGTATCCTGACCAGCCGCCAATATGAGTTCCATTATAAGATGGCGCAGGTGGCTGCCGAATATCTGAAACTTGCTGGCTTCAAGGTGGACCTGCAGGTTGTCGACTGGGCGACACTGACGCAGCGCCGTGCTGATCCCAAGCTTTGGGATATTTACATAACGCACAGCCCTTTCCTGCCCGAACCTGCTTTGATCGGCTCTTTGTCGACCAGTTCGCCGGGTTGGTGGGATACGCCTGCGCGTAAAACCGTGGTCGATGCGTTCACATCCGAATCCAATCCAGAAAAGCGTGTTGCGCTGTGGGCAGATGTCCAGAAGACCATCTATGACGAACTGCCCTTGATCAAGATCGGTGACTTCAACGCTGTTGCGGCCATGTCGACCAAACTCGAGGGTGTCGATCCGGCTCCGTGGCCCTATTTCTGGAACGCTTCGCTGAAAAAGTAACTTCCTGCCATTGCGAATGCCGATCGGCTGGTCGGCATTCGCTACAGCATCGGCTCAAAAATCGGAATCGATTTTTGGAAGGCACGATGCGTAGCTTCAATAAGCTGGAGCGACCTTTGTGCGTCCAAATGGACGCACGGTGCTCTAAACGGATCAATCTGGAGAATATGATCGCATGGTGCGCTACATCCTTCAGCGGTTTGTCGGCATGGCCGTCGTCATGTTTCTGGTCGTCACGATTGTATTCGTGATCGTTCGAGTGACACCCGGCGATCCTGCGGCCGTCATGCTCGGACCGGATGCGTCGGCGCAGGACATTGCTGATCTGCGCGCCCGGCTCGGACTTGATCAATCGCTGGTCATTCAATACTTCTATTATATCGGTCAGCTTTTGAAGGGTGATCTCGGTCAGTCGATTTTTCTCAACATGCCGGTTGGAGCAGCGTTGCTTGATCGAGCCGAACCGACATTCTTTCTGACGGTTCTTTCTCTTCTGATCGCCTGCATCATTGCTTTGCCGGTTGGGATCTACGCCGCTTACCGGCGCGGTTCCTTTGTCGATCAGGCGGCGACAACGGTTGCCATGCTCGCAGCAAGCATACCGAGCTTCTGGCTCGGGCTCATCCTCATGCAGTTTTTTGCGGTCCGGTTGAACCTGTTTCCGGTATCCGGCTATGGCGGGCCTGGTTCAAGCTTTATGGACCGGATGTACCATCTGATCCTGCCAGCTTTCGCGCTGGGACTGGTTTCCTCTGCCCTGATCCTGCGTTTCACGCGTGCCTCGATGCTTGACGTCCTTGGCGATGATTATATTCGCACGGCGCGCGCAAAAGGGTTGATCGAGCGGCGCGTGATTATGAAACATGCCTTGAAAAACGCTTTGATCCCGATCCTGACAGTCATCGGCCTGACCGCAGCCGTCCTGATCTCTGGCGCAGTGGTGACGGAAACTGTGTTTGGTGTGCCGGGGGTTGGAAATCTTGTCGTGTCTGCCGTCCTGCGACGGGACTATCCGGTAATTCAGGGGGCGCTGCTCGTCATTGCAGGGCTCTATGTCCTGATCAATTTCATCATCGACATGCTTTATCTGTTCGTGGATCCGAGGGTTCGTTACTGATGGCCGATCTTGTTACGACCACACAAAAAGCACCTTCGGAACGCGCGTTGTTCATTCGTCGATTGTTCAAGCGTAAGACCGTGGCGGCAGGCATTATTGTTCTGACGGTCTTCGTTATCCTTGCGCTGTTCGCGCCATGGATTGCACCTTATTCACCGTCGAAGCTTTCCATCGTCAACCGTCTCAAGCCACCGAGCGAGATGTTCTGGTTCGGTACGGATGAGTTCGGACGCGATGTCTTTTCGCGCACGATTTACGCCGGACGGTTGTCACTTATGGTTGGAGCGGCTGTTGTTGTCTTGTCAACGATCATAGGGGTTACGCTCGGACTGCTCGCCGGTTTCTTTCAGCGTCTGGACACACCGATTGCCCGCCTGATCGATGCGATGATGGCTTTCCCTGATATTCTTTTGGCCATTGCATTGGTTGCTGCGCTCGGCCCCTCGCTGGCGACGGTCATCGTCGCGCTGTCGGTGGTTTATTCACCAAGGCTGGCGCGTATCGTGCGTGCCTCGACATTGGTGATCCGTGAATTGCCCTATGTTGAAGCCGCTCAATCGCTTGGAATTTCGACATTCCACATCATGACGCGGCACGTGCTGAGGAACCTGATCTCGCCCATTATCGTGCAGTGCACTTTCCTGTTTGCGAGCGCAATGCTCGCCGAAGCGGGCCTCTCGTTCCTCGGTCTTGGCGTCAGCCCTGAAATTCCGACCTGGGGAACGATGATTGCCGCGGGACGCCAATATATCGGTCAGGCCGACTGGATGACCTATTTCCCCGGCTTTGCCATCATTCTTTCTGTCCTCTCGCTCCAGATGGTGGGGGACGGACTACGCGACATGCTCGACCCAAGACTGCGAAGGGATTTGTAATATGATTTCCGGTGAACAGGCGAAAACGCTCCTCATCACCAATGTCAAACCGGTAGCTTTCGGTGCGGAACACTCCGATGCGACAACCGATATTCTGGTAGGCAAAGACGGCAATATCAGCGCTATCGGCAAGTCGTTGAACGCACCGGCTGATGCCGAGCGCATCGATGGCAAAGGCGCGTGGATTTCGCCAGGTTGGGTCGATCTGCACGTTCATATCTGGCATGGCGGTACGGACATCTCGATACGCCCGTCGGAGTGCGGCGCTGAACGTGGGGTGACGACGCTCGTCGATGCCGGTTCAGCGGGAGAGGCCAATTTCCACGGCTTCCGGGAATATATCATTGAGCCGGCAAAGGAGCGGATCAAGGCTTTCCTCAATCTTGGTTCGATAGGTCTCGTCGCCTGCAACCGGGTTCCGGAACTGCGCGACATCAAGGACATTGATCTTGATCGCATTCTCGAATGCTACGCCGCCAACAGTGAGCATATTGTCGGGATCAAAGTCCGCGCCAGCCATGTTATCACCGGGTCTTGGGGTGTCACACCGGTCAAGCTTGGCAAGAAGATTGCCAAGATACTCAAAGTGCCGATGATGGTGCATGTGGGCGAACCGCCTGCGCTTTATGACGAAGTTCTTGAAATCCTCGGCCCAGGCGATGTCGTCACACATTGCTTCAACGGCAAGTCCGGTTCCAGCATCATGGAAGACGAGGATCTCTTCAACCTCGCGGAACGCTGTGCGGGTGAGGGCATCCGACTAGATATTGGCCATGGTGGGGCGTCCTTCTCATTCAAGGTCGCTGAAGCAGCAATTGAACGGGGCCTCCTTCCATTTTCGATCTCGACGGACCTTCATGGCCATTCGATGAACTTCCCTGTCTGGGATCTGGCGACGACCATGTCCAAACTGCTGTCGGTCAACATGCCGTTTGAAAATGTCATCGAAGCCGTCACGCATAATCCGGCGTCGGTGATCAAGCTTTCGATGGAAAACCGGCTCTCCGTTGGCCAACGTGCCGATTTCACGATCTTTGATCTGGTTGACGCCGACTTGGAAGCGACGGATTCCAACGGCGATGTATCTCGCCTGAACCGGCTTTTCGAACCCCGCTACGCAGTCATCGGTGCCGAGGCCATTACGGCCAGCCGGTATATTCCACGTGCGCGCAAACTCGTTCGCCATAGCCATGGCTATTCGTGGCGCTGAGACTATCGGCACAACATTGAATTTGCGGGAACGTCCCGTGACGAAATAATGAGGAAAATTCGTGACTCATTCTCCCCAAACGACCGAAATACAGCATTCTCCCTACGACCGGCTGGCATCGCTCGGCATAACCTTGCCACCGCCTCCGCCGCCGATCGCAAATTTTGTCACGCATGTTCGCGAGGGCAATATTCTCTATCTTTCAGGACAGGGGCCCCGGGAAGAGAGCGGCCATTTGCGCTCGGGTAAGGTCGGCAGCGATATTGGCATCGATCAAGCCTATCAGGATGCCCGTCTGACTGGCATCAATCTGCTGGCTGTCATGCACGAGGCACTGGGCGACCTTTCCCGCGTGAAGCGTGTTGTGAAGCTTCTGGGCATGGTCAACGCAGTGCCGGATTTCGAACTGCATCCCAACGTTATCAATGGCTGCTCCGATCTGTTCATCGAAGTCTTTGGCGACGCCGGACAGCACGCACGTTCAGCCGTCGGCTTTGGTTCGTTGCCGGGCAATATCACGGTCGAAATCGAAGCGATCGTCGCTTTGAACGACTAGGATAATGTCAATGATTGCGCCAACCCATCAGCTTTTCGATCTTTGCTGCCGAGGTACGCACCTGATTGGTGTAGCGACCCTCGTCGGAAAGCACTTTCTGTTCGGGGAGCACGATGGAGATCGTCGCAACGCATTGCCCATCACGGTCGCAGATTGGCGAAGCAATACAGGCAACAGCATAGTCGGATTCCGCAATCTGGATCGAGAGTCGCTCGTCGAACGCTTTCGCGGCAGCGTCCGAAAGGCTTGTAGCGTCGATTTCGGCTCGGCCGGTTGGAGACGTCCGGGCGCAGCGCCTGAAAAGCTCGACACGTTCACTAGCTGCCAAATGACCGACCAGAAGGCGGCCGGATGCCGTCCAGTTCAGCGGCACTCTGGTGCCAACGCGCGAGGCAACCTGAAACGGGCTCGGCCCGTCCGCCATGGCCAGAACAAGCATGTGATCGCCATCCCGACCGCACAATTGCACAGCTTCGTTCGCTTCACGGCAGAGATCGTGCATCTCGTGCGTGGCGACGCTCATGAAATCGAGCGAGCGTGCATAGGCAAGACCGTAATGATAGAGCCGGGCGCCAAGCCAGATTGCGCCGTCCGCGTTCCGGGCGAGCATGTTCTTTTCAACCAGATCATCGATGGTCACATAAACGGTCGACAAAGGCGCCTTGATGGCTTTCGCAATCGCATAAGGACCGGCCGGAGCGCCGGTTTCATAAAGATAGTCAATCACCTGCAGCGCACGGTCGATGCCGCTCACGCGCGATCGACGCGTCGACTTCGTTTCTGTGTCGTCCGCAGGGGACGTTTCGGCGGTGTTGGTGGATGACGATACACTCACTCAAGTGCTCCATGTGAATTCAAGAAGTTATTACATTATTATGGCATACGTGTCGATGGCTGAGACAATGAAAGAAATGGGAGAAATGAAATGACCGATGATATCCGCCGCAAGATCGGGCTTCGACCGGTCATTAATGTTTCCGGCACGATGACATCGCTCGGTGCATCCATTGTCGTGCCAGAGGCGGTAGAGGCGATGGCAGCGATTTTGCCGCAATTCGTCGAAATCAATGATCTGCAGCGCAAGGCGAGTGATGTGATCGCACGTCTGACGGGTGGCGAGGCTGGTTTCGTCACGGCCTCCTGCTCCTCGGGCATTACGCTTGCAGTTGCCGGTGCGATGACAGGTAACAACCTTCTTGCGATTGAAAGATTGCCGGATGTCACGCCGGAAAAGAACGAAATTCTTGTGCAGACGGGGCATGTGGTCAGCTACGGTGCCCCGGTCGATCAGGCAATTCGGCTTGCTGGAGGCAAGGTCGTCCTGATCGGGCAGGCAACATCAACCCATCGGTATCATATGGAAAATGCGATTACCGAAAAGACGGCTGCGGCAGTTTACGTCATATCGCATCACGTCGTTGACTACGGCCTTCTGCATCTCAGCGAATTTGTCGAGATCGCGCATGCGAAGGGCGTTCCGGTGATCGTGGATGCGGCATCTGAATATGATCTGAAGCTGTTTCTGGAAAAGGGTGCCGACATCGTGATCTATTCGGGTCACAAGTTTCTGGGTGGCCCGACATCCGGCATCGTCGCGGGCAAGAAGGAATTTGTCCGCAATGCTTTCCTGCAAAATCTCGGCGTCGGGCGAGGCATGAAAGTAGGCAAGGAGAGCATTTACGGCGTTATGGCGGCGCTGGAAGCATGGGAAAAGCGCGACCATGCTGGAATTCGCGAGAGAGAGACCGGCTATCTTGAACTGTGGAAGAAGACGCTGGACGGTCGCCCGGGCATTACGGCTCTGATCGAGCCGGACCCGACAAGCAATCCCCTCGACCGCCTGCGAGTTATCGTGACGGCTGCTGATGCCCATATCACGGCCTGGGATCTGGTAACGGCTCTAGCACGCGGAAATCCGCCTATCATCACCAGGGACCATGAGGTGGAGCACAATTATTTCTATCTCGATCCCTGCAATCTTCATCCCGGCCAGGAAACTATCGTTGCACAGCGTCTAGGCGAGGAACTTGACAAGGCCCGGGCATCGAACGAGCTCATCGCTACCCCTTTCGAGGATAGAAGCAGACATCGTTTCGATGGTTTGCTGCGCTGGCCGGATTGATTGGCAGAGCCTGAGTAAAGCGGAGGAACATTATGACGTCAGAAAAGATTGCGACGGTTGGAAGCGGTGACCCTGTACTATCCGTTCAAGGACTAACCACGTCCTTTCTGGTTGACGGCGCCTGGAAGGCGGTTGTCGATGATGTTTCCTTCGATGTCCGTCCCGGTGAAACTGTAGCAATCGTCGGAGAATCCGGGTCCGGTAAAAGCGTTACTTCGCTTTCGATCATGCGGCTGTTGCAGAACGATACGAGCCGCATCAAGGGCAGTATCAGGCTGGGTGATCGGGAACTTCTGACGCTCCGGGAAGAGGAAATGCGCCGGATACGTGGCAATGAAATCGCCATGATCTTTCAGGAACCGATGACCAGTCTCAACCCGCTCTTCACAATCGGAGACCAGATTTCGGAAGCGTTGCTCTGCCATTCGCAAATGTCGAAAGCTGATGCGCGCGCTGAAACGATACGCTTGCTGGAAAAAGTTCGTATCCCGTCGGCATCGTCACGTTTCGACGAATATCCGCATCGCTTTTCGGGTGGCATGCGTCAGCGTGTGATGATCGCAATGGCATTGGCGTCCAAACCCAAACTGTTGATCGCCGACGAACCGACGACAGCCCTGGATGTGACCATTCAAGGACAAATCCTCGATCTGATCAAGACATTGCAGGAAGAAGAGGGCACATCAGTCCTTTTCATCACGCACGACATGGGCGTGGTGGCTGAAATATCGGACCGTACGGTTGTGATGTTTCGTGGCAAGCAGGTTGAGACAGGACAGACGCCCGATATTTTTCGGCAGAGCAAGCATCCCTACACCCGTGCGCTGCTTTCGGCAGTTCCGGTGCTCGGTTCCATGCAGGGCTATCAACGTCCGTTGCGATTTCCGGTTGTAGACAATGTGACGGGGCTTTCGGAGAAGCCCGTCGAGGTGGCGGATACGGTTGACAAGGCCGATGGACCGGTGCTGGAAGTCAAAGGCCTTACCAAGCGCTTCGAGATTTACTCGGGCTTCATGGCGCGCTTGAGCGGGAGTGTTCATGCCGTGGAGAATGTATCCTTTGATCTCCGCAAGGGTGAAACCCTGTCGCTGGTCGGCGAGAGCGGTTGCGGGAAGTCGACAACCGGGCGCGCCATCATGCGACTGACCGAACCGGATTCAGGTGAAGTTCTTGTCGAAGGCCGAAATATACTCGCCCTCGACAACCAAGCTATGCGCGAGATGCGACGGTCGGTTCAGATGATTTTCCAAGATCCTTATGCCTCGCTGAATCCGCGTATGACGGTGGGAGCCGCCATTGCTGAGCCTTACATTGAACACCGGCTGGGGAGCGTGCGGGATGCGAAGGATGTTGTTGCCGACATGTTGGAAAAGGTCGGCCTGACACCGGATATGGCCAAGCGCTATCCGCATGAATTCTCTGGCGGGCAGAGGCAACGCGTTTGTATAGCGCGGGCGCTTGCCCTGAAGCCGAAAGTCATCGTTGCGGATGAAAGCGTATCGGCGCTTGATGTTTCCATCAAGGCACAGGTCATCAATCTCATGCTTGATCTTCAGCAGAGCCTCGATCTCGCATTCCTGTTTATCTCGCACGATATGGCCGTGGTTGAGCGCGTAAGCCATCGTGTCGCGGTCATGTATCTGGGTGAGATCGTGGAAATCGGGCCGAGGTCGGCTGTGTTTGAGAATCCGCAACACGATTATACCCGCAAGCTTATGGCGGCTGTTCCCGTTCCGGACCCTGATCGGCGACGGGCCAAACTTTCAAGTGAAGCGGGGGAACTCAAGAGCCCAATCCGCCCAGCGGACTTCATCGTGCCTTTACGTGAATATCGCGAGGTGTCACCTCAGCACTTTGTGGCGCTATAAAGCAGCGTTACGGTGCGCCGAGGCGGTTCAATGCAGTCCGCAGTGGGGCTTCCGAAATATGTATCAGCCCGGCATATGGGCTCGCCATGTCCGAAATCACGAAAATTGCACCCGCAACAGACAATGAACACACCATTATTATCAATATAGCGGTGCCGTTTACTGGAGCTTGCAGCCCGAAAGTAGCGAATAAAAGTGCCAGCCATGAAATCAGCACGATGAGAAATGGGAGGGGCAGGCCCTCATCGGTGGTTTCTACCAGTTGCCAATGGCCTTCGGCAATCATGTTGCTGACTTCAAGTGCTCGCGCTTGCAGAGAGCTTTGCGCTGCATCCGCCGGTTTCAAGGCGCGTAGACTGGCCTGAATATCCTCGATATCTTTAAACTCCGGTAGAGCTCCATCAGAGAGTTGGTCTGCTCTTTCAGCATTCCATGACCGATCAAGGCGTTTTTGGATGATTTTTTTGAGCACTGCACGCGGCTGCTCGGTTTCGGGCCCATAGCGCGCCATAACTCGATCCAGAAGAACGATGCGTGCCGCCGATGTTTTCATCTCGGCCTGTGCATCGTCATAATCGGTTTTTGCTGAGGCGATAAGAAGTCCGAGCGCGAGAGCGGAAAGCGTTCCGACAACCGCAGTGGCCAGGCGAATGACATCCTTGGATTCGGAGCTGAGATGATGCTCAGGCAGTCGTGTTCGGCAAAACATGCCCAGCATGGTTGCCGCTATCAAGATGATGAATACCAGTGCGCCAAGCAATAAGGAGTTCAACTTCGCCTTCCGCGACGTGCTCTCGGATAAGTTGATTTTTGAAGCCTAGTGGATTGAATTTGACGTTTGAATCCCGACTGACACTTATGCCATTTCAAACGTCAAATTCGAAAAATCCACTCGATACATATACTTGCTAGTGGTCTTTTTGATTCCAACATTTGCTCAGCGCTTGAGCCGAGGGATGCAAATGTTGGAATCAGACCACTAGTATAACATCAGCAAGGTGGGACGCAGCTTCACCAAAAGGATATGCTTTCCTTCTCAATGGCTCATGTGATCGATCCGGAGCCGGTGCACAGATGAATAAAGTGCACCTTGGGGTATCGGCGTACGCTCGAGTGATGCAACAGACGAAAAAGGCCGGCACATAGGGCCGGCCTCTCCGTGTTGGAAAAATGTTCTATCAGTTCTCAATATGTTGCTGCTTGGCGATTTCCTCGACACTCATGTCCGGTTCATTGCGGGTTTTATAGAGCGAATAAAATACACCGCTTGCGAGGATGCTAAGTGTCACGACAAGCGACAGCAGCGTGTTGATGTGAACACCCAGTGGCACAAGGAAAATCTTGATGCCGATCAGCACAAGAATGATTGCGAGAGACACCTGCAGATAGCGGAACCGGTTCATTGCCGCAGCAAGTGCGAAATAAAGCGCGCGCAAACCCAACACCGCAAAGATATTCGAGGTGTAGACGATGAACGTGTCCTGAGTGACGGCGAAGACGGCGGGAACAGAGTCGACGGCAAAGATCAGATCGACAGTTTCCACCATAATGAGAGCGACTGCCAGCGGCGTGAGCCAGGTGACCATCTTGCCGGTCTTCGGATGCGGTTGCTTAACCGTGAAATGCCGACCATGCAGTTCGCGGGTGATATTAAATCGCCGACGCAGAAACTTGAATACGGCGTTCTGTTCGATGTCGGGCGTCTCGTCCTGATGCCCGAACATTTTGAAGCCGGTGAAGACAAGGAAAGCGCCAAAGAGAAAGAGAATCCAGTTAAACTCGTGCACGAGCGCAGCACCAAGTCCGATCAGGACCGCTCGAAAGGCGATAACGCCCAGAATACCCCAAAACAGAACGCGATGCTGGTAAAGACGGGGGATGGCAAGGAAGCCGAAAATCGTCGCGATAACAAACATGTTGTCCATCGCGAGGCTCTGCTCAATCAAATAGCCAGTGTAAAATTCGAGGCCGGCTTGGGGGCCGCGCTGCCACCAAACCCAGCCACCGAACGCCAGCGCGATCAGGACATAGAAACCGTAAAGCAGAAGGCTTTCCTTGGCTTCGATCTCGTGTTCGTCACGATGCAGAATGCCGAGGTCGAAAACAAGCAGGCCAACGACAACAATGATAAATGCTGCCCAGAAATATACAGGTGTGCCGAGAAAATCGCCCGAAAGGGCTACAATAAGCGAATCCATCGCCGGACCATCTCCATTTGAACAAGTGGAGCAGCCCCGACATCGCCATAGCGGAAACCATGACCAGAGGGGCCCGGCGCTGCACTTCTTCAAATGTGTATGCAGTTTCCGAGTTCAAGAGTGGAACCTGAATTTTTTGTAATGTTTCAATCCGGTACGTGTCTCGGTTTCGAAATGATTTGATGCAATGCCAACGGCACACAGTCGTCTTTAGTGCGCAGGAAGCACAAGTCTCTAAAAGAGCCGAATACCTGGAAGCTGTGTTTGGTTGGATACAACACGGAAAAGTTGAGGTGAGACCTAACTTATCGTTTTCTTCTAATTTTTACTGAGAAAAGAAAATTTGGCTGGGGAACCTGGATTCGAACCAAGACTAACGGAGTCAGAGTCCGTCGTTCTACCATTAAACTATTCCCCAGCAGGATTCGCGTATCAGTCATATCCGGCTGAAGCGCGATTGCGACAGAAGCACGAAGCTTCGTTTGTCGACGGCCTCCATCTAGCGAACTCAAACAGCGAACGCAACACTTTTCTTAGAAAAAAAATTAAGCGATTTCAGTTATCCAGTGATTGCAGATATCCTGCGGTTGAATCGTTGCAATTTGATGCGCAGAGGCGTGCTGCCGGGAAGCCGGCGTATAAAAAAAGCCCGGCCAGCGGAGGAGCGGCCGGGCAAGGGGCAGGCTGGCCGGGAGGGGACCCGGCATGTGAAGGTGGCGCCTGCCAGATGATCAGTCTGTGCGTTCAAAAAGAGCTATCGGCTTGCTGAACTGCAAAAAGCTCCCCTTCAGCAGATCTGGCGCGTCGCTTTGATCCGAAGGCGGGCATCTGCGAGTTGACTGAGAACCTGGGTCGGATCCTCCATGCCGCGATAATGAACCGCTGTGTAAATATCCTCTCGGCGGAGCCCAATATCGCGCAGCATGTGATCGTCAAAATCGCTCAGGTTCAGTAGTTGCCGCCGACCATTGGAAAACGTCCAGCGACGCATGATCGACGTAAATGTGGCCTTCACCATCTGCGCGAACGTGGAGGTCAGCCCGTTCGTTGCCGGTAAATGCGTTGTCGTTATCTTGCTTGTCGCTGTCATGTCCGCTCTCCTTTGATCTAGCGGGGCTATGGGATCCTTATCGTCAGGGTCATGCGCTTTCGCGGCTCCTTTTCCTTTACGATGGCCGTTTTATCCAACAATCGGATTGATTGTTCCAACGAATGTTTTTAATGTAATTCTTCAATTATAATGATGGATGACACCAATGAGTGCGCCTCTGGATCTCGATCAATTGCAGACTTTCATAGCCATAGCGGATATGGGCAGTTTTACGCGGGCAGCGGACGCAGTTTTCAAGACGCAGTCGGCTGTTTCAATGCAGATGCGCCGTCTGGAAGAGCGCATCGGTAAACCATTGTTCGAACGCGACGGACGAACCAATCGTCTTACCGAAGACGGAGAACGCCTTCTGCTGTATGCGCGCCGCATGATGCAGCTCAATGGTGAGACCGTCGCGGCCTTCGATGACACACAACTGGAAGGTCACGTGCGTATCGGCACACCGGACGATTATGCCGATCGGTTTCTACCGGAAATCATGGCGCGGTTTGCGCGTTCAAATCCGCGGGTCGAATTATCGGTTGTCTGCGAACCGACCGTAAATCTGGATGAAATGATCCGCCGCGGAACGCTGGACATTGCCCTCGTCACCCAGTGCGATGACAAACGCCGTTCTGAGGTGGTTCGTACAGAACCCTTGCTTTGGGTGACATCTGCCAACCATGCAGTGCACGAAGAGGCCGTGCTGCCACTTGCTGTCGGACGCCCAACTTGTATCTGGCGGCATGCAGCTATCGATGTGTTGGAAGCGGCCAGACGCGATTATCGTATCATCATCACAAGCTGGTCAGCGACAGTTCTGGCGGCAGCAGTGCTTTCAGGGCTTGCGATCTCTGTTCTTCCGGAATGTGCCCTTCGTCCCGGTATGCGGGTCCTTGGTGAAGCTGATGGGTTTGGAATGCTGCCGGAGTTCGGCATCGGTATCATGCGGGGCCATACAAAACAGAACGCTGTTGTAGACGCACTTGCGCAGCACATTATCGAAAGTCTAGACAATATATCGTCACCGCAGCCCGGCGCGATGGCTTCGGCGGAAATTTCGCCGTTTCCGGCGGTTCGCACGAGGAGGGTGCGAGCCAACGAATTGCTGCCAGGCTGGTGATGAGACAGTGGAATGTGTTTCGATCTGGTGGAACCAGATCGACGTTCTTACGCGCATCTGGTCCGAAAACCGTTTCACACTTTTCTGGATGCGCTCTAAATCGCCGCATGGCTTCTTGACCAGCCATGCTACCTGGTTGCCTATGATGGGATGAGCATGGGTTCCGATTCGAGTTTTACCGGCGCATCGTCCAATGTCGCTGAGTATAGCGTTTCCGAGATTTCCGGTGCGTTGAAGCGCACGGTCGAGGATACGTTCGGACACGTGCGTGTGCGTGGCGAAATTTCCGGCTATCGGGGCCCACATTCGTCAGGACATGCTTATTTTGCTTTGAAAGACGACCGCTCGCGGCTGGAAGCGGTGATCTGGCGTGGTTCAATGAGCCGCCTGCGCTTCCGCCCCGAGGAGGGGATGGAGGTCATTGCTACCGGTAAACTCACCACCTATCCCGGTTCTTCGAAATACCAGATTGTCATCGAACAAATGGAGCCAGCGGGAGCCGGTGCTCTTATGGCGCTTCTGGAGGACCGTAAGCGACGACTGGCTTCGGAAGGCTTGTTCGACCCTGCCGTCAAGCAGCTCCTGCCCTTTATGCCTCATGTTATCGGAGTGGTGACCTCTCCGACGGGAGCAGTCATTCGTGATATCATTCACCGGATTGCAGACCGCTATCCGCTGCATGTCATTGTCTGGCCTGTGCGTGTGCAGGGCGAGACGAGCGGGCCAGAAGTGGCTGCCGCCGTAGATGGCTTCAACGCCTTAACGGATGGCGGTCCTATTCCGAGGCCGGATGTTTTGATTGTGGCGCGTGGCGGCGGCAGTCTGGAAGACCTCTGGGGCTTCAATGATGAAATCGTCGTGCGTGCAGTTGCTGCGTCGCATATACCGGTTATCTCGGCGGTTGGCCACGAAACCGACTGGACATTAATTGATCTTGCTGCGGATGTTCGCGCACCGACACCGACAGGTGCCGCTGAAATGGCGGTGCCGGTAAAGGCGGATCTGCAGGCTGTACTGGCCGGACAATCCGCGCGGCTATCGTCGGCCATGTCCCGATTTATCGACCTGAAACGACAAGCGCACCGTTCGGCATCGCGTGCACTTCCGTCCGCCGACCAGTTGCTGGCTTTACCTCGTCGCCGGTTCGATGAAGCGGCTTCGCGCCTTACGCGGGCTCTCTTCGTCAACACGCAAAAGAAGCGGGTTCACTTCGAAGGCCATGCGCGACAATTGTCGCCACGTCTCCTGCAGCGCCGGTTTCTGGAGCTGGGGCGCGGGGTGTCCGTTCTTGGACAAAGGTTGCCTCGGGCGCTGGAAGCATTCCTGCGCGAACGCCGTACAGTTTTCGCGCATCGAGCAAGCCGCCTTTCGGCTGAGCCTATTTTGCGGCGAACGAAACTTACGACTATCGCTATAGAACAGCTCGATCGCCGTCGCGACCAAGCCGTGCAGATTCTAATAGAGCGAGCCAAACGTCGCGGGCAGGAGCTTGAACGTCTGATGCGCACGCTTTCTTATGAAAGTGTGCTTGATCGCGGTTTTGCGGTTGTTTTCGACGCAGATGGAAAACCAGTGAAACAGGCTGCATCCGCATTGGTCGGCGACGCATTGTCCATCCGGTTTCGTGATGGTGATATTGCCGTCGTTGTGGGTGACGAAGACGCGAGCGATCCTGCAAAGCGCGTACAAACGAAAACATCTACGTCGCCGGGCTTCGGAAATCAGGGATCGTTATTTTAGCAACACTTAGCTGCCGTTTTCGTCTTGTCCTATTGGGATGGGTTGGCCTTAAGGCTGGCTTAAGCTTGACCTTCTTTTTCTCGCGCATCTGTCATTGTTAGAGATTCAGGATGTCGCGAGAAAAATCCCAAGACGACCTTACACACGGCTTTGCGAAGGCTTCTTTCAGCCGCCGGGGCTTTCTTATAGGTGTCAGCGCTGTTGCGTTGTCGGGCTGCGTTTCGACGGCACAGCCGCCCCAACCAGCCAAGAAACTGCCCGAGCCTACGCCTTCGCGGCCTGTGCCGCTTATGTACCAGGCCATGCCGGAAGAGCAGTTTCCTATCCCCGCTGTCGATACGAGCAAGGTTGCCCCAAAGTTCTGGCGCCAGGAAGTTGACTATCCGACGAGCGAAGTCAAAGGCACTGTTATCGTCGATACGCCGAACAAATATCTCTATCATGTTCTCGGCAATGGCCGGGCCATGCGCTACGGTATTGGCGTCGGGCGTGATGGTTTTGCATGGGCCGGACGCGCGAAGATAGCTTACAAGCGCCAATGGCCGCGCTGGACGCCGCCGGACGAGATGGTCGCCCGTCAACCCTCGCTGGAGCCTTACAGCATCGCCAATGGCGGAATGCCTCCCGGGATCAAGAATCCACTCGGTGCGCGCGCGATGTACATTCACAAGGATGGGCGCGATACGCTTTACCGCATTCATGGATCGCCGGAAGCCTGGAGCATTGGAAAGTCCGTGTCATCAGGATGCATCCGCATGCTCAATCAGGATGTGATCGATCTTTACAACAATGTGCGGGATGGCAGCACGATTGTCGTGATCCCCGATCCGAGTAAAGGCCAGCAGGTTACGAGCTGACTAAAACAAAAAGGGCGCGAATAACGCGCCCTTTTTGGGATGTGTTTTGTAGCTCAATGCTCAATAAGCATATTCCAGAAAGATTGGATCGATCGATCCTGCCCAGACGCTGTTATATGCCTTCAGCATACGCTCAGCGTCTGTGACGCCAGCCGCAACAATTTCCTCAAGCGGTGCAAGGAAGTGCGTTTCGTCGTGGCCTTCGCTGTTAAGCTTATTACGGTTCAAAAGGCCGAGGCGGGAGATTTTCAAAGTCTCGCGAGCGACCTGTTCCAGCGGCTTGCCACGGAAGGTCGTGTTCAAAGCCTTGGCCGGAACTTCATTGCGAAGCGCGAGAACCTCTTCATAGGTCCAGTCCTTTGTCAGAAGCTCGGCGGCGGTCAGGGCCTCTTCGTCATAAAGTAACCCAACCCAATAGGCGGGGAGGGCACAAATGCGACGCCATGGGCCGCCATCGGCACCACGCATCTCGAGGAAGCGCTTCAAACGTACTTCGGGGAAAAGGGTAGAAAGATGATTGGTCCAGTCGCCCATATTGGGAACCGGGTCGCTCACTTCGCCTTTCAATGCGCCATTCATGAACTGGCGGAAAGTGACATGTGTGCAATCGTGGTAATGGCCGTCGCGCAGGATGAAATACATCGGCACATCGAGCGCCCATTCGACATAGTCGGCAAAACCGAAGTTTTCCGAGAAAACGAAAGGCAGAACGCCTGAACGCTGGTTGTCGGTATCGCGCCAGATACTCGAACGCCACGACAGAAGATGATTTGGCTTACCTTCAGTGAACGGGGAACTGGCGAAAAGTGCAGTGGCTACCGATTGCAGTTTCATCGAAACTTGCATCTTGCGACGCATGTCTCGTTCCGAGCTGAAGTCGAGATTAACCTGAATGGTCGACGTGCGATACATCATGTCCAGACCTTCGTGCCCGACTTTCGGCATGTAGTTGGTCATGATCTTGTAGCGCGATTTCGGCATGACAGGTGTCTCAGCCAGGGTCCATTTCGGACTGCCGCCAACACCCAGAAAACGAATGCCCAGAGGTTCGGCTATTTCTCGGACCTGAGACAGATGCGCATTCACTTCACGACATGTCTGATGGATCGTGGAAAGTGGGGCTCCGGAAAGCTCGAACTGGCCGCCGGGCTCCAGCGAAATCGCTCCCTGTCCGGTCGGTTCCACCAGGCCGATGATATTGCCTTCGTCGATAATAGGCTCCCAGCCAAGTGTCGCCTGCATACCTTCCAGAATGGCTTTGATACCGCGCGGTCCATCGTAGGGAACTGGACTGTTGTCCGCTGTGTAGAATGGAAATTTCTCATGCTCTGTGCCGATGCGCCAGGCATCCTTGGGCTTGCACCCCTCAGCCAGATAATCTGCCAGTTGTTCAACGCCCGTCAGTGCCGTTTCATCAGTCGTATCGCGCGCCATGCAGCCTATCCCTAGTCATTTTTCGCTTTTCAGCGTGATTGGACAAATTTGTCAAATCACGCAAGTCAATTCCATTGAACATCAAATTTCGAGAATGTCATCCCGCGTTCTGCCAGTCTCCCAGGACAGATTGTACCAGAGCCATCGCAGCGACTGCAGCCGTATCGGCACGCAGGATTCGTGGTCCGAGCGGAATGGCCGTCACGAAGGGCAGCTTGCGAAGCGTCTGGCGTTCGTCCTCTGAAAAACCGCCTTCCGGGCCTATCAGCAACGCGGCAGGGCCGGGCTTCAATGCCTGCAAGATGGTTAGCGGATCATCCGATTCGTGTCCCTCGTCGCAGAAGATCAGGCGCCGTGATTGGTCCCATTGCTCGATAAAGCGATCGAAGCGGATGGCCTCGCGACATTCAGGTATCGAAAGAACGCCGCACTGTTCCGCAGCCTCTATCGCATTAGCTTTGATGCGGTCAGCTCCGAGCTTTGGTACCTGAGTGTGCTGCGTGATGACTGGCTGCAGAATGCCAGCGCCCATCTCGACCGCTTTCTGAACCATATAGTCCAGTCGTCCCTGTTTTAGTGGGGCGAAGCAGTAGACGAGATCGCTCGGCAACGGTTGCAGACGCGTCTGTTCTAAAGGCTCGAGAAGAAGCCGCTTTTTGCCTTCCGGCTTCAGTCGTGATTTCCATTCGCCGTCACGTCCGTTGAAGGCGAGAATTTCGTCACTGTCCTTCAATCGCAGCACATGGGTGAGATAATGTGCTGCCTGCGAGGCAACCTCTATCCGTCCCCCGGTTTGGAGGTCGTCTTCGATGTATAGTCTCTGCATTTTATAGTTTGCGCGCATGTCAGCATCGATGGCAGAGCCGAGGGGCGGCGGTCAAGCGCTTTGGCAACGTATCGTAAGACAATTAATTAGCATTCCTACACAAACAATTGATGGGGAATATCATGTCAGTTGCATTTAATTAGATTGTATCCATATAGGTATGAAGCTATCTATTTGAATGGAATTGATGTGATGAAACAAGCTTGGGTCGAATTCGCACCGCTTCTTGCGAGCACTGCCAGAGGATGGCGGAAAGCTTTCGATGCTGCGATGGCGGAACATGGCCTTTCCGACGCGAAAGCCATACCGCTGATGACCCTGCTGCGGCATGGAGATCGTATTCCTCAAGGTGTGCTGGCCGAACGGGTCGGTATCGAGGGAGCAACGATTGTCCGGGTTGTCGATGAGCTGGAAAAGGATGGCCTGATCCAGCGTGTTGCCGACGATGCTGATCGTCGCGTCAAGCTCATTCAACTGACAGAAGACGGCCGCGTCCTTGCCGCCAAGGTGGAAAAGTCTGCTGCCCGTCTTCGCGCTCTTTTCCTCGGTGATTTCGATTCCGATGCGGTCGATGTCGCCATGGAAGTGTTGCGTAAGCTGAATGAGAAATTTCAAATATAGTCTTTCCGATCGGCCTTCTGACCGGAAAGATGCAATGCATTCAACCGGTGTCTCTACAAGCCATGACGAAACCAGCCGAAACAACCCCGAAGTTCTGGGACGTAGTCTTTTCATTAAAGACTTTCGCTGCGGCCATGCTCGCCCTGTGGATTGGCCTGATGGCCACCCTGCCCAATCCTTACTGGTCAATCGCGGCTGTCTATATCGTTGCGCATCCATTGTCAGGTGCGACGACGTCAAAAGGGTTCTATCGTCTGATCGGTACGATCATTGGCGGGGCAGTGACCATTCTGTTCGTACCGCATCTGGTCAATTCACCCGAAATTCTGACGCTGGCGATCGGTTTTTGGATGGGCCTCTGCCTTGCCATCAGCCTGCTTGATGGTACGCCGCGCAGTTATCTCTTCATGCTTGCTGGTTATACGGTGGCAATCGCGAGTTTTGCGGTTGTTTCTGTGCCTGAAACGACATTCGACTATGCCGTTGGTCGTGTTGAAGAAATCGCGATCGGCATCATCTGCGCTGCCATTGTCAATCGTCTTGTTTTTCCGCGCCACAGCGGTCCGGTACTCGTTAGTCGTATTGATAACTGGTTGCGCGACGGTTCAAAACTCGCGCTGGCGAGCATGCGAGGCGAGGGCGCCCCACCGGAGTTTTTGCGGGATCGCCAGCGTCTTGCCGCCGATGCTCTTGAGTTGCGCAATCTGACCACGCACGTTGCTTATGACACTTCGTCTATCAGGAATGTAGGAACGCTGCTTCAGGTATTGCAACAGCGTATGGTGGCCGTTCTCCCGATCATATCAAGCTTGCACGACGTGCTGGCACTGAAGCCCGATGAAACCGAAAGGTCCTGGCATCCGGCCGTGCAAAAGCTGTTGGAGGAGGCCTGTGACTGGATCGAGAGTGGCGAAAACCTGACGGAGGAACGCCGTACCGTTCTGTTGCAGTTGATCGAAGAGATCGATCGGCATGGAAGGGATGCGACAAGCTGGGGCGAATTGCTGCCTTTCAATGTGGCCGCACGCGTTCGCGACCTGGTTCAGATTTGGAGTGATTGCATTACGCTGCGTCAGGATATCGTGTCCGGCTCCCGGCATTCGCTACGCTGGCGTCGTTATGATGCGCATCTGAAAAGTCGTCCAATGCACCGCGACTATGGCATGGCGTTTTTGTCGGGGTTCTCTGCCTTTCTGGCGACCTGTGTGGCAACCGCATTCTGGATTGCAACCGGTTGGGCGCAAGGAAGCGCTGCCGCCATGATGGCCGGCATTTTCTGCTGCATCTTCGCAACTATGGATGACCCTGTGCCTGTCATGCGCAAGTTCAACTGGCTGCTTTTGATCGTGATTGTCGCCGCTTTCATTTTCGAGTTCGCGTTGCTGCCGCTTGTCGATGGCTTCTTTCCGCTGGTTCTGGTGCTGGGGCTTTTTCTCATTCCAGCGGGTCTGCTGCTCGCTATTCCTTCGCAATTTCTGCTGGGTATGGTGCTCTGCGTGAATCTGCCGAACATGCTTATGTTGCAGGGACATCTGACGCATGATTTTGTCAGTTTTGCCAATGCCAATCTGGCCACGATTCTGGGCATCGTGATCGCCGCCGTGGTAACCTCGATTGTTCGATCGGTAGGTGCGGAATGGAGCGTACGCCGCCTAATCAAGGCGGGTTGGAACGATATCGCACTTGCTGCCGAACGCCGCCCGGGACGTCATCGCCGCCAGCGCATGAACCGCCTCTTGCTCCGCATGATAGATCGTATCGGCATGATGGCGCCACGCCTGGCACTGGTTCCAGCGGCTGATATTGCGAAAGTCGATCTGTTGCGCGATTTGCGGAACGGGATGAACACGATCGATCTTCAGCAATATCGCTCCAAGTTGCCCGAAGACTGTCGGTCTGCTGTTGACCAAGTGCTGGATGGCGTTGGTGCACATTACCGTGCCTTGGCGAACAAGCCGCACGAAACGGGCGAGATCGACAAAAACTTGCTCGCCTCTATCGATACAGCGATCACCACCATCATCGAAAGCGGATCACCAGCAATAGCCAAACGCACGAGAATGGCGCTGGTCGCCCTTCGCTTCAATCTTTTTCCGAAGGCCGCGCCTTTTGCCTTGCCGCCGCGTCCGCCGATGGAACTTCCGCAAGCAGCCTAAAAGAACAATGTGATTTGTGATGCAACCTGAACTCGACATCTACGGAATCTACATTCCGACCCTCGGCGTGCTGGCGCTTGGCGCTTATTTCGCAAACACGATAATGCAGCGCCTTCTGGCACGCATACGCTTCTATCGTTTCGTATGGCATCGACCTTTGTTCGATGCTGCGATGTATTTTTGCATTCTCGGCGTTGCTGCCGTCATTCTCAATGGAATACCGCTATGAAAAAGCTCTTTGCACATTCAGGCCGTGTCTTTGTAACCGTCGTCATGGTCACAATGGCTGGGCTTCTTGGTTGGCATTTATGGGACTACTATATGAATGCGCCCTGGACGCGCGATGGCAAGATTCGCGCGGATGTCGTGCGTGTTGCGCCTGACGTCTCCGGCCTTGTTGGCGAAGTGCTTGTCCATGATAATGAGACTGTTCATGAGGGCGAAGTAATCTTCCGTATTGATCAGGCCCGCTACAAACTCGCACTGCAAACAGCGGACGCAAAGGTTGATAGCAGCAAGGCGGCGCTCGATATGGCCAACAGGGATCTGGTCCGCTATCGCCAGCTCAACGACACCACGGTGACGCGCCAGAAACTGGAGCAGATCGAAACGACAGCCCAGCAGGCGGAAGCTTCCTATCGTCAGGCGCAACTGGATCGTGATCTTGCTACACTTAATCTGGACCGATCATCGGTAAAGGCGCCCGTCAATGGTGTTATTACCAACTTCTCACTTCAACCGGGTGATTATGTTTCCGCCGGTTCGGCTGTGACTGCTCTCGTTGATACGGACTCGTTCTATGTCTCCGGCTACTTCGAAGAAAATAAGCTGGAACGTATCCAGATCGGTGATCGGGTGGTGGTTGATCTTATGGGCAGCAAAGTACAGCTCAAGGGAAAGGTCGAAGGTATCGCCGGTGGGATCGAGGACCGCGAGCGCAGCGATTCTTCCAGCTTGCTTGCAAATGTTTCGCCGACCTTTAACTGGGTCCGTCTTGCGCAACGCGTGCCCGTTCGGGTGAAGCTGGAAGAGGTGCCTGACGGTGTTCATCTGGTTGCAGGCCGAACAGTCAGCGTATCAGTGGTGAATTGATGTAAAGGCCCGGCTGTCGCCCGGGCCTTTTCCATGTTAGCAAAGGTCAAAAGCGGTCGGGGATTGTTTTATGAGCGTGCTGGTCGTTCAAAATTATGAGGGGTCTGGACTGGGGCAGATTGAGCCCATTGTGGTTAATGCGGGCTTCGCAATTGATCTGCGTCATCCCTACCACGGTGATATACTGCCCGTTGACGATGATGGATACCAAGCCTTGATCGTTCTTGGCGGAGAGCAGAATGCGCTTGCCGATGCCGATTTTCCCTATTTCCCGCATTTACTCGAACTCATACGCAGGTTTGGCGGCAGAGATAAAGCTGTTCTCGGCATTTGTCTGGGTAGCCAGCTCATAGCGCGCGCTTACGGCGGCGAAAATATTCTGAATCGCCCGATGGAATTCGGCTGGCATGAGGTTCGACTTACCGAGGAAGGTAGAAGCGATCCGGTTTTGTCTGCAGCAGGCGACTCCTTTCCAATCTTTCACTGGCACCGAGATACATTTTCGCTTCCGAAGAACGCTTTGCATATGGCGTTGAGCGATATGACACCTCATCAGGCTTATCGCATCGGTCGTGCAGTCTATGGCACGCAGTTCCATTTCGAGGCCGACACGCAGCTCGTCGCCGAGTGGAACGGCCAGCTAAGCGAAGTGATCTCGGAATTTGCACCGGATTGGGCAGTGCAGTTTCCTGAACTTGCAAAGAAATTCGGAACGCAGGCGGATGCTGCAGGCGCAGCAATTGCCAAGGCATGGATAAGCCAAGTCTAGAGGTTTTGTAATTCCTTCTTAACCTTAAGTCGAAGTGTCGCGTTGCTGCTTTGCCACAGCGTATAGCCAATTCAACTTTTCCAGAAAAAACCGGTGATCGGGTTGGAACCGTTCAGTTGCGGGTAACTTTTTTCGGGTGTAACTGAACGCCGTCTCCCCGGGCAGCGACCGAATGAGCAAGGCAGCTCGCCATGCTCCCGTGTGGCAGCTCGCCTACCGAACTTTATCCGGCCACCGTCGAAAGAGTTTCCGAATATGACCGCCAAGCATGCCGCTCTTCTCACCGTTCTGATGGTTTCCGCTATTGTATTTATGGCGGTCGGCATATTCACCGTAGATGCAGGCAACAACGCGATGTCTACCGACGGTTACGGCATTTCCAGCGCTCATTAAAAATTATTTCGTTTCAATAAAACGTTTTTCCGTGCCGTCGATTACGATGGCCGAAAGCTGACCGCTTTTCCATGCATATGTATCGAGATTAACCCTGTTGGGCTGAATGTCGATAGCGCTTTGTGGCGTATGCCCGTGGACGATGACCTTTTCGAAAGGTTCGATCCATTTGAGGAAAGCTGTGCGGATCCAGATCAGTTCTTCAGGGTCTTGTGCATCAAGTGGCATTGCAGGGTTGATGCCTGCGTGACAGAAAAAGAAGTCACCGAAAGTGACCGAGCGCGGCATGGCGCGAATGAAGTCGATGTGGTCTTGCGGGACGGCGCTGACAAGCGCGGTATGGCCTCGGCGGGCCGAATCCGGATCAGCAAAATCAATGTCTGCGCCGTAAGAAAGAGCTGTGTCGACGCCGCCATGTAGTGCGAATACGCCTGCTACGTCAGCAGTTGCGAGATAGGTAAGAAAGCCGTCATCGTGATTGCCAAGCAGAGAAATTATGCGCTGATCCCGATGCGACGCATCAATCAGGAAATCCAGCACGTCCTTTGAGTCCGGGCCGCGATCAATATAGTCACCAAGGTGAATGATGCGCCAATCGTGAACAGGGCGATGGTCAAGGTCGGCCCGGATGAGCCCATGCATGTCCTGCAGCAAGTCGAGGCGGCCATGCACGTCCCCAATGGCATAAAGGCGGATATCGTCCGGCCCTTTTGCATCCTTGAAAACTACGCTCATTGGCTGTCATCTTCCTTTGTGTCTTTACCTGTCTTCACACCAACCCGCTGACGATAACGCAGGCGCGAGACACGTTCGCGTTCTTCGTGAAGCTCGCGATCATGGGTTGCCTGTTCCACGAAACGAATGTGCTTTTGGACAGCTTCGCGGGCAGCCTGCGGATTGCCGGCCATGACGGCATCGTAAATGGCGCGATGCTGCGACAGAAACATGTCGGCGACGCCGGGATAGCTATATATGAGGCTACGATTATAGAATACGCCATCCTTGAGAAGCTGGTAACAGGAGCGCAATGTATGCAGCAGCACAATGTTGTGAGCTGCTTCGCCGACTGCATTGTGCAATTCCACATCAAGGCGCGCCTCGGTGTCGAAGTCACTGACGCCGTGAGCTTTTTCCATAGCATCCATGATTTCGGTCAGTAGCGCCTTGTCAGCCGGTGTGGCCCGAAGGGCGGCATATTCCGCTGCAATACTTTCGATTTCGCGGCGGTATTCGAGATAATCTGCGGTCGCCTTGCGGTGATCGGCAAAAAGCTTCACCACGGGCGCGCTGAATACCTGTCCGATGACATCTGCAACGAATGTGCCGCCACCGTGACGGGAGATCAGCAGTTCCGCTGTCTCAAGTCTCTTGAGAGCGTCGCGCAATATCGGGCGGGAAATGTCGAACTGGCGCGCCAGTTCGCGCTCGCCTGGAAGCCGGTCGCCTCCGCGCAGAACGCCTTCCAGGATAAGCGTTTCGATCTGGTGCACGACGTCGTCTGCCGTGCGGCTTGCCTGTATGCGGGAAAAAATCGTTTCGGCCATGCCGTCTGAAGCCCTCTCCATAACGGCGGCAAAGTAGCCTTTAGCCCGATGCCCGGCAACGGAATATATTGGAAATGAAAGCCCGGTCGACGATGCAACCAGGCTTCCTGAACATATTTCTGAAGAATGATCAGGCTTTTTTGCGCCTGCGTGTTGCAACGAGCACGAAAAGCCCAGCAACAACGCCGTACATCGCCCATTTGAACGGGAGTGCGTCCGCGGTCTCGCTGCGGATCGGGAGCACAGTCACCGTGCCGGGACGGCTTTCGACGCCCGACTTGCCTTCGGCTTTGGCCTGTTCGATCTGCTGCGGGGATACAACCCATTCGGCGCCGCGCGATTTGTCATAAAACATGAAGCCGCAGCCGACGATAACGGCAACGATGATTGCTAGAATAAGGCGTACAGGTGTGTTCATCATTTTTCCTAGGAAATCGGAACAATAGGGAGGTGTCGTCCGATTCGCTTGAATAACGGATTGCGGGAAAGCTAAGTCTTTTAGAATCAAAAGCTTAGTCAGCTTTATATGCTGGCGCGCTAATGTAGCGTGCGTGGCTTATTAACCGACGAACGAAAGCCAGTCTATTTTCTTGTCGCTTCGTGTGGAGATGCGCCGCTCTCCCAATAGGGAACAGGACCGTAAAGATCGGCCAGATAGTCTATGAACAGTCTGACTTTTGCCGGGAGGAACTGTTTTGATGGATAGACGGCATGAATTGCAACGTTGCGAGAAGCGGCGTAGTCGGGGAGCACTTGTACCAGCTTGCCTGCTGCCAGTTCCGGGCCGATATCCCATGTCGAGCGTTGCGCGATACCGAGGCCTGCCAATACTGCTTCGCGCACCATTTCACTGGAATTGGTTTGCAGTGGACCCACCGGGCGTATGACAATTGGACCCTTCGGCCCTTCCAGTCGCCAGGGGTCGTTGTTGTGGGGGGCTAGACAGATGTGATCCTGTAAATCCTCAATCGTCTGTGGTGTGCCGCGTTCCGCGATATAGCCAGGGGAAGCAACGAGGATACGACGCACGGGGGCGAGACGGCGTGCGACGAGAGTTGAATCGGAAAGTTCTGCAATACGGATAGCAAGATCGTAACCGTCGCCGATAATGTCGACCATCTCGTCGGTGAGTTGCATATTGACGGTAAGATCGGCATTAGCGCGCATGAATGGCACGAGATAGGGCGCAATGTGCATCCGGCCGAAGGTGGTCGGAGCTGAAATTTTCAGGGTACCGCGCGCATCGGCGGAACGGCGGGCGACAAAGGCTTCCGCTTCTTCGATGTTGGAGAGAATGGCCAGAACCCGCTCATGATAACCTTGACCGGCCTCGGTAAGCGCGATCTGGCGGGTTGTGCGTTGCAACAGTCGGGTTCCGAGTCGCTCTTCCAGTCGCCCGAGGCGTTTCGAAACGACTGCAGGCGAAAGACCCAGATCGCGAGCGGCTGCCGACATGCTGCCCGTTGCCACGACGCGGGCAAAGATTTCCATATCTGCCAGGCTGCTCATCATGTTCTGTTATCTCACTCCCTGCCGTGCTTTTGCTAAAGCGTTGGGTTTTAAAGCATCTAGCCGAGCGCTGGGAAACTAGGCAAGCAATTATGCCGCAGTGTGGAAACTGTTTAACCGCCGACTAAAGTGGTAAAAATGATTTACCACTTGACGAAAATGATCCTGAGTGCACTTTGATCACATAGTGGTGGAGGAAAAAATGAGCGGACTCATCATGCCTGAGCCGGACGCGTCCGTCATGCAGCGACGCGAGCAGATCGTGGATGATCTGCGCGGCATCGTGCCAGGCGAGGGCGTGGTCGATACAGTCAACGCAATGCGGGTATTCGAGAGCGATGGCCTGACGGCGCACCGCTCACTGCCTCTGGTAGTCGTGCTGCCGGAAACGGTTGATCAAGTCTCGCAGGTTTTGCGTTATTGTTACGAGAACGGCATTCGTGTTGTGCCGCGTGGCGCTGGCACATCGCTGTCCGGCGGCTCCATGCCGTTGCAGGATGCGGTCTTGCTTGGCCTGTCGCGTTTCAATCGTATTCTCGAAATCGATTATCCGAACCGCGTTGCCGTGGTGCAACCCGGCGTGACCAATCTCGGTATTACCAAAGCCGTGGAACATGAGGGCTTTTATTATGCGCCCGATCCGTCGTCGCAGATTGCCTGTTCTATTGGCGGTAATGTCGCCGAAAATGCCGGTGGCGTGCATTGTCTCAAATACGGTTTGACTGCGAATAATGTGCTCGGCATTGAAATGGTGCTGATCACCGGCGAGGTGCTGCGCCTTGGCGGCAAGCATCTTGACAGTGAAGGCTACGATCTTTTGGGACTGATGACCGGATCGGAAGGCCTGCTCGGCGTCGTGACGGAAATCACGGTGCGCATTTTGCAAAAGCCGGAAACGGCGCGCGCCGTCATGGTCGGTTTTCCATCCAGCGAACAGGCCGGCCAATGCGTGGCCGATATTATCGGCGCAGGCATTATTCCTGGCGGGATGGAGATGATGGACCGACCCGCTATCAAAGCGGCAGAGGATTTTGTCCGCGTCGGCTATCCGCTCGATGTCGAAGCGCTGCTGATCGTCGAACTCGACGGCCCTCCGGTGGAAGTCGATCACCTGATCAGCCGGGTCGAAGCACTGGCACTGCAAAATGGCTCCACCACCTGTATCCTGTCGCAGTCGGAAGAACAGCGTCTTGCTTTCTGGGCCGGGCGCAAGGCGGCATTCCCGGCGGTGGGGCGCATTTCGCCCGACTATTTGTGTATGGACGGCACTATTCCGCGCAAAGAGCTGCCACGTGTTCTGTCGGGCATGCGCGAACTTTCGGAAAAGTACGGGTTGCGCGTCGCCAATGTGTTCCACGCGGGCGATGGTAATCTGCATCCGCTCATTCTTTACGATGCGAATATTCCGGGCGAATTGGAAGCGGCAGAAGATTTCGGCGCCGATATTTTGCGTCTTTGCGTAAAGGTTGGCGGGGTTCTAACGGGCGAGCACGGCGTCGGCATTGAAAAGCGGGATCTGATGCCGGAAATGTTCAACGACATTGATCTCGACCAGCAGATGCGCGTCAAATGTGCTTTCGATGCCAAACATCTGCTTAATCCTGGCAAAGTCTTTCCGCAATTGCGCCGCTGCGCTGAGCTTGGCCGTATGCATGTGCATCGCGGCGAGCTGGCGTTCCCGGATCTTCCCCGTTTCTAATCTGTGGTTACGATGATGAGTGATACAAATATCTTTAAGCCGCAGGACGAAGCAGGTGTTCTGGATGTCGTGCAGGACGCACTGGCCAGTTCTACGCCGCTTGAAATCATCGGCCACGGCTCTAAGCGCGGTATCGGCCATCGGGTCGATGCGGGCCGCATACTGGACGTGTCGCGACTTGCGGGCGTGACATTGTATGAGCCGGATGAATTGGTGCTCTCGGCAAAGGCCGGAACGCCGATGGTCGAGATCGAGAAGCTCTTGGCCGATAACAATCAGTGCTTTCATTTCGAGCCGATGGATTACGGTCCGCTGCTGACGGGCGAGGGCGGTCGCGGTACGATCGGCGGTGCGCTTGCGGCCAATCTGTCCGGTCCGCGCCGCCTGAAGGCAGGTGCTGCGCGTGACCATGTACTTGGCGTGCGCGTTGTGTCCGGACGTGGCGAATTGTTCAAATCCGGCGGCCGCGTGGTCAAGAACGTGACGGGTTATGACTTGTCCAAGAGCATGGCCAATTCCTGGGGCACACTGGGCGTTGCCACTGAAGTCACCTTCAAGGTTCTGCCGAAGCCGGAAACGGCCGCGACGCTTGCCGTGCGCGGGCTGACGGACGAGCAGGCGGCGCGCGTCATGGCCATGGCGATGGGATCGCGCGAGGAGGTCGCTTCCGCAGCACATCTGCCGCCGACGGTTGCCAATCGCTTTCTTGATGGAAAGCTCGGTTGGGAGGCGGCGACCGTGTTGCGGCTTGAGGGCTTTGCGCCTTCGGTCGAACATCGCAGTCGCCAATTGCAGGCGCTGTTGAGCCAGTCCGGCGTGGTCGAAGTACTGGACGGGGCACAATCGCAACAGCTCTGGCGCGAGGTGCGTGATGTCCTGCCTTACGCCAGTGCGGGCGATAATCGCGCCGTCTGGCGTGTTTCGATGACGCCGATGCAGAGCTGGCGCATGGTGGATGAGTTCCGCCGTCATGCGGGTGTCGACGCCTATTATGACTGGCAGGGCGGACTGATCTGGATGCGAATGGAAGCAGCCGAGGAAGCACAGATTCTGCGCAAGCTGATTGCCAAATATGGCGGCGGCCATGCCACGCTGGTACGTGCGCCGGAGACGATCCGCGCCAGCATCGAAGTGTTTGAGCCGCAGCCTGCGGCGCTAGCGGCATTGTCGCAGCGATTGAAGCAACAATTTGACCCGGAAAACATTCTCAATCCGGGACGTATGCATCCCCATCAGGTTGGAGCGTGACGCCATGCAGACCCATTTCAGCACCGACCAACTGCGCGATCCTGGCGTCAACGAAGCCGAAAAAATCCTGCGCAAATGCGTGCATTGCGGCTTTTGCACCGCCACATGCCCGACCTATGTGACGCTGGGCAATGAACTCGATAGCCCTCGTGGACGCATTTACCTGATCAAGGACATGCTGGAAAACGGTCGTCCGGCGGATGAGGAAATTGTGCGCCATGTCGACCGCTGCCTGTCGTGTCTCTCCTGCATGACGACCTGTCCTTCGGGCGTCAATTACATGCATCTGGTCGATCATGCCCGCGCGCATATCGAGAAAACTTACAAGCGTCCGTTTATGAACCGCTTTCTGCGCGGAGTGCTGGCGCGAGTGCTGCCCTATCCGGGCCGTTTCCGTGCGGCGCTGAAATTGGCAAAGCTGGGCAAACCGTTCGCTCCGCTTTTTCGCAAGAGCGCGGCTTTGAAACCCATGGCGGCCATGCTTGATTTGGCGCCGCAAAACCTGCCAGCCGCAGTTCCTATTGAAACCGTCAGCGCCGCCAAGGGCCAAAAGCGTGGTCGCGTGGCGATCCTCAACGGCTGCGCGCAGCCGGTGCTCAATCCGGGTATCAATGCCGCGACCTTGCGCCTTTTGAACCGCTTCGGCATCGAAGTGGTGACGCCGAAGGGCGAAGGTTGCTGCGGTTCGCTGGTTCACCATATGGGCCGCGAAGAACAGGCGCTTGAACAGGCGCGGCACAATGTCGACGTCTGGACGCGCGAGATCGAAGCGGGCGGTCTCGATGCGATCATCGTCACGGCGTCTGGCTGCGGTACGACGATCAAGGATTACGGCCATATGCTGCGGCTCGATCCGACCTATAAGGACAAGGCCGCGCGCGTGTCGTCGCTGGCAAAGGATATTACCGAGTATCTGGTCGGCATCGATTTGCCGGAACCCGATGCGCCGCAGGCGCTGACGGTCGCCTATCACTCGGCCTGCTCGATGCAGCATGGGCAGAAAATCGTGCGACAGCCGAAGGACCTGCTCTCAAAGGCGGGGTTTACGGTAAAGGAGCCGTTGGAAGGGCATCTGTGTTGCGGATCAGCAGGCACCTACAACATCATGCAGCCGGAAATCGCCACCAAACTGCGCGACCGCAAGGTGAAGAATATCGAGGCAACGGGTGCCGCCCTCATCGCAACGGGCAATATCGGTTGCATGACCCAGATCGCCACCGGCAGCAAATTGCCGATTGTGCATACGGTGGAATTGATCGATTGGGCTTATGGCGGGCCGATGCCACAAAGACTGTCGCAAATCGCGGCCTGAAAATAGAAAAGCCGGGCAATTGCCCGGCTTTTTTGTTCATGCGTGTCGGTTCAACCTGCCGAGAAGGTCGCAGGGTTCGGGCCAATACGCCCGTCGGTTTTGTCCAGCTTGGTGATGGCATCGTGATCGGTACCATTGAGGCTGAAATCGAAGACCTCAAAATTTTCCTTGATACGGGCAGGCGTGACCGATTTCGGAATGACGATATTGCCGGTCTCGATGTGCCAGCGCAGGATTACCTGCGCGACGGACTTGCCGTGCTTCGCTGCAATCGCCTTCAGTTTTTCATCTTCCAGAATCCTGCCTTGTCCCAGCGGGCTCCAGGCTTCGGTGGCGATGTCGTGCTTGCCATGGAACAGGCGCAGCTCGTCCTGCTGGAATTGCGGATGTAGCTCGATCTGATTGAGAACCGGCGTGACGCCGCTTTCGCTGATAACGCGTTCAAGATCGGCGGTACGGAAGTTCGACACGCCGATGGATTTCACGAGGCCATCTTCCTTCAGCTTGATAAAGGCGCGCCAGGTTTCCATGAACAGGTCTTTTGACGGCATGGGCCAATGGATCAGATAAAGGTCCACATAGTCCGTGCCGAGCTTTTTCAGACTGGTGTCGAACGCCTTCAGCGTCGTTTCATAGCCTTGTTCGCTGTTCCAGAGTTTTGTCGTCAGGAAGATGTCGCCGCGCGCAATGCCCGAATTATTGATGGCTTTGCCTGTGCCTTCTTCATTGCCATAGATGGCGGCAGTGTCGATGTGCCGATAACCTGCTTTCAGCGCTTCGCTGACGGCTGTGACCGCTTCATCATTGCCCACCTGCCAGACACCGTAACCGAGCTGCGGAATGTGATTGCCGTCGTTCAGTTTAACCGTCGGTACGGTCATGATTTATCCTTTCCCTCCGAAGCATTCTGTACAGGGGCGACCCGTGACGCACAAAAATGCTATTGACCTGCGTGCCGGTTCCTTCTCCGGCGCGAACTGCCATCCGGCAGCCCTTCTCATCTTTCTTTGGACTTTGCCATGGTCAGCATATGGGTGTTCGGGGTAAAAGGAAAAGCCCTTTCAGCTATGTTTGTAAGTCTGCAATCATTCTTTCTGTGCAGAAATTTTGATCTTTTCAGATTTGTAAAAACAATACGACCGCCTGTCGAAGAAGACGGTCGCTAATATCGCGGAAAGATGGCTCGATTAGCGGACAACTACTTTTGCACCAACCGGAACACGCTCATAGAGATCGGTGACGTCCTCGTTGCGCATGCGGATGCAGCCGGAAGACATCGCCTTGCCGATAGTCCATGGCTGGTTGGTGCCATGGATGCGGTAGAGCGTCGATCCGAGATAAAGCGCGCGTGCGCCAAGCGGATTGTTGATGCCGCCATCCATTCGAGCGGGCAGAATGCGGCCTTTTCGGCGCTCGCGCGCGATCATTTCCTTCGGAGGTGTCCAGGTCGGCCATTCAGCCTTGCGGCTGATGCGCTGCGAACCCTTCCAACTGAAACCCTGCTTGCCGACGCCGACACCATATCGCATTGCTTTGCCGCCGGATTGAACGAGATAAAGGAAGCGCTTGCCTGTATCGATGACGATAGTCCCCGGCTTTTCACTACCGGAATAGGAAACCGTCTGCGGCAGGTATGCAGGATCAATCTGGTTCTTTCGCACTGTATTGGCTGGGTTCGCTGCGGGGCGCTGATAAGAAACCTGGCGGTAGCTCGATTTAGCTTTTTGTTTCTGCTTACCGGCAACACGTGGCGCTGGCTGTAGAGATTGCGGTGCAGCCCTCATGCGGGCAGGCTGTCCATGCAATTGCGCTACCCATGGAGCGGAAAGATCAGGGCTTACACGTACTGGCGGCAGAGTGGCATAGCGATCATTGGCAAACGCCATACCCGTGCTGACGATGGAAACGGCAATCGCTGCAAGCGATCCGATTAAAAGAAGATGACGTGGTTTCATAATCCAGATCCGTCTCTTTTGCGCCATCATCCCGATTGCTTTATCGGTCTGGGTCCATTGGCGCGGTTGCCGACTGCGGCTCCTGACACGTCTTGTCAGGAGAACAGCCCTCAATTTCATGATGGGATTGTGCGCCCCAATGGAATCGTAAAGGTAAATTTCGGTCGCGTGTTTCGTCTGATGACCCCTCCAATTAAAGTTGTGGTTAGTGTCAGGTTGCGCGACATAATTAAGAATGGATGAAGCTAGGGAGGTGGCACAATGAGCGATGTTGCTGAGGCAAGAACCGGTCTGATCATTGGCGCCGATGGAGCGACGCGCTGCTTCTGGCCGGGCGAATTACCCGATTATCTTGCCTATCATGACAATGAGTGGGGCGTGCCGGTCTCCAATGATCACCGGCTGTTCGAAAAGATCTGTCTGGAAGGGTTTCAGTCAGGCTTGTCGTGGCTCACGATCTTGCGCAAGCGCGAGAATTTTCGGGCGGCTTTCGACGGCTTCGATTTCCGCCGTGTCGCGCAATATGACGACAAGGACGTGGAGCGTCTTTTGGCCGATAAAGGCATTGTGCGCCATCGCGGCAAGATCGAATCTACAATCAACAATGCCAAGCGCGCCATTGCGCTGGTTGAAGAGAAGGGGTCGCTGGCGACTTATTTCTGGTCTTTCGAGCCTGATGCAAAAGATCGCCCTCCAGTCGTAGACTACCCAACTCTGATTGCCAATCCGAAGACTGAGACGTCCATCCGCATCTCCAAGGATCTGAAGAAACGTGGCTGGTCATTCGTTGGACCGACGACGGTTTATGCATTCATGCAAGCCATGGGGCTGGTGAATGACCATATTGAAGGTTGTCACTGTCGGGGAACCATTGAAAAATTGCGACAGAGTTTCAAACGACCCAGCTAGAGCAGCGATTGCTAAGCCGCATCATTTCTGCCAGAAACATCCATCTTTGAGTATGGGAGACGATCATGGATTTGGTGTCGTTGATGGCATTTGCCGGTATTCTGGTTGTTGCGGCAGGCACGCCGGGCCCGAATGTCGGCGCATTGGTGGCGCGTGTCATCAGCCGTGGCCACAAGGGCGTCTTTCCATTCATGTTCGGTCTGTGGCTCGGTGATGCTATCTGGCTTTCACTCGCAGTCTGGGGACTGGCCGCGCTGGCCAATACTTTTCACACCGCGTTCCTCGTACTCAAGTATGTAGGTGTTGCTTATCTAGTTTATCTTTCCTGGAAGATGTGGATCGCACCGGTAGACGAAGTTGCGGATGAAAACGCCATTCCTGGTCAAGGAGAAGCTGGAAGGCTTTTCCTGAGCGCGCTGGCGATTACACTTGGTAATCCGAAGATCATGGTTTTCTACCTCGCCATCCTGCCGACGGTGGTCGACATCACCCACGTTTCCCTTGTTGGCTGGGCCGAATTGCTGTTGGTCATGTTTGCCGTTCTTGCCGCAGTCGATACCGCATGGGTAGTGCTTGCAGCGCAGGCTCGACGGTTTCTTCGCAGTCCGCGTATGATGCGGATTGCCAACAGAACCAGCGCAGGAATGATGGCAGGTGCTGCCGTCGCCATTGCGACACGCTGAGCAGGCTTCCTGCACTTGCCGCAACGGGCTTGATCGGTTAGGAAACCGGCAATGGGTTTGCTGCCGGTTTTTTCCGGCATGTATTGTACATATTTAGCGATCAGGCAGGAAAAATGGCCGATAAAGCGGACAAGATGAAGGCGCGGTTGCCGCGCGGGTTTGTCGATCGGGTTCCGGACGACTTGCGCGCCGCCGAAAAGATGATGGCGACCATCCGCGAAGTCTATGACCTCTATGGCTTTGAGCCGGTGGAAACGCCGCTTGTCGAATATACGGACGCGCTTGGTAAGTTTCTTCCGGATCAGGACCGTCCGAACGAAGGCGTGTTTTCGTTTCAGGACGACGATGAGCAGTGGCTGTCGCTGCGCTACGATTTGACAGCACCGCTGGCGCGCTATTTCGCCGAGAATTTCGAACAGCTACCGAAGCCTTATCGCAGCTATCGCAATGGTTGGGTGTTCCGCAACGAGAAGCCCGGTCCGGGCCGCTTCCGTCAGTTCATGCAGTTCGACGCCGATACGGTCGGTGCACCGAACGTCTCCGCTGATGCCGAAATGTGCATGATGATGGCCGACACGCTGGAACGCCTTGGCATTAAACGCGGTGATTATGTTATCCGCGTTAACAACCGAAAGGTTCTGGACGGCGTGCTGGATGCCATCGGCCTTGAAGGCGAGGGCAATGCCGCGAAGCGCCTGAACGTACTGCGCGCCATCGACAAGCTCGACAAGTTCGGCCCCGAAGGCGTGCGTCTTCTGCTTGGCAAGGGTCGCCTTGACGAAAGCGGCGATTTCACCAAGGGCGCAGAGCTGGCTGATGCTGCAATTGATAAGGTGCTGGCGTTCACCGCTGCAGGCGGTACGTCTGGAGCCGATACGATAGCCAATCTTCGTGCTGTCGTTGCAGGCAATGCCAAGGGTGAAGAAGGTGTCACCGAACTTGCCGACATGCAGGCGCTGTTCTCGGCAGGCGGTTATGATGGCCGTGTGAAGATCGACCCGTCTGTGGTGCGCGGCCTTGAATATTACACCGGCCCGGTTTTCGAAGCGGAGCTTCTGTTCGACGTGACCAATGAAGACGGCCAGAAGGTTGTGTTCGGTTCGGTCGGTGGCGGCGGTCGCTATGACGGTCTGGTGTCGCGTTTCCGCGGCGAGCCGGTTCCGGCCACAGGCTTCTCCATCGGAGTTTCGCGCCTGATGACGGCGCTGAAAAACCTCGGCAAGCTGGATGTGTCCGATGCCGTCGGCCCGGTGGTCGTGCTTGTGATGGACAAGGACACGGAAAGCCTCGGTCGCTATCAGAAGATGGTCTCCGATCTGCGCCAGCAGGGCATCCGCGCTGAAATGTATGTCGGCGGGTCCGGCATGAAGGCGCAGATGAAATATGCCGACCGTCGAGATGCGCCATGCGTGATCATTCAGGGCTCGCAGGAGCGCGAAGCCGGTGAAGTGCAGATCAAGGATCTGGTCGAAGGCAAGCGTCTTTCCGCCGAGATCGAGGACAATGTGACCTGGCGCGAGAGCCGTCCGGCGCAGATCACCGTCAAGGAAGACGGCCTGGTCGAAGTGGTTCGAGAAATTCTCAGCAGTCAGGCGCAGGACCGCGCTCAAGCCGCAAAGTGATCGGAACCATGGCCGCAACGCGCACATCGCCGGTTTTCAACGCGCTTCGCACAGAGCTTGACGCGCGCGATGCCGATCTGGTGGAAATACCGCTGATCCAGCCTGCTGATCCGTTTCTGGATATGGCCGGCGAGGATTTGCGCCGTCGTATTTTCCTCACTGAAAACGAAAATGGCGACAGCCTGTGCCTACGGCCGGAATTCACCATACCGGTGTGTCGCAACCATATTGCGCTCAACGCTGCGACACCGAAGCGTTATGCTTATCTGGGTGAAGTGTTTCGGCAGCGTCGTGACGGCGCGGCTGAATTCCTTCAGGCTGGCATCGAGGATCTGGGTGCTGCCGATGAGGCGGCGTCGGATGCGCGCTCGATTGCCGATGCGCTTTCCTGTGTTCGCTCCGTCGCGCCACAAGCCGGGCTTGATATCGTTCTGGGCGATCAGTCGGTCTTTGCCGGAATGCTCAAGGCGCTCGGTCTGCCACAAGGCTGGCGCAAGAAGCTGTTGCGTTCCTTCGGTGACGCGCATTCCATGCAACTGGCTCTGGCTGAACTGACGGGCGCTAAGCTGCGCGACGCACTGCCAGAAACACTTGCCGTTCTGGTCGCCGAAGGTGACGAAGCAGGTCTCGCGCGCAAGCTTGAAACGGAAATGCTGGAAGCTGGCATTTCGCCGGGCGCCGGTCGTTCCCCTGCGGAAATCGCCCGCCGCCTGATCGAAAAGGAAGATCTGGCCGCCACGCGGTTCCCCGCTTCGGCGCTCGATCTGCTCAAGCAGTTTCTGGAAACACATGTCACGCTCGATTCCGCATCGGTGACATTGCGTGCCTTTGCCTCCGAAAATGCGCTGGATCTTGGTGCTGTGCTTCAGAAATTCGAAGCCCGAGCCGAGGCGATTGCCGCTGCTGGCATCAAGACCGGCGATATCGTCTATGATGCGTCGTTCGGGCGTCCGCTCGATTATTATACCGGCCTTGTCTACGAAATCCGTGCCGCTGGCGTGGAAAAGGATGCGGTTCTGGCTGGTGGTGGCCGCTACGACAGGCTTTTGACCATGCTTGGCGCTGCCGAAAACATTCCCGGCGTCGGCTTCTCGATCTGGCTGGACCGGCTTCAGGCATTGGCGGGAGCAACGAAATGAGCGTTACACTGGCATTGCCGTCCAAGGGCCGGCTGAAG
>NZ_VEWK01000050.1 GCF_006376675.1 Brucella pecoris
GACCTCGCAAGGCCGCCACCATCGCTTGCGCCAGTTCAGGTGCTACCGGGCCGATAACCGTCATGCGCGCGCCAGCATCGTCAACCCGCAGACCACCAAACGCAATGCAGCGAGGCTCGCCATTGTCGAGCAGCCCGCGCCAGCATGAATAGCGCGGAATGTTATGATTGTTTCCGGTGTACCGAACAGTCAGCTTCCGACCACACCTCTTGCAACGGAAAAGGCCAGCAAGCAAAGCATCGCCATGCTTCGGCGCTCCATGATGGCGACTGGCTGGCACGTTGTCACTGATCATCTTGCGGATCTCCTCCGCCCGTTCCCAACTCACATAACCTTCATGTGCATCCGGGATCAGTGCCAGCCATTCATCACGTGTCTTGCGACGAATTCCAGGCCGGCCATCGTATCGGAGCACTGATCGACTCTTACCATACGCGTACGCGCCACCGTAGATCGGATTCGCAATCATTCTATGGATCGTTGCATAATTTGGCCTGCGCCAAATGACATCGCCATCAGTGCGCCTGACCGGCAGGTCCAGCCCCTGTTCGAGGAACCACAGCAAAGCCTGCCGGGCACTGCCGAGCTCGGCAACCTTGTTGAAGACGAGTGCAATGGCTTCCTGGACGCGTCGGTCGGGATCCTTCTCAATCCTGTCACCGGCCTTTACAAAGCCGACCGGGACAGTGACGACGAGTTCACCGCGGCGAGCCTTCTCATAGCGGGCTGAAAGGGAACGCTGACGCAATAGGTCGAGCTCATACTCGTTAAGGCTACCCTTCAGGCCCAAAAGCAGACGGTCATTACCTTGACGCGGCGCATAAACAGCTTCCTGGTCGATCAGCACGGTATCGACGACGCGGCACATCTCGATGAGTTGCTGCCAATCGCGGCTGTTGCGGGCGAAGCGTGAGACTTCACGCGCGGCCACCGCGCCAACCTTGCCAAGGCATACTTCCGCCACCATCCGGTCAAATCCGACGCGGGTCACGCCGCCAGCGGCTGAACGACCGAGATCGTCATCCACTGTCTCTATGTGTGACCATCCAAGCGCTGCCAGCCGGTCACGCATGGCGTATTGAAGGGCGCTGCTTTCGCGATTGTGCAGGACCTGATGAGCCGAGGACTGTCGAACATAGAGAATAGCCTTCCGCTCCAGATGATGTCGGCCGATCTTCTCATGTATCATGACCGGCCTCCTTTTGCTGGGAGACGTGCCGGCAGTTTGCGTGATCGATGAATAGCCGTACGATGAGCCCCGTCAGCGCTTGACGGGTCTCCTCCGGCAACTCCGGCCATTGCGGCATTCCTGCTATCGCCTTTTGGCGCGGGTTCAAGAATAGATCGAACTGATATGTCATGGGTTGATTTGGCATGGACATCTCTCCGACTCGCTTCGTGAGAGATCAATGCTGCGCTCATTCCCCCAGATTGCGATGAGGTATCAGCGTCGTCCAGTAACTTTGCCAAAACATGGAGGGCTGCAAGATCGACGTGCGGAACCGGCAGGCTGCGCCAATATCCGCTCAAGGAACGGTCGAACATCCATGCTGGGACTTCAAGATGTCGGCCAGAAGAAGAACCAGAAAGGCTGCACCGGAAAATATGCGTCCCCTTCGACAGCGCCTCATGAACGTGAACAAATCGCCCGGACCAGGGATGCCACGGATACATGGAGTGCACCCCGTTTCGCCGGACACGTCGGCTAGGTTGATTTAGCCCTGATGAACTGCCGAGGGGAAGCCATCTT
>NZ_VEWK01000051.1 GCF_006376675.1 Brucella pecoris
TCCGGCTGGCAGTCAAAACTTTTGCTTTGCCCGCTTCGGCATAAAATAGGTTCGGATATTGACGAGTGCTTCAGCGACGTCAGCGGCATCCTGGCGGGTGGCTTTGCGTTTTGTCTCGCCGAGCTTGCGAATTGGCGCAATGATATCGCCGGTGACGGCATGACCGCGAAGAACCGGCTGCCAAAGTCTCGGCGCGTATCCTGTTGCCAGCAAAAAGCAGAGGTCCCAATCGAACGGATCAAAGGTTTGATCATCGATCCTGGTGAACCTGGGCCGGTAGTCTTTCGGGGTTTCAGAGAGGCTCCCCGAGATACGGTTATATTCCGCAACGATCGTCTGCACGGCCCGATGTTCGGTTGTTTCCATCGGCAGGTTCAGGGCGTCCGGGCCAGTCAGTTCCGGGATCCATTTGCGTGGGTCGATGAACTTTGGGCCAATGATCAGAGCCGTAAGATAACCATCGAGACCGCTCATTGACCAGATTGGCGATGCCGGACGGCGTCCCCTGATAAAGGCTTCGAACGCCGCGTCATCAAGCTTCGGTCGATCCGTCGTCCCCTGGCTGTTGTGCATCATGCCGCCCGTCGCTCCTGCTGCGTCATCGCTTCACGCTCAGCCTTCCAGGCCCACGGCAGGAGACTTTCCATTTCGTTGGCTTTCACTTTGCCGGAGATGATGCGCTCCAGCACATCGGCAAGCCAGACCTCGGGGTCCACACCATTCAGTTTACAGGTGTTGACGAGCGATGCGAGGACAGCGAAAGTCTTTCCACCCCGCTCGTTGCCCACGAACAGCGAATTCTTCCTCGTCAGGGCCACGGATTTCATTGAACGCTCGACCACATTGGAATCGATCTCGACCCGGCCATCATCAAGGCAGGCTGTCAACCCGCTCCAATGGTTGAGCGTGTAGCTGACGGCCTTGCCAAGCGCCGATTTCGCCGACACCTCGTCGCGCAGTTCGGTGAGGTGGACTTTCAGCTCTCTCATGACTGGAGCAGCCTCGCGACGTCTCACGACGAGCCGGGTATCGGCGCTTTCGCCGCGCAGTTTTGCTTCGATCCGATAGACTTCCGCAATCCTGGCAAGGATCGACAAAGCCTCCGAAGAACCCGTCAGCTTGACGACATCGACGAACTTGCGCCGCGCATGAGCAAGGCAGAAGGCCAGCCGCATGGGTGCGACATTGCTCTTGCCCCGACGTTTGACCATGGTTTTATAGGCTTGGTATCCATCGACTTGAAGCACGCCGGTAAACGACGACAATTGCCCCTCGATCTCGCGGGCGCTGCGGCTTTCGGCAAAGATATAGGCCACGGCCGGCGGTGCCGGACCATTCCAGGGACGGTCGTCAACCGCCTGCGCCCATAACTGGCAGACCTTGGTTCGTTTGCGCCCCGGCTCGAGCCGCGGCAACGGCGTCTCGTCACAGAACACTCTCGGCTGCGAGCGGATAAAGGCGGTAAGCGCGTCATAGAGAAGCTCCAGCCACCAGGCGACCCGCATCACCCAGGCGCCAAGCGTACCGCGATCGATGATAACACCGCAGGAGGCCAGCATTTGCGCCTGTCGATTGAGCGGGAGATGCCAGGCAAACTTCGAAACAGCGACATGCGC
>NZ_VEWK01000052.1 GCF_006376675.1 Brucella pecoris
TTATCGGAGGTGAAATGTACGAGGCACTTGTACGTGCTGTAAAACAATGGTATCAATGGCGTACGATCAATTTCGGAGGTCCCGATGCCCCAGACAAGCTACAAGATCAGCGAAGCCCGCAAGAATTTCGCCGAAGTCCTCGATCGCGCCAACCAGGGCGAAGAGATCGTCATCATGCGTGGCAACGAAGTTTACGCCCGCATCGGTCCAGCAGCGGACGGTGGCAAGCGCCCTTTTGGCCTGTTGCGCCATCGTGGCCTGCCCGACAACCTGTTCGATACAGTTGATGCAGAGCAGGCGGCGATCGATGCCGGAGACTGGAATGATGATACCGGCGTCTGGCAAGGCAAATCCAACAATAGCGAAAACACGCAATGAAAATCCTGCTCGACAGCCACGCCGTCTACTGGTGGACAATCGGTAGTGATCGCCTGTCCACGAAGGCACGATCGCTGATCGAGGACAAGGCAAATGCTATCCTCGTCAGTGCGGTCACGTTCTATGAGCTGGACAACAAGATGCGCCTGAACAAGCTTGATCTCAAGCCCCAGGAACTGCGGGCAGCCGTCACGGAAAGCGGCCTGCAAACACTAGCCATCACCGATCTGCATGCCGAACTTGCAGCAAATTTTGATTGGGAACATCGCGATCCGTGGGACCGGATTCTTGCCGCTCAGGCGCGGCTTGAGCACTGCACTTTCATCTCGACGGATCTGGCGTTCGACGCGATTCTGCATGAGCGCGTCTGGTAAGGGCAGTGGTGGTGAAGGTATTCGTGGACATTGCCGAGGCAGCGGAGCGATTTGACGAACTGATTGACTTCGTTTTGCGCGATGACGAGGTTGTCATCTGTCGAGCTGACGATCCTATTGCCGCGATCGTGCCAATTTCGCAGAACGGCCAGGGCACATGGGATGAAGTCTGGGCGCTGGCGCTTAAGGGAAGGCCTGCAAACACGCACCAGACTTCGAACCACGATGAACTATATGACGAGAACGGACTGCCGAAATGAGCAGCTCGTCGTCAGGTTCGATTGAAAAACGCACCGAGACTTTAGATACGATAGCGGCTGTTCTGCCGCTGAACCGCCGCGACAGGCTCGCCGGGCTATTGACCGATCAGGATATCGAGACGCTGCGCCACCTGGTCAATGAAGGCATGGGCGAAAACACGCTGCGCGCGCTGACCTCGGATCTGGCCTATCTTGAAGCCTGGTCGCTGGCTGCAACCGGCAATCCCCTCCCCTTCCCGGCGCCGGAAGCCCTGCTCCTGAAATTCATCGCCCATCATTTATGGCGGCCGCAGCAACGCGAGATCGAACCTGATCACGGCATGCCGGCCGACGTGGAAGAGGAATTGCGCCAACAAGGTTTTCTGCGCGTGTCGGGACCGCATGCGCCGGCCACTGTCCGTCGTCGGCTTGCCAACTGGTCGACGCTGACCCGCTGGCGCGGTCTGGAAGGATCGTTTTCATCGCCGTCCGTCAAATCGGCCATCCG
>NZ_VEWK01000053.1 GCF_006376675.1 Brucella pecoris
TCTCGAACACATGGTTCATTTCGCGCTGGAGCGTCGCGATCGGGTTGTCTTGGCTGCTCTTCGCATCTGGCGTGCTGTCCTTGCGCGCCCAGGGAATGAGGTCTTTAATCTGCATGATATGGTCTCCTTAGGTTTTCAGGCGCCCTTGACGGCGATCCTTTTCGGCTGCGCTTCAGGGGCCCGGGGGAGCGTTAAAGTTAGGACGCCTCCTCGCATCTCGGCTTCGATCCTGTCGGGGTCGAAGTCCTCGGAAAGCGTGAAGGCACGCTCGAAATCGCCCTCGCCATATTCGGCATAGGCAAGTTCGAGGTTTTTCGGCCGCACCGGGTCAACCTTGCCGCGGATCGTCAACACACGATTTTCGAGCGTGATTTCGATCGCATCGGCGGCGACCCCAGGCATTTCAAGCATCATGGAGACACCCTGATCGGTCTCGACGATATCGGTCAACGGGCGGTAGATGCGTCCGCCGCCGGTGGTCTCGGGCGAGTCGGTCGGCGTCTTTTCGGCGGCTTGCGTGATGTCGGTGCTCATCGTTCCAGCTCCTCTCAGGCTGCCTTGATCTCGATTTTCTTCGGCTTTTCTTCCTCGGGCCGGGAGATGACGATCCGCAATACGCCGTTCGTCATTCTCGCCTCGACCTTGTCATCCGAGGCCGCGAACGGCAGGCGGATAGTGCGGGAAAACCTGCCGAAACTGCGTTCGTTGCGGTGCCAGCGCGCACCGTCGGGAACCTCGGGCGCCTTGCGTTCGCCCGACAGCGTCAGGACGTTGTCCTTGACCGAAATTTCAATGTCGCCCGGTTCGATGCCGGGAAGTTCAGCGGTGACTGCAACGGCCTCAGGGCCTTGCCAGACATTTACCGCCGGGAACGCCGCGCGGGACGGCGGCCAGAAACCGCGGTCGAGATCGCGCATCATGGAGCGCATCAGCGCAAAGGGATCGCTGCGGCGCAGATATGTCGGGTAGAGCATTGCTGGCCTCCTGTTGCTGATCGATACCCCCGAACCGTCGGCATGGAGGGACCGGGCAACGGTGCCGGCCGGATGTGGGTTCGGAGAACGCCTATCAAGATAGGCCGTTCCATTTATTATGCAAGCATGTATGATGGGTGCATTGCGTTTTGGATGGGGGGCGGTTTCTCCTGTGTACCATGCAATCGGCGGAAGGATAACCATGATCTCTTCGGACATCGCGCTGATCGGGACGACGATCCACCGGGTCGCGCAGCTCATCCAGCAGCGGATCGACCAAGACATCCGCGGCAGCGGCCTGACCCGCCTGTCCTGGATGGCGGCGGCGCATGTCGAGGATGCGCCTGGGCTGACCATCGGCGATCTGGCCGACCTGCTGGAGGTCGGCCAGGCCACAGCCGGCCAGCTCGTCGATCGCATGGTCCGGGGCGGCTGGGT
>NZ_VEWK01000054.1 GCF_006376675.1 Brucella pecoris
ATGATGGCTCAGAAGAACCTCGCAATTGCCGGCGGCCTCTTCATCCTCGCCCTGCACGGCGCAGGTTCGCTTTCGATTGACGCCAAGCGCGGCTGATCGAGCAGTATCAATGCCACATAAAGAAACCGCGCCATTCTTATGGCGCGGTTTTTTCTTTTTTAGGTTTTGCTGTCAATGCACTCATAAGGCAGGATGCTCTTCGAACTGAGGCAGGTCATCCAATATGTCGTACCATGCTGCCTTTGAGCCGACAAAGATGTGTGCAGACGGCTTTAGGCTTGGCTCATCCGCCAGCGTGCCAAAATTGACGTGTACATATTCGCCGTCGCGAACAATTGAATACAGATAAGAACCACAAAAGGCGCATCGCACGTCGTGATCGATCTCGTTGCCAACAAGCATGAGAGACGCTTTATCCTGCGTCTCTTCCAATGCATTCGTTCTTATTCCGCCGAAGGCCTTAAAAGCGCTGCCCGTAGAGCGGCGGCACAACGAACAATGGCAATTCAGAGCATACTCGAATTCATCCGATACGGTGAAGCGAACTGCTTCACACGCACAACGGCCATTCAATCTACGCTCACCATTCATCCATACTGTCCCGAATTCTGTCTATGAAATCTTATTTCGCAATATCATAAGACAAAACTCGAAGTTATCTACCCATCCAATCCCTTACGAATGCGTGTTGCAACCTCTGTAACACGCGGGTTCACGTGGCTACGGCGGGCAGACACGAGGCAGGCCTGTGAACGCAGGATAATGCCATCTTCCAGCACCTTGAGGCGATTGGCGCGCAAGGTGGAACCGGTCGATGTAATATCGACAATCATATCGGCGGAACCCGCCGCCGGCGCGCCTTCGGTCGCGCCAAGACTTTCCACGATGCGATAGACCTGAATGCCATGCTTCTGCGAGAAGAACTGCTGCGTCAAGCGCCAGTATTTGGTGGCGATACGCAGACGGCGACCATGGCGCTGGCGGAAATCGGCAGCCACGTCATCCAGATCGGCCATGCTGGTCACATCGCGCCAAACTTCCGGCACAGCGACAACCACATCCGCGTGACCGAAACCCAGTTGCGCCTCGATGGCCACGCGCTCATCGGCATGGGCCAGTGTTTCGCGCACGAGGTCTTCCCCCGTGACACCCATATCGACGCTGCCATAGCCCAGCTCGCGGGCAATCTCGGAAGCCGACAGGAAGAGAATATCGAGATCGTCTTCGCCTTCGACGCGCGCGCGGTAATTGCGGTCGTCATCCGGCAGGATCACCTTGTATCCCGCCTTTTGGAGAACGGCGAGCGTCTGTTCCTTCAGCCGGCCCTTGGACGGCAATGCCAGTGTAACGCTCATTTCGTTGCTCCCGCCAATGCCTGAAGCCGGTCCAG
>NZ_VEWK01000055.1 GCF_006376675.1 Brucella pecoris
TTGATCCAGCCTCCGCTTCTGCGTGAACACCGCCTATATCAGGCAGATTGGCTTTTGCGTTTTTATGGTTTCACCGCGGAGGAAATCGCTACCGGTACGAAGGCTGGTCATCTTGATCTGGAACTGGACCCAAAACTTGCCTGGGCCATACAGCACCGTGGTCTGTTTCCTCTGGATGTAAACCGTGCAAGTCGTGAATTGCTGCTGCGTGTTCCTGGTTTTGGAACCCGGACGGTTGATCGCATAATCGTTGCGCGCCGGAATAGCTGTTTAAGATACGATGGTCTGGTGCGGATAGGTGCCAACATGAACAAGGCGCGGCCCTTTATCATGGCGCCTGGCTGGTCGCCGGGGCGGCTCATCGACAATGTCGATTTACGCGCTCGCTTTGCATCTCCCGCTGAGCAACTGCGGCTACTATGATGTATTTCGTTAAACTACCTGATTACGGCACCTTCGAAACGTGGCGTGAGATGGCGCGCATCGCGATATCACACGGTATCGAGCCAAATGATATCGATTGGATCGGAGCGGGCGGATTGTTTGAGGGAATGCCGCTGCCCGACGCGCCTGGTGAACATCGTATAAGTGTTACGCGGGGGTTTTTGAAACTTGCACAGTCAGTCATCTGGCATTCGAATCCGGAACGGTTCGGACTGCTCTATCAGGCGTTATGGCGGCTTGACCGCGATGCGGGAGACCCTTTGAGCCAGGCTGACCCGCTTGGGCGGCAGCTGCATCTCATGGCAAAATCGGTTGGCCGTGATATCCACAAGATGCATGCTTTCGTACGGTTTCGCGAATTACCTGAGACTGGGTTGCGTCGTCGCTTTGCTGCTTGGTTTGAGCCGGAGCATAATATAGTCGAGCCGGGTAGTTCCTTTTTCGCAAAGCGTTTCGCGGATATGGACTGGGTGATCGCCACGCCAAGGCTTACAGCTCGATTTGAGGCCGGCAGACTTAGTTACCACCCAGGCGGTACACGCCCTGACTTATCGGAAGATGTCACCGAAACGCTTTGGGGCACCTATTTCGCGAACATCTTCAATCCGGCACGGGTAAAGTTGAATGCGATGTGCTCTGAAATGCCGAAGAAGTATTGGAAGAACCTGCCCGAAACGCGCCTGATTCCAGATATGTTACGAGATGCGGAGGCGCGGGTGGAGCGAATGCGCGCGGCTGCAGAAACGTCACCAGCAGCTGGCGCCGTCGCGATTTCGACCCGTTATCGCGCTGCAATGCCGCAAGCGGCCGAATTCCCTCAGACAATGGTCGAAGCGCGAGCGGCTGCCGGACATTGCCGTCGATGTGGATTATGCGAGGCCGCAACCCAGACTGTTTGGGGTGAA
>NZ_VEWK01000056.1 GCF_006376675.1 Brucella pecoris
AATCTATGGACGCCTCCCGGGCGAGAAGAACATTTGGCGGCAACTCGGCATTGGATGCGTGAATCTATCCGGCCTATCGCTGGAGCGATCACGCTCCTGGCCTTGATGGGAGTCCGCTACCTCTGTCCTCATAACATGATCGACCTTTATGGCCTTGTCGTAAATCAGGATCCGAAGCTGCGGTCCGTGCCGTTACGCCATCAGTTCTTACCCCGCATTCATCATTGCCTCATCGGCAACGATTGGCAAATGACTATTGTGCGGCGTATCGCTCCTGTCGTGTGAGCAGGGCCCATGCTATCCGCGCGGTCTTATTGGCAAGCGCTACGATCGCTTTGTTATAACCCCGGCGAGAGACGAGCTCTTTCAGCCATTGAGATCGACGATCATCGTGACTGGCAAGTCGGCTGATAACTGCACGTGCGCCATGAATCATCTGGCGACGTAGATAATGGTTCGCTCGGCGGCCAATTCCGCCAAGGCGTGGTTTGCCGCCAGTCGAGTATTGTCGCGGGACCAGCCCGATCCAAGCCGCCAGCTCTCGCCCGGATTTAAAGTGACGTCCGTCCTCAACGCTAGCAACGAGTGCCGTTGCAATGATCGGACCGACGCCTGGCAGTTCGGACAAACGACGGCAATCCTCTCGATCGCGGCAAATCTCGCTAATCTTCCTATCAATCTTGGCAATTCGGTCATTCACATCGGTGAGTTGGTCGAGTAGTTCGAGGAATAGCTCGCGCCCGAGATCGGAGAGATCAGCGCTCTCAACAGCCGCGGGTGCCTGGGATACAAAACGCCATGCTCCTTGCGGCAACACGATGCCATATTCGGCGAGAAGACCGCGTGCATGATTGATCAGCGATGTACGCTGGATGATCATACGTTCTCTAACTCTATGCAGCGACTGAACGTCTTGCTGTGTGATCGATTTGACCGGCACAAATCGCATGGTCGGCCGGGTCGCCGCTTCATAAATTGCCGCAGCATCTACGGCGTCGTTTTTGGAGCCGCGAACGAAGGGCTTCACAAAGCGAGGGTTGATAAGCAGGACCTCTCGCCCATTATCTTTGAATTGCCGTCCCCAGTGATGCGCACTGGCGCACGCTTCCATAGCAATCGTCTTTGGTGCGAGTGCGTTAACAGTCTCGGCCAACTTCGATCTGCTGACCTTGCGCGACAGAATAGCGCCATCTGAAGCAATGCTGTGCAGATGAAACGACGACTTTCCGAGATCGATTGCGAGCAATTCGAATGTCATGACTTCCTCCTTTGGTTGGCCTTTCATTCTGAAGGTTCGGAGGGAGGCGTCCATCCCATAACATG
>NZ_VEWK01000057.1 GCF_006376675.1 Brucella pecoris
AGAGGTGGTTCGGGAAATCTGGACAGCGGAGATAAGTGGAATTTCTGCCTGACTTCGGCTTAGATGCCGAGAACAGGAGATACCATGACGAGACGACCACGCCGGAACCACAGCCCGGCTTTCAAGGCAAAGGTGGCGCTTGCCGCCATTCGAGGCGAGCAGACACTGGTGGAATTGTCCCAGCAGTTCGACGTGCATGCCAACCAGATTAAGCAGTGGAAAGACCAGCTCCTTGAGGGGGCGACCGGCGTTTTCGGTGATGAGAACAAGGCGGAACCGACAGGGCCAACCGTTGATGTCAAAACGCTTCATGCCAAAATCGGCGAACTGACGCTGGAGAACGATTTTTTGTCCGGTGCGCTCGGCAAGGCGGGATTGCTGGGCGGAAAAAAATGATTGACCGCGCGCACAAGCTGTCGGTTGCAAGGCAGGCCCGGCTTCTCGGCTTCAGCCGTAGCAGCGTCTACTATTCTCCACGATCAGTGTCGGACAGCGATCTGGCTTTGATGCGGCGGATCGACGAACTGCATCTCGACTACCCTTTTGCCGGAAGTCGGATGTTGCAAGGGCTTTTGAGAGGAGAAGGGCTGGAAACTGGGCGGCTTCATATCGCAACGCTGATGAAAAAGATGGGCATTGAGGCAATCTATCGCCGCCCGAACACCTCGAAGCCAGCGCCAGGGCACAAAATCTATCCCTATCTCCTGCGCAAGCTGGCGGTCACCCGGCCCAACCAGGTGTGGGCAATGGATCTGACCTATATCCCCATGGCGCGTGGTTTTGTCTATCTCTGCGCCGTCGTGGACTGGTTCAGCCGCAAGGTTTTATCGTGGCGACTGTCGATCACGATGGAAGCGGCCTTCTGCATCGAAGCGGTTGAGGAAGCGCTGGCCCGCTATGGCAAGCCGGATATCTTCAACACAGATCAGGGATCGCAGTTCACGTCCATTGACTTCACCACCGTGCTGAAGAAGGCGGAAGTCGCCATCTCGATGGATGGCAAGGGCGCGTGGCGGGACAATGTCTTCGTCGAGCGGCTCTGGCGGTCGATCAAATATGAGGAGGTTTATCTCCACGCCTACAAGACCGTGTCTGAGGCCCGCGTCGGCATCGGTCGATATCTGACCTTTTACAATAGCCGACGCCCACATTCATCCCTTGACCGGCAGACGCCGGATCAGGTCTACTTCAACGCGCTGACACCAATGATGGTGGCGGCATAATCGCGGCGGAAATCCACTTAACGAAACGCCCGAAACTGTTCAGACAAACCGAACCACCTCT
>NZ_VEWK01000058.1 GCF_006376675.1 Brucella pecoris
AAAACGGTGACGCTTGAAGATGATATCTGATGTCTGCATCGCCAAAATTTACGCCCAAACCGTCAGGCAGGCAACTGCAGCCCAGTTAACGTGACAACACCAGGCAGGGCTGCGCCATGTCCCGGTGTTAAATGAGTTTCTGGCGCTTGGCGGGTGTTATCGCCACGTGGGAAACTGCGTCTGCGAGATTTTGTTCCGCATGATGCGGATCGGATTTTTTGAAAACAGTTGACATTCCGTCAGATGGGAAGGGGCTGGCGCCTGCGCAAGATAGGAGTTCCCACAAATCAGTCGCAGATATCTCGTCGAACGCTTCTGTCGGAATAGAAACTGTGGCCGTCCGGCCGGGAACTTAAATTTCGACACGGCGTTAAACGAGGAGGCAGAGACGCAGTTTCCTGCCTGTCTCATCAGCCATTGATCACTTACTGCCGGAACTTTACCGGCGATTTGTGGTAACCAATTCATAAGAGGAGATGAATTATGGCCAAGGAAAAAAATCTCGAAGACTTATTCCACGATACTCTCAAGGACATCTATTACGCTGAACGTAAAATTCTCAAGGCCCTGCCAAAAATGAAGCGTGCAGCGCACTCTGAAGATTTGAAAACGGCTTTCGAAAAGCACCGTGAACAGACTGAAGGCCACGTCGAGCGACTAGTCCAAGTGTTCGAAATCATGGGCAAGACAGCAAGAGGCAAGACTTGCGATGCGATCGAGGGAATTATCGCCGAAGCCGAGGAGATCATGGAGGAATTCAAGGATACCGCGGCGTTAGACGCCGGCCTGATCTCGTCTGCACAGGCGGTCGAACATTACGAAATCACTCGTTATGGGACATTGAAGCGGTGGGCGACGGAGCTTGGCATGACCGATGCTGCAAAACTACTCGACCAGACGCTGCAGGAAGAATCCAAGACGGACAGTGATCTGACGAAACTTGCGGATGCGTCAGCTAACCAACCCGCCAAAGCAGCGTGATCATGAACTAAGGGTGCCACTCGGCACCCTTTTCATTTGAACATAAATCGCGAAAGAATCGGAGCCAGCCATGTCAGCCAGCAACAAGGCCACAAATGGACGGAAGTCGCTCACGCTTCATGATCAGAAGCTCGACGCAGGCCGAGGCGGAGACCTTCATCAACTCGCCGAGGACAAGACGCCGGTCATGACCACCGCCCAAGGTGGGCCGGTTTCGGATGACCTCAATACGCTCAAGGTCGGCGCGCGCGGTCCGACGCTGATTGAGGATTTTCATTTCCG
>NZ_VEWK01000059.1 GCF_006376675.1 Brucella pecoris
TGGACTTCCCCTTCAAAAATGGAGGGCTTCTGTTAGACAAGACTGACAGGAGACTTAGAATTGAAGCAGCGAGAATTTACAGAAGAATTCAAACGCGAAGCCGTTCGGATTTTAACGACGAGTGGTCGAAGCATTTCATCGGTTGCCGAGGACCTTGGCATTGGCAAATCAACACTTGACCGCTGGCGTCGTAATTTTGCTGAGAACGATTTACTCTCCGGTCCGCATGAAGACATGAGCCAGGAGCTTGCTCGGCTTCGAAAAGAAAACGAGCTTCTACGACAGGAACGAGACTTATTAAAAAAAGCGACGGCCTTCTTCGCTCGGGAGACAAGTCGATGAAGTTTGCTTTCATCGATACGGAGAAGGTCCATATGTCTCTGTCGCGTTTGTGCGCCTTCGCAGGTGTCAGCATTAGTGGTTATTATGCATGGAAGCATCGCGTCCCCAGCCGCCGCCAGCTTGATGACATGGTTATCCTGGCGCATATTCGCAATCAGTTTGCACTGTCACGTGAAACCTATGGTAGCCCTCGAATGCATGTCGAACTGAACGAAGAAGGCATTCGGGCAGGTCGTCACCGCACGGCGCGACTGATGCGAGAAAATGGCTTGAAAGCCCGGCAGAAAACGCGCTTCAAACGCACGACCGATAGCAATCATGGTGAGCCTGTTGCTCCCAATCTTCTGGATCAGGACTTCACTTGTAATGGACCAGATCAGAAATGGGGTGTCGATATCAGTTATATATGGACCGCAGAAGGTTGGCTGTATCTAGCAATTGTTGTCGATCTTTACTCTCGTCGTATTATCGGCTGGGAAGCGCGGGATCGGATGAAAAAAGATCTAGCGATCTGTGCTTTGAAGAAGGCTATTGCAATCCGGCAACCAAAGCCGGGACTGATCCAACACTCGGACAGGGGAAGCCAATATGCCAGTTATGAGTATCGCAGAATTCTCGAAGCTCACAAAATGCTTCCATCGATGAGCGGAAGAGGAAATTGTTATGATAATTCGATGGTGGAAACCGTCTTCAAGACGATCAAGTCAGAACTGATATGGCGAACTGTGTTCTACACACGTCAGGATGCAATCAAAGCCATTGGCGAATACATTGACGGCTTCTATAATCCTGTGCGCAGACATTCTGCACTCGGGTATAAATCACCGATCAAGTTCGAGATGATAAACCGTAAATTAGTGACAGAACCTCTCCACTAAATAAGGGCAAGTCCA
>NZ_VEWK01000006.1 GCF_006376675.1 Brucella pecoris
GGACGCGGACAGACCATCCTGCTCGAACGCGAAAGGATCAAACGAGACACGATCAAAAAACGCCGCTTGAACCACCAAGCCAAAGCCGCTTAAATCAAACCCCAAACCGAGCCGGAAACTCCAATCTTCAAAAACACAAATAGTCTCAAATCATTCGACGACGGACAGGTCGGCTGCGGTCATCGTTTTTCTGTTCCCAAGCACCACGCCTATTATTTTGATCCGATTCGCTCTTTAATTTCCATCGAAATGGGTGGTTCGGCGATTATTGCATGCAGCTGGACTCAGGCTGTGCAGAACAGAAAGGATTATCGTTAAACCTGCGGTCTGTGGATTCTTTCTGCTAAGAAATAAAGCCCGATCATCGTTGTAAGGACAATTTTTGCCGCAAGCCAGAATGAGAGCAGGAGATAGCCGCCGCTCACCACAAAGATAGCAATACGTTTCCAAGCGGTTGGTAGCATTTCTATAAGAAGCTTTGCACTGGGTGCAATAAGTTCAGCGCCCATAAATAGGAAGACTGCGACGAAAGAAAGGGCCGTTAAGTAAGAAAACATGTGCGATAAGAACATGCGGAACGTGAGGGACATTTCTTGGTCGACGCCTCTGGTTCTTAAAACCATTTTTGGCGCCGGATTTGGCATTTCGAAATCCATCTCCTCCCGATTGAACGTCGCAACAGCAGCTAGGGCTGCGATGTAAAAACCAGGAAGGATTGCAAATACGTTCAGCATGTGCCTGCTTACGCTACCATCCCCTGTAAATTTGGGGCGAACCGGCAAGAGTTCGAAGCCGAGTGAAAGCAGGAGGCCCACAGTGAGCGGTACCCATGTCAGGAACGGCGCAAGGTCGGGGTGTTTGATCTTCCCAAATGCGAATGCTCTCCTGATCTGATACCAAATCATCTCAACCTACGTTCTCTCCGCTATGACGCGTGCTTTCATGGCGTTGGCCAGAAAAGGTGCGAGCTTTACCGAAGACTCATCCATTGGTGGTTTTATGTTTTTGACAAAATAGGACTTTATATAATTTTGCTGCTCCGGCGTTCCCGATGCGATATCATAATCTATGGCTCTGCTAACGCCTGATGGGTCCTTGAAGCGAACCTTAGCTGTGTGAAAATCGGCCTGTCGCGTGCGGAATGCATTGAGAAGCGTGGTCACACGACCTTGGCTGGGAATGGCTCTGTCAACGCGAATTTTTATAGACTTCTCACTTTCCACAAGATACTGATTTCCACCCAGATTATTGTGGGCATGGCTGTTCACAAGGGTCACGTTTTCAATAATGCCGTTTTCCATATCTTGGATCAAAGCTTGAGAGAGATGTCCCGACAACTCAATCGAGGGAACGAATGAGTGCATTTTCGCACCTCCTCCTCGAACACGGGCACCATTCGTGCCCGCATACTCGAAAACGGCACGTCTATCGGTAATCGCCTTCTTGAGCACTGCGTTCAACATCGCCTGAACTAGCCTATGGCTGAGCCCTGGAACACCTTCAAGGTGGCAGAGATAATGGTTCGGTTGGCCGCTCTGTTCCGCAAGTGAAAGAACTAAATGTGCTGCGCGGTCACCTCCCTCATCTGCCTGTTTTGCTGCTATCCTTGGGACGCCTGTATGTCGATGTGAATAAACTGCGTTTGCGGCGTTTGTGTCACAACGTCTGATTAGTATTCGGGCGATCTGACCTTGCTGATCGATATCGATGTCGCCGATCCGATAAATGACCGCCCCTTTCTCGCGTTCGTGCGAGCAATCGCCTACGTTATACATTGCTTGCCAGGCATTGATGATTTCTTGTAGCGGTGGAGGTGGCGCATTCTGGGCCCTTGCACCCACGGTTATATCGTAGGCAAATACTTGCCTCTCTGAACGTTTCAACATTAGCCCCTCATCTTTCCACGCTGCTCATAATTGTTTTATCTAACTTATATCGAAGGCGTAAAGCCAATAATTAGCGATAGAGCCGAAGGCAGTTTCAATCAACCGCGCACGAACCGAAGTTCGCTTCAAGTTTTGTACCTCTCATGTCAGAGTTTTTTTAAGCAGCATCCGAACTTCAGAATTGGTTAAATATATCGCGATAGCAGCCGCCCTCCCATCGTAGGGAACAACGAGTTCAAAGACATTGGCTGCTATGAGAATACAATCTGCTTCAACGGTTCATTTTCAACGTAAAATATCCAGTTTCTGCGATTTGCGCATTGCTCCGCTTGTTTCAGGTCCTGCCCTGGATAATATCAAACGGCACTTGGTTGGGTTGATTTGCGACAGGAAAAAGCCGCCGGCGCGCGCCAATCGTATTGACTGGCACTCGTTTGGGATTGATTGCGATATAGACACTGAACTGACGGAAAGCTTGAAGCGTGCGCTTGAGCCAGGATTAGAGGCGATTATCCGCTGGATTGGTCATGAAGGGTCGCGTAGTAGCTGTTCCGAGGACAATTTGAAGCCCAAACGATCCTTAAAAGTCGCAAAGCCTTCCCGAGCTTCGGCATCAAAAAAGCCGCAATCCCAAAAGGGGCGATCACCGGAAAAGAAGGGTAGGGTACCGTCCAAATCGGTGGAGGAATTTCCGACCCCGCTCTTCGACTGGACGGAGGATCCGGCGGATTTCCAAAGTGCGCTCAGTTATCATCTGCGCCGACATGGCGAAACATATTGGAAACTGCATCAAGCGGAGGTCAAAGGCGATGAAACTTTTGACCGCACGACTTTGATGAGTTGGCTGAATGGCAGTAAAATGCCGAGATCAGTTGAGAGCTTTGAGATATTGTCGCGTATTGAGCGACGCTATCGCCTTCGCGATGGCTATTTCAAAGCCAAGCTTCCTCATCAGGCTCGTTCCGCTTATGGTTTGAATGTCGGCGAGAATATAGGTGCTGCGGAACGGCGACGGCTTGCCTGGCATCTGCCGGATGATTTCAACAAATTGCCATTCAGCAAACGTCAAGAAATATTGGATTGGGTGCGGCGAGTTATCATTTCAGGCTCGACCGATTATCGGCGTTTTCAGGCAAGTGCAACGCGCCAGCGTTATGCAATCCGCTTTCCGGCCATATCATATGGCAATGCGCTATCGGCTCACCGGGGCGCCGAGAGCTTGAACTGGGATGATGAAATTGATCAGGTCGAAATCGAGGATCCTGATCTTCTGGCAGGGGTGGTGGATGCCCCGCCGCGGTTGTCGATGGAAATGGCAAATCTCGTTCGCTTCAAAACAGCAACATTGACCACAATGGGTTTTCAGCGCAACGGCGTTTGGGGAGAAGAAACGGCCTCGCAGAAAATCGAGCATCTCGGTTTGATGTTCGGTGCGTTGGCGGCTTCTCCCAAAGGTGAGATCAAAGGACGCGGTGTTCCGCTGAGCCAGTTGACATTCGGACTCCTTGTTTTCCCGGGCGTGTGGGACTGGTATTTGCAATGGCGCGAAAAGCGGCGTGGATTCTATACGTCCTGGGAACATGACATGTTGAGCGTTCTGCTTAGCATGACACGTCCTGAAACCGGCTGGTTGTGGCAGCATCCCGAGCTTTCCCGCAACATAAGGCCTGTCGCTGGTCTTATCACTGAAAACGAGATTGCAATGGCAAAAGAGGATTGGCACGCAGCCTGCGCAACCTGTTTCAGGCACGCTGCTCATCGTTCAAAAGAAATCCAGCGCGTCATGCGGGTCCACCGTGATCCCTTCGAACCTATTATGCCGGTGCTGGAGGCGGAAAGCCCGCTTGCTGAATATCGCAAGATCACCGAGGAAATCATCCGCCGGCTTCCTGACGAAAATCGCTATCCGGTTTCGGCGGCCGAGGCTGTCCGTTCCTTTCTCATGCTGCGTCTTGGACTTCATCTCGGCTTGCGTCAGAAAAACCTTCGGCAATTGCTCGTTTGTCCACGCGGTCACTTTCCGACCTCAGAGCGTCGGCTGGAAGACATGAAGCGGGGCGAAATCCGTTGGAGTGAACGAGATCATGGATGGGAAGTGCTTATCCCGTCCAACGCATTTAAAAACGCGAACTCATCATTTTTCGGCTCAAAGCCGTTCCGGCTGGTTCTGCCTGATTTGCAGGGTCTCTATGATTATCTCGAAGCCTATATAGGCCGGCACCGGAAAGTTCTGCTTCGACAATGCGAAGATCCTGGCACCCTGTTCGTAAAGACGGTCAAGACCACCAGCAAGGATGCCAGCTATAATCAGACAACTTTCTATGAAGCGTGGAGGCTGACAATCCAACGCTACGGGATTTATAATCCCTATACAGGACGTGGTGCTATCAAGGGGCTCCTGCCGCACGGTCCGCATAATGTCCGCGATGTTCTGGCCACTCATATTCTCAAACAGACCGGTTCTTACGAACAGGCGAGTTATGCAATTCAGGACACGCCGGAAATGGTTGCGTATCATTACGGTCGTTTTCTGCCGCAGGATAAGGCAGCGCTTGCGGCAAAAATTCTGAATCAGGTATGGGAAGCAGCATGACGCCGATAGGCATTCTCCAGCAATCTTGATAAGGGTAGCACTAAGTGCTATATATCCAATGTCAGAACGAGCTTTCAAAACGGCATGGTTCGCAAAGGCAGCGAAGAAAGCCCGAATTTCGGACAAGGCTCTTTTCCGGGCGATCGAACAGATCGCTCTGGGGCAGGCCGACGATCTGGGAGGCGGTGTGTTCAAGAAGCGGTTGAACGATAATATGTATCGTTCGATTGTTCTGGCCAAGGCAGGAGAGTTGTGGGTGTTTGCCTATCTCTTTGCAAAAAAGGATCGGGCAAACATCGATAATAGTGAACTTCTGGCGTTTAGAAAGCTTGCCGAGCTTTATCGGCGCAAGACGCCGGAAGATATCGACGCCGAAATAGAAAGCGGTGTTTTGTTGGAGATTGACAATGGCGACTAAGCGCAAATTCAAGAGCGACGCATTCGAAGCGATCCATAGCGCTGTCGAAGGCATGTATAAGACGGGCACTATCGACAAGGCGACCATGAAGACCTTCGATGAAACCTGTCTGGTTGTACCTCAGGAACTGACCCCGCCGGAAATCAAGGCGTTACGCGAGAAAAACCATGTCAGCCAGCCGGTCTTCGCGCGCTATTTGAATACGAGCGAATCCACGGTTCAAAAATGGGAAACCGGCGCGAAGCGGCCGAGTGGACCCGCGCTCAAGCTCCTTTCTATCGTGCAGAAACACGGCATCGAGTTGCTGTCGTAAGCTGGGGCGCCAAGCTCACTTGCAGCCAGCGTGATAGTTTGCGCTGGTGATCTTCACCCCAACGCCTCTGCCAATCTCTCAGAAATTCTTGTCGCTGCCTGTTTGATGGGATCGGCGGCAAGATGGGCATAGCGGGCTGTGGTCTGAACCTGACTGTGACCGAGAAGCTTGCCAATCATCGGCAGGCCTTCGCCGACGAGAAGGCCGCCTGATGCAAATGTGTGCCGTAAGTCATGAATGCGGACGTCTTCCAGTTCGGCTGCCTTGCGAATGCGCCTCCATGGCTTCTGCATGTCGTTGAGATGGTGTCCGTCTATGTGACCGACGATGACATAGGGATTGTCCTTCACTCGCGGCAGCTTCTCCAGAATGGCAACGGCTGCCTTGCCAAGATGAACCTTCTTTGCACCCGTCTTGCTATCAGGAAGCCGAAGCTCGTGTTCTTCCAGATAGACATATTCCCATTTCAGCTTCTGGATTTCCGATGATCGGCAGCCTGTCAGCAGAAGAAGCCGGAAGGCGGCAACTGCATGGACGGTCAACTCTCCATCCTTCTCCAGTGCCGTCATTGCGTCGCCCAGCCTTTTCAGTTCCCGTGCTGACAAAAACCGCTCGCGCTTGTGTTCGGGATATCGTCTGATGTCTTCACAGGGATTGGTATGGCGCTCCCGTATGCCCCATATTTCCGCAAGGCTCATCATTTTCGATAGGACACCAAGTGTCCTGTTTGCCTGATAGGGGATATGAGACTGGGAACCATGAAGTTCCGCCACATCGGCAGGCGTCACGGTTCGGGCACGCTGCTTTCCAAAAAACGGATTGATGAACAGTTCGACCGAACGCTTGTATTCACTTTGCGTGGTGGGTTTACAGCGAACGGCAACATGTTCCTTCATAAAGCGTGCGCCAAGTTCCACGACGGTAATCGACTGTCGCTCCCTGTCACGGTCGGCAGCAGGATCGCCATCGGCACCCCGGACATTGCCGAGCAGTCTGGTTGCCTCCTTACGGGCGAGATCAGCGGTAATCGGTCCGAACATGCCAAGCATGACGCGGCGCGATCTGCCATTCCTTCTATACTGCACGAGGAAGAAGCGTCTGCCGCTTGGCATGACACGAACACCGAAGCCGGGAAGTTCGCTGTCGAAGGCGATATAATCCTTTTCCCTGACAGCAAGCTGTTCGATACTGCGCTTGGTAAGTTTTACCGCCATGGCATCCATCCTTCCATCCAACCCAGGTCATCATCCAGCGTCTTTCTCCGGCTTTCAGATTGTGCTTTCGTGGAAGCATAGTGGAAGCGTCAGGAAGAAAGTCGTGGCGTGGCCAGTCGTGAAAAAGGATGGGATGACGACAAAAGAATATCAATAGAAAACCGAGGCTTATCGAACAGTAGAGTGCAAACAGAAAGCCAATCGAAGGATCGGAAAAACTGTCAAAATATCACTCATAACCTGAAGGCCGCAGGTTCAAATCCTGCCCCCGCAACCAAATCAACCCGCCTGAAGGCGGGTTTTTTTTGGACAAAAGCCAAAACATCCGCAAAAGACAGCGCGAAGGCTGACTTTCGTCCTCCGCCTCAGACGCTGAAGAGGAGGAATGAATCCGTTAAAGTAACACCTTGGAAGCTGATCGAGCGGATAAGCGTTTATCTGTAAAAATCCATATTTTCTAAGGCTGACGCGTTAAAATTACGGGCGTAATGATGGCCGCTATAGACCGCAGCAGCAATGATTGACGGCGCGTAACAGTCACCGATTGCCGTAACAGATTTGATACCCGCGTCTTGCCATTCATCCCTGCGGGCTTCTAACGTCGCTGACAACATATTGTTCGGATAGCGGCTGGTTACTGGTACCAACGTACCACATGGGATTTCGGTTTCCTTGCCGGAATAAACGCACTCAACCGCCAGACTGTCAGATGTCTGCTTTGCGAGCTTATGCAATGGAATTATCTTGACGCCTTGCTCTATCAATCGCGTCTGAATTTTGGACTGTTCGAGCGTGTGCTCCGTCCAGGGAGCCACGATTGGGGCCGGCGTTACAAGTGTCGTGTCAATGCCATGACTGATGGCGAGTTCGGCCAGAACAGAGCCGAGATAATAGCGATCGTCATCGAATATCACCATCGGTCCGGGGAACTCGTCCAGTGACGCCTTGTTTCTCAGAATGGTATCGACGCTGAGGGTTCGTCCTTCCAGTGTTTCCAGAGTTTTCCTGTGAGAGCGGCCGACTGCGTCCGTTCGCCAACAAGCGCCGGTAGCCAGCACCACGTGTGGAATTCCGTAAGCCAGGATCTCATCGGTATCCAGATGACTGTCGAGATACATCTCCACATTATTCGCGCGCTGCAATTGCGTCATGCGCCAGTCTCGAACACGCGCCCAGCTTGCCAGGCCGGGAAGGGCTGCTTCCTCCGTCACGCGTCCACCCCAATAGGTATGCTTTTCGGCTACGATGACTTCTGCACCGCGCTCCGCCATGGCGCGGGCCGCTTCAAGGCCAGCCGGCCCCCCGCCGACCACCAGAACTTTCTCGGCAGTTTGCAGCCTGCTGATCTTCTCCGGGTGCCACCCCTTGCGCGCTTCTTCGCCGATCGTTGGGTTCTGCGTGCATCGTAGCGGCGCAACAATGTTGTCGCTGGCAGTGCATATATTGCAGCCGATACATTCGCGAATGTTATCGACACGGCCGCTCCGGATTTTTTCCGGCAAAAATGGATCGGCGATTGAAGGGCGAGCGGCACCGATAATATCCAGAACGCCCAACCGGATTGCCTGTACCATGGTGTCCGGTGAAGTGTAACGCCCAACACCTACAACGGGTTTGCTGGTGAGTGATTTTACAAACGAGATATAAGGCTCCTGAAAGCCTTCCTGCGAAAAGCGGGATGTCTGGCTGTCGTTGGACCAGCCGGACAAGTTGACATCCCAGAGATCAGGTTCTTCGGCGAGCGCTGCAATTACGTCTCGTCCTTCGCCGTTGTGCTGGATGCCCTGGTCCCCGAGAAACTCTTCGACTGCAAAGCGCACGGCAATCGCGCACTTGTCACCGACGGCGTCGCGTGTATCTGCCAGTACCTCGCGAAACAAGCGCAGGCGGTTTTCGAACGACCCGCCATATTCGTCCGTGCGGCTATTGTAACGCTTCAGTAGAAAATGCTGCAGCAGGGTCATATCGTGCCCTGCATAAACATAGATAATATCGAAACCAGCTCGTTTAGCGCGAAGCGCGGCATCGCGATGCCATTTGCGAAACCGGGTAATATCGGCCTTGTCCATGGCTCTTGCCTGAACCGGATCTTCCACATCGACTATCATGTCCATAGGGCCGAGAGGCGGTAGTCTGGTCAAGCGGTTGGAGACGTGGATGCCGTTATGCACAAGCTGTATTGCGGCGAGGCTTCCATGCTGGTGAACGGCATCGGTCAGTTTTTGAAGACGGTCGGCATCTTTGTCATCCCATATGCGACCTTGATTGGAAGGGGTGATATCCGACGTGGGATGGATTTCCGTTTCCTGTGTGGAAACCACGCCCCAGCCGCCTTCGGCTTTCATCTCACGCAACCGCAGATCATGTTCAGGATAGCGGTGTCCCATGCCGCTGCAGTGCGGGACCTGATAGAAGCGGTTCTTTGTCGTGACGGGGCCAATCTTGATTGGCTCGAACAGAATTTCGTGGCGCTTGTCCATGGTCGCTCTGCTTATAGCTTAAAGGAATGTCACCCCGTTTCGGGGTGACAGAACGAAAATTGGATTTTCTGCTGCTCTCAACGCGCGAGAGAACGTTTGAAGCGAGCTTCGAGTTTAGCCTGACCGTATTCCAGCACGATGGACAGAGCCCAGTAGATCATCGATGCGGTGATGAGCATTTCGATGTGCCGGAACTCGGTTTGGCCTTGGGTGCGGGCAAGATACATGAGCTCCCATACGCCGATGACGGAGACAAGTGACGAGTCTTTGAGCATCGCGATAAACTGGTTGCCAGTCGGTGGGATGATAATGCGCATGGCCTGAGGAAGAATGACAAGCCACATCGTTTGGGAAGGCCCCAGACCCAGTGCAGCCGCACCCTCTTGCTGCCCGCGCGAGATGCTTTCAATTCCTGCGCGAAAGATCTCCGTCATATAGGCACCGTAACACAGGGATAGCGCCAGGATACCAGCGGGGATAGGTCCGATGACGTAGCCTACCTGGGGCAGCCCAAGATAGATAATATAGATCTGCATCAACAGCGGCAGGCCGCGGAAGAGCGAGGTGTAGAAGGTCGCCAAGCCGTAGATAAGGCCGTTCTTTGAAAGTTTGGCCACTGCGCCGATCAGTGCCAGAATGGTTGCGAAAAAAATCGAGGCTGCGGAAATATAAAGCGTCGTGACGACACCCTGACTGATCAGAAACCCAATCTTTCGGGCTATAAACTCAAATGAGAGATCGAATGAATAGAAGAAGATCATCAGCAGCAGGAACAGTTCCAGCCATATTGCTATGATCTGTGCCCAGCGAGGAAAAAGTCGCAGAAAGCTCCAATTGGCGAAGATGATAAGACTAAGCAGAATGGCGGAGAGCAATGTCGATTTGGTGAAGCCTGCCTTCGCGACTTTCGGATCGATGCCCAACCAGTTTGTGATGCCGGAAAACCGGACATTCAGGAAACAGAAGAATGCCGTCAGGATAACAAAAAACGCTACCTGAACGGTACGTTTAGCGGCCTCCGGCCTTGTTAGAAAAAACCTCCCAAGCATGTTCTCTCCCTGTTAGCTTGCCTTTCGCTCCGCAAGCCAATCCTGCATCTGCAATTTCCAATAGGTTAGTTGAGCGGCTGCAAGGCCAGCAGCGCCTCCAGCCCAGACAAGTCCGAATTTTTCGAAGAGTTTATAACGGTCACTTTGTCCGCAAATAGCTTCGGCGACGACCTTGCCGCCGATGGCAGTCGTGTTAAGCCCGTGGCCACCAAAAGCCGTGCAGTACCAGGTGGAATGATCGATTTGACCGATCTGGGGCATCAGATGTCTGGCGTAGGACATCAGGCCCGACCAGGCCAGTTCTGTCTTCAGTGAAGCTAGCTGGGGATATGTTCCGACCATTTCGTTGCGCAACTCGCGCACTACGCCTGGTGTATCGGCAGCTCTCGTCGTGATGCGCCCGCCCCATAAAAGTCTCCGACCGTCATCGATCACGCGGTAATAGTCACCGGCCCGACGGTTATCACCAATCGCGGATGTGGTGCGGATCGCCGATGCAATCAGTTCAGGTGCCTCTTCGCTGACCATCACATAAGTTGCGATCGGTAAATATGCGCGCTTGATCTGTCCGACCAGACCGTCAGTGTAACCACCTGTGGTGATCAGCACAGCGCCTGCTTTGACTTGTCCATGGGCCGTTTTTATAAGCTTGCCATCGCTGTGGTCGAACACTTGGACGACACGGCTATGTTCGAATATCTGTCCGTCAAGCCGCTCTATCTCGCGACCGAGTGCCCGCAAATAGTTCAACGGATGGATGTGAAAGGCGTTGGGGTCGCGGACCGACTGGAAGTAGCGCTTGGAATTCAGGATGTTGCGCGTTTCTGTTGTCGTATGAAACTCGATCTTGTAGCCATAGTCGCGATAGAGCTGATCGGCATAGTGTTTCAGGCTGTCACCATCGTCATATCGGCGAACGCTCATAATGCCGGGAGAAAGTTGGGCTTCCCCGATCTTTAGCGTGTCTATGTTCTGCCGAACGAACTCGACGCCCTCAATCGACATTTCATGAAGCGTTCTGGCGACAGTATCTCCGGTGCGGGCAGCAATGGCGTCGCCACCCGTTGCAAAACCGGGGCTGACAAACCCGCCATTGCGTCCAGATGCGCCGAAACCAATGCTTTCGGCTTCCAGAACAACAACTTTCTTGCCCGCCTGCGACATCTGCAACGCGGCCGATAATCCAGCCAGCCCGCCGCCAATCACTACGACATCTGCTGTCAATTCGCGTTCAAGCGTCGGGCGTACGAAGTCGTCCGCCTTGGTATGACTGTAATATGTGACGGGATAAGTCATCGTAACACCAGAAAAAGCATATCGTATGAGCCATCGGAGCGATGGCTCATTTCGATACTGACGTAAGAATAATATTAGTCGGCGCTGTAGTCCTTGCCGTACCACTTCGAGGTGAGGCTTGCCAAAGTACCGTCAGACTTCATCTGCTTGATGATTTCGCCGATCTTGGCTGTCCATTCTGGATCATTCTTTTCGGCGATTACAACGAGCGGCTCACGGAAAGCATACTCGCCCTCAATGATCTTCACGGGATATCCATTTTTGATGGCGTTCTGTGCCGTCTGCTCCGGAGCGATGATTGCGTCGACACGAACACCGTCCCCCAGTCTCAGATCGTCGAATGGCAACATGGAATCCGCATAGGTGCGGATTTCGCCTGGTTCGAGCTTGTACTCAATAGGGGGGAGGCCAGGTGCGTCGATTTCTAGCTGCCGACGAGCAAAATCTTCCGAGGTGGTTGCGGTCTCGACACCGATGACTTTGCCCTTAAGATCAGCGACAGATTTTGCTTCGCTGTCCTTATGAACGACATAGACATAGGGGCTGTAGTAGTAGACACCAGCAAAATCGATTACGTTGGCGCGCGCTTTGGTGGGGGTAACTGATCCGACGCCGACGTCATAACGTCCCTGCCAACGCCCACCTGTCAATGTTGCCCAGTCAGGCGTTTCGAAGGACACTGCGACCCCAAGGCGCTTGCCGATCTCATTGGCCACGTCGACGTCGAAGCCTACCAGTTTATTGGAGTCATCTAGAAAGCTTTGAGGTGGCCAGCCTGGATTGGTAGCCACAACCACGGCCTTTTTTTCCATGACGCGATCCAGCGTCTCTCCCGCATGAGCAGAGAACCCGGTAGCCAGAATGGCGCCTGCGATACCCATTATTGTTATGATTTTTTTCATTTTATCGAACCCCTCCTCTGGTTTGATGCAGGAGCATTGCATAAACGCGGAAGTGACGGCTAGGCTGGCCGAAGGGGCATGTCATGAAATTAACGCATGATGGTATGCTATTCGAGCAGAATGTGGGTTGAAGTCTGCTTGAGTTCGGGGCTCTTCGCATGAGGCCCCGATGTGACGAACCAAGCCGTCTGATTGTCGGTGTAGCAACTATTGATTGCGTACTGCCATCGCCGTGACTTCGACCCGCATATCCGGAGTCGCGAGCCCGGCAACGCCCACGGCGCAACGAACAGGAAATGGCTTTTTGAAAAAGCGCAGGTAAACTTCGTTGAAAGCAGGGCGTTCATTGATGTCCGTCAGGTATATTGTCAGGTGAATGACATTCGCCAGACTGCTGCCGGCCTTTTCGAGCGATGTTTTGAGGCTGTTCAGCGTGCATTCGCTTTGGGCCGTTATGTCACCGGTTTCCATGGAGCCATCTGGCCGGACGGGCACATGGGTGGTTACCAGAAAATTGCCAATGCCTGCGACATCGGAAGAAATCTCGCTTTCGTCCGTATCCTCTAGAAAATAGGGGGCTGCGTTGTTTGTCATGGTCATTCTCCAAGGGGTAAGAGCACATCGAGAAAAGTGCGAAGCGGTTTTCGAATAAGTTGCGCGTAAAGACAAGCAGACAGTGCATTGCAATGATGCAAACTGAACGCGAAATGCTTTTGGCCGTACGTCAGAAGCATCTGAAGCGAATGTACATGCCAAGCTTTGCGACTGACTGACTCAAGTGAGATAGCAACAATGTGTATTCGGGCGGCGGTTAAGGTATTGCGATGGTGGTCGAGCAGGTCTAAAAAACGGGTCGGAAGCGCCAAGTCTTCCCTCAACGACGACCAACTCTGGTCTGAAAGCCATCCATGACAGAAAAACATTCTCATCGCGGGCTTGTTGTCGCCGCGATTATGGCAAGCATGGCCATGATCGCCGTCGAGGCAACGATTGTGTCGACCGCAATGCCGCAGATCGCAGCGCAACTGGGCCAGCTCAATCTGTATTCCTGGGTTTTCTCGTCATTCCTGTTGACCCAGACCGCGACGACCGTCGTGTTTGGCAAACTTGCAGATATCTATGGTCGCAAGCCGGTTCTTATTTTTGGTATCGTTCTGTTCCTTGCCGCTTCAGTACTTGCTGGTTTCGCTTGGTCGATGCCTTCGATGATTGTTTTTCGGCTATTGCAAGGTATCGGGGCAGGGGCGATCCAACCTGCTGCCATGACCGTGGTAGCGGACCTTTTTCCGGGAGCTCAGCGCAGCAAGGTTCAAGGATATCTTGCCAGCGTGTGGGCATTATCAGCCGTTGTCGGTCCGTTGCTTGGCAGTCTGATAATTCACAATTTGAGCTGGGCGTGGGTGTTCTGGATCAATGTGCCGGTCGGTATTCTGGCGGCGTCGGGCTTTCTTCTCTTCCTACATGAAGAGAAGCGGTCCAAGCCGGTATCAGTAGATGTGTTTGGCGCAGCACTTTTCGCCGTCTCCATATCCTCGTTAATGATAGCGCTTACCCTGATGGAGAGTGGGATTTCGCCAGAAGGAATTGTAGCAGCGGTTCTCTTCGGTCTTTCGCTGATCGCCTTCATCTGGCAGGAGCGTCGCGCGAAGGAGCCTATGGTTGCGCCAGACCTCTGGCTGAAGCGCCCGATCGCATTTTCCAATCTGGCGGTTTTTCTGGCCAGCATGTCGATCATGGGGCTGACGACATTCCTGCCGATGTATGTGCAGACGGTTCTTGATCGTTCCCCGGTGGTAGCAGGCTTTGCCTTGACCATGCTGCTGCTGGGCTGGCCGTGCGGAGCAACGATTGCTTCGCGGCAGTTTACACGTTTCGGACTGCGTCCGATCATGATTGCTGGAAGCATTTGCATTCCGCTTGGAACGGTTCTGCTTGTCATGCTTACCCCGTCTAGTTCAGCTACGCAGGCCGGAGCCGGTTCGCTGATCATGGGATTTGGTATGGGGCTACTCAACATCGGGGCGCTGATCCTCACCCAGGATAGCGTAAGCTGGTCGGAACGCGGGAGTGCTACGGCATCGAATGTCTTCTCGCGCAATTTGGGTAGCACACTCGGAGCTGCTGTTCTCGGAGCTATACTGACCTACAGCCTCGCGAACGCCAATCACGGTGAAGCGATTACATCAGAACAACTTCGCGACCTTCTGAATGGTGCGGAGATGTTAGTTGACAGGCAAGAGCTTCGGTTGGTGCTTCAATATGCGCTGCACTCGACGTTTGTGGCGATGCTGCTTATTGCTGTGTTGATCGTGCCTGTCTGTCTCTGTGTCCCAGGGGTTAAAAAGGCTTATGAAGAAAAAGTGGTAACGTGAGCGCTCTCGGTTATCCGCAAGCCAAGGGCTCAGCCGATGATCGATCTCAAGTCGGCTGAGCTCGCGACCCTGCGATAACCGTTTGGCGAACTCTGGCTCTTTGTTGAGGAGTAAATGCCTGAAAAGCAAAAATCCCGGACGAAGCCGGGATTTTGTTGCCTATCTGATCGGAAAACTGGAGCGGGCGAAGGGATTCGAACCCTCGACCCCAACCTTGGCAAGGTTGTGCTCTACCCCTGAGCTACACCCGCTCGCGCCAGTCGTTTCCGTCAGGCAGGCGCTATATGAACTAACGCTCCGTAGATTGCAACAGGGAAATTACAGGAAAATGTCATTTCGGCGAAATTCGCTGCTGAGCATGCGTTAATCGTATGGAAACATTGTATTTTTCGAGATGACGATCCATGTTTCCGCCTTTGATTTCTTGTCGTAACAAGAGAAATACGCCCGCAGCAACAATGGAATCAGGCGGCATCGGTACGATTCAGGCCGTTGCGTTCAGTATGAACAATCCAATTTGCTTCGCACGGTTTCTAAGCCTGCAACCATGGTCTATAAGCGCTGTTGCATGTCGTAAAACGTGAGGAGCGCGGTGACGTGCGCTATATATTTGATGCTGAACAAAATGGGGTGGAATCATGCCTTTGTCGCCGAACGAGCTTCACGGTTATCTTGAAAAACTTGGTATAGAAGCGAAAACGGTCGAACATCCTCCATTGTTCACGGTCGCGGATTCCCAAAATCTGCGGGGTGAAATTCCCGGCGGACATACGAAGAATCTCTTCCTGAAGGACAAGAAAGACAATTTCTTTCTGGTTACAGTCGAGGAGGATGCCGTAGTTGACCTGAAATCGATTCATCAAGTGATAGGCGCGGCAAGCCGTGTTTCATTTGGCAAGCCGGAAAAGCTGATGGAATATCTTGGCGTGATCCCCGGCTCCGTCACAGTGTTTGGCGTAGTCAACGATACCGCGCATAATGTGCAGGTCGTTCTGGATGCAGATTTGATGAAATATGATGTCATCAACGGGCATCCATTGACCAATGAAGCTACGACTTCGATCAAACGTGAAGACCTCGTCGCCTTTCTGAAGTCCACCGGACACGAACCGCGTGTTCTCGCCGTTTCCGAGGGTGCGAAGGCGGATGCTTCGGTATAAACTGATTTTCAAACAGGCGACTTTTTCACGCACAGCAATTGGCGATTGATGTGGGACGCGGGAGCGCTAGATTACTGCGCAAATTGCTAGATCGTTCGTCTTGAAATCGACTGTCGAAGATACGAATTGAAAGATCGACATCGGCTTGTATGCGGACTGTCGCATCGGGCGGAAAATACGAAGGAATTCCTTATGACCAGCCAGAACAATCCTTATGCCGGTGCAGGCGGCCAGATGACGGCGAATGTCTCTTTCGGTTCGACACCAGCGGCTGCTGGAGGAACGGATCTCGTCAAGGACACCACGACGGCAAGTTTTCAGGCGGATGTTATCACCGAATCCCGCAATCAGCCGGTGCTGGTGGATTTCTGGGCGCCGTGGTGCGGACCTTGCAAGCAGTTGACCCCGATCATTGAAAAGGCGGTCCGCGACGCTGCCGGTGCTGTCAAGCTGGTCAAGATGAATATCGACGATCATCCGGCCATTGCTGGTCAGCTTGGGATTCAGTCCATTCCGGCTGTCATCGCTTTCGTCAATGGTCAGCCGGTTGATGGTTTCATGGGCGCTGTACCGGAATCGAAAGTGAAGGAATTCATCGCCAAGATCGGTGGGCCGAGCGATGCGGAAGCGGCACTTTCCGAAGCCATCACTGCTGCGAATGAGTTGGTTGAAGCCGGTGATTTCGTGCAGGCATCGGAGATTTTCTCGTCCATCCTTCAAGCCGTTCCGGATAATGTCGATGCGGTGGTCGGTCTGGCGACCTGTCTTCTTGAATCCGGTGATGCAGAAAAGGCGCGAGAAATTCTGGCTCAGCTACCGGCTGAACAGCAAAGCGCGCCTGCTGTTCGGGCGCTGGAAGCACGTCTTGCGCTGGCTGATCAGGTCAAGCTCATCGGCGATCCGGTTGAACTTGAAAAGCGCATACAGGCTGATCCGAAGGATTATCAGGCCCGCTTCGACCTCGCGCAGGTGCGTAATGCGCAGGGCCGGCGTGAAGATGCAGCCAATGAACTGCTTTTCATCATGAAGGCCGACCGCGAGTGGAACGACGACGGCGCGCGCAAACAATTGCTCCAGTTTTTCGAAGCATGGGGCAATGCCGATCCGGCAACGCTGGGTGCGCGGCGCAAGCTGTCGTCGCTTTTGTTTTCCTGATCGCGAGCGGTCAGGGGCGTGGCGGGCAAGTTGTGTATTGCGCGCCATGCGGATTCCAACTGTTAGGGCACATTTTCCGTGAGTCCTAAAGGGAGGTCGCAATGCAGGTGGGCAATGCCCGTTACAGAACGGGCGCTGATATACCCGAGACCGTGCCGGTTTTTCCGTTGAAAGGGGCGCTGCTTCTGCCCGGCGGTCAGCTTCCGCTCAATATTTTCGAGCCCCGTTATCTGGCGATGATCGAGAATGCTTTGGCGGGCAAGCGCATAATCGGCATGATCCAGCCGAAAATCGATGGTGATGACGACGACACGGTGGACGAACTGGATGAAAGCCTTCGCCCCCAGCTAAGCAACGTCGGTTGTCTTGGTCGCATCACGACTTTTGCCGAAACTGGCGATGGTCGCTTGCTGATTACCCTGCAGGGCATCTGCCGGTTTCGCGTGCGGGAAGAAGTCAATTGCCGTCAGCCTTATCGGCAATGCCGGATCATGCCATTTCTGGCCGATCTGGAGGAAGCGCGGGATTCGTCGGAAATAGACCGGGATGCTTTGCTGGGTGCTTTCCGCGACTATCTGGAAGCGCACAATCTGGAAGCGGATTGGGACAGTATTGCGCGGGCAAACAATGAAACCCTCGTCAACGCGCTCTCCATCATGTCGCCCTTCGGTCCGGCTGAAAAGCAGGCCCTTCTGGAAGCCCCGGATTTGAAGACGCGCGCTGCAACTTTGATCGCCATTACCGAAATGGTGTTGGCCAGAGTAAGGGACGACGATTTCGGATCGCGGCTGCAATAAATTTCGGGAATCAAGACAATGGATGACAAGACGGAAACCGGCAATATCGATGTGCGCCTGCTGGAGCTTCTCGTATGCCCGCTTACAAAGGGGCCGTTGGAATATGATGCGGAACATGCCGAACTGATCTCGCGCAAGGCGAAGCTTGCCTATCCAATCCGGGGCGGAATACCTATCATGCTGCCGTCTGAAGCGCGCAGTTTGACAGAGTAAACGCAGGTCGATTTGCAGATGATGGAACGCCTGAAGCACTGAAGAGTATACGCTCTATCGGCTGTTATATAATTTCTGCATAAGCCTCTATCTTTTTCATAAGTTTCAGCCCTGCGCATTATTGCTTGTCGGACAACGGGGCTCTATAACCCTCGCGGAACATGAAAAAGGCAGTAACGGGCGGCGTCACGCCGCTCGCTGCTGTCGTGAATTTGAACGCAATATTCTCGGGAAACGGGCCTCCGTTTTCTGGAATATGCGGTAAAAAACAGAGGCTTGGCATTATGGCATCCAGAAAACTCCTTCTCCTGCCCGGCGACGGCATCGGTCCAGAGGCGATGGCGGAAGTCCGCAAGATTATCGCTTTCCTCAACTCAGGCCTTAATCTCGGCTTTGAAACCGAGGAAGGCTTGGTTGGCGGCTGCGCTTACGACGCGCACGGTCAGGCGATTTCGGATGCCGATATGGAGAAGGCGCTGGCTGCCGATGCCACGCTGTTCGGCGCTGTCGGCGGTCCGAAGTGGGACAGTGTGCCTTATGAAGTGCGCCCGGAAGCCGGTCTTCTGCGTCTGCGCAAGGATATGCAGCTTTATGCAAACCTTCGCCCAGCCATCTGCTATCCGGCACTGGCCCATTCTTCGTCGCTGAAGCCTGAAGTGATCGAAGGGCTGGATATCCTCATCCTGCGTGAATTGACCGGCGGTGTTTACTTCGGTGAGCCGAAGGAAATCATCGATCTCGGCAATGGCCAGAAGCGCGGTATCGATACACAGGTCTACGACACCTACGAAATCGAGCGCATCACCGATGTCGCCTTCGAGCTGGCGCGTACGCGCCGCAACAAGGTTACGTCGATGGAGAAGCGTAATGTGATGAAGTCAGGTGTCCTGTGGAATCAGGTCGTCACCGCGCGTCACAAGGAAAAGCACGCTGATGTTGAGCTGGAACATATGCTGGCCGATGCTGGCGGTATGCAGCTCGTGCGCTGGCCGAAGCAGTTCGACGTTATCGTGACGGACAATCTGTTCGGTGACATGCTGTCGGACGTCGCTGCGATGCTGACAGGCTCGCTCGGCATGCTGCCGTCAGCTTCGCTCGGTGCGGTTGACTCTAAGACCGGCAAGCGCAAGGCACTTTATGAGCCGGTCCATGGTTCTGCACCGGACATCGCAGGCAAGGGCGTCGCAAATCCGATTGCGATGATCGCCTCGCTTGCCATGTGCCTGCGTTATTCCTTCAACCTCGTCGATGAAGCGGATCGTCTGGAAGCCGCGATTGCGCAGGTTCTTGATGACGGTCTGCGCACGGCCGACATCTGGTCGGAAGGCACAACCAAGATCGGCACCGTCGAAATGGGCGATGCCATCCTCGACAAGTTCTCGAAACTTTCTGCTGAGTAAGCGAGATACCACCGTTTGATGAAAGCCCGTCATGCAGTCAGCATGACGGGCTTTTTCTTTTTTGAATAGACGCCCGATTTGAGGCTGTAAATTCATGCTTCGCTGCATAAGAATAGCGGCATGTTGTTCACACTCCCAGATCAAAACAAACTCTACGATGCACTTGTCGCCCGCGATGCCGCTTATGAGGGCAGGGCTTATGTCGGCGTTACCTCGACCGGAATTTTCTGCCGCCTGACGTGTCCGGCGCGGAAACCGAAACAGGAAAACTGTCGCTTTTTTGCATCGGTTGCAGAATGCATGGCCGACGGATTTCGGCCCTGCAAGAGATGTCATCCACTACAGCCCGCTGCCGAGGCGGAACCTTCCGTCAAGAAGCTTCTCGATGCGCTCGAGGCTGATCCCGAACGCCGCTGGAGTGAGGATGATGTTGTCCGGATGGGGCTTGATTTGTCGACGGTCCGTCGCAGTTTCCGTCGTCATTTCGGAATGACATTTCTGGAAATGGCACGACAGGAGCGCTTGCGGCACGGGTTTCAGGCGCTTGCCGATGGCGGGCGCGTGATCGATGCGCAGATCGATGCCGGTTTTGAATCTCCCGAAGCTTTTCGTGCCGCCTTTGCGCGCATTCTCGGGCTTCCACCCGCAAAATTACGCGGTGATGGCCTGTTGCGTGCCGATTGGATCAAATCGCCGCTCGGTACCATGATCGCGATCTGTGATGCGCGAAGCCTGCATCTTCTTGAGTTTGTCGACCGCAAGGCGCTGCCAGCAGAGTTGAAGAAGCTTTATGCCACTTGTCACGGGAATTTGGGGATTGGCCGTTTCGATACGCATGATCTCGTCGAACGACAGCTTGCAGCCTTTTTCAACGGTCGCTTGCCGGCATTCGATTTGCCGCTGGTGCTGCATGGCAGTGCTTTTACGCAGCATGTCTGGCGTGAGCTTCAGAACATCAGGGCAGGGGAGACACGCAGCTACAGTGAACTTGCTCAGGCCATGGAAAAGCCGCTCGCCGTGCGTGCTGTCGCGCGGGCCAATGGTGCGAACCAGATTGCGATCATCATTCCCTGTCATCGCGTGATCGGCGCGGACGGGGCATTGACTGGCTATGGTGGTGGCCTGTGGCGCAAGCAGAAACTGATCGAAATCGAAGCGCAGTATCGGCGATAGAGTGCCAGACGAATACAAAAACGCCGCCCATCGGGCGGCGTTCTGTGTTGTTCAGTTGACAATGATCAGTCGAGCTTATGCAGGTCGACGCCTTTGGTTTCCTTGACGAAAATCATGCCGATCACGAAGGTGATGGAGGCGATGATGATCGGGTACCAGAGGCCGTAATAGATGTCGCCCTTGGCAGCGCTGAGTGCGAACACACCAGCCGGAAGCAGACCGCCGAACCAGCCGTTACCGATGTGATATGGCAGCGACATGCCGGTGTAGCGGATGCGGGTCGGGAACATCTCGACAAGGATCGCGGCGATTGGGCCGTACACCATCGTCACGTAGATGACGAGGATGGTCAGGATGGCGATCGTCAGGAACCAGTTCACCTGTGCAGGGTCGGCAACCATCTTGAATGCGCCAGCATTCGGGATGGTATAGACGGCCTGATCGGTGCTGACGCCAAGGCCGTCGGCTTCGGTCTGGGTCAGAAGCTTCTGCTTTACCAGATCGGCAGCCGGAACCATGGCCTTGTCTCCGCCGCGGATAGCTTCGGCATTGAGCTGAAGTTCCGGATTGGCGGCGACAAAGGCATCCAGCTTGCTATCCGGCACTTTCGCCGGGTCGCGAACGAGCGGGAAGCCGGCCTTCTGCAAGGCCAGGTTCATATCGTGAGATAATGCCGACTGCTTGGCCGCAGCGTCTGTTCCAGCCTGAACCGCGTCGTAAGACGTGATCGTGCTGTCGCCGAGTGTGATGGTTGCAGGGGTGCCAGCCGCTGCCGTCTGCACGACTTCATAAGGCACCGAGCTCTTGGCGAGGAAGCTTGTCGCGACATCGCAAGACGTGGTGAACTTGGACGTGCCGGTGGCGTTGAACTGGAAGTTACAATCGCCTGGCGCAGCCGTAACGGTCGCCTTGATGGTCTGTTCAGCCTGAGCCAAGGCCGGGTTTGCAGCGCCGGTCAGGGCTTTGAACAGTGGGAAGTAAGTCACGGCAGCGAGCAGCAGACCCGCCATGATGATCGGCTTGCGACCGATCTTGTCCGACAGCCAGCCGAAGAAGACGAAGCCGCTCGTACCGATCAGGAGCGCAATAGCCACCATGATATTTGCCGACTGGTTTTCGACCTTCAGAACGTTCTGGAGGAAGAACAGTGCGTAAAACTGACCACAATACCAAACTACGGCCTGACCGGCAGTGAGACCGAAGAGTGCGATAAGGGCAATCTTGGCATTCTTCCATTGGCCGAATGCTTCGGTAAGCGGAGCCTTGGAGGTCTTGCCTTCTTCCTTCATGCGCTTGAATGCAGGTGACTCGCTCATCTGCATGCGAATCCAGACGGAGATGCCGAGCAGGACGATGGAGACGAGGAATGGAATGCGCCAGCCCCACGCAGCGAAAGCTTCCTTGCTCATGATGCTCTGGATGCCGAGGATGATCAGCAGCGACAGGAACAGACCGAGCGTTGCGGTGGTCTGGATCCATGACGTGAAGAAACCACGACGATTATTCGGAGCGTGTTCCGCAACATAGGTTGCGGCACCACCATATTCACCGCCGAGCGCGAGGCCCTGCAGCATGCGCAGGGCGATCAGGATGATCGGGGCGAAAATGCCGAGCGTGGCCGAGCCGGGCAGGATACCCACCAGGAACGTGGATGCGCCCATGATGACGATGGTAACAAGGAATGTGTATTTACGACCGACGAGATCGCCGATACGTCCGAAGACGAGCGCGCCGAACGGACGCACAAGAAAGCCTGCCGCAAAGGCGAGCAGAACGAAAATGTTTCGGGTTGCTTCCGGATATTCATTGAAGAAGGCTGCGCCGATGAAGGCTGCAAGCGTTCCGTAAAGATAGAAGTCGTACCATTCGAAGACGGTACCAAGCGATGACGCAAAGATCACCTTGCGCTCTTCGCTCGTCATTTTCTGCGTGCCGACATCGGCACTTGACGAGACTGCCATTAATCTGTCCTCCCAAACAGAGCCCCTGACGGGCAAATGTAAGGCGATCCTTCTTCACCGGGTAAATGAAGTTCGCCTGATGCACCGGGACCAGTTCCTCTCAACTGTCCGGGCGCTCTCCTCACACTTGCATGATGAACCGAAAAAGGGGATTCGTGCAGTAGTCTTTAGTATGAGACAGAACTGACGGATTGAAATACTAGGGAAAAATAATAAAGCGCATCCCGAAAAGTGTGAAATGGCTTTCAGGCTGCGCGTAACAATAAACAGATAGCGCGTCTCGATCTGATTCAATCAGATCGAGACGCGCTCTAAAGAGCCAAAAAATGCGCTCCTTGAGGGGTTGGAGAATTGACTCCATCTATAAATCGCGTAAAAGCAGTGACGAACGAAGGAGAACCCGCGTGGATCGCGTCAACGTAGCGTCAGTTTCGCTTGGAACTGCCGGCATTTTTGCCGGGGCAGCGCGCATGCCTTCGATTTCCAAAACACTCACGGCCATCACTAAAACGACCACGAAAACGGTCTGATTCCCTTGGCCTGCTCGCCCTCTCCCCGGGTCTGGCCCGGGGGCCGAAGTCCCGCGTGGCCTGCGGGGTTCCGAATCTGGAAGCGGAGAGGGACAGGAGACGAAAAATGGGTTTCAAGGTTGCAGTTGTCGGCGCCACCGGAAATGTCGGGCGCGAAATGCTCAATATCCTCGAGGAGCGCGGCTTTCCGGCTGATGAAGTTGTCGCGCTTGCATCGCGCCGCAGCCAGGGCACGGAAGTTTCTTATGGCGACCGGACGCTGAAAGTTAAGCCGCTCGACCAGTATGATTTCTCCGATACCGACATTTGCCTCATGTCCGCGGGTGGAAACATTTCCAAGGAATGGTCGCCAAAGATCGGTGCGCAGGGTTGTGTTGTTATCGATAATTCTTCCGCGTGGCGCTATGATATGGACGTGCCGCTTATCGTTCCAGAAGTGAACCCTGACGCCATCGAAGGCTTCCGCAAGAAGAACATCATTGCAAACCCGAACTGCTCGACTGCGCAGCTTGTGGTGGCTTTGAAGCCTCTGCACGATGCGGCCAAGATCAAGCGCGTTGTTGTCTCGACCTACCAGTCTGTTTCGGGCGCTGGCAAGGAAGGTATGGACGAGCTGTTCCAGCAGTCGCGTGCGGTTTTCGTGGCAGATCCTGTCACGGCTCAGAAGTTCACCAAGCGTATCGCCTTCAACGTGATTCCGCATATCGATGTTTTCATGGAAGACGGCTACACCAAGGAAGAATGGAAGATGGTGGCCGAAACCAAGAAGATGCTTGATCCAAAGATCAAGCTCACGGCAACTGCTGTTCGCGTTCCTGTCTTCATTGGTCACTCGGAAGCCGTCAATATCGAGTTTGAAAACCCGATTTCGGCTGAAGAAGCGCGTGAAATTCTGCGCGAAGCACCGGGCTGTCAGGTTGTCGACAAGCACGAAGATGGCGGTTACATCACGCCTTATGAGTCCGCTGGTGAAGACGCGACCTACATCAGCCGTATTCGCGAAGACATCACGGTTGAAAACGGTCTGGCACTGTGGGTTGTTTCCGACAATCTGCGCAAGGGCGCTGCTCTCAACACGATTCAGATCGCTGAATTGCTGGTCGCACGCGGCCTGATCAAGCCGAAAGCACTTGCCGCCTGATCTGTTGTATTCAATGACGATAATGAAAAGCGCCGGGAGACCGGCGCTTTTTTGTTAGAGCGCGTTTCGATCTGATTGAATCAGATCGGCGCTCTAACCTCTTTTATTTGAAGCATAATCTTATCGATCCTCGTTTCACTCCGGTCGGATCATGCTCTAGCGGGAAATGCTCCCTGCAAGATTGCCGCGTATATCGAGCAATCGGGCGCGTAAATCTTGCAACTCATCAAGAGGCTGCCCAAGCGCGCAGAAAACCTGTTCGGGGATGCTGTCGGCTTCCTTGCGCAAGGTCTGGCCTTCTTCGGTCAGTGTGATGCGAACCTGCCGCTCATCCTGCGGGTCGCGCCGACGCGCAATGCGCCCTGCAGCCTCCAGGCGTTTCAACAATGGGGTCAGGGTCCCTGAATCCAGATTGAGTTTTGCGCCGATCTCCGAAACGGTTCGGTCGTCCTGTTCCCAAAGAACGATCATCACCAGAAATTGCGGATAGGTCAGATCAAGCTTGCTGAGGATTGGTTGGTAGGCACGTGTCAGCGCATTCGCGGTCGAATAGATCGCAAAGCAGACCATGTTGGAAAGGCCGAGATTGGAATCCTGATCGTCGCGCTTCATCATGATAACTCCTTAGAGAACATATACATCATGCGCAATTTGATTGCGCGTCACATAATTGTGATATTAAATTTTGCAAAACTAGATTGTGCACAATTTAATAATCTGCAAGTTTGGCTGCGGAGACAAACCAAAGGAGAAGCCAAATGCCAATTCTGTACACAACCCAATCCACAGCAACCGGTGGCCGTACCGGCAGCGCCAAGACTGCCGACGGTCGGCTCAGTGTCGTTCTCGATACGCCGAAAGAACTCGGTGGTTCAGGTGGTGAGGGCACCAATCCGGAACAGCTTTTTGCTTCCGGTTATGCCGCCTGCTTTCTCGGTGCGTTGAAATTCGTTGCCGCCAAGGAAAAAGTTGCCATTTCGGCAGACAGCACGGTGACCGCGACGGTCGGTATCGGTCCGCGTGAAGACGGCACAGGCTTCGGGCTTGATGTGGCGTTGCAAGTGGCACTTCCAGGCGTGGATAAGGCGAAGGCGGAAGAGCTGGTTCAGGCCGCGCACATCGTCTGCCCATACTCGCATGCAACGCACGGCAACATCGATGTCCGCCTGAGCGTAGCTTAATTCAGAAATGCAAAAGGCGTCCGATGAGGGCGCCTTTTTCTTGTAATGTGCTGTGAATTTTATCTGGAAGTCATTTCGACCGTCAGCGTATCAAGCGCTTTCTCGACCTGCTCGTACACCTCGGTTCCCAATGGCAGGATCGGGCGTGGCGGCTCGATTCTTGCCAGGCCAAGAAGGTCGGCGATTACATACATTACACGGAAGCTGCTGTGGGTTTTGAATAGATCCCAGAGCGGCGCGAAAGTCGCATTGATGCGTTCCGCGTCAGCCTCGTTTCCGCTTTGAGCCGCACGTGTCAGGGCCAGAGCCGGTGCCGGGAGAAGGCCTGCAACCACGCTGTACCAGGCATCTGCACCAGCCAGCAGCGCATCTGCTGCCCCCCAGTCCCCGCTATAACCGATGGCAAAGCTTGACGGTGCTTCCGCACGCAGCTTTGACATTGCGCCCACGTAATCGCCATTTGCAGGCAGGGGCATCTTGATCGCGCTTATATTCTTTACATTGGCAAGCCTTGCGATCAGTTCTTCGCTGAAGATGAACTTTGTCGTGCCGGGATTATTGTAGATGCAAAGGGGAAGGTCAGTCGTCTCGGCAACGGTCTTGAAGTGCTGGAACACTTCTTCCTGTGTGAGCGGCGTGTAGGAAACAGGTGCCAGCAATAGCCCGTCGGCATCTGCATCTGCTGCATCCCGCGCTAGTGCCTGCGCGTCATCCGTCCGCAATGCGCCGACGCCGACGATGATCGGTGTTACGCCGTCGACGCACTTGACGGCAGTCTTGATTGTATGAAGTCGCTGCTCGCGTGTAAGAAAGGCATAGCTGCCCGTGCTTCCCAGAAGGCCGATCGAATCCGCTCCCGCCTCCTGTATACGTGCAAGCAAACCGCAGAGCGCGTCCTCCATAAGTTTGCCTGCGGTGTCGATTGGTGTGAGCGGAAAAGCAGAAAGACCTTTGAAGAGTTCCATGGTGCTCATTTCTCAAACGGGTTAGGCGCGATAGAAGCAGACGGATATCGGCAAGACTGAAGACCGCGCAAAAACGCTTTCGCCTCAGCGGCGGGCACGGCCTTGAAAGTGAGTTAGAGCAGATAGAATCCTCTGAGGAAATGCCAGAAATGCCATTGGTATCGTTAAGCGCCAGTGGAAACATTCATCTCAACTGTGCAGCTTTACTCTGCTTGTGTCTCGATATTTTCCATATCGTCATCCGACAGGCCGAAATGGTGGCCGATCTCGTGGATCAGTACATGGGTGATAATGTCGCCCAGCGTTTCCTCATGTTCGGACCAGTAGTCGAGGATCGCGCGACGATAGAGCGTGATGCGATTGGGGCCTTCGCCGGTCTGCAAGCTGAAGCGTTCGCCGATGCCGCGGCCTTCGAAAAGGCCGAGCAGGTCGAACGGCGTTTCCAGCCCCATATCCTCGATGATCTGGTCGTCAGGAAAATCGGCGATCTGGATGATAATGTCGCCGCACAACGCGCGAAACTCCTGCGGCAGGTGCGCAAGAGCTTCAATCGCGATGGATTCGATTTCGTCAAGCGAGGGCGAAAGACGTCCCGCCCAGTCGCCGCTTTGATCTTCTCGGGCCATTCCAGCCAATCGTGTCCTATTCACTTGTACAGGCCACCAGTCCTGCGATCGGGCATTCTGGCCGAGTATATATAGGGCATACCGACATTATGCCCAGGGACGCTGTTCGGCGTGCTTGGCCTCGAATGTGTCGATGCTGGCAGCCTTTTCCATGGTCAGGCCGATATCATCGAGACCGTTAAGCAGGCAGTGGCGCTTGAAATCGTCAAGGTCGAAGGAAATCGTGCCGCCATCGGGGCCGTGAATTTCCTTGGTTTCGAGATCGATAGTGAGGGTTGCATTGGCGCCGCGCGAAGCATCGTCCATCAGCTTGTCCAGATCTTCTTGGGCGACCTTGATCGGCAGGATGCCGTTCTTGAAGCAGTTGTTGTAGAAGATGTCAGCGAACGAGGTCGAGATCACGCAGCGAATGCCGAAATCGAGCAGAGCCCATGGCGCATGCTCGCGCGAGGAGCCACAGCCGAAATTGTCGCCCGCGACGAGAATCTGCGCGTTGCGATAGCCGGGCTTGTTCAGGACGAAATCCGGGTTCTCCGTGCCATCTTCATTGAAGCGCATTTCTGCGAAAAGACCCTTGCTCAGACCCGTGCGCTTGATCGTCTTCAGGTAATCCTTCGGAATGATCATGTCCGTATCGACATTGACGATCGGCAAGGGGGCGGCGACGCCCGTGAGCTTGGTGAACTTATCCATGTCCTGAACCTGTCGGTTGGGAATTTGCAATTTGCAAACTGGTTTACATCAGCTTGACCGAGAGTCAACGTTTGAGGCCATAACTGCCCAATAGGTCGCAACTCCCGACCCGCTTCGCGAATTACCCGGCGCGCGGACAAGCGCGCCGGATATCTCCACTGTCGGGTTAAGCGCATAATCCTGTCTGGAAACTGCGTCAAGTTTTCCGGATCATGCGTCGTTGACGCAGTTCGCGCAATTATCCGACGTTGAGGGCGACGCCACCCGTCTCACTGCCAGTCAGGCGGCGGGATTTGCCATCGGTGCCGACGACGATCGTATAACGCCTGCGCCGCATCGAGAGGTTGGGCGAAACTGCCACATCGATGGCCGGATCGAACTGCAACGTGATGCGCCAGAGTTCAGGCTTGATCGTTTCCTCGACAGCGATGATGCGGGCATCGAACGGCGTGGTGTGAAACATGCCGGTGATGCGCTGCCCGACGCGGTAAGGCGCAGTGTCGTCCTGAACGGGGGCGGTCTCCACCTTCGTGTCATTGGCGGCCAACGTATTCCAGTCGCGTGTGCCGGACTGGCGAGCCACAAGGTCGAGTGCCTTGCCGTGGCTGATGGTGATGCCTTCCTCGCTCAAAGCCTGCCGCAGACGGCGGGCCTGATGTTTGAAGTCAACGTTAGTGGTCCCAGCGATGATAGCTGTGGTCATTGTTTTCGCTCCTGGTTGTGAGCGGCGTTTTCATGAACGGGTGCCCGCATTGCCGTTTCTGCCGTCACCGGAACAAAAACGAAGTTTCAGAATGCTTTACCATGGCCGTAAGGCTGCGGGCGGCCGGTGCATTCAACCGAAGGCCGGAAAATAAGCAGCCATGATGCGGATTTCAAGCCCCCTATCAAGGGCGTTGGGACCTTGCACCTTTTCGTGGTTCCGTGCACAAATCGGGATATGAAAACTATTGTTCGTCCCCGCCGTTCCGTCCTGTTCGTTCCTGCTGCCAATGCTCGCGCCCTGGAAAAGTCGCTGACCCTCTCAGCGGATTGCGTGATCTATGATCTGGAAGATTCCGTTGCTCCGGAAGCAAAGGTCGCCGCGCGTGATGCGCTGGCGGCGCATTTCGCGAGTCATCCGAAGGTCGGTTTCGAGCGGATCGTGCGAGTCAATATGGCGGAAACGCCATGGGGCAGGGACGATATTGCGGCGGCAGCGAAGATGGGCGCGGATGCGATCCTTCTGCCCAAGGCCGAACGCCCGCAGGACATAATCGACGCGGCCAACCGGCTTGATCGGCAAGATGCCGATCCGGCAGTTGGTGTATGGGCGATGATCGAAACCGCGCGCGGTATTCTCAATGCCGACGAAATCGCGGTTCTCGGACATCGTTCGGCGGTGCGGCTTGCCTGTTTCGTCGTCGGGCCGAACGATATTGCGCGGGAAACCGGTGTGCGCCCACAAGCGGGGCGGCCGTATCTGATCCCGTGGCTGATGCAGATCATTCTTGCGGCGCGCGCTGGCGGCATCACCGTTCTCGACGGCGTTTATAATGATTTTCGCGATAGCGTTGGCTTCGAAGCAGAATGCGCGCAAGGTGCTGCCATGGGCTTCGACGGCAAGACGTTGATTCATCCAGGCCAGATCGAAGCGGCCAACCGCGCATTCTCACCGACCGAGGACGAAGTAGCCCATGCCCGCGCCGTTGTTGAAATTTTCGCCCGGCCTGAAAATGCCGACAAGGGTGTCGTCTCACTCGACGGGCAGATGGTCGAACGCCTGCATCTTGAAATGGCCGAGCGCGTGCTCGCCAAGGCGGGCGTAAAGTTATAACAGAGGAAGTAACAGCATGAAGTTATATCGTTTCATTACAGGCCCGGACGATTCCGCTTTCTGTCATCGCGTCACCGCAGCGCTCAACAAGGGCTGGCAGCTCTATGGCTCACCGACCTATGCCTTCAACGCTGCAACCGGCGTCATGCATTGCGGCCAGCCGGTGGTAAAGGAAGTCGACGGCGTCGATTACACGCCTGACATCAAGCTCGGCGAATACTGATGGCCGTTCGCCGCATCGTTGCCAATATAGCCGCTGCCGATCTTGCGGCGGCAAAGCGCTTCTACGGCGACTTGCTGAGCCTTGATGTGGCGATGGATTTTGGCTGGATCGTCACCTACGCCGCCGACGCGCAGGCACGAGTACAGGTCAGCATCATGAGCGAAGGCGGGTTGGGTACGCCGGTGCCCGATCTTTCCATCGAGGTGGACGATGTCGATGCCGTGCTGGAGCGCGCCATCGCGCTGGGATTTCCCGTCGAATACGGTCCAGCGGATGAGGAATGGGGTGTTCGTCGTTTCTATACGCGCGATCCCTATGGGCGGCTCATAAATATTCTGACCCACAAGATTTAAAAAAGGCCGGTTTCCCGGCCTTTTTGTTTTTGAATTTAATTCAAACCGCGCTTTTCAATCATCGCGTCCGGTGTCGGCATCTTTCCACGGAATGCCTTGTAGAGCTCTTCCGGGTCGCGGCTGCCGCCAGCGGCATAGATATGCTGCTTCAGCTTCGCCGCCAGTTCGGGATTGAAAGCATCGCCGGTTTCCTCGAATGCCGAGAAAGCGTCTGCGTCCAGCACCTCCGACCACATGTAGGAGTAGTAGCCTGCAGAATAGCCATCGCCAGAGAAGACGTGGGTGAAATGCGGCGTGCGATGGCGCATGATGATTGCATCCGGCATGGAAAGCTTTTCCAGCGTCTTTACCTCGAAAGCGAGCGGATCAGCGATCTTTTCCTTGCCGGTATGGAACGCCATGTCCACCAGCGCGGACGAGGTGAACTCGACCGTGTTGAAGCCAGCGTTGAAGGTGCGGGCCGCAAGGACCTTGTCGAGAAGTGCTTTCGGCATGGCTTCGCCGGTGCGATAGTGCACAGCGTATTTTTCGAGAACCGCAGGAACGGTCAGCCAGTGTTCGTAAAGCTGCGACGGCAATTCCACGAAATCGCGTGAAACGGCAGTGCCGGAAACCGCAGGCCAGGTCACATCCGACAGAAGCCCATGCAGCGCGTGGCCGAACTCGTGGAACAGCGTGCGTGCGTCGTCGAGCGAGAGCAGGGCAGGTTCACCGGCCTTTGGCTTTGCAAAGTTCATCACATTGTAGATGATCGGCTTCTGACCATCACCCAGCTTGTGGCTTGATTGCAGGGAACTCATCCAGGCGCCCGAGCGCTTCGAGGTGCGGGCGAAATAGTCGCCAAGGAAGAGGCCGCGTTCGCTGCCATCCGCATTGAAGACCTGAAACACCCGCACATCGGGGTGCCATGCGGCGATGCCCTTCTTTTCCTCGAAGCGGATGCCGAACAGGCGGCCTGCGACGTCAAAGGCAGCTTCGATGATCTTTTCGAGCTGAAGATAGGGCTTCAGTTCCGCTTCATCAAAGGCGAAGCGTTCGGCACGCAGCTTTTCGGCATAGAAACGCCAGTCCCATGGCGCAACCTTGTGATTGCCGCCATCGGCTGCGATCAGACGTTCCAGTTCAACCTCTTCTTCGTGGGCCTTGGCGCGTGCCTTGTCCCAGACAGGTTCAAGCAGGTCCATAACCGCCTTCGGCGTCTTGGCCATGGTGTCGTCGAGCTTGTAGGCGGCAAAATTGGCGTAACCGAGCAGATGCGCCTTGCGTTCGCGCAGTTCCACCATCTCGCGCACGATGTCACGATTGTCGCTTTCGCCGCCATTCTCACCGCGCTTTGCCCAGGCGTGGAATGCCTGCTCGCGCAAGGTACGGCTCTGCGAGAATGACAGGAACGGCTCGACGATCGAGCGCGACAGCGTAACCGCCCAGGCATCCGGCTTACCGCGCTCCGCTGCAGCGCTCTGCATGGCGTTTTTCAGAAAATCAGGAAGACCGGTGAGGTCCGCTTCATCAGTGATGAACAGGGCCCAGCTCGATTCATCTTTCAGCACATTCTGTCCAAAGCGCGCGCCAAGTCCGGCAAGCTTTTCATTGATGCCTGCAAGTTCCGTCTTGCCCGCCTCATCGAGCTTCGCGCCTGACCGGACAAAACCTTTCCACGTCTTTTCAAGAACGCGTTTGGTCTCGGTGTCGAGGTCCAGCATGTCGCGGTTTCCATAAAGCGCGTCGATGCGGGCGAAAAGCGCCGGGTCCATCATGATGCGCGAATAATGGCGCGACATTTTCGGCGCAATCTCACGCTCAAGCGCCTGGATCGTGTCATTGCTATGCGCGCCAGCACGCATCCAGAAAATAGCCGATACGCGGTCGAGCGCCTTGCCCGTCAGTTGCAGTGCCTTGAGCGTGTTGTCGATGGTTGCCTCATCGGTCGCCTTGGCTATGGCTTCCACTTCTGCGAGATCCGCAGCCAAGGCCGCATCGAATGCAGATGCGAAATCGTCATCCTTGAAGGCGGTGAAATCCGGCAGGCCCAGCGGTCCGTTCCATTCGGTCAGCGCATGATTGTAGGCGGGCTTGTCGGACATGATGAAACTCCAGATCAAGTGAATTTGGTATGAAGCAGACTTAGGATCTAGAAAGCGGTCGGGCAAGAGGTTCACGACATTGAAGACCGCTTTCGGGAAAAAGCGTTCGACATCGCCTTGTAGGGCTTGACTTTGTTGGCGACCCAGCGCACATCACGCTCGCAGCCGGATTTCTGCGGCAGCAATTTCAACCGGAGTTTTATTCTCTTATGCCAAGCGACAGTCACAGTCGATTGTTTCAGCCGTCAAGGCAGTTCGTGATCTGATCGCTTGCGGTCGGCTTGCACGGTCTGCCTTCGACGGCGGATCGACAGAAAGGCAAGCCCATGACCGACAACAACTTCTTCCCGGAAGTACTCGATGTTGCCGACCTCCCTGCTGCAGCCATCGCAAGCCGCATTGCGGACATGCGTACCGGCGACGCAGTGGAACTCGTTAACGAACTCGATGCCGATGATGCAGTCGCCGTCATCGCTCAGCTTTCGCATGAAGATGCCATCCGCCTGCTCGACCAGCCGGAACTGCATCGCGCTACCGAAATCATCGCGACCCTCCCGCCCGGCCTCGCAAGTCTCCTGCTCGACGGCATGTCGGCGGACCGTGCAACAGACGTTTTTCAGGAGCTGGAAGACGACGACCGTGCACGCCTGTTTCCCATTCTCGCACCTGAGACCAAGATCGCGCTGAAGAAACTGATGGGCTATCCGCCGAATACGGCAGGTTCGCTCATGACCATCGAATTCATCGCCGTGCCTTCCAACTGGAATGTTGGCCAGACGCTGGAGCATATCCGCAAGGTCGAACGCACGCGCGAAACGGTTTACGCCATCTATGTCGTCGATCCGGTCAGCCGCGTTCTATTGGGCGTGGTCAGCTTGCGCCGTCTCATTATCCGCCAGCCGGACGAGCCGATCCTGTCTATTGCTCGCGACGATGAGCCGATCACCATTTCGCCGCTGGCAAGCCGCGAGGAAGTGGCGCGCCTGTTCCGCAAGCACGACCTTCTGGCCGTGCCCGTGGTGGACGAGAGCCGCCATATTATCGGCATTGTGACGGTCGATGACGTGCTCGACGCCATGACGGAAGAGGCAAGCGAGGACGCCTATCGTTTCGGCGGTATGGAGGCGCTGGACAGGCCTTATATGCGCATAGGATTCGGCGAGATGCTGAAGAAGCGCGCCGGCTGGCTTGGTATCCTCTTCCTCGGCGAAATGCTGACTGCAAGTGCGATGCAGCATTTTGAACTGGAGTTGGAAAAGGCATTGGTGCTGACGCTGTTCATCCCGCTGATCATGTCTTCGGGTGGTAATTCCGGCTCGCAGGCAACGTCGCTGATTATCCGCGCGCTGGCCTTGCAGGAAATCAAGCTCAAGGACTGGTGGCGTGTCGCCCTGCGCGAATTGCCAACGGGACTGGCGCTCGGCAGTTTCCTCGGTGTTATCGGCATCATACGCATTGCCATATGGCAGACGCTTGGCATCTACGACTATGGTGAACACTGGATTCTGGTGGCCGCAACCGTCGGCATGGCGCTGGTTTGCATCGTGACGTTCGGTTCGCTGACCGGGTCCATGCTGCCTTTCATACTGCAAAGGCTAGGATTCGATCCGGCCAGCGCATCGGCGCCTTTCGTCGCTACGCTGGTCGATGTGACGGGCCTTGTGATCTATTTCAGCGTTGCGCTGGTGATCCTCTCCGGCACACTGTTGTAGGTCTGACTGACAAAAAACTGACAGATTGACGGTGTAAAAGCCCATTGAAAACTGGGCTTTTTGTCTTAAATACGGGGCAGTTTCGCGCTGCCCCTTTCAAAAATGCAAAAAAACCTGTAAGAGCGCCGCATTGTTTTTCCGCGCGGGTCATGTTGGCGCGGCTCCCAACTCATATAGAAGTGATCTCCATATGGAATTGCGTAATATCGCTATTATCGCACACGTCGATCATGGCAAAACCACACTGGTCGACGAACTGCTGAAGCAGTCCGGCTCGTTCCGCGACAACCAGCGCGTTGCAGAACGCATGATGGATTCCAACGACATCGAAAAGGAACGCGGGATCACCATTCTCGCGAAGGCCACTTCAGTTGTCTGGAAAAACACGCGCATCAACATCGTCGACACGCCTGGCCACGCCGATTTCGGCGGCGAAGTTGAGCGTATCCTGTCGATGGTGGACGGCGCTATCGTTCTCGTTGATGCTGCTGAAGGCCCGATGCCGCAGACGAAGTTCGTCGTTGGCAAGGCGCTGAAGGTTGGTCTGCGTCCGATCGTTGCGATCAACAAGATCGACCGTCCCGATGGCCGTCATGAAGAAGTCATCAATGAAGTGTTCGACCTCTTCGCCAATCTCGACGCGACCGACGAACAGCTCGACTTCCCGATCCTTTACGGTTCAGGCCGTAACGGCTGGATGGCGCTGAACCCGGAAGGTCCGCAGGACGAAGGTCTGGCTCCGCTTTTCGATCTGGTTCTCAAGCACGTTCCGGCGCCGAAGGTTGCCGAAGGTCCGTTCAGCATGATCGGCACGATCCTTGAAGCCGATCCATTCCTCGGCCGCATCATCACCGGTCGTATTCATTCGGGCTCGATCAAGTCGAACCAGGCCGTCAAGGTTCTGGGTCAGGACGGTACGCTGCTCGAAACCGGCCGTATTTCCAAGATCCTTGCTTTCCGGGGTATCGAGCGCCAGGCCATTGACGAAGCACAGGCAGGCGACATCGTTGCAATTGCCGGTCTCTCCAAGGGTACCGTCGCCGACACGTTCTGCGATCCATCGGTAAGTGTTCCGCTTGAAGCGCAGCCAATCGATCCGCCGACCGTGACTATGTCCTTCATCGTCAATGACAGTCCGTATGCGGGCACCGAAGGCGACAAGGTGACGAGCCGCGTTATCCGTGACCGTCTGCTCAAGGAAGCCGAAGGCAACGTTGCGCTCAAGATCGAGGAATCGAACGAAAAGGATTCGTTCTTCGTGTCTGGTCGTGGTGAATTGCAGCTTGCAGTTCTGATTGAAAACATGCGCCGCGAAGGCTTTGAGTTGGGCGTTTCGCGTCCACGCGTTGTCATGAAGGACGGCGAGAACGGCGAAAAGCTGGAGCCGGTGGAAGAAGTCGTCATCGACGTCGATGAAGAATATTCCGGCACGGTCGTGCAGAAGATGTCCGAGCGCAAGGCCGAGATGGTCGAACTGCGTCCTTCGGGCGGTAATCGCGTCCGTATGGTTTTCTATGCGCCGACCCGTGGTCTCATCGGCTATCAGTCGGAGCTTCTGACCGATACGCGCGGCACGGCGATCATGAACCGCCTGTTCCATGATTATCAGCCTTACAAGGGTGAAATCTCGGGCCGTAACAATGGCGTTCTGATTTCCAACGATCAGGGCGAGTCTGTTGCTTACGCGCTCTTCAACCTTGAAGATCGCGGCCCGATGATTATCGACGCAGGCGTCAAGGTTTATCAGGGCATGCTGATTGGCATCCACTCGCGCGACAACGACCTTGAAGTCAACGTCCTGAAGGGTAAGAAGCTCACGAACGTTCGCGCCTCGGGCAAGGATGAAGCCGTGAAGCTGACGCCGCCGATCAAGATGACGCTGGAACGCGCTCTGTCGTGGATTCAGGACGACGAGCTGGTTGAAGTGACGCCGAAGTCGATCCGTCTTCGCAAGCTCTACCTCGACCCGAATGAGCGCAAGCGCTTCGAAAAGAGCGGCAAGTCAAGCGCTGCATAAGTTCGACAGCATAAAAGGAAACGGCGCCTTCGGGCGCCGTTTTTGTTTGCATGCTTATCGCTCGCCGCGACGATAAGGCTGCATCAACGCTTGCGGAACACGTGCGCGCCGCGCCATGACGATCAGCGCCACAATCGACATGATGTAAGGGATCATCAGGAAGAGCTGGTAAGGCACGACCTTGCCGTAGACCGTCTGCAGGCGTAGCTGGAACGCGTCGAACAGCGCAAATAGAAGTGCGCCCAGAAGTGCGCGGGCAGGTTTCCACGAGGCGAAGACGACAAGCGCGATACAGACCCAGCCGCGCCCCTGCATCATCGTCGGGAAGAACGAGTTGAAGGCGGAGAGCGTGAGGAATGCACCGCCGACAGCCATAAGCGCGCTGCCGAACATGATCGTGAAAATGCGCACGCGGATCGGATTGATGCCCTGCGCTTCGGCGGCATGCGGGTTTTCGCCTGTCATGCGGATGGCGAGGCCAAGCGGTGTGCGAAAGAGCACGTAACCGAGCAGCAGCGCCAGTGGAATGGCGATCCATGTCAGCGCCGTCTGCGTTCCGAACACCTGCCCGATAAACGGAATATCCGTAAGCCAGGACGGGTTGACCGGCTGGAAAGGCGTGATCGTCGGCGGAGTTGAAGAGAGCGGCACCAGAAGACGAAACAGGAAATAGCTGAGGCTCGATGCAAACAACGTGATGCCCAAGCCCACGACATGCTGTGACAGACCGAGCGGTACGGTGAGGGCTGCATGAAGCAGGCCAAACAAGGCACCGGATGCTGCCGCTGCAAGCACGCCTGTCCAAAGATCCGCGCCATTATAGACCGTCAGCCAGCCGATCATCGCGCCGAAGGTCATGATGCCTTCAATGCCGAGATTGAGCACGCCCGCACGCTCGCAATAAAGTGCGCCAAGCGTACCGAAGATCAGCGGCGTTGCGATGCGCAGGACCGAGACCCAGAGGCCTGCGGACAGCAGGATATCCATCAACTCGTTCATCGGGCGATCCTGTATTGTGTGAAGAACAGAGCAACCAGCATGGTCAGGAGCGACAGAGCCACGGTGACATCGGCAATGAAGCTTGGAATGCCGATAGCGCGGCTCATGCCGTCAGCACCAACGAACATTGCGGCTGCAAAAAGCGCTGAGAAGATCGCGCCGATAGGATTCAAATTGGCCAGCATGGCGACGATGATGCCAGAATAGCCGAAGCCGGGCGACAGATCGGTCGTCACGTAACCCTTCACGCCCATGACCTGTATCGCGCCTGCAAGGCCTGCAAGACCACCAGAAATGCAGGCGACTTTTACCAGCGTCTTGCCCAGCGGAACGCCTGCAAAGCGCGCGGCGCGCGGATTGAGACCTGCAGCCTTGGTTTCAAGCCCGAACACGGTGCGCTTTTGCACATAGGCGAGGATGAGCGCCAGAGCGATGGCGATGACGATACCGATGTGAAGCCGCATACCTGCCATGATTTTCGGCAGCACTGCCGCATCCGGCACAGGCTCGGATTGCGGCCAGCCAAAGGCGAGGGGGTCTTTCATCGGACCTTCGATCATCATCGAGACGATGAGCACGGCAACGAAGTTCAAAAGCAGCGTCGTCACCACTTCATCGACACCGAAACGCAGGCGAAGGCCGAGCGGAATGAGCAGGAAAATCATACCTGCAATTGCGCCGACCACAAGCAGCAGTGGAATAAGTATGGGAGCCGGAAGCTGCAATTGTGTGCCACAGGCGACGACCGCAAGAGCGCCCATATAGAACTGGCCTTCGGCACCGATATTCCAGAGTTTGGAGCGGAAGGCGACGGCGGCGGCAAGGCCGGTCAGCATCAGCGGCGTTGCGCGAGTGAGCGTTTCGGTGATCGAAAGTTTGTTGCCGAAAGCACCAATGGCGATCTGGCGGAAGGATTCGAGAACCGGCGCACCGGCGGCGGCAATCAGCAGTCCGGCAAGCACGAAGGCGGTCAAGACGGCGAGAACCGGCGCGGTTGCTACCAGAGCCATGGGCCGTGTTTCGCGTCGTTCAATACGCATCAGTTCAGCCCCTTCGTGGTATTTGTCTGCCATTCGCCAGCCATCATCAGGCCCAGCCGTTGTGCATCGGCTTCTTCCGCGTCGATGGGCGGCGATAGCCTGCCTTTGACGATGGCCTGAACCCGGTCGGCAAGGCCGATAATTTCATCGAGGTCTTCCGAGATTAGCAGCACCGCCGCTCCCTTGGTGCGTGCTTCCAGAATGCGGGCATGGATGGCTGCGACGGCACCTTCGTCGAGGCCGCGTGTCGGCTGCGCCGCGATCAGGATGCGCGGGGCGGTTTCCAGATTGCGGCCCAGAATGAGCTTCTGCATGTTGCCCCCGGAAAGCAGTCGAATGCGGCTGTCGGGCGTTCCGCCGCGCACATCGAAGTCCTTGATGATCCGGTCGGTAAATTCACGCGCAGCCGTGCGGTTGACCAGAAGACCATTGGAAAACTGCGGATCACGCACGCGTTCCAGAACAGCATTTTCCCAAAGTGTTAGGTCACCGATTGCGCCTTCCGCATTGCGATCTTCCGGAATGCGGCCAACACCTTCCGCCACAAACTGGCGGGGGTCGAATTTGGTGACGGTCTGCCCGAACATGACAAGTGAGCCGCTCGCAGGCTGGCTAAGGCCTGAAACAAGACGCCCAAGCGCTGCTTGCCCATTGCCCGACACGCCAATGATGCCGAGCGTTTCACCAGCGCGGAGATGAAAGTCGAGATCGCTAAGGCGGGTTGCGCCATCTTCCACCACGGTTATATTCTTGGCTTCCAGCAAGGTTTCGCCGGGCGTGGCCGCAGCGCGCGAAGGGCGCGAAACGCGACGGCCGACCATCAGTTCGGCGAGTTCCTCTTTCGAGGTTTCGGAAGCCTTGCGCTCAGCGACAAGCTTTCCACCGCGCAGGACGACAACGCGGTCGGCTGCCGACATGACTTCATGCAGCTTGTGCGAGATGAAGATCAGCGACAGGCCCTGACGCGCCATTTCTTTCAGTGTCGCGAACAGGTTTTCGGCTTCCTGCGTGGTCAGAACGGCAGTCGGCTCGTCGAGGATCAGAATATCGGCGTCGTTATAGAGCGCTTTCAGAATTTCCACACGCTGCTGTTCGCCGACAGAAAGATCGCCAAGTCGAGCATCGGGATCGACCTGAAGGCCGAAGCGTTTGGCAATGTCGGCAATCTTGGTGCGCGCGGGTCCGTGTGCCGATTTAAGCTTCCAGAGGCTTTCAGTGCCGGTGATGATATTTTCAAGCACTGTGAGGTTGGGCGCGAGCGTGAAATGCTGGTGTACCATGCCCACGCCCGCATCGATGGCAGCGCGAGGCTTGCCTTGCGGGATTTCCTCGCCCTTGACGAAGACGCGGCCTTCGTCCGGCACATAATGGCCGAACAGGATGTTCATCAGCGTGGTTTTGCCTGCACCATTCTCGCCAAGAAAAGCGAGGATTTCGCCGCGCTCAAGCTTCAACGAAATGTCGTCATTGGCCGTAAGCTGGCCAAACCGCTTGGTGATGTTCTGTAGTTCAAGAACGGTCGTCGTCATATGCTCAACCCCGCAACGGGAAATCTGTGCTGCCACCGCTGGTCCTCCTCCAGACGCTGGCCAAGGTTCAGAAGCAGCCGGTCAGCGCCCATCGGCGCCACAAGCTGCAAGGCGACCGGCATGTCGTTAGCGTCGGTTCCAAAGGGAAGCGAGAGTGCCGGGAAACCGGAAAGATTGGCAAGTGCCGCATAAGGCGCGAAGGCATTCATCTTCTGCCAATGCACATCGACATCGCCGTGATCCATCGGAAAGGAACCGAGCGGCATCGGCCCGCGCGCGAGCATAGGCGTAATCAGCACGTCGATGTCGCGGAAAATCTGCCACAACATATGTGTAGCGCTGACGGCTCCGTTCATGGCGCGGTAAAGCGCGGTGGCTTCCATGCGCCGCCCGCGCTCCGCAACCGCACGGGTAAGCGGTTCCAGCTTGTCTTCATCAAGGGCCAGAAAATCGATTGCAGCAGCGAGATTGACGGAAATGATGCGGTCGAAAGCACGTGCGCTGGAAGCGATCAGCGGGCTGAATTCCGAAGCCGGGATTTCGCGAATTGCGTGCCCCTGCGCTTCAAGGAAATGCGCTGCATCGGCCACAACCTGCAGACGTTCGGGCGCGACCGGATAGGCGGAGAGGTCGCCGGTCACGACACCCACACGAAGGCGGTTTGGCAAATCGCCTGCCTGCATCGCGGGGTCAGGCAGAAAGCCTTCCGTGTTGCCTTCGACAAGCGGCAGAAGCGCTTTCGCGTCGCGCACTGAACGACAAAGTGCAAACTCGCTTGCAATGCCTGCGAGATAATTGCCGAAATGCGGACCCGCTGGTATCGCGCCACGACTGGGTTTCAGGCCGATAAGACCACACGTCGCGGCTGGCACACGAATGGAGCCGCCCGCGTCGGTGGCGTGCGCAATTGCGACGATCCCGGCCGCAACGGCTGCTGCCGCTCCGCCGGACGAGCCGCCGGGTGAAAGCGTTTCATCGAAGGGATGGCGTGCGTGCGGTGCTCCCGATGGCTCGCTCGCAAGCGCCAGACCGAATTCGGGGACAGTGGTGGTGCCAAAAAAGTTGAGCCCGGCTGCGCGCAACCGGCGGCCAAGCTCGGAATCCATCTGCGGTGAGGCATTAAGGAATGCCTGTGAGCCGAGCCGGATCGGCAGACCAGCACAGGGACCGCCCAGATCCTTGAACAGGGAGGGAACGCCCGCGAAGGTTGCTCTGGATGGCGCTGCATCGAATGCAATGGCACCAGAGCGGCCAAAATCGCGATCGAGATATGCAATGGCGCCCAGAGGGCGCCATTTTTCTGCGGCGGTGAGGGCGGCGTCCATGGCTTCTTCCGCCGTAAGGAATCCGTCGGCGATCGCCTTCGCGAGCGCGGTTGCATCCTGCCGGTTCATGTCGATTGCCACGGAATGCCTGCCCGTCTTACTTTGGTTCGGCCGGGTTCGGCTTGTACTCGAACTTGCCTTCCTTCAGTTCCACACGACGGGCTTCCATTTTGGCTTCGGCCTCGGCAGGGGCAATGCCCTTGACGTAGATGATGTCGTTGCCGCCTTCCTTCATCAGGCTGAATGGCGTGTAATCCTTGCCGGTTGCCTGGCTGGCCTTCACGTCGGCGACAGCCGCATTGAGGATCGGGCGGAAATTCCAGATCGCATTGGCAAAAACCGTATCCGGGTAACGCGGCGTATAGTCGATCAGGGAGCCGATGGCCTTGATGCCGCGTTCCTTGGCGGCGTCCGCCGTGCCGATGCGCTCACCGAAAAGGATGTCCGCGCCCGAGTCGATCTGGGCAAGACCGGCTTCACGTGCCTTTGGCGGGTCGAAGAAGGTGCCGATGAACGACGCGATGAATTTCGCGTCTGGGCGGGTTTCCTTCACGCCGTCCTGAAAGGCATTGATAAGCATGTTGACTTCCGGGATCGGCACGGCGCCGACCGAGCCGAACGTGCCGGATTTGCTCATCGCGCCTGCCAGCATGCCCGCGAGATAGGCGGCCTCGAAGTTCCATGTGCCAAAAACACCGAAATTATCGCCCTGCGGCTTGCCGGAGGAGCCCAACACGAAAGCCGTCTTCGGATAATCGCCTGCCACCTGGCGGGCTTCGCGTTCGACGGCATAGGATTCGCCGACGATCAGCTTGATGCCCTGTTCGGCATATTCGCGCATGGCGCGGGGATAGTCGCTTGCCGAAACGCCTTCGGAGAAGACATATTCGATGACGCCTTCGTCATTGGCCTGTTTCAGTGCGTCGTGGAGGCGTGAATTCCAGGCATTTTCGACCGGCGAGGCGTGGATGCCTGCGACCTTCAGCTTTTCATCGGCGGCGAAGACGCGGGTGGTGATTGCCGTTGCGCCGAGTGCTGCAGACATTGCGAGAATGTCGCGACGGGTAAAGTTCGGTGTTTTGATGATTTTTGTCATTTGGTCAGGGACCCCTCATGTGTGTTTTCGGCGCACGGGCGCGCGCAGCCGGTTGCTTCGTTTTGACGTGCGGATTTCATGAGCAACGATTTCCATCATTGCCCAAACCACCTTTAATTCAAGAAGATTCTAAAGCTGGCCGACTGGTGCGTAGTCAGCCCCGTCAACCGAAGACGGACGGCCTTCGAGGTTGATGCGGCTTATGCGCTGCGGGGTTTCGGCGATGACCTTGCCGCGCTTCACGACCTTGAGACGGTTTGCCTTGAGGCGCAGCGCTTCAATCGGGTCACGTGCCTGCAGCACCACGAAATCCGCATTGCAGCCTTTTGCAAGGCCATAGCCTTCAAGGCCCAGCGCCTTGGCGGAATTGACGGTGAGCGCGTCGAAAACCTGTTTCTTGCCTTCGATGGAGGTCATCTGTGCGACATGGATCGCCATGTGGCCGACTTCCAGCATGTCACCGGAACCCATCGAGTACCAGGGGTCCATCACGCAGTCATGGCCGAACGCGACATTGATGCCAGCAGCCATCAGTTCCGGCACGCGCGTCATGCCGCGACGCTTCGGATAGCTATCCGCACGGCCCTGAAGCGTGATGTTGATGAGCGGGTTCGGAATGGCATTCATCTTGGCTTCCGCAATCAGCGGAATGAGTTTCGAGACGTAATAATTGTCCATGGAATGCATGGAGGTCAGATGCGAGCCGGAAACGCGGCCTTGAAGGCCGAAGCGCATTGTTTGCGCTGCCAGCGTTTCGACATGGCGCGACATCGGATCGTCGCTTTCGTCGCAATGGATATCGACCGGCAGGCCGCGTTCAGCGGCAATGCGGCAGAGTTCTTCCAGCGAGGCTGCGCCATCGGCCATGGTGCGTTCGAAATGCGGGATGCCGCCGACGACGTCGAGGCCCATATCGAGCGAGCGGTTGACGAGTTCGACCGCGCCCGGCGAACGATAATAACCGTCCTGCGGGAAGGCCACGAGTTGCAGGTCGATATAGGGTTTCACCTTCTCGCGCACTTCGATCATCGCTTCAGCGGTGAGGAGGCGCGGGTCGCTGACATCGACGTGGCTGCGAATGGCGAGCAACCCTTGCGAAACGGCCAGATCGCAATAGCGCAGCGCGCGTTCCACCATGGCTTCAACGGTCAGTATCGGCTTCAGTTCGCCCCAGAGCGCGATACCTTCAAGAAGGGTACCGGAACGGTTGAGGCGCGGCAGGCCGAGCGACAGGGTGGCATCCATGTGGAAATGCGGATCGACGAAAGGCGGGGTTACGAGCCGGTCGGTTGCATCGATTTCCTGAGCTGCCTGATGCTCCCCCTTGGAAGGCACGATATCGGCAATCTTGCCGTCCTTGACCAAAATGTCCTGCTTCTCGCGACCGTCGGGGAGATTGGCGTTTCTCACGATCAAATCGAACATCGGCGGGACCTTTCATCTGGATATGCAAGAACAGAGCCCAAAAAGAAGGGCTCATTTTCCAATTGCCTTATACCCTATATCTGGTGGGCGCAATGCCGGGGGAAGCTGGAAGGGGTCGTCATCCTCAATGGAAAATGCTAGGCCGCGAAATCATCTTTGTAGGATTGCCATGTTCACGATCAGTCGCGTCGAAACCTTTAGTCAGGAGATCAGGAAAAGTCGGTTTCTGGCCATCGCCGCACCTGTCGCGAGCGAGCAGGCGGCGAAGGATTTTTTGAGCGAGCATTCCGACCTGTCGGCCAGCCATAATTGCTGGGCCTGGCGCATGGGGCAGAACTACCGTTTCAGCGATGATGGAGAGCCAAGCGGAACGGCAGGAAAGCCGATCCTGCAGGCCATCGACGGCCAGCAACTGGACAATATTGCCATTGTGGTTACGCGCTGGTTCGGCGGTATTTTGCTAGGCAGCGGGGGCCTGATGCGCGCTTATGGCGGCACGGCTGCGACCTGTCTGCGACAGGCGGAGAAAACCGAGGTCATCCCGCTGGTGGGATTTCAGTTTGCCTGCGATTTTTCAGATCATGCTTTGTTGAAAGCACGTCTGACAGCGGTGGAAAACCTCGCCATTGCGCAAGAGAACTTCACCGGCACCGGCGTGGAAATCACAGGCGCTATGCCCATTGCCGCGCGGGATGAACTATCCCGCCTCGTCACCGATCTGACGCGCGGAAAGACCGTCATCAAGTTCGACGATTAGCTCATACCCGTCGTATATTGCTGGCGCTTGTTCTCATACATCAGCAGGTCGGCCCGCTTGGCGACAGTTTCCAGCTTTTCGCCTGGCATACTTGTCGCAGAACCGATGGAAAGGTTTAGCTTGAGCTGGGAATAATACTGGTTGTTGATATCGACCAGCCGCTGGATGTCCTCAACCATGGCCTCCGTACCGCGCTCATCCACATAAGGCAGCACAACCGCGAATTCGTCGCCGCCGATGCGGGCCGCGTGGCCCGGCTGCTTCACGGCTTCATTCAGCACTTCACCGATGCGCCGCAGCAATCCATCGCCTGTCGCATGGCCCCATTGGTCATTCGCAGCCTTGAGGCCATTGAGATCGATGATGATGACAGAAACGGGCGTATGGCCCTTGCGTTCAAGCCGGTTCAGTTCATCGACATAATAGGCGCGATTGTGCAGCTTGGTCAGCACGTCGTGCTTGCCCAGATATTCCAGATAGGCTTCGGCCTTCTTGCGCGCAGTGATGTCGGTAAGCGCGATCTGCACAAGCGACCAGTCCGTTTCATGCCCCGGCAAAACCGAGAGCTGCAGAAGAACATGCCGCTCGGAGCCGTCGAGTGCATAGTTCACCACTTCGCGTCGCTGGAACAGGACACCGTTCCACAGATCGATGAGCTGTTCGCGGAACGATGATTCCATTTCGTCCTTGAAGACGAGCGGCAGGTTCTGCAGCAGCGCCTTCTTGTCAGGCGCAAGGAAGAGGGCAGTCGTCTCGGTGTTGATTTCAAGAACCCGGATTTCGCTCATGCACTGGCGCACGAATTCCGGATGCACGTCGGTAAACACCCGAAAATCAACGATGCCGCGCTGACGTACATCGTCCATCAGTTGTTTGATGCGGCTGAAATCCTCAACCCAGAGCGAGACCGGCGAATGCTCGAAAAGCCCCTGCGCGTGCTGCTTGTGCCGGTCCTCTTCGCGACGGGCATTTTCGCGTGCGGTCACATCTTCGATGGAAAGCAGAACGCGCTCCCACGTGTGCTCATAGCCGGGCAGCACGACACCCTTGAGCTGGATATCGAGCCGCTTGCCACTGAGCGAATAGTTGATGGTGTCGCTTGAGAAAGCATTGCCGCCGTTCCAGAGCTGGACCATCTCGTCGATATGCGGGTCCAGCATGTCGTCGCGAAACACACGTTCGAGATTGGCGACCAAATGGCTGACGCTGTCTGCCTCGAAAAGCGAAAGCGTCTTGCGGTTGACCTTCAGGACCCGGATATGGCTGGTGCAGATGCGAAGCCGGGTCGTGTCTTCATGTAGGAAAGCCCTGAGATCGGTAACGCCAAGCGCTCGCCATTCTTCGAACTGCTTGCGCAGGCCGCTATAATCCTCAAGCCACAGGGAAATTGGCGCAAGGTCAAAAATATTGGCGCTGTCACTCAAGGCGGACTCGATATTCATGGATTTCCCGCTCTACCATTGGCTTCCCGCATTTCCCATTCAGGATATGCGTCCAAACCGGATTCGCTTTTCCCACCGGGAAAAGCCGCGATGGATTGTTGGGAGCGCGTTATATTACGAGAGGCTTGGATAAACTAGAGGTTTTATTGTTTAAAAACTTCGCTTTTACGTAAGGTGAAAAAGGCAGCTCCTCATGGGAGCCGCCCTTTTTTATGTTGGCAGCAATCAGTTCTCGACCGGCAGACGATGGCGAACCAGCGTCGTCCAGTATGAGCAACCCCAGGCAATGACATCGTCGTTGAAGTCATATTTCGGGTGATGGAGATTGGCGCTTGGGCCGTTGCCGATATTGATCATCGCGCCCGGCACTTCGTTCAGCATGAAGGCAAAATCTTCACCGCCCAACGTCGCCGGCATGTCGCGCGTCACACGGTCGGAACCAGCGACCGCTTCTGCGGCGATTGCCGCCAGTTCCGTTTCCTGCTCGTGATTGACGGTGACAGGGTAGCTGCGCTGATAGTCGAGCGTGGCCTTGGCCCCGAAAGCATCGGCAATGCCCTGCACAGCGCGGGTCAGCTTTTCCTCGATATGATCGCGCACTTCCTCGCGAAGCGTACGAACCGTGCCGGTTAGCCGGATTTTCTGCGGAATGACGTTGAACGCATCGCCACCCTGAATGGTGGTGATCGAGATCACGGCGGAATCCAGCGGATCGATGGTCCGCGCCGTCAGAGTCTGGATCGCCTGAATGAGTGCTGCCGTCACCGGAATGGGATCGATGGTCTGGTGTGGTGAGGCCGCATGTCCGCCAACGCCCTCAATGGTGATGTCGAGAACATCGACCGACCCCATGATCGGGCCGGAATTGATGGTGAAATGACCGACCGCGAGGTTGGGTCGATTATGCATGCCATAGACTTCGTTGACCGGCCAGCGCTTGAACAGACCGTCGTCGATCATCGCCTTGGCGCCAGCGCCACCTTCTTCGGCGGGCTGGAAGATCACGATGACCGTGCCGTCGAAGGCGCGGCTTTGCGCCAGTTCGCGGGCCGCGCCCAGAAGCATGGTCGTATGCCCGTCATGGCCGCAGGCATGCATCTTGCCCGGCACTTTCGACGACCATTCAGCGCCGGTTTCTTCGAGGATCGGCAGCGCATCCATGTCGGCCCGCAGACCGATGGCGCGACCGGAGCGGTTCGACTGCCCACGAATGACGCCGACGACGCCAGTGCGTCCGATGCCGGTCACGACCTCATCAACGCCCGCGGCACGCAGCGCTTCGGCGACCTTTTCCGCCGTCCGGTTCACATCGTAAAGCAGCTCGGGGTTTTCGTGCAGGTCACGGCGGAACGCGACGAGTTCGTCAAGCTGGTTCGATGTCCAGTTTTCAACCGGCATGTCAGGCTCCTTTTGTGTTGTCTTCAGTCGTGTCGAGGCGATAGCGGAAATCGCAGTGGCTTGCGCCCTTCATGATGGTCTGCGTGCGTTCCAGCTTCATTTCGGGATTGTAGCCGATGCAGAAATCGCCATCGCGATTGCAGGAGAGCAGATGACCGATATGGCCAAGACCCATCTCGCGATACATTTCCGAATAGCGGCAGCGTGTGACGTTGAAATCGAAGTGATTTTCGCCCTGCGAAATCACGTCGATCTCCAGCGCGTTTTCCTTCGTCCATAGTGGCTGGATGTCGGCAAAATCCTGTATCGTCGGCGTGCGGCCCAGCTCGTCGGCAAAGCTCTTGCCCTGTTCGATGGCCGAACGGCTGACGGCTTCACCGATTGCCGCCTGCGCTTCTTCCTCACCGGAGCGTTCGCGAATGACTTCGTAAACATTCTTGAGAACCAGCGCTTCGATGCGGCGACGTTCGAGAATTGACATTTGATTCATGGACCTGACCTTTCACATGAACGTTGAATGAGATGACTTAAAGATTTGGCTCGGAGAGATCCTTGCGCCGAAGCCATGCGAGATAGAACGGTGCAATTTTTCGGGCGACCTTATGAAAAGGCAGCGGTGCCGGTTCCGAGACGGGAAGGGCAAGCTCCTGTACCGGCTCGCCATCCAGCGCGCGTGCGAATTCACGCCCAAGCGATGTGCCCAGAGCGACCCCACGCCCGTTGCAGCCGATCCACGCCCAGCCATTGGGGCCGAGCTGATGAACGCGTGGAAAGCGATCCCACGTCATGCCGATATAGCCGCTCCACACATGGGTGATTTCCGGTTGCCCGAGCGCTGGAAAGGCTTCCGCCATGTTGCGTGCCGTCTTGCGCTTGACGCGTTCGGCAATGTTGAAATCGCCCATCACCACGCCGCCGGTAATCAGCCGGTTGCGGGCATCGTAGCGGAAGAAGCGCAGGTCGCCGCGTGTATCGGAAACCGCTTGCCGTCCGGGCAAAATCGTTGCGCGCAGATTGTCACTGACGGGCGCGGTCGCCATCTGCCACGAGAGTACCGGCACGATGGTGCGAGCGAGGCGTGGGGCAAGTCCCTCACGCAGCTCGCCGGTATAGGCATTGGTGGCGAGCAGGAAGCCCTTGGCGCGCACTGTGGCGCTGGCAGTCTTGACTTCCCAATGGTCGCCCACCTGGGCATAGGAGATGACCGGGCTTTGCTCGTGAATGATCGCGCCGTGGCGTTCGGCAGCGGCTGCAAGCCCGCGCGCGAAAGCCAGCGGGTTGATATGGCCGCCGGTCGGGTTGAACATGCCGCCATACCAGAAATCGCTGCCCAACAGCCGCGATGTCGCTGCACGGTCGAAAAACTCTGCCGGAAAGCCGAAGCGTTTCCACGCGTCCACGCGGGTTTGCGAAAGCTTCACCCGGCCCGGCGAATGGGCGGGCTGGAACCAGCCGTTCTGCTCGGCCTCGGCTTCGATGTTTTCGTCGCGCACGATGGAGAAAAGAATGTCGGCGCTATTGCCGATCAGTCTGGCAAAACGTTCACCCGAAGCGCCATAGCGTTTGGCGATTGCATCGGGCTCGGCGGAAGTCATGGTCGGGATGACCTGTCCGTTGTTGCGCCCCGATGCGCCCCAGCCCACGGCATTGCCTTCCAGCAGGATGACACGCTTGCCGCGTTTTGCCAGATGGAGTGCTGCCGAAAGCCCCGTAAAACCACCGCCGACAATGGCGACATCGGCTTCCGCGTCATCGGTCAGCGGCTTGGCCGGTATGCGGGCAGGGGCAGTAGCAGCCCAGATGGAGGGTGGAAAGACTATGTTCTGCATGGCTTCACGCATTTTCCAAACGAGGCGGTGTCCAGCCCTTGCCGGGAATGGAGGCAAGCAGGCGCTGTGTATATTCATGTTGCGGATTGGCGAAGACTTCGGCTGTCGGTCCTGTTTCTGCGATCTCGCCCTTGGACATCACGATGATACGATCACAAAGCTGGGCAGCGACGCGCAGATCATGCGTTACGAAAAGCAGCGACAGGTTGAGCCGTTCGCGCAGGTCAGCAAGAAGACGAAGAACTTGCGCCTGCACGGAGACATCGAGCGCGGAGACCGGTTCATCCGCAACAACGATGCGCGGCTCCAGAGCCAGCGCGCGGGCGATGCCGATACGCTGGCGCTGTCCGCCCGAGAACTCATGCGGAAATCGGTCGGCGGCAGCGGGCGAAAGTTCGACCAGCTCCAGCAGCTCGCGTGCTTTCGCATGGGCCTGTTCCTTCGACACGCCATGGACGATAGGCCCCTGTGCGATCAGGTCCACGACGCGGCGGCGCGGGTTGAGCGAGGCCATAGGGTCCTGAAAGACCATTTGGATGTCCTTGCGCATGGCGCGCACTTCTCGCGGGCTGGCGCTCAGAAAATCCCTGCCATTCACATCGACCTTGCCGCTATCGGCTTCCAGCAGACGCGTGACGATGCGCGAAACGGTTGTCTTGCCTGAGCCGCTTTCGCCGACGACGCCGAGCGTTTCGCCCTGACGCAGCTCGAACGAAAGGTCCTTCACGGCCGGAACGGCACTTCTTTTGCCAATGAGCAAGCCGCCGCGCGCCTTGAAGGTTTTGCGTAAAGCGCTCGCCTTGAGAATGACCGGCTGGGCGTCCACCGATGGCTTGGGTTCGGGTGGCGTGAGGGCCGGAACCGATGCAATCAGCGCCTTTGTATAGGGGTGCTGCGGATGGTTCAGCACTTCACTTGCCGGGCCTTCTTCGACCAGTTCGCCAAGCCGCAGCACGGCGACGCGGTCGGCAATTTCGGCCACTACGCCGAAGTCATGCGTGATGAACAGAATGCCGGTATTGTGTTCGCGCTGCAAATCGCGGATCAGTTTCAGGATTTGTGCCTGCGTGGTCACGTCGAGCGCCGTGGTCGGTTCATCGGCGATAATGAGACGCGGTTTCAGGATCAATGCCATCGCAATCATGACGCGCTGACGCTGTCCGCCCGAAATCTGGTGCGGATAGGCGTTATAGGCGGATTCCGGGTCCGGTATCTTCACCTCTGCCAGCATATCCAGTACGGCGGCACGGCGCTCCTTGCGGCCAAGTTTAGTGTGCAGGCGCAGCACTTCATCGATCTGCCAACCAACTGTCTTCTGCGGGTTGAGCGCAGTCATCGGCTCCTGAAAGATCATGCCGATGCGGTCGCCGCGCAGTTTCTTCATATCGGCTTCGCTGAGTGAATAAAGATCGGTGCCTTCAAGCTTGATCGTGCCGTGGGTCACATGCACATGCGGTTCCGGCAGAAGGCGCATGATCGCGCCTGCCGAAAGCGATTTGCCGGAGCCGCTTTCGCCAACGAGACAGACGATCTCACCGGGATTGATGGTCAGTGTCAGGTCCTGCAAGGCATAGGGACGGTCGGCGCCCTTCGGCAATGCAATCTGCAGGTTTTTAATTTCAAGAACGGGTGCGGCGTTCATTATTTCTTCTGCCTCGGATTGAGCGCGTCGTTCAGGCCTTCGCCGAGCAGGCTGAAGGAAAGAACGGTGAGCAGAATGGCGATGCCGGGAATGACCGAGCAGAACCAGTCGGTGCGCAGCACGGCGCGACCCTGGCCGATCATGTTGCCCCAGCTTGCATAGTTCGGATCGCCGAGACCAAGGAAGGCGAGAGCGCTTTCCATCAGGATGGAGGTGGCCATCACCACGGATGCGAAGACGATCACCGGCGGCAGGGCATTTGGCAGGATTTCGCGGAAGATAATCGACATGTTGCCGACGCCCAGATTGCGCGCGGCATCGATGAATTCGCGCTTGCGCAACGCCAGAAATTCGGCGCGCACCATGCGGGCAGGCGCGGTCCATGACACGATGCCGATGCAGATGATGATATTCTCGATGGAAGAACCGAAGATCGCCACCAGTGTCAGAAGCAGCACGAAACTCGGCACGGTCTGGAAGGCCTCGGTGATGCGCATCAGAACGTCATCCACCCAGCCGCCATAATAGCCGGCAAGAGCGCCGATGACGATGCCGATCACGATGGAAATCAGGGTGGCCACCACGCCGATCAGAAGCGAGATGCGCGCGCCATGGAAGATGCCTGCCATGATATCGCGCCCGAGCTGATCGGTGCCCAGCGGCGTTGCCGCGTTGACGAATGGCCAGACGAGCGGATCGCCAGCGCGCCGCAGCGGGTCGCCGGACGCAATGACATCGGCCAGCAGCGCGATCAGGACCACGGCAATGAAGAGGATGAGGCCCAGCACGGCGGCGCGGTTGCGGCTGAAGCGCTGCCACAGAATTTTCGTGCGGGAGACCTGCGGGCGGGTGAGGGAGAGGTCCTGGGAAGTCATGACAGTTCGATCCTGGAATCAAGCCGCGCATAGATGAGATCGGTGATGAAATTGACGATCACCACCAGCACCGAGCACAGGAAGATGATGCCCATGAGCGTGTTGAGGTCGCGCTTGATCACGGAGGTGTAGGCGAGCTGGCCAAGGCCGGGCAGCGAGAAGATCGTCTCGATCACAACCGAGCCGCCAAGCACGGTCGAGAACTGCAGGCCGAGCAGCGTGACGACAGGCAGGAAGGCGTTGCGCATGATGTGATGGAACATCAGCCTTGCACCGCTGGCGCCTTTGGCGCGTGCGGTCCGAACATAATCGAGGTCGGCTACTTCCAGCACGCTGGTACGCATCAGGCGCATGTAGAAAGCGAGATAGATAAGCGAAAGCGCCGTTGTCGGCATGACGAGGTGGACGGCAATATCCCAGACATTCTTCCAGCCGGTATAGAAACCGCCCAGCGTCTTGTAGCCGCCGACCGGCAGCCAGCCGAGCTTGACGGAAAAGATGAACATCAAAATGAGGCTGAGGAAGAAGCTCGGCATGGCGTAGAAGACAAGGCCGAGCGTGGAGATGACATTGTCGGTCAGCGAATAAGCCTTGCGCGCGGCGAAAGCCCCAAGCGTGATGCCAAAAATGAACGCCACCGACAGGGACGAAACCATCAGCAGGAGCGTCGGCACGAGGCGGGCCATCAGCACGTCCAGCACAGGCAGTTCATAGACATAAGACCAGCCAAAATCGAACCGTGCCAGCTTGGTCATGTAAATCCAGAGCTGCGTCCAGACCGGCTGGTCGAGGCCGTATTCGGCGCGCAGATTGGCGACGAATTGCGGGTCTGCACCACCCATGTCGCCAACAAGCGCGTCAACCGTGTCGCCGGGCGCAAGCTTGATCAGCAGGAACGCCCCGATCATGATGAGAAGAATGACGGGGATCGCCTGTAAGATGCGCCGCAGCGCAAAAGTCAGGATCGGGGGCAGGGGCATTGCGGATTATCCTGCAAGATATTCATTTCAGCATTCAGGGAAGAGAGGAACCGCTGCCGGAGAGCCCGGCAGCGGTTGTGTATCGCTTATTGGTCGATCCAGAGGTCGTACCAGCTTGATGAATCCCACCGCGGCGTGTTGTGGTGGTTTTTGAGAACCTTGTTGGTCACGCCGACGAACGGATGTTCGATGGCGAAGATGACAGGCAGGTCCTTCATCTCAAGCTGCTGGATCTGGTGATAGAGATCGGCGCGTTTGGCCGGGTCCAGTTCGCTCGCGGCCTTGTCGATCAGGCTGTCCATCTCGTCAGACTTGTAGTCGAACTGGTTGGACCATGCGGTGCCAACTGGAGCGCCGGAGCGCAGCCAGACCGTCGTGGATACGGCCGGATCGGAGCGGAACTGATGCCAGCCGCTTGCCGTGTCGAAGTCGTGATCGCGATAAACACCGTTCAGGAAGCCCGGCGCATCATTGGTCAGGATTTCGACGTCGATGCCGACTTCCTTCATCGCCTGAGCGTAATATTCAGCCCAGAGCTGCGTATATTCGCCCCATGGTGCCGGGCGATGGCGCAGCTTGAAGCGGATGCCGTCAGGACCAGCCGGATAACCGGCTTCGTCGAGCAGTTTCTTGGCCTTTTCAACATCATACGGGTAGGTTTGAACCTGATCCGTATAGTTGGCGCCGCCGGCGCTCGGGATCGGGCCACGGCCCGGCTTGGCATAGCCGCGCATGATCGTCTTGATAGCGAAATCGATATCGAGCGCGTGATAGATCGCCTGACGAACCTTCAGATTGGCAAGGATCGGATTGCGCAGGTTGAACTCGATGGTCGAGTGGGCGACGTTGTTTTCGAAGCCCTTGGTGCCGGTGTCGAAGCGGCCATCCTTCTGGAGGCGCTCGGTATCCGACATGGAAATGCCGTTGAAGGCGGTTTCCATCATTTCACCGGCCTCGAGCGCTGCGGCAGCAGCGGCCTTGTCCGGCATGAAACGCCAGATGACGCGGTCGAGGTAAGGATATTCCTTGCCGCGCCAGTAATCATCGTTGCGCTCGGCAATGATGTGCTGGCCGCGCTCATATTCGACGAACTTGAATGGTCCCGTGCCAACCGGCGCGGAATTGTACTTGTTCTTCAGAATATCGGTGCCTTCATAAAGATGCTTCGGCACCGGATGGCCGAGATCTGGCATGGCGGCGACCAGCAATTCCAGAGGCATCGGCTTGGAGTAGCGGAACACTGCCGTATGCGGACCGGTGCAGTCGACGGCTTCGAGATTGGCCTGAAGCGTGGTCGAATAGTTGAGCAATTTTTTCCAGAGGTTCATCGCGCTGAACGAAACATCATCGCAGGTGAAAGGCTGGCCGTCGTGCCAGCGCACATTCTCGCGCAGCTTGAAGGTGATGGCCTTGCCGTCTTCGGAGGATGACCAGTTCGTCGCCAGAACGGGCACATAGCCCTCATAGGTGCGGTCGATCAGCGGCTCCATGATGCGGCCGGTGATCTGATAGACGCCGGTGGAGGCGCGTAGAGCAGGGTTAAGCACACCCTGCTCGGTATTCATATGGACGATGACAGTACCGCCGCGCTTTACGTCTTCGGCGTGCGAAGGCGCTGTCGCAAGCGAAAACGCCGCAAGAAACAGGCCAAGGCCAACTTTTTTGATATGCATTCTCTGTTCCCCTGAAGGACGTTGAGGGAGGGCTTTCGAGCCTCTTTTCCCGCACGTCCCAATATTGTTCAAGCCCCTGAAATCGCAACAAAATGCTACTTCAGAGGGTCTTTATTGTATGCAAGCATTGATATGCTAGAATCCGTGGCGATATTGTCAAGATAAACTAATATGTCGAGAAAAATTGGTAAAATTTCTCGACCAGCCTGCGTTAATAAGTGTCGATTTTCTACGACGGAGTTTGTTGATGAGCCAGAATTCCCCCGAGCAGAACGCAAATTCGGGCAAGAACGAACGTGGTGCGGTCTGGATAACCGGTGCCGGATCGGGCATCGGCGCTGCCATGGCGCGACGGTTTGCGCGCGAGGGCTGGCCGGTGGCGCTGACGGGCCGCAAGGCGGATTCGCTTGCATCGATTGCCGAAGAAATCGTCTCCAATGGTGGCGAGGCGCAGATATTTCCAGCGGACGTTCTCGACCGCGAGGCAGTTGTCGCTACCGCCAGCGCCATCGTGGAATGGGCAGGCCGTCTGAACGTGCTCTGCAACAATGCCGGCCTCAATATTCCGCGCCGTAACTGGGCAGATATCGATTTCGACTCATGGGATGATGTCATCGACATCAACATCAAGGGAGCGATCAATGTGATTGCCGCTGCCCTGACTCCCATGCGGGCCCAGGGCGGCGGCCTGATGATCCACACATCGTCATGGGCGGGGAGGTTCTCATCACCGAATGGCGGCGTTCCTTATGGCGCTTCCAAACATGCGCTCAACGATCTGAGTGCCAGCCTGAATGCGCAGGAAGGGCCGAACGGCATCCGGTCAACGGTGCTGTGCCCCGGCGAGGTGGCGACGCCGCTTCTCGCGCGTCGACCGGGCTTCGATCTCTCCCGCATGGATGATGTGATCCAGCCCGAGGATATGGCCGAAACCGCGCTCTATGTTGCCAATATGAATCCCAAGGTTACGATCCACGAGATCGTTCTGGCTCCGACGAAGAAATAAAAAGGAAGTTTTGTATGTCTCATCCTGTCAAAGGCGTCGATCATGTTTTCCTGCTGGTCGGCGATCTGGAGAAAAGTGCTGCGCAATATCGCCGTTTCGGATTTACGCTGAGCCCGCGCGGTCTCCACAGCAAGGAGAAGGGAACCGGCAACTACACCATCATGTTTCCCGAGGATTATTTCGAGCTGCTTGGTATCGTCGCCGAGACGCCGGGTAATCTGCACCAGCGCGAGAAACTGACAGCGCAGGGCGAAGGCCTCCATGCCATTGCCTGCCGGATCGACAATGCGCGCGATGCCAAGACGGAACTGGGCGCACTTGGCATCAAGACAGGTGAGGTCGGCGTGTTCCAGCGCCCGGTGCAACTGCCGGGTGGCAGTGAGGGTGTCGCAGCTTTTGAAACCGTATCCTTCGCAGAAAGCGAAGTGCCGCAGGGCATGGTGTTCATGTGCCAGCACAAGACCCGCGAAACAGTCTGGCTGCCGGAACTGATCGAACATGCAAACGGTGCGAATGGCCTTTCCGCCATTGTTGCCATTTCATCCGAGCCGGAAACCGCTGCCAGAGGTTTTGCCCGCCTGTACGCCAATGGCAAGGCCGATACACGGGATGGCGGCTGGAAGGTTTCGACCGGTCCACGCTCGGCGGACATATTGGTTGTAAGCGAGGAAAAAGCCTCAGAAATCTATCCCGGCGTCGATTTTGCTGCGACGCCTGGCAAGGCTTTCGCCGTTTTGCGCATCCGGGTTGCTTCGCTGGACAAGGCGCGCGGCGTTCTTGACGCCAATAGCGTTTCCCACGTGAAGACATCTGCGGGCATCGCCGTGCTGCCGGAAAATGCCAGCGGCACGGTTCTGGAATTCTCGGAACAGTAAGTGTGTAGAAAGGCGGGGCTGAGAGGCCCCGCTCATCGTGTTCAGCGCGGAAAGCGCTGGTTGTCTTCCAGCACGTTCAGGTCCATGTGGTTGCGCATGTAGCGCTCGGACGCCTTTTGCAGCGGCTGGTAGTCCCATGGATAATAGGCGCCGTTGCGCAATGCCGGATAGACGACGTGACGGCGCGCCTGACTGGCACGGATATCGGCATCGTAGCGGTCCAGATTCCAGCGCTTTTCTGCCTTGGCCAAAAGGTCATCCAGAGCGGCTTTGAATTCCGGTTTTTCCGCCAGATTGTGCAGCTCGTCCGGATCGTCGGCAAGGTTGAACAGTTGCGGCGGGTCGGCGCGGCAAAGATTGAGCTTCCAGTCACCATCCCGCAGCGAGACCATCGGTGCTATGGTGCCCTCGGCGGCATATTCGACCGGAACCGCGCCGCGTTCGGCGGAACCCGATGCAACATCTGTCAGTGAAACGCCGTCGGTCCATGGCATGATGCCCTTGAGGTCGATCCCGGCAAGGTCGGCCAGTGTCGGGAGAACGTCGAGCGTCGAGACGGGCGTATCCACGTGGCCCGCCTGCAATTGCGGGGCCGCGATCATCAACGGCACGCGAGCAGAGCCATCGAAGAAGCTCATCTTGAACCACAGGCCGCGTTCGCCGAGCATATCGCCGTGATCGGAGGTGAAGACGACAATCGTGTCCTCCGCCATACCGCAGCGTTCGATCACGTCAAGCAGGGTGCCGATCTTTTCATCCACATAGGAGATATTGGCGAAATAAGCCTGCCGCGCTGTTCGAACCTGTTCACGGGTCAGCTCGTAGTCTTCAGCCTTGCAGGCCCGCAACAGGCGTTCCGTATGTGGGTCGATCCCGCTTTCAGGCAGAGGTCCGATTTTCGGATCAAGTTCGGGAATGTCCGCATAGAGATCGAAGAAGCGTTTGCGCGCCACGTAAGGGTCATGCGGATGGGTGAAGCTGACAGTCAGGCACCATGGCCGTTCGTCGTGGCCGCGCGCGAGATCATAGAGCTTCGCTTCAGCCTGATAGGCAACTTCGTCGTCATATTCGAGCTGGTTGGTGATTTCGGCCGAACCAGCTCCGGTGATCGAACCGAGATTGTGATACCACCAGTCGATGCGCTCGCCGGGCTTGCGATAATCTGGCGTCCAGCCGAAATCGGCCGGATAGATGTCAGTGGTGAGCCGCTGTTCGAACCCGTGCAGTTGATCTGGCCCGACGAAGTGCATCTTGCCGGAAAGCGCGGTCTGGTAGCCGGCATTGCGAAGGTGGTGCGCATAGGTCGGGATTTCAGACGAAAACTCTGCTGCATTGTCATAAACGCCGGTCCGAAACGGCAACTGGCCCGACATGAACGACGCGCGCGCCGGTGCGCAAAGCGGGCTTGCCGTGTAGCAATTGGCAAAGCGGGCGGAACGTTCGGCAAGCTTTCTCAGATTTGGGACATGAAGGAATTCGGCCGGGCCATCCGGGAAGAAGGTGCCGTTCAGCTGGTCGACCATGAGAACGAGGATATTCGGCTTTTTCATTGTGCGGGACCGTTGGCAAGTGTGGGAACGCGAAACGGCGGGCGCCGGAACGCCCGCCTTCTATTTTTGTGTCTTTAACGGTCAGAGACCGAGGCTTGCCTTGACGGCTTCCGCGCCCGGTTCGCCCTTGAAAGTGGTGACGCCCGCAAGCCATTTGTCGATCTGGTCCGGATGCGCCTTCAGCCATTCCTTGGCGGCTGCAGGACCTTCAGCGCCCTCATCCAGAATCTTGCCCATCAGCTCGTTCTCGATATCGACGGTGAAAGTGAGGTTCTTGAAGAACGTTGCGGCATTCGGGCACTGTGCGGCCCAGCCGGTGCGGCCAAGCGTGTAAACCTCCGCCCCGCCGAAATTCGGACCGAAATAGTCATCGCCGCCCGCGAGATACTCGATGTTGAGCTTGTTGTTCATGGGGTGCGGCGCCCAGGCCAAGAACACGACCCATGCCTTGTCCTTATTCTTGCGGTCCACCTGCGCGAGCATGGCCTGCTCGCTCGATTCCACCAGCTTCCAGCCATCGAGCTTGAATTTCTGGTCCTCGATGATCTTCTGGATGTTCTGGTTGGCAGGCGCACCCGGCTCGATGCCGTAAATCTCCTTGCCGAATTTGTCCGCATGGGCGGCAAGGTCGGCAAAGTCCTTTACGCCTTCGCTTGCCACATAATCCGGGACGGCCAGCGTGAACTTCGCTCCTTCAAGATTTTTGACGATGACTTCGGCGGCCTTCGCCTTGTCGAGATCGTCGCGGAATTTCTGCTGTGCGGGCATCCAGTTGCCGAGGAAGACGTCAAGATTGCCGGTCTTGAGCGCTTCATAGCCGATCGGCACGGACATGGTCTTCACGTCGGGCTTATAGCCGAGACCTTCCAGCAGCACGCTGGCGACGGAGTTGGTGGAGGTAATGTCGGTCCAACCCGGATCGGACAGGCGGATGGTTTCGCAGGCCGCGGGATCGGCAGCAGAAGCCGCCCCTGAAAGCCCCGCCAGTGCCGTGAAAGCCAGTGCCGCAATCTTCAAATAGCGCATGTGGTGACCCCTCTGATTAATTAAAACCGGTTATGTCTCGTATTCCTACTTTAAGGAGAACATCATTTAGGCTAAGGAAAAACCCATTCATTTTTTATCGAAGCTATAGAGAATATTTATGGTTTCTCCTTCCTGGGAGCTTGGCAGTCTTGGCGTTTTCGAAGCGGTGGGGCGATTGGAAAATCTGACCCTTGCAGCGCGCGAACTCGGCATGACGCAACCGGCGGTCAGCTATCAGATAAAACGTATCGAGGAGCGTCTGGGCGTTGCATTGTTCGCCCGGCGGGCGCGTGGCGTCGAGATATTGCCAGAGGGCCGCATTCTGTATGAAGCGGTGCGCTCCGGTCTCGATGGAATCGACGAGGCCGTGCAGCGGATCAAACGCCGCCAGCGCGCGCCGGGATTACGCATAGCCACCGACTATGGCTTCGCGACGTTCTGGCTGATGCCGCGCGTCGCGCAGTTTCGCCCGAAACATCCGGAAGTGGATGTCCGCATCACGGCATCATCCATGCTTCAACCGCTCGACCGGCGTGATGCGGATATTTCGATCCTGTTCGGCGGACGGGAGGATTTTCCGAAGGATGCCATCGCCTTCATCGGCGAAAAGGTCGTGCCGGTCTGTTCCCCGGCCTATCTTGCTGCGCATGGTCCGTTTCCGGATGGGAAACGGCTCGGTACGGCCTCGCTGCTGCATCTCGATACACTGCAGGGCGATCGCTGGTTCACATGGCAGTCATGGCTCGGTGCTATCGGTGAAGACATTGACGACGGCAATTACGGGCTGGTCTTCAACACTTATAATCTGGTGATCGAGGCAGCCATTGCCGATCAGGGCGTGGCGCTCGGCTGGGCAGGGCTGATCGACGGGGCCGTGCAACGCGGACAGCTTATCCATGCCTGCGAGGTGTCGCAGACAAGCGACAAGGGGTATTGGCTGATTTTCAATCCGGATATTTCCGCCGGGGCGCGCAAGCTCGCACTGGAATTACTGCAGGCAGCAGACGGAAGCTGATGCTTCAATAGACAAGCTAATTTAGTAGAGTTGATCGCAATCAATGAAATCCGGCCCCGATATGGGTTGATGGGGCAGGCGCGTGTTCCATATCGCTTTTGGGATGCGTTGCATTGCCATTCACCAATCACGCAGGAAAGGATGAATCATGTCGGCAAACGGTAAGGTTGCTCTTGTCACGGGCGCAGCACAGGGCATTGGGCGCGGGATCGCGTTGCGGCTGGCCAAGGACGGTTTTGATATCGCGCTGGTCGACCTGAAGGCCGACAAGCTTGATGCGGTCAAGCAGGAAATCGAAGCGCTGGGCGGCAAGGCATCCACCTTCTCTGCCGATGTCAGCAAGCGTGACGATGTTTACGCCGCGATTGACCATGCGGAGAAGACGCTTGGCGGTTTCGATGTCATCGTCAACAATGCAGGTATTGCGCAGGTTCAACCCATAGCCGCCGTCAAGCCGGAAGAAGTCGAACGGATTTTCCGCATCAATGTCGATGGCGTTTTGTGGGGCATTCAGGCGGCTGCCGCCAAGTTCAAGGCGCGCAAGCAGAAGGGCAAGATCATCAATGCGTCTTCCATTGCGGGCCATGACGGGTTTGCGATGCTTGGCGTCTATTCGGCCACAAAATTCGCGGTGCGCGCGCTGACCCAGGCTGCGGCCAAGGAATATGCGAGCGCCGGGATCACGGTGAACGCCTATTGCCCCGGCATTGTCGGCACCGATATGTGGGTTGAGATCGACGAGCGCTTCTCGGAAATCACCGGTGCGCCGAAAGGGGAGACCTACAAGAAATATGTGGAAGGGATCGCGCTTGGCCGTGCCCAGACGCCGGACGATGTGGCGGCACTTGTGTCGTTCCTCGCAAGCCCGGATTCCGATTACATCACCGGTCAGGCCATCCTGACGGATGGCGGTATCGTCTATCGCTGATTGTTCCGGTCCCGCACCTTTCGGGGTGCGGGGCATCCGGCGTTTACGCTGTTCAGCTCTGTGTTAGACTGTCCTTCTTTGAGAGGAAGGGCTGACCATGACACGTCTGACGGCGAAGGATTTTCCGCAAGAACTTCTCGAACTTTATGATTTCTATGCCCATGGCCGGATAACCAAGCGCGAGTTTCTGGATCGGGCCGCGAAATTTGCGGTCGGCACCATGACGGCAACAACCATACTGGCATCGCTCAGTCCTGATTATGCGATGGCGCAGCAGGTCGAATTCACCGATCCCGATATCCATCCCGAATACATCACTTATCCCTCACCGGAAGGAAATGGTGAGGTCCGTGCTTATCTGGTGCGACCGGCCAAGCTGCAGGGTAAGCTGCCAGCCGTCGTAGTGGTGCATGAAAATCGGGGCCTTAATCCCTATATCGAAGACGTTGCCCGCCGCGTTGCAAAGGCCGGTTTCATCGCGCTTGCGCCTGATGGACTCACTTCGGTTGGTGGTTATCCGGGCAATGACGACAAGGGCCGCGAATTGCAGCAGCAGGTTGATCCGACCAAGCTGATGAACGACTTCTTTGCAGCGGTCGATTTCATGATGAAAAGCGATCTGACGACCGGAAAAGTTGGCATTACCGGCTTCTGCTATGGCGGTGGTGTTGCCAATGCGGCGGCGGTTGCCTTTCCAGAATTGGCAGCAGCCGTGCCCTTTTATGGCAGGCAAGCTCCGGTGGATGAAGTGCCGCGCATCAAGGCGCCCATCCTGTTGCACTATGCCGAACTCGATACGAGCATCAACGAGGGCTGGCCCGCCTATGAGGAAGCGCTGAAAAAGAACGGCAAGACCTACGAGGCTTACATCTATCCGGGCGTCAATCACGGCTTTCATAACGATTCCACGCCGCGTTATGACGAAGCGGCGGCGAAGCTCGCATGGGACAGGACCATCGAGTGGTTCAAGCGCTATCTGGCCTGAAGTCAGGCCTTGGCTTTGAACGATTTGAAGGTGTTGACGGCGATCACCACGACAATGCCGATCAGGACGGCAAGCACGGCCTGCATGAAAGATGTGGCGACCCATTCGAAGGCGGCTGAAAACCGGGTGCCTTCGCTCGGCAAATGCGAGACGATGGAATGGATGAAGGCTTCAACGCTGTGGATGCCGATTGAATCGAGACCATGAACGATGATGCTGCCACCGACCCAGAGCATGGCGATGGTGCCGACGGTGCTCAGAACCTTCAATATGATAGGCATGCCCGCGACCAGCCCCTTACCGAGCTGCCTGCCGAAAGCCGTGTGGCTGTTGCGCACAAGCGCAACGCCCATATCATCGAGCTTCACGATAATGCCGACCACGCCATAAACGGCGAAGGTGATCAATATGCCAACGGCGGCGAGGATGGCCGCCTGCGTATAGATACTCGACGGGGCAAGTCCCGCCAGCGTCAGCGCCATGATTTCGGCAGACAGGATGAAGTCCGTGCGGATCGCACCGTTGACGGTCGTTTGCTCGATCTCTTTAGGCGTCGCGCCCTTGCTCTCCTCATGTTCCTCTTCCTTGTGCGGGATGAAAAACTCGACCAGTTTTTCTGTCCCTTCGAAGGCCAGGTAGACACCGCCGATCATCAAAAGCGGCATGATGAAAGAGGGGGCGAAATAGCCGAGAATGAGCGCCAGCGGCAGCAGGAAGATGAGCTTGTTGCGCAGCGATCCCTTGGTGATTTTCCAGATGACGGGTAATTCGCGTTCGGGCTTCAGCCCTACCACATATTTCGGTGTGACGGCTGTATCGTCGATGACGATGCCCGCCGCCTTGGCGCTGGCCTTTGCCGTCTGTCCTGCAACATCATCAAGCGAGGCTGCCGCCATTTTTGCAATGGCTGCGACATCATCAAGAAGCGCGAACAAGCCGGACGCCATGGGGAACCTTTCTATGTTGCTGTTGCAGGTAGCTAAACTTTGAAGGGGCACTACGTCTAGATAGAAATATTCATTCCCTGTGACTGTATCTGGAATCGATACAATCTGTGCATGATTGTCAATATTTCAATGATCATGCCGATGGTTATATTGACGGTAACACAACAGGAGAGATCGCCATGCTTAATCAGATCAAGGGCCTCCACCACGTTACCTCACTTGCCGCCGATGCGCGTTCCAACAACCGGTTCTTCACAGATGTACTGGGACTGCGCCGCGTCAAGAAGACGGTCAATTTCGATGAGCCGAGCGTCTATCACCTCTATTATGGTGATGAAGTGGGAACACCTGGCACGGTCATGACCTATTTCCCGTTCCCAGGCATGCCGCGCGGGCGCGACGGTACAGGTGAAGTGGGGACCACGGTTTTTGCCGTGCCGCAAGGTTCACTCGGTTTCTGGAAGGATCGCTTCGAACAGTCCGCCGTCAAGGTTGAATCCGAAGACGAGGCATTCGGTGAAAAGCGTATCCATTTCCGTGGGCCAGACGGTGACAGCTTTGCTTTGGTGGAAGTGAGGGATGATCCGCGTGCGCCGTGGGCGCATGAAGGGGTCGATGCAGACCACGCCATTCGTGGTTTTCACTCGGTCTCGATGCGGCTTCGCGACGAAGGCGCGACCTCGGAACTGCTCAAATATATGGGATACCAGAAGCTTGATGTGAAAGACGGCATCACCCGCTTGATCATGCCGGAAGGCAATGGTGCGGGCGTCATCGATCTGGAAACCCTGCCATTAGTCGGTCGCAACCAGCAGGGTGCCGGTTCCGTGCATCACGTGGCATTCGCCGTTGATAATCGCGAAAAGCAGTTGGAAGTGCGCAAGGCGCTGATGGATACGGGCTATCACGTCACGCCGGTCATCGACCGCGATTACTTCTGGGCGATCTATTTCCGTACGCCAGGCGGTGTGTTGTTCGAGGTGGCCACCAATGAACCCGGTTTCGACCGCGACGAGGATACTGCGCATCTCGGTGAAGCGCTGAAGCTGCCGGCGCAACACCAGCATTTGCGCAATTATCTCGAAGAACATCTCGACAAGATCTGAGGATGTCGGGACAGGAGATCGAACATGACTATCCAAACCTATGAGCACCGGCTGAAGGCTGGAGCGAACGGAGCACCGCTCTTCATCGTGTTTCACGGCACAGGCGGCGATGAGAACCAGTTTTTCGGCTTGGCGGAACAGCTCTTGCCGGACGCGACCATCGTATCGCCGCGTGGTGACGTTTCGGAATTTGGCGCTGCACGCTTCTTCCGTCGCACGGGCGAGGGCGTCTACGACATGGAAGACCTTGCTCGCGCCACCGACAAGATGGCCGGGTTCATTGCTGGCCTTGTGTCTGAACACAAGCCGTCCGAAGTGATTGGGTTCGGCTATTCCAATGGCGCCAATATCATGGCGAACCTGCTGATCGAGAAAGGCAGAGTGTTCGACAAGGCAGCACTTCTGCATCCGCTGGTGCCGTTCAGGCCGAAGGACAATCCGGCGTTGGAAGGCGCGAAAATTCTTATGACCGCCGGGCGGATGGACCCGATTTGTCCGCCGGATCTGACAGAAGCGCTCGCACATTATTTCGAACGCCAGAAAGCCGATGTCGAGCTTGTCTGGCATCCGGGCGGACACGAATTACGCCAGACGGAACTGGCCGCTGTTCAGTCACTTCTCGGAAATGCGTAAAAACAAAAATGCCGCCATTCGATCCTGAACGGCGGCATTTTTGTTTTGGCCCCTCTTGTAATTTTCATTATATATTATACTTAATTGTATATTGATGATGAGGTGACGAGATGGATGTGATTTCGGGCGGCCTGCCCGCCCATAAAAACAAGATGACGCGGGCGGAAATGGAGGGGCGGGCAACCGAAGTTGCCGAACTCCTCAAGACGCTGTCGCATCCGGCGCGCCTCATGCTGGCTTGTACCCTTGCGGAACGGGAATATTCGGTCGGAGAGCTGGAGGAAGCGCTTGGCATTCACCAGCCGACGCTGTCGCAGCAGTTGGGCGTGCTGCGTGAAGCAGGCATCGTGGAAACCCGTCGCGAAGCGAAGCAGATTTTCTATCGACTGACGGAAGCCAAGGCCGCACAGCTCATCGAGGCGCTCTACGGCATTTTCTGCGCACCGGAGGGCCGGTCATGATCGTAACCTATCTGCAATCGCTGGCGGGCGGCATGCTGCTCGGTCTTTCCGCAGTCCTGCTTCTCGTCTTCAACGGACGCATTGCCGGTATCAGCGGCATTGTCGGGCGGCTTCTGGGTGGCAAACAGGTTCCAGCCAATGTGGTCTTTGTCGTGGGCCTCGTTCTCGGACCGGTCATCTATGCAGCGATTTATGGTTCCTTTCCACCGGTCACGATGGCCATGTCATGGCCTGTTATCGTTGTTGCAGGGCTTCTGGTCGGTATCGGAACCCGTATGGGGTCGGGTTGCACCTCCGGCCACGGCATTCTGGGCATGGCGCGGTTTTCCAAGCGTTCGATAGCCGCGACGCTCACCTTTCTCTTAACCGGCATTTTGGTGGCCAGCATTTCGGGAGCATTGCTATGAAACAGTCGGCATATGCTCGTCTCGCCATGACGCTGCTTGCGGGTGCGATTTTTGGCTTCGGCCTGTCGCTGTCGGGCATGATCGATCCGTCGCGCGTGACGGGCTTCCTGAATATTACCAGCGGTCATTGGGACCCGAGCCTTGCCTTCGTGCTGGGCGGCGCTCTGCTGGTGGCTATCCCCGGCGTGATGCTGCAGCGGCGTATGGCGCGGCCTGTGCTGGACCAGTCTTTCCATCTGCCGGAAAAGACCGAAATCGACCGGCGGCTGATCACCGGCGCTGCCATCTTCGGCGCAGGCTGGGGGCTGGCGGGGTTCTGTCCCGGTCCCGTCGTGTCCGCACTTTCCATGGGGCTGCCGCAGGTATGGCTCTTCGTTGCGATGATGGTTATGGGAATGATTTTCCACGACCGCGTCATAGCAAGGTCCTGACAGGAAAATCATTCCGGGCAGCGAAATTGCGGACAAATGACAGTGGAAGCATTCAAATCTTGAACTCTTTGGTCAAATTACCCTTTTAATAGGGAGATGAATGAGTTAGGCACCCTGTGAATAATCTCGAGGGAGCCCCGCCATGGCTGGATTGCTGAAACGCTTTGCCGGATATTATCGTCCGCATCGCGGGCTGTTCGCGCTGGATTTTACCAGCGCCGTGGCCTCCGGCCTGCTTGAGCTTGCCTTTCCGGTCGCCGTTACGCTTTTCATCGACAAGCTGCTGCCGACGGGTCAGCTTGGCGTGATCGCCATTGCTGCGGTCGGTCTGCTCGCCATTTATGTCGTCAATGCCTTCCTGCAGGTCATCGTGACCTATTGGGGGCATATGCTCGGCATCAAGATCGAGACCGAGATGCGCCGCAAGGCCTTCGATCATCTGCAGAAACTCTCCTTTGGCTTCTTCGACAATCAGAAGACCGGCCATCTTGTGGCGCGACTGACCAAGGATCTGGAAGAGATCGGCGAGGTTGCGCATCACGGGCCGGAAGATGTCTTCATTGCGATCATGACCCTGATCGGCGCGTTCGTCCTGATGCTGTGGGTGCATGAACCTCTGGCGCTGATAACTGCGGTCATCGTTCCGCTGTCGGCCTATGTTACCACCCGCTACGGCGGGCGCATGACGCACACCTGGCATGCGCTTTACCGGCGTGTTGGCGATTTCAATGCCCGGATCGAGGAAAATGTCGGCGGAATCCGCGTCGTTCAGGCCTTTACGAATGAAGACCACGAACGCCAGCTTTTCGCGGAGAGCAACGACAAATATCTGACCACTAAGCTCGCTGCCTACAAGATCATGGCGGCGTCGATGTCGCTGTCCTATCTGTCGATGCGCTTCGTGCAGGTCGTGGTGATGCTGGCAGGTGCATGGTTCGTGGTGCGCGGCGAACTGACGGCTGGCGGGTTTGTCGGCTTCCTGCTGCTGGTGAATGTGTTCTTCCGCCCGATTGAAAAGATCAATTCGGTTATCGAAACCTACCCCAAGGGGATTGCCGGTTTTCAGCGTTATACGGAGTTTCTCGATACACGACCGGATATCGCCGACCGTCCCGGCGCGCAGACCGTTGCCCGTCTGACCGGCGACATCGAATACCGGAATGTCAGTTTCGGCTACAGTGTCGAACGTCCCATTGTCGATGGTCTCGACATTTCCATTCATGCTGGTGAAACGATTGCCTTCGTTGGCCCGTCAGGTGCGGGCAAGACGACGATCTGCTCGTTGCTGCCGCGCTTCTATGACGTGACGCAGGGCGCCATTCTCGTCGACGGTATTGATATTCGCGATATGACCCTGAAATCTCTGCGGTCGAATATCGGCATTGTCAGTCAGGACGTATTTCTGTTTGCCGGAACCATCCGGGAAAACATCGCCTATGGCCGTCTTGATGCGACCGACGCGGAAATCGTCGAGGCTGCGCGCCGTGCAAGGCTTGATGGCGTGATCGCCAATCTGCCGGAAGGTTACGACACGGTTATCGGCGAGCGCGGCGTGAAGCTTTCCGGCGGGCAGAAGCAGCGCATGGCCATTGCGCGCATATTCCTGAAAAACCCGCCGATCCTGATACTGGATGAGGCGACGTCTGCGCTCGATACGGAAACCGAACGCGCCATTCAGCAATCGCTCGCGGAGCTTTCACAAGGCCGCACGACGCTGGTGATCGCGCATCGCCTGGCAACCATCGTCAATGCCGACCGCATTCTGGTGGTGGAAGGCGGGCGAATTGCCGAACAGGGCAGTCATGCCGAGCTTCTGGCTATGAAGGACGGACGCTACAAGCGCCTGCATATTGCACAGGCCAGTCTGGATCAGGGGCATTATTCAGCGGCGGAATAGGCCCGATCTGCATATCAGGACGTATTCACGGAAGACGGCCTTTGGCCGTCTTTTTGTTATCTCGCGGCGAGACGAAGAGTTTCCATTGATATCTGATGTATCAGACATTGACATATCAGTTCCGCTGTTTCAGGATCGTCGTGTTAATTCCGTGACAAACAGGTGTTGCCTTGGGTGATAACGTTTCCCCCCTTTCTCCGATCAAGGTGAAGAGCCTCAGAGACCATGTGCATGACAATCTGCGGGAGGCAATTATTTCCGGTCGGATCAAGTCCGGTGAAAAGCTGAACGAAAGACAATTGGCATCCGATCTCGGTATCAGCACGAGCCCTTTGAAAGAGGCTCTGCGCCAGTTGGAAGGGGAGGGGCTGGTTAGAACGGAGGCGCGTCGTGGGACATTTGTTTCGTTCAGTGCGCGGCAGGCTGAAGAGATGACACTCGCTCGCGCCGCGCTGGAAAGCATCATTGCGCGGCAGGCGGCCAAGCACGGCGACGAGGAGGCGTTCGGCTTTCTTCGCGCAGTGATCGAGGAAATGCGGGCGGCGGTTGAGGCGGGCAATGTCGATCAGTTGATCGAACTGAACGAGAAGTTCCACGATGGCATTCATGAGGCATCGGGATGCGAATATCTGCGCCGGTTGCAAAATGCGCAGCGCATGTACGACCACGCCGCAAGGGTGACTGTCCTGTCACGCGAGGATGTGCGTCGCCAGTCATTCAATGAGCATGAAGCAATCATGCAGGCAATCACGGCGCGCAACGGCGATCTGGCCGAGCGCCTGATGCGCGAACACATCGTGAAAGCGGGAGATACGCATATCGAACTGGTCTTCTGACCGGTACATTGGGAGGGAAGAATGGATTTAGCGGGCTACCGCCGGGTGCTTCGAGGTATTTCGGGCGTGCATGCGACTGCCTATGACGCAAAGGGTGAGGTCGATGCCGATCTGACCGGTAAAATCGTTAAGCGTATTGCTGAAGCGGGTGTTCATAATATCGTCACTGGCGGGAATACCGGCGAATTTTACAGTCTCACCGAGGAAGAAGTCATTCGCCTGCAGGCGATTGCCATTGCTGCGGTCGACGGAAAAGCCGCTGTAACGGCTGCCGCCGGACGTTCGGTGCGTGAGGCGATCAAGGTCGCACGAGCGGCAGGTAAAGCCGGAGCCGATGGCGTGATGATCCATCATCCGCTCGATCCCTTCGCTGCGCCCCATGCGCAGGTGGACTATTTCATTGCGATTGCCGAAGCCATCGACCTGCCTATTGTTGCCTACATCCGGTCGGACCTGATCCCGCTTGATGAGATGGTGCGCCTTGCCACCCATCCGAAGGTCGCGGGCGTCAAGTTTGCATCGCAGAACACGATGCTTTTCTTCGAATGCTGCCGGGCGACGAAGGGCATGGATGCGACCTGGATCTGCGGCTTGGCGGAAAGCTGGGCCTTGCCATTCTATGCCCTTGGTGGGCGCGGGTTCACGTCGGGCCTCGTCAATGTCGCGCCGAAACGCTCGCTTGCTGTCTGGAATGCGCTGGAGGCAGGAGATTTCGCAAAAGCGCGGACAGTGGTCGAGAGCATCGCCGATTTCGAGACCATGCGTACCAAATACCGCAACGGCGCCAATGTGACAGTTGTTAAGGAAGCATTGCAAATTCAGGGATTTGGGGTCGGCAAAGTACGACTTCCCGGATTGCCGCAGCTTGAAACGAATGACCGCGAGACGCTCCAGAAAATCGTCTCGGGCTGGGAGACTGATGGCATTGTCTGACAAATGAAACCTGGGCGTCCTGACAGGGAGAAGAGGGACGCGCCGGAAAACCAAAAAGTGGAGGAGAACATGAATAAGGGAATTTCACGCCGCACATTCATGGCGGGAGCCGGGATTGCGACCGGCATGGGTATCATGCTGCCGAAAGGTGCGTGGGCACAATCGGCGAAACTGCCGTCTTCGCCGGTGGCGCTCAACGTCATCGATGCGGCAGGCAATCTGGCTTTGACCCAGCCGATTTTCGACAATTTCGCGGCTGAGCAAAAGGCGCTTGTTTCGCGCTTCACCTTCAACAAGGCACCGGCACCCGAACTGCCAGGGAAGATCAAGGCGCAGCAGCGCGCCAATCGGATCGATATCGATATGGTGATCGTCGGGCCGGATGCGCTTTCCGCCGGACTTGCCGACGATATATGGACCGACATTATTGCGCTGCCGGATAACGGCCTGCCGAAACTTCAGGATATCTATCTGGAACCCGCGTGGCGCATGCAGGAAATGTCGAAGGGTAAGGGCGTCGTGGTGTCCTATTATCCATCCGGCCCCTTGCTTGAATTTCACCCCGACAAGGTGAAGACGCCGCCCAAAACCGCTGAAGAATTGCTGGCCTGGGCGAAGGAAAATCCAAACAAGTTCATCTATGCCCGCCCGGCCAATTCCGGTCCGGGACGCACCTTCCTGATGGGGCTTCCCTATCTTCTGGGTGACAGCGATCCGAAGGACCCGGTCAAGGGCTGGGACAAGACCTGGGCCTATTTGAAGGAACTGCACAAGAATATCGAATACTACCCGGCAGGCACAGGCGCGCTCATGAAGGAACTGGGCGAGGGCACGCGCGATATGACGGTGACGACCACCGGCTGGGACATCAATCCGCGTGCGCTCGGCGTGGTGCCGAAGGAGATGGGTGTCAGCAAGCTGGAAGGTTTCCACTGGGTTTGCGATGCGCATTATTTCGCCATTCCCAAGGGCGTGTCCGAGGAAAAGGTCGCGGTGCTGATGGAGTTCATCAAGTTCTCGCTCAAGCCCGACCAGCAGGCCTATTCCTATGATGCCGGCTATTTCTATCCGGGCCCTGCGGTGAAGGACGTCACCATCGAAATGGCGCCCAAGGAAAGCCAGAACATTATCGCTGAGTTCGGCCGTCCGGAATATGCCGAGTGGATCGCCAACAATCCGATCGAGCTGCCGCTCGAACCGGAGGCGCTGGTCGCTGCATTCCGTCGCTGGGACGAAGACGTCGCCGCTGGCTGATTGACCAAGGCCGGGTGGGTGGCGAGCCGTGAACGGCTCGCCATTGGCCGCTGATAGTCGCCAATTCTAAATCATGGTGTTTGCGTCAATGTCCTTTCAAGAACTCCGGCTAGACCGGATGAGCCGATCATTCGGAACTTTCAATGCGCTGAGGGAAATCAACCTCACCATTCGGAAAGGCGAATTCATTGCACTTCTCGGCCCTTCCGGCTGCGGAAAATCGACGGCTCTCAATTGCATTGCCGGTCTTCTTGGTACGACGGGTGGTGGTATCTATATCGACAACCGTCGCGTCGACCAGCTTAAGCCGGAGGATCGTGGCTTCGGCATGGTATTCCAGAACTATGCGCTGTTTCCGCATATGAATGTTCTGCAGAATGTCGGTTTTGGCCTCAAGATGCGCGGTCTGGCAAAGAGCGAGATCGAAAAGCGCGCGCGGGCTGCATTGGCTTTGGTGCGCCTGCAAGGACAGGAAGAAAAACTGCCCGGACAGCTCTCCGGCGGTCAGCAGCAGCGCGTGGCGATTGCCCGCGCCATCGTCATCGAACCGCCTGTGGTTCTCATGGATGAGCCGCTTTCCAATCTCGATGCGAAGCTGCGCCTTGAGATGCGGGCCGAAATTCGCCGTATTCATAACCAGCTTGGCTCGACGACGATCTATGTGACCCACGATCAGGATGAAGCCCTGTCGCTCGCCGACCGCATCGTGGTCCTGCGCGATGGTGAAATCCGCCAGGTCGGCAAGCCGCATGATCTTTACGAAGAGCCGCGCTATCGCGATGTTGCCGCCTTCATGGGCTTCCGCAACGCTTTGCCGGGCAAGGTTGTGCGCGTCGAAAACGGGCAGGCGGTTATTGCCGTTGCCGGAAGCGAACTCGTTGGCCGTGCGATGGATGAGCTTAAGCCGGGCGACGATGCCGTGTTGATGGCCCGCGGCGATGATGTCGTGTCGGGTTCTGGTCACCGCAACGATCTGCAGGCGACCGTCGAGACCATCGAATATCGTGGGCGCGAATATGTCGGCACGGCCCGTACCGAAACCGGGATGGAGCTCGTCTTCCATGGGCCGCAGGGCGTGGAACCCGGCAGCCGCATTGTGCTGGGCGTCGATGCTGGCCATGCGCTGGTTTTTCCGGCGGAGGGCTGACCAATGGCGGTAGAGAGTTATGCAGATGCGCCGCTCAAGCCCGATTTGCGGCCCAACTTGCGACAACGCCTCGCCAATCGCGGCTTCGACGGCGTTACCCTTCTGATCCTGCCCGCGCTGCTTTTTGTGGTGGGCGTCTTCATCTACCCGTTTCTTTACGGGCTGGTCCTGTCGTTCAATCCGCTCGATGGCGGTGGGGCGCTGGCCAATTACCGCAAGTTCTTCTCCGATCCCTATCTCTACAAAACCATCGGCGCGACGCTGTGGCTGGCGGTTCCCGTCACCATCATCAGTGTACTTTTCGCGGTTCCCATTGCCATGCGCGTGCGCCTGATGCCGCGCCAGCGCCTGCTGACGACGATCCTCGTTCTGCCGGTAACACTCGGTACTGTTTTGATCGCGGAAGGTCTGCTGAATTACTTGGGGCCGCAGGGCTGGTTCAGCCGCACACTGATCACTATCGGCCTGATCGACAGCCCGTTGAAACTCACCAACAATTACTGGGGTGTCTTTGCGTCGCTGGTCATCACGGTGTTCCCGTTCACCTTCCTGCTGACGCTTTCTTACATAACCGGCATCGATCCCGCGCTTGAACGCGCCGCCGCCACCCACGGCGCCAATAGCTGGCAGCGCTTCCGCCATGTCATGCTGCCCCTGCTGGTGCCGGGACTGGTCGTCGCGGCCTGCCTCACCTTCGTGCAGGCCTTTGCCGTGTTCCCGTCTGCCGTCCTGTTGGGTGCGCCTTCGGGGCCGACGCGCGTGATCTCGATTGCCGCAGCGCAGGCGGCCTTCGAGCAATATGACGACTCCATGGCTTCATCCATCGCCATGATCATGGCAGCGGTGCAATTGCTCGTGGTCGGTGCGCTTCTGGGCGTGCGTTCGCTCTTCTATCGCGGTTCCACCGCCGGCGGAAAGGGATAGGTCATGATCCGCGATACTTCCATACTTTCCAAGCTCTGGATCACCCTTGTCTGGCTTGTGACCGGCTTCTTCGTGCTGAATGTTCTGGCGGTCATCACTGCCGTGGTGGTTTCCAGTTTCGGCACGCGCTGGCTCGGCACATGGCTGCCGGATGCTTTTACCACGCGCTGGTATGCGGCGGCCTGGGCTGAATTCCAGCTCGATCAGGTGCTTCTGGTCACTTTTCAGGTCGTCTTTGCCGTGGTGATCCTGTCGGGCATTCTGGGCGTAATGGCAGCTTATGCCATGGCGCGCCGTGATTTTCCGGGCAAGAAGCTTGTGCTTCTGATCTTCCTGCTGCCGCTTCTGGTGCCGCCGATTACCTTCGGCATTCCGCTGGCGACCGTGCTTTACAAGTTCGGCGTGGGTGGCACGTTCTGGGGCGTCGTTCTCGCCAATCTCGTGCCGACGGTGCCCTTCGTCATTCTGGTAATGATCCCCTTCATCGAGCAGATCGACCCGAAGGTCGAGGCAGCGGCGCGCGTGTTCGGCGCAGGCACGTTCAAGCTCTTCATCCATGTGCTTCTGCCGATGCTGATGCCGGGCGTGCTCGCGGCCATGCTTCTGGTTCTGGTGCGCACGGTGGCTATGTTCGAGCTGACCTTCCTGACCGCGGGGCCGACATCGCAAACGCTCGTGGTTGCGCTTTATTACTCGGTGTTCGCTGCCGGGGTCCGCTCTGTCCAGTCCATCGACGCCATGGCGGTCATTTACATGGTCACCTCGCTGGTGTGGCTGCTTCTGGCACTGCGCTTCGTCAATCCGACGCAGATCGTTGCGCGTAACCGTCAACCATCCGCGCATTGAGGCACAATAGAATGAAAATCACGGCTATCGAAACGGTGCAGCTTCCGCACCTCAACAACATAGTGTGGGTGCAAATCCATACGGATGAAGGCATTGTTGGGCTTGGTGAGACTTTCCGCGGCGCGAATGCGGTCGCGGCCTATATCCACTGCGATATAGCGCCGCTGCTTGTTGGCCAGAACCCGTTGGAGATCGACCGTATCTCTAAATTGCTGCTGGAGCCCTATGTCGGCTTTCGGTCGTCGGGCGTGGAAATCCGCGCTGCCTCGGCAATCGACATTGCGCTGTGGGATATATTCGGCAAGGTGACTGGCCAGCCGATCCACCAGTTGCTCGGCGGCTTGTCTCGACAATCGATCCGGACCTACAACACCTGCGCCGGTTACACTTATAACAAGAGCGGTGCACGCCGTTATATTGGTGATGCCGACGAGGCGAAGGAAGGCCCCTACGAGGACCAGCTTGCCTTTCACAGGGATGCAGGCGCGCTTGCCGAAAGCCTTTTGTCGGAAGGCATCACGGCCATGAAAATATGGCCTTTTGACCCGTTCGCCGTCGCATCCGGCGGAAACTTTATCCATGCTGGCGATCTCGACAAGGCGCTGGAACCGTTTCGCCAGATACGCGATGCGGTGGGCGACCGGATGGAAATCATGGTCGAGTTCCACTCCATGTGGGACCTGACGTCGGCTCTGGCCATCGCGCGCGAATTGAAAGCTTTCAGGCCTTTCTGGTCGGAAGACCCGATCAAGATGATGAACCCGCAGGCGCTGGCCGTTTATGCGCGCCAGTCCGGCATCCCCGTCTGCGCAAGCGAAACCATGGCGACGCGGGCACAATTCCTCGATGTCCTGCGCGCCGATGCTTCCGATTATGTGATGCTCGATATTTCCTGGTGCGGCGGGCTTTCGGAGGCGAAAAAGATCGCCACCATGGCCGAGGCATTCCAGCGCCCCATTGCGCCGCATGACTGCACCGGCCCGGTGGTGTTTGCAGCCTCCATTCACCTGTCGCTCAACGCGCCGAATGCGATCTATCAGGAATCCGTCCGCGCCTATTACACGTCCTGGTATCGCGATCTGGTGACTGTGATGCCGCGTATCGAGAACGGCGTGATCTACCCGTTCGAGGGGGCAGGTCTCGGACTGGAACTCTCCGATTTCGTGCTCGATCATCCCGATGTCATCCGGCGGAAAACAAAGGCTGAATGATGGGGGCTGAATGATGGGACCGTTTCGCTGCATAGCCGATCTGCGCGGGCAATTGATGGAAAGTCCGGTCTGGGATGACCGCAGGCGAACACTTTTCGTCTGCGATATATACGGGCGCCGCATATATGAAATCGATATTGACGCCGACATAGATACCGGTCGGGGCGTGCTTCGTGAATGGACCTTTGTAAGTCAGGTGGCGAGCCTTGGATTGACCGAAAGCGGACGTCTCGTGGTGGCGCTTTCACGCCAACTCGTTCTGTTCGATCCTGAAACCGGCAGTCAGGAACCGCTGTGGTCCGCCTATGACGAGCCAGCCACCTCCCGCCTCAACGACGGCAAGGTCGGTCCCGACGGTGCATTCTGGATCGGCAGTATGGATGGCCGTCCGCAGCGTGAAACTATATCGCGGCTCTACCGGGTGACGGGTGACGGCAATGCATCGGTGAAGGCCGAAGGTTTCGAGATTTCGAACGGTCTCGCCTGGACGGCAGATGGCAGAACCATGTTCCATACGGATTCGCGCGGGCCGTGGATCGATCGTTACAACTTCGATCCGGAAAGCGGCAATATAAGCGGGCGCAAGCGCATTTGTGATCTCGATGAACTGAGCGGCAGGCCGGATGGCGGTGCCTGCGATGCCGAGGGTGCCTATTGGAGCGCGGGCGTGTCTGCCGGTGTCCTGAACCGCTTCGACCGCGAGGGCAATCTGCTTGAAAAAGTCCCGGTCCCGGTTCCGGCTCCGACAATGCCCTGCTTTTGCGGGTCTGATCTGACGCTTCTGGCCATCACCTCGCATCGTCAGTTGCCGGAAGCGACTCTGGAGACGGCCCCTCGGTCGGGGGGCGTGTTTCTGGCGCAGGCGTCTGTTGCCGGGGCTCCGGTGACCCGGATGAAGGGCGTCTAACGTGGTCGCGCGGACGCTTCGGAATGATTGTTTTGAACCGAATTCTATCCGGAGGCCGCTTTGCGCTCTTCGGCATCTATTCTGATCGGGAAGGTAGGGAAATGACCAGGAAGACCTATGGCGATCTGCGTTCGGCGCGCTGGATGCTGCCCGATGACCAACGATCGTTCGGCCATCGTTCGCGAACCATGCAGATGGGATACGACCCGGTTGACTGGGAAGGTCGTCCGATCATCGCCATCATAAATACATGGTCCGAGGCCCAGCCGTGCCACATGCATTTCAAGGATCGGGTGGAGTGGGTCAAGCGCGGCATCCTGCAGGCGGGCGGCTTCCCGATGGAACTGCCTGCATTGTCGCTGTCGGAAAACTTCGTGAAACCGACAACCATGCTTTATCGCAACCTGCTGGCGATGGAGACCGAGGAACTGCTGCGCTCGCATCCGATCGACGGCGCGGTGCTGATGGGCGGCTGTGACAAGACCACGCCGGGCCTCGTCATGGGTGCGGTCAGTATGGGACTGCCGTTCATCTTCCTGCCAGCCGGGCCGATGTTGCGCGGCAATTATGCCGGTAAATATCTGGGTTCCGGTACGGATGGCTTCAAATATTGGGACGAGCGCCGCGCAGGCACCATTTCCAAGGAGGAATGGCAGGGGATCGAAGGCGGCATCGCCCGGTCCTACGGCCATTGCATGACCATGGGAACCGCATCGACCATGACCGCGATTGCCGAAGCCATGGGGCTGACGCTTCCCGGTGCATCATCGATCCCGGCTGCAGATGCCAATCACCAGCGCATGTCCACGCAATGCGGCCGTCGTATCGTCGAGATGGTTTGGGAAGACCTGACGCCGGAAAAGATCATGACGCCCGCCGCGATCACCAATGCGGTCACTGTCGCAATGGCGACGGGTTGTTCGACAAATGCCATCATCCATCTGATCGCGATGGCGCGCCGGGCGGGCGTGCCGCTGGAACTGGACGATCTCGACCGTATCGGACGCACGACGCCTGTGATCGCCAATATCCGGCCTTCCGGCACGACCTATCTGATGGAGGATTTCTATTATGCAGGCGGGCTGCGGGCGTTGATGCGGCAGCTTGGAGACAAGCTTGATCCTTCCGCAGTCATCGTGACCGGCAAGCCGCTGACCGATGGTCTGGAAGAGGCTCACATCTGGAACGAGGATGTGATCCGCCCGCTTTCCAATCCGGTCTATCATGAGGGTTCGCTTGCGGTGCTGAAAGGCAATCTTTGTCCCGATGGCGCAGTGATAAAGCCCGCAGCCTGCGATCCCCGCTTTCATCGCCACAAAGGCCCGGCGCTTGTCGCGGACAGCTACCCGGACCTGAAGAAGATCATCGACGATCCGGATTATCCGATGACGCCGGACACGGTTCTGGTGCTGCGCAATGCGGGTCCGCAGGGCGGGCCGGGCATGCCGGAATGGGGCATGATCCCCATGCCGAAAGCGCTGTTGAAGCTTGGGCTGCGCGACATGGTGCGTATTTCGGATGCGCGTATGTCGGGAACCAGTTTCGGTGCCTGTGTTCTGCATGTTGCGCCGGAATCCTTCATCGGCGGCCCTCTTGCCCTGTTGAAGACCGGCGATATGGTCGAGCTCGACATTCCAGCCCGCAGTCTCAACATGCTGGTTTCGGATGAGGAACTGGCAGCACGGCGTGCAGCCTGGCAGACGCCACCACCCAAATATGAGCGCGGCTACGGCTTTGTCTTTTCCAAGCATGTCGAACAGGCCGACAAGGGCTGCGATTTCGACTTCCTGAAAACCGATTTCGGCCGTCCTGTCGACGAACCGGTCATTTATTGAGAGGCAGCCTCGATGTCAGATTATGTGCTTTCCGAGGAAACGCGGGTGAAGCTGAAGACGGTTTCGACGGCGTCCGTTGCAACGGCGCTTTACAAGCGTGGCCTGCGCAACCAGTTCATTCAAGGCGTGCTGCCGGTGGCGCGAAAGCGCGAGAATATGGTCGGTCAGGCCTTCACATTGCGCTACATCCCGGCGCGGGAGGACCGCAACCCCATCACGGTTTTCCGCAATCCGGACCACAAACAACGCGTCGCGATAGAGACCTGTCCGCCCGGTTGCGTGCTGGTGATGGATGCGCGCAAGGATGCGCGTGCGGCCACAGCCGGATCGATCCTCGTGACAAGGCTCGCCTTGCGCGGCGCGGCGGGCATTGTTTCAGACGGCGGCTTTCGCGATGTCAGCGGGATCGGCGAGCTTGATATGCCGGCCTATTGCGCAAAGCCTTCCGCACCGACCAATCTGACGCTGCATGAGGCGGTGGACATCAATGTGCCGATCGCCTGCGGTGATGCGGCGGTGTTTCCAGGTGATGTGCTGGTGGGAGATGCCGATGGCGTGATGGTCATTCCGGCTCATCTTGCCGATGAAATTGCAGCGGAATGCATAGGCATGGAAACCTATGAGGATTTCGTGCTGGAAGAAGTGCTGAACGGGGCCACCATTGTCGGACTCTATCCATGCACGAAGGAAGAGACCGAGCACAAGTTCCAGAACTGGCGCGAGCAGAACGGTCGCTAACAGAGCATTTCCAGCAAAAGTGCGAAGCGGTTTTGCGTTGGATAATGTGCAAAAACAAAAGGGAGGCTTTCGCCTCCCTTTCACGCATTTAAGCTGCCTTGGCTCAATAAAGCACGTTCTTGGCTTCCGGCTGGTCGATATTGTCCTTGGTCACGACAACGGCGCCCGTATCGACAACCTTCTCGACCTTTTCCTTGTTCAGCACCTTCAGCAGGGTTTCAATGCCCTTTTCGCCCATCTGGTAGGAACCCTGAACGACGATGGCGTTGAGCGTGCCGTCCTTGACGAATTCCTGCAGGTCCTGATTGCCATCAAAGCCGATGGCGGTCAGCTTGCCGGACTTGCCTGCCTGCTTGATCGCGCGGCCCATGCCGATGGCGGTCGGCTCGTTGGCGCCGAAGATGCCGACGAGATCGCCATTGGCCGCCAGAACGTCGGTGGTCTGGTTGAGGGCAGTCGCCATCTGCGACTGCGAATAGTAGGGGCCCACGATTTCCAGCTTGGAATTGGCCTTGATGTAATCCACGAAGCCGCCGACACGACCGATTTCCGAGCCAGCGCCTGCAACATAGGACATGACGGCGATCTTGCCGGTCGTGCCTGCCTTGTCGATCAGGGCCTTGGCTGCGGCTTCACCGGCCTTGCGGTTATCGGTGGCGAGGAACGACTGGTAGTATTTGTCGCTGCCATCGGCGAGCTGCGAGTCGATGATGACGACCGGAATGCGGGCTTCCCACGCCTTCTTTACGGCAGGCGTCAGCGCGTCCGGATCGGACGGGGCAAGCAGGATTGCATCCACTTTGCGGTTCACGGCATTTTCCACCATGTTCACCTGATCGGCGATGGCCGATTCAGCCGCCGGACCCTGAAAGGTCATGGTGTGATCCTTGGAATCCTTGATCGCAGCTTCGGCACCCTTCTGGACGTTCTGCCAGAAAGTCGAATTCACGGTCTTCACGATAACGGCGATTTCGCCCGCCGAAGCGCCTGCCGCTCCAGCAAGCACAAAGGCCGAAGCCATCAATGCAGAAACCAGTTTACGCATGTTTTCCTCCTGTTATCGAGCTCTTGGCTCTACCCTTTTCCGGAATGCCTGACGCATTCCGTCTCCCCTCTCATCGGCGGTTGCGCATCTGGTCGATCCATACCGTGACCAGAATGACGAGGCCGATGATGATCTGCTGTGTGAAAGCGGAAATGCCGTTCATGTTGAGGCCGTTCCGCAAGATTCCGATGACGAACGAGCCGATGAACGTGCCCGAAATCGTGCCGACGCCACCGATCAGCGATGTGCCGCCGATGACCGCGCTCGCAATCGCATCCAGCTCGTAGGCGACGCCTTCATTGGGCTGTGCAGTCACGAGGCGGGACATGAGAACGCAGCCCGTCAGACCCGCCAGCGTTCCCGAAACGACATAAGTGAAGGCCGTCACGCGGGCGACATTGACGCCAGAAAGCCGTGCTGCCTCCGCATTCGACCCGATGGCATAGATGTGCCGGCCGAGCACCGTGCGGTTCAACACGAGCGCTGCCGCAATCGCGATCACGATCATCAGCACCACCGGGTAGGGAATGCCGGGAAAGGTGACGACCGGAAAGCCCTGTTCGTCAATACTCTCGATGCGAAACAGCGAGCCGTTGCCCAGCACGCCGAAGGATTCGCCAAGGCCGGAAACGGCGCGTGCACCGGTGATCTGAAGGGCGACACCGCGCGCGATCAGCATCATGCCGAGCGTGGCGATGAAGGGCGGCAGCTTCAGCTTGGTGATGACGACGCCATTGATGAGACCGCAGAGCGATCCCGTCAATATGCCGAGCAGCATGGCGAGCGGGATGGGCAGCGAAAGGTCCTTGACGGCAAGCGCGGCCACAACACCGGCAAGCGCCAGAACCGAACCGACCGAAAGATCGATGCCGCCGGTAATGATGACATAGGTCGCGCCGATGCCGAGAAATGCGATCGACGTCACCTGCAAGGCGATGGTCATCGCGTTGTTGACGGTCATGAAGGCGCTGCTGGTGACGGAAAAGATCGCTGCCAGAATGATAAGGCTGCCGACAGCCGCAAATTTCTGGATGATATCCTTCTGACGGTCGCTGAGCCCCTTGGATTTTGCCGTCTGCTGGGGCTTGTCCGTAGTGATTTCGGCCATTACTGCGTCCTCATTTGTCCTGCCGGCCCCGACCGGAGGCATAAGTCATGATTTCTTCCTGCGATGTCGCAGCCGTGTTCAGGACAGCAGTGATGCGTCCCTCGTGAAAGACTGCGACGCGATCCGAAAGCCCGAGAATTTCCGGCAGTTCCGAGCTGATCAGCACGATGCCGATGCCCCTTGCCGCCAGTTCATCCATGATCTGGTAGATCGCGAATTTTGCGCCGACATCAATGCCCCGCGTCGGTTCGTCGAAGAACATGATGCGCGGCTCGCGGAACAGCCATTTGCCGATGATGATCTTCTGCTGATTGCCGCCCGAAAGCAGACGAACCGGCTGGGCCAGTCCCGGCGTCTTGATGTTGAGAAGATCGACATAGCGTTGGCTCGCCTGCCGCTGCCGTTCGAAATCAATCACACCATAGGAACTGCTGACCGCTTCCATATTGGCGAGCGTTAGATTGGCATCGACCGGCATCTTGACCGCCAGTCCTTGCGCCTTGCGGTCTTCCGACAGATAGGCGATGCCTGCCTCGATAGCGTCGCGCGGGCTGGATATGGAAAGCGTTTCGCCTTCAAGCACGATTGTTCCGGCGTCATGCGGATCGGCGCCGAAGATCGCGCGTGCCACTTCCGTGCGTCCCGCGCCCATCAGCCCGGCAAAGCCAAGGATTTCTCCGCGCCTGAGTTCAAAGCCGATATTCTCGAAGACGCCGCTCCGTGTGAGCCCCGCAACCGAGAAAATGACTTCCTCCGTTGGTTTTCTTGTCGGTTCCGGAAACTTTTCATCAAGCGAGCGCCCGACCATCCCGGCCACGATTTCATCGACGGTCACAGCGTCAAAGTCCTTAGTCCAGACATAGCGTCCGTCGCGCAGGATGGTGACGCGGTCGACGATCTCCGCCATTTCATCGAGACGATGCGAAATATAGACGATACCGGTGCCTTGCGCTTTCAGTTCACGGATGACCTTGAACAGAAGCTGCGCTTCCTGCTCGGTCAGCGAGGAGGTCGGTTCGTCCATGATAAGGACGGAGGCATTGAGCGAGAGAGCCTTGGCGATTTCAACCATCTGGCATTGGGCCACCGACAGGTTCAGCACCTGCGCAGACGGATCAATCTTGACGCCAAGCCGGTCGAGGCAGTGTTGAGCGTCTTCCTTCAGTTTACGCCGGTCGACAAAGAAGCCGCGTTTCGGCTCGCGGGCGAGATAGATGTTCTCGGCAACGCTTAAGTGCGGAACGAGGTTCAGTTCCTGATGGATGATGGCAATGCCTGCAGCTTCCGATTCAAGCGTTGAGGCAAAGCGAACAGTTTGGTTGCGATAATGGATCGTTCCACCGTCCGGCTGATAGACGCCGCTGACGATTTTCATCAGGGTCGATTTGCCAGCGCCATTCTCGCCGCAGACGGCATGGACTTCGCCCGCCCGCAATTCGAAGCTGACATTCGACAGGGCTTTGACGCCCGGAAATTCTTTGGAAACTGAATCGAGCTTAAGCAATACAGGCGCGGTATCCGCGCGCGCTGTCGCTGACGGTAATGCTCCCATCGCGCTTCCTCCCTCGCGCAAAGTTTCGTCACCTATGAATGAAGGAGTAGAAGGCTGCCGGTTTCTGGTCAAGCCAGTTTTGTGAGGGCGGCGAAAATATCATGCAACGGCGATTGGAATCTGCGGATTTTTTGCGATTGAACGCAATTGGCCTGACCAAACGGCGATTTTAAAGTTTTACCTGCATTGTGAATCATTTACTGGAACGAAGAGAAAAGCCTTTTGCTAACGGCTAGAGCGGTTCCGGTTAAAACGGAGTCGTCGGAACCGCTCTAGCTATTGGTTTCGTCGCATTATCCTACGCAAAACCGCTTCGCACTTTTGCTGGAAATGCTCTAGAAAAGAGCTTATCACTACTGCAAATATCACAGTATCGCAGTATTTTATGCGGCTGCCTCTGGAAAGAGGGGCGGTTCCTTTCTATCATTATATTCCGAATATCTGATCCTGAGGGGCAGTTTTGTATTTTGAAATAATTACGGTCGTGCTGTTGACCATCCTCAATGGCGTACTCGCCATGTCGGAGCTCGCAGTGGTGTCCTCCCGCCCTGCACGACTGAGGGTAATGGCCGACAAGGGTAGCCGGGGGGCCCGCATGGCCATTGAGCTTGCCGATAATCCCGGTCGTTTTCTGTCCACCGTCCAGATCGGCATCACACTGGTAGGCATTCTGTCGGGTGCGTTTTCCGGCGCAACGCTGGGCGCTCGCCTTTCCGGCTGGCTTCTGGGGCAGGGGTTTTCGCCTGCTCTCGCCGATGCGCTCGGCGTCGGTTCGGTTGTTGTGGTCATCACTTATCTGTCGCTGATCGTCGGCGAACTCGTACCGAAGCAGATCGCGTTGCGTGAACCGGAAGCGGTTGCAAGCCGCGTTGCCCCGACGATGGCGCTGCTGTCCAAGGCGGCCGCCCCTCTGGTCTGGCTTCTGGACATGTCGGGACGTCTGGTCCTGAAGCTGCTCGGTCAGTCGGGCAAGTCGAGCGACGGCGTGACCGATGAAGAGATCAAGTCCGTCCTCGCCGAGGCCCATAGTGCAGGTGTGATTGAAACCGGGGAATCCCGCATGATTGCGGGTGTGATGCGTCTGGCCGACCGAACGGCGCGCGGGCTTATGACGCCGCGCATGGATGTCGAAATGATCGATGTAGACGACAGTTTCGAGCAAATCCGCGAGCAACTGCGCAATACCGGTCGCTCCCGTCTTCCAGTGCGCGGCGAGAATTCCGACGAAGTGATCGGCGTTTTGCAAGTGCGCGACTTCTTCAACCAGCTATCCTCCAAGGGCAGTGTCAATCTGCGCGAGATCGTCAGGGATGTTCCGGTCGTGTCGGACTTTTCCGATGCGCTTGATGTGGTGGAGGCTATTCGCGGCACGCCCACCCATATGGTGCTCGTCTATGATGAATATGGCCATTTCGAAGGGGTGGTCACCGCAGGCGATGTGATGGAAGCGATCATCGGCGCCATGCAGGAGGATCATGTCGAGGAGAAAGCCATCGTGCGCCGGGCGGATGGTTCTTACCTCGTCTCGGGCTGGATGCCAATTGACGAGTTTTCGGAATTCCTGCGTTTCCCTATCGATGAGGATGCGGAATACAATACAGTTGCCGGGCTGGCGCTTGAGGAGATGAAGCATCTGCCGGATGTGGGTGAAACCTTCACCAAGAACGGTTGGGTGTTCGAAATAGTCGATCTCGACGGACGCCGGATCGACAAGCTGCTGCTGACCGCGGAAGTCTCGCAGACCGAATAATTTTCTGCGAGAGCCGTTCCGGTTTTGTCTGGATTATTGAAAATGCTCTGAAAGCGGCACGTCGGGCGATGTGCCGCCTCCGCCGAAGTGTCGTATTGCCCCAAGTATCGTATTGATTGAACCATTACGCTATTGGCATTTTAGATTGTATGCATGTTATACTTGCAAGTCGGGGGGCAGGTTTGCTGCCATTCCTTTTCGGCCAGGAACTGGAGGGGCGTTCCCGATTGGAAAAAGCTGAACGTGCTCTGGCCGGTGGTGGCGTATAAATGGGGTCGAGGACAGCATACTGGCTTCAACTGGCCAGGTCGGCATATGGCAGGCAAAACAGCCCGATAACCGACAAGATACTCGCGGACCAGCTCAGGGACATTTGCGAGGGCACACGCTTCTCGATGCCCATCAGCACGATTCTGTCGATGCTCATTTTGCTGGTTCAGGTGGCAGAAGGGCACTTCCGGGTATCCATTGTCTGGTTTGTGCTGGTCAATATCATCAACGCACTGCGCTTCATCGATGCAATAGCCTACTACCGGAGTTCGGCTGCGCCCGTTGAAGATGTTGCTGTTTTACAGCGCCAGCTCACTCGGTTCCAGTTGCTCGCGGCCTTGTCGGGCCTGCTATGGGCCGGCGTTGCAGTTCTTTCCCATGGATACACGGACCCGCAATCGTCGGTATATCTGGTCATTCTTGCCGGTATTTGCGCGGGCGCCGTTACCTACGGTTCCTCCTATGCTGCCGTGGCAATCAATTTCATAACGCTACCGCTTGTCGTGACGGCAGTTTGCCTGGCTTTACAGGCCGATCTGCAGCACGGCGTGCTTGCTTTTTCGGTCGTTCTTTTCTGGTTCGGAATCACCCGCGGCGCACTGCTTGGGCAGCACAGGTTTATCGAAACCAGCCGACTGAAGCACGAGGCCAAGCAGACGGCCGATGAAATGGCGCTCAAGTCCCAGGAAGATCCGCTGACGGGGCTCTTCAACCGACGTGGTCTTGAAACGTCCATTCGCCTGTTTCCGGTGAAGGACGGCCCGTTCATCGTCATGCTGATCGATCTCGACGGGTTCAAATCCGTCAACGATACCTATGGCCACAAGATAGGCGATGATCTCCTTGTCGCCATTGCGCAGCGCATCCGGCAGGTTTCGCCCGAGCGATCCGTTTTGGCGCGCATTGGTGGCGATGAGTTCATACTTCTTTATCCCGAGCCGGCGGCGAAGATCGAGGCTGGACTGGTGGCCGCGCGCATTATCGGTAGTTTGACCGCCCATTATCAGGGTATTCTGTCGGTCGAAATCGGTGCTTGTGTCGGCATCTGCCGGCTTGAGCGTCTTGATCCGGTTGAAATGCTGCTGCGGGCCGATTTCGCACTTTACGCGGCCAAAAAACGCGGCCGCAACGAGTATTACTTTTTCGAGAAGCGCCTTCAGCATGAGTGGGAGCGTAAACAGAGCATCGAGCGTGATCTGCGTATCGCGATCGAAACCGGACAGATACAAACTTACTTCCAACCGGTGGTCGAACTTTCCAGCGGGCGTATGATTGGTTTCGAGGCTCTGCTGCGCTGGGATCATCCACAGCACGGCGCAATCCCTCCACCGGAAATCATCGACGTTGCCTGTGAAGTGGGCGTGGTGCGACAGCTCACGCACAATGTGCTCTTCAATTGTTGCGAGATGATCGACAAGCTCACCGAGGGCGGGCGCAATGATCTGACAGTCGCAATGAACCTTTCCCCTCGTGAATTGGCAGGCGGGCGCATTCCGCATGAAATCCTGTCCCAGATGGAAAGACGCGATCTGCCGATTTCCATGCTTGAAATCGAGATTACGGAGGAGGCCCCCTTCGATCAGCGCGGGATGAGCGACAGCCTCGGCGCCCTGTCGAGCGCGGGTGTTTCCATTGCACTTGACGATTTCGGCACCGGCTTTGCCACCTTTGCTTCCTTGAAGAAGGGCCTCATCACCAAGATCAAGATCGACAAGGTATTTGTGCGAGGTATCGCCGAATCCGAAGGCGATCAGCACATCGTGCGCGCCATGGTGGAGCTGGGAGATGCCCTCGGCATCAAGGTCACTGCCGAAGGGATCGAAACGGAGGAAGACCGCGACACCCTTTGTAAACTCGGCTGCAACAGCGGACAGGGCTTCCTGTTTTCATCGGCTTTGCCGATGAATATGGCTCTGGATGCCCTTGTCAGGTCGAGCGCCGGGGCAGGGATCGATCAGGGTGTCCGCTAGAGCATTTCCAGCAAAAGTGCGAAGCGTCTACGCGGGGAAATCAGTTCACTGGACTGATTTCTGATCCCGCTTCGATGCGTCGGATAATGCGTGAAAACAAACAGATAGAGCATTTCCAATGATTCAATCAAAACAGGAAATGCTCCAGAGCGCCGTGCGTCCATTTGGACGCACAAAGGTCGCTCTAACTTATTGAATCTGCGCATCGTGCTTTGGTTCGATATGGTCCGGACCGAAACGGCTATTGCTCTGTCCCGTCACCCAAAGCTTGGTCCTATACAAAATGAGGTGTTATGGTCGCGTCAATGAGGGGATGGCGGAAGAGGCGCTTTGCGGAGGAAACTGAATGACCGATAAAAAACCCGATGGCCCGGTGCTTCTATCGGGCGGCAATCCCCAGATCGCCAAGGGTGAGGGCGATGCTCCGGTTCAGGCCTATATCGCGGCCATGCCTGGATGGAAAAGCGAAGCAGGTCGCCGCCTCGACGCTCTTATCGTGCGCACGGTTCCCGATGTTCATAAAGCGGTCAAATGGAATTCTCCGTTCTATGGCATGAAGGAAGAGGGCTGGTTTCTCAGCTATCATTGCTTCGAGAAATATATAAAGGTTGCGTTTTTTCGCGGTGCAAAGCTGAAGCCGATGCCGCCGGTCGAATCCAAGAGTCAGGACACGCGTTACGTCCACATCCATGAGCAGGACGACGTGGACGAAGCCCAGCTCGCGGACTGGATCAGGCAGGCAAGCCAGTTGCCGGGCGAGAAAATGTAGAGTGTATCCCGAAAAATGTGAAACGATTTTGGGATAAGATGCGCGTCAAAAAAATGGTTAGAGCACCGATCTGATTGAATCAGATCGAAACGCGCTCTGGCTAGAGGGAGGAATTTCATGGCAGGCGATGACGATGCTTCTCAGCTCATAGATGGGCGTATTGCCGAACTCGGCGACTGGCGCGGAGAGACGCTTGCCAGAATGCGTGCACTTATTAAACGGGCTGATCCAGAAGTCATCGAAGAATGGAAATGGCGGGGTGTCCCCGTGTGGTCGCATGACGGCATTATTTGCACCGGGGAGACTTACAAGAAGGTTGTAAAGCTCACTTTTGCCAATGGCGCAGCGCTTGAAGATCCGACCCGGATCTTTAACTCCAGTCTTGAAGGCAATACGCGCCGGGCGTTCGATATAGGCGAAGGTGAAGAGGTCAACGAAAATGCGTTCATCGCGCTCGTTCAAGCCGCCATTGCGCATAACGAGGCCAAGCAGGCGCGGAAAAAATCCAAACGCGGCTGACCGTCGGTCGTGAAATAGTGACTGACTTTGTAGGATCCGTCGATTTTCGACGGATTTTTTTATGCGTGGTTCGATGGGATTGCGCTGCTGACCGGTGTCTTTACGAGACTCGTGCCGCTGTTCAAAATTGCGAGCACATGAAATCAGGAAGATAAAAAATGCCACTGAGGTTGTAATAATTCATCTTGGGTTCATTGATTTCGCAGTACAGTAAACATCTAATTTAGAAATGCCTAATAAACATAATAATGATATGTATTTAATAATTTATAATTTTGTTGCAATATAATATTGGTACTAAATTTAGTCATCACTTGATCGATGATGTTTTACTTCGGCGGTAATGAAGGGGTATTCGGATGTGTATAGCCTGTAATCCTGGTATGGTGGCCTATCTGCGGTCCACGGCCTCCAGGCGAGATTTCCTGAAATATCTGGGCGCTGCCGCCGCGACTTCGGCCTTTGCCTGTTCCTCGCCGGGTATGGCGTTTGCGCAGCAGGCTGCAGCGCCTGCTGGCGATATCATCTTCAAGGGTGGAACGATCCTCACCATGAATGACAAGGCACCGCGTGCCGAAGCGATTGCCACTCGGGGTAATAAGATATTGGCGGTCGGCAAGCTGGATGATGTTCAGTCGGCTGTCAGTTCCGGAGCGCAGGTGGTGGACCTTCAGGGCCGCACCTTGATGCCGGGCCTGATCGATCCGCATATGCATTTCGTGTTCACGGCTTTCGAGGACTGGATCGACGTCAGCCCGATCACGACGCCGGATTACGCGACCGTCTGGTCGAAGTTGCAGAAAGGCGTCGCTGACGCCAAGCCGGGTGAATGGGTGCGCGCGCAGCAGTTCGATGCCAGCATCACGAAGGACGCCAAAATTCCGACACTGGCCGAACTGGATGCCCTTGCGCCCAACAATCCGTTTTTCATGCAGGAAAGCAACGGCCATATCGCCTATGCCAACAGTGCGGCGTTCAAGGCCGCTGGCATCACCCGCGAAACGCCTGATCCATCCGGCGCGCGCTTTGTGAAGGATGCCAATGGCAACCTGACCGGGCGTCTGGAAGAAATGGCGGCGCAACAGGAATTCCTTGGCGCCATGCCGTCTCCAACGGCAGCAGATATGGTTGGGCGCGTCCAGCGTTTTCTCGATCACGCAAGTTCCGTCGGCTGCACCATGCTGCACGATTGCGGCATTGGCATCATGGCCGGTGCGCAGGACCTGAAAATCCTTGATGCGGTTCTGGGTGAGGGTAAGGCCCCGGTGCGTTATCGCGGCATGCTTGTGTCAACGATCATGGACGAATGGGAGAAGGAAGGGATCAAACCCGGTCGCGGTAACGACCTTTTCCGCGTCGACGGTATCAAGGCCTGGGCGGATGGGTCCAATCAGGCGCAGACTGGCTATCAGCGCGAGAATTATCTGGGCACCGATGCGCGCGGCGCCCTGAACTACAGTCTCGAGCAGGTGACGGAAGTCATTCGTCGGGCGCATGAAGGCGGCTGGCAGGTTGGCGTCCACGCCAATGGCGACGCTGCGATCGACATGGTTCTGGACGCTTATGAATCTGTCCTCGGCAAGTCTTCGAACAGCGATCTGCGCCATCGTATCGAACATTGCAGTGTCTTCCATCCGGACCAGATGGCGCGCATGAAGGAGATGGGGCTTTCACCATCCTTCCTGATCGGCCATGTGCGCTGGTGGGGCAAGGCATTCCGCGACCGTCTTCTGGGGCCGGAGCGTGCGCGCTTCTACGATCCATGTGCGTCGGCTCTGGCGGCGGGCCTCAAGATCTCGCTTCATTCCGACTGGAACGTGACGCCGATCGAACCGCTTCGTTACGTCGAGGATGCCGTCACCCGCGTAATGAACGAAGGTGGCGAAGTGTTCTTCCCTGAAGAACGTATCCCGGTGGATGCAGCGCTGCGCGCCGTCACCATCGATGCTGCCTGGCAGTGCCATATGGAAGATCAGATCGGCTCGCTGGAAACCGGAAAGTTTGCTGACTTCGCCATTCTGGAAGAAGATCCAACCACGCCGGATGTGAAGATCAGCCAGATCAAGGTCAGCGAAACGTGGATGGATGGCACCAAACGTTATTCGGCCTGACCGGAAAATCCGGCGACAGTGTGAAAACTGTCGCCGGATTGGTTCGGCTTCATAGAATATCGGCGGCGCGGTGATCTTTATCGACGCCGTCGATCAGAAACACCTCTCCTTCTGATCCTTGCCTGCGCCATTCGATAATCGCCTGATAGGCGGGTGAGGCATACCAGTTGCGCGCCGTCGCCAGATCGGGAAAAGCGATGACGATCAAATCGTCCGGCGATAGACCTTCCAGTTCATCTTTCGGTCCGCCGTGAATGATGAAATGTCCGTCGAATGGTGCCAGAGTTCCATCGATTGCTTTCAGATAATCGACAATGCCCTGATTGACCCGGACATTGCGAAGCTGTGCGATTGCATAAGCGGTCATTTGATATCCCCGTTCGATCAGAATGCAGCTTGAAGCATACGGCTGGCGCGAATTTCGAGCCCGGTAAGCGCTGTCACCGCCGCGGCCTGACCAACGAGAAAGATCCAGCCGAACAGATTGGGAGCAATCATCCCCGCGACAGGCAGGAAAAGGCTGGCTGCTACCCATGCGCCATTGCCGAGAATGATGAAGTTCACCGCCCATGCCGGTGGACTTGCGATCTGCGATACCCAGGCCATGAAGGCCGCTATCGGCAGCAACAGCACGCCTGCCCAGTAAAGCAATGTTGCGGGAATTCCGGTCAGTTCACCGACCGGTGCCGAGGCTGCGACAAGGGCGACACCCATCGCGGCGCAGGTGATGGCGTCGATGGCGACAAGTGGCTTGAGGGCAATTATGGAAAGTGCGTTTTTCATCCTATCGACCTTTCATGTTGGCTTCCCGTTGTTCGGGCTGGCTGCATATTTGCCGTGTTGCGTTCTGGGGTCGATTACGTGAGAGGTAATTGTTGCTATGAATTTTGCAGCGCATTCCAGAATGCATCTGCCAGCCATGACGCGCGGAGCAAATTGTCGGAGGGATCGGACTGCTTATGACCGGAACGCAACAGACAGTCGGGTCGCTTCTCAGGGAATGGCGGCAGCGTCGCCGTTTCAGCCAGCTCTCCTTGGCGGTGGAGGCCGAGATTTCGCAGCGTCATTTGAGTTTTCTGGAATCTGGGCGTTCTGCGCCCAGTCGCGACATGGTTCTGCGTCTGGTCGAGCATCTGGACGTACCGCTGCGGGAGCGCAACCGGATACTTGTTGCTGCCGGATATGCCCCGGTTCACGGCGAACGAGGGCTGGAAGCGCCGGAATTTGCCGCCGCGCGGACCGTGATCGAAGCCCTGCTGCACGGGCACAACCCACATCCTGCCCTTGCCATAGACAGGCATTGGACCCTGCTTTTGGCGAACAGGGCAGTGGGCGTTCTTACCGAGGGCGTGGCAGACCATCTTCTGCAGGGGGAGGTGAACGCACTTCGCCTCAGTCTGCACCCGGAAGGGCTGGCGCCGCGCATCCTGAATTTCCGGCAATGGCGCAGCCATATTCTTGCACGCCTTGCCCGCGATGCGGACAACTCCGCCGATTCGCGACTGGCAGCACTTCTCGATGAGTTGAAATCCTATCCGGTCCCCTCGCGCGCGGCATCTTTGGGTGGCGGAACTGTCACCGATAATCCGGTCGCCATTCCGCTCAGGATCGAAAGCCGCGAAGGTCCGCTGGAGTTTTTGAGCGCGACGACGGTATTCGGTACCGCCGTCGATATCACGCTGTCGGAAGTGGTGATCGAAACCTTCTTTCCCGCCAATGAGGAAACGGCAGCCGCCATGCGGCGGCTCACCGTCGAGTCATAGTTTAAACTGCGCGGGTCAGACCGCCATCCACGCGCAGGTTCTGGCCCGTGATATAGGCGGCGCCATCCGATGCGAGGAAGGCGATCGTCGCAGCAATTTCCTCGCTCGTGCCATAGCGCTGCATCGGAACACTTGCCCGGCGCTCTTCCACCTTCGGCAGGCTGTCGATCCAGCCCGGAAGAACATTGTTCATGCGGATATTATCGGCTGCATAGGTGTCGGCGAAAATCTTGGTGAAAGAGGCTAGCCCGGCGCGGAACACCGCCGAAGTCGGGAACATGGCGCTCGGCTCGAACGCCCATGCGGTCGAGATGTTGATGATGACGCCCGATTTCTGCTTCTGCATCGTCGGTACGACCAGACGGGACGGGCGAACCGCATTGAGGAAATAGGTGTCCATTCCCTTGTGCCAGTCTTCATCTGTGATTTCGAGGATCGGCGCGCGCGGGCCGTGGCCTGCGCTGTTCACCAGCACGTCAATACGGCCCCATTTTGCCAGAACCTCATCCACAAGGCGCTTCAGATCGTCATTCGACTGGTTCGAACCGGTGATGCCGATGCCGCCCAGTTCCTCGGCCAGTGCTTCGCCCTTGCCGGAAGATGAGAGGATTGCAACCTTGAAACCATCCTGCGCCAGTCTGCGCGCGGCAGCGGCGCCCATGCCGCTTCCGCCGGCCGTTACAATCGCTACTTTTTCTATTGTCATGATGCGTTCCTTTTTCCGGAATGTTGCGCGGGAGGGCAACTGTTAATAACCATTCTTTGACGTTATAGCGGATAGCCATTATTCTGACGAACGAAAATGCGTAACGTTATACAGTAGAAAATCTATTCGGTTCGATTCATGAAAAGACTTCCCTCACTCAATGGTCTGCGTGTGTTCGAAGTCGTCACACGGCATCTGAATTTCCGGCTGGCGGCCGAAGAACTTGGCGTGACGCAGGCGGCGGTGGCCCAGCAGATACGCGGGCTTGAGGCAGAGCTTGGACTGAAACTCTTTGAACGCCAACCCCGTACGCTGGTCATGACCGAACCGGCTCGTGCATACATTGCCAATGTGCGGCGCGCGTTCGACCTGCTTTCGGAGGCGACCGAAATGCTGCGACCCGAGCCGCAGCACCTGACCATCAGCGTGACGCCGACATTCGCATCGAAATGGCTGATCCCGCGACTGGCCGAATTCACGCGTGCACATCCTGATATAGAATTGCGCATTGTTGCCAGTGACAAGGTCGCCAATTTCCAGACCGATGCTGTCGATCTGGCGGTGCGCTACGGCGAGCCGCCATTCGGTCCGGGGCTGAATGCGGAGCTGCTTTTCGAGCATGTGATCGTTGCTGTGGCAAGCCCGGTGCTTGTCGGCAGGCTTGGCGATCCGGGGCTGCCGGAAAATCTGGAGCACTATCCGCTGCTACACGATGCGCATAATTTCTGGCCGCGCTATCTGGAAAAGGCTTTTCCGGGCGGCGTGTCGACTTCGCCGAAGAATATTCGCTTCAACCAGACGTCACTTGCCATCGATGCGGCGATTGCCGGGCAGGGGCTGGCACTGGCAAGCCGTTTCTTCGTGGAAAAGGAAGTTGCGTCGGGCAGCCTCGTTCAGCCGCTGGCCACAGAGTTGCGGGTGGGCGCAGATTTCTATGCGGTTTCCCTTCGAAAGCCGCGCCATCCGGAATCGGTTGATGCCGTCAAAGCTTGGTTGAAAAGCGCATCAGGTTGATGGTTCGGGCACTTCTATCTCAGTCTTTTGACTGCGGGTTGGTATGGTGATGCAGACAAGGCAGATGACGACCAGAAGAACACCAAACCAGCCGAGGGCGGAAAGGCGCTCGCCGACAATCACCACCGCGAAAAACGCGGCGACAACCGGTTCGAACAGCGTGATCGTCGTCGCCACGCTTGTTTCAACACGGCTCAACCCGTAGCCGAAACAGACATAGCCGAGGAACATTGGCACGAAGGCCATGTATAGACCCACAGCCGCATTGTTCCATGAGGCGAGAAACGGCCCACCGGTTGCGATCAGAACCGGCATCAGCAGAAGACCGCCTATGCCGAAGGTTGCGCCCATGGCGGTTGTTGATGATATGCCGCCCTGCATGAGCTGACGCGCGCATGAGGAATAAAGAGCATAGGTAAAGCCCGCCACCAACCCGACCAAGGCACCCATGAGTGTGGAGCCTTCTGCAGACACAGCATGGCCGCCGCCCTCCGACATGCTGAGCAGGACCATGCCGATAATTCCGACCGTCGCACCTACCAGCCAGCGCAGCGAAGGGCGAAAGCCGCTTTGCCGATACTCGATTGCTGCCGAAAGAAGCGGGGCGGAACCAAGCGAAATGACCGTTCCGATGGTCACACCGGCCATTCGCATGGAGGCATAAAAGGCGAGGGGATAAATCGCGACGCAGACCGCGCCCAGTATGAGGATGCGCCATCGATCGGCAAGTGCCTTTCGCGAGGCGATTAGCCCGCGCCAGGCGATTGCCGCCTGTGCCAGTCCGCCAAGGCCCATGGCTGCGGCGCCAATCGCAGCCGCGCCGACCTCGGGCGCAAAGGTTGCTGCGGTGCCGGTCGTGCCCCAAATGGTGGAAGCGACAATGATGGCCGTCACTCCCAGAAGATAGCTTTTCGATGATTGCATTTTATACAGACTTCAAAATCGTCGCGACCATCGCCTTGGCCTCGCCAAGACGCGCACTGTTGCCTTCAAGGCCAGCCCGCATGATTGCTCCTTCGAGAATGAAGGAGAGCTGCGCGGCCAGTTGGTTGACCCGAGGCGGATCGTCGGGGATTAAGCCGGTGAGATGTGTCACAAGCAGGCCCTCGACCTCTTCCTTGTGTTTTCTCACCGCCTCACGACCCGGATCGCCAGCCGGCAACTCTGCTGCCGCATTCAGCAGGCCGCAGCCGCGAAATCCATGTTCATAGGCAAACTCCGCGTGGTCGCGATAGGCGTCGAACACCGCCAGTATCCCGTCCATCGGGCTTGCTGCCTTTTCCAGTCGCTTGTCATAGAGGCCCAGCCATTCGGCATGGCGATGCTCCAGATAGGTGGCCACCAGCTCTGCCTTGGACGCGAAGTTGTTGTAGAGGCTCTGCTTCGCCACGCCTGCGCGCTGGATGATCGCGTCGATTCCGGTCGCCGAAATGCCTTCATCGTAAAACAGTTCCGCTGCGGCTTCTAAAAGCCGCTCGCGTGCCGGTCTTGAGCTTGTCGTTGCAGGATCGCTCATTTTATTTTGCCTGAATGATTAGGTAGACCAGTCTACCTATTTAGGATGCGGAGTCAATTGCAGCAGAAAAACTGTTTGGAAGCCTCAATAGAGGAGAAGTTCTCCGCTGGTTTTGGTTTTAACCCCTTGTCCCTAGGGAGAGATTCACGTATCCGCTTAATTAGGCAGATGGAACGGGAGGTCGTCCGGTGCCGCAGAGACTTTCCCCCCTGGCGCCTTTCCAATACAAAACATTTCGGGCGCTTTGGTCAGCAACATTGGTTTCCAACCTCGGTGGTCTGGTGCAGACAGTCGGTGCGGGTTGGATGATGGCAACCATCGCCCATTCGGACGATATGGTTGCACTGGTGCAGGCTTCGACCACCTTGCCTGTCATGATCTTTTCAGTTGCTGCCGGGGCCTTGGCCGATAATTTCGACCGTCGCCGCATCATGCTGACCGCGCAGGTTTTGCTCCTGATCATTTCGGTCGCGCTGGCGGCTTTTGCCTATCTTGGCATTCTCACGCCGTGGATGCTGCTCAGCTTCACCTTCCTGATCGGTTGCGGCGGGGCATTGCACAATCCGTCATGGCAAGCGTCGATGGGGGACATCGTGCCTCGCACCGATCTGCCTGCAGCCGTGGCGCTCAACAGCATGAGCTTCAACCTCATGCGCAGTATCGGCCCGGCCATCGGCGGCATCATCGTTGCGGCGGCGGGTGCTGCTTTTGCCTTCATTTTCAATGCGTTCAGCTATTGTGCTCTCATTCTGGCGCTGTGGCGGTGGAAGCCGGAAACGGTCAAGTCCACCCTGCCGCGCGAAACGCTCGGGCCGGCCATGGTGGCGGGGCTGCGTTATGTCGCCATGTCGCCGAACCTCCTGAAAGTGATGTTCCGGGGCTTTCTATTCGGCTTGTCCGCTATTGTCATTCTGGCGCTTCTGCCACTGGTCGCGCGCGATCTCGTCCATGGAACAGCGCTCACCTACGGTATCATGCTGGGTTTCTTCGGACTTGGCGCTATTGGCGGCGCGTTGCTTAGCGCCCGGCTTCGCGAGATTCTCGGAAACGAATGGCTGGTGCGGGGTGCTTTCGTGGCCTTTGCAATCAGTTGTGCCCTGCTGTCGATCGGCCGGAATATGTGGCTGAGCTGCATTTTCCTGCTGCCTGCCGGTGTTTCTTGGGTTCTGGCGCTGTCGCTGTTCAACGTCACCGTGCAGCTTTCCACACCGCGCTGGGTGGTGGGGCGCGCTCTGGCGCTTTATCAGACCGCAACCTTTGGCGGGATGGCAGCGGGTAGCTGGCTTTGGGGTTCTGTCGCGGACGAATATGGCGTGCCGGGCGCGCTTCTGGCCGCCGCCGTCGTATTGATGTTCGGCGCGCTGATTGGTCTTCTCCTTCCGCAGCCCGAGTTTGAATCCCTCAATCTCGATCCGCTCAACCGTTTCAGCGAGCCGCAGCTTCGGCTGGATCTGCGTTCGCGTAGTGGTCCGATCATGATCATGGTCGACTACAAGATCGCACAGGAAGATGTTCCAGCCTTCCTTTCCGCCATGGCCTTGCGCCGCCGTATGCGTATCCGTGACGGTGCCCGGCAATGGGCATTGCTGCGCGATCTGGAGAACCCGGAAACCTGGACGGAAAGTTATCACGTGCCGACCTGGGTCGAGTATGTCCGCCACAACCAGCGCCGGACCCAGGCCGATGCGGAAGTGTCGGAACGGTTGCTTGCCTTGCACAAGGGAGACAAGCCGCCGCTCGTCCATCGCATGATCGAAAGGCAGACGGTTTCCATTCATGACGACATGCCGCTCAAGGCACATCTCGACTTGTCGTGAGCACCGTTTTTAAATTGAGGCAAATCCGGGATTTGAGCCTGTTCGGTGCTGAAACGGGAATTGCGGGGCGAAAGTACGCGCATTTCGCATCATATTTTGTGGCGACGGACGGACAAAAGTAAGGCGAAATAAAGACTAGAAGCCCAAACGCTCTCGCAGTGCTTTCCGATAGGATCGCGAGACCGGCCACGATTGATCAATGCCACGCATCCTGACCAGCCATTTGTCGGTCATGCTTCGGTCTATGTCCAAGACGTGCACGACATTTATGAACGTCGTGCGGTGAATACGGGAAAAGGTGCTTGGCGGCAGAATACCTGCCCATATGCCGAGCGGACGGGAGTCGAAAACCGTGGAACCGTCGCCAAGCCATATCTCGCTGTAATTGCCCGCCGAACGCACCCCAACGATTTCTTCAGGTAAAATTCCGCGCATCACCCCGCGTTTGTTGACATAAAGCACCGATGTCGGGTCGGTTTCTTCGTCCGACACCGGCTCATTATAGAGCGTCGCATATTTGGCCTGGGCGATCAGACTGGCGCACTGGAACATGGCTTTGATTTCAGCGCGTGACCAGCGTCTGGCTTCCACCGTCGTGTCGAAGCCCATGATCCCCCGCAACCGGTCCTGGTAAAAGACCGGTATGCTCAAAATGCTCTGATTTCCCTGCCGCAGGAATTCTGCCTGAATGAGGCGTGCAGTGCGCGGCAGGCCTCTGACATCATGGACGGCGACGGCTTGTCCCTCAGTCAGATAGCGATGCAGCCAAGCAATCAATGTGGTGGGAGCTTCCTGAAGTTCGGAAATATAGGCCGTCGTTTCGCCTTTGCACCATTCATGCGTATTGCGAAACCGCAGAAGATCAGGCGCATATTCGATCATCCATGCCCGGTCAGCCTGCGATGCATTGCCGACGAAAGCGAGAAATTCAGAAATAGCGTTTTCAACGGGTTTGCGGAGCAGATGCAGGGCGCAAATATAGGGCCAGTCGAGTGCCGGCGCTTCCGCGCACTCGTTCTCGGAATAGATCCGGTAGGCTCCAACCGCGCTGTCCAAGCCGCCTCCCAAAACGTTACGTGATCGAAATCCGTCATTTTATAATAGCAGGACAGTATATTGAATATAATTACCCGCTATTTGCAATAGAATTCACGCGGCGATTGCAACCGTTATGTCAGGTGATTTACCTAGTCGAGCAGGAAAGCGGTCCGGAATGGAGTGGTCTATGCGGTGTGTGCTGGTCAAAAGCCCCGGAAAGCCCCGGTATGTGTGGTGATAGCATAATCATACCGAGGCTGCGCATTTGCCTGATTCCGCCGAAGCGGTGCGCCGGATCAGATTAATGATCATTGCGACAGAAAGAAGTCTTACTTATTTGCCCTGCGGAATGGCTGTGGATCAGTTAATTTGAATGTAAATTGATTTTATATCGCATGTATTTTATTTCAAATACTTCATGCCGCCGTGCCTTCGATCTCGGCCTTGAGCTCTGATTGCGCCGATCCGGCGATGATGGCCAGATGAGAATAGGCTGCTATGGGTGGCGCGACATTTTCGGGATTGAGAATACAAACGGAGCTTTTTGTTTCTTCTGCCAAAGTCGCCTTTATCTTTGGAGAGCGTTCAGACCCGAAACCAGTCCGGGCCTGAAGCGGACATGAAGCAGACATCAGCCGATATCTTCGACCTGATCGAGATATTGACCATATCCTTCCGCCTCCATCCGTTCTTTCGGAACGAAACGGAGCGATGCCGAATTGATGCAGTAGCGGAGGCCGCCACGGTCGACCGGGCCATCGGGGAAGACATGTCCCAGATGGCTGTCACCATGCGCCGAGCGCACTTCCGTTCGCACCATGCCATGTGAGACATCGCTCAGTTCCGCGACATTGGCAGGTTCAATCGGCTTGGTGAAGCTGGGCCAGCCACAATGAGACTCGTATTTGTCGGCGGAGGCGAACAGCGGTTCTCCAGAAACAATATCGACGTAGATCCCCGGCTCCTTGTTATAGAGATACTCGCCGGTTCCGGGGCGCTCGGTGCCGCTTTCCTGCGTGACGCGATATTGCTCCGGCGTGAGCTTCGCAATCGCTTCCGGATTCTTTTTGTAAGTCATGATGTGCGCTCCCTTGATGCGTATCCTGAATCTAGGACGAAGGAAGCAACTATTCCAGTCCGCAGCAATTGACGAACTGTTGAAGAAGGAAATTTGGTATTAGCCTGTGCGGCGATTGAGCATTTTCAGGGCGTGAGGCGTTAGCATCTCAGCGCCCTGTTATAAGGCCCGATTGGTTCAGCGAACTGAAAAAACGCTCCTCCATCGGAACGGGGTTTCTGTATATGCAAGGAGAGACGCGAAGAACGGGGTGGTTCCCCCAAGTCTCATCTTGGCGAGTGACCCGACGCGGCAGATCGCCAAAGATCAGTCTTGGCATTTCAGTGTCCGAAGGATGTGGTCCATCCGCTTGGCTACAGCGTCGAAAAGGTTGGAAAATGAACAACATTTCCTTCGCCTTTTCTCCTTGTATCCAAACGGATGACTTCACACCATTGTCACCACATTAGAGCGCGTTTCGATCTGATTGGATCAGATCGGCGCTCTAACTTCTTCTATTTCAAGCATAATCTTGATCGTCCTCGTTTCACTCCGGTCGGATTATGCTCTAATAGGTTCTGACCCTAGCCATTCCGGGTCGATTTCCGGCAGCGGAATCGCGTCGAGCAGCGCGCGTGTATAGGCTGACTTCGGGTTGGCGAATACCTGTTCGCAGGGCCCTGCCTCCACTACCTTGCCGAAACGAAGCACATAGACGCGGTCGCAGATGGCTCTGATGACGCTCAGATCGTGACTGATGAAAGCCATGGACAGGCCCATATCGCGTGACAGGTCTTTCATCAGGTTGAGAACCTGCGCTTGGGTAGAGACGTCGAGGCCCGAGACGATTTCGTCGGCCAGAACAAAGTCCGGTTCGAGAAGGGCGGCGCGGGCGATACCCACTCGCTGGCGCTGGCCGCCCGAGAGTTCGTGGGCGTTGCGGCCGAGCACGGCATTGGGCAGGGTAAAGCGGTCGAGAATCCTGAGTACCTTCGCCTCAGCCTCCGTTGCGCTGGCGGCCAAGCCGTGCAGCAGCATTGGCTCTACCAGGATACGACGGATGGAGTGGCGTGGATTGAGCGACGCCATGGGATCCTGGAAGATCATCTGCATGCGCCGACGCAGCGGTCGCATCCTGCTATCAGGCAGACGGGTTATATCCTGTCCGTCGAAACAAATCTCACCGGCGCAGGTATCGACGAGACGGAGCAACGCCCGGCCAAGTGTCGTCTTCCCTGAGCCGGATTCGCCGACAATGCCGATCGTCTCACCGCGATCGATGTCGATATCGACGCCATGCAGCACCTTGTGGCCAGCAGACTTGCTGAAAAGTCCGCCTGCACCGTAAGCAACCTCGATGCTGCGGGCTGTGAGAAGCATGTTGCTCATCAAGTTATTCCGATCTCTGCGCGCAGTTGCTCGAACACCGATTGCGGTACCGGCTCGAGACCAGCATCTGGGCGGTCGTAGCGCGGGCCGGCTGCCATTAGGGCTTTCGTGTAGATGTGTTTGGGCCGCTGCAGGACATCGGCGGTGCTGCGCTGCTCGATCACCTTGCCGGAGTAGAGCAGCGTTACGCTGTCACAAATCTGGGCGACGACGCCGAGATCGTGCGTCACGAATATCACGCCCGTGCCATGAGCGCGCTGCATGCCGCGAATAAGACGCAGGATCTGCTTTTGCACCGTAACGTCGAGCGCAGTCGTCGGCTCGTCCGCGATCACGAGCTTGGGTTCGAGCGCAAAGGCAGAGGCAATCAGTACGCGCTGGCGCATGCCGCCCGACAGTTCGTGGGGATAAGCGCGCAGAACGCGCTCGGGATCGCGGATATGCACTTCCTCGAGCAAGGTCAGCGCGCGTTCACGGGCAGCCTTGTTCGACAGGCCGCGCTTGAGGCGCAAGCCATCGGTGAGCTGTGCCTCGATGCGACGGCCCGGATTGAGTGCCGTCTGGGGATCCTGCGGGATCAGCGATATCTCGCTGCCCATGATCTGGCGCAATTGCGGTGCAGGCATGGTCAGCAGGTCACGGCCCTCGAAATCGATGGCGCCGCTGGTAATGCGGACCGTGCGCGGCAGGATGCCAAGCAGTGCCTTGGCGATGGTCGACTTACCGGCGCCGCTTTCCCCGACGAGTCCTCGGACCTCGCCACGCTCGAGCGTCAGGGCGACGTCGCGAAGAACGGGCGCGCCGCCGTCCCGATCCGAGACCGCCGACAGGTTGTTGATGGAGAGAAGGGGTGCAGTCATCGGCGCATCATCGGGTCAAGGGCGCGGCGCAGACCGTCGCCGAGCTGGTTGAAAGCAAGAACGGTCAGGAAAAGCATTATGAGAGGTGCCACCAGCACCCACCATCCCTGATAGATGATCTGCCGACCCTGCGCGATCATACCGCCCCATGTCGGCGTGTCGGAGGAGACGGAAAGGCCGACGAAGGAAAGAATGGCTTCGACGATTACGGCGATGCCCATTTCCAGGCTGATGAGCGCGATCAGGACAGGACCGACATTTGGCAGGATCTGGCCGATCAGGATCTTGAAGCGGGAGAAGCCGAGAACTTTCGCTGCCGTCACGTAGTCCATCTGCGCCTGCGCCATGGTTTCCGAACGGACGACGCGACAGAAACGTGTCCAGTCGATGATGACGATGGCCGCGATGACGGAATGAACGCCCGCGCCGAAGACCGCGACCAGCAGGATTGATAGCAGGACCGGCGGGAAGGCCATCCAGATGTCGACGAGGCGCGAGATGACGGCATCCACCCAGCCGCGATACCAGCCAGCGAGCAATCCAAGCGCGGTGCCGACAAGTGCTGCAAGTCCTGCGGCGATGAAGGCGACGAGCAGGGCGATGCGCGTGCCGTGGATCAGGCGCGAAAGCACGTCACGGCCTAGATCGTCGGTGCCGAACCAGTAGCCGGGTTCGGTGCCTGCATAGCCTGCGGGGGGCAGAGTGGCGAGCATAAGGTCCTGTTCGAGCGGGTCCTTTGGAGCGAGCCAGGGTGCGAAGATGGCGACCAGTAACAGACAGAGGATAAAGCCCCCGCCGAGGATTACCTTGGGTTCGGAAAGCGCCGCGCGCAGTGACTTAGCCATGACGCAGCCTCGGATTGAATGCGGCGACGAGTGCGTCAACCAGAATATTGATGACAATGAACAGCGCGCCGAAGACCAGGACAAGTCCTTGAATGAGCGGCAAGTCGCGGTTGATGACGGCGTCGATGGCCATATTGCCGATGCCAGGATAGGCGAAGATGCGCTCGACGATGACGGTGCCGCCGATCAGGAAGGTGAACTGGACGCCGGTCAGTGCAATGGTCGGGCCAATGGCATTGCGTAGCGCTTCCTGCAGCACCAGCCGCAGCGAGGACATGCCCTTGAGCTTGGCGAGCAGGATATAGTCCTGCACCATTGCTTCAAGCAGTGCTTCCTTCAGCACGCGGGCGATAATCGCCGCGAGCGGCAAACCGAGCGCGAGAACCGGCATGGTCATATGGGAGGCGATGTCGGCGAACTGTGCAAAGCGCAGGCGTAGCAGGCTTTCGAACAGATAGAAGGGGGTAGCAAAATTGCTTTGTACGCTCGGATCGATGCGTCCCGACAAAGGCAATATGGGGAAGAACACACCCAACATCAGCACAAGCGCCAGTGCCCAGACAAAGTCGGGCACAGCAAGGACCACCCCGTTGACGGTATCGATGACCGGTTCGACCGGCGTGCGGCGCGCGAGAGTGCCAGCAATGGCTACGGCGGTGCCGAGCAATATGGCGAAGACCAGTGCGGCGAAGGCGAGCTCAAGGGTTGCCGGCAGGCGTTCTGAAAGCAGTTCCAGAACATTGCGGCGCAGCGAAATGGATGTGCCGAAATCACCTGAAAGCAGTGACGTGAGCCAGATATGGAACTGGCTGAAGATACTGCCATCGAGTCCATAGTTTGCGCGAAGCTGTGCGATCTGTTCGGGGGTAGCGCCCGGCGAAATCATCATAGCGATAGGGTCGCCTGGAACGACGCGTAGCAGGACAAAAACCACGACCGCGACCCCAAACAGAGTCACTGCCGCGAGAACCAGACGGTTCAGGATTGAAAGAGCAAGCAGTTGCATGAGTATGGAGCCTTACGCAGGCAGACAAAGACGCTATGCGAGCGTGTCCGGCTGGATAAGCCGGACACAAATCAAGCAGTGGAAGGCCGGGACACTGGATGCCCCGCCAACGCGCAATCAGGCCCTCGATATGAGTGTCGGCTGCAGCGCGCCCGAAACGTTCGGAATGGCCTTCAGCGTCGACTTGTAGACGATAGGCTGTGCGTATTGCAGCAATGGCAGCACGTAACCCTGCTCCGCAATATATTTGCAGACAGCTTTCCAGCCGGCGATGCGCTTGGCCTCGTCTTTCTCACCCCATAGCGGTGCGATCATGCCATCAAGGTCATCCGTGTTCCACACCGAGTGCGGGGAAGGGCCAAACATGGCAAACCCTGTTGAGGTGGTCGGATCACCGATTGCATTGCCCCAGTTGTAGAAGGCAGCGGGCGCAAGTTGGTCGGCGGCGCGCAGCTCATAATGCTTGGCGATCTCGTAGACCTCGATCTCGGCTTCGATGCCGACCTTGCGCCACATGCCCACGATGGCCTGAACCATTTCGTAGTCCTTCGGCTTCAGGCCCCGCGTGGTCTGGATCTTGAACTTTACTGGTTTGTCGGTCGAATAGCCGGAGTTGGCCAGCAGCTTCTTGGCAAGCTCGGGATCGTAGGGAACCTTGATAGACGGATCGTAGGCCGAATATTCCGGCGCTTCGAGCGTATCGATCGGTACGCCATAGCCGCGCAGCAGGCGCTTGACGATGGCTTGCTTGTCGATCGCGTGACAGGCGGCCAGGCGCACATTCTTGTCTTCCATAACTTCAATATTGTTCAGGAAGATCATGCCGATATCGGAGATTGGAGTCGCAACGCCTGCCAGACCTGCCTTTTCCTTCAGGCGGTCGAATTCCTCATAGGGGATTTCCAGCGTGACGTCGGACGAGCCGGACTCGATCTCGGCAACGCGGCTGGTGCCATCGGGCACAAACTTGAAGATGACTGTTTCGAAAGCTGGCTTGCCGCCCCAATAGTTGGGATTGGCCTTGAGGCGCAGGAAGGCGTTGCCTTCATAGGCGTCAACCATGTAGGGGCCGGTGCCAATGGGCTTCTTCTCAAAACCTTCCGCGCCCACCTTTTCGTAGTAGGCTTTGGGCAGGATGTAACCGGTGAGGAAAGCCATCCACATGAAATAGGTGGGCTCGAAGCGGAGCACATCGCCGGTGATCTTGTTGCCTTCGATCTTGTAGTTGCCGGCTGTGGACCAGACGAACTGGATCGGGTTGCCGGTCTTGTCGTTGGCGGCACGCTCCAGCGCCCAGACCACGTCTTCCGGGGTGAACGGCGAGCCATCGTGCCAGGTCACGCCTTCGCGAACATCCATCCAGACTTTGGTCTTGTCATCGTTCCAGCCCCAGGCGGTCAGCAGGCCCGGGACAAATTTGAGGTCGGGATCCTGGCCGATATACTGGTCGAAGATCGAGCGGTAAATTGCCTGGATGGTCGGATTGACCGCCGATGGACCGACGGTCGGGTCGAAGGACGGGAGATTGACGTTGAAAGCGATGGTAAGCGTGTCGGTTTCCGCTGCCTGCACCGGCACGCGTCCGGCCAGGATGCTTGAAAAAAAGGCAGCAGCGCCCATACCCAACGCCTGGCGACGGGTGAATTCAGTCATGATTTGCTCCGCGTTCCCCTGATCCCGGCTTTTTTGAGTGTTCCCCCACTCGCCAGGATATTTATTGTTCGGAATACTTTAATCTTAAAATAGCGCCGATTGGCTGGCAAGCGAATTGTACATTCCGATAGCAATTTTAAGTCGAAATATATGCCTATGCATATTGCTTCTTTGTCGGTATCACGCGCTCGCTGGCGTGAGCGCGGGCTTGAAATGTCCATAAATGCGATCTGAGGCATATGCAGATTAAGAAATATGATTCTGCATGTGTTCAATGATGCAGTCTTAGATGTGGTTTTCACATGCCCCAATTAGCCATCCGTCATATCGCAATCCTATTTCAGCGAGGACGCGAGCAACATGCCGGAGCCGCCTCCCAATCCCGGGCCGGGATGGGTCGATGCGCCGATATGATAAAGACCGGGCACGTGGGTGCGGTGATTCACCGACGACTTGAATGGACGCCAGATGAAAAATTGATCGACGCCGCAGAAGCCACCATAGGGGTCGCCACCGACGAGGTTCATATTCATCGCTTCAAGGTCGGCTGGCGAATAGGTCTTGCGGGCGATGACCGTTTCGGCAAAGCCGTCTATGTGCTGGGCGAGGATACGCTCGATACGGTCGGCATATTGTTCGCGCAATTCGTCAGTCCAGCGCCCATCGCCGGGCGTGGTGAGTTCTCCTGCGGCATCGCCTTCGATGTGTCGCGGGGTTTCGGGCAATTGCAGCCAGAGGATCGCCTGACCTTCAGGTGCGCGGGAGGGGTCAAGCGCGGTCGGCTGACCGACACAAATGGTTGGCACCGCTGGCAACATGCCGCGATCACACTCATTGGCCGCGCGGGACACGCCGTTGAGGCCGGGCGTGAGATGCAATAACGCCACTTTCGACAGCTCCTCGCCGCCCTTCCAGCGTGGCGGAGACTTCAGTGCGTAGTGAACCTGCATGTTGCCTTTGCCATAGCGATAGGTTTGTAGCCCATCCGCAACGGCTGAGGGCAGCGGTTTGCCCGAGTTCTTCAGAAGGCGACCATAGAGCTGGCCGGGCGTGACAGAGGCAATGACGCCCTTGCTCGCCTGCAGAACCTCGCCACTGGCAAGCCGAACACCCGCGGCCTGGCCGTTGTGGTCTTCGACTATTGTCTCCACATCCGCGCCGGTGCGGATGGTGCCACCCTGGTCCGTGATGAGTTGCGCGAACGCCTTGACGAGATTGTCGGCGCCGCCTTTGACAATCGGGCAGCCAGCAAGTTCGATGGCAAAGCCGATGACCCGGAGCATTGCCGCAGAATAGGTGCTTTCCGGATTGAGGCCGCAATGGAGCACCCAGGGTGCAAAGAGCCCGCGCATCACGTCGGACCGATAGGTGGTTTCGAGATGATGGCGTCCGTTGACGAGCGCCTCGCCGAACCATGCAGCGAGATTGCGGGGGCCGCGCTTCCACGCCTCCTTCAGCATGGTCTTGAAGATGCCACCGGACCAGAGCGAGCCGCCAAGCAGCGAGAACATGAATGGCGCATCTGCACCCATCCGGTCCATCTCGCGGGCGAAGGCCATGCCGTCGCCGTCGGCCAGCGCGTCGAAGGCCGCGATATTGGCTTTGCGGTCTTTGGTGAGGATCGCATGTCTGCCGTCGGCCAGCACAACGCCCGTCGGCAGGTCGGTATGGGCGAATTCGAGACCGCGGGCCTCCAGATCCTTGCCAAGCGCGCCATAGGCGGGCGAGGTCAGGAACAACACCATAGTGGTTGCCATGACATCGTGGCGGAAGCCCGGTACAGTGATCTCTTCAGTACGCAGGCAGCCGCCGAGCTGGTCGTTGCGCTCGAGCAGCAGTACCTTTTTGCCTTTCTTGCCGAGCACGGCAGCGGCTACCAGTGCATTAATGCCGCTGCCGACCACGATATAGTCATGTGTCGCCATGTGTTGTCGCTCCCCTGAAAATGGCCGGTAGGCCCCGCCACGCTGGCCTTGTATCGATTACTTGGTCAACACTGCGAGTATCGATAGGCCTGTTCCCTGAAATCCAACATAGAATTCTGTGACATGGACTTCCCCTCATGCGCTTCTTGAAAAAGCTTGATATGAATTTCCTTGAAGCTTAAAAGAAACCATATGTGAATGCAACGAAATGCCTGCTCTCAAAGTTGAATTTTTCGACGTATCCGGTCTTCTCGAGTCTTCAGTATTCCCGGAGGCCTCTTGATTTCGACCTGAGACGTCAGAAGCTCTGCCGACATCGAGTTGCGCAATTATATGCATTTGAAAATAACGGGGGCAAAATGGGTGGACACGACAATGAGTTCGATGCTGTCGTCGTAGGTGCAGGGCATAACGGCCTTGCTGCGGCGGTGCACCTGGCGTCAAAAGGCTGGCGCGTTGCTGTTGTGGAGGCAGCGGCGTCTCCCGGCGGGGCGGTAAAGACCCTGGAGTTGACGGAGCCGGGCTTCCGTCATGACTGGGCTGCCATGAACTTGTCGATGTTCGCTGGATCGGCATTTCACGCAACCTACGCCGCAGACCTGGCTGCGCAAGGTCTCGAGTTCGTACCCGCTCAAAATTGTTTTGCCAGCGTCTTTCGCGACGGCACGCATCTCGGCGTGTCCAGCGACGTGACCGTAACGAATGCCAAGATTGCAGAACTGTCGCCTGTCGATGCTAAGGCGTGGGCGGAAATGCTGTCCGATTTCGAGCGCAATGCGCCGCATATTTTCGGCTTGCTTGGCTCGCCGATGCCGTCACTGGCCACAGCAAAGACGGTCTGGAAAGCCTACAGGGCGCTCGGCATGGATAATCTCTGGCGCATCGCGCAGCTTCTGCTGGCGACGCCACGTGATTTTCTTGACGCCAATTTCGAAAGTTCCAAACTCAAAACCATGATGGCGGCTTGGGGGCTGCATCTTGATTTCGCGCCTGACGTCGCAGGCGGAGCGCTGTTTCCCTATCTTGAGTCAATGGCCAACCAGGCGTTCGGCATGGTCATCGGCAAGGGGGGAGCCGATACGATCATTCGCGCGATGGTGGGGCTCCTGCAGAAGAACGGTGGACAGCTTATTCTTGGTCAACGGGTCGAAAAGATCAGCCTCGACAAGGCCGGAAGGGCAACGGGTGTGGTTCTGTCCGATGGACGCGCCTTGAATGCGAAACGGGCGGTGATTGCCAATCTCAATCCCAAAGTGCTGTTTGGCGGTGACATGCTGTCCCAATCAGCCATCCCGCAAAAGGTTCATAAGGCGACAAAAGCTTTTCGTGCCGGACCCGGCACCATGATGATCCATCTTGCCATGGACGAGCTGCCAAACTGGACTGCGGGCGCTGAGCTCAAGCGTTTCGCTTATGTCCATATTGCCCCGGACCTCGCCATGATGGCGCGCGTCTACTCGGAAGCTATGGATGGATTGCTGCCTGGAGAGCCAGCACTTGTCGTTGGTCAGCCAACGGCCGTCGATCCATCTCGTGCCCCGGAAGGCAAGCATGTTCTTTGGGTACAGGTGCGTGTCCTCCCAGCAGAGATCAAGGGTGATGCGATCAGTGAGATCGCCGGTAGGGATTGGAACAATGTGAAGGATGCCTATGCCGACAGGGTCATCGGAATCCTCGAGCGCTATGCGCCGGGGATTAACGGCATGATCCGCGCTCGCTCGGTCTTTTCGCCTGCAGACCTTGAACGTGAGAATGCCAATCTTATCGGTGGTGACAATCTGAGCGGATCACACCATCTCGACCAAAACTTCCTGTTCCGCCCCATTGCGGGTTATTCGCGCTACAAGACGCCCGTCCGGTCGCTGTATATGTGCGGTGCCTCCACCTGGCCCGGTGCCGGAACGGGTGCCGGCTCGGGCTTCATGCTTGCAAAGATGCTCGCCGGAAACTGATGCGTTTCTCATTATACCATTGAACCTATGCATCAATTATCCCTGATAAACTGCTCGACCGTGGTGGCCTTTCAATCACCGGGGGGAATAGTTCTATTTTCAGCCTGCCGACATGCCGATTATGCACTTAATAATCCGTGATTATGAGTGCCTAAACCGGGTGGTACCCGAAATGCATAAAGGGGAATTGGATCAAGATTTTTGTTACAACAAGTCGTTGGTCGCTATCACATTCTGGCTGATTAACTCAGCGACTGATCCGGACTCGCGGGAAAATTTCCATGGTCAGATAGTGCTCGTCGAAGCTCGATATATGAACGAGCGCCGAGCGGTTCAGAAATTCGACCTCATTGTTGCGGAATATCAGAAGATCGTCTTCGCGAAGTTCGCGCAGCATTCGGTTGATGTGGATTGGCGTCAGCCCCAGCGCATCGGCAAGTTCGCTCTGCGTCAGCGGGCAGAAAAAGCTGTTTTCATCGCCGGTTCCGTTGATCCGGGCCCTGTGGCCCAGTTCGAGCAGAAGGTGGGCAATGCGTACAAGCGCACTCCGACGGCCGATGCTGATGAGATGCTCAATCAGGATGGCTCGCTGCCGTGCCATCAGTTCCATAAATGTCATGGCGAGGCGGGGCGATTTGAGCAGGCTTTCGGTAAGATGGTCCAAAGAAATTTCTAGGACGGAAAGCTCCGTAACCGAGATCAGGGTATAGTAGTTGAAGCCGAGCCCCGTTCGAAAACCCAGGAAGTCGCCTTTCATCGGAAAATCGAGGATCTGGCGATCGCCTTCGGGGAGATCACGATAGATGCAACCCCAGCCGTTCTTTATGATATGAACCGAGTTGGCCCAGTCTCCCTGACTGCTCACCACCGTGTGCGGCGCGTAGGTTTTGGAGGAAATTGGCAGAACGGCGAGCGCGCCAAGATCGCTTTCATCGAAAACCGCACCAATGGGCGCGCTTTCCAGGAAATGGCGCAGCGTTCTTGCTTCGTCGGCATTTACCACCATAGAGCCTACCTGCCGTTTCGCCCAGCACAAGAGAAGATAAGTTTTAAGTCTGGCCCCCGCGATTCGTTTCCCCAGCTCATCCCCCAAGAGATTGGGCTTCAAAAGAGTTTCAGCGAGGGCAATTGTTTTGGCAAGGTAGTAATTTCTACCACTAATTGGGTATATATCTTAGCTTCGCCTAAACCATATTTTGCCGAACCCCTTAATCTAGGTTAATGACACTCAAAGAAATTTCGGGCAGTCTTTTTATCAAATTAAGAACAAAAACAAGAATTGCTTCCGGGGTTTTATCTAGATCTCATGAAGATAAATAAAACAGGCAACCGATGCGCTTCATTGATTGTGACGTGCAAGCAATGGGTTCATGCGCATAAGTCGGATTAGAGGGCGAGCAAATGAACATTTCTCCACAATTCAGTAGCAGGACGAGTGAATTAAAGAATAACGGCTTTGGGGCATCAAAAGACGCTTCCTTTAAACCTGAACAGCCGAGCGACAGTATGCTGCCGCTACTGGTCATCATAGACAACCGTGCGTTGGATCGCGAATGCCTCGCACATGGACTGACGAACCACAGCATCGAAATGGCGATTGCCACATTCAGCTCGTTCGAACAGTGGCAGCATCAACGTCGCGGCCGCACGGCGGGCGCGGTGCTTTTCAACATCGGCGGTCAGAAGGTTTCGGACCCGACTGTTGGCAATTATCTCAATCGCATCGTCACCGATTGCGCTCCGGCGCCTGTCATTCTTCTGGCTGACAAGGAGGAAATCTCACAGGTGCTCAAGGCGCTCGACCATGGCGTGAAGGGGTATATTCCAACATCCGTGAATGTGAATGTCTGTGTTGAAGCATTGCGTCTCGCCATGGCGGGAGGAACCTTTGTTCCGGCCAGCAGTGTGCTCGCTCTGCGTCATGCCACCGATCCGAATTCGCAGCGCCTGCAACCTCTGGGCGGCATGTTCACCCAGCGTCAGGCCGAAGTGGTCAATGCGCTGCGCCGGGGCAAGGCGAACAAGATCATCGCTTATGAACTGAAGCTGCGGGAAAGCACCGTGAAGGTTCATATCCGCAACATTATGAAGAAGCTGAAGGCGTCCAACCGCACCGAGGTGGCTTGTATCATCAACGAGCTGTTCCCATCGGAAACATCCTTTTCCGATTTGCAGTAGGGCGGAACGGAGATCAGCGCATGTCTCCCGAAAGCGGGAACCGATCTTGGGGTCCAGGCATGCGCAAAAGCGAATAGATAGAGCATTTTGAATGTTTTGGGAAAACTGGAAATGCTTTGGCGGGAGCCGCCGGCCGGCGGATTGAATTATTCCGTAAAGGAGAATTTTGGTGATTATCTCCGACGTTTCATCAGCAAACGGGCGGCAGCCGGTTGCTGACCTGCTCGACACTATAAAACGTAGAAGAATGATGCTGATCGTGCCGGTGCTTGCAGGCATTGGCGTCGGCTTCGCAGGCTATCTTACCGCGCCGGTCAGTTATGTTTCGGAGTCCGTGCTGGTGCTGGACATGCGGCGATTGCAGGCACTTCCGAATGAAAGCGCGATCACGCCATTGCCGCAGGACAGCCCGGTTCTGCGCTCTGAACTCGACATCATCAATTCACGCATGATGGCGCGCAAGGTCATCGACATCCTGCAAGCGGAAAACATTGTCGTGCCAACGGAATTCCGTTCGCGCACGGTATTGTCTTCCGCTCCCGATGCAGGTTCGCAGGCAAAAGGCGCACGCGATGTCGATCCTGCTATGCGGGAACGCCAGCAGATCGATCTTCTTCTTTCGCGGCTGCGGGTCACCAATGACGGACGCTCCTATACGATCTTCATCTCATACCGTGCTTCCGATCGGGTTTATGCGGCTCAGGTCGCCAACGCCTTTGCTACCGCCTATCTCGATCACCAGATCGACGTGCAACAATCGGCCACGCGGCGTATCAGCGAATGGCTTGGCGAGAAGCTGGTTACCTTGCGCAGCGATCTTGAAAGCGCTGAAAGAGCTGCGGAAGAGTTCCGACAGAAATCGAAGCTTGCCGGTGATCAGGGACAGATCAGCTTTCAGGCCCAGCGGGTGGCGGCACTGAATAACGAGATCGTTGCCGCGACGGGAGCGGTATCACTCGCGGAAGCGCGGTTGCGTACCGCAGAAGAACTGAAAAACAACGATGAGGCGCCTGCGCTGACTGAAGTTCTGGCTTCGCCCGCGATTCAGACCCTGCGCAGCGAAGCTGCACGTGTCGAGCGCCAGCTTGACGAGTTGCAGTCGAATGGGGCGCTGAAGAGCGCCGAAATTCCGGTGCTGAAGGCTGAACAGGAAGCGTTGAAACAGCAGATTTCGAACCAGGTCGGTGAAATCGTCAAGAGCCTCGGCAATGAGATCCAGATCGCGCACCAGCGGCGCAGCGGCCTGGAAAATGCGTTGAAGAGCGCGGAAGCCGACCTTGCCGAAGCCAATCAGGCACAAGTCAAGGCTGTGCAGCTCGATCGTGAGGCCAATGCCAGCCGCACGGTCTATGAAAGCTATCTGACGCGCTTCAAGCAGCTCATCGAACAGGACGGTATTGCCGCGCCCGAAGCTCAAATGATTTCTCCTGCTGAACCGGCAATGGCAAAGGCAAGTCCGAACCTCGCCAACTGGTTGTTGCTGGGGCTGGGGTTGGGCGGGCTGATTGCCCTTGCAGGCACCGTGCTGAAAGAAACCTTCGACAAGATCAGACCCGCGCAGACGGCATCTCTGGTGCTGCAGGGCATTCCGGCGGCAACACTGCTTCCGGTTCCGTCGCAGCTCACCGTGCCGCTCCTCGTCAATCGCGGCCTTGATCCGGCAAGCCCTTTCGGTCGCGCGATCAAATCCGTTCATGAGCGTCTGCGGGTGCTGACACGCGGTCGGGATTCACTTGCGCTTTCCATTGTCTCTTTGTTCGATGGAGAGGGAAAGACCTTGCTGATCACCGCGCTCGCGCAGCAGATCGCCGCGACCGGTGTAACGGTTGCGGTTATCGATGCGACGAACAAGCGGTCGGGCCTGTCTGAGGCCTTCGGGGTTCCGCAAAGTGATCACAGCGTTGTGTCCACCGGGCGTCCGCTTGCCGGCGCAACGCTCGTGCACGACCATGGTTCGGGGATCGATATCATCACACCCAACAGACAGATGCGCCAGGGGGACTGGCTGGCCGAACTGATTGCCCATTTGCGATCCGATCACAAGATCATCCTCGTGGACCTTCCGGCAGTCATGGAAGACAAGCGCTCGGTTCTCCTGTCACGGGCAACGGATACGGCGCTTCTCGTGGTGCAGTCTGACCGCCAGGACCAGAATGCGGCCAATGCGCTGATACAGACGATGGCATCTTTCGGACGCAAGCCCGCGCTTGCGGTGGTCAATCAGAATTCTTCTTCCTATCGCGGCTGGATAACGCTCTCCATCGCGCTTTGCGGGCTGGGCTTGCGGAAGGCACGACAGGGCATAGGCGCCATGTTCTCGCGGCGGCGCAAACCGGCTGCGGACGGCGCACAAGAGCAGGCTTAAAGGGGCACAGATCATGTCAAATAAAGCGATCAGCGGTCGTGGCAAATATCTTCGCGCAACAGTGCTTTCGGGGCTTCTGCTCTTTGGCGGAGGCTTCGGGGCGCTTGCGGATGGGCAACCCTATCGTGTTAGCGCCAATGATGTGCTTCAGGTAACCGTCTACGGACAACCGTCTCTCACAGGGCTCTATCCTGTCGATGTGGACGGCAATATTGGCTATCCGATCGTAGGTAACATTCCGGTAGACGGGCTGACCACCAATGAGATCAGCGAGAAGATTGCGGGATCACTATCCCAGCACATTCCGGGACTGACTGTCACCGCAACGATCAATCAGTATGCGCCGGTGTTTGTCGTCGGTGATGTGAAAGTACCGGGTAAATACCAGTTTCGGCCCGGCATGGTGGTGCTTGAACTCATGGCGCTGGGTGGCGGAGCGGGAAAAGCTGAATCTCCGGCCCTGACCGCTGGCATGCAGCTTATTTCCGCGCAGCAGGAATATGCGGATCTGCAGCTCCAGCTAACCGCCATGGCAATCCGGCGCGCGCGCTTCGAGGCAGAACTCAACGGCACGGAGTTCAACTACGCCCTGCCGGAGCAGGCAGCCGCGAACAAGGAAACGGTGGCCTTGACGCAAAAGATGCTGGAAGGTGAAAAGACTGTGTTCAACGTTCGCCGCAATAATCTTGCCGCCGAACGTAAGGCGCTTGAGGCGCAGGTAGCAAGCTATGGCGATGAGATTGAGACTCTGCAGCAGAGTATCAAACTGCACGATGCCGAAATCGGATTATTGCAGGAGAACGTGGATTCCAGCAAGTCGCTGGTGGATCGCGGCCTTGCGGCAAAATCCAATCTTCGCGACATGGAGCGCGATTTGTCGGCTACACGGCGTGCTGCGCTGGAGCTTGCTTCCTTTCTCGCGCGGGCAAGGCAGAACCAGCTCGCCATGCAGCAGCGTATCGCCAATCTGGACGAAATCCGTAAGAGCGAAGCGGCCACCACTTTGCAGGATATCGATCTCAACATCGCCCGCATGGAGCATCGTAGTAACTCACAACTCCAGAGTATGGCTGAGATCGCCAAGTCGTCCGGTAATATCTCGTCGTCGACCTTGCGCCAGAAACTGGTCTTGTCGATCAGCCGTAATGTCAACGGCAATTTCCAGGATATCACCGCCGATGAGCGCACAGAAATCAGGCCGGGCGACATCCTGCGCGTCGAACTGGATATGAGCAGGATCGGCGGCTCGCCCTCCTAGAGCATTTCCAGTTTAAATTGAAGCGTTGGAACTGCTCTAATTCTTTGTTCTTACGCATTGTCCTACGCAAAACCGTTTCGCACTTTTGCTGGAAATGCTTTAGGTCCAGGAAGGCGCTGTGTCTCCTCCTGCTTCGAGACAACGCTGCGCGTCTCCCCAGCTCGAGGGAAGCTGAGGAGACTTATCCCGGATTGAAAATGTCGAAGAGAAACGTCGCGCCTTAATCAGAAAAGCGGGTTTCGCTTTTCCGGGGGCATTTTTAAGCCGCGACAGGATCGGCGGTTTTCTCCAACCAATCACGATAGACTTCACGCAGGCCGTCCTCCAGACGAATTTGTGATTTCCAGCCGAGCGCCCGCATCCGCGATGTATCGAGGAGCTTGCGCGGGGTGCCGTCGGGTTTGCTGAGATCATGCTCGAAACGACCTTCATAACCGACAACCGCAGCGACGGTCAGTGCCAGCTCTTTGATCGAGATTTCGTCACCAGTCCCGATATTCATTGGCTCAGTGCCGTCGTAGAAGCGCAGCATGTGCAGGCAGGCATCGGCCAGGTCGTCCACATGGAGGAACTCCCGCAAGGGCTTGCCGCTGCCCCAAAGCGTGACATGGTCGATCCCTCGCACCTTGGCCTCGTGGATTCTTCGGATCAGTGCTGGCAGGACATGCGAGCTGTTGGGATCAAAATTGTCGTTTGGACCATAAAGGTTGGTCGGCATCGCCGTCATGAAATGATTGCCGTATTGGCATGCACAGGCCTCAGCATATTTCAGCCCTGCAATCTTGGCGATGGCATAAGCTTCGTTGGTCGCTTCCAGAGGCCCCGTCAACAAGGCTTCCTCTGTCAGAGGCTGGGCCGCGTCGCGCGGATAGATGCAGCTTGAGCCAAGCCACAGCAGGCGCTCGACGCCGTTCTGCTGCGCAGCGCGAATGATGTTCATGCCGATGGCGAGATTGTCATAGAGAAAATCCGCCGGATATTGCGAATTGGCCAGAATGCCGCCGACGCGGGCGGCAGCGATGATGATGACATCCGGCTTGCGGCCGCTGATGAAATTCTCCGTCGGTCCCTGCCGGGTCAGATCGAGAGCGCTATGCGCTGCGGTGATGATGTCGCAATTCGTGCCGTGCAGGCGACGCAGTATGGCCGAACCGACCATGCCCGTATGCCCAGCAATGAATACTTTCTTGCCGTCAAGCGAATAGACGGGGACAGGCGTGATTTCAGCCGTAGAAGTCATTGCGTCCAACCTCCCGCATGATGTTGCGCAAATCCCAGTCGACCATCTCGGTAACGAGATTGTCGAAGCCCGTCGTATGCCGCCAGCCGAGGCGATTTTTTGCCTTGGAAGCGTCGCCGAGAAGGAAGTCGACTTCGTTTGGACGGAAATAGCGCGGATCGATCTCGATCAGGCAATTGCCGGATTTGCGGTCGCGGCCAATCTCTTCCACGCCATCGCCATGCCATTCGATCTCCTTGTCGACAGCCTTGAAAGCGTGTTCGACAAATTCCCGCACCGTATGCGTTTCGCCGGTCGCCAGCACGTAATCGTCTGCAGTGTCTTCCTGCAGGATGCGCCACATACCCTCGACATAATCACGGGCATGGCCCCAGTCGCGGCGGGCATCGAGATTGCCGAGCCGCAGCTTGTCCTGAAGGCCGCGTTCGATTGCCGCGACGGCGCGGGTGATCTTGCGGGTGACGAAGGTTTCGCCGCGAAGCGGGCTTTCGTGATTGAACAGGATACCGTTGGAGGCATGGAAACCATAGGCGTCCCGGTAATTCACCGTCGTCCAGTATGCATAGAGCTTTGCCGTCGCGTAAGGACTGCGCGGAGCGAACGGCGTCTGTTCGTTCTGCGCTTGGGGTGAGCTGTTGCCAAAGAGTTCCGATGTGGAAGCCTGGTAGAAACGGCATGTCTTGCCGAGCCCCAGAATACGCATGGATTCGAGCAGCCGCAGCGTGCCGAGCGCGTCGGCGTTGGCTGTATATTCCGGCGTTTCGAAACTCACCTGCACATGGCTTTGGGCGCCGAGATTGTAAATCTCGTCGGGCCGCACTTCCTGAATGACACGACACAGATTGGTTGCATCCGTCAGGTCGCCGAAATGCAGGCGAAAACGAATGTCCTCCTCATGGGGGTCCTGATAGAGGTGATCGATGCGAGCCGTGTTGAACGAGGAAGACCGCCGTTTCAGACCATGCACGCGATAGCCTTTATTGAGCAGAAGCTCGCTTAGATAAGCGCCGTCCTGTCCGGTTACGCCGACGATGAGAGCCGTTTTCTCCTGCAAGGGTTTGCCTCCAACCAGAGTTCTGATGAAACCATGTTAGCGATTTCCTGCGCAGGCAGAACGGCTCCAAAACGGCAATCGCGGGCCGCAGCACCCCTCTTCGGATGAGGCTTGGAGTGCGTGCGGTATGGCCGGTTTCACCCAAAGAGGTAGGCGGTTCGCCCGCTGTCGGTGCAAGCCATGCCTTTGTGTTCCTTGCGCTATCTGTCGCGCAGTTGCGATGCTCGTTTCAACGGGATCAAGCAATAGGAAGCGAAATCATGCGTGTGGTGCTTGCCAATCGTTACTTCTACCCGGACCAGTCGGCCACCAGTCGGATGGTGACGAGCCTTGCCCATACGCTTGCGCGCGAGGGCATCGAAACGACAGTGCTCGCAAGCCGCAGCTATCACGACAAGCGAAAGGACGTCTTGCCTGCACGCGAGACTATCGACGGCATCGACGTGCATCGCATATGGACCTCGGGCTTCGGTCGCGGCAAGCTTGTTGGGCGCGCGGTCGACTATGCGACCTTCCATCTGTCGGCCGCGGCCTGGTTTGCTTCCAATGCCCGCAAGGATGATGTCTGTGTGGTCTGTACCGATCCACCGCTTCTGTCTGTTTCGGCGGCGCTGCCGATCCGCCTGCGCGGGGCGAAGCTGGTCAACTGGGTGATGGACCTTTTCCCTGAAACGGCGATTGAACTTGGACTCATCAAGTCCGACACCGTTTCCGGCAAGCTCGCCATGATCCTGCGCAACTGGTCGATGCGCCAGTCCGCGCTGACCATTTGTCCGATAGAACGCATGGCCCATTATCTTTCGACAAGGGACATACCGGCGGAAAGCATGAGCGTGGTTCACCACTGGGCTGACCGCAACGAAATCGTTCCGGTGGAACCGGGGCAAAATCCTCTGCGCCGTGCCTGGGGGCTCGGTCGGAAATTCGTCATCGGTTATTCGGGCAATTTCGGGCGTGCACATGAGTTCAAGACGGTTCTCGATGCTGCCGAACGGCTACGGCATATGAAAAGCATCGTCTTTCTGATGATAGGCGAGGGGCAGCAGCGGGGCTTCGTCGAAAGCGAAGTTAAACGACGGCGACTGACCAATGTGATGATGAAACCGTTCCAGCCCGTGGAAAAGCTTTCCGAAAGTCTTGGTGCGGCCAACGTTCACCTGGTTTCCCTGAAGCCGGAGCTGGAACATTGCATCGTGCCCAGCAAGTTCTATGGCGTGCTTGCCGCAGCCCGGCCGACCATCTTCATTGGCGATACACAGGGTGAAATCGGCACGATTGTCCGCGATTTTCAATGTGGCGTGGCGCTGAGGCCGGGCGATGTCGACGCGCTGGTCAATGCGATCCTTCATCTGCGTCATTCACCCGTGGGGCGCATGTCGATGGGCAATAATGCGCGCTACCTGATGGAAACGGCCTATTCGCGCGAATATGGTGCAGCCGTGTGGCAATCCGCCGTTTCGCGGCTTGAGGAAAAGGCCGCACCCGCAGCCATGCCGGTTCTCGATCGGCAATTCCAGCCGAGGGAACTGTGATGGACGGGTCGGTTGTCGTCAGCCAGTTGGGTGCGCGGCGGCACTATGCAGTCCCGCGTATTTTTGCGAGCAATCAAAAACTGGCGCATTTCTATACGGATATATGCGCTTTTCAGGGATGGCCGCGTTTTCTCAGCAATTTGCCTCCTACGGCACTGCCATCTTCTGTGCGGAGACTGGTTGGACGCAAGCCCCAGGGCATCCCGCTGGAACAGATGACGAGTTTCCCAGGGTTCGGATTGCATTCAGCAGTGCGCAGGCTAGCCAACCAGACCGGCCCGAAATCCACCGCCAATGCAATATGGGCGGGGGAGACATTTGGGCGGTTGGTGGCCGGAGGCGGATTTCATGGGGCAGGCGGGGTATATGCTTTCAGTGGTGAGGCTATGGAAGTGCTGTCGGCGGCACGAAAAATGGGTCTCTGGACGGCCGTCGATCAGGTGATTGCGCCGCGCACTATCGTCGAACAGCTTGGGTATGAAGAGGAATTGTTGAATCCGGGCTGGCAGTTGCCGGCGGAGAACGACGGGTATGCAGAGGCTTTTGCCGAGCGTGAACGATCCGAATGGCAGTTGGCCGATGTGGTCGTGTGCCCTTCGCCCTTTGTTGCCCATCACGTGATTGAAGAAGGTTGTGCACTGGAAAAGGTCGTCATGGTTCCGACGGGGGTCGACACGCGCTTTCAAATCGAGCGGAAAGCACGGGCTCCGGGTAAATTACGCGTGCTGACCGTGGGGGCAGTCGGATTGCGCAAAGGCTCGCCATATGTCGGCGAGGTTTCCCGCCAGTTGGCCGGGAAGGTAGAGTTCCGGATGGTCGGCCCGCTGGACTTGTTGCCAGAAGCACGGGCCAGACTTGCGGCGTCCGTCGAATTGACAGGCCCCATTCCGCGCAGTGAGATGCGCCAGCAATTTGAATGGGCCGATGTTTTTCTGCTGCCATCTTTGTGCGAGGGGTCGGCGATCTCCGTTTATGAAGCGCTGGCCGCAGGGCTACCGGTCATTTGCACCGAAAATACAGGCAGTGTCGTTCGCAACGGTGTCGATGGCTACATCGTGCCCATCCGTGATGTCAGGGAGACAACCGAAATCCTGCAGGAACTGGCAGGCAACCCGTTGATGTTGGAACGGATGGGGGAAAATGCGCGCGAACGCGCGGCTGACTTTACTTTAGCGCGTTATGGCGAACGGCTGGTATCAGCAATCTTTCAGGAAAAGCCGGTATGAACATCATCCACGTCATCGGTTCTTATGATCCGGCCAAAGGCGGCCCGCAGGCCGTGGTTGTGCGGTTGGCGGCGGCGCAGGCCTCGCTTGGTCATGACGTGACGATCGTCAGTTACAGCAATGACGAAATCAATCGGCGAGCCATAACCGCGACGGCGTCAATTCCCGGTTTCGAGATGGTGCGGACACTGCTTCTGCCCATGCCCGATACGGCTGAGATGCTGCTCGGCTATCGTGCTGCGCAGGCGATGCCCGGTCTGATCCGTAATGCGGATTTTGTGCATCTGCATGGCGTATGGGAGACGAACCTCCTGCGTGCATCCGTGTTATGCCGTAGCTATAGCGTGCCTTACTGCATATGCTGTTGCGGCATGCTCGATGTCTGGAGCATGCAGCAGAGCGCCTGGAAGAAAAAGTTTGCCCTGAAGCTCGGTTTCCGACGAATGCTTGACGGCGCGGTCTTTATTCATGCGCTGAACGGAGACGAGATCGACTTGATGCGGCCTCTTGGTCTGAAGCCGCCGTCGATGATTATCCCGAACGGTATTTTTCTCAGTGAAGTCGAGGGTGACGGGAAGATCGTCGTTCACGGTTTGCCGAAGCGGCGATATGTGCTGTTTCTGTCGCGGCTTCATTACAAGAAAGGGCTCGACATCCTTGCCGATGCCTTTCGTCGGGTTGCACCTTTGTTTCCGGACGTGGATCTGGTGGTCGCGGGCCCCGACGGTGGGGCCGAGGAAGAATTCCGCCAGCGTATTCGTCAATACGGACTTGATGCGCGGGTGCACATGACAGGCGGGCTCTACGGTCCGGCCAAGATCGCCGCTCTGAAGCAATCGGCATGCTTCTGCCTGCCGAGCCGTCAGGAAGGCTTCAGCGTTGCCATAACCGAGGCACTCGCCTGTGGTGTGCCGGTGGCTATTACCGATGCATGCCATTTCCCGGAAGTTGCCGAAGCCGGTGCGGGTGTGGTCTGTTCGCTCGATCCGATGGCCGTGGCTTCAGCGCTTGAACGGATTCTCGAAGACCCGGATCGTGCGAAACGAATGGGTATGGCCGGTGCCAAACTCGTACGGGATAATTATACCTGGCAGCGTATCGCACTTCAGACGATTGCAGCCTATCAGAGCTTTCAGCCACAAGAAACCGGCGCCGTTGCGAGCCGCAAGGCGCTCCGGTCCGTTCCCACTTCCTGATTGTTAGGGCTTTCGTCTTGGCCGCACCGGCTTTGCCGGATTGCCGGCATAGACCATCCATGGGTCCATATCGCGAAAACTGACCCCGCGGGCGCCGAGAACGGCGCCTTCGCCAATGCTTACTCCCGGTCCCACGAAGGCTTCAGCCGCAACCCAGCCATATGGCCCGATGTGAATAGGAGCCGCGGTAAGCGGAAAATCGGCCTGATCGATATTGTGCCCCGCTGTGCAAAGATGCGCGCGCTGCGAGACAATGGCGAAGGGCGCAAGCGTCACATGGGCAACGTTGTAGCAAAGCGCGCCCGGTCCGAGTGACGAATGCGCACCCATGGTCAGATTGCCCGGCCACCAGATGCGTGCGCTGCCGCGCACGATAGCTGTTCTGTGAACATTCGCGCCGAAGATGCGCAGCACCGCGCCGCGCCAGCGCCATAGGAAGGATGGCGTCCACGCCGCCAGCACGAGCCAGCTCGCCTGCCAGCACAGACGCTGGATGCGGTGTCCCAATGTGAAGGTCGCGCCGCCCTCAAGGGGGCGTGACGCGCTCATTCTGCCGGCAATGCCTTCTTGTTGGCAAGAATGGCCATTTTCTCTGGCGAGCGGCATCTCGCTGTCCGACGTCACGGTCATGATGGCCATCCTTTCTGAAGACTGGGGCCCCGGATCATCATGGAACCACTTTGTGACGGCGGAAGCGGGAGCTGGATTGATCGATTGCGGATGACGCAGAACGACAGAATGGGAATGAGGAATAATGACATGTGAATCCAGACCGGCACCACCCAATCCGTGTGGTGTGAAATGGAATGCATGGCCGGAACGATGGACAGCATGTAGACCAGTTGTCCCAGCATCTCGCCCGCCATCGCGGTTTCCCAAAGCCTGCGCATGGCCCAGGCAAGCAGCAGAAATTTCAGGGCGCCGAAATACCAGAATGACGAGAATGCATCGACCAGTCCCGTTTCTGTCGTGCCCGTCAGCGGATTATAATCCCGGCCGGGTTCGGGGACATCGAGATAGAGCGCTTCCTTGATATCACCACCCACGAGTTGCGCGGGAATAAATGTGAAGATGATACGGTTCCAGTGATACTTGCCGTAGTCGAACTCCAGCCGACGATCAATTTCATCAATACGTTGCACGGCATTGCGCATTTCCGGGCCGCCGCGCTCCAGGGTGCTGCGAAAATTGGCTGCATAGTCGATCTCCAGAATCTCATCGAGAACGAAGCTCGCATCCGTGCGCGTTACCTGACGATAATCTCCCATGCTGGTCATCAGAAAAGTGCCAGCCAGAATGCCGATTGCCATGACTGTCCGAGGTATGACAATGCGTCGGTAGAACCAGAGGGGCAGAAGGAACATGAGGACAAGCTGGATGGCCTCTGCGCGCTTTCCGGTAACGAGAATACGGTCGAAATAGAAGACCAGGTCGAACAGGATGACTGCCAGCGCAAACCATGAGGGCCGACGCACAAAGCAAAGCACTGCAATGGCCAGACCATAGGGCATGAGCTGCGCGAAGAAGAGATAGACGACTGGCATACCGGTCATCTGCATGCCGATGGAAACATCACCGGGCAGGCGGCTCAAGAGAAAATAGAACACGGCACCGAAAGCCGACAGGCCGGCTGCGGCCCATATCAGCCTGCGCTCGCTGAAGCTCACGCTGAGAAATCCGATCGGCCTTTTCGCCATGCGCCAACCGAGCGCCAGCATTGCAAACGACAGAATGCCCATGATCATCGTCTTGGCATAGGCGCCGGAAGGCAGAAACTGATCGTATACGAGGGCGGGCAATTGCGGCAGCAGGAAACCGAAGGTCATCACGCCAGCAAGGAACGGAAACTGATACATTCGTTCTGGACGAAAGAAGAGGCCGCCAGCCAGAAAGCAGAGGACGAAGCCTGTGAAAATCCAGGTGAGCGAAAGATTCATTGGGTAATTCCCGCTGCGGCGCATACATCTGAAAGATCGGGCGCCGGTTCGCTCGTGGATAGATCGTGCGGGAAGATGCGGCCTGAAAGCAGATACCAGCCGAGCTTTACATATTCTTTGGCGACCAGCTCCATATCTGCCTGTGTCGCCGGAAAACCGGGACGACCGTCATCGCCGCCGATGGGAGACGAGATGAAGCGCATCTGCGGGCAGGCGGCGCGGAAGCTCGCTATGGCGCGGCGCGAATGATACCAGTTGGTCACAATCAGGGCGCTTCTGGCCTTTATTTCGCGCAGGACGGGTGCTGAAAATCGGGCATTCTGCCATGTGCTGCCTGACTGACACTCCACGAAAATCGCCGACGGCTTCACGCCTTTACGTATCATGATCCGCTTGTTGAAGAGGCAATCACCGTCGCCGGTGACGAGGATCACGGGCGAGCGGCCTTCCTTCCAGAGGCGGGCAGCTTGTGCGGCGCGGGGTGGGCCGTCCCCACCGGGGACGACGATCACATCCGCTCTGCCGCCATCATCCTGCAAGGTCAAAACCGGCTCCGAGAAGAACATAGCGGCAATCCCGAACAGAACGGCACACGGCAGAATGATGAACATCATCATGTCAAACGCCGTTCTGGTGCTTCGGCTTCCAGAGAACGCCTGGCGGACGGGGAGTTTCCGTGGAGCGCGGACTGACGCTGGCGTTGTTCTTCCGTCTTGACGATAATCATAAATTCGTAAGCCGAAAGCAGACGGCAATAGAGATAACCCGGCTTGCCGTCGAGAAAGCCGCCGCGCAGCAGATACATATAGAGGAAGCGCAAGCCCGGCCTGAACGGCATGTGATAGGAGAGCGATTTCAATGCGCGCCGCCGCCGTTCCGGAACCGTCGAGAGAATGCCGCCCCAGTCGATCTTGCGTTCGAGCAGGCGCGAGGCGGATAGGTCAGCCTCTGCGGAAGAATAGCGGTTGTGCTTGTCGTACCAGGCCTCGAGGCCCTTGTTGAAGCTGTAATGGATGAAATGGGCCTGCAAGGCGCCTTCCGGCCCGCCGCTGGCGCGTGAATGCACGGAGCGTTCAAACCGTACCCGGTCGGGTCTTACCAGTCGGGTAATCCAGGTTGGGTAGAGGCTTGCATGGCGGATCCACCGCCCCATGAACATGTTCTTGTAACGCGCCTTGAAGAAGACTTCAGGCCGTTTGGGGTCGGAGGCGATTGCCAGCATCTCATCGCGCAGGTCCGGCGGTGTGATCTCGTCGGCATCCGGGGTGTAAACCCAGTCATGCTTGAACTTGATTTCCGTGATGCCATACATGCGCTGACGGTCTTCTGTGTCGTAGGCACGCTGGAAAACGCGAGCGCCTGCCGCCTTTGCGATTTCGACCGTGCGGTCGCTGCTGTAGGAATCGAGGATGACGATATCGTCGCACCAATCCAGCGAAGCCAGGCAGGCAGGCAGGTTGACCTCTTCGTTCAGCGTCATGATGAGTACGGAAACGTTCATGAAGTTGCCCCGGGATAAGTGATGTTCGGTTTGGTGTTCGAATTGCCCTCAGCCATCGAAGCCGCAACGGCCTGACGCGGACCTCTGGTCATGCGCAGTACGAAAAACGTGTGCATTGCGGCCGGGATCGCCAGCGCGAGAAGCATCGGCCAGACCGGTATGTCGAGCCGGATGGCGATATAGGCGATGGCCCCGGCCATGAGGTTGAGCGCCATAATCGCTACGGCTGTTTGTCCGCAGGAAAGTCCCGCATCCATAAGCAGATGATGCAGATGCTGTCTGTCCGGTGAAAACGGGCTTCTGCGTACAGACATACGACGCACGATCAGGCTCAGCGTATCGATGACGGGAACGATGACGATCCAGATCAGGATGGGGAAGGCGACAGCGGCGTGTCCGCTCGCAAGAATGAGGATAAAACCCGCAAGGGCCGCACCGAGAAATGTGCTGCCGCCGTCACCAAGGAAGAGGCTTGCCTTTGCACGCCATCGATGCCGCATGTTGAAGACGAGAAAGCCGAGACATGCGGCTGCAAGGGCAAGCGCCTGCAACCCGATGCGATGCTCGCCAACACCGAAACCGATGACGGCCAGCCAGAAGAAGGCGGCAGCACTTGCCGAGCCCGCCAGTCCATCAACGCCGTCACTCATATTGACCGCGTTGACGAGGCCGACAATGAAGGCAAGCGCGATAATCAGGAAAAGCGGCCCGGTCAGAACCTGCATCAACATTTCCGGGGCGGGCATCACAGACGGCTCGATGCCTTCGGGTGCAAGTCCGAGATAAATCTGCCGGACGCCAGCAATGCCTATTATCAGGAGGGCTGCAAGCAACTGGATTGCGAGGCGCGGTGCGACGGGCAGGTTGAAACGGTCGTCGAGAACGCCGGTGACGAGGATAAGCACAAGGCCCGGTACGAGGGTCATGGCATTCGCATGGCCTGAAATGCCGAGCGTTAGAAACGCGGCTACGGAAAACGAGAGAAAAATGGCGATGCCGCCGCAAAGGGGCACGTTTCCATCGTGTCTCTTGCGGGCATCCGGGATGTCGATGAGATACCATTCGCGTGCCAGCCCGCGAAAACCGAGGCAGAAAGCAACGGAAAGAGCGAAGGCCAGAAGCGTTATCCAGGAAAGACTCGTCATGTCTCCTCCAAGGCGCGTTCACAAAGATCAAACTCTGGAAATTTTTACGCACTGACGCTGCTGTCCACGACTTGGCTTTAGAGCGTGCCGCATACTCCTTTCAGGTCAGGTGCTAACACCAAGGGCGACATTTCGTGCCGGTGACAAAGGACTATTCTGTACGCGGTCTGGAAAATTGCGCCTGCGGACGCTTTTGCCCGTGCTGCTGTAATTGGGGGACGAAATGGTGATGCGGAAGACGCTGACCGTGCCAGAGAATACGCGTTGGAGCGGATCATGAATGGCAGTCGCAGAGGGTTTCTCATGGCGGCGCTTGAGCAGTATGCAGGACTGCTCTTCAACTTTGTGACTGTCGCTGCTGTATCTCGTATTCTGGGGCCAGCCGAAACCGGAATGGGCGTAATCGGCTTGAGCCTTACGGCAATAGTGTTCTCGCTGCGCGAATTCGCCAGTCCCGAGTTCCTGATAAAGATCGACAAGGTGCGCGATCAGGACGTCCAGACTTCCCTTACGTTTCTGATGGGTGTGACGGTTCTGCTATCGTTGATCCTCTATTGTACACTGGGGTATTTCGCCGAGTCTTATAATGATCCGAAACTGAAGCTGTTTCTTAGCATCACGATTGTCGCAGCATTGGTCGAAAGCCTCTCCTTGCCGGTGGTCGCGTTGCTGCGGCGTGAAATGGCCTTTGGAACATTGGCGCGCATCCGCACTGCAGGATCCGGTTTGGGTGCACTGGTAACCATTGCCATGGCCTTCTTTGGTTTCGGGCATATGTGTTTTGCCTTCGGGCTGCTGGCAAGCGCGCTGATGACAACGGGGCTGGCTGTCGCGATCCATCCTTTAGGAAGTCTGTTGCGTCCATCACTGGCCAGTTTCGACACGGCCTGGAGGTTCGGGATTTATCTTGGCGGCAATGCCGGGCTGAACAAGATCTGCATGACGCTTCCGCAACTGCTGCTCGGGCGCTTCATGCCCATATCGGCAGTCGGAATCTACAACCGGGCCGATACGCTGAGCGGTTTGCCCGATCGCATCATCCTCTCTGCTGTTTTTACTGTCGCATTCCCGATGCTGTCGGCGCAGGTTCGCTCCGGCGCGGACATCAGCCAGTCCTATATCCGCGCTTTGTCCTATATTACAGTCGCTTACTGGCCAGCACAGGCACTGCTCGCGCTGCTTGCATATCCGGCGGTGCACATCATTCTTGGTCCGGGCTGGTCCGAAGCGGCACCGATCGTAGCGATCCTGAGCCTTGCTTGTCTTTTCTGGTTCCCGGCAATCCTGACCTATCCCTTGCTGATGGCATTGGGTGCCAACCGTGAGGCTTTCCTGTCCAATTTGATCTCGCGATTGATTGCGCTCACCGTTATCAGTACCGCTGCATTTTATGGTCTGCTTGCCGTTGCACTTGGTCAGTTCATCAGCCTGCCGATACAGATGGTCATAGCCATCGTATTCGTGCGCAGGCATGTAGCCTTCTCCTACGCCGTGCTTGGACGGGCGTTGCTGAAGAGCGGACTGGTTACCCTGTTTACGCTGGCCATACCGCTGGCAATGGTTGCGGTTAATGGTTTCTCGCTGGAAATTCCTTGGACCACGGGCGTTTCGATGGGCTTCATCGCGGCGTTCAGTTGGCTGGGCGCGGTGTTCCTGGTGCGGCATCCCTTCGCCGCTGAGCTCACACCGGTGCTGGGCTGGATTTTCGGAAAGCTCTGGGTGCGGCGTGTGCACTCGTCGGCCTCGACCCCCGCAGAATAGGATGGCTTGTCATGGACAAATGCAAACTGGAACAGCCGACCATCGACGTTGTCATTCCCAATTTCAATTACGGTCGCTATCTTTCCGCCTGTACCAACAGCGTATTGCTGCAATCGGGTGTCAATATCCGTCTACTCATCATCGACAATGCCTCTACCGACAACAGTGTTGAGGTAGCAAAGGGGCTTGCGGCCAGCGATAGCCGTGTCGAGTTGCTGCTCCGTCCGAAAAATCTGGGGCCACATGCTTCGTTCAACGAGGGCATAGACTGGGCTGCATCCGAATATTTCCTGATCCTGTGTTCGGATGATTTATTGGCGCACGGTGCTTTGGAGAGGGCAACAGGCGTGCTGTCGCAATATGCGGACGTTCATCTCGCGCATGGTGCGACGGGCCGGATAAAAGCCGAAGACAGCGAGCCAAGCCCAAACCTGACCGCTGCCGCGCCCGCATCGGGCGATTGGAGGAGATGGTCTGGGGAGGAGTTCATAGAATTTGCCTGCCGACATGCGTTCAACCCCATTACGGGCCCGACAGCAGTCGTAAGAACCGCGATCCAGAAAGAGGTGGGTTATTACCGCACGTCGCTTTCTCATACGGACGATCTGGAAATGTGGCTGCGCATTGCCACGCGCGGTTCTATTGCCTCAACCAGCCAGACCCAGGCTTTTGCGCGTTCGCACTCCCAGAACCAATCGGCGACGGTGAATGGTATTCTGTCCTGGAATCGGGAATTCGAAGCTGGCTTTCGGTCTTTTTTCGATCATGAGGGCGCTTGCCTGCCGCAGCAGCATCGGTTGTTTGCAATGGTTCAGGACTGCCTGACGAAGCGCGCCTATTGGTCTGCGATCTCCAATCTGGCACGGCGGCCGAAGGTGGCCGGTTCGCTGATGGCGTTCGCGCTGAAGCGGGAGCCATTGCTGGCAGTCATGCCGCCCTTCGATTATCTGTTGAAACGATCCGTCTGGCGAACCGCACGCGGTGGCTGAATTGCGGGTTCAGCCGCTCTCCGGCCAGTTTCGAGAAAAGTGGCGAGGAGAATTTCTTCCTGCCTCGCCAGCCGGTTGTGATAACGTTCCACTCCGGCCTCCACTTTTCCGATCAATGTTGCGCGTTGCTCGAAAGCAAGGTCGACCTGGGAGAGGATGGTTGCGGGATCGAAGCTTTCGATCTGGTGGCAGAATGCTTCAAGCCCGGTATCGAGCAACAATGCATCGTTCTTGCTTGCATAAGCCAACGAGATTGTTGGGCGTTTCATAGCCAGAGCGCAGACGACGTTATGGTAGCGACTGGCGATAACGACATCCGTCCTGGCGATCTGCTGCATGAGCTCATGCAGGGATGCGATCGGTTCAAACACGACATTATCCGCTTCCGCCGGGGAAAGCCGCTCCAGTATATCGCGTGCCGCCTCTATATCGCCCTTACCACCGATCAGCAGACGGACTTGGCGGCCATCAGCCGACAGTCTTTTTACCAGCGTCGTCATCTTGGCGCGGTATTCACCGTAGATGGCATCACCGTCCTTCTCATCCTTTCTCCATCCGCGATAGATCATCACGCCGATACCCACGCATTGATCCGAGCTGACCCGGTGTTCATCCGGAACCGTTGGTAGAGCAAAGGCGATGTCTGCGCTGACGAAATCCTGAGCAGGGTTTACGTCCAGATGTTTCATAAAATCATGGGAAACCTGATCTCGATAGGAACGGAAAGCCGCCAGCACGGAAGCCCAACGAATGAAGACCCGGCTCAATGGATGTGCGACTGGTCCGGCACCGATCGACACAAAAATCAGACGCGTGCTGGCAATTTTTGCCGCCAGGGACCATCGTAACATTGCGAAGGGCCAGCCGAATGGGTTCTCGTTGAAATCATCCAGTATACCGGTGCCCGGCACAACAATGAGATCCAGTTGAGACGCAAGCAGAAGCGCACAGAAAAAGCCGACTATTCGGCGGGGAAAATGCAACAGCGCCTTGTTGATTATCCTGAGTAGCCAGTTTGACGGATCAGGCTGGGCGACGGGCTGGGCCGGAACATCGAAGGTCTGTGTGACGACGTCTGGCTTGGAGCAGATGCAAACGAGTTCAGCATCGGGACATCTGCGCTGCAAGAGTTGCAGCATAGCTTCCAGCGAACCGTCATTACCGGTGTTGCCGGAACCAAACTGCCCGAGAAGACCTATTCTCATATACGTTCCTCCCATTAGAGCGACAGGCTAATGCCCGACGCCTCGTCAGGAAAACTGGCAGAAGGGTGAACACCATCCTCTATTGTAGGAGGGGGTGTACCCCTCATAGCCGAAATGCGCGTCATCGCAATTTCGATACACTGGCCAGCGGTATATCCATTGCCCCCCGATATACCGGAGTAAGGCTTCGAGGGAGTTGTTCCCTCGAAGTCTTGTCTCCCTTGAAACGTCCCTGTGGTAACAAGGTTCTGGCGATGAAATGTGCTTACTTTGTCCGTCCCCACATCGGCGGGACTTATTCGGTTTTCACACGCCTGCGCTCTTCGCTCGGCCAGTCGGGTATAGAGCTTCGCTGGCTTGCCGCGGGCGCAGCCGGCGATACCATCAGCGTGCCGACGGGGCAGGGGCTCGAGGATGCGCTTCGCAAGGGCGATGCCATCGACCGCATGGGCGTGTTGGATGAAGAAACGCGCGCCAGGCATATGATCAGCTTTCTGCGGGAAAACCGTTTCGATGCCGTTTTTGTCAACGTACTCTCGAACCGTTTTGAAACCAATCTGGTACGCTATCTGCCAGCCGATATTCTACGCGTCATGATCGTGCATAACATCACGCCCGGCACCTATGCGGCGGCAAGAGCGATCCGCGATCATGTGCATGCGACCGTCGGTGTTTCGAAACGCTGCCGCGACGATCTGGTGCGTCAGCACGGTTTCGATGCGGCGCGCACGCTGGTCATTCCGCATGGGCTGAACCGGGACATTCATCTGTCGCGCAATGTTGCACGGCAGGATGAGCGCAGCCCGCTAAGGCTGCTTTACCTGGGACGGATGGAAGATAATTCGAAGGGCATTTTCTGGTTGCCGAACATCCTGCACGGGCTCGATTGCAATTATCACCTGACCGTTGCCGGAAATGGTCCCGATCTGGAAGCGTTGCGCCATCGCCTTGCGCCCTTCGGCGACAAAGTCAGTTTTACCGGCTGGGTAGCTCCTTCCGATGTGCCCTGGCTGGTGAGCCAGCATGACGTCATGGTCATGCCGTCGCGCTTTGAAGGGTTCGGCCTGACGCTCATCGAGGCGATGAGCCAGGGGTGCCCGGCCGTTGTGTCGAAGATCGCCGGTGTGACTGATACTATCGTCACCGATGGCGAAGATGGGCTTCTGTTCCCCGTGGGTGATTTCCGTCAGGCGGCCCGCCACATCAACAGGCTTGCCCATGACCGCGAACTGCTGGCGGGCATGGCAGGCGCCGCTCAGCGGAAAGTTGAAACGGCTTTTGATAATGATATTGCCGGGCGCGCTTATGCGGGCCTTCTCGAACATCTGGCCGAGGATCGCCCCGTCATTGCAGCGCCGCTGGCGCTTTCGCAATGGGCGATGCCGAACGCACTTCATTCCAGTCTGCGCAGCCGCCTGCCGAAGCCGGTGAAGAACTGGCTGCGCCAAGTGCGCGAGCGTCTGCATACAAAATGGTCGGCAGCATGAACCGTGAATAACAAAGGAGAAGGGGCATGAACCTTTTCACATCGCAGTTCCGCAATTCTCAATTGCTTGCCAGCAAGGCACACGCGCTTATTCCGGGCGGCTGTCACACCTATGCCAAGGGCGACGACCAGTATCCGGTTCTGGCGCCAGGTTTCATCCAGCGCGGTTCCGGCTCGCATGTCTTCGACGTCGATGGCCATGAATATATCGAATACGGTATGGGCAATCGTGCCGTCGGACTTGGCCACGCCTATCCGCCCGTTGTGCGTGCCGTGCGCGACGCCTTGCAGGACGGATGCAATTTCACGCGGCCGAGCGCCATCGAAGTCGAATGCGCGGAAAGCTTTCTGGAGCTGATCGACGGCGCGGAAATGGTGAAATTCTGCAAGGACGGATCCGATGCGACCTCTGGTGCGGTACGGGTCGCACGCGCCTATACGGGACGCGACATGGTTGCCTGCTGCGCCGATCACCCGTTCTTTTCCACCGATGACTGGTTCATCGGAACGACGAAGATGAATGCGGGCATTCCGGCATCGGTTTCGGCTCTGACGGCGACGTTCCGCTATAACGATATTGCGAGCGTGCAAGCCTTGTTCGAGGATTATCCGGGGCGCATCGCGGCCATCATCCTCGAACCGGCACGTGCTGATGAACCGCAGAATAATTTCTTGCAGGAAGCAAAGCGCATCGCCCATGAAAACGGCGCGTTGTTCATTCTGGACGAGATGATTACCGGCTTTCGATGGCACATGCGCGGGGCGCAGAAGCTTTATGATGTCGAGCCTGATCTTTCCTGCTTCGGCAAGGCGCTGGGTAACGGTTTTGCGGTTTCCGCACTGGCAGGCAAGGCGGAATATATGCAGCTTGGTGGTCTGACCCAGACTGACCATCCACGCGTATTCCTGCTTTCGACCACACACGGCGCGGAAACCCATGCCTTAGCTGCGGCGATTGCCACCATGACGATCTATCGCGACGAACCTGTGATCGAAAGGCTCCATGAGCAAGGCTCCAAGCTGGCAGAGAGTGTGAATGCGGCGATTGCCAGTCATGGGCTGCAAAACCATGTCCGGCTCTTCGGACGTCCATGTTGTCTCGCCTATGGAACGCTTGATGAGAAAGGCCAGCCGTCGCAGGCATTTCGTACATTGTTCCTGCAGGAAACGATCCGGCGCGGCGTGCTCATGCCGTCGCTGGTCGTGAGCTATACCCACAGCGATACCGATATTGCGCGCACGGTGGATGCGATCGACGGCGCGCTCGGCATTTATGTCCGGGCATTGAACGACGGCGTGAATTCCTATCTGACAGGCCGTCCTTCGCAGGTGGTCTATCGCCGCTTCAACGAAGCGCCGACCTACCCGCCAACGATGCGATGAAGCCCTTCGCAGCGGTCCTGATCGCCGCAACCCTGCTGTCGTCGGCAGCGAAGCCGACATATGCCGCCGATCTGTTTCCAATCACGGTTGGTCAGGAACGGCGCATATTCGAGGATGCAACGGGCAGGCCGCTTCTGTTGCAGGGTGATACTGCATGGTCGCTGATTGCGGAATTGAAGCGTGAAGATGTCGAAACCTATCTGCAAGATCGCAGGAAACGCGGCTTCAACGCCATTCTGGTCAGTCTGGTTGAACACTACTTCTCCAGTCACCCACCCGCCAATGCCTATGGCGAAAAGCCGTTCAAGAACGATGCCTTCGGTGAAGTCAATCCGAAATATTTCGATCACGCCGCCTGGGTGATCGGGAGGGCGGAAGAACTCGGCTTCGTCGTTTTTCTTGCGCCCGCCTACCTTGGGGTGAACGGCGGCAACCAGGGTTGGTTCTCCAAGGCGCAAGCTGCCGGTCCGGAGAAAATGCGCGTCTATGGCCAGACGATAGCTCAGCGATTTGCGGAATTTCAGAATGTTGTCTGGGTCTTGGGCGGGGATTTTGATGATCCTGATAGACGGCTGGTTTCCAATCTGGCTGAGGGAATCTCAAGTATTGTTCCCGGCGCTCTTCTGACGGTACATTCGGGTCGCAATAGCAATACGGCTGAACTCTGGGGCGACCGGCCCTGGTTGAGTTTCGATACGGTTTATACATATGACGATGTTCATGCAGCGGTTTTTCAACGGCGAAAAGCGGCTGAAATGCCTGTCATTTTGCTGGAAGCGGGCTATGAGTTCGAGCGGGGGACGACTGCGCGAATGATCCGCCGTAATGCCTATGGCGCGCTGTTGGCGGGTGCTGCCGGACAGTTCTTTGGTAACAACCCGATTTGGCATTTCACCGGGCCGGGGATATCCACCGCTGATCGAAGCTGGCAGGAAGCCCTCGACAGTGCCGGCGCGCGGTCAATGACGGTATTAAAGAAACTCTTCGACAAACTGCCATGGTCGCAGCTCCGACCTGATAGCGAAGGAGCCATTTCGGCAGGCGCGGAAAACTATGCCGCATCACTACCTGACGGCACCTTGTCGGTTATCTATGGCGATGCCGGTGGTTTTGCGGTGCAGAAAGCTGTTGTCAAACAAGGCTGGCAGGCTGTCTGGTACGACCCGGTTTCCGGCACGTTCGCGGATGCGGGCCAGCCAAAGCTTGAGGGACCGGTTGCGACCTACACGCCCAAGCAGGCGCAAAATGCCGGTGGCGGTACTGACCGGCTTCTGCTGATCGGCAGCGCGACACGCCTGAAGGACATCCAAAAGAGGTAGGCGATACGCCGTTTCACGCTTTTTTATAAACGGTTGTCCTAACCGGACATGCCTTCGGTCAAGTCGTCGCTCCTGCCCCCTCTGGCTAACATGCATTTATGGAAGCTTGAGGAGTCGGACATGAAAGTACTTGTTACAGGCAATCAGGGCTATATCGGGTCGGTCATGGTGCCGGTCCTCATGAATGCGGGACATGAAGTGTCCGGCTATGACATTGGCCTTTACGAACATTGTCTATTTGAAGAAGGCGGCGCCGTCATGAACGTGCCGACCATCCGAAAGGACGTGCGCGATGTGTCGCCACGCGATCTGGAGGGGTTTGATGCGGTTATTCATCTTGCCGCACTCTCCAATGATCCGCTGGGCAATCTCAACGAGGAACTGACCTACGACATCAATCATCGGGCGAGCGTCGCGATGGCGAAGGCCGCGAAGCGGGCCGGTGTCGGGCGTTTTCTGTTTGCTTCATCCTGCAGCAATTACGGTATCAGCGATGCCGATCTGATCGATGAGACCGGCGAACTGAAACCGGTGACGGCCTATGGCCGGTCCAAGGTGCGGGCGGAGCAGGAAATTCGGGAATTGGCGGATGCAGGCTTCTGTCCGGTCTATCTGCGTCCAGCAACGGCTTACGGTGTTTCACCCTTCCTGCGCTTCGATATCGTACTCAACAATCTCGTGGCATGGGCGGTGACGAAAGGGCTGATTTATCTCAAGTCCGACGGTACGCCCTGGCGACCCATCGTGCACATCCGCGATATTTCCCGTGCCTTCATGGCTGCCATGGAAGCGCCGCGCGAAAAAGTCTGGAACGAAGCCTTCAATGTCGGATCGACGGCGCACAATTACCGCATTCGGGACATTGCGGGCATTGTTGCCGACAATGTTCCCGATTGCCGCATCGAATATGCAGACGATGCTGGACCGGATACGCGCTCCTACCGCGTCAGCTTCGAGAAGCTGGCGCGGGTGCTGCCGGAGGCAAAGCCGGAATGGGATGCCGTTGCCGGCACGCGCGAACTGCTTGCCGCCTATAGCCGCTCGACGCTGACACTTGAGGAATTCGAAGGGCCGCGCTTCCAGCGTATCGCTCATATCCGCAGGTTGATAGCCGAAGGCGTGCTGGATGCCGATCTGCGGCGTGCCGACGAGGAACCGCAACCGCTTCGGGCAACGGCGTGATGGATACGGGGGCAGGCCGCAAAGGCGTTGAAACGGCCATTCCGCCGTCATCGAACGGGATGGCCATCTACGATCTTGCTGCCCGCCTTTATCCGGTCTGCCGCAGTCTCGCCGGTGATGGCGTGCGCGAAACGCTTGTCATCATCGGGGAACACCTGCCGCTCACCATTCATCGGGTTCCGACGGGTACGCCGCTTTATGACTGGAAAGCGCCCCAGGAGTGGATCATCCGCGAAGCCTATATTGCGGATATGAACGGCAATCGTGTCGTCGATTTTGCCCGGCACAATCTGCATGTGGTGAATTTCAGCGTGCCGGTGCGGGAACGAATGCCGCTCAGTGCGCTGAGGGAGCATATTCATACGCTGCCCGATCAGCCGGACCTCATTCCCTATCGCACCTGCTATCACGCGGAAGCGTGGGGCTTCTGCATGACGCATAACGAGTTTCAGTCGATGCAGGACGGTGATTATGACGTCGTGATCGATGCGGAGCGCCGCGACGGTTTTCTGACCTTCGGCGAGTTTATTCACGAGGGGGAAACCGACGAGACATTCATCCTGTCGGCACATCTCTGCCATCCGTCGCTGGCCAACGACAATTGCTCGGGGCTGGCGCTGCTGACCCGTCTTGGCGAAGTACTGCACTCGCGGCGCACACGCCTCACCTATCGCCTGCTTTTCGGCCCGGCGACTTTCGGCGCTCTCGCGTGGCTGCAACAGAACGAGGCGCATCTGGGGCTGGTCCGGTATGGGCTGGTCCTTTCCTGCGTCGGTGATGCGGGCGGGTCGAACTACAAGCGCAGCCGTCGCGGCGATGCGGAGATCGATCGTATCATGGGACACGTGCTCGCCGGGACCGCCAATGCGACGATGCACGATTTCTGGCCCTATGGCTATGATGAGCGCCAGTTTTGTTCACCGGGATTCAATCTGCCGGTCGGCATGTTCCAGCGCAGCCTTTATGGCACGTTTCCAGAGTATCACACATCGGCTGACAATCTCGATTTCGTCAAACCGGACTATCTCGAACAGTCTTTCAACATGGTCTTGCAGGCTATTGAAATTGCTGAACGAAACTGGCGTCCGCTGAATACCTCACCCAAGGGAGAGCCGCAGCTTGGGCGGCGCGGGCTCTATGGAAGCATGGGCGGCGACAGCCGTGCTGCGCAGAACGCCATGGCACTGCTATGGGTGCTTAATTTGGCGGATGGCGAGCATTCCATTCTCGATATGGCCGAGCGGGCGAAACTGCCGTTCGCAGCCCTTGCCGATGCCGCAGACCGGCTCCGCGATGCGGGATTGTTGGTACAGGGCTAAAGTAGCGGCCAGGCCAGATCCTTGTCGGAAATGGCGCTGGGCCTGTTCGGCCACGGTATGCCGAGTGATGGGTCGTCATAGCGCAAACCCGTTGCATAATCAGGCGCGTAGGGCTTCGAGATCATGTAGCGCACGAGCACATCAGGCGTCAGGGTCTGAAAGCCGTGCGCGCATCCTTCGGGGATATAGAGATGGACGCCGTTTTCTTCGGAAAGCTCCACGCCGGTCCAGCGCCGATAGCTTGGTGAATGCGGGCGAAGATCGACAAGAACGTCCCAGATCACGCCTTGCAGGCAGGTGACGAGCTTGGTCTCCGAATGCGGCTCGTTCTGGTAATGAAGGCCGCGCAAAGTTCCTTCCTCGCGCGAGAAAGACAGGCTGTGCTGCGGAAAATGCGTTTCCATCTGCCGCTCGGCGAAGGCCGCCTCGCAATAGACCCGCGCGAACCAGCCGCGCTCGTCATCAAGCCTTTCCGGCTCGATCGACCAGGCGCCATCGATATTGAGCGAAGTAAACCGCATGTTTTTGCCCCGATTGCCGTACATGCGCATTCTGACAGCAGGGCGCCCCGGCGAAAGAACCTTCTTCGATGCAGCCGAAGAGCCATCCGGATGAGGCCAACCTGTCCGAATGAGGTAGGTCTCTACGCCCCCGCCGCCATAGGGTGAAGATTGGGTATCTACTCCTCATAGTCCGTCCGGTGAATGTCGCGCCCGATCGTATGTACGGCTCGCCCCTGATGACAGTCTCGGCAATTTTTAGGCCACTTAGTAGTTTGGGTCATCCGACGCGGATCGGAATTCAACCCCATCAAGGACCGGCCATATAGGTTCAAAGGCGAGGAATGACATATGACCATCCAGACGCCGGATATTTCGCGGAGCACGAGCATGGCGCAAGAGCAGACCGGCTGTCGCCTGTGCGGTAAACTACTCAAACATACCTTCGTTGATCTTGGGATGTCACCGCCTTGCGAGAGTTTCATCACGGCGGATCGCCTCGACCGCATGGAGCCTTATTATCCGCTTTATGCGCTCGTCTGCGATCATTGTTATCTGGTGCAATTGAAGGAGTATTTCTCACCTGCCGAGATTTTCACTGAATATGCCTATTTCTCGTCCTTCGCCACGAGCTGGGTCAGCCACGCGAAGACCTATTGTGACGAGATCACCGAGAGGCTGGAGCTGAATGAAAACAGCTTCGTGGTCGAAATCGCCAGCAATGACGGTTATCTGCTGCAGCATTTTCTACCGAAGGGCATTCCGATTCTCGGCATCGAACCGGCCGCCAATGTGGCGGAGGCGGCAATTGCCAAGGGTGTGCCGACACGCGTGGATTTCTTTGGTTCGACGCTTGCAGCCGAACTGATCGGCGCGGGGCGAAAGGCCGACCTCCTGATCGGTAACAACGTTCTGGCGCAAGTCCCTGATCTCAATGACTTTGTGCGTGGCCTGCAACTGCTGTTGAAGCCGGAAGGCGTGATCACGCTCGAGTTTCCGCATCTCGCCAATCTGATCGAGCAGAACCAGTTCGACACGATCTATCACGAGCATTTCTCGTATTTCTCGTTGCTGACGATCCGGTACATGGCGCACCGCCATCACCTGAAGATCATCGATGTGGAGGAATTGCCAACCCATGGCGGGTCACTGCGTGTGTATCTTGCGCATAACAGCAGCAAGCGGAAGGCGGGGCCGCGTGTCGCTGCACTTCTGAAGCGCGAAGAGAGTTTCGGCCTCAACGAGATTTCGACCTACGAGCAGTTCGCCGAAAAGACCCGGCGGACCAAGCGCGATCTTCTGTCCTTCCTCATCGCGGCCAAGAATGCCGGCAAACGTATCTGCGGTTACGGCGCGCCGGGCAAGGGCAATACGCTTCTGAACTATTGCGGCATCGGCACAGATTTCCTGGACTTCACGGTCGACCGCAATCCCTACAAGCACGGGCGTTTCACGCCGGGTATGCACATTCCGATCTACGATGTGTCGGCAATCGACAAATACCGGCCCGATTACATCCTCATTCTGCCGTGGAACTTCAAGGACGAGATCATCCGGCAGATGCAGCATGTGGTCGAATGGGGCGCGAAGTTCATCATTCCCATCCCGCACGTCACGTTGATTGACCCGGCACTACTCACAGAGGAGCGGTAAATCATGAAAGTCGTTTTGTTCTGCGGCGGTCTTGGAACCAGAATCCGCGAATATTCGGAGAATATACCGAAACCGATGATCCCGCTCGGCCACCAGCCGATCCTGCATCACGTCATGGAATATTACAGCGATTATGGGCACAACGACTTTGTTCTGTGCCTTGGCTACAAGGCCAATGTCGTGAAGGATTTTTTCCTGACGATCCGCCCGCAGACCTTCGCGGACTGTGTGGTTTCGGATGGCGGGCGCAATGTGCAACTGCTTGAGGAAGTGGATCGCGACTGGAGCGTTACGCTGCTTGACACGGGGATCTGGCGCAATATTGGCGAGAGGCTCTGGAGTGCACGATCGCACGTGGCGAATGAGGATATTTTCCTCGCCAATTACAGCGACGGCCTCAGCGATGTCGATCTCGACGACATGACCGAACGTTTCCGAGCCAGCGGCAAGATTGCCTGCTTTCTCGCGGTCCGCCCGCCGCTGACCTATCACCTTGCCGACATTGCCGAAGGCGGTGATGTGCGCGCATTCCGGACGTCGAACACATCGGACATCTGGATCAATGGCGGCTATTTCCTCTTCCGCAAGGAAATCTTCGACTATATGCGCGAAGGCGAAGAACTGGTGCTGGAACCCTTCGGTCGCCTGATCGCCGAGAACCAGTTGATGGCCTATAAATATGAGGGATTCTGGCGGTCCATGGATACGCTGCGCGACTGGCAGACGCTTGAGGATATGGTCGAAAAAGGCGATATGCCCTGGAAGAGACATAAGGCCGAGGAGGCCGAACGCCGGGCCACCAATGTTGCGATAGCGCTATGATCGATCTGCGTTCGCTCGCAAATCACAGCCGTTCGCTTCAGGTGCTTTGTCTGGGCGCGCATTCCGACGATATCGAGATCGGTTGCGGCGGCACGCTTCTGAGCCTGATCGAGAGTGGTACGCCACTGCATGTCGAGTGGTGCGTCCTGTCTGGAAATGAGGAAAGGCGTGTGGAGGCGGAGGCTTCCGCGCGCGATTTTCTACGTGGGGTGGACAGTTTCAATATTCATCTTGCCTCTTTCGAGGATAGCTATTTTCCGGCACAGGGCCGCGAAATCAAGCAATGGCTGATCGAACAACGCGGGCGAGGGCTGCCGGACATGGTCTTTACTCATCGTCATGGCGATGCCCATCAGGACCATCGCACAATCAACGAACTGACATGGAACCTGTTTCGCGATCAGGTGATCCTTGAATATGAAATTCCGAAATGGGATGGCGATCTGGGTCAGCCGAACGCCTATTCAGCTCTGCCCGCTCTAATCATGGATCGCAAGATCGATCTGTTGATGAAACACTTCGGCACGCAACGCTCGAAGGACTGGTTCGACCCGGAAACCTTTCGCGGTCTTGCCCGATTACGCGGCATGGAATGCCGCGCGCCGGAGACTTACGCCGAGGCTTTCCATGCCCGCAAGCTGCGGCTTTTCTAATTTTTAATCGGTTCCGCATTGGTGTCGACACGGACGACGACCGACATGCCGGGCGCCAGACGTGCCGCATCCGGCTGATCCTCATCGATGGCGATGCGAACGGAAAGACGTTGCGTGATCTTGGTGAAGTTGCCGGTCGCATTGTCGGACTTGATGACGCTGAATTCGGAGCCCGCAGCCGGTGCGAAGGCTTCTATGCGGCCTGTTAGCTGTGCATGACGCAGCGCATCAACGGTGAAAGTGACCGGCTGGCCGACCTTCATGCCGTAGAGCTGTGTTTCCTTGAAATTCGCCATTACCCATTTGGTCTTCGGTACGACGGAAACGAGCTGCGTTCCTGCCGTCACATATTGGCCGAGCCGCACGCCCACTTCGCCGAGCGTACCGTCGCGTGGGGCAACGATGTGGGTGTTCTGCAGGTCGATCCGCGCCAGTTCGACGGCCGCCTCCGCATTGGCGATGTCGGCATTGAGGCTGTCCCGATTGACGATGATGGATTGCAGGTCCTGTTGGGCAACGGCTAGCGCGGCTTGGGCTTCGTCAACAGAAGCTTGTGCCTGAAGCAGGGTGCCGTGTGCTGTATCGGCAGAGCTTTGCGTCGTCACGCCGCGTGGCAGCAAGGCTTCGACGCGCTTCGCATTGGCCTCGGCCACTTCGAGCGCCGCCTTGGCGCCGGAAATCTGAGCCTGCCGCGACTGGATCGTCGCTTCAGCCGAGCGCTGGCTCTGTTCAGAATTGGCAAGCGCTGCCTTCTTGCTGTTGAGAGCGGCCAACGCCTGATCCAGCTTCTGCTGATAGCTGCGGTTGTCGATCTCGAACAGGAGGTCGCCCTGCTTCACCGTTTGATAGTCGATAACATTGACCTTGGTGACATAGCCAGCGACCTGCGGACTGATAACCGTCACCTGGCCACGGACATAGGCGTTATCGGTGGTCTCGACGCTGTGTTTGAAAGGTGGAAGCTGCCACGCCCACAGCACCATCAGAACGCCTGCAAGGCCGATGATGAGGGCAAGACCGCCGCGAATATACTGTTTTCCAACTGACATTTTCAAAGACTCGTCGATTTAACCAGCCATCGTCGCACTATGGCGGCGGGCGTACATGTTTTCATAGAGGCGATAGGCGATCAGGCAGGCGAGTGAGAGCACCGCAATGACGGAGATCGCGAGAAAAGCATCGTTATAGGACAGCACCGTCGCTTCCTTGGTTACCTGTTGCCCGAGAAGCGCCAGCCCTTCGGCCTTCGTCAGTCCCTGATCAGCCAGAACCTTCGCATAGGTGCCGGATAGTGCCTGAACGCGCTGGGCGACCACGGGATTGGACATGACCAGTTGTTCCACCAGATAGGCGGAATGGTACTTTTCGCGGATCGCGATGAATGTGCTGAACACGGCAGAGCCGATAAGACCGCCAATGTTCTGCGTGAACAGGAAGATGACGATGAAACTCGTCATATAGGTCGGCCCCTGTTTCAATGCCTTGGTGATGCCCGCCAACATGGCCGGGGGCAGGAACAGAGCGCCGCCGAAGGCGATCAGAGCCTGGCTGAGATAGGCGTCATGCGGACGGGTCAGGTTCGTTGCGTGGCTGTCCAGAAAGGCCCCGACCGCGATGAAGACCAGTGCCAGCCCGAAAATGATCGATACACGTTCCAGCTTCATCCACATGCCGCAGGCAATGCCGCCCGCCAGCGACGCGGCGAGGATGACGAGATAGAGGCCACGACTTTGACCATCCTGCAGACCGAATGCCTGAAAGAGGCCAACCGCGCCCGTCGTCTGTTCGGCAAGCACGATGCGGAAGACGAACAGGATCAGCGTGAAGCGCAGAATTTCCGGCGAGAACAACCAGTGCAGATTCATCAGCGGCTGTTCGCGATTGAGTTCGATTGCGGCGGCGCAGGCGAGGGCGGCGATTGAAATTGCAAGGCACACGCCGATCCACGGGGCTTCGAACCACCAGTAATTTTTTCCCTGAACCAGAATAACCGCAAGAAGGCCGAAACCGATGGCAATCAGTCCGTAAGCGACGAAATCCAGCCAGTGCAGCACTTTTGCGCGGGGCGCCTGCGTCATCGGCAGAATATAGACCACGGCGAAGGCTGCGAGCGACAGGCCGATCTCGACCATATAGAGCTGTTGCCATTGCCCAATGTCGAACAGCATCGGTGAGATGACGCGGGCGAGCGGGCCTGCTGCAGCCGAACAGGTCAGCGCGAGGCTGAGGCCCCATGTCATCTTCCTGGCGGGCGGGAAGGCTTCAAGCATATACAGGAAGCCGATGGTCGATACCGGAGCTGCGGCGGCACCCGCTATGAAGCGGATCGGGATCGCCGACCAGATGTCATAGACAAGCAGATGCAGCAGAGAGGAAATCAGGAAGACGGCGATCGCGATTTCCGCAAAGCGGCGTAGACCGAACTGCGTGCGGATCTTGACGAGAAGGATCGTCAGGCTGGCATAAGGGGCCATGTAGGCTGCGATCAGCCACGAGGTTTCCGTCAACGTTGCGCCAAGCGATCCCTGTATCTGCTGGGTATTGGCCGAGATGAAATACATGCTGAGACCGCGCGTCGACCACATGAGGACAGACGCGGCGATATAGATGGCCGACATGTAAACCGGCATATGCGGAACCGAAGGCGTTGCAGCCTGCGTCGGCGCAGCCTCTTGTCCCTGCCGATCTTTGCCTTCTTCCGACATGGTTCTAGCGGTCTTTGTCCGCGAGGGTCGCTTCTACTGTCTGGCTGACTTCCTGAAGCACCGATAGCGCCGTTTCCAGCGACTGTCTGTCTACGCGCTGCAGCAGTTCGGATCGCATGTGGCGGGTGATTTCCTGCAGCTCGCGCACTTGCGCCTGTGCTTCATCCGTCAGTTCAATGCGTTTCGCACGGCGGTCGCTTTCAACCGCGCTGCGATAGATCAATCCCTGCTTTTCAAGGCCATCCAGAAGACGCACCACCGAAGGATGCTCGATCTCCAGTGCATCTGCCAGCTCGCGCTGGTTCCAGTCACGCTGCTGGGTGAGAAGCACGAGTACACGGGCGCGTGCCAGCGTCAGCCCGCGCTCACGGACGCGGGAATCGAACAGGTTGCGCATTTTGCGCGCGGCTGTGGAAAGTTCCATCGTGAAGGCCGCTTCGAGATCGTGTTTTGACTGGGACATTGTATAGCTATCTATTATATGTGTAGCTATACATATAATGCTTAGGGCCTGCTAATCAATGGTCACGACGGTCGTCAGAAGCAGGAATTGAAAAATAATTACGGAGTGGGGAATAAATCGCGGCCTCCGATTGTCTTATCTCCATATCGCATGTCGCGATTGGAACCCCGTGAGGCAGATCATGAAAACGTTTGGTTTTATGTCCGTACTGGCAATCGCAACAGTGGCGGCGTCAGCCGTTCTGGCAGCGCCATCCGTCAAGACGATGGAAAGCTCGAAAGGGCAGGTTCTGGCGGGCACCAAGGATATGACGCTCTATACTTTCGACAAGGATAGCAAGGACGAATCCAACTGCTATGATACTTGCGCCAAGAACTGGCCGCCCTTCATGGCGATGAAAGGCGCGAAAGCTTCTGGCGCATATACGCTGGTCAAGCGCAAGGATGGCAGCGAGCAATGGGCAAAAGACGGAATGCCGCTCTATTACTGGGCGAAGGACAAGAAGCCCGGCGATGTGACCGGAGATGGCGTTAATGGAGTCTGGCACGCCGCAAAGCCATGAGGCTGATGTGAGCCATCCCGCTCCTGAAAGTTTCGAGGGCCAGCTTCTGGCCCTCCTGCCGGTCATGCGGCGTTACTCGCGCAGCCTTGCAAAGTCCGACGCCGAAGGCGAGGACCTCCTGCAGGACTGTGTGGCGAAGGCATTGGCACGGCGTGGCCAGTGGCGTGGGCTCAATCTGCGTGGGTGGATACTCACGATGATGACCAACCTTTATCGCAATGGCTATAAAAGTCGGGCTCGTAGCCGGCATGAAACGCTCGACGCTGCTGAAAATGTCAGTGTCGCGGCGACGGAAACCGATCCGTTTCAACTGCAACAGCTAGAAGCGGCGATCAATACGCTGCCGGAAGATAACCGCGCAGTACTGATGCTCATCGTCGTCGAAGGCTACAGCTATGGCGAAGCGGCAGACATGCTGGGCATACCTGTGGGGACGGTCATGTCGAGACTGTCGCGGGCAAGACACCGCCTCGCCGAATATATGAGCGGTTCGAATATCGTAACGCTTCGGAGAAACCGATGACTGAACACAATTCTCCACTAACCGAAGCGGAACTGCACGCCTATGTCGATGGGCAGTTGTCCGAAGAAGAGCATGCGCGCATCGTCGGGCTTCTTGAGAGCGATCCCGAACAGGCGGCGCTGGCCGAAGAATGGCGCAGGCAGAATGAGGGTATCAGGCAACTCTTTTCCGGTTACGCGCAGGCAAAGAGCGACGATCCTGGAATGATCTGGTCAGCGGAAGGATACCGAACGAAAAGGTATCGGGGAGCCGTTGCAGCAGCGGTTCTCGCGGCCTTGGTGATTGGCGGGGCGGGTGGCTTTGCAGGTTCGCGCCTGCTTGCGGAAGCCGAGCCGCAAATGGCGATTGCGCAAACCCTGCCACAGCAGGCTCAGGCAGCTTATCTCATCTATGCCAGCGAAGTACGGCATCCGGTCGAGGTCTTCTCCAACGAGGAGGCCCATCTGGCGACATGGCTTGGCAAGCGGCTTGATATACCCGATCTCCGCGTTCCCGATCTCCGCTCGCTTGGCTTCCAGCTCGTCGGCGGTCGCCTGTTGCCAGTTGACGGCAAGGCGGGTGCTTTCTTCATGTATGAGGACGAATCAGGAAAGCGACTTTCGGTGATCGTGGGGCGCAATCCGGATAATCGTGACACGAGCTTCCGGTTTGCCTCAAGCGACGGTGTCGAAACCTTCTACTGGATCGACAACGATCTTGGTTATGCAGTGAGCGGTGAGATATCGCGCGAGCGGCTGCGGCAGGTGGCGGAAGAATGCTATCGCCAATTTCCGAGCTGAGCCGACTTATCGATAGTCGCTGAAAGCGCGGACTGTCGCATCCCTAGGGCTCCCGCTGGCAATCAGTGCGGCAAGCAGGATGCGAGCCTGACCGGGACGAAGCGTATGCGCGTGAACGGCTCCGGCCTCGCCAAGATCATGTCCACCGCCGCCGCCGCCATAACCAGGCGTCAGCAGGCCTTCCGGTACGCGGCTTGAAACGACAACAGGAATATTGCGGCGTGAGCATTCGCGGACAGCTTCGACAACGCACGGCGTGGTGTTGCCCGAACCGAGCGCTGCGAGGACAATGCCGCTGGCACCGGCTGCAATGCTCGCTTTGATATGAACTGCGTCGCAACCCGGATAAATGGCAATCGTGTCGATGCGGTGATCGCCGACCGGCGTCGGGAGTGCCGGGCTTTGGGTCTGGATTGGCCGTGCGGAACGGAACGCATCAGCACTGTCGCTGCTGAACTTATAGGCACCCCAGGCAGGAACAATCCGTCCGCCGAAGGCAATAAGGACGCCTTTGTCGGCATTGGTCGGATCGCAGGCAAGCCGAATGGCGGTAGCGAGGTTTTCCGGTCCGTCCGCTTGTGGGTGGTCGGCGGTAAATTGCGCGCCGGTGAAAAGCACCGGCTTGCCGATGCGGTGTTGCAGATGCACCAGCAACGCCGTTTCTTCCATCGCATCTGTTCCGTGCAGGACGACGATGCCGTCCACTTCGCCATCCTTCAGGCCGGAGCCAACCGCATCGCTGATGCGCTGCATGTCGCAGAGGGTGAGGCTCGCGGAATCCTTCGCCATCAGGTCGAGTGGACGAAGCTCCGCTTCAAGACCCGGTACAAATTCCAGCAGTTCCTCACCGGTCAGGACCGGTGTGCTTGCTCCGTCTTCCCCACGCTTGCTGGCGATGGTGCCGCCAGTGGCGATCAGCACTATGGAAGGCTTTGCAAGCGACATATTTCCGAATCCTCTCACTTACCAGAAATGCTGGCGTCTACAGCACGTTCGGCAGCAAGTCGATGGATGCGTTCGCGCATCAGATACCAGCCGAGGATGAGGGCAGGGCCGATAATCGCCAGTGAAGCAATCGTCCAGGTGCCAACCGGATAGTCGAGTGCCATCAGAACAAGCACGCCAAGCAGGAATGCGAGTGTGAGGATACCGGTATAGGGTGCACCGAACATGCGGAAATCTGGACGCACGATTTCGCCGCGACGTGCAAGATGCCACAGTTTCAACTGGCAAAGGACGATGACGCCCCATGCCGTGATGATGCCGAGTGCGGAGAGATTGAGCGCAATTTCGAACGCTGCCGCTGGCACGACGGCATTGAGGATGACGCCAATAACGGTGACGACGGCGGTCACCGCGATGCCCATATAGGGAACGCCGTTCTTGTTCATCTTGGCCAGAGATGCAGGGGCAGAACCGGATACAGCCATGGAATGCAGGATGCGCCCGGTGGAATAAAGCCCGGCATTCAGCGAAGACAGAACGGCTGTCAGAACAACGAGGTTCATGATGATATCCGCCCCCTCGACGCCGATTTTGCCGAAGAAGGTTACAAAGGGGCTCTCGCCTGCGGAATAGGCCGTGTAGGGGAGAAGCAGAGAGAGCAGCAGGACCGAACCCACATAAAAGACAAGCAAGCGGAAGACCACCGTGCGGATTGCGCGGGGCATGACCTTGTGCGGATCTTCGGTCTCTCCAGCCGTAGTGCCCAGCAACTCGATGGATGCATAGGCGAAAACCACACCCTGTATGATGATGAAGGCAGGCAATATGCCGTTCGGAAACAAGCCACCACTATCTGTAATGATGCTGAATCCCGCCGGGTGACCGTCAATCGGCGTGCCTGAAACGACAAAGTAAATGCCGACGACCAGAAACGTGACGAGCGCGATGACCTTGACGAGGCTGAACCAGAATTCCAGTTCGCCGAACACTTTCACCGACATGAGGTTCATCGCCAGCACGATGACAAGCGCGGTCAGGGCAAACACCCATTGGTCGATGCCCTGCAGCCACGGCACATAGTGCTTGAAGAAATTCATATAGAGCGCAACTGCTGTCACGTCGGCTACCGACGTCATGGCCCAGTTGAGCCAGTACATCCAGCCTGCCGCGAAAGCCAGCTTTTCGCCGTAGAACTCGCGGGCATAGGAGACGAAGGAGCCGGAGCTGGGGCGATGCATGATCAGCTCGCCCAAGGCGCGCAGAACCAGAAACGCAAAGAAGCCGCACAAGGCATAGACAAAAACCAGAGCCGGACCCGCCAAAGCCAGACGTCCGCCAGCGCCGAGGAATAGCCCGGTTCCGATCGCCCCACCGATTGCGATCATCTGGATCTGCCTCGGTTTCAGCGCTTTGTGATAGCCGCGATCTTCTTCAATGAACACTTCGCGTTCGGCCGGGGTGGCCTTCATGGTTTCGATCGGCATTACTCCTCCCTGAGAGCGCGGTTTCTACAAACAACCATTCGGCGTGAAAGGCCAATTAGGGCGCGCCGCTGGCCATTCAATGAGGGTATGGAATTCATCCCTACTTGATGGGTATTCTGTAAGGCTGTATGACAGATTTCGGAGGCGGTTTTAACGCATATCGAAGAACGTGCGTCAAGTATTCGGCTTCAAATGAGAAGCTTGGCATGTGTTTCAGGGATATGGTTGCAGGAAAAAAATCAGCAGTAAGAAAGCGTTACCGGCTTGTGCTTATCTGATATGAAAATGCCGCGCCAAGTCGAAATGGCATGTATAGCCTGCCCGAATCCTGCTGGGGAGGCACAGGAAGCAGCAGCCTGGTGTCAGACCTCATCCTTGCCGATGATCGTCGCCACGGCTGTCTTGACCTTGCTCAGATGTGCTTCCATTGCCGCGCGGGCTTCGGCTTCCGACCCCGTCTGAATGGCTTCGACGATGCGGCGATGTTCGACATTCGACGCTTCGCGACGACCGGACATCAGATTGACGAGTTCAGATTGCTGGATCAGTGCCTCGCGGGCATCAGCCACGATCTTGGTAAAGACCGTATTTCCAGAGGCCTCGGCAATGGCGCAGTGAAATTCTGAATCGAGCAGTTCCCATTTCTCGGGATCCATCTGCCGGTCCATCTTGTCGCAAAGTTCGATCATATGGGCGAGTTGCCCGTTGCTGCGACGAAGGGCAGCCCAGCCTGCTGCCGGTACTTCGATGAAGGGACGCGCCTCGATGAGATCGCGCGCCGAGTAGCCGCCATAACTCAATTCGCTCGCAGGGGAAACATTCAGGACATACGTGCCGCTGCCTGTACGGGTCTGGGTGAGCCCCAGCGTCTGTAGCGACCGCAGCGCCTCGCGCACGACCGGACGGCTGACGCCGAACCTGCCAGCGAGTTGAGCTTCCGACGGCAGCCGGGTGCCAACTGCAAGGCGACCGGATGTGATGGCCGAGCGAATATCGTCGAATACGACTTCCGCCGCATTCTTTCGTGTGATCGGATGTGTGTCCGATAGCCAATCGGCCAATTCGCTCATGTCCGAACCTCCGTCAATTGCCTCGCCCCTGTCAAGCAGCTAAAGCACATCCCGAAAATTGCGAAGCGGTTTTCGGACAAGATGCGCATCAAAACAGAGGGTTAGAGCGCTGATCTGATTTAATCTGATCAAGACGCGCTCTAGGCAATTTTCAGGGGGATATCAATCCCCAAACCGGCTCTTGGCGGGTGAATTGATAGATGCAAAACGCTCTCCGGTCCGGCTCGACAGCCGGGCTGCTCCCAATGATGCTGCGAAAGCAATGGCGAGCATGACGAAGGTGAATTCGGCAACCGCTGACCATCCATCAGCAACCCAGAAATAGCCGCCCGCCGCACCGGCAACGCTGGAACCCAGATAGTAGGCGAGCAGATAGAGCGACGATGCATGTCCCTTGCTGTGGAGCGCCAGTCGTCCGACCAGAGCGCTGGCGACCGAATGGCTGACGAAGAAGCCGACAGTCACGAGGATGATACCCAGGACGATGACAGGCAGTGGCGCAAACAGGGTCAGAAGACAGCCCGCAGCCTGTATGGCAAGGCCGATGGGAAGGACGGTGAAATAGCCGAGCCTGTCGCCCATCCTTCCAGCGAGCCAGGAAGCGGCGATGCCGAACAGGTAAACCGTGAAAATGGCTCCGAGTGCCGTTTGGCTGAGGCTATAAGGCGCCGCTATGAGGCGGAAACCGATATAGTTATAGATGGTGACGAACGAACCCATCACGAGAAAGCCAATGGCAAAGAGCAGTGGCAGGGCCGGATTGCGGATGTGGCCGATCCATGCGCCGAGGTGAAACCGTGCATTGAATCCGGGGCGCGGGACGAAATTCTGCGAGGCGGGCAGCAGAAAAAGGAAACCGATGGATGCCGCCAGCCCAAGCAGGCCCATGCCGGCGAGGCCGACGCGCCAGGAGAAATATTCTGCGAGTGTTCCGGCAATGACACGACCTGCCATGCCCCCGAAGGCGTTGCCTGCAATGTAAAGCCCCATCGATGCGCCAAGGCCGCGCGGGTCGATTTCTTCCGCCAGATAGGTCATGGCGACTGCCGGAACTCCGCCCAGCAACAAACCTTGCAAGGCGCGAATGGCGAGTAGCATATGCCAGTCAGGCACCAATGCGCTGGCTATTGTGCACAGTGCAGAGCCGAGAAGCGAAACGAACATCAATGTCCGGCGTCCAAAACGCTCCGATACGGCGGCGGCGCAGAAGATTGCAAAGGCAAGAAAACCAGTTGAAACGGAGAGCGACAGGGAACTGGCCGCAGGCGTTATGTTAAAATCATGGGCAAAAAGCGGCATCAGCGGCTGGACGCAGTAAAGCAGCGAGAAGGTCGCGAAGCCGGACAGGAACAGTGCAATGCTCGCATTGCGAAATGCTGATGTGCCCTTGACGAGATAGTGTTGTTGTTCGGGTGCCGTGGGAGCTGAAACGAGCTTGAGCTGGCTTTCCGGTGTTCTGACGCTGTCGAGACTGCGTTCCGCGAGGCGTGACATGACTTTGCCTTTTCAAATCCTCCCGCTTTTTGATCTAGTCAAAGGCGCTCCATTTGTCCAATATATGGAAGTGACGATTGCAATAGCTTTTGGGTATAGCGATGGAACTGCGTCATCTGCGTTATTTTCTGGCGGTAGCCGAAGAGGGCAATTTTACCCGCGCGGCTGCGAAGCTCGGGATCGGCCAGCCGCCGCTCAGCCAGCAGATACGCGATCTCGAAAACGAGATTGGTGTAGCGCTGTTTCATCGCGTGCCGCATGGCGCAGAGCTGACCACAGCAGGCACGGCTTTTCTTGGTGAGGCGAAGGCTTCGCTTGCTGCCGCTGAGAAGGCGAGGCTGGCGGCGCAAGGCGCCGCGCGGGGAGAAACCGGCAGGCTCGCTCTGGGTTTTACCGCATCGTCTGCATTCAATCCCACCGTTAGCGGTACGATCCGTAAGTTTCGGGCCAAATGGCCCGATGTCCGGCTGACCCTGACTGAGATGAACAGTCATCTTCTCATGGAAAAGCTGGTCAGGGGAGAAGTGGATGCTGCCTTTATTCGGCCCGGTCTGGAGAATCCCAAGGATGTGCGCATGAAGCGGCTGGCTGATGAGCCGATGCTGATCGCCCTGCCGAGCCATCATCCGCTTGCGGTTCACCCGAAGCTGCCGATTGCGGCCTTGGCAAACGAGGCATTTGTGCTTTTCCCGCGCATTGTGGGGCTCAGCCTTTATGACGATGTGGTTGAGGCTTGCCGGAATGCGGGCTTTGAAATGATCGTGGCGCAGGAAGCACCGCAGATGCCGTTCGTCGTCAATCTTGTGGCCGCTGATCTGGGGGTCTCGATTGTTCCCGCTGCAATTGCGCAGATCAAACTGGCCGGAGTGACTTACCGTCCTATCGAAGGCGAACCTCTCCTGGCGCGACTGGGGCTGGTTTCGATGAAAAGCAATCGGTCCCCGCTTATCGATAACCTGATAAGCTTGTTGCCGGATCCGTAATCGTAGTCGCGAAAAGTGTGGCGTCGGCGAGCACAGCCGCCCTTGTCCAGAAGGATGTGTAAAAGAAGACACTCACCATCAAGAATATTGCGGATAGGGACACGTCATACGTTGCAGTTCTTTTGGATGTAACTATGGTGACGGCAGAACCTATATGAGTACACTGACCGTTTCATGGTAGAATACCCGCGATGCGGGGCGGGTTTCTCGTCCCTTAAGATCAGCCGTCGGAAGGCCCTGGGCCTTCTGGCGGCTTTGGCTTTCACCCAAAGGGCCCGTGCCAATCCGGCGCTGCGCATAGCAGCCATCGACTGGGCGATGCTCGAAACGGCGATGGCGCTTGGCGTCACGCCGATTGCCGCAACGGAACTGATCCAGTTTCGCAAAGATGCTGTCGAACCCGCCATCCCGGAATCTGTCACTGATTTAGGTCTTCGAGGCTCGCCGAATTTCGAACTCCTCTATCTTTTGAAGCCCGATCTCATTTTGAGTTCGCCGTTCTACACCCGGCATGAGCCCGCGCTGACGGCCATCGCGCCGGTTTTGTCCCTGCCGTTTTATGTGCAGGGAGAACCGCCTTACCAGAAGGCGCTTGCGGCGGTATCGGAACTGGGCCGCAAACTGGGGCTTGAAGCGAAAGCCGAAGCCGTTTTGCGCGAGCAGGAGTTCTTTCTCGCCCAAACCGCGGATGCATTAATGCCTTTTGCCGATCGTCCGACATATCTGGTCAATATCGGCGATGCGCGCCATTTTCGTGCCTTCGGCGATGACAGCATGTTCGGCGATATTGTGTCGAGGCTAGGACTTCCCAATGCGTGGACGGACCATTCGCGCTTTACGTTTGCAGCTCCGGTGCCGCTGGAAACGCTTGCAGAAAAGCCGGAGGCGCGGATCGTCATTATTTCCGATATTCCGGTCGAAGCGCGCAACAGCCTTCGCAATAGCCTGATCTGGCGCTCGCTCCAGCCCGTCCGTGACGGGCGCGTTCATCTGTTGGGTAACGTCAATCCTTATGGCGGCATCACTGCCGGGTTGCGCTTCGCACGCCTTTTGAAAAATGCCCTGCTGGAACAGCCGGAGGGTAGCCGGTGACGCAAAGGAAATTTGCCGTTGCGGCTGTGATAGGAATCGTGGTCGCATTTGCGCTCTGTCTCTGGAATGCAAGCGCTTTTCTGCCATTCGCACAATGGCCGTCGGTTCCGTTCAATCCAGATGGCATGAATACGCAGCAGGTTATTTTTGCCTATGCAGTGCTGCCGCGTGCCGCTGTCGCAATCTTTGCCGGTGCTGCCCTGGGGCTCGCCGGTGCGCTTCTGCAGAGACTCTTGAGCAATCCGATTGCCGATCCATCGACGCTTGGCGTTTCGTCCGGCGCGCAGCTTGCCATCGTCACGGCGACATTGTTTTTCCCGGCGATGCTCGATGAGTTTCGCTGGGCTGTGGCGCTTGCGGGGGCCGGGCTGGCGACCGCTATCGTCTTTCTGCTCGGATGGCGAAGCCGTCTCGAGCCGGTGACGATAGTAATCTCTGGCCTGCTTGTCGGCGTAACTTGCAGTGCTGTTTCCGCCGCCTTGACGCTCTCGCAAGGCGAGTATCTGATGTCGCTGGTGACATGGAATGGCGGTTCGCTCAGCCAGCAGGATTGGTCCGCAGCAAAAGTGCTGGCGGTGCAGTTTTTGTTAGGTCTGGTTGCGGCGATCATGTTGAGCCGCCCGCTAACGCTGGTGGGGCTTGGTGATAGCAGCGCGCGGGCGCTCGGCGTGCCGCTGGCATGGCTACGTGTTGCGGTCGTGGTGGTTGTTGTGGCGTTGACCGCAGGTGTTGCTGCGAATGTCGGGCTTGTCAGTTTCATCGGCCTTGCCGCACCCGCAATCGTGCGGGGGCTTGGCGTTCGCAAGCCCGGTACGGTGTTGGTTGCGGCACCCCTCGCTGGCGCAATTCTGCTCTGGCTATGCGACGGCGGTGTGCAATTGCTCGGTTCCAGTCTCGGTGAGACATTCCCGACCGGTGCGGTGACGGCTTTGATCGGTGGACCGCTCCTTTTGTGGCTGATCCCCCGTGTTCGCTCTTCCGCGTCGGCTGGAGGCAGCTCAGCCATATTCGCGCGTGCTTCGGTCACCAAAGCAATACTGTTGCCGGCATTGCTCGCGGTTGCAGCTTTCCTAACGCTTTCTCTCGTGCAGACTCCCGATGGCTGGTCATTGTTGACGGGCCCGGATTTTGCCGAACTTCTGCCTCTGCGCTGGCCGCGTCTGCTGGCAGCAGCGGCTGCCGGAAGTCTGCTGGCTATGGCAGGGGCCATTCTCCAGCGCCTGACCGGCAATCCGCTGGCAAGCCCGGAAGTCGTCGGCGTCAGCGGTGGCGCGGGTATCGGTTTCGCGATTGCTCTGACAATCTTTGCCGCACCGAACAATTTTCAATTATTGCTGTGTGCTGCGATCGGCGCATTTACGGCGATGGTCGTCGTCCTCAGTTTTGCAAGCCAGAGGCATCTTTCGCCCAATCGTCTTCTGCTGGTGGGCATTTCCGTTAGCTCATTCGCGTCTGCCGTACTGAGTGTTTTTCTCGCCATTGGCGATCAACGCTCATGGCAAATTCTCGCTTGGCTCGGTGGTTCGTCGGCGTCCGCAACGCCTGATACGGCCATTTTTCTAGCAGTTTTGAGTGTCTGTATTACGCTCGTGGCACTGCTCTTGTCGCGCTGGCTGACGATTCTGCCACTTGGTCAGACGATCCCGGTGGCGTTGGGGCTTCCGGTTGGCGTGGCCCGTGTGTCGACCATCGTGGTCGCATGTATTGCAAGCGCTGCCGCCTCGCTGCTCGTCGGCCCGTTGAGTTTCGTTGGCCTGATGGCGCCACATATGACGCGGCGCATGGGGTTCGACCGTGCAGCAAGCCACGTGCTGGCATCAGCAGTCCTCGGTGCGTTGTTGATGACCATAGCTGACCTTGGCGCGCGCAATGCGACATTCCCCTATGAACTGCCTCTTGGTCTTTTCGCGGCGCTTGTGGGGGCGCCGTATCTCGCCTGGGCCTTGGGGCGCAAAGGATAGGCTGAGCGTCGTGCCAGCGTTGACCGTCACCTTCGGACATGTATGATGCCTGTTGCGGCGACATACCTGGGAGGGGACGCTGCTTTCCATCCATAGGATAACCGTTGACAAGGGCTGACGCCTGCAAGCTGAACGGTCGAATTTTGCCCTATCCCGTCCGAATGGAGATTTTTCGTGAAACGACTTCTGATTACCGGTGCTGCGGGTGGACTGGGGCGCGTGATGCGCGAAAAACTGGTCGGGCAGGCCGAGCTACTGCGCCTTTCCGACGTTGCCGATCTGGGCAAAGCCAAACCCAATGAAGAGCTTGTTCAATGCGACCTCGGCGATCTGGACGCGGTCATGGGTCTCGTCGAGGGCTGTGACGGTATTCTGCATCTCGGCGGCATTTCAACCGAGGCGTCTTTCAGCAAGATACTCAACGCGAATATCGTCGGGATGTATAATCTCTACGAGGCTGCGCGAGCGCACGGCCATCCGCGCATTATTTTCGCCAGCTCAAATCACACGATCGGCTTTTATCGGCAGGACGAGCATATCGACGCAACGGTGCCCACGCGACCCGACGGTCTTTACGGCGTTTCTAAATGCTTCGGTGAGTCCATCGCCAGCCTGTATCACGACAAGTTCGGGCAGGAGACGGCAATCGTCCGCATAGGCTCCTGTTTCGAAGAGCCGCGCAATCATCGCATGCTCTCGACCTGGATGTCGTATGACGATTTTGCCAGCCTAATTGAGTGTGTTTTCCGGGCGCCGATGCTGGGATGCCCGGTGATCTGGGGTGTTTCGAACAATGATTCGATGTGGTGGGACAACAGTTCGGCCCGTTTTCTCGGCTGGCATCCAAAGGACAATGCCGAGCGTTTCCGGGCCGGGCTCGAGAAGACAACACCGCGACCAGCGCCGGATTCCGCACTCGCTGTTTATCAGGGCGGAACATTTGTCGATGAACCGATCCATTAGGACGATTGATCGAGAGCTGCCTGTCAATAGAGGGAAGCCTTGCATGAACGGGGCTTCTCCGGTTTGATGATGGGATAGAATGCATATTTTGCTTTACGTACCTCAAAACGAAAGCTAAGCTTTTATTGTGACGCTTTGGGAGGAGTTCACGTGCAGCCAGAACTATCGGTGACAGCATCGGGAAAGAGCACATTTAAGAAACGCCAGACGCGGCAGTTCGCTGTTGGCGGTTGCCTATGAGTGCGCCCGAAAAAGATGACAGGCCTGCACTGCTGGAGGCTGTGTCGCTTTCCAAATCATTCGGTCCCGTCCAGGTTCTGAAGAATATTGATCTGCGCATTTTCGGCGGCGAAGTTCATGCGATCATCGGCGAGAACGGCGCTGGAAAATCGACGCTGATGAAGCTGCTCGCAGGCAATGAGCGCCCTACGAGTGGGGAAATCCGCATCGACGGCAGGCCTGTGTCCTTCTCGGGACCGGTGGAGGCCGAAGCGCAGGGCATCGTGCTGGTGCATCAGGAAATTCTCCTCGCACCCGATCTGACTGTCGCACAGAATATTTATCTCGGTCGCGAGCTCAACCGTGGACTGGTCGTCGACGACAAGTCGATGCGCGAAGGTGCACGCAAGGCTATACGCGATCTCGGTGCCGATATCGACCCCGATGCGGTCGTAGGCACCCTGTCGATTGCGCAGCGCCAACTGGTCCAGATTGCCCGCGTGCTGCTGGTGCCGCATCGTGTGGTGATTTTCGACGAGCCGACCGCTTCGCTGACACCGTTCGAGACGGAAGCGCTGCTGAAAGTCATTCGCGATATTCGCGCGAAGGGTGTCGCTGTTCTCTACATCTCGCACCGCCTGCCGGAAGTGAAGGAAATATCCGATCGTGTGACTGTGCTTCGCGACGGCAAGCTTGTTTCAGCGCATCTGTCTTCGGAATTGCAGCCTTCCGACATGGCCCGCCTGATGGTCGGTCGCGATGTTGCAAAGCTTTATCCTGACCGCGCAAGCAGGCATGACAACGCTGCCATTCTTGAAATCGATAACTTCAGCGTCCCCGGCTATGTGCAGAATGCGAGCTTCCATCTGAACCGGGGCGAGATACTCGGCTTTGCCGGTCTGGTCGGCGCGGGACGCACGGAACTGATGGAAGGCATTGTCGGGCTGCGCCCCGGCAAGGGGAACGCGCGCCACAATGGCAGGCCGGTTCATTTCCGCAATGCGCATGAAAGCCAGAAGGCGGGGATTGTTTATCTCAGCGAAGACCGGAAGGGCAAAGGGCTGCTTCTGTCCAAGGATCTGGGCGTCAATCTGACGCTCGCTTCGCTGAAGAAATTCGTCAGTGGCCTGCAGATCGACCGTAACCGGGAGCGCACCGCGCTCGATGATGCAATTCGCGAGTTCGATATCCGCACCGGTCGCAAGGATATTCTGGCGGGCCAGCTTTCGGGAGGCAACCAGCAAAAGCTTCTGCTTGCCAAGATGATGATGCTCGATCCGTCCATCGTCATCATCGATGAACCGACACGTGGCATCGATGTCGGCACGAAGGAGCAAATCTACCAGTTCATCGCCAATCTGGCGGATGAGGGAAAGTCGATCATTGTCGTTTCGTCGGAAATGCCGGAGCTGATCGGTATCTGCGACCGCATCGTCGTGATGCGGGAAGGGCGGGTTGCCGGTGAGGTAATAGGCGACCGTATGACCGAACATGACATCGTCGTGCTTGCAACCGGCGTTGAAGCCGAAAATGCCGCATAAAAACAATAAAGTGGGAAGTAGATGACACAGGTTGCGACCGATAAAAGCTCAGTGGCGAGGACGTCCAAGGATTGGGATCTGCGGGCAGTTGCCCCGTTCATAGCGCTCGCCTTGCTGCTTGTTCTGGGCACGATTGCCAACCCGAACTTCATAAGCATCGATAACCTTCTCAACGTCGCAACGCGGAGCGCTTTCATCGCCATTATCGCGCTCGGTGCTACCTATGTGATCTCGTCCGGCGGGCTGGACCTGTCCGTGGGTGCAATGGTGGCATTCGTCGCCAGTATCATGATCCTCTTCATGAATAGCGGGGTGATTGCCGATCCGGTGATGATGCTGATTGCCGCCGTGATGCTGGCGCTGATCGTCGGAGCGGCCTGCGGCCTGTTGAACGGCTTGATAACGACGGTTGGCGGCATTGAGCCTTTTATCGCTACGCTCGGCACGATGGGCATCTATCGTGGTCTCACTACGTGGCTGTCACAGGGTGGTGCGATCACCTTGCGCAACCCGGACATTCAGACGCTTTATCGCCCGGCTTATTTCGGTTCCATTCTTGGCGTGCCGGTGCCGGTTATCGTGATCTTTGTGACGGCGGCACTTGCGGCGTTCGTCCTCTATCGGACACGCTATGGCCGCCATGTCATCGCGGTGGGATCGAACGAAGACGTGGCGCGCTATTCCGGTATTTCGGTCAAGAAGGTGCGCACTATCGCCTTCATCATTCAGGGCCTTTGCGTCGCCGTTGCCGTGCTTCTCTATGTGCCCCGGCTCGGTTCGACCTCGGCCACGACCGGCCTGATGTGGGAACTGCAAGCGATTACCGCCGTCGTTGTTGGCGGAACAGCTTTACGCGGCGGGGTGGGCCGTATCTGGGGCACAATCTGCGGCGCGTTCATTCTGGAGATCATCGGAAACATCATGATCCTGTCAAACTTCGTCAGCGAGTATCTGCTCGGAGCTATTCAGGGCGCGATCATCATTATCGCCATGCTGGTGCAGCGTTCGCTGTCGCGGCGATAGAGCATGTCTCCCAAAAGCAGGAACGGGCTTTTGAAGACATGCTTGATACAAGGAAAAAACGGAGTGATCAGCGCTCCGGTTTTGCGAGGTTGGCGGGATTGGTGGGGCGATTCCAGCCAGAGAGGAATGAGAGCCCCGCGTTTACTGGGAGGAAGACTATGCGAGGGAATTTGATGAAGCTTGCTTTCGCCGCTTTGACGGCGGGTGCGCTTGCCTTTGGCAGCGCAGCAAGCGCACAGGACAAGAAAGTAACGATCGGCGTGTCGATCCCGGCTGCCGATCATGGCTGGACGGCAGGCGTCGTTTATCACGCCGAACGCGTGGCGAAGCTTCTGATGGCAGAGCATCCGGGCCTCAACGTCATCGTCAAGACGTCGCCCGATGCGGCATCGCAGGCCAATGCGTTGCAGGATCTGGCCGTACAGGGCCTCGACGGGCTGGTCGTTCTGCCGACTGATCCCGATCCACTCGTCAACGCCATCAAGGAAATCAAGGACAAGGGAACCTTTGTCGCTCTGGTCGACCGTGCGCCGAGCAGCAACGACAATTCCATCCGCGATCTCTATGTGGCCGGTAACAACCCGGCGCTCGGACAGGTGGCTGGCGAATATATCAAGAAGACCACGCCCGATGCGCAGGTCGTCATTATTCGTGGTCTGCCGATCCCGATCGATCAGCAGCGTCAGGACGGTTTCGACAAGGGCATTGAAGGTTCCAACGTGAAGGTTCTGGATCGCCAGTACGGCAACTGGAACCGCGATGATGCTTTCCGCGTCATGCAGGACTTCCTGACCAAATATCCGAAGATCGATGTGGTCTGGGCACAGGATGATGACATGCTTGTCGGCGTTCTCGAAGCCATCAAGCAGGCAAACCGCAGCGACATTCAGTATGTCGTGGGCGGCGCAGGCTCCAAGGACATGATCAAGAAGGTGATGGATGGCGACAAGCTTGTGCCGGTTGATGTGCTCTATCCGCCAGCAATGGTTTCGACGGCTATGGAACTCGCCGCCGGTCATTTCTATGACCAGATTCCAGTGAGCGGCAGTTACATCCTCGACGCAACGCTCGTCACCAAGGACAATGCGAAGGATTTCTATTTCCCGGATTCGCCGTTCTAAGGTGCTTGAATACCGTGCGCCTGCGTGAGCCGGCGCACGGCTTTTCTTTTCATTCCCGATATGCAGCGCCAAGCGCGCTCTCAAATTGCTCGATGCCGGTTGATGGCGGGGTCCGAGCATATTCAGGAGAAATTTGATGAAGACGATCAAGGGGCCCGGGATTTTTCTTGGGCAGTTCGCAGGCGATGAAGCGCCGTTCAACACATGGGATGGCATCACCAAATGGGCTGCCGAAAAAGGCTATGCCGGGGTGCAGGTTCCGACATGGGCGAGCCAACTGATCGATCTGAAAAAGGCTTCTGAATCGAAGGATTATTGCGACGAATTCGCCGGCGTAGCACGCCAGAACGGTGTCGAAGTCACGGAGCTCTCGACCCACTTGCAGGGCCAGCTCGTTGCGGTGCATCCCGCCTATGACGAAGCTTTCGACGGTTTCGCGGTGCCGGAAGTGCGTGGCAATCCCAAGGCGCGCCAGCAATGGGCCGTCGAGCAGGTAAAGATGGCGATCCGCGCGTCGCGTAATCTCGGTATCGGCGCGCATGCGACCTTCTCAGGTGCGCTGGCCTGGCCGTTTGTCTACCCGTGGCCGCAGCGTCCTGCCGGTCTGGTGGAAACGGCGTTCGAGGAACTTGCCCGACGCTGGAAGCCGATCCTTGATCATGCCGACGAACACGGCGTCGATATCTGCTATGAAATCCATCCGGGCGAAGATCTGCACGATGGCGTGACCTTCGAGATGTTTCTGGAGCAGGTCGAAAATCACCCGCGGGCCAACATGCTTTACGACCCGTCGCATTATGTCCTGCAGTGCCTCGATTATCTCGACAATATCGACATCTACAAGGACCGCATCAAGATGTTCCACGTCAAGGATGCGGAATTCAATCCGACGGGACGGCAAGGCGTTTATGGCGGCTATCAGGGCTGGGTCAACCGTGCAGGCCGCTTCCGCTCGCTCGGTGACGGGCAGGTGGATTTCGGCGCAGTATTCTCCAAGATGGCCGCGAACGACTTTGACGGCTGGGCTGTGGTCGAATGGGAATGCGCCCTGAAGCATCCTGAAGATGGAGCGCGCGAAGGTGCCGAATTCGTCAAGGCGCATATCATCCGCGTCACCGACAAGGCATTTGACGATTTCGCAGCCGGCGGCACCGATGACGCCGCCAATCGCCGTATGCTCGGCCTGTAAGGTATAGGGATCGATATGACCATCGAAGCTAAAACCACGGAAACAGCAGCTCCCCGTATCCGCCTCGGCATGGTGGGCGGTGGCGCAGGTGCGTTTATCGGTGGCGTTCACCGTATGGCGGCGCGGCTCGACAACCGGTTTGAACTGGTGGCAGGCGCTTTGTCGTCATCTGCGGAAAAGGCGCAGGCCTCGGGGCGTGAACTGGGGCTGGCCGAAGATCGCATCTATTCCAGCTACAAGGACATGGCCATTCGTGAGGCGCGGTTGAAAAACGGTATCGAAGCCGTTTCCATTGTGACGCCGAACCACGTTCATTGTGAAGCCGCCAAGGAGTTTCTGCGACGCGGCATCCACGTCATCTGCGACAAGCCGCTGACCTCGACACTTGCCGATGCGAAGAAGTTGAAAAAGGTCGCCGATGAAAGCGGTGCCTTGTTTGTTCTGACGCATAATTACACCGGCTATCCGATGGTGCGGCAGGCGCGCGAGATGATCGCTAATGGCGATCTTGGCGATCTTCGTGTCGTACAGGTGGAATATGCGCAGGACTGGCTGACCGAGGCGGTGGAAGCGACAGGTGCCAAGGGCGCTGTCTGGCGCACTGATCCGGCGCAATCGGGACTAGGCGGCGCGACTGGCGATATTGGCACGCACGCGTTCAATCTCGCCTCGTTCGTGACCGGCCTGATGCTCGACAGCCTTGCGGCTGATCTCGACAGTTTTGTCGAGGGACGTCGCTTGGACGACAACGCCCATGTGATGCTGCGTTTTGCGGGTGGCGCGAAGGGCATGCTCTGGTGCAGTCAGGTTGCGCCCGGTAATGAAAATGCGCTGCGCCTGCGCATCTATGGCACCAAGGGCGGCATTGAATGGGCGCAGGAAGACCCGAACTATCTCTGGTTCACGCCTTTTGGCGAGCAAAAGCGGCTCATCACGCGGGGCGGAGCCGGTACTAGCTCTGCGAGCGCCCGCGTGACCCGCGTACCGGCGGGACACCCGGAAGGTTATCTGGAAGCTTTTGCCACGATTTATTCGGAAGCAGCCAATGCGATCGAAGCCCACCGCAACGGCAAAAAGCCGGATAGTGCCGTGATCTATCCGACCGTCGATGACGGGCTGAAGGGCGTTGCTTTCATCGATGCCTGCGTGCGCTCTTCACAGAAGAATGGCGGCTGGATCAAGCTTTAGAAATTGACATGGATTAAAAGAAAGGGCGCCAGTGGCGCCCTTTTTTCTCGCCGCTTTGCCGGGTCAAACGTAACGATTGACGATGTTTTCGAGATATTCCTGACGGCCGGATTTCGGCTGCGGATTGATGTCCTTCGCTTCGACTTCAGCGGTAATCTGATCCAGCGAAAGACCGGTCAAAAGCTTCTTGCCGAAATCGCCATTCCAGCCCGCATAACGCTCGTCAAGCGGCTTGGACAATGCGCCGTCTTCGAGCATTCCGGCGGCTGCTTTCAGCCCACGCGCGCAGCAATCCATGCCGCCGATATGGCCGATCAGCAGATCCTGCGGATCGAGCGATTGACGGCGCAGCTTGGCGTCGAAGTTCGTGCCGCCGGTCGTGAAGCCGCCTGCAAGCAGAACCTGATAATAGGCGAGCGCCATTTCCGGCACATTGTTCGGGAACTGGTCCGTATCCCAGCCTGACTGATAGTCATTGCGGTTCATGTCGATGGAACCGAAAATGCCGAGTGCACGGGCAAGCGCCAGTTCATGTTCAAACGAGTGACCGGCCAGAATGGCGTGACCCTGCTCGATATTGAGCTTTACCTCGTTTTCGAGGCCATAGCGCTTCAAGAAGCCATAGACCGTCGCGACGTCGTAATCATATTGGTGCTTGGTTGGCTCCTGCGGCTTCGGTTCGATCAGGATCGTGCCCTTGAAGCCGATCTTGTGCTTGTATTCCACCACCAGATTGAGGAATCGCCCCATTTGGTCGAGTTCGCGCCCAAGATCGGTATTGAGCAGCGTTTCATAGCCTTCGCGACCGCCCCAGAGCACGTAATTCTCACCACCGAGCCGTTTCGTCGCGTCGATGCAGCTTTTCACGGTCGCTGCCGCAAAGGCGAAAACATCTGGATCGGGATTGGTTGCGGCTCCGCCCATATAGCGGCGGTTGGAGAACAGGTTTGCTGTGCCCCAGAGAAGCTTTACGCCGGTTTCGGCCTGTTTCTTCTCGAAAATATCGACGATTTCGTTGAGATAGCGCGTGTTTTCCGCAAAGTTGCGTCCCTCGGGCCGCACATCGGCATCGTGGAAGCAATAATAGGGCGCGCCAAGCAGGGAGAAGAACTCGAAAGCCACATCGGCCTTGAGCTTTGCCGCATCCAGCTCGTTGGAATACCACGGACGGTCGAAGGTGCGTCCGCCGAACGGGTCGCCACCCTCCCAGGCAAAACTGTGCCAGTAGGCGACAGCAAAGCGCAAGTGGTCTTCCATGCGCTTGCCCAGTACGATTTCATCCGGTTTATAGTGGCGGAAAGCCAGCGGGTTGTCGCTGTCCGGCCCCTCATACTTAACCTTTTGAATATCGCCGAAAAATCCGGTGCTCATTGTGTCCTCCCGTTCGAATGTCGTCATGTCTGATTGTTTGCGGCAAAATCACTAACCGGCGAGGGCGTGAAGTGCCGGATAAAGGGCGTGATAGCGTTGATAGGCTTCTTCATAGGCCGGGAGCAGGGCGGTTTCCGGCTCTATCGTTCGTTCCGTGCGCGGCGGTGTGCAGACGGCAAATGGATCGGCGCCCGTAGCGGCGATGAGGCCCAGTCGGGCGGCACCAAAAGCGCCACCGAAGTCGCCTTCCTCCGGCAAAGCAACAGGCACATTCAAAGCGGTTGCGATTGCCTTCAGCCAATAGGTGGAGCGTGAACCGCCGCCGACGGCGGTCAGCGACTTGATATCGGTGCCAGCCGATTGCAGCGCGGCGAGGTTATCGCGGATCGCGAAGGCGACGCCTTCGAGCACGGCTTGCGTCAATGCCGGCTGATCCGATTCATGCTCAAGACCCGAAAACACACCACGTATCTTCGCATCATTATACGGGGTGCGTTCGCCCGACAGATAGGGCAGGAACGTCGCGCTGCCCGGTGCATTCAGCGTGTCGCCGAGTGCCTTATCGAGCTCGTGTGCCGTTTTGCCAACAAGCCGTGCATACCAGTCAAGCGCACTTGCTGCGGACAGGATGACACCCATCTGGTGCCATGTGTCGGGCAGGGCGTGGCAGAAGGCATGAACAGCACTTTCAGGCTTCGGCTGATAGGAGCCGTTCGCCGCGAAGAGTACGCCCGAGGTGCCAAGCGAAACGAAGGCGTGGCCCGGTTTGACTGTACCCATGCCGCAGGCCGAAGCCGCATTGTCGCCAGCGCCGCCCGCCACGACCGGCTGACCGGCAATGCCCCATTCGGCGGCAAGTTCGGTCCGTAGCTGCCCGGTTGCGTCTGTGCCTTCAGCGAGACGCGGCATCTGGCTTTCATCGAGGCCGGTCTTGTCCAGAAGTTCGCGCGACCAGCGGCGTGCGCCGGTGTCGAGCCAGCTTGTGCCCGCCGAATCCGACATATCGGAGACATATTCGCCAGTCAGCCAGAGGCGCAGGTAGTCCTTCGGCAGCAGTACCTTGCGCATACGCGCAAAATTATCGGGTTCGTTATTGGCAACCCATACGAGTTTGGGTGCGGTAAAGCCGGGGAAGACGATATTGCCGGTTATGGCACGAAATGCCGGATCAGCATCGAGCTGGGCGGCCTCGCGATAGCTGCGGGTGTCGTTCCAGAGAATACAAGGGCGAAGCACTCGGTCCTGCTCATCCAGCAGGGTAGCCCCATGCATCTGGCCGGAGAGGCCGATACCGACAATCGCCGAAAACTCGTTTGGGTGGGCAGAGCGCAGGCCATCAATTGCCGTGCGGCAGGCCTTGATCCACTGGGCAGGATCCTGTTCGCTCCAGCCCGGATGGGGGCGCGAAACGTCCAGTTCGCCATGGGCTGAGCCGATGACCGTCTGCCTGTCATCGATCAACAGCGCCTTGACACCGGATGTTCCTAGATCGAGCCCGAGATACATATTTGCTCCTGTTGGAAAGGCGTTGTCACCCGCGCGTCAGTCGAAGTGCGGCAGGTTGTCTTTGAGAAAAATTTCGATGCGGATGTGTTCCTGTCCCGGAACGATCGCCAGACGATCCGCAGACGCTTTCAGAACCCGGATGGCGCTGCGGATTTCATGGCCCGCATCCTGCGCCAGCACCGCATGGATGATGCCATCTGTCAGCGCTTTCGAGGTCACGCTGTCGCGTTCATGCGCGATGACGAGCGGTCGATTGTCGCCGTGCTTTGCGAGCGCCTTCACTAGGCCGCTATTGCCCGCGCCAAGGCTGTAAATTCCGGCGATGTCATTTCGCTCGTCAAGTAGCTTGCCGACAAGCTTTTCCACACGCGGGCCTTCATCGAAGCCTTCCAGCACGGGCAATATCTCGCGTCCGGGAAAGTCTGCTTTCATGGCCGTTGCAAAGCCGTCGAAACGCTCCTGATGATCGCGGACTTTCAACGAACCGGCGACGACCGCAAGCGCGCCGTCCGTTCCGTTGGCAAAGAGCCCCAGAAGTCGCGCTGCCGTGCGCCCGGCTGCACCGTTATCCACGCCGATATAATGCGTCCGTGTGGAATGTCCGAGATCGGATACAAGCGTGACGGCGTGAATGCCGTTCTCGCCCAGCCGCGCACAGGCTTCACGCACGGGATCGGTATCGACCGCCACGAAGGCTACGCCGTCTGGCTTGCGCATGGCGCACTCATCCAGCGCTGCGACAAGTGCTGCTTCATCGAAGGCGGGGACAAGAACGACATTGACCAGAATACGCTCGGCCAAGGCCCGTTCAGTCGCGGATTGCAGTTCCGCGCGCAGGCTCAGCATGAAGGTATTTTCATTGTCCGGCAAAATAAAATCGAACTGATAAAGCCTGCCACGTGCAAGGTTGGCGGCACCCACATCGCGCACATAGCCGAGCGTGTTCATCGCGGCCATAACCCGGTCGCGCGTCTTCGCTCTGACACCGGGACGTTCGTTCAGCACACGGTCAACCGTGGCAAGACTGACGCCCGCTGTTCTGGCTATATCATGGACTGTGGGTTTCATTTTCGCTCCTCGACGCGGACCATAGGATCAAAAATGAGGTACGTAAATCAAAAAATGCTTGCTATTCATTTTTCTTCACGTATCAATGGTTCCCGAGGATGGGGCGGTGTGTCTTTTGCATACTGTCCCGATGGAGTGATCTTGGCGCAAAACGCCTTTGGGAGGATCAGCCATTCAAGGAATAAATAGCTCCAAAGTGGGCTGTTTTGTCGTGCCGAACTCCGGGGGCGGAATACGTTCGGGGGCGCGGTTTGGTATCAACCGGTAGCGAGCCGGTGTTGTTTGGAGGAGATTTGCATGAAACGTCGTAATTTTCTAACCGGCGCGCTGGTTGCCGCGGCTTTGGGCATTGGCGCCATGGCGTCCACGCCGGTCTATGCTTCGCCGGAAAATCCGGTGATCGGCTTTTCCATCGACGATCTTCGCGTCGAGCGCTGGGCGCGTGACCGCGACTATTTCATTGAAGCGGCAGAGAAACTGGGCGCCAAGGTCAATGTGCAGTCGGCTGACGGTAACGAGGAAAAGCAGGTCAAGCAGGTTGAAAACCTGATTGCGCAGGGCGTTGACGCCATCGTCATCGTGCCGATGAACTCCAAGGTTTTCGATGCGGTCGTCGCCGATGCCAAGGCATCCGGCATCAAGGTTCTTTCCTATGATCGGCTGATCCTCAATGCCGATATCGATGCGTATATCTCGTTCGACAATGAGCGCGTCGGCTTCATGCAGGCGGAAGCCGTCCTGAAGGCTAAGCCGGAAGGCAATTATTATCTCCTCGGCGGTTCACCGACGGATAATAACGCCAAGCTTCTCCGCGCCGGTCAGGAAAAGGCTCTGAAGGAAGCTATCGATTCCGGCAAGGTGAAGGTTATTGGCTCGCAGTGGGTGAAGGAGTGGAGCCCGACGGAAGCGCTTTCCATCATGGAAAATGCCTTGACGGCTGCGCAGAACAAGATCGATGCGGTTGTGGCTTCGAATGACGGTACCGCCGGTGGCGCCATTCAGGCACTTGCGGCACAGGGGCTGGCCGGAAAGACCGCTGTTTCCGGACAGGATAGCGACCTTGCTGCCGTCAAGCGTCTGATCGACGGTACGCAGACCGTAACGGTCTACAAGCCGCTGAAGCTCATCGCGTCGGAAGCCGCAAAGCTCACCGTTCAGATGGTCAAGGGCGAAACGCCTGAGTTCAATTCCAAGCTGGACAATGGTGGCAAGCAGGTTGACACGCTTCTGCTGACGCCGACTGCCGTGACTAAGGACAATATCGACATCTACGTTCAGGATGGCTTCTACACCAAGGAGCAGATCTACGGAAAGTAAGCCTTTCCGATGGATATCGCCGGAGCTGGTTCCGGCGATTTAGCCTCGTGTGAATAGTGGGGCCGGAAGTCTGGACATCATGATCCAGCTTCTGGCCTCACCGACTTGTCGATGCTGTCTGTGACAGCGTTGTCCGGAACATTTCCGCCAGAAGATGGTGTGTGGTTTGAAACCGGACGGCTCATTCTGCTGCGTTACTGCAAGGTCATATGCGATGTCCGAATATCTTCTAGAGATGCGCAATATCGGTAAGGACTTCAATGGCGTGAAAGCGCTTGACGGTATTTACCTGAAGGTGCGCGCGGGCGAGTGTGTTGGTCTGTGCGGCGAGAACGGCGCGGGCAAATCCACCCTGATGAAAGTGCTTTCTGGCGTCTATCCGCATGGCACCTGGACTGGCGAGATTTTGTGGGAAGGACAAGAGCTAAAGGCGGCGGGTATTCGCGACACGGAAGCAGCGGGTATCGTCATCATCCATCAGGAACTCATGATGGTGCCGCATCTGTCGGTTGCGGAAAACATCTTTCTGGGATCGGAGCCGACAAGCGGCGGCTTCATCGATTATGACCAGATGAATGCGCGCGCGACGGAACTTCTGGCGCGTCTCAAAATCCACGACATCAATGTCGCGCTTCCGGTCTATCATTATCCGGGCGGCAAGCAGCAGCTTATCGAGATTGCAAAGGCAATCAACAAGAATGCGAAGCTGCTCATTCTGGATGAGCCGACATCAGCGCTGACGGCGTCCGAAACGCGTGTCCTTCTCGACCTCATCAAGGATTTCAAGGCGCAAGGCATGGCCTGCGTCTACATCTCCCACAAGCTGGATGAAGTGGCCGAAATCTCCGATACGGTGACGGTCATTCGCGACGGGACGCATATCGCGACGAAGCGGATGGCGGAGCTTACCACGCCAGCCATTATCACCATGATGGTGGGGCGCGAGATGAAAAACCTGTTTCCGCGCGAGCCGCACGATATTGGCGAGATTATTTTCGAGGCGCGCAATATCAATTGCTGGGATGTGACCAACCCTGATCGCAAGGTGGTCGACAATGTCTCGTTTGCGCTTCGGCGCGGGGAAATCCTCGGCATTGCCGGGCTTGTGGGCGCGGGGCGGACGGAACTGGTGTCCAGCCTGTTCGGTGTCTGGCCCGGAGCACATGAGGGGCAGGTCTTTCTGGAAGGTAAAGAACTGAAAATCCGCACACCGCGCGATGCGGTTCGACAAGGCATCTGCATGGTGCCGGAAGACCGCAAAAAGGATGGCATCCTGCCCATCATGCCGGTTGGGTACAATATGACGGTCTCGGTGCTGGACCGGTTTTCCTTGCGCGGACTGCTGAACAAGGAAGCGGAGCTGGCCACGATCCAGCGTGAAATTCTGCGCCTCAAGGTCAAGACGGCAGACCCAATGCTGGAAATCGCTTCCCTGTCGGGCGGTAATCAGCAGAAGGCAGTGCTTTCGAAGATGATGCTGCCAGACCCCAAGGTGCTCATTCTGGATGAGCCGACACGTGGTGTCGACGTTGGCGCAAAATATGAAATCTACAAATTGATCTTCGCGCTCGCAAAACAGGGCGTTGCTGTGCTGATGGTCTCTTCCGAAATGCCGGAAGTTCTCGGCATCAGCGACCGTGTGCTCGTGATCGGCGAGGGCAGGCTGCGCGGCGATTTCCCCAATGAAAATCTTACGCAGGAGAAGGTGCTTGCTGCCGCAATCGGCAAGCCGATAACCAATGCGGCCTGATCCTCGATTAACTGTTTGTTTTCACGCATTTTCCGAACGCAAAACCGTTTCACGCCTTTGCTGGAAATGCTCTCATTTGGCCGGTGCATGATATGACATTGACGGGTAAAAGCCTTCGAAAATTTCTGGCGGATTATAAGATCGTCGCGCTGCTGATTGTGGTTGCGCTCATCTGGGCATTTTTCGCGATCCTCACCTACGATCCCGAGATGGGGCGCTCGCAGTTCCTGACCGCGCGCAACTTCTCCAATCTCCTGCGCCAGATGGCCATTACGGGAATGCTCGCATCGGCGATGGTGTTCGTCATTGTTGCCGGTGAAATCGACCTTTCGGTCGGCGCGTTGTTAGGGCTTTTGGGCGGCGTCGCCGCTGTTCTCGACGTGATCTACGGATGGCCCTTATGGGCGACGATCAGCACGGTTCTGGTTCTGGGGGTGGCGCTTGGTGCCTTTAACGGATGGCTGACCGCCTATCTCGGGATACCGTCCTTCATCGTCACGCTCGGCGGCCAACTCGTTTTTCGCGGAATCGTGTTGGGCATTATGGGTGGCGTCACCATCGCGCCGATATCGCCGGGGTTTAAATATATCGGGCAGGGTTATCTGCCGGGCTGGCTTGGTAATCTCTGTGCCATTGCGTTGTTCGGTGTGCTTATCCTGATGACGCTGCGCACGCGGGCCAGCAAGCGCAAGCACAATCTCCAGACGCTTTCTTCTGGGATGGAAGTCGCAAGGCTTCTCGGTATCGGTGTCCTGATCCTTGGCTTCATCCTAATCCTCAACAGCTATCAGGGTGTGCCTGTTCCGGTCCTGATCCTGCTGGTGATCCTCGGTGTGTTCACCGTGATCGCAAAACAAACCGTATTTGGTCGCCACATCTATGCAGTCGGCTCGAATACCGAAGCAACCCGCTTTTCCGGCGTGAATGTCAACTTCGTGAAGATGGCGGTCTTCGCGCTTATGGGGCTGATGGCGGCGGTGGCTGGCCTGACGACAACCTCTCGCCTCGCGGCAGGTACGCCATCGGCAGGCATGGGCGGCGAACTCGACGCCATTGCCTCCTGCTTCATCGGCGGCACTTCCATGCGTGGCGGCGTCGGCTCGGTGCTCGGTGCACTGGTTGGCGCGCTCATTATGTCGAGCCTCGACAATGGTATGTCCATGCTGGGCGTCGATACGTTCTGGCAGCAGATCATCAAGGGCAGCATTCTTGTTTTGGCCGTCTATCTCGACATTGTTTCATCCGGTGCGCGGCGGGGATGAGTGAATGCGCATTCATTAGACAAATAAAATATATTGAGCCCTACCAATCAAGATGGCTAAACTGCGGCTATGACGATGCTCAAGGATATTGGCGGTCTGATCGCTCTGACAGCCCGTCTTCTGGCTCGGTTCTGGCCCCAGTTGCTGCTTATCGGCGCACTGGGCTATATCGCCCGCGACCTGCTGCTCGATGCTGCGGTGAGCGCGGGCGGATATTTTCCGCTCGCCGGAATGGTCGTTCTTTCGCTGGTCGTGCTGGTCAAACTTCTTGTTGTTGTGACGATGTTCGCCGTTTTGCGGCCTGGCCTGCCTGCGCTTGCCGCCTTGCGCCAGTCTGCTGCGGGAGGCGCGGCATCCTCGCCCGACAATCGCAAGGCCGATCGTATGCTGATGGCGACCGCAGCCGTCATCCTGCCGTTCTTTGCCTATTACGCTGCATGGGGCTTTCTTGGCGATACGGTCCGTGAATATTCGCGGCTTGCATTCGAGCGCACTGCCTTTGGCGAGAGGATGCATATATTCGACCTTGTGCGCTCCGGTAGTCTGATTGCGGCAATTTTTGTCTGCTGGTTAATCCGCTGGGTTGCCAAGCGCGCTAATGAAAAAGTTCAATCGCCATGGCTGCGGCTGCTCATTGTTGCTGCGGATGCAAGCTGGATATTCATCGGCCTGTTCGCACTAGATAAGTGGAAAGACGATCTGATCCGCTGGATCGGCGCTGGGTCTCTGCTCGACAGTTTCGATGTCAGTGCCACATGGTTTTCGATAAGTGCTTATGCAGCCGAAAATTTTGTACCCGTGGAGTTCCAGCAACCGAGCCTTTGGGTGCAGGCGCAAAATCTGTTCTTCTATGCGCTGTTGCCGATGGTTTGGCTGGTGATGGCTGCAATCATCTACGGCTATGATCTGTCGGCGAAGAAAGCGTCTGTTCCCCTGGCCCCATCACGCCGAACGACCTTCAAGAAATGGTTGAGCGATTTCGTAGCACATTATCTGGGCGGTTATCGCAGTCGCTATCGTCCTGTCTGGACTTGCCTGAAACTGGTCGCCGGAGCAGGACTAGGAACCCTGCTGTCGTTTATCGTTCTCTACCGTGCGATAAGCTGGATTGGTGCGTGGATCTGGTACACTACGACCCATTATCTTGGACCATACGATATCGAAATCTGGCAGCGTATTGCCAATGTTCTGGTTATTTTTATCGGCAGCCCCACGGAGCTTGATGGCGGCATTCTGCTTGATGCAATACGTATTGCACTTCTGGCAGCGGTCCTCGAATATGCGTTGGTGAGCCAGAAGAACAAAGCTATTTCAGAACCAGATGCTCCGGTTGTTTCCCAAGCATAGTGAGCAATAGAGAAAGCTCTCCAGCATTTGCCGGAATAAGGAAGCTCTCGACAAGGCGCACGGGGCCGCTGCCGTTCTCATTGGCGAGATCGTAACATTTCGGCTTGTCGGCGGCTTCCGGTTTCAGTTTTTGGATAGTTTTCTTGGATACATATAATGTCGACCAGCGGCGGCCCTCAGTATCCGTCGCGGTCATGAAGCAGGGGATCGACTGTTTCAATTGATCGGCGTCCTGAATAGTCACTTCCACTTCCGCAAGGACAATGTTTGTCTCCGGCAATGTGCCTGGAAACCTGTCCAGCGCGACCAGTTTCCAATTGCCGCCCCCATAAGCCTGCACGTTGCCGCGCGGCACGACCATCGGCTCTTGCAGCTTCTGCTCGATCCATCGCAACAGACCGCCATCGGAACCGACAAAAGCGGCAAGGGGCAGGGTGATAATCAGGAGAGCAAGGCATATCCAGAAGGATTTCCGCTCGCCAGAAGAGGTCGCTTCACTCATTGGCTGACCTCCAATTGCCATGGCATGATGGCCCCCATGCGTTTGATCGCGATCGACCGGCTGACATTGTCCTGTGCCGTCGAGATCATGCTGATCTGCGCCTGTTCTGAAAGAGGAGTCAGTGAAGATTCGGAAATCAGCAGCTTTCCGCCCGCAATTTGGTCGGGTGGCAACTCGAACACGATCAGCACAGGGCGCGGAATGCCAGGCTCCAGCCGTTCGGAACCGATCATACCCGATGCATTGGTCAGGCGTTTGCTCATGGCGTAACGGATACCGTTCGGCCCGAGCCATTCGACAGACATGAGATTGAGGCTTTCAAGCTTTGCTTTCGCTGCGGCCTCAATGACAAGCCATTCGCCGTCCGTGTTGTAGGTGCGGGTACTTGCGATGCCCGGTGTCGTCAGTTGTCGGGTCCGATGTACATTCGCGACGCCGACAGCAAAACGGCTTGTCTCGGTAGGCTTTCCCTGCTGTCCCTTGATCGACACGGGAGACAAAATTTCGCTGTAATAGGGGGTGGAATGCTGCATGCCATAAAGAGCGGCAATGGCCAGACACAGCATGACTGCGCTTCTGAGCCAACCCATTATCCGTCACCCTCGGTGGATGGCATCTGAACAGGCAATTGGATGACGGCGACAGGATCCCGATCGAGCCATGACGAGGCCCCATAGAGATTATCCCGCTTCTTATAGATTTCACTACCGATGAGGAGACGTACTTCCTGCGGTGGGGGCGTGCCTTGCGGCCATTCCCACGCTACGGTCAACTTTTCCGGCATGCCCGGATTGATGGGACTCGCAATCCATTTGTCCCGGACGATATAGAAGGTCGGATCTGTCAGAGCCGGATTTGGAGGATCGACGGTCAGGAGATTGCGTGACGCATAGGCCGAGGATGCCGAACGATTGTCCAGACTGAGATCAACCATGAGGTATTTTTTGGGTTCATAGGGCTTTACGCCGGTTGGTGGAACAGAGCCGAAGCGCGCGCCGGTCACAGCCACATGCCAGCGTCCGGTGTCGACCGTTTCGCCTGCGCTCACTTCCCGCATGGGTTCGGGATTGGCCGCTTCATAGATTGCAGTTGCGTAGGAGAATACGCTTGCGGCGGCCGTGCCGATACCCGCAATGACGATGGCAGCCAGCCGCTGCCGAAAGCTTCGACGCTGTTCGTCCGCCATGACACCTCCCTCTGTGCTGGCGATTCAAACGACAATCCAAGCCCCCGGTTCCTATAGCACGTCAATGTCCCAACGTCATCTTTCGGCTTAACCTAGATTAATTCTCCTCAACGAACACCTCGTCGCGCTTCTTGCGCACCGATGGAAGCAGCACGACCACGAGAACGGCTGCCGCCAGGGCAAGCAGAGTGGCGCTGATCGGCCGGGTGACGAACGTCGCCGGATCACCGCGAGACAGGATCATGGCGCGACGCAGATGTTCTTCCAGCAATGGACCGAGAACGAAACCCAGCAGCAAGGGAGCGGGTTCGCAACGCAGTTTGGCCAGCAGATAGCCGATGAAGCCGAAGAAGGCGACCGCGAAGAGATCGTAGACATTGGAGTTGACGCTATAAACACCGATTGAACAGAAGGTCATGATAATCGGGAACAACACATAGTAAGGCACGGTAAGGAGCTTCACCCATAGGCCGATCAGCGGCAGATTCAGGATGATAAGCATGAGATTGCCGATCCACATCGACGCGATCACACCCCAGAATAATGCAGGCTGTTCTGTTGCGACATTCGGGCCGGGCACGATACCCTGAATGATCATGGCGCCGATCATCAATGCCATGACCGGATTGGCAGGAATGCCAAGCGTCAGCATGGGAATGAAGGATGTCTGTGCTCCCGCATTATTGGCGGATTCCGGCCCTGCAACACCTGCAATTGCACCCTTGCCGAATTCCTCGGGTGTTTTGGAAATGCGCTTTTCCACCGTGTAGGACGCGAAGGATGCAAGGATGGCCCCGCCGCCGGGCAGAATACCCAGGGCCGAGCCGATGGCGGTTCCACGCAGGATTGGCGCCGTCATACGTTTGAAATCATCTCGCGTCGGCATCAGTCCCGTGACCTTCGCCATCAGCACCTCGCGCGAATGCTCGCTTTCAAGGTTGCGCAGAATTTCGGCGATGCCGAACACACCGACTGCAACAGCGACGAAATTGAGGCCGTCGGCATATTCCGTAATGCCGAGCGTGAAACGTGGTGTGCCGGTATAGATATCGGTGCCGACGAGTCCAAGCAGAAGTCCTAGCACAACCATCGCCAGAGCCTTGATGATCGAACCGTGCGCCAACGCCACGGAGGATACGAGCCCGACGACCATCAAAGAGAAATACTCGGCAGAGCCGAATTTGAGGGCGATTTCCGTGAGAGGGGGAGCGAAGACTGCGACCAGAAAAGTCGAGACAGTGCCGGCAAAGAACGAACCGATTGCCGCGATTGCAAGTGCTGCACCGGCGCGCCCGCGGCGTGCCATCTGATAACCGTCGATGGCCGTCACGGCGGATGAGGATTCTCCCGGCATGTTGATGAGAATTGCAGTCGTCGAGCCGCCATATTGGGCACCGTAATAGATACCCGCAAGCATGATCAGCGCGGAGACCGGGTCACCAATCTGGAACGTGATTGGCAGAAGCATGGCGATGGTTGCCGTGGCGCCGATGCCGGGCAGGACGCCGATCAATGTGCCAAGCAACACGCCGATCAGGCAAAAGCCGAGATTTGCGAGCGTCGATGCAGTCGAGAAACCAAGCGCAAGATTGCTGAAAAGATCCATATCCGCACTCCTTAGAATGGCCACCAGGGCCCGAAACGCTGATATGGCAGCGCGAGCGCATAGCTGAAAACAATGACGGAGAAAACGGTAACCCCAGCGGCCAGAACAAGCGCCGCGATCGGCTTCATACGCATCGAGGCGAAAGAGGCGATGAGGCAGGTGAGGAAAAGTGACGGTACGAAGCCCAGGCCGCGCACGGTCAGGCCGAAGAATATCGGGGCTGGCAGAATGAAGAACAGACCACGCCACGCGATCGGACCTATCGGCTCGCCGGAGACACGGGTCGCCTGTACAAGAATGACCAGTCCAAGCAGGATCAGGACGCCGGACAGGACAAGCGGGAAGTATCCCGGTCCCATGCGCAGTGAGGTGCCAAGGTCCAGACCCAGTGATTGGTAAGCGAAAAAAGCGCCGGTCAACGCGAGAAGCGCACCGCACAATCCGTTGGTCGGATCTATTTTGAATTTACTGGAGGGCTCATTCATGGGCTAATCGTCTTTCGGATTTGCCGTTGAAAGGGCTATGCCGGTGGTCTGGCAAGTGAGGTCAGTCGCGTATTCCATCGGCTGTGACGTTTGCGAGCTGCTGAAGGAGAGACAATGAGGGCATGTCGGATGACCCACCCTGATTGCTTGCTATACGATCAGTCGGCGTATTGTCCGGCGGCCTCGATGATCGGCTTCCAGCGTGTAACTTCCGATTCCAGCTTGGCTTTCAGCGCCGCCGGTGTCGCGTCAGCTTCCGATGACGGCTTTGTTCCGAGCTCGGCAAAACGGGCAACCACGTTCTGGTCTTTCAGTGCAACCTGAAGCGACTTCGACAGACGCTCCGTGATTTCCGCCGGGGTGCCCTTGGGTGCGTAGATGCCGTGCCAAATACCCACTTCCATGCCGTCCAGACCGGCTTCCTTCGTGGTCGGAAGATCTTTCAGCACGTCCAGGCGTTCGGGCGAGGTAACAGCATAAGCCTTGATCGTGCCTGCCTGAATCTGCTTGGTCGTATTGGTGGTCTGGTCGCACATGATGTCGACCTGACCGCCGAGAAGATCGGTCATAGCCGGGCCGGTTCCCTTGTAGGGAACTGTGACAAGCGGAGTTTCAATCGCACTCATGAACAGCATGCCACAAAGATGCGAGGCCGCGCCGATACCGGCATTGGCGACTGTCACTGTATCCTTGTTGGCCTTGGCATATTCGACCAGCCCCTTGAGATCGGTCGGCTCAAGGTCCTTGCGGGCAACGATGGTCATCGGAACCTCTGTGACGAGGCCGACATATTCGAACGCATTCAGCGTGTCATATGCAAGTTTGCGGTAGAGTGTTGCACTTGTGGCCATGCCGATATGATGAAGCAGTAGCGTATAGCCATCTGGATCGGCGGATGCGACGCGTCCTGCGCCCAGCGTTCCGCCTGCGCCACCGACATTTTCGACAATAACCTGTTGTCCGAGGTCTTTGGACATGGATTCCGCAACAAGCCGCGTTACGGTGTCGGTAGGCCCACCTGCTGCAAAAGGCACGACCATTGTGATCGTCCGTTCCGGATAATTTTGTGCCTGTGCGGTGAAAGCGGCAGTGGAAACAGCAAGTGTCGTCGCCAGAGCGGCGATAAGTTTCATCATAGCGTCCTCCCAGACTATGTTGCGGCGGGCAAGCCCGCATTCAGAATTTAGCTCCCCACGCCTCTTCGGGCGCTTCGGGCAATCAGATTCATTATTATCCAGTCACTGGATAAAGTGTTCCGATACCGAAATTGCTCTTGAATCGGCATGATTATCGGATGCTCGTTAAAAAGAATGTAGATGCATCCCGGCGGATTGCCAATGCCTGAGCTTCAAGGAAAGCGTTTATACTACCAAAGTCTGGGTAGCTCACTCATCATGTTTGCGCGGCACGGCAACGCATCGTTTGACAGGCATATTCTGACGGCGCGCGCTGATGGATATTGGTGCTAATCCTGAGTCTCTCCAAAAGTATGTACATCAAAGTATATTACTATTCTGTGAAGTATTTTTGTCAGTTGTTGTTTTAGCTGGAGCTAAATCTGAAACCTTGCTAGATGCGAAGCGCATTTATGAGAATTAGATTAGGAGAGGACCAATATGAAGAAGTATCTTCTAGGCGCTTTGTTCGTTGTTCTGGCAACCCCATCCTTCGCCTGCACGGCTGAGGAAGTCCAGGCAAAAGCTATGGAAGTCGCCACGAAAATGCAGGAAGTTGCTGCTGCCAATCCGCAGAAAGCTCAGGAAATCGCTCAGAAAATGAGTGGCGCCCAGACGCAGGCAACAAGCGATCTTGAAGGCGCATGCAAGGTCTATGACGACCTGCTCGCCGATCTCAACTCGTAAGAGTTCTACGGCTCAACCTCTTGCAGTTCTGCTTGTGGGAGGTTGAATATTCAAGGCGAGGTTATGGACAAGATTTCTGGCAGATGCGGTTAAACCGTCCAGAGATTGCACAGCGATCACCAGGTTTCTTCCTGCCCAGGTGTCAGTGAGTGTTACTGCTGCAATTGGTACTGTTTTTCCAAGCCGTCGGGCCGCTGTCCGTGGAATGATTGCAATACCCACATTAGCGGCGACCATATTGCCGATTGCTTCGAAGGTACGCAGTCGGGTTCGAATTTTGAGCCGGGCCCCCAGCCGGGTTGCCTGAAATTCAATGTGCTCCTGCAAGGCACCCGCTGACAGGCCGACGAATTGTTCCTGCAGGACATCCGAAAAACTCACGCATTTATGTTCGGCCAGTGGATGATGTCTGGCCGTGATCAGCACCAACTGATCCTTTGCAAACGGAACCAGTTCCAGTCCCACAGTTTCTGCCGCATCCGATAAAATTCCGATTTCAACGAAACCGCGCAAAACAGCGCGGGCGATATCGTTGCTCTGTCGTTCCTTCAGTTCCACATCAATGCGGGGATTTTCCGCCATCCAGGCTGCAAGTCGTACAGGAAGATATTCAGTGACGGCGGCGGTATTGGCTGCGACGCGAATAGCCGTGCGCATCGCTTTGGCATGCACGCCCAACTCGGTATGCATCTCGGCCATTTGCCGCATCACAACCCTCGCATGATGGAGGAGCGCTTCGCCCGCTTCCGAGAGGGCAACGCCGCGTCGCCCTCGTTCCAGAAGCGACACCTGGCCTGCGGCTTCCATGTCACGCAGGCGTTCGCTCGCAGCGGGAAGCGACAGGCCGACCTCGGCCGCGCCATGCGTGATGCTGCCGGTATCAGCTACGGCGAGAAACAGGCGGAGGTCTGTGAGATCAAAACGCATGAGCGATAGTAGCGCGAATTTTGCCTATGGAAAAGCCGAAGGCTCAATAAGGAACTTCCGTATTCCGTCTGACAATCATGTCGTTATAGGAGAAGCATGACTTATTCATTCTCCTTGATCCTGACGATTGCAATTACGTTCCTCGGCGCCGGTTTTGTCAAAGGCGTGACCGGAATGGGACTGCCTACGGTCGCAATGGGCATATTGGGGGCGCTGATATCTCCCCTTGCAGCGGCAAGCCTGTTGATTGTTCCGTCATTCATCACCAATCTTTGGCAGCTTCTGGCAGGGCCCAGTTTCGGTAAGCTTGTCATTCGTCTTTGGAGCATGATGCTGGCCATTACGGTCGGGACCATCGCAGGGACTGCGGTTCTGGTCGGCGGGAATATTGCAATCACCACGTCGATGCTGGGTCTCTCGCTTGTTATCTATGCGACCTATACACTGTTCGCTCGCCAGCTTCAGGTGCCTGCAAGACTTGAGCGTCTGCTGTCTCCGGTTGCCGGATTGTTGACCGGCTTGATCGCAGGCGCGACAGGCATATTCGTCATCCCGGCTGTGCCCTACCTACAAGCGCTGGGTCTGCGAAAAGACGATCTTGTGCAATCACTCGGGCTTTCCTTCACCATCTCGACAGCCGCGCTTGCGGTTGGACTATCGAGCAGGCAGGCTTATTCTGGCGAACTTCTGCTGGTATCTGTTCTGGCCATCGTTCCATCGCTGGTCGGCATGTTCCTAGGGCAGGCTTGTCGTCGCAGGATCAGGCCGGAAAACTTCCGCCAATGGTTTCTGATCGGCCTCATGTTTCTTGGCCTTGAGATGGCCTTGAGGCCGTTGTTCTCGATGAGTTGATGATGGGAGAAAGTTTTTTCCGTTCCGGCAGGCCGATACGGATTTGCTTTCTTGTTCGAATCCGGCAAGGGCAGGATATTGTCTCACCCCCATGGGAACAGTCTTTTGCTTCAGCGGGGTTTCGCTGAAGCTCCCCTATTATCGGCCTGATTGACGGAATGACCCAGAGAAATCCAGAACAACACCAGTCGCTTGCGTTGCGACTGTTCAAACCGGTTCTCGCCGGAGCAACGTTACGAGAACGTTCGGTTGCCTGCCTCGGCGCCTTGGTAGGTATTGCGCTGACCGGCTTCATATCGAGTTTTCTGCTGGGAAATGGTCCCCATCTGCCGTTGATCGTTGCACCAATCGGCGCGTCGGCGGTTTTGCTCTTCGCAGTTCCGACAAGTCCGCTGGCTCAGCCATGGTCGATCATCGGCGGCAACACAATTTCAGCTTTTGTGGGCTTGGCCGTGACCCAGTTTGTCGACGATCCAGCTTTGGCAATCGGTCTTGGTGTTGCTCTCGCCATCGCGGCGATGTCCGTTACCCGCAGCCTTCATCCGCCCGGCGGCGCTGCGGCACTAACGGCGGTTCTGGGTGGCTCGGCGGTTGCCAAGTGGGGTTTCCTTTTTCCACTTGTACCGGTCGCGCTGAATTCGTGCCTTCTTGTAGGGGTGGGTATCCTGTTTCACAAACTTTCACGCAGGAAATACCCGCATGTGGCTGCCACTGCTCCCATCAACAAACACAGCACAGTTGATTTGCCGCCTTCGGTCCGTATGGGTATCCGTGAGGAAGACATCGACCGGGCTTTGCTTGCTCTGGACGAAAGTTTCGATATTGATCGCAACGATCTTGGACGTTTGTTGCGACAAGTGGAGCTTGAAGTGTCCATTCGTTCACATGGCGACCTGACATGTGCCGATATCATGTCGCGCGACGTCGTCAGCATCGATGAAGATGCGACGGCAAGCCAAGCTCGAGACCTGATCTTGCGGCACAATCTCATGACCTTGCCCGTTCGTGCTCTCGATGGACACCTGAAGGGTGTGGTCGGTTTACGTGAATTGATGCATCCGGGCGACGATTTCAGAAACTATATCGTGGAGGCTCCAACCGCGTCGCAGACCGATCCGGTCTTGAGCCTTTTGCCCAGCATGACCGATGGGTTGACGCATGCCGTCGTGGTCGTCGATGAAATGCGCCGTATCATCGGCTTGGTGTCACAGAGCGATCTTCTGAGCACGCTTGCCCGTTCTCTACCCAATGAAAAGCTGGTGCCTCTGAAAGCGGCATAACCTGCTGGTCTACGCTGCGCTATTGAATTAGAACGATTTTCCGGGCAGGGTTTTCCAGCCCGGAAATCTTCAGCAGGTGATTATGTCCGTCCAGCGTGCGAGCTTCTATATTCTACTGGCACTGGTCACCATCGCCTTTGCGTGGTTGCTGCTGCCTTATTATTCGGCGGTTCTCTGGGCCGTTATCCTCGCCGTGGTTTTCTCGCCGGTACAGCAGCGCCTTGAGCGTCTGCTCGGCGGTCGGAAGAATATTGCAGCTCTGCTTTCTGTGCTCATGTGCATCTGTCTGGTCATCATTCCGATGCTCGCGATTTTCGGCTCGCTGGTGCAGGAGGGGAACTCTCTCTATCAACGCCTGAGTAGTCGCGAGTTCGATCTGAACAGCTATATCTCGCGCATTCTGAACGCCTTGCCGGATTCGCTGGAGGAGTGGCTGACCCGGTTTGAACTGGGTAATTTTGCCGAATGGCGCTCGCGTATATCGTCTGCGATCATGCAAGGCAGTCAGCTTTTTGCGGGAAAACTGGTCAGCTTCGGCCAGAACACGCTGCAATTCTTCATTGGCTTCGGAATCATGCTTTATCTGCTGTTCTTTCTGTTTCGCGACGGTGCGGATCTTGGACGAAAGATCAGGCAGGCCATTCCGCTTAACGATGACTATACGCGGCAGTTTCTGGAAAAGTTTACCGCTGTCATCCGTGCGACTGTGAAGGGCAATATCATCATCGCCATCATTCAGGGCTCGATTGGCGGCGTGACATTTTGGCTTCTAGGAGTGGAAGCGGCCTTGCTCTGGGGCGTTATGATGACATTTCTTTCCATGCTGCCGGCTGTCGGTGCCGCACTTGTCTGGGTGCCGGCGGCAGCTTGGTTTTTTGCAAGCGGGGAATGGATCGGCGGAAGCATTCTGGTTTTCGTCGGCGTATTCGTGATCGGGCTGGTCGATAATCTCCTGCGTCCGCCGCTTGTCGGAAAGGGAACTCGCATGCCCGATTACGTCGTTCTGATATCCACAGTCGGCGGTATTTCGTTGATCGGGATCAACGGTTTTGTGGTCGGCCCGCTGATTGCCGCTATGTTCATCGCCGCATGGTCGCTTCTGGCAGAAGAGCAGAAGAGCAAGGGTTCTGCACAACTGCCAAAAGACTAAATCTTCAGGCGACTTTCAGTTCGGCGATGGGAAGTCCGGTTTCGGTCATCTTGTTGTCGACGCCGTTTTCGTCGAGAAACTGCTTCATCTCGGCATAGGTTTCGAACCATGCCCGATTATATTTGTCGAACAGCGACTGATCCCAATAGTCTTCCAGTCGGAAAGGTTTTTCGCTGAAGACATCATAGCTCGGAATCTTGTAGGTTTCAGCGAATTCGGCTGTTCGGCTGTCGTAGGTAAAATAGATAGACGGCACGCCATTGGCCAGCGCCATTAGATTGCCGTGCAGACGATAACCAAGGACGAGCTGCTGCCTGCGCACCAGTTCCTCGTAATCGGCGACGACATCCGAATAGAACATGCGATGACGATAGAGGTTTTCTATCGTCTCATCGAAATACCAGTCCGCTGTCCAGCGATGGTTCTTGAGGGCTGCTATAGCCTCTTCCTTCTGCTCCGCTGTGCCGAAGACCATCTTCTTTTCATCGATTTCGCCCTGCGCCATCAATGTCACATCGAAGCGTTTGGCCATGGATTTGATGAGGTCGCGGTGACGGGTGAGATATTGTTCTATGTCCTGCGCATAGGCCGGTGAAACCTCGCGGCGAACCGTAACGCCGACTTGGGCAACGTTTTCCAGCGGCGGCAACTTGATGCGCAGATGCTGGTTGTTGCGACGAAACGCGGTTGGGCAGCCGACGATGCGCACATTGCGAATGCCGATATCGTTCAGTACCTGGGCCGTGTAAGCGCCGCGCACACCGATGGACGTCGTGGAATCTGCAATGATGCGCAGGACCGCCTTCGTCTCTTCGGAAAGCTGTATTTCCCCTCTGACCGGCGCTTGCGCTCCGACGCCGAATGCGATGACCGGCAGTTTCAGCCGCTGTAATACCGGGATCGTGTCGCGCCAGTTCATATCCTTGTTGATATAGTTCGAACCGCGCAGGATCACATAATCATATTCTTCACGCAGCCGATCGATCTTCTCGGGTGAGAAATTGGTGATCGGGAGTTCGGAAGCCTTCTCGTAATTCATCAGCTTCAACGATGACTCGAAGACGAAGGCATCGCCGATGTTGTGATAATGATTGATGCTGCCCTGAACGTCGGTGTGACGATACCAGCGGACATTGTCGTGATCGTACACTTCTCCCGCAGGGATCATGACGAGGGCGCGTGCCATACGGTCTTCCTTCTGTTTCACTAAGGTCAAGCCAGGCTCAGCTTGCCTGAGAAAGAGCAGTTTGCGTAACTGCCGGTTTCTGTCTGCGCGGTTTTGACTCACGCAGCCTTTTATAAAGATCGAGATGCTCCTTGGCGCAGTCGACATAATGGACCGGATTGCGGATGGAATGATGCAACCTGTCCCATATGCTCGGCGCGCTCAGCACTTCTGTAAAGCGGTCGGCCAGATCCTCGGCGCTGCGAACACGGAAATGCAGGCCGTCTTCGCCGTCGCGGATCTTTTCAGCCATGCCGCCGATATTCGAGCAGATGACCGGGCGGCGATGGTGCAGCGCCTCCTGAATGACGATGGGTGAATTTTCCCACCAGATCGAGGGCATGACCACCCAGTCGACCGACTGCATGAGGCGTGGCATTTCAGCATTCTGGTAGGCGCCGTAGAACCGCACGCGCGGACCGGCTTCTTCAATCAGTTTCTGCATGCGCTCCTGAAAGGCGGGCGGCTGCTTTTCCAGATTGCCACCGAAGATCATCAGGCGGGAATCCTCGCCCCAGACCTGTTCCGGTACACGTGATACGGCATCGACCAGCACATCTATACCCTTGAACGGGTTGATCTGACCGAAAAAGGCAAAGCGGCTGCGTCGAGGGTTAGGACCGGTCAGCTCGCGCGGAGGGGTAACATCACGGATGGCGATGCCGTTTTCGATGACTGCCATCTTGTCTGGATTGAGACCCCATTCGAGATAGCGATTGGCGAGAAACTCGCTCGGCGAGACGAAGGCGTCGGCCAATTCCAGCATGCCGCGCACAAAGCGTTCTCGCTTGAGGAAACGCGCTGGCGGTATCTGCGGAAAACAGGCGTGGCAATCAATGGGGGATGCCTCATTGCAGAGCTTGGACGTCCCAGCTTTGACCATCTGGCCGTCATTGTTGCATATGGACAGAAACTCGTGAAACGTTACCAGAATGATGCGATCCGGCAGTGCCTCACGGATGGCATAGAGCGTTTCAAGTCCGAGTCCGAGAACATGATGAAAATGCACGATATCCGGGTCGAAGTCGCGGACAAAGCGCAGCAGGTCGCGGCGGATTTCATCGGTGTTCTTGTTCGACAGATAGAAGTGATCGTACTCATCCGCATGGAACAGGATTTCGTCGCTGGCACGCCGCATGCTCATCAGCGCCGTCGTGCCATGCCGAGGGATCGGGTGAGCGGCCCGTGCCAGATAGACCGATTGCACACCGGGAACGGTGTTCAACCCCTTGTGCAGATTGTAGGAAGCGATTTCACCGCCACCGAGCGAGATCGAAGGGTGAGCATGTGAGATGACGAGAACACGGAGTTTATCGCTCATGCGGGTTCCTCCGTCTCTACCTTGCGTCTGCCAGCGAGAATGGAGGACCAGCGTGCATCGAAGACCTGCCGGTCAATGCGTTCAATGAGGGCAATGGTCGATGCCCTGTCGGTTACGGATGTGTCGTCAGCTCCAAGCATCTGTGCTGAAGGCAACCAGTAGGAGCGCAAGCCCGATTGTTTCAGTTTCAATCCGAGATCCAATCCCTTTTCATGGGTGCCGAGATAGCCGCGCGTAAAGCCACCGACGGAAAACAGGGCTTCACGCGGAAGGATGCAGCACTCGAATGTTGCCGTGGCCACTTCTGTCAATGACATGCCCGAAACGGCATCGATGGGGTAACCAGCATAACGACTGATCAGAGCGCGATCTGCCGACATGCCGGATTGCGGTCCAGCAACCCAGGTTCCCGCCCAGCGAATTGAATCATCCTCATAGGCAAGGGTGGGAGAGAGAACGCAGTCCTTGTGCGCTTCATAGGCGCTGACGAGCTTGTTCAGCCATCCGGAGCGGCGCGGCAGCAGTGAGCCCGCCAGAAATATCACCTGATCCGTCGAAACTGTGCGGGCACCGACTTCGAGCGCATCGTAGAGGTCTTCCGATCCTGTGGCGGAAACGAGGCGGATACGCAGGCGATAGAAATCTGCAAGACGTCTGATCTGCACGCCGACACGGTCGATGATCTCGGTCGCAGCCGCAATCACGATCGGCGCGATGCGCGTTTCGGGATCGAGCGCAAGAAGTGCAAGCAATGGTTCGATTTCCTCGACGCGCTCGTCGATACCAATGATGATCGCTGGCCCTATCGCATCTTCGAATGGGCCGAGATCCACCACGCCAAAGACTTCCGGCGCAGGACGATTGACGCCGCGCAACAAAGGCACGAGCTGCTGGTCGACAATATGACGCAAAGCCCACGCATTCGGGTCAGTTGCGCGGATTTGCCGGACGATGGCGTCACGTGACGTGAGGCGGGTCGGCGTCAATGGAAAGAAAGCACGCCGTCCGTCGCTGATCGCAAGTTCGAGATAGAACGGCGAGGTGCTGTCACCGGCAAGTTCCGGCGCGAAGGCCACGAAACCATGGGCGTGACGGTTGGGATCGAGACCTGCATTGAAGGGAGGCTGATTATCGAACTCTCGCGTGACGTCCGGTCGGTCGATACGAGTCCAGTTGGTGTCGATCTGAATTTCACCGCGATGACGGCGCAGTTTCACTCTTTCCACATGGCTGTCGGGATCGAGCAGCCAGCCGGAAATCAGCATTCCACTCCCTTCGACCCGGAAGACGTTGTCAATGCCCATCCGGACAGGAAAGGGAAGGCTGGACACTGTATCTGCCCCGTCGAAACGGTTTGCGGCGGAACGCATACGCAGAAGAATGTCCGTCGAGCTGCGTACCCGTGGCAGGATAGCCCGGATATGGCCCGGTGTCTCACGGGAGCCGGACAATAGCCTGCGGTCGTAGACTTCGGTAAAACGCCAGCCCCGTCGTCCGCGAAACAAAAGCCGTTCGATATCGGTGGGTTCGACCGGCTCATTGGCAAGCAGAAGGCCTGCAAATCCGGAAGCTTCATCGTTCAGGTCGGGACGGGCAAAAACGCTGACTGCACATTCAGCAAGCGAAGGGTTCTTACCGCTGATCAACAGGCGGGTAACTGCCGGCGTCAGATCCTGTGCCCAGCCCTGCACAAAAATCTCGCCTTCATCGCTGCCGCCGATGAGCTCGATACAGCCATCGGAGCGGGCTCCCGCCTGCAGCAGAACGGTGATGGCCGAAAGTTTCTTCCGGCTGATAGGACCTGAAATCAACCCTTCCACGAGTTCATCGATGACGCCCGGTAAGCCGGGCCCGGCAAGATCGCCTATCATCGCCACGAAATCGCCGATGGAAGCGGAACGCGACGCAAAATTGTAGCGCGCAACCTTTGCCCGGTGCTGGAACATAATCGTCTTGAGGGTGCCGCGGCGCAAAGCACCTGTTGGCACGATGGCGACAAAGCCATGCGTCCCGGCAGGCGAAGGTTCTTTGAGCGGCCATGTGATCAGACTTGTCTTCACACTCATGGCGGGGTCGCCATTGAGAAAAGCCGTTACCTGATCGTTTGCGGCACTCCCGATGCCGAGTACCAGCACCAGCGTGTCTTCGATCACGCTGCCGACGACCATCTCGCCCTCCATCATCATGGGAGGACGATCCGGTGACCGGGTCGGTCTTGCGGTCGGCTGCTGCGTAATTGGTCTTTCGTCTTGCGCCATGAGATGTTTCCTCAGGGCATAACCGCAAGGGTCAGCAGGGCGCCAGCGACGAAACCGGTCAAAACGGCAGCCAACAAAAACAGGAACTTGAGATCGCCGCCGCTGCGCTTGCGCACTTCGTCCATGCGTTGTTCCAGTCCCGCAACAACGCCGTCCATGCGCATGATATGCACGTCGAGTTCTGTCATGCGCTGATGGAGATCAGTGCGCAGGCCGTCGACGGAACTTGCAATGTCAAGCAGTTCGGCGGGGGCGGCATTGCCGGACGCATCCAGGGTTGGCGCGACGCGCTGCAACGATCGCTGGTTGACCTGCAACTGGCGTTGCGCCGCCATCAGCATGTCGAGCTTGTCCAGAATACGCGTCATCGGAGCGGCGATAAGCGCTTCGGCTGCCTGTTCGTCAGGCTTCGGCACGCGCAGCTTCTGCTCTGTGCCGGAAGCATTGGCCGCGACGACCACGAGTTCGCCGGCCCGAGCGGCTGCGAATTGCGGCAGCATCACTTCAAAAGCGTGCTTGCCGTCGCCGATACCGTTGCGCTTCAGGTCGGGACGATCCTTATCGGCAGGCGCTTCGGCAATAGGCTTGTCGTCCAGCAGAACGCGGATCAGAAGCCTTTCGGTCGGAACGGAAGGATCGAAGGCCCAACCGTAGAGACGGCCTTCCTCAATGGCATCAACGCGTCCTTTCATGGCTTCGGTCCTTTGAGGCCCGGCTGCGGTATTGGGTGCCGCTGCCTGCTTTGTTTCCCCCTCGGATGGAACTTTGGTCGCGATGTTCATGATTTACCTCTTATGCTGCCTCGACACGTGCGATACGCAATGTCCCGATCAGATCGAGATAGCGTGCGGCGGTAGTGTCGATGGTATCCGGATGACGCGCATTCTCGCTGAGTGACTGGCGCAAATCCGGGTCTTCCGCCATTCGACGCATCGCCTGGGCGAGCGCGAGCGGATCATTTGGCGGAACGGTGAGGCCATTCACCTCATTTTCAATCATCTCGGCCATTCCACCGATATTGCTACATATGACAGGGCGGTTCTGTCCCTGTGCTTCCTGAATGACGAGCGGGGCATTTTCCCACCAGATCGACGGCATGATCGCGCAATCGACGGCCTGGATCAGTTGGGCGATATCCTCCCGGCGATAAGCACCCCGACGCTGGACGGAGGGGTATGTCTCCGCAAAGAGCCGCTCGATTTCATTGACGAAGCTTTCGCTTTGAAATGGTGCTGCACCGTGCACGCGCAGTTCGAAATCGAAACCCTCTGAAATAAGCTGTTGTGCAGCTTCAAGCAGGACTGTGGCGCCTTTCCACGGATTGAGATTGCCGAAATAGCCGAAGACCGGTTTGCTGCGGGCCGCTGGCTTTAGCTCGATAGCAGGCCGTTCCGGCTGGCCGTTGGGTATGACGCTGATCAGCTCTTTCGCAAGCCCCCATTCAACGTAACGCTGCTTCAGAAATTCGCTCGGTGAAACGAAAGCATCGACGGCGCTGAGCAGCGATTTGATATGCCGCTCGCGCAGTACAAACTTATCCAAGGAGATGTCCTTGAAACAGGCATGACATCTGTCGGGACCGGCCCCATGGCACAGTTCCTTGCCACTGGTGCGGACCATCAATCCGTCATGGTGACAGATGGAGTAATAATCGTGCAAAGTCAGAATGATACGACAATCGGGTAAAGTGCGACGCACGATATGCGGAAACTCGGCGCCGAGCAAAAGCAGGTGGTGCAGGTGGACGACATCAGGCTTGAAGTCCTGCAATAGCTCGACGATGTCGGGAACGATCCCGTAAAGGTCAATCTGACTCATGTAGAAGCGGTCGAAATGGCCAGACCAGAGCAGGATCTCGTCGCCGCCATTGCCGATGCTCTGAAAGCTTGTGCCGGGGCGGGCCTCACGATGCACCTTGTTGGTAGCCCCCATAAACATGGCTTCGCAACCGGCGCGCTGATAGGCCCGAAACAGGTCGTGTGCGAAAATCTCCGTTCCACCGGGATGCAGTGACGGGTGGTTATGGGCTGCTATAAGGACACGCGGCGCCATCAGACAGCACCTCGCGAGGCGATGAAAATATCCTGATAGTGATCGGCCTCGATGCCACGCCAGTGGCCGAAGGATTTGGTGTCGAGCGTCAGTTTTGCACCGGCAAGCGCGCGATCCAAGAATCCGTTTTCAAATCCCACAGCCGCAAGCGGTGGCAATTCGGGAACAAACCAGCACGGTCCGCTGCCGTGGCGTTCAAATGCAAGTCGCTTGTCGCGCTTGCCGTGGCGGTCACGCGCGGCCACGTCGTCCACCACGAAGGCCGTCATGAACAGTTTTCCACCGGGAGCGAGAACACGAGAAACCTGATCGAGATAGGTTTTGACTTCATCTGACGGCAGATGCGTGACCACTGATGTCATGATGACGAAATCGAAGCTCTTGTCCACGAACGGCAGGACAAGATTAAGCCCGTTGACCGAACCTTTGGGATTATAGAGGTCGTGGGCGATATCGATGTGGCGGAACTCGAAGTTCGGATAGTGTGACGTGATGTTCTGGCGACACCAGTTCACGCCACCTGCCACGGGGTCGATACCAGAATAACGTGTCTTCGCCGGATCGAGATACTGCGTCAGCGGCACAGCCATGCGACCGATCCCCGAACCGATGTCGAGCACGCGCGCGTCAGGACGAAGCCCGCCCTTGCGAATGAAATGACCGAGAAACTCGGCACCCACCGCACGATAGTCACCGTCGCCAACGAACACGTTGTTCGGATCGGGTGAAGGCAGAAAGCGGTTCTTTAGAACCGACTGCATCAACCAGTCGATCTGCGCATCCGGTATTGCTGGTTTGGCTTCAGGTTCTGGCTGTTTCAGCGCTACCACGTCCGTCAAGCGGCGCTCCTTTCAGATTTGGTCATGATCACATTCGACAGATCGGCAGTGCCGTCCTGTTCCTGCGGCTGGACCATCAATTCGGTTATGTCATCATCCCAGCGCTGTGTGTGGAGCCAGGAGTTATATTGGCTGGCGAGCCCGCGCATGTAGTCCGCGCTGCGGCGGATCGAGCGACGCTCGAAATGGTAAAGTGCAACAGAAGGCTCATAGAATATCTGGAAGCCAAGCTGTCTGATCTTCAGGCACAGATCGCTGTCTTCATAGTCCCCGATGACATAGTCTTCCGTATAGCCTCCGACGAGATCAAAGATATCCTTGCGCGTGATGAGGCAGGCACCGGTGACGCCGGGCACCTCGCGTGCACGGAGCGCAGGCGGATAGTTGCCAGGCATGCCCTTGTAATAATGGTGGTTCAGCCAGATGCCCTGGCGATCACGGGCAAAGTAAAGCCCTGCATGTTGAAGCGAACCATCCTCAAACAGAAGGCGAGGGCCGATTGCTCCCAGCTTAGGTTGGTCGAACAGTGGTTGTACCAGTTGCTGCAACCAGCCGTGTTGCGCCGGAACGACGTCGGAATTCAGCATTACAATGGTCGTGCCGGTTGCAATGCTGGCACCTGCATTGCAGGCACGGGCATACCCGCTATTGCGGTTCATGACGGCGAGCTTGAACGGCATGTCGTGCAGAATGTGCAGCCCGCCCAGCATGTGTTCGGTGTCGTCCTGAATCTCAGGCGAATCCAGCACGAAGATGAACTCTGCATTTTCCACCAGCCAAGGATCCGTAGCCATGGATGAAAACTGGAATCGCAGGAAATCGAGATTGCGATAAAGTGGAATGACGATAGATGCGAGCGGGGAGGACGGCGTCTTTCCGTAATCCTTCACCTCGGATATACGCACGGTTGTAGCGAGCTTCTTCTCAACTTCGGTGAGAGCCGGTCCCAGAATATGCGAGAAGACGTGCGGCCTAGCCTGTTGGGGCGGTACAGACCGCAAAATGCGGTTGCGCTGCGCCGACGGCTCGAAGGGCTGCGGTGCGGGTATCAGGGGTGCGGTCGTGCCGGACGCAAGACGCATCTGAAATCGCGGCTGCAAGAGAGGGCCAAGATTCTGCACTGAGGGAAGCCAGGCGACAAAGCCTGTCACATCCTGTTGTGCTGCATCTTCCCTTTTCGCGATTTTGCCAGGAAATTTATGAAAGTTGGGCTTTAGCGACAATGCACTGCCGCCTTCCGGTAGATATTCGATATCTGCAAGCATGGTGGCCGGATCGTGCATCCATCCGCCAACGATCAATCCGCCGTCAAGCGCCAGAGCGAGATCGATTTCTGCCGCCGGGTGGGTGGTGGACTGCGCAATCTGGCGAACGGGCAGCGGCGTGCGTGTTTGTAGGTCTATGGCGACCGCCGCACCGGCGGGACTTAGCTTACCAAGCTGGCGAACAAGAAATTCCCGCAACGCGCCATTGCCCTGCCATTTGGTCCACCACTTGGCAAAATCTGTTTGTTCGCCGCTCGTCGTGGCAAGCTTGCGAACGGCAACGCCTTTCGGACCGGTGAGCACCAGCAACAGCGATGATGGCAGATCCTGTGCCGCTTCCAGTAGAAAGTGACAGGGCTGCCAGGCGTTACGGGCCTGTTTGCCCACCACAAATCTCGGTGGAATGACCATAACGCTGCCGGAAGTGATGCCGTAGATGGCGGAAATCTCGCCCAGCATCGGGTCGACCGCTGTTTCAAGGAGATGATGTCCCTGAACCGGTTCGCCGCAATGCTGGGCCTCGCGCGGTTCCGGCGTCAATGCGAAAGTCAGGTCACGCACGAGGGATGCGAAAGTCTGGTTTCGCGAAAGACGGAAAGCGCTGCGCCACGTGGTCAGAATATTTGTGAGAAGCTTGATATGTCCGGGCAGGGTGAGTTCGCTCACGACATATTCAACGTCGAAGGGAGCAAGTTCGTTGGCCGGATACACGATAGCCCGAGCCGTCGGGCCAAGAGAGCCTGCGGAGAGCGAAAGTTCTACCGGCTCATTGCCTGTACGCATCGCCCAGAACATGCGTAGACCGCCATTTTCGAGCGGAATGCCAACGCTTAGCAAGGGAACCGGCTGAACCGGCATTTCAAATGTGCATTTGGTGGTCGTGCGAGCCGGGCCCGGGATGTCCCAGATGATCACAGCGACATCGGCGCAAAGACGGCAAATGGAGAGGTTCTCGGTTTTGCTTTCAGTGTCCGCCGAATGGTCGAGATTCAATGTGAGGCCCTTTCATTCTTGCAGGAAGATCCGGCTTGCCGGAAGGTCCGGGCACGCAAAATTGGGGAAGATGCGTGCCCGGTGAAGACAAACATGCCCGGCGGGAGGATTGCCGGGCATGCTCTCAATTGTTCAATTAGTGAACAGTGAAGTACTGGTCCGGATGAGCCTGTACGTCGTCTGCATTGGTGTTAACGAGGGTGACGGTGTCGCCATTGCCGAGATCGACAAGGACATTGCCACCAACCTGCGTGACACGATCGGCAAGATCGTCTGCGGAAGAGACATCAAGGCCATTGATGCCCTTCTGAATCTGCAGAATGTCTTCACCGGGATTGAAGTCGAGAATGACGTCGTTTCCGCCGCCACCATTGAACAGGAATGTATCGCTGCCATTTCCGCCGATGAGAACATCATTTCCAGCGCCGCCATCGAGGATGTCGTTGCCGTTCCCACCGTAGAGAATGTCATTATGTGCGCCGCCATAGAGCAGGTCGGAGCCGTTGCCGCCCTGGAGAATGTCATCTCCATTGCCGCCATACAGCACGTCGCTGCCATTGCCGCCGCTCAGGACGTCGTTTCCTTCATTGCCGAAGAGAATGTCGTTCCCGTTTTCGCCGAACAGGGTATCGTTACCCGTGCCGCCGAAAAGGATGTCACTCCCGTTGCCGCCGAAGACAGTGTCGTTACCATCGCCTCCGAATACGAGATCATCACCGCCATGGGCGCGGATGAAATCGTCAAAGCGGGAGCCGAACAACACGTCGTCGTAGGCGCCGCCTTCTAAAGTGGCCATCTGCTTCTCCTTGTGTTCCTGTATGGGGTTTCCACAAGCCGGAATGCTCCGACCATTATGCTCTTAGTAGTCTGCTCTGCATTAACTGGAATTGCAACATTGGTAATTGGTATAATTTGGGCAACGATAAGTAACAAATTATTACTATTAATTTATATTACATTTATGTAAACAGAAATATGAAATGTATTTATCATCATTATAATTTCTATTTACATTGTATTTAAAGTGAATTTATTTCAAAATTTGAACCATAGGGTGATTTTGGACAAAATATGACTTTATTTCAAATAGATGACGCCGCACATGAGAATTCATGCGCGGCGCTCCCGTTTTCTGGAATTTCAACCCAAGTTTGAGTTCTACTATAAAATACTATTGTTATTAATCCTCGCGGAATGCCCGGTTCAAACTATCTGTGATAGGTGAAACCAAGTAATCGATAGCGCGACGTTCCTTGTGCACGATAATTATTTCAGCGGGCATACCAGGATAAAGTCGGGCAGTCGGATTTGCAGCAAGTGATGCCGGAGTAATTTCGGCACGCGCCACGAAAAATGCAGTATCCGTCTTCTCGTCGAGTGACTGATCCGCGGCGATATAGGTCAGTCTGCCGTCGAGCGGTGCCATTGAGCGCTGGTTATAGGCAGTCAACCGGATCTGTGCGCCCGCACCAACCGAAATACTGTCGATATCGCGCGGGCTGATTTTCATTTCGACCACGAGAGGTTCGTTTTCGGGAACGATGTCCATGATCGCTTCGCCCGGCGCGATAACGCCGCCCGGTGTGCGTAGCCGGATATTTGCGACGATGCCATCCTGCGGCGACCGAACCTCCACGCGCCGCATCACATCCTTGGCTGCAACGATACGCTCCTGTGCGTCCGAAAGTTCGACTTGGCTTGACGTGATTTCGCCGGCGATTTCGGACTGGAGGTCGCTTTCGATTCCCGTCAGGGCGAATTCCGCTCCGGCTTTTGCCTGCTCGGCCTTTGCCTTGTCACCGGCATATTCACCGCGATCACCTGCAAGCTGGCTGAGACGTGTATCGATTTCCGTGAGTTTCGATTTCTGGGCAAAGCCTTTTGCAACAAGGCTGGCGATGGCTTTGCGCTGATCACTGATGAGTTCGATCTGCCGGTCGGTGGCAGCTATCTGCGATGTGGAAGCCTTTGCCTGCTCGGTATATTGCTCGATGGTCTTCTGCTGGATATCGATCTTGCTCAGTTTCTGCGCAAGCCGCTTCTGGAAAAAGATGTTTTCAGCGCGGATGGCGTTTTGTGCGTTCTCACCGTCGTCTGCAAAGCCATCCGGAAAGCTGATTTCTTTCTCGCCCGATTGTTCGGCGCGCAGGCGAGCCAGTTTAGCAATCAAGCCGACGCGTCTGCTTTCCAGTGACTGGAGATCGGAGCGGGCTTTGGTGTCGTCAAGCCGGAGGAGTGGCTGGCCGACCTTGACGACATCACCTTCCTGCACGAGCAGGCGATCAAGAATGCCGCCTTCGAGATGGCTGATCGTCTTGCGCTTGGAATCAACGATCACCGTGCCCATTGCGACCGCGGCACTTCCCAGATTGGCGGAATAGGCCCATGCGAAGAAGCCACCGAAAGCAACGGCGATTGTGGCCAGGCCCGCAATGATGAGACCACGCAAAGGTGATCTTGAATCTTCACGCTCAAGATCCAGCGCCCATTCAGGCTTTACGCTGCCGAAACGGGTGAGGGCCTTGTGATCCGATGATTCTGCACGCGGCGCGAGCAGACTGGAAACACGACGAGGAATAACAGATTTACCCATCATGCGGTTGCTGCTCCCATTTGCGGGCCGTTACCGGCAGGTGTCAGTGAAGCGACGACATCGGTGCGTGGGCCGAACTGCGAGATGCGCCCGTTGTCGAGTACGAGCAGCTTGTCGGCGACCTGCATGATAGATGGTCGATGTGCGATCATGATGACAATGGCGCCATCGTCACGGGCGTGTTCGACGGCACGGATCAGCGCGCGCTCGCCAACGGCGTCGAGATTCGAATTCGGCTCATCGAGAACAATCAGGCGTGGGCGGTTGTAGAGGCAACGGGCCAGCCCGATTCTCTGGCGCTGGCCACCGGATAGCGTCAGGCGACCGTCGCCAACCGGCGTGTCATAGCCGAGCGGCATGCGTCCGATCATTTCATGGACATCGGCAAGGCGTGCGGCTTCCAGCACACGGTGTGGGTCGCTATCACCCATGCGGGCGATGTTGTCCTTGATCGTTCCGTCAAGCAGGGAGCCAGACTGCGGCAGGTAACCGGCAATCTCGCCGAACGAGCCGCGCTCCCAGAGATAAACGTTGTTACCATCAAGGAAAACGCCGCCTGACGATGGTTTCACAATGCCGATCAACAATCGGGCCAGTGTCGATTTACCCGCAGCCGAAGGGCCAACGACGCCCAGCACTTCACCCGGCGAAATCGAAAAAGAGATACCCTTGATGATTGGGACATCCACGCCGGGAGCGGCATAGATCAGCTTGTCGATCACGAGATCGCCATTGGGCCTCGGCGTCGGCATCGTCTGGCGCACGGCCAGATTTTCCGACAGCAATGACTGAACGCGCTTCCAGCTCGCGATTGCACTGACCCACTGACGCCAGTTTTCCACAATGCGATCGAATGGCATCAGCAAACGACCGATGATGATGCTGGTCGCGATCATTGCGCCAGGCGTGATCTCCTGCTGCATGGCGAGGAGTGTGCCTATGCCGAGCGATCCGATCTGGATGATGAAGCGGGCCGTGCGGGCAATCGAGGAAAGGGCGCGAGCGCGGGTTCCGCCAAGGTCAAGCGCTTCGAGCGAATTGAGCTGCATCGTGCGCCAGCGGCGAGCGAGTGCCGGGAGCATGCCCATGGCTTCGATGACTTCGGCATGGCGCAAACTGCTGCCGATCTTTGAAACCGATTCGATGTTGGCTTGATTCGCCTCCTGAATCAGATTGCGGGTCAGGAGGTCCGTCAGCACGCCGCATGCGATAAGAATGATGACGGCGACGAGGCCGATCACGCCCAGCATAGGGTGTAAGAGGAACAGCACGCCGAGGAAGATCGGCGACCATGCCGCATCAAGCGGAGCATTGATGGCGGGGGATGTAAGGAAGCTGCGCAATTCGTTGAGATCGCGAAGTGTCTGCGTCGCTTTCGGCATGCCCTGATTCACGGAGGCTTGCACTGCCGCTGTCAGAACCGCGAGGTTTAGGCGACGCACGAGCGCACTGCCCATGGCCTGGAACGACAGCGAGCGGATATATTCCAGCACGCCGAATACCAGCATGGCACCGATAGCGAGCACGGTCAGCATGGTGAGCGTGTCCATGCTTCGGCTGTTCAGTACCCTATCATGCACCTGCAACATATAGAGAGGTACAGTGAGTTGTAGCAAATTGATACAGGCACTCAGCAGTACCGCATAAAGTAGTCCCGATAGGAAAACGCGACGGGCCTTGAAAATCAGGCCTTTGGGCGTAGTTACCGAATCATCTTGCCCCTTTTTGTGCGTGGGGCTCTTGCCAATCGATTTGATTTCGCGAGTATCATTCATACGCTATCTGCCTTGGAATGGTCACAGGTGGCGGATATCCCTAAAAAACTGTGTGCTAGTTCTCAAGTTCAGTAAAGTAATACTGCAGAGAATGTGACAGAAAAAAGGTTCTTGCGGCGGGGAAATGCGAAAGGAGCAAAGAAAATATAACTGCAAATTTCTTCAAAATTTGAAGTAAAATTGAAAACGGAGAGCAAAAGATGCAAAAACTTCTACACGAGGGAGTGGAAGTCGAAACATCAGTCGATGGCTTTACTGCCGTCGATTTTCCTGAAGTTACCGCCGAAAAACAGGAACGCAGACATCCGGTGCATACAGTCGTTATCACGCATTTCGAACTGGCCCGGATGATAGAACGAGTGAACCGCCGCTTTGTGAGCTTGCTGAAAACCGAGCTGACGAAGTTAGGCGTAGAGGATATCGGTCCGGCCCAGACCTTGGTTCTGATGGCTATCGGCGATGTCGAGCTCACTGTGGGTGAACTATTGGATCGCGGACATTACGTCGGTTCAAACATTTCCTATTATCTTAAACAGCTTACAGATGGTGGGTATGTCGATCGCGTTGCCTCGCAGAGGGACAAGCGGTCCGCACGTATTCGACTGACGGATAAGGGTGAACGGCTGTGTGCAAGCTTGCGGAATGCAAGCCGGGCCTACAATCATATCCTTACTCGGGATGATGACGATCTCAGAAATCTTGAGATTGCCTATCAGACCCTGCATAGACTGGAACTCGTGTGGGGTAATGCCGCACGATTTGGCATTTGATGTGTTGCGACGATTTTTGGCTGCTAGCCGAGCACGTTTTGTAACATGCGTATAGCATTTGTGCACCGGCGTGGTTTTGGCCAGTTTGCTGCGTTAGCCGAGAATCTGGCTACCAGTGGGCATGATGTAAGCCTGATTTGCGAGACAGTGGACCGTCGCCTCCCAGCGGTCCGCGTCATCCGTCACAGAGTAGAATCTGGCCCTAGCACCGGCGGTGCGATGGCCAGATATCTTGAAGTACCCGATCATCATACGCGGATCGGGTACCGCGTGGCCGAAACCCTGGAATCCATGGCCCATCACGGTCAAGCGCCCGATATCGTCGTCGGTCATATAGGTTGGGGCAGCATGATGTTCGTCAAGGACGTGCTGCCCTCAGCCGCTGCTCTTGGTTACTGCGAGTTTTTCTATCGCTCTAATGGTGCGGATGTGGGCTTTGCTCCCGACGACAAACCGGACATCGAGACCCGCAAGCGCTTGCGCCTGCGCAACATGGCACAGCTCGTTACACTTGAGGGAATCGATGGCGGGCTCAGTCCAACGCATTGGCAGAAAAGCCTTTACCCGCGTTCCGTGCAGAATCGCATTGCCGTGGTGCATGAAGGGGTGGATACAAAACTCTTTTATCCGGATCGCCACGCAGCAATTCAATTACCGGATGGGCGGACGCTGAAAGCAGGGGAATCGCGCGTCATTACATTCGTCGCCCGTGATCTCGAGCCATATCGTGGATTTCCGCAAGCGTTGGAAGCCGCCGCCAAGGTCATTCGGCAGAACGATGATGCGATCTTCGTTTTTGTCGGAGGTGATGGCGTCAGCTATGGAACGCCGCCGCCGGGTGGCGGTTCCTGGCGGGAGCATCTCGTCAAGAATCTTGATCTTCCGCCCGATCGCATCGTGTTCCCAGGCACAATTCCGCATGCCCAGTTGCGCAAACTCTATCAGATATCGACCGCTCATATCTATCTGACTTACCCGTTCGTCTTGTCCTGGTCGGTTGTGGAAGCGATGGCTTGCGGCGCGCTTATCATCGGTTCGGATACGCCGCCTGTGCGGGAAGTGATCCGCTCGGGGCAGAACGGTCTGCTTGTGCCGTTTTTTGATACGGATGTGTTGGCGGAAGTGATCATGAATGTCCTGCGCGATCCCGACGCGTGTCTGCAGATGCGTGCCGCGGCGCGCCGGACTGTCGAAAATCGGTTCAGGTTGTCGGATTGTTTACAGCAGCAAAAAACCTTGATCGACGCAGTATTGACCGGGCAATAATCATTATGTGGCGACAATCGGGCACAAAAAGCCCGGTGATGAAATATAAAATGCCGTATTTCTGCGTATTGACGCTGTATTATCAATATATATGCACATTGTTTCAAATTTTGAATTAAAATCGTTCCAAATATTCGTAATATTATCATATAGTTGATGCTATATGGCTGTTGACAATACATGGACTGTATTTTCTCATTGTAGCCACAGGCCGAGACTCCCAAGTCGGCCATCACACAATGGATGAATATGTTGAGCACACCACTTCCTGCGATCTCGGCGCGGAAATCCCGCCGATATGCCATTGCTTCGATTCTTGATCGTGAAGCGCTGGAAGCGACGTCTCTGGGCGAGCTGACCACATTTGTCGAAGGAGATGGCAAGCGCCTTCGGTTGGCAAATACATTTCCGCTTATCGCGATTGCTGCTTCGCAAGAAGGTGAGAACGAGTTGCAGACGATTCTGCAGCAGGTTTATCGTCTGAGCACCATTCCAGAACTTCCTGTTGTGCGGATCGATGATGCGACGCCAGAAACGGTGCCGTTGCTGGTAACGCAATTGCTTGAGAATAGTCTGGATCGTCTCGTCGGCCATGTCAGCAAGGTTCACACCGAGCTTGCGATGTTGCGTCGCGAGCGCGAGACCATGTTTGAAAATTATCGCGCCATCGAAGACGCATTTCACGCTCGCAACTGGGATTCTTCAACGGAGATCTTCAGCCATGCGCCTCTGGTCGATCCGAAGGATGAAGGCTTTGCGCGCCTGCTGCGCGAATCGGAGATCGAACAGCTTTTCCCGGTATCGAGCTACGCCGTTTCTGGTTTTGCCTTGCATTTCCGCGATCTGCCCGCCAATCGCAATGGCCAGCTAATCGTGACGCTGGATTATCTTGAAAACGGTGAAGGAATTGCCGAATGGCTGGTGCCTTACGGTGCGCTGCATTCGGAATGGAACTTCTTCTCCCTGCCGAAGGCATGTGACGGTAGCCATCGTACGTTGCGGCTGCGCATTTCTGCAACGGGCGGTGTTCCCCCTGAACTGTCACTCGGTAACGTGATTGCCAACGAGCGCTATGCAGCACGAGCCCGCATTCCACATGCCGATCTCGATATGCGTCCGCTGGCACTGCGGATTTTCACGGGCCTGCCGGGCGTGCGTCCGGCCTCGCTGCCGAACGCCATCGTGCCGACTTCGCTGATTGATGGCCGCAAGGTCGATGATTATCGTCTGCCGATTGAGTTGTTGCGCAATGTGGCCAACGTTTCCGTCACCCCACTGACGCCTGACTTTCCAACCGTTCGTTTTCTGGAGCATGAGGATGCCATCGGCTGCCACCCCCTGGAGGAGGGCATCACTGCGGCGGCGATCCGCCGTGTGGTTGCGCCGGGCACTGTGCGGGTTTCTGCGCGGGCCGTGATTGACCATCCCGAAGGTCAACCCTGCGCGGTGGGGCTGTTACTGGTCAATCTGGCATCGGACGTGAAGCAAGAAATCGAAGCGATTTCCAGTCTCGACCGTCGCCGTCAGCAGGTGCTGTTCAGTGGTTGGTCTGAAGTCGCGCCCAATCGTCCGATCGACATCAACTTCATGCTTGAAGAGCCGATCGGCCGCACGATGGATCTCGTCGTCCTGAGTAAGGCAGCCGCAGACTCTGTGGATTTTTCTTGGCTCAAAGTCTTCAACTTCCGGCTGGTCAAGCACATTGAGGCACAGCCCGTTCACGAATTAGCCAAAGAGGCCGCGAATGTACGATAGGTCCAAGGATTTGATCGTTGTCGCCATGCCGCTTTACGGACATGCAGCGCTGGCGCTTGAAGCACTGGAAACCGTGCTGGCATCGGAGACGGTGTTTCGAACCCAGATTGTCGTCTCCGTTGACGGTGATCCACGTCGCGAGGTCTTTGACAGCCTGACGCTTTATGCGGCAGCGCACCCCAATATTCATGTCATCTTCGGTGAGAATGCTGGTCCCGGCGGTGCGCGCAATCGCGCGGTCGATTATATTTTGCAAGAGATGCCGGAGGTGAAGGCTGTCTATTTCGTGGACGCCGATAATCGCGTGCAGCCACAGACAATCGACACACTTTACCGTAAGCTTCTCGCAAGCAATGCAGGCTGGGTTTACACCAATATCGACACATTCTCGGTCAACTGGCGCGCGCATTATGGCGATACGTATTCGCGGCTGATCCACTGCATCACAGACAATATCTGCGATACCGGGTCAATGATTTCAGCGGAAGTTTTCCGCAGCGGTGTGCGCTTTGACGATGACCGGCAGAACGGCTTTGAAGATTGGGAGTTCTGGCTCTCGGCTATTGAAGCGGGCTTTGTCGGAGCGCCTTGCCACGATACCGGCTTTGAATATCGTTTGCGGGCTGAGAGCCGCTTCAAGGAAGCCAATCGCGACCGTTCCGGCTCGATCAATTTTTTGCGCAAGCGGCATAAGGCATTATTTCGTCGCCCGACGCTTGTCGGCTTCGAGCATGAGGAATGTCCGCGCTATGGCGTGATCCGCGCAGGTGAGGGGACGGTCAGCCTTTTCACCGACCTCAGTCTTGGTACGACCGATCTTAAGTTTGATGATGCCATCCGCGCATTCTGGGGCAGCGTTTCCGAACCGGACAATTTTCATTTTCCGCCGTTTCTGGCCTCGTCCAATACCGAGACGTTGAAGCTTCTGGCGCGTTCGCGACTGCTGCCCAATATCCTGTCTCGGCTTGAAAAGCTGGCCGAACAGGCCAACATCATTTTCGTGGAACTGACCAATGTTGAAGACGAGCGCCGCATCGATACCGAAATCATGCCGTCGGGTACCCGTCAGCCTCATGCCGATCTGATCTTTATTTCGACCCGGCTTCTCCGCGAAATCATCGAAAATGACGCGCTCGACTGGTTCGCCTCGCTCGGCACCCAGCAATTGTGGCCGACCTCCGCGCGTATGAAGGTACGCTTCCCGTTCCCGCGGGTCCGCCAGCGCCGGGCGCTTTCGCGACCAGAGCAGTCGATGCTTAATCTAGTGACCTCGATTGCCACAAGCCCGTTGAAGCAGAGTGCGGCCATGCGCTGGACATGGCGTCCGCGTCGTCTGCCAGCCCTGTCTGAAATGTATCAGGTGCTGCGCAATGAAATGGGTGGCGGACCGGTTCTGCCGCTTGCACATAATGCAACGCGAAAGAAGACGGCCGCAGTGCTGGTTCCCAATGCCTCTTTCGGAGGAGCTGAAAAGGTTGCTTATGCAGCCGGGCGTGAGTTGAAGAATCAGGGTTTTGAAACCCACCTCTTTGTTCTCGGTAATGAGCGCATGGATGTGCTCGACGAGTTCGACCAGTCCTTCGACTATTTGCATTTCTGGAAGGACGGCATTCCGGCTTGGGGCGACACAAACCGCTTCCTTGGTCAGGATTTCATAACTGAAGATCACCCACTCGATTGGAGTATTCTGCGTGGCCAGCTTTCCGGCTTCGATCTGGTGGTGAACAATCACGTCATGGCAGCGCACCCTCTGATGGGCAAGCTGCGTTCGGAGGGCACACGCACGGCTTGTTATCTGCATGTGGTTGACGAGACCGTCTTCCGCAGGCAGGCGGGCCAACCCTATGCTGCGATTGCCTTTGAGCATGCCTATGATGCTTTTCTCACCTGTTCGGATCAGCTTAAAATCTATCTGCACAGTTTCGGCGTACCGTACGAAAAGGTGTTCTCCGTTCCCAACGGTGCCAGTTTTTCAATCGATACAAAACTGCGTGCACAGGTGACAGCTGCCCGTAAACAGGTTCGCAAAGGCGAGCCGATCCGGATGCTCTATATGGGGCGTCTCGACCGGCAAAAGGGGATCGACCGCCTGCACGATGCCATCGTTAAGCTCAAAGAACAGGGCATTGCATTCGAGGCGCAAGCGATTGGTGGTGAGATCCTCTCCGACGATCCAAGTGCGTCGTGGATGACCCGCCTTAAAGATGTAGGGGTGAAAGTTTCTCCTCCAGTCTTTGATGGCAGGGATATTGCGAACCATCTCGCCTGGGCCGATGTGCTGTTGATGCCGTCGCGCTGGGAGGGGGCACCGTTGATGATCGCCGAGGCGCAGCAGCTTGGCTGCGTGCCGGTTGCGACGGCGGTTGGCGCTGTTGATGAGCTGATCAACCATGGCCGCGACGGCATTCTCATTCGCAATGGCAACGACGCGCAGATTGTCGCCGATATGACGCGCATCCTCACCATACTTGCACAGGATCGCGAAGCCCTGATGCGCACTGCAGAAGGCGCGCTCGCTTCCGCAGCGAACCGTACCTGGAGTGCGGCATTCTCCGAATTTACCGATTGGGCCAATGAAATAAGCCCGGTCTATCCGAAATCCCGGTCCTCCCAGCCGGAAGTTGCAGACGATGCCAGCACGGTTGCCATTCTCCCCGGCCGTGCAGTTGCCTGATTATACCAGAAAGGTCGACCTATGAGCCGCCCAACCAATCCAAGAATCCTCGTCACCGGCATTCCGAGCCATCTGACGCGTCTCATCCAGCGCGCGGACAAGGCGCAGGTCCATTACTCGGAAAAGCAACGAGATTCAGAATCCAGGGATAATTTTATCCAGGAGCTCAAGAACATCTCCAATACCGGCAATTATTTGATCGGTGAGGGGGCCATGACGGCACTTCTGCCATCAGCCAAACATATTCCGTTCTGGCATCTCTATAATTGTGTGAACAATGGAACGGGTATGGAGGAGATCAATAAAGAGTTCGATATTTGCGTCTTCACCTGCGCAAACCTACTACGTAAGGGGCTGTCGGCGGATGCGGAAGCGCTTGTTCTGTCCAAACTCGATATGCCGGTGGTGATGCTCGGAATCGGCATCCAGAACCGTCCCGACATCGAAGGCGAAGACGGTCTGCCTGCCGGCACGAAGAAGCTCCTTGATGTGCTTAAATCCCGTGAACACTATTTCCTTACACGTGGTGAAAATGCAGCCGGCTATCTCCGCGATCAGGGCTTTTCCTATGTTCGTCCGGTCGGCTGCCCTTCGCTTTATTTCCGTCCCGATAACATGCGCAAGGCAATCAGCCGCCTGCCGGATGTGAAGGTGGGTGAGGGCCGTACCGTTTTCACCGGTTATATGGGTGCAGAACTTGAAACCATCGGCGACATGAATGCGCTGAGTTCGGATGACGGTCGTTCAGCCTATGTGGTTCAGGATGAGCTGTTGCATTTCGATATGCAGCTTGAATCCGATGCCAATGGCCGCGCCTATGATTCCACCACTGGCGAACTCGTTGGCCCGCTGACCTATAAGGGGTCGGATGATCTCAAGAAGAAGATCAGCGTTCACGCCTTCCTCGACACCAATCAATGGCGTGCCTGGTGCTCGACCATGGATTTCTCGTTTGGTCGTCGATTCCATGGCAATATCATCTCCATGCAGGCAGGCGTGCCAAGCCTGATGGTCGCAGTTGATGACCGGATGCGTGAAATGCTCAATTTCTCCGGTCTGCCAAAGATCGATGCTCGCGATCTCAACGCGGCCAATGATCGGCGTGCCTTCGTGAGTGATCATATTGCGGCGATGAACATCCCCGACGTGATCGAAAAATATTCGGACCGCGAACGCAACTTCCGAAGCGCTCTTTCAGAAATCGGCATCGGATAACTCCCAATCCAAACCGGTCTGAAGCAAGCTTCAGATTCTTGTTGTTCGCATGTCTTTGTCCCAAAACCGGTTCCCACTTTTGGGAGACATGCCTTAACTCCAGCGAAGATGGATCACCATGCGCATAATGATCACCGGCATTCCGTCCTATTTGATGCGGACCGTCGAAAGCGTTTCCGGTGCGAGTGTTAAACACCGCCCCTATTTCGAGCCCATCCGCACCAAGAAGGATGTGATCGACCAGGTCAAAAAAATTGCCAATACCGGCAACTACCTCATTGGTGAGGGCGCTGCGAACGCTGTGCGCGGCCATGACGTGACCTATGTTCCGTTCTGGCATCTTGCCAATAGCCTCAACTCGCCGGACACCTATGCGAAGCTCAATGAAAGCTTCGATCTTTGCCTGTTTGCTTCAGCCAATCTCTTACGTCCGGGCTATGCGGCAACGACGGAATCCTTCGTCTTTGAAAAGCTGAACATGCCGATTGTGGTCATGGGCATTGGCATTCAGAAGAAGGAGAATCTGAAAGCGGAATTGCCGGAAGGCACCCGCAGATTCCTTGAAATTCTGCGCCGCAAGGAAAGTTTCTTTCTGACGCGCGGCCATTTCACGGAAGAGTTCCTGAAAGATGCAGGCATGAAATATGTCCGCCCGACGGGCTGTCCTTCGCTCTATTATGCGCCGGATCAGATGAAGCGCTCTTTGGCTCGTCTCGCTGATCCAAGCCTTGCGGATGCGCAAAAAATCTCCTTCGGCGGCTATCTGGGCAGTGTTGCGGATACGATTGTCGATGCCCATGCGCTGCTCGAAAAAGACAGCGTTGCAAGCTATGTCCTTCAGGACGAAGTCATCGTCTATAATATGAACATGGCGGGGGAGGATCATTCCGAAGCCTATGATCAGGCCGCAAGTCGCATTACCGCGCCTGTTGATTACAAACATATGGAAAAATGGCAGCGCAAAAACGAATTGCTGGTGTTCTTCGATACGCATAAATGGCGCAGTTGGATTTCCAGCCAGGATTTCGGCCTGAGCCGCCGTTTCCATGGCACGATTATTGGCATGCAGTCAGGGATTCCGGGACTGATGATTGCTGTCGATGATCGTATGCGTGAGATGCTGGGCTTCGTCGGCTTCCCCCATATCGATGCTAGCGTCTGGAACCGCGAGCCGCAGAAGAAGGCTTACCTGCGTGACTTCCTTTCCAAGATCGATGTGCCTGCGGCCATCAACCGCTATTCGGAATGCGAAGCCAACTTCAACGGCGCGCTGAAGGATATCGGTATTCGATGAAACTGACCGTCAGGAGCATCGGGGGCAGGAAACGGGCAATGGCAGTCTTGCTTGGCGCTGCCTTGCTTGCCAGTGCACCCGGTGGTGCTTTTGCCGACACGCGCTTTGGCGTTAACCGGGTCAATATGGCCTGGCTTAAGCCCGCCGAGCGCGAACAGATTCTCGATCAGATGGTTGAGAACGGTGTGGTGGCGGTTCGGCTGTCGCTTACGCGACCGCTCGATCAAAGTATCGATGCCGTGCGCCTCGCACATGAAAAAGGCCTGGCTGTCCTGCTCGAAATCTCGCTCAACAACGCAGATTTCTATCCGGAAGGGACAAAACCTCGATCCGGACGTGGGCGCATCTGGGATATGTATCGGCTTTCCGACATATCTCCCGAGCGTTTTCAGCAGGCGGTCGCAGATGCCTTTCAGAAGATTGATGCGTTGGGTGTGCCGTTGGTCGCCGTTGAACCCGGCAACGAGATCAACTGGGGTGCCTATAATGGCGATATTGCCATTCTGCCCAAGGAGAAGATGAAGACTGCACGCTCTTTAAGCGAGATGGAGGAGCTCCCTCTGGTCGAAAAGGGTGCAGAAAAATACGTCGAACTTTTGCGCATTGCCCGAGCAGAGTTGGCGAAAACCAAGCAAAGCGCCAAGGCTAAGGTCGTATCGGCAGGTTTGTCCGATATCCCTTTTATCGATGCCGACCGGCGCGGAATAGAGACTGTCGACCCTGCAGCCTTTACCGATCTTCTCAAGAAACATGGTCTTGATGACGTTGCTGACGGTTACGGCATTCATATCTATCCGGGCAGCAGTGGCACGCGGGCTGCGCGGGCGAAGCACATCAGCAACGCGCTTTCTTTCTGCGGTGGCGCGGATGGCAAACCATGTTGGATTACGGAATGGGGTTTTGCCAATACGTCGAAGGTCTGTCCAGCCAATGACAATAATCGCGAACAACTGGTCGAGAAGGCACGTGATCGCTTCCGACAGATGATGGATAGCGGCCAGATCGCAGCAGCTTATTATTTTGATTGGGATGCAAGCACTTACGGTGTCTGGCGTTGCGGGTCGCTGACGCCAGCCGGTAAGGCTGCAACGGTGACAAAATGAAACTCAAGACTGTAATCATCGGCGGGTCGAACACTGTCATGCTGCCCGGCTATCTGCCGACGCTTCTGTCGACTATGGCGCGGCGCGGGGTGGAACTCGACATTGTCGCCGATCTCGCAGTGGGAGGAACGACGAGCGCGCTTGGTCTTTATCAGCTCAAGCAGTTTGAACAGCTCGAAGATTGCGAGCTGCTGCTGATCGAATATGCGATCAATGATGCCTTCGTTTATGGCGATGAACGGCGTCCATTCCGCCATTGGGCACGGTTTTACGAGGGAATTATCCGTTACGCACTTGAACGCAATCCGAACCTGCGGATTGCAACGCTCGTATTTGGCGCACGCAATGGCTCGTTTCTGAACTCTGTTCCTTCCATTGATGCAGGCATCAACTACATCTCGCAATGGTATGGCACTATTTCAGCCGATGTCTCGCGAATGCTGATGCAGCAATATGGTCGCGATGTTGTAAGCAATCCGGCTTTCTATCTTGATCAGGGGCATTATGCGCGGCCTGTTTCGACAACGATTGTTGCGAATTTGATCGCCGATGTTCTCGAACCGGCCCTGTCGGTTCCGCATCATCCAAAGGCGCTGCCATTTGCTATTGATCCAGACCATTTCGCCAATGCGCGTGCCTTGAGTGGTGAGCAACTTTGCAAGCGGCTGGGACGCGTGCCGGTGCAATACAGCAATCGCCGCTTTTCGATCTCGGCGCTCGATCTTGGCTCAGACAGAATGCGCTTTGAGGTTGATAACGGGCAACTGCTGGCGCTTGGCTATGTCTGCGATCCGCGTATTCCACCGCTCGATGTAGCGATGGGCGGGGAGGTGCATCGCGCCGCAATGATGAAGGGAGGCGTACGCGATGGAACATACAAGTTCCTCGTTTCGATGCTGAGTTTCGAGTTTCTTTACGGCACTAAGTTGCTGGAAGCCCGCGGGAATGTGGCGCTTACCCTATCCAGTGCCGAAGAGGGTTTGGAACACAAGCTGCATGTTCCCAAAGACAGTGCCAACCATGAGGAACTTCCTGCGGAACCAGTGCTTCCGATCACCGGTATCCTGTTTTCCGGCAACTTGAAAGTTATGTCGCTGGAGAAGAAAATCGCAGCAAACCTGATTGCATCGGAAGCTGCCCAATAGGTCGCTATTCTACAAAAATGTTGACGCTGGTAGCTCGTCCGGCAGCGTCAACCACGGTCAATGTTGAATAGCCGGTTCCATCCGGTTGCCAGTTCGTTGTCCGTCGCCGCTCAATCTCTGCGATGGGCTTCCCATTGGCAAGCCAGCGGAACGGTGCGCGCCCGCCCTGTAATTTTAGCACCAGCGGCGATGCATTGTCAGTCAGGGCTTTCAGTTCGACATGCGCGCCATCAGGTGGAAACACGATGCGCGGTGCAGGCTCAATCGTGGCTTTGAGAACCGGCAGAGGGTCGCTTGCAGACGAAAAGCGTATCTGCGTCACAGGAAGATCGGCGCGTGCTGTCCGAAATGCGCCAGCAGGTGCACGCGGCAGCGGCACGGAAGCAACCCCTGAACGCACAAAGGCTTCAAACAGGATGGGAGCCGCCGAAACATAGCCCGCAAGGCCCGGCACCGAGCCGCCATCGGCACGCCCGACCCAGACACCCAGCACATAACGCCCGTCATAACCGACCGACCATGCATCACGATATCCATAGGACGTGCCGGTCTTGTAAGCGAGGCCGAGGCGTTTCGCGCCTTGCGGCGGCACGACACCGGCCAGAATATCGCCAATCTGCCACGATGCTTGCTCGCTCAGAATAGGAGCCGATGGTTGCACAGGCTCTGAGCCTTCGGTGCCGTCACGAAGTGCTGCACCGCGACCGCCATTGGCAAGGCCAGTATAAAGCTGCACCAGATCGCGCAGGCTGATGCCCGCGCCACCAAGGCCGATTGCCAGACCCGGCGCTTCGCCTTTTGGCAGTTGCAGATTGACCGCCGCCTGACGAATGCGCGTGGTGAGCCGTGCAGGGCCAATTGCATCGAGCAGGGTGATGGTCGGCACATTCAGCGACATTTGCAGCGCCTGACGGATGCTTACATCGCCCTGATAGCTCATATCGAAATTGCGCGGACGATAGCCTGCAAAATCCTGCGGACGGTCCTCGATGATGGTTTCCTGCGCAATCAGTCCCTGCTCGAAGGCCAGCCCATAGATAAAGGGCTTGAGCGTTGAACCCGGCGAGCGCACGGCCCGGGTCATATCGATCCAGCCCTGCCGCTTGCCATCGAAGTAATCAGCGGAACCAACCTCACCCAGAATATTGCCATTGCGACTGTCGGCCAGCACCATGGCGACCGATACTTTTGGCCCAAGCTTCGCAGCAGCTTCGCGTGCCACAACTTCAAGCCCAGCCTGCACCGACTTCTTAAGCGTCAGCTGATGCCGGGCCTCGGTCGGCGCCTGTTTCAAAGCGAGATCGGCAAAGTGAGCGGCCAATGAAGGCAAGGGATGACGCGTCGCGGATATGCGCTCACGCGATGCGCGCTCGGCTTCTTCGCTCGTGAAAACATCAGACGAAACCATGCGTTTTAGAACGCGATCCCGCGCAGCAACCGCGTTTTCCATCTCGCGATCCGGGCGGCGGCGCTCCGGCAATTGCGGCAGGGCCACAAGAAGCGCTGCTTCCGATATGGTGAGGCGCAGCGGCTCCTTGCCAAAATAGGCTAACGATGCCGACCTCACACCTTCCAGATTGCCGCCATAGGGCGCGAGTGTCAGATAACGTTCGAGAATTTCAGACTTGCTCAGCCGTCGCTCAATTTGAACTGCACGCGCCAGCTGCCGGAACTTGGAGCCGAAGCTGCGGCTTTCGCGCGGCTCGATAAGGCGTGCAAGCTGCATGGAAAGTGTGGAACCGCCGGAAACAATACGGCCGCTCCCTGCAAGCTGATACGCAGCCCGAAGAAGTGCTGTGAAATCAATGCCGCCATGATCGTAAAAACGCTTGTCCTCATAGGCGATCAGCATCTTCACGAATTTCGGATCGACATCTTCGATGCGGGTATTCAAGCGCCAATAGCCGTCCGGCGTTGCATAGGCACGCAGCAAAGCGCCGTCGCGATCCATAACTTCGGTGGAAATGGTCAGCCGTTCCGGCAAAGGCGGAGGATAGGCGCGGTCGAGCCAGTCAAGCCCGACCACGGTTCCGAGTCCAGCGACGCCGAGAAACGCGGCACCGCCAATCGCTATTTTCCAACGCCTTTTCATTTGTTTGGCCATGATCTTGTCCGGAAACCGGTTCCCACTTTTCGGGATCATGGCTTACGGTGCCGCCACCTCCATCATGCTTGTCGCCGTGCGCGCTGCAAATTGCGGACGATACATATCCTCAACCGTTGCTGCCGGATGGGTGTAAAGACCCGGCGTCACCGCACGCACCACATAAGCCAGCGTAATCGGCTTCTTCTCGCCTGCAGAGCGGTCAAAAGCGGCCACAAAACGATCATTGCGGAATTCGAGATGCGCTGCCTGTGTGCTTTCCAGCCATGGGAAATTGCCAAGATCGGCACTGGAAACAAGACCCGGATTGTCGATCTCGAAACCAGCTGGCAGCAGATCGGTCACAAGCAGACGCGACTGCCATTCCTGCAGATCGTCGATTTTCAGAACAACAACATAGCGCTCATTCTGATTGACCCCGGTGACATTGGCCGGCTCGCCATCAAGCGTATAATAAGTGCGCTCGATGTTGAAACCTTCTCCACCCGCAGGCAGTGACTGAGCGGGTGCTGCAACAGCCGTGACGACCGCATCAACCGAACCCTGCCCCTTGTTTGTGACGACCAGCGGCTGCGTTTCAAGGGCTGCCCCATTGAGACGCTCGGAGAACGCGCCCTGATGCGCTGTGCCATTGATGTCGAGGCTGATTGCGCCATTGTCATCCTGAAGCCCGCGTGCTGCAAGCAGCATCCATGCCTGATCCTGCGTGCTGAGATAACGTGCCTTTTCGCGCTGGAACTCGACCAGCGTAATCAGCGATGGCAGCACTTTCGGCGCAGGCTTGGTTTCCGAAGCAAGAGCCAGCATTGCCGCGCCATCACGCAGCGGCGAACCATAATCGGAGCGATTATAGTCATAGCTGGACTGGCTGGTTGCGAGCTGGAGCGACGCATTGAACACGCGTTCCGAACGCGGCTGATCACCATAAAGAGCAAGTGCTGCACCAAGCTGGGCAACGGCCATCGGGCTTGCAAAGTTTTCAAGCTGGGTATCGGCAAAGTAACGCAGATCGCCAACTGAAGCCTTCTTGTTGCGTGCCAGAACATAGAGCGCATAGGCAATGTCGTTGCCACGTTCCTTGACGTCGGTGGTATAGCCGAGCGCATTTTGCAGATTAGAAAGCGCAGACAGCATCGCCTGCTGCGGCACGTCATAGCCCTTTTCGCGGGCACGCGTCAGGAAGTCGGTCACATAGGCGTCCATCCAGAGATCACCCGATCCCGGCGACCAGAGACCAAACGAACCGCTTGAAGACTGGTTGTTGAGCACGCGGAAGATGGAATCCTGTACGCGCTTTTTAAGTTCTTCCTGACTTTCCAGACCCGCTGCCGCTTCCGTACCTGCAGCCATTTCGCTCAAATAAAGCAGCGGCAGTGCGCGGCTGGTGGTCTGCTCTGTGCAGCCATAAGGATAGCGGTCGAGCGCCATCAACAATGCTGGCACATCAAATGCGGCACTTCGCGTCACACCAACGCTGACAAAAGCACCATCAAGCAGGCTTTCAGACAGAAGGCCACCATCGACTCTCACACTTCCGCCATTGGCCGTGAGATTGACGACATGGCGGCTTGTGACCGGCAGATCGACCGGACGCACCGGCAATGCCAAAGCCTGCTCAACATTGAGGCCTGCATCGTTGGAAAGCCGGATCGTCACACCACCCGCACCCGTGGCCACAGCATTGAGTGGAACGGTGATAGACTGCCGTTTGCCACCTTTAAGCGCGATGCTTTCAGGGTAGGAGCCAACCTCAACACCGAGATTATCAGTGGTCTCAAGGCTCACACGATAATCGCCGTCCGGTGCATCCGTATTGGCAATATCGAAGCGGATATTGGCCTGATCGCCAGGGGCCATGAAGCGTGGCAGACCAGCGGTGATGACCACAGGATCGCGGATGATAACATCGGTCACCGCATGGCCAACAGCCTTCTTGGTCCATGCAACCGCCATGACGCGCGCGGTGCCGTTGAACTGCGGTATGTCGAAAGTGATAGTTGCCTTGCCGTCGCTGTCGAGTTCAACAGGACCGGAGAACAGCGCAACCAGCTTTTCGGTGGGCGGGCTGCCTTCCGCTGCCATATTGCCACCATCGCCACCTGTGCGCAGCTTGCCGGTGACGCCGAGCGAACCATCGATCAGGCGACCATACATATCGCGCATTTCAAGGCCGAGCTGACGCTGGCCGAAGAACCAGTTTTCAGGGTTCGGCGGCTGATAGCGTGTCAGATTCAGAATGCCGACATCGACTGCCGCGACCATGACATAGGCCTGTTCGCCACCCGCATTTTCAACCGAAACCGGGATGGAAAGTGTGGAACGCGGCGTGATCTTTTCAGGCGGGGTCAGCTTGACTGCAAGCTGCTTGTCGGCAGGATCGACCTTCAGCCATTTAAGACCAATCGCACGGGCTGGCATACGGCTTTCAATAGCCTCACCCGGACGGAACAGCGTTGCCGTTACATAGGCGCCCGCACCCCAATCCTCACCCACCGGAATATCGATGGTCGTGCCACCTTCCGGCACGCTTGCGGTGATTGTCTTAAGCAGCTTTTCCGCACCAATGGTGATGAGCAGCTCACCGGCAAAACGCGGGGAGATTTTCAGTTCTGCCGTGTCACCTGCCGCATAATGTTCCTTGTCGAGCGCGATTTCGAGCCCGTCCGGTGTTTCGGTCGAGGTTGAGCTGACAAACCAGCCCGCATCGAATTCATAGCTTGTGGCCGGGCCGGAAGCATCAGCTGTTTCGATTTCCAGACGGTAACGGCCCCAATCGACCGGCAGACTGATTTCAGCCTCGCTATCGGTTGTAAGGTCAATCTTGCCGTTGGCAATCGCCTTGGTGAAAGTGACCGGCTCATAGTTCCAGCTGTTGCCACTGCGATACCACTGATAATTACGCTCGATCTTGACCAGCGACCATTGTGCGCCATCAAGCGCCTTGCGATCACCCTTGCTGTCAGAGGCGATCAGGCTGAACTTTGCAGTTCCGCCCTGCGGAACTTCATCGCCAGCAAAATCCGGGCGAATGCCGATGAGATCGGTTTCCGGCTGAATGGCCACATCGATCTTGCGCTCAACCGCACGACCGCCGGTTTCGCGCATACGAACGGTCACGGCTGCATTTACGAGACGCGTCGTTGACGGCATTTCATCGACTGTAACCGGGAAAGTCGCCTTGCCATTGTCATCGACTTTTGAAAGGCCATCGAGCGGCAGGCGCGTGGCTTCGCCCTGTTCTTCATCGGCGAGGCCGAAGTAATAGCCCTTGAAGCGGTCCCACTGACGCTTGGTCGAAAGTGTGACTTCGCCTTCAAGCGCAAGACCGGCGGCAGGCGCGCCATAGAGGAAACGACCGTCCACGGTGATATTGGCAGTTTCGCCAACAGCGATTTCCGGCTTGTCAGACGTCAGATCGAACTCGATCCGGTCCGGCACGAAATCTTCAACCAGGAACATCTGCGTGGCAATCGCTGGCTGCTTGGGATCGGTATAGACCGAAACATTCCAGGTGCCGCGCATGGCGTTCGACGGCAAGGTCAGGTCGATGGCATGACCACCGGCCAGTTTGCTATCGGAAACAAGACGGCGATCTTCCACGCCATCGGGACGCGTGAAGATGAAGGTGAGCGGCAGATCATCGATTGCAGTTGCGGTGTCGTCACGCGCAAGCGCGCCTACATGCACAACTTCGCCCGCACGGTAGATACCGCGCTCTGTCCATGCATAAAGATCAAGCGCTTTCGGCACGGCACGACCCGTCACACCACGATCGGAAAGATCGAAACCGGCGCGCGCCATATCGAGGAATGTGAAATCCTCATCATCGCTACTTGCCATCAGCACCGCTGGCACCATGCCGTCTGTGCCGCGTGTCAGTCCCGGCGTAAACGTCGCACGGCCATCGCTGTCGGTGGTCGCTTCGCCCAGCACTTCATTGTTGCGTGCAAGCAGCGTCAGCTTCACGCCTTTAAGCGGCTCTGCGCTTTCCAGCGAACGGGCAAACACATTGATGCCGTCCTGTCCGGTATAGGTCGAAAGGCCGATGTCGGAAACGACAAACCACTGCGTTGCCTTGGTGCCATATTCATCATCGGACTTCTGAACCAGCGGCTCGGCGGTCAGCACATAGACGCCAGGCTTGCGTTCCGGCAGTGCTTCATCAACCGGGAAACTGGTCGTTGCTTCCTTGTTCAGCTCATTGCCTGCAACCTCGATCTCACCCTCCCAGACAGGCGCACCCATCTGATCGGAAACCGTGCTGATGTCGTAGCTGTCCAACTGGCGCAGAAACTGATAGCCGGAGAGAAGTTGTGCCAGCGAACGGTCGCCAACGCGGTAGAGCTTGACCTTGGCTGTACTCAAATTGACGCTGACCAGCGGAATGCCGCGACGGGCTTTCGCAGGCAGCACAAAGCTGTCGCCGGTAAAGCGCACCGATGGCGCGCGGTCCTGCACATAAATCGAAAGATTGACCGGAGCTGGCAGCACTTCGCCAACAGCCGATGGCAGACCCTGACGGAACGTCACCGTATAATTGCGGCCATGTTCCAGACCCTCGACGCAAATCTGGCGATCCTTGGCATCAACGGCTTTTGGCGCGCCATTATCGAGTGTCACGAAGCTCGAATAATCGACACCGCTTTTCACCAGTTCTTCCGAGAACTGCGCGCAGATGCGCGGCGCGGCATTGTCATTATCGACCGTATTATTGACGATGCGGAAGCCTTTGCGGGCTTTCAGATATTCATAGGCGTCACGAACGGATGCGGAATTGACGAGATCAAGGCTCGCTTCATAAGCCTGCAAGGCCGGGCGCGATGCATCGCGCTTTTCGAGTGCCTGCGCCATGACGGCAAGCGCTTGCGCGCGCTCATCCTTGGTGCGTGAGGTCTGATAGGCAAACCACGAGGCCGACGTCGCATCGCGCTGGAATTTGGAGCGTTCCTGACCATTGGACGGCTCGGTCGCAAGCGCTGACAGTGCATATCCGGCCCAGATTTCGCTTTCGTCCGGCGACATGCTGGCAGCCAGTCGGAATTTTTCCATTGCCGTGCGCGGATCGCCATTGAGAGCAGCAGCGGCGGCTTCGCTTTTCAACGTGCTCAGCCCCTCAGCGCTATCAGTTGAGGTAAGCTCCTTTTTCAGGCGACGGGCTTCGTCAATCAGATTGGCGGCAAAGAAAGAGATCGAAGGCGGAGCACCAATATCTTCAGCTTCGCGGGCAGCAGCAGACTGCGTCACGACCTTGCCGGCGATGGAGCCGACAGAATGGTTGAGGGTGTTGAAATCCGACTTGAGAAAACACCATTTTACCTTCGGATTATAAGTGAAGGCCCCGCAAGCATTGTCACCGAGGCAGGCGCTTTTGCACTGGTCAAGCGAGATATTTTTTTCTGTGCGCAAGTCGAAACCGAAGTAATCACTATCTTTGGTGATTTCTATCCGTCGGGTTTCGGCGGCTTGCGTGCTGTGTGGACCCGCCGACAGGCAGACGGCGACTGCAAAGGCCCAGAAAAGCCGGTTGAAACCAATACGCATTTGCATCCCCTCACGACGACCGGAGTCTTTTCCAATTCTATTAGAAATGGCGAAAATAATTAGGCTCATGTGAAGCCTCACCGCGACAAACTGTCAAGGCGAATAGGGGATATCTACAACTATTAGGATATTCTGACAGGTGAAAGGCGTTCTGCGACGCGAGCGCGGCGCAGGCCGTTTTGCAAGTATTCTAGATGATGCCGCCATTGGCACGCAATGTCTGGCCGTTGACCCATGTTCCATCCGGTCTGGCGAGAAACGCGACGATGTCAGCAATATCCTGCGGTGTTCCCAGTCGCTCCAACGGACTCATTTTCGCCATGCGCGCAACGAGTTCTTCGGATTTGCCATCCAGAAAAAGATCGGTCGCCGTGGGGCCGGGCGCAACCGCATTGACGGTGATGTTTCGACCGCGCATTTCCTTAGCCATGATGGCTGTCAGCGTTTCAACTGCGGCCTTGGTTGCGGCATAGATACCGTAATTTTCCAGTTTCAAGCCTACGACGGAGGTGGAGAAATTGATGATGCGACCATTGTCGCGAAGGCGTTTACCTGCCTCCCGCATGGTATTGAATGTGCCTTTGAGGTTGACCGCGACGAGATTGTCGAAATCCGCATCCTCGGTCGTGGCAAGAGCCGACAACTTCATGATGCCAGCATTGTTGACGAGGACGTCCACACCGCCAAAAGCGCCCTCGGCAGTATCGAACATTCTTTTTACTGCGGCAGGATCGGCGACATCAGCCTGTGCGGCTCGCGCAATGCCACCAGAAGCCTCGATCTTGCTAACCACCGCATCGGCAAGAGCGGCGTTGCCTGCATAGTTGACGATAACGGTAAAGCCGTCCTGGCCCAGTCTTTCGGCAATGGCCGCGCCGATACCACGCGATGCTCCCGTCACGATGGCAACTCTGTTTTTCATATTGGACATTGTCTGCTCCATTTGGTCGGTCAGATTTTTTGTAACTGACAGAATGATCGCACTTTTCCGAGGTCGCTTAATCGGGCATTATTTGTTATTATTATCCGGAAATAGCGAACAATCAGATGGATAGGTTTGAAGCAATGCGGGTGTTCACCCGCGTATTGGAACGACGCAGTTTCACTCTGGCTGCTGAAGACCTGGGGATTCCGCGTTCGACAGTCACGGACGCGATCAAGCAGCTTGAAAAACGATTGGGCGTACAGCTATTCCTCCGAACCACTCGTCACGTCAATCCAACGCTTGACGGCCAGGCCTATTATCAACGCTGCATAAAAATTCTCGCCGATGTCGAAGACGCGGAGAGTGGATTTTCTGGAGCAATACCCAGGGGCTTGCTGCGCGTGGATGTGCAGGGTACGCTTGCACGCCATTTTTTGCTGCCGGAACTGCCGGCCTTTCTGGAAAAATATCCCGAGATTGAATTTTATATGACCGAAGGGGACCGGTTCGTCGATCCGGTTCGAGAAGGCATTGATTGCGTATTGCGGGTCGGCACATTGCCGGACAGCGATATGATAGCAAGACGCGTCACAACACTCGATGAGGTCACCGTCGCGTCTCCTTCCTATATAGCGCAATTTGGAGACCCCGGACATCCAGACCTACTGGCTGATGGCCATCGGATGGTTGGCTTTCGAGCCAGCGGTAGTACGGCGCGCATGCCATTGGAATTCACGATCGACGGCATGCTGAAAACAGTCATGATACCGGCCTTGGTTTCAGTCAATGCCGCTGAAAGTTACACAGCGGCGGCCTGTCTGGGGCTCGGCATTATCCAGATCCCCCGTTACCATGCGATGAGGCATATCGCTGATGGAAAATTGGTGCAGATACTCGCTGCCTATCCGCCAAGCTCATCACCCGTATCTGTTGTATATCCGCGTGATCGCCAACTGTCTCCGCGCGTCAGGGTATTCATTGACTGGCTTGTAGCAATATTCGTTCTTCCGGGTGATTATGATCGTTAACTCATTATTAATAATCCGGAACAAAGCGGCTGTTTACGTGTTAGAATAGAACATACAGAGATGCAGAACGCACATCGCTACGCACCGTGGGAGGGAGGGCAGAGATGAGCAACATTCTATTCTGGACCGCTTTGGTAATCGTGCCCGTGCTTTTGGGTACGGCCTATGCCTATCTACAATCGATCCGACACCGGGACGATTTCTGAGCATAGGTATGATTTCGTAGAAGCTGCTCGCACAGCTATGCGAGTGGTGACACGCGTTCAAATTCTTGCCGGTTTCAGACGCGTTCGCTCGCGTCAGGATAGTTCTATCGCATAGAATTTTGTATCGACTGCCATGAGGGGGAAAACTTTCCGGGAGGTCTGTGCGGGCTATTTCGCAGAACCGTTCTTCTCATAAAATCGATGAGCGCCCAGAAACCAGTCAGTCGTTGATGCAGCCATCGACTTCCGCTACCCAGAATTCACCGTTTCCCTGACGATAAAAGCCATTCACGTCTCGCAGGTCCGGTTGATCTCCTGCGGTGTTAGGGATGTCGAACTCGTTTTGTTGTATAGGCAGAATTACCTTAAAAACACCTTCCGCGTCATCTGTCTGGAACGGTCGAATTCTGATCAGGCCCATTTTGCTCGCCATATTACTACCACCCAACTCACCAACGAATCTGCTGTGATTTTATGCTTCAATCGATCTGCTTCTTCGGTTTTGGGTCAAGAGGAGCTCATGCACTGCCGGTAGTGAGGTTTCTCTGAGATAAAGTTAATATTTGCCCCATTTTGAAACCTCCGATGTGTTGCAACTATTGTCTGATTTTATCAGGGTGACTCCATCAATGGTTGTTGATATCGCACATGAAAGCATCCCCCTATTCACGGGGGGTAGAGCGGTTTTCGTAATAAAATTCGTGGCTTACGCAGTAGAATATATCTGAATCAGGTTTACTCTGCAGGAATGGAAATCATATTGGGTCAATCGATGGGTTTGCTTTGTTTTCTTGATTATCTTTTTTATGTAGAAGTATTTTCAGTTTTTGTCTGATATTTTGCGTTGCCTAATGAAAGAAAATGCCCTTCTATTGTTGCGAGTAGCGTATCGCAGGTAGCTGAGGGGTTTCAATGCATCGTCGCAAGACCGGTTCGTGCGCGTTCCATTTTTTATCCAGTACAGCGTTGATATCGCTGGGCGCGGTTTTGCTGCAAAGCACTCCGGCCGCTGCCGCATGTTTGTTTTCACCGACACTTGGCGACGACACATTCATTTGTGATAGCGGCACGTCACCCGGCGGCCTTATAGACCTCAATGGTAACAATACGTTGCTTTTGCCGAACGGAGGAACGGGAACCCTGAATGGAAATATTACGTTCGGCTCCGGTGTAGATCGAGTGGAGGTCCATTCCGGTTTGATTGTGGGTAGTGTCAATCAGGGCGATGGTCTTAATAGTTTTCTCATCTCGGGTGGAAGGGCTACGGGCAATGTTCGTCAGGGAAACAATATAGACGAGTTCCAGATAACGGGCGGCGAGATCGGCTCGCTCAATCAAGGCAATGGTTACGACCGTTTTTTCATGTCGGGCGGGCGGATCGTTGATGCGTTTGATGACGGCGAGGTATGATCGGCGGCAATATCAGCATCAGTAGCGGAACCGACAGTGTAACGATGACGGGTGGCACGGTTGCTGGCGATGTTTTGCTCGGCTTCGGCAATGATCAGTTCTCATGGAATGGCGGTGGCATAATCTATGGGAAGATCGACCTCGGCCCAGATAACGATACTGCTGTTCTTGCCAATCTGACGGATGCCAATATAGGCGCGACCAAACAGCTTACCGGTGGTGAGGGGAGTGATGTCCTCACATTCAGCAATGTAAAAACCGGAAACGTCGCCCGGTTTGATAGCTGGGAGACAATCAACCTTACCAATGACACGCGGCTCGTATTCGACAATGCTCTTACACTAGGCGATGCTGGAACCCGAACGGGAACACTCAGTATCGATGCGACGAGTACTGTTTATGGTGGTGGCACAAAGAGCGGTGTGAATCCCTTCACTGCGGGTCAGTTAGCCAATGTTTACAACGCTGGGCGTATTGATCTCACCAACGGTGGGATTAACACCACCGACGCATTTACGATCAAGGGCAACTATGTCGGGCAGAACGGTCTTTTGTTTGTCGATACTGTTCTTGGTTCCGATAATTCGCCTTCTGATAAACTCGTGATCAATACAGGTGTTGCATCAGGCAGCACCAGTATTGCTGTGACGAATGTTGGTGGGGCAGGTGCCGCAACGAATGCGGACGGTATCATGGTCGTGGAGGCGCTGAATGGTGGTTCCACCAGTCAGAATGCGTTCTCGCTGAATGGTCGTGCGGCAGCCGGCGCTTACGAATATTTTCTGTTCAGGGGCGGTGTATCGGCGAAAACGGCCGAGAACTGGTATCTGAGATCCACGTTGGTGCGCGGAAGCGATCCACCCGCTGCGACGGATGGAACCGCTGTCGCGCCGGAAGAGCCAGAAACAACCGCGCCGCCACCTGCGCTTGAACAACCGCCAGCGGTGTTGCCCGTCGACCCCAATGACGGAAACCCCGACGACACATCAACTCCTGTAACTGAAGAATCTCCTGCGCCTCACGCACCTCCACCCCCAGTGTCGGCTGAAGCACCCAACCCTCCTGATAACACAACGGGGCAGCAACATGATGTTGCACTTCCCTTTGATGGCGCAGTTCCGCCTTCGCCCGGAGCAACGCGGGTGAAGGGCGACGTTATACCGCTCTATCGTGTGGAAGTGCCGGTTTATTCGGCTTTGCCACCTGTCGCGCATCATCTGGCTCTCTCCACTCTGGGCACCTTCCATGAACGTCGCGGTGAACAAGATTTGCTAGAAGCTGCCGGATACCTGCCTTCAAGCTGGGCCAGAGTTTTCGGACAAGACATCGACATGAAATGGAAAGGTACAGTCGCTCCAGGGCTTGACGGAAAGCTCTTTGGTATTCAGGCTGGACAGGATATTCTGGGCCGCGAAACCGATGGCGGACATTTTGACCGGTTTGGTCTATTCTTCGGTTATGCCCGTGCTACTGGCGACGTCACCGGGCAAGCGCTCGGATGGAACGATCTCGCTGTCGGTGATCTGGAAGTTACAGGTACGAGTTTCGGCGGATATTGGACTCATGTCGGGCCGCAGGGCTGGTATCTCGACGCCATACTTATGGGAACCTGGTTCGGTGGAGATGCGACCTCGAATGAAGGTCAGAGTATCGATCTCGATGGGCATGGGGTTACGGCTTCGCTTGAAGGCGGGTATCCTATCGCTCTGAGCGAAAGCTTGACACTGGAGCCGCAGGCGCAATTGATCTGGCAGCGTCTCTCGCTTGACGATCAGGCTGATCGATATTCTTCGGTATCGTTTGACACAGACGATGCGTGGACTGGACGTATCGGGTTCAGACTGCAGGGCAAACAGGATACAACCGTCGGAAAACTACGGCCATATCTGAAAGCCAATCTCTGGCAGAACTTTTCATCAGACCAGTCCGTGCGTTTTGCCACCGATCCGATTGTAACCGACCTCAAAGGCACTTCGCTGGAACTGGGGGGTGGGCTGACTTTAGATATTACCGAGAAAGCCAGTCTGTTTGCGACAGCGGACTACACGACCAATCTTGGTGGCGAGCGCAACCGGATATGGGAAGGTAATTTGGGGCTGAATATAAAATGGTAAAGACAATGGCTGTCGAAACTGATCGCCAATTACAGAGGAGGGAACAACGGTAATGGGTAGACGCGCATATGAAAAGCTCGCGAGAATCTGTGCATCCCTGAACACGTCCGAACAGGAGCTAGCCCACTCTCTCGGTATTTCGCGAGTTGCGCTGAAAGCGATTGATCGCACGGACGCGCCTCTTTATCTGCGGCTGGCGCTGGCTGCTTTGGTATCGGAAATGGACCCTGATAAAGTGCTGAATTCCAAGCGCGGGAGTTCAGAAATGGAAAGGCCTCTTCACCTCTTGTCGGCAAGATAATGGTCTGGATTCATAGGTTTCAAAGGTGTTGGTTGTGGCAAAATCTTTCGCCTTACTGCTTTTGATTGGACTGTTTTGTTATCCGCAGTTGGCTGCCGCGTCCTGTACGCGAGCAGCCGGTGCAGCGGATCTGATGACGCAACGCCAACTTTCAGCGCTGCGTGCGATGGAACGCAGTCGTGGTTGTAAGGGAGACGATGGACGTGGAGGTTTCTTCAATCCGTGCCGTGACCTTGCTCAACGCATTGCCGAAATCCAGCGGCAGCTTTCATCCAGTTCGCTTTCTTCTCGGTCATGCGCTGAACAACCGGCTGCCAGTCAAACCACAAAAGTGAAACTTGATCGACCGAAAGCCTCGTCCGTTGCCACGAACAACAAACCATGGGTACCTAACGGTATCAAAGGTGCTTTGACTTATTGTGTACGTCTGTCGGATGGCTATCTGTTTCCGGCCCCGCATTCGCAGTTTCAGAAATCCGACAATGTGACAGAAGCAATGGCGCAATGTCGCTTCATTTGTCAGGGCGAGAATGTCGATCTGTATATTTTGAGCGATCCGAATGGTGAGACTGCGGATATGGTCTCAGTTTCCAGCGGCAGGCCCTATATCGAGTTGCCCACGGCCTATAACTATCAGGGTGGCAGTGATTTCAGGAAATGTGACTGGGCCGGTTATGTCGGCAAGATCAGCGAGTTACGCGCCAGTAACAGAGGCAGTCGTGCGTTCAAGAACGTCGTTGTTCCGATGCCGGATACACGCCCCGCCCGCAATGAGGATGCCAGTGTTTCGACAACCTCTTTTGCGCCCCTAACCGACCGCAATGTACGTGTTGTCGGTCCAGCCTTCATTTTCGATGAAGGTGAAGGACACACGAAACTCCCTATACACTGAGGATGCTGTACTCCATCATCCCAAGGTCAATTAGAATGAGACGTGTCGCGATTGAGACTGAGCTGCTTGCTTTCAGTCTGTAACCTCCCTCGAGCGGGTGTTTTCAATATATGCCCGGGAACTATCGATCATTGCATTGTTTGAAATCTGTCAGTGTTGTTCGACCTGGAGGAGGTAGACATGAGCAGGAACCGTGGCGTCGTTTATTTGCGACCCGGCAAAGTTGAAGTGCGCGATATTGAAGATCCAGCGTTAGCGGCACCGGACGGGCGGAAGCTGGAGCACGCCGTTATACTAAAGGTAATTTCGACCAATATTTGCGGCTCGGACCAGCATATGGTACGCGGACGCACCACAGCAATGCCGGGCCTTGTACTTGGACATGAGATCACAGGTGAAATCATCGAAAAGGGTAGCGATGTCGAGATGCTCGATGTGGGCGATATCGTATCGGTACCGTTCAATGTCGCTTGCGGACGCTGCCGCTGCTGTAAAACACAGGACACAGGCGTTTGCCTGACGGTTAATCCATCACGTGCCGGCGGTGCTTACGGATATGTTGATATGGGTGGCTGGATCGGCGGGCAGGCCCGCTATGTTATGGTTCCCTATGCCGATTTCAATCTGCTGAAGTTTCCTGATCGGGAGCAGGCGATGGAAAAAATCCGCGACCTGACCATGCTGTCCGACATTTTGCCGACTGGCTTTCACGGTGCAGTCAAGGCTGGCGTCGGGGTCGGTTCGGTCGTTTATGTGGCGGGCGCGGGGCCGGTCGGTCTTGCCGCGGCAGCATCCGCACGTATTCTGGGTGCTGCAGTCGTCATGATCGGTGATTTCAATAAAGAGCGCCTCGATCATGCGCGGAAGGTGGGCTTCGAGCCTATCGACCTTTCAGCAAGCGATCGTCTCGGTGACATGATTGCAGAGGTCACAGGAAGCAACGAAGTCGATAGCGCTATCGATGCTGTCGGTTTCGAGGCGCGCGGCCATAGCGGTGGCGAGCAACCAGCGGTCGTGCTGAACCAGATGATGGAGATAACGCGCCCGGCTGGAGCTATCGGCATTCCGGGACTCTACGTCACCGAGGATCCAGGTGCGGTCGATAATGCTGCGAAACAAGGTAGCCTGTCACTTCGTTTCGGTCTTGGCTGGGCAAAGGCGCAGTCATTCCATACAGGCCAGACACCAGTGCTGAAGTATAGTCGTCAGTTGATGCAGGCTATTCTCCATGGGCGTCTGAACATCGCGGAAGTTGTTAATGCTCAGGTCATTTCGCTGGAGGACGCGGCGAAAGGCTATGAGAGTTTCGATCAGGGCGCCGCGAAAAAGTTCGTTCTCGATCCGCATGGTCTTGTGAGTAAGGCAGCCTGATCCAAACGTATTCTGAATTATGTAAAAAGGGCATCCTTATGGGTGCCCTTTCTGTTGGCATATAGTCGCAACCTGTAACGTTACAGATTCAAGGAAAATCGATACTCGCTAATCAATTTCGATGGGGACGAAGTGTAAGAAAGCACATTCACATAAAGAATTAAAACTTTAGAAAAATTAGTTAATTCAACGAATTATCTCATATCTAGCTACTAAGTCGGTGTTGCTGAGAATTAAGGGCTTGCAAGAAAAGCCATTTTGAATACCATACCTGTAACGTTTCAGATTTGGGAGGATATGAAATGTTGTCTGGAAGAGCAAAAGTACTTGCTGCATCCGTTTGTCTGACTATGACAACGTTAACAATGGCCGGGCCGGTTTCTGCGGCCGATCTGGAAGTCACGCATTGGTGGACATCTGGCGGCGAAGCTGCTGCGGTCAAGGTGCTGGCCGAAAAGTATGAGGCGCTTGGCGGTGACAAATGGGTTGATGGCGCCATTGCCGGTAGCGGTTCTACTGCGCGGCCGATCATTATCAGTCGTATTCTCGGCGGCAATCCCATGGGAGCCACCCAACTCAATCACGGACGGCAGGCCGAAGAGTTGGTCCAGGGTGGCTTGATGGCTGATCTGACGGAGCTTGCAGAGAAGGAAGGTTGGGCTGAGTTCATTCGCCCGAAGAGTCTTCTGGAATCCTGCACTTATGAGGGGCGTCTTTACTGCGTACCCTTGAATATTCACTCTTGGGAATGGATGTGGATCAATCCGCAGGCATTCCGTGATGCTGGAGCCGAGCCGCCGAAAAACTGGAATGATCTTGTCGCTGCCGGTCCCAAGCTCAAGGAAAAGAACATCGTGCCGTTGGCAACCGGCGATGGTTGGCAGGTCAACGGTATGCTGACCGTTCTGACAACCGCAATTGGCGGTAAAGACCTCTATCTGAAGGTGAATAAGGATAAGGATGCCGAGGCCGCACGTGGCCCGGAAATGAAAAAGGTCTTTGAAGCTCTGGCGGAGGCACGATCACTAGCCGATCCGGGTTATGTCGGTCGTTCATGGAACGAGGCAACCAACATGGTGCTGACCGGTCGCGCAGGTACTCAGATTATGGGCGACTGGGCGCAGGGCGAGTTTGGTACTGCGGGCAAGGTTGCAGGCAAGGATTATGACTGCCTGCCCGGTCTTGGTATTCACCAGTATCTTGATACCGGCGGTGACGCGATCTACTTCCCAAAGAATAAAGATCCGGAAGTTACCAAGGCGCAGCTCAAGCTGGCAAGCATGCTCGTTTCCAAGGAGACGCAGGTTGCTTTCAACCTTGCCAAGGGTTCGCTTCCAATCCGTGGCGATGTTGATCTTGATGCAGCTTCAAGCTGCATGCGTGCCGGTATCGATATTCTGAAGAACCCGGACAATATCGTCCCGTCTGTGGAGCAATTGCGTGCGCCGGATACGCAGGGGCAGATCGAAAGCCTGGCAGCCGAGTTTTTCTCCAATCCCGACATGACGGTCGATGATATTCAGGAACGTTTTGCGGAGATTATCGAACAGGCACAATAGTCTCGTTCAGCTCTTGCGCCGTCGATGAGGAGGACGGTGCAAGATTTCCCGAAAGCCGGGACAGGGAGGAACATTATGGCCGTCATTGGCGAAGGTTATAGGCGCAAGCCACCGGGAATATTTCGCAATCTCAATGCGAAGGTTGCAGCGATTCCGATGATCGCGACCGTTCTCGTGGTCTTTATAGGTTGCACGCTCTGGACGGTCTTCTATTCCTTCACATCTTCCAAATCGCTGCCGACATGGAATTTTGTCGGATTCGACCAATATATGCGCCTGTTTTCCGCAACCCGCTGGCACGTGTCGGTCCGCAATCTGGCGATCTATGGCATCCTTTGCATGGGATTCTCGCTTGTGATGGGGTTTGTGCTCGCAGCACTGATGGATCAGAAAATCCGCTTTGAAAATACGTTTCGCACGATCTTCCTTTATCCCTATGCCCTGTCGTTCATTGTGACGGGTCTCGTCTGGCAGTGGATATTCAATCCGCAACTTGGTTTGGAGAAGGTCATTCGGGATATCGGCTTCGACAATTTCCAGATGGCTATCCTGTCGAGCCGCACCTTCGTCATCTATGCGATTGTCATTGCCGGGCTCTGGCAGATGACGGGTCTGGTCATGGTTCTGATGCTGGCTGGGTTGCGCAATGTTGACGATGAAATCTGGAAAGCTGCGCGTGTTGACGGCATTCCTAAATGGAAAACCTATCTTTTCATTATCCTCCCGATGATGCGCCCAGTTCTGGTGACGACCGTCGTATTAATCGCGACAGGTATCGTCAAACTTTATGATCTGGTTGTTGCCATGACCAATGGTGGTCCTGGCATCGCATCGGAAGTGCCGGCAAAATATGTCTACGACTTCATGTTCGGCTGGGCCAATCTGGGGCAGGGTCTTGCCGCTTCTACGGTCATGCTGACCACTGTTCTGATCATTCTCGTTCCGTGGACGATGCTTGAATATAGCCGAAGGAAAGCCCGATGACGGAAGCTGTCCTGAACAGGAAGATGCCAACAAAAAATGAGGCTGTAGCAACCCGGATCCGCCCAGCGCAGAGGCCGGCATCCCAACCCTGGGGTCGCAAGCCGAAACGACGCTTTGCGCCTGCAACCATTATGCTCTACAGCGTCCTGTTTGTTGCTGCGGTCTATTACCTGCTGCCGCTCTACGTGATGGTCGTCACATCGCTGAAAGGCATGCCTGAAATCCGGCTGGGCAATATTTTTTCACCGCCAGTCGAGATCACATTCGAACCATGGATCAAGGCATGGAGCCAAGCTTGTACCGGCCTTTATTGCGAAGGCATCAGCGCGGGCTTCTGGAATTCCATCAAAATCACCGTGCCGAGTGTGATCGTTTCCATCGCTATCGCTTCGGTCAATGGTTACGCACTGGCAAACTGGAAGTTCAAAGGATCGGAAATCTTCTTTTCGGTCCTGCTGTTCGGAGCATTCATTCCGTATCAGGTCATGCTCTATCCGCTCGTTATCATTACGCGCGAACTTGGAATATTCGGTACGCTGACCGGCGTTGTCTTCATCCATACCATCTTCGGTATGCCTATCCTGACGCTGTTGTTCCGTAATTATTTTGCAGGTCTGCCGCCGGAATTGTTCAAGGCTGCCCGTGTGGACGGTGCCGGTTTCTGGCGCATTTTCTTTCAGATCATGCTGCCGATGTCGCTGCCGATCTTCGTCGTCGCAATTATTCTGCAGGTGACTGGTATCTGGAACGACTTTCTGTTCGGCGTGGTGTTTGCGGGAACGCAGAATTTTCCGATGACTGTCCAGCTAAACAATATCGTCAACTCCATGCAGGGTGTGAAGGAATATAACGTCAATATGGCTGCCACCATTCTCACAGGTGCTGTGCCGCTGCTCGTTTACTTTCTTTCAGGCCGTTACTTTGTTCGCGGTATCGCTGCCGGCGCAGTGAAAGGATGAAATCATGAGTTCAAGCGTTTCCATCCAGGATCTGTCGCTCGGCTTCGGCTCGGTCGAGGTGCTGCAGAATCTCAATCTCGAAATCGGGGAGGGTGAGTTCCTCGTGCTTCTTGGACCTTCCGGCTGCGGCAAGTCCACACTGCTCAATTGCGTGGCGGGCCTTCTCGATATCTCCGAAGGCAGCATTTACATCAAGGGACGCAACGTTACGTGGGAAGAACCGAAGGATCGCGGCATTGGAATGGTGTTTCAGTCCTATGCGCTTTATCCGCAGATGACAGTCGAAAAGAACCTTTCCTTTGGCTTGCGCGTCGCCGGTCTGCCGAAAGCGGAGATCGACAAGCGCATCAAGCGTGCTGCCGAGATTCTCCAGATCGAACCCTTTTTGCAGCGTAAACCTTCAGCGCTGTCCGGCGGTCAGCGTCAGCGTGTCGCAATCGGCCGTGCTCTGGTACGAGACGTCGATGTATTTCTGTTTGATGAACCGCTTTCTAATCTTGATGCAAAATTGCGCTCAGAACTGCGGGTCGAGATCAAACGCCTCCATCAGAAGCTTGGCAATACGATGATCTATGTCACGCACGACCAGATAGAAGCCCTGACGCTGGCGGATCGCATTGCAGTGATGAAGGGCGGGGTGGTCCAGCAACTGGCTGATCCGCTGACAATCTACAATCGGCCGAAAAACCGGTTCGTCGCAGGTTTTCTCGGCTCGCCGTCGATGAATTTCTTTTCCGGGGAAATTACGGTCACACAAAGCGAGCCCGTATTCCATATCGGAGAGACTGCTGTGCGGCTCGACGGATATGACGGGAAGCTGGCGCCAGGACAGAAGGCGATCCTCGGTGTTCGTCCAGAGCATATCAGGCTTGACGTCGAAAACGGCTTTGAAGCGACCGTCGATCTGGACGAGCCGATGGGCGCCGACAGCCTTGTCTGGCTTCGCTTGAACGGTCATCCGCTATCCGCGCGAGTGGAAGCCGGTAAACGCTATCGGGCAGGCGAGAAGGTTAGGATCGGTTTCAAACCTGACGCCCTGTCACTTTTCGATGCCCAAACGGAGGAGAGGCTTTAGATGAATAGCGAAAAACGCTCCCCTTAACAGCCTCCTGCAAGAGGCGAAACTATTGGCTTTCAATGGACGGCACGAAGATCGCTTTGGGCCGCTGGGACTTTTTGACCTCAGGAAAGCCCGATACAAATCAGGACAGAGTTTGAAGGATGAGGACATGAACGGATATTCCTATCAACTTTACAGCTCCCGTAACTTCCAACCGTTAGAGCGCACGCTCACCATGCTGCGTGATCTCGGTTATCGCCGGGTGGAAGGCTATGGCGGAATTTACGGCGATCCGGTTCGCTTAAAGAAAGATCTGGACACTTTGGGGCTCTCCATGCCTACCGGACACTTTGGTCTGGATATGCTGGAAAACGAAGTCGACCGCGTTCTGGAAATTGCCAAGGTCACCGATATGAAGGCGATTTTCTGCCCTTATCTCGAGGCAGATCGCCGCCCGGATAGCGTTACCGGTTGGCAGGAGTTCGGAAAGCGCTTGACAGCAGCCGGAGAGCCTTATCGTAAGGCGGGCTATGCGTTTGGCTGGCACAACCACGATTTTGAGTTCCGTCCTTTGGCTGATGGCTCAGTGCCACAGCAGCATATTCTTGATGCTTCGTCCGATCTTGTATGGGAGGCGGATATTGCGTGGATCATCAAAGGTGGTGCCGACCCGCTGGAGTGGATCGGGCGCTATGGCGACCGCATTCTTGCGGTCCATGTCAAGGACATCGCTGCAACCGGTGAGAAAATCGACGAAGACGGCTGGGAAGATGTCGGGCACGGAACTGTCGATTGGGCCGCATTGTTTGCGGCTTTGCGCAAGACGCCTGCCTGCTATTTCATCATGGAACACGATAATCCATCGGATGACAGCCGATTTGCGAGCCGTTCCATCGAAACCGTCGCGAATTTCTGAGTTGGAGAACGAAATGACCAAGACACTTGGTGTCGGCATTATCGGTTGTGGCAATATATCCGCAGCCTATTTGCGGCTGTCTCCCATGTTTCGTGGCATCGAAATTAGGGCCTGCGCCGACATTAATCCAGCCGCAGCCAATGCGCGTGCGGAAGAGTTTGGCATAAAAGCGCAGACTATTGATGCGCTACTTCAGAATGACGATATCGATATTGTCGTAAATTTGACAGTTCCCGATGCCCATTATGCCGTTACGAAGCAGATTCTGGCTGCAGGCAAACATGCTTACTCGGAAAAGCCACTGGTTCTGTCGATGGCACAGGGGCTGGAACTGAAGGCGCTTGCCGACGGTCGCAATCTGAAAGTGGGATGTGCACCCGATACGTTTCTTGGCGGTGCACACCAGTTGGCACGCCGCGAGATCGACAACGGCAATGTCGGCCGCATCACGTCGGGCACATGCCATGTCATGAGCCATGGCATGGAGCACTGGCATCCGAACCCTGACTTTTTCTTCCGGCAGGGTGGCGGGCCGATCCTTGATCTTGGGCCCTATTACATCGCCAATCTCGTCAATCTCATCGGGCCGGTGAAGCGTGTTGCAGCTTTGACTTCTGCCGCTACACCAACTCGCACGATCAGTTCGGAACCGCGCAACGGCGAAACCATTCCGGTAGAAACACCGACAACCATTCACGCATTGCTGGAATTCGAACAGGGGGCAACAATAACCCTTTCAGCGAGTTGGGATGTCTGGGCGCACCGCCATGCGAATATGGAACTGTATGGCACCGAAGGATCGCTCTATCTGCCGGATCCCAACTTTTTTGGAGGGGAAGTGCAACTGGCGAAGCCAGGTGAGCCGGTTAAACCAGTCGAGAATTGGGAGCACCCCTTTGGTATTGCCAATGAGCAGCATTCGCAAGGTATGATTGCCAATTATAGGACGGCGGGTCTGGCAGATATGGCGGCTGCCATTCTCGACGGTTGCGATATGCGTTGTTCTCTGGAACGTGCACTGCATGGGGTCGATGTCATGCTGGCGATTCTAAAGTCGGGCGAAGAAAAGCGTTTCATCGATATCGAAACGCGCTGCACTCGCCCGGAAGCACTCGATATTACCGCAGCAGAATCCTTGCTGCGACCAGCAGAGAATAGAAAAAAGCGGGCGGCAAACTGACTTTGCATCGCTCCTCCCGAGCGATAGGAGGCTATTCCGATCCTGCGGGATTGGAGTGGCCTCCGCCCATTTTTTAACCGCCCATTTTTTAACCGATTGTCTGCAAGGACCTGACATCGACACCATTGATCCGGCCCAGGATGGCTTTACCAAGTTGTTGCCCGGCCAGCTTGAAACTCTCCTCGACGACAATCAATCCCGGGCGAAACCAGTGCAAGATTTGCGTCGACTGCTTGGCTGCCACATCGACTTCATTGCCTATATTCAATCCGGCATCTTCGACACCGGCGACGATTGCCAGTGCCGCGGCGCTGCCGGAGCAGATGATACCGTCCGGTCGATCAGGTCTTTTCATCAATTGAGCAATTTGCTGCCGCAAGTCCTCAAGAGGCGTATCCAGATCAACGCCCTCAAGTGGCGATCCGCTGCAATGAAAAGCACGCAACCCTTCATAAAACCCACCTACCATATGCCGGTAATAGGTGAGGTGTGGGGGCGGGGTTAACAAAGCAAGCCGCTTTCGTCCGCGTACGGACAGTTTTCCGACCATATCCAGCGCGAAAGTGAAATTGTCAAAGTCATGAAACGGGTGCTCGACGCCCGCATCTGTGCGACCGTGCGTGGCAAATGGAAAATCGTGTTCCGTCAGATAATGAACGCGCTGATCGTCCGGTTCTGTACGTGAGAAGATAATGCCGTCGGCTGAACCTGTTTCCACGATGTATCGGATCGGCTCGATCGGTGCCCGCGAATGGAAATAGGGCGTAAGAATGAGATGGTATTGCGTTTCAGCCAGAACATCCGCAACACCATGAATGACCTGGCTGGTAAAGCCCATGATCTCGTCTTGCGTATTCAGGACGAGCGCAATGACATTTGTCTTGCCGGTCCGAAGTCGCACACCGGCACGATTGGGGCGATAACCGATCTGCCGTGCGATTAACTGCACCCGCTTGCGTGTTTCCGGTCCGATTTCCGGTGCGTCCTTCAGGGCGCGTGAAACGGTCGTCACACCGAGACCGGTCATGAATGCAATCGTCTTCAGCGTCGGGCGTTCGTTCTCGAGGAACGGTTTGGCTGGATTTTGCGGCTTGGAAGCCTGCGGGCTCCGTTTTTCATTCATGCGCATTTCGTCCAACAGCGAGGAGCGACGTGTATAGATAAAGATAGAATTATCTTTATCTATCAATAGCTTGTTTTGTAAGTCTTGTCATCTTTTATGATGTTGCATTGGCGTTTCCGGTATCATTTTAGACGCAATTTATTGCGTGTCTCAGGCGCTCGGCTCATTAGGCTTTCTATCCTATCGGGCTCGGTCATCGCCAGCGATACGGACTTCTCCATATTTGCTGTTTTGACTGGATTGTCATGATAATATTTCAGTATAATAAGACAATCCAGGATATGTCATGATGGAGTCGGCTGGCGAATGTGGGAACCCATATTGGAAATGCGCAAAGGCGTGACCAAGCACCGGCTTTTAACGGACAAAATTATCGATGATATCGAGAAAGGCGTTCTGCTGCCCGCAACGCGTATGCCGACCCATCGAGATTTGGCCCACAAGCTCGGGCTTTCGGTGCAGACAGTCAGTATCAGCTACAAGGAGGCGGAACGTCGTGGCTATCTACGTGGAGAGGTCGGTCGAGGAACCTATGTCTGCAACCGTGTGACGGAGCGAGCCGATCGGTTTATGCTTGACCGGGATCCCAGCGGAACCGCAGATCTGTCAATCATTCGGGCGGTTTATACAGAAGCGCACGAAAATGCATCGCGTCGCCTGTTGGAGGAAATGAGCCAGTCGGACAATGCCAGCTTCATGCGCCCGTGTCGTCCGATTGCGGGGTTGGATCGGCATCGCGCTGTCGCCAGGGACTGGCTGCGCGGCCTATCGGTAGACGTCGATCCGGGTCGGATCATCATCACGAATGGTGCTGCGCATGGGCTGTTTCTCGCTGTCGCTGCTGTCGTTCAACCTGGAGAGGTAGTGCTCACGGAAAGCCTGACTGACCATGGCATTATCGGTCTTGCCAATGTACTTGGGTTCACTCTGCGGGGACTCCCGATTGACGAGCAAGGCATTCTCCCCGATGCGCTTGAAAGCGCCTGCAAGGCCGGTGACGTTCGTGCGCTCGTGATGATCCCGACGCTGGGCAATCCGACAAGCCATCTGATGGGAACCGAACGCCGTATTGCAATTGCTGAAATAGCGCGGCGATATGCCGTATGCGTCATCGAGGATGAAGTTTACAAACCCATTCTTGAAGAGAAACTGCCCTCGATGCCGGAACTTCTGCCTGAATTGGGCTTCTTTGTAACAAGCTTCACCAAGACGGTCATGACCGGGTTGCGCACTGGTTATCTCGTTGTTCCGACCCAATATTCCATTCGGGTTACATCCATTCTGCGTGTAACGAGCTGGAGTGGGGTCAATCTTATGGGTGAAATGGCCAGCCGCTGGATCGAAGATGGCACGGCGGCGGAACTGATTGCAATGCAGCGTAGTGAACTGCGATCCCGTCAGGCACAAGTTACCGATATTTTGGGTGCGCATGTGGCGGGCAGCAATCCGCTGTCGCTTTGTGCCTGGCTGAAAATTCCTCACAACTGGTCGGAGGATAGTTTGGTGCGCGCGCTTGCCAATAAAGGTGTAGCAGTCACGCCGTCCGATCCTTTTGTGGCGGGCGCTGATCGCGCTAAGGGCGGCATTCGTATCTGCCTTGGCGGACGGCTCTCACGCTCGGCTTTGCAGATGGCGCTTGAGACGATCCGCGAGACTTTTGCCCAGTTGCCGCCTGTCTACGATGTGGGGTCAATCGCCTAGAGCATTTCCTGTTTTGGAGCATAATCCGACTGGAGTGAAACGAGGATCGATAAAGTTATGCTTGAAATAGAAGAAGTTAGAGCGCCGATCTGATCCAATCAGATCGAAATGCGCTATCTTTTTGTCTTTACGCGCATCGTGTTCCGGAAAGCGTTTCATACTTTTCGGGATGCGCTCCAGGTGATTGACGTGTCAGTGGCCTTAAAGCACTGACTGTAGGAATTCCTTGGTGCGAGCTTCGGTCGGTGCCTGGAATATCTGGTCCGGCGTGCCTTGTTCGCAGATGCGTCCTTTGTCGAAAAAACAAACGCGGTCAGATACTTCCCGGGCAAATCGCATTTCATGTGTAACAAGAAGCATGGTCAGATCATGTTCCTGCGCCAGACCGCGAATGACAGAAAGCACTTCGCCGACAAGCTGCGGATCAAGTGCGGATGTCGGTTCGTCGAACAAGAGCACACGCGGACGCATAGCCAGTGAGCGTGCGATGGCGACGCGCTGTTGCTGACCGCCTGAAAGCTGCGAGGGATAGTGATCCTTCTTGTCCGTCAAACCCACAAGCGAGAGCAGATCGAGTGCACGAGCCTCCGCTTCTCCACGCTTCATGCCCAGCACATGGATCGGGGCCTCGATGATATTGCGCAGCACCGACATGTGCGGAAACAGATTAAAGCTCTGGAACACCATGCCCACATGCGATCTGATCTTGCGCAAATGGCCTTCGCTCGCCTGAAATTGTCCTTTTCCGTTTGGCTCGTGGTAGGACATATCGGCGAGTTCGAGCGTGCCTTCCTGAAAGGGCTCCAGCGTCATGAGGATGCGGAGTACGGTCGATTTTCCCGATCCCGAGGGGCCGATAAGCGTGACCTTCTCACCGGTTTTGACCGAAAAATTGAAGCGATCCAGTACCGTCAGCGCCCCGAAGCGCTTGGTTACGTCCTGAAAGCGGATAATTTCCTGGGTCATTTAAGGGCGATCCCGTTCTTTGGAAGTGTGCGTTCGAGCAGGCGTATCAGCGCCGAACAGATAATGGTTAGTACGAGGAAGATCAGGCCGACCATCGACAACGGCACCAGATATTCGAAGGTACGGTCGCCGATCAGATTGGCGAGGTTCAGCATGTCGACAATGCTGACGACAGATAGAACCGGGGTCTCCTTGAGCATGGAGACGAGGTAGTTACCCATGGCTGGAATAATCCGCGGCACGGCTTGCGGAATGACAATATCGCGATAGGTACGCCATGGCGTAAGGTTCAGGGCGCGTGCCGCTTCCCATTGTCCGCGCGGAATAGCTTCTATGCCGCCGCGATAAACCTCTGACGTATAGGCTGAATATTGAAGGCCAAGTGCCAGAGCGCCAGTCAGGAATGCGGGCAGAACAATGCCATAGACCGGAAGCACGTAGTACAGGAAAAAAAGCTGCACCAACAGCGGCGTGTCGCGCAGGAATTCCACCACGACTGCCGTCGGCCATGAAATGATCTTGTAAGGGCTGCGGCGCAGAAGTGCGAAAACGAGGCCTAGAACCAGCGCAATTGCAAAGCCGGTAGCAGCGGCTTTCAGGGTTACGGTAAGACCAATCGCCAGAATTGGCAGAATGGAAATTGCGAAGGAAAGTGTGGACGAGGTGTCCCAGGCATAGCCGTAGATCATGCGAAACCTCCAGCCATGGTCTGGCGTTTCAGACGCCGTTCCAGCCAACGAATAGCCGAAGCAAGCACGAGCGCCATTGCGAAGTAACCAAACAGGGTCAGTGTATAGATCGTCACGCTGTCGAGTGTCAGATTGCGCAGACGTTGGGCCTGGAAGGTTAGGTCGCTGATGGCGATCAGCGAGGCAAGTGCGGTATCCTTGAGATTGTGGATGGCGAGGTTGCCGAACGCTGGCATCATTTCGACCACTGCTTGCGGCAGGATGACATGAAACAAAGTATGTCGCTTGCTGAAGTTGAGCGCACGCGCCGCTTCATGCTGTGCTTCCGGAACAGCCTGTAAAGCACCGCGCACCACTTCGGCGCCATATGCACCGATATTGAACCCAAGCCCCATGATGCCCGTCGTAATCGGATCAAACGAAATGCCGATCAACGGCAAAGCATAGTAGAGCCAGAATAGCTGCACGAGCAGCGAGGTGCCGCGGAATATCTCGATATAGATCACCGCAATCGTGGACAGGATCGGCCCACCGGCAAATCGGGCGATCCCGGCAGCGAATGCCATTACAGTCCCGATGGCCATCGAACTGAGTGCTAGAACGACGGTGATTTGCGCCCCTTTGAACAGGGCAGGAAGATATTCCGTCCAGTGCATATGTTCGTCTCCCGGTTGAGATGAGACAAGGCCCGCCGAGCCGTTAACCGGTTCGGCGGGCAGCAATTCAACTTACTTTGCTTTGCAGAGGCTGGCCGTATCCACAGTTCGGGCAGCTTCGACGCTCTCCTCGCTCAGTCCATATGTCATAAGGATTTTCTTGTACTCGTCGGTCTTCTTGAACTCGATGAGCGCTTTGTTGAAGGCTTCATAGAACTCCTTATCTTCCGGACGGAAGCTGAAGGCGCCGAAACTTCTCGCAGATTTGCCGTCGACAACCGGGTCTGTGAATGGATGCGCCTGTTCCAGTTCCGGTGAATTGTCGACGAGTTTGGCCACCGTCAACTCCGTTGCGGCATAGGCATCGGCGCGTCCGGTCTGAACCGTCGATGGCGCATCGGCATTGCCCTGGATCATGACGATTTGTGATTCATCAATACCCATTCCATGCAGGAAATCGATCTGGTCTGCACCTGAAACGATCGCAACTTTCAGTGACGGATCCTTCTTGATGTCTTCATAGGAATGAATCTTCTTCGGGTTACCCTTGGGGACCAGAAGACCTTCGCCGTAACTCGAATTTGCAACAGTGAACTGAACCTGTTTGCAACGATCCGGCAGGACATTCTGCTCCGCCGCAACAAACTCGAACCGCTTGGCTTTCAGGCCGGGAATGAGCGAGCCGAATGGAGTAACGGTCCAATCGACTTCCTCGATGCCGAGTTTCTTGAAAATTGCAGCAGCGACGTCAGGACCGATACCCTTGGCCGCACCACTTTCATCCATGTAGCCGTAAGGGACTTCGTTGGCAGTGGCTCCGCGAACGAAGCCTGCACTCTTGAGATCGTCGACCGTAACGGCCTGTGACGGAAGCGTGAGAGCCAGGACCGCGGCTGCCGAAAACAGGGCGGAAATTGTATGAAGTTTCATGCGCATCGTGTTCACTCCTCTTTTTGAATGCCGGTTGTTTTGTCGTCCGGCTTGTCAGTTGGCTGGCATTGATCGGTTTATTTTGAGGCTGGTTCCCCGCTGATCGTGGCAATGACCGATAGGCAGTCGCCCATCTTGATAAGGCCAGGAAAATGACGGGCAGCGAGAATCCCGTCGAGTGCTGCGCGATATTCCTGCGGGGCCACGCCGGTGCGGGCAACAGTATGAACACGCGCAATGAGATCGCCCTTGCGCACATCTGCGCCGAGGTCGACCAAAGGTTCAAGCAAACCTTCGGTATCGGCAAAGCCAAAACACTCCTGCGATGGCATATCGAGCCACGTCGTAGGGGAAAGCTCCACCTCTCCGTGCAAAATGCCCGCATGGCACAAAAGGTTGCGAATGCCACGTTTGGCTATGGAGGCAGAGCGGGCTGAAATCGTGCCGCCGCCGGAAAGTTCGGTTGTCACGAACACCTTGCCCGCTTCTTCCGCAATGGTGTCGTACATGCCCACGGCGTCGATTTCGATCATCCGCATGGAGAAGGGGGCCGAAAAGGCTTTCACACCGGCAAAACAACGCGCTTCCTGTGCCGTATCGGGCAACGCGTGCGCCGCGGCGTAGGGTAGGAAATCGAGCGTCCGTCCGCCAGAATGAAAATCCATGACGATATCGGCTGCGGGCAGAAGGTAGCGGGTGAAGTAATCCGCGATCTTTTCCGTCACGGTTCCATCCGGGCGACCGGGGAAACTGCGGTTGAGATTGCCCTTGTCGATGGGGGATGTTCGCGTCCCCGCCAAAAAGGCTGGATAGTTCATTGCCGGAACAATGATGACACGCCCGCTGATCTGCTCCGGTTTCAGATTGGCGGCGAGATCGTAGAGCGCGACCGGACCTTCGTATTCATCGCCGTGATTGGCGCCCGTCAGGAGAGCCGTTGGACCGTCGCCATTCCGGATCACGCAGATCGGTAACATCAGCGATCCCCATGCGGAATCGTCTCTGGACCAAGGCAGTCGCAGATGTCCGTGCTGCACGCCGTCACGGTTGAGATCGACGGTCGGCGTGATCGGGGAAGGACGTGAGGGAGGCGAAGTGTGCATCATCGCAGCGTCCTAATCCTTAACCACGAGCTTGCGCGGCACATTCGACAGGCACTCGACGCCTGTTTCGGTGATCACGATGCTCTCGGTGATCTCCAGCCCCATGGTTTCCAACCAGAGACCTGTCATGAAATGAAAGGTCATGCCGGGCTGCAATTCGGTGCGGTCGCCGGAGCGCAGGCTCATCGTGCGCTCGCCCCAATCCGGCGGATAGGACAGGCCGATTGAATAGCCAGTGCGGTTGTCCTTGATGATCCCGTACTTCTTCAGCACAGCAAAAAAGCCGTTGGCGATATCTTCGCAGGTGTTGCCGGGACGGGCGGCAGCAAGTCCCGCTTCCATACCTTCGAGGGTGGCTTTTTCGGCATCAAGAAAGGCTTGTGTCGGCTTGCCGAGAAATACGGTGCGCGACAACGGGCAATGATAGCGTTTAAAGCAGCCAGCGATTTCGAAGAAGGTGCCTTCGCCGGTCTTCATCGGCAGATCGTTCCAGGTCAGATGCGGTGCGGATGCGTCGGGTCCGGAAGGCAGCAGCGGCACAATGGCGGGATAATCGCCGCCGAAATCGTCAACGCCGCGTGTGCCTGCATCGTAGATTTCTGCAACCAGATCGCATTTACGCATGCCGGGCTCGATTTTGTCGGCGATGCGTCGGTGCATGGCTTCCACTATGCGTCCAGCCTTGCGCATATAGTCTATTTCCGTCGGGCTTTTGACGGCGCGCTGCCAATTGACCAGTCCTTGCGCATCCTTGAACCGGGCATTCGGCAAGTGCTTCTGCAAGGCGTGATGAGCGGCAGCCGTGTACCAGTAATTGTCGAACTCGACGGCGATCGTCTTGTTACCCCAGCCTTTTTCATCCAGTATCGACGCCAGAAGATCCATTGGGTGACGTTCCAGCGACTGCACGTAGTGATCCGGGTAGCCGATGATGCTGTCGTGGCTGAGCCATGCGGTGCGTTTTGCGCCATTACCATCCTGACCGCGACCATACCAGATTGGTTCGCCGTCCATTGCAAGCACAACACATTGATGGACATAAAAGGACCAGCCGTCATAACCGGTAAGCCAATGCATGTTGGATGGGTCGGTGACAATGATGATATCGAAGCCTGCCTTCTCCATGGCGCGACGGGTTTTGGCTATCCGCTGATCGTATTCCGTGCGGGTGAAGTTGAGTTCCACACTCATCGACTGGCTCCTGCAGTTTTGATTGAATCGATTTTTGTGCCTGCATTGCGCAGGCTGGCGCGCTCCGTGGCGAGACGAGCGATCGCCGTATCCTGAACGCCCGTTCCGGTGAGGTCGCAGAAGGTTATATCCTCTGCCTTCCGCTGGAATGTCGGGGCATTGAGTGCAATTTGGCCGAGTTCTGGGAAGACGGCATCCGTCGCAACAACCCCAGCCGAAATTGCATGATGCAACTCGCCGAGCCTGCGCGTCTGGGACAGGCTGTCGGCAACATAGATGATTGGGCGCTGGAACAGGGCAGGATCGATCTCGTTCTTGTGCTCGGCATCCGAACCCATCGCGGTAATATGCTGGCCGGGGACAAGCCACCCGGCCTTGACGAGCGGCGTTTCCGATGGCGTTGTCGTGACAATGATGTCAGCGCCGTCGCAAGCTTCTTGCGCATCTGCGACTGCCTTCACTGAGATTTCGAGTTTTTCACTAAAGCTTCGCGCAGCTTTTTCCGCGTTATTGACATTGCGTGCCCAAATCCGCGCTTCGTTGATGGGCCGCACCAGTGTCAATGCTTCAAGCTGCATTCCCGCCTGCATGCCAGCACCGAAAATAGTGGCGACACTGGCATTTTCCCGTGCCAGATATTTTGCAGCGACAGCACCGGCTGCAGCCGTGCGCACGTCGGTCAGGTAGCCATTATCCAGTAACAGTGCCTCGATAAGCCCTGTCTTGGCCGAAAACTGGATCATCAACCCGTTGGTTGATGGCAGGCCGATGGAGGGATTGTTGAAAAAACCCGGACTTACCTTGATGGCGAAACTGTTAAGCCCGGGAATATAGGCTGTTTTCACATCCACTTCGCCACGTTCGGCCGGGATGTCCAGCCGAAGAATAGGCGGCATGCTGACACCGCCACTGGCGAGCGCGCGGAACGCATCCTCCACACAAGCCACGCTTTCAATGTCGAGGGCTATGATCTGTCGCAGATCGGCTTCGGTCAGAATTCTCATCTCAGCCATCAGCCTGCCCTCCGATAGCGATCTTCCACGATTGCGCGGTGATGTTCAGGATCAATATTGCCGCCTGATATGATGACTGCTGTTGGTCCGGTTGGCTTGATCTTGCCGCTCAATAAGCCGGCAATGCCGACCGCTGCGGCGCCCTCGATGACTTCACCTTCCCGTATTGCTGCATGCCTTATCCCGGCGGCGATCTCCTCTTCATCGAGCAGGATCACGTCGTCCAGCAACGAGTGGCACATTTCAAAAGTCCAATGATTGTTGAGCCCGATGCCGCCGCCCAGGGAATCCGCAAGTGTATCCAGTTCTTCGACATTGACCGGTTTGCCAGCTTTGAGGCTGGCATCCATGGCTGCGCCACGACGCATTGAAATCCCGATCACACGGCAATGAGGGCGCTTGGCTTTCACTGCCGCAGCAATGCCAGCAGCAAGTCCCCCACCCGAAAGGGGAATGAGAACCGTCTCAATGTCGGGATTGTCATCGATAATTTCCAAGCCGATCGTACCTTGTCCGGCAATAATGCGCGGATCGTCGAATGGCGGAATGACGTTCATTCCATCTTCGCGGGCCAGTCGCGCGACCTCTTCCATGGCATCATCCTGGGATTTTCCAACGATGCGCACGTCTGCACCAAGGTCGCGGATTGCATCGACCTTGTTGCGAGGTACGAGCGATGAAAGGCAAACGGTGGCGGTCAATCCTTGTTCGGATGCGGCATGTGCAAGCGCACGTCCATGATTGCCGGTTGACGCAGTCACAACTCCGCGTGTGCGATCTTCCGGCGACAGATCAAGAATGGCATTGCTCGCACCGCGCAACTTGAAGCTACCGGTCGTCTGTCGATTTTCAAGCTTGAGATAAACCGGGATTCCGGCAAGTGCACTGAGATATTCGGAACGCGTGAGCGGCGTTTTCACGACAAGACCCTTCAGCTTGGCGCGAGCGGCTTCGATTTCATCAAGGCCAATTATTCCAGCAATCATTCTTGGCACGGCGCTGCCTCTCATCGCATCATGGCAATGGGGAGGCTGCGTCAGGTTTTGCCGCGCGCTGCACCGAAAGAGCAGACAGAAGGCGCAATAATGCACCACGTGCGAAACCGTAAGGCCGCATCCTCGTTCCCCATATGCTTGATTTTTTGTTCTTGGCTATATGTGTGAAAGACCATTCCTATCATGTCAATAATTAAATTGGATCATTACAATTTTGATCTGTAACGACTTTTCAACGCTCGAGTCTTGTCAGCGACGCAGGGGCATGCCAATGAGAACGGGAATGTTTGCAGATGCTGGATCCACAGAATGAAAGCCGCCTTTAAGCTCGACGCCGTCGATTTGCGTATTCTTGAAGCCGTTCAGGAGAATGCGCGGATCACCAAGCTTGCCTTGGCGGAGAAGGTCGGGCTTTCTGCGACACCCTGCTGGCTGCGACTACGCAAGCTGGAAGAGGCGGGTATCGTGACTGGTTATCACGCACGCATTGCCTATCGAAAAATAGCCCCCATTGCACACGTCATTGTGCAGATCACCCTGGGCAATCATCGTCAAAGCGATTTTGACAGGTTCGAAAGGGCTATCATAGCCATCCCGGAAATCGTGTCCTGCTGGTCTGTTGGCGGTGGCGTGGACTATTTTCTGATGATCGTTGCGCGCGATATTGATGGCTATCAGCGCTTGATCGACCGCCTTCTGGATCAGAACATTGGCATAGAGCGGTACTTCACCTATATCGTGACGAAGCTGGTCAAAGACGACAAAGCGAACGCGCCTTTGTCGCTGTTCAAGGAAGTGGCGGACTAGCCCAAACAGACTGTCTGGCTTTTAAATTTAGTCCAATTCGTATGTCTGTTGATGTGCCTTTGGTCCGAATTCAGAGCGATCCTGTGACAAGATTCTTCCAGAATTGGGAGAAGAACAATGAATGCCGTTCTGGATCATCCGATACAACATGACGGGCTTAACAGGCTTCGGGACAAGCATCTTTTCCGCGAACTTGGCTATGTCGATGGACGCTGGGTAGCAGGAGGCAAAGCGGAAACCTTCTCCGTTCTCGATCCTGCGACCGGCCGACGGTTAGCCCGTGTGGCAAGCCTTGGTGAAGTGGAGACGACGCTTGCAATCGATGCTGCTGTAAAGGCTTTTCCGGCCTGGCGTGATAAGTTACCCCAAGAACGATCTGCAGTCTTGCGGCGATGGTTCGAACTGGTCACCGCAAATCGCGAGGATCTCGCATTGCTGATGACGCTGGAGCAGGGCAAACCGCTGGCAGAATCGTGTGGTGAGATCGATTATGGCGCATCTTTCATAGAATGGTTCGCGGAAGAGGCCAAGCGGCTGAATGGCGAAACCATAGCGAGCCATCTAGCGGATGCCGAGATGCTCGTGCGTCGTGAGGCGCTTGGTGTTGTGGCGCTTGTCACCCCGTGGAATTTTCCGAATGCCATGATTACGCGCAAAGCAGCCGCAGCGATTGCTGCCGGTTGCCCGGTTGTCGTGCATCCGTCTTCTGAAACACCGCTTTCAGCGCTTGCCCTGGCCGAGTTGGCCGAAAGAGCTGGATTGCCTGCGGGCATCTTCAACGTAGTAACCGGCAAGGCCGCGCCAATCGTCGACACAATGTGTCGCGATGAGCGTGTCAGGGCGTTGAGCTTCACCGGCTCAACCGAAATTGGCAGGCTGATTGCCACCAAATGTGCCGACACCGTGAAGCGCCTTGTCATGGAACTCGGCGGGCATGCACCTTTGATCATCTTCGACGACGCCGATGTCACGCGGGCGGTCGATGTCGCCATGGCTGCAAAGTTTGCCACTTCCGGTCAGGATTGCCTTGCTGCAAATCGCATCTTTGTCCAGCGCGGAATCCTGAAATCATTCACCGAAGCCTTCGCTGCGCGCATCGCCGCACTTAAAGTTGGTAACGGGCTTGATCCGGCTACAGAAATCGGGCCGCTAATGCATAGCCGTGCGGTCGACAAGGTTGAGGAACACGTGCGGGACGCCGAGAAGCGGGGCAGCAAGGTGCTCGTTGGCGGCAACCGCGTGGGAGAAAATGCACTGTTCTTCGAGCCGACATTGCTGGTCGATGTGGCAGACGATGCTGCGATAATGCACGACGAGACTTTCGGACCGGTAGCCGCAGTCGCGGTTTTCGATGATGAAGACGAAGTCATCGCACGTGCCAATGCGACACAATATGGTCTCGTTGCGTACGTTGTAACGGCAAACGGTGCACGGCAGCTCCGCATGGGGCGTGCGCTCGAATACGGAATGGTGGCCATCAACCGCGCAAAGATCACCGGCGCACCGATACCCTTCGGAGGCTGGAAACAATCCGGGCTTGGCCGCGAAGGTTCCCATCAGGGCATCGAAGCCTTCACCGAACTCAAATATCTCTGCATCGATACCGCCGCGTGAGAACGTGGCGACAGGAAAGGAACATACCCATGTTGAACAATAGCAATGAACTCACTGCCTGGGATCGCGATCATTTCTTTCACCCGTCCACGCACATGGGCATGCATGCCCGTGGTGAGACGCCGACGCGTGTGCTGGAAGGCGGCGAGGGCGTGTATATTGCTGACGTGAATGGCCGCAAGAGCCTCGACGCCTTCGCAGGTCTTTATTGCGTCAACGTTGGTTATGGGCGCACCGAAATTGCAGATGCGATTGCAGAGCAGGCGCGCAAGCTCGCCTATTATCATGCCTATGTCGGTCACGGCACCGAAGTGTCCATCACACTCGCCAAGATGATTATCGACCGCGCACCGGAGCATATGAGCCGCGTTTATTTCGGTCTTTCGGGTTCGGATGCGAATGAAACCAATATCAAGCTGATCTGGTACTATAATAATATTCTTGGCCGTCCCGAGAAAAAGAAGATCATTTCGCGCTGGCGCGGATATCATGGTTCGGGCGTGATGACGGGCAGCATGACCGGACTTGCGACCTTCCACAACGCGTTCGACCTGCCGCGTGCGCCGATCCTGCATACGGAGTCCCCATATTATTTCCGCCGTGCCGACCGTTCGATGAGCGAAGAGCAGTTCTCGCAACATTGCGCAGACAAGCTCGAGGAAATGATCCTTGCTGAAGGGCCAGATACGATTGCAGCCTTCATCGGCGAGCCTGTTCTGGGTACTGGCGGTATCGTCCCACCACCGGCTGGTTATTGGCAGAAAATTCAAGCCGTTCTTGATCGCTATGATATTCTGCTTGTTGCCGACGAAGTCGTCACTGGCTTTGGCCGTCTGGGCAGCATGTTCGGTTCTGATCATTACGGCATGAAGCCTGATCTGATCACCATCGCCAAGGGCCTTACCTCGGCCTATGCACCGCTTTCGGGGTCGATTGTTTCCGACCGTATGTGGCAGGTGCTGGTGCAGGGATCGGACAAGATGGGGCCTATCGGCCATGGCTGGACCTATTCCGCCCATCCGATCTGCGCAGCAGCAGGCGTCGCCAATCTCAAGCTGATTGATGAACTGAACCTGGTAGAAAATGCGGGTTCGACCGGCGCTTATTTCCGCAAAGCGCTGCAGGATGCTCTTGGCGATCACAAGCATGTAGGTGAAATTCGCGGCGAAGGCCTGATGGCGGCAATCGAATTTGTAGAAGACCGTGACGACCGCAGGTTTTTCGACCCGTTGCTGAAGATCGGCGCACAGGTTTCTGCTGCGCTGTTGGCCAATGATGTTATTGGGCGCGCCATGCCGGAAGGAGATATCCTGGGATTTGCGCCGCCGCTCTGCCTCACGCCCGAGGAAGCAGACAAGGTTGTAGCAGCCACGAAAAAGGCAGTCGCGACCGTCTTTGCTTGAGCCATCAAAGGCCGTTGTCTGTCGGACGTAAGTTGTTCGATCGGCAGCGGCCTTTTTCTTTCATCCTAAGAGGTCGAGTTGATCTTGCCGAAGGTGTTTCAGTCGCCATATGTGTCGGAAAGGCATTGAGGAGCCGTTCCTATGACGACGATTGAACTGAAGCGGATTTATGAAGCTCCTTCGCCGGATGACGGCTATCGCGTACTTGTAGACCGTGTCTGGCCGCGCGGTATGACGAAGGAGAAGGCGGATATAGACCTTTGGGCCAAGGACATCGCGCCATCGACCGATCTTCGTAAATGGTTCGGCCATGATCCCACGAAATGGAACGATTTTCAGAAAAAGTACCGCGAGGAACTCGAAGGAAGTAAGCCTGCGCTGAAGGATTTGATCGCCCATGCGAAGGCGAGAGGTGGCCGACTGACACTATTATACGGCGCGAAGGACGAAGAGCACAATCAAGCGGTTGTCCTGCATGAGTTCATGCAAACTCTGTAGGCAGCTTCGAAGAGTGCCGTAACTTTGCGGCGCTCTTCGATACTCAATCTTCAGATCACCACTTGGTGTGGATTTTTAGAAGCGCCTTGCGCCCTTCACCGTAACCGCAAACATAGATGCCCTGACAGCCTGCGACATAGTTTTTGTCGAACAGATTGGTGACGTTGAGGTCAACGCCCCAATTGTCTTTTTCATAACCCAGTTTCAGGTCTGCCAGTGTCACAGCCGGCACCTTGAGCGTGTTTTCTTCATCCGCGTAGGAAGAACCGAGATAACGTACACCGCCACCGAGGGTCACGCCCTGAAAGGCACCGTCCGGTACCTTGTATTCAACAAAGACGGAGGCCTGTTGTTCCGGCAGAAGATAGGGGCGATTGCCGATGATGTCGGGGTTGCTGTCGTTCTCTTTGATCTTCAGATCATAGGCAGTTACCGAAGCTGTCAACTTCCATGCGTCGGTGATATTAGCCTGAACTTCCAGTTCGAAACCGCGAGAGTTGACCTTGCCAAGCTGTTCGCGAGCGAAACTGGAACCAGTGAGGGCGTTTTCCTTGGTCAGGTCGAACAGCGAAGCGGTAATCAATCCGTCGAAAAGTTCCGGACGGTATTTGACACCCACCTCATACTGCGTCCCCGTTTCCGGCTGAGCGTAGCTGCCGTCAGCCAGCGTTTCGATGATTGGATTGAAGAAGGTGGCAACACTGACGTAAGGCGTTATGCCATTGTCGAACTCATAGCCGAGACCCGCACGCCCGGAGGCCTTGCCCTTGTTATACTCGTAGCTTGGCAATCCTGTCGCGTCGGTTTTGACATAGTCGTAGCGACCGTTGAGCGTCGCGATCCAGCCGTCGCCGAACTCCATTCGATCCTGAGCGTAAATGCCGATCTGGTGACGTCGCAGATCCTGATCGATATAGGGATCGAACATCGGCCCCTGCGGCTCACCATAAACCGGGTTGAAGCCGTCAATAACGGTCGCCCCGCCCGTCTGTTGCATCTGATCGATATGGAAATAACGGTATTCCACACCGAACAGAAGGTTGTGTGTCAGCGCATCGGTCTCGACCGTGCCTTCAAGCTGATTGTCCGCAAGGAAGGTGTTGACCGTGGTATCGTGCTTGAAATTGATGCGGGCAATATTCGGATTGCCTGGTGCTGGTTGTGGCAGGAATCCTTCGTAACCATACGCATAGAGACTGTGTTCTTGCACATGGGAAAAGCCGTAGCGGACGTTCTGGCGCACGGTCCAGTCATTGTCGAACTGGTGTTCGAATTCATAACCGATGGAAGCCTGTTCGCGTTTGTAAGAGTCAATATCAGGCTCGGTGAAGTTCCGCTTGCGCGAAATCTTGCCGAATTCTGTGGGAACGACCGTGCCGTAATAAGGAAGAAAGCCACCGCCATCGTGGGTCAGATCAAGATGGGTATAGTTGCCGAGAATGGTCAGCTTTGTCGCTTCGTCTGGCTTGTATTCAATGCTCGGTGAGATGACGCCGCGAAATTCCTTTGCGAAGTCCGTATAATTGTCACCGCCCTGGATTTTACCGTTCACACGGTAGTTGACTGTATCGCTGGCCTTGTCGCCGACGTCGAAACCGAGATAGGCGTTGCCGTAGCTATTGATGCCCGTTTCGAGATAGCGCAACCGTTCGCCGGTCGGGCGCTTACTGATATAGTTGACAATACCGCCCGGATTGGAACCGCCGTAAAGAGCAGATGACGCGCCACGCAGAACGTCGATACGCTCAATGCCGAAGCTATCGATCAGGAAGCCGCCGAAGCCGTAGCTGAAGTTCTGCAGGCCATCGAGATAGGTGCCATATTGGGTGGCTTCGAAACCGCGAATATAGAGCCAGTCGGTATCGTTATCGACGCCGAAAGGCTGTCCTAACACGCCCGGCGTATAGCGGAGCGCCTCATCCAGCTTCTGCGCGCCAATGGCATCCATCTGCTCCCGACCCACGACGGATACGGATTGCGGTATCTTCTCGATGGCAACGCTGTCTTTCGACCCCGTCGTCGTTGCTGTCGGTACAAAACCGTTTACAGGCGCAACGCCTTCATCGCTGCGGCCATTTCCTGTCTGCACAACGACTGTGTCGAGGCGAACCGCATTGTTCGCGTCTTGCGCACCGGCCGTTGAGAGCGGCAGAACTGCAAGTGCTGCGCCGCTGGCCAGCAGGGTCAGGAAATGTTGCTTTATCGATGTCGTCATCCGGTGCAAGCCCCTCGAGAAATCCCATATGTGCTCCGGCTTTTTGATACCCGTTAGGGCTTCAGCCGGGTGCGACGAATGCGTCGGCGTTGCCACGCATCGCAAATTAATATGAGTATTTACATCAAGATATCTCTGGAAGATTGTTCGTTATTTCGCCCAATTGAATGATATTTGGCTAATGTACAGCGCCCTTTGAATATCACTTGATCCGGGTCTAGTGGAACTGCTGTCTGACCCAAGCCGCAGGCGTGATACCGGTGAGTTTCTTGAAAACACGGGTGAAATGCGCCTGGTCGGCGAAACCGGTGAGGGCTGCGATATGCGGCAGTGCCGCACTTGGTTGCCGGAGCAATATCTGGGCCCGGTCGATGCGTTTCTGCATCTGCCAGGCGTGAGGCGAAATGCCAGTCGAAGCCTTGAAGGCGCTGCAAAAATAGGATTCGGATAATCCGGCGAGCGCCGCCAATTCCTGCAGGCGGATAACACGGGCGTAATTGTCTTCCATGAATTCGGTCACACGGCGCAGTTGTCGCGGCGAAAGCTTGCTGTTACGGGTCCTTTGTTCCAGTTGCGCTTCAAAGAGTTCGGCGACAAGCGCCATTAGCAAACCTTCTCCATAAAGGTTGTGCATCGGTGCCTTCGAAAGGCATTCTTCCGCCAGTAGGGAACCGATCTGCTCAATCTTCGGGCTAGAGAAGAACAGGCGTGGTTTCTCCATGCTGCTTTTGTTCAGCATGTAACCGAAGCGCTGTTGCAGAGCAGCAATATCGAAATGCAAATCGAGATGCTTCAGTTTTCCGGGGCGTGTCACATGGCTCCAGATCGTCATGCCCGCAGGTATGTAGCAGAGCTTTTGCTGCGGTTGAGCATTGACCGACGCATGATTGGTTTGTTCAGGGCCGATGGTCAGCTCACCTCGGCTTTCAAGTACAAGAAAAAGACGCGGCGCTTGTGAAACATATTCTCCGCGCGCGGCTGGTCCGCAATTGACAGACCATACGTCGGCTATTGCGCCATTCCATACGCGATAGTGAAGATCGTCCAGCAAGCTGACGTCTTCGATGTGGCTCTTCATGTGCGGATGGAAGCCCAAACTCTTTTTTCCTGATGGTGTTTCTCAAAACATGTATATCTTTCTCATATTTTACTATCAACCGTTGATGAACTGCTTTATTGCAGGGCGGATATCTAGGTCCTGACCCTAGAGTTGACCAAAATCAGGAATGAGATTGATGGCCACCGCTTTGTTCGAACTTGAGAATGTCACCTTTTCAGTTGCCGGACGCACACTGTTGCAGCCACTGACGATGTCGATCCCGGCAGGAAGTTTGACAGCGCTTATCGGGCACAACGGGTCGAGCAAATCGACACTTCTGAAAATCCTGGCCCGGCAACAGCCCGCTTCCGGCGGCATTTTACGCTTTGCAGGCAAAGCACTCGGTGAATGGGGTGACCGTGAGTTCGCGCGCAAGCTCGCCTATCTGCCACAGCAGACGGCACCTGCCGGAGGCATGTTGGTCAAGGAACTCGTCGCTTTAGGACGGTATCCATGGCATGGCGCCCTTGGCCGCTTCGGAGTAGCCGACCGCCAGAAAGTGGATGAAGCGATCGAACTGACCGGGATCGGCCCTTTCGCGAACCGTTTGGTCGACACGCTTTCAGGCGGTGAACGTCAGCGCGTCTGGCTTGCCATGCTGGTTGCTCAGGATGCTGAATGTCTTTTGCTTGATGAACCGACATCGGCGCTTGATATCGCGCACCAGATCGAAGTTCTCTCGCTTGTGCGTAAGCTGTCACACGAAAAGGAACTGAGCGTCTTCGTCGTGTTGCATGACGTGAACATGGCTGCGCGCTTTTGCGATGAGGTGTTCGCGCTTCACAGCGGCAGGTTGATCGCGCAATCGACCCCCAAGGGGATCATGGTGCCGGAACGCCTTGAGGAAATCTACGGCATTCCGATGGAAGTCATGCAGCACGTCTCTACGGGCCGGCTGATCGCTTCGCCGCGATAGCTATCAATCTCTACCTTCTTCAGGTGCTCCCAGCGGAAATAACTGACGGAATGGCCGTGCTTCGTCGAGTGCACGGGCATAACTCGGTCGTGCAAGCAGGCGTTCGCGATAGGCCCAGACATTGGCGAATTTTTTGGGAATGGCATAGGTCCAGTCTGCGTAGAGCAGGGAAGGTGCCGCAGCGCAGTCGGCGAGGCTGAAATCATCGCCCGAGACCCATTCGCGCCGCTCCATATGCCGATCCAGAAATGCGTAGGCTGTATCGAACGCCGCTCGCCAACGGTTGCCGCCGTCGTCGTGTTCTCGGCCAATTGCAATATAAACAAGGCGTTGTTGTGGATAGTTTATGTAGTTATCGAAGAAACGATCCCACATTCGCACATCCGCACTGGCAAGTGGATCAGACGGGATCAATCGCTTGGTCTGAGGATAGGCTGCTTCGAGATATTCGATAATACCAGTCGCTTCAAACACCAGTTTTCCATTGTCCGTTAGTACTGGAAATTTACCGAAGGGCCAAAGTGCAGCGAACTCGCTGGCTACCGGTTCCGTACCATCGAGCATTTTTGCTTCGAAGGCGATGTCCTTTTCATAGAAGGCTGTTATCGCCTTCTGGCAATATGACGAGAATGGGTGAAGGTAGAGTTTCAAGGTCATCATGGTCCTCCCAGACAGATGGCAGATGAGCTTCAATCACCATTGGCGCGATAGTCCGCACGATTGATGCCATGGCGCTGCATCTTATCGTAAAAGGTCTTTCGCGGAATACCGAGCGCGTCGATTGTTTCCTGAACATTGCCATTATTGGCGGCGAGCGTTTCGCGGATAAGAGTTTCTTCGTAGCGTTCGAGCCGTTTTGGAAGGGGCTCTTGATCGCTGGCCACTGGCTGCGGGGATTGGGCTGGTTTTGCAACGCCAAGTGCCACACGGTCGGCGAAATGCGCCAGTTCGCGGACATTCCCCGGCCAGTTGTGGTTCGTTAGATGGCGGTGTATGGCGGTATCGATTGCTGGCACATCCCGACTAAAGCGCTTTGCAGCCCGCGTCAAAAAATGTGCGAAAAGCAATGGAATATCGTCCCGTCTTTCTCTAAGCGGAGGGATGGAAAGGGTGACGACGTTCAGCCGGTAATACAGATCCTCACGGAAATCACCTCTCTGTACGGGGTCGCCAAGATCGATTTTTGCTGCCGCGACGACGCGCAGATCCACCGGACGAACCTCATTCGTACCGAGCGGAGTAATTTCCCGCATTTCAAGGACACGTAAGAGTTTAACCTGCGTCGTAGCGGGCATGCTTTCAATTTCATCCAGAAACAGCGTGCCGCCGCTTGCATGTTCGATACGCCCCAGCCGCTTTTTCTGAGCCCCAGTGAACGCGCCTGCCTCATGACCGAACAATTCGGTTTCAATCACCGTTTCCGGCAGGGCTCCGCAGTTGAGCGCCACAAAATTGCCTTTGCGGCGACGGCTCCAATCGTGCAGCAACTGTGCGACGACTTCCTTGCCGCTACCAGTTTCACCAGCCACGAGCACATCGACATCCGTGTCGGCGATATCGCGCAAAGTTCTGCGCAGGTTTTCCATCGCGGGTGTCTGGCCAATCAGCGGTAGATCGCCTTCTACATTATCGGCGGCTTCGCGCAGTGCGCGGTTTTCAAGGATCAGTTGGCGCTTTTCCCATGCGCGGCGGATGCTGTGCACGAGCCTGTCGGCCGCAAACGGCTTGGCGATGAAATCATATGCGCCGTCCTGAATGGCCCGCACGGCCATCGGAATATCACCGTGGCCGGTAATCAGGATCACGGGCAGATCTGGATCAATCGCTTTGATCCGTGCAAAGAACTGGAGACCATCGATCTGCGGCATGCGGACATCTGTAACGACCACGCCGTCATAATCGGAGGTAACGCTGTTCAAGGCATCGAAGGCGTTTGGAAAATCAGCAACATCGAAACCGGCAAGTTCAAGCGTTTGACGGGTGGCGCGGCGTAGTGCCTTGTCGTCATCTACGAGAATGACCGAGGGGGATTTATCCATCATGCTTTTCTCAGTTCTATGCGGAACGATGTGCCTATGACGCTGCTTTCGGCGGATATGGTCCCGCCATAGTCGGTGACGATCTCCTTGACGATCACAAGACCAAGGCCAAGACCTTTTTCTTTCGATGTATTGAAGGGAGAAAACAGATTGTCGCGAATATGTTGCGGTATGCCCGATCCATTGTCGGAAACCGTTATGATGACCTTACCGTTATTTTCATGAGTACGAACTTCTACTCGTCCATCATTCTTTTCCAAATCAATGGCTTCTAGTGCATTTTGAAACAAGTTTATGAAAACCTGTTCAAGCCTGATCGAATGACCGATGACACGCAGTTCGGACGGTGGCAACGCTATATCCAGTTGATCCATCCGCCCGGAGAAACGGCTCCGCAACAATACGAGTGCGCCTGAAATGACCTGACGGAGCGAAGTTGGTTCGGAGGGTGAGCGTCCTTTTCTCGCGAGCGCTTTCAGATCGCTGGTGATTGTGCCGATACGATCTGTCAGTGCGGCGATTTCGCTGAGATTTTCAGCGGCATCTGAAAGGCGCTTCCGTTCGATGAAAGTTTTAGCGTTATCTGCATAGGCACGAATGGTTGCAACGGGTTGATTGATTTCATGTGCCACGCCCGCCGCCACTTGCCCCATAATGGCAAGCCGGTTGGCATGAACGAGATCCTGCTGCACACCTTGCAGCGTTGTTTCGGTGCGGTGGTGGTCGCTGATCTCGGCTTGTAGTCTGTCGCGTGCCAGACTGAGATCGCGGGTACGCTCTTCAACTCGTTCTTCCAGTTCTGCCTGCGTACGCCGGGCATCGGCAATGCGTGCCACGATCTTTTGTCTGCGTCTTAGAAGAAGTCCGCCGACCATTGCCGCTGCAGCCAATACGATGAAAGCGAACAATCGGGCCTCGCGGATAGCCGCTGGAATTTGCGGGCGAATTGGCGCTAGACTGTACATCTGCCAGGGGGTGGACGGTACTATCGAACGGATAGCAAGAAAATCGGTGTTGCGAGCATTACCGGGTAACAAGGCATCAATAAGCATAACATCATCGCCATCACTTGATTTCACCGACAGAGGCAGGGGGCTCAGGGAAGCATCACCGAACTGAAGGCTGTCACGGATGGACCGGAGCTGTTCCTGGCCGATTGAACCAATGGTCATGAAACGCCAGGAAGGCAGGCTTGTAATCAGAACGATATTGCGCTCATCCGTCACAAAGGTTGGTCGCCCGGCATTGTTCCAGTCACTCTCCAATCGATCGAATTCCAGCTTGACGACGATCACACCGAGCGGGCCGCCCGGACCATCGATACGGCGGGATATATATAGACCGGGACGGTTGCTGACATTGCCGAGCGCGAAATATTCAGCGGCGCCATTCTTCAATGCATCGTGGAAATAGGGGCGAAACTTGTAATCGTTGCCGACAAAGCTGACTGGCCCGCGCCAATTGCTTGCAGCAATGGCAATGCCATCCATGCCCACGAGATAGATGACGGCTGCTTGCGTACCTTCAGCCAGCGTCTCTAGTTTCTCGTTCAACGGATTGATTGTTGCAGGCGTTTTGTCCCGTAGCGCCGCTTCCAGCGCCTTGTCCTTTGATAGCACCAGAGGAAGTGCCCGTTGCTTGTCGAGAACGGCGCGCAATAACGCGGTATTCAGGTTGGCATCGATCCTTGCCTGTTCGCTCAATGTCAGGACGGCTTTGTCTCGCGCCATATCGCCGACAATCCAGAAAGCAAGCGCGAAAACTGCAGCCCAAAACAATCCGAACAACGCCCATGTGCGGCGGTTGGAACTTGCTGGGTGGGCTTGGATGCCCATTGTTGATGAGGTCGAGTTCATTATTGGCATTGTGCAATATTTCACACAAATCGGAAATGAAATTGTGCGGATAATCGCACTTTTGTTACGTTTCTGTCCGAATAAATGGCACTAAATCTAATAAAACAATTAGTTAATAAGCAGCCAGCAAACTGGCACGGACATTGCAATCAACACTATTAGCAGCGGCTCATACCGCTGAAGTGTGAGGCTGAAAGGCTCGGGAGGCTGGACAAGTTCCATGCTGGGCCAAACGGAGGATATCATGATTGCAGTACCGACAGGTGCGGTCGCCGAGCCGCGCGGCCCAATCCCCTTTTACAAGCATCTTTATGTACAGGTATTGGTAGCTATTGCTGCCGGTATTCTGCTCGGCCATTTCTATCCTGAATTGGGCACACAACTGAAACCGCTTGGCGATGCATTCATCAAACTTGTGAAGATGATTATTGCGCCCGTTATTTTCCTGACCGTTGCAACTGGCATTGCCGGAATGACCGACATGAAGAAGGTCGGTCGGGTTGCCGGTAAGGCAATGATCTATTTTCTGACATTCTCGACGCTCGCCTTGATCATCGGGCTTATCGTCGCCAATGTGGTGCAGCCAGGTGCCGGAATGCATATCGACCCGGCTTCGCTTGATCCGAAAGCCGTTGCCAATTACGCTGCCAAGGCACATGAACAGAGCATTACCGGCTTTCTGAGCAATATCATTCCAACAACAATTGTTGGAGCGTTTGCCGAAGGCGATATTCTTCAGGTGCTGTTTTTCTCGGTCCTGTTCGGTATCGCGCTGGCCTTGGTCGGTGACAAGGGCAAGCCTGTTACCGACTTTCTTCATGTCCTGACCGCACCTGTATTCAAACTGGTAGCGATCCTCATGAAAGCTGCTCCGATCGGTGCTTTCGGTGCCATGGCGTTCACCATCGGTAAGTACGGCATTGGTTCGATTGCCAATCTCGCGCTGCTGATCGGCACATTCTATCTTACGTCATTGCTATTCGTGCTTGTCGTTCTTGGGGCGGTTGCTCGCTACAATGGCTTCTCGATCCTTGCACTCATCCGCTACATCAAGGAAGAGCTGCTTCTGGTTCTGGGTACGTCATCTTCGGAAGCTGCACTCCCCGCACTGATGGATAAGATGGAGAAGGCAGGCTGCAAGCGTTCAGTCGTCGGCCTGGTCATTCCAACCGGTTACTCGTTCAATCTCGATGGTACAAACATCTACATGACGCTGGCAGCACTGTTCATTGCGCAGGCGACGGATATTCCATTGTCGCTGAGTGACCAGATTCTGCTTCTACTGGTGGCGATGCTTAGCTCCAAGGGTGCCGCAGGCATTACCGGTGCAGGTTTCATCACGCTTGCAGCAACGCTGTCTGTCGTTCCGTCTGTCCCGGTTGCGGGCATGGCCTTGATCCTCGGTATCGACCGCTTCATGTCGGAATGCCGTGCACTGACCAATCTTGTTGGCAACGCGGTTGCAACCATCGTTGTGGCTCGTTGGGAAAACGAACTCGATACTGGTAAGCTTGCTGCCGCGATGAACGGAGCGCCTGTTATCACAGACCTTGTTCCACAGATGGAACCTGCCGAATAAACTGCCACTGGCTTGAACAACAAAACGGCCCGCTTCTGGCGGGCCGTTTCATATTCAGCGGTCGACCGGCTTGCCCTGTGTTATCAACCGGGCACTGTGCTGTCCGGAAATATAGGTCCAGAGCCAGCTCCAGGCCACGGCTGCACGGCTTCGCGTTCCGATGAGGAAGAAGATATGCGCGATACCCCAGAACCACCAGGCGATGATCCCCTTGAGTTTGAAGCGCCCCATATCGACCACAGCAGCGCCTCTGCCTATGGTCGCAAGGTTGCCCTGGTGCTTGTAACGGAACGGCATCGGCGGCGTCTTTCCTTCGATGCGGCTTCCAATGACTTTGGCAACATAGGCACCTTGCTGTTTGGCGGCGGGCGCGATGCCAGGAACCGGCTTGCCGTCTGGTCCTTCGACCCATGCAGTATCACCGATGACGAAGATATCATCATGTCCCGGTACATTGAGGTTGGATAGCACTTTTACGCGTCCTGCGCGGTCGCTTTCCGCATTCAACCATGTCGCCGCAGGAGATGCGGCAACGCCTGCGGCCCAGATTGCAGTTCGGCAAGGAATAAACTCTTCGCCGACCGTAACGCCTTCGGTTGCGATGTCCTTGACCGGAATTCCGAGCCGTACCTCCACACCCAGTTTTTCGAGCGCTTTCAACGCATAATTCGATAAATCTTCAGGAAATGCCGCCAGAATGCGTGGACCTGCTTCAAGCAACATCACGCGTGTCTGCCGCGTGTCGATATTGCGAAACTCCGGCCAAATCGTCTGTTTGGCAAGCTCTGCGATAATGCCGGCAAGTTCCACACCAGTCGGGCCACCACCTACGATGGCGAATGTCAACAGCGCCCGCCTTTTTGCTTCATCTGTTTCCCGCTCCGCCCGTTCGAAGGCTAGAAGCAGCCGACGGCGAATGGTGGTTGCATCCTCAAGCGCCTTCAATCCGGGTGCTAGCGCTTCCCATTGATCGTTGCCGAAATAGGCATGGCGCGCTCCGGTCGCGAGTACGAGCATATCATATGAAATTTCAGTGCCGTTTTCGAGCTGTACCTGACGACGATCAGTATTCACATCGGTGACTGTGCCTAGCAACGTAGTCACCTCCTTCCGATCTTTAAACAGATGCCGGATCGGCCATGCGATTTCGGACGTAGCGAGAATGGTTGTCGCGACCTGATATAGAAGCGGTTGAAAAAGATGATGATTGCGCTGGTCTATCAGTGTAATCCGCACATTGACCTTTCGAAGGTCGTGGATCAGTTGCAATCCGCCAAAACCAGCGCCGACGACAACGATATGGGGTTCGCGCTTTTCGTTCATTACTTTCCGCCTGCTTTCAATATTCCATATGTAGCCAGCCGGTTCGTCGTGAACAGGGGGCATTTGACATAGTTTATGTCTGTACCCGGCATTTCTGGGCCATCCATCTCAAATTTATCACTTTCAAGTTTTTATCAAAGGTCGTCGTAAAGAGATTGCCTTCATCCTCAAATAGAATGGTTCTAGAGGGCGATCTCAACTTTTTAACTTATGTTTGCGCGGTCGTGATTTCTTTTTACATTTGTGTTTTCGACCTCTTGTCTTTGGCATTTCCGCTCTAGCTAATCTTTGGTTGTTATCGGAGCTTGGAGGGACGGATGCATTGGCTTCAGGCAATATTTCAGCAGGCACCCGAAATAGCTTTATTCCTCTCCTTGGCTGGGGGGTATGCTATCGGCAAGATACACTTCGGCAAGTTCCAATTGGGAGGAGTTGCCGGGTCACTGCTTGTCGCGGTGATAATCAGTCAGGTAGGTGTCCAGATCGACAATGGGGTGAAGGCTTTGCTTTTCGCCCTTTTTATTTATGCGGTCGGTTTCGAAAGCGGCCCACAATTCTTCCGTTCGCTTGGGCGGCAGTCGCTGCGCGAGATCGCAATGGCTGCGGTGCTTGCGATCAGCGGTCTGGCAACGGTTGTAATCATGGCGCGCATATTCGGCTTGGACAAGGGGCTCGCGGCAGGTATCGCCGCTGGCGGGCTAACACAATCGGCGATTATCGGAACGGCAAGCTCGGCCATTTCGAAACTTGGACTTGCCGCTGACGAAGTGCAGCGATTACAGGCCAATGTCGCGGTCGGATACGCCGTAACTTATATTTTCGGTTCCTTCGGTGCGATCATCGTCTGCGTCAACTTGCTGCCGAAATTCATGGGGCGCACTATTCGTGACGATGCCATCAAAGCCGAAGCTGAACTATTGGCCGGAATAAGAGTATTGGGGCAGGGCGAAAGTGAAGCTGCTCCCGACTTGGTAGGACGCATCTACAAGGTAGAGCAGGCTGCCGGAAAGACTGTGGCTCAGATTGAGGCGATGACCTCAGTTGAAAACGCCATAACCATAGAACGTGTCAAACGCGCCAACAAGATTATCGGTCTTGCGCCCAATCTGACACTGGAGCGTGACGATATTGTTCTCGTGGCCGGTCGGCGTGCGGGGGTCGTTGCATCCGGCAATCAGATCGGCACGGAACTGCAAGCCTCGGAAGGCATGGATGTCGTTGTGCAGATCCGTGATGTCACGATCACCTCACCGGATTATGTCGGTAAGACCGTAGCTGCGATCAAGGACAGTATAAGTTCCGAGCTACGCCACGGCGTCTACGTTACCGGTGTAAAACGGGCGGATAAGCCTTTGCCGTTGCAACCGGATACGGTCATCAATGCTGGCGATGTCGTTTCACTATACGGCACCGATCAGGATCTGCAGCGTGCTGCGAAGTCTATAGGTCCGGTGATTGTTCCAAGCGACAAGACCGATTTCGTGTTTCATGGGCTAGGCATTGCTTTAGGTCTCTTGATTGGTCTGGCTGTCGTGCGCATCGGCTCAATACCGCTAACGCTTGGTAGCGGTGGTGGTGCGCTTCTGTCGGGCCTGCTCTTTGGCTGGTATCGCAGTCGCAACATGACTATCGGCAATATGCCGACCGGAGCCTCAACATTGCTGCGTGATCTCGGCCTAGCGGGATTTGTAGCGGTTGTCGGTCTCCAGTCAGGTTTGCAGGCCGTTCAGACAATCATCAGCAGCGGTCTCACCATTTTCCTGATCGGTGTGGTCGTAACGATCCTTCCGCTAATCATCACGATGTTCTTTGGTCGTTATGTGCTGAAATACGACAACGTGGCGATATTTGCCGGTGCTCTTTCCGGTTCTCGCAGCGCTAATCCTGCCTTCGGCGAAGTGCTGGACAAGGCAGGCAATTCCATTCCTACCACCCCGTTCGCAATCACCTATGCGCTCGCAAATGTCTTCCTGACATTGCTCGGGCCCTTGGTGGTGGCTTTTTCCTGAGGAGTAGATCATGGCGAAGAATGACTACAGTAAGTACGCGAAGCTTAGCCCATTCGAACTCAAGGACGCACTCATCAACCTTGCTTCGAGCAAGGCAAATCATACCATGCTGAATGCCGGTCGCGGTAATCCGAACTTTCTCGCGACGCTGCCACGCCGGGCGTTTCTGCGACTGGGCCTTTTTGCGGTCGCGGAAGCCGAACTCTCCTATTCGTACATTTCGACTGGGCTGGGCGGGCTTCCTAAGATCGAAGGCATCGAGGGGCGTTTTCAGCGTTTCATCTCTGACAATGATGATCAGCCTGGGGTGAAATTCCTTGGTCGTTCCTTGTCATATGTGCGTGACCAGCTTGGTCTTTCCCCTTCGGAATATCTGCACGAAATGGTGGAAGGTATCCTTGGCTGTAACTATCCGGTTCCGCCGCGCATGCTGAAGATCAGCGAGGAGATCGTGAAGCATTATCTCGTGCGAGAGATGATCGGCGGTTACATGAGTTCCGACAATATCGATCTGTTTGCAGTCGAAGGCGGAACGGCCGCTATGACCTATATTTTCGACTCGCTCAAACAGAACAAGATTCTCGATGAAGGCGATACGGTTGCCATCGGTATGCCGGCTTTTACGCCTTACATTGAAATTCCGGAACTCAACAATTACAAGCTGAAAGAAGTACACATCAATGCCGATCCGCATCAGGGCTGGCAGTACCCGGAAGCGGAACTCAACAAACTACTCGATAAGTCGGTCAAGGTCTTCTTCCTGATCAACCCGAGCAATCCGCCCTCGGTCAAAGTGGATCAACGCGGTCTTGAGCAGATTGCCCGGATCGTCAAGGAAAAGCGGCCCGACCTTATTATCCTGACGGATGATGTGTACGGAACTTTTGCCGACAACTTCAAATCGATTTTCGCGATCTGCCCGTACAATACGATGCTTGTCTATTCGTTCTCGAAGTATTTCGGGGCGACAGGCTGGCGGCTGGGCGCTATCGCCATGCAGAAGGAAAATGTTCTGGATGCGAAGCTGAAAGATCTGTCTTCTTCAGCCAAGAAAGAGTTGGATGGACGTTACTCGTCACTGGTTCCAGATGTCTCGAAGCTGAAGTTTATCGATCGCCTGGTCGCCGACAGCCGTACTGTTGCGCTCAATCATACGGCTGGGCTTTCGACCCCTCAGCAGGTTCAAATGGTTCTGTTCTCGCTTTTCGGCCTCATGGACGAAAAGGATGCTTACAAAGCCGAACTGAAGAAGCTGATCCGTAATCGCGAGGCGGCTCTCTATCGCGAGCTGGGCTTACCGCCACAGTCCGACGAAAACGAAGTCGATTACTATACGTTGCTTGATCTGGAAGACATCGTGCGACGTTTGTATGGCGACGATTTCGCGGCGTGGGTGAAGAAGAACATTTCCCCCACCGAACTTCTCTTTCGCATCGCGGACGAGACCGGGATCGTTCTGCTGCCGGGTACCGGTTTCGGCACCTTACAGCCTGCCGGGCGTGCTTCGCTGGCGAACCTCAATGAATATGAATATGCGGCAATCGGGCGTGCGCTCCGGCGTATGGCTGAAGAGGTCTACAGCAAGGAATACACACCCAAAAAGAAAGAAAAATAATCAGTCAAGCGAGGGGCGCAAACAGCGCCCCTTCTGCTATCAGACCGAGGATAGTACCAGTAGGTCGCGTCGAACTTCGTCGCCGTTGCCACTTGCGAGCCGGTTCTCGATCTCCGCATGCGTGGATTTCCATATGGGGACGGCTGCGGCAAGCGCGGCTCTACCCTCCGGTGTCAATTGCAGCAATCGCTCCCGCCTGTCGTTCGGGTTTACGACGATCTCCACCCAGCCCTGTCGCTGCAATGGCTTTAAGGCTGCTGTCAAAGTCGTCTGATCCATGGCCAGGAGTTCGGCAACCGGCTTCATCGGCGGTGGTGTCGGGCGATTAAGCGACATCATCAGTGAGAACTGCCCATTGGTCAGCCCGAAAGGACGTAGGGCATCGTCAAAACGTCGGGCGAGAGCGCGTGCGGCACGCTGAACGTGCAAACAAAGGCAGGTGTCCCGAACCAGAAGTGTTGTTTCAAAAGGTACATCGAGGCTATTTGACATGCACTATTAATATTGATATCAATGTAAATCGTCAAGCGGGAACATTGTTATCTGGGCATGGATACGGGGCAAAAGCCGGAGGAGGGCTTGCACCATGAATGAGGTCGTATCCCGAGAAGTCTGGCTCGAGGCGCGGCGCGCGCTTCTGGCAAGGGAGAAAGAAGCCACCCATCTGCGCGACAAGGTCAATCGTGAGCGGCAGGCTCTGCCGTGGGTGAAGGTTGATAAGGACTATACATTCGATACGCCTTCGGGACGGAAAACACTTTCTGACCTGTTCGAGGGACGCAGCCAGTTGCTGATCTATCATTTCATGTTTGGACCCGACTGGGATCAAGGTTGCACAGGATGTTCGTTCCTGGCCGATAATCTTGATGGCGCGGTAACACATCTCAACAATCACGACGTCACGCTTGCCGCCGTTTCGCGCGGACCGCTGGCAAAGCTGGAAGCTTACAAGAAGCGGATGGGCTGGCATTTTCCATGGGTTTCGTCCGGAGGCAGCGACTTCAATTTCGATTACCACGTCTCCTTTACGAAGGATGAACTCGAGAACAATCGTGTTTTCTACAACTTCGAAAAGCTGGCCGCAGAAGATGCTTTCGATGAACTGCCAGGCATGAGCGCTTTCTACAAAGACGAAAGTGGTGCGATCTATCACACTTATTCAAGCTATGCCCGCGGGATCGAAGAATGGATCGGCACACTGATGATCCTAGACCGCGCCCCGAAGGGCCGCAATGAAAATAGCACGATGCATTTCGTCAAGCGGCACGATGAATATGAGGCGCAGGCTTCCAAACATAGCTGCTGCGGCTGATCGTTCGAACGCGAAACAAAATCCAAGGGAGTACATTCAATGAAAAACGGTTCTTCTCCGTTCGTCTGGTACGAACTTATGACGACAGACGCTGATAACGCGCAGGACTTTTATACGAAAGTTGTCGGCTGGACAGCGAGAGATGCCGGGGTTCCCGGCATGAAATATACGCTGTTCGAAGTGCCCGGATGCATGATCGCAGGCATGATGTCGATGGCGGATATGCCAAAAGAGGATTGTGGAGGCGAACCCGGCTGGATCGGTTATGTCGGTGTGACAAATGCCGATGAATATTCCCGGAAAGTCGAGGCAGAAGGCGGCAAGGTTCTAAGGGCCGCACAGGATATCCCGGACATTGGACGGTTCGCGATTGTTTCGGACCCACAAGGTGGCGTCTTTGCACTCTTTGAGCCGAAGGACGACATGCCGCCACCGGCTGACTTCGGTTCGCGCAAACCGGGACATCCGGGCTGGCACGAACTATACGCCCAGAATTGCGAGACGGTATTTCCCTTCTACGAGAAAGTATTTGGCTGGAAGCTCTCACGCGACTTCGACATGGGGCCTATGGGAAACTACAAGGTGTTTAGTGTCGATGGCGCTGATCACGGCGGCATCATGACCGCACCTCCCGGTACTCGTGTAGGTTGGGGATTCTACTTCATGGTTGATGGCGTCAAAGATGCTGCCAGCAAGGTCAAGTCTCTGGGTGGAGCGGTTTTGCAAGAGCCGATGGAAGTGCCGAATGGCGAATGGGTTGTTCAATGCAAGGACCCGCAAGGCGTGAACATCTCGCTTGTAGCGCCGAAACCGTAGGATAGATTGCGCTGCGCGATTGACTGCCGATACATTTGCGACGATTGGATGGAACATCGAAACGTATCGGCGGAAGATTGATCATGCACGACAGAAGGATGCGTCAGTCTCAACGGGCTGGAACTGTGTTCGCCGCAGATGTTGGCGGATCCTTCATCCGGCTGGCGCGTTCGACACATTCAGGAAGTATCGAGCTTCTTGAAAAACTGCCGACATCAGCAAACAGTTGGGACGAATTCGGGGGCGCATTGGAAACAGCGCTTCGTATTCATGCATCGGATGACGAAGGGCCACTTGCGCTTTCCATTGCCGGATTGGTTGATCCGGATACAAGTACCGCTTTCTCTGCGAATATCCCTTGCATCACCGATCACCGGCTAAGCTTTGAACTCGGTGAGCGATTGCAGCGACAGGTGATCGCCGCCAATGATGCCGATTGTCTGGCCCTGGCCGAGGCAATCGAAGGTGCTGGAAAAGGGCATGAGATTGTCTTCTGCACAGTGTTGGGTACTGGCGTTGGCGGCGGGCTTGTCGTCGATGGCCGGTTGGTTCGCGGTAAAGGCGGCTTGACCGGCGAATGGGGGCACGGCCCGATCCTCAACACCTGTGTAGAAATCGACGGAAAAACTGTGCTGGTCCCACGCTTCAGTTGTGGTTGCGGGCAAAGTGGTTGTGTCGATACGATTGGTGGCGCACGCGGGATCGAGAGACTACACCAGTTTCTGAATGGTATTGAAGCGAATAGCCATAGAGTCCTGCAGGAATGGCTGGAAGGTCGTCAGGAGGCAAGACGGACAATTGCCGCCTATCTTCAACTGGTGGCCGATCCGCTCGCCGCAGTCGTCAACATAACCGGTACGTCGATCATTCCGGTAGGCGGCGGACTTGCTACCGCTTCGGAGTTGGTTTCGGCGCTTGACACGGCGGTGAGAGCCAGAATTCTGCGAAAAACTGACAGGCCGTTAGTCGTTCCGGGTATATTCGGCAGCGATGGCGGTTTGGTGGGGGCAGCGATATTGGGGCATCAGACGTGAGTGTGTTACTTGAAGTCTGCGTGGATAGCGCTGAAGGGTTGCGGTTGGCAATCGAAGGCGGTGCAGATCGCATAGAACTCTGTTCGGCGCTTGAACTGGGTGGATTGACACCCTCGCAGGCATTGATGGAGCTTGCCTCGAAAGCACCGATCCCGGTTTACGCAATGATCAGACCACGCGCGGGCAACTTCCGCTTTTCGACTGAAGATGAGACCGTAATGGTGTCCGACATAGGCAACGCCAGAAGTGCTGGTTTGACTGGTGTCGTTGTCGGCGCTTCGCTGAATGATGGTTCACTGGATGTTACTATGTTGGAAAGACTGCTTGCGGAGGCAAAAGGTCTTGGAACGACGCTTCACCGCGCTTTCGATCTGGTTCCGGATATGACGGTTGCATTGCAGCAGTCAATTGCACTTGGTTGCGAGCGCATCCTGACGTCCGGCCTGTCACAAACCGCGGAAGAGGGGCTGGATAATTTGCAGCGGCTGACTGGAATTGCTCGCGGGCGCATCAGCATCATGCCCGGCAGCGGCGTCAACGCCGAGAATGTGGGTCGAATAGTGGACGCCACTGGCGCAATAGAAGTTCATGCTTCGTGCCGCGTCCCGCTCGAAGAGAAGGATTCTCGCGCTATCGCCCTCGGTTTTGCTGCCGAACAATCATTTCGGACGTCGGCCCAGCGCGTAAGCGCTTTGAAAGCCGCAATCGACGGCATTTAAAAAGGGCGTCTATTCCAAATTCAGGGTGTCTGTGAGTGTAAAATTCGCGAACCGTTTGGTTCGCGAAGCTGAAATTTCTCATACACTTTAAGGTGACACTTAATCCCTATTGCGACTCCCAAAGAGTTTGAGTAGAAGTATCGGCACATCAAGAGTTGGGGAGACGCCCAACGCCAACCTGCCTCTCCGGGCAAGGTGGTACTCTCTGCAAAGAGAGGATGTGGCCAAACCGGCAAATATACGGAAAAAGCCACTCGCGTCATCTCCAGCATAAACTAGGGACCGACGCGACATGCCGATTAAAATTCCTGATGATCTGCCAGCAACCAGTGTTCTCCAGGCCGAGGGCGTTATGGTCATGCGCGAAGCAGATGCCGTTCGTCAGGATATTCGTCCGCTGAAGATCGGCCTGCTCAACCTGATGCCCAACAAGGTTACCACCGAGACGCAGATTGCCCGCCTTCTCGGAGCAACCCCGCTGCAGGTGGAGCTGACCCTTGTTCGTATCACCAACCATGTGGCACGCCATACGCCTGCCGATCACATGCTATCCTTTTATCAGCCGTGGGAAGAGGTACAGGACCAGCGATTTGACGGCTTTGTCATCACAGGGGCTCCGGTCGAACGTCTCGAATTTGAGGAAGTTACCTATTGGGACGAAATGCAGCGTGTCTTCAACTGGACGCAGACCCATGTACACCGGACTCTCAATATATGCTGGGCCGCGCAAGCCGCTGTTCATCATTTCCATGGTATGGGCAAGTACGAACTGCCGGGTAAGGCGTCAGGCGTCTATAGCCAGCGCAACCTTGCACCGTCATCGCCCTACCTTCGCGGGTTTTCGGATGATTTCAAAATACCGGTTTCGCGCTGGACTGAAGTGCGCAAAAGCGACATTCCGGCCAATAGCGATCTGAAAGTGCTAGTCGATAGTCCAGAGACGGGGCTTTGCCTGCTTGATGACCCCCGTCATCGTTCGCTACACATGTTCAATCACGTGGAATATGACACCACATCGCTTGCGGATGAGTATTTCCGTGACATTCAGGTTCAGCCTGAAACGAAGGTTCCGGCGAATTATTTCCCCGGTGACGACGCGACGCGCCAGCCGGAAAATCGCTGGCGCAGCCACGCGCATCTTCTTTTCGGCAACTGGATCAACGAGATGTATCAATCGACGTCCTACGACCTCGAAAATATCGGGAAGTGTTGAGAGCGCACAACAGCGAAAGCGCGACCAGAAAACACCCGATCCAGGGCAGGGCTTGCAGGGACAAGCGTTGCAGTGCAAGGCCACCCGTCGCGGTGCCAAGCGCGACGCCTATATGCATGGCCGACAGATTGATCCCGATACCGGCATCTGCGGTTACTGGATCGGTTGTGATGAGAAAGCTCTGAACGACGGGCGATATCATCCAACTGATGCAGGCCCAGATCATCAGCACCGCGCCGAAAATAATGCTGGATCCGGTCGTGAGCGGTATCGCCGCCAGGGCCGTCAGATAGAAAAGTGGCGTCAGCACGAGAGCCAGCCGCGGTGACAGTTTGTCAACAAGCAACCCTCCCAGATATCCTCCGGTCATTCCAGCTACACCGAAGGCCACCATTGCCCAGATAACGTTTTGGGAAGAGATGTGCACTGCTTCCAGAAGGTAAGGCGAGAGATAGGCGAATAATACGAAATGACCGCCGATCATCAGGATCGAAACAAGTTGCGCTGACACCAGCCCGAATGATTTCAGATGAGGTTTGTAGGGCGGCATACCGCCCAGACTGCGTCCGGCTTGGGACAGTGAACCTGATGATAGAAGCAGAGCCAAAGCTGCCATCAATGCCAGACAGAAGAATACTGCGCGCCAGCCCAGCCAATCGTTGACGATCATTCCTGCTGGAACGCCTGCCACCATCGATCCGCTGATACCCATGAATATGATTCCGATGGCGCGTCCGCGCATCGCAGGGCTGACCAGTTCCGTCGCCAGCATTGTGGCAATCAGACAGACGACTGCGCTTGCAGCAGCCATGCACATACGAGCGGCAAACAGGATGAGATAGTTGGGGCTGATGCATGCGATGATATTGCTTGCGATGAAAACGGTCAGTGCACTGATCAGAATATTTTTTCGCTCAAACCGCGCCGTGAGGATGAGTGCCAGTGGTGCAGTAAGAGCAAAGGTAATCGAGAAAACAGAAGTCAGTTGCCCGGCGGCACTGACTGAAACATTCAAACCGGGGGCGAGGCCCGGAAGAATGCCAACGATGATATTCTCCGCAGTGCCAGTAACGAAGGTTGCCAGCGCCAGCACGAATAGCCGAACGTCCATACTTGCCATTCCCTTTCATGGTAACACCATGCGGGCAGCAAATGGCCCGGCATGGCGATGTTGCATGCCGGGTTTCGAGGCAAAGCTTCGGTTATCCCTGATATGACCTCATAACACTCAAACTGGCCGGTGGCCAGTTTCGCAAGTGATTAGAGCGCATTCCGAAAAGTGCGAAACGGTTTTCGGATAAGATGCGCGTAAAAACAAAGAATTAGAGCATTTTCAATGATTCAATTTAAACCGGAAATGCTCTAGCTGGCGGCACGCGCCAGCCATCTGTGCCAATCGTCTTCGGAGCCGTGGAAGACATTCAGGTCGATTTTTTCGTTCACGCCCTGTGACAGCCCTGATCCTGAATACTGCCAGAAGGTCCACGGGCGACCCGGATAGACCTTGGATGGATGCTGGGCGACGGCACGCAACCAGAATGGATAATTGGTGAAGGCGCCTTTCAGATTGTCATCGTAAAAATCCGGTGCGGTATAGATAATTGGCCGCTTGCCGTAATGCTGCTCCAGCCTGTCCATGAAGACCTGCATTTTTTCCCGCACCTGCGCCGGAGAAGGCCGTCTCTTGCAAGAGGAATCGCCGTTCCATTCGACATCGATGACAGGTGGAAGCGCGTCGGCTTCCTTCGGAACGTTGCGGATGAACCAGTCAGCCTGCTGGCTTGCTACGCGACACCAGTAGAAGAAATGGTATGCGCCGCGCTTGATACCCGCCGCTTTCGCCCCGCGCCAGTTCTCGCGGAACTTGGGATCAAGATGGTCACCGCCATCGGTTGCCTTGATATAGGCGAAGTTTGCCCCTTGCGTGCGCAATTTTACCCAGTCGATATTGCCCTGCCAACGAGATACGTCCACGCCATGCACTGCCAGCTTGCGCGGAGAAGAGCGTCCGAAATTGATCGGTTTCGCATCACGGAAACGATGACTGTAGATTTTCGACCGTTCTTGCGGTGTAAGGCGCGCTGGCGGATAGGCTGCGACTTCGGGCTTTGGAACCGAGATGCGCGCCTGTGGTCGCTCTTGTAGCTGTGGCTGAGGCGTGATGGGCGCGGGTGGTTCCGCCTTGAACGGGCCCGCATCAGGTATGGGGCCAGCCCAGGCCAAAACTTCTTCCTGCTGGGATGCAGGCATTGGCTGCGGTGCGCTTGCCATTTCGCTCAAGGGAGCGGGTGGGACCGGGCGAGCCACCGAACTCGTGGTCTCAGCCGAGGTCTTCGACTGGAGCATGATGCTGTCGATACCAGAACTTGACGTACAGCCCGTCAAAGCGGCGCAGGCAAGGGCAATGACTGATACAACCGAAGAACGCATGAGCACCCGTAACGCAAAACAAGTGGGCTGCAACGCTCCTTCCGAGCTAATTGCTAATCAAAGCTTACTGGGAAATGCTGAATCCAAAGTTTACGAAATTGCTAATGCACAATCTCTAATTCGATTGTTCGAGAATTTTCATCAGTGCTGTTGCAGAATTCTCCAGCGCGGTTTCATCAAATCCTGAAAACCCGAGGATAAGCCCTTGGCGTGGCGTCAGTTTCGTATAGAGCGTTGATAGTGGATGAACATCGATACCAGCCTCTGCGAGAATATCTGCAAGATGTGTATCGCTTTGTCCTTCTGGCAAGGCCAGCAACAAGGATAGCCCCGCAGGAGGAGCCTCAATCCGGAACAGTTTTGGCTCTCCAGGCGCAAGTGCTGCGATCAGCTTGCGACGGCGCGATGCGTGTGTGCGGCGCATGCGCCTGATATGCTGGGCAAAGGCTCCCGTTTCAATAAAACTTGCCAATGCTGGCTGGGCCAATGGCGATGGCGCGGGGAACAGGCTGTGTCGCAGCGCCCTGAAACGATCGGTCATATGCGATGGTATAATCAGAAACCCCAGTCGCAAGAGTGGTGAGAAGACTTTGGAGAAGCTTCCGATATAGAGGATGCGTTCCGGATCAAGCGACATGAGGGATGGCAGGGGCTGACCTACATAACGGTGCTCGCTGTCATAGTCGTCCTCAATGATGATCGCGTCGCGTTCTCTGGCCCAGGCGATAAGCTCAAGCCGACGGCCAAGGGTCATCGTTACGCCCGTTGGATGATGACGAGCGGGGGTAACGAAAGCGGCGCGTGCATCAGTGGCCTTTTCCCGCGCAACGGAAACATCCAGACCACTACCGTCAACCGGGACTGGGATAATGTCGAGACCATTGACGCCGAGAATCTTGCGCGCAGGCGGATAGCCTGGTTCTTCCATCCATAGCTTATCGCCGGGTACAAATAGAGCTTCCCTGATGAGAGCTAAGGCGTCCGCGCTGCCGCCGGTGATAATGATCTGTTCCGGGGATACGACCATGCCGCGCCATTCGTGCAAATGACGGGCCAGCGATGATCGCAAGGGATGAAAGCCGAACACGTCCTCACTGTTCAATAGATCATAGGAAGGCGCGCGCCAGATTCGCCCGAGCAGTTTGCCCCACTGATCATGCGGAAAATGATCGCTATCAAATACGCCCAGCCGAAAGGGTTTGGGTTCCTCTCGATGAAAACGCTGGGGCGTTGTTGCTCGGTGCGCAGGCTGCTGGTTGACCGTTAGACTGGTGTCTGGAAGTTCTGCCGCGACATGGGTGCCGGAGCCTTGCCTTCCCTCCAGATAGCCTTCGGAAATCAACTGGTCGAATGCGGCCAGAACGGTAGTACGGGAGAGGCCCAGCTCCAGTGACAAGGCGCGCGTGGACGGCAATCTCGCATCAGGCTTCAGCCGCCCGGCCAGGACCGCCTGCCTGATCTGCTCGACCAACTGGGTGGTAAGCGGGATATCGCTGGCACGATCAATCCCTAACTCTGGAAGGGTGTTGGAAATTGGCATTATTATATTCGTTCAAAGTGGCTATTCTCTCAAAGCCACTATGGCGCCAATCTGGCCGAACATAAAGGAGAAATATCGGCCATGACGACAGTCCCTTCCGAACGCAGCCGCGTAAAACGCATGCATGAACGCGGTGCCTACGACGCAGCCACGGTGCACGCAATCATCGATGCTCAACCGCTGGCGCACGTGGCGTATGTGTTCAACGGAACGCCTTATGTCACACCGACGCTGGTCTGGCGGGAAGGCAATTTCATTTACTGGCACGGATCATCCGCCAGCCGTATGCTGGAAAGCTGCAACGAAACTGAAGTTTGTGTGAGCTTTACGCTGCTTGATGGGTTGGTTCTCGCCCGCTCGGCATTCCATCATTCCTGCAATTATCGCTCGGTCATGGCTTTCGGAACAGCGCGCAGGGTGACGGATGCTGCAACGAAAGAACATCACTTGCGCAGTTTCGTGAACGGTTTGCTACCAGGACGTTGGGAAGGGCTGCGCCCGATGATGGCCAAGGAACTGAAGGCCACTATGCTTCTGGAACTGGAACTGAACGAGGCCTCGGCAAAGGTTCGTTCGGGTCCGCCGAAGGATGACGATGCCGACTATACCCTGCCGATATGGGCAGGCGTCATTCCGATGACCACCCAGATGGGTGCGCCGATGGATGACGGTCGTATTCTGCCGGGCGTCGCCGCGCCGGATGCAATCATGCAATTCGGTTATGTGGCGGAAGCGGCGGAATAAGCCGCCGATTGCTCAAGCGGGTCCGAGAAAGATATGCGTCTCGGACTTCGCAATCCCGTCCATGGCGCGGATTCCGGTTACCAGCCGGTGAAACTCATTCATGTTGGGGACTTCAATCTCGGCGATCAGGTCCCATGTTCCATTCGTGGTGTTTACAGCCGAAAAGCCGGGGTTTTTACGCAACGTCGCGATCGCGCTTTTGATATTTCGTCCGGTCAGTTCGATCATCATGATACCGCGGATCATGTCGGTGGAGCCATGATCTTTCAGCCTCACGGTAAAGCCTGCAATGACGCCCGATGCGATCAGACGTTCCATCCGACTATGTATCGTGCCGCGCGCTACGCCCAGAATGCTGGCAAGCGTCGGGATGGACGCGCGCGCATTGATGCGCAGTTCCGAGATTAATCGTTGATCCAGATCATCCATCACTACACCACTGTTCTGACGATTTCGTCAGTTTGATTGCGTTTATCGCAAATTGCTGAACATTTCTATGCCGAAATGGCGTTTTCGTTGATCCTTTGCTCCGTTAGCGTGCTTGAAAACAAACAAGCCGGATAAGCAGCTACGCAACCGGCAAGGGGAATTTCGGAGGTGGGTCGATGGAGCTTTTCTTTCTCCCGCTCCTGGGTAACCAGGACGCGATGATCTTGCCTGTTCCGAATCAGTTTTCCCGAGAAATTTGTCGCCGCCTGTCGGGCGTCGACGATTTGGAAAGATGCGTCCTGTCAGGCGCTCGGAACGGGCATCGCCCGTGATCGCGTTACGGTCACCTAGGAGAAAAATGAAATGAAAAACCTTTTGTCTTCGCTTATTGCCGCTGGCGTCGGCGCGCTGATGATGCTTGCGCCCGCTCATGCGGATGACCTCGAAAAGGTCAAGCAGAGCGGTGAATTGCGTATCGGCATGAGCGGTGTTTTTCCGCCGTTCAGCTTTGTTGACGGCCAGAACCAGGTTGTCGGCTTCGACGTCGATATCGGAACCGAAATTGCCAAGCGCCTCGATGTGAAGCCCGTTGTCGTAACTACGGCTTTCGACGGTATCATTGCCGGACTGCGCGCAGGCAAATTCGATGTCGTCGTGGGCAGCATGAGCATCACGCCGGAACGTGAAAAGGCCGTCGATTTCGCAGGCCCATACTATCGCGGTGGCCGTGGCATCTTCGTGACGGAAGCTTCGCCAGTCAAGTCCATGGACGAGCTGAAGCAGGGCAAGACCATTGCCGTTACGCTTGGCGAAACCAGTGACAAGTGGGCGCGCGAGCAGGGCGGCTGGACCGTTCGTACCTACAAGGGCATTCCTGAACTGCTGCTTGAGCTTCGTTCGGGACGCGTGGACGCGATTGCATCGGACGACATTCCGATCCTGATTGCCATCAAGGAGAGCGGTGAGAAGGTTCGCCAGCTCGAAACGCCGGAACTTAAGGGCACCGACAATGTCGGGATTGCTCTGCGCAAGGGGAACCCTGAGCTGAAGGATGCGATCAACAAGGCTCTCGATGACATGAAAGCTGACGGTACCTACGAGAAAATCTCAACCAAGTGGGTCGGCCGAGACATCCGCTAACCGTATGAAACCCCTTGCCGGGACGACTGCTAAACAAGCGTCCCGGCAACTTGGCTTTCCGACTTGGTTTTCCAGACAGGAAAGGGGAGATAATGAATTTCTCTTTGATGGCGGAGGTCTTTCCATACTTCCTGGAGGCCGCCCTGGTTACCGTCGAAATATCGGCGCTTGCCATTCTCATCGGTTTGAGCGTCGGTGCTCTTGCCACAGCCGCGAAACTGTCGCGCTTCTGGCCGCTGCGTTTCATCGGAACAGCTTATGTCAGCGTGTTTCGCGGCACACCATGCCTGCTGCAGCTTTTTGTTCTCTATTTCGGTGGGCCGCAGATTGGCATTAATCTTGAACCGTTCGCAGCAGGTGCTATCGGTCTTGGTCTCAATATCGGCGCTTATTACGCCGAAGCCATGCGGGGCGCCATTCTGACGGTCGATGTCGGTCAGAGGGAGGCTGCCCGTTCCATCGGCTTCGGCAGCGGACAGTCGATGCGCTTTGTGGTGTTGCCTCAGGCAGCACGGCTGATGATACGCTCGCTGGGCGTCAACACCATCATGCTGATCAAGGGATCGGCTCTGGTTTCAGCGATTTCCGTGGTCGAATTGACCTATACGGCCCAACGCTTCATCGGCTCGACCTACCGCCCGTTTGAAATCTTCGGCATCGCCGCGGCCATCTACATGGTTCTCATCTACATCGTTGCACGCTTCGTCGATTTCCTCGAAGCCCGCTACGCACTCAAATAGGCGGTGATCCCATGCAACTCGATTTTTCCATCGTCCCGCCCTATACCGAACTTCTGATGACGGGCATCTGGTGGACGCTCATCATCGCTGTATCCTCGTCCATCGTCAGCTTCTTCGGCGGCATCGCATTCGCCCTGCTCGTGCTCTATGGCAACTGGCTGGTGCGTTATCCTGTTCGTTTTTTCATCTGGCTTTTCATGGGTACCCCGCTGCTTCTGCAGTTGTTCCTGCTCTATTACGGTCTCTCGCAGATCGGCATCAACATCCCGGCTGTATGGACGGGTATCATCGGCCTTGGCTTGCATTTCGCGGTCTATAATTCTGATATATTCCGCACCGCTATCCAGACTGTCGATCCGGGGCAGAATGAAGGCGCACGATCTCTTGGCTTCGGCAGCGGCCAGACACTGCGCTACATCATCGTGCCGCAGGCCGTCCGCAACGCGCTGCCACAGGTGGGCAACAACCTCATCGCCCTGCTGAAGGATACGGCACTCGTGTCAGTGATCGGCATTACCGAGCTCGTGCATGCATCGCAACAGGCGATCAGCGAGACCTACAGCCCGTTTGAATTCTACATCACTGCCGCAGTGATCTTCTACGTACTCAATCTCATCCTGGAAGCCGGATTGCACTGGATGGAAAAGAAAGTCGAGGCTTACCGATGAGCAACAGTAACCCCATGGTGGAAGTGCGGGACGTCCACAAGTCTTATGGTGCACTCGAAGTCCTCAAAGGTATCGACCTGTCTGTCGAGCGCGGCCAGATCATCGCGATCATCGGTCCGTCCGGTTCCGGTAAAAGCACTTTGCTGCGCTCTATCAACCATTTGGAAACGGTCAATTCAGGCCAAATCCTACTGGACGGCGTTCAGGTCAACCAGTCGTTGAGCGGACGCGCTTTCGAGCGGCACATCAATGCGGTGCGCCAGCAGATGGGCATGGTTTTCCAGCACTTCAATCTGTTTCCGCATCTCAATGTCATGGAAAACATCACGCTCGGCCCAATCAAACTTAAGGGCAAGAGCAGGCAGGAAGCACAGGAACTGGCCGTTTCACTTTTGAAGAAGGTTGGCCTTGCTGACAAGGCTTCAATGTATCCGTCGCGCCTGTCGGGCGGTCAGAAACAGCGCGTGGCTATCGCTCGTGCGCTTGCCATGCAGCCGAAAGTCATGCTGTTCGACGAAGCGACCTCCGCGCTCGACCCGGAATTGGTCGAGGAGGTCAACCAGGTCATGAAGCAGCTTGCACAGGAGCACATGACCATGCTGATTGTGACCCACGAAATGCGCTTTGCCGCTGAAGTCTCCGACAAGGTGCTCTTCATGGACAAGGGCGTTGTGGTCGAGGAGGGCAAGCCGGACGTGATCTTCAGCAATCCGGAAAATGAACGAACGAGAGCGTTCCTCAAGAAACATCTCAACCAGTAAGTCGACGTTTAGAGCATAATCCGACCGGAGTGAAACGAGGATCGATAAGATTATGCTTGAAATAGAAGAAGTTAGAGCGCCGATCTGATCATATCAGATCGAAACGCGCTCTAAACCAGTTTTGAGAACCCGTCTGTGCCTTCTACAAGGCACGGAGACGGGGAATTATTAAGCGAGGAAAGACCGTGGCATCCCCAAAAGAATGGAACCCGACGGAACGGGTGCGAGAACTCTCCTATCGCATGGTACGATGGCCGAGCGAGACCGGAACGCCTGACGAGGCATCCTTCGGTCCGAAGCTTGCCGAGCTTCTGCGTGAGATTCCTTATTTCCAGAAGAATCCTGACGACATTGCCGTCATCGACAGTCACGGTTCGCCTATGACCAAGAATGTCATCGCGGTCGTTCGCGGTATCGGGCGGCGAACCCTGGCGCTGGCCGGACATTTCGATGTGGTGGAAACGGGCAATTATCGCGATTTGAAGCATCTGGCTTTCGAACCGGACGCCTTGCTGGAAGCTCTTCTGGCAGATCTTACGAGCCGCCCGCTTGCACCGAACGAAGAAAAGGCGCTCGCTGACTTCCAGAGCGGAAACTACATCCCAGGACGCGGCATGCTCGACATGAAGAGCGGCGTAGCAGCGGGTATCGCCACACTGGAATATTTCTCGCAACAGCCTGATCGCGAAGGCAATCTGATCCTGTTCGCGACCCCTGACGAAGAACGCGGTTCGCGGGGAATGCGCAGCCTGCGCGACGCCTTGCCTGAGCTTGCCGAACGATGGGGCCTCGATATTGTCGCTGGTATCAATCTGGATGCAACGAGCGATCAAGGTGACGGTGTGGAAGGCCGCGCCATTTATCGTGGCACAATCGGCAAGCAGCTTCCCTTTGCTTTCGTCGTTGGGCAGCCGTCACATGCGAGCTATCCGTTCGAAGGTGTCAGCGCGCACCTCATCGCATCCGAAATTATGCGGGCAGTGGAAGCCAATGCAACCCTCTGCGACACGGCGGAGGGCGAAGTTTCGCCGCCTCCGATCTGCTTGGAGGCGCGGGATTTCCGTGGCGGCTATGAAGTGACCACACCGGAACGAACATGGATTGCCTTCAACTGGCTGACCCATTCCGTTTCGCCCGACGCGTTGTTCCAGCGGTTCAAGGCGGTTGTCGGCGAGGCGTTGGATCGCGCGATTACTCACTTCAATGTCGAAGCGGAGCGGTTTGCAAAGCTCGTCGGCAGTGAAGCCGACGTAAATCACAAGGGACGAATTCTAACTACGGCTGAGCTGCGCGAGGAGGTCCGGCGTATCGGTGGCGATGCGGCGCTGGAACGGCTTGCCGTGATGGAGGCCGAACTTTCGAGTAGCGACAACCCACTCCTCATGACGCGGGAACTCGTCAATTGCATGGTCGCTGAGGCCCGTATCACAGGCCCAACGGTCGTTATAGGCTTCGGAAGTCTCGTCTATCCGCATGTTCGCATGGGATCTGAAACGGTTGAAGAACAGCGTTTTGCAGATTCTTTGGAAAAGGCGCGTGTGGATGCAGAACATCAGTTTAATACGACGATCCGGTATCGGGAAATCTTTGCCGGTATTTCGGATATGAGCTTCTTCGGTCACATCCCGGACGCGACAGATAGTGAAATCATTGCGGCCAACACACCGGCGGCTCAGTTTATTGATCGTGCCAATTCGAAAGCACTTTCCTATCCGGTGGTGAATATCGGCCCATGGGGCCGCGAATATCACCAACGGCTGGAGCGGGTCTATGCACCCTATGCCTTTACGGTTCTGCCGCAATTTCTTTACGGCATCGCCACCCGCTTCCTGAAGCCCTAGCAGTCCGCAAGTAGCGCTTTATTGTCCCTCACATTACCTGATTGACGGTTATAGCGATCATGTGAAGGACGTCGTCAGCGGAGCAGCCGCGGGAGAGGTCGTTTGCGGGTTTTGCGAGGCCCTGGAGCACGGGGCCGATGGCCTGTGCTCC
>NZ_VEWK01000060.1 GCF_006376675.1 Brucella pecoris
TCATTACTCGATGATCGAAGCGACGATGCCTGCACCGACGGTGCGGCCACCTTCACGGATAGCGAAGCGGAGCTTCTCTTCCATGGCGATCGGGACGATCAGGCTGACGTCAACAGTGACGTTGTCGCCAGGCATAACCATTTCCGTACCTTCCGGCAGCGTGACAACACCGGTCACGTCCGTCGTGCGGAAGTAGAACTGCGGACGGTAGTTCGTGAAGAACGGCGTATGACGGCCACCTTCGTCCTTGGTCAGAATATAGGCTTCTGCCTTGAACTTGGTGTGCGGCTTAACCGAACCCGGCTTGCAGAGAACCTGGCCGCGCTCTACGTCTTCACGGCCAACGCCGCGGATCAGTGCACCGATGTTGTCGCCAGCCTGGCCCTGATCGAGCAGCTTGCGGAACATTTCAACGCCGGTAACCGTCGTCTTCGTCGTCGCCTTGATGCCGACGATTTCAACTTCTTCACCAACCTTGACGATACCGCGCTCAACGCGACCCGTCACAACCGTACCACGACCCGAGATCGAGAAAACGTCTTCGATCGGCATCAGGAACGGCTGGTCGATCGGACGTTCCGGGGTCGGAATGTAGTCGTCAACAGCGGCCATCAGCGAACGAACGGCGTCTTCGCCCAGTTCCTTCGAGGAATCTTCCAGTGCAGCAAGAGCCGAGCCCTTGATGATCGGAACTTCGTCGCCCGGGAAGTCGTACTTCGACAGAAGTTCGCGAACTTCCAGTTCAACCAGTTCGAGCAGTTCTGCGTCGTCAACCTGGTCGCACTTGTTCAGGAACACCACGATTGCCGGAACGCCAACCTGACGAGCGAGCAGGATGTGCTCACGGGTCTGCGGCATCGGGCCATCAGCAGCCGAAACAACCAGGATCGCGCCGTCCATCTGTGCCGCACCGGTGATCATGTTCTTCACATAGTCAGCGTGACCTGGGCAGTCGACGTGTGCATAGTGACGGTTTGCGGTTTCGTACTCGACGTGTGCCGTCGAGATCGTGATGCCACGGGCGCGCTCTTCAGGAGCGGCGTCGATCTGGTCATACGCCTTGAACTCGCCGAAAAACTTCGT
>NZ_VEWK01000061.1 GCF_006376675.1 Brucella pecoris
CGTGCCGGATTGAAGATGTTCGCGAAATAGGTGCCCCAAAGCGTTTCGGTGACATCTTCCGATAAGTCAGGGCGTGTGCCGCCTGGGTGGTAACTAAGTCTGCCGGCCTCAAATCGAGCTGTAAGCCTGGGCGTGGCGATCACCCAGTCCATATCCGCGAAACGCTTTACAAAAAAGGAACTACCCGGTTCGACTATATTATGCTCCGGCTCAAACCAGGCTGCAAAGCGACGACGCAATCCAGTCTCAGGTAATTCGCGAAACCGTACGAAAGCATGCATCTTGTGGATATCACGACCAACCGATTTTGCCATGAGATGCAGCCGCCGCCCAAGCGGGTCGGCATGGCTTAAAGGTTCTCCCGCGTTTCGGTCAAGCCGCCATAACGCCTGATAGAGCAGTCCGAACCGTTCCGGATTCGAATGCCAGATGACCGAATGCGCAAGCTTCAAAAACCCCTGCGTAACGCTTGCCTTATGCTCACCAGGCGCATTGGGCAGCGACGCCCCATCAAACAATCCGTCTGCTCCGATCCAATCGATATCATTTGGCTCGATACCATGTGATATCGCGATGCGCGCCATCTCACGCCACGCATCGAAGGTGCCGCCGTCGGGTAGTTTAACGGAATAGATCATAATAGCCGCAGTTGCTCAGCGGGAGGTGCAAATCGAGCGCGTAAATCGACGTTGTCGATGAGCCGCCCCGGCGACCAGCCAGGTGTCATGATAAAGGGGCGTGCCTTGTTCATGTTGGCACCTATCCGCACCAGATCTTCGTATCTTAAACCGCCGTTCTGGCGCGCAACGATTATGCGATCCACCGTGCGGGTACCGAATCCAGGAACACGCAGCAGCAATTCACGGCTTGCACGGTTTACATCCAGAGGGAATAGGCCACGGTGCTGTATGGCCCAGGCAAGTTTTGGATCCAGTTCCAAATCAAGATGACCAGCCTTCGTGCCGGTAGCGATTTCCTCGGCGGTGAAACCATAAAAACGCAAAAGCCAATCTGCCTGATATAGGCGGTGTTCACGCAGAAGCGGAGGCTGGATCAA
>NZ_VEWK01000007.1 GCF_006376675.1 Brucella pecoris
AATTCTCGCTGCTTCAATTCTAAGTCTCCTGTCAGTCTTGTCTAACAGAAGCCCTCCATTTTTGAAGGGGAAGTCCAGTCACCAAAAAATTCAAGGTGAAGGCTGACGGCGATTTAACGATCTCGCTCACCGTAGAAAACCGGGACGGAGCGAAGTTTGGCAGCCCGCAGGAGCTACTCAACCGCTTCCTCGGCGACCTTACCTTCGACCCGCTCTCTTTCTCCCGTATGCGAGCTCAGGATCAGGTCAAGGCGCTCCGGTCTCTGGTCAAGGACTACGACTTCGATGCCGCTGACAAGGAATCCAAGGAGCTTTTCACCGAGCGCACGGACGTCAACCGTTCGATCCGCGACCTGAAGGCTCGTATCGAGTCCATCGTCATCCCTGAGTGCGGGGTCTCTGAAAAGGTCAGCGTTGAAGACCTCGTGCAGGATCTTCAGAAGGCCATGGACCACAACGCCGCCGTGACCGCCGCCGAAAGCAAGGCGCAGGCCATCAACGGCGACATCGAGCGCACCCGCAACTCCATCGCCAACAAGAAACAGGCGATCAACGACCTCCAGCATGCGCTTAATCAAGAAGAGCTGCGGATCGAGGAGCTTAACGACGAGCTTGATGGCATCGAGATCGCAGACCGCATCGATACCAATCCGATCCGCGAGAAGATTTCGGAAGCGGATGAGATCAATGGCGCTCTGACCCAAATCAAGGCCCGCGAAGAGCTCGTCGACCAGATGAAGGCTCTCCAGCAGAAGAGCGACGAGCTCACCAAGGGCATCGATGCTATCAACCAGGCATCCGCAAACGCCGTCGTCGCAGCGAACCTGCCCATTGCCGGCCTTCAGCTCACGGACGAGGCTGTCATCCTTAACGGCCAGCCGTTTGAGCAGGCAAGCGACGCCGAGCAGCTCCGCGCATCTATCGCGGTGGCGGCTGCGATGAATCCGACGCTCAGGGTTATCCGTGTACGTGACGGCTCACTGCTCGACGCGGACTCGATGGCCTTGCTGACCGAGTTTGCACAGGAAAACGACACGCAGGTGTGGATCGAGACGGTTTCGTCCGGCCGCGAGACGGCTGTGGTGATCGAAGACGGGCACGTCGCCTCTGGTTTGGAGGCTGCAGAATGAAGATCATCGCGCAAACAGACAGGGCGTATCTCGTTGAAATGACAGATGACGAGATCGTAAGGGCAGCCGGTTTCTCCTCCACATACAACGATGAGTGGGCCAAGCAGAACGGCGGTAGGCGAGATCCAGTCATAGGGTCGGAGCTCAATGTCAATGCAGCCTACATGTTTCATTCCCGGATCTCAGGGGCGCAAGAGAAGTGCGTCCAGTCCGCCGGGTTCCTTCGCGGCTTGGCTGACATGATCGAACGGTCACTGCCTGACGTCATCACCCAACCTGAAGTATCGAACAGAGAGGAGTCAGCGTCATGACCGACCTCAACTTCATCCCTAATGCCGACGGCACATACACCTTGCCTCCAGGCATTTACTTCGACCTGCCAGAAGACGTGTACCACGCTGATACTTCGCTCGGCTCGACGTCCATCAAGGATTTGGCATCCAAGCCATGCAAGTGGCAGTACGACCGGCTCCGTCCTCGTCGCGAAGTCGAGCAGGAATACCTGATCTGGGGCAGCGCATGGCACTGCCGCGTTCTGGAAGGCAAGGAAGAGTTCGATAAGCGGTATGCAAAGCCGCCGCGACCGCATGACTACCCGGAAGCGTTGAACACGACCGACCAGATCAAGGACTTCCTTCGCATGCACGGCCAAAAGCTCACCGGCACCAAGCCTGAGCTGACTGCAAGGGCGCGCGAGCTTGATGAATGCCCGCCATTCTTCGACGAGATCCTTGCACGCTGGCAGGCCGAGCATCCGAACCATGTCGAGCTGACTGACCGGCAGGTGGTCGAGATCGAGGACGCCGTTGCGAACATGGAGCGTGATCCGATCCTCACTTCCGTCATGACGGCTGGCTCTCTGGTCGATGGTGCCGCTGAAATGTCCATCTTCTGGGTGGATGAGCGAGGAATCCGCCGCAAGTGCCGCCTCGACTACTCGCTTGCCCCTGCTGGTGAGCGCGTCAAGTCTCTGATCGTCGACCTGAAATCGTTCAACTCGTTCAAGGGCGGCTCGGACGAAGAGGCGGCAGTGCTCAAGGTTCACGAGATGGCCTACGACGTGCAGGTCGCCGCGTATCTGGAAGGATATGTGGCCGCACGCAAGCTTCTCGAGCAGGGAATGATCTTCGGAACGCCTCCGCGAGGGGAATACCTGCATTCGTTCCTGCACTCGCAGGGGATCGATTGGGTATGGGTGATGATGCGCCGTGACAACGGCATGGTGCCGGTCACGCTGTCCGTCGACACCGAGGACAAGATGTTTGTCCACGCGAAGAACATCGTCGGGGACGCTCTCGATACCTACCGCTTCTATCTCGACCGCTACGGGCCGGACCAGCTGTGGACTCCGCCGCCGAAGGTTCCGCTGCGCCTGAACCACTCCGTCATGCCTACCTACAACCGAGGAATACAATATGAGCAACCTAATCACCGTTGATTCAGTCGGCGGATTTCTTGACCAGATCCGGGGGGACATCGAGCCCCTCGTTATCGACAGCGGCAAGAGCTTCGACCGCCTCAAGTCGGTGTTTCTGATTGCCGTGCAGCAGAACCAGGACATCCTGAAGTGTTCGACGACGAGCATTAAGCGGGAGATCCTGAAGTGCGCTGCAGACGGTCTTGTCCCGGACAACAAGGAAGCCGCGATGATCCCCTACAAGGGGGAGCTTCAGTACCAGCCCATGGTGATGGGCATCATCAAGCGGGTGAAAGAGCTCGGCGGCGTCTTCTCCATCGTCTGTAAGCTGGTCCACGAGAATGACGAGTTCGTGCTCAACGAGGCCGACCCTGACTCCTTGCTCCACAAGTCAAACCCATTCGCCACGGCTAAGGACCGCGGCGCTGTAACTGGCGGCTATGCCGTTTTTCGTGATGACCAGAAGCGGGTGATGCACCTTGAAACTATGTCCATCGAAGACTTCGTGAAAGTGCGCAATGCTTCGAAGGCGCCAGACTCTCCAGCGTGGAAGAACTGGACGAACGAGATGTACCGCAAGGCAGTGCTTCGTCGCGGCTCCAAGTATGTCCCGATCAACAACGACAAGATCCGTGCGCTCCTCGAACGCCAGGACGAAATGTTCGACCAGTTCAATACTGCGCGTCAGACCGAGCGGGTGAATCCATTCACTGGCGAAGTCATCGAGCACGATCAGACCAAGGCCGTCACTGACCAAAGCCAGACTGGCTTCAAGATGGACGCAGGGGCAGCTCAGGAGCGCGAGAAGGAACCGGCAAAGCAATCGCAGCCAAAGTCGGAGCAAAGCGCTGAGTGGGCCAGCCAGACCGGACAAGGCAGCAAGCCGAAGCAGGATGCCAAGAAGGAGGAACCGTCTGGCCCTCCGTCCGCACCTGACGACATCATGATCCAGCGTGAGGACCACGACATCATCCTCGAAGGTTGCGAAAAGCTGCTCGGTATCGCGCTCGACATGGGTATCGACGCCCGCGATCGCCGAGGTGTGCTGAAGCAGGCGGCTCAACATTGGGCATCTGCAACGCCGGACTACGCGAAGCCACTCATGAAGGCATGCATCGACATGACCGATTGGGCAATCAAGCGAGATGCCGACAAGCTGGCTTGGTCAGCCGAGCACGCGATGTTCGTCCACAAGGTGAAGAGTCTTCTCGGCGTCGAGAAGCTGAACGTCGGGAGTTACCCGTGATCGCATAAATCGTGGCGCCGACCTCTCGGCGTCACCCACCTTTCAAGCATGAAAAACGTAGTGAAATTGAGGAATATGCCATGAAGACTTTCGGCGATGAGGCTCGTGACCTCTCATATGAAATCTCCGAACGGGAGCTTGATCTCAGATTACTGACCGAGTTCCAGGCGAAGGGCGGAGGGTTCCGCCTCTCTGTCACCTGCGACCACCCTGATGATTACGTCAGGAACGTCATCCAGAGAATGGGACATGACGAGTTCCTGCTCAAGACGGTCATGAATTACATGGTCAAGCAAGCCACGCTGGACTTGAACAATGCCGTGCTGAAGCTTCGCGCTCACACCATCTCTCACAATTCGACGCAGGTAAGCGAGGCTCGGCCATGAAGATCCGCTGCATCGATTTTGAAACCACAGGGAAGGTTGAAGAGCGGGAGAGGGGGAAACCGGTTGGCGTTTGCGAGTTCGGATTCACCGACGTTGACGGCAGCACTGGCGCTGTAAGCAAGCCGGTCTCCTCTCTCATCAACTGCGGCATCGCCATGCCACCTGAAGCGCGCGCCATCCACCATATTTCAGACGAGGATGTTTCTGAATCACCAACGCCGGACTTCGCGTTCAAGTCTTTGATGGACGGCATGGAACCGGGCGACGTTTTCTGCGCACACAACGCAGCGTTTGAACAGGCGCTCTTCACCGGCAGCACGTTCCCCTGGATCTGCACCATGCAGTCAGCAAAGCATCTGTGGGAAGACGCGCCGGGCTACAGCAACCAGACGCTGCGCTACTGGCTAGGAGTGGATGCCGATTTCGAATGGCCTCATCTGGCAATGCCGCCACACCGGGCCGGGCCCGACGCCTACGTTACGGCTCACATCCTGTCACGGATGGTCAAGGACAAGCATCCATCGGTCCTCATCCAGCTCACCAACACGCCGGTTCTCCTGAAGACCGTGAGCTTTACCAAGGATCATTACGGCAAACTCTGGTCCGACATGGACCGAGGATTCCTCGAGTGGTGCGTCGACCCTCGCAGGGACAACCTCAGCCCCGAGATACGGCACACCGCACGTCACTGGCTCAACAAATTGACGATGTCCGGCACTCCATTCGCATAGGCACATTCCGATGACTTACCAAGTTCTCGCCGTCTACCTGCACGGCACACATGCTGAAACCCAATATTACGTGGCAAAGGATTCCGTCACGGTGCAACAGATCCTGCGGGGCGACGATAGTGGTGTCGTCTGCCTCGTCCTTCAGCCCGAGAAGGCAGGGTTGATTGCTCACTTGCTGAACACTTCCGATGAGCAGCCCAAAGGTTCGTAAGCGGATTCCAGACCGGGTGAAGCTCGAGGCCGCGCTGCGAAGGTTCGGCCTCACGATCAAAGAAGTCGAGTTCGATCACAGCCCGGCTCTGGCGCTCAGACCAATCAATCCTCTGACCGGCGACACGATCCCGCCGGCCAACGACCCGGACCACATCGACATGCTTCTCACCCAGGAGCACCGGGTCAAGACATTCGGGCGAGGGGGAGAGAAGCGGATTACCACCGCCGATGGAGACATCGGAAAGATCGCGAAGGTCCGCAGGCTCACCAAGCAGCAAGAGGCGTACCGCCAGCGCCTTATCGCGAAGGCCACCGGACAGGAACAGCCCCCACGCAAGAGCAAATGGCAAAGCCGTCCACTTGGGAAACGCAAAACAATTCAGAGGGATACATCCGAATGACGATGTTTCGCATTCACACCCGGTCATCTGGAACGTTCGACGTCGAAGCCAAAGACCCGAACCACGCCCGGAAGATCTTCCTGGCTGAGAACGAGAAGATGATCATCACCAAGATCAAAGTCGTGAAGGGATAATGAAATGAGACTGCCCGACTTTCTGCGCCGCTCCGACGATGCTTCCTTCGCAGAGGCAGAGCGCACTATAGCCAGCACACTCCTGACCGACCTCGACGTGCGGACACGCTTAGAACGAGAGCGTGACAATGCTGCGACCCGCCTGGACACGCTTCAGGCGGAGCGTCTGAGGATAGCCGAGCGGATTTCGTCCGCGACCACGGACCTCCGCGAGCTGGATCGCATCATCGCTGGCATGGAAGCGCACCTGCGCACCTTAGATGTACCTTCCATCGTTGAGTACGACCCTGATCAGATGGTCGCCGCGACCGCAATCTGTGCCGAGGAGGTGCGACAGTGATGTACGTTCTCGTCATTTGCGCTGGCATTTCAGCGATGGGCTGCGGGGTTTACGAGCGATCGGAACCGATGACTCAGACCGATTGTTACGGCGCTCTCGAAGCTCTGCGCTTTGATGTCGACGCCTCCGGGGATACCCGCCGCTCGGCTTACGCCCTTTGCAAGCCTGTCAATCCATCACCGGCACCGAAGGGAGAGGGCGAATGAGATCATTCACGACCTACGGCGTCACCCGCACTTTCGGCGGCACAACTTACCGCGTGGAGGGACTCTCGTCCCATGAGGAGGCCCTGATGCGCGTTCACAAGCGCGCTTTCGAGGATGGCAATTGGTCGCCTCCAAAGCTCCGGGAGAAGTGGTGGCAGTTCTGGCGACCGCGTGAGCACGACATAATCGAAGCGCACTTCGCTGCGCTGGAGGCATTGAACGGGGAGGGCGAATGATCATGAGAAGCCGTGTCCCACATTACGTGGCTCGCCGACTCCGCCAGCTCGTCAGTATCATTGAGGATGGCACCAGCCACAAAGCGGACGACCTCGCGGTCATCCTCGATACGTCACCTCGCACGATCTATCGGGACATTTCCCTTCTTCGTCGTCACGGCTGGAATATCCCCGGAGAAGCTGGCGTCGGTTACATCTTCAAAGGGAAGGGGTCTTTCGACGTCCTGTCCGCTGCGGGAGGCGTGTGACAATGGCCCAACTAGTCCCCGTCCCCACACGATAAATCTAAAGGAATCCAAGACATGAGCTCAAACAACGATGCCAGCCATACGGCCCTCGAGGTCTACGTCGTCGGAGACCGCACGATGGAGAAAGTGTTCAGACCTGCCGGGTTAACGAACGTCTCCGATCTGCAGGCAGTATTCGATGCGGTTGAGAAAGCTTTGACAGAGCCGGATCTACCGTTTCGCCACGACGATATCAAGCGCGGGCTGATCCTCTTCCGCACAAGCAACAACGCACACGGCTATACGAACTTCGTATCGTTGACGGCCAAGGTCGACGCTCTCCCGCAGATTGCAAAGGACGAACTGGCGGACCTGATGCGGAGTATTGCCAGTGGGTTGTCACCTGCGTCGGAGGGGGTGAAATGAGCAAGCTATTCAAGGTAAAAGACCCCGGACATTTTGGTGATTGTGTCGTCGGCAAATTCAAGACCATTGATGAAGCCATAAAGTGCGCCGAGGAAGTTCTCGCGGAGTACAGACAGGGTAGCCGCAACGATGGCGAATGGTCCACGGACACCGAAGAAATCAGAGTTGTCCAAGGTGAAACAGTCGTTGCTCGCGCCGTAGAATGCAATGTTATCGAGCGCCCAGACGATGTTGATGAAGACGGCTATTCGCCTTCCGAAGGCCTATGGTTCAACAGCGTAGATCGGTACTGCGATTATAAGATCGAGCGCGTTGCCACCCACCCATCAGGAGGCGACCGTCATGGCGAGTGAACTAGAGCGCAAGGAAGCCTTCCTCAAAGTTTGGTTTGATGCACCTGAAAACATTCATTGGGCGCATGGAATGTCGAATGGTGTGGAAAAGGACATAAGCGATACCTTTGACCGAGCTATTGCCGCTTGGAATACCCGCCCCGCGCCTGCCGCTACAGATACGGGACTGGTGACGGTGGCCGAGAACTTGGCGCGGACCATTTGGGGCTATTTCAAAGGTGGTCCCGAGGCAATCGCTTGGTTTGACAACAACAAATCTCTGGACGGTCCCACGTGGCTTATCGAGCAATGCCGCTCGCAGGCTGGGGATCTATTGGCGGCGGAACGGGCGAAAACGGAGCGATGGCACAAGAAAGCTATGGATGCTGGCGTCATTGTGCATTCTGACGGCACAACCTCTCATCCGATGCGTAAAGAGCTTGACAGCCTGAAAGCCGACAACGCGGCGCAGGCAGCGCGGATTAAGGAGTTGGAGGCAGCTCTTGACCATTCCGAAGGCGATTATTGGCGGTTCTTGCATAATCAGTGTCTGGAATTGGGCCAAGCGCATAAAGCCCTCGAAGCCAAGCTCGCGGCGGCTGAGCAAACGGCACGAGCAGCCCACGAGACGCTGATCGAGATCAATCCATCGAACTACAACCATGATGACGTTTGCCAACTGAATGACGCGAGCGTGGAAGCAATCTTCCTGCTGGCCGATATCCTTGGCGAAACGCATGGGAAAACAAAGGAATGGTGGGACGAACGCCGCGCCGTGCTGGGAGGGAAGCCATGACGGTCTGGTCACCTCAGCAGAATGAAGCACTGTCAACCGCCGGTGCTTGGCTGCGCATTCGGCATCAGCCAACGTTCTACCTTGCTGGTTTCGCCGGAGCCGGGAAGTCCACGCTCGCAATGCACCTCGCCAGTTATGCCAAGGGCGATGTTGCCTTTGCTGCTTTCACTGGCAAGGCGGCTCGGGTCATGCGCTCGAAAGGATGTCGTGGCGCCAAGACGATTCACGCATTGATCTATAACACAGAGGTCAACGAATCCACCGGCGAGGTTCGCGTCACCCTGAAAGATCCTGGCGCCCTCGATAAATACGGCCTCATCGTTATCGACGAGTGCTCGATGGTGAATGAGGAAATGGGCAAGGATCTTCTGTCGTTCGGCAGGCCGGTCCTCGTGCTAGGCGATCCTGCTCAGCTACCGCCTGTCTCGGGCGGCGGTTACTTCACCGCTCGCAAGCCGGACTACATGCTGACAGAGGTTCACCGACAGGCAGCTGAAAGCCCGATCCTCCGGCTTGCAACGGAAATCCGGGAAGGTCGGTACAAGGGAGACGAGATCAACGCCGACGGCTTGATTGTTACCAGCCGGAAGAACCTCGATGGTCAGCTCGTCACTGAAGCCGACGTAGTCATCGTCGGGCGCAATGATACCCGGCAGCAATACAACCGACGCCTGCGCGAGATTGCCGGGAAGACAGATCCGTTCCCGCTTACCGGCGAACCCCTGATCTGCCTGCGCAATGATCGGTTCGCCAAGATATTCAACGGCGACATCCTGACCGTCGGCAAAAAGAAGGTCGGCAAGAAGTCCGTCCAGCTCTGGATGGATGACCCTGAAGGCGAACGCCCAACCACGAAGGTTAGCGTGCGGAAGGAGTTCTTCGAGGACGACGTGGCTGCTGCCAAGCTTCCGTTCAAAGAGGTTCGAGGCACGCAGCAGTTCACCTTCGGCTATGCCATCACTTGTCACAAGAGCCAGGGCAGCCAGTGGGACAAGGTTTGCGTTTTCGACCAGAGCCATGCCTTCCGCGAGGATAGAGATCGCTGGTTATATACAGCCGCCACAAGGGCGTCAGTGCACCTGACGCTCGTTGTATGAAAGGATTTGGAAATGACAGTTTTATCAGCGCAATCAATTCGTAAGCGAAATATCTTCGAGCCGTTTCACGAGCGCACTGTGATGAACGGAATGACTTTCGGACTCGGCCCGGCAGGGTATGACGTCAGGATCGCTGAGGAGATCGTGCTTTACAATGGCAGGTCAGTTCTCGCCAGCACTGTCGAGCACTTCACCATGCCATTCGACTGCTTGGCTTACGTGAAGGACAAAAGCACATGGGCGCGGCGGTTCGTCCTCGTGCAGAACACAGTCATTGAGCCTGGCTGGCGTGGGTTTCTGACTCTTGAGATCACCTGCGACGGGGATCAGATGGTCACAATACCCGCCGGGTCACCCATCGCGCAGGTCGTTTTCCATAAACTGGATGAACCAACAGAAAGCCCATACGCAGGGAAATATCAGGACCAAGCAGCAGGGCCACAGCCGGCAAGACTTGAAGGGCTCTGACCCTTCGCTCCCCTCCAAGTATGGAACCCACGGAAATGAAAACATCAAATCCAGCAACAGCGAATGAAAATCATGGCGGCTCTTCGGGCCGCCGCATCCGTCCGAGTGAGCACGCTCTTCGCATTGCCCTGCGCACAGCCAAGGCTGAAGGCATGGTTGTGGATAAGCTGTGCGTGACGGGTGGGTATATCGAAATCCATTTCGGAGGCGTTGAGGTCGAGTCGTCCGTTGGAAATCATGGAGACCTCGATAAATGGTAGAGGCTGCTATGAAAGTAGAGTTCCCCGGTCTTCTGAAGGAAGCCATGGCGTCCGGGCATATCCGGTATCGCGTCCGCCCGAAAGGCGACAAGACAAAGCGCATACGAATATTCTGCGAGCCGGGTGACGACGACTTTCAACGGCAGTATCTGATCGCTCGCTCAGGGGACCAGCCCAAGCCACTGCAGAAAGCTTCCGAAGTCGCGAAGCCGAAGTCAATTGGATGGCTGGTCTCCAGCTATATGGAATATCTCGAAGCGAGGGTGGTCGCTGGAACTTCCAGCGGCAAGACCCTGAAAAAGAAACGCAATCTTCTCAACCGTCTGCTGACGAATCCTGATCGCGTGATGCTAATTCCGCAGGAAAAGTTATTCGAGATGCAGGACAAGATGGGATCGACGCCAGCCCAGGCCGACGCTTTCATTGAAGCCGTCGGTGTCATGTATGATTGGGCGAAGAAGCGGAAGCTCGTAAGCAGCAACCCGGCAAGGGGCATCGATAAGGTGTACGTCAAGGGAGACGGGGCTACTCCGTGGAAGGCGGCAGACGTGAAGGCATTCTTCGCCAAGCACAAGCCGGGCAGCAAGGCGCACGTTGCCATGTCGGTCCTACTGTGGACCGGTTGTCGCGTCGAGGATCTCACCGTTCTCGGCCGGAAGAACGAATGCGTCATCGAGGGCGTGGAGGCTGTGCGTTGGCAGCCGAGCAAGAAGGGATCTTCCGAAGTGACCGTCCCGCTTCTGCCTGCCCTGAAGACGGCCACCCGCGCGCCTACGGTTCAAGGCGGCACCTATGTTCTTGGTCGTGGCGGCAAGCCCTTTGCAAGCGGTGACAGTATGTCGGCGATGTTTAAGCGGTGGTGCAAGGATGCCGACCTGCCGACGCTGTCAGCTCACGGCGTTCGCAAGGGACTCGCTGAACTGTTGGCCGAGCAGGGCTGCAGCCAATATGAGATCATGGCTATCCTCGGCCATTCCGAAGCAAAAACATCCGAGGTTTATACCCGGAGAGTCGAGCGTTGGAAGCTGGCTCTTGGCGCCATGGAACGAGTAGATGTGTCCCACGCATGGTCTTGATGTGGGACACCTCAAAAACTAAGGTGTTGATTTCTTGGGAGAAAACCACTGCATAAGAGTGGTAAATGGTGCGGTCGAGAAGACTCGAACTTCCACGGGTTGCCCCACAGCGACCTCAACGCTGCGCGTCTACCAATTCCGCCACGACCGCCCGTGGTAGGAGCCGAACTGCGTCGGCGAGTGGGCATTTAGCAAATCACTTTGGGGTGCACAAGCCCCATCTGCCCCTTCCGGCAATCTTTTTGAAAAAGAATGTGAAAAAGCTGGTCCTCGATTATCGCTGATGTAGTTGAAACCCCGATTTTCCGGGCTTTTTCAAAGACTTCTACAAAACCAAAAAAATTCTGAAAAACGTCATTAAACGAGAGCCTTGCAGCGGAAGAAAGGGCCGCGACGGGCATTGAAGAACGAATCCGGCGAATCCAATTCATTCGGATTCGCCGGAATCGTAAAAAAAATCAGCCCGCAATGCCCTGAAGGCGTTTAATATCCTCAAGGCGCTTCAACGTTTCTGTGTATCCGGCATCGATTGCCTCGGATGCGCGATGGAAATCGGCGAGCCCGATCTGTCCCACAATCGGCATCAGCGTAACATCCGGCGGATCGCCAGCCATGCGGGCACGTGAGATACGATCCTGAATGATGTTGAACGCTTCCATCATCACGCCAGTAATGCCGAGACGGGCTTCCTTCTCTCCATGAATGGCGTCCGCAAGCCCTTCCTGGCGCGTTTGCGCATGTTTGATGACCGCGGCGCGACCGTATTGGTCGTAATGCAGATTAACTGCCAAAACGAGGCGTTGCTCATAAGCACGGCACACGGATACGGGCACGGGATTGACAAGTGCGCCGTCGACCAGAACACGTTCCTGCCAGCGCACAGGTTCGAAAACACCGGGCAGGGCATAGGAGGCGCGCATGGCATCGATAAGCGGGCCGGATGACAGCCAGATTTCATGACCGGTGCGCAGTTCCGTGCAGATGGCGACGAAGGGGCGATCCAGTTCCTCGATGCGCAGTCCGTCCAGATGCTCGCGCAAGCGGCCGTCGAGCTTCATGCCACCGAACAGTCCGCTGCCGCGAAACGTAATGTCGAGAAGGTTGAACATGCGTCGCCGGGTGAGACTGCGGGCGAACTCTTCCAGTTCATCGAGCTTTCCGGCCAGATAACAGCCGCCCACGAGCGCGCCGATAGATGTCCCGGCAATCATCTCGATATCGATATTGGCTTCGTCCAGTGCACGCAGAACGCCGATATGTGCCCAACCGCGCGCAGCTCCACCACCCAGTGCCAAAGCTATCCGGCGCGGCTCACGCTTGATTTCAGGCTTTTCGATGATTTCTTCTGTCGGCGGCGCGAGGTCGTTATTCGCAGCCTTCCGCCTCTGCCCCCATGCAAGCATCACGATGGAAACCTCTTCGTCTCGACTTGGAGCATTTCCTGCAAAAGGGCCCAGCAAAAGGCGAAGCGGTTTGCGTCAGGAAATGCGTAGAACAAATAGCTAAAGCGATTCCGACAGTTCCGTTTGACAGGAACCGCTTCAGATTAGCGAAACATAGTATCCAAAGAATAAATGCTGCAAATTGATGGCGCGACTCTTATTCGCGCCATCACATCCTTTTGACCGCAGTTAATGCTCGTGATCGCAGGCCGTTTCCATCGTTAATGATGTTTTTCCGTCGTCCGACAATACCTGCCGATAAAAACAGGAGCGGCGACCAGTATGACAAGTCGGCCCATCGCCTGCGACACGCACTTTCAGCCAAAGCGCATCCTGATCGCAATCCGTGCGCAACTCGACCACGCTTTGCAGATTGCCCGACGTCTCGCCCTTCTTCCAGAGCGTGGCCCGCGAACGGGACCAGTAATGCGCAATCCCTGTTTCCAGGGTGAGGCGCAGCGCTTCCTCGTTCATATGGGCGACCATCAGCAATTCGCCGTCACGCGCATCGGTTACGACGGCGGTGATGAGACCTGATGCATCGAAGCGCGGCAGGAATGCCGCGCCTTCTTCTACGGCCTTCTTGTCGGAAGGCTGGGCGGGAAAAAAGCTCATTGTCTTGATCGCTTGCCGCTTATCTGCGGGTCAGGGTCATGAAGCGAACCTGTTCCTCCGCATTCACCTGCATTTCGCCGGTAAAGGTGGTGGTGATGGTCGTCGAACCCTGCTTGCGGATACCGCGCATGGCCATGCACATATGTTCTGCCTCGATCATGACGGCAACGCCACGCGGCTTCAGAATGCGCTGGATGCTGTCGGCGATTTGCGCGGTGATGCTTTCCTGCGTCTGCAGGCGACGCGCAAAAATATCCACGACGCGCGCAATCTTGGAAAGGCCCACCACTTTGTGATCAGGCAGATAGGCAACATGCGCCTTACCAATGATCGGCACCATATGGTGCTCGCAATGCGAATGGAACGAAATGTCCTTTACGAGGACAAGATCGTTATAGCCGCCGACTTCCTCGAACACCGTGCCGAGAACCTCTTCCGGGCTTTCCGTATAGCCTGCGAACAGTTCCTTATAGGCCTTGGCAACGCGCTTCGGCGTTTCCAAAAGACCTTCACGCTCCGGGTCGTCTCCGGCCCAAAGCAAAAGCGTGCGTACAGCGGCTTCTGCATCGGCTTGCGTCGGCTTGCCATGCAAAAGGGCTACGTTTGCCTGCTTGTTGGTTGGCAGGCCGGATTCGTCATCTTCTTTGAGGATGCGAGCGTCCATCAGTATTCTCCAGTAGTCTCCTTCAAGGAGGAGACGAGTTAAACGGACAATACAACGATGCGCTTTGCGAGCGGGCGATGTATTGATCCGGCGCTTAAGGTCACCGGACAGGTTTTCGTGCGACTGCCCCCGGGTCTGTGCTAATGTTACCCATAGCGCAGACGCTACCTGCCTATTATATAGACATTAAATTGCAACTTCAAACCGCAGTCGGACGACAAATTTATGTTTTTCTCCGGCAGAGCGGAAGGTTCGCCGCCATGATTGATGATATTTATAACAAACGCATTCTGGAATTCGCCGGAAACATGGAGCGTCTGGGGCGACTTCCAGAGCCCGACGCAGTTGCCAAGGTGCACTCCAAGCTGTGCGGATCGACCGTTACCGTCTATCTGAAAATGACCGATGGCATTGTGACTGATTTCGCGCATGAGGTGAAAGCCTGCGCACTCGGACAGGCATCCTCCTCCGTGATGGCGCGCAATATCATCGGCGCTTCCGCAGAAGAGCTGAAAGCCGTTCGCGATGAAATGTACAAGATGCTGAAGGAAGAAGGCCCGGCACCGGAAGGGCGTTTCACCGACCTGAAATATTTCGAGCCCGTCCGCGAATACAGGGCCCGCCATGCCTCCACATTGCTTACTTTCGACGCGGTGGTCGATTGCATCCGGCAGATAGACGAAAAGGCCAAAGCTGCCTGATGTGTGCCTGTGGTGAGAACCATAAAGGCGACGGCGCACCGAAACGCTATAGCCGCAATTTCACCGATCCCTGGCGCAAGACACCGGGCAGGCTGATCGGTACGACATTCGTGCGATTCTATCAGGTGACATTGTCATCCCTTATCGGCAATTCCTGCCGCCATCTGCCGACCTGTTCCGAATATACTTATGAAGCGATTGCCCGCCACGGACTGTGGAGCGGTGGCTGGATGGGACTTTTTCGCGTCATGCGTTGCGGACCGTTCGGTACCCACGGTTTCGATCCGGTGCCTCGGACACTTTCCAGCGATCTCAAATGGTATCTGCCCTGGCGGTATTGGCGCTGCTCGGCATCTTAGAGCGCAATGCGCTTTATCGAAAACCGATTCCGGGTTTTCCGAGATATGCGCGGCTGTGAATTCTGACAGTTTTTTGTTAGCTGATTATAATTCATTAAGGATATCAACGTTTCATTGAGAATTGGAATTTAAGGCAGTGCTGTGGTCTTTTTCGGGCCGCAATTTGCCTGCATGTCCCCCCGGCGTCCTTATTCCTGTGAGCTGTTATGCTGAAATCATCGTCCCGCCTTTCTCGTCTCATTGCATCCTTAGCGCTCGGTGCGAGTGTGCTTTGTACGTCGGGGGCGATGGCGAACACGTCCTGGATTGTCTTCGATGCTGATAGCGGGCGAATCCTTGGACAGGACGATGCCAATGTGCAGCGTGCACCTGCTTCACTCGCCAAGATGATGACGCTTTATCTCGCTTTTGAAGCTCTCAAGACCGGCACGTTGCATTGGGACGATGCAATGCCTGTGTCGAAAAACGCGTCTGCGAAAGTTCGCATGAAGCTCTGGCTGAAGCCGGGTGAGACAATCACCGTCCGCGACGCCATCAACGGCATGATCATCGTGTCGGCCAATGATGCGGCGACGGTGATGGGCGAATATTTGGCCGGATCGGAAGCCGCTTTTGGCCGGTTGATGACGCAGCGCGCCCGCCAGATCGGCATGAAGAGCACGTTCTTCGTTAATCCATCGGGGCTGACGGCTAAGGCTACCCAGCTTACGACTGCGCGCGACATGGCTGTGCTTGGCATGTCATTGCGCCGTGATTTTCCGGATCAATATGCACTGTTCTCGCAACGCTCCTTCACCTTCCGTGACCGGGTTCGCAACGGCCACAACAATCTGATGTACCGCTATGGCGGCGTTGACGGCATCAAGACCGGCTATACGGATGTATCCGGCTATAACCTCGTTTCATCTGCCATCATCAACGACAAGCATCTCGTCGGCGTCGTATTGGGTGCCGGATCGGCGCGGCAGCGCGACGACCAGATGGCGAAGCTACTGACGCGCTTCGGTACTGAAAGTGCCGATGCCACGGGGCAGCTCGTTGCAATGGCAAAGCCGCAATCTGCCACAAAGCAGGTAGCTCCGGCTCAGCCAAAGGCTGATGCAGTTGCCGACCTGATCGACGATTCCCGCATCGAGCAGGGCGATGGCGGCTTCCTGATTGCTTCTGCCGCCGCCGGTGCATCGGCCTGGACTATCCAGCTTGGTGCTCCTCCGACACTTGCCGGCGCCAAGGAGCTGCTGGCCAAGTATCGTCCGGCGGTCGACAAGGTCGCGCCGGGCTTGAAAGCTGAAATTTCGCCTGCCGAAAAGCGCCGCAAGGTTTATCGCGCGCGTTTTTCCGGCTTCAAGGATTCGGCATCCGCCGAGAAGGCGTGTACGCAGTTGAAACAACAGAAGATCGACTGCCTTCCAATCCGGAACTGATTGTTTCCCTCCCGACAGGCGCACAACCTGACGCTGTCAGCTTGTCGCGCTTTACTGGTTGGACAAAAGGGATTAGAAGCCAATCTTCATTTTTCATACGCATGAACCCACCCGCAATCGTTGGCGGGACTGGATAAGGATGAATAGAATGTCGAATACCGTTTCCATGCAATTTCCCGATGGCTCTGTGCGTGAATACGATGCGTCGATGACCGGCGCGGGCCTCGCGGAATCGATTTCCAAATCTCTTGCCAAAAAAGCTGTTGCCTATGCCGTCGATGGCACCGTGCGCGATCTCTCCGATCCTCTCGGCGCTTCCGGCAAGATTGAGATTCTGACCCGCGAAGACCCGCGCGCGCTCGAACTCATCCGCCACGATACGGCGCACGTTCTGGCAGAAGCCGTGCAGGAGCTTTTTCCAGGGACGCAGGTTACCATCGGTCCTGTCATCGAAAACGGCTTCTACTACGACTTTGCGCGCAATGAACCGTTCACCCCGGACGATCTCCCTGTGATCGAAAAGAAGATGCGCGAGATTATCCAGCGCAACAAGCCTTTCACCAAGGAAATCTGGTCACGCGAAAAGGCCAAGCAGGTATTTGCCGACAAGGGCGAAGCCTACAAGGTCGAGCTGGTAGACGCCATTCCAGCCGGGCAGGACCTCAAGATTTACTCTCAGGGTGAATGGTTCGATCTCTGCCGCGGCCCGCACATGGCATCGACCGGTCAGATTGGCAATTCCTTCAAGCTGATGAAGGTTGCCGGAGCCTATTGGCGCGGTGATTCAAACAATCCTATGCTGACCCGCATTTACGGCACTGCCTTTGCCAACGACAACGATCTTCAGGCCTATCTCCATATGCTTGAAGAGGCTGAAAAGCGCGATCACCGTCGTCTCGGCCGTGAAATGGACCTCTTCCATTTCCAGGAAGAAGGACCGGGCGTCGTGTTCTGGCACGCCAAGGGCTGGAGAATGTTCCAGAATCTGGTGAGCTATATGCGTCGCCGCCTCGACAGCCATGGCTATCAGGAAGTCAACGCGCCACAGGTGCTCGACAAGTCGCTCTGGGAAACCTCGGGCCACTGGGGCTGGTATCGCGACAACATGTTCAAGGTGACTGTCGCTGGTGACGAAACCGACGATGATCGCGTGTTTGCGCTGAAGCCGATGAACTGCCCCGGCCATGTGATGATCTTCAAACATGGCCTCAAGTCCTATCGTGACCTGCCGATCAAGCTTGCTGAATTCGGCAATGTGCACCGCTATGAGCCTTCCGGCGCATTGCACGGACTGATGCGCGTACGCGGCTTTACGCAGGACGACGCGCACATCTTTTGCACGGAAGAGCAGATGGCTGCCGAATGCCTGCGCATCAATGACCTGATCCTGTCGGTCTATAAGGATTTCGGTTTTGAAGAGATCACCATCAAGCTGTCGACCCGTCCTGACAAGCGCGTCGGTTCGGATGATCTTTGGGATCGTGCCGAGAGCGTGATGATGTCGGTTCTGGAAAAGATCCAGCAGCAGTCGAACAACATCAAGACCGGTATTTTGCCGGGTGAGGGCGCATTCTACGGTCCGAAGTTCGAATATACGCTGAAGGATGCCATCGGCCGTGAATGGCAGTGCGGTACCACGCAGGTGGACTTCAATCTGCCGGAACGCTTTGGCGCCTTCTATATCGACAAGGATTCGGAAAAGCGCCAGCCGGTGATGATCCACCGCGCGATCTGCGGCTCGATGGAACGTTTCCTCGGTATCCTGATCGAGAACTTCGCCGGTCACATGCCGTTGTGGTTTGCTCCGGTGCAGGTTGTCGTTGCCACGATCACTTCGGACGCCGACGAATATGCGGCACAGGCGGCAGCCAAGTTGAAAGCGGCCGGGTTGCAGGTCACAACCGATCTGCGCAACGAGAAGATCAACTACAAGGTCCGTGAACATTCGTTGCAGAAAGTTCCGGTGATCCTCGTCTGCGGAAAGCGCGAAGCCGAAGAAAATACGGTCAATATGCGCCGTCTCGGTTCGCGGGATCAGGAATCCATGACGCTCGATGAAGCCATCGCGCGGCTGGTGGACGAGGCGACCCCGCCCGATCTGCTCCGGCTCAAGAATGGTGGCTGATATTGGAGCGCATCCCGAAAAGTGTGAAACGGTTTTCGGATAAGATGCGCGTCAAAACAAACAGTTAGGCCGCGCATTGCGCGGCCTTTTGCTTTTGCAGACAGCTTAAGTTCAATCCATGCTGTCTTGGACAGATTCGGATTCGCCATTGGCGACGACTTCGACTTCTTCATTCTTGCCGGAAGAAACCTTGAAATCCCGCTGGTAGATGCGGTCCTTGTTCTTGGCGACGGCGACATAATCGCCTTCGATAAGGACCATCGACGAATAAGCGCCAGCACTTTCACGCACCACGTCGCCGGAAGCGTTGAGGATAGACCACGATGTATCGGCAAGCGCTTCGCCGCCACGCTCACGCACAAGTTTCAATGTCACTTCTGCGGCGCGGTGCTGGACGGTCGCCTCGGTCAGCTTTCCGGCTTCCACGCGAATATCGGCACGAATGATGGCGTTGGCTGAACCGTAGTTGGAAACAACATGATAGGTGCCGCTATTGAGGCGAATGACCGTGTTCGGCTTGACGTCGGGCACGATCAGCGAACGATCATTATTGTCTTCGTCGGCATAGATAGAAAACCGCAGGAGATCGTCATTGATCTTGCCGCCATCGGGCAGAATCGCACTGAGCTTCATTCCACCTGCATCGAGCATCATTATTTCATGACGGGTCGCATTGCCGACGGTGATCCGCTTGGTAGCGCCCGCACGCCCGTAGGCGACATGCACCAGATAGCTACCCTCGGGCAGGTTGAAAATAGCACTACCACCCTGTGCGCTGGCGATGAGTGGCAACTGACCGTCAGGCCCGACATCAGGCGAGAATACACGCCAAACAAGCCCTCCAGGGATATCGCGGCCGTTTTCATTCAGTCGCGCCTTGAGATCAAGTTCACGTGTCTGAACGAGCGGGTTGTTCTCTGGGCTGGAGGGGGAGGCGTAAGTGTTCAGCGTAGGGAGATCAAGCGTCGGCTGCGGCAAGTCCGGCAAGCCTGTCGTGGTGCTTTGCAGCAGCGGAATGTTCGTCTGCGGATCAAGCCCCTGAGCTACCGATGGCATCGCACTGATGGAAAGCGCAATCGCCGTAAAAAGCGATCCGCCTTTCAAGGCAATTTTTCTCTTTGGGTAAAACAGGTTCAAGCGATCCGACATACTATATTTTTGAGCCTATGCGGGTGGCGAATTCAAGGCCAAATCGCTTCTGCACCTGCATTTTTCCAACTTCCTTCAATTAATCCAATCCGGATTTTTGACTTTACAGTTCAGGTGCAACGGGCGAGAAGAGGCGGCTCCCGAATAAGTGGAGCAATATACGCAGTATTTAGCGACGAGGTTTCCCGTGTCCCATCCGGTCTTCGATTTTCTGGCACAGCGCAGTTCCACCCCGATTTCGGCCATTTCGGAGCCTGCACCAGAAGGCGAAGAGCTTGCTTCGCTTTTGAAAGTTGCGGCCCGCGTGCCCGATCACGGACGCCTGACGCCCTGGCGCTTCATCCTGTATCGCGGCGCTGCGCGCCTCAAGGTGGGCGAGTATCTGGCCCAGCGTGCCGAAGAAATCGAAGGCCCTATGCCTGAAGGGCGCAAGGAAAAAGAGCTGACACGCTTTTCGCGCGCACCGCTGGTCATCGGCGTTGTGTCATCACCAGTCGCGCACGAACGCATCCCGGAATGGGAGCAATTTCTTTCCGCCGGAGCCGTAGCGATGAACCTTTGCACGGCTGCCAACGCGCTTGGATATGCCAGCAACTGGATTACCAACTGGTACTCCGACGATGCGACCGCCCGTGCCTTTCTGGGGCTGGCCCCCAATGAACGCGTAGCCGGGTTTGTCCATATCGGAACGGCGGAAAACAAGATGCCAGAACGCCCGAGAGCCAATATGGATAATATCGTGACGGAATATTCGGGGCCTTGGGTGCAAGCTTAGGGATGACTGCAACAACGTTTGCTAATTAACGGAAAAACATATGTTTTACGAACCGAGGGAAGGGCACCCGCTGCCCCATAATCCGTTCAAGGCAATCGTCGCGCCACGGCCCATTGGCTGGATCGGAACTCGATCGAAGGATGGCGCACTCAATCTCGCGCCTTATTCCTTCTTCAACGCGATCTGCGACACACCGCCCATGGTCATGTTTTCATCAAGCGGTGAAAAGGACAGCGTTTCATTCATCGAAGAAACCGGCGAGTTCACTGCAAATCTTGTGAGTGATCATTTGAAATCGCAGATGAATGCATCATCTGTCAACGCGCCTCGTGGGATCAGCGAGTTCGAATATGCCGGGCTTACTAAAGCACCGAGCAGGCTCATTGCGGCTCCGCGGGTCAAGGAGGCCTATGCCGCTCTTGAATGTGTTGCGGTAGAAGTCAAGCGGCTGCGGGACAAAGAGAGTAGACTGACCGACAATTATATGGTGATCGGCGAGGTCGTCGGTGTTCATATCGACGAGCAGGTGCTGACCGACGGTCTTGTCGACATCTCGAAAGCCAGGCCTGTCAGCCGGCTTGGTTATATGGATTTTGGCACAACGGAAAGCGTCTACCAGATGTTCCGGCCGAAATGGGAAGATGAGAAATAAAGGCTGATAAAGCATTTCCAGCAAAAGGGTGAAACGGATTTGCTGGAAATGCGTAGAAAACAAATAGGTCGAGCGGTTCTGACTATTCTATCAAAGCAGGAACCGTTCTAACTACAGCCCTTTTTTCTTGGCTTGGCCCCAGATTGCTTCCATCTCATCGAGGGTCGCGGCGTCCAGGTCGCTTCCGGTTTCACCGAGCGTCTTTTCTATGAAATGAAAACGCCGCTTGAACTTCTCATTGGCGGCGACGAGTGCGGTTTCCGCATCGATTTCGAGATGGCGACCCAGATTGACCATGGCAAACAGCAAGTCGCCGTATTCCTCTTCTATATCCGCTGGTTCCTGCGCGGCCATTGCTTCTTTCAGCTCTGCAGTTTCCTCCGCAATCTTGTCGAGGATCGGTGCAGCCTCAGACCAGTCAAAGCCGACTTTCGCAGCTTTCTGCTGGAGTTTCAGAGCTCGAAGCAGGGCAGGGAAGGCTTGCGGAATATCATCCAGAAACCCGTTCTTGTCAGTCGCGTCAAGCCCGAGCTTTGCACGCCGTTCAGCTCGCTCGGCCTTCTCTTCGGCCTTGATGCGGTTCCACGAGCCTTTGGCCATGCCAGCGCTTCTTGCTTCAACATCGCCGAAGACATGCGGATGGCGTCGTATCATCTTGTGCGTGATGGCTTCGACAACATCACCGAATGCAAAGCTGCCTTGTTCTTCAGCCATGCGCGCATGAAACACCACCTGCAACAAAAGATCGCCAAGCTCTTCGCGCAGATCGTCCATATCGTTACGCTCGATTGCGTCGAGCACTTCATATGTTTCCTCAAGCGTGTAGGGCATGATGGATTGGAAGTTTTGTTCCACATCCCATGGACAGCCGGCTTCAGGATCGCGGAGCGCTGCCATGATTTCCAGCAAGCAATCGATATTGCGGGACGGTTTCATCTTCGCTCCATCAAACTTGGCTAATCCGTGGCTGTCAATTCGAGAGAATCGCGCCGGATGGCTTGAAGTCTGTTACTGATTTTGCATAGTCAGCCGGGGATCGCACATCGGGGCGGTATGTTCAACAAGCGGATACATAAACGATGACAATTCTTGTGACTGGCGGCGCTGGCTATATTGGCTCGCACACCTGTGTTCAGCTCATCGAGGCAGGCCACGACGTTGTTGTGGTCGACAATTTTGACAACAGCCACCCGGAAGCCCTGCATCGCATCGAACAGATTACAGGGCGCGCGCCGCGCCGCGAATCCGGTGATATCCGTGATCGCGCTTTTCTTGAGCAAGTGATCAGGCATCACAAATGCACTGCCGTCATTCACTTTGCGGGTCTGAAGGCCGTTGGAGAATCGAGCGAAAAGCCGATGCTCTATTATGATTGCAATGTAGTGGGCACGCTGCGGCTGTTGCAAGCCATGGAAGCAACCGGCGTCAAGACACTGGTTTTCAGCTCCTCGGCCACGGTTTACGGCGATCCGCAGAAATTGCCGATCACCGAGGACCAGCCACTGTCGGCAACGAACCCCTATGGTCGCACCAAACTGGTCATCGAAGACATGCTTCGCGATCTCTACAATGGCGACAATAGCTGGAAGATCGCTATCCTGCGTTATTTCAATCCGGTTGGCGCACATGAGAGCGGCCTTATCGGCGAAGATCCAAAGGGTATTCCGAACAATCTAATGCCCATCATCGCTCAGGTCGCCACTGGCCGTCGCGAAAAACTGAATGTCTGGGGCAACGACTATCCGACGCCCGATGGCACCGGGATTCGCGACTATATCCATGTGGTGGATCTGGCTGCGGGCCATCTGAAGGCACTCAAGAAACTTGATGAGCCGCAATGCTTCTCGGTCAATCTTGGCACGGGGCAGGGCTATAGCGTTCTCGATGTGGTCAAGGCATTCGAGCATGTTTCGAACCGCGAGATCAAATACGAGATTGCGCCACGCCGTCCGGGCGACGTGGCGGAGTGCTATGCCGATCCTAGTTTTGCCCAGAATTTCCTCGGCTGGTCGGCGGAGAAGAATCTGCGCGAGATGTGCCAGGATATATGGCACTGGCAATCGAAGAATCCCAACGGCTATGAATGACCAGATATGGCCAAAATGGCCGACAGTTCCAAACTGTATCTCGAAACTTTGAGCCATTTCCCGACACCGGGAGGATTGAAACTCCTCCCGAGAGGTTTATGAACGAATACAAGCTTGGCTGCCTTATACCTGAAGTGAGTACCGCCCTTCGCGATGCCCACCAGATTGGACGATATGATGCGTTTCCTGCCTGACAAATTCACCAGCATGCTGATCGTGACCATTCTTGTTGCGTCCGTGCTTCCCGTGCGCGGTGACTTTGCAGACTGGTTTGCGCTCGCTACAAAATTCGCCGTCGGGCTGTTGTTCTTCCTGCATGGTGCCCGGCTCTCGCGCGAGGCCGTGGTTGCGGGCATAACGCACTGGAGACTGCATCTGGCAGTATTGTCTTCGACATTCATCCTTTTCCCGATTCTTGGCCTGATGGCAGGCTGGACGGTTCCTGGTTTGTCGCAGTCAGCCTTCTACACTGGTATCCTCTTTCTCTGTGTCCTGCCTTCGACGGTTCAGTCATCCATCGCCTTCACCTCAATTGCAGGCGGCAACGTTTCGGCGGCGATCGTATCGGCTTCCGCGTCGAATATCTTCGGCATGTTCCTCACTCCGCTGCTGGTCGGCCTATTGTTCGCAGTAAAAGGCGGCGGCGGAATATCGATCGACGCGCTGGAATCCATCCTGCTGCAATTGCTTGCTCCATTTGTGCTTGGGCAGATTCTGCAGCCATTGATCGGCAAGTTCATGCGGCGCCACAGCAAAGCGCTTGGCTTCGTTGACCGAGGCTCGATCCTGATGGTCGTTTATCTGGCTTTCAGTGAAGCGGTGGTTGAAGGTCTGTGGCACACAGTGTCGTGGAACGATCTCGGCATGATGGTCGGCGTAAACATCATTCTGCTCGTCGCCGTGCTGCTCGCCACCTGGTATGGTAGCAAATGGCTCGGTTTCAACCGTCCCGACCGCATCACAATCCTGTTCTGCGGATCAAAGAAGAGCCTTGCCAGCGGTGCGCCAATGGCGAGCGCTATTTTCGTCGGCGCGAATGTCGGCAGTATCGTTTTGCCCTTGATGCTCTTTCACCAGATCCAGCTTATGGCCTGTGCTGTGATTGCACGAAAACTGGCGGATCATAAGAGCCACGAAGAGCGTATCACCGCTGCTGCGGAGTAGGGCGCTGGGCAGGAATCGCATTGCCCTATTTTTCAGGAAACAGGAATGTCGTCACGAATCGGGCTCCCCATTTGGGACCGTCTGACGGTGCTTCGGCGTAATATCGCGCGGACGCACCAATGCTGACCCGTTGTTCTCCAAACCTGAAGACCTTCGATATGCCCGCATTGATTGGTACGGTCCATTGCTCTGAAGTCCAGTCATAGGAGGATTCCGATGATAAATTCAGTGCTGTCGTATCGGGAAACGTGTAGGTGAGAAATGGCTGGATAAAGCTCTGGCTGACAGCATCACGGTCGCTATGCCCGGCATAGGACCATATATGGTTGGCCAACGCGCCATAGGTCCAGCCGCCATGTTGTTTAAGGACGACACCGGTAGGGCCAGCGCCCCATTTCCCTGTGCCAAGCTCACTATTGGTAGCAGTTGGCCACAGGAATACCGGACCGAGGCCCCAGGTTATGCCGTCCACAGACTGGGCGGGTGAAAAGAAAAAACTCTGTTCAGTGTCGCTCAGTCCGAAACGGTTGTCGAAACCCGCCGCTGGAGCCTGCTGGTAAACGATTGGAACTATTGTGCGGACAATGAGGTTCCAATCCTCGTTCAGCGACAACGGAATAACAGGCTGAATGTTGAGTGTGTATCGGTAGGAGTCCTTGGGGCCAAAGCAACAGTCATAATTGCTCTGGAATGGGACGCTGATAAGGCTGGAGATCGGATTGGCGAGCTTTTTGGCCAGTTCCTGGTCTGCATCGGCACGCGCATTGCTAGCACCAGCCACAACAGCCACCAAAAAGACGAATGGTTTCAAAGTTAAACTCTGCATCTGAGCCTCATTACGACCAAATAATATATTAATATAAAGATCAGAAAATCATCATTACGCTATCATTCCGATGGTGATTTTCCATTGAATACTTCAATTGTTCACAACTATAACAAGAATATTAGCTTTATCTATTTAAGTATTGGAAGAAATAATCATCTCATGCAGCGCTTGCGAGAACACCTGGATCGGCGTAGGAGAGCGGGCAGGGGTCCTACTCCCGCGATTGCAGGTTTCTGGTCCTCAGATCGAAATATGTTCTAACGAGATTTGCGCAGTTGTTGCGCTGTCTTTGCTCGTTCATCTGTGCAAGACAGGAAAGGCAGAAATCAATGGCTGAAGATGATAGCCAGGCTTTTGATCAGGAAGCTCTTGCAGAAGCCTATAACCGTGCGCTCGCGCTGGAAAAGGCCGGTGATTTCGATGCCGCTGCCAAGGCCTATGAAGATGTTTTGCGGATCGATCCCGAGGATCATGGCGGCGCTACCGTGCGGCTCGCAAGCATGGGGCGCGGCGCTGTCCCGCTCAAGGCTCCGGATGCCTATGTGTCGACGCTTTTCGATCAGCATGCCGAAATGTTCGATACGATCCTTGTCGATCAGCTTGGCTATGACGTTCCGCTGCAACTGCGGGAAATGCTCATCGAGATCAATGACGAGTTTTTCGCAGAACGCATGTTGGATCTGGGCTGCGGCACCGGTCTGTCTGCTGACGCACTCGATGATATGGCCGGGCATAAAACCGGCGTCGATATTTCTGAGAACATGATCGAAGTCGCTTACGAGAAAGGTGACTATCAGGCGCTGTTTGTCGGAGAAGCCGTACGTTTTCTCGAAACCACCGGTGAACCGCAATGGGATCTGATCGTCGCCACCGATGTTCTGCCATATATGGGCGAACTGGACAAATTCTTCACCGGCGTTGCTGCGCATCTGTCATCGGGCGGCCATTTCGGGTTTTCCAGCGAGACGCTCGATGATGCGAGACTTGCGGGTCGTGCATTCATGGTCGGCGACTATCAGCGTTTTGCACACGCACAATCCTATGTGCGGGCAATGCTCGACAACCACGGAATGGATTGCGTACGTTGCGACGATATTGTCGTGCGTAGCGAACAAGGATCGCCAGTTCCAGGGCATCTCTATATCGCTCGGCGTAAATGATAATCCGAACTCCAATAGCGCGCGCAAGAAGCGTGGTTCTCGACGACAGTTTGACAACTATCGCAATGTTCTCCTGTCTGGCTGATACCAATGAGTTCCATAATCTATCTTATGCAACCCAAGCAGGCCCTTGAACCTTAGCTGCTCATGTTGTGCCCTTCATGCTGATCGGACATGCAGCAACTCGTCCCACGTCTTTGATTTCAATCATTTCGAAGAATCGCATGACGTGGGAAATACGATCCGCATCACAGCCAACTGTCTTGGCATCTAAGACCAAAGCATGCGTGTACTGGCGGTCCATATGCGCTATTACCCGGGCGGCGCTGTAATTCGCAAATGGTCGGCAGCGGCATCTTGCTTTTGAGACGGCGAGCGCCATCTCCGGCTCAACGCCCGATGGGAAGGCCCGGATGGGAAAGAAGGTAGATTTAAAGATGTTGGAAGCACGTATCAGAAACACTTCGCTTCGCGATAAAATCATAACCGCAGAACAGGCCGCAAGCCTTATCAAAGACGGTATGATTGTTGGTATGAGCGGATTCACCCGCGCCGGTGACGCCAAGGCTGTGCCAATCGCCATGGCCGCCCGTGCCACAACAGACCCCTTCAAGATCACGCTGATTACCGGCGCATCGCTCGGTCACGACGTCGACAAAATTCTCACCGAAGCACACGTATTGGCGCGGCGCATGCCATTTCAGGTTGACCGAACCCTGCGTTCCGCAATCAATCGCGGCGAGGTGATGTTCATCGACCAGCATCTTTCCGAAACTGTCGAACAATTGCGCTCGAACCAGATCGGCCCTATCGACTATGCAGTTGTCGAGGCCCTGGCGATTACCGAAAGCGGCGGGATCATTCCCACGACATCCATCGGCAATTCGGCAAGCTTTGCCATTCTGGCCGACAAGGTGATCGTTGAAGTGAACCTCAACCAGCCTATGGCACTTGAAGGCTTGCACGATATCTATATTCCAACGAAGCGCCCTTCCCGCGACCCCATACCGGTTACAGCATGCGACAGCCGCGTCGGCCTGCCCTATATTCCGATCCCGCCGGAAAAAATCGCAGGCATTGTCATCACCCAGGAGAACGACAGCGCATCGACCGTAGAGCCTGCCGACGGCGAAACGATTGCCATCGCGAGCCATCTGATCGAGTTTCTGATGCATGAAGTGGCAACCGGGCGTCTCGACCTGACGCTCAATCCTCTACAGGCTGGCATCGGAACCATTGCCAATGCCGTGTTGAATGGTTTTGCCGATAGCCCGTTCCACAATCTTCGCACGTATAGCGAAGTGCTGCAGGACAGCACCTTCGACCTCTTCGATGCCGGAAAACTCGACTTTGCATCGGGATCATCGATCACGCTCAGCCCCGCCTGCGGAGAACGGGTCTTCAACAATATCGACCGTTACCGCGATAAACTCATTCTGCGCCCGCAAGAAATCAGCAACCATCCCGAAGTCATCCGCCGTCTCGGCATTATCGGTATAAACACCGCCTTGGAATTCGATATTTATGGCAATGTGAACTCCACGCATGTCGACGGCACACATATGATGAACGGGATCGGCGGTTCCGGCGATTTTGCCCGCAACGCATTCATCTCGATCTTCGTCACCAAATCCGAAGCCAAAAGCGGCGCGATATCATCCGTCGTGCCCATGGTTACGCATGTCGATCACACCGAGCACGATGTGGATATTCTGGTAACCGAACAAGGTCTCGCCGACTTGCGCGGCCTTGCTCCGCGCGAGCGCGCGCGCGCCATCATTGATAATTGTGCACACCCCGATTATCGCGACCAGCTTAACGATTACTTCGATCGGGCGTGCGCACGTGGGGGGCATACGCCTCACCTGATCGAAGAAGTCTTTAGCTGGCATCAACGTCGTCGCGAGACGGGCAGCATGCGGAGCTGAATACCGGGAATATCCGGTGCCATTCGGTGCTCGTTTGGTTTAAGTTCTTGCTTATAAAGCGGAACCTTCTTTTCCTTGGAACGTTAACTGGCACATCGTTTTTGGATTGGAGACGATGTGCCGGTAGCAGGAGCCCTGCTCTTTCTTCCGGTTACAACGGCTCAATCGGACGACGTGGAGGAACGGTCGTCGGGTGTGAGCAATGCAACCCCAAGTTCCGGGAAGGATCAGACCGCCCATGTCCATCCTCATCAGCCTTCTGATAACAATCCTTGTTATCTTCCTCGTGCTTTATCTCATCAACATGCTGCCTCTGGACGCCAAGGTCAAACAGATCGCTCAAGTTATCGTGATCATCATTGGCATAATTTCACTTCTGAAATATCTGGCGGTCTTCTGATTTTAGCCAACAACAGCCATAATTCCGGAGCGACACAGCTTTGTGGCGTTCCGGAATTATTTACAGTTCTACGCTTACGGTATTTCCTGGCTTATATTAGCTACTTACGATTTATGTCTTATGGAGACGGTTCTTTTAAACATAGTTGTGCTTAATTACATTTCCTCGTAATATATAATCACTATGCTACCTATGATTGTGTCAATAATGGCACTCATAAACAAAAAATTGCAAAAGGCGCATGGTTATATCTTTCCCCTCTCAGGCGTTCCTTTTATAAGGCCCGCAAAATAAAGCCCGTTCATATAGGGTTCAGGCGGGGTCGTTGATCATCCTCACTCAGGGTTGGGAGTGCGAGGGAATGAAGAAGACTGCTCTTTTAAAAGCAGCATTGATAACGCTGTCTGTCGTATTGTTCTCGCTGGGAGCAACGTCAATAGTGGCGTATTCTGCTGGCGTAAGCCCCGGCGTGGTTGCGCTTAGCCTTAGCGCGGGTATTCCCGCAGCTACGGCCTTCCCTTCCCTTGCCTACATTTTTCATCAACACAGCAAGCTGAGGGATGCCTATCTCCAGCTCGAAAAAGCGCATGTCGAACTGCAGGCACGTTCGCGGATCGATCACATGACAGGCCTCCTCAACCGCGAGGCGCTGTTCGAAGCGATGAAGATCAGCCGGTCCCGTATCGAGACCGGCACTTTGCTCGTCGTTGACGCTGACCACTTCAAGGCAATCAACGATACGTTCGGCCACGGCGTCGGCGACCGCGCTTTGAAACTGATTGCTTTCGCGCTTCAGAATGTGACCCGAAAAGGTGATCTTGTCGGCCGCATCGGCGGAGAAGAGTTTTGCGTTTTTCTGCCAGGTGCAAGCGGAGAAACCGGCATGCGTGTTGCGCAGCGCATACGCGCGGAAGTGGAAAACACGCCTTTTCATACGACTGAGTATCAGGTCTATCCGTTGACCATCAGCATCGGCGTCGCCTCGGCGCCAAAGAACGAGACGAACTCACAGGTACTCAGTCGCGCTGATCGATGCCTCTATATGGCCAAGCAGCGTGGACGTAATTGCGTGGTGTTCGATGAGGAAAGCGGGCGACTTGCCAGTACGTCTGTCGTATCGATCGCGGTCGCACGCGAAGTCGCGCGGGGCTAGCGCCAAGCCTCATTCCCAGGGCTCGATAATCTCTTCCGACCATCCAACCGGCACGAATCCCATTTTCTGGTAGAGCTGCAATGCGCGCGGGCTGTCGAGCGTATTGGTATGGATCGTCACCTTTTGCGGTCCATGCGCCCAGGCAGCGGAAATCGCTTCACTCAAAAAAAACTTGCCGATTCCCCGTCCCTGAAAATCATCGATGAGACCGAAATAGACAATTTCCGCAGCTTCCGGCAAAGCCGACAGGTCCAGCTCGACAAATCCTGCCGGGCAGCCATCCGCGTAGAGGATGTTGATTTCTGTTGTGTCTGCATGAATTATTGCTGCGACTTCAGCATCTGTCTGAACCCGCCGCATCATCCAGTGATGCTTGCGCCCGATCTGTTCGTACAGATAGCGGTAATAATGAACCGGCATATCGCCCGCCCGCATGATTGCCAAGCGGATACCTGACGGCACCGGCATCGCAACGGCCTGACGGGTGGACATCTCCAGATGTGTGATGCGGGCAGTCAGCTTTTCAGACATGCTTATTCGGCTTCACCGGTGACAACCGGTGTGTCCTGCCTGCTACCCCATTCACTCCAGGAGCCGTCATAAAGACGGTTGTCTTTATGACCGAGTGACGTCAGAGCCAGCGTGATGACGGCGGCGGTTACGCCGGAGCCGCAGCTCGTAACGACCGGCTTGGAAAGATCGACACCAGCCTCATCAAAAATCTTGCGGAGATTCGCCAGATCCTTCAGCTCACCGTTTTCGGACAAGGTTCCGACGGGAACGTTACGTGCGCCGGGCATGTGGCCCGAGCGCATACCGGCCCGCGGCTCCGCATCGCGTCCGGTGAAGCGTCCGGCTGCACGCGCATCGGCAATCTGCAAGCGCCGTTCGTTCACGATATCACGCATCTGCGCAAAATCGACCACTGCTGCTTCGTTGAAGGATGGCGTGAACAGTGTCGGTGCAATCTTGGTGGCTTCATCGGTAACCGGATAACCAGCGTTTTTCCAGCCGTCGAAGCCGCCATCGAGCACATAGACATCCTTCACGCCCATGACGCGGAACATCCACCAGACGCGCGGCGCAGAAAACATTCCCGGTCCGTCATAGACCACAACAGTCTCGTCAGCGGTGATGCCCATGGCACCCACATGCTGCGCAAAAAGCTCAGGCGACGGCAGGGTGTGCGGCAGACCGGACTCCTTGTCGGCGATCTTGTCCTGATCGAAGAAAACAGCACCAGGAATATGCACGGCGTTGTATTCGCCCTCACCGTTGCGTCCAGCGGCGGGAAGATACCAGGACGCATCGACAATTGCGATGCCCGGTTTGCCGAGCCGTTCTTTCAACCAATCCCGCGAAACGACGAAAGCGCTTTTCTCAACCATGGGTCACTCCTGCGGCATGCCTCCCCAAAGGCAGGAACATGCGAAAAACGATAGAACTAGGCTTCTGGCAAACCGCCGAAGCGAATGCGGAACCGGCGATTTTCCTTGCCCTTCTTTTCGATCTTGCCGATGTGGATTTCACCGACTTCCTGCGTCTCGGAAACGTGCGTACCACCACAAGGTTGCGAATCCACCACACCATTTTCGCCGATAAGAACAAGGCGTATGCGACCAAGCCCCACAGGCGGGCGCACATTCTTCGACTTTACGATAGTAGGATTTGCAAGGAACTCTTCATCGCTGATCCAGCGAATGGCGACCGCATCATTGGCATTCACGCGTTCCATCAGCTTTTCAGTTACGAATTCCTTGGTGTAGGTGGGATCGGGGAGATCGAAGTCAACGCGACTTTCCTCCTCGCCGACCGCTGCGCCGGTAATCGGGAAAGGGCAGACAACGGAAAGCAGGTGGCAGGCCGTGTGCATGCGCATCAGCTTGTAGCGGCGCGGCCAGTCAACATGAAGGACCAGCTTCTCACCGATTGCGGGCAGAGCCTGCCCTTCTCCTGAAACGTGAATGATTTCGTTCTTGTTTTCGCCGGTAACGGTTGCCGTTATCTCGATGCGGGAACCATCTGCGCGCTCAAAAACACCGATATCGCCCGGCTGGCCACCTGATGTCGCATAGAAATTCGTCTGGTCGAGAATGATTCCACCGGTTTCGGTAATGGCAAGTACCGTGCCCTCCGCCGTTGAAAGATAGGAATCTTCGCGGAAAAGCGCTTCGGTCTCATATGCCATGATTATCCCTCGAACGGTATGTCTATCTCGGTCTTTTGCTCCAGCCATCCCGGCACAGGCAAGTTCTTGCCGCGCAGGAAAGCAGGATTGAACAGCTTGGACTGGTAACGATTACCATAGTCGCAAAGCACCGTCACAATTGTGTGGCCCGGCCCGAGATCTTTTGCAAGCCGGATTGCGCCTGCAATATTGATACCCGAAGAGCCCCCAAGGCAAAGTCCTTCATTTTCCACGAGATCGAACACGATATCGAGCGCTTCCGCGTCGGAAAGGCGGTAGGAGAAATCGGGGGTGAACCCTTCAAGATTGGCAGTGATACGTCCCTGCCCGATGCCTTCGGTAATCGAGTCGCCCTCGGCCTTCAGCTCACCGGTCGTATAGAAGGAATGGAGTGCGGCTCCATAGGGATCGGCAAGTGCTATCTTTATATCCGTATTGTGATCTTTCAGGCCGAATGCTGTACCGACAAGCGTTCCACCCGACCCGACAGCGGCGGCAAACCCATCGACCTTGCCGCTGGTATCGCGCCAGATTTCCTGTGCCGTAGTTTCGATATGGGCTTGCCGGTTGATCGGATTGTCGAACTGGTTGGCCCATATCGCGCCGTTCGGCTCACTTTTGGCGAGTTGTTCGGCCAAGCGTCCGGACAGGCGCACATAATTGTTCGGATTTCGATAAGGTGCTGCCGGAACTTCGATCAGTTCGGCGCCAAGCAGGCCCAACGCGTCCTTCTTTTCCTGGCTCTGCGTTTCGGGAATAACGATAACAGTGCGATAGCCAAGCGCTTTCGCAACCATCGTGAGGCCGATGCCGGTATTTCCAGCCGTACCCTCAACGATGACACCACCGGGTTTCAGAAGCCCACGCTTTTCAGCATCGCGAATAATATACAGCGCTGCCCGATCCTTCACCGACTGGCCGGGATTGAGGAATTCGGCCTTGCCGTAAATTGCACAGCCAGTCAGTTCGGAAGCCTTCTTCAAATGGATCAATGGCGTATTGCCGATTGCGTCTAGCACTGATTGGAACATGGCGTCCGTCCTTCCTGTTTCGCAGAGGACGTTATGAGGAAGCGCCCTGCCCTTCAAGCAAGCATGGAATATTTTTCCAGCATGTTGCGCAAATCAAAACCCAGACAATAGCTACAAATAGAAAAGCCGCCCGAAATGGGCGGCTTTTTGGAAAAATGTTTGAGATCAGCTTAAGCGGCGCGCTGCCCGCCGTTGCCATTGGCATTGCGACGCTTGCGCCGGAATGGGCGCTTCGCCTTCGGATCTGCTGCTTCGCCGGTTGTATGAGCGCCTGTACGATGTTCGCCTGACTTCGGCGCTGCACGGCGAGGCTTCTGCGGCATTCCACCTTTCCGATGTTGGGTCTTCTGTGGCCGTTCGCCCGGAGCGGCAGCCCGCGGAGCCGGTGCTGGTGCAAGCTCCACAGGTGCATCCTTGATCGGAAGCTTGCTGCGCGTCACACGCTCGACCGCCCGCAGCTTGGCTTCTTCTGCTGCTGGATCGTAGAGCGTGATCGATGCGCCGCTGGCGCCGTTGCGGCCGGTGCGGCCGATACGGTGCACATAGGTTTCCGGCTCATCCGGCAAATCATAGTTCACAACATGGCTGATACCCGGCACATCAATACCGCGCGCAGCAATGTCGGTTGCGATCAAAATCCGCAGCGATCCGTCACGAAATCCGTTCAGCGCGCGCTGACGTGCATTCTGCGACTTGTTGCCGTGAATGGCGGCGACTTCATATCCATCGCGTTCCAGATGACGGACCACCGCATCGGCACCATGCTTCGTACGAGTGAAGACGATGACCGAACGCATGACTTTGTCACCCAGCAGCGCAGACAGAAGACGGCGTTTCTCCTTGGTAGGCACCGGATGCACGACCTGCGTGATTTCAGCGGCCGTCGTTCCCTGCGGAGCAACTTCGACGCGCACCGGATCACGCAGCAGGCTTCCGGCCAGAGAGGCGATTTCCTTCGGCATTGTCGCCGAAAACAACGCGGTCTGACGCTCGGCGTGAGTCGCTTTCGCAATGCGCTTCACATCGTTGATGAAGCCCATGTCCAGCATACGGTCCGCCTCGTCGAGAACGAGCCAGCGCGTCTGCGAAAGGTCGACCAGACCGTCACGCATCAGATCGGTCAGGCGACCGGGCGTGGCAATCAGAACGTCGATGCCAGGAGCGATACGCTTGATCTGCGACAGCTTGGAAACACCGCCCAGAACAAGCGCGGTCGAGATATGGGCCTGTTTGGAAACATTGCGGATGGTCTGTTCAATCTGCACGGCGAGTTCACGAGTCGGTGCCAGGATCAGTGCGCGCGCGGTCTTCGGACGGCGCTTGTCACCGAGCCCCATGATCTTCTGCAGGATTGGCAAGCTGAAAGCAGCCGTCTTGCCAGAGCCAGTCTGCGCGATGCCCAGGATATCACGGCCTTCAAGCTGGTGCGGGATAGCCTGCAACTGGATCGGCTTCGGCTCGGTCATGCCAGCGGCTTCGACGCCCTTGAGCAAAACGCCGGTAACGCCAAGAGCAGCAAAGCCGCCCGTAATTTCTTTTGTCAATTCAATCTCTTTCGGCGGCACCATGATCTCATGGTCCGCATCCAAATGCCGGTCAAGCGCAACTTGCCGGACTCTATCTATTCAAGGATAACGACGGGACGCCGAAGCTTGTAAACTCCTGGCGACTTGCGCTGCCGTGCCCGAACATTTTCTCGGGTCTCCCCGCTTCCAGACCATTCCAGAAGACAGAGGCGAGACGCAACAAGTCCAATGCCGGGAAAGCCGACGAACACGTCGGCCCATGCGCCTGACGCGGCATATGGTATATTTTCGTCGAAAAAGCAACCTATTTCGCTTAAACCCGCGAAATCAGATGATGAAATCGGCGAGCACCTGATTGTCGGTAATGTCCTGATAAGCCCAGCCTGCTTCTGCAAATTTCTTTTCCAGAAGCTTGAAGTTCGACGCGTTCTTCGTTTCAATGCCGATCAGCACGGAGCCGAAATTGCGTGCCGATTTCTTGAGATACTCAAAACGCGCAATATCATCTTCCGGTCCCAGAAGATCGAGGAATGAGCGAAGCGCGCCCGGCCTCTGCGGGAAGCGGAAGATGAAATATTTCTTCAAGCCTTCAAAACGCAGCGCGCGTTCGCGAACATCCGGTAAACGTTCGAAATCGAAATTGCCGCCCGAAACAACAATGACAATGCGCTTGCCCTTGATGTCGCTCTTCTTGAAATCCTTCAGCGCATCAATGCCGAGTGCACCCGCAGGCTCAAGCACGACGCCTTCGATATTGAGCATTTCGATGATCGTCGCGCAGAGCCGGTTTTCCGGCACTGTTATAACAGTTTCAGGATCAAACGCTTTGAGAAGCTTGAAGTTTTCCTTGCCTATCTCAGCAACTGCCGCCCCGTCGACAAAAGTGTCGACATGCGAGAGCTTGATGCGCTTGCCTGCCTCAAGACTTCCCTTCAGGCTCGCCGCCCCTTGCGGTTCGATAAAGCGGAAACTCGTCTTCCAGCCCAGATCCGAAACATATTGCGTGACGCCGCCGGACAATCCACCGCCGCCGACAGGCAGCAGAATGAAATCAGGCTGCTTTCCTTCCGGCAATTCCCGCTCGATCTCAAGCGCTACCGTTGCCTGCCCCTCGACGATGCCGGGATGATCGAAGGGCGGTACCATCACACCCTTATTGCTTGCGGCAAACTCCTGGGAAGCAGCGTAACAAACGTCAAAAATATCGCCCACCAGCTTGATTTCGATGAACTCGGCGCCAAAAGCGCGTGTCTTGTCGATTTTCTGTTGCGGTGTCGTAACCGGCATGAAAACCACGCCCTTGCGGCCAAAATGGCGGCAGACAAATGCAAATCCCTGCGCGTGATTACCTGCAGAAGCGCAAACGAACACCACATTCTTGTCAGTCGTTTCGACCGCTTTGGAAATGAAATTGAAGGCACCGCGAATCTTGTAGGAGCGGACCGGAGTGAGGTCTTCGCGCTTGAGCCAAATTTCCGCACCGTACTTCCGCGACAGGTAATCGTTGAGCTGCAGCGGCGTTTCGGGAAACAGCGCGCGCATTGCCTTTTCGGCCTCGGATACGGATTTGACGAAGGCGGTCATTATTCGACTTTCTGCATTTCCTGCTGAATTTCGCCCATGGCTACATGGGTTTGACAATGCAGACAAGGTTGAAGCTTGCCAGACCGCTAAAACATCGATGTGGAGTAAGCATATATTCGGCAATGCTAACTGTTGATATTAACAGGCTTTGTGGCTTGAATTCATGATACAAATCATGACATAGACGATGGTAATCGCTGCGGTCGTGGCGAAATTGGTATACGCAACGGACTTAAAATCCGTCGTCTTTTAGACTTGCGGGTTCAAGTCCCGCCGACCGCACCACCCCCCCCTTTTGTCTTCCGTTTTTCCCTTATCCGTAACGGGCAACCTCGCCTTGGCGGTTTGCTGCCCTATCCTCCTTTGCTCCCCCTAATTGAAACAGGTTCAGACGGAACAATGGAAGAGCAAGCCACACAGATTATCGCAAATACAAACGCGTTCGTTCTCCAGATTTACGACCTTCTCATACGATATTCGGTTTCCACTCTCGGCGCGCTGATTATCCTTTGTGTCGGCTGGATATTGGCCGGACTCCTTCAGAAATGGACCACACAGTCGCTTTCAAAAATTCGCGGCTTCGACCAAACACTGGTCGGATTTTTCGGTGCTGTCGTCCGATACGGCATGCTCGTCATCATTCTGGTCATGGTTCTCGGGCAGTTTGGCATCCAGACGGCTTCCATTCTTGCGGCGCTGGGTGCAATCGGGTTGGCTATTGGTCTTGCCCTGCAAGGTACGCTGCAGAACATTGCAGCAGGTATTATGCTTCTGGTTCTCAGGCCGTTTCGCGTCGGTGAATACATCAGTGCAGGCACCATCGTCGGCACAGTACAAGACGTCGGATTGTTCGCGACGGAACTTAAAACCGGCGATGGTCTTTACATCCTGGCACCCAACTCCTCACTCTGGAATACGCCCGTTACCAATTACAGCCGCATGAAAACCCGTATGCACGATTTCAAGGTAGGAATCGGCTACGAAGACGATATCGATCAAGCTTTCGCTATTATGAAGAAAGTCATAGAAGACCAGCAGGGCGTCCTCTCGACACCGATCCCTGCCTATTTCGTATCGCAGTTGGGTGATAATGCGGTCGTTCTCAGCGCGAACTATTGGGTAAACAGCGCGAATTATGTGCTGGTATCACGCCATACGATCAAAGCGGTGAAGATTGAGTTCGACAAAGCCGGGATCAACATCCCCTATCCGCAAATGACTTATCACGTTGTTGAAAAAGATAATAAAATAGAAAGCACTAAATAAGTTATCTAGTAGATCACATGAAAAAACCGCAGGCTGAATCTGCGGCTTTTCTAACCTCATAAGCGCTTAGCCATACAGCTTGGCGGTGATTTCTGCAACGCGTTTACCCTGGAAACGAGCGCCGTCCAGTTCCTGTTCCGATGGCTGGCGTGAACCGTCACCATCGGCAGTGGTGGTCATGCCATACGGAGCACCGCCACGCACCACGTCATTACCCATCTGCCCCTGATAAGCATAGGAAAGTGGGACGATAATCATGCCGTGATGCTGCATCTGCCATTGTGTGGAAATCAGCGCCAGTTCAGCGCCACCATGCTGTGTGGCTGTAGAAACCATCACCGATCCCACCTTATTGATAAGAGCGCCCTTCGCCCAAAGTCCGCCGGTCTGGTCGAGGAAATTCTTCATCTGGGCCGCCATCATACCGTAACGAGTAGCGGTACCGATGATGATGGCGTCATAATCCGCAAGCTCGCCCGGCGTTGCAATGGGTGCGTCCTGGTCAACCTTATAATGCGAGGCTTTCGCGACATCAGGCGGAACCAGTTCCGGAACACGTTTAACCGTGACATCCGCACCACCTTCCCGCGCCCCTTCCGCAGCAGCCTTGGCCATTTTCTCCATGTGACCATAGGCCGAATAATACAGCACCAGCACTTTAACCATGTGACGTCTCCATATCCCGATTTGCGAGGCCCCGACCTCGACAGGTTCAATTAGGGGAGCAGTCTTCTTTGGAAAGGCGCAACTTCTCGCAAACGAATAAAATGCTCAAATAAAGCAGTTGCAGCCATGTCCTGCTGGCGCTTAACTGATGCCAGAAATGGAGTCTGGATATGACGAACAATCCGCAGCAAGCCGTCAAAGCCGCCATGCTGGCAATTGGCGACGAGCTTCTCTCAGGCCGCACCAAGGACAAGAATATCGGACATCTTGCTGATGTCCTGACATCGGCGGGCATTGATCTCAAGGAAGTACGGATTGTTCCGGACGAAGAAATCGCCATCGTAGCCGCTCTCAATGCGCTGCGACCGCATTATGATTATGTCTTCACGTCCGGTGGAATTGGCCCTACCCATGACGACATCACCGCCGATGCGGTTTCTGCAGCCTTTGGTGTTCCCTGCATCTATGACGAGAAAGCCATGAATCTGCTCGGCGACAATTATGCGAAACGCGGACTGGAATTCACCGACTCGCGCAAGCGTATGGCGCGCATGCCGCAAGGGTCGGAGCATATAGCGAACCCGATCTCCGCTGCTCCCGGTTTTCATATTGGCAATGTCTATGTGATGGCCGGTGTACCGTCTGTATTTCAGGCGATGCTCGACAATGTGCTGCCCACATTGAAGACCGGTCGCAAGCTTCTGTCCAGATCGGTACTTTGTCCATTCGGTGAAGGTGTGATCGGCGCTCCTCTGACTGAAATCCAGAAGGAAAACTCCGATACGATCATCGGTTCCTATCCGAAATTCGAGAATGGGCGCTTCAGTACGGAACTCGTCGTACGCGGGAGCGATCCCGAAAAAATCGATACGGCAATCCATGCAATCGAAAAAATGATCTCGTCGCTCGAAACAGAAGGTGCTGCTTAATCCACTGCAACCTTTTGCCCGCGCAACTCGTTGCACTATATGCTAAAATAGAAACACAGCCGGAAGGAGTTCGGTCATGTCCTACAAGACGGTGGTTGCCTATTCTCGCAGCGAATCCGAGTTGAAACGGGTTGTGTCCGCCGTTGGGCTTCTAAAGCAGAAGGTGCCCGATATTCACGTCATCGGGCTTTACTCCATCCCTTCACCCATCGTCTATGCCGACCCGAACGGCTTCATTGATCCGGGAATGTTCGAGTTGCATGACAAGCAGCATAAGGAGCTTTCCGAAAGACTGAAACATGTCTTCGAGGAAGAGATGCGTCGTCAGGGCACCAATTACGAGTATCGCATCACGCGTTCGGAAACAGGCACAGCCGCAGACGGCGTACTCACGGCATGTCTTGGAGCGGAATTGCTGGTCGCCGGGCAACCCGACCCGGACGATCCAGCCACCAACGACGAAACCGCCGATACGATCGTTTTCAACTCCAGTTGCCCTGTTTTGCTGGTTCCCTATGCGCCGGTGCTGCCGATGGTTTCGCTGGATCGTATTGTTGTTGCTTTTAACGGCAAACGGGAAGCGGCCCGGGCGGCTTTCGACGCCCTGCCTTTGATGAAGCATGCGGACAGAACGGAGATCGTATGGATCGATCCGCCGGAAATTGAAGGGGAAGATCAGGCTTTGGCGAGCCACGACATCGCCGAGGCATTATCACGGCATGGTGTTAATGTGGCCCCTGCAGCAATCGCGTCCAACGGACGCTATGCACAGGATGCGCTACGGGAACATATCGTTGCTGAACGTTCTGATCTTCTTGTGATGGGCGCTTACAGTCATTCGCGACTGCGGGAACTGGTCTTTGGCGGAGTGACCCGTTCGATGCTGAACGAGTTGCCTATTCTCACGCTTTTCTCGCGTTAGAAGCGATCGTTAAACCCGGTTTGATCCAACAACTGGCATATGATGACACGATAAGCTTGCAAGAACACCATTTTTGCGGTTATCAGCATCACCCGGCGCTGACTGTGCCGGGTGGAGAGCCTTTTCCTCTCCCGCCGCCCGCCTGAAATGGGCGCGGATGAAGAGAAGCTGCAGATCCTGACAGTTACAGCGCTTGGCAGACCGTCATAGCGCATTTTTGGTTTTTACAGGTCCGGAGAACGAGCTCCGGATCGTTCCACGGAGCGTTTCGATGTCCTTGCCAGATAAAGCCTTTCCCGTTTCCTGGGATCAGTTCCACCGCGATGCTCGCGCCCTCGCCTGGCGGATCGCCGGTATGAATCGCGAATGGCATGCAATTGTCGCCATTACGCGTGGCGGTCTGGTCCCCGCAGCCATCGTTTGCCGTGAACTCGGCATCCGCCTCATCGAAACCGTTTGTATCGCGTCCTATCATGATTACACGTCGCAGGGCGATATGCAGATCCTCAAGGGCGTAAGCGAAACGCTTCTGGAAAATGGCGGAGAAGGCGTCATCGTCGTTGACGATCTGACCGATACGGGCAAGACCGCAGCCATCGTACGCGAAATGATGCCGAAGGCCCATTTTGCAACGGTCTATGCAAAGCCGAAAGGCCGTCCGCTGATCGATACCTTTGTAACAGAGGTTTCTCAGGATACCTGGATCTACTTCCCCTGGGATATGGGCTTCACCTATCAGGAGCCGATCGCAGGCGACAAGCGCGGCTAAAACCCGTCCGAATTGGAGTGATCAATCCATCAGGATGCACCTCCGATAAAACTCGCGACTTTAATATCTGGTCAGATCAAAACGCTGCGAAACGAAAACATATGAACGCGATTGCGGTGATATTTCTGCCGCAATCGCATTTTATGGAAAGCAGATCGAAATAACGCCTATTGAGGGCGGGGCGCCTTTTCAAAGCTGCTATCCCATCCCGAGATTTTAGTAATACCTTTAAATAAAAGCTTTTTTCCGATATTTTCAAAGGTCTGCTGCACAACTAATCGGTTGTTATTTTGGCGAATCGGATCATGTTATAAAGAAAAAGGGGATTTCGCGGTGAAGGCGCAAGCAAAACAACCGATTGCAACCGAGAAGCGTATTTTGACGCCTTCCGGCCGTTTGCAACAGGTTGCGGCGCTTGTTTATCGGCGCGATATGGGTTCTCTCAAGGTTCTCGTCATCACGAGCCGCGGCACGGGCCGCTGGATCATTCCAAAGGGCTGGCCACAAGTTGGGCGCACGCTGGCGGAAACAGCACTTCGTGAAGCATATGAAGAAGCCGGCATTCGTGGTGAAGTCTCCCCAACGCCGATCGGCAGTTTCTGTTACTGCAAGACAGATCTTCCGCCTGAACGCATAAACCAGTTCACGGCAGCAGTCTTCGCCGTGCAGTTCAACGGCCAGGAAAAAGACTGGCCTGAGCGCGATCAGCGCATTTGCGAATGGGTATCGCCGCAGGAAGCGGCAAATCGCGTCGAAGAGACTGAGCTGAAGCAGATATTGAACCAGTTTGGTGATTCGGGAATCGCTGCGGCTGCGGAGTAAACAACTTGCACGCCGTCCGCTGCGTGGTATGCCCTGGATTATAATCTCTTCGCAGTGATTTCCTCTTTCCATAGTCCATGTGGCCGGACTTATTCCGCTAATTGCTAATAAATGCAGCCGCACGATCTCCGAAAATCATATAGTCGGCTTGCTTCACAAAAGTGTCGCTTCTCCCCGTTATCCACATTTGCCCCAAGCGGTTACGCACAATATCTAGATGCTGGAGCGTTGCAGCAAACCATCTCTTGACGCTTGCAGCCGAGTCGTTTTTTATAAGGCTATCGTTGCGTAAGTAGCGGGATCGGATGTTGTAATCTGCCGGTCTTTTTTCGGTCAAGTTGAGTATCGGATGGGCGTTGCGCTTTGAAAGTGCGGTTTTCGCTTGGCGCTTTCTTGCGCCCAGAATATGGGTGTGCACGCCACTGGAGAAGCAGATGCAGCATCGAGCAGAAACAGCGTTAACACTAGATTTAGTATTTGCGCTCATGCTTCGTACAAGATAAAGTATTTTTCGTTCTGCTGATTTTTGACTGCGACAGTGCCAACAAGGTTGCAATTGAGCTTCCTTGAGGCGTTTTTTCGTGGGCCTGGAAGAGGCAGAAATGGATTTCCGGGAGTTTTCTTCCCAACAACACGCTCCTCCCCGCAGAAGAGCTGTTTTGACAGAGACGCGATACAGACAGACCGTGGCTGAAAACCGTCACTAGAGCTACTATATATAGAACGTTTGGATGGGACAGATGAAGATCGAACGCCGTTTCACGAAAGAGAATCAGTCGGCCTATGCGGACATCGCGTTCCGTACTGCGACCAGCGAGATCAAGAATCCCGATGGATCCATCGTATTCCGTCTTGAGAACATCAATGTGCCCGCGCAGTTCAGCCAGGTTGCCGCAGACATTCTTGCGCAGAAATATTTCCGCAAGGCTGGCGTGCCCGCCCGCCTGAAGAAGGTTGAGGAGAACGACGTCCCCTCATGGCTCTGGCGCTCGGTTGCTGATGAGGATGCGTTGGCGTCACTGCCGCAGAACGAGCGTTATGGCTCCGAGATGGACGCCTGCCAGGTGTTCGATCGTCTTGCTGGCACCTGGACCTACTGGGGCTGGAAAGGCGGCTATTTTGCGTCTGAAGACGATGCCCTCACCTTCCGCGACGAGCTTGCCTACATGCTCGCCACCCAGCGTGTGGCGCCGAACAGCCCGCAATGGTTCAATACGGGTCTGCATTGGGCCTACGGCATTGACGGCCCCGGCCAGGGTCATTTCTACGTCGACTGGCAGACCGGCAAGCTGACTAAATCCAAGTCGTCCTACGAACATCCGCAGCCGCATGCCTGCTTCATCCAGTCCGTCGCCGACGATCTGGTCAACGAAGGCGGCATTATGGACCTGTGGGTTCGCGAAGCCCGCCTGTTCAAATACGGCTCCGGCACAGGTTCCAACTTCAGCCATTTGCGCGGCGAAGGCGAAAAGCTTTCCGGCGGCGGCAAGTCTTCCGGCCTGATGAGCTTTCTCAAGATCGGTGATCGTGCTGCTGGCGCTATCAAGTCAGGCGGCACGACACGTCGCGCCGCCAAGATGGTCGTGGTCGACATCGACCATCCGGATATTGAGGAATACATCGACTGGAAGGTCAAGGAAGAGCAGAAGGTCGCTTCGCTCGTAACCGGCTCCAAGATCGTCAAGCAGCATCTGACTGCCATCATGAAGGCTTGCGTCAATTGCGAAGCTGACAATGATGATTGCTTCGATCCTGCGAAGAACCCGGCCCTGAAGCGCGAAATCAAGGCTGCCAAAAAGAACCTGGTTCCGGAAAACTACGTCAAGCGCGTGATCCAGTTCGCACGTCAGGGTTATACCGATATTCAGTTCAAGACCTATGACACGGACTGGGATTCGGAAGCCTATCTGACTGTTTCGGGCCAGAACTCCAACAATTCCGTCTCACTCAAGGACGAATTCCTGCGCGCCGTCGAAAACGACAGCGACTGGAACCTGACCGCCCGCAAGGACGGCAAGGTCATGAAGACGCTAAAGGCGCGCGACCTTTGGGAAAAGATCGGTTACGCCGCATGGGCATCCGCCGATCCGGGCCTGCACTACAACACGACCATGAACGACTGGCACACCTGCCCGACCGCTGGTCCGATCCGCGCGTCCAATCCATGTTCGGAATATATGTTCCTTGACGATACGGCCTGTAATCTGGCGTCGATCAACCTGCTCACCTATCGCAACAAGGACGGTTCGTTCGACATCGCGGCTTACGAGCACACGGCACGCCTGTGGACCATCGTTCTCGAAATCTCGGTGATGATGGCGCAGTTCCCATCCAAGGAAATCGCCCGCCTCTCCTACGAATACCGCACGCTCGGTCTCGGCTATGCCAATATTGGCGGCCTGCTGATGACCTCCGGCATCCCTTATGACTCCGATGAAGGCCGCGCAATCTGCGGTGCGCTGACGGCGATCATGACTGGCGTGGCCTATGCGACTTCGGCTGAAATGGCCAAGGAGCTCGGTACCTTCCCGAGCTATGAGCCGAATGCCGAGCACATGCTGCGCGTCATCCGCAACCATCGTCTGGCTGCCCATGGCAAGACGGAAGGTTATGAAGGTCTCGCCGTCAATCCGGTTGCCCTGATTGCCGGAGATTGCCCGGATCAGGATCTGATCACCCATGCCCGCGCGGCTTGGGACAAGGCGCTGGAACTTGGTGAGAAGCACGGCTACCGCAATGCCCAGTCGACCGTCATCGCGCCAACCGGCACGATCGGCCTCGTCATGGACTGCGACACAACCGGTATCGAACCTGACTTCGCACTGGTGAAGTTCAAGAAGCTTGCCGGTGGCGGTTATTTCAAGATCATCAACCGTGCTGTGCCGGAAGCACTCCGCACACTCGGCTATTCGGAAAGCCAGATCGCTGAAATTGAAGCTTATGCTGTCGGTCACGGCAACATCAATCAGGCTCCCGGCGTCAATCCGTCTTCCCTAAAGTCCAAGGGCTTCACCGATGATAAAATCGAGGCCCTGAACGCCGCTCTCAAGAGCTCATTCGATATCAAGTTCGCTTTCAACAAGTGGACGCTGGGCGAAGACTTCTGCAAGGACGTGCTGAAGCTCACCGACGAACAGCTCAACGATTTCTCGTTCGAGATGCTCCCGGCGCTGGGCTTCGCCAAGAAGGACATCGAAGCGGCCAACATCCATGTTTGCGGCGCGATGACCCTCGAAGGCGCACCTTTCCTCAAAGAGGAGGATTACGCAGTCTTCGATTGCGCCAATCCGTGCGGCAAGATCGGCAAGCGTTATCTTTCGGTGGATAGCCACATCCGCATGATGGCTGCCGCGCAACCGTTTATCTCGGGTGCGATCTCCAAGACAATCAACATGCCGAACGATGCGACTGTCGAGGACTGCAAGAATGCCTACATGTTGTCCTGGAAGCTGGCTCTGAAGGCCAATGCGCTTTATCGCGACGGTTCCAAGCTTTCGCAGCCGCTAAACGCCGCGCTGATCGCCGACGATGAGGATGAAGACGATGCGATCGAAGCGCTGATCGAAGCACCGGCGGCAGCGCGCGCCGTTCAGGTAACCGAGCGGATCGTCGAGAAGGTTGTTGAAAAGATCGTGCGTGAGCGTGACAAGCTGCCGAACCGTCGTCAGGGCTATACACAGAAGGCAGTCGTCGGCGGACATAAGGTCTATCTGCGCACCGGCGAATTCGGTGACGGACGCCTCGGCGAAATCTTCATCGATATGCATAAGGAAGGCGCTGCTTTCCGCGCAATGATGAACAACTTCGCCATCGCAGTGTCGCTCGGCCTGCAATATGGTGTGCCGCTCGAAGAATATGTGGAAGCCTTCACTTTCACGAAATTCGAACCGGCTGGCATGGTCATCGGCAACGATGCCATCAAGACAGCAACGTCGATCATCGACTATGTCTTCCGTGAGCTGGCCGTGTCCTATCTCGGCCGCAACGACCTCGCACATGTCGACACAAGCGATTTCGGCAATACGGCGCTTGGCAAGGGCATCAAGGAAGGCAAGACCAATCTGCTTTCGACCGGATGGACGCGCGGTTACAAGCCTACTCTGGTAACGAACTCGAACCCGACTAACGAAGCCAAGGGATCGGCAGGTTCAGCACCCCAGGCATCCAACATCACAACCTTGAAGTCGTCGGCACCGGCGGGCAATCGTCCGGCAACCATTGGTCTGGTGACGGATGGTGCAACGGCCTTCAAGCGGGAGTTCGAGGAGCAGCCTGCCCCGGCGCAGCAGCAGGAAAGCACATCGGCAACCGAACTTTTCTCGGATAAAGCTGCTGCTGATGCTGCCTCCGCCCGTGCGGAAAGCGTAAATGCTGCGAAGAAGCTGGAAGCCGATCGCCGCATTAAATCGATGATGCAGGGTTATACGGGCGATAGCTGCACCGAGTGCCAGAACTTCACTATGGTTCGCAACGGCACCTGTCTCAAGTGCGACACTTGCGGTGCGACGAGCGGCTGTAGCTAAGATTAAATTTCGTTTTGTGCGCGGACTCAAAGTTCCGTACTTAGGAACCAATGTTCCGTAATGCTGTGAGAAATAACAGTCACTTAGTTAATGTGATTTTTCTCGCAGCTCCCGCCTCAGAGGCGGACCAAAATTATTTTTCGGGCGCATTGCGTCCGAAAAATAGCAAAAAGAACAAAACATGAAACAATTTTAGAGAGTGCTAATAAGAATATCGCAACCCAAGCGCCGAGTTGGCTAAGTTTGATTATCTGGAGAGTTTCGATGCCTGCGTACCTGACATTCTTCCCACTGGGCAATGCCGATACCACGCTAATTCGATTAGCGAACGACGATCTCGTCTTGATGGATTATGCGAATATGCGATCCACGACAGACCCGGCCGACAAGCGGATCGACCTACCGGAAGCTCTGCGTGACGAGCTGTATGATGCCCAAAGAGCAAGCTTTCGCGTAGTCGCATTTACTCATCTCGATGACGATCATATTTGCGGAGCACGAGACTTTTTCTGGTTCGATTATGCAACGAGTTTGCAAAGCGAGGATCGGGTAAAAATTGATGAGCTCTGGGTCCCAGCCGCAGCGGTCACCGAGCCTGGACTTGATGGCGATGCGTTTGCAATACGAGCAGAAGCTCGTCATCGTTTGAAGAATGGATATGGAATTAAGGTTTTCTCTCGCCCAGGAAACCTTGCTGATATCTTGGCCGATTGGGGTCTGACCATTGAAGATCGTCGCGATTGTATCGTTGACGCGGGGGAATACGTTCCAGGCTTTTCAAAATTTGATGATGGGCATGCCGAATTCTTCGTTCACAGCCCATTCGCATGGCGCACTGACGATGGATTAGAAGATAGAAATGAGTGTTCTATCGTCGTTCAAATGACAGTATTGGAAGGCGGCAACGAAAGTTACGCTTTGCTTGGTGCCGACATAGATCATGAGTCTTTGTCGCTTATCGTCAAGACGTCCGTTGCTCACGGCAACACAGACCGATTGAAATGGGATGTTTTAAAACTCTTCCATCATTGTTCGTACAAATCGTTGTCGCCCGAGAAGGGCGAGGATATCACCGAGCCGGTGCCAGAAGTACGTTGGTTGTTCGAAACACTCGCACGCCAGAAAGAAATTATCATATCTCCGAGTTGGCCAATTCCAGAAAAGGGAACGGCCGAAGATGAGGATAAGCAGCCTCCGCATCGGCAGGCCGCAAATTACTACAAGGGCATTATCCGTGATTCGGATGGCCAGTTTAAGGTCACGATGGAAACTCCTTCGGAGCGCAACCCTAAGCCGATCAAACTTAGAGTGTCGGCAACAGGTGTAGGAGTTGTAATAGCGGTGGCGGCTACTGCCACTTCAATGGCTGCCGCGACTCCGACCAGAGCGGGCTAACCTATGTGGCCACCGGAAAGAAGTGTTACCTGTGCACCAGCGGAATTGGTAATTCCGCTGGCAAAGGCCTTCGTCACGCACATCGAAATAACGTGGACGGATTTTGCCCGTCTTGTAGAAGTTAAGAGCCTTGATGACGGAAAAGTCGAATTTATCACATTTGATCTCCAAATAGGTGTTCCTCAACGGCCCGTCTATGAAATCTTATCGTCGGAACGCATTACGGTTGGCTTCTGGGAGGGTGACGACTATCCGCCCGTTATCTCCGTTAACAGGCCAGATTTTCCAGATACTCCTCATCAAAATCTTGTGCCAGATGGCTACCCAAGCGTCCTTTGTGTTGACGACAGGCCTTGGCAAGATGTTCGGCACGATTTCACCACAACCGAACTGATGTTTCGAATTCAGACTTGGTTTGAAAAGGCATGCGAAGGTGCATTGCATGGGGTAGAACAACCGTTCGACCCGGTTTTCTACAGAGACGGGCCACATGAACTAATATTGACCCTCAGTGGCAAGAACGCTCTCAATAAAGACGAGGGTCTGACAGTTTGGGCAACAGATGAACGTCGACGTTACGTCCTCGTAACCGACAAGAAGACCCCCAGAGGAGCAAAGAACGATCATCTAAACGTTCACGTCGTGAGCGTAGACGTGCTACCGCAGCCTATGAAGCGGTTGCGTAGAACGCCGCGAAATCTGCGCCAATTGGTCGAGTTTTTATCTGGGTTGCAAGTTGATCTTCTAACAGTCCTAAAGGATTCCGTTGAAAAATGGATGACTGAAGAGAAAGTTGACCACGCCGAAAATTGGATATCGTGCATACTCGTTTCGCTTCCGCAGGTTAACCCGCTCAATGGTGAAATTGGTGGATCTAAGCCGTTTGCTTTCGTTTGTAGTGATGGCCCCGGTCAAATCGGCGTTGCTATGGGTCTACTCGGGCTCAACGAACATGACGAAGGAAAAGGCATTAAGTATGTAAAAATGCTTATGCCAACTATCACGCCAGAAAAACTCGAATCTATTAGCTTGACGTTATCCCCTGTACATCATGAACTGGATGCGGAAAGTGCAAGCAATCTAGCTGCGCGAAAAGAAAATAATCTCAAGGCGGTGTTAGTCGGTGCTGGTGCCCTTGGTTCGCACATTGCTGAATATCTCATTCGAGAAGGGCAATATCGTTGGACGATAGTTGATAGCGACGATTTCCTTCCTCACAACATCGCTCGTCATACTTTGACTAGTTCCGCTTTCGGCGAACGTAAAGTCGTTTCTCTTGCTCAAAGAATGACCGAGATTCGAACTGACGCTCAGGTTATACCCCTCTGTATAAATGCACTTTCGCCCGCATCCAGTCCGGAACTCGCCAAGACGTACGCCGAGGCCGATATTATAATTGACGCGGCGGCATCCGTTCCAGTTTCACGTTATCTGTCCGATTACCCGTGTCGAGCGAGAAAATTAAGTGCGTTTTTCACACCAGATGGAAAAGCTGCTGTTTTAATGGTCGAATCTTCCGATCAATCGGAAAACCTCCGATCCATTGAAGCGTCATATTTGCGAGAGATTTTAAAGTCGCCTCACCTCGAAACTCATTTGGAGAGTTCGCAAAAGCTACTGCGGTATTCCGGAGCCTGTCGATCTTTAACCAGTCAAATTCCAGAAACACGTGTAGCAATATTATCAGGCTTGCTAACCGCCGGTATGTTTACGAGCCTCTCGCAAGACGGAGCCTCGTTAAGCGTTTGGACGCTTGAAGAAAGCGGCGGAGTTACGTGCTTTTCTCGGGAGGTCCATACCCATCGGATAGCCAAATCGGACTGGACCATCAGTTTGCCTTCTTCGCTACTCAAGCACCTAGCGGAACTTCGTGCAAACGCATTGCCTAACGAAACTGGTGGCCCTTTAGTCGGCACAATTGATAAACATGCCAAAGAAATATCAGTGGTTTATGCGCTCCCTGCCCCGACTGACAGTATTGGGACGCCATCGACCTTTTTCAGGGGCAAAAGATGCCTCACGGCCGACATTTCCGCAGCCGTTAAACGTACCGGGGGTCAAGTTCGTTATGTTGGCGAGTGGCACTCACATCCGCGCGGAGCTTCTACTCGTCCGAGTCCAACCGACATCGCTCAGATAGGTCAGCTTGCCCAGATTCAGAGCATGGATGGACTTCCTGCCGTTTCAATTATCGTTGGTGACACGGACAACAATTACATTCTTGGTGAAATTATATGACGTCGTTGTTGGATATGTACAATTTTCGTGCTCGATTTATTCCAGCTGTAATTGGGATCGCCCCCGCAATTGCATTAGCTGCGATTGCTGTCTCCTGGACGACCTTCTCGTTGCCACAAGTAATCGCCACAGTAGCGATTGGTGTTCTTTTCATTGTTGCTTCTGACGTAGCCAGACAAATGGGAAAAAAAACCGAACGTAAGCTGTTTTCAGCCACGGGCGGAAGACCAGTAATTCTTCAACTGAGATATAATGACAGAACGTTTGATAATATCACAAAAGACCGCTATCGGAATTTTCTAGCCTTAAAACTGGGCGAAACACCCCCAACAGAAGCAGAGGAATTTAACTCTCCAGAAAAATCAGTGGGGTTCTATGACCGTTGCGGAACATGGCTAAGAGAAAGAACACGAGATAAAACCAAGTTTAACGTACTCTTTGAAGAAAATATTACGTATGGATTTAGAAGAAATTTATATGGTCTAAAAATGCCTGGACTATTTTTGAACCTTATTGTTGTCATTGTTTGCTTTTCTCTTTTGTCGCCATATGGGGCTACAGTTATAGAAACTACGCGCGCTGAAATTTCAGCTGTTTTTGTAATTGCGTCGATCCATGCGATTTACCTTCTATTCTTTGTTACAAAAAAAAGCGTCATGGAGGCAGCTGATCAGTATTCCAGGCAGTTGATTAGAACCTGCGAGGCATTTTTAGGCCCTTAATAAGAGCTTACTCGTTACCGAGATAATCTTTATCCCTGGTGCCTAGATATACTCATCCCAGAAATCCCGGTCGTCCGATTCAGTAGCCGTTCCTATTGGCCGAGATTTGATGAAATTCTGACCTTCTTCGCTCCGAAGAAAATTATCTAAGGCTAGTAATGCCTCCCGCAGTTGAGTTAGCTTCTGCTTACCCCACGCGACGGAATGAGCTTCATCGTTGTTAATAACATTCCTTTGGATCGCGTCCTCGAATTCTGACCGCTCGTTAAACCAGTCAATCCTAGATGCCTTATCGTAATGGTCCATGATAATATGCATCTTAACAAGACGCGAGACCGCTGGAAGGGCTGATTTTACGGCGGAGATATGCTCATCGAAGACTTTCTCCGGATCGGCCTGTCCGGACGCGGCTTTCATAATTTCATCGACACTAGCTTTGTCTTTGGCTGCCTTTAACTTCTCTATTAACGCATCCTTATCATCGACCAACTTCTCCAAACCGATAATCTCTTCTTTCAAATCTTCGATCTCGTCCAATACGGTTTGGTGATCTGCAGCATGAACCGTTTTTGCGCCTGGCAGCTTTTTGATCGCCTTTTTTGCCGCCTTGATCCACTCTGCCTTCTTATTTTCCCATACGTGATCGTTGCGCTTTTCAAGATCGATATTCGTGGATTTTACGGCCGTCCTCAGGTCTATAACCGAGGAGGGTTTATTGATATCCAGCGCTTGAATCAGGCCGAGGGTTCTAGTGACCTCGCTAAAAGAAACTGGTGGCACAACAATTGGTAATGTTGTGTGGGACTTGGCCCATGCCGCACCGAGTTCCATCAGGCAAAATGCACTCTCCATGTATGACGGAGTCATAAGTAGTAATACTAGCTTAGGCTGCTGAATTTGTTCCCTCATGTATTTGTTGAAATCTTCTGTCATCGGCACTCCATGCCCTTCAACGCTAGAGCAAAATATTTCAGCATGAGGTACACCGATGCCCTCCTTTAAAAAGTCCGTCAGGAGTTTAGCTAGTTTGGTATCGGCGACAGCGTGACTGAGAAAAATAGCAGCCATAGGAAATCTCATTAGACAGTGTTTTGTTTCCGGTACATATCGCGCGCGCCAATGTCACTCAGAGACAATAGAGTTAAAGTTCGCTAACGACTGGCAAATGTTTGACTAGATACCCACCTTTTACAGATGTGTATCGCCAGCGAATTATCCAGTCGCGCTCCTCTCAGAAATTACTCCAGATCCGAGAATCGACGTTAGTCCCACGAAAACGAATTAGATTGACCTATACGTCAAATCCAAAAGCAAGATGATCGTACATACAGGCAAGTTTTCTGAAATACGAACGATATGAACCCTCTTTTAGCTTATCGGAATTGTCTTTCAAAAACTTTTCGAGTGCAGCCAAGTCGATCTCATTTTTAGGCTGGAATGGAAGCATCAGGGACGCCTTCTCCGGCGTTGTCCGATCAATTATCTCTTGAGTTGAAAGCCCCTGAAAATCCCTCTCAAACTGCGCGCGATAAGCATTTGTTGTAAAACCGCGCCTAAACGTCCGGGTTGCGACTAATCTCGCGTCGGCATAAACACACTCATCGAGAGCATCTCTATCCGAAATCCCCGCCTCCCGGAAGTATCTAAAGGATGGAATATTAGCCTTAGAAAGTTTCTTGAATAAAGGGTATGTTGACTTCAGTATTTCGTCAGCTTTATATGATGTACTGTCTTTCAATATATCAACGAATACATCATCAACCGTAATACCAGTGTACCCGCGTGCAGTCATAACCTCTTTTTGTTTCTCGGTGACGGATTCTTCGCGCTTTCTAAACGCCTCAGCCACACCTACACCTACCACAAACTCGATATCATCCTTCTCGCCGATGTCATCTAGATCCCGCACCGCAAGCTTAACCTCCGGGTCGGTGGATTTCACCAACTCGTACATCTGCTCCTTGCAGTATCGCAAAACACGAGCAGGAATTTTTCTCTTAGTAGCCTCTACTGCTGCATAGATTTTTGAAAAGTCGTGCGTGCGGATTAGTGTCACGCGCACTTTGCTTGCTCCAATAGTGATTGTTGCTCCTTCGAACGCGTCTTGCTCGTCGCCGTGCGCGCGCTCAACAAAGATGAGGTTTTCTTCTAATTGCTTAAGCTTATCGGCACCAACGCATCGCGCAATTGACCCAATAATGTCTTGGATATGAGGATCGTTGATGGAATAACCGAGGAAAATAACAGGATGTTCAACGAAGATTGTGATGAGCTTTGCAGCGAGGTAAGGATTTTTATCTTGGAAATCCAGATAGTCGTCTTCGGTTAAAATGAGCGATGAAGGACGCGACGAGCAACCATGAATCTTGTAAATTTCAGCAATGGATTGAGGATTGGAGAATATCAACTCTTCCTGTCCAATGAAGACCTTATAATCAGGGAAAAGATCTTCAAGCAGTAGATCCCAGTTCGTTGTTATTATGCCATCGACGTTCATTCGCGACAGAACGTTGATCTCGTCGGCAAGCCCCTTGTCTTTGTATTCAAGGGACAGCCCGCGCAGGTATTGTGCAATTTCGAATTTTAACGACGCCGACTGTTCGGTGGCTTCGTTTCCATATTCCTGCTTGCTTTTTTCATAGTCAACATGCTCCCACCACATAGGATTGAAGTCTTTTGCCATAAGGGTTGCAGTGCGCGGCAAGTCACCGTTAGCATTGGAAAGGTAAAAGCCATAATCTTTGATATTCTTACAGAACCTAGCAAGAAGATCGGACCAGGTTTCGAGCCCGATATAGCGCCTTGAAAAACCTGAACCCACGAAAAGAAATGGGGCAGAGCCGCTGTTTTGAAGAGCATTGGTAAGGCTATCGGTGATATTGACCACTGTATAACTCGCGGTAGAAAGCAGGAAGCCTTAGCTAACACAAATCGCTGATTCGCCTCCAGAAATTTGCCTGAGCGTACGAATTGAGAGTCGGCTACGAAGTCTGTCTACGCAACCGAAGATCGGGTGACGTTCGAGGTGAATAGGCTATATTATTGAAAATAATATAGAAGATAAGCGGGATTTCCCGTAGAGGAAGCCGAGCAATCGCTGATTTACAAATTCAAAGTAGAAAGACCCGGTAACAGTGGCTTTAGAACGGGTGCATTATACAATATACGTGGATTCGGCATCGAAGAAGCGCCTTACGAAAGCCACCGGGAGTTTCCCAAACGCATCCGATGGGCGGCAAAGAGCGGCGATATCAGAAAACCAGTGATAGACACGGGTTTCCAATTTTGACCCAGCCCAGTGGTGCCGGTCTATATTTAATAAGGATCGCCAATTGGCTACCCCCCGCGTCACATACGCAATTGGCGACATCCATGGTTGTTCGGAATTATTGAAAATTCTCTTAGAGAAAATTCACGAAGACGCCCATGAGCGTGGGAATGATTATCGTCTGATATTTCTTGGCGATATAATCGACCGAGGCCCAGATAGTCGTGGCGCTATGGAACTTGTTTATCAGGCTCTTCGAGAGGCTCCCGAAAATCGGTTATTATTGGGCAACCACGACGAATTTCTCCTCCGTATTTTGGCGTGTACCAATGAGAGCGAGGCCGTCTTATCTCACTGGCATAAGAAAGTGGGCGGTGAACAGACAATCATATCTTATGGATTACTGGGCAACCAACATCCCGTCTTCCTGGCAGAAGAATTTGAAAATCATCACTGTCACCACGTTCAAATGCTTAAATCAGCGGACAATATGATCATCGAGAACGACTACGTTTTCGTACACGCGGGCATCCGACCAAATGTTCCGCTCGTCGATCAGAAAGAAAAAGATTTGCGCTGGATCAGGCAGGAATTTCTGGATCACACAGAACATCACGAAAAATCGTTGTGCACGGGCATACGATTACAGACAATTTCTATCCAGAAATTCGGAATAATCGAATTGCTATAGATACCGGAGCTTATAGAAGCGGTGTTCTCACAGCCGTAGCTATCGAAAAAGAGTGCCCACGATTTTTAATGGCTCATCAATAAGATTAAAACTGTTTCCTTAATCACCTAATCAGGATCACAGGGACTTATCCCAATATCCCAATGCTTACGAAGAAGGCGTAAATGTAATTCTTGACGCAGATATGCCGGTTGCGCAGGGACAGGCTTATTAAAGCCTTCATAATGAACGGGCTATCATTGATGCTTAGCGATTGCCCCGCAGACACGCGTGGCTCCCACTTCCAAAACTGAGATGAAGTCTATTCGCTTGGTGCTATGGTAGGCATGAGTAGTTTTCCAGCTATTTGCGGAAGCTGATCCAAATTCACTCGTTCTTTTAAAGTGACAGCTGTCATTAACTGCCAATCCAGATATTGATCGAATTTAGCGATGTTTGGATGAGATACTCCCTTCATCATTGCACCATTGCTTGGCGTATCGCCGACCGCTAGCCTATCAAGCAAGCTCTGAACGCCTTCAATGGAACAGTCTCCAATCTCTATCGCGTGAGAAAATACTGCTGACTTGTAATCCTGGGATAAGAAGGCCAGCGACAGGGTGTTAAGGTTTTTAGTACCCACCCAGGGAAACAAGATCACTCCTTCACCGAAGGAGATTATCGCGTTGTCTGTCAGCCCCATTTCAATATAGGCTGAACGAGCACTTTGAAGCATTTCTAGTGCAGTTGTGTCCAGGTAAGGGTAGACACCAGTACTCTCTAAGACCTCACGCATCCGGGCGACGATTATATCGTGAATGTCACCACCCTTGCCGTCAAACTGAGGCAACTGCGCTCCTTTTGATGGCTTCACCTGGACGATGCGTGCACCATCGTCCACGGCTATAACCGACCAACGTCTTCCAGAGAAAATTAGCGTCTCCCCAGGCTTCAAGACAGAGGTTAGAGGATAACTACCCAGAACGCGGCTATCATGAAGAATGCGATACTCGCGCTCTGTTGCGAATACCGGGTAGAATTCATACGATTCAGTGATTTTTTCTCCCTCTTCACCCACCATAAGCAAACCATCGGGAGACTGCTCAATCAGGCGGTTGTCCGGCGACCCCATACAGCGCAACAATTGGCTGAAAAGCGCCTTATCAACTGTTTTGAAGGGCCCCTTTTCACAAAGTATATGCCAAGCCGAACGTGCACTAATTCCTCCGTACTGCAACGCAAGTGCTAACACCTGATGCAACAACGTAGATAGATGTAAGCCAGATTCGTTTGGCGGCTCGCACACATCTTCGCGCATTAACTCGACGGTCGCGATAGACTGAACAAGCTCCAGATTCAGCCTGTCTAATGGGTGTTGCCCGCGCTGAGGCTTTCTTTCGATCACGAAAATTCTCAAAATTGCTGGCTTATTGAGCCTCCGACCGGACCGCCCAACTCTTTGTTTTAGTGACGAGACCGAAAAACCAGGGCCAATTTGTGCGACTGTTTCAACACTTCCAATATCGATCCCCAGTTCGAGCGTCGTGGTCGCGACTGCAGTCGTAGGACGAGGATCGTCTTTCAAGCGCGTTTCTAGATCCTCGCGCTCGGGTTTGGATAGGCTTCCATGGTGAGGAAAGAACTCGTTCGGAACGTGATTTTCATCGCACATTTGACGCAGGAGATCTGCATATAGCTCTACCTTTTGCCTGGAACCTGCAAAAAGAAGATGTTTTTCACCTCTCAAGAAACGATAAAGATCGTCGGCCAATCGTTGAGGAACGGCTGAACGCTGGTCTGCGACTATTGATTTCTTTTCTTTCTGATCATCTGGATAGTAGCCTCGGATTTGTAGCCGAACACCGTTACCTTCATCATCACCTTCGATTATACGTACTTGATGGCCGCCAGAAGGCCTGAGAGACTCCGCCGCCAACGACATATTGCCGAGAGTGGCAGATAGACCTATTCGATCAATGCTTTCCCGATCACAAGCTACTTCGATACGGTTCAGAATTGACTGAAGCTGCATTCCTCGTTCTGAGCCAATAAATGCATGCAGTTCATCAATCACCACGGCGTCAAGTGACGAGAACAGACGTCTAACGTCCCCGCCCCTACGAACCAGAAGAGCTTCCAAAGATTCCGGTGTGATTAATACAATACCATTTGGCCGAGACCGAGCTTTTGATTTCGCACTGGAAGATACGTCACCATGCCATTTATGTACCTGTATGCCGCAGGCCTCGCATAGTTCCTCCAGCCTACGAAATTGATCATTAATCAAGGCTTTCAGGGGGCTAACATACATAAGCGCGAAGCCGTCATACGTATCTTTGGCCAGTATCCTTGTGATAAGCGGCAACATCGCTGCTTCGGTTTTTCCAGCCGCCGTCCGTGCCGATACAATAACATCGCCACCAGTCAAGATCGCTGGTATTGCCTGCTCCTGGACGTTCCGCAGTTGTTTCCATTTCTGTTGCCAGATCCAACGTTGGACTTGTGGGGCCAGTAGGTCAAAGGCGGAAGGATGAGAGCTCGTCATTTTCGTCAATCGCCGTTTCTGGCAAAACCAGATCACTTTGTCCCTGATTGTCTTCAGGAAGGTCTACAACCTCAATCAGATCGGACCATTGAGTGTCGGGGTTCTGTTCTATGATTGCTAGCAGATCTACGAAGGCTTTGATCGTGTTTCGGGGTGTACGGAAATACGCATCGCCGATTGTATTCGCACAATGATCCATGAACACGGCAAGTGCTTCGTCTGGAACCAAGTAGTTTTCTGACTGACCACTCGCAAAAACGTCGCGGAGCCGCTCTAACAGGTGGTACATCTCTTCCTGTGTCAAGCTTGGCAACCGAATGACCGGACCCGTGTAATCAGCAAGATTGCTCGAAGCGAAGCTGTTTTCAGCAAGTCGGCTTTGGAGAGCTTCGTAAGAGTAAAGCCCACGTCGCGTGTCTAGGAGAAACTCAGGGGTTCCGCCCAAGATAAACCCGATGCCCTCCGTTGTGCCCTGCAGAACGTCATTTAAGATTCGAAGAATTTGCTCGTAATTTTGCTTTCGTGCCTGTGAATTTTGGAGTTTGTAGAGATTTACAAGTTCATCAAGACAAACCAGAAGGCCACCAAATCCTGCAACGCGGACAAATTTTGCAAGCAGTCTTAGCGCGTCATAGAATGAGGCATCATCCAGAATGGTGCGAACACCGAGATCCGCACGCGCCTCGGTTTTTGTTGTGTATTCACCACGAAGCCAGCGCAGAGCAGAGTCTTGCAGTTCACCATTCCCCTCTTCGTAACCTCGGGCGTACGCGGCTATCACTGATGCGAAATCATAGCCTGCAACCATTTCACGGATATCGGCCAACCCATCTTTGATTGCAGTTTCAATCGGAATCTTCTTGGCGAACGCAACCTCATTTGCTTTCTGGATATAGCTTTCAAGAATGTTTCTTAGTGCGCCGCCTTCGGGAGCTGTGCGTGTAGCCAGACTGCGAACCAATTCCGCGTAAAGCGAGCGCGCCTGCCCGTTCGTCGCATGTATACGTCGATCTGGCGACAAATCGGCCTGACATACCGCTAGTCGACTCTGCAACGCTATCTGTCGAACGAGGAATAGAAAGAAAGTTTTTCCTGCTCCGTATGATCCGATCACAAAACGAATGCTCGATCCACCCTCTGATACCCTCCGGATATCCTTGATCATAGCCTCGATCTCACGCTGACGACCGACCTGTATATGCTGAAGGCCCATGCGTGGAACCACCCCTGCCCGCAGCGCATTGATGATCGTATCGCGATCACGAAGCTTGATCAGTGGCTTGCTTGTCGACATGAACTCTTCCTAACTCGATATATGTAATTCAATTGCCTGAGGGCAAAACGTCTACGTTAATCAACACTGGGTCGGTACCTTCAATGATTAATTCATCAAAGGTATCCAAACTCCATTCGTTAAGTGCTTCCTTCGCGGCACCTGGCAGCATTCCAGCCTGACGTATCAACACTTCAAAATCGGCAGCCGACCACGAACTCTTCTGTGAAAGTTCAGAGAGCAAAGTGCCATATCGATGTTCAAGCCCTTCAAAAATCTCGCTTTTCTGCTTTGTATCCGAGGTTGAAATGTCATTCTCGGTGATCTCTTCTTCTTCGAAGATGTCGGATAACACATTCGACGTAATCGTGGTTTCAGCACGAATACGCTGCAGCCTATTCAAATCAATACCTCTGCTTGGTGCATCAGCAACGGCAGATTTTGACTCTCTGGAGGAGTGGACATTTGTCGACGTGCCATCATGCAACTGAGCGTAAAGTTCGTTGGATGAAATGCCCATACGCTTGAAGATGAGTTCAAGCTTCCGCACTTCTTCTTTATGCAAGCTTCCGTCAGCAGAGGCAGTAGCAATAAGTTCTTCAGCAACAGCGTTCTTTGAGGCTTCAGGTATATCTTTAAGGCGCTTCAACCAATCATCCAGACGAGAGGGGTTTCGTTCGGCCAGACGGATTTCAGCCGCTAATCGGCAACATTCATCCTCTTGGATATTAACGTCCTTTTCGATCTGCTCTATGAGCAATGCATGTTCCCTTTGATGAAAATGTCCATCTGAAAACGCAACAATCATACCAAGCATTACACTGAGTTGTCTGGTACGATAAGCAGTGCTTGCCTCTGATAACCTGTCGTTGATTTGCGAGAAAACTAAAACTTCATCCGTCAACGTACCGGTTTTAGACGTGAAACCAGGATCGCAACTTATCCCAAAACCAAACGAAGCGCATACTGCCGACAATTCGCGCAATTTCGCCTTCGATACTGTGGACCCAACATCTACACCAACGGTCTCCGCGAGCGCCTTGATTGTTGTTGGTTCCTGCTTCAGAGCAAGTGCTTCAATTAAATCGAGCGGTCGACCTTCAATAGTGAGCGCCATTTGCCGTCGGATCGCGTCCGGAAGCTTGGACGCCGCTAAAAGATTTGGCTTTTGATCTGCAATCCGTCCGAGAGCCCTGCTGTAATCGTCGAGTGCTTCGGTACACTTTTCCAAAACGTCGCGCGCTGTCGTAAGGGGTTCCGCCCGATCAGACACATCAGGAATCTTGCCACCTCCTATGTCAATATCACAGGAGAATGTGCCACTGCACGCCTGATATCTCTTTTTCAAGCTCTTTGTGCGGCCCGGCTTAAGAACATATCCGTTCGGAAACAGCCGATTGATTTCTTGCGCGTAAAGGAGTGCAAGTTCCTGGAACGCCCTCTTCGCTGGTGTGCGAACCCGCGTCTCAGGATGACTTATCGCAAAACGCAGTAGCAAATCTGGTTCAAAAGGCAGGCCGTCTCTTACTCGTAGTCCAAGGCTAATCTTAATCGCGGTTGGAACTTCATAGCCATTTGCCTGCAACCCCGAAGGAACGTCAGCAAAGTTTCGCCCCGACTTTATTTCGACGACGGATAACAAATCAGACGCATATCGGCGGAAGGAATGATTGGAACCGAAAATATTCAAAAGACGGTGAACTTCGTCGGCCACGACATCAAAATCAGCGTTTCCATCATCCAACATCAATCGGCGTTCAAGCCCGTAGAAGTAGAGGAAAACATAGCCAATATATGTATCGGGGTCCGAGCGATCACTTGCGAGCCAAGCCAAGTATGAATGACGCGCGGAAGGTGACATGTATTCGTAAGACGGCCAATACCCCATAGTTTCGCCGAATGCGTCACCAACATTCGCTATCTGATGAGACGGGTCTACCAGACAGTTTTCCTGTTCGTATCTTTGACCGTGCTTTGGCAGGTATTTTCCAAAGTAGAACATGCCATTAGTTATTTTGAACGGGCCTACCTGCACCTCTGTACCAGGCCGCACCCAATTGGCGACGCGAGGCACGGTAGTTTCGGCGGTCCGGAGACGTCTGTCATCCACTTTCGAAAAAGTGCCGTTCAGTACATTTTTATTAACCCACTCGTGAACACGGCGATTGTGCAGATCAATAGGCGAAGGTGATGGAATTACCGGAGACGAGTTTTGTCGCTCTGACGGTTCAATGACCATAACCAATTCATCATTATAATTGGCATTCACCTTAGCTTTTTTCATCATCGGTTCAGTTCTAACAGATGCCGCAGCCGAAAATTGCGGATCAACGTCATTCAACCCCGCCATTTTGTGTCTACGCTTGCGCGCCCATGCCCAAAAAGCAGCAATCGCACACAAAGCGAGGAATACTTTAAATCCTCCGTTCGTCTCGACTGTGTTTTCAGGTAAGCGTACAACATTGCGCCCAGGCTCCTTCCAGTCTCCTGATGACTGCAACGGCTGTGAATTAAGCGTGGGTTTCGGTTCAATTACTTGCAGTCTGTCTTTCTTCGTTGCAGCTTCGTCCCCTGAAACAGTCGGGGGCGCAGACGTTCCTGCGACTGGTTGCACTTCTTTTGCAGGAAACAATGCTTCCAAAGTTACTGAGTTAATGACGCCAGTAACAGAAAGTCCCTTCTGTGATTGAAATGCTTTCAAAGCCTCGATGGATTTTTTACCCCAAATCCCATCAACGCTTCCTAAGCTATAGCCCTGCTCGGTAAGCGCCGCCTGAATCTCTTTAGGCGTTTTTGATTGTGCACTGGCCGAAAACCCAGAGCCGCAAAGAAATCCGACTATTACCAATAAGCAAAAAAAAGCCCGCACAAACGACTACCCCATACCCGCATGAACGCATACTATACACGTCGAGGATGCAGAGCCAATAGGTGTATTCTCGTGGTCGATGCTGATATTTTATTCGACAGGCGCGGAAAACTATAGCGGTCGCCGGTCATCACCCGAAGTTGCAAATCTAGGGTGTTAATCCAATTTTTCACCACTCTCCAATGGCCCACCGCCGATCAGTATATCTTTGACCTTATCAGCGTCAGCGTCTTCGACGGATTCTATTCTATAAGTTTTCCCATTCGCCACTAAAAACTGCGGACCACTTAAAGCGACAGAAGACAGAACATTACTCGCATCTGAAATGAACTCATCAATCGTCCAAAGCTTTCCAGTCTTCATAAGAAGTACATCCAACGGTTCATAGCGATGGCATTTTCAATGCCATCGTTCAGGAATACTAATTTTTATTTTACAAAATTCCTGTCAATTGCCCCGATACTAGTTTCCATTAACCACGCTTGCGAGTGCTGTATGAAAACGCATGAGCGCCTGCTACTAGATACCTGTATCATAAGCCAATTTGCTTACAAGAATCCTCCGCATCAGCTTATCACATGGATGAAGAGTTTTCCGGACAATTATTTTGTGATCTCTGTTTCGACCGTAATCGAGATACAGAAGGGAATAGAAAATCTCCGGCTCTCGGGTTCGCCCCGCGCGGATGCATTGGAGGAATGGCTAGACCGATTGCTCGCTAGTGACCTCGTTTGCCTTGATCAAGACGTCATCACTGCAAGAATAGTCGGACAGATGATCTCTACGCCAGCCTTGAAATCTCTGTGGGTCCCAGACGCAAAATCCAAGAAGCCGAAATTTGGTCAAGACCTGCAAATAGCAGCGGCTTCCATACGTCACCAAATTCCGATAGCGACAGAGAACATCAGCGACTTCCTTCGCATTCATCAATGTTACAAACTGCCTGGACTGTGCAATCCTGCTACAGGTGAATGGTATGCTGGATCGAAAAAAGCAGAAATAGTGCCTTGACTCCCAGATTTTGTTCCTGTTATGTTCCCATCATGAAACACGCGCTCACCCATTCCCCATTGCTGACTATGCTCCCTGTTGAGCTTGTCGCCTGCGCGCGTCGAATACGTACCTTCTGAGTTTTTGAACCCCGCAGTTCATAGACGGCTTGCCGTCCTCAGGAGCAATGCAATGTTCCATTCCATTAATGATGTCCTAGCTGACGCACATCTTCGTGCGGCCAGCAACTTATTTGCACCTTCAGTTGTTTTAAAGTGCAGGGGCCGCGCGCTCTTTCGATCACAGAAGGCTCGAAACCTAGCTTGCTATTTTGACCTCAGTCCCGACGTATTGGCATGGTCGTGCCTGCCGATCCTGGTCGGCTCAACACAGACATTTCACATCCCAGACTTCGCAGTTCAGAGAGTGGATGGCGACTACCTTGTCGATGTCCATGACACACCGGAATGGGCTCTTGCGGCGGCAGAGGATGAAGGCTGGTTCTATGACCAGCACACCTACAAAATGATTGAACAAACAATCATTTTTAATGCCGTCGATCTCGTTCCCTTTGCCTCATCTACGGTTTCGCTCGGAGACCGACTTCGACTACTTTCCGCGTTAGACGATGACGGTCCTCTACCTCTTAAACATTGCTGCCAGTTGGTGCGCAATGCCAGCGAACCGATGAGCGCTTTGGCCGCGCTCTATTTTTCTGGAGAAGTTTCATTCGACCTGAATGAAAGAATAAGCCCGGAAACTAGGGTTTCGAGAACTTAATCTCACTTCAAAATCAGAATTATCCAAATCGGCATTCGACGTCCGATAACGAGGAGGCTTACCATGAGCAATCTGAATTATTTAGCTGAAACGATTAATACGCTCGAAAAATTGGTCAATGATCTCAAGATTTTACGCGAGGGCAAACAACCGGACCTGAACCTTCTGGATGACAGCCCACTTCTTAACGACTGGGTTCGAACAACACGCGCCTTGCCTTGCCTGGAGGGAATGGTTCTAGAGCACCCGAAGCTGGGTAGCCGCAGACTGATTACGACTAGCGAACTGTTTTATGTCGATCCGCAGTTGCACTTTGCGCGGACGTATTCCCGATTTTATCGACTTGGTAAACCCGCCAAAGTCAGAGGTCTGCGTTAATTTTTGAGGGCGACGTCTATGACAATGTTTCGAATATCACACTGCAACTGCCGGTCTCCATCTTTCAATGCTGTGAAACCTTGTGAGAAAACAGAATGCAGAATTTTCAACAGACGCCAGAAGCTCTGGCTTTGCGCCTTGCAGTGGCGCATTTTACTCGGCAAATCAGAAGGCGCGGTCTTCAAGATTTGCTCGCGGGCCGGGTGCTCGACCTAGTTATCACATGTGAACATGCCGATGACCTGGAGCTCTTTGAGAAAGCACTTGGTCGGCTGGACTATTACAATTCGAAACGGCCGTCACAGCGAAGCGTTATCCAATTAACTGCCCAAAAGCGAGATCACGTTGATTTTGGTGATGACCATGTCACATACAAGCAGACGGTCTATTTCGCACCACAGGTAACTTCGTTACCACAACAAGTATTGGACTCCGCTGACGATATCATCGAAATGAAGCTCGATGGCTCCCTGTGTGAATCGATTGCGAAAGAAAATCTTCGAACTCCACCTCGTTTTTCCCATCTGCCTGTCCCTGCCCCGTTCTCGTTACGCATTCTGGCTTCGATGATCTGTCAATCATGGAGCGATCAGGACGTTCAACACAAGCTTGATCGCGTGACCAGACGAGCAAAGGCGATCCGCACAAATAGCGAGATCAACCTCGACAATATCGCTGGATATGGGGAAGCAGCGTCTTGGGGAAAAATGCTTGCAGAAGATTTATCTCTCTTCGCCAAGCGAGAACTGGACTGGGAGGATATTGATCGCGGCGTGTTACTCTGTGGCCCTCCAGGCGTCGGCAAAACGCTTTTTGCTCGTGCATTAGCTGGAACCTGCAGAGTACCCTTGTTTGCGCACTCTCTAGCCCAGTGGCAGGCCAAAGGTAGCTTAGACGACCTCCTCAAAGCGATGCTTCGTGCATTTGAGCAGGCGAAACGGGAAGCGCCATGCATCTTGTTTGTCGACGAAGTTGACAGTTTCGGAACACGATCTCAGCTTTCTGGAAGAAATTCCAATTACGCGCGGCAGGTTATCAATGGATTTTTGCAGTGCTTGGATGGTTTGGATGGGCGAGAAGGTGTCGTCGTAGTTGCAGCGACTAACGATATCAATGCAATTGACCCGGCGATCATTCGTTCCGGACGAATTGAACGGCATGTCCACATCACCCTCCCCGATGCAGTGGGAAGGGAGCAAATCCTCAAATACCACTTGCGAGACGCCTTGCCAGGGGAAGACATTTCCGGAATCGCGATTAGGCTTGAAGGTGCGTCAGGTGCAGACATTGCCCGACTGGTGCGAGAAGCACGGAGCCGCGCACGAGCGAGGAAAGCCCCTCTAAGCGCGTCAGACCTCGCCATCAATATTCCTTCTCCGCGCCCGGTATGTATTCAAGACATCCGTCGAACAGCCATTCACGAAGCCGGGCACGCTGTCGTTGCAGATGAATTGTTCGATGTGACAGGCATCAAACCGGTTTCGGTTCATCTGAGGCGAACCTTCCGAGACAGTGATTGCAACCTTGGTGGCACACTGATGCAAATTCGAGCAGATAGAATTCTCACAACCAGAGCCGCGTACGATGCTCAGATTTGCACACTTTTGGCTGGGTTAGCCGCCGAGCAGGTCGTGTTTGGCGAGACGACAGATGGCAGCGGCGGCGGCTCTCATTCTGATCTAGCAGAAGCAACCAGAATCGCTATCCGAATGGAAGCCTCGTTCGGCTTGGGTAACGATCTGGCTTTCTCAGCTACTATGAATTTGTGCGACGAAACCCTGCTGCGTCAAAATTCCCATCTCCATCAGCGTGTGAATGAAATTCTTAAAATCCAGTTTGATAGAGCGGTCGGCATCATCGAGAAAAAAGCGAAAGCCGTTTCTTCAATCGCCGCGAAGCTTGAACGTTATTCGGCACTCAATGAAAGACAACTGAAAAGGATCTTCCTGCGAGAACTGTAATATTTCGGCCGAATTGGCTAATGCGTTGTGAAGGACGGTATTACGATGTCGTGCCAATGCCGTCTGATGCGCATCAGCGCGAAACAGAATTAAGCGAAGCACAGATAGAAAAGCTCAATGGTGATGGGAGAACAGCTTGCAAATCGGCATTTTTTGCGTCGAGAAAATTAGCAAATAACATTGACCGTTACGCTTACTGTTTCATCGGCAGGACGTTAGTTATAATTACGAGCTGGCTCTTCACATCACTTCCAAACCGATTATAAAGACCACGCGGTGCCAATCGTGGGAAACTAGACTGCAGCTAATTCCCTATTCCTCGGAAACCCATAAGGGGCGAGCGACCGCGTCATCAAAAGGCCTTTGATGAAGTAATCCAAAGTCATGGCACCGGGAAAGGTGTAAACATGAATTTCATAGACAAACTAGGCGTCGGCCTGCTGGTTTTTGAGATCGTTTATTGTTTCTTAATCTAACGGCATGAACGCCACACACGTGTTCGGTTCGAGGTGACCACGTGTAAAAAAGAAGGCTCCGTGCTGCAACACGGAGCCTTCACTTTTTTTGTGTAACGTGAACCATAGACAAGCTCAAACTCAGGATACCGCATTCTCTTGCCATGAGTAAACAGAGAATTTTGCGTAGACGAAAACTATGCAAAGGGTGGGTCCCAAAATCGACCGCTACCTCTCGCGTAAATTGCATTGGGATAACCGAGCGCCGGATTCAAAACCTCTGTACTCCCCTGTTGTTCCGTTAACCTTGCAATACAAGTAGAAAAAACAGTCTTGATTTTGGCTTCGGGTTGTGAGATGTCATCAACGCACGTGAATTATGATCACGCTTGGAGCAATACAATGATAACAGCCATATCCAAAGTAGCGAAGGACGCGCACAAGCACTAAATCTTTGATTTAGTGATGGCTAATTATCATTTTTTGATGCTCATCCCGTCCTTCCTCCATTTCTAAAACAGCTTAACTGAACATCGTCATTCCGTTGCTCATCGCAATGGAATGTGACTGTTCATCGCTGTCTCTGCTTGGATCCAACAGGAGGGAATATCCATGAACGGCAATGCCATCTATCTCAGCAAGTACGTGTCTCGACGTCAAAATGGGATGATTATCGCGCCCCAACCCTATCTCGGTCGTAGCATCAATACCAAGGGCAGAGGCTGTCACATAGCGAACGCTCTTTTAAGCGCCGCTCAACTGGACGAGCCATTTACATTTCGCCTTCTGTCGCAGACAGAAAGCTTAGCCCGAAGAAATGTGGGTCCCAAATCGGTAGTGTGATCGATCCATTCAGACTTCGTCTTGTGAATTTCGAAAGTCTGCTCGAACGCCAGTGGGCCACCGTGTTCATCGCTCGCTCTGACCTAAAGGAAATTCGTGAGCAGCAATCTTGTACGTATTTCGGCAACAGGCGACATACGTTTGACTTCATCGTTGAACAATTGGATGGAACCCGCGTCGCGTATGCGGTGAAGTATGAAGAGGATGTCACGCCAGAACTCGAAGACATCCTCAAAGATATTGCCTCCGAACACGGCTCTTTAGTCGCCGATGAGTTTCGTATTCTCACTGAAAAGGATTTGAACCTTATTCAGCTGAATAATGCGCGACACATTCTCGACTGCGCCCTGGATTTCGATTTCGAAGCCCAGTCAATGGTCGAACAGTATCTCAATGATGCTCCTCGGTACCTCTGCCTTCAGCAAATCGCTGATGACACTGGTTTGGGATCGGATGGCTATAGAGCAGCGGTCGCAATGATTTTCTCAAGAAAATTGCGAGCAAATAATACTGAGAGGCTCAGCGGGTCTGTTCTAGTCGAAAATACCTTTAAAAAAGCCGCCTAAAATCCATTTGGGGCATTAATCCGTTTCTTAAGATATTCGGATTAATGCTCCAGGGATGGGCTAGCTTTGGGGGAAGCGTGATGGAAAATCGTTCGTTCCGTTTTGATCGCCATGATCGAATTATGATCGACAATGTGTCGTATCGATCAGAATCCAAGGAAAAGAACACGCATTTTCTCCAAGCCATTGTTGATGGTTTTATCGACGATTTTCTTACAGTTAAGACCGACCAGGACATCTCTTTATTGATGAAAAGCGGTCGTCTCCGCGTAGATGCCGGTTGGTTTTCCAAAACGCTGCATCTTCTACGCGTTCGTCACGACAACTCTAATCTGCGTGATCTCTCTGAAGACGACCTTCGCACTGTCGCCTGGAAGAAGGAGTGGTGCGTACGGTTTCTATCGGCGGCTGGAGCGAAAGATAAGCCCTGGCGTCCAAAGATGACGCCAACAGACATCCGGCAATTCATCGATAACATCAAGTCTGAAATGGACAGCTGGTATCTCAATGAATTCGGAATGCGCCGTAAGCCTGGACGTCAGAGAAAGGGGGAGATCAGGAAAGAATTCGACTATCCCGCTCCCAGCACCCTACGAGATTGGCTCAAGCTATATCGGCAAGCCGGATACAGGGCAGAAGCCTTCAGACCCCTTTATGAAAATTGTGGTAATCGGAATCAGCTTGATGAGCGTGTTCGTCAGATTGTTCAAAACGGAGTCGAGAGTTATTGCACTCTTAATCGTATCAAGATGGCTGACGTCTACGAAGACATAGAGGCTCAGCTATTCCTGCACAACAAGAAGCACGGTTCTGAGCTGCAAGTGAGCGACCGCACGGTGCGTCGCCACATTAATAATATTGATCCATTTAAGAGAGATGCGGGACGTTTCGGGGCCGATTATGCATTGCGCAAATATGCTCCTGTCGGGCGCGGAATTGTCCTCGAAAGCCCACTGGAGCGGGTCGAAATGGACGATTGGGAATTTGACCTGTTCGTCCTGTTGAAGACATCATCCGCATGGAAAAAGCTGGATTCCAAGCAAAAGAAACAGATCGAACGCGTTCGGGTCACCGTAACTGTCGCAATCGATTGTGTGACGCGTTGCATCGTCGGATTTCACGCGACGCCTGCCCCTCCGTCGACCGCTGGAGCAAAAACAGCTCTGCGCTCAGTCTTGCTCGATAAGACCAAAATTGCTGAACTCGCAGGAGCGAAGTCCTCGTGGGATATGTATGGACGTCCAGAATTTATTGTGACTGATGGCGGCCCTGTTTTTAGAGGCGAATTCGAGACAGCTGTCGCTCGCAGTCGGATGAACCGCAGTCTCCCCGACCAGGATCCCAGAATGCGAGGAACGATTGAATCCTTCTTTCGTTCATTCAAACGGCTTTGCAGATATTTTACAGGTCAGTCATTTTCCAATGTCATGGAAAAGGGCGATTATCCAGGTGAAGACTACGCCAGCCTGACCTTCGACGTGTTTTACCGCGCCGCAGTTCGGTACATCGTCGATGTATATCATCATCGCAAACATCGCGGCCTCAACAATGGTACCCCATTCAAAACGTGGGAGATTCTGACAACCCAGCGCGACAGAGGCATGGCACCTCCCTTGAATCAGGAGCAGATTGTTGAAGCATTCGGCCTCGAACACAAATCGAAGATTACGCGAAATGGCGTAACTATTAACTCCTTTAATTATGAGTCTTCTGATTTGACCAAGCTGCATCAGATCATGGGCGAGAAGGATGTGGTTTCGATCTTCGACCCGGACGATCTGGGAACAATCCTCGTCAGAGTTCCGAACAAACATCTGGACAGGTTCCACAATGTTTTTGGCAGCTATATCATCGGAAAGTGTACCGACGCAGCTGTTCATGGGCGCACTTATCTCGACCTTGTTGCCGGTAAGCGCGAAGTTCAGGATTTCCTCAAAGCGCAAGCGTTAGAGGGCAACCCCTACCGTCTGACAGCCCATAACGATTTTCAGGATCAATCGGCTCAGGCGCTCAAAGATGCCGGTATTCCAACCCATCAGTTGTCTCAAAAGAAATACGATCAGATCACGGCAGTCGTATCGCAGAAAACACGCGCCGCTTTAACGTCCCCCACCTATTCTGACGACCCAATGTCGGACGATGATCTTCCCGGCTCCGTAATCGCAGTATCGGCGCGCACGAAACCAAAAGCCAAGCCGAATGCCGATGATGGAAACGCGCAACCAAAAGAACGGCCAGCGCACAAGCCATTTAGCCAGAGCATGAACACTTTCGAGGATGATGATGACTGATCAAGGAAAGACCGACCTTCATGATTTCTCGGATGACGACTTTCTCAACGCGATTACTCAGAGATTTCCTTACAAACAACGCGCAATTCGCGATTCCCTGGAGAAAGTGAAAAGCGTTTATGTTCGCTCTCCGCGCGATAAGGTTCTGGAAAAGGACCTAGATCGATTTCTGGTTTCCATGCTCGCGAAACAGGGAGAGCGTCGAGACGACGGCAGAGCGCTTTTCATTACAGGTGAAAGCGGGGCGGGCAAAACCCGTATGATTGCTCAATTGCTGGAAAAGAATGAACTTCTCCAGCCCATGCAAACGAGTTTTGGCATAGTCAATCCTGTGGCAACAGTTCGCTTGATGGGACCGTGCACACTTCGCTTGCTAGGCAAAAACATCCTGGAGACAATCGGATATCCTATTCGCCAGAGAATGGAACAGGGCGAGCTTTGGGACATGCTGCCAAACCAACTTCGGCAGCGCCGTGTACTTCTGATTTACGTTGATGAAACACAGCACATGCTCCGGCATACCACAGGCGATTCAGAGCGGAAGAACCTTGCCAAGGCCTTTAAAGGCGTAATGAATTACGCTCCTTGGCCAGTCAGTTTTATTATGTCTGGAATGCCCGAAACTGTGGAAATGGCTCAACTCGACGAACAGATTGAACGCCGTTCCAGTTTCTGCAGAATCCCAGAAATCGAGATGCCCGAGGGGCGGCCTCTTATCGAGAGAATTCTCATTGAAATGACTTCTGTCATCGACATGGACGCGACCAAGGTCACGCAAAGTGATCTGCCAGAACGCATCGCACATACGGCCCGATACCAGTTTGGCCGAGTGACCCAGGTGGTGCTCGCAGCCATTCAAGTGGCTTTAGAAGCTGGTCGTACTTCGTTGGGGCGCGATGACTTTGCTCGCGCTTATATCCACCATTCTCAAGCGCGTGGTTACGACGAAATGAACCCGTTTTTAGTCGACGATTGGCAACGACTGAATCCGGGTGCTTTCTTGGTTGACAGCAGAGATTAGCCATGAAACAAGCCCTTAAGGAGCTGGCATGGCATCATCGACTGGAGGAAAGAGAACCTGCTATCGGTTTCGCATCTCGTCTAGCAAACCTTAACGGGAGGCCACTTGGTCGTTTCCTGCGCGATATGCATATTGTTCCGCGCAACCTGGATCGAAGTGACGAAGACGCAATAAAAGATGTTTCTGTCCTCGGCAATGCCAGCTTCCTTGCTTTACTGAAATACTCCCCGCGTCACGTGGACGATCATTTCTGGCAAGTGGGTTCACAGAAACTGAAACGCCTGACCGTCAATCGTACATATTTCAGTGTTTGCCCGGACTGCATTCAAGACGATATTGGACGGTTTGACGGACCCAAGAGCGCGCGTCCTTGGCTACGCGTTTCATGGATGCTGTCGCACTATCGTATGTGCAACGCGCACCAACGATTGTTAGTATCCTTACAACCCTGCCGCAAACCATTCGAGCCATTCGACTTCTCGATTACGATTGCCGACAATTGGTCTTACATCCAGAAAGCTTTGCCAGCGAAGCCGCTGGCGAGGTCCCCGTTTCAGGATTGGTTCACCCGGAGGTTAGACGGGATTGTCGACCGGAATAACTGGCTCGACGATGTAGAACTGTATGCCGCCGCTGAATTTTGCGAAGAACTGGGGCTCTCTGCGCTTTACCCGTCGAAAGTTCGATCCACAGATCTCCAACCAGAAGATTGGATTGTTGCCGCTAACGAGGGATATCAACTTGCAAGTGAAGGTAGCGTGAGCGTCGAAAATCTCTTGAAGGATTTAACGGCGAGAGAAAAGCGCTCCAAGGGTACGTGGGGAGCCAGAGATACCCTCGGCAGAGCGTATGGTCTGTTGCAGAAGCACCATAAAAATTCGGCTTATGCAAAATTTCGGGATTTATTCGCAACTTTCACAATCGAGAATATTCCTATTAAGCCAGGCGTCACGGTGCTCGGTCACAAACTCGACGTCCGAAAAGTCCATACGATTCACACTTCCGCCCTTGCGTCAGGTACACACGCTCTGACTATGCGAAAGCTGTTCGAGCGAGAAGGCTTCGCACAAGATCAAGACAACCTGGTTGATCATCGAACGACAGTCGAAGCCGAACAAATTCAGGAAATCGTCGAGAAGCTAAAAACGGCCCTCTCCGCCCCACAGGTTGAACGGATCACAGGTATTCCAAAGTTACATCTCAGAGCCTTTATCAGTCTCGGTTATCTTTCCACGATCACTGGCTCGGAAAAACGCAGTTACGCGAAGCATCGTATTTCACCCGACGTCATCGAGCCCTTCATGACCAAACTGTTCGCTAACGCTGTCGAGGTTGACAACCCAACGCCGCGACAAGTGCCCATTTCGACGGCCCGCCTGATGGCTACTGCACGATTGGAACAGGTGCTGACGCTCATCATGGAGGATAAGCTGAAATGGAAAGGAAGGCCGCCCGGAGAGCGGAACTACAATACGCTTTTGCTGGACGCGGACGAGATCACACAGCTCGTTCGCGGTGATGAAGAAAGATCAGGATTAACTAAAATCGAGCTGCTGGATTTCATTCCGGGCATCGCGCGAGAAGCAGTGAACCCACTAATTCAAGCTGGCGAATTGGAGGTCGTTGAGGAGTTCAGTCCGGCCGCCAGGAGATTGGTGCCGGTCATCTCTAGAAAAAGCGCGGACGAGTTCAAACGGAAATACGTATCGCTTGGTGAACTCTGCCAAGAGACTGGGTTGCACCACAAGCAAGTCCGATCTTCACTCAGAAAAGTCGGTGTCTCAGAGGCCTTGGATCGTGAGAAATTTAGGTGCTTTTTCTATTTTAGAGATGCGGTTGAAGTGGAAGACGGCATTCAATCATAATCACCAGCCTCCTTCGCCTCGTGGTAATTAGCTTTCAATAAAAACACAGAATCGGATAAGGATTTCTGCTCGCAGGCAGGAATTAAATGAGCGCATAATGATCGAGATTTTTAATGGTGTTAAAGGCGAATGGCAGACAATCCCTGCTGTGGGGTTGCCAGCTGGTTATTCGATTAAAGTTTTTGTACCTTCTGGGAAAACTATCGATAGTGTGAGAAACGCTACGTATCGTGCCATAAAAGGCGACAAAGTACTTTATGAGGGTAAGATCAAAAAGCGTGCCGAATTAAAAATACAACAAGACGATGTGGACCAACGTCGTAAAAATGACGACGATCCAAACGAACCCTTAGGCGGACCTAGAATTAAATGATCTTACTGGCTAGGTACGCCATTTTATTCTTCTTAAAATAATCAATGGTTTCAGCACTCAAAATCCCAGCATCAATTCCTGATACTACATCGGGGTGATCCAGATCCAACAAAGCACCCATTCCAAATTCAGCTTCGATTTTTGTTCCATGATCTATAAAATCGCGGATTGCCTCTAGGCGCTTCGCATATTTCTTACCCTTGAAGCCAAAATGCTTCTCCCAGGCTTCGAACAAAGATTTAGTCGAAGTCACATCAGATGTTTCCGCAGCAAGTTCCATCGTTGCTAAAAGTGATTTCTTCTGTTCTTTACGTGTAGGAATATACATAGCTCTAATCCATATTTTTATAGACTAATACTACCTCAGATACCTGTCGGCGCAATATACCTGTATCGCAAACGACCTCAAAACCGTGATAAGGAAATTCAACAACTGATAAGGTGTTCTCAAAATACGGAACTTTGGTTCCGTTAGATACGGAACTTTGAGTCCGAAAAAATGACCCAAAAAAATATCACAACAAATTCAGTATCTTGCAGATAGGGCGATGCGGAACTTTGAGTCCGACGACACGTTTGTGCGCGGACGCAAAGTTCCGTACTTAGGAACCAATGTTCCGTAATCGATATAGGAATATCAATCGGTTACAGAAAAGCATGATCGATACCGTTCTGGACACGCTAACGCGTGTCCAGAAATGGCAATAAGAACAAAAAGTGAAACAATCGGAATGGTAGTACCAAACAAGGATCACTACCGAATTTGTAAAGGGAATTATCCCACGCCATCAGGCAACCCATAATCGCAGATTTTGAGTGAATACCGTGAAGTGCAGTTCATTCAGACGACTACCTGCATGATTTCGCAGTTCACGTACAAGAATCCTTCTGAAGACTTATCATTTGGCTCAAAATTTTTTCGGAAGATTCTTTAGCAATCGTCATCTGACGACCAATGCAGGGCCTTGACGTAACTAATATATCCATTATTCTGGATATATGGAAAAAGAAGAAGCCATAACCGCATTAGCTGCCCTCGCCCAATCGACACGACTCGATGCATTTCGGCTGTTGGTGAAACATGAGCCTGACGGTCTTCCTGTCGGAGAACTCGCTCGGACGTTGCATGTTCCTCAGAACACGATGTCTGCACACCTGGCGACATTGTCTCGCGCTGGGCTTGTGAAAGGCGAACGTCAGAGCCGTTCGATCATCTACCGCGCTGATCTCGACCGATTTCGCGAACTGACCCTTTTCATGATCAAGGACTGCTGTGGGGGTAGTGCTGAACTCTGCGCACCTCTTATAAAAAACCTGACACCCTGTTGCGAACCGAAAACGGCCACCCAGTAACACAAGGCCGCTCAATTCGGCCTTCCACAAACGGACTGATGTAATGAGAGACCAGATATATAGCGTGCTCTTCTTGGGCACGGACAACTTTGCACGTTCAACTTTGGGCGAGGTAATCTGGAATTTGGAGAATAACTGATGTCCACATTCGAACGTTATCTGACTGTCTGGGTGGCTCTTTGCATTGTCGCTGGCGTAGCTCTGGGCCATTTCTTTCCGACACTATTTCATGCAATCGGATCTGCTGAAGTCGCCAGGGTCAACATTCCAGTCGCTATTCTCATCTGGCTCATGATCATTCCGATGTTGCTCAAGATTGATTTCAGCGCCTTGAGACAGGTCACTGAGCACTGGCGTGGCATCGGCGTCACGTTATTTATCAATTGGGCCGTCAAACCATTCTCTATGGCGCTTCTCGGTTGGCTATTTATCGGCTGGTTGTTTCGCCCTTATCTGCCTCAAGACCAGATCGACTCCTACATTGCCGGGCTGATTATTCTGGCGGCGGCCCCTTGCACGGCAATGGTATTTGTCTGGTCCAACCTGACCAAGGGCGAGCCGCATTTCACGCTGTCACAGGTCGCCCTGAACGATGCGATCATGGTTGTCGCATTTGCCCCTATCGTCGGGCTACTGCTCGGACTGTCGGCAATTACTGTCCCATGGGATACGCTCGTCTTGTCGGTTGTCCTCTATATCGTCATCCCGGTAATCATCGCGCAGATCCTGCGCCGAAGCATTCTCGCCAGCGGCGGACAACGAGCCTTCGATGCAATGCTCAGAACGCTACAGCCGCTGTCCCTGATTGCGCTTTTGGCGACACTTGTTCTGCTATTCGGGTTTCAAGGAGAGCAGATCATCGCACAGCCCATGATCATTGCAATGCTGGCCGTCCCGATCCTCATCCAGGTCTATTTCAACTCTGGCCTCGCTTATCTGTTGAATCGCATTTCAGGCGAGCAACATTGCGTCGCCGGTCCCTCGGCTTTGATTGGTGCTTCAAACTTCTTCGAGCTGGCAGTAGCAGCCGCAATCAGTCTTTTCGGCTTCTCATCTGGCGCAGCACTTGCAACGGTGGTTGGCGTTCTTGTTGAAGTGCCTGTCATGCTCTCCGTTGTCTGGATCGTGAACCGTTCCAAGGGCTGGTACGAACGCGGTGCCAATCAAAAGCCAGTCACCGAAACAGGAAAACTCTGATGTCAGTTACGATCTATCATAATCCGAACTGTGGCACGTCTCGCAACACATTGGCTATGATCCGTGCCAGCGGCAAAGAGCCTGTTGTCATCGAGTATGTGCAAAATCCGCCTTCGCGAGAACGACTGGTCGAACTGCTCACTGCAATGCAGATGACGCCTCGCCAACTTCTTCGCCAAAAAGGCACGCCCTATACCGAGCTGGGATTGTCAGAGCCGAAATGGACTGATGATGAACTGGTCGACTTCATGATGGCGCATCCTATCCTGATCAATCGTCCAATCGTGGAAACGCCACTTGGCACCAAACTGTGCCGTCCGTCAGAACTGGTTCTCGACATTCTGGAAAACCCGGTGTCGTCATTCACCAAAGAGGACGGAGAAGTCATCACCTATCAAAGAAAGTCGCGCTGACATGGACCTGCCGAACCTCGACCAGAATTCCTTCGCATTGCCCGACCTCGATGCTCTACGTGCCGACTTTCCAAAGCATAAGCCTCGTATCCTTTTGCTCTATGGCTCACTTCGTGATCGTTCCTATAGTCGGTTTCTGACGCTGGAAGCGCAGCGCCTGCTCGATGCGATGGGTGCTGAAACGCGTGTCTTTCATGCCAATGGTCTTCCTTTGCCAGACGATGGTTCAGCAGAGCATTCGAAGGTTCAGGAATTGCGCGAGGCAATGCTTTGGTCAGAAGGGCAAGTCTGGACCAGTCCCGAACGTCATGGAGCCATGAGCGCGGTCATGAAATCACAGATCGACTGGATTCCATTGCCGGGTGGAGCAATTCGTCCGACGCAGGGCCGAACTCTGGCCGTGATGCAGGTATCAGGTGGATCGCAGAGCTTTAACGCTGTCAACCAGATGCGTATTCTTGGGCGCTGGATGCGAATGATCACCATTCCAAACCAGTCATCCGTCGCAAAGGCATGGCAGGAATTTGACGACTCTGGACGGATGAAACCCTCATCATTCTATGATCGCGTGGTCGATGTGATGGAAGAACTGATGAAGTTTACACTTCTGACGCGTGGCATCTCGGATCATCTCACAGACCGATATAGCGAGCGCAAGGAAGAAGCGGCCAAACTCGAAAAGCGTGTTTCGTTAAAATCAATATGAGCGCTGTCGGTCGCCCTGCTGGCAGGAGGCCTCCTGGCTCCCTGGTTAGGCAAATGGATTGACCGTTACGGCGCAGGTCGCATCATGACGATAGGTTCGATACTGGCCGCCGTCGCTCTCATACTGTGTTCGCTTTCTTCAAATGCTTTGGTGTTTGCAGGCGCGCTAACGATCATCGAAATCGCCGCAAACCTCCTCCAATATGGAGCAGCCTTCGCATTATTGGTGCAACTAGCGCCAAATGTTGCCCAGCGTAGCATCACCTATCTGACACTGATTGCTTGCTTTGCCTCGACAATTTTCTGGCCCATCACAACAACCCTTCAGCATTGGCTCAACTGGCAACAGACCAATTTGCTGTTCGCTTGCCTCCAGTCGTTTCTCTGCCTGCCGGTACCTTATGTACAAACCTCAACTGTTTCGCTTTCTGATCGGCTTCGCTTGCTGACAGCACTCGATGATGATGGACCGCTAGCGCTAAACATTGTTGCCAACTCGTCCGTAATACAGACGAACCAATGGCGGCAATCGCCGCGCTCTATTTCTCAGGTGAGATCGTATTCAATTTAACTGAGAGGATACAGCCGGAAACACGCGTTTCCAGAACCTGATCCACCTTCAAACTTAGAATACGGAACTTTGAGTCCAACGACATAAAGCAAATAAGAAAAGCCCGCATCATGGGATGATCTTCTTCATTTTGATTACCGATAAAGAATAATATTTTCACCAATACTAATTGTTTAACAAGGCAAAATAATTCAAGAAAATCCGGAACGAAATTTCTATTTATGCATTCTGCTTAAGCAACCGAACGTATAAAGGAGATAGTTATGTTCAGAACTACACTTCTGACGACGACGTGTGCATTGCTGATTGGCGGAGCAGCTTATGCTCAGACAACGGCGCCTGCACCTGCTCCCGCAGAGCCACCAGCGGCAGCAGAGGAAATGCCGGTGTCGTCCAAGGACATGTTTGGCAACCCCACGTCAGGCGAGACCGACAAGGTGGGTTTTCTTGAGCCGAAAGACGGCCAGCTTCTTGTCTCCTCCTTCATCGGACAAAGCGTTTATGAAAGTGATGCAGCCGACGCCAAGACTGTCGGTAAGCTGAACGACCTCATCGCCAGCCCAGAAGGCGAAATCGAAGCCGCAGTGATCGGCGTGGGCGGTTTTCTGGGAATCGGTGAAAAGGACGTTGCCGTCAGTCCGGATCAGCTACAGCTTGCTACGCGCAGCGATGGTAAAAAATGGCTCGTCATCAAGGCAACCAAGCAGCAACTGACCGATGCACCGGCATTTGACCGCTCGAAGCTTTTTGCAGACGGTGTTGCCGATCCCGCTGCGGCAAAGGAGACTAATGCCCCGGCGGCTGATGCTCCGGCAAGCGATACGGCTCCCGCATCGCCGCCGCCGGCCCAGTAGTATCGTCTCAATATTCGATAAGGTAAGTCTACCCCGGCCTCTTGGCCGGGGTTTTGATACAATCAATCATCAATCACGATTGAAATCTTCACATGACTGCTTTAATTACTGCTAGAACACAATAAAGGCATCACAGCACAGCGCTCATCCCTCATCAGGTTAATCTTAGGAAAGTCTATTGTCGGAATTTTTTATTGCTCATCCATGGGCGGAAACGCTTATGGCGCTCGGGGGATTATTTCTTTCAGCTTTCATTGCAAATTTTCTGATCAAGGCGATTCTGCTCAAACTGCTTGATCGTATTGTCCAGAAGACCTCATTCGGACAGGATGAAGAGCTCAAAAAGCACGGCGTCATCAGCCGTCTTGCCAATATCGTTCCGGCCTTGATCATTGCCTCCGGGATCATGGCTGTGCCCGGCTTGCCAGAGGGCGCGATCACCGTCATTCGAAATGTTGCGATAGCCTTCATCATTCTAACGCTGGCCTTGGCGGTTAACTCGGTGTTCGGGCTTATCGATACGCTCTATCACCGCCGCCCGGAGGCAAGATTCCGCCCCATGAAGGGCTATATTCAGGTCACCAAGCTGGCGGTCTATATCATCGCGATAGTTCTCATTATCGCGACATTGCTGGACAAATCACCGGTTATCCTTCTTTCGGGTGTCGGCGCCATGGCCGCAGTGCTGATCCTCGTCTTTCAGGATACGCTGCTTTCACTGGTCGCCAGTATGCAGATCGCTTCGTCAAACATGGTCCGTGTTGGCGACTGGATCGAAATGAAGAACCTCGACGCCAACGGCGATGTCACGGAAATCGCTCTCTATACCGTTAAGGTCCAGAACTTCGACAAGACGATCACCACAATTCCGATCCGTAAGCTCATCACAGAGCCGATGAAAAACTATCGCGGTATGCAGGAATCCGGTGGGCGACGAATCAAACGCGCGCTTTACATCGATCAGAACACAATTCGATTCCTGTCGGATGACGAACGGGCCAGACTTGGCACGGTTGATTGGCTGGCGGATTATCTGCCTAAGAAGGCCAAGGAAATCGCCGAGTGGAACCAGAAGTTAGGCGACCGCGCCAACAACCCGGTCAACAGGCGCCAGTTCACCAACATCGGTACGTTTCGCGCCTATGTGGACAATTATCTGCGCAATCATCCCGGTGTGCATAAAGGCATGACGTTGCTGGTGCGCCAGATGGACCCTACGCCTGAAGGCCTGCCGCTTGAAATCTACTGTTTCACGAACACAACCGTCTGGGCATCCTTCGAACAGATCCAGTCGGATATTTTCGATCACCTTTATGCAGTTTTGCCAGAATTTGGCCTCAGCGCCTTCCAGAACCCGAGCGGCAACGATTTTCGCAAGCTTAGGATCAGCGCGCCTGTCGGACAGCTTCAATAACTTTGGCGTTGAGGCGTTGAACATTGTAGTGCGTGCGTGAAGGTGTCAGGCCAAGACGGACTACGGCAAGATGCATCGATGGAACAATCATCACGCTTTGCCCGTCATGCCCTGACATCCAGAATGCATCTTCCGGAATGCCGTCCTGACCGGCTTTCACACCCGCAATCTGCAGCCAGACTTGTGCGGAGCCGTAGCGCCCTTCGGATTCCAGTGTGGGTTTGCGCATAAATGAAATGAAGTCTGGTGGCAGGACGGGCTTTCCATAAAGGTTCCCGCCATCAGCGAGAAATGCACCAAGGCGCGCCCAATCGCGGGCGGTTGCGTACATATAGGATGAGCCGGCAAAGACGCCTGACGCATCCGTCTCCAGAATGGTGCTGCGCATGCCTAGCGGGCCGAAAAGCGCAAGTCGAGGATAGGAGAGAGCCTCTTCACGGCTGTTAAAGCTATCCATGAAGAGCTTTGACAAGATGCTGGCAGTTCCACTGGAATAATTGAACTTCGTGCCCGGCGCCGATTCCAGTGGCAATGATGCAGCAAATCCGGCCATATCGGTCTCCAGATAAAGCATGCGTGTGACATCAGCCACGGTGCCATAGTCTTCATCGAATCGCAGTCCGCTATTCATCGCCATCAGGTTTGCGAGGGAAATCTTCGCCCGCTCATCGTTCTTCCATTCCGGCAACAGCCCGGTGCTTTCCATTGTCATCCGCCCCTCGGCAATGCGCATGCCGATCAGCGTCGCGATGACGGATTTGGTCATGGACCAGCCCAGCAAAGGCGTATCCGCGTTGAAGCCCGAAGCGTAATTCTCGGCAATCAGTTTGCCGTCGTGGATAACGGCAATCGCCCGCATACCCGGACCGGCCAAAGCTTGATCCTCGATCACAGCCTGTACTTTCGGATCGGTCTCAATCTGGATCGGCTCCGCCGGTACCTGTGGACTGGTCGGTAGCTCCAGCCGCAAATCATCCTTGTGAATATTCGCGCATCCGAGTGCTGGCCGATAAGCTGCGGTACCTGGTGCGAAGAAGCCGAAAATCCGCACTGTCACGCTGCTGCTGTTCTTGTCTATGGAAATATTCAGAAATCGTAGCAGCGGATTGCCCGGCGCCTGAACATCATCTGCAAGGACAATATCAGCGTCCCGATTTGCAATGAAAACGTTCGAGCAGACGATCTTGGCGGCATAACCGGTGCCGACACGCAATAGTTCAGGCGGCCTGATCGCCAACCAGAGAATTACTCCCAGTACGATGGCAAGCAGAAGACAAACGACAGACTTCAGAATGCGCTTCATGCTGCCCCTCGCAAATAATCGCTAAGTCGGATCATACCAAGCCAAGATAGTTTGCCAACTCCCGGGCGGCGGCCCCGCCTGCCCTGTTTGCACCAATAGTTGACGCCGACGGGCCATAACCAACCAGATGTATCCGGGGATCGGCCGCCACTTGTGTTGCCAGACGACCGGTTATGAGGATGCCACCTTCCGCATTGCGCAATTGCAGCGGTGCAAGATGATCGAGCGAACTGCGAAATCCGGTGCACCACAAAATCACATCGAAGGATTGTTCGATTCCGTCGTCCCAGCGAACACCTGTTTCGGTGATTTCGCTGAACATTGGTAAACGGTTGAGCACGCCCCGAGCTCGCGCCGCTTCGATTGCAGGTGTCAACGGCAGGCCCGTCACCGAAACAACCGATCCCGGCGGCAAGCCCCGGCGTACTCGCTCCTCAACCAAGGCTACGACGGCACGGCCCAACTCTGGCGAAAACGTCCCTTCCCGAAAAGCAGGCTCTTTGCGTGTGACCCATACGGTTTCCGTCACGCGCGATATTTCATCCAGAAGCTGTACAGCCGAAATGCCTGCACCGACGACCAGAACGCGTTTGCCCCTGAAGGCTTCTGCCGTCTGATAATCACGCGTGTGCAACTGTTGGCCCTTGAATAGTTCCGCACCCGGATAGGGTGGGATATAAGGTGACTCCCACGTGCCCGTCGCATTGATGATCCCGCGAGCGGAATAATCTCCGTGATCCGTCTCCACACGAAGCCGCTCACCGCGGTCGCAAACAACTTTCACAGTCACGGGACGATGCACGGGAAGGTTGAATGCATCCTCATAAGCGCGGTAATATTGCGGGACGGCAACCGACGCGCGCACCTCGCCATTGGTCGTTTCGACAATATCCTCGAATTTCATACCAGGGAGATCGTGAATGGCGTTGGCAGTTCTGAGCGTCAGAGAAGGCCAGCGGAACTGCCATGCTCCGCCCGGTCCTGCGGCCTTGTCGAGAACCACGAATTGCCGTTCGCCGACGAGGCCGAGCTTGCTCAAATGATAGGCCGATGAGAGCCCCGCCTGCCCTGCTCCGATGATCACAATATCAACCTTGCGAGCGATCTTGACATGGACATTGTCTGTTGGTTGCTGATCAGCGGGCTGTATATCTGACATGATGCGCGATAAGCTTTTCGAAATATGATCCGTATCCGTAGATATGTACTGGACGACGTCGCTAAAAGTCCGTCTGCTAGATCGTGACGCTACGTAGTCGCTTGTTGCGCCCTTCCCATATACTCACGACCAGCATGATAATCGTCGTTAATACGCCCATTTCCAGTAAATCCACCGCGTAGCCGACCGGAATTGCTGCCAGCAGTGCCAGAACACCGAAGATATGTGATACCGGAATGACGCCGTACACGTCCTTCTTATAGATGGCGCTACCGATCAAATAGATCGCAGGCCCGGCCACAAGAACAAGAACATATGCCGTTTTCAACGGATCGTGCGGGTGGGCCATTACAAGATCATTTCCAACTGCGGTCGCAATGATCCCCGCAACCAGAAGAGCGTGGACATAATGAAAATAAGCACCGATGCGCCCTGGATCAGCCGAATGGGTGATTGTGTCTGTTGCATCCTTGCTGGAAGTACCAAAGTAGAGCCACCACATCGCAAGCGTGCCCAGAAATGTGGCCAGCAGAGCCGACATGAGGGCCAAATTCCAGGTCTCAGCATTTGCAAGTGTGGCGCCGGTAGCCAAAACCGTTTCGCCGAGCGCCACGATCACGAACAACTGGCAACGTTCCGCCAGATGCCCACCCTCGATAGTCCAGTCACTGGTATGGGAGCGTCCAAGACCCGGCAGTGCAAAACCGAACATCGGCGATAAATATTCGCAAAGCACGGCTATAAGCCAAAATACCATACGAGCTTCATGTTGGACGAAACATCCGGCGATCCAGAAGACCGCGGCAATAGTGAGCCAACCGAGCATTCGCCGATAATTGGCACCAAGCGGATGTTTTCGACCGAGCACAAACACCACATAGGCGGTCCGGCCAACCTGCATTGACACATATGCCAGTGCGAATATCCAGCCTTTGTCCGCAAAGGCTCCGGGAATTGAAGAGGCTATAACGAGGCCCAGCAACATGACGCAGAACAAAAGGCTGCGTATCTGTGGTGTTTCAGGGTTGAACCAATTGGTCACCCAACAGGTATATTGCCAGCCCAGCCATACCGCGAACCACAGGGTCAGCGTTTCGATAACACCGGTCAGCGTCAGATTATGCAAAAGCTCGTGGCTGAGTTGCGTAACCGCGAACACATAAACCAGATCGAAGAATAGTTCTTCGAATGTAACCCGTGCATGGTGCCCGTCTCGTTGTCTCAAAAGCGGATGCGCGGTGACGGCAGAAGCTGTATTCATGCGAATGTGCCTTCCCCTCAAACGGCAGGTATTCGATGCCACTCTTCTGCAGTTTAGCTTGCAGTCGGCCAACCGTATATCCGAATGTACTGATTTCCACTTGAAGAAGTCAGGTGTGGATCATCTCGCCCTGCGCGTGTTCCCGGCTTTGATCCATGCGTCGATTCCATCGGCCGCAGCACAGCCCATCGCGAAACAGGCAGTAAGAAGATAACCGCCGGTCGGAGCTTCCCAATCGATCATTTCCCCAGCAACGAAAATGCCAGGAAGCTTCGGTAACATGTAGCTTTCATCGATTTCGTGCCAACGAATGCCACCTGCTGAAGAAATCGCTTCGCCAAGCGGGCGTGGGCGAAGGAGTGGAATGGAGCAAGCCTTGATCGTAGCGGCCAGCGCTTTCGGGCTTCTGTCACGCGTGTACTCCGTCACCAGAGCAGCTTTGACGCCCGTCAGGCCGCCAGCTTTGCGCAAAAGATTGCCAAAACTCAGCTTTGAATCCTGCCTCGCAATATCGCTCTTCAGCCGTTCGAGAGTTCGACCCGGCACAAGATCGAGCGTCAGAAACGCTTCGCCACATTCCTGCAAGCTGTCGCGTAACGCTGCGGAATGCGCATAGACGAGGCTTCCCTCAATTCCGCCGCGTGTAATGACAAATTCGCCTTGCGTCGTGCCTGCACCGGACGTTGCAGTGACTGATTTCACCGGTTCGCCGGCAAAACGCTCAGCAAAGAAATTGCTCCAAGCAACATCAAAGCCACAATTCGCGGATTGAAATGGCGCTATATCAATTGACTTCTGTCGAAATTCATCGATCCAGAGACCATCGGAACCGAGCTTCGGCCAGCTTCCACCGCCAAATGCAAACAGAGCAGCGTCACATGCAATCGTCTGAACGCCATCTGGGTTCTCGATACGCAGACTATTCCCATCGAAGCCAAGCCAGCGATGTCGAGTGAGAATAATAACGCCTTGATCCTCCAGTCGTTTTCTCCAGGCGCGCAGAAGTGGCGACGCCTTCATCGCTCTTGGAAAAACACGCCCCGAAGAGCCGACAAAGGTGTCGGCACCCAATTCATTCGCCCATGCACGTAATTCGGTTGAACCAAAAGCGGCCAAGGCTGGCAATATACGGTCACTGCTTGAACCGAAACGCTTCGCGAAAGCTGCGAAATCCTCGGAGTGCGTAATGTTTAAACCGGACTTGCCAGCAAGCAGAAGCTTGCGACCAACCGTGGGCATCTGCTCATAAACTGTCACGCTGTAGCCCCGCGCAGACAGTCGTTCGGCGGTCATCAGTCCGGATGGGCCGCCTCCGAGAATGGCGATATTGCCATTAGGCATCATGGTCGAAGCCTCGACGAAGCATTAATCCTGCTTCTCCAGCATTTCCTTAACTGTGGTAGCCAACTGTTTGAGCGAAAACGGCTTTGGCAAGAATCCGAACTTGGCATCGGCTGGAAGATTGCGTGCAAATGCATCTTCCGCATAACCCGACACGAAGATGAACTTGATGTCAGGATACGTCTTGCGCAGTTCACGCAGAAGCGTTGGACCGTCCATTTCGGGCATGACCACGTCAGATACGACGATATCGACCTCGCCGCCAAGCTCTGCCATGACTTCAAGTGCCTCAACGCCGGATGCCGCTTCGTGGACCGTATATCCGCGCGACTGGAGCGCACGCACGCCGCCCATACGGACTGCATCTTCATCTTCCACCAGAAGGACGGTTGCCGAACCGGAAAGATCGGTTGCTTTCTCGACCTTCTTTTCCTTTACAACGACTGGCGCATCGTCGGCGCGTTTTTCCTCTATGAGACGCGGCAGGAATATCTTGAACGTCGTTCCTTTTCCGACTTCGGAATCACAGTAGATGAAGCCGCCAGTCTGCTTGATGATGCCATAGACCATCGACAGGCCGAGTCCGGTGCCCTTGCCCACTTCCTTCGTCGTAAAGAACGGCTCGAAAATCTTTTCAAGCACTTCTGCTGGAATGCCAGTTCCGGTATCTTCAACTTCAAAGACCACATAATCCGCTTCTGGCAGATCGCGATAGTGAAGCCTTGCGGTCTCCTGCACCGGCACATTGCGGGTGCGCAGCGTGATTTCACCACCCTCCGGCATGGCATCGCGGGCATTGACCGCCAAATTGACAGCAACCTGCTCGAACTGTCCAAGATCGGCCTTGACCGGCCAGAGATCGCGTCCATGATCGATCTTCAACTCGATATCCTTGCCGACAAGGCGCGCCAGCAGCATGCGCAGGTCTGCGAGAACATCTGTCAGATCGAGCACTTCTGGACGAAGTGTCTGACGACGCGAGAATGCCAGCAATTGGCGCACGAGCGAGGCCGCACGGTTGGCGTTCTGCTTGATGTTCATGATATCAGGGAAGGACGGATCGGATGCGCGGTGATTGGTCAGCAACAAATCCGACGACATGATGATAGCTGTCAGAACGTTGTTGAAGTCGTGTGCGATGCCACCAGCAAGCTGACCGACGGCCTGCATCTTCTGGCTTTGCGCCATCTGGTTTTCGAGGGCCTTTTGCTCGGTCGTTTCAACAGCCGAAATGATCGCCGCTTCTTCTGCCCTTTCTCCGCCAAGGTCGGTTACGGGGCTCATATAAAAGCGTATGTGCCGCTCCTCGTTGCCAGGCAACACCGTATCCACGGGTGAAATGCTTGCCTGTCCTGCAAAGGCGGCGGCTAGTGCTCTGTTAAATGTCTCACGGTCGCGTTCGTGCACGACAATCTCAAGCTTCGCATTGCCGTCAATCGCATCGCGATCAACGACGGGAGCGAAAATATCGAGGAAACGCGCATTGGTGCGCAGTATATGCCCGCCGGAATCAACGGCAGCGATGGCCATCGGAGCCGAATTGAAGAAACGCGTGAAGCGTACTTCGGCGGAGCGCAGCGCCATCGATGAATCTTCACCCTCCGCACGATCCAGAACGATGGTACGGCTCGTACCGCGCGTTCCATCGCGCGCGGCCTGAACACGGTGATAAAAACGGACTGCAAGGCTCTGACCGTTACGCTTGATGAGATCAAGATCGATGACGGTGTTGCGGCTTGTGCCCGGCTCGGCTTTCACCGCTTTGATGAGCGCCATTCCGCTACCCGCCACGATATCATTGAGCGTCAGCGATCCCGGTGTGAACTGGGTCAGATCGACACCGAGCCATTCGGCAAGAGTAGCGTTGAGATAGATGATCCGGCCCGAAGGATCGGCGGAAAAGAAACCCGCTGGCGCGTGATCGAGATGATTGATGGCTTCCTGCAGTTCCTGAAAGAACCGCTCCTGCTCAGCACGCTCATCGGAAATATCTGCAATCTGCCAGGCAACGAGGGGACTTTTGAACTCTTGCCCCGCCTCGATAGGGCGTGCCTTGATGCGATACCAGACCGGCGCCAGCGAACCATGTCCCTCGCGGGAGAGACCACTGGCAAGACGCACTTCCTCCTGTGCTGACAAACCGTCGCGAACAGCATTTGTCAGACGGTAAATGGCATCGGATGCCGCCGGTTCTGCGGTCAGCACATTATCAAGCGAGCGAACCCCCTCGGCATTGGCAACGCCGGTCATCACGGCATAAGCCTCATTGGCGTAAACGATCTGGCCACGCGCATCGGAAATAACCGTGCCTTCCGGCTGTGAATCCATGAAGGAATGAGCGAGATTCTGCTCACCGTTCTTCTGACTGAATTGAATGAGACCGGTTGCTGCGCCAAAAAGGTAAAATACGCCGACCATTGACAAAACGCCCATGAGAACAAGGGCAAATCCATCTCCAAGCTGGTCACGAAACAGAAAATAGGCAATTGCGGCGACCGTAATCAGAATACCGACGACCAGTAGTCGAAGGGCTCCACTGCGGTTGCGCTTGGGCATTACAAGCGGTTTCGGGTAAGCGTTGTCCGTCTGTCGCGACATCAAGCCATCTGCCTTTTCATGTTGCGTGGCTGGGTATCGACGGGCATCGAGATGCCGTGCGTGTTTTCGATCAGCCAAGACGTCATTTCAATCATCCGCATATCCGATTTTCTCGAATGCACTTTTCTGCACGCTTCAGCTATCGCGTAGAGAACGCACAGCCAATATGTCAGGGTATATCCGATTCGCAGAATGCGTTAATCGGCGCACAGTACAAGCATTGCTGCACTGAAACGGTGCAAATTGGACTTTTTTGCACCGTTTTGCCTGGGGATCATATATTTCCCGCATTTCCAAGGAACATTCCCAAGGCTTACAAATTCAACTACTGTACCAACTATGTGATGATGCGGAATGCTAGGGGAAGCGCAGTCTCCACACATCGCAGGTTTTAGTTTATTGTATAAAGAGGGTATCCGCATGAAGGAATGGCTCAGCGGCATCGTTGGAGAGAGCGCGGCTAATATTGTCGGCTTCATCCTAATATTTGCGATCATTCTTGGCGGAATTTTCGTTGTTCTCAGTATCATTCGCCGTTTCAGCAGCGGGACCTTCGTCTCCAACGGACGCACGCGGCAGCCCCGCCTTTCGGTAATGGATGCCGCAGCCGTCGACAGCAGGCGTAAGCTTGTTCTTATTCGCCGCGACGATGTGGAACATCTGCTGCTCATTGGCGGACCGACCGATGTCGTGGTCGAACAGAATATCGTCATGGAATCACGCGCCCATGCGCGCGTGCAGACTTCGCGCATAGAGCCTGAACAGATCGAGCGCTTCAAACAGCATGAAGCAGCCCTAACCAACGACAAGGCAGAGCGCCCTGCTCTTTCATTGCAAACACCGCAATCTGAAGAGAAGGATGAAGCGATCCAGCTCACGTCCGCAATCGAAACGCCAGTTTATCGTAAGCCTGAACCAGTACGTGAAGAGCCGGTTCAGCCCACTGCATCGCCCGCGCGCGTTCCGCCACAAGCCCCCACCGCGCCAATCCCACCACGAGCGCCTGTGCGGGCTGAAGCCACTGCCACTCAGTCGGCTGCTCCTCATCAGCAGCCGCGTCAGGTACCGAACTATCCAACGCAGCCACGTACAGTGTTGCCGCCGCGTCCCGCTCAACCGCAGCCGCAATCAACACGTGCACATCCGGCGTACCCATTGAGCCAGGTTTCTCGTGGTGTTTTGAGCTCGACTTCGTCGGGTGCGAGCACCGCTGCTGGCGTCGCAGTAGCAGCATCGGTTGTTTCTGCAAATCTTGGCAGCATCGTCCCAGAGCGTGAAACGACGACTACGGACAAGTCTTCAACACTTGATGTAACCGGCCCGACAGTTTCTTCGACAGCAGCTCCGGCATTCAGCACTCCATCAGAACCGAAACGCGTCGAGCCTGAAATCACGGTTACCGAGCCAAAGCGGATAGAACCCGATACTGCTGCAGTAGAAACGCCGGCCGATGAGTTGGCGGGGCTCAGCGGTGCTTTAGACGACGCAATCGCTGCTGACGGCAATGTGAGGAGCCCGACTGACAATGATGTCGAGGAAGCGGCCTCATTCGATACCGAGTTTTTCGAGAATGAGCTTTTGAATTCACTTGATATTTCCGCAACGGATGACTCTGTTGAAGACAAGGCCAAGGACGATATTGAGGACGAGATGGAAAAGCTTCTTGGTGAACTGACCAAGGATGAAATTCGCAGAAGTTGAGATTTGAGTTAGAATTTATCTCGACACAAAGAAAATAGGCTGCGGAAACCGCAGCCTATAATTTTTCAAACCGTCTCGAAGCTTGCCGCATCGATCCAAAAATCAGACCGATTTATGGAACGTACGATGCGAAGATTCAATAACCAGAGCGTATACGCTTTAATCGTCGCGATAGACTTTTTCACGACGCTCATGGCGCTCCTGCGCTTCGATGGATAGCGTCGCAATCGGACGCGCATCAAGCCGCTTCAAGCTGATAGGTTCTCCTGTTTCCTCGCAGAAGCCGTATGTTCCTTCATCAATGCGGCTCAGTGCTGCGTCGATTTTGGAGATCAATTTGCGCTGTCTGTCGCGAGCTCGTAGCTCAATTGCCCGATCCGTTTCGGAGGATGCCCTGTCCGCCAGGTCGGGATGGTTGGCATTTTCCTGCTGTAGCGCTTCAAGCGTTTCACGCGCTTCTCGCAGAATATCATTCTTCCACGCAACCAGTTTCGTGCGGAAGTAAGACTTCTGCCGTTCATTCATGAACGGCTCGTCTTCAGTGGGCCTATAGTCAAGGTCAATCAATTCACTCATTCTGAATTACCCCACATCTAGGAGACGCGAGCGGTTATATAGTTCCATAGCAACAAGGACACAACATCAAACAAGCGTACTTCACTACTTTTTAGTTCATCAATTTTGTATGATTTTGCATTAAAATTATGCAATTCAAAACAGCACGCGAAAAATTTCTCTCTAGACTTCCAGAATGACTTCAATCAATTACCAATAATGTGAGTGTATTTTTCAGTCAAAGCCAGCAACAACATCGAGAGGCAAATACCGCCTAATAATTAAGCAGACCACACCTGTGAATATTGCTGACAGGCATCAAAAAATCGGGAGAATGAGCAATCAGGGTGCTCATTTGCGCTCCAATTATGGCAAGAAATGCCACAAAAACACAGCTTGGAACGTTACAGATGAGTCGTTTACTTCTCCTAAGACATGCCAAGGCCATGTGGACAAAGCCTGGAATGAAGGATTTCGACCGCCCGCTGGACCAGGAGGGAAAAGCTTCGCTCGACCGGCTTGCAAGGACGATGAAGTCATTGGAGCTTTATCCAGATCTGGTGGTCCTTTCCGGTTCATGCAGAACCAGGGAAACCGCGTTCGGCCTTATTGAGCGTCTGGAAATTGAGGTCGAAACAATCATTGATGACACGATCTATAGCGGCGGTGCCGCCGACTATATGCAATCCATCCGCAAACATGGCCATGCGCCGACAGTCATGCTCGTGGGGCACAATCCCAGCATGGAGGATCTGGCTCTAGCCTTGTGTGGTGATGGCAACAAGGACAGCCTCCTGAAACTACGCGCAGGCTTCCCAACGGCCGCACTGGCGAATATCAACTTTCCGGCTTCGCTTGATGAACTCGAACCTGGCGGCGGTTATCTTGAAAGCTTCCTGTTTCCTCAGTAGTTTTTTCAGAAGTCCCGCAACATTCCTTGCCAAGACTACTGACGCAACCCTATCTATATCGCTGATAGATCATTGAATTCGGCGAGGGATAATTGGCTAAGCTGACAAGTATTGGCGACGAAGCAAAGATCGCACTGGATACGTTGGCAGATCGTGCGACCGGGCTTTTGTCTCCGTCATTGCGGCTCGGCGTGACCGGTTTGTCTCGCGCCGGAAAGACAGTCTTCATTACAGCTCTCGTGCATAATATGCTCCATGGCGGCAGGTTGCCGATGTTTGAAGCCTATAAATCCGGACGTATTTCACGAGCGCTGCTCGAACCGCAACCGGACGATGCAGTCCCTCGCTTTCAATATGAAGAGCATCTATCGGCTTTGATTGATGAGCGTATCTGGCCGGACTCAACGCGTGCAATCTCGCAATTGCGTCTGACGATCGAATATGAATCGGCTTCTGCCTGGGGACGATGGCTGTCGCCAGGCAAACTCTCGGTTGATATTGTCGACTATCCCGGCGAATGGCTGCTCGACCTGCCCTTGCTTGGCAAATCCTATGCCGAATTCAGTGCAGATTCTTTTGCTCTGGCCCATGAGCCGACACATAAGGATCTGGCTCAGGCATGGATTGCCGAATCCGCTCTTGTTGACCCCTCTGAAAAAGCCGACGAGCTGACCGCGCGACGGCTGGCCAAGAGCTTTACGGCTTATTTGCGCGCGGGAAAAGCCGATGAACGAGCGTTGTCGACCCTGCCACCAGGGCGTTTTCTGATGCCTGGCGATCTTGAAGGTTCACCGGCACTGACATTTGCTCCGCTGCCTGATCTAGAACCAGACGATCTGAAGGCCGGCTCGCTGGGCGCAATGATGGAACGGCGTTATGAAGCCTACAAAACCTATGTCATCAAGCCATTCTTTCGGGAGCATATCGCCCGGCTCGACCGGCAAATTGTGCTGATCGATGCCATGCAGGCGATGAATGCTGGTGGCGCCGTCGTTGCTGATCTGGAGCGTGCACTTACCGATATTCTGTCCTGCTTCCGACCGGGACGTTCGAACCTGCTGACTGGATTGATCCAGCGCCGTATCGGCCGCATTCTTGTGGCTGCAACGAAAGCCGATCATCTTCATCATGAAAGTCACGACCGTTTGCAAGCCATCGTGCGGCGTCTTGTGGAGCGGGCCATTGAGCGAGCCGATTTTTCAGGCGCGGATATCGATGTTCTCGCAATGGCTGCGGTCCGTGCTACCCGCGAGGCCACTGTGACGCAGGGCAAGGAAACTCTGCCTGTCATCGTCGGCACACCGCTGAAGGGTGAAAAGATCGACGGCGAAGTGTTCGACGGTGATACAGAAACCGCTATATTTCCCGGTGACTTACCTAAAAATCCCAATGCAATCTTTGAAAAGTCTTTTGCACAGGATGAACCCACCATCCGTTTCGTCCGTTTTCGTCCACCGCGGCTTGAACGTACCGCCGAAGGCGTAACTCTTTCCCTGCCTCATATCAGGCTGGATCGCGCCTTGCAGTTTCTGATTGGGGATCGCCTCGCATGACAGAGAAGACGCCGCGTAAACCTGCTTCATTCACAATCGGCCAACCGTCCATCAGTCCAGAAACAGTAGACGATGCGCCGCGCCGCCCCCGCGCAGTGCGTGACCTTGATGTCGTTGTCTCGCAGCCGGATGTTTTCGCACTCAGTGAAGAAGAAGCTGCAGAGCTGGAGGTACTCGATCCGTCGTTTGAAGCACCTGAACGCAAGGGCTGGTCGCTCAGTAGAATACTTTTCGGGGCGCTCGGCATTCTTGTTTCATTCGCCATAGGCATCTGGACGGAAGATCTTATCCGAGCATTATTCTCGCGCGCGGATTGGCTGGGCTGGACGGCTTTGGGTGTCGCTATAATCGCGCTTGCAGCCTTCATTGCCATCATCGTTCGCGAACTGATCGCGTTGCGTCGCCTCACTTCTGTGCAGCATCTTCGCAAAGACGCCGCAGACGCGGCGGAACGGGACGATATGGCTGCGGCCAGAAAAGCGGTGGACGCGCTACGCTCTATTGCAGCGAGCCTGCCCGAGACAGCGCGTGGACGGCAACTTCTGGATGGACTGACCGACGATATTATTGACGGGCGGAACCTGATTCAGCTTGCCGAAACGGAAATTCTTCGACCTCTCGACCGAGAAGCACGCGCGCTCATTCTGAATGCGTCAAAACGCGTTTCAATCGTCACCGCAATCAGCCCGCGTGCACTGGTCGACATCGGTTATGTCATTTTTGAATCGGCCCGGCTAATCCGTCGGCTTTCACAACTCTACGGCGGTCGTCCCGGTACACTTGGTTTTCTGAAGCTTGCCCGCCGGGTCATTGCACATCTGGCCGTGACAGGGACGCTAGCTATGGGAGATAGCGTTATCCAACAGCTTGTCGGCCATGGCTTGGCATCGCGGCTTTCTGCCAAGCTCGGCGAAGGTGTCGTCAACGGTCTCATGACGGCGCGTATCGGCATTGCTGCCATGGACGTGGTGCGCCCGTTTCCGTTCAACGCCGAAAAGCGCCCCGGAATCGGAGACTTTATCGGCGATCTTGCGAGGATAAGCGGCGAGCGGACCGACAAAAAGCGCACTGGAAAAGAGTGACGTGTTTCCGAAGCGTTAACCATTCGCGACGATTATGAGCAGATAGAAATCTGCGCCAGAATCGAACGATGCGGTGTATTGGCACGCCCCCAGAATTGTGCCCTCCCCCTTCAATCGGCTTATGGCAGCGTCGGATTATCCGACGGTTTGCGAGGCGCGACTAGCTTTTGGTCGTGACATGCTGAAAAACAACGATTAGGAATGACGTCCGATCAAGGTCGTGAATCCGGGACAGAGCTGAATATGAAGAATTGCATCGCCGCCTGCCTGACGCTGCTGCCCGTGTCATTTTCTGCCGCGCCGGTTTTGGCCGCCGACAAAGACAAGCAGTTCTTTCAAACGATCGAAGGCCAATGGTCAGGACCGGGCGAAATCGTCGCCGGAAAATACAAAGGCACGAAATTCGTCTGCAATCTGGCCGGATCGACACCAGATGAAAATGTTGGCATGACGCTTGATGGCACCTGCCGCGTTGGCGTCTTTTCACAACCGATGAAGGCCACCGTAACGCGTGTTGGCTCCGCTTATTCCGGCAAGTTCAATGACGGCGCTGCGGGCAAAGGCCTTGATGTTACGTCGGGTTCCGTCAGTGGCAATAAAGTTGTTTTCGGCCTGAACCGCAAGCAGCTCAACGGCGCCATGCTGGCACGTGTATCCGATCCGAACACGATGAATGTGACGGTTTCCGTTCGCGTCGATAAGGAACTGGTTCCGGTCATTGGCATGAACCTGAAGCGCGTCGATAATATCGCTGTCGGCAGCATCGCCAAGAACTGACGAAATTTTTATTCGCGCCACCAGCCCGCATTCGTGCGGGCTTTTTCTATTCCGGATTGTTCGATATCGGCATTCCAGGCCGCAACTGTTCTACCCGCCACTTCAAGAGACGGTGCAATATCGTTCAAAGGCACGAGAACGAAAGCTCGCTCGTGCATACGCGGATGCGGAAGCTCCAGGACAGCATCTGTCATGACGACAGCCCCTCCTGTTTCATCCTGCATTGCAAGTATATCGATATCTATGATGCGCGGGCCCCATCGTTCCAGCCTGACACGCTTCAAAGAACGCTCCACATCGAGACAGGTCGCAATGAGTTTCAATGGTTGCAACGCGGTTTCAATTTCAGCACAGGCATTGTGAAACCACGCCTGATCCGTCTTTCCCCACGGGGGCGTGCGATAGACCGCTGAAACTGCGATGATATCCGTGTCTGCTCGTTCGTCCAGTATGCGCAAAGCCTTGCCCATCGAGGCGACAGGATCATCGATATTGCCGCCGAGCCCCAACCAGGCCCGATAACGTTTTTCGGCAATCACTGCGGATAAACCACAGTTACTTCAACATGGTCCAGCACACCTGGAACAGGCGCATTCGGCTTGCGCACAGTGATTTCAGCACGCTTCACCTGCGGAAACCGCGCGGATAGCGCTTTGGCAACGTCGAGAGCCAGCGTCTCGATCAGATAGCGCTGACGGCCCGTGATGATGTCCTGAATGACCGCGAACGCGATACCGTAATGCACAGTGCCGTCAATATCGTCATCCTCCAGCGCATTCCCCGGATCGACATCCAGAATTGCATCGACGTAAAAACGCTGACCGAGCTTGTGCTCTTCATCGAAAACGCCGTGGTGCGCAAAAAATGCGCAGTTCATCATTCTAATCGTGTACACGGCTTCACTTTCTATTTTCACTGCGCCTGCATTGCAGAATATCATCTGCAACGGCAAGTGCATCTCTATTAAAAGCGACATTGTGAACACGGAAGATGTCGGCGCCTGCCAAACGCAGCGCGACTGACGTTGCTGCTGTTCCTATGTCGCGGTCGAGCGGATTGTCTCTGCCGGTCATGCCGCCGATAAAACGCTTGCGCGACGTACCGACCAGCACGGGAAATCCGAATTTCTGCAATTCCCCTGCTCTGGCCAACAGCGCGACATCCTCATCCTTGTTCTTGCCGAAGCCAAAACCCGGATCAAGCACGATACGGGAATCTTCGATACTTGCCTTTTTTGCTATATCCAGAGAAACATTGAGGAACGAGAACTGATCTTCGATAACATCGGCAAGAACGGGACGATCCCTGCTGGTGTGCATGATGACCAAGCCCGCGCCGCTGCTTTTAGCGACATGGGCGATTTCCGGTTCGCGTTGCAAACCCCAGACGTCATTCACGATATGCGCCCCGGCATTGACCGCAGCTTGCGCCGTTGCTGCGCGGTATGTGTCGACGGAGATTATGCAGCCATATTTCTCGACCAAAGCCTCGATTATCGGAACGACGCGAGCGATTTCCGTTTCGGAATTGACTGCAGCAGCTCCGGGGCGTGTCGATTCTCCACCCACATCGATGATCGTCGCTCCGTCGGCGAGCATTTGACCCGCCACATCGACAGCCTTTTCAAACTCATTATGATGGCCGCCATCGGAAAAGGAGTCCGGCGTGACATTCAATATGCCCATGATAACGGACTTGTCTCCCAGGCGAAGGCTTCGTCCGTGAGCAAGATGCCATTCTTTCGTCATAGCGAAATGTTCTTGTGCCATTTCCCCGTACCATTTCATTGCGGCGTGGATGCAACCAACCCCGCCTGAAGTCATTTCGTGAAGGGCGTTATAGTTCTCTTGACGATTGCATGCCATGCTCGCGGCAGCAAAAAGCGAATTTCTTACCGGTTTTAGAAAGAGGTCCAGGACATGAATTTGAGGAAGAAGGTTCTGGCTCTTGGCGCAGTTCTTGCCATCGTCGCTCCCCAGGCGGAGGCGGCCGCGATCTATCGGGAGTTCAGCTACTATAATGTCAGCGGTAAAACAGCAGCCGACCTCGACAAAGCTCTTTCCCGTAATGGCCCCTTCCTTAAGAAGACTGGTCAGCATCATCCTGGTGCTGCAGAAATCCGTTTCGATGCAAAAGTGCGTTACGGTCGTGAGTCCGGAAAAGCATGCAAGGTTCAGGATGTCTATGTTAATGTACATGCAAAGGTTTCCCTGCCGCGCTGGAAGCAGCGTCGCAAGGCCACGCCGGAACTGGCCTTGATCTGGGATACTTTGCTACAGGATATTCGCCGTCACGAAGAAAGCCACATCGTCATCGCGCGCAGCTTTGCAAGCCAGATGGAACGGGACATACGCGGATTACGCAGCCGCACGGATTGTGCCGTGCTTCGCACTGACATTGATAAAGTGACTGCGCGTCTCATGGAAGCGCATGATAAGGAGCAGCAGCGGTTTGACCGTGTTGAGACGATCAACTTCGAAAATCGTTTCTCACGTTTGCTGACGTATCGCATGGAACGTGCCCAGCAGGCTTCCAAATAACGCGGCAGCACCAAAACTAGCGCAATTCGCGCCGTATGGCCTGCGTCATCAAAGCGGCTTCATGAAATCCCGACAGGATCAGCTTCAATTTTCCTGGATAGTGGCAGGAATCTCCAATCGCGTAGACCTTCGGACTTGAAGTTCTGAAGGTCTCTGGATTGACGGTCAGCATATTCCCTGTCTTCAGCAATGAAAGCTCGATCAACGGGTCGGGACGGATAACCTGCCCGTCCACTGCAAATGCACCGAGACCTGACGCAATCACAGCCCCGCCTGCTTTGAATCTACTACCACCACGCGTAAGAACAACGACCCCGTCGCCATCGACAGAGATGCCATCCACCACCTGATTGAAATGAAAAACCGGATTATATGGCTCGATCTGTTTGAGAAGCCGTTCAATCAGCTCCTCGCCCATAATTTCAGAGAAACCGGGTACATCATAAATAGGCTTGTCGGCATAGAGCGCCGTACATTGACCGCCCGGTCGATCACGGGCGTCTATGAGATGGCATTTGAAACCAAACAGTCCAAGCTGAAACACGCAAAAAAGTGCGACAGGCCCGCAACCGATTATGACAATATCATTCTGCGGTTCGGCGTCCATCGCACTACCATTTCTTCAAGGGATTAGTTCTGGCGTTCAGGCACCTGCACGATGAGACCATCAATATCGTCGGATACCCGGATTTGACATGAAAGGCGCGAGGTGGGGCGAACTTCATAAGCGAAGTCCAGCATGTCCTCTTCCATAGCGTCGGGGCTGCCAACAGTGTCGATCCAGTCCTCATCAACATAGACATGACAGGTTGCGCAGGCGCAGGCCCCACCACATTCCGCATCGATACCGGGAATGCCGTTGCGAATGGCAGCTTCCATCACGCTGGATCCGTTGTCGGCTTCAACTTCGGTCCGGGTCGCACCGTCGGATGATACGAATACAATCTTCGTCATTTTCATTCCTTGAAACACGCAAATTTCGCGCGATCTCTATCTTCAGCGTCTGTCGTCGCCTCGGCAGGAAAACGCAAATAAACTCGAAATGGCAGATACGGCGTTCTGTAAATAGTTTCAACCATGACCGCATCCATGCCTGCAACTGCGCCAATATGCCGTGCATCTTTCGATGTGTTTCCATACCTGACAAACCTGACAGTTGTCCTGATGACCGGAAAACTCGTCCTTGCCGTTAGCGGAAATTGCATCATATGATGTGAATGGGGAGAGAGTGAAGAACAATGGATAGAATCCTGCACTGGCGACAATGCAATCATAAGGTGATAAAATCGCCAATAAACACGCATTAAGGGCTTTTTTATTAATAAATTCGCAAAGCTTTTTCGAGCGTGAGAAACAGCCATAATTGATTTCCACAACTTGCTGGTAAATGCGGGAAGCCCGGAAATGTCGAATTTTTATGAATTGAGCCGATTTCCGTTAACCTTGTATTTAAAGTTTTAGGTATCGGCGAAAGACGCCTATTTCCTTAACAGGCGCGAGCCGATACGATGCAAAATGGCGGAGAAAGTTTTGTAACGGCCTTTTTATGGTCCGGCCGTCGCAGTAATGAGTACGAGGTAGGCGAACAATGGCTTCCAAATCCAAGGCACAGAAGCTCGACCTTGAGGTTGAAAAGGCACTGGAACAGGCACTCGATATCGATTTCGGCGACGATCTTGATATCGACATGGACTTGAGTGCGTTCGATGAAGGCTTCTCCGTCGATGATCTGGAAGAGCAGATTTCGCGCGCCGCAGAAGAACTGGTTGCCGAACAGAAGACCAAGACGGTCGAAACGCCTGCTGTTTCCCCTGTGGAAACTGCTGCGAAAGTGGCTACCATCACCACCGCGTCTGTGATCGCTACACCTGCTGCGCCACCGATCCCTCCAGTCGTCAAAGCTGCCGGACCAGTTTCGCAAACTACTGCCAGCGTTCAGCACAAGCCCGCCAACACCTCGAAAGCTGCGATGCCAGCGCCTGAGCCTGTCAGCAAGCCTGTTTCCGCTGCACCTGTTACGACCGCTGCCAGCGGTGCATCGTCTACCTTCACGCCGGCAAACGACGATTCCCGCAGCGAGAAAGCGATTATCGCAGCGCCACGCCGGGTGACAGAAAGCTCGTCGAAACTTTTCTGGACAACAACCGCAATCAGCGTGCTTTGGGCCGCTGGCGGTGTTGCGCTGAGCAAAGCCATCAATCCCGATGTCTTCTCAAGCCTGCAAGCCACCAAAGATTTCTTCACTTCGCCCGCCGGTCTTGGCGTTGTTGCGGGCGTAGCATTGCCGGTCGCCATGTTCTGGGGCTTCGCACAGCTCGTAAAGCGAGCGCAGGAAATGCATACGGCAGCACGCAGCATGTCGGAAGCTGCCATGCGACTGCTCCAACCGGAAGCCGTGTCTGGCGATCGCGTTTCGACACTCGGGCAAGCCGTGCGTCGCGAAGTCGCCGCCATGAACGAAGGTATCGAACGTACGTTGGCACGAGCTGTCGAGCTCGAAACGCTCGTTCAATCGGAAGTCAATCAGCTTGAACGTGCCTATAGCGACAATGAAGTTCGTATCCGTTCGCTCGTTAGTGATCTGGGCAACGAACGCGAAGCCGTTGTCAGCCACGCGGAGCGCGTACGTTCCTCTATCTCCGGTGCACACGAACAACTGAAGGAAGAGCTGTCGAGCGCTTCCAACATCATCCGCGACAATGTTCTCTCCGCTTCGCAGCAGTTGAGCACCCTGCTTGGCGAATCCGGCGAACGTCTTATCGGAAGCATTAATGAAAGCGGCGGCGCCATTGCCGAGGCCATTGAAACGCGCACAGGTGACATCGGTTCCCGCATCACTACATCGGGCGAAGCCTTCGCAAACCTGCTCGACACACGGATCGCAACGCTCGATGAACAGTCGCGCACTGTATCCGACCGTCTAACCGAGGCCCTGGACGAACGCACGACCGGTATTGCCAATCTGCTTGGTGGTGCGACGCAGTCCATGGTCAGCGAGTTTGACACTCGCCTTGCCAATCTGGAAACCACCCTTTCCGATCGTGGCCGTTCGCTTCTGTCCGAATTTGAAGCCCGCGCACATGCTCTCGACAGCAGCACCGAAAAGCTCAATGCGGCACTGGAAACCCGTTCGCGCCAGATCAACGAAAATCTCATCGCCCGTACCCGTGAAATCGCAGAGACCTTCTCCAGCGGTCGCACGTCTCTCAGCACAATGATCGACGAAACCAAGACCAAGATCGGCGAAGACCTCACTTCAATTGGTGAAAGCGTCGGCAGCATTCTTGGCGAGAAGGCCGACGCCTTCGCTGGTAAGCTTGCCGAAAGCCGTGATATTCTCGCAGCATCTCTGGAAGGCGAAACCGAGCGTGTTTCCTCTGTCATCCGTGGTCATGCCGATACGCTTGCCGCACGCACGAGCGACATCGAAAATGCCGTTAATGTCAGTGCATCTGCGCTCAACTCCGTTGCCGATAATCATACGGCAATTCTGGAAGAGCGGACCAATGCGCTGCGTCAGACGATGGAAAGTCATTCCGCGCTACTCGATGCAAGTTTTGCGGACCACGCCCGTTCGTTGGAAGAGCGCTCCACCGCACTTCACGGTGTCATTGCCGGTAATCAGGCCATGCTTGCACAACTGATGGATGAGCGTGCGGCCGCAATGCGCGATAATTTCAACGAAAATCGTGAAGTTCTCGCTCGCACCTTTGATGAACGCGTGAATGCACTTCAAGCACTTATCGTCGATAATCAGGACACACTCGCACGTATTCTCGACGAACGCGCAAGCAGCATGAATCAATCTATTGGTGCCGGTCGTGATGCATTTGTTGCTGCCTTGGGTGAGCATGTTCGTCAGGTCGAAGAGCGCACAAATGGCCTTCATACCATCCTGAACGATCACAACAGTGCCCTTTCCGGTATTCTGGACGGTCACGAACGCACAATCGAAAACCGTGCAGTTGAAATTCGTTCGACACTGGGTGAAAGCACAGCATCACTGAGCCAAACGCTGCAGGATCACAGTGACATTCTGGAGCAGCGCACAACCAACCTGCATAACGCAATTGCAGACAGCAGCTCGACCATCAGCCGCGCATTCGAAGGCCAGACCGGCATTATTGAAGAACGCACGCAAACGATGGAAAAGGCGCTTACCATCGGCGTCGACAATGTCCGCCGCGCACTCGAGCAGAGCGCTGGCATTGTTGCAGGCACGCTGCGCGAGAAGATCGGCGAAGCCGCAAGCACGCTTTCGGCTGAAGCAGCCAAGGCTGGCGAAGCTCTGGACGGTTTCGGCGAAGAATTCAGCGCCCGTCTGATCGACAATCTGTCCGGTACGGAAGCACGCCTCGGCGACCGCGCCGATGTGATTGCCAGCCGTCTTGGCGAGATCGAAAGCCGCCTCACCGGCGAGCTTGGCTCAATTGAAGCCCGCATCGCCAATACGGCTAGCAGAACGAGCGAAACGCTTGCCGGTCACAGCGAAGCCTTTGCTGCGAGTGTTGCCGACAACCTGGCTGGAACGGAAACCCGCCTCAACGAACGCGCCAGCGCGATCGCAAGCGGCCTTGAAGCAATCGAGAACCGCCTCACCGGTGAACTCAGCACGATTGAAGCCCGGATCGCAGATACGGCTTCCAAGACAAGCGAAACGCTTGCCGGTCACAGCGAATCCTTCTCGGCCAGCGTTGCCGACAATCTCGCTGGCACCGAGGCGCGCCTCGCAGAACGTGCAGATGCCATTGCAACTCGTCTGGGTGACATCGGCTCCCGTATCACGATGGAACTCGGTTCCGTCGAGGCGCGTATCGCACAGGTCACTGACACGACTGCAGTTACGCTTGAAGAACGTACTCGCGAACTCAATGCCGTCCTCGCCGCCCGTTCGCAGGAAATCACCAAAATCCTCAATGATACGGCAGAACCGCTCGTACAGCGGCTTGCTGATAGCGGTCGTGGACTGGCTCAGCAGCTTGAAGAAGCAACTCACGCCGCAACCGACAGGCTTCGTTCGGAAAATGCTGCTCTCGTCAATGCACTTGCGAGCCGCACGGCGGAAACGATTGCAGCCGTCCAGCAGGCCAAGACGGGCCTTTCCGACAATGTCAGCGAACTGATCGACCGCCTTGCTACATCGAACGGCGAACTGGGCAAGCTGATCGATTCCGCAACGCGCAATCTCACCGATATCGATGGTCGCCTTGTCGACACGACGTCGAGCTTCGTTGAGAACACCAACCGCGCAGCGCAGATGTTCCAGGCTTCCACCGGCCTTATCGACGGCAATATCGGTACGCTGCGCGCCATCTCCGACAGCACACTGTCGCAGATTGCAGACATCGCCGATCGCTTCGAAGAACATGGAAAGGTTCTCTCTTCAGCTTCCGACATGATCAATACGGCCCAGAATGGCCTTGTCAGCACGCTTGAAGATCGTCACCAGGCACTCGACAAGCTGGCGTCCGGTTTGGTCGAGAAGTCCGAAGGCGTGGAAAAGCTGATGCAGTCCTTCGAAGAGCTGGTGACCTCCGCATTCCAGCGCGCAGAAGGCCAAACCCGCTCGTCGGCAGAGAAGATGCGCGAAAGCGTTTCGGAGATCGTTGAACAAGCCGCGCAGAAGTTCTCCGCTGCCACCGACGATATCCGTCGTACCGCGAACGAAATCCGCACCGAGCTCAACACGACCCGTGGTGAACTGAAGCGCGGTGTTCTCGACATGCCTGCCGAGGCCAAGGAAACGACAACCGCGATGCGCAAGGCCGTGAGCGAGCAAATCAACGCGCTCAAGGAACTGGCCGAAATCGTCAATAAGTCCGGCCGTCTGGTAGATGTCGGCGAAAGCCGTGCAGATCGCCCGACTTCACGTCCAACACCGGCTGCCCCTCGTCCAGCGCCGGTTCAGGCACCGGCAGCACAGACAGATGTTGCGATCCGCCAGCGCGCCTATGATGCGCCGACGGCTCAACCAGCACCAACAACTGCACCAGCAGAAAAGCCGCGTGGATGGGTGTCCGATCTCCTTGCCCGCGCCTCCCGTGAAGAAGATGAAGCCGTACAGCCGAAGGCACAGCCGACCGCCACGCCTCGTTCACCAAGCCACGTCGTTGAATCGCTGAACTCGCTTTCGGTGGACATTGCACGCGCTATCGACCACGAAGCTTCAGTGGAACTGTGGGACCGTTACCGCCGCGGCGAACGGAACGTTTTTACCCGCCGTCTCTATACGCTGAAGGGTCAGCAGACCTTTGACGACATCAAGCGTAAGTATCAGACGGATGGTGAATTCCGCCGCGCTGTTGATCGTTACATGGACGATTTCCAGCGCCTGCTCGAAGATGTCGCCCGCAACGACCGTGACAACATGGTAACGCGGACCTACCTCACATCAGACACCGGCAAGGTCTACACCATGCTTGCTCATGCAAGCGGTCGTCTCCGCTAAAAGCTGAACTCAAAAAAAACGCGGCCTTCGGGCCGCGTTTTTGTTTGTCCAACCGGAATAGATCGCGGCTGGTCTCGTAAGGGCAACATTTCGATCTGATTGAATCAAATAGGCGCTCGAAATAAAAAAGGTCGGCGATATTAGCCGACCTTTTTACCATTCCGGTTTGCCTCGGTTTAAAGCGCCGTCACCGTCCAGCTTACGATTTCGCTGGCAGTCCGTTCAAAAGCCGCGTTGAGCGCCTTCACATAGGCGGCGTTTGTTGTGCCACTCACCGGGACGGCTGTACGGAATACGCGGGTCGCACGAACCTCGCCGCTTTTGTCGTTCATCAGCCGGACGGCCAGTTCGACCACAGCAAGCTTTGGCGAGGCATAAGCCTGAATGCCGAACATCCGGACGTCGGTCAGGATTTGATAGTTGATCGCCAGCCCATCTCCCGGACGGCCAATCCCGCCAAACACGCCTGTATTTTCATAAGCCTGCACCAACCGCGACTGCACGATATTCGTCAGTCGGTCACCCCATTGAGCGCCTTTGAGATATTCGATGGAGCCGGGCGCGGAACTGACAACGATGTTCTCGCTGTCGAGTGCCTTGAGTGCCGTTGGTGTTGGAACCAGCAACTGTGTGTTCTTGCGGCTTGGCGCAGTCACGCCGGGTTGTGGTGCCGACAGATTGAACGTGTCCAGCGGCGTTGTGGTGCCACACCCTGCCAGAAGTGCGGCGAGCAGGATCGAAATGGAACCTTTATGACGGAATATGCGTCGTGATTTCATGTCACTGGAACCGGCTTTGGAAATCAATGACGCTTCCTCCCATCATATTGAGGCACGCTACCCGGCCCGCCGAAGATAAGCCGCTGGGGATTACGCTCAAGTTCGGTAACAGCTTGTTCTATGCGCTGTATAGCGCGGCGGCTATCAAGAACCACGCCCTGCACTTCACGCAGGCCCTGGCCTGAAAAACGTTCGAGATTATTGGCAATCGGCCCCAGCCGCTTGTCAAGATTGTCGGACGTCTGACGGATGGATTCCAGTGTTGCCGTTGCTTGTGCAACAACACCATCCTTGTCGTCACTCGACAAGAGCTTGTCAGTTTTCGCCAGAATGCTGTCAACACGCACAGAAGCCGCATTCAAACGAGCCATCATGTCCTTGGCGTCCGTGACGATCTGGTTGATGTTTCCGGTGTTCTCGCCCAGTTCCTGTATGATGTTGGCGTTCTTTGCTAGAGCATCCGTGAAAGTCTTCGTATTGTTGATCGTATCCGTAAGCGGTCCACGGGCCTCCTTCACGAAACCTTCCAACTGCCCGAGTACCGAGTTCGCCCGCGCAGCAATATCCTGCGCAGTGGCGAGAAGATTGTTGACAGCGGACGGATCGGCATCGATACGCGCAACCGTGTCTTCCTTCGCAGCCTCGGTCAAAAGATTGGGCTCGTCGAGACGGCCGCCTTTCAGTTCTATATAGGCCTGCCCCGTCAAACCCTGAAAACCAAGAGTTGCCGCAGTTGAGCGGGTAATTGGCGTCGTCGCATTCACACGTGTCTGGACAATAACCATCTCGGGATTGGTTTCATCGAGGTGCAAGCGACGCACGTCACCGACCTTGATGCCGTTGAACAGAACCTGGCTACCGACTGTCAGTCCGGTCACCGAACCGGGAATACGAACGTCGAGAGGTATGGAATCTCGTGCCTCGCCGAAACGGGCGATCCAGTACACGAACCCGAAAGCCATAAGGCTGACGATTAGCGTAAAGACGCCTACGAGTACGTAATTGGCTTTAGTTTCCATACTTTATCCAGTCTGCAAGCGGCTGCCAGGCCGCCGTCTCGTTGGCGCCGAGGGATCAATCTGGCGCGCGCGCTTGCCCCGAAAATAGGATTTAACCCACGGATCGTCTACCGTCAGCATGTCTTCAATGGTGCCACTAACGAGCACCTTCTTGTTTCCAAGAACAGCTATCCGGTCACAAATTGCAAAAAGGCTATCGAGATCATGCGTGACCATGTAGACGGTCAAGCCCATGGTATCCCGCAGATTGGCGATCAAATCGTCGAACTCCGCCGCACCAATGGGATCAAGACCCGATGTCGGTTCGTCGAGAAAAAGAATGTCAGGGTCCAACGCCAGCGCACGCGCAAGCGCGGCACGTTTGATCATACCGCCGGAGAGTTCGGACGGAAATTTTTCGGCTGTATCAGGCTTCAATCCGACAAGATCGATTTTCAGTCGCGCTAGCTCATCCATCAGTTTCGGCGAAAGGTCGAGATATTCGCGCATCGGAACCTGAATATTTTCAAGCACGTTCAATGCCGAAAACAGCGCGCCATGCTGGAACAGAACCCCCATACGCATATCGATGGACATCTTTTCCAGTTCATTAAGCTGATCAATGTTGCGACCAAGAATCTCGATCTCACCCGACTGCTTTTTGTTGAGACCGAGGATAGTCCGCATCAGCACGGATTTTCCTGAACCCGACGGACCGATGAAGCCGAGCACTTCACCGGGGTAAATATCGAGCGACAGCTTGTCGAGCACCGTCTGGCGCCCAAACGAAACCGTTACGTCGCGCACCGAGATCATCGGCACGGCCGTTTGGCGATTGTCTTCGTCCTGCGGTTGCGACCGGTGGTCGATGCCGTTCTCCATAACCATTCTTTAACCGAGCTTGGCTTCGGACTGAACCGCTGAACACGATTCCGGGGTCAATTTTCTGTGCAACTGTGTCTCAAAGAACCCATTAAAAACAAAGAACATAAGTAGTTTCTAAAAATTGATTGCCGCATAGAACATCGCGAACATACCATCCACGACAATAACGACAAAAATAGCTTTCACAACTGAAGCCGTAACGCGACGGCCCAGTGATTCTGCGCTTCCGCCGACCTTCATGCCTTCTACTGATGCGAGAACTCCAATGATCATGGCCATGAACGGAGCCTTAATGAGACCCGCGAAATAAGTGTTCAACGCGACCGCATCATGCAAACGACTGATAAAGGCTTCTGGTGAAATATTGGAATAGAACCAGGCGACACCACCTGCCCCGACCAGCGCGGCGAGATCTGCAATGATCGTGAGCAATGGCAAGACTATAACAAGCGCGACGAGCCGGGGAAAGACGAGAACTCCAACCGGATTGAGGCCGATAACCGTCAAGGCGTCAGTCTCTTCACGCATTTTCATGGAGCCGATTTCAGCCGTAATCGCGCTACCTGAACGGCCCGCAATCATAATGGCCGTCAGAAGCACTCCGAGTTCGCGCAAGACCAAGATGCCAACCAGATCGACAACGAAGATTTCCGCTCCAAAATAGCGCAACTGAAATGCGCCCTGTTGGGCAATGATAGCGCCGACGATCGTCGACATCAGAATAATGATGGGAATCGCACCAACGCCCATACGATCCATCTGTGTGACAATAGCCGCAAATGGGATACCACTGCCGCGCCCATACTTTAGTTGGGCTCCACGGATGGTCGCACCAAGGATATGCATCGCCATTTTGAAGTCGTTACCCATCGAGATAACGCCGCCGCCAAGAGCAGCAAGAAAAGCGATAAGGAAAAACGGTTTCTTCTGATGCGGTACGTCAAGCGCGCGCTCGACAGCGCCCCCAACCTCTTCCATCAGAGGGAGCCAGGATTGGCGAACGCCTTGCAATTGCGCGTCGGCATTTCCCGCCACCAGCCTCTGCCGCATCCGTTCAATCAACCAAGCACCCGCAGTATCAAGACCGGATACCCCGGAAACATCGATTATCGTTGCCTTGTGTTCGTCCGCTTTCTCAAGACTGCGCATCTTGTCATCGACGAGATTGACACTCTGCGACACCCAGCGGCCGCTTAATCGGATATGACGCGCACCGTCTTCCTCCGCCAGATCAATCTTTGGCACAGGGTTATCGGTAACTCTTGCTTTGTCGGCGGTGTCGGTCAACATGGCCTACCTCATATACGAGTCGTTGAACGACCGAAATACTGCGTCCCAGAGGCTATCTCTATGCACAATACCTTGAATATCATCGTAGAACGCTATCCCATCGCCGGAAAATTCACAATCTCCAGAGGTTCCAAGACGGAAGCCGCTGTCGTTGTGTGTGTGATCGGCAACGGTTCCCATCAAGGACGTGGCGAATGCGTTCCCTATGCACGCTATGGGGAAAGCATCGAGAGCGTGAGCGCCCAGATAGAGGCCGCTCGTTCTGCCATCGAACATGGTGCCACGCGACAGGATATTCAGGCATTGATGCCTGCGGGTGCGGCGCGGAATGCAGTCGATTGTGCTTTGTGGGACCTCGATGCTAAACAGTCCGGTAAAAGTGTTGCCGACATGCTCGGCACACCGACCCGCCCCCTGGAAACCGCTATTACCGTTTCGCTCGGCACACCTTCCGAAATGGCGGAATCGGCAGCAAAGGTTGCCCACTATCCCCTCATCAAGGTCAAGATGGGCGGCGAAAACGATATCGAAAGAATTCACGCGGTCACAAGAGCGGCACCGAACAGCCGAATTATCATCGACGCAAACGAAGGTTGGACAGCAAACAATATTGCCGAAAACATGCGTGCAGCAGCCAATGCAGGCGTCGTTCTTATTGAACAACCCATGCCAGCAGACAGCGATCAGCTTCTTAGCGAAATCGAACGACCTGTCACTATCTGTGCCGATGAGAGCGTTCATACATCGATCGGTCTGGAAGAGCTGGCCAAACGCTACGACGCAGTCAACATCAAGCTCGATAAGGCGGGTGGACTAACCGAAGGTCTGGTCATGCGGGACAAGGCAATCGAACTCGGCCTTCAGGTCATGGTCGGCTGTATGGTCGGTACATCGCTCGGCATGGCGCCTGCTGTCCTGCTCGCCCAGAGAGCCAACGTAGTCGACCTTGACGGCCCGCTGCTCCTCGCCCATGATCGCGATCCTGGATTGCGCTACGAAGGCGCTCTGGTTTATCCGCCAGAAGCGATTGTCTGGGGCTGACGCGCGCATTGATAGCTCTCGTTTGCGGTTCCGTAGATCGGAGCGAGAGCCTCCTCGAAAATGTCCGCGCAGACATCCCAGGTGAATTGTCTGAGCACTTGCGCGGGTTCAAACGGTTCCATTTCCAGGGCTGACAGACATGCCTCCCCGAGATCTTCAGAAAGAACACCCGCACCGGTTGCTCCAACGACATCCCGTGACCCCGGCACCGGATAGGCAGCGACCGGTAGTCCAGAAGCAATCGCTTCAAGCAAAACGAGACCGAACGTGTCTGTCCGACTTGGAAAAACAAATACATCTGCCGCGGCATATGTTTTTGCCAATGCTTCACCTTCCCGTTTTCCAACGAACACTGCTTCGGGAAACCTTGCTCGAAGGTCATTGAGAGAGGGACCGTCTCCAACGATCAGCTTTGTACCGGGAAGATCAAGTTCCAGAAATGCTGGCAGGTTTTTTTCCGTGGCGACACGCCCCACACAAATGAACACTGGTCGGGCCAGATCCTTAACCACTTCCGGTCGCGGATAAAAAAGCGTGCGATCCACACCCCGCGTCCAGAGATCGAGCCGGGTAAAACCACGGACTTTGAGATCATCCAGAATGGATTGGGTCGGCACCAGTGTGTGCTGAGCGGCATTGTGGAAACGCCGCAGGAATGCATAGGTCCAGCGTGGCGGGATAGGAAAGCGCTCTTCCAGATATTCTGGAAACCGCGTGTGAAAGCTTGTTGTGAAGGACCAGCCCATTTTCAGGCAAGCGCGCCGCGCCATGAACCCAAGCGGCCCTTCGGTTGCAATATGCACATAATCCGGCCGCATTGCCGTTAAGCGTCGTTTAAGCGCACCTGGCGTCGTCAAGGCGAGCCGGATTTCCGGATATGTCGGACAGGGTACAGATCGATAGTCGAGCGGCGATATGATCGTGACCTCGTACCCGCGTTCAATCATCAGATCAGAGCATTTGGTCAGCGTGCGTACGACGCCGTTGACTTGCGGATGCCAGGCGTCTGTTACGATGACAATTTTCTTCATCAGCGGAAGGTCGCCAGTTCGCGAACTGGTCGAGGCAGCTTAATCACCCTGCTCTCCTCGTGCTCTTCGCTATCGGTGTTGATGTTCCCTGTCGTCGAGCGGCGATCACGGCGTTCTGTCCATTCGATAAGCTCCATCCGGCCATCAAAATGTTCAATCACGGCTGTGCAGCTTTCCACCCAGTCGCCGGTATTGATGTACTCGACGCCATTCATGCTCTCGATCGTGGCATGATGGATATGACCGCAGATCACACCGTCAACTCCGATACGCTGCGCTTCTTCAGAAACCACATTCTCGAACTGACCAATGAAATTGACCGCTTTCTTGACGCGGAATTTCGCCCAGGCTGAAAATGACCAGTAGCGCAGGCCGAAAAAGGAGCGAACACGGCTCATAACCGTATTTATCCAGATAGCCGTATCATACGCCCAATCGCCCAGATAAGCGATGAAGCGGGCATTGCGCACGACTACATCGAACTGATCGCCATGAATAACGAGAAACTTGCGACCGTCCGCAGCCTCATGAATCGCACGATTCATCACTTCGATGCCGCCGAAATGCGTCCCTTGGAAATTCCGCAGGAACTCGTCATGGTTGCCGGCGATGTAGATGATGTTGGCACCCTTGCGGCTCTTGCGAAGCAGCTTCTGGACCACATCATTATGTTCCTGAGGCCAATGCCAATTGCGTCGTAGACGCCAGCCGTCGACAATATCCCCCACCAGATAGATCGTCTCGGCTTCATGATAACGGAGAAAATCCAGAAGCAGCTCGGCCTGTGCGGCTTTGGAACCGAGGTGCACATCCGAAATGAAAAGGGTTCGGAGTTTTCTGGGCTGCGGAGCGTCGGTGCTCATTTGGTTGTCCCCTTCAATGGCAACCTGATCTGAGCGCAGAAAACCCGATTCATGTCACAGACATATGACGGTTCGCTTTAAGGCGCGGAAAGCAGTGTCCGCGCCTCCATTAACCTCCGCTTTACGCGACGAGCTCCCCTTTTGGGCCAACATAGCGTGATTGCGGACGAATAAGCTTGTTCGTCGCCATCTGTTCGCGACAGTGCGCCACCCAGCCCATGGTTCGTCCCATAGCGAAAACACTGGTGAACGCTTCGCGGGGAAAACCTAATTGTTCAAGCAATAGTGCGGTATAGAATTCAACATTGGTTTCGAGAGAACGATCGGGCTTGTGACGTTTGAGAACCGCGATGGCAGCCTTTTCCACCGCTTCCGCCAACTCAACCCGGTTTTCTCCTCGTTCATGTCCAAGGGTTTCGATGCGCTTCAAAGCACCTTTCAAAGCATCGGCGCGCGGGTCACGTACGCGGTAGACCCGGTGACCGAACCCCATCAGCCTTTCCCCATTGGCAACGGCTGATTCAAGCCACCGTTCGGCGTTAGCTGGTCTGCCAATAGCATCCAGCATATCGAGTACCGGTCCAGGGGCACCACCGTGCAAAGGTCCTTTCAACGCACTGATCGCGGCAAGCATAGAAGATGTCAATCCGGCCTGCGTCGATGCCACGACGCGCGCAGCGAAGGTCGAAGCGTTCAATCCGTGGTCGGAAACCGTCATGAGATAAGTGTTTAGCCCTGCAACTTCCGCTTCATCAGGCATTCCCGCATTCATCATGCGAAGAATGTCCGCGCTATGAGGCAGCGTCGGGTCAGGGTGAATGGGACGACGTCCCTTATGCCCGCGCAGAATAGCTGTCGTGAAGACCGCCGGCGCTGCCATCAAATGCAAGGCGGCAGCCAGATCGTTCTCATCTGGAATACGGGCCATCAACGCACGAAGTGCTTCTATAGGCGGTAGCTCCATCAATGTGTCATCAAGCGCCTCCGTATGATGGAACACCTGTACGCGTGCTTCGCCAAGCGCCTTTTGAAGTTCTGCGCCCCTCGGCAAATCCTTAAAAAATCCGTCCCATAAAAGCTCAATCCCGTCTTCAACGCTGCTTTGCGGAACGAGATCGTCCAGCGACCGACCGCGTATGACCAGTCTGCCCGCAAGACCATCGATGTCGGACAACACGGTTTCGGCAGCAATCACATCTTCAAGTCCGCTATTCATGACAATTCTCCTTGGTTTGCCTAACGACATTGAATCCAAGTATAGTTGACGTCAATCTTGATGAAATCGATCAATGTAGGGTGCAATAATGGAGTGGCTGACAACGGAAGAGGCTCTTGCCGTTCTTCAGACAAAACCCCAGACTCTTTACGCAAATGTGAGTCGTGGCCGCATCCGTTCCAAGCCATTGCCTGATGATCCCAGACGCAGCCTCTACAGATCGGAGGATGTCCATGGTCTGGCTGGTAGACGCCCAGGTCGCAAGAGGGACAGTGTTGTAGCCGCCGATACCATTCGTTGGGGCCTTCCGATCATGCGTTCGGGCATTTCGACCATTATCGATGGCCGCCTGCTCTATCGCGGCTGTGACGCCGCCGAACTGTCGGAAACAGCTACACTGGAAGACGTGGCTGCATTGCTGTGGCAGATGAATTTTGACAGTATTAGCGGCGGTTACACCAACGTGAATCTTGACGACTGCCAGACCAGTAACGCGCCACTGGAGCGGCTTTTTACTGTTTTCGGGGTTCGCGCTGCGAATGATTTGCCTAGTTCTGGACGCTCCACAGCGGTCCTGCAACGGGAGGCTTTCGGTTTGTTGCAGCTATTCCACGATACCGTTCTTGGCGTTCCTTCATCCAATATGCCAATGCATGAGCGTATCGCTTTAACCTGGAAAAAGCCGCAAGCTAGCGATGTGATCCGACGTGTTCTGGTGCTTCTCGCAGACCATGAATTGAATGCATCGGCGTTCGCCACGCGCGTTGCTGCATCGACAGGAGCGCCGCTTTCTGCAGCAGTTCTTGCCGGATTATCAACATTGATCGGCCCACGACATGGACGCGCTGCCACCGCGGCAACAGCTATTGTTGCGCAGACGCGACAAATGGGAGCGGACGCGGCAATCAAGGACCAGCTCAGGCAAGGTATACAATTTCACTTCTTTGGCCATCCTCTCTATCGCGAAACTGGAGATATTCGCGCCTCGGCATTGCTGGAATATCTGGAGCTACCGGACCCGTATCGCGACCTGGAACAAAGCGCTGCGGACATACTCGGCGAAAAACCGAATGTCGATTTCGCACTTGCAGCTATCACAGAAATCTATGATCTCCCGCCAGACGCGCCACTGTTTCTGTTCGCGCTCGCACGCATCGCGGGATGGCTTGCCCATGCACTGGAACAAGCTGATAATGGATCACTTATCCGACCGAGAGCGGAATTCACTCCGCCCCTTGAATAGAGACGTTCACCAAATATTGTTCGCGAGGATAGCGCTTTATACCTGTAAAAGGTGGACATATACACCCGTGAACCAGAATCCGGTTGATCGGAGCGCTTGCTTGGTGGCATGTCTTAAAAAACTTGAACAAAATGCGAGGATCGAGCCGTGGACTTGGGCCTGAAGGGTCGAAAAGCAATTGTGTGCGCTTCCAGCAAAGGCCTTGGACGGGCCTGTGCAGAGGCACTCGCCGAAGCCGGGTGTGATTTGGTTCTCAACGGGCGCAATGAGGAAACCCTCACCGAAGCAGCGGAGAAAATTCGCAAGACATTCGGCGTAAACGTTAAGGCCGTCGCTGCAGACGTATCTACCGCTGAAGGACAGGCAGAACTGCTTTTGGCCTGCTCCGCGCCGGACATTCTCGTGAACAATAATGGTGGTCCAGCCTTCAAGGATTTCCGGCTCCTTGATCGTGACGCCATCCTTCAAGGTGTGACACAAAATATGGTTACACCCATAGAGTTGATCAAAGCTGTGATCGATGGGATGGTCGAGCGCCGTTTTGGCCGCATCGTCAACATCACATCGACCTCAGTATACGCTCCTATTCCCGGTCTGGATCTCTCATCGGGAGCCCGCGCAGGCCTGACGGCATTTCTTGCTGGCGTCGCCCGTACGGTCGCCGCATCCAATGTGACGATCAACAACATCCTTCCCGGTGCGTTCGACACGGATCGTCTTCGTAACGGTTTTGCTTTCTCCGCCCAGAAGAACGGCACAACACCAGACACGGAAGCGGCGAAGCGCGCATCATCGATTCCCGCCGGACGGATTGGTCAACCGAAGGAATTTGGTCAGGCCTGTGCCTTTCTTTGTTCGGAACATTCCGGGTTCATTACCGGGCAGAATCTCGTTATCGATGGCGGCGCATATCAGAGTGCGTTTTAACAGCACCAAACGATAGATCTGCAAATTTGGAAAAACTCATTCTCGAAAACGGGCCTACTGAGATTTGAGCCGATAGACTAAGAACAATAATGGCCCGGTGTGCGGAAGCGGCATACAGAATCTGTATGCGAATACCGCGCCTCCACGTGCAAACGAGCTCTTGCCCTGCACGAAAGATTTTTGGAAAGCGATGCGACCATGACCAAGAAAACACCTTCCACTTCCCGTTCGGATTTCGATGAAGCAGCTCTGTTCTTCCACCGTTATCCCAAGCCCGGAAAGCTGGAAATTCAGGCGACAAAGCCCCTTGGCAACCAGCGCGATCTGGCGCTGGCCTATTCGCCCGGTGTAGCGGCTCCCTGCCTCGCAATCCATGAAGACCCAGCAACGGCCGCCGAATATACGGCCCGCGGCAATCTCGTTGCTGTTGTATCGAACGGAACTGCGGTGCTTGGTCTCGGTAATATCGGAGCGCTTGCGTCCAAACCGGTCATGGAAGGCAAGGCTGTCCTTTTCAAGAAATTCGCCGACATCGACGTGTTTGACATTGAAATCGACGCCCATGAAATCGGTCGCATTGTCGATGTTGTTGCCGCGTTGGAGCCGACTTTCGGTGGCATCAATCTCGAAGATATCAAGGCGCCGGAGTGCTTCGAGGTTGAAGAACAGCTTCGCGCGAAAATGAACATCCCTGTTTTCCATGACGATCAGCACGGCACGGCGATCATCGTCGCGTCGGCGGTTCTGAATGGTTTGGAACTCGCCGGCAAAAAAATCAGCGACGCAAAGATTGTTACCTCCGGTGCTGGCGCTGCGGCTCTTGCTTGCCTCAATCTCCTCGTCAACCTTGGTGCGAAACGCGAGAATATCTGGGTCTGTGATCTCGAAGGCGTTGTCTACGAAGGCCGTAACACGCTGATGGATCGCTGGAAGGAAGTTTACGCCCAGAAAACCGACGCACGAGTTCTGGCTGACGTCATTGGCGGCGCCGACGTTTTCCTCGGCCTTTCGGCAGCCGGTGTGCTGAAGCCCGAACTTCTGAAACAGATGGCTGAGAAGCCGCTCATCATGGCGCTTGCCAATCCCAAGCCTGAAATCATGCCGGAAGAAGCCCGTGCGGCCCGCGCTGACGCCATGATCTGCACCGGACGCTCGGATTATCCGAATCAGGTCAACAACGTTCTCTGCTTCCCTTACATCTTCCGCGGCGCGCTTGACGTCGGTGCGACTGCAATCAACGAAGAAATGAAACTCGCGGCTGTTCGCGCCATTGCCGCGCTTGCCCGTGAGGAACCTTCGGACGTTGCTGCACGCGCTTATTCAGGCGATACGCCCACGTTCGGGCCTGACTATATCATTCCTTCGCCATTCGATCAGCGTCTTATCCTGCGTATTGCCCCGGCAGTGGCGAAAGCCGCGATGGAAACAGGTGTTGCGACGCGCCCGATCGAAGACATGGAGGCCTATCTCGACCGCCTGAACCGCTTCGTCTTCCGCTCCGGTCTCATCATGAAGCCGGTCTTTGCTGCGGCCCGCGCGCAAGAAAATCCGAAGCGCGTCATTTATGCCGATGGTGAAGATGAGCGCGTGCTGCGTGCGGCACAAGTCGTGATCGAAGAACGCATCGCTGCTCCGATTCTCGTCGGACGCCCTCAGGTTATTGAAACACGCTTGCGTCGCTACGGCCTCAAGATCCGCCCTGGAACAGATTTCGAACTCATCAATCCTGAAGACGATCCACGCTATCGCGACTATGTCGATCTTTATCTGTCCTATACCGGCAGACAAGGCGTGACGCCGGAAGCTGCGCGTACCATCGTACGCACGAACTCGACCGCAATTGCTGCTCTGGCCGTTATGCGCGATGAAGCTGACGCCATGATCTGCGGCCTTGAGGGCAGGTTCGAACGTCACCTTCGCGTCGTACGCCAGATCATCGGCAAAGTTCCCGGCATCCGCGACTATTCCGCCTTGAGCCTGCTTATTTCTCAGCGTGGTGCCCTCTTCCTCACAGACACTTACGTCAATGTCGAGCCGGGTGCGAACGAGATCGCCGAAATGGCAATACTGGCTGCAAAGGAAATCAGCCGCTTTGGTATTGAGCCAAAGGCAGCACTCGTATCGCATTCGAATTTCGGATCGAAAGAATCGGCCAGTGCGGAAAAGATGCGGGAAGCAGCAGCAATTCTCGCCGAGAAAGCACCGGAACTCGAATCCGATGGTGAAATGCATGGCGATTCTGCTCTTTCGCAGGCATTGCGTGATCGTGTCTTCCCCAACTCGCGCCTGAAAGGTGAAGCCAATCTTCTTGTCTTCCCAAACCTCGATGCTGCAAACATCACGCTGAACGTGGTCAAGATGGTTACGGACGCTCTGCACGTAGGTCCAATTCTGCTTGGCGCGGCCCGCCCCGCACATATTCTCACGCCGTCGGTCACTTCGCGTGGTGTCGTCAATATGACTGCGCTCGCAGTTGTTGAAGCTTTGCAAAAATCAGGTGAAACCCTTCGCAAGAAGAAGTAAAATAATAAATTAGATATCAATAATATATATGCAAATGGCGGCGAGTGTATTTAAATATACTCGCCGTTAGTATTTAATTTACTATATTTTTCAAGCATGATGCGGTCAGCAGCGCCACGAGGTTATCATGTTCATTTTCCTATCGAACCATAATAAATCTCTATTTTGCTCAGTACTTTTTATAATGTCGGGTGTACTAGCTGGTTGTACAACTATACGCCCCACAGAAATGTGCACAATCACCGAACAAAAGCAGCTTAAGAAACAGCTCCTCGTTACTCAATCGCTTCTAGATCGCAAGGAAATGGATCTTTCTCGTTTGAGAAAAACAATCACTGAGAATCGCTGCTTGGGAGGCGTGTTTACGCCTGCTGTAAAATCTTCGCAGTGTACGACATTGTTGACAAGAACGGACCGACTGACAACCGAGATAAAAACATTACGCGAACGTCTACATGAACTGAACATGGCACTGGCCGGACGTCCGTCACCGTCCAGGCATGTCAAATCATGCAAGGCTTCCTGGGTTGTATTCCATAAGAAACCACAGGCAAAAACTGCGCATGTACCGCAACGGAAAATAGCCAAGCCGAGCGCCGAATTGACCAGCAAAATCACATTGCCCGCCTACGCATCTCCTGATCCTGTCGAAGCGGATGAAGTAAACTTCTCATCTTCCGCGACCGCGCAAACTGTGAATACACCAGCCTATGTGGCGCCTGTCACACCGGCACCACCTGTGAACCGCTCCTATACGACCAATGGAAATGTCAGAGTTGTCGGGTCAACGTTCTTCCCCGACCAATCAGCACCAGCAAGTCAGCCAGTTCCGGTCCATGCACCTGCCCCGTGAGCGCTAGCCGCAAGGGCATGAAGAGATTCTTGCCTTTGCGTCCTGTCGCAGCCTTCACTGCTTCAGTCCAGACTTTCCATGTTTGATGATCCCAGGGAGCGGGTGGCAGAAGGGCGAACGCCTCTTTCACGAAAGCGCGATCCTCTTCGGATAGGTCCGGAGCTTCCGGTAAATCACCTTCGACGATAGACCACCAACGCGCCGCATCCTTGAAACGATCAAGATTTGCCCGCACCGCCAGCCAGAAGGGTTCAGCTTTGTCGCCGGAAATGCCCAATATCGCAAGGCGCGGCTGGGCTTCCAAAAACGGCATCTCGTGCAGAAGGGCGCGATTGAGCGTATCCAGTTCTGCAGGATCGAATTTCGCTGAAGATTTCGATATCGAGGCCAGATCAAAACGTTCGGCCAGACTTTCCATATTGGGTGCAGCCGCAACGTTTTCCGATGTGCCAATCAGAATGGCAAGCGAGGCGACTGCCATGGGCTCGAAACCAGCCTCGCGTAACGATCCGACAGATAGAGCCCCCGTTCGCTTTGAAAGCCCCTCACCTGAAATTGTGGTCAGCAGATTGTGGTGCCCGAAAATCGGAGCTTTGGCTCCGAGTGCTTCGAAGATTGAAATTTGTACACCGGTGTTGGTTACGTGATCGTCACCGCGAATGATATGTGTAACGCCAAGATCGATATCATCGACCACTGATGGCAGCGTGTAGAGATAAGTGCCGTCCTCACGCACCAGTACCGGATCGGACATTGACGCCAGATCAACAGTCTGCGGGCCGCGAACCAGATCGTCCCAGTGTACCTCCGTGCGCTGGGTATTGAACGGATCGGCATCGAAATTCGGCAAGAGAAAACGCCAATGCGGTTTACGCCCTTCGGCTTCAAAGGCGGTTTTCTCTTCTTCGGTGAGCTTCAGGCCTTCACGGCCATATACCGGCGGCAGTCGACGGGCCAGACGCAACTTGCGGCGTCGCTCCAGTTCCTCGGCTGTCTCATAACAGGCATATAGTAAACCGGCCTGTTTGAGCTTTTCCACGGCCTTACCATAAACGTCGAAACGTTTTGACTGATATTCGACACGATCAGGTTTGACACCGAGCCAATCAAGATCGACAGCAATTGCCTGCGCGTATTCGTCCTTGGATCGTTCGACATCAGTGTCGTCATAGCGCAAAATGAACTTGCCGCCATTCTTCTGCGCGAAAAGCCAGTTTGAAAGCGCTGTGCGCGTATTGCCAATATGAATGTAGCCCGTCGGAGACGGTGCAAAACGAACGGTTACGGTCATGTCATTGTCTTTCAGCGGTCGCGGAAGCGGTTCGTTATAGGATAACGGCGATCGCGTCCGAAATTCTTCTTGGTAATTTTGACACCTGGTGCCGATTGCCGACGCTTATACTCAGCCAGATAGAGCAAATGCTCGATCCGTTGTACGGTTTCGAGCGAATGTCCACGTGCAGCGATCTCGGTGTTACTCATCTCGTTTTCGACAAGGCATTCAAGAATATCGTCCAGAACCGGATAGGGTGGCAAACTATCCTGGTCGGTCTGATTTTCACGCAGTTCGGCAGACGGTGCCTTGGAAATGATATTATGCGGGATCACCTCGCCGGAAGGACCAAGCGCCCCATTTGGTACATGACTGTTACGCCATTCCGACATCGCATAGACCTGCATTTTATAGACGTCTTTGATCGGATTGAAACCACCGTTCATATCGCCATAAAGCGTCGCATATCCCACGGACATTTCAGACTTATTGCCAGTGGTGACGACCATCGAACCAAACTTGTTCGAAACAGCCATCAGAATGGTGCCACGTGCGCGGCTCTGCAGATTTTCTTCGGTAACCCCGCTCTCGGTGCCCGCGAATAGTGGATGCAGTGCTTCCAGAAAGCCTTCAACTGGCGCAGCGATAGGAACAATATCGTATCGGACGCCGAGCGCTTTGGCGCAATCGGCTGCATCTTTCAGAGAGTCTTCGGATGTGTAGCGATAAGGCAGCATGATGCAACGCACACGTTCCTTACCCAAGGCATCAACACCCAGAGCCGCGCAAATTGCCGAGTCAATGCCGCCGGAAAGCCCGAGCACCACGTCCTTGAAACCGTTCTTGTTCACATAATCCCGCAGTCCCAGCACACAGGCGGAATAATCAGCCTCAAGTCCTTCTGGAAGAATGGTCTTCTCGCCTTCTTCGCAGCGCCAATCACCATTCTCTCTGTGCCAGACGGTCAGCGTAATCTGCTCGGCGAACTGCGGCATTTGCAGACAGAGCGACCGGTCTGCGTTGAATGCGAACGATCCGCCATCGAAAACCAGCTCGTCCTGCCCGCCAATCTGATTGGCATAAACCATCGGTAGCTCGGTTTCGATCACCTGCTTGAGGACAACCTGATGCCGCCGATCCATCTTGGCGCGATGATAGGGTGAGCCATTTGGAACGAGCAGAATTTCCGCACCGCTCTCGGCCAGCGTTTCCGCCACACCGAGATCGCCCCAGATATCCTCGCAGATCGGAATCCCGATACGCACGCCGCGGAAATTGATCGGACCCGGCATCGGGCCAGGCTGAAACACCCGCTTTTCGTCGAACTCGCCGTAGTTCGGCAAATCAACCTTGAACCGTTCGGCGATGATTTCACCACCGTCAAGCACGGCAATGGAGTTATGCAAGCCGCTTTCACGGCTCAGTGGTGTTCCAATGATGACCCCCGGCCCACCATCGGCAGTGTCACTGGCTAGTTCGCGAACAGCGTTTTCGCACGCAGCGAGAAAGGATGGCTTCAGAACCAGATCCTCCGGCGGATAGCCAGAAATGAACAATTCTGTAAACAGAATGAGATCAGCCTTCATCCTGGCAGCTTCGGCGCGCGCGGTGCGTGCCTTTACCAGGTTTCCGGCGATATCGCCCATGACGGGATTAAGCTGCGCAACGGCAATACGGAGCATGGCAAGATTCTCGTGAGAGACTAACATGCCCCAGCTTTAGCGCGCTTGGGCAAGCAAATGCAACGGATGCTATCGATCAACCACTCTGTTTGTCAGGCCAGATAGGTATTGACGAGGATGTAGCCCCAGACCGCGACGACGAACACAATGGAAATCAGAACGGCGAGAGAGCCGCAGTCTTTTGCAATCTGAATTTCCTTGTGAAAATCCCGCGAGACGGCATCACAGGTCGCCTCGATACCGGTGTTCAACACTTCCACGAGGATAAGAAACAGGATCGATCCTGTCATGAAGAAGAAAGCAAGCCAGGTCGGCGCAAGAAAAAATGCGACCGGCAGGGATAGAAGAAACAGCACCAATTCCTGCTGAACGGCCTTCTCATGTCCCGCGAGATATTTCAGTGCCCGCATGGAATTAAGGAAAGCCAGAAAAATGCGCTGCATCATACCCTCAATCAAACTGGCTACAGGATCGGCCCCAAAATCGGAATGGATTGTCGGAAAGCACGATGCGTAGATACAATAGGCTAGAGCGCCTTTTGTGCATCCGTCCGGACGCACGACGCTCTAAGGCAATCAATAGGTGAGTTTTGCCGAAAAGCAACAGGGCGGAGATCGAAACCTCCGCCCTGCAAGTTCTATAATATGCGAAACAGGTCAGGCACTTGCAACCTGTTTGTCGGCGCCAGCATCGCGCTCCTTCTTGAGCAGTTCAGCCAGTAGGAACGCCAGCTCCAACGCCTGATCGGCATTCAAACGCGGATCGCAATGCGTGTGGTAACGGTCGTGCAGATCCTCGGCAGAGATCGCACGTGCACCGCCTGTGCATTCCGTCACGTTCTTGCCAGTCATTTCAACATGGATACCGCCCGGATGCGTACCTTCGGCGCGATGGATCGCGAAGAAAGACTCCACTTCCTTGAGGATTCGGTCGAACGGACGCGTCTTGTAACCACCCGCGGTAATCGTGTTGCCATGCATCGGATCACACGACCATACGACCTTGCGGCCTTCTTTCTCGACAGCACGAATTAGCTGCGGCAGGTGATCACCAACCTTATCATAGCCAAAGCGCGCAATCAGCGTCAGACGTCCCGCTTCATTGTCCGGGTTCAACAGATCGATCAGACGAACCAGATCATCCGGTTGCAAAGATGGTCCACACTTGAGACCGAGCGGATTCTTGATGCCGCGGCAGTATTCGATGTGTGCATGGTCGGCCTGACGTGTGCGATCGCCAATCCAGATCATATGGCCGGACGTGCCGTACCAGTCACCGGAGGTCGAGTCCACGCGTGTTAGCGCTTCTTCATACCCAAGAAGTAACGCTTCATGGCTGGTATAGAAATCAGTTTCACGCAGCGAATGATTGCTATCAGCCGTGATCCCGATTGCACGCATGAAGTTCATGGTCTCGGAAATGCGCTGTGCTAGAGCTGCATAGCGTTCTGCCTGCGGGCTCTTGCCGACAAAACCGAGCATCCACTGGTGAACATTCTCCAGATTAGCGTAGCCACCCTGCGCGAATGCGCGCAGCAGGTTAAGCGTCGCGGCTGACTGGCGGTATGCCATATCCTGTCGCTGCGGATCTGGAATGCGCGATGCGGAGTCGAATTCGATACCGTTGATGATGTCACCACGGTAGGACGGCAGCTCCACGCCATTCAGCGTTTCCATGTCCGACGAGCGCGGCTTGGCGAACTGACCGGCAATACGGCCGACCTTCACGACTGGCTTCGAAGCGCCGAATGTGAGCACAACAGCCATCTGAAGAAAGACGCGGAAAAAGTCGCGGATATTATCCGCGCCGTGTTCAGCGAAACTTTCAGCGCAATCACCGCCCTGAAGCAGAAATGCCTTGCCTTCCGCTACGTCAGCCAGTTGCTGCTTGAGTTTGCGTGCTTCACCTGCAAAAACCAGCGGCGGATAGGTGCGAAGACGGGCCTCAACGTCGTTCAGAGCCTGTGCGTCTGGATAAAACGGCACTTGCTTGATCGGTTTGTTTCTCCAGGAATGTGGGGTCCAGTTCTTCGTCATTTGAGCACCTGTTTGCTTCTATCCGCTCGATTTCTCTCGGATTATATCCTCCTTGCACGAATGCCGGAATTCCTTAACGGACAGCCGACATCTGACAAAGATGACAGCCTGCCCCGGAAACCCGGCGTGCGTGATCGCGCTGATATAATGCAGCCTGAGACTTTATGCCAGCAATATTCGTTAACCGGACAAACCGGCTGCGAAGGATTTAGCCGTCGACTTTCTCACCATTCACAACACGATAGGTCGGCTTGTACATGGTCACCAATTCCTCGGCTGCTGTTGGGTGAACGGCCATTGTCCGGTCAAAGTCATCTTTGGTCGCACCAGACTTGAGCGAGATACCCAGAAGCTGAGCCATTTCACCCGCGTCGGGTCCCATTATATGAGCTCCGACAACACGGCGGCTTGCTGCATCGACGATGAGCTTCATCAGCATTTTTTCATTGCGACCGGAAAGCGTGTTCTTCATCGGCCGGAATAGCGCTCTGTAAACCTCAACTTCCGGATACTTCTTCGCGGCCTCATCTTCGGGCAAACCAACCGTGCCAATTTCTGGCTGCGAGAAGACGGCGGTCGCGATCAATTCATGATCCGGCTTCGTCGGATTATCCTTAAAAGCAGTTTCGAGGAAGCACATGGCTTCGTGGATTGCCACCGGCGTTAGCTGGACACGGTTTGTAACATCACCCACTGCCCAGATACTCGCGATATTGGTACGCGAATATTCATCGACCGGGATGGCACCAAGTTCGTCCGTCTGCACACCAGCTCTTTCCAGCCCGAGACCGGTCGTGTTGGCCCTGCGCCCGATAGCCATCATAGCTTGGCCGGCTAACAGTGTTTCGCCGTTGTTCAGTGAGATTTTCAGCTTACCGTCAGACTGCTTCTCGACCTTTTCGAAAACGGCTCCGCAAATAATGCGAATGCCCTTCGCTTCCATCGTTTCGTGCAAAAGATGGCGCAGGTCCAGATCAAAACGGGAGAGAATTTCCTTGCCTCGGTAGACAAGCGTGGTCTCGACACCGAGACCATGGAATATGTTCGCGAACTCAACTGCAATGTATCCACCACCTGCAATAACGATTGCCTTCGGTAGTTCAGCGAGATGAAACGCTTCATTGGAACTGATGCAGTGTTCGTGTCCAGGCATGGTTTCGGGCATGCTGGGATGACCGCCAGTTGCAATCAATATCTGATCCGCTGTGACGCGGCGACCATCTGCTTTCAACTCTATGGTATGTTCATCGATAAGTTCGGCGCGGCTGGCAAAAATCTCAACTTCGGAGTTCTGAAGTCCCTTGGTATAGAGCCCCTCAAGCCGGGTAATTTCCTTATCCTTAGCATCGATCAGCTTCTTCCAGTCGAATGCTGATGCGCCAACATCCCAGCCGTAACCGGCTGCATCCTCAAAATATTCGGGAAATTGCGAAGCGTAGACGAAAAGCTTTTTTGGTACGCAACCGCGAATAACGCATGTCCCTCCCATGCGGTATTCTTCCGCAAGACCGACCTTTTTCCCCATCGCCCCGGCAAGACGCGCTGCCCGAACACCACCGGAGCCGCCGCCGATAACAAATAGATCATAGTCGAATCCGGTCATGGGTTTCTCCAATAGAACATTATGTTGTCCGATATGTAAGCAAAACAAAAAGCCCGGCCAAGAGACCGGGCTTTCAAATTCGGCGTTACCGCAACAAATTACTGCTGTGCAGGCTGTGCTGGAGCTGCTGCAGCGCCAGCCTGAGCAGCCAGAACCTCAGCTACACTGGTCGCCAGATCACGGGCGATGCCGTTCTGCCAGATGTTGGCCGCCTTCACGACTTCACGCGTCACGATCGGGCCTTCTGACAGAAGCTTCTTGCCTGCTGACGACGCGTAGAATGCTGCAATGGCCTTCAGTTCATCTTCCGAGAACGCCTTCGCATAGGCACGCGCGGATTCGGTTTCGAGGTCTGCGCGACGGGACGCCAAAGCAAGAGCCTTGTCATCGACAGTCTTGGTGATGAGCGCTTCCAGATTCGGATCCTTCTGGATCAGCTCACCCTTCAGGGCGCGCGCTGCATTCGGCAGAATTTCGTCAAACTGCGCGGTAGCATCAATTGCAGAAATTGCAGCACGGGCAGCTTCCAAATGAGCTTCTGTGATTTCCTGTGCGGATGCCGCATGAATGCCCGACATCAGTACGAGCGCGGAAAACGGTGCAATCAGACGGCGAAAGCCAGTTGCCGGGATCATATGGTCAGTACTCCGTTTAATCAGTTCAAGACCGGTTCATGGTGCGGATGCCGTCGTTGCCGGCAATCACTGCCGCACGCGCCAGTCCGATGAAAAGTCCGTGCTCGACAACGCCTGGAATTGCGAAGAGAGCGTCAGATAGTGTCTTTGGATCGGGAATGCGGCCAAAAGATGCATCCACGATATAATGCCCACCATCCGTTACGAAGGGTGAGCCATCTTTTAAACGCAGCGCCAGCGGGCCTGCAAGGCCACACTTTGCAGCTACCTCTTCGATCGCGCGCATGGTAGCGCCGAGACCGAAACGATTGACTTCCACAGGCAGGGGAAAACGCCCTAGCGTCTCGACGACCTTCGAACCGTCAGCAATAACGATCATGGCATCCGACGCGGCAGCCACGATCTTTTCGCGAAGAAGAGCTCCACCGCCGCCCTTGATGAGCGAGAGGTTCGTGTCGACTTCGTCAGCGCCATCTACGGTAAGATCGAGATGAGGCGTTTCATCAAGCGTCGTAAGCGGAACGCCGAGTTCCTCGCAAAGTTTCGCAGTGCGTTCGGAGGTGGGCACTCCAATGATCTTGAAGCCGTTACCTACCTTTTCGGCAAGCAGCCGCACGAATTCCTCGGCCGTCGAACCTGTCCCAATCCCCAGCCGCATTCCGTCTTTGACGTGCGTGAGTGCTTCTGCGGCGGCTGCGATTTTCAGCTTGCGAGCTTCGTCCATACCCAAATTCCCGATAGTCCCTTGCGGATTCTCATTATGGTCCGGTTCGCCTCTAGCATGCGGGCGCGACACAACAAAGCAACTATTCGAACTATGACGCAGAATTTCGGCTTTTGAACGCATCCCGAAAAGCGTGAAACTGTCTTCCGACATGATACGCGTCCAAAAAACCGTTAGGATGGCGATCTCATTTCATCAGATCGAATCGCGTTCCAAGCAAATCTGATCGCAAGGTTGAGCCGAAGACGACAATCAGATAGGAATGCCCCATTCCCCAATTTACCCACGAGAAGCTAATGTCTGCCGCCAATCCCAAGCCCATCATCGTTTTTGATCTCGACGGAACACTTGTCGATACAGCACCGGACCTTCTCGACAGCCTTAATCACTGCCTCGCAATATCGGGCCTGAAAACGGCAGATCGTGAATCGTTGCGGAGATTTGTCGGCCAGGGCGGGCGCGTCATGATCGAGCGCGCCTTTGCCGCACAGCAGAAACAGACCAACGAAGCACAGCTCGATAATCTCGTCGAAGAATTTCGCGAGCATTATGCAGACAACATGCCTGGACACTCGACCTTCTTCCCGGGTGTTCTGGAGGCGATGGACCGTTTCTCGGCACACGGTTACGAACTGGCAGTTTGCACGAACAAGTTTGAAGCTTTGTCGGTCAAACTCCTGACTTCAATGGGTGAAGCCGGGCGATTTGGTGCGATTTGCGGCGCTGATACTTTCGCCTATCGCAAGCCCGATCCGCGTCATCTCACCGAAACCATCGCGCGGGCCGGCGGCAATCGCGAACGGGCAATCATGGTTGGGGATAGCCGAACTGATATCGACACTGCGAAGGCGGCTGGCATTCCAGTGGTTGCCGTCGATTTCGGATATACTGATCTTCCCGTACAGCATTACGATCCAAGCCGCATTATCTCTCATTTCAACGAGTTTACCCTTGAAATGGCTGGGCAACTCATCGATGCGGTTGCTGCCCCCGTATAAGGGAGATTGAAAATGATTGCGCAGCGTTTCCTTATATTTGGCACTATTTTCTTAGCCATCATATCAACTGCGTCTGCGAATGAAAGATCGCCGGGCCTGCCCGGCGTACAACCACCGAAGCCTATCGTGTCTGCCCCGCCTCCTGCTCCCGAACCGGACCAGACGCCGAGCGGCAACTGGAAGAACTTTCGTATCGGCAATACAGATGTTTCGGTCTCTGGAAGCATCACCGTTGACGTCGGCACCAAGAACAGCCGAACGTCCGGTCGTTAATTTCGGGAAGATCGCTCTAACGCCGACAAAACCTTGGGAAGCTGAGCAGGCAGATCGTCGGCGATAAGGCCATGACCGAAGCGACGCGCAGCGTCTGCATGCATCCATACCGACGCACAGGCAGCGACGAATGCAGGCATGCCCTGCGCAAGCAGGCCACAGACTATACCCGTCAGCACATCACCTGATCCTGCCGTCGCCAGCAACGGTGTTCCATTGGCATTGACGACAGCCAGCCCTTCCGGTTCCGCGATCACGGTATCAGGCCCTTTATATACAATGACTGCATTGGCGCGCCTTGCAGCCTCACGCGCCTTTTCGATCTTCGAGGTCGAGTTCTTTGCAATATCAGGGAACAGTCGCCGGAATTCTCCTTCGTGCGGTGTAAGCACGAGCGCAGTCTCGGCACCCTGCCGCTTTTCGAATAGCTCATCTGGATTCCGTTCAAAAGCCGTAATCCCGTCGGCATCCAGAACTAGGCCACGAAACCCTTCCAGCCCGCTGCTTGCGAGTAACAAGGCATGTTCACGTGCAAAAGTCGGATTTCCATAACCCGGACCGAGCACCGCTGCAGCAACCTTGCGTTCGGAAAGGAACTGCCGAGCATCTCTCAAACCACGAGTTTCACGAACCATGATGCTGGTCAGATGAGCCGCGTTCACCGCCATGGCGTCGGGCGGAGACAAAAGCGTTACCGCACCCGCTCCGCTACGAGCTGCCGCAACAGCTGACAGGCGTGCCGCGCCCGTCGAATGAGCCCCGCCGGAAAACACCGCGACGTGGCCACGACTATATTTGTAAGCCTCAGCGCCAAGGACCGGCAACGTGCCTTCCCAAAGCTCAGGAGCATTCTCGAAAGTGCGCGGTTCGATTGTTGCAAGTATGTGATCTGGAATACCGATATCCGCGACATGGAGAACACCGCAATGCGCCCTTCCCGGCTGCAGCAGGTGGCCAGGCTTCTTGCAAAAGAACGTGACTGTCGCTCGCGCCCGGATCGCCGTTCCGAGGATGCCCCCGCCTTCACCGGATATGCCGCTTGGCAAATCAACTGCCACAACAGGCAGGTCAGAGGCATTCACCGCATCAATTGCTACAGCTTCGGCCCCGTGAATGTCACGAGCCAATCCTGCGCCGAATAGAGCATCGATTACACCTCCAAAACTCGCGGTCGAAAACTCGTTGAAGTTGGTCACAGGTCCCTTGTAGAAAAGCGATGCGCGCATGGCATCCGAGCCTTTCCGAGGGGGAGCTGATGCGAAGCATACAACTTCCAATCCCGCTTCCAGTAGAAACTGTGCGGCAACGTAACCGTCGCCGCCATTGTTGCCGGGTCCGCACAGAACAGCGACAGGCGCATTGCGGGGAAACATCCGCTGCGCGACATCCGCAACCGCTCGCCCTGCCGCAAGCATCAGCGAGAAACCATCCTTGATACCAGTCTCGATCGTCTGGCGATCCGCTTCTGCCATTTCCTGCGGAGTCAGCAACTCGTACATCGCGTACCTTTTCAACACGGGTTGTCGATGTGATTAAATACGCGGCACTCCACTTTATGCAAGCCTGCCCTCTTTTGGTGCAGAATGACTAATTTTTAGACAGATAAACCAGATCAATACGGCCTATTTCATACTTGCCGACATAGTGACGCTTGTGCAAGCATCAAGAATAGTGCCACTCTGCCCCGGAATGAAGGAAACTGAAGAAATTTCTTACACCCACTTCAAACTGGCACACTTCATGCTTCTCTATTGATGAAACGAGCACAATGCTCATTTCCGAAGAAGAGCGGAGACCATTCTCTGATGAAAAAGATCGAAGCCATCATTAAGCCCTTCAAGCTGGATGAAGTGAAGGAAGCCCTTCAGGAAGTCGGCTTGCAGGGGATCACTGTCATCGAAGCCAAGGGCTTTGGGCGACAAAAAGGTCATACCGAACTTTACCGCGGCGCCGAATATGTCGTCGACTTTCTTCCCAAGGTGAAAGTTGAGGTCATCGTCGCTGACGAAACCGTGGACGGTGCTATTGAAGCCATCCGCAAGGCTGCCCAGACGGGACGCATCGGCGATGGTAAGATTTTCGTCTCCAATATCGAAGAAGTTATTCGTATCCGTACCGGTGAATCCGGCGTGGATGCCATCTGATAAGACCTGCGTACAATCCATCGTCGTGCAAACAGGATACCAAAATGACGACTGCCAATGACATTCTGAAACAGATCAAAGACAACGACATCAAGTTTGTTGACCTGCGCTTCACCGACCCCAAGGGCAAGCTGCATCACGTCACGATGGATATTGGCCTCGTAGACGAAGAAATGTTCGAAGACGGCGTCATGTTTGACGGTTCATCGATCGGCGGCTGGAAGGCCATCAATGAATCCGATATGGTTCTCATGCCGGATCCTGAAACAGCTCATATCGATCCATTCTTCGCTCAGTCCACGCTGGTCATTCTCTGCGATATCCTTGATCCGATTTCGGGTGAAGCCTATGGTCGCGATCCTCGCACGACTGCAAAGAAGGCCGAAGCCTACATGAAGTCGCTCGGCATCGGCGACACTGTTTATGTTGGCCCGGAAGCTGAATTCTTCGTATTCGACGACGTCAAGTACAAGGTCGATCCGTTCAACACCGGCTTCAAGCTCGACTCGACCGAACTGCCATCGAACGACGATACCGATTACGAAACCGGCAATCTCGGCCACCGTCCACGCGTCAAGGGTGGTTACTTCCCGGTTCCGCCGATCGACAGTGCGCAGGATATGCGCTCGGAAATGCTGACCGTCCTCACCGAAATGGGCGTAACCGTTGAAAAGCACCACCACGAAGTGGCTTCGGCTCAGCACGAACTGGGTGTGAAGTTCGACATGCTAGTTCGCAACGCCGACAAGATGCAGATCTACAAGTATGTTGTGCATCAGGTTGCCAATGCCTACGGCAAGACTGCAACCTTCATGCCAAAGCCGGTTTTCGGCGACAACGGTTCGGGTATGCACGTTCACTTCTCGATCTGGAAAGACGGCAAGCCAACCTTCGCTGGTAACGAATATGCCGGCCTGTCGGAAAACTGCCTGTACTTCATCGGCGGCGTCATCAAGCACGCCAAGGCTGTGAACGCATTCACCAACCCATCGACCAACTCCTACAAGCGTCTGGTCCCAGGTTACGAAGCTCCGGTTTTGCTGGCTTACTCGGCTCGCAACCGTTCGGCTTCCTGCCGTATTCCTTTCGGCTCGTCGCCGAAGTCGAAGCGCCTTGAAGTTCGCTTTCCAGATCCAGCAGCAAACCCATATCTCTGCTTCGCAGCCCTACTGATGGCTGGTCTTGATGGCATCAAGAACAAGATCCACCCGGGTCAGGCTATGGACAAGGATCTCTACGATCTGCCTGCAAAGGAACTCAAGAAGATCCCAACCGTCTGCGGTTCGCTTCGTGAAGCACTGCAGTCGCTCGACAAGGATCGTGAGTTCCTCAAGGCCGGCGGCGTATTCGAAGACGATCAGATCGACAGCTTCATTGAACTCAAGATGGCCGAAGTGCTGCGTTACGAAACGACGCCGCATCCGGTCGAGTACGACATGTACTACTCGGTTTAAGAAAACTGCGCGGGCGCCAATCCGTCCGCGCAATTTCTTTTGCTTTTACCGAGGGGAACGACGCGCAACACTTGATGATTGCGCGCGTAAAAAGAAACCCCGGCATTGCCGGGGTTTCTTTATTAAATCAGTACAATAATTCTTATACTTAAAGTGCCTCGAGAACGCGGGCAGCCATCATCATCTCGATTTCACGGTTCTTGCGTCGCTCTACGGCTTCCGCATCAGATCCCCATTGCTCGATGGTCCAATCCTCATCGATATGCGCCAGATTCCAGCCTTGTTCTGCGGTCACTTCTCCCTTGGCGATGGCAAACGCAATAATCGCCGATCCCGTCAGCGTCGTCATCGTATGCAGTGATGCCAGCGCGATTGGATCCTTGAAGGCAGCCAGATGCACGCCGAGTGCTGCTATCGCTTCGCGCGGCTGTTCAATGTGCATCACACCTTCGGCGAGTGAAAACCTGGCGCCGAGGCCTTCCATCCAGTCGATTAGCGGGTCCCATTGCTCAGTCTGTCGAGAAACAAGCTCCTGCGGGCTATCGGCGCGATAGCAAAGCATGTCCGTCCCCGCAAAACGCAGAATATCCTCAAATACCGCCTGCGGATCCTGCGCAATTCCGTCAATCGCCGTATTGACGAGGCGGGTAGCGGGCATCTTTCCCGGATCGATTACCTTTTCTTGCGCAACAAATTCAGCCGCTACGATTTGGGCAGCCGCCTCGGTCGGCAGCAGCAGAAGATTACGCGCAGGCGTCTTGACCGGACGGCCATCCAGATGGACGGCAAAGCCGCCTTCAACTTCGGCCACTTCCGCTTTTTCGTAGAAGCGTTTAGGCATCTGCGCAAGCATCAGCTTTTGTGCCCGCACGATCGGATTTTCGTCCGAAAGCTGCTTTCCCGATTCAAGATCGTTCAAAATATCACGCATAGATTTGTCCAGTTCTTTGTCGCTGGCTTGGCCGGAAGGTTCAGTGACTAAAGAACCTGTTCGTCCATACCATGCAGCAGTGCATGAAGTTCGGATGGCGCTTCCAGAATGTGATGTGCGCCCGCTTCGATCAGTCCCTGCCTGTTATGATAACCCCACGACACGCCCGCCGCCACAGCGCCTGCCGAGCGGGCCATCTGCATATCATAAACAGCATCGCCGATAACAATCGTTCGGTCGGGTTCTATGCCCATTTCCGCGCAAGATTCAAGCACCATGGCCGGATTCGGTTTCGACGGGCAATCGTCGGCAGTACGCGTCACTACGAAATGATGCCCTATGCCATGGCGCTCGAATACAGAACGAACGCCACGCTGGGACTTTCCGGTCACGATACCGAGCAGAAGGTCGTCCCTTGCTCCAAGTTCCGTCAGGAGCGGCAGAATTCCATCGTAGAGCGGCTCTGCAAAATCAGGAGCTTGTCGCAGCATGACAAAATTGTCCTTATAGCGCTGCGTCAGCCATTGCACCTGATCATCCGGTTCGCGCTTCAGAAGCTTCGCGATGGCCAGATGTAACGACAAGCCGATGATCGAATGCGTTTCTTCGATTGCTGGAGGTTCCAGACCGGCATCAGTAAAACTCGTTGCCATGCATCTGTGAATGAAGTCACCGCTGTCTACCAGCGTTCCGTCGCAATCGAAAAGTACCAGTTTCATCGGGCGTTGGAGACCTTTGCAGGTTTATTGATGATCATCAGTCCGCAACCGACCAGCGCGAGAGCCGCGAATATTTTCCAGCTCAGAGGCTCGTTCAAAATGAGACCGCTCAATAACACGCCAAATGCTGGCGTGAGGAATGCAAAATTCGAAAGCTTCGATGCAGGGTATCGGCGCACCATCCAGAACCAGAGCGGATAGGTGAAGGCCACCACGAATATTGCCTGAAAGAGGAAGGCTGATATGGATAGTATATCAGGGCTGCGAAGCAGCGGGCCGCTCAACGAGATGAATGGCAGCGGCACCAGAGCCGCAACTACCAGCTGATAAAGAAGTGTCTTTTCCGGCGCGGTATAAGCAAGCCGCGTTCTCTTGATGACCAGCGTGGTAAGCCCCCACAGCACACCAGCCACCAGAGCCAGCAGATCGCCATAAATTGCAAGTGGTCCCGGTCGGCTGACATGGTCGGAGAAGACGAGAAACACACCCAGAAAGGCAATACACATGCCTAGGAAAGCCCGGACTGACATCCGCTCGCCGAGAAGAAAATGGCTTCCGATAGCAACCCAGAACGGCATGACGTTCATCATGAGGGTAACACGCCCCACGCTCGTCAGCTCCATCGCGAGAAAAATCAGAACGAACTCAGTACCGAACAGCAAACCGGCGGCTATCCCGGCCGCGAGCGTACCATCACGATTGAAAAGCGGAATACGGCGCCAGTAACACCAGAGAAAAACGCACACACCACCGAGTGCTGCGCGCCCTGCCGCCATCAGCATGGGATTGAACCCTCGATTGCCGATCTTGATGGCAACCTGATTTAGTCCCCAACTGAACATGATGAACATGACCAGCATGATGGCCAGCCCATCGAACGAAACTCGTCCTTGGGACGATCCCCCCGCTTCGCCTGACATTTTTAATCTTCCGCACTTTCCTCGTCGAAGCCGAGCAGGTTCCATGACTGCACCATGTGTGGCGGCAATGGTGCTGTCACATCGATAACGCCGCCTGACGGGTTCGGAATACGAATACGTCGCGCATGAAGATGCAGGCGTTTTTGTATCCCGCCCGGAAACTCCCAGTTCTGGTCGGCTTCAAAATATTTGGGATCACCGATGATTGGATGACCGATATAGGCTGCATGCACGCGCAACTGGTGGGTTCTACCGGTATAAGGTTCCATTTTGAGCCAGGTCAGGTTGTTTCCCGCTTTCTCGATGATGCGATAATACGAGATCGCATGATCGGAATCCGGTTCGCCGTGCTGGCAAACGCGCATCTTGTCACCGTCCGGTGTCTGATCCCGGACGAGCCACGTGGAAATCTTGTCCTCACGTTTGCGCGGAACACCCTTCACCAATGCCCAATAGGTCTTCTTGGTGTCGCGTTCGCGGAAAGCGGCGGTCAGTGCCTGTGCTGCACCACGTGTGCGCGCCACAACCAGTACACCGGATGTGTCGCGGTCAATACGATGGACAAGACGCGGCTTTTCGCCCCTCTTGTTGCGCCAGGCTTCCAGCATTCCATCAACGTGCCGTGTCAAACCCGATCCGCCCTGGACGGCGAGACCGGCCGGTTTGTTGAAAACGAACACTTTCGGATCTTCATAGAGAAGCATCTGCGAAAGCACGTCACCGTCCTGCTGGCTGCGGATTGTCCGCGCCGTGACCGGCCCAGCGGCTTTTTCATCGACACCCAGAGGTGGGATACGAACAGTCTGTCCTGCCTGAATACGCGTGTCGGCCTTGGCCCTGGAACCGTCGATACGAACTTGCCCCGACCGCAGGAGTTTCTGCAGGTGACCAAAACCGAGCCCCGGATAATGGACTTTGAACCAGCGATCGAGCCGCATGCCCGCTTCGCTTGTATCCACAATCTTCTGTTCTACGCCTGCCATTGAGAAACCCGATCAACTCTTCCTAATACCGCACGTACACACGCGCTGGTCGCTTAATCCTGTCAATAGACGCGAGTTCCGCCGATTACTAGGCAGAATTCCTGAAAACTGCAATTTGGCTGCATTAGCTGTAGCTAGCTCAGCTTTCTCCATAGAATTCGATTCCGACCACCGAATCTTCACACTCGGTTACACCCGTTTTTAATTTATGGTCGATCTTGACACCCAATCGCCACTTCTTGCCGCCATCAGATATTGATAGAACAACGGGGCTATACCATTTAGTCCCGTGAAATAGAACGAGCGGGAGTGCGAAAGTGTCATTGCTCAAAATTTACTGGCGAGCCATGGAATACCTTGCGGTCGAGAAGACCGCGACGATAACCATGTGTGTCGCGAGTGTCCTGGTTGCCCTGGTCACACTTGCCGAACCTATTCTGTTCGGCCGGGTCATTCAGGCCATCTCCGACAAGGGCGATATCTTCTCGCCTCTTGCGATGTGGGCTGCCCTTGGTGGCTTCAACATTGTTGCTGCGGTTTTTGTTGCACGCGGAGCCGACCGCCTGGCACACCGCCGTCGTCTGGGCGTGATGATCGATTCTTATGAACGCCTCATCACAATGCCACTTTCCTGGCACCAGAAGCGCGGGACGTCCAACGCACTCCATACGCTGATCCGCGCAACGGACTCGCTGTTCACGCTCTGGCTCGAATTCATGCGCCAGCATTTGACGACGATCGTTGCCCTGGTGACGCTCATTCCGGTTGCAATGAACATGGATATGCGCATGTCGCTGGTGCTGATCGTGCTCGGCGTCATCTATGTGATGATCGGTCAACTGGTGATGCGCAAGACCAAAGACGGCCAGGTCGCTGTCGAGAAGCATCACCACAAGCTGTTCGAACACGTTAGCGATACGATTAGCAACGTTTCGGTCGTACAGAGCTATAACCGTATTGCGTCGGAAACCCAGTCTCTGCGCGATTACGCCAAAAATCTTGAGAAGGCGCAGTTTCCAGTCCTCAACTGGTGGGCGCTAGCCAGCGGCTTAAACCGCATGGCCTCAACTTTCTCGATGGTGGTGGTTCTTGTTTTGGGTGCCTACTTCGTCACCAAGGGCCAGATGCGCGTGGGCGATGTGATTGCCTTTATCGGCTTTGCCCAGTTGATGATCGGCCGTCTCGACCAGATCAGCGCGTTCATCAACCAGACAGTTACCGCACGCGCCAAGCTTGAAGAATTCTTCCAGATGGAAGACGCTACGGCTGATCGTCAGGAACCGCAGGACGTCTCGGATCTCACCGACGTCAAGGGCGACATCGTTTTCGACAATGTCACCTTTGAGTTTCCGAATTCCGGCCAGGGCGTCTATGATGTGTCCTTCGAAATCAAGCCGGGGCAGACGGTGGCTATTGTCGGGCCAACAGGCGCAGGCAAAACCACTCTCATCAATCTGTTGCAGCGCGTTTTCGATCCAGCAGCAGGCCGTATCACGATCGACGGAACAGATACGCGTACCGTCAGCCGTCGTTCGTTGCGCCATGCGATTGCAACCGTCTTTCAGGATGCCGGCCTGTTCAATCGCTCGGTCGAAGAGAATATTCGTGTCGGCCGTGAAAGTGCCACGCATGAGGAAGTACACGCAGCAGCACGTGCTGCTGCAGCCCACGACTTCATTCTGGCCAAGAGCGATGGTTACGATACGGTTGTCGGTGAACGCGGCTCACAACTTTCTGGCGGCGAACGCCAACGCCTCGCGATCGCTCGCGCAATCCTGAAGGACTCGCCTATCCTCGTTCTCGATGAAGCGACCAGTGCGCTCGACGTCGAAACCGAAGAGAAGGTGAAGCAGGCGGTTGACGATCTCAGTCACAACCGTACGACCTTCATCATCGCGCACCGTCTTTCGACGGTCCGCTCGGCCGACCTCGTCCTGTTCATGGACAAGGGACATCTGGTCGAAAGCGGTAGCTTCGATGAACTTGCCGCCCGTGGCGGACGCTTTACCGATCTGCTCCGCGCCGGTGGTCTTAAGCTCGAAGACAAGGCAACCAAAGCTATCGAAGGCAGCAATGTGATGCCCTTCCCGTCCAAGGGCGCGATTGGCTAAACCACAGAACTTCAAGTGAAAAGCCCGCGATGATCTCATCGCGGGCTATTTTCATCGCAAGCTCGAAACTTAAAGCCGTATCTCGAAGCGGAGCCCATCATATCCCGGTTCAACATTGTCCGGCGTCTCGCGCAGGACAGTTTCATAATCGAGCGGGACGTGCATATGCGTGAGAATGGCGCGCTGAGGCGCCAGTTTCTCGATCCATTCAAGCGCTTCGCCAAGCGAGAAATGACTTGGATGGGGACGGTATTGCAATGCATCAATGATGAGCACCTCGGCGTCATCCAAATGCTTGAGGCTTTGTTCAGGAAAAGCACTCACGTCCGTGCAATAAACGACAGAACCTATACGAAAGCCCAGCGATTCAATATCGCCATGGACCTGGCTGAACGGCTCGAAATGGATTGCACCTCCCGCTCCCGATATGGAAAACGGCGTCTCAGGAGCGATGTCGTGCATGCTGAGAATTGGTGGATAGTTCGATCCGGCAGGTGTTTCGAAACAATAGCCAAAAGCGTCGAAGAGCCGGTTACGCGTCAGCCGATTGGCATAGACATCCATGAGGCGACGGTTTTCAACCACATATGTGCGAAGATCATCGATACCGTGAATATGGTCTGCATGCGGATGGGTATAGACAGCCGCATCAAGGCTGTGCGCTCCAGCATCGATCATCTGGCTACGGAAATCCGGCCCCGTATCAATCACGACCGTTGTGTTATTACCGGCATTGTCAAATCGCTCAACCAGGAGCGATGCACGGCGACGCCTGTTTTTCGGATTCTCCGGATCGCAACTGCCCCAATCACCGTTGATACGCGGTACACCGGGAGACGACCCGCAGCCCAGAAGCGTAAAACGCAGGCAATTACGCGGCGCTGTCACGATCAATTTCCTTTTGCGGCCAAATCTTCTGGCATAGGCATCTTGGAGAACAGGCGGAAGACATTTTCGCTGGTAATTTGCGCAATTTCTTCCCTGCTCACGCCAATCGTCTCGGCAAGTACGGCGGCGGTATGCTGCACGAAAGAAGGCTCGTTGCGCTTGCCACGATAAGGAACCGGCGCCAGATAAGGAGCATCCGTCTCGACGAGCAAACGATCACGCGGAACGATGGAAGCAACTTCGCGGATTTCGGCTGAGTTTTTGAAAGTCAGAATTCCCGAGAAAGAGACGTAACCGCCGAGCGCGATGCCCTTTTCAGCCAGAGCGCGACCGGAAGAGAAGCAGTGCAGGATGAACGGAAAGGCGCCCTTTTCCGTCTCACGCTCCAGAATCTCGGCCATATCCTCATCTGCGCTACGGGCATGAATGACCAGCGGCAATTGAGTACGACGTGCCGCCTCGATGTGCACGAGAAAACCCTGCTTCTGTGCTGCCGGTGGCGCATAATCATAGTGATAGTCGAGTCCCGCCTCGCCGATAGCCACCACTTTCGGGTGCTCGGCCAGACGCACGAGATCATCGGCGGTCACGTCCAGTTCTTCATGCGCATTATTCGGATGGGTTCCAACCGAACAATAAACGGAATCATAGGTTTCAGCGAGCGCACGGATCGTGTCGAACTTCTTGACCCGTGTGGAAATGGTCACCATGCGTCTGACCCCGGCATCCAGAGCGCGCTGAACGATGTCATCGCGCTCCGGCTCGAAGTCGGCAAAGTCGAGGTGACAATGACTATCGACAAGCATCATCGAACTCAGTTCTGCTCTTCTGTTTCCACATAGCGCGGGAATACCGGCTGCGGAGCTGGCAGATCGGTCCCGCCGACAAGCTGGCTTGCCGTCACGTCGGAGAACTGACGCTTGTTGGCAGGAATTGCCAGTATGTCGAGAAGCTTTTCCGCCGACTGCGGAATGAACGGCTGCACCATGATGCCCACACGCCGGATCACTTCGGCCGTCACATAAAGGACAGTGCCCATGCGTGCTGGATCAGTCTTGCGCAAAGCCCAAGGCTCCTGTCCGGCGAAATAGCGGTTGGCTTCGGCAACAACAGCGAAAATCGCCCCAAGCGCGAGATGCAGCGCCTGGTCGTCCATTGCCTTGCGCGCGGTATCGAGTGCCGCATCGGCCTGATCCAGAATGGCCTTATCCGCGTCGGAAAGTTCACCCGGAACAGGAACCTTGCCTTCACAGTTCTTGGCGATCATCGACAGGGAACGTTGTGCAAGATTGCCGAGATCATTTGCCAGATCGGCGTTGGTACGGTTGACGATCGCGTCATGGCTGTAGCTGCCGTCCTGACCGAACGGGACTTCACGCATCAGGAAATAGCGCAACTGATCGAGCCCATAGCGCTCAACAAGACCGAACGGATCGATCACATTGCCGAGGGACTTCGACATTTTCTCGCCGCGATTAAACAGGAAACCATGTGCAAAAACCCGCTTCGGCAGCGGAATACCAGCCGACATCAGAAATGCCGGCCAATAGACAGCGTGAAAGCGCGAGATGTCCTTGCCGATGATATGCGCATCGGCAGGCCAGTAACCCCACTTTTCGTCTGAAGTGTCGGGATAGCCGAGAGCGGTAATGTAGTTGGTCAGGGCGTCGACCCAGACATACATGACGTGCTTCTCGTCGCCCGGCACCGGAATGCCCCAGTCGAAGGTCGTGCGCGAAATCGACAGGTCCTTCAGACCGGACTTCACGAAGCTCACAATCTCGTTGCGGCGCTCCGCAGGCATGATGAAGCCCGGATTATTCTCGTAAAGATCAAGCAGCTTGTCCTGATAGGCTGAGAGACGGAAGAAATAGCTTTCTTCCTCAACCCATTCGACGGGCGTACCCTGCGGGCCATAGCGAACGCCATCCTCGCGGACTTCCGTTTCCTCTTCGCCGTAGTAGGCTTCGTCACGCACGGAGTACCAACCGGCATATCCACCCTTGTAGATATCGCCATTGTCGGCCATCGCTTTCCAGATGGCCTGGCTCGCCTTGTAATGGCGCTCTTCCGAAGTGCGAATATAATCGTCATTCGAGCTGTTCAGCACGTCCGCCATCTGCCGGAACGCAGCCGTATTGCGATCTGCCAGCTCGCGTGGCGTGATGCCTTCCTTGCGCGCGCTCTGCAGCATCTTGATACCGTGTTCGTCCGTACCGGTCAGAAAGAAAACATCCTTGCCGTTCAGGCGCTGAAAACGCGCCATTGCATCGGTCGCGATCAGTTCATACGCGTGGCCGATGTGCGGTTTTCCGTTAGGATAAGCAATCGCGGTGGTGATGTAATATTTTTCGCGGCTCATTATGGACCCGGTCTTTCGAAGTTTGAAAGCGCGCCTGAATGATTAGCAGACACACGAGGAGAAAATTATCAGCGGTGACATAACGCATGTCAGCGGCCATGTCACGCAAGCGGAGGCTGACCAGAACGAAAAGCGCGATGCGTTTTTCCCAAAAGGATTACCACAGCTTGCCGGCGGTCGAGATTGTAGGTTTCGGCGTCCACGGTTTCGCGCACGAGATCGCTCCAGAAGCGCGACCAGCGATCGGCATCACGCAGTTGTCCTTCCTCCGCACGACGACGAGCTTCGATTGCGACCCGCGCCAGCAGATGGTCACGGAACAGTTCATACTGAACCTCCGACTCCCGACCATTCAATATGCCAGCGAGCGCCTGCGCTTTCGGCAAATCGAAATTTTGTCCTTCAAGAAGAGAATCGACTGTGTCGGAAATTTCAATGCCGCCATGCGCCACCAGCAAAAGTGCCTTGCGCACGCTGCCTTCCGATCGCTGGAGCAGCGTTTGTGTTACGGCTTCAGCCTCCATTCCAACACCGGGGCCGACATGTGCCAAGGCATCCGTCAGCGCACCATCATCAAGCGGCTTGAAGCCGATGCTCTGGCAGCGCGACCGGATTGTCGGGAGCAAGCGCCCCGCCGAATGGGAAATCAGGATAAAGAGCGCCCTTGCAGGAGGCTCTTCCAGAGTTTTCAGGAGGGCGTTGGCGGCATTGCGGTTCATATCATCGGCAGGGTCGACAATAACGATGCGCCAGGCGTGGTCCGATGCCGTTCTGGTCAGAAAATGCGTGACCCGGCGGATTTCCTCCACTGGGATACCCGTTTTGAATTTCCCGGTCTTCTGATCGAATGGACGATTGATATGCAGGACAGCGGGATGCATGCCGCCCGCAATCTGCCGCCAGAGCGGCGTCGCAAAGTCCGGCGCAGCAATATGCTCCGGCGCGTCGCTATTGTTGCCATGTGCCAGCATATGACCTGCCAGGTGAAAGGCGAGCGTTGCCTTGCCAATCCCCTGCGCACCTTCAAAGAGCAGCGCATGATGCATACGTCCCTCGCGATAGGCTTGCGCCAGAAAATCACTGATCTCCCGATGCCCGGCGATATAATCGCTTGCCGATGGTTCTGGCACACCTTCGATGGAATCGTGAGCTTTGGGGACGTCGAGTTCCTCGATCACAACAACCCTCTTTCCGTCAGAACACTATCGACCTCTTTTGCGATATCGCCCGCAATCGCGTCTTGCGGTCGGTCAGCGTCAATAACCTTGCATCGCTCAGGTTCCGCTTCGGCGATTGTGAGAAAAGCCTGCCGTCGTGCCTCATGAACAGCAATATCTTCTTTCTCGAACCGGTCCGCAGTTTCGCTGCCACGCCGTTTTCCGGCACGAGACAACCCCTTCTCTGCGGGAATGTCGAGAATGATCGTCATATCAGGCATAGCACCGTCTATGGCAATGCGTTCCACCGCCGCCATATAGGTGCCATCGAGATTGCCGGTAACTCCTTGATACGCGCGACTTGAATCGATGAAACGGTCGCAGAGAACCACCCGTCCTTCATTCAGAGCCGGGCGGATAAGCTGGTCCACATGGTCTGCCCTTGCAGCGGCGAACAGCAGGGCTTCCATCGCTGGACCGTAGTTCTCTGCATTGCCACTCAGTATGACATGGCGAATTGCTTCCGCACCAGGAGAACCGCCCGGTTCCCGCGTGATGACCGGATCGAAGCCGCTTGACCGTAGATGCTTGGCCAGCAACGCGATTTGCGTTGACTTGCCCGCTCCTTCGCCGCCTTCGAATGTGATGAACAATCCCGACAAACCAACTTCCAAATGTTTGAATCGATGCCCGAACGGACTTCTGTGAAAGTTATTATCGGCCTTTGGCTATCAGGTCGAGCCTGGAATACACCCAACGCAGGCTAAAGATATTTCCGCAGCCAGCCGGTGGAAAGCTCCATCGCCGACCCCAAGGCGCGCTTCGAGAGACTTCCTTCCTCGACAGATTGCGCCGTGAAAACAGGGATATCACGAAGAATGCTACCATTAAGCTCCAACTGAAGAATACCGACCTGCTGGTTGTCGGCGACAGGGGCAGTGAGCGGCCCCTTATAGACAATCCGGGCCTTCAGCTTGTCGCGACCGTCCTTCGGTAGCAGCAGCTCGACACGATCCCTGACCTTCAACGGCACATGCGTGAGCGCACCGCCGAAAACTTGCGCCTCACCCACAATTTCGTTCGCAGGATAAAGCTGAACATCGTCAAAGGCCGTCATCCCCCATTGCAGGAGACGCTTTGCTTCTTCTTCACGCTCCTTGATGCTGGCAAGACCGCTCATCGCCAGATAAAGCCTGCGGCCGTTCTGTTCCGCCGACCCAACCAGCGCAAAACCTGATGCTTCCGTAAAACCCGTTCCCATGCCGTCAGCCCCGACATCAAGCCGCAACAAGGGGTTACGGTTGCGTTGCATGATGTTGTTCCAGGTGAAGGCCGGTTGCGCATAATATTGATAGTATTCGGGATGGGCTGTTCGGATATGGCGTGCCAGCCTGACCAGATCCTGCAGCGAGACCACCTGCCCTTCAGCGGGTAAACCTGTCGAGTTTACAAATTTGGAGCCGGTTAAGCCAAGCTCCTGCGCACGATCATTCATGCGCTTTGCAAAAGCCTCTTCGCTGCCTGCCAGCCCCTCTGCCAATATGATGGCGCCGTCATTCGCCGACTGAACAATCATTCCCTGCAGCAGATCAGCGACCGTTGGCGCCGACTTGATGCGCGCGAACATCGTTGATGTTCCCGAGGGGGCACCACCGGTTCTCCAGGCATTCTCGCTGACAATGTAAGGCGTTTCGAGTGTCGTCGCGCCTTTATCAAGGGCTTCGAAAACCACTTCGGCCGTCATCAGCTTGGCAAGAGATGCGGGCGGAATAGGAACATTGGCATTCTTGGAAAGAAGCACCGTTCCGCTTCGGTCATCGACAAGCAGCACCTGCGGAGCCTTTGAAACGACTGCCGCCTCGACAGGTGCGGCCGGACTAACAACCGGCACGAAAACGGCCAGCGAAACGCCCACAGAGATCGCCCGCGCAAATATCAATGATTTTGAGATCAGCCCCATGCAAACCCCGTTACGTGAGCAATGTGACAGAGCTTACGAAACGAATCCGACCAAAATCAATATGCCAGCGTGTATCACCGTATTGTGAGCAATCAATCGAGACGAACGACAAACGCATTCACCGCGCCTGACTTCCAGGCCGCGCGCAACAGGGCATCGTTTCCGCCCTTCTCTGCCACGGCCGTCAACTCGTAAGACTCGCTGGTTTCGGTTGGAATCTTGGTAAGCGTAAATCTGGTCGTTCGTGGCAACGAGGCCTGAAGCTGTTTTGCCTCTTCGAGCGTCTTGAATGTGCCGAGTTCGACATATTCGCCATGTTCCTCGGCCTCGCGGCGCTTCCAGGCGCTTGAGATGGCATCCTTTGTCAGGATGCTGCCATAGGTGCGCTCCTCGGTATAAGCGGTTACAGCAAGACGGTCAGACGCGTAGCCGGCAAGACCGCTTACACCGGCAGCATTCGCCACTCCGAAGCTTGAACCGGGGCGCTGCGACGGCACGGGCACATTCGCTGGCAACAACGGAGATGGTCCGCCGGAAGGATCGCTATAAGCAGGATCGACGGCAAAAGGTGAGTTTTCAGGTATAGGCGCAGACACCGGAACAGCATCCATCACAGGCATAGGAGTGCGTGACTTCGGCGAGGTCGGCGTTGGCCCATTCATCGCCATCATGACGCCGGTTGCAGGTTGGCCGATTGAATCACCACCTGCTGGACGGTAAGACGCCATCAAGAATGCGTCGTCATTACCATTCAGCGGAGCTCTTCCGACATATTCGACCTTCACATTCGCCGTGCCATGGTGCTGATAATCAAGCATCTCGGCAGCTTTCTGGGAAAGATCGATCACACGGTCATATTCGTAAGGACCACGATCATTCACGCGCACGACAACCGAACTACCATTCGCAAGGTTGGTCACACGAGCATAACTCGGCAGCGGCATAGTCGGATGCGCAGCCGTCAGATGCGCCATGTCGTAGACTTCACCATTCGCCGTCAGGCGGCCATGAAACGCTTCACCATACCAGGAGGCATGGCCAACCTTGACGTAGTTCTTATCTTCCTTGGGATAATACCAGCGTCCTTTGACCTTGTAGGGCTGACCGGTCTGATCGCGCCCACCACCACGCGGCAGAGACTGTCCTTTTGAAAAAGCCACCCGTGGGCTGGCTTTCACGCCATATTTGGATTCGGCAAAGTATTCTTTCGAACGTTTTGTTTTCGACTTCGGCTGCGGTGCTGATGCGCAGCCCGCCAAGGCGACAGCGATAGCCATGAATGACAACATGGCGACGGAACCGCGCTTGTCGCGCAGCTTCACTGCCTTGCCGTTGACCGAATGTTTCAGCCCTCGTTTCGAATCCATACGCCACACGCCCGTTACTCAACAACACAACCGGAAACGCGGGTTGCGCCTTTTTAGAATTTAGTGATGTCACCGATTCATTGACGGATCATTAAAGCTTTTGGAATTCCGCGTATTTTGAGTCGCATTCCATGGCATATGTGCACCTCCAACGTGTCGTGACTGCCCCTCACTTTGGAACGATCGTCAGTTCGAAACGTTGAGTTTTCAACAGGAAGGAGAACAAGAATGTTTAGAGCAATGATCCTTTGGCTGATGGGCGTTCCGCTCGTTATTGTGCTGCTTATCTGGTATTTTTTCTTTTGATTGTGGAACGTTCAAGCCCTTCAACCGTTATTCAAACGGCTCTAATGACCTCCGAGCCAGTCACCTAACGTCATGGATTAGACCCGCTCCAACAAGGCGGGTCTTTTTTTGCCTAGTCAACATTACGGCCTCAACGCCGGATGAGGCATGTAAACATTGATCGCCTTGGGCAGCAGGCGAAAATGAGCTGGGGTCCAGGTTGACAGTTCGCCGTCTGTGTTTACGGCACGCGGCTTCTTGGTGCGCACAATCACTTCGGTCGTTGGAAAAGCCCGCACATCATCCCATTTGGAATGGGTGCCACGGCGCAGACTTGGAAGAAGACGCAAAAGTTTCCACCAGTGATCGACCTCCAGACTATAGAAATCCAGTCTGCCGTCATCGACTGTGGCATCCTTCTTGACGGCCATGCCACCACCGTAAAATTTCCCATTCCCGACAGAGACCTGCAATGTACGGATTTTCTCCGTCATTCCGTCGTGCTCCAGATAGGCTGTGAAAAGCTCCGAACGCATGAGGATACGTGCCGCAACCATTGCATAACCGAGCTTTCCCCACTTCTTCTTTGCCGCAGAGCTGAGTTGCTGCGCCAGTTCAGCACTGAAGCCGATGCTCGCGACATTGAAGTAAAGATGACCGTTCACCTCCCCCAGATCGATGGGCTGTACCTCGTAGGAGACTAGGCGACGCGCCGCCTCAACCGGATCGGCAGGAATGCCGATGGTTCGGGCGAAATCGTTCGCAGTTCCAAGCGGGAGGATTGCAAGCGGCAATCCCGTTTCCATCAACCCTTTAGCCGCAGCATTCAACGACCCATCGCCACCACCGACAATAACAAGGTCGCAATCTCTTTCACGAAGGATCACATCTGAAATCGTCTCGTCGTCCTGCGGATTTCGCTCGATGAGCTGGAGACCGCCGCGTTCCAGCGCAGAGCGAATATCCGTGCCGTATCCCCTGCCATTTCGGGCATGAGGATTTACGATTAGCAGTGCCCGGCGCTTTGTGATCTTGCCCATGGAATTCCTGTCATCTGCAACAGCCCGTAAATCTGGCTGCATGATTGGGAGCGTCATCTGCAGATGGCCTCTCAATCCTGGATATCAATGGAACGTTTCATGAAAAATTTGTCACGACACTGTAGTGTTTCGTGAGGTCACGAAACCGAATGTAGTGGCAAGGTCAACCTGTCGACAAAACAGTTTGACGAGACCAGAAAGAGAACATAGTTTGGCAAAACCAACTGTAAGACTTTCTAAGGTGGCCTCATCAAACTTGTCGCTAATTAGCTGAAATACATTACAGTTTGCGGGTATGATGTAATGGTAGCCTGTCAGCTTCCCAAGCTGAACGCGCGGGTTCGATTCCCGCTACCCGCTCCAGCACGATCGCTCGTAAGAGCGCTGAAAATCACCGAACATTTTCTCCGGTTTTCGGATCGACCTTGACCTCAACCTTGGCGCCAGCCTTGGTGACATATTCGACCTCATAGTAACCGCGATCATTCCAGTCGACTTCATCGATAAAAGCCGTGTCTGCATTTTGTTCGATTTTCGCGATTATTTCCGACAGTTTGGTGCCTTCCGGTGGCGGAGCGGCATAGGCAGCAGCAACGGACAGACCAAAAAATAAAGTCGTGATAACAAGACGCATGATTAACTCCTTTAGCTATTCTAAAAGAGTAGGAATGCAGGCGTTTTCTTCAAGGCCAATGGGTAATTACTTTAAGATAGGGCTTATCGAACCGGTGAAGGTCTGATCGATCATCGCAGAGAGTTTCGGCTCTACTCCTGACAGCATGACAACGATAGCAAGCATCAATATCAAAGGCGCGGCAAGAATGCCGCTCCTTAGAGCCGGTTCGAGAATGCGCCGGGTTTTCTTGTTTCGTGTGAATTGCTGATTTCTCATGCAACCAACAGTAGTCGAACAGACTTAATTGCTCATTAAATAATGTAGTTAATGCGTTATTAGCGCATGGTTACCGCTTAGCTTCCCTTGTTTCCGCGATATATATTGACCCCAAGCTCGCGAATTTTCTTGCGCAGCGTGTTCCGATTTAATCCCAGAAGGTCTGCCGCCTTGATCTGATTTCCACGTGTTGCCGTAAGACATGCGAGGATCAAGGGATATTCCAGTTCCGCCAGAACCCGATGGTAGAGACCCGGTGGCGGCAAATCGGAACCGAATGACGCAAAGTAACGCTGCATATTCTGCTCGACGGCCTGCGAAATGGAAATATTTTCCATATCGCCGCCACTGACGGAAATGGTGTCCGGCTTGGCCAGTTCAGATTTCAATTCCGTTTCGATGATTTCCGGCGAAATTTCCTCTTGCGGATAAAGCGCCGAAAGCCTTCGCACGAGATTTTCCAGCTCACGCACATTGCCTGGCCATGGATACCGGCGCATCATTTCCAGACCAGCGGTGCTGATACGCTTCTCAGGCAGCCCCTCCTCGGCAGCGCGCTTGAAAAAATGGCGCACAAGATCGGCCACGTCCTCGCTGCGCTCGCGAAGCGGCGGCAAGCGCAAAGGCACGACATTCAACCGATAATAAAGATCCTCGCGGAACAGTCCTTGCGCTATTAGTTGCCGCAAGTCCTTGTTGGTTGCTGCAACAATGCGTACATCGGTTTTGATCGGCGTGCGTCCACCGACTGTCATGTATTCGCCCTGCTGTAACACACGCAAAAGACGGGTTTGTGCTTCCATAGGCATATCGCCGATCTCATCGAGAAACAGCGTTCCGCCATTTGCCTGCTCAAAACGACCGCTTGAGCGGTTTTGAGCGCCGGTAAAAGCGCCCTTCTCGTGCCCGAACAACTCGGACTCGATCAGGTCGCGCGGGATTGCGGCCATATTGATCGCTACAAACGGCCCTTTTCGGCGGCGCCCGTATTCGTGCAGGGCACGCGCAACCAGTTCCTTACCTGTACCGGATTCACCCGTAACCATGACGGTCAAATCCGTCTGCATCATGCGCGCCAGCAAACGGTAGATTTCCTGCATCGCAGGCGACCGACCGACCAGCGGCATGTTATCTGCCTGCTCATCCGATAAAGCGGCAATGGGTTTGCGTTTTGGTTCTGACAGAGCACGACCGACGATATTGATGAGTTCCGTCAGATCGAATGGCTTCGGCAGATATTCGTAGGCTCCCGCCTCGGATGCCCGGATTGCCGTCATGAATGTGTTCTGCGCGCTCATGACCACAACCGGCAGGTCGGGACGCATCTTCTTGATGCGCGGCAGGAGGTCGAAGGCATTCTCGTCCGGCATATTAACGTCGGTAATGACCAGGTCACCGTCGCCTGTCGCCACCCAGCGCCAGAGCGAGGCAGCATTGGAGGTCACGCGCACATCATAGCCTGCCCGCGACAATGCCTGGTTCAGCACAGTCCGAATGGCTGCATCGTCATCCGCCACCAATATGGTTCCTGTCGGACGTCCTGCGGTCATGCGTTATCTCCAGTATTTCCAGATGCCAGTTCCGTATTTTTCCATGCGGGCATCAGAACGCGGAAAGTCGTTCTCGAAGGATGGCTGTCGCATTCGATGATACCGCCATGATCACCAATGATCTTCGCAACGAGTGCCAACCCCAGCCCCGAACCATTGGTCTTCGTGGTCACGAAGGGATCGAACAGATGCGGCAGCATGTCTTGTGGCACACCCGGTCCGTTATCATGCACGCAGAATTCGAGAGGGAGGGCCACTCTGTCCCGCGCGCCTGGCACCTGCAGACGAATGCCTGGACGATAAGCCGTGGATAGGACAATCTCGCCCCCCTCACGATCGCCGATGGCTTCCGAGGCATTCTTCAGCAGATTGAGGAAAACCTGCACGAGCTGGTCACGATTGGCGAAAACCGGCGGGAGAGAAGGATCATAATCTTCCACAAAACGGATTTTCCGTGCGAACCCGTTCTTTGCAATCGCCTTCACATGATCCAGAACCGCATGAATATTGACGGCAGTGCGGTCGATAGGGCGCTCATCCGAGAAAACCTCCATGCGGTCAACCAGTGAAACGATCCGATCCGTTTCATCGGTAATGAGGCGCGCAAGCGCACGATCCTCATCGCTGACAACCTGTTCCAGCAATTGTGCCGCACCGCGGATACCGGATAGAGGGTTCTTGATTTCATGGGCCAGCATCGATGCAAGCCCGGTCACGGACCGCGCCGCGCCGCGATGCGTCATCTGGCGGTCGATCTTTTCGGCCATCGTCTTTTCCTTAAAGAGGATGACCACAGCGCCTGGCAGCTCCGCTACAGGCGCTACATAAATATCGACGATACGCTCCGCCCCAAGACGTGGCGACGAAACATCGACGCGATATTCGTTTACCGGCATCTGACTGGCGCGAACCTGATCGACCAGAGCCAGAAGCGGGCTGCCAAAGGGTAGGAAGGATTCCAGCCGGTTGCGTGCTAGAATAGATGAACCGGAACGAAAGAACTGTTCCGCATCCAGATTGGCATAGGCTATATAATTCTCGGCGCTGACCATGATAACCGGCTGGCTGATCGCATCGAGCACGACCGAAGGAATGCCGTTCGTTTCCATTCTCTCGCGCATCAGGCAACCTCTTTGAGCGCGACTTCGGGAACTTCGCGCGTGAATATACGACGCAAAGCATCGATGACGGCTTGCCTGTCGGTCAGGGTCATCACTTCTGCTTTCTCGTCAGGCATACATGCAGCACCAGCATGGCGATCAATATACCAACCTAGATGTTTGCGGGAATGACGGATGCCCGTCGTGCTTCCATAATGCTCGAGCATATCTTCGTAATGCTTTATAATATAATCAAGAACTTCATTTCTCGACTGCGGGGCAAGGTCACTTCCAGCAATTGCACCGGCCAGCCATGGCTGCCCATAAGAAGCACGCCCGACCATCACGGCATCCGCTCCAGAGCGGCGCAGAATTTCCTCAGCATCATGCCGACAAGCTACGTCTCCGTTGGCAACCAGAGGAATCCTGATCGCGTCGCGGACGGCCTGAATCGCATTCCAGTCCGCTTTGCCTTCATAGAACTGACAACGCGTACGCCCATGAACGGTCACCATGGCGATACCGGCACTTTCGGCGCGTCTTGCAAGTTCAGGCGCGTTAATGCTTTTCTCGTCCCAACCAAGCCGCATCTTGAGCGTAACGGGAATGCCGACCGCGTTGACAGTGGCCTCAACGAGGGTCATTGCGTGATCGAGATCGCGCATCAGCGCAGACCCGGAATAACCGCCTGTCACTTTCTTGGCCGGGCAACCCATATTGATATCGATGATATCAGCGCCTTCACCCTCGGCGATCCTGGCCGCCTCGCCCATCCAATGCGCTTCGCGTCCCGCGAGCTGCACAACATGCGTCCCAAGCCCCTCGCCTGAGAGGCGCAGAAGGCTTTCCTTGTGACGGTTACAGAGTTCGGCGCTGGCGACCATTTCAGACACTACCATGCCCGCGCCAGCCTCGGCTGCGCGCCTGCGGAATGGAAGGTCCGAAACGCCCGACATCGGCGCAAGAAAGACACGGTTGGCAAGCGCCACACCGCCAATGGTCAAAGGTAGATCGAGAAAACTCACCAATAAGTGCCTATTTGATGTGCATGGTGCAATTAGCACATACATTAATCAGTCTCACTTTTCAACGCAAGGAAAAGCGCACGCAAAATCACGATAAATCAATTGTCGTCTGGCATTTATCTGCGCAAGGCATTATTCGGCTTGGAAACGCAGATTTGAACAGATGCAACCTTTGGCAGAGGCGACAACCATTTCAAAGATAGCAGCAGTCATTGTGGCGGCTGGCCGCGGAGAGCGAGCCGGGCAGAGCGTCGAAGGGCCGAAACAATACCGGCGCATCGGTGGCGAAGCCGTACTTGCTCGCACTTTGCGCGCTTTCATCGACTGCCCGCTGGTTGATAGCATCGTTGTCGTCATTCACCCTGATGACCATGTGCTTTACCAGCGCACCCTACCGGAAAACCGTGGCGACATTCTCGTCGTGAATGGCGGCTCCACCCGGCAGGAATCAACACGTCTTGGCCTCCTTGCGTTGAGAGATTATGCGCCGCAATATGTCATGATCCATGACGGCGTGAGACCGTTTATCAGTCAGGATCTGCTGAAGCGTATTGTCGAAAACCTCGCACCCGATGAAGGCGTTCTACCGGCCCTGGCAGTTTCGGACACGCTCAAGCAGTCAGCTACGGATGGGACGGTAAAAACGACGGTGCCTCGCGCCGGCCTTTTTGCGGCGCAGACACCACAAGCGTTTCCCTATCCGCCTATCCTTGATGCGCATGAAAAGGCCTTCGCGATCAATCGCTCTGATTTCACGGACGATGCCGCCATCGCCGAATGGCAAAGCATCGCCGTCCGCATCATCGAAGGATCGGCAGACAATACAAAGCTTACCTGGGCAAAGGATATTGAAATGGCTGACAAGCGCCTGCGGCAAGACCACGTCTCGTTTCCCGACATTCGCACTGGCAATGGTTATGACGTCCATTCCTTTGAACCCGGCGATCATGTAACGCTGTGCGGTGTGAAAATCCCCCATGAAGCAAAACTCAATGGTCATTCAGACGCCGATGTCGGACTTCATGCATTGACCGACGCCCTGCTTGCGACACGAGGAGCGGGTGATATTGGCACGCATTTCCCTCCTTCCGACCCACAGTGGAAAGGCGCTGCTTCCCGTATTTTCATCGAACACGCTGCCAATATCGTACGTGAAGCTGGCGGTCGTATCGCCAATGTCGACGTAACCTTTATCAGCGAAGCGCCGAAGATTGGTCCACACCGCGCAGCAATGACAGAAGCGCTTTGCGACATGCTGGGAATTGCAGCAGATCGCGTCTCCATCAAAGCCACGACCAATGAAAAGCTTGGCTTCGTCGGGCGCCGTGAGGGGATCGCGGCCATTGCAACAGCAACGGTCATCTATCCCGGTGAGGTTCCCGAATGAGCGCGTTGATTGCAGAAGAAAAAGCTGTTGCCGTGTTGGGTGCCTGCCGCAAGGCTGGCGTAATGATCGCGACGGCAGAATCCTGCACGGGCGGACTTATAGCGGGAGCTCTGACCGACATTGCCGGATCGTCCGATGTCGTGGATCGCGGCTTCGTCACCTATTCCAATGAAGCGAAAGCCGAAATGATTAACGTTCCGATAGAACTGATCAATCGCGTCGGCGCTGTCTCGAAGGAAGTCGCACTTTCCATGGCTGAAGGAGCGCTTGCCTGCTCCCAAGCTGGTGTAACTGTGGCAGTTACCGGAGTTGCTGGACCGGGCGGCGGTTCTGATGAAAAACCCGTTGGCCTCGTTCACATTGCATCGGCACGAGAAGGCCACCCAACCCTTCATCGCGAATGCCGTTTCGATCCAAAAACCAGAGCTGAAATTCGCCACGCGACGGTTCTCGCCGCATTGGACCTCGTTCTGGAAAACCTTCGATAAATTTAAGGCATATACTTTTATCTGCCGCGCACTATCCTTGTCTTTGATAAGTCAAGGAGAACATAGCGATGCGTTTCGGTGGTAAGGTAGCAATCATTACAGGTGGGGCAAGCGGCATCGGCGAAGCAACCGTTCGAGCTTTTATTCGGGAGGGAGCGAATGTCGTCATCGCGGATTATTCGGAGCATGGTCAGCAACTGGCCAACGAGCTTGCAGGCGGCACCGAAAGGGCATTATTCGTCAAAACCGACGTAACCGATGCGAAAGCCGTGCAGGCACTGATTGCAAAAACCGTCGAAACCTACGGCCGCATCGACATCATGTTCGCCAATGCAGGCATCGCCGCAGACGGCCCGATCGACGAGCTGGAAGAAGCTGCATGGCAGAAAACCATCGATATCAACCTCACCGGCGTCTATCTCTGCGATAAATACGCCATCGACCAGATGCGCTCACAAGGCGGCGGAGTGATCGTGAATTGCGGCTCTATTCACAGTCATGTCGGGAAATCCGGCGTCACCGCTTATGCGGCGGCAAAGGGCGGCGTAAAACTTCTGACGCAAACGCTTGCCATCGATTACGGCGCGCAGAACATCCGGGTGAACGCAGTCTGTCCCGGCTATATCGACACACCGCTTCTCAAGGATATTCCGGACGACAAGAAACAGGCCCTTGTGGCCTTGCATCCGATAGGTCGTCTCGGTCGCGCCGAAGAAGTAGCCAGCGTTGTTCTTTTTCTGGCAAGCGACGAATCTTCCTTCGTCACTGGAGCATCCATACTGGTCGATGGCGGCTATACAGCGCAGTAAAAGCACATCCTGAAAAGGGTGAAACGGTTTTTCAGGCCAGACCGAAAATCTGGTCTGCCCGTTTCTCGAAGGCTTCGGAAAATTTCTTGAAAGCGAGGTCGAACATCGTTCCCATGAGAAGGCCGAGGGTACGGCTCTTGAACTCATAATCGATGAAGAACTCGACATCGCATTCGCTTCCATCGCCCACTGGCTTGAAGGTCCAGCGGTTGTCGAGATAGCGAAACGGCCCGTCGAGATATTTCACATCGATGACATTTTCCTCGGGCTTCAGCAGCACCTGGCTGGTGAATGTCTCGCGTATGAGCTTGTATCCGACCGTCATGTCGGCAATCAGCAGCGCCTTGCCGTCACGCTCCTTGCGGGAGCGAACCGACAGAGCCTCGCACATCGGCAGAAACTGCGGATATTTCTCAACATCCGCAACGAGGCCGAACATCTGATCTGCCCGGTGATGTACACGCCTGACGGTTGTAAACTGCGGCATTGCTTGTCTTAGACCCGTGCAGCGATCTGCGCCTCGCGCGCTGCCCTCAGCTTGGCGAAATCATCGCCAGCATGATGCGATGAACGCGTCAGCGGGCTGGATGCAACCAGCAGGAAGCCTTTTGTCCGGCCAATCGTTTCGAACGACTTGAATTCGTCAGGGGTCACGAAGCGAATAACAGGATGATGCTTGCGGGTCGGCTGGAGATACTGACCGATGGTCATGAAATCCACGTCTGCCGAACGCAGATCATCCATCAGTTGAAGTATTTCATTCCGCTCTTCACCGAGACCGACCATAATACCGGACTTGGTGAAGATGGTCGGGTCCAGTTCCTTGACGCGCTGCAGCAAGCGGATCGAATGGAAGTAACGCGCGCCGGGGCGAACCTTCAGATAGCGCGACGGCACAGTTTCCAGATTGTGGTTGAACACGTCCGGACGGGCTTTGACCACAACTTCCAGAGCGCCTTCCTTGCGCAGGAAATCCGGCGTCAGGATTTCAATCGTGGTCGCAGGCGTAGCTTCGCGGATCGCCTGAATGACCTCGGCAAAATGCTGCGCGCCGCCATCGGCCAGATCGTCGCGATCCACCGATGTGATGACCACATGCGTCAGACCCATCTGCTTGACAGCCTTGGCAACATTCTCTGGCTCATTCGGATCGAGCGCAGTCGGGATGCCGGTCGAGACGTTGCAGAAGGCGCAGGCACGCGTGCAAATCTCACCCATGATCATAAAGGTCGCGTGCTTCTTTTCCCAGCACTCGCCTATGTTCGGGCAACCTGCTTCTTCGCAAACCGTAACCAGCTTGTTTGAACGAACGATATCACGCGTTTCGCTATAGCCGCGTGAGACAGGAGCCTTGACGCGAATCCATTCAGGTTTCTTCAGGACGACATTGTCCGGACGATGGGCCTTCTCGGGGTGCCGCTCACGCTTGCCTTGGTTCACCAGGTCGAGAACTGTAACCATGCTTTTTCCTGCCTATCCGAAGCATTTTCACGAATGGACCTGAAATGCTTCCACATTTGGTTCGGTCCTAATCCCCAGGCCTCACCCTGTCAACTTAAGCGGTTTGCTACTCATCGCCGCGCCGCTAGTCCAAGAGCCCGGAAAACCAATGCCCATATCAGGCCAAACACCAAGCCTGCCGTGCCGAGCGCCAATGTGAGCACCCAGACACCGTACCAGCCAGCTAAAGCCATTCCGTTGACCGATATGGTGTTGCCGCCAAGGACACTCAAGGTGCCGGCTGCAAACCCCAGCACCAATCCTCCCACGGTACACCATTTAATGATGGGCCAGGCGGCACGCCGCCAGGGCCCTCCGTTCTCGATCAGCGGAATGAGCGTCTCTCCGTCTTATGCGTTCAGCACGCGACCATACGCATCCAGAACGCTTTCCTTCATCATTTCCGAAAGGGTCGGGTGTGGGAAGACCGAATGCATAAGCTCTTCCTCGGTCGTTTCGAGATTCATGGCAATTACGAAGCCCTGGATGAGCTCGGTCACTTCAGCGCCGACCATATGAGCGCCAAGCAACTGTCCAGTCTTCTTGTCGAAGATAGTCTTGACGAGTCCCTGATCTTCTCCAAGTGCAATCGCCTTGCCATTTGCGGCAAACGAATAGCGACCGACGCGGATATCGTAACCTTGTTCCTTGGCCTTTGCTTCGGTCAGACCAACGGAAGCGACCTGCGGATTACAATAGGTGCAGCCCGGAATCATATTCTTGTCGAGCGGATGAACGTTCGGAAGACCGGCAATTTTCTCGACGCAGATAACGCCTTCATGCTCGGCCTTGTGCGCCAGCATCGGGGGACCTGCAACGTCACCGATAGCATAGATGCCCGCAACATTGGTCTTGCCATAATCATCAATGACGATGCATCCGCGATCAGTCTTGACGCCGAGCGCTTCCAGGCCGAGATTTTCGATGTTGCCCTGAACGCCAACCGCTGAAATCATACGGTCAACCGTCAGTTTATCAGTCTTGCCATCCTTGGTCTCGATATGGGCGGTCACGTTGTTTGCGCCCTTCTCGACCTTGGTAACCTTGGCATCGGTAATGATCTTCAGGCCGCGCTTTTCAAGCTGCTTGCGAGCGAATGCCGAAATCTCTGCGTCTTCAACCGGCATGATCTGCGGCATCAATTCCACGACCGTCACATCGACGCCCATGTCATTGTAGAAAGAAGCGAATTCGATACCGATCGCACCCGACCCCATCACGAGCATGGACTTCGGCAGTTCCGGTGGAACCATTGCTTCGAAATAGGTCCAGATCAGCTTGCCATCCGGCTCAATGCCCGGCAAAGAACGTGGACGTGCACCAGTAGCGACAATGACGTGCTTCGCCTTGTAGGTTCCCTCGCCCAGAACGCCCTTCGGGATAGGGTTCTGCGGTTGCATCGGCTGCTTTGACGACTTGCCGACCGAAATCTCAACCGGATTGCCACCAGAAGCAGCCTTTACAAGCTTTGCTTCGCCCCAGATCACATCGATCTTGTTCTTCTTCATCAGGAAGCCGACACCGCCGTTGAGACGAGCCGAAACACCGCGCGACCGCTGCACCACAGCCTTCACATCAGGTGTAATTGTGCCTTCCAGCTTCAGACCGTAATCCTTGGCGTGTTCGCCAAAATGCAGGATTTCAGCCGAACGCAACAACGCTTTGGTGGGAATACAGCCCCAGTTGAGGCAGATTCCGCCCAGATGTTCACGCTCGACGATAGCCGTCTTGAGGCCAAGCTGCGCAGCGCGGATTGCGGTGACATAACCACCCGGGCCCGAGCCGATAACAATAACGTCGTAAATGTCGGCCATATTGTCCTGCCTTTGCTCAGTTCACTTCTCGGGTGAGCAGCACCCAGTCGTGTCTTTTGTCCTGCCCAATGCGTTCTATCGCTTCGAGCCGCTCAATTTCCTTAAAACCATGGGCACCGTAAAGGGAAAGCGCCACATCGTTGTGGCTTTCGGTTATCAGGCTGATTGCCGGATTGCCGTTCCGGTGAGCCAAATCGATCTCGTTAGCGACGAGCGCGCGGCCAATGCCCTTGCCGCGAAACTCCCGATAAACGCCAACGCTGTCTATAAAACGGTTGCCAATGACCTTGCGCTGCATCGTGATCAACTGATCCAGAACCGGATGTTTCGCGGATTGATCGTTGATGCTTTCGTCTACCGTAAAGCCAATGGAAAGCCCGGCGATGTCGCCAGCCCACTCGGCTATGGTCGTACTCTGCCAGCCCTCGGTGCCGTCGGCGCGCATATATTGCCGACCGCGTTCCATGGCCGTTTCGGTCCGCCCCTCAAGAACAGCCCCGTACCAGAGCCATGACGCAAAACCGTGCGACGAGATGTCGACAAGAATGGCGATCTCAGCGGCTTCACGGCGTTCAGCCAGGCGTAGGTTCAGTTGTCCAGCCATTCAAAAACCTCAGGCGTCGAGTTCAACAGAACGCGACGCCCTTGAAGTTGATCGATCAGACCAGCATACCCATCGGGTTTTCGATGTGACGCTTGAAGGCCTGTGCAAGTTCGGCAGCCAACGCGCCATCGACGGCACGGTGATCGGTTGAAAGGGTCACGGACATAACGGTCGCAACCTTGATTTCACCGTTCTTGACCACTGCACGCTGTTCACCTGCACCAATTGCGAAAATGGTCGCATGTGGTGGGTTGATGATTGCTGCAAAGTCCTTCACGCCGAACATGCCGAGGTTGGACACAGAGGTCGAACCGCCCTGATATTCTTCAGGCTTCAGCTTGCGATCACGCGCACGCTTGGCAAGGTCCTTCATCTCGTTGGAAATAGCGGACAGCGTCTTCGATTCCGACTGACGCACGATTGGCGTAATCAGACCACCTGGGATGGAGACAGCAACGCCTACATCCGCACGCTTGTGCTTGACCATGCCGCCTTCCGTCCAGGAGACGTTGGCTTCAGGAATATCACGCAGCGCAAGAGCAACAGCCTTGATCACCAGATCGTTGACAGAAAGTTTGTAGGCCGGAACCTCGCCCTTTTCAGTCTTGATCATCGGTGCAGCGGCATTGATCTGCGAACGCAGCGCCAGAAGTGCATCCAGTTCGCAATCGATCGTCAGATAGAAATGCGGAACGGTCTGCTTCGATTCCACCAGACGGCGGGCAATCGTCTTGCGCATACCGTCGTGTGGAACGATCTCGTAGGTGCCTTCTTCGAAGAGCTTGAGAACCGCATCATCCGACATCGGCTTCGGCGCGCCAGCAGAGGCAGCTTCTGCCTTCGGCGCAGCAGCCTTGGCACCACCGGAAGCCAGAGCGGCTTCTACATCGCGCTGAACGACACGGCCATGCGGACCGGTACCTTTCACGGCAGTGATATCGACACCGGATTCCTTGGCGATACGACGAGCAAGCGGTGACGCGAACACGCGGTCGCCCTTATTCGAAGCAACAGCAGGCTGCTCTGCCTTGGCTGCTGCGGGCGATGCTGCAGCTTCTTTTTTGGCTTCAGCCGGCTTCGGCTCTTCTTTCGGAGCCTCGGCCTTTGCTTCTGCCTTCGGGGCAGAAGCTGCGCCTTTGGCCGCAGCCGCCACGTCCTCGCCTTCTTCGGCGAGGATAGCGATCAGTGCATTGACCTTAACGCCTTCGGAACCAGCAGGAACCACGAGCTTGGCAATAGTGCCTTCGTCCACAGCTTCCACTTCCATCGTGGCCTTGTCGGTCTCAATTTCAGCAATAACATCGCCAGGAGCGATCTTGTCGCCTTCCTTGACCAGCCATTTCGACAGGTTGCCTTCTTCCATCGTCGGAGAAAGCGCTGGCATGGTGATATTGATCGGCATGTCCAGACCCTTTCGTTACGCGGTATAGGTCACGGCTTTCACCGCTTCGACCACTTCGGCGACAGTCGGCAGCGCCAGCTTTTCCAGATTTGCCGCATAAGGCATCGGAACATCCTTACCGGCAATGGTCAGGATCGGCGCATCGAGATAATCGAAAGCCTGCTGCATGACGCGGGTGGCGATTTCCGTACCAACGGATGACTGCGGGAAACCTTCTTCCACAGTCACGAGTCGACCGGTCTTCTTGACCGATTCCACAACTGTTGGAATATCCATCGGGCGGATCGTGCGCAGATCGATGATTTCAACATCTATGCCCTGCTGGGCCAGCTCTTCAGCCGCCTTGACAGCGTAGGTCATGCCGATACCGAACGAAACGATGGTGGCGTCCTTGCCTTGCTTGTGAATGCGGGCCTTGCCGATCGGCAGAACGAAATCGTCGAGCTTCGGCACATCGAAATGATGACCGTAGAGAATTTCGTTTTCGAGGAAGATCACCGGATTCGGATCGCGGATAGCAGCCTTCAGCAAGCCCTTGGCATCGGCTGCCGTGTACGGCATGACGACTTTGAGACCCGGAATATGGCTGTACCAGGCTGCGTAGCACTGCGAATGTTGAGCAGCAACGCGGGCAGCCGCACCGGACGGACCGCGGAAGACCATCGGAGCGCCCATCTGTCCGCCGGACATATAAAGCGTCTTGGCGGCGGAGTTCACGATCTGGTCGATTGCCTGCATGGCGAAGTTGAAAGTCATAAATTCAACGATCGGACGCAACCCTGCAAAAGCAGCGCCAACACCTACACCGGCAAAACCATGTTCGGTGATCGGGGTATCGACAACGCGCTTGGAACCGAACTCGTCGAGCAGTCCCTGTGTTATCTTGTAAGCACCCTGATATTCGGCAACTTCTTCACCCATCACGAATACGTTCGGGTCGCGGCGCATTTCTTCGGCCATAGCGTCACGAAGCGCTTCACGAACGGTCATGGAAACCATTTCGGTGCCAGCCGGAATGTCCGGGTCGGACGCGACTTCGAGTGCCGGAGCCTTGGGAGCAGCCGGAACAGCATCAGCCTTTTTTTCTTCGGCTTTTGGCTCTTCCTTGACTTCGCCTTCTGGTGCCTCAGCTTTGGCAGCCGGAGCAGAACCAATATCGGAAGCGCTTTCGCCGTCACCGAGAAGCACGGCAATCGGCGTATTGACCTTCACGCCTTCAGTGCCTTCATCGACAAGAAGCTTGCCGATCATACCTTCATCGACAGCTTCGACTTCCATCGTCGCCTTGTCGGTTTCAATTTCAGCGATCACATCGCCGGATGTAACTTTGTCGCCTTCTTTCTTCAGCCACTTGGAGAGCTTGCCCTCTTCCATGGTTGGGGAAAGTGCGGGCATGAGAATTTCTACGGGCATGACAACACCTTCCTGGAATTAGAGCAGAATATCCGTGTAGAGCTCGGATGCATCCGGCTCCGGATCGTTTTGAGCGAAATCAGCAGAATCAGCGACAATGTCGCGGACGTCCTTGTCGATTTCCTTCAGCTCTTCCTCGGTTGCCCAACCCTTCTCGATCAGACGCTGCTTGACCTGCTCGATCGGATCATGTTCGGAGCGCATCTTCTGCACTTCTTCCTTCGAGCGATACTTTGCCGGGTCCGACATGGAGTGACCGCGGTAACGATAGGTCTGCATGTCGAGAATGATCGGCCCCTTGCCGGAACGCGTCCATTCCACAGCCAGATCGGCTGCAGCCTTGACCGCGCGAACGTCCATGCCGTCAACCTGGATACCCGGAATATTGAAAGAAAGACCACGCTTCGAGAAATCCGTTTCTGCGGACGAGCGCGAAACCGATGTGCCCATGGCATAGCGGTTGTTCTCGATGATGTAGACTACCGGCAGCTTCCATAGCGATGCCATGTTGAAGCTTTCGTAGACCTGCCCCTGATTGGAAGCGCCATCGCCGAAATAGGTCAGCGTTACATTGTCGTTGTCGCGATAACGATTCGCGAACGCAAGGCCCGTGCCAAGCGAAACCTGTGCACCGACGATACCGTGACCGCCGTAGAAGTTCTTCTCTTTGGAGAACATATGCATGGAGCCGCCCTTGCCCTTGGAAAGGCCGCTGCGACGTCCAGTCAGTTCAGCCATGACGCCACGCGCGCTCATACCCGCGGCAAGCATATGACCATGATCGCGATAGGCGGTGATAACCTGATCACCTTCCTTCAACGCCATCTGCATGCCGACCACAACGGCCTCCTGGCCGATGTAAAGGTGGCAGAAGCCTCCAATGAAGCCCATGCCATAAAGCTGGCCGGCCTTTTCTTCGAAACGCCTGATCAACAGCATTTCGCGATAAGCGTCCAGCTCCTGCTTCTTATCGAAGTTCACAGGTGCAGGTGCCTTGGGTGCAGTCACAGAAGACGCCTGCGTTTTGCTTGCAGGCGACTTTTTAGCCCTCGGTGCCATATCTCGCTCCCTAAATTGTCGTTCTATTGTGACGTTATACGGGCATATCACAAGATACAATATGCGCCCAGAGCATAGCTGCTATGTCGCCAAGCCCTTAAAAACATATCACAAAAAGACAATTAACCGGATTTCAGTTAATTTGATCGGTCTTCCCTGGAGGTGATAATTGTCACTTCATCGGGATGGGAGAGATTAAGCGCTCTGCGTGCTTGCTCGTCAAGCATATCCTTCTCGATGGAACCGTCGCGCAGAAGCGTGACTCGCTTTTCGAGCGCAGTGCGATCTGCTGTCACCTGTTCGAGCTGCTTGGCCAGAAGGCTTTTTTGCTCTTCCAACTGGATACGAGAATAGAGACCGAATTCGCCGTGATAGGCGTGAAAACCGAAATAGCTCAGAAACGCGGCCGTCAGAATGGGCAATACAAAACGCCCACGGATCGATTTACGCTTCTGCTTGGTCCACATTTCGGATTCCTTTCCGGATATTCGGAGCCACTACGAATCCTGCGAAGGGCGTCAATCCGAATTCCACCATCAAGCATTATTTTGCTTAACAGAGATTTACCAAGAACAGATGTCGGGAGCGGGTAACCCTGATTTTTCCGTGCTGCGGCAAACACTTTGGCTCGCAAGCTATTCAATCGATCTCATTCTCAGCCTCAAAGGGAATCGGCGTCCAGCGCTTTCTAGCTCCCATGTTTACGCAAGTACCAATGATAACGAGACGTAAGCGTCTATAGATTCTGACAGTTTCCCGAACCAAAAGCCGCATCAATGCAGGGCGGATTTTTGCATGCTTGCGTTTCCCGCCAATTGTACTTTCCAGACCGGCCTGACGGCACAGCGCCGGGTAAGTCTGATAAACTGCAAAATTCGAGAATGGGCCAAACTCGGAATCAAACAGAAAATGGTCCAGAGGTGCCGAAGGCTTTTCCATAAAGGCGAGCAAACGCTGCGCTGCCGGCTTTGAGATAATATAGCCAGCCGACAGAAGGTGCCGACTTCTCAGTCGTGCAACCGTAAAATGCGTTTCAGCGCAAGGTAGATGCGCGCCCAGAAGAACTGTCCTTTCATGGGTTTCGATCTTTATGATATCTGCGTCGGCAGGTATCCAGTCGCCGGAAGCAAAAAGTTTGTCCGCGTCGCGACCAAAAACAACATCATCTTCAAAGATTGCCGCGTGATCTTCCTCACCTTGTGCGATGAGTTCGAGACATTTCTTATGGGAAAGAAAACAGCCTATTTCGGCAAGTGTGAGAGGGTGTGGCCATTTTTGATTTGAGGCCAATACATCCTGAACCTGCTCTGGAGTGAACATGCGCGCATCGACAGCGCCCACGCGCGTAAAGCCGCATCCCAGCTTGCGAAACTGCTCTGCCATAAAAGCGAGCCGATCACAGCTCCTGTCGAGATTAATCAGATAAGATTTCATGAAAGCCCCCTAGTGAGATGAACTCCTAGCGCGCATCCAGGAAAGTGTGAAACGGTTTTCTAACAAGATCCAAGTTCGTGCAAACGACGAGAGCGCCGATCTGCTTCAATCAAATCGGCGCTCCAGGGTACGCCATTGCCGGTCAACTACAATGGCAGACAGATGAACACTTGATTTTGCACGTGGAACAAAAAGTTCGATCAAACATCGACAATAGTGGAAAATCCGCCCATGATCATACGCTTGCCATCAAATGGCATCTGGTCACCCATCGCCTTCATACGTGGGTCACTCATCATCTTGCTGTTTGCAGCGTCGCGCGTTGCCTTGTCGGGATATTCAAACCAGGAGAACACAACCTCCTCGTCTGCCTCTGCCTTAACTGCACGTCGAAAATCGGTAACATTGCCGTCCGGCACATCATCCCCCCATGCCTCGACCATGCGCGTCACGCCGAACTCCTTGAATAATACAGCGGCTTCTGCGGCATGCTTGCGATAGAGTTCCTTGTTCGCCTTGGGGACGGCGACAACAAATCCTTCAATGTAAGCCATTTTCTCTCTCCCGTTGATAGCCTCGCCCACGGCTTCGTCACCTGAGTTTCAAGCCGCTCCCTCATCGGTTCGAACACCAATGCAATAACATTGATATCAATATAATTACATTGGGTCAAATGCGGATATCTGGACATATAAAGCCGAAACGAAAAAAGGCGGGCCGAAGCCCGCCTTTTATGACTCTCTGAGGAAAATTAGAGGAACTTCAACGCGCTGCGGCCTGCATAGCGAGCCTGCTTGCCGAGTTCTTCCTCGATACGGATAAGCTGATTGTACTTGGCCGTACGGTCGGAACGGGCCAGCGAGCCAGTTTTGATCTGGCCGCAGTTGGTGGCAACTGCGAGATCGGCAATCGTCGAATCCTCGGTTTCACCCGAACGGTGTGACATGACGGCAGTGTAGCCAGCCTTGTGAGCCGTTTCGACAGCATCGAGCGTTTCCGACAGCGATCCGATCTGGTTGACCTTGACGAGAATTGAGTTGGCAACACCCATGCGGATACCATCGCGCAGGCGGGCCGAATTGGTCACAAACAAATCATCGCCGACAAGCTGGCATTTATTGCCGACCAGATCGGTGAGATACTTCCAGCCTTCCCAGTCATCTTCAGCCATGCCGTCTTCGATGGTAACGATAGGATAGTCGCCTGCGAGCTTTGCGAGATACTTGGCCTGAGCCTTTGGATCACGCGTCTTACGTTCGCCTTCATAGACATAGTTGCCGTCCTTAAAGAACTCGGTCGCTGCGCAGTCGAGGCCAAGGGCGATATCTTCACCTGGTTTGAAGCCAGCCTTCTCAATCGATTCCATGATGAAATCGAGTGCCGCTTGAGCATTCTTCAGGTTTGGTGCAAATCCGCCTTCATCGCCGACATTGGTATTGTGACCGGCATCCTTGAGGCGCTTCTTGAGCGTATGGAAAACTTCCGAACCATAACGCACGGCTTCACGAATGGACGAAGCGCCCACCGGTAGAATCATGAATTCCTGGAAGTCGATCGGGTTGTCGGCATGTGCGCCGCCATTGATGATGTTCATCATTGGGACCGGCAGAACATGCGCGTTTGCACCACCGACATAGCGGTAAAGCGGAAGCCCGGTCGCCTGGGCCGCGGCTTTGGCAACGGCAAGAGAAACACCCAGAATTGCGTTGGCGCCGAGATTGCCCTTGTTGGCCGAACCATCGAGCTCGATCATCGTCTGGTCGATAAGCAACTGGCTTTCCGCGTCCATGCCCGCAATAGCGTCGAAAATCTTGCCATTGACAGCTTCAACAGCCTTTTCCACACCCTTGCCAAGATAGCGGCTGCCACCGTCGCGCAGCTCTACGGCTTCATGCGCGCCGGTCGATGCGCCAGACGGAACGGCAGCGCGTCCAAAAGAGCCATCTTCAAGCACGACGTCCACTTCGACGGTCGGGTTGCCGCGGCTGTCGAGAATTTCGCGGCCGACGATGTCGATGATTGCAGTCATAGGAACCAGTCCTTCCCTATAGATTGCCCCGCCATATCCACGAGGCGCTTAACAAATCCAATGCGGCCATTTCTTAGCGCATAATCCTGAAAGTTTGCAGACATTTCAGAAAAGATTATGCACCAGGCCAGTTTTGTAGCCTTAGCGAAACAAAAGGCGGAGGAAAATCCCCCGCCTTTTTTAATTCTCCGAGAACTGTTTAAAGCTCTTTCGCGATACGATCAAAAGCCATGAGCTTTTCAAGAAGCGCGGGCATTTTATCCACCGGCAACATGTTCGGACCATCGGACGGTGCATTATCCGGATCCTGATGCGTTTCGATGAAGAGCCCAGCAACTCCGACAGCAATGGCTGCACGCGCTAATGTTTCAACGAATTCACGTTGTCCACCTGACGAGCCGCCCTGCCCGCCCGGTTGCTGCACAGAGTGAGTCGCATCGAAAATAACCGGTGAACCAAGACCAGCCATGATCGGCAGAGAGCGCATATCTGAAACAAGCGTATTATAACCGAAAGAAGCACCGCGTTCAGTCGCAAGCACATTCGGATTGCCGCTTTCCGTAATCTTGGAAAGAACATTCTTCATATCCCACGGTGCCAGGAACTGTCCCTTCTTGACGTTCACGACACGTCCTGTCTTCGCCGCAGCAATCAGCAGATCGGTCTGACGGCAGAGAAATGCCGGGATTTGCAGGACATCGACCACAGGAGCAACTTCAGCGCACTGCTCTTCAGTATGGACGTCTGTCAGTACCGGAAAACCGAACTCCTTCTTGAGATCGGCAAAAACTTCCATAGCCTTTTCGAGGCCGATTCCGCGCTCAGCCTTCAAGGATGTGCGATTGGCCTTGTCGAAGCTGGACTTGTAGACCAGACCAATACCGAGCTTATCAGTCATTTCCTTGAGGCGGCCTGCCATATCGAAAGCGTGTTCACGCGTTTCCATCTGGCATGGACCCGCAATCAGGGCAAATGGCGCGCTGTTTGAAAAAGTAACATTTCCGATTTGTACAGATGAATTGGCAGTCGCCATGACGTGAACCTCAATACTGAATGCCTTGCAGGCATCTTATCTGGCGTAAAGGTGAGTCGAAAACAAGACCACACTCTGAAAGCCGAAACGAAAACGCGCCTCGAAAGGCGCGTTAGAGTTTTAGAGCATTTCCAGCAAAAGTGCGAAGCGGTTTTGCGTCGGATAATGCCACAAATAAGATAGAGCGGTTCCACGATTCCGTTTTAACCGGAACCGCTCTATACCAGACGGCTCTGTTCAATCGCCGCTTCAATGAAGGAAGCGAAGAGCGGATGCGGTTCGAAAGGCCGGGACTTCAGTTCCGGATGATATTGAACACCGATAAACCAAGGGTGATCAGGATATTCAACCGTCTCCGGAAGAACACCATCCGGTGACATACCTGCAAAGTTCAATCCGGCTACTTCAAGGCGATCCTTATAGTCGATATTGACTTCGTAGCGATGACGATGACGTTCTGAAATATCCGTCGATCCATAGATCTCCGCGATCTTCGAACCCGGCGTCAATGCTGCTTCATATGCGCCAAGACGCATCGTGCCGCCAAGATCGCCAGCCGAAGCGCGCTTCTCGAGCATATTACCCTTCAGCCACTCCGTCATGAGACCGACAACCGGCTCCTTGGTCGGGCCGAACTCGGTCGATGAGGCGTTTTCAATGCCGACGAGATTGCGAGCAGCTTCAATGCAAGCCATCTGCATACCGAAACAGATACCGAAGTAAGGAACCTTGCGTTCGCGAGCGAACTTCGCTGCAAGAATCTTGCCCTCCGCACCACGTTCGCCAAAGCCGCCCGGCACCAGAATGCCGTGAACCTTTTCCAGATATGGAGCCGGATCTTCGCTTTCGAAGACTTCCGCCTCGATCCAGTCGAGATTGACCTTCACCTTGTTGGCAAGGCCGCCATGATAAAGTGCCTCGATCAGCGATTTATAGGCATCTTTGAGACCGGTATATTTGCCAACGATGGCAATGGTCACTTCACCTTCTGGATTGTGGAGACGATTGGAAACCTCCTCCCAGCGATCCATACGCGGTTTCGGAGCCGGATCGATACCGAATGCAGACAGGACTTCCGAATCAAGGCCTTCCTTATGGTAGGCAATCGGAACATCATAGATCGTCGCCACGTCGAGCGCCTGAATGACCGCGCTTTCGCGGACATTACAGAACAGCGACAGCTTGCGACGTTCTGATTCAGGAATCTCGCGATCAGCACGGACCAGAAGAATATCTGGAGCAATACCGATAGAGCGCAGTTCCTTGACCGAATGCTGGGTCGGCTTGGTCTTCAACTCGCCAGCCGCCGGAATATAAGGCATCAAGGTCAGATGGATATAAACCGCAGTTCCGCGTGGCAGTTCATTGCCAAGCTGACGGATCGCTTCGAGGAACGGCATAGCTTCAATATCGCCAACCGTGCCACCGATTTCGCAAAGAACAAAATCATAGTCCTCGTTACCTTCGAGGACGAAGTTCTTGATCTCGTCGGTCACATGCGGAATGACCTGAACCGTCGCACCGAGATAATCGCCGCGGCGTTCCTTTTCAATGATATTACGGTAGATGCGACCGGTGGTGATATTGTCCTGCTGATTGGCAGGACGACCGGTGAACCGCTCGTAATGGCCCAGATCAAGATCTGTTTCAGCACCGTCGTCAGTGACGAACACCTCACCATGCTGGTAAGGCGACATCGTGCCGGGATCGACATTCAGATAAGGGTCGAGTTTACGGATACGCACGCGGTAACCGCGTGCCTGAAGGAGTGCAGCCAGTGCTGCAGCGGCTATGCCTTTTCCGAGGGAAGAAACCACGCCGCCTGTGATGAATACATATCGCGCCATGGGCTTATCTCGTTAGACTTTCTTGATTGATTCCGCCACAAAAAAATGCGCCCCGGCAGTGTTTTTCACCGAAGTCAGGCGGTAATCGTGGTTACACAAAGAAACATCGGAGCCAGAAACTCCGGAGCGAATACGTTTGCATTCTCTAGCGCCCCTATTCAGATAAAGCCATGTCGAAGCTCGAAATCCACAGCTTCCACTAGCCAGAATAGCGACTGACGCAAAAGAAAAGGCCGAGCCCGTAAGCCCGGCCACATTCAGATAGTCATTTACAGATCAGAGAACAACCACTTCGGTGCCAAGACCGACGCGCTCGTAAAGATCCATCACATCCTCATTGATCATGCGGAAGCAGCCATTGGAAGCTGAGCTACCGATGGTCCAAGGCTGAACGGTACCGTGAATGCGGATGTAGGTGTCCTTGTTCCCCTGGAACAAGTAAAGGGCGCGGGAGCCAAGCGGGTTGCCCGGACCGCCATCCATGCCATTCTTGAAACGACCATAATGAGCTGGATCGCGTTCGATCATTTCCTTTGTAGGAATCCAGCGCGGCCATTCGCGCTTCGCATTGATTGTTCCGGTGCCCTTAAATTCCAATCCCTGCTTGCCCACCGCAATGCCATAACGCCGAGCGGTCGACGAGGTTTCAACGAGGTAGAGGAAACGCTGTTTCGGGTCGATCACGATGGTGCCCGGCTTATAGCCAGTGAAGGCTACTTCCTGCGCCCGAAACTTTGGATCGATACTGTACTTATTGGCTTTTACCGTGTTGCCGTTCTTGGAAACCTTTTTCTTTTTCGGCTTTTCAGGGTTGGCCTTGGCATCGCTTGAAAGAGCAACCTGCTGAACAGATGCGGCAGCTTCATTGAGCTGCGCTTCAGCGCTAACCGGCGAAGTTGCAAATGCCGGAGCAGTCGCTCCAAAACAAAGACTTGCAATACCGGCCATCAGAATACGGCGTGAAAACATGTTCGGTTCCCGAAAATTCAAGCACAAGGGAGAAACGCCTGCCGCGTTCATTGCGACCAGACTTTCGCTCTGCTTACTGCAAACTGATCCGGTTCTCAATTCGCCGTCATCATTCTGCAATGCGATTCGCGGCGGCCTATTGCCTAGCTGCAACACTTTGGAGTGCCATGGTTAACAAAAAGAAAACCGGCCTCAAGGGCCGGTTTCGCATTGTGTTCATATTGCTCGGTTTTTTACTGCGAGCTTGGAACCGGGTTGGCCGGTGTTTCCGGAACGATCGGAGCCTGCGGCTGGGTAGCGTCGGGCTGCGTTGTCGGAGCCACCGCACCTGGCGTCGTAGGCGTCGTTTGATTGGCGTCAGGACGCGAAGACTCACCGCCCAACTGGTTCAGAATGCCGCCGTTGCCGCCTGCAGGAGCAGTCTGGCTGCCGGTTGCCGCAGGGATACGATTGAGGATATCGGTCGGCTTTTCGCCGTAGCGCGCCATGATACCCAGAATAAGCGAGGTTGCGAAGAAACCGATCGCAAGAATGGCTGTCGTGCGGGTCAGCGCGTTCGCTGCACCGCGAGCCGTCATGAACCCCGAACCACCGCCAATACCAAGGCCGCCGCCTTCCGAACGCTGGATAAGCACAACGCCGACAAGCGCCAGCACGATCAACAAGTGAATGACAATGATTACGGTCTGCATGGGTTACGGTCTTTATATCCCTAAAACTAGAGCGGCTCTTTACACGCTATTGTCCGATAATCCAAGCCCCGAGACCAAGATAGACAGACATGATGTGCCGGTTACAAATTACGATAGGTTTCGCATATGGCGAGAAAATCACTGGCCTTCAAGCTTGCCCCACCGACAAGTGCGCCATCAACATCTGCAACGCCGAGCAATTCGATTGCGTTGGAAGGTTTGACTGAACCGCCGTAGAGCAGCCGAAGATGCGCGCCTTTCGCGCCGAAACGCTCGATCATTTGCTCACGCATGAATGCATGTGCAGCGCGAACGTCCTGCACCGTCGGCGTCAACCCCGTGCCAATTGCCCAAACAGGTTCATAAGCAATGATCGTGTTCTCGGCATTCACACCATCTGGCAAAGAACTAGCAAGCTGTTTGCCGATCACGTCAAGCGTACGCTCCGCTTTGCGCTCATCGGCAGTCTCGCCGACGCAAACGATTGCAATCAGTCCGGCTGCCCATGCGGCTTCGATCTTGGCGAGAACAACCTCATTGCTTTCTTGATGGTCGGTCCGACGCTCGGAGTGACCGATAATCACATGCGTGGCGCCCGCTTCCTTAAGCATTTCAGCAGAAACATCACCCGTATGCGCACCAGACACTTTATGGTGAGCATCCTGGCCACCGAGGCCGACGGTTTCACCTTCGAGCGTTTCCGCTGCGCGAGAAAGAAGTGTCGCAGGTACGCAGATAACTGCATCAAGCTTGCGGCCAAGATCGGAGCTCAGACCGGCAGCAATCGCACGCAATTCGGTCAGGGTTTCTCCCGTGCCATTCATCTTCCAGTTGCCAGCAACCAGCGGACGGATTCCCGGAGTCATTTCATTCTCCTCGCCTGTTCAAAACAGAAGGCGCAACCGCCTCTTGAAAGCGGGCCAGCGCCAAAATTTGCCACTGACTAAGCGTATTCGTGCCGCAATGCAAATGTTCTTGAGTGCCAACATGCAATGAGACCTTGCATATAGGGCTGGCTTGAGGTTATCCCCTGACTAGCTCTATCTATGAAAACCGAGCTTCGATTTATTCTTGAAGGGTTTCCAATGCTCGACAGCCTGCGTTCCGCCGCTCAATCCTGGGTCGCCAAACTTTTACTTGGCCTGCTTGTACTGAGCTTTGCGATCTGGGGCATCTCCGATGTCTTTCGCGGCGGCCTGACAGGCACCGCCGCTTTGACGGCAGGCGATTCCGAAGTAAGCGCCACTGACTATCGTTTCGCCTATGAGCAACAGATGATGCGTCTGTCACAGCAGTTTCGCCAGCGTCTGACGCGCGAACAGGCGAAAGCGCTCGGCCTCGAAAATCAGGTACTCGCCCAGCTCGCGGCCGGCGTAGTTCTGGATGAAGGCGCGCGGAACATGCAGCTCGGCCTTTCCAAGGACGGGATCGCTCGGCTGACCGGCGAAGATCCTGCTTTCCATGATGCAAGTGGCAACTTCAATCGTGCACAGTTCGATGCGGTGCTTCGCCAATCCGGCATTCGTGCGCAGGATTACCTCGACAATCGCGCGAAAGTGGCTCGCCGCCAGCAAATCGTGGAAGCTGCAACGGACGGCATCAAGCTTCCAAACGCAGCCTTGAAGGCGCTAGCTCTTTATCAGGGCGAAACCCGCAGCGTCGACTATGTAACCATTCAGGCTGAAAAAGCCGATACTGTCCCTGCCCCGTCCGATGATGCACTCAAGACCTATTTTGACGCGCACAAGGACGAGTACAAGGCACCGGAATACCGGAAGATAACTTATGTGAAGCTGGAACCGACGGACATTGCCGATCCGTCTGCTGTCACACAGGATGAAATCAAACAATATTACGAAAAGAACAAAGAACGCTTCAGCACGATCGAAAAGCGCACCATCGAACAGTTAAGCTTTGCCGATGACGCCGCGGCTGAAGCTGCCCAGCAAAAGATCGCCGCAGGAACCAGCTTTGTCGATATCGGCAAGGAACAGGGCAAAACAGAAGACGACCTGAAGCTTGGCACGTTTGAGAAATCCGCCATTCCTGATCAGGCCGTTGCCGATGCAGCTTTTGCACTGGCAGAGAATGGCGTGAGCCCGGTGGTGAAGGGCGGCTTTGGTCCGGTTATCCTGCGCGTGACGCAGATCGAACCGGCTCATGTGAAGCCACAAGCCGAAGTTGAAGGCGAAATTCGCACCACGCTTGCCAACAATATCGCAGCAAGCAGCATCAGCGGCATTCATGACTCTTATGAGCAGGACCGTTCCGACGGCGCATCCATGGCTGATGTGGCAAAGAAGCTAAGCCTCAAGTCCGTCACCGTGGAAGCCGTCGACGCCGAGGGCAACGATCCTTCTGGTAATCCTGTGCAGCTGCCAAACTCCGAAGCGCTGCTTTCCTCTGCCTTCCAGGCCGACCAGGGTTTTGACAACGACGCCCTGACCATGGGCAACGTCGGTTATCTCTGGTATCAGATTGATGGCGTAACTCCGGCACGTGAACGCACACTTGACGAAGTCAAGGACAAGGTGGTTGCGGCATGGAAAGGCGAGGAAGCTGTCAAGCGCCTCAACCAGCGTGTGGAAGAACTGAAGAAGCGCCTCGACGGCGGTGCGACACTCGACACGATTGCCTCGGAACTGGGCGTTGAGAAGCAGACCAAGCGTGGCGTCGTCCGCACGACCAACGATGCCGATATCGGAACGGCCGCAGCAGCACAGATTTTCCGTGGAGCAGATGGTTTCACCGGGAGCGCTGCAGCACCTTCGGACAATGCCCAGATTCTGTTCAAGGTTGTTGAAGTAACCGAACCTGCGGGAGCTGGCCCGGAAGCTATTCCGGAACAGCAGCAGAAATATCTGGCGACGTCACTCTCGGATGATGTTCTCGAGCAGCTCGTCGGCGAATTGCAGAAGCAGTACCCTGTGAAGATAAATCAGGCCGTCATCAACAACGCTCTGGCGTTTTAAGAACGATGGGCATCCAAAATGGCTGATCTAAAACCCTATATCGCGAAAGCTGCATCGGGCGAACCGCTTTCGCTTGAGGATTCCAGGGCTGCCTTCGATATAATGATGTCGGGACAGGCAACTCCGTCGCAGATCGGCGGACTGTTGATGGCATTGCGCGTACGCGGTGAAACTGTACCGGAAATTGCCGGTGCGGTTGCATCCATGCGCTCACGGATGCTGGCAGTCTCAGCTCCTGCCGAATCGATCGATATTGTCGGAACCGGTGGTGACCAGTCGGGTTCCTACAACGTCTCAAGCTGCTCGGCGTTTGTTGTAGCTGGTGCCGGTGTTCCCGTCGCCAAGCACGGCAACCGCGCTCTCTCGTCACGTTCTGGCGCGGCCGATGCGCTAGCTGCGCTAGGCATCAATATCGAAGCTGATGCGAACATTATCAGCCGCAGCATTACCGAAGCCGGCCTCGGCTTTATGTTTGCACCGATGCACCATTCTGCCATGCGCCATGTCGGCCCTTCCCGCGTCGAACTTGGAACACGCACCATCTTCAATCTGCTCGGCCCTCTTTCCAATCCGGCCAGTGTCAAGCATCAGCTTGTTGGAGTATTCGCGCCGCAATGGCTCGTACCGTTGGCCGAAGTTCTCAAGGAGCTAGGCTCCGAAGCAGCCTGGGTTGTGTATGGCGACGGGCTCGACGAAATGACCACCGCGGGCACGACACAAGTTGCCGCCCTCGAGAACGGTCAAATCCGTACGTTTGAAGTCACGCCTGAAGAAGTTGGACTCCGTCGTTGCGATCCGGCAGAACTGAAGGGTGGCGAGGCTTCGCTGAATGCCAAGGCTTTGCTTGGCGTGCTTGAAGGCAGTAAAAATGCCTATCGAGATATCGTCCTGCTCAATTCAGGCGCAGCACTCGTCATTGCAGGCAGAGCGAAGGATCTGAAAGAAGGCATCGCTCTCGCGGCACAATCCATCGACAGCGGCGCAGCACTTGATGTTTTGCAGAAGGTGATTGCCGTTTCCAACGACAAAGCCGCCTGACGGAAAGGATTAAGTCATGTCCACCGACATTCTGCGCAAGATCGAGGCTTACAAGCGCGAAGAAATCGCTGCTGCAAAAGCCGAGCGTACCGTCGCTGATTTGAAGGCACGCGCACAGGATCAGGAAGCGCCGCGTGGTTTTCTCAAAGCGCTGGAGGCAAAACGCGCCGCTGGTGAATTCGCGCTGATTGCTGAAATCAAGAAGGCAAGCCCATCGAAGGGCTTGATCCGTCCTGATTTCGATCCGCCTACACTTGCAAAAGCCTATGAAGCTGGTGGCGCTGCATGTCTTTCAGTGCTGACTGACACACCTTCCTTTCAGGGAGCGCCGGAATTTCTGACGGCAGCTCGCAACGCTTGTAGTCTCCCGGCGCTGCGCAAGGATTTTCTGTTCGATACCTATCAGGTACACGAAGCCCGTAGTTGGGGTGCAGATTGCATTCTGATCATTCTTGCAAGCGTCGATGATGATCTTGCAAAGGCGTTGGAAGAGACCGCGTTCGAGCTTGGCATGGATGCACTCATCGAAGTGCATGACGAAGCCGAGATGGAACGCGCACTGAAGCTTTCGTCGCGTCTGCTCGGCGTCAACAATCGCAATTTGCGTACATTTGAGGTCGATCTGGCCGTTTCGGAACGGCTGTCGAAGATGGCGCCAGCCGATCGCGTTCTGGTCGGTGAAAGCGGCATATTCACACACGAAGATTGCCTGCGTCTGAAAAAGTCTGGAATCGGGACATTCCTCATCGGAGAGAGCCTCATGCGGCAGGCCGATGTTGCAGCGGCTACCCACGAACTGCTGACTGGCAAGGCTTGATCGATGCCATCCAAACTCACCCATATCGACCAGACCGGTGCTGCCAATATGGTGGATGTTGGTGCCAAGGACGAGACTGAACGTCAAGCTACGGCCGAAGGGTCGGTCAGAATGAAGCCGGAAACGCTGGCGCTCATTCTGGAAGGCAACGCCGCTAAGGGTGACGTCATTGGCGCCGCGCGTCTGGCTGGCATCATGGCGGCTAAAAAGACCGCCGATCTGATTCCCCTCTGCCATCCACTGATGCTGACCAAAGTAGCCGTCGAAATCGAGCCGGATCAGACATTGCCCGGTTTGCGCGTTCGTGCGCTGACCAAGCTCAAGGGGCGCACCGGCGTGGAAATGGAAGCCCTCACCGCCGTTTCTGTCGCATGTCTTACGATCTATGACATGGCCAAAGCCGTCGACAAACATATGGAGATCGGCGGTATCCGCGTTACCGAAAAGAGCGGCGGCAAATCAGGTGACTGGAAAGCATAAACCGCTAGACTTTGCTCTGGATCAACTCATCTGGACAGATTCTGTGGTCTAGACGGGTCAACAATTCAGTTCGAGAGGAAACGCCATGTCCCTTCTCCCGGTCGATGAAGCACTGGCCCGCATCCTGAAATCCGCAGAACCGCACGGTAAAGAGCAGGTCGCTTTGTCAGATGCAGGTGGGCGCGTGGTTGCAACACCAGTTTTGGCACATTTTCTGCAGCCGCCGTTCGACGGATCGGCCATGGACGGTTACGCCCTGATCGCGCCGGACAACATCTCCTATCCCGTTGAGTTCGACATCATCGGCGAATCGGCAGCGGGCAATCGCTTCGAAGGCGAATTAGGGATCGGACAGGCGGTTCGCATTTTCACCGGCGCGCCACTGCCCAAAGGTACAGACACAATTGTCATTCAGGAACACACCAAGCGTTCGGGTAACCGGCTCACTGTTCACGAAGGAATAGAGCCGGGACGGCATATACGCCGTGCGGGCCTCGATTTTTCGCCCGGTAACATCGTCATTTCGAGCGGACGTGAGCTGGATGCCGCAGCCCTGTCGCTAGCCGCTGCAAGTGGAAACGCGAAAATCGATGTATTTCAAAAACCCAAGGTGGCAATCATTGCGACCGGTGATGAGCTTGTCACGCCGGGCGTAACACCCGGAAAGGACCAGATTGTTGCATCGAACAGTGTTGGAATCGCCGAAATCATAAGGCGGGCGGGTGGTAGCCCTGAAGACAAGGGAATCATTCCGGACGATCCCGCCAAGATCGAACAGGCAATAGCAGACAGCCTGCAAAGTGGCATCGACATTCTGATTACGATTGGCGGCGCGTCCGTCGGTGACCGGGATTTTGTGCATGGCGCGCTTCAAAAATTGGGGGTCAGTCTCGATTTTTGGAAGATAGCCATGAGGCCGGGCAAACCCCTGATGTACGGACGAATCGGTGTGAATGGCAAAATCGTGCATGTGATAGGCTTGCCCGGTAATCCGGTTTCTAGCCTCGTCTGCAGCCTCGTCTTTCTCCGCCCGCTTGTCGCCAAGCTTGCCGGAACCAGCCTCAATGCCGATATCCGGCCCGCAAAGCTGGGCGCGACCCTACCTGCGAATGACCACCGCCGCGATTATATCCGAGCTACAATCGAATCAACCCCGGATGGAACTCTGATAGCAAAGCCATTTCCAATCCAGGATTCGTCTATGCTTTCGGCTCTCGTCGGCTCGAAAGCACTTCTCATCAGGGATGAGAACGCCCCAGAGGCTGTGGTCGGCGACGATTGCCGTGTCCTCATGCTATAGATTTGACACAACTTTCGACCTCGATAATGCATGAAGAGAAACATATAATCTATTGTAAATTATATATTATTTAAACTCCAAATTACCCTGACTTCCAAATAAAGCTCTGCAAGCATGGCATTCCGTTCGCTCTCGGCTCAAGCGTTAATGATTTTAAAACCATTGCAGAACAAGACTGGAACATATAGTGTTCGTTCTGGTTTTGTTTTTCTCGATTCTTGGCCGGGAGGGTGTCGCGCATGTTAACCCGTAAACAGCACGAGCTTCTGCTGTTCATTCATGAACGTCTGAAAGAAACAGGTATTCCGCCGTCTTTCGATGAAATGAAGGAAGCGCTCGATCTGGCTTCAAAATCGGGTATCCACCGTCTGATTACGGCGTTGGAAGAACGTGGCTTCATCCGCCGCCTGCCGAACAGAGCACGTGCACTTGAGGTTTTGCGCCTGCCGGATTCCATTGCTCCTGGCCTCAATGCGCAAAAGAAATTCGCCCCTAGCGTTATTGAAGGTAGCTTGGGTAAAGCGCCACCGTCTCCCTCACCCGCGCGCCCTGCCCCCGTAGCCACCAATGACGATACGTCTGCGACTGTGTCTGTACCAGTTATGGGGCGAATTGCTGCGGGTGTACCGATCTCCGCAATTCAGAATCAGACTCATTCCCTTAATCTGCCACCGGAAATGATTGGCGCAGGCGAACATTACGCACTTGAGGTCAGGGGCGATTCAATGATCGATGCTGGAATTTTCGACGGGGACACTGTCATCATCAAGCGCGGTGATTCCGCTAACCCCGGTGAGATCGTGGTAGCGCTTGTCGATGACGAAGAAGCAACGTTGAAACGTTTTCGTCGTAAAGGTGCATCCATCGCTCTTGAAGCCGCTAACCCGGCTTACGAGACAAGAATATTCGGACCGGACCGTGTTCGCGTGCAGGGCAAGCTTGTCGGCCTGATCCGCCGCTACTAGAGCGCATCCCGAAAACTATAAAACGGTTTTCGGATAGGATGCGCGTAAAAACAAAGAATTAGAGCATTTCCAGTAAAAGAACGAAGCGGTTTGCGTAGATTAACGCGTGAGCATCGAAATTAAGCGGCTCCCTGATTCCGTTTTAATTGACACTGTTCGAGAATCAATTGCAGCGATTTGCTTCATCATCGGCGTCGGGTGAACAGTTCGCTGCATTTTTGACAGTGCGAGATCTGGATTTGTACTCGCGTTCGGGCAAGCCGCGTGCCGGACGCGAATGGATGCGATGCAAATGCCAGGGACGGCTCGGTGCATCGACTGCAAATGTTATTCGGTTGTCGTGTTGCAGATCAGATATTGGCTGTCCTACGTCCGATTTCGCTGTTTCGGATGAAATTACCGATAAAGCCTGGAAAGCTCGGGTTTGTTCTTGTCCTTCCCCGAGCCTGATTTCCACCGCCCCCTTTAGCGCTAGATCGCGTTTACTGATGCTCAGAATTGTGGAACGACCGCAAGATGCGTCTTTGCCGGGAACCGCGAGAATAACCACATCGCCGATATTGCATGCTATCTCCTGCATCGCGACATCTGCGGTGTAGGCGAGTGTGCGACCATTACGCAAACTGATCGTGCACAATCCATCTTCGCATTCGAACCCATCCCCATCAGTTCGTTTCTTGTTTTTGCCTGATGGTGGCGCGATGAACTCTTCTATCAGATAGGCGGTTTTCCAATTGTCGATCGTGAATTGCGAGGGGCGGCTGCGATTGATTGCGAATCTCCCTTCAGCCAGTCGGACTCCTACCAGTTTGGCGTCCTCCGATATTACAATATCGGGGTAAGGCTCTCTGATGAAAACAATGAGCCCAAGAACGATGAACGGGAGCGCCAGTGCTTTCAGCCTGGTCGATAGAACAACAGCCAAAACGAGCGCAATGGTCCAGAAGACGAGCGTGAGCACGGGCATTGCCCCCGGATTACCATCGGGTGACCACGCCGCAACGAAGGCAGCAATGTGCCTGACAACGAAAATTCCCCAACCCATGATCTGCAAAGGTACCCAGTCCAGTTGTAAGGGCATCAGCACAAGACCGAAGACAGCAAACGGCATCACAAGAAGAGCTATTACGGGCTCAGCGAGAACGTTGCCGAGCAGACCTAACGGTGCTGTATTGTTGAAATGATAAGCAGCAAAAATTCCGCTGGCCAGCCCGGCAATGAGTGAAGTGGCGCCTGCGGCCGTGATCGGTTTCAGTATTTTCCCAGCGAAGCCATAGGTGGCCTTGCCATGTTTTTCCTTCCCAACACGCCTGCTCGTATTGCGCTCGCTCCACCAGGCATAACCGGCAATTAACGCGGCCGTGGCCGAGAAAGACATCTGAAAACTCGGCCCCAATATCTCATGCGGCGAAATAGCAATCATAGCGATGGCTGCAATCGCCAAATTGCGCATGCTGATGGCAGCTCGATCCACCAGCAATGCACCGAGCATGATCGCGACCATTACATAACTTCGTTGCGCGGCGACATCCGCACCTGACATGGCAAGATAGAAGGTACAGCTCATAAGAGAGAGAAGCGCCGCGTACTTCTTGACTGGATGCCGCACGCTGAAAGACGGAAATAGCGCAAAGAGAGACCGCAACGACAGCATGACGACCCCGGCAGCAAGCGCCATATGCAAGCCCGATATCGATAAAATGTGCGCGAGGCCCGCTTTGCGCAGATCTTCATTCGTCTGTTCGCTGATCCCTGCACGTGTGCCCGCAACTAACGCTGAGGCGACACTGCCGTCTTCCCCACCAATCACTTCCTCGATTCGTTCAGAAACCCGAACACGCAAGATGGCAATCCATTGGGAAATTTCAGCAGTCAGGTCGTCTGGTGCAGAAACCGCCGCCACTTTGGGTGTTCCCAGAAAGAAGCCATTAGCGCCAATCCCATTGAAATAGGCGTGAAACGAGAAATCATAATTGCCGGGGCGAACCGGACCCGACGGGATACGCAATCGCACATAACCCGTCAGGCCACCACCAATCACTGTCGACGCCGGAATGTCCCTTGCATTGACCCGGATGCGTTTCGGTGGAAAACGGAGCTTCGGGCGCTCAGTCTGGAGCACATCAAGTGTTATCCGCCAGCTTTCGTTATCCTGATACTCTAGCGCAATAACTCGTCCCGTCACACGTGTCGCTACATCGGAGCCCAGCATCGGCGTTGCACGACGTTCCGTCTCCCATTTACCGACCACAAGACCGGCTATCAAAGCGATGGCCAACGTTATGCCTTGCGTAGCGACATGGTGCCTTCGCGTTGCAATTCGCAAGCCGCCGGCGATCGCAAGCATGGATAGAAGTGGTGTCCACGCAGGTTCAAATGAGAGCGTAAAATAGATGATTGCGCCAACACCGGAGAAAACTGGCAGCAAGAGAAAAAATGCGCCTCGTCCGGCTTCGGTTGCAATTGCTGCCCTGACCTGATCCGTCGCAACGAAGAGAATGGAGAGTAGACGCTCACGCCGGCTGAGTACAGGCGGCTTGACCAATTCCAGATTTGCCGGAGGTTCTGTTTCATCATGGGGCCAGGCCTCTGGCAACAAAGCACGCAACAGACCATCGGGCATGCTTCTGACAAGCGCCCGTTCGTTGGCATTGCTCGCTTCCCTGATGCCTGTCATGCCCCCGCCTGACCGCAAAAGTTAGCCCAAACCGCCGAAATACCCCGAAAGAACGACGGCACATCAGCACGAAAGGGATGTGAAACCCTTGCGCACATTGCTGCCTATGCTACATGAACCGCAGCCGAAATCGAGTGGGTTCGCATCACGAACCCCGATTACCTGCCGGAGTTTCTCCCGCAGGCGTTAGAATTCAAGTTTGCGCCAGTGTCTCGGCATTCGCCGCTACTCTCAAAAGGCGCATGACACAGTGGAGCTATCATGTCGAAACCGGTCGTTACCCGTTTTGCCCCCTCGCCCACGGGGTATTTGCACATCGGTGGTGCGCGCACTGCCTTGTTCAACTGGCTGTATGCCAAGCACAATGGCGGCAAGATGTTGCTGCGCATCGAAGACACCGACCGGGAACGTTCCACAGACGCCGCGACGGCTGCCATTCTCGATGGGCTGACCTGGTTAGGTCTGGATTGGGACGGCGACGCTATCTCACAGTTTGAACGCGCACCTCGCCATCGTGAAGTAGCGGAAGAACTCGTCGCTCTTGGGAAGGCATATTATTGCTATACAACGCCAGAAGAACTGGAAGAAATGCGCGAGAAAGCACGGGCGGAAGGCCGCCCGCCGCGTTATGATGGTCGCTGGCGTGATCGCGATCCGTCTGAAGCGCCTGCAGGCGTGAAGCCCGTCGTCCGGATCAAGGCTCCGCAGGAGGGCGAAACCCTCGTTCGGGATGCTGTGCAGGGCGACGTGCGTTTCCCGAACAAGGATCTCGATGATTTCATCATTCTGCGTTCCGACGGTACGCCGACTTATATGCATGCGGTTGTGGTCGACGATCACGATATGGGAGTGACGCACATCATTCGCGGCGACGATCATCTTACCAACGCCGCGCGACAGACCGTAATCTATGATGCGATGGGGTGGGACGTACCACAAATGTCGCATATCCCCCTCATTCATGGTGCCGATGGCGCAAAACTCTCCAAGCGTCACGGCGCTCTGGGTGTCGATGCCTACCGTGCAATGGGCTATTTGCCTGCGGCCCTGCGCAACTATCTCGTGCGCCTCGGTTGGAGCCACGGTGATGACGAAGTCATGTCGACCGAGCAAATGATCGAATGGTTCGACGTCAAAGATATCAATAAGGGCGCAGCCCGCTTCGACTTTCAAAAGCTTGAGGCAATTAACGGCCTCTATATGCGTGCCAGCGATGATAAAGCGCTTTACGACGCGCTCGTCGCCGTTCTGCCGGAAATCGAAAGTGGTAAGGAAATTGCAGACGCTCTGGACGACAAGCGAAGCGCGCAATTGCTTGCGGCCATGCCTGGCTTGAAGGACCGTGCCAAAACTCTGGTGGAACTGGCTGACGGGTCGAAGTTCATCTTCGCTACTCGGCCGCTCGATCTTGATGAGAAGGCTGCGTCTCTCCTGAACGAAGAAGGCCGCGCTGTGCTCAAATCCGTACTCCCTGATTTAGAAGCAGCAGGCGAGTGGACCGCTGAAGCTCTCGATGCCGTTGTACGGACTCACGCGGAGAAAACTGGGCTGAAACTGGGCAAGATCGCACAACCATTGCGCGCCGCACTGACCGGTCGAGCCACTTCTCCGGGTGTATTCGACGTACTTTTCGTCCTTGGACGCGAAGAGTCTCTGGGGCGTATTCGCGATCAAATCGTTTAAGGTGGGATCATTCACGCTGACGTGACAAAACCCACTTAAATAGTTCAAATTACGCATTGCATCACGAACCGTTTGGGATAGTTTGACGGGCAAAATCGTTAGGATAATGCGTTAAACGCTGATGGTCCCCTCAGGGGCGGGGACCATGCCGAGAGATAAAAGATAAATTATAACAATGATTACGATTCTGCCGTCGTGCGGGCGGCAAAGTGGAAATGAAAGGAAACACGATGTCAGATAAGACAGCCAGCTTTACACTAGAAGGCAAAACATTCGATCTGCCTGTGCGACAAGGCACTGTCGGACCAGACGTCGTTGATATCGGTCCACTCTACAAGAATTCACAGATGTTCACCTACGATCCGGGCTTCACGTCCACGGCATCGTGCGAATCCAAGATCACTTATATCGATGGCGACGAAGGCACCCTACTCTATCGCGGCTACCCGATCGATCAGCTCGCCGAACACGGTGATTTTCTGGAAACCTGCTATCTGCTTCTCTACGGTGAACTGCCGACCGCAACCCAGAAGTCTGACTTCGACTATCGTGTGACGCGCCACACGATGATTCACGAACAGATGACGAAGTTCTTTACGGGCTTCCGTCGTGATGCCCATCCTATGGCAGTGATGGTTGGCTGTGTCGGTGCGATGTCAGCATTCTATCACGACTCCACTGATATTACGGATCCGCATCAACGTATGGTCGCGTCGATTCGTCTGATTGCCAAGGTTCCGACGCTTGCTGCCATGGCGTACAAATACCATATCGGTCAGCCGTTCATGTATCCGAAGAACGACCTCGATTTCGCGTCGAACTTCCTGCATATGTGCTTTGGCGTCCCGTGCGAGGATTACAAGGTCAATCCGGTTCTGGCACGCGCCATGGACCGCATCTTTATCCTTCATGCGGATCATGAGCAGAACGCCTCGACGTCAACCGTGCGTCTCGCCGGTTCTTCTGGTGCCAATCCTTTTGCATGTATCGCGGCTGGCGTTGCCTGCCTCTGGGGCCCAGCTCATGGTGGTGCAAACGAAGCCGCACTTAACATGCTTGCTGAAATCGGTTCTGTTGACAACATTCCTGAATTCATCGCCCGTGCAAAGGACAAGAACGATCCGTTCCGCCTGATGGGCTTCGGTCACCGCGTCTACAAGAACTATGATCCACGTGCAAAGATCATGCAGAAGACCTGCCATGAGGTTCTGGGCGAACTCGGCATCAAGGACGACCCGCTGCTCGACGTTGCAATGGAACTCGAAAAGATCGCCCTGACGGATGAGTATTTCATCGAGAAAAAGCTTTATCCGAACATCGACTTCTATTCGGGCATCACCCTGAAGGCTCTCGGGTTCCCAACTGAAATGTTCACGGTTCTCTTTGCACTCGCCCGCACCGTCGGCTGGGTTGCACAGTGGAAGGAAATGATCGAGGATCCACAGCAAAAGATCGGCCGTCCGCGCCAGCTTTATACAGGCGCTCCCGAACGCGATTACGTGCCGCTCGCAAAGCGCAAATAAGTATCTGACCTACAAGAAAACCCCGGTTGCCTTTGGCAACCGGGGTTTTTTCATGTCTTGTCTGCAGTTGAACATCAGCTCTTGGAATTGCTTGCCAGTTCCAGAATGACCTGCGCTCCGATCTCACCAGACGGGCGCTCGGTTGACATGATCGAAGCGACCGTATCAAAACCGTCCAGTTGCGCTTGACGTGCCGACCCGGGACGCATCAGCCGCTCAAGACTGCGAGCGAGCATTCCCGGACGAACAAACTCGTTAAAATATTCGGGAACGACCGGCTCGTCGGCAATGATATTCGGCAAGGCTGCGCTCCAGATCGTGATCTTAGGCATCAGAAACTTGCGTGCGAACCAGTCCGCCTTATAGGAAAGCACACTAGGAATGCGCGAGAGGGCCAGTTCCAGCGAGACAGTTCCCGAAGCCGCGAGCGCCGCATCGGCGCGGGAAAACGCCTTCCACTTTTCTTCGTCACCCAGCACAATGAGCGGCTTGATAGCCCAGTTCTTAGAAAGATCCCGTACCATTTCCTCAATACGGGGCAGTGTTGGCAGAACAACGTCGAGTTTCTCGACACGCGCCGCAAGTTCGCTAACAGCATGTCCGAACGGCTCCATGAGCATCTGGATTTCAGTCCGACGCGAGCCTGGCAGAACAAGCAACGTTTTCCGGGTTCCAACAGTCCGTTGCGCTTCCAGAGCTTTCTGCGCAGCCCGCGCATGCAATATCGGTTCATAGCTGGAAAGGCGGTGCCCGACATAAGTGGCACTCGGTCCGCTCAACCGTTGCATAACCTCGACTTCAAACGGAAGAATAGTCAACACATGATCGAAATAAGCCTTCATCGCCCTTGCACGCTGCGGACGCCAGGCCCAAACACTCGGCGCTATATACTTCACAATAGGAATTGACGGATTCGCGGCTCTGATCTTTCTGGCAACACGATGTGTAAACTCAGGACTGTCGATCAGGAGTACGCAATCCGGCTTCTCTGCAACAATGCGTCGCGCCGTCTGCCCGATGCGTAACATCAGCCCCGGCAAATTTTTAAGAATTGCGCCCAGTCCCATAAGTGCAATCTCGTGTGGATCAAAAAAGGATTTCATTCCACGAGCTGCGAGGTGATCACCTCCGACCCCTACAATATCGACCAGACGGTCCGTTTGCGTCCGCAACGCATCAATCAGATCCGCGCCAAGAAGGTCACCGGATTCTTCACCGGCCACGATTGCTATTTTCAATGGCCGGCTGGTGGTGCTCACTTCTTGATATCCTTTCTCTCGCGACTGACCGTTTCGATAAAAAGGCCTTTGTCGTTTGCCGCAGCGATGGTCTCGCCGAAGCCTAGAATGAATGTTCTACCCGCCTCAACCGCTATTCCTGACAAACCCGCCTGCGTGGCTTTATCTATTGTCGAGATTCCAATGGTCGGAAGATCCGCCCTCTCGTCCTGTTGCGGTTTCGCCATCTTGACGAGAACGCCGCCCCGCCGAGGTATACGACCGGCTGCACGCAACTCGCGTACACGTTCTATCATCTGATCGGTGCCTTCCGCCCCTTCGAGAGCAACGACACGACCACCAATTGCAATCGCACCCTGCCCGACATCAAGATCACCCAGACGAAGCGCAGATTCCATCGCAAGTTCAAGATTATGACGTTCTCGGGTGTCTGGTACTTTTCGAGTCAAGACTTGAGCCGGTGACGGGGAAAGCAAATCCGGGACGACCTCATGAGCTCCGACAACTTTAAAGCCAAAGGATTCCAGCAGGCCTATGAACGCGCGCAACAGAGCATCGTCGCCCTGCCCCAGTGCGCGCAAAACGTAAGGCACCGCACGTAAAGTGGGCCAGTCAAACTTCAGATCGCTGACATGGGGCCTGCTTGTCACCCCTCCGGCAAGGACAACCCGATCCACACCGGCATCCTTCATGGACCGCACGAGTTTTGCAAACTCAACGATCGAAATTTCCTGATGTTCATACTTATAAAGTGTCGGATCGGCTTCTCCTCGCAACGGCACAAGGAAAGGCGATTTTCCTGCGGCTGCGAGGGCGCTGGCCACGCTGACTGGCAACAGGCCATTGCCAGCGATAATCGCAACGCGTCCCGCATCATCTGCGAGACGCAGTATTTTCTCAATCTTCGTTACTGTCATGCCCGGCCGCACCATGGACCGCATCAAGCGGAGGTGTACAGTAGGCCCGCTTGGTATCGACATTGATGAAATCGATCATGTCAATGACAGCCGGAGAGTCTGGTATCGTAGTCAGAACGTCCTTGGCGCGCTCCCGGATTGGCTTCGTGCGGTCGAACAGCATCCGAACTGCATGGCGGAGATTATGGATCTCCTTGCGTTCCATACCCGAGCGCTTCATACCGACGATATTCAATCCGCCAAGATGAGCATGCACACCAATCGCCATGCCATAAGGGATAAGATCGCTTACAACAGCGGCCATACCGCCAACGAAAGCGTGATGTCCAATGCGCACAAACTGATGTATCGCTGCTCCGCCGCCGAGAATGGCATGATGCCCGATTGTCGTGTGACCACCGATCATCACGTTGTTGGAAAATGTAACGTAATCGCCAGTATCGCAGTCGTGTGCTACGTGCGCATAAGCAAGAAACGAACAGTTGTCGCCGACGGACGTGTAACCCCGCGCGCTGTCTGACCCTTTGTGCATGGTCACGCCTTCGCGGATAAGGCAGTTTACACCAATATTCAGCTTGGTAGGGCCGCCCTTATGCTTATTGTTCTGCGGATCGCACCCCAGAACAGCATGCGGATAAACCTTTCCGCCTGCGCCGAGCGTTGTTGCACCGGTTACCACTACGTGGCTCATCAATTCCGAATTGTCGCCGATGACGGCGCCAGACTGAATGTGACAGAAGGGGCCGACAGACACACCTTGCCCCAGTTCCACACCCTGCTCCACAAGAGCGGTGGGGTGAATGAATGTTTCTTTCATCAATATGCTCACTGGCTTTCTTCGGCTGTGCTGATCATTGCAGCAACTTCAGCTTCCGCAACCTTTACACCATCAACTTCCGCGATGCATTCATATTTCGAGATATTTGCGCGTTGCTTGATCTTCTTCACATGAAGCAGAAGCCGATCTCCCGGGATAACCGGGCGACGGAATTTCGCATTGTCTATGGTCATGAAATAGACCACGCCGGGGCGTCCGGTCTTACGCTGAAGCAGCGAAATAGCACCTGCTGTCTGCGCCATAGCTTCAACGATCAGTACACCCGGCATGATTGGCTTTTCGGGGAAATGTCCCGAGAAATGCGGCTCGTTGATCGTCACATTCTTGATGCCGGTTGCAGAGACATCACCGTCAATGTCGACAATCCTGTCGATCAGCAAAAACGGATAGCGATGCGGCAACACTGCCAGAAGATCCTGGATATCTGCTGCTTCCAGCTTTGTCTGATTTGCATCACTCATCAGAGGATTGTTCCTTTCTCGATTGCCCGATGCTGCGGATGTTCGCAATATCGCGGAACCACTGCTTGATAGGCCGCGCAGGAATACCACCCCAGCGCTCCCCATCGGGTATGTCATTCATAACGCCGCTCGCTGCGGCAACCTGAACGCGCGAGCCGATAATCAAATGATCGGCAAGCCCCACGCGCCCACCTAACATGGTCTGGTCGCCAATGACACAACTGCCGGAAATGCCGCAATGCGCCGCGACAATACAGAAACGACCAAATCGCACGTTATGTGCGATTTGAACAAGATTATCGATCTTCGTGCCTTCGCCGATGACGGTGTCATTCAACGAACCACGATCAATCGTGGTATTGGCACCAATCTCGACATTGTCCTGAATGATGACCCGACCAAGCTGGGGAACCTTTTCCAAACCGGCAGGGCCAGGAACGTAGCCGAAGCCATCCTGTCCTATTCGAACACCTGGGTGAAGCGAAACCTGGTTGCCTATGAAAGCACACTGAACGGTTACACCCGGCGCTATATAGCTGTTGCGACCTATCTGGCTACCCTCGCCAATGACGGCTGTTGAAGCAACCAACGTACCGGAGCCAACGGTCACCCCCCTCCCGATTACCGCTCCGGCTTCGATGGTTGCGCCATCTTCGATATGGGCGGATGGATGAATAATCGCCGCCGCAGAAACACCCGTTTCTCCAAACCAGCTAACCGGTCTGACAGATGCTGGAAACAGCATTCGACCAACAGATGCGAAATCCCGTTGCGGACTACGGGTAACCAGTGCCGCTATATGCGACGGCACACTATCTACAAGAGCTTCCGTGCAGAGAACGCCTGCAGCATTGATCAAGGAGAGGCCATCGGCGTTCTTCTTGCCCTCGACGAAAGCAAGTGAACCGTCAGATGCATCCTTCAACGAAGAAAGGCGCGAAACAGAGCGCGGCGCAAGCTTCGGGTCACGAAGTCTTGCACCGGTAAAATCTGCAATATCGCCAATCGTGAGTTCACGCGAAGGCGCGAAAAAAACAGGATCTGCCATCAAAACACTTTCTTTCCCGGGGTTTTTACACCCCAGGAAAAGGCAAATCTATTAGAACTTGGTCGAGACACCGAAGTTGAAGTTCTGAACCTTATCGGTATCAGCCTTCGCGATCGGGAACGCATAGTCAAAGCGCAGAGGACCGAACGGAGAAGCCCACATCAAGCTCACACCTGCCGAAGCACGAAGCTTCTTGTCGTCACCAAGAGCACCATCGGTATTGTTACCGTAAAGCGTAGCTGCATCCGCGAACAGAGCACCACGAATGCCCAAGCTTTCCGGAACGAGCGGCATCGGGAACTGAACTTCAGCCGTACCGTTGAAATAGGTCGTGCCACCCAGCCAGTAACGTCTACCATCATTGGCGTCCTGATATGGACCAATGCCGTTGAACTTAAAGCCGCGAATGATGTCCGAATTATTCTTGAACAAGTCGAAGATACGGACGCCGTCATTGCCAAATTCGTGGATATAACCGCCACCGACGCCCAGCATCCCAACGATATCGGCTTCCTGGGAAAGCGTCTTGTAGTAGTTAGCCTTAGCAGTCGTCTTAATATACTTCGCGTCACCGCCCAGACCAGCAAACTCCTGCGTAAACTTGCCATAAAGACCGTCATGCGGATTCTTCATGTCATCGATGGAGTTATAGGTCAGTGAGTAGCTGATCGACGAACGGAGCCAAGGGCTATGCTCTGCCGCTTCCAACAACGCTGGCGCGTAGTAGTTCTCTCTGTCCGCGCGGAACAGGTCGTACTTTTCCTGAACAAGATTATACGCGATACCTGCGGAGAAGTTGTCCGTGATCGGCAGACCGAAACGGATCGTACCACCGGTTTGTTCGACGTCGTAATCGTCATTTACGCGATACGTACGACGGAAAACGTCAAAGCCAGCCGAGAGGCGGTAACCGAGGAAATAAGGCTCGGTAAACGACAGACCGTAATTGCGCATATCGTCCTGACCGGCACCGGCACTGATACGAATATACTGGCCACGTCCGAGGAAGTTACGCTCGGTGATAGCAGCCTCAACCTGAGCACCCGGCGATTCGCCACCGGTCGTATAACCACCACCGATCGAGAACTCGCCGGTCGACTTTTCGACGACGTCAACAACCAGAATAACCTGATCCGGCTCGGAACCGGGTGCAGTGGAAATATTGACCGTCTGGAAGAAATCAAGAGCCTCGAGACGACGCTTCGCACGCTGCACCATGACCTGATTGAAAGCATCGCCTTCGTTCATGTCGAATTCGCGACGAATCACGAAGTCACGGGTCTTGTCGTTGCCGCGGATTTCAATGCGCTGGATGTAAGCGCGCGGACCTTCGTCAACACTATAAACGACCGAGATGGTGTGGTTTTCGAAATCGCGATCACCACGCGGCTCGACCTTTGCAAAGGCGTAGCCACTACCAGCAACATTTTCGGTAACCGCAAGCACCGAATCTTCGATTTCCTTGGCGCTGTAAGGCTTACCCGAACGCGTCTTGACCAGATGGTCCAGCGCCTGCCCTTCAACACCCTCAACGTTGCTTTCGACACTTACATTGCCGAACGTATAGCGCTGACCTTCATCAACCGTGATGGTGATCGTGTATTCGTTGGTCGAAGGATCGAGAACCGCATTCGATGAGATGACGCGGAAATCCGCATAGCCGCGATTGTAATAGAAACGACGGAGCGTTTCCTCGTCAGCCTGAAGGCGACCTTCGTCATACACGTCGTTACGCGTCAGCCACGAAAGCGGATTCGAACGCTTGGTCGAGATTACATCACGCAGACGACGGGAGCCAAATGCCTGATTGCCGACGAAATCGACGTTTGCAATCTTCGTGCGCGAGCCTTCGTTGATTTCATAGACGACGTTCACACGCCCCTGACCAAGATCGACAGTACGCGCACTCACAGTCGCATCACTGCGCCCAATATGTGCGTAAGCTCCCTTGATAGCTTCAACGTCTGCTTCCATCGTTGCAGCTTCATAAGGCGAACGAGCCTTGAGCTGAACCGCGCGAGCGAGATCAGGATCCTTGATCTTCTTGTTGCCCTGGAAAAGGACATTGTTGACGACCGAACGCTCGGAAACATTCACGACGAGCGTACTGCCGGACTGATTGATGCGAACATCCGAGAACAGACCCATCGCGAACAGACGCTTCACCGCAGCATCGATATCGGCGCTGGTGAAAGCCTTGCCCGGACGAATCTCAATGTTGTCACGGATGGACTGTGCGTCGACGCGTGTATTACCGCGCACCTCGATACGGCTAACGACAGCAGCCTCGGCAATATTGACCGAAGCCAGCGAGAGTGCAGCAGTACCCGAAGCCACAAGAGCCACTGACATGGCGAGCGCAGATGCGGCGCCAAAGAATTTAGAACTTGCCGTCATAGGCTTTCCGAACCTTCGTTTTTTCTGTCCCCGGGGCGATTAACCCAGAAAAGCACGTACAGATACAACCGTCATACCCGGTTTTTCCATACAAGCAAGCGTCACGGTTAAATTCTGTTTACTTAAGCAACCAGCGTGGCATCCGCGCCACGCGATTCAAGCGTTATGGTAAACAAATCGCTTAGCTTTTCTAGCAGTCACTCCCAATTTTCACTTCTGTTTAACACCTTCCCCGATCCTCATCGACGAAGGTACGCATCATAGCGGTTAGCTGACTGGAACCCTCCAGCCTGCACCGATCCCCAAGATCACCACCTGAGCCAGCCGGAGAGTCATCTAGCAGGCAAACAGGTCGTTGAAAAGTACGAACCCCATAAATCCCATAACAAGAAGGAACCCCGCACGGTAGAAAATTTCCTGCGCTGCAGCAGACACCGGACTACCTTTTATGGCCTCGACTGCATAGAAAACCAGATGACCACCATCCAGTGGAGGCAGCGGAAACAGGTTCAAAAGCCCTATGCCGACAGACAACATCGCCATCAGTTGAATGAGCCAATCAAAACCCTGACTTGCCGCCTTGCCCGCCATGTTGGCGATCTTGACCGGACCACCAAGCTGGCATTTATCCTCGCGCCCTACCGCGAAACGCTGGAAAAACTCCCCCGTGCGACTGATAATATAGCCTGTCTCCATGACAGCTTGCCCCACTGATTCGAGGGGACCATATTCAATCCGGCGAAAATTACCGACAGCTTCAGTGGTTTCCACACCGATGGCCCCTAGCTTGATCTTGTTTCCAAGCGGGTCGGTTCGCTCGACAATTGCCGGAACAGCCTGCAGGTCCACCATCTTGCCATTACGTTCGACGGTGAAATTCAGCTTGTCTCCTGCTCTTCCCGATACGATACGCTGTACGTCAGAAAAAGTTGTGATCTTTTCGCCATCAACGCTGATAAAGCGATCTCCAGCTTCAAACCCTGCTTCTGCTGCCGGGCTACCTGGCTGGACGCCAGCGATAAGCGGATCGGAAATCTGTCGCCCATAAAGGGCAAAGAAGACGCTAAAGATAATGACCGTCAGAATGATGTTGAAAGCAGGTCCCGCAAAGACGGTCGCCGCGCGCTTCCACACCGGTTGAGTGTGAAATGCCCTTTGCTGCTCATCTTTACTCAGTTTTGCACTATCGACATCGACAGGAGAACTCGTGGCGCTCTCATCACCGATAAACTTGACGTAACCACCAAGCGGAATCGCAGAAATCTTCCACCGTGTTCCGTGCTTATCCGTGAAACCGATCAACTCAGGTCCAAAGCCGATAGAAAAAGCCTGAGAACCAATGCCGCACCAGCGCGCAACTAAGTAATGGCCCATTTCATGGACAAAGACCACAACGGTCAGAACAAAGAGAAATGGAATGATGGTCCCGACAAGCAGGCTTTCGCCACCCAGAAAAAAGGCCAACGCCTCCTGCAAATCACTACTCCTTACAAAGTGCTATCGAGCCACGAAGAGCTGAATGGATTTTGAACTACCCCTAAACTCATTCGTTGCATTCTTAGAAACTGAAAAAAATCGCGGACGGCACATCTGGCTCGGCGAAAATCGCACCAAACAGGTACAAAAGTGCGGCAGCAGCCACAAGTCCATCAACGCGATCCAGAACACCGCCATGCCCCGGCAGAAGACGTCCGGAGTCCTTTGCGCCGAACTGGCGCTTCACCCATGATTCTGCAAGGTCGCCGATCTGCGAAACAATAGACAACAGCAATGCGAGCAGCGGCACGATCCAACTGCCGGGAGACGCTACCAGAGAGGCTACCAGAATTCCTCCAGCCACAGCGGCAGCAGCACCGCCTACGGCGCCGGACCAGGTTTTATTCGGTGAGAAGCGCGGTGCCAGTTTTGGTCCGCCCAGCGCCCGACCATTGAAGTAAGCTGCAATATCGGTGGACCAGACAACGGCGAAGAGGAAAACAATCGCAGTGAAGCCGAACGGCTCGTCACCACGCAGGAGCGAGAGGGACACGGCAGAGAAACCGGCATAGAGAAGTCCAGCCGCTGGCCAGCCTCGCCCAGCCCGCCATTGCGTGACAAAAAGAATGAGGGTGCCCACGAGCAGAACGCCAATCGTCAGCAATGCACTCCGGTCCATTACGAGCAGGATGCTGGTAAGTACCAGCCATCCCCAGCCAAACAGACGAGAAAACGATGTCTGTTTCGATTCGGTCAAGCTCGTCCACTCGTGGAACATAGCCAATCCAATCGCAATCGAAAACAGTGTGAAACCCAAACCGCCGACCCATGTCAGCCATAAGGCGGCTGCACCGAGGACAATGGCAGTAATGATACGGGTTTGCAGATTGGACATTGAGACCTTTCGACGGGCTGGCTTATGCCATACTAGAGCATTTTCAATGGTGCTGCCCCTCGGGAGCCACCTTAGACTGCCGCCCCCTTGGTCGAAGGGCATGCGATTTCGTTTTCAAGTTCCTCCAGCCCGGCGCGCGTTTCAACACCACCGAACCGACGCTCACGCTGGCGAAAAGCCTCATACGCCGCATCAAGGTCGGACGAGCGGAAATCTGGCCAATGAATGGGCAGGAACAAAAACTCTGAATATGCAGCTTGCCAGAGCAGAAAATTCGACAGGCGCATTTCACCGCTTGTGCGGATGATGAGATCTGGATCTGGTATCCCGGCAGTATCGAGATTTGCAGAAACCAGTTCACTGGAAATTGAGGCTGGATCAAGTAGCCCGGCAGCAACATCGCGCGCCAAGCTTCGCACGGCGCGAACGATCTCGTCGCGGGAACCGTAGTTGAAGGCTATGATCAGGTTAAGGCCGGTATTGCGATGCGTAAGCGTCTCCGCTTCGATCAATAGCGCGCGAATATCGCCGGCAAGATCATCGCGTTCGCCGATAATACTGACCCGCACATTGTTGCGATGCAGTTCTGCAAGATCACGACGGATGAAAATCTTCAGCAAACCCAGAAGGTCGTTTACCTCCCCGCTGGGGCGAGACCAGTTTTCTGAAGAAAATGCAAACAATGTAAGGTAGCCGAGGCCACGGTCCCCGGCTGCCCGTACCGTCTCACGAAGAGCTTCCACGCCTGCCCGGTGTCCGGCGCTGCGCGGCAAATTGCGTGCCTTCGCCCAACGGCCATTGCCATCCATGATAATGGCGATGTGGCGCGGATTGGACATGGCGAAGCTCTCCCTCAATGAAAACCATGCAAGGCCTAAACCTGCATGATCTCCCCTTCTTTCACTGCAACAACCTTGTCCATCTCTGCAATGGTTTCGTCGGTCAGCTTCTGCACTTTTTCAGACTGTACCCGGCTGTCATCCTGACTGATGTCGCCGTCCTTCTCCAGCTTTTTCAGCGTGTCCATACCGTCGCGACGGACATGACGAGCAGCAATGCGGCCCTGTTCAGCATATTGATGCGCGATCTTGACCAGTTCCTTGCGGCGCTGTTCATTCAGTTCCGGCAGCGGAATGCGAAGCGTCATACCGTCGGTAATCGGATTGAGGCCCAGCCCGGAATCACGGATGGCGCGTTCTACGGCGCCTACCATGCTCTTGTCCCAGACGGAAACCGAAAGCATACGCGATTCGGGAACAGTGATATTGGCAACCTGATTGATCGGCATCGTGGCGCCGTAGGCTTCGATGGTGATGGGCTCAAGCAGACTGGCGGAAGCACGGCCGGTACGAAGACCATTCAGATCGTGCTTCAAAGAATTGACTGCGCCTTCCATGCGGCGTTTCAGGTCGTTGATGTCGAAAGCATCACTCATACATTTTCTCCTTCAGTACGCAGCAAAGGTCGATCAATTATCGGAAACGATCGTGCAGCGTCCCTTGCCTTGCAGAATTTCGGCCAAGCCGCCGTTTTCATGGATGGAATAGACTATTATCGGAATGTTGTTCTCGCGCGCAAGGGCAACAGCGGCTGTATCCATGACCGCGAGCCCGCGATCGAGAACTTCTTTGTGCGTCAGATGATCGAAACGCGTTGCATTAGGATCCTTTTTCGGGTCCGCAGAGTAGATTCCATCCACCTGTGTGCCCTTCAAAAGAGCATCGGCTTCAATTTCCGCCGCGCGGAGAGCCGCCGCCGAATCCGTCGTAAAGAAAGGATTTCCGGTGCCGCCAGCAAAAATCACGACCTTGCCTTCGTCCATATAGGCCGTGGCCTTTCTCTGCGAGAAGCTCTCACAGATTTCCGGCATGGCTATGGCCGAAAGCACGACGGAATCAACATCGATCTTGTGCAGGGAGGTGCGAAGTGCCAGCGAATTAATGACTGTAGCCAGCATTCCCATGTGATCGCCTGTGACGCGGTCTCCGCCTTTTGAGGCCACAGCGACGCCGCGGAAAATATTGCCGCCACCGATCACCACACCAACTTCAACGCCGAGCGACCGCGCCTGCTTGATATCGTTTGCAATACGGTCCGCGACGGAAACATCGATGCCAAAGCCCTGACTGCCCATCAATGCCTCGCCCGAGGCTTTCAAAAGGACGCGTTTGTAGGCGGGCTTACCGGACATTGGATGCTCTCCGCAGATTGTGATCAACTGGTTGTGTTCGGGTTCCGATACACGAAGGGCACCGCGTTGTCACGCGATGCCCTTCATAATCAAAAGTCTTTTCAGGCAATCAGCGCATTCCGAAAAGTGGAAACCGGTTTTCGGGACAAGATGCGCTGGAAACCAGAATCACTTAGCCCTTGGCAGCAGCAGCCACTTCAGCAGCGAAATCAGTCTCTTCCTTCTCGATGCCTTCGCCGAGAGCGATGCGGGCAAAGCCGACGATCTTGGCCGGAGCACCGATGGTCTTTTCAGCTTCCTTGAGGGCCGCTGCAACCGTCAGGTCCGGATTGATGACGAACGCCTGCGAAAGAAGAACAACTTCTTCGTAGAACTTGCGCATACGGCCTTCGATCATCTTTTCGATGATGTTGTCCGGCTTGCCAGACTCACGGGCCTGCTCGATGAAGATCGACTTTTCGCGCTCGGCAGCAGCCGGATCAACGTCTTCAGCGGTCAGAGCCAGCGGGTTGATTGCAGCAACGTGCATGGCGACCTGGCGACCGAATGCGTTTGCAGCTTCCGCATCGCCAGCGGTTTCGATTGCAACGAGAACGCCGAGCTTGCCGAGGCCATCAGCAACACCATTGTGGATGTAGGTCGCAACAACGCCCTGCGAAACGCTGAGTGCTGCCGAACGGCGGAAACCGATGTTTTCGCCGATGGTTGCAACTGCGTCCTTGGCAGCCTGCGTAACAGTCTTGCCGTCGATATCGGCATTGGCCACTGCTTCTGTCGAACCATCGGTTGACAGGGCAGCCTGGGCAATCTTGCGGACGAGATCCTGGAAGGCATCGTTGCGAGCAACGAAGTCGGTTTCGGAGTTAACTTCAACGACAACAGCCTTGTTGCCGGAAGCTGCAACGCCAACCAAACCTTCAGCAGCCGTACGGCCAGCCTTCTTGTCGGCCTTTGCAATACCCTTGGCGCGCAGCCAGTCAACGGCAGCTTCGATATCGCCATTGGTTTCAGCAAGTGCAGTCTTGCAGTCCATCATGCCGGCGCCGGTGAGGTCGCGGAGTTCTTTGACGAGAGATGCGGAAATGCTCATAATGTCGCCTTTCATGAAAGCGAAGGCACACCGGGTGGGTGTGCCAACTTTTAACCGGCGCTTGGTTTCCGGATCGTAATCTGACCTGAGCATTGCACTTCAGGAATCACAATCCCGCACCGGGATGAAACGAGATTATCCACCCGCCCTATCACCGATATGACGGATGGATGAAATCAAACGCTGATTAAGCGCCTTCAGCCGGAGCTTCGAGGGCAGGCTCAACCGGAGCTTCAGCCTGCGCGCCGACGTCGATACCCATTGCACCCTGCTGGCGCGCAATACCGTCGAGAGCAGCGCGAGCAATCAGGTCGCAATAAAGAGCGATAGCGCGTGCAGCGTCGTCGTTGCCTGGGATCCGGTAGTCGATCTGGTCAGGATCGCAGTTCGAATCGATCACTGCGACAACCGGAATACCAAGACGCTTGGCTTCCTGAATAGCAATCGCTTCCTTGTTGGTGTCGATGATGAACATCAGGTCCGGAACCGAACCCATGTCCTTGATACCGCCAAGGGCACGGTCAAGCTTTTCACGCTCGCGCTCAAGGTTCAGGCGTTCCTTCTTGGTGAAGCCCTGAGCTTCGCCAGCCAGCAGTTCGTCGAGCTTGCGCAGACGCTGGATCGAGTTGGAGATCGTCTTCCAGTTGGTCATCATGCCGCCGAGCCAGCGTGCATTGACGTAGTACTGTGCCGAACGGTTGGCAGCATCGGCGATGATGTCCGAAGCCTGACGCTTCGTGCCAACGAACAGAACACGACCGCCGCGAGCGACCGTGTCCGAAACGACCTTCAGTGCGTTGTGCAGCAGCGGAACAGTCTGGGACAGATCGAGAATGTGGATGTTGTTGCGGTCGCCATAGATGTACGGAGCCATCTTTGGGTTCCAACGGTGGGTCTGGTGACCGAAGTGAACACCAGCTTCCAAAAGCTGACGCATGCTGAATTCAGGCAATGCCATCTGTATTTTCCTTTTCCGGTTGAACCTCCACGGGCTGAGGCGATTGCTCGCCACCGGAGGCTGAGGCAGGATTTCTCCCTGCAAAAGCCCAATCCCGTGTGTGGAATAGGCGCGCTGTTAACTGATCGCGCCGCAAATTGCAAGTCATCTGCACAATATAGCACTGAACAGGCAATCGAACACGCCAGTCAACATGCTATTTACAGGATGCGGCCTGCTTTGCCGCATCGTAGACATCAAGCTTCACCAGTTTTCCGCGCATGGAAAAATCTCCGTAGTCCATTGTAAGGTCGCGGGTAATGCCATTGCGATAGAGCTTGAAATTGATGCGGTAGATCGGCAAGCCATCCTGCTTTTCCTTGTCATCGAAATAGGCAATCGTCACCGGCCAGACCTGATCCTTGGAAAATTTACCCATAACCTTGGTCTCATCATCCGGCAGGGCCTGCTCCTTACCGACAACCACTGTGGTAGCAACCACCCGGTCAGCATCTTCAGAGGCATCGAAAAGCGACGTCTGATAGAATTTCTGCCCAGCTTCCGCTTTTCCGATCAGCTCTTCCATATGGCCGGTCGGAAACTGTGTTCCCTTAAGATCCAGCTTGTTTTCCTTCGGCTTGCTCAGCTCAACAACCGTCTTCCCGCCCTCGAGCTTAGCATCACCGCGTACTTCCTTGACCAGCTCCTTGTCTACGAAGGTCTTGTTGACAAAGCGGAAGTTTTTTCCGTCCGCGCCTTCAAAAGTCGTCGTCTGCTGATCAGTCACCCGCTGTGGCTGCTCTTCCATATCGATCCGCGTGACGAAGCGAAAATTGGTCGTGTAGCCTTCACACGCAGATCCGTTGAACTCGTAAACCATACGACCGGTCAAACCGCTGATGCCCGATTTTTCATCAGCACGATCCAGAGTAAGATCATAGATTGCGCGATGTGGAACCAACGTTACGGTGGAGGCCGCATGGGCGACGCCAGCAAAGCCGGCCCATACACAAGCAGCCGCTCCACTCGCCGCAACCGCACTCTTGAAAAAACGCATACATGAATCTCCCGATGAGTTGACGAGCATGATAAAAAAACTCGTGGCGGAAGCGAGGCAAAAAACGCACCCTTCCCAAAAGCTTCACCGATTCTGCCTATAGGTAGATCGTGAAGTACCTTTGCAAGCAAGGATTAATGCAATGACCGAGACAATCGACAGCCGCCTTAAAAATCTGGGTATATCCATTCCGGAAGCAGCAGCACCCGCCGCCAACTACGTCCCTTTTGCGCAGAGCGGTTCTTTGCTTCTCACATCTGGCCAGCTTCCGCTGGAAGGCGGCAAGCTTGTGCATACGGGTCAGATCGGTGATGAGCTGACGGTAGCGCACGGACAAGCTGCGGCGCGTGCTTGCGCTGTCAACATCCTTGCCCAGGCAAAAGCTGCTCTTGGCGATCTTGGCCGCATCAAACGCATTGTGAAGATTACCGCCTTCGTAGCCTCCACGCCCGATTTTGTGGAACAGCACCTTGTGGCCAATGGCGCTTCCGATCTCCTCGTGGCGGTTCTCGGCGATGCGGGCAAACATGCCCGCTCGGCTGTTGGTGTTGCGAGCCTGCCGCTCAACGCACCTGTCGAAATAGAAGCAATCATCGAGGTTGCCTGACATGACTTCCATCGACTGGATCAAGAAGCGTCCCGTTGCCCATCGCGGACTGCACGATCTCAATAAAGAGCGCTGGGAGAACACCCTTTCAGCGTTCGAAGCAGCGGCCAAAGCGGGTTTCGCGATCGAATGCGATGTTCATCTCACCCGCGATGGCGGTGTTGTCGTGTTTCACGACGATGAACTGAAGCGTCTCGCCGGTCGCGAAGGCTACATCAGCGATTTGGCACTGGCGGAAGCGACTGCGCTGAAGATCGGTGGCACTGCCGATCACGTGCCGACGCTTGCCCAGATGCTTGATCTGGTCGACGGCCGTGTTCCCCTCGTTATCGAACTGAAGGGCATCGAAGGCAAAGATGATGGTCTGGTTCCTGCCGTTGCCAAAGAACTGGCGTCCTATAAGGGCGAAGCCGCGATCATGTCTTTCGATCACCATCTGATCCGCCGTTTCGCAGCAGATGCACCGGGAATTCCTGGCGGCTTAACCGCCGAAGGTACGCGCACGGAAGACTTTGAAAGACATTTCTCCATGCTGGCGCATGGCATTTCCTTCGTATCCTATAACGTGCATCACCTGCCAAATCCGTTCGTTACTTTCGTTCGGGAGAAGTTGCAAATGCCGGTGATCAGTTGGACCGTCCGGGATCGTGAAATGCAAAAGCATAGCGATCTCAATGTCGACCAGATCACGTTCGAAGGCTTTGATCCGCGCGCCCTCGTGGCTTGACGACAACACGCCGAGCGCCGCAAACTGTGCGCGATAACGGCAAAGGAATAGCGGTGAACGACGAAGATCCGCAGAATGAACAAAGCTTCGTTCTCCGTGTCGTTGAGAATATCAGCGAATTCACGGCAAACGAATGGAACAGTCTTGTCGGGGCATCCCGACAGGACATAAATTACAATCCCTTCATTACCCGCGACTTTCTGTTGGCTCTGGAAAAATCCGGCTCAGTTTCACAGAAAGCTGGCTGGCTTCCGCGTCATTTGCGTCTTGAGGATGACCAGGGCCGCCTCATCGGAGCTGTGCCGAACTATCTCAAGGGGCATAGTCAGGGGGAATATGTGTTTGACCACGGATGGGCTGACGCCTTCGAGCGCGCTGGTGGTCGATACTATCCAAAATTTCAGGCAGCAGTACCTTTCACACCGGCCACCGGGCCACGTTTGCTCAACCATGCCGCCTATGAAAGCGAGGCTGTTCGCTTGGCTTTGGCTGGTGGGCTGCGTGAACTGGCAGATCAAACCGGGGTCTCGTCAGCGCATGTTACCTTTGCGCTGCCCGATGAAATTTTCGCACTGGAGCGCGCGGGCTTTCTCCATCGTACAGATCAGCAGTTTCACTTTAAAAACAATAACTTTAAAAGCTATGATGATTTTCTGAATGAGCTTGTATCGCGAAAGCGTAAGGCGCTGAAAAAAGAACGGCGCGAAGCTTTGTCGGATGGCATTGAAATCGACTGGCTGACCGGCAGTGATCTCACAGAAGTCGTATGGGATGATTTTTTTAGATTCTATATGGACACAGGCAGTCGCAAATGGGGACGGCCTTATCTGAACAGGCAGTTCTTTTCGCTAATCGGCGAAAGCATGGCGGAAGACATATTACTCGTCATGGCCAAGCGCAACGGGCGCTACATTGCCGGTGCGATCAACTTCATTGGAGGTAACACCCTCTTCGGCCGTCACTGGGGCTGCATCGAGGACCACCCTTATCTGCATTTCGAGGTTTGCTATCATCAGGCAATCGATTTTGCCATCGATCGTAAGCTTAGCGTCGTTGAAGCCGGTGCACAGGGTGAACATAAAATCGCCCGCGGTTATGTGCCTGTCACGACTCATTCGGCACATTATATCGTCCATGAGGGCTTTCGAAACGCCGTGCGCGACTATCTCGATCATGAACGCCGCGAGGTCGAACAAATTCAAAGCGCCCTGGAAGAACACTCGCCCTTCAGGGATGATTGACCCCATCCACCTTGCCTAACGCGACTTGATACGGTCTGATCCTACCAAACATTTCGCATTGGAGAGAATCGCATGTCCGCCACCTATGACGACAACAATATCTTCGCCAAAATTCTGCGCGGGGAAATCCCGTCCACCCGTGTTTACGAAACGGATGATGTCGTTGCTTTCATGGATGTGATGCCGCAAGGCACGGGCCATACATTGGTTGTGCCAAAGGCACCTTCCCGCAATCTCCTTGACGCCAAACCGGAAACCCTCGCGAACGCTGTTCAAGTAGTACAGAAAATCGCGCAGGCCGTGAAAACGGCATTCAATGCCGATGGTGTAACCGTGATGCAGTTCAACGAACCGGCATCCGGCCAGACCGTCTATCATCTGCATTTCCATGTGATCCCACGCTTTGAAGGCGTGGCGCTCAAGCCGCATACCGGCCAGATGGAAGACGCCGCAGTTCTTTCAGCAAATGCTGAGAAGATTCGTGCAGCACTCTGATATGACTCGCACTTTCAAAGTGTAAGCAGACCGATTACCAGCAGGATTTCCGTAACCAGCACACCGACGAGCAGTCGCTTGTCGGCAATGAGAAAAGCGGCAAATCCTGCTACGGCTGATCCGGTACGCAGCCAGACAGGGGAATTGGCCAGTTCGCCGTTTGGATAGAGAATAAGCTGTGCGATAACACCCGCAACCAGAGCCGTTGCAACGCAGCGCACGAGAACAAGAAACTCTGAATCCTCTCGTATACGCCCGCCGACCAGCACCCCCATCACACGGAAGAGATAGGTTGGAAGTGCACCGGCCAGAAAAATAAAAAGAAACGGCCACCACCAGTTCGAAAAACTATCCCAGTTCATTTAGCTGCTCCCACCGATACGCGACGCATCCGGTGAAAACCGAAAGCTATCAGCCCGCCGAAAATTCCTGTAATCAGCAGGTCATATCCTGGAGCCAGATGGTGAAATATTGGAAACAGAACGATCCCAGAAATCATCGCAACCTGCCCTGCCCGCTCTCGGGCTGAACGCCAGAGCGACGTCAGAAAATACATCGGCGTCAGCATGAAAAGTGCAGCGAAAACAATTGGCGGAAAAGACGTCGATAACGAATAGACGATGGCGACAACGATCGCATTGGTTCCCACCAGAACCATACCGACCCCAGCAAAATAGCTGGTACGCATATCACGCGGGATCTTGCGCAGCTCTTCCATAGCCATGACCCAGGCAGTGACGGCAACGAAATGACACAGAACCACAAGCGTCAGTTTCCGCGTTTTCGGTCCCTGCAACTCGGGAAGCAGTGCGACCACCATCGGCATGAGACGCACAGATGACAGAGCAACGGCGAGAGCTGTGGCAGGCAAAGCCGCACCTGCGCTGATCGCGCCGATCAGAACGACCTTTGCCGGAAGCGCCCAGATGGTAAGCGTCATGAAGACTGCCTGAACAACGGTAATGCCGCTTTCAATCGCCAATCCCGCGAAGCCGATGAACGAGCTCATCAGCAAAAGGGCCGGAATACTGCAAATGCGCGTACAACCGCGCAAGAACCATCGTATGTGACGATGATCTTCTAGATTTTGTTCGGGATGATCGGAATGAATCGGTGGCATGGAGCCACGTTAGAGCAAGGTCCGAGCAAGTTGCACCCGGTTTTTACCGCCCAGCTCGGAAAACCTCAGTTTTCGTTCACGCCAGTCTCGTGCTCAAAACAAAACGGCCCTCAGAGAGGGCCGTTCCGATTGCTCATTATTTTTTGCGCGGCACTTTCGGCACCGACGATTTTGCGGGCGAAGCCTTTGAAGAGGTTTTGGATACCGGCTCAACCTTGCCTGCCAGCACCTTTTCTTTCTCGGCCTTCTTTGGCGCAGCCTTTTTGCGCTGCGGCAGCTTCTTTTCAGCCGGAATGTCCTTCTTCGGGCTTACCGGCTTATCAGCCACGCTTTCAAGCGAAAGATCGGTTTTTCCGTCCGGCTTGGTCACGACATCCACACGGACTGTGCCGCCATGCTTGAGCTTTCCAAACAGCACTTCATCGGCCAATGGCTTCTTGATGTGCTCTTGGATAACACGGGCAAGCGGACGTGCACCCATGCGCTCGTCATAGCCCTTGTCCGCAAGCCAGGCGATTGCGCCCTCGGTCAGTTCAAAGGTCACACCCCGTTCAGCAAGCTGTGCCTCAAGCTGAAGCACAAACTTCTGCACGACCTGGTGAATGACAGGAACAGGCAGCGGACCGAACGGAATGATCGCATCGAGACGGTTGCGGAACTCCGGCGTGAACAGCCGGTTGATCGCTTCCATATCGTCGCCTTCACGCCGGGTCGAACCGAAGCCGATCGCCGCCCTTGCCATATCCGACGCACCGGCATTGGTGGTCATGATCAAAATCACATTGCGGAAATCGATCTTCTTGCCGTTGTGATCGGTCAGCGAACCGTGATCCATCACCTGCAACAGAATGTTGAACAGATCCGGATGAGCCTTCTCGATTTCATCGAGCAGCAGCACGCAATGCGGATGCTGATCCACACCATCTGTCAGAAGGCCGCCCTGATCGAAGCCGACATAGCCGGGAGGCGCACCGATGAGTCGCGATACGGTATGACGCTCCATATATTCCGACATATCAAAACGCAGAAGTTCCACACCGAGCGAGCTCGCCAACTGTTTAGCCACTTCCGTCTTACCGACGCCGGTCGGGCCGGAGAACAGGTAGGAGCCGATTGGCTTGTCCGGTTCACGCAAGCCAGCACGAGCGAGTTTGATCGAGGCCGACAGCGCTTCGATCGCCAGATCCTGACCATAGACGACCCGCTTCAATTCAGCATCCAGATGCGACAGAACCTGTTCGTCATCCTTCGATACCGACTTGGGCGGGATACGGGCCATCGTTGCGATTGTCGCCTCGATTTCCTTTACACCGATGGTCTTCTTGCGCTTGTTCTCCGGCAACAGCATCTGGCTGGCACCGGTTTCGTCAATCACATCGATTGCCTTGTCAGGCAGCTTGCGGTCCGAAATATAACGCGCAGACAATTCCACCGCCGTCTTGATTGCATCGACAGTGTATTTGACCTTGTGGAAATCCTCGAAATAAGGCTTCAGCCCCTTCATGATTTCAATCGCATCCGGGATCGAAGGCTCATTGACATCAATCTTCTGGAAACGGCGCACCAAGGCACGGTCCTTCTCGAAGAACTGACGATATTCCTTATAGGTCGTCGATCCGATGCAACGGATAGCACCTGATGAAAGCGCGGGCTTCAACAGGTTCGATGCATCCATTGCACCACCCGAAGTAGCGCCAGCACCAATCACAGTGTGAATTTCGTCGATGAACAGGACCGCACCCGGATACTCTTCGAGTTCCTTGACGACCTGCTTCAGACGTTCTTCGAAATCACCGCGATAGCGCGTGCCCGCCAGAAGCGTGCCCATGTCGAGCGAGAAAATAGTCGCATCAGCGAGAGCCTCTGGCACTTGTCCTTCGACAATCCGCTTGGCAAGCCCTTCGGCAATGGCGGTTTTGCCAACGCCGGGGTCACCCACATAAAGCGGGTTGTTCTTCGAACGGCGGCAAAGCACCTGAATGGTACGGCTGATTTCGCTGTCACGCCCGATCAGCGGATCGATGCGTCCGGCCTTTGCCTTTTCATTCAGATTGACGCAATAGGCAGACAGCGCGTCCTGCTTCTTCTTGGTGCTTTCTTCCTGTTCAGTGCTTGTCCGCTCTTCGCTTGCGCTCTCTGCGCCACGCGGTGGGCGGGTTTCGCTGCTTTGCGGGCGTTTTGAAATACCGTGCGAGATATAGTTCACGGCATCGTAACGGGTCATCTGCTGTTCCTGGAGGAAATAGGCAGCATGACTTTCCCGTTCCGCAAAGATGGCGACAAGCACATTGGCACCGGTCACTTCCTCACGATTCGAGGACTGTACATGAATGACCGCGCGCTGAATGACGCGCTGGAAAGCGGCAGTTGGTTTGGAATCTTCGTCATAACCTGTAACGAGGTTATCAAGTTCGCGATCAATATAATCGGTAACGATACGTTTGAGATGCTCCAGGTCGACGCTGCAGGCACGCATCACTGCGCCCGCATCCTGATCGTCGATCAAGGCAAGCAAAAGATGTTCGAGCGTCGCATATTCGTGATGCCGCTCGTTTGCTATTGTGAGGGCTTGATGCAGGGCCCTTTCAAGGCTTGGGGAGAACGATGGCATATGACCTCACTTTTTCTCCATCACGCATTGCAGCGGATGCTGGTTTTGGCGGGCGAAATCCATGACCTGGCTGACTTTGGTTTCGGCGACTTCGTATGTAAATACGCCGCACTCGCCGACCCCATGATTGTGAACATGCAACATGATGCGCGTGGCATCATCCTGGTTCTTCTGGAAGAACCGCTGCAGGACATGAACGACGAACTCCATGGGTGTGTAGTCGTCGTTGAGGAGCAGGACACGATAAAGGCTGGGCTTCTTGGTCTTCGGCTGTGTACGCGTGACCACAACGGTGCCGTTTTCCGGACCATTTCCGCCGTCAGTCTTGCTTTGCATGACTATATCAAGATGCCTCATGAAACCTATTACCCGGATGCCCATCTGCCTGACCCAACTTGCCCTATTATGTAGGTCGTCATGTGGTGATTTTAAGCCCTTCATTGGCACTTGCAACCGGGACTTATTGCAATAACGAGGCTTGACACAGTTATATGGTATTGTCCGAACGATAGGCCTTGGCGCGACAACGCTATGTAAAATAGCTAGGGAAACTCAGTCCTCATAAATATAAGCTACAATAATTGGACGTAAAAAATTCCACCCTATAGAAAGCGGAATAAAAATTGCTGTTTCGGAAATACGGAAAAAATACTAAATTTGATCAATAAGCAAAAAATTAATAAACGAATTTCGTATAATATTGGAAATTGTCTTTTAAAACCTACTAATTTCAAAGAGCTGCCTCGACATCTTCCACCCAGACAAGACAGCAGCAAAACTAAACTCGCGCAAGCGAGTTTTTTTGTGTGCGGACACAACTTCCTTTCACCGATGCTGAAGCCACATTTGAATGACACATCTGCGTGAGTGATCGAAACGATCATACTTTGATCGATCACGACACCACGGCCATTTCAATTTTTTTTCGAAATTTATGAACAACGCAGTTACCATAAACGGATTGGTAACGCTGATGGCAGTAGGATCACCGAATTAGACGCTGTGTGCCTTTTGTGCCGCAGTTTAAAAAATCCGGGATACAGGTAGGTCATCATCGTGCGTACCGCATTTAGTAAAGTCGCATACGCCTTGAAAAGAGCGGCGCAAGCCACCCTTCTCCTTGCAGTTGTAACGGGGTGTTCTACAGCTTCGACAACGATACCGGCAATAGCGGCAAGCGATAGATATGCAGCTATCGTAATCGATGCGAATACCGGCAAGACACTTTTTGCCTCGAATGCAGATGCCCAGCGTTACCCTGCCTCTCTCACGAAAATGATGACCCTGTACATGCTGTTCGAGGCAATGCAGGCCGGCCGTATGAACAAGGACACACCTATCCCGGTGTCCTCTTATGCTGCCGCGCGTCCGCCTACAAAAATCGGATTCCGTCCGGGCCAGAGCATTCGCGCTGAAGATGCAGCGCTTGCCATGATCACGAAATCGGCGAACGACGTAGCAACCGCTGTTGGTGAATATCTCGGTGGCTCCGAAGAACGTTTCGCTCAGATGATGACATCTAAGGCACGTCGCCTGGGCATGCGCAACACGACATTCCGCAACGCATCCGGCTTGCCTAATATGGCGCAGCACACCACAGCACGCGACATGGCAATCCTCAGCATTGCGCTTCGCCAGCATTTCCCGAATGAATTCTCCTATTTTTCACGTCGTAGTTTCGTTTTCCGCGGACAAACCATCAACGGTCACAATCGTTTGCTCGGCCGCGTTGAAGGCGTGGACGGCATCAAGACCGGCTACACCAACGCATCTGGCTACAATCTGGCCTCCTCAGTCAGCCTGGATGGTCGCAGGCTCGTAGCTGTCGTTATGGGTGGCAATACCGGTGCAAGCCGCGATGCCCATATGGCTCAGCTCATCCGTAAATATCTCCCGATGGCAACGCGTAGCCGTAACGCTGCACCGCTGGTCGCAATGCGTAACGACGCACCGCAGGTTATTGCTTCAATAGATCTTCCCAAGGCCAAGAATGCACCGGTTCCAGTAACCCGTCAGGTTGCCGCTGTGGAAGATGTCATCAACAACGAAAACGGTGAAGGCGACAGCGACCAGCCCCAGATTCTGGCGCTTGCCGCACCAACCGCACGTCCTGCTGCTCTTGCCGCACAGGCCGCTATTCGCCCAACCCCGAAGGCCGCTGTCCCGTCAGCGCAAGCGCAGGATGTCGACCCGGTTACGACCGCTTCCGCACCTGCTACCGGCGGCTGGGCAATCCAGATTGGCTCTTTGCCGAGCGAAGGCCAGGCACGGGACATGCTGGCCAAGGCTTCTGCAACAGCAGGCGGCACCTTGCGCACAGCCTCCCCCTATACCGAGACGTTCAACAAGGGCAGCGCAACTTTCTACCGCGCACGCTTTGTTGGCTTCTCTTCCAAGCAGGCTGCATGGGATGCATGCACATCGCTGAAAAAGAAAAATTTCGGCTGCTATGCAGTCGCGAACTAATCGATTGCGAGGGGCTTTGCCCCCTCGTTGCCAGCTTCAAACCCGAATTTGTAGTGCGTAGAGGGTTTCGAGATGTCAAATATAAGAGAAACTTACGGTCAGCCGCCCTTCAAAACTGCTGACTGGACACACGACGAAGGCAAGACTTCAGCGTTCGGTGCATTGTTCTCGGTGCAAGGGCTGAAACAGGCTGCGCTGCGAATTGCCGATACGCGACGCGGCGGCGGCTTCCAGACCAAAGATTTGGTCGGATTGCTCGTCTGCCATGCTGCACGCAACAAGCGACTGGTGCAGCCACGGGCGTCCATGCGTATGACTTTGCCGGTCAATTTTGACAGAGTTTCTGTACGCCTGACGATAGAAAGCTGATCAACTGACTTATGAAATATAAAAAGGCCTGCCGATTATCCGGCAGGCTTTTTTTGAGCGCATCCCGAAAAGTATGAAACGGTTTTCGGATAGGATGCGCGTTAAAACAGGTATTCAAAGCAGGCCCAGCGCAGCCAGTTCCTGACGCAACTCTGCCGGCAAGGCAGCCCTGCCCGTTTTTCCGGCCGCCTCATCACGCGGTACTTCATTTTCTTTAAGATAGCGCCATCCCTGAAAGGCACGACGCGGCTGCCACTCGGTCGGAATAACCTTGGGCTCCAGAACAAGGTGGCAGCGGTTGATACCCTCGTTATCCGTGAACGGACGGACATCCAGTAAACGCTGGTGGCATTGGACGTTGCCCTTGATAACCCAGTAGAGGGAGCCGCCTTCCAGCAGTTCATCGATTCGTTTCGGCACCATTCTCGTTGTATGAAATTGCTCCGGCACCAGACCGGCGGCGCGCTGTTCCGCTAGACGGAAATCGATCCACGCTGCGAGATCTTCGATACTGTCACAGCCGACGCAAAGTTTGACGAGATTGAGAGCCATAATGGTGATTTAGCCAAGACGAATGCAAGCTTCAAGCCTGAAGAATGGCATTCTGTCCAGAATCGCGAATCAACAGGCGACGACGTTCACGGCAAGACCGCCCTGACTGGTCTCCTTGTAACGCTCACTCATATCGTGACCGGTTTGACGCATGGTCTCGATACAGGCGTCGAGAGGCACAAAATGCTTCCCATCGCCCTTTACGGCAAGCGATGCCGCAGTTACTGCCTTCACAGCACCGAGTGCATTACGCTCGATACACGGCACCTGCACAAGCCCGGCAACCGGGTCACACGTCATGCCAAGATGGTGTTCCAGAGCAATTTCGGCGGCATTCTCAATCTGTTCCGGCGAACCGCCCAGAACAGCAGCGAGTCCGGCGGCAGCCATCGCGGATGCTGATCCAACTTCGCCCTGGCAGCCGACCTCGGCGCCCGAAATCGATGCATTGTGCTTGATGACACCGCCAATAGCAGCAGATGTCAGGAGAAAATCGCGGATGCCTTTCTGATCGGCATCATCATGAAAATGCAGATAATAGCGTAGAACCGCCGGCACCACGCCCGCAGCGCCGTTCGTCGGTGCTGTCACAACCCTGCCGCCGGAGGCATTTTCCTCATTGACGGCCATGGCATAAACAGACAGCCAATCATTCGCCAGAAGCGGATTGCTGCGGTTGTTGCGCCAGTCGTCCTGCAGCTTATCGTGAAGCTGTCGAGCCCGACGGCGCACGTTCAAACCACCAGGCATGACACCGTCCCGGCTCAGCCCACGTTCGATACAGCCGCGCATGGCTCCCCAAATGCGATCAAGACCGCTATCCAGATCACCGCGTACCATATGTTTTTCTTCATTGGCCCGCTTCATTTCTGCAATCGACAGCCCGCTATCATGGGCCATTTCAAGCATTTCAGCAGCGTTGCGGAACGGAAACGGCACGTCGGCCTTGTCGTCTCGCTTCGCGCCGCTGCGCTGCACTCGGCTCAACTCTTCTTCGGTCACGACGAAGCCGCCGCCGATGGAGAAATATGCCCGACGCAGCAGGAGGTTGTCATCGGCATCGAAAGCGGAGAAAGCCATGCCATTGGCATGTCCCGGCAAAGGCGTCTTCCGATCCAGCACGAGGTCGGCCTTCGGGTCGAAATGATAGACTGGATGTCCGCCAGGGTTCACTTTCTTATCAGCGAAAACCTTTTCGACTTCGACATCCATAATATCCGGATCAATCGTATCCGGCAGATGACCGCAGAGCCCCAGAATAACGGCCCGATCAGTTGCGTGCCCGACACCGGTATAAGCCAGAGAGCCGTGCAGGCTCGCTTTCAGTCGGTGGATTTTCGAATGCGCGGGCCTTGGCCAGTTTCCGCCGATTACCTCGTTGAGAAACAGGCGGGCAGCCGTCATCGGGCCCATCGTATGCGAACTGGAAGGCCCAATGCCAATCTTGTAAAGATCGAAAACCGACAGAAACATTCCACACCCTCTACAGCCCGTCATGCGGCTGATTGATTCCTGATCGCAGCACCGCCCGCGATTTGCCCAATCGTCTATTCTAGACAAAAATCGGCAAAAAGTCGCTAACGCGCAAACCGCGTATCCCTATTAGATAATGTAGGAAAGGAACAACGCAAACGGAATGCCGAAATGCGGCATCAATTTTCCGGAATACGTAACTCCGTCTAACTTCTAAACGGAGAACAGATAGGCCATGAGAATGACAGCAGCGAGACCAACGACTGCCCAAAGCGTAACGCCCCAGCAGGATTTTTGAACGGTTTCGTCCATGGAGATTTTGGCAACCTTATTGTGCAACTCTTTTACACAGCGTCCTTCACAACGCTGTTACCAACCATATAGCTTCGTGATCACCAGAACACAATGACGAAAAACGGCCGAATTGCGGCGACAGATTTTTCAAGTCTAACACGCCATTCCAGAATACATTATTTATCAATAAGTTACCGATAGATAACCTTAATAAAAGCTTTAAAGTGACGGCAGAAATGCGGCATCAGGGTTGAGGCAGAAGCATATCTGTCTTGCCCGCCAGCCAATAAGCGGTGAGCCCAACCCATTCACGCATGGCCACGCTGAACCGCGACAGTGCCTCGTTTGGAGATTCAAGATAGAGAGCAAAACGTTCGCTGGCGCGCGTTTTATAATCTACCGGCCACGCGACAACATTGAACTCCGCCTTGCGGAAACAACCAACGGATCGAGGCATATGATATGCCGAGGTGACCAGAAGCCAGGTTTCCCCCGGCTTCGGCTGGGCCAGTTCCTTCGAGAAAACCGCATTCTCCACAGTGTTGCGGGACTTGTTCTCGTAAATGTAGCGCTCACCGGAAAAGCCGAGATCAATCAACATCTTCCGTGTGCTGTCTGCTTCTTTGGCGGATTCTTCAAAAAAGGCGCCTTCACCACCGGAGACAATGACTTTAGCATCCGGGTATAGCCTCGCCAGCCGCATTGCTTCAAAAATGCGGTCAGCAGCACTATTCAACTCGAAACCTTTGCGCCCTGCATTGATCTCACCGTTCATATAGCCGCCAAGAACGATTATTCCGTCCACGCGTGGCGGCATTTCATCCGGCTTTGCGAAACGGTCCTCCAATGGAGCGAGCAGGACGGCGCCCAGTGTCGTAAAGGCCGCAAAAAACAAAATGATCATCGACAACCCCAGCATGCTCATACTGAATCGACGAAAGCGACACCACATAGCGAGAAAAGCAACGAGGACGAGAACGAAGATCATCGTGACAGGTTGAAAGAACAGCCAGAAAATCTTCGAAAGACTATAAAACAACCAAGCTCTCCAATATGAGCACCCTGCCCGCACCCGTGCCAGCACGAATCCGTGTGCGCCAGCATACTATAGTGTTGCAAAAGGCTGTGTTAGAGATTTGCCTGGAATCGAAACTGCCGGACGTTGCTATCCAGCCGGAAGGAACCATGTCTAATATCGCAACCCAGGGTACCGCAGCATCTTCCTCTCGTGTCCGCCTCGGGCGCATTGATATTGCACGTGGTATCGCGCTGATCGCTATGGCGATCTACCATTTCGGCTGGGACCTTGAGTTCTTCGGCTATATGGCTCCCGCCACGACTGCTCACGGCGGATGGAAGCTTTTCGCCCGCTGTATTGCATCGAGCTTTCTGTTTCTGGTCGGTTTCAGCCTTGTTCTGGCGCATGGCAACGGCATCCGCTGGAAGCCAATGGCGAAACGGCTGGCGCAGATCGTTGTCGCTGCAGCCGCGATCTCAGCCGTCACGTGGTATATGTCGCCAGACAGTTTCATCTTCTTCGGCATCCTTCACCAGATCGCTCTGGCAAGTGTGCTCGGTCTTCTTTTCCTGCGCCTGCCCGCCATTGCAACATTAATCGTTGCAGCTTTGGTCATCAGCGCTCCGCTCTATGCCCGCGCCGATATTTTCAACCATCCTGCATTAAGCTGGGTCGGTCTTTCGACCGTGACGCCGCGTTCGAATGACTACGTGCCCCTGTTTCCGTGGTTCGGAGCAGTTCTCGTCGGTATAGCTGCCGCTCGCATGTTTCAGCGCTTTGGCTGGCTCCAGCTATTGGCTGGCGGGGTCAAACCCCAGTTTCTTGAAAAGCCGCTGACATTTATCGGTAAGCATAGCCTAGCTTTCTATCTCATTCATCAGCCCGTGCTGATCGCGCTCGTTTATGTGTTCTCGCAACTGATGCCGCCGACACTGCCAGCCCCACGTGAAGCTTTCACACAATCCTGCGTGGCCGCATGCCTGCAGAATGGCGGCGAACAGCTATGTCAGCAGTTCTGCGACTGCGTCGTAACCGAACTGGACAAGGCTAAACTGTTCGACGATGTTTTCAGCGGCAAGATCGACCAGGAAAACAACAGTACGGTCCAGGATATCGCACAGATATGCTCTCCAGTGCCCGACGCTCAGTAAAACTGATCAGGTATTGACGCCGAGTTCGGCAAGACGCTCGATGCAGGATTCTTCGATCTGATCGAGTTCGCCGAGCGTTTCATCAATATCGCGCCGCTTCTGACGAAGGTCTCCACGTTTTTCTTCGATGCGCTTCATGAGCAACTTCAACTGTCCTGTCTCACCGGGCGGCTCACGATACATCTGGATGATCTCGTGAATTTCGGCGATGGAAAATCCGAGCCTCTTGCCGCGCAGTATCTGCTTCAGGAGATGACGGTCGGCAGGGCGAAACAATCGCGTGCGACCGCGTCTCACAGGAGCAATCAAGCCTTCATCTTCGTAGAAGCGCAAAGTACGAGTTGAAATACCGAACTCGCGTGTCAGCTCTGTAATCGTATAATATTCGCGCACCACAACATTCCTGCCTTGTATCGAGCGGACCGGGCTCTACACCGAATTAGTTTTAGAGCTTAACGTTGTGGTCCTGCATTTACGTAAAAGTCAACATTAAACCGAACAAACTAAAATACACCTAGCTACAATCTGGTCAGAAAATGGGATCACCGGCTTCACGTATCAGCAGAAGCGATAAATGCCTTTCCGAAGAGCATTGACCAGAGAACACCGCATTTCAGTTGGTTTGCCGTTGATTACGACTTGCCATGATATTGCCGCTCATGCGTTATGAACTTGCGGAACCATTTACAAACGGCGATTCATGCGGCGCTCTATAAAATTTACTTTAATCGGTCTTGTGGTTATCGCGGTGATAGGTGCTGCACCTTTTGCCGTTGAACCAATCGTGGTCAAGATCGGGGAAGGCTCGATTCGTCAGCTCGCCAGAGACGGCAATTTCTGCAAGACGGACCAATGCGATGAGGGCATGAATTACGCGTTAGGTTTTCTCGAAACCAATTATGGCCTGTCGCCTCACGACGTTAAATGGTGTATGGGCGTCGATGTCATTTCCCATTATGAGTTGCCATTCGGCAACCAGCTTAAAACATCAATAACCGACCGAATGTACCAGCGTTGTGGTGACCCCAAGCGAGACGAACCACCTGGCGAATACACGGACGAATAAAGGCGCTCTCATGAAGCGATTTTTGCGCATTGGCGCCTGGATGGTACTTCTGGCCATCCTTGCGGTAACGATCAGCCCAATAAAGTTCCGTCCGATAACAGGTGAATCTGCAGATCTGGAGCGCTTTGTTGCTTTCTTTCTGGTGGGGGCCTTATTTGCCCTCGCCTATCCTCGCCACTGGATGGGCGTACTTCTGCTAACGGTCGGCTGCGCTGCGCTTTTTGAATTGATGCAACGTCTGGCGCCAGGACGTCACGGCGAATTCATAGACTTTGTTTTCAAGGCTGCCGGAGCTGCATTCGGCATTGCGGTCGGCTACAGCCTCAGCCTTATCCGCCCTTTTCGGCAGCAAAACTGATCAGGCTGCGGGAATAGCTTGCAGTCTATCCCTCGCCGTTTCCCGCATGAATTCCAGATGGATCGAACGCAATAATGCCGCCAGATCATCATTGGCGGCAGCAAACCGGCCGCGCCCAACAGCCTCACACATAAGAGCCGATATTTCAGCAGCGCCCATCCGCTTTCGACCGGCCGCAACGGCCCGCCAGGCTTCGATGGCAACAATCAGGGGCGTGTGCGTGGCATCGCTTAATCCGGCAGAGCGTAACAACGCTGCAAGAGCCGCCGGACGTCCGCCGGAAATAATCGCGCAAATCCGGGCATCATCAAGATCGGAAAGTGCACCGATCAGGCTCGCAAAAAAATCTACACGACCTCCTGCAACAGCACGGATGACAAAACTGGTCGTTATTTCACCACGCAGACGCAAATGTTCGACCAGCGCCGGCAACTCCTCATGTGAACAGTTTTCTGCCAGTTGCATCGATGCGCGAGCCGTCGCATCACTTACTACCTTATTGGCGCGGCGCTCCCCTAGAAGCAATTTCACCAGTGGCAGAGATTGCAAAACCTCACCGACTTTCACTGCCAAAAGATGACGACATTCTGCGGGAAGATGCGGATGAGCCAGCAAAGCCTCCCGCACGAGAGCGTCATGCCCACAGCGTTCACTTATGCGTCGAAACGAAACCGAAGCGATACGGGCGCAACTGTTAAACAGCATTTCCGCGACTGCCTCACTATCTCCAACTTCTGCAATTGCTGCAGCGACTGCGAGCGAAACATGAGGACGGGCCGCAACGAGAACCTGCATCGAGGAGGCGCCGTACGCCACACGATCGATCAGATCGGCATCGCTCAGAAGCGTCGAACGCGCAAGAATATATCCCGCTACTTCAGGCTGGTCAGCGGCAAGCACGGTTATAATATGCAGAGGCGAATGCACGCTGGTCGAAAGCACGTCAGCCATCGCCATACGAACCTTCGGAGAAGGATCATCGAGCAGGAGCGTCAAAGCCGCTTCAGCCTGTGCACGAACACGGTCTGGCTGAAACTGATCGACACATTGTCTGGCCAATTGAGCTGCACGGACAACACGCGCAGCTACCGGTTCGCGACCGCCAAAAACCGCATCTTTTTCGATATACATTCTGGCCCCGCTCCAGATTGTTCTTGTATTCGAAAAGATTAAATTAAAATGGTTTACGAGCGGTTTACCATGTTTGTTAACCGCATGGTCGCGGCATGGAACCGAACGCGTTTTCACTCGTTTTATCGTTATCAATTCAACGGAGACTTCAAATGGCCGACGAAAAGATCACAAACGACATCCAGCAGGCTCTCGAAAAGCAGATCGCCGATATGCGCACCGAACTGAAGCGTCTTTCAAAATCGTTGGCGTCAAATTCCAGCGAATTAAGGGAACGTGCGGAAGATGCCATGGATGATGCGTCCGGTCGTTTCCGTCATGCAGCTCAGGCGGTGCGTGAACGCGGCCAGGTGGTTGCCGAAACCGTTCGTGAAAATCCGGGCACGGCCACGACGCTTTTCGGGACTGCGGGGCTCCTTGGTATTCTTATTGGCGTTGCTATCGGCTGCGCCATTTCCGACCGACGCTAGACAGCAAGACTCTTCCGGCATTTATGCCCGCGCTCAATGCGCGGGCTTTTGTTTACGCTCTTTACGAGAAAGGCATGGTCTGCTAGCTCCCCGTCACTGGCAATTTGCCACCGGTCGCAGCCTACCCGGACAAAACAAGGACAAGCGCGATAATGCGCTACAAGACTGCACCGTGGCTTGAAAAAAGGCACGCAAATGTCTGAAAAGACAATATATTCTGACCTAAAGCAGCTCGGCTCCAACACTTCGATACCGCACGCTCCGGATGAGGCCGTCCTTGAACGGGTCGCAAATCCGCAAGCTGGAACGCCTTACTGTGTTCGCTTCACAGCACCTGAATTCACCTCGCTCTGTCCTATGACCGGTCAGCCAGATTTCGCGCATCTGGTGATCGACTACGTTCCCGCTCAATGGCTGGTGGAAAGCAAATCCCTGAAACTGTTCCTGTTTTCCTTCCGCAATCACGGCGCGTTCCATGAAGATTGTACGGTGACCATCGGCAAACGCCTTGTAGAGTTACTGGAGCCGGAATGGCTCAGGATCGGCGGTTATTGGTATCCGCGCGGCGGCATTCCCATCGACGTTTTCTTCCAAACCGGAGCAGCACCGCAAAATGTCTGGATACCGGAACAGGGTGTGCCCAACTATCGCGGCAGAGGTTAGTTGATCGCTGCCGGGCGGTTGCGGCTGGAGATTGCGATCCTTATTATAGAAGTAGATAACATGGCGCCTGAAAGGACCCCCATGAAAAACTTCGCTATTCTGATTTCTCTGGCCGTTCTTGCCGGGTGCGGGGGAGCTGGCAAGGCCGCTATGGACACAGGCAAGAGCTTTGATCGATTCGCCTGTATGTCGCGCAATTTCAAGGGCGAACCGCCCTGCCCGCAGCCGGAAGGTACAAACCAGCCAGCACAATAAAACCAGAGGAGGCCTGATATGGCTATCGCATCCAAGGACGTTCTCGATTTCTGGTTTTCGCCCAAGATGCGGGAAAATTGGTTCACCAAAAGCGACGAGATCGACGCTGAAATTCGTGAGAAATTTTTAACGACTTATGAAGATGCCCGCGCCGACAAGCTCGAACATTGGAAACAGCAGCCGGAAAGCGCGCTTGCGCTCACCATTCTGTTCGACCAGTTTCCGCGCAATATGTTCCGTGGCTCGCCCCGCTCTTTCGAAAGCGACGGATTAGCCCGTGATGTGGCGGCGCAGGCACTCGATCATGATTTCGACCGGAAGCTGTCGCCGGAACAGCGCCAGTTCTTCTATCTGCCGTTCATGCATAGCGAACATCTGGGCGATCAGAAGCGTTGTGTCGACCTCTATGAAAAACTCGGTGATGAATTTTCGCTCGGCTTCGCCCGGCAGCATCACGATATCATCGAACGCTTTGGACGCTTCCCCCATCGCAACACGGTGCTTGGGCGTGATACGACTCATGAGGAAGCTGAGTTCCTCAAGGAACACGCTGGCTTCTGATCTTCAGAGCAAACGATAAGGCAAAATTCCGCGGCGGTCGTGATCGACCGCCAATCTGCTTTTAAGCGGCGGAACGGCCCGTTGCACGCATTCAGCGCGCTCGCAAATACGACAGGAAACACCGATCGGGTCGAAGGCAGAGCGCACCGCAATGTCGAGCCCATCCGCATAGACAAAATCCTGCGCATAGGCCACCTCACAACCAAGAGCGATGGCATAGCGACGCTGGGGCGCGTTGAACCCCCCTTCGCTCTTGGTCAGCTCTGTCGCAACGCAAAGGTAACGCGCACCATCCGGTGTTTCAGCGAGTTGTCGAATGATCCGCCCCGGTGTCTCGAATGCCTGATGCACATTCCACAGGGGGCACGCAGCCCCAAAGCGGGCAAATTGCAGCTTGGCGGCGCTGTGCCGCTTCGTAATATTTCCAGCCCGGTCTATGCGGGCAAAAAATACCGGTACACCTCGCTGGCCGGAACGCTGCAACGTACTGAGACGATGCGCGATCTGCTCCAGACTCGCGCCGAAACGTGATGCCAATAGTTCCAGGTCATGGCGCAGTTCCTTCGCAGCGGAGAGAAATGTTTGATAGGGCAACACCAGCGCCCCGGCAAAATAGTTGCGCAGACCAATTTTACAGATTTCGACGGCTTCAGCAGACCGAAAATCTGCCCGCTGGGCAATCGTGCTCACGAGTTCTTCCATTTCCAATTCAGCGATCTGGAACGCGATCTGGAAATTACGGGTAGAAGCTGGTGAATAGGGATTGAGATATAGTACTCGCGCAACAGGATCAAACCGGCGCAGAATTGCCTCCTCGGGTCCAGCGCGTGCAACACGCACCCGGTGACGCTCCTCCATATATTGCGGCAAAGCCACGCCGATGTCTCTCCCCGGAATATCCAGTTCGCTAGCGAGCTTTTCTGCTGCAATATCAATCTCATGTACGTAATTGTCGATAAAATGGAAAAAGTCGCGAACTTCCTCGTAAGGTGCAGGCTCGGCAGTGGATGGAGCGCGACCCAATTGGTTGTCCAGACTGGCAAGCTGCTCACTGTTACGACGATAGGCTTGATGACAGGCAATCAGTGCATGGGCCAGACCCGGCGCATTTTGCGTAATGAGCTTCAGTTCCTGTAAGTTCGGCTTGTAGTTGTCGAAAACAGGATCGGCCAATGCCTCTGAAACCGCTGAAAGCAACCGGTCGTCATCGCCGAGCGAAATGGCACCTATATCGATCTGATAGTTTTCAGCCAGCGCCAGCAAGACCGCTGCAGAAACAGGTCGCTGATTATTCTCGATCTGATTGAGATAACTCGTTGAAATACCAAGGCGTTCAGCGAATCCCGACTGGGTTGCCTTATGCTGCTCGCGTATTTCGCGGATCTTTCTGCCGATATAAAGTTTTCTGGGTGCCATTTTTGCAAATTCGCATTTCGCTATTTGCAAATTTATATCTTACACAATCGCACCTTTTCAAGCTTTTCCGGAGGCCCTTCGGATTTTAAGCAGGAAGGAGAAAAAGACTATCTTTTCAGTTTCATAACTCGCCTTCCAAAGGCCGCCCAAAAAATGGGGACTTTATGCAGGAACTTCTTGAACAACTCGAAGCCCGCCGTGCGGAAGCTCGCATTGGCGGCGGTCAGCGCCGTATCGATGCCCAACATGCGAAGGGCAAGCTTACTGCCCGCGAAAGGATCGAAGTGCTTCTCGACGAAGGATCGTTCGAGGAGTTCGACATGTATGTCACTCATCGCTGCACCGATTTCGGCATGGAAAAGCAAAAAGTCGCCGGTGATGGTGTAGTAACGGGCTGGGGCACGATCAATGGCCGCCAGGTCTATGTGTTCAGCCAGGATTTTACTGTCCTGGGCGGCTCGCTGTCCGAAACGCACGCGCAGAAAATCTGCAAGATCATGGATATGGCCATGAAGAACGGCGCGCCGGTCATTGGCCTCAATGATTCCGGCGGCGCCCGCATTCAGGAAGGCGTCGCTTCGCTTGCGGGCTATGCCGACGTGTTCAAGCGCAACGCCGACGCATCCGGTGTGGTGCCGCAGATCTCGGTCATCATGGGCCCCTGCGCGGGCGGTGCGGTCTATTCACCCGCCATGACCGACTTCATCTTCATGGTACGAGATAGTTCCTATATGTTCGTGACGGGCCCGGACGTGGTGAAAACCGTCACCAACGAGATTGTCACCGCTGAAGAACTGGGCGGTGCATCGACTCACACCAGAAAATCATCGGTCGCCGACGGCGCTTTTGAGAACGATATTGAAGCGCTGGAACAGGTCCGCATTCTGTTCGACTTCCTGCCGCTCAACAATCGTGAAAAGCCTCCTGTACGCCCGGTATTCGATGATCCGGCGCGGCTTGAAATGCGGCTCGACACACTGATTCCGGATAGTGCCACCAAGCCCTACGACATGAAGGAGCTTATCCACGCACTGGCCGATGAGAGTGATTTCTTTGAAATTCAGGAATCTTTTGCGAAAAACATCATTACCGGCTTCATCCGTATGGACGGACAGACCATCGGTGTGGTTGCAAATCAGCCTATGGTGCTTGCCGGTTGCCTCGATATCGATTCATCGCGCAAGGCTGCCCGCTTTGTTCGCTTTTGCGATGCCTTCAATATCCCTCTTCTGACCCTGGTGGATGTTCCGGGCTTCCTGCCAGGCACGGCACAGGAATATGGCGGGGTCATCAAGCACGGCGCAAAGCTGCTCTTCGCTTACAGCCAGGCAACTGTTCCCATGGTCACGCTCATCACGCGCAAGGCCTATGGCGGGGCCTATGACGTGATGGCCTCGAAACATATCGGTGCTGACATCAATTATGCGTGGCCGACGGCGGAAATCGCAGTCATGGGCGCCAAGGGTGCAACGGAAATTCTCTATCGTTCTGAACTGGGTGACGTTGAGAAAATTGGCGCGCGCACGAAGGAATATGAGGAGCGTTTCGCCAATCCGTTCGTGGCCGCTGAACGCGGATTTATCGACGAAGTCATCATGCCGCATTCCTCGCGCCGCCGCATTGCCCGCGCTTTTGCCAGCCTGCGCAACAAGCAGCAAAGCACGCCATGGAAGAAGCACGACACCATTCCGCTTTAGTTTCGCATGATCTTATCCGAAAACCGGTTCCCACTTTTCGGGATCATGCTGTGGCAATGATCCGGTTCATTTGAGTAAACGCACATGATCAAGAAAATTCTCATTGCCAATCGCGGCGAAATCGCATGCCGGGTCATCAAGACGGCGAAGAAAATGGGCATCGCAACGGTGGCGGTCTATTCCGACGCCGACCGCAACGCCCTGCATGTCAAAATGGCCGACGAAGCAATCCATATCGGACCAGCGCCGTCCAATCAGTCCTATATCGTCATCGACAAGATCCTCGCGGCCATCAAGGAAACCGGCGCGGATGCCGTGCATCCCGGCTATGGCTTTCTGTCGGAAAACCCGCGCTTCGCTGAAGCTCTGAAGGCGGCGAATGTCACCTTCATCGGCCCGCCGGTGAATGCCATTGAAGCCATGGGCGACAAGATCACATCGAAGAAGCTTGCCGCCGAAGCCGGTGTTTCCACGGTCCCCGGCCATATGGGCTTGATCGAGGATGCAGACGAGGCCGTCAAAATTGCTGGCAGCATCGGCTATCCTGTGATGATCAAGGCTTCTGCTGGCGGCGGCGGCAAAGGCATGCGTATCGCATGGAACGACGACGAAGCTCGCGAAGGCTTCCAGCTTTCACGCAATGAGGCCAAGTCTTCTTTTGGCGACGACCGCATCTTCATTGAAAAGTTCGTTACCCAGCCGCGCCACATCGAAATTCAGGTGCTGGGCGATCAACACGGCAATGTCATCTATCTCGGCGAGCGCGAATGCTCGATCCAGCGCCGTAACCAGAAGGTTATCGAAGAAGCACCTTCGCCATTCCTTGATGAAGCCACCCGCAAAGCCATGGGCGAACAGGCTGTGGCTCTCGCAAAGGCCGTTGGCTACTTTTCAGCGGGCACGGTGGAATTCATCGTCGACGGCGCGCGCCAATTCTACTTCCTTGAAATGAATACGCGTTTGCAGGTTGAGCATCCGGTGACGGAGCTCATCACCGGCATCGATCTCGTGGAAGAAATGATCCGCGTTGCTTCCGGTGAAAAACTCCGTTTCAGCCAGAACGACGTGAAGCTGAACGGTTGGGCGATGGAAAGCCGCCTCTATGCGGAAGATCCATATCGCAACTTCCTACCCTCTATCGGCAGACTTACCCGTTATCGCCCACCAGTCGAAGGCCGCAATTCGGATGGTACAATCGTGCGCAACGATACCGGCGTGTTCGAAGGCGGCGAAATTTCGATGTATTATGATCCGATGATCGCAAAGCTCTGCACTTGGGGCCCGGACCGCATCAGCGCCATCGATGCAATGGGAGATGCTCTGGATGCGTTCGAGGTCGAAGGCATCGGCCACAATCTGCCTTTCTTGTCGGCAGTAATGGATCATCCGCGCTTCCGCGAGGGTGCACTTACCACCGCGTTCATTGCCGAAGAATACCCGGACGGCTTCGCCGGTGTGCCGGTTTCGGAAGATGATGCGCGGGTGCTTGCGGCTGTTGCCGCCCAGATCAGTCTTGCGATCGAACAGCGCAACATGCAGATTTCGGGGCGGATTTCCAGCGAGCAGCAATCCATGGCGACCGATTGGGTGGCAACACTGGGTGGGTCCGCTTTGCCGGTTCGGATTGCGGAAGGGGAAGGCGGAACGACAATCAATTTCATGGATGGTGGCAGCCTGCCCGTTGCCAGTGACTGGCATCCCGGTAGTCATCTGGGCTCTTTCACTGTTGGCGGCAAACCCATTGCCATCAAGGTTTCTCGTTCGGGCACGGGCTGGCGCTTGCGCTGGCGCGGCATGGATGTAGTTGCCCACGTCCGCAGGCCGCGCATCGCAGAACTTGCACAGCTCATGCCGGTAAAGCTGCCTCCTGATACATCGAAAATGTTGCTCTGCCCGATGCCCGGCGTCATCACATCGATCCTTGTCAAGGATGGTGAAACGGTCGAGGCCGGTCAGCCGCTGGCCACTGTGGAGGCCATGAAGATGGAAAACGTGCTGCGTGCGGAACGCCGTGCTACCGTAAAGCGCATTACGGCGGAAGCAGGCGCAAGCCTTGCCGTGGATGAACTGATTATGGAATTTGAGTGAGGTTCGATATGAGCGAGCGCCCCACCACCCGAGCAGACTGGGAAACACTGGCTGAAAAGGAACTGAAGCGGCCTGCCGACAGCTTGGTCTGGCACACGCCGGAAGGCATTGACGTCAAACCACTTTATACGGAAGACGATCTGCAAGGCATTGACCATCTGGGCACCCTGCCCGGTTTTGAGCCTTTCCTGCGCGGGCCCCGCGCAACCATGTATGCTGGTCGGCCGTGGACAATCCGGCAATATGCCGGGTTCTCGACGGCGGAAGAATCGAACGCCTTCTACCGCAAGGCGCTTGCTGCCGGTCAGCAGGGCGTATCGGTGGCCTTCGATCTTGCTACCCATCGCGGCTATGACAGCGACCACCCACGCGTCGAAGGCGATGTGGGCAAGGCTGGTGTTGCCATCGATTCCGTCGAGGACATGAAGACCCTTTTCGACGGCATCCCGCTTGAAAAAATCTCCGTCTCCATGACGATGAACGGCGCTGTGATCCCGATCCTCGCCAATTTCATCGTCGCAGGCGAAGAACAGGGCGTGCCCCGCGCCCAGCTTTCCGGCACAATCCAGAACGACATTCTCAAGGAGTTCATGGTCCGCAATACCTATATCTATCCGCCGGAACCCTCCATGCGGATCATTGCGGATATCATCGCCTATACCGCTACCGAAATGCCGAAGTTCAACTCGATTTCCATTTCCGGCTATCACATGCAGGAAGCGGGCGCGACGCTGGTTCAGGAACTGGCCTTCACGCTTGCGGATGGCCGTGAATATGTACGCGCAGCCCTGAACAAGGGCCTGAATGTCGATGATTTTGCGGGTCGCCTGTCGTTCTTCTTCGCTATAGGCATGAACTTCTTCATGGAAATCGCCAAGCTGCGCGCTGCGCGCCTGCTTTGGTCGCGCATCATGAAGGAATTCGATCCGAAGAAACCCGGCTCGCTGATGTTGCGTACGCATTGCCAGACTTCAGGCGTATCACTTCAGGAACAGGACCCCTATAACAATATCGTCCGCACGGCATTTGAAGCAATGTCTGCGGCACTCGGCGGCACCCAGTCGCTCCACACCAATTCCTTCGACGAAGCCATTGCTTTGCCAACGGAATTTTCAGCTCGCATTGCCCGCAATACGCAGCTTATCCTCCAGAACGAAACCGGTGTGACCAAAGTAGTCGATCCACTGGCTGGCTCCTACTACATTGAAAGCCTCACCAATGAACTGGCCGAAAAGGCATGGGCACTGATCGAGGAAGTCGAGAAACTCGGCGGCATGACAAAGGCTGTCGAAAGCGGCCTTCCGAAGCGCCTCATTGAAGAAGCTGCCACCAAACGGCAGGCAGCAGTCGACAAGGGCGAAGAGGTCATTGTCGGTGTCAATAAATTCCGCCTTGAGCAGGAAGACGAAATCGACATTCTGGAAATCGATAATAGCGCCGTTCGCCAGTCGCAGATTGCACGTCTCAACCGTATCAAGGAAACGCGCAGCAAGGTAAAAGTCGAAGCAGCCCTTGCGGAGTTGGAAAAAGTCGCCAGGACCGGTGAAGGCAACCTTCTTGCTGCCGCCGTTGATGCCTCCCGCGCCCGCGCCAGCGTTGGTGAAATTTCCGATGCCATGCGCAGCGCATTCGGCGATCACGCTGCGGTTCCGAAGGTCGTCAAAAAGGTTTACGGTGCGGCCTACAAGGACGAGCCGGAATATCAGACGCTGGTTGACCGGCTCGGTGATTTCTCGAAGCAGATCGGTGAAACCCCGAAAGTAATGGTGGCAAAGCTCGGCCAGGACGGCCATGATCGCGGTGCCAAAATCATCGCTTCAGCATTTGGCGATATCGGTTTCGAAGTATTGGCTGGCCCCCTGTTTCAGACTCCGGACGAAGCCGCCGATATGGCGATCAAGTCCAGGGTGCATGTTCTCGGAGTTTCGTCGCTAGCCGCTGGTCACAAAACGCTCTTGCCTCAGCTTGTCGACACCCTCCGCAAGAAGGGCGCGGAAAATATCATCGTCGTCTGCGGTGGCGTCGTTCCGCGTCAGGATTATCAGTATCTGTTCGACCATGGTGTGGCGGCAGTATTCGGACCAGGTTCGAATGTGCTCGACTGCGCTCGCGCCGTCCTCGACCTGATGGAAGGCAAGCGTCGTAATAATTGAATATTATCAAATAGATATATCCAGTACAGGACTCAATTTCTGAACAACTTCAGAAGCCGGGCGAACAGTCCGGCTTCTTGCTTGCAACCATCGTTCAGTTTTTGGGCCCGGCAAAACCGGCAATCGTGGAACTGGTGACCGATACTGGATCACTGGCCGGGAACGTATCCTCCAAACCTTCTTCGAGCTGACGTTCCAACTCAGCCCGATCACCCGCACGACGTGCGCTTGGGCGTGTCAGCAAGCTTTCAGGTTGAATGCCGCATTCCATACATGCAACACCGAGGGCGTTGCCGAGCTTGATTGCCGCACGGCGTATCACGTCATCACGCGCCAGCTCCGCTGCTGTCTCGTTCTCAACCTTGACCGTAATCTTTTCCTCACCCTCGGTGACAAACTCCACCATGTAGAGCTTGAATCCTCCGACCGAACTAATGCGGGTTTCGACAATCTCCATCGCTTCACCTCCGCGTTTTCAATGTAGATCAAACGGTGACCAGCGCCTGAAAGTTCCGCCAGCACGGGCGATTACGGAACCGCCTCCCTCCATAAAACGTTTTAAGTCTGCTGTTGGGAGGTTGCGATGTCAAAATTCTTCACAAAGCTCAGCGAAAAAGCCGCCGAACTTGCCGGCCATTATCTGGCATTCGTACTGGCTACCTTGTCTATCATCATATGGGGGATCAGCGGGCCGTTCTTTAACTTCTCGGACACATGGCAACTCGTAGTGAATACATCGACCACCATAATCACCTTCCTGATGGTGTTTCTGATCCAAAACGCTCAGGATCGAGAAGCAAGCGCGACGCAGGCGAAACTCGATGAAATCCTGAACATCGTCTCAACGACCAAAAGCGAAACCATTGGCGCGGAACATCTGCCTCTCAACGAACTGAAGGCAATTCTGAAACGTCTCGAAGCGAAAAGCGAAAAACCAGAATGAGCAACACATCTTCCCGGCGTGACGTTCAGGCCTATATCTCCTCAGCAGAGATATTGTCGTTAGCAGAAAGGATGTCCCATGGCCGTCACCAAAAAGCAGGAAGCCCGCGCTCTCAATGCCGACGAAAAAGAGTTGGTGGAAAAGTCGCATCATCCTTTTTTGCAGGACGTTCCCGACGAAGAGCTTTCCCATCTGGCAAAGCTGATCCGCGAACGCCGTAAAAAGGCAAAAGACCAGGCCCACCAGCGCAGACGCGAAATGCGCGGAAAGGGAGCTGCTCGCGGCACATCACCGTCCAAGGCGGATGAAGGTTCGCATCTGAAAGTTTCCGTACTGGCCATGGCAGTGCGCCGCATCAACACCGAAGTTGAACGCCGCCGCCGTATGTCTGCCAGCGCCGAACTGATTGCCAACGCTCGAAAAGCGCTCGCGACCAAGGAGGCAAATGAAAAGAAGGGGAAGGATTTCAACACACGTCATGCACTTAACGGCATGCGCAACATCCCGAACGAAAAATACGACAGCCTTGTCCGTCCGGCAGAGCGTGGACGGCTTCGAAAGGCCGCAAGCGTCGCTCAGGCGAAGAAGGATACGCGTCAGAAGGAAGCCGGTTAGAGCATTTCCAGCGCCGTCTTTCGGACAGGTGGCGCGAAAGCCAAATCCAGACGTTTCAATTGATCTTCGGAAAGCCGCAACTCTGCGGCTTTTCTATTATCCCGCACGTGATGCGGGTTGGAGGATTTTGGAATTGCGATGACATTGCCACCACGCATCGTCCATGCGAGCGCGACAGAGGCTGGTGTTCCGCCCGTCTCGTCTGCAATTTCCGCCAGTACCGGGCTCCCCAGCAATCGACCCTGTTCAATGGGCGAGTAAGCCATCAGCGGAATTTTGCGCTCAACACACCATGGCATCAGATCGAATTCCGGCCCACGTCGCGTCAGATTGTAGAGTATTTGGTTTGTCGATACGGCTTTGCCGTCTGCTATACCGACCAACTCTTTCATATCAGCCGCATCGAAATTGCTGACACCCCAGCTCGCGATTTTTCCGGTATGCTGCAGTTCTTCAAATGCAGAGACAGTCTCTTCAAGAGGGTATCGCCCACGCCAGTGCAGCAGATACAGATCTATATGATCAGTGCGAAGACGCTGCAGGCTTCTCTCGCAGGCATCAATTGTTCCCTTCCGTGAAGCATTGTACGGCAATACCTTACTGACGATAAATACATCGTCGCGACAGCCGGTGATGGCTTCACCGACAACATCTTCCGCCTCGCCGTCAGCATACATTTCCGCCGTATCGATCAGCGTCATCCCCAGATCAACGCCAGTCCTTAATGCTTCGATTTCATAGCGGCGTTGCGTGCTGTCCTCGCCCATATACCAGGTGCCCTGCCCCAGCGCTGGAACCGTCTGGCCCGAAGGCAGGGTGATCTGTGGTATGGTCCCGGTCATTGCATCTTCCCCTATAAAACGATCATTGCCATGATCGCTACATAGCCGGAAAGTTCAAGACCTTGAGAGTGGCCACTCAAGCAAAATGCAGACCAAAACCCTGCATGAGCCTGCGGATGGCATAGTCTGGATTCTGGGATGTAATAACCGCCTGATCATTGTGATGATGCAGTTCTTCATCAGCGCGGCGTGGTTTCAGCAGTGAAACGGTGCGGCGGGCGATCGCTTCTGCAGGGTCAAGCCAGTCCACCGGCCATGGCGCGAGACGGCGAAACACATTGGCAAGAAACGGATAGTGCGTGCAGGCCAGAACGACAATGTCGGTGCGACTGCCATCCTGCTCAATGAAACAGGGAGCAATCTGTTCCACAACCAGCGCCTCATTAATCTTCTCGCCGCGAATATGGGCTTCCGCTACCGCAGCCAGTTGGTCGGCACCGACGAGACGAACATGGCATTGGGACGCGAAAGATTGAATGAGATCGCGCGTATAGGCGCGCCTGACAGTACCGGGGGTCGCCAGCACGGAAACGAGCCCCGATGATGTTCTTTCAGCAGCGGGCTTGATTGCCGGCACCGTGCCGACAAACGGCACCGAAGGATAGGCTTGCCGTAAGTCATCCAGCACCAGCGTGGAAGCCGTATTGCAGGCAATGACCGCGATTTCGGGGTCATAGGCGGCGATGAGCTTGCCGAACAGTTCGACAATCCTTGCCCTGAGCGCATCCTCTTCCCATCCGCCATAAGGAAATCCGGCATCGTCGGCAACGTAGACAAAGCGACGGTCCGGCATAAGCACCCGCGCTTCACGCAAAACCGTCAGGCCACCAATACCGCTGTCGAAAACCAGAATGGGTCTTTCAGCGTCGACGGGGGGAATGGCGGAAAAGCGCTCAGCGGGTGCGTTTTTCATTCGTCCTTGTCCTTTGTTGCCGGAGTCTCGGTCGCGGGTTTGCGCGCGCGTCCTTCCGGAGCCCCGGAACCCCGTGGCTTCTTTGGCGTGAATACATCGAGCGAGGTGACAACCCCGCGCAGCAGCTTCAATTCGGCAGAGGCAAAACCAGCGCGCGTCAGGACAGCGCGCAAATTGTTGACCATGATTTCCTTGCGGGCTTCAGGGCGGAAATACCCCCTGACATCAAGGGCTTCTTCGAGGTGATTGAAGAGTCCCTGCAACTCCTGTTTCGGCGCCAGCTCAAGCTCCGGACCGCGAAAAACGGTCTCCGTCTGCGTCTCAAGACCCGATTTCATCCATTCATAGGACATGAGCAGAACCGCCTGCGCAATATTGAGCGAGGCAAATGCCGGATTAACCGGAAACGTCACCAGTTCATCCGCCAGACCGACTTCCTCGTTGCTGAGACCGAATCGTTCTCGACCGAACAGAATGCCGGTCTTCTCTCCGGTCCTGAAACGGCGGCGCAGTTCGCCACCCGCTTCCACGGCGCTGCGAACCTGCTTGAAACCATCGCGTTCGCGTGCCGTTGTCGCATAGACGAAATTGAGATCGGCGATAGCAGAAGGGAGGTCATCATAAACCACCGCATTGTCGATCACATGATCGGCCTTGCTGGCTGCCGCCCTCGCCTTTTCACTCGGAAATTCCTCGCGCGGATTGACCAGACGCAATTCTGCCAGTCCGAAATTCGCCATGGCGCGCGCCACCATGCCGATGTTTTCCGGCAATTGCGGCTCCACCAGCACGATTGCCGGTCCTTCCGCGATAAAGGGGCGCTGTTTATCTGTTCCTGCCATGATCTCTTCCGCTTTAGCTATCGTATCGTGGCGTTTCCCTTACATAATTGACGCGGAATCGCAAAGATTCCCCTTACGTGATTGCGGGAAAAGCCTGTGTAGTAGCCCGATAACACCTATTTGCCGCCCATCCATGCCAGACTGCTTCTACCAGATACAGGATCAAGGGAGGAAACCATGTCCGGTAAGAAGATACTCATGCTTTGCGGCGACTTTGGTGAGGACTATGAAACTATGGTCCCATTCCAGACACTGCTGACCGTTGGCCATACGGTTCACGCCGTCTGCCCCGGCAAGAAAGCTGGCGATCATATAGCGACAGCCATTCACGACTTCGAAGGCCATCAGACCTATACGGAAAAGCCGGGCCATAACTTCGCGCTCAATGCGACATTTGCCGACGTAAAGCCGGAGAGCTATGACGCTCTGGTCATTCCAGGTGGCCGGGCGCCGGAATATCTGCGTCTCGACGACAAAGTTATCGCGGTGGTGAAGCATTTCTTCGAGGCGAACAAGCCTGTTGCAGCGGTCTGCCATGGTGCGCAGTTGCTGGCTGCGGCACGTGTTCTGGAAGGTCGCACCTGCTCTGCCTATCCGGCCTGCCGCCCGGAAGTTGAACTTGCCGGCGGCACATATGCCGATATTCCGGTTGATCAGGCTGTTACGGACGGCAATCTCGTCACGTCGCCCGCCTGGCCTGCCCATCCGGCATGGCTGTCACAGTTCCTCACCGTTCTCGGCACCAGGATCACGCATGGCTGACCGCAACGCCTTGCCTGTTTCCCAACAAGGTTGCAGGCAAGGCGAAACTGCGCGACATTGGCTTGGGAGAACAACCCGGAGGAAATCATGTGCAGGCTGTTCATCGGTGCCGATCCTGAACTCTGGTCAAGTGTGACGCGTTCGCTGCGTATCGATGGCGTCGTGACAAGCGTTCGGCTTGAAAATTTCTTCTGGTGGACTCTGGAAGAAATCGCGGTACGCGATGACCTTACGGTCAGCCGCCTTATCGGCAAACTTTACGATGAATCCCGGAATGAGGGGCATGACCTCGACAATTTTGCATCGTTCCTGCGGGTTTGCTGCGGGCGCTATCTTTCCCTTCAACTGAACGGTCTGGTTCCTACAGACAGATCAACTGCCATCTCCACGCTGGATGCTGACGCCATTCTGGTCAGGGAGCAGGAAAACTATCGCCAGCGGCAATCCTCATGGGAGCAATCCCGCGGCGACGATCGCGCGGCGTGATTGATCCGGTCCAAAAGCCGTTTCGCGCTTTTCGCAAATCTATCCCGAAATTTTGACCATCTAAACGCTCTGTAGGCCAAAGAATAAGCCTCTTAAGCTTTGCCTTATCCGTCGCGAGTGCTATACGGGCGCGACGCATTGAAAAAGAGGCTTCATCCATGGCAAAAATCAAGGTTGCGAACCCGGTCGTCGAACTCGACGGCGACGAGATGACCCGCATTATCTGGCAGTTCATCAAGGACAAGCTTATCCATCCTTACCTCGACATCGATCTGAAATATTACGATCTGTCGGTCGAACACCGCGATGCTACCAATGACCAAGTTACCATTGATGCTGCAAACGCCATCAAGGAACACGGCGTCGGCGTAAAATGCGCAACCATTACGCCGGACGAAGCCCGCGTTGAAGAATTCAAGCTCAAGAAGATGTGGAAGTCGCCAAACGGCACCATCCGTAACATCCTCGGCGGCGTTATTTTCCGCGAGCCTATCATCTGCAAGAACGTCCCTCGCCTGGTTCCGGGCTGGACGCAGCCAATCATCGTCGGTCGTCACGCTTTCGGCGACCAGTACCGCGCGACCGATTTCAAGTTCCCGGGCAAGGGCACACTGTCGATCAAGTTCGTTGGTGAAGATGGCGAAACCATCGAGCATGAAGTCTATCAGGCACCGAGCGCTGGCGTGGCAATGGCCATGTACAACCTCGACGAATCCATCCGTGAATTTGCGCGCGCTTCGCTGAACTACGGCCTGCAGCGCAACTATCCGGTTTATCTCTCGACCAAGAACACCATTCTCAAGGCCTATGACGGCCGCTTCAAGGACATCTTTGAAGAAGTCTATCAGGCTGAATTCGCTGACAAGTTCAAGGAAGCCAAGATCTGGTACGAACATCGCCTGATCGATGACATGGTTGCATCGGCGCTCAAGTGGTCCGGCGGTTATGTATGGGCTTGTAAGAACTATGACGGCGACGTTCAGTCGGATATCGTGGCTCAGGGTTTTGGTTCGCTCGGCCTGATGACCTCCGTCCTGATGACTCCAGATGGCAAAACCGTCGAAGCTGAAGCTGCACATGGCACAGTGACCCGTCACTACCGTCAGCATCAGAAGGGCGAGGAAACCTCGACCAACTCGATCGCTTCGATCTTCGCATGGACCCGCGGTCTCGCTCACCGCGCCAAGCTCGACGACAATGCCGAACTGAAGCGTTTTGCAGATACGCTGGAAAAGGTCTGCGTGGACACCGTCGAAAGCGGTTACATGACCAAGGATCTGGCATTGCTTATCGGCCCTGATCAGCCTTGGCTCTCGACCACCGGCTTCCTCGACAAGATCGATGAGAACCTTCAGAAGGCCATGGCCGCCTGATCAAATAATCGACGCTTATCATCGTTCCAGAAAACCCGGCAGCATCGCTGCCGGGTTTTTTCGTTTCCTTTTCAAGGGAAAAAGCGCATCCTGACACCTCTTACTGGGAGGATGAAATGGCAGAGTTGAAGCTCTATACCAACCCGATGTCGCGTGGACGCATTGCGCGCTGGATGCTGGAAGAGATCGGCAAACCCTATGATGTGGAAATACTGGATTTTGGCCCGCCGATGAAGGGGCCCGACTACTGCACAATCAACCCGATGGGAAAAGTTCCCGCCCTGCGTCATGGCGATGCAGTGGTAACAGAAGTGGCTGCGATCTGCGCCTATCTGGCAACAACATTTCCCGAAGCTGGTCTGGCACCGCATCCCAACGAGCGTGCGAATTTCTTCCGCTGGCTGTTCTTTACGTCTGGTCCTGTGGAAGCCGCTTTGTCCAATCATGCACTCGGTTTTGAAGTACCTACAGACAAGCAGGGAATGGTCGGCTACGGCAATTACGATACAGTCGTGAATACGTTGGAGAAGGCGGTTTCGCACCACCCTTATATCACCGGCGACCGCTTCACCGCCGCTGACGTTTATGTCGGTTCGCACATCGGCTGGGGCCTGCGCTTCGGCACTTTGCCCGCCAAAGGAGCATTTGTCGCCTATTGGGACCGGCTAAAGGATCGCCCCGCGATGAAACGGGCTACCGAGTTGGACGAAGCAGCCGCGGCCGCCACGCAGCATTAGAGCGCATCCCGAAAAGTGAGAAACGGTTTTCGGGATGCGCGTTAAAACAAGTATTTAGAGCGCCAAAACTGCCTGTTCCGGCTCATACGATCTGGCCAGCCAGCTCAAATGTGCGTGAGAATGCCTGCACACCTTTGGGTGAAAAGGCAATGACGCGCCCCTCATCCCGGCGCGCCCAGCCTTTAGAAATGAAATGGTTCAACAGTGCCGCGCCAAGCGCTCCGCCCAAATGGTTGCGGCGCTCACTCCAGTCAAGGCAATGACGACAAACCGGGCGCTTACCCTGCTCCAGAATCGTCACATCCACGCCCAGGCAACTGAAGAACGATTTACCTTTTTCCGTCAGCACCGGCTCACCATCATCGACGATCAGCCCAAGCCTGTGTGAGGCATCGAGCATCTCGACGCCACGTTCACCGGCCAGATGGTCGTAACAGATGCGCGCCTTGCGTAGCGCCTGATCTTTCGGGCCAGTCCTCACCCGCACAGCGCCGGTGCGCTGCGCAAGCCCCATAAGACCTTCCAGAACCTGGGCCACATCCGTTCCTGAAAGCCGGAAATAGCGGTGCCGACCCTGCTTCTCAGCGACCAGAAGATTGGCTGCGTCTAGCTTTGCAAGATGGCCGCTCGCTGTCTGGAGCGTCACACCCGCAGCCGATGCAAGTTCACTGACAGTCAGCGCGCGACCATCCATCAGTGCTGTGAGCATATTTGCGCGTGCGGGATCGCCTAGGAGCGCTGCAACGGAAGCTATGATCGGACCATCTTTCATACTTCGATGTTAACCGAACTATGGAGGTATTTCAATTGCTACATTGTCACCATCGAAACCATGCATTTGAAGGAGACACGCATGATTACCTGTTTCATCCGCTATCAGATCGACCCGTTCAAAGCAGACGCCTTTGCCGAATATGCGCGCAACTGGGGACAGGCCATTCCGCGCTGCGGCGCTAATCTTATCGGTTATTTCGGGCCGCATGAAGGATCGCTGACGTCAGCATACGGCGTCTACTCAATCGACAGCCTGGCCGCATACGAAGCATATCGGGCGCGGCTCGCCGCCGATCCCATCGGCCGTTCCAATTATGAATTTGCGCGTCGGGAGCAGTTCATCCGATCCGAGGACCGCATCTTCCTCAAACTGCAATCCGCACCACATGGGGAGTTCATCAAGCCATGATTGCCGTCATATTCGAAGTCTGGCCAGCCGATGACGACAGACGCGGGCAATATCTCGATATTGCCGCAAGCCTGCGCGAAGACCTCTCCAAGATCGACGGTTTTTTGTCGATCGAGCGCTTTCAGAGCCTGGCCGATCCGGACAAGTTACTCTCGCTCTCTTTCTGGCGCGACGAAGAAGCCGTGCGCGCATGGCGCAACTTGCCCTCGCACCGGGCCGCACAGAACAAGGGCCGGAGCGGCGTTTTTGAGAATTATCGTTTGCGCGTGGCCAGCATTCTCAGGGACTATGGGCTGGATGAGCGCAGCGAAGCGCCTGACGATAGCCGCACGGTGCATGCGGCCTAATTCCACCTATGATAAAGGCCGGAATGACCCGGCCTTTTTGTGTCGAACTAGACGATCAGTGCTTTGACCGCGGTAACCGCAGCATCAGCTTTTTCGCCATCCGGCCCACCGGCCTGTGCCATGTCCGGGCGACCGCCGCCACCTGCGCCGCCAAGGGCTGCGGAAGCAGCGCGAACCAGATCAACCGCGCTGAAGCGACCAACCAGGTCTTCCGTAACCGCAGCTACGGCGCTCGCCTTGCCATCTTCACCAACACCGATAAACAGCACAACACCGGAACCGACCTGCTTCTTGCCTTCATCGGCAAGCGGTTTCAGGTCGCGCGGGGAAACGCCGGTCACGATCTTGCCAAGGAAATTGACGCCGTTCACAGCCTCGACGGCACTGCCGCCGTCTGCCGAACCACCGCCAAGCGCAAGCTTCTTGCGGGCATCGGCAAGTTCCCTTTCCAGCTTCTTGCGTTCATCGAGCAGCACATTGACGCGTTCCAGCGCTTCAGACGGTGTTGTCTTCAATGCACCGGCGATTGCCTTTACGCGTTCATCCTGTTCTTCGAGATAAAGACGTGCCGCCTCGCCGGTCAGCGCTTCCATACGACGAACGCCTGCTGCAACGGCACCTTCCGAAACAATGCGGACGAGACCGATATCGCCGGTCTGGCGCACATGCGTTCCACCGCAAAGCTCAACCGAATAAGTCTTGCCTTCCTTCGGACCTTGCTTGGCGGTGCCCATGGAAACGACGCGAACTTCATCACCGTATTTTTCACCAAACAGTGCCATCGCTCCTTCGGCAATGGCATCATCCACGGCCATCAGACGCGTGCTGACGGGAGCATTCTGCAAGATGATTTCATTGGCGAGGCTTTCAACCTGCGCCAGCTCTTCAGCCGAAATCGGTTTCGGATGCGAAAAGTCGAAACGCAGACGATCCGGTGCAACGAGCGAACCCTTCTGGGCTACATGGTTGCCGAGCGTTTCGCGCAGTGCTTCATGCAGAAGATGGGTCGCCGAGTGATTGGAACGAATGCGCGTACGGCGTACCGAATTAACTTTCAGCTCGACGGAATCGCCGGTTTTCGCCGTGCCCTTGGTAACTTCGCCCATATGAACGAAGACGCCCTCGCCTTTCTTCTGGGTATCCTTGACGGTGATGGCAAAACCTTCACCGGAAATCGTGCCGGTATCGCCCTGCTGGCCGCCCGATTCGCCATAGAACGGGGTCTGGTTTACCACGACCGAAACAGCATCGCCTTCGGCAACGGAGTGCACTTCTGCGCCATCACGAATAAGCGCCATGATGACGCCCTCGGCAATCTCCGTCTCGTATCCGAGGAATTCAGTCGCCCCGACCTTATCCTTAATACCAAACCAGATCGTTTCCGTGGCAGCTTCACCGGACCCGGTCCAGTTGGCACGCGCTTCAGCCTTCTGGCGTTCCATGGCAGCACTGAAGCCATCCGTATCGACGGCAATGCCGCGCTGGCGAAGCGCGTCCTGCGTCAGATCAAGCGGGAATCCATAAGTATCGTAAAGCTTGAAAGCGATTTCCCCATCGAGGCGGTCACCTTCAACCAGGCTTTCCGTTGCATCCGATAGTAGACCAAGACCACGATCCAGCGTCTTACGGAAACGGGTTTCCTCAAGCTTGAGCGTTTCGGAGATCAAGGCGTCCGCACGGATAAGTTCCGGATAGGCCTGCCCCATTTCGCGGATCAGGGCGGGCAGCAGACGCCACATCAACGGCTCTTTCGCACCGAGAAGCTGGGCGTGACGCATTGCACGGCGCATGATGCGACGCAGCACATAACCACGACCTTCGTTGGACGGCAGAACGCCATCGGCAATCAGGAAGCTCGAAGCACGCAGATGATCAGCAATGACGCGATGACTGGCGCGGAATTCGCCCTCGGCCTTTACTCCAGTTGCCTCTTCCGAAGCGCGGATCAATGCCTTGAAGAGATCTATATCATAATTGTCATGTACGCCCTGCAGAACTGCAGCGACGCGCTCCAGCCCCATGCCAGTGTCAATGGACGGACGCGGCAGGTCGATGCGCTGTTCGGGCGTGATCTGCTCAAACTGCATGAAAACGAGATTCCAGATTTCAATGAAACGGTCACCGTCCTCGTCAGCCGATCCGGGAGGTCCACCCCAGATATGATCACCGTGGTCAAAGAAAATTTCGGAACATGGGCCGCACGGGCCAGTGTCGCCCATGGCCCAGAAATTATCACTGGTGGCGATGCGGATAATGCGGTCGTCGGAAAGACCGGCGATCTTTTTCCAGTAATTCGCAGCGTCGTCGTCCGTGTGATAAACGGTGACGAGCAGCTTGTCCTTCGGCAGACCGAATTCCTTCGTGATCAGGTTCCAGGCGAAGCTGATAGCCTCTTCCTTGAAATAGTCACCAAACGAAAAATTGCCGAGCATTTCAAAGAAAGTGTGATGACGGGCGGTATAGCCGACATTGTCCAGATCGTTGTGCTTGCCACCGGCCCGAACACATTTCTGGGAAGTCGTGGCACGGTTATAGGAGCGGTGTTCAAGACCCGTAAAAACGTTCTTGAACTGCACCATGCCCGCATTGGTGAACATAAGCGTTGGATCGTTGCGCGGAACAAGCGGACTCGATGGGACGACCTCATGCCCGTTCTTGCGATAATAATCGAGGAATGTGGACCTTATCTCGTTAACGCCAGCCATAAGTCACCCTTGGGCTTTTCTGCCCTGCACGGATACAGCTTTGCAGAAAGCAGTATCAATTGTCCTGTTCAAACTCCCACAGCCGCCAACGATCGTCGAAGACCCGAGGCTCTGCCGCACTGCTAGAACGTGAAGTGGAGTTTTCGGTTGACCGCTTTTAACGATGCCTTGCTTTTCTGTCCAGATAAGTACGCTGCGCCATAAAAGCAATTTCTGCTGGAAGACGATAAAATCGGTACTGCTCGCTCAGCAAAATATATCGCCGCACAACAAAGCCCCATGCGATTTGCACGGGGCTTCGATAATTCATCAGATGTTGGCGATCTTACATTTCAGCAGCATCGCCAGCATCATCCTCAGGTCCGCCATCTTCCAGGAACTGCTCGGCAATCAATCCGGCATTCTGGCGAAGTGTCGTCTCGATCTCACGGGCTGTCTCCGGATTGTCCCTGAGATACTGCTTGGCATTTTCACGGCCCTGTCCCAGTCGCTGGGAGTTATACGAGAACCACGCACCAGACTTCTCGACAACACCAGCTTTCACGCCAAGATCGACCAGCTCACCGGTCTTGGAAACACCGGCCCCATACATGATGTCGAATTCGACTTGCTTGAAGGGAGGTGCAAGCTTGTTCTTGACGACCTTCACGCGGGTCTGGTTGCCAACGACTTCATCACGCTCCTTGATCGAGCCGATACGGCGAATATCGAGACGAACCGAAGCGTAGAACTTGAGGGCATTACCGCCCGTCGTCGTTTCCGGCGACCCGAACATCACACCGATCTTCATGCGGATCTGGTTGATGAAGATCACCATGCAGTTCGAACGCGAGATCGACGCGGTAAGCTTACGAAGCGCCTGGCTCATGAGACGCGCCTGCAGGCCAGGCAGGGAATCACCCATTTCGCCTTCGATTTCCGCGCGCGGCGTCAAGGCTGCGACGGAGTCGATAACGAGAACGTCGATAGCGCCTGAGCGCACAAGCGTATCGGTGATTTCAAGCGCCTGCTCGCCCGTATCCGGTTGCGAAATCAGCAGGTTTTCAAGATCAACACCCAGCTTGCGTGCATAGACCGGATCAAGGGCATGTTCCGCGTCGACGAACGCACAGATACCGCCCTTCTTCTGTGCTTCCGCGATCGTATGCAATGCAAGTGTCGTCTTACCCGAGCTTTCCGGCCCATAAATCTCGACAATACGTCCCTTGGGCAAGCCACCGACGCCGAGCGCGATGTCCAGCGAGAGCGATCCCGTCGATACGGTTTCGATCTCGACTACCTGATCGTTCTGGCCGAGGCGCATGATCGAGCCTTTGCCGAACGCCCTTTCGATCTGCGACAATGCCGCATCGAGAGCCTTAGTCTTGTCCACTGAATTTTCCTCAACAAGTCGCAATGAATTCTGAGACATCTTACACCATCCTCTTGTCTCGCTAGAAGCCCGGCAGGCTCGTTGCCACGATCTATTTGTATCTGTTTTGTTCTCATTTGGCAATGCGATTAAATCATTGATTATAAACGATTCCGTATTTTTGTTCTATAATCGTTCTCTAACATCAGCGATTGCGAAAATATAAGAACTATCCACGAATTAACTTAATTCAAACCAAATTGCCTGTCTGACGATTCGGCACGACAAAGAAAAACGCAGCCCTTCTTTCGAAGGACTGCGTTGCTTGAAAAATATCAACCCAGGAAAGGAATCAGCTTGCGGCGCGAAGCGGCGAGATCTGGATCTCTACGCGACGGTTCTGCGCGCGCCCTTCGGGTGTCGCGTTGGTAGCGACCGGCTGGCTCGCGCCGTAGCCGATAACGGCAAAACGACGCGGATCGATGCCCTGCGAGCCGAGATAGCTTGCAACCGAAGCGGCGCGGCGCTGCGAAAGAGCCTGATTGTGGCTGACGCTACCGGTCGAATCGGTATGGCCATAAACGTCTACGAGCGTCTGGTTGAATTTGCGCAGCACAATCGCGACCGAGTTCAGCGTCGGATAGAACTGGCTCTTCACCTGATCCTGATCGGTATCGAAAGTAATGCTGGACGGCATATTCAGGATGATCTGGTCGCCATTACGGGTCACGGAAACGCCTGTGCCCTGCAACTGCGCGCGGAGCTCATTTTCCTGACGATCCATGTAATTGCCGATTGCACCACCACCGAGTGCACCGATACCTGCACCGATCAATACGGCATTGCGCTGCGCACGACTGGAACCACCGACCATGAGACCACCAAGAGCGCCCACAGCCGCGCCGATCGCAGCACCGCCTGCGGTGTTCGACATCTTCTGATCCCCGGTATAGGGATCGGTGGTGCAACCTGCCAGAAATGTGGCGGCGAAAAGGGCAATACCGATCTTCTTCAGCATGAAATGGTCATCCTCAATTAGCGAATCCGCTCGCATGATAATAGCGATTAAGGCCGGATGGTGTCTCAAATGCGAGACTGAATCCGGTCTTTCGCTTTTTAGCCGATGCCTCCGCAACTGCGCAACTGCGTGGCGTAACGATTGGCCATGGATTGGGCCCGTTTTGCGCCGTTGAGCGCCGTGGCATTCCCGCGCCAGGCACCACGAGCATAACCGCCGTGGCCCGAATAGTAAGCGAGATAAAGACTGTAGGCATCGGCGCGATTGATACCATTCTTCAGATAGCTTTGATGGTGATACCAGCCAATGAAATGAATAGCGTCAGCAAAATTGGTGCGCGATGCCGTCCAGCGGCCTGTTTCCTGCTTGTAACGATCCCAGGTGCCGTTCAGTGCCTGCGAATAGCCATAAGCACTGGAAGCCCGCTTCCACGGAATAATCCAGAGAATCTTCGTGCGCGGCGGACGCGCATAGGGCTGGAAGCCGGATTCAGTATAGATTGTGGCCATCAGAACCGGAACCGGCACACCGAACTCGCGTGAAACTCGAGTCGCAGCCGTCTGCCAGTTATTGAACCAACCGTCGCGTTGATCGAAGACCGCACACACATTGTTGACCTGCCGTGGGGCGGTCGCGCAGCCTCCTAGGATCACGAGCGCGACGAGAAACAAAACGCGCATCATGGAAAACCTCGTCTCTTCGCAAAGATTGATAAAATGTAAAGATTAAGAAGACCTTTCTAACGATGGGCCGACGGTTCCCAGCCGCTTCAAACTCGCGTGAAGAAAAAACAAAAGCTGCTGTTGGGGCGCAAGCGGTCCAAACTGTGGATGAATGTGGATAACTATGGGGATAGCGCATTCCCAGTGCTCGAAACCAGCTGAAAACAAATGGTTAGAGCGATTCCGCTGAAATAGAACCGCTCTAAGCGTTAACGCTTTCCCTGGCGCTCCTGCCGCAACCGCGCCCAATATTCCAGACGCTTGCGAATATCCCGCTCGAAACCTCGCTCCGGTGGATCATAGAATTTCTGCCTGCCCATACTTTCCGGAAAATAGTCCTGGCCTGAAAACGCATCAGGCTGATCATGGTCATAGGCATAGCCGTCGCCATAACCCTCATTCTTCATAAGCTTAGTCGGAGCGTTGAGAATATGCTTCGGTGGTAGAAGTGAACCGTTTTCCTTCGCTGCGCGCATTGAAGCTTTATAGGCGACATAGACCGCGTTCGATTTTGGTGCCGTCGCTAGATAAACACAGGCCTGTGCCAGCGCCAGCTCGCCTTCCGGCGAACCAAGATAGTCATATGCATCCTTCGCAGCGTTGCAGATGGCCAATGCCTGCGGATCGGCAAGACCAATATCTTCGACCGCCATACGCACGAGCCGTCGCCCGAGATATAACGGGTCCTCGCCTGCATCAAACATTCGGGAAAGATAATAAAGCGCCGCATCGGGATCCGATCCCCGTACAGACTTATGCAGAGCTGAAATCAGATTGTAGTGCCCGTCCTGCCCCTTGTCATACACAGGAGCGCGGCGTTGAACCACGTCCTGCAGTTTTTCTGCTGTAAACACTTCTTCGGGGCGGGCCGCGCGCCAGACTTCCTCTGCAAGGGTCAGTGCGGCGCGCCCGTCGCCATCGGCCATACGAATAAGACTTGCCCGCGCTTCATCGTCCAGCGGCAAGGGTCGCTCTTCCTGCTCCTCGGCGCGAGTCAGAAGCGTTGCAATGCTCTCGCCATCATGTGGATGAAAAGTCAGCACCCTCGCCCGGGATAGCAGAGCGGCATTGAGCTCGAAAGATGGATTTTCCGTCGTGGCGCCGATCAGAATAACAGTGCCATCTTCCATAACCGGCAGAAACGAATCCTGTTGCGCACGATTGAAGCGATGAATTTCGTCCACGAAAAGCAGTGTTTGCCGTCCCGACATTCGCCGCGCACGGGCAGCTTCGAAAACCTTCTTGAGATCGGCAACGCCGGAGAAGATCGCGGAAATCTGTTCGAACGCGAGATCGGTCTCCCCGGCAAGCAGGCGGGCAACGGTCGTCTTGCCGGTACCGGGAGGCCCCCAGAAGATCATGGAACCGAGGGAACCCGATGCAATCATGCGCGTTAGCACGCCTTCAGGACCGGTCAAATGCTCCTGACCGGTCACTTCAGACAAATGCTTCGGACGCAGGCGGTCAGCGAGCGGCCGGTTGCGGTCCGCATTGGGATCAGCCGCGGCTGAAAAAAGGTCGCTCATTTCATTCGCTCGATCGATAAATTAAATGCCGCTTCAGGCATAATGCTACCCGAAGCGGCATGCAACTTTTGGCGATATGTCGGCACCAATTTTAACGCACGAACTGACGCAACAGCGTTCCGTTACGTTCCACCTCAAGCCGCCAGGCGAGACCCCGTCCCGCGTCCAGAATTGCAGTCATATCGTCTACTGTGCGGATAGAGTTCCCGTTGATGCTGCGAACAATATCACCGGGACGCAACCCAAGCCGCGCCGCAGGCGAGCCGGAATAGACGTCGACAACTGCTACCCCCTGGCTATCGCGCTTGAGACGCAGCTTTGCTGCGGACGAAGGTGTCAACTCAAGCACAGCAGCACCGGCGAAAGGATTATCACCCTTGATTACTTGCGGCGCAGTTTCCTTGACTTCAGGCGCTTTGGAGAGCTTCACGGGAATGGTCAGATTTTTTCCATCCCTCATGATTTCAACCGAGACGGTATTACCAATGCCGGCCGTCGACAGACGGTAACCAAGCACATCCTGATTGTCGACGCGAACGCCCTGAACGGACAGAACCACATCGCCGATCTTCAGACCTGCCGCCTCTGCCGGTCCGCCCTTTGCAATTGCCGTAATCAAAGCCCCATAGGGTTTCTCCATGCCAAGGCCTTCGGCCAGATCGGCGGTCACGCCCTGAAACGTCGCGCCGATATAAGGCCGCTCGAAACTTTTGCTGCCATTTTGTGCAGCTTCCACAACGGCGCGAACCATATTGGACGGAATCGCGAAGCCAATGCCGACGGAGCCGCCAGAGCGAGAATAGATAGCGGTGTTGATACCGATCAGGCGCCCGCGCATATCGATCAATGCACCACCCGAGTTACCTGGATTGATGGCCGCATCCGTCTGTATGAAGAAATCGAAATCGGAAATGCCAACCTGTGTACGTGATTGCGCCGACACAATGCCGCTCGTCACGGTCTGTCCGACTCCAAACGGATTGCCGATGGCGAGCACCAGATCACCGACTTCGACTTCATCGGAATTGCCGAGGCCCAGCACTGGAAACTTGTCCTTGGCTTCGATTTTGAGAACTGCAAGGTCTGTGGTTTCGTCGCGGAGAAGCAACTTGCTTTCAAACTCGCGCCCGTCCGACAAGGCGACCTTGATTTCATCCGCATCCTTGATGACGTGATTGTTCGTCACGACGATGCCTGAACTGTCGACGATCACGCCGGAGCCGAGCGACTGCTGGATGCGTGGTTTGCTTTCTCCGAACTGCCGTCCGAAAAACTGTTCAAAGAACGGATCACCGGCGAATGGCGAACGTGCCTGAACCTGACGCGCCGCATAGACATTCACAACGGCGGGTGTCGTCTCTTTCACGAGAGGAGCGAAGGAAAGTTGCATATCACCGCGGCTGAGCGGCACTTCTTTAGAAGGCGTCGCCGGCGCATCCTGCGCCATAGCGGACGGTACAGCCAGTCCGATCGATGCCACTATAACACCCAATACACCTAAACGTCGCCAATTCATGCACATACTCCGCGCTTATCAAGCTTACTGCCGCTTCCGGGAAAGCATGCAAGACTCGGTCTTGAATGTAGTCAACTGAGGGCAAGGATAAAGGGCCACATTGTGACCTTGGAGAGCAAACCGGCAATTTTTCGTGAACCGCCCGCACCCAAACGACCGGGAATACGGCGAGCACAAACAAAAAGGGCCGCACAAGGCGGCCCTTTTTCAATAATCAGCAATCAGCAGATTATGCTGCTTCTGCTTCAGCAGCCTGTTCAGCTTCGACGCGGGCGCGGTCAGCCTTGCCCTTTGCATCAACGTCGCGTTCCACGAATTCAACAACTGCCAGAGGCGCATTGTCGCCAGCGCGGAAGCCAGCCTTCATGATGCGGATATAGCCACCGTTGCGGGTCGCATAACGAGTAGCCAGCGTATCAAACAGCTTTGCAACGAGCTTAACGTCGCGAATAGCCGAGATAGCCTGACGGCGGGCATGCAGATCGCCGCGCTTGCCGAGCGTGACAAGCTTTTCAACGATCGGGCGAATTTCCTTAGCTTTCGGAAGCGTCGTCACAATCTGCTCGTGTTCGATAAGCGAAGCAGCCATGTTGGCGAACATCGCCTTGCGGTGCGAGGCAGTGCGGTTCAGCTTACGGTATCCGTTACCGTGACGCATGAGCCTTCTCCTTAATTAGTTCTAGCCGGATTGCCGGTCTTAATATTGGTCTTCGTAGCGCTTTGCGAGATCTTCGATATTTTCCGGCGGCCAGGACGGGATTTCCATACCAAGATGGAGACCCATCGATGCCAGAACTTCCTTGATCTCATTGAGCGACTTGCGGCCGAAATTCGGAGTCCGCAGCATCTCGGCTTCCGTCTTCTGGATCAGATCGCCGATGTAGACGATGTTGTCGTTCTTCAGGCAGTTTGCCGAACGGACAGACAGTTCGAGTTCGTCGACTTTCTTGAGTAGAGCCGGATTGAAAGCGAGTTCCGCAACCTGTTCCTGCGGAGCTTCCTTCTGAGGCTCTTCGAAGTTGACGAAGATCGCCAGTTGGTCCTGGAGAATACGAGCAGCATATGCCACTGCGTCTTCACCCGTAACCGAGCCGTTTGTCTCGATGTTCAGCGTCAGCTTGTCATAATCGAGAACCTGACCTTCACGGGTGTTCTCAATTTTGTACGACACCTTGCGAACCGGAGAATAGAGGCTGTCAACCGGAATAAGACCGATTGGTGCATCTTCCGCACGGTTGCGGTCGGCAGGCACATAGCCCTTGCCGGTGTTGACGGTGAATTCCATGCGGATTTCAGCGCCTTCGTCCAGCGTGCAGATGACGTGATCCGGATTGAGGATCTCGACATCGCCGACAGTCTGAATGTCGCCAGCCGTAACGACGCCTGGGCCTTCCTTGCGGACGACCATGCGCTTCGGGCCCTCGCCTTCCATACGGATGGCGATTTCCTTGACGTTCAGAACGATATCCGTGGTGTCTTCGCGGACGCCAGGGATCGAAGAGAATTCATGTAGAACGCCATCGATCTGAATGGCGGTCACGGCAGCGCCGCGAAGCGACGACAGAAGTACGCGACGCAGAGCATTGCCGAGCGTCAGACCGAAGCCGCGTTCCAGCGGTTCAGCAACGACGGTTGCATGCGTGCGAGAGCCGTTGGTGATGAAATCCACCTTGTTCGGCTTGATAAGTTCCTGCCAGTTCTTCTGGATCATGTAAGTATCCCTCTATCATTCGTCGCTACCATCCTATCGTAGCGATCAAGTGAAGAAACCGCAGAGGAGCCCCGAACTTGAAAAGCCCGAGGCTCATACGGCATGTGAACGAGGATTAGACCCGGCGCTTCTTGCGCGGACGGCAACCGTTGTGCGGGATCGGCGTAACATCGCGGATCGACGTGATCACAAAGCCGGCGGCCTGAAGGGCGCGCAGCGCAGATTCACGGCCAGAACCCGGTCCGCAAACCTCGACTTCGAGGGAGCGCATGCCGTGTTCCTGGGCCTTCTTGGCGCAATCTTCGGCAGCGATCTGAGCGGCAAACGGGGTCGACTTACGCGAACCCTTGAAACCCTGAGCACCGGCAGACGACCAGGCAATCGCATTGCCCTGAGCATCCGTGATGGTGATCATCGTGTTGTTGAACGTCGAATTTACATGGGCTACGCCCGACGAGATGTTTTTACGCTCGCGACGGCGAACGCGCGTGGCTTCCTTGGCCATGACAGTCCTTTCAATCGATCTCTACACCGCCGTAATTCCAGCGGCTACACCGGCCCTCAAGAAAGGACCAGTATCAAACCCAACCGGCGCACCGGAAAGGCTCGACGGAACATTCGTTCCGTCGAAATTACTTCTTCTTGCCTGCGATTGCCTTCGCCGGACCCTTGCGGGTACGTGCGTTGGTATGCGTGCGCTGACCGCGAACCGGCAGCGAACGACGATGACGCAGACCGCGGTAGCAGCCAAGGTCCATCAGGCGCTTGATGTTCATCGAAACTTCACGACGCAGGTCACCTTCGACCCGGTAGTCAGCATCGATTGCTTCGCGGATCTGAAGGACTTCAGCATCCGTTAGCTGGTTAATGCGACGATCGTCGGCAATGCCAACCTTCGTTACGATTTCCCGAGCAAATTTCGGTCCGATCCCGTGAATGTACTGAAGCGCAATAACAACGCGCTTGTTCGTCGGGATGTTGACGCCAGCGATACGTGCCACGTCTGTTCTCCTTGAGTTATAAAAATCCATCTGGCAGATGCGATCAACCAGACAGCAATAAACGACCGGTACCGGCCTCTTTCGATTTCCGCCGCTACCTGCCATTCAAAACCAGTTGAAGTGGCGCAGTCTTTGACGGAATCGCCTTGAAAAGTCAACTATTAACTGTCCGTAAAGCCATGAAACAGGGCTGACAGACAATTCAGTCGACTTTTGGAAGCAATAAACGGGCAGAAAACGCTTCACGCTTTCCCTGCCCGCAATGGGATGAGGCTTGTTCAAGCCCCTTCATCTCTCATACCGGCCAATCAGGCTGGAACAAGAATTCTCTCGATTTCCGCGGTCACTTCTTCAACTGGCGCCATACCATTGATGACGCGAAGTTCGCCGGTTCCGGCATAATAGCTGGAAAGCGGCGCGGTCTTTTCGCGATATTCCACGAGACGCTTGCGGAAAGCTTCAGGATTGTCGTCTGAACGAACTTGACCACCCTTGGCAATCGTTTCAGCCACGCGGCTTTCCATCCGCTTGACCAGAGCATTCTCATCGACCTTCAGCTCGATGACTGCATCAAGCTTGAGGCCCTTCCCCGCCAACATCGTTCCCAGAGCCTGAGCTTGCGGCACCGTGCGCGGATAACCGTCGAGGATGAAGCCATTCGTGCAGTCTGGAGCATCTATACGCTCCGATACGATCTGGTTTACAATCTCGTCGGAAACCAACTGCCCCGCATCCATCACGGCCTTGGCGCGCTTCCCGATCTCGCTCTGCTGGGCGACTGCTGCACGCAGCATATCTCCGGTCGAGAGCTGAGGAATTCCATGCTTCTTGGTAAGAAGTCCAGCCTGCGTCCCCTTACCTGCTCCGGGCGGCCCAAGAAGTATCAGTCTCATTTATTGCGTTTCCCACCTCTGAGTTTGGACTTCTTGATCAGCCCTTCATACTGATGGGCGATCAGATGTCCCTGAATTTGCGCAACCGTATCGAGCGTCACGCTCACAACGATCAGCAGCGAGGTGCCACCAAGATAGAACGGCACACCGGTTGCGGAAATCAGGAATTCCGGCAGGAGACAGACAAGCACGATATAGATGGCGCCGACAACAGTGATACGTGTCAGCACATAGTCTATGTATTCGGCGGTACGCTCACCCGGACGAATGCCCGGAATAAAGCCGGAGTGCTTCTTGAGCTGGTCAGCGGTGTCCTTGGGATTGAACACAATGGCCGTATAGAAGAAGCAGAAGAATGCCATCAACCCAGCATAGAACAGCATGTAAAGCGGCTGACCATGACCGAGCGCATTGAGAATAGTGGTACCCCAAGCCGGCATTTCAGCCGTATTTGCGAAACCTGCAACAGTCGCTGGCAAAAGCAGAAGCGACGAAGCAAAGATCGGAGGGATAACACCAGCAGTGTTCAGCTTGAGCGGCAGATGCGAAGTATCGCCCTGGAACATGCGGTTGCCAACCTGACGCTTCGGATACTGGATCAGAAGGCGGCGCTGCGCGCGTTCCACGAAAACGATGACCGCAATCAGCACGATTGCAAGAATGATAACGCCCAGAATCAAGCCCGTCGACAGAGCGCCGGTACGGCCAAGTTCCAGTGTGCCGGAAATAGCATGCGGCAGGTTAGCCACGATGCCGGAGAAGATAATCAGCGAAATGCCGTTACCGATACCACGTGCCGTGATCTGTTCGCCGAGCCACATCAGGAACATCGTGCCACCAACAAGAGTAATCACCGATGAGACGACGAAGAAAGGCCCAGGATTGGTAACGATGCCATTACCAGATTGCAAACCGACAGAAATCGCGTAGGCCTGGACCAGTGCCAGAAGCACTGTGCCGTAACGCGTGTATTGATTGATGATCTTGCGACCCGCCTCGCCTTCCTTCTTCAGCGCTTCAAGCGACGGAACAACCGACGTCATGAGCTGCACGATAATGGAAGCAGAGATGTAGGGCATAATGCCGAGCGCAAAAATGGCCATACGACCGACAGCGCCACCGGCAAACATGTTGAAAAGTCCGAGCACACCCTGGCTATGCTGCTGGAAAGCCTGCGCAAGCGCGTCAGGATTGATGCCGGGAAGCGGAATATAGGTGCCGAACCGGTATACGAGCAAAGCACCCAGCGTAAACCAGATGCGCTTCTTGAGTTCTTCTGCCTTCGAGAAAGCCGAAAAATTGAGATTGGAAACTAGCTGTTCAGCAGCCGATGCCATTAAATTTCTCCGGTGAAAAGTCTCCGGTCCTCCGCCCTCGTTTACGCAATCCTCACTGGTCGCGCACCGAGACTAAAAAGACCCTACCCAGATATGCGCATTGGCATAAATGTGCAAGCGGCGGCACTAAGGCCGCCGCTTTTTATTTTTGTATCGAAGCCTTATTCGGCAGCGACTTCAGGAAGCTTGATGCTACCGCCAGCCTTTTCGATCTTTTCGACCGCAGCCTTGGAAGCACCGGCTACCTCAAAGGCAACCTTTGCCTTCAGTTCGCCGTCCGAAAGGATACGGACACCGTCCTTGGCGCGGCGAATCACGCCGGCAGCTTTCAGCGAATCGAGGTTCACAACAGCCTTGGCGTCGAGCTTGCCTGCGTCGATAGCGGCCTGAACACGGCCGAGCGACACAACATTGAAGCTCTTTGCGAAGATGTTGGTGAAGCCGCGCTTCGGCAGACGGCGGTAGATTGGCATCTGGCCGCCTTCGAAGCCATTGATCGCGACGCCCGAACGGGACTTCTGACCCTTGACGCCGCGGCCAGCGGTCTTGCCGGTGCCCGAGCCGATACCACGGCCAACGCGCTTGCGTTCTTTGACCGAACCTGGCTTGTCACGCAGATCGTTGAGTTTCATATCTCTATCCCCTGCGTTATCAGGCCTCGTCCACGATGCGGACGAGATGCTGAACCTTGGCGATCATACCGCGAACCGAAGGAGTATCCTCCAGCGTGCGGCGGCGGTGCATTTTGTTAAGTCCGAGTCCGATCAGCGTTGCACGCTGTTCGGCTGGACGACGGATAGGGCTTCCGATCTGTTCGACCGTAACCGTCTTACCCTTCTTCTCAGCCATCACTCAAATCCCTTGTCTATGGCGTATCCGGTGCCATTGCACCGGACTGGCACAAACTATCGGCTATTCTTCCGAACCGACCACATCATGGCGGCGAGCCTGAAGGGTCGAGTACTTGATGCCGCGCTGTGCAGCGATGTCCTTCGGATGCATCTGATGCTTCAGAGCATCGAAAGTCGCACGAACCATGTTGTATGGGTTCGACGAGCCGAGAGACTTGGCAACAACGTCCTGAACGCCGAGCGTTTCGAACACTGCACGCATCGGACCACCGGCGATGATACCCTTACCAGCAGGAGCTGCACGAAGCAGAACCTTGCCAGCGCCGTGACGACCCTGCACATCGTGATGCAGAGTACGGCCCGAACGCAGCGGTACGAAAATCATATCGCGCTTGGCAGCTTCTGTGGCCTTGCGGATAGCTTCAGGCACTTCACGAGCCTTGCCATGACCGAAGCCTACGCGACCCTTCTGGTCTCCAACTACGACGAGCGCAGCGAAACCGAAGCGACGACCACCCTTAACAACCTTAGCAACGCGATTGATGTGAACGAGCTTATCGACGAATTCGCTGTCGCGCTCCTCACGACCGCGATCTTCGCGGTTACGTTCTCTCTGTGCCATATCCTATTCCTTTATTATTTTCCGGAAGCACAAAATTATTAGAAGCTCAGTCCGCCTTCGCGGGCAGCTTCGGCGAGAGCCTTCACACGGCCGTGGTAAATGAATGCACCACGGTCGAACACTACTTCGCTGACGCCTGCTTTAACGGCGCGCTCAGCAACCAGCTTACCAACCGCAGCGGCTGCTGCGGAGTCGGCACCGGTCTTGAGCTTGCCCTTCAGGTCGCCATCCAGGGTCGAAGCAGCCGCGATGGTAACACCGCGAACGTCGTCGATAACCTGAACGTAGATGTTCTTGGAAGAGCGATGCACGCTGAGACGCGGACGGCCGTTTGCGACAGCCTTGACCTGACGGCGTACACGAGCAGCGCGACGCTGCAAAGTTTCTTTTGGCGATGCCATGACGCGCTTCCCTTACTTCTTCTTGCCTTCTTTGCGGACGATTTTCTCGCCAGCATACTTGACGCCCTTGCCCTTGTAAGGCTCGGGGCCGCGATATTCGCGGATCTCAGCCGCGACCTGACCGACCTGCTGCTTGTCGATGCCGGTGACGACGATTTCCGTCGGCTTCGGAACAGCAACAGTGATGCCAGCAGGCACGTCGTAGACCACTTCGTGGCTGAAGCCGAGCGAAAGCTGCAGGTTCTTGCCCTGCATGGCAGCACGGTAACCGACGCCGCTGATTTCGAGCTTCTTTTCAAAGCCGTCCTTCACGCCAACAAAAATGTTGGAGATCATCGTGCGGGACATACCCCACTTCGAACGAGCTTCTTTCGACTGGTCGCGTGGATCAACGCTGATAGCGCCTTCTTCCATCTTGACCAGAACTTCATCGTGCACGACGAAGGAGAGTTCACCCTTCGCGCCCTTAGCCTTGACGATCTGCCCATCAACACTGGCGGTCACGCCCGCCGGGACCGGCACGGGTTTTTTACCGATACGAGACATTTTAATACCTGTCTTTTATCTGTTCGCTGTCAACCGCATCAGAAGATGCGGCAGAGCAGCTCACCACCAACGTTTTGTTCACGGGCTTCATGATCCGCCATAACGCCCTTCGGCGTGGAGAGGATCGAGATGCCGAGGCCGTTCGCGACCTGCGGGATCGACTTAACCGACACGTAAACGCGACGGCCAGGCTTCGATACGCGGCTGATCTCACGGATAACCGGAACACCTTCATAGTACTTCAGCTCGATTTCGATCTCGGCCTTGCCGTTCACGAATTCGCTCTGCGAGTAACCGCGGATGTAACCTTCAGACTGAAGAACATCGAGAACGCGAGCGCGTAGCTTCGAAGCCGGGGTCGTAACCTTGGTCTTCTTGCGGCCTACTGCGTTGCGGATACGGGTCAGCATATCGCCGAGAGGATCTGACACAGACATATGCTACTCCTTACCAGCTCGACTTGACGATGCCCGGGATCTGACCGAGCGAACCCAACTGACGGAGCGCAATACGCGACATCTTCAGTTTACGGTAATAACCACGCGGACGGCCCGACACTTCGCAACGATTGCGAATACGAACCTTCGATGAATTGCGCGGCAGTTCGGCAAGCCGGATAGTGGCGCGGAAGCGCTCCTCCAGCGGAAGGCCCTGATCCATTACGATCGCCTTCAGGCGTGCACGCTTGCCAGCGTGACGCTTAACCAACTTTTCGCGGCGCTTGTTTTTTTCGACTGCGCTAGTCTTGGCCATATTAATATACCTCGCTACGCTTGCCGTTACTGCCGGAAGGGGAAGTTGAATGCACGCAGAAGAGCGCGCGCTTCATCATCCGACTTGGCGGTCGTGCAAACGATGATGTCCATGCCCCAGATTTGATCAACCTTATCGTAGTTGATTTCCGGAAACACGATGTGCTCCTTGATGCCCATGGCATAGTTGCCACGTCCGTCAAAACTCTTCGGGTTCAGGCCACGAAAGTCGCGGACACGCGGAAGAGCAATCGTGATGAAACGATCAAGGAATTCGTACATGCGGTCCTGGCGAAGAGTGACCTTCGTACCGATTGGCATGCCTTCACGCAACTTGAACGTTGCGATCGAGTTACGAGCGCGGGTGATAACAGCCTTTTGACCGGCAATCAAGCCAAGGTCTTCGGCGGCAATCGCCGGCTTCTTGGAGTCGCCTGTGGCTTCGCCAACGCCCATGTTGAGGACAACTTTGCTGATGCGTGGAATCTGCATCTCGTTGTCATATTTGAATTCTTCAAGCAGAGCCTTACGAATGTTTTCGTTGTAAAGCTTCTTGAAGCGGGGAAGTGCCTTAGCTTCAGCCATCGATCAGCGCTCCAGAACGTTTTGCGACACGAACCTTCTTGCCATCCTCAACGCGGAAACCGACGCGTGTCGGCTTGCCGTCCTTGGGATCAGCAATTGCCAGGTTGGACAGGTGAATCGGCGCTTCCTTAGAGATAATGCCGGCTTCCTGGGTCTGGGTCTGACGCTGATGACGCTTCACAATATTGATACCGCGAACGAGCGCCTGCTCGTCCTTCGGCATAACCTTGAGAACTTCGCCCTTACGGCCCTTGTCCTTACCGGACAGCACGACAACGCTGTCGCCTTTGCGAATCTTCTGCATCGTCTTGCTTCCTTACAGAACTTCCGGGGCCAGCGAGATGATCTTCATGTGGTTCTTTGCGCGAAGTTCGCGCGGAACCGGTCCGAAGATACGCGTGCCGATCGGCTCTTTCTTGTTATCGATGAGAACGGCTGCATTGTTATCGAAACGAATAACGCTGCCGTCCGGACGACGGATATCCTTGGCGGTGCGTACAACAACCGCCTTCATCACGTCACCCTTTTTGACGCGGCCGCGCGGAATAGCTTCCTTGATCGACACCACAATGATGTCGCCAACGGAAGCGTAACGCCGCTTCGAGCCGCCCAGCACCTTGATGCACATGACACGACGTGCGCCGGAGTTATCCGCCACGTCGAGGTTTGTTTGCATCTGAATCATGACTGGCCGCCTTCTTTCCTCTCAGCTGGTTAAGGGCTCCTGCCCTACCTAAGCTGCGTGTTTATAATTTAGCCTGCTGCTTCGTTCGTCAGAACGACCCAGCGTTTGTCCTTCGAGATTGGAGCCGATTCCTGAATGGAAACGAGATCACCAATCTTGAACTGGTTGTTTTCGTCATGCGCTTTGTACTTCTTAGACTGACGCACGGTCTTCTGGAGGAGCGGATGCGAATAGCGGCGCTCAACCTTGACCACAACAGTCTTATCATTCTTGTCGCTGACGACAACGCCCTGCAGAACGCGTTTAGGCATTATATTCTTCCTTATGCCTTGCTTGCGGCCGCCTTCTGGCGGGCAATAGTCTTAATACGCGCGATGTCGCGGCGAACCTGCTTCACGCGCGCGGTTTTTTCGAGCTGGCCGGTGGCCTTCTGAAAGCGCAGATTGAACTGCTCTTTCTTCAGGGTGCCCAGCTCGTCACTCAGTTGATCGAGGCTCTTCGCCCGAACGTCTGCGGCTTTCATAGTTGCCTCTCTCTTATTCAGCAATGCGCTGGATAAAGCGCGTCTTGATCGGCAACTTTGCGGCGCCGAGTCTGAGGGCTTCGCGTGCCACATCTTCGGGTACGCCGTCAAGCTCAAACATTACGCGACCTGGTGCCACACGGCACGCCCAGTAGTCAACCGAACCCTTACCTTTACCCATACGGACTTCAGTAGGCTTCGAAGTTACCGGCAGGTCAGGGAAGATGCGGATCCATACACGACCGGCACGCTTCATGTGACGGGTGATCGCGCGGCGGGCCGCTTCGATCTGACGTGCAGTGACGCGTTCCGGCTCAACGGCCTTCAAACCGAATGCACCGAAATTCAGATCCGTGCCGCCTTTCGAGTTGCCGTGAATACGGCCCTTGAACTGCTTGCGGAACTTGGTGCGCTTAGGCTGCATCATTGTTCTCTACTCCAAATTTCTCGCCCGCGGCCCGCTTTTTAAGCGTTTTCGCGGCGGCGGTTCGACGAGGAACCCTGATTGTCACCCTCGACCGCACGACGCTCGGAAGCCATCGGATCGTGTTCAAGGATTTCGCCCTTGAAGACCCAGACCTTCACGCCGCAGATACCATAAGCGGTCTTCGCTTCTGCCGTGCCGTAATCAATATCGGCGCGCAGCGTATGAAGCGGAACGCGACCTTCACGGTACCATTCCATGCGAGCGATTTCCGCACCACCCAGACGACCCGAGCAGTTGATACGGATACCTTCGGCTCCAAGACGCATTGCCGACTGAACGGCACGCTTCATGGCGCGACGGAATGCCACACGGCGTTCGAGCTGCTGAGCGATCGATTGAGCGACCAGGGTAGCGTCGATTTCCGGCTTGCGAACTTCAACGATGTTGAGCGACGTATCGGCATTGGTCATCTCGGAAAGCTTCTTGCGGAGCTTTTCGATGTCTGCACCCTTCTTGCCGATGATGATGCCCGGACGAGCCGAATGGATCGTCACGCGGCACTTCTTGTGCGGACGCTCAATCACGATCTTGGAGATCGCAGCCTGCTTGAGTTCTTTATTAAGGAACTCGCGGATCTTGACATCTTCATGCAGCAGTTTGCCGTACTCACCGGTATTCGCGTACCAACGCGAATCCCAGGTGCGGTTGATGCCGAGACGAAGACCGATCGGATTAATCTTCTGACCCATTATGCGGCCTCCCCTTTTTCCGCGACTTCGCGGACAACAATGGTGAGATGCGAAAACGGCTTCTCGATGCGGCTGGCCTTACCACGTCCGCGGACATGGAAGCGCTTCATGACGATCGACTTGCCGACATAGGCTTCGGCGACGATCAGAGCATCGACGTCGAGGTCGTGATTGTTTTCAGCGTTTGCAATCGCCGACTCAAGCGTCTTCTTAACCGTATCGGCGATCCGCTTGCGCGAGAACGTCAGATCGGCAAGTGCCGCATTCACTTTCTTGCCGCGAATCATGCTCGCGACAAGATTAAGCTTCTGCGGGCTGACGCGGAGCGTACGGGCGACGGCTTTCGCCTCGTTATCCTTAAGCTGGCGGGGAGCCTTGGCCTTGCCCATCGTTACTTCCTCTTTGACTTCTTGTCCGCGCCATGACCGTAGTAGGTACGTGTAGGCGCGAATTCACCGAACTTGTGTCCGACCATTTCTTCCGAAATCGACACCGGCACATGCTTGTTGCCGTTGTAGACGCCGAAAGTCAGACCGACAAACTGCGGCAGGATGGTGGAGCGGCGGCTCCACATCTTGATAACTTCATTACGACCGCCTTCGCGTACCTTCTCAGCCTTCTTGAGAAGATAGCCGTCGATAAACGGACCTTTCCAAACTGAACGAGCCACTTCAGACTACCTCTCTTACTTCTTGCGCTGATGGCGCGAACGCATGATGAACTTGTCAGTCGCCTTGTTCGAGCGCGTCTTCTTGCCCTTCGTAGGCTTGCCCCACGGAGTGACAGGGTGACGACCACCCGAGGTACGACCTTCACCACCACCATGCGGGTGATCGACCGGGTTCATTGCAACACCGCGAACGTGCGGACGCTTGCCACGCCATACCGAACGACCGGCTTTGCCGTCGTTGATATTGCCGTGGTCCGGGTTAGACACTGCACCGACCGAAGCGAAGCAGGCACCTGGAACCAGACGCTGTTCACCCGAGTTAAGACGCAGAATAGCCATGCCCTGATCGCGACCGACGAGCTGAGCGTAGGTGCCAGCCGAGCGAGCAACCTGACCGCCCTTGCCTGGCTTCAGCTCAACGTTGTGAACGATCGTGCCAACCGGCATGGAAGCGAGCGGCATTGCGTTGCCCGGCTTCACGTCGACGGAGTTGCCCGCAACAACCTTGTCGCCAACAGCAAGACGCTGCGGAGCCAGGATGTATGCCAGTTCACCGTCTTCGTAACGGATCAGCGCGATGAACGCGGTGCGGTTCGGATCGTATTCCAGACGTTCGACAGTGCCGACGACGTCAAGCTTGCGACGCTTGAAGTCGACGAAACGGTACGAACGCTTGTGACCGCCGCCCTGAAAGCGGACAGTGATACGACCGGTGTTGTTACGGCCACCCTTCTTGGACAGACCTTCGGTCAGGGACTTGACCGGCTTGCCCTTGTAGAGTTCCGAACGGTCCACGATGACCAGCTGACGCTGGCTCGGCGTGATCGGATTAAAATGCTTGAGTGCCATTGTCTCTTACTCCATGGCCTCTCAGAGACCGGTCGAAACGTCGATGCTCTGGCCTTCGGCCAAAGTAACGATCGCTTTCTTGACGTCGCTCTGGCGCCCGATAAGGCCGCGGAACCGCTTAACCTTACCCTTGCGCACTGCAGTGTTGACTGCGGTAACCTTGACGCCGAACAGCGCTTCGACTGCAGCCTTGATTTCCGGCTTCGTTGCCTTGCGGGCTACGTTGAAGACAACCTGGTTATGTTCGGAAACCATGGTGGACTTCTCGGTGATAACCGGGCTGACGATCACGTCGTAATGGCGAAGATCAGTCATTTGAAACGCTCCCCATGAAACGAGCTTCCAGGGCTTCGACAGCCGCCTTGGAAAGCACGAGCTTGCCGCGGCGAAGGATGTCGTAAACATTGATGCCCTGCACTGGCAGAACATCGATGTTCGGGATGTTTGAAGCCGCACGCTGGAAGTTCACGTCGATCTCTGCACCGCCGATAAGCAGTGCATTTTCAAGACCGAGCTTGGCGAACTGCGAAACAAGCTGCTTCGTCTTGGCTTCCGTTGCTGCCAGATCATCGATGATGATCAGGTCGGATGCCTTAGCCTTTGCAGACAGGGCATGACGCAGGCCAAGAGCGCGAACCTTCTTCGGCAGATCGTGGTCGTGCGAACGGATAACCGGTCCGTGAGCCTGACCACCGCCGCGGAACTGCGGTGCGCGAGCCGAATGGTGACGAGCACGGCCCGTACCCTTCTGCTTGTACATCTTGGCGCCGGTGCGGCTTACGTCGCCACGGCCCTGTGCCTTATGGGAGCCCTGCTGGCGGCGAGCCAACTGCCAGCGCACAACGCGCTGAAGAATGTCGTCACGCGGGTCGAGGCCGAAGATTTCTTCGTTCAGCTTGACCTTGCCGGCATCCTTGCCTTCAAGAGTGGTAATCGTGAGATCCATTATTCGGCTCCCTCAGTCGCGACTGCTTCAGCCTTCGCGGCACCTGCACGCAGAGCGGCCGGCTTCGGCGCGTTCTCAGGCAGCGAGACCTTGACCGCGTCGCGCACGATAATCCAGGCACCCTTGGAGCCCGGAACCGCACCGCGAACCAGAATGAGGCCGCGATCAGTGTCCGTCGAGACAACTTCAATATTCTGCGTGGTTACGCGGGTCTGGCCCATGTGACCAGCCATCTTCTTGCCCTTGAACACCTTACCCGGGTCCTGACGCTGACCGGTCGAGCCGTGAGCGCGGTGGGTAACGGAGTTACCGTGGGAAGCGCGATGACCGGCGAAGTTATGACGCTTCATAACACCGGCAAAGCCTTTACCGATCGAAGTACCCGTCACGTCGACCTTCTGGCCGGCGACGAAGTGTTCGGCGGTGATTTCAGCGCCGACTTCGAGGAGGTTGTCCGGCGAAACGCGGAATTCCGCGACCTTCGCCTTTGGCTCGACCTCGGCCTTCGCGAAATGACCGCGCATAGCCTTGGACGTGTTCTTTACCTTGGCAATACCAACGCCAAGCTGAACAGCCGTGTAACCGTTCTTTTCAACTGTACGCTGAGCTACCACGTGGCAATTCTCCATGCGGAGAACCGTCACCGGCACATGCTCGCCGGCGTCGTTATAGACGCGGGTCATGCCCAGCTTCTGTGCAATAACACCTGAACGCATCGGGTTCGTTCCTTCCGTCCTCAAGCCGATTAAAGCTTGATTTCGACATCAACACCTGCAGACAGATCGAGCTTCATCAAAGCATCTACAGTCTGCGGGGTTGGGTCTACGATATCGAGAAGACGCTTGTGCGTACGCATCTCAAACTGTTCGCGGCTCTTCTTGTCGATGTGCGGCGACCGGTTAACCGTGAACTTCTCGATCCGCGTCGGAAGCGGGATCGGTCCGCGCACATTTGCACCGGTACGCTTGGCAGTCGACACGATTTCCCGCGTCGAAGCGTCAAGGATCCGATGATCAAACGCCTTAAGGCGAATGCGGATGTTTTGACCGTTCATTTCATCTGTTCCTTGTTACGCGGAAACGCTCGCTCTGGAGCGAGCGTTCCAGCACAAACCTTCATTACTCGATGATCGAAGCGACGATGCCTGCACCGACGGTGCGGCCACCTTCACGGATAGCGAAGCGGAGCTTCT
>NZ_VEWK01000008.1 GCF_006376675.1 Brucella pecoris
GTATTGTATCATACGCAACCATTGGAGCTTTCTGATCCCTCGAATATGCTCAACGTAATCAAGACTTGGAGCGCATCCCGAAAAACGTCAAGCGCCCAGCCAACATCACAACAAGAGGCGCGTCAAAACAAACAGATGAGACGGGCCCATCTCTTCAAGCAAATCAAAACGCGCTCCAAACTATCAAACAGCCGCATTATCAGAGGAAGACAATGGTGAACCTCCACCGGTCGGTGCTCGCCGATCTCAACATATTCGTGACAATCGTACGGCGACAAAGCATGAAACAGGCCGCCAACGAAATCGGAGTCTCAACATCCGCTATCAGTCATCGAATCAGAAAACTGGAGGCGGATCTGGGTGTGCGCTTGCTCAACCGCACCAGCCGTTCTCTCACGCCAACCGAAGCCGGCGCGGCGTTTGCGGCACAACTTGAAGGCGGGTTGCGGACGATAGGCGAGGCCATCGAGGCGCTGACCAGCCAGCGGGACTTCCCGTCGGGACGCATAAGGCTGAATGCATTGCGCGATGCCGCGCGGTTGATCATTGCACCCGTCTTGCCGCGTTATACGCAAACCTATCCGGACATGCATCTCGATATCACCATAGATGACCAGATGGTCGATATCGTCGCCGATGGTTTCGACGCGGGGATTCGCTATGGTGACCGGGTGCCGCAAGATATGATCGGTGTGGCGCTGACTGGTCCGTTGCAATGGATTGTCGTTGGTTCCCCAATTTTGATCTCGAGGGTAGGGCACCCGAGAATGCCCGACGACCTGCTTCATTTGCCGTGTATAGAGACGAGACTTGGCGACAATTCCCGTTATGCGTGGGAACTGGGAAACGGAGCATCGTTGCGACGGGTGGATGTGAAGGGGCCGATTTGCGCCAATGAGACTGAGCAGGCCATTGAGGCCGCCCTGGGCAGCGTTGGTTTTGCCTATTGTCTGGAGCCATTGGTGCAGAAGTACATTGCTAAAGGTGCGCTTGAAGCGGTGTTGCCGGACTGGGCTTCGGAAGGACCACCCCTGACCATGTACTATCCCAGTCGGCGACAGGTCCCTGCCGGTTTGCGACGGCTGATTGATCTTATCCGTGAGGAACAAGGCTTGACGAAGTTGGTGGTCACCGAGGAAGCGACGGCGCTTTGATATGTTGATCGTTGATATTTTCTCATTCGTTCGTTGAGGTAATCTCAACAAATTATCGTTGCCTCGGGTCCCTTTCGAGCTCAAATATGCGCCAGACCTGATATGTGTGGAACCGGCGCTGCCTTCCATGCATGGTCGAACCATTTCATTTATGGAGATGCGTCATGCATTACAATGCAGCGGCTGATCGCTACCAGACGAATATGATCTATCGCCGGACCGGTCGAAGCGGCCTCGATCTACCGGCAGTTTCGCTTGGTCTCTGGCACAATTTCGGTGGCCGGGATGTTTATGAAAATGGTCGCGCCATTCTGCGTCGGGCGTTCGATCTGGGTGTCACCCATTTCGACCTGGCGAATAATTATGGCCCGCCGCCTGGATCTGCGGAAGAAAATTTCGGTCGCATCATGGCCAGTGATTTTCGACCCTATCGCGATGAGATGATCGTCTCTTCAAAAGCCGGCTGGGATATGTGGCCTGGACCTTATGGCGGGATCGGCGGCAGCCGCAAATATCTGATCGCCAGTCTCGACCAATCGCTGCAGCGGATGGGGCTCGACTATGTCGACATCTTCTATTCGCATCGCGTCGATGCCACGACCCCGTTGGAAGAGACGATGGGAGCGCTTGCGCATCTGCATCGTCAGGGCAAGGCGCTGTATATTGGCATTTCCAGCTATTCGCCCGAACTCACTCAGAAGGCGGCGGCGATCCTGAAGGAAGAACGCGTGCCGCTTTTCATCCACCAGCCGAACTACAACATGTTCAACCGCTGGATCGAGAATGGCCTGCTCGACACGCTTGAGGAACTGGGCACCGGCTGCATCGTCTTTTCACCACTGGCCCAGGGGTTACTGACATCGCGCTATTTGAATGGCATCCCAGAAGGTGCACGGGCGAATCAGGGCGGTTCGTTGAAGGCTAGCGCCCAGAGCGAAGAATTGCTGGGACGTATCCGGGCACTGAACGCCATTGCGGAACGTCGTGGGCAGACCTTGGCCCAGATGGCTATTGCCTGGACGCTTCGCGATCCGCGTGTCACGTCTTCGCTCATCGGCGCGAGCTCGGTCGAGCAGTTGGAAAACTCTCTGGGAGCCATGAAGGGGCTGGATTTCAGCACCGAGGAACTGGCTGAAATTGACCAATATGCGCATGATGGCGGAACCGATTGGTGGAAGAGCTCGACTTCGCTTTGATGCATTATACCAGGGCGCTGAGATGCTGACGCATCACGCCCTGAAAATGCTCAATCGCCACACAGGCTTAACCAAAAACCCATGAGTCATACTCATAGGTTTTTGGTATTAGTTTTAACGAACACTATGATAAAGGGCCGTACGCTTTGCGTGCGGCCTTTTTGCTTGAAATAAGAGGCGGTGAAAGCAATTCACGCGGGGTGATGAAATTGCTATAGGGCAAATGGGGTTCAGGACTGGCGCTCTGCCTTTCACGAAGCCGGTCCGTCGGGGAAATGTATTCGAGACAATGTCGCTGCGTTCAATAAAGGGCAGTTTGAAGTATCCGCTGATCCGGGCAGGGCTGGAGGCTATCGCGCTTTCCGGTGCAGCGACGCTTTTCCCTTCTGCCGGTGGCCGCGGTGTTGTCTTCACGATGCATCACGTAAAGCCTGACGATGCGCAGGATGGATCTGATCCCAACGCCATACTTTCGATTACGCCGCAAACGCTCGGAATGGCGATAGAGGCGGCGTTGGAAGCGGGCCTCGTTCCGGTGCATCTGCATGATTTGCCAAAACTGCTTTCCGAGCCGGATAACCAACAGAAATATGTCGTTTTCACACTGGATGACGGTTATCGGAACAATGCGGAATTCGCGGCTCCTGTATTTTCCCGATATAACATCCCCTACACGATTTTCATCACGACCGGCTTTGTGGAGCGCAAGCGGTCCATGTGGTGGAGAACCGCCGCCGCTCTGGTGACGGAAGCTGACAGCTTCCGGTTTGACTTTGGCGGCGGTGCTGTCGATATCCGCTCGACAAATTCGGCTCAAAAATCGGCGGCCTTTGCCCGGCTTGTGCAGTTCATGCAGTGTTTCGATGAAGACGAAGCAGTAGCCCGCATTGATGCAGCCGCGCAGAGGGTCGGGATTGACGCAATTTCTCTTGTCGATGAATCAGTAATGAGCTCATCGGAATTACGAAATCTGGCTATCGATCCGCTTGTGCATCTTGGAGCCCACACGGTCACCCACGTTAATCTGCGTCGTGTGGATGACAAAAGGCTGGCAAAGGAAATTGCTGATTCGACCGATGCCGTGGCACGCTATGCCGGTTACAGACCGCGATCGTTCGCCTATCCATATGGATGGAAGGCGGCGGCTGGAGCGCGCGAGATCCGAGCCGTTTCCGAAGCAGGCTTCGATGTGGGGGTGACCACCCAGCCGGGCGTGCTGCAGCAGACAGACGAGATGCAGGTGGCGGCTATTCCGCGTATTTCCCTCAACGGCTATTTTCAGAAGAAACGCTATATAAAGGTGCTCGTTTCAGGCTTGCCATTCAAGCTTCTCTAGAGAATTTTCCCGAAAGTGGGAACCGGTTTTGGGATAAAGACATAGGTAAAAACAAACGGATAGAGTGGTTCCAACGACTCTGTTTTAAACAGAACCACTCTAGCTAAAGTCTGAATAGCTGCTCGGTCCTGAAAACACGAAAGGCCGCCTGTCGGCAGCCTTCGTAAAACCTGATCTGAAGAAAAACTGGAGCGGGCGAAGGGATTCGAACCCTCGACCCCAACCTTGGCAAGGTTGTGCTCTACCCCTGAGCTACACCCGCTCGCGCCAGTCATTCCGGAAACCATTCGTTTCCGTCAGGCAGGCGCTATATGGACCAACGCTTCGGAGATTGCAACAGGGAAATTTGCTTCCTTGTGCAAGTTATTTGCCGGTTCTCTCCAAAGCTGTGGATGAAATCAGCGCCCAAGGCGCGTGACGCTGATAAGTGAGGCGAACAGCGCAAATCCGGATGCGAAGAAGAGAATATACGGTGTTCCTCCACGCCCCATTGCGACAGCAGAAATGCCACGAATGCCGCCCCCAGCGACTGGCCGAGGAGACGCGCCGTACCCAGCATGCCGCTTGCAGCGCCACTGCGCGAGCGCGGCGTCGAGGTAATCATCATCCGGTTGTTGGGCGCCTGAAACAGCCCGAAACCGACGCCGCAGATCGCCATGCGCCAGCATATATCAGGAATCGACGGATGTTCCGGCAGCATGCCGACCAGAGCAAGCCCGATGGCGAAGATGACAAGGCCGAGTAAGCCCAGGATCGCTGGCGAATGCTTGTCGGACAGTTTGCCCGATAGCGGCGCGATGACTGCAAGAGCGATAGGCCAGGGCATCATCAGCAAACCGACTTCGATTGGCCTGAAACCGAAGACGACCTGAAAGAGGAAAGGCAGCGAGATAAATGCCATCATCTGGGCCAGGAATGACATGATCGACGTGCAGATGGAGAGCGTGAAGACCGGTATGCGCAGGAGATCGAGCGGCAGCAGCGGGTCGGCCATGCGCAGCGACCGCCGCGTGAGGAGAACGCCTGCGGTCACGCAGACGACCGCTTGCAAGAGGACGATAGAGGAATTGATCTCGTTGCCTGCGCTGTCGATGGTGGTGACCAGCAAGCCGATGGTAAGCGCTGACAGAATTGCGCTGACCACGTCGAACTTGCGCGCAGAGCGGTCATTTTCGGGCAGGCTTTTGATGCCCATCACGACGGCAGCAACGCCGAGCGGAATGTTGATGACAAAAAGCCACGGCCAGCTCAGGGAGGAGAGCATGACACCGGCGAGTGTCGGCCCGATGGTCGACGAAACGGCGACGAAAAGCGCATTGAGGCCGATGGCTGTGCCGAATTTCGCCTGCGGCACCGTATAGCGCAGAAGCGCGGCGTTCACGCTCATCAGGCCGGCTGCGCCCAGACCTTGAACGATGCGGGCGAAAGTGAGCGCTTCCAGCGAGCGTGAGAACACACAGGCCACGGAAGCGACCGTAAACAACGCTACGCCGCCCAGATAAACGCGCCGATAGCCATAGATTTCACCGAGTGCCGCAAGTGGAAGCAGCGTGACCACGATCGCAAGCTGGTAGCCGTTGACGATCCAGATAGAAGCGGCAGGGCCAGCCGAAAAGTCGGCGGCGATGGTCGGCAGGGCGACATTTGCAATCGTGCCGTCGATGACGGCGAGTGTCAGGCCCACCATCAGGGTTGCCCATGCCCAATAGATTCTGGGCTTAGGCAAACCGTCCGGAGCTGCGGACGCGGCTTGCTGAATAGCGGTTTCGTGCTTCATTTCATGACCAGTGTTCGGGACCAGAGCGGCGGGCGGTTCCGTGTGAAGAGGAACCGTTCCAGGTGCCGCAAAATAAAAGACAGGTTTCCTGTAACCTTAACCGTATCGGTAAGGTCAGCAAGCTATCTAGCCGAAAATCACCTGACGAACGCTGTTTTCGGGCCGTAAACCGGCTAGGTAACGCTATTGTGTGCCACTTTCCGCCGCAACCGGCAGTTTCATGACATGCGCATATTTGCGTGGATTGAAGCTCAGATAGAGCGGACAGATGCTTGCGACCAGAACGAGATGCATGATCCAGCCGGAGGCGAACGAACCGGTAAGACTGTGCAGGAACGCGGTCGCGACCGGGCCGAGAGCTGCGATCAGGAAGCCGCCGCCCTGCATCATGGCGGCCAGTGCACCGGCTTCCTCCGGCCTGGGCAGGTGGTCGAGCGATGTAATCATGGCGAGCGCGAAGCTGCCGCCGAGCCCTGCGCCGCAGATAGCTGACCAGCAGAAGGGCGAAAGTTGCGGTGCAAAAGCAAGACCTGCGAAGCCAATAGCCTGCATGGCCAGTGTCAGCAGCAACCAAGGGCGACGGTCGATACCGTGGCGGGCAAGCAGCGGCAGTCCGAAAGCCGCAAGCGCTTGTGCGACGGCCATTGCCGCGACGAGATTGCCGGTGGTGGACGCAGTAAGCCCCAGCGACTGATAATAGGGAGCAAGCCAGGCGACCATGGATGAATAGCCTGCATTGACGAGACCGAATGCAGCCATCAATACCCAGGTGCGCGGGCGTTGCAGCAGGTGCCCGGTTATTCCGGATTTTTTGCCCGACGATGACGTTTCGCGGAGAATGGGAATTGCTGTCAGCAATGCCAACACTGCGGGGATTGCAAGGACGGCGAGGGCGAACCGCCAGTTATGCTCCGGGCCTGCAAGCCACGGTGTCAGCCGTGCGCCGAGCGCGCCGCCACCCATGATCATGGCAGAATAGAGCCCCGTCACGGTGGCAATGCTCGACGGAAAGTTGGCCTTGATGAGGCCCGGCATCAATGCCTGGATCATCGCAACGCCTGCGCCGCACAGAACGGCGGTCAGCACCAGCGAAACACCGTCAGGAACAAAGCCGCGCAGGAGGGAGCCTGCTGCAAGAATGGCGAGTGCCGCGAACATGCTGCGGCGGGTGCCGAACAGCGACTGGATGCGGGGAGCAGCGAAAGCGCCAAGTCCCATCAGCATCATTGGCAGGAAGGTGAGCAGTGACAGCGCACCGAAACCCATGCCGGTGTCGGCTGCGATATTCGAAAGTACCGGCCCCGGCGCGGTCAGGAACGGACGCAGATTGAGGCCGATCAGGACGACGAGCGCGATGAGGGCGAAGCTTGCTGCGTTCTTGCTGCCGGTCGCCGGATGGGTGGTGGTCTGCATGTCTCAGGCGCCTGCCTTGTTCTTAGAACGCGTTTCGATCTGATTGAATCAGATCGGCGCTCTAACTTTTTGTTTTGAACTGCGCATCTTATCCGAAAACCGTTTCACACTTTTCGGGATGCGCTCTTATTTTTCCAGGCTTGGTAGAGTTCAGGATCGTTTTCCGGCGGGGAATGCTCGAAGCTGATACCTGTCTGCGCGTTGAGAGGCTTGGCAAGTTCAGCCGCGATTTTCGCGGTCGAAAGACCGAAGGGCTCGGCCTGCTTGTTGGAATAGGCGAAGCGGATTTTTTCGACGCCAGCCATGCGCATCGCGGCAAAGCACATGGGGCAGGGTTGACCGCTGGCATAGACTTCACAGCCATCGAGACGCGGCGATTGCAGCGTCTTGCCTGCCGCACGCAATGCCAGCAATTCGGCATGGGCGGTCGGGTCGCAATCGGCCTGCATGCGATTGACGCCTGTGGCGATGATCTCGCCGCCCTTGACGACCACCGCACCGAACGGGCGTCCGCCTTGTTCGACATTGTCGAAGGCGAGCTTGATAGCCTGATCGAGAAATGTGCTGTCGCTGCTCATTTCGCACCCGCCTTTTCCAGCAGGGCCACCATCGGCGCATAGCCGCGGCTGCGGGCATGCTGAAGCGGCGTGACGCCGTCATTGTCTGCCAGATTGACGTCTGCACCGGCGTCGATGAGAAGCTTCACAATATCGATATGACGCTGGCCGCCGTCGCCGAGCATGATGGCTTCGAGGAGCGCCGTCCAGCCAAGATTGTTGACGTGATCGACCTTGACGCCAGCCTCGATCAGCGTGCGTACCGTTTCGACATGCCCGCGTTCGGAGGCGGGAATGAGGGCCGTTCCGCCATAGCGATTGGTGCTCTTCAGGTCCGCGCCATGCGCAAGCGTCATCTTGAGGATTTCGAGGTGTCCGCGTGCGCCCGCATAAAGATAGGGGCTGTCCTTGATGGCATCCTTGGCGTTTACGTCGGCCCCTGCATCGATGAGCGCGCGGGCGACATCGATCTTGTTGGCATGGGTGGCTGCAAGAAGCGCTGTCTCGCCGTTCTTGCCGCGCGTTTCGAGGTTTGCTCCGGTCTTGATAGCCGCGTTGACTGCGGCCAGATCGCCTGCTGCTGCGGCCTGAAGCAGCGAGGTTTCGGCCTGGGCATGGGCTGCGGCGTGGTGGCCGGGCAATGTCGGTTCGGTCATAACTATCGTCCCTGCAATCAATGCCAAGGCACTCAAGCTGAATATCGTTTGACGCATCGGCTGGTTCTCCTGCTTGTTGTGTTCATACAAGCCGGATGTCATATTTGGAAATTAAATGTTGAACTGGTATCCAGTGATTTTATGAATAAAACGTTCAATCTCGATCTATTGAGAGCCTTCGTGGCCGTCGTTGACAGCCGCAGTTTTACGGCTGCGGCCTTGCAGTTGCACTCGACCCAATCGACGGTGAGCCAGAAGATCATACGGCTGGAGGAAGCTGCCGGACAAGCGCTTCTGGAACGTGCCCGGCATGATGTGCGTCCGACAGATGCAGGCGAAAAGCTGCTGGGCTATGCGCGTCGTATCCTGCATCTGCATGACGAGGCCGCAGCCGCGATGACCGGGACGGCGCTCGCCGCCGTGTTTCGCCTCGGCCTGCCAGAGGATTTTGCTTCACGGCTGGTTACACCTGCGCTGGCGCGTTTCATGCGCACGCATCCCAACACGAAACTTGAAGTGACAAGCGGTCTCAGCCGCGAATTGCAGAAAGGTTTCGAGACCGGTGAGTTCGACCTTGTCATGGTGAAGCAGAAGCGCGGCGAAACGGTTGGAACCATGCATTGGCCGGAGCCTTTGTCATGGCTCGATAGCGCTGATTTTCCCGTTTCTCATGTCGATCCGCTGCCGCTTGTCGTGTTCCCGCCCAACGGACTTTATCGCAGCGACATGATGGAAGCTCTCGATCGGGCGGGGCGGCGCTGGCATGTGGTTTTCACCAGCTCCAGCCTGGCGAGTATCCAGAGTGCTGTCGCTGAAGGACTGGGCGTCAGCCTGCTGCCGACGCGTGTAGCACTTCCCGGTCATCGGGTGTTGCCTGCCGCTGGGGGATTGCCGTCCGTCGAGCCGATGGAAATCGTCATCCGGCACATGGACAATGGTCCCGACCAGATCCGTCAGCTTGCCGAAATGCTGGCGGAAATCGTCGGCGAGTGAGGGCTCTTCCGACGGGCCACCGATAGAGGTTCTCCAGACGCAAATGCCCCGCACGACAGTTTGTATTGTTTCGAGCATCGTTTGCGAAATTTCCGGTCTTTCATTCCCTTGTTTATTTCTGAAAAGCGCGTTCGTTTTCAGATTGACTGATTTTGTATCCAGGATATTGTTTCCAGAAAAGTTGGGAGGCTTTTCTATTGGCGGCTTTTGAATGGCGCAGTCAGACCCGTTTGCTGGACGAAGTGGCAGAGGCGCTTCGCGAGCGAATTTATGCGGGCGTCTATGCGCCGGGCGCGATACTTCGGCAGGAACATATTGCTGCTGAATTCGGCATCAGCCGCACGCCCTTGCGTGAAGCCCTGCGCGTTCTGGAACGTGACGGGCTGGTCATCCATCTGCCGGGCAGGGGGGTGCGTGTCGCATCCGCCGATCTCACTCGCCTGATCGATGCCTATGCCGTGCGTGAAGTGCTCGACGGTGTCGCTGCCCGTTTTGCCGCCGAGCGGGCGAGCGATGCGGATATTGCCAGATTGCGCACCCATGTTGCAGGCCAGTCGGCTGTGGTCGATCCGTGGGACGCAAAAGCCTATACCCAGTCTAATGTCGATTTTCATATGGCGGTGATGGACACGGCGGGCAATACTTCGCTGATTGCCTTCGTGCCGCTCCTGCGTATGACATCGCAGGTTTTTGCACCGTCCTTCTCGCTGTCGGTAGACCGTGCGCGCGACGCTATCCGCGAACATGGCGCCATCGTTGAGGCTATTGCCGCGCGCGATGGCGAGCAGGCTGAGCGGCTGGCACGGGCGCATATCCGCGCCACCACAGCAAGATTGGAGGCGGAGCAGCCTCTTCGGGAGAATGAAGATGAAGCATGAGAACCAGACAGGAGGAGCTGGCTTGCTCCGTTATGGCAATTTCATCGCAGGTCAGTGGCAGGATGCGGCTGGCGGCGAGCATATCACCGTCAAGAATCCTTCCGATGGCAGCGATCTGGCGCTGATTGCGCGCGGCACCAAGGCCGATATCGATCAGGCCGTAGCGGCAGCCCGCAAGGCGCTTTCCGGCGATTGGGGCAAGCTGACCGCGACCGAGCGTGGCCGTGTGCTGCATCGCATTTCGGAAGAGGTGTTGAAGAACATCGACCTCCTGACCGATCTGGAATCGAAGGATGTGGGCAAGCCGGTCACTCAGGCGCGTGCCGATGTGGTGGCGCTGGCGCGCTATCTCGAGTTTTATGGCGCATCCGCCGACAAGGTGCATGGCGATACGCTGCCCTATCAGAACGGCTTTACGGTTCTGTCGATCTATGAGCCGCATGGTGTCACGGGCCATATCATTCCGTGGAACTATCCGATGCAGATTCTGGGTCGCAGCCTCGGCGCAGCACTGGCCATGGGCAATGCAGCCGTAGTCAAGCCTGCCGAAGAAGCCTGCCTGACGATTCTGGAATTCGCGAAGATCGCCGAAAAGGCTGGTCTGCCGGTCGGCGCGCTTAATGTCGTCACCGGGCTTGGTGCAGAAGCAGGCGCAGCGCTTTCCGAGCATCCCGATGTCAACCACATCTCCTTTACGGGGTCGGTGCGCACGGGCGAAGCGGTGCAGGCCGCAGCAGCGAAGAACACGGTGCCAGTGACGCTGGAGCTTGGCGGAAAATCGCCGCAGATCGTTTTCGCCGATGCAGATATCGACCGCGCTTTGCCGTTTCTGGTCAATGCGGGCATTCAAAATGCCGGTCAGACCTGTTCGGCTTCGTCGCGCATTCTGGTCGAGCGCAGCATTTACGAGGATGTCGTGGCGCGCATGAGCGAGCGCTATCGCGCATTGAAAGTGGGCCCGGCCAGCGCCGATCTGTCGGTCGGCCCGGTGGTATCGCAACGCCAGAAGGCAATTGTCGAGAGCTATCTCGATCTGGCGAAGGAAAGCGGGCTGGCCATTGCCGCGCAAGGCGTGCTTGTCGATGATGCGCCGGAAGGCGGGGCCTATGTGTTGCCGACGCTGATCCGCGACGTGCCCGCCGGTCATCGTCTGGCGCAGGAAGAAATCTTCGGTCCGGTACAGGTCATTCTGCCTTTCGATACCGAAGAAGAAGCCATCGCGATTGCCAATGGCACGTCCTATGGCCTCGTCTGCGGCATCTGGACCAATGATGGCGGACGGCAGTTCCGCCTGGCGCGGGCTATCCATTCCGGTCAGGTATTCATCAATAATTACGGCGCTGGCGGCGGTATCGAACTGCCATTCGGCGGCGTGAAGAAATCCGGCCATGGCCGCGAAAAGGGTTTTGAGGCGCTCTACGGGTTTGCCTCGCTGAAGACCATCTCGGTCTGGCACGGTTAGAAATAGCATTTGGGAGAAGCATAGTGTCGCTTGAAGGTAAGGTCGCGCTCATTACGGGAGCGGGTTCGGGGTTTGGCGAAGGCATGGCAAAGCGCTTTGCTGACGGCGGCGCAAAGGTCGTCATCGTGGACCGCGACAAGGCAGGTGCTGAGCGCGTCGCAGGCGAAATCGGCGATGCGGCGCTGGCCGTGGCTGCCGATATTTCCAAGGAAGCCGATGTCGATGCAGCGGTGGAAGCCGCTCTTTCGAAATTCGGCAAGATCGATATTCTGATCAACAATGCCGGCATCGGTCACAAGCCGCAAAATGCCGAACTGGTGGAGCCGGAAGAGTTCGACCGCATTCTGGGCGTCAATGTGCGCGGCGTCTATCTGATGACGCGCAAGCTCATTCCGCATTTCAAGGGCAATGGAGAGGGCGTTATATTGAATGTCGCTTCGACGGGTGCCGGTCGCCCGCGTCCGAACCTTGCGTGGTACAATGCCACCAAGGGCTGGGTTGTATCGGTGACGAAGGCGCTCGCCATTGAACTCGCACCGTCGAAAATCCGCGTTGTGGCGCTGAACCCGGTTGCCGGTGAAACGCCGCTTCTCACCACATTCATGGGCGAGGACACCGAGGAAATCCGCAAAAAATTCCGCGATTCCATCCCGATGGGCCGCCTGTTGAAACCCGACGATCTTGCTGAAGCGGCGGCTTTCCTTTGTTCGCCTGCTGCCTCTATGATTACGGGGGTTGCGCTCGACGTGGATGGCGGACGCTCGATTTAAAGTTGGAGGGATAGGGGAACTCATGGGTAACTTACTGAAAGCCGGGCTTATAACGGCTGCGATGCTGGCATCGATCAACGGTGCCTTCGCGAAAGACACGCTGGTGGTCGGCGAAGTGCTGGAGCCTCCGGGTCTGGACCCGACCGCCAATGCCGCTGCCGGTATCCGGCAGGTTACCTATGCCAACCTTTATGAAGGTCTTGTGCGCATTGTCGAAGACGGCACGGTGAAGCCTCTTCTGGCAGAAAGCTGGACTGTCTCCGACGACAAGAAGACCTATACGTTCAAGCTGCGTCAGGGCGTGAAGTTTCACGACGGCACGCCGTTCGACTGCTCGGTGGTGAAATTCTCCTATGAGCGCGCCGTCGCTCCGGATTCCATCAATGCGCAAAAGGGGCTGTTTGAACCGATTGCGAGCACGGAGTGTCCTGATCCCGCAACCGCCGTTGTGACGCTGAAGCGCCCGACCTCGAACTTCCTGTTCAATATGGGCTGGGGTGACGCGGTGATGGTCGCGCCGAATTCGGCTGCGGAAAACAAGACAAAGCCGGTCGGCACGGGTCCGTTCAAGTTCAAGCGCTGGGTGCAGGGCGACCGTGTCGAGCTGGAGCGCAATGCGGATTACTGGGGCGAGCCTGCAAAGCTCTCCGCTGTTACGTTCCGTTTCGTCAGCGATCCGTCGGCTGCCGCTGCTGCCATCCTTGCGGGTGATATCGACGTGTTCCCGATGTTCCAGGCGCCGGAACTCATCAGCCGCTTCAAGAGCGACGATAAGTTGCAGGTTGAGGTGGGCGATACCGCGGGCAAGGTTCTGCTGTCGCTCAACAATGCCAAGGCTCCGTTCGATAATCTGAAAGTGCGTCAGGCTCTGGCCCATGCCATCGACAGCAAAGCGCTGATCGAAGGCGTTTATTCTGGTTTCGGTACGCCAATCGGCTCGCATTATGCGCCGGTCGATCCAGGCTATGTCGATCTGTCGGAAACCTATCCGTATGATCCGGCCAAGGCCAAGCAACTGTTGGAAGAAGCCGGTGTTCCGGCTGGCACGTCGATCACCATCACGCTTCCGCCTCCGGCCTATGCGCGTCGCGGCGGCGAGATCATTGCAGCGATGCTGGCGGAAGTCGGCATCCAGGCCAATCTCGTACCGATCGAGTTTGCGCAATGGCTGGATCAGGTGTTCAAGCGCTCGGATTTCGATGCGACGATCATTGCTCATACCGAAGCGCGCGATCTCGATATCTACGCCCGCGACAAATATTACTTCAACTATAACAGCCCGGAATATAAGGCGCTCTACAAGGCCTATGCCGAGGCTGGCAGCGACGAGGAACAGCTCGAACTCGTCAAGAAGCTGCAGGAAAAGCTTGCCGCCGACGAGCCGAACATCTTCCTCTATGCGCTGCCGAAAATCGGTGTGTGGAACAAGAACGTAAAGGGTCTGTGGAAGAACATGCCGATCCCGGCTGACGATCTGACGCAAGCCTATTGGGCTGAATAAAAACATCCGCCCCGGCGCTTTGGCAAAGGGGCGGATAACAACACGAATAGCCGCGCACCCCATAAAGAAAAGGGGAGGGCGTGCGGCGAGTTGGAATGTGGAAAGCGGATATCCGTCTTTTCAAGGAGGTCGCTTTGCTGGCTTACATATCCGGGCGATTGGTTTCGCTCTCGCTGACGACGCTTGCGGCTTCCGTTATCGTCTTTCTGCTGATGCAGGTGCTGCCGGGCGATCCGGCGGCGGTGATCCTCGGCATCAATGCGCAGCCTGAAACGCTTGCAGCGCTCCACACCCAGCTCGGCCTCGACCAGCCGCTCTGGTGGCGTTATCTTTCGTGGATTGGCGGCTTTCTGAAAGGCGACTTCGGCACGAGTTACACATACTCCGTGCCGATCAGCGAACTGCTCGGGCCGCGCATCATGGTCACGCTGCCGTTGGCGCTTCTGTCCATGGTGCTGTCAGTTGCAGTTGCCATTCCGGTCGGTGTCTATGCGGCGTCCAAGCGCGGCAAGACCGGCGATGTGCTTTCCATGGGCGTAGCGCAGGTCGGCGTCGCCATCCCGAATTTCTGGCTTGGTTTGCTTTTGATCCTGCTCTTTGCCTTGCAGCTCGGCTGGTTTCCGGCCTCGGGTTTTGCAGGCTGGGAAGGCGGTTTTTGGAACGGCATCCGCTCGTTGTTTCTGCCCGCACTGGCGCTCGCGCTGCCGCTTGCCGCCATTCTGGCCCGCGTCACCCGATCCGCCGTCATCGAAACGCTGGGTGAGGATTTCGTACGGACTGCGCGCGCCAAGGGCCTCACACGCAACGCCGCACTCTGGCGTCATGCGGTGCCCAATGCGCTGATCCCGGTTGTCACCATCATCGGCCTGCAATTCTCCTTTCTGCTGGCGGGAACCATCATCATCGAAAACGTCTTCAATCTCCCAGGCCTTGGAAGGCTGGTGTTTCAGGCCATTGCCCAGCGCGATCTCGTCACCGTGCAGTCGCTGGTGACGCTGCTTGCGGCTTCCGTGATCGCGGTCAATTTCATCGTCGATCTTGTCTATGGCTGCATCGATCCGCGCCTTTCGACGGGAGGCAGCCGATGAGCGACGCGCAAATCCTGCCGAAGCCCGGCTTTTTCCGAACGGTGCTTTTGAGCCGCAGCCTGACCATCGGCACGCTGATAACGGTTATTCTCGTCGCGATGGCGCTCATCTCCTTTTTCTGGACGCCCTATTCGCCGACGGCCATGAATTTCCGCGACAAGTTGCAGGGGCCGAGCCTCAATCATCTGTTCGGCACGGATAATTTCGGTCGTGACGTGTTTTCCATGATCATGGTCGGCGCGCGCAATTCCATCGCGGTGTCGATCATTGCCGTACTGGTTGGCGCAGGCATCGGCATTCCGCTTGGGTCGCTTGCGGCTGCACGCGGCGGCATGGTGGACGGTTTCGTCATGCGCATGACGGATCTGGCCTTCGCCTTTCCGGCGCTGCTCACCGCCGTCATCATCACTGCCGTTTTCGGTCCCGGCGCGGTGAATGCGATGATCGCCATCGGCATTTTCAACATTCCTGTGTTTGCGCGTGTCACGCGCGGCGCATCGCTGGGGCTCTGGAAGCGCGAATATGTGCAGGCGGCCCGTTGCGCAGGGCGCGGCGACGTGTCGATCACGCTGTTGCATGTGCTGCCCAATATCAACCATGTGCTGATCGTGCAGGCGACGATCCAGTTTGCGCTCGCCATCGTGGCCGAGGCGGGCCTTTCCTATGTCGGTCTTGGCACCCAGCCGCCCATGCCGAGCTGGGGCAAGATGCTCAACGACGCACAGACCTTTATTTATGACGCGCCATGGCTCGCCATTTTCCCCGGCCTTGCCATCACGTTTGCCGTGCTTGGCCTCAACATGCTGGGTGATGGACTGCGCGATGTGCTCGATCCGCGCGTGCGGAGGCAGAGATGACAACACCCCTTCTTGAAATGGACAATATGTCCGTCGAGCTGCCCTTTGGCGTTCGTTCGGCAGATATTGTCTCCGGCATCACGCTGACGCTGAACCGTGGCGAGCGCCTCGGTATCGTGGGCGAATCCGGCAGCGGCAAGTCGATCACGGCACTTGCCGCAATGGGCTTGCTGCCGGAGCGCATGCAGGTGCGCGGTCGCTTGCGTTTTGACGGCGAGGATCTGGCGAACAAGCCGGAAGCGGAACTCTGCAAGATGCGCGGACGGCGCATGGCGATGATTTTTCAGGAGCCGATGACGGCGCTCAATCCGGTCAAGTCCATCGGCGCGCAGATTGCCGAAGGCCGCCGTCTGCATTTGGGCGAAAGCCGGACCGATGCGGAGCGTGAAGCACGCCGCCTTCTGGATCGCGTGGGGCTGCCTGCGCCGCGCTTCAATCTCGATCTTTATCCGCATCAGCTTTCCGGCGGTCAACGCCAGCGTGTGATGATCGCCATGGCGATTGCCTGCGAGCCGGACCTGTTGATCGCGGATGAGCCGACAACGGCGCTTGATGTGACCGTTCAAGCGCAGATCCTCGATCTGATGGACGAGTTGATCGACGAAACCGGCACCGCCCTGATGCTCATTACCCACGATCTCGGCGTGGTTTCCGAAATGACCGATCGTATTGCTGTCATGTATGCGGGCCGCATCGTTGAGACGGGACGCACCGAAGCCGTCTTTCATCGCATGGCGCACCCCTATGCCCGCGGCTTGTTTGCAGCCTCGCCCCATGGTGCGGCACTGGTGCGCAGCCACGGCACGGGGCGTCAGCGCCTTGCCGCCATTCCCGGCGTTGTGCCGGACCCACTGGCGCGTCCGCCTTATTGCACCTTTGCCGACCGCTGCGCCTTTGTGCAGGACGACTGCCGACAGGCGATGCCAGGGCTGGATTTCATCGCCGAGAATGACGGCATCGTGCATCGCGCCGCCTGCCTGCATCCGCGTGAAGGCGAGGTGGTTTCATGAGCAACATGATTTTGCAGGTGCGCGATGTGGTGCGCGAATATCAGCTTCCGCGAGCATCTTTCCTTTCAAAGCCCAGCGCATTGCGGGTGCTGCATGGTGTAAATGTCGAGATCGAAGCAGGGCAAAGCCTTGGCATCGTCGGCGAAAGCGGTTCCGGCAAATCCACGCTGGCGCGTGCGGTGATGGGGCTGGAGCGTCCGCAATCGGGTCAGATTCTCATCAACGGTCAGGATATCTATGCGCTGGATCGCTCGGGCCTGCGTGAAGCGCGCAAAGGCTTTCAGGCGATCTTTCAGGACCCTTATGGGTCGCTTGATCCACGCCATACGGTCAAGCGCATCATTTCCGAGCCGATTGTGTCGCTGGAAAGCGGCACCAGTTCCAAAGACCGCGACGACCGCGTGGCGGAAGTGCTGGAAGCGGTTGGCCTGCCCAAGGCATCTGCGGAAAAATATCCGCACGAGTTTTCCGGCGGGCAGCGCCAGCGTATTGCCATTGCGCGCGCCCTGATCACCAAACCGGCGCTGATCGTCGCCGACGAGCCGGTCTCCGCGCTCGACGTTTCCATTCAGGCGCAGGTCTTGAACCTGATGATGGATTTGCAGGAAAAGTTCGGCCTTTCCTATCTTTTCATCAGCCACGACCTTGGCGTGGTGCGCGCGATTACCGACCGTGTTGCGGTGATCTATCGCGGCAATATTGTCGAGCAGGGGCCGACCAATGCGGTGTTCGACAATCCGCAGCATGACTATACGCGGGCGCTGGTCGATGCCGTGCCAAAGCCTTTCTCCGGTCGCCGCAAGCGCGCGCGGCGATCCGATTCCACACTGAAATTGCCTGAGTGATTTGAGGAAATATCCAATGTCGAATCCTGCCGATTTGTCAGCCGTCGAACTCGTGGCCGCCTATAAGGCGAAGTCGCTTTCGCCGGTCGAGGTCACCGAAGCTGTCATCACCCGCATCGACGCCTGTGAGCCGAAGCTGAATGCGCTTTGGGCTTATGATCCGGATGCCGCGCGGGCGGCGGCCAAGGCCTCGGAATCGCGCTGGTCGAAAGGTGAACCTGCCGGTCCCATCGATGGTGTGCCGCTGACGATCAAGGAGAATATCGCGACGGAAGGGACAGCGGTTCCGCTTGGCTGCGCGGCGCTGCCGCTGAAGCCTGCCGCCGCTGATGCACCGCCTGCGGCGCGCACCCGCGAGGCTGGCGGCGTGCTGCTCGCCAAGACCACCATGCCGGATCTCGGCATGTTATCTTCGGGCCTGTCGAGCTTCCACAAACTGGCGCGCAATCCATGGAACCTCAACACCAATCCGGGCGGTTCGAGCGCGGGCGCAGGCAGCGCCGGTGCTGCCGGTTATGGCCCGTTGCACATTGGCACCGACATTGGCGGCTCCATTCGCCTGCCTGCTGGCTGGTGCGGTCTCGTCGGTCTGAAACCGTCCTTCGGGCGCATTCCGATTGATCCGCCATTCCTCGGTCGCGTTGCCGGGCCGATGACTCGCACGGTTGCCGACAGCGCGCTCTATATGTCGGTGCTGTCGCGGCCGGACCGTCGTGATGGCATGAGCCTGCCTTATCAGGACATCGACTGGATGAGCCTCGGCCTCGATGTAAAGGGCCTGAAGATCGGTCTATGGCTTGATGCCGGTTTCGGTGAGCCGACAGGCGATGAAACCCGCGCTGCCGTAGAAGCCGCAGCCAAGCTTTTTGCTGATGCAGGCGCGATTATCGAGCCCGTGGCACCGTTCGTGAACCGTACCATGATCGACGGTCTGGATCGCTTCTGGCGTGCGCGTTCATGGTCGGACATCAAGAAGATGACGCCGGAAAACCGTGCGAAGATTCTGCCTTATATCTATCAATGGACGGAGACTGCAGAAGGCCTGACCGGCGAAGAAGTGTATCTCGGTTTTGCGCAGATGGATGCCATGCGCAATGCAGCGCTTGCAGCTTCCAAGGGCTTCGACTTCATCCTGTCACCGACCGCTCCGATGCCGACCTATCCAGCAGAGTGGGCATCTCCGGTCAATGATCCGCAGCGTCCGTTCGAACATATCGCCTTCACCGTTGCGATGAACATGTCGGAACAACCGGCGGTCTCGATCAATTGCGGCTATACATCGTCGGGACTGCCAATAGGCTTGCAGATTTTCGGCCAGCGTTTCGACGATCTGGGCGTGTTGCGTCTCGCTCAAGCTTATGAAGATATGCGGCCAGCGCAACGCCCATGGCCGGTTCTCGTCTGATCGCCAAACGCATCCCTCATCCTGAGGAGGCGCGAAGCGCCGTCTCGAAGGGCGAGGGGTGCGAGCGGTAAGGTTAGAGTTTTGTCCCACCTTCTCCTCACCCTTCGAGACGATGTCCTTCGACAAGCTCAGGACCTCTCCTCAGGATGAGGGGGCGTACCCCATCTTTTCTATTTACCGGGCCTGAGTGGCGCGCGTTCCTTGTAGCGATCCACGGCGGTAAGCTTCTGGATCAGCGGATCGGCATCGCGCCAGCCGTAAATCTCGGTGCGCAGATAATCGAGCTCGGCGTCGAGTTCATCCTCGCCGATCTCCGTCCACCACGATTTCGGGCGTCCGTCACTGCCATCCGACCAGCGATAGCGGCGTTCTTTCAGCTTGTCCTTCATGTCGAAGGGGCTGTTTTCGGCATAGATGCGCAGTCGCGATTTCTGGCTGGCTTTCAGCAGCTCGGCAAAGGGCGTGATTTCGCCCGACTGCTCCTTCAACACCGCGAGCAGTGCCTGACAATCATCCTCGGCACGGTGCCCGTTATGAAAATAACCGCTCTGGCCGATCAGATAGCCAAGCTTGGTGCCTTCAAAACCACGTGCCGTCCAGTCGATTTCCTTGACCGAGCAGGCCCATGGCTTGTCGGCGAAAGCGATTGAGAAACGTTCGAGAAATGGACGGTCAAAACCGGCATTATGCGCAATGATGATATCGGCTTCGGTGATGAGTGCGTTCAGCTTCTCGCGCGGGATCGTCTGGCCCTTTACCATCTCGTCGGTAATACCGGTGATGCGGGTAATGTCAGCGGGGATTGGCTTCGACGGTTCCTGCAGCGCGCCGAAAGTGGCGCAGACGTCGCCGATGGAGCCATCGTCGGCATAGCGGAAGGCGACGGCGCCGATTTCGATGATTTCTTCCTGCGCCGCACTGAGGCCGGTGGTTTCCGTATCGACAACTACGCCGAGACGGGGAAAGGCAACCATGTCAGCATCCGGTACTGTCGGCGGCGGATCGAGCCGCTGCAAGATGCGATAACGTCCGCTATCTTTCAGGCGCTGCACCATTTCTGCTTCATCGATGCCCGTCGTCTTGCCGGATTTGGCGCGGGCAGGGCGCAGTTCTGCCCGTTCCTCTCCTTCCGCTGGGGAAAGAGCAAAAAGGTCGAACTGATGGCGCATGGAACTTCTCCGCATGGGGGAACGGGTTTGACAAAGAATGCCATTTTGCGGTGCTGCAACCAAGGCCGCAATCGTATAAGTAACAGGTAATCATCCTGTCGAGCGGTAGCAAGGCAGGCTTTTGCGTCGGAAAAGGGCAAGAGGAGGGACGTCTTGGCAGATTATGATTATTGCGTCATCGGCGGCGGTATTGTCGGACTTGCGACTGCAAAAGCCATGCAGGAAGCAGAGCCGGGCGCAAGGATCATTCTGCTGGAGAAGGAAAGCGACTTTGCTCGCCACCAGACAGGACAAAATAGCGGTGTCATTCATGCCGGCATCTATTATCAGCCGGGTTCATTGAAAGCGCAGCTATGTCGGGCAGGCGCCGAAGCCACGAAGGCTTTTTGCAGACAATATTCCATTCCGTTCGAAACATGCGGCAAGCTTCTGGTGGCAACCTCTCCGCAGGAGGTCGAACGCATGGAGGCTCTGGCCAAGCGCGCAATCCAGAACGATATCACGTTCCAGCATGTGGATCGGCAGGCGCTACGCGAGGTCGAGCCTGCGGTTTCAGGGCTCGAAGCACTCCTCGTTCCGGCGACAGGTATTGTCGACTATGCAAAAGTATCGCGGGCCATGGCTGCGGAGATCATCGAGCGTGGCGGGATCGTACGGCTCAATTCGCCGGTCACGGTAATCCGGGAGGATGACAGGGGCGTTACTGTAACGGCGAATGGGGAGATCGTGCGCGCTTCCAGATTGGTCGCATGTGCCGGATTGCAGTCAGACCGCATCGCGAGGCTTGCCGGACTGGATATCAGCCATCGCATCGTTCCGTTTCGCGGTGAATACTACACCTTACCGCAATCGAAGGCGAATATCGTCAAGCATTTGATCTATCCGATCCCCGATCCCGACCTGCCATTTCTCGGCATTCATCTGACGCGGACGATTGACGGCGGCGTGACCGTCGGACCGAATGCGGTTCTGGGTTTCTCCCGCGAAGGATATGACAAAGGTAGTTTTCGCGCAGGCGATGTCGCGGATATGTCGACGTTTCCGGGCTTCTGGAAAATGGCGAGGAAGAACTGGCGCTCGGCACTATCCGAGTTCAGCAATTCCGCATCTCGAACACGCTATCTGAAGGAATGCCGGAAATATTGCCCGACACTGGAGCTTTCCGATCTTGGTGCACCGGGAGCTGGCATACGGGCGCAAGCCGTCCTTGATGACGGCACACTGGTACATGATTTTCTCTTCAAGGAGACGGAGAGAATGCTTCATGTATGCAATGCGCCGTCACCGGCCGCGACGTCTTCCATTCCTATCGGTCGCATGATTGCCGAAAAGCTTCTGGGGATAAATCTGACGGTAAAAACTGCGTGAAAAGAGGCTTTCACCGAATCATGTTGTTTTCAATTTATTTTTAGCAATCGCTTATTCTCAATGCTGCTCTTTTAGGTTTTAGTGTTCATCTATATTGCAATCTAACAACTTGACTTTGATGTTGGTTTGTAATTGCACATGGGGTTCTATTTGAAATAGCGTTTTCGCATTCTCATTTTCAACCGATTTAGGGCCTGTACGTGAAGTTTGTGCCGCCGCTGGTAGTATTGCTGTTTGCTGCGACGATGTTGGGCATCTGGATGCTCGACACGAAGCGCAGGCATCTTTTGCTTTTCGGCCTGAGCTTTGCCAGCTTTGCTTTTGGACTTCTGGTCCCGATATCGCTGATCTCGAACAGCCTTACCCTGACCTCGCCGATTGCCACGACTTTTCATTTTATGGGCGGCTGGCTGCTATGCGAAGGTGTGATGATACGCATGGGCGGGCGATATTCCCGCCTGGCGTCAGGCTTGATAGGGCTCGGTCTCCTTGGTGCGATGATCTATTTCATCGCGAATGATACGAGCTATGCGCGGATTGCGCCTGCGGTGCAGTTGACTCTGGGCAGTCTGGTGGCCGTTCTTTGCATTCAGGCGCGCGATCTCGCACACCGAAGCTGGATCGAGCGCGTGCTGTTTGGCGCATTGCTGCTGTTGACGGTGCATTTCTATGTACAGGCTGGAATGGCGCTAGGGCTTTCCCCCGAAATTGCACGACCTTCCGAGCTGATACATTCGCGCTATTGGCAAGGCATCATGATATTCGGTGCCTTTGCTGGCGTCTTTGCCGGGCTTGTTCTTCTGGTGGTGACGACTTCCGATGTGGTGAAGGAGTTGCAGGCGGAGCGCGACTCCGACCCGCTGACCGGTGTTTTCAATCGTCGTGGTCTTGAGCGTCACGCGCATCTGCGCCTGGCCGAGGCCCAGCGCGGTGATTATGGGGTCATCATCGCCGATATAGACCACTTCAAGTCAATCAATGATGAGTTGGGCCATGCGACCGGCGATCAGGTTCTGGTCGAGTTCGCCCGCATCCTGCAAACGTCGGCAGCAAACACGACGATTGTCGGGCGCATCGGTGGTGAAGAGTTTGTTCTTCTGGTTCATGGCGATGCAGAGACATGCGAGCGACTGGGCAACAGGCTCTGCGGACGCGTCGCCCGCCACAGTTTTCCCATGCTGCCTGCAGGGCGCCAACTGACATGCAGTTTCGGTATCGCCATGGTGCGCGGTGGTGAGACACTATGGGAAACGGCGGCCCGTGCCGATCTTGCCCTGATGCGTGTAAAGCATCGCGGACGCAATCGCGTGGCCGTGGAGGGATTGGAATTCCCGAGCGCCACGCAGGGCGCCTATCTCCTGACCGCCTGAATTGTTTTCCGAGGCCCGCTGAACCGGATTTCTTCATCCCGTAAAGGATTTGGTTACCATAATTGACGATGCTGGAGGCGACCTTCCAGTCACCGTCTTGTCATGTCTTGTTCGTCTTTTTGCCGAACTGACATGCAAGGCGGTGCCGCGAAAGTTGATCTTCACTCGGATTTTGTATCATGGCGTGTGTAACAGAAGTGTATGACTACGCGGCACCGCGCAGCAACGGCATCAGGCTTCCATTCGGTTTCAGGGGTTTTACGCGCGTTGCGGTCTTCGCCGTGACGGGCCTCGTGGCCGGTAGCTGGATGATGACGGCGCTCGGCACGCTTGAAACGATCGTGCCGGCCTTTGCGCCTGTCGCTCCGATCATGCGCCGGGTTTCGTTGACAGCGCCGCAGGCACTTGCAGTCGTTGATCACAAGATCGCGCCATCACGGAAGATCAGGCAAAGTTTCATCAATGCCTACACTGCCGATACGGCCTATTCCAATCTCGACTGGCGCCGCACCAAAGGCGCGAGCGATGAACCGATCATTGCCGACATTGGGCCTGACTCCGTGATCGAGGACAAACCCGTCGATACGGCCTCTCTTGTCGAATTGCGCGCTGACCGCGTCCGGCGCGAAGAGCCTGTTGTGGCGAGAGTGGGGCAAGAGCAACCGGCTGCGACTACCGGTACGAACGTGGTCGCCTATGCGCCGATGCCGACCGCAGCGGCAGCTGCGTCGGCTTTCAGCAAGATAGCGCCTCTTTCGCAAGCAGAAGAAGCGGATGCCGTTGAAATGCAGGCGAACCTTCCCGCCGGCATTGCTGTTCCTGTTCCGCAACTCGCTCCGGATCAGAAGACCGATATGGCTGCAGAAGACGAGGCCGCCCGCGACGCGTTCCTGCCCGATGATGTACCGTTACCAGGCGCCAAGCCTTCGCTGCGTCGCTCCCGTATGCATGAGAAGACCGAACTCGCCTATGCGCCGGAAAGCGGTGCAACCGAGGAGCCACGCCCCGGCCTGTTCAGCCCGCTTCTCAATCAGGCTTCGCGCAGCAAAGTCGCTATCTATGACATTTCAGCAGCTACCGTTTATCTGCCGGGCGGAGAACGCCTGGAAGCACATTCCGGCCTCGGCCCGATGCGTGATAACCCGCGCTATGTGAACCAGAAGAACCGCGGGCCCACGCCGCCGCATACCTATGATCTGCGCATGCGCGAGGCGCTGTTCCATGGTGTCGAGGCGATCCGCCTTACGCCCGTTGACGGCAATAACCGCTATAATCGCGATGGTCTGCTGGCGCATACTTTTATGTTGGGGCGCCGTGGTGATTCCAACGGTTGTGTGGTGTTCAAGGACTACGCCCGCTTCCTGCGTGCCTTCAAGCGCGGTGAGTTCAACAAGATGGTTGTCGTCACGCGAATGCAGTCTTCGAAGCCTGCGCGGATCGCATCGCTTTTCTGACAAATCGCGCGTCGTGAGACGATCTTTCGAATGATGGTGCATCACAAAGAAATGTGATCCCCAGTTTCTTGCGAGGCGCGCCAGAATTGGTAGAAATCTTTCATCGAAACTGATCGGAGATTTCTATGAAGCTTTATTACAAGGTTGGTGCTTGTTCGCTCGCACCCCATATCATTCTGAGCGAAGCAGGCCTGCCTTATGAACTGGAAGCCGTGGACCTCAAGGCCAAGACGACGGCAGATGGTGCCGACTATTTCGTGGTCAATCCGCGTGGAGCAGTTCCCGCGCTGGAAGTGGAGCCCGGCACTGTCATTACGCAGAACGCGGCAATCCTCCAATATATTGGTGACCATTCCGATGTTGCGGCGTTCAAGCCTGCCTATGGCACGATTGAACGCGCACGCCTGCAGGAAGCGCTCGGCTTCTGCTCGGACTTGCATTCGGCCTTTAGTGGTCTGTTCGCGCCGAACCTGAGCGAGGAAGCCAAAGCTGGCGTTATCGCTAATATCAATCGTCGCCTGGGCCAGTTCGAAGCCATGCTGTCGGATAAGAATGCTTACTGGCTAGGCGATGACTTCACGCAGCCTGATGCCTATGCGTCTGTCATCATTGGCTGGGGTGTCGGCCTCAAGCTTGATCTCAGTGCTTATCCCAAGGCTCTGAAATTGCGCGAGCATGTGCTGGCCCGCCCAAACGTGCAGAAGGCATTCAGGGAAGAAGGCCTGAACTAAAAAATCAAAGCCGGAGGCCCAAACCTCCGGCTTTGATTACCTTGGCTACAGACGCAGCAATTGCCTACTGCGTTCATAGGTGCATCTCTTGTCAATTCTTGGGAAGATCAAATGGCGGAGAGAGCGGGATTCGAACCCGCGATACGGTTCCCCGTATACACACTTTCCAGGCGTGCGCCTTCAACCACTCGGCCACCTCTCCGTCCGCCTTGCTGTCGGGAAACCGTGTATCACGGTGAAAACTGACTGCAAACGTGGCACCGCTTTTCGAAACAGGCGCTGGTTAATCGCCAACTAGCGGGTGCGGCGCGAATATAGCCAGAAAATGCATATGTTCAACAGCTATTTGCAAGTTTTTGTGCCTAAATCACCGAGCCTGTGCAAAGAACGGTATATGAGGCGTAACCATATGTAATTATTTGGCTTTATTTTAATCGTGCAATTGTGTTGCTGCGTGGCTTTGAGTCTGACGGGCTCTGTGTGCTATGCTTTAGCAACATCAAAAAGACAAATCCTCGGATGACCGGGCTGAAAACCGGTGCCGAGATCAGGGTAGGAATTCCGGGGCAGAGAATCGTGATCCGATTTGTATTGCGTGGTTTTGCGGTTGTTTTTCTGGCTTTGGCTGTGATTTTCGCGGTCCTTGATGGTGCGCGTTCCGTCGGAGCATCACAGTTCACGGCAAAACCACTTTTGTCCATGTGGTCGCGTAATGCGCCCGAGACATTGGCCGATGCAGAAACCTTCGTGACGCACTATATAGGGGCAGGAGCCTGGAATGCAGTCTGCATTCCGCTGCTTGAGCAACCGGGCTGGCTTCTTTTCGGCATTCTCGCCCTTTTATTCTATGCAATCGGTCATCGTCGGGAGCGCCCTCTGGGACGCTTCACCGCTCGATAATCAGGAGGTGGAGACCATGAGTTTCTTGGACAGCTATCGCAAGAAGACGCAGATGCCTTCGTCGGATGAGGCCTTGCCCGGACGCGCGCAACCGATCCCGACATCCGTGACCCACTTCGTTAACGGTCGTCCGCTGAAAGGCCCCTGGCCGGAAGGCTACAAGCAGGTTCTGTTCGGAATGGGCTGTTTCTGGGGTGCCGAGCGCCTGTTCTGGCAGGTGCCGGGTGTTTATGTCACCGCTGTCGGCTATGCGGGCGGCTCGACGCCCAACCCCACCTATGAGGAAACCTGCACCGGACTGACTGGTCATGCCGAAGTTGTGCTTGTGGTCTACGATCCCAACGTCGTGAGCCTCGATGAGTTGCTGACCCTGTTCTGGGAGGAGCACGATCCAACCCAGGGCATGCGGCAGGGCAACGATATAGGCACGACCTATCGTTCGGTCATCTATACGTTCGACAAGGCGGATCGTGACGTGGCGGAAAAGAGCCGTGAAGCCTATTCGCAGGCGCTTGCTGCCCGTGATCTCGGTCCGATCACCACGGAAATCGAGGATGCGCCGGAACTCTATTATGCCGAGGACTATCACCAGCAATATCTGGCGAAGAACCCGAATGGTTATTGCGGATTGCGCGGCACCGGCGTGAGCTGCCCGATCCCGTTGGCACAATAAGCGGGTTGTAATCAACAGATCGCGCGGTCCTTACCGCGCGGTCTGTTTTTTCAGGATCAACATCCCGGCATAGTCGCCTTCCAGATGCTCGAAATCGCTCCAACCTATTTGCCGGTATAGGTCCGGCTTGTTCGTATAGAGATAGATTTCTCCATAGCCGAGTTCCTGCGCGGCGTCCTCGATGGCGCTGACAAGACCTTTGGCAATGCCTTTGCCGCGATAGTCGGGTGCGACGAACACGCTCGCCACCCAAGGCTTCAGATGTGGATGGGTTTCCAGATCGCTGTGGATCAGAAGGGCAAGACCGGCGGGTTGCCCGTTCCAAAGCGCGACCCGTGCCGCCTGTCCATCGTTTTCGCGGGAAATTTCGCCGAAAGCCTTGGCTGTCTGCTCAAGGGATGAACCGGAAAATTCGCCCCATTCCGCATGGTTCCATGCGGCACAGATGGGCACGAGATCGGGACGCTCAGCGAGGGAGGCGATCTGGAGCATGGCTTTACCAGTGCGGTGGCTTGGTGACCGGCACGTCCGGCGCAGTCTGTTCTTCCAGTTCCAGAAAACGGTCGGTCAATGCGCCGAGTTTCTTGGAAAGCTGATCTATGGTTTTCCATTGTTCGGCCAGAACGGATGACAACTCATCGATTGTCTTTTCCTGTTCGACTACGCGAATTTCGAGCTCGGTCAGGCGCTGGTCCGGTGTCATGGCTGGGTTCCATTGGTCTTTGGGTATCGGTGGTCAGCGGGGTTTAGCCGCTTTCGATCCATATCGGAAGTACGGTATCACATCATTGCGTCAGCACGAGTGTGCCGTTTGAAACTTCATAGTGACGCAGACGCTTCAGAAAGCTCATGCCGAGAAGCGTGTCGGACAGAGCATCGTCACGCAGTACCATGGCTTCCACATTTTCCAACCGGACTCGTCCGATTTCGATGCTGGGCAGGGTGGCGGATGCAGCAATGGTTTCGCCATTGGCGGTCGAGACGCGATATTTGAAATCGGCGGGTTTGAGCGACAGGCCGACGCGCCTTGCGGCGCTGGCGTTGATCGCAACGACACTTGCTCCCGTATCCACCATGGCGCGAAGGGATTGACCGGCAACCTTTATGTCCGTGATGAAATGACCGCGACTGTCCGGCGCGATCTGTGTGCGGCGTCCGCTATAGGCGGTGGCGTTCTGCGAAGGAACCGTCGAAGCTGTAGCGGATGTGTTTGAAACGGCTTTCGGTCCTTGGCCGAATTTCTCAAACAAAAGCGGGAAGGCTATTGCCAGTCCCGCAAATACCAGAAGGATCGTAAAAACCCGCGCCATGCCGCCCCCGTTTCCAAGGACAATAGCAGGCGCGGGCCGCTCTGCATTGTTTATTTTAGCGCGTATCCCGAAAGCCACTTTACACTTTTCGGGATGCGCGCTGGTGCTTATTTCGTGCCGTACATGCGGTCGCCCGCATCGCCGAGGCCGGGAACGATATAGCCCTTTTCATCGAGACGTTCATCGATGGAGGCCGTGAACACGTCGACATCCGGATGGGCGTCGGTAAATCGCTTGATGCCTTCCGGTGCGGCCAGCAGGCAGAGGAAGCGGATATTGGTCGCGCCGCGTTCCTTCAGCTTGTCGATGGCTGCAATTGCCGAATGCCCGGTGGCCAGCATCGGATCGACCACGATGATGAGGCGGTTGACGATGTCTTCCGGCGCCTTGAAGTAATATTCGACCGGCTGCAGCGTGTCGTGATCTCGATAAAGGCCGATATGGGCGACGCGGGCCGCAGGCACCAGATCGAGCATGCCTTCGAGAAGACCGTTGCCCGCACGCAGGATCGAGGCGAAGACAAGCTTCTTGCCTTCAAGCACCGGCGCTTCCATTGGCATCAACGGTGTTTCGATCGGCATGGTGGTCAGTTCGAGATCGCGCGTCACTTCATAGCAGAGCAACAGCGATATTTCCTTCAGCAGCCGCCGAAAGCTGGCTGTGGACGTTTCCTTCTTGCGCATGATGGTGAGCTTGTGCTGGACAAGCGGATGGCTGACGACTGTAACGCCCATGATCTTTCCACTTTTCTTGTTATCTTTTTGACTTTAGCGGCAGTTTGCGCCGGAGAAAACGCGTGGCGAGCGCGCACGCACAGTTTTATGTCTCTTTGGCCATTTTTAAGCGCTAACGCAAGCCAGTTCACAGGTGCCGGATCACAAAAGGGGTAGTGGAGGACGGTCTCTGCTTGTATCGTTCGGCACAAGCTTTATATGCATAACCGAAAATCATTTTCGTCAGACTATTCAAAAAGCAGGATGAGCTATGAGCCAGCAGAACGGCAATGCGGACCGCGTCGGCGCACAAGGTGGCATGGAGCATTCATTCGGCTTCAAGGCGGTTGACGAAAGCGAAAAGCAGAGCCTGGTCAACGACGTATTCCATAAGGTCGCCAGCAAGTACGACGTGATGAATGATCTCATGTCTGCGGGTATGCACCGCGTCTGGAAAGATGCGATGATTGCATGGCTGGCGCCATCGAAGCGCCCCGGCTGGACCTCCCTCGACGTCGCAGGCGGCACCGGCGATATTGCTTTCCGTATTGTCGAGGCTTCCGGCCGTCAGGCCCATGTCACCATTCTCGATATTAACGGATCGATGCTCGGTGTTGGTCGTGAACGGGCGATCAAGAAGGGCCTTGCCGACAATCTCGAATTCGTAGAGGCAAATGCTGAAGAACTGCCGTTCGAGGACAGCAGTTTCGACGCCTACACGATTGCCTTCGGCATTCGTAATGTGCCGCATATCGACAAAGCGCTGTCCGAAGCCTATCGCGTATTGAAGCCGGGCGGTCGTTTCCTCTGCCTCGAATTCTCCGAAGTTGAGTTGCCGGTTCTCGACAAGATTTACGACCAGTGGTCGTTCCATGCCATTCCACGCATCGGCAAGATGATTACCGGCGATGCTGATTCCTACAGCTATCTGGTTGAATCGATCCGCAAATTCCCCAAGCAGCAGGATTTTGCCGCGATGATCGAAAAGGCTGGTTTCGAGCGCGTGAGCTATCGCAATTTCACTGGAGGCATTGCCGCGCTTCATTCCGGCTGGAAGCTTTGATTGTGCCTGTGATGAATTGGGGTCAGAACGGGGCATCGAGGCATGAGTAATCTATCCGCCGCTTTTCGGCTGATGCGGGCCGGATGGATATTGACGCGCGAAGGCGTTATCAGCGCCTTGCCGGTGGAAGGGCTTTCCGGTCTTCCAGCGCTCGGACACAAGATTGCAGGCATTCTGGCGCGCCCGCGTGCGCGGCACATGCAGCGTTCCGAGCGCATGTCGCGAGCCATGAACAAGCTCGGTCCATCCTATGTGAAGCTTGGCCAGTTTCTGGCAACCCGCCCGGATATTGTAGGGCAAGACGTTGCTGCCGATCTGGAGCTTTTGCAGGATCGTCTCGACTTTTTCCCGCAAGCCGATGCGATTGCGGGCGTCGAAGGCTCGCTTGGACGTAAGATCGATGATCTTTACCTGCATTTCGATGCGCCGATAGCGGCTGCGTCGATGGCGCAGGTGCATCCGGCTGAAGTCATAAAGGACGGCAAACCGCAGAAAGTTGCAGTCAAGGTTATTCGGCCGGGCGTTCGCCAGCGCTTTGCCCGCGACCTTGAAGGTTTCTACATGGTCGCGCGCATGCAGGAGCGCCACGTTCCCTTCACGCGCCGACTGCGTCCGGTTCAGGTTGTCGAGACGCTACAGCAGACGACCCGCATCGAGATGGATTTGCGACTGGAAGCGGCAGCGCTTTCCGAGATTGCCGAAAACATCAAGAGCGATGCGGGTTTCCGTGTTCCCAATGTCGATTGGGAACGGACCGGTCGCGATGTGCTGACGCTCGAATGGATCGACGGCATTAAGATGTCGGATATTTCTGCACTTGAAGCAGCCGGTTTCGATCTGAAGAAGCTTGCCGAAACGCTGATCCAGTCCTTCCTGCGTCATACACTGCGCGATGGCTTTTTTCATGCCGACATGCATCCGGGCAATCTGTTCGTCGATCCGCAAGGCATCATTGTTGCGGTCGATTTTGGCATTACCGGACGGCTGAACAAGCAGCAGCGGCGCTTCCTTGCTGAAATTCTCTATGGCTTCATCACACGTGATTATATGCGCGTGGCGGAAGTGCATTTCGAAGCGGGTTATGTGCCACACACCCATGATGTGGCGAGCTTTGCACAGGCCATTCGCGCTATCGGTGAGCCGATCCACGGCCAGCCGGCAGAAACTATCTCCATGGCCAAGCTGCTGACGCTTCTGTTCGAAGTGACCCAGCTTTTCGACATGGAGACACGGCCGGAACTTCTGATGCTCCAGAAAACCATGGTCGTCGTGGAAGGGGTGTCGCGTACGCTCAATCCGCATTTCAATATGTGGAAAGCGGCGGAGCCGGTCGTCGGCGACTGGATCGCCAAAAATCTTGGACCGCAAGGTATGCTTGTCGATGCGAAGGACAGCGCTTATTCGCTGCTTCATTTCACGCGCAAGACGCCGGAACTTGTGGCGCGTGTGGAGCGAGTTTCGGTGGCACTGGATGATATGGCCGCCAACGGTTTGTGCTTCGATGCGGCGACGGCGGAAGCCATCGGTCGCGCCGAAGCCAAGCATTCACGCTGGGGCCGTATCGCGCAGGTGGTGATTGCGATTTCACTCGCGGCGATAGCGATTAAACTCTATCTTTGGCTCTAAACTCACTTTTAAAGTGACAGATCAACCCTGATATGATTTCAATGATTGCACTTGTAACGAGCAGGTGCAATCAGATGGCCAGTATTACCATTCGTAATCTCGATGATGCCGCTAAAGAACGACTGCGCATCAGGGCAGCACAGAATGGGCGCTCCATGGAAGAAGAGGCGCGGCTTCTTCTGGCCGGACTGAATGAAGCTCCGCAAGCTACTACAGTGTCTTCAGGCGCAGGAGCTTCGCTGGCTGGCAAACGGATTCTTCTCATTATCGGCGGTGGCATCGCCGCCTATAAGACGCCGGACCTCATTCGGCGGCTGCGTGAGCGTGGCGCGCATGTGCGTCCATTGATGACGGCAGCAGCACAGCAATTCGTGACACCGCTGACCATTGGCGCAGTTTCTGCCGATCACGTCTTTACCGATCTGTTTTCGCGAGAGGATGAGCAGGATGTAGGCCACATCCGGCTGGCGCGTGATGCGGACCTGATCGTCGTCGCGCCCACGACCGCCAACCTGATGGCCAAGATGGCCAATGGTCTGGCTGACGATCTTGCCAGCGCAGTGCTGCTTGCCCGCAAAGTTCCGGTGCTCGTTGCACCTGCCATGAACCCTGCCATGTGGGATAATTCCGCGACGAGACGCAACCGTCTGACGCTCGAAAAGGACGGCGTGCACTTCATTGGTCCGGAGAAGGGCGAGATGGCGGAAAGCGGTGAAGCCGGAACAGGCCGGATGAGTGAACCGTTGGCAATTGTTGCCGTAATAGAAAATTTGCTGGCACCGCAGGCAAAGCCGCTTGCGGGCAAAACCGTTGTCATGACTTCCGGGCCGACGCACGAGCCGATCGATCCGGTGCGCTATATCGCCAATCGATCTTCCGGCAAGCAGGGCCATGCCATTGCGGCGGCGCTGGCGCGGCTTGGCGCGACTGTGCATCTGGTGTCCGGCCCGGTCACTATTCCCGATCCCGAAGACGTCGATGTCATCCATGTCGAGACGGCGCGTGAAATGCAGGCTGCTGTGGAGCGGCATCTCCCCGCCGATGCGGCGATCATGGTGGCAGCCGTTGCCGATTGGCGCACCGCCAATGAAGCCGGGCAGAAGATCAAGAAAAAGCCCGGCGAAAGCGCTCCCACACTTGCCATGGTCGAGAACCCCGACATTCTCGCTGGTGTCGGTCACAGTGACAAGCGCCCCGGTCTTGTGGTGGGCTTTGCAGCGGAAACGCAGAACGTGGCCGAAAACGCGAGAGCCAAGCTTGAGAAGAAAGGTGCGGACTGGATTGTCGCCAACGATGTTTCGCATGTGCCGGGTGAAGGCAGCGTGATGGGCGGTGACCGCAATCATGTCCGTATTCTGAGCCATTCGGGTATCGAGGAATGGCCGGAAATGAGCAAGGAACAGGTGGCTGAAAGGCTGGCGGCAAAAATCGCCGAATGGCTCATCGAAGCGAAAGGCTGACCGTTCTTAGAAAAACTCGTCCAGTAGACGATAATAGGCGATCTTTGCATCATCGATTGCCGGGCCACCATAGGTGTCGAGGAAGGGCTTTACCCATTCTTCGCCCAGATTATAACGAATGCTCCAGCAGGTCAGTGCCAGATCCTGATGGCGGTCGGCAAGGCCGAGCCTGCCGCAGTCGATGAAACCGGTAAAACCGTTCTTGTCCATCATGAAGTTGGGCAAGCAGGCATCGCCATGCGTGACGACGATGTCTTCGTTTTCTGGTTTCAACCGACGCAGTTCCGCAAACAGGTCCTGTGCGGTCTGTCCTTCGCGCTCGTCGTCAAAATCCTCCTCGTCGACAGCACCTGCTTCGACACGCTTGCGCGCATCTTCGATCCGGATATCAAGCCTGTGATCGAACGGACATAAAGCCGGGTCGATGGCGTGTATCGATTTCAGCGCGATAGCCAGAATATGCGCGATGCGATCCGGTGGAACGGAGCCTACGGCGGAAGCGAGATCGATACCGGGAATCCGGGTCATCAGCAGAAAGCTCTGCTCTGTTCCGGCTTCGAAAGCGAGGACTTCGGGGCAGGGCAGATATTGTTGCGCAAGCCAGTCAAGCCGCGTGGCTTCATTGGCCAGTTCCCCGACCGGGCTTGCAGGCTCGACCTTCAGAACAAGGGGCCTGAGATCGGTATGATCGAGCAGATGGACATTGGCGGTTGAACGCCCCAGCTTGTCGCGCTCGCTGCCATAGCCCTTCAGTCGTTGCTGAAAGGCAGCAGGTAGATCGAGCGCTTTAAGAACCGGATCGTTCATGGCCTCACTGCCGGGTCAAACCTTGTCGCGGACCTGATAGTCCTTGATGGTTGCAAAGCGGATATTTTTCCAGCGTTCGGCCTCGTAATTGAGAGAAAAGCCGTTCTGCGCCAGGAAGACCGGGTCATGGTCGAGGTCATGCGCGATGTCCGCGCGATGCGAGGCAATGAAGCTGTCGAGTTCGGCCGGGTCGTCGGCGGAAATCCACCGGCAGACGGAGAAGCGCGACATTTCAAAGCCGACCGGTAGCGAATATTCCACTTTCAGACGTTCCGTCAGAACGTCGATCTGGAGAGCGCCGACGACACCGACAATGGCCGGAGAACCGTCATCGGGCACAAAGAGCTGCACGACGCCTTCTTCGGCCATTTGTTGCAGCGCTTCGCGCAGCTTCTTGGCCTTCATGGCGTCGTCGAGGCGTACGCGGCGCAAAATTTCCGGGGCAAAGTTCGGCACGCCACGGAACAGAATATCCTCGCCCTCGGTCAGCGTATCGCCTATGCGAAGCGTGCCGTGGTTCGGGATGCCGACCACGTCACCCGCAAAAGCCTCGTCGGCGATCTGGCGCGAACGGGCAAAGAAGAATTGCGGCGCAGACAGGCTCATCGGTTTGCCGGTGCGCACCAGTTTTGCCTTCATGCCACGTGCCAGCTTGCCCGAGCAGACGCGCAGGAAGGCGATGCGGTCGCGGTGGTTCGGGTCCATATTGGCCTGAATCTTGAACACGAAGCCAGTCATCTTGTCTTCGGTTGAACCGACCATACGCGTATCGGCCTGCTGGTCGCGCGGCGAGGGGCCGAAATCGCAGAAGGCTTCAATCAGGTCGCGCACGCCGTAATTCTTCAGCGCCGAACCGAAATAAACCGGGGTCATATGGCCTTCGCGGAAAGAGGCGAGATCGAACGGACGGCAGACGCCGCGTGCCAGTTCGACACCTTCCAGCCAGGCTTCGCGCTCGTTTTCCGGCAGCAGTGCTGCAGCCTCTGCCGGACCGCTGACCTTGGTTGGCCGCTCTTCATTGTCCTGACGGCGCATCGTGTCGTTATGCAAATCATAGGTGCCTGCAAAGCTCTTGCCGGAACCGATAGGCCAGGTGATCGGGGCTGTATCGAGCGCCAGCTTTTCCTCGATCTCGTCGAGGATTTCGAGCGGATCGCGTGCCTCACGGTCCATCTTGTTGACGAAGGTGACGATCGGAATGTCGCGCATGCGGCAGACTTCGAACAGCTTCAGCGTGCGCGGCTCGATACCCTTTGCGGCATCGATAACCATGACGGCTGAGTCCACCGCAGTCAGCGTGCGGTAGGTGTCGTCTGCGAAGTCTTCGTGGCCCGGCGTGTCGAGCAGGTTGAAGATGCAGTCCTTGTATTCGAAGGTCATCACCGAAGTCACGACCGAGATGCCGCGGTCGCGTTCGATGTTCATCCAGTCCGAGCGGGTCTGGATGCGATCCTTCTTGGCCTTCACTTCACCGGCAAGCTGGATGGCACCGCCGAACAGCAGCAGCTTTTCGGTCAGTGTGGTCTTACCGGCGTCCGGGTGCGCGATGATCGCGAATGTGCGGCGCTTGGAAACGGGATTGTCAGCGGGCATGAAGAAACTCGTGATGGCGAAACGTTGGGCTGCGCGTGAAAGCGCGCCGCGAAGATGTTGGGGAGCATCTAGCAGGACTTGGCCGAAAGGTCGAGTTCAAATGAAAAAGCGGCGCAGTACGCGCCGCTTTGACTGTGATATGTGGTGTTTTATCGACTCTTGATACCAAGGCCGAAGGCGATGAAGGACCAGCCCTGGAAGATCAGGTCTATCGCCAGAAATAGACCGAGGATGAACAGGCTGTTGACCGGCCATTTGATGGCGATGATGAGACCAAGCAGCAGGGTGATGACACCGGCTGCGACAACCCATCCCCAGCCGGCAGCGGGCTTGGACTTGAAACCGAGCCAGATGCGGAAAGCACCGGAACCCAGAAGAGCTGCCGCCAGAAGAAAGGTCAGCACACCGGCTGCCAGTACCGGATTGATGAAAGCGACAATACCGGCTGCCGTATAGAGCAGGCCGCTCAGGAGCCAGAAAAAGAAGCTGCCCCAGGTTTTGACGCCGAACGCGTGAATGATCTCGATGACGCCGCCGATCAGCATCATCAGGCCGACATAGTAGACCGAGACCACGGTGGCCAGAACGAGATTGCCGAAGGCGATGCCTCCGAGGATCAGCAGCGCCACCCCAAGGGCGACGAACCACCCCCACTTGCCGGTAAGTTCTTTTGGAAGGGTTGGGCGGTCGAAATCATTGTGAGCTGTTGCCATGAGTCGTCCCTCAAATTTTCATGCCTCGTGAACAATATAAGGCATCTCTAGAATTTGACCAGCTTATCACAACAGGTGCATTCTTCGTGATGCCGGGCTGCAAAGAGCAATTTTCTGCTCTTCGGTGCTCACATACCTTCAAGTACGCTCCGCTCCGGTGCTCGATAATCACTCTTTTCGCCACGGCCTGACGAATCTGCACCTGTTGTGTTCATGCGCAGTGCACGCCAGATCATCATTAATCCCACTGTTCGTTCGCTCGGCAGAGCATTATATCTCTTTGCTATTGCAGCCGTTTTCCGCTTAAAGTTGATGTGATGTTCGATCTCGTTTCCCACTACTGGCCGCATATCCTGTTTGTCCTGTCGGGCGTTCTTGGAGCGATCGCTGCCATTCACGCGACCATGACCAAGGAGGAGGTGCGCACCGCCATCGGCTGGGTTGGTGTGATCGTACTGTCGCCCATCGTCGGGGCGGTGGTTTATGCCATCGCGGGCGTGAACCGGATCCGGCGTTCGACGCTCACCCACCAGCGCGCCAATATGGGCAAGATCGCGCTCTATCACCTGTCGCACTTCGATACGACGAACGACCTCGTGCGTGCCGCCTTCGGACGCCAGTTCGGGGCGATGAAGATACTTGGCGATGCGGTCAGCCTCTATGATTTCACCAGCGGCAACAGTATCGAGATGCTGGAAACGGGCGACGAAGCCTATGCCGCAATGCTCGACGCCATTGGCAAGGCCGAGCGCAGCATCATGCTGGAAACCTATATTTTCGACCGGGATGGTATTGGCGAAAAATTTGCCGATGCTCTGGGCGATGCGGTCAGGCGCGGCGTGGAGGTGCGTGTGCTGGTCGATGCGGTCGGCGCGCGCTATTCCTTTCCGAGCATCGTCAAGCTTTTGAAGGACAAAGGCGTTGCTGTTGACGTGTTCAATGGCAATATCATCATCGGGCTGCGCCTGCCTTATGCGAACCTGCGCACTCACCGCAAAATCCTCATTGTCGACGGCAAGATCGCCTTTACCGGCGGCATGAATATTCGTGCGGGTTTCGTGCGCGCGATAGCGGGTGATGCGGTTGCCTTCGATACGCATTTCAAGTTGGAAGGTCCGGCGATTGCCGATCTCTTTCACATCGCATCCGAAGACTGGCGCTTTGCGACCGGCGAGCTTCTGACCGGCGAAGCCTGGAAGATAGCGCCGCCGGAAAACCCGCCGGGAACGGGAACGCTGGTGCGTGTCGTCGGATCAGGTCCCGACAAGAATGTGGAAACCAACCAGCGCATGATGATGGGCGCGTTTTCGATTGCCGAGCAGCATATTCTCATCATGACGCCTTATCTTTTGCCGGATCGCGAACTGATCAGCGCGCTGGTGACGGCAGCGCGGCGCGGCGTGTCGGTGGATATCGTCGTGCCGGGCGTCAACAATCTGAAGCTGGTGGATCGTGCCATGCGCGCCCAGTTCGACCAGCTCTTGAAGGATGGTTGTCGCATCTGGCGGGCCGGTGGCGCTTTCAATCACTCGAAGCTGATGACCATCGACGGGGCGTGGTCCTATGTCGGATCGTCGAATATCGATCCGCGCTCGCTGCGGCTGAATTTCGAGGTCGATCTTGAAATTCTCGACCGCGACGTGGCGCGTCAGGTAGAAGAGCGCATCGGCAAGGTGATAGAGGAGAGCCGCGAGGTCAATCTTGCGCGTCTCAAAAACCGACCATTTCTGGAGCGACTTTTGGACCGGATTATTTGGCTTGGTTCGCCTTATCTCTAAAACTATCCAGCTCTGCTCGTGAATATTTCCGGGCTGTATTCTTCAAGCAGGTTTGTTGCCGATTTGAGATCGAGATGTGCCTTGATGGGCAGATGATCGGATGCCAGGCGCGCCAGCGGCGTGTTGTGGACTTCAACCGATGTAACCAGATTGTGCGGCGCACCCAGCACGCGATCCAGGGCAAAAACCGGGAACCGCGAAGGGAAACTCGGGACTGCTGTGGCGACGTGATTGAAGGTCGGCATCAGAGCCGCGAGCGACGAGCGCTTGCCGATGCGCCATTCGTTGAGATCGCCGATCAGCAAGGTCGGCAGTGTGTCGGCCTCCTGCAAGGCGGTGAGAATGCTTTCGGCCTGCTGCTCGCGGGAACGTTTCAAGAGACCAAGATGCGCGGCGATCACGCGCAAGGGGCCTGCCGGAAACTGCAAGTCCGCGACCAGTGCACCGCGCGGCTCGACACCGGGCAGCTTGAGCTGCTGCACATTGCGCACCACGCCTTCGCGGAACAGAAGCACATTGCCATGCCAGCCATGGCCCTTGGGCATTGTTGAGGTGATGGGGACGGGTATGAGACCGTGGCGCCGCTCGAGCAGGCCGAGATCGAGTAAGCCGGAACGCTCGCCGAAACGCCTGTCGGCTTCCTGCAGGGCGATGACATCCGCGTCGATTTCACTGATGACTTCGGTCGTGCGTTGCGGATTGAACTGCTTGTCGATGCCGATGCATTTGTGGACATTGTAGGATGCAATGACGATATCGCCGCCGGTAATATTGGCGTTGAGCGGCCTGTAGCCCGGCCTGTTCCGGATAGCCGTCAGGATGGATTTCGATATCCGGTTTGGTTCTTTCTTCTTCAGCACCCGTTTTTCACCTGTCAGGTATTCGGTTCCGAAAGACTATGACATCCGCCAGTGAGATAAACTGGTATCCGTCTGAAACTGTATTGCAACATCCTATATATAGACAGGTTGCACGCCCGTTTGAATAGCAATCCCCTACACAATTAGGCGACTACCTTGCAATGAAACGGATCATCCTGTCGGTAAGACCTGTGTAGGGCGGCTTGATGAGATCGCTTGGAGCCGGGGCGTATTTGGTCAGGACCGGCATGGCCTTGGAAAAGGTCAGAAAGCCGTCATGGCCATGATATTGCCCCATGCCGCTCGCGCCCACGCCTCCGAACGGCAAGTCGCTACAGGCGAAGTGATAAAGCGTATCGTTGACGCAGACGCCACCCGCAACAATACGGCTGAGCATCATTTCGATCTCTGCCGTGTTGTCGCTGAAACAGTATAGCGCCAGCGGACGATCAAGTTTCAAAACAAAACTGATTGCATCGTCGAGCAGGCGATAGCTGACGATTGGCAGAAGCGGGCCGAAAATCTCCTCCTGCATGATCGCGCTGTCTGTGGTAGGTTCCAGCACGAGTGAGGGCGCCATTGATCGCGGCTGTTTGGAGCCCGCCGGAAGCTCGATGATGGCCTCGCTCCTGTTTGCGGCATCGGCCAGCAGTTTCGACAGTCGCGCTTCCTGAGCATCATTGATGATTGTCGTGCGGTCTTTTTCCGAGGATGTGCCACTGTAGCGCGCCTGCATTTCGGCACGCAGAAGGTCCACGAATTCGTCGCGCTTGCTGTGATGGATCAGAACATAGTCCGGCGCGATGCAGGTTTGCCCCGCATTGAAGAATTTTCCTGTGGCGATTGCGCGGGCGGCGCGTTTGAGGTTGGCGTTTTCGCTGACAATGGCGGGCGACTTGCCGCCAAGCTCGAGTGTGACCGGGGTCAGGTTCGGCGCAGCGGCTGCCATGATCTTGCGCCCGACGGCAGTAGAGCCGGTGAAAAAGAGGTGGTCGAATGGCAGCGACGCGAATTGCGCGGAAAGCAATGCGTCGCCGAGCGCTACGGCAACACGATCATCCGGAAAAACATCGGCAAGCAGGCTCTGCAGGAATTCGGCAGTGCGCGGCGTGTGTTCGGATGGTTTCAGGAAAACGTGGTTTCCGGCTGCGATTGCCGCGACAAGCGGCGCCAGCGCCAGATTGACCGGATAGTTCCATGGCGCGATGATCCCCACTACACCGAGCGGGACATAGCGGATTTCGGCTTTGGCAGGCCACATTTTCCAACCTGCCTTGCGGCGTTTCGGCTTCATCCAGCGTTTGAGTTTGTGCAGGGCATCGTCGATTTCGGCAAAAACGACGCTGGCTTCACCGAGCAGGGTTTCGTGCAACGACCTATTGCCGAAATCTGTGCTGATGGCTTTCGCCATTTCATCCAGTCTCGCTTCGAGCCTTTCACGCAGACGCTTCAGGTCGTCCAGCCGCTGTTCATAGGCAGGCCGATATTCAAGCCATGCCTGTCGCAGGCGCTCGAATGCGGTTTGCAACGCCTGTTCTTCAGTTGTCATAGGCAAAATCCTCCGTCGAACGGGCAAAGAGGAATTGCGCGGCATAATAGGTTGCAAGCACCCAGAGGCCGTTCAGCGGAATGTCGACGCTGAACCGTCCATAGGCAAGCAATGTGTCGCTTACCATGAAGAAGAGGCCACCTGCTGCAGCAAGCCAGGCGGCGTAGCGCTGCGGCGTTTCCGGTTCGGTGTCAAGCGCGCGGCTCATCGCCTGTGCCGCCATGATGCCGAGTGCAGCGGCATAGATGATGACGGGGATTTTCATGGGTGTCGGCAGCGACGACCAGAGTCCCGCTATGATGGCAAAGGCTGCGATGGCGAAAAGGACGAAAACGCCTTTATGCGCGGCAAAGCGTGCACCGCGGCAAAGCGCATAGATATAGGCGCAATGGGTGATGAGAAAGCAGATCAGTCCCGCCATGAAATAATCACCGGGCAGCATCAGGAAGAAATCGCCGAGTGCGGCAAAAGCCAGGCCAAAGGCGACCGCAAAACCATAGGTTTTCGATTTGGGGCGCCCGGCGCAAAGGACGGCGGCAAGCAGCAGCAGGGTCGCGGTCGGTTTGGTCAGATAATGCAGCCAGCGCCATGCGGAAGCTTCACCATTATAGCTCATGAGACTGCCTGCAATGGCGCAGACCGCGCAGAACAGAAACAGGCCGTAAAGCGTTCTGTTCCCTTCGAATTCCAGCAAGCCTTTCCGGCGCATATTCGCTCCCCGTTATTATATTTGTAAGCAAATGGATTAGGGTCAAAAGATCGTCGGATTGTGCCGCCAATTGCGAGATCAGCGCAATAGGCACAATTCATCGGGCTGTTGACAAAGCCCTGCCGACGGAAGGGGGCCCCAGTTGTCCGGGGCCGGAAAGCCCGATCGAAATCAGGAAAGGTTCTTGCGTCGCTCGATCTCTTCTTCCGATGGGTGGTCCATCGCAAAAGAACCGGTCTTGAGATCGCCTGAACGCTGATAATTGGCAATGATGACGCCGCTGGGCGATGTGGTGGAGCTAACCAGCTTGAAAGCCGATGGCATGGACTGTCCGTCGAACAGGCGCTTGCCCGTGCCGAGGACGACTGGATAGATCAACAGCCGCAATTCATCGACCAGATCGCTGGCAAGCAGCTGATGCGCAAGTTCGCTGCTGCCCGAAACTGACAGGTCGGGACCTTCGGTCGCTTTGATGGCTTTCAATGAGGCGATGATATCGTCGCCCAGCAGCTCGCTGTTCTGCCAGTTCAGGCTTTCCGGCCTGTGCGTCGCGACATATTTTGTCACTTCGTTGAACATTCTGGCGATTTCACCCTCGCCGGGCACAAAGCCGGGGGCGTCGGGGTCCGTTTCCTGATGCGGCCAGTGGGCAGCAAAAATATCGTAAGTGCGTCTGCCCAAAAGCAGGTCGAACGGCTTGGAAAAGCTCTCGCCCATCGCTCCGGCAACCACATCGTCCCAATAGGGCACTGTCCAGCCGCCATATTCGAACTGGCCTGTTTGATCCTCTTCCGGTCCACCCGGCGCCTGCATCACGCCGTCGAGGCTCAGGAACGTTCCAACAATGATCCGTCGCATGATTTTCCTCCCAGAAAGCCCGCCACGCGGGGCCTACCTTACAGATTGGGGCCGGATCAGGATAGACGAGCGCTGTCAGGAAATGATTCTGCTGCCTTGCGCCTTTTGCGGTCAATGCGCTCGGCGCGGGTGGAAAGCTCCGTATTGCCTTCAAGATCGGTCTGCAAAATGAGGCCTTCCTGCTTCAGCCAGCGGATGATTTCGCCAAAGTCCCGATCATAATCCGGTTGTTGCATGGCTCATCTCGCCTCCGATTTCCGTATGACGAGAATGCGCGGAACGGTCATCCGTTGCAACAGGGGCAAGAAAAGCGGGAAGCGCCGGAAGGGGTAATCAGTTCGAAGGGCGGTTCAACCGGAACAATCAGCCAGAAAGCAAAAAAGCCCGCTTGCGCGGGCTTTTTGGGGTGCTTCAGAACCTTGGTAGTGGTCCGAAGACTTGGAAATGGTGCCCAGAAGAGGACTCGAACCTCCACGCCCTTGCGAGCGCCAGCACCTGAAGCTGGTGCGTCTACCAATTCCGCCATCTGGGCGACGAGGACCCATCTAAGGGGTCGACCTGCCTCTGTCAATCGCGTTTTCGACATTCAGCCAGCTTTTTTTCAGCCGATGCTTTTTTCGCGTTGAAAAGAGGGACGGGCGCGCTGACGCGCCCGATAAGTTCACAGCCAGGCAGAGCGGAAACATGAAACATCGGAATCGCTCGGTCTGTTTGTATTCACGCATTTCCGAACGCAAAACCGTTTCACACTTTTGCTGGAAATGCTCTCTTAGGCTTCGAGGATTTCCTTCGAAGCGACAGTCGAATCGGCATTAAGCCGGTAAACGACCGGAACACCGGTGTTGAGTTCCTGCTTGAGAATCTGTTCCGGTGTCAGGCCGTCGAGCGCCATGATGAGTGCGCGGAGTGAATTGCCGTGTGCGGCAACCAGAACCGTCTCGCCGCGCAGCACGTGCGGCTGCACCGTGTGCAGATAATAGGGCCAAACGCGCGCGCCGGTGTCCTTCAGGCTCTCGCCACCCGGAGGCGGGACGTCATAGGAACGGCGCCAGATATGGACCTGTTCTTCACCCCACTTGGCGCGGGCGTCATCCTTGTTGAGGCCCGACAGGTCACCATAGTCGCGCTCGTTCAGAGCCTGATCGCGGATTGTCTTGAGATCAGACTGGCCGAGCTGGTCAAGAATGTGCTGGCAGGTCACCTGTGCACGCGACAGCGCAGACGTATAGGCGATGTCGAACTTGAGACCGGCGGCTTTCAGGCGCTGGCCAGCGGCCTTGGCTTCGGCATGGCCCTGTTCGGTCAGGCCCGGATCGCGCCATCCGGTGAAAAGGTTCTTGAGGTTCCATTCGCTTTGACCGTGGCGGACCAGGACGAGAGTACGAGACATATGCAACGCTCCATTAATAAAGATAGTCAGTCATTCAGCCCGAGAACGTCGAGCATGGAATAGAGACCGGGCTTTTTGCCATAGGCCCAGAGTGCGGCCTTGATGGCGCCACGCGCAAAGACCGAACGGTCTTCGGCATGATGGGAAAGAACGACGCGCTCACCGGGACCGGCCAGCATCACCGAATGATCACCGATCACAGAACCGCCGCGCAACGTTGCAAAGCCGATGGAACCGGTTTCGCGTGGGCCCGTATAGCCGTCGCGCACGCGGACGCTGTTTTCCGCCAGTGCGATGTCGCGGCCCTTGGCTGCGGCTTCTCCAAGAAGCAGCGCAGTGCCGGACGGTGCATCGACCTTGTGCTTGTGATGCATTTCGAGAATTTCGATGTCGAAATCTTGCGGGTCGAGCGCTTGCGCTGCCTTCTGCACGAGAACGGACAGAAGATTGACGCCAAGGCTCATATTGCCGGATTTAACGATGGTTGCATGACGGGCGGCGGCGCGGATTTTTTCATCATCCTCGGTCGAACAGCCTGTCGTACCGATGACATGAACGATGCGCGCCTGCGCGGCAAGCCCTGCAAACTCGACGCTGGCCGTGGGGCTTGTGAAATCGAGGACGCCTTGCGCCTTGGCAAAGACTGGCAGCGGATCGTCGGTGATGGTGACGCCGAGCGGCCCAATGCCGGTCACTTCACCTGCATCGCGGCCCAGAAAGGGAGAGCTGGAGCGTTCGATGGCACCGACCAGCTTCGCACCTTCGATGGTCTGGATGGTACGAATCAGGGTTTGGCCCATACGCCCGCCCGCGCCGACGACCACGAGGCCCATTTCGCTGTTCTGCGTTTCTCCGCTCATCGGGGTTCTCCTGTCCGCAATTCTTCTGCCGACTGTTCGGTGATGATATCGCCGTTGCCGCTCTGCAATTGATAGAAGCGCGCATAGACGCCGTTCTGGATGGCGATCAGATCGTCGTGACGGCCTTCCTCCACAACGCGACCGGCTTCCATCACCACGATGCGATCTGCATTGACCACCGTGGAAAGGCGATGCGCTATCACGATTGTGGTGCGGTTCTGCATGATGCCTTCCAGCGCCTGCTGGACCCGCTTCTCCGATTCATTGTCGAGCGCGGAAGTCGCCTCGTCGAGCAGGAGAACTGGCGCATTGCGGACAATGGCGCGGGCGATCGAGACGCGCTGGCGCTGGCCGCCGGAAAGGGTCACACCGTTTTCGCCGACAGGAGTATCGTAGCCCTGCGGCTGTTGCAGGATGAAGTCATGCGCATGGGCAAGCTTGGCCGCCTCGATGATTTCCTCATCCGTCGCGTCCGGGCGGCCATAGCGGATATTGTCGGCAATGGTGCCTTCGAACAGATAGGGCTGCTGAGAGACATAGGCGATGGCATGGCGCAATGAGCGCTTTCTGACCTGTGCGATATCCTGTCCGTCGAACAGGATCTTGCCGCTGTCGAGATCGTAGAAGCGCTGGACGAGATTGATGAGCGTCGACTTGCCCGCGCCAGAAGCACCGACCACGGCGGTGGTTTCGCCCGCTTTGGCGACAAAGCTGACGCCATGCAGCACAGGGGCTGTCTCGTTATAGGAGAAATAGATATCCTCGAAGCGGATTTCGCCGGGGCCGGCTTTCAGCTCCACAGCGCCGGGAAGATCGCGCTGGCGCGGCTCAATATCCAGTACTTCATAGATCATGCGCGCATTGACGAGCGCCTTCTCCAGCCCGACCTGAAGGCGGGCAAGACGGCGGGCCGGATCATAGGCAAGCAGCATAGCAGTGATGAAGGCAAAGGTTGCACCGGGCGGCTGCTGTTCGAGAATGGCGCGATAGCCGCTATAGGCCAGCACGCCGGAGACGGCAACACCGGCCAGCATTTCGGAGATGGGCGTCGTGCGTTCGGAGACCTTGGCGATCTTGTTGCTGCGGCCTTCGGACTGGTCAATGAGCTTGCCGATCTTGGCGCGCAACTGATCTTCCATCGTAAAGGCTTTGACGATGGCAATGCCTTGAATCGATTCCTGCATGGCGCCCAGCAGATGGGAATTGAGATGCACGAGATCGCGGGTGACGGAGCGGATGCGGCGAGAAATATAGGCGACGGCGAGAATGAGCGGCGGGCCGATCAGGAAAATTGCAACCGACAGGACCGGGTCCATGTAGAACATCGTGCCGATGAGACCGATAAGCGAGATGAGATCGCGCGCGATCGACGAAATCGTCATGTTGAGAAGATCGCGAATGCCCGAAACATTCTGGTTGATCTGCGCCGCCAAATGGCCGGAGCGGGTATCGTTGTAGAAGTCGAGGCCGAGCTTCATCAGATGGTCGAAGATGCGCTTCTGATAACGCGCGACCAGATTGTTACCGATCTTGGCCAGTTCCACCGCCTGCACATAACCGGCAATGCCGCGAAAGATAAACAGCGCGAGAAGTGTGCCGCAGATGATCCAGACCAGATTGAGCTGCTGCTCGACAAAAATCTTGTCGATCATCGGTTTCATCATATAGGCCAGCGCACCGTTCGAGCCGCCGACGATCAGCGATGCAAGGATGGCGATGATGTAATTCTTTTTATATTCGCGGATGTTTTCCGACATCATGCGCCGGATTACGCGGGTGGCTTCGCCCGTATCGATCTTCTTGTTCTTCTTCTTGAATAGACTCACGTGCAAAAGCGCTTTTTGTCTCAGAGCCTTCCGGCTGACCCGGCGGCTATCGTTGAAAAATACGACTTCCCATACGGAAACGCTGCACTGAAAAAGCCAGCGGCAATTTCAGTGCAGCGTTTCTATAACGTTATCCGTGCGGCTTGACCATCCTCAAGCTTTGCCGGTCAGTCGATGCGCCAGCGGCGTCCTTCGGTCGAGACTTCGAAACGGGCAGGGGCCTGCGCAAAGGCCGAAAGGCCAGTAAGGGCCGCAAGCTGATGCGTGATCACACGGACAGGAATGTCGCGCATGATGGCCTTGTGCGGGGCCTTGTCTTCGAAGGCTTCGCGAAAGGCGCCGGCCTTCAGCGCGGAAAGGATGCGTTGCGGAATGCCGCCGGAAAGATAGACGCCGCCATGCGCCATGAAGATCAGCGCCAGATCACCCGCAACACGCCCGAGATAGGTGACGAACAGATGCAGGGTTTCTTCCGCCTGCGCATTGCTGCCGTCAAGCCCGGCTGAGGTGATGTCGGCGGGTGTCTCCAGCGTTGGCGAAACTTCGTCGGCGGCGCAGATGGCAAGATAAAGATTGCGCAGGCCGCGCCCGCACAGAATCTGCTCGCCTGCGACGCGGCCTTCGATGCGCTCGATATGCGGGAAGACCTGATAATCGCGTTCACTCCGCGGACCGATATCAATGTGACCGCCTTCGCCCGGAACCGGCACCCATGCATGGCGCGTGCGGACAAGACCGGCAACGCCAAGCCCTGTGCCCGGCCCGAGCACGACGCGGGTGGCGATCACTTCTTCCGGCTTGCCGCCGATCTGCTCCAGATGATCGCTGCCGAGAGACACAACAGCGAGCGCCTGCGCCTCGAAATCGTTTAGCACCGTCACGTCCTCGAAACCGAGATCGGAGATCATCTTCTTCGGGCGCACGACCCAGTCGCAATTGGTAAGGTCGATCTCGTCGCCGTCGACGGGGCCGGCCACAGCAAGAATGGCGGACCGTGGCTGGATCGAGGTGTGATCGAGAATGGCGCTCTGTATCGCCTCATCGATGGTGGCATAATCTGCCGTCTGGAGAACGGGAAACTCCTTCGGCTCGGCATTGGAATCCACGAGGATAGCAAAGCGGGCATTGGTGCCGCCGATATCGCCGACGAGTACTGGAAACCGGAAACTCTGTTCGGCCCGCTCTATCTCTTTGTTTTCATGCATGTCTTTGTCCCAAAACCGGTTCCCACTTTTGGGAGACATGCTGTAGTCGCTTGCATGTCCTCTCCCTGGTCATGTCTTCCGCCCGCAATGGTCCCCCCACGGGCGAGCTTGTCTTGTGCATGCTTAATCAAGCGCCTTGATCAGTTTTTCCGCTGTTGCACGATTGAGCGCCATGGGAATGTCATAGACGCTGCCGAGGCGCGTCAGCGCCTTCACATCGACATCGTGTGGTAGTGGCGACAGCGGGTCGATGAAGAAGATGAGCACTTCGACCGTGCCTTCCGCGATCATCGCGCCGATCTGCTGGTCCCCGCCCAGCGGCCCGCTTTTCACACGCTGAATGCTCAGTGAGGGGCAGGCATCCAGAATGAGACCGCCGGTTGTGCCTGTCGCCACGATGTCATAGCGGGCCAGCGCCTGCTCGTGAGCCGTTGCGAAGGCAACCATGTCATCCTTCTTCTGATCGTGGGCGATCAATGCGATGCGCAGGCGTTCCGTCATGAATGAGCAACCTTACGAGTTGATAACCTTGTCATTAGCATTCTAAATCGTTTTAAACCTATAGCGAAGCACTAAAGACCTGAAAAGAGGTTTTACTTCAAAAGCCCTTCTACTGCGCGCCGTAGGTGACATCTGCGACCGAATTCGGTGCAGGGCCGTTGAGGACGGCAGCGCAGGCTTTCGGCAGATCGGAAACCATGACCGGACGTGGCTTTTTCGGCGGTTCCTTCGACGGCTTTGCAGGCTTCCATGGCTCGTCGGTGAACCACCAGGCAAGCGACTTGTCGCAACCGTCGCCAGCAGCCACTTTCGGCTGCGGCTTGCACTGGGGCGAACCGGGCTGGCAGGTCAGGCGGACGTGGAAATGATAGAAGTGACCCCAATAGGGACGCACCTTGCCGAGCCAGCTTCTGTCACCCGTCACCGTGTCGCAAAGCTGCTTCTTGATGCCCGGATGCACGAAGATGCGCTCGACTTCCGGATAGCTTGCGGCATGTTTGATGAGGGCCGTGCGGGCAGGGGTCCATTTCTTGGGATCGACGTATAGCGAATCCGGCTTCAGCATCGAAACGGCAGAAACGCTCTCGCGTTGGGCATCGGTAAACCGCTTTTTCGGCATCGGCGTCAGCCAGATATCGGCATCGAGGCCGACCTGATGCGAAGCGTGGCCGGTGAGCATTGGACCGCCGCGGGGCTGCGAGATGTCGCCGACGAGCAGGCCGGGCCAACCATCCTGTGCTGCATCGCGGGATAGTTTTTCCAGAAGACCGATCATGCGCGGATGCCCCCAGCGGCGGTTACGCGAAAGGCGCATCACCTGCCAGTTTGGGCCATCGGTCGGCAGTGCCACCGCGCCGGCGAGACAACCCTTGGCATAGAAGCCGATGGATTGTGGCTGCTGCGCCAGCACGGGAAGCGTTTCGCCACCGAAAGCCTGTTTGGCGGGCATGTCTTCCGCCATGGCCGTCGGCACGAAGTCGGGTGCAATCATTGCGGCCAGCGAGGCTGCGAGAATGATCTTTTTCAGTTTGTTTGCGATCATGGGGCAATTCCATGTTTGGCCAAAGGGCGCTGCGGTCGCGAATCAAGGCAACCGGATTGCGGGCATTATGCTGTGTGACGGGCGGGCCTTCAATGGTGGTCGACAGTTTGGAGCTGCCGACCACCATTTCCCTTAATCCTTCCGTATCTTTGCAAGCAAGACTAGAACCAATAGCGGCATGAATGTGCAGAAGACGATCAGCGGCCAGGCAGTATCGCCCGGCAGGAAGATGACCAACGCGGTTCCTGCCAGACTGACGATCAGGCTCTGAATGCAGAAATAGACTGCGACGGCCATGCCTGCACTGTCATCAAAGGCCGCAAGCGCACCATTTGCTGTCATCGATGCGGTGAGAACGATCCCGACGGCGGCAAGCCACATCGGGACGATGAGGCTTGTGAACGATGGTTGCAGCAGTTTCTCGCCCGCGAAAAGCAGCAGGGCGCTGGCAAGGAGCACGGCCATGCCAAGTGCGACGCTAGTGCGGGCGCCCCATCTTTGCGTATGGCGTGGCAGGATGCGCGTGGCGGCGATCATAACGATGGCGACGCTTGCGAAGGCAAAGCTGAAACTGGTCTCGCCGAAACCGCCGCGTTCGATCAGAATGCGCGGCGCCGTGGAAAAGAACACGAAAAATGTGCCCATTGCCGTCGCAAAGCCCAACGTATAGGTCCAGAAACTGAAATCCATCATGATCCGGCCCAAACTTCCGGTGCTTGAGGCATTGCTGGCCGGTCGCGTCTCGTGCCAGTGGCGCAAAGCGCGCCATGTTGCGACGAGGCCGAACACGCCAAGCGTCGCGAAGATTGCCCGCCATCCGAAACCCTTTGCAATGAGTGCGCCAGCGATTGGCCCAAGGGCAGGGACGAAGGAAAGCATAGCGCTGAAAAGCCCGTAGATCGTCGCGCCTTCGGGGCGCGTCGCATAGATATCGCGGACCGTTGCGAAAGTGGCGACAAGTGCCGCCGAGGCGCCTGTTGCCTGCACGAAACGAAGCGCCACGAATAACGTGGCATTGTCGGTGATCGCCAGAGCGAAGGACGAAAGGGCGAAGACCAATCCGCCGCCGACCAGGATTGGCCTGCGTCCGAAACGGTCCGACAACGGGCCGAACAGGAGTTGCCCGACACCCAGCATCACCATGTAGAGGCTGAGCGTGAGCTGCACCATGGCGGATGTCGTTTGCAGGATTGCGGGCATGGAAGGCACCACCGGCAGGTAGATGTCCATGGCCAGCGAAGCCAGAATGTCGAAGGGAGCCATCAGCGCGAGCGCAAATGGCAGGGAGTGACCCCAACGTGAATTTTGTTTGTTATCAAAAGGCATGACGAAGCATCCGCTCGAGAAAAAAGTCGGGCGGCGATCTGCCTTCGTTAGAGCGGTTCCGGTTTAAACGGAATCGTCGGAACCGCTCTATCTATTTGTTTTCACGCATTATCCGACGCAAAACCGCTTCGCACTTTTGCTGGAAATGCTCTAGAGCGCGTTTCGATCTGATCGAAGCATATCCGAAAACCGTTACACACTTTTCGGGATGCGCTTTAAAGGGAATAGGTCCGGGGCAGATGCCGCAACAGGTTGGAAAAGCTGTTGCGGCTTATTTATCTGCTGATTTTTCGTTACCCATAGGTCTGTCCCGGTTTGATTGCGGTCAAATTTTTAGCAGTCCCATCGGGGTAATGCAAATCAGCGCCAGCAATCCTCGCGCCACATGGCCGAAAAGGCCGTCTGATAATCGGGATAGGCAAATTCATAGCCGAGGTCCCTGATGCGCTGGTTGGAGACGCGCTTGTTCTCGCCATAAAAGGAGCGCGCCATCGGCGTCATGTCGGCTTCCGCGAAGGGGATTTCAGGTGGCGGGGTTACATCCATCAGTTCGGCTGCATAGGTGACGACGTCCTGCGGGGGGCTTGGTTCATTATCGGTGATATTGAAGATGCCGCCCGTATTGGTCCCTGCCAGAAAGCGAAGGCTGCCGGCAATGTCATCGACATGGATGCGGTTGAAGACCTGATTATCCTTGACGATGCGTCGTGCCGTGCCGCGTTCCAGATTGACGAAGGCGTTGCGGCCCGGTCCATAGATACCTGAGAGGCGCAGGACCGCGAGCGGCGTTCCATGCCGTTCGCTTAAACGTCCCCATGCCTCTTCGGCTTCGACGCGTTCCAGACTGCGACGGGATGCAGGCTTGCAGGGTGCCGTCTCGTCCACCCACTCGCCCTGATGATCGCCATAGACGCCGACCGTCGACAGATAGCCGATCCAGCGAATGGTGTTGTCGGGGCGGCGAAGCGCTTCTTCAACGACGGCGACAGCCGGATCGCCGCTTTCACCGGGAGAGATCGAAACGACCACATGGGTCGATTGGGCAAGCCGGTCCAGAACGTCGGGCGAGGGTGTTTCGCCATCGAAGAGTATCGGTTTTATGCCTGCCTGTTCAAGGAGCGGGAATTTCTGCTCGTGCCGCGTGGTCCCGTGGATGCGTTCCGCCTCACCGGTCATCCTTTGTGCAAAGGCCTGTGCAGAATAGCCGGCTCCGAACAGAAAAATGCGCATATCAGACTGCCTCCGTATTCCACTCTGCCTGTACCGTAGCATCCTCTTCGATGGAGGCCAGACGTTTCTGCATTTGTGCCACACGGTTGGGTTCAGCCAATTGCTTCAATGCCCAAATAGCAGCACCCCGCACGACTGGCGCTTCGTCTTCCAGCAATCGTTCGACATCTGGCAGAAGAGCTTCATCACCGGAATTGCCAGTGGCGATCAGCACATTACGAATAAAGCGATCACGTCCGATCCGCTTCACCGGGGAACCGGAAAACAAGGTGCGGAAAGCCGCGTCGTCCAGTTTCAACAGATCGGCCAGACGCGGCGCTTTCAGATCGTCGCGTGCCATAAGCTTCATTTCGCTGGTGGCTTGCGCAAACTTGTTCCATGGGCAGACGGAAAGACAGTCATCGCAGCCATAGATGCGGTTGCCCATCGCCCTGCGGAATTCGTGCGGGATCGGCCCCTTGTTCTCGATTGTGAGATAGGAAATGCAGCGCCGCGCATCGATGCGATAAGGCGAGGGGAAAGCTTTGGTCGGGCAGGCATCCAGACAGGCGCGGCAGGAGCCGCAATGGTCGCGGTCAGGCTCGTCGGGCGGAATTTCCGCCGTGGTGAAGATCGAGCCGAGGAACAGCCAGGAGCCGAGCTCGCGGCTCACCAGATTGGTGTGCTTGCCCTGCCAGCCGAGACCGGCGGCCTCAGCCAGCGGCTTTTCCATGACGGGTGCCGTGTCGACGAAGACTTTTACGTCCTGCCCGGCGCGCGCAGCAAAACGGCTCGCCACATGCTTCAGCTTACCCTTGATGATGTCATGATAGTCGCGGTTCTGCGCATAGACTGAAATGGCCGCGCGATCTTTTTCGTCCAGAATGGCGAGCGGATTGACGTCAGGTCCGTAATTCATTGCCAGCATCATGATGGAACGGACTTCCGGCCACAGCACACTCGGATCGGCGCGGCGCGCTTCCGTTTCTTCCATCCATTCCATATCGGCGTGGTGGCCGTCGGCAATATATTGCCGCAACCGTTCAGGCGCCTGCGGAATTGCGTCCGGCGTGGTGAAGGCAACGGCATCGAAACCAACCGCCTTCGCCTCTTCGATCAGGAAGCGCTTCAGCTTTTCCGTTTTGGAACTAGAAGTCGAGGTCGCCATAATGAGCCACCGGGGCAAGTCCGCGAACACGGTCGGAAAGCAAGGGACGGAAAGCCGGGCGCGACTTCATACGGGCATACCAGTCACGTGCCGCTTTGGTTTCGCTCCATTCGATCTCGCCCAGATAGTCTAGCACGGAAATGCAAGCCGCCGCCGCCGTGTCGGCGTAGCTTGGATGCGCGCCGCCGAGCCAGTCGCGGGTGGCGGCCAGCCAGTCGATATATTTCATGTGCTGGCGGATATTGGTGCGGGCGGCGCGAATGGCCGTTGAATCCGGTGCGCTACCGCCCATCTCGGCGGCCATCTGCAGCTTGAACACACGTTCACGGGCGATATGGCGCGTCACTTCGTTTTCGAACTTGAGCAGGAACCAGTCGACGAGGCGGCGTACCTCGGCGCGTTCCATCGGGCTTTCCGGCAGAAGACGGCGGCTGCGTTTCAAGGCACCGCGTGTCTCGTCCAGATATTCGGCGATTACCGTCGGGCCGACGACTGGAAGGTCGTTTTCAGCCAGAAGCACGGGCAAGGTGCCCGCCGGGTTCAGTGCCAGAAATTCCCTGCGGCGCGACCATGGTCGTTCCTCGATCAGCTCCGCTTCAACGCCATATTCGCCGAGGATGAGCCGCACATAGCGCGAACCCGAAGACATGGGATGATGAAAAAGCGTAAGCATGATCGACGCGATACTCTCGACTGAAGCTTGAATTGAACGTCCGGAGATTGGCACGGCGGCTGGCGTTTGCACATGCAGCAGGCTATTCCTGCTACCAAGCGATTCGACGCCGCCTCAACGGAATATAAAGTCTATAAGACCTATGTTTGCGGGAGACAAGCAATCGCTGGACGTGCTCGTTGTCGCCTCAACACCCGCAATCGCGGGCCGGTTCAGATGCCTCCATTGTACTCACCATTCTAAGGTACTGACTTCATGGATATTTTTAATCTGCTGGAAGCCGCGTTTCTCGGTCTTGTCGAAGGCTTGACCGAATTTATCCCGGTTTCCTCCACCGGGCATTTGCTGCTGATCGGTCATTTTCTCGGCTTTGAATCCACAGGAAAGACCTTTGAGGTGCTGATCCAGCTCGGCGCCATTCTGGCCATTCTGACTGTCTATTCGGCAAAACTCCTGAAAATTCTGACCGATTTTCCTCGCGATGCCCGCACGCGGCGCTTCGTCTTCGGCATTCTGGTTGCCTTCCTCCCCGCTGCCTTTATTGGTGCGCTGGCGCATGGCTTTATCAAGAGCGTGCTGTTCGAGACGCCGATGCTGGTCTGCATCATGCTCATCATCGGCGGGTTCATTCTGCTCTGGGTGGACCAGCTCAATCTGCGTCCGCGCTATCACGATGTCATGGATTATCCGCTGCCCATGTGCCTCGCCATCGGCTTCATCCAGTGTCTGGCCATGATCCCCGGTGTGTCGCGCTCCGGCTCCACGATTGTCGGTTCGCTGCTGCTTGGTGCGGACAAGCGCTCGGCGGCGGAATTCTCGTTCTTTCTCGCCATGCCGACCATGGCAGGCGCTTTTGCCTATGATCTTTACAAGAGCCGCAATATCCTGTCGTTCAACGACGGCGCGCTGATCGGGGTGGGCTTTGTAATGGCCTTCATCTCGGGCGTTTTCGTCGTGCGCTATTTGCTCGACTATGTATCTCGCCACGGCTTCAAGCTGTTTGCCTGGTGGCGCCTGATCATCGGATCGGTGGGGCTGGCAGCATTGCTTGTATGGGGTTAAACAAAAAGGGGCCTTTCGGCCCCTTATTCATTTTCCGGCAAATGAAATGTCTCACGCAAAGCCGGTCTTGGTGTACTGGCCGGCAACGCGGTAGCGCCACAGATAGGCGGGCAGAACGGCGTCGACGCCTTCCGGCGTGATGCCCATGCCTTCCAGCGTGCGGCCTTCCTTGATCGCCTTGTCGGAAACGACGTTGTCGAATTTCAACAGCGTCACCTGATCGTTGGTGATTGGCGGATTCGGCAGCAGGCCGAGGACTGATGCCTGCAAGCGGGCAACCCACCAAGGCATGGAAACGATGATGCGCTTGCGGTCGATGACGCGCAGCATATCCTTCATCCAGTTCTTGAACGGCTGCACATCCGGGCCGCCGAGTTCGTAGACACCGCCCGGCATCAGCTTGCCGTCGACGGCACGCGCGACTGCTTCCGCGACATCGCCCACATAAACCGGCTGGAGGCGGGTGTCGCCACCGCCGATGACCGGCAGGAACGGCGAGAAGCGTGCCATATTGGCGAAGCGGTTGAAGAAGCGATCTTCAGGGCCGAAGATGATTGATGGGCGCAGGATGACGCTTTCGGGCAGAATTGAAAGAATAGCGTTTTCGCCTTCCGCCTTGGTGCGCGCATAATCCGACGGCGAGTTGGCGTCGGCTGCAAGCGAGGACACATGCGTCATGCGGATACCTGCAGCCTTGGCGGCTTCGGCAATGTTCTTCGCGCCCAGCACCTGAACGGTGTTGAAACGCTGGCGACCGCTTTCGGCGAGAATGCCCACCAGGTTCACGACATGGTCGGAGCCTTTGACGACCAGCTCGACCGATGCGCGATTGCGGACATTGGCCTGCACCATCTGGATCTGGCCGACATTGCCGAGCGGTGCCATATAATAGGCGACTTCCGGCTTGCGCACGGCGACGCGCACACGATAACCGCGCTTGGTGAGAGCCGCTACGACCGCGCGCCCGACAAAGCCGGAGCCGCCGAAAACGGTGACCAGTTTCGGCCTGTTGTGGACTTCGTTCGGTTCGGTCTTCATCCTAAACTCCTGCATGAAAGCCAGTTGCGCCACTTTCGAACAGTGGTCGCGATGCGTCTGTATTGCCGGTGATTTATCGCCTTTTTGCCACAAGGCAAAGGGGACTTGTTGTCACGATCATGATAGCGGGGCTTTTTCCCATGTTTAACGCGCAATAGAGCTTTGAGATTTTGCTGCTTGCTGTTAAATCGCGCGCATGAGCACACCACTTGACCATATTCGCAATTTTTCGATCGTCGCCCATATCGATCATGGCAAATCGACGCTGGCTGACCGCCTCATTCAATTGACGGGCGGGCTGGATACGCGCGAGATGAAGGATCAGGTTCTCGACTCGATGGATATCGAGCGCGAACGCGGCATCACCATCAAGGCGCAGACCGTCCGTCTCAATTACAAGGCGAAGAACGGCGAAGATTATGTGCTGAACCTGATCGACACGCCCGGTCACGTCGACTTCGCCTATGAAGTCTCGCGTTCGCTGGCCGCATGTGAAGGTTCGCTTCTCGTGGTGGACGCTTCCCAGGGCGTGGAAGCGCAGACGCTGGCCAATGTCTATCAGGCCATCGACAACAACCATGAAATCGTGGTCGTGCTGAACAAGATCGATCTCCCCGCTGCCGAGCCAGAGCGCGTCAAGCAGCAGATCGAGGAAGTCATCGGCATCGATGCGGCGCAGGCCGTGCATATATCTGCCAAGACCGGCATCGGCATCGAAGATGTACTGGAAGCCATCGTCACGCAGTTGCCCGCGCCGAAGGAAGGCGACCGCAATGCGCCGCTCAAGGCCATGCTGGTCGATAGCTGGTACGATTCCTATCTCGGCGTCATCGTTCTGGTGCGCGTCATCGACGGTGTGCTCAAGAAGGGCCAGACCATCCGCATGATGGGCACGGGTGCGAAATATCCTGTTGAACGCACCGGCGTGTTCACGCCGAAGATGGTTCAGATGGATGAACTCGGTCCCGGTGAGCTTGGCTTTATTACCGCTTCGATCAAGGAAGTGGCCGATACCCGCGTTGGTGACACGATCACCGAAGATCGCCGCCCCACCGAAAAAATGCTGCCGGGCTTCAAGCCTGCACAGCCGGTGGTGTTCTGCGGCCTGTTCCCGGTTGATGCGGCGGATTTCGAAGATCTGCGCTCTGCCATGGGCAAACTGCGCCTCAACGATGCGTCGTTCTCGTTTGAAATGGAAACCTCTGCGGCGCTTGGTTTCGGTTTCCGCTGCGGCTTCCTCGGGCTTCTGCATCTTGAAATCATTCAGGAGCGCCTTGAGCGCGAGTTCGATCTCGATCTCATTACGACCGCGCCTTCGGTTGTCTATCGCCTGAATATGCAGGACGGTTCGCAGAAAGAACTGCACAATCCGGCTGATATGCCGGATGTGGTAAAGATCACTGCAATTGAAGAGCCTTGGATTCGCGCAACCATCATGACGCCCGATGATTATCTCGGCGCCATCATGAAGCTTTGTCAGGAGCGCCGCGGCCTCCAGATCGATCTGACCTATGTCGGCCCGCGTGCGATGATCACCTATGATCTTCCGCTCAACGAAGTCGTTTTCGATTTCTACGACCGTCTGAAGTCGATCTCGAAGGGCTATGCCTCGTTTGACTACAATCTTTCAGATTACCGCGAAGGCGATCTGGTCAAGATGTCGATCCTTGTCAACGAAGAGCCGGTCGATGCGCTTTCGATGCTGGTCCACCGCTCGGCGGCTGAAAAGCGTGGTCGTGTGCTTTGCGAAAAGCTGAAAGAGCTGATCCCACAGCACATGTTCAAGATCCCGATTCAGGCGGCAATCGGCGGCCGCATCGTGGCGCGCGAGACGATCTCGGCATTGCGCAAGGACGTGACGGCCAAGTGTTATGGCGGCGATATTTCGCGTAAGCGCAAACTTCTGGACAAGCAGAAGGAAGGCAAGAAGCGTATGCGCCAGTTCGGCAAGGTGGAAATCCCACAAGAGGCCTTTATTCAGGCACTCAAGATGGGCGATGATTGATTCCAAGGTTGTTTCAGGGGCACTTCGGTGCCCTTTTTCCATTGTGCAACAATGTTGAAAGAGGGCGCTACGCTCTTTCCCTCATCCTTCGAGGCTACGCTTTGCTCCGCACCTCAGGATGAGGGGGCGACGTCGCGCGCGATACAGGACTATCTTCGTTTCGCAAGTTCCGGCAGGCTTTCATAGTTCAGCGCAATCAATGCTTCTTTCTTTGCCCGCGACCATCCTTTGATCTGCCGTTCGCGCGCGATGGCATCGATAATCCGGTCATATGTTTCTGTGAAAACAAGTTCGACGGGACGCCGCTTCTTCGCATAGCTTTCATAAATCCCTTCGTTATGCTCCCACAATCGGGCTTCGATGCTCTGCTTGGTGAGACCGGTGTAATATGAACCGTCTGCGCAACGCAGAATGTAGACTGTTACTTCCATGACTTGCCCCCGCGCGTCTTTGGAAGCTAGATTTTGCGCCAAGCTCGTCTGTCTAACAAGTTGCGATGATCTTCTTGAGATCGCCGACGTTCAGAAAGTTGGAATCAGTGTCCGCAAAATCCCGCATTTCCATCACCTACTGTACCCAATGCAATTGGCTGTTGCGGGCGGCATGGATGGCGCAGGAACTGTTGCAGACATTCGGGCAGGACTTAGGCGAAGTGGCGTTGCGTCCGGGGACCGGCGGGGTCTTTGAAATCCGTGTTCAAATGCCGGACGGAACTGAAGAGCTGATCTGGGAACGCAAGCGCGATGGCGGCTTTCCGGAAGCCAAGGTGTTAAAGCAACGCGTCCGTGATCTGGTCTGGCCGGAACGCGATCTCGGTCATTCGGACAGGCCAGCCAATTCGTGAGCGGTTTCTTACCACTGATCCTTCGAGGCTACGCTTCGCTCCGCACCTCAGGATGAGGACGGCGGCAAGCTCGATGATGTGCCGCCAACGACGTTAAACATCAATGCAGACGATTAAGAAGGGCACTGATTTTCTGAACGAAAGCGGATACGCGTTTCCCTCATCCTGAGGAGGTGCGAAGCACCGTCTCGAAGGATCGAAGGACGAGGGAAGCAGAAGCATGGTCAATCCTCATCCACCACGCGCAAGCGCATTTGGGTCGGGGCGCTTTCCGTCTGCCGCGCTTGCGGGCGGGATGCTTCCTCAGCAGGGAGCGGGCCGAATTCCAGCGCCTCGATCTTCGCGCCGCGCTTCGTGACTTTGCTGGAAGACACAAGAATATCGTCAATATCCTTGTTGGCCTGCACGAAATGGGTTTGCAGCTTGCGCACACGCTCATCAAGACGCCCCACATCTTCCATCAGCCGGATCACTTCGCCCTGAATGACATGTGCCTGCTCGCGCATGCGGGCGTCTTTCAGGATCGCCTGAATAACCTGAATGGAGAGCATCAGCAGCGAGGGTGAGACGATGACCACCCGTGCCCGGTGCGCACGCTGGATCAGTGCTTCGAAATGCTCGTGAATATCGGCGAAGATCGACTCCGACGGCACGAACAGGAAGGCAGTGTCCTGTGTTTCGCCGGGGATCAGATATTTGTCGGAGACATCCTTGATATGGATTTCCATATCGCGGCGGAACTGTGCGGCGGCTGATTTTCTGGCTTCGGGTTGTTCTGTCTCGCGCATGGTGTTCCATGCTTCGAGCGGGAATTTCGCATCGATCACCAGCGAGGGCGCATTGTTGGGCATGCGCACGAGGCAATCGGGACGAGTGCTGTTGGAAAGCGTTGCCTGAAACTCGTAAGCGCCCTGCGGCAGGCCATCGGCAATGATTGCTTCCATTCGCGATTGGCCGAAAGCGCCGCGCGTCTGCTTGTTGGCGAGGATCGCCTGCAACTGCACCACCTGTCCGGCCAGCGACTGGATGTTGTTCTGCGCGGTGTCGATGACCGCGAGGCGCTCCTGCAATTTGGCGAGATTTTCATGCGTCGAGCGGGTCTGTTCGGTCATGGTCTGGCCGATGCGATGCGTCATGCCGTCGAGCCGTTCGCGGATCGACTGGTTGAGTTCCGCCTGCCGCGAGCCGAACACTTCCGCCATGGTCTGCATCCGGCCCTGCATCTCGGCCTGCGCCTTCAGGATTTCCGCCATGCGATATTCCGCGTCGCGGGCACGGTCCTCGGCCTGCGCTTCCGCAACCGCGCGAAGCCGGGCAGAGCGCGTCGCCGCGATCAGAAAAATGGCAAGACACAGCACCAGCACGACGATACCCGCCAGCAGGATATTCCCCAGCGTGAAGGATGTGGCACCGAGCTGCAGAAGCGGCTCATTCAGAAGATTCTGGTTTTCCATGAAGAGAGCTTAGCTGATTCGTATCGTCTTGATGAGATCAAAACGAGAACATTTTGCAAAGTGTAATTGACGATTCTCGCGTGAGCCATTACGTGAAAGCCCATGTCTGTAAAACCGCTTGTCATCCTTCCCGATCCCGTCCTGCGCCAGGTTTCCAAGCCGGTGGAGCGCTTTGACGATCAGTTGCGCAAATTTGCCGGCGATATGTTCGACACCATGTATGATGCGCCGGGCATTGGTCTTGCCGCCATTCAGGTGGGCGAACCGATCCGTTTGCTCGTCATCGACCTTGCCAAGGAAGGTGAACCGAAAGCGCCGCACGTCTTCATCAATCCCGAGATCATCGGCGTAACGGATGAAGCCAGCACCTATGAGGAAGGCTGCCTTTCGATCCCGGATTATTATGCCGAAGTGGAACGGCCAGCCGCCATCAAGGTCAATTACTTCGATGCTGACGGCAAGCCACATACGATTGAAGCCGACGGACTGATGGCCACTTGTCTGCAGCATGAGATCGACCATCTGAACGGCGTGCTCTTCATCGATCATATTTCCAAGCTGAAGCGCGATATGGTCATCAAGAAGTTCAAGAAGCTCGCCAGCCAGCGAGCATCGAAGAAAGTGCTTTAATGCGTGTCGTTTTCATGGGGACGCCGGAATTTTCCGTGCCGATCCTCACCGCCATCATCGGTCACGGTTATGAGGTTGTTGCCGTCTATACGCAGCCGCCGCGTCCGGCTGGCCGTCGCGGGCTGGAGCTGACCAAGTCGCCGGTGCACGAAAAGGCCGAACAGTTCGGCATTCCGGTGTTCACGCCGAAGAGCCTCAAGGGCGCGGAAGAGCAGGACGTTTTCGCAAGCCTCGAGGCCGATGTTGCGATTGTCGTTGCTTATGGTCTGCTGCTGCCGCAGGCCATTCTGGATGCGCCGCGTCTGGGTTGTTATAACGGCCATGCCTCGCTGCTGCCGCGCTGGCGCGGTGCTGCTCCGATTCAGCGCGCCATCATGGCGGGCGATGCGGAAACCGGCATGATGATCATGAAGATGGATGCAGGGCTCGATACCGGTCCCGTTGCCATGGCGGAAAAGGTTGCGATCACGCCTGACATGACGGCAGGCGAACTGCATGATCGTCTGAGCATGATCGGTGCCGACCTGATGATCCGCGCGCTGGGTGCGCTGGAGCGTGAAAGCCTTGCCTTGCAGCCACAGGCAGAGGAAGGCGTCACCTATGCCGCCAAGATCGACAAGGCCGAGGCACGCATCGACTGGTCGAAGCCTGCAAAGGATGTGCACAACACCATTCGCGGACTGTCGCCTTTTCCGGGTGCCTGGTGCGAGATGGAAATCAACGGCACTGTCGAGCGCGTGAAGCTTCAGCGCTCAACGCTGGGTGAGGGCAAGGGCGAGCCGGGTACGGTGCTGGATGATCGCCTGACGGTTGCCTGCGGCGGGGGTGCCGTGCGGCTCGTCACGCTGCAGCGCTCCGGTGGCAAGCCATTGCCTGCGCAAGAATTTCTGCGTGGGCAGCGCGTCACGAAGGTTCTGTAAGCGGTGCCGCGCTACAAGCTCACTGTCGAATATGACGGCACGCCCTATGTCGGCTGGCAGCGGCAGGAAAATGGCCATGCGGTGCAGAATGCCATCGAACTGGCTTTCAAGAAGTTCTGCGGCGAGGACCTGACGCTGAGCGCGGCAGGCCGCACCGATGCGGGCGTGCATGCAACCGCACAGGTGGTCCATGTCGATCTCACCAAAGATTGGGATGCAGGCAAGGTGCGCGATGCGGTCAATGCGCATCTGGTCATGGCGGATGAGCGCGTCAGCATTCTGAATGTCGAGAAGACAACGGACTCATTCGATGCGCGCTTTTCTGCGCGTGCGCGGCATTATCTCTACCGTATCCATAATCGCCGTGCGCCTCTGGCCATCGATTATCAGCGCGCGTGGTGGGTACAGAAGCGGCTTGATGCTGAAGCGATGCATGAAGCGGCGAAGCGGCTTCTGGGCGAGCACGACTTTACGACGTTCCGCGCCACGCAATGCCAGGCCAAGAGCCCGGTCAAGACGCTCGACCGGCTCGATGTCACCCGCAATGGTGACATGATAGAAATGCGCGTTTCGGCGCGGTCCTTCCTGCACAACCAGGTGCGTTCCTTTGCAGGCAGCCTGATGGAAGTGGGCGTTGGTCGCTGGACGGCGGATGATCTGCAGTCCGCTTTGGAAGCCAGAGATCGCAAGGCCTGCGGGCAGGTTGCCCCGCCCTATGGGCTCTATCTGGTCGGGGTGGACTACGCGTTTCCGTTCTAAGATCGAGGCATCCGAGCCATCTTGGCTCAATAAGCGCGGGCGTCGAAGCCGATCCCGAACAATTGCTGCAGCAGGACGGTCAAGAACAGCGAACCGAAGACGGTGCAAGCGAAGAATGGCGCCGTATAGGCATGCGGGCGCTGCAGCGCGACGAAAGTCAGCCGGTAACCCAGCACGATGGATATGCCGAACATGATGATGGCGAACAATGTCGTGATATCAAGCTGTCCGGGAAAGAACAATTGCAGCAACGTGATCGGTGCGAAGATCCACGAAATCAGGGCGCTGCCCCAGTTGGTCGCAATCACGAAGGCCGCATAACGTTTGGCAATGCCAATCCGCTTGGCGAGAAGGCCGATAATAACGAGCGGAATAATCCACGCCGCTATCTCAACCACCGCAGCGCGGGTGACGATGGCGAAGCGCAGGCCTGTCTCGTCACGGCCAGCCGTGAGATTCGCAGCATAGGACACCCAGTTCGCGAACATGGGGGGGAGCGCAATTGCTATCGCAAAAAAGGACGACCAGAAACCCTCGGCGGAAATGTCGAGATAGCCCAGTCCTTCCTTGCGCCCGAGCATCATTTTCCAGACGCCCCAGAAATATCTGAAAATATCATCCAGGCTTGGCATGAGATTCCCAATTTTCGCGTAATCCTGGCGGAAAAGTCATGCGACTTTTCGGGATTATGCGTTACCCAAAGAAATCGGCGATGAAGCGTTCATAAATCTGTGTCAGGCCTTCGAGGTCGGCAAGGGTCACGCGCTCGTCGACCATATGCATGGTCTGTCCGACAAGGCCGAACTCGACCACCGGACAGTAATCCTTGATGAAACGGGCATCGGATGTGCCGCCCGAAGTCGACAGTTCCGGGCGCTTGCCCGTTACCGCTTCGACGGAGGCCGTCAACGTGCCGATCAGTTTTTCGTCACAGGTCAGGAACACGTGGCTCGGATGTTCGCGCCAGGTGAGTTCATAATTGATCGGCGTGTCGCGAGCCGGACGAAGGCGATTGTCGCGAGCGGCTTTTTCCAGGCGCGCGACAATCTCGGCCTGCAAGGTCTCTGCCGTCCATGTGTCGTTGAAGCGGATGTTGAACGAGGCTGTCGCCTTGTTTGCAATGACATTGGTGGCCTTGTTGCCAACGTCGATGGTGGTGACTTCCAGATTGCTGGCCTGGAAATCGGCTGTGCCTTCATCAAAGGCGGGGTAAAGCAGACTGTCGACCAGCGTGGTGATGCCGCGCACCGGGTTCTCGGCCAGATGCGGATAGGCGGCATGGCCCTGTACACCGTGGACGGTGATCGTGCCAGAGAGTGAGCCCCGCCGCCCGATCTTGATCATGTCGCCGAGCGCATTGGGATTGGTCGGTTCGCCGACAATCGATGCGTCCCAGCTTTCGCCGCGTTGCCTCGCCCAGTCGAGCAGCTTGACCGTGCCATTGATGGCCGGGCCTTCCTCGTCTCCGGTGATGAGGAAGGAAACGCTGCCCTTGATACTGCCGTGTTTTTCGATGTGACGGGCGACTGCGGCCACGAAACAGGCGACGCCGCCCTTCATGTCCACAGCACCGCGGCCGTACATCACGCCGTTCTCGATTGCGGCGGAGAAGGGCGGGTGTTTCCAATCGGCTTCGTTGCCGGGAGGGACGACATCGGTATGTCCTGCGAACATGAGATGCGGGCCGTTGCCGGATTTGCGCGCATAGAGATTCTCGATATCCGGTGTGCCTTCGTCGCGGAAGAGGGGCCGTTCAACCGAGAATCCCATCGGCTTCAGCATTGCCTCCAGCGCCGTCAGCGCGCCGCCTTCGGCAGGCGTCACGGATGGGCAGCGGATCAGGGCGGCAAGGTTGTCGGCGGGATTGACAGCTAAACTCATGAGATCGGAACTTCTGAAAAGGGAATCGTTTGGTGACAAGATTATCGCGCATCCCGAAAAGTGCGAAGCGGTTTTCGGATTAAGATGCGCGTGAGAAACAAACTGCATCCCGAAAAGTGCGAAGCGGTTTTCGGAACAAGATACGCGTTGAAATAAACAGATAGATATCACCGGATGAAACAATAATCCGGCGGTTGCGCGCAGGATGCATTTTTCGCCTTTCACTTGTTTTTCTCAAGCGGTTTCAATTTGGGAACGAAATTTCCTTGACCGGAGGCCCCCTGTCATCGTTAGTTAAAAAAAAGTTGATAACGAGACCCGCAAAGGGCCGGTCAACGGGGACTCTTTAAAATGGGAAACTGCGCATGCGTTTTGTCACTTCTGCGATAGCAGGCATGATGGTGCTCTTCGGGGCGACGACAATACCGGCCAAGGCCGCGCAATGGAGTGAAGCAGGCGGGCTAACAAGCATTCCTTACGGACACAAGGAATACTGCGATCGCAATCGGCGCGATTGCGGCGCGCATCGCGTGTTGCCGCCGATGAAGATGACCCCGCAGCGCGCCAAGCTGCTGCAATCGGTCAGCAGTTCCGTCAATCATCGCATCAAGCCTGTTTCCGATCAGGATAATTATGGCAAGCGCGATCACTGGACCATGCCCGTCAACGGCAAGGGTGATTGCGAGGACTATGTTTTGATGAAACGCGCCCAGTTGATGGCGCGCGGCATCAGCCCGTCGCAACTTCTCATCACCATGGTGCAGGGCAGCGAGGCGCACGTCGTTCTGACGGCGCGTACCGATCACGGCGATTATATTCTCGACAATCTGCGCGATGAAGTGTTGCCGGTCGAGAAAACCTCTTATCGTTATATCAAGATGCAGTCGCCCGCCAATTCCGGCCAGTGGGTTTCCATCGCCGGGCGTTCGGTCGCGGTCGCAAACAACTGACAGGGTCACGGCGTTCGATTGAAGGCTGGCTGGTCATTTTGTAAAGCTTTATAAAGCCGCATCTCGATGCGGCTTTTTCTTTGCAGCATGGGCTGATTTGGCCGGCTGATTGATGTCAGCAGCAAATCAGGGTGTCATTTCGACGATGCTGGTTCCGTTTCTACAATGCCAATTTCGCGAAAAATCGTGCCATTGTTCACTCTTATTGGACAATATATTGGGACAGACTGTTCGCGCTTTTTGAACAAAGATGCCTTTGTAACAGTCATGTGATCGCTGGTATATCAAGTAAACAATTGTTATCGCTGAATTTTTTAAATCATCATTATCGTTTCCCAAAATATTGAGGGCACGAATGTGTGATTAAGAAAACATTTTCGTGACTGGAACTTTTACCCACTGTCACCCATTTCAGCAGCATCGGAACGACGAACAAAACGCCGCTCCACTTTCCAAGGAGATAGGAAAATGAAGAAGATTGTTCTTGCTGCCGCTGCCCTTGCTCTTAGCGCCGGTGCTGCCTTTGCTGAAAACCCACATGTCGGCGAACCTGCCGATCTTTATGCAAATGACCGCACGCCGGTTGCAACGCAGAGCGTCGACTATACGGCTCCTGCCTCGATCAACAAGGCAACGGTTTATCAGGATGGCTCGGCTCACCGCTTCGGTGATGCATCGCCTTCCTCTTACCAGAACTAAAAGTCCGTTCGGACTTTTAGCCTCTCCGGTTCATCTGGACCGGGCATGAATGAAATATCCGCATTGCATGTATTCCCGATGGTGTCGGGGCATTTCCTCCCAGATGTGCCGGACACCTTAGGGCGGGCCACGAAGGCCCAGTCAACCGAATGTCCCCGGCAAACTTGAGACGTGGTCTCGAGGTCTAGTCGGTGAAGCACCGATTTCGGGGACGCTATGGAGAAAAGGAATAAAGAAATGAAGAAGTTTGCTCTCGCCGCTCTTGCTGTCGCTCTTAGCGCCGGTGCTGCCTATGCTGAAAACCCGTATGTTGGTGAGCCGCCTGCAATGGCTGCCCAGGACAAGGCTTTCGTTCTTCCCGGCGAAACCCCGGTCGCTTCGACCCGCAGCAACCTCGACTACACGGCTCCGGCTGCTATTCGTCAGTCTGCGCCGGTTAATCAGGACGGTTCGGCTCATCGCTTCGGCGACGCCTCCCCATCCAGCTACCAGAACTAATTTGTTCTGATAGCGGATAGTCCACAGCATATCCCATGCGTTCCTCCCCCTCACGCATGGGATATGCGGGATGGCCCCAAAGCGGTTCGTATTTTTGCCGAAACTGCTCCAAGGCCAGATATTAGGAATCTCCCCGGAGGATGGCGTCAACGTCTCCCCGGATTGCCCGGATCAGAGGCGTTGCGCCATCCGAAGGGGCGACAAGTCTCAAATGAAAAAGGCGACGCCAAAAGCGTCGCCTTTTGTTTTCAGCACGTTGAATTGTCGGTCAATCGCGCAGCAATTCGTTGATGGAGGTCTTGGAGCGGGTCTTTTCGTCCACACGCTTGACGATGACGGCGCAATAGAGGCTTGGGCCCCAATTTTCACCGGGAACGTTCTTGCCCGGCATGGTGCCGGCAACGACAACCGAATAGGGCGGCACTTCGCCATAGAAGACTTCACCGGTTGCGCGATCCACGATCTTGGTAGACTTGCCGATGAAAACACCCATGCCGAGGACCGAGCCTTCGCGCACGATGCAGCCTTCAACGACTTCCGAACGGGCGCCGATGAAACAATTGTCCTCGATGATGGTTGGACCGGCCTGCATCGGTTCCAGAACGCCACCGATGCCGACGCCTCCGGAAAGATGAACGTTCTTGCCGATCTGTGCGCAGGAGCCGACAGTTGCCCAGGTGTCGACCATCGTGCCTTCATCGACATAGGCACCGAGATTGACGAAGGACGGCATCAGGATCGCGTTGGGCGCAATATAGGCCGAGTGGCGCACGATGCAGTTCGGCACGGCGCGGAAGCCGGCCTTTTCGAACTCATTGGCGGTCCAGCCGTCGAATTTCGAGGGCACCTTGTCCCACCAGGATGACTGGCCGGGGCCGCCCTTGATGACTTCCATCGGGTTGAGACGGAAGGAGAGCAGAACCGCTTTCTTCAGCCATTGGTTGACATGCCAGTTGCCGTCCGCCTGTTTTTCTGCGACACGGGCTTCACCGCGATCGAGCAGAATGAGTGATTGTTCGACGGCTTCGCGCACTTCGCCGCGCGTGGCCGTGTTGATACCGTCGCGCTCGTCAAAAGCCTTGTCGATTGTCTTCTCAAGGGAGGCGAGGTCTGGCTTGGTCATAGGGTGCGATCTCCATGGAGGGGCGGCGGATGGCAGGCGCGGACAAGTCCGGCCCGTTTGCTGGGAAATTGATTAAGCGAAGGCGCCATGAGGGTCAATGTTGTTCGTGATCCGATTGCAGTGCCACGTTTGAGACAGATTAAGCATTTAGCGCCAGAATGGATGCTGTTATGCGTTGAATGGCGATAATGAAAGAGCAGGTGAGAGCATGAACCCGATGGAGAAGTCCGGCTGGACGCCGTTCCCGAATTCAGAGGAAGCGGTCAAGCAGGCGCGAACCGTACCACAGACGCCGCAGACCGAAGCCCCTGCCTATCGCCTTGCTTTCACGGACGATGATTTTCTGACGCGGCGCGATCTGCGGCCGATCCGGCTGCAGCTTGAGCTGCTGAAACCTGAAATGATTCTGGCTGACCGGGGCATCAAGTCCACTGTCGTCATGTTTGGCGGTGCGCGCATTCCGGAGCCGGGCGGCGAAGCATGGGCAGCCAAGAACGAGGTTCAGAAGAAGAACCTCGAAGCCAATGCGCATTATTACGAGGAAGCGCGCAAATTCGCGCGACTTTGCTCCGAATATTCCGCGACGACCTATTATCGCGAGTTCATCGTGGTGACGGGTGGTGGCCCTGGCGTCATGGAAGCCGGTAATCGCGGTGCGGCCGATGTCGGTGCCCCGACGATCGGGCTCAACATTGTGCTGCCGCACGAACAGGCGCCCAACGTCTATGTCACGCCAGACCTTTGCTTCAACTTCCATTATTTCGCGATCCGCAAGATGCACTTCCTGATGCGGGCCAAGGCGATCTGCGTCTTCCCCGGTGGTTTTGGAACGATGGATGAGCTTTTCGAGGCAATGACGCTGATCCAGACCAACCGTATGGAGCGGATGCCGTTGATCCTGTTCGGAAAGGAATTCTGGACCAAGGCGATCAATATCGAGTTTCTGGCCGAGCAGGGCACGATTTCGCCTGCCGATATCGAGCTTCTTAACTTTGTCGAAACTGCCGACGAAGCCTGGGGCCAGATCAAAGATTTTTATAAGCTCTGATCGCTTCCGACATTCTGTTCGATACGCCCGGCCAAATGGTCGGGCGTTTCTTTTTGCGGCTCTTCTTCTGCTTGATAAGGCCGAGGGCGGTGAACGAGTGTCACCAGCACGACCGAGATAATCATCAGGAGATACCACGAGCCGAGCTTGCTCATTGATACCAGCTCCCAGCCATTGCGCTGGTTCGGATAAAGCCAGGCTTTCGACCATGTACCGATGTTCTCGGCAATCCAGATGAAGAGCGCGGTCAGCAGGAAGGCGATCAGCAGCGGCATTTTGTGTCGAAGGCGGAAGACGCGGTAATGCATGGTCGTGCGCCAGAAAAGGGCGAAGGTCGCGGCGAACAGCAGCCAGCGCATATCCCAGATGAAGTGGTGCGCGAAGAAATTGATATAGATTGCGGCGGCCAGAATGACGGTCATCCAGAGCGGCGGATAATGGTTCAGCCTTATATCGAAGATGCGGTTGATGCGCGCCATATAGGAGCCGACAGCCGCATACATGAAGCCGGAAAACAGCGGCACGCCGCCGATGCGAAAGAAATTCTCCTCCGGGTAGACCCACGAACCGGCATGGGTCTTGAACACTTCCATCGCTGTCCCGACAATATGGAAGATGACGATGACCTTGGCTTCCTCCCATGCTTCCAGCTTGAAGACCAGCATGGCAAGCTGGATCGCAAGTGCTGACAGGAACAGGAAATCGTAGCGCGTGATGAACCCGGCACCGCCATCCGGCCAGAACCAGCGGGTCATGATGATGAGCGCCAGCATCGCGCCGCCGAACAGGCAGGCCCAGGCCTGTTTCAAGCCGAAGACCAGAAACTCGATCAGCGCATCGGTGATCCGGTGACGGGGCAGGTTGTCGATAAGGCCGTGGGCGGCCTCGTCGATCTTCTGTTCAAGGCCGGTGAAATGCCTATCGGTTTGCAATTATGGTTTCCAGAAACTGGGTCAGGTTATCGGTCACATAGTCCACCTGATCGGTGAACTCGGGATCGCTTTCCCATATTTCGGAAAATGTAGGCTCAAAGTTGTTTGGCACGATCAACACGGTTTTCATGCCGAGAGCCTTGGGAACGACCAGATTGCGCGCCAGATCCTCGAACATGACTGCCTTGCCTGCATCGACGCCGAAGGCACCGAGGAAGCGGTCATAGGTGACCCGTTCCGGCTTCGGTGTCAGGCCTGCCGCTACAATGTCGAAGATATCGTCGAAATCATCAAGGATTCCGAGCTGGCTGGCGGCACGTTCGGCATGACTGCGATCACCATTGGTGAAGATGAAGCGACGGCCCGGCAGCGCCTTGATTGCCTGTCCGAGCGCCGGATCGGGCGCCAGCCACGTATAGTCGATATCATGGACTTGTCTCAGAAAGTCGTCCGGATCGATCTGATGGCACTCCATCAGACCTTTCAGCGTGGTGCCATATTCCAGATAGAACTGCTTCTGGATCTTGCGCGCTTCGTCACGCGGCAGTTTCAGAAGGGTCTCGACATAGCTCGTCATCTTCACGTCGATCTGCGAGAACAGATTGGCGGCGTGCGGGTAGAGCGTGTTGTCGAGGTCGAACACCCAGTCAGTGACATGGGCGAAAGCAGCTCTGTCCGGAATATCGGTCATGATCTATCCTTATGGCACGATCAGCGTGCTTCTTCTTATTACGGCACGATCAGCGTGCCGGCACCATGCTCGGTAAAAAGCTCCAGCAGCACGGCATGCGGGGTCTTGCCGTTGAGGATGACGACGCCTTCCACACCACGGCGGATTGCTTCGATGCAGGTTTCCACCTTGGGGATCATGCCGCCGGAAATCGTGCCGTCCTTGATGAGCGCTTGCGCATCGGCTACCGACAGTTCCTTGATGAGATTCTTGTCCTTGTCCAGAACGCCCGGAACGTCGGTCAGGAACAGGAGGCGCGTTGCGGCGAGCGCACCGGCAATCGCGCCCGCAAAAGTGTCGGCATTGATGTTATAGGTGTGGCCGTCGCGGCCCGGTGCCACTGGCGCAATGACCGGGATCATCTCGGAACGTGCCAGGAGATCAAGCAGGGTGCGGTCCACTTCCGCCGGTTCTCCGACGAAGCCGAGGTCCAGCACTTTCTCGATGTTGGAATCGGGATCGATGACGGTCTTGTGTGCCTTCTGCGCGAAGACCATGTTGCCGTCCTTGCCGCAAAGACCGATGGCCCACTCGCCTTCGGCATTGATGAGGGCGACGATTTCCTTGTTGATGGAACCGGCCAGAACCATTTCCACCACTTCGACGGTTTTTTCGTCGGTGACGCGCAAGCCGCCTTCGAAGCGGGATTCGATACCGAGCTTGGTCAGCATGGCCTGAATCTGCGGGCCGCCGCCATGAACGACGATCGGATTGATGCCCGATTGCTTCAAAAGCGCTATATCGCGCGCGAAAGCCTTGCCCAGTTCCGGATTGCCCATAGCGTGACCGCCATATTTCACGACGACATGCTTGTTCTCGTAACGCTGCATATAGGGCAGGGCCGCGGAGAGGAGTTGCGCTTGCATTTCGGGATTTTCAAGTGTCGTCATCGCGGGCTCCATGGCAGGCGACAGGGCAAAAGAGGCAGGTTCTTCTAGACCGGATTTATCGCAATTGGAATCCGCAGATGCTTATTTTTCGCTTGTCCGTTCGCGATTATTTGAATTTGCAGCCCGAAACATGCCCAACAAAAAGCTGGTCTGCCATCTATGCAGGTCTTTGAACCGGAATGATTTTCAGAGACCGCATCATGCGTAAAATATTCCTTGCCGTCCTCGTCTCCCTGCTTGGCACATCTGCATCCTATGCTGCACCGGCACCAACGACCGAAACGATCATCCTCATCCGTCACGGAGAAAAGCCGCAGGGCGGCATGGGGCAGCTTGGTTGTCGGGGGCTTAATCGCTCTTTGAAACTGCCCGCAGTCATTGCACAGGATTTCGGCAAGCCTGATGCCATTTTTGCGCCCGATCCTGCGAAGGAAAAGAAGGATAAAGGTATTTCCTATGCCTATAACCGTCCGCTGGCGACGGTGGAGCCGACTGCCATCCGTTTTGGAATGCCGGTCGATACGCGCTTTGGCTATGACGAGATCGGCAAGCTGCAGGCGGCGCTTGAGCAGCCGCAATACAGCAATGCGACGATACTGGTCGGCTGGGAACACAAGCAGCTTTTCAAGCTGGCCAGAAATCTGCTGAAGGACAATGGCGGCGACAAGGCCGCGGTGCCGAAATGGCGCGGCGATGATTTTGACAGTATCTACGTGCTGCACATCCGGCGCGGTGACGGGCATGTGAGTGCCCGTTTCGAACGATTGAACGAAGGGTTGGATGGGCAGCCGGAAAGCTGCCCGAGCTGATTATCAGTATTCTTTCAGCAGCAGTGCAATTGCTGCACGCAGCTCGTCGAAACCTTCGCCTTTTTCCGACGATGTCGCGATGATACCGGGAAAGCAGGCGGCGCGCTTGTAGGTCAGCTTGTGCGTTTCTTCTATCAGGCGCGGTACGCCCGCAGGCTTGATCTTGTCGATCTTGGTCAGCACGATCTGATAGGACACAGCCGCCTTGTCGAGAAGGTCGAGCACTTCCGCGTCGTTCTTCTTGATGCCATGGCGGGCATCGATCAGCACATAGACGCGTTTCAGCGTGGTGCGTCCTCGCAGATAATCGAACACCAGGCGCGTCCAGGCATCAACTTGTGCTTTCGGAGCCTCGGCAAAGCCGTAGCCCGGCATGTCGACCAATGCCAGCGGCGGCAGATCGCCGTTTTCGCCGGAATAGCCGTCTGGCACGAAATAGTTCAGTTCCTGCGTGCGGCCCGGTGTATTGGACGTACGCGCAAGGCCCTTTTTGTTGACGAGCGCGTTGATGAGCGAAGACTTGCCGACATTGGAGCGGCCTGCAAAGGCGATCTCCACCGGACCTTCGGGCGGCAGGAAATTCATCGACGGGACGCCGCGAATGAAAATCCATGATTTCTTGAAGAGCAGGCGTCCTTCCTCGGCGAGTGCCGCCTGGGCTTCCCGGACCGCGTCTGCCGCTGCCTGAGCGGCCTCGATCGCCGCCTGCTTCTTATCCTGCTCGCTCAATGGTTCTGTCCCGGTCGGTATGTTCTCTTGCGTACACGCATCAATGTTATGAGCTGCATTGTCAACATGACGGCACAAAAAACCCCGCCGAAGCGGGGTTCTTTCAAGTCTATTTCTTCGCTTCTTTCGGCTTTCGCTTGAAGAGGCCCTTGAGATTATCGAAGAGCTCGATCTTCACGCCCTGGCGCTTCATGATGACGCCCTGCTGGGTGATGGAGAGCAGGTTGTTCCACGCCCAGTAGATCACCAGACCGGCCGGGAACGAAGCCAGCATGAAAGTGAAGATCACTGGCATCCAGGTGAAGATGGCTGCCTGCGTCGGATCCGGCGGCGTCGGGTTCATGCGCATCTGCAGGAACATCGTGATGCCCATCAGGAGCGGCCAGACGCCGATCATCAGGAAGTGCGGCACGGTGTAAGGCAGAAGACCGAACAGGTTGAAGAGCGAGGTCGGATCGGGTGCGGCAAGATCATGAATCCAGCCAAAGAACGGCGCGTGACGCATTTCGATGGTGACATACAGAACCTTATACAAGGCGAAGAACACCGGAATCTGCACCACCACCGGCCAGCAACCGGCCAGAGGATTGATCTTCTCCTGCTTGTAGAGTTGCATCATCTCCTGCTGCTGCTTCATCTTGTCATCCGCATATTTTTCGCGGATTTCAGTCAGCTTCGGCTGCACCAGCTTCATGCGCGCCATCGACTTGTACGACTTGTTGGCAAGCGGGAAGAACAGACCCTTCAGCAGAACGGTGACGACCAGAATGGCGACGCCGAAATTGCCCGAGAATTTGTAGATCCAGTCGATGAGATAGAACATCGGCTTGGTGATGAAGTAGAACCAGCCCCAGTCGATCAGGAGTTCGAACTGCTTAATGCCAAGCTTTTCTTCATAGTTCTTGATGTTGGAAACCACTTTTGCACCGGCGAAGACGTGGTTTTTCAGCGTCTGTGCCTGGCCGGGTGCGATGGTCATCGGTGCGCCGAGGAAGTCGGTCTGATAGCGCGGACGATCATTGGTAAAGTGCGAGAAACGACCGGTGAACTTTTCGTCCTGTGGCGGTACGAGCGTTGCGGCCCAGTATTTGTCGGTGATGCCGAGCCAGCCGCCCATGACGTCCTTGAACGAGATGTCCTTGTCGTCTTCGACCTTGGAATATTTGATTTCCTGCAGGCCGTCCTGCCCCATGACGCCGATCAGGCCTTCATGAAGCACATAGGTCGCGCTTGCATGTTCCGGCTGATTGAAGCGGGTCACGCGGCCATAGGAAGCCAGCGAGATCGGTGCGCCGGTATTGTTGGTGATGGTGTCTTCAACGGCGAACATATAGGCGTCGTCAACCGAGATGACGCGCTTGAACGTGATGTTCTTCTCGTTGGTATAGGTCAGCGTGACCGGCGTGGCTTGGGTCAACTTGTTGTTGCCCTCCACGGTCCAGACAGTGTTCGGACCCGGAACCGGGCCGGTCGTGTCATTGCCGGTGAAGCCGAGTTCAACGAAATAGCCCTGCTTCAGCGCCGAGGGTGCGAGCAGTTCGATATTCGGAGAATTGTCGTCGACGGTCTCGTGATAATTCTTGAGGAAGAGATCATCGAGGCGCGCGCCGGTCAGGTTGATCGAACCGCGCAGCGAAGGCGTATCGATTTCGACGCGCTGCGTCTGGGCAATGGCTGCTTCACGGGTCAGCGTGCCGCCTGCGGCTGCAACATCGCCGTGGCCGGGTATGTTCCCGGAGGTGGCGGGCATCTGCGGCGTGTCGCCACTTTGAGCCTGCTGTTGCGTCGCCTGTTGTTTCTGTTGCTGCTGCTCCTCAATGCGCGCCTGCTCCCGCTGGGCTTCCGTTTTGGGACCCAGATAAAACACTTGCCACAGCGTTAGCACGAGGATGGACAGGGCAATGGTGATGAAGAAATTGCGATTATTTTCCATTGACGGGTCCTGATTCCGGTCTTTCCGTTCGGCGTTTCCCATCGCCCCGCCGTTCACCCTTTGCCTTGATGCGGCGGGAGAGTTCTTCGGTCAGTCGCGAAAAGGGCGCAGTGAGGGCTTGCTCGCGCGCTACGATCACATAGTCGGTCGAAGGCGCCATGTCACGCCCTGCGTGACAACGAACCGCTTCTCGCAGCCTGCGGCGGATGCGGTTTCGTATCACGGCGTTGCCGTTTTTCTTTGTTACGGTGAAACCGGCACGGGGTTTTTCGCCGATTTTGGCGGTTTGCGATTCTTCTTCGGTCCGCTCGCGGACTTCGAGAAGAAACAGTGGACCACGTCGCTTTTCACCATTCCTCAAAGCCAAAAACTCCGCTCTCTTGCGAAGGCGGAGTATTTGTTTCGGCTTGTTCATATCTTCATTCACCGCGCGACAGCGCGGGAAAAGATTAAGCGGAAAGCCGCTTACGGCCGCGCGAACGGCGAGCAGCAAGAACCTTGCGGCCGCCGGTGGTTGCCATGCGTGCACGGAAACCGTGGCGACGCTTGCGGACGATCTTGGATGGCTGGTAAGTGCGCTTCATTTATTTAATACCGCGGTGTGCGGCCCTTCTTAATTCTGTTTTTCCGTTGAACACGATCTTGTCCGAAACCATTTTTCACTTTTCGGGATCATGTTCTATTGAACAGGAGCTGGTTCTTGTCCCGGCAGTGGACAGCACAAAACCATCCGTAAACCGCGCGGGCGAACGTGACGCGGCTTATAGGGGGAGGGGGGCAAAGAGTCAATGGTGATGGGCGCTAAAGCTTGTCTCCCAAAAGTGGGAACCGGTTTTGGGATAAAGACATGCCTGATATGATCACAGTTGCGCTTCAATCGCTGCCTTGTCGATGACCGACCAGACATTCCTTATCAGTGTGTTCTCGAATTCATAGAAAACATTCTCGGCGAACTGGATTCGTTTGCCGTTGACCGGAAGCCCAAACAGCATCGCCTTCGGCGTACAGTCGAATTGAAGGCGGCTGGCGATATGGGGCGGTTCGCTGACAAGCAGCTCAATGTTGAAGCGCAGATCGGGAATCGCCTCGAAATCCTGTTCCAGCATCGTGCGGTAGCCGCCAAGTCCCAAAGGTCGGTCGTTATGCGTTGCCGCCTCGTGGACATAAAGCCCGAGGTTGTCCCAATCCTGCCGGTTCAGGCATGCAATATAGTCGCGATATATCTCTGCGAGTGGTTCCGACATGATCCTCCTCCTCTTTTTACTGAAATTGCATCATTCAGGCGGGTAATGGCATTGCCAAAGCAAACTAGGGCTTTAATAAGGATGCGCAACATTTTCACATGCGGGACCATTTCCGCAGAAGAGCATTATTGAGAGGAGTTCACCATGAGCATCCGTCGCATCGGAGTCGGCCCGCGCATGAGCCAGGCCGTTGTTCACGGTAACACCGTTTATCTCGCCGGTCAGGTGGGAAATCCGGGGGCCAGCGTCACCGAACAGACCAAGGCCGTTCTGGCCGAGGTGGACCGTCTTCTCAAGGAAGTGGGTTCCGACAAGACCAAAATCCTTCAAGCCATCATCTGGCTCGCCGACATGAAGGACTTTGCCGAAATGAACGCTGTCTGGGACGCATGGGTCGATCCGGCACACACACCAGCCCGCGCCACCGGCGAAGCAGCGCTGGCAACGCCTGACTACAAGGTTGAAATCATCATCACCGCTGCGGTGTAATTTCTTCATATCGATGCAAACCCCGTCGAAATTTCGGTTTCGGCGGGGGTTTCTAGAGCGGTTCCAGTTAAAACGGAATCAGTAGAACCGCTCTATCCTTTTGTTTTGACGCATTATCCTACGCAAAACCGCTTCGCACTTTTGCTGGAAATGCTCTATTTGCGGATTCGTTCCGAAAAGCCGTCGCGTCCGCCTGCCAGCGCTCTTGCATCGATCGACGCGCGTTCCCGTGTTTCCTCCAGCGTGCCGCCATTTTCGATCCAGCCGTGATCGTGCAGATAGCCGGGCAGGTAGCCCGACAGGAGAATGCGGTAATCGAACGGGAAAGTCGGGTCCAGCACGCGCGCCATGTGGAAGATGATCGTGGTGCAGTTCGCCGTCAGCGTATTGTAGAATTTCGGCTGTTCAGCCAGTTGATTGCCAAGCTCCACATAGGACAGGAAGAGTTCGCGCGCGCCTGCCTGCGGCAGTTTCACGCGATAGCGATAGACGTTTTCCTTGCGGACATTGGTGCGCAGATAGATGATGTCGCGCTCTTCGGCGGCAATCATCGCCAGCTCATATTTGCGGAAGAAACCGGCAATCGGCGAATAAACCTCATGGTGTTCGCGGCGGATCTCACCGGAAAAGACCACATGGCGACCATCCTCAAACCCGAATGACAGAAGCGTGTGGGCGATTGCAGGGCCTGACCAGTAGGAAAGAAAGACGTCCACGGACGTGATCTTGCTGAGGTCGTAGCTTTCCTCTTTCCAGTTGGGCGTAAAATCTTCCGTTGTCCGCCAGATGAAGTCGCGGACATTGGAAAGGGTGACAATGTCGCCATTGATCTGCCCCGTTACCGTGCGGGCGACATCGGGCGCCCATATACGGTTGAGGGATGGGCGCACCGTCGACCATGCCCCCAGCATCACCAGCGCCAGAAGGCAGAAGACCAGTCGCCTGCGCCAACAGCTATAATGTCTTTCGCCCGCAATCACCCCCAGCGCGATCAGAAGCCAGACGGCGATGACCGATCCGCGCACGGCGTCGCCGAAGGGCAACTGGAACCACATGGCAAAGCTGGCCCATATCGCAAAGATAAGGGCGAATAAAATGAAGACGAATTTGCCTGCGATGCGGACGGGAGCCGATTTCAGGAGAGAAGACATATGCATTCCGTATTCGTCGGTTGCCGCTGTCTGGAATTATTCAGCGTGCGGAAATCGTCGGGATACTGACATGATTTGCATCGTCATGTCATGGGGGTATCCCTTAGAATAGGAAATTTAAGTTTCTATATTAGAAACTGTAAAAAGTTGCTCTGCATTTCGGGATTATTTCTTGAGCGCCATTGCTTCGCCGCGCGGGCGGGCAACAGGCTTGCGGTTGCGGGCGTGCGGGCGCACCAGACGCCACAGAAGCAGCGCGCTGACGATCCCGGCATAGATAACCGGTTCGGCGGGCCAGCTCTTTACCGACATGATGAAATGGATGGCGCCGCCCGCTATCGCGACATAAACCAGTCTGTGCAGGCTGTTCCAGCGGCGACCGAGTTTACGAATCGACCAGTTGTTGGAGGTGAGCGCCAGCGGCACCAGCAGGACCAGACTGATCATGCCGATGGTGATGAAGGGCCGTCGCACGATATCGGTAATGATGGCGGAAATATTCAGGCCTTGATCCAGCACCATATAGGTGGCGAAGTGCATCAGCGCATAATAGAAGGCAAGCAGGCCGAGTGCCCGCCGGTAGCGTAAAAACGCGATGCCGGTCAGGTCACGGATCGGCGTGACCATGAGGGTCAGAATCAGAAAGCGCAGAGCCCAAAGGCCAAGCATGTGTTCGAAGGTCTTGACCGGATCGGCACCGAGATTGCCGCTTGCGCCCAGATAGAACGTCCAGACTGCCGGAACGAAACCAGCCGCATAGAGCAGCCAGATTTTCCATTCACCGGGCCGGGTTGTTTTCTTCCTAGCTGTCTGGTTGCTTGTCTGGGTCGCTGCTGCCATGTCAGTAATTCGCTTTCAGGTTCAGGCCCGCATAGAGCGACGCGACTTCGTCGCCATAACCGTTGAATGGCAATGTCGGGCGACGGCCCGAGCCGAGAAAGCTGCCTTCGCCGATACGCCGCTCGGTCGCCTGGCTCCAGCGCGGGTGATCGACCTCCGGGTTCACATTGGCGTAGAAGCCATATTCGTTGGCGGCCTGTTGCTGCCATGAGGTCGGTGGCTGCTTTTCGACAAAGCTGATCTTCGTGATCGCCTTGATCCCCTTGAAGCCGTATTTCCACGGCACCACGAGCCGGATGGGCGCGCCGTTTGCATTCGGCAGTGTCTCGCCGTAAAGGCCGACCGAAAGGATGGTCAGCGGATGGTTGGCCTCATCAAGACGCAGGCCCTCGATATAAGGCCAGTCGAGAACCTGAAAGAGACCGGTCTGGCCCGGCATTTCTTCCGGTCGCACGAGGCCGGTAAAGGCAATGTATTTGGCGGAACCAAGCGGCTCCACCTGCGACAGAAGACTTGCAAGCGGAAAGCCGATCCAGGGAATAACCATCGACCATGCCTCGACGCAACGCATCCGATAGATGCGTTCTTCGAGCGGCATCTTCGCAATCAGGTCCTGAATGTCGAATTCTTTTGGCTGTTTCACAAGGCCATCGACCGTGAGCTTCCACGGCAGCGGTTTATAACTGCCGGAGTTGGCGGACGGGTCGCTCTTGTCCGTGCCGAACTCGTAGAAGTTGTTATAGGTCGTCACCGCGTCCTGCGGGGTCAGTTTTTCATCGACCTTATAGGCGGAAGCCCTGGCCTTGAGCGGTTCAGCGAAGGCGGATGATGCGACACCGGCAGCGGCCAGCGCACCCGCTCCGACCATGAACGCGCGCCGGTTCAGGTAGAGGTTTTTGGGCGTCACCGCATCATAAGTGAGACGAGCGGATGAAAAACGCCCAGGTTTGAAGCTGCTCATGGTCACTCCCACTTCCAAAACAATCGACCCTCAACTTGTAGATACGATCCCACGTAAACGCGTCAAAAGCATGGATAATTTGCGAACATGATGTTGTTCACGCATTGTTGAAGCTGCGTGAAATTGTAACAGAATTGTAACACGATGTAACTTTTCGTGCGTTCTGCCATATTCTCGCTAAAACTCGGCTGTTAACGGCATTATATTCGTGCATCCCGAAAGAGCCTGAAGCAATTTCGAACAGATGTGTCGGGTCATGTGATTATCGCCGGCAGGGGTGGGGACGCACCCGGGAAGAGCTGCCTTCAAACCTTCGTTAACGTCTCATTGGCTATGTTGAGATCATGGTAAAGAAGATGTTTATTGCCGCTTTGGCGGCGGCTGCACTCACGGTGACGGCTGGCTCGGTTTTGGCCGAAGGACAGCCCGTTTCGACGAACGGTCAGGGCAAGGTTCTGAACGCTATTGCCGCGTCGATGAAGGAAGAGCAGGGTGCTCCGAAGCTTGGTGAAGGCGTGACAATGCGCGAGAAGAAGATGGATACGCAAACCACCCCTGAACAGAATTTCTCGCGCAGCAAGCAGTTCATCCACCGCTTCTACAAGCCGGAAAAGGCTTCGAATGAACTGGTGATTCTGCTGCATGGTTCGGGCGGGAATGAAACCAGCCTTGTACCACTGGCTTCCAGGATATGGCCGCGCGCCACATTGCTCGGCATTCGTGGCCGCGTGATGCAGGATGGCGGTACGCGCTGGTACAAGCGCATCTCGCCGGTCAAGTTCGACCAGAAGGACGTTAAGCTCGAAGCCAATGCCTTCGTGACTTTTCTCACCCGTCTGGCCGACGAAAAGGACCTTGATCTTACCCATGCAACTTTCGTGGGCTATTCGAATGGCGCCAATCTTCTGGCTGCAACCATGATACTTCACCCCGATCTGGTGAAACGCGCTATCCTGATGCGCTCGATGCCGGTTCTGGACAATGCTCCGGTCGCCAATCTGAGCAAGACGCGTGTTCTGACGATTACGGGCGACGAGGACAAACTCTATTCACCGTTTGCGCCAGCGCTTTCCGCACTGCTGCGCTCCGGCGGCGCGCGCGTCGATGCCCGCACGATCGACGCGGATCATATGCTGGGTGAAAAGGATATCGCTGCCATCAGTCAATGGGTAGCATCGCTGGGACCAGATGGAGCGCCAGCGGTTTCTATGAAAGCGAAGTGAGTTCAGTAGGGGAATAGGGGAATAGGGGAATAGGGGAATAGGGGAATAGGGGAATAGGGGAATAGGGTGCGGGCAGGTGGTGGACAAGGCAAGTAAAATATTTGCTTTGTCCGAGAATAAGCGGTCTTCTTCCCTTACTCCCTTACTCCCTTACTCCCTTACTCCCTTACTCCCTTACTCCCTTACTCCCTTACTCCCTTACTCCCTTCACATGAACGGTCTCCGGCACAGGCGTCAGCGCCGAACCAGTGTCGAACCACGCGATGAGATTGTCGATCACCAGATTGGCCATGTCGCGGCGGGTTTTGACCGAGGCAGAGCCGATATGAGGCAGCAAGACCGTGTTGGGGGCATTGAGCAATGCCTGTGGCACGTGCGGTTCGTTTGCAAAGACATCGAGACCGGCTGCGGCAATCGTTCCGTTCTGTAGCGCTTCGGCAAGCGCATCTTCATCCACCACAGAACCGCGCCCGATATTGATCAGTACGCCTTCCGGTCCGAGCGCCTTCAGCACTTCCGCATTCACGGCCTTGGCTGTTTCTGCGCCGCCCGGCGCGACCAGAATGAGTGTGTCTACGGCCTCGGCAAGTTCCTTGAGGCTCGGATGATATTCATAGGTGACATCAGCGGACTTGCGGCGATTATGATAGGCAATTGGCAGGCCAAATGCTTCGATCCGGTGGGCAACCGCCTTGCCGATGCGGCCGAGCCCGAAAATGCCGACCTTGCGTCCCCGCAATGAAAGCTTCGACAGCGGGTAGCGGCCTTCCTTGACCCAGTTGCCAGCGCGCAGGAAGTCCTGTGACTTCGACAGTTCGCGCACCGTGTCGATCAAAAGACCGATGGTCGTGTCCGCCACTTCATCCGTCAGGACGTCAGGCGTATTGGTGACCATGACATTCTTCGTACCGGCATGTTTTGCATCCACCGCATCGTAACCGACACCGAAATTGCCAACGATTTCAAGATCGGGCAATGCGTCGATCAGCGCTGCATCGACGGTCGACATGCTGGCAATGCCCTTTACGTCCTTCGCCCAGGCCGCATCCAGAAGTGCAGTGTCGCCGCGCGCAATACGCTGGACATTGAACTCACCCGAAAGCCTCTGCACGGCATAATCATCGAAGTTGCCGAGCACCAGTATAGTCGCGTCGCGTTTTGTCATGGCATTCCTCATGTCACGGAGCATTTCCGGCAAAAGTGCGTAGCGGTTTTGCCTGGGAGAATGCGTAAAGAAAACCGGTCCGCCAAGAGGCCACCGGTGCGGGGAAAATCAGCCGTGTTTTGGCTTGGATGTCGATTGCCGGATATGCAGTTCCGGCTTGATGAGTTCCTGCATCGAAGAAACCTCCACACCGTTCAACTGGTCGAGCAGCGCGCGGGCGGCACGGCGCCCCACTTCGCGCTGCCCGTTCCAGACGGTCGTGAGCGCAGGCGTCGCGATGGCCGCTTCCTCAAGATCGTCATAACCGGTCACGGAAATGTCCTCGCCCGGCACCAGCCCGGCACGGGCAATGCCGTTCATCAGGCCGATGGCCGTCAGGTCGTTCCAGCAGACCGCAGCCGTCGGCTTGTCCTTCAATGCCAGAAATTGTGGCGCGACTTCAAAGCCGCCTTGCTTCGTGCGCGGCCCGGCAATACGCCAGTCGGGACGAACCTCAAGGCCGGCCTTGTCCATGGCCTGCACATAGCCGCGATAACGATCACGGCCTGTCGAAGTCTGGTCCGTACCGCCGATCATGGCGATGCGCGTATGTCCGAGCGAAATCAGATGATTGGTGGCAAGGCCGATGCCGTAGGCATCGTCACCCCGGAAAACCGGCGCATGAACACCATCGACGCTACGCGCGATCAGCACGACCGGCAGGCCGTTATCTTCCGCAAGCTGGATATCTTCGGGCGGCGTGCCGATAGCCGGCGACATGATCACCCCATCCGCGCCGAGCTGCAAAAGCGTGTCCATGAAGGTACGCTGCTTTTCGAGCTGGTCGTAATGGTTGGACAGGATGAAGGTCTGCCGCGACCGGTCCAGTTCCGTTTCGATGGATTTGAGAATTTCCGCAAAGAACGGGTTCATGATGTCATGCACCACGACGCCGACGATGCCGGAGCGTGATGTGCGCAAGCTCGCGGCGCGACGGTTATAGATATAACCGATCGTGCGGGCATGCTCCTTGATCTTCTCGCGGGTCTGGTCGGCAACGAGGGGGCTGTCGCGCAAAGCGAGCGAAACTGTGGCTGTCGAAACACCAAGCGCATCAGCGATGGTCGATAGCTTTATTTTCTGGGCCAAGTCGCCTCCCCAAATTGGTCCGTGCCGCAACCGGAGACGCGGCCGCAACCTGACAAGGTGTGACGCGACCGTTCGTCCTGCGAACGGTTATGCCATTGCAATCCTTGAATTGGAAGCATTTTCGATAGCAGGCATCTTGAAAAGTGTTTAACGGTTTCCAGCCAAGATACGCATCAAAACAAATAGTTAGAGCCCGATAAACGGCAGGCTTATTCCACGTCGTCCTCTTCAGGCACGTCCGTTTCAGGCTCGTCGGGAAGGCGTGTGACACCGCGAAGCGCAAGATTGCTTTCCATCCGGCTCAACATCTTGAGGAAGGTCTTGCGGTCTTTTTTATCGAGGCTCTTCAGCATGTCCTTTTCGGTCTTGCGAATGGATTTCTCGATTGCCTTGATCGTCTCGAGACCGGTCTGTGTCAGATAGACATGCGACTGGCGCTGGTCGGTTTCCGAGGCGCGTTTTGCCACGAAACCTTGGCTCTGCAGGCGCGCAATGGTTTTGGTGATGGTGGGCGGGCGCACACCCAGCCGCTGTGCAAGAACACCCGGCGTCAGCCCGTCTTCCGCAGCCAGTTGCAGCATGACTGCATCCTGCCCTGCATAGAGCCCCTGTTCCAGAAGCCGCGTGGCCAGCACCGTCCGCGACAGTCGTGCCACGGATTGCAGCCGGTAAAGTACAACCGCCTTATTGTCCTTGCTCATCGCCACCTCGCCCTTGTTTTTTGACTTTAGAGCGCATCCCGAAAAGTGTGAAACAGTTTTCGGACGAGATGCGCGTTAAAATGAAATAGTTCCTGTCGCCTGATCGATAGTCCCATCCATCCATATATCGTAAAATATTGTCCGACTTATGAAACAACAAGGCCCGGTTGCTGTCATGGCTAACGAGCGTTAGGGTCTCAGGCTCGAAGAAAAGAATAAAGCGAGGAAAACATGACCGATCTGCGCGATCAAAACAGCGACATGATTGTCGTTCTGCCCCTTGGCGCTCACGAACAGCATGGGCCTCACCTGCCGTTTGAAACGGATACGATTATCGCCGAAGGCATTGTCGCGCGCGTTAGCGATGCGCTGCCTGCCGAGCTGAATGTCAACTTTCTGCCCGCCCAGCCGGTCGGCTATTCCATCGAGCACATGGATACCGAAGGAACACAGAGCCTCGCTTTCGCCGAGGCCGTGAACCAGTGGGTCGGCATCGGCGAAAACCTTCATGCAGGCGGTATTCGCAAACTGGTCATGCTGAACGCGCATGGCGGAAATTCGCCGCTGATGACGATTGTAGCGACAGAACTGCGCACACGGCTCGACATGCTTGCTGTCGCCACAAGCTGGACCCGCTTCGGCCTGCCGGAAGGCCTGATTACGCCAGAGGAAAAAGCACTCGACATTCATGGCGGCTTGATCGAGACATCGGTGATGCTGGCGCTGCGCCCTGATCTGGTGGATATGTCGAAGGCACGCAATTTCTCCAACGCCCAGTCACGTTATGCCGAGGAATTCAAGTTTCTGCGCGCCTATGGCCCTCATGCCTTCGGCTGGAAGATGCACGATCTCAACCCGGAAGGGGTTGCAGGCAACGCTGCTGCCGCAACGGCTGAGGCTGGAGAAAAACTGATCGCTAATGCGGTTGCAGGCTTTATCGACTTGCTGCGCGATGTCGACAGGTTCGATCTTGACCGGTTCAAGTCGCAGCGCCTCGCCAGTCAGGCGGGTTAAAGCGTGTTGCATCCCATTATATTCAGGGAACACGCTTTAAGCTTTGTTTTCACGCATGTCTTTATCCCATCGTAGCGGGACCAGAAATCAGTCCAGTGGACTGATTTCCCCGCGAAGGCGGTTCCCGCTTTTGGGAGACATGCTTTAACCCCGCAAAACCTGTGCACCAACTGGCGTGAATGTGATTGGGTGGATGTAATATTATAGCATTGCATATGGCATTCACGTTGCCCTTCCCTTATATGAATTGTCCTATCCGAGGTTTCGGTGCTGTGCCGCTTCATGCTGGCCACACCGGGCCACAACTTCAAGAGGCATGACCATGAGCCAGGCTGAAGCCCAAACCGAAGCTCCGTCTGAAAGCACGACGACCACTGAAGCTGGCCGCATTCCCGTGACCGTTCTGACCGGTTATCTGGGTTCGGGTAAAACCACTCTTCTCAACCGCATCCTGACTGAAAATCACGGCAAGCGTTATGCCGTCATCGTCAATGAATTCGGCGAGATCGGTATCGACAACGACCTGATCGTCGAGTCGGACGAAGAAATCTATGAAATGAACAATGGCTGCATCTGCTGCACCGTGCGCGGCGACCTGATCCGCGTGGTGGAGGGCCTGATGCGCCGTCCGGGTCGTTTCGACGCCATCGTGGTGGAAACCACCGGCCTGGCCGATCCCGTTCCGGTCGCGCAGACCTTCTTCATGGACGATGACGTGCGCGCCAAGACCGGCCTTGACGCGGTTGTCGCCCTTGTCGATGCCAAGCATCTGCCGCTGCGCCTGAAGGACAGCCGCGAGGCGGAAGACCAGATTGCCTTTGCCGATGTGGTGCTTATCAACAAGACAGACCTCGTGACGCCGCAGGAACTGGCTGCCATCGAGGCGACCGTGCGCGCCATCAACCCGCATGCCATCATCCATCGCACGGAGCGCGCCTCTATCCCGCTCGACCGCGTGCTGGATCGCGGCGCCTTCGACCTGAAGCGTGTTCTGGACAACGACCCGCACTTTCTCGACCACGATCATCCCGATCACGTATGCGGACCGGATTGCGACCACGACCACGACCACGACCACGATCACGATCGTGATAATGATCACCATGGGCACGACCACCATCATCATGACCATGATCATGTCTGCGGTCCTGATTGCGACCATGATCATCATCACGATCATGCATCACCGATCCATGATGTAACGGTGAAGTCGGTGTCGCTCAGGGCTGGTGAAATCGATCCGGCGAAATTCTTCCCGTGGATCCAGAATATCACCCAGACGCAGGGGCCGAACATTCTCCGCCTCAAGGGTATCATCGCTTTCAAGGACGATCCGGATCGCTATGTGGTGCAGGGCGTGCACATGATAATTGAGGGCGACCACCAGCGCGCGTGGAAGGAAGACGAAAAGCGTGAAAGCCGTCTCGTCTTCATCGGTCGTGAACTCGATCCTGCTGCCTTGAAAGCCGGCTTCGAAAACAGCCAAGTCAAGTAAACAAGAAATACCGGAAGCCGATGCCTACAGTAGCTCCGCTCGACCTCGAAGGTCATTGTCTTTATGCGCGCTTTGTCGGCGGCATTCCCTTCTTCGCCATGGCGGATGGTTCGATCCATCAGCTCAACAACGGAACCAAGACCTCGGCAGCTCATGATGGGCTGCTGAGCGCGACTGTGTCCGTTGATGGAAAGTCGCTCATCACCGGCGGCGAAGATGGTCGTGTCTGCCGTACGGACGCCGATGGAACAGTGAGCGAACTTGCGAAGATACCGCGCAAATGGATGACGGCGGTGGCAAGTGGTCCCGGCGGAACTGTCGGCTTTGCATCGGGTCGCACCGCCTGGGTGCGCACCTCCGACGGCAAAATTCAGGAATTTGTACAGGAACGCAGCGTCGAGGGCATCGCCTTTGCGCCGAAGGGCCAGCGACTGGCTATTGCGCGCTATAATGGTGCAACCCTGATCTGGACCGGAACGGCGGCGAAACCCGTTGAACTGGAATGGAAGGGCGCGCATATCGGCGTGATCTTTTCGCCTGACGGACGCTTCCTCGTCACCTCGATGCAGGAAAACGCCCTGCATGGCTGGCGTCTCGAAGACACCAAGCATATGCGCATGACCGGCTATCCGGCGAAGGTGAAAGACTGGTCGTGGAGCGCCAAGGCCAAGTGGCTCGCCACGTCCGGCGCGCCTGCGGCAATCGTCTGGCCCTTTGCAGGCAAGGACGGCCCGATGGGCAAGGCTCCTCTGGAGCTTGGCCTGCGTGGCGACAGTATGGTGACATCCGTCGCCTGCCATCCGGTCGAGGATATTGCAGCCATTGGTTATAATGACGGCATGATCCTGATCGCACGTTTCGCCGACAGCAAGGAAGTTCTGCTGCGCCGCCCGGGCAAGGGCGCAATCACCAGCATGGGCTGGGATGAACAGGGCCACCGCCTCGTCTTCGGCTCGGAAGCCGGGGATTGCGGTGTGGTTGCGATCGCTGAGTAAGGGAGTAAGGGAGTAAGGGAGTAAGGGAGTAAGCTGAAAATAACTTGCTTTAACTTATCCGATTCTTTCAAATTCCCCTATTCCCCTATTCCCCTATTCCCCTAAACTATACTTTCGCACGGCATCGCCGAACGCCTCGAAGATCTTGCGCGACGGGGCATCGGAATGCGCCCAATATTCCGGATGCCATTGGACGCCGACGACAAATCCCTTCGCGTTCTTCACCGATACGGCCTCTACCGTGCCGTCTTCGGCGATGGCTTCGACCTCAAGCTGCGGGGCAAGCTTGTCGATGGCCTGACGGTGAACGGAATTCACGCGCACGCTTTCTTCTTTCAGGATTTCCGCAAGGCATGAGTTCGGGTTGAGCTTGATCGGGTGCTGGATGGCGAAACGCTCGGCCTGACTTTCGGATTCAGGCGCGCGGTGGTCCATCCGGCCTTCGAGCTCCTGAATTTCGGTGGCGAGCGTACCGCCAAGCGCGACGTTCAGTTCCTGTATGCCGCGGCAGATGGCCAACACCGGAACACCCTTTTCAATGGCGGCGCGGATGAGCGGCAGTGAAGTCGCGTCGCGGGCATTGTCATAGGGTTCGAACGCGGCGCTCGGTTCGACGCCGTAGAGCGCCGGGTTAACGTTCGATTTGGAACCTGTGATGAGAACACCGTCGACGGCATCCAGAATGGCGTCGAGGTCCATCTTGTCGCCGAAGCTCGGCACCAGCAGCGGGGTTACTTTCGCAACATCGATTGCCGCTGCCAGATATTGCTGGGGCGCTGCATGCCAGGTGTAGTTTTCAAACGGCTTCACATCGGTCGGCACGGCGACGAGAGGGCGAGAAGTCTTGGGCATAATGTTCGTTTCCACCAGTCGGATTATGCGCTTAAAGCATTTCCAGCAAAAGTGCGAAGCGGTTTTGCGTAGGACAATGCGTAAGAACAAAGAATTAGAGCATTTCCAACGATGCAATTTAAACTGGAAATGCTCTACTTGCGTTGACACTTACTTCTCCGCAATAGCGCGCGCAATCACGAACAGGTGTCGCCTATCGGCTACGCCATAGGTCTTTCGTCGTGCCTTCTGTGTATTGTGTTGATTTGAACCGATTTTTACGGTCGAAGATGGTTCAAATGCTGCTCCCGATAATCTAGGAACAGATAAAGAGAGATTGGCAGTTGAGGGGACAAATGACTGACGATCAGCTGTTCTCCGTCAGGGGCAAGGTTATTGCCGTGACGGGAGGTTCTTCGGGGTTGGGCCTCAGAATGGTCCATGTGCTGGCGGGGCATGGTGCGCGGGTGATTTCGATCTCGCGCACACATGCGGGTGAAAGCATCTGCCCGTCGGGGGGCGAGGTTCTGGAAATCATGGCGGATGTAACCCATCCGGATGAAATCATACGTGCTTTCGATGAGGCGGAGGCGCGTTTCGGGCCGGTAACGACGCTCTTCAACAATGCCGGCGTCGCCCATATGGCGCGCGCGCTCGATACGACGCGCGATATGCTTGAGCATATATTCGAAGTCAATGTTGCCGGTGCCTTTTTCGTGGCGCAGGAGGCTGCCCGCCGCATGATCGAGCGCGGCGAGGGCGGTTCCATCGTCAATACGACCAGCATTCTGGGCGAGCGTCCACAGAAAGGGGCTGCAGCCTATTCGATGTCCAAGGCCTGTGTTACCCAGATGACGCGGGCACTGGCGCTGGAATGGGCTGCCCACGATATTCGCGTCAATGCGATTTCGCCGGGATGGTTTCCGACCCGAATCAACGAAGAGCAACTACAGGGTCCTGCGGGCGGCTACTTCAAAGGTCGAAACCCGATGCGGCGCCTTGGCGAGCCGGAGGATCTGGACGGGGTTGTGCTGATGCTGGCTTCCGATGCGAGCCGCTATATGACGGGCTCAATCATTACCATTGATGGGGGGCATCAACTCTGACAGAGTTGGAAAGTTTCTCGGGCGACTATTTCCCGCATCGTGACTTGTGGGACAGGTTTTTCCTCTAGCCGGTGGGGGTCTGGCAGTAGAATATCCACTTCGACTAATTTGGATTAATTCTCGGAAACAGGGAAACTAACCTGTTCCTGTTCTCCCATTATAGGCATTTCAGTAATATTGGGACGACTAAAAGATGAATGCCTATGGTTGTAATTGGCCTTTGAGGGTTGTGCGTCTGTGGGTTTCCTTAAAAAATATCTGAATACATCTTATGGTGGTTGCCATGACAGCTTGTGGTTTAATATCCCGAAAGATATTTTTAAGTCATTAGTGCGATATTGCCTCCCCGTGTAAGGGATTAATGCATCGAATGTGGCAAAGCCGTAAACCTGAGATACCTGCAGATGTGCGGCTATCTTTTCTCAGAGCGCTGTACGGCAATCGTACGACGCTTTGGTTCGGCTTGCTCGCGCACGTTGTAGCCTGCGTCGTTATCTATGTAAAAACTGACGACTGGCGCTATCTGGTCTTTGCCGGTGTCTTCGCCGTCATAGCCGTCGGTCGCATCTTCGACATGCACAAGTTCGATCAGGCAAAACAGCAATCGCTTTCCCATGCCGATCTCGACCGGTGGGAAACGCGTTATCTGATTGGCGCATCCGCCGTCTGCCTGACGCTTGGCATGTTGTGCTTTTTCTCAAGCTATGTGCTGCGGGATTCTTTCGCCGAGCTTGCCAGTTTGACCGTGCTGCTGGCCTCGGTCGTTTCCATTGTGGGCCGCAATTATGCTTCGGCGAAAGCCGTCGTCCTGATGTCGGCCTGCACGCTTATTCCGGTTCTGGCCGGGCTCATTCTGGCCGGAACGCCGTTTCACGTCATTATCGGTCTGCTGCTGATCCCGTATTTCCTGTCCAATATCCAGATGGCCAATGGCCTGCGCGAGTTTCTCTTCGCCGCGGTTATGGGCAAGCGGCGCCTCTCAATCGTGGCCGGGCGTTTCGATGCGGCGCTCAACAACATGCCGCAGGGCCTGCTGATGTTCGACAGCCAGCACCGTATCGCGGTCATCAACAACAAGGCCAAGGCGATGCTGCAGATCGCCGAACACACGAAGCTGCATGGCCGCAAGCTCGACGTTCTGCTGCGCTACTGCGCGAAGAAGGGGCTGTTTCCGCAGAAAGATTTGAAGAGCGTATATGTGCGCATGCAGGATCTTCTGCTCGGCAAACGTACCCGCGACATTTTCCAGCTTTCGAACCAGCGTTATATCGAATGTATCGGCAACCAGACCCTCAATGAGGGGGCGGTCCTGATGTTCGAGGATGTGACGCAGCGCGTGGAAGCGGAAGCGCGCATCCAGCATATGGCGCGCTACGACGGTCTGACCGGCCTGCCGAACCGCAATTATTTCGAGACCCTGGTACGAGCCATGCGTTCCCACCAGCAAATGGGTACGCGGGCTGCTCTCATCGTCATCGACATCAATCATTTCAAGCATGTCAACGATACGCTGGGACATCATACAGGTGACGTGCTGTTGCGCCTGTTTGCGGAGCGGCTCAGTTCGCTCGATCCGCAGCGTTTTATCACCTCGCGGTTCGGCGGCGACGAATTCGTGGTGTTTGTCTTCAACTTGCGCAGCGAGGCTGAAGCGGCAGGTGTGATGGATCACATCATGGCCGTTGTGACCGGGGTTTATGATCTCGACGGCGATCAGGTCCATATCGATATCAGTGCAGGCATCGCGATCGAGGATCTCGAAAGATGCGATGTCGGCAGCATGCACATCAATGCCGATCTGGCGCTCTACGAAGCCAAAAGCAGGGAAGACAAACCCTGGTCGATCTTTGTTGATGCGATGGATACCAAATATCGCGGACGCCAGAAACTCAAAGCCGATCTGCGACTTGCCATCGATCACGGCGAGATCAAGGTGGTCTACCAGCCCATTGTCAGCGCGCAGTCCTTGCGCGTTGTCGCATGTGAGGCGCTGGCGCGATGGGAGCATCCGGAACTTGGTTTCGTGCCGCCTGCCGAGTTCATTCCGCTTGCGGAAGAGATGGGCATCATTACCGATATTACGCGCTTCATGCTGGCCCAGGCCTGTGCCGATTGCCTGTCATGGGGGGACCGGATCGGCGTTTCCGTCAATCTGTCGGCCATTGATCTGAAAAGCAGCGACATTGCCCGCGACATTGCGAATGCTTTGCAGAAATCAGGGCTTCCGGCCCACCGTCTTGAGGTGGAAGTGACGGAAAGCGCCATCATCTCCGACCGTAACAAGACCTCGATGGTGCTACAGCGGCTCAAGAATGCCGGGATCAATATCGCGCTGGACGATTTCGGAACCGGTTATTCCAGCCTCAGCTATCTCAACACCTTGCCATTGACCAAGGTGAAGGTCGACCGCTCTTTCGTCCGCGACATCACCAGCGACCGGCGGTCATTGATGCTGCTTCGCGGTGTTACCCAGCTTTCGCATGAGCTTGGGCTGGGTGTGACGGTCGAGGGCGTGGAAACCGAGGAACAGCTTGCGCTGATCCGCGTGGCGGCGGGTGCTGATCTCGTTCAGGGCTATCTTCTCGGTATGCCCGTGCCGGTCGAAGCGATCACCGCCATGACCACGAAAGCCGCAGCACGACGCGACGGCGGGCGAACCGTGGCCTGATTTTTCCTGCATCTAACCCTTTGTAATCATCGCTATTTTCGCGAGTGCTCACGGCACTGCATGATACTCTAACGTGTCTCGACTGCGACGCTTTAGACATCTGCGACAGCTTGTCTAGCTCACTGGAATTTGAATATAAAACAAATAATAGGGATATTTTTATGTATTAGTATCATGCTCTTATTGTCTCAGGAGGAGATATATAAGTATTTCGTCATATTCTTATAAATTAGTGATCAATTTAATTTGGTGGTTAAAGGGGAGGCAATGAAAAGCTTTTTTCGTTACACTTTATATGCTCTGATCGGGCTTGTCGTTATAGCTGGTGTCGGTACGGCGGTCTTCTGGAAGAAGATTCATGAGACATGGGCCGTCTATCAATATGCCCAGATGTTCAAGGGACCTGAGATTTTCGAGAATTTCCGCAATGTTTACAAGCGGTATCCTTCCGTACGCATTCCGCATGAAGGCGAGGTCAGCCAGCTCGCCAAAGCGGAACGCCCTCTGCCGGAGACGTTTGTTTACAAGGGCGAGACCCGCAAGGTTTCCGACTGGCTGAAACGTGGTGGTACAACCGGCTTCATCGTTCTCAAGGATGGTGTCATCGTTCATGAGGAATATGATCACGGCAATACCGAAAACACGCAGGCGGTCGCGTTTTCCGTGTCGAAATCCTTCGTTTCCTTCCTTATGGGCAACGCCGTTCGTGATGGTCTGATTGACATCAACCAGACAGTCGACCACTACGCGCCGGTGCTGGCTCAGGGCGGCTACAAGGGCGTTACGGTCAAGAACGTGATGCAGATGGCTTCCGGGATCGGGTTCAGCGAGAATTACGGCGATCTCAACTCTGATATCGTTCGTTATTCCTCGGCTCTTTTGACCGGATCGATCATCGATTTCACGGCGCATCTGAAGAATGAACGTCCGCAGGGAACGGTCAGCCATTATGTGTCGGCGGATACGCAGGTGCTCGGCCTGGTTCTGGAGGGCGCGACCGGCATTCCGCTTCAAAAATACATGGAGGAAAAGCTGTGGTCGAAGCTCGGTGCGGAAGCTGATGCCTACTGGGTCACCGACCCGACCGGCGAGGCTGCGGCTGCCGTTGGTCTCAATGCCGTGCTTCGCGACTATGCGCGTTTCGGTCTGCTCTATCTCAATGAAGGACGCAACTTCAAGGGCGAGCAGCTTGTTCCGGCGCAGTGGGTGCATGATTCGGTGACGCCGGATGCGCCCTATCTCATGCCCGGTCGCAAGGATGCGCTCGGCAAGATCCCGTTCGGTTATGGCTATCAGTGGTGGACGCCGGTTGACTGGCAGGGTGACTATAGTGCTGTCGGCATCTATGGGCAGTTCATCTATGTCAATCCTGCCAAGGGTGTCGTCATTGCCAAGACCTCCGCGCATTCCAGTTTCAATGTCGACGGACAGGATATGAAGGACGAGTCGATGCACGCATTTCAGGCTATCGCCAATGCGCTTTGACGCCCCGTTTTCAAACTAAGGCAAAGTCGTGAAATGGCCCGTAATTGGGCCATTTTGCATTTCCAGCCTATTTGTCGTGCGCAAAAGCGCAATTCAATTGTGGCGACGGAGTGTTGATTGCAAGGCAATAAGAAGGCAGCGCACAAAGTTATATCTTTACACGCTGTTAAAGGTGCATATTCTGCGCACTGATTTGTGGGGTGCGGAAATCGATTGCATGACGAATACGGCTGTTACAGGCGAAAAACCGCCATTGTCCAATTTCGCGCGACAGCTGTTGCAATTTCTTGATCGGGTTGAATATCGCCGGATCGTCCATGCTGAGGATCTGGAGGAAATCGGTCGTCTGCGCTACCGTTCCTATCGCACCCGCAATGTCATGCATGAGGCGGAAGTGCCGTCCATCGTGGATGACATTGACCGTGACAGCCATGCCTTTGTCTATGGCGTGCATGTGGACGGGCAACTGGTGAGCACGCTGCGCATCCATCACATTACGCCCGATCATCGTCGCGGCACGAGCTATGCACTGTTTCCGGATATTCTCGATCCGCTGCTCAATAGCGGCATGCATTTTGTTGATCCGACGCGCTTTGCCGCTGATCCGGAGCTGTTGAGCGAATATCCGGCCATTCCTTATATCACCTTGCGCATTGCGGCGATGGCATCCGAATTTTTCGCGGCAGACCAATGCCTTGCCTCGGTAAAGCCGGAGCACATGGCCTTCTACAAGCGCATTTTCGGCACATCCATGATGGCCGATGCGCGCGAACATGAAGGCTATGGAATTAGAGTCGGGCTCGGTGCTGCTCCCATCCGCAATATCCGCGATGCGGTGGCCGTGCGCTTTCCGTTTTTCAAGTCGCAGCCGCATGAACGTCGCGCCATGTTTGCCGATATGCACGGCAGTTCCGTGCCGCTGACAATCCTGCCGACTGCAAAGTATACCGGTCTCGGCGTGTAAGTGTCTGATCCAAGGCCGCTGCTGTAGCCTAAGATTGGAAAAATCTTCCGCCAGATTAAACAATTAAATATAGCCAGAGGGGTGGTTTCGCTTTACGAAGATTGCGGAACCGCTTCTTGCGGAGAGAGGGTAGCTGCGACGAAAAGCCTTGCTGTCAATGCATGGGTTTAGTCGGTCGCACATTGAAGATTGCAGGTGTTTTCGCTTAACATCATCAATGTTGGGTGGAAAATCTGAATGGGTGGAACGAAAATGGCAGAACATCATACGACGGCTCCGGCTGAACTTGGCGCACCGATGGACTATGCTGAGCATGAGAAAACTTATGCCGGTTTTGCGGGCCTGGTGAAATGGGCCACGGTGGCGCTCGTTGCCCTTATGATTGCCATGGCGTTCGGCTTTTTTGCTGGTGGTTTCTTCTCCGCGACCGTTCTTTTCATTCTCGTCTGTGTCGCTGCCTGGTTCATCCTCTAGCGCATCCTGTCGCTGCCAGATGGTGACATCTGGTGGCGCGCCGATGCGGCTTCAGAACATCTGAACCCGGATTAACCCGCACAATTTGATCGAATGCCTTGGCATGGGGTACCGTGCCGAGGGTTTATGCATGTCTGTAGTTCATTTTTTTAAAAGGCTTCTTCCCGGAAGCCCGCAATTCTGCCCGACCGGTATCAAATCCGGAAGAACGCCACGAAAGGGAAACCAGCTTGGCCCAAACGTTATTTATCCCGAAAGAGAGTGATCCCAACGAGACACGCGTTGCGGCATCGGCGGAGACGGTGAAGAAATTCATCGCGCTCGGCTTTGATATCGTGGTGGAAAAAGGCGCTGGCGAGAAATCGCGCATTCCCGATGCCGAGTTTACGGCAGCCGGTGCCTGTATCGGCACGGCGACAGATGCCAAAACGGCAGACGTTATTCTCAAAGTACGCCGTCCCACGGATACGGAACTCAAAGGGTATAAATCGGGAGCAGCACTTTTCGCCATGCTTGATCCCTATGGTCATGAAGATGCGGTGGCGGCACTTGCCAAGGCCGGGATTTCGGCCTTCACCATGGAGTTCATGCCGCGTATCACTCGTGCGCAGGTGATGGACGTGCTGTCGTCGCAGGCGAACCTTGCCGGTTATCAGGCCGTGATCGATGCGGCGGAAGTTTATGATCGCGCCATGCCGATGATGATGACGGCGGCTGGTACGGTGCCCGCCGCCAAGGTTTTCGTCATGGGCGCAGGCGTTGCCGGTCTTCAGGCCATCGCCACGGCGCGCCGTCTTGGTGCCGTGGTGACGGCAACCGACGTTCGCCCGGCAGCCAAGGAGCAGGTCGCCTCGCTGGGCGCGAAGTTCATCGCCGTCGAGGATGACGAGTTCAAGGCCGCCGAAACATCCGGCGGTTATGCCAAGGAAATGTCGAAGGAATATCAGGCGAAACAGGCAGCGCTCGTTGCCGATCATATCGCCAAGCAGGATATCGTCATCACCACGGCACTCATTCCGGGCCGTCCGGCACCGCGTCTGGTTTCAAAGGAAATGGTCGCTTCCATGCGCCCCGGCTCGGTGCTGATCGACCTGGCTGTCGAACGCGGCGGCAATGTCGAAGGCGCTGTCGGCGGTCAGATCGCCGAAGTGAATGGTGTCAGGATTGTCGGCCATCTCAACGTGTCGGGCCGCATTGCTGCGAGCGCGTCGCAGCTTTATGCGCGCAACCTCATCGCTTTCCTCGAAACGCTGGTCGACAAGGAAACCAAGCTTCTCAAGATCGATCCGGAAGAAGAACTGGTCAAGGCGACGCTTCTGACCCATCAGGGCAAGATTCTGCACCCGGCCTTCGCCAAGGCCGATGCAGCGCCTGCCGCAGCCGCGCCTGCTGTCGAAAAGCCAGCGAAACCCGCTGCCAAGCCGAAAGCGGCACCTAAGCCGAAAGTGGAGAAGGCGGAAGTAGTCGGCGATGCCAAACCGGCACCGAAAGCAGCGAAAAAAGCGCCTGCAAAAGCACCGAAGACTGCTGCAAAGTCTTCGACTTCCCCCAAGTCTCCTGTTGATGGAGGAGAGGCATAATGGCCGAAACTAGTCTCGATAAAGCTCTTGAGAGCCTGAACCAGGCCGCAGATGCTGTCCGTCAGGCTGCGGAAAACGCAGGTGGTCTGGGTGACGCAGCAGCGGCTGCCGCGCATGCCGCATCGGGCGGCGTAATCGATCCGTTCGTGTTCCGCTTTGCGATTTTCATCCTGTCGATCTTCGTCGGCTATTACGTCGTGTGGTCGGTTACGCCTGCGCTGCACACCCCGCTGATGGCCGTTACCAACGCCATTTCATCGGTGATCGTGGTGGGTGCGCTTCTGGCCGTCGGCCTTTCGCTTTCGGGCTGGGCAACCGGCTTCGGTTTCATTGCGCTCATTCTGGCGAGCGTCAACATTTTTGGCGGCTTCCTGGTCACCCAGCGAATGCTCGCCATGTACAAGAAAAAAGAAAAGTGAGGCTGAACCATTATGAGCGTTAATCTCGCAGCCTTCCTTTACCTCGTCTCCGGCGTATTGTTCATTCTGGCGCTGCGCGGCCTGTCGCATCCGACGACCAGCCGTCAGGGCAATATGTACGGCATGATTGGTATGGCGATTTCCATCGTCACCACGCTTTTGCTGGCGCGTCCAAGCTTTGGCGGTCTGGCACTGATCGTCCTTGGCATCGCCATTGGTGGCGGTGTCGGTGCGGTCATTGCGCGCCGCATCGCCATGACGGCCATGCCGCAGCTCGTTGCCGCATTCCACTCGCTGATCGGTCTTGCCGCCGTTCTGGTGGCCGCTGCGGCAATTTACTCGCCGCATTCCTTCGGTATTGGCGAAGTGGGCCAGATCCACGGTCAGGCGCTGATTGAAATGTCGCTGGGTGTGGCCATTGGCGCAATTACCTTCACCGGCTCGATCATCGCCTTCCTCAAGCTTGACGGTCGCATGTCGGGCAAGCCGATCATGCTGCCGGGCCGCCATGTCATCAACGCCGTTCTTGCCGCAGCCATCGTGTTGCTGGTCGTTGTACTGGTGAATACCGAAAGCCATTTCGTTTTCTGGCTGATCGTGCTTCTGTCGCTGGTGTTCGGTGTGCTGATCATCGTGCCCATCGGCGGCGCAGACATGCCGGTCGTGGTCTCCATGCTCAATTCCTATTCGGGATGGGCAGCGGCAGGCATCGGCTTCACGCTTGGCAATCTGGCGCTGATCATCACCGGCGCGCTGGTTGGCTCGTCGGGTGCGATTCTGTCCTACATCATGTGTAAGGGCATGAACCGTTCGTTCATCTCGGTCATTCTCGGCGGCTTTGGCGGCGATACGTCTGGCGGTCCGGCTGGCGAGGTTGAACAGCGTCCGGTCAAGCAGGGTTCCGCTGACGATGCGGCCTTCATCATGAAGAACGCTTCCAAGGTCATCATCGTGCCGGGCTACGGTATGGCAGTGGCGCAGGCCCAGCACGCGCTGCGTGAAATGGCCGATAAGCTCAAGGCGGAAGGTGTGGAAGTCAAATACGCCATCCATCCGGTGGCCGGTCGTATGCCGGGTCATATGAACGTGCTGCTGGCCGAGGCCAATGTGCCTTATGATGAAGTGTTCGAGCTGGAAGACATCAATTCGGAATTCGCGCAGGCCGATGTGGCTTTCGTGATCGGCGCGAATGACGTCACCAATCCGGCTGCGAAGACCGATCCGAAGTCACCGATCTTCGGCATGCCGATCCTTGATGTCGATAAGGCAGGCACGGTTCTGTTCATCAAGCGCGGCATGGGCTCCGGCTATGCGGGCGTGGAAAACGAATTGTTCTTCCGCGACAACACCATGATGCTCTTCGCCGATGCGAAGAAGATGGTGGAGAGTATTGTGAAGGCCCTCGACCACTAGAGGAAGGCAATAGGGCAGTAAGGCATTAGGGCAGTATGTTTGACTTGCGGACATGCTGCCCGTCTTCGCCTTACTCCATTACTCCCCTAAACATACTGCCATATTGCCCTACTGCCTTACTGCCCTAACATGGCATCCTGCAACGCACGCAGTTCGGCGATCTTTGAGCCGGGCTGCGGGGTGGCGTTGGCATAGGTGATGAGCTCGCCTTTCTTGATCGACGCGATGACCGAGCCGTTCTGGAGCAGGCCGCAGGGAATAGCCTTGGCCAGACGGGCTTCAGGTGTCGTCATGATCCACGAGCGATAGCAATATTGGCCGATGGCATCGAGGCGGTCGCCGGGCTGCAAATCCTTCTTGGCAACTGCACAGACTTCCGCGACCGGCTTTGGCAGCGGCACCATATCGGTCTTGCCATGCAGCACGACGCGCGCCACCGTCAGCGGCACTTCCAGCGATGTGAGATGGAAGGGGCGGTGGAAGGTGAAATAAGGGCCCTTGCCCATCTTCAGATCTTCCAGGCGCTCGACAAGGCGGGGATGCTCCATCTTGGCGATAACGAAGACACCCGGCGATACGCCGCGCCCGATGGAATAATCGACCACGCCCGACTTGTTGAGAACGCCGCCGTCTTCCTTCGGGATCAGCGTGCGGTTCAGTTCGCCGATGGCAGCCTTGGGGCCGTGCATGCCCGCAATGTCCGGCACAAGCCCGGTGGCATTGGCTATAGCTGCCATTTCAACCATGGTCTTGGAACCGTCGACGAATTCCACCAGCAGGCGGACATTCATGTTCCGGCGGTCAGCCTCTTCCTGATAATCGTCGGGGATCGCGTCGAAATTGAGCGGATTGTTCTTGCCCTTGCCAGCGGCGACGACCTTGTGGCCCATGGCGGACACGAATTCGATCAGCTCCATGCAGGATGACGGCTCGTCGCCCGCGCCCAGCGAGTAGATCACGCCCTGCTTGTCGGCCTCGGCCTTGAGGTACGGACCGATGGTGACATCGGCTTCGACATTCATCATGACGAGATGCTTGCCGTTGCGGATCGCCTTGATGCCGGTTTCGGCTCCTACTTCTGGAATGCCGGTGGCATCGATGATGACATCAAGCAGCGGGTTGGTGAGGATCAGGTCATTGTCGCCGGTGACGGCGATCTTGCCATTCTCGATGGCGCGGGTCATCGCCGCTTCGCTGTTGGCTTCCTGTGCGTTCTCCTCGTCGCCATAGGCGGTGCGCACGGCTTTAAACGTGTTAGGCAGCCTGCGAGCCGAAAGTGCGCCGACTTCGATGCCTTGCATCCGTGCCACTTGCGTGACGATGTCGGTGCCCATTTCGCCAGCGCCAATCAGGCCGATGCGGATCGGCTTGCCGGTTTCAGCCCGCGCCGCGAGATCGCGCGCCAGTCCTACCAGTGCCACATTTGTCGTCATGAAACTCTCCGCAAAACGTCAGAACCGCACTGGCGAGATAAATTTGTCACGCTTGTGTTGATATAGATGCGTATTAGATGAACAGTCTCTATATCAACACTGACAGGCGCGCACCCCCAATCTGCGCGACAAAATATGCATGTCACTGGAGCCAAAATGAACAGCGTATCCCCTTTCGATCTTGTGATCTTCGATTGCGACGGCGTTCTCGTCGATAGCGAGCCGCTTTCCTGTCTTGCGTTCGAGCGGGTCTATGCCAATCACGGTATGGAATTGCCGCAGGGCACGGTCGCCAAGGGCATCGGCATGAAGCAGGCCGACATCATGAAAATGATCGAGGATATGACCGGGCATCGTCTGCCGGACGGCGTTGATGGCGAATTCTGGCCTGTCACCAGAACGCTGTTCGCGGAAGCCTTGCAGCCTACTGTCGGCATTGCCGACTTTCTGCGCGAGCTGCCGCAAAAGCGCTGCGTGGCTTCGTCTTCGCAGCCCGAGCGTATTGCCTTCAGTCTGGAGAAGACTGGCATCAGTCAGTATTTCGGCGATGCCGTTTATTCGTCTACCATGGTCAAGCGCGGCAAACCTGCACCGGATCTGTTCCTGTTTGCTGCGACCAAGATGGGTGTCGATCCGTCGCGCTGTGTGGTGATCGAGGATTCGCCCTTCGGTGTCGAAGGCGCGGTCGCAGCGGGGATGACCGCGTTTGGCTATACAGGCGGCGGACATACTTATGAAGGTCATGCCGCGCGGCTTTCGGCCAAAGGCGCACATCAGGTTTTCTCGCACTGGGATGATATTGCCCGGGAAATTCTGGTTGCCGCCTGAACTTTATGCGTTAAACACAAGGCAAATCACATCAGCAGGAATAGCCAGCGAATGAAAGACGCAATCACGCTCGACCAGTTGCGCGAGGCAATCGGCACGGAAATCGGATGTTCCGAGTGGCGCGAAGTCACGCAGGAAATGATCAACCAGTTCGCGGATGCAACCGACGATCATCAGTTCATTCACGTCGATCCGGAACGCGCTGCCAAGGAGACGCCTTTCGGCGGCACCATCGCACACGGCTTTCTGACGCTGTCACTGCTTTCGACGCTGGCTTATGAAGCATTGCCGATGCTGGAAGGTGCCACCATGGGCATCAATTACGGTTTCGACAAATTGCGCTTCCAATCGCCGGTCAAGACCGGGGCTCGCGTGCGTGCTCGCTTCAAGCTGGCGGATGCAGATATCCGCCCGTCAGGCCGGGTGGTCAATCATTATGATGTGACACTGGAGATCGAAAACTCGCTGAAGCCAGCACTGACCGCAACCTGGCTCACCATTGCCGTTGTGGCGCCACCGGAAGGTTAAGCCGCTTTGCGGTACTGAACCGGAAGCCGTCCTTCTTCATCGAGAGGGGCGGCTTTTTCTTTGTGCTCCGTCATCAGTTCGCGGAAGAAGAACGGGCCGTGCAGGAACATGCCGAAATCGTAGAAATTCTTCTTCTCCGCCCCGCGCATATAAAGCAGATGCATCAGGAAGAAATTGCCTTTCGAGCGCTTGTAGCGGTTTTCGCTATGCACGTTCTTGAAGCGTATGCGGTTGATGAGCGGCGGGTTGGCGGTCTTCAACTTGAGAACCTTGGCCGGGTCCGAGCCGTAGAAGTGAATGATGTCGGTCAGCACCTGAAATTCCGACCACAGGATGGGGCTTTCCTCGATCACCACGCGCGCGTCCTCGCGCAGCGACTTTGCCTTGGGGTGAAGCGCGATCATCATCAGACATGACCCGATGGCAAGCAGCGAAACCGGCTGCTTTGCCAGGAGGTCGGGACGCTCGCGCTGAAGGTCGGCAAGCGCCTCCACAGCCGGAACCGTGCCGAGACTATGCGCCACGATGACGACTTCATCCGCATTGCTGGCTTCGATTTTTTGCTTCAGGACTCTAGCAAAAGCCTTGCGCCGCTGGTTGAGCTTCTCGTTGCGACCGTGAATACGATCATAGGCCGCCGACCAGTCGTCGAGCAGATAGGACATGAAAAACCGGTCGCCGGGCTTGCGCACGAGCAGGGTTGCGACGATGGCTGCAAGCGGAACCGACCAGAGAAGATGCAAGGCCGAAAGGCCTGCAGCCACCGGTGCGAAGGCCAGCAGGGTCGCGATGCCCAGAATCGCCAGAGACAGCAGAAATGGCCACAGGAAAAACAGGACGAAACGCCAGCTCGTCGTCAGATAACGCCACAGCGTCCCTGTGAATAGAATGTTCAAGAATGCGTGAAAGCCGCTCAGCATACGTTTCGGCGTCGAGCGCGCGGCGTAATCGTCGAAAATATCCGCAGTGCCGAACTGGCAGAACTCCGTTTCCGTCTGCCAGCCATTGCCCATGGTGACAGCGGTGGTCGTGCCGCAATCGTCGGGCTCTTCCGTCATGGGCGGAAGCTTGGTCTTTGCTTTCCACAAGCGGTCGAAATCCTTCAGCGCCTGCGCGTGGCGCACGCGGACGGCCTTGGGGTGCAGGCCTTCATAGCCTGTGAACTGGATAACGAGTCGTTTGCGGAGGGGCATCAGGAGAATCGGATAAATTGAGAGGAAGTACTATCGGTTTTCTGGCGAAATGCTATGGGCAGTCATTGAGGCTGAATTATGCGAGAAACAGGTGCCGCTTAGCCTATTCGCGCAATTGCGACTATAGTAAATCGTGTGCAAGCCGGTATTTCGCGCAAGGCGGTGGGCAAAGTTGCATCTTGAGGTGGACAGGCTAGGCTCTTTCTGGTAATAGCCACGACCAATTTGCAGCGTATCCGTTGCGAAGCTTGGGAGCCTTTGGGCGTTGATCGGCCGGTCAGACCGGCTGAAATCGTTAAAAGACCCCCTAACGGCCTCAGGCTTAACCGAAATTCTAACTGATACGGGAATACACGTGCAGGTACTCGTCCGCGATAATAATGTTGATCAGGCTCTCCGCGCTCTCAAGAAAAAGATGCAGCGCGAAGGTATCTTCCGCGAAATGAAGATGCGCGGCCACTATGAAAAGCCGTCCGAAAAGCGCGCCCGCGAAAAGGCAGAAGCCGTTCGTCGTGCACGCAAGCTGGCCCGTAAGCGCGCACAGCGTGAAGGCCTCATCGGCGGCCGTCCTGGCGCTCGCTGATCGACTTTAAAAACAGGCGCTGTTGAACAGCGCCTTTTTGCTTTCCGGTGCTGGCCTTCGCTTGCGCCGGATTTTGCATGTTTTGACCTCAGATATTGTGATTGTTTCCCGCACCTTGCGAAGCGGTTTTAGGTCAGCAAGTGAATTGAATTCGACATTTGCTCGATGACTGCATCCGAAGCATGCAAATGTCGAAAATTAGACCAACACATATATTTTCATTTGTTCAGGCTTCCATTTTTAATGCGGCGTTACGAAAAGTTTCTGGACTCCTCGCGTACCAATATGTGTAAAAACAATAATTAGGATATCCAACTGTCAAGCGGGCTATCCAAAAGTAACCCAAGCTGAAGAAAATGCCGCCTTTTTGCTGTTTTTATCTGGTGGTTGAGGCCAGTATAGTACCGTAACAGACAGAATAATCCGGCAGAGGCGAGAATCCCCAAAGCGGATCTGGCTACGGGATGGAGAAGAAGCAGAAGGGCTTTGCGCCCCATATGCGAGCTGAAAGGAATGCAGTCGTTGCCCACACGCTTAAAGGTGATGCAATCGTCTGGAACGAAAGTTTCGGGAATCGGGGCATTGGGTGGAGCAGGTCGAAACGGCCTCATCATTGCCACCGCACTTCTGGCTTTGACCGTTGCGGGCTGCCAAAGCTCCACGACGACGGCGTTAAGCACGGTTGATCGTGCCCAGGGGTCGAGCGAGAACATCAGTTCGCTGACGAGCGTGATCCAGAGCAATCCGCGTGATCCGGAAGGCTACAACGTGCGTGGCTCCGCCTATGGAAAATCCGGGCGTTACAAGGAAGCCCTGCGCGATTTCGATCAGGCGATCGCGCTCAATCCGAATTTCTATCAGGCCTATGCCAATCGCGCGCTGGTTTATCGCTATATGGGCGACAGCACCAAGGCCGTGCAGGATTACAGCAAGGCCATCCAGCTCAATTCGCAATATGACGCCGCCTACATCGGGCGCGGCAATGTCTATCGTCAGGCCGGACGTCTCGATCAGGCGCTCAGCGACTTCAATCAGGCCATTTCCCTACAGACGACGGATGGTCGCGCCTATCACAATCGCGGCTTGATCTATCAGGCGAAAGGCCAGCATAAGCAGGCCATCGAGGATTTCTCCAAGGCAATTTCGCTTAATTCCACAGCGCCGGAGCCCTATAACGGTCGCGGCATTTCCTATGTGGCGCTCGGCGACTACGACAATGCCTTCGACGATTTCAACACGGCCATCACGCTCGACCAGGGCATAGCGGAAAGCTGGGCCAACCAGGCGCTCGTTTACGAACACAATGGTGACAAGGCCAAGGCTGCGAATTCCTATTCCCGGGCCGTACAGCTCGATCCGAAATACCAGCCGGCAAAGGATGGTTTGGCCCGCACACGCGGATAACCTCCCATATTATCAAGCATTGAAGATTGATAGCGGCGCTTTCCAAAATCGAAAGCGCCGCTTTTCTTTATAGTTGGCCGCGATATATTGAATCTCATGTCGCTCTTCGATCACATCGGATTCAAAGCCCGTAACGTCAATCGCAGCCTTTCTTTCTACGAAAGCTGCATGCCAGAACTCGGCCTGGAGGTCATTGCCCGTTCGGGCACCGGCTTCTTCGTCAGTGGGGGAGAGCGGGCGCCGGTACCGTTTCTGTGGATCCATGGCAGCCCGGATGGGACAGGTGATGGTGAGGACAAGCCCGGTGACCGCCTGCATCTGATGTTTACGGCAGGAAGCCGTGAGGCGGTCGAGGCTTTTCATCAAACCGCGCTGAAAGCGGGCGGCAAGGACAGCGGCGGCCCTGGCTATCAGGGGCCGGAGGAAATGGGCTATTACGCGGCATTGGTCTTCGACCCCGACGGAAACACGCTGGAAGCGGGTTTCCGCGAGAGGAAGAGATAGGCAGGCTTGCTGCTTAATTTAAACTGTTAGAGCACCTTCGTGCGCCCAATAAGGAGCGTGGCGCTCTAATCAAGCTCGAAGATTACGCTTGTCGAGGCGGCTCACCAGCCGGTCGCCGATCCACTGGATGCCGCAAACCATGATGATGAGAATGATCACGACCGCGATCATGATCTGCGTCTCGAAGCGCTGATAGCCGTAGCGAATGGCAAGATCGCCGAGGCCGCCTGCGCCGATGGCGCCCGCCATCGCCGATGCGCCGACCAGAGTGATGATCGTGACCGTAAAGCCCGCGACGATGCCCGGCAGGGCTTCGGGAACCAGCACTTCGCGCACGATTGTCCAGCGGTTTGCGCCCATGGAGCGCGCGGCTTCGATCAGGCCGTGATCCACTTCACGCAACGATACTTCCGCAATGCGCGCATAGTAGGGGATGGCGGCAATGGACAAAGGCACGATGGACGCCCATGTGCCGATGGATGTGCCGACGATGAAGCGCGTGACGGGAATGAGCGCAACCAGCAGAATGATGAACGGAACCGAGCGGAAGCCATTGATGATGGCGCCAAGGATCGTGTTCAGCGTCAGGTTCTGTGCAAGGCCGCCACGCTCCGTCAGGATCATGATGAGTGCCAGCGGCAGACCGACGACGAGCGAGATCAGGCTCGAAAAGCCGGTCATGATGATGGTCTCCCAGAAGGAGCGCCAGAGAAGATCAAGCATTGCCTGAGACATAGCCGAGTACCTCCGTGGCGTCTGCATGGGTGTTGAGATAGGTGATTGCGGCGTCGAGTTTCGCCTTGTCCTCTGCGGGCAGGCCGATGAAGAGCGTGCCGACCGGCTCACCCTGGATCGTATCCATACCGCCATGGATGAGCTGCGGCGCCACGCCGGTGGCAGCAGCGACATCGTTGAAGAACGCGCCTTTTGCGGCTGCGCCCGACAGTTTGACCTTCAGCACGGCGAGATCGCCGGATTTTTCCAGGCGATCGCGCCAGACGGCAGGCAGTTCCGGCGTCAGCACCTGCAACATGCTTTGCGTTACCGGCGATTGCGGGTTGGCGAAGACTTTCCAGACCGGACCTTCCTCGGCGATTGCACCGTGGTCGAGCACGATGACGCGGTCGGCAATGCGACGGATCACTTCCATCTCATGCGTGATGAGCAGGATGGTGAGGCCGAGCTTGGTGTTGATATCTTTCAGCAGCGCCAGAATAGACTGCGTGGTTTCCGGGTCGAGCGCGGATGTCGCCTCGTCCGAAAGCAGCACGGCAGGTTCAGCGGCAAGAGCGCGGGCAATGCCGACACGCTGTTTCTGGCCGCCGGAAAGCTGGGCGGGGTATTGCTTTGCCTTGTCGGAAAGGCCGACCAGTTCCAGAAGTTCCGCAACACGCCTGGCGCGTTCTGCCTTCGGCTTGCCAGCGATCTTCAGGGGCAGGGCGATGTTTTCAGCAACGGTCTTGGCCGACAGCAGGTTGAAATGCTGGAACACCATGCCGATGCGGCGGCGCACGGGGCGCAGTGCGTCTTCGCCAAGGCCGGTGATTTCGCGCCCTTCGATCAGGATCGAACCGGCATCCGGCTTTTCAAGGCCGTTGACGCAACGGATCAGCGTTGATTTGCCCGCGCCGCTGCGACCGATGATGCCAAGGATTTCACCGCGCGCGACGGAAAGCGAAACGCCGTTGATGGCAGCCGTATCGCCGAACATTCGGCGCACGTCTTTCATTTCGACGATAGGCGCTGATGCGGCGGGTGGCTTTTCAATGGTCACGGTCGTTTCTTCTATGTCTGGATAGGCCGCTGCGGGCAGCGGCTTGTTGTATTCGATAAGGCTTCAAGGAAGGATGATGCCTGGCTCAAGCCATCAGCTTTTGCTGTGGCGATGCTTTAGGGCAATTTTTGTCGGTACGTCAATAAAGTCCGCGCCGGAAACGGCTCCGACGCGGACTTTCAAGCTTCAAAAGCAATTAATTCCAGGCTGGGATGCCGGTGCCTTTGTAAACGCGGTCCAGTTCGGCCTTCACGGCGTCGTTCTGGAAAGAAGCCACGAGGTTCTTCACCCACTCTGCATTTTCATCTTCGGTGCGGACCGCGATGAAGTTGTTGTATGGGTTGTTTTCCTTGGATTCCCAGCCGATCGCTTCTTCCTTCTTCAGACCAGCTTTCGCAGCCCAGTCGTTGTTGACGATCGCTGCATCGAGGTCATCGATAGAACGGCCGACGACACCGGCGTCGAGTTCCTTGATTTCGATCTTCTTCGGGTTTTCAACGATATCGATTGGCGTTGCGAGAATGCCCGCATCCGGCTTCAGCTTGATGAGACCGTGGGCTTCCAGAACGCGAAGCGCACGGCCTTCATTGGTCGGGTCGTTCGGCACGCCGACGACGGCGCCTTCCTTCAGCTCGTCAAGGCTCTTCACCTTGCGGGAATAGATGCCGATCGGCCAGACGGCGGTGTAGCCGGCGACGGAAATCTTGTAGCCGTGTTGCTTGATCTGTTCGTCAAGGTAAGGCTTGTGCTGGAAGGCATTGGCGTCGATTTCCTTGCGTTCCAGAGCTTCATTCGGCTGGTTGTAATCGTTGAAGGTCACGCGCTCGATGTTGAGGCCGTGCTTCTTGCCTTCTTCGGCAACGACTTTCCAGACGTCTTCGTCTTCGCCGCCCATGATGCCAACCTTGATGGTCTTGTCTTCTGCGTGGCTCGGTGCGGAAGCGAAGCCGACGGTCAGTGCGGCTGCGGTGAAGAGAAGGGCTTTCAGACCGGCGCGACGGGTCAGCGTGTAGCGGGAAAGGACTGACGACATTTTGTTTTCCTTGTTCAAAGACTGTGGAGAGCCGGTCCTGGAAAACGATCTTTTGAGATGATCTTTCTCCCCCTGCCCACCTTGTTGCCGATAATTCCCTTTTGTCGGGCAATAAACAAGGAAAATTATTTCAGAATTTGCCGAACCCATGATGCCGAAATTGCGTTCACGAGACGGTGAGCGGATTGCCATTTCCGCCCATCTGGCTTGCTTATCGGTTATCCGCAATAATCATCTGAGCGGCCTTCTCGGCGATCATGAGAGTCGGCGAGTTGGTGTTGCCGGAAGTGATCGTCGGCATGACCGAGGCGTCGGCGACGCGCAGCCCCGCAATACCGTTCAAGCGCAGGCGGGGATCGACGATTGCTTCCACGTCCTGTCCCATGCGGCAGGTACCGACCGGATGGAAAATCGTCGTGCCGATATCGCCGGCGGCCATTTCCAACTGTTCCTGCGTTTCGTAAGCAGGACCCGGCTTGAACTCCTCGGGGCTGAACTTTTGTAACGGTGCCTGCGCCACGATATGGCGCGTGATGCGGATAGCGTCGGCGGCAACGCGACGGTCGCTCTCGGCGGCGAGATAATTCGGTCTGATTGCCGGTTGGGCGCGATGATCCGGCGACTTGATGTGGATCGAACCGCGGCTGTCGGGGCGCAGATTGCACACGCTTGCCGTGAAGGCAGGGAAGGGGTGGACGTTTTCGCCGAATTTTTCCAGGCTCAGCGGCTGCACGTGATATTGCAGGTTGGCGGTCTCAAAGGACGGGTCCGAACGGGTGAAAACGCCGAGCTGGCTTGGCGCCATCGACATGGGGCCGGATTGACGCAGCAGATATTCCAGCCCGATCATCGCCTTGCCAAACAGCTTGTTGGCTTTTTCGTTGAGGGTCGGAATGCCTGTAACCTTATATGCGCAGCGTAGCTGGAGATGATCCTGCAGGTTTTCGCCAAGCTGCTTGCGCTCCAGCTTCACAGGGATGCCCGCCTGCTGCAGCACGTCGCCGCGCCCGATGCCCGACAATTCGAGAATTTGCGGCGATCCGACCGCACCGGCAGCCAGAATGACTTCGCGCTTTGCCTTTACCGTGCGGGTGGTGCCGTTCTGGTCGAAAGTGACGCCGGTGGCGCGCAGATCCTCGATCTCGATGCGGCGCACATGCGCGCCGGTTTCGACCGTCAGATTGTTGCGACCCAGAGCGGGACGCAGAAAGGCCTTGGCGGTATTCCAGCGAATGCCACGCTTCTGATTGACCTTGAAATAGGATACGCCTTCATTGTCGCCGCCATTGAAATCGTCGGTGGCGGGGATGCCCGCAGAGACTGCTGCATCGCGAAAGGCATCCAGAATATCCCAGTGCAGGCGGGCGTTTTCGACGCGCCATTCGCCGCCCGCGCCGTGCAGATCGCTGGCGCCTGTAAAATAGTCTTCCGATTTTTTGAAGAGGGGCAGGACATCATCCCAGCCCCAGCCTTCGCATCCGGCTTGACGCCACAGGTCGTAGTCGCGGGCCTGACCGCGCATATAGATCATGCCATTGATGGAGGAGCAGCCGCCCAGCACCTTGCCGCGCGGATAGCCAAGCGAACGACCGTTCAGCCCCGGTTCGGCTTCCGTGGTGAAGCACCAGTCGGTGCGTGGATTACCGATGCAATAGAGATAGCCAACCGGGATGTGAATCCAGGCGTAATTGTCCTTTCCGCCTGCCTCCAGCAGCAGCACGGAACGGTTCTGGTCTGCGGAAAGCCGGTTCGCAAGGGCGCAACCTGCCGTGCCCGCGCCAACCACGATGTAATCGTAGGTGTCGGTCATGATCTCATATCCAGTAAAAGACGGAGCCGCTATCGAACGAGCGTGCGGCTCCCGAAATGTTGGTTAGCCGAAGAGTTTCTTTCCAATCCGCGATGCATAGAATTCGCCCACGATTCCCTTACGGAAGAGGAGGACGCATGCCATGAAGATGACGCCCGTTACGATTGTGACCGGGAAGTCGGATGTTGCGAGATAGTTCTGCAGTGCGACGACGAAGGCTGCGCCGACGATGGGGCCGATAAGCGTTCCGATGCCGCCGAGAAGCGTCATCAGGATCACTTCGCCCGACATCTGCCAGCCGACATCGGTCAGCGTTGCAAACTGGAAGACGAGCGCCTTCAAGCCGCCCGCAAGTCCTGCAAGCCCTGCCGACATGACGAAGGCTGCAAGCTTGTAGCGGTTGACGGAATAGCCGAGCGAGACGGCACGGTTTTCGTTTTCGCGCACCGACTTCAGGATCATGCCGAAGGGCGAGTTGATGATGCGCCAGATAACGAACACACCGAGGACGAACACGGCCAGCACGAAATAATACATGTTCATGGGCTGGTTGAGATCGATGATGCCGAAGAGATAACCGCGCGGCACACCCTGCAAGCCATCTTCGCCATGGGTGAAGGATGCCTGCAGGCAGAAGAAGAAGAACATCTGCGCCAATGCCAGCGTAATCATCGTCGAATAGATGCCCTGACGGCGAATGGCGAGATAGCCGATGACGAGGCCAAGGGCTGCTGCGGCGAGAACGCCGAGCACCAGCCCCAGTTCCGGTGTCACACCCCAGACTTTCACGGTATGAGCCGTGATATAGGCCGCGCCGCCGAAGAAGGCCGCATGGCCGAAGGAGAGAATGCCTGTATAGCCAAGCAGGAGGTTGAAGGCGGAAGCGAACAGCGCAAAGCACAGCATCTTCATCAGGAAGATGGGGTAGACCATGAAGGGGGCAGCCAGCAGTCCGACCAGCGCGATGCTGAGGACGATGATCGAGAGGCTTTTGACGGCAGGTGCCTTGCTGTCGCGCGGGGCCGCAGTTGCCTTGGGAGTAGCCTTGAGAGCGGTATCAGCCATGTCAGGCCTCCTTCCCGAACAGTCCGGCGGGTCGAACCAGAAGGACGATAGCCATGATGACGAAGATGACGATGCTGGAGGCTTCCGGATAGAAGACCTTGGTCAGACCTTCCGCCAGCCCCAGCACATAGCCGGTGATGATGGCGCCAAGGATCGAGCCCATGCCGCCGACAACCACCACGGCAAAGACCACGATGATGATGTTGGAGCCCATCAGTGGACTGACCTGATAGATCGGGGCCGCCATGATGCCTGCAACACCGGCAAGGGCAGCACCCAGCGCATAGGTGAAGGTGAGGAGCAACGGCACATTGATGCCGAAGGCTTTGACCAGCGTGGGGTTTTCAGTCGCGGCTCGCAGATAGGCGCCGAGTTTGGTCTTTTCGACCAGAAGCCAGGTGCCGAGACAGACAAAAAGCGAGGCAACGACTACCCAGGCGCGATAGTTCGGCAGGAACATGAAGCCGAGATTATGCCCGCCTGCAAGCGATGGCGGTACAGCATAAGGCTGCCCGGCAGCGCCATAATAATAGCGGAACGTGCCTTCGATCACCAGCGCAAGGCCGAAGGTGAAGAGCAGGCCATAAAGCGGATCGAGATTGTAGAGCCGCGACAGGGCCACGCGCTCGATGATCGCACCGCCAAGTCCGACGGTGAGGGGCGCTAGAACAAGCGCTGGCCAGTAGCCGATGCCGAGCCAGCTCAACAGCAGATAGCCGACGAAAGCGCCAAGCATATATTGCGCGCCATGGGCGAAGTTGATGATGCGCAAAAGCCCGAAGATGATCGCAAGGCCGAGGCTCAGCATAGCGTAGAACGAGCCGTTGATGAGGCCGACCAGCAGTTGCCCGAGAAGTGCCTGCAGAGGTATTCCGAAGATCATGGTCATTGTCTCAGACTCCCAGCGCGTGCGTGAGCGCCGCCATGCGGGCGGGCAGTTCGGCGGTCGGGAAGTTTTCCGTCACCACGCCATGATCCATGAGGTAGAAGCGGTCGGCGACCTTGGCGGCAAAGCGGAAGTTCTGCTCGACCAGAAGCACGGTCATGCCGCGCTTCTTCAGCTCCACCAGCACGTCGCCGATGCGCTGCACGATGACGGGCGCCAGACCTTCGGTCGGCTCGTCGAGCAGCAGCACCTTGACCCCGGTGCGCAGGATGCGTGCAATCGCCAGCATCTGCTGTTCGCCGCCCGACAGCTTGGTGCCGGGGCTGTTGCGGCGCTCATGCAGATTGGGAAAGAGTTCGTAGATCTCATCCAGAGACATGATGCTCTGGCTGCCCCCTTGATCGCCCTTGGCGACGACGGGCGGCAAAAGCAGGTTTTCATGCACGCTGAGCGTGGCGAAGATACCGCGCTCTTCCGGCACGAAACCGAGACCAGCATGGGCAATGCGATGCAGCGGCACGCGCATGATGTCCTTGCCGTCCAGTGTGATGGTGCCGGTGCGCTTGCGGATGATGCCCATGATTGCGCGCAATGTGGTGGTCTTGCCGACGCCGTTACGGCCCAGAAGCGTGATGGTTTCTCCCGGCCAAATGTCGAGGTCGACGCCATGCAGGGCGTGGCTTTCGCCATACCAGGCATTCAGCCCGCGCACGGACAGGAGCGGTTGGCCTTTATTCATGTTCGGTTCCCATATAGGCGGTGCGCACGCGCTCGTCCTTTGAGACGTCGGCATAGCTGCCGGAGGCGAGAATCTCGCCGCGTTGCAACACCGTGACATGGTGAGCGATATCGGCCACCACCTTGAGATTGTGCTCGACCATCAGCACCGCACGATCCTTCGCCACATCGGCAATGAGGGCGGCAATGGTGTGGACGTCTTCATGGCCCATGCCCGCCATCGGCTCGTCGAGCAGCAGCACTTTGGGGTCAAGCGCCAGCGTGGTGGCGATCTCGAGCGCGCGTTTGCGGCCGTAGGACAGATCGGCGGCCTGTGCATAACGGGCATCGGCAAGGCCGACGCGTTCCAGAAGCTCGGTCGCCTGTGCATCAAGCCGGTCGAGTGCTGACAATGAACGCCAGAACTGCGTGGCAAGTCCGTTGGGGCGCTGCAGCGCGACCTTCACATTCTCCAGCACCGTCAGATGCGGGAAGGTGGCCGAAATCTGGAATGAGCGCACCAGCCCCATGCGGGCCACTTTGGCCGGATCGGTTTTGGTGATGGTTTCGCCAAGAAGTGTGATCTCACCGCTCGATGGCTGCAAGAACTTGGTCAGGAGGTTGAAAACCGTGGTTTTGCCTGCGCCATTCGGGCCGATCAGCGCGTGAACGCGAGCATGTTCCACGTCGAGATCGACATTCTTGACCGCGTGAAAGCCGCCAAAAGACTTGCCCAGTCCGCGCGCCGACAGAACGGTCCGACCGCCGGATGAGCCTCCACCGTTCGGCCCTGCTTCATGCAGGGCCGCCATATTGCCAGTTGCTGCGTTCATTCAACCAGCCTCTTACTGCGTTACCAGCGGGCAGCCGCTTTCTTCCGGCTTCATGTAAGCCTGATCGCCGGGAATGGTGTCCAGCACCTTATAGTAATCCCAAGGCGCCTTGCTTTCATCCGGCTTCTTCACTTCCATCAGATACATGTCGTAGATCATGCGACCGTTGGGGCCGACCTTGCCATGACGGGCAAAGACATCTTCGACCGGCATTTCATGCAGCTTCTTGGCGACGGCTTCAGTTTCGTCCGTGCCTGCTTCCTTGATCGCCTTCAAATACTGGGTGACGGCGGAATAGGTGCCTGCCTGGATCATGTTTGGCATACGGCCGGTCCGCTCGAAGAAACGCTTGCCGAATTCACGCGATTCATCGTCGCGATCCCAGTAAAAGCCTTCCGTCAGTGTCAACCCTTGAGCGGCTTCGAGACCGAGACCGTGCACTTCCGACAGGGTAAAGAGCAGAGCCGCGAGGCGCTGCCCACCGGCAACGATACCGAATTCAGCCGCCTGCTTGATAGCATTCGATGTGTCGAGACCAGCATTGGCGAGGCCGACCACCTTGGCACCGGAGGCCTGTGCCTGCAGCAGGAAGGAGGAATAATCAGTGGTTGCCAGCGGGTGGCGCACGGAACCAAGCACCTTGCCGCCCTTGGATTCGACGAATTTGGTCGTCTGCTCTTCCAGCGAATAGCCGAAGGCATAGTCGGCGGTGAGGAAGAACCAGGTATCGCCGCCCTGCTGCACGAGCGAGCCGCCGGTGCCGACTGCAAGCGCATGAGTGTCATAGGCCCAGTGGAAGCCATAAGGCGTGCACTGCTTGCCCGTCAGTTCCGATGTGGCAGCGCCTGTGTTGATGGTGATCTTCTTCTTGTCTTTCGACAGGGCCTGCACGGCGAGGCCGACTGACGAGGTCGTCAGTTCCATGATGGAATCGACCTGTTCGGTGTCGTACCATTGGCGCGCAATGTTCGAGGCGACGTCCGGCTTGTTCTGGTGATCGGCGGTGATGATTTCAATCGGCGCATCGAGCACTTTGCCGCCGAAATCTTCGGCAGCCATCTTGGCAGCCTCGAACGACCATTTGCCGCCGAAATCGGCATAGACGCCGGATTGATCGTTCAGAATGCCAATCTTGACCTTGCCGTCGGAAATTTCCGCTGCCGACGAGATAGCCGTGGCGGCGAACAGCGCTGCCGTTGCAAGTGCGAGACATTTCATGAAGTGCTCCTCCCAATAACACTATAAACCGTAACGGGAAAACCGCACGGCATTCTCCTTCAAGTAGTCTTTCCAGACAGGAAAACGACTTATCCTCTTTGTCGTTCATCCCTCCCTTGCGCCCGATTTGTTCCTCCGCTCGGACTTTGAATTAGAACGGTAGCATTGACAAATGCGTACACGAACAACAATTTTTGAACACTGTCTGTTCAAAAACGTACAGATACAGAGGCAGAAGCGACTGCAATTGTTTGGGAGGGGTGCATGCGGCAGTTCACATGGGACGATCTGCAATATTTTCTGGCGGTCGCGCGCACCGGCCAGCTCTCCACGGCTGCACGGCAATTGCGCACCAGCCATGTCACTGTTCTGCGTCGGATCGACCGGCTCGAGCAGGCCCTTTCGACCAAGCTTTTCGAGCGCAATCCGCGCGGTTATCTGCTGACGCCGATCGGCGAACGGCTGGTGGTGTCTGCCGAGGTCATGGAACGCGAGGCGATGAAGTTCCACACCGAAGCCACCGGCAATCTGGCGGCGCTGTCGGGTGTCGTGCGCCTTTCGACGCTGGAAGGTTTCGGCAATTTCTTTCTTGCCGACCGCCTGCCAGTGCTGGCGCAATCCTATCCAAGCCTGTTTGTGGAAGTGGTGACGATCCAGCAGATCATGTCGCTGTCACGTCGTGAGGCGGAACTGTCGATCACGTTGCATATGCCGCGCACGGGTCCCTATCACAGCGAGAAGCTGACGCCTTATCGTCTTTTCATCTATGGACATCGCGATTATCTGGAGCGGCATCCGCCGATCAGGACGCGCGAGGATATGGCCCGGCATCCCTTCATCGGATATATCGACGACATGGTTTTCACGCCTGGCCTCGATTATATGCGCGAAATCCTGCCGGGGCAGCGCTGTACCTATCAAAGCTCCAGCATCCATGCGCAGCTTATCGCCACGCAGATCGGATATGGCCTATGTGTCCTGCCTTATTTTATCGCCAGCCGGCATCCGGAACTGGTTCCGGTTCTGCCGCGTGAAATGCATCTGGTGCGTGAATACTGGATGAGCTGCCATATCGACGTCGTGGCCGCACCGCGAATCCGGGTGCTGAGCGATTTCATGATCCGCGCTGTGCGCGAGTCTTCAGCAATCTTCCTTGGGGAACCCCTGCTGCGGGCATGAATTATAGTGAGATGGTCGTTCGTTGCCGGTCAAAGCATTTCCAGCAAAAGTGCGAAGCGTCTACGTGGGGAAATCAGTTCACTGGACTGATTTCTGATCCCGCTTCGATGCGTAGGATAATGCGTAAAAACAAAGAGATAGAGCGGCTCTACGATTCCGTCTTAACTGAAACCGCTCTAGATCGTGCCCCCGCCAATGGCGAAAATGCATGTGATGACGAGCGCGGTAAAACCGAACCCGATAATGAATAAATTGAGCGTTCTCATGTCCCCTCCTTTTCAACCCAGGGGCGTTATGTTCGACTTGGGGTGGAATGTCTACCTTAAATTGCAATGATCCAGACTAAAGTTGTGGAGTCTTGTTTCAAACAGTTTCGCGCTCGATATCACGACGAAGAACGATTGCAGTAGTGAGATCCTCTACAGTTTCATGGGTAGCGATGAGATCGCGCAGGCTGTTGAGACGATCGATGGTAGGCACTTCAACCTCGACGATAAGATCAAGCTGACCGCTCACCGAGGAGACCCGGCGCACTTCGGCGTGTCGCGCCAGTTCATCGAGAAGACCGAGGGCCGGGGTGCGTTTGAGGCTGACGAGGATCATGGCGCGGATGACATTCTTGTCGATCTGGCCTATGTCGGCCCTGTAGCCGCGTATGACACCGTTCTTTTCAAGATTGGCGACGCGCTCGCCGGTTGCGCTGCGGGACAGGCCGATACGCCCCGCCAGCGTTTTCAGCGGTATGCGCGCTTCCTTGGAAAGAATGGCCAGTATCTCGCGATCTTTCGCATCCAGTTCCCGCATGGTCGGTTCTTTCGTGCTGCCGTAAATGTGCCGGTTCATTCCGGCAAAGTGCCGGTCTGACCGACGTCTTGTCTGATGCCTGAAAATCGCGGACATGCCAAGCTGATCCTATGATCTCCCATTCATATTCAACCCGTGAAGCACCTCCCATGACCGATATCTCGCATCCCGCCCCCGACTTTTCTGCGCAAGAGGCCGAAGTGCTGGCCCAGCTTCATTTCGGTGTGACGGCAAGTGCTTCACCGCTCGACAGTGAGCGCGACCGCAATTTCCGGCTGAAGACGGGCAATGGATCAGGGGACTGGATTCTGAAGGTCGTGAATGCGAGCGAGCCGCGCGTGGAAAGTGAGTTCCAGACCGCGCTCCTGCAGCATCTGGCCAAGGCCGATCCGGCGCTCGCCGTGCCGCGCCTGAAGGCGAGCCTGTCGGGCGAGGTTCTGGCTTCTGCCGAAAAGGAAGCGGGCAAGCCGCATGCGCTGCGGGTGGCAAGCTGGCTTCCCGGCACGCCGCTGGCCGAGGTCAAGCGCACCAACACGCTGATGCACAATCTGGGCGGTGCACTGGGGCAACTGGACCGCGCCTTGCAGGGCTTCATTCATCCGGGCGCCTTGCGCGATTTCGACTGGGACGTGCGCCATGCGGGCCGGGCGCGTGATCGCCTGCATTTCATCGACAAGCCGGAAGATCGTGCCGTCGTCGAGCGTTTCCTTGTTCGTTTCGAGCGTGATGTGGCTCCGAAACTGCCGCTCCAGCGCGCGCAAGTGATCCACAGCGACGCCAATGACTGGAATGTGCTGGTCGACCCGCAGGACAACGAGCGTATCGCCGGGCTGATCGATTTCGGCGATGCGGTTCACACCGTTCTGGTTGCCGAAGTGGCGATTGCCGCTGCCTATTCCATTCTGGATATGGACGACCCGATTGGTGCCGCCGCTGCCCTTGCTGCCGGGTTCCATGCGAAATATCCGCTTTTGCCGCAGGAAATCGACCTCATATTCGATCTGATTGCGATGCGCCTCGTCACCAGCGTGACACTGTCGGCCTCGCGCCGCGAAAAGACCGGCGATAATCCCTATCTTGCGATCAGTGAAGCGCCTGCATGGCGGCTTCTGCACAAGCTCGATGCCATGAACCCGCGCTTTGCGACCGCCATTTTGCGCAAGGCCTGCGGTTTCGATGCTGTCGACGGTGCCGGTGCGGTCCGCGACTGGATCAGCGCCAACCGAAAGAACTTCGCCTCCATCGTCCGCCCGCATCCGGCGACCATGACCAAGGCGCTGGTGCCTTATGGCGATCCGGCCCATGTGATGACAGTCGATTCCGCCGCGCAGCGCCCGAAGGAAGCAACGGCCTGGTGGGACGATTTCTGTGCCCGCAACCATGTGGAACTGGGCATCGGCCCGTGGGGAGAAAATCGTACCGTTTATACCGATGAGGCGTTTCGTTCCCGCTTTGTCGAAGGCGAGCGGCGTGTCCACCATCTGGGGCTCGACCTGTTCATGCCTGCAGGTACGCCCGTCTACACGCCGCTTGCAGCCACTGTGAAAAGCGTCGAGATCGAGACCGCGCCGCTTGGCTATGGCGGGCTGATCGCGCTGGAGCATCAGCCGGAAGGCTGCCCGCCTTTCATCACGCTTTGGGGCCATATGGCGCATGAGGCTGTGTCCCGCCTCAAGCCGGGGCAAAAGCTCGCCGCCGGTGATCTCGTTGGCCCTATGGGCGACATGCATGAGAATGGTGGCTGGACGCCGCATCTCCATTTCCAGATTTCGACCGATACCGGCCTCACGGCAGCGGAAATTCTAGGTGTCGGCGAGAATGCTTATCTCGATGTGTGGGCCGATATTTTCCCGGATGCCGCAGTCCTTGCCGATATTCCGGCGGAAGCCTTCCATCAGACAGGACGCACGCGCGCCGAAATCGTCAGCGCACGCAAGGACATTTTGCTGCCGAACCTCTCCATCTCCTATTCCGAGCCGATCAAGTTCGTGCGCGGCGAAGGGGCATGGCTGATCGACAATCGGGGTCGCGCCTATCTCGATTGCTTCAACAATGTCTGCCATCTCGGTCATGCTCATCCGCAAGTGGTGGAAGCGATCGCCAGACAGGCTGCGATCCTCAACACCAATACGCGCTATCTGCACGACAATATCGTTTCCTATGCGGAACGCCTGACAGCGACCTTGCCTGAAGGTTTGACGGTGGCGTCTTTTGCCTGTTCGGGCAGTGAAGCGAACAGTCTGGCGCTGCGCATGGCACGCGCGCATTCAGGCCAGCGCGATGCGCTGGTGCTCGACTGGGCCTATCACGGCACGACGCAGGAGCTGATCGATCTCAGCCCCTATAAATACAAGCGCAAGGGCGGCAAGGGACGTCCGGACCATGTGTTCGAAGCGGTTATTCCCGACAGCTATCGCGCGCCGGAAAATTGGCCGTTGCAGGAACATGGCAAGCGTTTTGCCGAAAGCATTGCCGAGCAGATTGAGGCCATCAAAAGCCTTGGACGCGGCCCGGCTTATTTCATCGCCGAGTCGATCCCGAGCGTTGCCGGTCAGGTCTTCCTGCCGGAAGGTTATCTGCAGGAAGTCTACAGGATGGTGCGGGCGGCTGGCGGTGTCTGCATCGCGGACGAGGTGCAGGTCGGCTTCGGCCGTGTCGGCAGCCACTGGTGGGCATTCGAAATGCAGGATGTGGTGCCGGATATCGTCACCATGGGCAAGCCCATCGGTAACGGCCATCCGATGTCGGCTGTGGTAACGACCCGCGAAATAGCCAACGGCTTCAACAATGGCATGGAATATTTCAACACATTCGGCGGTAATCCGGTTTCCTGCGCGGCGGGTCTGGCAGTGCTGGATGTCATTGAGCGCAATGATCTGCGCCGCAACGCGCTCGATATCGGCAATTATCTCATCGACGGGTTCCGCTCGATGCAGAAGCGCTTCGATATTATTGGCGATGTGCGCGGGCAGGGGCTGTTCCTCGGTATCGAACTGGTGATGGATCGCAAGACCAAGGAACCGGCGACGGCGCTGGCCAAGAAAATCAATGATGGCGCGCGCGAACGCGGCATTTTGATGGGAACCGAAGGCCCGTTCGACAATGTTCTGAAAATGCGCCCGCCGATGATCTTCACACGCGCCAATGCCGATCATCTCTTAAGCATTCTGGAGGATAGCTTCGCGGCTGCTCTGAAGTAGTTCGTAGTCGGATAACTGAACAAACAACAAGCCCGGCGGCATGTCGCCGGGCAATGGATCGGCTTTTGCCGAAACTCTGGGAGGAGGAACAATGAAAAAGATAGTTTTGGGTTCGTTGTTGGCGGCAGGTTTTGCTCTGTCTGCCCAGACTGGTGCGCAGGCGGATACGCTCAGCACCGTGAAGGAGCGCGGCAAGATCAATTGCGGCGTCAGCCAAGGGGTTGCGGGATTTTCGTCGCCGGACGACCAGGGCAAATGGACCGGCTTCGACATTGATTTCTGCCGCGCCGTATCGGCGGCAGTCTTCGGCGACCCTGACAAGGTGAGCTTTATTCCGCTTTCGACCAAGGAGCGCTTTACCGCATTGCAGTCCGGCGCGGTCGACCTGCTTTCGCGCCAGACGACCTGGACGCTTTCACGCGATGCGGGCATGGGCGTCCATTTTGTCGGCACGGCCTATTATGACGGACAGGGCTTCATGATCCGCAAGGATCTGGGCGTCGATAGCGCCCTGAAGCTTGATGGTGCGTCGGTCTGTACCGAACAGGGGACGACCACTGAACAGAACGTTGCCGATTATTTCAGCGCCAACAACATCAAATACGAGCCGGTGGTGATCGATTCCGCCGACGGTATTCTGAAGGCGTTCGAAACGGGTCGCTGCGATGTTTATACGACCGATGCATCCGCACTTTATGCGCAGCGTCTCAAGCTTGCCGAACCCGATGCTTTCACCGTTCTGCCGGAAGTGATTTCCAAGGAGCCGCTTGGACCCGCCGTCCGACAGGGTGATGACAAATGGTTCAATATCGTTCGCTGGACCCTGTTTGCAATGCTTGAGGCAGAGGAGTTGGGCATTACGCAAGCCTCTGCCGAAGCGGATCTGAATTCCAAGAAGCCGGATGTGCGCCGGTTCCTTGGAACCGAAGGCGACAGCGGCCAGCAGCTCGGCCTTGAGCCGAAATGGGCCTATAATGTCGTCTCCAAGATCGGCAATTATGGTGAAATGTTCGAACGCACCATCGGCAAGGGCAGCCTGCTCAAGATCGACCGTGGCATCAACGCATTGTGGAACAAGGGCGGGCTGATGTACGCGCCGCCCGTAAAGTAATAGGACTTATACCAAGGCGCTGAAATGCTAACGCATCACGCCTTGAAAAAGTTCAATCGCCACTTGGGCTTAACCAAAGTCCAATGAGTTTTATTCAATGGACTTAGAGCATTTCCTATTTTGGTTCAATTTTTGGAAATGCTCTATCTATTTGTTTTTACGCATGTCTTTATCCCGAAACCGGTTCCCACTTTCGGGAGACATGTTCTAGGTTTACAATTCCTCGAGCAGATCGCCGAAGGCTTCAATATCGCGCAGGCGCTTTCGTCCGGAAGCGCCTGCTTTTTCAATCGCCCGCGTGGTCAGCAGATGGCAGAGCGCCATGACCGCGACGTGGTTGAACAGCGGGCCGGGCGCCAATGTCTGGCAATGAAAATGCCATTGCGCGGAAGCCCGGAACGGCGCGCCTTCATCGGTGATATAGAGAAGTTTCGCACCGCGCTTTTCGATGGCGGCAAGAATGTCATCCATCTTCGCGATGCGGCGGCGAAGCGCGAAGACGATGACCAAATCGTCGGGGCTGATGCTCGCAATATATTCACCGAGTGTCTGGCCCGGTCCGGGAACCGCAACGATATTGTCCACCACCTGTATCATCTGCCATTGCAGGTAGGCCGCAAAAGGCTGGCTGCTGCGAAAACCGAACACCCATGTCTTGCGCGCACTGAGCATCGCGTCCACAACGGCATCAATCTGCGTTTCGCGTATGGAAAGAAAGGTCTTTTCCAGATTGGCAATGCCCTGACCGACATGCGAGGATAGGGACTGCCCGCTCTCTGAATCGGTAGCACTCGACAGAAACAAACGCGATCCCGTCTGTTTCTCTTCGCGGGCGTGACGTCGGGATTCTTCATAAGTGTCGTAGCCGAGACGCTGCACGAAGCGCGTCACAGTCGCGTTGGAAACATGGGCGAGCGCCGCCAGTTCCGACGCCGAATAGCTCGCCAGTTCCCCCGGAAAATCACAGACGAATTCACCAAGCCTTTTTTCGGCTGGCGGCAGTTCGCCCATGACGTCTCTTACACGGGTCAGAAAGGACTTTTCGGTGGGTTTCATGGCCTGCCTGATGAAATCAGATTTTCAGAATGCCTAACTATTAGCAGCTTTTGATTAATTTTGCATCTTTTTCGCTTAAGGATTGAGCAGATTATCTATCTGAAAATAAAGGATAAAAAAGTTCTTGTAAAAATTGATTTTCTGATGTTTGATTATGAAAAAATAATTTCATGCGGCTAATATCATGGGAGTTGGACCGTTATGGCAGGGGAACAAATGATACAATCCGGTGCGACATCACCGGCCATCAAGCAGATGGAAAATGCTTTGGGAAACATCGGTGTGACGACTGCGCACAAGCAGATTCTCGCGCTGATCCTGATCGGCTGTCTCTTTGACAGTTTTGAGCAGAATACGATTGGCCTTGTGGGGCCGATCCTTCGCGAACAATGGGGTCTGTCGGGTGCCGATATCGGTTTCCTCAACACCATCACCTTCGCAAGTGCGGCAGCAGGCCGTCTCCTGTCCGGCATTCTTGGTGACCGGTACGGTCGCCGTGTCATGCTGACAATCAATCTTCTTCTCTTCACCGTCGGTTCCGCACTTTGTGCACTCGCTCCGAGCTTCGGCTGGCTCTGCTTCGCCCGTGCCATTGTCGGTTTTGGTGTCGGCGGCGAAATCTCGACCGCAGTGACGATGCTTGCCGAATTCTGTTCGCCGAAGTTCCGCGGAACCGCTGCCGGTCTCGTCAATGTTGGTGCAGGCGGCTTTGGCAACTTCCTCGCACCGGCTTTCGGCCTGCTGGTCTTCACGCTCTTTCCGGGCGACGACAACTGGCGCTGGCTCTTCGCCGTATTGGCTATCCCCGCTTTCCTCGTCGTATTCTTCCGCCGTTACGTGCCGGAAACACCGCGTTTCCTCGCTTCGCAAGGCAAGATCGACGAAGCAAACAAGGTGCTTTCCATTCTGGCGTCCGGAACACTCCGGCCCAAGAACCTGAAAGTCACTGAATATCTGTCGAAGTCGGAAGATAGTGACGTCAAGCCAGTCAAAGGCAACTGGAAGGAACTGTTTCAGGCCCCTTATCTCGGTCGCACCGTCCCGGTGGCGATTGCGATCTTGATGAGCTACGGCGCGCAGCTTTCTGTCCTGACGCTGATGCCGATGATCTTCGTTTCGATGGGCTATACGCTTTCGGGCAGCCTCCTTTACAGCATGATCATCCAGAGCGGCAGCGTGCTCGGCGCCATTGCGGCATCGGCCTTTGGCTACTACTTCCCGCGTAAGAAGGTTCTCAGCCTCGGTGCGGTCTGCGCCTGCGCCGCAGCACTTTCGATCATCTATCTTGGCACGAATATCTATCTGGTGCTGTTCTTCGGAGCCTTGTTCCAGTTCTTTGTGCTGTTGCTGAACACGTCGATCTGGATTTACGCGCCGGAACTCTACCCGACCCGCATCCGTGGCTTCGGTGTGGCACTTATCCTCGCGAGCGGTTCGGCAGCCGGGTCCTTCGTGCCGACAATTGCTGGCGCCTTGTTCGACACATATGGAATGCTCGGTGTCTTCGGCCTTGCAGCATCGATGTACGCGATCTTCGCATTCTGCATCCAGCTTGGACCGGAAACCTATGGCCGGTCCATGGAAGACCTGACCCAGCCGGCGGAAGCCGAGGAGCCAACGGTCGACTTCACTAAAACTGCTAAAGAACAGGCCTGAATATGACTGCATCATCCCCTTATGTCCTACTGATCAATCCAAACAGCTCGGAGGCAACGAGCGGGATGATGCTCGATATTGCCAGACGCAGGGCGGATGGACGGCTTCGGATTGAAGCCGCCACCGCCACGCGCAGCCCCTCGATGATCGTCAATGACGAGCAGCTTCATGCTTCGGCGGCACAGGTCATCGAAATCGGCAGAGGGCAGGATTCGAACTGTATCGGGGTCATCGTCAGCGCTTATGGTGATCCCGGTGTCGTGCATCTGCAGGAGATACTGGCCGTGCCGGTTCTTGGCATATGTGAAGCGTCGATGTTGGATGCAACACGAAATGGACGACGTTTCGGCATTGCGACAGTAACGCCGGATCTTGCCGATGCGATAGCGGCCCGGGCGGAAAGCCTCGGCCTGTCGCATCTTTATACAGGTATCCGTTGCACGCCCGGCGACCCTGAAAAGCTGGCGCGCGACGGCGCGCGTCTGCGCACTGAGCTGGAAGCGGCAGTGCGGTTATGCATCATGGATGGAGCGGAAGCGGTCATTATCGGCGGCGGACCGCTTGGGGAAGCGGCAGAACAACTGCGCGGAAGCTTCGATATTCCGATTGTGGCGCCGATCTCGTCAGCCGTGGAACTGATGATTGAAGCGCTCGACAATCAGCAGATTTGCGGAGAAGTGCAGGCCTGATCGCGAGTTCTATTTGCACGCTTCCCTCTTGGCCGAGAGGGAAGCGTGTTTTTGTCTGGACCGGTTTATCGCTGTTTGGCGAGGCCCTGTTCGCGCATCTGGCTGAGGCTCATTTTTGGTGAAAGTGCTTCGGGGTCGATGCGGATTTCGATCAGTCCCGGCTTGCCGGACTTTTCGCAAGCCTCGAAGGCCGGTGCAAAATCAGCCGTCTTTTCCACCACTTCGCCATGCAGGCCGTAAGCACGGGCAAGCGCTGCAAAATCGGGGTTGGCAAGACCGGTGCCTGAAACGCGGCCCGGATAGGTGCGCTCCTGATGCATGCGGATCGTGCCATACATGCCGTTATTGACGACGATGAAGATGGCATTGGCCCCGTATTGGGCTGCTGTTGCCAGCTCCTGCCCGTTCATGAGGAAGCAGCCGTCGCCTGCAAAGGCAACGACCGTGCGTTCCGGCGCCGTGAGCTTGGCCGCGACGGCAGCCGGTACGCCATAGCCCATCGAGCCGTTGGTCGGCGCAAGCTGGCTGCGATAGGTACGATACTGGTAGAAGCGATGCGGCCAGGCGGAGTAATTGCCTGCACCATTGGTTATGATGGCGTCGGCAGGCAGGTGCGCGCGCAGCCACTCCATCACTTCGCCCATCTGCACATCGCCGGGGATGACAGGCGCTTTGATATTGTCACGGTAATCGGCATTCGCGCTGTCCGTCCATGCCTTCCAGCGTGGATTGGCAACCGGCGCGAGCTTTGCCGCCGCAGCACAGAAGGCAGGCATGGAGGCATTGACCGGAACGTCTGCATGATAGACGCGGCCGAGTTCCTCTGCGCCCGGATGGATATGGACGAGCTTCTGCTGCGGCACCGGAATGGATACCAGTTCGTAGCCCTGTGTCGTCATTTCGCCGAGGCGCGCGCCGATCACGATCAGAAGATCGGCGTCGCGCACGCGCTGCGCCAGCTTGGGACTGATCGAGGTTCCCATTTCGCCCGCATAGAGCGGATGGGTATTGTCGAACATATCCTGGCAACGGAAGGATGCCGCGACCGGCAGGTGCATGTTCTCGGCAAATTTTTGCAGATCGCTGACGGCTCTAGCATCCCAGCCGCCACCGCCGACGATGACCAGAGGCCGCTCGGCCTTCGCGAGCAGCGCCTGCATGTCCTGGAGCTGGTCAGCGCCTGGATGCATCTGAACCTGCTTAAAGGCAGGTGCGTCGCTGACGGCGGCAAAAGATGTCAGCATGTCTTCCGGCAGTGCGATCACGACTGGGCCGGGGCGACCGTTGACGGCGCGGTGAAAGGCTTGGCTCACAAGTTCCGGTATGCGTGCGGCATCGTCGATCTGCACGACCCATTTGGCCATCTGGCCGAACATGCGGCGATAATCGATTTCCTGAAACGCTTCGCGCTCGACCTGATCGCTGGCGACCTGACCGATGAAAAGCAGCATCGGCGTCGAGTCCTGAAAGGCTGTATGTACACCGATGGAGGCATTGGTCGCGCCGGGACCGCGGGTGACGAAGCAGATGCCTGGCTTGCCGGTGAGCTTGCCATAGGCCTCCGCCATATAGGCCGCGCCGCCTTCCTGCCGGCAGACGATCAGGTCAATCGCGTCGCTGGAATCATGAAAGGCGTCAAGCGCTGCGAGATAGCTCTCGCCGGGGACGCAGAAGACCCGGTCAGTGCCATGGATGCGCAGCGCATCCACCAAAATCTGACCTCCGGTACGGGCATTGGGTTTGCTCGTCATGTGATGCATTTCCTCAATCTCACCATGTCTGGCTTGCCATTCCGGCTCGCCTTGCAAGGACGGTTTCTCCGCCTCTTTTCGAAAAAGATTGCCGTAAATTTCCGACAACCTATGTGTTTAGGGGAACGGGAATTCATGGTCAGACGCACCCAAATGGCCGAAAGGTGCACCGGGCCTGTTTAGTTTTACGGCAAAGTTTTCTTGTTCAGCCGTCTGCTTCTCCTCCCAGTCAAACACGCTGATATGAACATAGCCAGCGGTGCGAATACAGATTAAACATCATGACTAAACTGTATGAACTCATGATGCACCGGTATGGAGGAACGGCGATGGCCAAGGAAAACACGGGCAAGATTCGCATCGGTATTGGCGGATGGGCCTATGAACCGTGGGACAAGAGTTTTTATCCTGAAAAACTGTCGAAGAAGCGCCAGCTTGAATATGCCTCCAGCAAGCTCACATCCATTGAGATCAACAGCACTTATTACGGGCCGCAGAAGCCTGCGACCTTTGCCAAATGGCATGATGAAACGCCGGAAGGTTTTGTGTTTTCGCTGAAGGCGCCGCGTTTTTCCACCAATCGCCGCGTGCTGGCGGAGGCGGGCGAAAGCATTGAACGGTTCATGACCGGCGGCATGATGGAACTGAAGGACAAGCTCGGTGTGGTCAACTGGCAGTTCATGGGAACGAAGAAGTTCGATCCCGTGGATTTCGAGGCGTTTTTGAAGCTGCTGCCGAAGCGTGTGGACGGGCGCGATGTGCGCCATGCGGTCGAAGTGCGCCACGACAGTTTCAATTCACCGGACTTCATTGCCTTGCTGCGTGAATATGGGGTGGCCGTGGTGATTGCGGGCGACAGCGACTTTCCGCAATTTGCTGATATGACCGCGCCTTTCGCCTATCTTCGCATCATGGGAACGAAGGAAAGCGAACCGCTTGGCTATAGCGAAAGCGATCTCGACCAGTGGGCGGCGCGCGCGCAGGCGATAGCCGTGGGAGAAATTCCCGAAGGATTGAGGACCATCACGCCGCCTGTCGCCGATCATATCGCCCGCGATGTCTATCTCTATGTCATCAGCGGCTATAAGGCGCATAATCCGCATGCGGCCATGGCCTTGATTGAACGGATAAAATAATGCCTCGTGGTGACTGTTGATTTTCATCTGAGTCGCCTGAGCATCATGTCAAAATTCGATCTTTCCGCGCTTGAAGCCTTCGTTCATACCATTCCGCAGAATTACAAGGGGCCGGGCGGTGCGGTCGCGGTGCTGAAAGACGGCAAGGTCGTGCTGCGCCATGCATGGGGCTTTGCCGACCTTGCTGCGCGCAAGGCGATGACGCCCGAAACGCGTATGCCGATCTGCTCGGTCAGCAAGCAGTTCACCTGCGCCGTTCTGCTCGACAGTGTCGGCGAGCCGGAAGTACTTGACGATGCGCTGGCCGCCTATCTCGACAAGTTTGCGGAAAAGCGGCCAAGCGTGCGCGATCTGTGCAACAATCAGTCGGGCCTTCGCGATTACTGGGCGCTGACGGTTCTGTGTGGGGCCGATCCGGAAGGCGTTTTTCTGCCCGAACAGGCGCAAAGCCTGCTGCGCCGCCTGAAGACCACGCATTTTGCACCGGGCACGCATTATTCCTACTGCAACGGCAATTTCCGCATTCTGGCTGATCTAATCGAGCAGCATACGGGCCGGTCGCTTATCGAACTTCTGTCGAAACGCATTTTTCAGCCAGCGGGCATGAAGACGGCGGAGCTTATCCCCGATACCGCGCTGTTCAACGAGTGCACCGGCTATGAGGGCGATACGGTGCGCGGCTTCCTGCCTGCCGTCAACCGCCTCCACTGGATGGGTGATGCGGGCATCTGCGCGTCGCTGGACGACATGATTGCCTGGGAACAGTTCATCGACGCAACCCGCGACGACGAAAACGGAATCTATCGTCGCCTGAGCGGGCCGCAGACATTCCGCGATGGTGCGTCAGCGCCTTACGGTATGGGCCTCAAATTCGAGGAAACGGGCGGCAAGCGGCTGACCGGTCATGGTGGTGCTCTGCGCGGCTGGCGCTGCCAGCGCTGGCATTGCGCCGATGAGCGCCTCTCGACAATCGTCATGTTCAATTTCGAAGGCGGCGCATCTGACGTTGCCTTCAAGCTGATGAATATCGCGCTTGGCGTTTCCACATCGGAGCCGGTGCGGGTCGAAGCCGATGCCGCGTGGTTCGGCTCATGGCTCGACCGTGAAACAGGTCTTGTGCTGAGCCTCGAAGATGCGGGACGTGGATGCATGAAAGCACGTTTCAGCACCGGTCCGGAAATCATGGACGTGATGAGCGAGAACGAAGCGCATTCGTCAATGACCACAATCCGTCGCGATGGTGATACGATCCATCTGGCGCGTGAGGATGAAAATCTGAGCCTGACGATGCAGCGCCTGAAAGGTACGGCGAAGCAGGATATTGCGGGGCGTTATCGCAGCGACGAACTTGAGGCCGATCTTTTGATCGTCAATGAGGGCGGTGCTTTCTATGGAGCCTTTGAAGGATTTCTCGGCAAAAGCGATATGTATTCGCTCTATGAGGCGGGACCGGATGTCTGGCTGCTGCCGGTGCAACGCTCGATGGATGCGCCGTCGCCGGGGGAATGGAAACTTGTCTTCCATCGCGATGCCAAAGGCGAGATAACAGGCATGACCGTCGGCTGCTGGCTGGCACGGCATGTGGACTACAGGAGAATTCAGGAATGAGCGAACTGAAAGTCAGAACCCGCGAGACGGGCGCCGTCGCCGAAATGCCGCATGGAAAGCTGCCTGTCATCACTACGCCGACCGGCGGCGTGGTTGAAATCGTCACCAGTGTCAGTCAGGCAGGGTTTAACCCGCTCGACCTCATCTATTCGTCGGTCGCCGCCTGCATGGCGCTCAGCGCACGTATTGCCGCTGGCAAGCTTGAACTGAAGGAAAAACTGACCAATGTTCGGGTGGAAGTGAAGGGCGACAAAGCCCACGAAGGGCCGTCGCGTATCGAACGGTTCAACATCACCTTCCATTTCGATGGCGATCTGACGGATGATGAAAAACATCGCCTTGCCGAAATGGCCGAGGAAATCTGTACGGTCAGCAATACGCTGCGCGGCGAGCCGCAGTTTGATCTGAACGTGTCCTAACGTTCAGATCACGTCCCGAATACGCTCGACGCCGACCTTAATGACGTTTTCCATCGCCAGACGCGCCTTTTGCGGATCACGCGATGCAATGGCATGCGCAATGCGCAGGTGATTGGCCGCGCATTCGGTAATGCCCTCGCGCGAAGCCGCTGGTGAGGAGAGCTGAAATGAGACTGCCAGTGCCGCCTCAATTAATCCGCTGACCGAACGCATGAACGGGTTACCGGACATGCGGGCAATGGCAAGATGGAATTCAAGATCGACCTTGGCGATGGATTCCGGCGTGTGGCTTGGATCGTCGAACTTGGCAGCGAGCGCGTAAAGCTCGACAATCTCGTCGCTGGAAGCGCGCTCTGCTGCCGCGGCTGCGGCTGCCGGTTCCAGTGCCATGCGCATTTCGGCCAGATGGTCCACGAAGACCTCATCGAAGCCTGCTTCAAAGCGCCATGTCAGCACATCGGGATCGAAGAAGTTCCAGCTTGCATGGCCCAGAACACGCGTGCCGACCTTGGCCTTGGGTTCGATCAGGCGCTTGGCGGCAAGTGTTTTCATCGCCTCCCGCAAAACTGTGCGGGAGACGCCGAAGCGCAACGACAGTTCATGATCGCCCGGAAGGATGGACCCTTCGGGAATGGTGCCCGCGACGATGCCACGACCCAATTCCCCCACGACGACTGCGTGACTATTATGGCGCTTGCGTCCGGTTATGGCCGTTTCCAGCAATCCCAATTCAGGCCTCCTTCATACGTTGCCTGGTTAGATATTTGTTTCAACGCGCATCTTGCCCGAAAACCGTTTCCCACTTTTCGGGATGCGCTTTAGATCCGAGAACCACGCAAGTCCTCGTTGCAGGGCAATAAACAGGAACAGCAATATACCGATTGCTATTTTCGTCCACCAGGAAGACAGCGTGCCGTCAAAAACAATGTAGGTCTGGATCAGCCCCTGAATGAGAATGCCGACGAATGTTCCGGCCACAAGGCCTGCACCGCCCGTCAGCAAGGTGCCGCCGATCACCACCGAAGCGATGGCGTCCAGTTCCACCCCGACCGTCGCCAGCGAATAGCCTGACGAGGTGTAAAGCGTATAGACGATCCCGGCGAGGCCGGAAAGGATGCCTGACATCGTATAGATGCCAATTGTCGTGCGGGCAATCGGAACGCCCATCAGTTCCGCCGACTGCTGGTTTCCACCCAGCGCATAGATATTGGCGCCGAAGCGCGTGCGATGAGCGATGATGCCGCCGATGATGAAGACTGCGAGCATGAGCATGGCGATGAATGTCAGCCTGCCGCCACCGGGAAGGCGGAAATAAAGCCCCTGCAACGTATCGAGAAATGGATGCGCGATGGGCACGGATTGCGTCGAGATGAGAAATGCTGCGCCGCGTGCCAGAAACATGCCGGCAAGTGTTGCCACGAAAGGCGGGATGCCGAGGAAATGGATCATCATGCCCATCCACGCCCCGAACAATGCAGCAATCACCAGAACGAGCGCGAAGGCCACAAGCGGATGCACCCCAAGCTGTCCGACCAGCACGGCAACGAAGACACTTGTAAAGGCGATGACGGAGCCGACCGAAAGATCGATGCCGCCGGAGATAATCACAAAGGTCATGCCGACTGCGGCAATGCCGAGAAAGGCATTGTCCGTCAGAAGATTGCCGATGACCCGTGTCGACAGCATGTTCGGAAACTGGATGACGCAGAGCGCATAGGCGAGCAGGAAGATCGCGACTGTGGTCAGGAAAGGCAGATTGCGAAGAGCTCTCATTGCCGTGCTCCCTGCTGGCTTTGGCCGACTGTGTTGGCTCCATTGCCCTTGCGTTCGGAGCGCAGGAAGGTGATGAGCTGGACTATTGCCGGCGACTGGAAGGTGAGCACGATCACGATGATGACCGCCTTGATGATGAGGTTGAATTCCGGTGGAAAGCCCGCCATCAGGATGCCTGTGTTGATCGACTGGATGATGAGCGCGCCGAGCAGCGAGGCCATGATCGAGAAACGCCCGCCATTAAGCGATGTGCCACCGATGACGACGGCCAGAATGGCGTCGAGTTCAAGCCACAGTCCGGCATTGTTGGCATCCGCGCCGCGAATATCCGCCGTCGCGATCAGCCCCGCAAGGGCAGCGCCAACGCCCGAAACTGCATAGACGCTGAACAGCAGGAACCTCGCCTTGACGCCCGCCAGCATGGCGGCGCGCCGATTGATGCCGGTTGCTTCAATCAGAAAGCCGAGAGCGCTGGAACGCACCGCGATACCGACTACCAGCCCGGCGAAAATCCAGATCAGCACCGGGATGGGTATGCCGAGAAATGCGCCGGAGCCTAGCGCTGCAAAGGAATCATTGTTGAAGGTCAGGATTGCGCCTTCGGTGATAAGCTGTGCGATGCCGCGCCCTGCTACCATCAGAATGAGCGTTGCAATGATCGGCTGGATATCGAAGACGGCAACCAGAAACCCGTTCCACAAGCCGCAGAGAAGACCGACGCCGAGCGCTGCTGGAATGACAACTGCAAGGGGATAGCCTGCGACGATCAGCGATGCGGCAAAGGCGCCACTGATAGCCATGACAGCGCCGACGGACAGATCTATGCCACGCGTTGCGATCACCAGTGTCATGCCGACGGCCAGAATCGCGACGGGCGCTGCACGTACCAGAATGTCGATCAGGCTGCCGTAGAGCCGCCCGTTCTGAAACGAGATGTCGAGAAAACCGGGCGCGATAATTGTATTTGCCGTCAGGATCAGCACCAGAGCTGCCAGTTGCGGTGACAGCCTTTTCAGCTTTCTGCCCATGCGGTTCATCATGCCGCAGTTTCCTTTTCGCTTCCGGTCTCTGCGATTGCCCGGACGATATTGTCGGCGGTGATTTCCTCACCCGTGAGTTCAGCGACGTGGCGGCGATCGGACAGGACGACGACGCGGTTGGCGACGGCGGCAAGCTCTTCGAATTCGGACGAGATGATGACCAGCGACATGCCTTCGGCGCAGAGTTCGCCAATAAGCTTCAGGATTTCAGCATGGGCGCCGATATCGATGCCGCGCGTCGGCTCATCGAGGATCAGCAGGCGGGGGTCGGTGGCGAGCCAGCGCGCCAGTATGGCCTTCTGCTGATTGCCGCCGGATAGGAACTTGATCGGCTTGTCGGGGTCGGGCGGACGAATATCGAGCGCCTTGATGTAGCGCTGGGCAAGCGCCGTCTTCTCGCGTGAGGAAATCGGTCTGGACCAGCCGCGCTTGGCCTGAACGGCCAGCGCAATGTTTTCGGCAACCGAGAAATCGCCGATGATGCCATCGGTCTTGCGTTCCTCCGGGCAGAAGGCGAAACGTTCGCCAATCGCCGCGACGGGCGAGGGGAGCCTGATTTCCTTTCCGTCGACGGTCAGTGTCCCGCTGTCGGTCTGATCGACGCCGAACATCAAAAGTGCTGTTTCGGTTCGGCCAGAACCGAGCAGCCCTGCAATGCCGACGGCTTCTCCGGGCTTGATGGCGAGATCGAACGGGGCGACGCTGCCTTGTCTGCCGAAGTCCGCAAAGCGGATCGGCGCGACCGTCTCGCGGCTTACTTCTTCGGTGAGCTGGCGGCGCACGGTTTCCTGCAACTGGTGGCCGAGCATCATGGAAATGAGATCGGTGCGCGGCAATTCCGATAGATTGCGGCTTCCAACCAGACGACCGTTGCGCAGCACGGTGGCGCAATCAGCAATCGCGTAGACCTGATCCAGAAAATGCGTGATGACGACAATGCCGAGACCTTCGGCCTTCAATTGACGCAGCACGCCGAACAGCATTTCGACTTCGCGCGCGTCGAGGCTGGCGGTTGGTTCGTCAAGAACGAGTACCTTGCCCGACAGGTCGACAGCACGCGCAATCGCAATGATCTGCCGTATGGCGACTGAATAAGCGGAAAGGGGCACGCCGACATCGATGGCGAGGCCATAGCGGGCAAGGAGACTTGCCGCATCCTTTTCCAAACGGCTACGGTCGACCAACCCGAAACGTTTCGGCTGGCGCCCCAGAAACAGGTTTTCGGCGACCGTCAGATTTTCGAGAAGGTTGACCTCCTGATAGACCGTGCCGATGCCGAGCGTCTGCGCTTCCGCCACGGAAGCGGGCGCAATCGGCTGGCCGTCAAGTAGGATCGAACCGTCGAAGCCATGATAGGCGCCCGTCAAGATCTTGATGAGCGTCGATTTGCCCGCGCCGTTTTCGCCGAGCAGCGCGTGAATTTCACCACGGTTGAGCGTGAAATCGACGTGATCGAGTGCGGTCACGCCCAGAAAAGATTTGGTGATCGAACGGGCTTCAAGAAGCGGCATTGCGGCCGCCGATGGAGCGTCTTTTGCAGCCATGGCAGTCTTCCATTGCATGTGCAAAGGTCATTCCGGGCCGCGATAAACGCGGCCCGAAGACGAGGGGATCAGTAGCCGAGGCCCTTCTTGGCTTCGTAGACGGCCTTCGGGTCGTCAGCCTGGGTGTAGAGCTTCGATTCCGTCTGGATCCACTTCGGCGGAACGGTGCCCTTGTCCTTGAAGGCTTCAATCGCGTCGAAGGCCGGGCCAGCCATGTTTGGCGTCAGCTCGACGGTCGCGTTGGCTTCACCATTGGCCATGGCCTGGAAAATATCCGGCACGGAATCGATCGATACGATTTTGATCTCGGTGCCCGGCTTCAATCCGGCTTCCTTGATGGCCTGAATGGCACCGACGGCCATGTCGTCATTGTGGGCATAGACAGCGCAGATATTCTTGCCGCCACCTTCAGCCTTGATAAAGCTTTCCATGACTTCCTTGCCCTTGGTGCGGGTGAAGTCACCGGTCTGCGAGCGGGAAATCTTGATGTTGTCGTGGCCCTTGATCGCGTCCTCGAAGCCCTTCTTGCGGTTGATCGCCGGCGAGGAACCGGTGGTGCCTTGAAGCTCGACGACATTGCACGGCTTGTCGCCCACGTCCTTCACCAGCCAGTCACCGGCAACTTTGCCTTCATGAACCTGATCGGAGGTAACGGCGGTGAGATAAAGATCTTCCGGCGAATCGATCTGGCGATCAAGCAGGACAACCGGAATTTCCGCTTCCTTGGCTTCCTTCAAAACTGCATCCCAGCCCGTGGAGACCACTGGCGCTATCAGGATCGCGTCGACGCCTTGCGCGATGAAGCCACGCACGGCCTTGATCTGGTTTTCTTGCTTCTGCTGGGCATCGGCGAATTTGAGCGTGTAACCACGCTTTTCAGCTTCCTGCTTGGTCAGGGCCGTTTCTGCGGCACGCCAGCCTGATTCCGAGCCAATCTGCGAAAAGCCGACCGTCAGCGATGCGGCGGATGCGCTGGAAATCAGGGCAAGCGAAGATGCTGAGATCAGTGCGGCCGTCAGGGCCGTCAAACTGCGTTTCATGGTGGTTCCTCCCATTAAGGCCCTCCCGGCCTCGTCATTTATGAAGCATATAATATTACTTTATGGCAAGTATCTTTCGGCGTTTCCCAACAAAATGCCGGTGCGACAAACGGGCAATTTTCTCGTTTGTTGATATAAAACAAAGGCTTGTATCCGTCTTCATATGGCAGGCTTTTCCAACCAGTGGGGCGGGTGCGTCTGCTTGCTTGACAAAGCGGGCTGGAGCAAAATAGTCATATTAATAACGCGAACCGTATATTGACGCCGTATGGTGTCTTCAAGCGGTCGGGGTGAATTCCGCAATGGGTAATGCGGAAAATGGGAGGATCAATGTTACGTCTGGTACAGTTCCGCGATGCGGGCGGTGAAACGCGTGTGGCTGCATGCGGTGATGATGGTGTGGCGCATGTCGTCAAAGGCGCGTCCACGACCTATGAACTGGCCTGGGCGGCAATTCAGGCAGGCATTGGCCTCGCAGAGCAGGTTGAGCGGAGCGGTAAGGGCGAAGCCGTCGATCTCGACGCCGCTTTGGCTGCGGGCCGCGTCGGCCTGCCGATCACCCATTCCGATCCGGCTCATTTGATCGTTGCTGGCACCGGCCTCACACATCTTGGCTCTGCTGACGGTCGCGACAAGATGCACAAGGCTGCGCAGGCTGCCGAAAAGCCGACCGATTCGATGCGCATGTTCCTGATGGGCGTCGAGGGCGGCAAGCCGAAGCCGGGCCAGACCGGCGTTCAGCCGGAATGGTTCTATAAGGGCGATGGTTCCGCGCTGGTCGCGACTGGCGGCGAACTGGTTTCGCCTTCCTTCGCCGAGGATGGCGGCGAAGAGCCGGAACTTGCAGGTATTTATCTGATCGGACCGGATGGCGCGCCGCACCGTCTCGGCTTCTGCCTTGCCAATGAATTCTCCGATCACGTGACCGAAAAGCAGAACTATCTCTGGCTCGCCCATTCCAAGCTGCGTCAGGCGTCGCTGGGGCCGGAGCTTTATGTGGGTAGCCTGCCGGATCACGTCGAAGGTGTTTCGCGTATTCGCCGCGGCGATGAGGTGATCTTCGAAAAGCCGTTCCTGTCGGGCGAAGCGAACATGTCGCACACAATCGCCAATCTGGAACATCACCATTTCAAATACGAGCTGTTCCGCCGACCGGGCGATATTCACGTCCATTTCTTCGGCACGGCAACCTTGTCTTTCTCGGAAGGCGTGAAGACGCAAGTCGGCGATCAGTTCGAGATTTCGGCCAAGCCGTTCGGTTATCCGCTGGTCAACAGGCTGGCGCAGGCCCCAGCCGAAGATGCCGAAGATATTGCCGTGAAGGCGCTCTGAAATGGCTGCACAATCGAACATCGCTCTCGCAATCGTCGGTCTCGGCAAGATTGCACGTGACCAGCACCTGCCGTCCATTGAAGCCGTCGATGGTATCGAGCTGAAAGCCATTGCCAGCCGCAATGCCGGGCTGGACGGCCTGCCGTCTTTTCATGATATCGAGCAATTGCTGGCGTCGGAAGTCGCTATTGACGCGGTTTCGCTCTGCACGCCGCCGCAGGGGCGTTTCCAGCAGGCCTACGCGGCCCTGAAGGCACGCAAGCATGTAATGCTGGAAAAGCCTCCCGGCGCGACCATTTCTGAAGTGCAGGCGCTGGAGCGGCTCGCTGAAAAGCAGGGCGTATCGCTTTATGCGACATGGCATTCACGTGAGGCGGCGGCGGTGGAACCGGCCCGCGATTTCCTGAAGGATGCCGCGATCCGCTCGGTTGCGGTTGCCTGGAAGGAAGATGTGCGGCACTGGCATCCGGGCCAACAATGGATCTGGGAGCCGGGTGGGCTTGGCGTGTTCGATCCGGGTATCAATGCGCTTTCCATCGTCACGCATATTTTGCCGGAGCGCTTCTTCCTGACGCAATCCGATCTGTATTTCCCGGAAAATCGCGCCGCGCCGATTGCCGCCGACCTTCAATTCCAGACAGAAAGCGGCATACCGGTTTCGTTCGAACTGGATTGGCGCCAGACAGGCCCGCAGACATGGGACATTCGCGTCGAGACCGACAGGGGCACGGTTCTGCTCAGCCATGGCGGTAGTCGACTGACCATTGCGGGGACTGAAAAAATGGCCGAGCCGGATCGCGAATATCAGCGTCTTTACAAGCATTTTGTGCAATTGATCGGTGCGGGGCGTTCGGATGTCGATCTCGCTCCGCTGACGCACGTCGCCGATGCTTTCCTGTTTGGAAAACGGCGCGTGGTCGAAGCATTTGAAGATTAGGAAATGAGGTTGTCGCAACGCGGCCTCTTACCCAGCAGGACAAAGACATGAATAAGCCCGTCACTCCGAAAACTCCAAAGTTCCGCTCGCGCGCATGGTTCGACAATCCAGACAATGTCGACATGACGGCGCTCTATCTTGAGCGCTACATGAATTACGGCTTGAGCCAGGAAGAATTGCAGTCGGGCCGCCCGATCATCGGGATCGCGCAGACGGGTTCCGACCTCTCACCTTGTAACCGGCATCATCTGGAACTGGCCAAGCGCGTGCGCGAAGGTGTTCGTGAGGCAGGCGGTATCGTCATCGAATTTCCGGTTCATCCTATACAGGAAACCGGCAAGCGCCCGACCGCAGGTCTGGACCGCAACCTCGCCTATCTTGGCCTCGTGGAAGTGCTTTACGGCTATCCGCTCGATGGCGTCGTGCTGACGATTGGTTGCGACAAGACCACGCCTGCCTGCCTGATGGCTGCCGCGACGGTCAATATTCCGGCGATTGCGCTTTCGGTCGGCCCGATGCTCAATGGCTGGTTCCGTGGCGAGCGTACCGGTTCGGGTACCATTGTCTGGAAGGCACGCGAACTTCTGGCCAAGGGCGAGATCGATTATCAGGGCTTTGTGAAACTGGTTGCTTCCTCGGCACCGTCCACTGGCTATTGCAATACGATGGGCACGGCTACAACCATGAACTCGCTTGCTGAAGCGCTGGGCATGCAGCTTCCGGGTTCTGCGGCTATTCCGGCACCTTACCGTGACCGTCAGGAAGTGTCCTATCTGACCGGTCGCCGTATCGTCGAGATGGTCTATGAAGACCTCAAGCCTTCCGACATTTTGACCAAGGACGCTTTTGTCAACGCCATCCGCGTCAATTCCGCCATTGGCGGCTCGACCAATGCGCCAATCCATCTGAACGCGCTCGCCCGCCATGTCGGCGTGGAGCTGACGGTCGATGACTGGCAGAAATATGGTGAGGAAATCCCGCTTCTGGTCAATCTGCAACCGGCTGGTGAATATCTCGGTGAAGATTATTACCATGCGGGCGGTGTGCCAGCCGTCGTCAATCAGCTAATGGGGCAGGGCCTCATCAACGAGGATGCGCTGACCGTCAATGGCAAGACCATCGGCGAAAACTGCAAGAACGCCACCATTGAAGACAGCAATGTCATCAAGACCTATGATCAGCCACTGAAGAAGCATGCCGGTTTCCGCGTGCTGCGTGGCAATCTGTTCTCGTCGGCGATTATGAAGCTCAGCGTTATTTCGGACGAGTTCCGCAATCGCTATCTGTCCGACGATAAAGACCCGAACGCCTTTGAAGGCAAGGCGGTCGTGTTCGACGGACCGGAGGATTACCATCACCGCATCGATGATCCGTCGCTGGAAATCGATGAGCATACGGTGCTTTTTATGCGCGGTGCCGGCCCGATCGGCTATCCGGGGGCGGCGGAAGTCGTCAATATGCGAGCGCCGGATTATCTTTTGAAGAAGGGTATCAGCTCGCTGCCATGCATTGGCGATGGTCGCCAGTCGGGTACGTCGGGTTCACCGTCAATCCTCAACGCCTCGCCGGAAGCTGCCGCTGGCGGCGGTCTGGCAATTCTGAAAACCGGCGACCGTGTGCGCATCGATCTCGGTCGCGGCGCGGCGGATATTCTGATCTCTGACGAAGAACTGGCAGCGCGTCACAAGGCTCTGGAAGCGGCTGGGGGCTTCAAGTATCCGGAAAGCCAAACGCCGTGGCAGGAAATCCAGCGCGCCGTTGTCGGCCAGATGGAAACCGGCGCGGTTCTCGAAAACGCGGTCAAATATCAGGACATCGCGCATACGCGTGGCCTGCCGCGAGATAACCACTAAGGTCCGCCCGGAATGGCTCTCGATAAAAAGCCGTTTGCTGCTGTCGCCGACTGGGGCACCACCCGGTTGCGGCTCTGGACGCTGGATGCGGACGGTGTCGTGCTGGGTGAAAGCCGGGGCGATGACGGCCTGCTGCGGGCAAAGGAAGCCGGTTTCGAGCCAACGCTCGAACGGCACCTTGCTTCTATTGGCGCGCCGGACGATCTGCCCGTAGTGATCTGCGGTATGGCCGGTTCACGGACCGGCTGGATCGAGGCTCCTTATATGAGCTTGCCTGCCGGACTGGATGGCATTGTGAAGGCTGCGGTGCGTGTTCCTGCGCGCCGCCATGTCATCATGCTGCCGGGCGTTGCGCGGCGGGACGAAGCTGCTCCCGACGTCATGCGCGGCGAGGAAACCAAGCTTCTCGGTCTTGTGCATGGCGGCACGCAGGATGCGGTTGTCGTCATGCCCGGCACCCATGCCAAATGGGTGCGGATTGCCGATGGCGGTCTCGCGGATTACCGGACCTTCATGACGGGCGAATTGTTCGCACTTCTGAAAGACAAGTCGGTGCTGGCCGGTGCGCTGGAAGGCGCTGGTCCGGTTGATCCGACCGGAGCGGCGTTTGCGGCGGGTATCAAAGCCTCGCTCGAAACGCCGGAACTGATCGCCAATGCCCTGTTCTCCGTTCGTGCAGGCTGGCTCGTGCATGACGGCAAGCCGACCGACCAGCTTGCGCGGCTTTCCGGCCTGTTGATCGGGCTGGAAGTTGCGGGCGGGCGCACGCTTTACGGCAAGCCGCAGCAGGTGCTGCTGCTCTCCGACGGCATGATGGGCGGGCTGTATGCAAGCGCGCTTGAAATTGCCGGGCTTGCGTTCAAGCGCGTCGAGGCGGACGAACTGGTGCGCGACGGTCTGTTCATGGCCGCAAAGCACGCTTTTGCGGGAGGTGCCCAATGAGTGCGCGCGTTGCATGGCCGAAACTGCGCTTCCGTTGGTCGCAATCCTGCGCGGCATGGGACAAGATCGCGGGCTGACGGTCCCTGTGATTTGTTTTGGAGGAATTCCGCATAGCCGGAAGGTGGGGGCGGAAATTTTGGGAGAACGACAGGCGGAAAAGCCTGTCCCAATTTTGGGAGTGAGACAATGGCAGGCATGAAATCTCTAACAATGGCAGTCGCGATGGCCGCGCTTGCCTTCACAGGCATGGCACATGCGGAAGACAAAGGTCTTGTCGCAGTTGCCATGCCGACGAAGTCGTCGGCGCGCTGGATCGCCGATGGTGACAACATGGTCAAGGTTTTGAAGGAACGTGGTTATCAGGCCGATCTTCAATATGCTGAAGACGATGTGCCGAACCAGTTGGCGCAGATCGAAAACATGGTGACCAAGGGCGCCAAGGTTCTCGTCGTTGCATCCATCGACGGCACCACGCTTTCCGACGTACTGGCCAAAGCGCATGATGCAGGCATCAAGGTCATTGCTTATGACCGCCTGATCCGCGACACGCCCAATGTCGATTACTATGCCACGTTCGACAATTTTCAGGTTGGCGTGCTGCAGGCACAGTCGATTGAAACGGCTCTGGACCTCAAGAACAAGCCGGGCCCGTTCAATATCGAACTGTTCGGCGGTTCACCGGACGATAACAACGCCTATTTCTTCTATAACGGCGCCATGTCTGTCCTGCAGCCCTATATCGATAGCGGCAAGGTTGTCATTGCCAGCGGCCAGACCGGCATGGACAAGGTCGCAACGCTGCGCTGGGACGGTGCAACTGCACAGGCCCGCATGGATTCGATCCTCTCGGCCTATTATTCCGACAAGAAGCTCGATGCGGTCCTGTCGCCTTATGACGGCATTTCCATTGGTATCCTGTCGTCGCTCAAGGGTGTAGGCTATGGCAGCGGTGACATGCCGATGCCGGTCGTATCCGGTCAGGATGCGGAAGTGCCTTCGGTGAAGTCGATCCTCGCTGGTGAACAGAATTCGACCATCTTCAAGGACACGCGTGAACTTGCGAAAGTCACGGTTGATATGGTCGATGCGCTGATGAGCGGCAAGGAGCCGGAAGTCAATGACACCAAGACATATGACAATGGCGTCAAGGTCGTGCCGTCCTATCTGCTCAAGCCGGTGATCGTAGACAAGTCAAACTGGAAGCAGGTTCTGATCGATAGCGGTTACTACAAGGAAGACCAGATCCAGTAATCTGTGGTTCTAATTTATGGTTCTGGGCGCATCGGAGGATATGCCCGGGGCTTTTCTGCAAGCCGTTGCCCCCAAAACCCCAGTCTTTCGGCTGGGGTAGCCTTGGCGATTGACAACGTTGTCTTTTTGCTGGGGCAATGGCCGCAGAAGTTGAAATGGGAGCGAGCGATGAATGTAGCCAATCCTGTCCCGCTGCACGAGCAGGGTGGCCAGCCGAATGATGCTGGCAAACCTATTCTGGAAATGCGCGGCATCAGCAAGTCCTTCGGGGTCGTGAAGGCGTTAAGTGACGTTAACTTCACGGTTATGCCGGGGGAGATTCACGCATTTGTTGGCGAAAACGGCGCTGGCAAATCCACGCTCATGAAGGTGCTGTCGGGGGTCTATCCCCATGGCAGTTATGAAGGCTCGATCTTCTTCGACGGAGAAGAACGGCAGTTTCGCGACATCAACGATTCCGAGGCGCTCGGCATCGTCATCATCCATCAGGAGCTGGCGCTGATCCCGCTGATGTCGATTGCGGAAAATATTTTCCTGGTCAATCCACCGTCAAGCCATGGCGTCATCGACCGCAGTGCCGTGCATATGCGCACGCGGGAGCTTTTGAAGAAAGTGGGCCTGTCGGAATCGCCCGATACGCTGATCACCGATATCGGTATCGGCAAGCAGCAGCTCGTCGAAATCGCCAAGGCGCTGTCGAAGCGCGTACGGCTCTTGATCCTCGATGAGCCGACGGCCAGCCTCAACGAGACGGATAGTGCAGCACTTCTGACGCTCCTGAAGGAGTTTCGGGCGCAGGGCATCACGTCGATCTTGATTTCGCACAAGCTCAATGAAATCCGTGAAGTTGCCGACAAGATCACCGTGCTGCGCGACGGCAAGGCCGTGGCGACGCTCGATTGTCATGCAGGCGAGGTCGAGGAAGACGATATCATCCGCAAGATGGTCGACCGCGATCTGGAAAGCCGCTATCCGAAGCGCGATCCCAAGATCCGCGATGTTATTTTCGAAGTCGATAACTGGTCGGTCTATCACCCGTTGCATCCAGAGCGGCATTCGGTCAAGAACGTGTCGTTCAAGGTCAAGGCGGGTGAGATTGTCGGCATTGCAGGCCTGATGGGCGCTGGGCGCACTGAATTCGCTATGAGTCTGTTCGGACGCTCCTGGGGCACGAATATTACCGGCGAGGCACGCATCAACGGCAAGGCCGCAGATATTTCCACCGTGGCGCGGGCGATCAAGTCGGGACTTGCCTATGTGACCGAGGATCGCAAAAAGCTTGGCCTCGTTCTGGGCGAAAACATTTCACGCAACATTTCGCTGGCCAATTTGCGGGGCGTCAGCCCGAAGGGTGTCATCGACGATATTCGCGAAATGAAGGTTGCCGGTGAATATCGCAACCAGATGAGCATTCGCAGCCATAATGTCTTTCAGCAGACCGGCACGCTTTCGGGCGGTAATCAGCAGAAGGTGGTGCTGTCGAAATGGCTGTTCACCGGACCGGATGTGCTGATCCTCGATGAGCCGACGCGCGGCATTGATGTCGGCGCGAAATACGACATTTACACCATTATCAATTCACTGGCGGAGAGCGGCAAGGGCGTGGTCGTCATTTCTTCGGAAATGCCGGAACTGATCGGCATCTGCGACCGCATCGTCGTCATGCATGAAGGCGCTTTCGTCGGCGAAGTCGCGGGCGAAGAGGCAACGCAGGAAAACATCATGCGCGCCATCATGCGGAACAAGGGAAAACGGCAATGAGCGAGAACATAATCGGAAGCAGTGGATCGAAAGTTCCGGCAAGCAGCGTGGGGCGTTATCTCAAGAACAATCTGCGCGAATCCGGGATGCTGCTCTCGCTCGTCGCGATCATGATCTTCTTCCAGATTGTCACCGGCGGTGTGCTGATGAAGCCGCTGAACCTGACCAATCTGGTGTTGCAGAACAGCTATATCGTCATCATGGCGCTCGGCATGCTGCTCATCATCGTGACCGGCCATATCGACCTGTCGGTCGGTTCGGTCTGCGGCTTCATCGGCGCAGTGGCTGCGGTGATGATGGTGAAATGGGGCGTACCGTTCCCAATCGCCGCCATTCTCTGCCTGCTGGTTGGCGGACTGATCGGTGCGTTACAGGGCTTCTGGGTTGCCTATTTCAACATACCGTCTTTCATCGTCACGCTGGCGGGCATGCTGGTCTTCAAGGGTCTGACGCTCGCTGTGCTCGGCGGTCAGTCAGTCGGGCCTTTCCCGGTCGTGTTCCAGAAACTGTCGTCGGGTTTCATTCCGGAAATCATAGGCACGACAGGCGGCGTCTATCTGACATCGCTCATCATCGGCGTGCTTTTGGCGGCCTTCATGATCTGGCAGAATGTGAAGTCGCGCCAGCGCCATATCGCGCATGAAGTGGAAACGGAGCCGTTCGGCTTGTTCGTCATCAAGAACGTTCTGTTCTTTGCAGCGATTGCCTATCTATCGCTGCTGATTTCCATGCATCGCGGCCTGCCGAATGTGCTGATCATCATGGCGGTGCTGATTGCGGCTTATGCCTTTCTCACCAACCGCACGGTGATCGGCCGCCAGATCTATGCGGTCGGTGGCAACCGCCATGCGGCCAAGCTTTCCGGCGTGAAGACTGAGCGGCTGACCTTCCTCGCTTTCGTCAATATGGGGGTGCTGGCGGCACTTGCCGGTCTGGTCTTCGCCGCCCGTCTCAACACCGCGACGCCGAAGGCTGGTATCGGCTTCGAGCTGGACGTGATCGCGGCCTGCTTCATCGGCGGTGCATCGGCCTATGGCGGTGTGGGCCGTGTGACCGGTGCCGTGATCGGCGCACTCATCATGGGCGTGATGAACAACGGCATGTCGATCCTCGGCATCGGCATTGACTATCAGCAGGTGATCAAGGGGATCGTGCTGCTGGGGGCCGTCTGTATCGACGTCTATAACCAGAAACGCTGATATTTCGGCTCTGGCGGCCTGCAAATGGCGCTGTTCTGTTTTGGGCGCAATCGTTTCAGGTTTGTCTGTCGCGACGCTTATCCCTCATCCTGAGGTGCGGAGCGAAGCGTAGCCTCGAAGGACGAGGGCAGGCGCGGTGGGTTTTCCCTCGATCCTTCGATCCTTCGACAAGCTCAGGATGAGGAGCGAGGAAAAATGGTTACGTCATGCCTCAGATTGCCGTGCGGCGGGCGTGGTCGAGATAGATCTCACGCAGGCGCTGGGCCACTGGTCCCGGTTTGCCCGTGCCGATGGTCTTGTCATCGATGGCGATGATCGGGGTGACGAATGTGCCAGCGCTGGTGAGGAAAGCTTCCTTCGCGGCGTAGGCTTCATTGATGGTGAAGAGGCGTTCTTCCAGCTTCATGCCGCTCTCGGCGATCAGTTGCAGAAGCGAAAGCCGCGTGCAGCCGGGCAGTATGGAGTTGCTGTTGGGGCGCGTAACGACGATATCATCCTTGGTCACGATATAGGCGGTGGACGATGCGCCTTCTGTGACGTAGCCGTCCTCGATCATCCAGGCTTCGTCGCAACCGGCATTTTTGGCGATTTCCTTGGCCAGCGCCTGCGGCAGCAGGCAGACCGTCTTGATGTCGCGGCGCTTCCAGCGCAGGTCGTCCAGCGAAAGCACGCGGGCACCGGTTTTCAGTGCGGGCTTGTCGAGCAGATTGGTTTCCTGTGTGAACAGGACCACCGATGGCTTCATGCCCTTTGCGGGTACGAAGTCGCGGTCGCGTCCGTCGCCGCGTGTCACCTGCAGATAGACCAGACCTTCGGTCAGATTGTTGCGGCGGATCAGTTCACGCTCGATGGCCACGATCTCGTCTTCGTTCATCGGCATCGGAATGCCGATTTCGCCGGTGGAGCGGCGCAAGCGCGTCATATGCGGGCCGCTGTCGATGAGCTTGCCTTCCAGTACGGCGGTCACTTCATAAATGCCGTCGCCGAACAGGAAGCCCCGGTCGAAGATGGAAATGCGGGCATCGCGCGCGGCAACATAGTCACCGTTGACGTAGACAATACGGTTCTCAAGGTCTTCTGCTGAAACGGCCATGATGGGATAAGTCCTGAAATGAAAGGGCCGCGACAAATGTCGCAGCCCTTTCATAATCCACTCGATATTTTGTAGGAACAATTTTTTTCAGGCAGCCTGTTTTGCCGCTGCAATGGCTTCGCTGCGGATTTCTTCCGTCAACTTCAGGCGCAGTTCGGAAAATTCCGGGCTTGCCTTGACGTGGTAGGTGCGCGGATGCGCGATATCGACTGGCGTGATCGATTTGATCTTGCCCGGACGTGCGGTCATCGTGACCACGCGCGTGGCCATGAAGATTGCTTCTTCGATATCGTGCGTGACGAAAATCACAGTCTTGTGCTCGCGTTCCCAGATGCCCAGCAGCAGTTCCTGCATCAGGCCGCGTGTCTGGTTGTCGAGGGCACCGAACGGCTCGTCGAGCAACAGGATTTTCGGATCGTTGGCAAGCGCGCGGGCGATGGCCGTGCGCTGTTGCATGCCGCCCGAAAGCTGCTTTGGCCAATGATCTTCAAAGCCACGCAACCCCACCTTGTCGATATAGCTGTCGACGATTTCGCGGGCCTGTTTTTCCGGCACACCCTTTTCACGTAGGCCGAAGCCGACATTCTGACGGATCGTGAGCCACGGAAACAGCGTGTAGGATTGGAACACCATGCCGCGATCGGCGCCGGGGCCGGTTACGGGTTTACCTTCCAGCGTCACGGTGCCGGTGGTCGGTTTGTCGAGACCTGCGATGATACGCAGCAATGTAGATTTGCCGCAGCCCGAGGGGCCAAGGACGGTCACGAAATCGTTCTTGGGGATGACGAGATCGGTCGGCTGTAAGGCAAGCGTCGGCTTGCCGCCATGCACACCCGGAAAGGTGCGGCTGACGCCCTTGATGACGAGTTCCTGGTCGCTTTTCGTAACCATTATGCGAACCTCCATGCGAAGAGCCAGCGGTTGAAATATTTGAAGGCAAGGTCGGAGATCAGGCCGATCACACCGATCACGATGATGCCGAAAATGATCTGGCCAGTGGCCATCAGCGCCTGGCTGTTGATGATCATGTAGCCGATGCCTGACGATGCGCCGATAAGTTCGGCGACAATCACATAGGTCCAGGCCCAGCCGAGGACGAGACGCAGCGTTTCGGCAATGTCCGGGGCGCTGGCCGGCATGAGAACACGGCGGATGATACCGCTGTTCGATGCGCCGAGCGTATAGGCGGCTTCAACAAGATCGCGCCGCGTATTGGAGACGGTCACGGCGATCATGAGGATGATCTGGAATACCGCACCGATGAAGATAACGAGCAGCTTCTGCGTTTCGCCGATGCCGGACCAAAGAATCAGCAACGGCACGAAAGCCGAAGCGGGAAGATAGCGCGCGAAGGAGACGAAGGGCTCCAGCAGCGCTTCGATGGGCTTGTAGGCGCCCATGGCGATCCCAAGCGGTATGGCGACGATGCTTGCCAGAACGAAACCACCCAGCACGCGCCAGACCGTTATGCCAATATCGAAAAGGAAGCCCTGATTGGCGATCAGGTCCCATCCGTCCTTCACCATGGTGATGGGATCGGCGAGAAATGTTGGGGAAACGAAACCGCCCAGCGTGGCGACGCCCCAGAATGCAAAGAAGAGAACGAAGAATAGAATGCCCAGTAATATCCGGGCCTGACTGCCTATCGGCTGCAAGGGCTGCATATATTTTTCCGTTTAGAGCGCAGCCCGAAAAGTGTGAAACAGTTTTCGGAAAAGATGCGCGTTAAAACAAATATTCAGATCGAAACGCGCTCTAGTCGCGTATCCGCCTCGCTCTACGGGCGGAAATGAGGAAGCCCGGACATAACGTCCGGGCTAGCCCATGAAGCGGTGTTACTTGATGAAGCGCGTATCAACGATGTCGTCGAGATTGGGCTTCGATTTGATAACGCCGGCCTGTAGCAGTAGGTCGGCGGCTTCGGTCGAGAATTCCTTGAATTCCTTCTCGAAGAATTTCTGGTTTGCCGCCTTGTCCTGCCAGCGCAGATAGTCTGCCGACTTGCCGAAATCCTCGCCCGACTGCTTCACGTCCTTGCCCATGATTTCATAGGATTTGGCTTTGTCGGAAGCGATCAACTGCAAGGCTTCAAAGTAGCTGTCGGCAAGCGCCTTGGCGGCCTCCGGGTTCTTTTCAAGGAAATCGGGGGTGCAGCCAACCGTATCCATGACTGCCGGATAATCGAGTGTGGTGGCGAGAATCTTGCCCTTGTCGGGCGCTGCGCGCACGGTGGACAGATATGGCTCATAGGTCATGGCGGCGTCATTCTGGCCAGCCACGAAAGCCTGTGCTGCCGGTCCCGGTTCCATATTGACGACCTTGACGTCCTTGGTTGTCATGCCGTTCTTGGCGAGCATGAAGGCGAGAAGGAAGTAAGGCGAGGTACCCGGTGCAGAAGCGGCAACCGTCTTGCCCTTTAGATCGGCAAAAGAGTTTACGTCGGCGCGCACTGCTATGCCATCGGCACCGTAGGACTTGTCCATCTGGAAAATCTGCTTGGTCTTTACACCCGCCGCGTTCCAGACAATCCAGGTCTCCACGGTGGTGGCCGCGCACTGGATGTCACCGGAAGCCAGCGCCAGATGGCGGCTTGCCTGCGGAATCTTGGTCAGCGTGACATCAAGGCCGTTTTTCTTGAAAATACCGGCATCTTTCGCCAGCGTCAGCGGAGCAAAACCGGTCCAGCCGGACAAGCCGAGTGAAACGGCAGTTTCAGCGTGTGCGGCAGACACAAAAGTGGAAGCTGCTATTGCTGCCCCGGCAAGCAAAGTTTTCTTCATGTTTAGTACCCCTTTTATAGTGAGACTTTTCTGTCTCTTAACTCCTGCCAAATTAACAGGACCGTATCGTCTGTCCAGAGAGTTCGTCGCAGGTCTTCAAACTCCCGTTTCTCCCTGGAAAAGGCGTAAGTTACTGATCAGATTGCGCTAATCGAGATCAGGTAAATCGTTCCTTTCCCCTTTAGTTCAAGAGGCAAGGCGTCGCAGTTCGTTAGAACCGCGCAATCATGTTCCGCAAGTTTCGCCGCCTTTCCCGCAGATATGAGATCGATCTGACCTTCGGCACAGAAAAGAAGAGCCGGATCGCCACTGGCCTGCATCTGTATGGTGTCGCTGACGGGTAGGCGCTGGACCCGGTGAGCAAAACGCCAGCGTCGGGTCATGACATTGAGGTCGGTGATGGCGGAGCCGATCAGGTACGCCGCCGAACGGCTGTCAGCCGCAAAGGCCAAGGGTGCGCTTTCACGGGTGAGGGTGCTGATCTGTCCTTCGACGTCGAGCACGATACCGTCTCCCTCCAGCACCGACAATGTGCGGTCGATGCCGGGAAAGACTGAAAACGGACCATCGCTGGCAACGGTCGCCATGGAGATGCGCCAGTCGAAATCATCGACGGACGCGCCTTGCGGGTGGACGGCGATCTCGACCGTCACGCCGCCGCCGTTTTTCCACGGCATGCGGCGATGATTTTCGGCCTTTAGGACAGTGATGCCCATTCGACCTCAGTTCCCCAAAATGCCGGGCAGGCGCAGGCCCTGCTGCCTGGCCCAGTCGAGCGCTTCTTCATAGCCCGCATCGGCATGGCGCATGACGCCGGTGGCCGGATCGTTCCACAAGACGCGCTCCAGACGGCGGTCTGCATCTTCCGTGCCGTCGCAGCAGATGACCATACCCGCATGCTGGCTAAAGCCCATGCCGACGCCGCCGCCATGATGCAGTGACACCCAGGTCGCACCGGAAGCGGTGTTGAGGAGGGCGTTGAGGAGCGGCCAGTCGGACACGGCATCCGAACCGTCCTTCATGGCTTCCGTTTCGCGGTTTGGCGAAGCGACAGAGCCGCTGTCGAGATGGTCGCGACCGATGACGATCGGCGCTTTCAGCTCGCCATTGCGGACCATTTCGTTGAAGGCGAGGCCGAGACGATGGCGGTCGCCAAGGCCGACCCAGCAGATGCGTGCGGGCAGGCCCTGAAACGCGATGCGTTCTTTCGCCATGTCCAGCCAGTTGTGCAGGTGCTTGTTGTCGGGCAGCAGTTCCTTCACCTTGGCGTCGGTCTTTGCAATATCTTCCGGATCGCCGGAGAGAGCGGCCCAGCGGAACGGGCCGACGCCACGGCAGAACAGTGGGCGGATATAGGCAGGTACGAAACCGGGAAAATCGAAAGCGTTTTCCAAACCCTCTTCCAGCGCCATCTGACGGATGTTGTTGCCGTAATCGACTGTTGGAATGCCTGCATTCCAGAAATCGAGCATGGCCTTAACCTGCACCTTCATCGAAGCGCGGGCGGCTTTCGCAACACCCTTTGGATCGCTCTCCTGCTTGGCGCGCCATTCGGCGACGGTCCAGCCAAGTGGCAGATAGCCATGCACCGGATCATGCGCGGAGGTCTGGTCGGTGACGATATCCGGCTTTACGCCACGCCTGACGAGTTCCGGGAAGATTTCAGCAGCATTGCCGATAAGCGCAATGGACTTTGCCTCGCCTGCCTTGGTCCATTCATCGATCTTGGCCAGTGCTTCATCAAGGCTGTGAGTCTTCTCATCGACATAACGGGTACGCAGGCGGAAATCAGCGCGGGTTTCGTCACATTCCACGGCGAGGCAGCAGGCACCGGCCATGACGGCTGCGAGAGGTTGCGCGCCGCCCATGCCGCCGAGACCACCAGTCAAAATCCATTTCCCCTTGAGGTTGCCGTCATAATGCTGGCGACCAGCTTCCACGAAGGTTTCATAGGTGCCCTGAACGATGCCCTGTGCGCCGATATAGATCCATGAACCGGCGGTCATCTGGCCATACATGGCAAGACCCTTCTTATCCAGTTCGTTGAAGTGATCCCAGGTTGCCCAATGCGGCACGAGGTTGGAATTGGCGATCAGAACGCGCGGTGCATCCTTATGGGTGCGGAACACGCCGACCGGCTTGCCAGACTGCACCAACAGGGTTTCGTCTTCATTGAGTGTCTTGAGGGTGGCGACGATCTTGTCGAAATCGTCCCATGTGCGGGCAGCGCGGCCAATGCCGCCATAGACCACCAGCTCATGCGGACGCTCGGCCACATCGGGATCGAGATTGTTCATCAACATGCGCAGCGGCGCTTCGGTCAGCCAGCTCCTGGCGTTCAGCTCGTCTCCGCGCGGCGCTCGGACTTCGCGCTCGTTGTGGCGTGGGTTGGACATGGTTTCCTCCTCAGGATTTCAGGTCGGCGGCAATCGTTTCCAGCCGCTGCAAAAGAGTTTTGAGATGCACGCGAAGCTTGTCCGCTTTGGCTTCGTCATAGGCAAAAGGCACGGCTTCGGTCGCTAGATGGGTTGATTGGGCAAGCTCCATCTGGATGGCGTGCACGCCGGTTTCCGGCTTGCCATAATGGCGCGTCGTCCAGCCGCCTTTGAAGCGGCCATTGAGGATCGACGTGTAACCATCTGCCCCCGCGGTCACTTCGACGGCTGCTGCCTCGATCTTCGGATCGCAGGTCTTGCCCATATCCGTGCCGATGTTGAAATCGGGTAATTTGCCTTCAAACAGGAACGGAATATGCGAGCGGATCGAATGGCAGTCATAGAGGATGGCGACGCCGTGAATCGCCTTCACACGCTCGATCTCGGCAGCAAGCGCGTCGTGATAGGGTTTGTGGAAGCGAGCAATGCGGTCGGCAATATCGGCTTCCGTCGGGACTGCTCCATCCTTCCAGATCGAAAGCCCGTCGAAGTCGGTTTCGGGGATCAGCGTCGTGGTGTTTTGCCCCGGATAGAGGCTCACACCCGCCGGATCGCGATTGGCGTCGATGCAATAGCGGTGGAAGGTGGCGCGCACCATAGTCGCGCCGTCGATCAGACCGTCATAGAGCGTGTGAATGTGCCAGTCCGTGTCGGCGAGAATCCGGCCATTGTCGTTGAGCCGCGCAAAAATATCCTGCGGCACATTGGTCCCGGTGTGCGGAAGGCCAAGAATGACTGGCGACGTTCCCTGACGAACTTCGAACGGGCACATGCTCACGCCTCCAGCGCTGGCAGGATGCCGCTCGAAACCGCACCGGAAAGCGCACCTTCCGCCACCAGTTCGGCAGCATTCTTGAGGTCGTCGGCCATATAGCGGTCGTCTTCCAGCGTTGGCACCTTTGCGCGCAGCACGGCGATGACCTTGGCCAGTTCCGGGCTTGTCGTCAGCGGCTCGCGCAGTTCGACGCCGAGTGCGCCGGTCAGTGCCTCGATGCCGATAATGGCATTGAGATTGGCGGTCATCTGCAACAGGCGGCGCGCGCCATGGCAGGCCATGGACACGTGGTCTTCCTGATTGGCCGAAGTCGGCGTGGAATCGACCGAAGCCGGATGCGCCATCTGCTTGTTTTCGCTCATCAGCGCGGCGGAGGTGACTTCCGCGATCATCAGGCCGGAATTGAGCCCCGGCTTGCGGGCAAGGAAGGCCGGAAGCCCGAAGGAAAGCGCCGGGTCAACCAGAAGTGCAATGCGACGCTGCGAAATCGCGCCGATTTCGCAGACGGCAAGCGCAATCTGGTCGGCGGCAAAGGCAACCGGTTCGGCGTGGAAATTGCCGCCCGATACGGCCCGCCCATCCGAGAGAACCAGCGGATTGTCGGTAACCGCATTGGCTTCGATTTCCAGCGTGCGGGCGGCCTGTCGCAGAATGTCGAGGCAAGCACCATCAACCTGCGGCTGGCAGCGGATGCAATAGGGGTCCTGCACGCGCTGGTCGCCTTCGAGATGGCTCTGGCGAATGACCGAGCCTTCTAGCAGGGCGCGCAGCGCCCGTCCTGCATCGATCTGGCCCTTGTGGCCGCGCAGCGTATGGATTTCCTCGTGGAACGGCGCGTCCGATCCCATGGCGGCATCGGTGGACAATGCGCCGGTGATCAAAGCCGTTTGCGCGGCGCGATGGGCGCGGAAAAGCCCGGCCAGTGCAAGCGCTGTTGATGTCTGCGTGCCGTTGATCAGCGCCAGCCCTTCCTTGGCGGCAAGCACGACCGGCTTCAGACCTGCTTTTGCCAGTGCCTTCGCACTCGGTAGGCGCTCGCCTTGATAGAAGGCTTCGCCTTCGCCGATCATGGCTGCGGTCATGTGGGCCAGCGGTGCAAGGTCGCCGGACGCGCCGACAGAACCCTTTTCAGGGATCATCGGGCTCACGCCTTTTGCCAGCATGTCTTCGATGAGGGTGATGACTTCAAGCCGCACGCCGGACGCGCCGCGACCGAGCGAGATCAGCTTCAGCGCCATGATGAGGCGTACGATGTTTTGCGGCAGTGCTTCGCCGACGCCACAGCAATGCGACAGGATCAGGTTACGCTGCAGCGTGGCGACATCGCCCGCCGCGATGCGGATCGAAGCGAGTTTTCCAAAGCCGGTGTTGATGCCGTAAACCGGCTCGTCGCCTGCCGCGATTTCCGCAATGCGCGCGGCGGCCTTTTCGACACCGGCATGAAATGCAGGGTCGATGCGGACTGGAACCGCATCGCGATAGATGGTTTCCAGCGTTTCAAGCGGAACAGAACCGGGCTTGAGGATGATGGTCATGAAAGGCTCCGTTGGGTTCCCGCATGGGCCATGCCCATACGGACAGTATTAAATTCGGCCTTTGAAAACCCGCTTCCACAGCGGGTTGAAGCCGATACGGTAGACGAGTTCGGCGGGGCGCTCGACGTTCCAGATGGCGAGATCGGCATCCTTGCCGATAGCAAGCGTGCCGGTCTGGTCGAGAATGCCCAGCGCCCGCGCGGCTTCGCGGGTGACGCCTGCGATGCATTCGTCGACCGTCATGCGGAAGAGCGTTGCGCCCATATTCATGGTGAGCAGAAGCGATGTCAGCGGCGATGTGCCGGGATTGTTGTCGGTGGCAAGCGCCATTTTCGTACCGGCGGCGCGAAAGGCCTCGACCGGTGGTTTTTGCGTTTCTCGGATGAAGTAATAGGCGCCGGGAAGCAGAACCGCGACGGTTCCGGCCTTGGCCATCGCGGCAGCACCTTCTGCATCGGTATATTCGAGGTGATCGGCGGAAAGTGCACCATAGGAAGCGGCAAGGGCTGCACCATGCAGATTGGAAAGCTGGTCGGCGTGAAGTTTGACCGGAATGCCATGCGCTTTGGCCGCATCGAACACGTGCGCGATTTCATCTGGCAGGAAGGCGATGCCCTCGCAGAAACCATCAACTGCATCGGCCAGATGTTCGGCTGCGATGGCGGGCAGCATGTCGTCGATCACCTTGTCGATATAGGCGGCTTTATCACCATTCATTTCCGGCGGCAGCGCATGCGCGCCAAGGAAAGTGGTGCGGATTGCCACGTCGCGTTCTTCGCCGAGCCGACGGGCGGCTTTCAGCGACTTGATTTCGCTGTCGCGGTCGAGACCGTAGCCGGATTTGACCTCGACGGTGGTGACGCCTTCGGCAATCAGCGCATCAAGACGAGGCAGGGTTTCGCGCACCAGATCGTCTTCGCTGGCAGCGCGCAAATTCTTGACCGACGAAACAATGCCGCCGCCAGCGCGTGCGACTTCCTCGTAGGACGCGCCCTTCAAGCGCAGTTCGAATTCATGCGCGCGATTGCCGGCATGGACGAGATGGGTGTGGCAATCGATGAGGCCCGGCGTGATCAGCCGGTTTTCGCAATCGATTCTATCGAAGGAGGCATAATCGGCAGGCAATGCGGACTGCGGCCCCACATAAGCGATCTTGCCGTCCTTGATCGCAAGTGCCGCATTCTCGATGAGACCGAGACCGTTCGCGTCTTCCTCCAGCGTCGCAATGCGCGCATTGATAAAAACGGTGCTTGAATTCTTGAGCATGAGCGTTTTCTCGCTTCCCCTGTTTTTTGATAATGTATATACATATTAGTGAGACAGCCAAGAGAGAAAATGCGCGGGAACATTCGAGGAGATGAATTTCATGTCAGCAGCCACGCCTGAATTGCGTTTTATCCATGCCGGACAGGCGCTTCTCGATAATGGCTGGGCCGAGAATGTCCGCATTGGCGTTGCCGGTGGAAAGATCGCCTCGCTGGAGGTGGATAAGGCTGCCGGGTCAGGGGATGAACGTCACACGGCGATTATCGCAGGCGTGCCCAATCTGCACAGCCACGCTTTCCAGTACGGGATGGCGGGGCTTGCCGAAAGGCGCGGCCCGTCTGCCGATTCGTTCTGGAGCTGGCGCGAGATTATGTACAAATTTGCGCTCACCATGTCGCCCGAACAGGCGGAAGCTGTAGCGCTGCGGCTTTATGTCGACATGCTGGAGGCCGGGTTCACCCGCGTCGGAGAATTTCATTATCTGCACCATGACCGCGACGGCACGCCCTATGCCAATCTCTCCGAAATGGCCGACCGTATTGTGGCTGCGGCAAAGGCGGCGGGAATCGGCCTGACGCTGCTTCCCGTTTTCTATGCGCATTCTGGCTTCGGCGGCAGCGCGCCCAGTGAAGGCCAGCGCCGTTTCATCAACGATCCGGAACGCTTTGCGCGGCTGATCGAAGGCTGCAAACAGGCGCTGGCGGGTTTCGACGGCGCGGTTCTTGGTGTCGCGCCGCACAGCCTGCGCGCCGTGACGCCGGATGAGCTGAACGTGGTGACGAAGATTCTGCCTGACGCGCCGGTGCATATCCATGTGGCCGAACAGGTGAAGGAAGTGGAAGACTGCATCGCCTGGTCGGGCAAGCGCCCGGTCGACTGGCTTCTTGACCATCAGGACCTGTCCTCGCGCTGGTGCCTGATCCATGCAACCCACATGACAGACGACGAAACACGGCGCATGGCCAAGGCTGGTGCGATTGCCGGTCTATGTCCTGTGACCGAAGCCAATCTCGGCGACGGAACCTTCAATGTGACGGTGTTCACGGAGGCGGACGGCAAGTTTGGGGTCGGCTCGGATTCGAATGTGCTGATCGGCATCGGCGATGAATTGCGCCAGCTTGAATATTCGCAGCGTCTCCATCGTCGGGCCCGCAATGTGCTGGCGGAAAGCGAAGCCTCGACGGGCCGCGCCCTGTTTGATGGTGCGGTGCGCGGCGGCAACATCGCGATGGGTCGCGCGAATGACGGGTTGAAGCTCGGCGCTTCAGCGGATTTTGTCGCACTCGATACGGAGCGTCTGCCTCATGCGAAAGGCGATGCAGTGCTGGATGGCTGGATTTTTGCCGGTCGCGCGCGGGTCAACGATGTGTGGGTGCGCGGCGTGAAACAGGTAGAGCGCGGACGTCACCGCTTGCGCGATCAAGCCGAGCGTGCTTTCCAGAAAGCAATAGGCGAGTTGCTGGGCTAAGCATTTCCAGCAAAGCGAGAAAACAAGGGGGAAATGGCATGGCGGATGACGGTTCAGCGGCAAAAGACGGTCCGGTGCTTTCACTGCATCAGCGTATTTTGGACGACATTGAATCGCACATCCTGTCGGGGGAATGGGCGCCGGGGTACCGTATCCCGTTCGAGCATGAACTGACCGAGCAATATGGCTGTTCGCGCATGACGGTGAACAAGGCGCTGACCCAGCTTGCCAAGGCCGGTCTGATCGAGCGCAAGCGGCGGTCCGGCAGCTTTGTTTCCTTTCCGCAATCGCAGGCGGCGATCCTCGAAATCCACGATATTCGCGATGAAGTGGCAGCGCTTGGCGTTGCCTATCGGTTCGAATTGACGAGCCGACGCGAGCGATTGAGCGGACCTGCCGATGCAAAGCATATCGACATGCCGCGCCACACGCCGCTGATTGAGCTTGTTTGCCGTCACTATGCGGGCAAGCGCGTTTTTACCCTTGAAGAGCGCATCATCAGTCTGGATGCGGTTCCGACAGCCGCGCAGACCGATTTTGCTGAAAACTCGCCGGGGCCATGGCTGGTTTCGTGCGTGCCATGGAGCAGTGCAAAACACTCGATACGCGCGATTGCCGCCACGCAGGAGAATGCGGGCATGCTCGGTATTCCGCTGGGTTCGCCGTGTCTGGTGATCGAAAGACAGACCTGGAATGCCGAACAGCCGGTGACGCATGTGCGCTTCACCTATCCCGGCGACAGCCATGCGCTGGTGGCGAATTTCACGCCGTCGCAGGGATAAGCAGGTCAGAAAGAAAAAAGCCGCCGCAGGGGAACAGCGGCGGCTAAAAGGCAGCATGACTTGGGTGAAATCAGGCTGCGCGTTTGATGGCGTCGCCAAGGATGGACACGATGGTGTCGATCTGCTCCTTTTCCACGATGAGCGGCGGCGAAAGCGCGATCACATCGCCGGTCACGCGGATGAGCAGGCCCTTCTGGAAGCAATCCACGAAAATATCGTAGGCGCGTGCGCCCGGTGCATCCTTGCGCGATGAGAGTTCGATTGCGCCGACCAGACCGAGGTTGCGAATGTCGATGATGTTGGAAATGCCCTTGAGCGAATGAAGTGCTTCCTGCCAATGGTCGGCAAGCCCGGCACCGCGCGTCAGCAAGCCTTCCTCGGCATAGACTTCCAGCGTTGCAAGACCGGCGGCGGCAGCAACCGGATGGCCGGAATAGGTGTAGCCGTGGAACAGCTCGATGGCGTTTTCCGGGCCGGTCATCAGGCCGTCATAGACCTTGCGGGCGGCAAAGACTGCACCCATCGGGATAGCGCCGTTGGTCAGGCCCTTGGCCGTCGTCACAAGATCAGGAACCACGCCGAAATAATCGACTGCAAACGGCGTGCCGAGACGACCGAAACCGGTGATGACTTCGTCGAAGATCAGCAGAATGCCGTATTTGTCGGCAGTGGCGCGGATGCGCTCCAGATAACCCTTCGGCGGCAGAACGACACCAGCAGAGCCGGACATCGGCTCAACGATGACGGCGGCGATTTTTTCAGCGCCATGCAGTTGCACCAGACGTTCCAGATCGTCGGCCAGTTCGATGCCGTGCGCAGGCAGGCCCTTGGAAAAGGCATTCTTTTCAATATCGAGCGTATGGCGCATATGGTCGGCAGGAATCTGCGGGAAGACGCGGCGGTTGTTGACCAGGCCGCCAACCGAAATGCCACCGAAACCAACGCCGTGATAACCCTTCTCGCGGCCCAGCACCATGGTGCGGGTGCCTTGGCCGATGGCGCGCTGATAGGCGATGGCGATTTTGAGTGCGGTGTCGACCGATTCCGAACCGGAATTGGTGAAGAACACGCGGTCGAGTTTTGCATCCGGTCCACCCGGCGCGATGGCTGCGAGCTTTTCGGCAAAGTCAAAAGCTACATTATGGCCCATCTGGAAGGTGGGAGCGAAATCCATGGTCGAGATCTGGCGCTCGACGGCTTCGGTAATGCGCTTGCGACCATGACCGGCATTGCAGCACCAAAGACCAGCCGTGCCATCCAGAACCTGATTGCCGTCGGTGTCGGTGTAATACATGCCCGAGGCACTTGCGAGCAGGCGAGGCGCTGCCTTGAACTGCCGGTTCGCGGTGAACGGCATCCAGAAGTTCTCAAGGCTTGGCGTGTTGGTTTTGGTGAGCATAGTTACCTCCTATTTGCGAGCAGCAGGCCACGCTTTGCGAAGGGCAACAAGTCCTTTTCTTCAGGATATTAAGTCATTGTTTTTATGTAGGGTAATTATCAGCTTTGTGCTATATCGAACATCATAAACATGAGGGGAAGGTTCGATGAGCATCGATATTGGCGGGCGGCTTCGCTATGTGCGCATGCGGCAGAATCTGTCGCAGCGTGAACTTGCCAAGAGGGCAGGTGTGACGAACTCCACGATCTCCCTCATCGAAGCCAATCAGTCCAATCCGTCCGTTGGTGCATTGAAACGTATTCTCGACGGCATTCCCATCGGCATGGCCGAGTTTTTCGCGCTCGAACCGGACGCCCCGCATAAGGTATTCTATCAGGCGGAGGAGTTGGTGGAAATCGGCAAGGGGCCGATTTCGTATCGTCAGGTGGGCGATCATCTGTTCTCGCGTTCGTTACAGATGCTGAAGGAGCGGTATGAACCGGGCTCCGACACGGGCAAGGTGTTGCTCATGCATGAGGGCGAGGAGGGGGGCATCGTCATTTCGGGCCGGATCGAAGTGACGGTTGGCAGCGAGCGCCGGATTCTGGGGCCGGGTGACGCTTATTATTTTTCCAGCAAGCTGCCGCACCGGTTTCGTTGCGTCGGACCGGTGCCATGCGAAATCGTCAGCGCCTGCACGCCGCCGAGTTTCTAATAAAAATGGACTGACAAGGTTTTGAATCGCCTTCCTCAGAAGGCGATTCAATGTGTTGCGCGATTTTTACTCGTAACGGGAAACACCGAGATCATCGGCCCGGATATCCGGCTTGTTGCCGGAAATAAGGTCGGCGAGCAATTTGCCGGAGCCGCACGACATGGTCCAGCCAAGCGTTCCGTGGCCGGCATTGATGAACACGTTGTCGTAGCGTGTTGCACCGATGATCGGGGTTGAATCCGGCGTCATCGGGCGCAGGCCAGACCAGAAGGTCGCTGCTTTCAGATCGCCGCCGGGGAACAGGTCGGTGACCGACAGATCGAGTGTTGCGCGCCGCGCGGCAGGCAGATCCTTGGTGAAGCCCGAGACTTCCGCCATGCCGCCGACGCGAATGCGGTCGCCAAGGCGGGTGATGGCAATCTTGTAGCTTTCGTCCAAAACCGTCGAAACCGGCGCGCGATCCTCATCGACAATCGGCGCCGTGATGGAATAACCCTTCACCGGATAGATCGGGGCGTTAAGGCCAAGCGATTTGACGAGCGCAGGCGTATAGCTGCCAAGAGCGACGACATAACGGTCGGCGGTCAGGACACCCTCGGAGGTTTCGACGCCGGAAACCTTGCCGCCGGACATCAGCAACGACTTGATGTTGACGCCGAAGCGGAATTTCACGCCGAGCCCTTCGGCAATCTTTGCCAGCGCATTGGTGAATTTGAAACAGTCGCCAGTTTCGTCATGCGGAAGACGCAGGCCGCCGACAAATTTGTCCTTCACGCGGGCAAGCGCTGGTTCCACTTTGGCGCATCCGTCGCGGTCGAGGACTTCGAACGGTACGCCGTCCTGACGCAGCACCTCAATGTCCTTGCCGATGCCGTCGAGCTGGTACTGCTCGCGGAAAAGCTGGAGCGTGCCCTGCATGCGCTGGTCGTATTCGATGCCGGTTTCCTTGCGCAGATCAACGAGGCAATCGCGTGCATATTCGGCAACGCGCACCATGCGGGTCTTGTTGACCTTGTAGCGGCTGTCGGTGCAGTTGGCGAGCATCTGCATCAGCCAGCTATACTGGGCCGGATCGCAGGTCGGACGCAGAATGAGTGGCGCGTGCTTCTGGAACAGCCATTTCGCAGCCTTGAACGGAATGCCGGGCGCGGCCCATGGCGAGGCATAGCCCGGCGAAACCTGACCTGCATTGGCGAAGCTTGTTTCCAGTGCCGGGCCTTCTTCGCGGTCGACAACGGTTACCTCATGACCGAGTTTGGCGAGGTAGTAGGCTGTTGTGACGCCGATAACGCCGCTGCCGAGGATGGTGATCTGCATGTTCGCCTCTTGTCTTATGCTTTTATGTCGCTCGTGCCGCTCTCCACGTAGACACGTGCATAACGGTTGCCGAGCGCAGTCAGGATTTCATAGGGAATGGTGTCGCAGTCGCGCGCCACGTCTTCGAGACGCTGGTGCGGGCCGATCAGCTCCACAAGGCTGCCGAGTTTCAGCGCGCCTTCCGGCAATGCGCTGACGTCGAGCGTAATCGAGTCCATCGACACACGACCGATGATCGGCAGGCGCGTATCGCCGAAGAAGGCCGCGCCCTTGTTGCTGAGAGAACGGAACCAGCCATCGGCGTAGCCGACAGCAATCGTCGCGACCCGCATTGGACCTTCGGCAACATAAGCGCCGCCATAGCCAACTGCTGCGCCCTTGTCGATGTCGCGCACCTGAATGACACGTGCCGAAAGGGTGAGGACAGGAACGATCTCGCTTTTAGGTCCAACGCCATAAAGTGCGACACCGGGGCGGGCGAGGTCGAAATGATAGGTCTTGTCGAGAAAGGTTCCGCCGGAATTGGCAAAGGCAACCGGCAGTTTTGGCAGCCGCGCCAGCAAAGCAGTCATATTGGCGAGCTGACGGGCATTGGCTGCATTTTCCGGCTCGTCGCCGCTGGCCAGATGGCTGATGACGAACTTGATGTCGATGTTGTCCAGAAGAGCTGAACTTTCCAGAAGGCGTTCAAATTCGTTCGGCGACAGGCCGAGACGTGACATGCCGGTATCAAGCTGCAGCAGGGCGGGTAATTTCTTGCCGTGTTTGGCAGCGAGCGCCGCCCAGTTTTCAACCTGTTCCAGCGAGTTGAGTACCGGCAGAATGCCTTCGCGGGCGCAGGCTTCTTCCGTTCCCGGCTGAAGACCATTCAGGACGTAAAGGGTCGCATCGGGCTGGAGAAATGGCTTCAGTGCAATGGCTTCGCCAAGATGTGCAACGAAGAAATCACGGCAACCGGCATCGTAAAATGCTGGTGCGACGCGGCTGGCGCCAAGGCCGTAGGCATCCGCCTTCACGACAGCGGCGGCGCGGGTGGGGGTAATGTGCCGGGCAATGGCCGAATAATTATGGCGCAGGGCCGACAGGTCGATGGTCAATATGCCACCGGCGGCAAGGTCGCGCTCATCCTGGGAAAATTGCATCGACATATCAACCATTTGCACGGTTCTTTCCAAACTGCTCACTACGCTACGAGAACGCTCGGAAGGTCATCATCGATACGGATCGTCTGCCGCCCAAAGCATATAGCTCGGGAGGAAAAACCCTGCGGCTGCACCCTCCCGAAGCTTAGGTGCATAATAGTCGAAGACTATTCGAATGTTTTTGCTATTTGTCGCATATTATGCGAATTTTGGCACATCTTGCGCATATTTTAGCTTTCAGGTTGAAGATTATTCATGCCGACGCTCGACAGTATCGACCGCAATATCATCCGCTGCCTGCGCCGGGATGGGCGCATGACCAACAGCCATCTTGCCAGTGAAGTGGGGCTTTCGCAGTCTGCCTGTCTGCGGCGGGTGCAAATATTGGAGGAAAGCGGCGTTATTCGTGGCTATACGGCCATCGTCGGGTCATCCGATGGCGACGAGCGACTGGTCGCCATCGTGCGCATTACGCTTGACCGACAGACTGAGGAGTTTCTGAACCGTTTCGAGGAGGCAGTGCGGCGGCACCCGGAAGTGCAGGAATGTTATCTCATGACGGGCGACGCGGATTATATTCTGCGTGTCGAAGCCGAAAATGCTGCGGCTTATGAGATCATTCACAAGGAAATCCTGTCGCGACTGCCCGGTGTCGCGCGCATCCATTCCAGTTTCGCCATCCGAACGGTGCTTCTGTCGAAAGCACCGACTTCACGCGGCTGAAATGAAAAAGCCCGGCTGCAGCCGGGCTTTTTTCTTCGAATGATAACGTGTTTAGCGGAATTCGTAGCGAAGACCGGCCCGGATCGTGTGCATGTTGAAGCCGTTGTCTTTTGCCTGCGTGCCGGTTGCGCCGGGCCCTTCCGCATTGCCGTAAGGATTGGTGCTGCGATCGGCTGCGTCGAAACCGTAGGCTTTGCCGCCATTGATGCGCATATAGCGGTAACCGACATCCAGCTTGAGTTGTTCGGTCAGGTCATAGCTGACACCGGCCATGAGAGCCATTGCAAAGCGCCAGCTGTCGAGGCCGTCCTTCTCGCTGGAATAGGTGCAGCCTGCGCAAACTTCATGGGATTTCCAATCGTCATATTGCACATAGGCTGCGCCCAGACCGGCACCGAGATAAGGCGTGACAGACCCCACACGCGGCAGATCGACATAGGCGTTGGCCATAGCCGTCCAGATATTGGCCGTCGAAGAATCCTCGTAGTTGCAGTTGTCCTCAACCGGATTGAAACCCTTTGAGGATTTCACATAGCTCGGACACGCGGTGCGACCGTTGATGCCTGCGCGGAAGAAATCCAGCGTCGCGTCGGCGCGGAACATGTCGGTGAAGCGATAACCGACACCCACGCCGTAGGTTGCGCCTGCCTTGAGGTCGAAATCGTCATAGCGCAGCGTGTCGTCAATGCCGCGATAGGGCGGATCGAACTGGTTCCAGAAGCTCCAGTCGCCATCCGTGCTGGATTTGAAATTGTAACCGAGGTCGCCACGAATATACCAGCCGGAGGAATTGACCGGTTCCGGCATGGGCTCAATGACAGGGTCTGCAATTATGTCGGCGGCAAATGCCGCTCCTGATCCCGCCATCAGACTGATAGCCACGATGGCAATGGCGGAAGTGCACTTCATCGGTTCCCACTCCAAATCCGAACAGAAAAATGGCCCACAAGCCCTATTGCCGGATATGGTAAAGAGATATGTTTAACACTTGGTTATTTTTAAATAACCTTACGGTGCATCGATCGCTGGGGTTCGCGCATGGCGCGATTTTATTGAAGTAATTACTAAAGTATAGGAGCCGACGCGGGGCCGGCTCCAAATGTCGTCAAAAATTTACGGAATGGATGATCGACTTGTCGATATTGTTGATATCGCGCTTGCCGCAGAGTGCCATCGTGACATCCAGTTCCTTGCGGATGATTTCGAGCGCCAGCGTTACACCGTCCTTGCCCATCGCTCCGAGGCCATAGAGGAACGGGCGACCGATGAACACGCCTTGCGCGCCGAGTGCGCGCGCCTTGAGCACATCCTGGCCGGAGCGGATACCGCCATCGACGTGAACTTCGATCTTGTCGCCGACAGCGTCAACGATTGGCTGCAGCATGGAGATCGAGGACGGCGCACCGTCGAGCTGACGGCCGCCATGGTTCGATACGATGATCGCATCGGCCCCCGACTTTGCCGCCATCCTGGCGTCCTCGACATCGAGAATGCCCTTGAGGATCAGCTTGCCGCCCCACTGTTCCTTGATCCAGGCCACGTCGTTCCAGTTGAGCTGTGGGTCGAACTGTTCCGCCGTCCAGGAGGAAAGCGAAGAAAGGTCGGTGACGTTCTTTGCGTGGCCGGCAATGTTGCGGAAGGTGCGGCGCTGCGTGCCCATCATGCCGAGGCACCAGCCGGGGCGCGTCGCCATCTGCCAAATGTGCTTCGGGGTGAATTTAGGCGGGGCGGAAAGGCCGTTGCGGATATCCTTGTGACGCTGGCCGAGAATCTGGAGATCAAGCGTGAGCACCAGTGCGGAACAGCCAGCAGCCTTGGCGCGGCTGATCAGGTTCTTCACAAAGTCACGGTCCTTCATCACATAAAGCTGAAACCAGAACGGCTTCTTGGTGACTGAAGCGACATCTTCAATGGAGCAGATGCTCATGGTCGAGAGCGTGAAGGGAACGCCGAAGGCTTCAGCCGCCTGTGCTGCCAGCATTTCACCGTCGGCATGCTGCATACCCGTCAGGCCGGTTGGCGCAAGAGCGACCGGCATGGACACTTTCTCACCGATCATCGTCGTTTCCAGCGAACGGTTCGTCATGTCCACGAGAATGCGCTGGCGTAATTTGATCTTCTTGAAGTCGTCTTCATTTGCGCGGTAGGTCGACTCGGTCCATGCGCCAGAATCCGCGTAATCAAAGAACATCTTGGGGACGCGGCGCTGGGCAAGCCGCTTCAGATCGGCGATTTCAACGATGTTGGGCATCTTCCCACCCCTTGTGGTAATTTTTCTTGACCATTCGCATGACCGATCGCGCGGTCGAAATCAAGTACGAACAAGTATCGAATAACAATTGCCTCGCGGTTAATTGAAGGACCGGGTAATTGCTCTTATGGTAATGGCACCCGCCCAAGGCAATTTTCTGCCAGTCGAAGAAGGCGGTCCCGCAACTGGGTTAGAGGGTAACGGATGAGCAAGGCCACCAAAACCGGTTTCATCGGCAAGCGATCCGCTGCAGCAGGTGGATGGGGTGCGTTGAAGAGCTGCGGCAAGCAATTGCTTGCAAGCGGTGCTCCGCTCTCCGGCGCGCGCACGCTTCTGAAAGCGAACCAGCCTGACGGGTTCGATTGCCCTGGTTGCGCCTGGGGTGATCCGGAACATGGCTCTTCCTTTGAATTTTGCGAGAATGGCGTGAAGGCTGTCGCCTGGGAGGCGACCGACCGGCGCACGACGCCCGCCTTCTTTCGCGAGCATACGGTTTCTCAGCTGCGCGGCTGGACGGATTACGATCTGGAGAATACGGGTCGTCTGACCCATCCGATGCGTTACAATGCCTCGACAGACCAGTATGAAGCCATCGAATGGGGTGAGGCATTCAAGGCTATTGGCGACATTCTCAAGAGTTTCGATCGCCCGAACCGCGTCGAATTTTATACGTCGGGCCGTGCTTCGAATGAAGCTGCGTTTCTCTACCAGCTATTCGTGCGTGCCTACGGAACCAACAATTTCCCCGACTGTTCCAATATGTGTCACGAAGCAAGCGGCGTCGCACTGAAACAGTCTGTCGGTGTTGGCAAGGGGACGGTGCTGCTGGAAGACTTCGAGATGGCCGATGCCATTTTCGTGGTCGGGCAAAATCCGGGCACCAACCATCCGCGCATGCTGGGTGATTTGCGTCGTGCAGCCGAGCGGGGCGCGCGCATTGTTGTTTTCAATCCGATCCGCGAACGCGGGCTGGAGCGGTTCGCTGATCCACAGAACAAGCTTGAAATGCTGCATGGCGGCAGCGAAGCCATAGCCAGCGACTACTTCCAGCCGCGTCTGGGTGGTGATCTTGCTGCTTTCCGCGGTATGGCCAAGGCGGTTTTTGCCGCAGACGATGCCGCACTCGCCGCAGGCAGGCCATCGATCCTCGACCGGGATTTTCTTGGCACACATACGGCGGAACTGGAAGCTTACCGCGTTGCGGTAGACAGTACGTCGTGGGAGGAAATCGAAGACCAGTCCGGGCTTCTTCGCCAGTCGCTGGAGCGCGCGGCGCAAATCTATATGGAATCGGAACGGGTCATCTGCACCTGGGCGATGGGCATCACCCAGCATCGCCATTCGGTGATCATGATCCGCGAGATCACCAATTTCATGCTGTTGCGCGGCAATATTGGCAGGCCGGGAGCCGGGCTTTGCCCGGTGCGCGGTCACTCCAACGTTCAAGGGGACCGCACGGTCGGCATCAATGAACGGCCTCCGGTCGCATTCCTTGATGCACTGGAAAAGGAGTTCGACTTCGAGGTTCCGCGTGAACCGGGGCACAATGTTCTGGGTGCCATTGGCGCCATGCTCGACGGATCGGCTCAGGCCTTCATCGGCCTTGGCGGCAATTTCGCACGCGCTACTCCGGATAGCCCGCTTATTTCGAAAGCGCTTTCCGGTCAGCGTTTGACGGTCCATATCGCGACCAAGCTCAACCATTCACATCTCGTGCCGGGGCAGGATTCGTTTATCCTGCCTTGCCTTGGCCGCACGGAAATTGATCTTAATTCTCGCGGAACCGCGCAGATCGTGACGGTCGAAGACTCCATGAGCATGGTGCATGGCTCAGGCGGCATCAATGCACCTGCATCTGCACATCTGCGTTCGGAAGTGGCGATTATTGCGGGCATGGCGCAGGCGACGCTTGGGCCGCAGCCGGTCGACTGGCTGGAGCTCGCCGACGATTATGACCTTATCCGTGACCGCATCGCCCGCGTTTTGCCAGACTTTTACAACTTCAACGAGCGCGTGCGGGTCCCGCGCGGTTTCCACTTGCGCAATTCTGCCCGCGAGCTGGAATGGAACACGGCAAAGGGCAAGGCGACGTTCTGGACCGGCGCTCTGCCGGAAACTGTCGAACATCAGCAGGCACGCGGTATGCCGGGGCGCTATGTGCTGCAGACATTCCGCAGCCATGATCAGTATAACACCACCATCTATGGCATGGATGATCGCTATCGCGGCGTTTACGGCGAGCGGCAGGTGGTCTTCATGAATGCGGATGATATGGCGGATATCGGCGTTGAAGCGGGTGACCGGGCAGATATTGTCGGCGAATTTGATGATGGCGTGGAGCGTATTGCACGGGATTTCCGTTTTGTACCTTATGACATTCCGCGCGGCTGTATTGCTGGCTACTATCCGGAAATGAACGTGCTGGTACCGCTGGCCAGTTCCGGGGATGAAAGCTTCACGCCGACCTCGAAATCGGTAATCGTTTCGTTCCGTCCTCTTAAATCGGCTGCCGCATGATGGATGAGGGCGAGGCGGAATATATGGCGTTCGTCGACGCGCTCATGACTGCATCCCGCAGCCTTACCGGGCTTGGTGCCGGGATTGTCGCTGCGGCGGCGCTCGAAATTGCTTCAGACAGCCGGACTTTTTCGCGGCTGCTGGGTGTTGCTCACGCGCTGGTGCTCCGGGAAATTTCAGTGCTCGGACAGGACCACGGTTATATCAAGATCAGACAGCGCGATCCGCGCACACAACGCACACGTTATGAATTGAGTGCTGTCGGTCAAAGGCTTGTCGAGGAGGTAAGGGGTTAGCGAACTGCTCGCAGCAGCCGATATTCTTGATATTTAACAGAGCTATATATTTCTACTCATAAATACCCTGATGGAAGGCAGCAGCCTTTCAATTGTCTTGAGCAAATTCTTGAAAAGATTTTAACAGCGATAACTATGAAACATGATCTTTTACAACGCGGCTTTTCTCTGCTTAGCTTTAGTTGCATTCTCAACAGAACCGAACCAGTGAGAATCGTGTAAATGGCAGTAAAATCATTCGTTTACGGTTTGCGAAACGGGTGGAGGCGAGTTGCGAGCCAACCTGCTCCCCATTTCAGAACACCCGACGTGCTCCTTGTTTGTTTGGGGCTGCTTGTGCCAGGCGCCACGGTTCAGGCGCAGGCAGACCCGCTCAATGTCGTGCCGGTGGCGGTAGTGAAAGTGGTCGCAAGCGATTATCAGCCGAAACTGACGTTGTCCGGTGCGATAGCGGCCCGATCGCTCGTCAATGTATCGTTTCGTCTGAATGGTCAGGTTGTGCAGCGTCTGGTCGAAATTGGCCAACACGTGGAAAAGGGGCAGCCCCTCGCCAGCATCGACAATGTCGAACAGCAGGCTAATCTGCGTGTTGCGCAGGCCACGAAAGATGCCGCTCAGGCGCAGCTCGTGCAGGCGCAGGCCAATTTTGCAAGACAGAAGGCTTTGCTGGCGCAAGGCTTCACGACGCGCAGTACCTATGACCAGGCGAACCAGAACCTGCAGACGACGCAGAGCGCCCTTGCCAGTGCTGAAAGCCAGCTTAACGATGCGCGCGACCAACTGTCCTACACGCAATTGCAGGCACCCGTTTCAGGCGTGATTACCGCGCGCAATGTTGAGGCCGGTCAGGTCGTGCAGGCCGCACAGACGGCGTTCTCGATTGCTGAGGACGGGCCTCGTGACGCGGTCTTCGATGTTCAGGAAACGTTGGTCAATCATGCCAAGATTGGGATGGGCGTAACGATTGCGCTTCTGTCCGATGCTTCGATAAACGCCGAAGGCAAGATTCGCGAAATTTCTCCGGTGGTCGATGCGCAGACCGGAACCGTGCGGGTGAAGGTCGGAATAGCGCAAACTCCGCCCCAGATGGCGCTGGGAGCCACGGTGACGGGAACGGTCCATATGGACACTGTGAAAGTCGTGGTTCTGCCGTGGAGCGCAATGACTTCGGATGCAGGGCGCACGGCCGTCTGGAGGCTCGCGAAGGATTCCAAGGTGGCAACGCTGGTTCCGATCAAGGTGCTTGCCTTCGCGAAAGGCCGGTTGCTGGTGGAGGACGGACTGCAGGAAGGCGAGCTGATCGTCACGAAGGGCGCACAGATGTTGCGTTCCGGCGAGCCAGCCGAAGTCGTGCAGGAACAGGAAGGGCTCATCGCGCAATGAAAACGGCAATCCAGCTTCCTGCGATCCGGTCAATAGGGTATCTCGTCGTGTTTGGCGCGGCGGTTGTGCTCAGCGCTTGTGGCAAGGAAGAAGAAAAACAAGCGAACGCGGACGTTGTGCGTCCCGTTCTTTACATGGTGGTCGAACCCAAGCCCGTAACGCAGACAGGCTTCGCAGGCACAATTGAGCCGCGTTACTCCACCGATCTTGCATTTCGTGTACTCGGGCGGATTATCAATCGGCCCGTGCAGGTGGGGGATCTCGTGAAGAAAGACGAGATGGTGGCGATGCTCGACCCTTCCAATCTCGATCTTGCCGTTCAGTCGGCAAGGGCAGATCTGGCAAGCGCCGAAGCACAGTTTGCCAACGCCTCTGCAAGCGAGGAGCGCCAGCGTATCCTGCTCAAGGGAAACAATGTCTCGCAAGCTGACTATGACGCCGCAAGGCAGGCGCGGGACAGCGCGGAGGCGGGACTTGAAAAGGCTCGGGCAGGGCTGAAGAAGGCGCAGGACCAGCGCAGCTATGCCGTGCTGCGTCCGGATTACGATGGCGTCATCTCAGCAACGGATGCGGAAGTCGGACAGGTGGTTGCCGCCGGTCAGACCGTCATGACGGTCGCGCGTCCCGATATTCGCGAAGCAGTGCTCGATATTCCCGACAGCATGACGCAGTATTTCGAGCAGGGCACGTCATTCAATGTGCAGCTTCAGGCCGATCCCACTGTCACCGGGCACGGAATGGTGCGCGAGGTCGCCCCACAGGCTGATGCGCAGACGCGCACGCGTCGCGTACGTATTGCCCTCGACAATCCGCCGGAAGGCTTTCGCCTCGGTGCGACGATCAGGGCTGCGATGGCGGCGCCCGAACAGAATCTTGTGACGATGCCGATTCAGGCCTTGCTCGATGAAAATGGCAAGACAAGCATCTGGGTCATCGATCCGCATAAACAGACGGTCTCTCTTCATGACGTGCAGGTGACTGAGCGGCACGGCAACAGTTTCGTTGCCGGAGGCGTGGACATCGGAAGCTATGTTGCGATTGCCGGTGTGAACGAGCTGAAAGAAGGACAGAAAGTCCGCCTGAACGAGAAAGGAGCCGGCCTGTGAAGAAGGGATTCAATCTGTCTGACTGGGCTCTGAATCACCGGTCTCTGGTCTGGTATTTCATGCTTGTCTTTCTGGTGGCGGGCCTGATTTCGTATATTGACCTCGGACGTGAGGAAGATCCGGAATTTACCGTCAAAACGATGGTCGTTCAGGCCAACTGGCCCGGGGCATCTGTCGAGGAAACGCTCAACCAGGTTACCGACCGGCTGGAAAAGAAGCTCGAAGAACTGGATACGCTGGATTATACCCGCAGCATAACCACAGCGGGCAAGTCGGTCGTGTTTGTATTTCTTAAAGATACGACCAGGGCGGAGCAGGTCAAAAAGTCATGGACCGAAGTACGCCACCTTCTGAACGATATTCAGAACACGCTGCCGCAAGGCGTTCTCGGACCATATTTCAACGACCAGTTCGGTGATGTTTACGGGAACGTCTATGCGTTCACATCGGACGGGCTGTCGATGCGGCAGTTGCGGGATTATGCCGAAAGCACGCGAACCAAGATTCTGACATTGCCCAATGCGGGCAAAGTTGAACTGATCGGTGCGCAGGACGAAGCGATCTATCTGGAATTCTCAACGCGCCAGATTGCGGCGCTTGGGCTGGATCAGCAGGCAATCCTGCAAGCCTTGCAGGACCAGAACGCCATTACGCCCTCGGGTGTGGTTGAAGCCGGGCCGGAGCGCATCAGTGTGCGTGTCAGCGGGCAATTCAACTCGGAAGCCGATCTGCGTGCTGTAAATCTGCGCGTCAATGATCGTTTTTTCCGCCTTTCCGACGTGGCGACGATCACACGAGGTTATGTTGATCCGCCGACATCCATTTTCCGGGTGAACGGACAGGATGCCATCGGCCTCGGCATCGGCATGAAGCCCAACGGCAATCTGCTCGAATTTGGTGCAGCGCTCGACAAGATGATGAGCCAAGTGACGGCAGAACTTCCGGTCGGCGTCCAGGTATTCAAGGTTGCCGATCAGCCGCAGGTTGTGACTGACGCCGTTTCGGGCTTTACCAAAGCGCTGTTTGAAGCGGTAGTTATCGTCCTCGCCGTCAGTTTCGTCAGTCTCGGGGTACGAGCGGGCTTTGTAGTCTCTCTTTCGATACCGCTGGTGTTGGCCATCACCTTCCTGGCGATGTCGTTGATGGATATTTCACTGCAGCGTGTATCGCTTGGTGCGCTTATCATTGCGCTGGGGCTACTGGTTGATGACGCGATGATCGCGGTTGAAATGATGGTAGCCCGGCTGGAAATGGGTGACCCCATCAACAAGGCCGCAACTTACGTGTATTCGCATACGGCCTTTCCGATGTTGACGGGTACGCTCGTGACCATCGCCGGGTTTATCCCGATTGGTCTGAACAATAGTCAGGCCGGTGAATACACCTATACGCTGTTTGTGGTGATCGCGGTTTCGCTGCTGGTTTCATGGATCGTGGCGGTTCTGTTCGCGCCCTTGCTGGGGGTCACTTTCCTGCCGAAGAAAATGAAGGCGCATGAGGAGAAACATAGTCGCTTCTTCAACATCTTCTCTCAGGTCCTGCTTGCATCCATGCGGCATAAATGGATCACGATCGTTACGACGATTGCGCTTTTCCTCGTGTCGGTTTTCGGCATGGGCTTCATCGAACGGCAGTTCTTCCCGCAATCAGACCGTCCGGAACTGGTGCTCGACTGGACGCTGCCGCAAAACAGTTCCATCACTGATACCAAGGCCCAGATGGAAAAGTTCGAAGCAACGATGCTTAAGGACAATCCCGATGTGGATCACTGGAGCACCTATATCGGGGAAGGCGCTATTCGTTTTATTCTTTCGTTCGACGTGCAACCTGCAAACCCGTATTTCGGGCAGATGGTCGTCGTTGCAAAAGATCTTGAAGCGCGCGACAGGCTTAAGCAGAAATTCAACGAGGTTCTGCGCAAGGACTACGTTGGTACAGATGTTTATGTGAAATATCTGGAGCTTGGACCGCCTGTTGGCCGTCCGGTGCAGTATCGTGTCTCCGGGCCGGATATTCAGAAGCTGCGCGGCGTCGCGCAGGATTTTGCCGGTATCCTCAGTTCCGACAAGCGGCTTGGGGTTGTGAGCTACAACTGGAACGAACCAGGCCGGGTTATCCGCGTGGACGTTATGCAGGACAAGGCGAGAAAGCTTGGCATTTCCTCCAAGGATATTGCAACAACTCTCAACGGTATCGTCGGTGGTATTACGATCACCCAGGTGCGGGATTCGATCTATCTGATCGATGTCATCGCGCGGGCGCAGAAACACGAACGCGACTCGATCGATACGTTGCAGAGCCTTCAGATCGCAACCGGTAACGGGACTTCGGTGCCCTTGGCGGCGATTGCAAATTTCCGGTATGAACTGGAGCAGCCGGTTATCTATCGTCGCTCACGTACACCGACGATCACGGTTGCGGCCGGGATCATCGACAAGACGATGCCGGACACGATCGTCAAGGATCTGGCGCCGGCTATCAAGACCTTTGCCGACAAGCTGCCATCGGGATATTATATCCAGACGGCAGGCACGGTGGAGGAAAGCGGCAAGAGCCAGGGCCCGATTGCTGCCGTGGTGCCCCTGATGCTGTTCGTCATGGCTACGATCCTGATGATCCAGTTGCAGAGTTTCCAGCGCCTGTTCCTTGTCGTCGCCGTGGCGCCGCTAGGTCTGATCGGTGTGGTGGCGGCGCTGCTGCCAAGCGGAAAGCCGCTCGGTTTCGTGGCGATCCTCGGCGTTCTGGCGCTGGTTGGTATTCTTATCCGAAACTCGGTCATCCTGATCGTGCAGGTCGAGGAGCATATCACGGAGGGCATGCATCCATGGGATGCGGTGACACAGGCCAGCCAGCACCGAATGCGACCCATCGCACTGACGGCGGCGGCGGCAAGTCTGGCGCTGATCCCGATTGCGCGTGAAGTGTTCTGGGGTCCGATGGCCTACGCCATGATGGGCGGGATCATAGCGGGCACGGCAATCACGCTGCTCTTTCTGCCGGCGCTTTATGTCGCCTGGTTCCGGATCAAGGAGCCAGAACACGGCGCAGATGAACCGCCAGCCGAAGCGCATCCCGCTCAGCAACCACATTAAGCTAAAAAGGCCCGCTTAGACGCGGGCCTTTTTCATGAGATTGTCACTTGCTATTGGTTCTATATAGGTTCTATTATGTAAAACATGAATAGAACCACATTGATCACGGCCATCGAAGAGCGCGGCTTGCATGATCCGCAGTTGACGGGGCCGCTTTACCGGAACCTTGCGCGTATTCTCGGTGAACTGATCGAGGAAGGACAACTTGCGCCTGCTGTGGGACTGCCGCCGGAGCGTGATCTGGCGGAACAGCTTGGCGTCGGCCGGATCACTGTTCGCAATGCCTATAAGGAACTACTGACGCAAGGCGCGGTAGAGGCGCGGCGTGGCAGTGGCACCTTTGTCGCTGAACGCCCGGCGCGTATCAGCCAGCACCTCTGGCGTCTGACTTCGTTTTCCGAGGACATGCTGTCACGCGGCAAGGAGCCGGGCGCGCGCGTTGTCACCAACAGGGTCGATAGACCGTCGCCAGACGAAGCTTTCCGACTTGGGATCGGCGTTGATACGACAATCGTCCGGCTTGACCGTTTGCGCCTTGCCGACGGCGTCCCTATGGCTTTCGAGCGCGCTGTAGTTCCACGCCATTATCTGGATAAGGACCGTGTTGAGGAAACTTCGCTTTATGGGGCATTGGCGCGGCGCGGCCATAAGCCAGTTCGCGCCTTGCAGCGCCTGACAGCAGTTACGCTCGATCCGGGCACGGCGCGCCTGCTTGGTGTGCATCGGGGAGCGCCTGCGCTTCTGATCGAGCGCGTCTCGCATCTCGAGGACGACCGGATCGTCGAATATACCCGTTCGCACTATCGCGCCGATGCCTATGACTTCGTCGCGGAACTGAAAATTGGAGAATGACCATGAATACCCCTTCCTCCCTGATGTTACAGGAAACCGAACAGTCGTCCGCCGTCGTCGCCGGTCTGCTTGAGAAGGAGGCAGGTACATTCTCGGAAATCGCACGCATTTTCCAGAAGAGCGAACCTGCCGTCATCACCACCGCCGCCCGTGGTTCGTCCGATCATGCTGCGACGTTCTTCAAATATCTGATGGAAATCACGATGGGTATTCCGGTGGCTTCCATCGGGCCTTCGGTGGCGTCGGTCTATGGTTCCAAGCTGAAGCTGAAGAATGGATTGCACTTCACTGTGTCTCAATCTGGCGCCAGCCCTGACATTGTCGCGGCGCAGGACGCTGCCAAAAAAGGTGGCGCAACGACAATCGCCGTCGTGAACGTCGTCGATAGCCCGTTGGGCAAGGCCGCCGACATCGTGCTGGCGCTCAATGCCGGTGAAGAAAAGAGCGTCGCGGCAACCAAGTCGTTCATTTCTGCAGTTGCCGCACTGTCGGGCGTCGTGGCGTCGGCCAGTGGTGACGCAAGCCTGCAGGCCGGGCTGCAACGCCTGCCTGAAGCCTTGGCTGCAACACGCCCCGATGGTCGCGAAGCAGTTGAAAATCTCCTTTTCAATGCCCGCTCGCTTTATACGGGCGGCCGCGGCACGGCCTTTGCGATCGCTTTGGAAGCTGCTCTGAAGGCCAAGGAAACGGCCAATATCCATGCCGAGGCTTTCTCTCTGGCGGAACTCATGCATGGTCCGATGCGTCTGGTCGAGGAAGGTTTCCCGATCATTTCCTTCCTGCCGCGTGATGAAGCCTTCGACACCAACATACAGGCTTTGAAGCGGCTGCACTCGTTCGGTGCGAGTATCGTGACGCTGTCCGACGCGGAAACGCCCGGCTTCCGGCTGCCATCGGCGAGCACGGGCAATGCGCATCTCGACCCGCTGGTTTCCCTCATCAACTATTACCGCGTTATTGAAGCGGTCACGCGCCGTAAGGGTTTTGACCCCGACAAGCCGCGCAATCTCAACAAGGTTACGGTGACGGTATGATCAAAAAATCGGCAATTGCGGGCGCACGTATTTTCGACGGCGAGCGCTTTCATGACCAAAGCGCGCTGGTGTTCAGCGATGGCAAGATTGAAGCCATCGTGCCGGAAGTGTCGCTTGGCGAAGGCCATGATATCGAGCGGCTGCAAGGCGGTGTTCTGGCTCCCGGCTTCATCGATGCGCAGGTTAATGGCGGCGGCGGGCGCATGCTGAATGACGAACCGACGCCCGAAACCATGTTTGTGATTGCCAGGGGCCATCGCAAATACGGAACGACCAGCCTTCTGCCGACGCTGATCACCGATACGATGCCGGTTCGCGACCGTGCCATTGAAGCGGCGATTGAAGCGGTCAAGGCCGACAAGGGCGTTGCCGGTCTTCATCTCGAAGGGCCGCATCTGGCTCCGGCCCGTAAAGGGGCCCATCTGGCGGAACTGATGCGTCCCGTCAATGATGCCGATATTGCGCTTTATATCCACACCGCGAAGCAGATCGGCACCTTGCTGGTCACGCTTGCCGCCGAGCAGGTCACGCCTGAGCAGGTGCGACGCCTGAGCGATGGCGGTGTCGTGGTCAGTATCGGTCATAGCGATACAACGGCTGAGGAGGCGTTCAAGCGGTTCGATGCCGGTGCGCGTAGTGTCACCCATCTTTTCAACGCCATGAGTCAGATCGGCCATCGCGCGCCAGGTCTGGCAGGGGCAGCGCTCGATCATCCCGATATCTGGTGCGGGATCGTTGCCGATGGCCACCATGTCGATCCGATGGCACTGCGGCTTGCCCTGCGGGCCAAGCGTGGCGATGCCCATCTGTTTTTTGTGACAGATGCCATGGCTCTGGTTGGTTCGGACTCTGAAAGCTTCGAGATCAACGGGCGTGCTGTCCGTCGTGTGCCAGGCGGCATCTGTTCGAAGCTTGTGCTGGCGGATGGCACCATTGCCGGTTCCGATCTCGATATGGCGTCGGCAGTGCGTTTCGGCGTGGCCGAACTGGAGCTGACGCTGGCCGAGGCACTGCGCATGGCGAGCCATTATCCGGCACGCTATCTGCGTCTCGATGATCGAGGCACGTTCCGTCCCGGCATGCGCATGGATGCCGTACACCTTGATGACGGGTTGTTTGCGAAAGCCACATGGCTTTCCGGTGAAAAACAGATTGCGGGGTAAGGGCGATGACGGAAATCACCGATCGTTATTTCAATGACCTTATCGCAAGGCTCAACGGTCTGCGTGACCGCCTCGCCGAGCCAATGGCCCAAGCCGCCGAGCTTATTGCCGCTGCAGCCAAGGCGGATCGTCGGGTCTATGTATTTGGCACCGGCCATTCGCATATGATGGCGGAAGAGCTGCATTATCGCGCAGGCGGACTGGCGATCACAGTGCCGATCCTCTGCGGGGCGATCATGCTGCAGGATGGAGCGGTGGCAAGTTCGCATTTCGAGCGGATCGAAGGGGCTGTGCTGCCAATTCTCGAACGCTATGGTATTCGTGAAGGCGACGTTTTGATCGTCGTCTCAAATTCCGGCGTGAATGCCGCTCCCATTGAGGCGGCGCGCTATGCGAGGGAGAAGGGGGCTGCGGTCGTGGCGGTCACTTCCGTTACCTATTCCAATGCAATTGCCAAGGGTCGCACGCAGTTGCTTTCCCTGGCGGATGTTGTGCTGGATAATGATGCGCCTGCAGGCGATGCGGTGCTGGAAGTGGAAGGCAGCGCATTGAAGGTCGGTCCGGTTTCGACAGCGCTGGGCGTGACGATCCTCAACGCCATTTTTGCCGATGTGGCAGCAAGGCTGGTGGGCGAGGGCGATGCGCCGATTTATCTCAGCGCCAATATGCCGGGTTCCGGCGATGTCAATCGCTCGCTGGTGGCTCGTTATCGTAATCGCAATCCTCATCTTTGATCAAATCAGGGCAATCTTTCTTCCAAAGTTGCTTGATAGCGCAATCCGGTCAGTGCATTACGCATTCTGGCATGGCGGAGGCCGCATCGTGAACTAGTTTCAAGGCGCGCGCTTAGGCTTGCGCCTTGGAAAATTTGAGGAAGTCCGATGCATAATTTTGTCCTGACCGTCACCTGCAAGTCTACCCGCGGTATTGTTGCCGCCATTTCGGGTTATCTTGCGGGCAAGGGTTGTAACATCATCGACAGCGCCCAGTTTGACGATCTGGACACCGGTCGCTTCTTCATGCGTGTCAGCTTCATTTCCGAAGACGGCGTGGCACTTGATATACTGCGCGAAGGCTTTGAGCCTATCGCAGCGCCGTTTGAAATGGATTTCGATTTCCACGACAATGCACATCGCACGAAGACACTGCTGATGGTGTCGCGTTTTGGTCATTGTCTGAACGACCTTCTCTATCGCTGGAAGATCGGCGCTCTGCCGATCGACATCGTGGGCGTCGTGTCGAACCATTTCGATTATCAGAAGGTGGTCGTGAACCACGATATTCCCTTCCATCATGTGGCGGTTACCAAGGCCAACAAACCGGAAGCCGAACAGCGTCTTCTGGATATCGTCGATGACACTGGCACTGAACTTGTCGTTCTTGCGCGTTATATGCAGGTCCTGTCCGATCAACTTTGCCAGAAAATGTCGGGCAAGATCATCAATATCCACCATTCCTTCCTGCCGTCCTTCAAGGGTGCAAACCCTTACAAGCAGGCCTATGAGCGCGGTGTGAAGCTGATCGGTGCCACGGCGCATTATGTGACCGCTGATCTCGATGAAGGTCCGATCATCGAGCAGGATGTCGCCCGTATCACGCACGCGCAGAGTGCAGCCGATTACGTGTCGATTGGCCGTGATGTTGAAGCACAGGTTCTGGCACGCGCCGTTCACGCGCATATTCATCACCGTTCATTCCTCAACGGCAATCGTACAGTCGTATTCCCGGCTTCGCCCGGTTCCTTCGCCTCCGAACGTATGGGCTGATATTGCCGCTCTGCTGGCCTGCAAATCGCGTCTTTTTGCGCTTCCGGTGCTCACGTACTCAAGTACGCTGCGCGCCGGTTCTCAAAAGCCACGATTTTCGGCTCGTCATAACGACAATCTCGCTAATCGCGAATGTTGTGATAATAAAAAACCCCGCCAAAAGCGGGGTTTTCTTTTGATCTATCGTGAGACTGATTAGTCGATGTCGAAGGAAACGCCCTGTGCGAGCGGCAGAGCCTTCGAGTAGTTTACGGTGTTGGTTGCGCGGCGCATATAGCCCTTCCACGCATCCGAACCCGATTCACGGCCGCCGCCGGTTTCCTTTTCGCCGCCGAATGCGCCGCCGATTTCAGCACCCGAAGTGCCGATATTGACGTTTGCAATGCCGCAATCCGAACCTTCAACCGAAAGGAAACGCTCTGCTTCCTGCAGGTTGAGCGTGAAGATCGACGAGGACAGGCCTGCGCCAACTTCGTTGTGGCTCGCCAGTACATCGTCGAAGTCCGAATACTTCATGACGTAAAGGATCGGTGCGAAGGTTTCTTCGAGAACCGGGCCTTCCTGCTTTGGCATTTCGACGATAGCCGGACGCACGTAGTAAGCGTTTTCATGGCCAGCGTCGACGCGGTCTCCGCCCTGTACCTTGCCGCCGTGAGCGGCTGCTTCCTTGAGTGCCTTCTGCATGTTGTCGAAGGCAACCTTGTCGATCAATGGACCAACCAGAGCTGTGGTTTCGAGCGGCGAACCAACGGTAACGCTGGCGTAGGCCTTCTGCAGACGTGGAACGAGAGCGTCGTAAACGCTTTCATGCACGAACAGACGACGCAGCGTGGTGCAACGCTGACCAGCGGTGCCCATTGCGCCGAAAGCGATTGCGCGCAGTGCCATGTCGAGATCGGCCGATGGGCAGACGATACCGGCATTGTTGCCGCCGAGTTCGAGGATTGCACGCGCAAAACGCTTTGCAAGGCGGGGACCAACTTCGCGGCCCATGCGGGTCGAACCGGTTGCCGAAACGACTGGAACCTTCGGGCTGTCGACGAGGACTTCGCCAACTTCACGGTCGCCGAGCAGAAGCAACGCGATGCCTTCCGGTGCATCGCCGAAGCGCTTCAGGGCACGCTTGAAGATCGCGTCGCAGGCAAGAGCGGTCAGCAGGGTCTTTTCCGAAGGCTTCCAGACAACCGCGTTGCCGCAAACGATGGCGAGAGCCGCATTCCACGACCAGACGGCCACCGGGAAGTTGAAGGCCGAGATAACGCCGACAACGCCAAGCGGATGCCAGGTTTCCATCATGCGATGGCCAGCGCGTTCGGTTGCGATGGTGAGACCGTAGAGCTGACGCGACAGACCGACTGCGAAATCGCAGATGTCGATCATTTCCTGCACTTCGCCGAGGCCTTCCGAAGGAATCTTGCCAGCTTCGAGCGAAACGAGACGGCCGAGATCTTCCTTGGAAGCGCGCAGCTCTTCACCGAGAAGACGGATCAGTTCGCCACGCTTTGGAGCTGGAACAGTGCGCCATGCGCGGAAAGCTTCGTCAGCCTTGTCGATGATCTTGACTGCATCGTCCTTGCTGTGGGTCTTGATCGAAGCGATCTGTTCACCGGAGACCGGGCTGAAGCCAGCGAGGTCGCCCGACGTGTAAAGGGCTGCGTCAACGCCAAGCTTCGAAAGCAGCTCTGCGGCTTCCTTTTTCACGTCGAGTTTTTTTACAGCGGTGTTCATGGTTTTCCTCTCTGTATTTCTTTGACTTTATTCTGCGGCTTCGAGGCCTTTTAGGCCTATTTGAGCGGCTTCGATGGATTCGCGTTCGATGCGGGCATAGTGCTCGAATTCATTAAGCACTTTCGCGCCCAGATCATCCTCGAAACGCTTCTGGTTGGGGCTTTCGACAAAATCCTGTGTTTCGTCGTCGCCCAGATTGGACTGGAATATACCGGCTGCACTAACCGGCAGGAAGTCTTCATAGATAATCGGATCGAACTGAACTGCACCAGCTTCAATCAGAACCTCGATATCGGTACCCAGCTTGAAAGCTTCAAGCTTTGCGGCATCCTTGACCGAATAGGCGAAATAGCCGAGGCCTTCTGCACGGATGCCTGCCCATGTGTCAGGGAAAGCGGCGAAGGTGTCGCTCAGCGCCTTCACATATTCAGCCGAATTGGAGCCATCCGGAGCAGGGCGGGCAACTGCGCGGGTGTCGTTGAGCAGCTTGTCGTAAAGCGCACGGCCCTTTGGGGTCAGGGCAACGCCGCGCTGCTCGATTTCACCGAAACGGGCAGTGTGTGAGCCAGGGGTCCAGGTGCCGTCGCTGCTTGTGAAGGATACCTCTTCTTCCAGTGCCTTGAAGGAGGTCTGGCGCAGAAGGATCGGGCATTTGCGGGTTGGCGGACCTTCGACAACAGCCTTCGGGTTGATGCCGCGATCCGGCATCTGAACCTGTACGGCATCGATGTCGAGCGTGCGCGGGGTCAGATGGTTGATGTGTGGGCCCTTGAAGGACACGACGTCGGCAATCAGGCGATGGGCGTCATGCAGGCGATGGTAAAGCTCGGCGCTGACATTTGCGTGATCGTGCCAGCGGAAAGTTTCCAGCACTTCAACGACAAAGGCTTTTGCGTCGTCGTCGTTGAGGCCGCCTTCGGCTTCGGCCTTCTCGACGAGCGCGATAGCACCGGCGGTGAAGATGTTGCGCTTGGAGAGAACCTCTTCCGATTCCGCACGCAGCTTTTCGTCGGCGATGAGGTCGAGACGCAAAAGCGAAGTGAAGACGCGGAATGGATTGTGTTTCAGTGCGGCGTCGTCGATCGGGCGGAAGGCGGTGGAGTGAACCGGGACACCAGCGGCGCTCAGATCGTAATAACCGACCGGGAACATGCCCATGACTTCGAAGACACGGCGCATCATGGAAAGTTCGGCAGGCGTGCCGAGACGGATCGCGCCATGGCGTTCTTCGGATATGCGTTCGAGTGAATCTGTTTCCGTCAGACGTTCATGCAGGTGACCGTCGTCAGCCAGAACCTTCGCATTCACATCGGCGACGAGTTCCATCAGGGTGCCATAGGCAGGCACTTCCTGCTTATACATGGCGGACATCGCAGCCGAGAAGGCGGAGCGAATGGCGTCCGGCGAAACGAATTTCTGGTCTTTCATGGCGAAAATTTCCGTCGAATGGGGCATCTTCGGGTGATGCATGTCGTACTTGGGAGGAACATGCATGGATTATGATGAAAATGTATCATATCAGCCGTTTTGCCGTTATGATCGCGACGAACGCAACTATGTTAATGCGAGATTGGAATGAAGCTTAGCAGGAGACTGATCCCGGACATCGCCACGCTGCAAGCGTTTGAATGTGCGGCCCGCCACGGAAGTTTCACCCAGGCGGCCAATGAACTCAATCTCACCCAGAGCGCGGTCAGCCGTCAGATCAAGGATCTGGAAAGTCAGCTCGGCGTGCTTCTCTTCGAGCGCATCCGCCAGCGTATTCTTCTGTCCGATGCCGGGCGCAAGTTCCTGCCTGAAGTGCGACGTCTTCTCAATCAGACTGAGGATACGATGCTGCGCGCTATGGCGTCGGCGCAGTCGACATCGTCGTTCAGCGTCGCGACCTTGCCGACATTCGGCACGCGCTGGCTGATGCCGCGGATTTCCGATTTCATCGAAAAGCATCCCGGTATTGCCATCAATGTCGCGTCGCGCTCCGGTGTCTTCGATTTCGAGGAGCAGCCTTTTGATCTCGCGATTCACTATGGCCAGCCTGTCTGGGCACATGCCAACTGTACCTTCCTGTGCAGCGAAGTCATTGTGCCGGTCGCCAGCCCAAGCCTGTTAGAAGCGCGCCATCCGTCCGCCCCGGAAGAACTTGAAAACGAGCCTTTGCTGCATCTTGCGACACGGCCCAAAATGTGGGCGCAATGGTTCGAAAGCTGCGGTGTCGAAGGGCGGTCGGCCTATCGTGGGCACCGATTTGACCAGTTCTCGATGGTTATCGGCGCGGCATTGGCCGGTTTGGGCTTCGCGCTTCTACCACTTTATCTGATCGAGCAGGAATTGCTCAGCGGCGAACTTGTCATGCTTTTTGAGAAGCCGATGCGAACCGAGAATGAATATTATCTCGTTGTGCCGGAAGGGAAGCTGGAAAACCCGTTGACGCAGGTGTTTTGTCAGTGGATTGCCGGGCAGGTGGGGAATACCGACTATTCAATGCTGGTTCATTCCAAACCGGAATGAATTGTTGCGCAAATAACGCTGTCCAACCGGCTTTCGCGGCGTGAAATAGAAACAGTCGGGCAGGGTGCCCGTATTCCACGAGAGCGGTCGATCATAAAAAAGACCGGGAACCGCTCTAACTGTTTGTTTTTATGCATTTCCGAACGCAAAACCGCTTCACACTTTTGCTGGAAATGCTCGGTATGAAATGGTTACTCTCAATGTTGAACGATCCGCGCTCCCATGGTCTTTGGGAAAAGACCGCCCCTGCCGCTCCCAAGACGACTGCGCTGCAAGGTGATCTGACCGCGGATGTGGTGATTGTGGGTGGTGGTTTCACCGGTCTCTCGACAGCTCTGCATCTGGCCGAGAAAGGCACGCGGGCTATCGTTCTCGAAGGTATCGAGATCGGCTATGGCGGTTCGGGCCGCAATGTCGGCCTGGTGAATGCGGGCATGTGGGTCATGCCGGATGATCTGCCCGGCGTGCTTGGCCAAAAATATGGTGACCGCTTGCTCGATGTCCTCGGCAATGCGCCGAAGCTCGTTTTCGAAATCGTTGAGAAGCACAAGATCGCCTGTGAAGTCGAGAAGCAGGGAACGCTCCACTGCGCCGTCGGCAAGAAGGGCCTGAAGGAACTTGAGGACCGCCATGAGCAGTGGGCGCGTCGTGGCGCTAACGTGAAGCTGCTCGATGCCAAGGAAACCGAAGCCAAGGTTGGAACCAAGGCTTATGCGGGTTCGCTGCTCGATCTGCGCGCCGGTACGATCCAACCGCTGGCCTATGTGCGCGGGCTAGCCCATGCTGCCATTGCCGCCGGTGCGACTGTATTTACCGGAAGCCCGGTGATCGGCGCTGAGGAAAAGAACGGCAAATGGGTGGTCAAGACCGCCAACGGTTCCGTGACGGCCAACTGGGTGGTCGTGGCAACGAATGCCTATACCAATGTGCCATGGCCGGAAGTGCGCGCCGAACTGGTTCATCTGCCTTATTTCAATATGGCCACAAAGCCACTTTCCGACAATTTGAAGAAGAGTATTCTACCCGAACGCCAGGGTGTATGGGATACGAAGGAAGTCCTCTCGTCTTTCCGTTTTGACCAAAAGGGCCGCCTCGTTTTCGGCAGCGTCGGTGCGTTGCGCAACACGGGTGCTGCCGTGCACAAGGCATGGGCAAAGAAGTCGCTGAAGCGTCTCTTCCCGCAGATCGGCGAAGTTGAATTCGAAGCCGAATGGTATGGCAAGATCGGCATGACCGATGACAGCCTGCCGAAATTCCATCGCCTCGCCCGCAATGTGGTTGGGTTCTCCGGTTACAACGGTCGCGGTATCGCGCCGGGAACCGTTTTCGGAAAACTGCTTTCGCAGCTCGTTTCGGGTGAGATCAAGGAAGACGATCTGCCGCTACCAGTCAGCGATCCGAAGGAACAGAATTTCCGAGGTCTGCGTGAAGCCTATTACGAGGCCGGTGCGCAGGTTGCGCACGTCGCCGAGATCGTTATCTGATCTGTTGATCTTTTACCGAGAATGGGTTCGCGGTTGTCATAAAACCGCATTGCAATTCCTCTAATGCCATCCGCATCTTCTCCATGCTGGGAGATGCGGATGGCTGTTCGGCAAATCATTCAATGCCTTAAAAGCCTTCCGATGGATATGATTCCGCCGGGAGGCTTTTGTTTTCCGGGTTCACGTTGCAGGATGTTTGACAGGTGCACCATGAATGGAAATGATCGTGCCTATCGCCATGGCAGTATCTGCGCGCTATCACTTCGCACGCGTCAGTACTGCGCAGGCATCGCTGGTCATGCTGGCGAACATTACACAGAAATTCGAGGAGCGAATCCCATGAACAAGATGCTGAAGCGGGCCGTTGCCGTACCTGCGCTTCTTGCTCTTTCCATCGCCGTGGCACAGGCCGATACGCTGACTCTCTATACGTCGCAACCGGAAGCGGATGCGACCAAGACGGTCGAAGCTTTCCGCAAGGCCAATCCGGATACGGATGTGCAGATTTTCCGTTCGGGAACGAGCGAACTCCTCACCAAGCTTGCCGCCGAGTTTTCGGCTGGCGCGCCACAGCCTGACGTTCTGCTGATCGCTGATGCGGTGACGATGGAAGGTCTCAAGAAGGACAAGCGCCTTCTGCCTTACACGGACGCCAAGGTTGATGGTTTTGCTGCGGATAGCTATGACGCCGACAAGACTTATTTCGGCTCCAAGCTGATCACCACCGGCATTGCCTACAATACCGGCGCAGCGCAAAAGCCTGAACATTGGGGAGACCTCGCTAAGGCCGACTATAAGGGCCAGGTTGTCATGCCAAGCCCGCTTTATTCGGGTGCTGCGGCCTATCTCCTGAGCGGTTTCGCGCTCAACAAGGATCTCGGCTGGGATTATTTCAAGAACCTCAAGGCCAATGAACTGGCAAGCGTCAAGGGCAATGGCGCAGTGCTGAAGTCGGTTGCGAGCGGCGAAAAGCCATACGGCATTCTCGTTGACTTCATGGCGCTCAATGCAAAAGCCAAGGGTTCGCCGATCGAGTTCGTCTTCCCGCCGGAAGGTGTGCCTGCCGTGACCGAACCGGTTGCGATCATGGCGACCGCCAAGAACGTCGATGGTGCCAAGAAGTTCGTTGATTTCATCCTGTCGGATGATGGCCAGAAGCTGGCACTCGAGCAGGGCTATCTGCCTGCCAAGGACGGCGTCGGTCGCCCTGCATGGCTGCCAGAAGGCACCAAGATCAACATCATGTCTATCGACACCCAGAAGGTTCTCGATCAGACTGATGCCGACAAGAAGCAGTTCTCCGAGCTGTTTGGCGGATAAAAAGCGAAAATGCGGATGTTTCGAGATCTTCAGGGCCGTGATACGGCCCTGATTGTTGGTGTAACGCTGATTGTTGCGGTGCTGTCGCTTCTACCGATGGCGCGTCTGCTTGTTGAGCTTGTTGCGCCGCAGGGACAGTTTTCAACATCCGTTCTTTCCGAAACATTGAGCAGCCGCTCGACATGGGTTGCCACATGGCATTCCCTGCAGATCGGTATTGGTGGCACGCTGCTGGCGCTGGCGTTTGGCATTGTGGCGGCGTTGCTCGTCGGCCTCACAGATATGCGCGGGCGCAATGTCTTCGTGCTTTTCTATGTGACACCGCTGCTGATCGCCCCGCAGGTAACAGCGCTGGCGTGGCTCCAGCTTTTCGGGCCTTCCAGCCAGTTCCTCAAGATCATCGGCATGGCGCCGCCGCTGGGAAGCCGCAATCCGCTTTATTCCGTCTGGGGCATTATCTTTCTGCTTGGCGTGCAATATGGACCGCTGGTCTTTCTGATTGTACGGGCGGGCCTGCGCAAACTCCCACGCGAGCTGGTCGAAGCGGGTCTGAGTGCCGGTGCCAGCAAATGGATGGTTCTTCGCACGATCATCCTGCCTTTGATGACGCCATCGATCATCGGGGCTGCGGCGCTGGCTTTCGTGTCGTGCGTCGGCAATTTCGGCATCCCGGCGTTTCTGGGAATTCCGTCGAATTATCTCGTTCTGCCAACGCTGATTTATCAGCGTCTTGCGGGCGGTGGTCCAGCAGTGCTGTCCAGCGTCGCCGTGCTTTCGGTGCTGATCGGTCTGATCGCCATGGCAGGGATCGCCGCGCAGGACTATGCTTCGCGCCGTCGCGATTTCCGCATTGTTTCAACGTCGCTTCCAGCGGCACCTTTCGCGCTTGGCGTATGGCGTGTGTGGGCTGAACTGGCTGCGTGGCTGTTGATCGTGATCGTGCTGTTTCTGCCGCTGATTGGCCTGACGCTTTCAGCACTGGTTCCGGCCTATGGCGTGCCGCTCACATTTGCGACAGCAACGCTTGAAAATTTCCGCTTCGTCATGCTTGAACACAGCGGTTCAGCCCGCGCCCTTGGCAACAGTATTCTGCTGTCGGTGGTGACGGCGGGTTTTGCTGTGCTGATTGCGGTTCCGCTTGCCTATATGCTGGCATGGCGCAAACGGCGCTGGACGCCGATCCTCAATTTTGCTGCCGAGATGCCCTATGCGTTACCGGGTGTCGTGCTGGCCATCGCCTGTCTGCTGATGTTCTTAAAGCCGTTGCCGGTGGTTGGTGTCAGCCTTTACAACACGCTCTGGATTATCCTGTTTGCCTATCTTGCGCGCTTCTTCGTGCTGGCGCTGCGGCCAACGGTTGCTGGCCTCCACCAGATAGACCGTGCGCTGGAAGAAGCCGCGCGAGTTGCGGGCGCTGGCCTTTTTTATCGGCTGCGGACCATTATATTTCCTCTTGTCGCACCAGCGACGCTTGCAGGCGGCGTACTCATTTTCATGACCGCATTTTGTGAGCTGACGGTTTCAGCGCTACTATGGGCGTCGGGATCGGAAACGCTGGGCGTGGTGATGTTTTCTTTTGAACAGGCGGGCGATTCCGCCTATGCGGCCGCCATATCCATTCTGGCCGTTGCGGTGACATTCATGCTGATGCTTGCAACAAATCTGTTTGCGCGGCGTCTTCCAAACGGAGTGCTGCCATGGCGCGACTGAAAATCGCTTCTGTTTCCAAGGCCTTCAATGAGTTTCAGGCCCTGTCTGAAGTGTCGCTTGATGTGAAGGACGGCGAGTTTGTTGCTATTCTCGGACCATCCGGCTGCGGCAAGACCACGCTTCTGCGGATGATTGCAGGTTTTGAAGATGTTGACGGCGGCGAAATCCATATTGGAGACAGCCGCGTTTCCCATGTTGACGGTAACGTGCCACCGGAAAAGCGGCAGGTTGGTATCGTCTTCCAGAATTATGCGCTCTGGCCGCATATGACTGTGGCCGAGAATGTCGGCTATAGTCTGCGGGTGGCAAAGGTTGCCAAAGCCGAACGCGAACGCCGCGTGAAGGAAGCTCTGGCGCTGGTCGATCTGAACAGTTTTGGTGATCGCCGCCCGGCCAATCTTTCGGGCGGTCAACGGCAGCGTGTGGCTTTGGCCCGCTGTCTGGTAGCAGCCCCTTCGCTGGTATTGTTTGACGAACCGCTTGCCAATCTCGATGTGCATTTGCGTGCTTCGATGGAAGACGAGTTTGCGGCTTTCCACAAGCGCACTGGCACGACGATTATCTACATCACCCATGACCAGGCCGAGGCCATGGCGCTTGCTGACCGGATTGCAGTTCTCGATCACGGCAAGCTTCAGCAGTTCGATACGCCGCGCAAACTCTATGAGGAACCGGCCAGCGAAATGGTCGCGTCCTTCATCGCGCATGGCATGGTGCTGCCTGCGGAGGTCGTGTCCTTTGCGCAAGCGGGACATTGCGAGGCGCTGGTGCTGGGAAGCCGTGCGCAGGTGCGGTGTTCGGGCATCGAAATGCCGCGTGCCAATGCGCAGCTCTGCGTTCGCGCAGAAGATCTGGCATTGACCGAAACCGGCGGCATCCCTGTGCGGGTCAAGCGTTCGGTCTATCGGGGTGGCGGTTCGCGCATCGAGGCACATCCGCTCACCAAGCCGGATATTCACCTGCATTTTGAAGTGCGCGATCCGGTAAGACTGGACGAAGGCGACGAGGTTCGCGTTGCTATTCGCGGTGGCTGGATCATTCCCACCGATGAAATGCCGGTGAGAAAAGTCTCAACCGGCTTTCCAATCGGCAACAAGATATAAAAACTTTTTCAACTTGTGATGTAAGTTTCTTGCAGATATACACCCGATCTGGTGCTTTACCTGGAGGGGGCGATGGGGGCGGGGCGGTTTTCCAATATAGATGGGTTGCGCGCGATTGCAGCCACATCGGTTCTATTTCATCATATCTTTGGTGACTTCATCCGGGACGCATCTGATCAGAGTACACCTCTGATTGGTTTTCTGACCTCGATAGTTTCGAGTTTTGACTTCGGCCGTTTTGGCGTGGTGCTGTTTTTTCTGATCAGCGGTTTCGTGGTGCCTTTCAGCATCAAGGGTGACCAGCCGATCAGGCGATTTGCAATCGGTCGGTTCTTCCGTCTTTACCCTGCGTTCTGGCTTTCACTGCTTTTCATGTGTGGCTATCTGGTATTCACCGGAAACACCCCAGAATTGAAAACCGTGCTGGCCAATGCGACCATGGCGGCGAATGTTTTCGGGCAGCCGTGGCTTTCCGGCGTTTACTGGACGCTGTTCATCGAGCTGGCCTTCTATGTATTGATCGCCGTGGCCTTCATGGCTGGGATTTTGCGACAGCCCTTGCTGGTCTTCGCGGCCGGGCTGCTGCTGGCGCTCTCAACCGGTGGGCCGTTTCTGTTGCGCTTCCTCGGCGTCAATCTGCCCGTTATCTATATCGGGCTTCATCTATCGTTCCTGTTTTGCGGGTTGCTGCTCCGCTTTACCGTCATTGAAAAGGAAAGGGGCGCTTTATGGGCGGCTCTGGTACTGATCATTGTACAGATGAGCATTATCGTCTCGATTGGGGACTTTTCTCTTGCTCGAAATGACACGTTCTTCATCGTGGGAAAATTCCCGGTCATCGCATCTTATGTGGCAGCTTTTTCCGTCTTTCTTCTGTCACTCTGGACGATGAGACCACAATCGGAGCTTCTGTCTTCAACAGGTGAGATAAGTTACTCGATCTATCTTTTTCACGTCCCGGTCTGCTGGACGATTTACCTGTTCTTGCCGCCGACAGGCACCTTAAGCGATCTCATCACGATGGCATTGTGTGTCGTTGGATCGTTCGCGGTTTCGATCCTGACTTATCGTTATGTGGAGAAGCCGATGATTGCGGTTGGCCGAAGGATTTCCGGACAAGTCAATCGTCCCTTACAACAGGCGGCAAGCTGAACGGCCTCTACGCAAGATCGCAAAGGCCGTTCGTCGTTTTTATTTCTTCTTCATTGCTTCCAGCAACGCAGCGCCAAAACCGCCGGTTGATGGCTGTTCCTGTTTGCGCTGCGGCGCGAAGTTCTTAGCGGGCTGCCGGTCGCGGCTTACAGGGCCACGGGGGGCAGGAGCTTCGCCGCCGTCCTTCCGCATCGTCAGGCCGATGCGCTTGCGTGGCACATCCACTTCCGTCACACGCACCTTCACCACATCGCCAGCCTTGACCACTTCATGCGGGTCTTTGACAAAGCGGTCGGCGAGCTGCGAAACATGGACGAGCCCGTCCTGATGCACGCCGATATCGACGAAGGCACCAAAGGCTGCAACGTTCGTGACGGTGCCTTCGAGCATCATGCCGGGTTTCAGGTCCTTGATGTCATCGATGCCATCGGCGAAGGTCGCGGTCTTGAATTCAGGACGCGGATCGCGGCCCGGCTTATCAAGCTCGGCAATGATGTCGCGCACGGTTGGCAGACCAAAACGCTCATCGACAAAGACGCGCGGATCGAGCGCCTTGAGGGCCACGCTATCACCCATGAGACTGCGCACATCGCGACCGCAGGCGGAAACGATCTTTTTGGCAACGCCATAGGCTTCCGGGTGAACGGAGGAGGCATCAAGCGGCTCGGTGCCGTTCGCGATACGCAGGAAGCCTGCGCATTGTTCAAAAGCCCGGTTGCCGAGGCGTGCGACTTTCAGAAGTTCCTTGCGGTTCTTGAAGGCACCGGCGTCATCGCGATGCGCAACAATTGCTTCGGCGAGCGATTTTCCGAGACCGGATACACGCGCCAGCAGTGAGGCGGATGCCGTGTTGAGATCAACGCCGACAGCGTTCACCGCATCTTCGACCACCGCATCGAGTGAACGCGCCAGACGCGATTGATCGACGTCATGCTGATACTGGCCGACGCCGATGGATTTCGGATCGATCTTCACGAGCTCCGCCAAAGGGTCCTGCAAGCGGCGGGCGATGGAAACGGCACCGCGCAGCGATACGTCGAGCTGCGGAAATTCGCTCGCTGCTGCTTCTGACGCCGAATAGACCGATGCACCTGCTTCCGACACGATGACTTTGAGCGGCTTTGGCGCTGGCAGGTCGTTGAGCATATCCACGACAAGACGTTCGGTTTCGCGACTGCCTGTGCCGTTGCCAATCGCAATCAGCTCGATCTTGTGTTTGCGGATCAGGCTTGCAAGCTCTGCCTGTGTGCCACGCACATCGTTCTTTGGCGGAAACGGATAGACCGTTGTTGTGTCGAGCAGTTTGCCGGTGCCATCGACGATCGCGACCTTGACGCCGGTGCGGATGCCCGGATCAAGACCCATGGTGGCGCGCGACCCGGCAGGGGCGGCTAACAGCAGGTCCTTGAGGTTGCGGGCGAAGACGTTGATGGCTTCTTCCTCGGCGCGTTCACGCAGGTCGCGCATGAGATCAAGTGACAAGGAGAGCGAGAGCTTGACGCGCCATGCCCAGCCTGCAACTTCCATCAGCCAGCGGTCGCCGGGGAGCGTTGCGCCGATATTATAGGCGGCTGCAATTTTGCGTTCGACCGGCTTTACAGGCGAGGTGTCGTCGGCGTCGATTTCAATGTCGAGCGACAGAAAATCCTCGTTGCGACCGCGCAGCATGGCCAGAGCGCGGTGTCCCGCAACATTTGCCCAGCGTTCAGAATGGTCGAAATAATCGGAGAATTTCGCGCCTGCGTCCTGTTTGCCATCGACAACGCGCGAGCGCAGCACGGCGCGATCTTTGAGGTAGTTGCGCAAATTGCCGATGAGGTCTGCGTTCTCTGAAAAGCCTTCGGCGATGATGTCGCGTGCGCCATCCAGTGCCGCCTTCACATCGGCAACTTCACCGGCGACATATTGCGCAGCAATCTCGGTGGGAACCAGTCTGCGGTCGGTAAGTATGGCTTCGGCAAGCGGTCCGAGACCGCGTTCGCGGGCGATTTCGGCTTTGGTGCGGCGCTTAGGCTTATAGGGAAGATAAAGATCTTCAAGCTCGGCCTTAGTCTGAACGCCAGCGATTTTCAGTTCCAGTTCCGGCGTCAGCTTTTCCTGACTGCGGATCGATTCCAGAATGGAGCTGCGGCGTGCTTCGAGTTCGCGCAAGTAGGCGAGGCGCTCTGAAAGCTGGCGCAGTTGCGTGTCATCAAGCCCGCCGGTGACTTCCTTGCGGTAACGGGCGACGAAAGGCACGGTTGAGCCTTCATCCAGTAGGCCAATAGCGGCAATGGCCTGTTCCGGCTTTGCATTGATCTCCGCCGCTATAATCCCGGCAATACGCTTGGTGATGTCCGCCATGTATTTTCCAATTCTCCACTATCACGGCGAACATAGTCGGATGCCGGTTCGGCGCAATCAAGGCAGTATCGATGTTCCACAGGAAAGGCGTCGATTTACCTCTTCACGCGCATGTGAACAGCCTCCCTCTTTTTAAATCGAATTTAAACGATACTTATATCGTGAAATGACGATATGAATGAAGATCAGCGAGGTGACCATGATGTCGGACATTCAATCTATAGCACAGCCTAATTCATTAGCTATGCCGTTGGACGAGATACTCAAGGCACTTGGCCATCCAGTTCGTCTCGACATTTTGAGCTGGCTCAAGCAGCCGGAGAAGCATTTCTCCGCTCAGCACATGCCCCTGGAGATGGGTGTGTGCGCCGGTCAGTTCGAACGGTGTGGTCTTTCCCAATCCACCGTTTCTGCTCATTTGTCCGTGCTGACGAAAGCGGGGCTGATTTCGCCCCACCGCGTCGGCCAATGGACCTTCTACAAGCGCGATGAGGAGGCGATTGCCGCCTTGCTCAAATCACTGTCCGATCTTTAATCCCGTTTGCCCAATCTTTCCCATTTGAAGGAATGTATCCATGGCCACATTGTTCGATCCAGTTACAATCGGCGATCTCAAGCTTGCCAATCGTATCGTTATGGCACCGCTGACGCGCAATCGCTCGCCCCGCGCTGTGCCAAACGACCTCAACGTCACCTATTATGAACAGCGCGCCAGTGCTGGCCTTATCATCACCGAGGCAACGCCGATCAGCCATCAGGGGCAGGGTTATGCCGATGTGCCGGGCCTTTATTCCGATGAGCAGCTTGCTGGCTGGAAGCGCGTGACCGACGCCGTGCATAGCGCAGGCGGCAAGATCGTCGTGCAGATGTGGCATGTGGGCCGTATTTCGCACGACAGCCTGCAGCCAAATGGCGGCAAGCCGGTGGCACCTTCGGCCATCACGGCCAAGTCGAAGACCTATCTCGTGCATCCGGACGGCACCGGCGAATTCGCGCCAACCTCAGAGCCGCGTGCGCTTGAAAAGAGCGAGTTGCCGGAAATCGTTGCGACCTATGCCAAGGCTGCAAAGGATGCTGTTGAGGTGGCTGGTTTTGACGGCGTCGAAATCCACGCTGCAAACGGCTATCTGATCGATCAGTTCTTGCGTTCGGGCAGCAATCACCGCACCGATGAATATGGTGGCTCGATTGAAAACCGCGCCCGCTTCCTATTCGAAGTCGTTGATGCCGTGACGAAAGCGGTTGGTGCCAGCAAGGTCGGTATTCGTCTTTCGCCGGTAACACCTGCCAATGACTCATCGGATTCCGATCCGCAGCCGCTGTTCGACTATGTGCTCGAAAAGCTTGCCTCCTACGGTCTTGCTTATGTTCATATCATTGAGGGTGCGACCGGCGGTCCACGCGATTTCCAGCAGGGTCCGCAGCCATTCGATTATGCGCGTCTCAAACAGGTTTATCGCGATGCCGGTGGTGAAGCTGCCTGGATGGTCAACAATGGCTATGATCGCGAACTGGCTGAACAGGAAATCGAAAGCGGCCGCGCTGATGTGGTTGCCTTTGGCAAGCCGTTTATCTCCAATCCGGATCTCGTTCGTCGTTTGAAGGATAATTCACCGCTCAATGAGCTGGATCAGCAGCATATGTATGGCGGTGGCGCCAAGGGGTATACGGACTATCCGATCCTTGCCTGATCATGAAAATAAAGAGGCCGGAGAAACTCCGGCCTCTTTATCGTTTATAACCTTGCCCGCGTTGAGCGCGGGGTGGCAAGCAGCAGATTGGTTTCGCTGGCCTTGATGCCCGGCACCAGTCGAATGCGGCGCAGCACGGCATCGAAATCGGTCAGTGTTGCAGCACCCAGTTCCACCACCAGATCGAAACGACCATTGGTAGTGTGAACGGCTGAAATTTCCGAGAAGCCACCAAGCGCCTTGACCACGCGGTCGGCGACATGGCCTTCGATTTCGATCATCATGATGCCACGCACCGGCAGATCAACTGCGTCAGACCGCAGGATCACTGTGTAGCCGATGATGTCTCCGGACTGTTCAAGCCGTTCCATACGGGCGCGGACCGTCGCGCGGGAAACACCGAGATCGATTGCCACATCCGAAATGCTGCGTCGGCCATTGTGGCGTAAAAGCGTGATAAGCTTTTCATCCAGATCGTCCATGTTTTCTCCATTTTGAAAAGCCAATCCGACATTCTGATAAACCAAACCGTTAAAATTGCCAATCCGGTTGCTTCACATCGCCAAGCGTAAATGGTCAATCTAGGGCAATAATTTCTCTGGAGTAGCACTTTATGCATTGCAAGATTTTGGGATTGCCTGTTCAGGAAGGCACTGGACGTCTCGGCTGCAATATGGGCCCCGACGGTTATCGCGCCGCTGGCATTGCGGACGCAATTCGCGAGCTTGGCCACGAGTTTACCGATCTCGGCAATCTGGCTCCGGCTGAACTGCGCCCGCTGACCCATCCCAATCCTGTGATCAAGGCACTGCCGCAGGCTGTCGCCTGGATCGAAGCCATCAGCGAAGCTGCTTATCGCGAAAGCGAAGACGGTTTCCCGATCTTCCTCGGTGGCGATCATCTGCTTGCAGCAGGCACTGTTCCCGGCATCGCGCGCCGCGCCGCAGAAAAGGGCCGCAAGCAATTTGTGCTGTGGCTTGATGCGCATACGGATTTCCATACGCTGGAAACGACGGGCAGTGGCAATCTGCATGGCACACCTGTTGCCTATTACACGGGCCAGAAGGGCTTTGAAGGCTATTTCCCGGCTTTGGCAGCGCCGATTGATCCCGCCAATGTTTGCATGATGGGTATTCGCAGTGTTGATCCGGCAGAACGTGCTGCGATCAAGCAGACCGATGTTGCCGTCTACGACATGCGCCTTATCGATGAGCATGGTGTAGCAGCCCTGTTGCGCCGCTTCCTGCAGCGCGTGAAGGACGAAAACGGTCTTCTTCATGTGAGTCTCGATGTCGATTTCCTTGAGCCGTCGATTGCGCCCGCTGTGGGCACCACGGTTCCCGGCGGCGCGACCTTCCGTGAAGCGCATCTCATTATGGAAATGCTGCACGACAGCGATCTGGTGACAAGCCTCGATCTCGTCGAGCTTAATCCGTTTCTCGATGAACGCGGACGCACCGCAACCGTGATGGTCGACCTTATGGCGAGCCTTTTGGGCCGCAGCGTCATGGATCGTCCAACCATCAATTATTGAATTCAGAAACCGCATTCGCTGCTGGTGGATCAATGGTCTGCCGCTGAATGCTAAGGAGCAAGAATGACCCAACCGAACCTCAATATCGTCCCTTTCGTCAGTGTCGATCACATGATGAAGTTGGTGCTTTCCGTCGGCGTCGAGACCTTCCTCAAGGAACTCGCCGATTATGTGGAAGAGGATTTCCGCCGCTGGGAAAGCTTTGACAAAACGCCGCGCGTGGCTTCGCATTCCGATGAAGGCGTGATCGAGCTGATGCCGACAAGCGACGGTACGATGTACGGCTTCAAATATGTGAACGGTCATCCAAAGAATACGCGTGACGGCCTGCAGACGGTTACGGCTTTTGGCGTTCTCTCGGATGTTGGCAGCGGTTATCCGATGCTTTTGACCGAAATGACCATTCTGACGGCGCTGCGCACCGCTGCAACCTCGGCAGTTGCGGCCAAGCATCTTGCGCCAAAGAATGCGCGCACGATGGCGATCATCGGCAATGGTGCGCAGAGCGAATTTCAGGCTTTGGCGTTCAAGGCAATTCTCGGCATCGACAAGCTGCGTCTCTACGATATTGACCGCACGGCTTCGGAAAAATGCGCGCGCAATCTGGAAGGCGCAGGCATTGATATCGTGATCTGCAAGGATGTTGAAGAAGTGGTCGAGGGTGCGGACATCATCACCACCGTAACCGCCGACAAGCTCAATGCCACGATCCTGACCGACAATATGGTTGGTGCTGGCGTTCATATCAACGCGGTTGGCGGTGACTGCCCAGGCAAGACGGAGCTGCACGGCGATATCCTCCGCCGTTCGGACATCTTCGTCGAATATCCGCCGCAGACCCGCATTGAAGGCGAAATTCAGCAGCTTCCGGAAGATTATCCCGTCAATGAATTGTGGGAAGTGATCACAGGCAAGACTGAAGGCCGCAAGGATGCGCGTCAGATTACGCTGTTCGACTCGGTCGGCTTTGCAACGGAAGACTTTTCGGCTCTGCGCTACGTTCGTGACAAGCTGAAGGATACGGGCTTTTATGAGCAGCTCGATCTGCTGGCTGATCCGGATGAGCCGCGCGATCTTTACGGCATGTTGTTGCGCCACAAGCAGCAGCTTCAGGCCGAAAAGTCCAAGCCAGCGGCCTGATTTCCGATCTTTTGAGCAGCTTCCACTTTTGGGAATGCTCTAGCTGTTGCAACCCTGCCGCGCTTGATGTGCGGTGGGGACACGCTTTCGCAATCAATGCGATAAACTCTTGTGCCGTGCGCAATTTCCATTATTGCAGGATGTGATTTCTGTGACGGGGTGCATTGGGTATGGGCGACAGGGTGGAAAGCGAAACATCCTTAAGACAATCGGTGAGTACTGTGCGGCCTGCCGCCAGCCCCGTCGTCTTCTGCGAGACACTGGGCCTTTTTCAGGCTCCCCTTGGCCAATCTCTTGATACAGTTGTCGTATTTGCCAGTCCCTGGGGGCTGGAAGAGCTTTGCACGACACGCAAATTCTGGCGCGTCATTGCCGACGAACTGTCGGCGCATGGCATCGCTTCTTTCCGTTTTGACTGGCCCGGCACGGGCGATGGGCGTGACGACATCGATTTTTCGAAAGGGCTGGAGCTCTGGCAAAATACCTTGGTGGAGGCTGCCCGGAAAGCGCGCGACCTGTCAGGGGCAAGCCGCGTCATTATCATCGGGCAGAGCCTTGGTGCAGCCGTCGCTGCCGAAACTGCGGCCCGGATCGACGGTATCGCGGCATTGGCGCTACTGGCGCCGGTCATTTCAGGACGGTTCTACACGCGTGAACTGGCCGTCTGGTCGAGCATGGTCGATGCCGATCTGGGACTGACCGATGCGCAGAGGATCAAGAACAGCGTTTCCATCGCATCGCTGACGATGCAGCCGGAAGTGGCCGCCGATGTGAAGAAGATCAATCTTCTGTCACTGGAGACGAGGCCCGCGCCGCAATGTCTTTTGCTGGCGCGGACGGATCGTCCGAACGATGCCGAACTGGCGACGCATCTGGAAAAACTGGGTGCGGACGTGACGGTTGAAGCCTTTGCCGATTACGACAAGCTGATTTCGAACCCGGTTATCTCTCGGCTGCCCCTGGAAGTCGCGGATCGGCTTGTCGATTGGGTGGCAGGCCTTGCAGGGTCTGATCCCGCGCAGAATAAGCCCGATGATAGCGCTCTTGGCGGCTCTTTGACGGGCGACGGGTTTATCGAAACGCCCGTATCTTTCGGTTCCGGCGATCGCCTTTCAGGCGTTATCTGTGCGCCCCTGGGCGAACGGCGCGGCAGAACGGTCCTTTTCCTGTCGTCATCCTATGACCGGCGTGTCGGATGGGGCCGCACCACTGTTGAGATGGCACGCAAGCTTGCACGGGAAGGGATGGCTTCCCTGCGCTTCGACATCGCGAATGCTGGCGACAGCCCGCCCCATCCGGGCATGCCGGAACAGGTGCTTTACACCCAAGGACCAGAAACAGATGTTGCCGAAGCTCTCGATTATCTTGAAGCCATAGGCTGGGGGCGTCCCGTTGTCGCCGGACGGTGCAGCGGTGCGTTTCTAGGGTTCCACAGCGCCCTCAAAGATGAACGCATTTCCGGTGCGGTTCTCGTCAATCCGGTGACATTTTATTGGGCGCCAGAGCGTTCGGTTGAGGATGCCGTTCGCGAAGGCAATCGCACGCTAGGGGATTACGGCAGTCGCGCGCTCCGCGCCGAAACCTTCCAGCGTCTGTTTCGCGGTGAACTGGATATCCGCGCTATCCTGCGCAATCTCACGCGCGGGATCGTCGGACGTGTTCGCAGTCTGGCACGCAAGGTCCTGCGCAGCCGGACAGTGGAGGGGCGGGCGGTCTACTCGGCTTTTGACGAATTGAAGCAGCGTGAGGTGCCGCTGGCGCTGGTCTATGCCGAAAAGGATACCGGGCGCCAACATTTCAATTTCTACTTCGATCAGGCGGGCAGCAGCGTGCAGGGTTTCGACAATGTATCGGTCGCCGTCATTCCCGATGCCGATCATAATCTGACGCCGGAACATTCACGCGAAATCTATATCGACGCGATCCGTTCGCTGGCCTTGCGGGATTAGAACCACACGATCCGGGATGAACCGGCGATGCGGATTTCACCCGTCGGCTTCTCCAGCGTTTCATGGCGCGGGATGAGGGCAACGCGTTTGGTCTCGTTGGGAGCAAGGTGAAACCAGTTCTCCGCCGCGCGCCAGTCTCCTGCATCGATGCCGACGGATTGAGCCAGAACCGGTGTTTTCAGATCAAGGAACCAGTTCCCGTTCTCTTCGACAAGCGCAGCTTCGACAGCGGCATCGTGAAAGGCCTTTGTGCGTCCGAGCGGAAAGTGGAATGCTTCGGCAATCGTAATATCATTACGCTTCAGTCGCGCCACCGTCACGTCATGTGCCGCAGGACCGAAACGATAGGCGTAAGTGACATCGAAAAATGCGCCGAACAGGTCGGTGGCGGGAATAGTTATCGCTGAACGACCGGCAATTGAAAGATCTTGGCGACCGGAAACCACCGGCTGCGAACCGGCGCGCAGACATGCTAATTCAAGCGAAAGATCAGCGGATTCCACCTGCTCGTTCAGAATGTGAATCGCGAGGCCGTTGATGCCTTCATCGGTTAAGGCGAGTTGTTGCGGACGGAAGGCGCGCTTGAGGCCATACCACGAAGCCTTGGGTTCGCCGGTCGCATCGATCATGCCCCAACCGGCACCCGGCAAAACGTCCTGAAACATCCAGAGAAGCGCACCGAAACAGGTGCTTTCGGGCCGTCTCCATTCGGCAAAGGTCGTTTCCATCACTTCCGCGGTGACGGCGCGGGAAAGGTGGAGATATTGTTCCATATCCTCGCGCCGCAACCGCGCCGGATCGTAACCGTATAACATCTCCAGATAGGCGTCCCGCACATCCTCGAAATCCCAGGATACGCCGCGATCACACGGCACACGTGCCTTCCAGCGCGGATCATGGACTGGCGGCACATCGAGATGGGTTTTCAGCGTGCGCGTTTCCGGCACGTTGGAGAAGGCCAGACATTCGGTCGCAAAGCGCACTTCCGCACGTCGTGCATCTTCCATTGGACGGCAATAGGCACTGACGCCGTAATAGTGGCTGACACCTTCATTGCTGATGAAGGGGAGGGCGCCATCGCAGGGCGAATTCGGCACATAGGGAATATTCGGGCAAAGCTCGCCAGCGATACCGGGTAGAATTTCCTCGGTAAGCGGACCTTTCCAGGTTGCTTCCGGGAGGCCCATCATCGCGCCTTGCTGGTAGATTTCGCTGCCGCCGCAAAGAACTGTCAGCGACGGCGCATGTTGGACGGCGGTGAGAATCTGACAAGCTTCCGCTCTTACTTTGGCGACAAATGTTTCGTCCTTCACCGGGTAATCGAAGTTGGCGAACATGAAGTCCTGCCACACCATGATGCCCAGCTCGTTGCAAAGCGTATAGAAATCCGGTGTCTCATAGGCGGTGATGCCGCTCAGCCGCAGCATGTTCATGCCCGCTTCCTGTGCGAGCTTCAGCCATGGCTCATAATCGCTGCGCGCGCCGGGGAGACGGACGATATCGGCGGAACTCCATACCGCACCGCGACAGAAGATCTTCTCGCCATTGATCTTGAGTGCAAATCCCTTGCCGTCCGATCCGCGGTCGACCTCGATGCTGCGAAAGCCAGTACGCCCGAGCAACTGCTTTTCACCGTCGAGCGAAAGCTCGACATCGTGAAGCGTCGGATTGCCATGCGTGTGCGGCCACCATGGTTCGACATTGGGAAGCGTCAGCCTTGCCGCCCATTGATCGTCGGTCTGGCGTTCGCAGACGGCTTGCTGCCCCGCACAATGGAGGGTGGGCGTCCCGGCCATGCCGCTATAGGTAAAACTGACTTGAAGCTCGCCATCGCCGGTTTTGGTCAGTCTTGCCAGAATAGCAATGTCGGATATGGCTTCGGCCCCGGAACGGCTGATGGAAATCGGCCGCCATGGACCTGCGGCATGCACTTCCGGACACCAGCCCGGCATATAGCCAAGCGCGGTCGTGCGGACGAGGCGCAGGCCCTGTGTGTTCATCAGTTGCGTGCGCCAGCGGGCGCGCGGGCCTTTCTGGCCCAGGCGGGGCGCGAGTGCACGAAAACATAGGGCAAGCTCGTCCTTGCCCGACAGCATGACGGGCATATCATGGCCAAGAAACATGCTGTCGGTTTGCAACAGCAATTCGCCATTGAAAAAGACATCGCATATCGTGGCAAGCCCATCAAAATGGAGTGTGGCAGGACCGGGTGTCTCCTCAAGGTCGAGGAAATACCAGGCATCCTGATTGTCGAGCGGTACGGGATTTTTCCGGTCGAAACGTCCGGCTTTTTCCAAGGCTTCTGCCACCGTGCCGGGCACGGGAACATCATTGATCGGTTCACCGGACCTGGCATCATGCGGCGATTGCGCCGCATCCGGGCCGGTGATGACGAGCCGCCACCCGAGCGAGAGTGGTCGGCTCATTGGATTCAGTTCAAGCCGCATCGCGACCGAGTTCCGTTGCAAGCGCTGCCATCATACGATCCCAGGCATCCGCTGCCGGTTGAAGCGTTCCGGCCAATGCGTCGAACTTCTTGCGCATGACGGCACGGGCAAGTTGGAACTGAACGGCCTTTGCCGTTTCCGCGATCTGCAAGGCATCTGCCGAGGCCGTCGCAAAGCGCTTGCCTTGCCCAAGCCAGTCGAGGTGACTTGCCGCGAGTTCGAAATTTGCGCCGAGCTGACGCAGCGTATTGAAGGCATATTTATGGAAGAAGCCAAACGGACGTTCCGCAATTGCTTCAACCTGAGCGGGGAACACGCTGGCAAAGGCGCGGATTGGATTTTCTTTCGGCCTCCGCGCTAAATGGCGAGCCAGAAGGATTTCTGCAACGCGCCGCTGATGGGCTTCATCCGGCACATTCTTCGGAAACTTGGCGAATTCCGTATAGGGCAGGAAGGGCAGGTCGGATTCCGTCAGATGACGCTGGAAAACGCCGTCGAAATCGTCGCCCTCCAGATGGTAGAAACCCCCATTATGAAAATAATCCAGCGAACGGTTTTCAACGTCCATACGATTGATGGCGATGGTGGTTTTGCCATGTTCCGTCCGGTAGCTGACGCCACGCGTATCCGGCATGAAATAGCTGTCCATTTCGATCATGCAGAGGCGTCCGCGTGCAATCTGCTCGGCGACATGGCGTTCCACATGATCGAAAATTGCAAGCTCTGTCGCCCGCACCCCGTAAAGGGCTTCGAGGTCTTCCAGCGGCACCTTGAAGAAGGTGAACTGGTCGCCCTCGAAATCCTGCGTGAGCGTGAAGCCGAGCATGGCTTCCGGGGCGGCACCCAATGTTGCCAGCACTTCGATCCAAAGATCGACATAGCAGTTGGTTTCCGGCCAGATACGCGTCTGGGCATGCAAAGCGTGCGGCGTGTAACGGTCGGGCGCGATGTTCGGAAAAACAGCCTGCATAGTCGCGATCAGCCCCACAATTCCTTGCGTACATTTTCCGGCCAGATCTCAACATCCAGACCGTGATGATGGAAGAGCGCCAGTGCGATGCGCTCCAGCCCGAACCCGACGCAGGCGGTGTGTGCCACGGCACCGTCGTCAAGCGACAGGCCCCACTTCACGCCGAACTGGTCCTGATGATAGTTGAAGCTCATGCAGGCGGTCGGCTTTTCGACGCTGGTGATCGGGATCAGCAGTTCGAATTTCAGGTTCTGATCGCGCTGGTTGTTGACCAGCAACTTGCCTGCACGTCCGAAGAACGGGTCGTTGGCGACGTCGATTTCGACCGGCAGTCCGACCTTCTTCATCATTTCCGTGCCACGGTCGATCCAGAGCTGGCGGAAGGCCATAACATCGGCTTCCGTGCCCATGCGCACATATTCACGCATGCGGAAAAGCTGCTGGCGGGCAGGGTCAACCGACGGTTCATGGCGGAAGCAATAGGATTGCAGGTCGTAAAGCCCGCCACCCTGCGGCAGCGGCCCGCGCTTGGCAATCGTGGGATAGAGCGGATAGCAGGCCGCGGGCGTCAGAACGATGTCCGTCGCCTTTTGTTCCAGCGTCCAGTCCGTGCCTTCATCCATGCACTTTATGAGGTTGACGTGGTCAAGCTCGCAACCGCAGAAGCTGTGCACCGTGCCGGCCAATTGCGGGAAGCTTTTCATGTAGCCGCTTTTTTCGAAGAAAGCGCGGTTCATGCCGGGCGGGAAGCGGATCGCTTCGGCGCCGTCATTGCCTCCGGTACGGTCTATCAGGCGTTCAAATGCCTGGATGACATCTTCGAACTGGCCGGAGCGTCCATATAGACCTTCCACGCCGGTATCGATCAGGAGACCGGAATCAAAAAGCCGGTCTAGAAATGATCTCTGAGCATCCATGGCGATTATCCCAAAAGGCTGGTGTTCTGTTTGTGAATGAGCAGCATCGTGGCCGTATTGCCGAGGATGCGCTCGTTTGAAATCATTAGCTGCGCGGAATGGGCGTCGCGCAGATGGCGTCCGAGGCTGAAAGGCGTACCGTTCTTGTAGCCCATGATGCCGCAGACCAGCATGGCGTGATTGATGATCTGAAGGATCGTTTGTGACGCGGCAATCTTGAGATTGTTCATCGCAATCGCAAAGCCCATCGATGCCAGCTTGTCAGGGTCGTGCTTTGCTTCGCGATAGGTCTTCAGGCAGGCGACGATTTCGGACTTCAGCATCTGCAGCATGTTCGATGCTTCAGCCACGCGCAATGCGCCCGGCTGCGGCGCGCCCGGATTGCGCTTTGCGGCGGCGCGCACGAATGCCTGTGCCCGGTTGACCGCATCGACGGCGATACCATACCAGAGCGAGCTCCACAGCGTATGCGACTGCGCCAGCATGGATTGCGCCGCGATTTCAGCGAAGGGATGCGGCAGGATCTGCACCTTGTCAGCCTCGCCGCGGAACACAAATCCTTCCGAGCAGGTGCCGCGCATGCCGAGCGTGTCCCAATCATGGGTCTTTTCGAGCGTGTACTGGTCCTTCAGGAACACGGTCATCACCTGATCCGACGAGGCGGCATCCTTGTGGGAGCGCGATGTGATCAAAATGGCATCTGCATAGGTGCCATAGGAGATGACTGTTGCATTCTTTTCCAGGCGACAGATATCACCGTCGACCTCAATGGCGCAGATCGAATTGCGCAGATCGCCGCCGATGCCGCCTTCAGTCGTTGCGGACGCAAGCAACAACTGGTCTTTCGCGATTTTGCGCATGAAGTCCCGGTGCCACTCGACCGTTTGGCCGTGTTCCACCACGCTTGAAAGCTTGATGTGATGCATGGCGAAAATCATCGCGCTCGACGCACAGGACTGTCCGAGAACGCAACATAGTTCCGCAATCTGGTCGATTTCGGCACTCTCGCCGCCGAACTCACTTGGCACCTGAATGCCGAGCAGACCTTCGGCCTTCATTGCATCGATTGCTTCACGCGGGAAGCGGCCTTCCTTATCGACGCTATCGGAAAATTTACCCGCTATGGCCGCAACGCGGCCCACGCGCTCTGAAAGACTGTTTCCCGCCCCGGCATTCATTATGCAGCCTCTTTGTCCTTGAGAATCTGGGTGATCGTCTGTTCGATGGCCTTGATGCTCGCGAAAGACTTGCGATTGAGATACTGGTCCGGAAATTCGATATCGAACTTGTCTTCCAGACCAAGCATGAGCTGAACCGATGCAAAGGAGGACAGGCCCGCGCTGTAAAGATCGGCATCGTCGGCGATGTCGGTCACGGGTCCCGGCAGGCTGCCGACCTTGGCCAAAAGTTCGCGAATGGATTCGTTCATAATTTATCTCCCTGCATATCCGCTCAAGTCGAATGTTCGCGTCTGGGTTGACGCGACAACACGATCTCTTGAGCTTTCAAAAAAGCTGCGGCAACTGTTCGAAATTCTGCCCCTTTATGCAAGTGATATGTTGCGAATATTAGCTACATCGCAAACACACCATCGCGCGATTGGCTTTATCTGCTCCCGCAAGCCTTTATTTTCTGTTGACGTGACTGAGTTGCAGTCCGCTTATTCTGGGGACGTGCTTATATAGTTAAATATTCAATGACAAGATATGTTGCATTGCCCGCAAGGGTTGCGCGCTCCTTTTGGTTAAAGAGGGCGTCGAGAATGCCGTGGTGCGGAAATCTGTCCCGTGTTGGTGGCGATTGCCATTTCAAAACTGTCGGCAATGCGCTGCGCCCGGTCGATGAAAATGATTGCGGCTTCGGGCGGGAATATTTCACGCGCGGTTTTCTCGAAAAGCTCGAGCCAGCGGTCAAAATGTTCGTTCTTCAGTCCCAGCTTCAGATGTGGCGCCATGGGACGCCCGTCATAGCTGCCAGTCTTGAGAATAACTGACGACCAGAATGCAGCGATCTGTGCGATATGATGATCCCAATCGTGAACTGCATTGGCGAAAATCGGCCCGATAACTGCATCTTCGCGCGCCCGTCCGTAGAAAGTGGCCACCAGCTTTTCAATTGAAACCGGATCGATGGACGGATGAGGTTGATTGATGAGAAGGGTCATGATCGCTGTTTGATGTCGTTGCGCCGGAAAGCGGACTCTGAGGCGGATATAGTCTCTGCCCCGGCTACAATCCAGTGAAGTGTTGCCGCATGGCCATCAACTTCCCGTTGGCGGCGCGGCTATGACAGCTTATTAGTCCTCCTGTATATAGTTGAGGGAGAGATGAATGCGGGTGTTCCTGATTGCGGGTCTGCTGACCCTGACGACGGCCGGGACAGGCTTTGCTGCTTCGTGCGAACAGAACTTCAAGTCCGAGGGCGTTCCGCTCGTAACTGCGATGAGCTATCGCTCGATACAAAACTTTGCCGGTGTGAAATCGTCGACCGCCTTGCAGCGTCTGGCACAAGCCGTTGCCGCCGAAGGTTTCTCAGGCATCAAGATCAACAAACAGCTCGCTTCAATTGATGCTTTTCAGGAGACGACCGGATCGGGTCGTATCCAGACCTTGCGCGTAACTGCGCGGGCGCAGGGTAAGGGCACACGTGTCGATGCGATTTTCAGTATTCGGGCGGGACAGGCGACCAGCAAATCGGTGGTACGCGAAGGGCTTTGCCGCATCATTGCTGCTGCAGCGAATTGAGCCTTATTGCCTGATGGTCGATGCCATCAGGCAACTTTCTGCATCAATTCGATACGATTGCCGAACGGATCGTGGATGTAGCAACGCTCATAACCTTGCAGCGGCTCATCCACGACAGCTTCGATACCGGCTCTTGCCAGATGCGCGATCATGTCGTGCAGATCGTCGACCAGAAATGCAGGATGTGCCTTGCGCGCAGGTGCGAAAGGGCGCTCAACGCCCAGATGAAGCCTGATCGTCCCCATTTCAAACCAGCAGCCACCGCGGGCTACCAGATTCCTAGGTTTTGGAACTTCCTTGAAACCGAGGATCGAGCCATAGAAATCGCGCGCTTTCTGCTCCTGGCCTTCCGGCATTGCCAGTTGAACATGATCGAGAGCGATGATTTGCATGAAGGTGGCCGGGTCCAAAAGATGAACCGACAGCATAAAGCTCACCGGCTGCCGGTCAAGCTACGAAAATTGCGTTCATTTCAGGGGTGGGGCGCGTTGGTAGCGGAGGAGGGATTCGAACCCCCGACACAAGGATTATGATTCCTCTGCTCTAACCTACTGAGCTACTCCGCCACGCGTCGCTTTACAGAGACAACTTCATGATCGCCGTTTCCGGTGGGACAAATCGTTGTTCCTGCAAGGAATGGCGGCGGTATATGTGCGGAATGAAAAGCTGTCAAGCATTCTTCGCATAGCTTTCGTCTTGTTTTCTATCATTTGCACCGATAAGGAACTTGGCATCAGCAAAGGCATAGTTTTATGGCACCTCGTATTGCGGTTTTGGGTTGCGGCTATTGGGGCGGCAATCACATTCGTACCCTGAAGAGCCTCGGTGCCCTTCAGGCAGTCTCGGACTCAAGGGCAGAACAGGCGGAACGCTTCGCGACCGAGTTCAACGTTCCCAGCATTCCCGTCGATGAGTTGTTCAGCCGTCCGGACATTGATGGCATCGTTCTGGCGCTACCGGCACAGTTTCATTCACAATACGCCATTCAGGCAGTGAAGAACGGCAAGGACGTGCTGGTCGAAAAGCCGATCGCGCTCGACATTCCGGCTGCGGAAGCTGAAGTGGAAGCTGCCCGCGAAAACGGGCGCGTGTTCATGGTTGGTCATGTGCTGCGCTTTCATCCGGCCTTCGAAAAACTTCTCGACATGGTGAAAAGCGGCGAGCTCGGCGACATCCGCTATGTGCATTCGCATCGCGTCGGTTTCGGCAAGTTCCACAACGAGTTCGACGCCCTGTGGGACCTTGCGCCGCACGACCTGTCGATGATCCTGGCGATCACCGGAGAAGAGCCGAACGCGGTTCGTGGAGAGGGCGTCGCGACGCTCGATCATCTCACTGACATCGCCCACCTTCATCTCGATTTTCCGAACGGCATCCGTGGTCATCTGTTTGCGTCGCGCCTGAATGCCTATCGCGAGCGCCGCCTGACAGTCACCGGCACAAAAGGCATGGCTGTATTCGATGACGTCGAGCCATGGGATCGCAAGCTTGCGCTCTACAGCCATGAAGTCTGGCGGGAAAACGATCAGTGGTCTTTCAAATCCGTTGAGCCGGTCTATATCCCGGTTGAGGAAGGCATGCCGCTGACACGTGAATTGCAGCATTTCCTGCATTGCATCGAAACGCGCGAGAAGCCGCGGACCGATGGCAAGGAAGCAATCAGCGTGCTGCGTATCCTCACGGAAGGCACTGTCCGGCACCCGCGTTAAAGGGGAGCCGCGCAGTTCGTGTGAACTGCGTCAAGCGGTGTTACAGGAATCGCAAAACTTTGAACGCTCTGGCCATAGCGGGGCAGGGCGCAAGCGAATAAATAGGTTGCCGAGGATTCGCATATCGAATTGTGCGGGCCAGATATATTGGAGCCAACATGCAGTTTATTGATCTTGGAGCGCAGCGCGCGCGTATCGAAGACCGTCTCAATGCCGCCATTTCCAAGGTTGTTGCGGAAGGCCGTTATATTCTTGGACCGGAAGTGGCCGAATTCGAAAAGAAGCTCGGCGAGTATCTGGGCGTGGAACATGTCATCGCCTGCGCCAATGGTACCGACGCCTTGCAGATGCCCCTGATGGCACGCGGCATTGGTCCGGGTGATGCGGTCTTCGTTCCGTCCTTCACCTTCGCTGCCACGGCGGAAGTTGTTGCGCTGGTCGGCGCGGAGCCGGTGTTCATCGACGTAGACGCGGACACCTACAATCTGAATATCGAACAGCTTGAAGCTGCCATTGCCGCTATCCGGAAGGAAGGCCGCCTGCAGCCGAAGGCGATCATTCCAGTCGATCTGTTCGGTCTGGCTGCCGACTATAACCGCATCAGCGCCATCGCCGACCGCGAAGGCCTGTTCGTCATCGAAGACGCTGCTCAGTCGATCGGCGGCAAGCGTGACAATGTTATGTGCGGTGCGTTCGGCCATGTCGGCGCGACGAGCTTCTATCCGGCCAAGCCGCTTGGTTGCTACGGCGACGGTGGTGCCATGTTTACCAATGATGCCGAACTTGCCGACACGCTGCGCTCCGTGCTGTTCCACGGCAAGGGCGAAACCCAGTATGACAATGTTCGTATCGGCATCAACTCGCGTCTGGATACGATCCAGGCTGCTGTTCTTCTGGAAAAGCTGGCAATCCTTGAAGATGAAATGGAAGCGCGCGACCGTATTGCCAAGCGCTACAATGAGTTGCTCAAGGACGTGGTCAAGGTTCCGGCACTTCCGGCTGGCAATCGTTCGGCCTGGGCACAGTATTCGATTGAAAGCGAAAACCGCGACGGTCTGAAGGCGCATCTTCAGGCAGCCGGCATCCCATCGGTCATTTATTACGTGAAGCCGTTGCACCTGCAGACCGCATACAAGCATTATCCGATTGCACCGGGTGGGCTGCCTGTTTCGGAAGCGCTGCCTGCACGCATTCTGAGCCTGCCGATGCATCCTTATCTGTCGGAAGAGGATCAGGACAAGATCATCGGCGCCATCCGTGGCTTCCACGGCAAATAAGTCTGAACAGCTACAAGTATGGTAGATGAAAAACCCGGCGAAAGCCGGGTTTTCTGTTTAGAGCGCGTTTCGATCTGATTGGATCAGATCGGCGCTCTATCTATTTGTTTTCACGCATTATCCGACGCAAAACCGCTTCGCACTTTTGCTGGAAATGCTCTAACTTCTTCTATTTCAAGCATAATCTTATCGATCCTCGTTTCACTCCGGTCGGATTATGCTCTAAATCAGGCTTGCAAGTTCAGTTGCCAGGAGACGCCGTACTTGTCCTTGATCCAGGCGAAAAGTTTGCTGAAACCGTAATTGTCGAGCGGCATCAGCGTCTCGCCACCTTCTGAAAGCTTCTCAAAAACGCTCATCAGGCTTTCCTCATCGTGGAAATCGATGAACAGCGATATGGATGGGTTGAAATCGAACTGGTGCGGAATGGGGCTGTCGATCACGATCAGCCGGTGTTCGGCAAAAGTCACGCGCGCTATCTGCACTTTACCGGGACTGCCGCTCGCTTCGTCATAGATTTTGATCGACTCAATCAGGAAGTCGGGAAAGATCGAACGATATGTTTCCAGAGCTGCGCCTGCACTGCCCTGAAACATGAGATGGGTGCAAACCTGTGTCATGCCGAAAGCCTAACACGGCCCCGCCAGTTCCGGCAATCGGGCCGTTAAAGGTTCTTTTTCATAGTGCGCTCATCAATGCGCGCAGCGACAAAACGGGCGATAGCGGGTCCCGCCAGTAGTACGATGAAGAACCGGCTTGTCTGCATCGCAATGATGAAGGGCAGATCGACATTGCTCGATGCCGCGATGATCGCCACCGTATCGGCACCACCGGGGCTGGTGGCGAGATAGGCTGTCAGCGGGTCGAGGCCCAGCACGTGACCGAGCGCCATGCCGAACAGTCCACAGACGGCGATGAGGAGCAGCGTGGATGTCAGAACTGCCGGAAAGGCCCGTGCGGCATGAGCGATAATGGCGCGCGAGAAGCCAAGGCCGATGCGCCAGCCTATGAGCAGATAGCTGACCGCGAGCAGCCATGGTGGCAGGTCGATGGTGATGAAACCGGTGTCCTGAAGCAGTGCCCCCAATATGAGCGGCACGAGCATGGCGCCAGTTGGGATGCGGAGGATTTCTCCTAGGAACGCGCCGCCGACGATCAGAAGCAATGTCGGGCCAAGGGTGGACCAATCAATGGGTGGAAACCAGACGATCTCGACGGGTGCAACAGTTTCCACGCCTGTGGTGAGGCGCAGGACGAGCGAAGCGGCCGTGGCAACCAGCACCACACGCAGATATTGCATGAAGGCGACGAGACGGGCATCCGCTCCGTGCGATTCAGCCATCAGCGTCATTGCGGTGGCAGCGCCCGGAGAAGAGCCCCACACAGCGGTTGTTCCCGGCAGGATACGAAACCGTGCGAGCAGATAGCCGATCAGGGTGCTGGTGAACAGCACATAGCCGACGGATAGCAGGATGACTGGCAGGTGTTGCCCCATGCTGGTGAAAAACTCTGCCGTGATCGAACGAGCGATGAGGGACCCGACAACGCCCTGTGCCGCCAGTGACAGCCAGCGGTGAACCCGCAAGGTGCTTTCGCCAGCGGCCATCAATATTGCGCCGAGCATTGCGCCCAGAAGCATGGCGGCAGGTAGCTGCAGCATTTCCCCTGCGAAAATCAGGATAGCGGAAAACACAACCAGCAAGACCCATTGGATCGGTCTGGCTCTGTTCTTGAAGCTGAATTTGTTTGGGGTCGAATTCGGCCCTGAAGGGGAGGTTTTCTGCATTGCCCTTCCTCACTACATCTGGCGAGAGAGCTATGCAAATCCGTTTTTATTCAAGAAACATTGATTTCTAAATATCAATATATTGAGGAAAAAGAGGGGTTTGCAGTAAACAGCAAGACGCCGCTTTTCAACAAAAGCAGCGTCTTGAATTACCCCTAGACCACTTCGATCAACCGATCATGGCGCGGCGCTGGTTCACGGGGCGCTCGATCACGTCCCGTGGAGCCTTGCCGCCGTCGCGTTCTTCGAGCGCTTCGGCTTTTGTCAGCTCGGTTTCCGCAGCCGACAGTTCTGCTTCTGCCGCTTCCTTCTGGGACATCAGGTCGCGAATCGATACGAAGAGATTGTCGCGCCGCTGGCGCGCCGCCTTGGCGAAGGTCGGATAAGCGAAATGATTGATGTCAGTGATGCCAGCTTTCTTTTCTTCGGATAGAATCTGGGCGTCGAGTTCTCCGGCCATCCGTTCGAACTCGCCGATCATCAGGTCGAGCTGGCCCAGTTGACGGCGTTTTTCCTTCACCTGGAACAGTTTCAGCCTGACTAGGCTTTCACGTGGCTTCATACGCAATACTCCTTGAACACCAACCAGCTTTCATGTGTTGGGGCGTTCCCCCCGACTTTATTAACAGGTGTAAACGAGCAAAACGCACCCGGTCGACACCCGAATCTCCTTGCGAATTCAGGCCCCTGGAGGGGAAATCATCGCAGCCGTTTTTCCGAATTGGCTCAACAAGCGAAACAAAAAGTTAAGAATTCGCTCGTTTGGTAACCATTCCTTTACCGGCGAAGTTAATCATACGCGTTAGGACTTAAGGCTCGGTAAACCTCGTGTGGTTTTTGAGCAACAGGCGAAAGCTAGAGTCAGATGAATCGCTTAGCGAAGATTCTTAATGCGATGCTTTAGAGTCGTGAAGAAATGAATGTCTTTATGATTCAGGCGCGTAAGAGAATTTTCTAAACTGGACAGAAATATGCTTGCCAAGCAGAATCATATTTTGTTAACCATTTGCTGGCACCTTCATGCAAAGGCAACGACAGTTCCGTGTGCCGCCGTGAGGGACATCTGGTCGGCTGCGGAAAGGGGATAAGAGATGCGCGTCCTTTTGATTGAAGACGACAGTGCTATCGCACAGAGCATTGAGTTGATGCTCAAGTCCGAGAGTTTCAATGTCTATACGACCGATCTGGGCGAAGAAGGCATCGATCTCGGCAAGCTGTATGATTACGACATCATCCTGCTGGATCTAAACTTGCCGGATATGTCTGGTTACGAAGTTCTTCGCACCTTGCGTCTGTCCAAGGTGAAGACGCCGATCCTCATCCTTTCCGGCATGGCCGGTATTGAGGACAAGGTTCGTGGTCTGGGCTTCGGCGCCGATGACTACATGACCAAGCCGTTCCACAAGGACGAGCTGATCGCACGTATTCATGCGATTGTGCGCCGTTCGAAGGGACATGCGCAGTCGGTCATCACGACGGGCGATCTGATCGTCAATCTGGATGCGAAGACGGTCGAAGTTTCCGGCCAGCGCGTTCATCTGACCGGCAAGGAATACCAGATGCTGGAGCTTCTTTCGCTCCGCAAGGGTACGACGCTCACCAAGGAAATGTTCCTCAACCATCTCTATGGTGGCATGGACGAGCCGGAACTGAAGATCATCGACGTCTTCATCTGCAAGCTGCGCAAGAAGCTTGATGCTGTTTCCGGTAGCCAGAGCTACATTGAGACGGTCTGGGGGCGCGGCTATGTGCTGCGTGAGCCGGATGCAGAAATGCGCGAAAGCGCCTGATCGGCAACACAGTCCGAAATGTAAAAAGCTCCGCTTCGGCGGAGCTTTTGCTTTATGAAATGATCGTTCACTTTGATTTCAGGCGGACAATATGCCTGCAAACTGGTCGGTCAGGTAGGCCCGGTCAAATGGCTTCAGAATGTAGCCATCGGCGCCAGCGCGTTTTGCCCGCATGATGCGGGTGACGTCGAGTTCATAAAGACAAAGGACAATGCGGGGCTGCTTGCCGTTTGGCATGGCGCGCAGCTCGGTCACGACTTCCAGTGCCGTCATATCGGGAAGGTCATAGTCGAGCAGAACGACGTCGGGCATCCGCGAGAAACAGGTTTCGAGCGCTTCCCGGCCGGTTGAGGCTTCAGCAAATTCTGCAATGGTTTCGGACAGGATGCGCCGGGCTACTTTGCGAATGACGGAGGAGTCGTCAACCAGCAGGCAATAACCTGTCATTGGTTCATTCGCCATTCAGTCCCCCTCCACAAATACATTGCCCGACTGATAGAGGGTTTCATGATGGTTTGCCAGTGCGAGCGCGGGGTGGCCCCGCGCTCCGGAGTGCTTATTCAGCAGAAAATACGATGTCTTCTGCAGTGGCGTGGATGGAAATCTTCATGCCAGCTTCTTCGGCCAGAAGAAGTGTATAGTAAGGCTGGACGGAATGGGCATCGATCGGCTCTTCCGGAGCAGCGCCCGAGTGAAGCTCAAGGAACTTCGGTGGCACGCGCAGCATGCGGCCCTTCACGGTAATGACGAAACGCGGTTCGGTATCGCCGCCTTCAAGGCGTACGGCCAGCGAGCCGCCACGCGGTATGGCTGCATTGGCGATAAGAAGCATGTTCAAAAGCAGCTTGACCTTGTTCTTGGGCAGAAGGACGCGGGTGCCTTCCCAGGTGAACTCCGGCTTTTCGTTTTTGAAATATTCAGTGGCGACGTTCTGGGCATCACCGGTGTCGATCTGCACGCCTGCCGAACCAGCGGCACCAAAAGCGATGCGGGCAAACTGAAGGCGAGCGGAAGCATTGCGGGCACTCGACTTGATGAGCGACATTGCGTCTTCGTCGGCACCGCCTTCTTCCAGCAGCTCCAGGCCGTTATTGATCGCGCCGACCGGCGAAATGATGTCATGACAGATCCTGCTGCACAGAAGCGCACCGAGGTCGAGCGCGGAAAGGGTAACGTGCATTGGCATGGCGTTTTCTCCGGAACGCGGATTGATCACTGTCATCTGTTCGCGTCGGATGACAGGACCATTATCGGTTAACGAGACAGTCCGCAAAGCCAGATGTTTGCGTGCTGCATGAAGGTGGGCGAATCGCCCCGAATGTCGATTTAACTGGATACACGCGCCATCGGACTGCCGCAACAAAGCTGTCTTTTCGATCCGACTAATGGTCAGATTCCGACATTTGCATCCCTCGGCTGTAAGCATCGGACAAATGTCGGAATCAAAAAGACCACTAGCACGTATATCTATCTAGTGGATTTTTCGAATTTGACGTTTGAAACAGCATCTGCATTAGCCGGGATTCAAACTTCAAATTCAATCCACTAGCCCCGGCATTCCCTCACATCGGTGTGAGAAAAGCCGCAAATCGTATGCCTTCGTAAAGCCAATTTCGCTGCTTAAAGGTTTGGACAATAAATTCGGGTCTAAAATAGGCCCGATTCGACCAAAATGTCCTGAAGAGACGTGGTCTGGCTTTTTAACAGGGCCGTCAGACAGAGGAGCGGAGAGCCAAAAGGAATTTTACATGGCCATACAATCCCTGTCGCAAATCAGGTTCCGCAATGCGGCGTGCTTCGTTGCGTTTTTTGCGGCGCTGTTTGTTTCTTTCATCGCTCTGCCAAATCAGGCGAGAGCACAGAACACATACTCTGCCGAGGAAATCGTAGAATCTGGTCACAGGTTCTTCGGGTCGACTTCGGGCGGTATCGCAAGTGCGGTCGAGAAGGCCTTCCAGAGTTTTGGTCTGCCCAACGGCTATATTCTTGGTGAAGAAGGTTCCGGCGCTTTCATCGGCGGCCTGACTTATGGTGAAGGTACGCTCTACACCAAGAACGCAGGCGACCATAAGACCTACTGGCAAGGTCCCTCACTTGGCTGGGATTTCGGCGGGCAGGGTTCTCGTGTGATGATGCTCGTCTATAATCTCGACGACATCCAGAACCTGTATGGCCGGTATGCCGGTGTTGCGGGCTCTGCCTATGTCATTGCAGGCGTGGGCTTCAACGTCCTGAAACGCGAGAACATCATGCTGGTTCCGATCCGCACCGGTGTGGGTGCAAGGCTGGGCGTGAATATAGGCTATCTGAAGCTGTCCGCAGCGCCGACGTGGAATCCGTTCTAAAGCTTAGTTGCGGATAGTGTCTTTTCAGCCGGAGATTATTTTAGAGCGCGTTTCGATCTGATTCAATCAGATCGGCGCTGTAAAATCTTCTCTTTGAAGCATAATCTTATCGATCCTCGTTTCACTCCGATCGGATTATGCTCTAGCTGGCTGGAAAGACGACCAACTGCGCACTATGAATAGTAAATGCTTGTCTGAAACCGCTCGGGCCCATCTGAAACCGTGATCCAGTCCGCTCTCTTTTTCATATTCGGTGTTCTTGTGACGGTTTTCGTCGTGGTTCTGCTTGGCCCTTCTGTCTGGCGACGCGCGTTCTTTCTGGCGCGCCGTCAGGTGCAGGCTGAACTGCCGATAACGCTAGCCGAGATACGTGCCGACCGTGACGGGCTCCGGGCCGAACATGCTGTTGCGCTCAGCCGACAGGAACAGTTGCTGAAGCTCGAACGTCAGAAGGCTGCTGAACAGAAGGTGACGCTTGCCCGGCAATATGAAGAGCTGAAACGCATCCCGCTCCTCGAGGGGAGCCAGGCCGATATTGAGAAGCAACTTGCTGAGCATGAACGGGTGACCAAGGATGCCGAAGCAGCGCGCGATACGGCGCTGGAAAAGGCACAAATCCTTCAGGCGGAACTGGAGCGAGTGCAGAGCCACTACAGTGCGCTCGAGGGATTGGCCGATACTTTGCGGATCGAGATAAGTGGAAGCGAGACGGAGTACAGCCGTCTGACAAACGAGATGACCGAAATGCGTCGAGATCGCAAGGAAGCCGCAGCGCGTTACAACGAAGTTTCGACCCAGTTGACGTCTGCGCAGACGGAGCTGAAAAGCGAAAAGCGCCGCAATGGTGAACTGCAGCAGAAGCTTGAGAAGCTGATATCGGAGCTTTCCGATGCGCAGGAAAAAATCGAGCGCTACAGCCGGAAGAACGCGGGTTTAAATGAAAGCCCCGAGCAGGCCGAGATCGAACGCGAGAACGCAGCGCTTCGTGAAGAAATGGCTGAACTTGCCGCCCGCATGGTGGCTGTAACCGCCGATAAAGAAGGACCGGATTCTCCAATCCACTCAATTCTTGAGGCAGCAGAAAAATCCGACACAGACAAAGGCAAGAACGCTGGCCCGAAAAGCCTGGCGCGCCGCATTCGTGATCTGCAGTAAGTCTTCCGTTTAAAGTCTATTCTTTGCCGAAAACATCCGACCAGTCGGGATGACGCATCGCCTGTGCATGCATGAAACTACAGCGCGGAATGATTTTCCATCCGCTCCGGCGGGCGTCGAGAACGGCATTCTTGGCAAGCGCCTGAGCGACCCCTTTGCCGCGCATCGCATCCGGCACGAAAGTATGGTCGATGGATACCAGTGAGGGGCCAAGCTTCGTATAGGTCATTTCGGCTTCGCTGCCGTCGAGAACAGCCGCGTAACGGCCACCGTCGGAACTGTCTTCCTTACGAATCTCGATAGTTCCGCTCATGCTATCCTCCTGAACGATGCGTGTCTGGATCGCTTCGATCCGCTTTTGCGGATCAGCCTCACGAGTTCACAACATAGAAATGGAATGTGCAAATAAAAACCGGCCACGTGGGCCGGTTTTCGATTTATCAGATCCATCGCGGAAGATTTTACTCCGCCCTGGTCGTGTTACCTGTCTTTCCAAAACCTGTCTCGGCTTTGGAGAGACAGGTTTTAGTGACGATACTGTTGAATTCTGGTGGTCCTGAGACCGGCGAGACCATGCTCGTCGATCGAAGATTGCCAGCCAAGGAATTCCTCCACCGTCAATGTATAGCGCTGGCATGCCTCCTCAAGGCTCAGAAGCCCGCCGCGAACGGCAGCGACGACTTCAGCCTTGCGGCGAATGACCCAGCGCCTTGTATTGGCGGGGGGGAGGTCCGCGATGGTCAGCGGGCTGCCATCAGGACCGATAACATATTTTATACGCGGTCTTACCAGATCGGTCATTGTACTCTCTACACAACACTCAAGGACCTAATCGAGTGTGAGACTAACGCGACAGCTTTAAAAATTACCTAAACACCTGGTAACACTCTGGTAAGACTTGGAAAAATATTCGGCTGTGCCCCATTACGGGCCTTTTTGCGGCATATGATCGGAAAACTTCACGTGGAAGTGTGTGTGGGTTGTCGCAATCTGGACAATGATTGTTCCCGGACCCTTGGCAAATTGCCGCACTTTAGCCTATATAGGGCGCAGAAAACTAAATTTTGAGAAGCAGGGCGCTTGCCCGGAAGCTGGAATCAATCATGAGCCTGAACAGCCTCGATCTGCCGGGAAAGCCGGAAGACACGCGCGTTGTCGTCGCCATGTCGGGCGGCGTCGATTCATCTGTTGTGGCCGGGATTCTCAAACGTGAAGGTTATGATGTCGTCGGCGTGACGCTGCAGCTTTATGATCATGGCGCAGCGGTTCATCGCGCTGGCTCCTGTTGTGCAGGACAGGACATCGAAGATGCCCGCCGCGTTTCGGAAAGCCTCGGCATTCCGCATTATGTTCTCGATTACGAAGCGCGTTTCCGCGAAGCTGTGATCGATCCTTTTGCGAATTCCTATGTCAGCGGCGAAACGCCGATTCCATGTGTCTCGTGCAATCAGACGGTGAAGTTTGCGGACCTTCTGCAGACGGCACGCGATCTCGGTGCCGATGCGCTGGCGACGGGGCATTATATCCGCAGCCGCGCCAATGGCGCGCATCGGTCGCTCTATCGTCCGGTCGATACGGATCGCGACCAGAGCTATTTCCTGTTTGCCACCACGCAGGAGCAGATTGATTATCTGCGCTTTCCGCTTGGTCACCTGCCGAAAGCCCAGGTGCGTGAAATTGCAGAGGAAATGGGCCTGACTGTTGCGAAGAAACAGGACAGCCAGGACATCTGCTTCGTGCCGCAGGGCAAATATTCCGACATTATCTCCAAGCTGAAGCCGGAAGCGGCCAATCCAGGCGATATCGTCCATATCGACGGTCGCACGCTCGGCCGCCATGACGGCATTGTGCACTATACGGTCGGCCAGCGCCGCGGTATCGGCGTGGCCACGGGTGAACCACTTTATGTTGTGCATCTCGATGCCGCCAATGCGCGGGTTATCGTCGGTCCGCGTGAAGCGCTGGAAACGCATAAGGTCTTCCTGCGTGACATCAACTGGCTGGGTGATGCGCCGATCAATGATCTGCCGGAAGGTGGAATGGAAGTTTTCGCCAAGGTTCGCTCTACCCGGCCGCCACGCCCTGCCGTACTGCGCCATGCCGATGGCCAGACCTGGGTTGAGCTGATTGATGGCGAAAGTGGTATCGCTCCGGGACAGGCCTGTGTGCTCTATTCCGATGAAAGCAACACTGCTCGCGTCTTTGGCGGCGGCTTTATTGGCCGTTCGGAACGTGAACCGCAAGCTGAAGAAATGCTGCGCCGTCTTGTTGCTAACACGGCAAATGCTTCTGCGGCCTGACCGTTTTTCTGACTGATGAATGAAAAGCGGGCGCGAGAGCGCCCGCTTTTTTTATCTGCTCCAGCTAAATGCTAACTCCTGTAGCCGGTTCCTTCTTTCGAGAGATATGCTCTAGAATTTGAAAGCGATAAACGGGAAGTCAGTTGCACCGGCTGCATCTAAGCTCATAGTGAGCGGAACTTAAGCTTTGGCTTCAGAGGTTTTGAAGATGGCGGTGCAGAAAATGATGGGATGGAAGGAATGGGCGATGCTCATTATTCTTTCCGTTCTTTGGGGTGGTTCTTTCTTCTTTAACGGTGTCGCCGTTCGGGAATTGCCGCCTTTTACTATCGTCACGCTCCGAGTCGGGCTGGCTGCGCTCGCTTTGGTGGTGTTAATTCGGATGATGGGCTTATCGTTACCGAAAGATCGCCGTATATGGTGGGCGTTTTTCGGTATGGGTTTTCTCAATAATCTGCTGCCGTTCAGTCTCATCGTCTGGGGACAGACCCAGATCGCCAGTGGGTTGGCCTCCATCCTCAATGCCACGACACCGCTCTTCGGCGTTATTGTCGCACATTTTCTGACGACGGACGAAAAGATCACCGGGAACAAGATTGCCGGTGTTTTGATGGGCTTTTGCGGGGTGGCGATCATGATCGGACCCGATGCCATCAGCGGAATCGGAGGCAAGCTGTGGCCGCAGCTTGCGATTCTGTGTGCTGCATTCTCCTATTCGTTGGCAGGTATTTTTGGGCGTCGCTTCAAAGCGATGGGAGTCGCGCCACTGATAACGGCCACCGGTCAGGTAACGGCAACAACGATCATGCTCATCCCGGTAGTCCTGCTGGTGGATCATCCCTGGACGCTGGCTGCTCCGAGCGCTGCAGTCTGGGGAGCGTTGGCCGGTATCGCGCTGCTTTCGACAGCACTCGCTTACGTTCTCTTTTTCCGCATTCTATCGACGGCGGGTGCGGTCAATCTCATGCTGGTGACATTTCTCATTCCGGTCAGTGCTATCCTGCTTGGAGCGCTTTTTCTCGGCGAGGCTCTGCAAATCAAGCACTTGATCGGCATGGCGATGATTGCAGCAGGGTTGGCAGCCATCGACGGCCGGTTGATAGCGGCAGCGTTTCGTCATCAGGGAAACGAGAAGTCTACTGAAACTTGCTGAACCGGGACAAAGCTATACCCGATGCAGTCGCGACATTCAGACTGTCGAACGCGTTGGACATCGGAATTCTGGCGGTTTGCAGCTTATGAAGAAGGCGAGGTGGCAATCCGTCACCTTCGGTGCCGAGCAGGAGCGCCTGGCGGGCGTGTTTGGTCGCATTGTAGATGCTGAGCGAGGATGATGGGCTGAGCGCCAGCAGATTGAACCCGGCATCGCCCAACGCGGCAATGATTTCATCGATGTTCGCGCCATGGAAATAGGGAATCTTCAACGTCGCCCCGACCGATACGCGAATGGCCTTGCGGTAAAGCGGGTCACAGCAGGTTTCGTCCATCAATACGCAATCGGATTCGAAGGCGGCAGCATTGCGAAAAATCGAGCCGACATTGTCATGGTTGGAGATACCGCACAAAACGACGACGAGCGAATTCGTGGGCAAGGCATCCAGCATCGCCTGCAGGCTCGGCTGCGCCTTGCGGCGGCCGACCGCGAGAATTCCACGATGAACATGGAATCCGGCGACCGCATCCATGATAGTTTGCGGAACAGAATAGACAGGCACGTCTGGCGGTAATTGATTGAGCTGTTCGGCAAGTCCGGCAAGCCGATTTTCCAGAACGAGCAAGGATTCTGTTTCGAATCGTGCTGAGGATGAAAACAGGACGTTCAGAACCACCTTGCCTTCAGCGATAAACCGTTGCTGGCGTTTGATGAGATCCTTCTCGCGAATGTCACGATAGGGGGAAAGGCGAATATCGTCCTGATCGTCAATCTGCTGGACGCAGCCGTGCGAATGAGTGTTTTCGTTCATCGCACGGCTGTGACCTCATATTGTTATGCGTGAGCGACTGCCGCCAAATTGTGTCTGCGCGGCGTTGGACTCATATAGAGACTCGAGAGCGTCGACAACATCAACTCGATGTGCGGCGAAGAGACCATATAGTAGATGGTCTGCGCGTCGCGCCGGGTTGAAACGAGGTCGAGAGCCCGTAATTTTGCCAGGTGCTGAGACAAGGCGGATTGGCTAAGGTCAATCGCCTTGGCAAGTGCACCTACTGACATTTCATTGTGAAGCAACTTACATAAAATTAGTAATCGCTTATTGTTAGCAAGTGCCGACAGGAAGTCGGCAGCCTGATCTACGTTTTCAATCAAATCAAAGAAAGTATTTTCGTTGCTCATTTGCCGTCATACCCCCGTAAGACTGGACAAAGTTGAAATATACATGCGAATTTGCATAAGCATGCATATTGAAATTAATACTATAAACTGAGTTTGAAAAGCCCTTGCTTATATTCATTCCGGTATAAAGACGTGCAATTTCGTCCCAAAAAAAATACGGTTTTGTTTCAGGGGGCTTTATTTTACCGTCTGGTCAGTGCTGTAACAGCTTCCCTCACGGAATCAGCGCTTATTGGAAACGTATGACGCAGAACGAGATCGCCATTGGCAATGTCGATACCGTCCGGATCCAAGCCTATCACTTTCAATTGATCTTTAATAGCACCTGCTTTCAATAGCGGTTGAGCCATTTGGGCGATTTCCGGTGCGTGGTGTTCATTCAGTTCGTCAAGCGCTCTCTGTTCGCCTTCGGTAAAATTCGCGCTGATCGAAGCTGCGCACAGCAAGTCGTCCTGCGTCAGGCTGAACGCCTTGCCAAAGCCACCGTTCAGACTGGCGCTTTCCAGTTCAAGCCGGAAGAACGCGAAATCTCCCAGATCCACATACAGTGAACCTTTCGGATTGTGGTTGAGGTAGCGCCGCCGAATGCGCGGATAGTCAGAGGTCGTCCTCTCAACTTTCCGGGCCTGACAGTGCAGAGTGACGCGCGCATGGGCGAGGGGGTCTCCCTTGCCGACCTCGCCGAGTAGAAGCGAGCAGGCAGGGTTTGCCAGAAGACCCGGTGTGTGGGCCGCCAACCCAGAAACGAGAATCAGTGGGGTGCCATCCAGATCCGTCGCAACGGCGACGCGGCTTGCCAATGGCCGACCTGTTGCGGCATCGAAGACGGCGATGGCGCCATAGCGCGAGGTTCGCAGCAGGGTTTTGGCAAGCTGAATGGCTTCTGGTGTGGTCGGGCGAATTGGATTGGTTTCGGGCATGATTTGCGGGACTCAAATATGACTGATATTATCCACTTAATAATGCGCTTCCGTTAAAAGAGCCAGTGAATTCGGTGCAGTAGTTATGCTGGATGGCCGCAGCAGTGGGCAATTATCGATTGATGCGATAGCATCGGCGTCGCGCATGAGTCGATGATGCATAAAGCGCATTATCCCATGCAAGTTCTGTGCGAATAATATTATAAATCGAGGAGCTTTAGCGCAATATTCCGAAAATGTCGTTATATATAGAATAAAAATCTAACAAATGCGGCTATATTCGGTTGAGAATATGAACTGGTTCTAAAAATTGCGCTTGCAAAGTGACCGTCCACACGTTTCGATAAGCGCAAGCTGCGGGCAATGGGGTGCACGCGGCATGCTTTTCCGTGGAGGCGGACAATAATGAAATTCTACCAAAAACTCCTGGCAGCAACCGCGCTGGTGGCTCTGATGAGCGGTGCTGCATCAGCAAAGACCTTTGTATATTGCTCGCCGGCTTCGCCTGAAGGTTTCGATCCTGCTGCCTATACCGGTGGTGACACGTTCGACGCCTCGGCTCATCCGGTTTACAACCGCCTTGCCGAATTCGAAAACGGAACGACGAAAGTCGTGCCTGGTCTCGCAGAAAGCTGGGATGTTACCGACGATGGTCTGGAATACACCTTCCATCTGCGAAAGGGTGTCAAGTTCCACTCGAACGACTATTTCACGCCGACCCGCGACTTCAATGCCGACGACGTGATCTTTTCCTTCGATCGCATGCGCAACAAGGACAATCCTTGGCACCAGTACACCGCTGGCATCACCTACGAATATTTCGACAGCATGGAAATGGGTGCGCTGATCAAGGACATCACCAAGGTTGACGATTATACCGTCAAGTTTGTGCTGAACCGCCCTGAAGCGCCGTTCCTCGCAAATATCTCGATGCCTTTCGCTTCGATCATTTCGAAGGAATATACGGACAAGCTTGCTGCCGATGGCAAGAAAGATGATCTCAACCAGATCCCGGTTGGCACTGGCCCGTTCCAGTTCGTCGCATATCAGAAGGACGCCGTCGTCCGCTTCAAGGCCAACGAAAACTATTGGGGCGGCAAGCCAAAGATCGACGATCTCGTTTTCGCAATCACGACCGACCCGGCTGTTCGCGCGCAGAAGCTCAAGGCTGGCGAATGCCACCTGATGTCCTATCCTGCTCCGGCAGATATCAAGGGGCTTCAGGCCGATTCCAACCTGAAGGTTGACGAACAGGCCGGTCTCAACGTGGCTTACTTCGCGTACAACACGCTGAAGGCACCTTACGACAAGCCGGAAGTCCGCAAGGCACTGAACCAGGCAATCAACAAGCAGGCCATCGTTGATGCCGTGTTCCAGGGTCAGGGCCAGGTTGCCAAGAACCCGATCCCGCCGACAATGTGGGGCTATAACGACAAGGTAGAGGACGACAAGTATGATCCGGAAGCTGCCAAGAAGGCTCTCGAAGCCGCTGGCGTCAAGGATCTGAAAATGAAGCTGTGGGCGATGCCTGTCAGCCGTCCTTACATGCCGAATGCCCGTCGTACTGCCGAACTCATGCAGTCCGATCTGGCCAAGGTTGGTGTCAGCGCTGAAATCGTCTCGATGGAATGGGGTGAATACCTCAAGAAGTCGTCCGACAAGGACCGCGACGGTTCCGTTATCCTCGGTTGGACCGGTGACAACGGCGATCCGGACAACTTCCTCGGCACGCTTCTCGGCTGCGCTGGCGTTGGCAACAACAACCGCGCCCAGTGGTGCTACAAGCCATTCGAAGACCTGATCCAGAAGGCAAAGGTCTCGACCAGCCAGGAAGAACGCACGAAGCTTTACGAAGAAGCACAGGTGGTCTTCAAGGAGCAGGCTCCTTGGAATACGCTTGCTCACTCGACGGTCTTCGTTCCGATGTCGGCCAAGGTTACTGGCTTCAAGCAGAGCCCGCTCGGCGATTATCGCTTCGAAGAAGTTGATATTGCTGAGTAAAATCTGACAACACGAGTGTGGTGGATTTGAGGTTCCTATTCTTTGCGTGACATGCGCGTTCAGGAGCCTCAAATCCGTAAACCACACTCGATTCAATTGGTTGCTGGTTTGGTTTGAAACCGAAATTCGTTCATGGCTCCTTCCAAGGAGCATGCGAATTTCGGTTTCGCCAAATCGGCGGCCGGGTGTAGGGTGATCCCCTGCACCCGGTCGGAGTTTTTGTATGTTCCGTTTCATATTCAACAAACTCGTCTATCTGGTTCCGACCTTCATAGGCATCACAATCGTCGCCTTTGCCTTCGTCCGGGTTCTGCCCGGCGATCCTGTGCTGTTGATGGCCGGCGAACGCGGCGTTAGCCCTGAGCGCCATGCCGAACTGATGGCACAGCTCGGGTTCGATCGCCCGATCTGGCAGCAATATCTGGATTATGTCTGGAATCTGCTGCACGGCGATTTCGGCCAGTCTCTGGTGACCAAGAAGCCGGTTCTGGTAGAGTTTTTCGCGCTGTTTCCTGCAACTGTCGAGTTGTCCGTCTGCGCGATCATCCTGGCGATTTTCCTCGGTATTCCCGCAGGCGTTATCGCAGCCGTCAAACGCGGTTCCTGGTTCGATCAGGGCCTTATGGGCATTTCGCTGGTCGGCTACTCGATGCCGATTTTCTGGTGGGCGCTTCTGCTCATCATTTTCTTCTCGGGCGTCTTGCAGTGGACTCCGGTTTCAGGCCGCATTTCGCTTCTGTATTTCTTCCCGCCCGTGACCGGCTTCATGCTGATCGACAGCCTTTTGTCGGACCAGAAAGGCGCGTTCCTGTCGGCGGCGTCACATCTCATCCTGCCGTCCATCGTCCTGGCGACCATTCCGCTCGCAGTCATTGCGCGTCAGACGCGCTCTGCGATGCTGGAAGTGCTGGGTGAGGACTATGTGCGCACCGCTCGCGCCAAGGGGCTGCCAAGCCGTCGTGTCGTGGGCATTCATGCCTTGCGCAACGCAATGATCCCAGTCATCACGACGATCGGTTTGCAGGTCGGCGTGCTGATGGCCGGTGCGATTCTGACGGAAACCATTTTCTCCTGGCCTGGAATCGGCAAATGGATGCTCGATTCCATTTTCCGTCGCGATTATCCGGTTGTGCAAAGCGGTCTGCTCCTGATTGCCGCCATCATCATGGTGGTCAATCTGGTGGTTGATCTGATGTACGGCCTGATCAATCCGCGTATCCGGCATAAGTGAGGGTATCATGACACACTCAGCTATTCAGCCGGAAGCCGCGAGCGACATCGGAAAGATGCGCGCACTGAAGGACTTCTGGTTCTATTTCAGCGTCAATCGTGGCGCGGTTATCGGCCTGTATGTTTTTGTCGCGATTATTCTGGTGGCGATATTTGCTCCGCTCATTGCGCCGCACAATCCTACAGAACAGTTCCGCGAGTTCGTAAAGATTCCACCTTTTTGGGAAGACGGCGGTACAACCCAGTTCTTGCTGGGAACGGATGCTGTCGGGCGTGATATTCTGTCTCGCCTGATCTATGGCGCACAGTATTCGCTGCTGGTCGGTTTCGTCATCGTCATCATCTCGATGTGCCTTGGCATCACCATCGGCCTCATCACCGGCTATTTCGGTGGCGGTGTCGATACGGTGTTCATGCGCATCATGGACGTGATCCTGGCGTTTCCGTCGTTGCTGCTGGCGCTGGTTCTGGTGGCAATTCTCGGGCCGGGTCTCATCAATGCCGTGCTTGCCATCACGCTGGTTTTGCTCCCGCATTTTTCGCGTCTCACCCGCGCCGCCGTCATGGCGGAAAAGGAACGTGAATATGTGACTGCAGCCAAGCTTGCCGGTGCGAGCAGGCTGCGCCTGATGTTCAAGACCATCCTGCCGAACTGTCTTGCCCCGCTCGTGGTGCAAGCAACGATGTCGTTTTCCAACGCCATCCTCGACGTTGCGGCACTGGGCTTCCTCGGTATGGGTGCGCAGCCGCCGACACCGGAATGGGGCACAATGCTTGCAGAAGCGCGTGAGTTCATCTTGAGCGCCTGGTGGATTGTTACCTTCCCCGGTCTGGCAATCCTGATCATTGTTCTCGCCATCAACCTGATTGGCGACGGTCTGCGCGACGCGCTTGACCCGAAACTCAAGAGGAGCTGATCGATGGCTTTGCTTGAAATCAAGAACCTTACGGTTTCGTTCGATACCTCGGTCGGTCCTTTCAAGGCGGTCGACGGCATCGATATTACGGTCGACAAGGGCGAAGTTCTCGCCATCGTCGGTGAGTCCGGTTCGGGCAAGTCCGTCGGCATGCTTGCGGTGATGGGCCTTCTGCCCAAGACTGCGACCGTGACGGCAGACGTCATGTCGTTCGACGGCAAGGATTTGCGCACGCTTTCGAGTTCGGAACGCCGCCAGATTATCGGTCGCGATATTTCGATGATCTTTCAGGAACCTGTGGCAAGCCTCAATCCGTGCTTCACGGTTGGCTATCAGCTTGAGGAGGTTCTGAAGCAGCATATGGGCATGAACGGCTCGGCGAGCCGTGCGCGTGCCATCGAGCTTCTGGAACTCGTCGGCATCCGCGATGCCTCCGAGCGTCTCGGTAGCTTCCCGCACCAGATGTCGGGTGGTCAGTGCCAGCGTGTCATGATCGCGATTGCGATTGCCTGCAATCCGAAGCTCCTGATTGCCGACGAGCCGACCACGGCTCTCGACGTGACGATCCAGAAGCAGATCCTTGATCTCCTGATGAGGCTTCAGGTGGAGCACGGGATGGGGTTGATCATGATCACTCACGATATGGGTGTTGTCGCCGAAACGGCGGACCGGGTCATCGTGCAGTATAAGGGCCACAAGATGGAGGATGCCGACGTGCTGTCGCTGTTCTCCGCGCCGAAAAGCCCTTACACGCGTGCGCTTCTGTCGGCTCTGCCGGAAAATGCGACTGGTGATCGTCTTCCGACGGTGTCCGATTTCGTCTTTGACACCAGCAGTGCAGGAGAAGCGCGATGAGCGAGATCGTTCTCGAAGCGCGCGATATCAAGCGCGATTATCATGTTGGCGGTGGCCTGTTCGGCAAGCCGAAAGTGGTTCACGCCGTGAAGGGCGTGAGCTTCAAGCTCGAGAAGGGCAAGACGCTGGCGATTGTTGGCGAATCCGGCTGCGGCAAGTCCACACTGGCGCGTATCCTCACGATGATCGATCCTCAGACATCCGGCGAACTGAAGATCGGCGGTAAGGATGTGGACATCGCTCGTGACGGGCTGACGGCGGAAATGCGCCAGAAGGTGCAGATCGTGTTCCAGAACCCTTACGGTTCGCTGAACCCGCGCCAGAAGATCGGTGATGTTCTGGCGGAACCGCTGCTGCTGAATACCAATATGTCGGCAGAAGAACGGCGTGCCAAGGCGATGCAGATGTTGTTGAAGGTTGGTCTCGGTCGCGAGCACTTCAACCGTTATCCGCATATGTTCTCCGGCGGTCAGCGCCAGCGTATCGCCATCGCGCGTGCGCTGATGCTCAATCCGAAGCTGCTGATTCTCGACGAGCCGGTTTCCGCGCTCGATCTGTCGGTGCAGGCGCAGGTTCTGAACCTGCTGTCTGACCTGCAGGAAGAGTTTGGCCTCACTTATGTCTTCATCAGCCACGATCTTTCGGTCGTGCGTTATATCGCCGACGAGGTGATGGTGATGTATTTTGGTGAAGTCGTCGAATATGGTTCGCGCGACGACGTGTTCAATAATCCGCAGCACGATTACACCAAGAAGCTGTTTGCCGCGACGCCGCGTGCGGATGTCGATGCTATCCGCGCGCGCGTGGAAGCACGTGCTGCTGCCAGACAGGCCGCTCATAGCTGATCCCTATCGATACGATGCTAAAAAGGCCGCACATGAGAATGTGCGGCCTTTTTATATGAAACGAGATTATTGTAGTTCTTGCAGTTTTGATCTATATAAATGATAGTTTTTATCTTTATTTTGGTAATTTGATGTATTTTTACTTTGTCGTTTTTGTTGTTACTATGATGTTGTCCGCTATTTTTTGGATAGAAAACATGGCGTTTGGGTTTCCTGTTTAAGCTTGTGTTCCACGTTGCTGATGCCAGGCGAGCGCGCGCACAATATCATCTGCGGCGATCTTGCCAACGATGGCACCATTTTCAATGATGCCGACATCACCGCTACTGTCCGCCACTGCATTCATCAGCTCTCGCACCAGCGTCTCACGCCGGGCGGTTGCCGCAAAAGGGCGTGGTGCAGCATTGCGATCGAAAGGCACCATGATGTCTCCGGCCCGAAGAACGCCGAGCGGGTTCATATGGGCAACGAAGTCAGCAACATAGTCGTCGGCAGGCTGCAGGAGGATTTCCTGCGGCGTGCCGCACTGAACGATACGCCCACCTTCCATGATGGCGATGCGATTACCAATCTTCATGGCTTCATCGAGATCGTGGCTGACGAAGACGATGGTTTTCTTCAGGCGTGACTGGAAGGCCAGCAATTCGTCTTGCAGACGGGTGCGGATCAGCGGATCAAGGGCTGAGAAAGGCTCATCCATCAGCAGTATCGGCGCGCCGGTTGCAAAAGCGCGGGCGAGACCGACGCGCTGTTGCATGCCGCCGGAAAGTTCTCCGACCTTGCGCTTGGCCCAGTCCTGCAGGCCGACAAGTTCAAGTTGCTGACGGGCTTGGGTCAGACGCTCTTCCTTGCCCATGCCGGAAATTTCCAGCCCGAAGGCGACATTCTCTTCAACCGTGCGCCAAGGCAGAAGGCCGAATTGCTGAAACACCATCGAGACAAGTTCGGTGCGCAGATGGCGAAGGGTTCCACGGTCAGCTTTGCCGACATCGATGGTGCGATCGCCTTCCCGAACGAGAACGCGCCCGCGTGAGATCGGATTGAGCCGGTTGATAGCACGAAGAAGCGTGGATTTTCCCGAGCCTGACAATCCCATCAGAACGAGGATTTCGCCTTCCTCAATGTTGAGCGTGCAGTTGTGTACGCCCAGGACGAGATTGGTTTCGGCCTGAATCTGGGAGCGTGTGGCGCCGCGATCTGCAAGAGCAAGCGCTTCATCAACATTGCTGCCGAAAATGATGCAGACGTCTTCGAGTGCGATAATGGTCATCCGCTTGCTCCTGATTTTAGTTTGAGCATGATCTTTTTCGAAAACCGCTTTCCACTTTTCGGGATCATGCTACTTCTCGCGTCCGGCGCGGAAGATACGGTCGAGCACAATGGCGACCACAACAATGACAAGTCCGGCCTCGAAGCCGAGTGCGGTATTGACCGAATTCAGCGCCCGGACCACCGGCACCCCAAGGCCGTCAGCGCCAACAAGTGCTGCGATGACCACCATCGAAAGCGACAGCATGATCGTCTGGGTCAGGCCGGCGAGAATTTGCGGCATCGCATAGGGTAGTTCGATCTTCCACAAGAGCTGCGACCGTGACGCACCGAACGCTTCACCCGCCTCGATCAGCGACGACGGTGTGGACGATATGCCGAGATGAGTCAGGCGCACTGGCGCAGGCAGCACGAAGATCGCCGTTGCCAGCAGGCCTGGCACCATGCCGATGCCGAAGAAGACGATGGCCGGGATCAGATAAACGAATGTAGGCAATGTCTGCATGAGGTCGAGGACGGGGCGCATCGCGGCGTAAAGTGCCGGACGATGGGCGGCGGCAATGCCGAGTGGCACGCCGATTGCCATACACAGAAAGCAGGCCGACAGAACGAGGGTCAGGGTTTCGAGTGTGCGGTCCCAGTAGCCCTGATTGATGATGAACAGGAAGCCGATCACGGTCAGCACGACCACCGAGATACGGCGCTGGATCAGCCACGCGATGACAGCGAAGATGGCGATCAAAAGCAGAGGATGCGGGAGTTTGAGAAGAAAAAGCAGCCCGTCAATAAGGCTCTGCATGACAGCGGCCAGTGTATCGAAAAAGCCGCCCATATTGTCCGTCAGCCAGTCCACCACAGATTTGGCGGTTGGTCCGACAGGAATCTTGTAATCCGTCAGCCAGTTCAACGATCAAGTCTCCTGCTGCGTGCTAGAGCATTTCCGGCAAAGGTGCGATGCGGTTTTGCGTCGGATAATGCGTAAAAACAAAGAGAAAGGGTGCGGGCATCCTTGAAGTTGCCGAGCCACGTTCGTCGCGGCCCGGCAGCATGTATCGGGATTAAAGACCGAGTGCCGACTTTACAGCCGGCAGGCCTTCCTTGCCATCGACGGTCGTCACGCCAGCGAGCCACTGGTCGAGTACGCCCGGATTGGACTTCAGCCAGTTGGTTGCGGCTTTTGACGGCTCTTCGCCATCGTCGAGAATCTTGCCCATGATGTCGTTTTCGATATCGAGCTTGAATTCGAGATTGGTGAGGAACTTGCCGACATTCGGGCATTCCTGCGCATAGCCGGTGCGAACGTTGGTTTCGACCTTGGCGCCACCGAGATTGGGGCCGAAGAAATCGTCGCCGCCGGTGAGGTACGCGATTTCGAAACGCTTGTTCATGGGATGCGGCTCCCATGCCAGGAACACGACCGGTTCCTTGCTCTTGATGCTGCGCGCGACCTGCGCCAGCATGCCCTGTTCGGACGATTCCGCCAGTTCGAACGACTTGAGGCCGAAGGCGTCCTTGGTGATCATGTCGAGGATGAGGCGGTTGCCGTCATTGCCGGGCTCGATGCCATAGATCTTGCCGCCCAGCTTGTCCTTGAAGGTGGCGATATCCTTGAAGTCCTTCAGACCTTCGTCATAGGCATATTTCGGGACGGCGAGCGTGTATTTCGCGCCGGTCAGATTGGTGCGCAGCGTTTCGACGGTCTTGTTGTCCAGATAAGGCTGGAGGTCGGCGGTCATAGAAGGGTTCCAGTAACCGAGGAAGACGTCGATGTCCTTTTTGCTCAGCGACGCATAGGTCACCGGCACGGAGAGAACCTTGATGTCGGTCTTGTAGCCGAGACCCTTCAGGATTTCTGTCGCCACCGCTGTCGTCGAGGTGATGTCGGTCCAGCCGACATCCGAGAAACGGACGGTTGAACAGCTTTCGGGTTCGGCGGCGAAACCGGTTGCAGGCGCGCTTAGCATTGCCGTTCCCGTGGCAAGCCCACCCAAGGCAAGCGTAAGCATATAGGTCGATACGGACTTCATTGTTCTCTCCATTTACCGGGCCGTTTTGACGGATTGATTGTTTTTCCGGTTCCAGCTTTAGCAAACACCAAAGATTTCGCCATTCAAGTACCATAGCGGCGAAAATGTTCTTGATTGCGACGTTGGTCGCAGTTTCCGGCGGAAAACCGTTTCGCACCTTCCTGAAACTGCTGCCGCCCATCGTTTTCCGGAACCGTCGACCGTGGGGGAAACGGAGCATGATTGCCACGTACTTGGTCGAAGCGGGGTGGCGCCATGTTACGTATTGAGCCCCCGGTTTCAACCCTGCCAGCCGAAAATGACGGATAAAATCAGTTGGATGGGGCTTCGAGGTTGTCGAAAAGATGAGCACACTCTATTTGAGAGTTGGAAGCTTTTTCAGGCTTGGCTGCTTGCGAACGGGACATGCGATGCATGAGTCCGTGGGCGACGCAGAAGCGGTGCGAAGCCCGGAGTTTCGGGCAAAAGGAAGGATTTGTTACAGTGTGGAATGCAGTTAAGGGCGTTTTTTCCTTCCTCGGCCGTTTCATTACGGTGCTCGCCCGCCTGATTGCCGTTCCTTTGGGCGGTTTGTGGCGGCTTTTCCTGCGGCTCGGAATTTTGTGGAAAGTTGCAGTTGCGGTCATCGTGATCGGTCTGGGTAGCCTTTACATCTATTTCATCTGGCAGACTCAGGTGTGGACGAATTTCGATCCGGACTATCCTGCCAAGTACACCTATCAGAATGCGACCACACCCGGTGAAGAGGTGAAAGCGGAGGCCGCACCGGCTGAAGCACCGTCCACCGCGGCACCGGTGGAACAGCCTGCCGTTACGCCCGAAGCCAACCAGACTGGCGAGGCCGCACCGGCGAATCAGCCGGTTCAGGCAGCACAACTGCCGTCCTCGGCCCGCAAATGTTCCCGCTCGGCCATTGCCGAAGTTGCCGCCGATCTTACCGACTTCAACGTCAACCAGAATGCATGGATTTCGTCCATGCTGCTCTACAAACTTGGCCTTTTCGGTCTGGATTGGGATCGCACGCCGTTCCTCGACAACAAAGCGTCGTTCCAGCGCGGCATCAATGCAGCGGTGCGCCGTACGGCGATTGAACTCGTCGACAATATCGGCCGTCTGCGCGGCACATCGCAGATCGACGGCGATCTGCAGAAGGCGCGCGGCAATCTGCAGTTTGCCGAGGATTCCTGGTATTTCGGCCTCAGCCCGTTTGGTCCGAAGACGCCGACGCCGAGCTATTACCGTTCGGCGATCAAGGATTTGCGCTCTTTCAACGGACGGCTTGAAAATTGTCAGGCGACCTTCGATGCCCGCGCCGACAATCTGATCCAGTTTGTCGACCGTATCGCAAGTGATCTCGGATCAACTTCGGCCATCCTCAAGGACCGCGCCGAGAACTATCATGCTGGCTGGTTCGATACGCGTGCGGATGACCGTTTCTGGTTCGCCTACGGCCAGCTCTATGCCTATTACGGCTTGCTGCGCGCAGCACATTCGGATTTCCGTGGCGTTCTTGCCGAAAAGCACCTCGACGGTGTGTGGGACGAGATGGAAAAGCAGATGCGCGCCGCACTCGACATGCAGCCTTTCATCGTTTCCAACGGCAGCCCGGATGCGTGGTTCACGCCATCGCATCTGACGACGATGGGCTTCTATATCCTGCGTGTTCGTTCGAATCTGGTTGATGTGAAACAGGTTCTGGAGCGCTGACCGGCAATGGAACTGCCAGCTTCCTTGCGACAGGCGGTGGATGCCGCGCTTGAGGGCGTGGCATTGGCCGACCTCAAGCGCGCATCTGAAATGCTTTCACGCCGTTACCGCGCTGAGACGCGGGACGGACGGATGCATATTTCCGACGATCTTGCCGCGAAGGCCTATCTGGCGGCGCGCCTGCCTGCGACCTATGCGGCTGTTCGCGCCAGTCTGGATAGTGCAGCCGAGGTCTGTCCTGACTTTGCACCGCAATCCATGCTCGATGTGGGCGCGGGGCCGGGAACAGCCCTTTGGGCGGCAAAGCAGTGCTGGCCTATGCTTCAATCGGCAACGATGATCGAGGCGAGCCCCGCGATCCGCGCGGTGGGTAGCGATCTTTCGCAAAATAGCGGGCTGCGTGATCTCGACTGGCGGACAGGAGATGTGGTTCGGGAAAAACTTGATTTTCCGCAAGCCGATCTCGTGACCATTGCCTATGTGCTCGACGAGCTTGCTCCTGAAAACAGGCAGAAACTGATCGAGAGCCTTTGGGCGTCGGCGCGACAGATGCTGGTGCTCGTGGAGCCGGGTACGCCGGCAGGCTGGCAGCGTATTCTCGATGCGCGCCGGGCGCTTATCGCTAAAGGTGCAATTATTGCGGCGCCCTGTCCGCACCAGCTCGATTGCCCGTTGGTCGCGCCCGACTGGTGCCATTTTTCGCACCGCGTTGCGCGCTCGCGTATTCATCGTCTGACCAAGGAAGCCGAAGTGCCGTGGGAGGACGAGAAGTTTATCTATCTTGCTGCCGTCCGCGAGACGGTCGGTGATGTGGAAGCGCGGATCATCGCGCGGACGCGGGTTGGCGGCGGCAAAGTTTCGGTTAAACTCTGCAAGGACGACGGCAGGGCGGAAGAACGCCTCCTGACCAAGCGCGACGGGGATCTGTTCCGTTGGGCGCGTCGTGCCGACTGGGGCGATGCATTGTTGAGAGATTGAGCCGGAACCGAGAACATGAAGATCAGTCTGGTCCAGTTACGTCTGCTTGAAGCTGTCGCGGAAACCGGCAGTGTCGGGGCGGCGGCGCGCCGCTTGCGGCTCACGCAATCGGGGGCCAGTCAGGCGATTGCGACACTGGAAAAGATTCTCGGTATTGATGTGCTGGCACGAAAACGCGATGGTGCTGCCTTGACGGCGTTTGGGCAATCGATCCTTGCGGATGCCAAGGCCGCCCTTGCCGCAGTCGACCGGATAGAATTACAGGCACGGTGCAGTGCTTCCGGTGTGCCCGAACGGCTGCGCGTCGCGGCAATTCCAAGCCAGCTTGAATATGTTTTGCCGGGTCTGCGAAAGACATTTCAGCAGCTTTATCCCGGCATCGAGTTCAGCGCTTTCGAGGGCGGGCACGACGATGTCAGTCTGTGGGTGCGGGACGGTATCGCCGATCTCGGCATTACATCGCTGCCGACGCCCGAGCTTGAGGCACGGGAAGTTGGCAGGGAAGAACTCGTCGTGGTGGGGCGGCGCGACGATCCTTTCATGCGCAATGACACAATCGCCGCCGGGGACTTGCGGGATCGCCAGTTGATCGCCGCTGCAGGCTGCGAAATGATTATCGACCGGATCATTCATGGCGACGGCGAGACGCGCAGCGAGCAGGTGCGCACCCGCGACGTTGCCACGGTGCTGGAAATGGTGCGCCATGGCATCGGCACGACGCTTCTCTCAGAAATCAGTCTGCCGGGCGCTAATTTGAATGGATTGCGGGCGCGCCGCCTCGATCCACCGACGTTTCGTACCGTCTATATCGTCTTTCGAGCCGATAGTCCGGTCAGGCATTTGGTCGAACGATTCTGCGATGTAGCGCAGGACGCCAAAAGCAAAGCGGCATAAGAAACTCTAATATCTCATATCTTGCTTATCCGTGGCGCTCGCGTATGCCAGGGGTGCAATAGTCTGCGCTCCTTCTTCATCCTGCAGTGAGTGACCATGACGGCAATTACCGAAACCACCTCGACCAGCTCGACTTCCGACACCATACGCGGTCTGGCCTGGGGGCTGTCTGGAGTTCTGGTATGGTCCGGTTCGTTCGTCCTGACCCGTTTCGGGTTCAAGACCGCATTGACGCCTTTCGACATCATCGCGCTGCGTTTCGGCGTGGCAGGGCTGGTGCTGTTACCGGTCGTTCTGATGAAAGGATTTGGCTTTCGGAAGCTCGGTCCGCTTGGCTTTGTGCTTCTGGTCTCCGGTGCGGGCGTTCCCTATGCGCTTTTAACCACCTGCGGCCTGCAATATGCTCCGGCGTCCCATGCGGCGGCGCTCATTCCGGGGATGATGACCGCGATGGTTGCCATTCTGGGCATGGTTCTTCTTAAGGAACGTCTCGCACCGTCGCGCTGGTTTGGCGTGTTGCTGATCCTGATCGGTGGCATGTTGATCGCCGGTCTGTCGCAATCGGGCGGACAGGAGATGCTTGGGCACGTCGCCTTTTTCACTGCGGCACTGGTGTGGGCGATCTATGTCATGGTGTTTCGCAGGAAGGGAATGGACGGGTTGCACGCCACCGCCGTTGCGGCAGTTGCGTCAGCAATCGCCTATCTACCGATCTATGCGATCTTTCTGCCCAAGGGGCTTGGAGCAACATCCTGGGGCGATATTGCCCTGCAAGGCTTCTATCAGGGCGTTTTAACCTCGGCATTCGGCGTCTTTGCCTTCAACCGCGCCGTCGTCTTGCTGGGAACTGCAGCGGGAGCCGCACTTTCGGCGCTGATCCCGGTTATCACACTGGTTCTGGCGCTTGTCCTGCTCGGCGAAGTGCCGGGCTGGCCCGACACGCTGGCCGCCTTCCTGATCAGTCTCGGTGTTCTGGCATTGAACAGGAAGGGTAGAAAGCCTGTCGCGTCATGATGCTTGCAGAACGACTCGCGGGGCAGGGCGATTGATGATGAACACCATGGCCGCAGCGGCAAAGCACATAGCGCCGGCAAGGATCAGGGCAGGGGTGTAGCTGTCATAGTCGGTGCGGACGAAACCGGCGAAGGCGGCAGCAGCAGCGGCACCGATCTGATGGCCGGTGAACACCCAGCCGAAGACCAGACCGGCCTTTTCCGGACCGAAACGCTCGGCAGCAAGCTTGACGGTCGGCGGCACGGTCGCCACCCAGTCCAGTCCATAAAAGACGGCGAAGAGCGCGAGCTCGTAGACGGTAAAGTCGGTGAAGGTGAGGTAGATCAGCGAGAGGCCGCGCAGCGCATAGAACCAGAACAGAAGCCAGCGATTGTCGAACCGGTCGGAGAGCCAGCCCGACATGATCGTGCCAATCAGGTCGAATGCGCCGATCACGGCAAGGATGCCCGCCGCGCCAACCGGTGCGATGCCGAAATCACCGCAAAGCGTGATCCAGTGCGTCTGGATAAGGCCATTGGTGGAGAAGCCACAGACGAAGAAGGTCAGGAACAAGACCCAGAAGGTTGCCGTGGAAGATGCTTCGCGCAAGGTGACGAGCGGCGAGGCGAGCATGGCGCCGAAGCCCTTCCGGGGTTCAGGTGCGGGAAGCGGTGCCGTGCGACCGTAAGGCTTCAGACCGATATCCGCCGGATGATCGCGCATCAAAGCGAGAACGAGTACGAGTGCGGCAACAAGGAAACAGATGACGATGGTCAGCGATGTACGCCAGCCAATCGTCTGGCTGACGCTGGCAAGGATCGGCATGAAGACGAGCTGGCCGGTAGCGTTGCTGGCTGTCATCAGGCCGACGACGAGGCCGCGCCGCTTTTCGAACCAGCGCGCTGCAACGGTTGCACCGAGAACGAGCGCGGTCATGCCGGTGCCAAGACCAATCACGACACCCCAGAGCGCAACCATCTGCCATTCCTCGGTCATGAAAATGGAACCGACAAGCCCCAGTGAAATCATGACAAGAGCGGCTGCAACCACGCGGCGTAGGCCGAACTGGTTCATGAAGGCTGCCGCAAATGGCCCCATCAGCCCGAAAAGGACGAGGCGAAGCGCCATTGCGAAGGAGATATTCGCATTCGTCCAGCCGAATTCACGCTGGAGCGGTTCGATCAGAATGCCCGCAGACCCCATGGCGGCTGCCGTCGCCAGCATCGTCAGGAAGGTTATGGCGGCGACGACCCATCCGTAATGGATGTTTCTCTGGGCGAGAAAACTGGCAAGGCGGGCAGAAATCATCTTTGGCGCTTTCGGGTTCAAGCTGGTTTCAAGCTGGCTCTTGGCCAGCCATGCATTTGATGGTGAAACCGTTCGCTCCGTAGCGGGCGTGCGGCTTCAGGTCATTGTTTTCAGTCAAAGGGCGTTCGGTGCCCGATCAATCGAGACTGCGAAGAAGGCTTTGCAATTGCTCTACGCCGTCCTCTCCCAGTTTGGCTTCAATCTCCTCCTGCGCCTGATCCCAGAGTGGACCACCGCGCTCCACGAGATCGCGCCCCTCTGCCGTCAGCGTTACGCTTGTCTCGCGATGGTCATCGCTGACTGCAGGCTCGATCAGGCCCATGCGCTGCAAAACCTTCACATTGCGGCCCATGGTCGAACGATCCAGCTCGGACAGATGTGCGAGTTCCGTCAGTGAAATGGAGCCCGCGCGGCGGATTTTGCGCAGTGTACTGAACTGCGCAACATTGATGCCAAGCGGGGCCAGAGCGTTGTCGTAGACGCTCGATGTCTTGCGGGCTGCCTGGCGCAGAAGAATACAGAAACACGGATGTGACATATTGCGGGTATATACCCGTAAATGGTTGCTGGCAAGAATGAATTGAGAGATGCCGATTTCGCTGCTGCCATTCTGCTGACAGCAACGATGCCTTCAGATAACGCTCGTGTTCTGTCGACGGGGACTAGACCGCGATATAGGCGGTTTCCTTCACTTCCTCCATCACGGCATAAGTGTGAGATTCCCGCACGCCGGGTAGAGAAAGAAGCGCCTCGGAAAGAAAACGCCGGTAATGATCCATATCGGATACACGGGCTTTGACGAGATAATCGAAGCCGCCCGCTACCATGTGGCATTCCAGAATGTCGGGGTTGTTGCGGGTGAAGGTCGAAAAGGTTTCGAAGACTTCCGGTGTGGTGCGGTCGAGCTTGATCTCTATGAAGACCAGCATGGCCCGGTCGAGCATCTTGGGCGATAGCCGCGCCGAATAGCCGAGAATATACCCTTCACGGGTCAGTCGCTTGACGCGTTCGGCGGTCGCCGTCTGCGAGAGATTTATGCGATCGGCCAGTTCGGTATTGGTCAGGCGCCCGTTCTCCTGAAGGGCGCGCAAAATACTCCTGTCCATCGCATCGAGATTCTTCATCAGTTGTCCCCAATGGCCGTTTATGTGCGACGGCTCTGTTCTTGATTTTTGGATATGTGTTTGAGTTGCCACGGAAATCAATCCGAAATCGGCCCCCGACGCAAGATGAAACTTGTTGGGTGGTCCTACAAATTTTCGAACCGTTCCGATGAAAACGCCTTAAATGTAAGCATAAATGCAAATAACAATCACAGGTTGTAATTTATATGCAACCTGTGATATTGATACTGTGCATACTGAAAGTTATATTGCACCTGTAAATTTAGGCATGGGGTATGGGGGGCTGAAACTGGAGGAATCGTTCTGTTCCTTCCGTTTTGTCCATCCCGGTTCTGAGGAAATCCGGACAGCCCCAAACTGTCCGGATTTTCTTTGCGAGGAACAGGATCGCCCGGCAAAATCCGCGAATGCATGGTGGGATCGCTGTTAGGACGCCGAACTGTATTGCTCAGTTCCATACTTAAATTTTGCGGTTGCAAGGATGCACATTGAAGGCTAACTGTATATCCATGAACATTTCGCGCAATATCGTCATCAACGGTTGGTGGTGGGCCCGCTAATAGCGGCCACGCAGGCGTTTGTGCATTTGCGTTTAGGAAACAGGCCGCTGGGATTATCCGGGCGGCCTTTTTGTTTGGCTGTTTGAATAAGACCTTGGAATACCGGGTTCTGGAAGTGTTTGGAAACAAGCGAGATTTGGGATAGCCGATCATGAATGCGAAGATTGCGGATAGCGAGATATTCCAGCACGAGACGGCAGGCGGCATCGTCGTCGAGCGCGTGCGTCACCTCACAGCCTATAAGGGTGCGATCGAGACCTATATCGATGCACTGAACGAAAGGCGCGGCGCGGTGTTTTCGTCAAACTACGAATATCCGGGCCGCTATACGCGATGGGATACGGCCATCGTCGATCCTCCGGTGGTCATCACCTCGCGCGCCCGCTCCATGCGCATCGAAGCGCTGAATGCGCGCGGTATCATTCTTCTGCGGCCTATCCTGGATACGGTGAAGGCGCTTGCCGAGGTGACGGTCGACAAGGCCGAGGAAAACCGCATCGAGCTGACCATTGCCGAGCCAAGCGGCACCTTCACCGAGGAAGAGCGTTCGCGGATGCCTTCGGTCTTCACGGTTCTGCGGGCGGTTGTCGGTCTCTTCTTCTCCGAGGAAGACGCCAATCTCGGTCTTTATGGTGCCTTCGGCTACGATCTGGCGTTCCAGTTCGATCCCATCCAGTACAAGCTGAAGCGTCCCGACGATCAGCGCGATCTGGTGCTGTTCATTCCCGATGAAATCTTTGTGGCCGACCACTATGCAGCACGGGCTTGGGTGGATCGTTATGAATTTACTTGCGGCGGTTCTTCCACGCATGGTCTTGCACGGGCGACGCCTGCGGAAGCCTTCAAGCCCTCGGAAGCCAAGCTTGCACGTGGCGATCACAATCCGGGCGAATATGCCAAGCTGGTCGAGCGCGCCAAGGAAAGCTTCAAGCGTGGCGACCTCTTCGAGGTCGTGCCGGGCCAGACTTTCTATGAGCGCTGCCATACTGCGCCGTCCGAGATTTTCCGTCGGTTGAAGACGATCAATCCGTCGCCCTATTCCTTCTTCATCAATCTGGGCGAGAACGAATATCTGGTCGGGGCATCGCCGGAAATGTTCGTGCGGGTCAACGGACGGCGTATCGAAACCTGCCCGATCTCCGGCACGATCAAGCGTGGCGAAGATGCGATTTCAGATTCGGAACAGATTCTGAAACTGCTGAATTCCAAGAAGGATGAATCCGAGCTGACCATGTGCTCGGATGTGGACCGCAACGACAAGAGCCGCGTTTGCGAACCGGGTTCGGTACGCGTCATCGGTCGTCGCCAGATCGAGATGTATTCGCGACTGATCCACACGGTCGATCATATCGAAGGCCGTCTGCGTGACGGGATGGATGCTTTTGACGGTTTCCTCAGCCATGCATGGGCTGTGACGGTAACCGGCGCGCCAAAGCTGTGGGCGATGCGGTTCCTTGAGGAAAATGAACGCAGTCCGCGTGCATGGTACGGCGGTGCCATTGGCATGATGCACTTCAATGGTGACATGAATACCGGTCTGACGCTGCGCACAATTCGCGTCAAGGATGGCGTGGCTGAAATCCGCGCCGGTGCAACGTTGCTGTTCGATTCCAACCCGGATGAAGAAGAAGCCGAAACCGAATTGAAGGCATCGGCGATGATCGCGGCTGTGCGTGAAGCACAGAAGAGCAATCAGGTTGCCGAAGAACGCGTGGCGGCGAAGGTGGGCGAGGGGGTTTCGATCCTGCTCGTGGATCACGAAGATTCCTTCGTGCATACGCTCGCCAATTATTTCCGCCAGACGGGCGCTACGGTTTCGACCGTGCGTTCTCCCGTGGCTGATGATGTGTTCGACAGGGTCAAGCCTGATCTCGTGGTCCTGTCGCCCGGACCCGGCACGCCACAGGATTTCGATTGCAAGGCGACCATCGACAAGGCGCGCAAGCGTGAACTGCCGATCTTCGGTGTCTGTCTTGGATTGCAGGCGCTGGCGGAAGCCTATGGCGGTACATTGCGCCAGTTGCGCATTCCGATGCATGGCAAGCCGTCGCGCATTCGCGTGTCGAAGCCGGAACGGATATTCTCAGGTCTGCCGAAGGAAGTGACAGTCGGGCGTTATCATTCGATCTTTGCTGATCCGGAACGTCTGCCGGACGATTTTCTGGTGACGGCAGAAACCGAAGATGGTGTCATCATGGCTTTCGAGCATAAAAAAGAGCCGGTGGCCGCCGTTCAGTTCCATCCGGAATCCATCATGACGCTCGGCCATAATGCCGGTATGCGCATGATAGAAAATGTGGTGACGCATCTGGCAGGTAAGCACAAGGCGCGTCGCAGCAACTACTGATCGCGCGCATCTCGCGCTGATTTGAAACCAGCCGCAGCCATATGCTGCGGCTGGTTTTTTTTATGCTCTGACGGTGCTTTTCTATTGCTTGCTCTGGCAACTCATTTGCAACTGTAATGCCTTGCATTTGCAGGAGAAAATTAAATGCCGGAACTGAAAAAACAGGGGTACGAAGTTTAGCTTTTCTGGGGTATAGAACGCCGGTGAATTGCTGCTGCATAGGCCAGATGCGTTGTGGATACGTCCTGCGCGTCAGCGATTGAATGAAGGGCTGTGCGTAGGCCCGTCCCGGTTTCGGGACAAAATCAAAAATATTCAAAGGTTCATCATGGACGCGAGTGCAAAGGTTCGGCGGCTTGCCGCTTGGTCTATTCCCATTGCTTTCGGTGTGATGGGTCTGAAATATCTGGCCTATGCGCTGACCGGCTCCGTGGCTCTTTATTCGGACGCACTGGAATCCATCGTCAATGTGATCGCGGCAATCGGCGCGTGGTGGGCCATCCGGGTCAGCTATTTGCCTGCCGACGACAACCATCCCTTCGGACATCATAAGGCCGAGTATATTTCGGCTGTCGTGGAAGGCGTTCTGATTACGGTCGCCGCACTTTTGATCTTCCGCGAGGCGTGGTTTGCGCTCCAAACACCGCGAATGCTCGATGAGCCCTGGCTTGGGCTGGGCATCAATACCGCTGCAGCCGTCATAAACGGTTTCTGGGCGACATTGCTGATCCGCACCGGTCGCAAGTCCCGCTCGCCGGCGCTGGAAGCCGACGGCAAGCACATCATGACGGATGTGTTTACCTCTGCTGGCGTTCTGGTCGGTCTTGTCGGCGCTGTTGTGACCGGCTGGGCCATACTCGATCCGCTGCTTGCCATTCTGGTGGCAATCAATATTCTCTGGCAGGGCTGGCACGTCATCAACTCCTCGGTGCAGGGATTGATGGATATTGGTGTCGACCCCTCCGAGGAAATGCGCATTCGCGATGTGATCTCGGCCAATGCCGGCGGAGCCATCGAGGTTCACGACCTCAAGACGCGTATCGCTGGCCGTGTCACCTTCGTCGAATTTCATCTGGTCGTTGCGGCTGATATGAGTGTTGGCGATGCCCATGTGATCTGCGACCGTATCGAGGATGCCTTGAAAAAGCAGGTCGATAGTGCACGCGTGGTGATCCATGTCGAACCGGAGGATGAGGCAAAGCTGCCTCCGGGGACCAGTTCTGTTCCGTTCGCCTGAATGAAATACTGTCTTGCGCAGTACAAATCTCGCGTGTAAAAGCTTTTGCCATGACGATCAAAAACGCAACATCCTTGGAACATTCCGCAGCCGCCTTCGGCGCGCGCGTTGATGTTTGCGTTCTAAACTCGCTTCTTACCCTCGGCCTTAGCGGCGATCGCCGGGCTCGCTGAAGGAGCGTCCGGCGGTCGAAAACGGTCCCGCTGGCCTGTGCTCCTTTTCAAAAAACCCTTATAATCGATCAGTAGTATCCGTGCTCGACGGGCTATAATGCCGTCGAAAGCCGGGAGGAAACGAAAATGAATCAGTCCGTCGCCACACCGCAATCCGAATCCAATGTTGAGCGCAAAGGCATGCCTATTGCAGGCACCAAATATTCGCCTTTCCCGGCCCCGCAGCTCAATGACCGCACTTGGCCGTCCAAGCGCATCGAAAAGGCACCGGTGTGGTGTTCAGTCGATCTGCGTGATGGCAATCAGGCCTTGGTCGACCCCATGGGGCATGACCGCAAGGAGCGTATGTTCCGCCTGCTGGTCGATATGGGTTTTCCGGAAATCGAGATCGGCTTCCCGTCCGCTTCGCAGACGGATTTCGACTTCTGCCGCTGGGCCATCGAACAGGGCAATGTTCCCGACGAAGTGGATTTGCAGGTTCTGGTCCAGTGCCGCCCCGAACTGATCACGCGCACTTTCGAAGCACTTGAAGGCGCGAAGTCACCGATCATCCATTTCTACAATTCCACCAGTGAATTGCAGCGCCGTGTGGTTTTCGCCAAGGATGTCGGCGGTATCAAGCAGATCGCAACCGACGCTGCCAAGATGATCATGGATATGGCTGCGAAAGCGGGTGGCGGCTATCGCTTCCAGTATTCGCCGGAAAGCTTCACCGGCACCGAGATGGATGTGGCGCTGGAAATCTGCAACGCGGTCATCGAGATTGTGAAGCCTACAGCGGACAACAAGCTGATCGTCAATCTGCCCTCGACGGTCGAGATGAACACGCCGAACGTCTATGCCGACCAGATCGAATGGATGTGCCGCAATCTCGACAATCGCGAGAACCTGATTATTTCGCTGCATCCGCACAATGACCGCGGTACGGGCATCGCTGCAACCGAACTGGGCCTGATGGCCGGGGCCGACCGCGTGGAAGGCACGCTGTTCGGCAATGGCGAACGCACCGGCAATGTCGACGTGGTGACGCTGGCGCTCAATATGTACACGCAGGGCGTGGACCCCGAACTGGACTGCACCGACATCAACCGGATGAAGGAAGTCTATGAATATTCGAACCAGTTGAAGATTGCCGAACGCCATCCCTATGTTGGTGAACTGGTTTATACGGCGTTCTCGGGCTCGCATCAGGATGCGATCAATAAAGGCATGAAGGCGCGCAAGTCTGCCAACTCGCCGGTCTGGGAGGTGCCCTATCTGCCGATCGACCCGCAGGATGTGGGCCGCTCCTACGAAGCGATTATTCGCATCAATTCGCAGTCGGGTAAGGGCGGTATCGCTTACATCCTGCAGGCCGATTACGGTTTGAATCTGCCGCGCAATCTGCAGGTCGAGTTCCGCGAGATCATCCAGAACATCACCGATGAAGAAGGCAAGGAGTTGCCGTCGAAGCGGATTCACGAGGAGTTCCAGAAGCTTTACGTGACCCAGCCGGATGCTCGCATCAAGTTCGTCGATCATCACACCATGCCCGATCCGGAGCAGAAGGGCCGCCGTATTCTCACCGCCGAAATCACCGATAACGGCGTGACCAGGAATATCGAAGGCAAGGGCACCGGTCCGATCGACGGCTTTGTCGATGCGCTGTCCAAATATCTCGGTGTGAAGATGTCGGTCGTGGATTATTCCGAACATTCACTACAGCAGGGCTCGGATGCGTCGGCCATCTCCTATGTCGAAATGGCTCATCCGGACGGTAAGCTGTTCGGCGTGGGTATCAACGACAATATTGTCAGTGCTTCACTGGAAGCCATCGTATCGGCGGCCAACCGCGTCATCAGCAAGTGAGCGAACATAAATGAAATGAAAACGGCGCTTCGGCGCCGTTTTTTATTGGGTGCGCCGAGCATGGCGCGTGGTGCGCAATCACCGTTTGACCGGGATGGTATCCGGTCGATGACTTGGAGGTGA
>NZ_VEWK01000009.1 GCF_006376675.1 Brucella pecoris
TGATAAAGCTATGATGAGCCGAAAATCCTCTCTTCTTAATTAAACCAGTTTTGTCTCAAAGGCCCTGATGTCGGACATTACGGCGACCATCATCGATCTCGTTTTAGCCTGTCGCCAATAAGATCTATCAAAAGACGAACGCGGCGCGGTTGGACGGGGCCTGCCGGATAGACGATCCGAAGATCGGTATTACCTGGCGAAAACTCTTCCAGAATTTCTACAAGCACACCTGAGGCAAGGTCCATCTCCACATCGAGAAAGGACTTCAAAGCGATACCTTGACCGGCAACGCACCATTCGCGAACAAGCCCACCATCGTTAGCCGCTCGTCGCCCGCGAACCATGACATGCCTGACCTCACCGTCAATCCGGAACGGCCACTCTGCATAGAGATCCTGACCAAACCGCACGATCAGACAATCGTGGGCGGTGAGGTCATTTGGGTGTAGCGGCGTGCCTTTTTCTTCAAGGTAGGCCGGGGAGGCGCAGACTAGCCGACGGTTGGTGCCAAGAGAACGGCTGCGAAGGGAGCTATCGACAAGAACTCCGTGGCGGATTGCAAAATCGAACCCCTGACCGACAAGATCGACATAACCATCGCTCAAATGAAGATCGACGGTGACGTTCGGGTGCTCTGTCAGGAATGCATCGATAATCGGCACGATATGCGTCCGCCCGAGGTCCTCGGCAACGCTTAATCGAATTGGCCCAGAAATGGTTTCTGTGCCGAGCTTGATACGACTTTCCAGTTCTTCGGCCTCGGCCAGTAGACGCCTGGCGCCTGCCACGAGCAAACGGCCTTCTTCGGTCAGACTTATCGCGCGCGTCGTGCGGGTGAGCAGGGTTGCACCATAATAGGCTTCGAGCGTAGCCAACCGCTCTGTGACTGTCGCGGGTGATAGCCCCACTTCTCGTCCAGCGGCAGCCAGACCGCCTTTTTCCACGATCCGCAGGAAGAGTGCGAGATTGTCCAGAACCATTATTTGAAATTTCCAAATTAATATTTCGATTTTTTCTCAATTATCCGGATTTTCTGCATGATGTAAACCAGTTTCCGAAAGGAAATGGATATGCAACTTGACCACGTTACCCTGCGCACCCGCAATATTCCCGCCACTCGCGACTTCTTCATCAAACTATTCGGAATGATGCCTGGCGAGCGCCCGGCTCAGATACAGCGCATACCAGGCTGCTGGCTGTACAGCGAAGGTCATCCGCTAGTTCATATTATTGGTTCGTTTGGCAGCCATCTCGATTGCGCTTCCGAGGCGATAGACCACGTCGGATTCCGATTGAACGGCTATGCCGATTTTCGATCCAGACTTGAACGGCTCGACATCCGTTACAGCACGATGGATCTGGCTGACATTCAGGAGCGGCGGCTGTTTTTTCGCGCGCCGGGTGGGCCGTTGCTCGAGGCAGTCTTCGCTGAGCCGATATCTGCAGGCGACGTGAATGCGCCTCCTGCTTCATTCCCGTGAATCTGCTTGAGCCCCACCGTTGCCCCCAATTTTACATCGTCTGACAAAAAGGAAACTCACCATGAAAACGCAATCTCTTCAATCGATCTTCCGCCTTGGTGCCATCGCTCTGACACTGGCTGGCACCATCGCGGTTTCCACGGCATCTGCTGCACAACCGGGTGATTATTGGAGCCCGAGCTGGATGGCTGCAACCCAGCCGATGTGGGACAACAAATTCGTGTTACCGCTTGGCGTTCCTTCTCAGTACAATCAGCAAACCATACGCCAGACGGCACGGCTGAGCATCGGCGGTAGCAAGCTGCGTGTGGTCATCAGCAATGAGGACGGAATTGCGCCGCTGCATATCGGCGCTGCCCATTTGGCTCGTCATGACAACGGCTCTGCCATCGTCGCTAGTACCGATAGCATTGTGTACTTCGGCGGAAAACAGGAGGTCGTTGTTCCTGTTGGTGGGCGTATGATCAGCGACCCGATCAATCTGTCACTGCCGGCACTAACTGAAGTTGCGGTATCGCTTTATCTACCTAAAAACACTCAACCTTCCGGTTTCCACTTCGATGCGCGCGATACCGCATACGTCGTGGACGGTGATATGACTGGAGCCGAGCGCCTGCCTGGTACTGCATCTCAATACAGCACGCGTGTTTTTTTCAGTGGCCTGATCGTGGAAACGGAAAAGACGCCGACTACTGTCGTAGCTCTTGGTGACTCACTGACCGATGGGAACGGTTCCACCCCCGGAGCCAATACTCGTTGGCCGGATGCGTTGGCTGAGCGACTGGCGGAACGCGGTGTCGGCGTTCTTAATGCCGGCATTTCCGGTGGCCGGCTGCTGAAAGATGGAATGGGGCGCGCCGGTCTGGTTCGCGCAGCCCGCGATGTGTTTGCGCAACCCGGCGTCAAAGCTGTTATTGTAAAGTTCGGAACCAATGACATTGGTTGGCCTGGTGGTGGTTTTGCCCCTGACGAGGCTATGGTGAGCGCTGACGACATAATTCAGGGCTATCGCGAACTGATCGAAATGGCGCACGCCAACAATGTGCGCATTATCGGGGGCACGATTGCTCCTAATGAAGGCGTAGCGAAAGGTTCTATAATCGAAGGTCACCACTCGCCTGAAAAAGACAAGATCCGACAGGCGGTGAACCAGTGGATCCGTGAAAGCGATGAGTTTGACGGCGTTGTCGATTTTGACGCAGTCCTGCGCGACCCGGCAAATCCCGCCCGGATGAAGGCTGAACTGGATTCTGGTGACCACTTGCATCCAGGCGATGCTGGATACAAAGCGATGGCAGCCGCGATCGACATTGATGCTCTGCTAGGCAGTTCCTTGAAGCCATGAGGATCAGCGCCGGGGTGGTTCATTGGGGAACCTGCCCCGGTCTTGGCGCCAGAACCTTCGGTGCCGTTGGCCCGCTCTTCAGCAAGTGGGCAATTTGGGCGCTACCGAGCGCGTCACCTCATCGACATCCACCAGTTTCATACCTTCGAGGTTAACAACATCGGTCGAGAGGAAGTGCTGTCGCCGCTCGACACGCTCGGGTGAGCAGGCAAGATTCGCGTTATTCGCGTCTACAATTCCGCTAGCTGGCAAGTGTTGAAGTCACAGGCTGCGGCCGACCATTATGTCTGGCCGCGCAACGCTGCCAATCAGATCTATTACTCTCTGGTCGAACGCGGTCACGGATGGGACCTGAGGCTGCTTGGTGTGGATTACCGGCATCATTGCAAGCGAACGCCACAACGACAACGAGCTGCGCTATGGTCATTCAGGTGAACTTGCACCGGCTTTCAGATCCAACTCTGGATTATTGTTTGCAACTTTTTTGTCCTTTTTCTTTGGCGCTTTGCCCACCTTTGGTTCTACTGGACGGTCAGGAGTGCTTGTAAATTTAATCGCCATGAAGCTCGTCGCACCTTTAATTGCCAATGTTGCTAAAATGTTCTCACGGCACGGATATGTCAGATATCCTTGCCAGTGTCTATCGTTCTGACGTATTGACTGCGCCTCACATCGTATTTTACCGCTTGAGGTAGGGCGCGAAAATCAACGCCTCATCTGCACGATCATAATCACAACCACAATTAGTAGCGCTATGATGAGCGCGCCCTCAACTATGAAATACCATATCATCCGCCCAATCCTGCACACTTTAAAAGCTGCCCCACGATCAGAATGGCTGGGAACAGTACAAAAGTCACGCGAAGGACGAAGTCTGGTCGCCTTAAATCAAGCTTGCTGGTACTTCCTCATCATCATTGTCTGGATTGGGGTCGATCAGATCGGCGTCGGGCAGGGCCTCTGCATGTCCTTGGCTTCATGCCTCCAACCGTTGGAAATAGGCGGTGCATCGCCCATATGTCGCGGTGCAATTATAAAGATTGCACATGCGCTCCTCCTTGTCGCAGCTATTCATCTGCCCGGATCTGCGCATGAGAGATCAGCCCGAAGATGAATGTTCCGCCGATAATGTTCCCGAAAAGTGTAGGTAGTCCGAATTTAAAGATGCTGTCGAACAGGGAAACTTCGCCAATGAAAAGCAGAAAGAGGACTTCAATCGATCCCACAACGATATGGGTTAGGTCACCGATAGCGATGAGGTAGGTGATCAAGAATATCAGAAATATATGGCCTTGTTTGGTACTGTGAAGCATCCAAACCAACGTCGCAATTAGCCATCCAGACATGATGCCCTTGCTGAACAATTCATTGCTTGTACCTTCCATAAGGTGTTTGCCCATCTCGATAAATGTTCGAGTTACCTCTTCAGAAAAAATGGGCATCGACGCCATAACGAAGCCAGCGATCGCTCCGCCAATAAGGTTTCCTAGAAGTACGATGGACCACAAGCGTATCACTTTGAAAAAGCGAGACATTGTAGGCTCTGTCATAAAGGGCAGAACCGGGGTTATCGTGTTTTCAGTGAATAGTTGCTGGTTGGCAATTATCACAATTATAAAGCCGACGGTGTAGCCAGCTGAGCTGAGAAGAAAGAACAAATCGCCGTCAGGAAGGTAGGTCTCAAGGATGCCACGTGCGATCATCGACGTGCTCATCGATATTCCACCGGCAATAGCCGACCACAACAGCGCCATCGCCTCTCTATTCATTTCCTTTTCGCCTTCACGACGAATGAGTTCATGAATAGCCGCTGCTTTTGAGGGGAGACTTTCTTTTAGAACCTCTGCTGATTGGCCGGCTTCTTTCGGTTCAGGCATTAAGGCGTCTCCTCATTGCGCCCTATGGTTGCTTCGCTTTCGAAAGCATTCAGGGGGTATGAGATAACTAGCGCTCTTATTTGCGCCGTCCAGCTAGAGCATCCTCGCCTTCCTGTTTATGAGAACAACAGACCCAAAGCTGGCCGCTCGGCAGTTTGTAACCGAATGATCCCCATTCCTTGCAGTCCTTCGAATTGCAAAAGTGTTCGAACGACTTTCCGACCTTGGCCACGTGCGTGTTGTCGTTCTTATATCCAGCCATTCATCACCTCGGCATCTTCGTAATTCCGAACTGGGCATCGCCTTTTGCCGTACAGGTTTTGCAGCGCATGCGCCTATGCAGGTCAACGAAGTAGGTATGTGTTCCGTATTTGCGTATGAGCATGGTTCTGTCGACCGCCCCGATGTGTCCGCAGCAGCAGCAATATCCGTACAACTCGTACCAGGCGAACAGATCCACAATCCGAGCCGATATCGGAATTTCGGTCAAATAAGGTGGCGGCGGTTTCATCGATCAATAGATGTCTCCCACGACTTGGACTTCTTGTCCGTTGGGCCGTAGGGAACGCCGCCATACAGCCGGATGAACTCTTGCTGGCTTTCTTCAGTTCGGTGCCATTCGGTCAAGAAAAGCACGACCTGAAACGGGTATTTCCTATTGACTAGTGTCATAGGCTGCTCACCGTGCGATCTGCTCATTTCACAAATATCGTCGGCTTCCATCCACGTGCAAAGCCCATCGACATAGCCAGACTGGCGTATTCGATTTCCTTAACGAGAAAGTCTCGGTCCTTAAGAAGCGCGCCTATCGCAGCCTGCACATCGCCTTTGTGGTAGGCGAGAACCAACTCAATTTCGTCGTCGTATTTATATTCCTGCGTAACCGCGTTCATAGTCCCGCTCCCGTGAAGCAAACACACACCTTCCAAAGTGTCTGTAATTGTTATCGGGCCGCCTTCCGATGTTCCTAAAATGTTCTCATTCTGAATGAGAGTCAATCGCGATTTTGGCAAGCTTCCCTATGCCCTTGATGCAAAAGGCGATAGTACCGATAGCGGTAATGTGGGGCTGTCACTCGATTTCAGTTTCGACAATGCCGTGGTCCACGGCCACTGGGTATAGAACCGGTTTCGGTGGTTCCGGCGCCAGAGACTTAGCGATTGCGCTGCGGGTAGGTGCGAAATTCTAGAGTAGGCTGCATGTCATATATGCGCCGTTTAGCGGTTGAGAAAGCCGGGTTTCTGCTCCGTTTTTTCACATCTTGGTTCCACAATAGTCAGGATCACTGGACGATAGGATTCACTAACGCACAATAAACGACCATGGCAATGATAGCGAATTAGCTGCTGTTTTTTGATTTCAAGGACTTACCAATGATCGGATGCATGCCACCGCTTACCTTACTGATATTTGGGGCCGGCATTGGCGCGCTAGCTGGTGGTAACTACGGCGCCGCCTATGGCGCCCTTATTGGCTTGGCTGCCGGGCTCGTCATTATGATCGTTCTGATCTGGGTGCTGATGAAGGCGCGCAACCGGTAATTCGAGGAACAGCCTCCAAAATCCGAAGCGCTGAGTTTATTTAAGCACATCGGTAAAAATCGTTTGAAGCGTTTCGGCTCGAGCAAGTTCCAACCGCGTTCGCTCCACGATAGACCAGGCTAAAAATAGCGCGCAGGCAACAATGACCGTGGCCACATATGTGTTCGGTTTCATGGAATCATCCATTGTGCTGTAACTTCAGCGCAAATGGTATGATTGATGGTAACCGACAATGTTTAAATCTACATGGCTGATATGCAAGTCAGCCTTTTGAGGATAATCCGACCGAATTGAAACGAGGATCGATAAGATTATGCTTTAGGAAGAAAGGTTTAAAGCGCCGATCTGTTTAAAAGCAGATCGAAGCGTGCCGTGGCCTGGCTCAGGCGCAGCTTTTTACATTTTACGGCTTGTATGCCGAGGTCATTGATTAAGTTGGGTCTATCTGCCTCTTAGGGGCCGCCGCGATGGCTCGCTTTCGCCATGTGCTCCCAGACGGAGCTGGAAAGCGATGGCTCCAAAGCTTGATTTTCAGCGTCATTGTCGTCTGTTCGGTTTTCAATGTATCAAGCGCGGAACCTTATCCTTACTCGCCCTATCGGATGAACGTTTGATGTCACAAAAGAGCCGGCAGCATTGCCGAGCGTAGCTGAAAGGCATATGCAATCGGTAGGTCAAATGTTATTTAGGGGCGATAAAAGTAAAGTCCCAACTGCCCCAAGGAACAGCGGGCAACAATCACGCGCGATGATTTTGTGTTACTATCTAGAGCGGGTAATGGCATGCTTCTTCCATGTGCAGGCCGTTTTACCCATTAACAGCAATTCACCCCGCTTCGCTTAATTCTTTTCTGCCTTTTTAGCGCGCCGGCTTACCTTTAACGAACCTAATCCTTTACTATCGCGTTCCAACCGGGCGGCCTTAAGCCGTTCTGTTTTGGCGTCCACCGCAACCTTTTCTGTATGGAGGATCCTTTTTACAGTTTTGTCTGTTATCGCACTTTTGGCGTCCCTGTGCGGGCGGGATATCTTGGAAAGTGTATCTTCGGTCAGTTCAATAGGCTTTTGTTCAAGCATGGTAGGCTCCAATGAAAATGAATTCCTATGTGCGCAAAGAGCGCCTTCGTGATGAGCCGCCACAAGATCGTCTCAGTATATTTGAAAGTTTTGACCAGTCTTCTGATGGTGGCTCCATCTGGTTGCGGGCATCTTTCATGTCACGCTGAGTTGCAGTTAAGTGATTTAAAATGCTCGGACCACTATTCGAGTTGATATCGGAATGGTTACCTTTTTCATGGCTATTCATTCTGAGTATCTCTTTCGGATTTATCACCCTCTGGTGAGCGGCTTAAATAAAAAAGGTCGGGCAACTGCCCGACCCTCAAAGTAAACTTCCCTCGTCTGTGCCAGTACATCCGTGGTCACAAGATGGGAGAAGCTTCAATCAGGCGGCCTGCAAATTGCATGCCGTCATTTTGCCAGATTTGCGATCCTGTTCCAGATCATAGGTCAGCTTCTGGCCTTCATCTAGCGAGTGCATACCTGCGCGTTCTACTGCAGAGATATGAACGAACGTATCACTGCCGCCATTGTCGGGCTGAATAAAACCAAAACCTTTTGTCGCGTTAAACCATTTAACTGTACCGGTGTTCATTTGAACCCCTTTCATAGAAATATTAATGATCGCGCACTAAAGTAACGCGATGATGAAACGATTTTTAAAGGGAGTGTTCGTTCAGCGCACGGTGCTAAATGTGCAATAAGCAAATCTCAGCAAGAAAATATCGATTTTTATTTTATACAACGATAATTATATTCTGTCAAATTAATATTAGTAATAATTGTATTTTGAGTTGACGGCGATTTCAATTTAACAATATTACCTTTGTTTTTGCAGAAGATTATGATTTTCGACCTATGTTCTAGAAGTCACCACGGGGACCATCTTGGAACAGTATCTATCAAGCGGCACGTAAGCCGACGTTCCCTCGGTCTGCGGATCTGCATCCGTTTGAACGTCGCCCATCGCCCCTGCCATGAAATTCCGTAGAATTAACGCAGATTGATTATAATAAGGGCCGGGCAATGGCTTCATCTTGGAAGTGAGATAGCCTGCCTTAGTCATCATCTGCTTCAGTATGCGATGGTTTGTGTGAAAATCCACATTATAGATATTGGAAGACATGGCGTCCTCCTTTCAAATTGCGGGCACGGACAATTCAGTCCTGGTCAGCGTAGCCCGTATTCAAATAATTCGCTGATAATCAAGGGTGGACTGATTGTTTTTTGATAGCAAGCGAACAATTAAGGTCACTTAAAGGCGACACTTTCGATAGATCGCAACTGCGCGCGGCAGATGAGGTAGTAAGTCCTGACGTTGCATTCAGCACGATCTCAGTACCACCGGCAGGGCCGAATTGTTATTCCTGCGGCCTCCGTGACTTAAGCATAAGGATTACGAGCGGTGTTGCAAAGCCTTTTAAGGTCGGCACAGCAAGCCGGTAGGGCATCGTCATATTTCTTGCCGTCATCGACTTGTCTGGCACGACACAGTAATTCCCGACACTATAAAGCTCAACGCAACCATCGTTTCCTCCCGAGATAGATTCCCTAGCCCTGGTGACAAGGGGGTAGGGCCGCGCAAGCTTCCAAGAAATGCAGCGGACTTGCGCGAATTGCTGTTCTTGCGGCGCAACTAAACCCGCGACGGTCAGTCTGATTGTTTCAAAAAATTATGCAGCGACCAAATCTCATAGTCGCGCCAGGGCGGCAACTAAAAATTACTACTCGATGATAAAATCGCGCGCAAATAGAAATCGGTGGTGATATACTCGATGTCTAACGCATAATTAAGTGCGTTCGATCGCTGAAGATCGGATACCATCATGAACAAGTTTGAATGGGTAAAGCCCGCCCTTGGCGGAGCGTTGGTTGGTGCCATTGCAGCAATCGCTGTCGGCTTTTCCGCAGGTGGATGGATCACGCAAGGTACTTCTGAGCGTCTGATTGCATCCAATATGTCTGACGGCGTAGCGATTGCCCTAACGCCTTACTGTCTTGAAAAATCCAGAAACGATCCGGCGGTTGTGAACATCCTTGCCGAGTTCAAGGCCGCGCCAGCTTACTCTCGGCGTAGCCTTATCGAAAAGTCGGGATGGGCAACGCCGCTGGGAACGGAACAGCCAAATACCGCGCTCGCAACTGCATGCGGTAACGAACTGGCCAAGGCGCTTTAAAGCGCCTTGGGTCACCGAATGAGGAGGCTATAATGAGAAAAGAACATAATTCTAACAGTGCTCAGCAAAAAAATACCATGCGCCCACGGCACGATGAGGATAGGGCGGCCAGCAAAAGCGACCTCACAAGTGCCCGTCAACAGATGACGTCGCCATCAAAGGATTGGACCAAGCTGGCGAATATTCTACGACGTGCTTGCGGTGGATTTTCACGTTCACGGTCGCCGCGTCATGTCCTGCCGAGGAGTAAACGCAATGGCCAATGACACCACGGCTCTGGAAAGGAAGGTTCTGGCTCACGAGCAGATCCTTCAGGTTCTCATCGGGCATTTGGCCGAAACCGAACCCAACTTTCTAGATCGGCTGAAGGCTGTATTCACGCGCCATCATGGTCTCGATTCAAATGAACAGAACTATTTTAATACAGCGCAGTATGCCATTAGTTCATTCATGAAATAGAGAAAATTAAATAGTATAAATTGGCGCTTTGATTTTCATAAAGTCCCGAATATTAAGCCAATTTTTTGAGATGAATATTTCTTAATATAATAATTATTAAATCTCTTCTTGTGATTTAATTTAAATGGGTGCACAGTTTATTATCAACAGCAATTAAAACGGGCGCTGTCGTTGGGAGAAGATAAACTCCGGCCCCAAAACGAAGGGGCACGTTATGTCTTCCGCTTCACGCCTGCCGTACTTTGGACCTGAAGATTTCCCTTTGCTTCGCGCTTTTCTGCAACGCTCAGGCTATTCGTTGGACAGGAGCGACAAGCCGGAGACCCGTCTGGAAGCCGCCAAACACCTTTGTGAGATATTCAGCAACGGTCGCCATGATCCTGTGCAGATGCTGGACATGCTTCTGGCAATTCGTGCCCAACGGTTATCTCAATCTATTCAAATGGAGTTGGAAGCCTGGGAGAATGAAGGTGGCCAAACGGCCCCGCAAATCACATCAAAATCGTCAATACTGCGATGGCCCCCTAGAAAGACGCTCCGATTGAGGTTGGCTCATGGTTGATATGATGAGGCCCCGCGCAATAGGCGATGTTGCGAGAGATCATAGGGCTGATGAGGTTCGCCGTGACAAGCTATATCCGGCCATCCGGAATATTGTGCGGATAGAAAACCGGGTCCGGGAACCGTTCAGTGCAAGGTGTTTAGCAAAACATATGCCTGCGACGCATATAACTGGGTTGAAAACCTACTTGAGCATGAACGCGGCGATTTCTCAGCGTGATCGCGAAGCTTATTTCGTGAGGGTCTTTCGAGGCTGGTATCGTCTCAACGATGGTTAAAATATTCGGTGCTCAGAAAATGATAGTTCAACAATCTGTAAATCGTAAGACGCGCGTATATCTGATTGCATTCCTCATAGTATGCATCGATATCGGATTGGTAGCCTGGGTTGTTGGCGTGTACCTTAACTAGTTTCGGGGAATTTAGAGAGTTTGAATTTTAGAACGTCAGCGCTCCAACGAGGATGAAGTCTGCACTTCCATGTATGCCGATATTCCGCACATCGACACTCAACAGGCCATCGCCTTTTTCTGATGATAATTGAACAAGTTCGCCTGCATAGGCCTGCCTGAGCATGTCCATGCTTGCCCACATGACACCTTTTGTAAATTTCTTATCGCCTTCAGTGGCTATGGAAATGCTATAATGGTTCCAATGTTCTTTCCTTCGCAGAATAAGTCAGCCATAGAACTAAATGTAGACATTTCCATAACCGTTCTCCTTGTTGACGAGAAGAATTATAAAGAATACATCTTCTGTAATATTTTGATATAATTAATATATCACAAATTAATACCAGGAGCTCGTTCTTGAGAATCCGTTTGAGAATTTGGTTTCTTTTGTCTGGGGGGCCTGATTCACGCTGTGGATGTGGGCACGAAAGACGCGACGCTGTATGGCCACGATGGACGTAAACCGAGCGATGACCCTGCACAGAGTGAAAGATCAATTTGATTGTCGAGGAATAGGCGCTCGGAGAGGCTACTGGCTCAGCGAGTCCAGTTGATCGTGGCGGATCTGATGGGCGAGTTGGCTTGCTTGAAGTTTGTTGGTTGGTTCGCCACCTCCAGGTGCTGAAGTTCTTGCAACACCCAGCCACCTCTCTGATTAGTGATGATAGTATTCAAGGGACTTTACGTTCACCCGATTTGACGAACCGATTGACTGCAGCTGCTCCTTCCATTTCTTTACGTCGAAAATATATAGCGCGACCGCAGCGGATCGGGCCGTGTCCCTGTACGATAATGATTTGCTCATCCTTGCGCATCGACTGCGTGATTTCGTGCGGCATTATGAGCGGTCGACGCTGGAAGTTGATGCTTTCAGATTTTCGCGAGGCGTTGCCTTTTACATCCCATCCGATGTTACGAGAACTACTCTTCACTTCGACCGTCATCTCTCCGCATTGCGCAGATACGTTACGCGCGGTTTCGAGCGCTTTAACCGCCGCGTAGCTCGCGAACGCGCATCCATCGATCCATGATACCGCACCATCTTTACCGAAATGGCGTTCCAACTGGCCAACGGACTGGTACATCAGCATCATGCTGATCCCGTATTTTCGGCCGCGATCACGTGCCTCTTCCAGTACGCGCATATAGCCAAGCAGGTCGACTTCATCGAGCATGAATAAAACCCGACGCTTGAATGCGCCATCTGCCTCGATCATTGCGTTGATTAAAGAGCCAATGATTACGCGCCCGATCCCCGGATAGGAGCGAAGGATCGATGCGGGGATATTGAGGAATACATCCTTTTCGCCCGCGGCCATCTCGGCAGGTTTAAAGCTGTCGCCGCAGACAAGGGCTGCGTAATTGCCGAGGGATAGCCACTGGGTATCCTTCGATGCCGTAGAGTAGACGCCAGAAAATGTTTGCTCGGTCATGTTGACGAAAACGCCAAGCGTTTCGCGAATGAATGTCGAGGCCGAATGTTCCTGAACGTCGCGTAGCATGGCAAGAACCGATGTCTCCGGTTCGGAAACGATCTGGCGCAGGCTGCGCAGATTGCGTCGACCGGAAAATTCTGGCGAAAGCATTACATGCGCCAGAAGCCCGGTCAGCAGATTGTGCGCCTGGTTCTGGAAAAAAGAGCCTGTTGAACTTTCGAAGCGCACGTTCTCCGACAAAAGCATATGTGCAATGCCGACAATATCTTCCTCTTTCTTGGTCGAAGTTTCAATGCCGTCAAGAACGTTGAAACCCGTGCTCGGAGTAGTCGGATCGAGCACCATGACTTCGCGCCCGAGCTCTTTCCGGCGATGATCGATCACCATTGATGCAACCTCGGATGAAGGGTCGAGGCAAATGATTGGACCGGTATAGACCAGTGCTGTCGGAACAACATTGCTGGTGGTTTTATATCCACCTGATCCCGCAAAAAACAACATATGGGTTGAATCAAAATCCTGGTTGTAGGTTAGCAAGGGCGCTTTTCCACCGCGCCCCCATGTAGACGGATCGTTTGGATCGAATGGCAGTTTATGGATGAGTTCCTTGTCGACGCGATAGCGCTCGCCAACAACGATTTCACCATTTCCTGGAAAGAGCCGTGCTGCCGCTGACATGGGTAGCCAGTCTGCATCTCCCAAGGTTCCGAACCGAGCACGCTTCACTGTTTCGGGCACGACGCTTGAGATGCGTGCCGATACCGCCACAACAATGAAACCAATCGCAGCACTCGCGACGGCCACCATATCGAGAAAGGATAATGCTTGGTCCCATCGCAACGCACCGCTTTCAACGAACGGAGAGAGGCGGGTGATCTCGCGCAGTGTGTAAAAACCCGCGACCAGCAAAAAGCACAAGAGGCTGACCAGGGCGACTGGTCGCCGCCGGTGCAGCGGCAATATATAAACTGTCATGAGCCCGCCGAGTGGCCCCAACAAGAGTGCTGGCACAGGTGAAGCCCGCAGGAACCAGTATTGGGTTTGTCCTGATAAGTCATCGGCCAGTTCCGGCCAATGCCAGTTCGTGACGTAAAAGGCAAAACTGGAAATAACGATCGGCACAAAAACGAACAACCGACCCGGATGCGGTATTGTTCTGGCCATCATTCGGTAGCCTCGCCGAGTGAGCTGAGATTGGCCCGTGACGCTTCAGCTCGGAAAGCAATTTCGCCAATATAATGTAAGCGCCGATATTCGGACGTGTCGGCTGATAATTTCGCCAGTTCCAGCAGTCCGCCCAAAAGGAAGGCCCGATCGACCGCCGACAATCCTGCACGAACGACAATTGCCCCGAGCATGAATTTCTTGCGCGCTTCCTGTTTCCGATCAGCCGCCATGAGGAACTTTCGCCGCCGCTCCAGCGCCACAATCTGGCTCTCCACGCGGCGGATAAGCTGTCCTGCCAACGCTCCTCTTCTCCGTTTCGCGAAATCCCGCAGCGATCTCTTCGAAAATGGTATCGATCTCCTCATCGGTGATTTCCATATCCGCTAGCCCTTCCTTTGTCGCAGCGCGTGCAAAACGGCCTGCTAATTTTACTATTAATAACTTTCTGCGTTTACGCAGCTTTGCAATTTGCGCGTCGATATCCGTGATTAACAATTTGATGACCAATGTGCCGTTCCTCCTCGACGAAGAATCTTGCCGATCCGAAATTTAACTAACTAGAAAATAATAGTTAAATAAACTACCGTATGCAAGTCTCGTTGTGCCGATGCTGGAAACCTTGAGCGGGTTTTCTTCCAGAAGAGCGGCATCGGGTCCGCTACCGGATGATTTGAGGGTAACAGTGCGTCGCTTGCGCTGTGTGCTTGGAAGGTCAGGAGGAAAGTCGTGGCAATCATGTTCATCAGAGCGCAGCTGATCAGTAGGGGAGCGGGGCGCAATGTCATCTCGGCTGCCGCCTATCGCCATCGCACTCGCATGATGGACGAACAGACCGGGATGTCGGTCAGCTTTCGCGACGGTGCCGAGGAACTGATGCATGAAGAACTGGCACTACCTGACCAGGTTCCAGTCTGGCTGCGGACCGCTATTGAGGGGAAGAGTGTGGCCGCGGCAAGCGAGACGCTCTGGAATGCGGTCGATGCTTTTGAGACGCGGGTGGACGCACAGCTAGCCCGTGAAATAATCATCGCGTTGCCGGAAGAACTGACGCGGGCGGAGAATATTGCCCTGGTGCGTGAGTTTGTGAAGGAAAACCTGACCTCAAGGGGCATGGTCGCCGACTGGGTCTATCACGACAAGGACGGCAATCCGCATATCCATCTGATGACGGCTTTGAGGCCGCTAACTGACGAGGGGTTTGGGCTCAAAAAGGTTCCAGTACTGGACCGTGATGGTAAGCCGCTACGTATTGCAGTAACGGGTCGAGCCAAGGGCCAGATCGTCTACACGCTCTGGGCTGGTGACAAGGAGACGATGAAGGCATGGAAGATCGCCTGGGGACAAACAGCCAACCGGCATCTGGCACTGGCTGGCCATGGGATCCGTCTGGATGGGCGCTCCTACGCCGAACAGGGTCTTGACGGTCTCGCTCAAAAGTCTTTGGGGCCGGCAAAGACTGCCATGATGCGTCAGGGCGTCGAAATGTATTTTGCACCTGCCGATCTGGCACGGCGGCGGAAAATGGCCGATCGGTTGCTTGCCGATCCGGGGCTTCTCCTCAAACGGATCGGTAATGAGCGCTCCACCTTTGATGAGAAGGATATCGCAAAGGTAATCCACCGCTATGTCGACGATCCGGCCGACTTCGCCAATATCCGCGCACGGCTGATGGCATCGAATGATCTGGTGCTGTTGAAGCCGCAGCAGGTCGGGCGGCTGACTGGTCAGGCGACCGAACCTGCAATCTTCACCACCCGCCAGATCCTGCGCACTGAATATGACATGGTTTGTTCAGCCGATGTCTTATCGAAGAAGAAAGGGTTCGGGATTGTTGAAGCAAAACGGCTGGCTGCCATACGGAGCGTCGAAACGGGCGATCCACTAAAGCCGTTGAAGCTTGATCCCGAACAGATCGACGCCATTGGCCATGTGACCGGCGATAGTGGTATTGCAGCCGTGGTTGGCCTTGCCGGTGCAGGCAAGTCGACATTGCTTGCGGCAGCGCGCCTTGCCTGGGAAAGTGGACCTCATCGCGTCTTTGGTGCCGCACTTTCCGGTAAGGCGGCCGAAGGACTGGAAAAGAGTTCGGGTATCAGATCGCGCACGCTTGCCGCGTGGGAACATGCCTGGGGAAACGGGCGCGATCAGCTGAAACGTGGTGACGTCTTCGTGGTCGACGAGGCTGGCATGGTTTCCTCGTTGCAGATGGCGCATGTGCTGAAGGCAGCAGAGGAGGCGGGTGCAAAAGTCGTTCTGGTGGGTGATGCGATGCAGCTTCAGCCAATCCAGGCAGGTGCTGCCTTCCGGGCAATAGCGGAACGGATCGGTTCAGCCGAGCTTGCCGGTGTGCGCCGGCAAAGGGAACAATGGGCGTGCGATGCCTCGCAACTCTTCGCCCGTGGCAAGGTCGAGGCGGGACTGGATGTCTATGCCAGGCGTGGACATCTGATCGAGGCGCAAACCCGCGACGCGCTTATCGACCGGCTGGTCAGCGACTGGGCAGAGGCGCGCAAAGAAGCGATCGCGCAGTCACCGTCAGGATCGGGCGTGCGGCCCGAGGCGAGGATCGGACAAAAAGGCCGGGGTGACGAGCAACGGGGTGCCGAGCTACGCGGTGACGCCTTGCTGGTGCTGGCGCACACCAACAAGGACGTCCGCAAGCTGAACGAAGCCTTGCGCAAGGTAATGATGGAGGATGGCGCACTCACTGCTGCGCGCAGCTTCCGCACCGAGCGAGGTATGCGGGAGTTCGCTGCAGGCGACCGGATCATCTTCCTGGAAAATGCCCGCTTCCTTGAACCACGTGCAAGAGGCTCTGGCCCACAATATGTCAGGAACGGCATGCTTGGCACGGTGGTATCCACTGGCCATGCACTGCGTCATCCGCTTCTGTCTGTCCGGCTCGATAGTGGAAACGAAATCGTCCTCAGTGAAGACAGTTATCGTCATATCGATCATGGCTATGCCGTAACGATCCATAAGTCGCAAGGCGCGACCGTCGATCGCACGTTCGTCCTTGCCACCGGCATGATGGATCAGCACCTGACCTATGTATCGATGACCCGTCATCGCGATCGGGCTGATCTTTATGCGGCACGCGAGGATTTTTGGCACAAACCGGAATGGTGGGAGAAACCCCGTATTGACCACGCGACCGGTATGACCGGTGAACTGGTCGCAACCGGCCAGGCAAGGTTTGGGGCGCAGGATGAAGATATAGCCAAAAGCCCTTATGTCGATGTGAAGACAAACGACGGTAAGGTCCATCGCCTTTGGGGTGTCAGTCTGCCCGGGGCACTGTCCAAAGCGGGAGCTTCCAGAGGTGACACGGTTTTCTTGCGCAAAGACGGCGTCGAGACCGTCATGGTGAAGACTGCTGTCGTTGACGGGGAGAGCGGCAAAAAGCGGGTTGAGGAACGCGCAGTCGAACGCAATGTCTGGACGGCAAAACTGGTTGAAACCGCGGACGTGCGTCGGGAGCGGATTGCAAGTGAAAGCCACCGGCCGGCATTGTTCCGGCAACTGGCCGACCGCCTTGCTCGCTCAGGCGCCAAAACCACCACGCTCGATTTTAGGAGCGAGGCTGGCTATCAGGCCCATGTTGATGACTTTGCCCGCAGGCGTGGTATCGGCACACTTGCCGAAGTTGCAGCCGGCATCGAGGCGGGGGCAACCCGTCAACTGGCGTGGTTTGCGCAAAAGCGCCAACAGGTCGCAAAACTGTGGGAGCGGGCAGGCGTGGCGCTCGGTTTTGCCATAGAGCGGGAACGAAACACTTCCTATCATGAGGAGCGGTCCGAAAGCTTCGCCCTGCAAAAACCAGGAGCCTCAACGCCTGTAATTCAAAGTTCTCTCCGTTCCTCCAAAATCCGCCTGCCGGACAATGGCGATGAGGGCCAGGAAGCTCGTACCGTACCGCCGCTGCTTGCTGCCGTGACAACGTTCAAGACATCGGTGGAGGTTGAAGCGCGCGAGAGGGCAGTTGCCGCAATCCACTACCGCCGTAACCGAGCAGCACTTGCTGAGACAGCCTCTCGTATCTGGCGCGATCCCGCCGGTGCTGTCGACATGATCGAGGACCTGATCCAGAAAGGCATTGCAGGCGAGCGGATCGCGGCAGCCATTGCCAATGACCCGGCTGCCTATGGTGCCCTGCGCGGTTCCGGCCGCATCATGGACAAGCTTCTTGCCACCGGTCGTGAACGAAAGGCCGCGCTTCAAGCCGTATCGGAGGTGGGAGGCTGTGTTCGCTCACTGGGATCCTCGTGGACGCGGGCACTTGATGTGGAGACGAGAACAATCCGTGAGGAGCGCGAGCGTATGGCGGTTGCCATTCCTGGATTGTCATCAACGGCCGACGGCGCGCTGCGGAAGATAACAGAGGTGATGAAGAAGAAGGGCGTCAGGCTTGAGGACGTAACGGGTTCGCTTCAACCTCATATAGTTCAGGAATTTGCAACGGTGAGTAAGGCACTCGATCTCAGATTCGGGCGCAACGCCATCCTGCGAGGCGAAAAGGATCTCATCAATCGCCTGTCGTCAGCACAGCGACCAGCCTTCGAGGCGCTGCAGGGCAAGTTGAAGATTGTTCAGCAAACGGTTCGCAACCACCAAAGCCAGCAGATCGTAGCTGAACGTCGGCAGCGTAGCTTAAGTCGGGCGCTTGACCGCGGTCACGACATTAAACATTGAGTATCTGGAAGAGCTGGGAGCCCTTCCCATGCCTTGACCGCAGGTTCGGGTCGCGGCAGGTTTTTAACAATGCCAGTGCGAACTTCTGGGTATGGCGTAAAACGGGCCAATGCCGATAATGTTCGTTCTGATGCTTCTTGACAATCAACCTACTAGAAGGTAGGTTTAGCTCATGAGCAATCTATCTACAACCTCTGACGATATTCTCAGTTGCGCCAAAACCCTGATCATATCGGGTGGGTACAATGGGTTCAGCTATGCGGACATCGCTAGTGTCGTGGGCATCCGTAAGGCAAGTATCCATCATCACTTCCCGAGCAAAGTCGATTTGGTGAAAGCGCTGATTGTGCGGCATCGCGAAGACACGGAAGCCGGTTTTGCCAATCTGGAGAGCAAGGTCGTCGATCCGCTTGAGCAGTTGCACGCCTATACTCAATATTGGAGTGCGTGCATCACGGACGGGACTGCGTCCTTTTGTGTGGGTGCGCTTTTGGCAAGCGAGCTTCCGGTGTTACCTCAGGAACTCATTCCCGAGATTCAGGCCTATTTCCGAGCCTTATCAAGGTGGCTGACGTCGGTTCTCACTCGCGGTGAACAACTAGGTCGTATCCGCTTGATGGAGGGGCCTGAAATCGAAGCCGAAGCCTTTATGGCTACCGTCCATGGTGCGATGTTGTCGGCAAGAGCCTACGGAGATCCGAAAACGTTCTCGCTGATAGTTGAGCCATTGTTGGGCAGATTATCGGCAGCATAGTAATTCTGGTTCAACGATGGATGGGCTTGGCGACGAAAACTACCAACTGGTAGGGAGGCAATTGTGACGATTGAACTGCGATGTCTGGCTGCGTCCAGCATTCTGGCGTTACTATTTTTTAACATTCCTCGACTGAAACGATCCCGGATATCTCGGGATCGCGATCCTGCGTACCTAACCCCATTCGCTATTGCCGTGCTGGTCGCGCATGCGGCAAACATCTCGAATAGGGCGACTATCGCAGGTGCGACACTATTCCTCGTAGCGGCAGTTGTCGGGGTGATCGGTGTATTCTTGGAAAATGTTGCAATGGTAAAGTGGGTGGATGTCGTTGCTACCGTCAGTACGGTCTTGATTTATTCGCAACTCGTTTGATGTCCTGGGTGGCTGATGGAAGAAACCGCCTCAAAAAACTACCTACTAGTAGGTTTGAAGCTTGATAGGAGCACTTGATATGTTTGGGATTTCCCCGCTTGGCTGGTTACACACAATTGGGAGTTTGCCTGCCATACCTTTGGCCATCTACATGCTTGCCCGGTATGGGCGAATCGTACCGCGGTCGAAATCCGGTGCCGCCTATTTTGTCTCAATGCTTATTGGTGCCGCCACGACGTTTCTCGTCGCACACCAGCCGATCAGCTACATTATCGGTGCGGCAACGATGGTTTTGTTGATTGCGGGATATGCGGTTGGATACATATCGATTTTTGGCCGTGCAGTTGGCTATCTGGAAACGATCTTTTTAAGCTTTACGGCATTTCTGCTGATGGTGCCGGCGGTAAGCGAGATTTTGCGTCGCGTGCCGGACGGTCATCCTTTCGTGACCGATCTCAAGTCACCATTACTGCTTGGCACCCAGGCCGGTTTATTGTTCATTCTCATTGTGGGGCTGACGGTTCAGCTCATTTGTCTGAGGAAACAGAACGCACGGTGATCGTCTGGAAGGAACCTTTTCATTCTACTCGTGAAACTCAAAGGTCGCGGGGAACGATCAGCTCCGTCGAAATCATTTCGGGTAGGTCGGTTGTTTGAACGGGTTCGTCTAGAAGCTCAAATGCACGCTCGATCATCGCCTGGACATTCTGACGGATCATCACAATCGGGAAGTGGAGAACTTCAATGAAGGGATCCCAATCGAAACATCCGATGGAACACTCTCTAACCTCATCAACCGAAAGCGTTTTGAGAAAGCTGACGACGCCCTCAAAAGGGCTTGTCGAATTGACGAATAGTGCCTCTGGTAGCCCGTTCAATTTGTTGTAAATATCACGGATCGTCTTTGCAGCGATATCGGGACTATACCCATTCGTCATGATGCCGTCAGCGTGAACCGGAAGGCTTAGCGCAGCCAGCTCATCCTGGTAGCCCTGCACCCGCGCACGTGTGTTGTGGTCGCTGTCCACCCCGCCGATGAAGTAGAAACTGTTTTCTTCCCGACGTGACCTGCGACTGGCAATTTGTTGTGTGAGCTGACGGGCGCCATCATAATTGTCGCTGATAACGGAAGCGCCGTGTTTGCCTGGGAGATCTACATTGATGTGTTTCAGGTGAGCCGCTTCACAAAGCCTGGCGACACTGTCCGGGTCAGTTGCGCCAGCGATCAACAAGGCGTCGACGTTATGGGCGATCAGTGTTTCCACGGTACTGCGTTCCTGTTGTGGGTCGCGCAATGTGCTGGCCACGACGGGGACAAGATTGCGTGAGCGCGCCACCGTTTCAAACGAAGCTGCCATAGAACTGAAATAGCGATTGTCCAGCATCGGCAAGATCATGCCGATCAGGCCGGAATTTGATATGCGAAGTCCGCGTGCCTGAAGATTGATTGTATATCCAAGTTCGCCCGCTATACCTTGTATTTTATCGGCCGTCGCCTTAGTAATTCTTCGGTTTTTCCAAGATCCATTCATAACTGAAGCAACGGTCGAGGCGGATACACCAGCTCTCTCCGATATATCATAGATGGTTACTTTCCGGGGAGTATTCATTAAGTGCGCTTATCCGTCTGAACTGGGCCCCGATCTTAGCGGGCTGATACCGTTCGCTGCAAGTAGGAGCGGGGCGCAATCCAATCTATTCCTCCGCCATTTTCCTCTTGACCACATGCCGGGTGTTGAGCAATGGTAATGCTGCACTATCGATGGTGCAACATGTTTATACCCCAGGTGATGCGATAAGCAGCAATGCGAAGCAGCGCCTTAGGAGTGGCATTCATGGAGTGGGAGGCCGCTACGGGGACAAATATGGGTGGAGCGGGGGATCAAATTCGCCTGCAAGGTTGTGCAAACCAGAAACTGAAAACAGTGGGAGTGAGACATGAAGAATTTACTTGGTAAGGCCGCTTTTGCTGCGGTTGTGCTATCATCTTTCGCAAGCAGTGGCGCACAGGCGGAAGTGAAGGATGCAGTGGTCGGCTTTTTGATGCCGGATCAGGCATCCACACGTTATGAGGAGCGCGACTATCCAGGTTTCGCAGCCGAGATGAAAAAAATATGCGAAAGCTGCAAGGTGCTTTATCTCAACGCCGATGGCGATGCGAGCAAGCAGCAGCAGCAGTTCAACTCGGTCATTTCGCAAGGTGCGAAGGTGATCGTGCTTGACGCGGTCGACACGGCAGCGGCAGCTTCGCTAGTCAAGCTCGCCCAGTCGCAGGATATCAAGGTCATCGCTTACGACCGTCCGATCCCGGATGCGACCTCCGATTTCTACGTGTCGTTCGACAATGAAGCCATCGGCAAGTCAATTGCGGAATCGCTGGTTAAGCACCTGAAGGACAAAGGAGTTGCGGGTGACAAAGGTGGCGTGCTGCAGATCAACGGCTCACCGACTGATGCCGCAGCTGGTCTCATCAAAAAGGGTATCCATGCCGGACTGAAGGATAGCGGTTACAAGACGCTTGCCGAATACGACACGCCTGAATGGGCACCAAGCAAGGCTCAGCAGTGGGCGAGCGGCCAGATCACTCGCTTCAATGACCAGATCGTCGGCGTTGTGGCTGCCAATGACGGCACTGCAGGCGGCGCGATTGCAGCCATGAAGGCAGCTGGTATCGATCCGCTTCCGCCGGTCACGGGCAATGATGCGACGATTGCCGCACTTCAGCTCATCATTTCGGGTGATCAATACAACACAATCAACAAGCCATCTGAAATCGTTGCTGCTGAAGCCGCGCGCGTGGCTGGCCAGCTTCTCAACAGTGAAACCCCGAAGGCTGAAGCCACGCTCTACAACACACCATCGAAGCTTTTCGTTCCGGTGGTTGTGACGGCTGAAAACCTCAAGGCGGAGATCATCGACAAGAACATCGTTTCAGCCGAAACGCTGTGCGTCGACCGTTATGCCGATGGCTGCAAGAAGCTCGGTATCACAAAGTAACCCAACCATCGCGTCCGGCCTCGGCCGGACGCATTCTCTCCCCGTGCGTGTTATCATGTGCGGAGGACGTTGGGGAAAATTGCGACACCCAGGGAAAAAGCAAACATGTCCCAAGATCACAAAGCCGCTACGTCGTCGCGGCAACCAGTGCTGCGCCTAAGCGGCATATCCAAGAATTTCGGCGCCGTTTCAGCGCTCACCGATATCGATCTGGAAGTCTTTCCGGGCGAAGTTGTCGCCCTTGTCGGCGACAACGGCGCGGGGAAGTCCACCCTCATCAAGACGCTGGCAGGCGTCCACCAGCCGACATCGGGCACAATCGAATTCAATGGCGAGAAGGTTACGCTTTCATCGCCGGGTGATGCGCTCGGCCTCGGCATTGCGACGGTCTTTCAGGATCTGGCGCTGTGCGAAAATCTCGATGTCGTGGCCAATATCTTCCTTGGCCGTGAGTTGAGCCCCTACCGCCTCGACGAAGTGTCGATGGAAATCAAGGCTTGGAAGCTTCTCAACGAGCTTTCCGCACGTATTCCGAGCGTGCGTGAGCCCGTCGCCTCTCTTTCAGGCGGCCAGCGCCAGACGGTTGCGATCTCGCGTTCGCTGCTGCTCGATCCAAAGCTAATCATGCTCGATGAACCGACGGCCGCGCTGGGTGTCGCACAGACGGCTGAAGTTCTCGATCTTATTGAGCGTGTCCGTGACCGCGGGCTCGGCGTCTTGATGATTAGCCACAATATGGAAGACGTGCGCGCGGTGGCAGACCGCATCGTCGTTCTGCGGCTTGGCCGTAATAATGGTGTTTTTTATCCGGATTCCTCGAATGAGGAACTGGTCGCAGCCATTACTGGCGCGAGCAGCAATTCCGTTTCCCGCCGCGCCGAACGGCGTCAGGCGCAGCATGATGCCGGTGAGACCCATGATCGGGGAGAAGCATAATGAACCAGGCAACCGGAAATACCCCTCTTGATCGCCAGGATACGCGGGTGCGCCATGATGAAGGCGTTTCAGGCGCGTTGCGCAGTTTCTTTGATCGTGTTCGGTCGGGCGATCTTGGATCGCTGCCGGTTATAGTCGGTCTCATCATCATCTGGACCGTTTTCCAGACGTTGAACCCGGTCTTTCTATCGAGCAACAACCTCGTCAACTTGTTGTTCGACTGCTCGACCATCGGTGTGATTTCACTCGGTATCGTCTGCATCCTGATGCTGGGCGAAATAGATCTTTCGGTCGGTTCGGTCAGCGGTCTGGCTTCGGCTATCGTCGGCGTGCTCTGGGTCAATCACGGCTGGCCTGTCGGGATCGCGATGCTGGCGGCGCTGTGTGCTGGCGCGCTGATCGGCCTGCTTTATGCATTTCTCTATAACCGCTTCAGCATGCCAAGCTTTGTTTCAACTCTGGCCGGTCTGCTGGCAGCGCTTGGCCTTCAGCTTTACCTCCTTGGCAATACGGGCTCAATCAATCTGCCTTACGGCTCGTGGCTCGTGAGCTTCGGCCAACTTCTGGTGATGCCGCGTCCGCTTTCCTATGCACTGGTGCTGATTGCCGGGCTTGCCATTTTCTTCACTGGTTTTCGTTCGGCGCAGCGTCGCCGCGAAGCCGGTCTGTCGACACCGTCGTCAGTTGGGATCGCGCTCAAAGCCATCATCATCACGATCATTGTCGGTGGTGCGGTGTTCTACCTTAACCAGTCGCGCGGTGTGCCGTGGATGTTTGGCCTCTTCGTGGCGCTAGTCATCGCGATGAACTATGCGCTTACCCGCACAAAATGGGGGCGCGCCATGCAGGCGGTCGGCGGTAATCGTGAAGCAGCGCGCCGTGCCGGTATCAATGTGAAGTTCATCTATATGTCCGCTTTCATGACCTGTTCTGTTCTTGCTGCAGCCGGTGGCATCCTGGCAGCATCTCGTCTGGCATCGTCCAGTCAGCAGGCGGGCACCGGTGACGTCAACCTGAATGCCATTGCGGCAGCTGTCATTGGTGGCACTAGTCTTTTCGGTGGCCGCGGCAGCGCCTGGTCGGCTCTGCTCGGCATTATTGTCATCCAGTCGATCGCCAGCGGTCTAACCCTGCTCGATCTGTCGTCTTCGCTTCGCTACATGATCACAGGCGCAGTGCTCGCAATCGCGGTGATCGTCGATTCTCTTGCCCGCCGCTCGCGCCAGTCGCACGGTCGCGCTTAAAACTTTAAGGACTGAAAAATGGCTCAGGATCTCAACGGAAAAGTTGGCGCTGTAACTGGTGCTGCCTCAGGCATTGGCTTCGAATGTGCAAAGCATATGATCGAAGCGGGCATGATGGTGTTTCTCGTCGACCGTGACGAGAAGGCGCTGAAGGAAAAATGCGCAGAGCTTGGCGACAAGGCCAGGCCTCTGGTCATTGATCTGCTCAACCCGGCGTCCGTCGCCACCATGATGCCGCAGATTCTCGAACAGGCCGGCCAATTGGACGTGTTTCACGCCAATGCCGGCGCTTATATTGGCGGCCCTCTGTGGGAAGGCGATCCAGACGCCTGGGACCGCATGTTGAACCTCAATATCAACGCGGCCTTTCGCACCATTCATGCGGTGCTGCCGCATATGATGGAACGCAAGACTGGCGATATTATCATGACCAGCTCCGTTGCAGGCGTCGTGCCGGTGATCTGGGAGCCGATCTATACGGCATCCAAACATGCCGTTCAGGCTTTCGTGCACACGGTTCGCCGTCAAGTTGCCCCGCATGGAATCCGCGTTGGCGGCGTTTTGCCCGGCCCAGTCGTGACCGCACTCATCAGTGATTGGCCGAAGGCCAAGCTCGATGAAGCGCTCGCCAATGGCAGTCTGATGGAGCCGAAGGAAGTTGCGGAATCCGTGATGTTCATGCTGACGCGCCCGCGCAACATCACCATTCGCGATCTGGTCATCCTTCCGCAGAGCCTTGATCTGTAAATGGGAGCGACCATGACCAGTTATTATCTGGGCGTCGATGTCGGCACCGGTAGTGCCCGCGCCGGTCTGTTTGACGCCAGCGGTACCATGCTTGCTTCGGCCAAGCGCGATATCACCATCTGGCGCGAAGCCGGCAGCGTTGTCGAGCAGTCGAGCGCCAATATCTGGCAGGCCGTGTGCGAAAGCGTGCGCGAAGCAGTCAGGATTGCCGGTGTCAATTCGGCCGACATTGCCGGTATTGGCTATGACGCGACATGCTCGCTGGTCGTATTGGGTGAGGGGGGCAAGCCGCTTGCCGTAGGGCCATCCAACGATCCTGAGCGCGATATCATCGTGTGGATGGATCATCGCGCCGTCGAACAGGCAGAGCGGATCAACGCGACCAACGCCAAGGTACTTGACTATGTTGGCGGCACCATTTCTCCCGAGATGGAAACGCCGAAGTTGTTGTGGCTGAAGGAAAATAAGGCGGAAACGTTCGCCGCTGCCTGGCAGTTTTTCGACCTCACCGATTTTCTCACATGGAAATCCTGCGGCAGTCTTGCCCGCTCGGCCTGCACTGTTACCTGCAAATGGACTTATCTCAGTCATGAAAAGCGCTGGGACGAGGCTTATTTCCGTGAAGTCGGCCTTGGCGAATTGGCGGATGAAAGTTTCGTTCGCATCGGTACTGACGTTCGCGCGGGTGGCGAGAAACTTGGCGGTTTGAGCGAACAGGCTGCGACAGAACTTGGCCTGATGCCGGGGACAGCAATTGCCGCCGGATTGATCGACGCTCATGCAGGCGGTATAGGCACTGTCGGAGCGCGTGGTTCGGAAGGCCGGATATTATCACGCATGGCCTATGTGTTCGGCACGTCGGCCTGCACCATGACCACCACCGAACAGCCGGTCTTTGTGGATGGTGTCTGGGGTCCGTATTATTCCGCGATGGTGCCGGGTCTGTGGCTCAACGAGGGTGGCCAGTCGGCAGCGGGTGCTGCTATTGATCACCTGATCCACATGCATCCTTTTGCGATCGAAGCCGAAAAGATGGCGGTAGCTCAAGGCATGGGTTTGGCTGACGGTCTTGCAGCCGAAGTCGAGGCTAGAGGGGGTGTTGAAAATGCGGCTGCCATCATCGGTGACATTCATGTTGTGCCGGAGTTCCTCGGCAATCGTGCACCGTTCGCCGATCCCGATGCGCGCGCGATCATTGCCGGGCTGGACCTTGATGCCGGAATCGACAGCCTGACGGCGCTTTATCTCGCTGGGCTGTGCGGCCTTGGCTATGGTGCGCGACAGATCGTCGAGGCGCAGAAGGCAAAGGGCATCGTGACAGACACTATCGTCGTCTCGGGCGGAGCAGCGCGTTCGCATCTGGTGCGACAGGTGCTTGCCGACACGACAGGCCTTGTCATCGCCGCCTCAACGTCGCCGGAACCTGTTCTGCTCGGCTCTGCCATGCTGGGTGCGCTGGCGTCGGGTGCTTACCCTGATCTTGCTTCAGCAATGCTTTCCATGTCGGAACTTGGGGAGGTGAACAGGCCCGATGCCGGGCGAGCCAAATGGCACGACAGGCGTTTTGAGGCTTTCACGCTATTGCAAGCAACCGCTCGCAAAATTCGCTCAACTCAATTGCGCTAGACTGTACGTCGCAAACAGCCAGTCATATGCGTGAAAAAACGTCCGCGGCTATGGCTATGTATGAGATTCTCGCGATTGACGATGACAGTCTCTGCTTTTGCTTCCGCGCCAGAGACGAATGTGGTGGAACGGCTGATCTTTGTCTTGCCGGTTCCGCCCCCGATCGGAGATTGACTGGAACAAGCTGATAGCAGGTTTCATGAAAGCCTGTTTCAGAATTCGCTTGAAAATATAGCTCACAATTGGGCGTTAGGCTTACCAAATCGGAGCAAAATGCGAAGATTGCAACGTTAACGGGTTGTGGCTATTTGCGATCCGGCAAGCGCGAGAAATGTTCCATCGTTTCATCAAGGAGCACCCATTCATGTTTCGATTGCTCGAATACAGATAGTGTGGGTGTTATAAAAGCCGGATCGGCGAACGAACCGACTGCCACTCCGATCACGGAGGGAGCAGCTTCGGGCAGCCAATAAACGGTTGAGCCGCAGTTTGGACAGAAATGCATCCGGACCTTGCGCCCGCTTTCGGCTGTCCGAACGAATTCAGTCGATGTGCCGGAAATTTCAGCGCAATCTGATGCATAGAAAGCATTAGCGCTGAACGGCGATCCTGTCCGTCGCTGACAGGCGAAGCAGTGACACAGTGCCGTCAATTGTGGTGGCCCATGCGGCGTTACTCTAAGATTTCCGCAAGCACATTGAGCATAGGTCATGGATTTCCCCTGCATGGTGAGATTGCACCAGTTGAAATGGAATTGGAACACAGCCCGAAGGGGCATGTGGCTCGGGTGGAAGCTGGTGGAGGCTCTGGCTTTGACGTGCAGTCGTTCGGTGCCAGCCCCATCTTGGGTTTCAGTTGCAACGTTGGCAATATCTGAACCGAATACTGCATATTATTACCGCTTGAAGTTCTAACCGCAACCTCGATTAAACAGAATTTCTCACGCTTGCTTTTGTGCAAGATATTGCGGACGTTGTTGCCTGAGCTCCCATTCGGGAGAACACATGGGAGGAAAGACATGCAGCATTACAGACTGAAATCGCTTTCCCTTGCCGCTGCTATTGCCGTTGCTGGTCATCTGCCTTCGGCCTACGCGGCATCACCAGCCCCGGCGGAAGGCCAAAACGGCATGGTGGTTACGGCCCAACATCTCGCCTCGCAGATCGGTATTGATGTGCTGAAGAACGGCGGCAATGCCGTCGATGCGGCTGTCGCGGTCGGCTATGCGCTGGCAGTCGTTTATCCGACTGCGGGCAATCTGGGCGGGGGCGGTTTTATGACGATCCGCTTCAAGGATGGCAAGAGCACTTTTCTCGATTTTCGCGAACGTGCGCCATTAGCCGCCACCAAGACCATGTATCTGGATAACAATGGTAATCCCATCGAGGGAGCCAGTACAGAAACTTATCTCGCCATCGGTGTGCCAGGTACGGTGGCCGGCCTCGAGGAAGCACGCGAAAAATATGGCAGTCGCAAACGCGAGGAGCTGATCGACCCGGCACTGAAACTTGCCAAGGACGGTTTCACGCTCGAGCTGGGTGATATTCTCTCCTTTGCCGATGGCAATGAAAGACTGGCGAAAGACCCGGCTGCTGCGAAAATCTTCCTGAAAGACGGAAAGCCGCTTGGCTTGGGCGAGAAGCTTGTTCAGCCGGATTTGGCGAAATCGCTTTCGGCCATTTCGGAAAAGGGCACATCGGCTTTCTACCAGGGCGATATTGCCGATCTGATCGTCAAATCAAGCAAGGAAAATGGCGGCATTCTCGCAAAGGCCGATTTTGAACAATACAAGGTCCGTGAGCTGGAACCGGTCAAGTGCAGCTATCGCGGCTATGACATCGTCTCATCGCCGCCGCCTTCTTCCGGTGGGCTGATCATCTGCGAAATCCTGAACGTGCTTGAGGGTTATCCGATCTCCTATCTGGGCTACGGCTCGGCAGAAACCACGCGTTTGATGGTGGAAGCGATGCGCCACGCCTATGTGGACCGCAACACGGCATTGGGCGACCCCGATTTTATCGATAATCCAATCGAGAAGCTCACCAGCAAGGCCTATGCCGCAGAAATCCGCAGTCGTATCGATCCTTATCGCGCCGGTGTCAGCGAGGCGCTGAAGCCAGCCGAATTCAAGGAGTCCAACGAAACCACGCATTATTCCATCGTGGACAAGGACGGCAATGCGGTCGCCGTGACCTATACGCTGAACGGATCGTTCGGCACGGCCAAGGTGGCCGAAGGCACCGGCATTCTCCTCAACAACGAGATGGACGACTTCACCATCAAGCCGGGTGTGGCCAATCTCTACGGTCTCATACAGGGTGAAGCCAATGCCATCGAAGCGCGCAAGTCACCGCTTTCCTCGATGAGCCCGACCATCGTGTCGAAGGACGGAAAACCATTCATGGTCATAGGCAGCCCCGGCGGTTCGCGCATCATCACGATCACACTTGAGGCGATCATGAATGTCATTGACCACGGCATGGACATTCAGGAAGCGATTGACGCTCCGCGCATCCATCACCAGTGGTTGCCTGACCGGGTCTACACGGAGGCGAATGCGCTTTCGCCGGATACGATCCGGCTGCTGACCGGCATGGGCTATACCGTCGGTGAGGACCATGACTGGCCGGTCTGGGGTGAGGCGGCAGGCATTCTTGTCGGAGGCAAGGATATGGCGGCCATCGAAAAGGGCGGCGACAACCGCTATTATGGTGCTATCGACAGCCGTGCCGTCGCTGGCGCTGCCATAGGATACTAAAAAGGAACCACTCTGGCGGTAGCCGAGGACATAGACAAGAAGCAAGGAGACGAGATGACGTCACGTCTCCTCAATGTTCCGTTTGGGTTAGATCAATCAGCGCTTTTGTCGGTGATTCGTGCTCTCTTCAGTATTTCGATGACCATTTCTGAGGCTTTGTTGAGCGAACCGACCGGCAGAAACTCGTAAATCGAGTGGAAGTTGTGCGCGCCGCAGAACAGATTGGGGCATGGCAGTCCTTTTTCCGACAGCACCGCACCGTCATAACCGCCACGCATCGGCAGGGGCGTCGGTGAAACGCCTATGGCCTTCATGGCCTGAAGGGCAAGCACGACCGGATAACGGTTCTCGCCTTGCAGGCTTTCGGCAGCGTTGCGATAGACGGCCTTGTAGTCCACGTGAACTGTGCCGTCGCCATGGAGTTGGTTGAAACTTTGAGCAAGGTTTTCGATAAAGGCACGACGTGCTTCGTAACCGTCCTTCGTGAAATCGCGAATATCGATAATCAGGCTTGTCTCGGCAACGGTCCCTTGAATGCCCTTGGCCCAATAATAGCCTTCAGTGCCTTCCGTATATTCCGGGCGTTCGCCACCCGGCATCATTGCAATGAATTGCTGGGCATAGAGAATGGCATTGCGCAGCTTGCCCTTGGCTGACATCGGATGGGCCGGCTGTCCTTTGAAGGTCAGGCGAAATTCGCCTGCGTTCCAGTTCTCATACACGATTTCGCCAACCGCACAGCAATCGAGCGTATAGGCGAAATCGGCCTTCAGGGAAGTAACGTCGAGCGCCTTGGCTCCGAGCAGTCCGATTTCTTCATCAGGAACGAAAACGACCTTGACCGTGCCGTGCTCGATTTCGGGGTGAGTGGTCAGGATCTGCATGGCATGCATGATCTCGGCGATGGCGGATTTGTTGTCGGCACCCAGCAAGCTGGTGCCGTCCGTCACGATGATCCTGTCCCCGACGTAGCGTTCCAGCTCGGGGAATTCGGCAAGCCGCATGACGGCGCCGGTCGCTTCATTGAGCAGGATATCCCCACCCTTATAATCGACCACATGAGCGCGGGTGTCGGTCGTATATTCGCTGGACGTATCGAGATGGGCGACCCATGCAATCGTCGGATACTGCCGATCGGCATTCAAGACATTGGCAGGCAACGTGCCGACAACGATCGAATGATCGCGCTCTTCAACTTCCATGCCCATGGCGCGCATTTCGCTAGCGAGCAGCTTTGCGAGATCGGTTTGTCCCGCGCTCGACGGGAGTTGGCCCGCATTGGGCACAGCGGTGGTGTTGATGCGGGTATAGGCTAGAAAGCGGTCTACGATATCCATCTTATTGTCTCGGCTAGAGCATTTCCAGCAAAAGTGCGAAGCGGTTTTGCGTCGGATAATGCGTAAAAACAAATAGATAGAGTATTTTCAGCAATTCGGCTTAAATTGAAAATGCTCTATTGGTCAACTTGGCTCGGATTTCATCTGAGCACCAAAAAAGAATAGCGGGCGCTTAGAGCGCGTTTCGATCTGATTGAATCAGATCGGCGCTCTAAACTTTTCTTTTCAAAGCATAATCTTATCGATCCTCGTTTCACTCCGGTCGGATTATGCTCTATGCCCGCTACCCGGAATTCATCGCCAGTTGTCGAACCGGCGGGGACGGGGTTTATTCCTCGATGTCGACGTCTTCGAACAGATAGCCGCCGAAGGGATCGATGCGGAAGTCTTTGACTTTCTTGCTGATCGGCTGCTCGACGATCTGATGGGCGATTGTCAGCCAGGGAGCCTGTTCCTTGAAGACGACCTGCGCCTGCTCGTAGAGCTTGGTGCGTTCTGCCTGATCGGTGGTCAGCTTGGCTGTCTGAATGAGCTTCTCGAAATCCTGATCGCACCAGTTTGCGCGATTGGCGCTGCCGATGGCCTGACAGCTCAAAAGTGCTGCGAGGAAATTGTCGGGATCGGCAATGCCGCCGGTCCAGCCAAGCATAACGGCGCCGTCGCGGTCCTTGTCCAGCGAACGCTTGAGGTATTCACCCCAGTCGTAGGTGACGATTTCTGCTGTTACGCCCACTTTGGCGAAATCGGACTGAATGAGTTCGGCCGCACGGCGCGCGTTCGGCATATAGGGCCGCTGCACGGGCATGGCCCAGATTTTCATCTTCAGGTCCTTGACGCCCGCTTCATCGAGCAACTTGCGCGACTGTTCGGGGTCATAAGGATCATCCTTGACGTTCTTGTTGTAGCCCCAGACACTTGGCGGCAGCGGATTGACCGAAACGACTGCCGAGCCCAGATAGACTGCATCGATGATCGCAGCCTTGTTGACCGCCATGTTCAGCGCTTTGCGGACGCGCACATCGTCAAACGGCTTCTGTTGGGTGTTGTATGCGAGGAAGGACAGGTTCAAACCTTCCTTATTCAGCATTTCGACGGCCGGGTCTTTCTTCATCTCCGCAATATCGGCAGGGTTGGGAGCGGCAATGACGTGGCACTCGCCCGACTTCAGCTTCTGATAGCGTACGGCTGCATCCGGCGTGATCGCAAAGATGAGATTGTCGATCTTCTGCTTGCCTGCCCAGTAATCGGGATTGGCCTGATAGCGGATGGCGCTATCTTTCTGATAGGCGACAAACTGATAGGGGCCGGTTCCGACGGGCTGCTGGCTGAACTCCGCAATGCGGCCTTCCGCGACGAGCTTGTCGGCATATTCCTTGGACTGAATGACAGCGAATGTCAGCGACAGCGTCGAGATAAAGGTTGCTTCAGGATGCGTCAGCACAAACTTGACGGTATGATCGTCAATCTTTTCGATTTTCTCGATCAGCGAAGGAAAGGAATAGGCCCCGAATTGCGGCCAGGTGCCTTGGTTGTAGTAAGGATTGTCCTTGTTTCCCTGACGGTCGAACGTGAAGATCACATCGTCCGCATTGAATTCACGCGTCGGAGTGAAAAAACTTGTGGTGTGAAACTTCACGCCCTTTCGCAGATGAAACGTATATTCCTTGCCATCGGCAGAAACGTCCCAGCTTTCCGCGAGACCGGGTTCCAGCTCCGTTGAGCCGCGCTTGATCTTGATAAGCCCGTTGGAAACATTGCGCGCCGATGCGTCATACACGGCGCCGGATGTCGTCTGCGCAGCATCGAACATTTCAGGAGATGCCTCGGAGCAATAGATCAATGTCTTGGCAAAGACTTGTCCAACTGCCGTGCTGTTGAGCGCAGCCGCGACCAGCGCGGCTGAAAATAGTTTTCCGTATGTATTCATGAGGCTGCATTCCCTTGCTGGCGACGCGACCGACCTTCGGCGGTGTGTTGTTCAGTATCGACTTTTTCAGATGATTCTAAACAGCGGTGCAGCTTTATATGAGCGCGCAAAGGCTCGTGAAGCAAGCTCAAAAGACCCTAGCTCGCGCTGCCCGTTCCGGGAATTTCGGGGATCATCTGGCGAAGCAGGTTCCGTAAGATCGAACGCACAGCGACGGTGGCTGCCGATTGTTCGCGGTCACGAGGCGTGATCAGGCGCACCTCACGTACAATGGCGGGGTCCGTCAGGGGGCGGGCCACGATGCCGCGACCACGCAAGGCGGTGAAAGCATAGGCGGGTAGAACTGCGATGCCAGCATTGACCTCCACCAGTGACAGTACCGTATGAATCTGGTTGGCTTCCATATGCGGTCGAAGTGCCAGTTTTGCCTGTTCGAAGCCGATTTCGGTTAAAAGCCGGATATTGCTCTTCTGCGTGAGCGTGATGATCGGCTGATTGTCGAGTTCGGACCAGCCGACCTGCTCATATCCGGCGAAGTCGTGATCGGGCGAAACGAAAATCATCAGCTGATCGCGTAGTGCCGTCTGGCTTTCAACGTCTGAGTCTTCACCGGAAAAAGTTCCGACGCCCAGATCGCAACGCCCGTTGCGAACCTGTTCGATGACGATTTCAGGCCCGACATCCTCGATCTTGATGACGAGGTTGGGGTGTTCATCGGCCACACGGCGAACCAGACGCGGAAGCACTGTCGTGCACAGCAATGGCGGGGCGGCAATGCTGACCTGACCGCGCCGCAACTTCCCCAGATCGCGCACCACTTCGGCGGCGCGATCAATTTCGGCAAGACCGGCAAGTGCGCCTTCGGCAAAGGCACGCCCCGCATCGGTCAGGCTGACACGCCGCGTCGTCCGGTCGAACAGACGCGTATCCAGCACCGTCTCCAGATCGCGGATGGTGTGGGAAAGATTGGCCTGGGTCGTCCTGACGCGCTCGGCTGCGCGGGAAAAATTTCCCAGTTCGACCACGGCCTGAAAACATTCGATCTGGCGGAGAGTGGGGCGCATCGGCTCACTTATGAGTTTTTGTTTATGAATATATTCTACTTACAAGACTTCCCGAATGAAAGAAAGTCAGGCTCGATCAGGAAGACGCGGGTATGGAGTGACCCGCCCCCGAAGCGAGGATTCCGATGAAGTATGACCGTCAGAACGCCAAGGCCCATTCGCGCGCTACGATGCGCGGTATCTGGGCTGCGGCAAACACGCCTTTCAACGAGGACGGATCGATCGATGAAGGCGGCTTTCGCAAGAATGTCGACCACTGGATCAACGATCTGGGCATTGACGGACTTTTCGTCGCGGGAAAGCAGGGCGAATTCTTCTCCATGTCGGTTGACGAGCGCAAGCGCATGTTCGATCTGGCTGTCTCGGCAGTCGGTGACAAGGCGCAGACAATCATGTCCTGCTCGGACCAGAACATGGATGTGGTTATAGATCTGGCCAGGCATGCGCAGGCCAGCGGCGCCGACTATATCGTCGTCCATGCGCCGGTTCTGCATTTCCTACGCGCGCAGGATGAAACACTGCTACGCTACTATGAAACAATCGCCTCGAAGGTGGATATCGGCCTTGCGCTTTGGTCGCATCCCGATAGCGGCTATCTGATGAGCCCTGAGCTCTGCAATCGTCTGGCCGACATCGAAACGGTCGTCGCGATCAAATATTCGGTCCCGCGCGACATGTATCGCAAGCTCACGGAACTTGCAGGCGACCGCATTCTCGTCTCGACGGCATCGGAAGACGAGTGGCTGGACAATATTCTCGAGCTCGGCTGGCAGCTTTATCTTTGCTCTTCGCCGCCCTACACGCTGCAGACCAAGGTTGATCGCCGTATGCGCGATTATACCGATCTGGCCTTTGCGGGCAAAGCCACTGAGGCGCGCGCCGTCTGGCAAAGTCTGGAACCTGTCCGCCATGCCTTCAAGTCGACGCGACCGGCTGAAAAACCCACTTCGCATCAAAAATACTGGCAGGAGCTGCTTGGTCAGGTTGGTGGACCTGTTCGTGCGCCGATGCTTGAACTGACCGATGTCGAAAAACTGGCTATCCGGGAGGCATTTGATAGCTGCGGTCTCAAACTATCCTGATCGAACCGAAAAGGGGAACAAGAATGACAAAACTAAGCGCCTTCAATTTTCAAAAATGGATCGATGAACATAAACATCTGCTGAAGCCGCCTGTCGGCAATCAGTTGGTGTTCAAAGATGCGGATCTGATGGTCACCGTCGTCGGTGGCCCAAACAAGCGCACCGATTACCATGACGATCCGGTAGAGGAGTTCTTCTATCAGCTCAAGGGCGACATGCTGCTGAAGCTGCATGATACGTCCACGGGCGAGTTTTATGATGTGCCAATCCGTGAAGGTGATATTTTCCTTTTGCCGGCGCATGTCCGTCATTCACCGCAGCGTCCGCAGGAAGGGTCGATCGGTCTGGTGATCGAACCAGCTCGTCCTGAAGGCGTTCTCGATGCGGTTGAATGGTACTGTTTCGAATGCAGCGGTCTGGTTCATCGAGCCGAGGTGGACCTTGAATCCATCGTCGATGATCTGCCGCCGCTCTACGCTGCTTTCTACAATGATGAGAAACTGCGGACCTGCCCACATTGCAAAACCATTCATCCAGGCAAGAACCCGCCTGAAGGCTGGGTCGCGCTTTGATAGGCACGCCCGGCAAAACTGCCGGGCGTCTATGCAGAAGCATAAAAAGACACGGGGAAATGAAATGAAAAAGAAACTCCTGATGATGAGCCTACTGGCTGGGCTGACAACGGGCGCCTCTGCTGAACCGGTCAAGATTGGTGTGATAACGACCTTATCAGGTCCGGGTGGATATCTCGGACAGGACGTGCGTGATGGTATGCAGCTTGCTATCGATGCAGAAGGCGGCAAACTTGGCGGCGTGCCGGTCGAACTAAAGGTCGAGGATGATGCGGCCAAGCCCGGAAACGGACGACAGATCGCCGAGCGGTTCATGTCTGAAGATGGCGTCAAACTGTTTACAGGTATTATTTTCTCGAATGTAGCCGGCGCGGCGGTGCCGGATATCGTGGACAATGACAGCATCTATATCAGCGCCAACGCCGCGCCATCGAGCATGGCAGGTAAGGGTTGCGATGCCAATTACTTCGTTGTTTCCTGGCAAAATGACTCGCTGCATGAGGCATCGGGCATCGCTGCGGAGCAGGAAGGCTTCAAACGTGTCTTTATTCTTGCACCGAACTACCAGGCGGGCAAGGATGCGCTGGCGGGCTTCAAGCACCGGTTCAAGGGCGAAGTTGTAGGTGAAATCTACACCCAGCTCGATCAGACCGACTATTCGGCAGAGATGGCCCAGATACGCGCCGCCAATCCAGATGTGGTCTTCCAGTTTCATCCAGGCGGTATGGGCATTGCGTTCATGCGCCAGTACCAGCAAGCCGGTCTTCTCGGCAAGATTCCCATGGTTCTTTCAGAACCGTCCAGCGATGCCGTGATCCTCAAATCGTTGGGTGATGCATCAATCGGACTCTTGGCCACCAGTCACTGGAGCCCGGACTTCGACAATGCTGCGAGCAAGGAACTCGTGGCAAAGTGGAAGGCTGCTTATCCCGACCGGCCCCTGACCTATTACGGCACGCAAGGGTATGATGTGGCCCGACTGATTGCCTCGGCATTGAAACAGACCGGTGGCGTTGAAGATATCGATGCTGTGCGCGAAGCTCTGCGGAAGGCGGATTTCCAGTCAGTCCGGGGTAACTTTGCCTTCGGTCCTAACCAGCATCCCCTGCAGGACTGGTATCTGCTTGATGTCGTTAAGGGTGAGGATGGCAATCCGACGACCAGGATCAAGAAGAAGCTGATCGAAAATTACGGTGATTCCTATTCTGCAGAGTGCAAACTCTGACAACAATCCTTCGGCGCGCCCGAAAGTGCGCGCCATGCTTCTTTCCATTTCTTATGAAGGTCGTTTCGTCCAATGACACTCATCTTTGAGCAACTTTTGAATGGCCTTCTCTACGGCGTCATGTTGTTCCTTCTGGCAGCAGGGTTGACGCTGATCTTCGGGATTATGGGCGTTATCAATCTCGCTCATGGTTCGCTCTATATGATCGGCGCGTTCATCGGCACATGGGTGGCCGTGCACACGGGGAATTTCTGGCTTGGTCTGCCTGCCGCAATTCTGGGAGCCATGATTGCCGGCATCGTGATCGAGCTTGGCATCATGCGTAAGCTTTATCAGCGTGACCATCTGGATCAGGTGCTTGCGACGTTCTCGCTTATTCTGATTTTCAATGAGTTGACCGTGCTGATCTTTGGTCGCCAGCCGATTTTCACGCAGCTGCCGGCATCACTCTCTCAGCCGATCGAGCTTTTTTCCGGTCTAAGTTATCCGCCGTTCCGACTGCTCATTATTGTGGCCGGTTTGCTGGTTGCTGGCGGTCTTTATCTGCTCATCAACCGCACTCGGATCGGTATGCTGGTCCGAGCAGGATCGACGAACCGCGATATGGTGCGTGCGCTCGGCGTGGATATCCGTCTTCTTTATACGCTGGTGTTTGCATTAGGCGCGGCGTTCGCTGGCCTTGCGGGCTTCATGACTGGGCCGATCCTGGCCGTTCAGGTCGGTATGGGTGAGCAGATTCTGCTTGCCACCTTCGTGGTCGTGGTTATCGGCGGCGTCGGCTCGATTAAGGGAGCATTCATCGCCGGTATTTCACTTGGTGTTATCGATACCTGCCTGCGCGCCTTTCTGCCTTCCATTCTGCGCCACTTCATGGCAGGGGCCGAAGCCGACGCTCTGGGTGTGGGGATTGCGTCCATGGGTATCTATCTGCTGATGGCGATCGTTCTTCTGTTCCGCCCGAGAGGCCTATTTACGGTGGGAGCTTGAGTCATGTCATATCGTCTTCTGTTTGTTTTTCTCGGCTGCGTGGCGCTTGCATTATTCCCCTTTGGAGCGGAAGCGCTGGGTCAGACTGCCGCGTCCAGCCTTGTCGCCCGGGTTATGATCTATGCTATCGCCGCAGCCAGCCTCAATCTGATCCTCGGCTATGGCGGGATGGTTTCCTTCGGTCATGCTGCATTCTTTGGAATCGGCTCCTATGTCGTGGGCATCCTTTATTTTCACCACGCTGAGGAGACACTGCTTTTCGGCTTTATTCCGGGTTCCGACCAGTTCCTGATAACCGTGCCAGCGGCAATGCTGATGGCAGGCCTTGCCGCGTTGGTCATTGGGGCGCTTGCATTGCGCACTTCGGGCGTGCAGTTCATCATGATTACGCTCGCCTTTGCGCAAATGCTCTTCTTCCTCTTCGTTTCGCTCAAAACCTATGGCGGTGAAGATGGTATCATCGTTCGTCGGGCAAACGATCTTTTTGGCCTCAGCCTGCGTGACAAGACGACGATGTATTATGTCATCCTCGTCTCTATGATCCTGTATTTTGGCTTCCTTTGGCGGGTCGTGCATTCGTCCTATGGCGCGGTGCTTTCGGGCATTCGCCAGAGCGAGCGACGCATGACAGCTATGGGGATCGAAACTTATCGCTACAAGCTCTATGGCTTTGTCCTCGCCGGAATGGGCGCAGGTCTGGCTGGAGCACTTCTCACCATTTTCATGCGTTTTGCGAGCCCCGATACGCTGCACTGGACCAAATCGGGCGAGTTGATGGTGATGGTCATTCTAGGTGGTGTCGGCACGTTCTTCGGGCCGATCTGGGGAGCGGCTGCGTTCCTGATCCTCCAGACCTATCTTGCCTCCTGGACCGAACATTGGCAGCTCGCCTTGGGCATCATTCTGCTTGTCGTCGTTTTGGGAACTAAAGGCGGCATTGTCGGCGGCTGGCGCGCGCTTTGCCGTCCGTTCCGCAAAGACCGCAAAGTGGAGGTGCCAGCATGACTGTGATATTGCAGGTCCGCGATCTGGTGAAGCGCTTTGCCGGACTGGTCGCGACGGACCATGTGACGCTCGACGTCACCGAAGGGCATATCCATGCCCTGATCGGCCCGAACGGGGCAGGAAAATCCACGCTCATCAATCAGCTTTGCGGTGAACTGACGCCGACATCGGGGACGATCAGCCTGATGGGAGAAGATATCACGAAACTCCCAGGGGCCACGCGTGTTGAACGCGGATTGGGGCGTACATTCCAGATTTCGACGCTTCTGAACGATATGAGTGTGCGTCAGAATATCGCTATGGCAGTGCAGGCGCGCGAGGGGCACAATTTCCGGATTCTAGACAGTCTGAAAGGCCGCAGCGCCATCTGGCGTGAGGTTGACGCCATCCTTGCCGGAAGTCGTCTGGCCAATCATCCAGAAAAACTGGCAGGGGACCTGTCGAGCGGCGGGCGCAAGCAGCTGGAACTGCTGATGGCGCTGGCCGGAAAGCCCAAGCTCTTGCTTCTCGACGAGCCGATGGCTGGTCTCGGCCACGTTGAAAGCCAGGAAATGATCGAGCTTTTGCAAGGGTTGCGCGGCAAGGTTTCGATGCTGCTTGTCGAGCATGACATGGAGGCGGTGTTTGCGCTCGCCGACCGCATATCGGTGCTGGTCTATGGCCGCGTCATCCTCACGGGTACCGTGGAAGATATACGGGCAAGCGAAGCTGTGCGCGAAGCCTATCTCGGCGGGGAGGAGGAACTGTGCTGAAAATCGAAGGACTTCAGGCCGCTTACGGGCATTCGCAAGTATTGTTTGACGTCTCGTTGGAAGTCAATGAGGGAGAACTGGTAACCCTCATGGGCCGCAACGGTATGGGCAAAACAACCACCATACGCACTTTGATGGGGCTGCTGACCGCCAAAGGGGGGCAGGTCCAGATCGCAGGGCGCGACACGACCAGCTACAGCCCGGAAAAAGTAGCACGTCTTGGTGTCGGTCTTGTACCGGAGGGACGGCAGATTTTCCCGACATTGACGGTGCGGGAAAATCTGGTCGCAACTGCATCGAACCGCTGCAAGCGGCAGTCTCCATGGGATCTTGGCAAGATATATGCGCTTTTCCCACGCATGCAGGAACGGGCGGACCAGACGGCGGGCACGCTTTCGGGCGGCGAGCAGCAGATGCTGGCCATCGGGCGTGCGCTGATGACGAACCCGCATCTTCTGATCCTTGATGAAGCGACGGAAGGTCTTGCCCCTGTCATCCGCACGGAAATCTGGCACTGCATCATGCAATTGCGCGAAATGGGCCAGTCGATCCTCCTGATCGACAAGAACATAGCCGTTTTGAAGCGGCTGGCGGATCGGCATTATATCGTTGAGAAGGGCCGAACGGTCTGGCGTGGGACAAGTGCCGACCTTGATCGTGACCGTGACCAGGTGCACGCCTATGTCGGAATCTGAGGTAGTCGCGTTCGTTGGATGGGGTGCTATCAGCAAGCGGGTTGCAGAGCTTCTGGCCGAACGGAAAAGTTGTGTAAAAATTGGTGCCATCGCAGTGCGCGACAGGTCTGCTTCTCGTGAAGGAATACCTGCTGGCGCAGTGCTTATTGAAGATCCTGCAGAGCTTGCTGCCACCGGTGCAAGTCTCGTCGTGGAGGCGGCAGGCCGCCCCAGCGTCTTGCCATGGGGCGAAGCAGCTTTTGCTGCCGGAATGGATTTCGCGGTTTCGTCGACATCGGCTTTCGTCGACGATGCTTTGTTTCAAAGGCTGAAGGACGTCGCAGCGGCCAGTGGTGCGAAACTGATTATTCCACCCGGCGCGCTGGGCGGTATTGATGCGCTTTCGGCAGCAAGCCGACTTTCGATTGCAAGCGTCGAGCATCGCATCATCAAGCCTGCAAAAGCCTGGGAGGGGACACCGGCGGCCCAACTGATACCGCTCGATGAAATCAGTGAAGCCACGGTCTTCTTCACGGATACCGCTCGCAAGGCCGCGGATGCCTTTCCGCAAAATGCAAATGTCGCCGTGATTACCTCGCTAGCAGGGATTGGTATCGATCATACCCGTGTCACATTGGTCGCAGATCCAACAGCGCGCCTCAACACACATGAGATCATTGCCGAAGGCGCTTTCGGCAGGATGCATCTGCGTTTCGAAAATGGTCCGCTGGCGACCAATCCGAAATCATCCGAGATGACGGCACTTAATCTTGTGCGCTTGATTGAGAACCGGGCTGTTACCACGGTGATTTGATGCGCCTACCGCAAGTGAAAAGCCCCGTATAGCGCCGGGGCTTTCTACTCGGTAAATCCTATTCCGCATCCATCTTGCATTGCGCGGCATAGATATCACCATGCGCGGTCAAGACTTTTTTCTCGGTCTTCAGATAGGGCTTGCCGTTGGCATTCTCGGCGACGCCGAGCGCGTACCAGTCCTGAACGGGATGCTGGTTTGGTCCCAGTTTGAATTCCCCGCGTACGGAAGGGATTTGCGCGGAAAGCAATGCCTTGCGGAACGCCTTGGCATCAATGTCATCGCTGGAGACGCCTGCAAGACCAGCACCCATCATTAACGCTGCGTCATAGCCTTGTGCAGCATAATAGGTGATCGGGCGGTCCGCGAATTTCGCTTTCCAGGCTGCAACGAATTTCTTGTTTTCCGGGTTGTCGAAATCGTCGTTCCAGTGGCTTGTCACCCGCACGCCCTCGGCTGCTTTTCCCACCACATTGACGATGACCTGATCGAGCGATGCCGGATGAACAACCATCGGGATTTCTTTCAGCAGGCCTGACTGCTGATATTGCTGCAAAAATGCAATGCCCATGCCGCCCGGTTCAAATTCATAGACCATAGCTGGCTTTGCGGCGCGTATTTGGGCGATTTCTGCGGCAAAATCGGTCTGGTCCATCTGAGTATAGACTTCCCCTACGATATTGCCCTTGTAGAAGCGCTTGAAAGCATCCATCGTCTCGCGACCGGCCTGATAGTTAGGAGCAATCAGGAATGCCGATGGATAGTTCATCGATTGCGCCAGCGCGCCGGCACTTTCGCCCTGGCTGTCATCCTGCCATGAGCTGACGAAGTAATTTGGATGACATTCCTTGCCTGCAAATTCGGCAGAGGCGGTGTTTGGGCTGACATAGATGCCACCTTCATCGAGAATATCGGCGAGAGCTGCACCAGCGACATTGGCGAAGACCATGCCGGTAAAGAGTTTTACGCCCTGTTCGGTCAACATGGCTTCGGCGATCTGCTTGGCATTGCCCGGCTTGAGGCCGTCATCCTCGACCTTGAGCGTGACTGATTTTCCTCCCAGTTCACCGCCATTCTGATCGATTGCCAGCTGGAAACCGTCACGAATATCCTGCCCGAGGTAACCAGCAGGGCCGGACAGGGTGGTGATCATGCCGATAGTAACGGGTTCCTTGGCGAAGGCAGCAACTGTCCCGGCCAACGTTAGATAGAGTGCCGAAGCACCAAGCAATGAAAGCTTGAGCATGAAAGTTCCTCTCTTGATTGCCCTTCACGACCTTTTCTCTGTCCCGTGCTTGGATGCGCGGTTTCGGACAGGAGGTCTTGCCGGTCATTTCATGCTGAAACTTGAAGCCCGTAAACTGAACACTCTTCGCACTGCTATGAAGCTTGGGAATATCAGGATGGGGTGCACAGATATTGTTGGTGGGAGGAGGCTTGTCGTTAGCTCGTCCGTGCAATCTCCCGAAGCGCCTGAATAAACAGATTTGCAGTGGCGGAACGGTTACTTTCAGGAAGAGTGGTAATCCCCAGAAAGCCGGAAGTGGCACCAAGTTGGACAGGCAAGATGGCAAGCTGACCGGAGGCTTCTTCAATCCGCGCTACCTGTGCGGGCATGACGCAAATATAGTCCGCCTGCAAAAGCAGGCCCTTGTTGATGAGTGGAGAGACGGATTCGACGGATTGCGCGGGTGGTGGCACGCCTTCCTCGCGGAAGGTACGGTCGATCTGAAGGCGTAGATTGGTTTCCTTGGGTGGCAATATCCAATCCCATTCGATCAGATCGTGGAGACGAGGAGTGGGGCGCAGCGTCAGGGGATGATCGCGGCGTACAACGACGACCGCGTTATCCGGAATCAGGACTTCCTGCACGAGGTTGACCGGCTCATGTCGCTCGGAGAGGCGGCCTATCACCATGTCCAACTCACCGGCCCGCAGCGCTGGCATCAAGACGTCATCGGTCCCCGTCACGACTTTGACCACGATGCGGCGATTGTCGCGACGGACTTTGGCGATGGCTCTGGGAAGCAAATCGGCCGACGCTGAAAGCAGAGTTCCGATGGCCAGTCGCCCGCCTGTGCCATCGCGTAGGTCGGCAAGATTTTGCTCGGCCACCATAAGATGCGCAAGGAGCCGCCTGGCATCTGTTGTTAGCTGAGTGCCCGCATGGGTTGGTACGACACCTCTGTTCGTGCGTGTAAAAAGCCGCAATCCGGTTAGAGCCTCGATTTCCTGTAATGCTTTGGTGACTGCGGACTGGGTAACGTTCAACCGGTCGGCAGCGCGCGCAATACTGCGCTCCTCCTCGATTGCATCGATGATGCGGATGTACCGGATCGTCAGATGGTTGGCGAGCAATGCCATATCGCCTCCTCAAGGATATGTCTCCCCACAGATATTCTATTTCCTCATATCTGTCGCGGTTAGAATTCACTTTCCTTTGTCGGCAGGACTTGAAAATCTCTGCCGGGAATGGGTTGAGGAGAATAGGAATGACGAAACGTCACGCAGAGATTGCTGGCGCGGGAATTGCGGGGCTGGCTTCTGCTGCAGCACTTGCACAGCGCGGGTGGAGTGTACGGGTGCATGAGCGCTCGCCCAATCTGCGCACTTTCGGCGCCGGAATTTATATCTGGAGCAATGGCCTGCATGTACTCAAGGCCATAGGTGCTTATGATGAGGCCGTGATCGGCGCTCATGAGGGACCGGAGTTCCATACGCGCAACCACCTCAATGAAACGATGGAAGAAATTCCGATTAATGGCAATGGACCCGCGCGTCTCATAACAATTCTGCGCGAGACGTTGTTGACGGCATTGCTCAATGCTGCGCGTGGTGCTGGGGTCGAGATCGTTACTGGCACGGAGGCTGTCGGTGCGACGCCCGAAGGTGAATTGCTACTGGCCAACGGTGAGCGATTTGCAGCCGATCTGGTCATCGGGGCTGATGGAATCAACTCGAAAGTCAGGGATTCACTCGATCTCATGATGTATCGCAAACCGCTCGGCTATGGAGCCGTGCGCATGATGATAAAGCGTGACGCAGCAGATGCACCAAGTGAAGATCTACCACGCTACATTGAGCATTTTTCAGGTTCACGCCGTATCCTTTATACACCGGCCAGTGAGACCGATCTCTATATAGCGCTTTGCGCTTCGGTCGAAGACGAGATGGCCTATCGCACGCCTGTCGATATGACGCTCTGGACTGAAAGTTTTCCGCATCTGGCTCCTTTGATCGCTCGTTTCGGCGATGCAGGGCGATGGGATGCATTCGATATTCTGAAGCTCAAATCATGGAGCCAGGGGCGAGTTGCAATCCTTGGTGATGGCGCTCATGCAATGCCGCCCTATCTCGGGCAAGGCGGCGGTTGCGCTCTAATGAACGCGCTGGGGCTGGCCGTTGCGCTGGATGAACATGCGGACGTGACCAAAGCGCTGGCCGCCTGGGAGGCGCGAGAGCGTCCGATGACCGAACATACGCAGGACACTGCGGAGCGGCTTGGCGACATGAATTACTGGCCCGATGATATACGGTCGCAAGTGCTGAAAATTACCGGGAAATGCGCTCAGCTTGGTGCGGAACGTATGAAGACCGCGTTGCATATTCCAACAGGCGCAGCCTGAAACACCGGACAATGGAGATTTCTATGAACTCGATGAAAATTGGAAACAATGTTTTTTCATGGGATGAAACCGGAAGCGGCCCGGCCATCGTGCTGCTTTCTGGATGGTGCCAGGATCACCGTTTGTTCAAGTCACTGGTGCCAGAACTGGCGAAAGATCATCGCGTAATCCGCTTCGACTGGCGCGGTCACGGTGACCATCGCGAACACGACGGCGATTTCGATATCAACCAGCAAGCCGACGATCTTGTCGCTTTCGTTGACGAACTGGGACTTGAGACCTTCCTTACAGTTTCGACTTCCCACGGTGGCTGGGCCAATATCGAAGTCACTGATCGGCTGGGGGCCAACCGCGTACCGAAATCGGTCGTTATCGACTGGATCATGAACCAGCCGAACGAAACCTTCTTCGAATTGATCGACGGTATTCAGGACCGACAAGTCTGGGAGAATGGACGTACCGGCTTCTTCGATTATTGGATCGGCGACACCAAGAATACCAATATCGTCAATCACGTGAACAACGAGATGGCGGGTTATTCCTATGAAATGTGGGCACGCTCTGGGCGGGAGATCGGCAAAGCCTATCGCAAATGGGGCAGCCCGATGCAGCGCATGGCGGCCATGGTCGAAACCCGACCAATCACTCATATTTATTCGCAGCCATTCGAACCAGAGTATACGCAGGCACAGGTGGATTTTGCGGCGCGTAATCCCTGGTTCCAGCCTAAGAAGCTGCCTGGTACGACCCATTTCCCGACACTTGAACAGCCAGCTAATGTGGCAAACGTTATTAGCGTGTTCCACGTATGATAGAACTGGCTGAAGAAGCAGGTTTCAACCCTGCACGACTTGATCGCGATTACAATGCCAAGGCTACCGTTTCACCGGAAGCCTTTGCCGCCGAGATGGTGCGCTATCGCGAGGCAAGTGTCACGCCGCGGGCCGATTGGGGCCGGCATTTCAATGTGGTTTATGACGAAGAAAGCGGACAACGGATCGATATTTTCGGCCCACCTTCCCCAAGCGAGCTAAGTCCGGTTTTCGTGTTCATTCACGGCGGTTACTGGCGGGCTCTGTCAAAGGAAGATTCCGCCATGATGGCTGCAATGCTTGCAGCCGAAGGTATTACTACCGTTGCTGTCGATTATCGTCTAGCGCCGGAAGTATCGCTCGCGGAAATCACGCGGGAGGTGCGTGCTGCTCTTGCCTTCGTCTGGCATCACGGACGGGAGTACGGCCTCGACCCGGACCGGATATCGGTTGGAGGAAGTTCGGCGGGCGGCCATCTTGCCGGTGCGCTTCTTGCGGAAGGCTGGCATGCCGATTTTGGTTTGCCGTCGGATATTGTGAAGTTTGCTATGCCGGTCAGCGGGCTTTTCGAGCTTGCGCCACTGGCTGCAACTTTCCCGCAGGAGTGGTTGAATCTCAGTCCTACTGATGTCCATCAGCTGAGCCCGATACGGCACATCCCGGCGCGCGGTTGTCCGATTACGGTGGCATGGTCGCAAGCTGAGGCGGACGGCTTCAAGCGTCAGTCGCGCGCTTATGCCGGTTGCTGGGCTGCAGCGGGTGGAGAGGTGAAAGCAATCGAGGTGGCAAACCGGAACCATTACAATATTCTGATGGACTGGTGCTCGCCTGAAACCGAAATGTCGCAAGCGCTACTCGCCGGTATTCGCAACATCGGTTGACTGGATGCCAGAAAGCAATCCTGCAGCCGCGTGGCAGTACGCGACTGGCGGTTTCGCACGTGCAAAGCCTACCAGTGCGCATTGTAACTCATGTGATATTACTCATGGATATATAGTTTTAAGATGAATTGTCGCATGAATTAAAACATCCCATTCTGACTGTAACGATGATCTGGGCGTGGGCCCGAATTTTTAGATTGCAGAGGCTTTCTGATGCAAAAATCCGACGTGCAGCTTTTCATAGGCGGTGAATGGCGCAAGACCGCCGATACGCTTCCCATTATCAATCCTGCGGACGAGACCGAAATAGGGCAGGTTGCAGTCGCCGAGCGAGAGGATCTGGAGGCGGCACTTCAGGCGGCGTGGAATGGGTACCAGATCTGGCGCAATACTGCGCCTGCGGCCCGTGCAGCGATCATCATGAAGGCGTCGGCGCTCATGCGCGAACGGCACGAAGAGATCGCGCGTGCGATCACGCTAGAAAACGGGAAACCGATCACCGAAGCCCGGCTTGAGGTTATTCGCGGCTGCGAATTCTTCGAATGGGATGCTGGCGAATGCATTCGTTTCTATGGCCGTGTGATCCCGAGTGCACCCGGTATCCGTTATATCGTTATGCATGAGCCGATCGGTCCGGTTGCAGCGTTCGCACCCTGGAATTTTCCGATGAGCCAGCCAGCGCGCAAGATTGCGGGGGCTCTTGCTGCCGGTTGCTCCATCATCTTGAAAGCTTCCGAGGAAACGCCGACGGCGGTTACATATATCGCACGTGCATTCGAAGATGCGGGCTTGCCAGCCGGTGTGCTGAATCTGGTTTTCGGTGTTCCAGGAGATATTTCGCAATTTCTTATCCCGCGTCCCGAAATCCGGGCAATTGCATTCACTGGATCGACTGTCGTTGGCAAACATCTGACCGAGATCGCTGCACGCCACATGAAACCAGCGCTGATGGAACTTGGCGGCCACGCTCCCGTCATCGTTTGCGAGGATGCCGATCCGGTCGTCGCGGGTATCGCCTCGGCACGTCGTAAATACCGCAACTCCGGTCAGGTCTGCACATCGCCGACGCGCTTTTTTGTTCATGAAAGCCATTATGAACGTTTTACTGCTGCTTTCATCGAGACGGCGCAATCAATCCGCGTCGGTAACGGCATGGATGAAGGGGTTCAGATGGGCCCAGTCGCCAATGATCGTCGCGTCATGGCGCTGGAAGAACTGGTCGGTGATGCTGAAGCCAAAGGTGCAAAACTTCTTTTCGGTGGCAGGCGCCTGAAGAACAATGGTTATTTCTTCCCGCCAACGGCGTTGGCTGAATTGCCGGATGATGCCCGTGCAATGTCGGAGGAGCCATTTGGCCCGCTGGCGCTGATCAATCCGGTTGCGTCCCTCGATGCGGCCATTGAAAAGGCGAATGCGCTTCCGTTCGGTCTGGCGGCATATGGTTTTGCCAGTTCAGCGGAAAATGTGGACCGACTCATGTCGGGTCTGGAAGCTGGAAACGTCTCGATCAACACGCTCGAAGCGTCTGTGCCCGAAACCCCCTTCGGCGGTGTCAAGGACAGCGGACTTGGCCGCGAGGGCGGAGCCGAAGGATTGCATCATTATACGGTCGTGAAAAATATTTCGCACCGTCTGGTGAACAGTCTCTAATCAGGCGCGACTGCCATTTTTCAAACCCGTCGCCATCGATCACTGGCGGCGGGTAGCTCTTATCAGCCGGATGTAAGGGCCAGCGTGCGGATTGCTTCCAGATGTGTGTGCATGGCGTGGTGGGCACGGTCGCTTTGCTGGGCTTCAATTGCATCGACGATTGCCAGATGCATCACGCTTTGCTCGGTCGCGTATTCACGCTTGCGTGCCTCGCGAAAGATCGCATCATGTCTCCGCTGCCAGGTTGAGCGTCCGCGAACCGAGGCGAGAGAGCTGAAGATTGCGGCGAGCAGGGCATTTCCGCTCGAGCGCGCAACTGCCTTGTGAAAGGCATCGTCCAAACGTTCATATTCCCGCCAATCGCGAGCTGTACCAGTCGCCAGAGCAAGCTTGCGCAAGGTGGCGAGGTCATCTTGCGTGGCATGTTGGGCCGCCGCCGCGGCAAGGGCTGGCTCATAGACGAGTCTAGCATCCATGAGGTCCTGAGCGGACGCGGATTCGATGATCCGGTCTATTGGCCGTTCGATGTTCGACTCGGGAGGGCCCATGAAGGTGCCCTTGCCCTGATGACGCCACACCGCGCCTTCGATCTCAAGCTGACGCAGCACCTTTCGCGTCGTTTCGCGGCTGCAGCCGAGTGTCGTCGACAAAACACGCTCGGGCGGGATCTTATCCTGCGGGCCGAAATTCTTTTCCACGAGCAGCTTCCGCATGCGTTGCATCGCTTCGGCGGTCGGAATGCGATCTGTCATCCGGCAGCTATCCATACCAATTTGTAGACCAATTGCGCAAAGACCTATCCCCCCAAACAACGGTCGGTCAAGCCGACGAACGAATAGTGGATGAATAGATGCGCCTTGATCCTTTTTTGATTCTGATGATTGCCGCGGTTGTTCTGGTAACTCTCTTTCCCGCGACCGGCAACGCAGCAGACATTGTCAGTATGCTGGGAACTATCGGTGTTGCCCTGCTGTTTTTCGGCCACGGAGCGGCCCTGTCTCACAAGGCGATCGTTTCGGGTTTGAAGCAATGGCAATTGCATGGGTTTATTTTCGCGACGACATTTATCGTTTTCCCGTTGATCGTGCAGCCTTTGCGGCTCGTTCCTGAAAGCATCCTGCCGTCTGACCTGGTCCTTGGTTTCATCTATTTGGGTGTTCTGCCTTCGGCAATTTCAAGTTCTATTGCCTACACTGCCATGGCCAGGGGCAACGTGCCTGCTGCGGTCTGCAATTCGGCCGGGTCGAATGTCTTCGGATTGTTGCTGACGCCGCTTCTGATGACGATTTTCATGCGTTCATCCGGGTCTATCGATTTAGGGCAGGCTTTGCGCGATGTAGTGATTGAATTGCTGTTGCCGTTCGGTCTGGGACAAGCCAGCCATCGCTGGCTCGGGCCGTTCCTTTCGACGCGCAAGCACTGGCTGGAGAATTACGATCAGTCGGTGATTGTGCTGATCATATATTCGGCTTTCTCTCAATCGGTCACCGCCGGACTCTGGCAGGTACTGCCACCATCGGGGCTCATCGTGGCAATTGTGCTTTGCGTCGTTCTTCTGGCGGGCGTGATTGGCCTTACGATGGTTGGCTCGCGCTGGTTGGGCTTTACCCGTGAAGATGAGATTGCGGCTGTGTTCTGCGGGTCCAAGAAGAGCCTGGCATCCGGGCTTCCACTCGCTCAGGTCCTGTTTGCTGGCCTGCCCGGCTTCGGCATGATCGTGTTGCCGATCATGCTCTATAACCAGATCCAGATTTTGGTGGGCGCTGTTCTGGCGCGCCGCTATGCAATCCAGCTTTCCACATCTGACGCTGCCACGCAGACTGGCTGAGCATGGCAAAAGACAAAGTGGCACACGACAGGCCAGCAGAATGGTTGCGCCCGCTAGACAGACAGTCGCTTGCGATACAAGTCGCGGAGAAAGTGCGGCTTGCGATCCTTGGAGGGCAGTGGCGCAATGGTGAACGTCTGCCAAATGAATCCGATCTTGCCGACGATCTCAAGGTTTCGCGCGCAACCTTGAGAGAGGCGATCGGCATGTTGGTATTTGCCGGGATTGTCGCGCGTCGGCATGGATCGGGAACCTTTGTCAGGGAGGATTGGAGGAACGGCGAGGCTTCCTGCGTGCCTAAGAGCTGAGCGCATCGATGACACTGGCAAGCTGCATGTCGTGCGCACCCGCCTCCATGGTGCGCTTGAGCACTTCGGATACGGTGGCAGCGGCGCTGCGCGCTGCCTCGACCAGCGTGTTGCCCCGCGTCAGTTTGGCGGTCAGAAGGCCTGTGAAAAGGTCGCCGGTTCCGACTGGTACGATCGGCAGGCGCTGTGACGTCAGGCGCGTGCGGGCCGTGCAGTCGAAGACGATATTTTCCAGCGAGCCTTCAGGTGTGTCGGCCAGATTGCAGCCTGTCACGACCAGTTTGGCGCCGCGAATTGCCTGCACTTGAGCAGCCGCAACTTCAAGTGCGGACCAGGAGGTCGTATCCGTCCGTGCAATGAGGCCCAGCTCGAACTGATTGGGTGTCAGGAGATCGGCGAGTGGAACAAGCCTCTCAACGATGCATTCCACCACCTGATCGGCGACGAAAATCCCGAGATTGGTATCGCCCATTACCGGGTCGCAAATGTATTTGATGTCCGGATTAATCTGGCGCGCGCGTTCGACGAACGCTGCGACCACATCCCCGTTCGCCTGAGAGCCGAGATAGCCGGAAACGATATAGCGGCTTGTTTCAATCAGCTCGCGTTCTTCGACGCCGCGCAGCAGATCGCCGACCAGCTCGGATTCGAGAACACGCCCACGCATGGTTTCAAAATGCGGATTGTTGGACAGCAAGGTCGTAGGAACCGCGGCAACATTCAACCCATGGGCTTGCATCGGCAGAACGGCTGCGCTGTTGCCAACATGCCCGTAAACGACCTGACTCTGGATTGAAATAATAGAGGTGGTCATTCCAATATTTTTGGCCGTCATTTCATAGCTCCTTCGCTCACGCTCAGTTCGGCCCGTTCACGATGCGGCAGGCGACCGTTGAGAACGATATGTGCAACCAGCCCAATTATCAGTCCCCAGAAAGCGCCGCCGATGCCGAAAAGATTGATGTTTGCGGCCGAGGCCAGAAAAGTGATCAACGCGGCCTCACGATGTGCGGGATCTGACATGGCGCCAGCCAGGCTGCTGCCTATCGTGCCCAGCAGGGCCAGACCTGCGAGCGTTGTGATGAAGCTTGCCGGAAATGCCATGAAGACTGCAGCGAGTGTTACGCCGAACACGCCAACGAAAACGTAGAAAATACCCGCCGCAAAACCGGCGATCCAGCGCTTTGATGGGTCCTCGTGTGCTGCTGACCCGGTCGCGATCGCCGCCGTGATTGCCGCAATGTTGAAGGCATGTGATCCGAAAGGCGCCATGATGAGTGAGCCGAGACCTGTTACGGTAACGATTGGATTGGCGCTGGTCTTGAAACCGTCATTGCGCAGAACCAGCATTCCCGGCATATACTGCCCTGTCAGCGTGATAAGAAACAATGGCAGAGCGACGGACAGCAGCGCATTGAGAGAAAATTCCGGCATGGTGAAGACCGGAGCTGCGAATTCGAGCTTCAATCCAGACAGGTCGACCCGGTTTTGCAGAAGCAGAAAAGCAAGTCCGAGCACGAGAATGCCAACCACGGCATAGCGGGCGGATAGACGTTTCAAAACGAGGTAGGCGACAATCAGCAGCCCGACCAGCAATGGATCGACGGTGGTGCCGCTGAAGGCCCCGATTCCGAATTGCAACAAAATGCCAGCCAGCAGGCCTGACGCTATGCCTGGCGGTATCAGCCGGATGACTTTCTCAAAATAACCCGACACACCGAGGATGACGAAAGCGAGCGCCGAAATCATATAAGCGCCGATTGCCTCGGTGTAGGAGGTGGTAGCAAGGGCTGTGACAAGAAAAGCCGCAGCTGGCGTCGACCAGGCGGTAATGATCGGCTCGCGGTAACGCCAACTGAGATAAAGACCAGTGAGCCCGACGCCGATGGAGACCGACCAGACCCAGGAGGCAGTCAGTTCCGGACTCAATCCCGCAATCTTTGCAGCCTGAAAAACCAGGATGAACGTGCCGCCATAATTGACGACAACGGAGATCAGTCCTGCCACGATGGGGTGGGTAAGATCGCTCAAGCGGATCGGTGACGTTGAAGCACGGGATGACATCATCCTGAGAAACCTCCTGGGATTCGGGGCGCATGGCCGACAAGACGTCTTGACAATTAATCGTTTAATGGACTGATGGTCCCATCCATTTTGCCAGTCAGGATCAGTCCATTTGTTCAAGCACGCCCAACTTGAATCTGTTAAGGCTTGGATTGCCCATCCTGCCCATGCGGCCATGCCGCTCCACGCCCGCATTCAGCGATCAATCCGGCAATTGATCGTCGATGGCGCACTCGGGCCGGGAAAAGCACTTCCGGCTTCGCGTAGTCTCGCCAAATCGCTGGGCGTGTCCCGAGACACGATCGAAGCGGCTTATGCGCAGTTGCATGCCGAGGGTTTCATCGACCGCCGGGTGGGCAGCGGAAGTTTTGTGGCGCAGATAACGGAATTTACGCCGGGACACAGCGTTTCCCGGCGCGATGCGCTTTTGCGCAATCAGGCACCCAATCTAAGCAAGCGCGGAGCGATCATGTTTCGTAGCGGTGGCGTGCGCGAGCTCCTTGCGCCACGGCCTTTCGCCCACGGCGTCCCGGAAACCCGGAACTTCCCGCTTCAGCTTTGGGAGCGTCTGGAGCGGCAGGTGTTGAAGGAAACCGGCACGCAGGTGCTTCTGCATGGCGATCCGCAGGGGACAGGGCCCTTGCGGCGCGCTGTCGCCGAATACATGAATCTGGAACGCGGCGGACGCGCGACACCCGACAGGGTGCTGATCCTCACCAGCTCGCAACAGGCACTGACTTTATGTGCAAACATGCTGTTCGATCCCGGTGACCGGATCTTCATCGAGGATCCTGCCTATTACGGCGCACGCAAGGCGTTCGATGCCGCTGGACTTGAAGCCATCCCGGTCGGTGTGGATGACCAGGGCATTGTGATCGAGCGGATGGTAAGCGAAACGAGCAAAGCCAAGGCCGTGTTTCTCACGCCTTCGCACCAGTTTCCAACCGGTGCGACCCTGTCGCTGGATCGTCGCCTGGCACTGATCGAATGGGCTGCCCGCCAGCAGACATGGATTATCGAGGATGATTATGACAGCGAGTTTCACTACGCTGGCAAGCCGATGGCCTGCGTGCAAGGCCTAGACCGGCATGATCGGACAATCTATATCGGCACTTTCACCAAATCACTCTTTCCGGGCCTACGTATCGGCTACATGGTCTTGCCGCCGCAACTGGTCAAACCGATGACCGTTGCGCGCACTCTGCTCGACGGGCATTCCGCACCAATAGCGCAGTTGACGCTTGCCCGGTTCATGGAGGGCGGACATTTCGGTGCACATGTCCGGTCTATGCGCGGCATCTATGCCGAACGGCGCGACCTGCTGGCCGACTTGATCGAAAGACATCTTGCGGATTTTGTCGAACCGCATGTACCTGCCGGGGGGCTGCAAATGTCTTGCCGTCTCAAGGGCGACCTATCGGAACGCAATGCCGTAACGGCTGCCCAGCGCGTCGGAATCGAGCTCCTTGGCTTGTCCGGGCTTTATGCTAAGGGTGGTGGAAAGGCTGGCTTTCTGATGGGATTTGCAGCTTACACACCGACGGAAATCGAGATCGCGCTCAAAAAGCTGGCGGCGGCTTTTCGCGCGGTCGCGAAGCCATAGGCCCTCCAGCCGACACTGCATTTGCCAGCTTTGTTAAACTCCAATAACTTCGCAAGACTTGTTCGAACTATGATTGTCAGTTGGGTCGATATTCTGTCTGAACAGCGGCTGATACCGGGATGTAATTTATGAACCTCCACAATAGAAGCATCCGGTCTGCCGCACTTCCGATCCTCATGTGGTTGCTGTTCAATCTTCTGGCGATAGGTGGCCTCGTTGTCTATCAGCGCGCCGCCCTGTTGTCCGAACTTCAAGCGGCCAGCTTTACTTTACACCGTGAGGCTTCGCAGCGCGCCGACCAGCACGATGCCCATCTGACGGCGCTTTCGACGATTGCTCAATCCAAGGCGCGCACTGCCGATATCTCTCAGGACGATGTTTTCCTTGAAGTGGCGGCAACGATCGTTCGTTTCTATCCGCGCATTGACGAGATTCAATTGGTGCCGATGGACCCGGCCGTCTCGGTGACTGGCACCAGAAAGCTGGAACCGGAACTGGCCGATGCCATGCGTGCGGCGGCCCTTTCATCACGCGGTGTTCCCGAACTGCTGGCACCCACAGCACGGCCGGGACACTATTTGATCGTAAAACGCAGTCCGAATACGGATAATCCTCACGACGGCCTGGCGCTGGCGATCAATGCCGGCAGCCTGATTACATCTGATGACGCATTCTGGAGCCGTAAAGGCGTTGCCCGACGCGTTCTCATGCCCGATGGAACGGTTCTGTTCAGTAGCCCGGTCTCGTTCGGCGAAGCGCGTTTTTCCAAGAAACTGGGCAGCGCCACGCAGCCGCTTCTTTTCCAGACTGCGCTCGCCATGCGCTGGACCGATCTGTTGCCTTTTGACCAGTTGATCGCCATTTTTGTCTTTACCAATCTGCTGTTCTTCGGTGGGTTGGTCATCGTCCGCCAGACACAACGCACACGCCATGCGGAACGCCGCGCAGAACTGAGCGGCCTTGAGGCCCGGTTGGCCCATGCCTCGCGAGTCAACACGATGGGGGAGATGGCAAGCGGCATGGCGCATGAACTGACACAGCCTCTGACGGCACTTCTCGCTGGCGCGCAGGCAGGGCGCCGCTTGTTGAACCGCAACAATACGGTGGCTCTCGCTGGAGCGCTGGACGATATGGTGGACCAGGCGCGCCGTGCATCGGCCATTCTGGATCGACTACGCAACTGGTCTCGCCCACAGCGTCGGCAGACGACACCCGCCGATCTACGCCTGTCGCTTCAAAATGTGCAGACCTTGCTGGCTTCGGAAGCGACTCGGCGGGGCGTCAAAGTTGAACTTGTGATGCCCGAAACGCCTTTGATGGCTGCGGTTGATCCCGTGGAAATGGAGCAGGTGATGTTTAACCTTCTCCGTAATGCGATTGAATCCTTTCATGACGAAGATCGGGACCGACGGGTCAATGCATCCCTGAAAGCTGACGGACCGATAGCCATTCTGGAAATTGCGGATAATGGTCCTGGCGTAGCACTGGAACTATTGCCGCGCCTGTTTACCCCGTTTACCACAAGTCGCCCTGAAGGAACCGGCCTCGGTCTGGCACTCAGTCAGCGGTTGGTCGAACGTTTTGGCGGCGAGATTTCCTATATTCCACAGGAGCGCGGCGCGCTGTTTCGCGTTGCACTCCCAATCGCTCAAGACACGGGAAGTTAAGAGGATGGTTCAGCCGGTCTATCTCGTCGATGACGATGAAGCAGTACGAAAGTCGCTCAGCCTTCTCCTGTCGACCATAGACATCGAGGTCAGGAGTTTTGCTGATCCTTCTGTGTTTCTGGGGCAGCTACCACGACTGAAGCCGGGATGCATGATCTTCGATATTCGTATGCCGGTCATGACAGGCCTGAAACTTCAGGAGCTGTTGGCCGAACAGGAAATTGACTGGCCGGTGATCATCATTTCGGGCCACGGCGATATCGAAGCCTGTCGTCGCGCCTTTCGAAACGGTGCAGTGGACTATCTTTCCAAGCCCGTCGATGAGCAGGATCTGATCGACGCAATCCAGAAGGCTCAGCAATTGCTTGACCATAGGCTCGGGAGCAAGGCGCTAAGAGCCGAAACGCTGGCACTGCTGGACACGTTGACTGCGCGTGAACGCGAGGTGCTCGATCGTATTGCGCGAGGTTTCACGACCAAGCAAATCGCTGATGGTCTTGAAGTATCGCCACGTACGATAGACAGCCATCGTGCGGCCATAGGGGCGAAACTGGGCACGACTTCGCAAGCGGAAATGACGCGTTTGTGGCTGGAGGGGCAGTCGAATCCGTAGAACTACCGATGAGATCGTAAATGTTACGGATTCCGCTGGATGCTGGCGGCGACTAAGTGTTCCCCATCACAACCGAGGAACGACCATGATCCGTAAACTTGCAATAATCGCCCTGTCTATGGCTCCCGCTACCGCTTTTGCTCAAACGCTTCCAACCACGCCTTATCTGCCGCTCGATCTCGCAACCAAGGCAGCGCAGGCTGCATTGGATGCCTGTGTCGCCAAGGGCAACAATGTGAGCGTCGCAGTCGTAGCACGCGATGGATCAACGAAGGTTCTGCTCAAGGCCGATCTTTCCGGTCCGCATACCGGTAAAAGCGCTGAAGGAAAAGCATTCACGTCAGCAGCTCTGGGTCGCGATTCCGGTGAACTTGCAGAGTTTATCGCGTCGAAGCCGGCTAATAATGGCATGCGGGACATGGATTCTCGCTTCGTTATTCAGGCGGGTGGACTGCCGATCAAGATCGGCGACGCGCTGGTCGGTGGCATTGGCGTCGGCGGCGCACCATCGGGTGCGACCGATGCGGAATGCGCCCTTGCCGGTCTTCAGGCTATCGAAGCAAAGTAAGAACGAACAAGCGGGGCTGGACATTGTTCAGCCCCATCTCTTTGCGCGTCCTTCTAATACCAAAACTCGATGAGTTTGGCTCATCGAGTTTTGGTTAAGCCTGTGCGGCGATTGAGCATTTTCAGGGCGTGATGCGTTAGCATCTCAGCGCCCTGGTATGAAGGATGCTGTTGCCTTCAATCTGTGTTGCTCTCCTGCGCCTCAAAAACCGATTGGATTTGTCGGTCTGATTCATCGGAGGCCGTGTTTATCTGGTGTTCGGTTATCAGTTCACCAATTATCGCCAGAAAACGCTTAAGTGTTGGTGACGTGTCTCCTGCGCGATAGGTCGCGTATAATGGGATCTCTGGCGGTGACGGATGAATCGGCTTGAAAACCACTTCTGGTTGCGCAAGCTGTCGCATGCTGGCGGGCAACAGGGCAACGCCGATATTGGCGCCGACGAGGCTTAGAAGAGATTGTACCTCGACAACCTGCTGGCGAATTCTCGGCGTGAATCCGGCTTTAACACAACACTGATAGAGGAAATCTGCAAATCTCGACTGATGCAGGCCGAACATGACGAAGGGGTGATCTTTCAGTTGCATCAGGGAGACGGTGTTTTGACTGGCGAGAGGATGCGATCTCGGCATAGCTACCATAAGCGCTTCCTGCATAATGATTTCCCGTTGCAGGCCTTCCTGATGCGGCGGCATGCGAAAAAGACAAATATCAATGCGACGTTCGAGCAATCCCTGTATCTGGAGCGCTGGCGTCAATTCGTGAAGCTGCCAGTCGACATCCGGATAACGGCTGGTGAAGATATCAAGCGCCCTGGGTATGATACCAACCAGTGATGAACTGATCACACCTATGTCCAGTCGACCGATCGATCCTGCGGCAGTCATACGGGTCGTGACAACAGCCTTTTCCAACTGCTGGAAGATCAGCGGGGCCTGCTCCTTCAGAGCTAGGCCGGCCGCAGTCAGTTCAACATTGTGATGGCTGCGTTTGAACAGCACAACGTCGAGACGGTCTTCCAGTTGTCTGATCTGCTGACTGAGAGGAGGCTGGGACATGTTTAAACGTACGGCAGCGCGACCGAAATGGAGTTCCTCTGCGACGACCAGGAAGTAACGCAGCGTTCGCAGATCGAACGGTTTCAGATGATTGTAAGCCATATCGAAAACCTCTCACCAGCCCGAACAAACAATATTGTACGTCTCAAAAGAGACAGAGCGATAGTGACTGAAAATGCAAAACACTGTTGTCGACATCTTTAAGTCGTAGAAATCAAAGCGCAGCCAACGGAAAGAGCGAAGCGTGTTATCCTTCAGGCTGAAATATGCCGGTTCAGTCACGGATACCGCAACCGACCTAACAAAGGACGGGCTTCATGGTGCGGATCGGGTGCTCGCGATTGTTGCAGTTTTGCTGAATGTGGCTGTCGCCAACCTCGATATTGCGATTGCCAACACGGCGTTGCCGCAAATGGCCTTCAGCCTCCAGCTGACCGCATCACAAGCCATATGGATTACTGCTTCTTATCAGCTATCCATGGTGTTTGCCCTATTGCCCGCGATTGTCTACGCGGAAAGACTGGGGGCGAGAAGGATCGCTATAACCGGCATTATTCTATTCAGCCTCGCTTCCCTAATATGCGGATTCTCATCCTCATTCGGCTCGCTCATATTCGGCCGAACGCTTCAGGGTATTGGGGGCGCTTGCATCGCTGGAACTGGAATTGCACTCACGCGGTTCATATTTCCGGAAAAGCTGCTTGGGGTCGGCATGGGTATCAACGCGTTTGTGGTCGGGCTGTCGCTGGCGGCAGGACCGACTCTGACATCGCTTATCCTGAGCGTGGCTTCATGGCCATGGTTGTTTCTGATTAATGTACCCATTGGGATGTTAGGTATGGTCCTGGGACTTTATGCCATGCCGCCGTCCGCTCGTCCTGTCGGGCGCGACGTTGACCCGATCGGGCTCGTTCTGGCGGCAGCGCTGACGACCATCTGCTGTCTGAGCCTGCATTTCCTCGCGCACAGCCAGCAACAGTTGAGCATGATTGTTGCCGCGTCAGGTGTAATCGTTCTGATTTTTCTCATACGCCGTGGCAAGTCAGCATTGATAACAGCATTGCCGGTCGACCTCTTCGCCAACCCCATATTCGCTCTGTCGGCGCTGACAGCCATTCTGTCATTTCTAGCCATGGCTGCAGCGTTTATTTCCCTGCCATTTCTTTTTCAACAGCGCTTCGGATTTAGCCAGATAGAAGCCGGATTTGTGTTGTCGATATGGCCGGTATTTGCGACGCTGACATCGCTCCTTGCGGGAACTATTTCAGACCGCGTGTCGCCTGCCTTTCTTTGCGGCATCGGGCTTTTATCAATTACAATGGGGCTATTTCTGCTGGCGCTTCTCCCGCCGGACAGCGGTGTTCACGCCATTGGCACCAGACTGGCTTTGTGCGGGGCCGGATTTGGTCTGTTTCAAGCGCCGAACATGAAGGCGATGCTAATGTCCTCCCCTCCAGACAGAAGCAGCAGTGCTGGGGGTATATCCACGCTTGTCGGCATTGCCGGACAATCCCTCGGAGCGGCACTCGTGGCGGCAATGTTCAATCTTTATGGCGATTTCGGGCCACTTTATGCGCTTTACACGGGTGCTCTGTCCGCCCTACTCGCCAGTGTTGCCAGCTTTACTCGAGACCTGCCGTGACGATGAAGAATCGCGAAACACACCTTGATTTCGTAACCCGATTGCATTTATGAGGCGCATGTCAGGCGTGGGGGTGGAGATCCGAGAGGTCTTCAAAGGAAGCTGACCGGTAAATTCCTTGCCCGTTCAACAAGGCCCTGTGGCTTCCCATTTTCGAGGTTTACGTGTTCGATATCATCCTTATCTTCGCTGTTCTCAGCGCAACCATGCTGTTTGACTGGACCAAGCAGTCTTCAAAGTGATCGCCTGCGGCGGTCCTTGTCCCTCACGCGTTACAGCCGGCCCTTGGGTCGGCTTTTTTATTGCGTGATTTCGCTTTTCGGGGCGGAGGCGGACAGATGTCGAAACCGCGTCCCAACCATATCGAAATCGTCTCACCATGTACTGAAAGCGATATTGTACGTCTCGCCATCTATGCGGCGATAGTGGGTAGTGACGAAAATCACTGCTGTCGAAAAATAAGCCTGCCGTCGCTTGGCGAACGGTTGTCGCACCAAAGGGGGACGCAGTTGGTTTTCTCGTGGATCGGTCCTTCATGACCGGGAAAAGGAGACCAATCAATGATCATCGATACCAGTTGCTATCCGACCAATCTGGTCGATCTGGCCTGGCAGCATGATGGCGATCCGTTCAGCGGCGAGCGCCTGATTCAAATGATGGACGGCCCCTATACGATCAATGGCAAACCGCGCCGCATCGACAAGGCGTTCATCCAGCCGCCACAAGGCAACACCATCTATACATGGACGGACGGGGAACTCGACGGGCGTCAGTCCATCGATGCCTATATGGCGTATACGCTTGAAATGGTTCAAAAATATCCGGACCGTTTCATTGGCTGCTTCGTCTATAATCCGCGTTGCGGCGTGCGCAACGGGGTCGAGGCCATCGAGCGTTACGTGAAGGAACACGGTTTCCGCATGGTTCAGTTGCAGGCCAACATGCACGCATACCGGCCTGATCGCGCCAAGGACTGGCTGCGCCCTGCACTCGACAAATGTCGGGAGCTTGGCGTGCTCGTCAAGCTGCATACAGGTGACGGTCCCTACAGCATTCCGACGGAGTGGATTCCGCTGATCAAGGAATATCCAGACGTCAATTTCATCATGGCTCATTTCGGTGTGCAGACGGGAGGGGTCTACTGCTTCGAGCCTTTCCAATGGGCAATGGAATATCCGAACGTATTCTGTGAAAGCAGTTGGTGCCTGCAGTCGCGCATCGTCGAATTTGCCAAGGATTTGCCGACGCACAAGATCCTTTACGGCTCAGACACTCCGCCCAACGAACCGGGCATGTGGCTGAACCTTCTGGAAGTGCTTTGCCACGAACCGCCGCAAGGGATGAATCTCGACGAGGACACGCTCGAGGATTACCTCGGCAACAATCTCGCCCGCATGTTGGGCATGGAGCCAACCCCTCCGCCCGCCACCTATCAGGATGCAGTCGCCGAACTTGAACGTCATGGCATCGAAAACAAGCACTACCTGGCGACCCTTGCCTAGTTCAGCGGAGAATCCACATGATCATCGACACCCATCTGCATCCAACCAATCTGGTCGACGAGGCCTGGCGTCATACCGGTGAGCCGTTCACCGGCGAGCGTATGCTGAAGCTCATGGACGGCCCCTATATGATCAACGGCAAGCCGCGCCGGATCGATATGGGCTTCATTCAGCCGCCACCCGGCAATACGGGTTATCGCGATGGTAACCGCCGCGGGCGCGACGGCATTCGCGATTACATGTCTTATGTCGCCGAGCTTTGCCAGAAATATCCGGACCGCTTCATCGGTAACTTCAACTTCAATCCTCGCTGGGGCCCGGAGAACGGGGCTGCGGAACTGGAATTTCACGTCAAGGAATACGGCTTCAAAATGCTGAAGCTGCATTCCAACATGCATGGTTATCGCCCTGACCGGGCATTGGAATGGCTCCGGCCTGCCATGAAGAAATGTGCGGAGCTGGGCGTCGTCGTGCTTATCCACACGGGTGACGGGCCCTATTCGATCCCGACGCAATTCTATCCCATCATTCGCGAATTCCCGATGGTAAACTTCATCATCGGCCATTTCGGGATACAGACGGGCGGTAACTACTCGTTCGAAGCGTTCTGGATGGCGATGGACTCACCGAATGTCTATTGCGAGTCCGGCTGGTGCTTCCAGTCGCGCATCGTGGAGTTCGCAAAGCAACTGCCGCCAAACAAGATCGTGTTCGGAACTGATTCGCCGCCGAACAATCCGGGCATGTGGCTGCGCGAACTGGAGGTTCTGTGTTCGCCCGAGCCGCAAGGCATGAACCTCAGTGAAGATATTCTCGAAGACTATCTGGGTAACAATATTGCCCGTCTCGTCGGTATCGAACCCACCAAGCCTCCCAAGGATCTGGCGGAAGCGGAGAAACGTCTCAAGGCCACCTACGTCTGAGGCGTTGTGCGGGGTGCGCCTGCGCCCCGCACATTTCAGGAAATGACATCGGGAGGAGTCATGAACGAGCTGCATTCAGTCACCAAGACGGGAACACAGGATTTTCAGGGTTTCGCGAACGTCTACCGGCAACTTTATCCCGATGACGTTGTTCATATCCGCGAACCTCTGCAGGATGGTCGCGATGTCACCGCTCTGGTGGCCGCGCTGGCCGAAAAAGGCAAGACACCCATGCTGGTCTGCGATCAGGTTCCGGGCAGCGAGGTGCCGCTGGTCACGAATGTGTTCGCGTCGCGCGAACGGATCGCCCGCATTTTCGGAACGAGTGTCTCTGAGCTTCATGGCGAGTATCAGAAACGCGCCAACACTCCGATCGAGCCTGAATATGTTGCCGACGGCCCGGTAATGGAACAGGTCGATGAGAGCAAGGACGTCGATCTCGACAAACTGCCGATGATCCGGCATTTCGAGAGTGACCGCGGACCCTACATCACAAATGCGATCATTGTTGCGAGCGATCCGGAAACCGGTATCGCCAATCTCAGCTATCACAGATCGATGCGGCACTCCCAGTCGGCGCTGGCAACGAGCCTGCATTCACGCGGTCATTTATGGCGCATGTATCAGACGGCGCGTGAAGCCGGTCGCCCGTTGCCGGTCGCGATGGTGATCGGAGCGCATCCGCTTTTCATGCTGGCCGCTTCGGCAAGGTTGCCTTTCGGTGCCGATGAGCGTGCAGTTGCTGGTGGGCTGATGCGCGAGCCGTTACGTCTTGTCAGGACGCCACGCTACGCCATCGGCGTTCCGGCGGCGGCGGAATATGTACTGGAGGGGCACCTTGACCCTAACGCACATGTCGAGGAGGGCCCGTTCGGCGAGTTTTCCGGTTATTCCTCGGATCGTTCGACCAATACGCTGTTTCACATAACGGCGGTCATGCGTCGCAAGGCGCCCTGGCTGGTCGATGTGGTGGGCGGCGCGACGGATGAGCATCTCAACCTTGCTCGCCTGCCGCGGGAAGCCGAAATGTTCGAAAAGCTGAAGGCACGGTTCCCATCGGTGACGCGGTTGCACTACCCCACTTCCGGCACGCACTTTCATTGCTATGTGGCGCTGAAGCAAAGCCGACCCGGCGAGGCGCGCCAGGTCATGCTCGGCCTTCTCGGCTGGGACCCTTACTTGAAGACCGTAATAGCGGTTGATGACGATATAGACGTCACCCAGGACAGCCAGGTGCTGTGGGCACTGGCCACGCATTTCCAGCCGCATCGTGATCTCTTCAGGATTGACGGTCTGCCGGGTAGCCCGCTCGATCCTTCCTCAAGCGCCGACGGCACGACGTCACGGCTCGCCCTCGATGCAACCCGAAGCCCGGATTTCCACGGTATTCGTGCGGTCATCGGCGACGATGCGCTGGGACGTGCGCGCGATCTGGTGGGCAGTCTGGCCGGGGTAAAACTGAGGGGAGCGGTGACATGAATGCCATTTCTCCAAGACCAGACGAATACCGCCCACGCATGGTCGTCGGTATCAGCGGCGCATCGGGCTTCGTCTATGGCTTTCGCCTTCTCGAAATTCTGCAGCGGCTCCAGATAGAAACCCATGTCGTCGTCAGCCGGTCGGCGCTTCTGACCATGACCCACGAGACAGACTATAAGCTCGCCGATATCCGTGATCTGGCAAACTATCTCTACAAGTCCGACGATATGGCTGCCAGCATTTCGAGCGGATCCTTCAGGACCATGGGTATGGTCGTGGCGCCATGCTCGATGAAAACGTTGGCGGAAATAGCGCACGGCCTGTCGGGAAGCCTGATCAGCCGGGCGGGCGACGTCACGTTGAAGGAACGGCGCAAATTAGTGCTTCTGGTCCGGGAAACGCCTTTGACGCAAACCCATATCGCTAACATGCTGACCGTCACCCAGATGGGCGCAATCGTCACGCCCCCTGTTCCGGCATTTTACGCCAGGCCCGCGAGCATCGCGGAGATGGTCGATCACACGGTGGGCCGGGTTCTCGATCTTTTCGATCTTGAGACGGGTGGCGTGCGGCGGTGGCTCAAGACGCCCTGATAACGAAAATCCAAGGGAGAAGAAACGATGTTGAAGACAGTCAAGGACAAGATTCCGGTCACCGTGCTTACCGGTTTTCTCGGTTCCGGCAAGACGACGCTGCTGAACTACATCCTGAAGGAAAATCACGGCATGAAGATTGCCGTAATCGAGAATGAATTCGGGGAAATCGGTATTGATGGCGATCTGGTCGTCGGCAGTACGGAAGAAATCTTCGAAATGACCAATGGTTGCGTATGCTGTGTGGCCGAGGCGCGGGATGATCTTTTGCGGGTTATACGTCAGTTGCTGGCCAGACCCGAGCGTCTCGACCATATCATTATCGAGACGAGCGGACTTGCCGATCCCTATCCGGTTGCACAGACATTCTTCCTTGACGATCCGATCCGCAACGAAACCAATCTCGATGGTGTCATCACGCTGGTCGACGTCAAGCACATCCGCCAGCATCTGGACGATATTCATCTGGATGGCATCGACAATCAGGCGGTCGATCAGATCGTCTGTGCAGACCGCATCGTGCTCAACAAGGTGGATTTGGCGCAGGATGCTGATATCGCTGATGTGACCAAACGCATCCGCCACCTGAACGAAACTGCGGATATCGTGTTGTCGAGCTATGCGCAGATCGATCTGACCAAAATCCTGGGGCTGGCGGCCTTCGACCGCAATCGCAAAATGGCAGCCGAGATCGATTTCGACTGGCACGTGCACAATCATAATCACCATGGTGATGGGCACGGCGATGGTCACGTTCATGACCACGAGGATCACGGTCACGACCATGCATGGCTCGGGGATGCCAGCCATACGCATGACGTGTCAGTCACGTCGGTCGGCATCGAGCTTCCGGGCAATATGGACCCGCAGAAAATTTCACGCTGGGTGCAAGAACTCAAGCGACAGAACAACGAGAATCTGTTCCGAATGAAAGGCATCTTTTCCGTGCAGGACGATGACTATTGCTATGTCCTGCACGGCGTCCACAACGAGATCGAATTCCGCCCCAATCATCCATGGGCCGGAGACCAGCGCTCGAACAAGATGATCTTCATCGGGCGCAATCTCGACCGGGCTTCGTTGCAGGCCCGCATAGAAGCGTGTCGGGCATAATGACCCGCAGTCGACCGGCTTCGGAGCCGGGAGTTTATTCGCTGCATCGCTTGGTGCGGGGATGATTTCCGAAGCCGGTTTGATGGAACAGGCGATGAAAACGTCAAGACAAGACGTCACGAAAGGAACGGCCACAAGTCGTTGGAAATTGACTCAATAAGGGGAACAACGATGACATCTGCAATACATCCAGTCGATGAAATACTACCAGCCAAGAAAATGCTCACTCTGGCGCTGCAGCACGTTGCTGTGTCCTATGTGGGATCGGTTGCGGTGCCGCTGATTATCGCCAATGCGCTCGGCTTCAGCTCCGAAGAAACCATCATATTGATCAGTGTTACCTTCTTCTGTTCAGGTATCGCGACGCTGTTGCAAACCATCGGGTTCTGGCGTTTCGGCGTGCGTCTCCCGATCATGAATGGTGTCGCCTTTTCGAGTGTTTCGGCCATTATCGCTATCGGCTCCATGCCGGGGGTGGGGATAGCGGGGATTTGCGGAGCCGTGATCGCAGGCGGCATCTTCATCATGCTGATCGCACCGATCACCGGCCATCTGCGACGCTTCTTTCCGCCGGTCGTAACGGGCTGCATTGTCACCGCCATCGGGGTGCAGCTTCTGCCGGAAGCCTATCAATGGGCAGGCGGCGGGCGGGGCCAGTCCGATTTCGGCGATCCGGCCTTTCTGGGCGTGGCGCTGCTGGTCCTGATCGTCATCCTTGCATTCAATCGGCTTGGATCTCCGCTCCTGAAAAATCTGGCCGTGCTTTTCGGCATGGGGGCAGGGGCTATCGTCGCCTTTCTCCTGGGGATGGGCAATCTCAGTCCGGTCGAAACCGCTCCCTGGGTGACTGTTCCAACGCCGTTCCATTTCGGTCTGCCGACTTTCGCCGTCTTGCCTTTTATGACGATCGTCATCGTCATGATCGTCCAGACGGTTGAATCCATGGGGCTGTTCATTTCGATCGGCGAGATCGTTGACAAGGATGTGACGCCTGAACAGGTCGCCGATGGCGTGCGCGCCAACGGTCTGGCCAGCGCGGTTGCCGGTGTCTTTGCAGGGTTCCCCTTCATTGCTCATATGGAAAATGTCGGGCTCATCATTTTGAGCGGCGTGCGCAGCCGCTGGGTTGTCGCCCTGTGCGGCTTTATGCTGTGCGTTATCGCCTTCTTTCCAAAGTTCGGTGCAGTCCTCGCGGCGGTGCCCGCACCGGCACTCGGCGGCGCAGCAGTGGCGATGTTCGGCATTGTCGCGGCGGCTGGCATCCAGTCGCTGTCCAAGGTCGATTATGCGAATAATCAGTACAACATTCTGATTGTCGCACTGACGCTGGCCATCGCTTTCATTCCGATCATGTCACCCAATCTGTTCCAGCAACTGCCGGACTGGACGCAGTCTATCCTGCATTCGAGTGTCGTGGTCGCTTGCGTGGTTTCAGTGACGCTCAATCTTGTCCTTAACGGTTTGGGAGACCGCAATCAGGCACATGATGGTCATCTGGCCGTGGCGAAGTCCCAGACAGACGGCGGCTGAACATAACCAGCTACGGGGCCGGGCGTACTGCCCGGCCTGCGAGCGGAAGCTTCGCACCCGCCGTCACAGACATCGCCGAAGGCGGCAGGCGACATAAGGCCGTTCTACCCTTTCAGTTCCATTCAGATAATGAGGTTTCACGATGGACAATTTGTTCCAGCAATCCGCCGCGCCGCGCCGTCGTCTTGTCCGGGGAGGTATGGTCGCAGTCGGCGCCAGGGATGTCCGACAGGCCGATATGTTGATTTCCGAAAAGGGCGTCATCCTGGATATTGCGTCCGACATCGAGCTTGAAGACGACATGCAGCTCATCGATGCGGAAGGCTGCATTGTTTCGCCGGGTCTGGTGGATATGCACCAGCACCTCGACAAGACAGGCGTACTGCGTTTCGCGCCCAACCCGTCGGGCACTTTGCAGGGCGCGCGCGATGCTTTCGCAAAATATGCACGACAGGCCCCGCCCGACGATATTTTCAAGCGGGCATCCAGAACCATTGAGCGTTGTCTCAGCCGCGGCACCACGGCTATCCGCAGCCATGTGAATGTGGACAAGGATGCGGGCTTCAACGGTATAGAGGCGCTAGCGAAACTACGATCGGACTGGGCCGACCGGGTGAAGCTGCAGCTTGTAGCTTTCATGATCCCGCATCCGGGGCAGGATCTGGACTGGCTGGAGGCCAATATCGATCGCGCGGTCGCGCTGGCTGATGCCGTTGGGGGCACGCCCGCAGTGGCGGAAGACCCGGAGCGTTATCTCGATATCCTGTTCGCCGCTGCGGCGCGGCATGGCCGTCCAGTCGACCTGCATCTCGATGAACATCTCAACCCGCAACGCCCGCTTTTTAATGCTGTTTTCGAGCGGGTCCGCCGCTATGGTCTGGAGGCGCGCACCGTGCTCAGCCATGCTTCGGTTCTCAGTGCGATGGACCGGCCGGATTTCGAAGCAATCCTTGAACAGATCGTCGCGTTGAAGCTCGGTGTTGTCACGCTGCCTGCGGCCAATCTTTATCTGCAGGCGCGCGATTGCGACAAGCTGCCGCCACGCGGACTGACGCGGGTGGCCGAGATCGTGCGGGCCGGTGTGCCTATCGCCACTGCTTCCGACAATATCGAAGACCCTTTCGTTCCGACCGGTTCCGGTGACATGCTGGAAATCGCACGCTGGACCCTGCTCGCGGGGCATCTCAAGGGCGACGAACTTGCCACTGCCTACGCGATGATTACGGCGATCCCTGCAAAACTCATGGGGCTCAAGGAATATGGCTTGCATCGGGGCGCACGGGCTGATTTTCTGCTCGCCAAAGCCGAAAGAATCGACGGCTTCGTGGCCGGCGGAACACCGCATTTGCGTGTTTTCTCCAATGGAACGCTTGTATCGGAGACGCAAATCGCCACGATGACCGCGGCGAAGACGCAATCCGTCGTGCGTGAAACGGCCTGAGACGTCGCGTGCTCCGGATAAAAGCGGGGGAGATGCGATGGCCGGGGGATTGGCAAAGCGACTGACAGTATTCGGCATGGTTATCCTGCGCGAAGCGATCAGCGTCTACTGGACGCTGATCAAGATCATGCTGCCGGTGATGGTCCTGACACAACTGGCAATCGAGATGGGTTTGATCAAGGCCATCTCGCCCGCCTTCGCTCCGGTCATGCAGTTCGTTGGACTGCCTCCGGAAGCGGGTTTCGTCTGGGCGATGAACCTGCTCGTTGGCGTATGGAGCGGGGCGGTGGTGATGTTCGCCGTGTTGCCGGTCGACACGCTGACCACAGCGCAGGTGACGATCCTCGGTTCGCTCTTCCTCTTCGCCCACGCCATTCCCATTGAACAGCGTATCGTGCAAAAAGCGGGGCCGCGCTTGATCGTTTCTACCCTGATCCGGCTTGGCGGCGGGCTTGTCTTCGCATGGGGGATCAACCTGATTTCCAGCCATACCGGCTGGTTGGCGGAACCGGCTGCGCCGAGCTGGGTGCCGGGCCACTACGATTCAGGCTGGAGCAGCTTCGTCGCCGACACTGCTTCCACGCTGGTCTGGATATTTGTTGTTCTGCTTGGTCTGGTAGCCGTGCTGAGGACAATGGATGCGCTTGATGTGACGCGCTTCCTGAACCTGCTTCTTTCGCCCCTGTTGCGCCTGCTCGGCATAGCGAAGGATGCCGCTCCATTGACCGTCGTCGGGCTGGTGCTGGGTCTGTCCTATGGCGGGGGCCTCATCATTCGCGAAGCGCAACGCGGGCACATTCAGCCTCGGGATGTCTTTCTCGCGTCGAGTTTCATGGGCCTCTGCCACAGCCTGATCGAAGATACGCTGATCGTGGTGGCTCTTGGCGCGGATATCTATGTAGTGCTGTTTGGACGTCTGATTTTCTCCGTGCTCCTGATCGCGATATTTGCCAGACTCCTGCGTGGAACGGGCGATGTCTTCTTCTTCCGCTTCCTTTATCGGGACACGCAGCATGGCAAATCGCGATCGCAATACCGACCGGTGACAGAGCAGCCACTGGATTCATAAATGCTGAATTTGATCGTGCTTCAGTTTGAACTGGAGCAGGGTGAAGAACACGCAGCGGAACGATCGCCGACGACGCGCCAAGAGTCATGAAGCCAGAACAAAACAGATGCTGATCTGTCCCAAGCGTGCCTCTCAACCCAAACGCTTTCTTTCAAGCGCGATCTGGCTGGCGAGCCGTGCAGTTTCTTCGTCGGAAATAAGTACGTTGCCGGTCCCGGACAGCAGAGCTGCGGCAAGCGCCTCAGCCTTGTTGAGGCCGCCCGAGGCAAACACTACCGTTGGCACGTTTTTCAAAGTGTCGAAGGAAGGCGCTATAGCGCGCTGATTGATCGGATGATTGATCGGCGATCCGTTCTTGTCGATAAACTGCGCCATGATATCGCCGCAAGCACCTGCCGCGATCAACTCCTCCAGCTTGACATCGCTGGGCAATCCATAGCGCACTAACAGGGAGCGCGGGGTCATGTCGCCGATACTGACGATGATAATATCGTTCTTTCGAATCTGCTCGAAGGCATTCTCGAAAACATCCTGGCTTACGATCGCGTCCCGCGACTGAGGACTGCCGGCATAGATCGGTGCTGCGAGATAGGCGCACTGGGCATTGAGCTGGCGTGCAAGATCGCTCGCAATGTCGAATGTATTGATTTCGATCCCGTGCGTTAACCCACCCAGTACTGAGTTCACGGAGATGTCAGGGCGCTTCATCATTGGAATATGGCGCACCATTTCACGCAATGTAGCGCCCCAGCCAACGCCGATTCCCGATATTTCGGTGGTGTTCAGTTGAGTGACAAGATAATCGGCCGTTGCCTGCCCGACCAGAACCGGCACGAGATCGGCGTTGTCGGGCGTGGGTACGATGCTTGCATGATGCAAAGAAAAGTCGGCTACAAGCTGCTGTTCAAGTTCGACGCACGAAGCCAGTCGGGAGTTCAGCGTGATCGTCACCAGCCCCGACCGGCGCGCTTCGGCAATGATCTTGTTGATGCGCAATCGATTGGTGGAAAGTGCCTGGGCTATTTCTCCCTGAGTGCGGCCTTCCATGAAGTACTGCCACACTACACGCATCTGCATTCGCTCGTCAGCGTGAACGACTGAAGAATTTTGCGTCGGCTTCCCGTTCATCGTCTGGACCTCATTTTCCCGTCATGCAAATTCGCTGTTCGGCGTCCTGGTTTGAAGACGTCTGTCCATCCCTGATTAGCAGCGCTTTCCTTGTTCGAAAAGATATTTGCATGATCGGCTGCATAGCGTGCCCTTCTTCCCTTCCAACTCATATCGCATAGGAATTTACAAGTGTAAATTAATATTGACACTTGTATGAACGCTCTTCTAGATTAAAGGCAACAACCGAAAGCCAATGGGAGAAGAAGGCTATGCCACGAGCAAACCAGACGATGAAGCCGCTTCGTGGTTTCTCCTGCCGACTCAATTTTGGTGCAATTTGGTGATCGCGATGAACAGCATGTGCTTGACGAACGAGCCCGAGAATATTGCGCTGGTCATTTTCGATTGCGACGGCGTGCTGATCGATAGTGAACCCCTCGCCAGCCGGACGCTTGCCGAAATGCTGCAGGAAGCCGGAATATCTATTGACGCGCGGGAGGCGCATGTCAGGTTCACTGGCAATTCGGAACCGACAATTCGCAGGATATGCGAAGAAGAGTTCGGTTTGACGGACGTTGATGCGCGTTTTGAAGCCTGGCACGAAAACCTCTACCGGGAATTCGGCCGTTCGCTTAGGTCGATGCCGGGCATGGATGCGGTGGTTGCGAGTATCAATCGCCCTAAATGTGTGGCCTCTAACAGTTCTCCAGACCGTTTGCAGAAAAGCTTGGGAAGGCTTGATCTCTGGGAGCATTTTTATCCGGCTGTGTTCAGCGCTCAAATGGTGGCCAGGCCCAAGCCCGCTGCAGACCTTGTTCTGCTTTGCGCGGAGAAATTCCAGGTCAGGCCGGAGCATTGCGTGATGATCGATGACAGTCCGCATGGAATAGTCGCCGCTGTAGAGGCCGGAGCTGTGGCAATAGGATTTGTCGATCCGGCAGATCCGAGGCCTGATCGCGCATCCCTTCTGATGGCCAGTGGGGCATCGTTCATCGCCAATGGTGCAGCAGAATTGCTGGCCGCGATATCTGCGGCCAATAACGTGCTCGGTGAAGCGAACAGGGTGGCTTGAACGCCGTGTTACATTTGCAAGATTGCACCAACAACTGTAAGCTTTTTAATAGATGCGGTGAATTGATCTAATCAGTTTACAATCTGGGGAACAAAAAATGGCCCGCGTCATACAGATTTCAGATACCCATCTCGGCCGCCAGAAGGCGCATTTCGTGGGCAACTGGCAACCCTTGCGAGAATGGCTTGTCAGTCAGAATCCGGATCTCATTATTCATTCCGGCGACATCAGCGTGGATGGTGCGGATGTCGATGATGATTTTGTATTCTGTCACGAGATCATGGCGGATCTGCCAGCTCCGATGCTTGTCGTTCCGGGAAATCACGATGTTGGTGAACCGAAAAGCGTGCATCAGCCGACTGACAATCGTCGTTTGGAGCGCTGGAACCGCCGGTTTGGCAAGGATTTTTGGGTGAAAGACGAGGGAAACTGGCGCCTGATCGGTTTTGATTCCATGATCCTTAGTTCTGGTCTAGCAGCCGAAGAAGAGCAGTTTCATTGGCTGGAACAACAGATGGATAATGCGAATGGCCGCCACATCGCATGGTTTTGTCATCAGCCGTTGTTCATAAATAGTTGGGATGACGTCGATAATGGTTATTGGTCGGTCAAGCGTGAACCACGTGGCCGACTGGAGGATCTGGTCAAGCGTTTCGGCGTTGATCTCATTGCCAGTGGCCATCTTCATCTTTCGCACGATTTTGTTCTCGATGGGGTTCAATTCGTCTGGTGTCCGTCGGCTGCGTTCGCAGTCGGTCCCGACATGCAGCCGCCGCTGGGCGGTGAAAAGCAGCTTGGCGCGGTGCGTTATGAATTCTCGGATGCGGGTTTCACATTCGAACGCATCCATCTGCCAGAGCTGACGATGATGTGGATCGACGACGTCGTGCACGAAGTTTACCCCCCGCGATAAATTGGCGGACGACGAATGCTGGAGGAGAGCTTTTGTCCCAGGTTGATATTCAGAACATAAGCAAATCGTTCGGCACTCTTCGGGTGTTGGATGATATCAATATTTCGATCCGTGACGGGGAGTTTCTTACACTCGTCGGCCCTTCCGGCTGTGGGAAATCAACCTTGGTGCGCATTATTGCCGGTCTGGAAAGCCAAACCTCCGGCACGATTTGCGTGGATGGTTCGTCTGTGAACCATTTGCGTCCCCACGAACGCAAAGTGTCCATGGTTTTTCAGAGTTATGCGCTCTATCCACATATGACTGTTTTCGACAATATCGCCGTTCCGCTAACGGTTGAAAAACTGAGTCTCTTCGAGCGAATTCCACTTCTGAAATATCTGTCACCGCGGCGTAAAAGGCTGATGCACGGGATCGGCGAACAGGTGGAATCCGTCGCCGCGCAATTGAAAATAGAAGCTCTTCTTGGGCGAAAACCCGCTCAGCTTTCGGGCGGGCAACGTCAGCGCGTTGCCCTTGGCAGAGCAATGGTTCGCCAGCCGCGTGCCTTCCTTATGGATGAACCGCTGTCCAATTTGGACGCAAAACTGCGCGTCCATATGCGTACCGAACTGACGGAACTGCATAGGCGCATGCGGGCGACTTTCATTTATGTCACCCATGATCAGACCGAGGCCATGACCATGTCGGATCGTGTCGCGATGATGGATGGCGGCAAGGTACAACAGCTTGGAACACCGTCTGAGCTTTACGAGCGACCCGCCAATCTGGAAGTGGCCCGTTTTATTGGAAGCCCGACAATAAACACGATGGTTGCCACCGTCGGACAAGGCGGTCGCGTGGAGATACAGGGCAGATCCCTCGGTATCGCCGTCGATTTGGCCCAGGGCCAGAATGTGATCCTGGGTATCAGGCCAGAGGCGCTCAGCTTGCTTACGAACGAGCGGACATCCGCATGCCGGTCGATCATCGACGCGCGCTTGCGCCGCATGGAGAATCTGGGGGCCGAATTCCTCTACCATTTCGATCTGACCGGCACTGACGCGAACAGCTTTATCGTACGGGCGGCTTCTTCTCATAACGTTATCCATGAAGGGGATGCCGTCCGGCTCACCTTCGATCCCGCTCTTTGTCATATTTTCGGTCCCGATGGACGTCGGGTGGAAAAAACGCCTGTGCTTTTATCGGGCGATGAGGCAGGGAGGCCGAAACATGGCTCCATCGTCTGAAAATGCCTTTATCTTCGGAAAGGGGGGGCGAGTTTTCATCGAGAAACTGACAGGGCTCGGGCTTGCAGGGCCAGCACTGCTGCTGCTCCTGCTGTTACATATCGTGCCTCTGATCATGCTGATCGTTTTGAGCCTCACCGACTATCAACTGGGTGACCTTGCGTTGAATTTTGTCGGCCTCAAGAACTTTTCGAGCGCCTTGCAGGACGATGCGTTTCGACGGTCGCTTTTCAATACCTTCATCTACGTAGCCATCGTCGTTCCTGGCTCGGTTGGTCTCGGCCTTTTGTTTGCACTCCTCATTCACGGCAGAAAACAAAGTCGGGCGATCTATGAGGTGATATTCTTCCTGCCAGTCACCGCGACCCTCATCGCAATGGCGTCGGTTTGGAAATTTCTACTCCACCCTACTCTCGGCCCTATCAACGCAGTTATCGTTGCACTGGGCTGCGAACCGGTGAATTTTCTCAGCGATCCCTCTTATGCGCTGCCGACGCTAGCGGTCATCGGCATCTGGCAGCTCGTCGGTTTCAATATGGTGTTGTTTCTGGCGGGGCTCTCCTCAATCCCCAAAGATCTCTATGAAGCCGCAGATATTGACGGCGCAGCGGGCGTGATCGACAGGTTTCTAACCGTAACCTGGCCCATGCTCGGACCGACAACGATGTTCGTCCTCATCACGACGTCGATCACCGCCTTCAAGGTGTTTGATACTGTGGTTGCTATAACGCGGGGCGGTCCGCAGGATTCTACCAATGTGATCCTCTATGCGATTTATCTGGAAGGTTTCCAGTATTTCTCGACTGCCTACGCCGCTGCCCTGACGCTTGTCTTCCTGACATTTATTCTGATTTTTTCCGGTATCCAGACCTTTTTCATCGATAGGAGGGTCCACTATTGATAGCGCAACACAACGAAACCGCTGCAATCGGCACCCCCGCAGCCCGAAATTCGACGAGATTGAAAAAGGGCCTGATGTTTCTGACGGTCCACGGAATCCTGATCTTCGGTGCGATCTTCATTCTCATGCCGTTCGTCTGGATGCTTGTGACATCGATCAAGCCGCCGAACGAGATATTCAGTGCGCAGTTGCGATTATGGCCAACGCAGTTTTATGGCATCGAAAATTACAGCTTTGCGCTTGAAAGCGCACCTCTGCTTCGCTTTGCCTTGAATGGCGTCATTGTTTGTGCCGGGATACTTCTGGTGCAGCTAATTGTGGCCATTCCCTGCGCCTACGCGCTGGCCAAGCTGGAATTCACTGGTCGCAACGTATTTTTCGTTCTGATCCTGCTCGCATTGGCCATACCCATACAGGTGCCGGCGCTTCCACTTTACATAGGTCTGGCCTGGGTCGGTCAGTTGAATACCTATTTCTCGATGATGCTGCCGTTTTTCCTGTCGGCCTTCGCGATCTTCCTGTTCCGGCAGTTCTTCAGGAGTTTTCCCGATGACATCATTAATGCCGCGCGTCTGGATGGCATGGGGGAGCTGGAAATCATCTGGCGCATTGTCACGCCAAGCGCCATGCCCGCCATTGCGGCATTCTCGGTCTTTTCGATCGTAGCGCATTGGAACGATCTTTATTGGCCACTCATTGTGATTTCCGACAACCAGCTCGCACCCCCACCGCTTGGAATGCTGCTCTTTGCGGATGCCGAAACCGGTTCGAATTACGGCGCACTGACGGCTGCAGCAGCCATGCTGACTGCGCCTTTGGTGATCTGTTTCCTGATTGCTCGCAAACGCTTCATTCAGGGCATCACCATGACCGGCGTTAAATAAAAAGCCTCAATAAATAGAAGAGTTTTATCCAGGGAGGAACCAATGAAACACATAGCAAAACTCATCGCTGCCGGTGTTTTGACAATGCAGATGACGGGAACAACGCTGGCCGCCGACGTAACGCTGGACGTGCTCTATGCCCAGCCGGGCTTCGCAAAGTTTCACGATCCGATCGCACAGGCCTTCATGAAGGAGCATCCAGACATAAAAATAAAATTCCGGGCTCCGGCGAAGGATTACGATGAAGGGCACCTTCTGATGCAGCGGCTCGCCGTGACCAATCAGTTGCCCGACATCTATTTCCCAGGCTACCATCTGCTGCCAGAACTTGCGCGCACATTGTCCAAGCGCAAACAGATTACCGACCTGAAACCGTTTCTGGATGCTGAACCGGAAAGCTGGAAAACGGAGAATTATTCGCAGTCGATGCTCAACTTGGGCATCGTTGACGGCGTCAAATACGGAATGGCCTTCAATGCGTCGCTTCCCATTATTTATGTGAATGAAAACGCAGTAGAGAAAGCTGGTCTGGACCCAAAGGAAGTACCATCCAGTTGGGACGATCTGCTGGCGCGCGCCAAAAAAATCCATGACGCGGACCCGAAAATGGCGGGTATCGGTTATACAATCTACGACTGGCCCGACGACTGGCTCTGGCAGACCATTTTGCGCCAGGAAGGGACACAACTCGTTGATCCCGAAACAGGAAAGGCCGGTTTCAACAATGAAAAGGGCCTGGCAGCCCTGAAAATTCTTCGCCGTATGGTGACCGATGGTGGCGAGACCTTGCTGGAATTCGAACAAGCGCGCCAGCAGTTCGCTGCGGGCCAGACGGCCTATTTTGTAGACACTCCGGCACGTCTCGCACAGATCATCGGTCTGGTTGGAGATCGCTTTAAACTGAACACGATGACAGTGCCGCTCGACGACAAGGAGAATGGTGGCTTTCCCACTGGTGGCGCAGCCGGGATCATTCTTTCGCAAGATGAAGCCGTGCAGAAAGCTGCATGGGAATATCTGAAATTCGCTACCGGCCCGAAAGGGCAGACTATCGTGGTGGAAACAACGGGTTATCTGCCGACAAACAAGCTGGCTGACGGTGCTGACTATCTTGCTCCATTCTACGAAAAGGAGCCGCGTTTCAAAACGGTGGCATCAGAGATAGAACAGGCGCGACCATGGGAAGGTTATCCGACGGGTTCATCGGTTCGCATCTGGCGAGCAGCACGCGATGTCATCGCCAAGGTAATGCGGGGTGATCTTACCCCCGAAGACGGACTTCCTGCCCTCGTAAAAACGGTCGATGAGATGACCCAATAGCGGTCACGCACCAACGCAGATAAGCAGGGGCTTAGCGTTCGCTAAGCCCCTGTGTGCTTTTCGGGTTCATTTTGGAACAGTTCCAGTTAAAACGGAATCAGTAGAACCGCTCTATCCTTTTGTTTTTACGCATTATCCTACGCAAAACCGCTTCGCACTTTTGCTGGAAATGCTCTAGCAGATTTGCACCAATAATCTTGGTCACCGCGTTCGGCTCGTTTCAAACGCAGCACCACGGGTTAGGGTTTGAGGCTGATCCAGTATGAACCTTCAAAGGGAACGGCTGCGAAACGGCGGTTAATCTCCGCCAGTGTCGTTTCGGGGCTGAGATCGGCAAACAATTCCGGTCGCAGCCAGACAGCGAAGGCCTCTGCCGCCAGGATGTTCAGGGGAACGGCGTTAAAAAAGTTCCACAACCCATGTACGCGCCGATCCTCTACGGCCTCCAAACCGGCGCGGAAAGGGTTTTTCAAGGCGTTTGAAAGTGTGTCGCGGGCTTCCTGCTCGCTTACGCCCGGTCCAATCGAGAAGCCGCTATATTTACCCCCTGGGGATGAGGTGGCGATGTAAACTTGGGGATCGGCGGCGACAATATATTCGCTGCTGATCACCGCCCCCTGGGACGGACCGTCGGCGGCAATGTTTCGGCTGCCGGTCAGCGTGATGAACTCGCCCATACTGTCTCGCCCATAAGCGTAGCAGCATTGTTCGGAATTGGGAAAGGCTTCAAGCAATACAGTAGGCCCGGCCCCATTCGTCGCCACCCGATCACGAATTCGCGCAATGCGCTCGTCATAGAAATCGGCAAAGGCGTTTGCCTGCTCCTCGCGGTTGAGTACCTTGCCCAACAGGCGCATGTTCTTCGAGGTATTTTTGAGTGCATGGTTGCCGAAATCGACCACGATCACCGGTACGCCCATTTTCTCCAGATAGGTGATCGCCTGCATACCTTCGTCATTGCGCATCTGCCAGTCTGAAAGGATGGCCAGATCGGCTTTTACAGAAACGATCTTCTCGACCGAAACCGTCATGCCGTCACCAATGACCGGGACCTTGTCAAGTTCCGGAAAACGCTGTCTGAAACTGGCATAGATTTCCGGGTTGTCCCCCTTGAGGTCATCAGCCCAGCCGGCCAGCACGCTGACGGGATCGGGATGGATAAGCGACAATGCAATCAGATTGAAGCCGCTACCAAGCAATATGGACTTTGGCTGGGCGGGAATGGTGACGTCCCGGTCAAGGGCATCCTTGACATGAATGGGATAAGTCACTTCTGCAATTGCGCTGTTACCGAGAGCCAGCCACATCACAGTCAAACAGACAACCAGACGGATCATTTCATTGCCTTCTAAGTTCGGGTAGCGCACATAATTCACCGCATCCTGCAACACCCGGCAGTTTGTAGCGCAGACAGCAGATCTTGCGGCGGCACAGATTTGCGCCATGATCTGCTTCTTGGCGCAGACAGCCAACAAACGGGTTGCGCGTTCCATCGGCGAAAGTCTGTGTTTCAAACAGCGGACGACACGGCCAGCCTTCATCAGAATGATCTTCCGCCGCGCTGTTGACGGCATAATCGATATAGACTGCCGCATTATTCCAGGCGAGCCGCGGCGAGATGCCGGTGCGGTCCTTGAGGACCTGAACAACAGTGTTCAAGTGATTTTTTGCGACATGGCTGATCACGTCCATGACATCCAGCGCATCACACGCCCGCCCGCCATTGAGCAAGCCAAAGGAACGTGGCAGACCCTGCTCATTGACGGCAATGGTCATATTCTCCAGCTCGACCGGAAGGGCCACTCCGTTCTGTCTGGCGCAGATATAGGGAATGACCAGCAGAGAAAAATAATAGAGCGACCAGAACGACGAAACCGCTCGCAGATCGGCATCGGGATAGGTAGCCGCGCATTTATGCAGGGTTTTTGTCAATTGAGCGCCGTGCAGAAACTCCAGCACAGGCATACCGTCAGTCAGTTCGGATGACAGCATCATAGTGTCGGCGCACCATGCATTTTCACCATGGAACAGTGCTCTCAGGCCTTGCGGCCTGAGAGCTTCATTTTGTGTATCGGCGTCTACCATGAATATTTCAGGCTGCCGACAACCGTTCGGCCCTGATCGCGATAACAGAAACCTGCCGAGCAGACCGGCTTGCGGGTGTCGAGAAGGTTGGTGGCGTTGACCTGCAGTTTTACGCCTTCATAGTCCTTCTTGATGGCGCCAAAGTCGAAATCGATCGCTGCGTCGACAAAGGCGCGAGAACTGTTTTTCATGGTATTTTCGTCATTGCCGTAACTTGAACCGAGAAAGCGCACGCCCGTGCCGACGCCCAGACCGTAGAGGATGCTGTTTTCTGGCAACTTATAATGCGCCCAGGCCGATGCCATGTGGGTCGGTACGGACGAGATTTCATTGCCCACCGTACCTTCCGGCCCGTCTTTGATGCTGGTCTGCATATAGCTATACGACGCAATGAGAGACAGGCCATTGTCGAGACTGGTGCTGGCTTCCAATTCCAGACCACGCGAGCGTAGTTTACCACGCTGTACCTGAATGTTGGCCGGCCCGGTATCCAGTTCAACCACTTCGTAATAGAGGCCATTGTCCTGATTGATGTTGAACAGAGCGGCCGTTATCAGGGTATTGCTGTTGGGCAACTGGTACTTGATCCCGATTTCCTGCTGCTCACTCTCCGTTGGCTTGAACGGATTACCGGTTTCCTGGTTTACACCGGCATTGGGCGAAAACGCCGTCGAATAGCTGGCATATGGCGTAATACCCCAAGGCGTCTCGTAAGTCAGTCCGGCACGCCATGTGAAGGCCTTGTCGCTCTGGTCAGAATCGCTGGATGTATTGGTTGTCAGGTCGCTGCTTTTGGTGTCGGTGCTGACCCAGTCCTGGCGGCCACCGAGGGTGAAAGTCCAGGCATCATAGCGGATCTGATCCTGGAGATAGACGCCAGCCATAAACTGGTCCTGAACGTCTTTTGTCTGGAAGTCGATCGGCGCTACAGGGCGCCCCATGGACGGATGTCTGGTATCCAGCGGCGGCGTATAGCCATAGCCGTTCAATCCCTTCCATTGCAGTTTTGTCAGATCAATACCGGTCAGCAGTTGGTGTTCCAGATTACCTGTATCGAAATTCGCTTCCAGTTGATTATCGATGGTGAAACTGGTCAGACGTTCTTCAAAAGTTCCCGCACTGCTGTCGAGAAGGAATGGATCGTCTTCATTGGCCTGATAGGCAAAAGCCCAATCGGCTCCGATCTTGGTCGAGGCAAGGCGGGCATTCTGGCGGAACACGAAGGTATCGTTAATGCGCTTTTCAAATTCATAGCCTATGCGCCCCTGTGTTTGTACAGAGTCGTTGAAAGCGGTGTTGCCTGCAAAAATGTCGGACACCTTGCCCGTAATGGCATCATAATAATAAGCGGCAGTGCCGCCGGTCTTGATGCGGGAGAACTCGCTGAGAACGGTCAAGCGGGTGTCTTCATCCGGTTTCCACGTAAAAGCCGGTGCGATGTAAATGCGATCATCAGGAACTGACGGCTGTTCGGTATCGGCGTTGCGCCAAAGGCCGGTCAGTCGATAGTAAAGCGGGTCACCTTCCTTGACCGGTCCGGACAGATCAAACTGGGTCTGATAACGATTGTTGGTGCCGTATTGAATCTGCACCTCATGAAGCGGAGTTTCCGTCGGACGCTTGCTGATCAGGTTGAACAGACCGCCTGCACCGGACGCGCCGTAGAGGGCTGACGATGGGCCGCGCAAAATGGAAACGCCTTCCAGACCATAAGGTTCTGTCTTGAAGAGAGCTGAACTCGCTCCCGGCTGGCGCAGATTGTCGCGAAAGACACCGGTATAAGTGACGTCGAAACCGCGCACCGTGAAGGAATCGAAGCGCGGATCAAAGCCGTAGCCACCAACGCGCGCGCTGGGTGTATAGGCAATGGCGTCGAGCAGGGTCTGCGGATTACGATCTTCAAGCTGCTGTTGGGTGACGGAAGAAATAGACTGTGGGGTCTGCACAAACGGGGTGTCGATCTTGGCGCCGGTTGCACTGCTGCGCGCCACATAACCGTCTGCATCAATCACACCACCGCTGCCGCCATCAATGACGATCTTGTCGAGTACGATTGCGCCACTCTCTGCCTGAGGAGGGGTGGTCTGGTCCTGCGCCATTGCCGTAGCGGCAAGGGCAATCAGGGAGGTACCGGCCAGAATTGTGCGGCGAAGAGGCGTGCAGTCTGAGCGCATATGGAATATTCCCAACATGAGTATAACAATCATGACCGTTATACTCATGTATCTGTACTGGCAAGAAATTACCTGATAAAATAAGTCATGTTTTTATGCCTGTAATCATCCTGCAACACTTCGGCTGATGCGGCGTTCAACGCTCAATACTGGCTTCGCCTCGCGTGGCTGAAACGACAGGATCGGGGGATAATAGATCGGAACCATGAATAGAGCACTCCCAGTGATTCAATCAAAACAGGAAATGCTCTAGTTGGATTGAATTTGACGTTTGAATCCCGACCAACTGAAACGCTGTTTCAAACGTCAAATTCGAAAAATCCACTCGATACATATACTTGCTAGTGGTCTTTTTGATTCCGACATTTGCCCGATGCTTGTCGCCGGGGGATGCAAATGTCGGAATCAGACCACTAGTTGGATTGTTTCCCGTCAACTTCCTTGTAAGCCGCATCGAGGAAGCTGGTGTCGATCCACTTGTCGTAGTCAACTGAACCCTTGAGCAATTTGGCATCAGCCATGAATTGCTCTTCGACTTTAAGCGAAGCGAGTGCTTCGGGAGTAATTCTGGGGTCCTGGTAAAACACGTTATTCCGGTAGGTCTGGCGAACCGACTTCTCTGACGACTTTGTTTCGGCAACGAAAATCTTGATCGTTTCTTCGGGATGGGCGTCGGCCCAGCGTGCTGTCTCGATATCGACCTTCAAGAGGCGCTTGACGATCTCGGGATGTTTGCGGACAAAGTCTCCATTTGCGGAAATGAGAAATGGGGCTGACCATTCCGGGTGCGAGGAGGCGTCGAGGATGACGCGGGCCTGACCCGCTTCGACGAGTTTTGCGGCGACGTCGCCGCTTTCGACGACGGCATCCACATCACCGCGCACCAGGGCCGGGCCTGAAGCATCAAAGGCGAGGTTGAGAGACTCCACGTCGTTAAGAGACAATCCGACCGATTTGAGAGCCTTGGCGAAGATTGAATGACGGACTGTCCCTGTGAGATAGGCGACCTTCTTGCCCTTCAGATCTTGCAGCGATCTGATCGACGAGTTTGTGTTGACGATAATCGCTGAACCGTTTTCCTTGATGAAGCTGGAAAGGCCGATTGCTTTGACATCCGCACCGGCTGCGGCGACCCGCAACGCTGGATTGTTGCCGGTACAAATGAACTCTACGGCTCCAGTTGCAAGGGCCGTTGTTGCTTCGGAACCACCGTTGGTGAAAGCGATGAATTCGACCTTGATGCCATCGTCCTCAAATTCCTTGGCAAGCGTGCCATTGTGTCTTTCAAGGATGAATTTCAAGTGGCCGGGTGCCGTGCTGCCGATACGGATCACACTTGGCTTGTCGTCGGCAAAAGCAGGCGATGAGGGGGTGAGGTTGCCGAGTGCGAGTGCCACAAGGCCACTCAACACGACGCGGCGCAGGATGGGAGAATTGAAAACGATCATACGGTGTTTCCCTTGAGACCAGGTTGATGTTGATGTGAGCTCAGGCAGGGGAGATGTCGGAACTGCCTTTCCAGGCGGTGGCCCAGCGTTCGAACCAGACCAGCAGATAGTTCACCAGCAGCCCGATTGCGGTCATGGTTATGATGCCGGCATACATGTCGGCAGTTTCCATCATGAGCTGCGATTGCTGGATCAAAAATCCGAGGCCGGATTTCGCAGCAAGCATCTCTGCGCCGATTACCGCGAAGATGGAGGCTTTGACGGCAAGCCGCATGCCTGAGACGATCGAAGGAATGCTGGCTGGCAAAATGACTTTCCGGAACATATCGATGTCCGATGTGCCCATCGAGCGTGCCGCCTTCAACAGCAACGGATCGACGGATTTGACGCCCGAGATCGTATTGATCAACAGAAAGAAGATCGACGAATAGAAGGTGATCGCAATCTTTGATGCTTCGCCTATACCGAGCAGGAGGATGAAGACTGGCAACAACGCAAACTGCGAGGTGTTGCGCAGCGTCTGCACGAGAAGATCAGAAACTTTTTCGAACAGGGGGTAACGCCCCATGAGAAAGCCGAGCGGCACCGCAACGATGACGGCCAGGACGAAACCAATCGCCGCCCGTTGCAGACTGATGCCGATATTGGTCGTCAGTGTGCCGTCGAGCATCATCGCGTACCACGCCTCTGATACTTCGCTCAGCGGAGGAAAAAAGATGCGATTGAGCCAGCCGAGCCGCGGTGCGATCTCCCATAGTGCCAGGAAAGCCAGGAGCAGGGGCAGGCCGTACGCAAATGTGCCGACTTCGGGTGGCTTGATTTTCCAAGCTCGCCCTTTTCCCCTCTTGGAAGAAGAGCGCGCACCGAATGCGGTCTTATCGGTTAGATAGGCCATCGTAGTGGACTCCTTCAGTGGGCATAGTCAGGCGAAAGCACCCAGTCCTTTTGTGCCTTGTTCACTTCATCGCGAAGCGCTTCCCACACGCGGCTGCGGTGCCGGTTGAATTCGGAACTGGCGCGGATATCACTGCCACGAGGCCTCGGAAGATCGACATCGATTATCTCCTTCACCGTGCCCGGACGTGCAGTCATGACGACGATCCTGTCCGCGAGGTAGATCGCCTCATCAATCGAGTGGGTAACAAAAACAACAGTTGTTCTGATCTTCTCCCAAATGCGCAGCAACTCGGTCTGGAGAATCTCCCGTGTCTGCGCATCGAGTGCTGCGAAGGGCTCGTCCATGAGCAGAACTTCAGGGTCGGTGACGAGGGCCCTGGCGATTGCAACGCGCTGTTGCATGCCGCCCGAAAGCTGATTGGGGAACCGGTCTTCGAATCCGGAGAGCCCGAAAAGTGAAAGGAAATAGCGCGCCTTATCGGTGCGCTCCCGCTTCGAGATACCATGCAGTTCCAGCGCATATTCGATGTTGGACAGTGCTGTGCGCCACGGAAACAGGGCATATTGCTGAAAGACGTAACCCGTCTTCGGGTCCGGCTTGACGATACGCTTGCCGTCGATGCTGACGATGCCGTTGGAAGCCGCTGTCAGCCCGCCGATAATGTCGAGCAAGACGGACTTGCCGCTGCCACTCGGTCCCACCAGCGTTATGAACTCACCCCTCTGGATGGCAAGATCGACGCCATTCAGGACGGTGACGCTGTCGGAGGTGCGGCCATCGACCAAAACCGACTGGCCGGGCTTCAGCCGGAATGTCTTGTGGACGTCAGTCACTGTGATGCGGTCCATTTGATTCTCCATTCAGACTTGCGCAACGCGGATGCGGTGTGTCGGGTCGAGTTCCGTTCCGCCGGGTTTGCCACGCTTCCATCCAAGCGCGCGTGAATAGCTGCCGAAAAGGTTTCGCTCTTCTGCTTCGGCCTCGGTTATCGAAAGCGGGCCATCCGCCCGTTCGGCGACATAAAGAGCGTCCGTTGGGCAATAGATTTCGCACAGAAAGCAGGTCTGACAATCATCCTGACGGGCAATGAGGGGGACACCGTCCGACTCATCGAAGACGTTGGCCGGGCAGACTTTCACGCAGATATCGCATTCAACGCAGCGGCTTTGGGAAATGATCTCAATCACGACGCGATCTCCTGATGCCCATAGATGGCGGTCGAGACGGTGATCTCGTCGATGCCACGTAACGTGATGGGTTGAGAAAATGCCTTATCGTTACCTTTGAAATCGCTTCGGCGATGCATGCCACGGCTTTCCGTGCGGGCAAGTGCTGCCGTTACTGACCAGCGTCCCGATGCAGCGATCGCTGCCGCCTCGCGCGCCTTCAGGCGATCAAGCCCTGATCCAGCAAGATGGTGTTTGACATCGCTCCAGATCGCATCGAGCTTTTCGCTGCTGGCCGTCAGGCGATTGCCTTCGCGGAAATAGTTTTTCTCCAGGGGCGTGACCTCAGCACGCACGCTGTCAATGACATCCTTCGGCGTGAGCGAAACCTTGGTCGCCGAGACGGGACGCAAACCTGCCTGGCCGAGCGCGCTGGAATTGTGCCTGAAGGCCCTCACGCCTCGGCGCTTCGCATGAGATGCGGCTCCTTGGCCGGACCACCAGCCACTGGCAATCGCCCAGGAAGAGTTCGGTCCCCCTCCGCCGGAAGCAGCTCCGGCGATCTGTTCGCGGCTTGCGGCATCTCCGGCGACATAGAGACCGGCGACGTCAGTTGCGCAATCGGACGAGGCGATACGGATACCACCGGTGCCGCGCACGGTTTCTTCGGCGCGGAAAGTAACACGGAATAAATCGTGGAAAGGATCGACCGGCATTCTGTTATAGGGCACGAAGCAGTTCGGCTGACCACGGCGCAACCAGTCCTGCAGGGCAGGCTCTGCTTGATCGAGTATCGCATAGACCGGGGCGTCGATCATTGCCTTGGCGATTTCCTTTTCGCGCTCACCAATACCGTTCTGCAGATGATTGCCGTCACTATCGAGAATTGGCGTGCCATCCTCGCGATAGAATGAAGCCCAGCGGAACGGTAATCCCTTGTTGAGCGACGTACCGAAGGGCGCCAGAGTGTACTTGCCCGTGAACTCCATGCCGGAAAGGGCTGCGCCGGCTTCAGCGGCCATAAGATGTCCGTCGCCCGTCAAGGTCGCGGCACCCAGGATGCGCTCGTTGAAGGCGCAGCCGCCTGTCGCGAGCACGACTGCACCGGCATCAACACGCCAGTCGCGATTGCGCTGGCGATCCATGCCCGCAGCGCCAGTGACCGCTTCGCCGTCGAAATAGAGTTCCAAGGCCGGATGGTGGTCCAGCACCGTAATTCCGGCTCGTAGAAGGCGGCGGCGCATGAAAGCCATATAGTCGGGCCCGCGTAGATTGGCGATATAGAGCTTGCCATCTTCGTCGTCGGGAAATGGATATCCCCATTCAGCCAGCTTAAGCAGATTTTCATAGGCTTGATCAACGGTGCGCAGCATCCAGCGTTGATCAGCAAGATTGCCTGTACGCTGCCAGCGCCGCTCAATGATCTGTGCCCGATTGTCCCCCGGCGGTACGGTCCAGGTGCCGGTATTTGACGGTGCCGTCGCGCCGCTGGTGCCTAAATAACCCTTGTCGGCAATTACGACGCGGGCGCCGCTCTGCACAGCAGACAAAGCAGCCCAGGCACCTGCAGGGCCACCCCCCAGTACGAGTACGTCCGTTTGCAAATGCAGCGGATCACCGCCTGTCAGGTCTTTTCGCTTCAATGACATTGAGATTTCCGGAAAACATTATGCGGGTATGCGACCGCGTAACTGTCTGTTGTCATGCCACATTGGAGAACCAGGATGGTTCGTTGCCAGCAGTCCATTTGATGTTGCAGCCGATCGAGGGTGTTTGTGCCGCCGCAGGCTTCTTGCCAGCAAGTATTGCATCGGTTGCAGCGCGGAGATCCTTGCCCGTTACCACCTTGCCGTTGCCTGGGCGCGCATCGTCGAATTGGCCATGATAGGCGAGCTTGCGGTCGCCATCGAAAACGAAAAGATCAGGCGTGCATGCCGCGCCGTAAGCCTTCGCGACCGTTTGCTCCTCGTCCTTCAGATAGGGGAACGAGTAACCGATCTCATCGACTTCCCGACCGATTGCCTCGATGCTTTCTTCAGGGTGGGCCTCGATATCGTTGCTGTTGATGGCAATTATCTGCAGGCCTTTGGTCTGATACTCGCGGGCGAAGGATGCAAATTCATTGCGAATGAGCTGTACGAAGGGACAGCGATTGGAGATGAAAGCGACGAGAAGCGCCGGCGCGGCTTCAAAATCGGAGAGCCTGTGCGCTACTCCATTTGCATCGCTTAGGAGGAAATCGGCCGCTATTGTGCCAAGCTCGATAGAATTGGATAGGGTTTTGGGCATAGGATCCTCCTTTAGTGGAGGGTCTATAATCTACAATTTTTGTAGGCAATGAAGGAAAGAAGATTGCGTCTTCCTCCCGGAATGGGAATTAACTTCCCACGGCTTTGACGTCAGGCAAAAGCTATATGGTTGTGAAGAAGAATAATTCAGCAACCTGCTGGCGATCATATGTTGTGGGTTCAGCGAACATCAGGAACGGCGATTTCCCCGCGTGATTTGCACAATCCAATTCATTCAATTGCGGGCACTCCGACGAAACGCTGAGCCGAGCTTGAACGATGTCGGCTACGATGAACAACTGCGAGTTGCTCAAGTATTGCAACAGGTACATCACAAAAATCTATCGGTCGATGTCGTATTCCGAGCCAAGATCCACAATAGACAAGCCGTGTGGGTAGAAACGATACTTAGCTGATTTGAACCAAGTAAACGATGTCCGGGCCCTATTCCGCCCTTGAGCATTTGTTCAGAAGCTTCTGCGAAGCAGGCAGCATTCCTTTCATCTCCCTGGAGTGTAGCGACACTATTATCGAAATGGCTTGCACATGCGTGTTTGGGGTAATCTTTTGTAACTGCCCGCAATCATTTGACTGATAAGTACCGTCCCCTATGACGTCAGCAGCGACCAGACAAGAGGGGCAATTGGGCTGGCAAGAGGCGGTCGATCCAAAATTGCTCTGGTTTCAAAGGATTTGGCTTCTTCAGTGCATTATGCCCCTTGTCTGGGATTTGAAGAAAGAAATCCTGCGGCTCAGTTGAGTGAGATTGCGTCCGGGAAGCCAAGAGTTTTTGCCGCGGCTTCTCAATATTCTTCGATATTGAACAGTTCCTTTATGTTTACCTCACTCAACGATCAAAGTCGTGTCATAGGAGGGTGTCGAACGCTTTACTGGCTTAATTGTAACAACCTAACTGCACCGCTTCAGTTCTGGCCTGCACCCGCTGGATTTCCCTCAAAGCGGGATATTCGGTCCGCTGAAGAAGCTGTTTGCATCGGATTTGTTTGTACTCCGGCACGGGTGCTCGAGTAACGCACCCGGAAAGAACGACCAGAACGATGCAGGCAGCCGTGAGATTTTCCATCCGATTTCTCCTTTGTGGAGAATATAACGCTCATTCGTTTGCGGAGTAGAGTGGCTTATGGGGGAGCTTCCGCTCCCGCTATATTTGAATGGGCGGATAGCTGGTCCTGCATCATTCCTTTAGAGCATAATCCGACCGGAGTGAAACGAGGATCGATAAGATTATGCTTGAAATAGAAGAAGTTAGAGCGCCGATCTAATCATATCAGATCGAAACGCGCTCTAAATCGCAGCGGAGACGACGATTTCGATACGCATGTCTGGATCAGCCATCAATACCTGCCCGCAGCATCGGGTCGGCGGATTGGCCGGATCGATCCAGGCATCCCACACCTCGTTCATCGCCTTGAAGTCTGACATTTCCCTCAACCAGATCTGCGCCGTAAGCAAACGAGATTTGTCAGTCCCGGCGCGTGCCAGAAGGTCATCAATCTTGGCGAGAGTTTCTCTCGTTTGCTGAGTGATGTCCTTATCTGAATCCGAAAACTGGCCCGACAGGAAACACATGCCATTGTATTTCACCAGACGGCTGCGGCGGTGATTCACATCAAGTCGTTCAATCTGCATTTGGTTTCCTCCCGGATTGAAGATTGGAAAAATTCCGCTCTCATGTTGTTTATGAAGCGGGCACAGGTTGTATCGCGTCGCCAAGGCAATCGCGAAGCTCATCGATGATCTTGGGGAGCCAGTCTTCCGTCATCATCTCAAGCGGTGCTGTGAATGAAATCGCAGCATTTAGCTCATAGGGACTTGTGGCGCGCACTGGCAAACCGAGTCCGCCTTCCCCAGGCAGATAATATGCCATGTTGACAGCGAAGCTTCGCCGTCGCGCGTCCTCAATCTGCGACATGACAACAGCCTTATCGACATATTGAACGGAAGGATGACTAAGATAACGTGGTGCATTTGCCTCAAGTAGCGCGAGACAGTCGGCTTCAGGCATAATGGACATGAGAGCAACGCTTCCAGCTGCGACACCCATCGGCACGCGCCCGCCAACCCCCATCGTAAACTGCCGGTCTGGAAATCGCGAAACCATCTCGGCACAAACGGCGTCAACGCCCGCCTGTACCATCATGTAAACAGTGTGTCCGCTTCGCCGCGCAAACTCGGTCATTCCGGGTCGGAATTTCGAAATCAGGGGTTCGAGACGGGCCTGCCCCCTAGCAAGCATTGGGATAGCTGGCCCAAGCCGGTAAAAGCCGTGCTTGCCAGCAGGCTCTGCAAAACCCTTTTGAAGAAGCGAAACGAGGCTGCGGTGAACTGCAGGTTTGGCCTCGCCGATGCGTTCGGCAATATCGGCTAATGCGAAACCATCGGCACCTGCTTCTCCCAGGACAATTAGAATATCAAGTGCGCGTACTGCATTGCTTGATGCGTTCGTAGTCACAGACGACTCCAAGGTTCTAACTATTAGAACATTTAATAAAATTCATTCCAATAAAAGGAATAGGTTGACTTCTGTCATATTTTTCGTTGTCATTCAACTCCGGCGTTAAGTCTTTGAACCGAGGGAGGAGCGTTCAAAGATTGCTGCTTTTACACCTGATCTCAGGTTGTTGACGCACGCCCCTGCCATGCTCCCCCATCTCTGTTTGAGGCGAGGACAACAGCATGGTGTCGTTCCTGATCAAACGAATGGGCTTCGCGCTTTTCACGCTGTTCAGCGTGTTGACGTTGGTCTTCGTAATTGTTCGTGTTTTGCCGGGCGATCCGGCGCTTGTCATCCTGGGCGATCAAGCCAGCCCCGCAAGTATTGCTGCACTGCATCACAAGCTCGGCCTGGATCAGTCGATCATTGTTCAGTACGCAAACTTCATGCTGGGCGTTCTCCAAGGTGATCTTGGTAAGTCCATGATAACGGGCCGCTCGATCACGGCCGAGATCATGAACGTGCTGCCCTATACAATGGAGCTGACGATCGCGTCGCTCGTATTGGGGATTTTGCTCGGTGTTCCTGCGGGTGTCTGGGCGGCAGTGAAACGAAATAAACCTGCTGATCTGATGTTGCGTCTTGTTTCGCTACTGGGTCTTTCCCTTCCAGCTTTTGTTGCGGCGATCATCTTGCTGATGATTTTCGCAATACAACTGCGCTGGTTTCCTGTCATCAGCTCAGGTGGCGGTGATGGATTGCTGGATCGGCTGAGACAAATGGCGTTACCGACCATTTCGCTGGCGCTGATCATGATGGCATACATCACGCGTGTCACGCGCTCGGCCATGCTCGAAGTTCTAAATCAGGATTTCGTGCGTACGGCGAAAGCCAAAGGCGCTTCACATCACGCAGTTGTTTGGCGTCATGCGCTCGGTAACTGCATGATCCCGATTACGACGGTGGTAGGGCTCTATCTTGGTATTCTGATCGGTAATTCCGTTCTGACTGAAATCGTCTTCTCCCGGCCGGGCCTGGGCAAGCTCATTCTCAACGCCCTGACTCAGCGTGACTATACCCTGCTGCAGGGGATGATCGTCATTTATACGCTTATCGTTGTTGCGGTGAACATGCTGACTGACCTGACCTATGGTTTCCTCGATCCGAGGGTTCAGTACAAATGACATCCATTACAACCAATTCATCTGCCGCTCCACGCGCGCAGTCCAGATGGCAATTTCTACGTCGATTGAATTTTTCCACCTGGCTGGGCATAGCCATTGTCCTGACGCTTATTCTGTGTGCGGTTTTCGCGCCGGTCCTGGCGCCGTACGATCCGAACGAACAGAACATCATTGTGTATCTGTCGCCACCAAGCGCAGAGAATCTGCTGGGCACGGATCAGTTCGGCCGCGATGTTCTTTCGCGATTGCTTTATGGAGCGCGCTATTCGCTGACCATTGGCTTTCTGGCCATTGTGGTTGCGCTGATAATTGGCTCATTTCTGGGCATGATAGCTGGTTATATGGGTCGCAAGACCGACATCATCCTGATGCAGATCATGGATGTCGTGCTGGCGTTTCCATCGCTGATCCTTGGTTTGGCGCTCGTTGCTCTGATGGGGGCAACACTGACGAACATTGTTATCGCTATTGCATTTACAGCGATACCGGCCTTTGCGCGAATTGCACGCGCTGGCGTTCTGACACAGCGCGACCGTGAATATGTCCAGGCTTGTCATGCAATGGGTTTTTCCCACGCGCGCATTCTGTTCGGCCATATTCTGCCTGCGATCCTGCCCGAAATTATGGTCATGGCATCACTATGGATGGCAACTGCCGTCCGCACAGAAGCCTCGCTTGCTTTCATCGGATTGGGGCTCGCGCCGCCCACACCAACCTGGGGGGGCATGGTTCGCGAAGGCTTCGATAATATTCTGAGCTCCTTCCATCTGGCCCTCTATCCGAGCCTTGCAATCCTTGTGCTCGTTCTCGCTCTCAACCTGATCGGCGATGGTCTGCGCGACGCAATCGATCCACGACTGAAGGATGCCAGCTAATGACCGATCAGCCTGCAATCATCGTTCGAGATCTCAAGATTTCCTTCGCCAGAAAGCCGGTTGTCCATGGGATCAGCTTTCAGATCGAGCCTGGGAAGACACTGGCTCTGGTGGGGGAATCCGGCTCTGGCAAGAGCGTTACTTCGCTGGCGATCATGCGTCTTCTGCCTGATCGCATCGCCAAAGCTGAAGGCGCGGTGATGCTTGGCCAGCAGGCCTTGCTTACATTGCCCGAAGCCGAGATGCGCCGAGTACGCGGTGGCAAGATCAGCATGATCTTTCAGGAGCCGATGACGTCACTCAATCCGGTACAGACCGTGGGAACGCAGCTTGCTGAAGTTCTGAGAATTCACAAGAAGATCAAGGGAAGGGACCTGCAGGAAGCCGTTCTGGAGCTCTTGCGCAAGGTGCGCATTCCCGATCCGGAGCAGCGCGTCAATCAGTATCCGCATACATTTTCCGGCGGTATGCGACAGCGTGTGATGATCGCGATGGCACTGGCATGCAATCCGGATCTGATCATCGCCGATGAGCCCACAACTGCTCTGGATGTGACCGTGCAAGCTCAGACGCTCCAGCTTTTGAAGGAGCTGCAGCAGGAAACGGGAACCGCTGTTCTGTTCATAACGCATGATATGGGTGTTGTTGCTGAAGTCGCCGACGACGTGCTGGTCATGCGCCATGGCCGCGTCATTGAGCAAGGCCCGGTGATGGAAATCTTTAGCAATCCAAAGGACGCCTATACGCGCAGCCTTATCGAGGCAGCTCCCAGCCTAGTCGGCAAGTTACAGGCCGGGACGGTTCCGGCGCGACCTGTCGACAGTCCGGTGATGGCAAATACCGCAACACCGGTTCTGGAGGTAAACGACCTTTCTGTGAGATTTCCTGTTCACGGTGGTCTCTTTGGTCGCGCCAGAGGTGCAGTGCACGCGGTCGAAGATGTGTCGTTCAGCATAGGCAAGGGCGAGACCCTTGGACTCGTCGGTGAGTCCGGTTCGGGAAAATCCACCATTGGCAAGGCGATCATCAATCTTGCACCTGTCCACAATGGCAAGATCACCGTCGGTGGGGAGACAATCGACTATCTGGATCGCAAAAGCCTTTCTTCATTGAGACGGCAGGTGCAGATGATCTTTCAGGATCCTTTCGGCTCGCTTGATGCACGTCAGACCATCGGCTCGGCGATCAAGGAGCCAATGAAGGTTCACGGTCTGGAGACCGGTGCAGCCGCACAGCAGAAAATGGAATGGTTGATGGAGCGTGTTGGATTGGATCCCAATCGCGCATCCAGCCTGCCTCACGAATTTTCAGGTGGACAACGCCAGCGCATCTGCATTGCACGAGCTCTCGCAATGGCCCCCCGTTTGATCATCGCCGATGAAGCGGTTTCCGCACTTGATGTCGCCATCAAGGGGCAGATCATCGAGCTGATGATCGATCTCCAGAAAGAATTCGACATTTCGTATCTCTTTATCAGCCACGATATGGCTGCCGTCGAGCGCATCTGCAACCGCGTTGCGGTCATGTATTTTGGTGAGATTGTCGAGATTGGTCCTCGGGACGATGTGATCGGACGACCGGGGCACGAATATACGCAGCGGCTGCTTTCGGCGATCCCCATAACACATCCCGATCAACGCGGAATACGGCAGCGGCGAGCTGCCGATGCTGGTCCACCAAGAAGTCCGCTCAAGCCCCTCGGCTATAGCGCGCCAACGGCGCGCTGGAGCATGGCTGCGGACGGTCATTTCATTCGTATGGCGAGCTAGATTGGAGTCTTCTGGAAATGCATGCCCTAACTCAACTTGCTAAATTTGTTTCTGGCCACCCTAAAGGCGCGTTGCCGTCGGAAACGCGCGAAGCCATCTCACTTCTACTACTCGATCTGATGGGAGCGACCGCAGCGGGCCTTCATTCGCGTCTGGCAGCCTCGGCGAGACAAGCAGCGTCCGATGTATATGGCTCAGGTGTTGCTCAGGTTTGGCTTACAGATATGAAGCTGAGCGTGGCCGGCGCTGCCATGGCAAACAGCGCGGCTGCCAGTGCGCTTGATATTGATGACGGTCATCGTGGAGCGGCGGGCCATGCTGGTGCTGGTGTCATTCCAGCGGCGCTTGCTGTCGGCCAATCCATCGATGCGTCGGACACCGAGATGCTTGATGCAATCGCTTTGGGCTACGACGTAGCCCTGCGTGTTGCCACATCACGCCCCAGCAGCACCATCGAAACTTATGCAAGCGGCAGATGGGTAAGTTATGGTGCGGCTGCGGCTGCCGGACGGCTTCTCGGGCTCGAGGCCGACGAGATGGCGCATGCGTTGGCGATTGCAGGTTCTGAAGGCCCTATCGTTTTTCCAACCGGTTCCTCCAAGTTTCAGGGCAGCACGGTGAAGGAAGGAATTCCACCTGCCGTGGTTGCCGGTATCACCGGGGCTTATCGCGCGAAGGCAGGAGCAACCGGGCCGGTAGATCTGCTCAACAATGAAGAGCGTTATGATCGCAGAATTCTGCTGGGACAGCTCGGCGAGGTCTGGGAACTGCAACGCTGCTATCTCAAGCCTTATGCTTGCTGTCGTTACATGCACGCAGCCATCGATGCGATCCTGAAAATGCGCAGGGACGGACGCCAGATTCACAGGCTCCGTATCGAAACCTTCCCGCAGGGTCTTCGCCTCGCTAATGAGCGCGCACCGAGCACGTTGGAAGGCGGCCAGTATAGTTTCTATTTTAGTTGCGCGCTTGCGGCGTTGCGTGGGCCGGAGGCACTGCAGCCCGTCGACCCCGACAGCTTGAAAGACATAGAGGTGCTCGGCCTTGCGAACCGGATCGAGCTCGAAGCTTCGACCGATTTCGTCACAGCGTTTCCAGTGCGTACACCAGCCCGTGTTCTGATCGATCAGGGCGACGGTGCTGAAGAACTGGTTATCGACCATCCGCTTGGCGATGTAGCCAATCCCATGAGTTGGGATCAGGTCGCTCACAAGTTCAAGAATATTGGACGCGTCAGTCTGAGCCCCCAAAACCAGGACAGTATTATTTCGGCGATTAGCAGTCTGAACGAAACGGGATTTACCTCACTGCTCAGTGCGCTTGCCAAGCCTCAAGACAATAATATTCAATAAAAAGGGAACAATCATGAAACTGAAAAGCATCATGGGTCCACCGGCGCTTGCCGCTCTCATGGCCTTCACGGCACTCGGCACGCTCTCGGCATACGCAGCACAGACGGAATTACGCCTTGGTGCCGCCGCTGCCGATATCGGCAATCTGGATCCGCACTTCGCCGCGAGTACATCGGACCGTACCCTCGTCGCATGGATTTTTGGAGGACTGGTCAGATTCGCGCCCGGGTCTACCGATCCGGCGACTATCGAAGGTGACCTTGCCGAAAGCTGGGAAGCAACAGACAATAATCTGGTCTGGACCTTCAAGCTGCGCCCTGGCGTGCAATGGCAACATAGCTACGGCGAAGTGACGGCCGATGATGTCGTTTTCAGTTTGCAGAAGGCGGCAGATCCGAAGCGTTCAGCTTTCGCAACAGACTATGAGGCGATCAAAAGCGTCGAGGCCGTAGACCCGCACACCGTGCGCATCACGCTTGCAAATCAGGTTCCAAGTCTGCTTGGCCTTGTGACCAACTATTCCGGCGGCTTCATCATCAGCAAGAAAGCGTATGAAGAGCGCGGGGAGGGCTTTACCCGTAATCCTGTTGGTTTTGGGCCTTTCCAGTTTGAATCAATCGAACCCGGTGTTGCGGTTCATTTTATTGCCCACGAAAAGTATTTCCGTGGCAAGCCGAAGATCGAAAAGGTGACTTATCGTTTTCTCAACGCGGCGGCAGGTCGTGACCTTGCTTTTACAGCCGGCGAAATCGATGTATCCGCAGGTACGACTGATCGGCGCTGGTTACAGCGAATGAAGGAAACACCCGGCGCCAAGGTCGATATCTTCGATCCTGCCGAATTGACCGTGGTACATATCAACCGCAACCAGAAGCCATTCGATGACATCAGAGTCCGGCAGGCCGTTGCCTACGCGATTAATCCTGCACAGATTGCGCAGTTCCGTGGGCCTGAATTCACGCGAGTTGCAAAGTCAGTCATTCCTTCGAACAATCTGGGCCTCAATCCCGATCCAGGCCTCGTTCAACCCGATGTAGACAAGGCCAAAGCACTGCTTGCAGAAGCGGGTTTTCCCAATGGTCTTACCGTCAAGATGATTTCTAGCCAGATGCCCAGTTATGCGACCACGGATCAGCTTCTCCAGGCGCAGCTTGCCAAGGCCGGCATCAAGCTTGAGCTTGAACCGGTTGAACATGCGACCTGGCATCAGATGATCCGTAAGGACTTAAGTCCGCTTGTGGATTACGGTGCGGCACGCTTCCCTGTTGCCGACACCTATCTAACGCAGTTCTACCACTCCAACAGCGCTATTGGTGCGCCGGGGCAAGTAACAAACTTCAGCCATTGCTCGGTTGCCGACAAGCAGATTGAGGCCGCTCGCACGGAGGTCGATCCCAAAAAGCAGATCGAACTCTGGCAGGAAGCGCAGAAATTGATTGTGGTTGATGTTTGCGCTGTGCCGGTGACAGAGACCGCCCAGGTCTGGATCAGGAACGAAAAGCTTGACTGGGGTTTCGAGCTCAAGGGCTCGATGTCGCTGGGCCCGCTACTCACCGAACAAGCTCACTTCAAGGAATGATAAGAACAATCGGGATGGTGCGGTGCACTATCCCGAAATCTTTCAGGCACCAAAATGACAAAGCTAACCTATCCCTCCTATTCCAGCCTGTGCGGCTGGAATGCCATGCTCCCGCCACGCCAACCGCGCGCCGCACTCACCCAAGACATTACGGTCGATTACGCAATTGTCGGAGCCGGATTCACTGGTTTCGCCATCGCACGTCGATTGCGTGAACTGAACCCTGACGCCAGTATCGCAGTGATTGAAGCGACTACGATAGGGGAAGGTTCCTCTGCCCGAAATTCGGGTTTCACAGGCTCGGATGTATTGCCGCGCAATGCTTCGATAGAAATGGCTGAAAAGGCGCGTCTTCAATCCGGCTTTTTTAACGAAGCTTTCCAATGGCTGATGCAGATCATCAGTGACAACAACATTGATTGCGACATGCGACAGGTAGGATCGATCCGCGGTGCGGCGACAGAACTTGGCGAAGCGTCGTTACGCAATGTTGCGGAAGTCGCTCGCGTCAATAAAATTGCTCACACTCTCCTGTCGCGAGAGGACATCCATCGTCGCATCGGGAGTGCTTATTATCGCTTTGGCATCCACATGCAGGATACATGGTTGCTACAACCCGCCGCCTTGATACGTGGTCTTGCCGATGCGTTGCCAAGCGACATTGCGATCTATGAAAACACACCGGTCAAGACCTTGGTCAAGCGCGATGGATGGGTTCTGGAGACGCCGGGCGGCGTTGTAAAATGCAAGAACCTTGCCTTGGCGACCAATGCCTTTATCCGCAAATTCGGCTATCTGAAATCGCGCATGGCGACCATTTACACTTATGCTGCCGTGACTGAAGAAATCGCTGATAACCGGCTTGATGAACTCGGCGAGTCCGAGGCATGGGGCCTGTTGCCCTCGCACCGGCTTGGCACGACGTTGCGTCGCATTGGCCGTAATCGGATTATGGTACGCAGTCTATATGCGCATGAGGCCGAGCTCGGTGAGCGTGAGGCTTCGAATAAGCTCAGGGATCGCTTTGAACGCCGCTGGCCAAATCTCAAAGACATGCAATTGGAGTATTTGTGGGCTGGTACGACAGCGTTCACAATGAATGGGGCGCCATGGTGGGGGCGCGTTGAAGACGGTCTTTATGCATCGGGCGGCTGCAATGGGAGCGGCATTGCCAAAGGAACAATGCTGGGGCGACATCTTGCAGAACTTATGCTGGGCCAAGGCGAGCATACAAGCATGTCTGCCATCATGGGCACAGCAAGCTGGATTGCTCCAGAACCCCTCCGGTCCATCGGCTTCAACCTCATCTCCACGCTGGAAAGTCGTAAAGCGGGTCTGGAAATGTGACGCTGAACGACAGCAAAAGTGGTCTGAATATGGGGCCGAGTTGCATGAACATTTGCCTGGAAAGAGGCGGCCACACTCAACTGGCCGCCTCTGTATGTAATCGGTGTCGAGACCGCGCATGTGCCTTGGCTTTATGACGCTTGCCGAAGTGTTTGCTATCCTTTGCCGTAACCAGGCTGATCTGATAGCTCACAGCATGATGCAATGGGGTGAGTTCTTAACATTAATGACGATTGATTTATGATCTTCGCCTCTTTGAAGATGCGTTCCGGCTTCGGCTACGCGCCGTATTTCGACTCCACCGGCCAGACCGATTGAAGCTTCTCACCACCGAGAATGCGGTCACGCGCCGAAGCTTCATTTGCACCCAGCTTGTCGGCCTGATCGGCGACTGCGGCAACCATGGTCTTGGGAATGACGACAACCCCGTCAATATCCGCGAAGATAACGTCGCCCGGAGCAATTTTCACACCGGCTATTTCGATTGGAACTTGTGAAAGCTTCGGTTCCATCTTACCGGACACCGAAACAGGTGACCGGGCGCGACCGAAAAGCGGATAGCCCAGATGGCGAACCTGCGCGATATCACGGACCGTACCGTTGACAATCGTCGCCGCGGCGCCGCGTGTTTTCGCACCTGTGCTCATCAGCTCTCCCGAGCAGGAGCCTTGCGCGCAGGATGCATCGACGACAACAATTCCACCCTTCGGCGCGTTGTCGATGGCGTTGTGATAGACATCCTGCGGCTGATTGCGACGTTCGCTTGGAGCAAACTGAACGGTGACGGCGGGACCGCAGACCACTTCGCCCGGCTTCAACTCACCCTGCAACGATATACCGTCCAGATAACCCCAGCCGCCGAGTTGTTCCAGACTGTCATGGACATCGCCTGAATACCATTTCGAAAGACGCTCGATCGACGCCCAGTCTGTATCGGAATAATCGAAGTTGCTCATTTGGTTTTGACCTTGTTCTTGAGATTGGAATTGTCCAGCGCGACCTTGAGATAGCGCGAACTTTCATCGATCTGTCTGCGGATAGCTTGGCGGGCAGTCTCGGGCTCTCTGGCCTTTATGAGGTTGTAGATTTCCTCATGTTCGGCAAATCCGTCCTCCAGCGACTTGTTCGGCACACGGCTCGTAACCCGGATGACATCGATGATGATCGAGAAAAGATTGTCATAGACGACATTGAGGATCTCGTTGCCCACGGAATGCACGAGCCCAAGATGGAAAGCAGCGTCACTGTCGGTGAACCGGGCCATGTCATTGGCTTCGGCCGCAGCTCTCATACTGGCGAGCGCCTCATCCACTTCCGGCGTCATCACCAGGTCTTCCGAACTCAGTCGCGTCACGACTTCCGTCTCGATGATCCGGCGCACATCCATCAACTGGACGAGATAGTCGGAATTATTGGCAAAGAGCTGTTTCACAGTCGTTGCAAGCGAACCGAGAAACTCTCCGACATCGTCGCGCACCACAAGCGCTCTTTCACCATGCTTGCGGCGAACGAGGCCTTTTGTTTCGAGAATTTGCAGCGCTTCACGAACAGATCGCGTGCTCACATTGAATTCACGCGCTATTGCGGCTTCGGCAGGCAGACGATCGCCAATCTTGAGTTTGCCGGAAAGAATCTGTGCTTCCAGCGTCTCAACGACCGAGACGTGCAGCTTGTCACGATCAGGTAACGCGCGCCTCGTCAGAGTTCGATTGTCTGCCTGTTCTGTCACCATGCCGTAAAGCCTCCATCCACAACGACATTCGAGCCTGTCATATATGACGAGGCATCGGATGCCAGAAACTGTATCACGCCATTATATTCATCGATTTCCGCTTGTCGGTTCATGGGAACGCGTTCAAGAAACGCATCCACAAATTCCTTGTCGAAGTTTGCAGTTTTCACGCCGCCGAAGGAAATCAGGTTAACTCTGACATTCTTGGTTCCCCAATAGGTGCCGAGATAGCGGGTCAAGTTGACAAGGCCGGATTTCGAAGCGGCATAGGATACCGCCTTGATGAAAGGCTCGCCGTCTCGCGCCTCGCGATACGCATAAAGCGCCTGATTTGGTGACACGATGCCGTAGATTGAACCGACATTGATGATGCTGCCGCGTCTGGCATCGGCCATCTTCGAACCGATGACCTGACAACACAACATCACACCTGTCAGGTTGGTCTCGATGATCTCGTTCCAGTATTTCTGCGGATAGATTTCAAAGGGACTGTTCTGGTCGGCCGATCCTGACGGCTTTGAATCGATGCCTGCATTGTTGACCAGAATATGCGGTACGCCCCAATCGGCAATCAGCTTTTCGGTTGCCTGCTCCAGGCTGGCCTTGTCCGTAACGCTCGCCACATAGACGCGAATGTTCTTCGTCAAACCAGGAAATTTTGCTTCGAGATCGGCAGCGTCGATTGCCCGGCGGCTGAAGATCGCCACTTTGGCGCCAGCCTCTGCAAGCGACTTGCTAAACTGCGTTCCGAGCTGCCCCAGCCCGCCTGTCACAATGGCAATCTTGTCTCTTACACTGAACTTGTCTGTCATCATTTCATTCCTGCACGTTAGAGCGCGTTTCGATCTGATTGAATCAGATCGGCGCTCTAAATATTTGTTTTAACACGCATCTTTTCCGAAAACCGTTTCACACTTTTCGGGATGCGCTCTCATCTACTGGTTCGGGGATCGTCCAAGTTCTCAAGAGCAAGGTTCCGTTCCATCAGCATTCAGGCAATTGCTGTGGCGGGGCATGGTTTGCACCGGCCCCGCGACGGCACCTGTGTCACGACCGAGGCAAGTCACTGGCCAGCAGCTTCTGCGGGTCCAGACGAGCGCCATGATACTTTTCGTAGATGTCGACCAACTTGCCATTGTCGAGATTGGTCTTGATCCAGCCGTCGATCCATTCCTTGAGCTTCGGCTCATTCTTGCGAAGGGCAACGCCCAGAGGGTAAGCCTTGGCGACAAACTTCTCTTCGAGGTCGAGTTTGGGATTGGCCTTGATCAGTTCGGTCAGAAGCGGACGCGAAGTTGCATAGATTGCAATCTGGCCGCTGGTTACTGCTGCACTTGATGTCGGATCATCTTCAAACCGCACGATCTGGACGCCGGAAACATCTGCCGTCTTTTCCGTGAGATTGGTGTCGTTGACCGTGCCGCGCGTGACCGCAACCGATGCATCGGTAAGATCCGCATAGGACTTTACGTTTGCTTCTTTGGGGGCTGCGACGACGATTGCGGTTTCAGCATAGGGGATGCTGAAATCCACAACCTCAAGCCGCTCCTTTGTTATCGACAGCGTCGACACGGCCAGATCCGCCTTGCCCGAAACCAGGAACGGAATACGGCCCGAGGTCGGAACCGTCAGGAACTCAATATCCACGCCCATGTCTTTGGCCAGCAGCTTCGCTGTTTCCACTTCCGAACCTGTCGGCTGGAATTGTGCATCGCGCATCGCATAAGGTGGGTTTCCAAGATCGATGGCGACCTGCAACTTACCTTTCTGACGGATCGTATCCAACTGATCGGCAAAGGATGGCTGCGTTATCATGGCGGCCATGCCGATGCCAAAGCCCATTATTGCCAGAAATTTTCTCTTGTTCAGAATAGTCATATTTCCTCCTCCTGTTGTTGATGATGTCTCTCCTCATCGACACCACATGCTTTGATTGGATGTTCAGTGGCGCGCGCCAACGAAGCTGCGCAATTCAGGGGTCTGCGGGCTCGTCAAAATGGACGGACTGCCCTGTTCGCAAATCTGGCCCTGATGCATGAAGACAATCTTGTCTGCGACGCGTTGGGCGAAATCCATCTCGTGGGTGACGAGCAGCATCGTCATGCCATTTCTGGCAAGGTCCTCTATGACCTTCAGCACTTCGCCGGTCAGCTCGGGATCGAGTGCCGAGGTAACCTCATCGAACAGCATGACTTTCGGCTTCATGGCCAGCGAACGGGCAATAGCCACACGTTGCTGTTGCCCACCGGATAGTTGTTCAGGATAGGAATCGATCTTTTCTGCCAGCCCAACCTGCCGCAAAACGGTTTCGGCTATATCCCGCGCAACCGGTCTCGTCATTTTCTTGACCCAGCGCAGCGCCAGAGTGATGTTCTGTTCAACCGTCAGATGCGGGAAAAGGTTGTAGCTCTGGAAGACGATGCCGACGTCCTGACGCAGTGCGCGCAGATTGATGTCAGGATCGCTCACACGGTGATCACAAACCCAGATATCTCCGCTATTGACTGTTTCAAGCCGATCGACACAACGCAGCGCCGTGCTTTTGCCGGAGCCGCTGCGTCCGATCAGTGCAACAACCTGCCCCTTCTCTATTTCGAGATTGATGCCTCTGAGCACCGGCAGCGAGCCATAGCTTTTATGAACGTCAACGAACTTAACGACGGCTGACACTGTACATCCTCTCGAATTTCCGGCTGGCCGCTGAGAGCGGGAAGCAAATGCAAAAGTAGAAGAACGCGATCACGAGATAGGTCGTGAAGGGCTGGAACGTCGAAGCGTTGATTTCTTTGCCGATATAAGTCATCTCCGCCATGCCGATGATCGACGCGAGCGACGTATTCTTGACGATCTGAACCATGAAGCCGACTGTTGGAGGTGTCGCGATACGCATGGCTTGCGGCATGATGACAAGCCAGAGTCCCTGCAAGCCGGTCAAAGCCAGGCAATCGGACGCTTCCCATTGCGTGCGTGGCACGGATTGCAGGCTGCCCCGCCAGATGGCGCCAAGGAAAGCGCTCGCAAAGATTGTCATTGCAAGGCTTGCGGCAAAGAGCGAGGAAACCTCGATGCCAAAGACCGGCAAGCCGAAGTAAACGATGAACATCAGGACCAGAACCGGCGTGCCCTGGACCAGAACGATATAGGCATCGACCAGCGCAACCACAGCCTTGTTTTTTGCTATTCCTGCCAATGAAACAGCAAAGCCAAGCAAGCCACCAAATATGAAGGCAATGGCGGAGAGCAAGACTGTCCAGACCAGTCCCTGCAGCAGAACTTCGATGTGTATCCAGGAGAAATTCGTGAACATCCCGACCTCCTAAAGATTGGTGCCAAGGCGGCGCTTGCGTGGAAACAACGCCAACCCCAGAAGCTTGAACAGCCCCCGCATCAAAAGGGAAAGGACGAGATAGATGACCAGAATGACGAGATAGACTTCGAAAGAACGAAATGTCATCGACTGGATTCGCGACGCCGCCCCGGTCAGCTCTTCAGCCGAGATTTGCGATGCCACGCTGGTTGCCAGCATCAACAGCACATACTGACTGACGAGAGCGGGATAAACTTTCTCAAGCGCAGGCGGCAACATGATCCCTGCAAGCATCTGTAGACGCGACAGCCCCAGCGTATCTGCAGCTTCCAGTTGGCCGGGGTGGATGGCTTGCAGACCAGCACGAATAATCTCGCTGGAATAGGCGCCGACATTGATGGTCAGGCCGATCAGCGCCGATGTCTGGGCGGAAAATTTGATGCCCATCGAAGACAGGCCGAAATAGACCAGAAATAACTGGACCAGCAGCGGCGTATTGCGAATTGCTTCTACGTAGACTGCCACGAGAATGCGCAGGAATTTGTATTTGCTGATGCTGGCAACCGCACAGATCGTGCCCAGGATGAAACCGAGCGCCGTAACTATCAGGGACATCTGGATGGTCGCCAATGTGCCCTTGAGTAACAGCGGCCAATACTGGCTTAGGAAGCTGAAACTGAATTCGTAACTCATAGAGACTTCACCGAACCGGACGAAGTGTCCTGCAATTCACAAACCAGTTTTTGATCTGCGCCCAACCATTTGCAGGCGGTCGTTTCGCGTGAAACACAGCCGCCCGCAATCATGCAATCGACGATTGCAATGTACAATTTAGTCACAAATATTTCCTCCCAAGCTCAACGTGCTTCACCCTGGAGTGGGTCTCCTCGAAGCAGCATCTGCTCAATTTCAATCAAGCTAATTCTAACTTATGACATATGTCAAGATTGCAAATTCAGTTCCTTGCGACGTGCATGAAATTGCTGATTATCGAAGAAACGATCCTGAGCTCCGGTGAGATCACCGCAGTTCTGGTCAATCTGCTTGGCTCTGCGCCGGGGCTGGAATATTGCGCACATAACAATCACCGCCCGTTGTTGTCAGTCGCTGGCCAGATATTTCGCCCCGATAAATACAGCTTCTGCTTCCAGCATTGCTGGGCGTTTAGCCATGGTTACGTGCCTCAAATTCTTGATTTGCGGGGCAAATGAGTTGTGACTCTTCAGCGGAAGCATTTTAGAGCGCATCCCGAAAAGTGTGAAATGATTCTCGGGAAAAATTCTCATTAAAACAAGTATTTAGAGCGCCGATCTGGTTCAATGAGATCGAATCGCGCTCTGGAAACGAGATGTAAGGATACCGCGTGTAGACTATGAACGCAGGGAAATCAGTCCAGTAGATACCGCCGAAAAGCAGACTGGATGTCTGGCTCCTGTTTGTTTCCGCACATTGCGCGTGGCTAGATGCGCGTGATGACGTCTGGTGTCAGTTCGCAGACGCTGGAGCAGCCCAGATGCCCAAGGGTAGTCCAGAATTCACGCTGAAGCAGTTCCAGTACACGCCGTGCTCCGTTCTCGCCGTCAGCAGCCAGTCCCAAAGCGAGCACGCGCCCCAGTGCCACAGCGTTCGCACCAAGTGCGATCGCACAAGCTATATCACTTCCTCGACGAATTCCGCTGTCGAATATGATCTGTGTTTCGTTACTCACGGCTTCACGTATGGCACGTAATGTATCAATAGCTGCGGCTGTGCGATCGATGGAACGACCACCATAATTTGATACATAAAGCGCTTTTGCCCCGGCATCGAGTGCTGCCCTGGCGTCGCAAACGCTTCCAACACCCTTCACGATACAAGGCAATGGCGATTGTTGCATGACATATTCGGCCTGTTTCCAGTTCCAGCGTGGCCGGGTAAAATCGAGCAGTTCTGTCAATGAGGCAGGGTCGGATTTGCCGGGGCCGAAATTTGAGGGGCCATCGTCGCCGCGGACAGAAAAGCGATCCTCCATCATCCTTTCGCGCCATTGTCGGATCGGAGAGTAAGTCGCGATAATGTATTGATATCCCGCCGTTTTGGCGCGATGTATCATGTCCAGAACCGCTTGTTCGTCTCCAGCAAATGTCATCTGAAACATAACGGCAGCAGAAGAGGCGGCTTTGACATCTTCCAGTGAGTGAGCTGCAGCAACCGGCACCATCTGCTTGATACCGATGGCTTCCGCGGCTCTGCCCAGTGCCAGATGACCATCGGGGTGAAATGTGCTTTCCCCTCCGCCGAAAGGAGCGACGAAAGCAGGGAAGCTCAGATCAAAGTCCAGGACGCGCGTCGATGTATCCGGATTGCTCACACCGGCAAAAAGCGGCGGTTCAAACAGGTATCGATCAAAGGCGTCTGTATTCTCGCGAAGTGTGATTTCGTCGCCGGTTCCACACCACAGATAATTCCAGGAAACATCGGAAAGATGACGGCGGGCGTCCTGGGTAATTCCGCGCATTGTCGTATATCTTTCCGTCGTGACGTAACGGTCGTCCATATGCGCTGGCTTTTTACCCATGTTATCCTCTCTATTCGACACCGGGATGCAGTGATGCACCCCGGTAAAGACGTCTCAGTTCTTGGCCGCGACGACAACGACTTCAATCAATCTCTTGGGATCACCTAGATCCGCGACGCCAATTGTGGCACGTGAGGGAAGATCATCTCCATCGAGCCATTCGAGCCAGGCTTCGTTCATCTCTTCTTTTTTGGACATGTCGCTCAAGTAAATGCGGGCCGACAGAAGTTGTGTTTTTTCAGATCCACATTCTGCCAATACGTTATCGAGCTTTTCGCATATCTGCTGGGTCTGCTCTTTCATGCCAACTGAAATATCCGACGCAGCATGACCTCCAACAAAAATCATGCCATTGTGTTCTACCGCCGCATGCATGATGCGATGTTTCCGGTAACGCGTTACCATATCCTTACCTCTTCCATGTATGTGAATGAATAAGCCGTCAGGCCTTCTATGCAGGGGCATAGGGCTGAAGATTGATGTCTGTCTTGTTGTCCGTGAGCAGGTCGGCGAGCTGTTTTCCGGCGAAAGGCCCAATGGTCAGACCGGCCGCTCCCAATCCGTTGCCAATTATTAGCCCGTTTGTTCCTGGAGCCCGACCGAGAATCGGTTTCGTTGTTCGGGATGCAGGCCGAAAGCCAATTCGGGTCTCTATATGTGTGGCAGTGGCAAGGCCAGGTGCTATGGCAAGGCCAGCGTTCAATACTTCTGCCTGCCCGCCTGCCGTGACGCGATAATCGAAGCCTGAATTGTCTTCCCGGGTTGCGCCAATCACAACACGGGAATCGTCGAACGCCAGGAGATAGTGGCTGCCCATTGGCAAGAGCACCGGCCAGGTCGATGTCTCAACGCCGGGCAGACGTAGATGGATGATCTGCCCCTTTTGTGGCTCAACAGGATGATTGAGGCCGAGAGGGTCGAGTATCTGTGAAGCCCAGGCGCCGGCCGTCACCACAATTTCGTCGGCCTCAATTACCTTTCCGTCGCTGGCAGAACAAACCGGTTGCCCGCCTTGCAGGCTGAGTGAGACACGATCCTTTCGGACTTTCGCACCCAAAGACGATGCCGCCCGGACCATGGCTGCGGACAGCAGTCGCGCGTCAACTCTGGCGGCACCAGGAATGTAAATGGCCTCTGTGCCTTCCCGCAGAGGTGGGAACTTCTCCCGCGCAGCAGAGGGGCTCAGATGTACGATGTTGCCCGCTTCGGGAACATTGGCTACGCGACGCACAATACGTTCGGCCGCTGCGTCAAAATCCTGCTTATCATCTGCGACGACAAGTCCGCCGACCTGGCCATAACCCAGCTCTGTTTCACCGAAAGACTTCAATCCCTCGATCAATGATGCATAATAGTGCGCGCCAGCGGCATACATGTCGTAGAAATCGCCGTCCTCAAGCTTGGTTGCCCAGGGGCATACGATGCCGGCGCCAGCCCATGTTGCTTTCCCCTCATGCTCGGCATCGACTATTTCCACGTCGATGCCCTTTCGAGCCAGATGGTAAGCGGTGCTTGCTCCAAGAATGCCAGCACCAATTATCAAGGCTTTCATATCTTCTCCCAATGTTAAAGGCTGCGCGTCTCGCCTCGGAAACCGCCTATTCGACAGTTACACCCGAAAAGCGACTAGTTCCGAAGATGGCTGGCTGAAAGCCCTTCACCGTTTTGCTCACAGCCATCAGTGTATCTGCTCCGCCGAGGATGACTGCGGGCACTTCTTCGTGGAAACGTTCTTGCGCTTTTTTATAAAGGGCGGTCCGTTTTTCTTTATCGGTAACGCGTCCCGCTTCGTTCATCAGGCTAATAAATTCCTCATCGCACCATGCGCCAACATTGGACGGGCTTGGTTTGCCATCAGAATCACAAATGAAATAGTTGTTCGGAATCTGGCTTGGATCGGGAAAATCGTAGATGCCGCCGAACATCGCCACCTTTGCTTCTCCAGCGCGTGCGCGTTGAATATATTCGCCCCATTCATAGGAAACGATTTCCGCCTTCACGCCGATCCTGGCCCAATCTGCCTGGATCATCTCCGCTGCACGCCGACCGTTGGGCATATAGGGTCGATAAACGGGGATCGCCCATATCTGTGTCGAGAAACCATCTGGAAAGCCTGCATCCTTTAAAAGCGCCTTTGCCTTTTCCGGATTGTATTCGTGTGGCGGCAGATCCTTGTCATGCCCCCACAGAACCGGTGGGATGAGGGCGCCGGTCGCGACGCCCATACCGTTATAGACTGCATCAACAAGTGCGGGAACATTGATTGCCTCAGCGAGGGCCGTTCTCACGCGCTTGTCCTTGAACTTGTCATCACGGAAATTGAAATCGATGAAACCAGTCGAAGCGACTGGTGTTTGAATGAGATCGAGGGTTTCACTCTTCGTGATTTGATCGCGATCGGCCAGGTTGGGATAAAGTGCAATCTGACATTCTCCGGCCAGAGCACGTTGTAACCGTACCGAAGCATCGGTGCTGATCGCCATGATCAGCGTATCGACCATCGGAGTGCGGTTCCTTTCCCCTGCGGCGGCACCCCAGGTGTCCTTGAAGGGGGTCAGACGTATGATCGCGTCCTGCTGATAATCTTGCAGGGCAAAAGGACCAGTTCCGATCGGGAGGAGATCAAAGCTTTGCGGGGTTCCAGCCTTCAACAAAACGTCAGCATATTCGGCTGAGGTAATGGCCAGAGATTGGTGAGCCATGATGCCGATGAAGGGCGCCAGTGGCTCTTTCAGGTCAAAAGCCACCGTATAGTCATCGACTTTGGTGACTGACTTCAGAATATCGGCAAGCTTCGTATTGAACGTAACATAATTACCACCGTTAATTTTTGCATAAGGGTGATCCGGCTTCATCATCCTGTCGAATGTAAAAACAACATCATCCGCATTGTACGCGCGACTGGGTGTGAATTGATCGTTAGATTGCCATTTCACACCCTTTCTCAGCTTGAAAGTGTAGGTGCGGCCATCATCGGAAATTGTCCAGCTTTCCGCCAGCGAAGGTTCGATGTCGGAACTGTCGGCTTTAACGGAAACCAGATTGTCGTAGATGTTTCCAAGTACGTTGGATGTGGTGCCATTGTTGCTGAGTTGCGGATTGAATATCTCTGGTGAGCCTTCCACACACACTGACAAAATTCCAGCATTGGCCGATGTCGATAGCGCCAGGGTCATTAATGCCAGCCCACGAGCCAGACCTTTTCTCATATTCATTCCCCTTATTCAGCCAGACCGATTGTGCGGCCTGCTTTTCTTTCTTGATGGGGAGGAAAGCCCGATGAGATATGAATGTCAAATAGCAAACTATCCGATCATTATAACTAAAACTCATATCACGTTGTCGAACTAGAAATGGTCGTCTGGTTGAGGGGGTATCGGCGTTTGTCAAAGGGGGCGACAGCTTCACGTAAAAATTCAATGAGCTTGTTCGCAGCTAAGGATTTTGGATGGCTTTTGGGCGTATAAAGCCAAAGGTCGATTGTGGTTTCAGGTGAAATACTTCTGCGCAAGAGAACATCGGGACCAAAATCGAGGCCAACAAAGGACGGCACGATCGAAACACCAACTCCGTTAGCGACAAAACAACAGGCTGTTTCGGAAAGAGGCACCTCAATACGATTTCGTTTCTGTACGCCCTTGATCTGAAATGCCCGATCAATTGTCATCAAGGAGCAGTCGTCCCGAGCCAGCGAAATGAAAGGATCGTTTCCCAGGTCTTCCAGATCGATTACCGATTTACTTGCAAGTGGATGACTGGGAGGCAGGACGCAAACCATCTCAAAGCGCATCAGGCGTTCGGCCTCAACGTTTGGATGTTCGAAGGGAAGAACGCTGAGGCCGATGTCAACCTGTTGTGCAGCAACAAGTTCGATGATCCGGGGCGATGGCAAGCTGCGCATGGTGAAGTGAATGTCAGGCTGCTCTGAAAGCAGGGGAGCAACCGCTTGTGCGAGGAACCGGGTTGTTAAAGCTGCCGGGGCGACAAGTGTGATTTCCCCCCATTCCTTGTTGCGTACCGCATCGGCCAGACGTGCCACGCGGTCCGTGCCGGAAAACATTTTTGCCACTTCAACAGCCAGCATGCGGGCTTCGAGCGTAGGGGTCAGGCGCCCACCGGATCTCACGAAAAGTCGAAACCCACATGCATCCGAAAAGCTGCGCAGGAGCTTGCTTACTGCGGGTTGAGAAATGCGCATCCGTTCAGCAGCCAAGGTCACGGAGCCTGTTTCTATGGTATTGTGGAACGCTTCCAATTGGCGGATATTCATTCAAGCTCCTTGGTAGTCAAGATGCATATATGAGATCTAGTTATCCTAGATGAGGAGTCGAATGCTTAACAATCATATCGATATCCTTTTCCTTCGTGCATCTGCAGAAAATGACGACAGGCCCAATCGGATCAGCAGAAAATTTCGTGTTCCCCAGTTCAGATCTTTGCGAAAAGCACAACATAGGCGCACCAAAAAGTATGTTGGTGTGCCATCAGTATAATGGAGCCTATCCCGGCAGTGGGTGTTGTCCCTGCCGTCCAACCCGCAAACGATGAAATCTGTCGCCCAGCCGGACCTATACGCGGTATGTTTGAGCTTTCGGCTTGTTTTGCTGGTGATGACTATAACTTGCGCTGCAATTGATTCCGTTCCGCGAGAAAGCTTACGGATAAAGCCACTAGAGCGCGTTTCGATCTGATCGAATCAGATCGACGCTCTAACCGCTTGTTTTAACGCGCATCTTGTTTCGAAAACCGTTTCACACTTTTCGGGACGTGCTCTAACCGAATTGCCGAAGAAATCGGATATTTCGGCGTGGTGACGACACCTCATCTTTCTTCTGTCTCGTTCCAATTGTGGCAGCAGACAGTGAGGTGACCGGCTCTTGCTGTTGAGTTAGGCTGTTAAAATCCATCCCGCTTTAACCAGGCCACGCAGTGTCGTGGAGCAGGAGTTGGTCTTCTCAACATATCAGCCCCATACAACACCAGTTCAGGATATTGAGATCGTTTGAATGAACACCAGGGAAAACCAAGGGGATTGTGGAAAGCGTGTTTGCTGATGCGAGCGCCATAGCGCGATTATTTTTGAGTTTGACAGGCTGTAAATCAGCTCTGGATCAAACACGATGTTGGCCAAAATTATATGAACAACTTCAAGGAGATCGAATGGTGGGCGTGACAGGGATTGAACCTGTGACCCCTACGATGTCAACGTAGTGCTCTCCCGCTGAGCTACACGCCCATTCGATGTGGCGCATACACCATATCGCGTTGCGCCCGTCAATGCTCTTTTTTGAAGTTTTTCGTCTTTTTGTTGATGACAAAACAAAGAGCCGCGAATCCGCCGGATCGCCTCAGGCGGCGATCAGCATTTTTTCGATTTCGTTCACCAGGTCGCGCAGGTGGAACGGCTTGGAAAGCACCTTTGCGTCGCGTGGCGCGTCCGAATCGGGATTAAGCGCGACAGCGGCAAAGCCGGTAATGAACATGATTTTCAGGTCCGGGTCGATTTCTGTGGCACGGCGCGCCAGTTCGATGCCGTCCATTTCCGGCATGACAATATCAGTCAGCAGAAGGGAGAAAGGTTCTTCCTGCAATCTTTCATAGGCGCTCGCACCATTGTCGAAGTGCGTTACGTGATAACCGGCCTTTTCCAGCGCCTTGACGAGGAAGCGGCGCATATCATTGTCATCTTCAGCTAGAAGGATTCTCTTCATTGTTCCGTCCGAATTCTGTGTCGTGTTCATCGCCCAAAAGCTGACCCTTAACGACTCGATATCCACCGTAGAAAACGCTTCTTTGGTAAATATGGAATGAATGCTCGCGCGAATGTTAATTGTTATGGCGCGTATTTGGCAACAAGCTGTTCAGTGTGACAGGATTGTCGCATATGCACATCATGCAAAGGGCGGCAGGATTCATTTTCCTGCCATTTGCACGCATGGGCTGTCTGACGTAATTTGGTGTGTTACTAGCGAGGATCGTCGTCGGATGGTTCGGGTGTTCCGGTCGAAAACGGGTGAAGAATGAGTTTGGAGCGCGATTTTAGTCTGATACCGCCCTTCGAGATATGCGCTCCGGCGGAACAGCGCATTCCGTTTGTCTTCAATTCACCCCATAGCGGACGCTATTATCCGCACTCCTTCGTCGAGGCATCACGTCTCGACGCATTGAGCATACGCCATTCTGAAGATTGCTATGTCGATGAACTGTTTGCTTCGGCAACACGGCTTGGGGCGCCTCTGCTCAAGGCGCATTTTCCGCGCGCATTTCTCGATGTAAACCGTGAAGCCTATGAACTCGATCCGCGCATGTTTGCCGAGCCGCTGCCGCCTTTCGTCAACAGCCAGTCGGCGCGCGTTGCCGGCGGGCTTGGCACGGTGCCGCGTCTGGTCGGTGAGGGGCAGTTGATTTATCCGGGGCGCATTCCGCTTGCCGAGGCGTTCTATCGCATCGAAGGCCTCTACAAGCCGTATCACCAGACGCTCGATGTGCTGCTTCAGTCCACGCGCCAGCGTTTTGGTTATGCGGTTCTGATCGACTGCCACTCAATGCCGGGAGGAGTGCGTCCCGGTGAGGTCGGCTCGCGCCCGGATTTCATTGTTGGTGACCGTTTTGGCCGGTCGTGCAGCGAAAGACTAACGCAGGCTGCGATCGATCTGTTGCAGGATCTGGGCTACACTGTTGCACACAACAAGCCCTATGCAGGCGGATTCATCACCGAGCATTACGGGAGGCCCGCCACGGCCTGCCATGCACTGCAGATAGAAATCAATCGCAGTCTCTATGTGAACGAGCAGAACCTGCACAAGCTTGCAGGATTCGAGACACTCTGCGCCGATTTGTATGGTTTCTTAAGCGATCTGACGTCCCTGCCGGATGATCTCTTTATCGCGCCGCCTCTGGCCGCAGAATAACGCGCTTCATCAAGTACGCTCCCAGATAAAAAGAACCGCGCCCGAACGATACGAGCGCGGTCAAAGACTAGGGAGGAAATGCCCCGAAAGGCATCGACAGGAAAACCTGTCTGGGATTTAAGTTACGTCTGAATGGTATTAACGTCAAGAAAATGCGCATATTTTTTGAGCGAATTTTAGTATGCTCATTATGTAGGCAAAATTAGCATGGTTTGCACAAGTATGCGCCATGTCTTGGAAACAGGAGTTCGGGGTTGCTGATCGATAAGGCATTTTTTTCCGAAGTGGCTGCTGCTGCGGCCCGTGAAACGCTTCCACGTTTTCGTCGGCTGACGGAAATAGACAACAAATATAGCGTCGGCTTCGATCCGGTGACCGAAGCGGATCGGGCGGCAGAACGTGCGATTCGCGCTGTTATTGGCAGCGCTTTTCCCGACCACGGTATTCTTGGGGAAGAATATGGGCCGGAGAATATCGATCGCAGTCATGTCTGGGTTATCGATCCCATTGATGGAACCCGTGCCTTCATTTCCGGATTGCCAGTCTGGGGTACGCTTTTGGGCCTGACTGTTGATGGCGATGCCAAGGCGGGAATGATGTCGCAACCCTTCACGGGCGAACTGTTCTACAGCGACGGCAATGGCGCTTATCTCGAGCGCAATGGCGGCGAGGACACACCACGTCGTCTGTCCGTACGCAAGAATGCCGCTCTGGCCGATGCGACAATGTTCACAACGACGCCCGCCCTTTTCAAAGGGGAAAGCCGCAAGGGATTTGATCGTCTGGAAGGCGCTGTGCGGTTGTCACGTTATGGAGTTGACTGCTATGCCTTCGCCATGTTGGCAGGCGGGTTTGCGGATATCGTGGTCGAGGCTGGTCTGCAGCCTTATGACATCGTTGCTCTCATTCCGCTGATCGAGCAGGCTGGCGGTGTGGTGACGCAACGCGATGGCGGCCCGGCGGAAAAGGGCGGTGACGTTGTCGCCGCAGCTACTCCCGAATTGCACAGGGCAGCTCTTGATCTGCTGAATGGATGATTAGAGCATAATCCGACCGGAGTGAAACGAGGATCGATAAGATTATGCTTCAAATAGAAAAGTTTAGAGCGCCGATCTGATTCATTCAGATCGAAACGCGCTCTAAAAACCGGAGATCGCTGGCTCAATGGTCTCCGGTAAGGTTTCCACTTCCGACGAGCCCGGAATGAAAGCATCGAAGGCCGCCCAGAGCTGCTCACGATAAAAGTCAGCTTCCTGAAGCATTTCGTGGCGGGCGCCGGTAATCGTCGTCAGCGAGACATTGCGCGTGCGTGCCACAAAACGTTCGATCACCGGCGTTGAAACAACGCGGTCCGCGCCGGCGGCAACGATGAGGACGGGTACTGTCAGCCCATTGTAAAAGTCTGGCTGATTGATGCGCCGCGCCGTTTCGAGTGCGCTCCATAACCAGCGTGCCGTGGGCCCGCCAAGCGCCAGTTCCGGATAGAGGCGTGGAATTTCCATATTGCGCATGAAGCGTGCCGGGTCACTGGTCAGCGGATTGCCAGCAAAGGGGCGCGAAGCCAGTCTGCGTCCACCGGAGGCGTAAACCTGGCCGAGGCCAAGCCATCGAAAGGCGGAGGCGATGCGGCGTACATTGTCGTCGCTGAGTTTTTGCCCATCGAGTCCCATGAAGGGTGCACAAAGAACCATGCGACTGATGCGCGATGTCAGCCTGCCCATAGAGGAAAGTGCAACAAGGGCACCAGCGGAATGGCCGAGAATATAGAAAGGCGGGGGACAGTCAGGCAAAGCGACTTGGTCAAGGACAAAGTCGAGATCATCGCAATAGTCATCGAAACTGCGGACATAGCCGCGCTGGCGATCTTTCAGCAGCCGGTGCGAGCCACCTTGTCCGCGCCAGTCGAAAGTCACGACCGTGAACCCGCGTGCGCTCAGATCGGTCATGGTTTCGAAGTATTTTTCGATGAACTCATTGCGCCCCTGAAGCAGGACCACTGTTCCCCGTATCGGTCGCGTTTCGGCTTTCAGAATGGCATAGCGCAGAGTTTTGCCGCCCTTTGCTTCAAGCAGCCCGGCCTTTATCCCATGCGGAATCGGATTCGCATCGGTTTCGAAAAGCAGTTCCGACATCCGATTGCGGGCCTTTCTGTTTCGGGTTGAGATAGGTGCTGCCAGCATAATGGGACAATTGATGATAAAAAGTAACCGGAAGTTCGAGAACGAACTTCCGGCTCAAAGAACAGCCGATGCAAGGGACGTTACGCCGGCTGGCCTATCGAAAAATGTGAAGAAAGAAGTGCTCAGTATCCGCCGGGGCGACGCTCACCGACGATGCGGCCCGAATAAGCGTCGACCATGACGATGACGCGGCGACCGTTCGGTCTTGTGGCGCGGACCAAATAGGTGTCGCGGTTGAGGCGTATATCGCCGACATCATAGCCGCGGCGTTCCAGCGAGCGTGCGATACGGCGCGGTCCCATAATGTCGCGACGGCCATAATCGTCGCCCCAGCCTGGGCGGCGGTCGGGGCCGCCATCCCAATCGGGACGCGGTCCTGGATAAGGACGCGGCGGACGGTAGCCGTCATCATCATAGTACTGGATCTGAACGCGCAGGCCGCTATCGGCTGCAAGGGATGGTGTCGCGAAACCGGTCGCGACGGTGGCAAGTGCGGCAAAAGCGAGAACAGCTTTTCTCATAACCGTGATCCTTCAGTGAACCCGCTTTGCAGCAGGCATAGTGGGACATTAGCCCCAAGCGGCTGAACGCTCGCCAAAGATGATGTTCATTTTGGGTTCATTGTGCGGCCGATCCCCCAAAATATAGGCCCCTATCGATCAGGAGTTGTTACGCAAAGTGACGGCGCGTGTAGGCTTCGTTTCGCGATCGTCACGCGCGTGCGGCCTTGAAATGAAAAAGAACCGTTCCCAAATGAGTTTTGCGGTCGCCTGGAAGGGGCCGCCGGCACCAAGGAATTCGCCATACGGGAATTTCGCCGCCCTGTATGATCCCGAATGGGCTCAGCGCTCTTCGGAAAAGATCATGCTGAAACAAGCATCATGTCGCTCTAAAGGAGGGCTAACACATGCGTCACGTAGATTTTTCCCCGCTCTATCGTTCCACGGTTGGTTTCGATCGGCTTTTCACCATGCTTGATACGCTCGCTTCGCCGGAAGGTAACCAGTCCTATCCGCCGTATAATATCGAGCGCACGGGTGAGAACACCTATCGCATCACGATGGCGGTTGCGGGCTTTTCCGAAAGCGAACTCGAAATCGAAGCGCACCGCAATCAGCTCACCATCAAGGGCCAGAAGGCCGATGAGAATGCTTCAGATATCGGTGAAGTTCTCTATCGCGGTATTGCCTCGCGTGCTTTCGAGCGCCGTTTCCAGCTTGCCGACTTCGTTGAAGTTGCCGGTGCGAGCCTCAAGAACGGTCTCCTGCACATTGATCTCAAGCGCGAGATTCCAGAACAGATGAAACCGCGCAAGATCGAAGTTACCAAGGCTGGCTCTGATGGCGCTCAGCAGATCGAGGCAAAAACCGCGCATTAAGCTCGGTGGAAAATGAATAAGAAAAGGCGGTGCTTGATGTGCCGCCTTTTTCAATTTCACAGGTACTAAAGAGCGTCAGGCGATCAAATCGGCGAAACGATCGACATCTTCTTCCGTATTGGCGAAGCTCGTCACGAAACGGGCGAAAATTTCGCCGTCACTGATGCGGTTCACTTCCGAATGCGGCGGGTTCCAGTCGTAGAAGATTGCTCCGGTATTGCGCAGGCGGTCATAGACCGACTGTTTCATGATGGCGAAGACCTCATTGGCTTCCGGCTTCCAGGCAAGGCGCATCTGGCTCGACGCATTGATATGACCGGCGAGGCGCGTTGCAAGCGCGTTCGAATGACGGGCCAGTTCAAGCCAGAGATCATCCTGCAGGTAAGCATCGAACTGCGCTGCTACAAAGCGGGTCTTGGAGAAGAGCTGCGCCGCGCGCTTGCGAATGAACGGCAGATCCTTGGCACGTGCCGGGTCCATGAAGACCAGTGCTTCGGCGCACCAGCAGCCGTTTTTCGTGCCACCGAAGGAAACGATGTCCACGCCCTGTTTCCAGGTCATTTCTGCTGGCGTCATGTCCAGCGAAACAAGTGCATTGGCAAAACGTGCGCCGTCCATGTGTAAGGGCAGACCGGCATCGCGGCAGATCTTGGAAATGGTGGCGATATGTTCGGGCTGGTAGAGCGTGCCGACTTCAGTCGCCTGCGTGATGCAGACCGCCATGGGCTGCCCGGCATGAACGAAAGCCGGGTTGAAGCGCTTCAATTCGCGCTTGAGAAGTTCAGGGTCGATACGGCCATAAGCACCGTCGATCGGATGCAGGCGCGCGCCGCCCGTAAAATATTCAGGCGCGCCGCATTCGTCTTCGATCACATGCGCCTCACGGTGTACCAGCGACACACCGCCGGGCCGGTTGACACTGGCGAGCGCGAGCGAGTTGGCGGCTGTACCGGTTCCGACAAAGAATACGGCAACTTCGCGCTCGAACAATTCGTTGAACCTTTGTTCCACGCGTTTGTCGATTTCGCTTGCGCCATAGGCTGCCGCAAAACCCGCAGCATGCAACGAAAGGCTCTCGGCGATTTTCGGGTGGGCGCCTGCCCAATTGTCTGACGCAAAGTGCACGTGTTCCTCCAGATGGGTTGAATGGGCTGTCGCACAGTCGATGTGTCTATAACCTGTCTGACAGAAGTGGTTAAGGCCTGGCGCGCTGGAAAAATGCAGACGAATTGCTCAATTTTTAGGCAGACTTGGAAAGGGCGAGGGCGCGCCAAACTGACGCAATGGCGCCTGTGCGCAATTAAAGTCCAATAAAATCACGTATTTTGATATTTTATTACGGAAGGTGCTGAGAAAAATTGCGTTTCCATCTTGTGAGGCAATTTGATTTCTGTCATACGTGATTAGGACAGCAATGCTGTCCAATTAAACGCTGATGCAAACGGAAGCGACACAACGCTCTCCGAAAAGTTTCAGAAAGAGGCGCCGTACTGGCAGGCACATAGTCTGGCGGTAACAGGCGCCCCGACCGCGACAGGAGGAATTCTAGTGCGCCATTTTCTGGTGGGCTGAGTGTCGTCTGTCCAAGCCTGATGAGAATAAGGCGCTAAACATCGTTCCTCGCACCGGCCTCGCCGCTCGCCCGGAACCTCGTCCAACGCCTTGTCGATAAGGCTTCCTTTATATGTAAATCAACGGCGGGATGGTTGTCACACCATCTCGGTATATACTGATCGCGCACCTCATGATGAGGGCCAAACGGAGGGAATGACGATGACGCATTTGACGCCATCTGTATCGAATGTGGTTTCTCACAACGTACAGAACGGAACGGTCAAAGCTGCGACGACCGCTCCCAACCGAACGACGCGAAAAACGACAGCGGCGGGTTTGCCCGCAGCTCAAGGTCTCTACGATCCGCGCAACGAGCATGATGCGTGCGGCGTTGGCTTCATTGCCCATATGAAGGGCAAGAAGTCGCATCAGGTCGTGGAAAACGGTCTCAAGATGCTGGAAAACCTCACCCATCGCGGCGCCGTCGGCGCTGACCCGCTGATGGGGGACGGCGCAGGCATTCTCGTGCAGATTCCAGATCGCTTCTTCCGTGAGGAAATGGCGCGTCAGGGCATCGACCTGCCGCAGCCAGGCCATTACGGCGTTGGCTACCTGTTCATGCCGCGTGACGCAAAGCTGCGCACCCACGCTGAAGAAATCGTCAAGGAAGTGATCGCTGCCGAAGGCCAGCAGTTCATCGGCTTCCGTGAAGTGGCGGTCGACAACTCATCCTTGTCGAAAGCGCCGGATATTGCCGCGACCGAACCGTTCCATGTTCAGGTCTTCATCGGGCGTAACCCGATGCTGGAAACGGACGATGATTTCGAGCGGCGCCTTTTTGTGCTGCGCAAAGTCATTTCCAACCGCATCTATCAGGAAAACGACGGCGACGATAACGGCTTCTACGTCGTTTCCATGTCGGCGCGCACGGTCGTCTACAAGGGCATGTTCCTAGCTTACCAGGTAGGCAGCTATTATCAGGATTTGAAGGATCCGCGTTTCGAAAGCGCTGTGGCGCTGGTTCACCAGCGTTTCTCGACCAACACCTTCCCGTCCTGGCGTTTGGCTCACCCTTACCGCATGGTCGCGCATAACGGCGAAATCAACACGCTGCGCGGCAACGTGAACTGGATGGCGGCGCGTCAGGCATCGGTGGACTCGGAGCTGTTCGGCAACGACATTTCCAAGCTCTGGCCTATCTCCTATGAAGGTCAGTCGGATACGGCCTGCTTCGACAATGCGCTCGAATTCCTGCATCAGGGTGGCTACAGCCTCGCCCATGCGATGATGATGCTGATCCCGGAAGCATGGTCCGGCAACAAGCTGATGGCGGATGATCGCCGCGCATTCTATGAATATCACGCTGCCCTGATGGAACCATGGGACGGCCCGGCTGCTGTGGCCTTCACCGATGGCCGCCAGATCGGCGCGACGCTGGACCGTAACGGCCTGCGTCCGGCCCGCTACATCGTGACCGACGATGATTTCGTCATTCTGGCTTCGGAAGCCGGTGTCTTGCCGGTGGACGAGAAGAAGGTCGTCAAGAAGTGGCGTCTTCAGCCGGGTCGTATGCTGCTCATTGATATGGAAGAAGGCCGCATCGTTTCCGACGAGGAAATCAAGTCGCAGATCGCGCAGAAGCATCCTTATAAGCAGTGGTTGGCTAACACCCAGCTCATTCTGGAAGACCTCAACCCGGTCGAGCCGCGTGCGCTGCGCAAGGATGTTAGCCTTCTCGACCGCCAGCAGGCTTTCGGCTACACCCAGGAAGACACCAGGCTTCTGATGTCCCCGATGGCGACCACCGGTCAGGAAGCTATCGGATCGATGGGTACGGATACGCCGATTTCGGCCATGTCCGACAAGTCGAAGATGCTGTTCACCTATTTCAAGCAGAACTTCGCGCAGGTCACCAACCCGCCGATTGATCCGATCCGTGAAGAACTGGTGATGAGCCTCGTTTCCTTCATCGGTCCGCGCCCCAACATTTTCGACCTTATCGGCAATTCACGCCGCAAGCGTCTGGAAGTGCGCCAGCCGATCCTGACCAATGGCGATCTGGAAAAGATCCGCTCCATCGGTCACACCGAAGATCGTTTCGACACCAAGACGCTCGACATCACCTATAATACGGGTGAGGGCGCAGCCGGTATGCATGGCGCCATCGAGCGTTTGTGCGACCGCGCAGAAGCGGCTGTTCACGGCGGCTACAACATTGTCATCCTGTCGGATCGTCAGGTTGGCCCGGACCGCATTCCGATCCCGGCTCTGCTGGCGACGGCTGCCGTGCATCATCATCTGATCCGCAAGGGTCTGCGGACTTCGGTCGGCCTCGTGGTCGAATCGGGCGAACCGCGCGAAATACATCACTTCGCCTGTCTTGCAGGCTATGGTGCCGAAGCCATCAACCCGTATCTCGCCTTCGACACGCTGCTCGACATGCATCGCCGCCGCGAGTTTCCGCCGGAAGTCGATGAATATGAAGTGGTCAAGCGCTACATCAAGTCGATTGGCAAGGGCATTCTCAAGGTCATGTCCAAGATGGGCATCTCGACCTACCAGTCCTATTGCGGCGCGCAGATTTTCGATGCGGTCGGATTGCAGTCGAGCTTTGTCGACAAATACTTCTTCGGCACCGCGACCAGCATCGAAGGTGTCGGTCTGGACGAAATCGCGGAAGAAACCGTGCGCCGTCACACCGATGCATTCGGTAACGACCCGGTTCTGCTAACCGCGCTCGAAGTCGGCGGCGAATATGCCTACCGCATGCGCGGCGAGGCGCATTTGTGGTCGCCGGATGCGGTTGCCAAGCTGCAGCATGCGGTGCGCACCTCGAACCCGGATACGTTTACCGAATATACGAGCATGCTCGACTCCAAGTCGGCGCAGGCAAAGACCATTCGCGGCCTGTTCGATATTCGCTTTGCCGAAGAGCGCGGTCTCAAGCCGGTTTCCATCGATGAAGTCGAACCGGCGGTCGATATCGTCAAGCGCTTCTCGACCGGCGCCATGTCGTTCGGCTCGATCTCGCGTGAAGCTCACACCACGCTTGCGCGTGCGATGAACGCCATTGGCGGCAAGTCGAACACGGGCGAAGGCGGTGAAGAACCGGATCGTTTCTATCCGCTGCCGGATGGCACGCCAAACCCGGAGCGCTCTGCGATCAAGCAGGTTGCCTCGGGTCGTTTCGGCGTCACGACGGAATATCTCGTCAACTCCGATCTGATCCAGATCAAGGTCGCGCAGGGTGCAAAGCCCGGCGAAGGCGGCCAGCTTCCAGGCCACAAGGTCGATGCGACCATCGCCAAGACCCGTCATTCGACGCCGGGCGTTGGTCTCATTTCGCCGCCGCCGCACCACGACATCTATTCCATCGAAGATCTGGCGCAGCTCATCTACGATCTGAAGAACGTCAACCCGGCTGCAGATATTTCGGTCAAGCTGGTGTCGGAAGTGGGTGTTGGCACGGTTGCTGCCGGTGTTGCCAAGGCGCGTGCCGACCACATCACCGTGTCAGGTTATGATGGCGGCACGGGCGCTTCGCCGCTCACCTCGCTGAAGCATGCCGGTAGCCCATGGGAAATCGGCCTTGCCGAAACTCATCAGACGCTGGTGCTGAACGGGCTTCGCTCCCGCGTTGCCCTGCAGGTCGATGGCGGTCTGCGGACCGGTCGCGACGTGGTCATTGGTGCGCTGCTCGGTGCCGACGAGTTCGGTTTCTCGACGGCCCCGTTGATTGCTGCTGGCTGCATCATGATGCGTAAGTGCCATCTGAACACTTGCCCGGTGGGTGTGGCGACGCAGGACCCGGTTCTGCGCAAGCGCTTCAAGGGTACGCCGGAACACGTCATCAACTTCTTCTTCTATCTGGCGGAAGAAGTGCGTGCGCTGCTGGCTTCGATGGGCTTCACCAAGCTGGAACAGATTATCGGCGAGACCGATCTTCTCGAAAAGCAGGACATGATCGATCATTGGAAGGCCAAGGGTCTCGATTTCAGCCGCATTTTCTACAAGCCGGAGGCCGAGAAGCACGAGATCCACTGGACCGAGCGTCAGCATCATCCGATTGAAGACGTTCTCGACCGTAAGCTGATTGCCGAGGCCATGCCTGCGCTTGAAGAACGCAAGCCCGTCAAGATCGACATCGGCATCAAGAATGTCGACCGTTCTGCCGGTGCGATGCTGTCAGGCGAAGTTGCCAAGCGATTCCGCCACAAGGGCCTGCCGGAAGACACCATTGCCGTTACGCTCCGCGGTACGGCTGGCCAGTCCTTCGGTGCCTTCCTGGCACGTGGCGTCTCATTCGAACTGATCGGCGATGGCAACGACTATGTCGGCAAGGGCCTTTCGGGTGGCCGCATCGTCATCCGTCCGCCGGAAGATACGCGCATCATCGCCGAGGATTCCATCATCGTCGGCAATACCGTGCTTTACGGTGCGCTTGAAGGCGAGTGCTACTTCCGCGGCGTTGCGGGCGAGCGCTTCGCCGTGCGCAACTCCGGTGCGGTCACGGTTGTCGAAGGCGTGGGCGATCACGGTTGCGAATACATGACCGGCGGTGTCGTCGTGGTTATCGGTCAGACGGGTCGCAATTTCGCGGCGGGCATGTCGGGCGGCGTCGCCTATGTGCTTGACGAGGAAGGCGATTTCGCCCAGCGCTGCAACATGGCAATGGTTGAGTTGGAACCGGTTCCAGAAGAAGACGACATCCTCGAAAAGCTGCATCACCATGGCGGTGACCTCATGCATAAGGGCCGTGTGGACGTTTCGGCCAATATGACCCATCATGATGAGGAACGTCTGGTGCAGCTAATCGCCAATCATCTGCACTACACAGGCTCGACGCGGGCGAAGGATATTCTCGACAATTGGGAGAGCTATCGTCCCAAATTCGTGAAGGTCATGCCGGTCGAATACCGTCGCGCTCTGGAAGAGATGGAGCGCATGCAGATCGGTGTCGCGGCGGAATGAACATGATCCCGAAAAGTGGAAACCGGTTTTCGGGCAAGATCATGTTCAATCGAGGAATTTCCGGTCTTCGGTCACGATGATCTGAAGACCGGGCATCCTTGTCATGTAAGAGAGATAACAACGCCCTGACATGCCTGCGCGTCAAAGATGACGCGGCGGACAGGGCAACTTCCGGCAAAGCAGACCATGCGCTGGTCGCAGGCCGAGGGGAGTAGAAGAATGGGTAAGGTAACTGGTTTTCTAGAGATCGACCGTCAGGTAGCAAAGTACCAGCCGGCGTCGGATCGTATCCGTCACTTCCGCGAGTTCACCATTCCGATGACGGATGGTGAAGTGCAGAAGCAGGCTGCACGCTGCATGGATTGCGGCATTCCGTTCTGCCATGGGCCGACGGGCTGCCCGGTGCATAACCAGATCCCGGACTGGAACGATCTCGTCTATAACAACAACTGGGATCAGGCGATCCGCAACCTGCATCTGACCAACAACTTCCCGGAGTTTACGGGTCGCGTTTGTCCGGCGCCTTGTGAGGAAGCTTGCACGCTGAACCTCGAAGATACGCCGGTTGCCATCAAGACGGTCGAACAGGCTCTGGGCGACAAGGCTTATGAGCTGGGCTACATCGTGCCGCAGCCTGCCGCCAACAAGACTGGCAAGTCGGTCGCCATCATCGGTTCAGGTCCCGCTGGCCTTGCCGCTGCGCAGCAGCTCGCGCGTGCCGGTCACATGGTCGATGTTTATGAGCGCGAAAGCCGCCCCGGCGGTCTCTTGCGTTACGGCATTCCGGACTTCAAGATGGAAAAGCACCTCATCGATCGCCGCGTGGCGCAGATGGAAGGTGAAGGCGTCCGCTTCCTGTGCGGCGTGAATATCGGCGTCGACAAGCCGTTGCGCGGCCTTCTCGATACCTATGATGCCGTGCTTTATAGCGGCGGCTCCGAAACGCCACGTCCCGCTGGCATTCCCGGTGCCGATCTTGAAGGCGTGCACGATGCCATGCCTTATCTGGTACAGCAGAACCGTCGCGTCGGTCGCGAGAATATCGAATCCGTTGCCTGGGCTTCGGCACCGATCCTGGCGGGCGGCAAGCACATTGTTGTCGTTGGTGGCGGTGATACGGCTTCCGACTGCGTTGGCACTGCTTTCCGTCAGGGCGCGGTCAATGTCACCCAGCTCGATATTCGTCCGCAGCCGCCGGAAAAAGAAGACAAGCTTAGCGTCTGGCCTTACTGGGCGACCAAGATGCGCACTTCTTCCAGCCAGGCTGAGGGTGCTGCGCGCGAGTTTCAGGTCGCAACGCTGGAATTCATCGGTGAAGAAGGCCGCCTGACCCATGTGAAGTGCTGTCAGGTTGATGAAAAGCGCAAGCCAATTGCTGGCTCCGAATTCTTCATCAAGGCTGACCTCGCTTTCATCGCCATCGGCTTTGCCGGTCCGGGCGAAGACAGCGTGGTCAAGGAACTGGGCGACAGGCTCGATGTTGCAACTGATCGCCGCGGTTCGAAGTCGGTCAAGGCCAATGAGCGTGACTATCGCACCAATGTCGACAAGCTCTATGCCGCAGGCGACGTGCGCCGTGGTCAGTCGCTGGTCGTCTGGGCAATCCGCGAAGGCCGTCAGGCAGCGCATGCCATCGATGCTGATCTGATGGGGAGTTCGGTTTTGCCTCGCTAAGAGAGGCCTATAGAAATGAAAGCCCGCCAGATTGGCGGGCTTTTTGTTTTTCAGCTTTGGCTGCGTCGCGCCTTCATCAACAGATAGGCGATGGCGAGGAATACAAACCAGAATGGTGTCACTTTCAGAGCGGCTGCGGTGTCGGGTTCCTGCGCCAATGCCCACAGAATGAAGGCAAAGAAGGCGAAGACCATCACAACGGCGGCACGTCCGCCCGGCATCTTGAATGTGGACTTTTCATGCAGGTCCGGGCGCTTGCGGCGATATTGCAGATAAGACGCCAGAATGATTGACCAGATGAAGATGAAAAGCAGCGCCGAGATCGTCGTGACGATGGTGAAGGCTTCGATGATGCTCTGGCCAGCATAAAGCAGAACCACGCCTGCGAGCAGGAAAACGCACGAGAAGAACAGCGAATTGACCGGTACTTTCCGCTTGTTCAGCTTGCCGAGCGCCTTCGGCGCGAGCTTTGAAGTGGCGAGGCCGTAGATCATGCGTGAGGTCGAGTAGATGCCGGAATTCGCGCTCGACGTTGCCGAAGTCAGCACGACGAAATTCACGACATGCGCGGCAATGCCAAGACCGGCCAACGAGAACATGGCGACGAACGGGCTTGAATTCGGATCGACCTGATCCCACGGAATGACGGTGATGATGACGAACAAAGCGCCGAGATAGAACAGCACCACGCGGATCGGGATCGAGTTGATGGCCTTCGGCAGATTGCGCACCGGATCTTTGGTTTCAGCGGCGGCGGTGCCGACGAGTTCAATGCCGACAAAAGCGAAGACCGCGATCTGGAAACCGGCAACAAAGCCGAGGAAACCGTTGGGGAAGAACCCGCCATGGTTCCACAAATGCGCGACCGAGGCCTGGCTGCCATTGGGCAGGGTAAAGCCGGTCGAGAGCATGTACACGCCAGCAACGATCAACCCGACAATAGCAACGATCTTGATGAGGGCGAACCAGAATTCGATTTCACCGAAATTGCGCACTGTCGGCAGATTGAGCGCCAGAAGCGTGAAGATCAGCCCGAGCGCCGGTATCCAGAGCGCAAGCTCCGGGAACCAGAACGAGACATAGCCCGAAACGGCAACAACATCGGCTACGCCCGTCACGATCCAGCAAAGCCAGTAGGTCCAGCCGGTGAAGAACTGCGCCCATGGCCCAAGATAATCGCCTGCGAAATCCGCAAAGGAACGATATTCGAGATTGGACAGCAAGATTTCGCCCAGCGCGCGCATAACAAAGAACAGCATGAAGCCAATGACTGCATAGACGAGCAGGATCGACGGGCCAGCCAGCGAAATGGTCTTGCCCGAGCCCATGAAAAGGCCGGTGCCTATCGCGCCGCCAATGGCGATCAGTTGCAGATGCCTGTTGGACAGGTTACGTGCAAGATGGGGGGCCTCCTCCCGATGTGGATCGGCAGAAGGCTTTGATGCGATGTTCATTCAAACGCCTCTTGTGGTTGGCCGACGCTGAAAGACAACCTCACCTGGGCGAGGAGGAGCGTCCTTCCCGTACTGCCTTTTCAGGCAGACTGTGCCTTCTGATAGACGATGTGAGCGCTGGTGTGAACAGCGCGGAATGTAGCAATTGGAATCATATTGGATAGAGAAAGCTGCTGGGTATTGATCAAGCAATAGCTTAATCGAGCTGGTGCAGCCCAATAACTAGGGATTTGCGTTCTTCTGCGGCCAGGAAAAATCGTCGGCTCTTCCAGGTGACGGTTTGTTTTCAGCGCGGGCTGGGCGCGTGGCTTGCGGGCGCGCAAGGCTACCACCGAGCAGAACGCCGCTTTCATCCTTGTCGATGTCGCGAATACTGACCGGCGCCACGCGGTCCACCGGTTTTGATGGATCATGCGCGCCGACCGCGGGCAGTGGCTGGTCTTCTTCCTTTGCACCGCCGAGATAGGCGCGGAGCGGCTTTTCCGCATAGAAGGCGAGCTTGCGCTTGCCCGCTGAAGTTATGTTGATGCCGTCATTACCGCGCAAACGCGCGGTCTGACCGTTAATATCGAAACCGGTTTGCGTGAAATTTCCGTCCTCGTCAACAAAACCGTCCCAGACATCGGCGAACTTGCCGCCAGCCTTTTCGGTAGCCGTACGATAGATTTCATTGAGCGCCAGCATATCCTGCGACATGCCTTTCGGGCGGAAGGGCGGCTGGCCGATCCACACCAGAGGAAAGTGCTTGTCGTTGATGACTTTGATGAAAGCAGTGACCCGCTTTTGATATTCTTCATTCCATTCCGGGGACCGGGGCGGCAGGCTTGCGCCTTTCTCGGTGATCGCCTGCCTGTCGTTGGAGCCGATCATGACTACAACTGCAGCAGGCTTCTCCTCCTCCAGTATCTTGCCGATATTTTCGGGCCAGTTGAAATGGTCGTTGCGCACAAAGCCTGAGGAGCCGTTTATCCGGGTCACGACCTGGAGGTCGGAGTCGGATGCGAAAGCAACATCAAGGCCTTCGGCCAGGCCGTTGCCGATGAAGTCGCCGACGACAAGGACTTTCTTTGCATCCGGCTTTTTCTCTACGAATTCGACCGCGGGGCTTGCCGCTGGCGGCGGTGTCGGGCGTGAAGCGGGAGAAGCTGCCTTGGGGCGCTTCGCCTTGGGCCGGGCACGTTGCGGGGCACGTTGCTCATATTGACGCTGTGGTTGTGCCTGCCGGGAGCCAAACAATAGATCGAAAAGCGTTCTCGGCCGTTCCTGTGCGGATGCCGTGGCGATGTCTGAGAACAGCAACGCTGTCACCGCCAGCACGATGCTGAAAGCTTTCACAAGCCTGGTCACAGTCCGATTTCCACGCATCCGTTTCGCCTTCATGGCTTGCATAATAGCTTGGCAATCCTGAAAAACAAAATGGAGCGCACTTTTGTTAAAGTGCGCTCCATTCGATCAATCTGACAGTTTAACGACGGCGCAGAACCGACAGGACTTCCTTGCTCGGATGGCCGTCCGGCTGAAGTCCGTTGCGCTGCTGGAAGGCTTCGATAGCTGCCCGCGAGGTGGAGCCGATCTTGCCATCGATATTGCCGTCATAATAGCCGAGCGCCTTCAGATGCGTTTGAAGCTCCTGACGCTCGTTCATGGTGATCGGCGTAAATGGACGGTTCCAATCCTGACGCAGTCCCTGATAACCGCCGATGCGATCCGCGAGGAGGCCGACAGCGAGCGCATATTTGTCGGCATTATTGTAACGCTTCAACACGAAGAAATTCTTCGTCATCAGGAAGGCCGGGCCCTGACGACCATCCGGCACTTTCAGCGTTGCTTTTTCGTTAGGATCGGGGAAGGCGCGTCCGTTAGCGCGAACGAGACCGATTTTCTGCCATTCGGCGATCGAAAGCGAGCCGGAAGGGAATTTGCGTCCCTGTGGTAGAGCGACCTCGTAGCCCCAGCTACGGCCCGGTTGCCAGCCATTGCGATGTAGCAGATTTGCCGCCGTGCCCAGCGCATCGGGAACCGAGTTCCAGATGTCGCGCTTGCCGTTACCGTCCATATCGACTGCATAGGCCTGATAGCTGGTCGGGATGAACTGCGTGTGGCCGAGCGCACCAGCCCAGGAGCCGGAAAGATGGCCACGGTCGATATCGCCGGTCTGGAGAATCTTCATCGCGGCAATTAACTGCGTGCGGCCATATTTGGCGCGGCGCTGATCCGCATAGGCGAGTGTCGCCAGCGAACGCACGGCGTCGCGCATCACGTCATCGCGCTTGAGAATTTCGCCATAATTGCTTTCCATCGACCAGATGGCGAGCAGGATATTGCGATCGACCGAGAAACGCTGCTCGATGCGCTGGAGCCATGGTCCCCATTTGCGGGCCATGTTCTGGCCGACCGAGACGGACTGCTCGTTCACGCGGTTATCGACATAGTTCCAGACAGGTTCGGTGAATTCAGGCTGGTAGCGTGCCTTTTGCAGCACGACCGGGTCCGGTGCATCGACACCGCGGAATGCACGATCGAAAGTGGAAGGCGAAACACCTGCCTTTATAGCGACAGGGCGAAAACTGGCGACCCACTGGCGAAATTTTGCATCGGCCAATGCGGAGCCGGTTGTCAGTGTGGAGGCAAGCACAGCTATCGCAACCGTTGTAGCTGCTTTCAGCTTCAGCGTCTGGCCCACCGTGAATGGAAATCGCAGCATTCTGTGTTTCCCTTCTGCAATCAAATTTAGCCGATACCGGCGCGTTTCCCTTCGATCTGGATTCTGCGCGCTCCGGATTGCATTAGTCAATTAATACCATCCTGTGTTGAATTTGAGCCAGCAGAAAATTCCGGATCGAACCGTTGAACGATCAAATTAGAACCTCTCGGTTAGCAATTGGTTTACCATCGCGGGCTTGCTTTAAAAATTGCCCGAAATTTCGAAAAGTTTTTGAATCAAGCAACATTAAGGTCGGGTCATTGAATGTGATGGGATGAGCCACGCAATTTCGTCGTTCCTTAATGAAAAGGCCTTATTTGAAATTCAGTCGTTTCAATGCTTTGATAGCAAACCTGAAATAGTGAAATCGAGGAGAGGGATGAGTTCTATCCGAAAAATTCGCAAGGCCGTCTTCCCTGTTGCAGGTCTTGGCACCCGCTTCCTGCCCGCCACCAAATCCATTCCCAAAGAAATGCTGACTGTCGTGGACAAGCCCGTCATCCAGTATGTGGTCGATGAGGCGCGCGAAGCAGGTATCGAGCATCTGATTTTCGTCACCGGGCGAAACAAAGCGGTCATCGAAGACTATTTCGATGCACAGGTAGAGCTATATTCCACGCTTGCCGAACGCGGCAAGACTGCTGAACTGGAGCATCTTCAAGATATCCAGCCGCAGCCGGGAACGACCAGCTTCACCCGTCAGCAGGTGCCGCTTGGTCTCGGCCATGCGGTCTGGTGTGCTCGTGAGCTCGTCGGCGACGAACCTTTTGCTCTCTTGCTGCCGGACATGGTCATGCAGTCGAAGAAGGGCTGCCTGAAGGAAATGGTCGAGCTGTACGAAAATACTGGCGGCAACGTTATTGCCGTGCAGGAATGCGACCCGGAAGAAGCCCATAAATATGGCATCGTCGGCAAAGGCGAAGCCATCGGTAGCGGTTTCGAGATTACGCAGATGGTCGAAAAGCCTGCCAAGGGTACGGCACCGTCCAATCTCTACATCAACGGTCGCTATATTCTGCAGCCGGAAATCTTCGAGCTTCTGAGCAAGCAGGAAAAAGGGGCTGGCAACGAAATCCAGCTCACGGATGCGATGCTGAAGCTTGCCGATGCCCAGAAATTTTTCGGTTTCGATTATCGGGGCCTGACATTCGACTGCGGCTCCAAGGCGGGCTTCATCGAAGCCAACGTCGCGTTTGCGCTGTGGCGTAACGACATTCGGCCTTCGGTTGAAAGCTCGATCGGCAATCTGCTGAATACCATCAAGCCTGCTTGATATAAACCTGCCTGAACTCTGGTCACGCCCCCTGCAAAGGGGGCGTTTTTTATGGTTGTGAGCGCTACTCTGGTGAAACTTGCTTTTTTCGACAATGACAATAGGTATTTGACCTAGAACGTATCCCGAAAAGTGTGAAACCCTTTCGCGATACGTTCGATCAAACAAGTTTTCTCCCCATCATAAGGAAGAATCGCATGCAGGAATTCGAGCAGACGATGGGGGCAGGCGCGCTCATCTCCATCGCGGTGGGCGCTGTTTTATTGTTGCTTTTGCTCATCATCCGGTTTCGCGTCCATGCGTTCGTAGCGCTTATAATCGTCAGCCTCCTGACAGCGCTTGCGACGGGCATTCCAGCAGGCAATATTCTGGCGACAATCACGTCCGCCTTCGGTTCCACTCTCGGCGGCGTAGCGCTTCTGGTCGGTCTCGGTGCGATGTTGGGTCGGCTGCTCGAGATATCCGGCGGCGCGCAGGCGCTTGCCGACGATCTCATCAGGCGGTTCGGCGAAGAACGCGCGCCCATGGCGCTTGGCATCGCATCGCTCATCTTCGGCTTTCCGATTTTTTTCGATGCGGGGCTGGTCGTGATGCTTCCTGTGGTCTTCACCGTTGCGCGACGCCTCAAGGGAAGCCTGCTTCTCTACGGTATTCCGGTCGCCGCAGCTTTTTCGGTGATGCATGTTTTCGTGCCGCCTCATCCGGGGCCGGTGGCGGCATCCGAGCTGTTGGGTGCGGATGTGGGGCTTCTCATTCTGGTCGGGATCGTGGTCGTCATACCTGTCTGGTTTATTGCCGGACACCTTTTCGGCGCATGGATCGGCAAGCGGATCAATCTCCCTATCCCTGACAGTTTTGATGCCGGAAAGAACGCAGAAGAGGCCCTGAATCCTCCAAGCTCCAGCCTGGTCATATTGCTTCTCCTGCTGCCACTGGTTCTGATTTTCATCAATACAGGTCTGGATTTCGCCCGTGCACAAGGTTGGGTAAACGCCCAGGCCAACTGGTATCAGCTTGCGCGGATGATCGGATCGACACCGGTTGCTCTTCTGATTTCGGTGTTGGTCGCCTCCTATGTGCTGGGACCCCGGCGCGGCAGGGACCTGGCCAGTGTCGAACGCATTCTCGATTCGGCGCTCGGTCCGGTGTGTTCCATCATTCTGATTACAGGCGCGGGCGGAATGTTCGGCGGCGTCCTGCGTGCCTCCGGCATCGGTGACGCTTTGTCCAGTGCATTCGCCAATACCGGACTGCCCGTTATCGTGGCGGGCTTCCTGATCGCAACGATCTTGCGCGTTGCGCAGGGGTCGGCAACGGTGGCGCTGATAACGGCTGCCGGACTTGTCCAGCCTGCGGTTCAGGCTGCGGGTTATCACGGACTTGAGACTGCGGCGGTGGTGATCGCCCTTGCTGCAGGGTCGGTCATGCTCTCCCATGTCAACGATTCCGGTTTCTGGCTCGTTGGACGTTTCTTCAACATGGACGTCAAGACGACACTGAAAACCTGGACTGTTCTAGAAACCCTTATCGGGCTTCTGGGGTTCGGCTTGGCGTGTATTCTGTTCTGGCTCGCTTAAACTCACGACAATACGGCATCCCATAAGGGATGCCGTTCTATCTGTTTGTCTTTACGCATTATCCAACGCAAAACCGCTACGCACTTTTGCTGGAAATGCTTTAACGCTGAACCTTCACGCCGAGATAGACGCTATCGGCTGTATATTCGCGGTCAGATATCCTGCTTGTCAGGAATTCGTGACGCAGGCGTGCATCCAGCCCAACGAAACGATTGATCCAGTAGGTTGCGCCGATCTGCGCGCCGATTGTGTAATCGGTTCCGGTGCCATCCTTGTTTTGCCGGATATTGGCATCAAGCCTGCCGTTGAGGCTCAGGTCGGAGCGTATGCGACGGGTCACATCAAGGCTTGCGAAATGCAGGAGTGACCCGGCAATGCCAGGCGTGGTCGAGGTATCGACCATTGTTTGTGCATAGAGCCGCACATCGGTTCCGCGCAGCGGCGACCAGTTGAGCGCTGCATTGATCGACGGGCCGCTGATGTCGCTGAGACGAGAATCATCGCTGTTGGCGCGCATGTAACCGGCCGCAAATTCGCCGTTCAGCTTCTCGCCCATATCAAGCATCATACCGCCGCGCAGTGCAAACTGCGATCCGCTACGCTCGTAGCCATTGCTGTCGAGCTTTTCATCGAAGATGCGCTTGCCCAGTTCCACTTCGGTGAAGGGTTTGATTGCGGGGGACAAGGAAAAGCCGCCGCGCAATGTGACGCTGGCATAGGTGTTGTCGCGGTCTTTCTGAGTGACCGTGCCGCCGGAGGACAGTTCCGCATCGCCGTAAATATTGTGTTCAACCCGCCCGGTTGCACTACCGAAGATAAGGCCCATGTCGCGCTCGACGCCGAGACTTCCGTTGAGGGTGTGAACCAGAGGACGCTGCAAGGCGTCGACCACGCCGTTGGGGCTCGACGCGCTCTCACGACGCAACCGGTACCCTGCACCGGTGTTGACGGTCGTTTGGTCGCCGAGATCGAAGCGTAGCTTGCCCTGAATGTCGACCTGCGGTTCGGAGACGTCTTCGCCCGAAATGGATTTGGCCCAGGTGCCCGATGCGTCAAGTGTTGCCTGATGGCGTGCCCAATCCGACTGCGCGTTGAGCCGCAATGTGGTTTCGTTAAGAACTGCGCTGGAGCCGGTTGCGCTGCTGTCGCCATTCGTCGTGACACGGATACCCTGTTCCAGCGACGGTCGCAGGATGAACGAGCCGGTGCGAATGCCGATCGGCGCGAATGGGTCGACTTCCTGTGTGATGCCGCGTCCTTGCTCAGGCAACTGCCGGAGGTTTTCGCGTTGCGCCCGGCCTGTTTCTCCACTTGCCTCGGCGTCGACTGAGCCGACACGGATATTGTCGGGTTGCAGCGGCTGGCGGTCCTGCGGAACGGCAACTGTCGGAACGGTTTGCGCCGTAGTTGCCGCGTCTGTCGCGGGTGCGTTTTCAGGCGGGGTATAACCGTCGTCGGTCGCTTCACCGGCACCATCGTCATATCCAGGTGCGGCAAGCCCACGATTTGCAAGCGTTTCCGGTGAGGATGCGGAAAGCACATCCTCGGCAACGCTTCCGCGCAGATAGGCTTCCTGAGCAAAGGAAGGGCCATGACTGATTGCCATCGCCACGCCCGCCAGAAACAGGCATCGCAGCCTGCGGGCAATGGGCGTCGAACCGCCGGATAAGGCCTTGGCAAAAAGCATGTCGTGTTTTCAAACCGTCGCAACGTGGTAGATGAACGGTAAAGGCACATGGTTAATTCTTGGTTGCTATGGTCGAATTCAAGGCCATGTTTCGCTGCACAAATGTTTGGACAACCGGCTGCGAAGAAGTTAACCCTTGCCGCTATGGAAAAGCTCGATCAGATCATCCCTCCGGCAGACGCGGAAGCAGCCATCGCTTCAGCGCTGCGCACCATAAAGACCGAAAATGCGGGCCTTGTTGCGCTGGAAGAAGCGCTGAATGACGGCCTTTCCGGTCCATTTGTCGAAGCGGTGAAGCGTATCGTTGCGTCGCGCGGACGTCTGGTCGTTACGGGCGTGGGCAAAAGCGGCCATATCGGCTCCAAGCTTGCCGCCACTTTTGCCTCGACCGGTACCTCGGCATTTTTCGTTCATTCGGCGGAAGCCAATCATGGTGATCTTGGCATGATCGGCCGCGATGATGTCATCCTGGCCATTTCGTGGTCGGGCGAAACGGCGGAACTGAAGGGTATCGTCAATTATTCGCAGCGCTTCCGCATTCCGCTGATCGCAATCACCGCAGGTGAGAATTCGGCGCTTGGCCGTGCGGCGGATGTCATGCTGCTCCTGCCGAAAACGGTTGAAGCCTGCCCGCACGGTCTGGCGCCCACGACCTCGACCATGATGCAGCTTGCCATCGGCGATGCGCTGGCAATCGCGCTTCTGGAAGCACGGGGCTTTACTCCAAGCGACTTCAAGACCTTTCATCCCGGCGGTTCGCTGGGTGCAAGCCTCATCCATATCCGCGATATCATGCATCGCGGCGAACGCCTTCCGCTGGTGAGCGTGGGGACGTCGCTACCGGATGCGATGAAGGTTCTGGCACAAAAGAGCTTTGGCTGTGTGGTCGTCGTCGATGATGGTGGTGATCTGGCGGGTATCGTTACCGATGGTGACATATCGCGCAATCTGAGCCGCAATCTCGCGGCATTGGCGGTTGATGACATCATGACGCGCAAGCCGAAGACGGTGGATCAGAACATGCTGGCAACCGCAGCACTCAACACCATCAATGAAAATCACATCGGCGCGCTGATCGTCGTCGAAGCCGGACGTCCGATCGGGCTCGTGCACTTCCACGACCTGTTGCGGATAGGCGCGGCGTAAGAGAGTAAGGGAGTAAGGGAGTAAGGGAGTAAGGGAGTAAGCTGAAAATCACTTGCTTTAGCTTACCCGATTCCTTTTTATTCCCCTATTCCCCTATTCCCCTATTCAGCAACTTCAATCTCCAGAGAAACCGGATCGAAGGCAACGACCCGGACTTCTGTTCCGGTTGGCAGATCAGGCCCTTTCACGCGCCACATCGTATCGTTGATACGGATACGCCCACGACCGTTGATGATCGGCTCCGTCAGTGTGGCGCGTTGGCCGACAAGCTGTTCGCCGCGACGATTGAGAAAAGGTTCGTCGGCGTCGGTGCTGCGTGATCCGAAGAAGCGACGTCCCGCCAGCACGAAAATGACGGCCAGAACCAGAAAAACGACAGTCTGAAACTGCCAGCCAAATCCTGTCGTTGAAGACAGGAGAAAGGCCAGTGCACCCGTTACAAGTGCAGCAAGCCCGAACCAGATGAAGAAAAAGCCGGGCGCCGAGATTTCCAGAATGAGCAGAACCAGCCCGAAAACGAGCCAGTTCCAGATGCCGAGACCGGACAGAAACTCAACAATCATGACGCCCTCCCTCTGTTTGTACGCATTACCCTACGCGAAGCTGCTTTGCACTTTTGCCAGAAATGCTCCATCTTTTTGTTTTTACGCGCATCTTCCTCCGAAAACCGTTTCACACTTTTCGGGATGTGCTCTAGCGCCCCGCGGTTGGAACGCTACGTGAGCGGGAAGGTGTCGGCGGCTGCGGTGCCGGATCGATCGGCCCGCTGCCATCACCAAAAACTTCCTTGGCAATTGCGCCAATACCGCCAAGCGAGCCGATGAGAGCGCTTGCCTCAAGCGGCATCAGCACCACTTTCTGGTTCTTGGCGCTGGCGATGTTGCTCAAGGCTTCGGTGTATTTTTGCGCCACGAAGTAATTGAGCGCCTGCACATTGCCGTTGGCAACGGCATCGGAAACCATGGTGGTGGCTTTCGCTTCGGCTTCAGCGAGGCGCTCGCGTGCCTCTGCTTCGCGCTTGGCTGCTTCCAGTTTGCCTTCAGCTTCGAGAATCTGCGATTGTTTCTGGCCTTCAGCACGCAGAATTTGTGCGTTGCGATCGCCCTCGGCCTCCAGAACCTGCGCGCGCTTGTCACGCTCGGCCTTCATCTGGCGCGCCATCGAGGTGACGATATCTGCTGGTGGATTGATATCCTTGATTTCCACGCGGGTCATCTTGAGACCCCACGGGTGCGCTGCTTCATCAACGACCCGCAGCAGGCGGTCATTGATCGCGTCGCGGTTTGACAGCAGCTCATCAAGATCCATCGAGCCCATGACCGTGCGGATGTTGGTCATGGTCAGATTAAGGAGCGCATATTGCAGGTTCGCTACCTGATAAGCCGCCTGTGCTGCATTCAGCACCTGATAGAACGCCACGCCATCGACGCCGACGATAGCGTTATCGCGGGTGATGACCTCTTGCGTCGGCACATCGAGCACCTGCTCCATCATGTTGAGGCGCGCACCGATGCGGTCGAAGAACGGTACGATCAGGTTCAGGCCTGGATTGAGCGTACGCGTATAGCGACCGAACCGTTCGACCGTGTAGTTAAACCCTTGCGGCACGGTCTTGATGCCGGCAAACAGCGTTGCCAGAACCAGTGCGGCCAGAATGAGCAGCGTGATATCGAAACCGGTCATTGTCTTTCCTTAAGGCAATAGGGCAGTAGGGCAATAAGGCAGTAGGTGGAATCTATCACAGGTCAGAACATACTGTCCTATTCCCTTCAATCTAAACCCATCCCTGTAATTCGCGGCGCACCAGTGTCTCGATGACCTTCATGCCGTCTTCGCTGTCGTTGAGACAAGGAATATGGCTGAAATTCTCGCCGCCATTTTCAAGAAATTCTTCAGCGGCCTCGTTGCCGATCTCATCCACCGTTTCCAGACAGTCGGCAACGAAACCCGGATTGAGAACAGCCATCGACTTGACCCCGTGCTTGGCCAGCTCTTCCACCGTTTCGTCCGTATAGGGTTGCAGCCATTCTTCCGGGCCGAAGCGCGACTGGAATGTGGAGCGAAACTGGCTGTCATCAAGGCCCAGCCGCGCCTGCAACAGGCGCGACGTTTCAAGACATTGCTGACGATAGGGATCGCCCTTGTCCGAGTAGCTTTTCGGAATACCGTGGTACGAAGCGAGAACCACTTCCGGCTTGAAAGAAAGCGTTTCCAGATGCTTCTCGATGGAGCGGGCCAGTGCTTCGATGTAAACGGGTTCCGTTTCATAGGACGGCACGATGCGCACAGCCGGTTGGAAACGCTTTTTCATAAGCGCTTCGAAGAACTTGTCGTTCACTGTCGCGGTGGTCGTTGCCGAATATTGCGGGTAGAGCGGAAACATGACGATCCGCTCGCAACCTTGCTGCAGCAAACGATCAGTTACGCTTTCGATGGATGGCTGGCCATAGCGCATCGCCCAGTCCACGACCACATTTGGATGGTCGGCAAGTGCCTTGGCAAGCTTCTCGCCCTGCGCGCGCGTATAGGTCCGCAACGGAGATTCGTTTTTCTCGCGATTCCAGATGCGGTCGTAAAGCTTGCCGGAACGTTTCGGGCGGGTGTTGAGAACGATGCCGTAGAGGATCGGATACCAGATCAGGCGGGGCCATTCGATGACACGGCGATCCGAAAGAAACTCGGCCAGATAGCGCCGCATCGGGCCGTAACTCGTGCCATCCGGCGTGCCGAGATTGACCAGCAGAACCCCGACTTTCGGCAGGTTTACCTGCATCTCAGGCTTGGTTGTCTGGCTGGGCTTCTCCTGCACTTTATCCATCTCACTCATCTTCCGACTCCTGTTCAGCCGGAAAACTAGAGAAAAAAAGACAAATTACAATCCTGACAATTGCCGCTGGCAAAATTCTGTCGGCGCAGATGTTTTCCGCACCGTAAATATTTGAAATTTAGAGCATTTACAGCAAAAGTGCGAAGCGGTTTTGCGTAGGATAATGCGGAAAAACAAATAGTTAGAGCGGTTCCGACGATTCGATAAGAACCGGAACCGCTCTAAACAAGATATCGGGTGCTTACCCTACCGCCTTGCGCGTCAGGGAGAAGCGTGAACCCGATGACGACGTACAGTTGAGCTGCGCCGGCGACACGAGCGCGCAGTTCACTTTCGACGACGTGCCGCGCACGATGGAGCGCATGTCGATTTCGACAAGCTGCGGCGACTGGTAACGGTAGTTGCCCTCGGCCAGCTTCTCGTTCGTGTCGGTGGCGCGGGTTTCGAAAATGCCGCCGTTGAACGATGAGACGATGCCGTTTGGATCAACCCAGCTACCTTCGATCCCAGCCGGGCCACGGGAGACGGTCGGAGTATTGCCGCCGACCGGGCCGGTCGTTTCACACGCGGCCAACGCCAGCGACATGACTGCAAGAGGGGCAATGATGCGGAAGCGTTTCATATCCATGCTCTCCATTGGGAATGATTACGTGTGATGAATTGAAACTTGCACGAAAACAAGCCCTCATTGTGAGGATTACGCAATTGTTGCGAAACTGCCGCAATGAAAACTGCCCGATTTTTGCCGGGCAGTTGTTTCAGTTTAGCGCACCAGAATATTCCGGAACTGCCACGGATCCTTGGTGTCGAGGTCTTCCTTGAACAAATGGCCACGACCTTCCAGTGGCGTCCAGTCGGTATAATATCCGTTCACCGGGCCAAGATATTGCATCTGGACTTCGAGACAGCGGCGGTAATCCATTTCATCGGTCTCGACAATGCCGCTTCTCGGGTTTTCCAGAGCCCAGACCATACCTGCCAGAACGGCTGAAGAAACCTGCAGGCCGGTCGCGTTCTGATAGGGAGCAAGCTTGCGCGCGTCCTCAACGGTTAGCTGCGAGCCGTACCAATAGGCATTCTTCTCATGGCCATAGAGCAGAACGCCAAGTTCATCGCTACCATCCAGAATTTCGTGTTCTTCCAGAACGTGCTGCACCGGCTGCGCCCGGCCAGCGGCGCCGAACATCTCGTCAAGCGCCAGAATGGCGTCATTGCCCGGATGATAGGCGTAATGGCAGGTCAGACGGAAGTCGAGCTTGCCCTTCTTGTCGCGCAGCGTGAAGAAATCGGCGATCGAAATCGCTTCATTATGGGTGACCAGCAGGCCATATTGCGCGCCGAGCGTCGGGCACCAGGAGCGAATGCGGGTATTGCCGCCGGGCTGTTCGAGGAAGATCGCAGCCTTGTTGCCCTTCTTCTGCTTGCGAGCATTCTTGGGCATCCATTTTTCATGGCTGCCCCAGCCAAGCTCTGCCGGCTGCAAGCCTTCGGCAATGAACCCTTCCACAGACCACGTGTTCCAGAACGTATTGAAAGGCTTCGGCTCCTTGGCGCGCTGGGTATCGCGTTCCGCGATGTGGATACCCCTGACGCCAGCCTTCTTCATCAGCTTCGCCCAGCCGTGACGATCATCCGGCGCCGGTTCGGTGAAATCGAGCTTCAGTTCGGTCGCAAGGTCAACGAGCGCTTTCTTGACAAACCACGACACCATGCCCGGATTGGCGCCGCAGCAGGAAACGGCGGTCGATCCGCCGGGGTTCTTGCGCTTTTCGGCGCGAACGGTTTCGCGCAGCGCATAATTGGTGCGCGAGGCATTGTCGGCCTCTTCATCGAAATAGAAACCGAGCCAGGGCTCCACCACCGTATCGATGTAGAGTGCGCCATGCTCTCGGGCGTAACGCATCAAGTCGAGTGATCCGGTATCGACCGAAAGATTGACGACGAAAGGCTGGCCTTCCGTTTCCTTTAGCAGAGGACCAAGGACCTTCTTGTAGTTATCCTTGGTGATTGCTTCCTTGATGAAGCGAATGCCCTTGTCATCGAGGATCTTGCGATTGGCTTCGCTCGGATCGATCACGACCATGCGCGATTTGTCGAATTTGAAATGACGCTCAATCAGCGGCAGGGTACCGCGCCCGATCGACCCAAAGCCGATCATGATGACGGGGCCGGTTATCTCACCATAGACTTGCCATTTCGCTTTCGCCATTTTCTTCCTCTCAGATGCCGCAGAATTGCGGTGTCGGGTTATCCTTAGCCGGGTTTAGCTTATGTGCGGGAACGATAACACAACTTCATAGAAAGAAAGAAACAACACAAACCTATGACATCAATACATGTTTAACGTGTTTTAGGATTTCAGCCTTCAACCAGCTTCGCGCGGATCATACCGCGCAGCGAATTGCCGACGAGAATGTTGCGCGCGTTTTTCAGTGCATCGACAGTAACGATACCCTCTTCGACGACGCTGTTTTTCAGCAATTCGCGGCGCAGCACTCCGTCCAGAAGACCGCACGAAAGTGCGGGCGTCGTGCAGGTTGTGCCGCCAACATCGAGAAATATCGACGTAATGGTTCCTTCGCAGACTTCGCCGCGATCATTGAGCAGGATGACTTCGTCGATCTCCGCCGGAGAATATTCTTCGCGCGCGGCGATATATGCCTGCCGTCGCGTCGTCTTGTGGCGCAACAGGGTGTCGTTGTGATCGAGGTGCGTATGTGCAATTGCGATCCGCCAGATCGTCTGGGATGGCAGCGGTTCGTAAGGGATGCTGGAGACCGTAGCGACCCCGTCCGGCGCAAGTGTCAGGCGCACCTTCAAAGCCTGTTCACCAGTTCCGCTTTCCGCTACTTTCTGCCGGATAGCTTCCATATTGCAGGAGAACCCGAGTTCACGGGCAGAATTCTCAAGGCGCGCCATGTGCAGATCGAAACGCAGCACGCCCGAGAGCGGTTCCCAGCGTATGGTTTCGATCAACTGGTAATCCGGCTCTATCAAAACGACTTCAGCTCCGTCTGGTTGGATAGAGCTGCGAACCGTGCTTTCAGAAGACATTCCTCGTACTCCGCTTGCGCCGTGGAATCGAAGACCACGCCGCCCCCGACATTGAAGATCGCACGATTTTCATCCAGAAGCGAGATCGTGCGAATAGCGACGTTGAAACGCATCCGCCCGCTCGGCTCGATCCAGCCGAGCGACCCGCAATAGATGTCGCGCGGCGCGGATTCCAGCTTGTGGAGGATTTCCATGGCGCTGATCTTGGGTGCGCCGGTGATGGAACCACACGGGAAAAGGGCAGCAAAAAGCGTACGCAGCGGCAGGTCTTCTTTCAGCCTGGCCCGTACACGGCTGATCATCTGGTGTACGGTGGGGTAGGTTTCTACGCGGAACAATTCCGGCACATCGAGCGACCCCACTTCGCTGACGAGCGAAATGTCGTTGCGAAGCAGATCGACGATCATGCGGTTTTCGGCCTGGTTCTTCGGATCGTTCAGCAGAAACAGACGGTTCCGCTCGTCTTCTTCGGGCGTCGCACCGCGCGGCATGGTGCCTTTCATCGGATGGGTTTCAATCCAGCCGTCGCCGTCGACCTCGAAAAAGAGTTCCGGCGAACGCGACAGGACAATCGGACCACCAAGATCACAATAAGTCGCGTAGCGTACCGGCTGACGCTTCGCGAGCATATTGAAAAGGATCAGCGGGTCGCCGCTCCATTCCGCACGGATCGGAAAGGTGAGATTACCCTGATAGCAGTCGCCTTCGCGCAGATGGCGGTGAAGTCGCTCGAAACGCGGCGCGTAGTCGTCAAACGACCACTGTGCAACAGGGGCACGCAGAAAGGTGGCATTGTCCTCGTCGCGACGGTGCACAAACTGGTCGGAAGGGCCATCGAACACACCGAAGCAGAGAAGCGGTGCGTTGCGCCCTTCGGGCAGCAGCGGTTTCAGCTTGGGCTCGAGAAGATAGCCGGCTTCATAGGACAGATAACCCGCAAGCCATTTTCCGGCGTCGTGGGCTTTCTGTATCGCATTCCATGCGGGTTCGAATTCATCTGGCGTGTCGGCGCGGATGATCGATGAGGGGGCCGTGAAGAGCACATCGCGGCCCGCCTTGTCATCCCGGAACAGGATAAGCGGCTTATTGCTTTGGTGAGTCACGCAAGTGCTCAGTCTTCCATGGCTTCAAGCTCGTCGATGATACCTTCGATCACCGACAGGCCCTTGCTCCAGAAATCCGGATCGCTCGCATCCAGACCGAACGGTGCAAGCAGTTCCTTATGATGCTTGGTGCCGCCAGCCTTCAGCATGTCGAAATACTTCTGCTGGAAGCCCTTTTCCGAGTTCTGGTAGACCGCATAAAGCGAGTTCACCAGACAATCGCCGAAAGCATAGGCATAAACATAGAACGGCGAGTGGATGAAATGCGGGATATAGGTCCAGAAGGTCTCGTAACCTGGATTGAGATTGACCGCATCGCCAAGGCTTTCGCGCTGCACATCCATCCAGATTTCGCCGATGCGCTCAGAGGTCAGTTCGCCTTCGCGGCGCTCGGTGTGGACACGGCGTTCGAACTGGTAGAAGGCAATCTGGCGCACGACCGTGTTGATCATGTCCTCGGCCTTCTGCGCCAGCATAGCCTTGCGTTCGCGCTTGTCTTTCGTGCGCTCCAGAAGCGAGCGGAAAGTCAGCATTTCGCCAAATACGGATGCAGTTTCAGCAAGGGTCAGCGGCGTTGAAGCCATCAGCGCGCCTTGACCGCCCGCCAGAACCTGATGCACGCCATGGCCCAGCTCATGTGCCAGCGTCATCACATCGCGCGGCTTGCCCATATAGTTGAGCAATACGTAAGGATGCGCCGACGGAACGGTCGGATGCGCAAATGCGCCCGGCGCCTTGCCGGGCCGAACCGGCGCGTCGATCCAGTTCTTGTCGAAGAAATCCTTGGCAATCGCGGCCATTTCCGGCGCGAAATTGCCATAGGCGGAAAGCACGGTTTCGCGCGCGTCATCCCAAGGGATCAGCGCTTGCGGCGTTTCCGGCAGCGGCGCGTTGCGATCCCAGTTTTCAAGCTTTTCGAGGCCAAGCCATTTGGCTTTCAGGGCGTAATAACGGTGTGAAAGGCGTGGATAGGCGTCCTCGACTGCCTTGGCGAGAGCATCCACAACGTCCCGCTCGACGCGGTTGGCGAGGTGGCGGCTGTCGGCGATGTCCTGAAAACCGCGCCAGCGATCGGAAATTTCCTTGTCCTTGGCGAGCGTATTGGTGATCAGCGTGAATGTGCGCAGATTTGCGCCAAAAGTCTTCGCCAGGGCTTGCGATGCCTTTTTGCGCACAGCACCATCGGCATCCTGAAGCATGTTGAGCGTCTGCTCAATGGCCAGTTCTTCGCCATCGACTTCAAAGCGCAGGCTCGACATGGTTTCATCGAACAGTCGGTTCCAGGCGCTATAGCCGGTGATCGATTTTTCGTGGAAGAGCTGCTCCAGCTTGTCATCGAGCTGGTATGGTTTGTCCATGCGCAGATCGGTGAGCCATGGGCGGTAGTGGCCGATGGCTGCATTATCGCTCATCGCCTTTTCGAGCACCGCATCATCGATACGGTTCAGCTCCAGGCCGAAGAAAATGAGATGGGTGCTGGCGTCGGTCAGCTTTTGCTGCATATCGCCGAAAAGTTTCATACGCTTCGGGTCGGTCGTATCACCGTAGTAATAGAGGCCTGCGAAGGAGCCGATACGGCCCATCAGCTCGTCCAGCCCTTCGAATTCCTTGACTGCATCAGCAAAGTTACCGCCATTGGTCTTGGCCGCCTCATTGCCAAGCTTGCCTTTCCAGCGTTCCTCGAACGCTGCTGCCTCTTTCATGGCTTTTTCGATATCGTTCTTCAGCTCGGCGCTGTCTGCAGATGGATAAAGATCACCCAGATTCCATTCCGGCAGATCGCCGAGGCCAGTCTTTTCGGCTGCAACCGCATCACCGGCGGGCGCGCGCAAAACCTTGTTGAAGGAAAGGGATTCTGAAAAGCGGGTCATGAACATTCTCCTATTAGGTTCCTTCTCGCATGTCTTGTCAGGATCGCCAAGAGGTGGAAAAAGCGCTTCGAATTTTGTGACAGCTTGCCGGGCGATAGGCTACAGGAAAGCAAATGTCTGAATCAGAAAGTGGATTCAGGATACAAATTTTGTGAATGGGACACTAAGGCACATTTTAGTATCTTGCATTCGTTGAAGGCTTGGCCCCAAATAACACGCCTGGAATATGAGACATTTAAACTGTTTAAGTATTTTGGGCGCGGGAACTCCATAGGTTGATAATAGCTATTAATGGGCACGCGCATACTTATAGCGGACGACGATCCGATTCATCGACGCAATCTCGAAGCGATAGTCATGCGCATGGGCTATCGAACCATTCTCGCAGACGGTGGAGTAAGCGCGCTTGGCTTTGTAAGCCAGCGTAAGGACATCGTCCTGATGCTGCTCGATCTGTCGATGCCAGATATGGACGGCTTGACCGTTTTGCGACGGATGCGTGAAGCTGGAAACGCTGTTCCCGTTATCGTTCTTGTCCAAAATGATGATCTCCAGCCGGTTTTACAGGCAATGAAAATGGGCGCGGTCGATTTCGTGACCAAGCCGCTTGCCTTCGAGCGCGTCCAGGTGTCGGTTTCCAATGTGCTGAAGATCGATGCGCTGACACAGGAAATTCGCCGCGCCCGTTCGTCGTTGAAAGCGCATCTCACGCTGTCCGACATGGCGATCAAGAGCCCGGAAATGGAGCGGGTCGGCATTCTGGCGCGGCGGGCTTCGGCGCTGGATGCGCCGCTTCTGATCGAAGGAGAACCCGGCAGCGGCAAGGAAACGCTGGCGCGTGCCATTTGCAGCGGCGGTGCCCGCTGGCGCGGCCCTTTCGTGACTGTCGATTGCCGCTCCTTGACCGTGGAGAATGCCGACGACGTCTTTTTCGGTGTTTCGGCGGTGCGGCGTGATCGCCGCGAGGACGATGCCATCCGCAGTCTCGGCAAGCTTGTAGAAGCCGATGGCGGAACGCTGTTTCTTGATGAAGTCGGCGCGTTGCCGCGCCACACGCAGATCAAGCTTTTTGCTGCCATGCAGTCCGGCCAGTTCGAAACCGGCGGGGGAGGCGAGCGCGGGCTTTCCAATGCCCGCATCATGGCATCGAACAGCCGCCCTCTGGCTGATCTCGTCCATATGGGACGCTTCCATGCCGGGCTTTACCATCTGCTCGGCTCTTTTGCCGTGGCCATGCCGCCCCTGCGCAACCGTCTGGAGGACATTCCGATCCTGCTGCATCAGTTCATGATGCGCTATGTCAGCGAAGAGCGGATGGGGCATATCACCGGCATCACCACACACGCGCTTGAAAAGCTGAAGACCTATCATTGGCCCGGCAATGTGCGGGAACTGAAAAATGCCGTTTATCGGGCGGTGCTTCTCTGCGAGACTGGGGAACTGACAGCGGCTGACTTCGTTCAGATCGGTTTGGGAACTGAGGCTGCAAGGGCTGCGCAGCAGTCCGCCCGGTTCAACCTTGTCGATCATGATCCAAGTGTAAGTGGTCCAGCAGGCGTGTTCAGCGGGGTTGATGGCGAAGGCGAGGTGCGCACGCTTGCCGCAGCCGAGGAGGAAATGATCCGCTTCGCGATTGCTCATTATGACGGCCAGATTAGCGAAGTCGCTCGGCGTCTGGGCATCGGAAGAACCACGCTTTACCGGAAGCTGAAGGAATATGGCATCGATGTGGCGTCGATTTCCGGCAAGGGACTGGGCCTCGACGAGGCGGGTGAAACCACCCCTTTCAACCGTGCTGCAAGCTGATGAAACTGTACTTAACTGTTTGAATTTTAGGCGTTTATAATGAATAGGCTGCCACGCTTCGCAGGTACTGTTGCTGATTAAAGACTGTTAATAATTTTTTAACCATGGCGAAAATAGATGCACCTGTGTGGCTTTTTTGCCATGGTGTTTCCTCATTTGTTGTTCACTAAGCGTCCATTAACCATTAAATCCGACAATCGGAGCTCGAGCGGAACTGGGACGCAGGCTTTTTGTGACACCACAAAGAAAGTCCCGAGGGATGCCTGGAGAATGCTTCTGACGGCGGAAAAACGGTAAGGCGATACGATTCGATGAACAGCATATCGACCATTAAAGCGCGCTTTGCGAAGGCTTGGACCGGAATGAAGGCCAAGATGAAGGTATCTGTGTCTATTCCGTCTGCCCTTGCCGCTGCCGCGGTTCTCATGGCGCTGTCTCCTTCGCAGGCTTCGGCTGAAACCCGCTCTCTCAAGCTCTATTACGTTCATACCGGCGAAAAAGCGGAAATCGTCTTCAAAAGAAATGGCCGCTTTGATGCCCAGGGCCTGAAAAAGCTGAACGTCTTTCTGCGTGACTGGCGCCGCAACGAGCCGACCAAGATGGACCCGCGCCTGTTCGATCTGGTCTGGCAGGTTTATCGCTCCAGTGGATCGAGCCAGTATATAACTGTCGTTTCCGCATATCGTTCGCCTGCCACCAACGCCATGCTGCGTTCGAGCACGCGCGGCGTTGCAAAGAAGAGCCAGCACATGCTTGGCCGCGCGATGGACTTCTATATTCCCGGCGTTCCGCTCGCGAAGCTGCGCGGCATCGGCATGCGCTATCAGATCGGCGGCGTTGGCTATTATCCGCGTTCCGGTTCTCCGTTCGTGCACATGGATGTCGGCAATGTTCGCTCCTGGCCGCGCATGAGCCGCCGCGAGCTGCTTGCCCTCTTCCCGGACGGCAAGACCGCTCACCTTCCCGCAGACGGCAAGCCGTTGCCGGGCTACGAGCAGGCATTGGCCATGATCGAAAAGCGCAAGGCCGGCGGCGGCGAGATCATGGTGGCGAGCAACTCCGCCCCGCGTCGCAGCAAGAGCCTGTTTGGTGCGCTGTTCGGCGGCGGTGCTGACGAAGAAGAAGATAATGGTGATGTAAGCGCCCCACCGGCGACTGCACGTCCGGCCCGCGCAGCACCTGCGCGTCAGGCTCCGGCAGCGGTCCCGGAAGAACCGGTCGAGCAGCCACGTGAAACCATGGTCGCTGCTCTGCCTGCCCGCGACGCTCCGCTTCCGATACAGGCGCCGCGTCCGGAAACCGGGCTTGATGCCCAAGCGCAAGCCGCAGCGGAAATTCCGGTCGCCGCACTCAATGTTCCGATTCCGGCTCGCAAACCGGCCATGGCACCGCAGGATGCCGTCGCGCTCGCCGCAGCCGAACCTGCCGCCGATGCTGCAGCCGCTGCCCGCGCTGCCGTGGATGCGAACACGTTACAGGTTGCCGATGCCGGTACGCCTTCGCCATTGATGAACGGTTTTGTGCCAATCCCGTCCGCTCGCCCGCAGCTTGAGACGGATAATGTGCAGCTTGCCGCAGCCGTGGTCCCGTCGGCGCGTCCGGAGCGACCGGGTGAACACCCTGCCGCCAGTGGTCAGGACGCAATTGCCGCGCTGGTCAATGGCGAGCAGGCAGAACCGACACAGGTTGCCGATACAGGCAATGTGGCTGTGCCTCAACCCGGTGAAACGGCGGCGTTCCCGCTGCCGAAGGAAGCGCCACGCGCCAATACGCAGCTTGCCCTGCTTTCCAAGAAGGACGAGATCGGCGAACTGATCGCACCGCCTTCTGACGATTATTACGATAGCAAGCCGGTCGCAGACGCTACGCCGAAACAGGTTCCGGCAGCTACGCAGACGGCCTCGGTTGCCCGCACGGCACCGGCAAAGCCGACAGCCACCGCGTCTGCCGCAGTCCATAAGCAGGTTGCAGCAATCGGCAAGGCTGCCGAAACAGGCGTCCGCACGACGGCAAAGGGCGGGCGTTATGTGGCCAAGGCTCAATCCAGGCCGCGCGCAGTTGTCCAGCCGGCAGCGATGCCGACTTCGGAAGTCGCCATGTCGACGGAATCGGTGTCGAGCGCTGTGCCGGTGACCAACCCGGTACTCCGCAACGACGCACTGCGTTCCGCACCGGCCATGGTCTACACGGCAGGCTTCCAGCGCGGCGATTTGCCGACCGAACGCGCCAACCAGTTCAGCGGCAATGCCGTTACCTTCCTGACGGTGGCCAAGTTCACGGAAACCAACTGATCGCCGGACAGACGATAACAAACCAAAAGAAAAGGGGCCTTCGAGGCCCCTTTTTACATTCCTATCTGGTCTTGCTCAGCCTTTCAGGTCAGCCGCTTCGCTTGCAAGGTCAGTGATTGCGTCCCAGTCGCCAGCTTCGACAAGTTCCTTTGGTGCAACCCACGAACCGCCGACGCAGACGACGTTCGGCAGCGACAGATAATTCCTGGCATTGGCAAGGCTGATACCGCCCGTCGGGCAGAAGAAGGTTCCGGCCAGCGGTGAGGAAAGCGCTTTCAGGAATGATGCGCCGCCGGCCTGTTCAGCGGGGAAGAATTTCAGATGGGTGTAGCCTTCTTCGCGCAGGGCCAGCATTTCGCTCGGCGTGATTGCAGCGGGTAGAAGCGGCACGTCGCTGTCATTGGCGGCAGCGACGATATATTTTGTTGCGCCGGGGCTGACGATAAAGCGCGAGCCCGCTTTCGCTGCATCCTCATACTGTTTGGCGTTGAGGATCGTGCCTGCACCGACGATTGCTTCCGGCACTTCCGACGCAACAGCGCGAATGGCGTCGAGTGCTGCTGACGTGCGTAAGGTGATTTCGATTGCGGGCAATCCGCCCTTGGCAAGCGCGCGTGCCAGCGGAACAGCATGTTCCACCTTGTCGATCAACAGAACCGGAATGACCGGCTGGCCTGTCATGATGGGGACGAGAAGATCGGTTTTCTGGGACATCGGCTTGCTCGGCTGTTTGAGTGGATAAATCGATTTAAATCCCCTTTGATGGTTTGTCTACCGTCGAAGGGGACTTGTTCATGCGGCTTTTCTAGAACTGTCGAGTTGCTTTTGCCAGCGCTGATAGGCTTCGGCCATGCGCTTGTCATATTCATTGCGGGCAAAAGCCGGGCCGTTATAGCGTCGGGCGAATTCGCGCCAGTCATGGGCTTTCAACGTTTCCAAAAGCTCTGCCTTGTCGATGAAGCGCAGCATCAAGCGCGCCTGGCCGGAAACAGATCCGCGTGCTTCCGCCACAAGATCATCGACGGTGGCATAGCCAAGCCACTCCCAATGCGCGCCCATGACCTGCCCAAGCCCCCAGGATGTGGATTCAAGCGCTGCCTTTTTGCTCAAGTCCATCGCACGTTCAAGCAGGACCCAGCGCGCGGCTTGCGATTTCGGATTGCGTATCTGGCCAGCAACCGGCGCCGACAGGCCATTGCTCCTGGCATAGTCACGCAGGCGACCGGATAGTCTGCGATCGAAATAATGCCCTTCGAACCGGATGGCCGGTTCCTTGCCTCCGTTGATATCGAATAGGGCCCGCCCGCCGCTTTCCACTTCCGCAATCGCCAGCAAGGCCGCCGGCTCAATGCCCACTTCATTTGCCATTGTCGTCAGGGCTGCGATCGTTTGGCTGTCGAACATGTATTTCTCCTCGAAAAGTTGCTCTTCGAGGCGGATTTTGAGGCGACTTGGTCGCATGAGGATAAAGTTGACTTGAATTCGCCGTTTGTGGGGATTAGTTGCGGGTTAAATTTTCAAAGAAGACAGAACCGATGAGCAATTTGCCTTTTACCGTTGCCGCCCTTTATTGCTTTGCGCCGCTCCCGCAATATGAAAGCCTGCGCGAGCCGTTGGCGGAGCTTTGCTGCTCAAATGGCATCAAGGGAACGTTGCTTCTGGCGGCGGAAGGCATCAACGGGACGGTCGCAGGTACTGCACAGGCCATTGAGAAGCTCGTGCAGCACATCATGGGCATCCCCGGTCTGGCTGAACCCGAGCTTAAATATTCCCATGCGACCGAAATGCCGTTTCATCGCATGAAGGTGCGGCTGAAGCGAGAGATCGTCACCATGGGCGTCGATGGCATCGATCCGCTGAAAAGCGTCGGCACCTATATCGCGCCACAGGACTGGAACGCCCTGATTGCTGACGAAAACACGGTCGTGGTCGATACGCGCAACGATTATGAATACGCGATCGGCACATTCGAAGGGGCACTCGATCCTCAGACCAAGACTTTTCGTGAGTTTCCGGACTGGGTCGAGCAGAACCGCGACAAGCTGGAAGGCAAGAAGATCGCCATGTTCTGCACCGGCGGTATCCGCTGCGAAAAGGCGACGGCTTTCGTCAAGGGGCTGGGCTTCGATGATGTGTTTCATCTCAAGGGCGGTATCCTGAAATATCTTGAGGAAGTTCCGCGTGAAGACAGCATGTGGAACGGCGAGTGCTTCGTGTTCGACGAACGCGTAGCTGTGGGCCATGGCCTTGCCGAAAGCGACGTTGAACTTTGCCGCGCCTGCCGCCGTCCGATTTCGCCGGAAGACAAGCTTTCGCAGTTTTTCGAGGAAGGTGTTTCCTGTGCCGGTTGCTATGATGAGCGCACGCCGGAAGATCGCGCCCGCTATGCGGAGCGCCAGAAGCAGGTGAAGCTGGCCGAACTGCGCGGGGCGCACAAACACATCGGTAGCTGATGCCGCACGCCCTTCATAGGGCTGGTCAAACAGATTTCACCGCATTATGGTGGCTCTGGTTCTGGAACGATCTGAATTCGTTACGGAATTTTGGGCGGCTTTTGCATGGACGCCCGTGCATCAAGGGTTTGACGGCATCCGGGTCGCGTTTGCCTCCATCACACCCATCATCGCAAGTCGGGGCATAGGAATCTCCAATGCTCATACACAAACAACGCCGGTCTCATCGGCGGATGATGGTTTGTCTGTTGTTACAGGCAATATGGAGGATATTCATGAAAAAACTGATCGCCGCATTTCTCATCACCGTTGCTGCGGGTGCAGCCTCGGTCGCTCACGCTGCCGAGAAGGTGACTGTTTTCGCTGCTGCCAGCATGAAGGACGTTATCGAAGAAGCCGCCAAGCAGATGAAAGCCAAGGATGGCACTGAAGTGGTCGCGTCGTTTGCGTCTTCGTCGGTCCTCGCCAAGCAGATCGAGCAGGGTGCACCAGCGCAGATTTTCATTTCCGCTGATCTTGACTGGATGGATTATGTCGAAAAGGCCGATGCCATCGACAAGGCTTCGCGCAAGGTGATCGCTGGCAATGCGCTGGTGATTGCAACACAGAAGGACACGCCGAAGGGCGAGGCCAAGGAGCTTTTGAGCGCTGGTCGCTTTGCCATGGGTGACCCGTCGAATGTCCCGGCGGGCAAATACGGCAAGGCAGCGCTTGAAAAGCTCGATATCTGGAAAGATGTCGAGAAGAACGCAGTCTTTGCCGAGAACGTACGCGTTGCGCTGCAATATGTCAGCCGTGCAGAAGTGAAGGCGGCCATCGTCTACGCATCGGACCGCGCTGCAGCACCGGAACTGGTTGAAGCCTATCGCTTCCCGGCGACCAGCCACGCACCGATCCTTTATCCGGCAGCACTCGTTGCGAAGAACGAAACCGATGCCGCCAAGGCTTTCCTCGCTTTCCTGGAAAGCGATGCCGGCCAGGCGATCATCAAGGACAAGGGCTTTGTGGGAGCTGCAGAGGCTGCTGAATAAATGATGGAAGGCAATGTCTGGCAGATCGTGTCTCTGTCGCTCCGGGTTGCCGGGATAGCTATCATTGTCGCTCTGCCGGTTGCTTTTATCGTCGGCTGGATTCTTGCCCGGTTCAATTTTCCGGGCAAGTCGCTGGCGCAGGCCATCGTCACCATGCCGCTGGTCCTGCCGCCGGTGGTGACGGGCTATCTGCTTTTGGTCCTGTTTGGCGCGCGGGGTGCCTTTGGTGCACCTTTGCAGGAATGGTTCGGCGTTTCCTTTGCGTTTCGCTGGACGGGTGCCGCACTTGCTGCCGGTATCATGGCATTTCCGCTGCTCGTTCGCCCGATCCGGCTTTCGATAGAAGGGCTTGATCGCGGGCTTGAAGAAGCGGCGCGCACACTTGGTGCCAGCCGGTTCACAGCCTTTTTCACGGTCATTCTGCCGCCTTTGTTGCCGGGAGTGCTCGCAGGCGCGGTGCTTGGTTTTGCTAAAGCGCTGGGTGAATTTGGTGCAACGATCACATTCGTATCCAACATTCCGGGCGAGACACAGACCCTTTCGCTTGCCATCTATGCCTTGATGCAGACCCCATCCGGCGATGCCGAGGCATTCCGTCTGATTGCCATATCCGCAGTGATCTCAATTGTTGCCGTGGTGCTTTCCGAATGGCTGCAGCGCAGGCTTGCGGGAGCAACGAAATGAGCGGGCTTGCTGTTTCCATTACGGGCCGCAATGGTAGGTTTCCTGTTGAAGCCGATTTCGCCGCCGACTGGGGCGTAACCGCATTGTTCGGCCATTCGGGCGCGGGCAAGACGACGCTTCTGAAAATGATTGCCGGAACGCTCCGCCCGGAAAGTGGACGCATTGCGGTCGGTGATTTTACGCTGTTCGATGCGGAAAAAGGCGTCAATCTGCCACCTGAAAAGCGCCGTATCGGCTATGTGTTTCAGGAAGCGCGGCTTTTCCCGCATATGAGCGTCAAACGTAACCTGACTTATGCGCGTTGGGCAGGGCACAGACAGGCTACACGCAGTTTCGACGAGGTGGTGGCGCTGCTCGGTATTGAGCCCCTTCTCGATCGTCGTCCATCGACGCTGTCAGGTGGTGAACGCCAGCGCGTCGCCATTGGCCGGGCGCTGCTGTCCGATCCGGCGCTGCTTTTGCTGGACGAGCCGCTTTCCTCGCTCGATCATGCGCGTAGGCAGGAAATCCTTCCCTTTATCGAGCGTCTTCGCGATGAAAGCCATGTGCCGATCGTTTATGTGAGCCATGAAATCGATGAAGTCGCGCGACTTGCCGATCAGATCGTGCTTCTATCCGCTGGCCGGGTGACGGCAAGCGGTGCGGCGGCAGATGTCTTTCCGCTGATCGACGCCGAAGGCGAGGGCGGCGGCGTGCTGCTGGAAGGGACGGTTTCGTCTTATGACGAGCGTTACAAACTGGCGGAGATCGATCTTGGCGGTGCGTCGTTCCAGCTCAGCGATGCAGGGCTGAAACAGAATATGCATGTGCGGCTGCGCGTACGAGCACGCGATGTTTCGATTGCGCGGAAAGTTCCCGAAGCGATCAGCATTCGCAACGTGTTGCCGGTTACGGTGACGGGCATCAAGGCGGGCGAGGGGCCGAATGCGCATGTTTCGCTCGATTTCCGGGGCCGTCGCCTCGGTGCACGGCTGACGCGGCGTTCGGTGGACGAACTGGGGTTGCGCGTCGGTGACGACGTGGTGGCGCTCGTGAAGGCGGTTTCGGTCGATCGGGCGGCTATTCGGGAAAAATGACGCGGGGACAATAATCCGGTTTTCGCCCCGCTTCTTTTATGCTCCTGTCTCCGTCGAATGGGAGAATACGCATGACTGATTTGCAGAACTGGACGCCGCGCCCGAAGCCGGAACGCAAAGTGCTTGAGGGCCGTTATGTGCGGCTGGAACCACTCGACCCGAAGAAGCATGGGGACGAGCTTTTCGCCGCTTCTTCGGTGGCCGATGCGGATCAGCGCTTCACCTGGTTGTTTGAATTTCCGCCCGCAACCCGCGAAGAATTCGAGCCCTGGCTGGAAAAGGTGGCGAAGAGTGAAGATCCGCTGTTTTTCGTGGTGATCGACAAGGCGAGCGGCAAGGTGGCCGGGCGGCAGGCGCTGATGCGCACCGATCCGACAAATGGCGTGATCGAGATCGGTAGTATTTATTGGGGGCCGTTGATTTCGCGCAAACCGGCTGCCACCGAAGCGCAGTTCCTGTTCATGCAGTATATTTTCGATGAGCTTGGCTATCGCCGCTATGAATGGAAGTGCCACAATGAAAACGGGCCGTCCAAGCGTGCGGCTGAACGCTTTGGCTTTTCGTTCGAGGGGATTTTCCGCCAGCATATGGTGGCAAAGGGCAGGAACCGCGATACGGCGTGGTTTTCCATTCTCGACAGCGAATGGCCTGCCTTGAAGAAAGCCTATCAGGCATGGCTTGCGCCGGAAAATTTTGATAGTGACGGTCAGCAGAAGAAGAAGCTGGAGGAGTTTCGTGATCTCGGGCGAACGTAAGAAGAGCAATCCGGCAATTGCCGCTGCCATTATCCTGATCGGCTTTGGGGTGCTTGCCTATTTCGTGCCCAGCATCATGCTGGCGCTGGGCAAGCGCTCGCAGGTCGCGGCGATCATCTTCCCGATTGTTTTCGTTCTCGGCTTTTTTGCGATTTTCTGGCTGCGTTCAAAAAGGCAGAAGAGGGACTAACCAACCAGCGAAGCACTGAGCAACAGCGCCCCCGTGAGCGCGATGAACAGGGCGGCGGCGACTTCGATTGCCGCCTTCAGCCGTCCCGACATGGCATTGCTGCCTGCAAAGCGCAGCGCCGTGTTCTTTGCGGTGACGGCCAGCGTGGCGAGAACAGCCACGGTGATGAATGTGCCGAACGCCATGGCGAACACCGAGAGAAGCCCGCCGACCATCAGGCCATTCAAAAGCGCAAACGTCAGCACGATCAGCGCGCCGGAGCAGGGGCGCAGGCCCACTGACAAAATCGCGGACCAAGCCGTTTTCCAGTTGAAATCGTCGCCGAGTGTCGACGGATCGGCAATATGGGCTTTGCCGCAGGCGGTGCACACATCACCTTCGCCGATGAAGATATGATCCGACGCGGCGGCAGTTGTGGGTTTGTAGTTGAGCTTTACCGTGCTTCCGGCCGCTGCCGCCCGCGTGGCTTGCGAAATACTGCCTTGCCATGCCGGACCGGAAGCCATTGCCGGTTCAGGTGCTGCGGCAAAAAGCGACGAGGCCGGGCTGGGGCTTGCATTGTCCTGCTTCTTGAAAAGCAGCGGCAGTTTGCGCGCCAGAAGCCAAAGGCCGAAAAACAGGACAAGCGCAAAGCTTGCGATTTCCATATAGCGGGCAGTCTGGTTCATGGAGATGCCGGTGCCGCGCAGCAGGAACCATGCGAGGCCGACGACAGCGATGGCCATAATCGCCTGCAAAAGCGATGAAATGAATGACAGGAAGATGCCGCGCCGAAGCGCCGTTTCATTGGCGATCATATAGGAGGAGATGACGGCCTTGCCGTGGCCGGGCCCTGCCGCATGAAAAATACCGTAGATGAAGGAAAGCCCGACAAGAACCGAAGCCTGCCATGGATCCTCGCGCATGGCTTTCAGTGCGTTGGTCATGGCGAGATAGAATGTGCGCTGCTGCTCGTTCATCCAAAGGATGATGTGTGCGAAAGGCCCTGTCGGCTTCATTGCCACCTCATTCGCGCCAATGCCGAGCGATGACTGCGCATAGGCTTGCGCAACGATCATCGTAAGGCAAAGGGTTAGAATGAAGGTAGCCGGTTTTCTCATCAGCCTGTTTTTCCTTTCGGCTCACAGTCGATCTCAAGACGGGTGGCGAAGATTTTCGACATGTCCGTGCCCATGGGATCGTTGAAGAAAGCATCGGTCAGTGTCGCCTGATTCTGGGCGAGTGCCTCATCCGGATTGGGTCGCACGACCTTGGCAGTGCAGCCAGCGGGCAGGCCTTTCACGACCAGATCGCTGTCATGCATGTAATCAATGGCGGTATAGAAAGTCGGGTCATAGACACCGAAGCTGACCTTGTGGCCAGCGGCAAGCTTCAACGGCATTTCAGGCTTGCTGGTAAAAACGATCAACAGGCGATTATCGGTGAAATCGGCTGCAAGGTCGGTTGGCCTTGCCATTTTCACATCTTTGCCGTCGTCCAGAACGGTCTGGAAATATTTGAACTCGGCAATCGAGCCGTTGATGACATGGCCAAGGTCGATCAGTTCGTTCTTGTCGAGCTTGAGATCGCCATTCTTGTCGAACTCCATCAGAACGGTCGAAGAAAAAACGTCGTCGAAACGCCATACATGGGCAAGTTGTTGCACCGTGCCATCAGGCGCGATGGTCAGTTCCAGTCGTGCGTCGGCAAAGACATGCGGGTGAGCGAGCGCAAGTGTTGGCAAACATCCCGCCAGCAATGCGATTGCGGCAGACTGGATGAAACCACGCTTGAGCCAGGGCAAAACCACCATAGAAAATTCCATTAGATCACGCTTATGCCCGAAGGCGGCAAAAGTGCGACGTTCTATTTGTTTTATCGCGCATCTTAGTCCCGAAAACCGTTTCACACTTTTCGGAATGCGCTCTATTCCCGCTCCTTGAACCATTGGGTCAGAAAATCGACTAATGCCCGGATTTTTGCCGGCAGATAACGCCGATGCGGATAGACAGCATAGATACCGCCGTCCTTCACGATGAATTCATTCAGGCAGGCGATCAGTCTGCCGCGTTCGATTTCCTCTTCGGCGATGAAGGCTGGAAGCATACAGAAGCCGAGGCCAGCCAGTGCCGCATTCTTTGTGGCAACGGGGCTGTTGATTTCGATCGGGCCATTGACCGCCACAGTCATCATCGAGCCATCGGTATTGCGGAAATGCCAGTTGTTGCGCGAACGTGCATTGGTGTCGATGATGCAAGGCCGGTCGGCCAGATCTTCGGGACGTTCGGGCTTGCCGACGCGGGCGATCAGTTCCGGTGCGCCGCACAGGATGGAATGGAACGGCGACAGCCTCTTTGCAATGAGGGAGGAGTCCTGCAATCGCGTGATGCGGATCGCAAGATCGAAGCCTTCTTCCACCAGATCGACAAAGCGATCATCCAGCCGCACGTCGAGAACGATCTCCGGATGCGCGAGGCAGAAATCGATCAGTGATTGGCCGATGACGGCATCGGCGAACGTGCGCGGGGCCGACAGCTTGATGCGCCCGCGCGCATCCGAACTGGTTTCACTGACGGCATCCTGCAGCGCGTCGATCTCACGGATGATTTCCAGGGCGCGGTGATAATAGGTGTGCCCGGCTTCGGTCAGCGAGAACTGTCGCGTGGTGCGGTTCAGAAGGCGCGCACCAAGTTCGTCCTCCAGCTCGCGTACATATTTGGACAACAGCGCCTTGGAGCGCCCGATTTTTCGCGCGGCGGCGGAAAAGCCTTCAGCCTCGACCACGTCGATGAAGGCGCGCATACGTGTGAGGGTGTCCATGGTCTAGCCCCGCTCCCCTATGATGTTTTTGGCCAATGTGAGCAGCGCCCGGTCGCTGCCGCGTGGTCCGATGAAGGAAATGCCGAAAGGTGCGCCCTGCACCTGTCCCAAGGGTAATGTGATTTGCGGCAGGCCGGAAAGCACCGAAAGACAGAGCAGGCGCAAAGCCTGTTCGCGATAGGCCTGCAAGGTTTCGAAAGGTTCATTTGCAAGTGGTGCAGCGCCCGGCACGGTCGGCAGCACCAGCACGGATTTCTGACCGATGATCTGTTCGAGTTCCTGGGTGAAATGTGCTCGCCGCACACGCTGGCTGGCAACGAGATCGGCGGCAATTTCCGCGCCGAAAGCAAAACGGTCCGCGACGCCGGGGCCGAGCTTGCGGTCGCCCGAAGAAATCCAGCCGCCGTGTGTCGCCCAGGCTTCCGCACCCTGTATATGGCGGAAGACAAGATAAAGCTCGTCTATCGAGAGTGTCGGCTGGCTGGCCGCCTTGATGCTTGAGAAATGCGAGCGCACTTCGGCAAACATGGCACGATAGGCATCCGTTTCGGCCTCGCCGAGCAGAAGCTGCTCCAGAACCGGCATATAGAGAAGTCGCGTCAGGCTGAACCCTTGTTTATCGTCGCCAAGCAGGATGGTGCCAACCCGGTCGTAGAGTTGGATGTCACGCGCAAACCATCCAACCGTATCGAGCGAGGGCGCAAGCGGCATGATGCCTTCGAGTGGAATGCGACCATGGGTGGTGCGCAAGCCAACGAGACCGCAGAAGCTCGCAGGCGCCCGGATGGAGCCGCCCGTATCGGAGCCAAACGCAATATCGGCGATCTTGCCAGCCACTGCAGCTGCCGAACCGGACGACGAGCCGCCGGTAACGCGATCCGGCGCTGCGGGATTGATCGGATAGGGGAAATGCGAATTCTGCCCCATCAGAGAGAAGGCCAGTTCATCCGTCTGGGCCTTGCCGACAAATTCGGCACCGGCGTCGAGAAGCTTTGCCACCACGGGAGCCGATCTTTCGGCGGCAGGTGATTCGGCCTCGATCTGCGGGTTGCCGCATCCGGTCACCATTCCGGCGACGTCATAAATGTCTTTTACGGCCAGCCGTTCACCTTTAAGCGGCCCATTCGATGTATGAACAGGCGGCTTTTCGGGTTTTGCAATGATGGCGTTGAAGGGGTCGAAACTGGCCATTGTTCACAACATGCAGCAATTAACGGGTTGTTTACGCTCTTTCGAGGCGGGTCTAAGCTGGGAATGTTTCACTTATATTGAACAATGGCAAGCATGCCGTTCAACGCGATTCCACCAAAAATAAATTTGTCCGGAGAAATTTTTGTCATTGAATGGTCACGACTTTGCGCTTATATCGCGCTTGCCCAAAGTCGCACGTGCCTGTGGGTGTCCGCCGATCCTCGAATGGTGAGGAATTCGGTACGGTACCTGGACCTAACCGCTCCAGTCGATCTGTTGGCCAACCGCCAGATCGAGGACATCTTGAAGCAACGACGGTGCGGGCCTTTCTAGTGTCTTTCGGCTGTCCAAAAGCCGAAATTGCTGAAGAGGCACACCTTCATTGCCAGAAGTGCGGATGCGGTTCTCCAATTCCAATCCAAGGCAGACAAAGCGGAGTAACGCGGGTTTAGCGTTGTTCCATCGCCGCATGAGTTTTCGCGTGACATCAGCACCTCCAAAGGCTGACTTCACGGCGGAGGCGTTCATGCACACTTTGTCCCTTAGATGCGGCAACAGATAAGCCGTGCGGGAGAACGACCATGGCAACGCAGCGTATTATCGATTTCCTCAACACCCGCCGTCCGGACGGTCCTTGCCTCGTCGTCGACACCGACGTCGTGCGCGACAACTATCTAAGCTTCGAGAAGGCTTTGCCCTATTCGCGCATTTTCTATGCGGTGAAGGCAAATCCTGCGCCGGAAATCCTGCGCCTGCTCGCTTCGCTTGGCTCGTGCTTCGACACCGCTTCGGTTGCTGAAATCGAAATGGCGCTGGAAGCCGGCGCAACGCCAAACCGCATCTCCTATGGTAACACCATCAAGAAGGAGCGCGATATCGCGCGCGCTTTCGAGCTGGGCATTCGCCTTTATGCGGTCGACTGCGTTGAAGAAGTCGAGAAGGTTGCCCGCGTCGCTCCGGGCAGCCGTGTATTCTGCCGTGTGCTGACGGACGGTGAAGGCGCCGAATGGCCGCTGTCGCGCAAATTCGGTTGCGTGCCTGCGATGGCCATCGACGTTCTGCGCCACGCAAAGTCGCTCGGTCTCGATTCCTACGGTGTATCGTTCCACGTCGGCTCGCAGCAGACGGACCTCAGTGCATGGGATCGCGCGCTCAGCGACGCGGCTTCTGTGTTCCGCACCCTTGCTGACGAAGGCATTGTTCTGCGTATGGTCAATATGGGCGGCGGTTTCCCGACCCGTTATCTCAAGGACGTGCCAACTGCTCAAGCTTACGGCATGGCGATCTTCGATGCGCTGTCCAAGCATTTCGGTAACCGTATCCCAGAAACCATTATCGAACCGGGCCGCGGCATGGTCGGCAATGCAGGCGTGATCAAGACCGAAGTGGTTCTGGTCTCGCGCAAGGCGGACAACGACAATGTGCGCTGGGTCTATCTCGACATTGGCAAGTTCGGCGGTCTCGCCGAAACCATGGACGAGGCGATCCGCTATCAGATCGTGACCCCGCATGACGGCAGCGAAACCGAACCATGCGTGCTGGCTGGCCCGACCTGCGACAGTGCGGACGTGCTTTATGAAAAGACGCCGTACCCGCTGCCGGTCTCGCTGACCATCGGTGATGAAATCCTCATCGAAGGCACGGGCGCATATACCACCACCTATTCGGCAGTGGCGTTCAACGGCTTCGAACCGCTCCGATCCTACGTCATCTGATCATTCGGATTAGATCATACCTTCAGAAATCCCGAATGATCCTCTCAATCCGTCTGGTGCCGCAAGGCACTGGACGGGGTGTGCTGCTGCCGCTTTGCGGGGATAGATGTCATGAATGCGACTCTGGAAATTCAGGAAAATACAGCAACCGTCGTCGCTCCGGCTTTCACAATAGCGGGCGAAACGCTGGAGCACGTGCTTGCGCGCGAAGCGCTGCTCGATCGTGCCATGGGCGAAGGCCGTCGCCGGAAATCATCGGAGAAGCTGCGTCGCGGTCGTCTGCCCGCAGAAGGGCTGGCTTTTGCAGCACTTGGCGAAGACGGATTGCTCGCAGGCACCGTAAGGCTGTGGGATGTTCATGCCGGTCTCGATGCTTTCGGTTTTCCGGTATCTGCCTTGCTGCTCGGCCCGCTGGCTGTCGATCCATCCGCTGCCGGTGGCGGTATCGGTTCGGCCTTGATGCGTCATGCGATTGATGAAGCAAAACGCCGTGGCGATGGTGCGATCCTGCTCGTCGGCGATCCGGAATATTATGAGCGCTTCGGCTTTACTGCCGGGAAAACGGGCGAGCTTGCCATGCCCGGTCCATACGAGAAGCGTCGCTTTCTGGCGCTCGAACTGAAGCCCGGCCATCTTGACGGGGCACATGGCATCCTGCGGGCGAGCGGACGCAAGGTGCCGCGTGTTGAGACCTCTTTGCGGCTGTTCGCATGATTTAGGATAAGCGCAGCAGCCGTCCGAAGTTGCGGACGGCTGTGATCGCAAGGCCTGCGAGGAAGCCTGCAATCAGCCCGGCAATGACGATCAGCTTGCGTGATGTGCCTGCCGGATCAAGTGGCGGGCGGGCTTCCGACAAAACCCTGACATTGGCCGTATTCAGGCCTTCCTGTTCGTTCGTCTCGCGTGAGCGCAGGAGGAAGGCTTCGTAGACGGAACGCCGCGCCGTGGCTTCACGTTCAAGTTCACGCAATTTCACCAGGTCGCCGCTATTGTTCGCCTGCTGCGATTTGAGCTGGGCCAGACGGGCGGTCAGGTCTTTTTCCTGCTGTACGGACCGGGCGACCTCGACTTGCAGTGAGGAGCGGATTCGCCGCAATTCGGCATCGATGTCGTTCAGAACTGTGCCTGCCTGCGACTGCGCTTGAATAAGCGCCGGATGACGTGGCCCGAGCTGGGTGGAAAGGCCGCTTGCCGTCTGGCGGGCCTGCGCATATTGCGCGCGCAGCGCTGTCAACGTGTTGGAGCGCATATCTTCCGGCAAAGTCCCGGACACCACGCTGTTGGATGTAGCACTGCTTAGCACCTGCACGCGGGCCTGAAGCCGCATGGTTTCGGCGCGCTGGTTGGTCAGTTGGTCGTTGAGTCGTGTCAGGTCGTTATCGCTGATCAGCTTGCCGTCGACATTGACCAGATCGTGCGAGGCGCGGAAATCGGCCGCTGCGCGCTCCGCTTGTTCGACATTGGCGCGCATATCGGCAAGACGGTTCGACAATTCGTCCGAGGTGCGCCGTGCGGCATCGGATTGCACCGATGCAAGCTCGGTCTGAAAAACGGAGCTGATCGTGTTCGCAAGCGATGCCGATTTCTGCGGGTCACGCGTTTTCACCGAGATCGAATAGATGAATGTCTTGGCGTCGCGACCGATGGCGATGCTCTTGTGCAGATTATACAGAACGCGGGTTTGCAGTGTCTGGCTGTCGCTCGCCTTTTTGGGCGACAGCATATCCCTGATCTGTGCAAATAGCCCGGCAATGCCGGTAGGGACCAGAGTGCCGTTGAATTCGGGGTCTTTTGTCAGGTCCGTCTTGTCGATCACTTTCAGCAGCACGCTGCTGGAATCGATGATCCGTGCCTGACTTTCCGCAACTGCGAGCGACGCATCGGTCGGGAGTTGACCCGGCGTCAGTTCGTCTCCCACCGTCTTGATATTGCGTGGATCGACCAGAATATCGGTCGAAGCGACATACATCTGCGGCAGGGACAATGCATAGAGCGCGGCGATTACACCGCCCAATATCGTGCTGACGAGCAGGAGCTTGCGCGATCCCCGCACGACGTTGATAGCGATGCGTGGATCGATCAACGGCTTCCATTCGGCATCTGGTGCCGGTCTGTCAACGACCGGACGCGGTTGCTCATGCTGAACCGGTTCGTCGGTCGGTTCGGATGACGGAGCAGAAGTTTCGATTGTGACTTTGCGGCGCTCGCGCTCCTGAACCTTGCGTTCCAGTTCTGCCTCGATCAGCGCGATGCGCTCTTGAAGCTCAGCGACGTCCGTATCATCCAGTTCTTCTTCAAGGGCCGGTTCCGCCGGCGCAGGCATTTCTTTTGCGACATCAGCGGCGTGGGCGGCATGATCGTGCTGGTGGAAAAATGCAGCGCGTTCATCCGGTGTCGCGGGCGGCGTCCAGGGCGGTACGGCTTCGTTGTTCCGACGACCGATTGGACGAGCGTTGGAGAATGCGAGAAGAGGTTTCTCAACTCCCGCCTTTCTGCGCTCCTCGTGATCGCTCATTGCCGAAATCGTCCGTATCTGTAGCCGTTTCAACCGTTTCCGGTATCACTGCTGCTTTGAAATCCATAAGCCAAGGTTCTCGCATGCCAAACCGGAATCCGGTTAGCGCGCACTTGAAGGCCGAATGTAATTTTTTATAGAAAACAAAACGTTAAAATAATGTCGAGGCGAAGTGCCAATTCCCTGAAACTGCAACTTTAGCTTTTGCTTGTTTAATCTTTGAGCTTGCAAAGAAGAGTTTAAGTCTTTTTAGCTAAACCCCTATATTGCGCGCCCGCTCCAACAGACCGGCAAGTGCACCAGACCATGATAGATGAGGCTCCCTGTTGATAGCGAAAGCGCTGCGGAAACTGTCAGGCAACAATGCCGGAATGGTGCGTGATTACCTGTCCCTGTTTTCCGGTTCTGCGGGCAGGCTTGTGGTCTCGCTCGTCTATTTCATCGCGCTTGCAAACACACTGCCGACCGGTGATTTCGGTATATTTGCCACCGCCTCGGGTACGGGGGTGGTTCTGTCGCGCATCGTTTCGCTGGGCTTCAGTTCGCCACTTTACCGCATATCGACAGTGAAGCCGCGCCTGCTCGGCATCTATACGGCAGGTTTTCTCGTAGCCATTCTGGTGTCCTTGCCGCTGTTCGCGTTGGCCTCTTGGTTGGTTTATTTCATCTTCTTCAGCCGCGATATCTCCTTTCTGCCTTTTGCGGTGGTGGTGTTTGCCGAAGCCTTGCTTTGGCGCTCGACGGAAATCGTCATCATCGTCAACAACGGTATGCGGCGGTTCGGCATATCAGCCGGACTGGTGATTTTCGGGACGGCCACGCGCGCCGTGGCGGCGGTCCTGTTCATGTGGCTGGCGAGCGCGCATGACATTGCCCATTGGGCGTGGTGGTATGCAGCAGCCAATGGCGTTGCTCTGCTGGTGGCGCTGAAATTCTACCCGTCTATCCGGCTCCGCTTCAAGCCGATGCTTTATATGCGGCGGCTTTCCGATGCGATAGCGGTCATGGGGGCCGAACTGCTGTTCTATATTCAGGCTGAACTCGACAAGCTTCTTGTGCTGACTGTCGGCGGGCCTGCGACGGCAGGTCTTTATGCGATCATCATGCGGCTTGTCGATCTGACGGCCCTGCCGGTGCGCTCCTTCAACATGATGCTGGTACAAAAGCTCATGCGCACGCCTGACATGCTGTCTTCATTACGCATCCGCGCCGGGCTGGAGCTTGCGGTATTCGCCGTGTCGGTGGCAGGTCTTGGCGCGATGGTCGTGTTCCTGCAGATATTCCCGAACGCGCTTGGTTCAAGCGTTGCACCGATTGTCGGGTTGTTGCCGCTGGTGCTGCTCGTGCCGGGTTTCCGCAACCTCATCGAATACCAGACCGAAATTCTATATGCGCGCGGCCAGTCTGGTCTCAGAACACTAAGCATGGTGCTGATGACCGCCGCGAAAGCATTCTTCGTCTGGCTCCTGCTCGTGAATTATGTCGATAACCACGACTGGATTCTCGGGCTCAACGTCGTATTCGCCGGACTTTATCTGCTGTCGCTGGTCTTCACCTATACGAGCATCCGTCTGCCGGCCAAGCGGGTTTAGACCGTTATGATCCGGCGAATATCGTCGACCGAAAGGCCGAGGAAGGACTGCATGCCGATAGCGACCTGATACGGCTCCATCTCGGCGATGAAAGTGCGGAATTCCTCTTCGCTCGGCGGCGGTGCGAACCACTGCATCCGGCACAGATCATGGGTGTCGCTATAATGGCCGGAGCCATGCAGCACGTCATCAACATAGCGACCATAGATAAAGCATTCGGAAAAACGGCGTATATTGCCAAGGGCCGCCACCCAGTGCTGTCCGGTATGGGCTTCGATCCTTTCGCACATGGAAATCACGCTGTCGCGCCGCCACGAGACGAGCTGGCCGATATAATCGTTCAGCCCGCTTTTTCCGTTCTCGATACCAAGCAGTTTGGCGGCATTGGCAGCCCAGACCGGGTGCTCCGGCCATTCCGGATTGGCAAGCGCATTGGGACGCACGAAAAGCCGCAGTTTTTCGCCGTGCCAAAGCGTGCCGCAATCGAAGGGACGCAGAAAGGCGGTGTCGGAATCCGTATAGAGAAATCCGTCTTCCTCCACAGCACCGGCAAGCGCGATGCGACGTAATTGTTGCACATGCCAGCCGCGCAGCGGCTTGGTTCTGAGCGAGAGCCAGACCCGCCTGCGCCATAGATAGGTCGGGTCCCAGAAGGCATGCAGCCAGGAGGGCAGCAGATCACGTTCATCGATGATGACACGATGCGCGCTTTCAAGCTTGCGAAACAGGGCCACATCCTTGCTGTCGACAAGGATGTAGTGTTTCGTGAAACCGCTGACATATTTGTCCATGGTCTCGCAAAGCAGCTTGCAGCGCTCGAAATCCTGATCCCAACTGGCTGTGACGATAGCGGTTTTCACCGGGGTGCTCCCTTCATCCAGCCTTTGGCGACGCGCCACAGAAATACGGGATTACCGATGAGGTAGCGTTTTGCGAGCCGTCGTGGTTCCTGCAATAGCCGGTGCACCCATTCCATCTGGACCTTGCGCACCCATTGCGGTGCGCGCTGCACGCGACCCGTATGCAGATCGAACAGCGCACCGACGGCACTGGCGATCGTGCAATGCTCCGCCGTGATATGCTTGTCGATAAAGAGCTCCTGCCGTGGAACGCCCATGGCGACGAGCAATATGTCGGGATGAAAATCCTTCAGTTGTGCAAGAATGCCATCGAGATCGGCGGGCTTGAAGAAACCGTCGGAAATGACGCGATAGTCATGGTGCGGGATCTGCTGCATGAAGAGTTGCGCCGCATCGGCAGCGACGCCCGGACCGCCACCCAGAAGGGCGACTTTCAGCGGACGCTTCATGTGTTCCAGTAAGCCAGGAATGAAGTCCGTTCCGTTGAGATTGGCCGGGAACCTGCTGCCATAGGCGACCTTGCTTGCAATATCGACGCCCACACCGTCAGGCAGGATCAGGAAATCCTCCAATGCGGCACGGTAAGCGGGGTCCGTTTCTGCAATGTTGGAATTGTTGGCGTTGAGCCAGCCCTGTTTCATGAACCGGCCGTCATCGATGCGGTTCTCGAAGAAGGTGAAAGCGCTGTCCCAATCGAAACAGGCGACCTTCACGCCAAGGATATTCCGGTAGGTGACATTTTCGGTATACATCATGCCTGGTCCGTCATTTTCTCTTTGCCATGCAGTGCTTGCAGACCTCTGGCAACTGCGCGGTCCATGCCTTCGATTTGTGACCGGGTGAAGGCTTTGCCGTCCAGTCTCTGGTGATCCCCAGATCTGATCTTTTCAATGCGCTCGACAATTGCCGCTGCGAAGCCTTGAGGATCGTCGGCAATGGTGCAATTGTCCGGAATATTGCTGATACCGCGCACGGAATGCGTGGTGGCGACACTTGGCATGCCCAGTTCGAATGTCTCGATGGTTTTGAGCTGCACGCCGGTTCCTGCACGACTGATGAGCGGTACGAGCGCACCGCTTTCCACAAATTCGGTCGCATCCGGCACCTTGCCGACGAAATTGACGCCGGACCAAGCTGCAATCAGGTCCGCAGGCGTGTTGCCTGCAATCGCGATGGAAATATCGTCGGGAAGATGTGGCTTTACCACGCGCAGGAACCATTCGAGCCCGATGCGGTTCGGGTGCCATGTCCATGTGCCGATCAGGGCAAGGTCGTATTTGACAGGGCGCTGCTGTGCGGCTTGCGCGCCGCCGGGCGTAACAAGCGGCATTGTCGCAAACCGATCAGGGCCAAGTCCAAGTGCCGGGCCGTCATCTTCGGCAAAAGTAAAGACGAAACGGGCGTTCCCGATAAGACGGCTTTCCAGTCCTTTGAGAATGCGAGCTTCGCGACCGAACAGAAACTTCTGGATGAAACTACCAGCGTCGGCGGCATTTTCTTCTGCCGAGCGATATTCCACATTATGCGCCACGAAAAGCGAGGGCTTGCCCTTGAAGATGTCTTCGAACGCGCCGGGCAAAGTCACCCCGTTCAGCACATAGGCATCGAACGGACCGATCTGCGCGATTGCTTCGCGCAGTTTTTGCGCCGGTATCACCCGCAGCTTCGCCGAGGAAACCGTCAGCCCGGTCAGGAAAGATTTCAGCACCCAACCGATCTTGCGCTTGATACCAGCGCCCTCGGTCCGCACTTCAACTTCACCCAGAACGATAGTATCTGCGGCATCGGCTTTCACGTCCGGCCATGTGAAGCCAAGAACGGTCACTTTTGCGCCCGAACGACGCAAGCCATCGACCACGGCGGCATTCGCCACTTCATAGCCGGTGGTCGGTACTCCGTGCGGAACAATCGATGTCACGAAAACGAGGTGAGGGGACGGCAATTCAACTCCTGGACAGTCTTTTAGAGCGCCGATCTTAAAACGCTTAACATTTCAGGCCGGTATGCTCTTTGATAGTTTTGATCAGTGTTTATAGCCCTGCGGTGAACTTTTCTTTAAACGTTTTTCAATAGTAGCGGATAGCAAATATAGAAGTTCGAAATATCCGGTAGCGTTTATGTCTGATTTACCAAATCATATAGAAGTAATTGCTAAAACACCTGGACTTCGTTTCGATGAAGTCGAGGTGGTGGTGACGCTGCCGACGTTTCGTCGCCCGGAACATGTCATCCGCACGCTGGATACGCTCAACGCTCAGGTCACAAACCGACGCTTTGCGGTTGTGGTGATCGAGAACGAGGCAGAGGATAGGGAAGGTGCCAAGGTTGCGGCACCACAGTTCGAGGCCGGGAAATATACCGGCATGCTGATCGTTGAATCCCATCGCGGCAACTGCAACGCCTATAATGCGGGCTGGCTGACGGCGATGACCTATTTCCCGAACTTCAAATATGTCATCGTCATCGATGATGATGAGCTGGCCGATCCGGCCTGGATCGAAAACATGGTAGCCACCGCCGAGCGTTATAACGCCAGTCTGGTGGGTGGTCCGCAACACCCGATCTTCGAAAAGCCGGGCGCGGAAAAATGGGCGAGACACCCCGTCTTCCTGCCGCATTACAACAAGACTGGCCCGGTTCCGATCATCTATTCATCCGGCAATCTCTTGATTGCGCGTCCGGTTCTGGAAGCCATCGGCTATCCGTTCATGGACCTGAAGTTCAATTTCACCGGCGGCGGCGATTCAGACTTCATCAATCGTTCGCGGGCCAAGGGCTTCAATATCGCCTGGTGCAATGAAGGCATTGTCCGCGAGACCATTCCGGCGCGGCGGCTGGAGAGTGACTGGATCACGGCGCGTGGCTTGCGCAACGGCGTTCTGTCGACGCTGATCGAACAGCGCCAGCGCAAGGACGAGCCTTTCGGCCAGGTACGCGTGTTTTTGAAAAGCCTCGCACTTCTGGGATATTCTCCGATCAAGGCCGTGCGGCGCGGTTTCGCGGCGCGTTTCGTGCCGGTCGGGACCTATTTCATCCATATCGGGCTGGGCCGCGTCATGGCCCATTTTGGATATCTGAATGAGCAGTATCGCAACCCGGACAAGAACTGACACCCGTTCTGACGTTGCTGCGCAAACCGACATGCGGGCGACAATCCGCACGATTGCGCTTGTTATTGCCACGATAACATTCTGCATCCTGCTGATTTCGTTCCGTCCGTTCAATCCGCTGAGTGCGGCGACGGATGGCGACGCGTCGGGTGGCGACGTCATCAATCAGCTTGGCTTCGGCTGTCTCGGCGCCGTGGCACTTCTGTCGCTTGTGATGTTCGCCGATCCGAAAAAGGTGGTCAAAATCGTCAGCCCCGGCTGGCTTCTGATGTTCGCCTTCCTGTTCGCATCCGTTTTCGCAAGTCCCGATCCATCTACTGCGATACGCGGTGTGCTGTTGACGATGGTCGGCATTCTGACGGTCATCGCTGTTTTGAGCCTGCCGCAGGATGGCGACGCCTATGCGTCGATGCTGGTCACGGTGGCTTCCATCGTGATCGTCATTTCCTATACGGGCGTTATTCTTCTGCCGAATCTCGGCACACACGGCGCCGATGCGCTGGAACCGCAGAACGCCTATCTCTGGCGCGGTGTGTTCACGCACAAGAACATTGCCGGGCCGGTCATGGCCGCTTTGGCCTTTGCCGGTGTCTATCTGTGGAGACGCGGCTGGCGCGTGAGCGGCTTTCTGATCGCGGTTTCTGCATTGATCTTCGTTTCGCAGACCGGATCGAAGACCACGGCGGCACTGGTGCCGCTCGCCATGCTGCTGGTAATTGTCCCCGGCATATTCGGTCTCCGTTTCCTTGCACCGGTGGCGATCTTCACGATCCAGTTTCTGCTTGCGCTGTTTACCTTCGGTACGGTTCTTTTCGAGCCGATGCATCAGCTTGTTCTGCAACTGGACGTCGACCCCACCTTCACCGGGCGCACCTCCATCTGGGCCTTTGCCGTCGAGGCGCTTTCCCATCGTCCATGGACCGGTTTCGGCTATGAAAGCTTCTGGGGCACCCCGATGGTGAAAGAGGCGGCCAATCCCTACTATCTGGACTGGGATGTGCGTGGCATCGTGCATGGACATAATGGTTATCTTGATATCGCGGTATCGATGGGGATTCCGGCGCTGATCTGTGCCATCTTCGTGATTATCGTCATGCCGCTGGTCAATTATGTGCGGTGCCGTCCTGTTCGCGAAAATTTTCTGCTTGCCGATTTCTTCCTGATGATCGTGTTCTTCGGGACGTTGAATGCCATGCTGGAAAGTTTTTTCTTTCGTCGCATGGACCCGGTCTGGCTGACGCTCGTCTTTGCGATCTTTGGCCTCAGGCTGACCGCGAAAATCATCATTCACAAAAGGGTAGCCGGAGCCACTACATGAATATCGCGATTGTCGGGACCGGGTTCGTTGCCGATTATTACATGACCACGCTGCGCAATTATCCCGAGCTGACGCTGCGCGGGGTCTATGATCGGTCACCTGAACGGCTGAAAGCGTTCTGCGCGCACTATTCCGTAGGGGCTTACGAGAGTTTTGAGGCCGTGCTGGCCGATCCAGACGTTCAGATCGTCGTCAATCTGACCACGCCCGAAAGCCATTTTGAAATCTCGCATGCGGCGCTTTCCGCCGGAAAGCATGTCTATTCCGAAAAGCCGCTGGCCATGAATTACGACGATGCGGAAGCGCTGGTCGCTTTTGCGCGGCAATCCGGCCTCACGCTCGCGGCAGCTCCGGCAAACGGTCTCAGCGAAGCCTATCGTCTGGTAGCAAGCGTGATCAACGGCATCGGCATGCCGCGGCTGGTTTATGCCGAAATGGAAGACGGGCCGGTGTTTCGTGACAAGTGGTCGACCTGGCGTTCGCAGTCGGGAGCGCCATGGCCGGGCCTGCACGAGTTCGAGATCGGCTGCACGCTGGAACATGCAGGCTATGCGCTGTCATGGCTGGTGTCGCTGTTCGGCCCGGTCGAGAGCATCTCGGCATTTTCTGCCGTAACCTTTCCCAACAAGGGGCCAGGAACCGAACATCTTCATATGGCGCCCGATTTTTCGGTCGGCTGTCTTGTTTTCAAGTCGGGGCTGGTGGCGCGCCTCACATCCGGGCTTGCGATGCCGAAGGACCGCAGCCTGACAATCGTTGCCGACAAGGGCTCGATTGTGGTGGACGATCTCTGGGATAATCGCTCGGCTGTCCGTCTTGAACGCACGGAAGAAAAACGCCGTTTTCTGGCGCGCCTGTTCGGCATTCTGGAAATGCGCATTGGCAAGTTTATGTCCTGGAAACCGACCGTCGGCATGAAGTTATCCTATCCGAATGCCGACAAGCGGTCGCTGCCGATGTATCCCTCGCAGATCGATTTCGTGCGCGGCATTGCCGATCAGGCGCGTGCTATCCAGACTGGCGACAAGGCATTCTTCTCCGGCGAGGTGGCGCTACATATCACTGAAATCGCGCTTGCCTTGAACAATGCTGGCGAGAACGCGCAGCCGTACAAGATGAGAAGCAGCTTCTAACCTTTCGACAGCACCTTGCGGACGATATCCGCAACGGCGGCACTATGGTCGAGCGGCATGATCGCATTGGAGATTTGGCCGCTGCGCACCGCATCGCGGACCGCTTCGGCCTGAAACTGCAGTCCGTTGCCGGAAAAGGCATAAGTTTCGATTGTGCGGCCCGGCAGGGGCAGGCGATTCATCACCTTGCCGAAAAAGCCTTTTCCGCCGTTCGGCCCGAGCGACGACCGCGCGGCAAGGGCAGAAAACAGGGTGAGCCTCTGGGCCTTCAGAAATGGTGCGTGGATCAGGATCGTGCCCCTGGTTCCCTCGATCAGCATGCGATTTTCGCCGTCGCGGTCGAAGCCGCAGGAGAGGTTCGCCGTCACACCCGGCCAGCCAAGCTGGAACTCGGTGCGCATGTCGACACCGCTTCTGGCGCGCTGCCAGCGACCATCGACGTGATCCGGCAGACCTAAAAAATACAGTGCTAGCGATACCGGATAGACGCCGAGATCGAATGCCGCGCCGCCACCGAGCTCTGGACTGAAGAAGCGGCTTTGCGGGTCGTAGGCGCGGATATAGGAAAGATCGGCTTCGATGCGCGTCACGGTGCCGATGCGACCACTATCGATATGCTGTTTGGCCGCCTGGATCGCTGGCAGAAAACGGCTCCACATCGCCTCCATGGCGAAGACATTCTTTGCTTGTGCCGCAGCCTCGATCTGCCGTGCGCCAGCGGCATCCAGCGCGAGCGGCTTTTCGATCAGGCAGGGCTTGCCCGCCGCGATTGCCTGCATGGCCTGCAGCACATGCATGGCGCTCGGGGTCGCGATATAGACGGCATCGATATTCGCGTCGGAAAGAAATTCACCTGAATCGCCGAACGCCTTGTCGGCGCCGATACGTCGGCGAAATGTTTCGGCGGTCTCTGACGCCCGCGAGCAGACTGTCGAAACGCGCATTCCGGTGGTTGCCTGAATATCGGCAGCAAAGGCGGCGGCTATCGTGCCTGTGCCCCAAATGCCCCAGCGAAAATCTGTCTTTGTCTGCTTGTCGCGATTCACGTGCTTGCCCCACAGCTTCATACAGGTGCTATATAACCCATGTAATGCGGCTAACGAAGTTTGTTTATCCTGTCAGGGAGGTGGATGTGATGCGCGGATTTGTCGTGGCTGTGGCGCAAGATGGCGAGCACCGTTTTTCAAAACAGGTCGTGCCCGAAATCCGCATCGTCACGGGGCTTGGCGTCGAAGGCGATGCGCATCAGGGCGTGACGGTGAAGCACCGTTCACGTGTGCGGGCCGATCCGACGCAACCCAATCTGCGACAAGTGCATCTCATTCATGCCGAGCTTTTCGACGAGCTTGCGGAAAAGGGTTTTGACGTGGCGCCTGCCGATCTCGGCGAGAACGTTACCACGCGCGGCGTCGATCTTCTGGGGTTGCCGCAGGGCGCTTTGATCCGGATCGGCGACGAGGTCGTTCTGGAGGCAACTGGCCTGCGCAACCCCTGCGTCCAGATAGAGAATTTCCAAACCGGGCTTCTCGATGCCGTGCTGGATCGCACGCCCGATGGCGATCTTGTCCGCAAGTCCGGTATCATGACCATCGTTCTTGCAGGTGGCACGGTGAAGGCGAATGACGCGATAGTGGTCGAATTGCCGCCGCTTCCGCATCGCAAGCTGGAGCGCGTCTGAGGATCACGAAATACGGGTTTTTTGGGTGAGCTAACCGATTTAACAAGCCGCTAGTGCAGGCAAAACCAGTGATTTTCGTCATGGCAGGCCTATCAACTTTGCGTCATATGCCCTAGATCATCCCACAATAGGATACAGATTGACATGCGCTGTTGCCGAAATCCGGCTGCAGCCTATTCTTATCGGTTCGGCTTGTCGGCGTTCGATGTTCTGCATGTGTCTAGACGACGGCCGGTCGGTTGCATTTGCGAAGGGCACAAAATGGAAAAAGCAGATATCGGAATGGTCGGCCTTGGCGTCATGGGCTCCAACCTGGCGCTGAACATAGCCGAGAAAGGCTATACGGTAGCCGTCTATGACCGTGATGAGCCTGTGCTGAAAGCCTTCGTTGAAAAGGCTGGCCCGCTGCGCGACAAGATCATCCCTTGCCCCACTTTCGAGGATCTGGCTGCCAATATCCGCAAGCCGCGTCCCATTATCTTTCTCATCAAGGCAGGCAGCCCCGTCGATACTGAGACCACCCGCCTTAAGGCTTATCTTGAGAAGGGCGATATCATGATCGATGCCGGTAATTCCGATTACCGCGATACGGTGCGCCGTCTGAAAGCGCTTGGCCCCAACGATCCGACCTTTGTCGGCATGGGTGTTTCCGGTGGTGCGGAAGGCGCACGCCATGGTCCGTCGATGATGGTTGGCGGTACCGAGGAAGCCTATGAGCGCATCGCGCCGATCCTGCTTGCCGCTGCCGCCAAGTACAAGGACGAGCCTTGCTGTGCACTGGTCGGTCCGGATGGCGCCGGTCATTTCGTCAAGACGATCCACAATGGCATCGAATATGCCGACATGCAGATGATCGCCGAAATCTACGGCATTCTGCGCGATGGGCTAGGACTTTCAGCCCCGGCCATCGGCGATGTGTTCGAGAAGTGGAACGAAGGCCCGCTCAATTCCTATCTGATCGAAATCACCGCCAAGGTGCTGAAGGCGACAGACCCGGAGACAGGCAAGGCGATGGTCGACATGATCCTCGACGAAGCCGGTCAGAAGGGCACGGGCCGCTGGGCGGCCATCGAGGCGCAGATGCTGGGCGTTCCGGCAACGGCCATCGAAGCCGCAGTTGCTGCCCGGTCGCTGTCCTCGATGAAGGCCACGCGTGAACTTGCCGCGAAAGCCTATAAGCCAGGTTCGCGCAGCCTCGACATTTCCGATCAGGCAAAATTCCTCTCCGATCTGGAGCATGGCCTGCTGGCGGGCAAGATCGCCGCCTATGCCCAAGGCTTCGCGGTGATGGAAGCCGCCTCGCAGGAGCATGGTTGGAACATTCCGCTTGCCGAAACCGCCCGTATCTGGCGTGCAGGCTGCATCATTCGTTCGCAGCTTCTGGACGATATCGCCCATGCCTTCGAAGACAGTGAAAGCCGCAACCTGCTGCTCGCACCTGCTTTCGTGGAGCGCATGAGCAAGGCTTCCAAGGGCCTTCGCCAGATCGTCGCCAAGGCGGCGCTCGCTGGTCTGCCTCTGCCTGCACTCGGCTCAGCGCTCAGCTATTTCGACAGCTTCACGCAGCCGCTCGGCACGGCCAATCTCATTCAGGGCCAGCGCGATTTCTTCGGTTCGCACGGCTTCAAGCGCATAGATAAGGATGGGGATTTCCACGGTCCCTGGGGCGAATAAAATTCGCTGTAATTGAAAAAGCCGCCCACTGGGCGGCTTTTTTATTTTAATCCGCCAGTACGAGCAGATCATGCGAGGCGAAATGCACCGTCACCTTGTCGCCGCGTTGCGGCGGAGGCTGGGTCGGGTCGTTGAATGTATCGAACGATAGCCGGTTCTTGCCGAGTGTCACGCGTGTGCGAATGACGGAGCCGAGAAAATGTACATCATCGATGGTCGCATCCAGTGAGGTATCGTGGCTTTTGCGAGCTTCGAGGCTCACCGCTTCAGGGCGCAAGGCCAGTGTCAGCGCCTTGCCCTTCGGATGATGGTCGAGCTTTTCCTGCACGGTGATGGTGCGGCCGTCGAGATCGATGCTGTTCTTGCCCGGCTCGCTGACCGAGGCTTCCAGCATGTTGAGCGTGCCGACGAAGGATGCCACGAAGCGCGAGGCAGGGCGGTTATAGATGTCGAAGGGCGAGCCGATCTGGTCGGCACGGCCTTCATGCATGACCACGATGCGGTCGGAAATCGACAGCGCTTCTTCCTGATCATGCGTGACGAAGACGGTCGTAATGCCGAGTTTTTGCTGGATGGCGCGGATTTCTTCGCGCAAGGATATGCGGATTTTCGCATCCAGCGCCGAAAGCGGCTCGTCGAGCAGAAGAACCTGCGGCTTGGTGGCCAGCGCGCGGGCAAGTGCGACGCGCTGCTGCTGGCCGCCAGACATCTGATAGGGATAACGATCCGCCAGATGATCGAGGCGGATGAGACCCAGCATCTCCTTCACCGTGGCATCGATTTCCGCCTTCGGCTTTCCGGCAACGCGCAGGCCGAACGAAACGTTCTGCGCCACCGTCATATTGGGAAAGAGTGCATAAGCCTGAAACACCATGCCGATATTGCGCTGGTTCGGCTTCAGATCGACCACATCCTTGCCGTTAATTTCGATGGCGCCGCTGTCGGGTCCCTCGAAACCGGCGATCATGCGAAGAACGGTTGTCTTGCCGCAGCCCGAAGGGCCGAGGAAGGATACGAATTCGCCCTTTTCCACGGCGAGATTGAAATCGTGGACGACGGTATTGGCGCCGAAGCTCTTTTTCAGGTGCTTGATATTGAGAAAAGCCATGAATGTTACCCGGCGGTTGTCTTGAATTTATTGAGGCGCGAGACGAGCTGCAGCATGATGATGCTGAGCCACGTGATGCCGAACGAAATGATCGCCAGCGCCGACGGTTCGTAGGCGCGGTTTGCGCCGACGAGCTGCAGGTAGGGACCGAAGGCCGGACGGTTCAAAAGCGAGGCCAGCGTGAATTCGCCGATGACGATGGCGAATGTGATGAAGGCACCGCTCATCACGCCGGAGATCACGTTTGGAAAAATCACCTTGAACATGATGCGGCCCCAGCCCGCGCCGAGGCTTTGGGCTGCTTCCGTCAGCGTATTGACGTCGATGGTGCGCATCGCCGTATCGACGGCGCGATACATATAAGGCAGCGAGAGGGTCATGTAGCCGAACATCAAAAGCAGGTCGGTCGCGCGCGTGGATGCCGTAAATGGCAGCCACGACGACGAGTTGTAGATGCGTAAGTAACCGAACACGATGACGATGGCCGGAATGACCAGTGGCATCAGTGTGATGAATTCCATCACCGGGCGCAATTGCGGCAGGCGCAGGCGCACCCAATAGGCCGTCGGCACCACCAGCAGCACACCGAAAACAATGGTCAGCAGGCCAAGCAGGATCGAATAGCCGAAGGTCGCCTGGAAATTCGGATCTGCGAACACGACCCGATAGGCATCGAAGGAATATTCGCCACGCCGCATGCGCAGCGAGAATTCGAATGTGCCGATCAGCGGGACGAGGAAGTAGATTGCGCCGATCAGGAAGGCGATCCAGGCGCCGATCTTCTGGGCGTTGAAGCCTTTCTTTTTCATCGCTGCCACCTCTCGGCGCGCATGCGCAGCCATATATAGATGAGGTTGGAAACACCCGTAATGACGATCATGCCAAGTGCCAGCGCATAGCCGAGGTTCTGATTATGCAGAACGTCGCCGCGAATCTGCGCATAAAGCAGGATCGGCACGATGTTGAGCGAGGAGCCCGTCAATGCGTAGGCGGTCGCAATGGCGCCGAAGGCATTGGCGAACAGCAGAAGCGTCGTGCCAAGCAGACTTGGCCACAGGATCGGAAAGGCAACCATGCGCCAATATTGCGTGGTGGTCGCACCCAGAATGGATGAGGCTTCGCGCCATTCTTTCTTCAGGCCGTCGAGCGCTGGCGTCAGGATCAACACCATCAGCGGTATCTGAAAGAAGAGGTAGGTCAGCGTCAGGCCGAAGAAGGAAAGCAGGTTGAAGCCTGTCGAATAGAGGTTGAAGCCGAACCATTCCCTGAGCAGGATCGTCACAAAGCCGGTCCGCCCGAGCGTCGCCAGAAAAGCGAAGGCAAGCGGCACACCCGCAAAGTTCGATGCCACGCCGGAAAAGGTCAGGACCGTCGGACGCAGCCATGATGGCAGGTTGCCGAGAACCACCGCCCAGGCGAGAAAGAACCCGATAATCGCGCCGCCAATGGCCGATGCGAGGCTGACTTTGATCGATACCCAGTAGGCGCTCATGATCTGCGGCTGGAACAGATCGTGGATGTTCTGAAGCGTAAAGTTTCCGGCAGGGTCCTGAAAGGCACCGATGATGAGATACATCGTTGGCCAGATCAGAAACAAAATGGCGAAGATGAAAAACGGTGTCACGCCAAGCCAGGACAACGGAAGCTGGCGCTTGCGCACTCCGCTGGGGGCTGTTGTTTCGGCTACTGCACTCATGCGCTCTTTCTTTAGACCGGTTCCCGCCAGAACGGAACTGACAGAACCGTTCCGACTTTTTGTTTTTATTTTTTGCGATCAGCAGGGCTGCCATTCGCCCCTGCCGGAAATAGCTAGAGCATTTCCTGTTTTGATTGAATCATTGAAAATGCTCTATCCATTTGTTTTTACCCGCATCTTTTCCGAAAATCGCTTCGCACTTTTCGGGATGCGCATCCTGTTTGCCAAAGAGCGTGTCGCTGTTTGGAAAAGAGGACCGGCGACACAGATGAAAGCCGCTTTGATATCGCGCCGACCGTGTAAGGCCGACGCGATATGTGTTCGATGCGACAGGCGCGCTTACTGTACGTTCGCGCCCACGACGCTATCCCATTCCTTGGTGATCGAGGTCTGTGCGGCCTCGATCTGTTCCAGCGTCGGGAAGATCGCCTTTTCATAGGCTGCTGCCGGTGGCAGCTTGTCCAGCAGTTCCTGCGGGATCTTGCCAGCCTTCGCCATCGCGTTGAAGCGGATCGGGTGGCAGTAGCCCTTCAGATAGCCGAGCTGGCCTTCATCCGAATAGATGTGTTCCATCCACAGCTTCGCAGCGTTCGGATGCGGTGCGTAGGCGCTGATCGCCTGAACATACACGCCAGCGATAACGCCGGACTTCGGAATGACGGTTTCGATTTCCGGGTTGCCCTTGAGCGTGTCGCGGTCAGCGAGCGCATTGTAGTCCCAGCGGATGACGATCGGGGTCGAGCCCTGTGCCAGCGAAGCAGCCTTGCCGATGACCGGAACGAAATTGCCGTTGGCATTCAGTTCCTTGTAGAATTCAAGGCCCTTCTTGCCTGCGGCTTCGCCCGGTTCCGCACCACGGGCAATACCGGCGGCATGAACGCCGAGGATAGCCTGTGCCGAAACGCGCGGGTCACCTGCAAGCGCAACGGAGTTTGCGTAGTCGCTCTTCAGAAGGTCTTCCCAATCCTGCGGGATGTCCTTGACGATGTCCTTGTTCACTTCGAATGCGAGGACGCCGTAATAATCGCCGTACCAGTAGCCTTCGGCATCCTTGGCGCTGTCTGGAATTTCGTCCCAGGTCGCAACCTTGTATGGCTGGATGAGGCCGTCCTTCTTGGCTGATGCGCCGAAGGCAAAGCCGACGTCGATGACGTCAGGAGCCTGCGGGCCCTTGTTGTCCTTGTTTGCCTTGATGGCTTCGATTTCATCGCCCGAACCGGCGTCCGGGTTCAGTTCGTTGACCTTGAGGCCGTATTTGTCCTTGAAGCTCTGGATGACTTCGCCATAGCCGCACCAGTCATGCGGGAGCGCGATTGTCGTCAGTTCGCCTTCTGCCTTGGCAGCGGCGATCAGTTCGGCTGACGGTTCAGCAGCGGCGATGGAAACCCCGGCAACGGCGATTGCCGTCGAAAGCGACAGCAGACGCGCTGTGTAAGCAAGCATTTTTTGACTCCCCTGTTTAAGGTCCGGCGAACGCCCCCGGTCGATTCCGGTGCTCGCGCATTCCCGATACCCGCCCTACATGACGGTTGGATGACAGTTTATGGTTTGTCACAAACTGCCAGCGGCGGAAAGTGAAACACGTTTTCAGGGACTTAGCAATTCATCCGTTAGCGGGAGTAGCATTTTTATGACAAGAAATGTGACAGTGAATTCGTCACTGTCATAATTCTGCGAGAGGCTTTTCCCTGCGCGACAACGGTTTGTCCCAGCGCGGCATCAATGTCGGATATGGGGGGTAAACGAAAATTTCCGAAAGACGGGCGAACCCTTGCGGGTTTCGAATGAAACTATGACAGGGGCGAACCAGAGCGCGTCCGAAAGGTGTGAAATGCCTTTCGGACGAAACGCGCTCTAATGTCCCCCACCGCCACCGGCAACCTGTTTTGGTTTGCGCAGCATGATGGCGCAGACGGCGAGCGAACAGAACATCATCGTAAGGATGAAGAACACGTCGATGAAGGACAAAAGGGTCGCTTGCTGGCGCACCATGCCGGAAAGCTTGGAAATGGCGATTGTCGCCCCATCCATGCCAGCCGCGTTGTACTTGGCCGTCAGGTTGGCGATCATCTTCTCAGCTTCGGCATTGCCCCAGCGAACGTGCTCGGCCAGACGCTCATAATGCATGTCGCCACGGCGGGTCAGGATCGTGTTGATCACAGCAAGGCCGACGGCGCCGCCCAGATTACGCGTCAGATTGAATAGGCCAGATGCGTTTTTCAGCAAGGCAGGCGGCAGCGTGCCGAGCGCCAGATTGTTGATCGGCACCATGCACAGCATCAGCGAACAGCCGCGCAGTATCTGCGGCAGTAACAATTCGTAGAAATCCCAGTCGGCAGTGAGGCCGGTCACCATCCAGGTGCCTGCCGCGAAACCGAGAAAACCGATCATCATCATCAGGCGCGGGTCCATCCTGTTGGACAGGAAGCCCGCGAGCGGCGCGGTGAAGAACATGGCAAGGCCGCTGACGAAGAGCGCTTCGCCGATCATGAGGGCGTCATAGCCGCGAACGCTGCTCAGATAGAGCGGATAGAGATAGGTGAGGCCATAGAGGCCGACACCCATCACGAAGGAGAACAGCGAGCCGAATGCGAAATTGACGTTCTTGAAGGCGCGCAAATCCACGATGGGCTCTTCTGCCGTAAAGGCTCTGAAGAAGAAGAGAATACCGCCAACCGTCATGATGATCGTCAGGATGAAGATCGCATTGTCCTGCAGCCAGTCATTGCGCGGTCCTTCTTCCAGAACATACTCCATCGAGCCGAGGAATGCTGCCATACCCGCAAGCCCCCACCAGTCGAACTTGCTCAAAAGCGAGCTGTCGCCCTCGTCGAAGTCGATGAGGTTCCATGCGGCGATGGTGACGAGAATGCCAGGGCCGACATTGACCAGAAACAGCCAGTGCCAGGAGAAGGCGTGGCTGAGATAGCCGCCGACCGTGGGGCCGATGGTCGGCGCAAGCGTTGCCACGAGGCCGATCATCGGCGAGACGATCGAACGCTTTGAAGGCGGGAAGATGGTGAATGCGGCTGCGAAAACGCTGGGGATCATGCCGCCGCCGATAAAGCCCTGAATGGCGCGGTAGACGATCATCTGCTCGATGTTGGTCGCCGTCGCGCAGAGCACGCTGGCAAGGGTAAAGCCCGCAGCCGAAATGGTGAAGAGAACGCGCGTCGACAACAGGCGCCCAAGGAAACCCGATAGCGGAATCATGATGACTTCCGCGATCAGATACGACGTCTGGACCCAGGAGATTTCGTCAGAACTGGCGCTCAGACCGGCCTGGATTTCAGCAAGCGACGCCGAGACGATCTGAATGTCCAGGATTGCCATGAACATGCCAAACACCATGGCCAGAAAGGCGAATGCCTTCTTGGGGTCGATGCGGTCGTCTGCCGGGACCATTGGCCCCATTGTCGTGTCTGCAGCCATGACGGCGCACTCCGGAATGGAAGAAAGGGGCGGTGCGAAGCCGTTTTGCCGCGCCGCCATCTGTTATTTCAGTTAGGGCATTTCCGAGCCAAAAGTGCAAAGCGGCTTAGCGTCGGATAATGCGTAGAAACAAAGAGATAGAGCGGTTCTACAATTCCGTTTCAACTGGAACCGCTCTAATCTGCCGAACTTGATCAGTTCGTTTTGTCTTCAGGTGCCGTGCGCGTATCGATATCGACCACGACACTCAGGCCTGCGCGGATCTTGCCGGATTCCAGCGCCTCCTTCGGGATCATGATACGCACGGGAACGCGCTGCACGATCTTGGTGAAGTTGCCGGTCGCATTTTCCGGCGGCAGCAGCGAGAACACTGCTCCCGAAGCTGGTGCGATGGACGCGACCTTGCCGTCGAACTTCGTGCCGTCGATTGCGTCGACATAGATATGCGCGGTTTCGCCGGTCTTGATCTTTGCGAGCTGTGTTTCCTTGAAGTTCGCATCGATATAAAGCTCATTGACGGGGACGAGTGCCGCAATCTTCTGGCCCGGTGAAACGAGATCACCCTTCTTACCGGCAAGATTACCGATCACACCGTCGAACGGTGCGCGCAGCGCCGTGAAGGAAAGATCGCGCGCTGCCTTGTCGCGGGCAAGTTCCAGCGATTTCATCGTGCTTTCGGCTTCGCTATACTGGGCATTGAGCACTTCGATATTGGCCTTGGCGGAAGCGATCTGTGCGTCCGTTCCTGCGAGCTTGGCGCGAGCCTGGTCGAGCGAGGACTGGGCCGTGTCGAGATCTGCCTGCGCGACGAAACGTGTTGCGTGAAGCTTCTGCACGCGTGCAATCGTGTTCTGTGCGTTGGTCAGAACAGCCGTTGCGGCCTGCTTGTCGGCGTTTGCCTGCAGGAGCAGCGCCTGCGCGGCATCGGTTTCCGCCTTGATGCGGACGAGCGTCTGCTGCTGGGTTGCGAGCTTGGCTTCGGTTTCGTCGAGCGCAATCTGGTAGTCGCCCGCATCAAGCTGGAAGATCACATCGCCAGCCTTCACCTGCTGATTGGCCGCCACCGGGATGTTTTCGATGTAGCCGGTAACCTTCGGTGCGATGGACGCGATGTCGCCTTGTACATAGGCGTCATCGGTCGAAACCATGAAACGTCCGACCGTCCACCAGTTGTAGCCGAACCAGAGGCCGCCAGCGACCGCGACCGCCAGAATGCCGGGGAGAAGGACGCGTTTGCCAAAGCCCTTCTTCTTGCCGCCCTTGGCGGTTTCATTGGGGGTGGTTTCCTGCGGGCTCGGCGTAGTATGGGGCTGCGATCTTTCGTTCACAGGCGCCTCACTTGTCGCCGGCTGGGTTGCCGAGGCGAAGTTCTTGGCGTTGGGGAACGGATGAATATCGGCCTTATCAACGGACTTCGGGGCGGACATAGGGGAAACTTTCTGCACATCCTTCGGATTGAACCGCTCGGTTCGATGTTGACATAAATCAATAAGATGCGCATATCAAGAGGGTATCGAACCGCTTGGTTCGAAAAAAGTTAAGAGTCTTGTGAAATGAAACCCGATCGCAACACCAAAGGAACAACCGATACGATGATGCATGACCGCAACCGGCATGATGAGAAAAACGTCAGTCGACCCGGTGATGGCAAATCGTCCGGTTCCGAAACGGAATGCGGTCGCACACGGCTCGGCGCCGGTCAGGACCCTGCCAAACGCCGCCAAATCCTTGAAGGCGCTCAGGATGTGTTCCTGCGTATGGGGTTCGATGCAGCCAGCATGAACGACATCACGCGCGAAGCTGGCGTCTCGAAGGGCACGATCTACGTCTACTTCAACAGCAAGGAAGACCTGTTTGTAGCCCTTTGCGAACATTATCGCGATACAATGTTTCGTGAACTGATTGCAAAACTCGACAAGGGGTTCAATTCTCGCCAGCAGTTGACCGATTTCGGCGTGGCGCTGGTCACGTTGATAACGTCGTCGACGGCGGTGCGTGCGCAGCGCATTGTTCTGGGCGTCAGCGAGCGCAAGCCGGAGCTTGCAGCCCGCTTCTATGAGCGTGGGCCGAAGCGCAGCCTCGTCCTTATGGCCGACTATCTCAAGGACATGATCCAGAACGGCGAGTTGGAGCCTTTCGATCCCGAAAAGATGGCATATAGTCTTTCTGATCTGTTTCTATCCGGCCTTTATCGCCCCCGCCTGTTTGGCGCGTTGCCGGAACCGCCGTCAGCCGAAACGATTCGCGAGAACGTTGATCTGGCGATCGATTTTTTCTACCGTGCCTACGGTCGAAATCAAAGAAGTGTTCAAAAAGAGAACAACTGATCTTCAGGAAGCGGTCGAGTGATACTTATTTGGCTTTTAGACTTATAAATTTCTCAAGAGAGCCTTAATTTCTACATTGTTTTTTGTGTGTAATGGTTTGCAATCCATTAATTGCGGGTTGTCAGAGACCCCATTTTTTATGTCACTCATAAATGATTGAAGAGCTTTTGAGCTATGATTCGCTGATATTCCAAATACAGTAAAATAATAGCGCTTGGGCTTGAGTACCAAGGATATTGTAGAAATGACACTCGACCTCATTCATTTTCCGAATTTCAAAAAGACCTTCTTTGGAACGGCTTTCCAAAGCGACACACTTGCTCTCCTGACGCGAATTCGCGACGAGATCGGTTGCCGCCACATCATGCACACCTATCGCGGACGGATGGGTGATTGTGCAAAGACCAATTCCGCAGATCTTACGGTCGTGATGACCGTGCCGACAAACTGGGCCGCGCGGTACTCCACCAAGAACTATTTCGTCATCGATCCGATCTTTCAGGAAGATGCGCCTTATTTCCAGAACGATGCCAGCGGCATTGTTCGCGATCTTCAGGAAGATGCCGACCAGTGCCCTGATATCGCCGAACTGTTGCAGGACGCCGAGAAGCACGGGCTGGGCAATATTTTCATTGCCGTATCGGCCCGCAGCCAGAAGGGCGCGGTGGGATGCAGCTTGTTCAGCTTCGATATCAGCCCGGATGAGGATCGCGAACAGTTTGTGGCCAAGCTTCGGCCGCGGCTTTTGAGCCTGTCCGGGATCATTCATTCCGCCCTGTGCGGCTGTAAGGATGTTGCGACTGTCGCAAGCCTTCTCACTCCGCGTGAAGTGGATTGCCTGCGCTGGGCCGCAAGCGGCAAGACAGACGGAGAGATCGCAGAAATTCTGAGCATCGCGCGCTGGACTGTCGTGACCTATCTGCAGAATGCGAAGATCAAGCTTAACTGCTCCAACCGTACTTCGGCAGTGGCGACCGCGCTTTCGCTCGGCATTATCGAAATGCCGGAAGTCCACCATCTGATGTAATGTCGGCAGCCATATAAAATGACAACGACACCGGATGTTTCATGCATCCGGTGTTTGAGGTATTTTCTCCCCGCATTTGCCGTGCGCAAAACCGCTTCGCACCTTTGCTGGAAATGCTTCAGGCCCTTTTTCTAAGTGGAAGGCGCGCGGCGTCAAATGCGTTGGCGAGCCGTGCGGTGTTCTTGGCCGGATCTTCGTCCGCATCCTCGAACGCGATGTGGTTCAGCTCCACACCAGCCGTCTTGTCGGTCAGCGTCAGGCGGAAATAGGCATAGACGCCCTGATTGCGAAACTCCATGTCGAGCACGATGGCAGGTGCTGACTGCCAGTCGCAGAGATATTCGCCGCCGTGGCCGAGCTCCAGCGTGCCGGGGAAGAAATAAAGCTCGGTGGCTGAGCTGACGATATCGGCGATATTGGCAAAAAGCTCGCAGCGTATGAAGGCAATGTAATCCGCCGGATCAACCAGGCGAAGATCGGTCGCGACCTCACACAGATTCTGGGCAATGATCGCCTCGCGTTCGTTCGAGAATTGCAGGCTCTTCATCGTTTCACCGCCGATCTGGAGGAACAGGCTGTCACTGTTTTGAAATATATAAAATCCATGGCTATCCATCAATGTATCGCATGCCGGGTATTGATCACCCGGATAAGTTCGGCAACGGCCTTGTAGAATTCCGGTGCGATCATCTGGTCGACATTGACCTGCTTATAGAGCGCACGGGCGAGCGGAACGTCCTCGAAGATCGGGATGGAGTGCTGTGCTGCTATTTCTCTGATCTTCAATGCGATGAGATCCTGTCCTTTTGCCACGACTATCGGGGCCGCATCCTGATCGGGCTTGTAACGCAGTGCTACGGAAAAATGAGTCGGATTTGCGACGATCAGCGTTGCTGTCGGAACGGTGTTGATCATCCGACGGCGGGCACGGTCGCGACCAAGCGAACGCAGGCGCGATTTGACCAGCGGGTCGCCTTCCGACTGCTTCAGTTCGTCTTTGACTTCCTGCCGTGTCATGCGCAGTTCCTGCCGCCAGTGAATACGTGACCAGGCAAGGTCGAAACCCGCAATGGCCGTGATCGCGAGAACATTGGCGACGAGCAGACGCACCATGTTCTCGCGCAGGAATTCCGGCAAGGCGCTGGGGTCTGAAGCGACCGCATCGGTGAAAAGACTGTTACCGTTGAAGAAAACGACAAAAACGATAACGCTTGCAGCCAGAAACTTTGCCAGCGATTTGAGGAATTCCACCTGGCCGGCGCGTCCGAAAATGCGCTGCCAGCCTTTGAGCGGGGATATGCGCGATGCCTGTGGCCGGATGCGTTCGCCGACGAAACGCGGTGCGTTCTGGAATGCGGAGGCCGCAATACCGGCAAGCGGAATGATGATGAAAACCGGCACCAGCGCTGCGCCGACAGCCAGCGCCAGCACGCCGAACAGACGGCTTGCATCTTCTGCGCTGTTGAGGAGCCAGTCCTCGGGGCGGTCGATCAGCTCACGCAGGAAGACGGCGAGCTTCGTGGTGGCAGGCCCTGCGACAAAGACCGCGATAATCAGAAAGGAAGCGATACCGGCGAGGATCGGCGTTTCACGGGAGAAGGGCATATTGCCCTTGTCCAAGGCGTCGCGGATCTTCTGCTCGGTGGCTTCTTCTGTTTTGCTTTCCTTGTCAGCATCATCTGCCATGGGTCACACAGGGATTAGGCTGCGGTTTCGCCAGCGTCGAGGGTGATGATACCGCGCTCGGAAAGATCGATGGCGATACGGGCGATCGTGCGGCGCGCATCGGCGATGTTCTGCGCGGTTATGTTGCCCTGCTCGGCGCCAAGCTCGGTTTCCACCATGCGGCGTCCCCGGGTCGAGAGCGACGAGAGAACGAGTTCCTGAAGCCTCGTGTCGGCTCCGCGCAGCGCGGTTGCGATCTGTTCCGTCTGCACTTCATCGAAGAGCAGCAGGCGCGCGCGCTGCGACAGGCGCTCAATATCTTCAAAGGTGAAGAGCTTGGCCTTGATGCGGTTGAGATCGTCGCGGTTGAGATCCTCGAGGCTCGCCATCAGTTCTTCCATCTCGCTTCTGTCGAGCTGGTTGAAGATATTGGCGATCTGGCCGTGATGAGCCTTGACCGGTCCGGCGTCGCCGCGACCGAGAAGGTCGCGCCGCAGCACGTCTTCGAGAAGTTCGGCAGCCGCTGGTGCCACATTGCCGATATGAAGCGAGCGCTGCACGACGGCATTGCGTAACTGTGGCGGCAGAACAACGAACAGCCGCGCTGCAAGGTCGGAAGGCAGCTTCGACACGATATAGGCGATGATCTGCGGATGCTGGTCCGTCAGATAGGCCTGCAGGCTTTCCACGGGCAAGCGTCCGAGCTGTACCCAGACGGATTCCTGAACGAGCTGCGGCTGGACGCGGTCTTCCAGAACGGCATCGACCTCTTCCTGCGGCAGCGCTTCGCGCAACAGGCCTTCGAACCGCTGGGCGGCTTCCGAAACCGGCGCGCCTTCGGCAAAGGAGTCCTCGAACTGCTTGACGAGCTGTTCGAAATCGAGCGGAGAAATCGGCTCCAGCGTGCGAGCATGACCGGCAAGTTTGCGCAGGTCCTCGGCATTGAAGTGCTTCAGAAGACGCGAGGCGGCGGGGCGTCCGATGGCAACAAGGATCGCCGCCGCTTTTTGAGAGCCGGTCAACGTATCGATAAGCCCGGTGGAGCCGTCTTCGGCCAGGGCTTGCTGCTCGTTTTCGGTCGAAGTGCCTGTCATGAGAATACCCGCAGTGCGTCTGTTACTTGCCGATGATTTCGGTGAGGCTGACACCGAAACGCGAGGAATCGTCTTCTAGAACGATAACTTCGCCGCGAGCGATGACCCGGCCATTGACCACGATATCGACTGGATCGCCGATCTGCTTGTCGAGCGTGATGACCGCGCCGCGGCCGAGCTTCATCAGATTGGCAACCGGCATGGTCGTGCCGCCAAGAACGACCTGAACATCGACCGGGATGCCCATGATAAGTTCAAGATTGGGCTTGGATGGACCCTTCTGCGTGCTGCGCGGCTTTTCCTCGCGCAGTTCCTCAATGGCTTCGTCCAGTTCCTGCTGCATGTTCTTGTCCTTGTTGTCAGCGCTCATGCCTGCCCCGCAAGTTCGACGGTAGCTTTACGAACCGCGCGACGCACGAAAACCGGCAGCGCGTTCTTTTCCTTCGGGAGCGATTGTTCGGTGGGGGTCGCGATTTTTTCTTGCCGTTGCGGCGCGCTGTCGGCGACATTGCGCGCATGGCGGATGTCGCGGGTCAGCGCCTTGCGCAGCCGGTTCAGTTCCTCGATTGCCTCGTCCATTTCGCGGCGCACACGCTGCGTTTCGGCAAGGCGGGCTTCTAGCTTGTTGTTTTCGTCGGCCAAAGCAGTGCCAAGATCGGTGCGTTCGCTCTGGATCGCCTTAACGGCACGTTCCAACCCGTTGGAAGCGGCGGCAACACGCAGCGCCAGCAGCTTGCCGAGCTTAATCGTCTCGTTGGCCTTGCGGCCAACCACGATGAGCGCAGCAAGTGAGGCAAGAGCCATCATTGTGGAAAGCACGTTAGCCAGCAACAAGCTCATCGATGAAATCCTCTTCCTGATTGACCGGGTCGCCGACCTTGACTGTGAAATGAATGCCGGATTTGCCGAGCGTGCACTTGAAAAGCTGCTGATCGCCGGCGCGCAGGCGCACCTGTTCCATGGCGTCGGCGGGCAGTTTCAGAACCTGCCCGATTTCAAGCATCGACAATGCGTCCAGCGTCATCGATCCCTGCTGGATGAAAGCTTCGAGTTCGATGCGTGCACGGCTGACTTCCTGCCGCATCTTCTTCGCCCAGGTCGGATCGGCCTGATCCATCGGACGGCGCAGAAAGGCTGCGACTGCATCCTGCATCGGCTTGTGTGTGCTGCGCGGCAAAAGCAGATGAACCTGCCCGGTTCTGCCTGCGGCAGTGACATCGATGCGGCATACAAAAAGGCGCGAGCGCTCGAAATTCTCACGGTCGAATTCAGCCGTGTCGGTGCATTCACCGGGAATGAAAAGCGTCTTTCCGTTTCCGGCAAAAACCTGATCGAGCGAACCGGCAAGATGACCGGCAAGCAGCGCAGAAATCTTGTGTTCCAGCATGCCGAACGGGCGCTCGTCATCGACGCTACCCATATTACCCTGTGCGCCATACATCGCTTCAATCACGGAGAAAACGAGCGCAGCATCGGCAGTGAGGTAGAGCGTACAGCCCCAGCGCTCGGCCTTCAGCGGCGCGATGATCGCCGCCTTGTCGAGAATGTCGGCAAAGGCAGCATCGTCGGTGCTTTCCACCTGGCCTGCTTCAATGTCGAATGCAGCGGCACTGCCATGTTTCAACCGGTCGCAGAAATGTGTCGAGGCATCCTTGAACACATGGGCAAGCGATTTCAAATCGTCGCCCGAAAGGCCCGCTGCACGCAGCAGATTCTCGGCCAGAACATCGGTTTTGCGGTTTTGCCCCAATGTCGTCATCTTACGCCGCCTGCTGGGTCGGCGCGCTTGCCATGGTTTCCTGCTCGACCACGTCGATGGTCGGGCGATCATAGGCAGAGATGGTCTTGCGGCCATACTCCACGGCGATCTGCGGCAGGGAACCGTTCATATAGGCGAGGAGCGTCTGCTTCACGACGATGTAGAGACGATTGTTCTTTTCGCGGGTCGATTTGATCTTGGCTGCGATCGGGCCGACCACGCCGTAAGAGAAAAAGATACCGGCAAAGGTGCCGACAAGGGCAGCGCCGATCAGATGGCCCAGCACTTCCGGCGACTGGTCCAGCGCGCCCATGGCCTTGATGACGCCGAGAACGGCGGCCACGATACCGAGCGCAGGCAGAGCTTCGGAAATACTGACCATTGCTTGGTAGGGCTTGAGCTTGTCGCGGGCGATGGTGTGGATTTCCTCGTCCATCAGTGCTTCGATTTCATGCGAGCGCACATTGCCGACGATGATGAGGCGGCAATAATCGCAGATGAAATGGGTAAGGTCCTCTTTCTTCAATACGCTCGGATAGGCCTGAAAGATCGACGATTCCTTCGGATTGTCGATGTGGACTTCCACTTCGTTGCGCGACTTTGCGCGCAGCTCGCGCATCAGGCTGTAGAGCAGGCCCAGAATGTCCAGATAGTCACGCTGCTTTGGAACCGCATTGCTGAATGCTTCCATGCAGGCGCGACCCGTGTCTTTCACGAGCGAGAAAGGGTTGGCGATGAAGAAGGTCCCGAGTGCGGCACCCAGAATGATGACGAACTCCCAAGGCTGGATAAGCACGCTGACATGTCCGCCCATGGCGATAAAGCCGCCCAGCATACAGCCCAGTGTGATGACAAGACCGACAATAATGCCCAAAGCTCGAGACTCCCGTACATTCTCTTTGTCGGGAACCTAAGCGCTGCGGCTTGCGCGAACCTTGTCTGTAGCGCGCAAATAAAATCAGCTTCGGACAAGCTTGGTCTTTCATAAAGGATTGAAATACCGGAAGGGGGTCATGCGCATGGTCGATACGATGACGAGCTATCGCCTGATTGCGTCGGATATGGCGCGGTCGTTGCAGCGTGTTTCGAAGGAACCGATGGTGGAGCGGGAAACCGCCTACTACAAGGAGAATATCGGCAAGGTGAAATCCATCGATGATTTCATGGCCGATAGCCGCCTTTATAATTACGCGATGAAGGCGTTCGGTCTGGAAGACATGGCCTTCGCCAAGGCGTTCGTCCGCAAGATATTGACCGAGGGCGTCACGAGCGACGATGCCATGGCGAACAAGCTGACCGACAAGCGCTACAAGGAATTTGCGACCGTCTTCGATTTCGCAGGCAAGGGCGCGGAAGCGACTGAGAGCACTGCGGCGCAGCAAGGCGTCGTGGACAAATATCTTCGCCAGACGCTGGAGACGGAAGCCGGAAGCCAGAATGAAGGCGTGCGGCTTGCGCTTTATTTCGCACGCAAGGCGCCGACCATCACCAATGCCTACGAAATCCTTGGTGACAGGGCACTGGTGTCGATGATCCAGACGACCTTCGGCTGGCCATCCAGCATATCCAATGCCGATATCGACAAACAGGCGAAGATGATCTCGGAGAAGATCGACTTCACCAAGATGTCCGATCCCGAATATGTATCGAAGCTCATTTCGCGCTTCACCGCCATGTATGAGATGAACAATCCGACGGCGAGCAGCCCGGCGTCGATTGCGTCCCTACTTTTGGGCGGAACCTCGTCTGTCGGCATTTCGATGGATATCCTGAGCACCTTGCAGAACTTCAAGCCGGGCGGGCGCTAGACGATGCAGAATAATTCGATCTATGTCGGGCTTTCGTCGCTCATCACGCTGGAACGGCGGATGGATGCCATTGCCCACAACGTCGCCAATGTTTCTACGGTGGGTTTTCGGGGCGAAGGCACCAAGTTCGACACCATCGTTTCGAACAAGGCCAGTGACGACGTCAGTTTTGCCACGGCGGGCAAGAGCTTCATCCGCACCGAAGCAGGCCCGATGATCAAGACCGACAATCCGCTGGATGTCGCGGTCAAAGGCGATGTCTGGATGTCGATCTCGACACCGCAGGGACAGATTTATACGCGTGACGGACGCATGAACATGCTGCCGACGGGCGATCTCGTTTCTATTACCGGCCATCCGGTTCTCGATGTCGGCGGCGCTCCTATCGTGCTCAATCCGGGTGGTGGTGCGCCGAAGATTTCGAGCGACGGCGCGATCTATCAGAACGGTGCGCAGGTCGGCTCCATCGGCCTCTTCACGATTCCCGCCGATGCCGACCTGACCTATGCCGGTACGTCCGGTGTGATCCCGAACAAGCCCGCCCAACCGGTGGTCGATGACAACAGTGTGGGCGTCGTGCAAGGCATGATCGAGGGTTCGAATGTCGATGCCATGACGGAGATGACACGCCTTATCAGCGTCAGCCGCGCTTTCGAACAGGTCAATAATCTGTTGTCGCAGCAGGAAAGCACCGTCTCTGAAGCCATCAAGACCTTGGGCTCTAGAAACGGATGACGCCTGACCTGCCGCTCTCGCGTCTCGCCGCTTTTGCCCGTCAGCAATCTGCGGCGCGCAAGCCACTGACCGGCATTGGCGGAACGGTGAGCGACGTGTCGCGCTCGGCCATTGCCGTGCGCGGGCTTTCGCGTGATGCGCGTTTGGGCGATGCGGTGGCAATCCATGCACAAGGCGGCCAGAGCCTTGCCGAGATCATCCGGGTTGCGGATACGCAAGTGCTCGTCAAACCGTTCGACGACCGCATCATTCCATCGCTCGGTGCCGCGGTGTTCGAGGAAGGGCTGCTCAGCATCTGCCCGGCACCGGAATGGCGCGGGCGTGTCATCAATGCGCTTGGCGATGCGGTTGACGGAAAGGGCGTGTTGCAACCCGGCACCCGGCCGATGGCATCCGAGAACTTGGCGCCCGCAGCCCTGCGTCGCGGGCGTGTCGACAAGGGCTTGCGCACCGGCGTCAATGTCATCGATATTTTCACGCCGCTTTGTTTCGGCCAGCGTATTGGCATCTTTGCGGGCTCTGGCGTCGGCAAGTCGACGCTGCTTGCCATGATGACGCGTGCGGCGGATTTCGACACGGTAGTATTGGCGCTGACCGGCGAGCGTGGACGTGAAGTGCGCGAGATGCTGGAAGAAACCATGGCGGGCCATCTCGACAAGACCATCACGATAGTGGCGACGGGCGATGAAAGCCCGATGATGCGCCGCCTCGCGCCCAACACGGCGACGGCCATTGCCGAATATTTCCGAGATCTCGGCCAGAATGTCCTGCTGATCGTCGATTCCGTCACGCGCTTTGCCCATGCGGCGCGCGAAGTGGCGATTGCCGCCGAGGAACCGCCGGTTTCACGCGGCTATCCGCCGAGCGTCTTCAGCCAGCTACCCCGCCTTCTGGAGCGGGCCGGTCCCGGTATCACGGAAGCGGGTGGCAGCATCACCGGCATCTATTCGGTGTTGGTCGATGGCGACGATCACAACGACCCGGTTTCCGACACGATCCGCGGCACGCTGGACGGCCACATCGTGCTTGATCGCGCAATTGCAGCACAGGGGCGCTTTCCGGCAGTCGATATTCCGGGTTCGGTTTCGCGTCTGGCAAAGCACAACTGGACACCGGAACAGCGCAAGCTGGTCAACCAGCTACGTGGCATGGTCGCCCGTTTCGAGGAAACCCGCGATCTGCGCGCTATAGGCGCGTATCAGAAAGGCCATGACGGCCTTCTCGACCAGGCGGTCGATCTTGTGCCGCGCATTTACGAAGCCTTGCAGCAATCGCCGGAAACCGGCCTATCGGACGATCCCTATAACGACCTTGCCGCAGCCCTGCGCGGCGACAGACAGGCGCAACACGCATGATGACGGGCTTTCGCAAGACAAAGGAAGAGAAACTCCTTGCAGACCTGACGGCGGAGGTCGAGGCCGCTGCACGACAGGAAGGCATGAAGAAACCGCAGAGCAAGGTGGACCGCTATCTGAAGATCGCGGCCATCACACTCGCTGCCGGAAGCGCGATGCTGCCTTTCGTCACCTATCTTCAGCGGGTCGATCTGGGTTCGCCCGAAAAGGCCGAGCGCAAGATCATCGATCCGCTGGACCGTTCGGAGCAGAAAACGGTGCGCCGTTTCCCCTCATTCCGTCCGTCCGAACAGGCCGCGCCGGATGCGGATGTAGACAATACGATGACGGGCTCCGTCATGTCGAACGGCAAGGGTCTTCCGGGAACCGGTATGGGTAATGGCGGCGACGGAAGCGGGGAAGGGCAGGCTTTCCCGAAGCCGGTTTTCGCACTGCGCGAGGTTGTCGGCGGCATGGCGATGATCGAGGATACATCAGGCTACTGGTTTGTCGAAAAAGGTTCGCTGCTGCCGGACGGCAGTCACCTTGTTTCAATCGGTCGTGGTGCGGGCACATGGCAGCTCACGACTTCATCGGGCGATGTGATTGAGATGCGGAAATAAGGAGAAGGCAATAAGGCAATAGGGCAGTATGTGAAAAAGGAATGTGTTTTTGATTGCGGATGACCGCTCCGGCCATATCCTTCTCTGCCCTACTGCCCTACTGCCCTACTGCCCTACTGCCCTACTGCCCTACTGCCCTACTGCCCTAACCTGCGCAAGCTTGACGCAAGTTCCGGCCTTTAAGTTAACGAACTATAAAGGCGGGATACTCAATGAGCTCCATTCATCTTTTCGATCTGGCTGCAAGGCAGGCACAGTGGTTGTCGGTTCGACAGGCCACCGTTGCGGGCAATGTCGCCAATGCGAACACGCCGGATTTCCGTGCGCGGGACGTGCAACCCTTCGCAGATGTGCTGGACAAGACGCAGCTCACCATGGCTGCCACCAGCCCCCTGCATCTGGAAGCCGAGGCGGACGGGATCGCCGGTGCGCGCCTGCGCCCGGATGACATCACCGAGCAGACCCATTCCGGCAATACGGTCGACGTCGAACAGGAAATGATGAAAGCCGGTGAAATAGCCCGCGAATATTCGCTCAACACAAGCATCGTCAAGGCGTTCCATCGCATGATGCTTTCGGTCGCGAAGGGGTAGCTATGTCTTCCGATGCCTTGCAAAACACATTGAAGATCGCAGCGTCGGGCCTTTCGGCCCAATCGACGCGTCTGCGCATCGTTTCCGAAAATATCGCCAATGCGCAGTCGACCGCCAAGACCGCCGACGCGGATCCCTATCGCCGCAAGACGGTTTCCTTCCGCACCGAGCTGGAGCAGGGCACTGGCGCGGCTGAAGTTCGCATTGCCGAAGTCGGCAAGGACACATCGGCCTTTATCGAACAATACGAGCCGAGCCATCCCGCAGCGGATGAGCGCGGCTATGTCCGCTATCCAAATGTCAACATGGTCGTCGAAATGGCGGACATGCGTGAAGCCAACCGTTCTTATGAAGCCAATTTGCAGGTCGTGAAACAAGCCCGTGAGCTGATCTCCATGACCATCGATCTCCTGAGGAGCACATAATGTACGACTCGATCATGAGCATTTCGGCGCGCAATGCCCTGTCGCGCCTGTCGGAAACCGTTGCCGAAACGGGTGTGGGTTCGGCTTCCGCGCCGCAGGCTGTTCCGGCCGCTCCCGGTGCTTCGTTCGGCGAAGTCCTGTCGCAGATGACGGATTCCGTCGGGCAAAAGCTGCAGGCGGCGGAGGCAACCTCCATTCAGGGCATCAAGGGCGATGCGCCGGTGCGCGATGTGGTCAGCTCCGTCATGGAAGCCGAACAGTCTCTCCAGACGGCCATCGCGATCCGCGACAAGATCGTGCAGGCCTATCTCGAAATCAGCCGCATGCCAATCTGATTTACGGCAGCTAAGGATACGCCATGAAAGCCCTGACGATTGCCGCCACCGGCATGAACGCCCAGCAGCTCAATCTGGAAGTGATTGCCAACAACATCGCCAATATCAACACAACCGGCTTCAAGCGCGCGCGCGCCGAATTCTCCGATCTGCTTTATCAATCCGAGCGGACGGCAGGCGTGCCCAATCAGGCGAACCAGTCCATCGTGCCGGAAGGTGCGCTGGTTGGTCTCGGCGTGCAGACGGCGGCGGTGCGAAACCTCCACATGCAGGGCAGTTTCAACCAGACCGGCAATCCATTCGATCTGGCTTTGACCGGCAAGGGCTGGTTTCAGATTCAAAGCCCGACCGGCGAGACGCTTTATGCGCGCGCTGGCGCGTTCAACAAGAACGCCGATGGCCAGCTCGTGACGCTCGACGGCAATCCGGTTGAACCGGCGATCACCATTCCGCCAGATGCTGTTGAAGTGACGGTCACCGATACGGGACAGGTTTTCGCGAAGCTGCAGGACCAGGTCAATCAGGTCGACCTCGGCCAGCTAACCCTTGCAAATTTTACCAATGAAGCTGGTCTGGAGCCGCTTGGCGGCAATCTCTACCGCGAGACGGAAGCTTCCGGCGGTCCGCTGGTCGGCGTTCCGGGTGATCCGGGCTACGGTTCGATCAAGCAAGGCTATCTCGAAGCGTCGAATGTGGATCCGGTGAAGGAAATCACCGATCTCATCACGGCGCAGCGTGCCTATGAAATGAATTCCAAGGTTATCCAGGCTGCCGACGAGATGGCGGCAACCGTGTCGAAGAACTTGCGCTGACGGTGATGGCGATGGGCTGTGTGAAGGCGATCTTTCAAAAGAAAAGGCTGGCTCTTGCCGGTGGCTTCCTGCTTGCCGCAATGGCTGGCGCCGGTGCGGCGGACCGTATCGCTTTTGTTGTGCCTTCGGCCACCGTCTATCCCGGCCAGATCGTGAGCGACACCGCACTTCTGGAAAAGCAGTTCTTCATCAATGCACCGGCGGCAACCCAATATGTGCTTTCAACGGATCAGGCGGCAGGCAAGGTGGCACGCAAGACGCTGCTTCCCGGCAAGCCGATCCTCGTGTCGGCATTGGGCGAGCCGTCTCTGGTCACGCGCGGGGTTCCGGCACCGCTGGTCTTTACCGCCGGTACGCTGACCATAACCGCCATGGGCACGCCGCTTGAATCCGGGGCGGCTGGCGATTTCATCAAGGTTCGTAACGTCGACAGCGGCATCATCGTGTCCGGCACGGTGCTGGCCAATGGTCGCATTCAGGTGGGGATGCAGTGAGAGCCTGTTCCAAAAGTCGCCATACCGGTCTGCAAATGGCGCTTTTCTGCGTTCCGGTGCTCATGTACGTTCAGTACATTGCGCTCCGGTACTCGAAAATCACCATTTTCGCCTCGGCCTGCCGCTTTTGGATTCAGGCTCTGCGAAAGATTTGCGCCGTCCTTATCACCGCTTTGGCACTCATTTTCCAGCCCGTCGCGGGCTTTGCTGATGAGTCGTCGAAGAATGCGCGGGAATTCGGTTCCGCAGTGGATGCCGATGCCGATTGGCTTGGCTCCGGCGGTGATCCGTCGAAAATGTCCTATGCGGAGCTTGGCCGGGGCAGCGCGGTTGCGCGCCTGAAGGATATCGCCACCATTCAGGGTGTGCGTGAAAACCAGCTAGTCGGTTACGGTCTTGTCATCGGCCTCAAGGGCACCGGTGACAGCCTGCGCAATTCGCCGTTCACAGAACAATCCATGCGCGCCATGCTGGATAATCTCGGCATCAGCGCGCCGCGCAACTCCACCCGTTCGAAGAATACGGCGGCGGTCATCGTGACGGCTAATCTGCCCGCTTTTGCCGGTGCCGGTTCGCGCATCGATGTGACGGTTTCGTCACTCGGCGATGCCACGTCGCTGCAGGGCGGCACGCTGGTCATGACCCAGCTCATGGGTGCAGACAACCAGATTTATGCCGTTGCTCAGGGCAATATGATTGTGTCCGGCTTTTCAGCGGAAGGTGAAGCCGCAACCGTGACGCAGGGCGTGCCGACTTCCGGTCGCATCCCGAATGGCGCGCTGGTCGAGCGCGAAGTGGCGGGTAATTTCGGCAAGGACAGCGAAATGATCGTCGAGTTGCGCGATCCCGATTTCACGACTGCCGTGCGCGCCGCCGATACGATCAATATCTTCGCCAAGCGCCGCTACGGTCGCGGTGTTGCCATTGCGCGTGATGCCAAGACGATCCGCCTGTCGCGCCCGAAGAATGTTCCTGCCGCCCGTTTCCTCGCAGAGCTTGAAGGCCTGCCGATCACGACAGATGAAGTGGCGCGGGTGGTGGTCGATGAGCGGACCGGAACCGTTGTCATCGGCGAGAAGGTCCGCATTTCCAAAGTGGCGATCAGCCATGGCAGTCTGACGGTTCGTGTAACAGAAACCCCGATGGTTGTTCAGCCTGAGCCATTCAGCGACGGTGTAACGGCTTTCGAACCGAACACCGATATCGCCGTCAATCAGCAGAATGCCAAGATCGGCATTCTGACCGGCGCCAATCTTGAAAATCTGGTGAAGGGCCTGAACCAGATCGGCGTGAAGCCGACCGGCATTATCGCGATTTTGCAAGCTATCAAGACATCCGGCGCACTTCATGCGGAACTGGTGGTGCAATGACCATGGCTCATAGAATGATCCGGTATGGTTCGGCAGTGGCGCTGTTTCTGACGGCCTCTGCCCCGGCTTTTGCGCAGCAGGCGGCGATGCCTGCTCCAGTGCCGGTCGAAGCATCGGCGGCACAGCAGCTTGCCTCTTCGCCGCCGCTTGGCAATCTCGATGAGATCCGCAAGTTCTGCGGCAACATCGATGACCAGGCGGCAGACGCCCGCTATGCGTTGCAGGCCAAGCAGTTGACCGAGCTGAAGGCCGATGTCGAGGAGCGGATGCGTGCGCTTGAGGAAAAGCGCCGGGAATATGAAATGTGGCTGAAGCGCCGTGACGAGTTCGTCAGCAAGGCACAGGATTCGCTGGTCGATATCATTTCGAAAATGAAGCCGGAAGCAGCGGCAGCACAGATGACGCTCATCGGCGACGAAGCGGCGGCAGCCCTGATCCTCAAGCTCAATCCGCGCGTATCCAGCATCATCCTCAATGAAATGCCGCCGGAAAAGGCGGCGAAGCTGGCGCGCGTCATCGTCGGTTCGCAGCGCACGACGACCGCGGCGCAGGCTGTGAAGGATCAGCGCGCCGCGGCGCAGTCCGGGAATACAGTTCAATGAAGAACAGCATGAACAAAGCGACTCTTGCAGCAGCGACACTCATTCTACTGGCCGGTTGTGCCACCAAGCCGGAGGAAATCGGTCGGGCACCCGACCTGTCACCGGTCGCGGCTCATCTTGGTATGCAGAACAATCCGCAGTTCAACGGCTATCCGGCGCGCCCGAGCAAGGCGTCCTATTCGCTCTGGGATCAGCGTTCGACCAATTTCTTCAAGGACCCGCGCGCGGCTACGCCGGGCGATGTTCTGACCGTCATCATTTCCATCAATGATCGCGCCAATCTGGACAACAAGACGGATCGCGAGCGTGTGTCGAAGGGCATCTACGGTGCCGGCGGTTCTTTCGCCACAAGCAGCAGCACGGGTGCTGGCGCTGGTGGCGATATGGACGCATCGGTCAATACCCATTCCGACAGCAAATCGAAGGGCAAGGGCACCATCGAGCGCAGTGAAGATATCCGCCTGCAGGTCGCGGCCATCGTCACCGACACGCTGCCTAATGGAAACATGATTATCCGTGGATCGCAGGAAGTACGCGTCAATAACGAGCTGCGCGTGCTGAATGTCGCAGGTGTCGTACGTCCGCGCGATATTTCGGGCAGTAACACGATTTCCTACGACAAGATTGCCGAGGCCCGCATTTCCTATGGCGGTCGCGGTCGTTTGAGCGAGATTCAGCAGCCGCCTTACGGCCAGCAGATTCTCGATCAGATTTCTCCTTTCTAGGTTGGCTGGCATGAGCGATACGACGGCAACGGAAAAGGATGGCAAGGCGAAGAGTTCCTTGACGGGGTTGCTTATGGCTGTCGCGGTCCTGACCGTTATCGCTGGCGGCGGCGGCTGGTATCTGGGCGGTATGATTTCCGCCGATCAGCTCGTATCGGCCAAGCCTTCCGGCAAGGAAGACAAGCCGAAACGCGGTGATTTCGAATCGCGCGCCATCGGCACTGTCGTACCCTTGCAACCGATCATCACTAATCTCGGCATCCCGCAGAATACATGGGTGCGTCTTGAAGCTTCACTGGTGGCAAAGCCAGGGCATGAAATTCCGGCAGCGATGGCGGCAAGCGTCGGCGACGATTTCCTGAGCTTCCTGCGCAGCGTCAACCTCATGCAATTGCAAGGCGCGGCGGGGCTTGCCTATCTGCGCTCCGATTTGGAAGAACGTGCGCGCCTGCGTTCGGAAGGTGCGGTTGATCGTATCTTCATCTCGGCGCTGGTGGTGGAATGAAGAAAACTCTCGGCCTTGGCGTCATCCTGACGCTCGCTCTCACCATCTCCGCCCAGGCGCAACAGGCGCTGACGCTCGACAACCTGCTGCCTGCGGGAAGCGGCGCTGCGAGCGGTCAGATCGTACAGTTGTTCGGGCTTCTGACGGTGCTGTCCATTGCGCCAGGCCTGCTCATCATGGTGACGAGCTTCACGCGCTTCGCCATCGCGTTTTCGCTGTTGCGTTCGGGCCTTGGCCTCCAGACCGCGCCTGCCAGCATGGTGATGATTTCTCTTGCCCTGTTCATGACGTTCTACGTCATGGCGCCCGCCTTCGACCGCGCCTGGAACAATGGTGTGCAGCCCTTGATGCGCAATGAAATCACGCAGCAGGCAGCTTTCACCGAAATATCGCAGCCTTTCCGTGAATTCATGATGGGACAGGTGCGCGACAAGGACCTGCGACTCTTTGAAGATCTCGCCGATCCGTCGTTCCGTACCGGCGATGACGGTATCGTCGATTTCCGCGTGCTGGTTCCCGCCTTCATGATTTCGGAACTGCGGCGCGGCTTTGAAATCGGCTTCCTGATCGTACTGCCATTTCTGGTGATCGATCTTGTTGTGGCGACGCTTACCATGTCCATGGGCATGATGATGCTGCCGCCGACGGTGATCTCGCTGCCGTTCAAGATTCTGTTCTTCGTGCTGATCGATGGCTGGAATATTTTGGTCGGAAGTCTGATACGATCCTTTTCGTAAAAACAGGAACGAGCTGACACACCGCAGCTCGTTGTTAAGTTCAGTTGTTGATACGGACGGTCAAATTGTAGTCGCAGGTGTCATGATTGACTTCTTCGGCCACAAGAGTGCAGGTGGGACTGCTGCCGGTACCATCAGATTTCATGAAATGCCGACTATAACCCGACGCCTTGCATCCGGGCGCGGGGTTAGTGAAGCTCGGTCCTTCAGCATAAACCGTCAACTGACACGACTTATAAACGGTGTTGTCGGAATAGCGGTACCGCGCAATCATCGAACGCAGATATGTATCATCTTCTGCCTTGTGTGTGAGGACGCCCGTTGCACCATTCGCAATCGTCGACGGTCGCGTACACTTTCCGTCTGGATTGCATGCACCTTGCGTATAATTGATGGATTTGCCTGCATTGTTGATCCAGTTCACCGTTATCTGATTATCGGCCAATGCGGCTGAAGCGGAGATGAGTGAAACAGCCAGAATTGAAAAACGAAGCATGATCTTTCCTCCATTAGTTGACACTTACGGAACATAAAGAGAACATCAGGGGTGAGGATAAGTTTGGATCGGCGGATCGCGTCGATCTGCCAGGAACCCACTTGATGAAAAAGAAAGCTTCAATTAAAATTTGAGCGGATTATTTAGTAATCTCTTAATATTTCGAGCTTACGACGATCCTCATGGTGGGTTTCCGCGCGTTACGCGGCAATAGGCATGATGCCGCTCTACCATGCCGGTAATCTAAAAATCCGGCCTGTCCCTCAGATTGTTTTTCCCAAGGGGCAAAAAACTATGGCAAGTCTTCTGACTAATTCTTCCGCTTTGACCGCTCTCCAGAACCTCGCTTCGACGAACCGTTCGCTGGAAACGACTCAGGGCCGTATTTCCACGGGTCTGCGCGTTGGTGAAGCAGCCGACAACGCTGCTTACTGGTCGATCGCAACCACGATGCGTTCTGACAACAAGGCAAACTCTGCCGTTCAGGACGCTCTTGGTCTCGGCGCCGGTAAGATCGACACCGCTTACACCGCCATGAACAAGGCCATCGAAGTCGTAGACAAGATCAAGGAAAAGGTTGTTTCCGCGATCGGTTCGAGCGCTTCCGACAAGGAAAAGATCCAGGCCGAAATCAAGGTGATGATCGATCAGCTGAGCAGCACAGCCAAGGGTGCGAACTACGCTGGTTCGAACCTGCTCGCGACCGACACTGCAGGCGCAGCCGCTGGTTTCAGCGTTGTTTCGTCGTATGATCGCGCATCGAACGGCACGGTTACGGTTGGTAAAATCGACGTCGATACGTCCAATCTCGTTCTGACCAAGGCTGATGGCACCGCTGGTGGCGTTCTTGAAGACGTCATGGTAATCGACGTTGAAACTGCGGCAACTGACGCCGATATCGAAGACTTCCTGGCCACTATCGAAACCGCAATGGGCAAGATGGCCAACGGCGCGGCTGAACTCGGCGCAGCAAAGTCCCGCATCGACATGCAGAAGGATTTTGTTTCGAACCTGTCCGACTCCATCGAAAAGGGCGTTGGCCAGCTCGTTGACGCTGACATGAATAAGGAATCGGCACGTCTGTCGGCTCTGCAGGTTCAGCAGCAGCTCGGCGTTCAGGCTCTGTCGATCGCCAACTCCTCGAGCCAGTCGATCCTGTCGCTGTTCCGCGGCTAATCTGGGTAAACAGCAAGGGCGCCGGGTTGCCGGCGCTCGCGAGTTCTCAGGTAAATCAGGGGTTCGCATCCGAACCGACCTGATCGGATCGGATGTCTTTGGGCGGAAAACGGGGCGCGGGATTTATTCCGCGCCCCAATTCTTTGCGCGCGCCCTGTCTCTGAAAGCGCCTGCTTCGTCAGCCGCCACTTTCGCGCAAGCTTCGCGGGCTAGTTTGCATCCATCATGATGGCGGTGGTGTGGATGCAGCAGAATTTCCAGCAATTGATCGAACAGCTCAAGGGTACGCTCGGCAAGCTCGGCGCGCGAAAACTCGTGGCGCTCGGACTGGTGGGCGCGGCACTCATGGGCGCGATCCTCTATACGAGCATCTATCTCGGCCGCCCGTCCTATGAGACGCTCTATGTCGGTCTGTCGCGTGACGACGTGAACCGCATGGGCCTCGCGCTCGGCGAAGCAGGCATTCCTTTCGATGTGAAAGCCGATGGCTCGTCCATCCTCGTGCCGATTGGCAAGGCGGAAAATGCCCGTATGTATCTGGCCGAAAAGGGCCTGCCGACCTCCAACAATGCCGGCTACGAACTGTTCGACAATATGGGGTCGCTCGGCCTCACCTCCTTCATGCAGGAAATCACCCGCGTGCGTGCGCTCGAAGGCGAAATCGCCCGCACCATCCAGGCCATCCGTGGCGTGAAAGCTGCCCGCGTTCACATCGTCATGGCAGAAAAAGGGTCGTTCCGTCGTGGTGACCAGAAGCCGTCCGCCTCGGTGGTCATTCGCGCCGAAGGCGGCTTTGCTGCCGAATCCGCCCAATCCATCCGCCAGTTGGTCGCCGCCGCCGTTCCGTCGCTCGATGCTTCCGCCGTCACCGTTCTCGACACCAACGGTCGCTTGCTGGCATCGGCAGGCGAGGCCGCCAATGGCGCTGCTCTCATGACCGCTTCGCTGGAACAGCAGGTTGCAGGCAATGTAGATGACAGCATCCGCAAGGCGCTGGCGCCTTATCTCGGCATGGGCCATTTCCAGACGAGCGTTCAGGCCGTGCTCGATACGGACCGCCGCCAGATCAACGAGACGACCTATGATCCGGAATCCCGCGTTGAGCGTTCCGTGCGTGTTGTCCGCGAAAGCGGCGATTCCCGCAACAATCGCAACGACAATGCAACTGGCGTGGAACAGAACATCCCGCAGGAAGAAATCCAGAACCGCAACGGCGAAAGCTCGACGGAAAAGACCGACCGCCGCGAGGAATTGACCAATTACGAAATGAACAGCAAGACGGTCTCCACCGTCAGCGACGGCTATGCCGTCAAGCGGCTGTCCATCGCGGTGGTCATCGATCAGGCCCGCCTTCTGGAAACCGCAGGCACCACACCACCGCCTGCCAATTTCGTCGATCAGCAGATCACCAAGATTCGCGACCTCGTCGCAACCGCTGCCGGTCTCAATGCGGATCGCGGCGACGTCATCAACGTGACGGCGGTGAACTTCCTCGATCCTGCTGGTGCAGACATGGAGCCGGTCTCAACACCATGGACCGATACGGTGCTTCGCCAGAGCGGTTCCTATGTCAATGCATTGGCCATTCTTGCAGCCGTTGGTCTCCTGATCTGGTTCGGTCTGCGCCCGCTGCTGCGTGACCAGAATGCCAAGCCTGCAGGCACGGAAGTGGCTGTCCGCGAGACCAGTGAAATGGCAATGCCGAATTTCGTCGGTGGCGAAACGGCAGGTGACGGCGTGCAGGCCGTCATTGGCGGGCCCGAGGCCTATGCCGACCAGATGAAGACGAGCCTCAGCGATCTTCGCCAGCGCATGCGCATGCCCGCAAAGCTGCGTCTGGAACAGATGATCGACATGGATGAGGAGCGTGTTGCCGCCGTTCTCAAGCAGTGGATCCACGAAACTGCCGCCAGCCGCGAGGCGCAGCCATTGAAGGCATCGATCATGCCGGAGCGTGAGGCGGCCTGACGATGAGCGCGCTTTCCCTCAGCCGTTATCTTCCCGATTTTTCGACCCATCATATCGAGGATGAGGCGGTCGAGATCATTGCTGCTCCGTTGCCGCAGAAGCCGCTGAAAGAAGCGCCCGTTGCGCAAACAGGCAGTGATGCGCCGAAACGTCCTGCCACGGTCGAAAAAGCTGCCGCTGTCGAGCAGGCGGAAGTCGCCGCTATTATCGCCGTCGAGGAAGAAAAGCGGGTGGCTTTCGAAGCAGGGCGCGAGGATGGCCACAGGGAGGCTCAAGCGCTTTACGAGGCCGAGAGGGCACGGCTTGTTCGCGAGCACGAGACCGAGATCGAAACTTTGCGTGCTACCTTCTCGCGCGAGCAGGCCCTGTTGCTGGCAGGCAGCTTGACCGACGCGTTGACCGCACTTGAACGAAATTTCTCCGCCCAGATCGCTGAAATCCTGATGCCTTTGCTGGCGGAAAAAATGGAGCGCGAGGCAGTCGCGGAATTCGCACGGCGCATTGCGGCGCTGGCGCTCGACGGCGAAGCACCGGAAATCTCCGGTCCAGCGCGATTGATTGTGCCACTGCGCGATCATGCCGCCCTGCTTCCATCAGGCTGCCGGTTTTCAGAAACCGGGGCGGACGAACTTTCCTTTTCCTTTGGCGACCGGATGCTTGAAACGCGTATCGCGCCGCTTCTCGAAGAACTGAAGGCTGCGGTTCAATGAACATCGATCCCGAAACCAAACGTGAGATCATCATTGTTCGCCGCGGCGGGCACGACGACCATGACAGCCATCATGGTGGTGTGTGGAAGATTGCCTATGCCGACTTCATGACCGCCATGATGGCGTTCTTCCTCGTGATGTGGCTCATCAATGCCGCCAATGAGGAGACCAAGGCAGCGGTTGCAAGCTATTTCAATCCCGTCAAACTGATGGACCGGCATTCAAGCCCCAAGGGCGTGCAGGACGTTGAGGAAAAAGACGGCAAGGTTCGCTATGAAAGCGACCAGCAGATTGAAAACAGCACCAAGGTCATCAACGATACGACGGTTGCGCCGCCAAGTGAACAGGAAGAGCGCCAGCTTTTCCGGGAACCCTATGCAGTTCTGTCGGAACTTGCGCATGAGACCGGCGTCCTGCAAAACCAATCCGCCAAGGGCGATGGTGGCACCTCGCAATCCGGTCCGGCAACGGGTGCCGAGGGTGGCGATGCCTATCGCGATCCGTTCAGCCCGGATTACTGGTCGAGCAAGGCTGTCGAAGACCTGACCCCGCCCGATGCCGCGCCTGCCGCGCCACCCAAGCCGGAAGCAACCCAGCCGAAGCCGGAGAAGGCCGAAAAGACGGCTGAAACGCCAGCAGAAACGCAAGAGCAGTTGATTGCTGACTTGAAAAAGGCAGCTGAGGGCGAAACTGCGAAAGAGAGTGCGCAGGCGAAAAAGGCCGAGCCAATGCCCGATGTGACGGTCGTTCCGGTCGATGGCGGCGTGATGATCCAGCTCACCGACAAGATCGACTATGGCATGTTCACCATCGGATCGGCTAAGCCGGATGCGCGTGTGGTGCAGATGCTGGAGCGTATCGCACAGGTGATTTCCCGACAGCCGGGCGAAGTCATCATCAGCGGACATACGGATGCGCGTCCGTTCAAGAGCGCGACCTATGACAATTGGCGCCTGTCTTCGGCACGCGCGCAGATGGCCTATTATATGCTGGTTCGTGGCGGGCTTGATGAAAAGCGCGTGCTGCGCGTCGAAGGCTATGCCGACCGCCAGCCCAAGAACACCAGCGATCCGAATGCGGCTGAGAACCGTCGCATCGATATTTTCCTGAAGTCTGCTCCATGAAGCAGTTCGCCATGCGTTCCTTGCTGGCATGTGTCGCAGGCTTTTCCCTGGCAGGAGAGGCGTATCCGGCTTTTGCGCAAACGCAGGCGCTGGCTGAGACCCGCATGTTGCCGGTGCTGGAACCTTACAAGCTCGTGCGTTCGTTGCGCATGTTGCAGGATCAGGTCGTTGCCGGAAAACCGGAAGCCGTGGTGATGCTGAACAAGCTTCTGGGCTTTGTCAGCGCGGATATGGGGCGAGCGTCGAATGAGGTCTGGAGCAATCCGGACAATGTCTATGCGGCGATCATCTACCTTTTCAACGGCGGCAATCCCGAAGCGGTGCGCAAGGTTCTAGCCGACCTCAAGACGGATGCGGTGCCGCCGGAACTGGTCAAGGGTGCGCTGGCCTATGCTTCCGGCCAGACGATTGAAGTGGTGAAGCTTTTCTCGGTTCCGCTGTCATCCGACGTTCCAGCGGAACTGAGGGCATCGATTGTCCTTGTAACGGCCAGCCAGATGACTGCTTTCGATCCCGCGACGGCCTTGATGCGGCTTGACCAGGTGCGGCTCGATGCGCCCGGCACGCTATTCGAAGAAGCTGCAATCCGTCGTTCGATGCCGATTGCAGCCAAGCTGGGCGATGCCGACAAGATCAGGCTCCTGTCGCGAAACTATCTCCAGCGCTTTCCCCGTTCGCCCTATATGCGTGATTTCATGGCACAATTTGTCGATGCTGCGGTGAAACTCAACGACCGTATCGGCAATGCGGAGCTGGCAAAGCTGATCGGGTCCGCCGATCCTGTCATGCAATATTCGCTTTATCTGCAGATCGCGCGCGGTGCGCTTGTCGATGGTCAGACGGAGCGGGCGCGGTTCATGTCGGCGGAGGCGAAAAAGCTTGCCGACAGACTGAAAGCCGACCCCACCCGCGCCAATCTCTACGCGGCGGCAAGCGATGTGGCTTCGGATTCGGCGGGCAGCGCACTTCGCGAACTCTCGCAGATTTCACCCGACAAATTGCAGGAGCGGGACCGGAAATTGCTAAAGGCTGCCGAAGCTGTCGGCACGGTCGTCACCCGTACTCCAGGCGCATTGCCGCCTGCAAAACCGGCTCTCACCGAACGGGATGTGCCGTCGATGGCAGTTGCGGATTCGCAGGAACATCAGGTGGAAAAGCCGGTACCAAACGCGGTGCCGGGTCCAATGGCTGTCAGCCTGAAGCCGGTCAAGAACCAGCCGGAAGATGATTTGCAAAAAACGATGGAAGATGCGCGGCGCAAGCTTGCCGAGATCGATGCTTTGCTAGGAAAGACCGTTCAATGAGCGTTGATATTCTGCTGAATTCCACCAGCCGTCTTGCGTCGCTTGCGCGCAATTCCGGTCCTTCCCAGGCAAAAGCCGAGGGTGAGGGACAGGATAGTGCCGACCCGGCAAAACTGTTCAGTTCGCTCCTCGAAAAGCCACAGGGCAAGGTCGAGAAGAAGGGTGAAAGTGAAGCCGACGTCGGCTCGGATGCGGCAGATGCGAAGGAAGAGGAAGCGGTGAAACCGACCGTTGCATTCGCTTTGCCACAAAATCTCCTTTCTTTGGCCGTTCCGTCGCCTGATTTGAAAGGGACGAATCACAATTTTGCCACAGCAAATATCGCGGAAAACGGCACAAAAGTCTCCGATCCGCTTTCTGCCTTAATTAAGGAACCCGACCCGAAGCAGTTGGGCGAACAGGGTGCCGAGCAGCACACTGATCAAAGCAGGCAAGCGTCCGAAACCGCGTCTTCGAAGACCACGGTAACGCCATCGGTCAGCGGCAAGGCGGATCAGGCGATCAATCCGGATACAGCAAAAGCGACTGGTGACAATCAGGCCGAAGGCGCTGGAGACGATTTTGCCAGCCTTTTGAAAACGGACAAGGGGCAGGCGCAGCAACAGTCGGGCCACCAGGTGCCCGACAGAACCGATATCCAGCAGCAACCGACCGCAAAGGGCACCAGTCCGGGGGACATCAAGGCGACGACACCATCACAGGCGGCAGCCCGGATCGCTGACATACAGGTGGTTTCCGAGCGCAGTTTCGGCACGGTCAAGACGTTGCAGATCCGCCTCGATCCGGCGGAACTCGGCGCGGTGACGGCACGCATCCGCATAGCGTCGGAAGGCGTCGAGGTGCATCTCGTCGCTGAAAAGACCCATGCGGCAGAAGCACTCGCCGCCGACCGCTCGATGATCGAGAAAGCGCTGAAAGCCGCAGGCATCGCAGACGATGCGAAAATTTCCGTCACTGTTACAGACCGCAATGCAGCAGGTGCAGTCCAGCAGGCGCAAGCGGCACAGAACGCGGGGCAGCAATCGGGCCAGCAGCAGGCTTTCAATATGCAGCAGGGCTTCGATGGACGTAACGGCACTCAGGCGCGGGCCGATCTTACGGGTGGTGAGGGCAGGCAGAATGGTGAATCCGGTCAGGCAGGACGCGAGCGCTCGGACATGCAAACCAGTCAGGACGGCGGGAACGGCATTTCTCGCAATGATGGTCGCAACCGCGGTCTGGTTGTCTGATAGCGGGCCAGCCCGCGCCGAGAATGTCTGCGAGCGCGAAATGCACCGGGCATCAGCCCGCTATGATGTTCCGCTCGGTATCCTCTATGCGGTCGGCCTGACGGAAACGGGCCGCAAGAATTCCCTGCAACCTTATGCAATGAATATCGAGGGGCGCGCGGAATTCATGCCATCGCAGACGGCGGCGGTAAGGCGCTTCGACGAGGTCCGGGCCGAAGGTGCGAAACTGATCGATCTTGGCTGCATGCAGATCAATTACTATTATCACAGCAAGGAATTTCCGTCGGTCGCGGCGATGCTGATGCCAAGTCTCAATGTCGATTATGCGGCGCGTTTTCTGCGTCAGCTTCGACAGCGCGAAGGCAACTGGACGATGGCGGTCGCGCGCTATCACGCGGGCCCGAATAACGATCCTGCCCAGAAGCGTTATGTCTGTCGCGTGATGACTAATATGGTCGCCACCGGCTTCGGAAATTGGACGCCGCAGGCGCGAAGCTTCTGCTTCGGCTGAAATGGAATCCCGTAAAATTTTTGGGTTGTAACAGACCGTCGGGTGCACCCATCTTATGGGTATTCAATCACTGGTTGGTGCTCTTGTTGGTGGTTATTTTAGCGAGCGGATTTTTAAGCCCTTGTAAAGAATCGTAAAATTTCGTGAGCCGTTAACGTCTGGTTAAGGTTCTTACCGCTAAAGACGTAGGCGCGTTGCAATCAATGCGATTCCCATTAAATTAGAATATGCTAAATTGCCTCCCAATATATTGCGGGCAATTATTTGCCATTGTTGCGGATTCGTCCTGCCAGTTATTTCTATCGTGCTTGGGCTAACATATTGATTCGGAAGGCGGGCCGATGATTGTTGTCGTAGACGACAGAGATATAGTGACTGAAGGATACTCTTCCTGGTTTGGTCGCGAAGGCATCACGACAACGGGTTTCACCCCTACCGATTTCGATGAATGGGTGGACAGCGTTCCGCAACAGGACATCATGGCTATCGAAGCTTTCCTGATCGGCGAATGTGCGGATCAGCATCGCCTTCCGGCCCGAATTCGTGAACGTTGCAAGGCGCCCGTGATCGCGGTCAATGACCGTCCCTCGCTTGAGCATACGCTGGAGCTTTTTCAATCCGGAGTTGATGACGTTGTTCGCAAGCCGGTGCATGTGCGCGAAATTCTTGCGCGCATCAATGCGATCCGCCGCCGTGCAGGCGCGTCCGCCGCTTCCAACGACAGTGGCACTGAACTTGGCCCGATCCGCGTTTTCTCCGATGGCCGTGATCCGCAGGTCAACGGCACTGATTTTCCGCTGCCGCGCCGCGAGCGCCGCATCCTGGAATATTTGATTGCCAATCGTGGTCGCCGCCTGAACAAGGCGCAGATATTCAGCGCAATCTACGGTATCTTCGATAGCGAAGTCGAAGAAAACGTCGTTGAAAGCCACATCAGCAAGCTGCGCAAGAAATTGCGCGAGCAACTGGGTTTCGATCCCATCGATTCCAAACGCTTCCTCGGCTACTGCATCAACATCGAGTGATATTGCTGCATCGCCTGCATTTCCCAGTATCGCGATTTCGACTGCTGTCCCTTGTTCCAAAATCGCGTCGGTCCCCTCAGTAAAAGCGTAAAAAGTCCCGAGGCTACAGTTTCACGCAAGCGTGGTCCATTAGCTTCATCGCGGATGACTGGACCGGTGCGCCGGTTCAATCGCTCGATTTTACGGATTCCAGTTCAGATGTTTCAGAATTTTTGCTGGATGCTACAACTTCTCAGGAGCTGCCAATGAGCCTCTACGGTATGATGCGGACCGGTGTTTCGGGAATGAACGCGCAGGCCAACCGCCTGTCGGCGGTCGCTGACAACATCGCGAATGCGAGCACCGTCGGTTACAAGCGCGCGGAAACCCAGTTTTCCTCGCTCGTTCTGCCGAGCACCGGCGGACAATATAATTCCGGCAGTGTTCTGACCAATGTTCGTTACGGCATTTCCGATCAGGGCGGTATTCGGTCCACATCGTCCACGACAGACCTTGCCATCGACGGCAACGGCTATTTTGTGGTGCAAGGGGCGGACGGCTCGACCTTTCTGACCCGCGCCGGCTCCTTCGTTCCCGACAAGAACGGTAATCTGGTCAACTCAGCCGGCTATTATCTTTTGGGTGCCGGTCCGAACGATCCGGCTGGCGCGCCGACGACAGCCGGTTTGAACATTATCAATGTCAACGGCGCCACACTTCCGCCGGAGGCCAGCACGTCCGGCAATTTCACCGTTAATTTGCCGTCTACCGACGATATTCCTGCAGCCGGTGAGTTCAATCACAAGACATCGCTGATCTCCTACAATGACAAGGGCGAAAAGATCACGCTCGACGTCTATTTCACCAAGACCGGCGCGGACGAATGGAGCGTCACGGTCAAGAACGCTGCTGACGATGCAGTGGTCGGTGGTCCGACGACGCTGACATTCGATCCGACGACGGGTGCGATGAACCCCGGTGGCAATATTGCCGTCGACCTCGCAGCTTATGGCGGCCAGACCCTCAACCTCGATCTGGGTGCATCGACGCAGCGCGCCGGTGATTACACGATCTCGCAGGCACAGATTAACGGTCAGGCGCCATCTTCGGTCAAGGGCGTGGATGTGGCCAATGACGGTTCGGTTGTTGCTATCTACGAAAACGGTACGCAGAAGGTGCTGGCGCGCATTCCGCTGGCCAATGTGGCAAGCCCCGACCGCATGACGGTGGTTAGCGGCAACGTGTTCCTGCCGAGCGCGGAATCGGGCGATGTCCGCCTTGGCTTCCCGCAGAGCGACGGCATGGGCAAGATCATGTCGGGCACGCTGGAGGAATCCAACGCCGATATTGCGCAGGAACTGACCGACATGATCGAGGCGCAGCGTAGCTATACGGCCAATTCGAAAGTTTTCCAGACTGGTTCCGAACTCATGGACGTTCTGGTCAATCTGAAGAGATAAATCGAGGTGATTCCGGGGAAGGCATAAGTCTTCCCCGGAATTGCTGCAAATCCGGTCCGTTCAGGCAACAGGCAACGGACCGGGCGCTTGAGAGCAGTTCCGATTCAGGCGGAATAATGGGAAGTGCTCCAGGTAGTTAATTCAGCCGCATTTTCGGGGGTGAGACCGCTTCATACCTTGACCGGGGATGCACTTGTAGGATGGGGTAAGATGTCGCTTAGTTCTGCTCTTCTGACGGCCAAAAGTTCGCTTGCGGCAACGTCCAAGCAGACCTCCGTTGTCTCGAGCAATATTGCCAGGGCCAACGATCCGGATTATTCCCGGCGGACTGCTTCTCTCGTATCGGGGCCTTACGGCTCCCTTTACGTGGGTATCAGCCGTTCGGCGGATGAAGCCTTGTTCAACAGGTTTACCCAGTCGAACAGTTCGGCCTCTTCCTCTTCCATTCTCGCTGGCGGGCTTGACCGCCTTTCGTCGCTTTATTCGGCAGACAATTATTCGGGTTCGCCTTCGGCCCTGATCGGCGATCTGCGCGATGCGCTCCAGACCTATGCGACTTCGCCATCCAACAGTGCGCTTGGCGACAGTGTCGTATCGACGGCGCAATCGCTCGCCGATGCACTTAATGCCGGAACCAAGCAGGTTCAGTCGCTGCGCAACGATGCGGACCGTGAAATTGCGGATTCCGTCGCCAACATCAATGATCTTCTGGCCAAGTTCGAAAAGATCAATCAGGAGATCGTCGGTGGAACGCGCGCCAATCGCGATGTCTCCGACTACATGGATCAGCGCGATGCGATCCTGAAGCAGCTTTCCGGCGAGATCGGAATCACGACCATGATGCGCGGCGATAATGACATGGTCATTTTTGCCGAAAACGGCGTGACCCTGTTCGAGACGACGGCGCGCAAGGTGAGCTTTGAGCAGTCAACGGTGCTGGCGCCGGGCATTTCCGGCAATGCGGTGCTGGTGGATGGCGTGCCGCTCAATCACGAGACGTTCGACCAGCCGTATGGCACCGGCCGCCTGAGCGGGTTGTTGCAGTTGCGCGACCAGATCGCGCCACAATACCAGATGCAGCTCGACGAGATCGCGCGAAATCTGGTAACGATGTTCGCGGAAAGCGATCAGACTGGCGTTGGAGCCGACAAGACGGGCCTCTTTAGCTGGGCCGGATCACCCGATGTCCCCGGCGCGGGCGTTTCGGCAGGTATTGCAGGCACCATCAAAGTGTCCTCGGCCTTCGTTACGTCCGAAGGCGGCAGCTCGCTTCTTCTGCGCGACGGCGGGGCCAACGGGGCCGATTACAAATACAATAGCGAAGGTGCGGCAGGCTTCAGCGATCGCCTGCGGGCGCTCAATGAAGCATTCTCCGAGCCGATGACCTTCAATTCGGTGGCAGGGCTCGCGACCAGTTCCAGCCTGACGGACTATAGCGCCTCGTCGATAAGCTGGCTCGAAGGCAAGCGTCAGAAAGCCAACAGCGAATTTTCTTATAATGCGACGGTCGCCACCCAGGCGGACGCCGCTCTCTCCAACGCCAACGGTGTCGATATGGACACCGAAATGGCGCTGCTTCTCGATCTTGAACATTCCTACCAGGCATCGAGCCGGGTGCTGACCACGATCAGCGCAATGCTCGACGATCTTCTCAACGCGGTGTGAGGCCAATGAAAGCGCAATCGATTTCCACCTATGGCGCAACGTCATCCTTGCGGGCTCTTGTGGCGAAGAACAAGGCCGAGATGTTGAAGGCGCAGCAGGAAGCGACTACGGGGACCGTGTTCGATGTCGGCCTTTCGCTGGGCTCCAAATCCGGCCAGACCGTATCGTTGCGCAAGGAATATGATCGCCTGAGCGTGCTGACAGATATGAACAAGCTGCTACAGCAGCGCATGAATGCGACGCAGACGGCTGCCGGCACGATCATCGAGAACACGCAGAACTTTCTGGGCGACCTGACGGGCGCCAACAACACCGCTGAAAGCGCTGCCACGATTGCAAAGTCGGCAAAGTCTATTCTCAACTCTGTCACCGGCCTGCTCAACACCAGCTATAATGGCGAATATATCTTTGCCGGTGTGAACACCGATGTGAAGCCGGTTGCAGACTATACAGAAGGCAGTGCCGCGCAGACGGCGGTGCGCCAGGCATTTCAGACACATTTCGGCTTCGCAATCGACGATCCGCAGGTGGCGAATATCACCGGTGATGAGATGAAGGCCTTTCTGGAAGGCGATTTCGCCGACGAGTTCAACGACGCCAACTGGGCCGCAAACTGGTCGGATGCATCGGATACGGTCATCAAAAGCCGGATTTCGCCGACGGAAACCGCTGACACGTCGATCTCCGCCAATGCCGATGGTTTCCGCAAGACGATCATGTCTGCGGTCATGGTGGCCGAATTTGCAACCATCGGTCTCAACAGCTCGGCTTTCGAAGCGCTGACGCATCAGGCCATGCAGACCACGACGACGGCGATCACCGAAACGACGTCGGAGCAGACGACGCTCGGTCTGGCCCAATCGCGCACCGAGGCTGCCACCACACGTATCGCGGCACAGCAGAAGATCCTGAACCAGTCCGTACTCAATCTCGAGGAAGTCGATCCTTATGAAGCGGCGACGCGTGTAAACGCTCTGAAGACGCAGATCGAAACGTCCTATTCGCTGACGGTTCAGTTGCAGAATATGAGCCTGCTCAACTATCTCAGATAGTCGGGAGAGGGACGGCATCGGGGCGGTGGCCCGGTTGCGGTTCCGGTAATGAACACCACGGCGGACGCAGCATGAGGCGAGCCCGTCCGACCGGTGCTGATAGACGGAGAAACCATGTATCAGATGCGCTACGAAGATGTCATGAATGACGATATGGCGAGCGCCAAGGAACGGGAGCGGGCACTGTTCGACCGTTCCATCGCAATGCTCGAGGCGGCGAAGGCAAACGGCAGCGGCTCCCGCGAGGCGATCGACGCGACCTATTTCACCACCAAGCTCTGGACCACGATCATCAATGATCTGGGGTCCGAGGAAAACGTGCTGCCAAAGGAACTGAAGGCCGCGATCATTTCCGTCGGCATTTTCGTGCTGAAGGAAATCGAGCGTATCCGTCAGGGCGAAAGCAATGATTACGCCACGCTGATCGAGATCACGCAGTCGATCCGGGATGGGCTTTGAGATGACCCCGAACGGAAAACCGGCCATTCGCCTTTCGCTGCGCGCGGGCGAGAGAATCTTCATCAACGGTGCAGTACTGCGAGCCGACCGCAAGGTTTCGCTCGAACTCCTGAACGACGCGACCTTTCTTCTGGAAAACCATGTTCTCCAGCCGGAAGACACCACGACACCGCTGCGCCAGCTTTATTTCGCCGCGCAGATGATGCTGATCGAACCGGCCATGCGCGAACAGGCTCACATCACCTTCGCGCAGATGCTGAAAGGCATGTTTTCCACGTTCAAGGATGCGGAAATCCTGAATGCGCTGAAGCTGGTCGACGAGCTGGTTCATAACGGGCGCGTTTTCGAGGCGCTCAAGACAATTCGCGCGCAATATCCACGCGAGGCCGAACTGATGGGCTTGGAAACCCCGGCTTTGCCTGTGCTCAAAACCCGGAAATCTGCGGAGGCAAACCCATGACCACGACACCGCCGGTCGGGACAAACACGACCAACAACACGACGAACAACAGCAATTCCGCGGCCAACAAGGCAAGCGTCGATTATAATTCCTTCCTGAAGCTTCTGGTTACCCAGATGCAGAACCAGGACCCGACGCAGCCAATGGATGCGACGCAGTATGTTTCGCAGCTTGCGACCTTCTCCAATGTCGAGCAGGCCGTCCAGATGAATAGCAAGCTTGAAACGCTGATCGCCAACACGTCACTGACGCAGGCCGAAGGCTGGATCGGCCGCACGCTGACCAATGCCGACGGCAGCATTTCGGGCGTCGTGAAATCCGTCACCATCCAGTCCAATGGCATGCTGGCCGAACTGGAAGATGGCAAGACGCTGATGATCGGCCCAGGCGTCAAGGTCAGCTAGGAATAATGCGGTGAACGAGGCCGATGCGCTCGATATCGTCAATTCTGCGATCTGGACCGTGCTTATGGCAAGCGGTCCGGCGGTGCTGGCCGCCATGCTCGCAGGTATTGGCATCGCGCTTTTCCAGGCGCTGACGCAGATTCAGGAAATGACGCTGACCTTCGTGCCGAAGATCATCGTCATTTTCGTCGTGCTTGCCCTGACTGCGCCGTTCGTCGGTGCGCAGATCAACTCGTTCACACTGCTTGCCTATTCTCGTATCGAGAAAGGTTTTTAGAGCCTGTTCCAAAAGTCGCCATCTGTGGCTGCAAATGGCAATTTGTCTGCGTTCCGGTGCTCACGTACCCCAAAGTACACTCCGCTCCGGTACTCGAAAATCACCATTTTCGCACACACATGCCGCTTTTGATTCAGGCTCTGCGCGCAGCCTCGCGCAAGCTTCACAAGCTAAGGTCCGCTTCGTAACAGGAGACGGATGTGCAGCAGGCAGCGGCTAAACCCTTCATGAAAAGCGGATTTCTGACCGGCAGCGATATGGGGCTGGCGGTTGGCATCATCATCATCCTGACGGTGCTTTTCCTGCCTGTGCCAGCAGTCGTGCTGGATATCGGGCTGGCGTTCTCGATCGCCTTTTCAGTTCTGATCCTGATGGTTTCGCTCTGGATTCAGCGCCCGCTGGACTTTTCCGCCTTCCCGACGGTGCTGCTCATCGCCACCATGATGCGATTGTCGCTGAATATCGCGACGACGCGCGTGATTCTCACCCACGGCAACGAAGGCTATCTTGCTGCCGGCCATGTGATCCATGGCTTCTCGCAATTCGTGATGGGCGGCGACTTCGTCATCGGTCTGGTCGTTTTCTGCATTCTCATCATCGTCAACTTCCTCGTCATCACTAAGGGCGCGACACGTATTGCTGAAGTGGGCGCGCGCTTCACCCTCGACGCCATCCCCGGCAAGCAGATGGCCATCGATGCCGATCTCTCATCGGGTCTGATCGATGAAAAGGAAGCGCAGAGTCGCCGCCGCGAGCTGGAAGAGGAAAGCTCCTTTTTCGGTTCCATGGACGGTGCGTCGAAATTCGTGCGCGGTGACGCGATTGCGGGCCTCATCATCACCGCCGTCAATATTTTCGGCGGGATCATCATCGGTGCTACGCGGCACGATATGGATATTGCGCACGCAGCCGATGTCTTCACCAAATTGTCGGTCGGCGACGGTCTGGTCACGCAGATTCCGGCCCTGATCGTATCACTCGCTGCCGGTCTTCTGGTGTCAAAGGGCGGCACGCGCGGCTCCGCAGATCAGGCGATTTTCGGCCAGCTCGGCGCCTATCCGAAGGCGCTTCTGGTTGCGGCAATGCTGCTCTTCGTCCTCGGTATCATGCCTGGCCTGCCAGCCTTCCCGTTCTTCATGTTGGGTGGCGCAATGGCCTTCATCGGCATTGCCGTACCCCGTCGACAAGCGCGCCAGCGCGAGGCGGAAGCGAACGAGGCCGACAAGAAGCAGCGCGACGTGGAAGAACAGGAGCGCAATTCCGTCAAGGCATCGCTGGAAACCAACCAGATCGAACTTTGCCTCGGCAAGCAGCTCTCTGCCCGCCTGATCGCTTCGCAGCAGGAACTGGCCCACCGTGTCAACAAGATGCGCCGCAAATTTGCGCAGGAATACGGTTTCGTCATCCCCGAAATCAAGGTGACCGACGACATCGCGATTCCACCAAAAAGCTATCGCATCAAGATTCACGGCACGGCTGTTGCCAGCCACGAGTTGCGTGTCGGCGAAACGCTGGTTGTGCTGGGCGAACGCCCGATTCCGTCCATACCGGGCGAGGAAGTGCGCGAACCGGCCTTCGGTATGCGTGCCTATTCCGTGCCGGAAACCTTTGCATCGGATATGCGCCGCGACGGTTATATGACTGTGGATAATCTCTCGGTCCTGCTGACGCATCTGAGCGAAATCGTCCGCAACAATCTGGCCCAGTTGCTCTCCTACAAGGATATGCGCATTCTGCTGGACCGTCTCGGCTCCGAATATCGCAAGCTTCTGGAAGATATCTGCCCGTCGCATATTTCCTATTCGGGCCTGCAGGCGGTTCTGAAACTGCTGCTCGCCGAGCGTATTTCCATCCGCAACCTGCATCTGATCCTTGAAGCCATTGCGGAAATCGCGCCGTTGGTGCGTCGCCCGGAAATGATCGTGGAGCATGTCCGCATGCGCATGGCGCAGCAGATTTGCGGCGATCTGTCCGACAATGGCGTGCTGAACGTTCTGCGCCTTGGCAATCGCTGGGATCTGGTTTTCCACCAGAGCCTCAAGCGTGACGCCAAGGGCGAAATCGTCGAATTCGATATCGATCCGCGCCTGCTGGAACAGTTTGGAACGGAGGCGTCTACCGTCATTCGCAAACACTTCGATAACGGCGAACGTTTCGTGCTGGTTTCGTCACCCGAAGCGCGGCCATACATTCGCATGATTATCGAGCGTCTGTTCGCCACTTTGCCTGTTTTGTCCCATGTCGAAATCGCCCGGGGTGTGGAAGTGAAATCGCTCGGTGCCATCTCGTAGGAGGTCAGCGTTCGTCGATCCTCTGATCCTTCGATCCTTCGAGACGGTTTCCTTCGCTGCGCTCAGGACACCTCCTCAGGATGAGGGGAGCGAGGGTTGGAGACGGCCCCGTGCCTTCGCTCAGGGCGCTTCCTCAAGATGAGGAAAAAGTTCTGGCGTCCACATCCCTCATCCTGAGGAGCCATGCCGAGCTTGTCGAGGCTTGGCGTCTCGAAGGACGAGGGGAGTAGTTATTACTTCATACGATGAAAGGGCCTTAAGTGCCTGTCGCGCAGTTGCCGCTCAACGAAATCATCCTGGCCGCCGTTCTGGCGTTCTGCCGGATCGGCGCCTGCCTCATGCTGATGCCGGGGCTTTCGAGTGCGCGCATTCCGTTGCAGGTCAGGCTCTATATCGCACTGGCCTGTTCATTCGCGGTGTTGCCACTGGTGCTGCAGCGTATCGTTACCGTTGTCGATGCCGGGCAACCGTGGACGCTGTTTCGCCTGATGGCGAGTGAAATGTTCGTCGGCGCGGTAATCGGCATTCTGGCGCATATCTATTTCTGGGCACTGCAATTCATGGCCAGCACGATGGCCGTCTCAGTCGGCTATTCCGGTTCCCCTGCCGATGCCATCACGGAAAGCGAACCGCAGGCGACACTTGCCACCATCGTCACGTTCAGCGCGCTGTTCCTGTTCTTCATCACCGACATGCATCTGGAAATATTCCGGGCGCTGCTCAATTCCTATGTGGCCATTCCGGTTGACGGGCAATTCCGGCCCGATGCGGCGATGATCGATTTCACCGATGCGCTTTCGACGGCATTTCTGGCAACGCTGCGCATTGCGGCCCCGTTCATCGTCTTTGCGATTCTCGTCAACTTCGCCATTGGTCTGGTGAACAAGCTGACGCCGACCATACCCGTTTACTTCGTATCGATGCCATTCGTGCTGGGGGGAGGGCTGCTGGTCGTCTATTTCATCCTGCCGGAACTCCTGCGTTTCTTCACCAACGAAACTGCGACGCAGTTGCGCGCGTTGTTTTAAGGGTGGCTATGATGAACCCGCGCAATCTCAAGAAGCTGATTGAATTGCAAAAGCTCGGTAGCGCCCGGCTGGAGCAGGCTCTTGCCGCAGCCAATGCGCGCAAGAGCGCACTTGATGAGGAGCGCCAGGCACTGATCGTCATGCAGGATCGCCGCTATGACGGCGATGCGTTCAATATCGACCCGTCGCTCCTCATCAAGCGTCTCGGAGCCAATGCCGCCGAATCGCAGCAGCTTGAGTTGCGTCTCGAATCACAGCGCAAAGCACTTTTGCAGGAACAAAGACGTGTCGAGTTGCTGAAAGATCGCCTGACGGATGCTGGAAATGATCGCGAACGGCGCGAACTTTCCAGTCTGATCGAGGAATTTATTAGCCGGAAAACGACAAATCGCTCGCAAAACCTTGATTGAGCGCAAAATCGAAGCTGAACGCACGCACAAGTTTCAGTCAAGTTTGACCCATTATGGTGCAAGTAACAAAGCGCATCCCAAAAAGTGCGAAGCGGTTTTTGGATAAGATGCGCGACAAAACTAAACTTTAGAGCGCCGATCTGATGCAATCAGATCGAAACGCGCTCTAAAACAAGGAGTCGTGCATGGCGATCAACCCGCCGTCAGATCTGGTGATGGACGTGGCGCGTGCAGCCGATCCGCAAGCCTATCGCATGGCAGCGGAACGGTTGAGAGCGCCGTCCGTATCCGGGACCATGGTGGCATCCGCCGCCGGTGGACTGACGCGGGATAATTTCGCCAGCTTTTCTGACAGCCTTGCGGCTGGGATCAGCGTGCGGCCGGATGCGCAGAATGCAGCCAATCCGGCCTATCGTAAGTTCGAGGCATTCATGCTGCAATCCTTCGTGCAGTCGATGTTCACCAGTGACACGACGGCGACCTTCGGGAAGGGGATTGCCGGTGAATACTGGAAGTCCATGATGGCGGAAGCCATGGCAAACAAGATGGCGGATGGCGGCGGTGTCGGCATTGCCAAGTTGCTTGAAGAACAGGCGGCGCGCAACGGGCGGGCAGACGCGCCGACGACGCTAGCGTTAGGAGACGTGATCGACAATCTGGGAGACCATGTGAGTGAAAACGCCGTATCGAAGGACATTGTGCATGGCTTCGAACGCAAGCTCATTCAAAAGCAGCTCGACAACAACAGCGATACGGACAGCGCGCGCGGCTGATTGGCCCGCAACGACAAGCGTCCGCCATGCTTCATAATTGAGGACCCCTAAATGACCGAGACAAGCTCTGATAACAGCCTGCCGCCAGAGGATTCGCACATCGTCACTGTCACGAGCGAACCCGGTCAGGTGCTGGCAGAGGAACCGGCCGAGAACCCCACATTGAAGCCGGTCGTGCGGGCAATCCAACGTCTGGAAGATGTCATCGATACCGAAACGCGCCTTCTGCTGGAGGGCGGCAATCCGGATCTGGCGGAAATCAATTCCCGCAAGAGCCGCGGACTTTACGACTTCAACAAGGCGATCAAGAAGGCAGCCAGCGCTGCCGAGCCAGCGACGATGAAGCGGCTTCAGCCGCTGCTCGACAGCCTGAAGCAGAAGCTTGAGAAGAATTGCGAAGCGCTGCAACTGCATTTGCGGGCTGTGGGTGAACTGGCTGACCTCATTCGCGGCGCGCTGGAAACGCAGGAAGCCGACGGCACCTACAGTATGCAGAGCGCGAGGCTCGGTCACGCACGATGATCCGCATCATTGCCATCGGTCTGTGGATCTGCGCCGTCGCTTTCGGTTCGCTTTTCATGGCGGTTCGCCAGAACGCCTCATCTTCGGATGGGGCGCAGGCCGCAACCGGTGGGTTTGCCGAAAAGTTTGGGGGCGTGGATTACGTCAAGACGGATGTGATGAGCGTACCGATCATCTCGAACGGCAGTGTTGCCGGTTATGTGGTGACGCAGCTTGTCTATACGATCGATTCGAACATCCGAAAGAAGCTGACCGTGCCGCTGGAGTTTTTCATCAGTGATGAAATCTTCCGCAAATTCTACGGCAGCTATTCGGATACGAAAGAGGTCGAGAAGGTGAGTTTCGAGGATGTGCGTGCCTCGATTATCAGCGATCTGAATGCACGATTTCCCGAGCCGGTCATCAAGGACCTTCTGGTCGAGCAGTTCAATTATATTTCAGCCGAAGAAATCCGCGCCATGAACATGCGCGGCACGCCGACACCCACGGCACCGGCCAAGCAAGAGCCAGAGAAACAGGCTAACGCACAGCCTGTTGGTCACAGCGAGTAATATTTTCCAGCAAGCTGGGCGAGCCGCTCTTCGTCCAGCGGCGTGACGGTCGGGTCTGTTATGAGCTCGACACCCATTTCACGGCCATTGCGCCAGGCGACGCGGGCCAAAAGTGCGCGACCGTAATAATCATCGAATAGCCAGAAGCGTTCGGGCAGGGTCGGAACTTCAACAGTTCTCAGTTTGGCACCGTGGGGCGCAATATCGCTGAACTGGCATTCGATGATGAAGCGACCGTCGAGGCCTACGATCTTGCCGGACCGCAGCCTTGTGCGCTGTCTCTCTTCCCTGCGACGTTCATGGGATGGCTTAACCCGCGCCATATCGAAATCTTACCTGCTATTCCCCACGGCATCGGCCTGAAAATCGGAAACGATTTTCAGAAAGCACGATGCGCAGTTTCTCTAGACTAATCTAGCAGGTTTCGATTGCGGATGCGTTACTTTTTAAGCGGGGATTTTGCGGACATGGTTACCTTGAACAGCTTCCTGTCTGTTCAGGTGACATTTGCCGGATCAATGCTCGCCGCAGGCTTCGCATAGTCCGCGCAGCTCCAATGTCGTCTTGCGCGACTTGAAACCGTTCTGAAGGCTCCAGGCGCTGACGAGATTCTCGATCGCCGCATCGGCGAACTCCGTCACCTGTCCGCATTTCTCGCAGATTGCGAATGCCACAAGACCCTGCTGGTGGCATTGTGGATGCGCGCAGGCAACGAAGGCATTGAGGCTTTCGAGACGATGGATCATTCCGTAATCGAGCAGCTTTTCCAGCGCGCGATAGACCTGCAGCGGTGCGCGGAAACCGTCGTCACGTAGCTGATCGAGGATCGTATAGGCGCTGAGCGGCCCTTCTGCCTTGGACAGAACGTCGAAAACCAGTGTCTGATTGCGGGTCAGGTCCTGGGGGGTGTGATGATGGTGATGCGTGCTCATTGTCCAGCGATCCGTTTCGGTGATGCCTGTTCCCTCTTATGTAGGGGTAACAGGCTCAAAATGAAAATGGCAAGCGCCGCGACCACGATGGACGGGCCGGACGGCGTGTCGAAATGAATGGAACCATAAAGTCCGCCGATGACCCCGGCTGCCCCGATCAGCGAGGCCAGAATGGCCATCTGTTCGGGTGTGGAGGCAAAGCGGCGCGCAGTTGCTGCCGGAATGATGAGCAGCGAGGTTATCAGTAGAATTCCGACGATCTTCATCGCAATGGCGATGACGATAGCCAGAAGCAGCATGAAAACAATGCGTGACAGGGCCGGGTTCATGCCTTCGGCACGGGCAATATCCTCGCTGACGGTGGCGGCGAGGAAAGGACGCCACAGCCAGGCCAGAACCGCTAGCACGAACACGCCGCCACCATAGATGAAGGCGATATCCGTCCGCGAGACAGCGAGAATATCGCCGAACAGGAACGACAGCAGGTCGACACGCACCCATGTCATGAAGGCCACGAGGACGAGGCCAAGCGACAGGGTGGCATGGGACAGGATGCCGAGGAGCGAATCCGCCGACAATGTATGGCGGCGCTGCAAGAGCAGCAGAATGGCAGAAATCGCCACGGCAACCGCGAAAACGCCGATCATCATATTGATGTCGAAAATGAGCGCCAGCGCCACGCCGAGCAGGGCCGAATGTGCCATGGTGTCGCCGAAATAGGCCATGCGCCGCCAGACAATGAAGCAGCCGAGCGGTCCGGTGGTGAGCGCCAGTCCGACACCGGCGATGATGGCGCGGGTGAAGAAGTCGTCAAGCACGCGGCGCGCTCCTCTCATGGTGATGATGTTCGTGGTCGTGCTCATGATGATGACCATCATCGGCATGGCAGTGTTCCGTCACGGAACCGTCGGCATGCAGCACGCGTCCGTCGGGCAGATGGGTGTGATCGTGGTGATGCTCATAAACGGCAAGCGGCCCGACTGCCCGGCTGCCGAACAGCCGCATATATTCGGGGCTCGCCGTCACATCGCGCGGCGTTCCGCTGCAGCAAACATGGCCGTTGAGGCAGATGACGCGGTCGGTCGCCGCCATGACCAGATGCAGGTCGTGCGAAATCAGCAGCACGCCGCAACCCGTATCGTCGCGCAGTTTCGCAATCAGTTCGTACAACGCAGCTTCGCCGGAGAAATCGACGCCCTGCACCGGTTCATCCAGCACCATGAGATTCGGCTTGCGGGCCAGCGCACGCGCCATCAATGCGCGCTGGAATTCGCCGCCCGACAGGTTGGCGATCTCGGCCTTTGCAAGATGCGGGATGCCGACCACTTCCAGTGCAGCTTCAATATCCTTGCGCGCCAGAGGGCCCGTCAATGTCATCAGGCGTTCGACCGAAAGCGGCAGCGTGCGGTCGACATTGATCTTCTGCGGCACATAGCCGATGCGCAGCCCCGGCGCGTGGACCACGCTGCCTTCGTCGGGCTTCAGGATGCGCAGCGCTATCTTGGCGGCAGTACTTTTTCCCGCGCCATTTGGACCGATCAGGGTCACGATCTCCCCGCGCTCGACGCTCAGGTCGACATTGCGCACGAGCCAGCGCCCGTCGCGATAGACACCGGCGTCCTTCAGTTCGATCAATGTTTCCCGCGCCTTTTCGACGGGGAGGGGGGGCTTCCTGCTCATCTCTTCCGGGCTTTCACTGCCTGCATGTTCTTGTTCCACGCACGGATTATTCGCCGATTCGGGATTTTTCCTATCAGCTTTTTGCGGCTCGTTATCTTACGCAACCACCGCTGTGATTTTTCCAAATTGGGGGTTGCCTCACCTTATGGCAGACGTTATAGCATAACGCAACTGACGTAATAAAATAACATATCACTTGAATATGATACCCTTTCCCAATCGTACAAGAGAGAGACTATGAAACATCTCCGCTCCCTCCTCCTCGCCTCGGCATTTCTGGCCGTTACGGCAAATGCCTCGCTTGCCGCAGAACGCGATGGCGTTGTGGTATCAATCAAGCCGCTCCATTCCATCGTTTCCGCAGTCATGCAGGGCGTGGGCGAGCCGAAACTGATCGTTCAGGGTGCGGGTTCGGAGCATGTCTACAGCCTGAAGCCATCCGATGCCGAAGCAATCGAACACGCCAAGGTGATTTTCTGGGCCGGTCCGTCGATGGAAACCTTCCTCGACAAGCCTATCGATACGCTTGGCGATGGCGCGAAGGTCGTTGCGCTTGGCGAAGCCGATGGCCTGACGAAGCTGAAATTCCGTGAAGGCGGCCCATTCGAAGCGCACGATCATGGTGCGGAAGGCCACGGCCACGGTGCCGAAGGTCATGATCATGCTCATGACGACAAGAAGGATGCCGACAAGGCGCATGATCATGCCGCCGAAGCGTCTGAAGGCGGGCATGACCATCATCATGGTCACAGCGAATATGATCTGCATTTCTGGCTCGACCCGCAGAACGGAAAGGTTCTCGCGGCGGATATCGCCAGGACGCTCGGCGAAAGCGACCCGGAACATGCCGCGCAATATGAAAAGAACGCCAAGGACTATGGCGAGAAAATCGATGCGCTGACCAAGACTGTCGCCAGCGAACTGGAGCCAGTTAAAGACAAGCCATTCATCGTCTTCCACGATGCCTACCAGTATTTCGAAAATCGTTTCGGTGTGAAGGCGGCGGGCTCGATTACGGTCAGCCCGGAAAAGGCGCCAGGTGCTGCGCGCATCAAGGAGATTCACGAGAAGATCAAGTCGCTCGGCGCAACATGCGTGTTCTCCGAACCGCAGTTCGAGCCCAGGCTGGTGAACACCGTTATCGAAGGGACGGATGCTAAAACCGGCATTCTCGATCCTCTGGGTGCAGAATTGAAGGATGGTCCGGACCTTTACCCGCAGCTAATCCGCAATCTGGCGGATTCCCTCAAAGGCTGTCTGTCGAAATAACAGCCGCAGCCGCGTCCCTTTGCTGGGTGCCTGCGCGTTCAGCAAGGCGGCTGCAACAGTGCCGGGCTGTAACCTACCGGCAGCCCGGCACTTCAGAACCAGAATAAGGTGATCGGGCGTCAGCTAACGCAAGCCGTTTCACGGTTTTTGCTGAAACACTCAAGGGCGGTTCCGACCGCCCATTTTTGCCCATAGAAATGTTATGATATAACATTAAGGAGAAGAAAATGCACAATTTCGTCAGGGTACTTCAGGCTGGTGCCGTTTTGACTTTTCTTGCTCCCGCGGTTGCGGGTGCGCACGGTATCTGGATTGCCGAGCGCCATGGAACGCAAGCCGTTGTTTACGGTCACGGCGCAAGCGATGAAGCCTATGATCCGCAGAAGCTCAAGACGGTTACAGCGAAGGATGTAGATGGCAAGGATGTCGCCGTGGAGATCAAGCGCCAGGAAGATCACGCCCTGCTGGGCGTGCCCAAGGATGCAGTTGTGGTCAGCGGCACGCTCGATAATGGTTTCTGGGCCGAGGGGCCGGATGGCAAGTGGGTCAACAAGCCGAAATCGGAAGTGCCGGGCGCCAAACAGTCCAGCCAGAGCCAGAAGTTTGCCGTCGCCATTCTCGACCATTTGCGCAAAAAGCCAGAGGCTCAGGGCCTGCCTTTCGAAATCGTTCCGTTGATGGATCCGACGATACTGGAGGCGGGCAACGAGCTTCCCGTGCAGGTTCTGTTTGACGGAAAGCCGGTGGAAGGCGTCGAAGTCACGGCGGATTATGTCAATGACAGCCATGCGGCACCGGTGAAGACCGACGCGGAAGGCATCGCCAGGATCAGGATTCGCAATGCAGGTCTCAACGTCGTTGGAGCGGGCTATTCCAAGCCGCTGTCCGATTCAAAGGAAGCGGACAAGCTCAGCTTTTTCACCACGCTGACCTTCAATCTCGATCACCATCATCACGATTGACTACATCCAGTTTAAACAAGGAACGGAGTCATGAGAAAGAGACTACCCGTTACGGTCTTGTCCGGCTTTCTTGGGGCCGGGAAGACGACACTACTCAATCACGTGCTCAATAATCGCGAGAACCGCCGCGTCGCGGTGATCGTCAATGATATGAGTGAGGTGAATATAGATGCTACCCTCGTTCGTGAAGGCGGCGCCAATCTCTCCCGGACGGATGAACAGTTGGTCGAAATGACCAACGGCTGCATTTGCTGCACTTTGCGCGATGACCTCCTCAAGGAAGTTTCGCAACTGGCAGCCCAGGGACGCTTCGATTATCTGCTGATCGAATCGACCGGCATAGCCGAGCCATTGCCCGTCGCCGCCACGTTTGAATTTCGCGACGACAAGGGCAACAGTCTTTCGGATGTCGCCCGGCTCGATACAATGGTGACGGTTGTGGATGCCGCCAATCTGCTGAAGGATTATGCGTCGAGTGACTTTCTGCGCGATCGCGGCGAATCGCTTGGAGAGGATGACGAGCGCACGCTTGTCGACCTTCTGGTCGAACAGATCGAGTTTGCCGATGTCGTCGTGCTGAACAAGATATCGGCGGCTTCAAAAGAGGAGCGCGATCTGGCTCATAAGGTCATCCGCTCGCTCAATCCCGATGCCCGCATTGAGGAGGTCGATTTCGGCGAAGTGTCGCTCGACGCCATACTGGACACAAAGCTCTTCGACTTCAACAAGGCACATGAGCATCCGCTCTGGTACAAGGAGCTGCATGGCTTTGCCTCGCACACGCCAGAGACCGAGGAATACGGGGTGCGCTCCTTTGTCTATCGCGCGCGGCGTCCCTTTGATCCCGAAAGGTTTCAGTCGTTCATCGACAAGGGCTGGCCGGGCGTTGTGCGGGCGAAAGGCTTCTTCTGGCTTGCGACACGGCCCGATTTTGTCGGTGAAATCAGTCAGGCTGGCGCTTTGGTGCGCACCGGAAAGAGGGGTCGCTGGTGGTCATCCGTGCCGAAGCAATACTGGCCGGGGGAACCTGAATGGCAGCGCGCCATGGAGCCCTATTTCCATAAGGTATGGGGGGATCGACGTCAGGAGATCGTTTTCATCGGTATCGATCCAATGCAGGAAGATGCACTCATCGATGCGCTGGACCAGTGTCTCCTTGGGGAAGAAAACTTTGCACCGGAGCGCTGGTCGGGGCTGAACGATCCGTTCCCGAACTGGTCGGCCGCCTGACGCCTATTCTGACAGTGAGGCTATATCCATGGCCTTGTTGTCAGCGAGAGTTCGATGATCCAGAACGCTGGCGATGGCTTCGCGCACATCGAGCATCATCTGGCGAACCTCGCATTCGTCCTCATCGCAGTCGTCGCAGGGGCGATAGTCTGTCTTGCTGGCGCAAGCGATGGGGGCAAGCGCGCCGTCGAGCGCGCGGATGATATTGCCAATGGCAATCTCGTTGGCCGGTCGGGCAAGGCAGAAGCCACCACCCTTGCCTTTGCGACTCAGAACAAAACCGGCATTGCGAAGCTCGGTGAAAATATTGTCGAGAAACTTGCGCGGTATATGGTGTTTTTCGGCGATCTCGCTGGCCGAAACCAGATGTCCATCTGTAACGCCCGCCAGATGCACCATGGCTTTCAGGCCATATTTGCCCTTTTTGGTCAGCATGCCACCCCTGTGGAGCATTTCCTCGAAGAACGGAAACCGTTTCCGCCCGGAAATGCATGAAGAGAATCCGCAACAAACGCCGCCGTTAAAAACGGCGCCGCTTTATAAGTTCAGGTCAAAGCCCGTATATAAGAAGTTAGGGGGTAAACCCCGCCGCGACAAGTCTTTTCGCCGCGACGACATCGGTCCGAAAATCGGGATCGATTTTCGGAAAGCACGATGCATAGATTCAATAGTTTGGAGCGTCCTTTGTGAGTCCATAAGGATAGGTGGCGCTTTGGCGGTCAACCTCGTCCGTTTGTCAGCAAGGCGAGCGATAAAGCTCCTTGCAACGCATCACCAAGCGCGGGTCGAAAGAGCTCACGATGCGGAAGAAATGGCAGCGCTGCATAGGATAAGGCGAGGCCCCCCGTCAGGCTGAACCGGCCAAGCGTCTCTATGTCGAGCCGTTCCAGGCCGCGGGCGATGTAAGTGCAGGCGCGCTGCAGGATCAGGATGCCGAGCGCATCGCCCTTATGCGCATAATTGAAAACGGTAGGAGCGAAGGCCGCATAATCTGCAGCCGTCGCCGAGCGCGAAAAGGTGATGATCCGGCGCAGGTCACCGTCGAACCGTGTCAGTATGGCATCTACGAGTTCCGTGCGTTCGGCCATGGCGTCCAGAGCAAGCAAGGTCTCCTCGAGAAGTTCGCGACCAAGCCATGCGCCGCCTGCATGATCGCTCAACATGAAGCCGCGACCGCCGACAATCTCGAATGCATCTCGTTTCCGTTTGACGAAGACCGAGCCGGTGCCGAGAATAACGACCGCACCGTCTTCATGACTGAGCGCACCTTGCAGGGCAGAAACTGCGTCGGAAACGATCTTCACTTTGCCGAAGGGGAGGCTGTGTTCCACGCGGTCCTTGTCGACAAGCGAATTTGCGCCTGCGAGCCCGAGCACGGCGCAGGTTTCCTTCAATATAGAGACATCCAGTCCGGCATCGTCCGCAGCCAGTGTCGCCGCGCGCATGATATTATCCAGTGCCGTTGCCGGGTCAGCCCCGATATTGGCCGGACCGCTTGTGCCCCGGCCTACGGGGTTGCCATTGCCGTCGGCAAGCAGCGCCCGGCACCCCGTGCCACCGCCATCGACTGCCAGAATATAGGGCATAGGCTTCATGCTCATTCATCCAATTGTCATAGCTGCTGTTGGGCTGCTGCTGGGCTGCTGTTGGCAAAGTGTCATGGATTCGTCGCAACTGTTCGAATCGCCAGTTTTTCGCGGTTGATATTTGGTTAAAAAGGACCATATTGTCTGTGGAAAGAAAATTCCTGAATTTTTTCGAAACTGCGTTGACAGTTTGGAATGATGGGGTCTATATGGCGCCACAACGAGGGCGGCGACGCTGCTAGCGGCAGACTGGTTCGTCCCTTGAGTTGGTTGATTGAGTTTGGCGGTTATG